>OY762509.1:2405000-5015304 GCA_963666005.1 Vallitaleaceae bacterium | reverse complement strand
TCGCCACAGTTAATCATCTTGTCGACATTATCGATGACGGTTTGACGTGGATGTAGGATGTATTCCATTTCTTCGAAATGATCTCTAAAGATATCTTGAAGTATGCTCATACATCAATTGTGCTACAAAATAGTAAAAAAAGAAAGACCTAACCCCTCATGATTGAGGGGCAGGGGAGTTGAAGTGTCGAAGACACTTTCTTGTTGGTACAATTTGATTGATTAGAGGTTTGTTGGGGTGTCGCATCCAATGAAAATAGGATTCATACGAAGCCTCAGACATGTCTGCGTTGCAGCCAAACTCGTTTCGTGATGAACCCTATTTCCATCGGATGCTCGATGTCGAATTAATCCTGATAAATAAAATGTGCTATAACTTAATTGACATTATTATTTTCACATCTAATATGTTGATCAATAAATCACCTTATACCACAGTTGCTACTTCCTCAAAGCCTCGTCTGTAGCCTCTTGGGTAAAGGTCTTTGGAAGTGTCGTGATAGCCTAGGCCTATGGTCATGACAACTTCACTTTCTTCTGGAATGTTGAAGGCTTCTTTGATACCTGCAAAATCTATACCACTCATTGGATGTGAATCCACACCGAATTCTTTAGCTGCATACATGAGGGACATGGCAAGAAGGCCGGCGTTGCTCTCTGCGAATTTGACTTTACGTTCTTCTGAACTGCCATACAGTCCGGCTGCCATTTCCATTGCGCCTTTTACACCGTCACCCATGACTTTTTCAAGTTCTTTCCAGATTGGGTTATGGTCTTTATAACCATCTCTGTTGCCGGTGACAATCAATGTTACTGGTGCTTCAAGAACTTTCGGTTGCTGATGGGAGTTGTCAAAGAGTTTTTTCTTTGCTTCTTCTGATTTCACAACAATAATATCCCAAGGCTGAAGATTAAAGGCTGATGGAGCAGTGACAGCTAGCTCGATGATGTTCTTGAGTGTTGCATCATCCACTGGTTTTTTAGTATCAAAAAAGTTAACGGATCTTCTGTTTTCAAATAATTTGCTCATAGTATAGTCTCCTTTATGAATTAAAATGTTATTTTATTTAGGATCGGGCCATTTCTATAAAAAGAAAGTGACTGTTTTCAATTGCATGTAGTTGTGTTGGTAGTGACAATTCTGCGGCATCTCTTGTGTGTAACAATCCGCTTTCATCTGTGGTGCTTATTTTACTGCTGCCTTCGATTTGTACAAGGTATCCTTGTCTACCCTCTGTCAGTGGTACGTCTATAGATTGATCAGATGATAGCCAAAGACTGTAAATATTAGCATCTTGGTGAATTTTCACCGGTGCTGAGCCAGTGACTGGTGAAACCATATGGAGCCATTGATTCTCTCGTAAAGACCAGTCGAAGTTGTAGTCGCCGTAAGACGGTGTAAGTGAGCGTTCAGATGGAAGAATCCATATCTGTAGCAGTCTTGCTACGTCCTCACCGTAATTGTATTCACTGTGATAGACACCTGAACCGGCACTCATATACTGAACCATGCCTCGTTCAAGGGTTCTTTTATGACCCATACTGTCCTCATGTGTGAGTTCACCTTCTATGACATAAGAGATAATCTCCATATCCTTGTGTGGATGTTTCGGAAAGCCTGTTCCAGGATCAATAAGGTCATCATTTATAACCCTAAGAACACCAAAGTTCATATTTTCTGGGTTATAGTATTCAGCAAAGGAAAAGTGAAATAAGCTCCTAAGCCAACCTAGATTGGAACTACCCATTTTGTTGTGGTCGATAAGTTTCATGAAGCAGCACCCCTTTCAAAGGTACAAATAGTACTAATTAGTACTATGAAGATAAAAAAATCAGTTAAGTCGATTTAATTTCTTAAGTAAAAAGGACAATTGCTTTTTCTCATCAATGCTTAAGTGAGAAAAAGCATCCCTTACATTATCGAGATGTTTTGGAAATATCTCTTCAATAAGTTGATAGCCAGTCTCCGTTAATTGGATGATGTAAGCTCTTTGATCCTCGGGATCTTTGTACCTGCGTATCAAATCCTCTTTGATGAGGTTGTTGATAACAACGGTCATATTACCACCGGTAGATAACGTCTTCTTAACAATTTCACAGATGCGCATATCACCAAGGTGGTACAAGGATTCCAGTACACCGAATTGTGGTAAAGTAAGATGATGTAGTCTTAAGAAGTCGGCATCTCGCTTACGTATCCGTTGGGTGGATCTGGTTAACCCGATAATCATTTTTAAATTAAGATAGTCTTCGTTGCTGTAAGTGTTTTTCTTCATGGGTCAATAATAATACTAGTTAGTAATAAAATCAAGCGCAAGATAAGTGCGGTTTTGAAAATGGTTATCAAAAAGCAGTGATGCTTATGAAACTTGTTCTTAGTTTGATGTTCTATGGGAAAGGGCAGAGCTATATAAACGATAGTTATATAACTTATAAAAATCATTCATTACAATTATATCAGGCCCTATGCTATAATGGATGACAATGGTGCACTGCGCCTTAACTAAGGATGATATAGAAAGAGGAAAAGCAATGGGAAAAACATTAGCGGAAAAGATTTTTGATGCACACCGTGTGGAAATGCCATTTCCGGATACACATGTGTTAAAGCTTGACAGAGTGTTCTGTCACGAAATTACGACACCAATCGCCATCACTGACCTTATGGCAAGAGGGATGGACAGAGTTTTTGATCCTACTAAGATCAAAGCGGTCATTGACCACGTAACGCCTGCAAAAGATTCAAAGACAGCAGAGCAAGGAAAGATTATTAGAGACTGGGCTAAGCGCAATGGTATCAAAGACTTTTTTGACGTAGGACGTAACGGTGTCTGCCATGCCATCTTCCCGGAAAAAGGTTTTGTTAGACCTGGTTTCACCATTATAATGGGTGACTCCCATACCTGTACACATGGCGCATTCGGTGCTTTTGCAGCGGGGGTTGGAACAACTGACCTTGAGGTTGGTATTCTTAAAGGTGTTTGTGCTTTTCATTTCCCTAAAACCCTTAAGGTGGTAGTTGAAGGCGAACTTAAAGAAGGTGTATACGCGAAAGACATTATTCTTAAAGTCATCAAAGAGTTGACAGTGAACGGTGCAACCAATATGGTTATCGAATTCACTGGTTCTGTTGTTGATGCTATGTCCATGGAATCAAGAATGACCCTTTGTAACATGGCGATTGAAGCTGGTGGTACAAGTGGTGTCTGTTATCCGGATATGACGACAGTGGAATATTTGTGGCCATTCATTAAGGATGAGTTTGACTCAAAAGAGGCAGCTTTGGCAGAATACAGCCAATGGCGCTCTGATGAAGATGCAGAATATGAGCGTGTGCTTACAATTGATGTCTCTGAACTTGAGCCTATGGTGACATTCGGTTATAAGCCTGACCAAGTTAAGACTGTAGAAGAAATGACAGGTACACCTGTTAATCAGATCTATATTGGAAGTTGTACCAATGGACGTATAGAAGACCTTAGAGTGGCAGCCGCCGTTCTTAAAGGTAAGAAGATCAGCGACGAGGTTCGTGGAGTGGTCAGCCCAGCGACGCCAGCAATCTATTCAATGGCTCTTAAAGAAGGGATCATTGAGATCTTCCAGGATGCTGGTTTCTGTGTGACAAACCCTACTTGTGGTGCATGTCTTGGTATGAGTAACGGCGTATTGGCTGATGGAGAAGTCTGCGCTTCAACAACCAACCGTAACTTTAGCGGACGTATGGGTAAAGGCGGTACGGTTCATTTGATGAGCCCAGCAACAGCTGCCGCAACAGCCATCGAAGGCAAAATTGTTAATTCACCGCTGTATGCGAAGTAAGGGAGGAAGACGATGAAAACATTCAAAGGAAAAGTACTGTTTCTTGACAGAAGCGATATTAATACAGACGAGATCATCCCGGCTAAATATCTGACGGAGATTACGAAAGAAGCCCTCAAACCATATTTGCTTGAAGACCTTCTTCTTGACGGATTCAACCCATCAGCAGATGTTGCTGATAAAGCAGCAATCATTACCAGAGAGAACTTCGGTTGTGGTTCATCCAGAGAACATGCACCATGGGCACTTGAAGTCAATGGCATCTATGTTGTCGTGGCTGAGAACTTCGCAAGAATCTTCAGACAAAATATGTACAACTGCGGTATGTTTGCAATAGAACTTTCCAAAGAAACCATCGATGATTTGTTCACAAAGTACAGTGGAAAAGAAGTCGAACTTGAAGTGGACGTTGACGGCGATAAGCTGATCTTCACTGCTGATGGCACTTCAGAGTCTATTGATTATACAGTCGGTGAATTTGACAAGACCCTTGTCAAAGAAGGTGGCTGGGTAGGCTACGCTGATAAGAATTACTAATTGATTTTATAAGCTATTGTTTGAAAGCCCCTTGTCAGATACAATCAGATATCTGGCAAGGGGCTTTCTTGTGTGGTATAGAGCTTAATAGGCTATGTGTATATTATAATAAGAAATTGAAGGATTGTATAATGCGCTATTTGCATAAGGTGACTATGCGCATATTGAAAATATTGAAGAAGTTGACAAAGTGAACAGTGTTCATATATAATAAGTGAACACTGTTCACTTTGAGGAACATACATATTTAAGAATTTATTTCATTGAGAGGCATTTATGGACGATAAAAGACTTTATTTATTGGAAAAAGAAAAAATCAGTACAGCCATCAACAAGATGGCATTACCGGCAATCATAGGTTTTATGGTGATGGCCATCTATAATGTTGTGGATACGATGTTTGTTGCTTGGTTAGGTACTAATGCAACTGGTGCAACACAAGTCGTCTTACCAATAACCATGCTGGTGACAGCATTCGGCTTGGCTTTTGGTATTGGTGGAGGCAGTTATTTGTCTAGACTGCTTGGTATGAAGAGAATGGACCATGCCAGGGAACTGACGATTGTAACATTGGTTTCTGGGGTGATTGCAGGCGTCTTGTTTATTATTTTGATGCTTGCCAACCTGAATACATTGTTGTCATTTTTTGGTTCTGATGCAGAGATTATGCCAATGGCAAGAGGGTATGGAAAGTACATCATTATGGGCAGCGCCTTTGTCATGGGGAATATGGCCATGAATAACCTGCTTAGGGCTGAAGGCAGTGCTAAACTATCCATGATAGGAATGGCAGCAGGTTCTATACTCAATGTATTTCTTGACCCGCTGTTCATCTTTGTATTCGATCTTGGAATTGAGGGTGCAGCGATGGCGACATCTTTATCACAAGGGGTCAGTTTTGCTATTTTATTGTCTTATTACCTTAGAGGTAAGAGTGTCATGCCAATGTCTTTTAAGTACTTTAAGCCTTCCAAGGATATGTATACAGAGATTGCCAAGGTAGGTATACCGACTTTTTTAAGGCAGACTCTATATAGCATCTCCATTGCTTACCTGAATAAGAATGCTGTCAGCTATGGAGGGGCCGATCTGCTGGCTGCAATCGGATTGGTTTTTAGAATCAGCATGATACCAAGTTATGTTGTCTTTGGTTTGGGCCAAGGTTATCAACCTGTTGTAGGCTATAATTTTGGTGCAAAGAATAGCGGGCGTATCAATGAAGCACTTAGGTATACAATGATGGTTGGTATTGGCTTTGCCATTGTTGCTGGGATATTGATGTCCATATTCGGCAAACAGATTCTTGTGGCTTTCAGACCGGTTTCCCAAGTGATGACTTATGCGATTGTTGGACTTAGATTCAGCGCAATGGCTATTGTCATGATGGCAATCAGTAACACAATCGGTATATTCTATCAAGCCATCGGAAGAGGTAAGGAGTCATTGATTCTTTCAGTTGCCAGACAAGGATTATTTTTCTTGCCTGTCGTATTCCTATTACCGATGCTTGTAGGTGGCACAGGTATTTTGGCAGCGCAATTGGTTGCTGATGGATTGACCTTCATTCTTGCAACGATCATGTTCTATGGCTACAGAAGCAAAGGACAATTGGAAAAAGACATCAATGCGAGAGCTGCGTAGAGGTGCTTAATGAGAAAAAAAGCTGTTACAAAAGAAATGATTGTAAAACAGGGTCTTACCATCATAGAGATGGAAGGTATAGAACAGTGTTCTGTTAGGAAAATGGCAAAAGAACTGGGTATTGGTGTAGGGACCATCTATAACTATTTTGAGTCTCACGATGCTTTTATTTTGGAAGCGTTTAATATGAGTTGGAATGATACCATTCAAAAGATCAATGTTATAGCGACAGGTGATTCAAGGGTTGAGGAAAAAATTATCTCAATCTTTAGTGTGACTTACGAAGATGTTATAAAGCGGAACAATCTAGGTACTAAGCTATATACGATGTGTCAAAGTGTCAATAAACCTTACTTTACTTCCGTTAGTGATCGGTATAAGAACATCATTGATGAGATATTGACAGGTCATATATCGGACGATATGAGAGGTGCAACTGTGGATTGGATTGTTGCTGTCATTTTTAACCATGTGAAACACAAGAAACCTGTAAGCAAAGGTGACAGGTTGGTCATTCAGCAGTTGTTGACAGAATCATAGATTAGATATAAAAGGCAGTGGTGACGATGGAACCGTTGCCTTTTTGTTATGATATTATGAAGCATTTATCTTAGTCTGGTTGCATCTGTGAATGGATAATGCATGATTTGCATAGACCAATTAGGCCATGTCCCTATATATCCCTATCTATTTATTGTATGATTGAATCAACATAGGTAAAATGTATCAATATTGGATTGGAGATAATCATGAGTGAATTGGGCTATAGAATGAAAGAGGACTTGAACATCATCGGTAAGTTATTCATTGCCAACGACTATAAAGAAATATCCTCTGTAATTGATAAGGGCTATTTCAGTGAACCTATACTTGAACAGCGTTATTATACGGAAGCGGACAACTTTGTCTTTAGGATGGATGTCACAGGCATGAGCTATAGCGAAGTCCTTGAGCTATCAGCTGAAGCATGCAGAAAAGAGGATGCACCTCAATTCCTTCTTGGGACGAAGATTATACTGTCTAAGTTAAGTGCGAATCAAAGAATGGTTTATTTTGACAGAGATAGAATAGCAATACTAGTAGGTGAAGAACTAAGAATTTCAATAGAGGAGCAAAGGAAGTTATATGGAGAAAAGAATGCCATAGGATTTCCAGGTATGAGCCTTGAAGCTTATAGAAAAGGATCCTTACGTTCGTCATACGACAAATACCCTACATTGAATCAAGAAGCCCTTGATAAGGAGTACAAAAGTGCCGTTAATCAAGGCAATATCTATCACCATATTGTGGAGACAGACCATGTGATTAATAGAGAAGACCAAAAGAAAAATCAAGCACTATGGATGCATTTGATTAAACTGCTGACGGCGTTCTATGCAACAGAGAAGTCGCCTTGGTCCATGGATTTGACCTTAAGCTTACTGGAAACATATAAGGGATTAAAATCATCCTACGAGGGCGAAACCTTCAATGATATCCTCTTTGCACCAATATCAACAATACTAAAAATTGCCTTCAAACGAATAGGTGCCAACCATTATGGCACAGCCAATATAGAACGTGAAGGTGTAGCGACTTTCCTAGCAGAAGTCATAACTACCACGGGGGATCAAAGATACACACCATTCCTAGAAGCAGTATCTGAAGTGAATTTTTAATCATTATAAATCATAATTAGTTTGCGAATGTTACGAATATTATATTAAACAAAAACGATAATCATGGATTAAGTGAATGGTGCGTAAATTAGCATATTCATCTTTTTTATCTAATCGAAACCGAGTTACCAGAGGTGGGGGTGTTCGTACGAAACGAGTTGGGCTGCAAAGCAGACCTGTCTGAGGCTTCGTATGAATATCCCCACCTCTGGTAACGACCTAAACACAACGACCTTTAATAACTAACAACACAAAAAGAACGTCTTACTGAGGGCTGCAACTCAGACACAAGACGTTCTTTTTCATTAGGAGATAAATATGTATATCAATTCCAGTAGCATCAAGGGGATCAGCCCTGATAATTAAGTTTCATTATATGCTATAAAGTCCAACTCATATCAAATCTTAGAGCTACCAGATCATTGATTCAATAAAGATTTGGCCAAGATGGCCTCACTTCTGTTGATGAAGCCTTCTACATCTTCAGGCTTAAGGGCTTGCTGACTCATAAGCGCTAAGTCAAACAGCTGGTTGATCACAATACCAGTAGCGATATTATCACTAGAGGTAAGAATATAACGAACAATATCATTGCTTAAGTTGATGAGCAACGTGCTCTTGGCCTGCATCTTTTTAGCGGCCATGTCGGTAGGGTTGATAAAGCCGTAGATTTCAAGCATATCCGCCATACGTCTGGATTGTTCGTCATTGATGATCAGGGTTGATATACTTTCTTGCTTAAGGTTTGTAACCTTAAGTGTCATATTGTCCAAACGATCACCCAATACAGAATGGAATCGCTCTGTTAATGCCTCAACACGACCTTCATCACCATCTTTCAGGTACCCTTCGAACAACGATTCAATATTGGAATCGATACGCACGAATTTAAGGTTAGGACGAACCGTTTCGTACTTTCTCATGAATGGTTGGTCAATAACGTGATCGAACAATAACGCTGTCAATCCACACTTCTTAAAGATCTCTATATAATGTGCTTGCTCGGTGGCATCAGAAGCATAGTAAATGGTCTCGGGATGCTTAACAGCAGCAACATTATCAACATACTCAGGGATGGTTTGGTAAGCACCATCGGTGTCTTTGAAGATGATTTTCTTTGTCATAACAGAGGCAAAGACCTTGTCCTGTAACACAGCATACTTTACAAAGGCATTCAAGTTAGGCCAGTTTGTCTCATACATTGGTCGGTCATTGACGAACATATTATTAAAGGCGATCGTCACTTCCTGTGAAAGACATTCGTAGATAAGACCAAGCATTTCATCCCTGTCGGTTTCGTCACGAATCTGAGATCTTGAAACAACCAGAGGGAGATTATCACATTCGATGATTCCACTTTGAAGATTGACAAACTTAGGGATCATGGACTTGATGTTGTCACCAACATAAACGCCACGGTTATATACCTTTATGGTACCATCAAGTTCTTCCGTGCCGTTCTTAGTATCTCTAAAGAAGAGAACACCTCTCACACCAATATCAATGCTTTCAAATTGAATCCAGAAAAGCGGATCAGAAACATCATCAAAGAAATCTTTATAGAAGACATTCATATTCTCTTTCGTTAATTGATCCTCAGTATGTCGCCAAACTGGATTAGGGTTGTTCAGCAATTCAGATTCGCCCTCAGGTCCTTCAAAATAAACAGCTGTTCTTGAGAAGACAAAGTACTTCTTGATGATGTCTCTGACGGACTCGGGTTTATCTAGGTATGGACATCCTTCATTCAAGTAGAGAATCACATCTGTACCGGTTTCTTTTCTCTCACCGGTGACCATTTGATAGGCCATATCAGAAGTACAATCCCAACGGACTGCTTCAGCACCTGTTTTATAAGACTTTGTTTCAAGAGCAACGTGATCGGCCAGCATGAAAGAGGAATAGAATCCGACACCGAAGTGTCCGATGATGGTATCAATGCCGGCATCATTATTATTGTTAACAAAATCTTCAGCACCGGAGAAGGCAATCTGATTGATATATTTATGCACTTCTTCAGAAGTCATGCCTATGCCGTTATCGCTGATGATCAGTTGCTTATTATCAACATCCAGCTTGACAGTAATCTTACCTTCTTTCACTGGAATGGTGTTATCTGCTTCGTGGAGCTTTGCTAATTTCTCGATGGCATCCGTAGCGTTGGATACCAATTCTCTAAAAACGATATCCTGTTCTTCGTATAACCATTTCTTCAAGATTGTGAAAATATTCTTACTTTCAATAGCAAGCATTCCTTGTTCTTTGTTTGCTACGTTTGTCATTTTTGCACCACTTTCTTTTATAATATGTTTCAAAGTCTCCATTATTATAGCAAAATTATCCAGTCTATGAAGTGGAATTGGATAATTGGTTATGCAGATTATGAATTTTACGATTCACGACTCAATTACTATAATCTACATTAACAGCTTGTGCGTGTCGTTGTTGCTTCGACAAAGGTGAATATGGTTAAAAAATTGTCGATGTTTCAGCGGTGTTTATTTTAGAAGAGACACTTTCTCTTTTTAAACGACGCCGAGAGGAGGATTGTATCGGGATACCTCATCCTGCAGACGACAGTTTCGCGATACATGAAAAATAACGCTGTTCAAGTCAATCATATTTTTTTCTAGGAGGAAACAAAAAATGTTAGAACAAAGAGTTACAAATGCCGGTTATGTTAAATGGCCTACTTTCGAAGAAATCCAAGAGATGTTCAAAGAGCACTTCGTGATCACACGTCGTGAAGATGGTGCGACAACAGTACGTATGCACTGCCAAGGCGGACCACTGATTTGGTCTATGGAAATGCATGACGCTATCGGTAAGATGTGGAGAATGCTCGGTACTGACCGTGATACAGAGATGATCACATTCACAGGTACTGGTAACATCTGGGTAACAGACTTTGAAGCTGCTTCATGGGCACCAGAAGGTGACAACGCAGGTGAAACAAGATACAACCACATGTTCGTAGACGGACGTCGTATGATCATCACTATGATTCAAGACGTTGAAGTACCTACACTTGGTGTTCTTAGTGGTTCAGGTGGACACACTGAGCTTGCTCTTATGTGTGACCTTGCTATTGCAGCAGATGATATCACAGTACTTGACCCACACATGCTTCCAGGAACTAACAACGTGCCTGGTGATGGAATCCACAGCTGTTTCTTCGAGCTTATGCCTGCTAGATTCGCAGCATGGTACCTTATGACTGGTGACAAGATGAACGGCGAAGACCTTGTACGTCTTGGTCTTGTGTCAGAAGTTGTGCCTCGTGAGAAGCTTGAAGAGCGTACTGAAGAAATCGTTGATATGCTCATGGCTCAAAACAGAATCGCAAGAAGACTTACTTCACAGCTTGTAAGAAGAAACTGGAAGAAGCGTATCTCTGATGACCTTGATATGGCATTTGGTACTGAGATGTTCGGTATGTTCTGTGCTGACGAACTTCACTCTGAACTTCTTTCCATGATCGAGTACCTTGGTCTTGAAGGTAAGATCGATCCACCACTTGTTGGTAAAATCAGATAATAAAGTAATTTCTTAATCAGGCTTAATGCCAGAACGACAAATCATGTATTCTTTGCTCAGACGCCAATAATAATGATAATTCTATTATTAAGGGAGAGAGCAAATACATGATTTGTCGTCGATTGAGAAACAAGGGATGTCATTGGTATGACAACCACCTGCAACATGAATATACTCAGAAAAAGGTGAACGGAATGAAGAAAATTTTTACCATTAACTGTGGTTCCACTTCCACAAAAGTGGCCTACTTTGAAGATAATACTATGATCAGTAAAGTTTCGCTGGATGTTACAGCGCAACAATTGAAGGAAATGCCAAAGACTCTGGATCAATTGGAACTGAGAACCGGGCAGGTTAGGGATTTTCTTCAGGAAAATAATTTGGATCCGGCATCATTTGATATGGTCGTATCCAGAGCAGGAACGATTCCATCCGTACCATATGATGGCGCTTATGAAGTTAATGAGTTGATGATCGCTTCCGTAACCTATGCGCCAGAGGCGCAACACGCTTCAACATTGTCTTGCCTTATTGCCAATAAATTGGTAGAAGGCTTGGATGTACCAGTCATAATTTACGACCCGACTTGTGTTGATTCTGCAGATGACATAGCTAAGATCACAGGTATTCCAGAGATTACCAACATGCCAATTGCCCATCTATTGAATACGAAGATGGCAGGCATTGACTATGCAGATTCCATTGGGAAGAACTACAAAGATTTGAATCTGGTAATCGTACAACTTGGAGGCGGTATTACCCTTGGCTTCCATGACCATGGCCGTATTTCAGACTGGGTTTACGACGATGAAGGACCTATGTCTCCACAGAGAGCCGGTGCGATTCCAACACGATATATGGCGAACTACTGCTATGAGCAGTTTGAAGCTGGTAAAAGTCTTCAGGATGTAAGAATGTACCTGTGCGGTAAAGCGGGACTGGCAGCTCACTTTGGCACACAGGACGTAAGAGATATTATCAAGATGATCGATGGAGGCGATGAGAATGCTGAACTTATTCTCAAATCTATGGCCTATAACGTCGCAAAAAGCATCGGATCACTTGCAGTCACTAGGTGCGGTCAGGTGGATCAGATTATCATTACCGGTGGTATCGCACACAGTGACCTTTTAACTGGCTGGATTGAGGAGATGGTGAAATTTATTGCACCTGTAACCGTCATCCCAGGCGAAAGAGAGATGGAGGCTTTAGCAGCCGGAGGACTTCGTGTTCTTAATGGTGAAGAAGAGGTTCATCCATATAATGTCTATCCAAAAGGCTACAGCTCTATAGAAGAAATCATTAATAACCCTAACTATCTTGCCTAATTATGGCATAACCTGGAGGAAATAAATCATGGCACTTGAGAATAAAGTAATCATTACAGCAGCCCTGACAGGGGCGATGACACCTAAAGAAATGAACCCTAACATTCCATTGACACCAGAAGAGATTGCCGAAGATGCATACAAATGCTGGCAAGCAGGTGCCGCAGTAGTCCATCTTCATATGAGAGATGAAAACGGCCATGGAACAATGGACAAGGAAAAGTTTAAGAAGACCATTGAACTGATCAAAGCCAAACCTGACTGTGATGTGGTAATCAACTGTACAACTTCAGGGGATAATCGTGCGGGATACGAAGAAAGAATGGCTCACCTTGAGTATGTTAAACCTGAGCTTGCATCCTTTGATGCCGGTTCTTTCAACTGGATGCCTTTTGGTATTTTTGATAACGCGCCACAGTTCCTTGAACCACTTGGTAACAAGATGAAAGAAGTTGGTGTTAAGCCAGAACTTGAAATCTTTGATTCAGGATTTATGAACGTTGTTAAGTATTACGTCAAACAAGGCGTGTTGGAATCTCCATGTCATTATCAGTTCGTTCTTGGCGTTCTTGGCGGTATGGAAGCGACAGTCAAAAACCTTGAATTCCTTCATGAAATGTTGCCGGAAGGTGCCACATGGTCAGCTTTTGGTCTTGGAAGACAGCACATGCCAATCATGTATACGACTTTAGCTCTCGGGGGACATATCCGTGTAGGCCTAGAAGACAATGTATATTATAGCAAAGGGGTACTTGCTTCAAATACAATGCTTGTTGAACGTGCTGCACGCGTTATCAAGGAGTTTGGTAAGGAAGTAGCAACACCAGATGAAGCAAGACAGATTCTTGGTCTTCAAAGATTGTAGGTGGCAGCAATGTATGCAAACTATGAAGCGTTAATTGCAAAATGCCTGGACGGAACCGCTGAGCCTAAAAGAGCTCTTGTCGCCGGTGCAAATGATGAACACGCTCTTGAAGCGGTATTCTTGGCTCAAGAAAGAGGTTTTGCCTATCCAGTGCTGATTGCTGAGGAAGAAGCTGTTAAAGCAACAATCGAGAAGCTTGGTTTTGCTAATCACCCTCATGAGGTAGTTAACTGTCCTGCAGATCAAAATCCATCGGCCATAGCGGTTGAATTGATTCATAAGAATAAAGGGGATTTTATCATAAAAGGCAAGATGGAAACCAGAGATCTTCTTAAGCCGATTTTGAATAAACAAACAGGACTCAATAAGAAAGGTTTCATCACCCACTTTGGATTGATGCAGATTAAAGGCTACCACAAGCTCTTAGCCATGAGTGACTGTGCCGTCATTCCATATCCAACCCTTGAGGATAAGAAAAAGATTGTTGGTGTGGGTATAGAAGCTTTGCAAAAATTAGGTATTGAAAAACCAGTCGTTGGTGCCTTATGTGCTGTTGAGACAGTCAGTGAAAAAATGCCTGAGACAGTAGATGCCAAGGCACTTCAAGATATGGCTGAAGCTGGCGGATTTGGCGAAGCTGTGGTTGTTGGTCCAATCTCTTATGACTTGGCAACAAGTAAAGAATCTGCAGAGATAAAAGGTTATGAATCACCTTATGCTGGGGATGTGGATATGCTGTTGGTGCCACAAATGGTCACTGGTAATGTGATGAGTAAGATCTGGAATGGGGACAGTGAGAACATCCTTGCCGGATGCCTTGTCGGTGCAGATGTACCGATTGTCCTGACTTCAAGAAGTGCCAGTATGGAGGAAAAACTTCACTCCATACTGTTATGTAACATGTTGAGCTAAGCAGATGGCTATCCAGATAGGTTTAAAAAGGCTATTCAATGGTGCAGTTGCCATCAGCACAAAGGTTGACAACAGCATCGATGAAAGACTTCATGAGATCTGAAAGATTTTCCTTCTTATAAAGCATGACGATGGTGGCTTTTGGAGCAAAATCGTCAATCTGAATGTAACTAATATTTTCACGACCAGACTTTGCTTTGGACAAGGATAGTGGAACAATACCGTAACCAAGGCCAAGTGAGGCTTCAAGTAAGACAGAATCTGAAGTATTCACATAATTTGTTTGTATATGCTTGACACCTGCCAAAGTCTGTAAGTCGTGAATGATCAGTTTCATAAAAGGTGGTTCGATATACTCTGGCATAATCATAGGCATTTCCTTGACAATCGTCGGAATATCCTCCATCGTCGGATTCTCGTAGAGATCACTTGAGACTGCAAGGCAAAATTCCTCAGTACCAAGTGAAACGCACTCTAGTTCTTCGAAATTAGATGTGGCGAAAGCAAAGGTGAAGCCGATGTTGTAGATGTCGTATAGAACGGCGGATGGGATTTCATTGAAGTCATAGGCTTCAACAACCAGTTCAACATCCGGATAATCTTTTCTGATTTCATGAAGTGCTACCGGTAGAATATTCTTGATTTTACCAGGGGAAGTGATTCTCAGGACACTGTTATTGCCTTTGTCAGCTATTTTGACATTGTTGATGACCGTCTCCATGTGTTTGATGAAGAGATCAGAGTCCCTATATAGAATGCGACCTGCATCGGTCAGCTCGATTTTTTTATTCTTGCGCTCGAACAGTTTGACGTCTAGTTCATTCTCAAGAGCCATGATATGGCGGCTTAATGTGGACTGGCTGATGTAAAAGTTCTTAGCGGCTTTGGTGATGTTCTTGTATTTCGCAATATATTGGAAGTAGTGCAATGTCTCCAGATTCATTCGCTTATCCCTCTCATTGTGTTACCGTAATGCGTCATAACCGTATCAAAGGATATTCTAACACACATTTAGAATTCTAATCAATGTGTAAAGCAGTTAATTTGTCATTAGTTGAATTAATGAAGTGATTTTAACCAGATAAAGGAGCAAAAGAAATGGAAAAATGTGTCATTGTCGCCTATGGGCGTTCCGCAGTCGGTAGAGCCAGAAGAGGTTCCTTGGCTGAAGTCAATCCGGTGGATTATGGTGCGGAAGTGCTAAAGGGTGTTTTAGAGAAAGTACCGGCGCTTGATCCGGCAGAGATTGATGATGTTATTGTTGGTTGTGCCATTCCTGAGGGAATGATGGGTCTTAATCCTGCTAGAAATATTGTGTTAAGAGCCGGATTGCCTGATAAGGTATCAGGCCAGACGGTGAATAGATTCTGTTCATCAGGACTTCAAACGGTTGCAATTGGTGCTTCGATGATTATGAGTGGTCTTCAAGACGTTGTTGTTGCGGGTGGGGTTGAATCCATGAGTGCTCCAGTTTTGTCATCATCACCTGAATATTTGGACAAATGGCTGTTGAATGAAACGGAAGCTTATGTACCAATGGGCATTACAGCAGAAAATGTGGCTGAAAAGTACGGCATAACAAGAGTACAAATGGAGCAAATGGCTGTTGAAAGTCATGCGAAGGCAGCAGAAGCCATTGAACAAGGCTGGTTCGATGATGAAATCATCCCTGTCAATGGTTTGGATGCTGAAGGTAATCCTGTTGTACTTAATCAGGATGAAGGGGTACGTAAAGGTACGAACCTAGAGAAATTAGGCACATTAAAACCTTGCTTTAAAGAAGATGGCATTGTAACGGCAGCGACATCATCTCAGATGAGTGATGGTGCCGGGTTTGTCGTACTAATGTCTGAAAGTAAAGCGCAGTCATTAGGTATCAAGCCAATCGCTAACTTCGTATCCTTTGCAGTAGACGGTCTTGATCCTGCCTATATGGGACTTGGGCCAATTAATGCCGTTGAAAAAATCATGGCAAAAACAGGCATGTCCGTAGAAGATATGGATGTTATTGAGTTAAATGAGGCTTTTGCTTCTCAGGCGATTGCAACCATTGATACTTTAAAATTGGACAAAACGAAAGTCAACCCTCATGGTGGTGCATTAGCCCTTGGACATCCTCTGGGTGCTACAGGCGCAATTCTTCTATCAAAAGCCATGAATCACTTAACGAAGACCGGTGGTAAATACGGACTTGTTACAATGTGCATCGGTGGTGGTATGGGTGCTGCCGGTATCATAGAGATGGCACAGTAGGAGGATAACATGACATTTGAACAAAAAAGATGGCGCTATATGATCATAGCGATGCTGTTAGCACTTTGCTCAGGTATCGGCTATGCATGGAGTGTTTTTCAAAAGCCCTTGATGGAAAACTTTGATTGGGCCCTTAAAACAATATCTATCACATTTACACTACAGGTAATGACATCAACCATTGCGCCGGTTTTTCTCAGTAGCTTTCTAAAGAAAATAGGAACGAAGCGTTACGTTCAGATCGGTATAGCAGTATATGTTGCAGGACTTGTGGCAACGATGTTCACAACAAGCATTGGGTATCTTTACATATTCTATGGTCTTGTGGTTGGTGTAGGACTAGCAATGTTATATCCAACGTTGATGGCCTATGCAACAAGCCTCTTTCCTGATAAGACGGGCTTAGCTTCCGGCTTATTGGCATGCTCCTATGGTAGTGGGGCAATATTATGGGCACCGATTGCGACCTATTTCATGAAGACTCACTCAGTGTTGACGGTCTTTGGATTGTTGGCGGCCTTATTTACAGTTGTCATGATTCCGGCATCGATCATGCTCAAAAATGTGCCAGAGGGTTATGCGCCTGTAGCAAAGGCAGCCGGAACAGCAAAAACTGTGACGCCAGCAGTAAGGGATTATACATGGCAGGAGATGGTTAAGACAGGTCGTTATTACGCATTACTATTGACATTGACATTAGGCGCAACTGCCGGGCTTATGATCGCTGGTCACGCATCAGGAATGCTTCAGGAAGTACTTGAATACACAGCGGCTCAAGCGGCCTTTATGGTTGGTATGTTCTCTGTCTTCAATGCCCTTGGACGTTTGGTATTTGGTTTGGTTTCAGACAAAATGGGCAGATATAACGTTATGATGTTGCTCTTTGCGATTATTGCTGTTTGTCTGATTATTTTGTCACAGACAACGGGCATGATCTTCATCGTGGCACTTTTGGCAATCAGTTCTTGCTATGGTGGTTTTACATCCATGTTCTCGCCAGTATGTGCAGATAACTTTGGGATGAAGAACTTAGCAGTCAACTATGCATTTCTCTATATAGCTTATGGTCTGGCAGGTCTTATTGGACCTCAACTAGCAGCCAGAATTCATGCGGCCAGTGGTGGTTACCTAGCTGCATTTATTGTGGTAGCAGTCATGGCAGCCGTTGGTTGTGTATTGACATTCATCATTAAGGGTAAAGTGAATAACCAAGCACAAGAAACAGTGGTTAGGAGTCATTCATGAGTAAAGTCATATTAGAAATCGATGGTCATAAAATAGAAGCAAAAGCAGGTCAGAACCTGCTTCAAGCTTCCTTGGATGCGGGTATTTATATACCGCATCTTTGCTATCATCCGGACTTGACACCTCTTGGAAACTGTAAGCTTTGTACAGTGGAGATTGACGGTATTGAGGGCGTTGTTCAATCTTGTGAAACAATTGTCAAGGATGGTATGGTGGTGTCCACCAAATCAGATGGTGCCACCAAGCTTAGGATGACGGCAATGGAACTGATGCTTGCCAGTCATCCGAAAGACTGTACTTCATGTGATAAGTATTTGAACTGCGAATTACAAGCTTTAATGCAGTATATGGGGGTTGCCCATTCGAGACTGCGTGAGATTGACAAAGAGAATACAAGAATCAGTCAATCCGATGCACTAATCAAAAAAGAAATGCACCGCTGTATTCAATGTGGCAGATGTGTACGTGTCTGTGATGAGGTCAGAGGTGTGGGCGCACTCGTCATGAATAAAAAAGATGGAGAGACTTACGTTGGAACTAAGGATGACAAACCGTTGGTTGACACGGATTGCCGATTCTGTGGGGCCTGTGTAGAAGTATGTCCAACAGGGGCTATTCAAGATATTAAAGGCATATTCCCAGAAGAAGGTGCAAGGGATATGACTTTAGTGCCATGTAAAAATGATTGTCCTGCACATACTGACATACCTTTATATGTAAGATTGACAAAAGAAGGGCGATACAGTGATGCTGTTTCGGTCATCCGTGAAAAGCTGACTTTTCCGCATTCTTTGGGTCATATTTGTTCTCATGTATGTGAATCGGGTTGTAAACGAACCCATTTGAACGAACCAATCGCAATTCGTGAAATCAAGAAATTCGCTGTTGAAAATGACAAGGAAGAATCATGGCGCAACAACTTAGTACGTCAAGAGAAGAATGGTAAGAGAGTAGCCATTGTCGGTGGTGGTGCGGCAGGTATGACAGCGGCCTATTATCTCGCGAAAAAAGGCTATGAAGCGGAAGTCTTTGAAAGACAGCCGGCTGCTGGAGGTATGTTGTCTTATGGCATACCAAAGTACAGATTACCTCAAGATATTGTTGAGCAGGAGATGGGCATTCTTAAGGAAGAAGGGTTCAAAGTAACACCGAACAGCAATATCACTGATGTACATGCTCTTAAGGAACAAGGGTTTGATGCTGTACTTATGGCCATTGGAGCCAATAAAGGTAAGCGTCCACCAGCGTTTAATGTTTCTTGGAGCAACGCCATAGACGCTGTTGACTTCTGTCGAATGGCGATTGAAGGTTCATTGCCGGAGCTTGGTGACACTGTCACTGTATACGGTGGTGGTAATGTTGGTTTTGACTGCGCCAGAACGGCTAAGAAACTTGGCATCAAGAATGTCAGACTTCTATGTATGGAAGAACGAGAAATGATGTTGGCAGATGATGAGGAAGTAATCTGCGGCCTGGAAGAAGGCGTCGAAGTATTGAACGCTAGAAGTATCATGAAATTCAATGCAACAGATGGGCAAGTGAGAAGTCTAGAAGTTGTTAAAATCAGTGATTTTAGATTTACTGCAAATGGACTGGAACTGGATATCATCGAAGGTTCACAGGAATCCTTGCCAACGGATACCATCGTTTTTGCAACTGGTCAACAGACAGATTTGACACCTGAGATTGGCTTTGAGCTTGTAAGAAACAGCTTTGCTCAGGTTGGCAAGAATATGATGACAAGTAGCGATGGCATATTCGCAGCCGGTGATGTGGTGTATGGCACCAAATCAGTCGTAGAAGCGATTGCATCAGGTAGGAAAGCAGCCTTTGAAATAGATGCCTACCTTGGTGGTGATGGTGTATTGGAAGAGTGTCTTTTTGAAAGGCCCTCATTAGAGCCTAACATTGGCTCGGTCGAGATGTTCGGATACATGAAGCGGTTGGATGATTTCAAGGATAGTCAAGATGCCAGTGATGAAAGCCTTAGGTGTCTTCAGTGTGACCTAAGAACTGATATTCAAAAAGTTAAGTATTGGGTTGACCCACATTATAAGATTGTGAAGGAGGTTACTGAATGAATTGTGAAGTGAAAGGCGATCTCTTTAAGCAGTGGCATCCCGATGCAGAGGGCCAGTGCCCAGTGGATTATTGTAAAGAAGTCATGGCAACGGCGAAATCTGCTTCATGTGGCAAGGATGTTCTTTGCAGAGAAGGCACATGGCAAGTCTATGAGATCATGAAGGAAATCAGCGAGGGCAAAGCCGAAAGCGAAGATTATGAGCTGATGATGGATCTGCTCATGCAAATAAAAGCTGGGGTCAGCTGTGATATGGCTAAAACTGCGTCGACCATTTGTTTGGATCTGCTTAAGACATATGAAGATGAATGGGACAAGCATATCAAGAGAAAGTTGTGTTCTTCGTTGGTATGCAAAGGTGCCTTTACCGTTCATATTGATCCATCCCTGTGTGATGGGTGCGGTAAATGTGTGAGTGTTTGTTCATCTAACGCCATTGTTGGTGGTGAAGGTATGATTCACATAATCAATAATAGCAGTTGTTCAAAATCATTGGTCTGTATCGGTGCCTGCCCGAAAGGGGCAGTGGTGAAGGCCGGGGCAAGAAAGCCTAAGACACCGGATACGCCGGTGCCAGTGGGTAGTTTTGGTCAATCAGCCGGTGGCGAAGGAGAAGGCGGTAAAAGAAAACGTCGTCGTAAGGGATAATAAATCATATGACTATAGTGTCAAAAACATAAGTTGATGATGCTCTTATCATAATATGGCAACAACGGCCTAAGAGGTCGATTAGAAAGGAGAATTGTTCATGGGTACCACTATTGAAGCAGATGTAATTGTAATTGGAGGCGGTGCGTCCGGTATTACAGCGGCTGTCGCTGCTGCAGAAAAAGACGCAAGTGTTATTGTTCTTGAAAAGGGAAGTACAACTGGTGGAGCTGCAAATATGGGAATGGGATTCTTTGCAGTGGAATCTAAGTACCAGAAAGCCCAATTGGTTGATTTCACTCAGGAGGATGCTTTTAATCTTCTGATGAACTATACACACTGGCGTGTTGATGCCAGACTTGTTAGAAAGTATATCGAACAGTCCAGTGACACAATTGATTGGATGGAAAGTATTGGGGTTGAGTTCTTAGGGGCATACAAATACTTCGAAAAGTCTACACAGACATGGCATATCGTTAAGACAAAAGGTAGTAATGCGCCTGCAGAAAGAGCTGCATCTAATATGTTCAAAGCTTTGACTGACAGAGCGGAGGAACTTGGTGTTGAGATTATGTATAACACTAAAGCGGACAAGATCCTGAAAGATGAGGATGGCTACATCTGCGGTGTAGAAATTATCGGAGCTGACGGAGAGACAGTGACAGCTGAGTGTAATGCAGTGATCGTTGCTACAGGCGGTTTTGGTGATAATCCTAAGATGATTCATGACATTCTTGGCTATGACTGGGGGAAAGACCTTCATTCATTCAGAATTCCGGGTGTAAAAGGTGAAGGACTTAACATGCTTTGGGATGTGGGAGCCGGCCAAACAGAATCGACAATGGAGTTGACTTATACAACACCAGGGGTAACGGATGTTTATAAGACAATCAGTGAGACGATGCGTCAGCCTAACTTGATGGTTAACCTTGATGGTAACCGTTTCATCAACGAAGAGATCATGAACAATACCGTTTTCACAGGTAATTCAGTGGCCCTTCAAAGAGAAAGAGTTGCTTTCACATTGGTGGATGATAGCATTATTGAGAAATACCGAGAAACAGGTCTTGATTATGTAACAGTACACCATAACATTAAGAGTGTTGATAAGTGGGACAAAGAGATTCAGGCATATGTCAGTGGTGAAGGTGTTGAAGCAAGTGGTCTGAGTATGCTACACAACGATGATCAAAAGCATCAACAGAATGTGTTTGTTGCTGATAGTCTTGAAGACTTATGTGAGCAGACAGGCATCGATCTTGAGAACCTGAAAGCGACTATTGAAGAGTATAACGAAGGATGTACAACATCTGACAATATGTTCTTCAAGAAAGCGAAGTACATGAAGCCATTCAAAGGTGGAAAAATCTATGCTGCGAAGCATTATCCAGCAGGTTACGGTAGTCTTGGTGGGGTCAAGACCAGCGATAAAATGGAAGTGCTTAATACGAATGGACTTAGAATTCCAGGACTCTACTCTTGCGGTACAGATGCTTGTAACATCTTCGGGGACAGCTATTGTTTCCTTATGCCTGGTAACACCATGGGCTTTGCTGTAAACAGTGGTCGTATGGCTGCTTATAACGCAGTAGATTTCCTTGACTCGGAGTTCGCATAAGGGGCACAGTTTAGAATTGGTTATGGTTACTGTCACCAGTTAGCCACTTAGCTAGCTGGTGCGAACAATAAAGATCATGACAATGTTTCTGGGGAAGAGATTTGTTATGATCAACAAGAAATATGGGGGTACACAATGTTTAAGAATGCAAAATTTGCAGGTTACTCAATTGTTTTCATGTTCCTTGGTTTATTCTATATGTTCTTCTATTCAGGACTCCAGAATGACCACCTTAATGTGCTGACACCATTCTTACAGCAAGCTTATGGATGGGATGACCTTAAGATCACCAATCCGGTAACAATCGGTGCAGTAGTTGTTATCGCACTATATCTGATTATCGGTGCGGCATTTGTCAAATTTGGTGTTAAGAAGATTCTTGTACCAAGTATCATTCTTATGGCAGTTGGATGCGCAGGTATTGCACTTTCAGGCGATAGTTATGGTATTTACGCAGTCAGTCTTTTCATGATTCGTGTTCTTGTAGCACCACTTCAGATGGGTGGTTTCATGCTTGCGGCTAACTGGTTCATCAAGTACAGAGGACGTGTACTTGGAATCATCACAGCTGGTAGCCCTTTGTTTTCAGTAGTCGGTATCGGTGTATTGACTTCATTAACAGGTTCTATGGGACTTAACGCATATTTGTTAATTGCAGCGATTCTCTTGGTTGTTGCTATCATTACTGCAATTGGTATTAAAGATACACCGGAGGAGCTTGGCTTGTATCCAGATGGTTCAGCTACAGCACCACTTTCCGATAGTTCAGATGAAGCTATTGAACCTATCTCAGTTAAGCAATTGCTTAGCGAAAGCAGAGCTTGGAAACTGATCATCTCCTACGGTATCCTTCAATTTGTCATTGTTGCAATGATGGGTTATATGGCAGTTAGATATATCACACTCGGTACACCAGACGATGTGCCTAACCTTTTCGTAAGCAAGGCACTTGTATGGCTTTCAATCGGTGCACTCTCAGGTATTCCAATGAGTTTCGTACTTGGATGGATCGATGATAAGCTTGGATCTATCAAAGCCTCGCTTGTACTTAATATCCTTTACTTGTTCGCCGTTATTCCATTGGCAATTATGCCTGTTGGAGGTAATGTACCATTGATGGCTATCTGGGCATTTGGTGTGGCTTGTATGACAGGTGGTATGCCAACAATGCACCCATGTGTGACATCTTATGTGTATGGCCGTAAGCAGTACATGGCGGCAAATAAGTGGATCATGACAATTCAAGCGATTCCAATGGCCTTTGCACTGACGTTTATGGGTGCTTTTAATCAGATGGGCAACCTGACAATGGCATACTACGTCTTAATCGGATTGTTGGTTGTATCTTTCGTGACCATCTTATCTATGAGAAATATCCCGGATGCTAATGCCGCTGACAGAGATTACGGTGTTAAGGCAAAAGTAGAAACAATTGTTGAATAAACTGTAAAATAGAAGGTTTAATGCATTTCATAGGGGATGATCGTTCTACTAAGAGACAGGAAATATGCATCTTGAGACGATTATCGTTACTAATAAAATCGTTAGGTCCTGGGGGGGACCTGACGTGACAAGAGCAGGGACGGGGCACCGTCGGTATAGCGCTTGTGATGTCAATTACATCAACATCACAAGTTGCTTGCTTTGTTTACTCTATCCTTGCTCTTAGTTCTTATGACAGAGAGTTGAGATTAAGAGGTATATGATGCAAAAGAAATATGAACATCTTATGAGCCCGATTAGAGTCGGGAAACATTTACTGAAGAATCGTTTGATTGCGGCGCCAGTGACGCTTCACTCCGCTGCATATGGACAGAATTACCCGGAAGAAGCAGTGATGAATTTCTTTGTACAGCGTGCAAGAGCCGGTGCAGGCATGGTTGTCTGTGCAGGTGTCAAATTATTACCGGTGCAAGATGATGGTGAGCATGCGGCATGGGATATTTATAAATATAATGCCATGCATCCGTTAGCAGAATTAGCAGAACGAATTCATTTTTATGGTGCAAAAGCATCGATGGAATTGATTGGTATATTTGAAGATGGGTATGTGCCGTCAGAAGGTGGCTTACTGATGGATGGTATGACACCTGGTAGAGAAATTCCTGTTAGCGAGATGATGCGCTATAAAGAAGGTTATGCACACGCAGCTGAGAAATTGATGGAACTGGGATATGACGGTCTTTTGTTGCATTTTGGTCACAGTATTCCAATTGCACAATTCTTGTCCCCTTTAACCAATAAAAGAACAGATGAATATGGCGGTAGTTTTGAAAACCGTATGAGATACATTGTAGAGATACTTGAAGCAATAAGAGAGCGTGTCGGCGACAACATGATCATAGAGATTCGAATGTCGGCAACGGAATTTAAAGAAGGTGGCATTGATCTGGACGAAGGTATACGAATCGCAGAGGTATTCCAACAATACGCAGACATTGTTCAAGCCAGCTGTGGAATGGTGACGCCGGATCTTATGTGTCGTACACATCCGTGTGATTTTTTACCACCAACACCGAATGTATTTTTAGCTGAAGCATATAAGCAATCTGACAAAATCAGTGCATTAGTAACAGCGATAGGCGGTGTAGGCAGTTTAGATGAAGCAGAAGAGATTATTGCCACTGGCAAAGCGGACTTTGTCGCCATGTCCAGGGCATTGATTGCCGATCCAGAGCTGATCCCTAAGTTTGTGGCTGACAATGGTGAAGATGTTGTTCCTTGCATCAAGTGTATGCGTTGTCATGACAGCGCTGTCTATGGTCACTTTTTCCAGTGTTCAGTCAACCCGACAATCGGTATGATGCATCACATGGATAAGATGATCCAACCTGTGGAGAAAGTGAAAAAGGTTGCAGTGATCGGTGGAGGACCGGGTGGTATGCAGGCGGCATTAACAGCCAGCAGTCGTGGCCATGTAGTAACCATCTATGATAAGACGGACGCTCTTGGCGGTACTTTAAAATTTGCAACAAAAGTCGCCTTTAAATACTCTTTGGCAAAATTCAGAGATTATCTTATTGCTCAAGTGAATAAATCACCGATAGAAGTTGTGCTTAATACAGCGGTGACTCAAGAAACGCTTATGGATAAAGGCTATGATGCGGTGGTTGCAGCGGTAGGTGCAAAACCAATTATTCCGAACATTGATGGCATTGAGAAAGCGGTATTGGCAACTGCTTCTTATGGTATGGAAAGTTCACTGGGAGAAAAAATTGTCGTCATAGGTGGTGGTCAAGTTGGTTGCGAGACAGGACTTCATTTGGCGAGAGAGGGTAAGCAGGTGACTATTCTTGAAATGAAGGAAGAGATGGCACCAGATGCTTCGACTACCCATAGAGGTGACATTCTGGCTGAGATGGATGAAGAAGTGAATTTGACACAAGTGAATTTCGCGGCATGTACAGCAATTGATAATAATCTTGTGACATATGAGAAAGATAACAAGGTCGTATCTATTGAAGCTGATAGTGTGATTTTGGCAGTCGGAATGCATGCAAAAGCAAAAGAGGCGGATGCTTTCTATACAGTTGCAGATGAGTACTGGGGCGTAGGTGATGCCGTATCACCACGTACGGTCGAATATGCAGTACGTGAAGGGTATTTTGCAGGGATTAATTTATAAGGTTAAGGTGACATTAGGGCGTCAAGGCAGTTTGAATATACTGCCTTGATGACCTTCTATATAGATTAAAGGCTTGTTATTCAAGCTAAAAATGTTATTGACGCAAAGGAGATACGCATGAGCAAAGCATATATTGTGGCAGCAAAAAGAACGGCCATAGGCAGTTTTTTAGGTACATTAAAGAATGAGACTCCTGCAGCAATGGGGTCGGCAGTTCTAAAGCATATTTTAGCAGAAACGAAAGTAAAACCATCAGATGTGGACGAAGTGATTATTGGTAATGTACTTAGTGCTGGCTTAGGACAAGGTGTTGGAAGGCAGGTGGCGATCAATGCTGGACTGCCTGATACAGTTCCAGGTTATTCTCTTAACATGGTCTGCGGAAGTGGTATGAAAGCCTTGATGAATGGTTACGCCAATGTAAAGGCAGGCTTGGCTAATTTGGTTGTTACTGGTGGTGTAGAGAATATGAGTAGTACCCCTTATCTGGTTCCAGGTTCAGTAAGAGGTGGCAACAAGATGGGACAGATGTCCATGACAGATCATATGGTTTATGATGCGTTGACAGATAGCTTTGCTGGCTATCATATGGGTATCACTGCTGAGAATATCAGCCGAAAGTATGATATTACCCGTGAGATGCAAGATGATTTTGCGGCAACGTCACAACAAAGGGCTGTAACAGCTATCAAAGAAGGCAGATTCGCAGAAGAAATCGTCCCTTATGAAATAAAGACAAGAAAAGGTATCGTTACTTTTGAGACGGATGAATATCCAAGAGAGGGTACAACAAAAGAGACCTTAGGCAAGCTACGTACGGCCTTTGAAAAAGACGGTACAGTAACCGCCGGCAATGCATCAGGCATTAACGATGGTGCGGCAATTATTATGATTGCATCCGAAGAAATGGTAAAAGAAGCCGACCTTACACCACTTGCGGAGATTGTTTCCATAGGGCAAGGAGGTGTTGATCCTAGCATTATGGGGCTTGGTCCTTCACCGGCAGTACAAAATGCATTGAAAGCAGCAGATCTTAGCTTGAAAGAAATGGGCTTGATTGAATTGAATGAAGCATTTGCCTCTCAATCCCTTGGGGTTGTAAAAGAACTTGCAGAGGTCTATGGTGTTACGGAAGACTGGATAAAAGAGCGCACAAATGTTAATGGTGGCGCTATTGCTTTGGGACATCCTGTTGGTGTTAGTGGTACTAGAATTACAGTGACACTCCTTCATGAAATGAAGAAACGTGATGTAGACTATGGTGTTGCTTCCTTATGTATCGGTGGCGGTATGGGGACGGCAGTTGTTATAAAAAATGTGAGGTAAGCAAGATGAAAAATAAAGTGATCGATAAAGAAGCATTCAAAGAAATGCTAAAAGACGATATGACCATCATGTTTGGCGGTTTTATGGCTTGTGGTGCTTCGACAGTGTTGATTGAAGCCATCCGTGAAAGTGGTATTCAGAACATTACAGCCATTACATCAGATGCTGGATGGGAAGACAAAGGACTCGGTAGAATTGTACAGACAGGTCAAGTGACAAAACTCTATGCATCCCATATAGGTCTTAATCCTCTTGTTGGGAAGAAAATGAACGAAGGGACAATGGAGGTCGAGTTGAACCCACAGGGAACCTTGGCTGAACGTATTCGTTCAGGTGGTGCTGGTCTGGGCGGTGTGCTGACACCGACAGGACTTGATACAGCCGTAGAAGAAGGCAAAAGAGTCATTGAAGTACAAGGCAAAAAGTATTTACTTGAAGAGCCATTAAGGGCAGACTTGGCAATACTGCGTGGTAATCAGGTGGATGAGATGGGAAATATCATTTATGGTGCAACAGCACGTAACTTCAACCCAATTATGGCAACAGCTGCAGACACAGTAATTGTCGGCGCTGATGAGTTGGTGGCAGTGGGAGCATTAAACCCAGAAGCCATAGCGACACCGCACGTACTGGTTGACTACATTGTGAAGGAGGAAGCATAGATGAAAGAATATATCGCGAAGCGCGTCGCTAAAGAACTTCACGATGGGGACTTGGTAAATCTAGGTATAGGGCTGCCGACAATGGTTGCTAATTATATACCAGAAGATATTGAGATATTCCTACAATCAGAAAATGGTTTAATCGGTCTAGGGCCACAGCCTGAAGGTGAGGATTATGACCATAATATCACCAATGCAGGCGGACAGCCGGTTACACTGCTAGAAGGCGGGATGTATTTCGACTCAGCTTTTTCATTCATGCTCATCCGTGGTGGTCATGTGGATGTAACAGTACTAGGAGCACTGCAGGTTGATCAAAAAGGGAACTTGGCCAACTGGATTATTCCGGGCAAGCTTGTGCCGGGTATGGGTGGTGCGATGGACCTTGTAACTGGTTCTAGAACAGTTATCATTGCAATGACACACACCAATAAAGGAAAACCAAAGATTCTTAAAGAGTGTACACTGCCTCTGACGGCCAAAGGGCAGGTGGACATGATTATCACCGAGATGGCGGTAATGAAATTCACGAATGATGGCCTTGTGTTAACGGAGGTTAATCCTGAGTATACAGTTGAACAGGTCATTGAAGCGACTGAGGCGGAACTCATCATATCTGATGAACTTAAAGAGATGGCCGTTTGACCGAGTGCGATTTTGAAAAACAATAAATAACCTTAAAACACCCATTGTGTGGCAAGATAATATAGTTATGAACGATATGGCAGTCGTACATACAATCTAGCCAATTAATGACAAGAGCGTCAATAGATTACATTGGATTGTACATTTTCTAGAAGTAACTAACTTTTAACGTTCTTTTCATAGAGTGGTAGAAATAAAATTAGAAGCTGTCTTCAAATGTTGTTTGTGAGAAGGGCAACATGGGAATTACGGAAAGAATGGTACCCGACAGAGGCAGCTTGGGGGTTGCCTCTGTTGAAATATATGCGGTCTTTGACCGCAACACATTCAAGGAGGTATTTTTCTATGAAGCACAGCAACAAAAAAGTAGTAGCTTTAGTCCTGGCGATGATGATGATTCTATCATCACTGACAGTTGTAGCTGCTGGCCGTGAACTTGTAGTTGATGCGGGGGAATCTTATGTTGTCACTACGACAACGAATCTTAACAGTCTGACAATTGAGGACGGGGCCTCAGTGGTAGCCGCAGATGGATATTTATTGACGATGGTTGTCAATGGTGTCGAGAAAGCTGTAGAAGAAGGAGTATATGAAGGATATATAGATCTTGTATTAACAGAAGATTACAGTGATGAAGTTATTGGAAGTTTCAGTGGTAGAGGTGGTGAAGAGTTTCGAACTGCCATCTATGTGGATGAGAATGGTATTAATTATGACCGCTCTGTAACAGAAACTTTGGTCGGAGGAAGAACAAGTGGCGCTGTTGCAGACGGTGTGTCCATTACTGGTGAAAGTGAGAATTTTAATGGCATTATCATTACAGGGGCTGAATATGAGATATCCAATGCATCGATCTATCTAGATGGACAAGGTGATGGGATAGATGGAAATGGTGAGCCTAATGTATCTGATTTTTCAGGTCTGGGTTCTGCAATTGCTGCATACGATGACGCCGTTGTTACATTAGACAATGTCAATATCTTTACATCAGGTGTTGCAAGGCCAGCTGTGTTTTCTGACGCTGGGTCGGATGTTCTCGTTACAGATTCTAGAATTACGTCCATTGGTGGTGAGTTGCATGATGATTATATCAATACAGCTAACCAGTATTACATGGTAGCGCCACCATGGGTTTTGGGGATTACTGGAAATGCGAGAACGACAAACTTGATGGGGACATGTTCTACTATGACAGTGGTCAACACTGAAGCTATTGCAAATCAGTGGGGTGTATTATCCACGGATTCAGGATCAGATATGGTTTTGACTGTAGTTGATACAACGATGACCTTGGAAGGAAATAATCAGGAAGATCCATTTAGTGAGAATTATGGAAGTGGTTATGGAACATACATCATTGGTGATGCTCAGGAATATTTTTACGGTGTTACAATGAATGTGGGAACCTACGGTTCAATACTTACTGGTGGGGATGCCATTTATGCATCATCTAATTTTGATGAAGAACTTGATATTTATCCATTAGTACAAATTCCAACTGGTACTTATGAAACAGATTTCATGGGAAATGAAGTTGAAGTAACCATTGCCGAGCAAGCCGATGAGGCAGTATTCACAGGTATTGAAGGACAAGGAAAAAATACGGTTATCAATTCAGATGCTTTTGGATTCATGGCACATAACAGTGGCTCATTGACTATTACAGATGGAACGGAAGTCAACACAGACAATGCGACCTTCCTTATGAAATCTGGAGACGTCGACATCGTTGTAAGCGATCAAGCGAAGATTAGAACTGAAGATGGCATTATTCTTCAAATGATTGATAATGATGACAGTCTTGTTGGAGCGAGCATGGAAGGTGATTATGCACCGGCCTTTAACACTACCTTTAGCGAGACAGAAGGTTATCCAGGTATTGATTATGAGGTGGAAGTCTCAAGCGTTGGACAAAATACCTATAATTTCATGGCTACAGATGTTGTATTAAAGGGTGATTTGTACAATGGTACTGGTTATTACGGTGGGCAAGCTGCCGATCAACTGAATGTGAATATTGGTAGTGGTGCAACATTGTCGGGAGATATTGCAGCAACTTCAGTTGTTCATGTTAATGAGTTTGGCGAACAAAATACTTATTTTACTATTGATGAGTATTATTATCTTGGTCATGTTGGAAATCAGGCTTATTATAATGGTGGCAATGATATCAATGTCAACCTTGTTCAAGGTGGAAATTGGATTGTAGAAGACTATTCATTGATTACCAGCTTGACAATTGATGCGACTTCATCCATTTCAGTAGCACCAGGTAGGAACCTTGCTGTATATGTAGATGGCAGTGAGGTTGTCATTGAACCTGATACTGATTATTCACTTGAAGGCGTCATTGAGTTGGTTGTCTCTATTAAAGCTCAAAGTGAAGAAGGTAAGGATAACAATCAAAGTAAAGTTAAAGAATCTAAAAATAAATAGGGGTAAGTGGGAGGTAATTGCTGATGAGATATAATAGAAACAGACTACTTGCATTACTCATAGCTCTTGTGTTGATGATGGCATCATTCAACGTTATGGCATCAGACAGGACTTTGGAAATAGCTGCAGGAGTAATTTATGAGGTGACTGCAACGACGGAATTATCAGAATTGACAATCAGCGAGGGAGCAGCGGTTGTAGCGGCTGAGGGGTATCTTTTGTCTTTGGTTGTTGATGGTGTTGAACAAGACATTGAAGCTGGTACATACACTGGCGATGTTGCATTGGTTTTGACCGAGGATTATAGTGATACGGTCATGGGTAGCTTTGATGCCAGAGGCGGTGAAGAATTCAGATCGGCCTTATATATCGATGAAACGGGTATTGTCGCCGACAAATCTGTAGAGGAAGCAATCGCTGGAGGGTCATATGACAATAGCGAAGCGGAAGGTATTAGCATTACTGGTAACAGTGAGAACTTCAGCGCTGTTATTATTGACGGGGCAGAGTATAGCTTTAAAGATGCGACCATAACTTTAGATGGCAAGAGTGATGGCCTGGATGCCAATGGAGAGACGAATATCTCTGACTTTTCAGGACTTGGTTCAGCTATTGCGATCTACAATGAGGCGAAAGTTACTTTCGACAATGTGGATATTTTCACATCAGGTGTCGGACGTCCTAATATCTTTGCAGATGCAGGTTCGGATGTGTTGGTGACAGATTCTGCGATAGAATCGGTTGGTGGCGACCTCTATGAAGGTTATGTGAATTCTGCTAACCAGTTCTATATGATTGCGCCACCATGGGTTCTTGGTATTACTGGTAATGCGAGAACAACCAACCTTATGGGCGAATTATCAACAACAACGGTTGTCAGAACTGATGCAAAAGCCAACCAATGGGGTGTATTATCAACAGATTCTGGCTCAGAGATGGTTTTGACTGTTGTAGACTCTACTTTAACACTCGTTGGTGATGGTCAGAACGATGATCCATTTAGTGAGAACTATGGTAGTGGTTATGGTACATATATTATTGGTGATGCACAAGAGTACTTCTATGGCGTCACAATGAATGTTGGAACGTATGGTTCTATTCTTACTGGTGGTGATGCTATCTATGCATCCTCTAATTTTGAAGAGCCATTGGATATTTATTCATTGGTTCAAATACCTAATGGTGGAACAGCTATTGATTGGATGGGCAATGAATATGAGACATATGATGTTGAAAAAGCAGCTATACCAGAATTTACAGGTATTACTGGGTTAGGACAAATCACGACAATCAATTCAGATGCATTTGGTTTTATGGCTCATAATAGTGGTAGCTTGACTGTCACAGATGGTACAGTCATTAATAGTGATAATGCGACATTCCTTATGAAAAATGGGGATGTAGATATGGTTGTAAGCGATGGGGCTGTCATTGATACCGAAGAAGGCATCATTCTTCAAATTATTGATAATGATGATGCGCTTGTAGGCATTGACATGAACAACATGGAATACATGCCAGCATTTAACACTGAGTTTAATGAAGTGGCAGGTTATCCAGGGATTGATTATGTAGTGGATGTGACAACAGAAGGGCGAAACACTTATACATTCACGGCTACAGATGTAGACTTAGAAGGGGACCTATATAATGGTTCTGGCTATTTTGGTGGACAGGCAGCCGACCTTCTGGAAGTGACCATTGGTGAAGGTGCAACCTTAGAAGGTGCAATCAGTTCAACTTCTGTTGTCCATGTAGATGAATATGGTAACCAAGCAACCCACTTTACAATGGACGAATATTATTATCTGGGTCATGTTGCCAACAGAGCTAATTATAATGGCGGTAACGATATCTCAGTGAGTCTTGTAGATGGCGCGGTTTGGACTGTTGATGGACTGTCTCTAGTCAATGAGTTGAAGATTGATGCAGATGCTATGATTAAACCTGCCGATGGCAAAGTGTTGACGGTTTATGTTGACGGTAAGCAAGTTACGATAACTAATGGTATGGCCTATGATTTACAAGGGGAGATTACCATTACGGTTAGTGATGAAGTGATGCCAGTATCAATGGGGAGTGTTGATGGTGAAACATTGATGATTCTTCAAGATAAGACAGATAATCCTACTATGTGGATTGAGTTTATTGATCAGATGAGTGGGGATGCTGTTGGGCGTTGGTTTAGTACTTTGATTAAGAAGTTGGTGGATTGATTTTCGCTGATGGGTAAGATGTTTTGCGGTGCTCTTAGGAGTGCCGCTTTTTTTTGGGAGGTCGTTCGCCAAGAGGGCGGGTATTCATACGAAGCCTCAGACAATCGAGCTACGCTCGAGAACTCGTTTCGTGATGAACACCCGCCCCCTTGGCGAACTCGGTTCCGTGGGATGAAAAACGTCAAGTTAATTCGAAGTATGTGTGCGAAGTTGTGGTGCGGTTTTGTGCACTTTAACACAAATTAAGGTAAAAAACTGGATATTGTTAGAAAACTAATTAGTTGACAAAAGTTCTGAAATTATGTTAACATAAATATAGTTAGATATATGATTAGTTTACGGGCTTCCATGTTTTTTATCATGGAAGTTCTTTTAAATCATAAGTGTGATTATGGGGCAGAACCCATTATGAGAAAGTAGGTTATATTTATGGAACAAACAAAAGAATTAGGCACGATGCCGATTCCGAAGCTTATTGCTCGGTTTTCGATACCAGCTGTTATCGCCATGTTGGTGAATGCGATTTATAACGTTGTTGATAGGATTTTTATTGGGAAGATTGTTGGAGAGGATGCTTTGGCAGGTCTGACCATTGACTTCCCAATCATGATGCTGACCTTTGCTATTGCCAGTCTTATTGGTGCTGGTGGTGCTGCGCTTCTGGCTATACGCCTTGGTGAGCAGGATTATAAAGGCGCCAGTCATGTCTTTGGTAATACGGTGACTTTTGGCATTATTTTCAATGCTGTTGTTGCATTAGCATTATTGTTCAACTTGAATGACATCCTGATTTGGTTAAAAGCGGAGGGCAATATTCTAGTTCAAGCCTCCTCTTATATGAAGATTATTCTAGCAGGTAACATTTTTATGATGTTCGGGTTTATCTTCAGCAACTTCGTAAGAACAGAGGGAAAACCATTTTTATCCATGATAGCAATGATTATTTCTGCGGTTACAAACATTATATTGGATTACGTTTTTATCGGACTTATGGGTCTAGGTGTTGCGGGAGCAGCATATGGTACAATTATAGGTCAGTTTGTTGGTGTTGTCATATACTTAAGCTATTATTTCAGAGGTAAGAGTAATATTCATCTGATTGCTAGAGACTTTGTACCGGATTTTAAAGTGTTGGTCAGCATTATGAGTGTGGGTGTTTCAACGTTCATTGCTACAATTGGTACTAGTTGTGCAATGATGTTTATCAATCAGTCACTTCAAACCTATGGTGGGAATGAAGCAATAACATCCATGGGAGCCATCAATAGTTTATATACGTTCTTTATCATGCCAATCATGGGTGTGACGACAGGCATACAACCAATTATTGGTTATAATTATGGCGCGAATCAGTTAGAACGTTCTTACAAGACATTGAAGATAGGTGTTATAATCGGTACGGTATTCTCAACGGTGGTATTTTTGCTAATGGAGACTATGGCGCCAACCTTTGTGCTGTTGTTTTTGAACGCTGGTTCTGCTACTATAGATATAGCTTCAACCGGCTTGAGAATCTTTGTTATTATGTTACCACTGCTTAGTATTTCTTTGATGGGAACAGCTTTCTTCCAATCAGTTGCTATGGGTAGAGTTGCTATGGTTCTAGGGATGTTACGTCAATTCATCTTCTTGTTGCCGTTATTGTTCATCTTACCTAGATTTTGGGGTATTAATGGGGTGTGGTTTGCAACACCTATTGCAGATGGGTTATCAGTAGCGGCGGCTTTGACTGCTTTGATGATTAAGCGAAGAAGTGATAAGAACGAGCAAAAGCCGGCAGTATCTTTAGTTTAACGGAGGGAACTATGAAGATTACACCAGATGAAATAAGAGAGATTTTTCCACTGAGAAGTATGTATGAACAGGCTTTTTTTAGGAACTTCTTTACACAAGACGAATCAGCAGAAGGATTGAACCATTCGCAGATTATTACTGTGATCATACTTAAGATTGAAGGACCTCTTAGAATGTCGACAATCAGTGAAAAGCTTAATCTGGAAAAAGGTTCATTTACACCTGTAGCCAAACGGCTGATTGAGCTTGGCTATATAGAGCGTACAAGAGATGAACAAGATAAGAGGGTTTTTAATCTGTCGTTGACAGAGGAGGGGCTTGTTTTCGCGGAAAAGCTTAAAGAGAAACATGTCGCATATATCGAAAACCTGCTTAATATTTTTGATCAATATGAAAGAGAACGTTTCTTTAAAGCGGTTTCAGAGTTGAATGTGTTAATCGGAAAATTATTATAATAGCAAGAGCCCTGCATCCAAAACAGAATGTAGGGCTCTTGTTATATTATGATAAGAGCGTCAAAGGGTTAAGTCATATTATTGCTTGATCATTCTTTCCACTTGTTCAATAGGTGCTGGTCTGGCCAAATAATAGCCTTGCAAATAATCACACTGATATTTAGCCAATACATCAAATTGACTTTCGTATTCAACACCTTCGGCTATAGTAGTAAGTCCAAGCTCATGGGCCATATCAATCATCTGGTGGATGATCTCTTGGTCTTTTCTTGAATCAGCCAGATTATCGATGAAGGCCTTGTCGATTTTTAAGGTGGTTAGAGGCATGGACCTTAAGTAGCTAAAAGAAGAATAACCAGTGCCAAAGTCATCTAAAGCAATTTTGAAACCTAGTTTCTTTAATTGCAAAAGAACATCCATATCTCCATCCAATGAATCCATTAGGACACTTTCTGTCACTTCTAACTCAAGATCGGAGGGGCTTATTCTGGTCTCATCAATTATGCCCATAAGGATATCTATGAAGTCTGGTTTCTTTAATTGAAGGCCAGAGACATTGACACTAATATGACTAAAGTCGGTATTGTTGTCACGCCATTCCCTTATTGTCTGGCATATATATCTCAATGCCCATGTACCAAGTTCTACGATACGTCCGGTTTCTTCAGCAATTGGAATGAAGAGACCAGGGGAAATCATTTTACCATCCTCATCTTTGATCCGCATCAGTGCCTCATAAGCGACAAGCTTCTTATCAGGAATAGTGAATTGAGGCTGAAGGTACATCGTTACCATATTATTATCTATTGCGTGACGTAGCAGGTCTTCGATCTCTATTCTTTTGACAACAGATTCAGACATCACCTTACGATAAAAAACATAGTTGGAACGACCGCTTTTCTTTGCTTCAAACATAGCGGTATCAGCACTTTGGACCAATTTGGATTCGGTCATGCCGTCATTCGGATATAGGCTTATACCAATACTTGCACTTAGATGTATAGACTTCTCATCAAAGTCAAAAGGCTTGGCTAATTCGGTGTAGATGCCATCCAACTGGCTTATAATATCAAATTCATTACTGTTGGCATCATCGATGTAGGCAAATTCATCAGCAGACAAGTGATAGAATGACAGCGTATCAGACTCTAAATTCTTGAGACGATTGGCAAAGGCCACCAATACTTTATCCCCGAAGGCGTGACCGAGAGAATCATTAATCCTCATGAAATTATCCAGATCGAGCTGATATAATGCAAAAGGCATTCGTTCTTTCTTAGGTTTTTCCAGACGTTCCTTAATGGCCTGACTATAGGCTAGCCTGTTTGGCATACCTGTTAGACGACTGTTAAATGCCAATGTTCTTATCCTGATTTGACTATCCTCAAGACGTCTTTGACTTTGTAATAGCTGCTCATTGTTGATACGAAGCTCTTCTTCTGTGGCCATGAGTTCATCATTTTTTGATTCCAGCTCTTCGTAGGTGCCTGTTAGTTCATCTAACATATAATTCAGGTCTTTAGAAAGGATGCCCAATTCATCGTGGGATACATATTCGGATCTTGATGTTAAGTCCCCGCTGGTTGTTTTTGTCATTATATTACCGAGATAAATGATTGGGTTTGTGATGGTCTTTGCCATACGGTAGGCAACGAATGCTGACAGGAATAATACAATGGCAGCGATAAAGGTAATATCGGTTAATGCCTGGGTGGCTGGGCCGTGTAATAAACTCATATTCTGTTCAAGTACCAGTATCATGGAGGTGCCTTCGATTGCTTGGAACAACATATAAAATTCATCTTCGGATGAGGTGAACTCTATCTCATGGATACCTTGATCATATGTTTTGATGGATTGGAGTGCATCTTCGTTCCGATGGGGTTGGCCAACCATATTGGTATCTGTATGAAAAATTATTGTACCGGAATTATCGACTAAGTAGGCTGTACCTATGTCTGTAGGAATCATATCAGAGAGTGATTTAGAGGTGGTGACACCATTGATAATCGTTGCCATAACAGCAACAGGTATGTCATGAATAAGGCCGTTGTTTTTTAGATAAATGGGCGTAGCAACGAATAGAACGCTGACACCATCAACACGATTGGCAAGTAAGCTACTGATTGTTGTTTTACCATTCATAGCATCTATATAATATTGACGATCGGATAAATCCAACCCAAGGCTTCTAGGTTCACTGCTTGCAAGTACAATACCGTTATGTTCAATAATGAAGATATCTCTAAGATCTTCAGTCTGGGTGACCATTTCTGAAAAATATTCATTTGTAAGAGGGTAATTGCCAATCATACTTTGATCTTCAAGTAAGTAGTCACTGACAGTATCAATAACCAAAGCATTTTGAGAAAGAAATTCGACTTCAGTTCGACGCGTGTCGAAGAAATTAGCCAGGCTTGTTGCGCCGATTGCCAAGGATTTTTCCATATGGTATTTTTCGGTGGTTATCAATATTTGAGAAATATAGACATAATAAGCAGTGCTCATGGTGATCAGAGCACTAGCAACAAGCGTAATGATAATTAATGGTAATTTTCTTTTGATGGTCATGTCTAATCACCCCAGTAAAACCCCTTATCCGGGATAGCCTTCCCGTGCCTTAATCATAACACATTTAGAGGGGGAATACACCCTCACAACAAAGAGAAAATTTCTTGTAAGCATGGGTATTAGTATGACTCATGCTAGTAAGAAATTGTTCAGTCTGACCAAAGTGTGAAACAAAACAAGAAATTGTCGGGAAAGTCTGACAAAAAAAGAAAGAATAACCACTATTTTACAGTCTCTTAATCCATAGGCAACACTAGAAGGCTATGTTATAGTGGTACCATGAATTAGGAATGTCTACTTTGAATCCACTAGGATATATATATCGTCACAGTTTAAGGAGTGATAAAATGATAGATTTGCATGCGCATACATCCGTATCAGATGGAACTGTTTCACCAAGTGAACTTATTCGTCTGGCTAAGAAAAAGGGTCTTGAAGCAATTGCAATTACAGACCATGATACAATAGATGGTCATGAAGAAGCAGAACGTGAAGCCTTGAAATTAGGTATGACTTTGATCAAAGGCATTGAATTCAGTGTTGCTTATGGCGAGGGCAGATTGCTGCATATATTAGGCTTGGGCTTAGATGGTAAGGCCGACGGATTTCAGGCGATCTACGATCGGTATAGGAGAACAAGATCCACCAAACTCACCCATGTTTTTAGAGCTCTTAGAGAGCGAGGAGTAGATATCCATCAAGAGGATGTAAAACCCTATGTTCTAGGTGGTTACATGGATCGTCAGGCAATTGCCAAGTGGCTGGTTGATAATCGTTATGCACCAATCATGAAAAATGCCTGGGTGGATTATTTGGACTATATTCCTTATATAGAAGGTGAACTTATTGATCCGAAGTCTGCCTTTGATGCCATACATGCAGGTGGTGGGAAGGCATTCATGGCTCATTTCCATTTGCCTATTGGACTTAAGGGTTATACAGATGAAGAGGCAAGAACCCATCTTGCCAAATTGAAAGAAATGGGTCTTGACGGTTTGGAGTATTATTATCCAACCTTTACAAAGGAAGATCAGTTACGGTGTGCAGGATACATCGAGGATTTTGGATTTATCAAATCCGGCGGTACGGATTTTCATGGTGCTAACCGGGCACATATTGATCTTGGTAATGGTGAGGGTGATTTTAAAGTGCCAGGGAAGTTGCTTGAGTATATTGTGGATGAAGGTAAGGCTACTGTTAGTGCTTAGTTAGTTGTTTTGCTAATCTCGTATTGATTTCAGTGAATGTAGAAAAAAAGACTATCGCAAAGCGATAGTCTTTTTTAATGTAATCTAATTCAAATCAACTTACTCAGCCGCAGCATACATAGCTTTAATCTGAGCTTGAAGTTCATCATTTTCTAGCCATTCGTCAAATTCCATCATACGATCGACAATACCTGTTGGCGTCAGTTCGATGATTCTGTTGGCCACAGTCTGAATGAAACGGTGGTCATGGGAACTGAAGAGTACATTGCCGTTATAAGAGGTAAGTCCGTCATTGACTGCGGAGATAGATTCAAGGTCAAGGTGGTTGGTTGGTTCATCAAGAAGAAGTACGTTGCCACCAGACAGCATCATCTTAGAGAGCATACAGCGTACTTTCTCACCACCAGACAGCACGTCCGCCATCTTAAGGGCTTCTTCGCCAGAGAACAGCATTTTACCAAGAAAACTTCTCATGAAAGATTCGTCATCTTCCTTTGAATACTGGCGTAACCAGTCAATTAGTGTTAATTTAACACCATTGAAATATTCGGAGTTGTCTTTCGGCAAGTAAGCTCTTGAAGTTGTAACACCCCATGTCACGGTACCTGAGTCAGGTTCCATTTCACCCATAAGGATTTTGAATAGAACAGTTCTGGCAAGTTCATTGTCACTAAGGAAGATAATCTTGTCCTCTTTGTTAACCAAGAAGTTAACATCAACAAGAACAGGCTTTCCATCAATTGATTTGTTAAGCCCTTCAACCAATAAGATCTCTTTACCAACTTCACGTTCAGGCTTGAAAGTGACAAATGGGTAACGACGGGAAGAAGGTTGAATATCTTCAAGTTTAATCTTATCAAGCATCTTCTTACGGGAGGTTGCTTGCTTTGCTTTAGAAGCGTTGGAACTGAATCTTGCGATAAAGGCTTTCAACTCAGCAATCTTATCTTCCGCCTTACGGTTTTGATCGTTGACAAGTCTGGACATCAGTTCACTGGATTCTTTCCAGAATTCATAGTTACCTACAAACATCTTAGCTTTCCCAAAATCAACATCGACAATGTGTGTACAGACATTGTTCAGGAAGTGACGGTCGTGGGAAACTACGATAACGGTGTTCTCATAATTGATGAGGAACTCTTCCAGCCACATGATGGACTTGAAATCAAGGTGGTTCGTCGGCTCATCCAGAAGCAGGATATGAGGATTGCCAAAGAGTGCCTGTGCAAGAAGTACCTTGACTTTTTGAGCACCGGAGAGCTCTTTCATAAGTTTGTAATGAATGTCTTTAGGGATATCCAAGCCTACAAGAAGCTTCTCTGCATCGTACTCTGCATCCCATCCATTCAGTTCAGCGAATTCAGCTTCTAATTCAGCAGAACGCTCACCATCCGCTTCTGTAAAGTCTTCTTTGGCGTATAAGGCGTCTTTTTCCTGCATGATTTGATGCAGTCTTTCATGTCCCATGATAACGGTATGAAGGACGGTGTCTTCATCATGCTTATAATGGTCCTGTTTGAGAATGGCAAGTCTTTCACCTTTGGTGATTGCAACACTACCGGTGTTTGGCTCCAGTTCGCCGGAAAGAATCTTAAGAAAGGTAGATTTACCGGCGCCGTTGGCACCAATGACCCCATAACAGTTGCCGTGGGTGAACTTAAGGTTGATGTTTTTGAAGAGTTGTTTGTCGCTGAAACTCAGTCCGACATTTTCTGTAGTGATCATTGATTGCTCCTTTGAATCATAGAACCACACTTGTGTCTTCTTTCTATTCATCAAGACACCAAGGCAGAACATTATTTTATTACGGTCATTAAAAATGAGGCTGTACAAACAGCCCCATTAAATCACTTTATTCTATCGTAAATACAGCCTAATGTCAATGACTGCAAGGTCCATTCCATGGACAACTCATTCATCAAAAGGGTTGTCCGATGTGGAATCTTCTTCAAAAGGATCATCGAATTCGATGCTTTCATCCAGCAAGTATGTACTCTGCTGCTGAGTATGCCGTGTTAGGACATACCTTTCATTGAACACAAGGTCATCTGAAAGATTATCATCATAGGCACCTAGAATGCCCATAGTTATCTGCAGATATTTGCTATAATCACTATCCGGCAGTTCGACGCTAAAGGTCAGTGCCATTGGCATGTAGGCTGATGGATCAGGGTCTAACCAGGTTAAGATGATATTCTCAGAGTCATCCATAAGGTTATATAGCTTATCATTGACCAATTCCATGTAGATGTTGGTATAAGCCATCTTATAAAATTGGCTGTCGGATTCGGCAGTCGTAACATGGGATACACGATCTCTTGCTTCAAGCGCCGCTTCAAGGAGCAGGGTATCATAGAAGGCAATCTGCTCTTCGCCAAGGGCTTCAAGGGTATAGTAATCTTGCAGCCAGGCACGTTTGCTTTCACCTAGCCTGACATTGGATAAAGTGGTTGTTAAAACAGCTAAGCCGAATACCAGTAAAACAACCATGAGTATGATCACCAGTATGGAGCTGGCACCACGTTGATTTTTATAAAATCTATTCAACATTGGCCTGTACCTCCTTAACCGACGATTTGAAATAATGACTGGATGTATAATGCGTCAATTCCTCAGAGGTATCCAGTTCAGTCACCACCACAATGATATCGTAAAGCCCAGTGGTTGGAGTGCTGGCGAGGCTACAGTCGAGTTGATAGACGGCACTGTCAGACAGGGTTCTTTCAAAATCATGATCAAGTAATGTTGTCTGAGAATAGTAGTTATCCAATTGAACGAAACCATCCATATCATTGGACATATCACTTAGACTGTCAAATAGTTTGATCTGTTCTATGCAGTTAGTGGCCAAAACGGAGGCTATGTCCCTGTGTCTGGAATCTGTGTTCAAATCAGTTGAGGCAATGAACAGTCTAAGTATGACAACACTGGCCAGGCTGAGTATGGCAATGGATATGATCACTTCAACAAGGGTGAAGCCTTGTTCGCGAAGGGCACTTGATTTCATCTGTTACTCCTGTCATTCAGTCAGTCCTAAGGGTTGTCAGTTGGGTAAGCTGTATCTCGTCCTGGTTATTCATGGCCATCACAGTAGTTGTGATGTATTGACCTTCATCACTCATTTCAAAATCAATGCCTGCCAGTGGAATAATCTCTGAGCTTAAATTATGGTCAAGAGGACCATCGGTATAACACTCCCAGAGATAACCATCCTTCCAATAGATATACGACATAAGACCTTCTTCAGCATCATGATGATCAATGGTCAATACATCTGAACCTTCAAAGGCATCCTCATCCACTGTGATGTAGTTTGAAAGGTCATTCTGCTTAACACGCATATTCACATAGGAAAGGGCGATACGAATATTTTCTTCATTGTTTTTGTTGGTCAAAATCTTGCGGTAGGTCAAACTGCCCTCAAATATAAGGACGCTGATCGATACAGCTAAAATAATCAGCAATAATATGACCATGATGGATTCGACGGATATATTACGGCGTCGGTTCATAAGAAATCCCCTTGTCTTTAGAAGTCAATCTAACGGAAGTTATCGTATACCTGTATATCAGGCATAACATTAGAAGCGAAGATGTCATAGTCATAAATGAATCGTTCTTCATTTAATATTAAGCCATAGTGGTCAACAAGATAGGCTAAATCCGGAGGGTAGCTACCCTCTGAGGCATAGCATTGTATGGCGTATTTTTCGATGATTTCAACCACGTTGTCCTTGGTGATTTGCTGGTTTTTCTCACCATAATTAGACAGGCTTTGCAGCAGTAAAATAAGGGCTATTGCAATAAATGGCAAGGCAATGGTTTGTGATAGGATGTTAAGGAGTGAACGATTTTTTTTCATTTGACCACATCCTATCCTATGGCATTCATAATGCTGATAATTGGCAGTATGACGGAGATAAGTATTACACCGACAATGACTGAAAGAATAATAATCAGTATTGGTTCAATGACATTGGTGAGTCGATCCAGACGCATGTCGGTTTCTTTTTCCATAACATCTGCTGCCTTGTTCAACATATCATCCATGTGACCGGTTGTCTGTGCAACAGAGAATAACTTTAATAGAACCCAAGGGAATAAATCAAGGGATTCTATGACACGATCAGGGGAAGAGCCTTTATTTAAGGCTATACGAGCTTTCTGAACACGGTCTCTAACATAAAGGTTCTGCATAATTGGCTCAATCATCTCCATACCAATGGACATACTGATGCCGCTATGAAGGAGCATGGCGAGATTTCTGGCAAATCGGACAGCAGCAAGTGATGCATGGATGTCTTTAACAACAGGTATCTTATAAACGAAACGATCAAACATAAGTTGACCTTTATCCGTGCGCTTGTAAAGGACAACAGCGATAACAGCAATGAAGATTATACCTACAAGCACCCAGAAGTACTGACCGATAAACAGGCTGAAATCAATGATCCCTTTAGTGAAGGCAGGCATATCACCGCCTAGGGACTGCAGAATATCATTGAACATAGGTAGCACTTGTAATACAAGAAGCAAGATAACACCCAGCATCAATACGGATAAGATGATTGGATACGTGACCGCGGATTTTACTTTGGAAGAGGTTTCCAGTTCACGTTCGTAGCTGGTAGCAATCTGATCAAGAGTGGCGCTTAAGGAGCCGCTTTTTTCACCGATGTCAATCATATTGATAACGAAAGGTGGAAAGCTGCCTTCATAGTCTCTGAAGGCGTCGGATAATGGCTTACCCATATGAAGTTTCTCTAACATACCTTCAATGATTTTAGCAAGACCTTGATGATCTGTTTTTTCTTTGATTAGGGCTAACCCTTCAAATAAAGATACATCGGAATCAATGATCAGTGACAATTGTCTTGTGAAGATTATCAATTCTTCCACAGGGAGCTTGATGATTTCTTTGGACACGATAATACCTCTCCTTCTTTGTTGTCGGTCATTTAAAATGTCTGGTTGAGATAGGTGTTGAATAAGGCAATATCGCCTGCACGTATATGTGCTTCTGTCTCAGAGATGGTACCTTCTTTGACTAACTGAGCTAAGTTACGTTCCAGTGATCGCATACCGTGACTCATACCGTTTTGAATCAGGTTATTGATTTGGTAGTGTTTGCCGTCTCGGATCAGATTTCTGACAGCAGGTGTAACCACCATCACCTCACTGGCCAGGGTTAAGCCGTTGCTATCGGCTTTAGGAACCAACTGTTGGGATACGATACCTTCAAGTATGGTAGACAATTGGCTTTTAACCTGATTTTGTTGTTCCGTAGGAAAGGCATCCAATATTCTGTCAATGGCTTTGACAGCACCATTAGTATGTAAGGTTGACAAGACCAAATGACCTGTCTCAGCGGCAGTCATAGCAATGGAGATGGTCTCCATATCCCTCATCTCACCAAGCATGATAACGTCAGGATCTTCTCTAAGAGCGGCTCTAAGAGCGTCGGCAAAGGATAAAGCATCACTGCCAATTTCCTTCTGAGTAACCATGCTTTTGTTATGACGGTGGAGATATTCAACAGGGTCTTCAATGGTTGTGATATGATAATGGTTCCGCTCGTTGAGCATTTTTATCATACTGGCCAGAGTGGTAGACTTACCGCTGCCAGTGGCACCAGTAATAAGCACTAGCCCTTTTGTTTTTTTTAAGAAGGATTCCACCACATCAGGAAGACCAAGGCCCTGAAGGTCAGGAATATCAAGAGGAAGGGTACGCAGTGCTAGAGCGTATGTGCCTCTTTGAAGGTAGATGTTACATCTGAACCGACCGACGTCCCTTTTCGAATAGGACATGTCAATGGTCTTATTCTTTTCCAGTCTGGCTTTTTGTTCATCATTGAGTAAGAGATCAACGACCCCATTCATTGTCTCAGGTTTGATGATCTCTGTATTTGAAACAGGAACAAGTCTGGAATTGATTCTCATGAGTGGTGTTGTACCGACACAGAGATGCAAGTCCGTCGCCTTTTGGTTCATAGTCTCTTCAAGCAGGTAATCCATGAATTCAGTAAAATTATCAATCATATTGTCTCCCGGTATTATGATAAGTGGGTCATAATTATTAATAGAAATAGCTGGTCATATAAGAAGTAGCGTCTTTTTCCATTTTATACTGACCATTTCGTTTATCCAGATAGCTGTCAAAGGTGGTGTCTACAACAATCCACTCATCCGACTCTTCAATGTAAATCTCGTTCCAAGCATGATAGACAGAAGTCCAATCGGTGTAACCTTTTATAAGCTTAACAGGTATACCTTGGCTTCTAAGCATAGCTGCGAATAATACGGAATAATCATAACATATACCACCTTTTGCCGCTAGAATTTCATCAATATCCGGTACATAATCTGAGGATAGTGTCTGGATTTTATCATAGTCATAACTAAGGTTCTCTACAACCCATTCATAATATAAGTTGATGATCTCATCGTAACTGATCGGTGGATCATCCGGCACATGTCTGACGCCATAGATATCAGTATAGCCATAGGCTTTGTTGATATACTCATCAAGAAGCGAATTGGCAAAATCAATGGCCAAGTCATCATTATACCATTCTACTTGCTGTATGGAGTTAAGATATATATATCTGGTATCAGCTACTTGAATGTTCTTAGAGGTGCTGTAGGTTTTCTTATATTTAGTACCGGTAGTATTGACATAGATACTGACACTATAGCTGCCATCACCCAAGTGTAAAGGATAGGCCACATACCTTTGGGCAGATTTTAAGTCATAGATATATTTTTGCTGGTCGTGCTGGACCATCAACTTTGTTTTCTTGGTGGTGCTTGGATTGTACAGGATATCAACGACGCCAAAGCTTTGTCGATCAAAATTGGTGTCGCTGGTAGTCTCTTTGTAAGTCGGTGGTAAGGGTATATCAACTTCCAGTGCAAAAGTCATGTTCGAAAGGATTGTGAGGCAAATAAGTAATAGTGGCAATAAGTGAGGGATTCTTTTCATAGTGACCTCCTGTATAAATAAGTGATATTAAGAGTAGTATTTGTTGAAAGGTCATAGTAAAATTATAGCCTTATCAAGTAAGATTTACAATAAAGGTCCTTGACAAATCAAAAAAAGAGACTATAATGAAACCAAATATAACCCCCAAATGCATTGATGGGAAGAAAGTAGCTTAGTGCAGCACTTACAGAAAGGCGCCGGTTGATGAGAGGCCCAAGAAAGCGATCTAGCGAATACATCCCTGAGCAGCACACCGAAGTGTCCTGAGGACAATAGGCTGTGACGGTTCCTGCGACCGTTATATCGCTAGAGTATAAGCATTGGCCGTACTTGAAAAGGTCATAATCGTAAGATTATGATGAACATGAGGTGGTACCGCGATATTAGTCGCCCTCTATTTACAGTATACGTAGATAGAGGGCTTTTTTAATACCACAAATCCTCACTGTTATGGCAATGCTGGCTGACCAATATTAGGAGAAGAATCATGACAACAGTCAGTAAGGAAATGAACACAATGGATGAATTAACAATGGATATTACTAAGGACATACAAGAGAACTTTGATTTGATTAAAAAGGGCACAATGGAAATCCATAACGAGGATGAATTGCTTAGGAAACTCATACGCAGTAAGGAGACAGGAAAGCCATTAGTCGTCAAACTAGGTCTTGATCCTACAGCGCCTGATCTTCACTTGGGCCATACAGTGGTGTTAAGGAAAATCAGACAGCTTCAGGATATGGGGCATAAAGCATTTTTGATTATTGGAGACTTTACAGGACGTATTGGTGATCCATCAGGCAATGATAAAAGCCGACCTCAACTTACCGAGGAAGAAGTGTTAATGAATGCCGATACTTATAGAGAACAATTGAATCGGGTGCTTGACAGGGATAAGACGATTATTTGCTTTAACAGTGAGTGGCTGGATGCGATGAAACCATCTGAGTTGCTGCAAATAATGGCACGTCATACAGTGGCAAGAATTCTTGAAAGGGACAGCTTCAAAAAAAGAATGGCCAGTGGTGAGCCGATTGGACTCCATGAACTGGTCTACCCTTTACTACAAGGACTCGATAGTGTTGAAATAGAAGCCGATATAGAAATTGGTGGTTTGGATCAGAAATTCAATATTCTGACAGGACGAGAAATGCAGCAAAAGAACGGGGTGGAAAAGCAGGTGGCGATCTTTATGCCGTTGATTGAAGGATTAGACGGTGAAAAGAAGATGAGTAAATCCCTAGGTAATGCCATTGGTATTACAGAGGATGCGGATGTTATGTTTCAAAAACTTATGACGGTAAAGGATCACTTGATTATTAGGTACCTGAATCTTCTGACAGATATGAAACCAACGAAGATCAATGAACTGATACGTGATTTGACAGAACGCGGTACAAATCCTAAAGAGGTAAAATTGGTATTAGCTAAAGAGGTGGTTACTTTGTACCATGGTGTAAAAGCTGCTGAATTGGCACAAAAGAATTTTGAACACATATTCGTCCAAGGTCAGATTCCAGATGATGTGCCTGCATTCAAGTGGCAAAGCAGTGATAACTTAATGTCATTTCTGACAAGGAACGATGTTATTGTGAGCAGGTCCGAGGTACGTCGTTTGGTGGCTCAAAAAGGGATTAAAGTAAATGACCAACTAATTCTCGAGCCGGAAGTCATAGGGCTAAGATCAGGGGATGTCATTCGAATTGGCAAACGACAATTTGTAAAGGTTGCGTAGGAAGTTTTTTTAACTAAAATCAGCTAGCGTAAAGTTAGCATCGGAAACCGAAAGATAAAGAAAAACACCTAAGTTATGATATTATGGGAATTGCGAAGTAACCATTAATCATGACAGAAAGGTGTTTTTCTTATGGAATCAAGTATACAGCAATTTATGGAGTTTGGGTCAGAGAAGTTGGGAAAAGTCATAAATAATTTTATCAATGACGATGGAATGGATGTTGGTGAGTTGGTGTTGGGTTTGGGTGAACCTCTTCAAGAACTGCAAAGAAGTTTGGTGGCAGAGACACTGGAGGCCATAGATGATGTCTACAGAAGATCTGCTTTTAGGAAAGAAGGTTACGTCATTGACAGAAAAGATGATCCAAACTCATTCATGAGTACCTGTGGTGAGATAAAATATCAAAGAACATACTTTAAATCAAAAGAGACGGGTGATTTTGTTCATCTAGCCGATGAAGCCTGTGGCATTACAAAAAACATGAGGAAGAGCCAGGATGTGGTAGCTGAAGGTATAAAGCATGTGATTGACAGCAGCTACCGAATTAGCGGAGAGCATGCGACAAACACAGACGATGTCATCAGCAAGCAGGCAATCATGAAAGACATCCACGACTTGGATATACCCGATTACATACCTCAGGTAAAGGAAAAGAAACAAGTTAAGGTTTTGTACATCAACGCAGATGAAGACCATGTTTCTCTACAGTTCAACAAAGAAAAAGGTGATCTTAAAACAGGCAAGAACGGCAGAAAGATAAATACTGTGGAGCCATGGCTGGCCTGTGTGTTTGAAGGGATTGAGTCTGAAGGCGAAGGGAGCAAAAGACACAGATTGATCAACAAACATTGTATAGCAGGGTTGTATAAGGGCAGTGAAGGCATCTGGAATGACATACTGCACTACATTGATACCGTTTACGATGAAGAATACCTGGAAAAGGTATATATTATGGGTGATGGTGCCCCATGGATAAAAGCAGGTGTAGATGTTATTGGAGCAAAGTGTAGTTTTGTACTGGATAAATTTCATTTGAATCAGTCAATTATGAAAGCAATAAGGCACCACGGAGATTCGGTTGATAATTATTTTACTTGATCTCTATTTCAAGGACCAATAAACAGAAATCAGCTCCATAATTGAAGCTGATTTCAATAGTAATATATTTTTGTTGAAGGAGTGCAGGTAAGAAATGATTTGGTTATCAGGCAAGTGAAAAAGTGAAAGCCGCTTGTAGTAATTTAATAGGGTTGCCAGTGAAGCTTAGTATCTTCATCAGCTAGAATACTTGCTACATCATTTATGGCCTCATCCATATCAACGATGTTCACTGGAAAAAAGGAAAACGAATATCTAGCATGACTTTTACTTATCTTATGCATATCATCACAATCATGTAAATTGCTTGTTATTCTTATATCTTCATGCTTATTTTCTGGTCTCATTAGAAGTACACATTTAGTACAATTAATGACGCAAAAGCTAATAGAGAAAATATCAGTTTCAATAATAACAACCAAATTCGGTTGACTTTCCGAATTAATCCAACTTTTAAGAAGAGAAACGATTTCTAGCCGATTTCCATCCGTATAACTTCCATCAGGGTAATGAAGTCGGATTCCTTCATTTACCTTCATTCTATCACCTACTTTATTAACATTTACATGGTTAAATGGTAGCGGCCGTAAATTTATTGTGATAATGCATCCCATACTTCTCCGGGAATAGTGTCCCCTGGTGCATATGTATCGTGTTCTCCATCAACACCTAGTAATTCATCCATATCATTTGTGCCTGAAGGGAACTTAACCTTGATTTCATCTCCTTCATCCAGATCACTTTCGCTTATAAATATACTAGATACAGCTGAAAAAATCCAGTCCCAAACTGATGGTGCTTTTTCAACAACTAACTTACCAGCAGCATATGTTAACAAGCCGCTTGCCAGGAGATCTCCAATTGGCAGTGGCCCGTCTGCAACTGCCAGTCCACCTGCCGTAACAAGAATTTCTGCATAACCTTTAGTGTTTTCAGGATCATTGGTATCTTTAAAGTTCTCTTCTGAGATACTAGTCTCTTTTTCACTGACTATTGCCGATGAGTCCACAGGATTTGAGACTTCAACAGCGGAAGCCGGAACTATAAGCGTCGTCATCAAAGTGAGAACTAACATAATTGATAAAATTCTTTTTTTCATTCTTTATACGTCTCGATTGATTTTGTTTTTTTGATTATCGGTTATTGTTGGTATAGTATTAACATGCTAATTTAGAGTCACCGTATTTTAGCACAATAAAGATTTTTTCTATCTAACATCACCTCCTACATATAGATACACGTTTATCAACAATGAAAACTTACCAAATTAGACAAATAAAATTTTCTCTTATGAGAAGGCACTCTTTCGTAGACGTATACCTACTTATTATCTGGAAATTCGCATTTCGTACGATCCGGTTAACTTTTAGTGATGTAATAGATTTGTTATAGATATGTGGTAAAGTAATGACAAAAGAGTATTACGAGGAGAACGAAATATGAAACTTTCAAGATTAGTCGCATTAGTCCTGTGCTTCTCTCTTATGGCATCAAGTATTGGTTTTGTTAACGCAAGTGAAAGGAGTATAGACATTGCTCAACGTAAGCAGGAAGCAGCGGAATCGTACCTTATAGAGATGGAAAAATATCTAAGCGTTGATTCAGAAGGGCTTTTATATTTAGAACCCCCAAAGAGATATACTCGTAATGAGTATTATCCTACTGCCTTAGATAGCTTGGACGCAACTAATTCAATGATAAAATCAGGTTATCTTACAGCTGACAAGGATGGTAACATTAGCGTAACGGATAAGTATATTGAATATGTTCGTGACTCGTATTCAAAGGTAGTAGATTCCAAGGGCTTTACAGTTGAAGGCGAAGGTAGTACCATTACTATTACAGATGGTTCAAAGGCTTCTGGTGTCAACAAGATTGTTTGGTCTGGGTTGAGGTTCAAATTGTACCTTGATTCATCAAATGCTAATAAAGTTGCAGCAGGTGGTGGCGCTGCGGCAGGTGTACTTGCTATCTGGTTTCCGGAACCCTTTGTTGCAAAAATTTTAGCAACCGTACTTCTTGTATATTCTGGGGCTATTGCTGCAAGTAATTCAAACGGCACAGGTGTAATAATATCTGGTTTTTTGATTCTTGGGCCTCCTACATCATTTATTATTTATTGGGTGAAATCACAGTAGGATGATAATAATTATGATATCTAATATTACTATTTGCATATGGTTTACTTTGGCCTTGGTTCTAGTTACTTCAATATTTTATCCTAAGTCAATCTTGGGAATTAATACCAATAAGCTTATAAAGATTCTAGGAATTATTTCGATTCTGGCAGCACTTCTTCTATATGTGTTTTCAATGCAATAACAGAACCCCAAACAAAACAGCTATCTAAAATGTAGGTAGCTGTTTTGTTTGGAAAACTTCTACCTCTCTAAGAATGCCAATTACTTTAGAAAAAGTACACTTCGCTGAAAAGGACCATTGTAAACGGTAATTATCTGCATTTGGAATAGACTATACAAGTACTGTATAATCAACATTAGAATTGTTTATACCTTAAATGCTCAAATAGACTTTTTCCTACAGTAAATTTGACACCACCCTCCCTTATAGTGTTGCATGCATCTCTGAAATAATATGGTACAATGGGGGTGACGATTCTAAAATATCATTTAGGGATAATTCTATCCTACGTTTCCGACAGTAAATTAACGCTACCCTAAAATCACTGCATATGGTCAAATATTACATTATGTGATATAATTTGTTTATACAGTGAGGTGATTGTGGTGGAAACATTTGGCAATAATTTAAAAGCGGCGCGAAAAGCGTTGAATATGAATCAACAGGCATTAGGACAGGCCATTGGTGTTGGGCAAACAACCATAGCCAATTATGAAAAGGGTCTACGGTTTCCTACAGGTGAATTGCTTAAACGCATTGCTGAGATATTGAATGTGTCGCTGGATGAGCTTATGGGTCATCAAGTCTATACGGTTCAAAGGGACAGTTCTGAATTTGACTTAGAGGTATTTCAGGATGAGTTCACCAGATGTCTTATAGATGGAAGGGAACAAGAGAGCATCGCGATGATTTGGTCGTTACATCCAAGTTCAGAGAACCTTCTATATATATATCAAGAGATTCTAATGTATGCATTAATAAGGATTGGCCATCTTTGGGCAGAGGGTTCTTTGAATATTGCTGTTGAACATTATGCCAGTCATGTGATTCATAAGATCATTGCCATGCTGTCAACGATACCTGCTGAAGTGCCAAAGAAAGGTAATAGTGCAGTCTGTATGTCGATGAGCGATGAACCACATACGATTGGTATTGAAATGGTGTCTGAATTTTTCAACTTAACCGGAATTCAGTCCTATTACATCGGCACCTCTGTTCCAGTCTCTAGTCTTATGGATGTACTTGTAGCGAAGCAACCTGAAATCTTGGCAGTATCACTGACCATGTCAACACGACTGGGCGACTTTCAAAAACTTGTGGATACCATAAAAAGACAGCCTGAATTTAAGAACTTGAAAATACTTGCAGGAGGTCAGGCTTTCTATGATCGTGACCTTATGGACAAGGTGGTCGGAATTGATGGATGCGAAGTGACTTTTAAGGGTATAAAGAAATGGCTTCTAAAGGAAGGAATGCTTTAGAAGTGTTGAAAAGCTGTTTTTTGATGAAAGACAGCTTTTTTTGTGTAATAATATTTATCATAATACTTACTTAATGATAAATATTATTGACAAAGAATATGAAATATCACATAATGTAATAAAAATACTGACGTTGTTATGATAGAATATATTTATAAACAAGTATGATCATGTTGCTTTTGTACTGACGATGATGCTTCAATCAGGAGGGTTCTATGACGGATATTACATCGAAACACCTTCACCACGCATGTTTGCTTGGTGCGACTCAAGTAGTCTCCCAACGACATATCCTTAATAAGATCAATGTATTTCCTGTACGTGATGGGGATACAGGCAATAATTTAGCATCGATGATGCGGACAATACTAAGAGAATCTGAGACGAAGAGCACAGTGAAAGGTACCTTTGAATCTATTTCAGATGCTGCTTTAAGAGGTGCTCGCGGTAATTCGGGTATCATTTTTGCCCAATATCTGAATGGCTTGACAATGGAGCTTAGTGATGGTGCCATACTCGGCATTGATGCTTATGCCTCAGCCAGCCAAAAGGCGGTGAGTTATGCCTATGATGCCATTGAGTCGCCGGTAGAGGGGACGATGATCACTGTAATGAAGACTTGGGGTAATGCACTAATAGAAAGCGTTAGCAAGTATTCTGATATTGTTCAGATTCTGAGTGATGCATACACACAAGCAGAAGAATCACTAAAGCAAACCCAATTTCAACTGGCTTGTTTGAAAAAAGCAGGTGTGGTTGATTCGGGGGCAAAAGGTTTTGTATTTTTCATCAAAGGTATTCTGGATTATTTTTCTCAAGGGATGCCGGACCAATTGCCCCTAGCTGAAGTGGATTCCGATGAAGACGGGATGACTGTAGAAGTGCATGAATATGAAGAGGCGATTACTTACCGATACTGTACAGAAGGTTTCCTTGTTGGAGAGAACCTGAATCTGGCAGAAATTAGACAGTCACTTGGTGATGTCGGTGATTCAGCTGTTGTTGCAGGAAGCAGAACTAAGTGCAGGGTCCATATACATACGGACATACCTGCAGAAGTTTTCAGACGCCTGTCAAAGTTCGGTCATATCACTTTTCAGAAGGCTGATGACATGGTCAAGCAGCAAAGCATTGTAACAAATAGAAGGCACGATATTGGAATTATCACGGATAGTATTGCTGATCTTCCTCAATCATATATTGATGAACATCAGGTTCATCAGATACACCTGAATGTGGTTCTTAATGGTGTGGACTATATAGATAAGCTAACAGTCAGTCCTGAGACGGTTCTCGATTATGGTGAAGCAAATAGTGAACTGGCCACATCGTCTCAGCCTAGCCCCAAACAGGTTGAGAATACTATTAGCTATCTTAGTGAGTACTATGACAAAATGATTATTTTAACGGTGTCCAGTGCTCTAAGTGGCACCTATAACAGCATCGTTCAAGGGCTTGAAGCTTTTAATAATGATGCCCTTACTGCGACAGTGATTGATACAAAAGAAAATTCAGGGGCACAGGGTTTGTTGGTTAAGCGTGCAGTGGAACTTGTTGAGTCAGGTATGCCTTACGAGCAAATCATAGCATCACTGAATAGGTTAATTCCCCATAGCAAGATTCTGGTTAGGGTCAAACAGTTGAATAATATGGTCAAATCAGGACGACTTAGTACAAGAGCTGGTGATATAGGGCGTTTTATAGGACTAAAACCGATTATCACCTTGGACAAGGATGGTGAGGGTGCTCTAGCGGGGGCAGCGTTCTCGGATCGTGGTAGTTTGAAGAAGATGATTGCTCTTGTTAGAAAAGCAATGAGACAAGGAGAAATTGACACCTATGCTATTGTACATATTGACAACTTGGAAGAAGCTCAGGAATTCGCAGAGGTTTTCACTCATATCATAGGAAAACCACCAGCCTATGTCTGCAATACCTCATCCATCATAGCAAATGGTGCTGGACGTGGCGCAGTAGCCTTATCATATATAATGAAGGTATAAGTTGACGGAAGAAAGGAGGCAAAGATGATGCATCTAGAAACAATCCTTGTTTTGTTTATCTATTTCTTTGTTGTTTTTATAGTTGGACAGATAAAAAATGATAATTCCCTGGTGGATATTGCCTGGGGGTTCGGATTCGTTGTTGCTGGTGTCTACAGTTTCATTAGAGGGGACTCCTTTGGCTTAAGAAGTCTTTTGGTTACTGGTTTAATCACAATATGGGGACTGCGTCTTACCTACCATATTGCTATCAGGAACCTTGGAAAGCCTGAAGATTACCGTTATGTCGCCATGAGACGTAAGTGGGGCACAAAATGGGTCCGACTAAAAGCGTTTCTTAATGTTTATTTTTTACAGTTCTGTGTCATGGCCATAGTATCTTTGCCGGTCGTACATGGTAATGGTAACACTCAACAACAAATAGGGCCGCTGGCAGTTCTTGGCTTGACTTTCTGGTGTATTGGATTTGTATTCGAAAGTCTTGGCGATGCACAGTTGAAAAAATTCAAAAGTAATCCAGACAATAAAGGAAAGTTAATGACTACTGGGCTTTGGTCTCTGACAAGACATCCCAATTATTTTGGCGATGCGGCGATGTGGTTTGGCATATTCTTTATTGCGGTGACGGATTATACCGGAATATGGACGATAGTAGGACCGGCTTTGATGGCTTTCTTCTTAAGGAATGTTTCCGGTGCAAAGCTGCTGGAGAAGAAGTACAAAGGTAGAGAAGATTATGAAGCTTATAAGAAGGTAACCAACATGTTTTTTCCATGGTTGCCAAAGAAAGGAGCAGCATCATGATGTATCTAAAATTATATAGCATAGCTTTTCTAACGTTTCTTGCGATAGATATGGTATGGCTCCTATTAATTGCAAAAAATTTGTATAATAAGGCTCTTGGGCATATATTGTCACCAACACCTAACCTTCCGGCCGCAGGGATATTTTACTTGATTTTCATTGCGGGACTGGTATTCTTTGTTCTTCAACCAGCTATTGAAAAACAACAATTAACCTATGCCTTATTGGCAGGTATGTTCTTTGGATTTGTTACCTACAGCACTTATGATTTGACAAATTTAGCTACTGTTAAGGATTGGCCGATTTATATTACGATCATCGATTTAATATGGGGCACATTTTTGGGAGGTTCTGTATCCACAATCACATATATCATTATGCGTCATTAGATAGGAGAGTGAAAATGCCATGGATGTTAAGTCTTTAAGGCCGAAGGTGTTGGTTAGTAATTGCATTGAACATGGTGCGACTAGGTATGATGGTTCGATGATCGGCAATTCATTTGTCAAAAGGTTGAAGTCTTACGTTGAGTTCATACCTGTATGCCCAGAAGTAGCCATTGGCTTATCAGTCCCAAGAGAGGCCATTAGGATTCTCAATACGGAAGAGGGACGGAAGTTGGTGTATTCCCTTACAGGAACAGATGTTACAGATAGAATGACTTCCTTTACAGATGGATATATAAAAAAAATGACGTCAATGGGTCTGAATGGTGCTATCTTAAAAAGCCGTTCACCTTCTTGTGGCATCAAGGATGTAAAAATGTACAAGGATATAGGCAAGTCACCGTCAGCGGGTGTTAAGACCCAAGGGTTCTTTGGTGGATCAGTTGTGGATACGTTTCCGGGCTTAGCCGTAGAAGATGAAGGACGCTTGACGAACTTCAATATTCGGGAACATTTTCTTACAAGAATCTATACGATGGCACAGTTTGATCTGGTGCGCCGTGAAGGGACCATTAAAGGGTTGGTTAAATTTCAATCCCGACACAAGTATCTGCTGATGGCATACCACCAAGCTAATCAGAAGAAGTTAGGTGGTATTGTTGCTAACCACAATAAACTGCCTATAAAAGTTGTTTTGGATCAGTATGAGGAAGTTTTGCAACATGCATTGGCAAGTCCTTTAAGACATGGAAGGAATACCAACATGCTGCTGCATATCTTCGGATATTTTAAAGAAGAGCTTTCGGCAGAGGAGAAAGGGTACTTTCTTGATGTGTTGGAAGATTATAATGATAAGAAGGTGCCGTTCTCTGTACCGTTAACTGTATTGAGGGGATGGGTGGTTCGTTTTGATGAGCCATATCTTAAGTTGCAGTCGATCTTTGAGCCTTTTCCTAAGGAGCTGATTGAGGTGACGGATTCGGGGAAAGGTGTGGATTGAGAGAATTGTCGCCAGATGTCGCCGGAGAGGTCATGGATGCTTTATCCTAAGCCTCAGACATTCGACAAATGCACTCGAAAACTCGTTTAGCGATGAAGCATCCATGACCTCTCCGGCTCGGTTCCGGTAGAAAAGAGGCTGATAAATCTTAGGTTCCGGAAAGTACCATACATATAAAAGAAGGACTGGGCTTCATTACGAAGCCCAGTCCTTCTTTTATATGTAGTAGTTGTTCAATTAAATAAACAAGTTATGATTGGATTCGTCAGCGGCGCCAAGGTATGCTGCAACACCACCGTAGTCAACGCCGTCGATGAGTTCTTCTTCTTTGATCCCCATGATATCCATGGACATTGTACAGGCAACGAATTTTACACCGTTTTCCATAGCACTTTGGATAAGTTCATCCAGGGTGGAGACATTTTTGGATGCCATTACGCCGTGCATCATGGAAGTACCCATTCCTGCCATGTTCATTTTACTGAGCTTAAGTTTCTTGCTGCCTCTTGGCATCATCATGCCGAACATGGATTCTATCATTGATTTTTTCACTGGTACAGCTTCGTGCTTTCTAAGGATGTTAAGCCCCCAGAAGGTGAAGAACAAGGTGACTTTTCTACCCATAGCTGCGGCACCATTAGCGATGATCAATGAGGCAAGGGCTTTATCGAGGTCACCACTGAAGACAACTTGGGTGCTGGCATCCAAAGTGTTGACAAAATTATTGCCGGATTTGACGCCACCTTTTTGTATATAAGCTGCATAACTTTTTTCTTCTTTACCACCTTTAATGTAGGTGTTGCCTGTCTTTTTAGCCCAAGCTTTTGCATCAACAACGAAACCAGGATCTGTAGCGAGAATTTTCAGTACATCACCATCGGTCAGTTCAGGCATTTTCTTGCTAAGTTTCATGATTGGACCTGGACATTGAAGTCCACAGGCATCCAATTCAATGGCACTAGAAAGGTCGTTGGTAATCAGTGTTGAATGACTTAATTTCTCGCCATCTAGTCCGACTTCTTCCTTTATAAGGTCATCGGCTGTTGTCAGCTCAGCTTGGCTGTAATCTTTGATGAAGTATTTATAGAGGGTATAACCACCGATGAGGTTCTTAACAGTGTAGCCTGCCTGTTGGAGAATTCGTGCGGCTATATAGCCTCTAACACCGACGGCACAGTAAAGTACGATGGTTTTGTCCTTTGGCAATTCAGACATCCTGTCACGTATATCATTGACAGGAATATTAACAGAACCTTCTATATCGCCAAGTTCAGCTTCTATAGGTTCACGCACATCGACAAGGAAGTGAGTGTTTTTATCAATACCATCAATATCGCGCCACAGGATAACATCTTGGCTGCCATCAAGAATGTTCTCTGCAGCGAAACCTGCCATATTAACAGGGTCTTTTGCGGAAGAGTATGGTGGCGCATAGGCAAGCTCCAATCTTTGAAGGTCAAAGATGGTCGCGTTGAAGCGAATAACACTGGCTATGACGTCAATTCTTTTTTCGACCCCCTCGATACCCACATTCTGTGCACCAAGAACTTTGCCTGCTTTATCAAAGATGACTTTAAGGGTCATTGGATAAGCACCAGGGTAATAGCCTGCATGGGATTTCGGCTGGATGATCGTGACAAAATAGTCTTCACCATAGACTTTGCCGGCACGCTTAAGCGTCTTTTCATTTAATCCTGTGTTGGCAACCGTCAAGTCGAAGATCTTTGCAACAGAGGTTCCTTGACTTCCTTCGTAGATATTCTCGCGACCGACAATATTATTGGCGACGATACGACCTTGTTTGTTGGCTGGGCCGGCAAGGGGAATCATGGCCCTTTCACCACTGATGTATTCGTCGACTTCAACAACATCACCAAGGGCGTATATGTCAGGGTTTGATGTCTTCATATTCTGATCAACAACGATACCGCCACGTTGGTTCAACTTAAGGCCAGCAGCTTTACCAAGTTCGCTGTTGGGGGATATACCGATACTGAGAATGACCATATCAGCGTCAATGGTTGTTCCGTCTTTTAGCGTTACAGTAGTCGTGCCTTGATTATAATCAAAACATTCAACGCCATTACTCAGGTGTAAATGAACACCTTGGGAATGAATATGACTGTGAACCAATTGAGCTAGTTCATAGTCCAGAGGTGCCATGACTTGATCAGCCATTTCAACAAGGTCCACTTCAACACCAAGATCGTGAAGGTTTTCGACCATCTCTATACCGATGAAGCCACCACCAATGACAACTGCTCTTTTTATTTCACGTCTAGTAACGTATCCTTTGATTCTATCGGTATCAGGGATGTTCCAAAGAGAGAAGATGTTCTTAGCATCAATGCCTGGAATCGGAGGTTTGATGGGTGTTGAACCTGGAGAAAGAACGAGAACATCGTAAGTTTCTTCATATTTAGTGGAGTTCTTAATGTCAAGAATCTTAACAGTCTTCGTATCAGGGTCGATATCAATGACTTCATTCTCGACGCGAATGTCAATATTGAATCTGGCCATCATAGCTTCTGGTGTTTGAAGGAGAAGTGCTTCTCTTTCTTTTATAGTACCACCTATATAATAAGGAAGTCCGCAATTGGCAAAAGAGATATAAGGGCTTCGTTCGAACATAATGATTTCAATATTTTCATCCAGTCGCCTTAAACGGGCTGCTGTGCTAGCGCCCCCGGCGACACCACCTACAATGAGTACTTTTTTTGACATGACTTACCTCTTTCTTGACATCATAATGATAAATAATTAACTATCATCAGTATATTTGAATAAATTAATATTACGAAACTAAGGTTATAATACAGCATTGTGATTATATTGTCAATGAATTTCTCGAGAATTAGTCATTGGAATAGTAGTATCAAATGAAATGGATGACCAAATTCTTGCAGAAAAAACACAGCCAAAACAAGATATGACGGAATAAATCTTGCATTTTGGGTTAATTTGCGGTCATTTTCGGGAATACAGTACTTTGACAGGTATTCGACAGAATTTTTTTCGAAAATGGCATTATGGCCATTGGGAAAGATGAATTGAAGTAGGAAGTTGAACAAATTAGACATATGTCATTGAGAAGGATAATCGTTATTTTGAAGTAAGCTGAGTTTAGTTGATGCAAAAAAGCTATAAGTGGCAGTAATGACTGCGATAATCAGTGATTTTTTTCTTGCAAATCAGAACAGGGGTTGAAATTGTCCGACAATAGTGGTAAATTATGATTCATATTTCACCGACACACAGACAAGACAGACAGCATGTGATGTAAAGTTGTTGGTGGAATACAGGACAAAGGCGTCTTGGTAACGAACCGGCAGTGCGGCCAGTTTGCTATCAAGACGTCTTTTTGCATCTTTATTCAAAGTAAGAAAGAATGCATCTACACTTTATATTTCAATATTACATATTGTAAATTTGGAATAGCGCGTTCGCACAGGTTCGCACATGTGACTTCATGAAAGGAAGGGAAAGTTATGAGACAAGTAGCAATCTATGGAAAAGGTGGAATCGGGAAATCCACAACAACTCAAAACTTAACAGCAGCACTTGCAGAAATGGGAAAAGAAATCATGATCGTTGGTTGTGACCCTAAGGCAGACTCCACTCGTTTGATCCTTAACGGTCTCGCACAACAAACAGTACTTGATACACTACGTGAGGAAGGTGAGGATATCGAACTCGAAGAAATCCTTAAGCCTGGCTTCGGTGGTATCCGTTGTGTTGAATCTGGTGGTCCAGAGCCAGGTGTTGGTTGTGCCGGTCGTGGTATCATCACTTCTATCAACATGCTTGAGCAACTCGGTGCTTACACTGACGACCTTGATTATGTATTCTATGACGTTCTTGGTGACGTTGTATGTGGTGGTTTCGCAATGCCTATCCGTGAAGGTAAAGCACAAGAGATCTACATCGTAGCTTCAGGTGAGATGATGGCGATGTACGCAGCGAACAACATTTGTAAAGGTATTACTAAGTATGCTGAATCAGGTGGAACAAGACTTGGTGGTATCATCTGTAACTCACGTAAAGTTGACAATGAGTTCGAAATGCTTACTGCATTTGCAGAAGAAATCGGTTCTCAATTGATTCACTTCGTTCCTAGAGATAACATGGTACAGCATGCTGAGATTAATAAGAAAACAGTTATCGACCATGCACCAGACCATGCTCAAGCAGGCGAGTACCGTACACTAGCTAAAAACATTGATAATAATGAAATGTTGGTTGTTCCTAAGCCAATGACTCAAGACAGACTTGAAGAAATCCTTATGGAACACGGTCTGTTAGGGGTATAAAAAAGAGAAATAAACATAGCCGGCAAGCGTAACGTTTATTTCCCTTGATGTCGAGCAGAACTCATCCACCATTGTAACACCTTTCTAAGGTTTTGACAACAGGAGATGAGTTTCTGTTTATAATAATTCGGAATCATTATTAACAGGAGGTTACTCATTATGAAAATGATAAGATCAATCATCAGACCTGAAAAGGTATCCTTTGTATTAGATGAACTCGGTGATGCTGGTTACCCAGCTGTAACAAAAGTAGACGTAGTAGGTCGCGGTAAGCAACGCGGCGTTAAAGTTGGTAACGTCCACTACGATGAACTTCCAAAGGAACTTCTTCTTATGGTAGTAGAAGATTCAGCTGTTGAAGAAGTCGTGGGAATTATCGCTAAAAGTGCCAAAACTGGGGAAGGTACTTTCGGCGACGGTAAAATATTTGTCTCAGAAGTGGAAGAAGCGTATACAATCAGCAGCGGCGAAGCCGGATTATAGGAGGTGGTTTCATGAAAGAGATTATGGCCATCATCCGAATGAACAAAATTGCGGATACTAAAAAAGCACTTGGCGAAGCAGGCTTTCCTTCTATTACATGTCGTAAAGTATATGGTAGAGGGAAGAAGAAAGTTGATTTTGAATTTATTTCAGATTTGATTGACGGCGCACCAATCGCTGAACCGGAAGTTCTAGAGTCCATATCAGAGGCTCACAGACTTATTTCTAAGAGATACCTGACAATGATTATTGATGATGAAGATGTCAAAAAAGTTGTTGATACAATCATTAAAGTTAACCAAACCGGCAGCATGGGCGATGGAAGAATCTTCGTATTGCCTGTAGGCGATGCCATCAGAGTCAGAACGGAAGAAACCGGCGCAGCAGCCATTTAAAGAGAGGTGAGATTCATGGCAGATACTAAAAAGTTGATGAATGACATTCTGGATAAATATCCAGCAAAGGTCATGAAGAATAGAAAGAGCCATATGCTGATCAAGGACAGTGAACTTGACAGTCAAGAAATTATGGCGAACTCAAGAACAGTACCAGGAATCATAACAAACAGAGGTTGTTGTTATGCCGGTTGTAAGGGTGTTGTTATCGGACCTATCGTTGATATGGTCCATATCGTTCACGGTCCAATCGGATGTTCCTACTACGCTTGGGGTACTAGACGTAACAAAGGTAAAGCAAGAGAAGGCGGCAAGAACTTCCTTAACTACTGTTTCTCAACAGATATGCAGGAAAGTGACATCGTATTCGGTGGAGACAAGAAACTTGGCATCGCTATCGATGAGGCAGTGGCTCTTTTCAGTCCTAAAGCAATCTCCGTATCAGCGACATGTCCTGTTGGTCTGATCGGTGACGATATTAACGCAGTTGCTAGAGAAAAAGCTGCTAAGTATGGGATTCCTGTACTCGCATTCAACTGTGAAGGTTATAAAGGTGTATCTCAGTCAGCAGGTCACCATATTGCCAATAATAAATTGATGACGGATGTTATCGGTTCAAAAGACGAAGAAGTTCCAGAATTCTCTATCAATATTCTCGGTGAGTACAACATCGGTGGTGATGAGTGGGAAATCAAACGTGTTCTTACGAAAGTTGGTTACAATGTTGTCACAACAATGACTGGTGACTCAGCACTTGACGAACTCAGTAACGCTCATAAAGCGGATCTTAACCTTGTACAATGCCACCGCTCAATCAACTATGTTGCTGAGATGATGGAGACCAAATACGGTATTCCATGGATTAAAGTCAACGTCATTGGTGTTGAAGGATTCACAAAGACATTAAGAGACATGGCAGCAATATTTGACAACGAAGCATTGACGAAACGTACAGAAGAGGTTATTGCTGAAGAACTTGGCGAAATTACAGATGAAATCGCTGGTATCAAAGAAAAACTTGACGGTAAGACAGCAGTTCTTTTTGTTGGTGGTTCTAGAGCACATCACTACCAAAACCTTCTTCGTGAAATCGGTATCGAGACAATCGTTGCTGGTTACGAATTCGGTCACAGAGATGATTATGAAGGTCGTGACGTTATTCCTTACATCAAGGTAGATGCTGATAGCCGTAACATCGAAGAGATTACAGTAGAAAAAGACGAGAAGCATTATTCAGTTAGAATCCCTGAGTCTCGCATCGAAGCACTTAAGGATAGTGTTGAGTGGGCTGGGTATGAAGGACTTCTCAGTGAGATGAAAGATGGCAGTTTGATCATTGATGACTTGAACCATGTTGAGACAGAAGAAATCATTAACTTGCTTAAGCCGGAATTCTTTGGATCAGGTGTTAAAGACAAATACATGATTCAAAAAATGGGTGTTTATTCAAAACAAATGCACTCATACGATTACGCTGGACCTTATGCGGGCTACAAAGGAGCTCTTAACTTTGCAAGAGACGTATATGCTGGTATTACGACACCTGCATGGTCTTATGTTACAGCACCATGGAAAGCCCAGCCTCTTCTAGAGGGTAAATTGGAAGGAGTTGAAAAGTATGCTTGATTACACCAATGATAAATATGAAAAAAGAAGTGGTCTGGTAGTCAACCCTGCCAAAACCTGTCAGCCAATAGGTGCTATGTACGCGGCACTTGGTATTAACAAGTGTCTCCCACACAGTCACGGTTCCCAAGGGTGTTGTTCCTACCACAGAATGCACCTTACTAGACACTACAGAGATCCAATCGTTGCTTCTACAAGTTCTTTTACAGAGGGTGCTTGTGTCTTCGGTGGTAAGTCGAATCTTAAAAAAGGTCTTGAGAATGTATTCCACATCTACAACCCAGACGTTGTAGCGGTTAACACAACTTGTCTTTCAGAGACAATCGGTGATGACCTTAATGAGATTATTAACGCGACTAAAGTGCCAGAAGGCAAAACAGTCATCTACGCTAATACGCCAAGTTACCAAGGTTCTCATGTGACTGGTTTCTCTAACATGTGTAAAGCAATCGTTACCCATCTTGCTGAGAAAAACGAAGAGAAGAAATCTAAAGGTATCACAATTGCTCCTGGTTACGTTGAGCCAAGTGATATGATGGAAATCAAGCGTTATGCGGATCTTCTTGGTGTTAAATACACAATGCTTACTGATACATCCAAAGTTGTTTCTACACCAAACAACGGTCAATATGACATGTATCCAGAAGGTGGTTCTAAGGTTAAAGACCTTAAGAAAATGGGTAATACGACAGCGACACTTGCTCTTGGTAAATGGGCTTCAGAAGCAGCCGCATTCGAACTTGAGAAGAAATGTGATGTACCTGCACACGTTTTGGAACTTCCAATTGGCATCAAAGGAACGGATGCATTCATCATGAAGATGCTTGAACTTAACGGCGGTATCATTCCTTCGGAAATCGAATACGAAAGAGGCCAGTTGGTAGACGTTATGGTTGATATTCACAACCACTACCACGGTAAGAAAGTCGGTCTCTTCGGTGACCCGGACCACATGATTGCTATGACTCAGTTCGTAATCGATCTTGGTATGATTCCTACAATCGTTATAACCGGTACACCAGGTAAAGCGTTTGAGGCAACAATTCAAGGGATGTTTGATGAAGCTGGTCTTACTGACAGTGTTGTTATGCAAGATGAAGACCTTATGTCTTTCCACCAGATCATCAAAGCTAACCCGGTAGATCTTATTATCGGTAACACTTATGGTAAATACATTTCTCGTGCAGAGAATGTGCCATTGGTAAGATTCGGATGGCCAATCCTTGACCGTATCGGACACGGATACTTCCCATACGTTGGTTATAAAGGTGCCATCAGATTGATCGAGAAGATCTCGACAGCACTTCTTGACAAATACGATATGGAATGTGCAGAAGAAGATTTAGAGCTTGTAATGTAATATTAGATATATAGAGTGTTGGCAATGGGGCCGGCAGGAGTTCTCGGGGAACTTCTGCCGGCTTTCGTCCAACCATAGGTAAGAGAAGCGCTTGAACAAATTCTTTTAGAAGGAGGTACAGTCTATGGCACCAAAGAAAACCATCATAGCTGATAACCGGGAAAAACAGATCAAGGTCAATCAGAAACAGGGCGGTGGGGCGATCGCTTGTGATACACATTCTGTATCTGGTGCAGTCAGCCAAAGAGCATGTATGTACTGTGGCGCTAGAGTTGTTCTTAATCCAATAACGGATGCCGCACATATTGTCCATGGACCAATCGGATGTGCTTCTTACACCCTCGACATAAGGGGGAGCTTAAGCTCAGACAGTGAGCGATATAGAAATAGTTTTTCAACAGATCTTAGAGAGCATGACATCATCTTCGGTGGTGCAAGCAAACTTTCAAAAGCGATCGATGAGATTGTTGAAAGAGAAAAACCAGAAGTGGTATTCATTTACTCGACTTGTGTTGTAGGGGTCATCGGTGATGACATCGATGCTGTTGCAAGACATGCAGAACTCAAACATGGCGTTCGTGTCATCTCAGTGCACTCTTCAGGATTCTCAGGAACCAAGAAAGATGGTTATAAAGCAGCTTGTCATGCCATCCTTGACTTAATGGGAGAAGAAAAACCAGCAGAAGAGGAAAAAGAGCCGTTGACCATCAACTTCCTTGGTGATTTCAACCTTGCCGGTGAAGCATGGATCGTCAAGAACTATCTTGAGCAAATTGGTATCAAGATGAATACTGCCATTACAGGTGATGCGACAGTAGCGTCCCTTAAGACAGCGAAAAATGCTGCACACAACTTCGTTCAATGTGCCGGCTCTATGACGTATCTTGCCAAGCAAATGGAGAAAAGATATGGCATACCATTTAAAAGAGTCAGATTTTACGGCATTGACGATACAATAAATTCGATTAGAACAATCGTCGAAGCAGTCGGCGATGATACACATATAGCAAAATTTGAAAAATTTGTAGCAGAACAACGTGCCATTTATATGCCTCAGATTGAAGCTTATAAAGAGAAGTTCGCAGGAAGAAAAGCAGCAATGTATGTTGGTGGTGGTTTCAAAGCCCTATCACTGATTGCACAATTCAATGAACTTGGCATAGAGACAGTGGTTGTTGGTACTCAGACTGGTGGCAAGAAGGAATATGAAGCCATGGGTGAGATGACGAAAGACGGAACGGTCATTCTGGATGATGCCAACCCAACCGAACTTGAATACTTCCTTAAAGAAACCAAAGCAGACATTCTGGTTGGTGGTGTTAAGGAAAGGCCTTTGGCTTATAAGCTAGGCGTTTCCTTCCTTGATCACAACCATGAAAGAAAGCATCCTTTGTGTGGATTCGTCGGTGCTTTGAACTTTGCTAAAGAGTTGGATGTAACAGCGAACTCCCCAGTTTGGAAATATGTCAGAGGTTAAAAACAGGAGGTGCCTATGAAAGATCGTAAAGAACGTAATTATGTGAATATGCAGGTCAACCCCTGTAAGATGTGTATGCCAATGGGTGGTTCCCAGGCATTGAAAGGGATCAGCAAGTCCATGACCATCATTCATGGTTCACAAGGTTGTTCTACCTATATCCGTCGACACATGGCAGCGCACTATAATGAGCCAGTGGATATTGCTTCATCATCTTTGTCAGAAGAAGGTACTGTCTATGGTGGTGCCAGCAACCTAAAGCTTGGTATCAAGAATATGGTGGACATGTATCAACCTGAAGTTGTTGGCGTTCTGACAACGTGTCTGGCTGAGACCATCGGTGATGACATTGACATGATTGTAAGAGAAGTAAGAAAAGAACCTGGTTTTGAAAATGTTGACATCATTCCTATTGCAACACCGGGATATGGTGCATCTGAAACAGAAGGTTATTACAAGACCATCCGTAAGACCTTGGAGTACTTTTCAACTAAGAGAGACGACGAAACAACTGGCGAACAACTCAACATCATCATGGGTAGTGCCAGCTGTGAAGATATAAGAGAAATTAAGAAATATATGGCACTTATGGGCATTGAAGCAATCATACTTCCTGATATTTCTGATGTTCTTGACGCACCTTATATGCCTAAGTACAACAAACTTCACTCAGAAGGAACAAAGAGAGAAGATATCAAGAAGATGTTCACATCCAAAGCGACCATAGAACTTGGTGATTTGGTGGCAGAACAGTATTCACCGGCACTTTATCTTCAGCAAGAATTTGGTGTTCCGGCATATAGGCTTCCATTGCCGATAGGTATTGAGAGTGTTGATGCCTTAATTCAGACCATTGCTGATCTGTATGGAATTGAAGTACCTGAAATGCTGGCGAAAGAACGCGGCAGGCTTCTTGATTGCATGATTGATTCCCATAAGCACAGTGCCCTTGGTAGAGTTGCCATCTACGGTGATATGGACCTTGTTCATGGTATTTCCAGATTGATGTCTGAAAACGGTGTCAATATTAAGACGGTCATGACAGGAACGATGTCTAAAATATTCAGAGGTCGCATGGAAGAGCTTTGCGAAAGTTTTGGTCATGATTGCCAGATCCTTCAGGATTCTGATTTTGAAACCCTTAGGGATGTTATTAGAGAAAGAGACGTCAACCTGATGATTGGTAACTCAGATGGTAAGTTCATCTGGGAAAAAGACGGTGTTGATATGGTAAGGATCGGTTTTCCTGTCCATGATAACATCGGCGGTCAGAGGAAATTGGCTTATGGCTACAAAGGGGCAATGAACCTCCTTGATGAAGTGGTCAATAAATTATTGGATCAGAAACACCACAGTTACAGATCAAGAATGTACCGTGCATATTATGCCGGTGAAGAGCAGAAAAAGGAGGCTACAACATGGGAGATGTAATAGGCGTACGTATCAAGGAAGAGAATTCAGAAGCAACGGTGAAAAAGAATGAGACACATCCATGTTTTAATGCGAAGGCCCATGATTTTGCCAGAATGCATTTGCCAGTTGCGCCAAAGTGTAATATCCAGTGTAACTACTGTCACAGAAAATACGACTGCAGCAATGAAAGCCGCCCAGGTGTTACATCTTCAGTTGTTTCACCAAAAGAGGCACTTGAGAAGTATAAGGAAACAAAGAAGCTTTTCCCTAACCTTTCTGTTGTAGGTATTGCAGGACCTGGAGATGCCCTTGCAAACTGGGAAAATACAAGAGACACACTTAGATACATCAAGACTTATGACCCTGACGTGACATTCTGTTTGTCGACAAATGGTCTTAAGCTTACGAAATATGCTGACCAGCTTATCGAGCTTGGCGTTACACATATTACAGTAACCATCAACACTGTCTATGAGGAAGTCGCTGCGAAGATTTACCGACATGTTAAGTTCGAAGGTGAGAAGTACATCGGTATAGAAGGTGCCAAACTTCTTCTTCAAAAGCAATGGGAAGGTGTTGATTATCTCAGAGATAAAGATGTATTGGTTAAGGTTAATATCGTCTACCTTAAAGGCGTAAACGATGATCATATTGATAAGATTGTCAAACGTGCAGAGCGACTTGGTGCCAGTGTGACAAACATCATGGCCCATATTCCTGTAGAAGGCACTGTATTTGAAAATCTTGAGCAAGCATCTGTTAGAGAGGTCACTCAAGTACGTCGAGCAAACATGGAGACATTGCCACAGATGCTTCACTGTAACCAGTGTCGAGCTGACGCAGTAGGTACATTGGGTGGTTGTCGCAACAAAGCACAATAAATACTCGGCCAAATAGTGATTATACTAAGTACTATCCATCACGGTCAGGGAGATGTTATGGGGAAATCCTGACGGTGCTGACATAATATAGAAGGAGACATAGAAATGGAAAAACCAAAGCATCATATCTTCGTATGTTCCAGTTCAAGATTGACTGGAGAAATCAAAGGATTTTGTGCAAGCAATGAAGGTCTTGAGATTCTTGAGAATTTCGTTGAAGAGGTACAGGATAGAGATCTTAGCAGTGACGTTATGGTAACAAATACCGGTTGTTTAGGACTTTGTTCAATGGGACCGGTCGTGATGATTTATCCTGACACCATCTGGTACGGTAAAGTTTCTGCAGATGATGTAGAAGAAATCATGGACGCTCTTGAAGAAGGAGAAGTTGTCGAAAGGCTTCTGATCTGATAGAGTATAGTATAGGTAGAGGGTTCGATAGGGGCCTGCTACGGATGAATTTGAATGAAATGCAGCGATGGCGCGGCACTCGGTTATTCAATTAAGAGCCAATGATGGCTTCTTAGGATTACTGGTGCTGCTCTTTTGCGTATTAGGTGTTTATAAGCCGAAAGGAGGACAAGTATGATTCATAATAATCGTTTGACTGTCATTGATACAACACTTAGAGATGGCGAGCAGTCCGCAGGTGTGTCATTCACAGTAAAAGAGAAAGTTCAGATTGCAAAGGCACTGGATAGCCTTGGTGTTGATATCATTGAAGCTGGGATTCCTGTTATGGGGAAAAGTGAAAAGACAGCGGTTGAAAAAATCATAGGTTTGGACCTTGAGGCAGATATACTGACTTGGAACAGAATGAAGATCGAAGACATTCAGGCAAGCATTGATGTTGGCGCTAAGAATGTTCATATCTCCGTTCCTGTTTCAGATTTACATATAGAGAAGAAGTTGGGTATCGATAGAAAAACGCTGATTAGCCGTTATGTGAAGGTTCTTGATTTTGCAAGAAGCCATGACCTCAATGTTTCCGTTGGTGGTGAAGACGCTTCAAGAGCTGATCACGGATTCCTAGCATACGTTTTTGGGCTGGGTATTGAGTATGGCGTAAAGAGGTTCCGTTACGCGGATACTGTTAGTGTGCTCAATCCGTTTACGACCCACGAGAAGATATATATGTTGATTAATAGTCTGTATGAGGGGCTTCATATTGACCCTAAGGACTTTACGAGGGAGATCAGCATTGATTTTCATGGTCACAACGATTTTGGCCTGGGTACCGCCAACGCTTTGGGGGCGTTCAAGGCAGGTGCATCAGCTATTAGTTGTAGTGTGAATGGGTTGGGGGAGCGTGCTGGCAATACGCCTCTAGAGGAGATTGTTATGGCTCTTGAGATGATGCAAGGTGTTCATACCAATATTCAGAGAAACAAGTTCATGGAAGTGTCCAAGTTGGTGGAAGTCTATTCCGGGAGGAATCTTCATGCGAGTAAGCCAATCGTAGGAGAAATGGTTTTCTCACATGAGGCTGGTATTCATGTAGATGGGTTGTTAAAGGATCAGTCGATTTATACTTATTTGGATCCGAAATCCGTCGGTCGAAAGCATCGATTGGTGGAAGGTAAGCACTCTGGGAAGAGTATTCTTCATGTTGGGGAGTTTCAGTAATATAGGGAATGGGAATGGAATGATGAAGACCCAGTGGACTGGCGGTGTTAAGCCTAGTTTGCTGGGTCTTTTTGGTGATTTGGTATATGTCGGGGACCTGAAGTGCCTCCCGGTTTCGTGTTGAAGGTCAGGACCTATTTCAAGGTATCTGACCAACGGCCACTCATTGTAACGTCCTGTTACAAATGGTGGTGGCTCCGCGTCCATGCTTCGCTGGCTTATGGTCATATACCTTGAAATAGAACCCTCGGTTCCGGGGATCTATGGATGATAGAAGAAAAACACTTTCTTAGATTCGATGATAATGTGGTTCGTTAGAATGATTGAACTTTAAGATATAAACTTCAGCGCCAGCTCCGCCACATAAGCTGCAGCTACGGCGACCATGGACACTGTGATGAGGCTCTTGTTGTACCAGGCCAAAGCTAAGGCAGTGAGTGTGCCGACGATGGCTGATAGGGGGTGACCGGTGGCATAGAAGATGTATGGGACCGTCATTGCGGCCAGTATGGCATAGGGGATATAGTGTAGAATCGATCGGATGAAGACGGATTCTATGGGTTTGTTGATGAGGAGCATTGGTAAGGCCCGAACTAGGTAAGTGACGAAGGCCATGAGGATGATGGCAGATAGATTGGACATTAGACCACCTCCTGTGGGTAACGGACAGCACCGTAAATGGCACCTAGGATAGCCGCGATCATGATGCGGTAGCCGGTGCTGATGATTTGGAACGTAGGGACATAATATAGTAGTAACCCTAGCAGGATGGTAATGATGATAACCTGACGGATAGGCTTTTGTTCTTTGGCTGGTGGTATGAAGAGGGCGATGAACATGCAGTATAAGGCTATTGAAGCGGCATTCTGCATTGCAGGGCTTAATAAGCTGTCCACATAAGCGCCCATGAAGGTACCGAAAGACCACCCGATATAAGGAAGGGTTGCCACCCCGAGGTAATAGTGCCAAGTGATATGTTCCACTTCCACCATGGCGATAGCGAAGTTTTCATCGGTGATGAAGATGGACATAATGGCTTTCTGTAAGAGAGTCGTACCTTTGGCCAGCTTTTGGGACATAGCTGTTGCCATAAGACTGTACCTGCTGTTAATGACAATCATGGCGATGATCAGTTGAGTGTAAGTCCCATGATCGAACATGATGGTCAAACCTGCAAATTGTCCTGCGCTTGTGAGACTTGTCATGCTGATCAATGTGGCATCAAGAACAGACATACCGCCAAGGTGGGCGATCATGCCAAAGGTAAAAGAAACCACGAAATAACCAAGTGCTGTTGGTATACCGTGCTTTAATCCGATTAAATATGTTGGTTGTGCAAAAGTCGTCATAATGATTTACGCCCCATCCTTTGGTCAGCCCGTTGCACTGCAGCGAGAGACCGAATTCTGAATGATATTTTAACATGGTGCACCATCTAAGTCCAGTACTACACAATTGGACTTATAAAGGTAAGTTTAATGTTATTTCCCCCCTACTTTGTCGGCATCTAAAATGATATAATGACTGAAACGAATTGGTCAATATGTTCGAGAAAGCTATGAACTTGTCTCGAACCTATTTAGACTTAAAGAAAATGTAAGGCAGAAAAAATATGAATATTCATAAAATCATAGAGAGACAAATGCATAATGGGTGGCACAAGTTTCGAATGTTATCCGATGAGGGACAAGAAGGTATGCTGGTATGTGGCTATGTAAGGAAAAAGGCCCACAAAAGCGATTTAGTCAATCTTGTAAGAAATAATGCGGATATGGTGCTGATCCTTTCTGGAACGGCACAATATATAGATGATGAAGTAGGGACGATTAATCTGGAAGCAGGGGATTTTGTCCAAAGGATACCTGGTAGAAAACACTCTCACTTAATCCTTGATGATGACTACTCGGAGTTATACTTGTGCATCAGCAATGAAATATATCAGCCCTTGGTAAAGGCGTCGGTTATTAACGGCAATAAACCTGTATTGAAGACTGGGGTGGATTTTGAGATGATTCAATTGTTTCTTGGAATTCATCGGGAGCTGGATGCACAAAATGGTGCAGAATTGCCTTTGCTGTTGCCAAAAGCGATAGAGTTAGCAGCTAGAGCAACCTATCTTGACCGTATCAACGAAAGGACATCGGACGAGGCAGAAGTATTGAAACTCAGCATTGCTTTTATCAAGGATCATATCGATAAACGATTGACAGTCGAGGAAGTGGCTGAATATGTTGCTATGGGTTACGAGAAGTATAGGAAAGTCTTTCAAGAGTATTATGGTATATCCCCAGGTAACTTCATTTTGAATCAAAGAATCCGAACCTCGCAGAGTCTTTTAGCAGAGTCGGATATTACTGTTAAAGAGGTAGCAATTGAACTAGGTTATACAGATACAGCAACTTTCTCCAAACAATTCAAGAAGGTGACAGGTTATACACCGACCGAGTTTAGACAGACCTATTCCAACGGATAAGAGGTATACATACCACATCTGACAACAACTAAACCAAATATGCCATACATAACTGGATTTCATTCATGTATACTTTATCAAGAAAAGGCAATGCTGTGCTAATGTGGCATTGTCTCTGTATTTAGGAAGGATGAGATGATGTTTAAAACAATGAAGGCCATGAGCCCGTACTTGAAAAAACATAAATGGTTGGCTATAGGTTCCGCCATTCTGACAGTGATTTTTGCCATCTTGGCACAAGTGGATCCTTATTTGACAGGAACCATCATTGATGGCGTATTGAAAGGGGAGGCCAATGATACGGTTGTTAATGGCATATTGATTATTGTTGTCGTTACACTGATTAGAACTGGTCTTAGGTATATCTATTTTCTTGGTTTTGAAAGACTCTCACAGGATATTGTCTTTGACTTGAGAAAAGATCTGTATAAAAAGCTACAGAGCCTTGATGTTAGCTATTATGACAAGACACCTAATGGGCGTATCATGAGTAAGATGACGGGAGATACAGAGGCCATTAGACACTTTTATGCATGGTTGACCCATGTCAGTATTTTCCATGTCTGCGTATTTGTTTTCGCGATTGTATCCATGTCATTGATCAACCCATTGCTGTGTGGGATATCCGCTGTTCTTAGCCCATTTATTCTATTCATATCCTTTAGATTGGCAAGGACAATCCATCCTGCCTTTAAAGAAATACGGGAGCAATTTGCACGACTGAACACGATGGTTCAAGAGAACATCTCAGGCAATAGGATTGTTAAGGCATTTGCAAGAGAGACCTATGAAATACATAAGTTCGATCAAGAAAATGAAGGCTTCAAAGCTGCAAACCTTGCAGCGGCCAAAGCTCAAGAAGATAACTTACCTTTCTTAGAAGCCTTTGCATCACTGTTCAATGTGATTGTTATGGGTGTCGGTGGTGTCTTGATCATTAGAGGCAGCATGACCATCGGTGAATTGGTTGCCTTTAACCGTCTATTGTGGATGATCAACAATCCTCTAAGAATGATTGGTCCGATGGTTAATGGTATTCAGAACTTTACAGCATCTTATGAACGTGTCAGTGAGTTACTAGAGGAAGAAAGTGTCCTTGGGTTGCATGAAAGACCTGTCAAACCAAAAAGAATTAAAGGGTATATCACCTTTGACCATGTGACCTTCCGTTATGACGATCAAAGGGTACTGGAGGACATTAATTTTGAAATTGGCCCTGGTCAGACCTTAGCCTTGATTGGCGCCACGGGTTCAGGCAAGTCAACACTGACATCCCTGATTACAAGATTCTATGATCCGGATGAAGGTCAGATACTGATTGACCATGTTCCTGTCAGCCAATATGATCTTCAAAGATTAAGGCAGAATATATCTGTTGCGATGCAGGATATCTTTTTGTTCTCAGATACCATCGAAGGCAACATAACTTACGGTGTTCCAAACATTGGTCATAGAAAGATGAAAGTGGCTGCAGAGATTGCTGGTGTCAATGAATTCATCTATAACTTTGATGATGACTTTAATACCATTGTCGGTGAACGTGGGGTTGGGCTGTCCGGTGGACAAAAGCAAAGGATAGCCCTTGCTCGTGCCATCATAGAGGATCCTTCAGTACTGATACTGGATGATACGACGTCGGCAGTTGATATGGAGACAGAGTACAAAATTCTGACGGAACTTAAGAAGATCAATGAAAATAGGACAACCATTGTCATAGCTCACAGGATTTCCTCGGTTAAAGATGCGGATTTGATTCTTGTCATGGACGAAGGGCGCATTGTCGAACGTGGTACCCATAAGGAACTTGTGGATATGAAAGGTTATTACTATGATGTCTTCACCACCCAGTTAGGTGAATTTGACCGAATGAAGGAGGGGGCATAATGGCTAAGCAGAGAAATACTTTCGACCAAGATGAATATTTGGATCAGGCCTTTGACTTTAATCAGTTAAAACGCATTATAGGTTATATTACGCCTTATAAAGGAACTGTATTAAAAGCACTCCTTGTCGTCATGGTATCGACAATGGGTAACCTGGTTACACCGTTATTCTTTAAAGTGGTCATTGATGATTATATTCCTCAAAAGGATATTAGGAGCATTATTCAGATATCGATTGCCTTCTTAATCATCGTTATCATCAGTGCGATATGTCAAAAATATCGTATACGTTATATGTCCAGAGTCGGGCAGGATGTCATAAGAGATCTAAGGCGTGATTTGTTTACCCACATTCAAAGGTTGCCGTTCACTTTCTTTGACAGCAGACCACATGGTAAGATTCTTGTGCGTGTTGTTAACTATATCAATACAATCAGTCAGCTTTTGACGGACAGTTTGATTAGTATCATTGTTGACATGTTCTCCTTTGTTGTTGCTGTGGCTTTGATGTTCATGTTGAGCTGGCGTTTGACGGCTGTCATCATGGTCTTTGTACCAATATGTACTGCGGGTATATTCTATGTAAAGAATAAGCAGAGAAAATCCATGCAAGAAGTCAGTGCCAAGCAATCCAATATGAATGCGTATATCCACGAGAGCATCAGTGGTATGAAAGTGACACAATCCTTTACAAGGGAAGAGGTGAATCTTCAAGTCTTTGATGAGCTGATGAATGATTATAGGGATAAGTGGATGACTTCCAGACGATATATGGGACTGGTGTTCCCAATCGTTAAGAATGCTTCCGTCATATCACAGTGCGCGATGTTGCTTGTTGGGCTTACTGTCTTACGTGATCAGGTAACACCAGGTGTCATAGTTGCTATCTTAGGTTATATGGGGAATTTCTGGATGCCTTTGTTGAACCTAAGTGAGTTTTACAACCAACTTGTCTCTGCAAGCGCCTACCTGGAAAGAATCTTCGAAACAATGGACATTGAGCCTGAGATTCAAGACAAAGAAGGTGCCACGGAACTGAAGGTACCACAGGGAGGCATCTCCTTTGACCATATAGAATTCGGATACGAGGAAGGACAAGTGATTCTGGATGACTTTGATCTTCAGATTCAGCCTGGTGAAAGAATTGCCCTTGTTGGTCCGACTGGTGCAGGAAAAACGACGGTTGTTAACCTGATCAGTCGTTTCTATGATGTCAGAAAAGGTGCCGTTCGAATTGATGGGCAAGATGTCAAAGAAGTTACCTTGGCAAGCTTAAGGTCTCAGATGGGGGTTATGATGCAAGATACCTTTATCTTCTCAGGGACGATTATGGATAACCTACGGTATGGTAAATTAGACGCCACTGATGATGAAGTCATTGCTGCTGCAAAAGCTGTGAGAGCCCATGAGTTCATCATAGAGATGGAAGATGGGTACGAATCAGAAGTCAATGAACGAGGTTCAAGGTTGTCCACCGGACAGAGGCAATTGATATCATTTGCCAGAGCTCTTCTAATGGATCCCAAGATCCTGATTCTAGACGAGGCCACCTCAAGTATCGATACTCAGACAGAAGTCATCATCCAGGAAAGCTTGGAAAAACTGTTAAAAGGCAGAACATCCATCGTCATCGCCCACCGATTGTCGACCATCAAGAATTCAGACCGAATTCTAGTGATCAACAACAAGGGCATTGAAGAAGTGGGAAGCCATGAAGAATTGATTGAGACAGAAGGTCATTATTTTGACCTGTACAATGCTCAGAAGAAGTTTCTTGAGACCGCGATATAGATGGATGATGAGTTTATGAGACCGGCTCCTATGCAATAGCAATGGTGGATGTCATGGAATCAGGTCAATATAAGAACCAGAGAATCACGGTTTATAAACCCTAAGTTATAAGAATAGTGGTTGAAATAGGGCATAGGAAATAAATTTATCGCTGATGTTATAGAATGAAAGCCCGTTGGGTTGGGAATGTTACCGACTCCACGGGCTTTTTGTACAACAACATTGTTGGCAAAGACAAGTTGCCATTCCATTGGCAAATGCCTATAAGAAGGTTATAATGTTATAAAGGCTATTTGGAGATAGGGGAGTATCTACAGTAGTAAAAAATGATAATCATATTACCCCTAGAGATCAAAGTGAACAGATTATTGGCTGTTCTTTCCTTTGGTCCTTTTGTTTATATAGATTGAGTTCAGGGCCGTTATTGTGCAGGTGCTCAGGGAATAAAATATAATAACTTGTACATTCTGGAATTGAATGAATGCAAAATGAGGCTATATTGAGAAGATACTTATGATTTTGTCATACAGGCTAGTTACTATGAGAACATTTCAAATCCTTTATTAATGAATAAGTGCAATATTAATGATCGTCACACGAGAGAGGAGAATTATGAAACTGATATTATTACATTTAAGTGACCTACATATAACTGAGGATATGGACTTCACCCATGCTCAAGCAAATCATGTAGCAAGTGTTGTGAGTAGACATTCGATGAATCCCCAAAATGAAGTAATACTAATAATTGTGAGTGGTGATATTACATTTTCGGGGAAAATGGATGAGTATATGGTTGCTGTAGATTATTTTACATCCCTTCGTTCAAAAATAAGAGAATGTGGCATAGAGGATATTACTTTTGTATTCGTACCAGGTAACCATGATGTAGATTTCGGTGATTCTAATATTGCAACACGAAAAATCATCTTGAAGAATATGGATCGTTCAGAGTCTTTAGATACTTCTTCATTGAGCCTTGTTCTCAATGCCCAATCAAACTTTTGGGATTTCATGGAGCTTTTTTCAGGTAAATCGGTTGGTATACCAGAGAAAAAACTAATTGATTCAATAACTTTTAAATATAATGAAAAGAGTATCGGCATATTGCTTATTAACTCTAGCTGGAATTCAACAAAGAAAGAGACAACTTCATCTTTAGTGGCAGATCAAAAGATATTTGAAACATATAAGGAGTCAAGCAAGTACTGTTCATTCAGTAATAGTGATATAAGAATATCCATACTTCATCACCCGTATCAGTGGTTTGAAGGGTATAGTGAAAAATATCTCCAGGATTATCTAGAATGTGTTTCTGATATGATTATATTTGGGCATGAACATCAATCAAATATATATGTTAAGGATAATTTTACTGAGAGAAAGAATTATTATATTCATGGAGCAGCATTGATACCTCATGGAGTAAGGGAAAGTGCATTTAATTTAATAGAACTAGATTTAGAAAACATGCTTGAGAGTCTGTTTTGCTACTATAAAGGTCCAGCGGATGAATTGTATGATATGATTGAAAACCCTGTAAATAAAAGAAAGATCAGTATAGATCGTTACAGACGCGATAACGTACATATTAAAAAAGAGTTTTATGATAATTGGATTAATGATCTTGGCTATACAGTTCATCATAAATATGCGAATGAACTAAAACTAGATGATATATTTGTTGTACCGGATTTTGGGTTATCACTTGGCGGAGAAAAGTATAAATATCTGAAAGATAATGAGTATTATGAGATTGTAATGAGTGAAAGAAAGATTATCATTTCTGGGGATGATCAATATGGTAAAACAACAATTCTTAAAGATTTGTATAAGTATTTCTTAGATAATAGTATTATTCCACTATACATTCAAGGTGAAAAAGTTAAGATAGGTGGAGAGGATGATATAAGATCATTTCTAGAGTCAGCTTACAAACAACAATATGAAGATACATGTTTAAATATGATCACACAAAGTCCGAAATCTAATAAAGTTATTCTTATTGATGATTTTGATGCAATAATGTTGAGCAAAGAATCACTATATCAATTTTATGATTCAATAACAAATAAATTTGATTATGTAATAATTACATCAAAAGATACGACTATTCTTAACCGTAGTGACTGTATGGAACTGATGAATAAAATGCACGATGATTTTGCTCATGTATTTATTCTTGAAAGTGGTAAATATGTTTTAAACAAACTTGTTAGAAAGTGGTTAAGGCTAAATGATGCATACAAGCAGGTAGTTGATCCTGTTGCATTTGATAGTCAAGTTGACGATTTATTTAAGCGTGTACTGGGGGTTCAAAATGAGAGTCTTTTTGAGCACACGATTTTATCTCAGTTGACAATTCTCTCAATATTGAACTCAGATTATGACGAGAAGAACATTTCACAATATGCACATGTATACAAGCCGTTGATCACCTTGCAAATAGTAAGAGCATTCAGCAACGACCAACAAGATATTACCAAAACATTAGCAATACTTGCAATAGCTGCATACAGGGTTTTTGTTCTTGGAGAGAATAATCCAACAGTTACATTTGATGAGCAATTAATTAGTGATGCTATACAAGAATACTATGAAGGGTTCGGTGAGCGAATGAGCATCACGAGGTTAATTAGTGTATGTGTAGATTCAGAGTTATTTGTATTAATTGACTCAGGAATATATAAGTTTAAATATAATTATGTTTATTATTATTTTGTTGCACAGTATTTGTATGAAAACAGCATTGATAATAATATTTTATATGATAATATTCATTACGAACCAAATGCAAATATACTGCTTCTTCTTTCGTACGAATATGGAAGTAGAAATAATCCTGTCTTTGGTGAACTAATACGCAGAATTGATAATATGTATTCTGATTATGATGAGTATGATTTTCAAAAAATAAATTCATTTTCAAATCCAGAATATATTAAGAATGTAATTGTAGAGCAAAAGGAAATAGCATCAACACCTGGTGAATTCGAAAGTGTGGATGAGAACAGATCACACTATTTACATTCTATAGATGAATCCGATAAAAGAAGAAGGCAACTTGTGAAAGAAATTAATGATAATGATGGTTTGGAATTAGTTAATGATTTACATAGCGCCTTGAAAACATTGAATATAATTAGTGAAATTCTTAAGAATTATTCACCACAAATTAAAAGAGAGATAAAAGAGGAAGCGATTATTAAAAGCATCTCACTTATCCAAAGAATTACATATTATTTTAGTATTGAACTTGAGAAGTCTTTAGCAGGGATTCAAGAGTTTATGCGTGAAAAGATATCAGAGGATGAAGAGGTTGAAATATCAGAAGATTCAACTGAATTGATGAATCGTATTATTGGATATCTTTCAAATATGTGGGAACGGGTTGTATATTCATCATTGAGTAGAGCAGAAAAAATTGTTGATAACCGAAGTTTAATAGAGTTTTTCCAAGGCATAAAGAATGATAAAGAAAGTAATTTTTATTCAATCACTTCTATTGCACAGAAAATAAAAAATATGGAGGGGCACTTCCCAATAAGTGATATTGAAAGTTTTTTGTCGGAAGACAATGCTGATTATTTTTCAAAAACGTTATTGAATCATTTTATCTTTCAAAGTCTTAAAATTAGAAGATACGATTACCGTGAAAAACAAAAAGTGTTGGCTTTAATCAATAACCAAAAGGCGGGTGCTTTTTTGACGATTGAGCAAGCAAAGCATGGCTCTAGAAATACTATAAAATAATAGAAGTTTGATTATGCTCAAACGAGATTTCAAATGGAAGTATAGTAAGCACATCAAATTATTAGGTCTAGGTGCTTACTATGCTATTATGTATTTTCTTAAGTGGCTACAAAATTAATGATCACAGCCTGAACACCTGAACAAAAGCCTTAGGAGCCAAAAGCCTAAGACTTCAAATCATATGAATTGAGATCTTAGGCTTTTTCTGCTTCTATACATTGAAATATCTTAAGTACTCATTTTTGATAGATATCTGTGATAATTTAGCATATACCTGAGTGGTGCTAATCTGGCTATGACCAAGGATTTTTGTACTGCTGTCAAAGAGGCTCCGTTTTCCAAGGCTAATGATGCGAAAGTGTGTCTCAGACGATGTGGGTATAAATGAATGTCACATCTTTTTCCTATTGATGTTATTTCATCCTGAAGTGTTCATTTGGAAACTTGACCATACGGTGGGACAAGGTGAGTGAACAAATAAGGGCTATCTCCTTTGCGATTTTCATGATAACGGCGTAGGTACAACAAGCATTTTTGTTGAGATAACAATATGCCGTGCTTTCAGATAAATTCTGATTCGTTCGGGTAGGTCGGTAGTAGTAACTGGGTAATATGGCAAAGGTTCAACTCTGTAGTTTGCAAGTATGGATTCAATGATGCTGGCGGTTAATATGTAGTCGCTTGCAATGCCTTCATCAATAAGTCGTTCTGCGATGATTTCTGTAACTCTACGCATAAGTATCACATCTATACTTACTATATCATATAGAAAATCACTATAATAATTTTATTAAGCTCAAAATCGTCATCCATATTATGTACGAAATCAATGCACAACAATCAGGCATGCATTGTAATGACAATTTACCTAATAGTGTTCAAGTAGCCAGTCATAAACCTGTGCGACCGTCATATCCGGATAGGCTCGAAGCCAGTCGAATATGATATTAGTATTATTGAGATACACTATATGTACATTCTTGCGTGCGAATGATATAATAATACGCAAGAAAGTACATAGGGGTGATGTCTATGAATTATACAGATGAGATAATAGGAATGATGAGAGAAAATAATGGCATCATCACTGTATCTCAAGTTGAAGAAGCCGGTATATCTAGGAGAATTCTCTACTATCTGCTAGAAAAAGGGGTTATTGAACGTTCCGAGAGAGGTGTTTATATTTTACCTGAAGTTTGGGATGACGAGTTATTTAATGTCCAGCAGAAATATAAAAGAGGTGTTTTCTCGCTGGATACAGCATTATTTCTTAATGGTCTGACAGATCGCACACCTAATAAGTTTAATATGACATTTCCCAGTAGATACAATGTATTCAATATTGATCGCAATATAGTGGTGCCAAATAGTGTGAAAGAGGAATTGCATGATCTTGGGGTCATTATAGTTAATACACCTAGCGGGAATCCGGTTAAATGTTATAACTCTGAACGAACTCTTTGCGATGTATTGAAGCCGGGAAATAATACTGATATACAATTGATATCTGAGGGGTTTAAGAAGTATGTCATTTCAAAAGAAAAGAACATTGTACTGCTAACGGATTATGCAAAAAAAATCAGAGTAGAAAAGCGATTGAGATCATACTTGGAGGTGTTACTATAAAAAATCCAATGCAGTTAAAGGCACTAATTAAGAATGTATCCAAAGAGAAACACATTTCAGCTCAATTGGTCATGCAGAATTATATGCTGGAACGAATGCTAGAAAGAATAGCGGTTACAGAATATCATTGACAGGAAATTATCCTCCAATGGCAGTGCCATTGAAGATTGATATTACAACTGGAGACAAGATTACACCTAGAGAAATGGACTTTTCATATAGCTTAATGTTTGAAGACAGATCATTAAGTGTGTTGGCATATAATCTAGAAACGGTGCTGGCTGAAAAACTGGAGACCATTGTTTCTCGAAGTGATCAGAATACTCGTCCGAGGGATTTTTATGATGTTCATACACTATACAGATTAAGAAAAGATGAGATTGATGCTAATCTCCTTTCTGAAGCGATCAAGGGAACTTCGGTGAAACGAAACACACTTGATTTGATGTTAAAGTTTGGCGATTCCATTGATGCAATCAGAGAGAGCCAGGCTATGAAGGACTATTGGAACAAATACAGACAAGATTTTGCTTTTGTTGGACAGATTGAGTTTGATTCAGTAGTAGATTCAGTCGAAGAACTTCTGCTTAGGGTGATAAGATAGGCGAGGATTTACCACAAAGGATTAAGTTTAAGTAATGCTCTTGGCCCTGAGGTAACATTTGGTTATATTCTCAAAATACACCTATGTATAAAGGGTTTTCCATTTATCAAGGAGCTTCTTTTTTCTGTTCAGTATTTTTATGATGATGATTACTTCACTGAGATGCCGACTAACTCGACGATAATAATTGGTGATTACACCCTGAACACCTGCACAAAAGGCTTAGGAGCCAAAAGCCCAAGATTTCAAATCATATGAATTGAGATCTTGGTTTTTTTCTGCTTCTATACATACTATATCATACTGAAAATCAACTAGAATAATTTTGTTAAGCTCAAAATCATCAGCCACATTATGTACAAAATCAATGCACTGCAAATCAAGCATGCATTGTAATGACAATGTGCTATAATGTTATATGAGGGTCAAGGGAGTATAAGACAAACATCCCTGTGAATATAAGACAATTTAATACAAGGTGCTGAATCTGCGTGAAGTGTGTCAGCGGTGTGGTGCCAGAGGAGGTACTATTATGGTTCTAGTTATTTGCTTTGTAATACTTGCTGTTACTGCTCTTAGCGGTGGAATTATATTAGGTGTCATGGGTGGAAGCTTACTTGTTGGAATCATATCTGGTGTGCTTAGTGGTTCTGTTTTTTTAGGTATCGCCATAATCATTGAAAATCAACAAACTACCCAAAGTATCCTAATTGACATTATTAACTTGATGCCAAGAGAGCAAGTAATTAAAGTGATCTGTGAAAAATGTGGTAATGAGTATGATGATACGCTTAAATCATGTCCTTACTGTGGCTACAGAGAAAGCTGAATATAGACCGAATGAGTCGTTTACAATGTATGGTTAAGGCAATTCGGACATGAGAAAGATATAAAAGCAACAACGTCACAGTAGATGAATTGACTACTATGATACTAGAAAATACAGACCTGAAGGAATAGGGAGAATATAAGATGGTTGAATTAGTGATAGAAGAACAAGAACACGCCTATTATCCATGGCGAAGATATTTTGCCAGAATACTTGATGTTGCAATCTATGGAACGATATGGTCGGCAATTCTTGGGTTGATATTTCATGTAAATATTATGAATAGAAGCAATTTGGAACAAGTATTTGACACATTTATTGCTATTGCTATGATGTTGGCGATAGAGCCTTTATTCTTACAAAAGTCAGGGACGACACCTGGCAAATATATCTTTGGGATAAGAATTACCACGAAAGATGGAAGCAAGCTATCATACTTCCAAGCGCTACAAAGGACTTGGGAAGTCATAGGTGCTGGGATGGGATACAATATACCAGTCTATAACTTGGTTAGGCTTTGGAAAAGTTATAAATCATGCAGCCAGAATACAATGCAACCATGGAATATGTATTTGATCTATAAGATTAAAGATACCAAGAAAACCAGGTGGATTGCCTTGTTGGCTGCATATGGGGTACTTTAGGAGTGATTATTACGATAATATCTATTCAGCTACTTCCACCGAATAAGGGTGAGTTAACGATAGCAGAATTTGTTGAAAACTGTAATTATTATTCTGCCTACTATGGTGTTGATTATGGCAATTATTATTTGGATCAAAGTGGCGAATGGGTTGAGAAGGACTTTGATGGCCATGTGTATTTTGATATAGGACATACTGAAAGACCGTTATATCAATTCACCACAGTGGATGGTAAGGTGACTGGTATTAATTATTCAATCAATATCATAAACAGTGAAGAATGGATTGGTTCATACAATACTTATATGATCATAGATGCGCTAGCATTTGCATGTTCTCAGGATGAAGTACGGTTATTTACTACTATTCAGAATCGAATATCAAAGAGCATTACTGACAATACATTCAGAGATTTTTCACTTATTGAGTCTGGTGTGATAATAACTTGTGAGACAGATTATTCAGGATATATAAATGGAACTGGAGCATTGCTGATACCGGATGATGATGCTTCTGAAAACAGCTTCAAGTTGAACTTCTCAATGACAATGGAGTAATAGAGTATAGTGAACAAACATCAAGATAGGCCGTTGGGTTTATGGAAAGAAATGTTCCGGAAGTGGAGAAGCGTGAAAACAGTGACCAATGGAAGACGTTGGTGAAAGAAAATGCACCACTACGTGCGATTGTTAATGGCAAATTGTTGTCGGTACCGATGGATTTCTATGATCATCTCCTATACAAAGAGCTGCCGGATGTGCCTATCGTCATGGGGAGGCTGCTTGGCAATGTCATGATGAAATATTCTTTAGGTGTCGCCGATGCATGGTGTCGCTTTAGAATTGAGGCGATGATTAATAATGGCGTGATAGATATCATCGGTTATAAGGATGAAAGTCATCCTTATGGGGCAATATTGAAGAAAAGAACGATAGAAGGTGCTTGAAAAATGGTGAATTTTGTCATAAGCATGTTGAGAATAAGGCTGTAACATCCCTGTGAAGTTTATCACTGATAACAAAGTATTATTTGACGAGGGACTAGGATTTACAAAGAAGTGCAATGAGATTATGATTCAAGAATCGTATTTGACAGGTTGAATTTAGTGCATGAGAGCTATGAACAATATTATAACAAAAAATAGAATTTAAGTGGCAGTCCGTCTTCATTGCTCAAGTAACTCACTTGCTTACAGAGATGAAAGGAGCGGATTATGTCGAAAAATGTTATTAGGTTGTGTCTGGATTAATATGCAATGCTCGATATGCTATAACACTTGGTGAAACTTGGTTCCTACAGTAATTTGTCGCTACCCTTACTTCTTTAAGGTTCACTAAAGTACGATTCTGGCGTATAATAGTAGTATACTGGAAAAAAATATAAAGAACCCGGTATTTAGTTATGTTTCCTGATATAAGGTCTAGGAAACTATACGCGAGAATGAGAGTACCTATGAAGGATAGGAGTCAATTATGTCAATCATCGGAATCGACTTGGGGACAACCAATAGCCTCGTAGCGATTTATGAAAATGAAAAATCAACCATCATACCAAACCGTTTCGGGGAAAATCTGACACCTAGTGTTGTCAGTGTATTGGACAGTATGGAACTGTCCGTAGGCAAATCAGCCAAGGAACGTCTGATTGTTGCGCCTGAGAATACTTATAGTGCCTTCAAACGTAATATGGGGACAGCTAAAGTCTATGAAGCGGGAATGATGGCATTTACACCGACGGAACTGTCGGCGATTGTACTGAAGAACATTGCGGAAGATGCCCAGTCATCGATAGAAAGCAAGATCGACAAAGTCGTCATTAGTGTTCCGGCTTATTTTACAGACCTGCAAAGGAAGGCGACCATGGAAGCCTCTCAGATTGCAGGTCTTAATGCCATTGGGATTGTCAATGAGCCAACAGCGGCGGCCCTCGCCTATCACCTCCATGAGACAGACAGGGAACGCTTGATAGCAGTTGTGGACTTAGGTGGCGGTACTTATGATATATCCATCTTAGACATTTATGACAATGTCATCGAGGTTAAGGCGGTTGCAGGAGATAATTATCTTGGTGGCGAAGATTTTGATTACGCTATTGCTGAGTTTGTCTGTAAGAAACATGGTCTTCATATGGATGATCTATCCAGCAAAGATTATAATCGGATGAAATATATAGGCGAACAATTGAAAAGGGGCTTTGATACATTAGAACATCAGACAAAACACATACAATTGACCGATCAGGCTTTAGATATCGAGATGAGTTTGGACGAGTTCCAAGAAGCTTGCTTGCCTGTTATGGCCAGAATGAAAGAACCTGTAAGGAAGGCCCTTCAAGATGCAGAGATTGACTTCATGGATATTGAGGAGGTCATTTTGGTTGGTGGATCAACAAAGATGCCAATTGTCAGAGAACAAGTGACCAGACTGTTTGGCAGGTTGCCACTGTCCTATCTGAACCCGGATGAAGTGGTGGCACAAGGTGCCGCTGTTTATGCGGCTCTTCGAGACAAGAACATTGAGCTGTCGGATACTGTGATGACAGATGTATGCCCATATACCCTTGGAACAGAGACGATGGTTAAAGGGAATGATGGTGAATATCACCGAAAGTTCGATCCAATTATTGAGAGGAATATGACTGTGCCTCTTAGTAAAGTACAGCAGTATGTTGCTATTAAAGATGATCAGAAGGAACTTAGAATCAAGGTTTATCAAGGCGAGGACCCTAATCCGGACAACAATGTTTTTTTGGGGGAAATTGTCCATGAGATTCAATCAGGGTCTGAAGTGGATTCTATGACCACTGTCAGATTCACTTACGACAGAAATGGTATTCTTGAAGTCATCACCATGAACCTGAGGAACAAAGAAGAGAAAAGAGCCATTATGCTTAACAGTAACAGTCTGTCAAAGAGTCAGATAGAGGATTGTTTGGCTAAGATCTCAGACCTTAAGAGTCATCCTTATAAAGAAGAAGAGAATTTATTCTTGATGTCTAAAGCAGAGAAGCTGTATGACTTGGTATCCGGCAAAGACAAAGATCGTGTCGGTGAAGCCCTCAGTTTCTTCAGGGATGCTATGCTAAGCCAGAATAACCTCCGCATTGGCAAGGCGAAAGACAATATCAAGATATTATTTAGAGAATTTGGAGAATTGCAATAATGTGGTGGCGTGCACTGGGACTGGAATCCGATGCGGATAAGGAGACCGTCAAGAAAACCTACGCTAAACTGATCAAAACCATTGATCAAGATACGGATATTGAGAACTTTACCAATGTTCATCGTGCTTATCGACTTGCGTTGAAATCTTTTAGGGACGAGGAACGGGTGAAGCCAACAGAAGGATTGATTGACTTTAGTGATAAACCACACTGGTATCTTCAAGAGTTGGCCAAGATTTACAATAACCCTAAAAGACGCTTGGATGCTGAGGCCTGGAAGAATCTATTTGCTTGTATGTCCTTTATTGAAGAAAAGCATTTCTTGAAAGAATATGTGAATTTCTTCAATGAACATTATGCTTTGACAGAGGATATTTGGGCATTGATTGAGAAGTATTACCCACTAAGTAAAAGGTCTGATTTCAGATGGCATGAAATAGTTAATGGGTACCTTAATCTGACGCCGGAAGAAATACATGGGATGTCCTTTGATGAAGCATCGAACTATGTCACCTATAAGATTCATATCTTCTTTGGTATACTGGATGGGGATTATGACCGTGCCTTAATATTTCTTAGGATGCTCTTACCTAGATATGACCGTAGAGATCTGAAGCACTGGCATCTGTTGATTGCAGTAGAAGCGAATCTGGAAGATGAGGTGGAGCAAGCCTTTAATACCATGTGTGAAGATCCGGAAGAAGCACATATGGCGGCTTACCTATATGGGGGCTATTTACAACGTAAAGGGGAAATGGACAAGGCTGCCGGTCTTATGCGTCAGATGCCGGAAGGTCTTAGGGCTTCATCTGAAGAAGTCCTAAGGGCAGAGCAGGCTTTTCAGATGGGTGCTGTGAAAGTGCCGGATGTGAACTTGATGCCATGGTTGGCTTTGGACCAATTATCTTCTAAAGATAAAAAAGCTTTAGGTAAAGGACAGTACGGTAAAGTTAATGGACAAACAGGACAGGGATTTAAGTTTAAGCTGTTTGGAGGCAGGTGATTCTATGACAGATAAAGAACGACAATGGATGCTGAGTCTGTCGGCGTTGTCCCTACTAGGGCCTAGATGCGATGTGGGACGGCTGATATCACTTGGTTATTATAAAATGGCATTGAATGAACCTTTTGAGTGGCCTTTTGGTGTGGTAGCAACTGAAGGTGTAGACGTAGAGATGCTTTCTGCATACTTGGAAGAACTGGGGATCAGTGATGCGGCTTCCTTTGAAGAAAAGCTGTCAGAGTGGTATGAAGGTACAGGTTTTATCGGCAATGTGAAAAAACTCATGCAGCTAGGGAAAACAATGGGTGCAGATAGACGTCAGGTAGCAAAGTCGGTCATCATTAATGGCTTTCCCTATATGTATGATTTCTTTGAACAATTGATGAAGTATGAGTTTTACTGGCCGAAACATCAACTGGATGCCTATGAAGTTGCTAATTCTGTGATGTTGATTCGGGTTGGCTATGTGAAAGAATGGCTGACAGAATCTAAAGGAGAAGAACTACTTCAGGGATTGTTTGAAAAAGCGAAAGAGTGTTTTGAAGATTATGAGTCCTTTGGAAAAGAGGCAATCATAGGTCGAGAGATACACTGCGCTTACCTGAAGCATATTGGCAGTAAGAGTAGTGTGGTAACACAGTCAGAAGTCTGGCCGATCGCTCAATACAGCTTGTGGGCGCATATGAAGTAAAGAGAAAATCTGGTATAACGAGGGGAACTGTTTTGAAGTTTGAATTATTGAAAAAGTACTATGGTTATGACACATACAGACCTGGTCAGGAAAAAGTGGTAGATGCATTGTTTCAGGGGCAGGATGCCTTGGTACTCATGCCAACAGGTGGTGGTAAATCTATATGTTATCAAATGCCGGCTATGATGTCGGAGGGGACAGCGATTGTTATTTCACCCTTAATCGCCTTGATGAAGGATCAAGTTGATGGCTTGTGTCAAATGGGTATACCGGCTACCTACATTAACTCTACCTTGTCCTGGGAAGAAACATTGGAACGCTATGATGCACTTAGAAGTGGTGAAACGAAGATTGTCTATGTGGCACCGGAACGTCTGTTGGTCGACAGTTTTATTGATCTGTGCCGTCAATTGGGTATATCATTAATCGCTGTGGATGAAGCACACTGTATCAGCCAGTGGGGACACGATTTCAGACCGAGTTATAGGGATATCCCCAAGTTTATAGACCAGCTGAGTGTCAGGCCACCTATTGGTGCCTTTACAGCGACAGCAACAGCCATCGTTGTTGATGAAATCAGGCAGCTACTCCATATGGCATCACCAGTGGAGGTACATACAGGCTTTGACAGATCCAATTTGTTCTACAAAGTCATCAAGCCAAAAGACAAGCTAAAATTCGTTCAAACTTATTTGAAGGAACGACCGGAAGAAGACAGTGGCATCATCTATTGCTCCACCAGGAAAAGCGTTGAGAGTCTGGCAGGCAAATTAAAAGCCAAAGGTATTAGTGCACAAGGGTATCATGGCGGCATGGATGCGGATAAAAGGAGTCAGGTTCAGGACGATTTTATGCGTGATCATACCAAAGTGATTGTAGCGACCAATGCCTTCGGAATGGGTATAGATAAGCCGGATATACGTTATGTTCTGCATTTCAATATGCCAAAGAATATGGAATCCTATTATCAGGAGGCCGGTCGTGCCGGACGTGATGGTGAGCCTGGGGAATGCCTTTTGATGTATTCACCTTCGGATATTGTTAAGCAGAAGTTTATTATATCTCAGAATGAGATGACACCGGAACGTGAAACTGTTCAGCTAGAGAATTTGCAATATCTCATTAATTATTGTCATAGTGATGAATGTCTGAGAAAGGAAATTCTTGCATATTTCGGGGAAGAAGCTCAGGAAGAGAATTGCGGCAATTGTGGCAATTGTAACGAAGAGGCTGAGTATGTAGATCTGACAGTGGACGCGCAAAAAATCATTTCCTGTGTTGTAAGGCTTAGACAGAGATATGGGATTAAAATGGTGATACAGGTCTTAAGGGGATCCAAGAATCAACGCTTGCTGCAATTGGGGCTGGATCAAGTGTCCACCTACGGACTTCTGAAAGATTATTCAGAAGGTGCTCTTAGGGAAATCATTATGAACCTGATCGCCAGAGGCTATCTATATCTGACAGCTGATCAATATCCGGTCCTTAGGTTGACGCCTAATGCACAACCGGTGCTAAAAGGTGAAGAGAAGATCTTAATCAAACAGGAACGGGCGCAGATTAAGGATACGGCTAAAAGTAAAGGGCGAAGAAGTAAGTCTGTCAAAGGTGTAGATATGGATTATGACGAGGCCTTGTATGAGTTGCTGGCAGTAAAACGTTCCGAACTTGCTGAAGCGGCAGGTATTGCCAGATTCATGGTTTTTGCCAATGCGACTCTAGCCGAAATGGCTTATTATAAGCCGATGGATGAAGACAGTATGCTGGACATCAAAGGGATTGGTGAAAATAAGCTGGATAAATACGGCAAGGAATTTTTGGGAATTATTAAGAGCTATGTCGAATAGACATAAGTAATTTATAACATAGCATGAACGGTTAAAGCTGTAGGGGTTGGCACAATTGTGTTTTCACCTACAGTTTTGTTATTATTGACCATAGTGGTCAGTGGGTGTATAATAACAATATAAAGACTGACTAATATGGTCGGTAGGACGGAGATGGACATTTTATGAAAAAAAAATTAATCTTTGTTTTTGTGATTTTTATTGCTATTGGCATAGGCTTATTCTATCTTTTGACGATGGGCAATATTGGCGTCAAATATGAAACCGCAGAAGTGGTGAAAAGCCAAGTGAGTCAGTACGTTCAAGACGTTGGTACTGTTAGTTCCAAGTATATAAGAACTTATTATGGTAAGGGTGGTTTGGAAGTGATAGAGATGTCACTTATGCCAGGCGATCATGTGGAAAAAGGTCAACTGCTGGTACGCTACGAAGATAATTCGGAACAGATTGACCTTCAGATCATGCAGGTGGAAAAGCAGATTGAAGCACTACAGGCTTCTTATGAGGAGGCTCAGTCATCAACGGACATGGGCAGTGTGAGCAATGCAAGAGTCGAGATTGCAAGCATCAAACGACAGATAGAGACAGCTGGAAGCGACCTTGAGAAGTTAGAGACGTTGTTTGCTGAAGGTGTTGTAACAAAGAATGAAGTAGAGCAATCAGCCATAGCAATAGAGCAATTGGAAAATAACCTTTCTATAGCGCAGAATACCTATAATCAGCTTGTTCGCGGCATTTCTGAACATGTCCGTGAGAGATATGAGGCGGAGATCGATGCTTTATTGATTGCCATAGATATACTGGACAACAGCAGAGTGGACAACAGCGTCTATTCTGATATCGATGGCATTGTTACAGAGTTGAACACCTATATCGGTGATCAACCGTCTATGGGTACAGCGATTATAGAGTTGTATGATCCAACGGCAAAAGTCCTATTGGTGGATTTTATGGTTGAAGACGCTCTTGAAATTGAAGAAGGTATGTCAGTAGAAATAGCAGATGATGCTCTGGATATATATATTGATAACCTTGTTGTTAACCGTATTTACCCCAAAGCTTTTGTGACCTTATCGGAACTTGGGGTGGAAGAGAACCGCCAGACAGTGGCTATAGAATTGCCGACCGGTGTAACAGATTTGGACTTTGGTGTTGAAGTGACTGGGAAGGTGATGATCGAAGCGCCTAGAGAGGTACATATGGTACCGGCGGGAGCAATCATCGAGAAAGACTCAAAGGCATACGTCAAAGTGCTTGAAGGGGAAACGGTTACTGAAAAAGAAGTCATTACCCGACAAAAAACAGAACAGCAAGTCGTTGTCGAAGGACTGGTAGAAGGCGAGCAAGTCATTCTTAATTATCAAGAGGATTGAGCCACAATGCAGGCCTAAATGAAAGGGATGAATCCTATGATCAAAGTGAAGAATCTATACCATTCATACACCAATGATGATCACTACGCTGTTAATGATGTTAATTTTGAAATTCAAAAAGGTGAAATCTTTGGCTTTCTGGGACCATCTGGCGCTGGAAAATCAACCACACAGAACATATTGGTCGGTCTGCTTCAGCTTCAGCAAGGGGAAGTGGAGGTGGCTGGGTATGATGTTAAGCACATTAAGGATAAGATGTTCAATAATATTGGTATGTCTTTTGAACAGTCCAATGTCTATGGTAAGATGTCTGGTATAGAGAACCTTGATTTTTATAGAAAGCTTTTTGACGTACCGACAAGAGATCCTAAGGAATTGATTCAGTTAGTTGGACTGGATGGCAATGAGCATGTCAAGGCGGGCAAATATTCAAAAGGGATGAAGCATAGACTCACCTTTGCGAGATCGATGATCAACAACCCTAAGATGTGGTTCCTGGATGAGCCGACAACAGGACTTGATCCGGCCATTGCAGCAAGAATTAAGGATATAATCAGGCAGGAAAATGAAAAAGGTGTTACCATTTTTTTGACCACACATAATATGTTCATAGCTGATGAACTCTGTAATCGAGTAGCCTTTATTGTTGATGGAAAAATCAGGTTGATAGACTCTCCGAAAGCCCTCAAACTCAAATACGGTGAAAAACTGGTCAATGTTGAGTATTTTAAGGACAAAGAGCTGATCAAGGAGAACTTCTCGACCGTTGAAGAGGCGGATAAGAATCGATTGGTTGACGTCATTAGACATCATGATATTCAGACGATGCACACAAAAGAAGCAACCCTTGAAGAGATATTTATAAAGGTAACTGGAAGGGGTCTGGTATAGATGAAATTATGGCATAGTTTTTCTAAAGAGCTGATGCTTTCGTCTAAAAGTTGGTACTTCTATGTGGAAGTTGCTATGGCCGTCATACTTTTATTGATTCTACTATTTGTCGTACCTGAGGATTTTGACAGTAAAGGAGAGGAGTATCTTTTCCTGGACTTACCGAAGGTGGTTCAAGATAGATATCTTAAGAGCTTGCTGGAAGAAGACATGGATGAGATTGTTACTGTAGTCACCATTGAAGGTGATGATGGCGTGTATAGTGCTCTTATGTACGAGACGGATGAAGCTAAGATTCACATATTAGACAGTAAAGAAGCCCTGGATGCTGTGGCGGAATCAAAAAGGGTACCCACAGTGCATGTCAGAGTGGATGATGAAGGCAAGATTGTTAATACTTATTACTTGCAAGGGTACGAAACGGACAAATTAAGAAATCTACTGAAAGTGTATAACAATAGACTTGCCGGTCATGACGTCATCGAGGACTATGCAGACAACATGAGCGTCAAACGATTGTATGAGAACATCAAGCCACTTAATGATAAGGAGAATATGATACCAGTATTTCTGACATTCAATGGCAGCTTAATGAGTCTGTTCATCATTGCTGCGTATATATTTCTGGACAAGAGCGAAGGCATTATCAAAGCCTACGCGATTACAGCTTCGTCAGTTTGGCATTATCTGTTAAGTAAAATCGGTGTTATCATTATGACCAGTATCGTGACCAGCCTAATGATTACCATACCGATTATGGGTGAACAACCGAATTATGCTTTCTTGGTCATATTTCTGGTGACATCAGGATTCTTTGCAGCATCTTTAGGTTTGTTGTTGACGAGTTTCTACACAGATATTGTTGAGGCATTTGGAGCGATGTATATAGTTATTGTTATCATGATCATGCCCAATATTTCGTATTTTACACCAAGTTGGGATCCGGATTGGGTGAAGATCATACCAAGTTATGTTATGCTGCAGAGTTTCAAGGATATATTGTCTGTTGGCGGTAATATGACCTATGTATTGTTGGCTTCCCTTGGTTTCTTGATGTTGGGGTCGGGCTTGTTCATTTTAGCAAATTATAGGTTTAAGAAGACTTTATCCTTATAATGGGGTGTTGATATATGTTAAGAAAGATATTCATCATATTTCAGAGAGATCTGAAAACCAGTGTGCGTAATTTCATCACTGTGTACATTCTTGTAGTGCCAATTATATTTGCCGTATTGATTAATGTATTTTCACCTGGCATCAATGACAGTACGGTTGAGGTTGTTTTGCTTAAAGGTGAGAATATGGAGCAAGTCAACTATCTAAGGCAATTTGCCCAGGTAGAGGTTCTGGGCACTTTTGAAGCTATTGAGGAACGGGTAAGAAAAAGGGACAACATTATTGGTATCATGGCGGACCAAGAAGGAGAATATTATCTGTTGACTCAGGGGAACGAACCGGATTATGTTGTGGATTATGTGAAGCAGTTAGCGACGCTTAATCATTTTGATATTGGTCTGGAAGGATCTATTGCTGAGATTGTCGATTATGGAAGAGAGATACCCCCTCTTAAAAAATTAATGGTGAATACGGCCATGATCTTTACATCTATTTTAGGAGGTATGATTATTGCACTGAACATTGTTGAAGAAAAGAATGATAACACAATCAGTGCCATTCATCTCTCACCTGTATCAAGAATTGCGTATATTGCTGGGAAGAGCATGATAGGTGTGGTTGTACCTTTGATAGGAAGCACGTTGTTACTTTTGATTACAGGCTTTCGTGACATTAATTTTTTACATATGGTCATCATGGTTGGGACTTCCTGTATAATCAGTATCTTAATTGGTTTTATTGAGGGTGTTAACAATGATGATGTCATGAATGCTGCTGGCAATATGAAACTACTATTCTTGCCATTGTTCGGATCGATTGCTTGTGTGGAATTATTAGCGGATAAATGGCAACCATTCTTTTACTGGGTTCCTTTCTACTGGACATACATAGGGAATGATTTGGTGTTATCAAGTAGAGGCAGTTGGATGGATATTATGAAGTATGCAGGCATCGTCATTGGCATCAGTGTCATTGTATTTGTTGTCTTGGCACCTCGGATTAGAAAAGGACTTGAATAGCAATGGGGTTAATGTAACATTAGTGTTTAATTATACGTAAGAAGCTTGAGTTTAAGGAGGCGTTTTCTATGATTGGATGGGCAATAGTGTGTTTTGTATATTCGGCAGTTGTTATTGTTTTGGCAGTGACAAAGCCGAAGCCGATTTGGCGAATTAAGAAGATTCAACTCTTTGAAAAATATCTTGGGGTAAAAGGAACAGAGATTTTCTTTTATGTCTGGGCGTTACTGATGTTGGTTCTTGGAGTGTGGCTATTCACAAGATAATGGAGAGGAAGGAATATCTATAGTCAGGCGTATCTTGGGATATGAGAAGTACAGCGATTGGTCTTGACACGCCTGACTAAGAGTCGTATAATCTTCGCAAGAGGGAGTAACTTTCCTAAAAAAAGTGGTTGTGTTTTTATACGACCCAATGGAATCAAAGTCGTCAATACGGACAACGAATGTCCCGGCTTTGGTGGCTTGCAATGCAGGCTTAGTGAGACTCTGCAAGAAACACAGAATAGGTGTTTTTTGTGGCGTCTTTTTGTTTGCCCTAAAAACACCATCGAAAGAAGATGGAACAGGAAAGGAAGTTACATGGAAGAATTAATTGTGCATTACTTGGAAAGCTTTCCCATTATAGCACTTTTGGCAGTTATTGCTGCCATGTTGTGGGTACTTGGGAAAGGTGCGGACATACTTGTGGATGAAGCAGTCAGTTTGTCCATTCACTGGGGAATACCTAAGATGGTCATAGGTGCAACCATTGTATCCTTAGGTACAACGTTACCAGAGGCAACGGTTTCTGTATTGGCAGCAGTCCAAGGGAATCCTGATTTGGCACTGGGTAATGCCATAGGATCAATTATTGCGGACACTGGTCTTATTTTAGGTCTTGCAGCGATGATTGGCAGATTGCCGGTGGATAAGATGACCATCAACAGACAGGGGCGTGTACAGTTCTTTGCTGGTGTCCTTTTGGCTGTGGTGGCGCTGCCTTTTTTTAGCAGTGAGCCTGGCGGGCATATTCATCAATATTTAGGCTTTATCTTTTTGATACTACTGGCCATCTATCTTTATTTCTCAATGAAGTGGTCACAAAATTCCGGTGTGGACGAAGGCGCTATTCTTGAAGAAGAGGATACACCTGTCTATATGCAAGTGTTGAAAATGGTACTCGGTGTGACGCTTGTGATCATTGCATCAAGGATCTTGATACCTACCGTTGAAGTGACAGCGATTCGTGTTGGCATTCCACAAGCGATCATAGCAGCCACATTGGTGGCCTTTGGAACAAGTCTTCCTGAACTTGTAACGGCCGTTACAGCGGTACGAAAGGGTCATGGTGAGTTGGCGATAGGTAACATCATCGGTGCCGATATATTGAATGTCCTATTTGTTGTCGGTAGTGCAGCGGCAGTGACAAAGGGTGGCTTGGTTGTACCTGAGACTTTTTATAAATTGCAGATACCAACGATGATTCTTGTTCTGGGTCTATTCCGTTTCTTTGCAAAAAATGCGAAAGAGGTGATCACTAAGTTCGAAGGGATGATGCTTATGGGCTTTTATCTGATCTATCTGATTCTGAATTTCACCTGGGTATCTTAAGTCTGTAAGAACTAGGGCAATAATCTCAGCATATATGTATAAATTGTTTAGTTAAGTCGTTACTACAGTGAGGTCAATTGAAAAAAATGACAGATGTAGTTAAGAATTATAGGGTTCCAACCGAATAGACAATCAAAAGTGCTGAAAATGAATAATTTGGCAGAATATTTTGCCTTTTTTAATTAGCTGTGATAAAATGAATTAAGACAAAGACGTCCTTTTACTAGGGGTTCTTTGTCTTTTTTTATACTTTATAACAGACTGGCAAGGAGGACTATATGATTATAATCGATCAAGACACACTAACAGGCATCACACATACAGAATATTATAAAGATGGCGCAGTTAAAGATATTACGGTGAATGGTTTTAATCGAGTTCAAACGTCATATGGCGAATTGGTGCCACAATTTACGGAAGAATTCAAGAACTTTGAGCGACGTAAGAAAAGAAGACCATCCATGATTTTTCATAAGAATGGTTCACTTAAGAGTATTGGCCTAGAAGAGCAGATGGATATATCGACACCTATGGGTATATATCCAGCGGAACTTGTGACCTTTTATGAGGATGGGTCATTAAATAGAGTCTTTCCACTGAACGGACAGATAGATGGTTATTGGAGTGAGGACGATGAAGGTGAGATGGCAAAGACTTTTGAATATGACTTCTCCTTTGGTCAATTCAGTCTTCGGTTGATTAGTATTCGCTTCTATGCCGATGGGCAATTGAAAAGCCTGGCCTTTTGGCCAAGGGATAAAGCAGTTTTAGCGACGCCAATAGGGGATATAGAAGTACGGCACGGATTCTCTCTATATAAAGATGGTAAAATCAAAGCTGTAGAGCCAGCCAAACCCACAATCATAAAGACACCAATTGGTTCTGTATTAACCCATGACCCAACTGCATTAGGTATTCATGCGGATTCAGGATCGTTAGGTTTTACAAAGGATGGCACGTTAAGATCACTGACGACCATTGTTAATACTTTTGAGGTGGCTTACGAAGAAGATAAAAAGATCATGATTGGTCCAAGGGAAGTAGAAAGTTTTACCGGTGAAGAAGAAAAAGAAGTCATTCCTGTTAAAGTGATTTTTGAAGAGGATAGGGTAACCTTTGACAATGGTATGAAATATACCTATCCATTAGATGGTATTCAAGTCAAAATTGGGATCAGTTCTTTGCAAGGATGTGGCGGAGGCTGCAGCAGTTGCAGTTCCTGCGGGTGAGTATAAGAGATAAAGAAGAAACAAAACGAAAGCGCTGTAGATAGTTTTATATCTAGGGCGCTTTTGTTTTGTTATAGAAATATAGTTGACATAACGGAAAGCTAGGCATATAATTGAATTGAAATTAGCACTCAACAGGACAGAGTGCTAACAAAAGTCTGGTTAGCTTTAATTCAAGAGATTCACTACCGAGCTTTGATGGACGATACAACTCATTGAGAGGAGATGAAAAGATGACTCAAGATAAAATGACACAAAAAACCAATGAAGCCCTACAAATTGCTCAGAAGATGGCCATTAAGCTGAATCATCAGCAAATTGATGCACCTCATCTTCATTATGGCCTTTTGGCAGTGGAAGACAGTCTGATACTTAAAGTATTGGCGTATATGAAAATAGATCTGAAATCATACAGAGACCAATTGCTTAACCATTTGGAAAGTCTACCGGCAGTGCACGGAGCAGATGTTCAGATATATGGGTCAAGGCGTTTGAATCAGATTCTAATACAAGCGGAAGATGAAGCGGCTCAATTTTCGGACAGTTATATTAGCTTGGAACATGTTTATATAGCGTTGCTCAAAGAGAAAAAAACATATTCTAAAGAGTTGATGACGTCTTTAGGAATAGAGTTGGAACCATTTTTACAGGCATTGAAGATCCTTAGGGCTAATAACAGAGTCGACACTCAGAACCCAGAAGTCAATTATGATGCTTTGGAAAAATATGGCAGAGATCTTGTGGCAGATGCTAGAGATGGTAAGCTTGATCCGGTCATCGGCAGGGATCAGGAGATAAGACGTGCCGTCCGTATTCTATCAAGAAGAACTAAGAATAATCCAGTTCTAATAGGTGAACCTGGGGTTGGTAAAACAGCCGTAGTAGAAGGGTTGGCTCAAAGAATACTCAGTGGTGATGTACCGGAAGGGCTTAAGAATAAGAAGATATTTGCCTTGGATATGGGTGCATTGGTTGCTGGGGCTAAATACAGAGGCGAGTTTGAGGAAAGGCTCAAGGCCGTCTTAAACGAGGTGCATCAGTCGGAAGGCGAGATTATTCTCTTCATTGATGAATTACATCTGATCGTGGGTGCAGGGAAGACGGATGGTGCAATGGATGCGGGGAACTTGCTGAAACCGATGCTTGCAAGAGGTGAACTCCGCTGTATAGGTGCAACAACATTGGATGAATATCGACAGTATATTGAAAAGGATCCGGCATTAGAGCGTCGTTTCCAACCGATCTTGGTGGATGAACCAACAGTGGAAGATACGATATCCATATTAAGAGGTCTGAAGGAGAGATTCGAAATCCATCATGGTGTCCGTATTACTGATTCAGCCATTGTGGCCTGTTCCGTATTATCGCATCGTTATATCAGTGACCGTTTCTTACCGGATAAAGCCATTGACTTAATGGATGAAGCCGCAGCGATGATTCGGACGGAGATTGATTCGATGCCTAGTGAATTAGATACTGTACAAAGAAAGCTTATGCAACTTGAAATTGAAAAACAAGCCTTGATTAAAGAAAAGGACAAAGCATCTAAAGAACGACTTGAAGCCTTAGAATCTCAAATCAGCAATTATAAAGAAGAAGCAGACGGTATGATGGCACAGTGGTCTCTGGAAAAATCGATGCTTGAAAAGGAAAAAGAGCTGAAAAAAGAGATTGAAACCATGAAACGGCAGATCGAAGAGGCTGAAAGAAATTATGATTTAGAACTTTTGGCGAAATTGAAGTATGGTGATCTGCCAGAACTTGAACGAGCATTGGAAGAAGAAAAGGCTGAAAAAGAGCACCGAGAACTGTCAATGCTTAAAGAAGAAGTATCAGAAGAAGAAATTGGTGATATTATTTCTCGTTGGACGGGCATACCTGTTAATAGACTTAATGCGTCAGAAATAGATAAGGTACTTGGGCTTGGTGATATCCTGCATCGTCGTGTCATTGGACAAAATGAAGCGGTGGATGCTGTGACAGACGCTATTATTCGAGCTCGGTCAGGTTTGAAAGACCCGAAGAAACCCATGGGTTCCTTTGTATTCCTTGGCCCGACAGGGGTTGGTAAGACAGAACTAGCAAAATCTTTAGCCGAGGCATTGTTTGATACTGAAGAGAATATGATACGCATTGATATGAGTGAGTACATGGAGCGTCATGCAGTGGCACGTCTGATTGGAGCACCTCCTGGTTATGTGGGCTATGAGGAAGGCGGGCAGCTGACAGAAGCAGTCAGAAGAAAGCCATATTCTGTCATTCTGTTTGATGAGATTGAAAAGGCACATCCGGAAGTCTTTAATGTACTGTTACAGTTATTGGATGATGGCCGTTTAACGGACGCAAAAGGAAGAACGGTTGACTTTAAAAATACAGTGGTCATACTGACTTCTAATATCGGCAGTCAATATCTTTTAGAGAGTATTGAACAGGATGGCTGTATCAGCGATGAAGTCAAGGAGCAGGTGGATCACTTACTACATCAGAGCTTCAAGCCTGAATTCTTGAACCGCTTGGATGACATTGTGCTGTTCTCACCGTTATTGAAAGATCAGATTGGCCATATTATTGACCTGAGTCTCAATGATATCAATAAGCGACTGGAAGAACGCCGAATCGTACTGACACTTACTAAGGATGCCCGTAACTTCATAGCTGATGAAAGTTATAATCCGATGTTTGGCGCTAGACCCGTGAAACGTTATTTGCAAAGAACTATTGAAACTGAACTAGGGAGAGCAATTTTACGTGGCGAGGTTAGTGAGGATGATCGAGTTACTATTAACGTATCAGAAGGGCAATTGAAGTTTACAAGCATATAACGTATGAACGTATTATATTAATATTTATGAACCCCCAATCTGTTAGCTAAACCTAATGAGACTTACAGAGAGGGGGTTCTTTATCATGGAATCAGCTATAATGACTATGGATGTATTCTTGCGATTATGTTGGACTGCTTTTATAATAGTATCAGAGAGTATGTTATGGTTTGTTTGTAACATGCATAATATAGGCAGTGCCTATAACGTCATCTAGTAGTCAATCAATAACAGCCAGGATGCTTTGATAGATTGAAAGGAAATATATGAGTAAAGAAAATAGAATTGCAGTATTGATCGATTCAGATAATATATCAGCCAAATACTTAAAGTATATCATGACAGAATTGTCAAACTATGGTACACCTACCATTAAACGTTCATATGGTGACTTCTCTGATAGTACACAGAGAGGATTGAAACAGTCGATGCTGGATTTATCCATTCGTCCTATGCATCAATTCAGCTATACGAAAGGGAAAAATGCAACGGATTCTTCCTTGATCATTGATGCCATGGATATTCTGCATGAAGGTAAAGTGGATTGTTTCTGTATTGTATCAAGCGATAGTGATTTCATTGGATTGGTAACAAGAATAAGAGAAGAGGGGCTCTTGGTGATCGGTATGGGTGAAAAAAAGACTTCGAATTATTTTGTCGCCGCCTGTGATCAGTTCAAGTACCTTGAAGTTCTTGAAAAAGCTTATGAAGAGGAAACAGCTGAAGTTACAGAACCTGTTGAGTCTGGCAAAAATGCCAAGTCGGAAAAGTCGAATATGATTCCAAAGAAAGCCCTGATTAAATCCATCACTAAAATCATACAGGATAACTCGGATGATGCTGATTGGATTGGACTTGGTGAAGTGGGGAGCAGATTGCAAAAGCGCCATCCGGAGTTTGATGCCAGGAACTATGGCTATGCCAAATTGTCTAGCCTAATCAAATCCTTTGGCGCCTTTGATGTAGAGTTAAGAAGGAAAGAGAATAACCCACATAGTGGGGATGTCTATATTCGTATTAAAGCATAAGAGAAAGTTAATCTGCAAGACCTGGGTTTTCACGTAACTTGGGTCTTCTTGCTTTCTTTTGGACTTCATCAATCAGCCCTGCTGCGTGTCCCATAGGACATACCTGACACCAAGTACGAGGCTTGAAGACAACGCCCATAAGGATGCCTACCATAAAGGACATAAACATGAAACGTAAGAGCACGAAGGCGACATGACTAAAGACAAAACCAGTGTGAGAGAGTGAGAAACTTAATAGACCCACCATCAGTACAAGCATGATATGTTTCACCTTGCGACTTCTGAATTTTGCAGGCAGATTATTGCCTAGTGAGATTCTTTCCAGAAAACGACCAAGAAAAGAACCACGTGGACAATATTTCGCACAATGCGCCTTACCTTCACCTTTAAGAGCGTGATACATAGGCGCTCCCATGCAGGCAACCCCGAAGATACCAAATCGAGTATCCACGATGCCAAGCAAGAAGAAGGATACAATAATAATCCAGGAATAGGTTTGAAAGTTCTTTTTCTTTTTTCTTTTGACGGCAGTATTTAACATGATAAAATCCTTTCTTTCGGTTCTATAGGACAGGCGAATGTTATAAGATGGATCACCTCAATCAGAACCATGTATACAATGTTCGTTAATTTGTATATTATAATATTCGAATATTAAGAAAAGGTCAAGTTTTTTATTTGTACATAAAAAAGCCGTCTCACTAAACAGTAAGACGGCTTCCAATAATACATTGTTTCTAATCACGGGGTTTGATGTAACTCATCAAATAAAGAAATGGTGTATCAATCAACGCCGTAATATACTTGATAATAAGTGTCGTAATTATAACTGAACCGACAATTTCCATAGGGAAAATACCGGCAAGGCCAAAACCAAGATTAACCAATACAGAATCAACTAACTGGGATATGAACGTTGACCCATTATTCCTAACCCAAAGTGTGGATAAAGAATCATTCCAACTTCTAATCCGTGCATAAACATAGACATCAAGATTCTGACTGATGAAGTAGACGATATTACCAATCAGAACGGCTTTAACAGTACCCCCATTAATGGAAAAGAACATATCAAGGGCCGTATTGAAATCAGTACTGTAGTCCATGCCTTTGAATAGCGTTGAGACAAACATCACAACGACAAAGGATAGATTGGCAAAGATGGAAACAAAAACAGCCTGTCTGGCTTCTTTTTCCCCATACTTTTCGTTCAGCAAATCTGTTGCTAAAAAGATGCCGGCAAACATCACATTGCCAAGGGTGGCTTCAAGTTCAAAAAAACCGAAATCAAAAAGAACACCTTTATTGACTTGAAGGTTGGCAGCGATTACACTAAGGATGATATATCCTAGGATACCGCGCTTACCAAAGAATCGGTAACCGATGGTGATCAGTGCAAAGTTTACCAATGCAAAAATCAAGAAAAAATTTATATTACTCATCAAATCCTCCTAGTTTTGATAACGCAGGATGGTTACGAACTGCGGCTTGGAATTTATCATTGTTGAGACTCATCATCAAAATGACAGCTGTAATAGGATACAAGAACATAAATGATAATACAACACAACATGAAGTGGGAATGTTACGCTAACGAATTAGAGGAGTTATAATGGCAGTAAAAAAATTATACGCAGTACGTAAAGGGCATAAACCAGGCATTTATAAAAGCTGGGCAGAGTGTCAGGCACAGACAAGTGGCTATTCAGGGGCTGAGTTTAAAAGTTTTAAAACCCTAGAGGAAGCGGAAGGTTATATGTCTGGTGGTGTATCAGCAACAGTGGATGTGGCGGATCATGAGATAGTACGGGCATATGTGGATGGCAGCTATGATCACAGTATTAGAATGTATGCTGGTGGGGCAGTAATCTTATGGCAAGGTGAAGAAATTCATATCAGTGAATCGAATAATATAGAAGAAATGGCGACGATGCGTAATGTTGCAGGTGAGTTGTTAGGTGCCGTTAGGGCAATTGAGTGGTATGATGAGCACTTAGAAGAAACAGGGGCTAAGAAGCTGGTAGTTTACCATGATTACGAAGGCATTGCTAAATGGGCCACCGGCGCATGGAAGGCAAAAAAGAAAGGCACACAGGAATATGTAGAGATCTTTAAGGCTTATAGTGAGAAATTTCCTATTGAATTTATCAAAGTTGCAGCACATACTGGCGATAAATATAATGAGATTGCTGATCAATTAGCAAAAAAAGCTTTGGGCTTAATTTGATTTGACTGTTATTTCCCGGGAAGATAGTCTATATCCATTTAAGAATTAGGGGAAATGGAATCACGGTTGACAAAAAAAGATCCCGCAGTTATAATACAAAAGAATCTTTTAGGAGAAGGGCGCTGCTTGTGAGTTGATTTTGGGTGATACTCATAATAGCAGCCCGGTAAATATATAGCCCAATGGCGGGCATCGTACGTATGTTAGTTAGACAAAGAGGTCTGTGCACTACTATTATTTGTAGTGTCCAGACCTCTTTGTCTTGCTTGGTATGAAGCCTGGGCTACAAGATATGGAGGAATAATAAATATGGATACTATGATAATGAATTCTATGTGGGTTCTAATTGCGAGCGTACTTGTTTTTTTGATGCATGCCGGATTTGCTATGGTCGAGGTTGGTTTTACCCAGTCAAAGAACGCCGTTAATATCATCATGAAAAATTTTGTTACTGTGTCTGTTGGTGTCATTTGCTATTACTTGGTTGGATTCGGTTTAATGTATGGCAATGATGTTGGTGGTATCATTGGCTCAAGTATGTTTGCTTTGGCAACAGTACCAACGGAATTTGCAGGTATTTCTTTTGATATCTTCTTCTTTTTCCAAGCAATATTTGCAGCGACCTGTGCCACGATTGTTTCTGGTGCAATGGCTGAGAGAACTAAATTTACGGCTTATGTGATTTTTGTCTTCGTTGCCACATTGGTGATTTATCCATTGATTGGTCACTGGATATGGGGTGGTGGTTTCTTGGCAGAAAAACTTGGCTTCAGAGATTTTGCAGGCGGTACTGCAGTTCACGCCGTTGGTGGCTTCTGCGCATTGATTGGTGCGAAGATGGTTGGTGCTCGTGATGGTAAATACCGTAAAGGGAAGGCACATGCCATACCAGGACATAACATCCCATTAGGTGCACTTGGAGTATTGATTCTTTGGTTTGGTTGGTTTGGATTCAACCCAGGTTCCACGTTGGACATTACTTCACCGGAGACAGCACATGCTGCTATTACAACATTGTTGTCAGGTGCGGCTGCGACTTTTTCAACCCTTGTGCTCTCTGATATAAAATACAAAAAACCTGATGCGGCCCTTACTTTAAATGGCGCCCTTGCCGGCCTTGTTGGTATTACTGCAGGAGCTAACCAGATCTCTTTTGTTGGTGCTCTGGTTGTTGGTGCTTTGAGTGGGATTATTATGCTCTATGCTGTAGAGTTTGTTGACCAAAAGCTGATGATTGATGACCCAGTTGGTGCTATTTCAGTTCACGGTGTGTGTGGCGTATTTGGAACTTTGATGATTGGTATCTTCTCAACAGATGGTGGACTGCTATATGGTGGTGGACTTGGCCTTTTTGGCACACAACTATTAGGTGTTATAATCTGTGGTGCTACAGCTTTAGGATTGGCTTTCATCACATTTACGGTTCTAAAGAATACCATTGGATTGCGTGTAGAACATCATGAAGAAATTAATGGTTTGGATACGATTGAGCATGGTATCTCAGCATACATCGATCTATAAGCATTTAACTTTCTAGATACAATAAAAAAAGTCATATTATACTTGAATCCAAGTCAAATAACAGATAAAATAAAACCAATATATCTGTTCGCAGAATGAGTGATGCTCAGATGTGAGGTATAGGGGTTTTGACTCAGATGTTAAGCTTTGCTAGGCATATCTGTGATCATGATAGGATCGACTATTGGAGGAATACGATGGATAAAATGACAAAAATTGACATTATTACCAGACCAGCCAAATTTGATGAGTTAAAAGACGCATTAAACGAGATTGGCATTACTGGTATGACTGTAACTCAAGTTCTTGGATGTGGAATGCAAAAGGGTATTACCGAGATGTACAGAGGTGTACCAATGGAAATTAACCTTTTGCCAAAAGTGAAGATTGAAACCATTGTCTGCGAAGTACCGGTAGAAAAAGTCGTTGAAACAGCGACAAAGGTTTTGCGTACTGGCGAAATCGGTGATGGTAAGATATTCATCTATCCAGTGGAAAATGTTATTAAAGTCAGAACTGGTGAAGAAGGGGTTAAAGCCCTCTAAGGAGTTTTTATTGCCTGCAGTGATTATAGACGCTGCAGGCTTTTTTCATTATAATTTTATTATTATTTTTATTTTATCTTATAGGAACAAATAATTGATTGGCACATGCGTATACTGTCTTATAAGGTTAAAGCAGATATGTAGATTGGGTACTTACAACTAGGAAGTCGGGCACATAGAACTGTGATATAAGGTATAATTATGTATTTATAGGACCTTCGGTTCAGTGGTATACTATAGTTAGATAAGTACAAAGTATTATGAAGAAGGAAGGTGTTTCAATGATTGCATTACGCCATCAGGCTATTATTTGCGTGTCGGCCAATCTGACCAGGCTAAAAACCATTGAAAGGCTTCTTGTGGACAGCTTTGGTAAGCAGTATGTTATAGAGATTGCAGAAAGTTCCATGGAAGTGCTGGATATTATGGCCACACTGAATGATATCGGCATTGAGATTAGCTTGTTGGTCATCGACAATCAGATCAGTGATATGCGTGGTTTGGAACTGACCCATCTCGTTAATCAACGTAATGAGCGAATCAAGACCATGTTAATGACAGAGGAAGCTGATTTGCATTTTGCCCAACAGGTAGTAAACGTGAATGATGTATATGCGTTGGTTAAATTGCCCCTTGATCCAAGGCATTTTTTACAGTTGATAGGCAACGCGACAAGACAGTATGACACAGATAAAAAACTATCAGAGATTGTTAAAAGGTTACGAATATCAGAAAGTGAAAAGAGCCTGATTCTTGAAAGTATATCAGAAGCGATTGTCTATGTAGATATGAGCAAACATGTACTTTGGAAGAATGGTGTCGCAGAGCGAGAACTATCTTCAGAGAATAAGTCGGATGCAGCAGCACCACTAATGGAGACAATTTGTGAGCATTGTGATTTGGATAATATGCCGAAAAAAGGCAGCCATAAATCGGTTGAAATTACCTTTGGCAAACGACGCTTTGTTGTAAGATATTTCCCGACTTATGATCGGGATGAATTGCCATCAGGTATGGTAATAACTATGCTGGATAATACAGAGTGGCATAAGGCAGTTGATATGAATAAGTCACTTCTTGAGATGTCCAGATTTGTCAACAACAGTGACGCTATGGTTCTAATTTACAACAAGGCTTTTCATCTGATAGATAAGTACTTTGAAGTCAGTCTTATGTGTATGACAGGTGAAGATTTTGACAGTGATTACGTTGAGTTCTATTCCAAGAGTCTTAAGCGGATGGAACAGCCTTCAATAGAAGCGTTGATTCGTTCTGTCAAACGACTTCAGGAACATAATGAAGAGGAACAACCCCTTGTCATAAAGAACGAGAAACACACTATTTTTGGTTATCCCATGAAAGGCAAGTTGTTGATATTAGCTTTAAATGGTCACAGTGGTATTGGACCGGATGGTATAGAGTATCTTAATATCATTGCAGAACATGTGAAGATGGGCATCGTCAAAGTGGAAAACCACAGACGTATCCTTTATCAGCAGAATCATGATGGCTTAACGGGGCTGTTTTCAAGAAGTTATTTCCTTAAGAAACTGGAGAACTATCTAGACAGCAATAGAAAACGACATATCGATCCTGGTTTCTATTCTATTGCCGTGATGGACTTGAATTATTTCAAGGATGTCAACGACAATCTTAGCCATTTGGTTGGCGACGAGGTACTACTTGAGATTGCCCAACGATTGCGTCAAGCTTCTAGAGAAGGTGATGTGGTTGCGCGGATCGGTGGAGATGAATTTGCTGTTTTGTTCCAAACAGGGAATAAAGAGGAAATCATCGGCATGATTGAGCGTCTTCAAGAGGAAGTGTCCCAGCCAATCACAGTGGACGATATTGGTATTCAGATTGGCTCTTCTTTTGGTATTGTTCATGACATCAGTAATTATAGTACGGTAGACCGTCTAATGAGTGATGCGAATCAAGCGATGTATGAGGCAAAGAAAAATAAGAGCGGCAATGGCACTTATGTATTCTTTGAAAAGTCCATACAAAGCCGTATTGAGCGTATGAATGCCATCGAGAAGATGCTTAAGACCGCAGATTATGAAAAGGATTTCAGACTGGACTACCAACCCATTGTCAATATGGGTGACCGTTCTGTTGTTGGATATGAAGGTTTTGTTCGGTGGGAACATGGTGAGGTATCACCGTTATCAACAGAAGAGTGGATACAGGTGGCTGAGTCCAATGGTTCAATGCTTCGTATAGGAGACCGCCTTGTTGAACAAGCTTTTGATGATTTGGAGACCTTATCTTCGAAAGGTATTAAAGACCGGTTTATCACTGTTAACATGACTTCTGGTCAGATGAGTAATGATGATCATATCCATCATTTGAAGCGAGAACTTTTAAACAGGAATATTCAAGGCAATAGATTCCATGTGGATGTCACCGACAGGTTCAGAGACAATCAGACGGATAAGATTGTACGAAATATCAGCGATTTGAGAGAATATGGTATTCAAGTTGATTTGGACGACTTTGGAAGAGGTCAAGCGTCTCTGAATACCATTAGCCGACTCGGCGTTGATGTTTTGAAAGTGGATCGACAGATGGTCAATAAGTTCAGGTTTGACAGTAAGGCAAGGACCATGATCCAGTCGATTATCAGTATTGCCAAGTCCATGGGGCTTAAAGTCATTGCAGAAGGTATCGAGAAAGAGGAGGAGTTTACTGCTCTTAAAGATATGGGTTGTGATTATGGGCAAGGGTATTATTTTATGAAGCCGGATAGTCTTGAGAAGGTTTTGGCATATAAGTAGTGGTGTGGTAATAAGAGGTGTTAAGGTGTTAAAAGGTGCCAAGGGGTCCCGAGAGGTGGCCTCGAGGCCTTATCAGAAGCCTCAGACACTCACAGGGTTCTGAAGACAGCCAAAGCAACACCCCCCATAGGATTCCAAAACAAAAGGGCTATCACAATACTGATGTGATAGCCCTTATTCTTCTTAATATTTAATCCGAGTACTAATCTGTCTCTCGGCTTCTTCAATGCTGATGTCCTTACGCTTGGCATAAGCTTCAACTTGATCTTTACCAATGTGGTATAGGTCGAAGTATTTGGCGTTTGGATGTGCAAAGTACAGTCCTGAGACTGAAGCGCCAGGGATCATCATATAGTTCTCTGACAACGAGATGCCAATTTTTTCCTCAGCACCAATCATATCAAAGAAGGTTTTTTTCTCTGAGTGATCAATGAGTGAGGGGTAACCGAAGGCAGGTCTTATTCCTTGATAAACAGCCTTGTGTATGTCTGTCATTGACAGATCTTCATCTTTAGCATACCCCCAATAGTCTGTACGAACGTCGTGGTGCAGCTTTTCGGCAAAGGCTTCAGCAAGTCGGTCTGCTAATACTTTGATCATGATGCCTTTGTAGTCATCGTGGTCATTTTTGTATTTCTCTATAAGTGCCTCTATACCTAAGCCGGCTGTTACTGCAAAGGCACCGATGTAATCTTGAGTATCACTGTCTTTTGGTGCTAAGTAGTCGCTTAGGGAAGTGTAGTCACTGCCTTTTTTTTGTTGGCGATACATGTGGTATCTTACTTGGTCGCCTTTATGGTCTAGGATAATATCATCACCGTCAGCCCAGGCAGGATAGAACCCAAGTACACCTTTACAGGTTAATCCTCTTGATGCAGTCAGCTCACCGAGCATCTCAAGTGCATCGTTATAAATGGTTGTAGCTTCTTCTCCGACTTTAGGGTCTTGAAGAATCTCGGGGAAATGTCCACGCATCTCCCAAGCTAAGAAGAAGAAGGTCCAGTCTATATATGGTATCAACTCATCTATGGTGCACTCAATAATACGTTCGCCGATAAAGCTCGGTTCACATGCAATCTTTGATAAATCGATTGAAGAGGCATTAGCTCTGGCTTCTTCAAGTGTTACAAGAGGGGCTGTGTACTGTTGACTTGTCTCAACTAAAGCATCATAGCGATCGTAGATTGCTTTGACAAAGTCATCTTTACGCGCTTTCATCATCAGCAGCTTAGCGGCTTCAACACCTTTTGTGGCATCATTGGCATGGATGACCGGGTGCTTGTAATGAGGACGTATCTTAAGGGCTGTATGGAGAGGGCTTGTCGTAGCACCACCAATGAGCAGCGGCACATCAAAGTTCTCTTCAGCCATCATTTTCGCCATGGTTACCATTTCGTCCAAGGATGGTGTGATTAATCCGGATAGACCAATCATGTCCACATTTTCCTGCTTCGCAGTAGCAATGATTTCTTCTGGCGGTACCATGATACCCATGTCAATGACTTCGAAGTTATTGCATTGAAGAACAACACTGACGATATTTTTTCCAATATCATGAACGTCACCTTTTACTGTTGCCATAAGTACTTTGCCGGCTGAGGTGCTCGTTCCAACACTGTTTTCAGCTTCAATGAACGGTAAAAGGAAAGCGACAGCCTTTTTCATGACCCTGGCACTTTTGACTACCTGTGGCAGGAACATCTTTCCGCTGCCAAAGAGTTCGCCAACTTCACCCATACCATCCATAAGAGGTCCTTCAATAATGCTAATGGCACTAGGATAAGTCTCACGGACAAGGGCTAGATCTTCTTCGACGTAGTCAGCAATCCCTTTGACCAGTGAGGTCTTAAGACGCTCGTCAGGTAAAAGGGTGCGCCATGCATCAACTTTAGCTTTAGAACCGTTACCTTGATCATTGCTTACAGTAGCAGCATAATCGATTAGTGCGTCGGTTGAATCTGGATGACGGTTAAAGATAACATCTTCAACCAGCGTCAGGAGTTCGGGGGCAATTTCATCGTAGATCTGTATCATTGCAGGATTAAGAATCGCCATATCAAGTCCGGCTTTGATTCCATGGAACAAAAAGGCACTATGCATGGCTTCACGAATCACATTATTACCTCTGAAAGAGAAGGAAAGGTTACTTAGGCCACCACTGGTCTTTGCATGGGGTAAATTTTCTTTAATCCATCTTATGGCTTCAATGAAGTCAACGGCATAATTATTATGCTCCTCGATACCGGTTGCCACTGCAAGGATGTTCACGTCAAAGATAATGTCTTCCGGCGGGAAGTTGATCTCATCAACGAGTAAGTCATAAGCCCGCTTGGCTATTTCGATTTTACGTTCATAGCTGTCGGCTTGACCATGCTCATCAAAGGCCATGACAACAACAGCAGCACCAAAACGCTTGATGGTACGAGCGTGATTGAGAAATTCCTCCTCGCCGTTTTTAAGTGAGATGGAATTGACAATAGGCTTTCCTTGAATCGCTTGAAGCCCTACCTCTATGATGGACCATTTGGATGAGTCAATCATAACTGGAACGCGACAGATATCTGGCTCAGAACCTATCAGCTTCAGGAAGGTTGCCATCTCTTTCTCACCGTCAAGTAATCCGTCATCCAAATTGACATCGATGATCTGAGCGCCGTTTTCTACCTGTTGCCTGGCAATGGAAAGTGCTTCTTCGTAGGAACCTTCTCTAATAAGACGAGCGAATTTTTTAGAACCGGCAACGTTGGTTCTTTCACCTACATTGACAAAGTTGACCGATTTGTTGATGAATAAAGGCTCAAGGCCAGCGAGGACGGTTTCGTTTGGTTGCTTTACACCGATATGTGGCACACCTACGGATTTGACTTTGTTGGCGATAGCACGTATATGCTCATGAGTGGTGCCACAGCAACCACCGACAATGTTGATGTCACCGCTATGAATTAATCCTTCTAGCAAATTGGCTGTTTCTTCAGGTAATTCATCGTATTCACCAAGAGCATTAGGCAATCCAGCGTTAGGATAAATGCTGATTGGCAGCTCAGTTAAAGTAGCAATCTCTTTAATATATGGAATAAGATCTTTTGCGCCAAAGGCACAGTTCAGGCCAAGGCAAAAGACATGGTCGTTGTTCATAGAACGGACAAAGGCTGCTAAAGTCTGACCAGAGAGGGTACGACCGCTTTTGTCTGTGATTGTACCTGAAATCATAATTGGAAGATGGCAGTTCTTCTCTATATAAACATCTTCACATGCCATAATGGCAGCGCGTGCATTAAGTGAATCAAAGATTGTTTCAATGAGAAGAAAATCAACGCCACCATCCATAAGACCACGGACTTGTTCCCGGTAGGAATCTCTGACTTCTTCAAAGGAAACGGCACGATAGCCAGGATTTTCCACATCAGGTGAGATAGAAAGTGTCTTATTGGTCGGGCCTATAGCACCTGCAACGTATTTTGTCTCAGAATATGCGTCTGTGCAGCTGCGTGCCAGTTCAGCAGCCGCCTTGTTCAGTTCATAGACAATGTTTTCAGCATTATAGTCTGCCTGAGATAGTGAGGTGGCATTAAATGTGTCCGTCTCAATAATGTCAGCACCTGCATCCAAAAAGTTATTATGGATTGTACGAATGACATCAGGCTTAGTAAGTACTAGAATGTCGTTATTGCCTTTAAGGGGGACTGGGTGGTTCTTGAATCTTTCGCCTCTGTAGTCTTCTTCAGACAACTTGAAGGCCTGGACACTGGTACCCATAGCGCCATCTAGAATATGTACCCGTTCCTGTAATTTTTCTATCAATCGATCTTTATTCATCATTCATCTCCTAAGCGTGATGGTTCCTTAGTTACCGGGATTATACCATGTGTGTAGTTCAGTGACAAGGTAACCGTTCTTATAGCGCCATACAATGTTTTGATACTTGGATATGCCTTATTTCTATAGTGGAGGTTGACGGTGCAAATATTAAGTTGTACAATATAAATGTTGTGAAGTATAACTATTGTATCATACAACAAAATGACTATGCCACCCAGAAACACTATATGATGTTGTAGATGAAAAAGAATAAACAGAAATTAGGTAACAATGAGACCCTCTTATAGAAATGTGGAAGGACGATGGAATGAACAGAGAAAAATTACCCGATTATATATTTGGCTTCATGCCAATTCTACATCGGAAGTTATTAAGAAGACGGCCGAACTGCCCGATGCCTCATCAAAGGATCAATGTCTTAACCAGAATTGCACATCACGACGGTAAACCCATGAAATTCTATGGACACAAAATGCAGATAAGCAGGCCGAATATGACAAAGGTCGTGGATGCTTTGATTGCAGAGGCGCTAGTAACCCGGGGGACGGATCAAGACGATCGTAGAATCGTAACTTTGCATATTACCCCAAAGGGAAAAGAACTGGTCGATGAACACATCAAGGATATCAGAGCACAGATTCTTGAGACCACAAGCAGTCTTAGTGATGATGAAATTCAGGCTTTATTAGACAGCTTCGAAACCATAAAAAGGATTTTTGATAAATTGGATGACCAAGTGGAGGAGCAGTCATGATTGCCTTGTTGAAAAATCTTAAACCTTATAGACGTTCGTTGATAGTAATCTTTATCCTTATGTTCATCCGAACATTGTCTGAACTTCTTCTTCCGTATATGATGTCTGATATCATTAACAATGGTGTCATTAACGGTGATACAGCTTATATTTTATCTATGGGTGGTATTATGTTGGTGATTGCATTGTTTGGTGGTTCCACCAGTATTTTGTCCAGCTATCTATCTGCGAAGACCGGTGTTGGGTTCGCCAAGGATATTAGAGCAAAGGTCTTTCGAAAGATTACGGCATTTTCTCAACACGAAATGGATGAATTTGGTGCCTCATCCCTGATCACAAGATCAACCAATGACATCACTCAGATACAAAATGTGGTGATTATGATGACGCGTATTGCTATTAGAGCCCCATTCATGGCCATTGGGAGTGTGATCATGGCTATTAGCACAGATCTGAATCTGTCAGGTATTATTCTGGTGGTGGTGGTACTAATGGGTATTATTATAGCTTCTGTTGCTTCAAGAACGATTCCGATGTTCAAAGTGATCCAGAAGAAAGTGGACCAATTGAACCTAGTCATAAGAGAACGTCTGACTGGTTTGCGGGTGATTAGGGCTTTTAATCGAGTGGAAAAAGAAAGCCTGCGATTTGAAAGCGCTAATAGAGAGTTAATGGAGACAACTGTGAATGTTAACCGGGTCATGGCGGTTATGATGCCATTGATGACCCTGATTTTCAATCTGACAACCATTGCAATTGTCTGGTATGGGACCATGAGAATCGATGACGGTTTTATTGAGATAGGATCAATGATGGCATTTCTCCAGTACGCGATGATGCTTTTGTTCTCGGTGATGATGTTGACCATGGTCTTCATTATGATTCCAAGAGCTTCGGCCTCTGCTACCAGAATCAATGATGTATTGGCTGTATCTCCAGAGATCACAGATCCTCAAAGGACAACGATGGCTGGTGCAATGAATGGTCATATACGTTTTGAAAATGTTACCTTTTCTTATCATAGCGACCATGGTGCAGAAGCAGCGGCGATCAATGATATTAGCTTTGAATCAAAACCAGGGGAAGTCACTGCCATCATTGGTGGTACTGGGTCAGGTAAATCAACGTTGGTTAGTCTTATACCACGATTGTATGATGTGACGAAAGGCCGGATATTGGTTGATGGCATTGATGTTAGAGAAATGACACTCAAAGACTTAAGAAGCAGAATAGGGCTTGTTCCACAGAAGACGTTTTTATTTTCTGGAACAGTGGAAGACAACATTAAGTACGGAGATGAGACTGCTGACGAAGCAACAATGATGAAGGCTTTGGAAGTGGCACAGGCAGTAGCCTTCATTGATGAAAAAGATGGTGGCATCCAGTCAGAAGTAGCGCAGGGTGGGGCCAATCTTTCCGGCGGACAGAAGCAACGTCTGAGTATTGCAAGAGCCCTTGTTAGGCACCCGGAGATCTATATATTCGATGATAGTTTTTCAGCTTTGGATTATAAGACGGAATCTAAGTTAAGAGCAGCGTTGATGGAACAGCTAGGCAATTCAACCGTATTGATTGTGGCTCAGAAAGTAGCGTCAGTGATGGAAGCGGATAGAATCATCGTACTGGATGAGGGGCGTATCGTCGGTGAAGGCACCCACGAGGAATTGCTTGAAACCAATGCCATCTATAGAGAGATTGTTGCATCACAGTTAAAAGAGGAGGCGATTGCATGAGTGAGCAAGACAATGGATCAGAAAAGTCACTAAAAGAACAGTACAATGTGCAAAAGCAGTCTATGCGCAGAGGACCAGGACGTGGACCTGGACACGGACCGGGTCATGGTTTGTCGATGCCGGTGGAAAAAGCCAAAGATTTCAAAGGCACTTTAAAGAGATTGGCCGGATACTTGGCACCTCAGAAATGGACGTTCATTGTTGTCTTTATACTCACCGTGTTAGGGACACTTTTTTCGATTGTCAGTCCAAGAATTCTAGGTATGGCAACAGACAAAGTATATGAGAGCGTTAAGGCACGCTTAGCAGGGGAAGCACAAGCTTTATTTGATTATGAGGGTATTCTAAGAATACTGCTTTTGTTGGTTGTCCTTTACCTGATTAGTGGTGTTTTCCAATATATCATGGGTTATATTATGGCAGGTGTTGCTCAAAGGACATCCTATGAGATGCGACAAGAGATCAATGACAAATTCAGCCGTCTGCCCATCAGTTATTTTGATGGAAGGACCCATGGGGAGGTACTTAGTCGTGTTACCAATGATATGGATAACATTGCCAATACATTGCAGCAAAGTTTAACTCAACTGATTACGGCAGTTGTTAGCATTGTCGGTACGGTGGTCATGATGCTTTGGATTAGTCCCCTTTTAACATTGGTAGCGTTGGTGACCTTGCCAATGAGCATTGGTCTTACAAAGTTTGTGGCCTCAAAGTCCCAAAAGCACTTCAAGAAACAACAAAAGGTACTTGGGGAACTTAATGGTCATATCGAAGAGATGATTACCGGTCATAAGGAAGTGCAGGCATTTTCAAAAGAAGAAAGTTCCTTGGCAACCTTTGAAGAAGTGAATGACAGTCTTTATGATACAGCCTATAGAGCTCAATTCATCTCCGGTATCATTATGCCTATGATGAACTTCATCAATAATCTAGGGTACGTATTGATTGCTGTTGCAGGAGGGCTTTTGGTAACAGGAGGGCATATAACTCTTGGTGGTATTCAGGCTTTCTTCAATTATTCAAAACAATTCGGTCAACCTATTGTTCAGACAGCACAGATTACCAACCTAATTCAGTCAACAATCGCTTCGGCAGAAAGGGTCTTTGACATACTTGATGAAGAAGAGGAAGTGGCCTTGACAGAGGTTCAGGGCGTGTTGGAATCGCCAGAAGGTGAAATCGCTTTTGAACATGTTAAGTTTGGCTATACACCGAATCAGACGTTGATCAGTGATATGAACATTCATGTTAAGAAAGGTCAGACTGTGGCAATCGTTGGGCCTACAGGGGCAGGAAAAACAACACTTGTTAATCTATTAATGCGCTTCTATGATATTCAAGGTGGAAGAATTACAGTGGATGGAGTAGACATACGAAGCATCGACCGAGGTAATTTGAGAAATCACTTCGGCATGGTACTTCAAGACACCTGGTTGTTCAAAGGAACTATCAGGGATAATATTGCCTATGCTTGTGATGATGCAGATGAGGTCAAAATTCGCGAAGCAGCCATTGCAGCCCACGCGGACCATTTTATAAGGACCTTGCCGGATGGGTATGACACCGTGCTGAATGAAGAAGCCAGCAACATCAGTCAGGGGCAAAAACAGCTTTTGACCATAGCCAGAGCGATCTTGGCAAATCCAAGCATACTCATACTTGATGAGGCAACCAGTTCTGTGGATACAAGAACAGAGGTGCAGATACAAAATGCCATGGACAACCTCATGGCAGGCAGAACCAGTTTTGTTATAGCTCACAGGTTGTCTACAATAAAAGACGCAGATGTCATCCTAGTTATGAAAGATGGCGATATCATAGAAAGTGGCAGTCACAAAGGATTGCTTGAGCAGAATGGTTTTTATGCGGAATTATATAATGCGCAATTTGTTCAACAGGATAAAGTGGCGGTCTAAACGCGAAGGCAGGTATTTGCGCTAATAAATAGATTCAAAAAAAAGCAGCGTAATCGCTGCTTTTTTTGATATATTCTCGTCAAGGTTAAACCAATTTATCTAAGTAGTACTTACTGAAGACTTTGGTATAGATGAGCCAACCCATGTACCAAAAGAGCGGTGCGACACCGATGAGGGCGAAGATTGGGTTGACGAATACGCTTAAGTAAGCAAGGCCTATAATGCCGACAATGCAGAATAATGAAATCAGCGCATGTTTGACGGACAGAAGAAAGCCATATTTGAGCAATAGCTTAATGGACATATCAGTCTCAGCAAGTAGGGCGCTGGCAAACAGCATGGTAACAGCAATCTCTGCCAGAAGAACCAAGTAAAAAGGCATCAGGAATGAGGCGCTGAACATACCTGAATAGACAGACCAAATATTGAATGCAGCAAGTCCGTACATAAGAAAGCCGATGAGAGAAAGGCCAAGACCACGCAGTAGCTTTCTTCTGAAAATTGTAAAGAAGCTTCGTGTCATATAACCATCTTCAGCAATGAAGGTATGATTGATACTGTTGAACATAGCACTGTTGGTCATAGGGCTTAAGAATCCAAGGGTAGCAAGGGTGATGATCAGCCAAAAGACATTCAGAGCAATCAGATCAAATAGGATTGTTCCGTACTTCTGAAAAGGGCTGTCCAGTGAAAAGAATTTCATGTTGTTCTCCATTTCTATAGCCTGTTCATATACAATCATCGTACATACAGGATTATTTAGATTGTGCATTAAGATTAGAACGTCAAACAGATTGCATCTTTTTGGCGTCTTCATCATTTTTATTATATCATTTTAATATGACGTTGTGATGGCATGCAACATATTTTTATCAAACTTTAAGGCCTTGGATATATAGGCTGCCGAAGGTTTTTGCTATGGCTATATGACATGAACCACATGAATCAGTATTATTATAAGGGATATAGCAGGAAGGTTAAAGGGAATATGGTGGAAACTTTCAGAACATCATTTTACACATAGACCTAAGTGAGGGGTAATTATCAAGATAGCTATGTTATAATTAAAAAAGAAGATATTTTGTTTGGAGTTGAGGTAAATACATGGGCATAATTCGGGTTATGAATAAATTGATTATTTTCAGCATGGTGTTTTTTATGGTGGGGTGCATCGAAGAGCCGGAGGTGCTGACGTTAAGTACTGGCACTTCAGGTGGCACTTATTACCCGATTGGCGGCGCTATAGCACAGATATTGACTGAAAAAATTGAAGGTGTGAACATTAACGCTGTTTCAGGGAATGCTTCGGTGGCCAATTGCCTTCTAATACAGGAAGGCAACACGGATTTGGCTTTGGTTCAGAATAATGTGGCTTACTGGGCTTATTCTGGTTCCGACATATTCGAAGGCCGGAGCAACGACAAAATCAGAGGGATTGCGTCACTGTATCCTGAGGCTGTGCAGATCGTTGTTAAAGCCGATTCAGAGATATACAGTGTTTCTGACTTGAAAGGTAAAAGGGTCGGTGTCGGTCTGGAAGGCAGTGGCGTCTATGTGGATGCAATGAATGTTCTTAATGCTTATGGTATGGCACCGTTAGATATTGAAGCGGTGCACTTGAATCTTCATGATGCCAGGGAGAGTCTCCTCGAAGGTAATGTGGATGTTGCCTTTGTGACGTCAGGTTATCCTACATCTTCCATCACCAGCATCGAGATCAGTGAACCGATTCGGTTGATTCCCATAGAGTCGTCGGTAATCCAAGAAATGATAGAGGCACTGCCGTATTATTCAGAGACAATTATTCCGGCTGGGACATATGCTTCTATAAAAGAAGATACAAGAACCATCACAACGATGGCGATGCTCATAGCCTCCTCGGATCTGGATGAAGATCTTGTTTATGAGATGACAAAGTCTTTCTGGGAGAGTCAGGAAGCTTTGATGAGGGCCCATGAAAAAAGTGCAGAGATTACGATGGATACGGCATTGAATGGTATGGGGATTCCTCTCCACAACGGTGCAAAAAGGTATTATGATGAACAGCTTCAATAGAAGAAGGTTATTTATTAATGGAGCGCTAATGGTTGTAGTTGGCATACTTTTGTTTGTGCCTTATTGGACAACCATGGTGGTTAGTACAGAAGATGGTCAGTTGTATATATTAGGCAAAGACTGGTGCCGGTTCAGCCATCAATTCACCCACTCAGTTAGTCTGTCAGAGGTAGAGGAAGTCTATTACGTTAGAAACGGTAGGGTGATGCTATCATCCGTCTACTATTCAGATCAAGGTGCTGGTTTGCCTGAGAGCGGTACAGGGGAGTTTGTGGTTGGTGAACGTTTTGGTATGGAAGGCATGGAGCGTTATATCGGCACCTTGAAACTGCAGATTAACGGCCGATACCACAATCGTATTAGCAATGACGAAGAGGCCATATTGTTATATGACTATTTCGACGGTCAAAGAGTGATGATTGAGGTAAAGACCCTCTCATTATTTACATGGATTTTTGCAGGTGATTTGCAGTGATACTGTACTATACTTCGAAGTATTGGGTGAGCATATGAGAATAAAATGGACATTAGTCAAGAAAATTCAATTATTGGTCTTGATCATACTGTTGGTCATTATGGGGCTATCTCAATTCATTATATCCAGATATGTCACCCTTGATACACGCCGGGTTTTTCAGGAAAATGTCGCTTATACATCGAACCTGCTTCAAAAGAACATAGAGGTGTTCTTTCAAGAAGCGGCGCTCTCATTGAGATATATAGAAGAACGTTATGAGGGACAAGTGCCTGAAGAGGCCTATATCAGGGAATACTTAAGCTTACAGCAGGAGACGAAAGATTATATTATCAACAGCTATATTGCTTTTGACGATGGTTCTTTCTATTCTGAGCCTTCTTCTGACGTGCCAGTGGGGTTTGATCCAAGGGTAAGACCATGGTATGGAACAGTGTATGGAACGAACGAAGTTGGATGGACAGAACCTTATGCCGATATTGTCACAGGCGAACTAGTGGTGACGGGTTCAGTCTTTGTCCAAATGGACGGAACGACAGGTGTTGCAGGGATGGACATTCGCTTTGAGCGCCTCGTAGACGTATTGGCAAGTGGCAGAATGGCAGACAGCAGTGTTGTGTTGCTTGTAGACAATGAGGGTAATATCATTGCCGACAGAGATGGCTTGATGACAGGCGGCAATATCACTGATTTTGAAGATGAATTCTTGGATGAAAGTGGTCTGATAACAGGGAGCATAGAAACGAAGCATGGGCTATATTTGTTCAGACGTCTTAATCAAACGGAACTTCGGTTGGTGGCTTTTATGCCTCATGAAGTACTGAACGCAGCAGGTAGGCAAATCAGATTCACCATGACTTGGGTCATGATATCGATGCTGCTGATTGGCGTTGTAATGGCGACGATTGTGGCAAAGCAGGTAACTGGCCCGATCACTAAATTAACCAATACGATTCATGAATCCAAAGGCAGAAATGATTTGCTCTTGTATGAGGGTAAAGGCGAGGATGAAATCAAGACCCTGATTGATAGTTATAACAGTCTGGCTATGGACATTAATATCCATCAAAAAGACTTGCTTAAGTTGTCAGACGAGCTTATGATCTCAGAGCGAAAATTACAGGCGCAATATGACCACGCGTCCAAGCTTGCCTATAGGGACTATCTGACAGGGATGCCCAATCGTATTAGGTTTGAAAAGGAAGCACGGGAGATGATTGAAGGTGGCGTACAGTTTGCTATGCTTTTTTTTGATTTGGATAATTTTAAATACATCAACGACACTTATGGGCATCACTACGGCGATGAAGTCTTAAGTGTCTTAGCGGAACGTATCAGTGGGTTGGCGTTAGAACAGGGGCATATGATTGCCGCTAGACTGGGTGGTGATGAATTCGGTATCTTGTTTCCTGATTATAAGACACCCGAAGGGTTCATGTCCTTTGGTTCAAGTCTTCAAAAGGCTATTCGTATGCCAATCTTCATTGAGGAACTTGAGTTTTTTATTACTGCGTCCATTGGCATTAGTTTGTTCCCGGAAGATGCTGCCACTTATGAGATGTTGATGACAAATGCAGACATTGCGATGTATGAAGCAAAAAAACGTACGAAAGACAGTGTGAACCGTTATAAGGCATCTCAAAAGGAAGCCTTACTTGATAGGGTTAATATTGAGACGCGGTTGCTTAAGAGTCTGGAATTCAATGAGATGTATGTCTGTTACCAGCCGTTAATTGATTGCAGAACCAGTGAAGTGGAAGGGTTTGAAGCATTGATAAGGTGGTCGGCAGAAGGATTAGGTCTTATCTTCCCGGACGTGTTCATTCCGATCGCTGAACATAACCATTATATCAATGATATTGGCGAATTTGTCCTGATGGAGTCCCTTGGATTCCAGCAAAGGCTTTATGAACGCTTCGGCAAACGTTACGAGATGAATATCAATGTCTCGGCCATTCAATTACACCAAGTGAATTTTGTGGAGGATGTTAGAAGAGTGGTGGAGGAGTTTGGCGGTCATTACGAAGCTGTCAACTTAGAAGTAACAGAGTCCATAGCACTGGAAGAAGACCTGATGATTCATGATAAATTGACAGCTCTTAGAAAGCTGGGCATGAGCATCAGTTTGGATGATTTTGGTACTGGTTATTCTTCTTTTAACCACTTGCTGAAGCTGTCATTGACCCATATGAAGATTGACAGAAGTATCATCGAAGAGGCAACCAGCAAAGAGGAAGTCCATCAATTGATCAAGGGGCTAGTGGCATTCGCTCACAAAATCGATCTGAAAGTTGTGGCTGAAGGTATTGAAGATGAGCGAATGGAGTCTTTAATCAAGCAAATGGGGGCTGATTATGCACAAGGGTATTACTATTTGAAACCATTGACAGAGCATGATATTGTACGTTATTTGGAAAATCGTCATCATTAATCCTATTGACGGCTATAAGACCTTGACTTATAATTGCATGGCAACGAAACAAATTCAAATATGTTGAAGGAAGTATATGAAATCATATCAAAAAGATAATTGGATTCTCCTTGCTAGAAATCATTATGACAATGGGGAACTGGATAAAGCCAGAGAAATGTATGAGAAGGCGGCCTACGAGAATGAAGATGACTTGGAGTGGCTTCTTGAGCTGGCTTTATTGTACGATGAACTAGAGGCGTTCGATGAAGCAGAACGTATCTATGACCAGGTTTTAGAGGCACATCCGGAGGAACCAGTCGCCTACTATGGCAAAGCTATTCTGGCGGATCATGAAGGACGTTTTGAAGAGGCGCTGCCTTGGTACCAAAAAGCTATAGAGTATGATCCGAGTTTTATGAAAGCACATTTCTTCTTGGCTTATGCCTATGATCAAGTGGGAAAGACTCAGGAAGCGATTAAGCACTATGATGCAGCCATTGCTCTGTCTCCAAGAGACTACTGGTCCCATCTTAACTTGAGTAATATCTATGAAGTGTCCGGTGACTATATCAAAGCGCGTGAACACCTTTTGGTAGCCCTTGAAGAGAGCCCTGATCACTATATGGCTTGGTTCAATAAAGGGGTCATTGATATGAAAGAGGGGAAGCCAAGAGATGCCAAGAAGGCTTTTGACGAAGTGATTCGCTTGGAACCGGATTATGGTTATGCCTATCTTAATAAAGGTATCGTACTAAGGGACAGTGGTTTTGCCCTCGAAGCAATAAAGGTATTTTCAGCGGGAATGGAAGCTGTACCTGATGCGGTGTATTTAAGGTACAACAGGGCTTGCTGTTACTTATTGGTTGAAAAGTTATCAGAAGCCCATGTTGATTTTATGACTATTTTGGATCAAAGGCCGGATATGGCCAAGTATATGGCATCCGATCAGGATATCAAGGATTATATCTCAGGTGACCAAGTGGTGTCAGAACGAATGACGTCTATAATCGCATCAACAGATAATCCCTAGCAGGTTGAGCCAGATACAGCGAACCGGTTATTAATATGAGAGTCCTTTCATTCGACAATGATAGGGCTCTTTCTATTGCCTCTTTATAATCAGGGATAATCGTTGTATGGCTGTAGTCTTTAAGGCAAACTGGATCCATTGCTCGCTGTGAGATCGGGGTTGTACAGATAAGTTGCTGACTAAAGTCTGTTACAACCCTCATAATGGCGTCGGTATCTTTGTCTTTTAGCATGCCGACGATGGTGATAATTTCTTTATCCTTGAAATGGGTGTTAATCATTTGCTTTAAGGCATTAGCACCTCCTTGGTTGTGACCGCCATCAATCATAATCAAGGGTCTTTTGCTGAGGATTTCACTGCGACAAGGCCAGTGAGTGTTCTGTACGCCTTTTTTTATATCATTATCAGTGACGGACAAGGTTTGGCGTAACTGATAAACAACAAGCAGGGCTGTTGCAAGGTTCAAGGTTTGATGATGTCCAAGCATGTTGGTTCTAAGGGCCTTGTAATCAAAAAAGTTGGACTTCAGGTGAAATAATTTGCTGTAACCCGTTGTCATCAGTATCTTTTCAACGATGAACCCTTCATCCATCAGATAGAGTTTGTGACCGGTAGTCCTGACAATATCGCTGATGACTTCTACAACATCTATAGGGTTTGGTGCTAGAACGGTGGGTACACCAGGTTTGATGATGCCACCTTTATGCCAGGCAATCTCCTTTAAGGTACGGCCTAGTATTGCCGTGTGATCAAAGTCGATGTTGGTGACAACAGTTAGAAGGGGGTGTGAAAAAACATTGGTGGCGTCATAACGTCCACCAAGGCCCACTTCAACAAGAACGATGTCCAGATCAGCCTTTGAAAGAACCAGAAGGGAAGCGGCTGTTAGACACTCAAAAACAGTCGGATGATTAAGGCCATTTTCAACCATCTTGCTACAGGCTGCTTTGACGGTCGCTATAGCGTCTGTAAACATCTGTTCACCCATCTGTGAACCATTGATTTCAACCAGTTCTAACGGGCTGAGAATATGAGGTGAAGTGAAAGTACCTATATTATACCCGGCAGCCATCCATATATGCTTGCAAAAGGCGATTGTGGATCCTTTTCCATTGGTGCCGGCAACATGAACAACAGGCATATCATTCTGAGGGTTACCTAGATAGGTCATCAATGCAACGCTGTTATCATGGTTTGGTACATAGTTTATTATTGTCAATTCATCTATAAATGCCAAAGCTTCTTGATAGGTCATGCTTTTCCTCTTTTCGCCTTTAATAACGATGACGCTCTTATCATCATGATGTAACTATCATATAGAAGCCTGCGCCTTGATGCAAGTGCTAATTATAGGGGATAAGTGCCTGTTTGATTTGTCCTAAGAAGAAAGAGTATGTTATAATTCAGACAGGATTGTCTGGATTGGGCAATTCATCCTAAAAAATGAGTGAACGACCGTAAACGGTCATGTTGGAGGCAAAAATGAGTGATATACTTGACCTTGTGATTATCGGTGCGGGTCCGGCCGGTATTGCAGCTGGGATTTATGCAAGCAGAGCTAAACTTTCTTTTGTGTTATTGGAGAAATCCTTTGCAGGTGGACAGATTGTCAATACCTATGAGATAGAGAATTATCCGGGAATCAAATCCACCTCTGGTTTTGAACTTAGTACAATGTTCAGAGAACATGCAGAAGAGTTGGATGTGGAATTTAGAAGTGAAGAGGTTCAATCCATTGATCTCGACGAAGCGGTTAAGACGGTTGTCACTAATAGTCAGACCTATAAGGCCAAGACGGTTATTATGGCCACCGGAGCATCATGGAGAAAATTAGGGGCTAAGGGCGAAGACCAGTTCTCAGGCATGGGTGTGTCTTATTGTGCAACCTGTGATGGTGCTTTTTATCGTGAGAAAGTGACCGCTGTTATTGGTGGTGGTGATGTGGCTGTTGAAGATGCCATATACCTTTCCAGATTATGTAAGAAAGTATATTTGATCCATCGTAGGGATGAACTAAGAGCGGTTAAGGTTCTACAGGAGCATCTGTTCAAGATTGATAACATAGAGATTCTGTGGGACCATGAAGTGGATGAAATTGTTGGTGACCAAAGTGTCACAGAGCTTAGAATCCACAATAACAAGTCCGGTGAAGAGAGAACCCTTGGGGTAGAAGGTGTTTTTGTTGCTGTGGGAAGCACGCCAAACTCACAGATGTTGTCAGGGCAAGTGACTTTGGATGAAAAAGGATGGGTTAAAACAGACGATGACTGTCAGACGAGCATACCTGGTGTTTTTGCAGCTGGGGATCTGAGAGTGAAAAGTCTAAGACAGGTTCTGACCGCGGCTTCAGATGGTGCTGTATCCGTCTATGCTGCTGAACGTTACTTGGTCATGAATAGCTAAAGGAAATAATTGAGGATGAGTAGATAGACACATATTATAAGGGTGCTGTTGATTAATGGGGTAGAAGATTATGTCAGGCAAGGTTCTATTAAGTGTTTATAGTATTCAAGTGAAAAAAGATTTGTTAAGCATGCTGTGGCATCATGGGGTTGAGGTCATAGAGGTGCATAATGAGTATGACTTCTTATTCAAGTACAAGTTGGCTAAGGAGCATTTAACATTACAGGTTATTGAATTCGATGAGAAGGCCTATGAAGCCTCCTTGGCCGTCCTTGAGAAGGTGACGCCGGATCAGATACCGACCATCCTGATGATTCATGAGTATACAAGTCGCATCATTGATCAGGCGCTAAAGCTAAAAGTGAAGGACATCGTCGTATTGCCAGCGGACAAGACACAGCTTGAGAAGAAGATTCTTGGGCCGCTGATGCTTCAAGTCAAAAAGCCTGAACCTACAAGAATGCCGACCAGTCAAATGGAGGAGCAAAGGGAAGACGTAGTGCCTGAGACGAAAGGAAAGGCCTTTGTCTTCGACGATGGACCGGTAAAAGAAGAAATCATACGAGCAGACAGGGGCCGATACCCTTTAGGATTGGTTTTGGTTCATTACACGGATTTTGACACCGCTGCTGAAAAGAGTCTTGACTTGGAACTCAGGCATCAATTGAGGACGACCGACCGGATTCTCAGGTATGATGAGAATCACTGGTTGGTGCTGTGCCCTTTTACAGATAAGGAACACCTGGTCTCTGTCGAGAATAAAATAAGAGAAGCTTATAGAACGGTGGGGTTTAAAGGGGAGCTTGTTGGCAGCTTGTTGTTGTATGGTGTCGCTTACCCAATCGATGGTAAGGAAGTGAACGTTTTATTTGAGCGCCTCAAAGATGGCTTGCATGACAGCCGCTTTTTCAGTAACTTAGAAGGAACTTTAAACCGCCTTAATGATCAGGAAATAAGAGACAGACTCAGACGCCGAATGTAGTGCAAGGAGAAAAGAATGGAAGGCATCCACAAACTCAACGAAATCATCTATAAGAAAATGGTGCAGCTCTATTCCGAAGAGAAATTTCAGGGATCCATTGACCTGGGTGTATCCTTGCTTGAGAATGCAAGAAGGCTTAAAGACAGGGCCAGCGAGAAAAAGGCTTTAGAGGTACTGGCTTATGCATCGTATCAAATCATCGATTATGTCAATGCGATGTATTACATTATTCAATTCTCCAAAATCATTGAAGAAGAGAAGGATGTGACTGAGAAATTCAAGTCCTATAGTGTCTTTATAGGCATGTTCACCCGTCAAGGGGAGTATGATGATGCATACCGTTACCTTCAGAAGGTTGAGAGCATGACGATGGATGAACCATACATCGATGAACGTATTCGAAATGAGAACAATTACGGATTTTTCCACAACAGTTTTAATGAATACTTTAAAGCCATCCCTCACCTTCTGGAAGCGCTGGAACTTGCTGGCTCCAGTTATGGTCAGGATGTGCTGCCGTTTATCTATAGCAACATGGCGAAGGCCTATCTAAGAACAGATAATACCGGTGAAGCAAAGAAGATGCTGGAGTCTTTGGCGTCTTATGTGGATACGGACAATGGGGGTATCCTTCTGATAGAATACTACACCAATCTTGCCGAACTGATGATGGTTGAAGACAATCCTATGGAAGCTCTTAATTTGATCAAAACAGCAAAGATGATTGCAGATCGCCATGGCTATATATTCGAACAGGAAGAGGCATTAAAGCTTCAGGCTAAGGTTTATAAGAACATGAAGGATTATGAGAATGCCTATAGGACAATGGATAAGCTTTTGCTCATACAGGAACAGTTGGGAACGATGGCTAGAAAGAGTGCGGTGACAAGACTCAAAGTGGATTACGACATCAACCGTCGGCAAATTGAAGCCAGTATTCTGCGTGAACAAAATGCCATTCTTGAAGATAAGAACCGCAAGATACAGATTCAGACAAATGAATTAGAACATTTGAACGAAATTCTTAGTAGACAAAATGATGACTTGCATCAATCTGCTATAGAAGATTACCTTACAGGTGTATATAACAGGAAATATCTTGCTCTTAAGTTCAGAGAGGAATTCTCTATGGCGGCTAATACTGGCGGTAATTTGGCTTGTATCATCTTCGATATCGATCGTTTTAAGAGTATTAATGACACTTATGGGCATCTGATAGGAGATGAGATGATTAAACATGTCAGCAGCCTTTGTGAGGAAGCGCTGGATACGGATTCTATCATTGGACGTTTTGGTGGCGATGAGTTCATAATACTCATGGTGGATGCCACCTTAGAAGATGCACGTGATAAAAGTGATGAGTTGAATGACCTTTTGTCCACATCCCCTTTGCTTGTTGATGGGGAACAGGTCTACGCATCTTTAAGCCTTGGTGTGGCTGACAACCATCATCTATCACCACGAACCACAGATGAGATGATTCATATAGCCGATCAAGGCTTGTATTTGGCAAAAGAACGAGGCAGGAACCAATGTGCCGTCTATGAAGGTGACCAACAGGAAGGGTAGATTATGGAAGATAGAAGAAAACACAAACGATTGCCTATAAAGATAGAGCTGGCGATTAATGCTTTGTTTAAACAGGATAATGAGATTATCAAGGATACACATATTGATGCACATATGCTGAATATATCAAAGACGGGTATCGGCTTTGAGAGCACATCAGTTATTCCTATTAGTTACTATTTTGACGCCAGAATCGATCTTTCAGAAAAGGATTTTTTCTATTGTGTGATCAAGATTGTGCGCATTGAAGAACATGAAGCTTATTATGTTTACGGGTGTGAATTTGTCGGCTTGGCAGAATTTTTGGCCGATAAAGTGGATAAGTATGAAGCAAAATTAGATGAATAGTCATAGAAGAAGAATAGGTCTTTATGAATAAAGACCTATTTTTTTTTGGTACCAAACAAGGGACAATAGACTTAAGGTATGACTAAGGGACGCTATTTAGCATGCTGATAGGGGCCTCTAAAAAACAGGAGGATGAAAAGATGAAAAAGAGAATCGTTGCATTATGGTTAGGTTTAGTTATGACGGTGCTGATGTTGGGTACAGCTTCAGCAACGGAGGAAAGTGGTTATACGGATGTTCCGGAGGATCACTGGGCCAAGGATGCCATCGACCTGATGACAGAACAAGGAATCATCAGTGGTTACGATGGTTATTTTCGACCTGAGGATACTGTGTCGAGAGCTGAATTTGCTAAGATGTTGGTCAACACATTAGATTTAGAGGAGAAAAATCCATCGACAGCGTCCTTTGTGGACGTTGGAAAGGACGCTTGGTATTATACTTATGTTGAGACGGCGAAAGCCTATTTGACAGGCTACACCAGTGGTGGTGGCTATAAGTTTAAGCCTGATGAGCCATCTGTACGGGAAGATATGGCAGTTGCAGTTATGAAGGGCTTATATGCCAAGGGGATGGTTGAGGACCCTTCCAAGACCAATATAGGCATCCTTGAAGGCTATACAGATGAAGCGGCCATTTCAAGTAATCTAAGAACCTTTGTTGCGGCAGCCATTAATGAGGGCATTATGGTTGGCAGCAACAATAAGTTTGAGCCTATGGATAATCTTACAAGAGCAGAAGCGGCAACATTGCTTGCACGTTTGATGGATGACGAAGAGAAAATCGTTTTTGATGAAGAAAGTAAAGTGGTGTTCGAGGAAGAGGCAAGCAGTTCTGATACAACGGTTGACAGTAACAGTCTGACGCCGATACTGACAGCCCAGGTCAAAGAGAACGAGGTGTATTTTGACTGGAGCGGTACTGCTTCTGAAGGCTTTAAGTACTACAAAGTTGTCTTGTCCTTAGGTGACAGTACACCATCCTATAGTGAGAACGGTTATGCTGCTGCAATTAGTAGGAATAGTGAAACTCAATGGAGCGTTGAAAGTGGCGATGCCTATTACGGTACCAATGATTTTGGTGGTGTCATTAAAGGTGGCAAAACTTATTATGCAGCGATCACAGCAGTCTATGAGGATGGCAAGTATACGTCGAATGTGATACGTGTGTCGATGCCAGGCACTTATACTGAACCAAGTGGAAAGGATAGAACACCTGAATTGTCCTATACGAGAACTGATGAAGGTGTTATACTGGACTGGACTGCCACTACTGCTGAAGGTTTTAGTTATTATAAGGTTGTACTTTCACAATCCTATGATAAGCCTTATTATCCTGATTACGGCTATTTGACATATATTTCAGATGCTTCAAAGAGCACTTATACTGTCAAAACGGGTACTGGTTATAATAATGGCAGCAAAGGCGGTATCACGAAGGTTGAATCAGAAGGTTATTATATGACCATTACAGCCTGCTATAAAGATGGTATGAAGTATACGTCCAATGCGGTATATGTGACTGTACCATAATGATATTAGAAAACGGAGAACAAAATGACCTACAATTACAAATTAGTCATCGGATACGATGGTGCCAGGTACTCGGGATGGCAAAAGAACAAGAATGCTAAGAATACTGTGCAAAGTAAGCTTGAGAGCGTGATCAGCGAAGCCGTTGGTGAGACTATTCAGTTAACTGGTTCTGGACGGACTGATAAAGGGGTTCATGCAGAACATCAAGTGGCGAATTTTAAATGCAGTAAAAGGCAGAAGGCTAATTCACTTAAGTACCAGTTAAACAAAGGATTGCCGGATGATATTGTCGTTCAGAGTGTTAACTTGGTCGATGGTGCTTTTCATGCAAGATTCTCCGCAGAAAGCAAAGTATATCGTTATACCTTGTGGAAAGCCAATTGCGAAACGTTGCCGCTGTTTGAACGTAAGTACGTCTGGCACATGGAAGAGTCTGTTGATACAGACCTGATGCTGATTGCTTCTCAAAAGTTTTTGGGAGAACACGACTTTAAGGGTTTCTCCAGCGATAAGACAAAGAAGAGCACTATAAGGGAAATCTATCGAATTGATGTCGTTGAAGAAGATGATTACATCGAAATTGAAGTTGAGGGTAATGGTTTCCTATACAATATGGTGCGTATTATTGTAGGGACATTGGTTGAGATTGGTCTTGGTGAACGACATGACAGTAGCATTGACGAGGTCTTCAGTCAAGGACAAAGAGAGTTGGCTGGTTTTACAGCACCTGCTCAAGGTCTGAGTTTGGTAGACGTCATTTATGAGGAAGACTAAGGCTTAGATGTCTTTTGGAATGAAAAAATGGGATGTCCGATAGGACAGCCCATTTTTTGAATCGTCTGTTATATATGTATTGCTTATTACTTGTCCAAATGAACATCCATCTGAGGGAAAGGAATGCTGATCCCTTTAGCGTTGAAGGCATCTGTTACTTGTTCCATAACATCAAAGTATACATCCCAGTAGTCAGCGCTGTTACACCATAGTCTGACGGTGAAGTCCAAAGAGCTGGCACCTTGATTTCCCAGTCGAATGAATGGTGCAGGGTCCTTGTCCACTTTAGGGTGGGAAGTGACCACATCTTCGATGGTCTTGGCAACCAATCGTAGATCACTTTCATAACCTACTCCGAAGACAAAGTCGACGCGGCGTTTGTCCTTGACGGAAAAGTTGGTGATGGTTGCGCTTGAGACACTGCTATTTGGTACTGAGATCACTTTGTTGTCGGGTGTTACAAGAACGGTGTTGAATACATGAATCGCCTCGACTTTACCTGTGTTACCACCGACTTCAATAACATTGCCTACCTGGAAAGGTCGTAATGTCAGCAATAGAACACCACCGGCAAAATTGGAGAGTGTTCCCTGGAAAGCAAGACCGATGGCCAAGGAAGCAGCCCCGAGTATTGCGACTAAAGAGGTTGCTCTATAGCCTGCCACCTCGATAACGCCGATAATCAGGACAATTTTAAGAATGACATTGGTAAGGGAACCCAAGAATGGTTTAAGGGTAGGGTCTATCTTACTACTGCTAGTAAGAATTCTTTTTACGAGCTTATTGAGTCTGCCGATAATGAATAAACCGACAATCAAGGCAATGATTGCACCAGCCACCTGGCTGATCAACCCGCCAAGACTTACGGTTAAATAAGTAATGAGTTCGTTCATATGGTTCCTCCTCATATGGTTCTGTGAGCCGGATTCTCTTTGGTGGCTCTTTTAATGTTTCATGTCACGATTATTATATCACACACGATTAATCTTGAGAATCATTCTTTTTAGACCACAATACCCATAAGAGTTGCGGATCTTTGACACTTGCAGCATTAACCCAAAATACTGAAAGTCTTAATCCATAAGGGATAAGGGCTTATTTTTTTGTCAAATTTTGCACATTGTGCTTTCGTACTATTTCGTACTATGATATAATAGTAATATACGATTACGGTTTAACGAGGTGACTTATGAGACTGAAAACTTCTTCATCAAAAAATTCTCTATCTTTTTATGTAATAAAAGACGTTTATAAAAATGGCAAACGTACAACGCAGATTGTTGAAACACTTGGTACTGAAGAAGCTGTTAAGGAGAAAGCAGATGGCAAGGATCCTTACGAATGGGCAAAAGCATATGTTGCCGAGCTTAACCGCAGAGAAAAAGAAAACAAGCGCGAAGTTATAATCAAATGCAAACAATCCAAGCTTATAACCAAAGACAAGCAACAATCCTTCAACGGTGGTTACCTTTTCCTCCAGCAGATATATCACCAGCTTGGCTTAGACAAAATCTGCAACGATATTTCTTCAAAATATAAGTTCACCTATGACCTTAACGCCATTCTATCTCGGTTGATTTACGGAAGAATCCTTTTTCCTGCCTCTAAACTTAGTACCTTCGAATCCTCTAAGCTTCTTCTTGAACAACCGAAGTTCGAACTGCAACACATTTACAGGTCTTTGGAAGTTATAGCAGAGGAGTCTGATTTCATACAGTCTCAACTCTATAAAAACAGCCTTGCTGTTTCTAAACGCAATGACCGAGTTCTTTACTATGACTGTACGAACTATTTCTTTGAGATTGAGCAGGAAGATGGTCTTAAACAATACGGCCCTTCAAAAGAGCATCGTCCCACTCCTATTGTAGAGATGGGCCTTTTCATGGATGGAGATGGTATTCCCCTGGCTTTTAGCATTCACAGCGGGAACACCAACGAACAAGTGACACTAAAGCCTTTAGAGAAACAGATTATCAAGGACTTCGAGCTTTCGAAGTTTGTTGTCTGCACCGATGCTGGCCTATCATCGAATGACAATCGAAAATTTAACAACATAAGCGATCGCTCCTTCATCACAACTCAATCCATCAAAAAGCTTAAAAATTTTCTAAAAGAATGGGCTTTGGAACCAACCGGATGGATGCATAACAAATCAAACGAAACCTTTGATTTACGCAAATTTGATGAGGATGATGTACTTTGGGATAAATATAGGAATGTGACCTTTTATAAAGAGCGTTGGATTAAGGAAAATGATCTAGAGCAAAAACTGATTGTTACCTTTTCTCTTAAATATCGCAGCTATCAGCGCCAGATTAGGGATAAGCAGCTTGAACGTGCATCAAAACTTATTGCTACCAATCCAAAAAGTCTAGGCAAGAAAAGACAAAACGATTATAAACGTTTCATAGCTTCTACAAATGTTACTAGTGACGGAGAAGTTGCTGAAGAGACCCTCTACTATCTTAACGAAGATAGCATTGCTGAAGAAAGCAAGTATGATGGCTTCTATGCAGTATGCACCAATCTAGATGAAGACGTTAGCGAAATCACTAAAATCAACCATAGACGGTGGGAGATTGAAGAGTGTTTTAGAATTATGAAAAGTGAGTTTAAAGCACGTCCGGTATATCTTCAAAAAGACGAAAGAATAAAAGCACATTTTACGACTTGTTTCCTGGCTCTTGTTTTGTACAGATATTTAGAAAAACAATTAGATAGCCAATTCACAACCTCCGAGATAGTAAGTCAATTAAAGGATATGAACTTTTATTCGGTTACCGGACAAGGCTACATCCCAACTTATAGAAGAACTGATTTCACAGATGCGCTACATGATTCATTTGGATTCAGAACTGATTATCAGATAGTTAGTGATAAAGAAATGAAGAAAATTTTCAAAAAAGTAAAAAGTAAGAAATAGTACGCAAAAAAACAAGAAACAAAAAAGCTCGAAACCCCCAATTTCAGAGGGTTTGCGAGCTTTTACTTTCTGACAAGTGTCAAAGATGGGGATTAATCTTGAGAATCACTCTTTTTAGACCACAATACCCATAAGAGTTGGCAGCACCATGGACAATATGTTATGATGAGAAAAAAATCGGAGGACAAGCATGCAACCTTTTGAAGATTTGGAACAGTACAGAAAAAGCATTTATAAGTTATTCAGCCGATTCCCATGGATCATGATGGTGACACTGATTATTGTTGTTTTGATTGTGGATTACGTAATGGTGCTGGTTGGAATTAGCAGCATTCAGGAACCCTTCGGGTTTGAAGGATTCTCAACAGCCTTCTTCAGAGGGGTGCTCGCAAGTGTGTTGATTTATTACATCAGTCGAATGGCTGCTGAATCCGTTATCAAGAACTCTAAGAATCTCGAAGAACGAGAAAACGACGGGGTATTCATCCCATGTATGAGTCATAAGACTGCGACAGATCTTAGTACGGGTAATATCATTATTCAAAAAGATCGAATTTATTTTGAACCTATAAGGCCATTCGGTGGTGATCGAACCTTTGATTATACGAATTACCAAGGATTTCAATTTGACTTAAGTGAGGAAGTTGAAAGTAAGGGCTTATATCTGATTACAGGAGAGAAATTCATGCTTATTGTGAAGAATCCTGTAGGTGAAAGGGTAGGTAGATTTATCATTCCGGAACCGGAATATTATTTGGCAAAGCTTAAGGAATTGTTATGAATAACCAAGGACAAACACCAGTAAAAAGCTGCATAGGCTGTGTTCATTATTATATTACCTGGGAGCCAAGAACCCCTAAGGGATGCCGCTTCTTTGGATTCAAATCCATGCAGATGCCATGTGTGGTGGTTCTGAAGACCACTGGGCAACATTGTACAGAATACATAAGCAAAAATTAAGGTGACAGTAGTAATGACGATTATAGCTGTCTGTTATCTGTAAGAATAGGAGGACCTATGACGGGGTATGCAAGGGCATGGGAATCGTATTTGCAGAAGTTTTTTGAAGAGGAATGCCAATGTGATGGCATTTGTGAACAGCATCTGATTAAGATTCAATGGCTTCAGCATGAGCGGTTGGTACATTTGCTTGTGTTGTTGTCGGTCATTTTTTCGGCCCTTATGGTAGGGTTCTTAAGCTTGCGTTATGACAGCATCCTGCTTTCAATACTATTGATAATCCTTATAGTCCTAACAGCTTTTTATATATGGCATTATTACTTTTTAGAAAATACGGTGCAGCGATGGTACAGATACTATGATCGCCTGATTGACATGAATAGAACCAATACAGAGGAAATGGAAGGTGCAAAATGAAACAGATGATAATCCTTATTATGGTCAGTGTAATGATGATGAGTCTTGGGGCATGTGCGCCAATTGAAGGCATCGGTGGCGAAGAGGATAACTTACCGGTCATCGGGGAGAATCAGGATGAGTCAGTGGAAGGGGAAGTCATCGAGTTGGCCGAAGAAGTGGTGGAAGTGACCAATGAAGAGGTGATACCTGAGACAGAAGAAACGACGATTATCCCTAATTTCGTCAAAATAAAAGCAGACGCCTTAAATGTGAGACGAGACGCTGGTTTGGAATTTGAGAAGATCGGTAAAGTTTTTGATGGACAGATTTATCCTGTTCTTGATACGAAGCAAGATTCAGAAGGGTTGCCTTGGCATCAGTTGGAAACACCAGAAGGCGCCATAGGGTGGGTTTCCAGTGAATACTGCATTCCAGGCGAGAGCTATGAATTACTCCAGGTCAATGAAGAGACTCGGAGTGAGTGATGATTATAAGAACAATGATTTTTCTAGAAAAAAGGTGGTTTCGATTCGTCGAAACCACCTTTTTACTAAAATACTGACTTTATATCACTACCAACGAGAACGTTGCCATCCAACAAGGGGATGATCTGATCAATCAAGCTGGTTCAAATACTCGATGACAGCAGAAGCATCACCTTCAAAAGCGACAGGTCTTGTTGACTTGCTCATCTGGTACTCGTACATTGGATCATAATAATCTCTGAGAAAAATAGTAATCCAGTCTCTGTGAGCATCAATGGATCCTGTGGCCAATTGAGCTCTATAGGCATGATCAAGCTCAGCCAAGACAGCCTTAAGACGATCGCCACCCAAGCGTCTTTCAACTCGCTTCATACTGCCCTCAATATAGGTATACCACTGAGACAGACCATCTGCCTCGCCATAGTGATTCATGTAGCGTTGTTGGGAGTCAATGACATATTCTTCTAGGGTGTTTTCAACACGACCGTCAAGGGGAATTGACAGAATGACCATAGAGCCACTTCTAAAGTAGGCAAAGAGCTCCTTGTTAATAAAACATCGTCCTACATTACGACCTTCATCTTCGATAATCAAATGTTTGTAGCCAGCATGGTTATGGTGAAATAATGCATAAGCCAGCTGGTTTTCAAAGTCGATCTGGGCAGGCTGAGGTTCTATATAATTGCCGAAAGATGAGCCTCTGTGATGAGCGAGGCCTTCTAGGTCAATAGCCTTCTTGACTTGGTAGATTACCTTGGTTTTGCCGGAGCCTGTATGACCGCCAAGGGTGATAGGAGATGCAGACAGGTAGGTGCCATCAAGTATGTCAAGTAGGCATTGGCGAAATGCCTTATAGCCGCCTTCCAGTCTAGGGATATCTATACCAGCTTCATGAAGCCATTCTTGAGCGATTCGAGACCTTGAGCCGCCTCTGAAGCAGTAGAGATAACCCTCTGGGTTTTCTTTGAAAAAATTCACCCAACCCTGAACCCGTTCTTCTTTTTTTTCGCCGGAAACCATTTCGTACCCTAAGGCAGTCGCTTCAGCATTACCGGCTTCTTTGTATTTTATGCCGATGATATGCCTTTCCTCATCTGTGAGAATAGGTTGATTCACAGCGCCAGGAAAAGCACCTTTGTTAAATTCAATCGGTGCTCTGACATCTAGAAGGGGTGTATGATTCAGGATAATGTTCTGATAGTCCTTTGTCAGTTTCATAGAAGCCTCTTTCGAAGGTGATGGTAGATCACCTATGTTATTTTACAGTGACATAATAGGTGTCTTTGGCAGTTGTATAGCCAATTGGTTTCAAATCAAGTCCAGCCTCTGTTGTGATTTCTTTAAAAGCATCGACACCGCTTTTGCGGACAATACAAAGTAGACCACCAGAAGTCTGAGCATCGCAGACAATATGTTGTTTTGATTCAGGCATCGGTGCCAGCTTGTGACCATAACTTTGGAAGTTCTTTCTCGTGCCACCGGGTATACAACCCATCTCCATATACTTAACAGTGTTCGGCAACAAGGGTATATCTTCAAAATGAATAACCGCAGAGATGTCAGAACCTTCACAGATTTCAGTCAAGTGACCCATTAATCCAAAACCTGTAACATCCGTTAGTGCCACAACATCTTCAAGGGCTGAGATTTCACCGCCGATTTTATTCAATGTTGCCATGGCTTCTATAGCTGGTTCAATATGTCCTTCTTCAATTTTCTTACGCTTTTGAGCGGTAGTTAGAATACCGATACCAAGTGGCTTGGTCAGATAGATTTCACAATCCGCTTCAGCCAGGTTGTTTTGTTTGAGTCTGTCGTTATCGACGATGCCGGTGACAGCAAGACCGAATATCGGTTCAGGTGAGTCGATAGAGTGACCACCAGCAAGGGGAATACCAGCTTCCTCGCAGACTGAGCGCCCGCCATCAACAACTGCGGATGCAACTTCAGCCGGCAGCTTATCTATTGGCCAGCCAAGTATGGAGATTGCCATTAACGGTTTACCGCCCATAGCATAGATATCGCTGATGGCATTGGTAGCGGCAATTCGACCAAAAGTAAATGGATCGTCGGTAATGGGCATAAAGAAATCGGTTGTGCTAAGGACGGATGTACCATTGCCAAGGTCAAAAGCGGCGGCATCATCTTTAGTGCTGTTACCAACCAATAACTGAGGAAAGGCAGAAGTTGTGATGTTGCTTTTTAATATTTCATCTAACACGGCTGGAGATATCTTGCAGCCGCAACCAGCCCCATGGCTGTATTCTGTTAATTTATAATCGCTCATTTTTACCTCGCATAATACCGGTTGCAATGACCGGTAGGGGTCGTGTGGGTTTGTCACATATTGCATTATAGCATATTGTGTCAATGATATGAGGTAGGTGTTGCGGTAACTTGTAGTGGCGGGTCGCAGTGGTAGGTCGCAGTTTCAGATGTCGGTTCTTCGTCAGAAGCCTCGGACATGCTTGCTTCGCAATCAAACTCGTATCTAGACGAAGAACCGACACCTGAAACTGCTCGGTGCCGGTTCTTATGAAGAGTGTATTATATTCTTGTTTAATAGGGTCTTATAGGCACCCTATCAACCGATTCAAAACATACTGAAAGAACATAGAACTTAGGAGCGTTTCATTTTTAAATTGTGAGTATGAATAACTATAAAAGCGAATTTACCTACAATTGTTACTTCAAATTCTCTGGATTCAATCCTTTAAGTTGGTCTAGGACGAAAAGACCGTCTTTTCTTACTAGGACATCATCGAAGTACATTTCACCGCCACCGTATTCTGGACGTTGGATACAGACGAGGTCCCAATGGACAGCGGATTTGTTGCCGTTATTACAGTCCTCATAGGCATTGCCAGGGGTGAAGTGGAAGCTTCCGGCGATTTTTTCGTCGAATAAGGTATCTTTCATTGGTTCTGTGATGTATGGGTTGACACCGATAGCGAATTCGCCAATGAATCTAGCGCCTTCATCGGTGTCAAAGACCTCGTTGATTTTGTCTGTGTCATTGGCAACCGCTTTGATAATCTTGCCGTTTTCAAAAGTAAGAGAGATGTTCTCATAGGTGAAGCCTTGATAGACTGCAGGAGCGTTATAGGTGAGGGTACCATTGACAGAATCTTTTATAGGGGCAGTAAAAACTTCTCCGTCAGGTATGTTGACTTCACCGGCACATTTGATGGCTGGTAGGTCTTTAATGGAGAAGCTAAGGTCTGTACCTGGGCCGGTGATGCGCACCTTGTCAGTCTGTTCCATTAGTTCAACAAGGGCATCCATCGCATTGCTCATCTTGCTGTAATCTAAGTTACAGACATTGTAATAGAAAGTCTCAAAAGCTTCTGTACTGGTGTTGGCCATCTGTGCCATGCCAGGGCTTGGGAATCTAAGAACCACCCATTTAGTGTTGTTAACACGGATTTTGCCGTGGACTTCCCTGAAGATGTGGGTTTGGTATAGGTTCATCTTCTCTGATGGAACATCACTTAATTCGTTGGCGTTGCTGCCACCACTGAAACCGATATAGCAATCCATTTGTTCCATGCGGACTTTTTCCCAAGACTGCCAGACTTTAATGGAATCTTCTGTCATACCCATCAATTGTTCTCTGATCAGTTGCATGTTCTTGTGGTTGACATAAGGGAAACCGCCTGCTGAAATGACCGCGCGAACAAGGGCCTTAGCCAGTATGGCAGGCTCATCACCGCCATATTCTATCATGACCTTCTCGCCGGGTTGAACACGACAAGAGTAGTTAACCAAATTATGAGCAAGTTTTTCAATACGTGGATCCATAAAAATTCTCCTTCATTCAACAAAACTGACCTTATAACTGTCGATCAGCCGTTACATTAAAAATATTATAACATAAAAAATAAGTAAGCAACAACGTACAATTAATTTTTATGTTCAATATATTTACTGTTTTACAGCGTTATTTATGATATAATTTCCTCATAAAAAAGTTGTTTCAGTTGACGGATGCGTCAGCGAATCATCAAGTAAATGAATTCGAAAAGGAGTGGACGGATGAAATACACAGAGGTTAAATCAATATTTCAAACACCAGAGACATATTACAATAAAGAGATTACCATTGCAGGATGGGTAAGAAGCGTAAGAGCTTCTAATGCTTTTGGTTTTATGGTGATCAATGACGGCACATGTTTCAGTAACATACAGGTGGTCATGAATTCGGACATTGAAGATTATAAAGAATTATCAAAGACAAATGTAGGTGCAGCGGTCATTGTCAAAGGGATATTAGTGGAAACGCCTGAGGCTAAACAGACTTTTGAGATTCAAGCTAACCATATTGAGATAGAAGGGGCTTCTGATAGTGACTACCCATTGCAGAAGAAACGTCATGGTTTTGAATTTCTTAGAACTATCGCACACTTAAGACCGAGAACAAATACTTTTGCAGCAGTATTTAGAGTGCGCTCACTTACGGCTTTTGCTATTCATCAGTTCTTTGTTGAGAAAGGTTTTGTCTATGTTCACACACCAATCATCACTGGTTCCGATTGTGAAGGGGCTGGAGAGATGTTCCGTGTGTCAACATTGCCACCTATGAATCCACCTATGACCGAAGAGGGGCATATTGATTTTGAAGAGGATTTCTTCAGTAAAGAAGCCAGTCTGACAGTCAGCGGTCAATTGAATGTAGAAACTTATGCAATGGCCTTTAGAAATGTATATACTTTCGGTCCGACCTTTAGAGCTGAGAATTCCAATACACCACGACATGCTGCAGAGTTTTGGATGATTGAACCGGAGATGGCTTTTGCTGACCTTCAAGACGATATGGGTATTGCCGAGGAGATGATCAAATACATTATTCGTTATGTAAGAGAGCATGCACCAGAAGAGATGGCATTTTTCAACCAGTTCATCGATAAAGATCTTTTTGAGCGCCTTGATAATGTGCTTAGCAATGAATTTGCAAAAGTCAGCTATACGGAAGCGATAGATATTCTCCAAAAAAGTGGTAAAGAGTTCGAATATCCTGTATCATGGGGCTGTGACCTCCAGACAGAACATGAGCGTTATTTGACAGAAGAGGTCTACAAACGTCCGGTATTCGTTACAGATTATCCGAAGGATATTAAAGCCTTCTACATGAAGATGAATGATGACAATAAGACTGTTGCAGCGATGGATCTTTTGGTACCAGGCGTAGGGGAGATTATTGGCGGCAGTCAACGTGAAGACGACCTTGATAAACTTCTTCTGAGAATGGATGAGATGGGACTTGACCAAGAGGATTACTGGTGGTATCTTGACCTTAGAAAATATGGTGGCACTAAACACGCTGGGTTTGGGCTTGGCTTTGAAAGAATGATTATGTACATGACGGGAATGACCAATATACGAGACGTGGTTTCCTTCCCAAGAACAGTGAATAATCTGGAGATCTAATATGAGTGATGAGAAACAGAGCAAGATTGATGAGATATTGGCACAAGGAAAGTGGTGGTCAAAGGGACCTTTTAAGGTAGCGCTGATTGCTTTTGTTGTTGTGCTTATGATTTTAGGGAGTCTTGTGACGTTTCTCCAACTTAAGACCTTCGATATTGTTCAGGACAAACAGTCGGTCAGTGATTATATGACTGAGGTTAGGGATACATTGGTTTATGAAGAAGAAGGTTTTGTCGTTACTGTACCGGAAGAAGTCATTGGACAATTGGCGATGGATTATGTATCCAATGTTATAGAGGGGCAGTCTGTTCAGTTGGACAGTCTTGTCTATGATGCTTCGGTTTCAAGGGTCAAGATGAATTTGACTTATATGGGATTCTATTTACCCCTGTCCATGAAGATTGCCTTTGAACAGGAAGGGAACATCGTTAGACTTAAGTACACCAAAGCTGGAACAGATGACACTTCAGATATCATGGGACGCGTAATTAAAGGACTGACGCATCTTGGTAATGCCCAGCAGACTGTAAATCTTAACGACTTCAAAGCATTGTCAGATATGACCCTAACCTCATTGCAGACGGTTGATGGACTTCCGGTTTTGACTTTGAAAGTTGGTGAACAAAGACTGAAGGACCTTGTGTCTGACATGACGAGTCACATTTCAGAACAAATGTTGACGTATTACTCTGAGTTTGAAGACGATGGAACCCAATTGGTTCTTAAGCTGGTTGAATCATCGTCGAGACTGTCGAGCACACAAGTTCGTCTTATAGTGAACGACATGGTAAAGGATCAAGACATCTTATATGACATATTGATGATGACGGAGAATTATCCATTGGACGATCTGAAGGTGGCCCTTGAGAGCTACGGGCTTGAGTTGGATGAGGATCGGGTCAGGGTTGAAAAACTATCCTTTATGGGACAGGCCATCGATGATGATGTGAAGAAGATCTTTGAAGCCCTTGACCAACACTTTGGAGAGCGCATATTAGCCTTCAACCAAGGCAAACCTTTTGATCTTGATACAATGACCACGATGACCATCACTGAATTGGCAGAGACGTATGAATTGACAATAGAAGAAGAGGTCCTTGACAGGATGTCTTTTGTCTATGATGAAGCATTCAAAGTGGCTTATCAAATGGACGGTGATACCTATTATATTCGCGGCATTGATGGTTATGCACTGGTGAGTGAAGAGGATTATAGGCAATACCAAGGTGCTGGCTCCTATACAGAACCGTATTTTGTCAATGATTTGAATCTTTGGAATGATGTGGTTGCAGCTGGCGCTGAGTATTTGTCAACAGAGGGTATGTTTGTAAGATATATGAAGACGGATGGTGAGTCGGTGTTCGCGGTTATGTCACCAGTGACATTGCCACAGGAAATCTATGGCATGGCAATGGTGAAACACGAGGATGGTCTTCAGGTGTTGGATGCTCAAGTGACGTCCATTGCAAGCCTTATAGCAGAATATCCTGAGTTTAATGTTGCGACAGGCACAAGGGCAATAGAGAACATGACTTTCAAACGTATCGGCTCGGATATTCATGATTATATTCTGGAACAGCTGTATGGCAAGAAGAAAATCACCAGCATAAGCGATACCACCATTGTTTACAGTTCTTATGATGGTAAAAAGTATATTGCTTTTAAACTTTCAAATGGTGATGAGTATGTATATAAGATACAGAATACCGTCTACGGTTCTTATCTGACGGATCTTTATACCAAAGTCAAAGCCAAGAGAAACTGGTCCGATATACCTGCCCTTTTGATGCTGCAAGACCCTCCGGCACAATAGGAATCGCTCAATATCAGGTTGAATAACGGCCATAGACTATAAAATAAGTTCAATAAACAGACAATGAAAAAGGACCTGACAGTATTGGCTGTTAGGTCCTTTCAACATTAGTCCTACTCATGGAATTGTTCGATGGTGAAGATGTTCTTATCACCTCGATATCTGGAGATTGTGTATTCAACAGGTGTATCGAACTTATTGTAACCTGTGTAATGGAAGAGTTGAATTGCTGTTGTCTTTGTAATGTTAAGCAATTCGCAATCCTCTTTCGTTGGTATGACAGCCTCGATATTTCTGATAACACGGAATATTTTCGTGTTCACATTCTGAGAAAGGATCTTATACAGGGATTCTTCACCCATATCATAATCCAGGATGTGCTTGCAGAAGGAGTAAGGTAAATAAGTGGTTGTAATGACGATTGGCTGTCCGTCAGCGTAACGAAGTCGTTTCAAACGAATCACGTCTGTGTTGGCAGAAATCCTAAGGGCTGCCGATACCTCAGTGTTGGATGGAATAACCTTTAAGTCAAGGACTTTACTGTCAGGTGTGTATCCCTTACGTGTCATCTCAGCGTTGTAGCTTTCGATTTTACGAATGAAATCCTGATTGATCTTGTTTTGAGCGACAAAGGTGCCCCTGCCTTTGACTCTGTGGAACTTATTCTCATTGACCAGTTCTGTTAAGGCCTGTCGAATGGTGGTACGGCTGATACCATAGATATCACAAAGCTCGAACTCTGTAGGGATCATGTCCCCAGGTTGAAGTTCACCGTTTTTCATCATATTCAGCAGAATATTCTTAAACTGGAAGTAGAGGGGGATTGGCGTTGTCTTATCGACAACATATTGCTTGAACAATTCTATGTTCGCCATAATGTCACCCGACTTTCTGTTTGTGGTGGTCCATGTGTCACACAAAGGACACAATGACTACATGTATTTTCCTTGCTACATACTCTATTTTACTCTAATTCCATAGAAAATCAAGTGGCAATTAGTTCTCATGGCCTATAAAAATATAAAAAATAATAGTATTATAGATTTACTTGTCCTGCTGAGTGATTTGAATCTGGGGAATTGTCTTTGCCTGTTATTGACAGGATGGATTGCCATGGCTTTAACGTCTATGTTAAAATATAAAAGACCCATACTCAGATGTGGGAAAAGTAGGCTTATTAGGAAAGACTGAAAGGAGATATCCATGAAAAAAAGAATCGGTATACTGACAAGCGGTGGTGACTGTCCGGGACTGAATGCTGCTATCAGAGGGGTAGCGAAAGCTTCCTATGAACTTTTCGACTGTGAATTCATCGGTATTCTTGATGGATATCAAGGGTTGATTGACGGCAGATCAAAAGATTTGATGCCAAGGGATTTTTCGGGGATCCTGACTTTGGGCGGTACGATGCTTGGAAGCCATAGAACCCCATATAAAAGAATGAGGAAAATAGAAGAAGATGGTGTGGATAAAGTGGCCAATATGGTGAAGAACTATGATGCCCTGAATCTGGACTGTCTGGTGACCTTGGGTGGCAATGGTACCCACAAGAACGCTAACTTACTAAGGGAAGAGGGGCTTAATGTCATAGGCCTTCCTAAAACTATAGATAATGATATCTATGGCACTGACACGACCTTTGGATTCCACAGTGCAGTGGATATTGCCACTGAGGTCATCGATAGAATACATACCACAGCAGATTCTCATGACCGTGTCATGGTGATTGAGCTTATGGGACATAAAGCAGGATGGCTTACCCTTTATGCCGGTTTGGCAGGAGGTGCTGATGTTGTCTTGATTCCTGAGATTCCTTATACCAGAGAAAAAGTCTTTGAGGCTTTGGAAGAACGACGAAGCAAAGGGAAGGATTTCTCCATTATTGCAGTGGCAGAAGGCGCTTTGACCAAGGATGAGTCAGAGATGTCCAAGAAGGAATTCAAAGCCCATAGGGCTGCCATGCCTTACCAAACGGTGTCTTATAGGTTGGCAGATGTCATCGCTACAGAGATGGGTATGGAGACAAGGGTTACGGTACCGGGACATCAGCAACGTGGTGGTTCCCCATCACCTTATGATCGGATATTGGCAACTAAATTTGGTGCGTATGCAGCGAAACTTATCAAGGAAGAGCGCTTTGGTAATACGGTATCCATTGTCAATAACCGTCTTCAGGCGACACCTCTTGAGCATATGGCACACAAATTAAAGCTGGTTGAGATGGACAATGAAGTACTTCTGACAAGTAGAGCAATGGGGCTGACTTTTGGCAATTAATGGGATAGGTCGTTGTTTTGCGGTGTCGAAGAATAAAGATTGAGACAGACGGCTGTTCCGTAAATGGGACAGCCTCTTTTGTTAAGAAGGAGGCATATATATGACCTTTGTTCATATTGCTGATGTACATGTGGGAACGGCCTTCTCCAGCGCTGCTTTTGGAGCTAAGAAAGGGCAAGAAAGGCGTAAGGAAGTTAAAGATACTTTGCTGCGTGTGATTGACTATTGTGAAGAAGAACGAATCGATTTACTGCTGATCGCCGGGGATTTTTATGAAGAGAATTATGTTACTTTAAGTGAATTGAAGGATATTAACGGCGCCTTCGGTGAACTAAGTCATACCAAGGTGGTTATTGCTGCAGGGAATCATGACCCGATCATTGATAGTAACAGTCCGTACAGATTGATTGAATGGGCGGAGTCTGTAACGCTTTTTGGTAATTCAATGGAGAGTGTTAGTTTTGAATCTATAGGGGTTGAAGTATGGGGATTTGCATGGAATAGGAAGCATCTACCACCTTTGGACCTAACCGGTATGATCGAACCTAATTCGTCGTATAGCAATATATTGATGCTTCATGGGGACGCCTTTCAGGATAATGGATACCAATACTTGGACCAAGACCAACTTAAGGCTCAAGCGGTGGATTATATCGCAATGGGCCATGTTCACAAACATTCATTTCTGACACCGACCATCGCCTATGCGGGGTCATTAGAGCCCCTTGATTTTTCTGAGGATGGCCAGCATGGTTTCATTAGAGGTGAGATTGAGGGTAGCAAGGTTGTAACGGATTTTGTTCCGTTTTCAAAGCGTTCATTTCATCAACTGGATGTGAATGTTACACCGGATATGAGTTTTGAACAAATTTGTCAAAAAGCTCAAAACGTGGTGAATCGACATCCTCAGGAGGACTTCTTCAAAATCACTTTGAAAGGTGTGGTGGATCCTTTGGTTCACATGGATATGGAAGAACTGGAAAAACGCCTGAATCAACATAGTTATTTTACAACTGCCTTGGATGGAACTGAAGTGGATTTGGATTTGGAACAGCTAAAAAGGGAATATAAGGGTAGCATCATCAGTCAGTATATAGAGGCTTTTGAAGCACGTGATTTGGAGGATCCTGTTGTTAACAAAGCCCTTTATAAGGGGCTTAGGATCATGCTGGAAGAACAGGTGAACTTATGAAAGTGAAAAAAATTGCGATCAATGCTTTTGGAAAGATCACCGATAAAGTGATTCATTTGGAAGACGGCATTAACATCATATATGGACCTAATGAAGCGGGGAAGTCAAGTGTACACCAGTTCATGGAAGCCATGTTTTATGGACAGTACAAACCATATACCAAGAATCGTCAATATGAGTCGGTACATGAATTGTATAATCCTTGGAGTGGTGGTGGCTACGGTGGCGCACTGGTTTTGGAGGATGGGGGTCATAGAGTCAGGATTGAACGTCAATTAACAAAGGGAAATGAATCGTTAGCTGTTTACGATGATCGTAACGGTATGGACATCTCAGGTAGATATGATTACAACAACGTCATTAGGCAAGTGGAGCCGGGATTATATCATTTCGGGTTTAATAAGAGTACCTACAGAAATACCGTTAGTATCACCCAGATGGGGAGCTTGACAGATGACGTTATGATTGATCAGATTCGTAATGCTTTAGCGCATATGTCATCATCGGATCAACCTTATATTGCCATTGATAAAGTCCTTGACCGCATCGAAGCAATAGAAAAAAATATCGGTTCGCTTAGGAAAACGACCAGCGATTATTATAAGTCCCATGAAAAAATAAAAGCCCTTAGTGACGAGAGAAAAGAATCTCAGATTATTCATGATGCCATAGGGAAAGAAAAAATCAATGAACAGGCATTGAAGGAAAAGCAGGAGCGGCTTTCTGATGAAATCGTCAAATGCAAGGATTTGCTTGAAAAAATCAAGGAGCAAAAGAATAGGGCACTATTTGGTAAGATTAATGATATAAAAGGCAAGATGGCAAGTGCCAGATCCATAATGACGGATAACGAGAGGTACAAGGCATTTACAGTCGATGTTGCGGATGTTATCAAGAACACAGAGCAAAAAATAGCGGCGATTAATGCTGCTATCAATGAAAAGGAAATCCTTTTTGATACATATCAAAAACAATTGGAGGGTATGACGTCCACTATTAACGAGGGCGTTGATGAATCCAAGACTTCTCAATATGATGATCTGAACAAAGCGGTCTACGAGTTTGATGAACAATTAGCCGATCTAAGAGCTTTAGAGACCAACCAACAGAACGTAAGGCGTCAGAAGGATTTGTTGGCGGTGGCGCTGCCGCCTCTGCGTTTATACATAGGCATTGTTCCAGCTGTTGTCGTTTCTGTTCTAGGTGGCATCGTCGCTTTGACTGTTAACTCAATAGGTTTATTTGGTGTTGCGGCATCGGTGGTTGGTGGTCTGATTTTCTCAGTTGTTCAAAATCAGAAAAGGATTGCCTATGAGGATTACATGCGCCAAAGGAACGCCTTGGAATCGGAAATATTAGCCATGGATAGCCATATTGACGATAAGAATAAGAATCTGAAAGCAACCTTGTCTAAGTATCATGTGGACAATTACTATGAGCTTCAGAAGGTGAGGGATGAAATGCGAGCTTCTGGTGCATATAACCCTGAACTGGAAAAAGAAAAGCGTAAGCAGGATGTGCTCCTTGAAGAGCTTGTATCTGACAGGGAACAGTTGATGGAGGAGATATCTTCGCTGAAAGACGAGCAGAAAGGCATTCAGCATGACTTGATTGCCACTCTAAAGCTCTGGTCCTTTGATGCCATAGAAGATGTTTCGAAAGGTTTGAAAGGGCATATGGCCTATGAAAAGGCCGAAGCGGAGTATCAGGAATTGTCCGCAAGTCTCGATACGATGTCAGTAGGCAGGGACTTGAAAGAAATCAGTTTGGCAGGAGCAAAGGGAGAAGCGTTTGTTGATTTGTCTCAAGAAGGTTCCATTGCCCAACGGTTGGAAGAACTTGAAGGTGAAATGAATGACGTGTCAGTGGCCATTAGTAATTCTGTTACAAAACAAACGACTCTTGGACAAAGAATTAGAGGGTTGGCAGAGATTGACGAGTGTATTGAAAAGCATAAACGACAATTAGAGGATTATGAAGAATCCTTGGCTGTGACTGGGCTGATGAAAAGTACGATAGAAGGGATTGTTGCAGATAAGCAAAAGGCACTGACACCGACGGTCAATAAGGGAATCTCTTCGGTGGTCAAGGCGATGTCTGACGGCCGTTATGATGAAATACAGGTAGATGATCAGTTGAATTTGATGGTCTGGGATGAAAGCAACAAGAGGACGGTTACGGCAAAAAGTCTGAGTGCGGGTACATTGGATATGCTCTATTTTGGACTGAGAATAGGTATGGCTGAGCTTCTGGCAAATGGAAAGCGTTTGCCGCTGATTTTGGATGACGCTTTTGTTCAATACGATGATGTGCGTGTGGCCAATGTATTGAACATGCTTTTAGAAAGCCAGCGTCAGATTTTGATTTTTACCTGTCATCGAAGGGAGATTGAGTGGATGTCAAGAAGCGGTATCCCTTTTAACAACATTGAATTGTGACATACCATATAAAGCAATAAACTGGGCGGTTTTACTACAGTAACCCTATTGGAATTCGTATGTATAAATGTTAAAATAGGACTTGTGGGAGAGGGAACCACTAAAGGAGGTCCATATGTTTTTCTTTAAACCGAAGGAAGAGTCGAGAGATAACAGATCTAATCAGGTTCCAGTACAACAACAAGAACAGCAACCAATAAGGGTTAACGACAAGGACGCAGACTGCGATGAGATGAACGCTGTTCACTTAGGGACGTTAAAGCAGATCAACAGTCTGCTCCAGTTCATTACTGAGATGAACTACATTAAGGATACATTGATGGATGTTGAGAAACAGACAGAGATGGTCCATGGGATTGCAGCCAGCAGTCAGGAGATGACAGCGACCATTGAAGACATCTCGGATTTCGTCCAGACCTCGAATACGGATGCGGACCAGTCAATTCAGGCCGCTAGTGTGGCCATTGACCGTATAGATACAGCATATCATAAGATGGAGGCGACCATTGAAGCTTCTAAGGCGGTACAAGCGACCATGGTTAAAGTGAATCAGGAAGCAGAACGTATCAAGGATATGGTCAACATCATTAAAGGCGTGGCCAATCAGACCAATCTGCTTGCATTAAATGCATCCATAGAAGCTGCGAGAGCTGGCGAACACGGCAAAGGTTTTGCGGTAGTGGCAGATGAAATTAAGAAATTGGCAGATAATACTAAAGAGCAAGTTGATTTTATCACTGAAGTTGTTGGTACACTTAATGGTGAGATAGAGAATGCTGATTCAGCCCTTGAAACTTCCTCCCAGGCCTTCGAGGAAGGTAAGAATGAGATGACAGCTGCAGTTGAAGGCATGGACGGCATGCGAACCAGTCTTGAGAATATTCACAACAATTTCATGGATATTAGTGCCAATATTGAAGAACAGACAGCGGCTTCACAGGAAATGACCAGCGCAATTGTGGTAGTCAATGAAAAAGCTCAGGTGATCAGCCAAGGGACAAACAGAACAGGGGCGTCATTTAATGACATCTCTAAGCTTGTCAACCAGATGCGCTTGGAATTGATTCAGTCAGGGGTAGTGATGGATATGGCGACCCAGTTGGAGATCTGTGTCAGTGACCACCTTATATGGCGTTGGCGTGTTTACAACATGATTCTTGGTTATGAAGTACTGTCAGCGGACGAAGTGGGTAACCACCATTCATGCAGGCTTGGTAAGTGGCTTGATAACACTGACATGACTAATAGTGAATTGATATCACTGGCAAAGAGCATGAATGGACCGCATGGTAAGTTACATGAATATGCCAAAGCAGCAATTGAAGCATACAACAGAGGCGACAAAGGAAAAGCAGAAGAGCTTCTTGGCGATATAGATGTCGTTTCTGAGGAAGTGGTTTCTTACCTGAATAAGATGCAGCGAATATTTAGCGAATCACAGAAAGGGAAGGTTGCGTCTATGGTATAACGTACCTTCTATAACGAGGAGTAGACATGAGATTTGACACAATTTTGTTTGACCTGGATGACACTTTGATCGACTTTAGCGGTAATGAATTCAAAGCCCTTGAAGAAGCGACAGCCAAGCATGGTATTGAGCTGACTGAGGATATGTTCCAGGCATACCGGATGATCAACAGAGAGCTATGGAATAATATGGAGAAAGGGATCTATACTAAGAAAGAAATTCTTTCCCTAAGATTCGATTTGTTCTTTGTCCAAACTGGTACCTTTGGTGACGCCTCTCAGCTCAATCATGATTACCTTATTGCCATGGGCCGCCACGCAAAGAAGAACGACGGTATTGTTGAGACCTTAGAGGTGCTTAAAGAAGCCGGAGTCCGTGTTGCTTTAGTAACTAACGGAGCTGAGATGGCTCAAAAGATTAAGTTGGCAGTAACAGGATTGGATGATTATTTTGAAGATATTTATATCTCGGATATCACTGGTTTTGCAAAGCCGGATGTGAAGTTTTTTGGATTTGTTGAAGAAGCCATGGGCGGCTTTGACAAATCCAAAACGATGATCGTCGGTGATGGTTTAGCTTCTGACATTCAAGGTGGTATTAATTATGGCATTAGCACATGCTGGTATAATCACCATAAGACTACCAATGAAAGTGCTATTAAGCCAGATTATGTCATCGAGCACATGAGTGAGATAGAAGGAATCATTGGCATTAAGTGACAATAGTTATCCTGAAACATTGAATGTCATATAGATGTGGCGTATAATGGATATGATATGTTATTGAGACATTTCAGCAGTGACATATCATAATCATCGTCACCTATTATGATCCATTGTGCAATTTATGATGGATCATAACAGAGTAAAGGGGTAAGAAGGAGAAATATATGGATGCATTAGCTGTAACGCTTAGTAGGATTCAGTTTGCTTTCACTGTAGGGTTTCACTTCATCATGGTACCACTGTCTATAGGCCTCATTTTAATTACAGTTATTTTTGAGATGATGTTTGCCCGAACCGGTAATGAACTGTATAAGAAGCAGGCAAATTTCTGGGGGAACCTGTTTTCGATTAACTTCATTGTAGGAATCGTCACAGGTATCACTATGGAGATTCAATTTGGCACTAACTGGGCTGAATACTCCAAGTTCATGGGGGATATATTCGGCTCACCGCTTGCCTTTGAAGCTCTTATGGCATTTTTCCTGGAAAGTACCTTCGCCGGTATATGGATATTCTACCGTCACAAGATTTCTGCCAGACTTAGGGTTGTGACAGTTTGGATGATCTTAATAGGCACACATATATCAGCTATATGGATAATTACCGCCAACGGTTTCATGCAGAATCCGGTGGGATATGAACTGGCAGCAGATGGATCTAAAGTAGTATTGACGGATTTCATTGCCCTTGCCTTGAACCCATATGCTATCTATATGCTGATTCATACAATGACATCGGCATATCTTCTAGGCGCTTTTTTTGTTCTAGGCGTCAGTGGTTATCATATTCTGAAAAAACAACATATGACCTTTTACAAGCATTCTGTGAAAATAGGTTTGATTGTCTTACTCATTACATCCATGATGCAGCCGATGATTGGCCACTTCTATGCCCAATTGGTAGCGGATGTTCAGCCTGCCAAAGCAGCAATCTTCGAAGTGGTTTGGGAGACGGAAAACACAGTGCCAATGTATTTGATACAAATCCCCGGAAAGGATAAGGAAAGCAGTATCAATGCATTACCAATTCCGTTCGTAGGAAGTATTATGTACACCAACAACCCAAAAGGTACTATTGTTGGCATAGAGGATGCAACAGCAGACTGGACCGATCAGATGTATGAGGATTTTGTGGATATTCTTCCAATGACCCATTATTCATTTAGGATTATGGTGGGCCTTGGTATGATGTTTATTCTTTTGGCTGTTTTAGGATTATTTCTTTTCTGGAAGAATAAGTACATGGAGAATCCGTGGATTAATAAAGCGTTCCTTTGGTTGATACCAACCCCTTGGATTGCAATTACCTTGGGATGGATTGTTGCCGAAGTAGGAAGACAACCATGGATTGTTAATGGGTTAATGCTGACAAAAGATGCCGTATCAAAAAATGTTCCTTCGGCTCAAGTAGCATTTTCAATTGTGACCTTGTTCATTTTCTATTCAGTGCTTTTTATTGTTGAATTCTATATGCTTGTAAAGTTCATCAAGAAGGGGCCTCTTGACAATCCATTCAAGAATAGGGGGTAAGAATGATGCATGAAGCACTAGGTGTGGTTTGGTATATATTGCTCGTAGTTTTGTGGGTTGGCTTTATTGTTCAGGAAAGTTTTACCAGTGGTATTGGCATGATTTTCATGGCAAAGAAAAGTGAAAAGGAAGGTCGTGTGCTCCAATACACAGTTGGTCCTTATTGGGATGGAACAGAAGTGTGGTTCATTACAGCCGGAGGTGCGACTTTTGCAGCTTTTCCACTTGTCTACGCAGATATGTTTTCGAATCTTTATATAGCGCTGTATTTACTTCTCGTTATGTTTATTACAAGAGGGGTTGCTATGGAGTTGGTCTACAAGGATGATGGTAAAGCTTGGCAAAAGGGCATGAGCATTGCTTGGGTTATTTCAAGTTATGGCGTGGCACTACTGCTAGGCGTTCGGTTTTCTAATCTGTTTTTAAAAGCCAATACCTTGCCGGCATCTACCAATGACTTTTTTGGTCTGCTGTCCATGATGGGGATTTTAGGTGGTTTGCTGTTCATTGCCACATATAGAACCAGTGGTATTCTATGGGCAAATCTAAAGGCTAAAGGAGACGTAATCGAACGCGTTAAGAAACAAGTGCTTCCAAGTGCTATCCTATCGGCATTGGTAACACCAATCCTAATGATGGGTTACAATTGGGATACACAATTATTTGCGACTAACTATAGAAGTTTGCCGGTATTATGGGTTTTACCAATATTGACAATGGTGATGCCAATTCTGACAATTATTGCCCTTAGGAAAAAGCGTTACCGTCAAGCCTTCATAACGAATACCCTACTGATGGTTTTCTTTTTAGTGACAGGCTATACGGGGATATTTCCATACATGGCGCCAGGCATAACCGTTTATGACGGAATGGCAAGCAAGATGACCTTAACCATCATGACATGGGTTGCAGCCGTCTTTGTCCCACTGATTCTTGGGTATCAAGGATGGAAATTCTGGCGATTCAGGTATACAATTACTGAAGATTATTTCAAGGAAATATAGATGGAGAAGGGAAACATCAAAAATGTTTCCCTTCGCTTTTATATAGTTTTAATAAATTCTTTATGACATTGCCATATTGTTCCAGTATAATCCATACTATTATAATCCATCATAGATGATGAGATTGAGTTTTACAATGACGATATAAAGGTGTGTGAATAAATATGGCACAGATATTAATGGGAATTGCATCATTAGGCATGAATCTGGTGAGTTTCTTCTTTCGAATCATGATAGCGCTGGTTGTTGGTACGACAATGAGTGCTAAGGGGAGAAACGGTTTGCTTTGGGGGATTGCTGCATTTTTTATACCAATACTGGTTCTTGGCATCTACTTCATACCGGCTAAGACACCGAAGTTGGATAAACGTATCAGGAATCATCCCGCATTTACAGGTAAAGATCCGATCATTGCCTCAATCATGGCTTTGTCAGCAATGATCGCAAAAGCTGACGGGCGCGTCAGCAAAGAAGAGGTCACATTGATTCGCAACTTTATACAGAGACAATTCAGGTTGTCAGCATCTGAGTTGAATGGCTATGCTTTGGCATTTAACTACGGTAAGGAACATCCAGAGGACTATTCTTTATTTGCTGAATTGTTAGGTCAGTATAGACGATACAATGTAGCGATGGCCGTAAGCTATCTCTTTGTGGGCATGACTTACCATGAAGGTACAATATCAGCGGCAGAAGAAAAGGTTCTAAGGCCTATTTTAACCACCATGGGCCTTCATGAATACGAGTACCAAAGTATTAAGAATCATTATGCAGGAACAGGAAGAGGCGCTTATCAGCAAGGCTTTGGTGGCTTTTCAGGTCAGCAGCAACGGTCTTATCAATATCAATACAATGGTTACGGGCAGGCTACCATGAATACTTCAGCCCTAAAGAAAAAATACACGGATGTGCTGGGCGTATCAATGGATGCGGATATGGTTACCATCAAGAAGGCTTATAGGAAACTGGCTAAAGAACATCATCCTGACAAAATGGCTCAGGAAGGTATGCCAGAAGGCTATATGGCTTATGCGAATCAAAGGATTTCAGAGATTAACGAAGCGTATGAGTGGCTTAAGGAAGCCAACGCTTCTGCTTAGGTGACTTATAGTATGAAGTTCTTATTATAAGATGAAAAAAGAAGGGCAGACACGATCCTTTTATGGATGACGTCTGTCCTTCTTTGCATCTCGCATAGCTTTGTATTGTCTGTAGGACATGCGTTTCTTCCGATCCAAGCGATACAGGAATAAAAAACCAATGATAACAGCGGCTGCGACTAATAACCACAAGAAGACTTTGAGGATTGTCATGGCTATGGATGAATTATTCTGGTTATCAGGCTCTAATATATCTGTACCCTCTGAAGAAAGTTCTGAATCAGGTGTTAACTCGCTTTCTAAGGATAACTGGGTAATAATCAAATCAACAGAAGTCAGAAGCTGACCGTCGAGCGTATAGTCGATTGTCCCGACAATATCGCCTACAGAGGCATCAATACCAGGTTGGGCTGTAATAGACTCTAAAGCAACGATGTCCTCTGGGTTAGCGTCTATTGGGATAAGTAAGGTAAGATCATCGGAAGGCTGTACCACTGCCTGGCCGATAATCTGATCCAGTGTGTTGAGGGACAATGTTAAAGCATGAGCGTCTGCTTGGACGTCGGCATCTTTGAAATTATCAAAACCATAGTTAAGCATGGTGTTCGTATCGCTGTAGAGATGATTGGCATCCGTTTTCAGGGAAACAGCGATGAGCCTTCGACCGTCTATTTCTGAGACGGTCACGAGTGTATGGCCAGATTTGACTGTGTACCCTGTTTTGCCGGCAATGGTATCATCTCGATAGAGCGTTTTGTCATTTTCCGGATTCAGTAATTTGTGCCCTTGATGCAGGTAGCGAATTTCATCCACTTTGTTGGTGGGTTGAATCTGCCATTTATAATGGGACATGACTTCTAGAAAATAGTCATGAGTGAGCAGTTCCTTCGTAATTAATGCCATATCGTAAGCTGTTGTGTAGTGCTGTTCATCATATAGGCCATGAGGGTTGAGGAAGTTCGTATTCAAACCACCTAATTCAATGGTTCTTTCATTCATCATCTGAGCAAAATCATTAATCGTGCCACCAACTGCTTCTGCAAGGCCGTTGGCTACTTCGTTGGCAGATTCAAGGAGCAAACCATGCAAAGCATCTTCGACGGTGATTGTCTCACCTTCCCGAAGGCCTATGTGGGAACTGCCGCTTTCGATGCTCATTACAGCATTTCTTGAGAAGGTGATGGTGTCTTCAGGAGATAGATGCTCCAATGTCAGTAGGGCTGTCATGAGTTTGGTTATGCTTGCAGGTGCTAAAGTGCGATTTGCATTTTTGCTGTAGAGTATTTGACCGGTGTCGGCATCCATAAGCACAGCCCCTTCTGATATGACAGAGGGACGCCCTTGAGCATTGACTGGTATGTTTGCCATGATGACTATTACGAGCGTGAGTAGTACTATATATGTAAGGCATGGTTTTTTCATGCGGATTCCTTTCATTTCATCAATGGATGATTGGTTGGAATGTTTATCCCAATCCTGTCACGTAGTTTATCATATCTTTCGGAATGAAACAAACCTAATATGAACTTTTTTTAACCTTTGTTCGTCTAATGATGTGAAAGGAAGTGACAGAGATGAAAAAGAGCTTCATATGCATTCTGATGGTCGTGATGATGGTGGTGTCTGTTGGATGTGGTTCAACCATTGATGTTACAGGTGCAGAAAGTTACACGGTTGAATCTTATTAACCAAGCAACCTCTTTTCTTGCTATTTCAGCGCACCTGTGATAAAATTCGATACTGATACAGATTATCAATAAGGAGGTGCGTTATGGCCTGTGGCGGATGTGGTTCGGATAGAACCTACACATTACAGATGACCAACCGTATAGAGCACAATGATGAAACATATAGCTTGGATTTTACGGCACTAGAGCCGGTGGCATGGACTGCTGGTGCAAGCAGTAAACTATATGTGCCCATAGATGGCGAGTTGGTGGGGAAGAAGATGTCCTTTGTGACCCTGCCAAGCGAACCAACGATACGTTTTACAACTAGGATCAGGGAGACGTGCAGTGATTACAAGTCGGCGCTGAATGCCCTAAAGACAGGAGACCTGATAGAGATATCCGAGCCGTCAGGAGGGTTTGGTCTTAAACGTGGAGACCGACCGGCATTACTCTTATCTAATGGTGTTGGGTTGGCAGCTATGAGAACTTTGATTAAGGATTATGAGCATAATCAGGAAGGCATCTGGCGATTAGCTCAAATCAATGCTGATCGTGGTGACTATTTGTACGAGGAAGAGTTGAACGCAATCAGTGTATCAACCCCAAGCTTCAAGTCCTATTATGTACACCATAGAGAGGATTTCTATCGACAGGTGGATTTTGAGTGTCAAAACCTTATGCTGGCCACTGGTTATGTGCCTTATGTATATGTCGTAGGAAGCGAAGGATTTGTTGGTGATGTGTATGAATATCTAATCGGTGTGGGATTCGACCCGGAAGATATGATTACAGACGGTCCGGCACCCCAAGAAGCGTCGTCAGGAGGCTGTGGTGGTTGCAGTGGCAGTTGCGGTGGGTGTGGGTGCTCATGAGTAAGTGTGTTTGGATTCTCCTTTTAGTTCTGATGACCGGTTGTGGTGTAGAAAAGCCGGGTACGATGGGTACTGAAGAAAAAAATACAGAAGAAGTTGAGGTTATATCTGATTTAACCGAAGAGGTCGAGAATAATAGTGTTTATGCTTCACCTTATGAGGGTTTTGTTGACAAAGAGGGTTATATCAGCCCTTACTGGGACATTGAATTCAGCTTACCTAAAGCATGGGAGGTTATGACTGAGGATGCTCTGAGGCAAGTTGGCGATGTTGGAGCTTATCTTGCAGAAGGTGAGGTCATTGAAGGAGAAATACTGATTGGGGTTCAGGCGTCTGAAGACCATGAAGGCATGGTTACCGACAGTTTACTTTTAATAGTTTACCCTAAAGTAAGGGACATAGAAGAAGTGATGCTAGGTGAACAACGGGCACTTGAGCAATATGAGGGCTTGAAGGTTGAGGATCTAACCATAAGAAAGGGGCAATTATTTTATAAGAATCAAGGTCTGGTGATGGACTATACCATTGAAGGTGTTGTTGCCCAGTCTGTAGGCTTAATAGAAAAAGGTGATTACTTTTTAAAAGTGATCATAACATCAGATGTGTCTAGATTAGGTGCATTACAGGAGTATATCGGTATGTCATATTTGGACTAATAGAATGACGCTCTTATCATAGTATAAAAAAACAATGCATCTAGCATAACTCTATAAAGTAGAAAAGAAGAACTGACCCCATGGCTAAGGTCAGTTCTTTTTTTTCTAGGAGGTTGTCAAGTACAGATAAGTAAGTACATCATGGCTAAAGTGTACATGTATCGTGTACGATTGATATAAGCTTACCACGATTGAGAAGGATTGTCAAATGATAATGAAATACAGTTGCGTGAAGATACATGCTGAAGGGTTGTTTATATGACAATATGTGGTATACTGACAGTGTTTCTAAAGATGATGAGAATAAGCCATTATAAACCAGCATAAAGGAGTGTGTGATGGATAAGATAGAATGGAAAGCAGGAAATATGATATATCCCTTGCCAGCTGTGTTGGTAAGTTGCGGTATGACGCCGGAGACATACAATTGTCTAACGATTGCATGGACAGGTACAGTGTGTACTAATCCAGCAATGACTTATATATCGGTCAGACCGGGAAGACATTCATATAACTTGATTAAAGACAGTGGTGTATTTGTCATTAACCTGACGACTGAAGCTATGGTCAAAGGGACGGATTATTGTGGTGTTCGCTCAGGTAGGGACGAAGACAAGGCAGCAAAAGTCGGTTTTACTTACGAAGCAACACCAATCGGTGCGCCTCTAATAAAAGAAAGTCCTGTTAACATACTGTGCAGAGTTGTTGAAGTGAAGGCGTTAGGATCTCATGATATGTTTCTTGCGAAGGTGGAAGGGGTCTATGTAGATGGTCAGTACATGGATGAGACAGATAAATTCAGACTGGACCAGGCCAATCTTTTGGCCTATTCACACGGAACGTACTATGGTTTAGGCAAGAAATTGGGGACCTTCGGCTATTCAATACGTAAGAAAAATAAGAGAAGCAAGCATAAGCATGCTGTTAGAAAAGCGCCTAGAAATAGATAGATATAAAGGCGATGTGACATGGATGATAGGTTTGAGGTGTCAAACCGACATTAATGATAAATGAACATGGACAAATCGACAGACGGTGCTATTGAGAGGACTAAGCGGAAGGTATACCATTAAATCATAAATGAGGAACGAGGAGGTAATTTATGAATACGATGGATTATAAAGATGCCTATAACCGCTTATTATTGGACACTAAGTCTTATTATTCACCGATTAAAGAGATGACCGGTCATATTGGTAAGATGACAATGATTGGCCGTCAGTACAGTCTTTTGGAAAAATCCATTAGAAGTGTGTTGTCTTGTGGTGGTTACTGCGATGAAATGAAATCGGCATTTGAAACAGAGTTTGAAGTTCTGGATGAAATGGTGCTTCAAACGTTACGAAAAGTGAAGAAAAGTAAAAAACTTCATAACGCTTTACAGATATCGGATCGGGATCTGACGTCGTTAATCAGTGATTTCAGATTGGTACGGTTGGCGGTCAAAGCCAAGGCGATGGCGGCACAAGTTGAGATGCAGGAGTTTGAAGGCAGGATGCATAGACAGAATGAAGCCCTACTGTTAAAATGAAATTAGTACAGTCATTTCATAAGACAGTTGGAGGGTTAGCATGAAATACATATTGGCATTGAACTGCGGGAGTTCGTCACTTAAGTTCACATTATTTCAGCGAGAAGAAAGTGGATTACTCTGTGCTATTATAGATGGGGTTGTTGAAGAAATTGGTAATGTTGAGAGAAGTCGAATCAAGATGAAGGCAGACGGTGACAGGACAGTCAGAGATATGCCGTTGCCAACCCATGAGGAAGGGCTTGAAGCGGTGTTCGATTTGTTTACCGAACATGAGATTGACAAGAAGGATATTGCAGGTGTGGGCCATAGAGTTGTTCATGGTGGAACGGTATACAATAAAAGTGTTGTCATTGATGATGATGTTAAAAGTACCATTAAAGCACAATTTCCAATTGCACCGCTGCATAATCCGCCAAATCTACTAGGTATCGAGGTTGCTGAACGTTTATTACCAAAGGTACCACATGTGGCAGTATTTGATACGGCTTTTCACGCCAGTATTCCTGAATACGCCTATCGATATGCTGTTCCAAAGCAGTGGTACGACGAATTTGGTGTCAGAACCTACGGTTTTCACGGCACATCTCATATGTACGTGTCTAAAAGAGGCGCCAGTAACTTGGGCATCGATACCAACGAATTCAATGCAATAACAGCTCACCTAGGCAATGGGTGTAGTTTGACAAAGATTGTTAACGGACGCTCCGTGGACACGAGTATGGGCTTTACACCTCTAGAAGGTGTGATCATGGGAACACGCTCAGGCGATCTTGATCCAGCCATTATCAGTCACGTAACCAACGCTTTGCAACAAAAGGAACCAATATCCCATAAAGAGGCTTTTGAGAAGGTCATGACTGCCTTGAATAAGGCCAGTGGCCTAAAGGCGTTGGCTGGCACCAATATGATGCAGGATATTCGCAGCAAAGCAGAAAAAGGTGATGTGGCTTCTGAATTGGTCATTTCAATCTATGCCTACAGAATAGCAAAATATATCGGTGCTTACTGGGCAACAATGCCATCATGCGACGCGTTGATATTCACAGCTGGCCTCGGCGAGAATGAGGGCTATGTCCGAAAGAAAATACTAGGCTTCCTGCCAAACATCGACTTTGAAGTCATCGATGAAAGCAACAAAATCAGAGGTGAGGAGATCCAAATCGCCCGTTCAGAAAAAAACAACATGGCTGTCCTTGTCATCCCAACAGACGAAGAAGCCGTCATAGGCTACGATACCCTATACTTAGGCATACTAGGCACAGATCTTCCGGCAGTCTACCCATTTGAAAAATAGTATATTCATACACTATATTCAGCGAGAGGTGAGTCTTCGCAATCTCTTTTAACAATACTCATACGGAACCGAGGGAAATAGGCATTGGTGGCACATAATCAGGGCACTAATTCGTTCGATTGATTACCGTTGCAGGAAACAGGAACTCTGATTCACCACACTCATACGGAACCGAGGCAAATAGGCATTGGTGCTTCATCACGAAACGAGTTTTTGAGTGTACTTCTCAAATGTCCGAGGCTTCGGATGAAGTACCAATGCCTATTTGCCGACCTATACACCTATACAACTATACAATCTGCAACAAAAAAAGCAGCCCTATAAAAAGACCACTTAATTATAAATCACATCTGCATCTCAATCATCAAAGCAAAACCAGTAAATAAAACAACCGAAGCTATCAATGCTGGCGTCCAAACCTTCTCTTCTTGTAGCGGCGGCAGATAATTATTTTCAACTTTCTCAGCTGCCATGATTTCATTAAAATCAAGATTCGTAGAGCCTTGACCAACGGCCAGGAACTCCGATGCGATCATCTTAAAACTGCCTTTAAAGGGTTTGTTGTGCCTGCTGGATAAAAGTCGAATCAATAAGAGTGCCACGGGTGTGAACAATAGTGCAACACCAAAGATGACAAAGGTGGAAAGCAACAACTCACTTGTGGTCGGTGCAGCAGTACTCATGAGTTCATCCATTAGGATATCACTGTTCTCAAAAAGGCTGGAAACCCAGCTGATCAGATACAAGGTTGTCGTGCCGCTGGCATTGATAACAAAATGGATAATCATTGAGCTGAAAATCGAGCCGGTCACCATGACGATGTAGGCCATAATGGCGCCCATGACAAAAGCATATAGGAACTGATTAATGTTCAAATGGATGAAGCCAAAGAACATCCCACTGGCTAAACAGGCAGTAAGTACCGGTTTTGACTGATAGTTTCTTAGAATAATGCTTCGGCTCAATAATTCTTCAAGAACCGCTGGTGAAACAGCCGTTAAAAGTATGGTGATTAGATAAGGCAATGCCACCATATCTACAATTGCGTCTTGTATTTGATTCTGAACGAAGAACTGGGATAGAACATTAATGAAACTGAGTAAAGGCATGATCATCCAAGCTATGGCAATGCAGATGAGGGCATCCACAATAGATAAAGGTTTTATATAGAAGTCTTTTGCTTTGATGCCAGGCGACAACAATGTATAGATTAAGGCAGCACCGCCGACGAAAAGCAATTGTGATACAAGTATATTTGAGATGATGGTAATCTGAACGCCTGTGAGAATCAAAAAAATCTCAAAGAGTAGATTACCAAGTATGAAATAAGCAATTGCCCCAAGCTGGAATCGATTGCCACGTTTGACTGAAAACATGTGTATCCTCCTGAATGTTATTGAAAACATCGTAACATTAACTGAAGTAAAATGGAAGAGGTCAAAATACCGTATCTTTTCTGTTAGCTATAGACAAAAGAAGGATAATGGCGTACAATATTAATCGTACACAATTGATTTAGTAAAAACGCATATTCAATGGTGTAGCACTTGACTATATTCTAAAAACGTAATATAATAATACAAAAGAAATCATAACCGAAGGAGGTTTTATATTATGGCATTAACATTTACAGATGCGAATTTCAAAGATGAGGTAATCAATTCAGATCTTCCGGTGCTTGTAGACTTTTACGCTGACTGGTGTGGACCATGTAAGATGATTGCACCAATTGTATCACAGCTTGCTGATGAGCTTGATGGCAAAGTGAAGATTGGTAAATTGGACGTTGATTCCAATGGGGTAACAGCTCAGCAGTATAGAGTGATGAGTATTCCTACACTACTTATTTTTAAAGGTGGTCAGGTGGTTGATACAGTTGTAGGTGCTGTACCTAAGAATCAATTGGAAGAAAAGCTAGCTAAGCACATGTAATATAAGTTATTAGATTAGGATTAAGACAGGCCAACGCGTCTGTCTTTTTTCATTCTATACGTTAATCTTTTGTCAGTTTCCCTTGAGGTCATTGACCCCATCAAGGAGCAATGATATAATTTGTGTGATTGTAAGGCATCTTTGTCATCTGCAGCATTCATGGAGGTCATAAAATGAAAACTATTGCGTACTTTGTAACGGATAGTGGATTCGGGCATATCACACGTTCAACCGCTATTATTAAATATATTCTTGAGAGCAGTGATTATAACGTCATGTTGATATCCAACAGGGATCAGATCAATCATGCGACCATCGGATTACGACAGTATGAGAAACGGGTCTCTTTTGCTAAGGCAGACACGGATGCCAATCCTGTCTTTTATCCGAATTCTTTGAAAGTAGATGTAGAAAAAACCACAGAATCTGTTCAGGGTTATATTGATGAGCTTGAAGATAATATGTTTGACCTTTATTGGTTGATGAAAGGTATTGATATTTGTGGTGTCATTACTGATTTAAGTGTTCTTGGTATTATGATTGCCAAGAAGATTGGCGTACCTTGTGTAGGTATTTCAAATTATACATGGTACAACAGGTATAAGAAATTCGGTCTCAGTGATGCGATACTGGACTTTTATAAATCATGGTTCGACCAACTGGATAGCCTCCTTAAGTTTAAGTTCTCGGATGATATGTCAGGGCTTGACTGTCCGATAGAAAATGTGGGTCTTGTATGCCGCGATGTGGATCAAACAAGTTCTGGTGACTTTAAGAAGCGCTTTTGGCCAGCGGTCTACCTATCTGTTGGACAAGTAGAGAAGAAAAAAGAAAAATTCAACATTAACTTTCCTTCAGGAACGATTGTTGCAACAGGTAACATAGAGGTGGAAGGTAAAGTGCATCTGGTAAAGTTACCGCCAAGATTGTCCCATACTCAAGATTACATTGCAGCATGTTCTTTTGCACTGATTAAAGGCGGATGGTCTTCCGTTTCCGAGTGTCTTATATTGGGGATTCCATTTGGCATACTTGAGCAAGGGGATTCAGAAGATGAAGAGCTTTGCAATATGTTATTTGAGGAAAACCTGGCCTTTAAAACCACGGAAGATGAGTTGCGTTCCTTTGATATCAAGACGATGAATATCAAAACGACAACCATTAAACACGAGAAGTTCAAAAATGATGCGCCTAACGTAGCGAAACGTTTGATTGAGATTATCGAAAACGTGAATTGAAATGGTTCTATCCAATTTCTAAATAAAATAATTTTGCATGAAATAAAAAAAGGTCCCAAGCATTTGAGTGTGCTTGGGACCTTTTCAAATGATCATCATAGACTCATTTGGTCAGTCTGTGGTTCTTCAGGATGGCTGATTTTTTCTGCATATTTACGCTCAACCATTTTGTCAAAGATGTTTTTGATAACGGCAAAACAGGGAACGCCGATGAACATGCCCCATACACCGAAAATTCCACCGAACAACACAATTGAGAAGATAACCCAAAAGGGGGTCAATCCTGTAGAGTCGCCTAGTATCTTAGGACCAAGAATATTACCATCAAATTGTTGAAGTCCAATGATTAAAAGTCCGAACCAAAGAGCCTTAACAGGAGAGGCGATTAAAAGGAGAATGAAACCGATACCCCCACCGATAAAAGGACCAAAGTACGGAATGATATTAGTAATACCAACAAGTACACTGATAAGCATCGGGTAAGGGATCTTTATCATCAACATGAGAACGAAACACATGAGACCGATAATGATGGAATCTATTAATTTACCGACAAAGAATTTTGAAAATATTCGATGGCTGTCCTTAAGGGTGGCAAACAGAGATTCGCTTTGATGCAGTGGCAGCAGTGCAGTTATGATCTTTCCTGTGTTCTTTATGTAAGACTCTTTGAAGAACAAAATGTAGATAGCGACGATAAAACCAAGAATGATATTCAAGATGCCGTTAGCGATACTCATTGTAATATTCAAGATGTTTGGTGCAAGGTTAGCGATCATATCAGTCAGGGTCTCCAAGTCGCTTGGCAATGTCTGGTTCAGATAGTTATTCACCAAATCAGGACTGAAGACATAGTCGCTTTCACCTATACGTATGGATACTTCAGATGTCCATGTCATGACACGTTCGATGTAAGTGGGCATCTTGTTGATTATATCGTTAGTACTGCGTAACAATTGGGGTATGATGATGGCTAAAAGAAAAACAAGGGTGCCTATGACGATGATGAAGGATATCAGTATGGACAAACCTCTTTGGATTTTGTGGGAGGTAAGACGGAATTTACCGATGGAAAAACGTCCAATGACTTTCAGTTCGAAAAAGTTAAGCATCGGACTGATGAAATAGGCCAATAACAACGCGATAACGAAGGGGGACAACAAGCCGACATAGCTGTTGACAACAGCCATAGTTTCATCCCAATTAAAAACAAACTGGTAGATAACGAGGCACAAGAAGAAAACAGTCAGAAAATATATGGCAATAATGGTGTACTTACGATTGTAATTCAGTTTCACATTAGCCTCCATGGACAATTCAGTTATAATTATGGGTCATTGCGTACTTACCTATAATAGCAAAAAAAGAAGGGGATGTAGTGGATTGCAACATAAATTTAATGATATTATGTGGAAAATTCATAACCTTCATTTTAAAATGGTCGATATGAAGTGAATTTATCCCTACTAGATGACTTGAATTGCCTCTTTCAGAGAGGTATAATGGTATTGAGGTGATGCCCATGAAGAAGCAGTTTAACATTATTGGCGGCATTGTTTACCTGGATAAGTGCTTATATACCGACTCGTTAAAAGTTGACAACAATCTCAGCAAACTGACCGGATCAACATGCGCCGGCATTTTTAAAGCGCGCCCAAGAATTCAATGTGGGACAGAGAGTGTGACAATCAGCTATGATGGCTGTGATGCTGTTACAGTAAAGCAGGATCCCGGTCAGTACATTCGTGGCCTCCAGGAGCAATACCACAGTAAGGTGAGAGGGCATTTGATCATGGATATCGGGACTGGTGATCCTATAGATATGTTGATCAACAAGTATTGATAGTATGTTTGACTAAGAGCCATCGTTGATGGCTCTTGCATTATCCTAAAGGAATGTCAGTATGCAGTTTGTTACTGTCCATTGGTTTTGACCTGCAAGGAGCCGGCATATGTTCAAGTTTTACCTGCAATTAGACAATGAATACACCTATGAGAATTGCTATGAGGTACATCGCAAGAATTGTCCTTTGATACAAGGCGAATCGGGTGACCTTAAGTCTACAGTCGTTGAACTGGGCCACTTTAATAGTTCTCAAGAAGCGCTGAAGGCAGCAGAAGCAATACTTACAGAAAAAGGGCTAAATCCGATGAAGCTGAATGGCTGTCTGGCATGTTCGAAGGAAAGCCATAAAAGATAGTCGACGTTGTGAATGCAAAAGTATGGCATCGCCGTCGGCAATGTTAACAGGGAGAGATATATGGGTCTAATATATGGGGCTTTTGCTATTACATTGACAGTGGCCTTGTTCTTGAATATCATCATCAAACGTCCCAAAAATCAGATGGGGATAAAATCGGACGCGTATACATGGTCGGTCGTCAGTATTCCGTATCTATTGTTTTTTATTGTTTTGATTGCATATAATGCAGCGCCACCTGTATTTGTCGCATTGTTTTTAGTAATGTCTTGTGCTGCCTATGTCTGGCAGTTCCGTGTCCTGGAATACAAAAGAAAATACGTCATAGCAGCAGTTCCAGGCGGTATTATGACTTTTGTAGCAGCCTGGACTTTTATGGGCAGCTATCTTCGTATGCAGCGATTCAATGTATACTTACCAGCGGTTCTCGTATTGGCAACCGTCTGTTTGATGATGGCAGCTTACTTCTTTATGCGCAGTGATCAGGAGATACAGCTTAAGACTGTTATTGGTGTTCTATATGGGATGATGACAGTAGTGAAGGTCATGTACCTGTTGTACTCGATTTCAGGTGAGGATATCTTTTTCATTGGACTCTTTGTACTGGACTTTACCCTATATATTATCATATCCATATTGGTATACCTGAACAGTTATTACCGTTCGTTGCTTCAAGAAACAAAAGAAAGTGCCTATTTGTTTGATTTGATGCGTCAGGGACCAGGAGCTATGGCAGTGATCGATCATATCGGTGATGTGGTTTTGATGAATAATCAGATGAAAGATGAGATTGAAGAAAAGGGAATGACCATTCACAATCTTGAAGACCTATTCTATTATTATGGCGAAGGCAGTAAGCCTGATTGGTACCAAAAAGCGATGGAAGGTTTTAAACAGGGACAAGGATGTATCTTGCCGATAGAAGAAGCGGATGGCATACTTCGTTATTTCATGTGTGATGTAGTGCCGAATCATCAGAATTTTCATGTAATCTTTCACATGGCGGACTATCCACAACAGAGTTTTTGGAATGGAGAAGGAAGAAGAAGCATTGATCAACTGACGCGAAAGCGACCGGAACGCTTACTTAATCAGGATTTTGAAAAATTGGTCCGAGCATCAGAAGAGGATGCAGAACTTGAAAAAGTAGGTATGGTTCTGATAAAGATTACTAATGGTCAATCCATAGAGGAGCGTACAGGATCTGAGCTGTATAAGGATTTTTTAAGTGTTCTGATGCAGTCCATACAGGGATTGGAAGGCATTTATAACTCGACGCTGCAAAACAATCAGAGTATTGTCATCCTGACAGCTAAAGGTAGTGCAGAAAAGATACAGAAGACGGTGGATAGCTTATACCATCAACTGACAGAAGTCTATCAACTCGACAATCTATACATTAATGTGGAACCGGATTTTGGTGTTGCGGTTTATCCGGATGACGGCAACAGCTTTGGAGAGCTGTTCAGATCTGCAAAGATTGCCATAGCAAGAAATACTCAGGGCAGCGATCATGTACAATTCTATGCAGCTGGCCATAGCTATTTGGAAAGCGATCTTGAAGAATTGGAGAAGCCTTTGAGAAAGGCAGTAGAAAATGGTGCATTAACGCTGTTGTTTCAACCTCAAGTAGAGCTAGAAACAGAAGCATTTAGAGGATTTGAAGCGTTGATGCGTTGGCATCTGGCGGATGGGCGCGCTATATCTCCTAATATTTTCATCCCGATGGCAGAAGATATAGGGATCATTGAGGAAATTGGCAATTGGGCTTTGGGGTATGCTATTGAGCAAGCGGCTGAATGGCAGAGAGACTTTGGAAGAAAGTTTACCATGTCAGTTAACATATCCAGTATACAGCTTGAGAAAGATTATTTTGCGGACAACCTTAAAGCATTACTGGAAACCTACGAGTACCCCGCGGAATGTTTGGAACTAGAGGTTACAGAAAGTAAAATCCTTAAAACCTCAAAAGAAGTATACAGCAGTTTGACTGCATTGAAAGAAATGGGCGTCAAGATTGCATTAGATGACTTTGGAACAGGTTATTCATCGCTGGACTACTTAAGATGGTTGCCCTTTGATGTGTTGAAGATTGATAAGTCTTTTATCGATAATCTTTCAGACGATTCCATTGAATACGCCATCGTGGATAGTGTTATCGAGCTTGTCAATAAGATGAACCTTGAGACTGTCGCTGAAGGCGTGGAAAATATGGAACAGCTGGCGACGCTGCAGAATTCAAATTGCACATATATACAGGGGTACTTGTACTCTAAACCGTTGACAACTTTTGAAGCAAGAGAAATATTGTTGGGATTAGAGTGAAGTTTTCCACATTTTTTTACGGTTATCAACAAAAATGTGTGGACAGTTTACTCTGTGTTCACAAAATCGTTTGAAATAACGGTGGATAAGTGGATAACTGTCACACAATTTGGAATTATGCAAGAAATACATCTCACAACGAAACGGTGCATAATGCCTGTCTAGTGTAAGTCATTATAATTAAGGATATGTTAATTATTATGAATTACGCTTGTTGTAGGGGTAGAAATTAAGGAAACTAGGAAGGGCACTATTCATGGCAAAATTATTTTTTAAGTATGGTACGGTTTTCTCAGCAAAGTCGCTGAATCTGATTGCAACAGCACATAATTACGAAACACAGGGAAAGAAAGTGCTATTGATGATTCCGGGAATGGATACACGTTCCGCAGGAAGCATATCTACCCGCGCAGGTTTTAAGATGGATGCTGAGGTTATACACGATGATACAGATACATTAAAGGTCTTTGAAAAGCACTTGGATAAACACGAACAGATTGACTGTGTTCTGGTAGATGAGGCACAGATGCTTAAAGAAGCTCATATAGATCAGCTAAGAGCCATTGTTCATAAGTATGATACACCAGTCATTTGTTATGGACTACGCGTAAGTTACACAACAGAACTGTTTGAAGCATCCAAACGTCTATTTGCCTTGGCTGACAAGCTGGAGGAAATAAAGACAATCTGCTGGTACTGTGCCAGAAAAGCGACGCATAACTTGAAATTGGTCGATGGCGTACCATCCTATGAAGGGAATCCTATTGAGATTGGCGGTTTGGAGAAGTATCTGCCAGTCTGCTACGACTGTTATGTGGCACCGCCGATTGAAGAGAAAAACGAAGATTAACAAGAAAATTAATACGAAGGAGCTATCTCGATTAACCGAGATAGCTCCTTTGTATGTTGAAGATGATGCATCAATTAAGCATCCAATAAAGCGCTGGATTTTGCCAAGGATTCAATAATTGGGATGTGTTGAGGACAATGACCCTCACAGACACCACAGGCGATGCAGTCGGAAGCTTTACCACCGCCACTGGTCACCCATTTGTAATGGCTCTTAACACCGCTTAGGTTCTGGTATGTTTGATAAGTATTAAAGCTTGCTAATATTGCTGGGATGTTGATTTTTTGAGGACAGTCATCCACACAATATTTACAGTCCGTACAAGGGATTGTCTCAATCTTGCTTAGAGCTTCAAGGGCTTGATTGATGATGGCATATTCCTCGTCGTTAAGCTTTACAAAGTCGGACATGGTTGCCAGATTATCCTCCATCTGAGGGATATCAGACATACCACTTAGGACGGTGATGATGCCATCCAGTGAAGCTACATAGCGCATAGCCCACGAGGCGATGGAGCGCTCTGGGTGCATGTCTTTAAATAATGATTGTACTTTAGGTGTCATTGCAGCAAGACTTCCGCCTTTAACAGGTTCCATGACAATGATGGGGGTGTCGTGTTTTCTGGCGACTTCAAAGCATAGGCGAGACTGAACCTTCTCATCTTCCCAGTCAGCATAATTCAATTGAAGCTGTACGAATTCTGCTTCTGGATGTGCGGTAAGAATTTCATCCAATACATCGGCAGTATCATGGAAGGAGAAACCGAAATGTTTGATTAATCCTTTTTCTTTTGCTTCTTTAACAAAGTCCCAGCCACCGATTTCATCCATTTGAACCATGCGTTCTTTGCTCAGTGCATGGAGAAGGTAGAAGTCAAAATAACCCGCGCCGGTTCGTTCAAGTTGAATATCCAACAATGGTTGAAAATCTTCTTTAGACTTACACAGCCATACTGGCATTTTTGAAGCCAATTGATAAGATTCTCTTGGATGTCTGTTAACAAGGACTTCCTTTACGGCTTCTTCTGATTTTCCACCAATATATGGGTATGCAGTATCAAAGTATGTGAAGCCTTGTTCTAGAAACTTGTCTGCCATGATTTTAGTTTGCTCGATATCGACTTCGGTACCGTTCATCGGTAGTCGCATCATGCCAAAGCCAAGTTTCTTGATGTCTCTCCCTAATTCATTCATTGTTTACCTCCGAGATTGAATAATGTTGTAGGGATATGCTCTTACTAATTATAATTCTGCGTCACGTTCCCCTTTTGACATGCATCATAATATGAGGCAGCAATAGCATATCTTGTGGCATATAAATACATCATAAAGGATGAAGTGTACTTTAGGTCAAGGGCAATCTCTAAAATTCTGACAATCTGTTAACTTTGCCGATTGACCATGTCCCCATATCTAAGGTATAGTGATTGGATTGTTATCGATATTTAGTAGACATAGTATACAAGGAGATGAATATGCATTCGTGGTTATTAATGGCAATCCTGTCTGGCGCCATACAAGGTTTTTGGGATATATTTAAAAAGACAGCAATGGAGAAGGTTTCAACATTTAATGTTCTCTCTTTATATACAGTGATTAGTTTTCTGATACTGTCGGTGGATTATAAGAATGCTCTTGCAATGGATATGTCTTTTTTACCGATTATTATTCTGAAGTCGCTTCTGATCTATTTTTCCTGGATTATGAGTTTCGTTGCGATACGTCATTTGCCTATAAGTGTGGCTAGTCCACTTAGGAGTCTGACACCGCTAATGACAATTTTTCTTGGCATTACTTTTTTAAATGAAAGCTTATCCTGGCTTCAGTTTGCAGGCGTTGGTGTAATATTCACTGCCTACTATTTAATCGCTAAAGGGGATGGACGAAAGATCACTGATTTCCTGAAAGACCGTTTTTTATATCTGATGGTGGCCAGTTCTGTTTTGAATTCTATGAGCGGCATGATTGACAAGTATGCGATGCAGCACATCAATACAGGGCAGATGCAGTTCTGGTTTATGTTTGTTCTCGCTGTTTTGTATTCCATAACAAATGTCGTTGTCAGTCATCGTCAATATGGTAAAATGGTCTTGAGCTTTGATAAGAGTATCTTGTTGATGAGTATTTTTATTGTGGTATCTGATAGGATTTATTTTCAAGCTGTAGCCATGCCGGGCAGTCAGCTATCCGTTATTATGCCCTTAAGATTTGTTTCGGTCATTGTTTCGGTGGTTGTAGGTGGGTTAATGTTTAAGGAACATAACCTCAAGGCAAAGTTAATCGGTGTTATACAGTTGATGTTTGGTATTGTGTTGGTATTTGTTGGTTAACGAATGCTTCAATAAGAGTGTAGAGAAGTGAAGGGAATGTAATATGAGACGTTATGCTGTGAATTCTGTCTTGAATATGCGGGATTTAGGTGGTTATTCAACGAAACAAGGAGGCTATATAAGATATGGCCAGATTATTAGAAGTGATTGCCCGATTGCCTTCGATCAGGCGGATTTAAAAGAGATAGAAAGTTTGAACCTTGGTACAGTAATCGATTTAAGAACGGCTGAGGAGATTGCTGAAAAACCAAGTTATTTTTCTGACGTACCCGGTTTAGACTATTACAATGTTCAGTTTCAACATGGAAACCGAATTCCTGACTCGGAAGCAGCTATTAAAGAGAGTTATCTTAGGGTTATGGAAGATCCTTCAATACGTGAAATACTGACCATCATCAGCAATGAGGAAAGAGGTGTTTTGATTCATTGCGCTGTTGGAAAAGACAGGACAGGTGTTGTAGCAGCATTGTTGTTGATGATCTGTCAAGTGAATCGTGAGGAAATCATTTCTGACTATCGGATGTCATATATCTACCTTCACAATTTGATAGAAGAATTACGTCGAAAATATGATGACTTCCCAGAGTGGGGAGGACAATCAAAGCCGGAGTATATGATGGGCGCATTAGATTTGCTTCTTAGAAAGTATGGGCATATTAATGTCTACCTGAAGGCGATGGGCATCAGTGATGAAAAGGTTGCAAAAATAAGACGGAAAATGATTGAACAGTAAGTGTGTAACACCATCTTTGTCGGATAAGTAAAGGGAAGTGTTTATGAGGTTGAATGTAAGTTTGGATGAAATTTCCAATGGAAAATTGTATGACCTGAATGATATGGTAAAAATTGATACTCAAAACTGTTCAGGTTGCAGTGCTTGTTGCCATGGGTCTGGAAGAACGATTATTATGAATCCTTTTGATGTGCATGAGATTCTAAGCCATGGTAACATGGAATATAAGACTCTGGTAAAAGAGAAGATTGACTGGCATCTGGAAGAGAAAATCATGCACCCACATATGCAGAACTTTGGGGAAGACGAGGCTTGCGGTTTTTTAGATGATGAAGGTCGTTGCTCCATACATCAATATCGACCGGGTGTTTGTCGACTATTTCCACTTGGGCGATTTTATGAACAGAAGGATTTCAAGTACTTCTATCAGCCGGGGGAATGTGTCAAGCCAATTCTTAGTAAGGTCAAGGTAAAGAAGTGGATTGGTATTAGAGACTACGATAAGAATAAGGATTTTGTTCTTGCGTGGCATGATTTCATAAAAGCGTTGCAATGGCGAGCGCGTTTTATTCGTGATGAGCAAGAACTTGAGGCGATGAATCGGTATTTGATTGATCGTTTTTATGATACTGTTTGGGGTGAAGATTTTTATGAAGATTTTTATGTGAGGCTTGCTGAGGCGAAGGGGCATTTGTCGGTTTTGTGATGTTGAATTTAGCCCCGGGCTGAGTTTATTGGGTTTAAAGAATAAAGAAGTACAGTGACCTGGGGGTGGCTGTATTTTTTTGTTTATAGGTCGACGCCTGACTTCGGGACTTCATGGGAAGCCTCGAACAGTCGAGAAAAGTACTCGAGAACTCGTTTCGCTATGAAGCCCCGACGCCCGACGTCTCGGTTTCGTAGTGTGAAGTTTAGAAAAGCTACCTAGCTCCCCTTTGCCTTCACTGTCTTTCTAATAGGTCGGTTAGGACTTCGAAGTAGTTTTCGAAGGTTTTGCGGCAACACATTGGGTCTTTGATGATGATGCCTTCTGTTTTTAGTCCTAGTAGGGAGAAGGCCATGGCCATACGGTGGTCGTCGTAGGTTTCTAGGGTTGTGCCCTTGATTGGACCGGGGGTAATGGTGATGTTAGTGCCATCAGCCTTGCAGTCGATACCTATGCGGGTCAGTTCATTGACGATGGCTTGCATGCGGTCGCATTCCTGAAGGCGTATATGGGAGACGTTCTTGATGGTTGTCTTTGATGTGGCGTAGGCAGCAAGAACTGCAAGGGTCATTGTTTGATCGGAGAAGTCATTAAGATCTGCCTCAATACCAGGGTAGACGCCATCTTTAGGACCAGTCAGTTGAATGCCGTCCGCTGTATTCTCAAGGTTAGCACCAAGACGTTCAAGTACACCCAGGAACTTCATATCGCCTTGCATTAATTCAGGGTAAACGCCTTTAACAGTAATAGATCCTCCTGTCAATGTGCCTAATGCGTAGTAGTAGCATGCAGCAGACACGTCTGGTTCTATGAAGTAATCCATTACATCGTACTGGCTCCCGGCTGGAACTTTATAATCTGGTGAAGCGAACTCAGTGTCCACGCCGAATTCGGTCATCATATTTCTTGTAATGCGGATATAGGCGCCATCTGTTTTTTGGCTTGTGATATGGATGTTCATGTCACTTTTTGCCATTGGTGCAACCAACAATAAGGCGCTTAGGAATTGTGTGCTTTTATGAATGTCCATGGTGACTGGTTTACAATCGCCGCTATTGCCTTTGACACGAACAGGTAGGTGGCCGTCGTTTTCAAGGTACTCGAAGGAAGCACCAACAGAGATCAGTGCGTCAAACAAAGGTTGCATCGGACGTTTTTTCATTTGTTCTGAGCATTCAATAATATATTCACCACTGGATAAGGCTAGCATGGCTGTAAGGAATCTTGCAGCAGTACCGGCACTACCGACGTTAATGGTGCCGGTTTCATTTGGGATGTCACCACCTAAGCCATCAACACTAACCACTTTGTTAGGCTCATCAATGATGACATTGAAACCTAGGGATTGAAGACTGCTGAGGAAATGTCTTGAATCATCGCTGAATAGAACGCCACTCAAGGTTGTGCGTCCTTTAGCAAGGGCAGCAATCAACAAAGCTCTGTTCGTGATGCTTTTAGAGCCAGGCACCTGAACGGTGCCGGAGACAGATCCATTTGCCAAAGGCACTCTGAATAAGGTTTCGTTATTAAAGGTTTCAAAAATTGAATTGCTCATGGCGTTCTCCTGTCATCTATAGCAATAATCATATATCTTTTTTTATAATAACAACTGTCCGCTTTCGAGTTCAACTATGTGAAGTGTTGAAGTGGAAAGATTGTGTCAATAATACATGAAATTTAATGAATTTGCAATGGTGTTGACGGTCTGTAAGTAAGTAGGCGTTACAGAATTATTACGAATGGTATTATAGAATTAAGATAATGATAGAATGTGGTATACTGTAGTTTAAAGAAGAAATTAATAAACCAATTAGACGTGATCGTCATCAAATAAAAAATCTGTATCATTTGCGTGAACGATTAAAGTAAATGCTACACTGCCTATAGGGGGTAAACATATGGGCGTTCTTATAACGAAATTAATAGAGACATTTAACTTAAAAGTCATCAGTGAAGGTGATGTGGACTGCGAGGTCAATGCTGTAGAAAGCAACCGATGCGGCCTTCAATTGACTGGGTATTATAATAAATTTGAAGAAAAGCGTATCCAGTTGATAGGTAATGCTGAGAGTGAATATCTTCATGAGCAGCCTCTAGGACAACGTGTTGAGGCGATGGTAAAATTAATAACTCATAACATACCATGCGTGATTTTAACCAATGATAATGATATAGAGCTTAAGGCGCTTGAAGTTGCAAAGGAGAAGAAACGTTGGGTTCTTGGAACGGAAGTTGCTACCAGTCGTTTCATGGTGGATTTGACACTTTTCTTACAAATGGAATTGGCAGAATCAGTCTCAGTTCATGGTGTTCTCGTAGACGTTTACGGCGTTGGCGTTCTGATAACGGGCAAAAGCGGCATGGGAAAAAGTGAAACGGCTATTGATTTGATTAGACGAGGTCACCTTTTAGTGGCAGATGATGCGGTCGTAATAAAGAAAATCAGCAATGATCTACTTGTAGGTACGGCTTTTGAAATGACAAGAAATTTGATAGAGTGTCGAGGCATAGGCATCGTTAATGTCAATTCACTTTTTGGGAAAAGTGCGATTCGGAAGGATATACCTGTAGAAATCGTCATGAACTTGACAAAATGGGATGAGAACCATGTGTATGACAGGTTGAATGGCGAACAGGGTCAAAAGTCCATATTGGGAATAAATTTGCCATGCCTTGAGATACCGGTGCAACCAGGGAGAAACATCTCAGCGATTATTGAGATTGGTGTGCTCAATCACAGACAAAACAGTATGGGCTATAACACTGCTAAAGAACTGAGTACTGCTATAGAAAATGCATCACATCTCTAAAAAAGTTAATGATTTAAAGAGTTAGCTATATGATGATGCAAGTCATGAGAGGAAGAAGTTGTGAAGAAAACATATATAAGAAAAGCCCATTACCATGAAACTGATCAGATGGGCATCGTGCATCACTCGAATTATATTAAGTGGTTTGAAGAAGCAAGAATTCATATGATGGACCTATGGGGAATTTCCTATAGAAAAATGGAAGAAGAAGGGATTCAAAGCCCTGTTCTTGGCATTAACTGTGACTACAAGTCAATGGTACGTTTCGATGACGAGGTACATGTAAAAGTTTCTTTGACAGATTACAACAGTATACGTTTTGGTATAAAATATGAAGTGACGGACTACACAGGCAACGTTGTCTATGCTACTGGTAACTCTAAGCATTGCTTTATTAATACGCAACAACGGGTGACTTCATTAAAAAAATCCTCTCAGGTGATGCATCAGGCTTTTGAAGCGGCTCTTGCAGAATCGACAGTGTGCCAATAGCCGATGAAGATCAGTGAAAGGGAGATATAATGACCTTACAACAGCTTCGATATGTTCGGATGGTGGCTGAAAAGGGAACAATCAGTGAAGCGGCAAAGGCGCTATTCATTACTCAGCCAAGTTTGACCAAAGCAGTAAAAGAGCTTGAGGATGAAATGGAGATTACCATTTTCATCAGGACCAATAAAGGGGTTGTCCTTTCTAATGAAGGGGATGCGTTCTTAGGGTACGCAAGACAGGTTCTTGAACAAGCAGAACTCCTTGAAGAAAAATATAAACATAAGCCAATTACAAGACAGCGCTTCTCAGTGTCAACTCAGCATTATTCTTTTGCGGTAAATGCCTTTGTTGATGTAATCAGGGAGTTTGATGGAGATAAGTATGATTTTATCCTAAGAGAGACACAGACCCATGAGATTATTGAAGATGTCTCCAAAATGAAAAGTGAGATTGGCGTCCTGTATATGTCCGACATGAACCGTTCGGTGCTATCAAAGATTATCAAGCAGAATGACTTGGTATTTGAGGCGTTATTCATAGCTAAGCCTCATGTGTTTATTAGTCATAAACATCCTTTGGCGAAGAAAGCGGCAGTATCTTTGGAGGATCTTGAAGACTATCCTTATCTGTCATTTGAACAGGGAGCGTACAATTCTTTCTATTTTTCAGAAGAAATACTTAGCACTTTAGACAGAAGAAAGAACATTAAAGTCAGAGATAGGGCCACATTGTTTAACCTTGTTATTGGCCTTAATGGTTATACGGTGAGTACTGGTGTCATCGATGAGGAGTTAAATGGCTCGGGTATCATTGCTAAGCCTTTGTTGGTAGAAGAGGTTATTCAAGTGGGGGTTTTAACCCATAAGAAATCGGTTCTATCTTATTTTGGCGGTCTATATCTGGAGGCTTTAAAAAATCATACCAGATGATGCTTTGGGTTGGTATAGCCTAAAACTATATTCAACTTACTTTATTCCTATTTTTCAATAATGAAATTATCCATTATAATCTAATCAACGTTAAAGTTCATATGCCTGTTGAGTGAGGTGTGTATGGAAAGGAATAGATAGAGAATGAAGATTACAGAGAAGTTCAAGAATAAGAAACCGGTGATTTCTTTTGAGATATTTCCCCCGAAGAAAGATGATGCTTTAAAGAATGTGGATCAAACCTTGGAAATTCTTAGCTCTTTGAATCCGGATTATATCAGTGTCACCTTTGGTGCTGGTGGTAGTGCCAATAAGAATAAGACCATTGAGTTGGCCAGACGGATTAAGGAAGTATATCATATAGAACCGATGATTCATCTCACTTCCCTTCATTATGATGAAGAGGAGATCCATCATTTTACAAAGACATTGGAAGAACATGGCTTGTATAACATCTTGGCCCTTAGAGGTGATAAGAGTGATTTGGTACCTGAAAAAGACCGTTATCATTATGCTTCAGATTTGATTGAAGATCTGAAAAAAGACGATCGGTTCTGTGTGGCGGGTGCCTGTTATCCTGAAAGTCATCCGGAGTCAGAAGATCGAATCAAAGACTTGCATAACCTGAAGAGGAAGGTGGATGCAGGGGCAGAGTTTCTTATTTCACAGATGTTCTTTGATAACCTTATGTACTATGATTTTGTGGAGGCAACAAGAATTGCCGGCATCAATGTACCAATTGCGGCGGGTATCATGCCTGTTATTAACAAGCGGCAGATAGAACGGATGGTTTCTCTGTGTGGTGCCACATTGCCTGAAAAATTTCGTCACATGCTGACGAAATTTGAACATAACAAAGAAGCGCTGTTCGATGTTGGTATGGCTTACGCCACAAGCCAGATTGTTGATTTGCTGGTCAATGATGTGGACGGTATACACCTCTATACAATGAACAATCCGGTTGTAGCAGAACGTATAACCAATGCAATTAAGAACGTGATTGTATAAAAGAGCATTCAAGCAACAAATAAAGACCAAGCATCCCATGAGAAAGGGGCTTGGTCTTTGTTCTTTCATAGTAAAGTGCTTAGAAATCAGCATATGAATTTGAGGCGTATTCATATGCGCTACATATTGTACTAAACAACTCGACGTAACCTTTTGACGCCTTAGTCACAGTATCCTATAATATAAAGGTAAGACATAATATATTGCCTATATACTAGACAGAATGAGAGGAAATGAACATGAAAGATCAAAGATGGGTATATCACAGTGAAACAGAAGCGGTTGCAGCAGCGGAAGGTGTTGTAAGACGCGTTCTTGCCTACAACGACGGGTTGATGTGTGTTGAAAATACATTTGAAAAAGGTGCTGTAGGGAGCTTGCATAGTCATCCACATACTCAGATTACTTATGTGGTCAGCGGGGCCTTTGAATTTGAAATTGACGGGGTCAAGAAGATTGTTAAAACAGGTGACACAATGCTTAAGACGGATGAAGTAATCCATGGATGTGTATGTCTGGAACAAGGGATACTTCTTGATATTTTCACCCCTATGAGAAAAGACTTTGTTTAGTTATGTCTATTGAACGGTGAAATTTGAAAATAATATTGGATGTTAATGGTTTTGGCGAATTGAGTCGTGATGTTATGAGTATGACCTAAAGAAAGGTGCGTAATTATTCATGCCGGACAAAGATTTAATGGATTTTGACGACGATCGTTTGGTTTTTGCTGATGAAGATGAAGAAGCTGAAGTGGGTAATATGGAACTTCCAGATGACCACTGGACGGTTATGATTGTAGACGATGACGAAAGCGTTCATGCTGTAACCAGGATGGTACTGGCAGATTTTACATTTCTTGGTCGGAAGCTAGAGCTTATAAGTGCCTATTCAGTTGCAGATGCAAAACGCTTATTTTCAGAGCATCAAGATATATCTCTTGTTCTGTTGGACGTGGTTATGGAGTCAGAAGACTCAGGTCTGAAGCTGGTTAGGTACATACGTGAACAGCTTAGGAATAAGATGACAAGAATCATCCTTCGAACAGGACAGCCGGGTCAAGCGCCAGAGCGTCAGGTGATCGTTAATTATGATATCAACGATTATAAGCTTAAAGTTGAATTAACATCAGATAAGTTATTCGTCGCTGTTGTATCAGCCCTTAGATCCTATAAGGATCTGGGGGAACTTGAAGACAACAGCAAAAGTCTGGAACGTATCATAGAATCTTCCGTCAGTATTCTTAAGGAACGCAGAATACATGATTTTCTTGGACAAAGTCTTCGCCATCTAAGTGGGATACTTTGCACGGATATTAGTGACTTAAGTCATCCGGTCCATGGGTTCTGTGCCGAAAAAAAAGCGTCATCCTACCTAATTGGCATTGGTCTCGGGCACTATCTTGGTATGGAATATCAATCAATCAAAGGGAAAGTCAGTGAAGAAGTCCTGAAGATGGTTAACGATGCGGAGATGACCCTTAAGCCTCAGATTTTGGCCAATCACCTGATCGTTCCTATAAGAGCCGATAGCAGCATATATATGATGTATCTGAATAGTTGTGAACAGTTGACGGACTGGGATCATAACCTAGTGGATATTTTTGCGACCAATATTCATGTAGCCTTTGATAATCTGCAGTTGAACGAAGAGATAGAATCAACACAGAAGGAGATTATCTATACCTTAGGTGAGGTTGCGGAGGCCAGATCCAAAGAGATGGGACATCATGTCAAACGTGTATCAGAATACAGTCGTTTGTTGACCCTTTTACTAGGGCTCTCTAAAGAAGAGGCAGAGATTGTCGCAGTGGCGACGCCTGTACATGATATTGGTAAGTTAACCATACCAGATTATATTCTAAACAAACCGGCACGTCTTTCTGACTTGGAATTTGAAATAATGAAGACCCACGCTAAAGCCGGCTATGATATTCTTAAGAATTCAAGTCGGCGAATCTTAAGGACGGCAGCGGTCATTGCAAACAGCCATCATGAATGGTGGGATGGTTCTGGTTATCCTAATGGCCTATGCGGTGAAGAGATTCCTCTATACGGAAGAATCGTTGCTTTAGCGGATGTTTTTGACGCTCTTGGGAGTAAGAGGGTCTACAAGAAAGCGTGGACATTGGAGCAGATTGTACAACTGATTATGCAAGAACGTGGCAGCCACTTTGACCCTAAGCTAGTGGATTTGTTGGTTGATAACATTGATCAATTCAAGGCTATAAGGGACCATTTTGTTGATGACCAAAGTAAGGGGTAGGCATGAGTCGGTTTACTGGTGATAGCAGACGAACGGTTGGTGTGGTTCTTGGAAACCTTAGAGGTGGTTATAGCATTGAATTTTGGGATGCATTAGCGGATTATTGTCGAATGTTGGATGTGAACCTGATTTTATTTCCGGGGGAGTCCAGTATGCGTGATAACCCTTATGTCTACCAACATCATATTATCTATGATTTGATTAATAAGAGCCAAGTGGATGGATTGATCATTCTAGTGAATACGCTTCTTAACTTTTCTGTATTCAGTCAGGTACAAGGATTGTTTGATAAGGTCAAACACATTCCTACTATTGCTATGAACATTGACCTTGAAGGCGCCTTAAGTACCATCTATACAGACAATCATGCAGGTATCGACTCTGTAATGGACCACTTGGTTGAGGCTCACGGTTATCGGAGAATTGCTTTTATAAAAGGAATATGGGATCATATGGATGCCATTCATCGTTATGAGGCTTATTTGAGTAGTCTTGAGCGATATGGGATACCTTTTGATGATGATTTGGTCTTGGATGGAGATTTCTTTATTGATTCAGGACGTGAGGCGGTTGCAGAATTGCTTGACCAAAGGCAAATCGTACCTGAGGCCATTGTTGCATGCAATGATGATATGGCGATTGGTGCTATTCAGGCCCTTCAGGAACGGGGGTATCATGTACCGAAGGACATTAAAGTTGTTGGCTACGATAACATAAAAGAAATCAAGTTTGGAACATCCCCATTATCGACGGTCAGGCAGCCACTCAAAGAAATGGCAGAAGAAGCCATTGGGTTATTAATGCGTCATTGGGATGGACAGGCCATTCCACGCTACAACAACATCGTGCCTCATTTTATTCCAAGAGCGACCTGTGGCTGTCAAAATATATCAAGAACCATAAAAGCAGAACATCAAAGGAGTCTCACAGCAATGGCCTTAGAGGGGAGCGCAGTTAGTCCTTCTATGGTGGATGCTTGGATTGAGTCAAGCCCATACAGACTTTTGGCTGGATGTGAGCAATACAAATCTTTATTGAAAGCCATTGTACAAGGCACAATACCGGTAGAACGAGCGCTGGTAGAATTTGTTCATATTGTTTATGGGGAAATCATCACAGATGATTATATTGATTTTTGGCAAAGCTTGCTTATAGTTTCTGAGAAGGCATTTAAAGCGGTTGAGAACACAAGGCAGACGTCGATTCTCAGACACTTTTTTGAAGCATCTAAGAATACGATGCAAGAGTTACTGGATTCTGAAGAAGGGATTGGTATGGTGAACGATCGACGTAATGAAGATCGTTTCAATGTCTATTCCATGCCAGTCATAGGTGCTTCCGGCGATTTGGAAACATTGGAGAAGACGTTGGATGAAGTTTTGCCTAAAATAGGGGTTCGCTATTGCACTATTGCTTTGTATGAAGATTTCTTCAAAGGTAAAATTACACGCCATACAAGTGAAACGCCTATGCCGGACACTGCTAGATTATTGATGGCTTATAGCAATCATATTCATAAAGGTCTAAGTGAAAAAGTGTTCAATACGGATTCGGTGGTATCTGAAGAATGTCCATTACCGGAAGGGCAATGGGCTTTGATTGTGGATGCGCTTTTCTTTAAAGAGGAAGTGTATGGCTATATGGTCTATGAACTGGGTTTGAGGACTGGAAGTCTATATGAAACCTTAAGAAGCCAGATCAGCAACACTATTCGAAGTATACGTTTGCTTGAAGAACGGGATAAGGCCAATGAAAAGTTGGAGAATTTGATTGAAACCCTAAAAAGAACTCAGAGTCAACTAGTACAGTCGGAAAAAATGGTTGCCCTAGGTACCCTGGTGGCAGGGATGGCCCATGAAGTTAACACCCCGATTGGTGTTGCTGTGTCTGCAGCTTCTCATCTTAAAGACAAGTCTAGAGCCTTATTGTTATCATATGAGTCAGGAGGTCTTAAAAAAAGTGCTTTTGAACAGTACATTAAGACCAATGTGGAGTCAGCAGATATTCTTCTTTCCAATCTGAACAAAGCAGCTGAATTAATTGTTAGTTTTAAAAATGTTTCTGCTGATCAGGTCAGTGAAGAGAAACGACATTTTTATGTGAAAGAATACCTTTGGCAGATACAGACGAGTCTTCAGCCAAAGCTTAAGAAAACCTTGTTAAGTATTTATATTGACTGTGATAGCCAATTGCGGGTTTACAGCTACCCGGGAGCTTTTTCGCAGATTATGACCAATCTGATTCTCAATACAGTCACTCATGGGTATGGTGCCAAAGAAGAAGGCAAAGTAGATATAACCATCACAGGTAATCAGAATTACTTGAGATTGATCTACCAGGATTATGGTAAAGGTATGGACGAAGAACACGTAAAAAGGGTGTTCGAGCCGTTTTTTACCACAAAAAGAGGCCAAGGCGGTACTGGCCTTGGCATGAATATTGTTTATAATCTGGTTCATGATACCTTTGGTGGCACCATTCATTGTGAGAGTGCCCCTTATCATGGTGTACGCTTTGAAATTGACTTGCCACTACTTAGCGAAGAGTAAAAGATTAAGTGTAATACTCATCATAAACGTCCATACCGTTATTTAAACGCTGCTTCCTGAATTCATTTGGGGAGCAGTTTTTTGCGTTTTTGAAAATACGGTTGAAGGTACTTGTACTATTGAAACCACTGTTTAGGGCAACTTCTAGAATGGATAAATTCGTGTCCATTAAAAGTGTTTCTGCTTTCATGATACGTCTTTGATTTAAGTAGTTATGGAAGGTCATGTTGGTGAACTGCTTGAATAATCTTGTAAAGTGAAATTTGCTGAAGCCTGCTTTTTCGGCTACATCATCCAAAGTCAGGTTCTCGCTGAAATTCTTATTGATGTAATCACATGTCTGAAGCAGTTTTTCTATGTATTCGTGTTGTTTGGAAGTGTTGGCATTGCTGAATTTCTCCTGATCATAGACCTCTTTTCTGCAAAGGGTTACGTAGATCTGTATGAGGCTGCTGTAGATGGCAGCCTCTTTTAGAGCGTTTTCACCGTCATATTCAGTAATGATCGACTTCATTTGGCTTAGAATCTGTCTGTAAATATCTGGATGGGTGTCTTTTGTCAGTTTGAGTGCTGGTGGCAACATGAATAACGTAGTATCAAATTCTTTAAGGTTGTATAAGAGAGATAGGTCGAATTGTAGGATGATTCTCTCGCCGGTTGGAGGTGCCTTAAGGCTATGGATAACACCGGAATTGATGAAGATGATTTCGTCCTCGTCAAGGTGGTGGCAGTCATGGCCGACGATGACTTCATACCAATTGTTGATGGGCATAATGACCTCTATCCCCACGTGCCAATGCTGGGGATAGTCCTCGTAATCAATGTTGTGGTACATACGTAGTTTGGAGACATCTTCATATTGGATGGTTTCTTTGATGCCATTTAAGATTTCTATCATGATGTCGCTCCTTGTTAATGATAAAGTCAAACTTGTGTTGAGTGTTCATGAGTTTGACGCTTATAAATTTATTCTGATGGATGACCGATATATGTAAACCATTCGTAGTCGGCGTAAGCTGCGGTGTCATGGCCGTTTGAAGTTGAGTACATACCGATGTAAGCGCCGGTAAACCCTTCATTGATAACAGAGCTCATGATGGATGCGTCTATGGCAGGTCCTAAGGCGTTCATTTGATGCTCTTTTGTAGACCAATAGAACTGGTAGTGATCACCATGACCTTCTAATGCCATGTATTGACAACTGCTAACGGTTTCTTCGGCCAGGTGGGTGACCTTCCCGTCGCAGGTCTTCTTTAAGGTCAAAACCGGCTGCCCATCTCTGGAGGATAATAGTAATGAAATATTGAAACGGTCGTCTTGAATGAGTGTAAGACCGGCTTCTTCATTATTGTAGACAGAGTGGAAGTCTAGCTTTGTCTTGGCGCTGAAGTAGTGGTGCTGCTGGCGTCGTCCAACGAAGGCTGGGGTACAGATTTCGTTGATTACTTCAGGTTGGGTGTATAGACGAAGATGGCCAGAATTATCTTTTAATGAATAAAAGTTCTTAAGGGGTGGATGGATGGTGTTCCATTGGTAATCCAGTTGATCGTTGTCAAAATGATCGGTTGATGAACGGTAGGGAACGTGGGTTGGTGGTAAATCTGGACATCGATCAATGGATTGGACCGTACCGGTATGGTTGTCGATTCTTGGCCACAGGTTATGGTCCCAAGTCATAGGAATCAGAAACGTCTCTCTTCCCAAGTTATAATGAAAATCTGTAAAAGGTCTTACACCAAGTAGAACCATCCACCATTCACCGTTCTGGGTTTCTATTAGGTCGCCATGTCCTACCACGGAGATTGGGCTGTGCAAAGGCATATGACGATGGGAAACGATCGGGTTTCTTGGGCATATGTCATAATCCCCATCGATGGTCTTGCATCTGGCGATCATGACGCTGTGGTCCTCGAAAGTGCCTCCTTCTGCCACCATCAGATAATAGTAACCATCCTTTTTGTAGATGTGTGGCGCTTCTATCCATTTACTTCTTGTTTTCAAACCATTCCATATGATTTTTCGGTCACCGATAAACTGAAATGAATCGGCATCTAATTCCTGAAGATATATTCCGTGATGGCCTTCGTAGGCCTGGTCGTTGCATATATAATTGCCGGCGTAATAGACACGTCCATCATCCTCAAAAAAAATACTGGAATCAATGCCATCAGCACCTTTAATATAAATCGGATCTGACCAAGGGCCAGATGGGCTCTTGGCTGTGATGATGTAATTATCCCGTCTGGCTTCTCTACCCTCAGACACAAAGGTATTGATAATGTAAAAAGTGCCTTTATGGTGTCGGATTGTCGGGGCCCAAAGACCTAATGAAGTCTCGCAGTTCTTATAATCCAATTGGTCAACGCGGTGAATGCCATGACCTATTTGTTCCCAGTGAACAAGGTCTTTGCTATGAAAGATGGGTAAACCGGGATAATAGACAAATGAGGAAGTGACCATATAATAGTCATCCTCGACTCGGCAGATGGAAGGGTCAGGATAAAACCCTGACAATATTGGGTTGTTATATGTTTTGGGCATTGATGCAGTCATGGTTGCATTCTCCTTTTGCTAATTTGACCCATATGTTCAGATATGGGCGTATGATTGTTTAAATATTGCTAATGTAAATGTGAGTTATTTTCTTCGATAAATGGTGCGTTGGCAAAAAAGTAACCATTAACTATTGGGAATGCTACAGTATGACGATGGATATGTGAAAAGTATAGGTCATTTTAACTGATATGTAAATACAGTATGATTAATATTATGACAAAATGCTTAGAGCAATATTTAAGATATAGCAATTATTGAGAGGTATTCAGCAAATAAGTGGATGATTTGATATGGGGATGGTCACTATAATGAGTTTATACAAGGGAGCACATACACCGAGTTGGGAACCGGTGGTGAACGATGGATAGATCATAGCAAAATATACACGAGGTGACGTAAAATGTCTGTGGAAATACTGGAAAACAATCATTATCAACTATTTAGAGAAAAAGCCGAGGCGCTTGTAGCAAAGATGAGTCTTGAAGAGAAAGTGCTTCAAACGCTACATAATTCAGCAGCCATTGAACATCTTGGCATAAAAGCATACAACTGGTGGAATGAGGCACTTCATGGTGTGGCTAGAGCTGGGGTTGCGACAGTATTTCCGCAAGCAATCGGACTTGCTGCCACTTTTGATGAGACACTGCTTGAAGAGATTGGTGATGTCATTTCAACCGAAGGGCGTGGCAAGTATAACATGCAGCAGCAATTCGGAGACTACGATATTTATAAAGGTTTGACCTTTTGGTCACCAAACGTTAACATATTCAGAGATCCAAGGTGGGGGCGAGGTCACGAAACTTTTGGTGAAGATCCATATTTGAGTGGGCGATTAGGTGTTCGCTTTATTCATGGATTGCAAGGACATGATGACAAATACTTGAAATCAGCGGCCTGCGCCAAACACTTTGCTGTACACTCGGGACCGGAAGACGAACGGCACTCCTTTGATGCCATTGCAAGCATTCAAGACATGAATGAAACATACTTGCCGGCTTTCAAGGCTTGTGTACAAGAAGGTCAAGTGGAAGCGGTCATGGGGGCTTATAACAGAACAAACGGCGAACCATGCTGTGGCAGTCCAACCCTTCTGCAAGATATTTTAAGAGCCAAATGGGGCTTTAAAGGCCATGTACTTTCAGATTGCTGGGCCATCAAAGACTTCCATGAATACCATAAAGTCACTTCTTCACCAGTTGAATCGGTAGCAATGGCAATGAACAATGGCTGCGACCTTAACTGTGGGAATATGTTCTTCTATCTGGAGCAGGCGGTGAAAGAAGGGCTTGTGTCAGAAGCCAGGCTTGATGAAGCAGTAACCAATCTATATGTGGCAAAGATGAAGCTGGGCATATTAGGGGATGCAGAAGACAACCCATACAATGATGTGGATTATGGTAAGGTGGATTGTAAAGAGCATACCAAATTCAATTATGATGTAGCCTCTAAGACTCTGGTCTTGTTGAAGAATGAGAATCAGCTTCTGCCACTGGATGTAAGCAAGATAACTAGTATCGGTGTCATTGGACCTAATGCCAATAATCGCAAAGCGCTAGTAGGTAATTATGAAGGGACCGCATCCAGATACATCACCATATCAGAGGGCATTCAGGACTATGTCGGTGAGGATGTCAGGGTCTATTACTCTGAAGGATGTCATTTGTTTAAAGATCGTGTCAGTGGTCTTGGACAGATGAATGACCGTATGGCTGAAGTGAAAGGCATCTGCGCTAAAAGTGATGTGATTGTTGCTTGTATGGGACTTGATGCTGGTCTTGAAGGTGAAGAAGGGGATATGGGGAACGAATTCGCCAGTGGTGATAAGCCTAACCTGAATTTACCGGGGCTTCAGCAAGAAGTGCTTGAGGCGATATACTCAAGTGGTAAACCGGTTGTCTTGGTATTGCTGTCAGGCAGTGCTCTCGCGGTGACTTGGGCAGATGAACACATTCCTGCGATCATTCAGGGATGGTACCCAGGAGCTCAAGGCGGGAAGGCCATTGCCGATCTACTGTTTGGTGAATTTTCACCCGAAGGAAAGTTGCCGGTCACCTTTTATAGAACTAGTGAAGAATTACCTGATATACATGATTACAGTATGAAGAACAGAACATACCGGTATATGAAAAATGATGCTTTATACCCCTTCGGTTATGGACTTTCTTACACGAATATCCAAGTGACCAATGTGGATTGTATAGATAAAGAACTGGATTCAGGGAAAAGTATTGCCTTTGAGGTTGAACTTGAAAATATGGGTGACTACAATGGAACAGATACCCTTCAAATCTATGTGCAATGTCATAGGGATGAAACGCCAAATCCTCAACTGAAGTACTTGAAAAAAGTGTCTTTGGAAAAAGGAGAGCGCATAGCCATCTCTGTCACAATAGAACCGGAGGCATTCGGTCTGTATGATATAGAAGGAAGGTTCATCCTTAATAAAGGCGATTACACAGTCTATGTAGGGACGAATCAACCTGATGCAAGAAGTGTTGCGTTAACACAAAAGAAACCATTGGAAATTAAGCTGTCTTCTTGTGAAGAAGTAGAACTGGTATGACTCATACTAGAGGCATAAAGGAGCTATAAGAAATGTGGGAACAAGCATGGTTAGATTATAAACGTCTGAAGGAAGATCATTGGTTTTGGGGTTACAAGACAATTGTTACTCAATCACAAGCTCTAAGAGTTCAAACTGCAATCACTGAGTTGAATAAAGCGGCTCAGACAATGGTTGTAGGGGAAATGTCTATAGTGACATCTCCTGGAGATGTTGAAAAGTATGTGCAGTTGGTGATTGACGAGTCCCTTTCAGACAGCCTTGGGTTAGAAGGGTATAAGGTACAACTGCATAATCAGGCCATCATCCTGTCAGCAGCGGCAGATACCGGTATATTATATGGTGTATTTTCCTTATTAAAGGATATCCGGTCTGATAAAGGTCTTGAGATGATCTCAGGACAAAGCGTACCGGATAATCAGCATAGGATGCTGAATCATTGGGATAACAGTGATGGCAGTATTGAAAGAGGTTATTCAGGCAGATCATTTTTCTTCAAGGATGGTCAAGTGTTGGTCAACGAAAGAACGGTGGACTATGCAAGGCTGGTTGCTTCTGTTGGCATTAATGAAGTGGTCATCAATAATGTAAATGTTGCACGGGAGGCCATAGATTTCATTACGGATAAGTTCTTTGAACCATTGGCTGAGATGGCGGTAATATTTGAACAGTATGGCATCAAACTTTTTTTGAGCTTGGATTATGCGGCGAGTATTGATGTTGGAGGTATGACCAGTGCGGATCCACTGGATAAGGCTGTTGGTACTTGGTGGGAAGAACGTATGAAGATTGTCTTTAATCGTATTCCTAACTTTGGTGGATTTTTGATTAAAGCCGATTCAGAGGGGAGACCCGGACCGTTTACTTACGGAAGAACCCAAGCGGATGGTGCCAATATGCTTGCAAGGGCTGTAAAGCCATATGGGGGGCTGATTGTATGGCGGTGTTTCGTTTATAATTGTCAGCAAGATTGGCGGGATCGCAAAACGGACCGTGCAAGAGCTGGTTATGATCATTTTATGCCCTTAGATGGCACTTTTGATGACAATGTCGTTCTCCAGATTAAAAATGGTCCTATGGATTTTCAGGTTAGAGAACCTGTATCGCCTTTGATCGGTGGGTTGAATAAGACCAATCAGATTCTTGAGTTCCAGATTGCACAGGAATATACAGGTCAGCAAAGACATATATGTTACTTGGTTCCAATGTGGAAAGAAATTCTCCAATTCAAAACCTATCGCCAGTCAACAAAGGATACTGTTGCAGATATTGTATCAGGCAAGGCTTATAAGCAAGCTCATTGCGGTATTGCTGCTGTTGCCAACACTGGGGATGATGAAAACTGGACAGGACATGATATGGCAGCAGCAAATCTCTATGGATATGGTCGTTTGATATGGTCTATGTCCTTGAGTGCAGAAGCTATTGCGGATGAATGGGCCTGTCTGACGTTTGGACCAAATCAAACTGTGCTTGCATCCGTTCAGAACATTCTTATGGCCTCATGGCCGGCATATGAGAAATACACAAGTCCTCTTGGTATTGGCTGGATGGTGAATCCGAACCACCATTACGGACCAAATGTTAATGGTTATGAATATGACAGGTGGGGGACGTACCATAGAGCTGATCATAAGGGCATTGGTGTTGACCGTACAGAGCAAGGTACGGGGTATATCAGTCAGTACTTCTCTGAAAATGCAGCATTATATGGAAACCTAGAGACTTGTCCCGATGAATTGCTGTTGTTCTTCCATCATGTGTCTTATACGAGACAGCTCAAGTCAGGCAAGACGTTGATTCAACATATATATGACAGCCATTTTGAAGGTGCGAAAGATGTGGAAGACATGTTTGACACTTGGACAGCGCTAGAAGGAGAGGTAGAATCTAAAGTCTTCGATAGAGTAAGGGAACGCATGACGCATCAGCTGGTTCACTCTAAAGAGTGGCGTGATGTGGTCAACAGTTTCTTTTATAGAATCTCTATGATTGAGGATGAAGATCATAGAGAAATATTCTGATAGATGACCAACAGAAAGTGAAATGGTGAAGTAATGCTTAGCAAGAAGAAGGAAGTTGTATATAAAGAATCTATATGGCGTCATTTGAAGAAAGAATGGCGGCTGTACACATTTTTGATTATTCCTGTGCTGTATTTTGTGATTTTCAAATATGTGCCGATGTTAGGTAATATCATCGCCTTTAGAAAATACAGAGGTGGTGTCAACATACTTGGTGATCAGTGGGTAGGTCTAAGGTACTTTAGGCAGTTCTTCAAGGATCAATCCTTCTGGAACGCCTTTCAGAACAATTTGATTCTAAGTTTGTCTTATTTGGCATGGCGCTTTCCCATTACCTTGACATTTGCCCTAATGCTCAATGAGGTGAAGAATGCTGCGGGAAAAAAGCTAGTACAAACGATTTCCTACTTACCTCATTTCATATCCATGGTAATTGTTGCTGGAATGGTTAAGGAGTTCGTATCCTTAACGGGCCCGATTAACGGCCTGATGGGCCTTCTTGGGTTTGAAAAGCTACCATTCATTCAACTGGCAGAGTGGTTTCCTGCCATTTATATTGTATCCGGTATTTGGCAAGGTCTAGGATGGGGAACAATTCTCTATCTGGCTGCTATGACCGGCATTGACACACAGCTTTATGAAGCTGCTAAGATCGATGGCGCCAATAGATTTAAACAAGTGATTCATGTGACAATTCCAGGGATTATGCCAACGATTGTCACCCTCTTAATCCTCGATATTGGCGGTATCATGGGTTCCAATTTTGAAAAAATTCTGTTGCTCTACAACCCTATGACTTATGAGACTTCAGATGTTATAGCAACTTATGTTTATAGGATGGGCATCACAGGCGGTAACTTCAGTTATGCCACAGCAGTAGGGCTCTTTGAGGGAATCATAGGTCTAGTCCTTGTAATGAGCGCCAACGTATTGTCTAAGAAAACAACAGAAACAAGTCTGTGGTAAGGAGGAAACAATGAAGTATTCTATGTCTTACAGAATTTTCAAAATAATTAACACCATCTTCATGACAGTCGTCGTATTTGCCACACTGTACCCTTTTGTTTACCTTGTGGCCCAATCCTTTAGCTCAGATACAGCGATCTATGCAGGAAAGGTATCTTTCTTTCCAGTGGATTTTACAACAAAGACGTATCAGATAATCCTTGGTAAGCCCGATTTCTTTAGATATTACCTGAACACATTCATTTACGCCATCGTCGGAACTTTCATCTCAGTGGCGGCATCGGCCATCCTGGCATACCCATTGTCCAAGAAACGTTTGATTCTCAATAAATTTTTCACACCATTTATTGTATTCACTATGTTTTTTGCCGGTGGCATGATTCCTAACTATATATTGGTCGCTAAGGCCCTTCATTTAAGAGATACCATGTGGGCGGTTTTGCTTCCGGGATCAATCAGTGCTTATTATGTTCTGATAATGAAAGCGTTCTTCACTAGTTTACCAAATGAGCTTGAAGAAGCGGCGTCAGTGGATGGGATGAACGCTTACGGCACATTCCTAAAGATCATCTTGCCACTATCCAAGCCGATTTTAGCGACGATGACATTGTTTTACATGGTTGGTATCTGGAACAACTGGTTTGGACCATTTTTATACCTGGATACCAAAGATAAATGGCCAATTGCCTTATTTCTAAGACAGGTCGTTGACAGTGCTATCAACCCACAAGAGCTAGGTGCTACATCGGAGGATTCCACACAGATTCAAGCCAATGTCAAATCATGTGCAATGGTTCTGACGGCAGCGCCGATTGTATCGGTTTACCCCTTTGTTCAACGTTACTTTGTTCAGGGGATGATGATTGGTTCAGTAAAAGGTTAAGCATTCCTATATTTTATTGGGTTTTGGCAGTGAAGACTGTAAAAGGGTTATCCGCATTCGGTGTAATGTTGCAGGGGGATGAACTGGCATTGTCATTGCTGCTTTAAACGGTATCAGATGGCGCTGTGCATTAGTGGCTCATATCATGGGGGCTGATGGGTGGGGTATCGGATATCTGAATATATCATGACGAGTTATTTTTAAGGAGGAAGAGACATGAAATTAAGACGTATTTTTAGCCTGTTGCTGGCACTTATGATGACAGTGGCTATGGCGGGGTGTTCAAGTCAAGAGGAAGAAGCAGTTGCGGATACAGCTTCTACTGAAACAGTGGAGTCTGCAGAAGAAATGATAACAACGGAAGTCGTTGAAGAAGAGACGGCTGGTTATGCTTATGGGGCTGATGTCACTTTTTATAGTGATGAACCAGTGAGCTACTCAATGATGTTTAGTGATCATGAGGCTTATCCTTACCAGGACACGTGGAGAATCTTTGAAGCCATCACTGAGAAGACCAATGTGACGTTAGATCTTACATTGATTGCGAGAACAGACTATGAAGACAAGAAATCAGTTCTTGTTAACACTGGGGATTCACCATATATCATTCCTAAGACTTATGATGAATCAGCATATGTCAATGGTGGTCAAGTTGTTGCTGTAAGTGACTGGGTACAATACATGCCAAACTACCAAAAAGCTGTTGAAGAGTGGGGAATGGCATCCGACCTCAAATCCAAACTTCAAGCCGATGGTAAATACTACGTATTACCAGGTATGTGGGAAACGGCGGGGGATGGTTATTCTTTCATCATCAGAAAAGACATCTTTGAAGCTGCAGGTGTTGATGTGACAGGGAATGAAGGCAACTGGACTTACGAAGATTTCTATGAAGCCCTTAAGACGGTAAAAGCGTATACAGGATCTGACTATGTTCTATCGGATAGACACACAGCAAAATCCACAATTAATATTGCAGCTAAAGCTTATGGGGTAACTGCTGGTTGGGGTATTGCTAACGGTGTTAAGTTCAACACTGAATCAGAGCAATATGAATTTGTAGAAACAAGCGATAATTTCAAATCTTATGTTACTTACTTCAACAAGCTTGTAAACGAAGGTTTGATGGATCTTGAATCCTTCTCACAAGACGATGAAACAGCCTTGGCGAAATTCTACAGAGGCGAAAGTTATGTGATTAACGGTAACTATCAGAATCTTGCGGATATGTCTGCTTTGATGCAAGTGGATGATGCTGAATTGTACATGATCGTACAGCCAGGCGGTCCAGCAGGAATGCTTCAAATTGAGAACTCAAGACTTGAGAATGGTGTCATGATCGCTCAAAGAGCCTTGGATGAACTTGGAGAAGAAGAATTCATTAAGATGCTTCGTTTCATCGACTGGTTATGGTATTCAGAAGAAGGACACATGTTGACACTTTGGGGTCTAGAAGGCGAAACTTATACCATTGAAGATGGTAAAGTGGCCCTTGATTCTGACATCTCTTACAATGGTCTTAACATGGATACTGCAACGAAGAAATTGAATGTGGACTATGGTTTTGGTGGCGGTGTCTTCGCGTATGGTGGTTCATATGAAATCCGATCCTCAAAGATGACGGATGGACAACTGGACTTTAATAACCGTATTCAAGAATACAGAGTTATGACACCACTTGACCCACCAATTATGGCAGATGAAGAGCAATCAGAAGAAATGAACCTGATCAAGACACCTTTGATGGATTATGTAGATACAATGACAATGAAGTTCATTACTGGTCAAGCGGATATCGACGCTGAGTGGGATGTCTATGTGGCACAATGTGAAGCCCTTGGTTCAACCAGATTTGAACAATACTGTAATGATATCTTTGCAGATACAAAAGGTATTCTTGGCTATTAATATGAATCACACTAAGATTGAATTATACTAGTCAAATAGTTGACAGACAGAGGGCAAGAAACCTGTATGGGTTTCTTGTCCTTTCATAGTAGAGTGCTTTGAAATCAGCATAAGAATTTGAAGCTTCTTTTCTTGTATCTGTTATATTGAGAACAAAGGTGAAAGGTGTTGGGAACAATGGTTGAGATGGATGATATTTTTTCGGATGGCATGATGCTTCAAAGGGAACGGGAGAATGAAATCTACGGTTGGGATATGCCGAAGGTCAAAGTGTCTCTTGAGTTTTGTGGAGAGGTATTTTCTTGTATATCAGATGCTGACGGATATTGGTCCATAAGTATCCCGTCAAGATTGTATGGCGGGCCATATGAGATGCTTATTACAGGCACGACTGAAAAAAGTATCCAAGATATCTATGTAGGAGATGTTTTCTTTCTTGGGGGACAATCCAATATGGAATTGCCATTAAGTCGTGTCTGGGACCTATACGGTAAGGAAATAGAAGCTGATAGGTTGGTCATCCGACAGTTTACAATGCCTAAAGAGCCTAGATTCGAATTGACAGAAAAGATGCCTGCTGGTGGACAGTGGACGTCCATAAAGGCGAAGGGTAAAGAAGTCATGAGTGCCCTAGGGTATTTTTTTGCGAAAAAGAGACAGGAAGTCCTTGGTGAAGAGGTACCAATAGGTTTAATTCAAGGGGCAGTTGGTGGGTCACCAATTGAATCATGGTGTAAGCCATCGGTGATTGAAACCTTTGGGGATCTTTATAACCAGCAATTATCAGCATGTCGTATACCAGGTTATATTGACAATGTGACTGCTAATGAAAATAAAGGGTTAGAGCAATGGTGGGCGCCAATTAACTGTTTAACAATGCCATCCCTACCATTAGAGGGAAAGGACGATTGGGCAGAGATTCAATTACCTGTCATGTATGAAAGGGTGCCGCAACTTGATGGCATGTCTGGGGTCGTGTGGTTGCATCGAACCTTTAATTTATCAGAAGAAGATTTGGTGAAAAATGAAAGTTGGCGCTTAGAGATTGGGACTATAGTTGATGCGGACAAAGTGTGGGTAAATGAGCACTTGGTGGGTAGAACGGATTATCGATACCCGCCTAGAAAGTATCCAGTCCGTAAAGGGCAACTTCGTGCAGGTGAAAATCACGTGCTCATCAAGCAGGTCATCACCCAGGGGATGGGTGGTGTAACACCAACAAAGCCAATGCATTTGATGAGTGATAATCGAAGAGTATTGATTAATTTGAAAGGTGCTTGGCAGTATAAAATAGGCTTTGAATGTAAAAAGGCACCAACCCAAACTTTTTTCAACTGGATGCCGACAGCGCTGTATCATGCCATGGTATATCCTATTAGGCGGATAAGTCTATCAGGGATACTTTGGTATCAAGGGGAATCCAATGCAGGCAAGCAGTTGGCTATGTCTTACGGTGATGTTTTTAAGAAGATGATTCATGGATTTAGAGAAGCGTTTGATGATGGGAACTTACCCTTCGTCTTTGTACAATTGGCCGGGTTCGAGGATACGAAAGATAATGGCGGTGTTGGCAGTTGGGTGATCCTTCGAAGAGAACAGGAAAAAGCGCTGGAATTACCATTTACTGCAATGGCTGTTGCAGCGGATATGGGTGAACGTATGGATATTCATCCGGTGCGTAAGAAACCGGTAGGAGAAAGGTTGGCCATGGCTTATGGAGACTGTATACGGCATGGAGAAGTAGGGATGTCATTCAAATATGCGGCAGCACCGTCTAATGACAAAACCCTGATCACCATAACCATATCCGGTCGTAAATGGGTTCAAAGAGGAGAAACGAAATTTAGTGTGGTGGCGGATGGTGAAGAGAAAATACTTGTCGGGAAAAGAATTTCAGAATCCGGTTTTGAAATAGAGTGGCAAGGAAAAGACATTAATCAAGTTGGCTATGCTCAAGAGGATTACCCTGATATAAGCTTGTATACTGAGGATGGCAGACCGATACCGCCTTTTATAATAGATGTAATGACTAATAGGAGTTGATAATGACAAATAGATATGATTTTAACCATTTTTGGTCCTTTTTAGAAACAACACCGGAGGTGACTTATGAAGAAATTGTTGGTCGCACACAAGCCTTTGATCAAGTGACGTTACCTCATGACTGGCTTATATATGATACTAAGAATCTTTATAGGAACAGCACTGGTTGGTATTTGAAGCGTTGGCATCTATCTGATTATCTTAAGGACCACCAGTTAGAAGATGACATTATGGGGACCATTCTTCGCTTTGAGGGTATCTATATGGATTGTACCATCTACCTGAATAATCAAAAGGTCGGCGAGTGGAAATATGGCTATACGACTTTTGAAGTGGATTTGACGGCTCATTTACTTGATGGAGAGAATCTATTGATTGTCAAGGTGTGCCATTTGGCACCTAACTCTAGATGGTATTCTGGGGCGGGGATCTATCGTAATGTATGGTTAATTACTCATGAAGGGGATTATTTATCTCGTGACAATACCTATGTATCAATGAAGAGAGAAGATGAAAGATGGACTGTGACAGTCGACACTACTGCAGTGATAAAAAGGGGCAGCAGGATTAGGCACAGAATTGTGGACGGTAAAAGAATCATATCAGAAGGTATTGCATATATCGGAAGTGATGGCATGTCTACAACGACGATGTATGTGTCATCACCTGTGCTGTGGTCAACAGATGAACCGAAACTGTATGCATTGGAGACCATGATTTTGTCGGAGGCAGGGTGTGTTGATTCTTTGGTGCAAAGCATCGGCTTTAAAGAAGTGATCATGGACCCTGAGGAGGGATTTTTTCTAAATGGCGTGTCGATGAAGTTAAATGGTGTCTGTGAACATCATGACCTGGGTTGCCTCGGATCAGCGTTCAGCAAAAAGGCGGCGAAGAAAAGACTTCTAAAGCTAAAAGCGATGGGGGTTAACGCGATTCGTACGGCTCATAATATGCCTGCACCAGAATTGATGGACTTGTGCGACGAAATGGGGATTATGGTCGTATCTGAAGCCTTTGATATGTGGGCAAAGCAAAAGACCACCTATGACTATGCCAGATTCTTTGAGGAATGGTCAGCTAGAGATGTTGAGCGCTGGGTCTTAAGGGACAGAAACCATGTGAGTCTAATCATGTGGAGTATTGGTAACGAGATATACGATACCCATATTGACCGAAGTGGTGAAGGGATTACGAAGGACCTTATGGCACTGGTTAATAAGTATGATCCAAAGGGCAATGCACCTGTAACCATCGGCTCTAATTATATGCCTTGGGAAAATGCCCAGCGATGCGCGGACCTTGTAAAGGTGGCTGGTTATAACTATGCTGAGAAATATTATGAGCAACATCATAAGGCTCATACAGATTGGCTGATCTACGGCAGTGAAACCGGATCGATTGTTCAGAGTAGGGGGATTTACCATTTTCCTCTAAGTCGAATGATCCTTACGGACGATGACTGTCAGTGTTCTGCTCTTGGAAACAGTTCGACCAGTTGGGGAGCGCCCAGTCTGGAAGCCTGTATCTGCGTGGATTCTAATTTGCCATTCTCTATGGGACAGTTCATATGGACAGGTTATGATTATATTGGTGAACCGACACCTTATCATACCAAGAATTCGTATTTTGGACAGATTGACACAGCGGGCTTTGAAAAGGATACCTACTACGCCTATCAGTCTGCGTGGACCAAGAGTGATGAAGCACCTATGATTCACATTGCGCCCTACTGGTGTTTCAATGAAGGTCAGATCATCGATGTTCGTGTTTATACCAATGGTGCGTCAGTTGAACTGCTGTTGAATGATATCTCATTAGGTATCAAAGATGTGGATCACAGCAACGCGGAGTCCTTGATTGCAGATTGGCAAGTGGCCTATGTACCAGGTACGCTGAAAGCAATTGCTTATAATCAAGAAGGTAAGAGACTGGCAGAAACATATAAACATAGTTTTTGTAATCCAAGCAGTATTGTTGTGAACATCGATCAAACCACTTTACAGGCAGATGGTGAGGATCTGCTTCACTTGACTGTAATGATGGCAGATGATCATGGGCACATCGTAGAGAATGCCAACAATACTATAGAGGTCCTAGTCGAAGGTAAGGCTTACCTTTTAGGCATGGATAATGGTGACAGTACAGATTATGATGCTTACAAAGGTCATAAAAGACGGTTGTTCTCAGGTAAATGTTTGGTGGTGATTGGTAGTGGTTATGAGGCAGGTGAGGCGACTATTACTGTCAGAAGTCAGGGGTTGGCAGATGCAACGATACAGCTGGCAGTGACAAAAGTTCCCTTGGAAGGAGAAAAAGCCCGTGGGGCAGCGAGTGGCACTATGCCTTCAGGGGCTGTTATGAATGAACCAATCCATAAGATGTCTTATAAACCGGTTAGGCAGATTCATCTAACAACCAATCAAGCGACAAAGGTCATTCGGAGCAAAGAAGAAGTGGTTGAAGTTGAGGCGGTATGTATGCCGGCAGATGCCGATGATCAAACATTGATTTGGCGTGTGGTAGATGACGCTGGTATTGATTCAACCATTGCGCGGATGGAACAAGAGGGACAACGTCTGTTGGTTTCAGCAGTTGGCGATGGCGTCTTCCATGTAAGGTGTATGGTGAAGAATGGTAAAGATCATGCGGACATAATTTCTCAGATACCATTTGAAGCGGTTGGCCTTGGGCCGGCCTATTTGAACCCTTATGAATTCATCAGTGCAGGGCTATATGATTGGTCTGAGGGTGTTGTTACCAGTGGGAATGAACGAGGGGTTGCTACAGCAAGGGATGGGGTGACCATCGTCGGGTTTCATGATGTTGATTTTGGGGAAGTTGGTGCATCCAGTATCACGATGCCAATCTTCGCCTTAACAGATGAAGCTTACGATATTGAAATATGGGAAGGGATGCCAGGGGAAGAAGGCAGTGAATGCTTATGTGAAGGTTCCTACCAGAAACCTTCCAAATGGAATGTGTACCAAGAAGAGATTTTTGAACTGAAAAGCAGAATGACGGGCATTACATCCATTGCTTTCAGGCTGAATAAGAAAGTGCATATTAAAGGTTTCTTGTTTGAAAAAGTTGAAAAGGCATATGAGGTACTTAGTACCTTAGCATGTGATCAACTCTATGGTGATTCTTATGTGGCAACATCATGGGGAATTAGTGAGATAGGCAACAACGTGACACTTGTGTACAATGGGATGAATTTTTCTAAAGGGCTAAGTGCCATTGAAATGTCAGGAAGGTCCATTAGCGAGAAGAATTCCATTCGTATTCAGTTCACCATAGATGGTGTTACAACTAGTCAGGTGGTCGAAATGACATACAGTGAAGCTCTTGAGACTGTTGTATTGCCACTTGAGAATGTGGTTGGTGAAGGGATGGTTGAATTTGTCTTCTTACCGGGGAGCCGATTTGACTTTGAGGGCTTTAGATTTTTAGAGGCGTAGTGCCTAGTATAACCCACATTAATTACCATTAAGATTACAGAAATAAAAAAAGATTGCTCCAATGAGATCCGTTCATTGGGCAATCTTTTTCTTATGCTGTCTTTAATTTCTTTTCGACCAGCTTCACCAACTGAGACATGGGTAAACTGATGACAAGGTAAGCAACAGCAAGTATTGTATAGGATTCTATGGCTCTGAAAGTCTGAGCAGCATAGTTTTGTGTTCTAAGTAAGAGTTCAAAGACTGTAATATAAGCTAATAGAGAAGTGTCTTTGATCATCATAATCAAGTAGTTGCCGAAGACGGGGATGACATTTCTCATGGCCTGAGGCAAGACTATCAGGAAGAGTGCTTCACCTTTACCATATCCCAGAGCCAATGCAGCTTCTGTTTGACCAAGGTCAATGGACTCTATAGCCCCTCTGATGACTTCGGATAGATAGCAACTGTAATTGATGCCCAGTGCAATAACGCCGGCTGTAATCGGTGACAATTGGAAGTTGGAATCAACGCCAAGAACAGATAGTAGTATATCAACCAACAGTGGTGCCACATAATAGGCGTAGACAATCTGAACAAGAAGCGGAGTTCCACGAATCAATTCAATGAAAACGGTCAGGAAACCGTTTAGAATCTTATTTTTACTGACACGTCCCACTGCAATGAGGAGACCAAGTATAAGCCCGAGTGCAAATGATAATAAAGTTATGCGAATGACCAGTCCTATGCCTTCGCCCAGGACAGGTGCCAAGTAGCTGGCTGCTTTGGCGAAATCCAGTCGACTTAGTATTTCCATAGTAGAACCTCCATAAGGATGTCAAGTAACATCAGTGACGGTAAGAATTGAAAGCGTTGTTTCCGGCAATTTAATTGCCGGAAACAATCATATGACTTATTGGATAGTTTGGCCTTCTTCAATACCAACAAAGGCGCTGTCATCCATACCGTAAAGCTCAAGATAAGTCATCAGAGAGCCGTCTTCTTTCATTTCATCAAGAATAGCGTTCACTTCGCCGCAGAATTCTGTGTCGTTAAGTCGGACTGCTGCACCGATTTTACCAGCAGAATCTGGCGTATAGTTGTCTGCATACTTGAGTGATAGGGAGGTGTCTTGGGTTAATGTGTAGCCGGCGATGATAGAGTCTGTTACACAAGCATCCACTTTACCGGTGTTGACAGCAAGCATAAGCTCAGACTGTGATCCCATAATTGTAACATTGGCTATTTTGCCTTCTTCAAGCCATTTGTTGGCAATCTCTAAGAAAGAAGTACCTTTTTGAGCACCAACAGTCTTACCGGCAAGGTCTTCAAGGCTTGTAATGTCAGAGTCTGTTTTTACAAGAAGGCAGTCACCTTCTGTGTACCATACATTGGTGAAAAGGGCGATTTCCTGACGTTCTGGTTTGATATACATGGCATCCACCACCATATCGATGGACTTATTGTTAAGCTCTATTAGAAGGTTCTCGAAGGCGATTTGTTTCATACGGACTTCAGGAACACCAAGACGACGCATGATTTCTTTGAAGATTTCGCCATCAACACCTGTGTATTCTCCAGTTTCAATATCGATGTAGGATAGAGGCGCATCGTTACTGGAGCCGATGGTGATGTAGCCTTGCTCTCTGAGTGCGGCTAAAGTGGCGCTGACAGGTTCACTGTCATCGGTGGTGAGTGTTTCGGAAGCTGTGACTGTTGCCTCAGGCTCGGTTGTCTCCGGTTCGCTTTTGGCGCAACCAGCAAGAAGAGCGATAAGAATAACGGTAACAAGGAATAGATTTCTAACATACATTTTCATAATGTGACCTCCAACAATTAGGGCGATGCCGGTGTATTGACTAGACCAAGCATCACTGGCAGGACCTGTTGATTCAGGACAGGTTCTGCGATGATAAGTGTCGTACAGTCATCGTTCATTCGTTCTCTCATATAATACAATCTCATTCAGCCAAAATGAGGTTATAACTTTGATTCGTTGACTAAGTTGTCAATAGTCAAGCCTTACAGAACTCTGGATAAGAAGTCTTTGGTTCTGTCGTGCTTTGGATTGGTGAATATTTCTTCTGGTGGACCTTCTTCGACAATATACCCTTTATCCATGAATATGATGCGGTCAGATACTTCTCTTGCAAACTGCATTTCATGGGTAACGATGACCATGGTCATGTTTTCATTGGCCAGTTCTTTCATAACGGCAAGCACATCACCAACAAGTTCAGGGTCAAGAGCTGATGTGGGTTCGTCAAAGAGAAGTACCTCAGGTTGCATTGCCAATGCTCTGGCGATTGCGACACGTTGCTGTTGACCACCGGATAGGGTTCTTGGAAAGGCTTCAGCCTTTTGATCCATGCCAACCTTCTTCAGCAATTCCATACCAAGAGTCACGGCATCTGGCTTGTGGGCCTTTTTGATTCTAAGTGGTGCCATGGTAACGTTCTTTAGAACTGTGTGGTTTGGGAACAGGTTGAATCTTTGGAAAACCATACCGACATTTTTTCTAAGTGTCTTAGTATCAGAAGCAGAATCAAGAATGTTGCTGCCTCTGAAGAAAATCTTTCCACCGGAAGGGGTTTCCAATAGGTTCATACAGCGAAGTAAAGTACTTTTACCTGATCCTGAGGGGCCGATGATGGTAACCACCTCGCCACGATGAATATTAACGCTGATGTCCTTTAAGACATCAAGATCACCGAAGCTTTTAGAAAGGCTGTAAGTGCTTAGTATGTATTCAGTGTTTTTTGTCATTGTGCACCTCCTTGCAAAACAAAAAGAGCATAAAAGCGATCTGAGAAGATTGCTCTTATGCCCCGTTGCATACTGAATATTGATTGACTGCATCATAGCATTAAATAAAATGACTGTCAACGATAAAATGTTGAAAAATTGTTCGAAAGGTCATCCCTTCTTAACTAATGTCCTAGAAAAAAAGTCATAATATCAGCTTATATCACTTGAGAAAGTCATAAGCGATTGAGTGGAGGCGCCTGAGACAATCTGTCTTAATTCAGGTAATCCATGATGTAGAAGGCCATACGGTATCTAAAGCGATATTCGCCGTCGTTTAGATCCAATGGAAGCATCTCGCGGATTTTTTTCATACGGTAGTTAACAGTGTTTCTGTGGGTGAAAGTTTCTTCTGCGACGGCGTGGATGGAACCATCGTTTTCTATATAGCGCCTTAATGTATCCAGGTAGTTGGCATTATGTTTCTTATCATAGTCGATCAACGGGTCAAGGAGATGGGTTGAAAGATTTGAAAGGATTTCTGTGTCCTCCACTTCCATAATCAGTTTTTCTATGCCAAGTTTGTCATAGTAACAGATTCCCAGGGAATCCAGATAAGCAGGTTTCATGGCCGATATACAACGTTTGTAGCTCTTGTGAAGCGTGCCTAGATCAGTTGCTTCAGGACCGCAGACCATGTGAATGTGCAGAAGAGGGTTTCTTTTTTTGAGCAATCGCATCAATCGCTCTGCATGTTGATTCCTTTCATCGTTGGAAGTTTGACGAATCAGCACAATGATCAGTTGTCTGTGTGTGACAACATTGAAGCGGGCATGATGTCTGTGCAACATATTTTTCGTATCTATGGCAATCTCTTTGAAGGTATGCTGGTCATCAACATGGTCAGGAGAAAGTTCGGGTTGAATCATAATAAGGGCACAAGGAGAGTCGACAGGATAGCCGTTGTCTCGTAGAGCATCCAGAGAGTTGCTGGCTTCTTGAGAAATCAATGTATTCACAAGCATTGCGGATTCATCCACCACCTGACGATTGGCTTGTATAATTTCGTTGATAAAATGCTGCATGATGTCTTCAAGGTGAATTTCCCAAGGCATGGTAAACAGAGGGAAATTCAAACGGTTGCAGTAGTCGATGATTTTTTCGGGTATGGTTTGGATATAGACACCAGTGTTAATGATAAGGCCCTTTGACTCTCTTGCTACAATTGCTGTAATGAAATCATAGAGCCATTTCTCGCCCTCATAACGAAAACCTGTTGTGATAATCAGTTCGTTACCACGGATGAAATCAGTGGTGGACACGTCCTCGATTAGATGAACCCAAGTAATCAATGTATCAATGCCTTTTTCACCTGCAATGAGATTCAGTTTGAATTGCTTCTTAGTGGCGGTGTAGAGTGTGCTGAGTGTTTGCTCCATATAGGACCTCTTAATAACAGTGGATTATAATCAATTGACTGGTTGTATATAGTTAGTGTAACACATGATTGTGCATTCAGCACATAAAATGTTGAATTATTTAGGCTTTGAAACGTTGTTAGGGTACAAAATACGTGTTATAGTACCGAAATACAGAACAGTTCGGTACTGACAGCCAAAGATAAACAGTACCGGATGCATCATTCATTCGTTTGATTCATCGTTATTTAAGAACACAGCGGTGGCTTTAAGCCGCACAACATTGCACAAAACGAAAAAGAGGGCAATCTTTGAAACAGTTTAAACTAACACCGAAGATATCACAATTCAATCGTTGCAGTGACTTCTGTCAGACAATGAACATTGGAAGTAAGGATTTGCTGATTGTCAGTGAACATACTTACAATGATTACTTATCCGAGTTGAACTTAGAAGCACATGTTGTCTTCTTGAGAAACTATGGGCAAGGCGAACCAAGTGATTTGATGGTCGAAGCCATCTGCAATGATCTTGCCGAGGTTACTTACGATAGAGTCATTGCCATTGGCGGTGGAACCATACTGGATGTGGCCAAATTGTTTGTACTTGATGAAATCCAGCCGGTATGTGATTTGTTTATGCAGAAGCTGCCAATCAAAAAAGTGAAAGAACTCATTCTTGTGCCGACAACTTGCGGTACAGGTAGTGAAGTTACCAATATTTCGATACTGGAATTAACACAGTTATCAACGAAGAAGGGATTGGCGGTGGATGCGTTATATGCAGACCATGCCATACTTATTACTGAGTTCTTGTATGGATTGCCGTACAAGTATTTTGCAACAAGTTCCATTGATGCCTTTATTCACAGTATTGAATCTTACCTATCTCCAAAAGCAACACCAATCTCCGAACTCTTTTCAGAAAAAGCAATGGGGTTGATTCTTGAAGGGTACAAGCAGATTGCCGAAAAAGGTGAACAGGCGCGTATGGATTGGCTGGACGAATTTCTTTTGGCTTCAACGTACGCTGGAATAGCTTTTGGGAATGCAGGTTGTGCAGCAGTTCATGCACTTAGTTATCCACTTGGAGCAACCTTCCATGTGCCTCATGGAGAATCCAATTATGCGATTCTTGGAGGCGTCTTCGCTGAATATGAGCGTTTGAACCCTCATGGCAAATTCAAGGATCTATGTAACTTTATAGCGGTTATTCTTGAATGTCACCCAGAGGATGCGATGGTTGAGCTTGATATGTTGCTGGCAAAGATTCTCCCGAAGAAGGCACTGAAGCATTATGGTGTCAAAGAGATGCATCTTAGTGATTTTACTGAATCCGTCATGGTGAATCAAGGCAGACTTATGGCAAATAACTATGTGGCGCTGGATAGTGAATCTGTTAGAAGAATCTATGATTCACTTTACGACTAAAGCATCAAAAATTAAGTTGAGTTGAATGTGTGTAATATGGATGAAAAAGGTTAGGGATGGGAATAAATTCTATGTCCTGATCCGAGACGGAGGAAGAAGATGCTAACAAAAACGAGTACTTTAAGAGAGGCAATGCCTTGTGTGGTTACAGACACTTTGCCTGGACCAAAAGGACAAGCCATATTAAATAGAAGAAAAGCTGCCATTCCTGATGCAATCAAGTCAGTTTACCCGCTGGTGATCGAACGAGGAGAAGGGGCTATGATGGAAGACGTGGATGGGAATATATTCCTTGACTGGGTAGGTGGTGTCGGTGTTCTGAACGTTGGATACAGCCAGCCCGCCTTGATTGAGGCTGTCAAAAGTCAGGCGGATAAATTTTTTCATAGCATGATGAATATCAGTACCCATGAGCCATATATTGAACTTGCAGAGAAGTTGAATGCAATAATGCCAACAAAAGGTGACGTCAATAAGACGATGCTGGCAAACAGTGGTGCTGAAGCCGTAGAAAATGCAGTGAAAATGGCTAAAGGTTATACCAAACGTCCTAACATCATTGTGTTCTCAGGGGCTTTCCATGGTCGAACTCAATTGACAATGACCATGACCGCCAAAAAAGCTTATGCAAAAGACATGGGGCCTTTGGCTAATGGTGTATACCGAGCTGAGTTTCCTTACCTTTATAGAGCACCAAAAGGTTATACAGAAGCAGAAGCCGTTGACTTCTATGTAGAGAAGTTGAATGAAATCTTTATTCATGGGGCTCCAGCGGATGAAGTGGCAGCCATCATTGTAGAACCGGTTCAAGGTGAAGGTGGCTTTGTGCCTGCGCCTTTCGAATGGGTGAAAGCGGTACGACGTATCTGTGATGAGCATGGCATTATGTTTATTGCAGATGAGGTTCAGACTGGGTTCGCAAGATCTGGTAAGATGTTTGTTTCTTGTTACTGGGAAGAGATGGGTTGCCCACCTGATATCATCACTTCTGCCAAGTCCATAGCCGGTGGTATGCCGATATCAGCTGTCACCGCTAGAGCGGAGATCGTTGATGGGGTTCCGGTTGGGACGATTGGAGGCACTTACTGTGGTAATGCTGTGGCTTGTGTCGCTGCTCTAAAGACAATAGAGGTCATTGAAGAGCAAGAATTATGCCAACGTGCTATGGCTATTTCAACGAAGTGCTTCGACAGATTCAACGCATGGAAAGATACTTATGAAGTTGTAGGCAATGTCAGAGGTATTGGCACCATGATGGGCGTCGAATTTGTCATTGACAAGGAGACAAAGAAACCCAATACGGCCATTGTTGGTGAATTAGTTCAGGCGTGTTTGAAGGAAGGTTTGATTATTGAGAGTGCCGGCACCTATGGCAATGTGGTCAGATTCCTATCGCCTCTTGTTGTGACAGATGAACAGCTTGATAAAGGGCTAGACATCTTTGAAAAGGCCATTGCTGCATTGGCTTAATGAATTTTGAAAAATGATGGCTGGGAGAACACCTCACCCCGTTAGATGTGAGGTGCTCACCCCTTACCAGCCCGAGGTAAGATACCATTGTTTCCATAGATAAGAATCCTTCTAATAGATATGTTGAATAACGTATCTGAACAGCGGTCAACAGACTGGTAGTGAGCCAAGACTGTTGGCCGCTGTTCGTTGTATGGGTGTAATAATTAGGCTGTAAAACGTATAGGTATACGATTTTTTTAGTGATCCTAATAAGGCATATATATATAGAAGAAACTAATTCTGTTACGGATATCTGAGAGGTGAAAAAATGAAACTATACATACTGAACACTGGTATATTGGGGACAGATAAAAATAACGTCGAAGCCCATGCAACAATGGGAACGCTTTCAAATAAGGCCATCAAAAATGAATGGTGCAAATTACCCGTTATGGCTTTTTTGATTGAAATTGAGGGGGACTTTATCCTTTACGACTTGGGAAGTAACCCTGAAGCGATGAATGGTTATTGGCCAAAACACTTACAGGAAATCTATCCTTTGACTCAATTGCCAGAACAGAGCTTAGAAGCTCAACTGGCCTTGTGTGGCGTTCAACCGAAAGATATAAAGACGGTCATATTATCCCATCTGCATTTGGATCACGCCGGCAATCTTTCTATGTTTGAACACGCAGATGTTTATGTTGCTAAAGATGAATTCATGTATGCACAGACACAGGTAAGGCTGAGTCAAGACCCATTAACCCATGGCGGCTATATTAAGGCGGATTTGGATGTTGCTGTCAAACAATATCATCTTGTTGAAGAGGACTTCATCATTGCACCAGGTGTTGAAGTGGTAAGATTGCCGGGCCATACACCGGACCTATTGGGGTTGGTGATTCATGGTAAAGAGAAAACTTACATATTGCCTCAAGATGCCGTTTATACGAAGGCAATCTTTGGTCCTCCAGCTAAGGCCTCTGGTTTGTTGTACGACAGTCTATCTTATTTTAAATCCATAGAAAAGGTAAGGAAGCTAGCAAAGCTATATGATGCTGATGTAATCTATGCTCATGACTGGGACTTTTTCCAGACGTTAAAGACGGCGCCAGAATGGTACGAGTGACAGGGGGAGTGTAGATTGAGTAACGAAGGTCGATAAAAGCATGATTTAGGTAATTTCAATGATGCGGTAAACATAAGAAAGGCACTTGCATGAGCTTCATTAGCATGCAAGTGCCTTTTACCATATATCTTCGGACAGTTGAAAACTATCAGCCATTTTTTTCAAATATTCTCTAGGGGTCATATGAACAAACTTCTTAAAAGCAGAGCTAAGGTGGAATTCGCTGCAAAAGCCTGCCATCTCACTGATGGCTCGTAATGTGTAGGAACCGGAGTGCATCAGATCCTTCACATAATTGATGCGCAGCAAGGTCACATATTGATGGGGGGACAGGCCAACCTGCTTTTTAATGATTCGGTGAAGTTGGCGGTCGCTTATATGAACGTGGTGAGCAATGTTCTCATTGCAGATATGCTCGCTGATGTTGTTTTGGATGTATTCGGTTATTTGTTCCATCTGAGCGGTTTCAGGACTTTGGGCCGGTAGACTATAAGTTGGCTTTGGACAATCTTCATCTGATGATACCCTTGCGGCGTGAATTATGATGTCCATAATTCTCTGCTTTAAAGTAATATAGTAGCCTGGTTTTTTAAGATGGGCCTCTGTGAAGGCACTTTCGAACATTGGTGCCACTTGCTCCTGTTCATCAAATAATTGATTGCCGCTGACTTCTAAGAGTTCAGTTAGTTGTAAGGATTCATCATCCGTGGTGGGCGTATCTGTATGTGGAGCAAGTCGCTGGATACCAAACCTTAAGGTGTAAATCAACATACCGGCATTATAGACTATTTGTTTGTGAGGTGTATATGGAGACAGCAAAAAAAGATCGCCTGGATTCAATTCAAAACTTTGATCGGTGAAAGCTACATGACCCTGACCTTCCTGAACGTAGTGGAGCTCGTAGCAGGAGTGTTGGTGGGTATCATATCCCGATGCGGCATCATAAGATTCTGCAGCAAAGTTATGGATTGTGACCTGGAGATTATCTAAGGTGAAATTCAGATTGTAATGACTTAATAACCTTGATTCCTCATATATTTGCTTATCCATATGGATATTATATATAAAATGTTCATAAATAGCAAATTAATTAGGCAGAATGACAATAAAATAACGAATAAAATGTAAAAATGACATACTTGTGGCGGATATGTATATGTTTTTGGCAGTTAAGGCTATTCTATAATGTCATAATGCTGTTAAAATTATAGATGCAAGGGAGATATTAGTGTAATATGACCATGTATTCAACAATGAGACGCGTCTAATATATCATGGCCATGGTAGAAGGTGATGTGAACACGCGTTTACGAACGCGCGTTCATGGATGGATAATGGAATTATGACTAAAATATCACTACTTGTGCTACTTCTTATGTTACTAATGACCTGATAAGGTTATAACAAGTATAAAAGGAGGAAATATTAACATGGGTGGAAAGAAAATGAAACAGCTCACAGCACTTCTTCTTGCAATGGTACTGATCCTTGCAGCTTGCGGTGGTTCAGATGACGGCGGTACATCCGAAACCGATACGACGACAACTGAACCGGCGGCTACAACAGAAGATGCGGGCGAAACTGAATCAATGGACACTACTGAAACAACCGATGAAGGCGATACAGAGAGTGGGGATCTTGTTCTACCTAGGGCGGAGACACTCTACTTTGCAGGTCTTCAATGGGGGGCAGTCAACGGATGGAATCCTATGTCCGATGATATGAACAACTTTAATGTCAGCCGTCAAGCATATGGTACACGTGTTGCTATGTTTGAGACATTGTATATGTACAATTTCCTTGATGGTTCACTATCACCATTGTTAGCAGACGGCGAACCAATGTGGAATGCTGAACGTACAGAAGTGACAGTGAAGATTAAAGATGCGGCTATGTGGAGTGACGGCACTCCTGTAACAGCAGAGGATGTTGCATATACGTATATGACAGCCGTTGAAATCAGCAACACAGCCGGTAACTCCAACAAACCATACATTGAAAGCGTTGAAGCAGTGGATGAAAAGACTGTATTAATTAAAGCAACGCTTGCTGAAGACGGTTCACCTAAGAACCCTCTTATGATTGACAACTACCTTGCTATGGAATATGTGGTTTCAAAAGCATGGATTGAGACTCTTTCGGATCGTAACGGTGGTGATGCCGGAGAAATGAAAAAGGATTCGGCAGAAGATGTACTTTATTCAGGTCCATACGGCGCTTACTACGCGGATGACCAAAAAGTTGTTCTTGTAAGAAATGATAGCTATTGGGGTCAAGATGCATCCATGTGGGGCAACTTACCAGCACCAAAATACCTTGTACATACAATCTATGCAGACAACTCAGCAGGTGAGGTTGCCTTTAAATCAGGCGAAGTCGATGTTTGTCAGCAATTTATTCCTAATATTCAGGACCTTTGGTTAGAAGATGGACTGCCAATATCTACATATATGGATGAGGCACCTTATGGCATCTCTGGTTCACTTCCAACAGCTTACTTCAACTTATCTGTACCTGGTCTTGATAATGTAGCCGTTCGTAAAGCAATTGCTCTTGCAGTGGATTATGATGCAATCATCGCTAATGCTATGACGAACCAGTCACCTACATTTGACGCAGTACCTCGTTCCGTCATGAATCCTACACCAGGTGAGCAAGCACTTTATGATCAAGGTGCTGTTGCAGACCTTCAATGGGTTGGTAATGATATTGAAGGTGCTAAGAAAATTCTTGATGATGCAGGCATCGTTGATACAGATGGTGATGGTATCAGAGAAATCGATGGTATGAATCTATCCTTCACAGCAAGCTGTCCTAATGGATGGACTGACTGGATGGCAGCGATTGAGATTGTAGCAGCAGCTGGTGAAGAGATTGGTATTGAGATTTCCTCTAATTTCCCAGAATGGTCTGTTTATCAAACGGTGGTTACAGCAGCAGAACAAACAGATTATGAAATCTTCATGATGTGGTCAGATGGTTCTTCTCCAACAATGCCTTGGAACCGTGTACGTCAACTTATGAGTTCTGAGTATGTAGGGGTTGAAGGTAACTGGTCAGGCAACTGGGGTGGTTACACCAATGACAGAGCAGATGAAATCATTCAAGCAATACCAACAACAACAGATGAAGCAGAACTCGTTGCCCTTTACACAGAAGCAACTGAGCTTTATTTGACAGATGTACCTTCCTTCTCATTAATGTACAGACCTAACTGCTTCCATGCAGTGAACGAGAGTGTTTGGACCGGATTCCCAGAAGACGGTGACGGCCTCAACATTCCTCCTGGAGACTTGATTCATGGCTATGGTATAGCCGGTCTTTATTACATCGAAGCAATTCAATAGACAATCAACATAGTTTTCAGCCATGTTTCAGCCCGTCTGAGGCATGGCTGAAATAAAATCACGGGAGGTTGTATATGAAAGGATACCGCAAATATTTCGGCAAAAAAATTCTGTGGTTTGTCATCACATTTATTGTTGCCGTATTATTGAATTTCATCTTGCCTAGGCTTATGCCAGGGGACCCAGTGGCGGTCATTACCGCTAAATCGGCTCAGGGGATGTCAGAAGCGTCAGCAGTAAAAGAAATCTATGAGAATTACGCAAGAGAATTCGGTGTGGACAAACCGATGTATGTTCAATTTGTCACTTATTTCACTAATGCTCTTAAAGGTGATTTTGGGCTTTCATTCAGCCAATACCCCAGAGAAGTCTCAGATATCATTGGAGATGCCATATGGTGGACAGTTGGGTTACAATTACCAGCCATTATTGTCGGTTGGTTCATCGGTAATATACTTGGTGCCTTAGCGGCTTACATACGTAAGGGATTTGATAAAATCATCATGCCGGTGGCACTGTTTCTTAGTAGTGTGCCAGCGTTTGGTATGGCGGTAATACTATTGGTACTTTTTGCAATAAAATTTGATATGTTCCCAACATCCGGTGGGTACAGCTTTGATATGATTCCAACCTTCAGCTGGGGATTCGTTAAATCAGTCATCACTCATTATCAGTTGCCGTTCTGGTCCATCGTTATGTTTGCTATTGGTGGTCAAGCCATAGGTATGCGCTCGATGTCCATCTATGAATTGAATGCTGATTATGTTAAATATAGTAGGTTCCTTGGAATCAAGGACAGGAAGATTGTAGGATACGTGTTTAGAAATGCAATGCTGCCTCAAATAACAGGGCTTGCGTTAGCCATAGGGACAATGATCGGTGGTGCTTTGGTGGCTGAGATTATTTTTAGTTACCCAGGCCTGGGTACAACCCTCTTGTCAGCAATAAAGACTTCAGATTATCCGTTGCTGTCAGCATCTACGCTCATTATTACATTTATGGTACTGATATCAACGTTTGCCATTGATATCATCTATGGCTTTATTGATCCAAGGGTCAAAGCGGCTCAGTTTGACGAATAGGAGGGGACAGCATGCATATAATCCGACAGGTATTTCATTCGGGAAAGTTTGTAGTAGGTTTCATTATTTTTTGGTTCATGATTTTGTTAACAGTATTGTACCCGCTCATTAACCCCGGCGATCCTCTTAAGACCGTATCCATAGGTACTTTCGCAGAACCGGGAACATATATCTCAGTATATGATGCTTTGGATAGTGAAGTAAATACTTTAAAGATCGAGGGTGCTGCTGAGAAACGACTAGAAAGTAAGCTGACAATGGAAGACCGCGTGGAGATGATTCTCTGGTTTGAGGCGGTAGGGATATCTGTTGACGGACTCGATATCAATGATACGGATGCTTTATTAACACTATGGGAAGAGAATTATGATCCGTCGATACGGCCTTCAGGGATGACCAAAGCCAAACGTAATTACTATGTTCGTCTGGATAATGGAATAGATGGTGTTCTGGCAGGTGATGAAAAAATTCTTGCAAAAACAGACACCGAAACCGCTACCCTAGAGGAAGTCAAAGAGATTGCAGATACAGATTATGTCAATGTCAATCAAGTGGCTAATGTCATTAACTTACCTCTTGGGACAGATAACTTTGGCCGTGATGTCCTAAAGGAACTAGTATCGGCGATTCGTACTTCCTTGCTTATCGGCTTTATTGCCGGCATCATTGCAACTTTGATCGGTTTGACCCTTGGTCTTATATCTGGATTTGTTGGTGGCATCATCGATGACATCATCATGTTCATTACGAACATTTTCACTGTTATTCCGGCTTTTGTCTTGTTAATTCTTATTTCTTATTCCATAGGCCAGGACCAAAGAGGCGCCGTCACGGTTGCCGTCGTTATAGGGTTCACAAGGTGGGTTTGGACGACCCGTGCAGTGCGATCACAGGTTATATCCCTAAGAAACAGGGATCATGTTAACTTAAGTAAGCTATCCGGTCATAGCTTGGTTCGTATTATTTTGACGGATATTCTTCCTTACATTGCCTCATATGTTGTCATGGCGTTGATTCTTCAGATTTCTTCAGCGATATTGGCCGAAGCTCAGTTATCGATGCTTGGTCTAGGTCCGAAGACTACAGAAGTACCAACACTCGGTCTTATGATGAACTGGTCAATGCTTTATTCAGCACACCTCAATGGTTCATGGTGGGCGTACTTCCCGGTGATTATGACTATTGCATTGATATCGTTCTCCCTTAACTTGATGAATACAGGCCTTGATCAAGTGTTCAACCCGACATTAAGAGATTAGGAGGCAGCTATGGGAAAGGTTATGCTTGAGGTCAGAGACCTCAAAACAAAATACATTACACGTTTCAGAGAAAGTATCTATGCAGTGGATGGTGTGACATTGAAGATTGAGGAAGGTAAATCCTTAGGGATAGCAGGCGAGTCAGGCTGTGGTAAGTCAACGCTGGCCCTTAGCTTGATGGGCTATTACTTTCCACCTTTGCACTACACAAGTGGCGACATTATTATTGATGGCACCAATATTTCCAAGATGCATCCAGACGATATACGTAAGAATATCCTTGGAAGAGAAGTTGCTTATATTCCTCAGGCGGCAATGAATGCGCTGAATCCGACTCAGAAGATTATTAAGTTCATCGAGGATGTAATCCATGCTCACATGCCGGATGTGAGCAAAAAGGATATTTATGATATGGCAAAAGAGCGGTTTCAGATTCTTGGACTTCCTGAGAAAGTGCTCAATCAGCATGCAGTAGAACTGTCAGGTGGTATGAAGCAAAGAACGGTTATCGCCATATCGACCATACTTTCACCAAAAGTATTGATTGCAGATGAGCCCTCCAGTGCCCTTGATGTAACCAGTCAGAAGATGGTCATTAAGATGCTTAGGGATTTGATGGACAAAGGTTATATCAAGTCCATGATCTTTATTACCCATGAGTTGCCGTTGCTGTATAACGTAACCGATGAAATTATGGTCATGTATGCCGGTCAGATTGTTGAAAGAGGCAAAGCAAAAGAAATGGTCTTTGACCCGATTCACCCCTACTCCAAAGGACTTATGGGTTCCATCATTGTTCCGGAAGATGGTACTAGAGAGCATGAATTGACTGCGATACCTGGTACACCACCTAACTTGAAGAACCCACCAAAAGGATGTCGGTTTGCTGCTAGATGTAAATACGCAACACCTGAATGTATGGTGAATAGCATGGAGATGAAAGACTTCGATGATGGCAGAAGCTATCGTTGCAGATTCAGCATCGAACACTTAAGGGAGGTCTATGGCAATGAGTGATAATAAAAAATTATGCTTAAGTGGCAGGAATGTTACCAAGGTCTTCGGATTCGGTGATAAGAAGACAGTAGCAGTTAATCATGTGGAATTTGATTTTCATGAAGGGGAATTCGTATCTATTGTTGGGGAATCAGGCAGTGGGAAAACCACGCTGGCTAAGATGCTCCTAGGACTTCTCAATGAGACAGAAGGGGAGATTTATTACCAAGGTGAGCTTCGGGATATAAAGGGTAGAAAGCAGAAGAGAGAATACTGGAAAAACATACAAGCCATTTTCCAGGATCCCTTCTCGTCCTATAATGTATTCAATAAGATCGACACGGTATTGCTTGATTGCATTAATATGCGTGGTGGTAAAAGTCTGCCGATGGCAAAAAAAGTGGAAATGATGACAGAAGCTTGTAGCTTTGTTAACTTGAAGTTTGCTGAACTGACCAATAAATATCCTTTTGAACTGTCCGGTGGTCAGATGCAACGTCTGATGATTGCAAGGATTTTCCTGTTGAAACCTAAGATTCTTCTGGCTGATGAACCGACATCAATGATTGATGCCTGTTCACGAGCGACGATACTAGATATGCTGATGAATCTACGTGATGAGATTGGTATGACCATTATCTTCATAACACATGATATAGGTTTGGCCTATTATATATCAGATAACGTTTATATTATGGAACAAGGCAATATTGTTGAGCATGGGCCAGCAGAAGACGTCATACTTCATCCTAAAGCAGCGTATACAAAACGTCTCATTAGTGATGTACCGAAGATTCATGAGGAGTGGGATTTGTCGACAGTATGATAAGATGACGATCATTTGGAGGTAAAAAAGTGTCTTTAGATATTAAACAGATTATGAAAGAGCTGAGCCTTGATGAAAAGGCTGGGCTCTGCTCAGGGGCGGACTTTTGGCGTACAAAAGGAGTAGAACGTCTAGGTATTCCTCAGATGATGGTCAGCGATGGTCCTCACGGTCTTAGGAAGCAGGTTGAACAAGGTGACCATGTAGGTGCCAACGACAGCATCAAGGCTGTTTGTTTCCCTACGGGCGTGACCGTCTGTTCATCCTTCGATAAAACCTTGATCAATGAAATGGGCGAGTACCTTGGTGAAGCCTGCCAGGCAGAAAACCTTGGGGTCTTGCTAGGACCGGCAGTCAATATCAAGCGTTCACCTCTGTGTGGTCGAAACTTTGAGTACTTCTCGGAAGATCCTTTCTTATCTTCTGAAATGGCCACGTCTCAGATTAAGGGAATTCAAAGTAAAGGTGTGGGGACAAGTATCAAACACTACTTGGCCAACAGCCAGGAACATCGTCGAATGAGTTCAGATTCTGTTGTGGATGAGCGAACTCTAAGAGAAATATACTTGCCAACATTTGAAAAAGCGGTTAAAGAGGCACAACCTTGGACGGTCATGTGTTCCTACAATAAAATCAACGGTTCATATGCGTCGGAGAATCATCGCTTCCTAACAGAAGTGCTGAGGGATGAGTGGGGCTTTGAAGGGTTTGTCGTATCGGACTGGGGTGCTGTAAATGAACGTGTAGCTGGGGCAATTGCAGGTCTTGATCTGGAGATGCCTTCATCTCATGGGCTGAACGATGCAAAGATTGTCGAAGCAGTAAAAGATGGCAGCTTAGACGAAAGTATTCTTGATACTGTTGTTGAAAGAATTCTTGGCATCGTCAACAAGTACTTAGTCAATAAAAAGGCGGATGCAGTATTTGACCTTGAAGAACAACACAACAAAGCAAGACAGATAGCGTCTGAATCCATGGTGCTTCTAAAGAATGAGGGCGTTTTACCATTAGAGAAAAAAGGGACTGTAGCAATGATTGGAGGTTTTGCCAAAAAACCAAGATTCCAGGGTGGTGGCAGTTCCCATATCAATACTTTTAAGCAAGCCAATGCTGTAGACTCAGCCCAATTGATTTTGGGTGATGCTGTGAACATCCTTTATTCCGAAGGATATTCTTTATTAGAAGACACAGTGGACGAGTCGATGATCAATGCTGCGGTAGAGACTGCCAAGCAATCAGATGCGACAATCATCTTTGCCGGGTTGCCAGATGCCTATGAAAGTGAAGGGTACGATAGAACCCATATGCGTATGCCACTAAGTCATGATCGACTTATTGAAGCTGTCAGTGCTGTACAACCCAACACAGTGGTTGTGTTGCATAACGGATCACCAATTGAGATGCCTTGGATTGATCAGGTTAAAGGGGTTCTTGAAGCCTATCTAGGTGGTCAGGCAGTTGGAGAAGCGGTGGTTGATATTCTTTTTGGTGATGTGAACCCAAGTGGAAAATTAGCAGAATCATTTCCGCTTAAGCTAGAAGACAATCCATCATACCTTTACTATTTAGGCGAAAAAGATGTGGTCGAATACCGAGAAGGTGTGTTTGTTGGCTATCGCTACTATGACAAGAAAAAGATGGATGTTCTTTATCCCTTTGGCCATGGTTTGAGTTACACTGACTTTAAGTATGATAACCTTCAGTTGGCAAAAGATAAGATGAATGACACAGAGACATTGACTGTAACAGTGGAAGTTACCAATGCGGGTAACGTGGCAGGTAAAGAGGCTGTTCAGTTGTATGTCGGTGCACCAGTGGGTGATGCTATAAGACCTGTACAGGAACTTAAGGGATTTGAGAAAATCGCGTTAAATCCTGGTGAATGTAAAACAGTGACATTCCAATTGGATAAACGTTCTTTTGCTTACTTTAATACAAATCTTAATGACTGGTATGTGGAACCTGGAACTTATGGAATTAAGATTGGTGCATCATCTAGAGATATCCGTTTGGAAAAGGCTATAGAACTTGTCTCAACGGTTGCATTGCCAGTGACCTATTCAATGAATACGATTATTAGTGACTTACTGGATAAGCCGGATAAACTTGAAAAAGTAAAAGGCCTGATGGCAGCAATGGACAAGGTATTCTCAGGTGACCCTGATGAAGGGGAGGAAGAGACTGAGGAGGCCAAAGAAGCCATTACAGAAGAGATGAAACAAGCCATGTATAATAATATGCCATTGCGAAATTTCGTTAGTTTTGGTGGTGGCACTGTCACCTTCGAAGAAGTGGAAGCTATCATCAAAGAACTGAACAAATGATGTAATGATTCAATATAGTCGTTAAGTAGAAGGTTATCATAATCTATGTGGATGATAGCTTTCCACCCTAACACAGGGACACAATAGGTTGGTCTGGCCCCCTAGATCATCTTGTTGTGTCCCTGCTTTGCTGTCGTCTAATCGTGGCCTCCAGAAGTAAAGTATGAGATTAAATCGCACACAACACACATATTTGTTTGTTGAAGAGAAAATAGAATTGCTTATAATTGATATTAATCATCAATATCAATGATGGATAAGTTAATTTTAGTGGCTGTAGGGATAGATCTTCGAATATGGTCGCTTGATGAATGAATAAACGTGATTGATCACAATAAGAAAATGGAGGAGATTGATATGTCATTAATCGGAAAAGAAGTACTACCATTTAAAGCTCAGGCTTTTCAAAAAGGAGAATTCCTTGAGGTTACAGAAGAAAGTTTCAAAGGACAATGGAGTGTCGTTTGTTTTTATCCAGCGGACTTCACCTTTATCTGTCCAACGGAACTAGAGGACTTGCAGGATAATTACGCAGCACTTAAAGCCCTTGGTACAGAAGTATACTCTGTATCAACAGATACACATTTCACTCATAAAGCTTGGCATGATACTTCCGACGCCATTGGCAAGATTGACTATATTATGATTGGTGATCCGTCTCATGCTCTGTCAGTGAATTTTGATGTTCTGATAGAAGCGGATGGTCTTGCAGATCGTGGCACATTCATCATTGATCCAGATGGTATTGTGCAAGCGGTAGAAATCAACGCAGGTAACATCGGGCGTGATGCAAGCTCTTTGATTCGTAAGATTAAAGCGGCTCAGTACGTAAGAGAACATTCAGATGAGGTTTGTCCGGCAAAATGGCAAGAAGGTGGCGATACATTGAAGCCAGGCCTTGATCTTGTCGGTAAGATATAAGGTGCCAATATGTCACTAGATTCAGCTTTAAGAGAGCAATTGAATCAGTACTTAGCCTTGATGGAAGGAGATGTTCAGATTGGAATGTCTATTGCCGATGACAGCGTGTCTTTGGAAATGAAGGAGATGCTTTCGGAAGTTGCTGCCATATCTGATCATATTCACCTTGGGGAGACAAAGCTTGAGCGGACGCCAAGCTTTTCTCTTTCTAAGAGAGGAGAGGAAGGTCGCATAGTATTTGCCGGAATACCCATGGGCCATGAATTTTCTTCATTCATCCTGGCTTTGCTTCAGACCAGCGGAAGATCACCAAAGGTAGAACCAGGCACTATTGATAGAATCAAACAACTATCGGATCCAATGAATTTTGAAACCTATGTGAGTCTAAGTTGCCATAATTGCCCTGACGTGGTTCAGGCATTGAATGTTATGAGCGTCCTCAATCCCAATATCAAGCATACAATGGTTGAAGGCGGTACATTCAAGGAAGAAGTAACAGATAAGGATATCCTAGCTGTGCCTGCTGTTTACCTTAACGGTGAATTCTTTCATGGCGGAAGGACATCCCTAGAAGAATTGTTGAATAAATTAGGCACCACGTCAGCCCCTTTGAATAGGGAGAATAAGGAACCTTACGAAGTGCTGGTTGTCGGAGGTGGTCCTGCAGGAGCTTCTGCTGCTGTTTATATGGCAAGAAAAGGCATAAGAACAGGGATTGTTGCAGACCGGTTTGGCGGTCAGGTGATGGATACGATGGGCATTGAGAACTTTATCAGTGTTCCGTACACAGAAGGGCCAAAGCTTGCAGCGAGTCTGGAAGAACATGTTAGACAGTACGATGTGGAAATTATGTCAGGTCAGTTAGCAAGCAGTGTTGAAAAGAATGATTTGATAGAAGTCACTTTAGATAGTGGTGCTGTGCTTAGAAGCTGTTCAGTGATCTTGTCAACAGGTGCAAGATGGCGTCAGTTAGGGGTGCCAGGTGAAGAGACCTTTAAAAACAAAGGCGTTGCCTATTGTCCACACTGCGATGGGCCACTCTTTGAAGGTAAGGATGTGGCGGTTGTAGGTGGTGGCAACTCGGGTGTTGAGGCAGCCATTGATTTGGCTGGTATCGTTAATCACGTTACGGTCATAGAGTTCATGCCGGAACTTAAGGCTGATGCCGTCTTGCAAAACAAGTTGGCAACACTACCTAATGTTACAGTCATTACCAACGCAAAAGTGAAAGAAATCACAGGCAACACCAAGGTAGATGGCATAACCTACGTGGATAGAGCTACTGACTCCGAACATCAATTGAACCTAGATGGTGTGTTTATACAAATAGGCTTGGTGCCAAACACAGACTGGCTAGAAGGTACAGCCATCAACCGTAACCGATTCGGAGAAATCGAAACAGATAAGCGCAACGCTACGAGTATTCCAGGTGTCTATGCAGCAGGTGACTGTACAGACAGTCCTTACAAGCAAATCATCATATCCATGGGCGCAGGAGCAAATGCCGCACTGAGTGCATTCGACTATTTGATTCGAAGCGAAACCGAACCCAAATAACTAAGAGACGAGTCAAACAACTAAGATTTGACATCGTCTCTTTCTTCTTTTACCCCATCTCGAAGCTTCTCGCACAACCGAATAAACAGCGCTTCCTCATCAGGTGTTAATATATCATTGAAAATCGTCGGAGCAGGTTTATGGAATTTCTGACCCTGCTCTAAACCGTCAGGTGTAATGTAGACCCTTAAAATTCTTTGATCCTTGGGATCCCGTCTTCTTTCAATATAACCATCCTTCTCAAGGGCCGAAAGCTTTTCAGTCATAGAGCTGGGACGAATATCCAGTAAATTAGCCAACTCAGAAGCTTTGGCACCATCATTCTCTTGGATGAGATGCAAGAGCCTTGTGAATTTTCTCTTCCTGTCGTGAGGTTTGTGGTGGTGACGCTTAATCAGTCTCATTAGACCAAATACAGCGTCATTGATTGTCTGTGGCTTGCCATTATCGAATCTCATAGGCACCTCCAATGAACATTATTGTTTCATTATAGCTTGATAGTTGTATTGGGTTCAAGTCCGACGTGAAATCCAAGGATAAATTGTGAAAAAAATATGGCAGAATCATGCATGACGATATCACTATGATATAATGGAATAGGTGTATGTAGAATCTGTACAAAAGGATGAAACGACTAATGAATAACCTTTATATTGGAATCGGAGGGTACTTAGATTGGACATTAATTCATTAAAAGAAAAACCATTTTACTTAACAGAAACAGATATAGAGTGGGTGACAAAGACTCTGGCATCAATGAGTGACAAAGAAAAGTTGGGGCAGTTATTTACAACGATTGCCTATACCAGTGAAGAACCTTACCTTGAAAGTCTGTCAAAGGACTATTGCTTAGGTGGTGTCATGTGTCGTCCGATGCCTAGTGAAGAGATTGCGAAGGCTGTGAGTATTTTACAGTCAAATTCAAAGATACCAATGCTTCTGGCGGCTAATCTGGAAAAGGGTGCGGCAGGGGCTATACTATCAGGGACTAGCTTTGGCTCCCAAATGCAAGTGGCAGCAACAGATAATGTGGAAAATGCCTACAGGTTAGGAAAGGTATGCGGCAGGGAAGGTGCTGCAGCAGGCCTTAATTGGTCTTTTGCACCTGTCATTGACATTGACTATAACTTTAGGAATCCCATAACCAATATCAGAACTTTGGGATCAGATCCAGAGCGGGTAGCGACAATGGGATCCGCCTACGTCAAAGGTGTTCAAGAAGAAGGGCTAGCGGCTTCTGTCAAACATTTTCCAGGGGATGGGTGTGATGAACGGGATCAGCACTTGGTGACTTCGGTCAATGACATGTCAGTGGAAGAATGGGATAAAACTTACGGTGCTGTATACAAGAAAGCCATTGATGAAGGCGCTAAGACAGTGATGATCGGCCATATTATGCAACCTGCATATTCCAAAAAATTACGTCCGGATTTAGCGGATCAGGCGATAATGCCAGCAACACTAGCGCCGGAGCTTTTGAATGATCTGCTGAGAGATCAATTAGGGTTCAATGGACTGATTGTCTCTGATGCGTCTACAATGGCAGGTATGCTGATTCCAATGAGCCGTGAAAAAGCAGTGCCATATTGTATAGCAGCAGGATGCGACATATTCTTGTTCACCAGGAATATGGAAGAAGATTATGCCTATATGAAAAAGGGTATAGAAGAGGGCGTCATCTCTCAAGAAAGACTAAATGAAGCGGTTACCAGAATATTGGCATTAAAAGCAAGCTTGGGCTTGCATGACGGCAGCGGTAAAGTAGCGATGTCGCCGACTCATGAAGGTATTCGATCTGCGATATCGGCTGAACACGATGGATGGTCAAAAGAAGTTGCAGACAATGGTATCACACTTGTTAAAGAGGAGAAAGGTGTACTCCCATTATCGCCATCTCGTTATAAGAGAGTACTATTATATGGCATCGAGACGGCTCAAGGTTTCTTTGCGGCAAGGGAGGATGTCACTGGGATTATCAAGAATATGCTTGAGGATGAAGGTTTTGAAGTGACAGTATTTCAGCCAAGTGCCGGTTTAGAAGGTATGACGGATCCTTTCTCCAAGATTGTCGATAACTATGATTTGTTGCTGTATGTTGCAAACCTTACAACAAAAAGTAATCAAACCAGCGTAAGGATTGAGTGGGCACAGCCAATGGGCGCCAATGTGCCGGTCTATGTTAATATGGTGCCAACTATTTTTATCTCCTTAGAGAATCCATATCACTTGCTAGATGTACCAAGAGTAAAGACGTTTATCAATACCTATGCATCCTCGGATAATACACTTACAGCGTTGATCGATAAGCTCATGGGCAGAAGTACATTTAAGGGCATTAATCCTTCAGACCCCTTCTGTGGTCGATGGGATACCAGGCTATAGAGCAATTGGATTTTGAGATATGATAATAATAATCAATATCGCTTGATATTTTCTCTTGAAGCCATTATAATAAGTGAAGATATTACGGTACCTAATTAAGTTGATGTATAAGGAGCATGAGCAATCATGGAAAAATATAAAGTAAAAATTCTTGAGATCAAGGATACGGCTCAAGGGACCAAGACTTACTATCTTGAAAAACCGGAGGGGCTTCACTGGGATGAAGGCGCTCATACCCATTTGGCACATATTGGTTTTGACCAAGGAGAAGCACCGGACAAGACCCTTGTAAGACATATGTCTATCTGTACAGTGCCTAGAGAAGGGATCGTTGGATTTACTACAAGGGTACCTGGGAGTGGTTCACCTTTTAAATTGCGTTTGTCAGAACTACAGGTCGGAGATGAATTGGTTCTCTTTAAAGTAGGCAGCAGAATGAAACTGAAAAGAGATGGCAATCAATCAATCATGCTTTCAATGGGTGTGGGAATTGCAACGATGAGACCGATGATTCATGCCTTCTTAGAGTCGTCAGAGGGTATAAGCAAGCTGATAAATATTAATGTGGACAGGTCAGAAGATTTTGTTTATAAATCAGAGCTGGAACCTCTTGAGACAGAGGTATATGTGAATCATTGGGTACGTTCACGCAAAGAATTCTATCAAGTACTGGACAATGTCTCAGAACTATCGGAAGGGAATTTCTATCTAGTAGGATCGGATGCTTTCATTGTTGACGTTGGAAATTATCTTATGGAAAAGGGCGTACCGACCAGTGCCATTGCCATTGATAAAAAAGATGACAAGATTGCTGAATTACTGAAACCAATCTAACAAAACAACTTATAAACGGATAAAAATACAAAAGCACCGTTCTCAATAGATCTTTGAGAGCGGTGCTTATTTTGAATGGTCCATGCCATTGACCTCCTTATGTCAAACCAATGATGTTATAAAACTAGAATAGAAGGAAGATGAAGTCGCTTGAAGGCGATTGGCATTACAAAATTTTTCGGTGCACGTTTTGCCTTTTTTACTCTGGCCATACCAAAGGTATCGCCTGTAAGTGCAGCATTTGTTTTGTGTTCTGTAACATGTAATAATACGCTTGTCATATGTGTCACTCCTTTCGAATTAGGATTATGATGGTATTATATCGAGATTGGTGTGTGTAAACAATCTGTAAAATCAACAAGGTTATGTCAGCAAAATGACATTTATTGGGGATAAAAACGAAGCTAGAGTGGGCTCCATGTTATAATGACTATAGAATGGTAAAAAAATAACATATTTACCATTATTCATACGATGGCATGGTCTTATTATGTCATGGATGGTTGACAGGGAAGGCACCTAAAGATATACTTCGCACTATAAGCCGTTTAAAGAAGGAGCATACATGAAGGATTTTATTTTCATTTCGGATTTTGACAATACCATATCAGGGAAGGATTTTTATTGGATATTGTTAGATGATTATATTGGACAAAAAGGTATTGATTTTTATACCGAGTGGAAGAAAAGTAAAAAGATCGGCACAGAATTTCTTAATAAGGTTTTTGCTTGGTATACATTTTCAGATGAAGAACACGTGGAAGCGCTTGACAAGGTGACGATGGATGAGGGCCTAGAGTCTGTGGTTGATTTTGTTGAAAGCAACGGTGGTGATTTTCACATATTGTCAGCGGGCTTTGATTATTATATAGAAGCGGCCCTTAAGCGACGTAATCTGAGCAGATTAAGCCTTCATACCAATAAAGGCACATTCAGAAATGGTACTTTTATCATGGAACCGGATAGCCATTCACCATATTACTCTGAGGTCTATGGCATTGATAAAGAAAAAGTTGCATTACATTATAAGAAGATGACGAATAAGTTGTATTTTGCTGGAGATTCTGAACCGGATTACTGGGCAGCTAGACATGCAGATGTGATCTTTGCTAAACATGAACTTGCAGACTTATTAAAACAAGAGGGCATTCAATACTATGCCTATGAGAATTTTGGCGATATATTGGCCTATCTAGAGCAGGGTATATAAGCACAGTGTGTTAACATAACTTGAAATGAAAACAGCACAGGCGTAAAATATAAGTGAGAACTTCTTTTGTTTTTTATATGCCAATGGAGGTGTTGTTATGTTCTATGAATCTAGAGATATGGAATTTACTAAATTGGACCATGAACTTCATGATGACTTCAAACACCTGGACGAAATGGCCATGAAAGAGCACTTGGACAATTACTTAAGCGAAGACAGAACAAGAATGCATCAACAAGGCAGGATTTTTACTACAATGGGTAATATCATGTATTGGACACACCTGAATCAACATAGTGATGACAGGATGGGTAATTAGTAAGATCTAAGATCCATAACAATAAATGTTGAAGCATCCTATGATTCATACTTGACTTTGGCTTACCTATAAAGAACAGTGGTTAATGACTGGTTTACAATAATGTTCACAGATGTGCGCATCGATTGTAGCCGGAACCACTGTTTTTCTTTGTGCAACTATTCATCGGCTTTGAAGTTTCTGAGTACGAAGTGAATTAGAGCGGTAACGAATATGCCGATGGCATACAATCCGGCGCCTACGGTCAGCCCGATGATAGCGACAACCCAGAGAGTGGCGGCAGTGGTTAACCCTTTGACGTTTGCCCCGTTTCTGATAATGGTTCCAGCACCAAGAAAGCCGATGCCACTGATAACTTGAGCTCCAAGGCGGGTCACGTCCATTTGCAATTCTGAATCACTAAGACCAAGAATCATAGGAATCACCATAACAACAGCTGAACCTACGCAGACAAGTGAATGTGTTCTTAACCCTGCTGGTCGATTTTTGTGAGCACGCTCATAACCAATAATACTTCCAAAAATGGAGGCCATGAAAATCCGGATCATACCAATGACATGGATATGAATACTATAGGTGTTAACATAAGGTATTTCTACAAGCATGGTCAAATAATACAACATAATTAATGTAAGACCAATTAAGACGTAAAACACTTTGCTTGAAAAACCATTGATACTTGTCAACAATGACACCACATCCTAACTGCTTGCATTCGCTCATCTATAAATCGCAAACTCAAAACCACCCTTTCTAATATGCATTACTGTATGTATAAAGAACATTATAGGCGCATGAAATGAGTATAACTATTCATCATTTGCAGTATATTGAAGAATTGATTGCATATATTGCTATTTTGAATATAAAAAAAGACCCACAAAGTGAGTCTTTCTTTTGATGGAGATAATGGGATTCGAACCCACGGCCTCTTGAATGCCATTCAAGCGCGCTCCCAGCTGCGCCATATCCCCAAGTCGTTTCTATATTTTACAGCCAATAGGGTGAAAAATCAATAGGATATTGAAAAATGAAGGATAATATACAGCATTAATTGTATGGATTTTAAAAAGCGTGGTAAAATATAAATATATACATTCGTACATTTGGTGACAGATTAGAATGGACGTTGTTATTTCTTAGTAGATGATGACTTCTGCCTACCTACTTACGAGGAGGTGTAGCGTGAATTTCTCCAAATTATTGATCAAGATACCTGAAGAAGATAAGAGGCCCTTTATCGTTGAACAATTCATACGGAATATTAAAGCCCTCAAAATTATGGGGGCAATGATACATACCGTTGGATTTTTAATGCTTATAGTCATTACATTGGATGGTCAGGCGAATGAGAACAATCGGTATCTTTCAGAAAAAATATTCTTATTGTCCACATTATTGGTAGGTCTGATTCTTTGGTTTATGGTTCTGAAGGTTTCAAAGAACTATACAAAAGAGATGAAACCTAAACAATGGCTGACATATCTGTATTCTTTAACCCTCATGCTGTGGGCATCCGGGTATGGTGTTTTTGGTTTGCTTAATATGAGAGGCATATTGCCCTATTTCAGTCTTCTTTATGTCACAGCCATTGTCATTGATTTTTCTAGTAAAGAATTCATCATGGTGACATTGCCGGCCCAATTGGCTTTTTCGTTGGGCGTGTTCTTGTTGAATAGGTTTCAGCTCATACGGCCAGGAGGAGACCTGCTTCTTGAAACCTTCGTCTTTTTCTTTGTTGCTATTTTCCTGAATTATTATATCAATGAGTTACACAAGAAGAATTACTTACAAAGAATTCAGCTGGAAAAGAGTAACGACAAACTGACGTTCCTTTCCTTCTATGACCCATTGTCTGATCTGCATAACCGTCGAAGATGGGAAGACGTATATCATCGTATGTTCAATGAGGCTATTGAAAAGAAGCGGTCTTTAGGTGTGGTCATCATCGATATTGACTATTTTAAGCAATATAACGACAATTACGGCCACGTTGCAGGTGACGAAGTCATTCGTCAAGTCAGTAGGGTTCTGAAGCAGGCTGTATCTGGACGTGAAAGTAATGTTGGACGCTACGGTGGTGACGAATTTGCTATGTCCTGCACAAATGTGTCTGAAAGTGATCTTGAGGTTATGGTTGACAAACTAAAAAAGGACATCTATGCATTAGACATCATTCATGAATACAGTAAGATCGGTAATAAACTAACACTGAGTGTTGGTGCTTATATATGTTTACCAGATGAGGGGCTGCATCCATGGGCACCAGTCATTGCGGCAGACAAGAGGCTTTATAAAGAAAAGGAAAATCGTATGATCAAAATGAACCAGTAAGAGTTAATATAGGTATCAAAGATATGATGGGCTGTCAGGAATATTATCCATGGCAGCCTGTTTTTTGATTTATAAGAAATGACTGTTAGGCAGTAAGCTGAATGGATGCATTTCCATATACCTGTCATCCATTCGTCACATAACGATACTAAACTTAGATTATATTAAGAACGACAAACATTTATAGAAAGGTTGTGTAAATTATGCTATTAAGATATTTGAAAGATAGTTTGGCAGGGATGGTGGCCGGAGCTGTGATTTTATCAAGTGTTATGACAATATCAGCGGCTGAGGTTGACCATGCTATTGGTTCAGCGGTCATTAAAGATGCAGGGGCATACAGTTTGGATGAAATGCTACAATATGCACTTGAGGATGAGAGAATGGCACAAGCAGAATATGAAGCGATCATGGATGCTTTTGACATTAGTAGACCATTTGAGAACATAGCAAAAGCTGAGTTGATCCATGAAACAGCAGTTATTGGGTTGTATGAGTCAAGAGGCCTTGAGGTGCCTGAATTCAATGCATCAGCCTATGTGATTATTCCTACAACACTTGAAGAGGTGTTTGAGATAGGGGTTGAAGCAGAGATCAATAACATTGCCATGTATGACAGATTTCTTGAACAATCACTTGATGAGGATGTTCGGGCGGTCTTTCAAGCACTAAGAGATGCTTCGGTAAATCATTTGGCGGCGTTTGAACGTGGTGTATCCGGCGGACAACTTACTGAAGGGTACGGGCATAGGGGGAATGTAACAAAAGGAGCTGGTACGCCCAATTCATTCGGACAAGGCTATGGAATGGGAAGCACATACAGGAGAGGTCAATAGAATACTGGATCATCGGTATGCAGTAGCTATTTGACATAAATCATATAGGAAACAAGGAGTTTATTAATGAGTAAAAAGATGAGAGTTTACAGTCAAGTGTTCTTTTTCATATTATTGGGGTTAATCACTGTGAATCATACGCTGTCAGAAAGTGGCGTCACATTACCGCTGCTTTCTGACGCTTCATTACATGCAATATGCCCATTAGGTGGTATTGAAGCGATGTTTGCTTTCTTTAGATATGACATATTGATACCTAAGATTCATGAGTCGGTATTTGTGATCTTGGGGATTATACTAATGACGAGCATACTTTTTGGACCTGTTGTATGTAGCTATGCATGTCCACTTGGAAGCATACAGGAATGGATCGGGAAAATTGGAAAACGCATCTTCAAGGAGCGCTATAATCACTTCATACACAGCAAGTTAGATAAGTACTTAAGGTACATGAGGTATGTGACGCTATTATTTACAATATATTTGACCACAAACTCATTGAAGCTTGTTTTTTTGGAAGTTGATCCTTACTATGCGTTGTATCATTTTTGGAGTGATGAAGCAACGATTGGTGGCATTATTGTCTTGTTGATTGTATTGCTAGCGTCCTTGTTCGTTGAAAGACCATGGTGTAAATATGCATGCCCGCTTGGTGCTGTGTTGGGAATGACAAATACAATTAGGATATTTAAGCTTAAGAGATTACCTGCAAGGTGTATAAGCTGCAATAAATGTACGAAAGAATGTCCAATGAATATAGATGTTGCAAATTCAGCGATTATAAGAAATCACCAATGTATTGCATGCAATCAATGTACTTCGGATATGGTATGTCCAGTGCCGGATACAGTTATTGTTGAAGCTGGAAGCAAGAAGGGGGAGAATGCATGAGAGTGAATATAAGATATATATCGTTTATCTTTGCAGGCCTATTATTTACAGGAATATTCACTGCCAAGGCTGCAGGGGTGTGGATTACAGAGAGTACAAAAGAGATCGTTGTCATAGATGAAGGTGTTTTTGCCGGTGAGGCGGATCCAGAAGGTATCAGAGGTTCTTATAGTTTTGGTGATATTGAGACAATGTACGGAGTTCCAGCGGTTATTCTGGCAGAGGCGTTCTATGTAGACACGAATAATCCGGAACAGATATTATGCAAAGATTTGGAAGCATTATATGAAAATAATGAAGAGAATCTGGAGTTAGGGACAGGTGCTGTACGGCAATTCGTTGCTATCTATAAAGGAATGACGTATGATGGAGATGATGGTTTTCCTTCCACGGCGATCGAAGTTCTGGCAAAAGAAGGAAAGTGGAATGAAACGCTGGCCAAAACCTTGGAGGGGAGAATTGTCGAAATAGGCATTAGGACTGATATTTTAACGACAGAACCTGCCTCAAGTGAATTGATTAAAGATGATGAGCATGATTCGATAGAAAATGTAGAATTGAATCTGGTAAAGGGCTCGACGACAGCAGCTGAACTTATTGATATAGGGATGAGTCTTGAAGCATTAGAAGGCATTCTGGGCGTTACACTTCCCAATACCAATATGACGGTTAAGGACATTTGCCAGCAAAACGGATTGTCTTTCTCAGAAATGAAATCTAGGATTACTTCAGAATTGGGACAATGATAACTTATTTATCAATGATGATGAAAGAATCTAAAGAATGATGCCTGCTTTTGTGTGGTTCTACCACTTGCTTTTAAAAAGTAATTCGGTTATAATCACTTTATTCAATTAAAGTGCGAAAGTGAGATCATAATGAGTAGATTTTGGAGTGACGTTGTCAAAGGAATCGAACCGTATGTTCCTGGGGAACAGCCTCAGGACAGAAAATATATCAAATTAAATACTAATGAGAATCCCTATCCACCATCACCTAAGGCCATTCAAGCTATTCGTGATGAAGCGGGTGATGGTTTGAGACTTTATCCAGATCCTTTGTGCAAGTCTATGGTGAATGCTGTATCTGAATATTATGGACTGGATGAAAAGCAAGTCTTTGTTGGTAACGGTTCAGATGAAGTTCTTGCATTTGCCTTTCAAGCATATTTCAACGAAGGGGACAGAATCCTGTATCCGGATATTACTTATAGCTTTTACCCGGTTTATAGTGCGATGTTCCAAGTCGATTATGACTTAATACCATTGGATCAGAGCTTCGGCGTGACGATATCTGATTATCAACAGCCTAACGATGGCATCATCATCGCGAATCCTAACGCACCGACGGGTGTGGCATTAACCCTTGATCAGGTTAGGTATATTCTTGATAACAACAAAGACCAGGTCGTTATCATTGATGAGGCATATGTGGACTTCGGTGCAGAATCAGCTGTAAGTTTGATTGATGCCTATGAGAATTTACTGGTGGTCCAGACGTTGTCAAAATCCAGATCCCTTGCAGGCATGCGTGTGGGTTTTGCATTAGGTAATCAGACTTTGATAGAGGCGCTTGACCGAGTCAAGAACTCAATTAATTCATATACTCTGGACAAATTAGCCTTGGCGGCAGGTGCTGCAGCTATGGGTGATGTGGATTACTTTGAAAAGACACGTCAACAGATTATCAGTACAAGAGAATGGGTGACGAAGTCATTAGTAGATATGGGCTTTGATGTACCACCATCAAAAGCGAATTTTGTCTTTGCAGCACCATCAAAAGTCGATGCAGCGTTCTTGTTTAAAACCTTAAAGGACAGAGGGATACTGGTGCGTTATTTCAATAAACCAAGAATTAACGGCTACCTAAGAATCTCTATTGGAACCGATGATGAGATGAAGGCATTGTGCAGTGCCATTGAAGAGATACAAGGATGACGCTAAGAAGATCGATGAAAATATCATAAGAAATGTACAAAGCAGTAATCTTTAGAAAACTCAAAGATTACTGCTTATTTTAATGCTTCCCAAGCTGGTTGACAGCTTGAAAAATATCGGTGAATTTAACAAAAAATCATAGAAAACAATGAAAGGTTCTGATATAATTGTTATTATAAAATCAACGAATCGGAGTGTGGCTCAGCTTGGTAGAGCGTTGCGTTCGGGACGCAAAAGTCGCAGGTTCAAATCCTGTCACTCCGACTGTCTGGGAACTCAATATATATTGGGTTTTCTTTTTTTTTGCACCAAAAAAGCTCCCAAGCGGATTCGAACCACCGACCTGATCGTTACGAGTGACCTGCTCTACCAGCTGAGCTATGGGAGCCTATGCACATTATAAAATATATGATTGAAAACCGTCAAGTATCATTCATTATATGCACATATAGATATATTGTCCTATTTTTTACTAATATATCAATGAATATTTGACCAAATGATATAGTGTGATATAATAGGGTTAGTTCATTTGTCGTTAGGATTCATCATGGAATCATTAACACAGTGAGTGAGAGGATTTAGTGTTTGTTGTACATTTGACATGTACATTTCTGTTGGTGTGTGCCAGCCGGAAAGAATAACACTAAGTCTTATTTTTTTTCATACAGATAGAGAGATATGGACTAAGCAGATAAGGGGAAAAAGATATAGAGACTAAAAAGTCCGCATCAGAGAGAGTGAGGAACAGTGGAGACCTGTATGATATCTGAACATACCATAGAGCTGTTCGAGCAAATTCCTTATCCTATCATCATTCATACCAGTGGTATCATCGTTTCAGCCAACAGTGCAGCTGTTGAGCTTAGTGGTACTGTGAGTATGGAGAAATTGATTGGAGAGCAGATTCTTAGTTTTCTTGAGGAAGACTGCAGAGTTAAGGCATTGGCTTACATGACAGAAAAAATTGAATATACCAATGAACTCTTTGGCATGATTGACCGTAATGGCATTCATAAAGACATTGAGATTAATAAGAGTTATTTTTTGGAAGAGGATGAAACCTATACGTTTTTGATTATCAAGGACGTGACTGAAGTTCGTGCTGGCTTATTAAGAGCATCCAAAATACAAAAAAAATCCATGGCAAGCTCACTGGAAGAAATCAAAGGGTTGAGCTTTGATACTGGATACTGCCCATATGATATTGTCAGCGGTGATTTCTATTATCATGAGGAGCGCAACGAACATTGCATTGTGGGCATATTGGGTGACGTTAAGGGCAAGGGCATATCAGCGGCATTGAATACCTCTGCGATGAAGATTCTTTTTTATGAAGCGTTGGATAAGAGTACCAGTACTAAGGCTATGGCCAGTAGGATTAATAAAGGAATTCTACGTCTACTGGGGGAAGAATATGTGGCTGCAATCATATTTAGAATCGAGCTGGACAAGAAGATAATCAGTGTTACAGGTGCCGGCATTTCAGAATTCATTTACAGAAACCAGGATGGTATAACAATAGAAATGGTTAAAGGACCTTTTTTGGGAATGTTTGAAGAAGATATGTTTGAGAACAGGCATTTTCCATTTGAACAAGGAACAGAGGTGATTTTTTACAGCGATGGCCTGGAACTTGCAGGCTTCGGTAAAATGCTGAAAGATATATCTGACAGCGAGACTTTTGGAGAGAGAATAAAACATCTGCAAGATGTTTGTACCTTACAGTCGGAAGATGACAGGACCTGGGCGGTGTTCAGATCCGGATAGGGGTGTGAAGATGTTTACCCAATATCGTATTTATGGCATGGAACGTTATACGACCGTTATTGATGACAGCTTGTTACAGCATGAATTACACAGTTACGCGATGGTTATACGCCTAATACTGACAGAGGCATTGCACAATGCATATAAGCATGGCAATAAAAGTGATGACACCAGACCGATTGATGTGACTGTATTGTCAAAGAGGGAATCACAGGGCAAATATGTGAGAATCAGTGTTGCTGACACTGGCAGTGGATTTGATATAAAGCATATTCCAAGGGAGCTTCCTGAGGATTTGCTGATGGAATCAGGTAGAGGGCTGTTTCTGATAAGGCAGTTTGCAGAAGCCGTCACTGTTGATAAGAATCATCTAAATATATCCGTAAGATTTGAGGAGGAAGAATGATGAAATCTATTCGCACGAAGTTGATGGTGATGTTCCTTGTCATTATCTCAGTACCATTGATTGCTCTAGGCGCCATTACTTATCTTAATGCTTCTGGTGCCCTTCAATCGATCATTGAGGATACAACCCTTACAACAGCGCAAGAGGTGTCACAAATCATCAATCAGGAGTTAACCAGCATACAGCGGGTATTGCAGGTTGCAAAAGCAGATGATAACTTAGTGGGCTTGGTGAGCGGCAGAAGCTCAGATACCAGGGATGTATTCAATTACATACAGCAAATCAAGGTTGAGAATCAAGATATCTTTGAAGATGTTATATTGGTCAATAGCAGCTATACTGCATTTATGACAAGTAACAGCGAATCGGTATCTATTGATGTTAGTGATAGAGACTATATGGTTGATGTTATGGCGAATCAAGTTGCTATTAGTGATGTGCTGACATCAAAGGAAAGTGGTGAAAGTGTAATTGTCATAGCGGTACCTATTGTAGAAAATGATATTGTTACGGGCGCAATCATGGGAACAGTTCTATTTAGCAACATTGAAACTATTATTCACGAGATTGAAGTCGGATCAGAAGGGTACGGCTATTTGATTAATAGTGAGGGAACAGTCGTTGTCCATGATAATCAAAGTTATGTGGACGATGGATACAATCTATTGAGCCAAAACAATGCTGAGCTAGAATCTGTCGTTAATAAGATGGTGGACAAGGAGACAGGCCTTGGTTTTTATACGTTTGATGGCACCTATAAAATGGTCGCCTATGCACCGATTGCCCATTGGTCCCTAGGGATAACCGCAAACTATGATGACTATATGGCACCTGCAATTAAAATCAGGGCAGTAACCCTTATACTTACATTGTCATCTATTGCAATTGCCTTGCTTATTGCTTTTGTTTTTTCAACCAGCATGGTACGACCGATTAAGAAACTTCAGGCACTTATGAAGCAGGCTGGTCAAGGAGACTTGACCGTCAGATGCCAGACCAAAAGCAAAGATGAAGTGGGTGCACTGGCTAAGTCCTTTAATGAGATGATGGCTGAACAATCGAATATCGTTGGTCAGGTGCGACAAGGGTCTGTTGAGCTTGTTTCAATGGCACAGGATTTGGCTGCTTCAAGTGAAGAATTGACAGCAACATCTGAAGAGTCCAGGGCGAGATCGGAACAAGTAGCAGAAGAAAGTGTCAAGCAATCAGAAGCGACACTGGCAGTATCGCAGGCCTTGGTTGAACTATCGTCCTTGGTAAACCTAGCAAAAGGCAAGGCGGATGGTGCAGGCAAAGCGTCAGATAATACAAAGGAGATTGCTCTTAAAGGCCGTGAAAAGATCAAAGGTGTCGTTCATGCCATGTCGCAAATCAGTGACAAGACTAATAGTGCAAGTAACACGATTCAAGATGTCAATACTATATCCAGAAGGATTTCTGAAATTACGAAAGCCATCAGTGATGTTGCCGATCAGACAAACTTGCTTGCCTTGAATGCAGCAATTGAAGCATCCCGTGCAGGTGAACATGGTAGAGGCTTCATGGTCGTTGCTGAGGAAATCAGAAAGCTGGCTGAGACAACCAACAAAGAATCGGAGGAAATTAGGGTTCTGACCACAGACATGGTTAAGAATATTCACAGTGCCGTTGGTTCTGTTGAAGCGTCCCAGAATGCAGTGAAGGAAGGGGTAGAAATCGTTACAGAGACAGATACATTCTTCCTTGAGATTGTAGACGCCGTTGAGAAAACAGGGTCGGATATTGTGGATATATCCGATATAACAGAGACAGAAGTGTCCACATCGGATCATATTATTGCACTGATTGACGCTGTTAGCTCCAGTGCAGAGGAAAACTCCCTTAGTGTTGGTATGATCAGCAATAATATCATTGAACAATCTGATGCTTTAGAGAGTATTTCAGCCGCGTCAGAAGAAACCAATGCCATGGCAGAGACATTAAACAGCCTGGTAGATCGCTTTATCGTTGATAAGGAGGATTACAATGAAAGCAACGTACCTGGATATGGAAGGCCGGCATTCAGCGAGGATTGATGTGGATGGACAGTTTGCTGTGCATGAATCGGAAGAAATTCGTCAAGAGATGAAAACAGTCTACGCAAAAGATATTTTCCATGTGCTGTTTGATTTGTCAAAATGCGATTTCATTGATAGTACAGGCCTTGGCATGCTGGTATCTGTTCATAAGCATTGCAGTGAACATAATGGTAAGGTGGTTTTGTATAAGCCAACCGAACAGGTGCAAAGTCTATTAGCAATGACCAGACTTGACCAGGTGTTTGAAGTCAGTCAATGAGTAATATTCTTTTGATGTGATGGGGCATTGTTGGTTTAAAGCTGAACAAAGATTGCTATTGATTGGTTCATGACTATCTGTTAAATTGGACTTTGGCATTGTAGGAATGCCAAGGTAAAATATTGTTTTGAATAAGAGGTAGATCATGAATCAATCATTTGAACGTACGGCAATGCTTATAGGGCAAGAGGGCTTGGCTTTGCTGCAGAATAAGAAAGTATTGGTATTAGGTGTTGGCGGTGTCGGGTCCTTTGTTGTTGAGGCTTTGGCAAGAGCTGGCGTTGGACATATTGCTCTGTGCGACCATGACGAAGTGGATATTACGAATCTGAACCGTCAGATACATGCCACTATGGCAACTGTTGGCCAGATTAAAGCGGAAGCGATGAAGGATCGTATTCTTAGCATCAATCCAGAGCTGAAAGTGACGGTGTATCCATACCTTTACAATGAAGAAAGTGCCGACAGAATTGTTGAGCCGGACGTGGATTATGTTGTTGATGCCATCGATATGGTGACATCAAAGCTCCATTTAGCCCAGTACTGTGAAAGCAGACATATCCCCTTGATTGCTTCAATGGGGACTGGAAATAAGATGAATCCGACCATGTTTGAAGTATCAGATATCTATAAGACAAGTGTTTGTCCTTTGGCCAAGGTCATGAGGACACAGCTACGTAAAAGAGGCGTCAAGAAACTTAAGGTGGTTTATAGCAAAGAACAGCCATTGAAGCCATTGGTCTTTGGAACAGGAGAAAAGGATGAGAATCCTGGGGAATTCAAACGTCGGGGAACGCCAGGCAGTATATCTTTCGTGCCTTCAGTGGCAGGGCTTATTATTGCATCAGAAGTGATAAAGGACATGCTGTACGATCAATCGATATGACCTAAAGGAACTTGTCTACAACCATCAACTATGATAAACTAACTCATAAAACAAAGGTGGATCGTTATGGTTGGAATATTAGGACTAGTGTTGTTATTTGTAGCTATTATCTATACGGGGCGTCAGGTGAACATTTACCTGAGAATGCGTAAGAGACTGGGCAAGTTGATACTGGCTTTGTCCCCTTCTAATGGACAAAAGAAGTTACTCGTGGCTGGTGCTGCAGGGTTTGTGCTCCTGCTAATATTGGTGACATTCAGCTACATGAACGCAGGTGTTGAGCTTGGTGGAACATATACGGCGTTAGTGGCGGTTGTTCTGTTCAGTGCTGGGCGTATGATATCCAATATTGTTGAACTGAGAGAAGAAGCGATGATTGGCCAGTTGAATGAGATTGGTTATAAAGACATCAAGCACTATAGTTTCTTAGGTGAGGGCAGACGACAAAGGGTTAAGTTTCAACTTATGGACGGCAGGGAGTTCATATCATTGATCAGTGAAGTGGACAAGGACGCTCTAAAGACCGCTCTTGAAAAGAAAGTTAGATAAGAAAAATAGAACATAGATACTTGGAACGTCTGACCGAAGGGTCAGGCGTTTTGTGATATAATGGAGGTACTTAAGACACGGATTTTTAACGATAGTCAGAGCTTTTCCAATGAGGGTCACGAAGGATGCCAAGAAGACTAAAAGAGATGAACATACAAGCCACTCATACCTTAAGAAAAGAAACGATTCAAATGAGTGAGTCAGGCAATTATGACCAAGCGATAGCAACCGGTTTAGAGGCTTTGGCTCATTTGGGTGTACACATCGATGCGTCCCCATCTAGATGGGTATTTTTACGTGAACTTAGTCGATTGAATCGAAAAATAACCATGAGGAAACTCAAGCGTCTTGAACATATGTCAGAGATGACCGATGAAAGAACAAAGTCATTAATGGATATCTATCTTGCCCTTATATACCCTGCGATGCGGACAGATAAGACCTTGTGGCAGTTGCTTTTTCTTAAGTTAACTTGGCTGAATGTTAAATATGGTGTCTATGAGGCTGGCGTGATTGGTCTGGTTGGCTATGGGGAGATTATCTACCGATACCTAGATGAAGAACAACAACTGGCAATACTGTACAAGTATGCAATGAATAAGATTAATGAGAAGATTACGGCAACAGAGAACGGCCTGGTATTTTTTGGGTTAAGCAATATATGTCCTTTGTTTGATTCGTGGGATGTAGGTGCTAAGCTATTGGAGAAAGGGATTAATATTGCTGGAACCAATGACTCTTCTATAGTTCATCTACTTATTGTTAAATACCTAGGGTACTATTTCACTTATGGAAGGGGCTTAAATAAAATTGTCGATTTAGTACATACAGCAGAGGCAATTGAAACACCCTATGTAAGTGAAGATCAACGCAGAATTGTGGACAATTACAGGCAATTTCTGCTCCATAAGTCCTATGGGGATGTATGGGAAAAAAAAGAAGACAACCTTAACCTAGAAGGTGCTCACTTTTCCATTGACACTGTCAAGAATGTCCTTGGAGGGATTGAAGCTCTTGGGTTTGAACGTGAAAAATTAGGGCTGGAGGTGTTAAGCAGAATCCATGCAAATGAGGATGATTTATCTCAGAATGACTTGAGTATTATGGAGCGTGTCTTTGAGGCATTGCTGCTTGCGTGGTTATACAAAGAGGATAGGGCAACGAGCGGTAAGTTGTTCAAGATCAAGAGGCAAATGGCACATTATGTTAAGATGAACCCAGATACTTATGGTCACTTGTACAAGCTTGTAGAAGGCTGCTATCATATGTCAAAAAATAAATCCAGTAAAGCTCAGAAGGATTTTGAGCATGCAATCTTGTTGGCACAGTCATCTCATAGCTATCTTTGGCAGGGGATTGGATGTCAGTTGCTTTCTATCCATTATACCGGGCAGGGTGCAAAAGCACGATGCCGACATGAGATGGTCAGGGCTGCAGATGCATATAAAAAGTGGGGCCACCAAAGAATTAGTGAGCATCTTTATGTTGCTTCAGGTCTTCATAGTATTGAATGGAATATTGAAGAACGATGGGGCAATATTGAAGAGGTGACTTCAAATTTAATGGAAGCTGTATTTCAGATGATTGAACAAATGAGTAGATCCGATGAATCGCCGGAAATGGCTTTGTTTTCAGTGCTTGAGGATTATAAGGAAGGGTGTCAAACATTTCTGATGAAAGCTGAGGAAAACCAGTGGATGGTACTGGAAGAGCACAATCACTGGAGGCTTGCTTCAGCTGATACTTATGTGTTAAAACTACTGGATTATGCCAAGAGACATGAAGAGACTGTCACTGTTAATCACGATAGGCAGCATAAAATTGCAAAGTATACAATGCAACTTTTAGACAGTGATAAGGCTTTTATGGCTGTACCATTTTGGGGTGAAAGGGATGTAGCCTATATCATTTATATGGTATCAGATGATGATTTCGCGAAATACGATGTAGAAGCTGTCAATAGATTGTGTGACCATACATCTTATCGCCTATCGAACAATAAATCCATTAAAAGAAAGGAAGCGCACTGAAGAGTGCGCTTCCTTTCTGGCTATAATGAGAGGGGATTTAATATAGTATGTTAACTTGTGACTATATAGTAACAATGTGAGATGTCTTTTATAGGTCGAGTATGTGTTCAAACCATGTTTTTTTATGGGTTAAAGTTAAGTGGTTAGGCCGAAATATATTTGGTCAAATGAGAAAATATAAAATAAAGTACTGCTCAACGTTAAAAAATATGTTATGATATAAATGTTTTATCATGGATAATAAATATCTAGTAGAAAAGAAATGATAGAAGAGTATTGAGATTGCGATAAAGAGATATAAGCAGTAAAGGAGGGGCATTACATATGAAACAGATATTTTCACAATATATGGGACAAAGGCGAACGGTCTATGTGTTGTTTTTTGGTCGTATGGTGACCAATATGGGTGCATTGATTTGGCCGATGATGGCAATGATTCTATCTCGTAAACTCGGATACAGTCAAGGTGAAGTGGGTATGTTGCTGGTACTCATTGGGTTCATATTCTTACCGGCGACTTGGATTGGTGGTAAGCTTGCGGACCGTTTCAATAAGAAGAAGCTAATTATAGCAATGGATATAATCAGTGTGTTCTTCTTTATTAGCTGTGCTTTTATTACTCCAAGTAACATAATGGTAGCTTTTTTTGTTATTGCAGGCTGGTTTGCACACATGGAGTCACCAATATTTGAATCGTTGGTGATGGATGTGACAACACCAGATGAGCGCGAGACAGCGTTTTCTATGCTGTATCTTGGCAGTAACCTTGGTATCATTGTCGGTACAGCTTTGGCAGGTCTACTCTTTGAGAACTATTTTAGTCTGTCCTTCATTATTGATGGTTTGACGACGATTACTTCAACTATATTCATCATTGCTTTTGTTCATAATGTGAATCACGTTGATTTACAGGACGACAAAAGAAATATTTATGAAGATGAGATTGATGCTAAAGAGAAGACGCTCAGTGTTTTGTTGGACAGACGCTCGGTCATGGTACAAATGTTTGTTTTCTTTCTAACGGGTTTTGTGTATGACCAATATGTCTTTGCACTGCCACTATATATGGTGAATATATTTGCTGAGAATGGTGCCACTTACTTTGGCTTGCTGTCTAGCTTCAATGGTATCGCTGTTATTGTAATGACCCCTTTTATTACCAGATGGACATCACGTTATACAGAGCTGCCTAAAGTCATGTTAGGCATCGGATTGTTTTCCATAAGTTATTTGCTTATTCTAGGCAGTCCTGCTCTATACATCTTCTTTGCTTTCATGTGGATCTTCACCATTGGTGAAGTGTTGAATATGCTTGGTACATCGCCGTTTGTAAGCAGGCGGATACCTTCAACACATCGTGGGCGTGTGAATAGTTGGGTTTATATTGCTTACTTCCTTGGGACGATGGTTGGGAAAGGCACTCTTGGGTTCATTATTGAGCGAATGAACTATACCGTCGCCTTTTCAACCTTGGCAACTGTTGGTTTTTGTGCAGTCGTAGTGAATTACTTCGGCTATAGAATGGATCAAAAAAGGTTCCCATTGTTACATAAGAAATTAGATCCGGCAGTGGAAAAACAATAGTCGGTAAAGATTGTATAATGAAAAAGACTATTTCGGTGGTAGATAACCCACTGAAATAGTCTTTGTTTTATTTTTTATAGCCTTTGATACCGACAATATACATACCGGCAAGATCGACTTTAACATTTTTCTTGACTGGTAGTTCTTTGAAAACTTTCTCATCACACATCAGTGTTTGGATCTTTGGACCAATCTTGGCTTTTACCAATGGCATCTTACGCCATTTAAGGTAAGCTGGTACTTGATCCTGAACGAGCTGAGGCAAGTTCGAGTCTTTGATCTTCATCTTCTTCTTATCAATGACCAGTATTGATGTTGTGATCTTTGCTTGATTGATCATCTCCTGCTGGCTATCTGCCTTGGTTTGAAGCTTTCTTCCGAAGAAGTAAAGTGCCCCAAGTACAACAGCGAGTACAGCAAGAACTATGAGCAGTATATGCCACCATTCCATAGGTGTACCTCCTAATGTTTCTATTGTGGACCTATTGCTAGGACCTACCGACTACATACATTCTATCATTTTAATTGAAAAAAGCAAGGTGAACCGAGTATTTTCAAGGGATTTATTATTGGATTACTTAGTAAGGTAAGCAAGGAATCTCTGGTGAATCATGGACTCGATTTCATTAGGTAATGCTTTTTTCTCATCCATATCAAGGCTATGGGTTGGTATTGGTGCCATAATCTCCACATGAATAGTTCCAGGTTTTAAGTTCAGGCCATTCTTCTCAAAGACAGTACTGGTGCCACTGATCATCACAGGTACAATTGGACGCTTGGATTTGAAAGCCAGTTTGAAACTGCCTGCTTTAAAGGGGAGAAAATCATGGTCATCACTTCGTGTCCCTTGGGGGAAGATAGCAAGGCTATCACCACCCTTTAATTGTTCAATACCTTTTAGGATGGTTTTAAGCCCTTCCCGGTTATCTTTTCTGTTTAAAAAAAGAGAATCAAGAAGTTGCATCCACTGACTGAATATAGGGACTTTCTTCATTTCAATCTTACTGATAAATAGGACGGGATCTTTTAATATGGCCATCAATGTTGGTGGGTCCAAGAGACTTTGATGATTGGCAACGTAGAGATAATTTTCCTTTGGATCCAATTGTTCCAAACCTGTCACTACTATGTTAGCGCCTGCAATGGCTAGAATACCTTGGCTATAGAGTCGTGCATAAGCATAGGCAGCCTTATGTTTAAGGTCACGGCTGATGAAGCTGATGATATAGACAATCAGCATATAGGGCAATGACAATATCAGCATTATGGGCAGATATAAGACGATAAGAATTCGACGCATTTTTTATTCCTCCTAAATTGGACTGCCAAGTTCAAGGTTATTGGATTGTCTTGGACAGCCGTGCTAAGTATAGCATCACTACGTGGGATAATCAATCTGGATCGGATTAAAGGGTTGACGTAAGTCTTGGAAACTGTGATACAATAGAAACAATTATTAACGTACTAAGACACAGGAGAGGCATTTATGAACAACAGAGATTTGGCATTATTAACGGATTTATATCAACTTACTATGATGCAGGGATATTTTTTGCAAGACGATTCACGCAAAGAGGTGAAAGCGATCTTTGACCTGTTTTATAGAACAAACCCTAACGGCAGTGCGTTTTCCATTGCAGCAGGCCTTGAACAAGCCATTGACTATGTGAAGAAACTCAAGTTTGATGATGAGGCAATAGAGTATCTTAGGTCCCTAGGGATATTTAGGGAGGATTTTCTGGCTTATCTGGCAGAATTCCGATTCTCAGGTGATATATATGCAGTTCCTGAGGGAACGGTGATTTTCCCACACGAACCAATCGTAAAAGTGGTTGCACCAATCTGTGAGGCACAGTTAATAGAGACAGCTTTGTTGAATATTATTAATCACCAGAGTCTGATAGCTACTAAGTCAGCAAGAATCAAATGGGCTGCACAAGAAGATACGGTTCTTGAATTTGGTTTAAGACGTGCACAAGGCCCAGATGCCGGAATCTATGGCGCAAGAGCAGCGGTCATTGGTGGCTGTGGTGCTACGAGTAATGTGCTGGCAGGTAGAGCTTTTGATATACCAGTTAAAGGAACCCATGCCCATAGTTGGGTGATGAGTTTTCCAACGGAGATAGAAGCTTTTAGAGCCTATGCCAATGTATATAATGAAAGTCTTTTATTACTAGTGGACACATATGATACCCTTAAGCAAGGTGTACCTAATGCTATACGTATATTTGATGAATTGAAGGCTGAAGGTCGATTGCCAAAGATATACGGAATACGTCTTGACAGTGGTGACCTGTCTTACTTATCAAAAAAAGCTCGTCTATTATTGGATGCCGCTGGGTATGAGAATGCCATTATCAGTGCCTCAAGTGATTTGGATGAGTATCTGATACGGGACTTGAAGCTTCAAGGTGCTAAAATAACACTTTGGGGTGTTGGAACGAACCTGATTACTTCTAAAGATTGCCCAGCCTTTGGTGGTGTCTATAAATTAGCGGGTTATGTCAGTGGGGATGAGGTCATTCCAAAGATCAAGCTGTCAGATAACATTGAGAAGGTAACGAATCCAGGGGATAAGAAATTGGTTCGATTATATGACAAAGACACTGGCAAGATCAAAGCGGATTTGGTTGCATTATCAGAGGATGCCTATGATGCTTCTTGCGATCTTACAATATTTGATCCTATTAGTTCATGGAAGAAATCCCATTTGAAGGGTGGCACATATATGGTTCGTGAACTGCTTGAGCCAATTTTCATCAATGGGGAGTGTGTTTATACATTCCCAAGCACTCAGGAAATTAAAGCATACTGTGAAAAAGAACTGATGACCCTATGGGATGAGTCGCGACGTTTGATCAACCCACAGCAGGTCTATGTTGACCTTTCGGACAACCTTTACGACTTGAAGAAAAAAATGATTCAGGAAGCCAGAGAAGTCTGAAAATCATTGCATTGAACCGGATAACCTGTTGTGATAAAATAAACTGTAAGCGCTTAGATTTTTTGACAGACGTAGATAGTCATACTTTTCAAACCTGTCAAAAAGAAGAAAAACCAGTCTATCAGACCGGAAAGTCACGATTTTACAGGAGGTAAATATCATGGGTTCAGATGCGGTCAACAAGATAAAGATTAACGAAAGGAAGGCTGGTGTGCTGGCACATCCAACTTCCTTTCCGAGCCCCTTCGGTATTGGGGATCTCGGTGATGGTGCGTACGATTTCATTGACTTCCTTGAGAAGGCAGGACAGACCCTTTGGCAAGTACTACCGATAGGACCAACAGGGTACGGTGACTCTCCGTATCAATCATTTTCTTCCTTTGCAGGTCAACCTTTGATGATCAGCCCGAAGAAGCTATTCGAAATGGATTTGCTATTAGAAGCGGATTACTGGGATAGACGTGACTGGAATCCACATCAAGTTGATTTTGGTCCTGTGATTGAGTACAAGACTCATATGTTAAAGAAAAGCTATGAGCGATTCTTGGCGTCCGATGACAAAGAGTTATCGAAGGATTTCAAAAGTTTTTGCGGTCAGAACAAAAGCTGGTTAAATAATTATGCACTCTTCATGGCTGTCAAGGATGCCCATAATGGTGTCGTCTGGACTGAATGGGATGAGGAAATTGCTTTTCCGACGGACGTTAGCAGGAAAAAGTGGAAAAAGAAGCTTTCCTTGGAGGTAAGGTACTATAAATACCTACAGTATATCTTTTTCAAGCAATGGTTCGAGCTTAAGGAGTATGCCAATAGCAAAGGTATAGAAGTCATAGGTGACACACCGATATTTGTTGCTTATGACAGCGCTGATGTCTGGGCAGATAAGGAACTGTTCTATTTGGATGAAAAGGGTTATCCAACAGTGGTCGCTGGTGTACCACCGGATTATTTTAGCGAGACCGGTCAACTATGGGGGAACCCTTTGTATGATTGGGATAGGCACATGGCGGACGGCTTTAAGTGGTGGATTAATAAGGTCCAGGGAACCCTGCAAGTGGTGGATTACCTTAGAATCGATCATTTTAGAGGTTTTGAAGCCTATTGGGCGGTAGAGTACGGTGCAGAGAATGCCATTGTTGGTGAGTGGCGAAAGGCTCCCGGTACAGCTTTATTCAAAGCCATTAAGGAAGCACTCGGTGATAATATCCCTATCATTGCTGAAGATCTAGGGGTCATTACACCGGAAGTAGAAGATCTTCGTGATGCCTTTGAACTTCCGGGGATGAAGATTCTTCAATTCGGTTTCGAAACAATTGAAGAGAATGATTTTTTACCCCATCAATTTGTCAAGAACTGTGTTTGTTACACAGGAACCCATGACAATGATACAACTCTTTCGTGGTATCAAGGGATACCAGAAGTGGCAAAAGATAAGATACGTCGCTACCTTAACTGTGATGGCAACAGTATTGTATGGGACATGATTAGAGCTTGCTGGGGGTCTGTTGCCAAAATGGCTGTTGTACCGTTGCAGGATGTCATGTATCTAGGTAATGAAGCCAGAATGAATACACCTGGCGTGGCTGCAGGAAATTGGCAATGGCGTTATACGGAGGCAATGCTGTCTGACGACCTAAGTGGTCATTTGAATTACATGACCGAGTTATATGGTCGGTTACCAGCTGAAGCGGAAGAAGAGGATGATGAACAGTAGCTCTATAAGTTGTCTGATTTTGTATTCAAAGGTGATAGAAATGTAACAAAGCATCTTGAATACACTGGGTGTATATGATAGAATGTCATCAGATAAAAGCTTTGACAAGCGATAGTAGGTCTATAGGAAGTTTCAGAGAGAAGGTGGCTGGTGAGAACCTTTGCGGAATATTGACTGAACCTGGCTTCGAGCTGTGTGCCCAAAGTGACAGCACTGGAAAGCAACATCGGTTTCCACCGTTATATGGATAGGATATTGTTGACGAACTGGTCAAGTGTCCGATAAGCGCAGAGCAATCTGAAATCAGGTGGTACCGCGAATGTATATTCGCCCTGAACTCTTAGGAGTTCAGGGCTTTTTTACTTTATAGTATATTTCTCGCGGGATGGAAGAAGGTGAAAAAAAGATGCCTTAAAAAGAAGGCATCAGAAATAAGGATGATATTTAGAAGATATAAAAGCCGTCCTCGTATTCGTCGTCGATATCTAAATCGTCATCGGTCAAAAAATAATGCATATCCAGAAGGTCGTTTTCACTCATGTCTCTGACAAGTCTTGAGGTCATACCCTCTGGAGGATTTTCTATATAATGCTCTCTCAGTTTCGCTATCTGATTTTTGTTGTTCATGATGACCTCCTGTGGTTGCTATAAGATAATAGTAGATCAAGGAGGCCTAAGAGTAAATAGGATAGCTAAGAATGAAGGGTAAAGTTACCCATTGTTTTCAAATAGAGTTCATACAGCGAAACTTTTTCCTTTTTGAAATACAGTTCAAGGAAAGTCATTGTTTTACCACATTTGGGACATGAGAGAGGGTCGTAACCAAAGGTACGGAGTATCGAAAGTTGCCAGCGGTTTAAAGATACGAGGAAGCGGTGCTGCTCTTTAGAGATGGCGCGATGAAGAGAACTGTCAGACTCACGGTGTCGAGCATAAATGCCGTAGTAGCGAATCATTTTAAAGTGTTTTTCTGGAATATGCTGGATAAGACGCTCAATGAACTCAAGAACAGGAATCTGTTCTGTGACTAGGGCATTATCTTCGTGCTTGGTATAGTGAAAAGTAACAGTGTCACCATCATAATCGTCGATGCGAGAGGATGCAATAACAGGGCGACCGAGATATCTACCGATGTATTTGGTGACGATATCAGGTCGACATTTATTGGGTTTGGCATGGACATAAAAGCCGTTTGTGCAGTGTTTGTAGATGTAGGATTTTGTTTCTTTGAAAGAATCTCCGATGGCAGAGTGCATCTCATCCAAAAGAGCTGTACGGAAAGAATTACGAAGTAAAGAATAGTTGAAATGAGGAACAGAACGCCAGGGAATATGTTTACCAGCGCCACCTTCAGAGACTAAGCAATGTATATGAGGGTTCCATTGAAGTGAGCGACCGAAGGTATGAAGAACACAAATAAAGCCGGGAGTGAAAAGTTCCGATTTGTTTTGTTTGTGGAACATACGGAGAATGACACTACGAACAGCAGAAAAGAGGCAGTTTAAGAGGGAACGGTCTTCAAGGAAGAATATACGAAGTTCCTCAGGAATCGTGAAAACGCAATGGCGATGTGTACACCGGATTATTTTGGAAGACATAGCTGTAGTACGTTCTATGGAGTACATGTTACCACAGGAAGGGCAAAACCTACTGTGACAACGGAAAGGAACGTACTTGAGAATGCCACAGTCTTTGCAACAGTACATAACGCCACCATAAGCAGGGTCGCCACAGTTAATCATCTTGTCGACATTATCGATGACGGTTTGACGTGGATGTAGGATGTATTCCATTTCTTCGAAATGATCTCTAAAGATATCTTGAAGTATGCTCATACATCAATTGTGCTACAAAATAGTAAAAAAAGAAAGACCTAACCCCTCATGATTGAGGGGCAGGGGAGTTGAAGTGTCGAAGACACTTTCTTGCTTTATAGTATATTTCTCGCGGGATGGAAGAAGGTGAAAAAAAGATGCCTTAAAAAGAAGGCATCAGAAATAAGGATGATATTTAGAAGATATAAAAGCCGTCCTCGTATTCGTCGTCGATATCTAAATCATCATCGGTCAAAAAATAATGCATATCCAGAAGGTCGTTTTCACTCATGTCTCTGACAAGTCTTGAGGTCATACCCTCTGGAGGATTTTCTATATAATGCTCTCTCAGTTTCGCTATCTGATTTTTGTTGTTCATGATGACCTCCTGTGGTTGCTATAAGATAATAGTAGATCAAGGAGGCCTAAGAGTAAATAGGATAGCTAAGAATGAAGGGTAAAGTTACCCATTGTTTTCAAATAGAGTTCATACAGCGAAACTTTTTCCTTTTTGAAATACAGTTCAAGGAAAGTCATTGTTTTACCACATTTGGGACATGAGAGAGGGTCGTAACCAAAGGTACGGAGTATCGAAAGTTGCCAGCGGTTTAAAGATACGAGGAAGCGGTGCTGCTCTTTAGAGATGGCGCGATGAAGAGAACTGTCAGACTCACGGTGTCGAGCATAAATGCCGTAGTAGCGAATCATTTTAAAGTGTTTTTCTGGAATATGCTGGATAAGACGCTCAATGAACTCAAGAACAGGAATCTGTTCTGTGACTAGGGCATTATCTTCGTGCTTGGTATAGTGAAAAGTAACAGTGTCACCATCATAATCGTCGATGCGAGAGGATGCAATAACAGGGCGACCGAGATATCTACCGATGTATTTGGTGACGATATCAGGTCGACATTTATTGGGTTTGGCATGGACATAAAAGCCGTTTGTGCAGTGTTTGTAGATGTAGGATTTTGTTTCTTTGAAAGAATCTCCGATGGCAGAGTGCATCTCATCCAAAAGAGCTGTACGGAAAGAATTACGAAGTAAAGAATAGTTGAAATGAGGAACAGAACGCCAGGGAATATGTTTACCAGCGCCACCTTCAGAGACTAAGCAATGTATATGAGGGTTCCATTGAAGTGAGCGACCGAAGGTATGAAGAACACAAATAAAGCCGGGAGTGAAAAGTTCCGATTTGTTTTGTTTGTGGAACATACGGAGAATGACACTACGAACAGCAGAAAAGAGGCAGTTTAAGAGGGAACGGTCTTCAAGGAAGAATATACGAAGTTCCTCAGGAATCGTGAAAACGCAATGGCGATGTGTACACCGGATTATTTTGGAAGACATAGCTGTAGTACGTTCTATGGAGTACATGTTACCACAGGAAGGGCAAAACCTACTGTGACAACGGAAAGGAACGTACTTGAGAATGCCACAGTCTTTGCAACAGTACATAACGCCACCATAAGCAGGGTCGCCACAGTTAATCATCTTGTCGACATTATCGATGACGGTTTGACGTGGATGTAGGATGTATTCCATTTCTTCGAAATGATCTCTAAAGATATCTTGAAGTATGCTCATACATCAATTGTGCTACAAAATAGTAAAAAAAGAAAGACCTAACCCCTCATGATTGAGGGGCAGGGGAGTTGAAGTGTCGAAGACACTTTCTTGTTACAGTCTTTCACGAGATTTGTAATAATGTTCTAGGTCATCAATACGTATATCATAGATTATATTTTAGGAGGCATTATGAAGTTAGATAAGTTAGTAGGAGAACGTTTTAAAGAAAGGCCTTCAGACTGTGTTGTCGACAGCCATGCTCTAATGGTCAAAGGCGGTTACATGAAGCGTGTGGCAAATGGTATTTTCTCTATGAACCCACCCCTTAAACGTGTGACGAAGAAAATCGAGAACATCATACGTTATGAAATGGATCGAATCGACGGACAGGAAGTGCTTTTCCCAGTAGTGTTGCCTGCAGGGCTTTGGGAAGAATCCGGACGTTACGAAAGCGTTGGCAGCGAGTTGCTTAGATTCAGAGACAGAAGTGATGCACCTATGCTTCTTGGAATGACTCATGAGGAAGCTGCTGTGCACTTGGTTAAGGAATTTGGCAACACCCATAACCGTTATCCATTTATGATTTATCAGATTCAAACCAAATTTAGAGACGAAGCCAGACCTAGAGCTGGATTGATTCGTGTTAGAGAATTTACAATGAAGGATGCTTACTCTTTCCATTTGACTCAGGAAGATTTGGAAGCATACTATGAAGAGTGTCTGGAGGCCTACAATAGGATTTTCAAACGTGCCGGCATTCCAGAGACAATTACAGTAGCCTCCGATGCAGGCATGATGGGTGGTAAAGTAGCTCATGAGTTCATGTTGCCAACCCCAATTGGTGAAGACTACTTAGCTATCTGTAGTCATTGTGATTATACGGCCAACATGGAAGTGGCTCAGACAATCGTGAAGAATGCTTCTGTGCCGATGGAGGCATTGACAAAGGTACATACGCCAAATGCTAAGACCATAGAAGAAGTCTGCACTTTTCTTGGATCAGATGTCAAACAATCCTGTAAAGCGGTCGTCTATCAGAAGAATGTTGATGACAGTTATGTGATTGTCTTTACCAGAGGCGATATGGATGTCAATGAAATCAAACTTAAGAATTATCTCGGTGAAGAAGTATACCCAGCGATTATAACTGAGGAATCGGGCATTGTTGCCGGTTTTATTGGTCCGGTGAATTTTGCAGGTAATGCAACGCTGTTGTTCGATATATCTCTTGAAGGCATCGATAGTCTTGTGATTGGTGCCAACGAAGTGGATTACCACAGTACAGGTTTTAACGTTGAAAGAGATTATGGTGAGGTGACTTATGTAGATCTTAGCAAAATTCTTGAAAACGGTATTTGTCCAAAATGTGGTCAGGAAACTATTCAACTTTCAAGAGGTATTGAAGTAGGTAATATCTTCCAGCTTGGCACTAAGTACACCGAAAGTATGAACATGACTTATACAGATGAAAATGGTGATGTCAAGTACCCAATCATGGGTTGCTATGGTATTGGTGTCGGCAGGCTTGCGGCTTCAGTAGCTGAGGCTCACCATGATGATTATGGCCCAATCTGGCCAATCACTATCGCTCCTTGGGAAGTTCACTTATGCTGCTTAAGATCAGATGATGCTGAGACGAAAGATTTCGCTGATAACCTTTATAAGGCAATGAAGGATGAAGGCATTGAAGTCATTTATGACGACCGTCAAGTGAGACCAGGCTTCATGTTCTCAGATGCAGACCTTTTGGGTGTGCCCGTTCGTGTTGTCGTCAGTCCACGTAATCTTAAAGAATCAGTGGTTGAGATTTCTACTAGAGATAAGGCGATTCAGATGAAAGTTCCAACGGATCGTGTTATGCATGAGATTAAAGGTTTGATTGAAGAACTCTACAAAGAAGCAAACCGTATATAGCAGTAATAATACGTTCGCTGCGTACGACTAGATTAAAGCGTTACTACTGGTTTGATGACGGTTGACACGTCGAGGTATTATGGGTATAATATATGAGATAAATAGTGATAATTGCAATGAAGGAGCCAAGTCTGTATGACGGACCTGACAGAGAGCCGGTGGTTGGTGCAAACCGGTAGGTTGAGACAGGCGCATCACTCCAGAGCTTCTTTGCCGAATGGTATATTCTTATTAAGCAAAGACGGTGGACCCCGTTACAGGTCAGGGTTTGTTAGAACCTGCTAAGTGGTCACATATGTGGCAATAAGGGTGGTACCGCGTTAAGAATAACGTCCCTATGGTTTATTAACCATAGGGACTTTTTATGTTTTCATATTTATAACATTATAATGTGGATTTTTGTTTGTGTTCAAATGAATTAGGAGGAAATGCAGTGTACAAAAAAGTGTCGACGGATTTGAATTTCGTCCAAAGAGAGAAAAACGTTCTGAACTTTTGGAACGAGAATAAGATCTTTGAGAAAAGTATCGAATTAAGAGATGGTGCGCCTCTTTATACATTCTATGATGGCCCACCGACAGCTAACGGTAAGCCTCATATTGGTCATGTTTTAACTAGGGTCATTAAGGATATGATTCCTCGTTATCGTACGATGAAAGGCTATAAAGTTATCCGTAAAGCCGGATGGGACACCCATGGGTTGCCTGTTGAGCTTGAAGTAGAGAAAAAGCTGGGGATTAATGGTAAAGATCAGATCGAAGAATATGGGCTTGAGCCATTTATCCATGAATGTAAGGAATCAGTTTGGAAGTACAAAGGTATGTGGGAAGATTTCTCGGGTACAGTTGGATTCTGGGCAGATATGAATGATCCTTATGTTACATATGAGAATGAGTACATAGAATCAGTCTGGTGGTCATTGAAAGAAATATGGGAGAAAGACTTACTCTATAAGGGCCATAAGATCGTACCTTATTGTCCTAGATGTGGAACACCGCTTTCATCTCATGAAGTGGCACAAGGGTACAAAGATGTTAGTGAAGAATCGGTAATCGCCAAGTTCAAATTGGTCGACGAAGAGAATCATTATTTCCTTGCATGGACAACCACGCCATGGACGTTGCCATCCAACGTTGCTTTGGCTGTAAACCCAGCAGAGACATATGTTAAAGTTTCACAAGAAGACAGCATCTATTATATGGCTGAAGCTTTGGCGGATAAGGTTCTTGGGGAAGGTTCCTATGAAGTCCTTGAGACAATGACTGGGAAAGATCTTGAGTTCGTTCACTATGAGCCTTTGTTTGACTTTGAGATGCCTGATGAGAAAGCATACTTTGTTACTTGCGCTGATTATGTAACTTTATCAGACGGTACAGGGATAGTTCACATTGCTCCGGCATTCGGGGAAGATGATGCTCAGGTTGGTAAGCGATACAATCTGCCATTCGTTCAACTGGTAGATCAAAAAGGTGAGTTCGTTGATCAGGTAGAACCTTGGAAAGGTCGCTTTGTTAAGGATTGTGATCCTGATATTATCAAGTACCTTGATGAACAAGGTAAGCTTTATAAAGCTTTGGAATACGAACATTCCTATCCACACTGTTGGCGTTGTGATACACCACTTCTTTATTATGCAAAAGAGGCTTGGTACATCGAGATGACCAAAGTGAAGGAAAACCTTCTCAGCAACAACGCTAAGATCAACTGGTTACCAGAATCCATCGGCAAGAAACGATTCGGCGACTGGTTGGAGAATGTTATGGACTGGGGTCTTTCCCGAGATAGGTACTGGGGAACACCATTACCAATCTGGGAATGTTCATGTGGCCATAGACATGCCATCGGTTCTATCGCTGAGCTTAAAGAGTTAAGTGATAATTGTCCGGATGATATTGAACTTCACAGACCATTTGTTGATGAAGTACTGCTCAACTGTCCAATCTGTGAAGGTAAAATGAAGCGTGTACCACAGGTAATTGACTGTTGGTATGATTCAGGGGCTATGCCATTTGCACAGTGGCACTATCCTTTTGAAAACAAGGATGTCTTTGACAGACATTTCCCTGCTGACTTCATTAGTGAGGCTGTTGACCAGACTAGAGGATGGTTCTACTCTCTGTTAGCCATATCCACATTGATTTTTGATCAGCCAGCCTATAAGAATGTTATTGTTCTAGGTCATGTACAGGATGCTGATGGACAAAAGATGTCCAAATCAAAAGGGAATGCAGTAGATCCATTTGATGCATTAGATAAATACGGAGCGGATGCTATTCGTTGGTATTTCTACAATAATAGTGCACCTTGGCTTCCGAACCGATTCTCAGGTGAGACTGTAACAGAAGGTCAGCGGAAGTTTATGGGAACCCTTTGGAATACCTATGCGTTCTATATCCTTTATGCTGAGATTGATCAATTCAATCCGACTAAGTACGCTTTGGACTATGACAAGTTGTCCCTTATGGATCAATGGTTGCTTTCAAAGCTAAACACGTTGATTAAAGAAGTGGATACGAACCTTGAGCATTACAGAATTACCGAAAGTTCAAGAGCTCTTGCTGCATTTGTTGACGACTTGAGTAACTGGTATGTTAGAAGAAGTCGTGAAAGATTTTGGCAAAAAGAAATGCCTCAGGATAAAGTCAATGCCTATATGACATTATATACAGCCCTTAAGACAGTTTCGTTGCTTGCTGCACCAATGGTGCCGTTCATGGCCGAGGATATTTATCAGAATATGGTTGTAGGTGTTGATCCAGAAGCGCCTCAGAGTATTCATTTCTGTGATTATCCTACAGTGAACGAGGCATGGATCAAGCCAGAGGTAGAGGCTCAGATGGATATAGTGCTGAACGTTGTTGTATCAGGAAGAGCATGTCGTAATACGGCAGCAATTAAGAATCGCCAGCCGGTTGCATCTTTGTTCATCAAAGCTGAGGAAATGCTTACCCTTGATGAAGCTTACCTAGCAATTATTAGAGATGAACTTAATGTTAAATCAGTTAGCATTGCTGAAGATGTCAGTGCTTTTACTACTTATCAGTTTAAGCCACAACTTAGAACAGTTGGACCGAAGTATGGTAAACAACTAGGTGGCATCAAGCAATACCTGTCAGAAGTTGATGGTAATGCGGCAATGTCAGAACTTAAGAGTAACAATGAACTTAAGTTTGAAATTGGTGATGTGATGGTACATCTTGAAGAAAGCGATCTTCTCATTGAACAAACGAAGCAGGAAGGCTTTGAAGCTGTATCAGACAAGGGTATTACTGTTGTTATCGATACCAAGTTGACAGAAGATCTTCTTGAAGAAGGCTTTGTTCGTGAAGTGATCAGCAAGATTCAAACCATGCGTAAGGAAGCTGATTTTGAAGTGACGGATCAGATTAAAGTCTACTATGCCAACAACGCAAAAGTTGCCCAGGTTGTCTTAGACAATTCAGTAACAATTGCAGAAGAAACATTGGCTGTTTCAATTGAAGAAGGTTCTGTAGAAGGTTATGCGAAGAACTGGAAGATCAATGGCGAAGTGGTTGATATGGTTGTTGTGAAGGCGTAACATTGTGAATATATAAGAACCCTATGAGGTAGAAAATCATCTATTACAGATAATAGAAATGATTATCCTACTTTGTAGGGTTCTTTTTTTGTATAGAAACAAATTAATATGGCATATACTATAAATTATTATTGACATATGCCATATATGGTGTTATTTTATAATTGGCATATGCCTTTAATTGAATGGAGGTGAGACAATGCCAGCAAGAGATGGAACAGGACCAAAGGGTTTAGGTAGATCATCTGGTAGAGGAATGGGAACTTGTAATGACAACACAGGCATCGCTTCAGCCATAGGTTTAAGATGTTTGAGAGCGGGAAGAGGATTGGGCAGAAATCGAGATCGAAGATTCAGAAACTTGAATAATCTGAATATTCGAGATGAGATCACAATGCTTGAGAATCGACTGCAACAACTTATGGATCAAATGAAAGACTGAGATGCCAAGACCTAAGAAATACAGACATGTCTGTGCTATGCCCAAATCCATGGCGTTTGGGCCAAAGCAAGGAAAAGAAAACAATGACCCGCCGATCATTATGACGGTGGATGAATATGAAACAATCAGGTTGATTGACGTAGAAGGGTTCAGTCAAATTGAGTGTGCTTTGCAGATGCAGGTGGCCAGGACGACAGCCCAGAAGATCTACAATGATGCGAAACATAAACTAGGTGACGCACTGATTAATGGTAAAACAATTTTGATTAGAGGAGGCGAATATGAGCTCTGTAATCAAAAAAAAGAAGAAGACCGTTGTGCTCAGTGTCGTTGTCGCCGAAGTCAATATAAGAATGATTCTAAGAATGACAGGAGAGAGAGCAAATGATCATAGTAATTCCAGTAGAGGAAAAGACAACGGATGGTATGATATGTCCTTCCTTCGGCAGGACACCGTATTACCTGCTATTTGACAGCAATAATAACACGGTAAGATACATTGAGAATAATGCGGCACAAGCCTCAGGCGGGGCAGGGATAAAAGCAGCGCAGTTATTAGTAGACAGCAAAGTTGAAGCTGTCATCACACCTAGATGTGGCGAAAATGCAGCGGAAGTCTTAAAGGATGCTGGTATAGAGATTTATCAAACAAATGGCGTCAGTGTAAAGGAAAACATGACCCTAGCATCAAACGGTGATCTTGCAGCGATGACGAGTTTTCATGGCGGATATCATGGTGTTGGTGGCCCGAGATGACATTAGCCGTTTTGAGTGGGAAAGGCGGTACTGGCAAGACTTTGCTGTCTGTTAACCTTGCAGCATTGAGGTCTGATACATTGTATGTAGACTGTGATGTTGAAGCACCTAATGGACGACTTTTCTTGAAACCCACAGGCATAACGGTATCTCATGTTCAGGTGAAGATGCCAACCATTAATCCAGAGGCGTGTATAGGGTGTAGAAGTTGTGTTGCATTCTGTCAGTTCAACGCGTTAGCTTATGTAGGAAAGAAAGTTAAGGTTTTTGAGGATATTTGCCATAGTTGTGGTGGTTGTAGTTTGGTTTGTCCGACTAAAGCGATTACAGAGTATGAACGCACAATTGGTACTCTTGAAGCAGGAATCTCAGAAGATATCTTTGTGATGACAGGTTCAATGAACATAGGGGAGGCTTCAGGTGTTCCTATCATAGAATCACTGATCAAGGAGGCAAGTCGTCACCAAGGACCTGTTGTGGTTGATTGTCCACCAGGCAGTGCCTGTGTAGTGATGGAGAGCATCAAGGGAGCAGATCATTGTCTGCTTGTAGCGGAACCGACAATTTTTGGACGTCATAATGTGAGCATGGTACATGAACTTGTAAAGAAGATGGGGAAATCTTCTAGTTTGGTGATAAACAAATCTTACGGTGACGACACTTTGTTGACGGATTACTGCACAGAGAATCAGATACCGATTGTTGGAAGGATCCCATACGATGAAGAACTTGCGTTCATGGGTTCTAAAGGTGAGGTTGCTGTAAGGAAGGATGCCAGGTTCAAGAAGTTATTTGAACAGATTCATCAAAACTTAGAGGAGGTTATGCATGAAAAAATTACTGATTCTAAGTGGTAAAGGTGGTACAGGCAAGACAACGTTATCATCAGCAATGATTCGTTTGACTAAGACAGATGTTTATGCGGATTGCGACGTTGATGCACCTAATCTTCATTTGATAGGTAATAGCATGGAGCAGCCGACAGAAAGAGATTATATAGGGATGCCGAAAGCGGTTATTGATGATAGATCTTGCGTAGGTTGTGGACTATGTGAAGATGCATGTAGGTTTGATGCAATCAGTTCTGTTGCCACACATTACCAAGTTAATCCATACGCATGTGAAGGGTGTTCTGTATGTCAATTCGTATGCCCAGCTTCGGCAGTGATTATGAAACCTTGGGCAGCAGGTGTACTAAGGCTGTATGATGAAGGTCGATATTTCTCTTCTGCTAAACTATATATGGGCAGTGGGAACTCGGGTAAGCTGGTTAGTGAAGTTAAGAAACAGTTAAATGATTATACAGGCAATAGTCAAGTGACGATCATTGATGGATCACCTGGCATTGGTTGCCCTGTTATTGCTTCAGTCAGTGGTGTGGATATGGTCTTGGTCGTCGCAGAGCCCTCTTTATCTGGTTTTAGTGATATGGAGAGGATTCTGTCTACAGCAGCTCATTTTAGAACACCGGCCGCTGTTTGCGTGAACAAGTCAGACATTAATACAGACATGACAAATAGAATCATAGCCTATTGTGATAAATGTGACATACCTTTTGTTGGAACAATACCATATGACAATACAATACCAATGCTACTTAATGAAGGTAAAACTGTACTGGATGTACCGAGTGAGGCTGCAAACCATGTACGTCAAGTATATAAAGAAACGGTGGCGCTCCTGTAAGGTGCGACCATCAGATAAGAAAGGAAAAGAATATGAAAATAGCAGTTGCAAGCGATAATAACATGGTATCAGGCCACTTTGGTCACTGTGAACACTTTATGATGTTCACAGTGGATAAGAATGAAATCATTGAGGCGGTAAGCGTTCCTAATCCAGGGCACAAGCCAGGATTCTTGCCGAATTTTCTTCATGAAAAGGGGGCAAATGTCATTATTTCAGGTGGCATGGGTGGCGCAGCCATCGATATTTTCAACAGTCATGACATAGAAGTGATTGTTGGTGCCCAGGGTATTGCACAGGAAAAAGCAGAAGCCTATGTAAGAGGTGAACTTGAGTCTACAGGATCAGTATGCCATCAACATGAGCACGCAGATGAATGTGGTAGTCACTAGGTAATATGTCTATGAGAATCACATGTTTGCTTGAGAACAACGCCATTAGTGCAGGTATTGAATCAGAACATGGTTTATCCCTTTATATTGAGACCCCAGACGTGAAGTTACTCTTTGATACAGGGCAAAGTGGCTTGTTTGTCAATAATGCAGCCACTTTAGGGGTTAACTTGAAGGCGATTGATGCTGTGATACTGTCCCATGGACATTATGACCATGGGGGTGGCCTATGTCGTTTCTTTGAAGTTAATGATAAAGCAGTTGTTTATATGTCACAGGACGCTTTTGGGGATTATTTCTCTAAGAGAGTTGACGGATCGATGAAGTATATAGGTATCGATCAGCGCTTGAAAACAAATCCAAGAATTGTGAAAGTCAAGGGTAGGTATAGTATCAACGACCGCCTTACATTGTTTCAGAATGAAAGCAATCAATATGAACCGCCAATAATGAATAAGTATCTATTCCGCATGCTTGAGGAGCAGTATGTACCAGATAGATTTGAGCATGAAATCAACTTGTCAATTCATCTAGAGGCAAACAGGCTTCTCATTGCTGGATGTGCACACAATGGTATTGAGAATATACTGACGACTTATCAACAACAAGAAGGCTGTGAACCTGATGTCTTAATCGGTGGCTTTCACCTTAGCAGTGGTTCACGTCAAGAAAAAGTACCACCTGAACGAGTTGCGGTACTTGGTAATTACCTTGAACAAATTAATACCTCCAGTTACACATGCCACTGTACCGGTGACGAAGCCTTTAGGGTTCTAAAGCATCGGTTAGGGGAAAAGATTCGCTGGTTTGCCGGCGGTGAATCAATAGATTTGTAGAAGTTGAAATACAGGGCCAGTCTAAATGAGTATATACTTTTAGACTGGCCCTGTATTAATTATTTTAACGACTTGGCTTGTTTTTGTAAGGATAGTGCCTCTTCATCAAGGCCCTCTAAAGTGAGCCCGTGAGGCATCTTCTTACCATGTTCATCTACATTAACGAATGTAACAAAACCTTCTACAAGAATCTTACCGGTATTGGTGGAATAGGTTTGATTGAACACAGTCAAACTTGTAGTTCCAACATCGACAACCTTTGCGGTAATCTTTAGAATATCACCTTTCTTAGCAGGTATATTAAAACGCATGCCGTGGACTTTAAGACAGACAATCTGGTCGGGATTTCCCACCGCTAAGGCTGCGGCAACAAAGCTGCCTTCAACAAACCATTCAGCCATTCGGCCGGCAAACAGGGTACCATGATGATTTAAGTCTTCGGATTTAACGAGGCGTGCAGATTGATGTAATTCCATTGATTTCTCCTTATAGGTCGGTAGAGTAAACGTTTACTCTTTGTGGCTGTATTATATCATGCAAGGTTTTTTAGGTCAAACGATTTCTTTGACACAAATCTTTATCATGCTATAATGGTTTGGTATGAGACAAAGGTTATAATCTGGGGCGTGAAAGAGGTAATCCAATGAAAGTGACAATTACAGATATAGCAAAGATAGCAGGTGTGTCCGTTGCGACAGTGTCGCGTGTCATCAACAACAAAAGTAAAGGTGTCAGTGATGCGACACGTGAGCGTATATGGAAGATCGTAGAAGAAAATAATTTTCAGCCAAGTGCCATTGCTAGAGGTTTGGTGACCAAACAGTCCAATATTATCGGACTACTGATTCCAAATATTACAAACCCATACCACCTTGAATTAGCTAAAGGTGTCGAAGATGCCGCTGCAGAGCGTGGTTACAATACAATTTTATGTGACGGTGCCAACAGTACGAAAAAAGAAAGCAGTCACATAGATTTTCTGAATGACCATTACGTATCAGGTGTTGTCTACAGTAATACAGAAGAAATCAGCGAAGAGACATTCTTAAAAATCAAATCATTCTCAATGAAGTCCGTTTTTGTCGATTCAAGAATCGCTTGGGATAGGGCTTACAATATTAATGCAGACAACAAAAAAGCAATGAAAGAAGTGGTTAGGTTCCTGTATGAGAATGGTCATCGACAGATTGCTTTTGTGGGTGGGCCGGCAACAACATACTCAACCATCAAGCGTTTTGAAGGCTACAAAGAAGCATTAGATGAACTGGGGATACCCTTCGATGACCAATTGGTCATCTATGGCGATTATATTATAGAGACAAGTCGCGAACGTATCAGTGAATTGCTGGATAAGAACATTAATTTTACTGCCTTGGCTTGCTGTAATGATATGATGGCCATAGGTGCATATGAGGTTTTTGAGGAACGAAGCTTAAGGGTGCCGGAAGACGTTTCCGTTGTAGGGTTTGATGATATCTATATGGCCAAACATATCAGGCCTAGACTGACAACCATGCGACAGCCCACTTATGAGATGGGGAGAGAAAGTGCGGACGTGCTGATTGATCTGATTGAGGGAAATGGCAATAGGTCTGAGATGAACATACGATTTGATACGGCGCTTCAAGTCAGAGATTCCGTCAAGAAGATGATTAATTTTGACCGTTCATAATTAGTATAGGAGTCATAACTATATAGCCGAATTTCCATCCGCGATATAAAGTTCTCGAGTGCATCAACGAGTATTGTTATTGTGGATGGCGTTAGAGCGGTTTAGTTATGACTCCGTAGCCATAATTTGTCCCTAAAGGCTTGACATCCACCCATCAACTTATTATACTGAGAATGTAAGTAAACGTTTTACTAAAGTGTATATGATGGAAAAGGCTTTATAGCATATATTTTTTTACTCTTTACGTAAACGTTTACTCTGAAACGGGCAAAAGCCTTTTTATTTTTACTGATTGAGTAAACGTTTTAGTAATGCGATTGACAATAAATATGGATTGTACCAAGAAGGAGATCAACATGAATAATCTTACTTTTCAGGATAACAGAGCGTTGGACATCATACCTATAGGGCGTCTCGCGGTTGATTTGAATGCTAATGAGATCCACAGACCAATGGAAGAGACGAGCACATTTACCAAGTACTTGGGAGGTAGTCCGGCGAATATCGCAGTAGCAACATCAAGACTTGGGCTTAAGACAGGCTTTGTTGGAAGAGTGGCGGATGATCAGTTTGGTAGATTTATTAAGAACTATCTGGAGAATTGCGGCATAGATCGTTCATGCGTTGTTACTGATTACAGTGGTGGCATGACAGGGCTTGCTTTTACGGAGATTAAATCCCCATCTGATTGCAGCATCCTGATGTACAGGGACAATGCTGTTGACTTGAAGTTGGAAGTGAAGGATGTCCATGAAGACTATATTAAGACGGCAAAATCAATTCTTATATCAGGTACTGCTCTAAGTGCCAGTCCTTCAAGAGAGGCCGTATTCGCAGCATTAGAGCTTGCAAGAAAACATAATACGGTTGTCTTCTTTGATATAGATTACAGACCATATACTTGGAAGTCAGTGGAAGAAACAGCAATCTACTATAGTCTGGCAGCAGAGAAGTGTGATGTTATTATAGGTACGCGTGAAGAATTTGATATGTTAGAAATGATCTCTAATCCAGGCAATAAGGATGATCAAGTAACAGCAAAGAAGTGGTTTGACCACCATGCTAAGATTGTTGTTATCAAACATGGTAAAGAAGGGTCTTATGCCTATACCAAAGAGGGTGATAAGGTGACTGGAGATGTTTTTCCAGTAATACCAGTAAAGACTTTCGGCGCAGGGGATTCATATGCAGGAGGGTTCATCTATGGCTTGCTTGAGGGTAAGACACCGGCTGAGTCCATGAGAATTGGTGCAGCCAGTGCGGCTATTGTTGTATCTAGTCACAGTTGCTCAGATGCTATGCCTACAATCGATCAGATTAACGAGTTCATTGAAAACTATAAGGGATGATGAAAGGAGACATTATACAATGTCAGATGCAAAAATATACGTACAGGGACTAATAGAGAGAGCAAGAACAGCACAAGAAGCCATTACTGATTTGACCCAAGATCAAGTGGATGAAGTAGTGACAGCGGTAGCTTGGGCTATGGTACAGCCAGAAGTTGTTCAAGAAATATCAGAATTCGCAGTTGAAGAAACACAACTTGGCAATGTTCAAGGGAAAAAAGTTAAGCTTGAGAAAAAGATTCGCGGTGCCCTTAGAGATATGATGGGTGCTAAGACAGTTGGCATTATCGAGCGTATACCTGAAAAGGGATTGATTAAGATTGCAAAGCCTGTTGGCGTTATTGGTGCATTAGTACCAACGACAAACCCAGAAGCAACGCCTGTAATTAAGGCGATGAATGCGCTGAAAGGCAAGAATGCCATCATATTTGCACCACACCCAAGATCTAAGGTGACGAACCTTAAGATTACAAATATCATGCGTGAAGTACTAAAGAAATATGATTTACCGGAAGATTTATTGATTTCTATTGAAGAACCAACGGTTGAAATAAGCGGTGAGCTGATGAAGCAAGCTGATTTGGTTGTTGCCACTGGCGGTTCAGGGATGGTTAAAGCAGCGTATTCATCAGGGACGCCGGCTTATGGCGTAGGCGCGGGTAATGCTGTCGTTGTAGTTGATGAAACAGCAGACCTAGAAGATGCGGCTCATAAGATTATGCTTAGTAAGACTTTTGACTTTGCTACAAGTTGTTCTTCTGAGAATAGTTTGGTAGTTGTTGAGAGTATCTACGATCAATTAATGGCCAATTTAATTGCAGAAGGCGGGTATAAGGTCAATGCTGAAGAAAAAGCCAAACTTCAGGCAACAATCTGGGTGGATGGACATATCAACAGAGATGTGGTTGCCCAACCTGCAGGCAGAATAGCTGAATTGGCAGGAATAGAGATTGGAGATAGCAACACATTCTTCATCGTCGAAGAGGAGGGCGTTGGAGCAGAACATCCTTTCTCTGGGGAAAAGATGTGTGTGGCAATGGCTGTTTTCAAAGTGACGGATTTTGATGCTGCTGTGGAACAGGTTAATGCGATTACAGGTTATCAAGGAACAGGTCACTCCTGTGGTATACATACGACAGATGAGTCCAGAATAGAGACTTTAGGCCTTAAAGCAAAGGTCAGCAGGGTAATGGTACGTCAACCACAATGTTATGGTAATAGTGGTAACTGGGATAATGGTATGCCTTTTACCTTGACTCTTGGATGCGGTTCATGGGGTGGCAACATTGCTTCAGAGAATATCACCTACAAGCATTTTATCAATGTGACTTGGGTTGCAAGCCCTATAGAGGCTGTAATTCCTTCAGACGAAGAACTTTTTGGCGCAGTTATGAACAAATAACAGATAGGTTAACATAGCTTAAAGGACAGGAAGGTTAAGAGATGGTTGTACATAATACAGAACCATATGGGATTGGCTACAATGCCATATGTGAAATTGATAAAAGTCACGAAGACATGTTCATGGATGTAGGTGTCATTAAGTTGAACATTGCTGATACCTACACGAACGATGCTGCTCTTGAAAGAGCAATATTGCTGATAGAAGGCAGTGTAATGTTCTCATGGGAAGGACAGACTCAATCGGTTGAAAGGATTAGTTGTTTTGATGACAACCCAATTTGTCTACATCTTCCACAAGGGGTCTCGGTCACTGTTACTGGTAAAACGGATGGGACCGAATTGATGTATCAGGCCATTGGCAATGAACAGGACTTTTCTCCAAAGTTATATCTTGCAGATGACACAGTAACTGATATCTTCGGGAAGGATACACTGGGCAATACATCCATCCGATCTGTGAGAACCGTCATTGATGATGATATAGCACCTTATTCCAATCTTGTCATTGGTGAGGTGATCAACCATCCTGGGAAGTGGTCATCTTATCCACCACACGCTCATGTACAACCGGAAGTATATCATTACAGATTCCTACCGGACACAGGCTTTGGAGTGAGCATAATTGGTGAGGAGACGGTAAAAGTAACGCACAAGTCAACGTCAATGATTCATACGGGGGTAGTCCATCCTCAATGCAGTGCGCCTGGCTACGCGATGTATTACATATGGATGATTCCTCACAAACCAAAACGCTGGCTTAAAGATAGAGAGTTTGATGAAAAGCATACTTGGATGCTTGAAGAGGATGCTAAGATTTGGCCTTACAAGTAGAATGGATTGATGGAAAGGGAGAAGAATGAGTCCCAGCCATTAATAGGAGGATAAATATGGAAACAATTCGCATGACAATGGCCCAAGCATTGATAAAGTTCTTAGATCAACAATATATATCATTAGACGGCGTTGAGACAAAATTCGTCGAAGGTATATTTACGATATTTGGCCATGGTAATGTCCTTGGGTTAGGGCAGGCACTGGCTGAGGATTCAGGAGATCTCATCGTACATCAAGGTAGAAATGAACAGGGTATGGCTCACGCAGCTGCTGGCTTTGCCAAGCAAATGCACAGAAAAAAAATCTATGCAGCCACATCAAGTGTCGGACCGGGTGCAGCAAATATGGTGACAGCAGCTGCAACAGCAACTGCTAACAGAATTCCATTATTGTTGTTGCCAGGAGATACCTATGCAACAAGACAACCAGACCCAGTGTTGCAACAACTAGAGCAATTCCATAGCTTGGGCATTACGACCAACGATGCTTTTAGAGCTGTAACAAAATACTTCGACCGTGTCAATCGTCCGGAGCAATTAATGAGCGCCATGATTAATGCTATGCGCGTTCTGACGGATCCTGCAGATACAGGGGCAGTGTGTATAGCATTGCCACAGGATGTTCAGGGTGAAGCTTACGATTACCCTACTTACTTCTTCGAAAAACGTGTTCATATCATAGAGAGAAGACCCGTTATGCCACAGCGTATTGAAGAGGCTGTAAAAGTCATTCTAGGTAAGAAGAAGCCAATGTTGATCTGTGGCGGTGGTGTTAGGTACTCAGAAGCAAATGATGTCTTTAAAGCTTTCGCCGAAGCATTTAACATTCCTTATGGAGAGACACAGGCAGGTAAGAGCGCAATTGCTTATGATCATTATTTGAATCTTGGTGGCGTAGGGACAACAGGTAACTTAGCGGCAAATACCATTGCCCAGGAAGCAGATGTTGTCATAGGTATCGGTACACGATTTACAGACTTTACTACGGCATCAAAATGGATATTTAGAAATCCTCAGGTTCAGTTTATCAATCTCAATGTGGCTGAATTTGATGCATACAAGTTGGATGGTGTCCAATTGATTGGCGATGCGAAAGTTGGACTGGAGGCTTTGCAGGAGGCACTTATAAAAGCAGGCTATAAATCAGGCTATGAAGAGGAAATTGAAAAAGCCAGAGAAAGCTGGGCGAAGGAATTGGATCGCCTCTTTAACGTACGCGTTGGTGAAGGCTTCATACCTGAAGTCAGTGGTCAATTGGATGACTGTCTAAAAGAGTACGAAGATGCTCTGCAATCTAATCTGACTCAGACACGGGTATTAGGCATCCTAGATGAACTACTTGAGGATGATGCAATAGTCGTAGGAGCGGCTGGTTCATTGCCAGGTGATTTACAGCGTGTCTGGTGTCCAAAGCATGCTAATACCTATCATATGGAATACGGCTATTCATGTATGGGCTATGAGGTCAGTGCGGCACTTGGCGTTAAATTGGCTAAACCTGATAAAGAAGTTTATGCCATGTTAGGCGACGGCTCATATATGATGCTACATTCTGAGTTGGTAACGTCCATACAAGAAGGTACGAAGATTAACCTGCTTCTTTTTGATAACATGGAATTTGGCTGTATCAACAATCTTCAGATGGACAACGGGAATCCATCCTTTGGGACAGAGATGCGTTTTAGAAATCCAGAGTCCGGACAGATGGACGGTGGTTTGATGGCCATTGATTTCGCTAAAAATGCTGAGTCTTATGGCTGCACAACCTTTACAGTAAGATCTGAAGAAGAGCTTGCTCAGGCGATAGAAGGAGCTAAGCGTTCGACTGTATCAACTCTAATAGATATCAAAGTACTGCCTAAGACCATGACAGATGGCTATGAAGCTTATTGGCGTGTCGGCAATGCAGAAGTGGCAGAGAACGCTGAGATTGTTGAGGCAACAAAGAATCATCAAAAACATATAAAAGAAGCCAGACAATATTAATATCCAGGATAATGGATGGTAAAAATCAAAGGGTCGACTGAACGTAAATATGTTGCAGACAATTGTTTAAAGTGATGAATGATACACACATACCCAATCGCTTTTATGGTGCATAGCTCCTTCAATATCCAACTACGACGATTTGCGTTCAATCGACCCTTTGATAATTATTGTATGAAAGCATTAAAGAGGTGTATGTTTATGACCCAAATGAAAGAAAAGATACAGGATCTATACAAAAAAAGAGCAGCTGTAGAGAGTGGCGGTGGTATTAACCGCATCGAAAAACAGCATGATGCTGGCAAACAAACAGCCAGAGAACGCTTGAAGCAACTTCTAGACAAAGATAGCTTTGTTGAGATTGGCGAGTTCAGACGACATCGTTCCACTGATTTTGGCATGGATAAAAGAAAAGCACCGGCAGATGGTGTTGTGACTGGGTTCGGTACAATAGAAGGTATTCTCGTTTACGTCTACGCTCAGGATTTTACTGTTCTCGGAGGGTCTCTTGGGGAAGTACATGCAGCTAAAATCTGCACGGTTATGGATATGGCCATAAAAAATAATGCACCAATTATCGGGATTAATGATTCAGGTGGCGCTCGTGTTCAAGAGGGTATCGATGCCCTTGCGGGCTTTGGTGATATCTTTTACCGTAACACTATGGCGTCAGGAAAAGTACCTCAGATATCTGTCATCATGGGCCCTTGTGCTGGAGGGGCGGTTTATTCACCAGCCATCACAGACTTTATATTCATGGTTGAAAAAACCTCACAGATGTTTATCACAGGTCCAGAGGTAATAAAGACTGTGACAGGTGAAGAAGTGACAAAAGAGGCCCTTGGAGGTGCCTATGCTCATGCCAGCAAAAGTGGTGTGTGTCATTTTAGACATACCACTGAATCCTCTTGTTTTGCTGAAATAAGAAAGCTGATTACTTATTTACCGGCATCTAATCATACTTTACCGGTAGAGACAAGACCTACCGATGATCCGAACAGGCATCCGGTAAAGCTAAACAGCATTTTACCGGAATCCTCTTATAAAGCTTACGATGTTAAAGAGGTTATTACTGAGGTTGTTGACTATGGCTCATTCCTTGAAGTTCACAAGGATTATGCAGGGAATGTGGTAGTTGGATTTGCCAAGATGGATAGCAGAACTATCGGTGTGGTGGCTAATCAACCGAAGGTTCTTGCAGGCGCATTGGATGTGAATGCATCAGATAAAGCGGCTAGATTCATACGTTTTTGTGATAGCTTCGGCATCCCTATTGTCACATTGACAGATGTTCCAGGCTATTTTCCGGGGGTTTCTCAAGAACATGCTGGCATCATCAGACACGGTGCAAAGTTGTTATATGCCTATTCAGAGGCCACAGTACCAAAGATCAATGTAATTCTTAGAAAAGCGTATGGAGGTGCCTATATTGCTATGAGCTCCAAGCATCTTGGTGCGGATATGGTGTATGCTTGGCCTTCGGCTGAGATTGCGGTTATGGGTCCCCAGGGAGCAGCCAACATTATTTTTAGGCATGAAATTAACAATTCTATGGATCCAGAAGGCATGAGAGAGATGAAGGTTCAGGAGTATCAGGATAACTTTGCTAATCCCTATGTTGCAGCAGCCAGAGGCTATGTGGATGCCGTCATTGAACCATCTATGACGAGAAGCTACGTTATAGGAGCATTGGCAGCATGTGAATTGAAAGAGGTATGTGCCGTTGAAAAGAAACATGGCAATATCCCATTGTAAGGAGGCATCAAATGGCGTGGTTATCTGAAGGCATCACAGCATTGATTTCAGGCATGTCGGCAGTGTTTCTCATATTGATTATGATTTCTGCAATGATCAGCATGCTTGGACGTTTTGGCCAGAGGGGTAAACTTGAGAAAAAAGCGGTCATCAAGACGGAAGTTCATACATCCAAATTGGTTGACACACCTACTGTCAATGAAGAAGATGAACAACGCCGGATTGTTGCGGCGATTACAGTCGCTTTGGCACAGAATCTTGGATTAAGTCAGGATCAGTTAATCATAAGGAAGTTCAGACGTCTTTGATTGGTTGACAGTCATAAGGAGTAGTTATGAAAAAATACAGAGTCAATGTGAATGGTTATGCATATGAAGTGGAAATTGAAGAGGTTCTTGGTAATGAGTCATCTCCCGTATCGACAATGAATCCTACTATAGGTGCAAATAACAGAACTTCAGCATCTTCCTTATATTCAGAACAATCTACTAAGCCGACAGTTGGATCTTCACCTAATGAAGGCAAACAGACGTCAAGTGAAGGTGAATCCATCAATGCGCCGATGCAAGGTAAAATTATTCAAGTGTCCGTTGGTGTTGGTGAGGAGATAGTACCAGGACAGGTAGTTGCTGTCCTTGAAGCCATGAAGATGGAGAACGAAATTGTGGCATCAGAAGGCGGCATAGTAAGGGCAGTACCAGTTACACCGGGGCAATCTGTTGATGCAGGCGACGTCTTGATTTCACTTTCATAGGAGGTGTCGTATGCTGAATCAATTAGGGGAAGCTTACAGTAATTTCATATCCAGTTCAGGAATTTATCATCTAATCAATCAATTTGGTACTGGGGGATATAAGAATCTGATCATGATCAGTGTTGCCTTATGCCTCCTGTATTTGGCTATAAAAAAAGAGTACGAGCCCCTGTTGCTTCTTCCGATTTCATTTGGTATGCTCTTGGTTAATCTACCAATTACAGGCATCATGGATGGTCCTATGACACAGGTGATGGTCGATGGACAAATGGTCACCTATAATATGGGCATTGTTGAAGCGGCACTTCAATATGGTACGCATATCCTTGAAGAAGGGAAAGAATTGCCAGGTGGTTTGCTTTATTACCTTTATATGGGCGATGAACTTGGGATTTTTCCGCCATTAATCTTCATGGGTGTCGGTGTATTGACTGACTTTGGGCCGTTAATTGCCAATCCAAGGAGTTTTCTTTTAGGGGCGGCGGCACAATTTGGTATTTTTTTAGCGTTCTTCGGAGCTTTGGCATTTGGCTTTACTTCCAAGGAAGCAGCCTCCATTGCCATCATTGGAGGTGCTGATGGTCCAACTGCCATATTTACAACCATCAAGCTTGCACCTGACTTATTAGGGCCAATTGCTGTGGCGGCGTATTCCTATATGTCACTGGTACCGATTATTCAACCGCCAATCATGAAATTGCTGACAACGGAAGAAGAAAGACGTATCAAGATGGAACAGCTTCGCCCTGTCACACAGACAGAGAAGATACTATTCCCTATAATTGTCACAATCTTGGTTGTGTTGATTCTACCGACAACAGCACCACTGATCGGTATGTTGATGTTTGGTAATCTGATTAAGGTCTCTGGTGTTACAGAGAAATTGGCAGATGTGGCATCCAACGCTTTAATGTATATTATTACAATTTTTTTGGGTATCACAGTTGGTGCAACGACCAGTGCAGAGGCGTTCTTGAACGTGAAAACGCTAGGAATTTTGCTGTTAGGTCTAATCGCCTTTGCATTTGGAACTGCTTCGGGGGTTTTGCTTGGTAAAGTGATGTCAAAACTGTCTGGTGGAAAATTAAATCCTTTGATCGGTGCTGCGGGAGTATCCGCTGTACCCATGGCGGCACGCGTTGCACAAAAAGTCGGACGAGAAGCAGATCCGACAAATTACTTATTGATGCATGCTATGGGGCCGAATGTGGCCGGTGTTATTGGATCGGCTGTGGCTGCAGGGGTCTTCCTTTCTTTGTACTTGTGAAGAGGTAAAGGTTATTGCGATTGGGCTTCATGGTATTGTGGGATACCTTTTAATGAATAAGTTTTACGAAGTAATAAGCCGGTGGAGAGGTATTTATATTGAAAGCCTATCCACCGGCTTATTGTATGTAGTAGTAAATTGGAATAATGAATGCCCCAATTATGTATGATTGTCCGTATTTTGATGCAAGTTAAATAATTAACGTCCTGTAAGCGCTTGCGATGGCGTTTTTTGCATGATATCATTAGAAAGACTACAATCACGCCCAAACTGTAAGGGCTTACAGACGAAACCCTTGTTAAAGGAGAGTAGGAGGCATCATGAATCGTTTGAATGTGAATAAAACAGTATTTAAAGAAGCGATCCTAGAGAATATCAAGAATCAATTCAGGAAGACCATCGATCAGGCGTCCGATCATGAGATTTTTCATGCTGTAGCATATGCTGTAAGAGATATTGTCATTGATCAGTGGATTGAAACCCACAAAGTTTATGAACAAGAAGATGCAAAGACAGTGTACTATATGTCGATGGAATTTCTCATGGGCAGAGCCTTGGGTAATAATATGATTAACCTTGGCGTCAATAATATTGTCAAAGAAGTATTAGATGAGCTTAATGTTGACTTGAATGTCATTGAAGACCAAGAACCGGATGCAGGACTTGGGAATGGTGGATTGGGAAGGTTAGCGGCCTGCTTTCTTGACTCATTGGCTACCCTTGAATACCCTGCATATGGCTGCGGCATAAGATATCGTTATGGTATCTTCGAGCAGAAGATTATCGATGGTTATCAAGTGGAACGTCCGGATGAGTGGCTTAAGACGGGCAACCCTTTCGAAGTACGCAGACCGGAGTATGGTGTTGAAATCAAGTTTGGTGGTAACGTACGCGTTGAGAGAACACCAGATGGCCTCAGAGAACAGTATATTCATGAGAATTACCAATCAGTAAGGGCGATACCTTACGATGTACCAGTTGTTGGTTATAACAATAATACAGTTAATACACTTAGGCTTTGGGATGCTGAAGCCATTCAGAGTTTTGACCTTGAATCGTTTGACCGCGGTGATTATCATAAGGCAGTTGAACAGCAAAACCTTGCTAAATCTATCTGTGAAGTTCTGTATCCGAATGACAATCATTATCAAGGGAAAGAGTTAAGGCTTAAACAGCAATATTTTTTCATCTCTGCAACAGTGCAGCAGGTGGTCAGAAAGTTCATGTCCAAGCATGATGATATAAGGCAATTGCCTGAGAAGGTAACCCTTCATATCAATGACACCCATCCTTCCTTGGCAGTACCGGAACTGATGAGAGTGTTGATGGATGATCAGGGATTGACTTGGGATGAAGCCTGGAACATCACTTCACAGACGTGTGCCTATACGAACCATACCATCATGAGCGAGGCGTTGGAAAAATGGCCGATTGAATTGTTCAGCAGATTGCTACCAAGAATCTATCAGATTGTTGAAGAAATTAACCGTCGTTTTATTGTTATGTTGATTGATAAGTATGGACATGATAATGATCGTATACGCCGAATGGGCATTATTGCAGATGGTCAGATTCGTATGGCATGGATGGCGATTGTTGGATCCTTCTCAGTGAATGGTGTGGCAAGGCTACATACGGAGATACTTAAGAATGAAGAGTTAAAGGATTTCTTTGAAGTATATCCCAACAAGTTCAACAACAAGACTAACGGCATCACACAGAGAAGGTTCCTAAAGCACGGCAATCCAAAGCTCTCTGATTGGATTACAAGAAAAATTGGTGAGGATTGGGTAACGAACTTAGGCCATCTAAAGAACCTTGAAGCATATGTGGATGATGAAAAAGCTCAAAAAGAGTTCATGCATATTAAATATGAGAACAAGGTACGTCTTGCCAATTATATAAAGAAGCATAATGGTATTGATGTGGACCCACGATCCATTTTCGACGTTCAAGTCAAAAGACTCCACGAATACAAACGTCAGTTGATGGCAATACTCTACGTCATGCATCTTTATAACGAACTTAGGGAGAATCCGGATCTGAATATGATGCCAAGAACATTCATATTTGGTGCAAAAGCAGCACCAGGTTATGAAAGGGCGAAGCTGATTATAAAGTTAATCAATAATGTTGCCAATGTCATTAACCATGATCCTAATATCAATGGCAAGATCAAAGTTGTATTTATTGAAAACTATCGGGTGTCCAATGCTGAGATTATCTTCGCAGCAGCCGATGTCAGTGAGCAGATTTCAACAGCTTCAAAAGAAGCGTCCGGTACAGGTAATATGAAATTCATGCTTAACGGTGCAGTGACCATTGGTACAATGGATGGTGCCAACATTGAGATTGTTGAAGAGGCAGGCAAAGAGAATGCATTCATCTTTGGCATGAGTGCAGAAGAAGTCATAGAACTTCAGCACAATCGTACCTATGACCCCTGGGACTTATACAATACCAATCAGAATGTTCGTCGTGTGGTTACACAGTTGATTAACGGTTTCTATTCTCATGATAATCCGGACCTGTTCCGTATGATCTATGATTCATTACTGAATGGCGGTGGAGAACCGGCAGATCAATACTTCATCCTGAAAGACTTTGAAGCTTATGCCAATGCACAAAAAGAGGTGGACATCGCTTATAGGAACCAAAGTAAATGGGCTAAGATGGTGATGCTTAATACGACCAACGCAGGTAAATTCTCTTCAGATCGTACGATTGAAGAGTATGCCAACGAGATATGGCACCTGAATAAGACCCATGTGGAGATGTTGGAGTAGAGTCCACGTCTTCGGCGCTGTAATTGAAGTACAATGATTAAGAATAGAACCTATGGTGCGTATTTAATCAAGACAAACCATAGGTTCTTCTATACCAGTATAACCGTAGATTTTATTTAAAATAAGGAGCTCTAATGATATCAAGAAACGATCCCTGCTGGTGTGGCAGTGGAAAGAAATATAAGAAATGTCATATGCATTATGATGAGAAATTGAAGCAGTTTGACTTACAGGGTTATGTGACACCAGGCCCTGACAGAATCAAATCAGAATCTGACATAGTAGGTATGAAGAAGAGCTCTGTTATAACAAAAGGGATATTCGCACTTTTGGATGAAAAGGTTGTTGCAGGTATTACAACGGATGAGATTAATCAGCTTGTCCATGATTATACCACCGCGCATGGCGGTATTCCTGCAACATTAGGGTATAATGGATTCCCCAAAAGTTGTTGCACATCAGTCAATGATGTCATATGCCATGGGATACCAGGGGACTATGCACTGAAGGAAGGAGATATCATCAATATAGATGTGACGACCATACTGGATGGGTATTACTCAGATTCCAGTAGGATGTATATGATTGGGCAGGTTTCCGATGAAGCAAGGCGCCTCGTAGAGGAAACCTATAACTGTATGATGGTTGGAATAGAGGCAGTGAAGCCTTTTGAGTCTATAGATGTAATTGGTGATGCAGTAGAGGCTTATGCGAACAGTAAAGGATATTCAGTCGTTAGAGACCTTGGAGGACATGGTATAGGCTTGGCTTTTCATGAAGATCCCCATATCAATCATTACAAAAATGATTACAAAGGTATGATCATGGTACCAGGCATGACATTCACCGTAGAACCAATGATCAATGAAAAAGATTATGCAACACGGACTTTAGAGGATGAATGGACGGTTATGACCGTCGATGGTGGCCTATCAGCCCAATGGGAGCACACGATATTGGTGACTGAAACAGGTGTAGAGATTCTTACCTGAACAGGGTTTTGACGTTGTTTCTTCCGCTGTTTTTTGCAAGGTACAAAGCTTCATCAGCTTCACGAAAGGCCTCAGGATTAAATTTGCCATTGGTATGATTGGATGAGATACCAATACTTATGGTGACGGCTTCTTCAATGCCGAAGTCATAGCTTTCTGTATAATCACGTAGCGATTCGGCTATGGCTAGAGCATTGATATTGCTACCACAAGCTATAATCACGAATTCCTCTCCACCCCATCGGTAAATGTGGGTATTGGGGTCAATGAATTCTTTTAACAGATTTGCAAAAGACTGAAGCACAACATCACCTCTGGCATGGCCAAATTTATCATTAAGGTTTTTGAAATGGTCGATGTCAATGAACAGGACATAAGCGTTTAGGTTTTTATAGGATATGGATAAGTTATTGTGGTAATGTCGTCTGTTAGGGAGGCTGGTCAAATGATCGGTCTCTTGTTCTTTTTTTAGGGACTCTGCAATTTGGATTTCTTTTCTTAATATCCCCTTAGCGTAAAGTATGACAAAGACTGTCATACATAGGTTCATAATGACAAAAAGCACATAGCGAATTTCGTATTGGCTGTCCAGTGCAGTACGATAAAGCACAACCGGTACTAATATTGCTAGGATCAAGACATATTGGTAGGCACGTCTAAAGCCTATTAGAATAACAATCAAGACCATGAAAAGTTGAATATGAAACCTTAAGGAAAAAGGCTCTTCCAATATCAGCAGCGTGAAAGCAACACCATAAATACATGTAATGAGAATAGCTGCATCCATAAAACCCTTGTACCAAAGGAAAAATACAAATGCCATAGCGATGCTCATGATAATAATTTCTACAAGTACAAACAAAAATCGATGATAGATGAATATATCCGCCATGAACATGCCAAAAGAATAGATTGAGACAAAAATCATGAGGCTAAAGATAATCAAAGCTTCTTTTTGTTCTATAAAATTGTGGCTGCCATAGTTAAGTAATATTTTTTTGTTGGATAGGGTCATAAATAACTCCTGTCAGATTAATTTCTATAAGTCTGTTGTATGACTGACGTCGTATAACGGCTAATGCTGATAGCGAACCAATCTATTACGACCGCCATCCTTTGCTTTATACATGGCACGGTCAACCTGGACAAAGGATTGGTCATAACTGCCTGATGCTCGGACGCATCCAATGCTGACAGTAACAGAATTGCCGGATATTAGATTGGCTGCCTGTATGGTTTCTCTAATTCTATCCATGGCTTGATCAAAGGCTATACTTGAAACGACAGGTGAGATGATCAGGAACTCCTCGCCACCCCAACGATATAACCTGTAGGCTGGTTCGGGCAACAGTAATTGAATGGTACGAGCAATATCCATAAGTACAGCATCACCGGTGTCATGTCCATAGGTGTCATTGACTTCTTTGAAAAGGTCAATGTCAATAAGAGCCATTTCATAGCCAGATTCGATGTCATATATTGTTATAATATCTTTATCAAGTTTACTTCTATTATAAAGTCCTGTTAGCACATCACGTTCAGAGGATCGGCTTAATTGACGTTTCTCTGAAACTTCACGGCGGATAAGCTTGTCTAAAAAGATGGCAAGTGCCAACATGGAAAGTATGGTGAAGTTAATGAAAATATTGTCATTAGCCAGTGGTGTGTAGCTAAGGTTATTTTCAATGGTTGATTCAATGTTGTTTGAGCGCATGATTAGAAAGTAGACAAAGCTGATATAAGTCAACATAATCTGCCAAGGCTCGATGTAGACGATAACACTGATGAAAATAAAAAGCATGATATTGCCATAAAAGTGATACAAATTCACTTGATCCAGACCAGTGCCTATATACAGCAAGGCAGATACAAATAGGAGAAATTGTGAGAGCACAATTTGCTTGAACCTTTGACTAAGGACGGAAGTGACTAATAAGATGTAGATGAAGGGCAACAGTGAAAAGGTGTCGAACCAATCTGTATACAATGTACAGGATGAAAAGATATAAGCAACGCATAGTAGATACATACGGGTATAGTATTGTTGTTTGGTTGCTATATAATCAGCGTCAGCATGTCGCATAAACTGAACAATATTTTTGATGGAGGTCATAAGAAGCACATCTTTCTAATGATCATAAGATTAGTATGAGTCATATTAATTCCCTTTATGTTTGCTCGAAACTATTTCGCTAATATCCAAGGAAGATAATGAAGGCTAATCACATTGGGATGATGTAGGATAAAGTACTCTATGCTTATTATAGTATATTTTAGTGGAAATCTAAAGTATTGTTAAGGTGGGAGCTGAGGAAGTTTGACAAAACATATACCGAGTGGTATAGTAAGGTCGATGTATCCATAAAATACAGAAATCATAGGATAGGAGGTGTATATGTGGAAACCAGCAAGCCATATGATGAAATACTCCTTGAGGTAAGTTTAAGGTTATTTACAGAGATTGGGTATGAGAATACAGGGGTGGCTGCGATTGTTTCGGAAGCAGGAGTGACGAAGCCGACCATGTATCACTACTTTGGCAACAAAGAGGGATTGCTTGTATCCTTGTTGGACCTTTATGGTAAGGGAATGCTGGAATTGTTTGAGGCAGAGCTTAGCTACCAAGGGGATGTCAATGGTTCGTTAGAGCGGTTAGTTATTGCTTATATGAACTATGTGAAGCGTCGTCCAATGTTTTTTAGGCTATATCACCAGTTGAACAACAGCCCTTGGCAAAGCGATTCCAACCGCTTGATTATGCCTTTGCAGAATGCGATTAACAATGAGGTTTTGAGCTTTTTTGAAACTGTGGCCAAGCACCATACGAACCTTCAAGGAAAGACGTCTTGGATGAGCTTTTCTTTGATCGGCCTTATGGACACCTATATGCTCAAGCATCTTAGGGAAGATACCTTGGATACGGTAAATGATACATCGTGCAGACTAGTTGCGAAACAATTTTTATACGGTGTCTTTGCCTAACTTACTGTAAAGAGCCATTCAAGTAGGATTGAGCACACGAACAGTAAGTATATTTTTACTGGTAATATACCGAACGGTATAGGAGGAATCTATGAGAAATAAGCAACTTTATCATATATATCCCTTGGGTTATACAGGGGCGAATCAGGAGACGAATGATGGCATTCTTCATGATCGGTTGACAGAGATTGAAAAGATGGTGCCCCACTTAAAAGCGATGAATGTATCAATAGTCTTACTTGGGCCGGTCTTTGAATCTGCAAGTCATGGCTATGACGTCATTGACTACAGTAAAGTCGACCGCCGTCTGGGTAATAATGATGATTTGAAACGTTTGATAGCCACCTTGCATCGACACGACATTGAAGTGATGTTGGACTGCGTTTTTAATCATATCAGCAGGCAGCATCCGGTGTTTGTTAATGTACTGGATAAAAGAGAGGCATCTGTCTACAGGGATTGGATTCAGGATTTGGATCTGACAGGAGAAAATGCAAGCAAAGATGCTCTTTCTTATGCTTGTTGGGATGGGCATGAGTCATTGGTTAAGTTGAATCTTCAAGCAGACTCTGTCCGTCACTATTTAATAGAAACAGCTCTTGGTTGGATAAGAGAATTTGATATTGATGGCTTGAGAATGGATGCTGCAGATGTTATGTCTTTGGATTTTCTTAAAGAACTCTCTAATAGACTAAAGGCTCAGAAAGAGGGATTCATAATGCTAGGTGAGATTGTCCATGGTGACTATAGAACTTTGATCAATGAGGGTGGGATGGATTGTGTAACCAATTATGAAGCTTACAAGGGCTTATATTCAAGTTTGAATGATATCAACTATCATGAAATAGGTTACACGCTAAACCGGCAGTTTGGTTCAGGGGGAATCTATCCGGCATCTGGCATGGTAAACTTTGTTGATAATCATGATGTGGAGAGAATTGCTTCCCGGTTAGATGATTCTGTGCATCAGTATCCGATTCACCTTATGTTGTTTACAATTCCGGGCATACCGGCAATCTACTACGGTAGTGAGTATGGTATAGAAGGTCAGAAGACTAAGGATTCGGATGAAATGTTGAGACCTTATTGGAAGAAGATAACCCGTCAGAATCATGATTTGTTAAAGGTTATACAAAAGTTGTCTCATATAAGAGTAAAACATCTGGCACTAAGAAACGGTGGCTATCAACAAGTACATGTTGCTCCTCAAACAATAGGCTTTAAACGTACCTGGCAAGGTGAAGATGTCCTTGTTTTCATTAATGCATCTCATGAAGAGAAACATATACCTACGCCCTTGATTCACGGAGCTTATTATGATGTGCTGAACGACTGCGATTATGAGGCCAATGGTTATATGCATATGTATCCGAACTGGGGACGGATACTTGTTAGACGATGATATGATTCTTGTCACCTTTCTCTAATAGGGTTATAATTAAAGTAATATGGGGGGAGCAACATAGTCAAGACATCCGAGTGACCCGATACGAGGTATATATGTTCAGCAGTCTAACGAGTCTAGATACATCAACGTATAACCGCATCAGTCAGCAGGTGATTGATCACCTAAACCTTACAGATACTTTTGAGGAACTCCTTGCAATTAATGAGGGTGAAGAAGGTATTGTCTATCAAACGTGTCAGGACAGTGACACGATTCGCTACCGTCAAGAGATTATGAAGGATTTTATCGCTATGCCCAAACTTCTTGACGAGTTAGTGGAACAGCTTAAAGCCTTCGGGCAGTTTCGTTTCAAATTTTCCAAACAAATGGATAAAACATCAAGGCTCTATTATCTGATTGAGCTATTGGTAATTGTGGAAGCATCCGTGGATTGTCTCGAGGCTTTGTATCAGACCCTTTGTTATTATGATGTTCATTCAAAAGGTCTTTTGGCGCTGAAAAGTTCTGTTGAAGAAATGATGAGTTCAGAGCTGTATAAGCAGATGAAGGATGACAGGAAAGCAATCAGGTACATTTTCAGCCAGATTAAGAGTGTTGAGGTTTCGGTGAATATGAACACGGGTATGCGGCCTTATGAGGCACAGATTACAGCTGTCAATGATCATCGTTACAGGTACCCAAAGGCATTTCGAAGGGTGTCAGATACTTTGGAAACCACGGACATGTACCTTGGCAAACAGACGAGGCATTATGCGCCTTTGTTTTCTATTGAAAGAGTGAATCTGGACCTTCTGGAAGAGATTGAGTTTGCTCTAAAAGACCACAAATCTGATTTGATGGCCTTTCTAAACACCTATAATAAAATTGATGCAAGTCCTTTTATCCGTCTTCATGAAGAAGTGACCTTTTATAAAGCGGGTATGGCATTATACAAGTCACTGACAAAAGGCGGCTTATGGATGGCATTTCCGGAAGTATCAGATCATGGTGAGGTATGTTTGGCCTTTGATGAGGGCTATAACCTTCATCTAGGGAAAGTTCTGATTCAGGAATTGATGGTATCTGGACTTGTTACGAATGATCTTTGTATCGCCCAAGGAGAGATTCTATTGCTGACGGGGGCTAATCGAGGTGGTAAGACGACTTTCACACAGATGGTTGGTCAGATGAAGGTGTTGGCACTATTAGGATTCCCAATACCTGCAAAAAAAGGCTTTGTATCTGTGGCTGACCGTTTGGCAACACATTTTCCAATGATTGAACAGGAAGCGGTAGATTACGGTCGGTTTGGCCGGGCATGCCATGAATTCAAAGAAGCCTTTGTTGATATGACAGGTGACAGCATGATGTTAATGAATGAGTCGTTTTCAGGAACCAGTCATTTGGAAAGTATTGAGATAGCTTCAGAAGTGGTCAAGGCACTTCGTCAGAAAGGAATCACAACCATTTATAATACGCATCTTCACGAGCTTTATGATGTGACGAAGGGCTTTGGAAAGATCAAGAGTTATATTGTCAGTGGCGAGGGGACAGAGCAATGCTACAAGGTGGTTGAGGGTGACCCTCTAGGGTACAGCCAAGCTCTTGCTATTGCCAAAGCTTATGGTGTTACTTATGAGCAGTTGACAGCAAAGCGAAGAGGAGGTGATCGTATTGAAGCATAATCTGTATACGAGCCTTTTGTGGCCAGATGACGAACATGGGTATTTTCAGCTGGATAATAAATCGGTAGAGGACCTGGACATGACACGCATCTTTGATAAACATGAGGATGTCATGACAGAATGGCTGATGGACATGATCAGGAAAATGCCGGTTGAATTGGACGTGATTCAATATCGTCAGGAAATTATGCGGGATTTCGACCAGAACAGTCAGCTTCTGAATAAATTCATTGAAGTAGGTCAGTCCTTTTATGAGACAAGAAATATGATCAAATTCGCTTTTGAACGAGACCACACACTCTATAATGTTCTGAAGCGGGTGGAAGATTCGGAGCTTATTTTAGATGGGTTGAATTCTTTGTTAAAAGCAATGGAAGGTGCGTCTTTAAGCTCAAGAGGCCTTCGGGCATTTAAGTCTTTGGTGAAAGAATTGATGGCCTCTGAGTTATATAAGGCCTATGAAAGGGATCTGGAAAGTATACGCAATAAGGCCACCATAAGAAGTCTTAAGTTAGGGTTGAATTTGGATCAGGATATGAACCCAGTTGAAGCCATTGTCTTGACGCTGGAAGAAGAGACGTTTATTTATACCAGGCCAATGAAGCGCGTGGCTAAAGTCTTTGAGTATGGTATTGGAGAACTGAAGAAGATACCACGGAGAATCTTTGCCCCTGAGACGGTCATACCTAAAGATAACCTTAATGCCCTTGAAAAAATCATTTCACCTGCCATGGGGCAATTGTTGAAATTCATTGATACTTTTAATGACGCATTACTTGAAGTCTTTGAGCCTTTAAAAGAAGAATTGTCTTACTACAGCTTGGGGATGAAATTAAAAAATAGTCTGAATGCTATGGGACATCCCGTTACCCAGGTGTCTTACACAGGTGGCTCCGACTATTATCTCCATCATTTGTATAATGCCAATCTGGCGTATCACCTTCAGGCAACCGGCGAACGATTGGTTTACAATGATGTTAAATGGTCAGACAGTCATATGTACATCCTAACCGGTGCTAATAGGGGTGGTAAAACAACTTATACACAAGCGTTAGGGCAAATCAATTGGCTGGGCGCTTTAGGGTTCTTTGTCCCGGCAAGGTCGGCGAAACTGCCTGTAATTGAAGGTTTATATCTGCATTTTCCAATTGAAGAAAAAGAAACGGTCTTATACGGACGGCTAGGAGAAGAATGTCAAAGGTTTTCTGAAATGTTTGGCAGTATGACCAAGGATAGTTTGTTGTTAATGAATGAATCTTTTAGCGGAACTAGCCATAGTGAGAGTCTTGAGATCGCCACAGCGGCGCTTAAGGCGACGGCCCAGATAGGGCTAAGGGGTGTTTTTAATACTCATTTACATGAATTGGCAAGGGATATTGAGGATTTGAACCAGTCAGTGTCTCAGGACAGTTTTTCTTTTACCAATCTTGTATCAGGGAGTGATGATGACAGGCAGTCCTTTATTATTCAGGAAGGTGAGCCTCTTGGGAAGAGTTATGCTCATGATATTGCGGTTAAGTATGGGATTAGTTATGAGCAGTTGATGGAGTCTTGATTCTTTTTGGGGTAAAGTCGGAAAAATAGTGAATGATAATTCATCAGAAGCCTTAGACATGCTTGCTACGCAATCAAAACTCGTTTCTTGATGAACAATCATCCCCGATTTTTCCTCGGCTTCGAGGGGAAGATTTGATTTGAAGTCTTCATCCGTTCTGTTTGCGAATGATAAGGTCGGAAAAATAGTGAATGATAATTCATCAGAAGCCTCAGACATGCTTGCTACGCAATCAAAACTCGTTTCTTGATGAATCATCATCCCCAATTTTTGCTCAGTTTCGTGTGATAGATTTCAGAACTCGGTAGGGATTAAATTGAATACTAGCGGAACCGAATCAGGTTCCTATGGGTGCCTATGGTTTCTGGAGTAGCGGAGAACGGACTCGGAGTGCGACCTTTATCCCATGGAGGGGATAAGAGTCGCCGGAAGAAATTATAGGCACTCATAGGGTTCTGATGACAGTACTATGGCGCACGTGTAGCCATAGCCTTCTACTGATTACAGTCACCATATATTCATATTGAATAAGAAAAAGAGCCATCGCATATCACGATAGCCCTTTAGGTATTATTCCACTTCAGTAATATTCTCCAAGTATTCATCAATGATGTCCTGAATGTTGGAGTCTTTAAGGATGATACTGACTTCAATCCTTCTATTCTGTGCTCTGACAGATGAACTGTTGCCGTCGATGAGTGGTCTGAACTCTGAATAACCAGAGGATACAAAGTAGGAACCGTACTTGGTTTCAAGATCGGTGTTGGCCCTGAACAGATAGTTCACAACACTGTTGGCACGATCGGTTGATAGGGAACGGTTGTATTCGGATGTGTTAACGGAATCTGTGTGACCTTCAATCTGTATGGCGTCTATGTAGTTCCTGATGGTGGTATCATCCAGGATATTCTCAAATACCTGTGCTAATTCATCCAGTAGGAACTGTCCGTCGGTATTGACGGTAGAGGAATTGGATTCGAACAACAAAGTGTTGTTTAGAATGATATTCCCGTTGTCACCAATTAGGACTTGATCGCCACCTTCTATATCTGCTTTCTTAAGTTCATCTTGAATGGTATCAAGGACTTCTTCCAATATGGAGAGTCGCATCACCGCTACAGCTTGAATCTGAGTTCTCATATCGCCTAATTCCTCGTTGGATTGTGCGATGATTTTTTGCTGTTCTACAATTTGCTTCTCTGAAAGCTTCAAGGCAATCTCGCCTTGTTCCACTTCGTATTTCAAAGCCTCTGCTTCATCTTGCAATAGCATAAGATTCGATTCTGTTTCGCTGATCTGAGCATTAAGTATCGCCATTTCTTCCTCACGTTCGACAAGGGATTGCTCCGTTGATATTAAGGCCTCACGTTCAGCTGACAGGTCTTTGGCTATGATAATGTTCTCAACAAAGATAATCAATATGAGAAAAAACAATATTAAGGCTATGGTGGAAATCATATCCGTAAAAGAAGGCCAGAAATTTTCTTCTGCTTCAATAGAGCGAAGTCTTGTTCTGCGCATAAAAGACCTCCTTATTTGTCTTCGTTCGTGATGACTTTTGTCTCAGGTTCCAGTGAAGAGGTGAAGTCTGAAAAGGCAAGACTCATACGCTGGATGTTCTCGCGTAAATGGTAATTGAACTCGCCAAAATCACGGGTGTTGTCACCGAAAGTATTCAGTGAAGCTTCGAATTTCTCAACAGATTCTTTCAAGTTGCCGGTAAGCATCTGTATTGCTTCAGCTGAATTGTCAATTGTATCTGTTGATGACTTGACGACTTCAGTAAAGGTAACGGATATCTGTGTGCCGAATTCTTTGAATACATTCTCCATGGCATGTACAAGGCGGTCATACTCATTGAATTTTTCTTCTGCGAAGGCTTTGGCAATTACATTGTCCAAATAGTCTTCTATATAGACAGAGATATCTTCACGTCTCTTTTCAACAGAGAAAATCAAACGGACAACTGTCAGGATAACAGCACCACCGATACCAAAGAGTGAAGTATTGAACGCAATCGCCATACCTTCTACAGAATTGGCCATGGTTGTCAATACTTCTGACAAATCATCTAGGTTTGTCAAGATCGCTACAAGTCGGTCCACTGATATGGTGAGTCCGAAGAAGGTTCCCATTAGACCCAGAATAATCATCAAGGAAACGGCGCTTCTTTGAAAGCGCTCTGCAAGTAGTACATAAGCCCAATGTTTTGAGATATTACTCTCTACAATGGCATAGGTGTTAACTGCCAGTTTTGATTTGTTGGCTGTCTTGAAGTCTTTAACGATATTATCCAGGAAGGTGTCATTGAACTCTCCATGTTCACGTAGTTCAGGTGACATAAGCTTCTTCCTTATAATGGCATAATTCACATACAGCATCGCTATACACAGAAGTGCCAAGGCCAAAACGATGGTAATGATTATGATGATGATTGTACCTACATAGTTAGATGTCATATTATTCCTCCTTGTGGGGCGTTATTTGCTTCACTCATGCTGAATGCACAAAATATAACGGTTGATGACTCATCTGTATAAAAGAAGTCTGTTCCGTTAGACAATTTCATAAATAGAGATGAATCACACAGTCCCATATCCGGCAGATGTATGCCGATGGAATCATTATATCAGAAATGAAGTTTCGGCAAAGGCTTTTAATAGGGTTTTAAATGATATTTAATGAATTGAACCATATGTAATAGATTGGTAACGATTTGAATGGATAAATTATTAACAATGCCATGAAAAAATGGTTTTAACAGTGACAGTTTAGCGTTAATTATGAACTGTAAAAAAGCTTTGTTCAATTTAACCAAATGATAAACCGGTTAAATGTCATTTATAGCGTTATTTTTTTAACGAAAAGTATTGCGAGGTCATGGGAATTATGTTATTATTCTCTTGTAATCAAAGAAAACCTGTCTTGCAGAGGTGGAAAATAACATTTTCAAAGGGCAAGGCATTATTTTAAACTAGTAAACGTTAAATAATTAACGATGAAAGGTGAAGCTCATGAAAGTCAATTCTATTGAAACTTTAGAAAAGCGTATCGCTCAGGTAAGACAAGCTCAGGAAGAGTTTGCTGGGTTCACTCAGGAACAAGTTGATGAGATCTTCAGACAAGCGGCTGTAGCAGCTAACAATGCCAGAATCCCATTGGCAAAAATGGCTGTTGAAGAAACGGGTATGGGTATTGTTGAAGATAAAGTCATCAAGAACCACTTTGCTTCAGAGTATATCTACAACCAATACAAAGATGAGAAGACTTGTGGCGTCATCGAAAGAGACGAAGCTTTCGGTGTGACAAAAGTAGCTGAACCAATCGGTGTTGTTGCGGCAATCGTACCAACAACAAACCCTACATCAACAGCTATCTTCAAAGCGTTGATCGCTCTTAAGACACGTAACGGTATCATTTTCTCCCCACACCCAAGAGCTAAGAACTGTACCATAGAAGCTGCCAAGATCGTTCTTGATGCAGCGGTTGCAGCTGGTGCTCCAAAAGACATCATCGCATGGATTGATGAACCAAGTGTTGAACTCAGTAACGCAGTAATGAAGAATGCAGACCTTATTCTTGCTACTGGTGGTCCAGGTATGGTTAAGGCAGCTTACTCCTCAGGACGTCCTGCAATCGGTGTTGGTGCCGGTAACACACCTGCAATTATCGATGAAACAGCACACATCAAAATGGCTGTAAGTTCTATTCTTCTTTCCAAGTCATTTGACAACGGTGTTATCTGTGCTTCAGAGCAATCCGTTATTGTACAAGAAGATATCTATAATGAAGTAAGAAAAGAATTCGCTGAAAGAGGCGCTTACATACTAAAAGGTAAAGAAGTTGACGCTATACGTAAAGTAATCATTGTTGATGGTAGACTTAATGCCAACATCGTTGGTCAACCAGCGTACAAAATTGCTGCTATGGCAGGGATTACGGTGCCAGAAGAGACAAAAGCACTTATCGGTGAAGTGAAATCCGTTGAATTATCTGAACCTTTCTCTCATGAGAAACTTTCTCCAGTACTTGCTATGTACAAGGCAAAAGACTTTGACGAAGCTTTGACGAAGGCTGCAAGACTTGTAGAACTCGGTGGATTGGGACATACATCTGTTCTTTATACAGACGCTAACAAGTCACAAGACCGTATTGCACAATTCGGTGTTAAGATGAAGACTGGCCGTACAATCATCAACATGCCAGCAGCACAAGGTGCTATCGGTGACCTTTACAACTTCAAGCTTGCACCATCATTGACACTTGGTTGTGGTTCATGGGGTGGTAACTCAGTATCTGAAAACGTTGGTGTCAAGCACCTGATCAATGTTAAATCAGTTGCTGAGAGGAGAGAGAACATGTTATGGTTCCGTGTACCAGAGAGAGTTTACTTCAAATTCGGATGTCTTAGCATTGCTCTTGAAGAGCTTAAGACTCTTGGTAAAGAAAAAGTCTTCATCGTAACAGATAAAGTTCTCTATGACCTTGGTTACGCAGAAATCATTACTGATAAATTGGATTCCCTTGGCATCGATACGAAAGTATTCTTCGACGTACAGCCTGACCCAACACTTGCAACAGCAAAAAAAGGTGCGGCTGAGATGATGTCTTACCAACCTGATGCAATCCTTGCTCTTGGTGGTGGTTCCCCAATGGATGCAGCTAAGATCATGTGGGTAATGTATGAGCACCCAGAAGTGAGATTCGAAGACCTTGCTATGCGTTTCATGGACATCCGTAAAAGAGTTGCACCATTCCCTGCCCTAGGTAACAAAGCGATGATGGTTGCTGTACCTACATCTGCTGGTACAGGGTCTGAAGTAACACCATTTGCCGTTATCACTGATGAGTCTACGGGTATCAAGTACCCATTGGCTGATTATGAGTTGACACCAGATATGGCAATTGTTGATGCTGAGCTTATGATGAACATGCCAAAAGGTCTTACAGCGGCTTCTGGTATCGATGCATTGACTCACGCACTTGAGGCATACGTATCCGTTCTTGCTACAGAGATGACCAACGGACAAGCTCTTGAAGCAATCCGTCTTGTCTTCAAATACTTGCCAATTGCTTATAACGAAGGTTCTACAAATGTTAAAGCACGCGAGAAAATGGCACATGCTTCTACAATGGCTGGTATGGCCTTTGCAAATGCCTTCCTTGGTGTATGTCACTCCATGGCGCACAAGCTTGGTGCTGAACACCATATCGCCCACGGTGTTGCCAACGGTCTTCTTATCAACGAAGTTATCCGTTTCAATGCAGTTGATAACCCTAGAAAGCAAGCAGCTTTCCCACAATACAAATACCCTAATGCTAAATGGCGTTATGCTAAAGTGGCTGAATACCTTGGTCTTCCAGGTAAGACAGACGAGGAAAAGATTGAAAATCTGATCAAAGCCATTGATGAGCTTAAAGCTAAAGTTGGTATTCCAATGACAATCAAAGAAACTGGTGTTTCTGAAAAAGCTTTCTATGCGACACTTGATAACATGAGTGAGCAAGCTTTCGATGATCAGTGTACTGGTGCAAACCCAAGATACCCAATGATCAGTGAAATTAAGCAAATGTACATCAATGTATTTGAAGGTAAATAATTTAATAGATAAATACGTCCATATAGCGGTATCAGGAACTCCTTAGCTAGCAGCCTGCCCTGATCCGCTGGGACTGTTTATTAAGCACAGAAGAAAGCGCCCGTATTGCCCCCACAATACGTTGTATCCCTAGCAATGGCGCGGACCTCTGTGCTTTTATATTTTTATGAAACAGGCGAAATACGAGCGTAGCTCATAACGAGGTGGAGTCTCTTTTCCTATGCACTCATTTATATATGTGTGGTACAATGGTGAAAAGAAAACAGTGTCAAAGGACGGATTTGGCTAAGGAGGCGTTGTATGTTATATGAGGTAATCTATGGAGGGAATACTTATTCTCTGGATAGTGAGAAATGCAGTTTTTTTGTAAATGATGATGACCAACCCATTGAAGGGGTGGATCTGGAACTTATATTGAAGGAAATGGATTATTCAGATTTGGTGGCTTTTGATAAGATGTACTATGATCAAGCCTGTGAGGGATGCCATAAGAATCGTAAAGAAGGGGCAAAGTACTTTGATTTTCTAGAATGTCATTTTTATCTTTTTGCAAAAAATGGTCAATATATCATGAGTAGTCTGTCGGCGGATTATGAATATAACTCCCTTCCTGATTTGATGAATAGTGGCATTGTGGATGCCAGTTATATTATCAGTATCAATGTATGTCCGGTTTGTGGTGATTATACTGTAGAGATCACGTACGGTCTGTGGTAGGAGGTCGAGATTAGAAGATGGTACAGTTAATTTTGATCCTCATACTCACCTTGATCAATGCTTTCTTTGCCGCGGCTGAGATGGCCATGATATCCATAAATAAGAATCGATTAGCCATATTGGCAGAAGAAGGTAACAATAAAGCTGTATTGCTGATGCGTCTGTTGGATGAACCTAGCAAATTACTAGCAACCATTCAAGTCGGCATTACCTTAGCAGGCTTCTTTTCAAGTGCCTTTGCAGCGACGGGGTTATCTGTTGGATTAGGTAAACGTTTGGAGGAAATGGGCGTTTTGTATGGTGCTCAGTTGGCTTTGGTGCTTGTAACAGTAATGCTTTCCTTTCTGATGTTGCTGTTTGGTGAATTGTTCCCCAAAAGACTTGCTTTACAAAAGACAGAATCTATTGCCCTTGTAGCAGTACGTCCGGTCTATATCATCAGCCGCATTACAAAGCCGTTTGTCATGTTGTTGTCTGGTTGTACCAATCTATTGATTCGCCTTACGGGTATGGATCATGTTCAGTTGGAACAACGGGTATCTGAAGAAGAGATACGGTCAATGGTCAAGGTGGGGCAGGAATTTGGCGTAATCAATCAGACTGAGAAGCAAATGATTAACGCTATATTTGAATTTGATGATAAGTACGCTAGAGAAGTGATGACACCCAGATTGGATGTCCATATGGTTGACCTTGATCAGGAAAGAGTCAGTTATATGAAGGCACTTATTCAGCTGAAATATTCAAGAATTCCGGTCTATAAAGGTGATAAGGACAGGCCACTCGGGGTGCTTCATCTGAAGGATCTTCTAGTCCGTGCCAAAGAATGTGGTTTTGAACATGTGAATGTAGAAGAGCTGATACGCCCACCTTACTTTGTACCGGAGACCATCTCCATTGATCGGTTATTCATCCGATTACAAAGGGATAAGGAGCACATGGCACTCTTGATAGATGAACATGGCATGATGACTGGTATTGTTACCATGGAGGATCTTATTGAAGAGGTCATGGGTAACATTGAAGACGAGTTTGACGATGCGATGTCAGATGTTACAAGAAGCGAGGATGGTAGTTATCTCATCAGTGGTGGTTTGCCGATTTATGATTTTAACACACTGTTCCATACGCACATTGTCAGCGAATTGGCGGACACCATCGGCGGTTGGCTAATTAGCGTTGAAGACTTGATGCCAGAAGCTTTGATTGGTGTTCAAAAACACTATCAGGGCTTGACTTTTGAGGTGGTTTCAGTTGAAGATCAGCGAATAGAGACCTTATCAGTGAAGAAAAAAACAGCCTGAATTCACAGTATATACATAATTTGGTCATAATCGAATGTTATAATAGATTGTAGGATAAATGTATTGTATATAGCATGCCAATTATATTGGAGTGATTGAATGGATATTAACAGTGTCAGTACCCAAGCCTATCAAAGAATGTCTTCGGGGCTGAAAATAAATAGTGCCGCTGATGATGCCGCTGGTCTTAGCATCAGTCAGGGGATGGAAAGCCAGATTAATGGTCTGGAACAAAATCAGAATAATATAGGTAGTATGACAGACCTTGCCAATACAGCAGAAGGTGCTCTTGGTTCCATTCAAGATAATCTTGGGCGTATCAGAGAGCTGGCAGTTCAGGCGAGCAATGGGATACTGACAGATGATGATAGAAGTGCTATACAGACAGAGATTGATGGTTTGCTGGAGAACATCAATGATGTTGCGAAGAACACACAGTATAACTCGATCAAAGTTCTTGACGGTACCTTTGCTGATATGAACACGGCTATGAATCCCGATGGTACAGGTAAGCAGATGTCTATAGAGAGTGCTGCCTTAGATAATCTAGGGTTGAGTGGTTTTGATGTGACTGGTAGCTTTGATATTGAGGCCATTGACAATGCCATTGAGATGGTTAGCGACTCTAGATCAAGTCTTGGTTCGGCTGTGAATGCTTTCGAATATGCCTCCAACGACATTGGCAATAGGATGACGAATCTGACCAGTGCCCAAAGCCAGATACAGGATGCTGACTTGGCGGAGACTTCGACACAGCTTCGTAAGCAACAAGTGTTGCAGCAATATCAGTTCTTTGCTATGAAAGCTAAGGAAGAGCAGATGCGCACAGAGCTTGGACCAGTACAAGAGTACAAAGTTTGATATGGATTTTACGAAAGGATAGCTGCGGCTATCCTTTTTTTATCACATAAACCAAATATATTTGTAACAAATAGGTGATATAATACCTTTAGATTATGAAAGGTAAGTAGGTTCTGCTTTGATATGAGTAGGTTTTACTTAGATGTGTTTTTATGGGAAAAATAAGAAGTTTATTTGGGTTAGTCATAATTTGGTGTATGATTGGAATGCCGGTCAGTGCCTCTAATTACACCGATTTATCTGGTGGGGAGTGGTTTTATGAAGACTTGACAACATTGGTGGATCAAGGCATCGTTGCAGGCTACGAGGATGGGACTTTTAGACCTGATAATCCAATGTATGTGGATGGGTTCATTAAGATGACGGTCACCCTGATGGGGGAAAATCCTGGTAATGGTCAGGTATACTGGGCTCAACCCTATATAGACAAGGCTATTGAGTTAGGACTTATAAGCGATGGAGAATTCGAAAGGTATACACGACCGATTTCAAGACAGGAAGCGGCAAGAATCATTGCTGAAGTCATTCGACATACAGAAGAAGTGCCACCGTATAGTTATTATATTTATGAGATTGAGGACTATACCGAGATGTCAGAAAGTGATCAGGATGATGTGGCTTTGGCTATGGCTACAGGTATCTTGACAGGATACGAAGATGGTACTTTCAGAGGCAGTGAGGAAATGACCAGAGCTCAAGGTATGGTTGTCATCGGAAGAATTATGGATGAAAGCAAACGTCAGGATATTCACGTATTTGAGGATAAGATTGCTGTGGCAAAAGAGAAGATTGCCTTTATGGAAGAAGAAGCGAAGGATGGCTTTGAAATCATCGGCGAGATGCTTTCGGTGTTAACAGGTGAGGCCTTACTTTTAACAGGCCCTGAGACTACTGATCAAATAATTAATACTATGAATGGATATCTGGATGATTACACAGAAGCTTTGGTGGATGTGGTGTCAAGGGGTGTTATAGAGAGTGGGCAAAGTTATGACAGTGGTGGTGTATTATGGCGTGTCTATAAAAATGATGATTTCATATGGGCGGAAGGAAGTTTTGAAACATATGACCTTCAAGTTGTATTTGACAGCTCAGTAACAGAATTGAAAATGGAAGATATACAGACAGGCAATACTTATGAATTTGAAAGACACACAGAGGAATACCGTTATTATTTTGAAGGTTATCAGGCATCCTCAGACAAAAGGGTTGGTTACAGTGTTTCCCTTGAAGAAGGCAGTAAGTACATGATTTTAAAGAATAAGAATTATGAGGGAGACATACTCTCTTATGTACAGTATAAAACGTCCTTGACAGCGTATGTGGACTCAGTAGATGGCTATATTTATAAATACAAGGACGAGAACCGTTTCGAGATTGAGATGCCTAGCACCTACGGCAATGAGATTTATGTTTATAACAATGGTGTTCAAATATATGCTGACATGGACGGCAACGATCTGACTGGTTCCGGATACAGACTTGATCCCGATGGCTTATATTATATTGGTCAGTTTGTTAATGGGAGGTTTCATGGAGACGGTGCAATGTTTCTCAATAGTGGTATTGTGATTGAGGACGAGTTCGATGGTTATTATCCTATGGGGACATCTACTGTGATTACGGGTCCTGATATGGGGAGGGATTATCTATCCGAATATATTGATGTTGTGCTGTCTGAAATTATTGAAGAAGGTATGGATAGAACGGCTAAAATAAAGGCCGTACACGATTATTTGGTAAAAACAATCACCTATGCTGATGAAACCATTGAGGATGGGTTAGCTGATATGGACTATAACAATGGTTATACTGCTATAATCGACGGCTCATCTGTATGTTTCGGATATGCTCAGGGGATGAATCTTTTTATGGGTGCACTGGGAATAGAGTCATATATTGTCATTGGGGATGTCGACAGTGATGGTGTGGATGACCATGCGTGGAATTATATCAACTTTGGGGTTGATTACTACCATGTGGATGTGACATGGGATGACCCGGATAGAGGGACTAAGGTCAGTCATGATTATTTTATGAAGAGTGACAGTTACATGAGTGGTCGGCGTACCATTTCCCGAATCATGGGGTATGATGGCTGATACATTGTAAGTTCGACTGTTTGTTCACATAGTTTCAACACGGGTTGTGGATAACTCTGTGGATAGTGTGGATGGGAACGGATGTTCTCTGTGGATATAAAAAATTACCGGCAAATCTGCCGGTAATTTTATTTATAAATACTTACCCTCACCTTGTTCCGTTATCGTAAAATAAAACCAAGTAAAATGCTTATCAAGCATATTGTGTCTATGACGGTTAAAGGTTCTCTTTATATTATATGGCATAATTATATAGAATCATACCTGATGAGCCAAGAATGAATGTGCTATATGGTGCTTACAATTGTAAGATTACAAACAATCATCAACGCAATTATAATGGGGGTAATTAAGGTTCTATAAATTTCTTTTTGCACCCCAGACAGCAATTTCATTCACATTTCGAAGGCCAAGTTTCTCTTTGATACCTACGGCCATCTGTCGTACATAAGTTTCGCTGTAATTCAGTGATTGGGCAATCTCACTGTATTTCATACACTTGACCTTACATCGTACAAGTTCAATTTCTTTTGGTTCAAGAAGCTCAAGTTCTTCAGTACTCAGACCATCTTCCATGGCGTTTCTGGCGGATTCTTGGAGCAATCCGCTTGTCCATACATCATAGCCGTTATAAACGCTGCGAATAACAGAACGAAAATCTTCTAAGCTGGTTTCTTTATAGATGAATCCATTACAGCGGTTAGCCTTGGCTTTCTCTAGATTCTCCGGGTCTGCGTAGGAGGTCAGAATAAGTACCTTGATGGTGGGGTCCAAATCTTTGATGCGTTTGGTGGCTTCAAGGCCATCCATATGAGGCATATTGATATCCATAAGTACCACATCCGGTGGATCATTCTTGCAGAATTCTACTGCTTTAAGACCGTTTGGCACCTTGCCGATGATTTTTAAGTTGTTGTCATTTTTCAGTCGAAGTGAAATACCGTCCTGAATCAGGGCGTTGTCATCTGCAACCAGTATTCGTATCATGATTTTTTACCTCTCATTATAATGGGCTATGGTTATAAGGAACCTCCATGGTGATGTTGAAGCCTTCGCCTTGGATGGATTCGAACAGTATTTTACCGCCTTGGTCCTTGACGTGTGCTTCAATGGATAACAGACCACGTCCTAAGATGATTTCTTCACATCCAATGCCATCATCAGAAAGTATGAGCCTGACATTATCCATATTTTGTCTGATGACGATGGACACATGGTGGGCTTTGCCATTATACATGGCGTTGTTAATGCCTTCTAAGCAGATACTGTACAATAGCAGTCCTAATTTTAAATTTCGATTGACCTGTTCAGTAATGCCGATGGGCGTGAATTCAAGGTGGAGGCCTGTTCCAGTGATTCTTTTGAAAAGGGATTCAAGTGCATTAAGCAGACCGTTTTTTTCTAGGTCGAGTGGTACCAGCTCGTCCAGTATCTTCCTTATTTCAAAGCGTAGACGATTATTGGTGGTGAAAGCAACCTCCACACAGTGGTGTATCTCCTCTGGGGTGGTACCCTTGTCTAATGCGTATTCAAGATTCATTCCGATGACATTTACAAGATTACTAAGACCATCGTGAATATTTCTTGAAATACGTCTATGAGCGCTTTCGAGTAGTTCGTTGGATTCTTGTGTACGGTTCTTGAGGGAGATTAGACGTCCGCTGGATCGGCCATCGCTGTTATGTATGTTCTTGAGGCTAAAATCGTAATACCTATATGGGTCAGTCTCGGTACCTGTTCTAAGGCTAAGTAGGCATCGGTACATGGCGTTATCTGTATGGAGGGCATCAAGAATTGCGTCGATGGCGGAATTGCTTAAGCTGTTGTTCTTTAATGTTTCAAAATACGGGATCATATCCGTTGTGTTATTATCCTTGGGATGTAGGTTGAATTCTTTTTTTGCAGCGGTGTTAAAATCAACAATTCGATTGTACTGATCAAGGATAATCAGTGCTTCATCTGTGTTCCTGTAGACTTCTAAAGCACCATGATGCAATTGATCAAAGGCTTTGTATCTGAAAGTCGCTAAGGATTGAAGCCATAACATGATTGAAAAGGTCACAGGTGTTAGGTCAAATCCGAATTCTGGCAGAAACTTGAATCTTCCTGCAAGGCCTATCAAGACAGGCACAAGAGGGGCGAAAGCCAAGAGCAAAACCCTGTTGCGCTCAGTTTCATAGGACTTGATGGCATATCGAATCAGGAGAACGATACTAATAGCCATGTATGTGTAGGTAAAACCAAAATTAATGTTAAGGGCTGGTCCCCATATGGTGCCGCCAGGGTTGTTGATTGATTTGTAAAGGATGGCCAGGTGAAGATAGCGATTGATGGCGGTTGGTGCATAAGTGATAATAAGTGGCAACATAATAACATAGTAAATCCAAGCGTTAGATTCTTTGACCATTCCTGTATACAACAAGGTGAATATCAACCATGTTCCACTGATTATTGAGATGGGGAAAAGAGTCAATCGTGTTGCAGTGATCAATGCCTCTGTGGATGTTGACTGTATCTCATGCATGCCGAGAATCAACCATAGTATTGCCAGCATGTAGGTAGCGCTCAAGGCATAGAGAGCTGGTGAATGTTTGACTTTAACATAGGTGACGACTAAGGTGCCGGTGCATTGAACAAGAATCACTGAATAGATTAATATGCACAAAGGTTGATTCCAATTCATAAGTGTTCCTTTCAAACAGCTACGATCATATGAAGACGATGAACATACTCACGATAGTTGGTAAATTTAATACTACATTATAATATAGCATAGAGTGATAAGGCTGGGTTAGCTTAAATGATGGAATGATTATAGTTCACACAATCGTATGAAGGGAAGGTGCAAAAAAAACGCCTTATAGAAACAGCGTCTTTTAGAGGATAATCACAGTATATCAATTATTATAGTGGTCTCCCATTATCCATATGGTCACGTCTTAACCGCATGAACACGTTGATGAGAATTAAAGCAGGAATGGCAAAATAGACGAAGTTATCAAGCCAGATTGGTACTGGGGCTGGCAACAAAGTAGTGAAGTGCGTCCAAAATACGGAGAAGGTCATAGCATAGATTACCATGTGATAGACCTGGCCAAGACGAAGTTTCATACCAATGCCAGATCTAAGTATATTGCCGAGTATCAACAAGAATAAGCTGTTAAAGATGAAGCTTGCTGTGGATAACATGAATTGAGACAGGATGGACATGGGGATAATCATAACACTGACCAAATTAAGAATCGTACTTAGATCGTTGGTTGTTAGGTCCATCATGAACAAATCATTATAAGCGTATACAACAGGGCCAACCCCTTTTGAGGTGATGCTGATTTGGTCCTTCTGTAGAAGGAAGTAATCGCTTTCATCCATAACATCGTTGACATTGAGTTTGTAATCATCATCAATAACGACAAGTGCATCAAAATAGTCGATAAGAATCGGTCCGTCGCCATCAATGTCTAGAGTGCCACCTGTAATGCTGACGGGTGGAATTATGCCGCTATTATAATCAGTGGTGACAGCATCGATGCCTGACTTGATGCCTGCACCGGTATAAACGCCAACAGCAACAGATAAAAGTAAGATGAATAATAGGATGTAGAGTATAGCATACCGCATTTTTTCGTATAATATATCGAGGTAAAAATCTCCAGGAACAAAACTTTTGCCGATTTTTTGAAACCAGTTGTATTTTTTCATATTAAATATCCTCTTTTCCTAAGTACAAACACCCTACTATTATAAAGATTTCCATCACAAAGGGCAAGAAAAAGAAGAGGAAAGGATTCTGATCGTGGGCAGTTCCTTGTAATGTACTGGCAATATTTCCAATAGTTAAGGCATAAATTGTTAATTGAATTGTAATATGGTGCTGTTGTTACAAGAGAGGCTTTCCTTTATAATGAGAGGAGAATGCCAACTGTTATAGATGTGTGGCGTAATATGGTTTTGGTACTGATGATATTAGATAACGGAGATTTTATGAGTGATTATAAGTTGGTCGCACCATGCCTTTTTGGGTTGGAAGCGATTCTGAAAAGAGAAATACAAGACCTTGGATATGAGATTGACAGTGTAGAGGATGGCCGTGTTGCCTTTAAAGGTGATAGTATGGCAATCTGTCGCAGCAACATATGGCTGCGAACAGCAGAACGTGTCATGATTGAGGTGGCATCTTTTAAAGCGACAAATTTCGATGAACTGTTTAATCAAATCGAAGGTATTGAGTGGGAACGTTACATACCTGTGGAGGGTAAATTCTGGGTGGCTAAGGCATCGTCCATTAAGTCGAAGGTTTATAGTGCGAGAGATATTCAGAGCATTGTCAAGAAGGCGATGGTCAGCAGAATGAGTACGGCTTATGGTTTTGAGCGTTTCAAGGAAGATGGTGCTTCATATCCCATCAGAATATTCATCATGAAGGATGTGGTATCCGTATGTCTGGATACATCCTTTGAAGCTTTGCATAGACGTGGGTATCGGATTCATACTTCAAGAGCGCCCCTTAGTGAAACCCTCGCAGCTGCTTTGGTGCTTCTTAGTGTTTGGAACAAAGACAGGGCATTTGTTGACCCGATGTGCGGTTCAGGAACATTGGTGATTGAAGCAGCAATGATTGGTTCAGATCTTGCACCTGGCCTTAACCGGAGTTTTGCTGCTGAAGGCTGGAAGAATCTGATTCCAAGAAAGCAGTGGATGGCAGCAGTTGATGAAGCCAATGAGCGTTTCAACCCGGATGCCGAACTCAACATTCAAGGTTTTGACAAGGATTTTATGGTACTAAAGACGGCTAGAGAGAATGCGGAGAATGCCGGTGTTGACCAGTTCATTCATTTTCAGGAGAGGGACGTCAAGGAGCTCACCCATAGCAAAGCCTATGGTGTTGTTGTGACGAATCCACCATATGGAGAACGTTTGGCTAACAAAGAAGAAGTTGAGAAGCTCTATAAGGTAATGGGTGAGGTGTTTACTCAGCTTGATAATTGGTCGGTCTATGTGCTGACTTCTTATGAAGGTTTCGAGAAAGCCTATGGATTCACTGCCGATAAGAAAAGAAAACTATACAACGGTATGTTGAAAACAACTTACTATCAGTATTTAGGGAAAAGACCCCCTAGGAAATGAGTCGATTCTAATGAAACTAAGAATATCGGTTGTTCTGTCTTTGGTCATATGCCTTATGATGGTTCAACCTGTGAATGCACAAGAAGTGGATGCGTATAGGGTGGACGTGTATGTGGACGATGTGCAGGTCAGCTTTGACGATGAAATGGGGTATCCGTTCATCGATGAAGCCAGCCGTACACAGATGCCGTTTAGGGTGATTCTGGAAAGTTACGGTGCTACAGTGACCTGGGATGACGCTTCTAGAACTGCTAAGGCAAGTAAAGATGGTATTGTCGTAGAGGTGCCGATAGGGGAACGCTATATTATCCGTAACAAAGAGGTCATTGTAATAGATACCAGTTCCTTGATTTATAATGACAGGACCTACATTCCGTTACGTGCAGTCATGGAAGCTTTTGGCTGTACAGTATATTGGAATCAAAGTTTAAGGCGCGTTGAGGTTGCGTCTGAAAGCCTTCCGGTATTCAGTCGTGTCCCCGTAAAGTATGATCTTAGGACCATAGGCCAGATGACACCGATAAAGGATCAGTTGGAGATTGGTGCTTGTTGGGCTTTTGCAACCCTTGGGGCAATTGAATCTAATTTGTTGCCTGACGAGGCTTATGACTTCTCAGAAGATCATATGAGTTTAACCCATGGCTATAATTTGACTCAAAACGAAGGTGGAGACTTTCAGATATCCCTTGCCTATCTGGCTAGATGGTCAGGGCCTGTGTATGAAGAACAAGATCCTTATGGTGATGGCGTCTCGGATGAAACTTTAACGGCGGCAGTCCATGTACAGGAAGCTGTCATATTGCCAGAGAAAGACTTTGATGCCATCAAGCGGTCGGTTATGACTTATGGTGGTGTACAGACATCCATTCATATACGAGATATACAGGAGCAGGAATTTGGTGATGCCTATAATGCCCTGACCAGCAGCTTCTTTTATAGTGGCAGTAAACTGCCGAATCATGATGTTGTGATTGTAGGCTGGGATGATGCGTATGCAGTGGAGAATTTCAATGCTATGCCTGAGGCGCCAGGTGCCTTCTTATGCAGAAACAGTTATGGAAGCACCTTTGGTGATGAGGGATATTTCTATGTATCTTATGAAGATACATGGATTGGTGACGAAAGTATTGTTTATACTAGGATTGATGACAATGATAACTACGACAACATATACCAGTCAGATTGGTTGGGCTGGATAGGTAGGATTGGATACGGTAAGGATACAGCCTTTTTCTCCAATGTCTATCGTGCGGAGAAAGAAGAATTACTGGAAGCGGTGAGCTTTTATGCCACTGACAGAGACACCACTTACAGTGTTTATGTGGTTGATTCTTTTACTGGGCCTGAGGACCTTAACAGTAGGGTGTCCGTTGCTAATGGCACCTTTGATTATGCGGGGTATTATACCATCGATTTTGAAGTGCCAGTGCCTGTCAGTGGCGACTATGCGGTTGTTGTGAAAATTACAACACCGGACAGTCTCTTCCCTGTTGCGGCGGAATATGACAAGGATGTTGCCTGGTTATCTGATGTTGAGTTAGGTGACGGAAGAGGCTATATGAGTCATGATGGAATCGTATGGGAAAGTACTGAGGATATTCTGGAAAGTAATGTTGTGTTGAAGGCTTTTACAGAGGATTCTACGGAGAGTCTGGCGGTGCCTGGCTTTAGTACAACGACCTTCGGAACAGAAAGTGAAGAATAGTAGGACCATAGCTAAGTCATTGGTCGATGATAGAAATGTAGGTAGCAGTTTTGAAAAAAATGGATTTATGGATTATGGCCTTAGGTCTTGTATTGGCCTTGGGTGTCTATGGCGGTCTATGGCTGAACAGCCAACGTTATAGTGATGCAGCAAAGGCAATTGAGGTCTACATAGATGGTGAGTTGCAGGACGTCTATGATTTCGACGATGAAGGCACCTATAGGTATGATACGGATTATGGCTATAACATTATAAGTATTTCTAATGGACAGGCGCGCATTGTGGAAGCAGATTGCTTGACACAGTCTTGTATCGAGGACGGCGCCATTGAGCATGTCAACGAAACAGTGGTATGTCTTCCGCATAAGTTTCATATTAAGGTGAATGGAGAATTGGCTCAGGAGGTGGAAGTTGATGGCATCTCACAATAAGCTGAATACACGTGAATTGGTTGGGATGGGTCTGTTGATTGGTATCGCTTTGGTACTTAGCTATTTTGAACGGTTTATTCCCATGAACATAGGGGTGCCAGGTGTAAAACTGGGCCTTGCAAATGTGGTTACCTTGCTTTGTCTGAACCTATACCGTACAAATCGCATATATCTTCTTATCGTTGTTAGGGTCTTCTTGGCATCGATCTTCATTGGTAGTGTGATGAGCTTTTGGTACAGTCTTACCGGGGGACTTTTAAGCGGAACAGCAATGATTATCGGTTCGTACTTTCTTAAACAAAGGGCCAGCTTGGTTGGTATCAGTGTCATTGGCGCTATTTTTCATAACATTGGTCAGTTGTTGATTGTCTCTGTAGTTACAGGGAGTTTCTATGTTGCTCTAACCTACTTCCCGATGCTTCTCGTATCCGGAATCCTTACAGGTTTTTTCATTGGTATTGTCGGGCAGTTTACAAAACCATATCTGGTGGGGGTTGTAGCGCGGTGACGTCTATTTTTGAAAGTATATGAGGATGTGTTACATCTAAATTAAATATAGAAGAGTGGTCTTTAAAATATCTCAGGTATTTGCTATAATCTGTATGGTGTTCAAAATATGCACACCCTATAAGGCGGATGCCTGATTTTTTTCTTTCAACCATGGTCGATAATCGCCGGTAATGACCGGATGATTCATATATAGAGGAGTTTTTTTGTGAAACGATGGAAAGTGATGTGTCTGATTTTGACACTGATGTTGAATATGGTAGCAGTAACGTCTCATGCTGGAGATTATGTCGACAAATTATATCTGAAATATGATGGCAACATATACAAGTATAATGGTCGATTGGTAACGGTTGTGATTAATGGTACTATGGTGGAAACGGGCGATATGCCAGGGGTTATTATCGACAGCAGAACACTTGTACCTGTTCGCGAAGTTTTTGAATCGGATGCATTTGGAGCAACAGTAAGCTGGAATGGTGAGCTTAGACAAGTAACCATTCTGGATGATGATAAGAAGATCGTCATGACGTTGGATGACAAAATTGCTTACGTGAACGGTGTTGCTGTAGAACTGGACGTACCACCAATGCTTATTCAGGATGTCAGTAAAGAGTATCCGAAGACGATGATCCCCTTAAGATTTGTGTCTGAGGCCTTGTCTTTTGATGTTGCATGGGATAATGATACATACACGGCTGCTTTGAGTAATGTCGTTGAAGAAGTCGACGTGCCGGAGGAATCCGCTGAAGATACTCAAGATGAGACTGAGGCTGAGAAGGATACTCAAGGGACTTCTTCAGGTGATGAAGAAGACTCCACAGATCAAGATAAGCAAGAAGGCTCCACGGAGATTGCCAGTGGAGAGAAATTGGACAGCCTGACAGATGAAGGTGCCAAAAGAACATTGCCGACAGCTCTCAAAGAGGCACCTGTAACTTGGGTTGCTACCAGTGAAGCGTTAGAAGCCCTTGAGAGCACTGAAGTAGAGACCACAATCACCGAAGAAAGTCACGAAGAAACCACCATAACCAATGTGGCTTATGAGGATGAAGGCATATATAAGCAGTTTGTCATCAAAGCAAGCTCGGCCATGTCAGCCGTTGATTATTTTGTATGGGACAGTAAGTTCATCATTGATATTGAGAATGCTGTTAATGATCTTAACGCGGAGACAACCTTTGATAACAACCCAATATTGACCGGTGTTAGAGCAAGTCAGTTCAGTGTTGAACCGAATGCTGCCAGAATTGTCATGGATCTTATCGATGCAGGGAACCGTTTTAATCTAAGCTTTAATGAAGAACGAACAGAATTGTATGTACGTGTCACGGATAACAGTATACACACCATTGAACTTGGACAGAACGATGATGGAGACTACATAGAAGTTATTGGTGTGGCTGCACCGGATGTTAAGATGTTCCGTTTGTCGGCGCCTGATAGGATTGTTATTGATTTTCCAAATACCCAGACGCTGCTGGGGTATAATGAAAGTGACGCTGAAGGACAATATGTACAGAAAATTCGCACAGCCCAGTTTGATGAGACGACCACACGGATTGTTGTTGAAACAGATGGCCAAGCGGATTATCAGATTACGAAAGCAGATGACGGACAGACCATTATTCAGTTCACAGAACCAGGCTATAAGAATATTGGCTATGAGAACGTGGACAATCCGACCATTTCTTTGGAGCAGGACGAAGAAGATATCGATTTTGAAGGCATTGCCTATGAAAATGATTATATGAACCGTCGATTCACCATAACCCTTTCTGAGAACTACGGTACCTTATTTGGTGATGGCTCGTTGAAGGTCAATGATGGTATCATTGATACGGTTGATGTTAGTGTGACGGACGATGGTTACACACAGATTGCCATCCAATCAACGTCTGTGTATGAATACAGGATTGAAGAAGATGAGGACAGGATCTATATCCGTGCCTACAAGCCAAAAGAAATCTATGACCAGATTGTTGTCGTTGATGCAGGGCATGGAGGGAAAGATCCAGGTGCATTGGCTAATGGCCTTTATGAGAAAGAGGTCAACTTGGATATTACGATGTATCTGATGAGCCTTCTTGAGGCTGATGATGATATTAAAGTCTACTATACAAGAACGACGGACGTTTATCCTACTTTGCAGGAACGATGTGATCTGGCCAATGAAGTTGAAGCAGATATGTTCCTTAGTATACATAATAATGCGTTTAATCCTGCCGAGGAAGGAACTGAGACATTGTATTTTCCTTCTAGCGAGGAAGGCAAGCTTACATCGCCAAAGCTGGCAGGAATTTTCCAAGATTATCTAGTTGATACTCTTGGGACAAACGACAGAGGTATCAAGCAAAGAGAAAATCTGTTTGTGCTCAAACACACGGCTATGCCAGCAATTATTACTGAGATTGGTTTCTTGACGAATACAGAAGATGCCGCGAAGCTTACAGAGGAATCGTATAAGGAACTTGTTGCAGAAGCGCTTTATGATGCGACATTGGCTGTGTTTGAAACTTATCCGACACAGCGATAGTGAACAGGTTGTAGATGAATGATAGATGGCGCCGGGGTAGCGTTGACATGGCGAAGTTGGTTGAATCATGTCGATGATGCACCGGCGTTTCTTGATGGGAGTGTAAAAATGAGTGATAAGGTTTTGGATATGCTTATGGCGTCAGATGACTTTATTTCTGGTGAGATAATCAGTCAGACGTTAGGCGTTACCCGTACAGCGATTTGGAAAAATATTAATAAACTTAAAAGTCAGGGCTATGAAATTGAGTCAGTTAGGAACAAAGGATACCGCCTGGTTGAGCGTACTTCTGAGTTGGTTGAAAGTTCGGTTCGCCTCGCTATGGAGGGCCATACGCTATTTGATGTCATAAAGGTTTTTGATTCTATTGATTCAACCAATACAGAAGCGAAGCGCCTTTGGCAAAGTGGAACCGAATGCAACAGCCTGATTGTTGCAAGTGAGCAAACTAAAGGAAAAGGCAGACGGGGGCGTAGGTGGTTATCACCTAAAGGTGGCAGTATTGCAATGAGCATGTTGCTCACACCTGATTTGGAGCCGATGCATGCTGCGATGTTGACACTTGTTGCTGGACTAGCAGTTGTCAAAGCTGTCAGGGAACTTACTGCTTTGGAAGTCTTGATAAAATGGCCAAATGACTTAGTGGTTAATAATAAGAAGCTCTGTGGTATACTAACGGAAATGAGTGCAGAAGTGGATTACCTAAACTATGTGATTATTGGTATTGGCATCAATGTGAATCAGAAAAAAATGGACGCCAGCATTGAAGAAATGGCCACTTCGTTAGGAAGAGAAACCAATAAAGTCTACAGCAGGCCTGAACTGATCGGCGCAATAGTAAAGTCCTTTGAGCCGATTTATGAACAATTTGTCAGGGAACGCAACCTGGGATTTATGGTTCAACAATACAATGAATACTGCGTTAATGTTGGCAGGCAGGTGAAGGTGTTGGCCAGGGGTGGTGAGATTATAGGAGAAGGTATGGGTATTACGAATACCGGACAGCTTATGGTTAAACAGGAAGATGGGAATATACTGGAAGTGAATTCGGGTGAAGTGTCGGTCAGAGGCTTATATGGGTATGTGTGAGGACTTGACAAAGTCAAGCTTCTATAATAGAATTATTTGCCAATATGTCAGATGAAAGATAAATATCATAGGAATGATGTTGGAGTATAAGGAGTAATTATGTTTACAGATGATGATGTGATATTAGCTGCATCCAGCAGTTATGATAGAAAATACTATTTTAACCCGGATTTTTCAGGGTTGCCTGATAGCATTAAAGAAGATATTCAGGTGATGATGGTGATGTTTACCATGGAAATCGGTGGTGTATTAACCATGGGGTTTGATGAGGATGGCAGTCTGCTGTTGGAGACAGAGTGCGATGACGAGGATATCCTCTATGACGAAATCGGCGCTCATTTGAAGATCAAGCAGATGAGCAAAGTCCATGAAGAGTTGTTTGAAAGTCTAGAGGCTTTTTTCAAAGTATTCTATTTGGGTGAAGAATAAGGGACAGACTTGAATAAGGACAGCAAAATGTTATAATATAAAGTGATTCATACCAATGATCATTAGATCGAAAGTAACTGAATGTCTTGTACCAGTTTTGGACGAGAACCGGAGGTTGATTATGAAGCATCTATTAAAAGACACACGTACATTGGTTGTTCTAGGGATGATGTTAGCGATGACCATCATATTGGATTTGACCCCTCTTGGGTCTATTCCAATGGGTACGGTTGTAGCGACGATCGCTCACGTGCCAACAATATTGGTTGGTATTATATTAGGACCGGTGGCAGGCTTGGTATCAGGTGTTGCCATGGGGATTGTTTCCTTGTTGCATGCTTTAATAAGGCCGGCATCACCTTTTTCATTGTTGTTCATCAATCCCTTGATATCTGTAGTTCCACGAGCATTGATCGGTGTTGGTTCCTATTATGCGTATACAATGGTATTTAAAGGATTCAAGCTGAATAAATCTAACCCTGTGGCTATCGGCTTCGGGGCTGCTGTGGGTAGTCTTGTGAACACAGTGCTGGTTTTGGGGATGCTTGTATTGGTATACGGAGACAAGATTGTGGCGATGCTTACGGAAGCAGGCATATCCGTTAGTGCAAGTGGTTGGGCTATCGGCGTAGCCCTTAGCAATGGATTGGTTGAAGCGGCAGTGTCTGTGATTATTGTCGTAGCGATAGGAACTGTCTACTTTAAGACGCAGCGTTGAAAAGCGACTTGCTGATGTGACCGCAATGACATTTTGATGTCTTTGCGGTTTTTGGCGGTTAATTATACTAAATTGAGGTGGAATGATGCTTTTAGCAATAGATATTGGAAATACGAACATTACATTAGGTGTCCACGACCGTAACGCGTGGATTGGTTCTTTTAGGATGACAACAAAGACGCCACGGACTTCAGACGAATATGGGTTATTCATTCTGTCTTTGCTGCAGTCCAAACAGATCTCTGTAGATGATATCGGGGGCGTTATAGTTTCGTCTGTCGTCCCAAACATTATGCATTCCTTTTTAAATGGTATCAGGAAGTACATAGATAAGGAGCCGATGATCATCGGACCAGGGATCAAAACAGGCATCGCAATCCAGACGGACAATCCGAGAGAAGTGGGGGCTGATAGGATTGTTGATGCAGCCGGAGCTTTTTATGAGTATGGTGGTCCAGTCTTGGTTGTTGACTTCGGTACGGCAACAACTTATGACGTTGTTACTGAAAAAGGTGTCTTTGTTGCGGCAGTCACATCACCTGGCATTAAGATCACTGCAGATGCTTTGTGGAATAAAGCTGCAAAGCTCCCAGAAATTGAAATTGTTAAGCCGGCGTCTATTTTGGCCAAGAATACTGTGACCAGTATGCAAGCCGGTCTGTTTTTTGGCTATCTGGGTCAGGTAGAGTATATCGTTAAGAGAATGAAAGAAGAAATGGGGCTCCCAGATATGAAAGTGGTGGCAACAGGGGGCTTGGCTACCATACTTGCTGATGCGACAGATGCTATTGATGTTTTTGATAGAGAATTGACTTTCAAAGGCTTGAAGTACATATATGATAGGAACAAATCGTCATGAGAATTGGTAGTGTCCTTTTAGATAATAATATATTTTTGGCACCTTTAGCGGGCGTTTCTGACAGGCCTTTTCGTGTGTTGTGTGCTGAGCAAGGTGCGGGGCTCGTATATACGGAGATGGTTAGTGCCAAAGCTGTTGCTTACAATAACAAGAAAACGTCCCAGTTGATTCAAATTTCACCGGAACTTGAAACAGCTGGTGTACAGCTTTTTGGTAACGATCCACAGATTATGGCAGAAAGTGCTGCAAAGATTGATAATGATGCCATCACTTTGTTTGACATCAATATGGGATGTCCTGTGCCTAAAGTTGTTAATAATGGTGAGGGTTCTGCTTTGATGAAAGACCCTGATCTGATTGGGCGCATTGTGGAAGCGGTGTCAATGGCTGTTGACAAACCGGTGACTGTGAAGATACGAGCCGGGTTTGACAGTGATCATATCAATGCTGTCGAAGTGGCACGGGTTGCAGAGTCAGCAGGTGCTAAGGCGATTGGAGTTCACGGAAGAACCAGGGAACAATATTATACTGGTGTGGCAGATTGGTCTGTCATTAAGGCGGTTAAAGAGAATGTGTCTATTCCTGTGTTAGGCAATGGTGATGTTTTTAGTGCTGAAGATGCTGAAGCCATGCTGAAGCTGACGGGATGTGACGGTATATTGGTGGCTAGAGGAGCACAGGGTAATCCCTGGATATTTAGAGAGATTCTTCATTATCTAAGAACGGGAGAATTGCTCCCTAGACCTGAACCGGCAGAAGTAGTAGAGATGATTAGACGTCATAAAGAAGCTTTGGTTCAGGAAAAGGGCACTTATACGGCCGTAAGGGAACTTCGCAAACATGTATCTTGGTATACTAAAGGGATGAAGCACGCCACCCAATTAAGAAAAGTCATTAACCAACTGGATGATGTTGAGGCTTTTGATGAAATGTTGGGCACTCTTCTGTTGCCATAAAAATATAAGAAGCATGGTATGCCATTGACATTAATGGTGGAGTAAGTTATAATACCTTGAATATATTGGGAAAATCTATCTACAAACTAACAGTTGGAAGATAAATAAACGGAGAAAGGGTGCAGTCAATGCCTGACAAGAAAGTGATATTGACATATCAGGGCCTGAAAGAGCTGGAAGAAGAAATTCAGGAACTGAAAGTCAACAAACGTAAAGAAATTGCAGAAAAGATCAAGGAAGCCAGAGCTCAAGGTGACCTGTCTGAAAACGCTGAATATGACGCTGCCAAAGAAGAACAGGCAGAAGTTGAAGCACGAATCGTACACATTGAGAAGCTTCTTAAGAATGTGGAGGTTATCGATGAGGACGAAGTTGACCTGAGTACAATCAGTGTCGGATGTAAAGTGCGTCTTTATGACGTTGAATATGAAGAGGAAATTGATTATGCGATCGTAGGCTCCACGGAAGCGGATCCGTTACATAATAAGATTTCCAATGAATCACCAGTTGGAGAAGCATTACTTGGTAGACGCGTCGGTGATGTCGCAGAAGTCGATACACCAGCAGGACGTCTCCAATTCAAAGTACTAGAAATTCACAGATAAAGTCAAAACACATTTCAGAGTGATGTGACATGGCTCTATCAGCAAAGATAGGAGTGTCAACCTTGGAAAATAACCAGGTAACCGAAAACAACCAGGTAACGGACAATGCTGAAGATTTGAATGAATTGCTTAAGGTTCGTCGCAGCAAGTTGGCGGATTTGCAGGCGGCAGGTAATGACCCATTCAAGATTACTAAGTATGATGTGAGCCACCACGGTGTAGACATCATCGACGGTTTTGACGGCCTTGAAGGTAAGGAAGTTAGCATTGCCGGGCGAATCATGACGAAACGTCTCATGGGTAAAGCGGCTTTTGTTCACATTCAAGACAGAGAAGGTCAGATTCAGGCCTATGTCAGAAAAGACAAAATCGGAGAAGAAGCGTTCACAGTATTTAAGACCTATGATATCGGTGATATCGTCGGTGTTAAAGGCGAGGTGTTCAAGACCCAGAAGGGGGAGATAAGTGTTAAGGCATCAGAAGTGATGTTGCTGACCAAATCCCTTCAGATACTTCCAGAGAAGTATCATGGGCTTAAAGATACAGATACTCGTTACCGTCAACGTTATTTGGATTTGATTATGAACCCTGAAGTGAAGGACACTTTCTTCAAGCGTTCATTAATCATTAAAGAGATTCGTCATTATCTGGATAATCGTGGTTATCTGGAGGTTGAAACACCAGTTCTACAATCTATTCCAGGTGGTGCAACGGCTAGACCATTCAACACGCATCATAACGCTTTAGACCTTGAGATGCACATTCGTATTTCATTGGAACTTTATTTGAAGCGTTTGATTGTTGGTGGTATGGAACGTGTCTATGAACTGGGTCGTGTTTTCCGTAATGAGGGTCTCTCAGTACGACACAATCCTGAGTTCACATTGCTTGAGCTATATGAAGCATATACGGATTATCACGGTATGATGGATTTGACAGAAGACCTTTACCGTACTGTTGCTCGCAAGGTACTTGGAACGGCTGTTGTTAACTATGACAGCGTTGAGATTGATCTGGAGAAACCGTTTGACAGACTTACTATGGTTGATGCAATCAAGAAGTATGCAGGTATTGACTTTGAAGAGTATCCGGATGACGATTCAGCAAGAGCTCTTGCCAAAGAGAAACATGTTGAGATTGAGAAACACTACAAGCGTGGTGAAATCATCAATGAATTTTTTGAAGTGTTTGTTGAAGAGAATCTTATTCAGCCAACGTTTATTATGGATCACCCGGTTGAAATCTCGCCACTTGCTAAGAGAAAGCCGGAAGATGAACGTTACACAGAACGTTTCGAGCTATTCATAACAAAGCGTGAAATGGCTAACGCCTTCTCAGAGCTTAATGACCCAATCGATCAACGTGGACGATTCGAATACCAGGAAGAGCTTAGAGCTGCTGGTGATGACGAAGCCAATAAGATCGATGAGGACTTCCTCACATCCTTGGAATATGGTATGCCACCTACAGGTGGTCTTGGTATTGGTATTGACCGTATGGTTATGCTGTTGACCAATTCATATTCCATTAGGGACGTGTTGTTGTTCCCAACAATGAAGCCTAGAGATTAATAGATATTTTTAAACCACTCTAAACGGAGTGGTTTTCTTTTTTTGAATCCAAATTTAAAGGATTGTTAATAATATCCGGTGTTATTGCCTTAAGCCTTATGCTATAATATTATGGTTTAGCAGTGCAATAAAAGCAGAAAGGTCTTTGGACTTATGCAGAATAAAAGATTAAAATTTACCCTTGGTGCCTTAGCAGCATCTTTGTTTATTGGATTAAGTATGAGTGGATGTCAATCTTCAGATGCTATTGAAGAGACAGAGACTTCTATGGTGGTTGAGCAGGATACTCAGGAAGGATCCTCTGATGCTGAAACATTAGAGACTGTAAGTGAAACGATTGAGTCAAAGCCAGTGGCGGAGTTGACGCTAGATTGGTCAACTTTTGAGTCAATGGATGTTGCCAGTAAGGATTACTTCTTCGAAAGAGATGATATTCGTGGTATCTATGTCAGTGGCCATGTTGCGGGGCTGAGTGGTCGCATGGATGACTTGATTGAACTTGCTGACACAACGGAATTGAATGCTTTTGTTATTGATGTCAAGGATGATGATGGACATATCTCTTATAGATCTTCGGTTCCGGCGGTTCTTGAAGTTGGCTCTGACACCAATCACATCAATGATATCGATGGTCTTATGGATAAGCTATATGAACATGATATCTATCCCATCGCCAGAATTGTCACATTTAAAGATCCTTACCTGGCAAGGAATAGGACTGATTATGCCATTAAGAATAAAGATGGCTCACTTTTTGTTTATAAGAAGGTGAATTGGTTGAATCCATATAATCGAGAGTGTTGGGACTATATCATCGATGTTGCAAAAGAGGCAGCGTTAAAGGGCTTTAAAGAGATTCAGTTCGACTATATCCGTTTTGAAGCAACAAGTTCACTGAAAAGTGTTGATTTTGGCTATGATTCGGCTGAACTAACACGCCAGGATATCATTTATGAATTTGTTCAACATGCGATGGAAGAGTTGAGTCCATATGGTGTTGAGGTGTCGGCGGATGTATTCGGAACTATTATTACCAGTGACTACGATGCTCAGACAATTGGTCAGGATTATGTGAAGATGGCGTCAGAATTGGATGTCATATGTCCAATGGTCTACCCGTCCCATTATGGATTCGGATTTTATGGAGCACCGGCTGGCGTTCATTCAGACCTATACCCTTATAGTGTTATTAAAGGGTCAATGGACGATTCTACCGCCAAATTGACAGAGATACCTGAGGGAGCTCAACAGGCGGAAGTAAGGCCATGGCTTCAGGCCTTTACAGCCAGTTATCTTGGTAAAGGGAATTACATGGTTTATGGTAAGGAAGCCATTAGAGATCAAATAGAGGCAGCTTACGATGCAGGTCTTGATGAGTGGCTGCTTTGGCATGCAGGTGTGAAGTATTACGACACGTATCTGCTGCCGGAAGAATAGAGGTAAGATATGGTAAATCAAGAGAAAGTGAAGTTGATGAGTCGGTTGGCTTCCTATGAGAAAAGAGCAAAATCTGATATGGACACAATGTCATACTTTCGTGGGGACTATGTTTCCTATAAGAGTTTTTTACTGATGCTGGGTGTTTCCTTCAGTTTGCTGTGTTTCTTTTTTGCAGACTTTGGCGGTAAGTTTTTCGATGACATGCAGATGTTCATTGAGTATGATTTTGTTGCTCAAGGTACAGAGTATTTGACCATTTGGTTGATTTTTATGGTTGCATATGGCCTGATAGGTTCAGTGATCTACCGGAAACGATACAATGACAGCAAACGTCGTATAGACATTTATCAAAAAATGCTGAGAGATTTGAAGAGAATGTAGGGGCTCAGGTCTCAAGGAGGAATTATAACATGACAACACTTTTAGAAATCAAGGAGCGAATGGTTGCTCTGTACAAAAGAACGGAAATTTTTCTGTTACCACTAATCAAATTTATATTCGCAATGATTATATTGTCTCAAGTTAGTGGTTTTATGGACGCATTTGATGACACAGGAAAATTAGCGATTTTGAGCCGAGTAAGTATTCGTATGGCTATGTCCTTGATAGTTGCTTTCGTACCAGCAACTTGGTTCATCTTTTTGGTTATTGTGACTGTGTGTGGGAGACTGTTCTTTGTCTCTATCGAAGGTACTGTGATTGTATTCATCGTCTTGATGGTGGAATACCTGATGTTTGTAAGACTTTTTCCAAAGCAAGCTTATTTGGTTATACTGACACCATTCTTGCTTAGTATGAACCTTGCCTATGTGGTGCCACTGTTGACAGGGCTTCTTATTGGTCCGGCATCCATTATTCCGGTGGCTGTTGGGGTTAGTGCTTATTTCTTGGCTGGTTATATGCCGGGTCTTCTTGAAATGAAAGCGGCAGACTTAGCAGCAATGCCTGAGACGCTTATTGATATGTATAGGTATTTTGTCAACAGCGCTTCAAGCGATCGTAAAATGATTATAATGATTGCAATCTTTACTGTCGTTATCTTAGCCACTTTCTTCATCAGCCAGTTGGAGATGGATTTTATTCATTATATTGCGATAGGCTTTGGTGGTCTTGTTATGATCTTCGGATTTATCATCGGTAACATCATTATTAAGGCTGGTGTCAGCATAATAGGGGTGATCTTCGGAACACTGATTGCAGTGATGATTGTCGGTGTGGTTCAGTTCTTTAGATTCTCTCTAGATTATCAAAAAACAGAGAAACATCAGTTTGAAGATGATGATTACTACTATTACGTAAAGGCAATCCCTAAGATTAAAATTGCAAGAAGCAATAAAGAAATCAAAACAATAGAGTAACGATGTGGGTTAAGTGGCTGAGGTGGTTTATACAGCGACTGGATCTGTGAGGTGTTCCCTTGGGTGGATATGCAACTTTTCTAGAGTGGTTTTCTGATTTAGCAAGTCAGATGCCGACAATAAAAATTAAAGACATTATAGAAATACTTTTGATTGCAGCGATGATTTATCAAGTTATCCGTTGGCTTCAAGGCACCAGAGCGTGGGTTTTGTTCAAAGGTATCTTGGTGATTTTCCTGGCTGCAGCTGTAGCGATGGTTTTTAAATTGACAACGATCCTCTGGATTATCACCAATACCGTTAATGTGGGCTTGATTGCTGTTATTATTATTTTTCAGCCGGAGCTTAGAAAAGCTCTCGAGTCCCTAGGTAGAAGAAATCTACTCTTCAGTCTAATCAATACGGAGACTGGCTCTGTTAATGAATTGCATATGGATCATGACAGTGTTGAGGAAATTATCTATGCCTGTGAAGAAATGGGTAAGACAAAGACAGGTGCTTTGATTGTCATTGAAAAAGACATCTTATTGACAGAACATGAAGTGACGGGTATTCCAATTGATTCGGTGATTAGCTCACAACTGATCATGAATATATTTGAACATAATACACCGTTACATGATGGGGCAATTATTCTAAGAAATAACCGAATTATTGCAGCAACATGCTATCTACCCTTATCGGATAATATGAGTCTTAGCAAAGAACTTGGGACGAGACATAGGGCGGCTGTGGGGATCACAGAAGTGTCCGATTGTATGGTTGTGATCGTCTCGGAAGAGACGGGACATGTCTCTTTGGCAACCGGTGGCAATATTATCCGTAACGTTAATCGAGAATATCTGATGACCAAACTCGGAGGGACGACCATCAGGCGCAATGACTTCAGGCCTCTTGACTTGCTGAAAGGAAGAAAACGTAATGATCATGAAGAAAATGATGCATAATTGGCAATGGAAGCTTTTGTCATTGGTGATTTCGGTTGTTTTCTGGGCGATGATTGTGAATTATGATGATCCACTGGTGACAGTTTCTTTTACAGGTATTCCTGTGAGCATCGAGAATGAAGACGCCATAACCTCACAAAATATGGCAGTGGAATACCTGGATGGTGAGACGATTAGTGTTACCTTGCGAGGAAAAAGAACCATCATAGACAAGATGACATCCAGCGATGTTAAAGCTTATGCGGATCTCAGTCGTGTATCTATAACCAATGCAGTCGATATTACCATTGATGCCGGTGAACAAGTTGATGTTATAAGGAAGACACCGAATGAGATGTTAATTGCTACTGAAGAGATCAAGAGCATTCTTAAGAGTGTGCAAGTTCGTTACGATGGAACTTTGGCTGAGGATTATATCAAACTGACAGCAACAGTGACGCCGAATCAGATTGAGGTAACAGGCCCTGAATCCAAGCTTGGTTTAGTATCTTCAGTGGTTGTACCAATCGATGTTGAGGGGGCTTCAGAGGATATCAGTGTCTTTGTTGCACCTAAGTTATTAGATTCCAGCGGTGATGTGGTTAGGGATCTTGAGATCAGTAATAATCAGATTCAGGTGAAGGTGCCGGTGCAAAAGACAAAGTCTATACCTGTGACGATACAGAGAGTTGGTACTTTATCTGATGAATATCGTTTGATTTCAATGGCTGTAGAGACAAGTAGAGTGACAATCAGAGGTGAAGCTGAAGCTGTTGATGCTATCAGCCGAATTGTTATTGATGATATTTCATTGGACGGAATGACCGATTTAACCACACCGGTGGACGTTAACTTGACGGATTACTTACCGGAAGATATTGCGGTATATGAGCCGGGTGCAGCGACATCAGTGACGGTCATAATTGAACCAATTGTAGAAAGCAGTTATGTTATTAACCAAGAAGATATAACGGTTAGCCAGATTCCGGAGAGTTTGCAATTCCATTTTGTGGACGAGATACCTTATGAAATTACGGTTAAAGGTATTGAAAGCGAGCTGGCAACATTGACAGTAGAAGATCTATCCCCTTCAATAAATTTGAAGGACCTTGATGCTGGGGTCCATAGGGTTGAAATGTCCTTGACCATACCTTCTGGATTTGAGTTAAGTACGGAAGTTCCGCTGGTAAGGGTTGAGCTATTGGAAGGTGATGCTGCTGGGGAAGAGCTCAATGTTTCTGAGGAAGAATGAGAATAAAAGAGATGTATTTGCTTAGCTTAATTTAGCATCATTAGAATGCACATTGAAAGTACCGTTCACTAATATATCTGGGCGGTACTTTTTCTATGAAAATATGTTGGGCATAATCACAACCTTATATGCAGGCGATCTTCAAGCTGGTATAGAAGATTTATACCAGGAGGTGAATTGGTCTAGACCTATGCAGATAAAAGTATAGATTGTTGTTTAGAATCGTTGAGATGCTAATATTGTAATGCTATAATAACTATGGTTTGAACCGGATTTTGAAAGGAGTTTCAACGATGGGGAAATTATTTGGAACAGATGGTGTTAGAGGCGTAGCCAATGTAGAATTAACGGTAGAGCTTGCTTTCAAGCTTGGACGTGCAGGTGCCTATGTCTTAACAAAGGAGAATAAACACAAGCCGACAATATTGATAGGCAGAGATACAAGACTTTCAGGAGAAATGTTGGAAGCGGCAATGGTTGCCGGTATATGTTCTGTAGGTGCTGATGTTATGAGTATGGGTATCATGCCAACACCAGCAGTATCTTACTTGACTAGAGAATATGGTGCAGATGCAGGTGTTGTAATATCAGCATCTCACAATCCAGTAGAATACAATGGGATCAAGTTCTTCAATAAAGACGGCTTTAAGTTATCAGATGCTATTGAAGATGAGATTGAAGCCTTGGTCTTGGGGGATGAACAGGCATTTGAGTTGCCGACAGGGACGCAGATTGGAAGACATACATCCAGAAACGAGTGTATTCACGATTATATTCGATTCACAAAGAGACAGATCAACACGACGTTAGATGGTATGAAGATAGTTATAGACTGTGCTAACGGTGCATCCTACGTATCAGCGCCAGAGGCTTTAAGACAGCTGGGTGCTGAAGTCATCATCATTCATAATGAACCAGATGGCACGAATATCAATAAGAACTGTGGTTCTACCCATATGGAGGATCTTAAATCTTATGTGAAGCAAGTTGGAGCGGATGTTGGGCTTGCATTTGATGGAGATGCTGACAGATGTCTTGCTGTTGATGAGGCAGGGGATAAAGTCGACGGGGATCAGATTATGGCGATCTGTGGGCTGTATATGAAGGAGAAAGGTACACTTCGTAAATCAACCATTGTGGCAACCGTTATGAGTAACCTAGGATTTTTTATTATGGGTAAAAACAATGGATTGGCGATTAAACAGACAGCGGTAGGTGATCGTTATGTCCTTGAAGAGATGCAAAAGAGTGATTTTAACTTAGGTGGTGAGCAATCCGGTCATGTTATCTTTCTGGATGAGAACACAACAGGGGACGGCCTTTTGACAGCGCTTCATTTACTGGAAGTTATGAAGACGTCAGGTGAGAAATTATCAGAACTTGCCTCATGTATGGATGTGTTGCCGCAAGTGCTTGTTAATGCAAAGGTCACTACGGAGAAAAAGAACGATTATAAGAAGGACACGGTGATTCAGTCAGCGATTCTTGAACTTGAGAACAAATTCTCAGGTGAAGGACGCGTACTGATCAGACCTTCAGGAACTGAACCATTGGTTCGTGTGATGATTGAAGGCAAGGATAAGGAACAGTTGGAAGAAGAAGCCAATAAGCTGGCAAAATTGATTGAAGAGCGTTTGGCATAGGAGATCAACATATGTGTGGTATTGTTGGATATATTGGTAAAAAAGAAGCTACAGAGATTTTGGTGGAAGGCCTTAGAACCCTTGAGTACAGGGGATATGACTCTTCAGGTGTTGCTGTTTTGAATGACACCATCAAGATGGTGAAGACTAAGGGGAGACTGAAGAATCTGGAGGAAAAGCTGACGGAAGAAGTCATGAGCGGAACTGTTGGCATTGGTCATACAAGGTGGGCAACCCACGGCGAGCCTTCAGATCATAACTCACATCCTCATATGAATGAGGAAGGTACCATTGCCCTCGTACACAACGGAATTATCGAGAACTACATACAGTTAAAAGAAGAATTGATTGAGAAGGGCTATCGTTTTGTGTCGGAGACAGATACGGAGATTGCTGTTCAGTTGATTGATTACTATAAGAAAGAAACTGGTGACTTGCTGGAAGCTGTTGTAAAAACTGTTGGGCGTGTGGAGGGATCATATGCGTTTGGTGTGGTGTCAGCAGATGAGCCGGATAAATTGATTGCTGCAAGAAAAGAAAGTCCTCTTGTTATCGGCGTCGGCGAAGGTGAGAATTTCATTGCTTCTGATGTACCGGCGGTCATTAAGCATACAAGGGATGTGTACTTTATAGAAGACCGTGAGCTTGTCGTTGTTACCGCTGACGACATTACAATTATGGACTATGAGAAAAATGTCAAGACGAGAGATGTTTACAACGTGACATGGGATGTTGCCGCTGCTGAAAAGGGTGGTTATGACCATTTCATGCTTAAGGAAATCTTTGAACAACCAAAAGCAATCAAAGATACATTGACGCCTAGATTGCCACTGGATAAGGATGAAGTTTACCTGGACGGTATCGAGTTGGATGCAGCGATGCTTGAGAATATCCATCAAATCTATGTGGTCGGTTGTGGTACTGCGTTCTATGCAGGACTTAGTATGAAGTATCTGGTAGAAAAGTATGCAAGGATTCCTGTTGTCTGTGAAGTTGCTTCTGAGTTCAGGTACAACGATCCGATTATTGATGAGCATACGCTGATGATTGCTGTTTCTCAATCTGGTGAGACGGCGGATACCCTTGCGGCGTTGCGAATGGCAAAGAAAGCTGGCGCGCGAGTTATTGGTGTTGTCAATGCTGTTGGTTCAACTATATCTAGAGAAGCCGACGACGTTGTCTATGTCTGGGCCGGTCCTGAGATTGCAGTAGCTTCAACAAAAGCATACACAACCATGGTTTGTGCGATGTACTTGATTGCCATGAAGATCGCTATGGCTCTTGGGAAGATGTCGGTGGACTCATTTAGAGAAAAGAGAGAATTCTTGTACAAGTTACCAGCGCAAGTTCAAAGTATCTTGGATGCGGCACCATCGATTGAAGCGCTGGCAAAAAGCCATATTCATATGAAAAATGTGTTTTATATAGGTCGTGGCCTTGATTATGCTGCAGCTATGGAAGGGGCATTGAAGATTAAGGAAATCGGTTATCTTCATGCAGAACCATACCCTGCCGGTGAATTAAAGCATGGTCCAATTGCTCTAATAGAGGAAGAAACCCTTTTGGTAGGGCTGGTAGGGCAGGAGTCCCTTTTTGAGAAAACAGTCAGTAATATTAAAGAGGTTAAAGCTAGAGGTGCTTCGGTTCTGGCGATTGCTATGGAAGGTAATGAAAGTATAGAACAAGTGGCGGAGGATGTAATCTACGTGCCAAGAACCCACTGGACGATGGCTTCAATACTTGAGAATATTCCACAACAATTGTTCGCTTACTATATTGCCAAGGAGCTTGGACATGACGTTGATAAGCCAAGAAACCTGGCCAAATCAGTGACGGTAGAGTAGATTGCTATGAAAGGCAATGGACTTACAACAAAAGAAATTACATACATTGCCTTAGGGATTGCAGCGTTGATCAGCGGTGGCTTGGCCATCTATCAGGTCAGCGCCGTCTTTCCGTTGCTTGGTGGTAAGTATATATTGATGGCACCTTATCTATCCATGGTGCTCTATGTGATTCTTACAAAAGTAAGCCTGCGTTACGGCGTTTTGGTAGTTGGTTCAGTATTCGCCTTGATTATGGCACCTGTCAATCTATTCATGATGATATCCATTCTACTGACGTCTGTTTTAACTGAACTTGCAACGTTGCCTCTAAGGCATAAAGGGGTGAAGCGTATGGCAAGTGCCACTCTATTTTCTAGCTTTACTGGTGTGAGTTCGTTGGTAGTATCAAAATATTTGATTGGCGGTGTTTTCATGGCCATTACATTCGAGTGGTTGATTTACTCAGGCATATTGTGTACGATTTTCGGTGGAATAGGTACCTTGCTTGCGGTAAGGCTTTTGAAACATATTGGTGAATTTCGATTATGATTAAGTAGCCAATTTCTTATCGCAGCGAGTCTGATATAATCAGAAATTATGGGTAGCATCACAACATAGTATATGACAGAGGTATTGCTCTGTGCTAGAATAATGATAACGGTAATCAATTAAGGTGCTGTTATCATTTTTTTTTTGGAGGTGCTTATGAAAGCTTTACAACCTTTTACCTTGAAGAATCTAAAGCTTAAAAATAGAATTGTCATGCCGCCTATGTGCATGTTCAATGCTAAAGAGGATGGCTTAGTGACGGATTTTCATTTAGCTCATTATATGACGCGGGCGTACGGCGGTGTAGGATTGATTATTGTGGAAGCAACAGGTGTGACATCAGACGGACGTATATCCAAGCAAGACTTGGGTCTTTGGAATGACGAACAGATTGAATCGATGAAGAAACTTGTGGATATGGTTAAGGGGTATGGGAGTCATATAGGTATACAACTAAACCATGGAGGCCGTAAGTACAGTGGTGCTGATGTTCTTGTGGGTCCTAGTGCGATTCCATATGATGAAAAATCTCAAGTGCCGAAAGAGCTGACAAAGAAAGAAATACAAGAGATTGCTGTCAGTTTTGGTGAAGCGGCTAGACGGGCAGACCAGGCAGGATTTGATACGATTGAGATCCATGCAGCACATGGCTATTTAATCCATCAATTTCTTTCACCAATCAGCAATCAGAGAACAGATGAGTATGGTGGAAGTACAGTCAATAGACGACGGTTTTTAGATGAAGTATTAGATGAAGTGCACAAGAACTGGCCTGCAACCAAAGCGTTGACGATTCGGGTTTCGGGAACCGAATGGCGGGAAGATGGTTATACAGAGCAGGAGATGGTGGACATCATTCATGAGATTCGAGAACGTGTGGATTTGGTGCATGTTACCAGTAGTGGTAATGGGCCTGCGGAGATTGATGTTTATCCTGGTTATCAGCTTGGTCCATGTGAAAATATACGTAAGAGCTGCAATGTACCGACAATAGCTGTAGGCAGGATTACAACGATTGGCATGGTGGAAGAGATATTAGGCAATGGTCGTGCTGATTTGGTAGCCATGGGAAAAGAGTTGTTGAGGCAGCCGAACTTTATTTATAACATGGCTTACGAACGTAAAATGCCAATGGATTATCCTTTTGAATTTGAACGAGCCTATAGATTTTAGAAAAAAGACGTAGAGGCCTTAAGTTGGCTTCTGCGTCTTTTTTTGTAAAGACTATTCTTTACCCATCCACACCTCACGTTGAGGATAAGGAATCTTGATATTCTGTTCGAGAAAGACTTGTCGGATGTCCTCATTAAGCTGATATTTTACAGCCCAATAATCGTCTTTACCGGCCCATACTTTCACATCGTATTCAAGGGCGCTGGGTCCGTGATTGCCAAGACGGATGATCGGTTCTGGGTCTTTAAGAATCATGTTGTTCCTTTGAACGACAGTGTTTATGGCGGCGATTACCTTTTCTACAGGGTCATCATAGCCTGCGCCGAATATAAGGTCGATACGTCTCGTTGCTGCGGCTGAGTAATTAATGACTCTGGCATTGACCAATTCAGAATTTGGGATGATGATCATCCTGTTATCAGGTGTCATAACGTGAGTGAACAGCAATTGAATTTCTTTCACAGTACCTAAGTTGGACTGACTTTCAATGAAATCACCAACCTTGAAAGGTTTGAAAAAAAGTATGACCAGCGCGCTGGCGAAGTTTGAAAGGTTGCCTTGAAGGGCCAATGCTATTGCTAAACCAATGGCACTGAGCATAGCGATGAAGGAAGTGATTGGAACGCCTAATATGGTCAGTAAAACAATGAAGTATGTGGCATATAGAATGAAACGAATCAGACCTCGGAAAAAATTCCCGACGGTCGGTTCGATGCGGTTGCTTATGGATGAAAGGCGAAATAGCCTCTGAACAACTTTGATGGCAATAAAACCAACAACGGCGACGATTAGAAATTGAATTATAATGGATTGGTGTGCATAAAAAAATTGAGTGAGCATAAGTTCTCCTTGTGTTAAAGTGGTCATTATAATAAAGTCGTAGTCTGTCAGCGAGGACAATTAATTATATCATAAGGGGCGTGGGATTGGTGAAGATCATCTGATGGAAGTGTGACTTAATGGAGTTCTAATGTTTGTCTAATGACCGACTATGATGGTCGTGTTATACTTGGGCCATAAATAAGAACAGTGGTTACCCATTAAACGGTAAACAGTCATAAGAACGAGGTGAATGTAATGAAGAAAAGATTGTTCAGATCAAGAAAGGATAAAATGCTTGGGGGCGTTTGCGGCGGCGTTGCTGAGTACTTTCAAATAGACCCGACTATCGTTCGTGTCTTGGTTGTATTGTTGGCACTTTCATCAGTAAAAGTATTCTTACTTGCATATATAATAGCAGCTATCGTTATTCCGGAGATGCCATCTGATTACGATGGGCAAGAGGATGACGTTGAAGTCATGGACAAAGATGGTAAGACGGTTGGTGTCTCTAAAGATTCGAGGCAGGTATTAGGTATATTGTTTGTCGGTGCTGGTGGGCTGATGCTCCTTAGCAGGACTGTGAGCTGGTTTGACAGCGATATTTTATTAGCAATAGCTGTAATATTCATCGGTGTCTTTGTTGTGTTTCAAGGCAAGCGGCAACCTTGACTAGTCAGCATGAGTCATGTATGATGGTTTAAGACTGTCTGGATGATCAGGCGTTAACAGAATGTGTACAGGTGTTTTTAATACCTGGTACTTGGATCGGAGATAAGAATGGATAATATCGTATTAGCTAAAGTCGGTGATGTTGAAGTCACTAAAGACGACATGATTCGTATCATGAGAAACCTACCACAACAACAGCAACAACAGGTTGCAGGTGTTGAAGGACGTAAGCAACTACTTGAAGAGATGGTTGCAGGAGAATTGCTCTACCTTAAGGGGGCTTCCGAGAGCTTTGATCAAGATGAGAAATACCTTGAGTTAGTTGCTGAAGCAAAGAAAACAATTCTTCAACAGTACACGATGCAGAAACTTCTTGAAGACGTTCAAGTGACGGATGAAGATGTTGAAACTTATTATGAAGCGAACAAGGCCAGCTATAAAGCGGGTGCTACTGCTAAAGCCAGCCACATTCTCGTGAATGAAGAAGAAGAAATCAATATGGTCAAATCAAAGATTGAAGGTGGTCTTGATTTTGCAGAAGCGGCAGGTAAGTACTCTACTTGTCCTTCCAAAGAAAGAGGTGGAGACCTTGGTTCATTTGAGAAGGGACGTATGGTACCTGAATTTGAGGAAGTAGCATTTACTCAAGAAATCGGTGTTGTCAGCGAACCTGTGAAAACTCAATTCGGCTATCACTTGATTCTTGTTGAAGAACGTTCAGAAGAAAGTACAAAATCCCTTGAGGAAGTGGCTCCGCAGATTCGACAGGAAATGACTTACCAAAAGCAAACGGATGTATATAGAGCTGAAGTGGATAAGCTTAAAGGCCAATATCCAGTTGAGATTTTTGAAGATCAGCTTCAATAATCAATTGACGTTCTAACGATCAGTATAAGACGAAAGAAGACCTGGGCTAAAGCTCCAGGTCTTCTTTCGTCTTATGATATTCTATCAAATATTCAAATCCCCAAAGGCCATTGGACCTTTCATAACTTTTTTGCGTATTGCCAGTACGCCCTTGTCATCAGGTGCGACACGCCAGTGAACCAGTGAAAATTCTTTCCCATTAAGTTCGATGCCGGTTATTCCGCGAGGGTGTACACAGCAACCGGTATTCAAATAGACGGCTTCTTGGGGATCTGGTAATTTGGGTCTGTGTGTGTGTCCGCATAGAATGCCTTTTCTATTTTCCAATATCCAACGGCTGAAGGTTTTCTCAATACGGTGCCGTTTCACTCTGTTCTTCGACGGACTGGCAGGGTTCTTAAGACCAATCATATGCATGTAACGCCAAAAGACGCGCATTAGGAACAAAGATATAATCCAACCCTGGTCATTCATGAAGTCGCCTTGATGTCCGTGGACAACCAGTAATTCTTTGCCGCTGCCTTCATCTCGAAGTATGAGACTTTCTTTCACATCAATGCCGGGAAAAAGTGGGGTATCAATGTCTAGGTATTCGTCAAAAAAATGATAGAGATTATGTTTGATAATGCTCTCATGTCTAAAGGCCATATTGTGATTGCCATATAGGTAAACCATTCGATCTGCGTCATAGAATTCCTTCATAAGGCAATAGACATCGCTATGAGCACTTCGAATGTTTTTGAAATTACTGTATTCCCAAAGCTCATCTCCATCGCCTATCTCGCAATAAGTATAGCCGTCATTGTAGTAGTGGTTTAAAGCGTGAAAATATATATTTTGGTTATGGGCGAATTCATCGGACATGCTGTTGTCGCCTCGGTGGACGTCGCTGAAGAAGATCATCTTCGTATCATCATCAACTGTCAGTATGTCATTACGACGAACGGCCTTGATATAACATTCGGTTAATCTTCGATGTTCGAACATGATTATAACCTCCAAGAAGTTTAGTGATGTTAAAGGTTCTATGATGTAAAGCCATAACTTAATTATAACACAGAAGGTCGTATCGTCCTATGATACTGGTTTAAACAGAAGGTTAAATTTAAGACTAGGATAAGCATAGGAGAAGCCCTATCATGGCGTGGACAGTATGTTGTGCTAAAGAGGCGACTGGTGTATAATGAAACCCGATATAAACAGCGATATAACAGCAAATGGAGGACATGTTCATGCAGTGTGATAAAAAGCATTTCGGCACAACATCTAAGGGAGAGGAAGTTTGGGCTTATACTCTGACCAATATCAAGAACCATTCTGTTACAGTATTGAATTATGGCGGTATTATTCAGTCTTTGAATGTACCTGATAAAAATGGCAATATAGAGAATGTTGTCATGGGTTTTAACTCAGTTGATGAATACGAGCGTCTGTCACCATTTTTTGGATGTATTACAGGGCGTGTTGCTGGAAGAATCTCCGGTGCCGCATTTGAAATAAATGGTGAGAAATATGCGCTTGAGGCTAATGAAGGCGCTGTGAACTTACATGGTGGTCCGGAAGGGCTCGATAAACGTATTTGGCAAGTGACGGAAGTGGTTGAGTCGGATTATGCTCAGTTGGCTCTTTCGTATACAAGCCCTGCTATGGATCAGGGATTCCCAGGTGAACTTGATATGGTTGTCACTTATAAGTTTGATGAAGAGGGCGCTTTGACTTTGACTTATAGAGCGACAACAGATGCGCCAACGGTTGTTACATTAACAAACCATACATACTTTAACTTGTCCGGTGACCTTTCATCAGAAGTGCTGAATCATCAGTTGAAAATACCGGCTGACAAGGTGATTGCAATTGGTCCTGATTCTGTCCCTGTAGCTGTTGTGGATGTAGAACATACACCGTTTGATTTTAGAATACCAAAAGCAATCGGCCAAGATATTCAAGCTGACGATGAGAATCTGCGTAACGGTCAAGGATATGACCATCCGTTTGTACTCAATAAAGAAGCAGATGAAACTATTGAATTGACAGAGCAAACCAGTGGAAGAAAGATGACGGTTACAACCTCTGAACTTTGTCTGGTATGCTATACAGGGAATTTGATGGAAGAGAACTACGTTTATGATAAGATTCCTAATAAAGTGCGAGGGGCTGTCTGTTTGGAAACTCAATATTTTCCGGATTCCCTGAATGCAGATTTTCTTCAAGCAAGAATTCTCAAACCAGGTGAAGTTTACCTAGAGGAAACAACCTTTAAATTTTCAATAACAGAGGCGTAGAATGAATTCGATTTTAACTTACAAAGACAACTTACTTACTATATTTCCTTCTTCCACTATGAAGTGGGAGGAGGCGATGTCTAATCATACCAGCTTTCGGATCGGTGGCCCGGCCGATCTTTTGTTTATCCCTGAAACAGTAAGGGACATTAAACGTATGTTGGCTTTTTGCAAAGATCATAATGTACCTTTCTATATAATGGGCAACGGCAGTAATCTCCTTGTTGGCGATAAGGGATTCAGAGGAGTTGTCATCCAGATTTCACGTAATATGAATCAAGTGACTATATCCGGAACGGAAGTGTTTGCCCAAGCAGGCGTTCTCCTTTCCACTTTGGCAAATAAGATACTTCAAGAAGAATTGGCCGGCTTTGAATTTGCATCAGGCATTCCTGGAACTCTTGGCGGTGCTGTATACATGAATGCCGGCGCCTATGATGGTGAGATGAAAGATGTTCTTTTGTCAGCAGAGATCATCACAAGAAAAGGTGATATCAAGACGCTAGATCTGGCTAACTTAGGGCTAGGCTATAGAAGCAGTCATCTCATGGCGAATGGTGATATCGTTTTGTCAGCTAAGATGAGATTAACCAAGGGGGATGCTGAATTAATTCGACATAAGATGGACGACCTGAACATGAGGCGTAAAGATAAGCAACCTTTGGAAAAGCCGTCAGCTGGTTCAACTTTTAAAAGACCGGTGGGGTATTATGCGGGTAAGCTTATTATGGACGCAGGTCTTAGAGGCTACACCATAGGTGGTGCACAGGTCTCGGACAAACACTGTGGTTTCGTTGTTAATACAGGTAACGCTACAGCGAAGGACGTCAAGGCACTGGTAGCATATATACAACAAACAGTAGAAGATAGATTCGGTGTGATATTGGAGCCGGAAGTACGGATGATTGGCGAATTTTAAAATCACAGTAGGATTGTCAGACAGGAGGTCGGCCATGCAATTTATCATCATAACCGGTATGTCAGGTGCCGGGAAAAGTACAACATTAAAATTCCTTGAGGATGACGGCTATTTTTGTGTGGACAATTTACCGCCAGCTTTAATAACGAAGTTTGCTGAGATTTGTTTCAATCCGGAGTCTGGCATTAATAAAGTTGCCATCGGCATTGATGTGCGTGGTGGTGACAGGTTTGATGCTTTATATGATGAGCTTGATTACTTGAGAGAACACGACAGCAGCATTGAAATACTCTTCTTGGAATCTGGTGATGACGTTCTGGTAAAAAGATACAAGGAAACCAGGCGAAGGCATCCCTTGGTCAGCGAAGGTGGCAGAGTTCAGGATGGGATAGAAAAAGAACGTCTTATTCTCGGTGGACTTAAGGAGAGGGCGGATTATATTGTTGATACAAGCAATCTGCTTACTAGAGAACTGAAAAAAGAATTGCATCGCATTACCAAGGGGGACGAAGATTATAACAATCTAATGATTACGGTAATGTCCTTTGGTTTCAAATATGGTATCCCTTCAGATTCGGATCTGGTATTTGATGTTAGGTTTATACCTAACCCTTATTACAAAAGTGAGTTGAGAGGTCAGACTGGCAACGACAACAGTGTACAGGAATATGTGATGCAATGGGATGTTTCAAAGAATTTTATTACCAAGTTAGATGATATGATAGAGTTCCTGATTCCTAACTATGTACAAGAAGGAAAAAATCAGTTGGTCATCAGTATTGGATGTACTGGAGGTAAGCACCGTTCGGTCACATTAGCCAATAAACTTTCGGCCAGACTTAGCGAGCGTCATTACAGTGTGAAGACTTATCATAGGGATATACACAAGGATGCGCTTAGGGGTAAGTAGACAGGGTAGTTATGAATGATTATAAAGTAGTATGTATTGGCGGTGGCACAGGGTTGTCGACAATGCTTAAGGGTTTAAAAACATATACGGATCAATTGACAGCGGTGGTTACTGTTTCGGACAACGGTGGCAGTTCAGGCAACCTTAGAAAGGACTTGAACATTTTACCTCCGGGAGACATCAGAAATTGCCTGGCGGCATTGGCAGAAACAGAACCATTGGTAGAAGCATTGCTTCAGCATCGTTTTACAGGTGGCGCTCTAAAAGGGCATAGCCTTGGCAACTTATTCATCGCTGGTATTGCAGATATGACAGGTAACTTTGCCTTGGCTGTTGAAATGGCCCATAATGTCCTTAGGGTTAAGGGGCGTGTTTTGCCTGTGACATTGGAAAATGTCCAATTAAAAGCGAAATATCACGATGGTACGGATGTTGTTGGTGAATGTGAGATTGTTGAAGCCAACAAAGTTCTTCGTAAGAAGATTAGACGTATGAGCTTGGTGCCGGAGCAACCAAAAGTATACAGACAAGTTTTGAAAGCTATTGAAGAGGCGGATATTATCCTCTTGGGGCCGGGAAGTCTGTACACATCCATTGTACCTAATCTGCTTGTTGAAGGTCTGTGTGAGGGCTTAAGAACAGCAAGTGGTAGAGTGGCCTATATAGGCAATATTATGACCCAGCCTGGAGAAACGGATGATTTTACTTTGCTTGAACATGTGCAGGTGATTGAAGAATACCTTGGGCAAGGTGTCATTACAGATATTGTGTGTAATGATGGTTGGCCGGATTCGGATTTGCTGGATCACTATGATGAAGACGGTGCCCAGTTAGTATTACCTTTGGTTGATGATCCGAGAATTACAGCGGTACCTATGCTGACGAAGGATCAGGAGCATGGCTACGCCAGGCATAATCCTGAACTTTTAGCCAAGACAATTATGGGTTTGTTGGATAGGAGGTAAGGATGTCCTTTTCATATGAAGTCAAGGAAGAACTGGTCAGACATTTTGGTACAGCCAGGCATTGCATGATTGCTGAGATTACAGCCTTTGTAAATATGTGCGGGCAAATAGGCAGGAATAAAGAAGGGCAAATTACAGGGCTGAAAATACAAACTGAGAACCCAGCGGTGGCGAGAAAGTGCTTTACATTAATCAAGAAAACATTTAATATTAATGTTGAAGTCTCTATCAAAAAAAGTCAGCATTTGGGCAGGCATCGTATTTATCAGATTTTTTTGGTTGGTGCCAGTGATACTGTTAAAGTCTTAAGAGCATGTCGTTTGGTGGAGGAGGACGAAGTGGTTTGTCGTATCAGTCCGTTGATTGTTCAGACCAACTGTTGTAAGAGAGCTTACATTAGAGGGGCTTTTCTTGCGTCCGGTTCTTTGAGCAATCCTGAGCGCACCTATCATCTGGAATTTGTCAACACAGATGAGGCTCACTCTCAGGCGTTGATGCATCTGATTAACAGTTTCGAGATGGACAGTAAAGTCATCCTAAGAAAGAAATATTATGTTGTGTATCTGAAAGAAGGCAGACAGATTGTTGACCTGCTTAATATTATGGAGGCGCATGTAGCCTTAATGAACCTTGAGAATCTAAGGATTCTAAAGGAGATGCGTAACAATGTGAATCGTATCGTTAACTGTGAGACGGCAAACCTGAACAAAACTGTTTCGGCTGCAGTCAAGCAAGTCCACGATATTGAATTTATAGAAGCACAAGCGGGTCTGCATACGTTGACAGAACCTCTTGAGGCCATCGCTAGACTGCGTTTGGATAATCCTTCTGCGAGCCTTAAGGAACTTGGCGATATGCTGGATCCACCGGTGGGGAAATCCGGGGTTAATCACAGACTGAGGAAACTTAGTCAGATAGCAGATAAGATGCGAAGCACAAGGGAGGATTACGATGTCTGAAAAGAAAATCATGGTAAAAATTGCATCAGGCCTTGAAGCGAGACCGGTTGCGCTGTTTGTTCAGGTGGCAAGTCAGTTTCAAAGCAGCATATATGTTGCTCTTCAGAACAAAAAGGTCAATGCCAAGAGTATCATGGGCATGATGTCTTTAGGGGTACTTGAAGGTGAAGAAATCATTATTACTGCAGAAGGTCCGGATGAGTCGGAAGCGATAGAGAAATTAGAGCAATACCTAACAGAGGGTGAATAACTCTGATAATGTCAAGGATATAATTAAGAGAAAGGGGCCTAAGGCCCCTTTTTAGTTTTTTAATCAACGTTTCAGGAAAGAGGATAAAACATGTCAGCACGAATCATATTTGCAACAAAGAATGCCCACAAAATGGTGGAAATAAAAGAAATTCTCTCAGATCTACTTTATGAGGTCATATCAATGGAAGAAGCAGGCGTTGATATTGAAGTCCTGGAAGATGGCAAAACCTTCGAGGAAAATGCTATGAAAAAAGCTGTTGAGATTGCTAAGCACTTTCCAGAAGACATAGTTCTGGCTGATGATTCAGGGCTTGTTGTCGACTATATGAATGGTGAGCCGGGCATCTATTCGGCTAGGTTTGGTGGCCGAGATACTTCCTACAGTGTTAAGAACCAGATGATTATCGATCGTTTGAAGGAAGCGGACGAAGAAGAGAGAACAGCTAGGTTTGTATGTGTCATTGCAGCAGCATTGCCAAATGGTGCTGTGAAGCACTATAGAGGTACGATAGAAGGTGTGATTGCACATGAAGAGCATGGCGCAGGTGGATTTGGGTATGACCCAATCTTCTATGTGCCATCAGAGGGCTGTACAACAGCAGAAATGCCTGTTGAGAAGAAAAATGCCATAAGTCATAGGGGAAATGCACTAAGAGGTATAAAGCAGATTCTTGAGGGATATAAGGAGGCTTAATTCGGTGCGCATATTAGTCATAAGTGATACACATAAGCAATTGGGCCATGTGATTGATATTCTGTCAGGCGATCATCGGTTTGACAGAATTTTTCACTTAGGAGATTTGGTTCATGATGCTGAGGATATAGAGGCTTTTTCAGGGGTAATCGTAGATAAAGTAGCTGGTAACTGTGATTGGGGTGGGGATGGTGCACCTTCATCAAAAGAGGTTGAAATCAGGGGAAAGAAATTCTTTCTTTGTCATGGACATCAGCAGCATGTCAAGTATGGAGATAGTGTTTTGAGGCAAATGGCCTTAGAAGGTGACTATGACGGAATCTTTTATGGTCACACCCATCATGCCACTTATGACTATGAAGGTGACTGTCTCATCATGAACCCAGGCAGTATTAGTCTGCCAAGAGACGGCGAACCCAGCTATGGCGTCATACATATAGACGACAATGGCGTGATTCACACCAATATTGTGAGAATCTAGGATTGAAATTCAATATTCTGAATATTACGCCTCTCTATCAGTGATGACATATAAAATCCTTGTTAAGGCAATAAAAGTCGTTATAAACAATAAACTGGATAGAGGGGCACCTTAAAAGAAAAAATAGCACTGATATACAATATATAGTGTCGTGAGTTATATAAAAGCTATATATTGTATGCGATGGCTTGAAGTTAAAAAGATGTAAAAAAAGTTTCTCAAAAGTGTTGACAAAGGTTATATCCAACTGTATAATTCATTTTGCACGTTTGAGGTACGACTTATACATCTCAACGGGGTGTGGCTCAGCTTGGCTAGAGCGCCTGATTTGGGTTCAGGAGGCCGCAGGTTCGAATCCTGTCACCCCGACTTGTACTTCAAAAAAACCTTGACTTGATAAAACGGTTGTGATACAATAGCCTCCGAGTCAAAAAGTAAGCGGGTGTAGTTTAGTGGTAAAACTCCAGCCTTCCAAGCTGGCTATGGGGGTTCGATTCCCCCTACCCGCTCTATACAACAGAGTGAATTGTTGTATAAAATATACACGAGAGACAGTCGTTTAGCTCTAACATATGGACCTAATCGTTCATGAGCGGAGTGGGAAGTTGAATTCTAATTCAACGGACACAACGTATATTGTATGAGTTGAGACATGCCAAGTAGTCTCTTATGTAATCGTGTGCCAGTAGCTCAGCTGGATAGAGCATCGCCCTTCTAAGGCGGGTGTCCGGGGTTCGAATCCCTGCTGGCACGTTTAATCGGTTCTTGTACAATGTATAGGGATTGATATGGTGGATATAGTTCAATTGGCAGAGCGCCAGATTGTGGTTCTGGTTGTTGTGGGTTCGAGTCCCATTATCCACCCTGCATCTTTGATGCGCGTTGGGCATTCGCCAAGCGGTAAGGCACTGGATTTTGATTCCAGCATTCGCAGGTTCGAATCCTGCATGCCCAGCTCATTACGATGGATGATTGCATTAGCAGGACATTGTATATGAACAACGTTGTACTACGCATAGTGTGGTATGCTATGTGGATCACTAGCTCAGTTGGTAGAGCACTGGACTTTTAATCCAGTTGTCCCGGGTTCGAACCCCGGGTGATTCATTAGAAGACAGCATGAGCTGTTTTTTAATTAAAGGATGTGTGAACATCATATATAGGCGGATGTGGCGGAACTGGCAGACGCGCTAGACTTAGGATCTAGTATCTTTGATGTGCAGGTTCGATTCCTGTCATCCGCATATCAATCAACACTTTACTGTGTTGATTACCGGGGTGTGGCTCAGCTTGGCTAGAGCGCCTGATTTGGGTTCAGGAGGCCGCAGGTTCGAATCCTGTCACCCCGATTTTAAAAATCTATATGATTATCAATATCCTATGCGGGTGTAGTTTAGTGGTAAAACTCCAGCCTTCCAAGCTGGCTATGGGGGTTCGATTCCCCCTACCCGCTTTGCATCTTGGATGCGTATTGGGCATTCGCCAAGCGGTAAGGCACTGGATTTTGATTCCAGCATTCGCAGGTTCGAATCCTGCATGCCCAGTTAAGATGAACGAACAGTCTTTCACATAATGTGAAAGGCTTTTTTATTTTAAAAAAATTGAAGGAACCTCATAGCGACGCAAAGCAGCGTTTGGTGTTAAAATATATTCACAATAAGAGAAAGTTAACCTAGATATAAAAGCAGGTTGACAATGGACGAGTTCTCCCTATATAATGAGTAGGCGTAACAGATAGAAGGACATATTTCATTATATAAGGAGAAGAATAATGTCATTAACGACAAGAGATACAATTTTAATAGGATTTTTCGCAGCTTTAATGGTTGTAGGCGCCTATTTGAAGTTGCCTAACCCTATGAATCCTGCTGTACCTATAACATTTCAGGTGTTCTTTGCTATTTATGCCGGTATATTTCTGGGTGCTTACAAAGGGGCTTTATCGCAGTTGATTTATATGCTGATGGGATTGATTGGAATTCCGGTGTTTTCTGGAGGTGGAGGATTTCAATATGTATTGTCACCAACCTTTGGTTATATAATAGGATTCATATTAGGCACTTTGGTTGTTGGTTTGATCGTGGGATCGGCTAGGAGTCGATTTGGTTGGCGTGTTATGTTTGGGGGTCTAGCAGGCTTTGTTGTTATATATATTGTAGGCAATGCTTATTTTTGGATGATTATGAATCAGGTCTATGCTAAAGGATTGACCCTAGCAGTAGCCAACGTAATGATGGCGCCATATATGGTCAAAGACGCTGTTCTAGTGGTGATTGCTGTTATGACCTCGATGGCTGTTTTGCCAAGGGTCAAGAAAGCCGGTTATATTTAATCGTTGATTGATCAATCGTTTTAGATTGAAGGGCAATTCTCTTTAAGTGGGGGGATTGTCCTTTTTGTATGCAACTTTTTCTTAAGAATATACGTCAAAATAATTATCATGATAAGAAAAATGGTATTCTTATCTTAAAGTTACAGGAAGGGATGGGCGTATGAAAAGTAAGTTGAGACGAATGGCGATATGGATGATTGCAATAATGATGTTTGTATCTGCTTGTGGTTTTGGAACAGAAGACCTGGAAAATCAAGAGGGTGCATCAACCGTGCATGCAGGCAGTTATAGGGACGGTCTGCTTTTGGAACCTATGACGTCGGGGACTGGTGGGATTGCTCTTGACAGTAACTTTAGATTGACCTTTCAGGATCAAGAATACATGGATAAGGAGAACCTGAGGAAGCAGCTAAGTGTTTCGCCGGACTTAACCATGGATATTATTGAGATTTCTGATGGCTATATCATAAAGCCGACAGAAATGATGGTGAAAGGAGAAGTCTACAGATTCACTATTGGGAAGGTGTCATGGATTTTTCAAACAATCAGTGATTTTGAGGTTCTTGGAACTTTGCCGGCAGATCAGAGCAATAGTGTTCCGGTTAATACAGGGATTGAATTTTATTTCAGTCAACCGGATGTACCAATAGAAGAGTGGTTTCATATTGAACCTTCTGCTACCGGAAGTTTTGAACGCTATGGCAGTGCTATGGTCTTTGTTCCAGATACATTGGAAGCAGAGACTATGTATACAGTATCATTAAGTTCGAAAGGCAGTTCCGATGACCTGCTATCGGAAGATGTGATTTTTCAATTTGAGACAGCGGCCATAGAGGTGGCTTATGAAACGCCTGAAGGATATTTTAATTATGAGCGCATCCTTAATGACCGCTCAACGGATGACGCATTATACTTACCGATCCGTTATAACGTGCGAGATGATGTAAAAGATGTGCCTTCTATAACGACAGAGGTATATATGTACGATGATGCTGTCGCTATGTCAGAAGCTCTTAAAGGATATATGGCGGCACCCAATTGGCGATATTACGGTGATGATTATCTAATTGATGTGGATGGGTTAACCAAGGTCATTAGTTTTGAACAAAGGATAGAAGAGGTTAATGGTTATGAGATGACCGTTGACATCCCTGTGGATTTGCCGCAAGGTCACTATCTGATTCGTTCGTCATGGAAAGAGGTAGCCTTTCAGACCTTTTTGCAAGTGACGGATCTGAGTGCTTATCATTTTGAAGATGAGATATACGATTATTACTGGGTGAATCGTCTGGATACAAGCCTATCAGCTGAAGGTGCCTACCTGGTTGGCGACATTAAGGTGGGAGCCGATGAGGCTGGCTTTATGAAGGTTAAGAAGGAATTAGTTGAAGAGGCAGAAGATGTTACAGATATGACCGTTCATGTATTGAGCGATGGTGAGTATAGTCTGGTTATGTACAGTGGGCAAGGTTACGGCAACTATGATGAACGGCAGGATTACTGGCGCTATTTACAAACCGATCGGTTACTGTACAAACCGGAAGATGATGTTTCGTATTTCGGTTATATTCAGAACAGGGACGATGGCTCATATCCGGAGCGGGTTACAGTCAGGTTGATAAAGCAGCAATGGCTGTACTATGACTTCATGCCAGGGTTTGAGGAAGCTGTACCTTTGGTTGAAGAGACAATGGATGTGGATAATGGTTTTTTTGAAGGGTATTTGACACTGCCGAATGTCGCTGTGGGCAGTTATCAAGTTCAGGTATTATCGGATGAGTTGGTACTAAGCACCACTTATATAGAAGTTGATAAGTTCGTTAAACCGGACTATAAGATGACGGTACTTGCGGACAAAACGGCTGTATTTGCTGGTGAGACAGTTAATTATACGATTTCGTCAGTTTTTTATGAAGGAACCCCTCTAGGCGGACTTGATGTAAACTATGAAGCTTACGGTATGGATCACGTCAGTGGTGCTCTGACTACAGACAACAAGGGCAATGCTTATGCATCAGTTAGCATGGACTACAATGAGGCCTATCAAGAAGAAATTGTTGGTTATCTGTATGCGAGGGCAGTCTTGCCAGAAGATGGTGAGTTGTATGGTTCATCTTCTGTGAGGGTTTTTGTCAATGATATCTACATTGAAGCCAAAGCCGAAGTTGAAGACAATCATGGTATATTAACGGTGGATGCACATGAGATTACTTTGGAACGGCTAAACGATGGTAGTGCTAAAGACCAAATGGATTATCTGGATGATGCTGTGTCAAACCACCAAGTGGATGTGGTAATCTACAGAAACGAATGGGTGAAAGTGCCTGCAGGGACCTATTATGATTTTATTAATAAGGTGAATGTTCAGCGTTATAGCTACGAGCTTGAGCAGGAAGTTATTCAGACACAGCAGTTAAGAACTAATTCGGATGGTAGTGGGGCAATGCAGGTGAACCTTCCTGAAGAAAAGGGGGTCTACTATACAGCGACAATTGATACAGAAGATATGAAAGGCCGAAAGATGACATTTAGCCGTTATTTCGGTCAACAGTATGAAAGGTTTTATCCGGAGGATGAATCGTTAACGATGTCGTTAAATGAGGATAGCTACGCCATTAATGATCCGGTGGAAATTCTTATAGAAAGAGGCGGCGATCCGGCGGACGGTGAAAAGTTCATGTACCTCTTCGGCAATAGAGGGTTGGTCGATGTTTATTGGTCTGAGACAAGTGAACTTCAACTGCCGTTTATAGCAGATTACCTGCCGAATACACAAGTGACAGGGGTTGTCTTTGATGGTGATGGTTATGAGACTGTTTACAGCAATGGTATGAGCATAGATACTGGGGATTATGAGATGTCTGTGAGTGTGACCTCGGATCAATCTTCTTATCGGCCTGGACAAGAAGCAGTGTTTGATATTGTTGTTACAGATCATTTTGGTGAGGAAGTTGACGGAGCTGTGGTGAATGTGGCGCTGGTAGATGAAGCACTCTTATCCTTGAGGGAGATGACGGTGGATCCTTTGGGGCAATTGTATGGCTATGTATCAGGCGGTTTATCAGGTTTTAGCAGCAGTCATACGAAGGTTGGTAATGGATATATTGGCGGTGATTTTGGCATAATGACCTTCGATGGTTCGATGAATACTTCGATGGAAGCATCTAAGTCTGTGGAAAGATCCGCAGACCCTTCAACAGTCATTCGTGACGACTTTAAGGACACTGCCGTTTTTAGGAGTCTGAAAGTGGACAGCAAGGGGCATGGGACGTTGGTTGTTGAATTACCGGACAATGTGACCTCGTGGCGATTGATGGCAGCAGTGATCAAAGATGACTTGACGGCCGGTTCTGCCACTTCTCAAGTGAATGTGTCGTTACCATTCTTCTTAAGCACGACCATTGCCAACGAGTTCCTGACTGGCGATCAGCCATCAATGAGTGTCACAGCTTATGGTTCTGGCATTTTAGAGGATACATCAATTTTCTATACGGTTACATGCGAGGAGAATGATTTTGTTGCCAGTGCCACAGGCATATCGGGTGAAAGAATCTATCTGCCACTTTTTGAAATGGTGGAAGGGGAATATCACCTGGTTGTGACTGCGAAGACAGACAATGGCTTCTCAGATGGCTATAGGGAAGTGATCACAGTTCAAGATACATATCAGGAGAAGATGACGGTGGATGTTCATGAAGTTGTGGAAAACATGACGTTAAGCGCATCGGATAGAGGTATGGTTACCGTGACCTTTGCAGATAAGAGTAGGGCGAAATTCCAGGACGACTTGTACAGGCTTTCAGGTGCCAATGGTAAGAGAGTCGACCAGATGTATGTAGCCAAAGTGGCATCAGACTACTTGGGTGAGTATTTTGATGTTACGTTGCCATCGGATGAAGTGACAATTAGTGATTATATAACATATGAAGGTGCTTTGGGCATTTTGCCTTATAGTGATTCAGATATCCGCGTTACTGCCAAGATGGCAAAATACATCACAGGTGCTACGGAACGTTTGGCCTTAACTAATTATCTTTACACAATGTACTATAAAGGTGATATGACGACACGGATGATGTCGCTCTATGGATTGGCCACTTTAGGGGAAAAGGTTCTGCTTGAAGCCAATAGCTGGATGAATGTTGCCAATATGAATGATGAAGATTGGTTATGGTTGGCAAGGACTTATACAGCAATGGGCGATGACTTCATGGCAAAAGCTCTATATGATGAGCATTTGTCGGATAAGGTTGTCTTGTATGATGCAAAAGCTCGATACGAAGGTGTTGAAGACGAAGAGGTGCGTTATAGAATCACTGCTGAATTACTACCGCTGCTTGCAGCTGTGGAGCCAGAACAAGCTGAAATGATGACCCAATATATTTATGGCCGTTATTCAGAATTGTATCTACCAAGTGCTGATCTGTTGAATTATGTTGATGTTATGCTGTCAACGACCGATGAGGCGAGTTCTACGCTACAATACAGCTATGGCAGCTATATTGAAGATGTTGACTTTGGCGTAGCAAGATCATCAACTATAGAGATACCTTCAACTATGATCGGGCAATTGAATGTGACAAAAGTTAGTGGCGATGTTGTTGCTGTTGTGCGGTATAATGATTTCGGTAAAATCAATGAATCGGTAGATGATTCCCTGTTTGTCAGTCGGAAATACCTGGATTTCAAAAAAAATGAGGAAAAAGGGAACTTTTCTGTAGGCGACATCGTCAAAGTGAGTATTGATTGGCAAATAGACGATGCGGCTATTGATCATGGTTATGTGATCACGGATTATGCACCAGCTGGTTTGGTACCGATCAATAATACTTGGCAACTCGGTATAGTGGATGACAGAGCTTGGTATAGGGACATTGAAGGTCAAAGAGTGTCATTTGGTGTTTACAAAGGAACACGAACGGATGAAACTTTGATGTATTATGCCAGAGTTGTGTCTCCAGGCACTTATACAGCGGAACCCTTAATGATTCAGGGAATGCACGAGAACGCCAGTGTGAATTTGACAGAGACGGACAGGATACAGATAGAACCTTGATTCGTCCACAAAGAAAAAGAGTCTGGTTAGGACAAAGACTCAATCGATTGTAGGTGTTGTTTGAGTCGAAGCATATTGATACAGCAAAACATTGTAAGAGCAGAGATTCTGGATAATGTTGCTGTACCAATAAAAGGGAGGAAAGAAGCTGTCTTGGGATTATCTGAGACAGCTTCTTTACGTTAAACACCTCTATCCGAGAGGAGGTGACTGTAGTATAATAGAGCCTGATGGTTAGAAACATGATGAATTGAAGTGAGGTATAGGATGAAAAAAACAATCGCAATCCTGTTCGGTGGACAGTCTACAGAGCATGATATCTCAAGAAGGTCGGTTATGACCTTTATTGAACATATAGATAGAGAAAAATACGACATACATTTGGTAGGCATTACAAAAGAAGGCGAGTGGCGTCTTTTTACTGGTAATGCAGAATTGATTATGGCGGATGAATGGCTGAGTCAGTCTGTTCCGGCGTATCTGTGTCCGGATGCTAAAGTTCATGGCTTGATGATTGCTGATGGTGGGACATCCAAACAGGTTTATATTGATGTGGTCGTACCTGTACTTCATGGATTGTACGGTGAAGATGGCAGCGTTCAAGGATTATGCAGGTTGGCAGGCATACCTGTAGTTGGGTGTGGTATACTTGCCTCAGCAGTAGCCATGGATAAATTCTACACAAAAATCATTGTGGATGACTTAGGCATCAGGCAGGCAAAATGGCTAGGGGTCTACAAGGAAAATTATAAGAGTCCAGAAGTGATTGCTAAAGATGTTGCTGGTCAGTTAGGGTACCCGGTATTCGTCAAACCATCCAATGCAGGGTCATCTATTGGTGTGTCAAAAGCGGATGATGAAAAAGGCCTTCATGAGGCTTTGGTGAAGGCCTTTGAACACGACAGGAAAGTATTGATAGAAGAGATGATTGTTGGACGAGAGGTGGAGTGTGCTGTTCTCGGTAACCTGGATCCGATAGCAACGGATGTGGGAGAAATAATTGCTGAGGAGGCTTTCTATGATTTTGATGCCAAATATAATAGCGCGACTTCTAAGACGGTGGTTGGTGCAGATATGCCGGAGGAGACTAGGGAACTGATTCGAACCAATGCCTTGAATATATTTAAAGGCATCGATGGCAGAGGGTTATCAAGAGTCGACTTCTTCATTGAGACGGCGACAGGCGCTGTGGTATTTAACGAGATCAATACATTTCCTGGCTTTACAAGCATTAGCATGTACCCGATGCTTCTGGCTGGGATAGGCATAGATATTAAGGAACTAATTACGCAATTAATAGAAATGGCGGAATAATATGAATAAAGATGTGTTGATCAAAGTAAAAGGCATGCAAGGGGCGTTGTCTGGGGACGAAACCATAGAGATGGTGACGATCGGACAATATTTTGAAAAAAATGGCAAGACCTATGTTAAATACGATGACACTTCCCTTGATGAGCAGCAGGTGACAGCGACAACGCTGAAGATTGAACCGCATCAAGTTACAATTCTAAGGCATGGTGCGACGAACACACAGATGATCTTCGAGCAAGACAAAGAGCATTATACACCGTATGAAACGCCTTTTGGTCTTTTTGAACTTATTGTACGTACCACATCAATTGACTTGGATGTGGAAGAAGGGTTGATTTCGCTTATTGTTGATTATACGATGGACATTAATCATACGGGCGCAGTAGCCTCACAGTTTGTTGTAGAGGTGACCAATCAGAGTTGATGAAAACAGGCCATTAATAATATGAGGCTCTTAACATTATATATGGGAAAAAGACCGCTTGCTGTGGTCTTTTTTATTTTAGTTGTGATGATATAGTTATCATCGGTATAGGCTGTTTGGTAATAATGACTAAAATGATTATAGGATGTACGCCGAAGAAAGACAAATGATTATCATTATCGGTGAACAAATGTTCAAGCTATTTGATCTGATCTGCTATTTACACTCTGTATATATGTGCAAATAGCACAATAAAGTTGGCTTGTTATTGTTCATATATACTTTATGAACAATAATTCTGTGAACAAACGTTCAATGTTACGCCGCTGTGTTTACATATGTTCGGCGTGGTGCTATGCTTGTTTCATCGGTAGGACGTCCGCGAGTAAAATATCATACGATTCGAAAGGGGTAGCTCATGGCATTATTTTTAGCATTTATTGACAAGTTTTTGGGGCAAGCGCCACTGCTTCTTGGTACTGTTGTGTTCATCGGTTATATGCTTCTAGGGAAGAAGTGGTACGATGCATTGGCAGGCTTCATCAAGACTTATGTGGGATTCAAGATTCTACAAGTTGGTACAGGAGGATTGGTAACGACGTTTAGACCAATCATCAACAGTTTGTCTGAAAGATATGGAATAGAAGCATTGGTTATCGATCCATATTTTGGTCAGACCTCGGCAACAGAGTTCTTGGATAGTGTCAATTCACTTGCTTTTGTTGGTTACGTAATGATGATTGCATTCGCATGGAACATCTTACTGGTGGCATTTAGGAAAGTGACAAAAATCCGAACACTTTTCATCACTGGTCACATTATGTATCAGCAATCAGCAGTGCTTCTGTGGGCCTTATACTATGTTATTGAAGGCACAGGGGGCAAGGCAGTATCACCGTTCTTATTGATTGTAACAGGATTGTTAATGGGTACGTATTGGTCTGTTATGTCAAACTTGATTATTGAAGCAACACAAGAAGTGACAGACGGCGCAGGCTTCACAATTGGGCATCAACAGATGTTCGGTGCTTGGGTGGCATATAAGCTTGGTGGTAAGCTTGGGAACAAAGAACACGATGTCAATCACATTGATACGAAAGGTGGTTTCCTTTCAATTCTCAATGACAACGTTGTTGCCAACGCAATGATCATGACAGTGTTTGTAGGCGCTATCATGGTACTCCTTGGTAAAGATACTTTTGAGTATGCAGAGAACAAATATTTCTTTGCCACTTATATATGGGAAACATGTGCTTACTTCGCAGTTTACATTACAATCTTGCTGACAGGTGTACGTATGTTCGTTGCAGAACTGACAGCCTCCTTCCAAGGGATTTCCGACAAACTCCTGTCCGGAGCAGTGCCGGCAGTGGACTGTGCAGTTACTTTCGGTTTCTCACCAAACGCACCATCCTATGGTTTCATCTTCGGTTTCTTCGGGCAGATTCTTGCAATCTTCGCACTTGTATTACTGAAGTCACCTGTTCTGATCATTGCTGGTTTCATTTGCCTATTCTTCGATAACGGTACGTTGGCAGTTTTTGCTAACAAGGCTGGTGGTAGAAGAGCGGCAGCGATCATACCATTCATTGCGGGGTTGATTCAAGTTTTTGGTTCCGCACTTGTATTGAAATTCTTAATAGGACCGGAACAAGTCATCGGTTGGATGGGTATGTTTGACTGGGCGACTCTGTTCATGGGTATTACAATTTCGGCAAAGTTCGTAGGTATCATCGTTCCAATCATTGTTATTCCTTTGATGTTGATCATTCCGCAACTTCAATACAAGCGTCACCAAGAGACGTACTTCACAACGATGAGAGACCAATAATTACAGTTACTCTATAACACACACATATACATAGTCACCAACATGCACGATACCAAATAGGCTGCCGTCTATGGCAGCCTATTTTTACAACAATGAACGAACAGATGTGCAGTATTTAACATAATTGTGATATTTGTTCAAGTGTACAGGCTGTACAATGATAAGTGGATCAAAATGTAACTTCATAAAGAATCGGGAAAAAATAATCTCAACGTCACATTTTGACACCTTAGTCATAAAGTTATTCTGATAAAATTGAATAAGAATTAAGAAGAAGGTCAATGAAAGATATTGAAAATTAAGTAAAAGCAGTAAACATATTGTAGGAGGCAAATCAATGATTCAGGGTTTTGAGCTAACAGAAGAGTACATACAATTTTATGAGAAGGCGAAAGATTGGGAAGAGGCGGTCATCCTATCCGCAGCGCCACTGCTTGATCATGGCAAAATCAAACAATCGTACATTGACGGTATGATTGAGTCGGTTAAGGAGCATGGTCCATATATTGTTATTGCGCCGAATATTGCGATGCCACACGCAAGGCCTGAAACGGGCTCAATTGAAATAGGTTATTCATTTATGAAGTTGAATGAGCCAGTGTCCTTTGCTGAAGACGGTAGCAGTGATGCAAAATTATTCATAGCATTGTCCTGTGTAGATGCTAATACCCATCTTGAGATGCTTCAGTCCATCGTAATGGTTCTTTCGGATCAGGAGAAGCATGATGCGCTCTTCGCAGCAACAACAAAAGAAGAAGTCAAAGCGATTTTTAATCAGCACGCATAGAGAAAGGAACCAATATGGCAAAGATTAATGAAATAACAAGAGAAAGTTGGATACTCAGTACTTTTCCTGAATGGGGCAATTGGCTGAACGAAGAGATTGAATCAACAGAGGTGAAACCAGGCACATTCTCCATGTGGTGGCTAGGTTGTACTGGCATTTGGTTTAAGAGTCAGGGCGGTGCGAACTTATGTGTTGACCTATGGGTAAAGTCAGGAAAGAGAACTCATGGTAATGGACTTATGACAGATCAGCATCAGCACCAGAGAATGATTGGTTGTAAAGCCCTTCAGCCTAATTTAAGAAATGTACCGGTTGTAATAGATCCATTTAAAATTAAAGAAATTGACGCCATTATGTCTACCCATGACCATGGTGATCATATAGACGAGAATGTAGCGGCGGCTATTTGTCAGAATACGGACAGCAGTGTCAAGTTCATAGGCCCTAAAGCTTGTGTGGCGCTTTGGCGTGAGTGGGGTGTTCCTGAGGAAAGGCTTGTGGAACTAAGACCTGGTGACACATATACCGTAAAAGATGTTGAAATTGTTGCACTTGAATCCTTTGACAGAACAGAACTCGTTACAGCGCCAAAGGGTGTGACTTTAAAAGATAAAATGCCTCAAGAAATGGATGATCTGGCACTTAACTACTTGTTTAAGACACCAGGGGGTAACTTATATCATAGTGGAGATTCTCATTATTCCAATTACTTTGCAAAGCATGGCAATGAACACCATATCGATGTTGCTTTGGGTTCATATGGTGAGAACCCTAGAGGGATGACAGATAAACTGACAGCAGAGGGGATCCTTCGCATGGCAGAGTGTCTGAAATGTGAAACGGTTATTCCGATTCATCATGATATCTGGACGAACTTTATGGCGGACCCGCAGGACATTATGGTTATGTGGAGTCGCAAGAAATACCGTTTGAAATATGACTTCAAACCATATATCTGGCAAGTGGGTGGTAAATTCACTTGGCCGGAAAACAAAGATGATCTAGAGTATATGTATGACAGAGGTTTCCATGATGCGTTTGCGATGGAACCGGATCTGCCTTTCAAATCTCTGCTTTAAGGTCATAAGGAAATAATTCAGTTTATAAAGCGTACATTGCTGCACCATACAACACACATACACACACATGTTGCAATGTACGCTTTTGATTGGTAATCAACAGTGTTATAATTAAAATAGAGTGTATCGGAGGTATAATATGTTAAAAGTATTAGCAGCTTGTGGTAATGGTATGGGTTCAAGCCTTATCATTAAAATGAAGATTCAAAAAGTTCTAACAGACATGGGACTTCAATGTGAAGTCCATCATGCCAGTGTTGGTCAGGCAAAATCAGATGCTAAGAATTATGATTTGGTCATTGTGTCACAGATGTTTGTCAATGAATTCAGCAATGCAGGTAACGCAAAAATCGTCGGTCTGATAAATCTGCTTTCCGATGATGAGATTAAAGAAAAAGTATCCGCAGTATTGTAGGTATTGACATGTATACACTCAAAAAAAATCCGATAGGTATTTACGAAAAGGCTATTCCAAACAGATTTGACTGGTCGGACAAGATACATATCGCTAAAGAAGCTGGCTTTGATTTTATCGAGATGTCCATTGATGAGACGGAGGGTCGACTGAATCGGTTGGACTGGAGCAATGAGATGCGAGGATTCGTAAGAAAGCTTCTAAGCAAGAATGATATTTATCTTAATTCGATCTGCCTGAGTGGCCATCGTAAATACCCCTTCGGAAGTAAAGATGAAGATACTAGGCATAGAGCCTATGAAATATTGGATAAAGCCATTGTTTTGGCACAAGATCTTGGTGTCCGTAATATCCAGCTGGCTGGTTATGATGTGTACTATGAGGATTCCGATGCGGAAACAGTTGCCTCGTTTGTAGAAGGGCTGAAATACGCAGCAGCCAGGGCTTCAAGTGCCAATGTGATGCTCTCAATAGAGATTATGGATACCCCATTTATCGGTACGATTTCCAGATGTTTGCCGTTTATCGAAGAGGTTAGGTCCCCATGGTTGAAAATATACCCTGACTTTGGTAATCTTACTCAATGGTGCGATGACCCTGCGAAAGAGTTGGAACTTGGATTGCCACATATCGTAGGGATACATCTTAAGGATACCAAGCCAGGGGTGTTCAAATGTGTCCCTTTTGGTGAAGGCACAGTTGATTTTGGCAGACTATTTTCCAAACTGAATGAACTCAGATTCCAAGGGCCGTTTTTGATAGAGATGTGGGCAGATAACGATGTTCGTGAAACTATGTCAGAGACTATCGATAGAATTGTGGAAGCCAAGCAGTGGCTTTTTGAGCAATCAGGAGGGAGATTTGAAAATGATGTCTGAATCACTGAAGCAACTGAAAGAAGATGTTTTTAAAGCAAACCTGGATTTGGTTAAACAAGGATTGGTCATATATACTTGGGGTAATGTCAGTGGTATAGACCGCGAACAAGGGTTGGTTGTCATAAAACCCAGTGGTGTTGATTATGATGTGATGACTTCTGATGATATGGTTGTCGTCGACTTGGATGGACATGTGGTTGAAGGTAATCTGAAACCATCGTCTGATACACCGACTCATCTGGAATTGTATAGACAATTCCCAGAGATTGGCGGCGTCGTTCACACCCATTCAGAATGGGCAACGTCATGGGCACAGGCTGGTGTGGATATTCCGTGTTATGGAACAACCCACGCAGACTACTTTTACGGTGATATTCTTTGTACTAGGTCGTTGACGGATGATGAAATTCAGACGAATTATGAGCTTAATACCGGTAAGGTGATGGTGGAAACACTCAGAACTGCTGGCAAGAAGCCTTTGGAATCTCCTGGACTAATCATCACCAATCATGGTCCGTTCAGCTGGGGCGAAACAGCCCACAAAGCAGTTCATAATGCCAAAGTCATGGAAGAAGTGGCAAAGATGGCCTTTCGGACAGAACAGATCAATAACCGGGTCAGACCTGCAAAGCAGTCGTTGATTGACAAGCATTACCTTAGAAAACATGGCAAGAATGCCTATTACGGTCAATAGATGTGATTTAGACCTTATTAGGTCAAATCATAAAAATAGCTTAAGGAGGTGTATCAATTGTTAGATAAGGAAGAACATCAACTTATCATTGATGCATCAGTGCTTTATTACCTAGAAGGCAAGACACAGAGTCAAATTGCAAAAGAGTTATACCTGTCCCGTCCGAAAGTGTCAAGGTTACTGAAAAAGGCCAGAGAACTTCAGATTGTGGACATCACCATCAATTACCAGAACGATGAGTTCGAACAATTGCAGGGAGAGATACGCCGGGCGTTCGGTGTACCTCACGTTGTCATAGCAAAGACATTATCCAGGTATGAAGATACGATGGATGAAGTCGGCAAAGCTGCTGCCAAGGAATTGCAAACACACCTAAGTGATAATATGACTTTAGGTATCTCTTGGGGGGAGCATGTTAGAAGGACTGCTAAGTTCCTTAATAGAAAGCACTATGATGACCTTAAGATTGTTGAACTTTTTGGTGCTGTCAGCTATGACAGAGGTGAAGCGGATATGCTCAGTATAGGACGTACCTTGTCCAGCAAACTTGATGGTAAACTCTATCCACTGCCGTCACCGATTTATATTAACGATGACAGTGCCAGAGAAGCGATCAAGCAGACACCGCTGATCAAGTCCACCCTTAATATGATTGATAATTGTGATCTCGTTGTTACAGGCATCGGATCCATTGACAGCAGTTCCATGCAGACGCTATGGGACAATTATGTGGAACGAGAGATGAAAGACCGTGTCATCAAAGCGAATGGCGCAGGTTTCATACTGGCACATTTTTTTGATATGAATGGTCAGTTCCTGGATATAGACATCAATGATCATGTCATCGGCATCAGTACAAGCACCATTAAAGAGAAAAAGATCATCGCTATAGCATCAGGAGATGAAAAGGTCAGAGCCCTTTATGCGGCAATGAGCGGCAGTTTGCTCGATACCATCATTTCCGACGAAGAGACTCTCCGTAAGGTGATGAATCAATATAATCAACAGAAGCATTGATTTACAACTGTTAATCCATGTATTCTAAGTTCACAGGTAATCTGGAGGTAAGAAAATGATCAAAGGTATTGGGGCCAGTGATGGTATCGCAATCGGCAAAGTTTACAAGTACGAACATGTAGAGCTGACAATTACTAAAGCATCTATTACAGATGTAGATGCTGAGATTGCTAAGTTTGAAAGTGCTTTGGAGCAAAGTAAAAAAGAACTTGAAGCAATCAAGGAAAAAGCGGCAACAACAATGGACGAAGAAACTGCTGGTATCTTCCAGGCACACATTGAAGTGTTGGCAGATCCAGAGTTGATTGGCAGTACTAAGAGCATGATCAAGAATGACAATATTAATGCAGACTTCGCCCTCAAATCTGTTAGTGATAATTTTGTGGCTATTTTTGAGGCGATGGATAATGAATACATTCGTGAAAGAGCTGCAGACATCAAGGATGTCAGCAAGAGAATTCTGATGAATATCCAAGGCGTTAAAGGCAGTAGCCTTGGTGATATAGACACAGAAGTTGTGGTAGTAGCAAAAGACTTGACGCCTTCTGATACGGCTCAACTTAACAAATCACTTGTTCTTGGATTTATTACTAATATTGGTGGACGTACAAGCCATAGCGCCATTATGGCAAGAACATTGGAAATTCCTGCAGTTGTAGGAACCAATGATGCTTTTGAACAATTAGAAGATGGACAATTGGTTCTTCTTAACGGTTCGACTGGTGAAGTGATTGCCAGCCCAACAGAAGAAGAAGTAACTGAATATAAAGCGAAAATGGCGGCTTTGGAAAAAGAGAAAGCTCTTTGGGCCACTTTCAAAGAAAAGAAGACAGTAACAGTAGATGGCGCTCATGTTGACCTTGCAGGTAACATCGGACAGCCAGATGATGTTGAAGGTGTTCTTAACTACGGCGGAGAAGCGATTGGTCTTTACCGTACAGAATTCTTATATATGGGCAAGAAAGATTTCCCTACGGAAGAAGAGCAGTTGGAAGCTTATAAATCCGTTCTCGTTGAAATGGGAGAAAGACCAGTGGTTGTTCGCACCTTGGACATCGGTGGTGATAAAGAATTGGATTACCTTGAAATGGAGCATGAGCTTAACCCGTTTCTTGGTAACAGAGCCCTCAGACTTTGTTTGAACAAACCAGAGATGTTCAAAGTCCAGCTTCGTGCGTTACTTCGTGCTAGTGTGTACGGCGACTTGCATATCATGTTCCCGATGATAGCCACTATTGACGAATTTAGAAAAGCAAAAGCTTTCCTCCTTGAAGTAGAGGCAGAACTTAAAGCTGAAGGCGTTGAAGTTAGTGATAGCTACAAACTTGGTATTATGATTGAGATTCCAGCGGCGGCTGTAGCGGCAGATGTCTTCGCTAAAGAAGTGGACTTCTTCTCAATTGGTACCAATGATTTGATTCAATATACCTTTGCGGCAGACAGAATGAATGAGAATGTATCTTATCTCTACCAGCCGTTCAATCCTTCATTGCTTAGATTGATTAAGATGGTCACATCTGCAGCACACAAAGAAGGCAAATGGGCTGGCATGTGTGGTGAAATGGGTGGAGAAGCGGCTGCACTTCCGTTGTTGATTGGACTTGGCCTTGATGAGTTGAGCATGAGTGCTCCAAGTATTCTAAGATCCAGATACAACGCTAGTAGAATGAACAAGAAGGACTGTGAAGCTTTGGCAGACAAAGCCCTTCAAGCGTCCAATGCCGAAGAGGTTAAAGGACTTGTTGATGCATATCTTGAAAGTTTAGCCTAATTTTTCTGATGCCAGTTAATTACAGGTATTCATGAATTTATTAGTACCCCAATGATTCATTTTTATCATTATGATGCAATGAATTTATTAGTACATACATTAGCTCTTTGGGCACCTCATACGAGGTGCCTATTTTTTTTGAGTGGATTCCCTTGGTTGTGATATAATGTCATTGGACATTATAGTAAGTACTGACAGACTATAGGAGGTTTATATGAGCCAATATTATTGCCCTACATGCAGTCATGAACTAGAGGAGCAATCAGGTTGTGGCAGCATCAGCTATTTCTGTGATACATGTAAGAAATTAGTGTCAAGAACTAAGATCTTAACAGAAGAAGAAATGAAAGCAGGGAAAGGGAAAGAAGAGGAAAAGTGAGTGTGAATTGCAATATCCAAATATAAAGATGAAAAGATACAAAAAATTCATAATTTCGATATTGTCTATTCATATGTATCGTGTATCATAAGTCTTGTAAGAAAGTTACCTCTTACATATTAAATACTCTCCCCCTCATCCTTTACAAGCACGGAAGGCTTGTCTTCACAATCCTTTCAGTGCTTCTTTTTTTTGCTTCGGATATCGGCGGATTTCGTCGTCAGGCTTCTTTATGATAACCCTCATGTACCAGAGTACACATCGGTCTATCATAAAGAAGCCTTCCTAGAAATCCACACGATCTCCTGTGCAAAAATAGCTTCAGACAGTGATGTATTTTATCATAGATCTATGACTTATATTTACATAGTAAAAAAGGACCTATAAGGTCCTTTTTTGAGGGGAGTATAAATAATTAATAAGGGTTGTCATACACGCAAGAAAGCGTTCAGATATATGACATCTATTATACTACTATACTTTCTGCTGAAATGCAATCACTTTTTATATCAAATATTGCTTTTTTAGTCTTAGGGACGATTGCGCCAAATCTTATAAGATATCGTAAAATCTAGATATTTGCTTTTTGTTCGGTAAAGTGATAAAATAGTGTTAATTTCGCACGTTACCGAATTAAAGAGCGTAAACGATTATTCCACGAAGAGGGTGAACAAATGGATAAAAATGAAAAGAAACGTCTGGCAAAATGGAGCCAGATGGCTTTTAAGTGCAATCAAGTTGATAAAGAACTGTACCCTAAGTATGAAGTTAAGCGTGGTCTTAGGGATGAGAATGGTAAGGGTGTCCTGGCAGGGTTGACCAGAATCGGTGAAGTCCATTCCTATATCATAGATGAGGGCGAGACTGTTCCGGTTCCAGGAAGACTGATATATAGAGGGATTGATATTTCTGAACTGGTTGGCGGCTTTCTTGAAGAAAAGCGTCCGGGATTTGAGGAAACGGTATTCTTACTTTTATTTGGAGAACTACCAACATCCCTTCAGCTTATTGGTTTCAAAAAACAATTGGCAGGTTATCGGGATCTACCACCCTTTTTTGTTAATGACATGATTATGAAATCTCCAAGTAAGGATATGATGAATTTGATGGCCCGATCGGTGCTGACTTTGTACAGCTATGATGATGCGGCGGATGATTTGGACCTTGATAATTTATTGTATCAGTGCCTCAAGCTGATTGCTCAGTTGCCTTTGTTGGCAGTTTATGGGTTTCAGGCATACTCCCATTACTACTTACAGGACAGTTTGATCATTCACACACCGAATCCGGAATTAAGTACTGCTGAGAATATACTTTACATGTTAAGAGCCGATAATCACTATACACCTCTTGAAGCAGAATTACTGGATCTGGCATTAGTGCTTCACGCTGAACATGGCGGTGGTAATAACTCTACTTTTACAACGCATGTAGTCAGTTCATCAGGAACGGATACTTATTCTGCCATTGCAGCGGCATTGGGATCATTAAAAGGGCCAAGGCATGGTGGGGCGAACATTAAAGTGACGGGCATGTTTGATGAGATCAAATCTCATGTGAGAGACTGGACCAATGATGATGAAATAGCCTCATATCTGACAAAGATACTGAAGAAAGAGGCATATGACCATAGTGGGTTGATTTATGGTATCGGACATGCGGTCTATTCTGTATCTGATCCGAGAGCGGTTGTTTTCAAAAAGTACGTTGAAGTATTGGCTCATGATAAAGGTCTTGAAGAAGAATTTAATCTGTACGCTAGTGTGGAACGACTGGCACCTAAGGTCATTGGTGAATTTAGGAATACCTATAAAGATGTGTCGGCAAATGTGGACTTCTATTCCGGTTTCGTATACCGCATGCTTGGCATTCCAGAAGAATTATTCACACCTCTTTTTGCCATAGCAAGAATTGCAGGTTGGAGTGCTCACCGTATCGAAGAGATTGTCAGTAGGGGAAAGATTATTAGACCAGCCTATAAGAGTGTTGAAACTAGAAGGTCTTATGTACCCCTAAACGAAAGATAAATACTAAGAGGATTCATGCCGGCTTTGTCATTAGAAAGTCGGCTATTTTCTTATCGGCCTCCTGGATGTGATAGCGCTTCCATTCCAGTAAATAGTTAACACTTGCTGCAGCATTGGCTCTATCATCAGATTTGATCTGCTTCACAAGCTGATTATAGTACTCAAGACATTTCATGTGCTGGCCAATATGGGCTTCTGTATCAGGGAAAAAAACTTTTAGCATCAAACGTTCTTCGACGTCGTGGTGATATCGTGTTTCTTTGATTAATACGCTGCATTTTTCAAGTAAGGTGTCTGTCGGCGCATTACCTTTCAAAGCTTCTAACATGTCCAGTAAAAGGCGGATTAAATGGACATGTTCATGGTCTATATGGTCTATACCGACAGAGATATCTTCAAATTCCATATCTTCTTTCATCATTACCTCCATTCGGTGAATGTATGATTTGTAACTACTAATAGCATAACAGAATCATTTGTTGTTTTTGTGTACTTGGTGTGGTGTCAAAGTAGCCAGAGGCATACTTGTAGTGGGCTTGTATGATGGACATGTCAATAAAATCTTGACCTTGCTAAGATGCCGATTAAAGGATAAAATATTGGTCAAGTAGTTTTGGCAACTTAACCAATATTTTACAAAAAGCGTTAGCTTCTTAGATAGAGGTGTTGAACGAAAAGAAGGATGGGAGTAATGAAGATTAATATAAAGAAATATTTGGGTCTAGCGGCCTTAGCGGCGTCGGCAGTGGCTGTTTTTTGGAACCAGCCAGTTTATAGAAAATATACAATAGATAGTGATGGTGCACTGTGTGGATTGAAAGTGGTCTTTATCAGTGATTTGCATAACAGCGATTACGGGGAAGATTCAAGCAAATTATTATCGATGATCGACAATGTGTCGCCAGATCTTATTTTTTTTGGCGGTGACATCGCAGATGAAAAATCTTCGGAAGCGCCTGTAGTCAGATTGTTAGAACAATTGCAGGGTGTGTACCCGATGTATTACATATCAGGCAATCACGAATATTGGATGGATAATACAGATGAGATTCACCAAATATTCAGTGACCATGGTGTAAGGGTTCTTTTGAATGAGATTGTCAATATCGAGACCATCTATGGAGATATTACTCTAATGGGGCTGAACGATCCTGATAGCATCCTATCAATGAGTGATAAGAAGGCAACTGAGAAGTTCTTAGAGGAAACCTATGACTCAGATCTAATGACCGATTACAAAATCCTACTAGCTCATAGACCAGAACATATACACAGCTATATGAACTATGATTTTGATTTGATCCTAAGTGGCCATGCTCACGGTGGTCAAGTCAGAATACCAGGCATCCTCAATGGCCTCTATTCACCAAATCAAGGCTTCTTTCCCAAGTATGCAGGTGGCTACTACAGAATGGCAGACAAAACCGATTTTATCGTCAGCAGAGGCCTTTCCTACAGAAAAATACTTCCAAGAATTATGAATCCGCCAGAGTTAGTGGTGCTGGAGTTTGAATAAAATATAGATTAACTGTAATTCATGAGATACCCCGAAACCGAATCAGGGTTCCTACGGGCGCTTATGGTTTCTGAAGCATCGGAGAACGGACTCGGAGTGCGGCCTTTATCCCCACGGAAGGGGATAAGAGCCGCCGGAGGAAACCATAAGCGCCTGTAGGGTTCTGATGACAACTTAGCCATATACCCACAACAACAAAAAGCTGCCGCATAACGCGACAGCTTTTATATTTCACAATATATCAATGATCACTATTCAACACCATTCAAAGCCTCAAGCACCATACCCTCAATTAAAGCCACATTAGCTTCAGCCAAAGCCTCTGTATCACCTTTTGTATATATGTATAGCTTAATCTTCGGCTCTGTGCCAGATGGACGCACTGCATACCAACTGCCATCATTCAAGAAATACCTGAGAACATTAGAAGGTGGAATATCTTTATAACCATTTATATAATCTACAGCTTCAATCAATTGCATATGGCCAATAGACGCTAATGGTTGCTTACGATAGCTTTCCATCATCCTTTTGATGCGATTGGCGCCTTCAACACCTTCTAGTACTAGAGAAATCTGTTTTTCCTTGTAGTAACCGTATTTTTCAAAAAGTTTATGGCGAACATCCAGTAATGATTCGCCTTTTTTAGCATAATAGGCAGCGGCTTCGCAAAGAAGCATCGTTGAGCTGACACCGTCCTTATCTCTTACAGAAGTTCCGGTAGTATAGCCGATACTTTCCTCATAGCCGAAGATATATTGATAGCCCATGTCAGCCAATTCATCAATACGACCACATATATTCTTAAAGCCTGTTAGGGCCTCGAAAGTCGTAACGCCATAATCAGCAGCAATTGCCTTACCCATATCGCCGGTCACGATGGATTTGACAATAGCAGGGTTACTTGGCAATGTTCCGGCAGATGCCATACCCTCCACCAGGTAGTTAATAAGAATGGCGCCGGTTTGATTACCATTGAAGGCTACGTAATGACCATCATCATTGCGTACCTCGATTGCAAGGCGATCACAATCAGGGTCTGTTGCTATCAACAAAGAGGCATCAACCTTTTTGCCGAGAGCTTCAGCGTATTCAAAGGCGCGTGTGTCTTCGGGGTTAGGGTAGCCAACGGTAGAAAAATCAGGATCTGGCCCTTCTTGTTCAGGAACGACTACTACATTGTGGAAACCTCTTTCTTTGAGGACACGTTGTACAGGAATACTTCCTGTGCCATTAAGCGGCGTATAAACAATACTGATTGATTTATTCAGTAAATCACTACTGTCATTGATGCTGAGCTTCTTAACCATCTCTATGTAATCATCATCTTCTGAGTTACCCATCATAACCAAGAGACCAGAGGCGAGAGCTTCTTCCTTGTTCATTACCTTAGCACCACCAAAGAGAGAGACGGATTGGATGCATTCAGTCATACCATCAGCGATATCATCGAGTACCTGAGCACCATCATCCCAGTACACTTTATAGCCGTTATAATCTTTAGGGTTGTGGCTGGCAGTGATGATAATGCCTGCTGTCGCTTTTTTCTGGATCAAAGTGTAAGAAAGCTCAGGCGTGGGTCTTAAATGCTCAAAAAGATAAGCCTTGATGCCATTACCAGCAAGAATCAAGGCAGCAAGTTCAGCGAACTCTTTGGAAAAATGTCGACAATCATAGGCGATTGTAACGCCCATTGCCATTCTCTTCGAACCTTTTGCTACGATATAATCGGCAATGCCTTGCGTTACTTTTGCGATGTTGTATTGATTCATTCGATTCGTACCAGCACCTAGTTTCCCGCGTAGACCGGCAGTGCCGAATTCAAGGCTTTTATAGAATCTGTCCTCGATTTCCTTCGGATCATCTTTGATGCTCATCAATTCGGCTTTTGTGTCGGAATCGATCGCATCGCTCTTCAACCATGTTTCATACACTTCCATATAATTCATTATTATTCCTCCTAAGTACCTAAGCTCACTGGATGTGCCCAAAGAACATCGATACATATGAACACTCATATCATATGATAAGTATATCAGTTTTAGACATGAATGCCTATATGTCATTATGTTGTTATGTATTACGAGATCGGTTTCGTCACGGCGAATGTAAACATGAACAATGCATGAATGTTATATTGAAAAAATTTGTATGATAATTCAGATGAAATCCACGGAACTTTGGTATATAATGATAATGATTATCCATATCGAATGCGAACAGAGGTGATGAAAATGGAAATAAGTCATGTAACAAAAGATATACACCAACTGAGTGTCACTGTAAGAGATATGCTTTTTGAAGGTATATGGGAGATACCAAAGGGTGTAACACTGAACTCCTATATTGTGAAAGGTGAAAAGACAGCATTGATTGATGGTGTCTGTGGATGGGATGGTGTGCCTGAAAGTTTCTTTGGCTTGATGGAGCAGTTAAATATTCATGTAAGAGATGTGGATTACCTGATTATCAATCATATGGAACCGGACCATTCAGGGTGGATTGAACAGTTGAGCAACATACGTCCTGATTTTAAGATTGTCTGCACCAAAGCATCGGAGCAGTTATTGAGTGCATTTTATGGTAGGAGTGAGAACATCATTGTGGTCAAGGATGGCGACACCCTTGATCTCGGTGGTGGAAAAGTTCTGAGGTTCATAACCATGCCTAATGTCCATTGGCCGGATACGATGATGACATTGGAAGAGGAAACAGGCACCTTGTTTTCCTGTGATATCTTTGGTACTTTCGGTGCCATTGACAATGTGAGATATGATGAGCAGCTAAGTGCTGAAGATATTGCAATGTTTGAGGAAGAGGGGCTTCGATATTATTCGAATATTGTTGGCGCGTTTACATCTTTTGCTAGAAAAGGTTTTGCAAAGATGGACAATATAGAAGTGAAAGTGATAGCACCAGGCCATGGTATTGTATGGCGAGAGAATCCTCAAAAAATCATTGATGATTATGCTGATTTTATTCGTTGGCAAGAAGAACCTCGTACGGACAGAGTGACGGTCATTTATGGGTCCATGTATGGAATGACTGAGAAGGCAGTGGCATATGTGCTGGAAAAATTAGAGGATTATCCGGTGACCGTGAATGTTCATAAGGTTCCAGAAACTTCTTGGGGAACGATTCTTGGCGATGTTTGGTCAGCAGGTAAGGTGATTTTGGCTATGCCAACTTATGAAATGAAGATGTTCCCCCCAATGGCGGCGGTCCTGGAAGAAATAGGGAAGAAAAAAGTGCTGAATAGAAAAGTGTTCAGAATGGGATCCTATGGATGGTCCGGAGGCGCTCAAAAGGAATTGGATCATATGATGGAAGAATTAAAGGTGAATTGGACCTTCGTTGAGCCGGTAGAATTCAAGGGCAAGGCTACGGAAGACGATTTTAGAGCCATTGATGCTTCTATAGAGGCATTGATGGTCTGAGTCAAGGGGTCCGCTGAGTGGAATCTCATCAATGTTTATTCGAGTAATCTTGACGTAGCTTCACCTATAGGTTTGTGGTATGATAGTATTAATATGAAGTCTGTCTATTAGTATTCAGTTCATGGACGGACGATACCACGGCGAAAGGATAAGGCGGAATGAACAGCAGCATAGAGGAGATTAAAAAGGCCCTTAAAGGACGTATGTGCAATAAGACTTTGGATGAGGATATAATCAGCTCTTTGAGAGATCATATTAAATATATGGGGTTTGTTGAAGGGGACAGGAGCATTATTGACTTGTTGATTGATGATTATGTCAGGGTATCCGATGAGTTGGCGGCCCAAGTTGACTATCTGGATCAAATAGGTGAATTCGACCCTAACATTCAGATTAGCAATAGGAACAGTATCCTAAGGGTTATTGAACGTGAGTGGGAAGGCAGTAAAAGATATCATACACCAACAAGTCTAATTCTTTTTTGTGTTGATGGCCTGGATCAATCGGATATTGAAGACACGGATACAGTGAACCAACTGTTTATTCAATTGGCCAAACTCATTGACAGAAGTACGAGACTAACCGATACTTTTGGCCGTCTGGATGAGAATAAGTTTGTGTTGGTTGTGCCCACAACCAATAATGTCCAAGCTAGTTGGTTAGGGGATAAGCTACGAGAAACCATTGCTGATTATGATTTTGATGATGAAGCGAAGATAACTTGCTCATTTGGTGTGGCTGAAAGTAATGATTCAATGAGCGCAGCTGATTGGCTTGAGATTGCAGAAGCTGCCTATGAGGAAGCAAAAAAGTCAGGTGGCAACATTCTGGTAGATTATCATAGTCTGCCACCGATGATCAGTGAATAGGTATTAACCATTATGAATCGCATTTTTGCGGTTCTTTTTTTTCCGTACCTTAGCTCGAAAATGGCGTACAGACAGAATTTGTGATAGAATTAGAGCAGTTTGATTAATGGAATTAGGAGTTTATATATGAGTGGATTTGCCCATCTTCATTTACATACACAATACAGTTTGTTGGACGGTTCAGGTAAGATTCCAGAGATGATGGATCAGTGCCAGGCTTTAGGTATGGATAGCATCGCCATTACTGATCATGGCGTCATGTATGGTGTTGTAGAATTTTTTGAAGAAGCCAAAAAGAGAAATATTAGACCTATTATAGGGTGTGAAGTATACGTTGCCAATCGATCACGTTTCGATAAAGAGACAGGTATTGACAATATGTATTACCATCTGATTCTTTTGGCTGAGAATCAGACAGGGTATCATAATTTGATGAGATTGGTTTCTGATGGTTTTATAGATGGCTTTTATTATAAACCACGAGTGGATATGGCGTTGCTTGAGGAACACAGTGAAGGCTTGATTGCCTTAAGCGCTTGTTTGGGCGGACATGTACCAGGTGAAATAATGAAGGGGGATTTGGAAAAAGCTAAGGAAGTCGCTTTGGCTTATAATCGTATTTTTGGACAGGATAATTTCTATCTGGAACTTCAAGACCATGGCTACGAAGAACAAGGGAAAGTCAATAAGGCACTGATTGAGATGAGTCGGGACTTGGGTATACCGCTTGTTGCTACCAATGACGTCCATTATACCTACGAAGAGGACGTTGAGGCCCATGATATACTTCTTTGCATTCAGACGAATAAGAAGGTTAGTGATTCCGACCGTATGCGTTATGAAGGTGGACAGTTCTTTCTCAAATCACCAGAGCAGATGAGCCGCTTATTCTCATATGTACCTGAAGCGGTAGCCAACACAATGAAGATTGCACAACGGTGTCAGGTGGATTTTGAATTTGGCCATTACAAGTTGCCAATCTTTGAACTTCCTCAAGGGACGGATAAAAAAGCTTTTTTGACAGATGTCTGTATGGACGGTCTAAATGCCAGATATGGTGATGTAACGTCTGAACAAGTGGAACGTTTGAATTATGAGTTGGATGTCATTGATACCATGGGATTCATTGACTACTTCCTAATAACATGGGACTTCATCAAGTATGCCAAAGACCACGATATCATGGTTGGTCCAGGGAGGGGGTCGGCTGCCGGAAGTTTGGTGTCCTATGCTCTTAGGATTACAGATATCGATCCCCTTAAATATGATTTGCTCTTTGAGCGGTTCCTAAACCCTGAACGTGTAAGCATGCCGGATATAGATATTGACTTCTGCTATGAAAGAAGACAGGAAGTCATCGACTATGTGGTTGCCAAATATGGTGAAGAAAAAGTAGCCCAGATTATTACCTTTGGTACGATGGCGGCCAGGGCTGCGATACGCGATGTGGGACGTGCCCTTGATATGCCCTATAGCGATGTGGACAAAGTGGCGAAACTGATTCCCCAGGAATTGAAGATCACTATTGATAAGGCCCTCAAGATGAGCAAGGAATTGAGGGATCTATATGAGGATGATGATCAAATAAAGAAATTGATTGATATGTCCAGACGTCTTGAAGGGTTGCCTAGACATAGCTCGACCCACGCAGCCGGAGTTGTTGTATGTGATCGCCCAGTACATGATTATGTACCTCTTAACCTGAATGATGAAGCTGTGACGACTCAATTCACAATGACCACCCTTGAACGTCTTGGACTTCTGAAAATGGACTTCCTAGGGCTTAGAACCTTGACGGTCATACAGGATGCGGTTAAGAACATACATCAGGCCCACAGTGTATTGGTAGACATCAATAAAGTGGATGATGCTGATCAGAAGGTGTTCGATCTGATTGGGTCCGGCAAGACGGACGGTATATTCCAACTTGAAAGTGAAGGGATGAAGAACTTCATGAAGGAATTGAAGCCTCAAAGTCTGGAAGATATCATCGCAGGCATATCTTTGTACCGACCGGGACCGATGGAATTTATTCCTTCTTATATAAAAGGTAAGAAGAATCCGGCAGATGTGACCTACGACTGTCCGGAATTGGAGCCGATTCTAAAACCTACATATGGCGTTATTGTTTATCAGGAACAGGTTATGCAGATTGTACGTCGCCTTGCTGGCTATACATACGGGCGAAGTGACCTGGTTAGAAGGGCCATGTCCAAGAAAAAAGAAGATGTGATGCAAAAGGAAAGAGCCAATTTCATTTATGGAAATGAAGCAGAAGGTGTTAAAGGCTGTGTTAATAATGGCATCAGCGAAGAGGCTGCAAACATTATCTTTGACAAGATGATTGATTTTGCAAAATATGCTTTCAACAAGTCGCATGCAGCGGCTTATGCCATTGTCGCTTACCAGACGGCGTGGCTTAAAGCTTACTATCCGGTTGAATTCATGGCAGCTCTATTAACCTCTGTCATGTTTGCGGGCACCAAAGTTTCGGAGTATATCTATACCTTAAAAGGGATGAACATTGAAGTACTACCGCCGGATATTAATGAAGGATATTATAATTTTTCTGTATCTGGTGGTAAAATAAGGTTTGGTCTAGCGGCTGTGAAAAATGTAGGCAGAGGTATTATTGAAAACATGGTAGAAGAGCGGGACGCCAATGGGCTCTTTGTCTCTCTAACAGATTACTGCAACCGTATGGATGGACGTGATCTTAACAAGCGTGTCATAGAAAATCTAATTAAAGCTGGTGCGTTTAGTTCCCTTGGTGGCACGCGTAAGCAGTATATGATGAACTATAAGGCGGTTGTCGAGTCGGTGAATCACACAAGAAAATCTATGATTCAGGGACAGATGAATCTGTTTGATATGTCAGAAGATCTACAGGATAACAAGAAGGATGACTTCGCAGAGGTGGGCGAGTTTAGTAAAGATCAGATTTTGGCCAATGAGAAGGAAGTACTTGGCATTTATCTTTCAGGACACCCATTAGAGAAGTATGCAGACCTATTATCCAAGGTTATTAGCCACCCATCTTTTGACTTTGTCCCACTAGAGGATGGCAGCTTTAAGGTCTTTGATGGTCAGGAAGTCAGGTATGGCGGCATCATCAGCCAGAAAACGGTTAAAACAACGCGAACGAATCAGACAATGGCTTTTCTTAGTGTAGAAGACTTATTTGGTGTTGTTGAGATTGTGGTCTTTCCAAAAGATTATGAAAAGAGTCGGTATTATTTGAATGAAGATGAAATTATTTTGATCAAAGGCCGAGTGTCCACCCAAGAAGAACAGAACGGTAAAATAATATGCCGTGAGATCAAACGCCTTAGTGACATGACAGCTCAGACTCTCTGGCTCCAATTCGATGATATGGATGTCTATAAAGAGACCATTAAACCAATCTCATCGTTGATTAAAGCCAGTCCGGGTAAGGTCGGGGTTGTGGCTTACCTTAAAGACAGCCGCAGGAAAAATGATTTTGGCAGTGCTTATAATATGACGCTGAATGATGAAAGCCTTTACAAAATGCGTGAAATTCTTGGTGAGGACAACGTGAAAGTGGTCAATTCACTGTTGAAATTCTAGGTCAATTGTTATAAAATGAACGATGTGCGAGTGTGTGTGCGAACCAAATAATGGTTCTGTTTAATGATAGTGAATTTACAACCGGTGAATTCAGTTGAGTGTCAATGTATATGGAGGAATTTAGAATGGCTAAAGAAATCAAAACCATTGGTGTTCTTACTAGTGGCGGTGATGCACCTGGTATGAATGCAGCGACTAGAGCGGTTGTCAGAACAGCTCTTGCCAGAGGTAAAAAAGTAATGGGAATCCGCAAAGGTTATCAAGGTCTGATTAACGGTGATATCTTTGAGATGGATTCCAAGAGTGTTTCTGATACCATTCAAAAAGGTGGTACGATGCTGTATACAGCAAGATGTCTTGAATTCAAGACCAAAGAGGGCCAGCAGCGTGGTGCGGATATGTGTAAAATCTTCGGAATCGACGGATTGGTCGTTATCGGAGGCGATGGCTCATTCATGGGTGCTGAGAAGTTGGCACACCTTGGAATTAACACGATCGGAATTCCTGGAACAATTGACTTGGATATTCCGTGTACAGATTACACAATCGGTTTTGATACGGCAGTGAATACAGCCATGGAAGCGATTGATAAGATCAGAGATACATCGACTTCTCATGAACGTTGTTCTATTGTAGAAGTTATGGGTAGAGACGCCGGATATATTGCGCTGTGGTGCGGTATTGTCAATGGGGCTGAATACATCTTCTTGCCGGAACGTGAGAATATCGGTGTTGATGAACTCGTTGAGCGCATAAAAGAGAACAGAGAAAAAGGCAAACGTCACAACCTGATTATCGTTTCAGAAGGTGTAGGGGGCTCAGCTGAGCTTGCTAAGACAATAGAAGAAAGAACTGGTATTGAATCTAGAGCATCTATTCTAGGACATCTTCAACGTGGTGGAACGCCTACTGCAGTTGACCGTATGCATGCATCCATGATGGGCGCTATGGCAGTTGACTTGTTGTGTGAAGGTGAATCTAACCGAGTGGTTGCGTTTAAGAACGGTGAATATGTTCATTATGATATTGATGAAGCCCTTGCAATGCAAAAGGACTTGAACAAACGTCAAGATGAAGTAAGTCGTTTGCTGGAAACCAGATAAATAGTAAGAATAGAAATGGGCCGGTAATGCTGGAAATAAGCGTTGCCGGTCTTTTTGAGTCTATTATTCTTTCGTGCATCATTGACATATGCTATAATGGTGTTTGACAAAAGTGGAAAAGTGGGATGGTGTAGGGGATGAACTGCAGGGAATGTGGTAATGAGATGAAAAAAAAAGATCAGCCTTGCGAGCATTGTGGTTACGTGATGACGCAATCTGAGGATATGGATACTGTATTGAAGACGATTTTTTCTGAAGAGGGTGGTGCTGTAAGTGTTGCCACTCAGTCTAAGACCTCAACTGGATCAGTCAAACAACATCCACATAATTCCAAGAACAGACCTGTTAAGAATCGTGAGGGCCAAGGTGCCAAGAGGAAAAACAAGAATGCCGGCGAGCGCATGGTTGTGATTCTTCGTATGTCTTTAGCTGGGGTTATGATGCTCTTTTCTATAAGCGTCTTTTTGAGTTGGTTTGATATTGGTGGTACAGCAGCTTATGTTGGTATTGTACAAAATGCTGACAGTGTCAAGTTCATTAACAGCGAGGTTGTTGGTCATGGTTTGGATGAACCAATGACGAATGATGTATCTGTTATGAGTTTGTCAGGTTGGGATATATACAGGTTCGCTAGGAAGTATGCAGCAGGCTATGAATATGTGACAGCGCTTGATGGATCATTAAAGACCTCTTTGGTCAGTGTCATCCAGAAGTATTATATGCTGGCAATGTTATTGGTAGTGATAACGTCCTTTATTGGAACGGTCTTGGTATTGGCGACTAAATCCCTAAGGTGGTACGGTGTTATTCGGAACTTCGGGGTGCTAAATGCTGTCATAATAGGACTGAACCTTATGGCGATGAAGGTGACGTGGCTGAATATGTTCATCATAAACGCCAAGGATTATTTTAAACAGAATCAGGAGAGTGGGCAACTTTCTATTGTTCATAATGGTATTACTTATGAGGGCAGTCATTACATATATGATGTGCAATTAGAAAAAGGTGTGTATATTGCCTTTGGACTATTACTGGTATGGTTGATTCTGTCCATCATTCTCGTCGAAATTAGGGGTCGCAGGGAAGAAAAAGCGATTGAGCAAGGTGATGAGGTGTTATAACTTCTTAATATGAAGAGATGATGTCTGAGGGAATTTTATGGAACATGTAATTGACAATTTAAAAAATAAAGAGATTATTGTCAACGGAACCGTTGAACGGATTAAGCGTTATATTGCTAAGAAGTATCCAGATTCAGATTCAGTTTATCGTGCAGGGGTTTTTGCTGATGCTGTTCATAAGATTCTAGATGCGCATATCACTGAGTTCAGTAGAGAAGAACAGCGACGTATTAAAGGTGAATTGATCAGAAAGACAGCTCTTAAGGAAGAGTTCGATATCATGGCTTATGATATCATGACAACGTGCATTTTGCTTGAAATGAACGAAGAACAGTTTTTTGATAATTTGATAAGTTGGATTAATCATCAACAGCCGGATACCGTTTACAGACATCAATTATATGATATAACAGAAGCGGTAAAAGCGGAATTAGGTGAAGAAGCTTTGTCGATGGCGGTATCTGTTCAGATGCCTGTTGATCAGAACTCGGGGGCAACTGTTGGTGAATCGGACACCTTATTGAGTGGGTATGAAGAAGCGAAATCGTATAACCCAGTAGACGAGGAGGATTCATCTTTACCAGAGCTTTTTGTGGCAGGAGAGGTAAACCTGGCATATGAAGAAGCCATGAGAAAAGATGGCGTTCATGGCAAAGATACTACAAAAGTCACTGTTGATTCAGATGATCTTGAAGACTACATGGCTGTGGTTGATAGTGCTGAATTTGAGACAGTCCTTGAAAGCCCATCATCAGAGAGGACATCCGTTCAATTCGGTGATGATCAAGTTGCCCTAAGGGCTCAAGATGAGAATGTCAAGGCCGAGGATAATCGTCCGGTATATAAAGTTGAACGTGAACCGGAACCTTATTTTGATCATAATGACAACGTCATGGAAACAAATAACAGTCGCCTGAAAGAGCTTGTAGATGCTGTCGGTTGGACACGTCTGATAATGAGTTCCTTGGTTATTGTTGCATCCATCTTATTGATTGCATGGTTATTGACCTATATATTTAGTGGTGAGGCTGAGGAAGAAACAGCATTTCAGTCAACCACCATTGCACCTTCATCAGAGTCGTTCATACCTTTGTCTGCGGATGTGATTGATGACACTAAGATGGTGGTTCAGGAAGTATCTGTACTACCTGACTACCTCCAGTATAAGGGGATTGATGAAGAAGCTCTTAAGATCTGGTTGCAACGAAATGAACGATTACTTGGTGAGGAACCTCACTTCTCTACAGTACTAACAGTGGCTGAAGTATATGATATCAATCCACTTCTAATGTTCGCCATTACAGGACAGGAGCAAAGTTTTGTCCCAATAGATCATGAGTACGCAGATCAGATGATTAACAATCCGTTTAATGTCTATGGAAGTTGGGAAACCTATAATACGGATTTGGAAGATAGCGCATCTATTGCTGCGGTGACTGTTTTAAATGCCAGTGAAGGCAGACCTGAAGATGAAGATCCGGTTGTATGGATTAACCAAAAATATGCGGAAGACCCTAATTGGGCAACAGGCGTGACGATGATATTAGAACAGCTAGAGATTGTTGCCGGTTATTGATAAGTGGCAATGATGAGCAATTTTTGTACAATCAAAAATAGATTAGAGGAAAAGGCCTCAATAAAGAATGGGGAAGACCTAAGATGATTAAATTTGAAGTGGTTAAAGGTAATATTATCGACCAGGAAGTTGATGTAATTGTGACTGCTGCCAATCAGGGATTGCGAGGTGGCGGTGGTGTTGACGGTGCGGTACATAATGCATGTGGTAAATCCTTGCTGGAGGAGTGTCAAGCGATAGGTGGCTGTTCAACGGGCAAAGCAAAGTTGACAAAGTCCTATGATATGGAAGACAAAGGCGTTCCGTGGATTATTCATGCTGTTGGACCAAGATACGCAGGTGGTATGTATTTTGAGGCTGACTTACTTGCAGATGCTTATCAATCCGCCTTGGATATTACTGGAGATTATAGACATATATATGAGCAACAATGTTTAGATATTCTTGATCGTTATATAGGGCATTTGGATGATCATAAGAAAGTGCCATATAGAAAAGAAACTAAGGATGATGTGAGAGCCTACTGTCATGAGCACCCGATTAAGAGCATTGCATTTCCGTCAATCAGTACAGGTGTTTATGGCTATCCTCTTAAAGAAGCGGCTTATATCGCCACTAAGACGATTAAGAATTACTGCCGCCGCAACAGCCACTTAGACAAGGTGTTGCTGGTCTGTTATGACCAAGAAACCTATAATATTTATAAGAAGTTGGTATAAACTTTACTGAGAAGTCGCTTAAGCGACTTCTTTTTTGTTTTCATCTTCACACTTGTTCATAGTTTGTTCATATATCTGTGAAGTAACTGGTAGATTCGAACCTTAAGATGGTTTATATAGATAAGTGAAACAATGGACGGCATTTTAAGTATAACACTGGTATGATATTAAGATTTGTTGGGGTTATAGAATTTCTTTTGTATAAAGGTCTTTGAGAAAGGGGATTGGTCTATGCAGATTTCAACATCTCAATGGAATTATCAGATTAGCCCGGTTAATTCTGTATCTAGCACAAGCCGTTACAGTAATCAAAAGGATTCAAATGAAAGTACAGGAGATCCATTTGGTAAAAGCGCAGAACTGACCATTAGTGAACAAGGTAGGAAATTAGCAAGACTCATGAAAATAACCGACAGTGAATCAGAAGAAGTATCTTCAATAGAATGAGAATGAAAGTCCAAGAGGTGACATATGCGTATTTTGTTGATCGAAGAGGAAAAAAATGAAGCAAGAAGAATCAAATATTTGTTGAAGCAGGAAGGGTATCTGGTGGATATCGCCTATACGCCTCAGTCAGGAGCTGACTTGGCAAAAGGCAACTTATACCAATGTCTATTGCTGAGTGCTGATTTCAAGGCGGATCTTGGTAAGCGTTTGTTAGGCAATATTAGAAAAAGCGGTATTCAAACACCGGTACTTGTTTTTGGTCATCAGCTGAATGGTAAACAGATGGAAGCTTACTTCCAAAAAGGTGCTGATGACTTTCTTGCCAGTCCTTTTCAGTCAGAAATGCTTATTTTGAGGCTGAAAGTTGTGTTGAGACGGTGTGGAAAACCTGCGCCATATTATCGCCTGGGCGATATAGAATTCTTGCCGGAGATGAGAATTGTACGGAGCGCTCAGGGAGAAGAAGTATTAACAAAAAGAGAAGTGGAATTGTTGGAACTTCTTGTTATTAATCGTCATCAAGTCCTGCCTAAGGTTATGATTGAAGAGAGAATGTGGGCCAATGTGGAAGATTTAAACGAGAATTTGATTCAAGTCCATATGTCGAATCTAAGAAAAAAACTAAGAGGTATAACAGAAACATTGACAATAGAAACCATAAGGAACGCAGGTTATAGTCTACGGATTGACGAAGATAGCTTGGTCGCTTCATTGGCAATGGTAGGACAATAGTTGAATGATGATGAGCGGTGTGAATTTAATAGATTTATATTTTCGTTTTTTAAGTCTGCTTTAAGGTTAGAAATCGAAATATAATCTGAGTAGGTCATTGTAAGACCTGCCGGAAAGGAGACGAACAATGCAATCAATCAATACGAATTACCAATGGCAAAGTCAAGTCGCTAGTCTTGGGGCTGTTAATTTCAGTCAAGTTGGGATTCAAAGTCAATCAGCTTACGGCGAAACATCTTCAATGGGAACAGATGAATTGTCTATCAGTAGTGAAGGCATGCAGATGGCAGGTAGGATGATGCAGATGAGGCAATTGGATACATCATCCCTTGAGGAAGAATCCGATGCGCTGAACACGACCATATCCAATTTGGGCCTAGCTGACCTGAGTGATGATGAGTTGTCTACAACTTTGTCTGAAATGGAGGATGAAGAACTGTTGTCAACAGCAGAAAGCTTGGCTTCTACCCTTGATCAGTACAAGCCGGATGATGCGCCTGAACTGGATTTTGAGGGATGGTCCGATGAAGAGTTGACAAGTTTTATCACTGATATGACTGACAGAGCTTCTGAATTGACATCCACAGTGGATGACCTATCAGCAATGGCGAGTGGAGATATGCCGCCAATGGGTCCACCACCGGCGGGCCCACCACCAAGTGGTACAGGTGAAAGTTCGACAGAAGATACCGATGAGACAGACTTACTTGCAGAGATGTTAGAAAGGCTTGAAGAAGCTAGGGAAGAGGAAGAGGCTGATACAGATTATGCCAGTCTTCTAGGTACTGTGGCATATGATTATCTTATGAATGGTTACAATTCGACAGGTGATGAAGAAGCATAACCGATCAACTAGGGTGATCAACTGACAATCAATGGATTGGTTCGGTGGCATACAAAAGGATTTGGAAATTATAGAAGGCAGACAGTTAAGTGATTCCTTAACTGCCTGCCTTTGATGGTTTTATAATAGAGTTATCAGTCGATTGACCACTACGAGATTATAATGATGAACGTGGTGATTAAAGAATTAGGATATCTTTGGATCGGAAGTAGCATACCTAACGATATCCTCCACACTTGTATTCTTGACAGAACCTATATAGGTAAATGTGTTATCAGACAGTACTGCGACACGATCACAGATGCCGAAGATCTCCTCTATATCAGAAGAAATGAATAGAACACCAGCTTTTTTGCTAACTAAGTCGTTGATGAAGTTATAGGTATCGATTTTACTTGGTATATCCACTCCTTTATTGGGTTCATCTAAGACAAAAATCTTGGCGCGACTCATAATCCATTTGGCAAAAATTGCTTTCTGTAGACTACTGCCACTATAAGTGGTGATGTCTCTGGTTTGACCACCAGGAATGTTGATGCGTTTTATATACTCGGTTGTGGACTGTTTCAAATAGTTGCTGTCAATAATATTTCGATTTGAAAATCGCTTCAATGAAGGAAGGGCAACATTCTCATCTGTATTCATATAGGAAATAACCGAGTCGGTCATTCGATCTTCCGGCATAAGAGCAATGCCATTCTTGATAGCTGCTCTTGGTGAGTTGATTTTCAGTGGTTTGCCATCAATGAGTATGGTGCCATCATAGGTGGCATCACCGAAAAGACAACTTGCAAGCAATGACCTTCCGGAACCGGCCAGACCTGTAATGCCAAGGATCTCACCCTCATGTAATGTGAAGTTGATATCTCTTAGTTTGTCTTCATAGGACAGGTCGTTAACGGTCATAATCGGTCGACCTATCTTAGTGTGGATTTTAGGGTAACGATCACTAAGGTGATCGATGCTTAAGAGGCGAATAATCTCCTGTTCAGTGGTCTCGGAAGTGTTGACAGTCCCAATGACGGCTCCTTTTCTAAGCACTGAGATTCGGTCAGCAATGGTCATGACCTCATCTATATTGTGGCTGATATAGAAGATTGCTGCACCTTTAGCCCTAATGCTGTCGACAATATTGTAGAGCAACTGAGTCTCGTGAAGGGTCAAGGAGGCAGAAGGTTCATCAAGGATGATCACTGGGGCATCAGAGATATAAGCTTTACAGAATTCGATGATTTGCTTCTGAGCATAGCCGATTGAAGAGACTGTGTCGTTGTCTGTCAAAGGTAGTTCCAACTGATCAATCAGTTCTTTATACATGTGGTTAAGTAAATCATAATCGATGCGCTTAAATAGATGACCTTTTGCGGGCATGTTGCTAAAAAATAGATTCTCAGCAATTGTAAGGTTCTCTAGAAGTTGAGCGTCTTGCCTAATATAAAGACAGTCCTGTTTGGCCACATCTATGTAAGTTGTAGGGTTATATAAATGACCATCGTAATAGATGGCGCCGGTATCTGCCATCATCTCACCGCTGATGATCTCCATCAACAGGCTTTTACCGGAGCCGTTCTCACCCATAATGGCGTGAATCTCGCCGGGGTATATTTCAAGTTGAATATCACATAAGGCAAAGTTCTCAATGTTCAATTGAATATTTCTCAATTGGAGCAAGGGATGATTCGACACGTTCTAATCTCCTTTATCATGCTTCGTACAGATTGATGGATGTATAAAGAGGGATATTTTCGGTATAAACAAATTGTTTGTAACGGTCTTCTAGCATGGAATCTGTGATGATTTTTCTTACGCTGTGTATATCAACTACTCGGTATAAGGCGTTCTGTCCGAAATTTTTTGATAGACAAATAACAGCAACATCTTCTGATAAAACCATGGCCTTACGGATTAATGAGGCTTTGTTGATGGTTGAGACGGTTAACCCTGTTTGAGGACTAATACCGTCAACTTCAGCAAAAAGGTGGTTGAAGTGGAAGTTGCTGATAGCATCCAAAACCATTTGGCCATAGGTGCCCCATCCATCCAAGTCTCCGCCAAGAACAATAAGTTTGTTGGTGGCGGAATCTGTGAACTCTGACGCAATGCGTAGATCGTTGGTGAGAATGGTCAGGTTGTTTTTTGTGCGCAGTTTTTTTGCAATCTGCAGATTGGTTAACCCTTCGGTCAACATCAGCGTATCACCATCCTCGACTAAATAGAAGGCAGTCTCTGCAATCTCCCGACGCTGATCGGCATATAGGATATCTATGTCGTCCTGTGGGGCGAATGTCTCTTCTTCGTAGTCGGTCATAATAGCACCACCGTGAATTCTTTCAAGAAAACCTTCGGATTCCAACTTCTCGAGATCACGACGAATGGTTACTTCCGATACATCCAACAATTCGCTGAGTTTAGCGGTCGATACTTTTTGTTCTTTTTTTAGATGATTTTTGATGATTCTTATTCTTTCAGCTGCAAACATAATATGGTCCTAATCTATATGGGTCATAATGGGTCTACCCCATTATAAACGATGAATCGTACATTAATCGGCAACTAAGATTACAAAAAGATTAAAAAGTTGTTCGAATGTGTCTGTTTGTTTGGTGTATCTCTGATGTGCGTGTTAGTGTGAATGAATGAAAATACCTCTATATAATACAATAAAACCGACAAAATGACAACTTGTACGGACAAAAAGTTAACGAATCTATGGTTATTTTGTTGACAGTTTGCTTTTTGAGTGCTAATATAAAGGCAAGTCGAACATAAACGAAAGTAAAAACGATCAGATACGTAATAATTTCGTTTTTCGGCTAGGGTGAAAGATTTCCGTCAGGAAATCAAAGTAGAAAATTGGATATTTGAAGGAGGAAACAAATCATGAAAAAATTGGTTGCATTGTTCCTGGTAATGACGATGGTATTGTCACTGTTATCTGCCTGTGCAGGTGGTGATGACAACTATATCGGAATCTCAATGCCGACACAGTCTTCCGAACGTTGGATCAAAGATGGCGCTGCCATGAAGGGTATCCTTGAGGAAAGAGGTTATACAGTTGACCTTCAGTACGCAGAGGATGATATCCCGACACAGAAATCTCAGATTGAAAACATGATTACCAAAGGTGCAAAAGTTCTTGTCGTTGCAGCAATTGATGGATCAACACTCTCTGACACGCTTGATAAAGCGGCTAAAGATGGTGTGAAAGTCATCTCTTATGACAGACTTCTTGTCAACACTGATGCAGTAAGCTACTATGCCACATTCGATAACAGAGGCGTTGGTAAGCTTCAGGCAGAATCTCTTGTAGATGGTCTTCAGAAACTTAAAGGTGATGGACCTTGGAACGTTGAGCTTTTTGCAGGTTCCCCTGATGATACGAACTCTTTCTACTTCTTTGAAGGCGCTATGGATGTCCTTAGACCTTTGATTGAATCAGGTCAAATTGTTGTAAGATCCGGTCAGGTAACTCAAGAAGAAGTAGGTACACTTCGTTGGGATGGTGCTGTAGCCCAAGGGCGTATGGATGCGATTCTTGCAGCGAATTATACTGGTGGCGAGACACTGCATGGAGTTCTATCTCCATATGATGGCCTTTCACGAGGTATCCATTCAGCGTGTAAGTCCTTCGGTTATGAAGGTGATACACTGCCAGTTATCACAGGTCAAGATGCAGAAGCAGCTTCAATTAAGATGATCATCACTGGTGATCAATATTCAACAATCCTTAAAGATACACGTGATCTTGCAAAAGTTGCGGCGGATATGTGTGATGCTGTTCTTGCAGGCAACGAACCAGAAATCAATGACACAAGTACCTATGACAACAATGTGAAGATTGTTCCATCATATTTGCTTATACCTTATACAGTCACAGCTGAGAATTACCAGGAACTTGTTATGGATTCCGGATATCTTAGTGAAGACGATATCAAGTAATAATATCTCACCTATGTGAGTAGGTGAAAGAAACCTTCCTTTATGTATGGAACATCGGTCAGCAGTTTACTGCTGACCGATGTTTTCAGTAACAACTTGTAGGTCGAGGAGTGTGGAACTCTTTGTCCGAAGCTTCGAAGTATTGGACCGCCGTCTATAATATTAAGAAGTCTGAGCAAAGAAGGAGCGTCGTCATGGAACAATATGTTCTTGAAATGAGAAATATAGTAAAAGAATTTCCAGGTGTCAAAGCACTGGACAATGTCAATCTGAAAGTGAAACCGAGACAGATTCACGCGTTGGTTGGGGAGAATGGGGCAGGTAAGTCAACCTTGATGAATGTACTAAGTGGCGTTTACCCTCATGGTACATACAGTGGCGATATTGTCGTTGAAGGTGATGTATGCGAATTTAAGAATATTAAAGAAAGTGAAGCGAAAGGCATCGCCATCATACATCAGGAACTGGCCTTGATTCCAACACTGTCCATCGCAGAGAATGTCTTTCTCGGTAACGAGCAGGTGGGACGCGGACCGGTCATTGACTGGGATAAAACCAGAACGAAGACCACTGAGATGATGAAAAAAGTCGGTCTGGATGAACATATAGATACCCGTGTCAGAGAGTTGGGTATGGGTAAACAACAACTCGTAGAGATTGTTAAAGCACTAGCTAAAGATGTTAAGATATTGATTTTGGACGAACCAACAGCAGCACTTAACGATGATGATTCGGATCACCTGCTGGATTTGTTATTGGAACTTAAAGAGGAACATGGTATTACAAGTATCATTATTTCTCACAAATTGAATGAAGTGACAAAAGTATCCGATGAGATTACAGTGGTTCGTGATGGTCAAACGATTGAAACCTTAGTAAAAGGTGTCGATGAGATTACTGAGGATAGAATCATCAAAGGAATGGTCGGGCGTGAACTTACTGATCGTTTCCCAAAACGTACTCATGATGTTGGGGAAATCTGCTTTGAAGTCAAAGAGTGGAATGTCTATGACCCTAAGGACGAAACAAAACATAAGTTGAAAGACATCAATATCAATACGAGAAAAGGTGAAGTGGTTGGCATTGCCGGTCTAATGGGGGCTGGTAGAACGGAGTTTGCTATGAGTGTCTTCGGCAAGACCTATGGCAAGAAGATATCCGGGACGGTCATAAAAGATGGCAGAGAAATTAAATTGAATACAGTAAAAGATGCCATCAATGAGGGCATCGCCTATACAACAGAGGACAGAAAATCGGCTGGGCTGATTCTCGGTGATGACATAAAGAGAAACATAACCTTGGCTTCCTTGGGACGCATTAGCAAGAATCTGGTGGTTCATGATAATGAAGAAGTCAAGATTGGTGAAGAGTACAGGAAGAAACTGCGTATCAAATCTTCAAGTATTCTTCAAAAGACCGGTAACCTGTCCGGTGGTAATCAACAAAAAGTTGTTTTCAGTAAGTGGATCTTTTCAGATCCGGATGTGCTGATACTGGACGAACCTACCAGAGGTATCGACGTAGGTGCCAAATATGAGATATACACGGTTATCAACGAACTCGCTGAGAATGGGAAGACCATCATTATGATATCATCGGAACTTCCTGAGATCCTTGGCATGTGTGACCGAATCTACGTTATGAATGAAGGTAGAATTGTTGGAGAACTTGGTGCGAAAGAAGCATCACAGGAAAACATCATGCAGTGTATCATGCAAAGCCATTAGGAGGATCCATTATGAAAAATTCATTTGGTATGGCGTTTCGTAACAACATGCGCCAATACGTTATGGTCATAGCACTGGCCATAGTTATCATACTCTTTGAGATTTTGACGGGGGGCGTTTTGCTAAAGCCCCTGAACATATCCAATCTGATTATGCAGAACTCATATATCCTAATCCTTGCTACGGGGATGTTGCTCTGTATTCTCACAGGCGGTAACATCGACTTGTCGGTAGGATCGGTAGCGGGTTTTGTTGGTGCCATATCAGCTGTGTTAGTTGTTAACATGAAGATGCCAGTCTTCTGGGCAATATTGATATCACTTGGTATAGGCCTTCTGATTGGTTTTTGGCAAGGTTTTTGGATTGCCTTTGTTGGTGTTCCGGCCTTTATTGCAACTTTGGCAGGAATGCTTATCTTTAGGGGTTTGACATTGGTAACGCTTCGAGGTACTTCTATTGCACCTATGCCTGATAGTTATTCCTTCATGGCGGCAGGGTTCATTCCGGATATTTTCGGTGGTACAAATATGAACATATTGGCGATTGTTCTTGGAATATTATCTTCTGTTGCCTATGTTTATTTTGAAATGAGAAAAAGGACCAATAAGCGAAAGTACGGATTTGAAGTGACATCCTTCGGGGCCTTCGCCGTTCAAGCCACATTGATTATCGTAGTGATTAATGCATTCACACTGGCATTAGCTTCTTACAGGGGTATTCCTATGGTGCTGGTCATTGTAGTGGTTCTTGTTGCGGTCTATTCTTTCGTTACAATGAAAACCATTCCTGGTCGTCATATCTACGCTTTTGGTGGTAACGCCAAAGCGGCAAAACTTTCAGGTGTTAATACCAAGATGGTTATGTTTTGGGTCTATGTGAATATGAGCGTTCTTGCTGCTTTTGCGGGAATTATATTCACTGGCCGTTTGAACTCGGCAACACCTAAGGCTGGGGTTAACTTTGAGCTGGATGCCATTGCTTCCTGTTTCATCGGTGGTGCATCAACGACAGGTGGTGTAGGTACAGTCGTCGGCGCTATTGTCGGTGGTTTGCTGATGGGTGTTCTTAATAATGGTATGTCCATTATGGGCGTGTCCATTGACTGGCAGCAGGCAATCAAAGGATTTGTTTTGTTAGGTGCTGTAGCCTTTGATGTTTACTCCAAGTCAAAAGCGAAATAGGATTAGCCTCCTTAACGGGAGATAATTGCCAGGGCAATTGTCCAAAATATCTGATACCAACACCCCAACATAATTGTTGGGGTGTTGGTGTATATGGTGGTTGAATTGTACGGACAAATATATTATAATGTAAGACAAATTAGTGTAGAAATAATATGGTACGTAATATGGAATTCACATAGGAGAAGGAGATAGTGATGAGCAGAGATGTAAAGAAAGTGGTGAAAGCCCTTGAATCAGGGGAAACGTATCTGGGAATAGAGCTTGGATCAACAAGAATAAAGGCTGTGCTGATTGATGGTGCTCATGAAACCATTGCTTCAGGTGGTCATGAGTGGACCAACAGCCTTGTTGATGGTATATGGACGTATAGTGTTGATGAAATATGGCAAGGCATTCAAGCGGCTTATGCAGAGATGGCTGCAATGGTAGAAGCTGATTATGGCGTGCGGCTTTCTTTGGTTGGTGGTATTGGTTTCAGTGCCATGATGCATGGTTATATGGCTTTTAATCAAGAGGACCAATTGTTGGTACCTTTTAGAACATGGAGAAACAACTTACAAGGGCAAGCTTCGGAAGCGCTGACCAAACTTTTTGAATACCCGATTCCACAAAGATGGAGCATAGCCCATCTTTATCAAGCGGTACTAAATGGTGAAGAACATGTTAAAGATGTGGAGTTCTTGACTACCTTGGCTGGGTATGTACATTGGCAGCTGACGGGCGAAAAGAAACTTGGTGTTGGTGAGGCTTCGGGTATGTTTCCGATTGATTTGACCACTCATGGCTTTAATAAGAAGATGATGGCCCAGTTCGATGAGGTCGTCCTTGGTGAAGGTTATGGATGGCAATTAGAAGAAATATTACCTGAAGTACTTGTTGCAGGTCAGGAAGCAGGACTATTGACAGAAAAAGGTGCAAAACTACTTGATCCAAGTGGTGTCTTAAAGGCTGGTGTTCCTTTCTGTCCGGCAGAAGGTGATGCAGGCACAGGGATGGTAGCAACCAATAGTGTGGCTAGAAGAACGGGAAATGTTTCGGCAGGAACGTCTGTTTTTGCTATGGTGGTCCTTGAGAAAGATCTGAATGAAGTACATCCTGAGATAGATCAGGTGACGACACCTGCTGGTGACCTGGTTGCTATGGCCCATTCCAATAACTGTACTTCTGATTTGAATGCTTGGGTTGGCTTATTCGGAGAAGCGGCTAAAGCTCTGGGGGCGGAATTTGATACAACTAAGTTGTTTGAAACCTTGTATACAAAATCTTTGGAAGGGGCAGTGGATTGCGATGGCATCATGAGCTATGGATATCTTTCGGGAGAGCATATCACTCATTTTGAAGAAGGGCGTCCTATGGTGGTTCGTAAGCCGGAGACAGCCTTAACCCTGGCGAATTTCATGCGGTCGAATCTATACTCGGCTCTAGGTGCCCTAAAGATAGGCATGGATATCCTAATGAAGGATGAAGGTGTACAACTGGATGAAATGCTTGGGCATGGTGGTCTGTTCAAAACAGAAGGTGTTGGACAACGCTACATGGCAGCAGCAGTGAATGTGCCGGTATCGGTCATGGCAACTGCTGGTGAAGGTGGTGCTTGGGGTATGGCGCTTCTTGCAGCTTATATGAAGAAGAAGGGCAAAAGTGAAGAACTTGGCGCCTACTTAAGTGACCATGTGTTCGCGGATATGGAAGTTAAGACCATGTTGCCGGACCCAGAGGATGTTGCAGGGTTTGAAGCGTATATGACAAGATATAAAGCGGGTCTTAAAGTTGAAAAGGCTGCTGTGGAGAATTTGTAGGGCAATAATGATAAAAAATGCGTAGATGCTCTGGATGTGTTGGTTATATATATCATAAAATGCAGAATTAGGATGAGGTTATCTGGGTCAACGGCTTGGATAACCTCTTTTTGTGTATGAAATGTCAAAAAAATAACGAAATATTAGGCGGTATTGTTTGAAGTATCTAGGATGTAAATGCAGAAAACGCTCACTGAACGCATAATATGCTAATAGAATTGTCGGTATATGCAAATAATGCGTAGATATAGACAATTGGCGTTGCTATACTATCAATAAGTTAATCGTCTTTACTAAATGAGGCGATTGAGTCGGCAGTCAAGTGTTTGAGGAGGATCAGAATGGCCAAGACAGAACTTGCGGCAATGAAAACCGCAAAAAAAGTAAAGAACAGTAATTATCTTAAGAATAACTATCAGCTTTATATGATGCTGGTATTACCGATTTTGTATTTGGTATTGTTCAAGTACAAACCGATGTTAGGGGTCTTGGTAGCATTCAAGGACTACAATATCTTTGTTGGGCTATGGGAAAGTGAATGGATAGGTTTTGTCAACTTTACTGAAGCATTTGGGTCAGCGGAATTCTGGCTTGCGGTAAAGAACACATTGGTACTGAACCTAGGGGATATCATACTTGGTTTCCCGGTGCCGATTATCTTAGCTATTTTCTTGAATGAGTTGACCAGTAAGTCCATTAAGAAATCAACTCAGTTGATTTTGTACTTACCTTACTTCTTCTCGTGGGTTATCATCGCCGGTATAGTACAGCAGTTACTTTCAGGAACGGGAATGCTTAATACCATTATCACCATGTTTGGTGGTGAGAAGTTGGATCTACTGGGTAATCCTGTTAGCTGGAGAATTGTTTACTGGATTTCCGGTATTTGGCAAAGTGCCGGTTACGGATTGATTATTTATTACGCGGCACTTACAAGCGCAGATGCCAGCTTGAACGAAGCGGCTTATATTGACGGTGCTGGACGATTCAAGAGAATTTGGTACGTGACGATTCCTCAGATCAGAGGGACAATCACGATGATGTTGATTATGAGTTTGGCGAAAGTGATTGCCATCAGTTTTGACAGACCTTATATGATGGGGAATGTCTTGGTCAAGGATGTATCCAGCGTTATCAGTACTTACGTATTCTCAGTTGGTCTTCAATCGGGACGTTTTGACTTCGCAGCAGCGGTTGGTTTATTCCAATCCGTCATTGGTGTAACACTCATCTTTGTGGTCAACTATATGGCTAAAAAATTCGGAGAGGATGGCATTATCTAATGGAACAGACGAAAAGACTGAAACCGGGCACAATATTTCAAGTGGTGACAGGTACCATATTTATTGTCATCATGGTTATGGCAATGCTGCCAATAGCACGTGTTGTCTCCGTATCAATGAGTTCAAAAGGTGCGATTATATCTGGGCAGGTATTATTTTACCCAGTAGAGTTAACAATGGATGCTTATAGAAGGGTGTTTAGTAATGTTAACTTTGTTAAATCCTTCTTATATTCAATTATCTTGATGGTTGGAACGACTGGGCTTGCTATGGCGATGACCATACTGGCAGCATACCCATTGTCCAAAAAGGGTCTAAAAGGTGCGCCAATTGTCATGACGTTATTTGTGCTGACAATGTACTTTGACCCAGGGATTATTCCTAATTATTTGAACGTCAAATCTCTTGGGTTGATTGACACGGTGTGGGCTTTGGTTCTGCCGAATGCACTAAGTGCATACAACCTGATTATTCTTAGATCCTTCTTTATGAGTATTGACAAGTCCTTGTATGAAGCGGCTTATATAGATGGCTGTTCACAATGGAAAGCGCTCTTTGTTATTGCGATTCCGTTGTCTGTACCAGCGATTGCGACGCTTAGTTTGTTCTATGCGGTATCACGTTGGAATGGCATCAGTGACGTTCTTTACTATGTTAATAAGTCCAGTCTGTTTACTGTACAGATGACATTGAAACAAATGATAGACTCCATCAAGATTTCACAACAAGATGGTGAAACAACTCAGTTGGTTGCTGAGAATATCAAAGCGGCGAGTATTGTTGTATCCATGACGCCGATGATGATTGCTTATCCGTTCATCCAGAAGTACTTTAAGAAGGGTATCATGCTTGGAGCTGTTAAGGGTTAGAATGCTACATCACACAGGCAACTGTGTTTTGTATATAGCTGTAGAAGCTTTTGAGGATAGGGTTTTACAGACAACGATTATTTGATGAAAGGTAGGAGTTGGAATGAAAAGAAGTAGCTTAAAATTGTTGAGTATGTTAATGATGCTTGTAATGTTTATTGCAGGGTGTGGTACATCCGGTGGCGATACAAGCAGTGACACGGGGTCAAGTGATACTGGAAGCAGTACGTCTGGTGAGAGTACTAAGAGTGAAAAACCAGTTGAATTGTCCGTTATGATCTGGGACAGAGGTAATGCTGCACCAGGTACAACCAATGAAGACAACACACTGACAGATTATATTAAAGAACAGATGTTGGAGCTTTACAACATCGAAGTAAGTTATGTTACAGTGCCTAGATCAGGTTCTGACGACAAAGTGAACGTTATGATGGCAGGTGGTAATGCACCAGATATCGTATTCACGTATTCACAACAACTTTTCGGTGACTATGCAGCTAAAGGTGGTCTTACAGACCTTACATCCGCACTTGAGACTAACGGTGGAACAATCAATGAATTGATTGGTGACATTCAAGTTATGGGTAAAGTTGATGGCGCTCAATATGCCATTATGAAGCGTAGAGGATATCAATCCCCAAGACACGTTGCATACATCCGTAAAGACTGGTTGGATGCTATCGGTCTAGATGTACCAACGAACAAAGTAGAACTTGAAGATGCGTTGCTTGCTATTAAAGAACAAAACCCTGGCAACGTGGACAATCTTGTGCCATGGGCGATGGGTGGCTCTGCTGATACTGAGAAATTCTACTTGAACTTCATCGGTTCCTATGTTGGTGAAATCAGCGGAAAAGATGCTTACGTTTACTCAGAGAACTTCAAAATCTTTGCTGATGGTGGCCTTGAAGGTCTTAAAGTCATGAACCGTTTCTATAACGAAGGCCTTATTTCACCGGACTTCGCTGTAGACACAACTACTGACCAGTACAAGCAAGATGTATCTGTTGGTAATGCGGCATTTGTTCTTGACGATGCAACAAGACCAATCGAATTGTTCCAAGTATTGGATACAACAGATTCAGAAGCGAATTTCGTACCAGTGAACCCATTTGATACACCACAAGGTACAGTGATTAACCCTACAGAACCACTTTATGGTATGTATATCATGGTACCTAAGACAAGTGAAGAAAAAGCTGACGCAGCGCTTACTTACTTGAACTGGATGGCGGACCCTGAAGTTGCTCAGATCATTGAATTCTCACCAGAACATACAGTTAATGAAGCAGGTGTACCTGTACCATTGACAGAAGATGAGAGAAATGAAAAAGGTTACCCTGGAACAATGGCTGACTATAATATCATCAATCAACACTTCTCTTATGTAGAAGACAAAGACGCTATGGTATCTTCATGGATGGCATGGGATGAAGGTCGTGATCAGGCTTGGTACGAAATGCTTTATGATGTACAGAACGAGAACATGTTCGTATACCCAGCTGTACCGGTTATTCTTGAATCCGAAGCGAAGTATTTCTCAATTGTTCAAGACTTGGCGATTGAGTATGTGTACAAGATGATTAGCTGCTCAGCAGACGAGTTTGACGAACTTCAAAAAGTGGAGTATGCAAAGCTTGTTGATGCAGGTCTTGAGACAATTCTTGAAGACAGAGCTGCATACTGGGATGCAAACCTTGCAGAATAAGGAATAACATTACACCCAATGAAGTAATAAATCCTCTTATGGAATGGGGGCAGCGCTTGTTGCCCCCATTTACTGTATAAATAATCATAGCACTTGCACGCTTGAAAGGGACAAAATGGACGGGAAACTACGCACAGAAGTGGAAAAGAACCTGAATTTATTGGTTGAAGGGTTTCAATCAGTACTATACGAGGAAGATGATATCTTTCTTGAAAATATGAAAAAAAATAATTTGGCCGGTGACGATATTCGAAGGTACCAATTCTGGGAATGGACTCAGGGTGTTGGTATGTATGGTTTTTGGCGGTTCTTTGAAGAGACTAAAGAGCAAAAGTATCTGGATCTGATGACGGAGTATTATGACCGTCAAATGGCGATAGGGTTCCCGGCAAAGAATGTCAACACATGTGCACCTATGTTGGCAATGGCCTTTTTAGCAGAACATACAGGTAATGAGGGTTATATGGAGGTCTGCAAGGAGTGGGCTGCATGGATTATGTCTGATTTTCCAAGAACGCTGGAAGGTGGTTTCCAACATATAACCTCAGATACCTTGAACGATCAGGAATTATGGGATGACACCCTCTTTATGACAGTGTTGTTTTTAGCGAAGATGGGTGACCTTTTAGATATACAGGCATATGTAGATGAAGCGGTTTATCAATTCCTCCTACATATCAAGTACTTAACGGACAAGAAGACTGGGCTGTTCTATCATGGATGGACCTTTAATGGCCATCATAATTTTGTTGAAGCCCTTTGGGGTAGAGGCAATAGCTGGATCACTTCAGCAGTACCGGAGTTACTGGACATCATCGATTGTATGCCACCATCCAGACGTATGTTGGTAGAGACTGTCAAGGCACAGGCGGCGACACTTGCTAAGGTTCAAAACGATAATGGTATGTGGCACACATTGCTTGATGATCCGACCTCCTATGTTGAGGCCAGTGCGACGAGTGGCATTGCTTATGGACTTCTACGTAGTGTAAAAATGGGGTTGCTTGATGAAAGCTATGAGGCAGTAGCCCTTAAAGCACTGCCTGCTATTCTTGACTGTATCACGGAAGAAGGGACTGTCAAACAAGTCTCATATGGCACAGCTATGGGAAGAGAAAACAAACAGTTCTATAAAGATATAGAACTTAGATCCATGCCTTATGGTCAGGCGATGGCAATATTGTTTCTTCTTGAAGTATTAAAAACAAACAAGGAATCATAGATTAGACACTAAATGTCTATACCATCCTTTTCATAAAATCCAGCCGGAAGCTCTTTGGTAATAGACCATCTAGCTTCTTTGCTGATTATATGAGAGGAAACCGAATATCTGGTAACCGAAGCGTTGAAAGTTTGAAAGATATGGGAGTGAGAATACCCGATGGATATTAGATTAGAGCGTTATCATAGAATCATTAAAGATCTGAAAGAGCTTAAATACCATGAGAAGCAAGCCATCAATCTTCTGAAAAGATGGGAAGGCAAAGAAGGTGGCTCCTATGAAGTGGCATATGATGATGGTCACTGGGCGTCGTATCAAGCAGGAGAAATCTGGTCGAGGTCTAGTGGAGAATACAGTTGGTTTAGAACAGCGGTCGTCATACCGGCCAGTATGAATCATCGGAGGGTCAGGTTCAGGATCAGCACTGGTCATCAAGAAGGTTGGGATATTAGCAATCCTCAGTTCTTGATATATGTGAATGGTCAATTGGTCCAAGGTTTGGATGTGAACCATACGGAGACCGTGATGGCATTGGATGCAGTTGAGGGAGAGACTTACCAGGTAACCCTTCTGGCTAATAGCAATTTGAACAGCGATGCGGTGATTTTTAAAGCTTGGTTGGTGGCTGATGATACACCAGTGCATGACTTTTACTATGATGTATCTAATCTTTTCTGGACCGCATGTACTACAGATGATACCAATGCAAGGGTTCGGATGTTTGCTGATCTTGATTCGGTGATGGATTGTTTGGATCTGAGACGTCCACGTTCCGAGTCTTTCTACGAAAGTATTGAGGAAGCGACAAAACTGATCAGAAGCCGTTATTATGATGAAATCAATCGGCAGGGACCAATAGTGACGACCTTGGGTCACACTCATATTGATGTGGCTTGGCTTTGGACGGTTGAGCAAACAAAGGAAAAAGTTATAAGAAGTTTCTCAACAGTCTTATATCTGATGGATTTGTATCCCTCTTATAAATTCATGTCAAGTCAGCCTCAGCTTTATGAATTCTTATTGGAAGAAGCGCCAGAGCTGTTTGAGCGGGTTAAGGAAAAAGTGAGGGAAGGCCGTTGGGAAGTCGATGGTGGTATGTGGCTGGAAGCAGACTGCAATATTCCTTCAGGGGAATCCTTGGTTCGACAGTTCCTTTATGGTACTGCCTTCATTAAGGAACACTTTGGTAATGACTGTACAACCCTATGGTTGCCAGACGTATTCGGTTACAGTGCGGCACTGCCTCAATTGATTAAAAAAAGTGGACTGACGTATTTTATGACCACGAAACTGGACTGGAATCAGTTCAACAAGGTGCCTAATGACACCTTTATGTGGCGCGGGATTGATGGTACTGAGGTTTTGACTCATTTGATCACTACCACCAATGCAGTTCATTATGATGGGGATATCTATAGACGTGAGAATTTAACGCCAAATACGACTTATAATGGTCGACTTAACCCGAATCAAGTGATGGGGACATGGACCAAATATAAGAATAAATCACTTACGGATGAGACATTTCAGGTATTTGGTTTTGGTGATGGTGGCGGTGGCCCTACTGAAGAGATGCTTGAGAATTATGAGCGTCTAAAATATGGTCTGCCAGGTATTCCCAGAACAAGCATGGATTTCCAAAGAGGTTATTTTAAAAGACTTGCGAAATCGGTTGCTTCATCAAGGGAGGTTGGTTCTTGGCAGGGTGAACTATACTTTGAAAATCATAGAGGTACCTATACCTCCATGGCAAAGAACAAGCTGTTTAATCGACAAGGGGAGTTCCTGTATCAAGATATTGAGTTTATTGCTACATTGGCAGAGGTCTTCGGTTTCAAGTATCCACAGAAGGCAATAGAAGCAGGATGGAAAATACTTCTGTTAAATCAATTCCATGATATCATCCCAGGTACAAGTATTAAGGAAGTCTATGATCAAACAGACATAGAATATGCAGAATTGATGAAAAAAGGCGATGAATTGCTAAATGAAGCCATGGCAAGTATCGCAGAAAAAATATGTGATCAAGAAGGTGTCCTTGTCTTTAACACATTATCCCAACCAAGAGAGGATGTTCTCAAACTTAATGAGATAACAGGTAGGCAACCTCTAGCACTGCGAGATGATGAAGGTGTTATTTATCCGTTATTTGTAAGTGATGAAGAGGGTGCCTATGAGGTGAACGTTGAGGGAATCCCACCTAAAAGCTATAAATATTATACCTTCGTTTATGATGGGGTTACTATGCCGGTGCAAGATGAAAAAGCTACGAAGACATCAATTCTGATGGCAGATAAAGACGGCTATAGAGCGTTCAGTAATCAATGGTATGATGTTGTGTTCGATGACGCGATGACATTGACGCGTCTTTATGATAAGGTCAATAACTGCGAAATATTAAAAGAAGGCGGCAGAGGGAATGTGCTGCAACTTTTTGAAGATCGCCCATCGGATTTTGAGAACTGGAACATCGATTACAGTTTCAAGGATAAGATCTATGAAATAGATGATGTGACAGATGTGAAAGTGACAGTTGACAATTCAATTAAGACGACAATTTTAATTTATAGAACTTACGGGGAATCAACCATAGAACAACGGATTCATTTCTATAAGGCGCATCAAAGAATAGACTTTGAAACCACGGCGGATTGGCACGAACAACAGGTCTTGTTGAAGGCCGCTTTCGATGTGGATATCAATGCCCAGGAGGCCTCCTATGAGATCCAGTACGGTCAAGTGAAGCGATCCAATCATGAAAATACTTCGTGGGATAAAGCCCAGTTTGAAGTGTGTGGACATAAGTGGGCGGATGTGTCTGAAGGTGGCTATGGGGTCAGTTTATTGAATGACTGCAAATACGGCTATGATATCAAAGACAGCCTCATGCGCTTGACACTGATTAAGTGTGGTACGTACCCGAATCCTGAGGCGGATCAGGGGCATCACAGCTTCACGTATGCCTTGTTGCCTCATGAAGGTCAGATGAGAGAAGATGTTACGATTAAGCACGCCTATGAATTGAATGTGCCTTTTAGGTATATCTACACAGATAAAGGTGATGCAGCTAGAAGTAAAGTGGCCAATTTGATGGATGGCAATAGTTTTGTCAAAGTGGACGCTGCCAATATTGTCATTGATACAATAAAGAAACAGGAAAATGGTACTGGAACAGTAATACGCCTATTTGAGAATATGAATAAACGCACTCGCACACAACTGATATTCTCTAGACCAATCCGTTCGATTTGTTCATGCAACTTATTGGAGACAGAAGCTAAGAAGATACCCTTTAAAGAATACGATGCTGCCATTACGTTGAAACCATTTGAAGTGGTCACGTATATCGTAGAATTTGACCAAGAATCATGATGATAAGAGCGTCAAAAGGTAGTCCTTTTGACGCCTAAGTCATCTTGTTGTTTAGAATGACAAAGATGCAATAGAGGATATGTATACAGAAGTGGATAAGCTTCTCGTACATAGTTGGTGATGAATTGAAAATAAAAAAATTATTAGGTCTGTTATTAATGATGGATGACACTTTCGGATTTACTGTGGAAGAATCTTCTTGTCGACATAAAGCGAGCGAAAAGATTAACAAAGTCTATGAAGCCATGGAAGCGTTCGATAAAAAGTTGGCAGCATCAGGTAATTCTTTTGGTAATATGACAGCTGAAGCAATGAGATTATGTGACACAACCAAGGTTGAATTGATCCTTAGTACTCAAGTTGCGAATGGCCTTGGAACGAATGCAACGGTCCGGATTTTCGGTATGAATAAAGGTCAGGAAGAGGTTACCGGCCACAAAAACGGTAGCCGTTTGGATGTGCGGCAAATGGTCACTGATGATCAAGGCTGCTTATCTATTGAGTTGCCAAAGTACAGACTTGAAGGCTTCGAATCAGGCAAAGTCTGTGCTGTACCTATAGATTGTTATTTAATTGAAGTTAGTAAGGGTCCGGCATATGCCATAGAGAAGATGTGGGTAGATCTAGAAGGAACATCGCCTATTGAAAAAAAAGTGACACTTACTCAACTGATTAATCCGAAAGAACTGGGTTGGCACCAAGGAGATTTCCATCATCACAGTGTCTATAGTTCACCTTTGCATGGTGGTACAGATGATGTATGTGAAAGTCCGAAACAGGTTCGACAGTCCATGGAAGGGGTTGGACTTAGCTATGGTGCCTTAAGTGATCATCATAATATCTTGAACCATAAAAAGTGGTTAGCAGAGGGCAATCAAGATTTTTTGCCGATTGCATCAAAAGAGATCTCCACTTCAAATGGTCACGTTATGTCTATGAATGTTATGGAAGATGTTATATATAACATTCCGAAGGACGAAGATCGAACAGACGATGTCTTGTATCAAGAATTTGCTCGTATAACAGAACAAATAATATCTCAGGGTGGTATGGCACAGATTAATCACCCTATGGATTTGCAGGCGGCCATATCCCTTTCGGAAGCAATGAAGCCTCATATTGCCATGTTTCAAACGATGGAAATATGGAACGGGTCAGTACCAATGATGCAGGGAACAACAAATCATCTTGCTTATGACTATTGGCTTGATTTGCTTAGGAACGGTATCTATATACCAGCAACAGCTGGTAGTGATACACACAATACAAGAGCAGATGATTACCATGAAATGGTCAGCAGAATCACGTGGCTTAAGTGGCACTATGAACATCAAAGTTGCGAAGAAGCGAACGATGACGGGCTATTAAAAGAAATATTTGGCGTGGCCGAGCGTCAGTTGTCGCCCTTTATCCATTGGGCGCAGAGATCTCTAGGAACAGGATGTGTGCAGACAATTGTACAATGTGGTAGGGAAAAGACGGTTGAGAGCGTATTAGAAGGTCTGAAAAAAGGTAACAGTTTCATGACCAATGGACCGATTCTTTTTATGAATATTGAAGGATGCAGTTATGGTGAAAAAGTAGAAGTGCCAGTCGATGGGACCCTTAGTGTTGTCTGTAAAATTATCGGAAATAGACTTCTTGGGACTTTAGAACTGATTGGTAGCCAAGGGATAATAGCAGAAGTGGACCTTGGGGATTACAGGACGGGCATTGTTCATGAACTTGTGGTGCGTCTGCCTAAGGAGACATTACAATCCCAACAGTGGCTAATAGCCAGAGTCATTAAAGACCATACAAATATGGCTGTCACGAATCCTATATTTCTGGATTATGTTTAAGAAGATTCGTGGCAGTTAAATGGAATTCTTGGAACGGAACTCAGAAGGTGTACATCCAATCAAGCTGTTGAAAACCCTGTTGAATTGGGAAATACTCCCAAAACCGCAAGCATCCATAATATCGGTGACTTTCATATCAGTGTCTAGAAGGTATTCCTGAGCACGTTTGATACGAGTTTCCTGTATATATTGAATGAGTGTGAACCCTGTAATTTCCTTGAACTTTCGTGAAAGATAATGGGGACTGATGAAAAAAGTACCGGCAATAGTTTCTAGGGTTAGAGTTTCGTGAGAATTCTTATGTATATAGCTAGTGATATTATAGATTTTGCCTTCGAGGCTGTCGTCATCAATGGAGGCACCACTGCTTTGATTAAAAAAGCTGTTGTCAATCTGATGACTGTAAAATAGGTCGATCATTTGAAGAAAGTATGAGGTGATCAAGATGTTGGCGGTCTTACCCTTAGTGCGAGAAGCTTTGTACATATCATTGAGCAATGAGATGATGTTGGCAGTGAGATTCTTATCAAAACGGTAGATTGGTCTTGGCGATTCAAAGAGCTCTTTGATGATCGGTGAACCGTTAGGAAACAATGCGTTAAGGGATTCGGGGTAGAAGCTGATGATCATGCGCTTACAGGGTTGGTACTCAAAGTAACTGCTCCTGTGAAGACGATAAGGTTTCAGAAAAACGAAATCATGAGCATCAAGATTAAAGCATTCGCCTTCAATGAAATGTTGAGCGTTGCCACTTAGTAAAAAATATATTTCATAAAATGGATGAAAATGAGAGAAGTCCATATTGATCTTATTGTACCTGGTACCGTAGTCAAAATGGATGGTGAACTCATTCTGGTCAAGTTTGACATCAAAGCCATAGCCTTCATCATATAATACGGTCTGTTTCATAAAACACCTCCATGTTGATTATATCAAACTGGACAAAATATGCAAATAAAATTTAATGTTGTTATACATAGTGTTCATAAATTGTTTTTAGAGGACTTAGGGAGGAGGTAATTATGTATATTTACAAGTACGAAATCACAAATAACCAAGCAATTAACCGATGGTGGCTGTCAGAAGTGAAAACAAAGGCTTATGAGTCCCCGAAGATGACTTTGGAGGGGGATATTAACTATACCGAATCAATGGTAGATATTGTTTATCCTGTTAGAGAAAATTTCATCAAAGAGGGGATGATCCACACGATTGAAGCGGATGATTTTAATCGATACGAGCTGAGTGAACTTTATTTGCCCTTTGGACATTATAAAGTGGATAAGACAGGTTTCTATCAGCGTCCTCAGCATATATGGCTTATGGGAGAATCCTTTCTTTACGTCGAGGATGATGTAAAATGTCAATTTGAAATTGCGACTTGTGGCGGACTTAAAATCTGGCTTAATGATGTGTGGGTTGAATCCTTTGTGCCATATTCAAGGAATATACTGTCAAAGAAAATGGTGACTTTGGATCTGGTTAAGGGTTTGAATAAATTACAAGTATATGCAGATGACTTGGCAGAGCGGGATGCTTATTTCCAATTTCAAATGATTCTAAAGAGTCATGTACGTCTAATGGGGTTGTTGGAAGTCGATACTGAAGATGCTGATATACATAAAGTGGAAGATTTTCTTAATTCTTGTCATTTCGAAAAGGATATGTGGCATGAAGGTGAGGTAAGCCTCCAGTGTACGCCGGGAATATTGGAGGACTATTTCAATCTCTCAATCAGCTTGGGAAAACATCTGGCCAAGTCTCATGTTTCGGTTCATCCAAGAACAAAGCAGATTAATATCGGTGATGTGGCAGAGTTGCCAGGGGGTATTCATGAAGTGGTGTTAACCCTACATATGTCAAAAGCATCGATTGTTTGGCGTGGTTTAATCGGAATCAACCATGGCAAGGATGTTGATGCTCTAGGAGTGCCAAGCAGTATTGGACAAAGGAAAAAGATTGCTCTGGAACATATATGCAAGGAAGGTGACAGTGATCCGGTGAAGCTGCTGGCATTGATTGAATGCGAGAAGTCATTAACAGCTGAAAGCAGAAAACTCTTGGAAGAAGCAATCCGAACGGTTCGAGATAAGGACGATGTCAGTGTTTTGTATATAGATGTTATGCTCATGGTGATTGTTAGATACGCCCATGTTCTCTCAGAAGACCTTGTAGAGTCAATGATTGATGCGATACAAAACTTTAGATACTGGATTGATGAAGAAGGCAATGATGTTATGTGGTTTTTCAGTGAAAGCCATTCTCTGCACTTTCATATTGCTCAGTATTTGACCGGGACGTTGCTGCCGGAAGTGTCTTATACAATCAGTGGCAGAAATGCTTTGGAACAAAGAGAGCTTGGAAAAGAAAGGTTGAGTGCATGGTTTGAACACTTTTTTCAGTATGGCTATGGCGACTGGAACAGTATCACCCATATGCCATTCAATTCATTGGGGTTCTTTTTTCTGTATGAGTTAGCTGAGGATGAGGGCATCAGACAATCAGCTAAACAATGTCTGGATTTTACCTTCAGACAGATTGTCTATCACAGCTTCAATGGTGTGCTTAGCGGTACTTATGGGCGGGCTTATGCCAGGGAGATTAAAGGGCGAGAACTTTCTGAGCCATCGATGATGTCGTGGGTTGGCTATGGTAGTGGCTGTCTTAACAGTACCGTTCGTGGAACGACCCTGTTCTGTCTGTCAGACTATGTGCCTGTTGATGCTGACTTTGATGTTGCTACTCAAGAAGGTCAAGGCATTGTCATAGAATTGAACCAAGGGATTAAAAGAACGCCTATGTATACCTATCGTACGAAGGACTATATGATGAGCTCAGTTCAGAAGTTTGAGCCCTTCACTCATGGCCATCAGCAGCACCTTATGAATGTCGCATTAGGTGATATGAGTGCCCAGTGTTTTATCAATCATCCAGGTGAATTGAATGTTGAAGGGATTGGAAGACCAGGTTACTGGATCGGTAATGATTCTATGCCGTTGATTCGTCAATATCGTAATGTGATGTTGATGAAATATCGGATTCCTGAAAGCGCTATTGCGCACTTTGTTCACATGTTTTTACCACCTGGATTGATGGACGAATTGGTTGTAAGGCATCAAAGCGTCTTCATTAGGTGTGGCAATGCTTATTTAGCAGTCAAGTTTAATCATCCAATCCGTCTGCTGGAAATAGGGCCAACCACAGGTAAAGAACTAGTGTGCGAAGGTCTATGGCACGACATATACATCAAATGTAGTTCAGGATTCATGTGGGCACGTTTTGATGAATTCATAGAAGCAGTCGAACAATCAGGCATCAGTTATTTCAAGGATGGGGCTGTCGAAGTGGAGGACCCAGAGTACGGTTTAATCAGGCTTGGAAAGAATGGTAGCCTACAGGTTGAAGGGATACCGATTCGGCTGGTCAAAGGTGAAGAAATCCTAATCGAACGCTCCATGATTGGAAAAGTGTGATATACTGTTGACTTTGCTTGTTGAATGGAGTAAGATTAGCTTGTACGATTTATACGTACAAATTAGAGGTGGTAAATATGGCAACACCTAAATATGAATTGGTAAAAACATATTTGAAAGATTTCATACAGGATGCTGGGCTCAAGTACGGTGATATCATGCCGACGGAGAATGAGCTTATGAAGATGTTTGATGTCAGCAGACATACGATACGCCGTGCATTAAGTGATTTGATTAATCAAGGTTGGCTTTATACGATGCAAGGAAGTGGTACATATGTAGCTGATCCCAATGCGGATATGAACCTTACTGGCAAGATGGTTGGCGTTATTACAACATACTTCAAGGATTATATTTTTCCTGAGATTCTTTCAGGCATTGACGATATTGTATCTGAGGAAGGCTATAGTGTCCTGCTGGGTACAACGAAGAACAACAGCGCCAGAGAGCGGGTTATTCTTAATAATATGTTGAACAACCAGTTGGCGGGATTGATCGTCGAGCCGACAAAGAGCGTCTATCCGAACAAGAACATTGAGCTTTATGAGGCATTTATGAACAGAGGAATTCCGGTTGTTTTCATCCATGCCAATTATCGTGGATTGGTCACCTCTTATGTCATAGAAGATGATGTTCATGCAGGCTATATTGCCACGAAACATCTTCTGGACCTGGGTCATCGTAAGATCATTGGTATCTTTAAGCAGGATGATATGCAAGGGCATGGTAGGTATCAAGGGTTTATCAGTGCTCATGAGGACGCGCAGATTCCGGTAGAGGAAAGCTTGGTCAAGTGGTATGCCACTGAAGAAAGAGATGGCTTCATTAACGAAGAACGTCTTAAGTACTGGTTAGATGCCGGTGGCGGTGTCACTGGATTCGTTTGTTACAATGATGAAGTGGCTTATGATGTGATGCGTTGCTTCAGAGGTATGAATATCCATGTGCCAAGGGATTATTCGATCGTTAGTTTTGATAATTCCAAGCTGGCTGAGACCTTGGAGACGAAGATGACCACTGTAGCCCACCATAAGGAAGTCCTTGGTGAAAAAGCTGCAACGATGTTGCTTGAGCTTATGAAAGACCCAACAGCGATTAAAGAAGAAGTGATGATTCCTGAGCTGATTATCAGAGACACGACCAGGCGGATATAGAAGTCTGTTATTTTATTTGATAGTAAAGTGCTAACCTTTTTCTTGTATAATTGATACGAGATGTATAGATGCTCTATAGAGCATCTTACTTTCAGGGCAAGTTGTCCGTATAAATTAATAAAAACATATCTACAACAAAGACGAAGTGGTATAATGTAAAGTGGTAAAGACGCTTTGAACATTTTAAGGAGGAATCATATGAAACTTAGCAGAGAGTACAAGTTTTGGTTTGTAACAGGGAGTCAGCACCTATATGGTGAAGAGACACTAAGACAAGTTAAAGAGGATTCAGAGGTCATTGTCAAAGGCTTGAATGATAAAGGTGGTTATGCATTTCCTATTGAATACAAAGCCTTGCTTACGACACCGGATGAGATTACAGCTCTCATTAAAGAAGCGAATGCAGATGACAGTTGTGCCGGACTGATTGGTTGGATGCATACATTCTCACCAGCGAAGATGTGGATTAAAGGTTTGTCTCTGCTGCAAAAGCCTTTTGTTCAGTTCCATACACAAGCGAACCGTGATATTCCTTGGGCAGACATCGATATGGACTTCATGAACCTGAACCAGACAGCTCACGGGGGCAGAGAGTTCGGATTCATCAATACAAGACTTAGACTTCCAAGAAAAATCGTTGTGGGCTACTACGAAGATCCTACAGTACTTGAAGAGTTGGGAAGTTTCCTTAATGTCGCTGTCGCTTTAAATGAAACTAAGAATATTAAAGTTGCCCGTTTTGGTGACAATATGCGTGAAGTCGCTGTTACTGAAGGGGATAAAGTAGAAGCTGAGATTAAGTTTGGGTGGTCTGTCAACGGCTATGCAGTAGGTGATCTTGTCAAAGTCATTGATGCTGTAACAGATACTGAAGTTGCTGAACTCATGAAGGAATACGATGCTTTGTATGACATACCAGACAAGTCAGAAGCGGCTATGGCATCGATAGCAACACAAGCAAAGATTGAGGTTGGTATCGAAAGATTCCTTGAAGAAGGTGGTTTTACAGCCTTTACCAATACTTTCGAGAACTTGTATGGCATTGATCAACTGCCAGGACTTGCTACTCAAAGACTGATGGCAAAAGGTTATGGCTTTGGTGCGGAAGGTGACTGGAAGACTGCGGCAATGCTTCGACTTATGAAGATTATGGGTGGTAATGATGGTAAAGGCACTTCATTTATGGAAGATTACACCTATCATTTCGAACCTAACAACAAAATGGTTCTTGGTGCTCATATGCTTGAAGTATGCCCGACCATTGCACAGGACAGACCTAAGATTATCGTTAAACCATTAGGTATTGGTGGTAAAGCAGATCCTGCTAGATTGACTTTCTCTGCTAAGACTGGTGAGGCACTGAATGCATCTCTTGTTGACATGGGTGGCAGAATGCGTCTGATCATCAATACAGTAGAATCCATTGAAGCACCATTTGAGATGCCTGAATTACCAGTGGCAAAAGCGATGTGGAAGCCATACCCAGATTTTGAAGGTGGTGTAAAAGGTTGGATTCTTGCTGGTGGTGCGCACCATACCATCTTTACATATGATGTATCTGTTCAGGACTTGGTGGATTTCGCTGAATTTACGGATATTGAGACAGTGGTTATTGATAAGAACACTGAGATCAATGCCCTTCAACAAGATCTGAAAGTCAAAGATCTGATTTGGAACCTTAAGAAATGCTAATACCGTCACGAAAGGTGAATTAAATGTTAGAAAAACTCAAACAGGAAGTCTATGACGCTAATATGGCCTTGCCTGAATACGGGCTTGTTGTCTTCACTTGGGGGAATGTCTCAGGATATGATCCCGAGAGTGGATTGATGGCAATCAAACCAAGTGGTGTTAAATACAAGGATCTTAAGGTGGAAGATATCGTCCTCGTTAATATGGAAGGTGAAGTGGTTGAAGGTACCCTTAAACCATCTTCGGACACTGCCACGCATATTGAGATCTATAAGAACTTCAAAAATGTCAGAGGTGTGGTTCATACACACTCTTCTTGGGCGACTAGTTTTGCACAGGCAGGAAAAGGCATTCAAGCATTTGGAACAACCCACGCTGATTATTTCTACGGCAGTGTTCCTTGTACACGCAAGATGAATAAGGAAGAAGTTGAAACGGCCTACGAAGAAAACACTGGTAAAGTCATCGTTGAGACCTTTAAGGATAAAGATCCAGATGCAGTACCGGCAGTGCTCGTCAATGAGCATGGTCCTTTTACATGGGGCAGTGATGCTCATGACGCGGTTTATCATGCGGTTGTTCTTGAAGAAGTCGCCAAGATGGCCTATAGAACACAGATGCTGAGAATGGACCTTAACGATCAGCCAATGCAACAATTGTTGTTGGACAAGCATTATCTTAGAAAACATGGAGCCAATGCCTATTACGGGCAATGACATCATTCATTATGCAAATCACTTATCTTCTGCAATCACCTGCAGTAGGTAAGGTTATTCGGTGCTTCATATAACTGAAGTTACCGGAAAAGATACACACATCATACACATACACACAAAAAGAAGGCCTATGGCCTTCTTTTTGTGTTGGGAGCTAATACGCTGAGTTTTGAAGGGTTAAGTAATGAGGTTGTGTTTAATGATGTACGTTCTTATCATTATGGCAAAAACATTCAAAACAATCAAAATTGATGATTGAATATGATTGCTTTTTACGCCTGTGATAGATTCGCCGTGATTATTAAACAATGTTATAAGTAAACTATCGGTAAAGTGCTGAAAACTTTTGAGGGATATTGACTGGAAATGATTGGGGTGCTATGCTTGAATCAAGCCGAAGACATATAAATCCATATTATGTAAAGAATTGTCATGCATCACACACACGCGCACTGACGGTTTTGTACAGATAGATTTTGATCAAAGGAGCCAATATGATTCCAGAGGAACGTCGCAGACGTATTGTTGAAAAATTGAAAGAGGACCAAAGTGCTACGGTTATACAGCTTTGTGACTTGTTGAAAGCTTCAGAAGCAACCATTCGACGTGACTTGACTCTTCTTGAAGAAGATGGAAAGTTAGAAAGGGTTCACGGCGGTGCCATCATCAATGCTAATAGACCTCTTGATATTGAACACACTTTCAATGAGAAAGAAGGCGAACATCTTAGAGAAAAGCAAATGATTGCGGAGACGGCTTTCAGGTTGCTTAGGGACAACGACAGTGTTTTTCTGGATGGTGGCACAACCAATCAGGAATTGGCCAAGCTTATTGGCAGAAGCAGAATCAAAGTTCATGTCTTTACGAACTCTCCGCTTTTTTCGCAGTACATTGCAAGAAATCCCAAAGCGGAACTGTTTATCATCGGCGGCAAGGTCAGAAGCAATACATTGGCAGTCGTTGGGCAGTTGGCTATTGACTCAATCAGCCACTATAGGCTGGATAAAGTATTTATTGGGGTGAATGGTATCAGCCCTGATTATGGTTTGACTACGCCGGACTATCAGGAAGCAGACATCAAGCGAGCAGTACTGGAACGGGGACGGGAACGCATCATCATGGCTGACAGCAGTAAGTTCAGCAGAGTAGCGTTATGTGAGATCATGCCTATATCCGGCGTTGATAAGATCATCACATCAAGGATAGATGACCCATCACTAAGAGAAGCAATTGAAGAAGCAGGCGTAGCAGTCGTCGAAGTCATGACAGAGGAAGAGGTAGATGTATGATTACAACGGTAACATTGAATCCGGCCATTGATAAAGTGGTCGAGATTAATGATATGGCACTGGGCAAAGTGCACAGAATCAGCAAACAGGTAATGAGTCTAGGAGGAAAAAGCATTAACGTGGCTAGAATCCTTCAAGGTCTTGAAACAGAGACCAAGGCTGTATGTTTTTTAGGGAAGAACAACCTGGATGAAGTGAAGAGCATGGCCCAGTCCCAAGGTATTCCATTGGCTTCCATTGAAGTGGATGGTTATACCAGAACGAATGTCAAAGTCGTCGAGCCGGATCAGGGGTACAGAACTACAGACCTTAACGAGCAAGGCTTTGCCATTCCAAAAGAGAAGCTGGATGCGATGACTGAGATGATTAAGAAGGAAGCGGCGAGCAGTGATGCCATTGTTCTTAGCGGAAGTCTGCCAAAAGGGGTGGAAAAGGATTATTATAAATTCCTTACCAATGAACTGAAAAACATCACACAAGTGATTGTGGATGCTGATGGTGAAGTTCTTAACAGCAGTATGGAAGCCGGACCTTTTATGATCAAGCCGAACATCCATGAGCTTGAAAGTGCTGTCGGTAAAGAACTGAAAAGCACAGAGGATATCATTACTGTCAGCCGTGAGCTGCTAAAGGAGCACGGCATGACATATATCCTTGTATCTCTAGGAGAAGATGGGGCAATCCTTGTTGGTGAATCGTCGGTTTTATCAGCAAAAGCTTTGCCTGTTGAAGCTGTTAGTACGGTTGGTGCTGGCGATACGATGCTTGCTGGTTTTATCTATGGCCTGTCTTCCAATGGGGAGCTTTCCGTCGAAGCGCGAATGGAAAAAGCGCTGACATACGGGGTGGCAGCAGGCGCTATTGCTGTAAGCACTCAAGATCATAAGGGCTTTAGTGCCACGACGCTTGTCACAAGAGCAGAAGAAGTGACAGTGACACAACAGTAGAATGTATTTGTGAAAAAATTGTTTATTGCCAGAAGGGAGTGAAATTTTGCTCAGACCGAATGGATTTGCCCTCTGGTATTGATATTCTTAGTGTTTTTCAGTAGAATACACTAAGAGCATAATGAGTACTCTTGAATACGAGAAGATTTGATGAATGACAGAACCCTTCAAGAGGTATGAACATTAGCATTAGGTTCAAACATTTGGCTGTATAGCAGTAATCTGATACAATGTATACAATGTTACTTGCTGAAACGGTCAAACCAAAATCAAGAAATGGAGATATATTATGGTAAACTTCGATACTAAAGTAATTTTTGAAGAAGGTCTTCACGCAAGACCAGCATCCGAACTCGTTAAAGCATGTCAAGCAGCTGAATCTGATATCCAGATTTTTAAAGGTGATCTTGCTGTAAACCCTAAGAGTATCCTTGGTATTCTTACACTTGGCGCAAGCCACGGTGATGAGCTTCGAATTGAAGTCAACGGTTCTGATGAAGCAGAAGTTGCTGCTAGACTCAAAGAATTCTTTGCCAATACAAACATCAAGTAATCATGAATGTAGGACAGCAGATGGTTTCAACCATCTGCTGTTTTTGTTTCGCAACGGAATGCAGACGTTATTATTCTCGCAAAAAATGCTTATGTTTGCTATAGGTTAGCAAGATGAGAGAGGTCTATTTTAAGGCGCTCTGATATAATCTATGCATAGGATCGTTTTATGCCTATCACAAAGTATATATTGGGAGGTTTAGTAATGATTTATTTGGTTAAGGATTATGGTGCAGTGGGTGATGGCATCACCGATGATGCAGTATCAATACAAAAAGCAATTGATGCATGTCATAATGACGGTGGTGGTCGTGTTGTCTTAGAAAGTGGTAAAGTTTATTATTCTGGTTCAATTCACTTAAAAGGACACGTAGACTTGCATATAGAAAAGGGAGCGGTTCTTAAAGCGCACAGTGACATTGATACATATTTTCGACCTAATATGTCTATCAATACAGATGAAAACCGTAAGGTTGGCAATCCTGTAACGGGAAAACCATCTTTTGTTTTTATCTATGGCTACAAGGCAGACCATATAACCATATCTGGTGAAGGGGTTATTGACGGCAATGGGCATGCCTTTGTTAAGAGAATCAATCCCTATTATTTCAACGGTGACTTTTACCCCAGACCGACGATGATTTATACTGAATGCTGCAATCATGCTACTTTTAAGGAGATAACACTGCAAGATGCACCTTTTTGGACCTTGCATCCAGCCGGATCAGATGATATACTCATAGACCGAATACGTATACTCAATGACTTGGATGTAGCTAATAGTGATGGTATTGATCCGGATCATTGCACCAATGTAAGAATCATCGGATGCCATATTACTTGTGCTGATGACTGTATATGCCTTAAAACGACAAATGGCAATCGAGAGTATGGGCCTACCAAGAACGTTATTATCTCAGGCTGTACCCTCATATCCACTAGTGCCGCCATTAAAATTGGAACGGAAGGCGTTGGGGATTTTCAGAACATTATTGTGGATAACTGTACGATTACTGACTCCAACCGTGGAATATCCATACAGATTCGTGACGGTGGGCATGTCAGAAATGTCAGCTTCTCTAATATTATTATTGAGACTAGACGCTTCTCTGATGACTGGTGGGGATGTGCTGAACCAATTGTCATAACAAGTCATGACAGAGACGGCGAAACCACAGCCGGAACCGTAGAGAATGTCAGATTCAATAATATTACCTGCGATGGCGAGAATGGCATATTCATCTCTGGCAATGCCCGTAATAAGATTAAAGATATTCAGTTCAATCAAGTAAGAGTGAACCTTCGTAATAAAAGCAAATGGGAAAAGGGGCGTTATGATTTGCGCCCGGAACCATCAGAGCAAAAGATGCTTACGATGCCATCACCACATGTCTACCTTAGGATGGTTGAAGATATTCAGTTTAGGGATATGACCTACAATGTGTCTGATGATGATAAAGGGTTGTTTAGTGCCAATGCAGTCGTGATGGAAGAAGTATGTAATATCACATTGGATGATTGAAAGTGACTGACTAAACGTAATGTCAATAACAATAGATTATACTAGTCAGCGACTAACTTGTTTCTAGAGGGAATATTGTACTAAAAAAATAATATTCTATTTTACCTAAGTAATTTCTTGACATAACACGTGCGCCCATGATATTATGTTCTAGCTGATTCCGATACAGACAATGTTTTCTTAGGGGAACATTAAGGTATCTATCAAAAAATGCAGTCGTGGCGGAATTGGCATACGCGCTAGACTAAGGATCTAGTCCGGGTTAACTGGGTGCGGGTTCAAGTCCCGCCGACTGCATTAGCAAGCCTCTACAATATGTAGGGGCTTTTTTAATGCCCAGCCACTATATCTAGTAGAACATATGTTCTGTCTAGTGATAACCTTGTAGTGTAAATGTGTGTATAGTACTACCTAGGCGATTTTTACGCTCCCTATTAAGCTAGAGATTGTCTGGTATTTCACGCCTAAAACCCTATACCTTTGAGCTTCATGGAGATACACGCGTGTAACGCTGATGTCATGATGTCCCAGCATTTGCTGTACATAATATACATCTTCCTTCTCCATTAGCATCCTAGTGGCAAATGTGTGCCTAAATAGATGCGAATTGCCTCGCTTGATACCTGCATGACCCTTTACATATTTGTTGACTATATAGCGGACATTTCGGGCTTTACTTTGTTCACCACCATCATTAACAAATAAATACGGTTTATCCCAGTTTCGAGATTGTATATATCTCATGATAAGACGCTTAGTCTGGGCAGAGAAGGGGACAAGCCTATCAGTTCTTGACTTGGTATTTCTAACTGTAATATAACGCCTATCCAGATTAATATCATCAATCATAAGTCCACAAACTTCTGATTGTCTTAAACCACAATCAAGCATTAATGCAATCATTGTACGTGCTTTCCATTCAAAAGGACTTTTACCCTCAATAGATGCAAAAATTAGCTGTATTTCATCGTCCTCGTAAATTTTCTTTGCCACTATTTTACCCTTGATTTTAGGAAGTTCACGTCTAAAGTCTATGTCTATATGTTTATGAACATACAGCCAATCTAAAAAGACTCTTAGATGCCTTACATAGCTTTTTACCGTATTATCACTTAAATCACGACCACGTAAATCAAGTATATAATTTTTCACTGAAGTAACAGTCAATTCATTCAATGGTTTATCGGTGAAATAGAGGTCTATAAATAAGTGTTCAATAACGTTTCTGTACGTTTGCATCGTTCTAGGTGAAAGTCCCGCCACTTCTTTGTCGAGCATAAATTGCTCAAATGCATCTCGAATGTTCATGTAAAATCTCCTTTTTGTCATTGCTCTATAATTAGTTAAACGTCTGTCAGACGGACGCAGGGGCGTTGCCCCTACAGACCCCACACCGCCGAGGGCGAGGGGTTGTCCTAATGCATCCGCTAGGGTGTATCGTGACACATTGCCCTAAATAGAGAGTGTTGGTCAACCCCCAAGCGATAGCGTGTATTGGTTGCTGTCGGTACGGTCAAGGGTAAACTTTGCTACTGCGTAGCCCTTGACTCGACCTCTTTATCTGGGCTTCAAACGTGAGTTGAAACCTCACCAAATGCTTTTAGTAGAGCGTTCAAATCAGAACCGTCAATAAGGCTTAATTGATATCTTACAATACCGTCATATTCATTCTCATTAAATGCGACAACATAACTTTGTACTTCATATTTGTCGAAAGGATGCGTATGTTTAATGACAGTAAATTTTGAGGTTGCCAATGGTTTAGCTATCTCAATACTATCTTCGTTTACATCATGCTTTACACCGCAAGCCTTTAACATGGCATCTGCCTGACATTCGTCTGTTACTGAGAATCCTTTGTAAGTAATCATCTTTAGTCTCCAATATTCATATCTTAGTTAATCTAACACTGGTAACCCAAACTCATAGTACGTGATGAATTCACGTTCCATCTCAATAAGTACGTCATTAATTATTCGGCTGTATACCTGTTCACGAGGGCTAAGTATCAGATTGTCTAATAACTCAGCTACCGTCCGAAGCTTCTCATGTACACTTTCTATCTCTGGATACTTATATACACTCTCATAGACAGCTTCTGCCCTGCGATAAGCCTCTAAATCAACTATGTCCTTTTCGTTTTCATGAACCCAATAAGGATTGATAGTAACAGGTCTTTGAATTCTTCGGCTGGCTCTTGTTGGCTGAGTTATCTTTACATTTGCTACTTTGATAGTTGTTCCTTGCATTGTTCAATCTCCTTCAATGTCGATGTGACGCATTTGACGTCACTAGATGTTTATAATATAGCACGTGACGCATGTGACGTCAATAGCGTCAAACAAAATAATTGCAATTATTTTATTGTTTATGTATAATCAAGGTGTGACGTCACTTTGATGCGAAGGGAAGATATATGACTAACAAGAGATTTACACTAAGAGTCGATGAAGAACTATTTGATAAAATCAGCTTTGTTGCAGGGCTGAATAGGCGGTCTGCATCAAAAGAAATCGAAATTGCAATAGATAACTACCTTGAAAATTTTAACAGCGAAATACAGACAAAGAACGGCGAACCATTTCACCTATCACAAAACACGTTAAATGATATTAAATTTCATTCAAAATATGAGAATAAAAAATAACCCCCGATTACTCAGGGGTTTTAGTGTGAATGTATTCAATTGTATTTTTATAATCACCAGCGTCAACTTTAACAATTTTATGATAACTCGATTGTTCTTGAATAATCTCCTTTAATTGCTCCTTTTCCGTACTGGTTAGGAGCATTTCTTTTGTATCTGGTTTATTTAAGTTCTTGCTAGACCAATAACGTTTCTTTCCAGGCGTATTAGTAACCAGTTCTTTAGTAATATACTTAGTCAGATAACTGGCAGCTCTTTTGCTATCTTCTACATACTGCATATCACTATGACCAAAATCATAACGTTCCATGTTATAAATTAATCGGACTTTATCCAATAGTTCTTCTGGTATATTTTCTTTCTTAAAAGTGTATTTACCAAAACTATAAACGCCACTATCAATCATCTGTACTTTAGGAATCTGGCTAAATAGACCATGAAAGTGATATGCACCATCTTCATGTAACTCAGGTACAATAACATATTTCATATCTGGATTGTGGTACTTTGTTCGGTGTATAAATAGCTTCATAGCCTCTATACAGGCATCATAATTGTATCGGTCTACTTTTTGAGGGTTAAAGGTTAATGTTAAAAAGTACTCCCATTCATTGGAGCGAGTAAGTTCATATACTTTGTTAATTGTGCGATTCATGCTCGAAAGTTGGCTTCTATCTTTACTTTTCTTTTCATCTTTTTTTGGGCTTTTTTTCTTTTTATCCGACGTTTCTGTTTCAGCATCTAAGGCAGTCGTTATATTATCTTTTCGCCCTGAATTTATTGGTTTATCATATACTCTGTATTCCGTCTCCGAGCCATAATCGTATACTTTTACGTTATACAAATGGACTCCTTGTATGCATTCCTGCGTTAAGTGTTGCCATCGTCAAGTATTAAGGAACTTGCCATAATCTCTTGATGTGGCGATGTTTAGATGAAGAGAGGAGAGGGTCAGCCACTACGGGCTACCCCTCCCGCTCTCTCTACGTTACCATTTCTTCATCTAGTACTATCTACACTTATAAATGTACAGCTACAAGGCTATTTGTGGGTATACATAACTAAGGATCTAGTCCGGGTTAACTGGGTGCGGGTTCAAGTCCCGCCGACTGCATTAAAAATGCTCTTACCATTATGTGGTAGGAGCTTTTTTATTGCTGTTGGCTAATGGGGACTTGAGCGTGGCCTGAGAGAAAAAGGTCCAGTGGACCTTTTTCGGTGGAAGTCCCGCCGACTGCATTGCTTAAAAAACGTCAAAACCTTGAGAAATCAACGGTTTTGGCGTTTTTGCATTTTAGTCAACATGGGACCCCTTGGGACCCCTGAGACCATTCATGCCTTTTACGTCCTGGTTTAGCTTTTTATAAGCTCTTTGCTTTTCTTCTGACCTATGAACGTAAGTCCAAGTGACATTGACATCGCTATGACCAAGGAAATCTTTGACCATATAGATATCGTTATAGAGTTCATAAAGCTTCGTAGCAACGGTTCTGCGGATTGTATGACAGGATTTGTTTTGAATATCTGCCCATTGGCATACTTTACACATACGCTTATAAATCTCGCTGCATTTGGTCCTACCATCTGCATCACAGAATAGAAAGCCATGATCTGAATAGCCATACTCTTCGTTGACTTCCTGAACTTTTCTAATAATTTCAAGTTCATAGTCGGATAGAGGAAGGTAACGGCTCCCTGTCTCACTTTTCTTTTTCGTGTGATTCACGACGGATACATACGTTTTACCATCATCTTCATAGATTCTAGTTTCCATACGATGGACAAACAACTCATTATTCTCAAAATCTATATCTTCATCCTTAATCGCCACAATTTCACTAATCCTTAAACCAAGTTTGAAGAGAAGGAAAATAGCGTATGCATCCGTACAATCTGGATTCTCATCAAGATCTTTATTAAGAGCTGAAAAAAGACGATTAATCTCATAAGGATGAAATATTTGTTCACTGTGTGATTTTTTCTTTTGAGGAAGACATGCATGAGTTTTAATACGTATATCCTGACAAGGGTTGTACGGAATCAATTTACGAACAGTAGCCAGTCGAATCATATCGACAAGTACCAGTTTCATATTGTTTAGCCCTTTTCTTGTAAGCGCATGTTCAACAATTGTGGCATGAAAGAAATCTTCAATAGTCTCTGCATCAAGCTTATCTAAAGGAATATGAATGATTGGATTAGGTTCATAGTACTTATTCCAATACTCACGATTCCTCTGAATGGTCTTTGGCATAAGGCCTTGCGATTTTCTTTTATCGATCCAATCATCAAAAAGAGTTGAAAGTGTATTTGGCTCTGATAAAGCATAAAAGTCATAGAGTTTGTCATACAACTTAGTCAGGCTCGAAGCTTTGATGTACCTCCTATTCTCGGCTTTAGATTCATCAACGACTCTCGTCTTCCAAAGTTGCTTTTTGGCATTTGGAGATGGAGCCGTGATAGAGTAAGGGTGAACTTCATCTACTTTTTTCATTTTATTTGTCATAGTGTAGTTCCGGTATGTCTAACACTATTTTACCATTTTTAACGTAATTTTTCAAAGAATTCGACATTTATTAGCATGTTTTTAGCTTTATGGCATATTTTTTATGATGGGGTTCATTTGGGTATGAATGTAATTGAGAAGATTATTCTACTAGATAAAAACAAATAGAACCCGTGATTTTGACTGTTGTCAATCTCATGGATTCTTATGCTTCATCTTAATTTTTGAAAAGGAAGTTAGACCTGACATTGTTCATATGTGACAAGTCAGCTGTAATTCCTTTAAAGGCTTTTCTTTTTTCATCGCTCTTATATACGTAACCCCAAGTGGTAGAGACTTGGCTATGTCCTAAATAATCTTTAACAAGATTAATGTCATTGTGAAGATCATAAATCGCTGTGGCAACTGTTCGACGAATTGTATGCAATGATTTACCTTGAATGCCAGCCCACCTACGTATCTTCCTGAACCTAGAGGTCAATTCGCTTACTTTCGTTCGTCCATCACAATCACATAGTAGAAAGCCGTCATCTTCATACCCATACTCTTTATCGATTGCCTGATAAATACGTTGCATCTCAGCGTTGCTGTAAATCTTGTCTTCCTCATAGATCTTTTTTGGAGGCACACAGTCAAATGTATCTACTAGAGGGAGTAGCATGGACTATGCATGAGCATCCTTTTGGTTACGGCAAGATGCAGACTATCAACAACAAGCTGCTTCATGGATTGCAGTTCTTTTTTTGTCAGCTTATGTTTATCTATCATTTGAGCAAAGAAATCTTCTAGGAATTCGGTGCTTATATCATTGATATTCATTGATGAGATGGGATGATTCTCATAATATTTATTCCAGCGCTCCCTATACCGTTTGATTGTCCTCGGTCCCCGATTTTTCCTGATTTGTTTGTCTACCCATCTGTTAAATACCATTTTTAAGGTAACGCATGAAGCGCCGAAATAGTGTTCATGGAGTTTATCGTATATAATTTGCTTTGTTTTACCTTTGATGGGCTTTCTATTATCAGACCTCGTTGTGTCTTTTACCCTTGAACGCCAATATTTTCGAGTGCCACTTGGTGGTGAAACTGCATATGGATGAACTTGATCAACTGCTTCATTCTTCTTGATTTGTGAGTATAAATCAAGCAATTGGTCACTGGTTAAGTTGTCGGGTAACATAGAGCTTGCTTTCATATTAGCACCTCGTTCTTTTATTTCACGAAACGTGATGCTACGTTTTAAGAAATCTAATAAGGGATTTCAAATTTTGAAGGTAATTTTTTGAGAATCGTAAAAAAATATGAAGTGGCCTACAATTTCATGATCACGTGGCCTATTTTTTCGTTGCCATTCATATGTCGACATTAAAATATGACAAAGCAGTTTGATTGCGAACTGTTTTGAAGAGGGGTATAATGTATTCGGAGAGTATAGATAAATTTGAATCCCAATTTATAATAAAATGAATATTGATCTGTACTTCGAACGGAATGATTGTAATAGATGTGAAGGCCTATGGCCTTTATTGTGCAGGTGTTCAGAGGTAGAACATCTTATTTCTTTATTGTAGAGTTAATATATTACTAGAGCTATAATTCCTAAAATGTTAAACGGATAGATGCAATTTTCCTTTAGATTTGTAATATAAAATAGATTAAGAATTTGCGGAAAGGTGAAAATGAGAAGAAATAATATGATTATGACTGTGAAGCATTACCAAAATTACCTTAGTGGTAGGTTGTCTCAATATTTCAAATCAGATTTAATAGTAACAGAATGGTCTTCGATGATAGACGAAAGTGATTTGAAGATATATTCACCACGTCTAGACCTAGCTGTTGGACCCTTTGCTACAAATCAAAGGTATGGCAAAGAGTATGATAACATGCTTAACGGAGCAAAGGTTGAAAGATTAATCCAGAGACTTATTAAGCATAGTAATAAAAATCTTAAACACTTTGGTGATGACTTTGTCCAATTAACTAATTATGAAGATATCAAGTATCAGAATTATAACGCTAGATGTTTCCTGGCAATAGAGATTGAAAATCAAGTGAGTAGAAAACATCTAATGGGTGGAGCGATTAATGCAGCCGCATTAGGCAGAATTGGAATAGTCATTCCTTGGACAGATGAGAAGCTGAGAGCGTTTGTAAGACTTGTGAGATATCTTCGCTACCTTGGATATGCGGAAAAAAATACATTTAATACTGAGAATCTATTGATTGTAACTAAGGAGCAGCTGGATGATGCCTTGGATACCATGAAAACTGATGAAAACTAACATGTTTGTTGGAAATATTGATATTATAAAATTAATTTCGGACAAACAGAAGTATATGAGGTGACAATGTTAAGGATAAGCATATTTAGCAGCTTGATAAGCCTGTTTAAGAACACTTGACATTAATCGACAACACTCCTGCCTCTCTCAGGGTATATGGACTGTCTTATCAAGAAGAACGTGAAGTGATCGCATCCTGAACACCTGCACAAAAGGATTAGAGATAATTAAGGAGATTTTCGCATCTATTATGATATGGGAATCTCTTTTTGGTTTAATATAGGGATTTCTGTACGATAGTGTAGAGATTACTCCTGCATTCCAATCAAAACTGGAACCGCATTCTAACAGTAGGATGCGGTTTTTATTGTACGCTTTAGCGTGATTTTTGAACGAAGTGAGGAAATCAAAAAAACCACCTGCTATGCGGGTGGAGGGAAGTAAGCTTCAGCTTCAAGCAAAAAATCTCCAATGATATAATGATGTTGGTTTGCCGACCGCATCAAAATAATCATAGGAGGTGTCCAATGGACAAAAATAGTTTATCACATACTATATGGGAGTGTAAGTACAATTTGGTTTTTGCACCCAAATTTAGAAGACAGGTAATATACGGAAAGATAAAGAAAGATATAGGAAAAATATTGAGAGATCTTTGTGAATGCAAAGGAATCGAAATAATAGAAGCAGAGTTATGTAAAGATCATGTACATATTCTAGTAAGAATACCGCCCCAATATAGTGTTTCACAAATAACGATAATGGGATACTTACAGGGGAAAAGCTCGCTAATAATATTTGATAGACATTCAAATCTCAAGTAAAAGTATGGGAATAGGCATTATATGACATCAAAGTCGGCAGGAAACTGCTGCTGTTGAACTTACTTTTGATGATTGTACCGTTGGCTGTTCTTTCGTTTTTTTTCTACGTACGTTTTCTGGATACGATGAAAGACAATATGATCGAATCACTGGATGCTCTGACGACAGAAATGACAGGAAGCGTTGATTTGACCATGGGTCGGGTCAATGAAACTTTAACGGTTGTCGTCAACCATCCGATGCTTTATATTCTGGATGAAGTGGATGAGCAAATGCTGACGGAGAATCCGGAGCTATTGGAGGATGCCATAGGATTCCTGGGTCTGGTCGAACTGCAAAGCAATACGGAGCTCATTTCAGACATCAAGATATATACGGAAAAATCAATGCTGTTCAATCAGTATGATGCCATCCGTGAATCAGATGTGATCGAGCCGGTCAGTAAGATCAAAAGGAGCTATTGGTACGGTATTTTTCAAACGATCGATGAGGATTTTCTGTCAGTACCGAGCTTTTATATGAATCAGTATGAGTTGGAGAACAACGGCAGGCTTTCCATGGTCAAGCGGATTCAGACCAGCAAGGGTGATGAGATATATGTTGTCGTTTATTTCTCCAATGTCTATATAGAGGCAATTCTTAATCAGTACGCTACTTTCGAGAACAGTACCTACTATATTCTGAATGAAAGGGATACAGCTATTTCCATCAACAGTAAAAAATCTTTGGGCGAGTATCTGGTGACCTATAAAAGCATCCTTGAAAATGATGTCAGCAGTAACGGTTTTGACAGGGTAATCATTGATGATCAGATTTTATATGTTACGTACAGGGAAATCAATCTGACGGACTGGCAGTTGATCTGTTATATCCCGGAGAATCAGATCATCCTTGGAAATAAGATTCTTGCTATTCAATTCATACTGCTCTATATGGCCATATCAGGCATCGTTCTGTTACTGACAACCAGACTCGGTAAATCCATCGTCCAGCGGATCGGTGTTCTGAATCAGGTGATGAAATCAGTCAAGGAAGAAGAACCTCAGATGATTGACCACAGCGATCAGAGGGATGAAATAGGTGAATTGATCGATAGTTATAACTACATGGTCCAACGTTTGGAACGTATTACAGCAGAAAAAGTCAATGCGGTCACCCGGTTGAATCAGGTAGAGCTGAATGTTCTTCAGGAACAGATCAATCCGCATTTCTTATACAACACATTGGACATGATTAACTGGTATGCATCCAATGACCAGACAGAAGAAATCAGAGAAGTGATTTACTCGCTGTCCAAATTCTACAGGCTGTCGTTTCTTTTGAGGCGGAAGTGGCATCTGAGAGCCGGGATATGCATGTCAGTATAGCAGCCTCAGATAATGTGGGATCCGAACTCTTTGCAGCGAGAGCCGATGCAACAGAGGCCATGGGGCATTTCACCATCCTGAGTTCAACACCAACAGCCCAATGTCAGAATACGTGGATCAGAGGTATACGGGACGCATTGGAAGTGAGTATGATTAAGAACATGCCATTGGTGGACATCGTTTATGCCGGGGAGACCGTTCAGGATGCGAAAATCGCCGTTGAAAATATGATTGATCATTATCCGGAATTGGGTGTCGTGATTTCAGTATACAATAATGGGACAGTAGGAGCGGCAGAAGCCATTACTGCAAGAGGTGTGTCAGACCGAGTTACGGCAGTTGGGGTCGGCATGGAAGAAAGTTTGGATGACTATATCGGCGACGCATGTTCATCAGCGTTATATTGGGATCCTATAGCTTTAGGCGAGTTGACTGCCTATGTGTGTTTGGACTTGGTTGAAAACGATAGAGACTACCAATTGAATGACCGTGTGGCTGATTATGACCGAGATTCCAGTGTGATTATGGGTGATAATGGTTTAGAAATTGTTATGGAGGCTAATCCGGCTTCAGTGAAGGCAGTGAAATGATATAGTATGATAACAAGAAACAGACTTCTTATATACATTGTGTATAGGAAGTCTTTAATAATATCATCGAAAATTATGACAATAAATCAAAATTTTATCATATAGTAGTTTTTGGCTAGGCCTGCTATTATCACAGATGGATAGGTTTTGTGGCAAATTGCAATTACCTGATTAAGGAAACTCTAAGATTCGGTGATGTTGCGATGCATCAGTCAGATATACAACGACAAAAAACAGACTGATATTGACACGGGAGGCATAAGCTGGCATTAAAGGGATTCAGATTACCTAAGGATATCATTTACGGAGAGGATGCTTTGACACATCCTTCCGCTTTGAAAGGTAAAAAAGCGACATTGGCGACCGGTGGGAGTTCCACTAAACGATTCGGATTTCTTGAAGAAGCAAAAGTACAGATGGAAAAGGATAGTATGGAAGTTTCCATCGTTGATGGTGTAGAACCGAACCCATCTATAGAAACGGTAATTCGCGGCGGTAAGGAAAAGGAAGAGTTCGGACCGGACTGGATTGTTGCAATCGGTGGTAGATCGGCAATGGATGCAGCGAAAATAATGTGGGTGTACTATGAGTATCCAGATACGGAATTTGAAGATTTGGTTGCGTTTAAATTTCCGAAACTTAGGACAAAAGCAGAATTTGATGCAATACCATCTACAAGTGGTACCGCATCAGAGATAACAGCGTTCTCTGTCATTACAGATGTAGAAAATCACATCAAGTACCCATTGGTATCCTATGAAATGACACCGGATATTGCACTTTTGGATCCGGCGATTCCGGCCAAGATGCCACCACATATTACTGCGAATACTGGGATGGATGTCATGGCGCATGCTGTTGAAACATATGTGTCCACTGCGGCATTAAGTTATACGGACCCATTGGCTTATGAAGCGATTCGCCTGGTGCTGGAAAGTCTTCCAGCAGCGTATGAAGATGGTGACGACTTGAAAGAACGAGAAGATATGCACAATGCCTCGGCAGGGTGCAAAGCACCTATCTCTGTTTTACTCAGGTATCCCACTAGATCGGTTCAGGTTATGCAGGGCACAACTATGTGTGCAAGTAGCTCATTCCATTCGCTGTGGTATTTCCTATTTATGGTGGGGATTCCGTGGTGTAGGAGTTAATGTTGGTAAGGCGAGTATGGACAACGCCCCTTGACTAGGGAATATCTTCTTTAATATTGGTACACTCGTATGTACAGGGCTCACGTTGTTCGCGGGGCCCCAGCGGGGCCGTTCTTATCATTTCTATTTAGGTTTTAGCGATAATTGAATCGTAGTTTTTAATGAGGTTTCATGTTTGGCTGTTTGTGTGGCGTTATTATTGCCCATTATTCTTGGCTAATATACATTTTGGACCTATATGTTGAAACATCTATATTTTTGAGTTTCTTATCCTGCATACTAAATCTCTTTTTAATATCTCACACCGAATATTATTTTATCGATAGATTTCTCCTGAATTTTAACGCTATGAGGCGTCTAATAGGCTGATAGGACTTCTTTTGGGTTCATAGAACTTATTTAAGACTATCTTTCGTACAGGACCACTTCAACTCAACTTGTGACGTCTTAGTCATATTATCAAAGTGTAGAAGATACAATTTTAATGAACTCTTTTGTCTGCTTGTCTGGATTCACTGAATAGACAATTCCATATGGAATCCGATAGGGAATATCAAATGAGACAGTTGCAAGTGATGGGTGAATGTTTTCCCAGCACTTGAATGAAAGCAGTATATGATTATTTTCCATGGAAATGTTGAACAAATCGATATTATAAGAGTCAGCATCCACAAGTCTAATTTGTGGATGCTCTTTTTTTATATCACTTCGAATTTGATCATTGATAGGGCTGATTCCAGGTTTAAGCATCACCAGTGTTTCGCCATGGAGATCAGACATACCAATCAATTTTTTTGAAGAAAGTGGATGCAGTTTTGATATGGCAAGTTTGAATTGATAGGTTCCTAATTGGAGAAATTGGCAGATATCCCTGGCTATAGTAGAGTTATATACACCTGTAAAGATGTCAAACCGTTTACCCACTTCATGCTGTGGAATGGTGTTATCTTCAAAAGGAATGACTCTTAAACTGAACATAGGATAGTCAGAGCTGATTCTGTTCCACAAGTCCATCAGATTGTTGCTGGGATGGAGAAAAGATGAACAGACACGAATCTGATGGTGGGATTCCGACTGTGCCTGATAAGCTCTGCTGATGCAATCCTTTGAATATTGGATCATGAACATGGCATCCTTGTACAAAGACTTGCCTGCTTTTGTTAGCTGAACACCTCTTGGCGTACGGTCAAAAAGTTTCAAACCAATCTGTTTCTCCAGCTGATTCATCTGGTTCATAATGGCTGTTGTTGATAGGAATAAGGCTTCAGCTGCTTTTGAAAAACTGCCTTTGTCAGCTACCTGGATAAAAACGTATAATTGTGGATTGTACATAAGGTTGTCCTCTAAAGAGCATAAAGAAATAGTTTATACTATGGTAACCTTTTTGAACTTCTATGTCAACGGCTTGTGCTTTAAAATAAAGATTAGATATACGTAAGTCAGACGAATAAAACGCAATTATAAAAGTGATTATAGTGTTAAGAAAGCAAGTGGGATAATCTATGGACTGTAAAAAGAGCAATATGAAACTTATTTATTTACTGATGTTTGTGAGCTTTTTGCTTGCAACACTACAGTTTGTTTTTTCAGGAATATTGGATCAGGTGGCTGCATCTATTGGTATTAGTGTTTCGCTGGCAGGGCAACTGGTCACGTTCTTCGCATTAGGAAGTGCTGTGGGAACACCGATTATAATGATCATGGCTGCACAGCTGGATAGAAAAAAACTATCAATCATGGCATTGACGGCTATTTTGGTCAGTACAGTGATGACCAGTGCTGCCAATGGATTTGCCATATTACTGGCTGCACGAATTATACTGGGCATTGGATATGGTGTATATATGGTAAGTGCTTACAGCATCATAGTAAACGCTTCGGAAAAAGGTCGTATGGCAAGGTCCATGGCTTACTTGGCGATGGGTTCAAGTACAGCACTGGTGATTGGTGTACCTGCATCCAGAGCTATATCAAGTGTTTTTAACTGGAGAACAATTTTTATGGGTATTGCTGGTCTATTATTCATCATGCTAGTCATATTATCAAAAACTTTACCGCAAGCACATGGAGAAGATGCAGTACCCATGCGTGAGCAGATTAAGCAGTTGAGAAATCCCAAAATCCTGAGCGCTTTTGGCGCTACCTTTTTTATGTTTATCAGCTATGCTGCTGTTAACACATATACAGCGCCTTATCTGTCTCAAGTTCTAAATATCCCTGGAAATAGAATTAGTGTAATACTTATTTTGTTTGGACTAGCCAGCTTAGGAGGAGCTATATTAGGTGGACATGTTTCAGACCGTTTCAGTCCAGGAAAAATATTACTTATCGGTATGTTTCTTCAAACGTTTACATTAATACTGGCAGCAGTGATACCGAAGGCTAGTCCGGCGGTCATCGTTGTTTTATTGATTTGGGCGTTGGCAGAATGGACCTGCGGACCGATTTTAAATGTAAATATAGTGACAGTTGCGCCGACGGCAGCAGGTATCATGATTAGCTTGAATGCGACATTTATTCAGCTTGGATTTGCAGCCGGTGCAGCACTTGGAGGAATAACTGTCGAAATTATATCAATAGAGTCCATTATTTGGCTGGGAGCAATTGCTGTAGCCATAGCTGCTGTTTTGGGCATGCATTCATTTAAAGAATCTGGACGTAGGCAAGTGGGTGGCGGCAAATCGGAAAATTTAGTAGGTAGTATATAAATGAAGAGGACAGATTTTTATATGGCACGCCAACTTGTTTATTAGGCCATCTTGATACATAATAGTAAGAAGCTGTCTGTTATTTATCCGCAGTGCATAATTTTAGAACTTAACGAGAAGGGTGACCGGTATGAAAGAACACAATTCACAGCATCGGGGATTTGATGTGGAGATGATCGATGCTCTCGATCAAGTGTACAATTTCGAACAAGATCTGACAGTGTACTATGTCATTGATGGAACAATGGATGTTCAGATTGACGACACTGATTATACGTTGCATAAGAACGATCTTATCGTTGTTAATATAGGTGTGAAAGAGTATAAGGTACGGGTTGAGAATGGTGTTGTCTGTCGAATGAATTATGATTACCCAGTCGTTACCGGTATTCTGGACAAGGTGAGTGGTGCGTTCATATGCAACAGTGTCAAACAACCGAATCATGACTACAGCGAGCTTATCAACCATATACGAAGACTGGTTTATCAGCATGTGGGGAGTACTCATAAGACCCAAAGTTATAAAGTTGGTTTGTTATACACAATTCTGGATGTATTGATAGAAGGATTCTATTATGAACGTAGTGACATGAATGCCGCAGAGAATACAACGGATACGAAGCTTCAATACATCGTTCGTCACATCTATGACAATTATAATGCTCATATCAGTCTTTCGGACGTCGCAAAAAAATTGTTCGTATCGACTTCGACGCTTTCACGCCTTTTCAAAAGAGAATCAGGTGTTTATTTTTCGGATTACGTGAATTATGTTCGTTTGAAATATACAGCGGCAAGATTATCCAACAGTGATCAGAGCATTACAAGAATAGCCATGGATTGTGGTTTTTCCAATGTTTCTTCTTTTAATAGATTATTTCGTGAATTCTATGATACTTCTCCTAAGAATTATAGGCTAATGATTAGGGAAGCTGCATTAGAAAAAAAAGAGCAGATGGATGTATTACGAGAAAAGATTCAGCAAGAGTTCATTGTAGATAAAGAAGAACATCTTGAATGGGTGGAAGAGGAAGCAATTGTCGTGGACGCACGCAATAGTATCCCGTTGACTTCTATCTGGAATAAGACGATAAACATTGGGTCACTTCATAGGCTTTCTCAGGTAAATATCCAGTTTCAGGCACTGAATATTGCCAAAGAACTGGGCTTTAGTCAGGTTCGTTTATGGAACGTCTTTTCAAAGAATCTCATGATCTCTGATGGCATTCATATTGGCGCCTTTAATTATGATAAGGTGGATATGATTTTTGATTTTCTTGTGACCAATAAGATTAGCGCGTTTTTGGACTTTGGGAGACGACCTGACATGGCCATCAAATCAGAAGGTGTTACGGTTTTTTATGAAGATGAATGTATCACCTTTGAGTCGAGAGTGGTGTGGGAAGCATTGGTGAAGGACTTTATCCAGCATTTGGTCAATCGTTATGGGAAGAACATTATTGAGAGTTGGACTTTTGAATTGACGCAATCAGAGGAAAAGCATTACAGCGAAGTATATCAAGATGATCAATACGAGTATTTTGAAGTGTTCTCCTATTTTTATAAAACGATCAAAGGGGTTGTTCCAAGTGCTGAGGTCGGTGGATATTCAGTATTTTCCGGCGATAAAAACGATTATTTTGAGACTTTCGTAAAAAAATGCAATGAACATGGTTGTATACCGGATTTTATCTCGGCAATGCTCTTCCCATATGAGAGGATAGAGAAAGATATACCAGGGGTGTATTATAGAAGAAACCCAGAGAAGGACGTGGATATCCTGTGGATAGAGGCATGTAAAAAAATCTTGGTCGAAAATGGTCTTGGGTCATGTAAATTCTATATAACGGAATGGAATAGTTCTCTTTCCAATAGAAATTATCTTAACGACAGTTGCTTTCGTAGTGCTTATATTGTTCAAAAAGTCAGCCTTCTTTGGGACAAAGTGGATATGATTTGCTTATGGTTCGGCTCGGATTGGATTAGCAGTCACTTTGATTCAAGGTATATCGTCAATGGTGCAGGTGGCATCATCACCAAGGACAATATCAAGAAACCGGCTTGGTTTGCATTGGCTTTTCTAAATGAACTTGGTGATCAGTTGTTGGGCGTCGGAAAACATCATATGATTGCTAGGTGCAGGGATGATAGTTACGTTATCTTATGCTTTAACTTCAAGTGGCTGTCCCTCAACTACTACTTAATCAATGAAGATGAAGTACCAATCACGAGAATCCAGGAGCTTTTCGAAGACAGTGACAGTTTGAAACTGGATATTGGCATAGAGAATATGAAAGAGGATGGAGAGTATATTGTAAAGAAGAAGGTGCTGGACAGCGAACATGGCTGTGTTTTGACGGAATGGATCAGGTTGGGCGGTGATGATCAGTTGGAAAGATCAGAAGTCATTCATATCCAGAATATGAGTGTCCCCTACATGGAACGTTCAAGAATAACGATTAACAATGGCAAATTACATCTTCCGGTACAGATGAGAGATCAAGAAGTGGTCTTATATCATTTATATAAACCAACTAAATAAGTACGACATCGAAGTTCCTTGTGATATCAAGGAACTTTTTATTTTGCAACAAAAACAATGAAATGTTGCGCAATAACTGATCGTGTGTTTGATATTGCAACATTTGGAGGAAATTATAAATCTGATACGAAGTTAATAGGACGAAGAAGGCGTAGAATTAAGTATGAAGTTAGCAATAGCAGTACATTAGAAAGGAGCGGATCAAAATGGCAATTGCAATGAGAATCAACTATACGGATGTACTTCGGGAGCAGACACTGAAGAACACTTATGTCAATGGTAACAAAATAGGTTTTCAATTCGATATTCGTCTCAGTTATTACCGTGGACATTTTTTGTCGGTTATTGATGAATTGAATTTGAAAGTTGATGGTATTGATATCGCAGCTCAAGATATGGTTTTTTGTCTTGGAGAAAAAGAATTTGGTATTAATCAACTAAGAGATGCGGTGAATGACTTTTGGCGTATTGATGAAGCAGCGACAATCAAAGTGTTCCATGAAGGTGGGCTTTTAGAAGGGGATCACGAAATTGACTTCCACTTGGTCTTCAGATCACCATATATGCCGATTGGTGAGAACGTATTCATGCCATGGGACAGTTCGGAATGCAAGGTTATGACCGTTAAATAGGAGGTGCAGAATGGGTAATATCAAACAGGGTATATCATTGTTCAGTTTTACCAAAGAATATTGTGAAGGCACAATGACTTTCGAAGACTGTATTAGGACAGCAAAGGAGATGGGCGCTGAAGGCTTTGAGGTGGTAGCGAGCCAGATGATTCCATCCTATCCTTATATCAGCGATCAATTCCTTGGTGAGTTGAAGGCGATTTGCAGTCATTATGACATTGAAGCGGTGAGTTATGGTGCCAATATGGACTGTGGTCTTAGATATGACCGTTGCCTGACTGAGGATGAAATGGTCGAACGTGCCATTACAGATATCAGAAGTGCCAATAAGATGGGATGTAAAGTCATAAGACAGCAGTATCTTTTGAGTCCGAACGGTCTTGCGAGAATTGCGCCGTATGCTGAAGCGTATAATGTGAAGGTGGGGATTGAGATTCATAATCCGGAGACACCGAATACACCCGCAATCATGGCATACAGGGAAGCTATTGAGAAAAGTGGTTCTTCCTACATCGGCTTTGTGCCTGATTTCGGCTGTTTTGCAACGAAGCCGAATAAACCTCATTGGGATGAGGCCTTAAAGAATGGTGCAAGTTTGAGGCTCCTTGAGATGGCAAGAGACATGCGGTATGATGCAGTACCTATGGACGAGGCACGAGCAAAGATGCTTGAAGCAGGGGCAAAAACGGTTGAACTTGCAATTCTTCAGGAAATGTATGCATTCCTTCAGTTCAAAAAGGATTGTAAAGCAGAACTTGATGGATTGAAAGAAATCATGCCCTACTGTTTCCATATGCATGGTAAGTTCCACTATCTCTTCGAGGATTTGACAGAGGCAAGTATTCCATATGAAGAGATTCTGAATGTTATCAAGAACTCAGATTACGATGGCTATATCGTGTCCGAGTACGAAGATCATGAATCAGGCAATGCGCTGCTCATGACGGCAAGACATCAGAAAATGCTTAAAAAATTATTGTAGACAGAAAACTAGCTTGAAGAATAATGTGGTGTGTGTTATAGATAGGAGTTTTTATGAGTGATTTTAGTGTTGGTTCAGATTCAGCAATGGGGTTGAAGAATATTGCTGCTAATGGACTGAAGCGGGCTTCAAAGGCCGCTGTCGTATGTTATGGTTTCGGGGATTTAGCCTCACAATTTGTATGGTCATTTGTGGGGTCATATCTGACAATCTTCTACACGGATATCGTGGGTTTGACCCCTGTAGCCATTTCAGCGATTATGCTGATTGCAAGGATTTGGGATGCTTTCAACGATCCTATGATGGGGTCGATTGCTGAAAGGTCCCGTTCCAGATTTGGAAGATTCAGACCTTGGATTGCCTTTGGCAGTCCGTTACTCGCTGTATTTGGTGTGTTAACATTTACGAACCCGTTTGGTGGTGGTTCGACGGCTGGTGTTATATGGGCGGCCGTGACTTATATCATCGCTGGTATGCTGTATACGTTGGTTAACATTCCTTATGGTGCAATGCCTGCTGTAATGAGTGAAGACTCCAATCAGAGAACGGCAATGAATGTATCCAGAAACATCGGTATGAATATCGGTTTCCTGCTTGTCAATGCTCTGACAGCAGGTATTGCATTATATTTCTCGGGCAATGGCGCAGAAGTAGCAAACAAGCAGGGGTATATGATGACTGCGGCAATATATGGTCTTGTGTCCATACCACTGTTCCTTGTTGTCTTCTTTACAGCAAAAGAGGTGGTACTGCCTACGGGAAATCCAGAGAAGTTCTCGTTTAAGAGTACCGTCAACAACCTAGTGAAGAATAAGTATTTAATGCTGATTTCTTGGATTATGCTCTTGCTTATGACAGCATTTATGGGAAGAATTGCCATCACCGCATACTATGTCATCTATTGTCTGGGATCATTCAGCATGATTGCCATTATCATGACAATTCCTGCAATTGGCAGTATAATCGGATCTCTGTTTGTTCCTTTCTTCGTTCGACGTTTCGGTAAAAAGAGAGTATTTATCGTCTCAGCAATTGTTAATGGCATCGGGCTGTTGATTATGTATCTTGCACCATATGACAATATGACAATGATTATCATAGGTGATGTTATTTTTGGTCTATTTAACGTAGCTTTTCCACTTTCTTTGTCGATGGTAGCTGACTCGGTTGATTATATGGACCATAAGACTGGCGTTCGATCTGATGGGACAGCCTATGCGACGTATGGATTGGCTACAAAAGTTGGTAACGCTATCGGTGGTTCGGCGGGTGTTATCATGTTGTCAGCTTTTGGATATGTGGCGAATGCACAACAAACTGTAAAAACACTAAATGGTATTAATATGGCGGTCAATTTGATTCCGGCTATACTGTATTTCTTTGTTGCGTTCTTCCTTCTTTTTTGGAAGATGTCAGATGATGAGGCCGATAAAATAAGAGAAGAGCTATCTGCAAGAAGACAGGCAGAAGTACAACTATAAGACAATAATGGAGGAAAAATATATGAGTAACAAATTAAAAGTCGCTGTAATCGGTTGTGGTGGTATTGCTAAACAAAAGCACTTCCCTGCATTGACGACACAAGCAGATAAATGTGAAATCGTTGCATTCTGTGACATCGTTGAAGAAAGAGCGGTGAAAGCTGCTGACGAATTCGGTACAAAAGGCGCAAAAGCTTATACAGATTATAATGAGATGTTAAAGGACCCTGAAATCGACGTGGTACATGTTTGTACACCAAACGTTTCTCACTCACCAATCACTGTAGCCGCTTTTGAAGCCGGCAAACACGTACTTTGTGAAAAGCCTATGGCAGCGACAACAGAAGATGCTCAGAAAATGATGGATGCTTGGGAAAAATCAGGGAAAAAATTCACCATCGGTTATCAGAACAGATTCAGAACAGATTCACAAATGCTTAAACGCACATGTGATGAGGGTAAGCTGGGAGAAGTATATTTTGCAAAGGCGCATGCTGTAAGAAGAAGAGCTGTACCTACATGGGGTGTCTTCCCGGATAAATCCCAACAAGGCGGCGGTCCGCTGATTGATATAGGGACACATGCCCTTGATATCACTTTATGGTGTATGGACAATTACAAACCTGTCAGTGTCAGTGGTTCGGTATTTGAAAAATTAGGCCATCTTCCACAGGCGGTGGAAGGAAATATGTTCGGGCCTTGGGATCCGGAAACTTATGAAGTGGAAGATTCTGCTTTTGGTTACATTAAAATGGAAAATGGGGCAACAATCTTCCTTGAATCCGCATGGGCACTTAATGTGAAAGAATCAAGAGAAGCGGCAACGACACTTTGTGGAACAATAGCAGGTGCAGAAATGGTCGGTGGCATGAGCACAGACGGTTATGACCTTGTATTCAATGAGACGACGGGTGGTGTTCTGACAGAACAGCATATCTCCAAATCAGGTGCTGTTGCTTTCTTTGATGGAGAAAACGGTGGCAATGAAGCGGTTAAGGAATGTCGTCAGTGGCTTGAAGCCATTATCAATGATGAAGAGCCTCTTGTAAAACCAAATCAGGCATTTGTTGTTACACAAATCCTAGATGCGGTATACCAATCAGCGCAGGCAGGCAAAGAGGTTCTTCTCTAAAATAATTGAGTGTGCTGTTCCCTTGGGGAACAGCACACAAAACCAGGAGGTGGAAAAATGTACCAAAATCATTGTAAAGGACCCAAACGTGGCGTCGCATTGTATAGTTATTCAGCAGAGTTCGGTATGATAAAAAATCTAGAGGATTGTTTCGAGGACGTATGCGATATGGGTGCTCACGGTATTGAAATTCTGGCTAATACGCATATTGAGAACTATCCATACCCTTCAGATCAATGGATTGATTATTGGTGGCGTTTGTGTGACAAGTACGAGGTCATACCGGTAGAATACGGTAATTGGATTGATTCTCATGTCTTGGGAAATCGAGATTTGACGACGGAAGAATCCTATGAAATGTTAGCGAGGGATATTCGACTTGCACACAGAATGGGCTTTAAAGTGATGCGTACAAAGATGCCGGTAATATCCAATGCTCTGGAGCCAGTCGATAACTGGCGTGATATTATCCGAATGGCGCTGCCTCTGGCTCAGCAACTTGGTATAAAGATGTGTCCTGAGATTCATACACCAACCAATTTAAAAAGTAAGATGGTAAAAGACTTCGTCGATTTTATTGAAGAAACAGGCACGAAGCACTTTGGTTTAAATATTGACCTTAGTGTCTTCCAGACGGTGTTTGCAGAAGGCGCTTATAAGGATCCTAATTATGTAGCCAATGAACCAGAGGACTTAATAAAACTTTTGCCTTATATCTATTGTATCCATGCCAAATTTATTCATATGAACGATGCATTTGAAGAAACAACAATCCCCTATGAAGCGATCATCAACATCTTGAAAGAACATCGATGGGATGGTTATCTTTTGAGTGAATATGAGGGTGCCGATAAGTACGCCCCAGGATATGAGGTCGGTCAAACGCTACGTAAACACCATATTATGATGAAGAACTATATCGGGGAATAGGAGGGAATTAGATGGAACAACAAGTTATTCAGTCGGTAGGCTTTAGAAACATCGTTGAAAGTGAGAAAATAACCGGATTTCAATTTAAAATAAGGCTGCCATATTATAGAGGAGTTTTTCTTAGCCAAATCCGGCCAGGCACACTTGTAATTGATGGAGAAAGGTATGAGAAAGACGATATTATTTGGCACATTAAGGGCAATGATTACACTTATGATCAGATGAAGACGGATTATGAGACACATTGGGCAGTTACAACACCAGCACTGTTAAAAGTTAAAAAAGCAGGAGGATTAGGCCAGGGATATCATGACATCACCTATGGGTTCTGTTTCACTTCTTCATATATGCCACCGATTCTTCAGGATACTTTGGATCCGGATGAGGAAAGTATCGTGTTCCTTCCAGAATTTGGCCATCATGTCAACAAGAGGAGATTATTGATCGTTTAATCCAACACCGCTAACCATAGTACTATTTCGACTAAAGGAGTATAGAATATGAAATTAGGCTTCGTAACAGCGATAGCTGAGGGTATGACATTTGAAGAAGTTGTTGACCTTGCAGTATTTAATGGCCTTGAATGTCTTGAAGTGGCTTGCTGGCCACAAGGTGGGGCTAAAAGAAGGTATGCCGGCGTCAGTCATATTGATGCAGCTAGTCTAACGACAGAAGGTGCTAAAGAAATAAGGTCTCTATGCGTAACTAAAGGTGTAGAGATATCTTCCTTGGCCTACTATCCGAATACGATGGACCCAGATGTAGAAAAACGAAATACATATATTGACCATCTATATAAACTGATTGATGCATCCGCTATGTTGGGTGTTAATATGGTGACAACCTTTCTTGGTCGTGATCCGAAGAAGAACATCTCAGAAAATTTGGCGCTGGTCAAGGAGATATGGCCACCGATTATTCGTTATGCAGAAGAAAAAGGCGTTAAGATTGCCATCGAGAACTGTCCTATGATCTTCACGGAGGATGAATGGCCGGGGGGACAAAACCTGATGACAACACCTTCTATATGGCGACAAGTATTTGAGATTCTTGATTCTCCAAATTTTGGTTTGAATTATGACCCATCTCATTTCGTTTGGCAGCAGATTGACTACATCAAGCCACTATATGAATTCAAAGATAAAATATTTCATGTTCACTACAAGGATATCAAATTATATAAGGATAAACTTGATGATGTGGGCATTATGGCGACGCCGCTTCAGTACATGTCACCTAAGCTCCCAGGACTTGGCGATGTGGATTGGGGCAGATATGTATCCGCTTTGACGGATATAGGCTATGAAGGTTATACCTGTATTGAGGTTGAAGACAAAGCATTTGAGAAGAACTTGGATGATGCAAAGAAGGCGGTTGCGTTGAGCACAAAGTACTTGAGAAATTTTGTCATTTAACGCTACGTTCATCTGATGTAAGTAAGGAGTGAATTATGGAAGACATTAAGTTTGGTATAGTAGGACATGGCTTTATGGGTCATGAACATGAAAAGATGTTAACAGCAATGGAAGGTATCAAGGTTGTCGGTATATCAGATAAGGACCCTAACCAACTATCTGACGTTAAAGAGGGCATCAAACGATACACTTCCAATGAGGACCTGTTCAATGATCCGGAAGTGGATGTTGTTATTATTTCAGCAAACAACAATCAGCATCATGACTTGGTCATTCAAGCGGCAAGAGCCGGAATGGATATCATCTGTGAAAAACCGGTAGCCATGAATGTTGCTGAGCTGGACAATATGATGAAGGTCGTCAACGAATGTGGTGTCAAGTTTACCGTTCACCATCAGAGAAGATTGGACCAGGATTATCAAATCATCAAGGAAATCTATCATCAGGCATCTCTTGGTAAGGTCTATACGATTAAGAATAGCCTCTACGGCTTTAATGGCAACATGCATGATTGGCATGTTTATAACAGCGAAGGCGGCGGCATGCTATTCGATTGGGGTGTTCACTTGTTGGATCAGGTGCTTTGGATGATGCCGGAGTCCAAGATTATCAGCGTGTATGCTGATCTTAGGAATGTTATCAACTTCGAAGTGGATGATTACTTTAAAATACTGCTCAAGTTTGATAATGGCATCCTTGCAGAAGTTGAGCTTGGGACATATTACCTTACGGATAAGATGGATGACAAATGGTTTGAACGTCATTGGTTCATTGGTGGTAATGAAGGTACAGCTTATGTGGATGGTTTTGATCCACAAGGAAAAATTGTCAGAACAGCCCACTTGCTTCAAAATGTCGGAGGTAAGAGGACGATGACGGCGGCAGGCCCAACAAGGTCATTCGGTCCTCCTGAGGACGGAACAATATTGACAGAGGCATTGCCGGTGGTTACGACATGTCATGAAGATTATTTTGAAAATTATAAGAGAGCATATGCCGGTCAGGAGTCTTTCCTTGTCAGGGCATCAGAAACAAGAAGGGTTCTCGCGTTGATGGAGGCAGTACGAGAATCAGCTCGTACAGGACAATCGATTGCATTTGAGCAATAAACAGATCAACGCATGAACATAGGGAACACTGGTTGGCATTAAACTGACCAGTGTTTCTCTGATTATACATTCGGCCAATGCGCCGAAAGCTTTCAGAAGGAGAAGATGATGAAAAATTATGCATTTGGTGTCGACATTGGTGGCACAACGATAAAGATGGGATTGTTTAAAACAGATGGTACGCTGATTAAGACATGGGAAATCACAACAAGAACGGCCCATGATGGCAAAAATATCCTTTCTGACATTGCAGAGGCTATTACAGCGACATTAGAGGAAGAGAAAATATCGGTACTCGATGTCGAGGGGATAGGTCTTGGTGTGCCCGGACCGGTTGGACCTGATGGCACTGTTCTGAAGTGTGTCAACTTGGGATGGGATGTTTTTAATGTTGAGCATAGGTTGAGTGTGTTAACAGGTCTTAAGGTGAAAGCTGGGAATGATGCCAATGTGGCGGCACTTGGGGAAATGTGGCAAGGTGGTGGTAAAGGTTATGAGAACATTGTCATGGTCACCCTTGGAACCGGTGTCGGTGGCGGTGTCATCCTGAATAAGAAGATACTGCATGGTATTAGTGGGGCGGCCGGAGAGATAGGACATCTACCGATGAATGAAAGTGAAACGCAGCACTGCGGATGTGGCAATAAAGGCTGTCTGGAGCAATATGCATCAGCAACTGGTGTTGTGAGAATGACTGAGCGTTATTTGGCAAAGAACAGTGATGTAACCAGTATTCTTCGAAAAGAGTCTCAACTGACGGCTAAATCTATTTTTGATGCAGCCAAGGAGAACGATCCGGTAGCCTTATCCATGATCGAGGAAGTAGGCAATCTGCTTGGTAAAGGTCTTGCGATGATTGCAAATGTTGTGAACCCGGAAGCCTTTGTGATCGGAGGCGGTATGGCAAAGGCTGGCGATATTCTTATGGAATCCATTCGATATCATTACAGGAAGCATGCCTTTCATGCAACACGTGAAACCGAGTTCAAAATGGCACAACTTTCTAACGAAGCAGGTATATATGGTGGTGTAAGGATGGTTCTTGAGCAATAATTCGATTCGAATTCTTGCTTTGATTATGTTTTAACAAAACCGTATGAACAAATAACGAAAATTAACCATTAAAACCATCCATATGACGCATGTCAAAAGTTGAGACAAAATCTATAATTATATATACAAAACGACTAAAAATGAATGCATGCATTGGTCGGGGTGGTGGATATTTGATAAAAGCTAGCGGATATCCACAGTCATTTTGTGCACATTATTTTGATAGAGGTTATCAACGCATATTTGTATTGGAGGAAGATATTAAATGAAAAAAAGCATATTTTTATTATTGGCTCTTGTATTTATGATGGTATTTTCTGTTGGATGCGGCACTACATCGAATAACGAATCCGAATCGCCAGATGAAGAGAACAATGCTTCAGAGGCAATGGAGGAATCCGTTAAGGAAGAAGCGGAAGACGTGGGCTTGTCAAAAACCGTCGCTTTGGTGACGATGACAGCGGAAGGGGATTTTTGGAACACATATTACAACACAATCGCAGATCAGTTGAGTAAATTGGGTTATGACATGGAAGTGATCAACGCTGACATGGATTTGACTTTGCAGATTGAACAGATTGATAATGCGGTGACAAAAGGCTACGCAGGTATTTTGCTCATAGCGGTTGATCCGAATGGGGTAGCAGATGCAACAAAAAGAGCTATTGATGCAGGATGTCCTGTCTTAGGCTTCATTAAGAATCCAGGTGAAGAAAATATTACAGCCTTCAGAGGCGCTGATGAAGCGTATGTCGGTGGACGTGTTGTAGAAATAACGATGGATTGGGTTAATGAACACTGGCCGGATGCAGAAGATGGCTCCATCAATGCAGTGGTCATCGGTGGTAACTCAGCAGGCAGTGAGACAGAGAGATTTGATGCAATGGTTGAGGTGGCGAATTCATACCCTCAATTGAATGTTCTTGACAGTCTTCAGTGGGAGACTTCACAAGCATATGCAATGCAGGCATCCGAGAACATGCTGACTCAATATGCAGAAGATCTTCAAGTCATCATCTGTGGTTCCGGAGAAATGGCGTTGGGCATCCGAGAAGCAGTGATGGCACCAGGTTCATTGATTCAGGACTACAAAGACTTCGGAGTCTTCACAATTGACCTTAACGCACAGTCAGCAGAAGCGATTCGAAATGCAGTCAATGATACGGATGTCATAAGATCTGCATGTGTGAACGGTGGTAAGTTGGTTGACTCATGTGCTGAACTAGCAGCTCAGGTGGTAGCATGTATCGATGGTACCAATGAGAAAGTGTATATTGTTGAAGCATATCAAGCGACTGCTGATAATCTTGAAGAGTTTGGTTATTAAGCAAAACTAGGAAAATCGTACTTTGGCAGCTGTAAGTTGAAATTGGTTGAAAGGGTGCCGCTTCTGCGGCACCCTGAATAAGGAGGCAATTATGTCGGAAGATATATTGTTATCGATTAAGGGGTTAACCAAACGATATCCAGGCGTGGTAGCGAACAATAACATTAACATAGATATTCGTCGTGGTGAGGTGCATACCCTTGTCGGTGAAAATGGTGCAGGGAAATCTACATTGATAAAATCACTAAGCGGGTCGGTTATACCTGATTCGGGAGAAATTATTTGGGAAGGTGAAAGCTATGCAAGGATGAACCCTAAATTATCCTCTGAACTTGGTATATCCATCGTATATCAGGAATTGATTCTTGTAGAACCCTTGTCAATAGCCGAGAATATTTCTCTTGGCGTAAAGTCCTCTAAAGGAATATTTGTCGATCATAGTCAATATAAAAAGGTCACAGAACAAGTGTTTTCAAGGATGGGCGTAAAGCTGGATCCCAAAAAATTGGTAGAAGAATTATCCACAGCAGAGCAGCAACTTGTTGAAATTGCAAAAGCTATATCAAAAAATGTTAAATTACTGGTGCTTGATGAACCGACAGCACCTTTGACAACAGAAGAAATTGATTCATTATTTGAAATTATTGCATCTCTTAAAAAACAAGGCGTAACAATTATATATATATCACATAGAATGGATGAAGTGTTTCAAATATCTGATCGTATCACTGTCCTTCGTGACGGCGAGTCCATTGCAACAGTGAATGCCGCTGATATTGACAGAGCAGGCATCATTAAGTTAATGGTAGGTAGAACACTTAATGAGGTCTTTCCAAGAAGAACCCTTAAGACAAAAGAGAAGATGTTAGAAGTTAAATCACTCTATGGCAATGGAGATGAAGACATTAATATTCATGTCAACAAAGGGGAAATAGTTGGTCTTGCCGGTATCCTTGGGGCAGGACGGACTGAACTTGCAAGAATGATTTATGGTGCTGATCCTATAGTAAGTGGTGAAGTCATAATACAAGGTAAAATAGCCACGATAACATCGCCGGTTCAGGGAATTGAGCATAGTCTGGGGTTCGTTCCTGAAGATAGAAAACATCAGGGTGTCCTGACAACCTTTGGTATAGACTGGAATATTACCTTGCCATCAATCCCAAAACTCTCTAAATATGGATTCTTAAGATTTAAGAGCATGACGGAGATGGCGAAGGAATTCATACAGCAGCTAAGGATAGCAACACCGGCCATTGATGCCAAAGTGGAAAAATTATCTGGCGGCAATCAGCAAAAGGTGGTCGTTGCCAAGACGCTTGCTACTGGCAGTCGTATCATCATTTTTGATGAACCTACACGTGGTATTGACGTTGGGGCTAAGCAGGAGATCTACAAGCTCATGGCGGACCTTGTTAATGATGGTGCCTGTATTCTGCTGATTAGTTCTGATATGGAAGAGTTGATTGGTATGTCCGACCGAATCTATGTGATGGCGGATGGACAGATAGCTGGAGAGTTGCAGGAACAGGAGATCAGTCAATTGAATATAATGACGCTCATATCGGATTCTATGGATTCCAATGTGGTAGCGGCAGTCTGAGAGGTGGAATATGGAGAACAAGCAAGTTAAATTCAGTAAGAGAGTGCAGAAGTTTTTTAACAAATATTATTTGCCTGTATTGTTGATTTTGTCTTTGATATTCTTTTCATTTTCAACAGATACGTTTTTGTCAGTTAGAAACCTAGTGAATGTATTTTTGCAGAATGGCTACCTCGTCGTCGCAACAATGGGGATTGCTATGGTCATGATATCCGGTGGGGTTGACTTGTCTGTATCTTATCAAATTGGTCTGGTCAGTGTTGTCGTTGGTAAACTTCTTCAATTCAGTTCATTACCAGTATCACTGATTATCATCATAGGACTTTTGTTGGGGGCTTTCCTTGGGCTCGCTAACGGTGCTTTAACAACAGCCCTTAAAGTGCATCCCATGGTTGCTACATTAGCGACGATGACAATTTTCCAAGGGATAGCATATGTTTTCTGCGACGGTAAGACTTTTTATGGCTTCCCTGAATCTTTCAAATTTATTGGTCAGGGCTATATTTTCCCTTGGTTACCTATGAGTGTCATCATCATGATCGTCATGTTTATCGTAGCCTATGTATTACTTATGAAGACCTATCTTGGCAGATACATCTATTCTCTTGGTGGCAATGCTGAGGCATCTAGGCTTGCCGGAATCAACATTGTTTATGTACGAATCATGTCTTTTGTGATCGGTGGCGTATTTGTCGCTGTGGCATCCATGATGTTGACATCGAGGGTTGGTACTGCGACACCGGGGATTGCAGCGGATGCCGTATTCACCTGCGTTGGTGCAGCAGTGCTTGGTGGTATCTCATTTAATGGCGGTTCAGGTAATATACCGAATATGTTCCTCAGTGTCATGATTCTTGGAATCCTATCTAACGGCATGCAACTTATGGGTCTTAGTACCTACTCCCAGTACATCATGAAAGGGGTTGTACTTGCCAGCGCCATCGCCTTTGATAACTATCAAAAACGTGTTCATGAGCAGGAATTGGCGAACGAAAGTAAATCAACCGTTAAGATGGCAGCTTAGCAGAACGGATCTTGGCAATAACGCTTATTTACAAAGCAAGATGGTCGAATAAACCAGTGAAAATGGAGGCAGTAATGTCAAAAATTAAGACTTGTGTGAGCTTGTATAGCTTACAAGATGAATACTTGAATAAAAGAATGGACCTTGAACAGATTTTCAAGTTTCTAAGTGATAACGAGGTTGTAGGTATTGAGTTTTTGCCGGACCAGATGATGCACAATACACCGGACCCAAATGAAGAAGATGTTAAGCAATGGCATGAGCTATTAGCTAAGTATAATCTGGAACCGGTTATTGCGGATGTATTCCTGAACACAAATTTATACCATAATAGAACTTTGACAGAAAAAGAATCTGTTGAACTACTTAAAAAGGAGATCATCCTTGCATCTGAACTTGGGTTTGAGATGATCAGGTTGGTATCTATGGTGCCGTCCTATGTCATAGAACCACTGATACCCGTAGCAGAGGAATACAACGTTAAGTTTGCCCTTGAAATTCATGCGGCACTAGGGTTTGATGTAAAAAAAACCCAGGACTTTATCGAAGAGATGAAGAGGGTGGATTCACCTCATGTTGGATTGGTCATTGATACTGGTATTTTCTGTCGTAAATTGCCAAGAGTGTTGGCCACGTATTGTCTTCAAGCAGGAACAAGTCAAGAACTTGTAGATCTGATTAACCAACAATTCGAAAAAGGGACGGATGCCAGAGCTCTAAGAACACCGGAAGGCACTTATATTCCGGAAGTTGAGGCGATGGCCAAGACAGAGGCCGACAAAATGTTTTTGGATGTTGCCACAGGCTATGAGAATGAAGACGTGACAATTCTGGATGAATTTATGCCATATATTTTCCATTTTCACTTTAAGCTATTTGAGATGACAGAGGAAGGTACAGAATATTCCATCAATTATTATGAAATTTTAGAGTATCTGCATGGCAAAGGATACGATGGTTATGTATCTACAGAATATGAAGGTAATCGATGGACTTTGCCAGGTGAAGAAATCGTTGAAAAAGAACAGGTGAAGATGCATCAAAAGCATATTCGTGAATGCCTGATGGCGATTCAGGGGGAGGTGTAAAGTATGTTTGATAATAATGTTTTTTTAGAGGGAAGCTTTAAGAGACTTGATGAAGGTTTCTTGTTGACATCCAACATCACATACTATAGAGGTATTCCTCTTTCTATGGTCAATGAAGTTGGTATTAGCGTCGATCAAGATGCCGTTCCAAGGGATAAGGTTCGATGCTCGGTGGATCAGATTGATTGGTTTACATTAGATGAAATGATGACAGTGACCTCCTACAAATGGGAGTTCGGAGAGCCTTTGTACATTAAGGTGGGAGGTTATGAGATGCCTGATGGCGAACATGAAGTAGAACTGACAATCAGTATACGAACAGCATATATCCCCTTTCCGATTATTGGGAAGAAGAAGAGGACAGTCATTTATTAATTGTCCGGTATGATGGACATAGTCATTACAAACCTAAATCATATTTTCGTTCAAAAAACGGCAGACAGAGAGGAACCAGTCTCTGCCTGTCGTTTTTTTAGGGATAATGTACTGTTAGGAGTGGTGGTAATTTGGTAATATAGTATTACGGATGCATGATATGCAGAATTGGGGGCTATTATGGAACAGCACGCATTTAGCAAGAATGAGATTATGGCTTTTGAGTTTTATGATGAGTTTCAAAAGGGTATCATGAAGAACCAGAATCCAATGTTGATCTATGTTCTTGACGGTACACTGGATATCACATTGGAAAATGTGCGCTATCATCTGACAGCAGATCATTTTATGGTGCTGAATGCCAATGAAGATCATCGCTTAAGCAGTGATAATAAATTGCTTGCAGGTGTCATATACATCAATCAGCATCTGTTAACAAACTATGTGGATATGAGCGACAAGCAATTTTTTTGCAATACGACAGTGGATAAGGATGAGGCATATGATGAGATTCGATTGATTCTTAAGAAAATATTCGGACAGTATTTCTACAGTCAGGAGATTGGGGAAATCTATGTGAATTCGTTGTATTACTCTCTGCTTAGTACCATGCTGTTTAATTTTACGGTTGGCAAAAAGAACGAGTTGGATGTCGACTCCAAAAGAATTTCTGATATAACAGCCTACATCTATGCGAATTATCAATATCAGATTACCCTGAACGATCTCTCGGAAAAACTTTTTCTTTCCAGCAGTTACCTGTCAAAATATATCAAAAAGCATTTAGGAACCAATTTTCTAACTTATTTAAATAAAGTGCGTCTGGAACAGGCAATGAAAGAAATGATGCAAGGTCAGAAATCCATTCTGCACATCGCTCTCGATAATGGCTTTCCTAATGCCTATGCTTTCAATAAGACTTTCAAAGAAATGTATAAGATGACACCATCGGCCTGGCAGGAACAAAAAGCGGATGAAGATGAAGCCGATGCCATTCGAAAAAACAAGTTAAGAGTCAACAAGAAGATCAAACGTCTTCTTGAAACAGAAGAGGAAGTAGCGGTACTGACAAAGGAAAATGTTGTTGAAACGCTGGAGGTCGATAAGAATCTGACGACCTATAGCACAAAGCATTGGAATCAAATGATCAATATATTCAGCATAACCAATCTGTTGCGCTCGGATATGCAGGATCATCTGCTGATCATCAAAAAGGAACTTGGCATTCAGTATATTCGATTTTGGGATGTTTTCTCTGATGAAATGATGGTTATCGATCGGTCTGAAAAAGTGGTTTATAATTATACGAGACTTGATAAAGCCATAGATTTTTTGGTCTATAACGGTCTAAGGCCTTTCGTTGAATTAGGGTTCAAGCCCAATTATCTTCTTAGGCATACTGGTCGATGGATAGTGCAAGAAGAAAGGGAAATCATATTTAAAACGATTCAGGAATATTGCATGATTCTTCGAGAGATACTGTCCCATTGGGTGAACCGGTATGGGATTGAGGAAGTGAGCAGTTGGTATTTTGAACAATGGGGTGATGCACGCTTGACCCCTGATGGGGAGATGAGTCACTATTTCGAAGTGTTTGAAGCCAGTTACCACACAATCAAGGAATTCTCTCCGGATATAAAAATAGGCGGCCTTGGCTTTAGTCGATTAACCTCAAAGTTGGAATATGAGCACATGGTACGTCAATGGAATAAGCGGAATTGTTATCCGGATTATATTTCATTATATAGTTATCCATATCGGATTCAGTTTGCAGATGACTTGGCTAAAGTTAAAAGCAGAGATCCGGAGTTTCTTGCCAAACATATTGAAATGATGAAAGAAGTCGTTTCCTCTGTTGGGTTTAGCGTTTCAGAAATTAATGTTACTGAATGGAACTTCACGGTATCCAACTGGAACGTATTGAATGACAGTTGCTACAATGGTGCCTACATCCTCAAAAATATCATTGACAATATTGGCCAGATAGAAATACTTGCTTATTGGTCAGCAACAGATATTATGTGGGAACATATTGACCGAAAGCTTTTGCTTAATGGTGGTGGTGGCTTGCTGACTGTGGCAGGTATCAGAAAGCCGGCTTTTTTTGCCATAGAATTTGCCAATAGATTAGGCAAATACATTTTGGGGAAAAGCGCCAATGGCATCGTTACTTCCAACGGACATGATAATTATTACATTTCATGTCATAACTACATCCATCCTAACTTTAAGTACTTTGTCAAGAATGAGGATGAAATTGATGTGGATAAGCAGTTCCTGTATTTCGATGATGCAGAAAAGATTCAGTTGAAATTTCGGATCGATCATGTGAAAAATGGATCTTACCAAGTGAAAATCCACTCGATCAACGATGAAAACGGCAGTGTGCAGGATGTCTGGCGTGAGATGGGGTTGTCAGACAAATTGAATCAGAATGATATTGAGTATTTGCGAAGGATATGTACACCGAAGATCACCATCAGAAGATTGATGGTTGAGGATGGCGTTATTGATTATACAACAGAATTAAAGCCCCATGAGATTCAACATATACAATTGGCCTATCAGTTTTAGTCCGAGGTCATTAGTGTCACTAGCTAAGCCAATTCTATTGTGTGATTATTAAAAATTATAAGAGAAAGCGAAAATTCGAATGGGATTTTTGCTCTCTCTCTTTTTTTTGAACAATAAAATGATAACTAACAAAAATTGATTGTGCAATATATCTAATTGTTGAATGGAAGAATCTACTTGTATGTATATAATTAATATTATGAAACTACCTTTTGACGCTCTTATCATATTATCAAAAAAGGAGATACGAAGCTGACAGGACAGGCTCGGAGGTGAAATTTTAACAGGAAAGTAGTGAAAGATGTATCGGTGGGTTAATGGCAACAAACAATAAATGTAATGATTTTGATTTGATTGGTGGAGGTTTTATGAAAAAGAACAGATCTATTCTAGCGATTATTTTAATGTTGGTTTTGACAATGTCCTTATTCTCAGGGTGTGGTAGTACTACGGACGAACAGGATGTAACGGCAACAGACGAATCGACTGAAAGCACTGCAAGCAATCAATCAGAGAAGACTGCTTCTGCTAACTCAGAAGAAATGACTCAGTCAGAAGATGAACCATACTTAATAGGTTATAACTACTTTGGTAGTGGCGCTTATTCTCTGGCTGCCCTTGCCAACAACTCTAAAGTTGTTATTGAAGCATTTGGTCATGAAGCAATGCCTATGGATGATGAATTTTCTGTAGAGAAAATCATTCAGGATGTTGAGAACATGATTGCTTCCGGTGCTGACGGTGTGATTATATGGTTGCCTGTCGAATCTCTATATTTGACAGTCGTTGATATTTGTACTGAAGCAGAAGTGCCTTTTGTATTAAACGATAAGATACCTAGTACACCTGAGATCAAGGAAGCCCTTCTTAGCAATCCATATTTTGCGGGGGCTGTAGCGCCAGCAAATGGACTATATGGTGAAAGTCTAGCAGACTACGCTTTGGAGATGGGATGGAAGACCTGTATTATTACGTCTTCACCTGTTGGTGATGCATCAGATACCCCTAGACTGGAAGCTTTCGTTGAGAAGTTTACAGCAGGCGGTGGAGAGATTGTCGAAGAACTTCATGCAGATACGGTTGATGGTGCCCTTGTACAAATCAAGGATGCTATTGCAGCCCATGGTGAAGTAGACGTTATCTATGGTACTGGGTCAGATTTCGCGATCAATGCCTGTACGGCTTTGGAGCAATATGACTATGATACAAAAGTTATTAGCTCAGGACTCGATAAAGAGGCACTGGAATTATTCGTAGACGAATCATCACCACTTGCTATGTTGAATGGTGACAACTGGATTGCCGGCTATTTCTCAGCCATTGTATTGGAGAACTATCTTGACGGCACCCCGCTGCTCGACGCTGAAGGCAATCCTGTTTGGATCGACGATGTCATGCCTTTTGAACTTAGTAAAAACCAATATAACTTATACCTTAATTACTTCATGAATGAGCCAATGTACATGGACGAAGAAACCCGAATGATGAGCGGTAAATACAATCCGGATTTCGACTATGACGCATTTATGTCAGTTGTCGATGAATTTGGCTTTGAGAGTCGTATTAGAGCTAAATATGCAGCTGGTTTGATCAGTGACGAAGAAATGACAGCAGGTGGCTTTGAGCTTGAATAATTGAGCCATTGGGTTAAGTAAGAAAACGATATGAAGCGACCATGTCGCTTCATATCATTTTTGTATAGGAGGAATTGAAGTGCTCGACAGTATAAGCAAAAGAAATAAATCACAGGCAATACTGATCATAACGCTTCTGTTATTGATCATATTATTAAACTTTCCTTTGGAAGGCAGACTGTTATCTGCAATAAACATAAGAACCGTTTTATCCAATGCTGTTTTTCCGATCTTTATTGCATGGGGGTTAAGTTTTGTGTTTACTGGCGGTATCATTGATTTGTCTATAGGGGCGAATATATTATTAGCTGCCAACGTGGGTGTACTCTTGGCTGAAAAATTTCATTTGGGGTATGCAGGTTTGATTATAGGCGCAGTAATGGTCTCAATCTTGATAGAACAAATGACGGTTCATTGTTCCATCACTCTCGGCATTCCTTCGTGGATATCAGGGCTAGGTGTCGCATTGGTTGCGGAAGCAATCTTATCCCAGTGGTCGTCAGTATTGGCAAAAAACTATGCAGAAAGACTGCCATCATTAAAAAATTACAGAATATTGGGTCAAATGCCTTATATGATTATATTGCTTATCATCGGCTTCATCGTTGCCTATATAATCTTCAACAAGACGAAATTAGGCATTAACCTAACAGCCATCGGTGGCAATCCGGAAGTGGCTGAGATCATGGGCATTGATATAAAGAAGACGATTATATTAGCAACCATCATCGGTGGCGTCTTTATTGGTATGGCAGGTGTCATTAATATAAGCACAGTTGGTAAAATGAATGCTACCAGCGGCTTAAGCAGTTTATCGCTAATTTTCAAATCATTGGCCGCAGTTCTACTAGCCCAGTCTATTAGAAATATATTTACGACGCCGGTAGGTATACTGATCAGTGGTTTGTCCATAACAATTATGTTTAATATTTTGACACTTTTTGGTATCCCTTCAGGTACATGGCAGGAAATCACCCTTGGTATCGTCATCATAGCTTGCGGTATATTATCTAATATCAAGACTGTTGAGGTGGTGAAATGATGAAAGACGTGTTGTTAAAAGTTGAAGGATTGCATAAACGTTTTGGTCTGACACATGCAAATAATGATATAACCATGTCTGTTCATAAAGGTGAAATCCGTGGATTGGCTGGTGAAAATGGTTCGGGAAAATCCACCTTGACATCGATTATCAGTGGTTTACAGCCAAAAGATGAAGGCGATATGTACCTTCATGGAAAAAGTTACAACCCTGGTACACCAATTCAAGCCAACGAAATGAAGGTTGCCATGGTTGTACAGGAACTTGGTGTTATTACCAATTTTACAGGCGCTATGAACATTTATCTTGGCAAGATGGATCAGTTTAAGAAATTCGGGTTAATCGATACGAAGAAAATCTTGGCAGAAGCCCAGGCAATCTTCGACTATTGGGACATCGGAAGTGTACCTCTTGACCAACCGACAGCGAACCTGACGATGGAACAACGGAAGATGATCGAACTGGCACGAGCACTTTCGACGAATCCAGACTTGCTTATATTGGATGAGATCACACAATCTTTGTCTCACGATACAAGGCAAATCATTCACCGTCTTAAAGACAGATTCAAAAAAGAGAATAAATCAATGATCATCATTTCTCACGATTTGGATGAGACAATGGATATTTGTGATTCCATTACGGTTCTAAGAGACGGTAAAGTCGTTAATACAGTGGCGACGGAGAATATGACACTGGATGACCTGAAGCAAATGATGATCGGAAGGGAAATCGAAGGAGATTACTACCGAGTCGATCAGGTATCCAGCCGTGAGGATGAGGTGCTTCTTGATATCATCAATCTGGGCACAAAAGATCGACATCTTCATGACATTAATTTTAAGCTGCACAAAGGTGAAATTGTTGGTGTCTGCGGTCTGAGTGATGCTGGTATCCATACCTTAGGGACATGTATTTATGGTTTACAGGAAGATCGGGTTGGTCAGGTTGTTGATGTCAAAAGAAATATCAACATGAATCACCCATTAGATGTCATCAACGGTAAAGGTGCCTATTTATCTAAGAACAGGGATGAAGAGGGACTGATGCTTCAGGCCTCTATCTATGATAATTTTTACACACCTTCTGCCACATCACTTGCGGGTCCTTTTTGGTTCACGAAACCTGCAGATATCAAAAAATATGTTCAAAGAGGTTATGATGATTTTGATGTTAAGGCAAAAGGCATACATCAGACGATCAGTAATCTCAGTGGCGGTAACAAGCAAAAGATAAATTTAGGAAGATGGTTGGTCAAGGATCTGAACTTTGTTGTACTTGACTGCCCGACACGTGGTGTGGATATAGGTGTTAAATCCTATATCTACAAAGAGTTGCTGGCGCTTAAGAGCCAAGGTGTCGGTATTCTGCTGATTTCTGATGAATTACAGGAAGTCATTGGTATGTCTGATAGGATTCTTGTGCTCAAGGACGGCGAATTGGTGTCGGAGATGCATCGTGAAGAAGTGTTTTCAGAAAGTAAGATTGTAGAGGTGATGATATGATGAAAGATAAATTGCGGTCCTTAGAAGAATGGATACCTTTCATTATCTTCCTGTGTATGGTCATCATCTTTGGTATCTTAACGCAAGGTCAACTATTTGCGCCAAAAAACTTGATGTTCATTGTAGAACAAACGCTTAACATTGTTCTCGCTGGTTTAGGGCTTGTCTTTGTAGCTGCAATCGGTGGTACAGATATTACCCAAGGTTCTTTGGTGGCATTAGCAGCAGCTTTTGGTGCCAGTGTCTCAGTAGATGTAACCCCTCTTATGGCAATTCCGGTAGTCATCCTTATTGGGCTTACTTCCGGCTTTGTACTGGGGATGGTTAATGCCAAGTTTAAAGTACCATCCTTTATGGCGTCTCTAGCAATGTTGATTGCTTTGAGAGCTAGCGTTTCGTTAACTCTAAGGGCTAGAACAATTATTTTGCCTGAAACCCTAAGGACCTTTGATGAGATGTATGTAAAAGTGCCGGTGGTTATTGTGTTAACGCTTATTGCCATTTATGTGTTCGACTTTACGCCATTTGGCGCCTACTGTAGAGCTATTGGTGAAAATGAGAAGGCAGCACGCTTTACAGGGATTAATGTGAACAAAGTTAAGGTGGCAGCATTTATGATATCAGGTTTGTCCGTTGGTATTGCCAGCTTATTCATACTTGCTCGTGTCGGCGGTGCCAGTAATGTTCTAGGGGTTGGATACGAGATGAGGATTCTTATGGCCTTATTCATTGGCGGTATTCCTGTGAGAGGTGGTTCAGGTACGAAAGTCTATAAGATGATTGTTGGGGCATTTTTAATCACTTTACTTGAAAATGGCTTGACCATATCAGGTATTAGCGGATCAATGATTCAAATGATTCGTGGTTTGATTCTCTTGTCGGTCGTCTACATTATGATTATATCTAAGAAACGAATATCTCTAGAAAATCAATAAGGAGGTTTGGCAGTGGAGAAAATTAGAATTGGTATTATCGGTTTTGGTTTCATGGGACATGAACATCTGAACTTGCTGAGCCAACATGAAGGATATGAAGTCGTAGCAGTATGCGACATTGATGAAGTTCAGCTTAAGGATGTACCAAGTAGTATTGCAGTGTATGATCATGCAAGCAAGTTGCTGGCAGATGAAAATGTACAGGTGGTGATTGTTGTAGTGAACAACAATCAGCACCGAGATATTGTCTGCATGGCTGCTGAGGCAGGCAAAGATATCATTTGCGAGAAACCGGCGGCTATGTCCGTTGCTGAGTTTGATGAGATGGTTAGGGTGACGGAGCAAAATGGCGTCAAACTCACAGTTCATCACCAACGTCGCTATGATCCTGATTTTAGAACAACCAAGGAGGTGTTTGATTCAAAGACCTTGGGCAATCTTTACTCGATTAAAAGTAGTCTGTATGGATTTAATGGGAACATGCATGACTGGCACGTATACCTGAGTGAAGGTGGCGGTATGCTCTATGACTGGGGTGTCCATCTATTGGATCAATTGATGTGGATGATCAATGAACCGATTGTGTCCATCTTTGCGGATATCCGAAATGTGATCAATCAAGAGGTGGATGATTATTTTAAGATATTGATCAGATTCAGATCCGGTCTTGTCGCTGAGGTAGAACTTGGTACATATTATCTTGAAGATAAAGACAAGTGGTTTGAACGTCACTGGGTATTGGCTGGTGATAATGGCACCATGTACCTAGATGGTTTCGATCCGGAGGGCAAGATTGTCCGTACATCACGCATGCTAAAGAATGTCGGTGGTAAGCGGACAATGACATCTGCTGGACCGACAAGGTCATTTGGTCCACCAGGTGAAGGCGTCATTGTTACTGAGCCAATTCCGGAAGTAGCCACTGTACACATGGATTATTTCAACAATTATCATGATGCCTACTTTGGAAGAGCAGAGTTTGTTGTTAAAGTACCTGAGGTCAGAAGAGTATTGGCACTTATGGAAGCGGCAAGAAAGTCTTCAGTAAATTCACAGTCAGTCCAATTTGATATAGGTCGATGATATATATATACCTTAGTGTTGTTGATGAGGTGTGAAGACATCAATGAGTGGTAAGGAGCATGCTGATTTAGCGGCTTTGTTGCCTGAGGTTTACAATGAAGAAAAATATCATTAGGTTAGTATCTAAGTATATTTAAAAGCAGTAATTTCAAACATATTTGAAATCACTGCTTTTTTAAAATGAAGTAACCTTTAATTCAATTGTTCTCCGTTGGACTGGATGACTTGTTTGTACCAGTCAAATGATTTCTTTTTCTTTCTAGACAGATCACCAGAGCCATCATCATGTTTATCGACATAGATAAAGCCATATCGCTTTCTCATTTCTCCGGTAGAAGCACTGACGAGATCAATACAGCCCCATGGCGTGTAACCCATTAAGTCAACGCCATCTTTGACAGCTTCTTTCATCTGTTCGATATGCTCACGTAGATAATCAATACGATAATCGTCCTGTATTGTACCATCTTCCTTCACTTCGTCATATGCACCAAGACCATTTTCGACAACCATCATTGGAATTTCATATCTTCCATAGATTTCATTTAGAGTGTAACGAAGTCCTTTCGGATCAATCTGCCAACCCCATTCGCTTGCTTTTAAATAAGGATTTTTTACGCCACCGAGAAGGTTGCCACCAATTTTATCTGCAGTGTCTTGAGTACTTTCGCACATGCTCATGTAATAGCTGAAGGTATAGAAATCAACGCATCCTTCTTCGAGTAGCGCCAGATCACCGTCTTCAAAATTGAGATGTATATTGTTCTCTTCAAAATAACGTGAGGCGAAGTAAGGATAGTGACCTCGAACTTGAACGTCACTACATAACCAATTTGCAATGTTCATTCTTTCTTGCGAACGAATAATATCATCCGGATTACAGGAATATGGATAGGTTGTCATGAAACCTGTCATACAACCCATTTTATATTCCGGGTATTTTTCGTGGGCCAATTTTACTGCTTTAGCACTGGCGACAAACTGGTGGTGCAATGCTTGGTACCTTATTTCAGGAATATCAACTTGATTTTCAAAGTTCTCAGTCCCCTCATTTAAGATACCTAGGGAGAGGAAGTTACCAAGGGGGAAACTGCCAACGTTGATTTCATTGAAGGTTAGCCAATAGTTGACTTTGCCTTTGTAGCGTTCAAAGATTGCTTCACAGTATCTCATATATAAATCGATGCATTCCCTAGATGCCCATCCATTGTATTTTTCTGTCAAAGCAAAGGGCATTTCATAATGTGAAATGGTTACTAGTGGCTCAATATTGTATTTTTTACATTCATCAAAAATTCGCTCATAAAAGGCGAGACCGTCTTCGTTAGGTGTTTCTTCCATGCCGGTAGGGAAGATTCTTGTCCATGCAATAGACATGCGGTAAGTTTTGAAACCCATTTCTGCGAAGAGCGCTATATCTTCTTTATAGTGATGATAAAAATCAACAGCTTCATGACTTGGGTATAATGCCTCTTCATCAAGTGTGGGTGTGATTCTTTTTGGTACAGTATGGGAACCATTTGTACAGACGTCAGAGGTTGATATACCTTTTCCACCGATGTTCCATCCGCCCTCTACTTGATTGGCAGCTGTTGCACCACCCCACAAAAAATTGCTTTTAAATTGATTCATAATAATCCTCCTTGGTAAAGTGAGCTGTTAATGTAATAATTGGAATTAAAAAAACCCAGTCAAAACAATCCGGAGATAGAAGTGCTTGGCAACTTCTGACATCCAAATGTTCTGTCTGGGTCTTGCCGTATTTTACGTAACAATCCCAATTTGCAGATATTTAATTAGTCAAGTGATAAGAGCATTAAAAGGTAGTTTCATAATAAATCTGCACAATATATAGTCGTTCGTTGAAAGGTCGCAACACACTATATTGTACACATTCAACTCAACCTAACCTTTTGACGCACTATTCATTATATGATTACATAACTGGTTTTAATTGTCAAGGTATAAGGAAAATCACGGCCAATTGTTGACGGTGAGGTTTAAAGAGAGTATTCTTAAATATGATTTAATAAGAATAGTACATCATTTGATAAAAGACTGACTATATATGAGGATTTAAGTGTGAATGATACAACATAAAGATGGACATGACTAATAAAGATCAGCAAAATGAAACACTAATCAAGAAGGTAACGTTAAAACAGAAATATCAATACCCTGTGCGGCGATGTAATTAAGAGCGGAATCAAGAGTAATCTGACCTTCTGACTTAGAGAGTTTGGGTTTTGGATTCTTTAGCTCTTCATAGTCACAGGGGTTGAAAAATTCTCCGTTAGAAACCATATGAAAAATACAGACCAACATCATTCTTGCTATCGCAATAATTGCTTTATTGTGGCCTCGACGTTTTTTGATGTTGTAGTATTTAGTTGAGAAATAAGTTTCCTTTTTGCCTTTGATGGCCTTGACATACTTAGGATGAGTAAGACAGACATAAATGTCATTTTCGAGGTAGTTAAAGACAGGTATCCAGTATTTGCCTGTAGATTCCATGCAAACATGCTTACAGTCGTGTCTGATGAGCCATCCTTTGAACCGGATGAGATCAGGATTAAGCGTGGAAAAGGATTCTTGAATGTAAGTAGAAATGTTGTTCGAATCTGTTTTTACACCAGTTGCAACAAGGAGGTTTTTGTGGACGTCGACACCACAACAGATTGGGTAAACCAATTTCATTGAATCACCTCCAGTAATAGAAAGAAGTGTAGCATTGACTGTCAGCCACCCAATCATGATTCAAGATGATATCAATGATAAGTGTACGGGCTCAAAGTCCCAATTAGTTGTGCTTGTAAAGCTGACGGCACCTATAATTATGCGGTGTGAATAAATCCACTCATCTTCCCGTGCTCTGTAGTGTACTACACTTCTTATTTCAAGTATAACAGATTGTCGGCGGTATCATTAATAGATTATTTGTGACGGCGCTCGCGCTGTAATGGAGAAAATTATGAAAGATCAAAACTGTGCGTATTGTATGAAGAACGAATTACTGGATGCATTTGGTATATTCGTGTGTGATTTGAAGGTGAGTCAACTAATCCTTTTTAAGGAGCAAAGTAAAGCGGGTCGATTTATCGTTGCCTATAAAGACCATGTCGGTGAGATGATTCATTTAACTGTGGAAGAGAGAAATGCTTTCTTTGATGATGTGAACAAGGCGGCTGCTGCGATTCACAAGACATTTTCTCCGGACAAACTTAATTATGGGATGTATGGTGATACTGGAAGCCACCTGCATATGCACCTTGTTCCCAAATATAAAGATGGCGATGAATGGGGTGGAACTTTTCAAATGAATCCTCAAAAGACATACCTTTCTGATGAAGAATATAAGAAAATGGTTGAAGCATTGATGGTGAATCTATAATTCTGTGATAAGAGCTTCAAAAGGTAGTTTCATAAAGAATACGCACAATATATTGTACCTATTCAACTCAACTTAACCTTTTGACGCCTTAGACATTCTATTGTTGGAAAATGAACTTGAGTAAGGCTCTCATGGTGATAATAAGGCTAAACTGAGCCTATCAAATGAGGGTTTTGCTGTATTGTAATTAAAAGATTGAAAAGGAAGATTCCATGCCATCATTTGAAGATTTCAGCCTAGATAATGAGCTACTTGAGGCAATAGCTAAAGAAACATATACCAAACCAACGATTATTCAGCAGAAAGCCATACCGATTATTATGTCGGGACAGGATTTGCTGGGGATTGCTCAGACAGGAACCGGGAAAACAGCTGCTTTTGCTTTACCAATTCTTAACCGTTTGACAAAGGTGCCTGTTGATCCGGAAGTTTATAATCGTGTTAAGGCACTTGTATTGGTTCCAACGAGAGAACTTGCCCTGCAGATAGGAGAAAGCTTCAATACCTACGGCCAATTCACGACGGTTAAGGCAGGGGTCATATTTGGCGGTGTCACCCCTAAACGTCATATCAAAGTGTTAAAACGTGAACCAAGTATTCTAGTTGCGACACCAGGACGGTTAAAGTCCTTGGCTGAAGATGGGTATCTTGATCTTGGCAGTATTGAGGTGTTTGTCCTGGATGAAGCCGATAGAATGTTGGAAATGGGTATGGTTCAAGATGTCAAAGATGTCATTGCCATGCTTCCAAAGAATCGACAGACACTGATGTTTTCAGCAACGATGCCTAGTGAAGTGACATCCCTTGTTAAATCCATTCTTCACAACCCAAAAAAGATTGAAGTGGCACAAGAAAAGAAACCCAATCCTCAGATTACTCAGCAGGTTTGCTACATTGAAGAGACCCACAAAGCTGAAAGACTGATAGAGTTACTTTGTGAGCACGAATTCGAATCGGTCATGATCTTTGTTAGGACGAAGAAAAAGGCGGATAAGATTGCCAAAACCATCAATATTAGTAACATAAGAAATATACGTACAAGGGCATTTCATGGTGACCTCAGTCAGAATGAGCGGATGAGGGTACTGGATATGTTCAGAAGAAAAGAAATACAGATTCTTGTAGCAACGGATGTGGCTGCGAGAGGTATAGATATTGAACAGCTTTCAGCTGTGGTTAATTTCAATATTCCTAATGTACCACAGACCTATATTCATCGAATTGGTCGAACAGGAAGGGCTGGTGAAAAAGGTTTTTCCATATCTTTTTGCAGTAAGGATGAGAAAGCTTACCTTACAGCCATTGAGAATCTCCAGGGAAAGAAGTTGCATTTAGTGAAATGACGATTTTTACCCCTGTATTTCATAAAAGTAGATTAACATGTCGTCGTATAAAATGTATCAAGTACAAAACCAACATCAGTAGCCCTTATTCCCCTGAATAAGGGCTCTTTTAATGCAAAGTAGCGTGAATCAAGAATATATATTTTGACTCATAGGTCTCCTACACATATTTAATAGCTCCGTATGCAGTAATTATAATGATGATACAATACGTGAATATGAAATCTGATTGTGAACCGATTGGTAGAAGGATATAATAGACATGGAGCTGACCTTTTCAAAAATATGGGGAGAAAATACCATGAATACAAATGAACGGAATTATTCAGGCACATTGTCATCGGTAGAAAGTAAAAGGGAAATCAGACATAAGGAAATTGCTAGAATGGCGGCAGCAGAGGGCATTGTTCTATTGGAGAATAATGGTATACTGCCTCTCTCTAAAAACGAAAAATTAGCACTATATGGTTCGGGTGCCCGTTATACTGTTAAAGGTGGTACAGGATCCGGGGCAGTCAATAACAGGGCGAACATATCTATCGATCAAGGTCTAAGAAATGCCGGCTTCAAGATTCAAAACCAGGCATGGCTGGATGATTATGATCATGCATATGCAGAAGCGAAAGAATTATGGATTAAGCAGGTGTATGAAAGTGCAGGACCTGGTGAAGATTTCGAAAGACTTTATCGTGCTTTTGCAACCCACACCTTAAAATCTCCCAGAGGTAAAACAATTACAAAAGATGAAAAAGCGGATGCAGAGATTGCCATTTTTGTGATTAGCAGAATTTCTGGTGAGGGTGCTGACCGAAAAGCTGAAAAAGGTGATTATTATCTTAGTGAAGATGAAGAACAGGTATTGACTGAAATTACAGAGGTTTATGCCCGCATAATTGTGGTGTTAAATGTCGGTGGTGTAATGGACTTGAGCTTTTTGGAAAGATTTAAGATTGATGCACTCGTATACCTGTCACAGGCTGGTATGGAAGGTGGTAATGCCTTAGCAGATGTCCTGTCTGGTGCGGTGAATCCAAGTGGTCGTCTGACAGATACATGGGCATATCATTATTCAGATTATCCAAGCAGTGCTGAGTTCAGTCATAACAATGGCAATATAATCGAAGAATTTTACAACGAGGGCATTTATGTGGGGTATCGTTATTTTGACACTTTTCAAGTGAAGGTCAGGTACCCATTCGGCTATGGCAAATCGTACACTTCTTTTAGCAAAGATGTGAAGCGGTTATGGGTTGACAATGGCAGAGTCAATATAGAGCTTGTTTTGGTTAATACTGGAAAAGTGGCTGGTAAAGAGGTTGTTTTTCTTTATGTGTCATGCCCGGATGGCAAACTCATTAAGGAGTTGAAGCGTCTGGTGGATTTTTCCAAAACAGATTTAATGAGCCCTGGAGAAACAAGAGATATTACATTGAGTTTCTCTTTGAGCCAACTGGAATCATACCACAGTGGCACGGGTTGCTATCTTCTTGAAAAAGGTGAATATCAGATACTCTTAGGTGGGTCTGCTGAAGAAGCAGAATTGATAGATATCTTAAAATTGGAACAGGATGTTATAACGGCAGAGCTTGATAATGTCTGCCCATTGTGGGATGCATTGAAGGAAATCAAGCCTAACAGCATAAAAGAAGCTGCGAACATTAAAGCTATTTCATTGAATGCTGAAGATGTTCCGAAACGGGAGGTACAATACTGCAATCCAAAAAGCCTAATTGGTGATGGTCCCTATGCCAAATTGGCGGAACAATTATCCGTAGAAGAGGCGGCAAAATTGTGTTGTGGACACCCTGGTGAAGGCAATCAGGAAATCATAGGTGCAGCTTCATTTACAGTACCGGGAGCGGCTGGCGAGACAACACCAATTCTAAAAGAGAAATATGGTATCGGTAATATTGTCTTGGCTGACGGTCCGGCAGGCTTGCGTCTGATTTCACGTTATGAAGTGAATCCTGAAGATGGAACAATCTATAAGATGAATCGATACGAAGGATTGGAGAATCGCTTCTTTGCAAAGGAATTTCGACACGAAGGGGCAACAGCCTATTATCAATATTGCACGGCTATTCCAATCGGTACATTATTGGCGCAGAGCTTCGATCTAGAATTGATGAAGGAAATAGGGCGATTAATTGGCAGAGAAATGGAGGCATTCGGCATTACACTTTGGCTTGCTCCCGGAATGAATATCCACAGAGATCCTCTATGCGGCAGAAATTTTGAATACTATTCTGAAGATCCTTTACTGAGTGGTAAAATGGCTGCAGCACTGACCAAAGGTGTACAGGAAAATCCGTCTGTAGGAACCTGTATCAAACACTTTGTATGTAACAATCAAGAAGAAAATAGACGAGGTGTGTCAAGCATTGTATCAGAGCGTGCTTTGAGGGAAATATACCTGAAAGGGTTTGAAATTGCCATCAAAGAATCTCAGCCAAGGTCCATTATGACCTCTTACAATAAAGTCAACGGTGTGCATACAGCTAATAGCTATGACTTGTGTACGAAAGTGGCAAGAGATGAATGGGGATTTGATGGGATTATCATGACCGACTGGATGACAACGAACGCAGGTGGTGGGAGTTCGGCAGCAAAATGCCTTGAAGCAGGCAATGACTTGGTAATGCCGGGAACTGCTAATGATATCAGTGAAATCATTAATGCGGTACATAAAGAGGAGTGTCAGAATCTGGATGAGAAAGCCTTACGTAGATGCGCTGCTCGGATGATACGTATCATACATGAGACTGGGAATTAAAGCCATCAATATGTATCGGCAACAGCTACTGGTTTATGCTTTTTATATTCACTGTACTAAACCCATGCTTCACTATCCAGTCCAACAGGAAATCATGAAAGAGCTGGGATTCTCTGCTCAACACCATGTCAGACTTAGCGACAATATAGACATTGGTAACAGCGTCATCGCCATGTACAGGTATGTTGACGGTGTTGGGCATGACATACCTACAAGCCATATAATCGAAGGAATGGGCGATGACGTTGTTCTTGGCTACGTATTCATGCATCATTTTCTCATTGGATATTTCAAGGAGAAAATCCATCCGAATGCCTTTTTTTAAAGTGTTGTTGATGTTGTGTTGATAACAGCGCCATTCACGCCCTCTCCCGATGGTATGTTGGTTCATTAGGTCTTCATATGTTAGTGAGGCTTTGGAGGCTAAAGGGTGCGCCTTATTCGCTATGATGCAATACCTGGTTTTGAAAAGAACATGTGCAGAGAAAATGTTAAAGTCTATGGGGTCAGGTATAATGGCGATTTCAACATCATTAGAGGTGAGTCTTTCAAGGGCGACAGAGTCTGTTGATTCAGTGATGTTGAGTATGATGTTCGGATACTTCCTGTGAAAATCCGTAAGAAAATCAACGCCAAGGTAATCCAGTACGCCATGGATTGCATAGATTTTCACTAGCTTCTTATCTATGGAGGTAAGGGAATGCCTGTTTTCTATATAATCGAATTCATCTATGATCTTTTTTGCATGTGGCATCAATTCTATTGCATGTTCAGTTGGCTTTAGACCACCTTGTACTCTGTCAAAGAGTGTCATATTCAATTCTTTTTCTAATTCAATGATCATCTTGCTTAAGCCCTGACGAGAGATCATTAGACTATCAGCAGCGATTTGAAAATTTCTATATTTGTAAACTTCAATAAAATAAGCCAATTGTTTTCTATTCATTGCATACCTTTTCTAATTGTTTTATTCTATTCTAACGCAATTAAATGGTTGCGACAAGCAATTAGTTTCTGCTTTATAATTTGCGATAAGACGATATAATTTAAATAATATATCTTATTCTAGAAGAATGCCCTTAATAGACGATGCAACAATTATTGGGGTCAATGTTAAGAAAGCAGAGGAAAAAATATGAAACAAACAAATCGCTGGCTCTATGCCGCTTCCGGCGTGACGGTTATGTTGGTTGCTGGCTTCATCTATGCGTGGAGTATACTGAGTATACCAATTGCCAAGGAATTTACTGAGTGGACAAAAGCACAGATGTCATTGACATTCACCCTTGGTATGAGCTTCTTTTGTATCGGTGGATTCATAAGTGGTCAGATTAACAACAGAATCAATATCAAACTTAAAATTGTTGTAGCAGCAATATTGTTGTTGTTAGGTCTGATCATTTCATCTAAAGCAACAACCATCGGTCAATTATATATTGGCTTCGGAATCATCGCTGGTCTTGGATCAGGTATTGCTTACAACACAGTCATGGGTACAGTGATGAAGTGGTTTCCTGATAAACGTGGATTGATATCTGGCGTTTCCCTGATGGGATTTGGTATGGGGAGTTTCTTTATCGGAAAGATTTTCCAGTTCCTGAACCCAGACACCATCGGCGCATGGAGAGGATCATATATCGTTTTTGCTGGTGTCGTCTTTATTATAGTAATCTCTGGCGCGGTCATACTTAAGGAGCCAAACGAAGCGTATATTACACTCCTAGTCAAAAAATCATCAGTTGATGATGCAGATGACAAAAAACAATGTATGGATTACAGTCCAAAGATGATGTTTGGTAAATCCAGCTTCTGGTTAATCTATCTGTGGGCTATTCTTGTCAGTTCAGCTGGGTTAGCGCTTGTATCTCAGGCAAGTGGTATTGTTAAAGAAGTATCATTGAGTATCGATCCAAATACGGTTGCTACGGTTGTTGGTCTAATCTCTATTTTCAATGGTATAGGACGTATTCTATCTGGGGCAATCTATGATGCAAAGGGATACAAGGTGACAATGAGGGTTGATATGGCAGTATTCATTGTTACAGCGATCATACTTATAGCGGCTATCAAAACAGGCTTGTTTATCCTTGTTGTCGTCGGTTTTATAATCGGTGGATTGGCATATGGTGGTGCAATTCCGGTTGTGTCAGCCATATCCAGTGATTTCTTCGGGTCAAAATATTATGCCAATAACTTCTCGATTCTAACAACAAACCTAATATTCGCATCATTTTCCAGTACAATAGCCGGTAGACTGTTCGATATGAGCGGTTCTTATGTCAGTACAATTATGATGATGATTGTTGCTACGGCACTCGCGTTCATCTGTTCTGTCGGTATCAGAAGACCAGCTGAGGTTTTGGTGGGAGCAGTGGAGGAATAAGGAATTCGTTGTAGAATAAAAGACTAAAGTAAAAAGGTTGTTGTACATACCCAAACGCGATTTAGGGTGTGCATCATCCTTTTTTTATTTGTCTTGCAATGACACTAATGAAGGGCTACACTGTATGTTGCACATATAGACACAGTATTCATTGTAGGAGAGATGCATTGGAATATTCAAATGAAATTTGGCAAGAAGAACGTAATTACTTAAAAGAAACACTTGAAATGATTGAGGAGCAGATCGTTTCCAGTGGTGAGAAAGTGAAAAACTATAAAGGTAACATCATAGAAGCTCAGAAAAGTATGTGGGAAGAGCGCAGCACCCAGGTGGATCCGACCAAAGAAGTGGACGGTGCGGCTATTGCTTGGCAGCATCAGTCCTATATGATCAACGAAGCTAAGAGCATGCAGTTCTTTAGTGATATGGACAATAAATTGCGCCGAATGAAAAAGGCGCCTTATTTTGCAAGGATTGATTTTGACGAAAAAGAATTTGGTGAAGAATCCTTCTATATTGGCATGGGAAAACTGGCAGAAGATGACTTCTCAAATGTTCAAATCTATGATTGGCGTTCACCTGTTTGCTCAATGTTTTACAATTATGAAGTAGGACAGGCTTCATATGAATGTCCGGCTGGAATAATTGAAGGTAATATGACCTTGAAACGTCAATTCAAGATAGCCAACGGCATCATTGAGTATATGTTTGATTCAGGATTGAAGATTAATGATGAGGTGCTTCAGGAAATACTTGGAAAAAGTACAGACGATAAGATGAAGACCATCGTTACCAGCATTCAAAAAGAACAGGATCAGTTGATTCGTGATGAATCTCACCAAGTACTTATGATACAGGGGGCAGCAGGAAGCGGCAAAACATCCATTGCTCTCCACAGAATTGCCTATATCTTATATAGACACCGTCATAATATTGATGCTAAGAATATGGTGATATTTTCACCGAATGATCTGTTCAATGATTATATCTCGGATGTACTCCCAGAACTGGGTGAAGAGAATGTTAATCTGACGACATTCTCAGAATATCTGGTGACTTTTCTGGATCATAGCAAAGTGGAAAATTGGAACAGTCAGATGGAACATATTCTATCTGTAGATTCTGAAAAGAACCTGGCAAGAAAGGCTGCCATCAAATTCAAAAGTTCAGAGGCATTCATCCGTATTCTTAAAGCCTATGTTTCCCACCTTAAGTCGGAGGGGTTTGGCTTCACTGATATTGTTTATGAGGGACAGGTGCTAATGAGTGCCAAAGATTTGAAGAAACTCTATAGGAAAAATCAAGAGATTCTTTCACCTAAGCAGAGCTTGAACCGTATACAGTTGCGTCTGCACAAAATGCTGGATCCTCTAATCAGAGCAAAGAAAAAAGCGCTTAAGGACAGTTATGAACGGTCAGATGAAGTCATGTTTGACGAAGAGAAGGAAGAACGATTAAAGCAAGACGTTAGAGAGGCTTTTTCAGACACAAGAAGTCAAATCAACCGTATAACAAGGTTTGATGTTAAGTGGTTGTACAGGAACCTTTTCAGTTTCTTGTGGCTTCAAAAGAAGATCAACCATAATAAAAGTATCTGCAACAAAAAAATGGCAGATTATACAGTGCGGCATTTGGATAGTGGTTATCTATTCTATGAAGATGCTTTGGCAATCGCTTGGCTAAAAGGTGAACTGGAAGGCGTCGTCGATACTTCACAGATCAAACATGTCGTCATTGATGAGGCTCAGGATTATTCCCAGTTGCAATATGAAATATTCAATCAACTGTTTCCAAAAGCTACGTTTACACTGCTGGGCGATGTGAATCAATCAGTCAACCCATATTTGAGAATGGGTAACTATGTGGATATAAGTCATGTGTTTGAAGACAGAAGTCTTGCAAGAGTCACTTTGCAGCGAAGTTATCGTTCATCAAAAGAGATAGCGTCCTTTTGTAGTGCTTTACTGCCTTATGAAGATAAGACAATCTATCTTGACCGTGCAGGTTCTGCACCTAGGATAAGGGCATGTATTGATGATGAAGAAATGTTCTTAAAAGTAATCCAAAGTATATCGTCTTTACAAGCATCAGGCTATCACTCAATTGCTGTTATCAGCAAGACAGAAAAGTCCGCCAGATGGTTGTTTGGTCATTTGGAGAATCGTACGGCGTTAAGTTTGATTTCAAGAAGCGATAGTGAATATAAGCAGGGGACTGTGGTTGTACCCTCCTATCTGGCCAAAGGATTGGAGTTTGACGCGGTCATTGTATGCTGCAACAGCCGAAGCAACTACGTGGAGGAGGATGAAAGGAATCTTTTCTACACGGTATGCTCCAGAGCGATGCATGAACTGGATATCATTTATGTGGATCAGAAGCCTGTTTTTTTAGGATGATCCTATTGGTTAGAAAATTTTATTTGACAAATGACGCTTTTGCCTCAATGTATCTATAAAGCAAATATCTATTGTATTAAAAGGTCCAATTCCAGAAGCGTTAGTGTCGAAGAGAATTTTCTAATCGATGTTTCACAATGATGAATCTTTAGCATATCTACGAAACGAAAGTCTTGACTTTCCTAAACGGCATGGTATAGTTAATTTAGCCAAACGCTTGGCTAGATTTGAGGAAAATGATGTGAAAGTCAAGTTAAAAGACATTGCTGACGCGGCAGGCGTGTCCATTTCCACCGTCTCCCGTGTAATCAATGGAGATAGGGAGCGTCCGGCTGGTCCGGAGACAACTGAAAAGATATGGCGAATCGTCAAAGAACTTGGGTATGTACCAAATCAGAATGCTAAGAAATTGGTTAAAGGTGAAGAGGAAGACAACCCTGGTAAAGGAAGAATAGGATGTTTATATACATCGACAGGTGATATTAAGACAGATCCTTTTTTTTCGTGCATTGGCATTGGGATACAGCAGGAGATTCGCAGGCTATCCTATGACATGGCCTATGCATTACCTACCTATGCGATGGATTACAGTGATGTATATAATTATATTACCAGCCACCCGGTGGAGGGGATTGTGGTTACAGGCCGTTTTGAGAAAGACATACTGGATTTGCTTCAGAAGAATTTCAAGCATATCGTTTATGCAGGCGTTAATGCAGTGAATGCAGGCTTCGATGAAGTGGTCTGCAATGGTTATGAAGGCGCGGCCATGGCCATACGCCATCTTCAATCCATGGGTCATAAAGACATCGGATACGTTGGGTACATTCATGACCAGGCGGAGGATGTACAGTTAGTCAACGAACACAGATATTCAGCTTATTGTGACTTGGTGGGTATATCAGACTCTGGGGATTTACGTAGAAAGGTTATACATACCAGGTTGTACACGACGTCAGCATATGAGGCGATGAGTGCGTACCTTGAGAAGGTGGATGTCACAGCACTGCCAACAGCTTTCTATTGTGCCAATGATGCGACAGCTTTTGGTGTTATGAAAGCGATACAGGAAAGAGGGATTAAGATTCCAGACGACATAGCCATTGTAGGCTTAGATGATGTTGAGATGTCTAGGTTTGTAACCCCATCATTATCGACAGTGAGTATTCCACGTAAAAGCCTAGGGATACAGGCAGTGAAAATGCTTGTGGACCAGATTGAGTCGAAGCGGGATTATCCTCTAAGAATGGACTTGCCTTTCAATCTCAAAATCAGAGAAAGCAGTGATTATATTGCGAAGGTTAAATAAGAATCATTGTTAATAATAGAAATGTGTAAAATCTGCGGTTATAAGTAACCGCAGTTAAACAGTAAGCCAAACGATTGGCTAAAAATGTGAGAAGAGGGGAGTCTTATTATGCACATGAGTGATGCATTGATAACGCCATTGGTCGGTGGGACAACTTATGCAGCGAGTACGGGGTTAATAGGCTATTCTGTCAAATCTATCAGAACTGAAACGTTTGAAGAGAGGCTACCACTTATGGGGGTCATGGGGGCATTCATCTTTGCAGCTCAGATGATTAATTTTGCCATTCCGGGAACTGGTTCTAGTGGTCATATTGGCGGCGGTTTGTTGCTTTCGGTCATTCTGGGGCCGGCGGCTGGCTTTGTAACGTTGGCGTGTGTATTGTTGATTCAAGCCTTGTTTTTTGCAGATGGTGGTCTTTTAGCTTTCGGATGTAATCTCATCAATATGGGATTCTTCACAGCATTCATCGCCTACCCGTTTATTTTTCAAAAAATTACTGCCGGTGGCTATACGAAGAAGCGATTGATAATCGGCTCGGTTATTGCGTCTGTCATAGGTCTTCAGATGGGTGCTTTCGGTGTCGTCATGGAGACGGTCCTCTCAGGCAGAACAGAATTACCATTCGCTACATTCTTGATGTTCATGCAACCGATTCACCTTGCTATAGGATTAGTGGAAGGCGTTATTACAGGGGTAATCATCTCCTATCTCTACAGTCAGAATAGTCGTCTAATCTATGGAACACATAATGACAAAAAAAAGACGAGCCTTAGTGGAACACTGGGGCGACTGGTCATTGCCACAATTATTATAGGTGGGCTCTTATCATGGTATGCATCAGCAAGTCCAGATGGTCTTGAATGGTCCATATTTAATACAGCGGGTACAGAAGTGGTAGCTAATACATCAAAGGTCGTCCAGCTTTTTGAAAGCGTCCAGGAGGCATTTTCACCATTGCCGGACTATAGTATGGAAGGTCAGTCAGAACAGATTGGCACAAGCGTTTCTGGAATCGTTGGTAGTCTACTGACGATGTTAATGGCAGTTGGCATAGGCATGATCATAAGATTTAAGCGTAAGGTGGCAAATTCTATTGAATGATTTTACAAAAAGTATGCTGAATTTGAACGAGATAGAACAGCTTGCAAGGCGTAAAGGTGTGGTTAATCAGATGTCACCGGTAGTTAAGATTCTGGTGACACTCTTTTACATAGTTACCGTATCTTCAGTGGGCAAATACCAATTGAGTTGGCTGTTTTATCTTGCAGTTTATCCTTTGATCATGGTGCCGCTTATTGATATACCTCTTAGAACTTTTATCAGTAAATTAATGATTCCAGCGATTTTCAGTATAGCCCTTGGACTTGCCAATCCTTTTTTTGACAGAGAGGTCATATTAGTTTTGGGAAAGGTCACTGTAACAGGAGGCGTATTATCTATGGGCGTTCTGTTCCTTAAAGCTGTACTGAGTCTTTCAGCAACATTGATGCTTGTCGCTACAACATCGGTGATGGAGATTGGTGAAGGCATGGCTAGACTTCATATTCCTAAGAAATTGGTCATGCTTTTATTGTTGATGTATCGATACATCAATGTCTTGCTTGAAGAGACAGGCAAAACCATGGATGCATATCGGCTGCGATCAGGTGAAAAGCGGATACATATAAGCACTTGGGGGTCACTTGTTGGTCAAATCATCATTCGCTCCTACAACCGAGCAAATGAAATATACAATGCAATGCGTCTTAGAGGTTATGGTGCAGGAGATGAGTCGTTATGAAAATAAAGGAACCAATGATTGTACTTCAACAGGTGGGATTCAGTTATGATAACGCCAGTAAAGTGTTTGAAAGTCTTGATTTACAAATATATCGTGGTGAAACAGTCGCTATAGTGGGTGCAAATGGCGCAGGTAAGTCAACCTTGATGAAATTAATCACGGGCCTGGAAAGACCAAGTTCCGGGGAAATCAGTGTTTGTGGGCTACAGGCGACATCAAAGAACATGAATGAAATCAGAAAGAAAGTAGGCTACACGTTTCAAAATCCTGACAATCAGTTATTTATGCCTTCTGTGTATGAAGACGTGGCTTTTAGCCTTAGAAGACGTGGCGTACCGGAACTGGAAACTCAGACAGCAGTGGATAATGCTCTTAGTCAAGTGGGAGGACAGCACCTTAAAGAGAAAGCATCATACAAGATGTCCGGAGGTGAAAAGCGACTGATAACCCTTGCTAGTGTTCTGATTGATGAACCGGAGATATTGCTGTTGGATGAGCCGACAGTTGGTTTGGATCCTAAAGCAAGACGTCAGTTGATAAGACTGCTTATGAATAGGTCAGAAACAAAAGTGATTACGACCCACGATATGGATATGGCTTTAGTGCTATGTGACAGAATTATTGTGTTATGTGATGGGACAATACAGGGAGATGACACACCCCAAAAGATCTTCAGTAACAGACAGCTTTTATGTGACAACAACCTGGAACTTCCTCTTAGGATGCAGGGATGCCCGATTTGTGGTGCTGAATAATCGAACAATTGAGAAGACATGTGGATTAGGGAAGGAAATACAATGAAGATCTTATATTATGATGTGTTTTGCGGTATTAGCGGCGATATGAACCTAGGGGCATTAGTAGACCTTGGGGTGGATTTTGACTACTTGAAGACCGAGCTTAAGAAATTGAACATAGAGGAAGAATTTGATTTGGTTCGATCAAGTGGTGTGAAGCATGGCATCACTGGTACGAAAGTGGATGTTGTACTTCACAACCAAGACGGGCATGAGCAACCTCACAATCATCACGGACATCACGGTCATGAACATAGTCATAAAGATCATGGCCGCTCACATGAGCATGAACATCCGCACAAGCATACTCATGAGGAGCATGCGCATATTCATACTCATGAGAGTCATAGCCACGATCACAGTCATGGTAGCCATGATCATCGTAATTTTGCTACCATCAAAGAAATGATTAATAGCAGTGACTTGAAAGAGGAAGTCAAAAATACAGCAATAGAGATTTTTAGATATGTTGCAGAAGCAGAAGGAAAAGTCCATGGAAAACCATTAGAGGAAGTACATTTTCATGAAGTAGGCGCAACGGATTCAATCGTCGATATTGTCGGTGCGGCTATATGTCTGGATGCTTTGAAGGTTGATCAAGTGATGGCATCACCGGTACAGGTTGGTGGAGGCTTTGTCAGATGTGCTCATGGGATGATGCCTGTGCCAGCACCGGCGACGGCTGAGATATTAAGAGATGTACCGGTCAGATATAACGTTGTGCAATCCGAAACAACAACACCTACAGGTGCTGCGATTCTTAAAGCAACCGTTGGAACGTATACGGATACAAACGAGTTGTCCATAGTAAAAGTCGGTTATGGTATAGGGAACAAGGATTTTGAAGTTCCGAATGTGCTTAGGGTCTACTTGGCTGAAACAGAAGGAAACAGCTCAGATTTACAAATAGAAAAGCAATTCGAGATGTCATGCAACATTGATGACATGACCGGTGAGCGCTTTGGTTATGTGGAGAAGACGTTATTTGAAGCGGGGGCTTTAGATGTTTGGAAGACGCCGATTATGATGAAGAAGGGAAGGCCGGCAACAAAGCTCAGCGTACTCTTTAAAGAGGAACAGCGTTCTGTGTTGCAGGAAATTATATTCAGGGAAACGACCACTGCCGGTGTCAGAGAAACGTCTGTAACTAAGTATATGATGAAGAGAAGTTATGAAAAGGTTGCGACGAAGTATGGGGACGTTCAAGTGAAGCACCTCTATTTGAATGGCGAGGTTGTAAAAAGCAAACCGGAATATGAGGATTGCTTACATCTTGCAGTGACCAATCATGTATCGATACAGGCGATTTATGACGAACTGAAATTATAATCATTTAATGCTCCTATCATAGTAGGACGCTTTAATTATAACAAGGAGATCTTATGTCAATAAATATGAGTGACTATCAGGAACTATTAAAATACTTGAAAGGGCTTGAATCTTGTGCAGTTGCATTTTCAGGTGGTGTGGACAGTACCTTCCTTGCCTATGCGGCAAAAGAAGCCTTAGGGGATCTAGCCATAGCGATTACTATAGATTCACCTTACATTCCAAGGTGGGAAATTGAAGAGTCCATTGAACTTGCAAAGACAATCGGTATACGTCACATTGTCCTCTCTGCCGGCATCAGTCCTCAAGTAGAAAACAACCCGCCTGAACGTTGTTACCTGTGTAAAAAAGTGGTGTTCTCAAAAATTATTGAGGAAGCCAAGAATCAAGGTGTTGAATATGTCGTTGATGGCTCCAATCAAGATGACACCAAGGATTATCGTCCAGGGATGAAAGCTCTAGAAGAGTTAAAAGTTGTTAGTCCTCTTCTTGAGTGCGGTTGGACTAAGGATATGATTCGGCAAGGCTCAAAAGAAGCAAATCTTTCAACACACGACAAACCTGCCTATGCCTGCCTTCTTACAAGGTTGCCTTATGGCACTGAGATTGATGTAGAGGAATTAAAGCGGATTGAACTTTCTGAGGTATTTATGATGTCACTGGGATTCAAAGCGGTCAGGGTAAGGTCCCTCGGAGATTTGGCACGTATAGAGGTGGCAAGAGAGAAGAGAAAAGAGCTATTTGATGAAGCTTTGCTTGACAGGATTTCAGATCAGTTGAAGTCCTATGGTTATAGATATGTTGCAATAGAAGCGGCTGGGTATTCAATGGGCAGTTTCAACAAGCAGATAGGAAAGTGACAGGTGTGGCATGAATAAAAATGAACTGCGAACATTAATCGAGCAAGTCAGTAACAAGACACTATCTGTTGACGATGCGGTTAAAAACTTGGAGCTTCAGTCTGGTTTCGGTAATATGGACTTCGCGATGATAGACAACAACCGTGAACTTCGCGTCGGTTATCCTGAAGTAATCTATGGTGAGGGGAAAACCGATGATCAAGTGGCTCGGATTGCTTCTTATATGACATCAACGAATCAGAATGTTCTAGTAACCAGAGCTAGAGCTTCCATGTATGAGGCTGTTAAGGGTGCATGTCCGAAGGCTGAATACAATGAGATTGGTAAGACGATTGTCATAGTTAATAAACCCATTGAATTTAGCAAGCACAAGATTGCCATTGTGGCAGCGGGCACTTCAGACCTGCCTGTAGTTGAAGAAGCATATGATACTGCAAGGCTTATGGGCAATAGAGTTGAGAAGATTGTTGACGTCGGTGTTGCGGGTATTCACCGACTTTTCAATAGACTTGAGCAGATCCGTGAAGCAAGGGTTGTGATCGTTGTCGCGGGCATGGAAGGCGCACTGGCATCTGTCTTAGGAGGTTTGGTGGATAAGCCTATCATTGCAGTACCTACGAGTGTTGGTTACGGCGCGAATCTAGGCGGTGTGGCAACGCTGTTGTCCATGCTTAACAGTTGTGCCAGTGGTGTCAGTGTTGTCAATATCGACAATGGATTTGGGGCGGCTTATAATGCCAGTATGATTAATCAGTTGGATTGATGCATAGGTATGAGTTATATCATATTGTATACTAAATGTAATATGATATTTTGTTAGTATGTATGGTTGAGACTTAAGATGAAGAAATGAGGAAAGAACTATGCCAGCAATAAGCTTACTAATTAAACCTGCCTCAGGTTTATGTGACCTAAGATGCAAATACTGTTTTTACGCAGATGTTGCTGATCACAGGGATGTGAAGCACTACGGTATCATGAAAGAAGACACGGTGGACCAACTTATTGCAAGAGCTTTTGAGTATAGTGATACAGTGGTTACCTTTGCATTTCAAGGTGGTGAGCCAACCTTGGCTGGTTTTGACTATTTCAGGTATTTTGTTGGAAAAGTATCGGCGCTAAATGAAGGGAAAAGAGACATACACTATGCCATTCAGACCAATGCTATGAACATAACTGAAGATTTTGCTGCTTTTCTGGCTAAACATCGCTTCTTGGTTGGTGTGTCCCTTGATGGACCGAAAGATATCCACGATATGAATAGAGTAGGATCTGGTGGTGCGGGCAGTTTCAAAACAGTAAGAAAAGCCATCAAGCTGTTGGACAAGTATAAGGTCGATTGTAATATATTAACCGTTGTAAATAAGGCTGTTGCAAAGCATCCCCAAAAAATTTATAAATACCTGACAGGTGAAGGATTCACTTATCTTCAGTTCATCCCATGCCTTGATGATCTGGGTGAAGAACATGGCAGCAGTGCTTATGCATTGGTACCGGAGGATTATGGTGATTTCTTATGCCGTATATTTGACTTGTGGTATGCCGACTTCGGGAGAGGTAAACGAATCAGCATTAGGATGTTTGATAATATCCTTCATATACTATTGGGCATGCCGCCGGAAAGCTGTGACATGGTTGGAAGATGCTCTGCTAACATTGTCGTCGAAGCAGACGGTTCAGTATATCCATGTGACTTCTATGTACTGGATGAATGGCGCTTAGGTATGTTACAGGAGTCATCATTGATGGATCTTATGACCTCGGGTACTGCAAATGAATTTGTACAGGCCACTATTGAAAAAGATGATCGTTGTGACAAATGCGAATACTCACCAATATGCCGTGGCGGTTGCAGAAGACATAGAACTCAAGATATTAATGGGGATATAGGGTTGAACTATTTCTGCTCAGCTTATGAAAAGTTTTATGGTTATACTCTTGAACGCTTCAAAGAGATTGCAAGTGTCCTTTATAGAGAAATACGATAAAGTTGTTCACAAAATGTTCATATTTCTGTTATTCTAGGATGTTTTTAAGTTATTATACTTAGATTTATAATTAATCACAGATTGATGGTGTGATTGACTGTAAAAAGAAAACATTTCAAAGGATGACGAAATATGAAAGGGAAACAAATGAGTAGGAAAAATGTACATCGTGTGGCATCGATTTTGATGTCAGGGATTATGATGACCTCCGGAATTGCTACTGTGGTATCAGCTCAAGAGGCGACAACTGTTGTTGCGGAAGTGGAGACGGGTACGCCACCGGAGATGCCAACAGGTGGTGAGCCACCGGAGATGCCGGATGGAGTGATGCCAGAGGGTGAAATGACTGGTGGTATGGGTAATTCGGTTGGTATGGGCAGTACAACGCTGGATGCCTCCGATAGTTCGGATTATTTTAGTGACTTAGATGCTTCAACGTCATGGGCGAATGCATATATTGATTACATATACGATCAAGGGATCGTTAATGGCACTTCAGATACGACATATTCACCTAATGCGTCCATCATTCGAGGTGATTTTGCATTGATGCTTTACCGTAAGTACAGCTTTTCGACTGAAGGTTTCAGCTATGGTGATGTTCCGACAGATGCCTATTATTATCAGGCGGTCATGAGAGGGAAGGCATCAGGGATCTTTGAAAGTACCACCTATTTCTACCCTGAAGAGGCTGTAACCAGAGAGCAGGCAGCGATATGGATATACAACGCTATGGTGGCTGATGGCATGCCAACAGATATGACATCGAGTGATATTTCATCCTACACGGATAGTGACTTGATTTCAGATGAGGCTATGACGGCGATTGCTACATTAACTCAATTAGGTATCTTTCAAGGGGATGAAGATGGTAACTTCAACCCGGAGAGTACCTTGACAAGAGCTCAGATGGCTGTGGTTTTTTATCGACTTAGTTACATAGGCGGTGGCAATGGCAACGGTACGCCAGATGGTGAAATGACGTCATCAGTGGATCAAGGTACGTATGAGACATTGGTAACAGAAGATGCATCGGAGGTGACTTACACTTCCGATGGTGATCAAGAGAATGCTGTACGCATTGAAGGGGATGTGGAGGTTACATTAACGAACATTGCAGTCAATAAGACGGCAGGTGAAGCGGGCAGCGGCGATACCAGCAATTTCTATGGCAATAATGCAGCTTTACTGGCAACCGATGGTGCAGAGGTCACTATTGATGGCATTACAGTTACGACGACGGCAATCGGTGCCAATGGTATATTCTCCTATGGGGAAGGGACTATTGTCACAGTAAGTGACGCAACAGTCAGTACATCAGAGAACTCTTCCGGTGGTATCATGGTGACTGGAGGCGGTACAATGTACGTCTACGATTCTGAAATAGAAACACAAGGTGGTTCATCAGCAGCACTTAGAACTGACAGAGGTGGCGGAACGCTTGTTGTTGATGGAGGAACTTACATTGCCAATGGTAATGGTTCTCCGGCGGTATACTCAACAGCAGACGTAACAGTAAGTAATGCTACTTTGACAGCAACTGGTTCTGAAGCCATCGTTGTGGAAGGCAAGAATTCAGTGACATTGATTGATTCAGATGTGACAGGTAATATGGTTAAAGATGATGTAGAGAATCTTCAAAATGTCATGATCTATCAAAGTATGTCTGGAGATGCGGATACAGGAACAAGCAGCTTCTCTATGGAGGGCGGTAGTCTGACAGCCAATAATGGGGATATGATCTATGTAACCAATACGTCTGCAATCATTTATCTCTCAGAGGTTGACATGTCATTGTACAACGATGTATTACTCAAAATCGTTGGAAACGATGCAAGAAATGGCTGGGGTGTTGTTGGTAGCAACGGCGGTACAGTGACCTTTAAAGCAGAAAACCAAATGCTTGAAGGAAAAATCATCGTGGATGAGATTTCTTCATTGTCCATGACAATGGCAGATGACTCAAGCTTTACAGGTAGCATCAATGAAGATAATGAAGGTGGTTCAGTCAGTTTGACTATTGAAAGTGGCAGTACATGGACCTTGACATCTGACAGTTATATCACAGAATTTGATGGGGCTATGGCGGATGTTATTACGAATGGATATACGCTTTTTGTGAGTGGCGTGGCTCAATAGTATGAGTGATCATTTGAGTTATTACTAAATAAGATAATAATATGACTAAAGCATCAAAAGGCCAAGTTGAGTTGAATAGGTACAATATATAGTGTTGAAACGTCTCTATGAAATACTATATATTGTGCGTATTCTTTATGAAACTACCTTTTGACGCTCTTATCATAATATCTAATCGATATTAAAGCAGTCTATTAATCTATACCAAAGGGCGGATGTCATTTTTGACATCCGCCCTTTGTACCTTTGAAATATGATACTAGAAGCCTGTTTTTTGAGTTTTTCGCTGGGATAGTGGTTATATTCATTGAAGTGTCCTTGGGATTTAATCAAGGAATGGCCCATCTGATGAAGCGTTAACTAAATGACATAGGGGAGTGAACAGTAACTAATGTTTAGAATATTAATAATATTATGAAAATTATGTTGCGCTCAATATTAATCCGTGCTATAATAATCTTACCTGCAAATTAAGTAAAGAGAATTATAAATTTATTGATATAGATATATGTTATGTATTTTCATCACGAGATTTTAATACTTTTAGAAAAATTTGAGGAATAAAATTTCGGAGGAAATACAAATGCAAAATGGTACAGTAAAGTGGTTTAATGGAGACAAAGGTTTTGGTTTCATCACTGCAGAAGATGGAACGGACGTATTCGCTCACTATTCACAAATCCAAAAAGACGGTTTCAAAACTTTGGAAGAAGGCGAAAGCGTTACTTTTACAATGGCTCAAGGTGCTAAAGGCCCTCAAGCTGAGAACATTGTGTCCAAATAGTAAATAGTTAAGCTGAAAGATGATGTTATATCTGAAAGATTTTCTTTTAGATGTAGCATCTTTTTTTAATGAAAAAATCACTCGATTAGAGCAACTAACACGTAGACGTTTAACACGCTATTAAGGTGTACTTAGGTCCACCGTATAATATTGATGGCTGCGACAGCAATTTCTATATGCTTTTCCTGTTTTTCTTGAAATTGGTTTAAATTAAGTGTTCTGAAATTGGTAACCAATAAACCACAAGCAAAAAAGGAGTGATGAAATGAAAAATGTTACGGTTAGAGAAATTATTATGAATACTGGGTTCACTATTGAGAAAGGTACTGAGTGTAGAATTGTTGAAAGCAATGAGCAGTTGGATATCAGCAAAATACGAATAGGCAACTATGACTACATAGTTGATAGCTGCAGTGTAGAACCTATTAAGTAGATACAAACTGTATGATTCGTTAGAAGAATATGGTAATCAATAGATGAATAATGTTATTGTATTGGATGTAGCAAGCGTAATATAGAATAAGAATTGTAATTAAGCACCGGGAGGTGTTTTTTTTATTTTATTGTATATTTCTCGCGGGATGGAAGAAGGTGAAAAAAAGATGCCTTAAAAAGAAGGCATCAGAAATAAGGATGATATTTAGAAGATATAAAAGCCGTCCTCGTATTCGTCGTCGATATCTAAATCATCATCGGTCAAAAAATAATGCATATCCAGAAGGTCGTTTTCACTCATGTCTTTGACAAGTCTTGAGGTCATACCCTCTGGAGGATTTTCTATATAATGCTCTCTCAGTTTCGCTATCTGATTTTTGTTGTTCATGATGACCTCCTGTGGTTGCTATAAGATAATAGTAGATCAAGGAGGCCTAAGAGTAAATAGGATAGCTAAGAATGAAGGGTAAAGTTACCCATTGTTTTCAAATAGAGTTCATACAGCGAAACTTTTTCCTTTTTGAAATACAGTTCAAGGAAAGTCATTGTTTTACCACATTTGGGACATGAGAGAGGGTCGTAACCAAAGGTACGGAGTATCGAAAGTTGCCAGCGGTTTAAAGATACGAGGAAGCGGTGCTGCTCTTTAGAGATGGCGCGATGAAGAGAACTGTCAGACTCACGGTGTCGAGCATAAATGCCGTAGTAGCGAATCATTTTAAAGTGTTTTTCTGGAATATGCTGGATAAGACGCTCAATGAACTCAAGAACAGGAATCTGTTCTGTGACTAGGGCATTATCTTCGTGCTTGGTATGGTGAAAAGTAACAGTGTCACCATCATAATCGTCGATGCGAGAGGATGCAATAACAGGGCGACCGAGATATCTACCGATGTATTTGGTGACGATATCAGGTCGACATTTATTGGGTTTGGCATGGACATAAAAGCCGTTTGTGCAGTGTTTGTAGATGTAGGATTTTGTTTCTTTGAAAGAATCTCCGATGGCAGAGTGCATCTCATCCAAAAGAGCCGTACGGAAAGAATTACGAAGTAAAGAATAGTTGAAATGAGGAACAGAACGCCAGGGAATATGTTTACCAGCGCCACCTTCAGAGACTAAGCAATGTATATGAGGGTTCCATTGAAGTGAGCGACCGAAGGTATGAAGAACACAAATAAAGCCGGGAGTGAAAAGTTCCGATTTGTTTTGTTTGTGGAACATACGGAGAATGACACTACGAACAGCAGAAAAGAGGCAGTTTAAGAGGGAACGGTCTTCAAGGAAGAATATACGAAGTTCCTCAGGAATCGTGAAAACGCAATGGCGATGTGTACACCGGATTATTTTGGAAGACATAGCTGTAGTACGTTCTATGGAGTACATGTTACCACAGGAAGAACAAAACCTACTGTGACAACGGAAAGGAACGTACTTGAGAATGCCACAGTCTTTGCAACAGTACATAACGCCACCATAAGCAGGGTCGCCACAGTTAATCATCTTGTCGACATTATCGATGACGGTTTGACGTGGATGTAGGATGTATTCCATTTCTTCGAAATGATCTCTAAAGATATCTTGAAGTATGCTCATACATTAATTGTGCTACAAAATAGTAAAAAAAGAAAGACTTAACCCCTCATGATTGAGGGGCAGGGGAGTTGAAGTGTCGAAGACACTTTCTTGTCGCAACACGCAGATTGTCTAATGCATAATTATCTTTTAAATCTCCGAACGTTCTTTCAACAGACGTTCGCTGATTATATAGTTTCTCGAACTTTTCAGTTCCACGAAACGGTATGGTATTAAACCTTGGATTGTCCTTAATCCTGGTCTTACCTACATAGCCACTTTGGGAAGATGTACACCATGAATATCCCATGATACATTCGCATTTTCCGGTATACGCTTTTTCGGAATCGAATGCTCATATGCATTAAGCTTCGAGGCATCAATAGCAACATTATCCAGCTCAAGCAGCCCGAGGTTGCGAGCTTTCGCAAGCATTCTGCGATAAGTTCTTTCAAGGATATCTGTATCAGATATGTCGGTAATGAACCTTGAAAAGGTTGATTCACTGGGGTTGTCGGTGTATTCAAATCCGCAGGTTCTTTTGAAAAGCGGATCATCTTTGATTCGGCTGGTCAAAGCCTTAATTTCTGGTAATTGCTGCACTTGCATTCCGATAAGGCTGCGTAACAAATACTCTTTTTCATATCCCTTTGGCCATCGTTTATGAGGATTATTAGGGTAATGCTGGTGTAAGAGAGTAAAATCCATGAAGCTAAGGATAGCTTCAAGATGAGTCAATGGACGAATTTCCATGTAATCATCTAAAGTAATCAATGATTGTTGTCGATACATATTCTGCAGTTTCCTCCTTTTCGGTGTGGATATTTTTCGCAGAATATATATCGGATTGGGGTAAGCTGCTTTTTATATGTTTAGCGAACCCTTTTATATCAACGGTTTAGAAATATGAAATTGTCTCAGTTATTTTAGAAGGTATTAAACCGGTGATTTATTCGGAAGCGCCAAAGTGAAAGTTTGGTAGATAAGAAAAGAAAATGCTCTAAAGATCTTTTAGCACTTAAATAAGTGCTGAAAGATCTTTTTTTCTATAAGTATGACAGCTAATACCGAATACCGAATGGCGATTACAGTCTTGACTTCTGGATGGATTAGGTAACTACGAAAAAAAAGTACTATGCCTGAGGTAATGGTTGGTGAAATAGAGACTAGATATAATAATACAGGAATTCTAGTAAATTTAAGGAGGTTAAGATGATTGATTTAAAAGGTAATCCATTTTATTTATCAGATAAGCATGTGGCTTGGGTAACTGAAAATCTGGAAAGAATGAGTTTGGATGAGAAGATAGGGCAACTGTTTGTAGTGGAATCAAAAGATTGTAACTTAGAGGAGCTGCGCTCAAAGTTTGAGGTAATTAAACCGGGAGGGGTGATGTTTAGATCAAACCCAGCTGTCAAGATTAATAAGACAGTTAGTGCGTTGAATAGCTGGTCGGATGTGCCGATGTTGTTCGCTGGGAATTTGTGTCAGGGTGCCAATGAAGCGGTTGAAGAAGGGACGTTGTTCGCAACTAACATGTCTGTAGCAGCAACTGGCGATGATAAAATGGCCTCATATCTAGGGGAGGTTTGTGGCCTTGAGGGACACGATGCTGGTATTAACTGGACTTATGCACCTGTAGCAGATATTGATATGAATTTTAGGAATCCAATTACTAATACACGTACTTTCGGCAATGATGTAGAGCGGGTCAGTTCCATGTGCGCTAAATATGTCAGTAGTGTTCAAAAGCATGGTGTTGCCTCTTGTATCAAGCATTTTCCGGGTGATGGTGTGGATGAAAGAGATCAGCATGTTACGGTTACAGTAAATAGTTTGAGTTGTAAGGAGTGGGATAATACCTACGGTAGGATTTATAAAGAGCAGATAAGTAATGGTGCTTTGAGCTTTATGGTTGGTCATATTGCAATGCCTGAGTACAGTATGCGCTTTAATGAAGACTTAAAAGCCTCAGAATGTCTGCCTGGTTCACTATCTAAGGAGTTAATGACTGATTTGTTAAGACGCGAGCTTGGGTTTAATGGGCTAATTGTAACAGACGATTCTCATATGGCGGGTTATCATATCATGATGACCAGAGAAGAGGCTTTACCTACAAGCATTGCTGCTGGTGCGGATATGCTGCTTTTTGAGAAGGTACTGAAAGATGATGTACGTTATGTAAAAGAGGGCGTTGAGGCAGGACTTCTAACATTGGATAGAATTGATGAAGCGGTAATAAGAATATTAGCGACGAAAGCACACCTTGCTCTGGATCTAATGACAGATGAGCATAACTTTGAAATGGATCGCTACAAAAAGCACAAGAAGTGGGCCACTGAGTGTGCGGATCATGCCGTCACGTTGGTCAAAAACAATCAATCGATGTTACCCCTTTCATCAGAAAAATATAAAAAAGTGCTACTTTATCATATTGGTAGTAAACCGCTGTTAAGAAAAGGAGGTAAACCAGTAGTGGGAGGTGAACTAAAGGACTATTTTGCTGAAAAGCTTATCGCCGAAGGTTTTGAAGTTACCTTATGGACACCTGAGATGGGGATCAACGCATACGATTCGGAGGAGAGAATACGAGAGTTTGACTTGGCGGTATTCTTTATCAATATAAGGAGCTTAGGATCCGTGGGGATGGCTAGGATTGAATGGAGCGGTATATGTGGAGACAATTCACCGTTATATGATCAAGAGATTCCTTCAATAGCTGTATCGATGAACTCACCATACATGTTGCTGGACATGCCACGTATGCAAACATTTATCAATGCGTATACACCAGCAGAACATTTTGTGGATGCTGTTGTTGAAAAATTGATGGGACGCTCAGCATTTAAAGGTGTCAGTCCGATTGATCCATGGTGTGGCAGGGAGGACACGAAATATTAGTGGATTAGGTAACTTAAATAATAAAAATAGGATATATCAAGTAATCGTTTGGGAAATAGATCGTTGCTATACTTGAAACGTAGAAAAAATAAATGAAATTGGGAGGAAATAAAATGAAGAAAATGGTCGCAATTATAATGGTTGTATCGATGGTCACGCTTTTATTATCAGGATGTACTAATGGTGATAATGGTACAGAAGGAAAAGATGGAATTGCAAATGAAACGACAATAGCCAACAGTGGCAATGATACAGAAAAAGATATTACCACTGATGAAATGCCAAACATCGTTTTTGGTTATTCATGGTTGGAGGTGCCACAGGATCTGGAGAAAGTTGAAGCTGCTATAAATGAGATTACCATGGAAAAGATTGGAGCAACAGTAAATATCAACGCCTACACCTACGGCACTGTTACTCAACAAACACAGATGACACTTGCTACACCTTCAGAACAGTTGGATGTACTTTTAACACTATTTTATGGTGTCGGTATAAACAGTTTTATTTCAAAAGGGCAGTTAACGCCATTGGATGAACTAATTAATAACTATGGACAGGGAATTATTAGCGCGGTTGGAGAAGATGTACTTGATGCCAATCGTGTTGATGGAACCTTGTACAGCATTACTCCGACAGGGGAGCAGGCGAAGCAATATGGCCTTCTGGTCCGTAAAGATATCCTGGAAGCAGTAGGATACGGGGATCTTGAGCAAGTTGATGGTTATGCAGATTTAACACCTGTATTTGAAGCGATTATGGCTAACTACCCAGATTTATATACCGTTGGAGGTGGTGCAGCGCAGTCGCCGTATTCGTTTAACCTACCCTACAATATTGACATTCTCAATGATAAATTTGGTGTTTTGGAGAATCTAGATGACCCTACAGTCAGCAATTATTTTGAAAGCGATGGCTACAGGGAGATTTGCATCTTAGGAAAGAAATGGAATGATGCAGGTTATATTTATCCGGATATATTGACTGATACAAGTAATTCTGGGGATGCTCTTATGAGCCAAGATTTGCTGGCATCCTATTTCGGTGTTTATAAGCCAGGGGCTGAGTCTGAGGCATTAACGAAAACAGGATATGAAGTGAGTGTAATAAAAATAGGAGAGCCGATTGCAACAGCGGGAATAAGCTGGCAGTATACAATACCAACGAATGCTGTATACCCTGAAAAAGCGATGGAATTCATAAACTTGCTTTATTCAGATGAAGAATTAATCAATCTACTAGCATTTGGAGTAGAAGGTGAACATTATGAACTGGATGCCAATGGTCAAGTAGTGGAAGGTCCGAACTTCGCAGCCTATAATGATCCGAAACAATGGTCAGTTGGTAACTATTACCTTACGAAGACGTTTTCAAGTCAGCCTGTAGACCTACAGGAACAAATGAAAGTATGGAATGCATCGGCAAATTCATCCGTTGCACGTGGCTTTATTTTTGATTCGACTGAGGTATCATCAGAATATACAGCATTACAATCAGTACTTAGTGAGTATAATGCTGCATTGCAGTGGGGATTTGTTAGTGATGTGCAGTCGAAACTTGATGAATTTAACGAAGCATTGGATAAGGCGGGACTTGATAAATATATGACTGCCAAACAAGATGCATTGAATGCTTGGTTGTCTTCAAAGTAAATGAGCTATGTATGTTAATAACGAGCGGTGAAATCATCGCTCGTTGCACATACTTAGGTAATAAGGAGCTGGATTAATGATAAGAAAAATCAAAGAAAGCAAGAAAAGCTTACATCAGTATAGATGGTTATATTTTATGATGTTACCAAGTTTGGCATATTTACTGATTAACAACTACATACCAATGGCAGGCTTAATCATGGCATTCAAGAAAATTGATTTCAGATTAGGTATTATGCAAAGTCCTTGGTCAGGGTTTGAGAATTTTAAATATCTTTTTGCCACAGCGGATGCTTGGATTATAACCAGAAACACTATAGGGTACAACATCATTTTTATAACAGTTGGAAATATGATGGCAATCCTAACGGCTATGGCGCTGGCTCAAATGAAAAATCAGCGAAAGCGCTCTTTTTTTCAGGGTTCAATATTAATACCTTATGTGATCTCATACGTTGTTGTTAGCTATCTGGGATATGCATTCCTAAGTACAAATGGACTGCTGAATAAATCGGTTTTACCATTCTTCAGTGCAGAAACCATCAACTGGTATTTAGAACCAAAATACTGGCCATTTATTCTAGTGTTTGTATTTATCTGGAAGGGGATCGGCTATAGCAGTGTAATTTATCTCTCATCTATTCTTGGTATAGATGGAAGCCTTTATGAGGCGGCGTCCTTAGATGGAGCGAATGAAATTCAGCAAGCCAAATATGTGACGATACCGCTACTAAAGCCTACAATTGTGACGCTTATCATGATACAGATTGGAAGAATTTTTTATGCTGATTTTGGCTTGTTTTATCAAGTGCCACAAAATTCTGGTCAGTTACTGAAGGTGACGAACGTCATTGATACATATGTATTCAGAGGACTTTTGCAGCTAGGTGATGTAAGTATGGCAGCGGCAGCTGGGTTTTATCAGGCAATTGTTGGTTTCGTTGTCGTTCTCATTGCAAATACGATTGTAAGAAAAGTAAGCCCTGACAATGCACTGTTTTAGAATAGGGAGAAAACGCGTGGAAAAAAAGATGAATGTATATCAACTATTTAATAAAGTATTGCTCCTGTTATTATCAGCATGTGCAGTCTTACCGTTTGCTTTGTTGATTGTGGCTTCGCTGACCGAAGAGTCAACAATTATGAAAAATGGTTACAGTTATTTCCCGGAGAAGTGGGATTTTGCAGCATATACCTATTTGATTTCAAATGGTTCTCAGATTATCAGAGCCTACGGTATCTCAATTATTATTACTGTAGTTGGAACGCTGATAGCACTATCGCTAACCCTGTTTCTTGCATACCCACTTTCTAAAACAGATATGCCTGGAAGGCGAATAATTAGTTTTATGGTTTTCTTTACATTGCTTTTTAATGGCGGGCTTGTGCCTAGTTATACCATGTGGACGAGTGTTTTTCATATGAAAAACAATATCTTAGCATTGTTGGTGCCTAATTTACTTATGAAGGGGTTCTTTGTCATCTTAGCAAAATCGTATTTTCAGTCAGCGATTCCTCTGTCCATATATGAATCAGCGAGAATCGATGGTGCCAGTGAACTGACTGTATTTGGAAAAATTGCGATACCTTTGGCTAAACCAATTATTGCAACGTTGGTGCTCTTTGTTGGTCTGGATTATTGGAATGATTGGGCAAATGGACTTTACTACCTGACCGATAACAGGTTGTTTAGTATACAGAATGTTATGAATCAAATGGTACAGACGATTACGTTTCTATCACAAAATGCAGGTCAGGTCAGTGTGACGGGTAAAATCCCTAGCAATGCTGTTAGAATGGCGATTGCAGTTGTTGGTACACTACCGATACTAATAGCATACCCATTTCTTCAAAAATGGTTTGTAAAAGGAATTGTTATGGGTGGTATTAAAGGCTAATGAATCAAGAAGGAGGTTGCTGAATAACTCGAGAAATAAGCTGTGAGTTATTAAAGATAACTATGAAGATAACAGATAATATTTATCAATTAAGCGGGCTGGCATTTGGTACAAATTCAAATACTTATGCGATTGATACAGGTGAATCAATAATAATAATTGATGCAGGATTCTCTGAATATCAATGGAGTGTGATGAAGCAAACACTAAAAAGATGGGGGTTGGATAAAAAGAGAATATCCCATGTATTCATTACACATTCTCATTATGATCATGCAGGGAATGCCTGGCTTGCAAAGGCAGAAGGTGCTCTTATTTATGCAGGAGAATCAGATGCAAAGGGGATTGAAACCGGAGATGAAAGAACGATAGGGTATATGTTTGGTAGGGAGTTCAATGCCTGTGAAGTGGATTACAAATTGAAGAACGATGAACGTTTTGAAATTGGAGATAAGACCATAAAGGCAATCCATATGCCTGGACATACAGAAGGATCATATATGTTCATGATCAATGACAACGGTAACGTATGCATATTTTTAGGCGATTTTATAGCCTTACAGGATAAGGGGCCGGAGGATGATGTGGTTGTCTTGTTGTCATGGGATGGAGGACCAGATTATTGCGAGAGGAAGTACAACAACTCATTAAAGCGTTCCGTTGATTTTGAAAGGATGATCCTAATGACAGGACATGGTTGCCCATTTTATGGCAATAGTCAGGATGTTTTTAAGAGAGCTTATCAAATGAGTTGCAATAAATTAGGAAAGATGGATAACAATGAAAAAGGGTGAGTTTGCTATTATTGTTCTGGATGTAGGAAGTTCAAGTATGAAAGGGTTTCTTTACAATCAGCGGGGTGAATGTCTTGAAAAAGGTCAATATTATTATAAGATGACGATAAATGGTGAAGCGGCAACTCAAAAAGCTTATGATTTTGATAAGGGAGTACAATCGAACTGTCAGAAACTGGTAGGAAGATCTAATATCCTTAACATAGATATAAAAGGAATTGTCTATACATCTCAACGGTCATCTTTGGTTTGCATTAGTAAAAATGGTGATGTTTTGATGGATTTTATTATGTGGTATGACAAGCGTTCACAAGGCATCTGTGATGGGATAAATAATAGACTGAATAGCAAACATATTCAGATATGTGGCGTGAAGTCATCACCTATTCTCTTAGCACCCAAAATAGCGTGGGTAAAGAAGAATATGCCCCAAATAAACAATGAGGTGTTCAAGTATATCAGTATTCAGGATTATTTGATATATCGGGCAACGAGAGAACTTGCTACAGATCCCACTCTGGCCTGTCGTACTGGGATCATGGATATACGCAATAAGAATTGGTCTAGTACAATGATGAAACATTATCAAATCCGCGAGGATCAATTGTGCAGAATTGTACCAACAGGTTCAATTGTAGGTTATGTGACGGAAGAATTCTATGACAGTACTGGTGTACCTAAGGGTATTCCAGTCATTACAGCTGGGGGCGATCAGCAAAGCTCTGTAATAGGACAAGGACTTGAGGCAAAGACGATTGGCCTTACACTGGGAAGTGGGGCATATGCGGTAGGTGTTACTGATTCATTGGCAGGTGAAATGTCTGAAGAATTCAATATTAGTGCATCCTCATATGCCAGTTACTGGAATATTGAAAAAAGTATTCCTTCAGCAGGAACATCATACGACTGGTGCAGAAATACTTTTTATGGCACTAAGTGTACACCTGAAGAATTCAACGAAAAGCTATCTCTATCTCCAGTCGGAGCGAATGGCGTTCGGTCAAGTACGAAGTACTATGTAAAAGCTGTAGGAAAACGCTCTATCGAAAATTTGGGTCTTGGCAATACAAAAGAAGACATTGCAAGAGCAGTTATTGAAGGTGTGATCATGGATATTGCAAGCGCCTGTAAGAGTCTGTGTTCCAAGATAGGTGACATAGATAATATATATGTTACTGGTGGCATGTCAAAGTCGGACCTATTGAATCAAATGCTCTCGGATATGATGGGTATGCCGGTAGTAAAGAACTATATTGATGAAGCGACAGCTTTAGGTGCATGGATTATTGGAATGACAGCTTTAGGGGTAGATGAAAGTGTTATGAAAATAAGAAATGACTTAAAAGAGAACGAAAAAACTTATAGACCGAACAAGGATGCGGTGAAGATATATGAAACAATCAATAAAGCGTTATTAAAACGAATCAAAGGTGATGAGAATGAATAAAACTGAACGAATCAACAGAATTGTCAAAAAGGTAGCGAAGTTAGAAGGGTATAGAGAACTTCAAAATCTAATGGGTAGAGCAATTATTTCGTACAATTTCAGACAAAAGAAAGAAATGATAAGTTATTTCAGTACAGCAAGAAATGACATATCTCTAGAAATAGCAGATGATGGCTTGTTCCAGGGACGAAAGGCGGTTGAAGCATATATAGAAGCCTATATCCCAGATGAGTATCAAGAAGGCGAAATGGTGGATATACACCTATCATCTCCAATTATTGAGATTGCCGATGATTTACAAACCGCAAAAGCTCAGTGGGTTTGTCCAGGAATTGGTGCAGTTACGAGAGAAAGTGCAGAACCGATGGCCATATGGAATTGGGGCATTATTGCAGCAGACTTCAGCTATGAGATGGGAGAATGGAAGATATGGCATATGCACTGGTTTAGATTAATGAAGTGTGATTACGATAAAGGATGGGTCAAAGATACAAGTATGGAAAACAGATTAAATAAGGCATATCATCCCTTAAGTAAACCGACAACCTACCATAATCCTTATACGCCGTTAAGTGTGAGAGAATGTATTCCAGCAGTCCCAAGGCCATACGAGATGTATGAGGGTGTCGGATGGATGCTGGACAAAAACAAGGAGAATTGATATGGATGACAGATTGAAGGTTAAGGACCTTGATATATTGACTTCAAAGGAGTTGGTCAAAATCGAGAATGCACTGGATAAACTTTTGGTAGCTAATGAAATCCAGAATATTAGAGGAGCAATGTATCGGTTCCATGATGACCAGCATATTGGCGAACCTAGAAGAGAATTTTATGCAGACAAGCATCCACATTTGGATTTTGAATCAATCAAGAGAAGCAGGCTAATTGAATTGGTTGAGAGCCTAGAGGGGAATACGCTAATTCATCCAGTCATGACCCCAATCATTGAGGTTGATGAGACGTGTAATCAGGCGAGAGTCGTCACTTCATCATTGGGTTATGAAGGACTTTCTATCAGTAGAGAAGAGCCTATGGCGATTTGGAGTGCAGGTTATATACCGTCAACATTTGTTAAGCAGGATATGGAATGGAGACTATTGAGTGGCAAATGGCAAAGAACGGTTAAAGCCAAAATGGAAAAAGGATGGGTACGTGATATGCAGAGATCCCATATGAAGCCACCATTGACAGAGGAACAGGATAAAAACTTTCTAGGTAAATATGCTTATTGAAAGGATGAAAAACGAAAGTATGTGCCTATTCCACCTGACAAGAATACATGGATGGAGTATCCAGATCCACTTGATGATAGCTGGAAGAGTAGATAAATCGTTGGAATTTCAGTTGTCCATTTTCAGATTGCGTCGGTATTTTCCTGGCGTGACACCTGTCTGTTCTTTGAATAGTTTATAGAAAAAGCCTTTATTATGATAGCCCACAAGCGCCATAATGTCTTCAATACTGAGAGTCGTAGCTTGAAGTAAAAACTTTGCTTTTCTAATTCTAAGAGAACCAAGAAAATTGACAAAGGACATACCAGTGTGAGTTTTGATTAGGTTGCTGATATAGTTGTTTTGGTAATGAAACTGGTTAGTTAGATTGTTTAGTTGTACATCTTGTAAATGGGTGATCATATAGTTTTCAATTTCCTGAAATAGAAATTTCTTGTATTTTTCCTGGTCATCTTCATCAAAAGAATAACTGTAATTATTTGCCAGAGAGTCCATTAGGCGTACAAGATACCCTTTCACAACATAGATGTATCCAGGATTCTTATGTTTACTTTCTGTAAAAATCTCGTTTATATAGTGACTGATTAACTTTTGGTACTCTGTGTTATGAGGTGAAAAGTGAAGAAACTTATAGAGGTTTTTTGCATTGATCAGGGAGTTTCGAATAAACCCTTGCAAAGAATCAAGTTTTATATTTGACAAGAGTATTTCATCAAACAAAGCGCTATCTAAACATATATTGATAACAACGGCATCGGTATTGTTGAAAACCTCTCGATGGTACGTGTTTTTATCAATAAGGTATATTTCATTTTCGTGGAAAGTATAATAGGTGCTGTCAATTTGAATGGTCAGTGATCCCATGAGTAAATAGGTGATTTGTATGAAGTCGTTATAGTGGTACGGTACTTCCTTGTCGACATATGAGATGATAAAAGGCGATCTGGCAGTAATGATTGAGGCCTTCATTGAGTTGTCGTTCTTGTACTGTTGGAGCGTGACCGTAATCTCCTGATTCAAAACATGATATATTTTGTCATTCTTTTTGAGAATGTTCATACCTAAATCAAGGTGTTCATTTGAGTAGGATTTAATTTGATCATAAGTCAGCAGGGCGTTATTCGTTAGATTGTCCTCTTCACTAACAAAAGTGAGAAACTCATTAATGGAATCCATAGGAATTGTCCTTTCACCTAGATGGCTATAATGCACGCAGTCATATGCAATTAATTATAATTGAATCAACTCATAATATCAAAGGACATATGTTCAAAATTTAATGAAAGAACCTCAAAAAAATTGAGAGAATAAGAAGGAATTGTGTATGAAAATTAAAGCATTTATTTTTGACTTAGATGGTGTGCTGGTACATACAGATATGTTTCATTATGAAGCGTGGAAGAAAATAGCTGATGGAATTGATACATATTTCGATCAGGATATTAATAATAGGCTTCGCGGTGTGAGTCGCTTAAAAAGCCTTGAGATTATTTTGGAACACTACAAGGGACCTGAATTTTCATATGATGAAAAAGAAAAACTTGCAAGTAGGAAGAATGAAATTTATCGAGATCTGTTAAACGAAATGGTTCCTGCAATGGTTAATCCGGAAGTACTTAATACACTAGAAGATTTGAAAGGGAGAGGCTATAAACTGGCTATTGGTTCATCTAGCCAAAATGCAAAGTTCATATTAGAACGCGTAGGTTTATTTCAAATGTTTGATGCTATTTCTGACGGTACTAACATCACGAGATCTAAACCAGATCCAGAAGTATTTATGAAGGCGGCAGAGTACTTGGGGGTGATGCCAGAAGAATGCGTTGTTGTTGAAGATGCTATTGTAGGCATCGATGCAGCGATTGCAGCAAATATGATTTCTGTTGCTATAGGTAATGCTACATACCATCAGTCGAAGAATTATGCATTGCAGGAATTTAGTGACCTAATGAATATAAAAGCTTTTTCGAGTAGCTGCTAGATAAGTATTTATTCACAATAGGTAAAGAGTAAGTGTGAAGAGAACTAATTATGAACAGTAAAGGGCGGATGTCATTTTTGACATCCGCCCTTTATACCTTTTCTTCTCCATACACCCTTGGAAAGGTTGAACAAATGTATTATGATGCTCTTATAGTGTGAAAGGTAAAGGTCGGTTATGAATGTACTGCTTGTGGATGATGAAGTGCTGGCAATTGAATATTTAAAGCAACTGATCGATTGGGATGCTGAGGGCTTTATCATTGTGGGTGAGGCGCACAATGGTAGAAAGGCTTTAGAATTATGTCAATCCATGGAAGTGGATATTGTTATATCTGATATAAGGATGCCAGGGATGGATGGCATAGAACTGATTCGATTGCTAAAAGAGCAGAGACCATCGGTTAAGGTGCTTTTATTGTCTTCTTACAAGGACTTTGACTATGCTAAGAGCGCAATTCAATATGATGTCAGCAATTATTTGATTAAACATGAGATGAATGGTCAGGTGTTGCTTGAAGAACTGAATAAAGTGCGTACAGCTTTGGTACGAGAGGAAAGAAGTAAGGCCACTGAGTACAAGAGCGTTCTAAGAGATTTAATATATTCAATAGAAGAAGCGGTGGATGTCAGAAGGCATATTTTTGGTGGTGATTATTACGGCTACGTGATGATGATGCTCAAACACGGGCAATCACCACTGAGCAATGGTATGACAGATGGGGCGGCTTTTAATGGATCCATGAAGATGCAGCGGTTGATTGAAATCACCAAAACACATGACTATGATGATCTTAAATTCTTGACTGAGTTGGAAATCAATGAGACACATACGTTGGTTGTATTTGCTAAGCTTAAGCATATGAGTGATATGGTTAGTCAAAGAGTCATAGGACAAGTTGTCAATCAAATATTTCTTGATGCTAAGACGCAAGCGTTCTTTGCTTTACGTGTATTGACGAGTAGACCTATTAGTCTCAGTGAGATGCCGAGAGTATTCAGAAAACTGGCAGAAGGTATACGTTACAGCCTTTTTATGGACTTCGCTAAGACGTATTTTGTGGATGAATTGCCAATGAAAGAAGATGAGAACTTAACAAAGCAGAAACTTAGTAACGATTACCTTGAGGAGCAAATGGATCATGAACTTCTGTCTGACCTGAATGATGAAGCGCTATTAGTACACTTATGTAGCATTTATGAAAAATTGAGTCAGCCATCATGGGATTTGAGAAGGCTTAAGGATTGGCTTGGTATTATGAACAGACTGATCATCAAAAGTCATCGTAGTGTTGAAACTGGTGGACAATATGTGGATGTGGGAGATGAATTTAAGAGTAGTGGTGAAATGATTGAAGTCTATGCCAAAAACTTGGTAAGGGCTGTTGGTAGATTGATGGATCAGGAAGCAATGTCTTATTCTAATACCATTAATGAGGTGATGACTTACATTCATGGACATATTAATGAAAAACTTACATTGGACATGATGGGTGAAGTTTTTGATATGAACGGTGTCTATATTGGACAGCTTTTCAAAAAAGAGGTTGGCACGACGTTTTTAAAATATATGACCAATCATCGTATTGAACTAGCAAAGGATTACCTGATTCATACAAGAATGACGGCAACAGAGATTGCCGATAGGCTTGGTTATGCTTCCAGTCAATACTTTACACAGATCTTTAGCAAGCACGTAGGTATGACGCCACAAGCTTTTAGAAAGTGGGGCAAAGAGAATGATTAAAAGAAAGTTGAAGACAAGAATTTTGAAAAGAATCGGTCTTGCTTTGTTAATCATAAGTATCATAAGTTCTGCGGTTGCTTATTTGTACTTTAATCGCATAGTCCGGGATCAGGTGATGAAGGATGAGGAAATAAAGCTTAAACAGATGGTTTATCAATTGGAATTCATGATGACAGATGTCATTAATTTTTCTAAAAGTGTGGCAATCGATCCCACCATTCAAGAGGTTATAACGACCCCTTCCTTTGATTCGGAATTCCAAAGAGTGAAAAGTCAGTATGAAGTTGCAAACAGATTGGTTTTCTATAAGACGCTGAGAAATTATATTGGTTCAATGGTGCTAGACAGTACAAATGGCATTAGATATGGCAGTATACCTTATGCGGATGACCGCTATTATCAGGAGAAATTCAACATACCTGAATTGATGGACTATCGAGGTAGTAATCATGGTACCATATCTCAACCTTTCGATGCCTACGAGATAGAAGTAGGGCAAAAGGTCTTCGCTTATAAAACAATGATACGCCGTCTGACAGATTCAGATGAAATCATTGGTGACTTATATATGGACATCCATTTAGAATATTTCTTAAAAGAAATAAGAGCTTATGCGGCCAATTACGAGAATGTGGTCTTATTATCCAGTAAGCATTCAATCATCTATAGTAAAAATCCTTCGGATGAATTGTTCCAGTACGTAAGAGTTGAGTTGTCCGATCAGCCTGTGGTCCAAAGAACACAATCCGGATACCTTCTTGTAGAACCCATTGGAAACATGGACTGGTACATAGGAACGGTGGTCAGTGATGCTTATATATGGGAACGATCCAACTTTGTCCCTAGATTTTTTCTTGTTTTTTTCATCATTTCCATCGTGGCATTGATTATGATTACATCACGCATACTGGATAGAATGATTCGTCCTATAACGGAACTGACTCAAGTTATGGAGAACATGGATTATGAGACAATGCGGGTTGATTTGAACATTCATACGGAAGACGAAATCGAACTTTTACAAGAGCGTTTCAAGGAGATGCTGTCTCAAATCAAAGCCTATACAGAAAAAATCATGGAGAATGAATTGAAGCAAAAAGAGATGTCATTTGACATACTCTTGTCACAGATCAACCCACATTATCTTTATAATGTTCTTAACACAGTCGTTTACTTATCTATTGCCGGACACAATAATGAGGTTGTTGAGGTGGTGAATGCAATGATCCATACTTTGCAAGATACCCTAAAAGTAGGAGAAGACCATGTGTTTACAACCATCAAGCAGGAACTTGATCTTGTGAATAATTATTGTAAGATTCAGGAATATCGATATCCGAATCGATTTGAATTAAGTATGCTTTGTGATGAGGGGTTGGAAAATACATTGATACCTAAGACATCTATTCAGCCTCTTGTTGAGAACGCCTTGCTTCATGGGATTATTCCCTATGAGGATTATGGAAGTATCAAGATTCGTGTTACTTCTATGGAAGATTTATTGCTGATTGAAGTGAGTGATAATGGTGGTGGTATTGATGAAAAAATTGCAAAGGATCTGATTAGTGGACTGGAACTACGCGGACATATTGAGGAAGATGGCCGACAACATATTGGACTTAGAAATATTCATGACCGTATCCGGCATCTATATGGTGAAGGCTATGGGCTTGAAATCGATACGGATGTTGAGCACGGGACTTTGATACGATTGATATTACCAAATGAGTAAGGATGAGAGCTATGTCGAACACACAACTGACTCGGTTTAACTTGTGTTCAAAATCTATAGGATCTATAGGCAATCTATAGAATTCATACAATTTACTAAGATTCCAACATATACGCCACCCAGATCGGGTGGTATTCTTTTATTACAGTAAATTGCAGTGACGTCATTTGCTTGGTTGAAACAAATAAGGAGGAGCTTTATGAAGGTAGTAGGAACTAAAGCAGTAACATTGTTATTGGTAATGGCTATGATGGTAAGCTTGTTGGCAGGATGCGCCAAATCAGATAGTACAGGAACAGGGGGGCAGTCTGGAACTGATTCAGGTACGGCCACATCAGAAACGGAGAATTCTTCCACAGTATCAGCAGGAGAAGAGATTCCAAAAGACTACGAAGCAACCTTGACCATGTGGGGATGGGATGAGAATTACTTCAATGTGATGACAGCGGCATTTAATGAAATCTATCCAAATGTCACTTTCGAATACACACCGGTAGCCAATGGTGATTTGCTTCAAAAATATCAAACAGCTCTGGCAACAGGCACAGAACTGCCTGATATCGCTTGGTCCATCATAGACTCAAGAGCGAAAGTCTATGAATTGGATATGTGGGAAGCTCTTAACGAAGCGCCCTACAACTTGGATATCAATGAAGTCTTTGATTACCTTCATCCTTTAATGGTTAATTCAAGTGGAGAGGTATGTGGTATTGAGCAGGGCGTCAATCCTGCAGGTATTGCCTATAGAAAAGACCTTACACTAGAGTACTTTGGTACAGATGATCCGAAAGAATTGGAAGCTATCTTCAGTTCATGGGATGCCTTCGTTGAAAAAGGTAAAGAAGTATCTGAGAAAAGCGGTGGGACTGTTTTCATGTGGCCAGGTCTTGGGGATGCACAACAGTTCATTAGAGAACAAGATGGCACTGCTTGGTTTGAGGGTAACACTGTCAAAGTGACAGAAGCTTTCCAAAAACCGTTGGATCTGGCGGTGGAGTTTAGAAATGCAGGCATCGTGGACAAATTGGAAGCATGGACACCAGCTTGGTATGCATCCTATGGTGAAGGCCAACATATCTTTGCAGGTTGTGCAACATGGTCAGTACCATTTGTCATTGAGCCAAATGATCCAGACGGACAAGGTCAAGGACATTGGGGGCTTATGAATGCGCCTGAAGGGAATATTAGCTGGGGTGGAACAACCCTTGGTATTTCTAAGACTTCAGAGGAAAAAGCAATCGCATGGGAATTCATCAAATTTGCAACATTATCAACAGAAGGGGCTAAGGCCCTCAATAGTATCGGTTTTTTCACTTCTGCCAAGCAAGCTTATATAGATGATCCAAGTCTTAAGAGCTTTAAAAGTGAATGGTTCGGTGACCAGGATCTTGGTGCATTCTTCTTGGATGAGATTGTACCGAATATTAAAGTGAGACCAATGAATGTAGAAGATAATATCATTCATGAAACCCTTAACTTAATAAGTACATCTTTGAATAATGACAGAGAAATGACCTCTGATGAAGCGTTGGAACTACTTAAGGAAGAGATCAATCTTAAATTACCGGATTATACGATTGAATAATCAGCAGTAAATATCATACAAGTGGTGATGAGGTTATGAGCAATCATAACCTCATCCTTTATCCAAGTGAGTTAAAGGAACAGGAAGGTGCGAAATGACAGCGAATTTACGCCGTAAAATGGCAAAAGGGAAGTGGCCGTATATCTTCATACTGCCGTATTTCATCTTTTATATCATGTTTTTTATATACCCAACCATCAATTCTTTTGTCGTCAGTTTGACGGACTGGGACAGTCTAAAGGGCATTGATAAGAGAGCTTTTATTGGCTTTGCCAACTATGTAAGGCTATTTACAAATGACAAATTATTCTTCAAATCCTTACAAAACACTTTTTTCTTCATGATGATCTACATTCCTATACTGATTTTCGGTGGTCTTCTACTGGCGGTCATGTTGTATAAGTTAGGCAAAACAAGCCGGCTGTTTCAGACGGTCAATGTATTGCCGTATATTACAACACCAGTAGCAATAGGGGTCATCTTCGCTTTTATGTTTGACTGGTCAACAGGGATTGTCAATGAACTTTTGATCCGCAGTGGTTTGATTCAGGAAGGCATCAACTGGCTTGGTGACGGCACCATGGCCAGACTGGTGGTCATCCTTCTGATAGTATGGAAGAACTTGGGTTATTATCTTTTGATCTATTTGGCTGGTCTGTCTACGATTCCAGAAGAAATGTCTCAAGCAGCAAAAGTGGATGGTGCCAATGAATTGCAGATTTTTAGACACATTACGATGCCTTACTTAAGACCTATAACGGTTTTCTTGATTGTTACAAGTGTTATCGGTGGATTCCAGTTATTCGACGAGCCATTTTTACTTTTCAGTAATACCAATGCCAGCATCATCGGTGGGCCTGAGAGATCCTGCCTGACAAGTATGATGTATTTCTTTGACCAAACCTTCAAGAGTTCAACGAGGCTTGGCTATGGTGCGGCGGTCTCATATGGCCTGTTCATTGTCATTATGATTACCAGCCTTATCGTATCGAAAGTGCTGATGAAAGGAGAAGAAGCCTGATGATTCAAGGAAAGAAATTAATGAAGAGAGCGTTCTTCTTCATACCTCTGTTGATTTTAAGCATCACATCTGTGTTTCCATTTTACTTTATCATCTCTATGGCGACCCATAATACCAGTGAGCTCTACAAGGGGGAGGTGTTTGTCTTGGGAACGCATCTTCTGGACAATCTGACAACCATCATGAAGGGTGGCTTTGTCAGGTACTACTGGAATAGTTTCTATACTTCTGCTTTGTCAGCGGTGATCAGTGTCTTCATCAGCGCGATGACAGCCTATGGCTTGACCATTTACCGTTTTAGATTGAGAAAGTTCGCAACATCCTTTATCATTGCAAGTATGATGATACCGGCTCAGATCAGTCTCATTGGTTACACCATAGAAATGAAGAATCTTGGTCTGGTTAATACACATATTCCGTTGATATTGACTTGGGCTGCCAGTGCTTATGGTGTCTTCTTCATGCTTCAGTACATGAAAAGTTCTGTGCCTAAGGAACTTGTGGAGAGTGCAAGAATTGACGGTTCCAATGAATTCAGAACATTTTTGACCATCGTCTTACCATTGGTGAAACCGGCCTTTGGTACGTTGATGATGTTGATTTTCCTTTGGTCTTGGAACAACTTCCTTATGCCAAGCACCATGTTGACACAAAGCGATAAATTTACGATTCCACTGGGTATTCAGAGTCTGTCAACAGCCTATACCCAAGATTGGGGTGCTAGAGGCGCAGCATTGGCCATTGCAGTCGTTCCAATGTTGATCATCTTCTCCTTTGGCTCCAAGAATTTTGTTCAAGGTATATCGGCAGGTGCAGTTAAAGGGTAGTCGTGAACCAGACAATAGTAGGTGGAATATAGTACGACTTATAGATATAGGAGGCTTGACGCCACTTGAATTATGCGTGGGGTTATCGGAGGAAAGATATATGATGGGTGCAAATGAATCGATTAAAGATAGGGGTGACAATAGGCTGATGCTGAACATAGAAGGACTGATTCATGGTGGTGATTACAATCCTGAACAATGGCTGGAAAGACCTGAAATTCTAATAAAAGATATCGAGTTAATGAAGAAGGCTAAAGTGAACGTTGTGACACTGGGCGTTTTCTCATGGTCGATGCTTGAACCAACCGAAGGAGTCTACACCTTTGACTGGATGGAAGAAATTGTCGGGCGTTTGTATGACAATGGCATCAAAGTGTTTATGGCAACACCAAGTGGTGCAAGGCCTAAGTGGATGGCGGATCGTTATGAAGAAGTTCTAAGGGTGGATGAACAAAGAGTGCGCCAGTTGTTTGGTGGCAGGCATAATCACTGTTATACATCACCGGTTTATAGAGAGAAGGCCAAGGCAATCAATCATGAAATTGCAAGGAGATTTTCAGGTCATCCAGGTGTTGTAGGATGGCATATATCCAATGAGTTGGGTGGTGACTGCCACTGTCCATTGTGCCAGGAGGCTTTTCGTAATTGGTTGAAAGTTCGTTACAAGACTATAGATGAGTTGAACAGAAGGTGGTATACAACTTTTTGGAGCCATACTTATCAGTCCTTTGATCAGATTGAAAGTCCATCACCCATTGGTGAGTCAGCCCTTCATGCCCTTACCCTTGACTGGCAGCGATTTGTCACGGATCAGACCATTGATTTTGTCAAACATGAAGCATCGGTACTTAGAGGTTATAACAACGCAATTCCTGTAACAACGAACTTCATGTATTACTTTAATGGTTTGGATTATTTCAAATTCAAAGATGTGGTGGATTTCATTTCATGGGATTCTTACCCGACATGGCATAAAAAGGACGACCACATCATTGGACTGGATAACGGAATGTGGCATGATATGATGCGGTCGATTAAGAACATGCCATTTATCCTTATGGAATCAACACCAAGCTATACGAACTGGCAGGGGGTTAGTAAGCCTAAGAAACCTGGTATGCATCAACTGGCTTCATTGCAGGCAATCGCCCATGGCTCTGACGCTGTCATGTATTTCCAGTGGCGTCAAAGCAGAGGGGCGTCTGAAAAATTTCACGGGGCAGTTGTACAGCATGATGGCAGGGATGATACGAGATACTTTAAGGAAGTCAGTGAGGTTGGACAAAACCTTGCTGATCTGCCTATGCTTCAGGGGACTCATACAGAAGCTAAAGTTGCTATTATTTATGACTGGGAAAATAAGTGGGCAATTGAAGCTTCCCAAGGACCTAGAAATAAAGGGTTTTCTTATATAGAAGCAATACAGAAGTCCTATAACGCTCTTAAGAAATATGGGATTGATGTTGATTTTATCGATATGGATTGTGATATGAACAAGTATGAGGTTGTTATCGCACCTATGTTGTATATGTTTAGAAATGGTATTGAGGACAAGATCAGGCAATTTGTCGAGTGTGGAAAGACGATGATTATGGGGTATTGGAGTGGTATCGTTGATGAGAATGATCAGTGTTTTCAAGGCGAAGTACCTTACAATCTAACAGATGTCTTTGGTGTCAGCAGACAAGAATTTGTAGGGATGTATGACGGTGAAGTAAATAAAGTGGCAGACGGATATTGTTGTGAGAAATTCTGTGAAGTCCTTAGAGGTGAAGGGGCGAAAATACTTTATGCCTACAAAGAGGATTATTTTGCCGACACACCGGCGGTGACCGTCAATCATTATGGTGAAAAAAATGGTCAAGCAATCTATATAGGTGCGGATTTTTCACAAGAATTCTACAACGACTTTTACAGGGATGTTCTTGAAGGAACGTGCATCAAACCGATTATTACAATGTCCTTGCCGGATTACGTCCACGTATCATCCAGACAAAGTGAAGATGCTCGTTATGTTTTTCTTCAGAACTATAGCAATGCTTCGGTTAAGCTTGAATTAGGTGAAGGTGATGACACGATTGTCTTTGCTTCGGGAAAGGATGGCATTCAACCCTATGGCACTATAATTTTAAAACAGCGACTATAGAACAACTATAACGGGAGGCCGATAAGGCTTCCTTTTTTTTCGTACATGTTAAAAAACGGCACAGTTGACATGAATAAATGGCTATGTGTTTACAGAGATTATTGGCTTATATATACTTAAATATAGTTGAAAATCTTGGAGGTATGTTATGAAGATTTGTAGAGAATTTTGTGGCATTGAAGAAAAGAACGGTACCTATATCATCCACACAAACTGTGCAGACATCATGGTCTGCTTTGTGACAGATGAAATTGTTCGTATCAGGGTATCTTTTGACAAGGAGATGGAGGAAGCGTCTTATATTCTGTCGACGACTGCATGGGAAGACCGCATGGATGATTTCCTTGGTGGTGAACGCGTGAGAAAAGAACCTGTAGTGCCTCAGGTTGTTGAAACGGAAGATAGCATCGCCTTTAAATCAGCTGTATTGACCTTGGAACTTAAGAAGACTCCCCTTAGCTTCACCTTATTTGACGAAGATGGCTCTGTACTTCACCGTGATATTGAGGGGAGTCCATTCATATTGGATTCAAACAATCGTGTGAATCACTATACACGGATGGAGGAAGAGGATTGTTTCTACGGTTTTGGTGAAAAAGGCGGCGATCTTAATAAGAACAAAGCTTTCATTAGAGAGAGAGCCACCGATGCTATGGGGTATGATGCCAAGAAGATGGATACCCTTTACAAGCATATTCCATTCTATATTCGTTTGGGTAGAGAAAGCGGTAAAGCCACTGGACTTTTTTATAACAACTTTTATGAATCAGTTTTTAATATGGGGTGTGAGAAAAGTAATTATTGGCCACGCTATTCCTATTGGCAGGGGGATGGCGGCGACATTGACCTATTTTTAATAGGGGGCAATGCTATTAAAAGAGTTGTTGACAACTATACGTTGCTCACAGGACGTCCGGTGTTGCTGCCTAAAAGAGCACTAGGTTATCAGGGGTCTTCCATGTATTATCCTGAGCTGGAAAAAGACAGTGATGATGCGGTACTGGGCTTCATTGACACCATTAAAGAAGAAGGGTTTCCAATCGATGGTTTTCACCTTTCTTCCGGCTATACAAGTTATGACAACCGGCGATGTGTCTTTACTTGGAATACAACGCGATTTAAAGATCCTAGAGCGTATTTTGCAGCGATGAATGAAAAAGGTGCACAGAATGTGCCGAATGTTAAGCCGGGCATTCTTGTAGACCATCCTTGGTTTGATGAATTTGTCTCCAAAGATGTCTTTGTGAAGGATTCAGAAAGTGATACCTATGCTGTTGGTAAATGGTGGGGCGGCAACGGTGCGTTCTGGGATTATACAAATTCAGAAGCACGTGAAATATGGAAAGACTACCTTAAAAAGCACATCATAGAAGTCGGAACAGACTCTATCTGGAATGACAACTGTGAGTATGATAGTCTTCTTGACAAGGACGGCTTGTGTGACTTTGATGGTAAAGGTGGTACAATCGGTCAGCTCAAGCCAATCATGAGTACTTTGATGTGCAAGGTTGCCAGTGATGCGGTCGTAGAGAACAATGAAAATGCCCGTCCGTATATTGTATGTAGAAGCGGTAGTGCTGGTATTCAGAAGTATGCACAGACATGGTGTGGTGACAACTTCACAAGCTGGGCTTCTCTTCAGTATAATATTCCCATCATTTTGGGCATGGGTCTTTCGGGACAACCAAACGAAGGGGCTGACATTGGTGGTTTTCACGGTAATGCGCCAGACGAAGAACTTTTTGTACGTTGGGTACAGAATGGTATCTTCCAACCGCGTTTCTCCATTCACTCAGCGAGTAACGACAATACTGTGACTGAGCCGTGGATGTACCGTAACTCTGCACCGATCATTCGTGATGCGATTCTTTTCAGGTACCGTATGTTGCCATACTTGTATTCTGCTGAATACGAAGCCAGTGTCAATGGCGCGCCGATTATGAGACCATTGGTATATGAATTCCAGAATGACCCTAAGATCTATGATGAAAGTTTCCAATTCCTCTTTGGTAGAGATATTCTCGTGGCCAACGTTATTGAGGCAGAGGCAGAATCTAAGAAGCTGTACTTGCCAGATGGATGCAAGTGGTATGATTGGAATGATAACTTTAAGTGTTATGAAGGTGGTCAGACAATAGAAGTACCTGTAGCGATAGATACGATTCCAATGTTCATCCGTGAAGGGGCAATCATTCCAATATCTGCGAATCAGCTAATGTCAATGGAAAGGGATCATATGACATCTATGCACTTGGTTCTCGCGCCTGGTGCTGACAGTAGTTTCACCCTATACGATGATGATGGCACCACCAATGACTTTAAGAAAGGTGTGTTTCGTAAGACGAAGATTGATATGACTGGGACTGAAGTGGTTAAGGTGAATTTTACATCAGAAGGTACATATACGGATCATACAGAAGAGCTTCTAGTAGAAATGATCCGAAAGGATAGAAGCCCATTCTGGATAACTCTGAATGATACAAAGATGCTTCATTATCTTAATCGGAAGAAGTTCGATGCTGCAGATGAGGGATGGTACTATAGCCAGACCAAGAAGGCAGTGGAGATCAAATTTGCTAATCCAAAGAAGGATATCTCATTAACAGTTTCTTTTGAAGATTTTGATCTGATCGGAATGTGACGTACTTGAGTTATTATTCAATACATCAAAGATCATAGAATATGTTCGTAATAGTGAATAATGTACGCAGCTTAGGCGTCGATTTTATGAGTGTGCATAATTTTAGTTTGTCAATTATGGACGGTGAAATTCTTATTACGTAAAATACGCACCGTAATATTGACATCTGACATAAAAATATGTCCAGTTTCTTTGGTGAGAATTATTGGGAAGGGCATGCTATAATAATTCTTGTAAAACCCCCCCAATACAATGTTTTTACTACACCCCAAAAGAAGTTTTAATACCTTCTCCTTAAAAGGGACAGCGATCGGATTAGCTGTCCTTTTTTTATACCATTTTTTATTTTTTATTATCTTGGAAAAAGTATTGACTTTGCCTTTGGATGATGGTACAATTCTTTTCGTTGCCCCGATGAAATAAGTCGTTGAAGATGGGAGTTTTAACACCTGATTCGGACTTTTTGAAAGGCATTAATTATATATGGCGATGTAGCTCAGCTGGCTAGAGCATACGGTTCATACCCGTAGTGTCGTTGGTTCGACTCCAATCATCGCTACTAGAATTCAGACTATGATATATAACCATTTCATAGTCTTTTTTCTTGTGTTTTTTTATTAGAATCTTTGTTAGTAGTGTCGAAATTATAACCGCTTGTAGTAGATTCTATCCAGCTTATAATGCTTATCATTACCCATCAGACGATAGGTGTTGGCTAGATGCAAATATCCGTCCGTAGTGTTGATGCTGGAATGACCCATGTATATCCTTAAGCTGGATATATCACCACCACCAACAATATAGCAAGTCGCAAACGTGTGCCGGAGAAGGTGGTATTTTAAATGTGTAATGCCTGTTTTCTTTTTCAAACGTGCTACCAATGATTTTAAACCTTGATATTCTAGCTTAGTCCCCTTGATGGTCTGTAATGCACAGTCGTGGTCACAGTCTTTACGGTAAAGGTATATAAAATCATATAGGTGCATCTTCAACATGGTAGGCAAGGGAACATATCTGTCCTTACTGCCTTTAGCATCAACTATCTTTATGTTTCGGTTGGTGAAGTCAATGTGACTTATCTCCAAGTCCATAACCTCGGATATCCTAAAGCCACAATCCAGCTGTAAGTGGATAATGCACCAATTACGCAAGCCAACAAAGGTTTTAAGGTTAAACTGATTATCTATCAGGTCAACTTGACTCTGATACAGCGGTAACTCCACATGGCGTTCAGGTCTGATTAATCGCATTTTCTTACTTATATCCTTGTCTATATGGTCTTGGTCAAACAACCACTTAACAAAGCTTTTAACCGCCCTTGTATAGGTGAGGATTGTTCGCTTTTTTAGCTTCTTTGTTTCATCAGGTACACCAAAACCAACATCTTTGTCCTTCTTTCGTAAATACCCCACATAGCTATCATACAGGCTTGCAGTAATATCGTTAACGTCTAAATCTATCTTGCCTTGATATTCTAAGTAGTCAATAAAGTATTTCAGTGTATCTCTATAGTGTTTAACGGTCTTTTCCGCATTGTACGCTTCTTGGTAGTTTAAGAATGATTCAATTGCTATTGTTATCTTCATCTTCTTTACTCTCATCTTTCTTTACTTCAACGTAGTTGATTTGGTTCGTGAAACCTTCTGCATTGATATCAACGACTGATTGATGCTGGATGTCTGGGAAAATTTCAGCGATCAGTGATGCTTTTTCTTCATTTGTCAGCAATGACTCGGTGACTTTTGGCTTATTCAAGTTACGGCTAGACCAATAACGTTTCTTTCCCTTGGTAACTACCGCCAGTTCCTTGGTGATATACTTTGTGATGTAGTTGGATGCCTTTTTAGTATCTTCCACAATCTGTATGTCTGAATAACCAAAGTCATATCGTTCCATGTTGTATATCAATTTACATCGACCAATTAGGTTAGCTGGTATATTTTCTGCTTTAAAGACATATTTGCCAAAGCTATAACGACCGCTATCCACCATTTGAACATTGGGTATTTCAGAGAAGAGACCATGAAAGTGAAATGCACCATCTTTATGCAGTTCAGGAACAATAACATACTTCATGTCAGGGTTATAGTATCTAGTTTGCTTAAGGAACTTATACATAGCGTCCTTGCATTCGTCGTAATCATATCGATTGATAGTGTCATTGAAAGTCAGTGTTACAAAATGTGTCCATTCGTTGGCTCTTGTCAGCTCATATATCTTATTGATTGAACGATTCATACTGGTAACAATACTCCTATCTTTATCTTTCGGTTTATCAGGCTTTATCTTCTTTACTTTTTCATCTTCATTATCTTTATCTTTAGGCTTATCAATAGTATCTATATCTTCTTTTGGTTTGCCTGAATTGATTGGTTTATCATAGAATCTGTATTGCTTTTCAGTACCGTAATCGTACACTTTAACGTTGTACAATATGGCACCTCATAGATAAGTCAGTTAGGCATTCGCCTTAAGTGTTGCTATCGTCAAGTATTAAGAAGAGGGGTATTTGCGTTCCAGCCAGAGAATGAAGCCAGCGTTAGCCAGCACTGGGATTGAAGCCAATGCGATAGCCCATACTATAAGTTCTTTTAGTCCGTCCACAAATCCACCTCTTTCTTATGAGTCGGCTATAGTTGTTTCTTCTGGTTGCTGTTGTTTAGTGAATTTTAGAATGAGTTTTTCCAATCTGGTAGGGTTAATCACGCAATCAGTTTCCCATTCCTTGAATTGTTCATCAGGTAAATCATAACGCCATAATGAATCGAAATACTGGTAATATGGTTTACGGTTAAAGTAAGTTGTCCCCCAGAGGAAAAACACATACTCATAGAAATCTGTAGGCTTCTGGGTCATAGGGTCAATGTCTATAAACTTCTTGATTTTCCTGATTCTGGTTATGTGTTTTCTGGTGATGAATGATAATACAATTGACCTGTCCATAATATACATATTGTCATATACACGACGGCAGTTAATATTCAAATCCTCATAGCTATGAGAGATTAGAACTATATCATTCCTTGTTTTGTGAGTTGATTTGAAATGACCCTGATATCTTAGGTATTGTATGACGTGTTCCGGCAAGGTTTTTCGGTTAGAAAAATTCTCATGGGATTCATCATCAAGTATTAATGAATCAATAATATTCTTTCGTCCGAAATCCTTCTTAATGTCCAGCTTCTTAGTACCATAGATAGGGGCAGTAGATAGTACTTCCTTGTATATAGGCTTCCGAAATCGGCTCATTTTGCGCTTCATTTCGTCATGGGCTAACTTAGCTAGATAAGTTGTTTTACCAGTCCTTTTATTAGCGAATATAAGGGTCAATCCATTTATGTTAATTGGTCTTGTAAACCATAGCTTTAGTAGAAAAAGCGTTATGATAATTGTTATCAGTTTCATTGTGTTTATCCTTCCTATGTGTGTACATTAAAAGAGAGAGGTAAGGGGGGCGGGGCGAGCCACTACGGGCTACCCCTTCCCCCATCCCCCTCTATCATTTATGGTTGGGTGTTAAGCGAACATACCTTTAACGACACCGACCATCTTAGTACCAACAAATGCTACAAGACCGATAACCACGAGTGCGAGACCAAATAGCAATGGTTCAAAGCTAAGCGTGAAATCCCATGCTTCTGGTAAAAGTCCTGTGTATGTAGCAGATGCTAATACAGGGGTAACACCGTCAGACTGTAAAGCGGTGGATGCGTCAACAGAACCACCGATAAACATACGCCATACGTGCATTACTGCAAGCCATACTGTTTCCATAGTGCGTTCTCCTTCCTTAGAATCGTTTTTTAGTTCGGCTACCTATAAGGAATGAAAAGAAAAATCTTCCCAAATCGTATATACCTTTGAATAGACCGAGAATTATAATAACTGACAGGAGCCACATATAATCGATTGAGCCTATGCCATCAGGCACGACTGTCATTTGTAGGGCACCATCAGATGTTATCTGTGTTACTTCGACTGTTTGTACTTCATATTCACCAAACATATATGTCACAAATTCTGACATTTGTTCATGTACTGTCTGGTTGTTGTTTCCATATGTTGGGTTACTCACTTTTTCCCCCTGGCATCATATTCTTTGCTATTGCGACACCTGCCATTGTTCCAATGATTAAAATGAAGCCAGCTATAATCATTTCACCGTAGGTTATACCTAGTTCGGGAATGAGTTCCAGCTTCATCGGTTCAAGTATCATGTTACCGACCATATCAATGATCATACTTATGTTGTCCATTACGCCCATCACGTCACCAACTTTACAAAGAAGAATCCGATACCAACCACCAATACCATGACGGCAGATGATACAACGAATAACAAAAGATAGTTAAGTGGATAAGGGAACATTGCAAAGAGCATTGCATATACGGCTAATGCGTCTTGTGCCTGTGTTATCATTTCTTTATAAGAACTGGTTACATCTTCCAAGTCCTCATAATTTTCTAGTGCTATATCTAAATCAGTATCACTATCTGATGCCGATGTATAACCATAAGTAAAAGTATTACTGTAAAGACCCTGTTCAAAGCCGAGTATATTGGTCTGGGTTATTTCAAAGTAATAAGTTGTGTGCCACTCTGGTTCGAAGCCATAACCAACCTCAGTTTCAACCATTCTTTGCAAGTCTATGCCTGTTAATGTGGCATATTCTTCTGTCTGGTCTTCATTACTGATATGAATGGTCAAATCTTCATAATCAGAGACAATAGAAGTAATACCCATTGTTGTCTCGTTGTAGACGATTGAAAAACCGTCAAAGATTACGTCCCCATCTTCCTCGACTGCTACAGGCTCATATGCACGAACAATGTTACTGGAATAGGCAAAAAGTGTTGTGATTAGTTCCCCATCGTCATACATTGGCACCTCATAGCGATAACCTTTTGATTCATCATCGTAGAGGGGCGAGGGATGGTATATAAATGAATCAATGCCCTGTGTAAAATCAAAGGAACCAGCATATTCAATAAGGGTATATCCTTCGGCTAACATTTCATCAGTGCTAATTTCTGCATCCGCACTACTTATTTCGATAACTCTAAGTCCACCAGCCGTATATGCTGAACCATATCCAGTGACATCAAATTGTACACCGCTGTATACTGTAGTCACTGAAAGAGTAGGTTCACCATAATCTAATATGATTTCGCCTGTATCTGGGTCTACGTCCCATGCTTCTGAGGTATCTAAATCATAATACTGATAGCGATACATATACGGACTTTCACCAAAAGACGTTCCACCGTATCCATTGGGATAATCAGATATTGTTCCGATACCGCTAAACCAATATTTTGTACCACCACTTAAATAATCGCCAGAATCGTCATAATATGCATATGCTAATAATTGGTCAGCTTCGGTAACTGTACCTGTATAAGTTACATTGGAAATTAAACCTAAAGTATCATAATTTATATTAGGCATACCGATAAATACTGGCGTATGAGAACCTACAACCATATACTTATAATCAGTTGTTTTATCAGTATAAACAATTGCACGATACTCATATTCTTGTAATTCTTCAACAGCAGATAAGTCCATCAATCCAATGGTTGTATAATCTGACCATGCAAAAGCATCTATACTCATAAAGCCCATACTGATGGATAGTGAAATCATGAAAGTTAGTAAATAGGCTACAATCTTGTTTTTCGTCATGTTAGTTATCCCTTCATATTAGTTAGATTCAAGAAAGACAATGCAAGGATTCGAACCTTGTGAACCATCCATCATGGCATTGCCTGTAAAGTAAGATAAGAGTATATCTGATGACACTTAAGTCTTGTCAGCGTTATCGTGTGACCTTCTGCAATCCCTCGGACTTCACATAGAATCCTTTAGCCCCAGCACTAATTGCAAGTTGGACGGTGATGGTGTCCATCGGTTTCAAGCCAGCGATCTGGGTTGTGTCCATGGTATCGGCTACGGTGATTTGCATAGGTTCCATATCAGCGTCAAGAAGATGAAGCTTATTGACGGTGTAAGAATTGCCTTGGTATTCTTTTTGCTCATATTGGTGTTTCAAGAAAATGAATTGTTCTTTAGTTCTAATCATGGGTATAATCTCCTTTAGGTTATATATTAGTTAGTTAAACGTCTGTCAGACGGATGCATGGGGCGTTGCCCCTACAAACCCCACACCGCCGAGGGCGAGGGGTTGTCTTTATGTATCCGCTGGGGTGTATTGTGTCACAGTGCCCACGCTGGTGGTTATTGGTCAACCCCCAAGCGATAGCGTTTATTGGTTACTGTCAGCACTATCAAGGGTAAACGTTGCTACTGCGTAGCCCTTGACAAGCTTCTATGAAGGCTTGAACCATCGTATTCTGAAATAACAATGTCTTTGTCAGTGTCTAAGAGCCTGATATATGAAAAGGCTGAATCTTTGACGATGTCCGAGTAAAACCAGAATGCTGGTTCTGGTGTCCTTGCGGTTAGTAAGTTAACCCAAGGCTTGAAAAGTTCGTTTTTTATCTGGACTTCAAACAAGATATTGCACCTCGCAACAATCAACTAAAGTCAGCTGATATTTCGCAGTACCGTTATATACGTGTTCATTGAAAGCGACAATATAAGTCACTATTTGATATTTGTCGAACGGATGCGTATGCTTTATGACTGTAAACATGGAATCACTTGATGGTTTGGCAATTTCAATACTATCTTTGTTCACGTCATGATATACGTTACAGGCTTTTAACATTGCATCTGCTTGACATTCGTCAGTCTCTGGGAATCCTTTAAATAAAACTGTCATTCTCTTATCTCCTGTTTTGACGGGTGAACCTGTTAGTGGTACAATTGGTTTTGTTAATCGTTAAATGTTCATAAAGTATCGTTTTCGATACCAACTAAGAAAGATTATAAAGTATCGTTTTCGATACGTCAAGACTTTTTTTCGATTTTGGAGGGAATATGAAAGAAACCATAGGAAGTAGGCTTACTAATTGGATGATATCCAATGACTTAAACACTAGTATCATCCATCAAGACACAGGAATATCTAAAGCAAATGTAAGCAAATGGACTAAAGACCAAGCAATACCATCTGGCAAGGCATTAATAAAGCTTCATGAGATGTATAAATGTCCTATAAGCTATATATTAACTGGTGATGATATAGACGTCGAAGGGCGATTAATACTTGATAAATTCGAATTATTAACAGATGTAAACAAAAAAAAGCTGGTCATAGAATTGACCAGACTTTACAAACTGCAAGCTATTGACGAGTAGGGCTTAATTGCCTTACTTGTTTTTTTATTGTGCTAATTAACTCAACATATTGACCATAATATAAGTCATTTAATATCAATAACCGTTCCATTTTTGCGAGCGATTGCCCTAGTTGCTTTTGTTTTTCTGTCATTATACCAAGTCCTTTATTAATTTTTATACCAGTAGCGATTGACACCATTATACATCAGGTTGCGAATGCTGACAAGAACATATGTTCTCATAGGTTAAAAGTGTCGGCATATCTTCAGTGACAATTAAGCTACTTATTAAGCGCAAATCACACCGAATAAAGTTCATTGGATTCACTTCACAACCTTAGTGCCGAAATAGGGGGTATTTTGATGTTTTTAATTCATACCCGTAGTGTCGTTGGTTCGACTCCAATCATCGCTACTTCAGAAGAACTCTAAAGATGAAAGTCTATAGGGTTCTTTTTTGTAGTATAATAGAAGTATAAAGGTACCTGTGACCAATGATCCTATCTGGAAAGGAGCGTTGCTATGAAAAATATTATTGTAGCAATAGACGGTTCTGAACATGCATCAAGGGCAGTAGATAAGGCTAGGGAAATAGGACAGGCATTTGACAGCAAGATTATACTGGTTTATGTGGCAGAAGGTTTGCATTTCTATGATATTGAGACAGGGGCAATGGTTAAATTAAGTCTGGAGAAGATAGAGACCCAAAGACAGCATGGTGAGACATTGCTTCAACGGACGAAGGACTCCCTTAGGGAATTTGGCGATAGGGTAGAAACGGTCTTACTAGAGGGTAATCCACCAGACCAACTGATCCATTATATCGAGAAAAATGATGCAGATCTGGTTATAGTAGGCTCACATGGTGTGAAGGGCTTTAAGAAGTATATGCTTGGCAGTGTTGTAAGCAAGATTGTTCATCATGTTGACAGGTCCATATTGATTGTAAGATAGATCTGACGAGGAAGTAGAATACGAATCCCCTTAGCATGCCTGTTAAGGGGATTCATGTTGAGAGAGATTTTATGAATACAGAGGATACGGATTGGCTTTTATGGAAAGATAATATGATTATGCAGCACATCATCGATGCAATCCCTGATTTGGTATGGCTAAAAAGCATTGATGGGGTTTATATGAGCTGCAATAAAAGATTTGAACAATTCTTTGGGGCGAAGAAAGATGAGATTGTCGGAAAGACGGATTATGATTTTGTCGAAAAGGATTTGGCAGACTTTTTCAGGCACAATGATATGATGGCGGTTGAATTAGGCAGACCAAGAACAAATGAGGAAACACTCAAGTTCAATGTGGATGGTCATACAGAGATTGTTGAAACCATTAAGACGCCAATCTATAATGATCAGCAAAGTCCTATCGCCATATTAGGCATAGCTAGGGATATAACAATGCGTAAGACGGCTGAGAATGCTTTAAAAGAGATGAACAGTCTTTTGGAAGAAAAAGTGGAAGAAAGAACTGAGGACCTTAAGCAGGCGAAAGAGTTGGCAGAGCAGGCCAACGAAGCAAAGACAAGTTTCATCGCCCATATGTCCCATGAAATACGTACACCGATTAATGCGATTATTGGTATGAATTATTTGATGGGTTTAACAGAACTTAACAAGACTCAGAAAGACTATACAGATAAAATTGGTGCTTCATCCGAACAGCTTCGTGGCATTGTATCAGATATACTGGACTTCTCTAAGATTGAGGCTAGGCAGACGGAATTGGAACTGATTGATTTCAACATTAAGAAAATCATAAATAATGTCATCAGCCTGCATCAGGAACATGCTTTTGAGAAAGGGCTTAGCTTTAAAGGCTTCATAGATAAGAAGATACCTGATTACTTGATTGGTGATCCACTAAGAGTCGGGCAAATCATCGGTAATCTAGTCAGCAATGCCATTAAGTTTACGAACGAAGGTGGTGTTGAACTTACAGCGACCATGAAACAGGAAGTGGACGGTCGTAACGAGGTTATCATCTCAGTAAAAGATACTGGTATAGGTCTGACACAGTGTCACAAAGATAAGATTTTTAATGCATTCCAGCAAGCTGACAGTTCTATTTCACGGCTTTATGGCGGTACTGGTCTGGGCTTGGTGATCTGTAAGGAACTTGTCAAAATGATGGGTGGGACTATACTGGTTGAAAGTGAATACCAGGTTGGCAGTGAATTCAAAGTGATAATACCTTTTAGTAAGAGTCCTAAGGTCGATCAGACAATAGAAGACTATTATGAATTACCACGTTTGGATTGCCATCAGCCAATCATGGTCGTCGAAGACAATGAGTTGAATCAGCAATTGATTAAGGAGATTATTGAAGAACGTGGCGGTAAGGTGCTACTAGTAAATAATGGTGAAGCGGCTGTACAGATGTTGCAGGATGGGTGTATCCCAGGTATGATTCTAATGGACGTACACATGCCTGTGATGGATGGGGTAGAAGCTACAAGTCGAATTAGGGCGATTGAGATTGTAGACAGCATACCTATTGTCGGATTATCGGCAGATGCCACTGTGGATACTAAAAGAAGGCTTATTGAAGCTGGTATGGACGATTATATTGCCAAGCCAATACAGGTGGAAGGTATGATTAAGACGATAAAACATTGGTTAAAGTGATGCGTTTAGATCACTTGAATTCAGTCAATTGAATGGTGATCGCGATATTCGCTTGGTGGACAACCGAGCTCTCTTTTAAAAGCATGCCTAAAGTTGCTGACATCGCTGTAACCAAGGGTCTCAGACACCTCATCAATGGTAAAGCTACCGTGGGTAAGCAGATTACAGGCATCCTCAATTTTCAACTTTAATATGGTTTGGCGGAAGTTCATGCCGGTGGCTGTTTTGATCATCCTTTGAACCTGTCTTTCACTGAAATTGAAAAAGTCAGCCAGTTGTTTTAAGGTTACGGTGCGATAATTGTTTTGAATGTAACGCAACATATAGATCAGTTCTTTATCACTTCTATTATTTGTCTGAAAAGGGAAGATGACCCTGTTGTCATGTTCTCGTAGTACATGAATAAATAACAAATTAAGGATGGCGTTAGCCATTCTTTTTTGATATCTTCGATAAGATGTCAGTTCTTTAGCAAGATTCTCAATCAAAGAGGCTAGGGTGTTATCAGTACCTGTCTCAAAAAGAATAAAAGGTATGGACTGGACTTTTGATAAGGTATGAAAGAAAAAGTCTGTCAGAAGATCCTTCTCTTGAAGCATGCCAGCAAAGGTCTTTTCGAAAGTACTTGAACGGATCAAGATGTTCAGAATATCACTTTCATCATTGAAACAGCTCAGGGCATGTTCCGTATTTGGGCCGACAATACAAAAATCACCTTTTTGGAGCATATGCTCCTTCCCGGAAATTGTGTGATAACCATGTCCTTTCTTCACATAGATTACTTCAAAGAAATTATGCTTGTGATACATCGGCGGTAAATATTTCATGTGATTGTAAATGGCGATGTCCAAACCTTCTTCGAAAAATGTATCTTCAGCCAGCTGGGAAATGAATAATTTCTTTTCGAAACCTTCACCATATTCTTCTGTGTCCAAAGCGATTTTTTCTAATAAATCAATGACCTCATTTGGCTGGTGGGGCTTGTTAAGGGATCTTTCCGGATTCTTGTTATAAAGTTTCTTAAAGCTGATTTCCATTGGGTTCAATGGTTGTTTTTTCATCTGATTCATTATATCCCTCCTGCTAGGATAGGGTTGAAACTATGTGGTGGTTACTGAAAAAAATTGTGATTTCGTTGAAGGTGGCCCTGTTTGGATTATATCAAATTACCGTTCATTTGGATATGATGAAGATATTCCGTGTCGTAATATCACCCCTAAGGTTGTCGGGTACGCAACTTATAACGAAAAGATATCCATGATAAGGTATGGTTAAGTAAAAACTTCATGATTGATTTATAGAAAGAAGGAGTAAGTATGAACGCCACAACTACAGCAGTGAATCAGGCCAGTCCTGAAAAAGTCAGTAAAGGGTTCATGTGGTCCCACGCCTTGTCCATGGGTGGCGGCTTCATGTTGATACAGGCAACAGTTGCAAGCTACATATCCGTTTTTATTACAGACACATTTGGGGTACCGGCAGGCGCAGCATCTCTTATCATGTTGATAGCGACATTCTGGGATGCTGTTAACGATCCGATTATGGGAACGCTTGCGGATAGAACCAACACGAAATTCGGCCGTTATAGACCCTATTTCTTATTCTTCCCAGTATTAATGATCATTGTCAGCTACTTCCTGTTTCTTGCCCCGCAAGGCTTGAGTGACGGTCAGAAAATCGCTTATATCGCAGTATTTTATATTCTGTATGGTATGTTGGTGACGATTCTTCAGATGCCAGTTATGGCTGTACTGCCAGCACAGACATTGAATACCAATGAGAGAAACAAGGTCATAACTTTAGGGTCGATATGTACAGCGGTTGCATTTACGATTGCAGCGACCTTCACTCCAAATATGATTTCAATGACAGGCGGTTCTTACGCGCCATGGATGCTTGTTTATGGCGTGTTGACCTTGATTCCGTTCTGGTTATTGTTTAAGACTTCAACAGAGCAATATCTTGTGAAACAAGAAAAAAGACCAATCCTAAAAGACTTGAAGGCAATTTTTAGACACAAAGAAATGTATCCGGTACTTTTGGTGTGGTGTTTGGCATCCCTTGGCTATGGTTTGATGTTCTCAACATCTGTTTACTACATGCTTTACTATATGGTTAGACCTGACCTTATTGGACCATATATGGGGGTTATATCCTTAGGAGCACTTGTATCCATGATGGTATTCATGCCATTGGCACTAAAAATTTTCAAAAGTGGTCACAAAGCTTTTATCGCCACACAGTCAGGCGCTTTTGTCTGCTACGCAATTCTGTTCTTCTTAGGTAAGAACATGACATTATTGTTCGTTCTATCTTTTATTGCAACAGCATTTGCATCAATGCAAATGGCATTAATCAACATTATTTTGAATGATACCATTGACTTTATTCAGCTTAAAGAAGGGATATCTCTTAACGGTACACTATCAGCGATAAAGGGATTCTCATTTAAAATGGGATCAACACTTAACAGTTCAGGGGTTCTTGCAGTACTTGCGGCAACCGGCTATGTTGCAGGAGCAGTCGGGCACCAGACTGAAGAAGCATTGTTTGGTATGAACCTTATGAGATTCGGTATTCCGGCATTGACTTGCCTTGCCATTATTCTTCTTTTGATCAAGTATCCACTGGCAAAGTATCTTCCTGAGATTGCTAAGATGAAAGAAGATATTCAGAATAGCTAAATAGCAAATCAAAGAAATAACCCATGTCAATAGTGTGCAAAGTTGTGCCGCAGTCGGAATACTCTTCGGCTGTTGGCCTCTTTTGCTTTAAGCAAAAAAAATGAACGGAAGCAACTTTTGTTGTGGCAGTTGCTTAGGAGAAGAAATTATGTTAAAGATATACGATTTAAGATGTAACGGTTTGATTCAGGCATATGGGCTTACGAGTTCATCCATATGTTATTCGTGGAAAATACAAGGGAAGAATGCCCTTAAGCCTGTTAAATATAGCCTTAAGGTCATAGATGAACGGCATATATTGATATGGGAAAAAGAAGTGGATGCAGCGGAGCTGAATCTATTGTCAGTTGACTATGATGGACCAGAGTTGGCGGCTCATGGATGTTATAGGTGGCAGGTGACAGGATATGACAGCAATGGGGAGAGGTTCGTATCTCAGTCTGATTTCACAATAGGCAATACTGACAATAATTGGCAAGCACTTTGGATCGATGGGACTTACGAACGAAAGTTCAGCCAAGATCAGACCAATGTTATGAAGATTTTCACAGGGGAAGCAGGGCCTTGCGAGAAGCCCGATGAGGTATTGAATCCACCGATATGTCTGAGGAAAACCTTCCAAACCAACAAAAAAATCAGTAAAGCACTGGCCTATGCTACTGCTCATGGTATATACCGCTTAAGCATCAATGGTGCAGAGGTTGGTAACCTTCTTGCACCTGAATATACATCCTATGACAAGTATCTCGAAATCAATCAATATGATATTACGAATTTTTTGATAGGAAATAATCATTGTATTGGGGCTGTATTAGCAGATGGATGGTATACAGGCAAAATTGGTCTGTTAGGTATTGGTGATCAACACGGTGAAAGAAATGCCTTTTATTTTCAAGCACATATTTTCTATGAAGATGGCACAGAAGAAGTGGTTGTATCAGACACTACGTTCAAATGGCATACTGGTGATTGGGACTATGCCGACTTATTCATTGGGGAGAAGCAGGTACCGGGAAGGTTGGAGGACGCTTGGACATCTCCGGATTATGACGACAGGGATTGGCTAAGTGTGAATGCTACATCCTATTCCACAGAGGCCTTTGTCGGTCGTGCAGCGGATCCTGTGAAAGTGATTAGAACCTTTGAAGCTGTTGATATTATTACCACCCCTTCGGGAGAGTTAGTGATAGACGCTGGTGAGAACATTGTTGGATGGGTTAAGCTTACGGTGAAGACAACAACGGATACGACCATTGAGTTAACCCATAGCGAAGTGCTGGATCATGAAGGTAATTTTCTCATGAACATTCTTGGTCAAAATAAGAATCAGACGGATGTCTATGAGCTAAAGGTTGCTGGCGAATACACACTTGAGCCATACTTTACTTTCCATGGATTCCAATATATAAAAGTACAAGGTCTTAGGAAAGAAGATATTATAAAGGCTGAGATTGTTGTCATAGGTACTGAACTAAGGACAACAGGGTCTTTTAAGTGTTCTGATCCAATGCTTAATAAGCTTCAAGAGAATATCTTTAGAAGTCAGCAAGGGAACATGATCTCTATTCCAACGGACTGTCCTCAAAGAGAACGTGCAGGATGGACAGGGGATATGCAGGTATATGCACCCACAGCTTGTTTTAATATGGATGTCTATGCTTTTCTGGATAAATGGTTGACCAACGTTGAACTTGAACAGTCACCAGATGGTCAGATTCAGAATATTACGCCGACGATGGACAGTGATAAGTACATTGCCAGAAAAGAAGGCGATAACTTTGCTTCAGCGGCTTGGGGCGATGCCTGTGTTATTATTCCATATACCATGTATCATAAATATGGCAAAAAACAAATCCTTTCTAAATACTACAATATGATGAAGAAATGGATGGATTATGTTGAAAGAGAGGCAAGTTCCAGTTTTATAGATGGTGTCGATCAGTTATCAGATGAGATGCAAGAGCATCATAAATATCTTTGGAACACTGGCGTTCACTTCGGCGATTGGCTGTATCCAAGCTCGGAAAATCCTTTTGGCAGTGCAGATATGACCAAGGAATATGTTGCGCCGACTTATTTTGCCTACACATCAGGGTTGATGGCTGAAATATCTGATATTCTTGGTATGGCAGAGGAAAGTCATAGATACAGTACTCTTTCACAGAGGATTAAAGAAGCTTATGTAGCCGTTTATTTTGATGAAGAAGGTCGTCTGCCTGTTGAATTACAGGGACTATATGTCTTGAGTCTTGCTACCGACTGTTGTCCAGAAGATCGAAGAGCCAGTGTGGCAAGGCACTTGGACACTATGATTAAGGAGAATGGCTATAGATTGGATACTGGTTTTGCTTCCATTGCCTTCCTTCTAGATGTTTTATATGAAAATGGTTGTGAAGAGACAGCTTATAAACTTTTGAACCAAGATCAGGCACCATCATGGTTATACGAAGTTAAGATGGGTGCAACGACCATTTGGGAAAGATGGTTGGCAATTATGCCGGATGGGACTAGAACCAATGCTTCCTACAACCATTTTGCTTTCGGATGTGTGGGTGATTTCATGTATAGGCGCTTAGGAGGATTATACGAAGAATCACCTGGGTATCAGAAGGTTCTTGTGGCACCGGATATTGATTGTGGTCTGTCCTGGGCAGAGCTTATGCATGAATGCCCTTATGGGGAGATACAGATACGATGGGAGAGAAAAGCTGAGGCGGTTAGTGTGGATGTCCGGTTGCCTATTGGTGTTGAAGGGATTCTTAGAATTAGAGATGAAGAGTGGGTGATTACTCAGGAGCATTATGAGTTGCCGGTGGCTGTTACTTGTTAGGGGGGGAGAGGTCGTAAGAGCTGAGAGTGGGTATTCATACGAAGCCTCAGACATGCCTGCTGCGCAGTCAAACTCGTTTCGTGATGAACACCCACCCCCAGCTCTTACTCGGTTTCGTGGTAGGAACAGGATGTTGCTTGCTACAGTAGAATGTGCCTGTATAGCTATTCTCGTTTCGTGATGAACCAGGACACCGCTTATCCGAGGAGATGGTACCTGTGCTGCATCAGAAACGAGTTCGTCTGTCTTGCAGACGTGTCTGAGGCTTCGGATGCAGTACAGGTGCCATCTCCGACCTTACGCCCGTAGTAGACAGGCGCCCTCTCCGACCCACGCCAGCAGAATTGATTTGAAGGGGATGAAGTAAGAAGTGTAAATGATTGTAATGTAAAGAAAGACGACTGTGTTGAAGAACAACAGTCGTCTTTTTTATTAAGAGGTTATGCTTGAGTTGACTATACCTAAGATAGACAGGTCATAAGGCTCTTGTAATCTGAGAAGTCAGTATCTAAGCTATAAACGGTTGATTTGAGATGAGGGTTTCTACTGGCAATTTCTCGAATAGTTACTTCGTTATTGAACAGGAAAAGTGTATTCTGGCCATCGATAGGGAAGTAATGATGACCAGAACTGTGTAGGTCATCCATATCTAAAGTTAACTGAATTGGTTCAGACATGAAACAACTTTTGCTCTGTATATGCAACACGTAGAGATCAAGATAGAATTCACGGCATTCATCAAGCTGCTCATTGAGCGCTTCTTTAAAAAGATAGCGGTAGTCAGGCAAGTATTGTTGAACAATAGAGGCTGTTTTCTGAAGTTGGTGTAATACAGGCGCAACGTGGTGGGCAATGCTTTCAAGGATTGCTTTGTTGGCCTCGTCAAATATCAGACCATTTTGAACGCCACTGATACCAAGGATGCCAAGGGTCGGTTGACCTTCAATATCAATGCTCATTGGTACGAGCATAAGTCCATTGGCATCGTCCTTTGTAAGAGTTGTTTGAAGGGTGTTTTCTAACTGTTTCACTTGTTCTAATGTGTAAAAACATAGGGTTTCTCCTTGGTGCAGATCCCCTAATGATAGGGTATCTGAGAAATGTCCCACAACCTCATTAGTACTTAAAGCATGACATGTATAGCTTAGGTCATCGCTCTTATAGAGTGCAATAAAACCTTCTGTAAATCCAAAGGAAACCTGTAAAGTCTGACGTACAAGGTCAAGAAGAGAAGGCACATCCAGGGCGGTGTTGATATTTTTCATGAGTGTATTCAGCTGGTGAAGTTTACTCAGTTTGTCGTCAATCAGTTGTCTCTGGTATAGAACTTCATTCAGGTGATTGGCGTTCGACAGAGCTATGAATGTGCTGGCGGCAAGGCTTTCAATTAATTCAAATTCACTGGATTTGTAGGGTGTATCATTGACTTTATCACTTAGGGTGATGAAGCCAAGCAACTCGTAGCTATTATGGATTGTGATAATATGGGTTGGGCTAAGTGGTGCCAAAACATCCTCATCATTTTGGAAAAGTGAATGAAAAACACGACAATCTTCTGGTACGGTCATATCAAACACAGAACGGTGCATGGTATAAGCCATACCATCGTGTGGATAGAGTGTTATCTCAACATTATTGTCAGGTTTGAAGACATCCAACATATCATGTAATAAGTAGTTCTCACTGGAAATATCATAAAGGAACAATCCTGTCAAACGACTCTGCGTCAGTTCAGAGTAAACACTTAGTGAGAGTGCTATCAAACTTGATATGTTCATTTCTCCCAGAAGGGTTTTTGTGGCATGGTTGATGGCAAAAAGATTGAATACCTTTTCATCTAATGATTGCTTAGTAAGTTCAAGTTGTTGATAGGTGATATGATTGGTCAGAGAAGTACTGAACAAATTCATCAGTGCATTGGCAATAAGCCTGTCTTCAACATCAAAATTAGAGTCGATGGACCCGACAAAGACCAAACCCAGTAGTTTTTTGTCCATGATTAATTGTAAGGTCAAGTCTGGGTTGTAGTAAGCTAAGGTATCCTGATCAAAGTACTGGTCAAGGGTCTCTGTCTCAAGTAAGCCAGCATGAAAATAGACAATGTGATCCATGTCATGACCTTTTAGAGAGGGGGTTTCATCATAGCCCTTAGTCAATGATGGTATAAGAGTGTCAGGGTTTTGCTCATCGCAGATCATGACAGCAATGCTATCACAAATAAGCAGTTCATTAGTGAAATCATAGATATGACGGATGATTTCTTCAAGTGAGAATCGTTGTGAAAAAAATTCGATGGCATGTATGAGGCCTGAATATCGGTATATTTTTTGTTGGTCAGCACTTTGCTGTCCCATTTGTAATTGAATGTTGTCCAGTATTGCTTGATAAGCTTCCATTTACTAAATCCCTCCCCGGATTATAATTCCTTGATGGTGTTACCGCTTAGGTAGTACGTGACAGGTAAATTGGAGCCATGACTGTGCATTTCGGAATCGCTGAATGCAAGTTTTACATTTGGGTAGATTTTGCTTGTGACCCGTATTTCGCCTTCTCCTTTGGTCTGAAGATAGGACTTATAGTGTTTTTGATTGTCCAGCAATAGTTTGAGATTGTCCTTTAGGGTAGATTCAAGTTCAGTTAACTGTTTCAGATTTTCTTTTTCTTTGTCTGAAATTGTGGTTGAACTGTCGTAGATGTTAAGCTTTTGCTTGATTGCCGTCAGTTTTTGCTCGTATTTTTGAATGGCATCGTTAATGGCATCATATTTGCTTTTTAATTCATCCCGCTTGAAACCATTGATAACAACCTGGGTGAATATTTCGCCACGGCCACCGATTTCACCAGTGACTACTTTAATATCAGCTTCCGTCCTGCCACCAATAATCTTGCTCTTTGAGGATTCCATGATGACTTCTTTGGCCTTAATCTGACAGTTCATGGCATAGTAACCTATGTTTACTGTACCTTCACATTCAATGGTACAATCCGCGGCGAACTTGGTATATAGATTGCCATTACAGACGATTCTTGCCTTATTTTTACCGGCAATGCCTCCACGAATATAGATATTGCCTTCAGTGGACTCGATGGTGTTGACGGCACCGACACCAATATCCCCCATAACCTGAATATCTTTTTCGGCTGTGATGGAGAAATTATCTTCAATGGTATCAGTAACTCCGACGAAGCCGTCAAAATCAATGTTGCCTGTTTTGAAGGAAACTTTGCCATCAATCTCAAGGTAGTTGCAAACACTGATTTTACCGTCTTCGAAGACAACTGCGCCCTTACGTTTGGAATAGAGGTAAGTTTTCTTATCCTTATCCACATACACTTCTTCAACGGTATTTGGATCATAGGAAAGATCTAGCTGGCGGCCGGATTGACCGGGCAATACTTCTCCATAGACAGTTTTACCTGTTTCACCAGGGGTAGCATCATCCCTTTCACCCACCCAGTCGCCCTTTTCAACATTGTTGATCAGTTGAAGTTCATAATGGTTGACCTTGCCATCTTCAAACAACTTGGGCTGAGGTTCTGATACATTGTAATAACGAATAGAGGCATCGCTACCTTTGTCTGGTAATGTGCCTGTTGCCACTGTATATTCAGTTCTAAACTGTAGATTTTGAGAAATACTTTGAAGATCATAGCCAAAAATGACATGAGACGCTTCAAGCTGACGAATGATGTCCTTTGCTAATACAGGCGGATCTAATTTGGCCACTTCATCGTCAGAATAATTCAGTCGTACCGACGCTTTCATTCTGTCTTTGCTGATACTTATTTCAATACGAGGTCTTTTTTCGCCAATATGAATAACAGTGCCAGATGCATGAACCATAGCAGTTCGAAGGGCACTGAAGTCTGTTAATAGAAACTGAGGAAAAGATCCGAGGGTGGTGTTGAACTCGGACATTGGATAATCTTTCTTGCGGAATCGTACATAATAACGAACATCTTCTTCAATTAAGTCAAAATGAGCGTTCGTGAAAACAACATTATTAAACATAATAACCCCTCCCATAGGTATATAGCCTCCTTAATTATAACTTTAGACCAATAGAACTACAAGGGTATAAGTCAATTTATATATTTTAAAAATAGGTAAAAATAGGGTGAATAAAGCGATAGGGCATAAAATGTGCTATAATGTAATATCCATTGAAGTTAGGATGAAATAAATAGGGCAAATAAAATATACATATAAAAATCGGGCGTATAGAAGAGAGGAGTGCTGTATATGAGTGAATTAATCATGACAGACAACCAGGAGATGCCCTTTGGTTTCTTGGAAAAGTATGAAGTGACCTTGTATTTTGAAGAACAACCTACACTAAAAGGTGAAGCCCTTCTAAACGGAATCAAGAATCGGTTAGGCAAGGCAGTGCTTTTGACAGAAGAGGCTGGGACTATAAGCTTTGAGTTGGAAGACTACACTTTAACTGACAGCGAAGAGAAGGTTGCCTTTGATGTTAAGCTGACAGATATCGGCCCAATTCCGGCGGTCTTTGAAAAATATGCCTCACAGAGCTGGAGTTGGCCGGAAGCTTCAGATTTGACCGGAAGAATCAATTATCAGTTAACCTTGAGTGATAGGATTGGCTATGGATTACCGCCTAAAGAACGTGTGGTGCTTTTTCAGGTAGCCTTATATTGTCTGACTGAATATACTGGTCCCATCGGTATTCAGTGGCATGCTTCACATCAACTAATCGATCCGGCAGTCTACTTGGGAAATGTACCGGGTGACGAGGATTATGATCTTTTGTTTGGTCCCCTGAACGTACGCCTTTATTCAGTCAAAGATACTGAGGATGATACGGTTATGGATACCGTAGGTATGGCAGCCCTTGGTATTGTGGACATTCAGTGTTGTTTCTATGGCTTTGATAAAGAGGCGATGGCAGATTTGTTATATCATTATGGCACCTATGTATTTTGGAATGGTGATGTCATTAAAGAAGGGCAGACCATAGAGGGCATCAATCCTGTGGAAAAATGGGGTGTAAGACATGAACTCTCTCAACTGGAGCCAAGAAGACCGGTGATTAACATTGGGCCGGATATTAAGTTATAAATTCTTTTTCTATCATATGATGAATAAAAAAAACTGAGCGAAGAACGCTCAGTTTTTTTATTAGCTTATAAGGTGATAAGAGCGTCAAAAGGTGCATATAAGCCACATCAATCCCTTTCGTTACGTCTCACCAAGGACCAAGGATACAGGCAGTTGTTGTGAATGAACGTCCTTGCCTTCAATCTTCTGAATAAGACTGTCGCAGAGGATCTTGGAGATGAGTTCGATAGGCTGTGCAATGGTTGTGAGGACTGGCGTCCTAAGTACCTGAGTAAAACGGCTGTGGTCATAGCCGACAATCCTAAGTTGGTCCGGTACATCGATGTCGTGCCTTGTGCAATAAACGTATAGGGCATAGGCAAGATAGTCGTTGTTACAAAAAACACCATCATAACTGTGAAGTATCGGACCAATTTCATCTTTGATGAAGTCTTCATAACAACTAAAATCCAACTGGTCGGACTCATAGATGACCATATCATGATCAACGCTGTTGTTGATACAGGTAATCTTAAAAGCATCTGAACGCAGATTGGAAGTGATGTCTTTATTAAGTGGTCCGCATATATGAAGGAGCTTTTTACAGCCCTGATCGATCAAGTGCTGGGTTGCCATCTGACCTCCGCCGAAATTATCTGATGTGATACAGGGGACATCTTTAATGTGTCGTTCAAAGGTGACCAAGGGTCGGTTGATGGCTTCATAAGCACTCAGCTCCAGTGTATGACTGCCAATAATGATGCCATCGACACGATTTTCTTTCAGCATGCTAATGTATTCTTGTTCCTTCTTGCTGTTATTAAGGGAATTACAGACCAGAACCTTATAACCCTTTGTCTGGGCCACTTCCTCAACAACCTGAACCATCTCTGCAAAGAAGGGGTGAGAGGCATCGGGTAGAATCAGTCCGATTAAGAATGATTGCTTCATGGACAAAGCTCTTGCTACTTGATGAGGCGCATAGTCCAAAGCTTTCATAGCATCATAGACATTTTTCCTGGTTGTTTCACTGATATAACCCTTATTGTTGATGACACGGGATACGGTTGTAATAGATACGTTGGCCATCTTGGCAACGTCTTTGATTGTTGGCATATTGATCTCTTCTTCCTACATACTATGTACTTTAACGTCTTTATTTTCATTGTACAACATCTGTAGATATAAAAACATGGGGAATATGAAAAAAGAAGAATGAAATATGAAAACGATTAGCATATAATTTAGCAATATGCAGTATTCTGAAAAGCAGAATGGCGTAAAATAGTATACTTAAAAGAATTATAATAAAATATATATGCCTTAATTATGTGAAAATATCACAAACAGTTGAGAGAATAAGAAGGGATTGTGAATGAAAGCAATATGAAAACGGTTGACATATATTTTCAGCTCTGTTAGGATGTGCCTATCACAATTAATGTTTTAACCATGGAGGTAGTAGAATGAAAAAACTTATTTCAGCATTACTTGTATTGGTGATGGCAATGTCCATTGCAGGGTGTGGCACAAAGGAACAAACTACGGATTCGGCAGCAACAACACAGGAGGGAACAGAAACAAAAACAACATCTGAGTCTGTTGTATCTGAAGGTGATGCTGTGAAAATTACTTTTCTTAACACAAAAGGGGAAATTCAAGCACAGTTGGAAGAAGCTGCTACAGTATTCCAAGGGGATACAGGCATAGAAGTGGAAATAGTACCTACTGGTGCTGGTACTTCACCTTTTGAAAAGATGACAGCGCTTTATAACTCCGGTAATGCACCAACCATCAGTATGCTTGATATTGGTGATTTACCAAAGTTCGCAGATACGATGAAAGATCTTTCAGATGAAAAGTGGGTAGCTGATGCAATGGGTGGCAGTCTTGATATTGCAACCATTGATGGCAGGATTTTGGCGTTCCCATTTGCTGTAGAAGGATACGGCCTGATATATAACAAAGTCGCTGTTGAGTCCGCAACAGGTGAAACCTTCGAACCTACATCTATTCAGACAAGAGAGGACCTTGAGGCTTTATTTGCCAAGATTGAGGCAGGTGGTACAGCACCAATCATCATTTCACCACTGGATTGGTCCCTTGCAGCCCACTACTTTGCGATTCCTTTTGCTCAAACTGGCAAGGATATCCAAGGGGTTTTGGATTTACAAGCCAGTCTTACAGACGGCAGCTTGAAGTTGGCTGATTTTGAAGCGGTGAATGCGGCGATGGATACTTTCGATATGTTGGCATCCTATAACATAGATAAAGATGATCCAATGTCAGGCACATATGATGATGGCGCGGCAGCGGTAGCATCAGGCGAAGCGGCTATGTGGTTCATGGGGAACTGGGCTTGGCCTCAGATTGATTCATTAAGCGGTGACAACAAAGACTTTGGGTTCATTCCAGTGCCACTTGATATGACAGGTGAAGCCAACGCTATTAATGCTGGTCCTACTAAGTACGTCTCCGTAGACACATCACAAAGTACGGATGAACAGCAGGCAGCAGCTCTTGAGTTTTTGAACTGGTTGGTCTACGAAGAGAATGGACAAAACGCTCTCGTTGATACATGCAGTATTATTCCGGCCTTTACTAACATAGGTAAAAGCCCTAGCGATCCTCTGGCAGCTTCTATTCTTGAACATGTTGCAGCAGGGACGTTCACTCAGATGACATACACATTCCCATCTGACCACTGGGCAGAGGTTGGTGCATTCTTCCAAGAATACATGGCTGGTTTCAGCAGTCGAGAAGAGTTCTATGAGAAAGTGGAAGGCTACTGGGCAAATCAACAATAAGTTTAGCAACAGGATTAAAATGTCGGAGCATAGTCGTTTGGACGCTCCGGCATTTTGCTATTCTTATTCACATCTCACAATAAGGGGTGATTATATGGATAAAAAATCCAGTTTCAGCAAACAATTTAGAGGGTATCTGTTATACGCCGGTGTTAGTACCTTTGCCTTTATCGTCGTTATGATTATACCTTTTCTCTATGGCATATACCTGACCTTTACAGATTGGAACGGTTTGGCACAAGACATGAATTTTGTTGGACTAACCAATTATATCGGTGTTTTTCAAGACAAAGTGTTCTGGGGATCAATGCTTGTAACCATTAAATATGTCCTGGCCGTTGTTCTTTTGGCCAATGGGCTGGCATTTACGATTGCTTTCATTTTGACTAGCGGTATCAAAGGGCAAAACTTGTTCCGTTCCGGTTTTTTTACACCTAACTTGCTGGGGGGTATTGTTCTTGGTTTCGTATGGCAGTTTGTCTTCTCATCGGTATTCACCCATATAGGGGATTTCTTTGGCATAGAAGCACTGTCAAGGTCATGGCTTGGCGGGCCGGAGAAAGCTTTTTGGGCGATGGTGCTTGTTACAGTTTGGCAGTTGTCAGGTTATCTGATGATTATTTATATTGCCGGTTTCACGAATATTCCCGGCAGTGTCATAGAGGCGGCAAAGATTGATGGTGCAAAGGGGCTTAGGCGAATCACCCATATTGTTATTCCGCTTATGGTGAATGCATTTACAATCTGTGTATTCTTAAGTCTACAAAGAGCTTTCATGGTTTACGACCTGAACCTTGCTCTTACTGAAGGTGGGCCTTTTAATTCCACAAGAATGGTATCCATGTATGTATATAATAAGGCATTCTTGTCTCAGGATTATGGTCTAGGTCAGGCAGAAGCCATTGTTTTGTTCATTGTTGTTGCAGCAGTGACCACAGTACAAGTTAAGTTTAGCAAAAGCAAGGAGGTTGAGGCATAATGAAAATGAAAAAAATGATCTCACAAGGAATCAAATTAGCATTAATGTCGATTTTTCTTGTTCTTTACATCATTCCATTTGTACTTGTGTTGGTGAATTCCTTGAAGGAAAGAAATGAAATCATTACGAGTCCAGTATCATTGCCATCTTTTATTAATTTGACAAATTACCAACAGGCTTATGACAAGATGAACTTTCTTTCATCCATAAGCAACTCTTTGATTATTACTGTTGCAAGTGTATTGATCATCGTTTTCTTCTCAGCGATGACAGCCTATTATTTTGTTCGAGTGAAAACAAAGTTCAATGATTTTATGTTCATTGCGATGGTGACTTCTATGATTATTCCGTTTCAGGGAATTATGATACCTCTTGTCAGTATATATGGTAAAATGGACTTATTGAATAGTAGAAGTACCCTTGTCTTCATGTATCTTGGCTTTGGTACTTCACTTGCAGTGTTCATGTTCCATGGCTTCATCAAGAACATACCTTTATCTCTTGAAGAAGCGGCAATGATCGATGGTGCAACCAGATTTCGTACTTTCTTATTGATTGTAATGCCTTTGCTCAAACCAATCACAATGACCATTATTACTTTGGATGTACTTTGGATTTGGAATGACTTCCTGTTGCCATCCTTGATTTTGCAACAGGCAACCCTAAGAACACTGCCACTATCAACCTTTTTCTTCTTTGGTACTTACACAGTGGATTATGGACTCTTAATGGCTGGGTTGATGCTGACAATCTTCCCGGTAATTATCTTATATTTATTCCTTCAAAAGCACGTTATTGCTGGTGTATTGCAAGGATCCATCAAATAAGAGGAGCAAATAAGACATGACACTGAATAAGACAGACAAGACTTATCTTAGACCGATTTATCATTTTACTTCTGAAAAAAACTGGATAAATGACCCAAACGGGTTTAGCTACTATAAAGGTCAATATCACCTGTTCTACCAATATAATCCTTTAGGTACCTCATGGGGGAATATGTCCTGGGGTCACGCAGTCAGTGATGATTTACTTACTTGGATACATTTGCCCCTTGCTATGGTACAGGACAAGCCTTATGACATTGGCGGCGTTTTTTCTGGGAGCGCTATCGAGTTGGACGACAAGCATCTGATATATTATACAGGCGTTGGTGATCCCCAAAATAGTGGTGAACAAAAACAATGTGGAGCTGTGTCGACGGATGGACTTCATTATGAAAAAATCGACCAGAACCCACTATTGTCCGGACTCAATCATCAGGCGCATAACATTGATTTTCGAGACCCTAAAGTATGGCTTGTGGGAGACAAGCTTTATATGGCTGTCGCAACAAAGGATCAAAAGGGCGGAAAGATCAATATTTACCGAACCGAGAAAGCTACGCCATTCTCTGGATTTCAATGGTTTGGTACCTTACAGAACCCTGACATGGGCTTCATGTGGGAATGTCCGGATTATTTTGAACTTGAAGGTGAACACATCGTGTACTTTTCTGCAATGGGGGTTGGTAAGAAGCTAGGAATGGATCAGGACCACTTGGTATATATTGGCAGGCTGATGAATGATACACTGGCAGGCACTCAGGAAGTGACAGCGTTATCCTTGATGGATTACGGCACAGACTTTTATGCACCGCAATCCATGGTAACGCCTGATGGCAGGCGTATTGTCATTGGCTGGCTTAGAATGGCGGAGCCCTTTGAAGGATGTCACTGGACAGGCATGATGACCTTGCCAAGGGAAGTGACTTTAAGTGAGGGCAAGATCCAGTACTCTCCGATAGTGCCCGATACTTCAAGGATGTTGGATATTGCTCCAATGAGTATTTTGGAAGGTGATAAGAAACGACATAGGATTTATCCATATTCACCAACCAAATTTTACGACATTCATATCACTGACAGGATAGAAGCAAGTCTCGACTTGGTTTTTGGTGATGAGGCAGTTATACAGGTGACAAACTCTGATAAACAATTGCGTTTAAGCAGAAAAGGTATGGATGGCAATGCCACGATCTACACAGCGCCAGTGGAAGGTGCCACAGAGCTGAATCTACGGCTATTGGTGGATCGATCGGTTGTAGAGTTATTCATAAATGACGGCACTAAAGTCATAAGCGCTATAGCAGAAGGATTGTGTAACGTAACGTCCTTTAGTGTAACTGGCTCGGAGTATTTTGATATAGAAGTAAAGTGTTTATAAAAAAGGGTTTAGATAAGAAGGAGACGATGACAGTGATCAATCAAGTAAAAAACAGTGAAGACCTATTAGCTTATATCAACGGGTGGCAACCACCTACGATAGATGATGCTGAGAGAGTACCGACCGGCGATATGCCAGGTGATAAGGTGCAAATTGAGGCAGGTCACATCCAAAAAGCGAATTTAATAATGCCTAGTCTTTTAGAACGTCTTGCTATGACTTTTTCAGAAGGTGACCATAAAAGAGCGGTTGTGACCGTGCATGGTGGTTCCGGGGTCGGCAAATCAGAGACAGGTGCATTACTGGCTTTTTACCTGAATGAACTGGGCATTGGCACCTATGTATTGTCTGGTGACAACTATCCATACAGAATACCGATGTACAATGACGCTGAACGACAACGAGTATTTAGAGACGGTGGTGTCAAGGGCTTGGTTGAAGCTGACTTGATGACGAAAGAAGTGAAGGAGACCCTTTTTTCTTTGTGGTCAGATGAGACGGACCCAGCACCTGATATGGTGGCAAGGTATCCATGGCTAGAGACATACCAGACTAAGGGCAGTGAAGCATTGAATGCTTACCTTGGCAGTCCCAAAGAAATTGATTTTGATAAAATCAACGGTATTATTGCTGAGTTCAAAGATGGAAAAGAAGCCTTGATGCTTAAGCGTATGGGACGTACAGAAGATGAGCTATGGTATGATCAGGTGGATTTTTCCAACAAACAAGTACTGATTATTGAATGGACTCATGGCAACAATCAGAATCTTCAAGGTATTGATGTGCCTATACTACTGAATAGTACACCGGAAGAAACGTTGGCACATAGAAAAAGCCGTAACAGAGATGGGAAGACGGATAGTGCCTTTACAACGATGGTTCTAGGCTTAGAGCAGAAAAAGTTGATGAATCAAGCCAGTGATAGGGTCATCATTGTTACGAAAGATTGTCATATCATCGACTATGACCAATTTAGAGCCATGATGGGCATGGGCAATCTTGGTATTGGACCAATGCTAAACGCCTATCCTGACAGTATCGGTGGTACGATGGCTGAGATTCGTTGCCTTATGGATAACGTTGCTATTGACGGAAGTTTTGAATCCTTCTATATATTGCCAAGTATTTTTAACACTGATCTCGACCGAGGATTCTCTGTCATTGATTATAATATCAATGAGACATATGGCTCGACAACGGATTTTGATGCACTGAAGAATAAGGGAATTGACTTGAAGTTTGATTTCATCTTGAACCATGCTTCTGTATTATCAGAGCAATTTCAAGATATTGTCAAGAACGGGCAACAGTCTGTCTATGCGGATTTTTTCATCAACTGGAACAAATTCTGGGACGGATACGGTGAAATGACAGAGGAAGGCTACATTCAGCCAAACCCTGAATATATTGAGCAAATGTTCTTTAGAAAACCGGGATTGCCTATCCTTAATGTACGTATGCCAGATGGAGAAGAGGTACCTTACTGGAATACGTTTTATCAGGAAGTCAGGTACAGTGAAGTGGATCCGGTGACATTGACCTCGACGCTGAATATGCAGTATAGTACTGCAACGGCTATTTGCCAAATGGTCAACAGTCAGTTGGCAACAGGCATCAAACCTGGCGATATGGACTTTGGTAATTATCAAGATTATAAGAATGTGGTCGTTGCCTATATGGAAAGTCAGCGACGTTACCTTGGTCAAATGGATTTGAACATTGAGTCACCACTGGTCTGGGAATTCTATGAAGATACCCTGTCGAAGTTAGCGGCCTATGGTGCGAAGATAGTACGCTTGGATGCCTTTGCCTATGCACCAAAGATGCCGGGTAAAAAGAACTTTCTTAATGAACCGGATACATGGGACCTTCTTGCCAAAGTGAAAGAATTAGCGGATCAATATCAATTGACACTATTGCCTGAGATCCATGCCAGTTATGCAGAAGGTACCCATCGACAGATTGCCAAACAAGGCTTTATGACATACGATTTCTTTTTGCCAGGACTCTTAATTGACGCCATAGAACGTCAAACATCAAGTGTTCTAAGCAGATGGATGAAGGAAATCATTGATGAGAATATCAAGACGGTTAACATGCTTGGCTGTCACGATGGCATTCCACTGCTTGATCTGAAAGGTCTATTGCAAGACGATGAAATTCAAAACCTGATAGACACAGTCGTTGGCAGAGGCGGTTACGTTAAAGACTTACATGGTAAGAAGAATATTTATTATCAGGTCAACGCAACCTACTACAGTGCCTTGGGTGAAGATGACAAAAAAATGCTGCTGGCAAGAGCCGTACAGATGTTCACACCAGGCAAGCCACAAGTCTGGTACTTAGACCTATTCGCTGGCAAAAATGATCACGCCGCAGTAGAAGCAGCAGGCCCAGGTGGTCACAAGGAAATCAACAGAACCAACATAAGATTAGATGAAGCCATGAACAAACTTAATGAACCAATCGTACAGGAACAATTAAGGCTCCTAAAATTCAGAAAAGAAAGCCCAGCCTTTAACCCAAAGGCCGAAATCACCATAGAAACACCATCAGACAGCAACCTAATCATTACTTGGCGCTATGAAGGCCATGAAGCTAAATTGGAAGCTGACTTTGCGACATTGGATTACAACATTATAGAAAAATAATCATAAAACAGACTCATAAAAACATCCCAGACAAATAAAAGTTTGGGATGTTTTTACATGTAAGTAAAGCCTTCCTTCCCCAAAAAAAAACATTCGTAGTAAGCACACACAGCAAGCGAGGTATCGCCAAAGGCGATAACAAGCGAAGCGTCATAACAGCACTCACCGGAACCGAATCAGGTTCCTTTGGGCAGCCATGGTTTCTGGAGCACCGTAACATGGACGTGGAGTGCGGCCTTTAAGCCATGGAAGGCTTAAGAGCCGCCGGAAGAAACCATGGCTGCCCAAAGGGTTCTGATGACCTTCCACCTCCAACCTTCCACTTTCCCACCACATAGCGTATAATCATGGCAACAACAGTACTTGGATATTAACGGGGTGACAAAATGAAGTTACGGTATTATATCAATAAATATCTACTAACACCAATCAGCAGAAGCATCAAAGCAAAGATGTTCCTATTCATGTTCTTCTTGGCCTTAGTACCGCTGGTGGCGGCCACCTTGGTGACCATAAAAAACACTCAGGATGCCATGGAGGAGAAAATCATCAGTCAAAACATGGCGCTCATGTCATGGGTCGATGGTGAATTCTATGGTAATGTGGAGCGAATCGATGAGGCCTTAACAGCTTTCTATTTTGACAAGGATTTGGACTTCTATAACGAGAAGGCGTGGGGTACTTCTTGGCAGACAGATGCTGTGAATTATTTCAAAACAAAACTTCGCGCTTATCTTCTATCCAATCTTAGAGATTTTATAACAGTCAGCTACTATACCTATGAAAGCGGACGGGTTTTTCATGCTTCCTATGAAGCGGATTTTGTCGCAGACTTTATCACCGATGAAGAAATGGCTATGAAAGATGTCATGTCAAAAGACAATAGTTTGTATTACCTACCATTAACCTTGGAGGACGGTTCTATAGCCATGGATGGGCCTTATCTTTCCAAAGTCTATAAACGCTTTGACGACCAGGAAGTCATAGGACGTCTGGTAGTTAAGTTGAATTGGAATCTTTTTGAAAGAGCAACGGAACTGCTGACCGTTGAAGATGGCAGCGTTGTTCTATTCCTGGATGGCACTGGTATAGTGATCTATGAAGAAGGATACGAATCCCTGGCTAAAGACACAGCAGAAACGTATTTTTCCCTGTCGTTAGAGAATCCGGACAGCGCGTATAACACTGTTGGAGATTACTATGTCTTTCATCAGTGGTTGTCAGAAGACTTGGTGCTGATCAAGAGGATACCAACCAGTCTTGCGTCAGATCTCTACCATGAATTGTTGCCTTCACAACTTATGATTATATTCGTAACTGGATTGGTCATGGTGATTATTGTCTTTTTCTTAGGTTCCAGATTAATCGACCCACTAAGACGTTTGGCAGATTCTATGCAGAATATTGATAAAATTCTTGAAGGGGAGGAAAGACCAACCCTTGTGGCAAAATCCAACGATGAAATTAAGGTTTTGGAACAAAGTTATCATTTCATGATTGATAAAATAAAGGATTTGATTGATCGTGAATATAAACAAAGAATAGAGACTCAGAGTGCGCAACTGATGGCACTACAGGCTCAGATCAACCCTCATTTTATGTACAATACCTTACAAATGATTGGAGCAATGTCTGTCGAACGTGGCTTTATGGGGATTTATAATGTCATCAATGCTTTTTCAAAGATGATGCGTTACAATATGCAATTCACCGAAGAAATGGTAACAATGGAACAAGAGCTGACCAATATGAATCAATATCTTCAGATTCAGCAGATGCGATTCGATAAGAAATTATCGGTCATACAAGATGTAGAGGAGGGGATTGGCAATTGCATGCTGCCTAAACTAAGTCTACAACCTGTCGTAGAGAATTGTTTCAAATATGGATTTACAAAAGGAAGCCAAGATTGGCACATTCACATAAGTGCCTATACAGAGTCGAGTATTATGATTGTTAAGATTCGAGATAATGGTCAGGGGATGGCAAAATTAGATCTTCTTGAAATTCAAAAGAGGCTAGCTGACACTAAGGGTCATATTTTTGAAGATGCTGATCAATTGGGGCTTAAGAACATAGACGCTAGGATAAAGCTTCATAACGTGGTGGATGATGCTTGTGGTGTCACAATTGAGAGTATTCAGGGGCAATACACAGAAGTGACCATTAGAACTAAGGAAGTCAGACGCAGAGGAGTATTGTAGTTATGTTGAAGGCAATCATGATTGATGATGAAATATGGGCACGCAATATCATAAGGAATTTTGGTCAATGGGCAAAGCTGGGCATTGAACTTGTTGGTGAAGGTGAAGATGGGGAGCAAGGGTTAAAACTGATTGAACAACTTGCACCAGATATTATTATTACGGACATGGAGATGGCCAACATGGATGGCGTGGATTTTCTTAGAAATGTTGAAAGAATGTCCAAGGACTATAAAATCATCGTTATCAGTGGCCATGATGACTTTGGCTATATGAAGCAGGCCATTCATTCAAGAGCGGTGGAGTATATTCTTAAGCCCGTAGATCCAGAAGAGTTGAACAGGGCTCTGGAACGATGTGTCAAAGATCTGGCTATGGAAAGACAGGCAGAATCTTTAGAGGTACACACGCTAATGGATGAATCTGTCTTGGGGGCCATGATGGAAGAAGTCAATCAATTACGTAATGAATTGAAGGGTGTGGACTATAATCGGACAGTTAGAATATTAGAACATATACAAGCTTATGTGGTGAAAGTTGAGCAGGATCAAGAAGTGCAAAGTAAGATTATTCATGACCTATTGGTGCATGCCTTTAGGGACGCACTGATGGACGTTTTTCAAAAAGAGTCAAATGTTCATGATTTGTACGAAAACATTAATACTCAGGTGACAGGTGGCCTTTCTTGTAAGAGCTATATTGTGCAAGCGAACTTGATGATTAAGGCAGCCATGGATTATAGAAAGAAGCAGATGATTGATGATGAGAAACCGGCGGCTGAATTGGCCAAAGAATATATCGATAGCAGTTTTCGTCAGGAAATAAGCTTGAGTCAAGTGGCAGAGCATGTGTACGTTAGCAAGGAATATCTCAGTGGTGCATTTAAGAAACGATATGGCCTGACATTGAATAACTATATTCTTAAGTTGAAAATGACAGAGGCGGTAAAGTTACTTGGTGAAGGTGTTGCTCATAAAAATATTGCATCATCTCTGGGTTATAAAGATGTATCTTATTTTTATAAAGTATTCCGGAAATACTATGGGTGTACGCCAGGGGATTACGAAAATGATGGTACTGTACAATAATCACATATTAAAGGTCGGAGTGCTTAATATTTTACAGTAGTAACCATTAATATTGTGCAATGTAATTAAAAGTGACTGCATTTATAATAGCAAATGTAAACAACAGCAACTTAAATGTAGTTAAGGAGGAAGGTTATGAAAAAAATATTGATTACAGTCCTTGTTTTGGCGTTGGTACTCGTGGGGTGCGGGTCAGCCGGTGATGATGGGGCATCTAGCACATCATCCAGCGGAACAAGTGGCAGTACAAGTGAAACGAGTCAGAATGAAGTTCAAAGTGGCGATACAGTCAACTTGAAACTCTTTATCGCTCAACCACGTTTTAGAGAAACTTACGAGTCATACATTGACGCCTTTGCAGCTGAATATGAAGCAGAGACAGGCATCAAAGTGACCTATGATCTTGAGATGCCAAGTGCCGATACAGCATCAGAGATTCTTAAGACGAGACTTTCAACAGGGGATGACTTGGATGTATTCGCATTTCATGCCATCAACGAAAAAGCACAGTACTATAAAGCAGGCTATCTTGAAGACTTAAGTGATGGCGAGTGGATTGACGGTCTATATGACAGTGCAAGAAGCGCAGTTACCTATGATGGTAAAGTTCTTGGTCTTCCAATGGAAAGTTTGACTTGGGGAATCCTTTATAACAAGGATATGTTTGAAGAGCTAGGTCTTGAACCGGCAATGACTCTCAGTGAGCTTGAAGCTAATGCGGCAGCAATCGCTGCGGCAGGCTATACGCCATTTTTGGCATCCTATAATGAATCATGGATACCACAGTTATTCTTACCATTGACAGTAGGCGCATATGGGAATACATCACATACGGACTTTGTTGATAGGATGTATGCAGATGAAGGGTCATTTACTGAGATTAAGGATATGTTCAACGTAATAGATCTTGTCAATGCCAATGCCAACACCAATGGTCTTGAAATCGGTGGTGTGGACGGCTGTGCAGAATTTGCTACAGGCAACTATGGTATGTGGGTACAAGGACCATGGTTCTCGGCGACCATTCTTGAATCAGATCCGGATTTTAACCTTGGTGTAGCACCATTGCCAGTCAATGAAGATCCAGCCGCGTCGATGATTAATGCATCCGTTTCTACAACACTTGGTGTATGTAGCTATAGTCAGAACAAAGAAGTGGCGAAAGCCTTGGTAGCCTACTTCCTTAATCCTGAGACATCTGAATCTTTCTTTACAGCCTGTCAATTCACACCTGTTTCAGAGATTCATACCTTCGAAACATATCCTTGGATTGATGAAGCCATCAGTTATATGAGTGAAGGCAAATCTTACCTTGATCCTAGTGTGCCACAAGCGGTTAAAGATGAATCCGGTAAAGCCCTTCAAGGTTATTACTCAGGTGCTGTAACGGCTGATGATGTATTGATGGCACTGGATGATGCTTGGAAGTTGTTCAATGAAGTGAATCAATAAACATCAAAAGTCAGTAAGTCGAATACATAATGTTAAAATTCATCGGTGGACCTTCGGGTCCACCCTTCCTTTAGTACCATGAAAGGAGCAGACTATGGGAATCAATAATAAGGCGAGGGAAACAAAACTATTGCTTCTGTTCCTAGTGCCGGCGCTGATTTTTTATTCAATGTTTGTCATCATACCGGTGGTTACCGGTTTATCCTACAGCTTCACTGATTGGAATGGGCTGAACCCGAATTACAAATTTATTGGTTTAGACAACTTTGTCAAAGCCATTACAGACGATAAGTACTTCCTAGCTTCAATTAAGTTTACGCTGAAATATGTTCTTGCAATGGTGGTGCTGACCAATATACTTGGGCTTTCCTTAGCACTCTTGATTGACTCAAGAAAAAAATCAAAGAATTTCTTTAGAACTGTTTTCTTTTTGCCTAATATGATCAGTTATTTGATCGGTGCTTATATATGGCAATTCATTTTCCGAAAAGTTCTTGGTGAACTTGCTGAGAATAGGTTCTTTGGTTTCTTGGATCAACCTTGGTTGGGCAATCCGGACTTTTCATTTTGGGCCGTTGTGATGATGTCACTATGGACGAGTGTGGGGTATATCATGGTTATCTATATTGCTGCTGTCCAAGGTGTGCCGACAGAATACAAGGAAGCTGCCAAAGTGGATGGTGCCAACAGTTTTCAAGTGTTCTTCAACGTAACATTGCCAATGATTATGCACGCAGTCAGCATCAACCTGTTCTTGACCTTGAACAATGCCTTTAAAGCTTTTGACCAAATCTACGGTCTTACAGGTGGTGGACCAGGCAGAACCACACAGGTCATGTCCCTTAACATCTACGAAGAAGCATTTTCCAGTTACTTCCGTTATGGGTATGCCAATGCGAAGGCCATTATTCTATTCTTATTCGTATTGGTGATCACAATGATTCAACTTAAGATTACAAGAAGCAAGGAGGTAAAAGCATGACAAAGCGATTAGCGAACCGATACCTTCAGATTGGCCTACTGATTATTGCAGGCATGATATCCTTCTTTCCTATATATATCGCATTAATCAACTCATTAAAAACAGATGGAGAAATGGCGAATTCAATTCTTGCCTTACCGACAGTGCTGAGATTCGAGAATTATATTGTCTCCTTCCAGAAGCTAGACTTCATCAGAACGACCTTCAATACCTTAGTAATTTCCGTGTTTTCTGTTATAGGTATTATCGTGACCTCTTCTATGGCCGGTTATAAGATTGCAAGGAGCCGATTGAAGTTGGCTAGATTCTTCCAGTTTCTCTTTGTATCCTCTATGTTGATTCCATTCCATTCCATTATGATTTCCTTGACAAGAACAGCCATGGTGCTGAATGTTAAAGGGAGCCTGATGGGAACGGTAGCGATCTACATAGGTCTAGGTGTGAATATGGCCATATTCCTTTATGTTGGGTTTGTAGGGACGATACCGATTGACCTTGAAGAAGCGGCCATTATTGATGGGTGTGGACCTTTTGGTGTGTTCCTTCATGTCATATTCCCATTGTTAAAACCAATTACTGCAACGATCGCTATACTGGATGCCCTTTGGTTCTGGAATGACTTCTTATTACCATTATTGATGATTACAGATGCAGACAATTATACTTTGATTCTATCTGCCAACAAATTCTTTGGTAAGTATACGGCGGACTGGACCAATCTTCTGGCAGGATTGTTGATGACTTCAGCACCGCTGGTAGTGTTCTATATGATGTTCCAAAAACACATAGTTAAAGGTATCGTAGCCGGTGCCGTGAAAGGATAGAACTTATGAAGATGAGATGGTATGAGACAACAGAAGTATCCCAGATGCTTCAAAAGGAAGTGGCTGAACAATCAATAAAAGCCAGTCATGAACTTCAAGTGACCCAGAACAAAGACCAGATCATCGAAGGTTTTGGGGGCTGCTTCAACGAGCTCGGTTGGATTGCTCTGAATCATCTGTCTGAGGAAGATAAAGAAAAGGTCATAACGGATCTTTTCGACTCAGAGGAAGGGGCATCTTTTAACTTTTGCCGTATGCCCATTGGGGCCAGTGATTATGCTGAACGTTGGTACAGTCATAATGAGACGCCTGGAGATTATGCTATGGCTCATTTCTCTATTGAAAGGGATCACTTATACTTAATCCCATATATTAAGGCTGCAAAAAAGCATGTGCCTGACCTGAAATTGTTTGCTTCTCCTTGGAGTCCCCCTACATGGATGAAACAACCGCCTGTCTACAATTATGGCCGACTTGTCATGGAAGAAGAGAATCTTAAGGCTTATTGTACTTATTTCATTAAGTTTCTTGAAGCTTATCAGGCAGAAGGGATTCCGATTAAGCAACTGCATTTTCAAAATGAGACCTTTGCAGATCAGAAATTCCCATCTTGTCTTTGGTCAGGTGAGCAGATTAGAACCTTTGTTGGAGGCTACCTTGGTCCAGCATTGAAAGAAGCAAAGACAGATACCGAACTTTGGATCGGTACCCTCAATGGACCTGAGCAGATGAAGTTCATGCCTACAGGTGAGATTGTTATTGACCTGTTTGATGACTATGTGGATCATATCCTTTTTGATGAAAATGTTAGAAAATATATCAAAGGCATAGGTTATCAATGGGCAGGGCGTGAAGCGATTCAAAGAACAAGGGAGTCATACCCTGAGATTGGTTTGATGCAAACAGAAAATGAATGTGGCGATGGCAAGAATACTTGGACGTATGCCCGGTACGTTTTTAACCTCATGCGTCATTACCTGAGGAATGGTGTAAGCAGCTATACCTACTGGAATATGGTATTAGAGCCAGGAGGAGTAAGTACTTGGGGATGGCACCAGAATGCGCTGATTACTGTTGATCCAGTGTTGAAGAAAGCTATTTATAATCCCGAGTATTATGTGATGAAGCATTTTTCAGCTTTTGTAAAAGAAGGTGCTTATAGATTAGAGGTTACAGGGCCGTGGTCAGGGTCAGCGGTCGCGTTTGAAAATCCTGATGGTGCAATCGTTGTGGTAGCCGCTAACAATGTCTGCTATGATAGGGATATGATGCTTGCGGTAAAAGGTGAGCAGTTATCATTATCCTTGAAAGGTCACTCATTTAACACATTCGTACTGGAGGGGTAACAGATGAATCCATTGTATTACGGGGTGGCATATTATGATGAGTATATGCCCTATGAAAGATTGCAAGAAGATATTCAAATGATGAAAAAAGCAGGCATCAACGTGGTGCGTATTGCCGAATCGACGTGGAGTACCTTAGAACCACAGAGTGGCATCTATGATTTCACATCTATAGATAGAGTGATGGATGCCATGTATGAGGCAGGCATCTCTGTCATCATCGGAACGCCAACTTATGCAGTGCCAACATGGATGGTTAATGAACATCCGGATATCCTTGCAATGACGAGGAATGGTCGCAATCAATATGGACCAAGGCAGAACTTTGATATTACCAATCCAAAATATCTTTATTACTGTGAGCGTGTCATTAGAAAGCTGATGGCTCATGTGAAAGATCATCCGTCCATTATCGGTTATCAAGTGGACAATGAGACGAAGCATTATGAAGTATCAGGACCGGCGATTCAAACAATGTTTGCCAAGTTTATGAAAGGCCGTTACGAATCCCTTGATGCCATGAATCATCATCTTGGGCTGGATTACTGGAGTAATAGAATCAATGCGTGGGAAGATTTTCCAAGTATGGATATGACCATCAATGCCAGTCTGTCTGGTGAGTTTGAGACTTTCAGAAGAAAACTGGTAACAGATTTCTTGGCATGGCAGGTTGGGATTGTCAATGAATACCGTAAAGAGGACCAGTTCGTCACCCAGAATTTTGACTTTGATTGGCGTGGGTACTCTTATGGCGTACAGACTTTTGTCAACCACTATGAAGCGGCTGCACCTTTTACAGTTGTAGGTTGTGACATCTATCATCCGACACAAGATGAATTGACGGGGTGTGAGATTGCCTTTGGTGGCGATATCACCAGATGTCTTAAGAATGACAATTACTTTGTCATAGAGACAGAAGCGCAGGGCCATGCCGGTTGGTTGCCTTATCCAGGGCAATTGAGATTACAGGCTTTCAGTCATCTGGCGTCCGGTGCGAATATGGTCGCTTATTGGCACTGGCACTCAACGCACAATTCCTTTGAAACTTACTGGAAAGGTTTGCTGAGTCAAGATTTCAGTCCAAGCCCAACTTACGTCGAAGCAACGACCATCGGTTCTGATTTTGCCAGGTTAAGTGACAAGCTCGTGGACCTGAAGAAAGATAATAAAGTCGCTGTCTTAATTAATAATGAAGCATTGTCAGCCTTTAATTGGTTCAAGGTCTACTATGACATGGATTACAATGATATTTTCAGACAGATGTTTGACGCCTTGTATAAGATGAACGTAGAATGTGACATTATTGATATATCTTATCCTGACTTTACCGATTATGATATGATTGTTGCGGCACCTTTATATGCCGTTGCTGATGAGATTCTTGAGCGATTGAATGCCTATGTGGAGCAAGGTGGGCATATTGTTTATACTATAAGAAGTGGCTTTTCCGATGATAAGGTCAAGGTTCGCTCTGTTGCTCAACCGGGCATCATCAGTGAAGCTTGTGGCAATTTCTTCAGTCAGCACACTGAGGCGAAACAAACGGTCATCAAGTCGGACATACTGACCATAGACGAAGCCAATCAGAACCTAAGAGGTTGGATTGAATTGCTGACTGCTAAGGACGCAGAAGTACTTGCAACCTATGGTCATAAGCATTGGGGTTCTTATGCTGCCATAACAACGAACAATTATGGTAAAGGCAGTGCAACCTATGTAGGATGTTGTCCAACAGAAGCCGTCTACAGTGAATTGTTCAGTTACATTCTCAACAAGACCGGCATGAAGACAATAGACCAAACACTAGCTTTCCCAACGATTGTTCGTAAAGGAACAAACACAGCAGGAAACAAGATTATCTATATCTTTAACTACAGTGACGAACCTGTAACAGTCACATATCCTTATGAAGATGCCACTGAGTTAATCAGCGGTGATGCAATTGTCTCAGGCAGCGACGTTGAATTGTCTGCTTGGGGCTTTGGGATATATGAGATAGAGGCATAAAGCTTAGATTTTGCTTTGTTCTGATTAAGAGATTTCGTATAGTATAAAAAGCTGCAAGCGTTGCTTATGATCATATCAATAGCAATGCGTGCAGCTTTTTTATAGTGATATTAGTATAAACGTATTGGATATTTACCCAGTAACAATCTCCATGGCCTTCTTAAGGGCATCCTCCACATCCTGAGCGATAGGGAGTAAGGAGACATCCCCCATAGACTTGATCAATTCTGTGGGTAGCAGCATACCCATTCTAACGTCAGGGCCCTTTTCATAGACCACAACTTTACATGGGAGAAAATAGCCGGCCTCAATATTATGTTTAAGTACTTGTTCTGCTTTAACTGGGTTGCAGGCTTCCATAATTTTGAAGTTCGTTTCAAAAGTCAGTCCTTTCTCCTGTAGTTTGTCTTTGAAATTCAATTCCCATAAAACGCCGAACTTCACTTCGCCAAGCGCCTCTTTAAACTTACTAACGGTTTCATTAAAATCGTAAGGTGATACAACACTATATTGAATATTCATTGGACCCTCCTGACTTGGAATGATTGAAAGTTCTTTTATATATTATATCATTCCTTATTTATGTTGAGAACGATAGATACTTGGTGAAATACCGAATTCATTAATAAATGCTTTCCTAAAGCCATATTGAGATCCATATCCAAGTTCTGCAGCAATTGTGTCGATGGATGCTTGATTATTTATTAGTGCTTTTGCAGCATGTAGCATTTTCATATGCCGGATAATGGTTTGATAATTTTCACCTGTGTAGTTGACAAGTATTCTAGTAATTTGTCTCTCACTGTATCCAAAGAAGTTTGCAAGAGAACTAAGGTTAATATGGCTGATATTCGCTTCCATGTAGGCTAGGATATATGAGATGTTATATTTGGAATCCATAGCTTCGTTAACATATGATTTGGTAGTGGATTTGAAAGCGTTTATGTGATGTATTAGAAGAAGAATGTTTAAGTGCTTGGAATAATCATCAGACTTGCCTGTTGATTCTGAATCATATAGTATGTTATAAATGCAATTCCTAATACGCATATCATTATCTGTATTGACGATTAAATAGGATGCCATAGCGTTAATGGTTTTATTTTTTGTTGATTCTACGAAGGTATAAATAGAATTATTGGTGTCAATTTCACTTAATATTACTTCATGAAAGTAATTAGCTTTAACCAGTATATTAATAATACGACATGAATCATTGAATGCTGAAATAGCATGAACAGTCTTCGGGGGGATAATTAGAATATCCCCCTTTTTTATTTGGGTGACATCTTCTTCAGTATAATGTGTACATGAACCATCTAAGACATAAACAACCTCATAGTATGTATGACCATGTAGTAGAGTGGGGATGAAATTCGGTGGGATTGTTGCGTAGATATCTGTTTTGTAATAATCAAGGATACTATCGGTGATATTGTTACGAAATATACTAATCAGATTACAGTTTTGATCTTTTGAGTATGGTGAGTCAGGTTTGTTTAATAATGCGGAAAAATTACTCACGGAACACGGCTTATCCAAATTGAGCTCGAGATTATTGTAATAAAAATACCTATTGTAGTTTTCTTCTGAAATAGTTAAAGGAGATAAATGTAAGTACGAAGTTAATTTTATATCCCTAGTAGAATAATCTGATTTTATCATATGCGACCTCCACAGATAGTATATGATCATTATAACAAATAGAAGTAATCTTTATTGGTGAAATAATATATATGTCTGAAAAGTTGCGCTCGTTGTCCTATGAGATTATTTTATGTAAGATTAAATGATGCTAGAATTCTTCTTGTATACATAAACAATTTGGCGTGCCATAAAACAAAATATGAGGAGAAGTATCATGGATGTGAGTAAAGTATCGTTAAGAGAAAAAATTTCATATGTATTGGTTAACCTTGGTAATATTCCAATAATGACCTTGATTAGCAGTTATTTATTAATATTTTATACGAACGTGTGTGGTTTGAGTCCGGCAGATTGTGCAACACTTTTTCTTGTTGCTAGAATTTTGGATGGTGTCAATGACCCATTTGTGGGATACATCATTGATCACCTACCAAACACAAGATTTGGGCATTTCAGACCACCGTTAATTGTCGGAACCATTCTTTGCAGTTTGAATTTCCTTCTACTTTGGTTTGGTCCAATGGTGGCAACATCGGGCAAGTTAGTAATAGCCTATGTTTCATATATACTCATCGGTATCCTGTTTCCTGTAATGGATATTTCATTGAACAGTATGCTACCTGTAATGACAACTGATATGAACGAACGTAACACACTGAGTTCGATTAAAGGGTTATTCTATATGTTGGGGGTACTTGCAATAGGAATGTCCGCACCTTTGATTCTTGGAGACACATCCAATAAGGATGGTTATATAAGATTAGTTCTAATTGTTACAGTTGCAGTTATTGTGATGACAGTGTTGGGTGCAACGGGTTTGAAAGAGAGAGTAAAACCTAAGGCAGGTAAAAAATATGGCATAAAAGATATGTTTAACATTATGTCACAAAAGCCGATTTGGTCCACCTTTGCTGCATCAATTTTCTATATGGTTGGTTTCACTGTTATGAATACAGTAAACATTTACTATTTTTCATATATTATGAATGACCTGAAGCTATTTAGTTTAGTGGCGATGGTTCAAATAGTCGCAATTTTTCCGGCTATGTTAATGGTGAGCAAATTGACGCAAAAAATGGGCAAGAAGAGGCTGTACATGTTAGGTTTATTTGTTTTTGGCGTATTGCCCGTTGTGCGTCTGATCGCGCCTACCAGTCAAGTGCTTCTTATGTTGATTACAGTATTTATCGGGTTTGGGCAAGGGCTATGTATGCCGCTGACTTATGGTATACAGGCAGATAATACGGATTATATTGAGTTAAAAACAGGTCAAAGAGCGGAGGGGGCGGTGGCATCCCTTTCTAGTTTTACGACTAAGTTTTCTATGGGAATTGGTGGTGCAATCCCAGGTTACTTACTTGCCTACGCTGGGTTTAATGCAACGTTAGCAGCACAACCAGCGATGGTACATAAGATTATTTTAATCTGTATTGCAGGAATACCAATGATACTTACAGTTATCGGCATATTGGTATTTGGTAAGTTCTACCCAATTAGTCAGCAAGAATTGGATAAGCAAGTTATTGAAATCAATGAAATGAGAAGTTTGAAAGAAGTTTAAGCGAGGGAGAATTATGTTAAGACTAGAAAATTTAACGATAGAACATGAGAATAACCCATTAGGGATTGATGTTGAATCACCTAGATTTGGTTGGGTTTTGTGGAGTGATGAGAGTGATACATTTCAAACTGCCTATAGAATCGAGATTTCTTCAGTAGATACACTTATTTGTGACAGTGGAAAAATAAACAGTAAGAAAAGCATAGAAGTCGTTATAAGTGAATTTATGCCAGTAGCTAAAACACGGTATGAGTTGTCCATTACTGTATGGGATAACCATAATTCGGTTGCAAATATTGAGGGTCACTTTGAAATGGGTTTTATGAAGACAAAATGGCAAAGTAGTTGGATTGAACCCGTACAAAGGCCCACATTACCGACTAAAGACTTAGATCAACCTCTTACGGAGTTTGAAATCGTTACAGAATATAACCCTGACAGAGATTTTACGGAATTTCAACCAGCACAATACATTAGAATACCTTATAAAGTAGATAAAGCCATAAAGAAAGCCAGAGTATATCTTACGGCACATGGAATTTATGAATTTACAATTAATGGTATTACTGTCAGTGACCGAATGTTTGCCCCGGATAATACCAGTTACCATAAGATATTGCAATATCAAACGTATGACGTATCGGAGGTGTTGAGTCAGGGGGATAATGTATTTGGTATTGTCGTTGCTGATGGTTGGTGGTCTGGTAGGATTGGAGCAACAGGAGATAGCTGTCAATATGGCGACAAAGTTGGCATTCTCGTACAGGGTGAGATTGAGTATGAGGATGGCAGCATTGATATTATTGATGGTAAGGAAGGTAAAAGTGCAACAGGTCCAATTGTTTTCTCGGATATATTTGTTGGAGAGAAATATGATGCAAGACTGGAAAAGACAGGATGGGACACACCAGACTATGATGATTCAGATTGGAATCCGGTACTAATTGTAGAATACCCGATGAGTAATCTAGTCGGACAGTATGGTGGCGGAGTCGAAACCATAATGTCCTTTGACCCAAAGGAAATCATCAATACACCTGAAGGTGATATTGTCATTGACGTTGGTCAAGTGCTTGCGGGCCAATTAGAAATCACTTTGAGTAGTGAGGAAGGTCGGATGATCAGATTCGACCATTCGGAGGTATTGGATAAAGAAGGTAATTTCTTTAACAATATTCTTGGGGTTAATAAGGAACAGGTATTGTATTATATTACAAAAGAAGGAAAACAAACTTATAGATCTAAATTCACTTTCCATGGATTTAGATATGTGAGAGTCATTGGCTGGCCAGGCGAGTTGAGTGTAGAGGACGTGAGAGTACATGCTTTATCAAGTCGGATGCAGAATATTGGTTCTTTTCACACTTCGAACGAAAAAATCAATCAACTCCAAAGTAATATTTGGTGGAGTCAGGTTTCTAACACACTTTCTATACCAACCGATTGTCCACAGCGAGAAAGGGCGGGGTGGACAGGTGATATAATGGTTTTTGCGCCTACAATGAATTTCAACAGACAGAGTAATTCGTTTTTAACCCGTTGGTTGGCGAATGTAAGGGCTGACCAGTTGAAAGATGGTGCAGTCCCAATGGTTGTACCATATATGAAAGCATATAAATCCGTGTCATCAATTTTCGGATCTGAGACAAGTTGCGGTTGGGGGGATGCAATTATTCAGGTGCCGCTTTCTATGTACCGTTCATATGGAGATAAGGCTGCACTTCAAGATAATTACGATGCAATGAAACGATGGGTTCTATATATTCAGGATAGAGCGGCAAATAATCATCCGGATGATTACGATAAATGGGATTTGGAACATCAAAACAGAAGTCAATATTTATGGAATACAGATTTTCACTATGGTGATTGGCTCGTGCCGAGCATGGTTCTTGGGAATCCAGATGGTGGAGCAATGGTTGAAACAGCGTTCAAAACAAAAGGTATTGTTGCGCCGGCGTATTATGCATTTAGCGTAAAGAGTATTTCGGAAGTCGCAAGTATTCTTGGTAATGAAGAGGACGTAAAGTATTATGATGATCTTTATGAGAAGATAAAATATGCCTTTATCGATGAGTATATTGATGAAGATGGTATTATGTCCACTGACTTGCAAGGAATATACGTAATAGCCTTAAAGAATGGGTTGTATACAGAGTCATTAAAGACGAAGCTAATTCAACGATTGGTACAATTGATACATGAAAATGATGATCGCTTGGATACGGGATTTCTTAGTATTCCTTATTTAATGGATATGTTGTGTCAACATGGTGAGCGCGCTCTGGCTTATACACTCCTTTATCAAACAAAATGTCCTAGTTGGTTATATGAAGTGGAACAAGGTGCGACAACGATGTGGGAGAGCTGGGGAGCAATAGGTGAAGATGGCACTGTGAGCACATACAGCTATAATCATTATGCTTTTGGATGTATAGGTGATTGGCTTTATAGAGAAATCGGGGGATTAAAAATTGTTGAAGCCGGCTACGAGGTTTTTGAAATATCGCCAGATTTTTCTTGTGGATTGAACCACGTGAAACTAAGCTTGTATACACCTTATGGATTTGCGAAGGTTGAATGGGTGAGAAAAGAAAATGAAGTTACAATTATTGTTGAGATACCAGCAAATACCAATGCAATAGTAAAGATTCCAGGTAATCAGAAAAGGAGAATTGGAAGCGGAAGATACGAATTCTCATCAATTGTTGAAAATGAAGGAAAAATAATGGTTAATTAAGGGTTATACGGAATATTTTTAGAATGAATATGGAGTTGGTTCTAATTTATCGTTTTGAAATCATGCAAAAGCTTGTAAAATAAGGTCATTTGATAAAATGCACATTGATATTTTTATCGTCTTATAGTATAAGTAGTAGTGTTCAAAATTATATATTGAGAAACAACTCTGGAGAGTCGTTGGACTCTTTGGAGGGCTGGTCAAAAGATCAGCTCTTTTTTTATGCGACAAAACAATTCACTGGTTTAGCAGAGTGTAGTGATAAAACACTGAACTGAAGCAGTTGTTGCATAGAAGCATTCTGGGCGGATGCGTTCTCAAGGAAGAGGAGGAAAAAAATGTTGAACAAAATTGACGCAATGCTTGTAAGTATTGATAACATTGTATGGGGGCCAGTACTGATTATATTAATTCTTGCAGCTGGGATTTACCTGACGGTAAGACTTAAAGGGCTTCAAGTACGTCATTTGGGGAAAGCACTCAAGTACATGGTGAAGAATGAAGACGATGGTGTGGGGGAAATCACCAGCTTCGGAGCCTTTTGTACAGCGCTTTCCGCAACCATTGGTACTGGTAATATCGTCGGCGTCGCGACTGCCATAGTGGCTGGTGGACCAGGTGCACTGTTCTGGATGTGGGTAGCGGCAATATTCGGAATGGCAACAAAATATTCAGAAGGATTATTGGCAGTTAAGTACCGTATTGTCGGTAAAGATGGGCATACCTTAGGAGGGCCGTTCTATTATATCGAAAAAGGTATGGGGATCAAATGGAAATGGCTGGCGAAGTTATTCAGTTTGTTCGGTGCTATGGTTGGTATTATGGGGATCGGTACTTTCACGCAGGTGAATGGTATTACATCCGCAGTTCAAGGTGTCTTTGACCCTTCACTTGAGCATACAGTAAGCATTTTTGGAATGACTTATTCATGGGCGGTTATAATTTCAGGTATCATTCTTACTATATGTGTTGGTATGGTATTGATCGGTGGTGTCAAGCGAATCGCTAAAGTTTCTGAAACCGTTGTGCCATTTATGGCAGTTGTCTATATAGGTATCTGTTTATTTATGATATTAACGCACTTGACTTTGGTGCCGGGAGCAATAAGAGAGATTGTTGCCTCTGCCTTTGGCCTAAGAGCAGCGGCAGGTGGTGCCCTTGGTAGTATTATGATTGCAATGCAAAAAGGTGTGGCTAGAGGTATCTTCTCAAATGAAGCCGGATTAGGTAGTGCGCCGATTGCAGCGGCAGCTGCTCAGACAAAAGAACCTGTTAGACAAGGGCTGATTACAATGACAGGTACTTTTATTGATACGGTTATTGTTTGTTCAATGACCGGAATTGCCATTGTTATCACTGGAAGCTGGAACATAGGTCTTGAGGGCGTCGCAGTTACCACAGAGGCCTTCCGTCAAGGTCTACCGTTCTCTGGAGAGGTCTCAGCATTCATCCTAATGATGTGTTTGGTGTTCTTTGCATTTACTACAATCTTAGGATGGGATTATTATAGTGAGCGGTGTTTGGAGTATTTGACCGGTGGTAATATGACCGCTGTTAAGATTTTCAGATGGCTATATATTCTTGCTGTGTTCGTAGGACCTTTTATGACCCTCTCAGCAGTATGGACTATTGCTGATATAAGTAATGCATTAATGGCATTCCCTAACTTAATAGCCCTATTTGCCCTTAGTGGTGTCGTTGTTGCAGAGACGAAGAAGTATTTTACAAAACTGGATGCGGACACTCAGTTGACTAAAGAGAAGAACTTAAAAACCAACGAATAATATAATCGATGCCGTACGAAGGAAGAAATCATAGTTAATAATAAATATTTGCTAACAAGCATGATTTATTATGTTATAATGTGCCTATATACATTTAGGAGGGCATTAATTTTATGATTGAATGGTTTGGACAGTTTAGCCCTGTTATTCAAGCTTTGATAGGTACATTATTCACCTGGGCCGTTACAGCTTTGGGCTCAGCATTGGTATTTTTCTTCAAAAGCATTAATAAGAAGGTATTAAACGGCATGTTAGGCTTCGCCGCTGGCGTTATGATTGCAGCGAGTTTTTGGTCGCTTTTGTCACCAGGCATTGCGATGGCAGAAGAGATTGGTCAAGTTGCATGGCTTACGGCTGCGATTGGATTTCTTGGTGGAGGTGCTTTCTTATATTTAGTCGATAAATTATTGCCTCACTTGCATATGGGGCTTAAGACCTCTCAGTCCGAAGGGATTAAGACGAGTTGGCAGCGCAGCATACTCTTAGTGCTGGCTATTACCCTTCATAATATACCTGAAGGTCTGGCTGTAGGGGTGGCATTTGGTGCTGCTGCTTATGGCGATGTGACATCAGCAACAGTTGCAGGTGCAGTGGCCTTGGCCATTGGTATCGGTCTACAAAACTTTCCCGAAGGTGCTGCTGTATCGATTCCATTGCGTCGTGAAGGGCTAAGTAGAACTAAGGCATTTCTTTATGGGCAGGCATCCGGTATCGTTGAACCCATTGCAGGGGTCGTCGGTGCCTTGGCGGTAGTTTCAATGAGACCTATTTTGCCATATGCTTTGTCCTTTGCTGCAGGTGCAATGATCTATGTGGTCATTGAAGAGTTGATTCCTGAGGCACAGCGTGAAGAAGGCGGGTCAAAAACAGATATAGCCACAATTGGCTGTATGTTGGGCTTTGCAGTCATGATGATTCTGGATGTGGCTTTGGGTTAGTTATTACAAAGATTATTTCAGAATGTACATGAATCATAATTAAAAGAATGCTTTCGGGAATGGACAGTATTATCTGTCTGATTCTTGAAAGCTTTTTTTGTTTCATCTACGATAGGCATGTTTGAAATCGAGGAAAATGTGATGAATACTTTGATTATACCAAGTAAATTATCAAGACCTCACACTGTATATCATGAGGTTATCAGATCTAAGATTATAAAGAGAATGGATGATCGTCATTATAGGGTCATAGGAATATCTTCTCAGGCAGGTTATGGTAAATCCACACTGGTTAGCCAATGGCTTAACAAAAGGGATATTAGAAATTATGTGTGGTACAGCCTTGATGAATATGACAATGACATGACTGTATTTATTACGTATTTGACAGAAGGCATCAAGGGTCGATATCCCACTTTAGGGCAATCATTGGATACCTTATTATCTCAACGCAGTCAATTAAATGAGGAACAATGGGTTCGTATGTACGTTGGACTTTTGCATCGGTTAGAGGAACCGTTGTGGTTGGTTTTTGACGACTATCATTATATTCAAAGTCCAGAAGTTGAGACCTTACTTCGCAATGTTCTGTCTTTTCTTGAAGGTAAAGTCAATATTGTTCTTATATCAAGAGAAAAAATAAAATTGAATCTAAGTAGGGAACTGCTTTCGGACAGGTACCTTGAGTTGAATTCGGATGACCTAAGATACGATACAGATGACATACAGGCGTTGTTTGATTTGATGGATCAAAAAGTCCCTACTTATGATGAACTCAAAAAAATATTTCGCATCACAGAAGGATGGGCTGCCGGTGTTAAGCTTGCACTTATTGTCTTGAAAGAGCGACGCATAGATTCTCTTTTTACAGCAGGGGAGAATATGGAAAATGAAATGTTGCTTCGCTATTTATTTGAAGAGATCCTCCAGGAAATCACTGACCAGGAGAAACTATTTTTGATGATCAGCTCAGTGCCTGATTATTTTTCTCAAGGGATGTGTCGAGAGGTGTTTTCTCGATTCGTTAATGATAGCGAGCGCATATTAAATGAGTTGATTCAGAAGAATTTGTTCATCATCGAGATGGATGATGAATGTTACAGGTACCATCATCTTTTTAGAAAGGTCATACAGTCATTCCACAAGGGGCAAGCCGGGCATGATTATATTGTACGCGTCGATGCAGTGACATTGGCTGTAGGTGATTGGTATTTTATCAATGAACGGTTTTATGAGGCTCATATCCACTATGCCCGATGTAAAGAAACTAGTAAGGTCTCTGATTGTTTGGAACACCTATGGGCACCCATGGATCTTGAACTGAATACCAGGCTTTGGCTTGAGCTTGCTGAGAAGGTTCCTGAGGAACAAACAAAAAAAAGACCCTTATTATCCATGGAATACGGATGGGCATTAATCGATAACAACCGTATTGAAGAATCACTTTATTGGTTGGACAGAGCAGAGTCGTTATTTACTAAAGGGTCTAAAAGCACTTATGAGAGAAAAAAATTGGTCAGTGATCAGAAGCAGTATGAGTTGATGGAAGTGAATTTAATAAAAGCAAGAGCCTATATTGCAGGTGCCTATGGGGATTATGATAAGTTAGAAGAGTATGCTCAGAGGTTGATTGCTCTGATGGATCAAAAGACCCTAAAAGCCTATGGCGTTATAATGATGACCGTTGGTTTTGCACATTGGAATAAACAATCTCTTGACCTAGCCCAGCAGGCTATTGAAAAAGCCATAAGTTATGAACGAATATATGGTGAGGCTGTTAATGTAGACAATTTTCATATGGTACTTTTTTCTTTGTGGCTGCATCAGGGCAAGGTGAGACAGATGGAGGAGCAAATTGAAAAGTTGATTAAGGACATTGAGCGTGAGAACAGACTGCCCCTTATTATTCCAACGCTTCATCTACTACTTTCACAAGGTGCATACGTCAGAAATGACATAGAAATGTGTAAAAAGGAGCTGAAACATGCCAGGGTTGCAGGTGATAGATTTTCACTGCCTGATTTCAATTATAGATACTATGCTTTTAAGGCAAGGGTTGCACTAGATCTTGGAGAGGTTCACCAATCTATGATGTATTTATTAGAAGCGAAAGGCTGTTATTTTCGTAATCCAATACCTGATTTTAACCCAATTGAACCCTTAGAAGAGGCAATTAGCAAAAGGATGGTAGCAACCCCGTCGATAGCAGAAGAGAAACAGCAATTGGTTGAGCCTCTTACGGTCAGAGAGATTGAGGTACTGGCATTAATTGAATCTGGCATGTCTAATAAGGAGATTAGTGAAACACTGTATCTTGCATTAAGCACTGTTAAGGGCTACATACAGAATATTTTTGGGAAACTAGAAGTACGCCGACGTACGGAAGCTGTAGCCAAGGCAAAATCAATGAATATTATCTGAGATCATACAAGACCCTACTTTAGTACCTACTGCTAATTAAGTCCTTAGAGTAGAATTCATTTATACTTAATGTTCGAAATTAAGTGGAAATCATATTCAACTCAATGAAAGGAATGGTGGTATTTATGAAACAAATGAAAGTAGGTGGGGTGTCAGCACTTATTCTGACAGCTATATATCTTATTGGCATAGTTATGCAAGGAACTTTTTTGAACATGAGTCAGTTGACAGGTGCGTCGGATAAATTAACATTCATATCTGGGAAAGTAGATCTTATGATTTTATGGATTACCTTATTGTACATAGTGTTCGGTATCTTTCTTATACTGTTGACGGTAACACTTCATGACGTTGTTATCATTCATAACGGCTATTTGGGACGGCTGATATTAGGTTTTGGCTTTGTATGGGCATCATTGGTTGTTGCTAGTGGTATGATATATAATACAGGGATATTACTCGCGGTAGACCAACAATCTGTCATTATCTATGAAGTAGCCGAAACCATCCATCTGGCAATTGGTGGTAATAATGAAATTATCGGAGCCCTTTGGATGCTTATAACGGTTATTGCAGGCATTAGATATCGACTCTTCCCTAAGTGGATAAGCCTTATAGGCCTGACATCCTCATTGGGTGGTGTGATGACCATGGTTCCGGTACTGTATGATATGTTCATAATGATTTTTGCTTTGGGCCAAATGATATGGTGGATTGGGCTTGGCATTCATCTAATTAGAAAGAAGGTTGTATATGCGTAGAAAAACGTCAGCAAAAGTAATTATTGGCACCAATATAAGCATTATCTTAATGCAGTCCCTTGTATTGCTTCGGATTATTCCGCACCAATGGATCAATGGTGGAAGAGTGGACAACTATGATCAAGCAGCGGTAGTTTCTGTAGTGAGTGTGCTGATTTTTAGCATAATGTCTGTTTACATTTTCTACAATTGGATTTATAAGCAGTCAATTAAGCCGTCACGCATGAAAAGAAATAAAGTGGGATTTGCGATATTCTTTGGTGTGAGTTTCGTGATGCAGCTTGCAGGGACGAATTTTGAACGTTATGTAATGAGCATCGTGTGTTTGATTCCGTTGGTTGCGCTGATTTTATGGAAGGAAGAAGAATGAAGAAGGTATTGATTGCAGGTGCCACAGGCTATTTGGGGCGGTATATGATCATAGCATTCCATGAGGCAGGGTGGCAGGTGGAAGTGGCTGTTCGTTCAGAACGTAAAATACTGGATCTTGGTAATAAAATTCACCGGGTTCATATCGTGGATTTCAGTAGTTTGGTATCTTTGGAAAAGGCTATGAACGGTGCTGCTTTGGTTGTAAGTTCTCTTGGCATTACGCGCCAAAAAGACGGTATGACTTATATGCAAGTGGATTATGGTTTCAACCATAATTTACTTGCAGCAGCACTGGCGGCTAAGGTATCATCATTTATGTATATTTCTGCAATTGATGCAGATAAGCATAGGGATGTTAAGATATTGGACGCTAAGGAGCGCTTTGCGCAAGAGTTATTGATGTCCGATATCAACGGATATGTTATACGTCCAAATGGTTTTTTTAGCGACCTGACGGAAATATTCCACATGGCTGAGAAAGGTCGCGTATTCATTTTTGGTGATGGCAAGCTTGTTTCCAATCCAATACACGGTAAAGATTTAGCAAGATATTGTGTACAGACATGTAATACAACACCTGGTGCTTATAGTGTTGGTGGACCATCCGTTTTAAGTCAAAGGGATATTGCCAATATGGCTTTCAGGTCTTTGAAGAAAAAGCCAAAGATAACTGGCATACCCATATGGCTTGCCCATGGTTTGAAATGGTTATTGAAACATACGACCAGCGCGACATTTCATGGACCAATAGAGTTCTTTCTTACAGTGATGACCATTGAGTTGGTAGCGCCTACATTTGGGAGAATAGAACTTGAGGAATATTATCATGAACTTGCATCAAAGATTCAATAATTAGGAGAAATCGTTGATTAGTAAATAATACGTGTCCAGATACCAAATATGACATCAATAATACCAAGATGACCATTCCAATTAAGTGATTCGAACCTATAATGAGGGTGAAAGTATTTTTTTACAAGGAAAGTATTACGTTGTTGTTGATGGTTGGAGGTATCATGGAACAAATTTATAACAGTATGTCCCGGAACAGACAATTGTTTTTAACAGAGATGATTACAGGTATGGGGCAATATACACTTGTATCCGGCGCTTTTTTGGCGGGTTTTATTGATTTGCTGGGTGGGTCAGACAGTCTTAATGGAACGATGGGGGCGATTCCGGCAGTGATGGGGTTCATGCAGGTTATTTCGTCTTTGTATTTTGAACGTATGGATCAGCGAAAAAAGCCAATGATGAAAATTATTGCTTTGTTGCGTTTGGCGCTATCATTGATTTACATCATCCCTGTATTGCTTATACCAACAGGCATTAGCCTGCAAATGGTCGTTGTTTTGTACATCGTTGCTTTTGCACTTAACGGTTTATTATCTCCAGTATTGATGGAGTGGCTGGTGGTTTCTACCCCAAATACAATCAGGGGACAGTACTTCGCCAAACGAGACCGCTATGGTTTTGCTGTATCTGTTGTCTTGAGCTTTAGTGCGGGCAAGCTTTTGGATTATTATGAAATCATCGACCTTGAAGCCCAAGGTTTCTTATTTATAGGTGCCATTGTATTGATTCTTGGTGTCATCAACTATGTCAGTGTGCATAAGATGGAAGAGTTGAGCCATGATTATGTACCGCAGAAATATCAATTTAAAGATGCGGTAAAAATCCCCCTTGCCAATCCAGGTTTTAAGATGGTGATTGCCTTATTTTCCATATGGAATCTTGGACTTCAGATGGGTGGTCCATTTATCGCCGTGTATATGGTGGCACATCTGGACTTGTCCTATACATATGTCATGATTATCACGATTATTGGAACTGTTCTAAGGGTACTTACAACACCGTTGTGGGGTAAAGTGGCAGATAGGAAATCTTGGTATCTTGCAGCAGAAGGATCTGTCTTGTTATTGGCAATGACCCATATTAGCTGGGCTTTTGTTGATCACAATAATGTGGCAGTGATGGCTCCGATATTGTCTCTAACAGGTGGTTTTGCCTGGGCAGGCGCGGGGATATCCATGTTCAATATTCCTTTTATGTTTGCAACCAAACAAGGCAGAACCATGTTCATTGGCTTGAATGCGGCTATCGGAGGTATCATATCCCTCGTTGCTGTAAGGTTCGGTGGGCACATTATTGATATCTTGGAAGGGCAGATTGTAAAAATGGGACCATTTAACTTTAACAATATTCAGTTTGTCCTTTTTGTATCTTCCTTGATTCTTATGGGTTGTCCACTATTCATACGGTTTGTTCTCAGACGGTTTGCACATCATCAAACAGAGTAATTGAGATTAGTGAATGAACAAACACCTGCAGGTACTTGTTATAGTCTTCCACATGCTCTATACTAAACTCATCTTGGATTAAGAAATACTTTAATAAAGTGAGGCATAAAGATGAGTGGTCGTAAAGTGAGCAATGTGAACGTTAAACAATTTAACAGGAATCAGGTGTATAGATATGTGAATAGCGTTCAGTCTGCCAGCAAACCAGAGATTGCCTCAGAGCTGGGAATGAGTGTACCGACCGTTCTTCAGATCATCAAGGAATTAAATGAAGATGGGTATGTTGAGGAAGTGGGTGAATTCGCATCGACAGGTGGACGTAAGGCGACAGCCTATTCTGTTGTTAAGAATTTAAAATACGCCCTAGGACTTGATATAACTAAAAATCATATTAGCTTTGTATTAACAGACCTTTCAGGGGATATGCTAGAGCATCAGAGGGTTGCATGTGTGTTTGCTGATGAAGCAGATTATTATAAAGATATTGCTTCTCGTACAGAAGTGTTTATTGACCAGTGTGCTATCTCAAGAGATAAGCTCCTAGGTGTGGGCATATCCATACCTGGCATTGTTGATGTTCAGTCTAACTGTGTTCAATCATCTTATGTTCTTAATGTGGATGATTTATCACTCAGTAAATTCAACCAGTATTTGCCTTATGAATGTCTGTTTGTCAATGATGCCAACGCAGCAGCGATTGCAGAGGTTTACAAAGCGAGTTTTGATGAAGGATTGGTATATTTATCCCTTAGCAATAGCGTCGGTGGCGCTATTATTAATCCTAAACCCAAAGGTTATAGTATGGGGCATATAGAAGAAATTCTATATATGGGCAATAATGATCGGGCAGGGGAAATAGGCCATATGACATTATATCCAGGGAAAGGTCACTGCTATTGCGGTAAAGAAGGGTGTGCAGATATATATTTGAATGCCACTATATTAGCGGATAAAACCCAAGGACGTCTAGAAACTTTTTTCGATGAAATGGACAAGGAAGATAGCTTTAAGGCTTTGTTTGCAAGTTATGTCAATGACTTGGCAATTGTCATTAATAATCTAAGAATGATCTTTGATGGACAAATCATCGTCGGCGGCTATGTAGGCAGTCATATGGAACCACATATGGCTCAGCTAAGAAAAGTACTTAAATGCAGAAACACTTTTGAGGAAAATAGTGCCTATGTTCAGCCTTGTCAGTATAAAATCGAGGCTTCTGCCCTTGGAGCGGCATTGCTGAAGATCGATGGTTTTGTAAGCTATGTGTAGTAAAGACGTATAGTACCTTGTCATTGTTATGAGATTGAAGCCGTGAGGCTTCTTTTTTTTCTTTTAAATACGAAGCTGGTAATTATGTCATTGACACTGTGAGAATTTCTTGCTATATTCATAACATAAATACTTTATTAAACTATTTAATAAAGAAATGCGGAGGTGCCTTATGGAAGGTATGATGAAAGTAGCTGTGATGACAGCATTGGAAAAGATTGAATATGAGCAGCGCCCTATTCCGAGTGTTGGTAAACAGGATGTATTGGTTAAAGTAGAGTATATTGGTATCTGTGGATCTGATATGCACTATTATGAAACAGGCGCAATAGGACCTTACGTTGTGAAGCCACCATTTGTTCTTGGGCATGAGACTGGTGGCACAGTCGTGGAAATTGGAGATGAAGTCACAGATCTTAAAGTTGGGGATCGAGTAGCACTTGAGCCAGGTGTTACCTGTGGTGAATGCGAATTCTGTAAGAGTGGTCGTTATAACCTTTGTCCCGATGTTGAGTTCTTTGCAACACCACCTTATGACGGTACGTTCCAGGAATATGTGAAACACCCAGCCAACATGGCATTCAAGCTCCCTGAGAATGTGTCAACCCTTGCAGGTGCCATGATTGAACCTATGGCGGTAGGATTCCATGCTGCGAATCAAGGCGGTGCAGAACTAGGTCAAACCGGTGTTGTCTTTGGTGCTGGCGCTATTGGATTGGTAAGTCTCATGGCGTTAAAGGCAAAAGGTGTCTCAAAGGTCTATGTCGTTGATATTATGGATAAACGTCTTGAGAAGGCGAAAGAGCTTGGGGCAACAGAAGTCATCAATGGTATGAAAGACGATGTGACTGAAAAGATTAAAGCTTTGACCGATGGAAAAGGAGCAGATCTTTTAATAGAGACAGCGGGTAGTGAAATAACAGCCAATCAGGCAATACAGGCATCTAAGAAAGGTGCTACGGTTGTTATGGTTGGTTACAGCGCATCAGGTAAGATGAATCTTGAAATGAGCCTTGCTTTGGATAAAGAAATTACCTTCAAGACAATTTTCAGGTATAGACATATTTATCCTATGGCTATAGAAGCGGCGGCATCTGGCAAGGTTGATCTTGAAAACCTTGTGACAGATATATTCAGTTTTGACGATGTTCAGCATGCTATGGATACGAGCATTGCCAACAAAGCGGATATCGTAAAAGCGGCTATAAAGATTGGTTAATGAGGGCACTTGAATTAATGTAATGAAGAAATATTGATAGAAAGAAACAAAGAGCCAAGTCAGCAATTAAGCTGAATTGGCTCTTTGTAATGTTCTCTAATGAATGTGTTTATAGCCTATTGTGTCTGTGACGTCTTGTAAGAAAGATTTTAAACTGAAGGTGATCATTTCTGTCATTCTTTCTTCCAAATTATAATCGGCTTCATGTAAGCACCAATCGAATATCAGACCACGCGCTTGTATGAAGAAATATTTTTCAGCTTCTATTGGTGACATTCCATTGATCAAGGAACCATTATTCTGTCCTTCTTCAATAATTTTCTGGAGCAGAATATGCATGTAACTATCAGGATGAAGAAAGTGATAATTCTTCGTATGATAAAGCTGACTGATAGCATCCAATCCACGTCCCATGGTGTACATGCCGTAGTGTTTGAAAAAGAGGATGATTTTACTTGGGGTATCCAGACCATTTAGCAATGGCTCTACTGTTTCTTCAAAATACAGGTCACAGATCTTGAATAACTCAACGTATATTTCATCTTTCGATTTATAGTAATGGTAAAAGGCACCGATAGATACGCCTGCAGCCTGACTTATTTCTTCTATAGTGGTATTGTCAAAACCATTTTTGTCCATTAAAGCCATAGCGGCATCATATATTTTCTTCTTGGTAGCGATAGCTTGCAGTTGTCGCTTAGTCATTTTTTTTGTCATAGTCGTGGCAGTCTCTTTCTTATATGGGGAGTATTAATTGACATTATGTCAAGTTAATCTTACCTTATTCGGTGAATATATTCAATGAAAATAAGTGATTCTTACTAGGTCATGCCTATTTGGAATGATTGTAATGATGAATTGATATTTCTTCTTTTTATGCTCGGATGCTAGAATGTAACCATTATTCAAATAGTAAAATCAGGACAGCTGTGGCGCTGTTTCTGATTTTTACTATTTTATCCATGAGTTATTCATTAGAATTGTATTCAGTGCAAAAAACAGTCTGTTTTTTTTGATGGGTTAACGAACTGGTCGAGAAGAGACTATTTAGATAGCTGTAGATAGAGAGGTGTCAGATGTATAGGATCGTAAAAAAAGAGGTGCTTAATCAAGACGTAGAGTTAATGGTGATTGAGGCACCTTTTGTAGCAAGGCGCTGTGAACCGGGGCAGTTCATTATTCTGCGTATAGACGAGGATGGAGAAAGAATCCCATTGACCATTGTTGATTATGACCGGGACGCTCAGACGGTGACCATCATATATCAAGTGGTCGGTTTTACAACACAACAATTAAGTGGTATGTCAGCGGGTGAATTTCTAACGGATTTTGTCGGACCACTAGGTAAAGCAACTGAGCTAAAAAAGCACAAGAGAGTCCTTGGCATAGCAGGGGGTGTTGGTGCAGCGCCATTATATCCTCAATTGAGAAAACTTCATGAGATGGGCGTTTTGGTGGATGTCATCATTGGTGGTAGAACTAAAGATCACATCCTTCTGGAAAAACAGATGGAGGCATTGGCACAAAATGTCTATATTGCAACGAATGATGGTTCAAAAGGACATAAAGGTTTTGTCACAGAAGTACTTGTTAATCTATTGGATTCAGGTGAAGTATATGATGAAGTCATTGCAATCGGACCTTTGATTATGATGAGCGCAGTTGTTGATATTACAAAGGAAAGAGATATACCTACAGGTGTTTCATTGAACCCAATAATGATTGATGGAACGGGCATGTGTGGCGGATGCCGCGTCACAGTTGGTGGGGAGACTAAGTTCGCCTGTGTGGATGGACCGGACTTTGATGGTCTTAAAGTGGATTTTAAGGAATTGATAACAAGAGGTCAATTCTATAAGGACGAAGAGAAGCATATTTGTCGAATAGGCGCTCGTTCATAGCGTCTAATTTATAGATTAGTAGATAAATTCCTTGATTGTGGAATCGTGGATATTGCAGTTGATAAATAGGGAAGAAGAAACGCATATGTAGTAAGGAGATTTAGTTATGCCGAATATGACAGCGAAAAAGACACCGATAGCAGAGCAACCAGGTTTGATCCGTGTTGAGAATTTTGAAGAAGTGACTTTAGGCTACACGAAAGAAGAAGCAGTTATGGAGGCAGATCGCTGTCTTAATTGTAAAACAGCGCCCTGTGTCCAAGGATGTCCAGTACAAGTACCCATACCTGAATTCATTGGTGCAGTGAAGGAAGGGGCATTAGAAGAGGCATACCAGCAGATATTGAAAGAGAACAGCTTTCCTGCAATATGCGGTAGGGTATGCCCTCAAGAAAAACAATGTGAATCCAAATGCGTAAGGGGTATTAAAGGAGAATCCGTCGCTATAGGACGTTTAGAAAGATTTGTAGCAGATGATTATAGGAAGAATCATCAAGAATCAGAAGTGCGGAATGAAGTAAATGCCGTATCAACAGGCAAAAAAGTAGCGGTTGTTGGAAGTGGCCCTGCAGGCCTTGCCTGTGCTTCTGAACTAGCGGGAAGAGGTTACCAAGTGACAATATTCGAAGCTCTTCATAAGCTTGGAGGTGTTCTTGTGTATGGTATTCCTGAATTCCGTCTCCCTAAGGCGATCGTTGCCAATGAAATTGAAAATATGCAGGCTATGGGTGTGACCATTGAAAAGAATGTGATCGTGGGCAAGTCGATTACTGTAGAAGAATTGATAGAGGATGGATACGTGGCGATATTCATTGGAAGCGGTGCAGGTTTGCCTAGATTTCTGAATATCCCAGGAGAGAATGCTAATGGTGTCTATTCGTCCAATGAATTTTTGACACGGGTCAATCTAATGAAAGCCTATCAATACCCAGAAGTACCAACACCGGTTGTGATTGGTAAAAAGGTGGCTGTTGTCGGTGCGGGTAACGTTGCCATGGATTGTGCTAGAACGGCAAAACGTCTTGGCGCAGAGGAAGTATCCATTATCTATCGTCGGAGTGAAGATGAGATACCGGCAAGACTGGAAGAGGTACATCATGCTCAAGAAGAAGGCATCCTTTTTAAGCTATTGTCAAATCCTACTTGTATCATTGAAGAAGAAGGTCGTGTCAAAGGCATTGAATGTGAAAAAATGGCCCTAGGTGAACCGGATGCAAGTGGCAGAAGACGACCAGTAAAAATTGAGGGTGCTAATTTTAGGGAGGACATGGATACCGTTATCATTGCCGTTGGACAGACACCAAACCCACTACTAAAGGAGACGACAAAGCAGCTGAAAGTTGCTGGATGGGGAGGTATCATTGTTGACGAGGAAACAATGGAGACATCCATAGAGAACGTTTATGCCGGTGGTGATGCAGTAACAGGGGTTGCAACGGTGATATTGGCAATGGGTGCCGGGAAAAAGGCGGCACTGGCAATTGATGCTAAGCTCGGATCGGTAGGACTATCTGCAGAGATAAGATATGTATAGACGTTCAGTTATCTGTTGAGTTTTAGTATGCGGAGTTCGGTTGACATTAGAAAATTATGCTGGCATATAATATTCATACTTTGACAAATATACTACAATCTTGATATGATGAGCATATCGTGTGTATTATATTAACTTAAGTGTGGAAAGGCATAACTGGGGCTATGGATTACTATAATATTAATATTCAGCAAATGGAGTATTTTCTGGCTGTTGCAAAGCATCTGAATTTTACAGATGCGGCTAAGAGCTTGTACATCTCACAACCGACGCTGAGCAAACAGATTGCACTATTTGAAAAGTCGATCAACACCCAGCTCTTTATTCGGAGCAAAAGATCCGTATCACTAACACCGGCAGGCATGCTGATGTATGACCAACTTGGTGGTGTTCTAAAAAGTTTGGATGATGTCATCGAGCAAGCCAAGCAGGCAGGTGTTGGGTATAAAAGTCGAATTAAGATTGGTATGCTTGAAGGTCTTGATACCAGTGATTTCTTAATAAGATCAGCCAATTTTTTTAGGCAGTCATACCCAGATGTATTGATTAGTTTTGAAAAGCACAACTTTAAAGATTTAAGAAACTTACTTCAAACGGATCAATTGGATTTAGGCTTAACCTTGTCTTTTGAAGTGGAGAATGTTTCAGATTTTGAATATCGTGAAGTATGGGAAACCAATTCTTGTTTGTTGATGTCGGGTAAGCACCCGAAAGCTAAAGAAAAGAATCTTAAGATCGAAGACTTCAAGGACGAACCTTTCATAATGCTGACTAGAGATATTACACCTAATGGTTACGATGGCATTTTAGCGATGTGCAGAGCCCATGGTTTTTTGCCGAAGGTTGCTCTTTATGTACCAAACCTGGACTCATTATCAATGTGCGTTGAAGCCAATATGGGCGTTGCTGTGACAGATGTCAACATGCGTTTATATGCAGATTCAGAGTTAGTAAGAATCCCGTTGGATGATGACTACGTGAATGTGGTTGCCTGTTGGAAGAAAAAAAATACGAATACAGCACTGAAGCTTTTTGTGGATATGATGTTAGAACCTTAAAGCGTGTGTGATTTGACTGCCTTGTCGTTGACGAAGCAGTTTTTTTTTTGACTTTTTTTGATAGCGATTTGGAATAAGTGTTATAGATAAGGAATATTTCAGAAGCCGTGTAAAGGGTGGTAGACTTTATGTACGTGAATATTATGCATCAGGGGGACTGGGGCTATATGTCATTTGCGACCATGTTAGTTAAAGAAATGTCAATATATATGTTACAGGATTGGCTTTGCCGATTCGCTTTCAATTTTTGATTTTTTTTAAGGAGGATGTGTCAATGAATATTAAGGAGTGTATTAAAAGCGGTATCATAGGGGGCGTTATCAGTGTCGTGATTACAGTAGCTATTGTATATGCGGTGATACCACTACCGGCTTCATCCGTTGAGAATGCATTAGGTAACGGAATAACCGCCTTAATATGTGGTTTCATGTCTGCATTTATGGGGCTATTAACTTACATGAAGAAGCAGAATGTTACTGAATTACAGGAAAAAAGCAACTGAGAAAGTCTGTTTGTGTTTATGAAAGGACTGTGAATGAAGAACTTTACATCAGCCGAGGAGGCAATCAAGCAAGTGAAGTCAGGGGATTCGGTGATGATTGGCGGATTCTTGGCTGGCGGGAATCCGGGATTGTTGGTCCAAGCACTGACGGACAGTGCAGCCAATGAGTTGACAATCATTTCGACGGATTCCGGTACAACAGAAATGAGCCGTTACAATCTTAGCAGAAGCGGTAAGATAAAAAAAATATATGCTTCATACATTGGCGCCAATCCTGAGACTGGGCGCCTTTATATGAGTGGAGAAGCAGAAGTCGAGCTTGTGCCTCAAGGGACTTTAGCAGAGCGTATTCGTGCAGGCGGTGCTGGGCTTGGCGGTTTTCTTACACCAACAGGTGTTGGAACTATTGTAGAAGAAGGTAAACAGAAGATGACCATCGAAGGTAAGGATTACTTGCTGGAAATGCCACTTAGAGCCAATGTTGCTTTGATTAAAGCGAATATTGCAGATAAAGCAGGTAACTTATATATAAAGGGTTCATCCAAGAACTTCAATACAGTTATGGCAACAGCAGCCGATCATGTCATTGTGGAAGCAGGTACAGTCGTAGAGATTGGTGAAATTAATCCTGAACAGATCACGGTACCTGGCATCTTTGTTGACACCATAGTGGAGGTGAACAACTGATGGAAGCAAGAGAGAGAATTGCTCGTCGCGTGGCTATGGAGCTTCAAGATGGTGACTATGTAAATCTTGGTATAGGTATGCCGACGCTTGTGGCGAACTATCTACCGGATGGTGTACAGATTATGTTGGAAGCAGAGAACGGTATACTTGGGATTGGTCCAAAACCATTAGAAGAAGAGCAGGATATCGATTGCACGGATGCTGGTGGTAGTTATGTAACATTGGTTGAAGGGGCATGTTTCTTTGACAGTGCAACATCCTTTGCGATCATAAGAGGTGGTCATATTGATGTAACCGTGCTGGGAGCATTACAGGTGGACCAACATGGCAATCTAGCCAGTTGGATGGTGCCAGGAAAAAAAGTGACAGGTATGGGTGGCGCAATGGATTTGGTATGTGGTGCCAAGAGAGTTATTGTGGCCATGGAGCATAGGGCCAAGAATGGTACATCAAAAATTGTTAAAGACTGTTCGCTGCCGCTGACAGCAGTAAAGGAAGTGGATATGATTGTCACTGACCTCGGCGTGTTTGATGTCGTTCAAGGTGAAGGGATTATTCTGAGAGAATTGGCACCAGGTGTTACAGTCGATGAAGTCATAGAAGCGACGGAAGCAGACTTGATTATATCAGAGGCTTTGGTTGTAGGAAGATAAAGAGGAGATTTGACATGATTAAACGTGAAGTGAAGAATTGCCAAACTTATGATGCACCAGGACACTTTAAGATGACGGCAATGCGTCTTGTTGGTAAAGAGGAAACAGGTGCTGAAAAATTCTGGATGGGTCTTAGCCACTTCCTTCCAGGTGGTGGAGCGGATTACGCTTATGAAGATTCACCAACTGAGAAGATTTACTATGTGCTTGAAGGTGAGATTACGATCTACACTAAGGATAAAGCTGAGAAGATTGTTCTTAAGAAGAATGATACGATTTTCATTGGTCCTAATGAGGGACGTGAGTTGATTAATGAGACGAATATGCCGGCTAGTATGTTGGTGATTGTTAATTACTAGTGAGTGAGTTGTCGCAACGGACGACCACTGGTATTCATCCGAAGCCTCAGACAGGTCTGCTTTGCAGCCTAACTCGTTTTGTGATGAACACCAGTGCCCGACCGTTGCTCGGTTCCGTGTTATTGGTTTGTTGGGTGGAGTCGTAACGAAAGAAATGGGGTATTCATCCGAAGCCTCAGACATGTTTGCTTCGCAACCAAACTCGTTTCGTGACGAACACTCCATCTCTTCCGTCACTCGGTGACCGGTGACTTGATTGGTAGATGAATTGTGTTAGTTAAAGGAGAGAATAAATGGATCAGAATTTTGTTAATAATCTATTTGATGTAAAAGGTAAAGTTGCTTTGATCACTGGTGCTACTGGTGCTCTTGGTAAGGCTGTTGCTATTGGTTATGGTCTTGCTGGTATGAAAGTGTTTGTTACTGGTCGTAAGGCTGAGAAGAATGAAGCACTTTGTGAAGAACTTAGAGCTATGGGCATTGAGTGTGGACAAGAAGCTGGGAATCCTGCTGTAGAAGCGGATGTTATTAAGATTGTTGAAGCTTGTGTAGTGGCATTTGGTGAGATCAACGTGCTTTACACAGCGGCTGGGTACAACAACCCACAACCGATTGTTGAGCAAGATCTAGCTATGTGGAAGAAGATCATGGACTCCGATGTACAAGGAACTTGGTTGTTCTGTAAGTATGTGGGTGAGAAGATGATCGCTCAAGGTAAAGGCGGTAAGGTGATCATGGTTTCTTCTGCCCGTTCTAAGATGGGTATGGCAAACTATACTGGTTATTGTACAGCGAAAGCTGGTATCGACCTTATGGCTCAGTCCCTTGCTTGTGAGTGGACAGCGAAGTACGGTATCAACGTTAATACCATCAACCCAACAGTATTCCGTTCTGAGTTGACTGAGTGGATGTTCGATCCGGACAGTGCTGTTTACAAGAACTTCCTTAAGAGATTGCCAGTGGGTCGTCTTGGTGAGCCGGAAGATTTCGTTGGTCCTTCCTTGTTCCTTGCTTCAGCGGCAAGTGATTTCATGACTGGGGCTAATGTGGCTACTGAGGGTGGTTACTGGGCGAATTAATAGCGTGTTGGCGAAGTGGTCGTGCTGATGGCAACCGGGTATTCATCCGAAGTCTCAGACAGGTCTGCTTCGCAGCCCAACTCGTTTCGTGATGAACACCCGGTCACCGTCAGCACTTGGTTTCGGATGTGGGATGAGTGTCGCATTAGGATATTAAGAGTGATTATTGTCGCATCAGTCAGAATTATGTATTCATCTGAAGCCTCAGACATGCCTGCTTTGCAGTCGAACTCGTTTCAGGATGAACACATAATCCAGCCTGATGCTCGGTTTCGCGGTATTAAGATAATTTAGAACTTGCTATGTGAGGTATAGAATAATGACAACTAATGATATAAAAAATGTTGCTGTCATCGGCGGTGGGCTTATGGGGTGTGGTATTGCCCAGGTTTTTGCTTTGTCCGGTGAATATGAAGTGACGGTTTATGATAAGTTCGCTACTGGTGCTGATATCAAGGAGCGTGTGGGCAAGAACCTTGAAGTGTTCGTTGCCCATGGGATCTATGATGAAGCAAAGGTGGCGGAGATTCAGGAAAAGATTATGTTTAAATCTGACCTGAGAGAAGCGGTGGCAGATGTCCAGTTGATCATTGAATGTGTGCCTGAGAACATGGAACTTAAGCAGAATCTGATGGCGGAGCTTGAGGATTATTGTTCGGAGGACACGATCTTTGCGACGAACACTTCTGTTATGAGCATTACAGAGATTGCCTCCAAGGCGAAGATCAAGGAAAGAATCGTTGGTACTCACTTCTGGAACCCGCCTTATTTGATTCCATTGGTGGAAGTGGTTAAGGCAGAGCATACACAGGACAGCGTTGTGGATACAACCATGGAGGTGTTGGCAAAAGTTGGCAAACATCCAATCCGTGTGGCAAAAGATGTTCCTGGCTTTGTGGCCAACAGACTGCAACATGCCCTTTGGCGTGAAGCTATCTCCATTGTTGAGAACGGCATCGCTGATGCTAAGACGGTGGACGATGCCATCAAGATGAGCTTCGGTATGAGATTGCCGGTACTGGCACCTCTTGAGAATGCGGACATGGTAGGGACTGATTTGACGCTTTCTATCCATAGTTACATCTTCAAGTATTTGGAGAATTCTACAGAGGCTTCTCCACTGCTGAAAGAAAAAGTGGCAGCAGGGGACCTTGGGTTCAAGAGTGGCAACGGATTCCAGGAATGGACACCTGAAGCCATCGAGGAATCCAGAACACAGTTAACAGAGCATTTGATTAAAGTGCTTTACGGCAAATAAAAACTGATTCTATCTTTTATTGTATCAGGCAGTGGATTGGTCGGGTAATTGCAGCCTACCTTACCATATAGTTTTATTCTATTTACCCCTAAGAGATTATTCAGCCTACCCGGCTGATCGACTGCCTGTATGTAGAAGATTTATTAGTTATGATAAGAGCGTTAAAAGGTAGTTTACTTAACCTTATGACGTCTTAGTCATTAGCTATTAGTAAATAAGCAAATACAATTAACATTTCATCATTAACATTTTAATTTAAAGGAGCAAGAACATGGGTAAAAAAGTAGTTGTAGATTTAACACATCCATTTAGCGCAGACATTCCACTTTGGCCATACTTCGCTAAACCTAAGATTGATACAATGCACAACCTTTCAAAGAGTGGTGTATTGACACAGAAGATTGACGTAGTCATGCACTGTGGTACACACGCAGATGCACCAAGACACGTCATGGAATACGAATTCAACGGCAAGCGTGCAAGATATACCCATGAAATGCCAGCAGATGCTTACTATGGTGACGCGGTATGTCTTGACATCCAAGTGGAACGTTGGGGTCTGATCACACCAGCACACCTTGAGGATGCATGTGAGCGTGCAGGCATCAAGCCGGAAGAACTTGAAGATTTGGTTGTATGTCTTAGAACAGGTATGCACCTTAAGTTTGACGACTCCAAAGAATACTACCACTATTCCTGTGGTACAGGGATCGAGGCAGGTAAATGGTTCGCTAAATACAAGCCTAAGTGTGTAGCAATGGATATGCAAGCTCTTGACCACCCACTTCATACGACAATGGGTCTTAACGGTGGACCACTTGCTATGAACCTTAACGGTGACCTTGGTATCTCCATCACTGACGAGTACATCGAGCAGTTTGGAGAAGAAGCTTTTGCTGAATTCAACAAAAAGACTTATATCAAAGTGCATGGTAAAGAGAAGTACATGGAGAAGTTCGGTTTCCTTGAGGAACACAGACTTGAAGGTACTTGGGAGCCATGTCACAAGTACATGCTTGGTAACGGTATCGTAGGTATCGAGAACCTTGGTGGTGACCTTGATAAAGTTGTTGGTAAGAAATTCAAGTTCATGGCATTCCCAATCCGTTGGCACATGGGTGACGGATCCATGGTTCGTTGCGTTGCTGAGATTGATGAAGATGATTTGGTGGATGCACCGGATAGGACTTATTCATACGGAAGTATGTAATTAGTTAGTGGAGTTGTCGTCGAGTCAGAATTGGGATTTCATCCGAAGCCTCAGACATTCGAGAAGTACACTCGAAAACTCGTTTCGAGACGAAACCCCAATCCCGACGCGACTCGGTGTCGGGAAAAGACCCCGATTCCTGCTCAGCTCTGTTCCGATTGTAAAAGAGAAAGCATTTCAAGAATTGATTGTGATGTTGAATAGATATAAGAATGAATGGTTCAGCCGAAGAACCCTGCTTGGCTGGCGTGTGTGAGCGACTTTTTAGTGCAGGGTATGCCTACAAGGAGTGGACGAAATGAAAGAAGTTGTTATAGTCAGTGCTGTTAGGACAGCGATTGGCAAGTTTGGTGGTACATTGTCACCATTGTCAGCGGTTGAGTTTGGGACAGTGACAGCCAAAGGTGCTATGGAGCAGGCTGGGATTGACCCTGGTATTATTGATGAAGTGGTTATTGGTAACGTGCTTTCTGCCGGTCTTGGCCAAAGTGTTGCAAGACAGATTGCCCTTAAGTCTGGGATGAAAGAGACGGTTAGTGCCTTTAACATTGATAAAGTATGTGGATCTGGTCTTAGAGCCGTATCCCTTGCAGCACAGATGATCAAAGCTGGTGATTGTGATGTGGTTCTTGCCGGTGGTGTTGAGAGCATGAGCAATGCCCCATACCTAAGCAAAACTTCCAGATTTGGAAGCAAGATGGGGAATGTTGAGATGGTGGATTTGATCCTTTCCGACGGACTCACCGATGCCTACGGCAATGGTCATATGGGAATCACAGCAGAGAACATTGCAGACAAGTGGGGAATCACAAGAGAAGAGCAGGATGCTTTCGCAGCTGGTAGCCAGCAAAAAGCAGTGGCAGCCATTGAAAGTGGTAGATTCAAGGATGAGATCGTTCCTGTTACCATTCCTAACCGTAAAGGGGACATTGTCTTTGATACAGATGAGTTCCCAAGAGCTGGTACAACAGCAGAAGGTCTTGGCAAGTTGCGTCCGGCCTTTAAGAAAGAAGGAACAGTGACAGCAGGGAATGCATCAGGCATCAATGATGGTGCAGCGATGGTTGTGGTTATGTCTAAGGAGAAAGCGGATGAGCTTGGTCTTAAGCCAATGGCTAAGATTGTTTCTTATGCATCTGAAGGTCTTGATCCAGCGGTAATGGGTTATGGTCCATATGGTGCTTCCAACAAAGCGTTGGCAAAAGCGGGCATGACAACCAAAGATATCGACTTGTTTGAACTTAATGAAGCTTTTGCTTCCCAGTCCATTGCAGTGGTAAGGGATCTTGAGATTGATCCTGAGATTGTGAATGTGAATGGCGGTGCTATCGCTCTTGGACATCCAATTGGTGCTTCAGGTGCCAGGATCTTTGTTACTTTACTTCATGAGATGAAGAAGAGAGAGAGTAAGACAGGTCTTGCGTCACTTTGTATTGGTGGTGGGCAAGGGACTACTGTGATTGTTGAGGCGATGTAACGAGTAGGTTGAAGGTCGCCAGAAGAGCATCGGGTATTCATCCGAAGCCTCAGACAGGCCTGCGGTGCAGTCCAACTCGTTTCGTGACGAACACCCAATCCTCGTCTGGCTCGGTTTCGTAGGATTAGTGTGAGTGGTGTCGCCGGAAGAGCATCGGGTATTCATCAGAAGCCTCAGACAGGCCTGCGGTGCAGTCCAACTCGTTTCGTGACGAACACCCAATCCCCGTCCGGCTCGGTTTCGGGTGGGGAGATGAAATCAAAAAGCAAAAGAAAAAAGTGACTGAGTAGTGTGATTGTTTACATATGAAATATCGGTTTAGGACCGACTTTGAAAGGAATACACCATGAGTTTAGAAGATAAAGTAATACTGACCGTAGCGACCACTGGTGCGTGGCCTACGAAGAAAGATACACCTAATATCCCTCTTCAGCCTGAAGAGATTGCTAAAGATGTTTATGACTGTTGGAAAGCAGGGGCTTCTGTGGCTCATATCCATGTTAGGGATGATGAGAACAAGGCTTCTATGGACTTTGATAAGTTCAAGCAAACCCTTGATTTGATCCGTACGACGGATTGTGACATCGTACTTAACACAACCACTTCCGGTGGTCTTGGTATTGACGATGAGATTCGTATGAAGCCTTTCTCTGAGCTTAAGCCAGAGCTTGCTTCTTATGACTGTGGTTCTATGAACTGGGCACATTCCACTGTATTTGAGAACAGCCCTAAGTTTCTTGAGAAGCTTGGTATCAGAATGCAGGAAGTAGGGGTTAAGCCTGAGATTGAGATTTTTGATGCTGGTATGATATACAACGCTCTTTACTACCTCAAAAAAGGTGTGCTAAAAGCACCACTTCACTTCCAATTCGTTCTTGGTGCTCCAGGTGGTATGACAGCGACAGTGGAGAATCTTGTGTTCCTTAAGAACCTGATTCCAGAAGGTTCCACTTGGTCAGCACTTGGTATTGGTAAAGGACACTTGCCAGTTATGTATGCGGCACTTGCTATGGGTGGTCATGTACGTGTTGGTATGGAAGATAACATCTTCTATTCTAAAGGTGTTCTTGCTGAGACAAATGCGCAGTTTGTTGAGAGAACTGTGAGAATTATTAAGGAACTTGGTAAAGAGGTGGCGACACCAGAGGAAGCACGTCAGATTCTTGGTGTGACGAAGTAATCGGATACTGTCGCCAGAAGAGAATCGGATATTCATCCGAAGCCTCAGACAGGCTTGCGGAGCAGTCCACTCGTTTCGGGATGAACACTCAATCTTCGTCTGGCTTAGTTTTGGGGAATGATGGAAGTTGTCAATGTCGGTATTAATTTTGATTCACATACATGTAACTTTATACGGGTGTGTATGATTTATTTTTAACAATCCAGAAGGGAAGGTACACTATGCAAGCTCCTATGAAAGAAAAAGTTCCAGCGACGGAACAAGATAGGCAAAAGAGTTATTTCAAGTATTATGAAGCACCGATGGCACAAGCGCCTAGAGAGCGTTATGAAGAAATTTTGAGAGGGCCGATTGATCCAAGGACAGCACTTAGTTTTGCAGATCGTAATGATTTGTTCAAGCCAGGCTATTTGGAAAGTGAAGTTGGCTACTGTGTTATGCCAGATGGGACAGGTTATGTATCCAACTTAACGAAGATGCCAGGGGTTACTGTTGAGATGTTTGACTGGTGGTTTGCATGGCATGGTTTGGATAATTTCCGCTATACAATTTGGGACCCTGAAGATCATCAGCAGGCGGAGTCTCAGCAAAAAGCCAAAGCTTATGATCCGGATTTGAGCTTAAAAGAAAAATATTGGGATACGACCCATTATGTTATTGAGGATACAGGTCTTGGTTTTGAAAAGCTTAGCATCAACTTTAAATACCCAGGGGATATAGGATTTGATATGAGCCAATTTGAAACAGAGGCATGTGGCACTATTGTATGTGCTAAAGGGAATGGGGTAGGCAATCCACCATTTGCAAGCCCTGATACGATTATGTGTCACTTTGTAAGAGAGGTAGAAGGTGGAATAGAGCTCAGAACTAGATTCTGGATGGGCTGGACGGTGAAGAATGGTAGGGACTATAAAGCGTTACCGGATGGTTTTAGAATGCCACCAATGGGTCCTATGTCTTTAATGCTTCACAATATCAAAGAATTCACCAACTTAGCTGCAATTCTACCAAAGATCTACGCTGAAGAAAAAGACAACTTTTAAGGGAATGTTCAGAGAAGTTGTCATAGATTATTAACGTGCATATAAGGAGGCCTTTGTCATGGCAAATCATAAAGTAAACGTGGATATGGACAAATGTATTGGGTGTAAAATTTGTTACAAATCCTGTTTTGTTGACGTCATCCGTTGGGATGAAGATAAGAAGAAACCAATCATCGCTTACCCGGAAGATTGCGTTCACTGCACATATTGCGAAGCATTATGTCCTAAGGAATGTATAGAGGTCGTTATCGACTTTGAAGGTGAACGTATGTACCAAAGCTTCAATCAGTACAGATAAGAAAGGGGATAAGAAGATGACGACAATAAAACGTAAACAACTACAGACAGATGTGTTGGTAATCGGTGGTGGTATCGGTGGTTTGACGGCAGCTGTTAGAGTTAAAGAGCTAAACCCAGAGTTGAATGTTACTATTATGGAGAAGAATACCACAGGATACAGTGGTAAAGCCAATAGAGGCGGTGGTGTGCTCCAGTATTTTGATTTCAATAAATGCACACCGGAACAGTTTGTTGAGTTTCATACCCATACTATTGGTGCATACTTAGGCAATCAGAAGATGTTGCATAAGTATGTCAGCATGAATAATGAAATGATTGATAAATTGGTTGAATGGGGGGTCAATGTACCTTATAACGAAGATGGTACTTTGAAAGTTGTTCCAACAGGTCCTATGGTTGGCATGATCGGTGTTGACCTTGATATTACGCTTCAGGTGGCTAAAACAGCTAGAAAACTTGGCGTTGAGATATTGGATAAAGTGGTTATGTCTGATTTGATCAAAGACGGTGAGCAGGCCTCGGGCGCATTGGGCTATAGTTTGCTTGATGGTACTTTTTATGTGATCAATGCAAAAAGTGTCATTATGGCTACTGGTAGCCAGAATTATAAGATATTACCAATGTGGAATGGTCGTGGTGACGGTATAGCAGCTGCTTACAGAGCAGGTGTCCAAATGCGAAATGTGGAATTCGGTAACTTCGCTCAGCAATATAAAGTAAAAAGCCATCATGACTGTGTTTTCTCTGAGAATGTCATGTATAACAGTCTTGGTGAGAACATCACGAAGAACTTTAGAAGATTCCCTGAACCGGATGTTTCTTCAACAGCAGTAAAAGAATGGTACGAGCAAATGTCCGCTCTTAAAGGGCCAGTGTCCATTCACATTGATGAATATGAGGTGACAGCCCATGGTGATGCACTGTTTACAACGCCATATGTATGGGATAGACCTTACGGTATTAAGATATGGAAGAAGATCTATGGCAAAGCTGCTCAGCAGGATGGCGATTGTAAAGAGGTACTTATGGCTTTGGTTGGTGAACAGTCACCGGTAAAAGTCGGTGAAGCTATGGAGACTTCCATTCAAGGTGTGTACGCTGTTGGTGACCTAAGTTATGCTGGTTCCGCGTCGCCTGGTGCTGTGCCAGCGCCTCCTGGACGTAACAGAGGGTCAGGCATTCTCAATGCAGTATTCATGGGATTGGTCGCAGCAGAATCTGTATGTGATTATGTTGAGGAGATGGCTATGCCATCAGTTAATCAGGCTAACGTTGAGGCGAACTTTGAAAGAGCTTATGCACCGTTTTTCAGAGAAGAAGGCATTAGCGCTCATGAGGTGATCGAGAAAGTCCGTGAAGCTGTAGGACCTGTAGAAAATACTGTCTATATGAGTCAGCATCGTATGGATATTGCACTGAGAAAAGTTTTGAAAGAAAAAGCAAGACTGGCTACCATGAAAGCAAAAGATTGGCATGATCTATGTAATTGTCATGAAGCTGAAGCAATGGTACTTTCAGCAGAGATGCAGTATAGAGCAGCTTCTATGCGTAAAGAATCCAGGGGTTGGTTCCTTCGTGAAGACTATCCAATGATGGACAATCAGAATTGGCTTAAGTACATTAATGTTGAAAATGTTGAGGGTGAAATGACTTTTGCTACGGAGGATGTTCCAATTGGCGATTATCCGGTAAAGCCACCGATGATGATTAAACACTAATATTATTAACCGTTCGGCTTTGTCTTAAGCACAAATTGAAATGATTTATATTCAGAATCGATTAAAGCGTAAAGCCTTATGACATTAAAAGGAGACCCTCAATCATTGCTATGAGGGTCTTTTAGTGGTTTGTGATATTTATGAGGTGTCGTCCCCATATAGAACGTGACGATAATGAACGTTTATGAATTATGAGGAGATTCGATTATTGTCAAGCGGCGACAAAGGCAGATGCGGTGGTGTGATCTCGTGAAGATAATTGATGACAATTTCACCTAGATCTATTTTCTGGTCTATAAGACCTTTTGTACCAAAAAGGGTATTGAACTCAAGGATGTAGGGATGCCCATCTACCATTGCAATATCAAATCCAGCATGGTTGATGCCTAATATAGAAGTTGCTTCCTTTACCAATGTCATTGCCGCTTCAGGTATCAAATCATAAACAATGGTACCGCCTTGTGCGACGTTATTCCTAAAATCTGCGTCTGAAGCGACACGCCAGTAACCGGATATGATGTCATTTCCGACAAAATTAATCCGAATATCACGGTCGATCTCCAAACGTTCTTGCACATATAGAACTTCAACATTACTGCAATAAGCAGTGAAGTCAGATGGCTTTTCAATAAGGAAGACACCTTGCCCCATGGAACTTTTAACGTCTTTAGCGATAAAAGGAAAGTCAAAATAGTCCATAATGAAATTGCGACCAGCATCCGTATTCGGTTGTATCTCAGTATAAGGGATGTGATTAGGTAAAACAGAGGACAATGCTCTGGTCATTTCAATTTTGTTGTGACCTAGGTGGTATGTGGCAATATTAGGGAAGATATTCTTTTTCAGGCCATATACGAGGGTATTGATTTGCCAGTATGGTGGATAGAGGATCCAATCTGCCTCAAGGACACTTTCCTTTTCTTTGAAAAGCAGCTCGGGTTTCATGTAGGAGACACCTTTGAATTTGGTGGTTCTTAGTGCGTCAAAACTTAGAATTTTCAAGCAATAGTTATACTCCTGTATAGTAGGGGATTTGTGTCAAATCGGCACATGATTAGCCAATTATAGTGAGTAAATGTAGTATTGTCAACAACAAAATCATGACAAGGAAAAAAAGACTGATGCGACCATCAACTAGGGTTAGTATGCGCTTTTTGGCATTGTTATTTTATTGACAAAACATAAGCGTGTATGTTAAAATTTAGATGAATGAATTCGGTGAATATAATATGTAAAATGAATTCAGGAGGACTTATGTCTAAAATAATATGTGCACAAGACGCAGCATCAATGATTCAGGATAACGATGTGGTTGCTTTTGGGGCTATGGGGTTATCCGGTTGGCCGGAAGAAATTGCCAGAGCCATAGAAACACGATTTTTGGAGACGGGACACCCTAAGGATTTATCCTTAAAACAGGGTTCAGCGACGGGCGATTGGAAGGAACGTGGTGTAACAAGATTGGGTCATGAAGGCCTTGTGGCGAAATGGGCGGCGGCCCACATTGGCTCAGCGGCGACCTTGAACGAACTTGTCAGGCAGAACAAAGTACAGTGCCATTGCTTACCACAGGGATCCATTATTAATCTATGGCGTGAGATAGCCGCCAATCGACCAGGTTTGATTTCAAAAGTAGGTCTTAATACATTTGTCGATCCAAGGCTCGGTGGAGGAAAGATGAATGAGGCGACAACCGAAGAACTTGTTGAGCTCATTGAGATTGATGGGGAAGAATGGTTGCGTTATAAGCCTTTTAAGGTGAATGTTGCCTTGATACGAGGGACCACAGCGGATGAAGATGGCAATCTTACCATGGAGCATGAAGGATTGCTAACGGAAGCTTTGGCCATCGCTCAAGCCACGAAGAATACCGGTGGTATCGTCATTGCTCAGGTGGAGTACCTTGGTAAAAGTGGGACACTGAAGCCTAGAGAAGTTAAGGTTCCCGGCATCCTTGTGGATCATATCGTTGTAGCGACGGACAAATCCTACTGTTGGCAGACAGAAGGACTTTATTATGAACCGGCATTTTCAGGTGAAGTAAGAGTTCCGCTCCACAGTATTCCAAAGGCACCTTTAGATGAGAACAAGATCATCGCACGACGTGCGGCCATGGAACTTAAGACTGGCAATGTTGTTAATCTAGGTGTTGGTATACCTATGAATATCGCTTCGGTCACATCTGAAGAAGGTGTCTTTGATCAAATCACACTGACAACTGAAGGCGGTACTATTGGCGGTATTCCGGCGGCTATGCCAAATTTTGGCAGTTCCTACAATGCAGACGCGGTCATTACTCATAATGCCATGTTTGACTTCTATGATGGTGGTGGTTTGGATATTGCTTTCTTGGGACTTGCTCAGACGGATCAAAAAGGTAACGTCAACGTCAGCAAGTTTGGCTCTAGATTAACTGGACCAGGTGGTTTCATTAACATTACTCAGAATGCCAAGAAGGTCGTTTATTGCGGCAGTTTTGCAGTTGGTGCCACACTGGAAGTTAAAGATGGTAAGATATCGGTGATTCAAGAAGGAAAAAGAAAGAAGTTTCTTGAGGCTGTCGAGCAAGTGACCTTTAGTGGGGAATACGCGACATCAATCTCCCAGCCGGTCATGTTCATCACCGAACGTGCTGTGTTTGAACTTAAAGAGGGGCAAATGGTTATTACAGAGATTGCTCCAGGCATTGACCTGAAAAAAGATGTCTTGGCTTATATGGACTTTAAACCACTGATTGCAGATGATCTTAAAATAATGGATGAAGACATTTTTCAAGATACTTGGGAACTATTAGCATCTCATATGACTGGTGACAGCAAACCTGTATACAGCATGGTTTAAGAAGGCTAGTATAGTGATAGACTCTTTGGGACTAAGCTTATATATGAATATGTGAATTGAAACGAAATAAGCCCCCGGCTACTCCACAGAGAGCCGGGGGCTTTATCATGCTTATAAAGAATTATATTAGTTGACCGACCAATCAAGCTTCGACGACAGATTCATTGATGCCGCCTTTCTTGGACAACGCCACTAGAATTCCAAGGAGTATAGATAAGAAGGCAGAAGCAAGGACGCGATACTCAGATGGTAACAGGAATACCAAAGTATGCATTGGAATCCAGACGAACAGACAAGTCTTAAGCCAAGAGAAGCTAACCAAACCATACCAGTCAAGCTTATCGACCAATTCTTTTACGGTCACTTTACCACCATGCTGGATCTTAGCATCAATGTACAGATCACCGAACTTGTGATAAACATACATCATTGGTCCAAAGGTCAGATTCATGATGCTGCTGCCAAAGAAAGCAAGAGCAAATCGATGCCCAGCAAAGGGCAATCTTCCTGAGGTCATGGCAGCGGATGCACCACTCATATAGACAGTGAAAACCAGTGTGATGGCTATGCCCAGAAGCCCCCATAGAACTGCTTTGGCGATGAATCCCTGAGGGAATTGCCAGCGGTTATGTAGAACTCTAAAGCCTAGCATGTCCCCCATAGATGCAAGCAAAAAGAATTTTACAAACCCACCGATGTATGGGTGTGATTCGGTTATGGATAGGAACTGTTCCCTTAAAGCTGGAACAACAAGCATGATAATCCAGAGGAGCAGTAGAAGGCTCCATAGGATATCTCCTTTTAAGTTTTTCATATAAACTCCTTTGTATAGATGCTGCCAACTGAAATCATAATCCCATTTGAAGTCATATAATTTCAGCTGACTCAGACAAAAAATCATTACTCAGCTTTTTTGAAAGCAGTAGTATAGGTATCTATTAGAGCAGGCACCACTTCATAGAGGTCTCCTACGATGCCATAATCAGCGACTTCAAAGATTGGTGCATCTTCATTGCTGTTGATAGCGATGATCAAATCAGAATCCTGCATACCAGCAACGTGCTGAATGGCACCTGAGATACCACAGGCAAAGTAGATTTTTGGCTTAACGGAAGTGCCTGTTTGACCCACTTGATAGGAATGGTCAATCCATCCAGCATCCACACATGCTCTAGAAGCGGCTATGGTTCCACCAAGTTCATCTGCTAAGTTTTGAAGAAGCTTGAAACCATCAGCATCACCAAGTCCTAGGCCACCAGATACGATGAATTCAGCATCTGTAAGAGAAACTTTATGTTCAAGTGTTTTGACAATCTCTTTGACTTTCGTACGAATGTCGGATTCCTTAAGGTTGACATCAAGAGCAATGATCTCGCCAGTCGATTCAGGGTTGAATTCAGCTTTTGACATCACGCCTGATCGTACGGTGGACATTTGAGGACGATGATTTGGACACACAATGGTCGCCATCAAGTTACCGCCAAATGCTGGCCGGGTTTGTTGAAGCTTCTTATCTTCCGGATCGATGTCAAATTGTGTACAGTCAGCTGTAAGGCCTGTATTCGCTCTAACGGCAAGACATGGACCTAAGTCACGACCAATATGAGTTGCACCAAGTAAAACGATCTCTGGCTTATAGCGTTCAATGGCATCCGTAATGACCTTAGTATAGGCATCTGTACGGTAGGTATAAAGTAATTCATTATCCGCAATATATACCTTGTCAGCGCCATAACCAATCAGCTCATCGGCAAGGGAAGCAACGTCATTGCCACAAAGCACGGCGCATAATTCAGTACCAATAAGATCAGCGATTCTTTTTCCTTCGCCCATTAATTCAATGACAACAGGCATGAGTGAACCTTCACGCTGTTCAGCGAAGACCCACACACCTTTGTAATCATCTATATTAATCTCCGCCACAGAAGCAGACTCTTTTGTAATAGCATCAAAAGGACATGCATCAACACACACACCACAACTTGTGCAGGTATCACCAATCACTGCGAGTTTATCTTTCATGGTAATAGCATCAAAAGGACAGTTCTTCACACAGATGCTACAACCCTTACATTTATTTTCAATGATATTTACAGACATATTTTTTTCCCTTCTACAGAATATAGCTTGTCTTAAGTTCAGAAAAGAGTGCGTGACTCATTTCTGCAACAGTACCATTAAGTATCTTACCTTTGCCTTTCACTGGTGGCGTGAAAGATCTGAATACTTGGGTAGGAGATGCCTTCAGACCACAATCCGCAGGATCAAGAGCAAGGTCCCTGTGATCCCATACAGTAATTTCTTTAGAAAAGGCTTCCACAATACCAGGGATACTCATGTATCTTGGTTGGTTCAACTCCTTAACAGCTGTCAGTAAGCAAGGTGTTGCCACATCGATAACTTCATAGCCATCTTCAAGTTGACGCTTGACTTGTACTTGATCGCCATCAACTTCAATACCTTCTACATATGTGACAACAGGTAAATCAAGTCGTTGAGCAACTTGAGGACCAACTTGAGCTGTATCCCCATCAATGGCTTGCCTGCCGGCGAAGACAATATCTATGTGACCGATTTTGCGAATGCCATAAGCAATGGTCGTTGAAGTAGCACATGTATCCGCACCACCAAAAGCTCTATCACTTAGCAAATAAGCCTCATCAGCACCCATAGCCAAACACTCCCTGAGCATGCTTTCGGCTTGGTTTGGTCCCATAGTAAGCACAATTACCTCAGTTGAGGGATCCATATCTTTTAAACATAGAGCCGCCTCAAGAGCGTTGGCATCATCAGGATTAAGAATACTCGGCACACCGTCACGAATCAGTGTTCCTTTAACTGGATCTATTTTAACTTCATTCGTGTCAGGCACTTGTTTGACACAGACTAATACACGCATGATTTATTCCTTTCTTTGTATCTATTTGAGTAAGTGATTGGCAATAACAAGTTGCTGAATTTGAGATGTACCTTCGTAGATGGTGAAGACACGTGCATCACGATACATACGTTCTACCGGGTACTCTTTCATATAGCCGTATCCACCATGGATTTGCACAGCTTTTGCACATATTTCATTACATACTTCTGAAGCAAAGTACTTTGCCATAGAAGCCTCTTTACTGGCATCCTGATTCGTATCTTTAAGGTAAGCGGCTTGATAGGTCAAAAGTTTTGCTGCTTCCAATTTTGTTGCCATATCGGAAAGGGTAAAACTGATGCCTTGGAACTTGGCGATACTTCTTCCAAACTGTTTACGGTCTTTTGCAAAACTGATTGCTTCATCAAGTGCCCCTTGTGCAACACCAATGGATTGAGCGGCAACGCCTATACGACCAGTGTCCAGCGTCTTCATGGCATTGATGAACCCTTTATTGACTTCACCAAGGATGTCAGATTTGTGAACCCGTACATTTTGAAGAATGACATCACTGGTAGCACAACCTTTAAGCCCCATTTTATGCTCAGCCTTACCGCAGGAGACGCCAGGCAGATCCATGTCGACGATAAAAGCGGTAATGCCGCGTGCACCTTTGGAGGCATCGGTTTTAGCGTATATGATGGTGTATTTAGACAATGGCGCCATTGTAATGAATGTCTTACGGCCATTGATAATATAGTCATCACCGTCTTCTACTGCGGTTGTCTTCATACTTCCGGCATCGGAACCTGCGTCAGGCTCAGTTAAGCCGAAGGCTATCATGTGATCGCCTTTAATTAAAGGTTTCAAGTATTTTTCAATCTGTTCTTCAGTACCAGAAAGGAGTAGTGGACCACCACCCAAAGAGTTTGGTGAATTGGCATAGAGGCTGGCCACACCGCTTTTTCTTGAGATTTCTTCAATCATAATGACGTAGCTACGGGTGTCAGCGCCAGAACCACCATATTGAGTAGGAATCTTTGTTCCATAAAAGCCAAGGTTACCCATCTTTTCCAGCAAATCTTTTGGGAATTCGCCACTTTCTTCTATATCATCAAGTACATCGTGGGTTAGCTCTTTCTCTGCGAAGCTACGAACCAACTTTCGGATCATCTCATGTTGATCGGTTAAATACATAGTGTCCTCCTTAAAACAAGTCAAATAGTTTAACTGAATAGATTCGGTGAATGTATTCATTATAAAACTTCGTTAATTGATTGTCAAGGAGGTGGTTCGACAGTTAAAGCATGATAAAGGAAACAGGACAAAAATAGCGATTCTATTTTTGACTTGCAATTATCTTTGGATTCAAATAAGGGGAAAGACATCAAATAATTGACATATAGGCGTCATGATTGAGGAAGTCGTCACTATATGAGTTTGCTAAACTTATATAAACGGAATGCTTAGCATCAAAAGAAAAAAGAATGGAATTATATATGATGTTGCCCGTTGGCATTTTTGTTGTCATATCATAAGGTTCATTAGACAGACTTTAAATACGAGAGGAATAACCATGAAAGTTCAATTAGGGATTATCGGATTTGGTGGCATGGGTAAATGGCATGCCAATAATGCTCCTAGAGCAGGTGTAGAGATTACAGCAGTGTGTGATATTGTTGAAGAAAAACTGGAAGAGGCTAAAAATGATGGGCTAGTGACGTACACAAGTGCTGAGGCTTTATTAGCGGATGAAAATGTGAATACAGTGATATTGACAGTACCAAACCATCTTCATATGGAAATGTGTATAAAGGCGGCAGAAGCAGGCAAGCATGTTATTTCTGAGAAACCTGTAGCCCTTAATTTGGCACAGCTTGATAAAATGGAAGAGGCATGCAACAAAGCAGGCGTATTATTTACAGTACATCAGAATCGTCGTTGGGATAGGGATATGCTGACCATTAAGAAATTATTGGATGATCAAGCATTAGGGAATGTCTTTACCATTGAATCTAAGCTTCACTCAGGCAATGGCTATATGCACGAGTGGCATATCTACAAAGCGTTCGGTGGTGGCATGATTTATGACTGGGGTGTTCACCTGATTGATCAAATGCTGTTCATGATGTCAGGATGTAAGATCAAGTCCATCTTTGCAGATATCAAGAGTGTACTTCATGAAGAAGTCGATGATTATTTCAAGATTATCTTGAAAACAGATACAGGCATTACAGCCCATATCGAGCTTTCTACATATATCTTGGATTATCAGCCAAGATGGCTTATGGCCGGGGATAAAGGAACAGCGATTATTAAGGACTTTGGATGCAATGGGCATGTACTAAGAACTGGAAAGATGCTTGAGAAGCTGCCACCTCAGATTACTGAGACGGAAGCAGGGCCAACAAGACAGTTCGCGCCAGTACCACCTGGAGGCATCGTGACAGAAAGTCTTCCTGAGATACAAACGGATTGGGTTGATTTTTATAAGAATTTTGCAGCGGTCCTTAATGGAGAAGAAGCGTTACTCGTCAAGATTCCAGAAGTAAGAAGGGTTCTTTCAATTATGGAAAATTGCTGGAAATCCAGTAAATTAGGCAAAACAGTGTTATTTGAATAGTGAAGATGACTAAAGCGTCAAAAGGTTAAGTGGAGTTGGATATTGTGCAGATTCATTATGAAACTACCTTTTGAGGCTCTTATCATCTAGATAATTTACGGACTTAATGTTGTAATTGGAATGACAGTTATAACTAAATGTATCTGTAAGATTGGCTGGGACAGTGTATAATAAAGGATGAGAGTATTCGCTGAGCGTCTGAATCTCTTATCTTTTTTTTGAAATGAAGTGTTCCATGAAAGGTGTTTCATTTCAAAATAATGAAAGAACGAAGGAGTCGTGTATGCTGCAAAGTGATAAAGATATAGGCGTCAAATTCGATGTGGAATTCCTGAGAGATGAACAGACAACGATTATGAGAGAAATCATCTTGATTTACTTATTGGAGGGACAACAGGAAATTAGTATCGATCAGGATACGTTCGTGATGAAAAAAGGGGATATTGTTCTTGTTAATAGCGCCAATAGGTTTCGAACTAGGGTAATTGAAGAAGGACTCGCATGCAATTTCAAAATAGCCTTTCAAACATTAAGCAGTGTTCTTGAAAGTAACAATTTCGTTTTTTGGTGCAATTCGGTGTTGGACAACAGAGAAAATTATACAGAACTCAGATCAGTCATAAAGAAAATACTCAGACACAACTTATCTCATAAAGGTGAGCAAGATTACAATCTCTTTGGGCTGCTGTATCAACTCTTACATATACTGTCAACAAAGTTTCTAGTCAGCTACCAAGATGTCCGTTTTCAAAATGACAAGAGCAAGTATGATGAGCGTCTAAAAGAGATTCTTGGGTATCTTCAAGGGAACTATCAGAATCCAATCACCTTACAAGAACTTGCAGATCGTTTATACCTTTCTAATGCATATCTATCAAGGTTCATCAAAAAAGAACTTGGCATGAATTTTGGTAAGTACTTAGACAATATTAGGTTGTACCATGCCGTAGAAGATTTGTTGTATACAGATAAGTCCATTGTTCGAGTCGCCCTTGATAATGGCTTTTCAAATGTGAACAAGTTCAATAGAGTTTTTAAAGAGAATTATCATAAGTCACCGTCGAACTATAAGAAAGAAATGAAAAACAAGTCATCGGATCCGACGAGTCTGGAAGACAAAGAGGCAATCCGATACCGCATTAGCCAATATCTTGAGGCTTCAGGCGATAAGGTGGATCAGGTGAAAAGTTCTCAGTACATCATCGCAGATGTGAAGACTTCAAAGCCCTATGAGAAATCATGGATGACCATAATCAATGGTGGCTCAGCCCAAGATCTCTCTACAGCGAAGATGCAACGGCACATCACCTTGTTGAAAGATGAGTTGAATTTCTCTTATGTCAGGATTTGGAACATCTTTTCCTATGATATGAACTTGATGATAGAAGAAGAAAGTTACAACTTCGATCGATTGGATGAAGTGTTGCAGTTCATGTTGGCAAATAAAATCAAGCCGTTTATTAACCTTGGACAGAAGCCTAAAATCCTGTTGAAAAACGTCACTACTAAGATGATCGATATGGACGTCCACGATGTGTCAGCCTTTGGTGATGTTGAGAGTTGGTTGAAAATACTGGATGCGTTCTTAAAGCATATCCTTCGGCATTATGGAAGGGAAGAAGTATGCAGTTGGATCTTTGAGCTATGGAAGCCACACCATTGGGACCAGAATTACGATGACTGGATGGCTCTAGGCAATCGTTACGAGTGGTTTGTGACGACTTACAATCGTATTAAAGCAATGATACCGAATGTCAAGGTTGGTGGCGTCGAATTTGCAGTAACCATGGATGATGTAGAGCTATTGAAGAATTTGAAAGAATGGAAGACATTGGGATTTGTACCAGATTTCTTATCCCTTTCGGCATACCCATACAATATTGAGTCTGAGCGAACCTCTGCTGAGAATTTCATTGGAGAACGGGCAGACGACTTGAGAGCTTTGGCTAAGAGCATCGATTACCCTGTAAAAAAACTGTATGTGACGGAATGGAATATGACCGTATCCAATAGGAATCTAATTAATGATAGTTGCTACAAAGGGGCGATGATACTGAGCAATATTATAAGAAGTATCGGGCATGTGGATATTTCTGCTTATTGGCTGGGGTCAGATGCCTTTTCTGAATATTTTGATTCAAAGGCAGTACTTTATGGTGGTACGGGTTTGATCTCGAAAGATACCATTAGAAAACCTGCGTTTTATGCGTTTAATTTTTTGAAGAGATTAAAGAAATATTTGATTGATCAAGGCGACGACTATGTCATTACAGGGGATAATGATGGCTCATACACCATGATCTGTCACAATATGAAGACGTTGGGTCATTTCTATCATCTCAAGGATGAAGAATATATTACCACAGATGACTTTAATAAGATTTTTGTTGATCGAAGTGATAAGGAAATCAAAATAAAATTTGTCAATATCGAGCCCGGGCACTATGAGATCAAAACGAGAGCATTGAGTCCAGAGTATGGCAGCGTTCTTGATGAATGGATCAGGTGGGGGTGCGTGAAAGATCTGAAGAAAGAAGAAACCTCTTATTTGGAAAGGGTATCAACACCTAAAGTTAGTATCAGACAGGCAGAGGCGGAGTTTGACTTTCTTAATTTTGAAATACCTTTAACGGCCAACGAGATTGCGCTGATAGAAATATCGCCTACGGATGTGATATAAGAATAGAGTTGGTTATTAATAGATGGGGCTGTCGCATTAGTGGCAGCTCTTTTTTGTTTGGTATCAGGTTCCTTTGGGTGCATATAGTTTCCACCAGCGACTCTTATCGAGTCCATATGATAAAGGTCGCACTCCGAGTCCGATAGATAAAAAATCTAAGGGTACCTCTATTTGAATAGTGAGGTCAAAAATAGCCAGTTTTTTTTTGATGTGTATTTGTATGGTTTCTTGAACTGAATGATTTTTGTCAATTAGTTTGTGGTCTATTGTGCAATAGCAATGAAGATAGGGGTCGTATATGGGCGTATTATTAACATATTCCCAGAGACAACAATAGATTGACGGAGGTTTTAAGGTATGAAGAAATTAAAAATAGGGATCATCGGTTGTGGTGGTATTGCCAATCAGAAGCACTTTCCAGCACTGACATTCCACAAGGAAAAATGTGAGTTGGTAGCTTTTTGCGATATCGTTGAAGAAAGAGCAATGACAGCGGCAGAAAAGTTCGGTAGTGAAGATGCTAAAATATACACGGACTACAACGATCTTCTTAAAGATGAGAGCATTGATATTGTGCATGTATTAACGCCGAATGTATCCCATGCCCCAATTACTATTGCGGCATTCAAAGCGGGTAAAAACGTACTTTGCGAGAAGCCAATGGCCCATACAACTGAAGCGGCAGAAGCTATGATGGAAGCTTGGAAAGCATCAGGAAAGAAATTCACGATCGGTTATCAAAACAGATTCCGTCCGGAAGTTCAAGCCCTTAAGAAATCCTGTGAAAATGGGGTTCTTGGTGAAATATACTTCGGTAAAGCCCATGCGGTAAGAAGACGTGCAGTACCAACTTGGGGTGTGTTCCCTGACAAGTCACAACAAGGTGGCGGTCCACTCATTGATATCGGGACTCACGCCCTTGATATCACACTTTGGATGATGGACAACTACGAACCAGAGTCCGTGACGGGTTCTGTTTACGAGAAGTTGGGTCAGCTTGAGCAAGCAACCGATGGCAATATGTTCGGACCATGGGATCCAAAGACTTATGAAGTGGAAGATTCAGCCTTTGGTTATATCAAGATGAAAGACGGCGCATCTATTTTCCTTGAAGCATCATGGGCGCTTAATGTTCTTGAGTCTAAAGAAGCAGCGACAACCCTTTGTGGTACTAAATCCGGTGCGCAGATCAATGCAGGTATGAGTTACAGAAACAACGAGCTTATTTACAATACAGGTAAAAATGGCATGCTCATGGAAGAACGTAACTCAGCAACGGGCAACATCGCCTACTTTGAAGGTGGTGCCAGCGCTCCTGAGACCCTTGAAGCAGATCAATGGTTGGATGCCGTTGCGGGTGATAAGGATCCTTTGGTGAAACCGGAGCAGGCTTTTGTGGTAACAAAAATCCTTGACGCAATCTACAAAGCAGCAGCTGATGGTACAGAGAAAAAATTTTAATAAATGAGGTGATCAAATGGGTTTCTCCATGAGAATGACATTTGCGGATGTCATTAAGAAGGCATCATTCAAAGACTTGTTGATTAACGGTCAGAAGAATGGCTTTGAATTTGATGTTCAGCTTGGGTATTATAGGGGGCACTATCTATCAGATATCGACAAATTAGAAGTATCGATAGATGGCAACATAGTTCCTCAGGAAGCAGTTTCTTTTAGAATCAATGGCAAGGAATTGCCGATTTATCAAGTGAAAGAAGCTTATACGGAGTTCTGGCAGCAGGTGACTCCAGCAACAATATCGGTACTTTTGCCAGGTGGTTTAACAGTAGGTGAGCATACCTTGAAGTTTGACCTTATACTACGTATACCTTATATGGCAATCGGACCTAACCATATGTACATGCCACTGGATAGTGGTGATGAAGTGAAGATCACTTCATTGCCGGTTGTATCTTAGAAGGAGGAATATCATGGCAGAGATAAAATTAGGTGCCACGCTCTTTAGCTTTGGCTCTGAATATGCCCGAGGTGATTATTCCTTGGAAGATTGTATAAGAAAAGCAGCAGAATGTGGTGCAGAAGGCTATGAGATTGTCGGTTCACAGATGATTCCGTCTTACCCATATGTCAGCGATGAATTTATGACATTTGTCTCAGAAATGAAGTACAAGTACGGCATCGGTCCAGTGGGATACGGTGCTAACAACGACAGAGGTAAGAGGTTCGATAGGGATTTGACCGATGACGAAATGTTGGCAGATGCGATTATTGATCTTAGAGCCGCCTACAAATTGGGATGTAAAGTAATGCGTTCTCAATATATGCTGTCTCCAGAAGCCTTTGTCAAATTAGCACCTTACGCTGAGATGTTCGATGTGAAAGTCGGTATAGAAATTCATAATCCTGAGACGCCAAGTTCGCCTAAGATTCAGGCATATGTGAAGGTGATTCAGGAAACGGGTTCTAAACATCTTGGTTTTGTACCAGATTTCGGATGCTTTGCAACAAAGCCAAACCGCCCATATTGGGATCAGGCCTTGGCTGCTGGCGCCAGTGAAGAGCATTTAGAATTGGCCGCCCAGTTACGATATGACAATGTCCCATTGGAGGAGGCAAGGCAAAAACTTCAAGAGGACGGTGCTGCTGGTCCTGTATATGGCGCTCTGCAAGGCATGTATGGTTTCGTACAGTTTACAAAAGAACCGGATCTTAAAGGTCTGAAGGACATTATTCCGTATAGTTTTGAGTTCCACTCAAAATTCCACTGGATCAATGAAGACGGTTCTGAGGCAAGTATACCTTATGAGGAAGTTTTACCAATCATACAAGCATCCGATTTTGAAGGCTATATCATCTCAGAGTATGAGGACGTGGCTCTTAACGACGGCTATGAGATGCTTATGAAGCAGATTGCTCTTGAAAAGAAAATATTGAATCTTTGAGTGTTATGTAAGCTTAAATAATCCTATCTGATGATTATGAGGAGATGAATTATGGAAAATACTGTATTGGGGAATACCGGTAAGAAAGACATCACTTTATTTGCAAAGATTGTTTATGGCATGGGAGACTTGGCAAGTCAGCTGATTTGGACATTTGTTGGTACTTATTTGACCGTGTTCTATACGGACATCGTCGGTGTGACACCGGCGATTGCCAGTACCATTATTCTCGGCGCCAGAATCTGGGATGGTGTCAATGATCCAATGTTCGGTGCCATTGCCGAACGTACCAGAAACAAGATGGGTCGATTCAGACCATACATTCTGTACGGAGCACCTGTTCTGGCGATTTTGAACGTACTATGTTTCATTACACCAAGTGCAGAGAACATGACTGCCAAAGTTGTATGGGTAACGATAACCTACATTCTGTTAGGGATGTTATACACGGTTGTTAACTTAAGTTATGGTTCATTGAGTATGGTTATGACTTATGATCCACAGGAGCGCACAGATCTCAATGCATGGAGAATGATAGGGACAAACGTTGGGGCTGTTGTGCTGAATGTTGTTTCAATGCCGCTATTGCTCCACTTTAGTGGTGTTGGGGACGGACGGTCATATAATGCTCATGGATTCTTCATGGTTGCAATTTTGTTCTCAGCTTTGGCGTTGCCAATGTTCTGGTTGTTGTTCTTTAAGTCAAAAGAAGTGGTTCAACCGGTTGCAGGCGCTGAGAAAGTTCAGTTGAGAGAAAGCATCAAAGTCATATTTACCAACAAACCATTGATGTGTCTGTTTGCAATCATGTTGTTTATCATGACTGGCTTCTTTGGAAGAATGGGTATCGTTATCTACTATTACATCTATATTATTCACCGTTTTGATTTGATTAGTTTGTTGATGATGTTACCACCACTTGTAACGGCGGCATCCATTCTTGTGACTAAGAACTTTGCAGAAAAAGTTGGACGTAAGAAGATGATCGTCATTGGATTTGTCGGTTCAGCAATCTGCCTTGCTGGTGTCTACTTTGTGGATCCAACGAATATTCCATTGTTGATTGCCTTCACTGCAGGTTACGGTGTGTTCGGTTTCCCTGCACCGCTTCTTATGGCAAGTGTTCCGGAGGCAATTGACTATGCAGAAGACAAAACAGGCATTAGAGCGGATGGTTCATCCTATGCGGTTGTCAGCCTTGCAACAAAGTTTGGTAGTGCCTTTGGTGTATCCGTCGGACTCATTATTATGGGCGCCTTTGGCTATGTGGCTCATGCAGAACAGACACAAGAAGCTATGACAGGTATTAATGTAGCATCGAACTTATTGCCTGCAATTTTGTACTTGGTAGCGTTGATTCCACTGTTCATGTATCCACTTAATAGTGAGAAAAACGCTGAGATCAGACAAAGGTTAATGGCAAAAAACAGCAAAGCAAATAAGCATCATTCATAAGAAGCATAGAAAGGCGTTGAGAGGCCATTCCTCTTAACGTCTTATTCTAGACTGAAGGAGATTATAAAATGAAATTAGGAATTGTCAGTGCCATTTATGGCGATATGACCTTTGAAGAAGTGATTGACAATCTGGCCGAGAATGGCCTTGAATGCGTAGAATTGTGCTGTTGGCCTGTAGGGAAAGCGGCGCGACGTTATGCAGGTGTCACTCACTTGGATGTTAGTGATTTGAAGCAAGAGTATGTTGATTATGTACTGAACTACTGTAAAGAAAAGGGAGTAGCCATATCTTCACTGGCTTACTATCCAAATGCTCTTGATGCAGATGAGGAAAAAAGTCAGGTGGCAGTGGATCATCTATACAAACTAATGGATGCTTCCAAGTTGTTTGGTATAAACATGATTACAACTTTCATTGGACGTGATTCCAAGAAGACCGTAGAAGATACGTTAATGGACGTTGAAAAAGTCTGGAAGCCAATTGTCAAGTACGCAGAAGAACTAGGCGTGAAAATCGCTATAGAAAACTGTCCGATGCTTTTCAGTCAGGATGAATGGCCTGGTGGTCAGAATATCATGACGTCACCGTCAAATTGGCGCAAAGTCTTTGACATTCTTGACAGTGATGCTATTGGTATCAATTATGATCCGTCCCATTTCATTTGGCAGCAGATTGATTACATCAAGCCTCTCTATGAATTCAAAGATAAAATATTCCATGTTCATTGCAAGGATATTAAACTCTATGAAGAACGTTTGAATGATGTTGGTATTATGGCATACCCATTGGCTTATATGTCACCGAAGCTACCAGGTTTAGGGGATGTGGACTGGGGTAAATATGTTTCAGCTTTGACAGATATCGGCTATGATAGCTTCGTTTGTATTGAAGTTGAGGACAAAGCTTTTGAAGGTTCTCTTGATGCGTGCAAGAAGGCGGTTGAACTAAGTACGAAATATCTACGACAATTTATCATTTGAATATAAGGAGAAGACAATGAGTAAAATAAAAAGATCTGTCAGTATGTACAGCTTACAGGATCAGTATGCAAGGGGTTATATGAGCCTTGAAGACATGTTTATATTTTTAAAGGAACAAGATACAGGTTTGGAGCTGATCAGTGACCAGCTGATCAAGAAAGCACCACATCCTGACCAGGAGATGCTTAAGAAGTGGGATGCACTGGTAGCAGAGTACCAACCGACACTGGTTTGTAATGATGTCTTCATCAATACGTGTCTTTATGACAACAGAACTTTGACGGCAAAAGAGAACCTGCAGCTTCTGATTGATGAGATCAAACTTGCCAATCGTCTCGGATTCAAGATGATTCGTCTGGTGTCCAATACGCCAACAGAGATCATAGAGCCGGCACTGCCATATGCTAGGGAGTATGATGTCTGCATGACCATGGAAATCCATGCAGGTATGAGTTTTGGAACACCTTTTACTGATCGGTTTGTTGAGGTTATCCGTAAAACCGCTTCACCATATCTAGGTTTAACCGTTGATGCAGGTATATTCTGTAGAAGACACCCAAGGGTATCAAAAGAGTTTTTTAGAGCACAGGGAACCAATGATGAAGTGGTTGCTTATATCGATAACATCTTTGAACAGGGCATTGATCCGAAGCAGTATTTCGATCAGGAAAAAGAGAAAGGCAATTGGCATGATCAAATGCCACTGCCAAAAGACTTGGCGGCTTTGGTTAGAGGAGAGTCGGATGTACTTTATAGTATATTCTCGACTGGATACGAGGCTAGTCCGTTCTCCATTCTCGATGAACATATGCCATATGTGAAACATATTCATGGAAAAATCTATGAGATGACAGAAGCTGAAGAGGAATATGCCATACCTTATGAAGAGTTGATTGCGTATCTGGATGAAAAAGATTATGACGGTTATGTTTCAACAGAATATGAAGGCAATAGGTTTGCCCTTGACGGTGAAGAAATTGTGGAGAAGCAGCAAGTCATCAGACATCAGAATCAATTGAAGAAGCTTATTGAAGCGTTGGCATAGGAGGTCATTATGTTTGATAATTATGTATTTTCAGAAGATAGTTGTACGAATTATGAGAAAGACGGTAACATAATTGGTTTTGAGATGAAAACCAGAATCACCTACTATAGAGGTGTTCCATGCTCAATGATCCACTGTGTGGAAGTTGCCGTTGATGGAGAGAAGATACCCCAAGAGACAATATTATTCAGTCCTGATGGTACCGAGTTTTTTACTGTTGAGGAACTGAAGACTGTGGTCAGTTATAAGTGGGAGTACGGCGAAGAGGCAATTGTTCGTGTGCTTAAGGACGGCGGTCTAGGTGAGGGAGAACACGAAGTGACATTAACGACAGGTATTAGAACGGCGTATATACCTGTTCCTTTGATTGGCACTAAGACAAGAAAAGTAGCGGTATAACATCTACAGCTCATTTTTGAGGGGAGAATGGGCTTTCAGGTGAAATATTTGATATTTCCAGACGTCTTAGTCATATACACTGTCAAGTAACTCTGATAAAATGGTGTCATGTTAACGCAAGTATATGACAATGGGAGATAAGACATGATATCAGAAGCGATGCCGAAGATCATACCGATTATCCTATTGGTGACCCTTGGATATCTAATTCAAAGGAATCAATGGGCGAACGATAGTGAAATGGGCAAAATCAAGACAGGGATTATTCAACTGGCATTACCGGCTGTATTGTTCATGACCTTTAAGGATATGGACCTTAAGAAAGAACAACTCTTCACGACGTTAGCCTTCTTTATGATGATGTGGTTCGTCTATGGCGTAGGAAGAGTCATAAGCAGGTTTGTCGGTGAATATCGTGAACTGGTGCCTTTCATGGTGACAGGGATGGCTTTCGGCGTTCTAGGAATACCTTTGTATGCCGCTGTGTATGGCATGGAGAATATCGGTGTCATATCCATTTTCGGGGTTGGGCATGAATCTTTCGTCTGGTTTGTATACCTGACATTGTTGAGAAAGAATTTTACAAATCAATCATTTGGTAGGGATACCATCATCGGCTTCTTACGATCTCCGGTGATTATCTCAATCATTGCTGGGGTGGCGGTCAATCTTGGGGGATTGAATTCTTTGTTTGAGACCAACGTATTGGTCAAAGGGATTGGGCTGACCTTAACATCCTTAGGTGGTGTAACGACACCTTTGATCTTTATCGTCGTCGGTTATGGCATCAAGTTGGAAAAGGCATTTGTCAGACCGGCGGTCAAATTGCTTTTGATTCGTTACATTGTGTTGATTCCGACTTGTTACTTGCTTAAGTACTTGGTGATTGACAGAATCGTTGGTGATGTGACACCCCTCTATAATATGGCGTTCTTTACGTTTATGGTGTTATCGCCACCTTATATGTCGGGTATTTTTATTGGTGCTTATAGTTCTAAGGAGAATACTTATGTGACGAATAATGTGCTTGTGCTTGGGACTGTGATGGCGGTTGTTATTATGAGTGTTACGGCTTTGGTGGTGCCTCTTTAGTTTGTTGGGCTTAGGTCGCCATCACTGAGGGTGGGTATTCATACGAAGCCTCAGACAAGCCTGCTTTGCAGTCTAACTCGTTTCGTGACGAACACCCACCCTCAGTGATGGCTCTGTTTCGGGTGGGGAAGATGGCGAAGCCTCAGACAAGCCTGCTTCGCAGTCTAACTCGTTTCGTGATGAACACCCACCCTCAGTGATGGCTCAGTTTCGGATGGGGAAGATGGCGAAGTATCGGACAAGCCTCCTTCGCAGAGAAAAAAAGCCTCGATCACCGCTTATAATTAATGGTAATCGAGGCTTTCTTGGGTTTATTTTTGGAGGGGAAGTACGATGTAGGTATAGACCACACAACCTACGCAGAAGTCTAGTACGGCTTCCATTAGGGCACAGGTGATTAGGATTGCCAGTACGCTGATGGCTGCTATTGGGCTAATGAAGTGCAGTATTAGTGCTGTTATAGAGAAGACAAATCCTACGCGGGCTGCGAATATTTTTGGAGCTTTGTCGACAAACTCTGCTTTGGCTTTGAAGGTTTTTGATAATACGGAGCCTGCTTTGCTGATTGGGCTGAATTTGACGTTTGTAAAACCACGTAGAGCAAAGTCAGCGGTTAAGAAAAGCAATAATAATGGGTTGCCGGATATTATGTAAAATAGGACGGTAAAAGAAACGAGTACCGCACTAAAACGTATGACGGCTTTATTGGATCTTTCTTTGGATATTGGACAAATTAATGTATTCATATGAACCTCCTTGATAATGAGAATCAGTGTTGTTTTTTGTTTATTATACATGAAAGACACAAATGTGTAAATATAGTAAGGGAAATGCGGTTTTAAAATCGGATGAGAATTTCATAAAAATATTGTACAATATAGGGAAGACTTATTTGTGAGAGTATAAATAGAGCATATTTTGGTTTATGGGTGTAACAGTTCATGTCTTACTAAACCCAATATGTGAGAATGACACAATTAGCAATTAGAAAGGAACGCCGATGATTAAATTAAACGATTATTTGTATTCAGGGGATACTGTCCTGAAAATACTGCATAGATATGCGGAGGATTTGAAGCAATCCGCAAAAGAAACGGACAATCAGATTGAACTTGTTCACTGCAACTTTTTGATTCAGATTGCAGAGCTGTTACAGCACAATAATTTCTTAAGTTCCCAATCACAGAGAATCAGGGAATTCTACAATCTTATGGCAAATGAATACCCCTTTCTTGCCTTTACCTTTAAGGGACGTATCAAATCATTGATTCGTGCGGAAGCCAAGTTCAATGGTTACATCGTTGAATATATTTACGACTATTATACCGAGCATGGCAGATATCCATCTGTTCCAGAGCTGAAAAACAGTTTAAGTTGTTTTCGTGACTTAATTGCCTATAGAATTGTGATTTCTCTTCCGAAATGCAACTTAGAAGAAGGTCAGAACATTACAGAAGAGGAATTAAAGTACCTCTATGATATTGCCAACAAACTACCGGATTTTCTTGAGGAAAGAGGCTTTACGGCAGAGCTGTCTTCGTTGCCGGCAGAAGGGAAGTCGCCATTATTGAAAGAGCGGGTAAGTCCTTATTACAAGGATTATGTTGCTAACACGAAGAACAACGATTACCGTTCTTTGCATATAACTTTTTATGACAGTATCGCTCGTTGTTACATAGAAGTACAGCTTCGGACGAAAGAGATGGATGACCTTGCTGAGATTGGTTCTGCCAATCACTTTGGTTACAAAAAACAGCAGGAAAGACAAAGAGCCAGAAGGGATGCCATTCCAAAAGGTGAAAACAGTTATTTTGACGATGCCTATGAAAGAGGTATTCTACTGCAAAATCTAGCCCTGTCAGAACTGGACGTTAATATGTTCACAGCTATGGACAATTCCCTAATCAATGATGGTTGTGGTCTCTATAGGGGAAGACAGATCCTTCCCTATGAGCATCTTTCGAAATTTCAGAATGATTTAGTGGATTAATAGTTCGCAACACAAGTCAAGAATATTATGCGCGACTGATGTATAATTGAATCAGGTGGTGAGGCGATGATGGATGAACATCTTGAAGCGGTACGAAGGATGCAACAATATATTGAAGATCATTTGAAAGAACAGATTGCTCTGACGCAATTGTCTAAGGTTGCTGGTTATTCTCCGTGGTACTCGGCTAAGTTGTTTAAGGAAATGACTGGTAAAACACCTTTCGAATATATTCGACTTCTTCGCTTATCAGAGTCAGCTCTAGTGCTACGTGATGGAGGCGTGAAGATTCTCGATGTGGCTTTTGATTTCGTCTTTGATTCCCATGAAGGTTTCACTCGTGCATTCAGTAAGAACTTTGGTATAAGCCCGAAGCAATATATGAAAGAGACACCGCCTATTGGATTATTCACAGCTTATCCGGTGATAGAATCGTATAAGTCCAATCAGGAAGGAGTGAAGGATATGGCAAAAGAAACAATGGTCGTATTTAGTCAGGTCGTTGAAAAACCAGCAAGAAAGCTCATATTGAAAAGAGGGATTAAAGCGGATGAGTATTTTTCTTACTGCGAGGAAGTAGGGTGTGAAGTCTGGGGCATCTTAACGAGTATAAAAGAAGCTTTAGGGGAACCTATGGGGCTGTGGCTGCCCAGATCATTAAGAACAAAAGACACCTCGGAATATGTACAAGGGGTTGAAGTACCGCTGGATTATTCGGGCCTTGTACCGGAAGGCTTCGAAATGATTGACCTACCAGACACAAGAATGATGGTATTTCAAGGTGAACCTTATGATGACGAAATATTTGAACAAGCAATAATGGCCTTAAGGCAAGCGGTTGAGAAATATGATCCCAAACTCTACGGCTTCCAGTGGAAGGATGAAGGTGTTAAGTTCCAAATGGAACCTCAAGGGTATAGGGGGTACATAGAAGGCCGCGAAATAGTTTGACATTTCCCTAAGAACTGCCTCTTGCATACATATATGATGTGGTCCATAATGAAATGTGATAAGGATTATCAATTGTGTGTGTCGAACGGGAGGCATAAAATGAGCGATAAGAAAACATCGGCTGTTGATGGCTTTATAAGAAGTGCAAAAAAATGGTAGGATGAGATGGCCTTATTGCAGGAAACCCTTCTAGATAGTGGTATGGAGGTCGGTGATTATTGTAGTACTTTAGAAACAACGTATAATTATAATGCAGAATTAATTAATTTTTACGATAGAATTATCAGTTCTATTGCAATGGGTATTGCGTTTGGACTTAGTTCGGGAATTTACAATCGACAAGCAAGTTCTTGATATTTTACTTGTGGTTTAGATAGATTTCAGTCTGCTTTGAGTAATAAACAAGCCCTACAATTTGAAATTTGTAGGACATTTCGTTAAAAGATCACTACCGATTTAAAGGCCGGCCCATGAAGCAATCCGCGATGTATTATATGAAATTGTGGGTACCGAACAAGTTGACGTACAAGTGACCGAACAAGTGGATAAACTTTAGAATGTAATTGGTGAAGAGACATTAGCTGAGAATGAGCTTATGAAATTGCTGGATTTGAAGCACAGACCCACATTCAGAAAAAATTATTTGCTTACAGCCCTTGAAGCAGGTCTGGTTGAGATGAATATTCCAGACAAATCCAATAGCAGCAAGAAAGATATAGAAAAGTTAAAAGTTAGAGTATAATTTTATTTCACCATACAGGAGCCCGTTGGATTGGAAATGTTGCCGATTCCGCGGGCTTTCTTATTCAATAACTAGTGTTTTTTATGATATTCTCTTGGTGACATCCCCATATACTGCTTAAATACTCTTGAAAAATGATCAGCGCTATTATAGCCTACCATTTCTGAAATGATACTAAAACCAAGTTCCGTATGAGTTAAATAGTCAATGGCATGATTGATCTTAATTTCATTCAGAATTGTGGAGAAGGTTTTGCCAGTGTTTTGATGAATTAATTTACTTAAGTAGCTTCGTTCATAATGAAACGTATCAGCAAGAGCTTGAAGTGATACAGTCTTATAGTGATCGCTAATATATTGAAGAATATGAGGGAGCATTATAATGGCTTTACTGGCAGGTTTTTGTGAATAATAGGTGTAGGTGTCACCGTGGCTCCTGATAATTAACGTGAACAGGATTTCTAAATAATTAAGAAACATATTTTGAGAATAATGGTCTGTGTGAACAGTTTCTTGAAACATATGCTGAAAAACCTGTTTTGATTCTGTGTTAAGGGGTAGCATGAAAAATGCATGTCCTTTTTCAGAGTGCAATAAAGTACGTTGAAAAAATTCTGTAAGATTATGATTGCCTTGTAACATTTTAAGGAATGTCTTGTTAAACGTATCTTTTTCAATAAAAATCGATAGAATGACATCCGTTTCTGTCAGTGACCTTGACCTAGGAACACGAGGTGATAATAGACATAACTCACCGGCATTCATATCGTGTCTTCTGCCATCAATTACAACGGTACAAGAACCTTGATAGACATAGGTCAGAACAAAACAGTCATCAATATACACTTCTGTATTGGTATAAGGCAGTTCACGTGAGATGAAATATTTGTCATTAAAAGGAATAAAGAGCAACGGTTGTCCGTTATCTTCAAGCTGCGTTGTTGGCAGTATTTTTTCGGGTAAGATTGGGATTTGATCTATGAGTGAACACAGATCTTGATCGTTCAACAAGTCCCAGTCCATGAAGTTTGGCAACATATATTGTCCTGAAATTATTTCTGTATGTTTACATAAATAATTATAGGTATCTATAAATGAATGCATGGATTCTGGAAAATATTGATGAAGCTTATTGATATGAAGTCTCATATCTTTAAATAAAACTTGTGTATCAGACATAATTATTCCTCTTGAATTAATAACTTTAAGTTCAAATCAACAACACATAATGTCGGAATTATACCATGATTATACAAGAAAATCCTGCTATTATTGACTATTATATAAATGACTAATTCAAATAATAACAAATATAGGAGAAAACAATGCTTATAAAAACGATTGAATTGTGGGAAACTCGAAGTGATGTGACCTTAACAACTTTTATTGCTTTACCGGATGAGTTTATTCCTAATCCTGTGAAAAGACCGGCAATGATTGTATGTCCTGGTGGTGCTTACCAAATGTGCCCAAGGCATGGTAACGAAGGTGACCAAGTTGCAATGACCTATGCCGCGGATGGCTATCAGGCCTTTGTACTTGAATATAGTGTTGCAAGGTATGCGACGAAGGAACAGACGCTATTTCCAGCACAGTTATTAGATTTGGCAAAAGCAATCCTAACTATTAGAGAAAATGCGGATGAATGGCAAGTAGACGTTGAAAGAATATCTTTAATTGGTTTTTCGGCAGGCGGTCATTTGTGTGGGATGTATGCGACAACATGGCATAAGGCTTTGTTTAGTAATCACTTTAATATGCCGAAGGAAGTGTTCAAACCGTTATCAGCCATTTTGATATATCCTGTAGCCGATTATATTATCCAAGAAAAGATGAGAGAGAATGACAGTAAACAGATTCTGGGACCAGGGATAAATGTTCCTGTGTTTGGTGCTGAGGAACCAACCCAAGAACAATTGATCGAATACAGCCCATCAAAACAGGTATCCGATCAGACCGTACCAATATTTATTGCAGCTGCCATTGATGATGGCATGGTAACAGCGCTGAACTCCCTTGAACTCGCTCGTGAACTTCAAAAGCATAAGCGGCCTTATGAACTACATATGTTTGAATATGGGGATCATGGCTTTTCACTGGGACGGCATCTTCTTGAACCTTTTCGTCATGATATGGCCCATGCATGTGCAAAATGGGTGGAAATGTCTAAGATATTTCTTATGCATCAGATTGCATCAGAAACGACAGTAAATGAAAGAAGTTTGTTTGGTGAAATTGAATTTGGTTAATCTGTTATTAACTGTGACTATTCAGTCATCCTCACCATACTGGTTGGTTGCACACACCTAAGTATAATTAAAGATTTACAGTTTCAAAAAGATATACTCAAATTTTTGAGGTGATGATGGATGAACATCTTGAAGCGGTACGAAGGATGAAGGTGTTAATTTCAATTAGAACCTCAAGGATATAGGGGGTACATAGAAGGCCGCGAAATAGTTTAACATTTCCATAAGAACTGCCTCTTGCATACATAAATGATGTGGTCCATAATGAAAAGTGATAAGAATTATCATTTGTGTATCGGACGGGAGGCATAAAATGAGCGATAAGAAAACAATCGAAGGCTATTTGGATAAAATCGAGGTTCCAGAGCAACGTTCACGAATGGTAGAAATCTTCAATTGGATAAGTGAAACTTATCCAAGCTTAACGAGTGAAATAAAATGGAATCAACCGATGTTCATAGATCACGGTACTTTTATCATCGGGTTCAGTATGGCAAAGCATCACATGTCTTTCACACCTGAAGAGGCCGTGATCAACATTTTTTCAGAGGATATTGAGAAGGCGGGTTATGAACGGACAAAGGGACTGGCAAAAATCAAATGGACAGACGAAGTCAATTATGACTTATTGGCTAAAATGATTGATTACAATATAGAGACCAAGAAAGACTGCAAAACGTTCTTCAGGAAATAAAATCAACCAATATGAAGGCATAGGATACTGGAATCTTGATGGTGAATTTTTATTTTCTGATGAAAGAGGATATTGTATGAACGAGCCTAAGAAAACATCTGCTGTTGATGGCTTTATAAGAAGTGCAAAAAAATGGCAGGATGAGATGGCCTTATTGCGAGAAATCCTTCTAGATAGTGGTATGGAGGAAACGGTCAAATGGCGTCATCCTTGTTATATGCATAAAAATCATAATGTAGCCATTATCCAAGACTTTAAAGAGTACTACGCAATCTTATTTGTAAAAGGCGTACTGATGGATGACCCACATCAATTACTGATACCGGTAGGAGAATCAGCAAGTCAGCGCCAGCTACGTTTCAATAATCTCGAGACCTTAAAGGAACAGCAAGAGATTATACAAAGGTATATCCATATCGCTATGATTTTAGAAGAGAAAGGCACAAAGCTTGAATCTACAAAGATCGAGACCTTGGAAATGCCGACTGAACTTCTCGAACGCTTTGAGGAAGACAATGTTTATGAAAATGCCTTCAGGGCATTGACACCAGGACGACAAAAGGCATACATCTTTCATTTCAATAAAGCCAAGAAGTCAGAGACAAGGCGATTAAGAATCGATAAAGCATTGCCGACCATCTTAGAAGGGCTTGGGCCAAATGGTAGATAAGAAGCCTTACTTTTGTGGTATTCATAATACTTATATAACAAAAAAGACCGGAGCTAATCGATACTGATCAGCTCCGGTCTTTTTCTTGGATATTCATTTACGAGATATTCTTTAGAAACAATCTTGAAGGGCATCCCTTTAATGGCGAGCGTACCACTTAATACGATGCCAATATAATTGACCAGATCACCATTGAAAATAATTACATTTTGTTGGATTAGTTACATGGGTAACATTTTTCTTCAGGCCAGTCAAGTGACATAGTCATAACACATGGAAATAAGATTTGGGAAGGAAAACACAAAAAGGACATATATGCAACATCTGTCCTTCCAAAGATCAGTGCAAACCAAAGTTTTACAAAACCAAAAAACCAAAAGTTCTGTCCTGGTAAAGTGCTGCCAATGCCAAGCAAATGCGGTATATGAAGACAAAAGTATTCAAAGAGTATGCCTGCATACGAAACGGTGTTGAAACACTGCCGTCAGTTCTACGAAGTAAATATAATGTAGATGCAATGCTGGTAAGTGGCAAACTTCGAAACCGATTGCACTTCGGGATAAAGGTGGGTACTGTGAAAATTAAGAAGCTACTAAAATATAATAGTGGCTTGGGTTCGTATGTTAAAAATCCAGCATTCAGCTAAATTTCGGGAGTAAGATACCTCTGTATACAGGGAAAAAATCGCTGTGTGATGCAAATGACAAAAACTGTATTAAATTTTCAATGTTCAAGTGGTCTTCAGTATTTTTGAAGACCTTTTGACGCTCTTATCATAATATAAACAAATTCAAAATAGTGTTACGAATGTAACTTATTTTGAATTCAATAAAGTATAATTAGCGTAGGCGCTATGGATATGTCAATCTATGAAAGTGAGGCAATAAACAATGATAGAAAAAGTATACAAATACAGCACCTCGGATGAAAAAGTGGTGGAAAAGCTAATTATGGATGAGAATGTCAATTACATTCATATGGTATTCGGAAAAGACGAAGGTCTGCCGGAGCACTATTCAAATTCAAATGTGTATATGAATGTGATTCGTGGAAAACTGACAATCCAGTTGAACAATCAAGAGCCACATAGTTATGATAAAGGATCATTACTGGATATCCCATATAATACTAAGATGAACGTAGGTAATAGTGATGTAGAGGCATTAGAACTGATTGTCGTGAAGGCACCGGCACCTCAGAACTATAAAAAATAAAGTAGACAATTGAGTAACATGTTTGTAAATAAAATGGTCTACCCATAGGAGATGTCTGAACGGCGTAGATGGAGGAAGCGGTCAAATACTCTCAACGTCTATTTGTAATATCACCTCATCAGACGTATAATTAAAGTAGACATAATTTCAGCATATAGGCTATTTCATAGCTACTCTTACATTCTCATCACTAGACTTCAAAGGCATAAAACTGAATATGATCAAGGGCTGAAAGGAGCGATGCTTTATGAGGATGAATCACCTTGAGCCAGCACCTGTATGGCATCTTTTTGAAGAAATACTTAGAATCAGAAGAGGCATGGACGCGGCACCAAGGATTGCTGAATTCATTTATGGAGAGGCAATTGAACATGGGTTAAGAGCTGAAAAGGATGAGTACAACAATGTGGTTGTATGGGTGCCAGCAAGCATTGGACGTGAGCAAGAAGCGCCGGTGATGATTCGGTGCCATTTGGATATGCTTGAGGACCTGTCAATGACGTCAGAACATGAATATGAAGCAGAAGGAGAACTGCTATCCATTCAGGATGGTCAGATGATGGCAGATGGCATACCAATTGGTGCAGATGATGGCATGGGAATTGCCATGATGATGGCTTTATTACGCGATCATTCAATCCATCACCCTGCAATGGAACTGGTCTTTATCAGTGATGGCAATATGGGTACATCTCAGACGAGACTGTTGGCACCTGAAATGTTTAAAAGCAGTCGGATTATTCATCTTGAGAACACTTCTGAAAGTGTTGTCATTAGAGGCCGTAGTGGCGTTATGAACAGCTGGTTTGAAATGCCGATCCAAAAAGACATCTTATACGCAGGTGAAACATTTAAAGTCCACGTAAGAGGACTTGACAGCGGTAGAGGGTCTTTTGAAGATGGACCAGAACGGGATAATGCGATTGTCATACTTGGTAGATTGTTGACAGAGGTTAAAAGTCAGGTTACCCTGATGTCCATTCAAGCTTCAGAAGATTTTAACAATGTACCAACAGAAGCAGAAGCCGTGATTCTAACCGATATGCCTGAGGACACATTAGGAAAGTTGAATCGTTTGTTCAAAGGCATTATGGAAGAAAAAAGCAGTCTATCTCATGCAGAGTTAGTCATAAGAAATGAGCGCGTTAAGGGCACCTGTTACACAAGAGAATCTTTTGATAGGATTCTTGCTGCAATGGCCCTCATGCCACAAGGGGTTATGTCACGGGATCCAGAGACAGGCAAACCATTGTACTCAAGTAATATGTATATGATTAAAGCCATGGAGAAAATGTTGATTATAGGTAGTATGACTTGTTACAGCACTCAGACAGTGGGAAATAGCTTCTGTGACAAATTGAACTATCTGTCAGAATTACTTCATAGTGAGGTGGTCATAAAGAGTAATGTTCCTGCTTGGCAGGCAAATGGACTGACTGGTCCTGTTGAAATCAGTCAACAGCCATTGATGATTCATGGCGGTAGAGTCATGGAAGTGTCCCAAAGTCATATGGCTAGCGAAAGTACTTTGCTTAGTGCTGTGGATGAAAGAGGCTCTGTTGCCCTAATGCCTGAAGTCAGACAGGCTAGATCTGTGAATGAATCTATCTCTGTACAGTCGGTTCAAAGGACCTATGATCTAGTTAAAGGCTTATTGGAGACAAGACAATAAAGAGTAGATGGTAAACATGGGTTAAAGAAGGCATCTCATAGGTTGTCATGCTGAATCACATTGTACTGTTAATATGGTTACAGGGGTATTGCTTAGAAAAATTGAGCAATACCCCTTTTGTTGTAGAAAGATTATTTGCTAACCCACAACTTTCCCATATTCTTCCCACAGCTTTGGTGTATATTCGATGGCATGTTTCTCTTATAATCATGGTATGATATAAATCTCAATCTCGCTGGTACAGTATGATGAATCAAATAACTTTGAACTAGTTATAGTGAATCATACAATGGAGGACGCAAAATGACATTATCGAATAAAAGGCTTGTTGTTCAATTGGGGGCAGTGGCTCTGACCATATTAGGCTTTTTTACAAGCTTTCAAATAACAACTTTAGTATTAATGGTGGCGACGCTATTTGCAGGAACGTTTTTTTGTGGGTGGGTTTGCCCATATGGAACATTACAGGATCTATTCAGTCGACTGGGCAAATACCTAGGCATCAAGAAAAGAAAAATGCCAAAGGAGATTCAATCTTACCTTAAATATGTAAGATACATTATACTGGTGCTTGTTATGGTATCCACATCAGACTTGCTGTTTACCCTGTTCAGTTACGACCCTCACGGTAACTTCACTGCATTACTTACGACTGGTTCTGTATCAGCATTGGGATTACTGATTCTTGTATCCATAGCAGCAGCTGGTGTGTACTTTGAAAGGCCGTTTTGCAATTATCTCTGTTATGAAGGGGCAAGACATGGACTGATCAGCTTGGCTCGTCCAATAACGATTCAGAGAAATAACCACAGCTGTGTTAACTGTAAAAAATGTGACAAGGTATGCCCGATGAATATTGAGGTATCAAAAGCAGATCAACTGCGTTCTGGTCAGTGCATCAACTGCTTTGAATGTGTTCAAGCTTGTCCTGTTGAAAATACACTTACTTATGGTGTGGCGCCCTTCAACAAGAAAGCAATCATTCGCTACATATCTGCCACGGCAATCGTCTGTGTCGCAGGGATTGGTTATATGATATATAATGGTGTTGCAAGCGACGCTGCTGTAGAAGAAACAACAACGGTTGCTGAGATGGCAGTGTTGGAAAATACCCTGACAGAAGCAGAGCTAGCATTGCTTGGAGATGCTAAAGGCATTGATGATGGTGTCTACACAGGCAGCGGTCGAGGATTTAGGGGTAGTATAACTGTCGAAGTAACTGTAGAAAGTCAGATGATTACCGATATTACCGTGATCAGCAGTAATGATGATGCCAAGTGGTTTAATCGTGCGTTGACATTAATTGATGAAATTATAGACGGTCAAAGCGCAGATATCAGTGTCGTCAGTGGTGCCACATATTCATCCAATGGAATTTTGGATGCAGTAAAAGATGCTTTAGAAGGGGCGGGTGCATAGATGAAAAAGATTTTTCTGGTGGAGGATGAGATGAGCCTTTCAGAATTGCTTAAGACTTATCTGGATGAAGCTGGATATGATGTCACGGTATATGGCAATGGGTTGGATGCCAAGTCAGTTATAGATGAAAAACCTGACCTGTGGGTACTTGATATTATGTTGCCGGGAATGGATGGTTACGCTTTGATTAAAGAAATAAAGAAAGCTACGCCAGAGATTCCAGTGATCTTCATGTCAGCAAGAAGTGCTGAGCTAGACAGGGTTATTGGCCTTGAGATGGGCAGTGACGATTATTTGCCAAAACCTTTTTTACCAAGAGAGCTTGTGCTTAGAGCGCAGAGGCTATTAGGTAAACAATCAGCCGTGGAAGTACCAGAGGGAACGATAATCATAGGTGGCTGTGTTTTTGACCTTAAGGAGAGGACCATCACTTATTTGAATGAAGTCCATCCATTGACGGTTAAAGAATATGATCTCATGACATACTTGGTGAATAACATTGGTACGGCACTCAGCAGGAATGATTTGTTGGATCAAGTTTGGGGAACGGATTATTTCGGTTCTGATCGTGTTATAGATGATGCAGTGAGACGTCTTAGGAAAAAAGTGCCACTGCCAATAGAGACTGTTTATGGGTTCGGTTACATCTTGAAGACGGAGTAAGTGATGAAAAGAAGGATACAAAGCTTAAGGGTAAAAATATGGATCAATATGGTCATAACGGTGTTCATACTTGCAACAGTTGTTATTGGTGCAGGTCTATTGATCAATTTGAAATTCAAGACAGAAGCCATATTCAACGAACTTGAAGGGGCGATGGAACTGAAATTCAGTGATGATCAATCGGGGGAAGGCAAACACCTCCACACTTCATGGACACCTCACTTCAGAGTACAGTGGTATGAAGATGGCCCGGTTCTAAGTCTGGATGCTGTTATTAGAGAGAAATTCCTATCTTCTGAAGACGGGGATGTTATCTTTCGTATAGTTGAAGAACTAGAGGGTTATTCAGAAGAAATCAAAAAGGGGAAAGTGCTTATAGACAATACTGATATCTATTACCTTGTCGTCCCGACAGGTGATAATGGCAGCATGGTCTTTTTTGATACTCAGCCCGGTTCAAGGGTGATCAGCCCTGCATACTTGTTGATAATCCTACTTTTACTGATTATAGGCTTTTTTACGTCAGGCATACTGGCAAGCAAAGTTACAAAGCCCATATATGCTCTGGGAGAATTTGCAGATGAGATATCAAAAAGAAACTGGTTAGCTAAGGTGCCTGCATCGGATACAAAAGAGCTGACCAACTTAGCGGATGCTTTAGAAAAAATGAAACAGGCATTAAAGGCGCTTGACGAAAGGGATCGTAAGTTCCTTCAATCGGCATCTCATGATCTTAAGACACCGGTGATGATTATAAAAGGTTATGCGCAGGCGATGAAGGATGGCGTAGGTATTCAATCTGAACAGTCAACTGCGTCAGTTTTACTTGAAGAATCAGCAAAACTGGAGCGACGCATTACACAGCTATTGCGACTTAATACCATTGATCATAGCATGGAGCATGATATGGAGAAGGAAGCTCTGCGAATAGACCGTTTGCTTAGAAGCTTGGTTAAGAGATTTGAAGTAGTGGAGCCAGGGTTGACATGGGAACTAGAGACTGAAGAAGTTGAGGTCACAGGCAACGGAGAATCTTTGCTGGTTGCTTTTGAGAATCTTATTGAAAATCAAGTGAGGTATGCGAAGAGTAAGATTTGGATTTCCTGTCACAAGACAGACAAAGTGAACATTATCATTGGTAACGATGGGCCGGGTTTTGAAACAGAGAATATAGTGTCTCTATTTGACCCGTATCGAAAAGAATCGGATGGCAACTTTGGCCTTGGACTCTCTATCGTCAAGAAAGTGATCGAAGGTCATGATGGCCAAGTGAGTGGTTCTAATGTTGATGGTGGTGTCGAATTCCTTATTAGAATTTAGAAGTACCACATAATTACTACACAATCATCCTCTAAAATATTTGATAGGATCATTCTGGTTCGTAGCATAAAAGTGTTTGAATGGAAGAATGAAAATATAAAGAAATGTCTTTAATAAAGTATAGTTGTGCATAAGGAGAATGAATCATGATATTAAAGAAAAAAAATTCAAAAAAATGGTACAGATTGTTGGCATCAGGGGTCTTAGTTGTGGGACTGCTTGCTGGTTGTTCAGATACTGCAGATGTGAATGATTCAGAAGAAGTGGTGGCTGAAGTTGCTGCCGAAACGGATACAACGGCACCAGCTGACGCCCTAGAAGAAAAGCCTGAAGCACCAGAGGGAACAGAAGAAGGTGAAATGCCAGCATTGCCGGAAGCCGAAGAAGAAGGTGGAATGCCAGCATTGCCAGAAGGCGGAGAAGAAGGTGAAATGCCAGCTATGCCAGAAGGCGGAGAAGAAGGTGAAATGCCAGCATTGCCAGAGGGAACAGAAGAAGGTGAAATACCAACACCTCCAGAAGGCGTTGAAGAAGGAAGCAGACCGGAAGGTGGAAAAGGTGGTCATCATCACAATGAAACACCAAATGAAGCCTATACTTCGGGAACTCGAATTGCTCTTGATGGCAGCGTGACTTACAATGATGGTACTTATACAGGTGAGGCAACAGGTTATAAAGACGGACTTACTGTGAGTATTGTTATCGAAAGCAACACAATTACAAGTATTACAATCACAGGACATAATGAAACACCGGGTTTCTATGAAAATGCGGTAGCGTCAGTACCAGAAGCTATCATCAGCACTCAGACGACAGATGTGGATACCGTTAGTGGTGCAACAAGAACCTCTGAAGGCATTATCGTGGCTGTAGAGAATGCGCTGGCAAAAGCAGTGGCAGAGTAGTAAGAAGATAAAATATTATATACTCTAAAAGAGATGATCTAATAAGGTCATCTTTTTTTTTAGCTGATATATTTTGAGTCACATGAATCTTATTGATTGCAGATAATCCTTTAAAAAGATAGAATGTATATAGTAGAACCGGAACGTTCATGTAGCATGAAAGGAGAAGGTATGAAGACAGTCAATATATTTGGTCAGGAATTATCCCGAGTTGCTTTTGGGGGGATTGTAGCAGCAAAAGAGACGCAATCTGATGCGGACAGGTATGTGAAGGAAGCCATGGAGATGGGGGTTAACTATTTCGATGTGGCACCGACATATTGGGATGCTGAGGTGAAGCTCGGTAATGCATTCAAAGGAAGAAGGGAAGAGATATTTCTGGCTTGTAAGACGGAGGATCGATCCAAAGAAGGCTCACAGGCATTGCTGGAATCTTCCCTTAAGAATTTGAAGACAGATTATTTTGATTTGTACCAACTGCATGCTGTTTACAGTATGGATGATGTGGAACGGATCTTCGGCCCTAATGGTGCTATGGAGACTTATGCAAGAGCAAAAGAACGGGGCGACATTAAGCATATAGGTTTCAGCGCCCATTCAACTGAAGCGGCATTGGCATTAATGGAAAGGTATGACTTTGACTCGATTCTTTTCCCGTTTAACTTTGTAGGGCTTATAAAGAACGGTTACGGTAAGTTTGTCCTTCAAAAAGCGAAAGAAAAAAATATGGCCATCCTCGGCCTTAAATCCATGGCCCTATCCGATCAGATAGAGGCGGATGTGGAAAAACATCCAAAGGCTTGGTACCACCCTATTGAAGATTTTGATCTTGCCAGTAAAGCGGTTAGGTATACATTTTCACAAGGTGTGGATGTGATAGTGCCACCTGGGAACTTTGAAGCATTCAAGTGGGCGGTGGAGATTGCCAATGGTTCCTTGGCGTTATCTGAGGAAGAAATGACATCATTACAGCAAGTCGCAGGTGAGACGATTCCTTTGTTCCCGTTGAAAAGAAGATAGTAGGATGCTCTTGTCACAGCGTTAGTAGATTAGGATAAAATAGTCAGAAAAAACCAAAAAAATCAGAAACACCCTTGCCCTAAACCTAACTTAAGGGTTTATACTGTTGTTGGTGTATGTATAAATGGTAATGAAATTAGCAACAATCTCATGTGTATGGAGGTAACAATGGAAAACACAAAAGTTTATTACACGGATTTTAGGGTGGGACCAGGATCCAATCTTCTGCTTAAGTTGCAAAAAATGTGCAAGCAGGCAGGGATAGAGAACATTGATATGGAAGGGAAGTTTGTCGCCATCAAACTTCATTTTGGGGAACTTGGTAACCTTGCTTTTATTCGTCCTAATTATGTGAAGGCCATTGCCGATTTGGTCAAAGACCAAGGTGGCGTACCTTTTATGACGGATTGCAATACTTTGTATCCGGGAAGTAGAAAACATGCCCTTGAGCATATGGACTGTGCGAATCTGAATGGCTTCAATACAATAACAACCGGATGTCAAATTATCATAGGTGATGGTTTGAGAGGTACCGATGATGTTGCGATACCGGTGGTTAATGGTGAGATTATTGACGAAGCCTTAATTGGAAGAGCTGTCATGGATGCGGATGTTTTTATCAGTCTTAGCCACTTCAAAGGACATGAAATGACAGGCTTTGGCGGTGCCCTTAAGAATATTGGTATGGGATGTGGCAGTAGAGCAGGGAAGATGGATCAGCATTCATCAGGCAAGCCGGTGATCAAATCACAGCTCTGTAGAGCCTGTGGTAGATGCTTGAGAGAGTGCGGTTCAGATGCTATTAGCATGGTTGACGGAAAAGCAATGATCGATCAAGAAAAATGCACCGGCTGTGGCAGATGCATTGGTGCATGTTCCTTTGATGCCATTACTGTTCAGCAATGGGATGCCGGCGGTATCTTAGGTAAGAAGATTGCTGAATACAGTCAAGCAGTGTGCCATGGACGTCCATGTTTTCATATTAATATGGTCATGGATATATCACCTAACTGTGACTGCCATGGTGAAAATGACGCGCCTATTTTGCCGGATATCGGTATGTTTGCTTCATTTGATCCGGTAGCCCTTGATATGGCCTGTGTCGATGCTTGTCAGAAGGAAAAGCCGATGCCTAACAGTCAATTGTCAGATAATCTTGATCAAGAGGATTGGCAATGTCATCATGACCACTTCAAGGACAGCAATCCGAACGTCAGTTGGAAAGAGACGTTGGAGCATGCTGAGAAGATTGGCCTTGGAACAAAAGCATACGAACTGATTAGAGTTCGTTAATGAATGAGTAAGAAAAAGGACGTTTCAGATGAAACGTCCTTTTTTGGCGCTTGCCGACATGGGCAAAAGCTTATGGTTGTATTATATTCGCATTATACACTATAATTAATAGTAGGAACGATACTGAGCAGACTAAAAGTACTTAATCCACGTAAGAACAACAGTAGTCCGTAACGGTTGTTATTTTAAGTTTGAAACTGGATTTTGCAGGCACTTCAAAGGTATACGCACCGTCAATGGCAATCCACTCATCACTGCCTGGTAATTGTATCGTAAGAACGCCGGACATGATTTCCATGATTTCTTTTTTATCGGTCCCAAATTCATACTCACCTGGCATCATGATGCCTAGTGTTTTCTTTTCTCCATCGGCAAAAATAACAGTTCTGCTGGTTACTTTGCCCTCGTAATAGATATTGGCTTCTTTAACAACGCTCACTTGATCAAACTGGCTCATAGGTTTCTCCTTTTCATAGAACAAAAATGACATTTTAGTACTTTAGTAAGGTGAAGTATAGATAATGTTGGGATAGATGTCAAGTGTATTACAGCAACAGGATTTTATTGACTTTCAAAAATTGTCGGCATATAATGCCACTAGCTTATCATGACTTAATAATAAGGTGAGATTCAGGAGGTTATTGTGGCAGTTTTATTTTATTTGATGATATTTGTAGCAAAGATGATTGAGGTTAGTATTGCGACCACAAGAATTGTACTTATTACAAGAGGTGAACGGGTCTTAGGTGCTTTCTTAGGTTTTTTTGAAGTGATTATTTGGATTATCTTGGTGTCCACAGTATTAACCAATATATCTGAAGATCCAATAAAGGTAGTAGTCTATGCTGCAGGGTTCGCTTTTGGCAATTATATGGGCTCAGTAGTGGAGCAAAAGCTGGCAATTGGCAATATGCGTGTAGAAGCTATTGTTATGGAGGAACATGGGGATGATTTGGCCAATCAAATCCGTTCACATGGGCATGCAGTAACGGTGATTGATGGCAAAGGTATGAATTATGACAGGAAAGTCCTTTTGATGAACATACGACGCAAAGATTATCCGGATGTGGTCAGTCAAATCAAAGCCACCCAAAGCAATGTGGTCATCACAGCAAACGATATTAAACCGGTCTATGGTGGCTACGGTTTACTGAAAAAATAAGAATACCTGATCTGTTATTTTTGCTAGCAGAAGATTCAAAGGGAAAAGAAAGGCGTCTGTCAACAGATACAGAGGATTTTCTGTTCCCTTTAATTGTATGACGCTCTAATTAAAGGATAAATAAGACATTAAATAATAAGTCCAGTTACTAGTGAAATTATTATAAAAGAAAAATATATCGTCCAAGACACATTGTCATTAATCACGATATGTGATATGATGTTAGTGAAAATAATTCTCAAAGTGTTGGAGGTGAATCATGGAAGTTAAAAACTCAGCTGCAAAAGAAAAAATAACATTGGTCGGACGATTATCGAGCGTCTTTGTTGAACAATTTCAATTAACTATACTAGTGATTTTATTGATAACAAGTATTGGGTTGGTTGGGGTATTTAGCCTGCCTAAAGAATCACTACCGGAGATCATCTTCCCTGCAATAACCGTTCAGACGCTCTTTCCGGGGGCCGCACCAGAAGATGTGGAACTTCTGGTAACAGAAGTCATTGAAAATAAGATCAAAGATTTTGACGATATTGATACCATAGAGTCGGAGACTGGGTCAGGGATTTCTGTGATCACAGTAACATATCTAGCGGAAGTGGCTATAGATCAGAAGAAGATAGAACTTGACAATGCTCTTAGAGAAATTAATTTTGCGGAGGGTGTTCTTGATCCGGAGGCTTTTATTTTCAGTACATCGGAGATTCCGCTGATGACAGTGAGCGTTGCGGGTGATTATGATATGGTTGATTTGACCAGATACGCTGAAGCGATTCAGTCCGAAATAGAATCGGTCCCAGGGGTGGATGAGGTTGAAATCAACGGCGATGTTGTGGAAGAAGTGACTATATTGGTGGATGAACTGAAGATGATGACTTATGGCATTTCTTTCAGTGACATTGATAATGCCATTGGTATAACCAGCTTCGAAGCACCGGTAGGTACCCTTGAATTAGGAGGAACAAGGTATAACCTTCGGGTGGATGAAGCTTATGCTTCTATCCGTGACATAGAGGATACCTATATACAAGAGGGTGTCTATGTAAAAGACGTTGCAGATGTTATAGATGGCCTAGAACCTGTTGATAGTTACAGCCGTACATTCATTAGAGGTATTGATGAAGCGGCATTGCCATCATTATTTCTTACGGTCAATCGTAAAGTGAACAGTGATGTCATTGGTACAAGCAATCTTATTAAAGGGAAGTTATCCGATGGAAAAGGGAATCTATTTCCTGAAGATTTAACGGTGTTTATCGCAAACGACCAAGCGGTAAGTGTAACAAGTGACTTGGATAAAATACAAAGCAGTGCCTGGTCGGGTTTGATTGTTGTTGTGCTTGTTCTCTTTTTGTTTATTGGTTTTAAAGAGTCGCTGATTGTGTCCTTAACAATTCCGCTAAGTCTATTAGCTACCCTAGGTGTATTGAATCTATTTGGGATCACGTTTAACACTTTTGCTGTATTAGGTCTAATTGTTGCCCTTGGACTTTTGGTGGATAATGCCATTGTTGTCATGGAGAACATTGACCGCTACGCCAAGATGGGTTACAAACCCAAGGAGGCTTCAATATTCGGAACAAATCAGGTGGGCTACCCAGTGGCATCATCCACAATGACGACCTTGGCGGCATTTTTTCCATTAGCAATCTTACCAGGCATATTAGGTGCTTTTGTTTCAACCATACCAATAACAATCATGATAACGGTTAGTGCTTCATTGGTGGTATCTTTGGTTGTTACACCGAGTTTGTCCTCAAGGATTCTCAGAATAAAAAAAGGCATTCATCTGCCGAAGTTTCTTAATGTATTATTGTCTGTTGCAATTGCGGCCGGCTTGAGTTTCATTGCATTCAATGACGTTGGCAGCCAAACGTTGCAATATTCCATGGTTGCATTATTTACCATACTCATGTTATTGAAATCAGTTTTTGTTGGTGAGGGCGGCCTTGAAGAGACGGGATTGACCAATGGTTATAGTCGTATTATAGGCTGGGTTGCCACGAAGCGCTATAGAGGTCTTCTGGTTCTGCTTATAGGATTTTTAGCGGTGGCGTTCAGTGCCAGGGCCTTAACAACTGGGAGGCTTAAGATAGCCTTTTTCCCGGATACTGAGCCTTTGTCCTTGACAATGACCATCGATACACCGGGTGGTGTCACATTGGATGAAACCAATCAGCTTGTTAAAGAAGTCGAGACAGCACTTTATGAAATCGAGGGCATTTCACAATTCAACACTGCTGTGGGTGGCACTGAAGTTGACAGCGCTACAATACGCATGGAAGTCGATACTTCAAAGGTCAGTGGATTTGTGACTAGAAATCAGGTACAGGCGTCTGTCGATAAGATTCCAGGCGCGTCATTTCAAATAGAAGGTGTGGCAATGGGACCTCCAGTAGGCAAACCTATTGAACTTAGAATTCTAGGGGATGATCTATACTTGTCTAACGACTTTGCAGAGCGGTTATATGATGGATTACAGACCATTGATGGGGTTTATAATGTTGATTCATCTGTTTCTGTGGGGGTTCCTCAGATTATACTGGATTTGGCTCAGTACAAAACCAGAGCATACGGTATGACGCCGATCATGGTGATTAATCACCTGAGAGGTGAACTGAATGGTGTCGTATCTTCTTCCCTTCGTCGAGATGGGGAAGATATTGATATTGTCATAAGACGGGATATTAGCAATATCAATCAGGTTGAAGAGGTCAGTAACTTATTTATACCAACCCAATCTGGGGAAATGCTGACGTTACAGAGCTTTGCAACCTTATCATTACAAGGTGGCATTTCCAACATTACACGCAAAGATGGTGAGCGGGTCATCACTTTGACAGCTGATTTGGTGGAAGGCCGTAATGTCAATGATGTCGTAGATGAATTAAGGGCAATGTTTCCTGAAGACCAAGTACCGGAAGGTGTGGTGCTTAAGTACTCTGGTGACGTGGAGGATATTGAGCAGAACTTCGGTAATTTGTTTCAAAGCATGATTCTGGCTGTTTTTCTGGTATTTATTATATTGACCCTACAATTCAAGTCCATATCACAACCGTTTATCATCTTGACGACTTTGCCAATGGCTTTTGTTGGGGTTGTATGGGGGCTTGTGATTACCGGAAACGAATTTGGCTTCTATGCATTCATGGGCTTGGTTGCTTTGATCGGTATAGCGGTGAATGATGCCATTGTGCTCATTGATTATATCAATTATCTTAGGAAGAAAGGCAGTTCTGTTGTAGAGGCGGTTATGGAAGCTGGTAAGACAAGGTTTAACCCTGTGCTTGCGACAACGTTAACAACGATTAGTGGCGTATTACCACTCGCTTTTAAAGAAACTTATTATGCCCAATTCAGTTATGCATTGATCTTTGGTCTTATGGTGACGACGATTTTGACATTGGTGTTTATTCCAACGATCTATAGCATATTTACTAGCAGGAAGGAGGCCGCAGAATGATTAGGTCTAAGGTGATTTATACATTTGTGGTGAGTTTATGGCTGTTGGCTTTGGTAGGGTGTGCGGCTGAAACATCAGCAGAGACAGCACCTACTACTGATAATATAACGCCAATAAGGATAGCCAAAAGTAACGTGGGGAATGTCTCTAGAGAGTATGTTTCCATCGGTGCTGTGGCACCAATCAATACTGTAACGATTTATGCCGGCAATGGTGGTTATATTGAAGAAGTGCCCATAGAAACAGGGCAAAGAGTTCTCGAAGGAGATTTGCTGCTGAAGCTTGATGATAGCGAAGCTGATATGACAGACTATTACGCTCTTGAGAGTCAACTGAGAACAGTAAGGGATAATCTTGCTGCTCAGATTGAAGATTTACAAGAGAGTTATGCTAAGCAGGAAACGATGTTGGCAGAAGGTATTATCACCCAGTCGGAGTTGGACCAGACCACTTCATCCATATCAGCATTGGAACGGGAGTATGCCAATGCGAAAGTAGCTTATACAAGTCAGTTAAGAACCCTGAAAAATGGTCTTGAAGATTCAGTGGCAAACAGAATTATCACTAGCCCTATTGATGGCATCATTGCGGCTGTAACCGTTAAGGCTGGTCAGTCAGCTACCGGTCAAACTGCCATGACAATCATTGATGACAGCAATATGTATGTACATACTTATATAGGAAGTGACTTGAAGAGAGTCATCAGTGTTGGTGATTCGGTGCAGATAAGAACATCAGAAAATTCAATTGAAAATGGACAAGGACAAGTAAGTGAGATTCAAGAGTTACCTGATCCAGTGACGAAACTTTATGAAGTTAAAATAAAGGTCAATGACGAAGCGGTCTATATGATTGGCGAGTATACTGAAGTGACCTTCACTTTAGAAAGCTATGACGCAGTACTAATCCCTACAGATGCGTTACTGTTGAAGGGCGATGCATCTTATGTGTACACTTATGATGAGGGGCAGGTGGCCTACCAAGAGGTAGAGACGGGTCTTACTAAAGGAACATGGATTGAGGCAAAGAATCTTCCGGATGGTGTGGTTGTTGTGGTACAGGGACAAAACCAATTGACCACAACATCGGTGGTTGAAGTTGTTGATTAGTATGACTCATAATAATTTCATATAATTCTCTTCCGAGTGGTGGTTATTATGGCATATGTCTGCTATAATGGCACAGTTAATGATAATTCACCGTGGAGGAATATAATGGAACACTTACCGAATTGCCCAAAATGCAACTGTGAATATACTTATGAGGATGGTTTGATGATCGTATGCCCTGAATGTGCCTACCAATGGTCATCAGATGCAGAGACTGTTTCAGACTCTGAAGGTGTGATCAAGGACTCAGTAGGGAACGTCTTACAGGATGGCGATACTGTAACAGTGGTCAAAGACTTGAAAGTCAAAGGAAGTTCTACGCCTTTGAAAAAGGGAACGAAGGTAAAGAATATTCGTTTGGTAGAGGGTGATCACGATATAGACTGTAAAATACCAGGCTTTGGTCCCATGGCTCTAAAGTCAGAATTCGTTAAGAAAATTCAATAGAAACAAGGAAGAATCTTTGCTGAATTTCTAGGAGGCTCAGGTTCTTTTTTGTTCTGGAAATAAAGTGGTTGCGATAATCTATGGTATAATGTAGATGAACGGCAGTTGTGCTGTTTTTAACAGAACAACTAGTCTAAGGTGCCAATTGGTACATAAGAGTAGACAGGCGCTTTAATCATCGCATAAAGGAGGCGTAGTGGGATGAATGCTTATATTATAACCGGTGCTTCAAAAGGCCTGGGAGAAGCCTTGGTCAGACAAATAATGGAACAGGATTGGGCTTCTGTATTGTATTGCATATCCAGAACAACCAATGACGATCTTATCGATTTGGCCTTGAAGAAGGATATGGATCTTGATTGGATTACCTATGACTTGTCAGATTTGATTGGTTTATCTGAAATTGTTGAAGATATTATGGGTGAACTAGAGGCAAGAGCCGAAGACATCGGCGGTATTTATCTAATCAATAATGCTGGCGTCATAGGGCCTGTGAAAACAATCGAGCATATTGAACCACAGGCGTTAATCAACAACATACACGTCAATATGATAGCACCGATGATTCTGACGGGGGCATTTATTAGGCATACCCAACAGATGGAGGTAGAGAAACGAGTTCTGAATATCTCATCCGGTGCCGCAGAGCATGGCTATTATGGATGGAGCGCTTACTGCAGTGCTAAAGCTGGTATCAACTTATTTACTGAGTCTGTAGGGCTCGAGCAAAGTTATAAGGAGCAAGGTGTGGAAGTCTTGGCGCTTGCACCGGGGATCGTTGACACACCGATGCAGGCAGAGATAAGAGAAGCTTCTAAAGAAGATTTTCAAGAAGTGGATCGCTTTGTTGCATTTAAGGAAAATGGCGACCTAGTCCATCCGGAGATTGTGGCTAAAGACGTCCTGACTTTGCTGCATGCCAAGGTTTACCCTCAAGGTGCGACTTTAGACTTAAGGGATATGGAAGATATTAATTTTGACGAGCAGTAAGGTTTAAGGCGTCAAAAGCTTAAGTCTTTTGACGTGCTAAGCATATAATGAGAGAAGGAGCACAAGATGTATACAGTATATTATCACCCTGCTTGCAACACATGTAAAAAGGCCATTAAATGGTTGGAAAAGACTGGGATTGAAGTGGATTTGAAACATATTGTCGACGAGACCCCTAGTTATGAAATTCTTAAAGACGTCCATGAAAAAAGTGGCCTGCCAATCAGTAAGTTATTCAATACTTCGGGAAAGGTTTACAGGGAAATGAACATCAAAGAAAAGAAAGATGGCATGACACAGGACGAAATCCTTCACCTCTTGGCTTCAGAAGGTATGCTGATTAAACGTCCGATATTGATTGGCAAATCCTCTGCTTTGATAGGTTTTAAAGAAGAAGAGTGGGGAGATAAAGTTAAGTAGATGATGAATAAGTGGATAACATTGTTTCTGCTAATGGCGATGATGCTATTGGCGTCATGTCAGAGTGACGATGAAAGTACTATTGCAACGCCTCAGACAGAAGTTGTGACAGTGATTGATGACAACGATGAGACAACAGTTGAAGGCGAGCCGTCAATTAGTACAGAGACAAATGACAATGCAGATGATGGTAGTGAAACTGATGAGAATACAGTAGATTCAAAGGATCAGGATTTAACGACAACAGCTGATTCTCAAACAGAGGAAGTTCAACAGGATGATGAGACGGCAAGTAGTATTCCGGAAGAAAGTGACACGATAACAGAAAGTGATGAAGGCTCTGGGGAAAATGGTGGAACGTCTTTGATAGATCCTGAGAAGGAAGTCTCGTCACCTATGCATAAGTCCATTGAAGTCGAAGAAGTCAGAGCGGTTTGGCTGACATATTTGGAACTTCAGGAGGTCTTTTCATCAGACTCGGAAGAGGCCTACAGGAACTATATAACAGAAGTAGTGACAAATATGAGGTCAGCAGGATTAAACACGCTTATTTATCAAGTAAGACCTTTTGCTGATGCGTTGTACCCTTCTGAGATTTTCCCTACATCATATGTCATTACAGGGACAGAAGGGGATGCACTTAGATATGATCCTTTTGGTATAGCAGTTGAGATTGCTCATGAATATGATATTCGTATCGAGGCCTGGATTAATCCATATCGGATAAGAACAGCACAATCCGATGTGCCTTTATCCGATGACAATATTGCATCAGCATGGTATCAGGATGGTTTTAGGCGTGTTCTGCGCGCCTCTAGCGGTACCCTCGTTTATAATCCTGCTTCAGACGAAGTGCAGTCATTGGTTGTCTCAGGCGTTCAAGAAATACTAGATCTTTATGATGTGGATGGCATACACTTGGATGATTATTTTTATCCCACAACAGAGACGGCATTTGATGAGACGGAGTATCTAAGCTTCTATCATACCAACGATGCTTATACTCAGGCCCAGTGGCGTACGCGCAATGTGAATAAACTCATTAGACGCATCTACGAAGTGGTGAAAACTTACGATCCAGCGGTAACTTTTGGTATAAGTCCGGATGGGGCTATAGAAGCCAATTTAACTCAGCATTATGCAGATGTGGCCTTATGGATGTCAGAAGAAGGTTATGTGGATTATCTGATGCCGCAGATATATTATGGGTTTGATCATAGTAGCCACCCTTTCTCTGAAGTATTGATGGCGTGGCATTCTTTAAATGAAATCGGGATCGACATTATACCTGGAATAGCAGCTTATAAAGTTGGAACAGTGGATACGTGGGCCGGAGAAGGTGCCGATGAATGGGTATCCGATGAAGGAATTTTGGCAGAGATGATAAAAGAGATAAAGGACCAGCCCTCAGATGATGGCTACGCCCTTTATAGATATGCATTCCTTTTTGACCCGTCGGAAGATCTCCAAGAACGAATGACTTATGAGATTGAAGCTATGACAATGTTGCAAGAATAGTGGTTCATATAGGACCAATAAGGTAAAGGTGGTGTTGATTTGACGTGAACATTAATCACGCCACATGGACATGCCGCCCTTGACATTGATAATGTCAGTATAGCCGGCTTTTGTCAGTTGCCTGCAAGCAGCAGTGCTTCTGCTGCCGGATTGGCAGATGACAACTATTTTCTTTTCTTTTGGCAATTGGTTCATCATGCTTCCTAATTGGTTAAGGGGCATATTTCTGAAGCCTTTGATCTTACGGTTATTGAATTCTCCGGGCGTACGTACATCGATGTACATATAGTCCGGAGTTTTTTGAGCTATAAGGTCTTTTAGTTCAGTGGTGGATATGCCTTTAATCCCTCGGGACATGTATAAGTTGTAGCCGACAAATAAGACGACAACGGCAATGAGTACATAAATACTGGTCATAACTTTCTCCTTATTCTTTCTTAAGTATAGCAGTCTGGTCGTTGTAGTGTTATAGAATTACATTTAAATCATTATATCACAATATTGTGATATAGCAAATACTATTTTAAGGGGACTCAATTATGATAGGTTTGGTTTTACAGGGTGGCGGTGCTAAAGGCGGCTATCAAATTGGTGTATGGAAAGCACTAAGAGAATTGGGCATTGATATAGGCGGCGTTACTGGGACTTCGGTAGGGGCTCTAAACGGTGTTATGATTGCCCAAGGGGACTTCGAAAAGGCTTATGATATATGGTATAACATGGATCCAAGGCTTATCATAAAGGATGATCCGGAGATTTATCACCAATTGGTGACACAGAATTACGATATTAAGAATATGCAGATGTATTTTGACTATATGATGAAGATTATTCGCCAAAAAGGTCTGGATATAGAACCGCTTGTAAACCTGATGGATCAGGTTGTAGACGAGGAGGCTGTTAGAGATTCTGAGATTGACTTCGGTCTTGTTACCATATCTTTGTCAGACTGGAAGGCCGTAGAAATCTTTGTTGACGAGATGGAAGATGGAAAGCTAGGTGACTACATGCTGGCATCCGCTTTTCTCCCAGCGTTTAAGCCAAAAATGATTCTTGGGAAACGTTATTTGGATGGGGGCTTTCATGATAATATGCCGATAAACCTTATAAGTAGAAGAGGGTTCTCTGAGATTATAGCTGTATCCCTAGATGCTATGGGGATTGTAAAGTCGGTTAAGGATAAGAGCTTAAAAATCAGGTACATTGTTCCCTCGGGTGATACAGGCAGTATGTTGGAGTTTGATAAGACTCAATCCAGAATTAATCTGAGAATGGGTTACTTGGACTGTATGAAAGCTTTTGGACATTATGAAGGGCAATCTTATTATTTGGAAGAGGTACCAGAAGAGTCCTTCTTTATATCGATGATTCGCGAATTAACGAATGAGCAAATAGAAGCCATGGCTACGATTATCGGACATAAGGGTGGTTATCCCAGACGTGTCTTGAATGAGATTATCATTCCTGAGTTATCAGAGATGATAGGATTGGACATTGAACATGGTTATAAGGACATTATGGTAGGTGCTTTGGAATTCCTTGCATCGTCTATGGGGATTGAACGATTATGTGTTTACACGTATGATGAACTTTTAGAGAAGGTCAGTGACTATTGTCAACAAAGTGACAAGAAAAAATTTGATTTCGAACAATTGCCGGATATTTTAAGGAGAAGAACACTGGTTAGAAATAATTTTAAAGTAGATTTGTTGATCAGGTGGATGGGTATCAGTGCCAATATCTTTGAACCATAGAATTGATACTTTAAAAAGTTGACAAAAAAATTGGTTAATGACAAAATAGATAAAGATGTTAAAATAATTTTTACGATGAAAGGATGGATCGGATTCTCTGTTTTGACGAGATGGCCGATCAGTGGGCACAGTATTATGAAAGTAGAACATTCGACCTATCTCATGAATGTCAAGCCTTTGGCGAGGCAGTTGGTGACTAGGCTTTTAGAAGAGTTTGCCTATGTATCTTTACTTGGAACAGATACAGTAGGCAAACTTTATAATATGAAGAAAACCGGGGTGAACCTCAATGATTCAAAATGGTCCGAGAGAGGTTTTGTCCTTCGTGTTTATAACGGGCAGAATTATTCTGAACACTCTTTTAACCATCTATCCGAATCAAATTTGGAAATGGTGATAGAGGAAATTAAAGAGACTGCCAATGCAGTATTCTCGCTAATGAATGATAACGACATACAGGTATCCAAGTACGACGTGATTGAGGAAGCTGTCATTAAAGAGCAGTTCGCATCAGAAGTGGCAGTGGAACCGAGAGCATTGAGTCATGAGGAAATCTTGGCTAAAATGCGACAGATGATGGAGGAGAGCCTATCCAAAAGTGATGAATTGATTGATGTGAGAATCAACTATGAGATGGTGAAGGTTGCTAAGATTTTTCTATCGGGTGAAAAGGATTTAGAGCAAACTTACGTGTGGTCCAATGCCTACGTGATTCCTATTGGTGTACGCGAAGGCAAGATGAAGTATGCTTATAATGTCGTCTCAGGGCTAAAGGGTCATGAGTTATTAACTGAATTAGAGGAGCACTGCGCACCTTCTGTTGAACAGACGGCAATGTTACTTGGTTCTGAGCCCATTGAAGCTGGTGAATACGACATCATCCTTGATCCGGAGATGGCGGGTTTGGTGGCTCATGAAGCTTTCGGACACGGCGTTGAGATGGATATGTTTGTTAAAGAAAGAGCAAAGGCAGCTGAGTTTATGGATAAAGCTGTTGCGTCAGACAAAGTGGTCATGTACGATGGTGCCAAGTCAGCAGAAGAAGTTTCGTCTTACTTTTTTGATGATGAAGGTACAATTGGGACAGACACAAAGATCATCGATGATGGTATCCTTAGAAGTGGTATATCAGATATTCTCTCCGCCCTTACTTTGGGTACAGAGCCTACCGGGAATGGGAAAAGGGAATCCTATGAGCATAAGGCCTACGCTAGAATGACCAATACTTTCTTTGGTCCGGGTAAGGATTCTTTAGAGGATATGGTAGCATCTATGTCTTATGGCTACCTACTTGAAAGTTACAGCAGTGGTATGGAAGACCCTAAGAATTGGGGGATTCAATGTGTCGTATCCAGAGCGAGAGAAATTAAAGATGGCCAATTTACTGGTAAGGTATGTTCGCCTGTTTATTTGACCGGTTATGTACCGGATCTCCTTAAGTCCATGTCCATGGTTTCAGACTTGGTTGAACTTACTGGTGGTGGCTATTGCGGTAAAGGGTATAAAGAATTTGTCAAGACCTCCACAGGTGGTCCGTTCATCAAAGCACGTGGGAGGTTGAACTAATGGTTGAGTTGATTAAGAAGATTCTTAAAGAGAATAAAAAAGTATCCTATTGGAAAGTGACAGAATTAAAGAAGACGTCTTCTGAAATGTTCTTCATCAAACAAAAACTGGATATGAACCGCAGTAAGAATGTCACCGATTATTTGGTGACTGTCTATGTGGATTTCGAAGAGGGTGGTGAACATTACTTGGGCCAATCCACGACGAAGATTGGTCCTATGATGACAGAAGAAGAAATTCGTGCCTATGTGGTTGATGCAGCAACAGGTGCGTCTTTTGTGAAGAATAAATTCTATTCATTGGCGGGGCCATCTCAAGACAGTGAAGAAGTTCTTGAAAGTGACTTTGATAGCGATGCCTTAATGACTTGGATGCCGAAGATAGCAGGAGCGGTATACCAAAAGGATATATTAGAAGAAGCAGGCATCAATTCATCTGAGTTGTTTTTGAACCGAATTCAAAAACGTATTATCACCTCACAAGGCATTGATGTGTCCTATGAGGCTTATAAAGGTATGGTGGAAGTCATTGCGGAATCAGAAGGTGAAGGAGAAGCGGTTGAACTGTATATGATGGAAGAGTTTGGCAGCTTTAAGCCTGATTTGCTTTCAGTGAGGGTAGACGAGCTCCTTGACACAACACGGAAACGTGCAGAAGCAATTAAGACCCCATCTATCAGTAACATACCGATCATTTTGTCCGGCGAAGCTGTAAGGGATTTTCTTCACTATTATATTCGCAAGTCCAATGCTCTGGCAATATTTGAAGGTACTTCCGACTACCAATTGGCTATGCATGTTCAAGGGGATGAAGTGACAGGAGATCTGTTGACAATAGATATGGTACCTGTGATGTCGGGCTCAAGCTTATCGAAGCCTTACGATGACGACGGCGTATTGATGAAGCCGGTAAGGGTCATTGAAGAAGGGGTGTTGAAAAGCTATATTGGTGACACTCAGTATGCCAGCTATTTAGCAATGCCTGTGACGGGTACATTACTTAACATGAGTGTCGCTTCAGGTACGATGAAACCTGATGAAATGTCAGCAGGACCTTACGTTAAACTGCTTTCTTTTTCAGACTTTCAAGTGAACACCATGACCGGAGATTTTGGCGGGGAAATTCGTCTGGCAGAGTATTTTGACGGAGAGACAACCAGGTTCATTACGGGTGGCGCTATTTCAGCTAATATAAAGGATGTACATGGGACAATGAAGATGTCCGATGAAGTCATTCAATATAACTGGTATCAGGGACCTAAGTACATATATTTTAAAGGCATGGATATTTCCGGCGAGAATTAGATGTAGCAAACTCCGATGGCAGTAAAGAGTATAAGAATCTATTTTGGGATATGTGGTTTGATATCTGTGTAATAATGGTGAATGTAGCTGGTTAGCGCTGTAATTTTAAGTCCTAGGGCAACGATGATTAGAAGTTTGCTGGCAAGAGAATCTGGCACTAATATGGTGATAAATATGGCAAGGGCAAACAGAACAGTGGCGCCCTTGCCATATTTATTTGAAGGAATCACTGTACTGTGTTCCCGAAAGTACATATAGACACCACTGATGATCATACCTAATTCCTGAAACAAGAGAACGGCCGTAATCCATAGAGCAATATGACCATCGATGGTCAAACAGAGGATGGCTGTAAGCTGCATCAGTTTATCAGCGAGGGGATCAAGAACAGTACCAACCTTGGTGATAAGGTCAAAGCGTCTGGCCAGATACCCATCAATGATATCTGTGATACCGGCAATAATGAATATGGCCAACGCTTTTGGATGAGCGGTTAATGAACCTGAAAAATACGTGACGGCAAAGAGTGGCACAAGAAGAATACGAAATGCAGATAGGGTATTAGGAACATATCTCAGCATACAAACCTCCTAGATGGTGATGTGTCGTATTATACCTGTTCTATTGGAAAATGGCTGCAAATCTCTTTGACGGTAGGCATATCTTGAAGGGTGTCTAAGGTCGCTTCTAACGTTGATAATGAGACATCGTGGGTTACGATGATAATCTCAGCGCTGGAAGGTGTGGGGCTTGGGTTTTGGATAATCTTTTCGAAGCTGACACCTTTTGAAGCGAACAGTGCGGTGATTTCGGAGAAAACGCCCACCTGATCGGATACTTCAAGGCGCATATAGTATTTGGCGTGAATGTCCTTTGAAGGTTTTAACTTTTTCTCATGTCTTGGTGCCAAGAGATTCATACCTGAGACACCCATGGCCATATTACGAATAACATTAACAACGTCAGATACGATGGAGGTTGCTGTAGGCAGGCTTCCGGCACCAGGTCCATAGAACATGGTCGTTCCAACAGCTTCCCCTTTTATGAAAACAGCGTTGTATTCATCATGAACAGAAGTCAGAGGATGTGCGTGTGGCAGGAATGTAGGCCCTACACTAACCTCAATCGCCCCTTCGTGAATCTTAGCGCGTCCAAGAAGTTTCATTTCGTAGCCCATCTGTTTTCCGTAGGCTAGGTCTTTATCTGACAGACCATCGATGCCTTTAACGCGAACATCTTCCAAGTCGACAGGCATAGAGAAAGCAAGATTCGCTAGAATTGCCATCTTACGACCGGCATCAATGCCACCTACATCACTGGTTGGATCCGCTTCAGCAAAGCCTAATTCTTGGGCTTTTTTTAATGCTTCCTCATAGGACATGCCATCATGATCCATCTTAGTAAGGATATAATTGGTTGTACCGTTGATAATGCCGAGTATCTCAGTGATTCTGTCTGAAGCCAAGCCGTCGGACATGGTACGGATAATAGGGATGCCGCCACCCACGCTAGCTTCATAATAAAAGTCACAACCATTTTCTTTTGCTATGCTCATTAGCTTAGCACCGTGTATAGCCATTAGATCCTTATTAGCTGTAATAACATGTTTGTGATTTGTTAAAGCTTTGCTGAGCATATCATAAGCCACATCAACGCCACCGGCAACCTCGATAATCATATCAATCTCAGGGTCGTTAAGCAGTGCGTCGGAATCTTCTGTCAACAATGACATATCAATCATAGCATCACGTTTTTTTGAAGCGTCTCTTACCAGTACTTTCTTTATGTATACTTTAAAGCCGGTGCGGTATCTTAGGTCATCCTGGTGTTCCTGGATAATCTGATAGACACCTGTACCGACTGTTCCAAGGCCGATTAGGCCAATATTTATCTTTTGCATACGTCACCTCATTCTTCTATGGTTTCATGGGATTTCAGGATCCCTAATTAATGGGGCGGTTAACAGGTTATCCTTATCTAAAATTATAAGTCATAAGGTATCATATTGCAAAATAAATCGTGCGCGATAAAAAACCTTTGCAATTGACCCAAGTAATGCTATAATACAGTTAGACGATAATGATTATCATTAAATTTTTAACGAAGTGAGGTAGATATTGTGAGTCAATCATTACTTAAAATAAATCATTTAAGAACAGTTATTGAAGATAAAGAGATACTTAAAGGCATCGATCTGGAAGTGAATGCAGGTGAGATCCATGTCATTATGGGACCGAATGGTGCAGGTAAATCAACCCTTGCCTATACCTTGATGGGACATCCTAATTATAAGGTGACAGAAGGTTCGGTTTTAATTGAGGGAGAAGAACTCCTGGAAATGAAAGTAGACGAACGTGCCAAGAAAGGTGTGTTCTTAAGCTTTCAATATCCTGAAGAGATACCGGGCATTACTGTGGAGAATTTCTTGAGGACAGCTAAGAATGCTGTTAGTGACAGAAAGCAGTCTATTCTTGCTTTCAAAAAAGTGCTTTCATCGAAGATGGAAGAGCTTGGTATAGATGAAAGTTATGCTAGCCGTTATTTGAATGAAGGTTTCTCCGGTGGTGAGAAGAAGAAGAATGAAATACTTCAAATGAAGGTGTTGGCACCTAAAGTGGCGATTCTTGATGAAACAGATTCAGGCCTTGATGTAGACGCTATACGGATCGTTGCCCAAGGGGTCAATCAATTTTCCAGTAATCAAAATGCCATCATCATCATTACCCATTACAACAAATTGCTTGACTATATTAAGCCGGATTATGTTCATATTCTAAAAGACGGCAAAATCATCAAGACCGGGGATGTTTCTCTTGCCAAGACAATCGACGCAGAAGGATTTGCAGCCGTTCAAGGCGATTAAGGAGGTGTCATCATGGATGAAATGAGAAAAAAAACCCATATTGACGATGTGGATCGTGGTGTATATGACATTAAGAATGCTGATGAAGCCTCCTACAAAAGTGCCGCAGGCTTGACGGAGGATATTATTCGCGACATATCTGAGAAAAAGAATGAGCCAGAGTGGATGACACAGTTCAGATTGAAATCACTGGAAATCTATAACAGCAAACCTGTGCCTACATGGGGCGCTGACTTATCTGAGCTTGATATGGAGAATATTGTCACCTATGTAAGGCCTAAAACAGATATGAAGGCATCTTGGGATGATGTTCCGGAAGAAATTAAGAATACTTTTGATCGTCTGGGTATACCGGAAGCTGAGCGTGAATCCTTGGCTGGTGTTGGTGCTCAGTATGACTCGGAAGTCGTGTACCATAGCATACAGGACAGTCTTCTGAAAAAAGGTGTCGTCTATACAGATATGGAGACGGCAGTTCGTGAGTATGGGGATATTGTTAAAGATTATTTTATGAAACTTGTGACACCCAAAGACCATAAGTTCGCAGCCTTACATGGTGCTGTTTGGTCAGGAGGTTCTTTTGTTTATGTGCCTGAAGGGGTTCAGGTGGACTTTCCCTTACAATCATACTTTAGACTGAACGCACCTGGTGCAGGGCAGTTCGAGCATACGTTGATCATTGTTGAAAAAGGTGCAAGTCTACACTTTATCGAAGGATGTTCAGCACCCAAGTATGATGTGGTGAATCTTCATGCTGGTTGTGTTGAGTTGAATGTGAAAGAAGGTGCAAGACTTAGATACTCAACCATCGAGAACTGGTCAAGAAATATGTATAACCTGAATACCAAACGTGCTGTTGTTGATAAAGATGGCATTATCGAGTGGGTATCCGGTTCCTTTGGTTCAAAGGTATCGATGCTATATCCAATGAGTATTCTGCGAGGTGAGCGAGCGAAGGCGGAATTCACAGGAATCACTTTTGCCGGCCATGGCCAATATTTGGATACAGGTTCTAAAGTGGTACACGCAGCACCGTATACCACTTCGAACATTAATTCCAAATCCATATCCAAGGGTGGAGGACACGCCTTTTATAGAGGATTAATGCGTGTTGCACCAGGGGCTCATCATTGTAAATCCACGGTCTCTTGCGAGTCGTTGATGCTGGATAATGAGTCCAAATCTGATACTGTACCGATCATTGAACTTGCCAACGATAACATTGATATTGGTCATGAAGCTAAGATTGGTCGTATCAGTGATGATGCCATTTTCTATCTCATGTCAAGAGGCATTGATGAAGAAGAAGCGAAGGCGATGATTGTCCGGGGCTTTGTTGAACCAATAACAAAAGAATTACCTTTGGAATATGCGGTTGAATTGAACCAGTTGATTAATTTGGAATTTGAAGGCAGCATCGGATAGGAATTTGGGAACCGGCATACAGTTATTTGCAGCGTGTGCGCCGGTTGTGTCAGGAGGATATGTATGTATGATATAGAATTGGCTAGAAAGCTGGCAGAGAGTGATGAAAGCAGGCTTGAAGCTTATAAGATATATGAAAACCATGAGTTTCCCAAGTGGAAAAGATTAAAGGTATTAGACACTCAGCCGCCTGAGTATCAAGGTTACAGCAATCAGAAGGTGTTGTTTCACAATCAGCCAGGGCTTAAAGTAGTGCCAAAGCCAGTATTAGAAGATAGTGATATAGATGCTATTGGGAATCATCGTTATGGACCAAGTGAAAAACACAAAGCATTGGTGGACACCTACGCTAATAGTGGTACAAGAATAGCGGTTGAAAGTAATATTCAGATTAAAGAACCCATTGTCATCCAATTGACAATGAATGAAAAGAACCCGCTATTATTAGATAGGCATACAATTGTTGTTGGTGAGCAGAGCGCCATTACAGTCGTTTTAGATTATTCTGATCAAGACGTCAAATCATATCATAGTGGTGTGCTGAATATTATTGCAGGTGCTAATGCTAAGGTACACATTGTGAAGATACAGAATCTTAGCGATGCTTCGACTCATATACACGGTGGTTTAGCCATCATTGGGCGTGATGCAACAGTGACTTACAATAGTATTGACCTTGGTGGCGGACTTGTTGTGACTGATTACAGCAGTTATCTGGAGGCAGAGAACAGCGAATCGTGTGTTGACAGTATTTACCTTGGTGAAGGGAGAAATAGACTGGATTTAGGTTACAACACCTATCACAACAGCCGAAGAAGTATGAGTGATGTTACTGTCAAAGGGGCCTTGCTGGACGAAAGCAGAAAGGTTTTTCGCGGTAATCTGATTTTCGCAAGAGGCGCCAGCAAATCAAAAGGCTCTGAAGAAGAGTTTGTTATTCTGCTTGACGAACGCGTCAAAGCGGATTCTATTCCAGCTCTTTTATGTGATGAAGATGATGTTCAAGGAGAACATGCGGCAAGTGCCGGACAGGTGGATGCCAACAAGTTGTTCTATCTGATGAGTCGTGGACTGACAGAGAAGGAATCCAAGCAGATGATTATCATGGCCTCCTTTGCGCCGATAATAGAACAGCTGCCGATTGAAGGCCTGAAGGAAAGGATCCATGAGACAGTAGGCAGTAAATTGGCTGATGAATTATAGATAGAGAGGACGATATGCTGGAAGGAAAAAGAGTATGGGTTAGGGAGCAGTTCCCGGTTATCACTGGGAATCCTGAGATGGTGTACCTGGATACTGCAGCAACATCGCAGAAACCTACCCAGGTTATCCATAGAATGGAGCAGTATAATAAAAAGGAACACGCCAATATCCATAGAGGTGTCTATGAACTTAGTCAAAAAGCGACAGAAGCTTATGACCGGGTGAGGAGTCAGGTTAAGTACCTGATTCATGCCAGAAGATCAGAGGAGATCATCTTCACGAAAGGAACAACAGAGAGTTTCAATCTATTGGCTTTTGGTTATGGTATGGCCAATCTTTCAGAAGGCGATGAAGTTGTTATTTCTCAGGCGGAACACCATAGCAATATTTTACCCTGGCAACAATTGAAGCAATTAAAAGGTATTGTACTGAAATATTTGCCGGTGGATGATAATGCACGTATCGATCTTAATGCTCTGGATGAAGTCATAACATCAAAAACAAAGTTGGTGTCTGTGACGATGGTATCCAATGCTTTTGGGACCATTCAGCCGGTGAAAGAAATCATTGAAAAGGCCCATAGTGTTGGTGCTGTTGTTGCATTGGATGGGGCCCAGTCTGTCCCGCATATGTCGGTGAATGTTAGGGAACTAGACGCTGATTTCCTGGCTTTTTCAGCCCACAAGATGTTTGGCCCGACAGGGGTTGGGGTGTTATATGGCAAATATGAACTTCTTGAGACGATGGTGCCCTATCAAACAGGTGGCGATATGATTGAGTATGTTGAAGAACAATCATCTACCTATGCGCCAATACCAACGAAGTTTGAAGCTGGTACACCAAACATTGAAGGGATTATTGGATTTGGTGAAGCGATCACCTTTATTGATCAATTAGGCTATGACTTCATACATAGCGTTGAGATGGATTTAACGATTAAGGCTTTGGCAATTCTAAGGCAAATACCTCGCCTGATTATTCATGGTCCAGATAATATGGATGAACGCGGGCCGGTGGTATCCTTCAGTATAGAAGATGTCCATCCTCATGATGTCACAACCATCTTGGACAATGATCATATTGCCATTAGAGCGGGACATCATTGTGCACAACCCTTAATGAAACGAATGGGATTACCAAGTACTTGCAGAATCAGCTTCGGTGTCTATAACACAGTCGAGGACATTCAACGTTTGGCAGATAGTTTGAAAAAAGTCAGGAAGTGGTTAGGTTATGAATCTTAAAGAAATATATACAGAAATGATTATGGAACACAATCGAAGCAAGCATAACAAAGGCCCTTTAGAGGATGCAGATGCAGTTATTAGAGGACATAATCCTAATTGTGGTGATGATCTTACTGTGAACGTGAAAATCAGTGATGGGATTCTTGTGGATATCACCTATCAGGGGACGGGGTGTGCCATATCTGAGGCGTCTGCCTCAATAATGATTGATTTACTAAAAGGTTCGCCTGTTGATGAAGCAAAAGAGAAAGTGAAAGTCTTCCTGGATATGATTAAGGACGATGTGCCGGACGCGGTTGCAGAAGACTTGCTTGAGGATGCTGCTATTCTATCCAACATCAAGAATATGCCTGCAAGAGTTAAGTGTGCCGTACTTGCATGGCATGCACTGGAGGAAGGCATTATGAAAGTGGCGAAAGGTCAATAGAAGAAAATACAAAAAGATACGTTACCTCGACGCAGGCAACGTATCTTTTTGTATTCTTGGCTTTATTCGTTATTCCTCTGCTCCGATGACAGGGACTTCAGCACTGGCATCAACACTTTCAGCGTCTTCTTCGGCAGCCTGCATCTTAGCAAGACTGACATGGACAATATCTGCGGTAAGATCGTCACTGAAGCTGTAGCGTTCATCGTTAGCCAGTGGCAAATCCTTTAGATGCAGCGTATCGCCAATAGTCATAGCGCTGATGTCAATATCAATATGATCGATCAGGTCTTTTGGAAGGGCGGTATAGGTCAACTCCGATACCACTTCCTGAACAACAGCATCTGGTGGTAGGGATTCTTTCCCTATAATGTTCAGGTGGGCACTGACAGAGACTTTCTCTCCTGATGTGAGGACTTGGAAGTCTAAATGCATGAGTTTGTAAGTTACTGGGTGTGATGCCATATCCTTAAGCATGGTGTTGTAAGTTTCACCATCGATATTTACTTCAATCTGGGAACCGATGCCGCTATGCTTGATCAGTTTTAAGGCATCTGCTGAATCAATTTGAATCGGAATGGAAGCATCCAAATTCCTTCCGTAGACAATCGCCGGTATATAGCCAACACGTCTAAGATGCTTTCCTTTTGATGAACTCTCTCTTTTTTTTGCTTTCAAAGTCGTCATAATTACCTCCGCAATTGGGTCGTATTCTGCCAATTTGCTCTGCAGAAAAACATTTGTGAGCAATAATCCCTTACACTCACTTATTGTATCACTAATGAATAACTTAATCAAAGCATGTGTTTTGGTGTGGTTCTGAAGTTCTCCTTAATTTTATTGGAAAGACTAATGCTTTGAGGTGACTTGCCGATATATATTGCGTAGAGATACACGGATAAAATAATATACATGGACGTATCTGATGATAGGAGTAGCAAATGTTTAGAGGCTTATACACAGCTTATACCGGAATGACAACACAACAGAGCAAGATGGATGCTATCTCCAACAATCTTGCCAATGCGGATACCACCGGTTTCAAGAAAGATCAGATGGTTCAAAATTCATTTAAAGAATTATTGACATATAAAATACATGACCCTGAATTACCACAGACAGAGACCATAGGGCAAATGAGCTTGGGTGTCAAAGTGAGCCAAGTGTATACAGATTTCTCACAAGGTTCCATGAAACAGACAGATAGCCAGCTGGATGCAGCCATACAGGGAACCGGCTTCTTCAAGGTCGGTATTGTGGATGAGGAAGGGAACATGACCACAAGTTATACAAGAGACGGATCGTTTAATCTTAACCAGGATGGAACCTTGGTAACCAATGACGGTCTTTTTGTTTTGACTGAAGCGAATTCAACGATTAACCTTGGTTCAGGTGATTTTAGAATCAATTCAGATGGCAGTATCTATCAGTCAGAGACGCTCCTTGGCAAACTACAGATAGTGGACTTTGAAGATTTGACAACGTTGCGTAAGCAGGGAAGCAACTTGTTCCAAACTACAGAGGATTCAGTGGAAAAGGCCTTTGAGGGCACTATAGAGCAAGGTTTTCTTGAGAGTTCTAACACCAATAGTATTACAGAGATGATTGATATGATCAGTACCTCAAGAACTTATGAAGCCAATCAAAAAATCATTCAGACATATGATGCGACAATGGACAAAGTGGTCAACAATGTTGGCACTGTCAGATAGGAGTAATAACATATGATGCGATCACTATGGACAGCGGCATCAGGGATGAAAACCCAACAAGCCACTGTTGACAGTATTTCTAACAATCTATCTAACGTGAACACCATCGGTTTCAAAAAAGAAAGGCTGGAATTCAAATCTTTGCTGTACGAGACGATGAGAGAAGCGGGAGACGTTGATAATGGCGGTTCACCTGTCAACCTTCAAGTTGGTCATGGTGTCAAGACAGCTGCGTCGGTCAAATCTTTCACTCAGGGAACATTTGAGATGACGGAAGGGTCCTTGGATTTTGCATTAGAGGGTGACGGCTTCTTTGTTGTTCAGGATGGTAACGATAATGAGACCTACACACGAGACGGTTCCTTTAAGATGTCTTTAGGCAACGATGGTTTGATGTTATCCACTTCAGAGGGAAAACCAATTCTGGATATGAACGGGGACCCGATTATCTTCACAGACGGTCTTACTGCAGATAAGGTTGAAGTGGATCAAGACGGTAAGTTGTCTATTATGGAGGATGGTAATAAAGTTGACCTTGGGATACAGTTGCAAGTTGTCCAATTCAGCAACTCAAGAGGTCTATTATCCCTTGGGGGTGCCATGTATGAAGCAACCATTGCATCCGGCGAGCCCATGAAAGAAGCTGAGAACGATGATCTTGAAAGTTCCGTTGTTTATCAAGGCGCCTTGGAAGGGTCCAATGTTCAGGCGGTTGAAGAGATGGTCAAGTTGATTGTAGCTCAAAGAGCTTATGAACTTAGTTCAAAAGCTATACAGACTTCAGATGAAATGCTATCCCAAGCCAACGAACTTAAGCGTTAAGTCGTGAGGCGGATGATGCATACAATGTAGTACAAAGAAGGTGACGATATGGAAATCAATAGCTTAAGTGGTTTTCTGAACAACATAACAGACAACAGTGCAGCACAGGCCAAGAATGATGAACTCAAGTTCCAGTCATTACTTGAAAAGGCTACGACAGCCCAAGAAGCTGGAACAGAAGACGAGGCATTGCTGGAAGCATGTGAAGAATTTGAATCTTATTATTTGAATAAAGTATTTAGTCAAATGAGGAAGACGATTCCAGAAAGTGGGCTGACAGAGGCATCGGCCGGACGAGATTACTATGAAGATATGTTGTATGAGGCTTATAGTAAGGAAATAGCTAAAGGATCAGCCTCAGGCATAAAAGAAATCTTATATGAACAATTGAAAAGAAGTTAAGTTGAAGTGTTACACTGACGTAACGGTATTGTAACTGACATACCGGATTGTTTTGTATATAATAATTTATATATCGTACGCTACTAATTAATGCTGACGAGAAAGGAACCGGCAAGGTGGAAGTAAGAAAACCCAGAGTATTAATCACTGAAAAAGAGCATACTAGATCTTGTATTGGACAGGACGGGCTAGAAGGCTTTGAAATTATCCGTAATTATAAGCCAAAAGAAGTGTTATCACTGGTGACCGCCACCAAACCTGATCTCATTATCATTGATGCCCAATTTCCTAAAGTCAGCGGCTATGATTTGTTAAAGACCCTTAAGTCTTATTTTAAGACTGAGTTGATTCCAGTTGTTATTGCGGCTGAGATTCATGAAGATGTGGAACCATGCCTAGCATTGGAATTAGGTGCCATTGATTTTATTATTAAGCCAATATCAGAACAGTTGATTGCCGCAAAGGTGACCAACTTTATTAAACTTTATCATTCCATGATCGACCTTGAAAATAGAGCGACAGTTGCTAAAGAGATGAACCCGAATACAGGTCTACCAGGCAATGGGGCTATAAGTCGACGTGTTACAGAAGCCTTGCAATATGGTGAGCCGATGACCATCGTCTATGCGGATCTGGACAATTTCAAGGCCTATAATGATAAGTATGGCTTTGGCTGTGGTGATGATATCATTAAGCTTACAGGCGAGGTCATTCAAGAGGGTTTGATGCTTTCGGAAGGGGAAAGGTTCCTTGGACACGTCGGTGGCGATGACTTTGTCTTCCTAGCACCGACCGAGAATGTCCGTGCTATTGCTGACTATATTGTCTACAATTTTGACCGTCGAGTTAGAGGGCATTATACGGATGAGGATGTTAAGCGCGGCTATATCATCTCAACAGATCGACAGGATAATGTCATGAAGTTCCCTATTATGACCTTAAGTATGGCGGGGGTGAATCTGACGGAGCACAACCCGGAGACTAGGTACGAGAAGATTGCAGATATATGCGCTGAAGTCAAAAAGTATGCTAAGACCTTTAATAACAGCTGCTTCTATGTGGACAGGCGTCATAAAAAATTAAGAAAAGAACAAACTATACTACAAAAGGCTGTTGTGTAAGCAACAGTCTTCGTTTTGGGAAAAATGCCTTGACAATAGTCGAGAAAAAAAGTATACTGTTCAAGCGTCTCAAATTTAACCAGTGGTTCAATCCCATCACAAGATGAGATTTGACATAGAATTTCCGTGCAGCCGGGGAGTCAGCGGTGTCCTGTACCTGCAATCCGCTATAGCAGGGGTGATGTCAATCCGAGGGTCTGAATTTGTGAAGCTGCCCTTATTAAGCGGCGTTGATAATTTGGTCTTACGCAACAAAAATCTGTGAACTGTGTCAGGTCCTGACGGAAGCAGCACTAAGCAGAACCTTTTGTGTGCCGTGAGGGTGCCGGGTTTGAGTTAGCTGATAAGGTAACGTTTGTGAATCGGATTCGACGTGCGACGCACGGAATAATAAAGCAGTGATTCTTATGAATCACTGCTTTATTATTTTATCTTTATAAAAGAGAGACAGAAGCGAAAACGAGTCTGGCGAAGCCTCTTTTCTTGCATAATTATCTGATATGGGTGATAATAGGACAGACAACATCTGATAATCGTGAGCTGATGTATGGGCGATATTTATTAAGGTGGTATGGTATGGCTCGGTTTGAAGGTGCAACTTTGATTTCATATGGGGTATACAATGGATATTAAAGAAGTGTATAAAGCAAAGCATGTCATCAATAAATTATGTCGCTCAATAGGGGCTTACCAGATGAATCATCTTGGACGACCGGATCTGTTGATTGATTCAAAAACGACGGCTGTGGATTTGGTGACGGAAGTGGATAAGGCCTCTGAAAAGAAGATTATAGACAGAATCAATTGGCAGTGGCCGGATCACAGCATTTTAGCTGAAGAAAGTGGCGAGACAGATAAGGACAGTGATTATGTTTGGATCATAGATCCTGTAGATGGTACAACCAATTATGCCCATGGATTTCCTTTGTTCGCCATTGCTGTCGCACTGACTTACAAAGGTGACACCCTTTTAGGTTGCATCTATTTGCCGGCATTGGATGAATTTTACTGGTCGATTAAAGGGGAAGGTGCTTATGTCAACGAGAAGCAGATTCATGTCAGTGAGTCGTGCACTTTAGAACAGTCTGTCATATCCACTGGGTTCCCTTATAATAAAAAAACAAGCCCCCATAATAACTTGGATTACTTTACACACATTGTACCTCGAGTCGGCGGTATAAGAAGGTCTGGTTCTGCTTGTGTTGACCTGGTCAGTGTGGCGGCAGGTCGTATGGATGGTTATTTCGAAATGAACCTGAATCCTTGGGATTATGTTGCCGGACAACTGATTGTAAGAGAAGCAGGTGGTACTTGTGAAGCTAGAGAAGTAAGGGGGAAGTACAGCGTAGTAACGGGCAACAAGACCGTGTATGAACTTCTTAAAAATGAGTTGAATAAGGTCGGTACTGAGGATTATTGAGAACCGTTATGAAACAAGAAACAGGTAATTCCTAAGCGGAATCACCTGTTTCTTCTCGTTTGAATAAATCATCTGCAGTAAAGGTTGGTGAAGGGTATATCTGCTCGTATATATCGTCAGACCAACGAATGGCCTCTGCGTATAACTCAGGCAGTTTGTCCAGGTTGAAACGGGCACTCATAGCCGCGCGATAAGCCTTGTTAAAATCACCTTTTTCATAATCCAGTACCAATCGATATAGATCTGAATATTGAGTCTTACGTCCCAGAAGGGTCATCTTTAATTTATTGTCAATGGGCAATGGATTGACGACTTCCAACATTGTCTTGTCAAGGAGTACATCCAAAACAGAAAGTATGCCAATAAGCTTTAAAGTCTCGATGTCTTTTCTCAGGTGACTTTCCAATCCTACAGTTTCCATCAGCCGCATTCTGAACATGGATAACTTGATAATCTCAGGGGTCTGTCGTCCAAGGAAAGCGTCCATTAAGGCCAAGTTCAGCCAATTCTTCAGTGAATCCACACCAATCATGGCCAGTGCGTGTTGAACGGAACTGATTTTATTCATGAAGTAGTGGCTGCTGTTAACAAGGCGGAGGAGCTTAACTGTCAGTTGGACATCCTCTTCAATCTTCTTGGAGATTAGTTTTACATCGGGTTCGGGTGTGTTAGCAAGCTTGAGTATCTCCATGTTGTTATAGTTGGAGGGTTGAAGCATACGTCCCTCAGTCAAGGTTGGCTGACAGAAGTAGTACCCTTCGAACAGATCAAAACCCGCCTCGACGCATAGGTCATACTGGGCAGTGGTGTCAATGTTCTTAGCAAGAAGGATGTGGTCGGAGTGCTTGAATTCAATCATCATCATTTTAAGATCCGTAGCAAATGTATGCTCAACATTGACCTGAATAATATCAGCCATACGCACCAGCTCGCGATGAGGATACTCTGATACATAGTCTGTCAAGGCAATCATGTAGCCGTCCTCTTTGAATTGGGTTAATTTCTCGATGAAGGCCTCATCAGGCTCTATTGTTGTACTGACTTGGATGATCGTGCTGCCTCTGTTAAGAAAGAAAGGACTTTCTCTCATGACAAGGTCATAGTCAAAGTTGATAAAGGCGATATGTCCCCCTAATAGAGTATCCATGCCAACGTCCAGATAGCTGTTAAGCAACAGACGGCTTGTCGCCTCTCGGTAGATGATGTCATTGTCACCAGTGGAATAAAGGCTGCTTCTATATATGATTTCATAGCCGATGACGGTTTCAGTTTTATCAAAAATCGGCTGCCGAGCTAAATAAAAATTCAATGTTTGCCTCCTTAGAGGGGGGTTGGGTAAGTGATCTGTAAGTGTGGCGTTTCATAATAACATCTATTGTCCGTAATGTCCCTTACATTATAATATATGATAAGGCAAATTGCTCGATGAAATGAGAAAACGAACGTATGTATTATAATTTAGATAAGCGCTAATGTCATCTATAATTATAGCAAATAAGTAGCGCTTGTAAATGTCTTTTGACCCAACAGTGGATAATTGGTCATTTACGAAGGGTTTTGTGGTAGAATATGAGGGCAGGAGGATTACTATGGCATATACAGCTTTATATAGAAAATGGCGACCTAAGGATTTTAGGGATGTGGTAGGGCAAGATCATATTGTTAAGACCTTGACCAATCAAATCATGGCACAAAGGGTAACCCATGCTTACTTGTTTTGTGGTACAAGAGGAACAGGTAAGACTTCAACAGCGAAGATCTTCGCCCAGGCAATTAATTGTGAGACACCGGTGGAGGGGAATCCCTGTCATGAATGCAGTTCATGCAAGGACATAGAAGAGAGCAATTCCATGAACATCATTGAGATTGATGCTGCCTCTAACAATGGGGTGGATAATATCCGTGAAATCAGGGAAGAAGTCAAATATACACCGACGATCGGACGTTACAAAGTATACATCATTGATGAGGTCCACATGCTTTCCACAGGTGCCTTCAATGCCTTGCTGAAGACCTTGGAGGAACCGCCGAAGCATGTTATCTTCATCTTGGCGACAACGGAACCACATAAGATACTGGCGACGATTCTCTCAAGGTGTCAAAGGTATGATTTCAAGAGAATCACTATAGGGACAATTTCAGAAGCCCTAGAAGAGTATATGGAAAAAGAGCAAATTCCTATCGAATCAAGGGCGATTAAGTATATCGCAAAGGTTGCTAATGGCTCTATGAGGGATGCCCTTAGCATCCTTGATCAGTGTATTGCCTTCTACCTTGGTGAAGAAGTGACTTTAGAGAAAGTGCTGGATGTCTTGGGGGCAGTTGATCATGATGTCTTCGCCCAGTTGACGGATGCGTTGCTTCGTAAGGATGCCAAGGCCTGTATGGCCATAGTGGATACAATCACGATACAAGGCCGGGACATCTTGCAATTCATACTGGATACAGTAGCACATCTGCGTAACCTTCTCGTGGTGAGAAGCGTAGAAAAGCCAGATGAAATTCTGGACATGACCTCGGATCAGGTTACTTTATTGAAAGAACAAAGTGCTAGGTTCAATGACGAAATCATTCTATACTATATCAAACAGTTGTCAGAGCTGGAGAATAAGATCAAGTATATGTCAGGCGAACGGATATTGTTAGAGGTGGCGCTTTTGAAGTTGTGCAATCCAGATATGGACGATTCGACAGAAGGACTAAGACACCGGATTGCTCACTTGGAGGAATCCGTGGCCTCAGGGGTTGTGGTTCAAGGTGTATCAGGAGATGCGCCTGCAACGGTTGAGCAGCATAGGAAGTCGGCCGAGGAAGTAATCATTGATGTGGCTGCGGTGCCGGAAGATATCAAAGAAGTTATCCAGAACTGGCATGGCTTTATAGAGATGACAGAGAATGTGACTAAAGCATTCTTAAAAGGTGCGACGCAACCTATGAACCTGGAAGACGATATTCTATACATATTCTGTGAAAATGTCATCGCCAAAAACCACTTGTCACAAGAAGAGAATCTTAGTACAATAAAGGATGTGCTTGCTAAAAGGTTCAGCAAAAAGTTTGAAGTCAGAATCATTGATAACGATGAACTTAACAGTTTGACCAATCACAATCGAACTCAAGAAGAAGGCGTTGAGGCAGCACGGAACATCTATGATCAGATCAAAGGAAAGATTAATTTTGATATTGAAATCAGGTAATCATAGTATTGTACCTGATCCATATAAAAGGAGGAAGAAACATGGCAAAGCGAGGCGGCAATTTTAAAGGTGGTATGCCGAACAATATGAACAACTTGATGAAGCAGGCTCAAAAGATGCAAAAACAAATGGAAGAGATGCAGTCTAACTTGGATTCCTTGGAATTTGAAGCAACAGTTGGTGGTGGTGTTGTTAAGGCTGTAGTCAATGGTAAGAAGGAGCTTAAAAGCATCAACATTGATCCAGACGCGTTGGATCCGGATGATGTTGAGATGTTGGAAGACATGATTGTTGCATCGGTCAATGAAGCCATCAGAAAAGCAGATGAAGAAGTGAATGGTCAGATGAACAAGTTAACAGGTGGTATGAACATGCCAGGAGGCCTGTTCTAAGATTTAAAATACAAGTTAAGACTGGAAGGTAGTTGAATGGATTATTTCGGCAATCATCTAAGCAAATTGATTGAAGAGCTGTCGAAGCTACCTGGAATCGGTAACAAGACAGCTCAGAGACTGGCTTTTCATATAGTCAGTATGTCAGAACAGTCAGCTGAGAACTTGGCTAAGGCCATTGTATTTGCTAAGAGACATATTAAGTACTGTCAGAAGTGCTACACAATAACAGATTCAGACCTATGTCCAATCTGCAGCAGTGTCAAACGTGAACAGAAAGTGGTTATGGTCGTTGAAGAACCAAGGGACTTGGCAGCGTACGAGAAGACGCGTCAGTTTAAAGGTTTGTACCATGTGCTTCATGGCGCCATCTCACCGTTGTTAAACATCGGCCCAAACGATATTCGAATCAAAGAGCTGATGACCCGGATTGGTGAAGAAGAACTGGAGGAAGTGATTCTCGCTACCAATTCCACTGTAGAGGGTGAGGCGACGGCAGTTTATATTAGCAAGCTGATCAAACCCATGGGTATCAAAGTGACGAGGATTGCCAATGGCGTTCCAGTTGGTGGCGATCTTGAATACGTGGACGAAGTGACATTAAGTAGAGCGCTGGAAGGCCGAGTACAGATGTAGTTGAAAACAGGAAGTACGATCATACAGTTGAGAAATACGAAAGTAGGCATTATGGAAAATAAATTCAGTGAATTGGGTGTCAGTGAAGAGATTGTCAAAGGGATTTTGGAACTTGGCTTTGAGACACCGACCGATGTACAAAGAGAAGCAATCCCTAAGATTCTTGAAAAGAAAGACTTGATTGTCATGTCTAAGACTGGCAGTGGCAAGACGGCAGCTTTTGGTTTACCAATCCTTCAGCAGATGGATAGAGACAGCCGTGAACCCAATGCACTGATATTGGCACCAACTCGGGAGTTGGCTGTTCAGGTTGAAAAAGATATAAGAGCCATGGCCAAATATTCGGAAGTCAGGACTACTTCTGTTTATGGTCAACATAACATGAATACAGAGATCAAGGCCTTGTCTTCTGGTGTGGATCTGGTATGTGGTACGCCAGGTAGGGTGTATGATCATATCAAGAGAAAACAGTTGAAGACTGGAAGTATTCGTTTCCTGGTCCTTGATGAAGCGGACAGAATGCTTGATATGGGCTTTTATGATCAGGTTGTCCAGATTATAAAGGCCTTGCCTAGAAACCGAGTGACGTTGCTGTTTTCTGCGACAATGCCGCCGGAGATCAAAAGAATCTGTCAGTCATATATGAATGACCCGGTGACGGTGGAACTAGAGACAGAGACTAAGACAGTGGATACTATAAAGCAAATTTATTACAGGGTCGAGCAGAACCAGAAGCGGTCTGAGCTGGTACGAATGCTTCAATACCACCAACCGGACAGTTGTATGATCTTTTGCAACACACGGGATGAAGTGGACCGGGTTCAAAGACATTTGCAGAACAGTGGTTTTTGGGCGGAAGCTTTGCATGGTGCTAACAATCAGAACAGTCGTATGCGCACCATTGAAAAGTTCAGAGAAGGCAAGGTTCAAATTCTCGTAGCAACGGATGTTGCTGCAAGAGGGATTCATATAGAGGATTTATCGATGGTGATCAATTATGATATTCCTGAAGATCGTAACAGCTATGTTCACCGGATTGGCCGTACTGGGCGTGCCGGCAACAGCGGCCTTGCTATCAGTGTTGTCACGTCAGATTCACTGATGACCCTCTATGAGATTGAGGAACATGTCGGTGTACTAATAGATGAGACAGATATGCCAACAGATGAGGCCATTGCAGCAGTCCTTGCTGAAGCGGATAACAAATGGGTTCAGATGGATCCACCGCCAAAAGCAATCAGCAAGCCAAAGCAGCATAACCCAAGGCACCAAAAAGGTAAGAGAAGTGCCGATTATCAACATGGGAAGAATAATCGAAGTAATCAAAAGGATAATAAGCGTGAGTCTGGTCGTCCTACGAAAGCAGCGAGCAAACAACATGCTCAGAAGCCACACGAAGACCGTCAGGTAAAACCAGCTGTGAAACATAGTGCAGCATCATCTCAGCCGAAAGCTGTAGATACTAAAAAGCCTGCAGCTAAACCGGTACCTAAGTTAAGAACAGAGAAAAAGATGACAAAAGGTCTCGGAGAAATCGAATTTATTGTTCGTGAGGACACTAAGCCCAAAGGACTTCTTGGGAAAATCAAGGCATTCTTTGGCGGTAAGTAAAAGAAAATTATAGGTTTTATGAAAGCGTACAAAGTCAGTTTGGATACTGTTATGTGCGTTTTTTTTGTCTTGGAATGAACAAATGATCAAAATTGTCAGCGAAGTGTACAAATGTTCTGAGGTCATGTATGATTATGACATAGGTATCGTGTGGAAAAGGAGATTAAAATGAATTTGAAGAAAACAAAGATTGATGACATCTTTAAATGTTATTCATGCAATGCACTTGAAATTGAAGGTGAAACGAAGTTGGTATTTGCCGGGGAAGGACCAGGAGTCCTTGCAATCTATGGTGGTGAAGATTTTTCTGAGAAGGAGACCCTATGGGACTCAGTGGACGAATGTGGTGGAACCATGTCAATTGTTACCGTGCAGGGACCTGAAGGTTATTTCTTCGTGTCGAAGGGTTTTTTCTCAATGGTAGACTCTGGTACAAGCGCCATTTATCTTGTTAGATATGTGGATGGTGAATTTGTTGAAGAGAAAGTTGTGGATATTCCATATCTTCATCGATTTGATATCATAACAAAAGATGAGCATCGTTACCTTGTTGCAGCTTCTCTCCATGGTGGGAAAGTAGATAAGGAAGACTGGAGTAAGCCAGGAAAGGTCTATGTGACCGAGTTACCTTATGATCTGGACCAGCCTATGGATGTTGAGTTGACAGTGCTTAAAGATGGGCTCTATAAGAACCATGGTTTCAATAAAGGTCTGTGGAAAGGTGAAGAGGCGGTCTTCATCGCATCAGAGTCAGGGGTTCATGCTATTGTACCGCCAGCCGAGACAGGTCTGTGGGGAATTGGACAGATATTTGATTTTCCTGTCAGTGACGTCGCTGTTATAGATATGGATGGTGATGGAGAAGTGGAATTTGCCCTTCTTAGCCCTTTCCACGGTGATGGGTTTGATGTATATAAGAAAGTCGATGGCTCTTATAAGAGTGTATTCCAATATGAGAAAGCTCAGGACTTTTACCATGCTATTAATGCTGATACCGTCAATGGGGTACCGACTTTTATCATTGGTGCAAGGAAAGATCCGATGGATCTATTTGCCGTACAGTATGACCAAGAATCCAATTGTTTTAAAAGCATACTTTTAGAAACAGGTGTTGGTTCAGCTAATGCTCGAATCATTCATACAAATGATGGCGATTATGTCATGGCTTCAAACAGACAGATTGATCAGGCGGCTATTTATAAAGCATGATTCATCAAGATTTCCCTAAGAAACCAGTCCATGTAGCACGTAAATATGACATAACTTTTAAAAAGCTGTTGATAGGATGATAAATCAGGAAAAAGCCCTTTTAATTGGGCTTTTTTTTGGTATAATAGAGTGGATAATTTTTGTTCATACACGATAAGTGGAAGATCTGCTGACATCATATCGTTATGTCAGGTTATATATATGGAAGGGGAACAATAATGTTCAGTACTGATATCGGAATTGACTTAGGAACAGCCAATGTGCTGGTCTACATCAAAGGTAAAGGGGTGGTTCTTAGAGAACCATCAGTTGTAGCCTTTGACAGAGATACCAACAGAATTCTTGCTGTAGGGAATGAAGCAAGAACCATGCTCGGAAGAACACCGGGGAACATCGTTGCTGTAAGACCGCTTAGACAAGGGGTTATCTCAGATTACACAGTGACAGAGAAGATGCTTAAGTATTTTATTAACAAGGCGGTTGGAAGAAGACTTAGAAAGCCTAGAATCACGGTCTGTGTACCTAGTGGAGTGACAGAAGTTGAAAAGAGAGCTGTTGAAGATGCCACATATCAAGCGGGAGCCCGTCGAGTCGAAATCATCGAGGAGCCAATAGCAGCAGCAATTGGTGCAGGTATTGACATCTCTAAGCCTTGTGGAAGCATGGTTGTTGACATCGGTGGCGGTACTGCGGATATCGCCGTAATATCTCTTGGTGGTACAGTTGTATCTCAATCCATCAAAGTGGCTGGCGATGTCTTTGATGAAGCGATCGTTAGATATATGCGTAAGAAGCATAACCTTCTGATCGGTGAGCGTACTGCGGAAGAAATCAAAGTGAAGATTGGTACTGCTTTCAAGCGTCCAGAGATCATTCAGATGGATATTCGTGGTAGAAACCTGATTACAGGATTACCAAAGACCATTACTGTGACATCAGATGAAACAGAAGAGGCTCTAAGAGAGTCTGCGGCTCAGGTTGTAGAAGCGGTCCATGCAGTGCTTGAGAAGACACCACCAGAGCTTGCGTCAGATATTGCTGATCGTGGTATTGTTATGACTGGCGGCGGTAGCTTGCTTCAAGGCTTGGATCAGTTGATAGAAAGTAAGACAGGAATTACTGTTATTACCGCTGAAGATGCATTAACTTGTGTTGCTGTTGGTACAGGGAAGTACGTTGAGTTCTTAAGCTCAGTTAAAAAGTTTGCAGATTAATTGACAGCGACGCTGTCCTGTTATTAAACATATAAAAGCCCCTCTCTGAGGGGCTTTTATAACTTGATGTCAAAGTTTGGAAAGAAGGCTATTGTTTGGAACGGATTGAAGGGATTATAGAGGATATTGTCTATCGAAATGAGGAAAACGGCTATACAGTCTTAACGGTGGTTGCCGCAGGTAAAGAAGTGACCGTTGTAGGCTTGATGTTCGGTGTGACCATTGGTGAACATATCATGGCCGAAGGGGAGTACATTTCTCATAATATCTATGGACAACAATTGAAAGTCAGTCATATTGAGACCAATATTCCTACCGAATTGGCCGCTATAGAACGTTATCTGGGATCAGGAGCCATTAAGGGCATCGGTCCTTCAACAGCGGAGAAGATTGTTCAAGAATTCGGTGAGGATACATTCTATATTATGGAGAATGATCCTTTGAAACTGGCGAAGATCAAAGGTATCAGTCAGAAAAAAGCCCAGGCAATCGGATCGGTCTTCTATGAACAGAGAACCATGCGACAGGCGGTCATCTTCTTACAGGAATATGGAGTGTCCTTGACTTATGCGGTTAAGATCTATAATCAGTACAAAGAGCGAACATTTGAAATTATTAAGAGCAATCCTTACCTTCTTGCTGAAGATATTCAGGGCATCAGTTTTAAAATAGCGGACGATATTGCAGAGAAAGCAGGTATCGATAAGGCATCCGATTTCCGAATTATGGCAGCAGTTAAGTTTGTACTATTTCAGAATAGTATGGATGGCAATACCTATATGCGTTCAGAGGACTTGATCTATAAGACCGATGATTTATTGATGATAGGTGGTATCGATTATGGCAGTGTTTTCATGCAACTTCAACTGTCGGGTGGTATTGTCATTGAGGATGCTGAAGGGGAAGAACGTGTCTATCTGACCATGTACGATATGATGGAAAAGGCCATAGCGGCCAAATTGTTTGAACTGACCCATGTCTATGATGACAGAGACCAGGTTAGTGATAAGGAAATCAGAAAGATAGAATCCCAGATGGGCATCGCATTTGATGGGAATCAAGTAGAAGCGATTAAAGATGCCATGAACAGGGGGACATTGGTCATTACTGGTGGTCCAGGTACAGGAAAGACAACAACCCTTAATGGTATTATTCAGTTGTTGGAGAATGAGCATCAACAAGTTTTGCTTGCTGCGCCAACAGGACGTGCTGCGAAAAGAATGTCAGAAGCGACTGGGAAAGAGGCAAGAACCATCCATAGACTTCTGGAAATAAATGGTGGTGCAGAGGGGGGGCAATCCTTTGAAAGAAATGAAGACCACCCTCTTGAGTGTGATGTCGTGATCATTGATGAGATTTCAATGATCGATACACCTTTGATGCATCACCTTCTTAAGGCTGTCGTGCCAGGGATTCGTTTGATATTTGTCGGGGATCAGGACCAGCTGCCCTCTGTAGGTCCAGGTAATATTCTTAAGGACATGATTGCCAGCGGTTACATACATACAGTGAAGTTACAGCAGGTTTTTCGTCAGGCTGAAGAAAGTCATATCGTCACCAATGCCCATAGCATCAACCGTGGTGACATGATCGATTTATCCAATAATAAGAAAGACTTCTTTTTTATTAAACGGTATGATGGTCAACAGATATTACAGCAGTTGATCACCTTGGTAAGGGACAGACTGCCTAAGTTTGCCGGTCTCGATTCAAAGGAAGGTATTCAGGTGTTGACGCCTACAAGAAAAGGGGTTCTTGGTGTGGATCGTCTAAATGAAGTCTTACAAGATGCCCTTAACCCTAAGAAAAAAGACAAGATGGAAAAAGAGTTCAGAGGTCGAACATTTCGTGAAGGCGATAAAGTCATGCAGATTAAGAATAACTATACGCTGCCATGGCGCATTACCAGCCAGTATGGGTATCAGATCGATGAGGGCATTGGTGTCTTCAATGGTGATATGGGAGTCATTGACGAGATTAACTTATATACGGAAAAGGTACGCGTCATTTTTGATGACCTTAGAATGGTTTATTACGATTTTAAGATCCTGGATGAATTGGAACTGGCTTATGCGGTGACCATTCACAAATCCCAAGGGAGTGAATATCCGGTTGTCGTCATGCCTCTGTTCAAAGGGCCTACGATGCTTCTTAACAGGAACCTTTTGTATACGGGCATAACACGTGCAAGACAATATGTGGTGCTGGTTGGAGATGACGGTGTTTTAAAACAGATGATCGACAATAATCAGCAAACAATGCGGCATTCAGGCTTGAAGATTAGGTTGATGGAGATCTTCAGTAATCTATAGATCATGGTGGGGAGCGTATGCTAAGAAGTTGCATCAGTGAAGTCAAGGGTGTGTTTAAGCACCTGATAGATATGATTTACCCACCATTCTGTCTGTTGTGTGATGAGGTAATGTCTCATGGATCTGAGAAGATTCTCTGCGATCCATGTCTTGAGAAATGGCCGGTGCTAAGTGGTGAGCTCTGTACATGTTGCAGTAAGCCGTTATTAACAGAGCAATCGGACCGGTGCAGTGACTGTCGTAAGAAGGGCCATTTTTATGAACAGGGGAAGGCACTTTGGGTCTATGAGGAGGCACTTCAAAAGCGCATCAAACAATATAAGTATGGGAACAGAAGGGAATTGGGGATAGTATTTGCTAATGCACTTGGCAGGTATTATAATGAATATATGAACTGGCCTATTGATATGGTGATACCAGTACCGCCCCATAAGAAAAGGGTTAGGGAAAGAGGCCATAATCAAATGTTGCTTATTGGTAAGAACTTCAGTCGATTAACCGATTTACCTTTATGTCAAGGTGGACTGATGCGTGTATTACCAACGAAGGCCCAGGAAGGTCTGTCGGACAAAGAGCGGCTTCTTAATGTATCGAAGGCTTTTATTGCGGATGGTGACATGGTGAGAGGGAAGAATATTCTTCTGTTAGATGATGTGTATACAACAGGGGCTACCATGGACAGCTGTTCAAAGGTTCTGCTTGAGGCCGGTGCGAACCGAATTTACTTTATGACAGTAGCAATTGGCCGTGGCTGCTGATCCGAACAAACATACGGCGGAGGTATGGTATGAACATTAGAAATTGTGTCAAATGTGGTAAAATATTCAATTATGTAGCCGGCAAACCTATTTGTCCTAACTGTCGAACAACGCTAGAAGAGAAGTTCAAAGAAACCAGAACCTACATTAAGCGTAATCCTAACAGCAGTATAGCAGAAGTGTCAGAAGCTTGTGATGTGGACGTGAAGCAGATTAAATCATGGGTCAGAGAAGAAAGACTATCTTTCTCTAAAGACTCGGCTATAGGTGTTGATTGTGAAGTATGCGGTAAGAGCATTAAGACAGGACGATTCTGTGAAGAGTGCAAAGGTCAGATGGCCAATGAACTGGGCAATGCCTATGTAGCGGAAGAGAAACCTGTGGAGAACCCATTCGCAAGAGATAAAGTGGCTAAGATGCGTTTTATGGATAAAGACAATAAAAGAAGATGATGGATTAAGTCCATATAAGAGACGTTCATGTGAACGTCTCTTATTATTGTGGGTTGACTTTTCTTCTGTATGCCGATGGGGAGAGCCCATACTTGTGCTTGAAAACCCGTCCGAAATGGGTATGACTTTGATAGCCAACCGTATCGGCAATGTCAGCTATGGATTCGTTTGAAAGTCGAAGTTGATTTGCTGCATCTTTTAGCCGCAGAGTATTAAGGTATTGGTTAAAGGTCATACCTGTGATTTTTTTAAAAGATCGACTTAAGTGTTCAGCGCTGATGAAATGATCGCTGGCAACGGTTTCTAGACCGATATCTTTATGATAGTTGGCATTGGTGTATCGGACGATATCGCCAATACGCCTGTGAAGATGACTTGGGTGGTCGGGGTGCAGGCTTATCGGTGAGGGCGAGAGGGTTTTCAACATCTGGCATAAGGTCATGATAAAGATCAGTGAAGGGGTAGGGTCACTTTCGCTGTTCTGCTGCTTGGAAAAGTTGGAAAAGCTATTCTGGAAAGCCTGTGCCAGTTCAGGTGTTAATGGGTATATGTTAAAGGGGAAATCGAGATCAGGCATCAGAGATTTAACAAAATCTTCATTAAGATAACGCGTCAGATGTGTTTGGTTCAACTCGATTAATATTCTTTCATGGTGATCACTGGTACCATCAATACTTCTATGATGGGTGTTTGGCGGAATTACCAGTAATTGCCCTTTGGTCAAATGGATGGTTCTGTCATGGACAAAAAAATTACGATCACCATCCACTAAGTAATAGAACTCATATTCCGGGTGGTCGTGTCTTAAAGGCATTCTATGTGTATTGGGACGCCTTACATGCTCTATGAAAAAATCGGGATGATAGTATTGGAAAAATGTCTTCGTCATAAATAACCTACCTTTGTACAATGTCCTCACCATGATATCAAATTATGTAGAATTAAACCAGTATAAGTCAATGATTTTGGATGTGAATCAACCATAATTGATGTTAAACTGTGGGGGTAACGCTATTTCAGTTGACCTAAGGGTAGGTACCTTATGCAGATGTATTCTTTTTCAAACGAAAGCAATCCGGCATTAATCAATGTAAAAAAAGATGATTACTATGACAAACAAAAGGGCTACGGATGGATTTATTGGGATCAGGATGAAGAAGTTCAAGGGGATTTTTTTAAAGGTTTAGGCGGCTTTCTGCCATCACAGCGTGATGCAACAGAAAATATTGCTGACCATATGAACATGTCTGTTTATGGTACTGAAATGTCAGTACCGGGATATCCTCTCAGGTTCAAGATAGATGTTAAAAATAAAGGGAATTATTCTGTCACTGTACATATCCATGGAGGAAAAAAAGGGATTAATGGCCTATGTCTATATTCGGGACGAAGGAACCTGGTGAAACGGGATATCTACATCAAGGCCAATGAAATATACTCTGTAACATTTCAGGCACACGTTGGTGATTATATTCCGATCATGGGACAGCCATCAAGAGAAGATTTATCCATCTATATAACTTTAATAGGGCAAAAGGTGAGATTGACAGAAGTCGAAGTTGTTAAAAGTGATGCTAGAACCATATACATTGGTGGCGACTCCATTGTCGCTGATTACCCGGCAAAATACCCCTATAACCCCCTTGTCACAGGCGGTGCGTGGGGGCAGTATCTATTGCAATATTTGGACAGGGTGGCAGTGGATAACCAAGCCCATGGAGGCATGACAACAGCTTGCTTTAGGGATGACGGTCATCTGGATATTGTATTGAAGGCCATTAAGCCTGGTGATGTATTTATGTTCCAATTTGGACATAACGATCAGAAGCGACGTTATCTCAATGCCTTTGGTGGCTACACTAATAATATGAGGTGGTACGTTCAGACTATACGAAAGTTGGGTGCAATACCTATCATTGTTTCCTCATTAAGCAGGATTCCACAAGAAGATGAAAAAGGGTATTATGACCTCTTGGCTGACCACGCCATGGCATGTCGACGTATCGGTCATGAGTTGGACGTACAGGTAATTGACTTGCACCAGTACAGTTTTGAGTTGTTTAGCGGAATGGATAAGGCATTGCTGCAAGGCTATTTTAATGATGTATCCCATACCAATGATTATGGAGCAATGTTGGTGGCAGACTATATTGCAAAAGCGATTGTCGCTCAAGATATCCAGCCTCTTGCTGAAAGAATGTACATGGAAGTTCAACCATTATGGTTGCCGGATTTTTCCCTTCGTCCTGAAGCTGCGACAGCGCCGAGTGACATTGAGGAAAGGCCGATTCTTACAAATGATCTGCCAACGCTGCCTTATGCGGATTGTATAGATATACCCGAACTTGAGGATCTTAAGAAAGGGATGGCCCTTGGTCTGCTAGACCCATGCTTGAAGTATTTTCATCCATATGATGGGTTGCCGAGAGGGCAGTTTCTGTACATGTTCTTCAAAGCATACAAAGGGAAATGTGGACAGTTATATCAAGGACAATTCTGTGATGTGTCCAAATATGAATTTGATGCTTCAGCAGTTCAGATGGCTTGGGAAGAGTCGTTGATTGATACGAACACGGTTGTGGGGAGTAGGTTTAGGCCGGATGACCTCCTGACTTGTGGTGAATTGATCAGTATTGTGGTACGGTCACTAAAAGATATTGATGATAGGGATGTCTCCATCGAACACTGTGAGATAGAAGCTCGAAAGATGGATTTGCTGTGGAAGAGATACAGCAGAGAAGATGTCGTGAGTAGAGCAGACTGCGTCAGTGTTCTGATCACGATGATGACCAAGTGATTTGGGAAATATTCATGACGATAGATATTTATTGAGGTATATAGTATGTTGAGTGAGAAAAAAGAAAAAAAAATGTTAGACGGCCAATGGCATTGTCGTTTGGATTATGATGACAAAGGCTATGATAATAGTTGGTTTGAAGAGAACAATTATGATATACCTGTACAGTTGCCGGGAACACTTTGCGATAATGCTATAGGAGCACCTTTGAATCAAACATTGGCTTTAACCCCAGAGAGTGTTAGAAGTTTTAAGGCAAAATACGACTATGTAGGTGCGTGCTGGTATCAAAGACCGATAAACGTACCTGAATCCTGGTCAAATGGCAGGGTGATTTTGACCTTGGAGAGGGTTATCATTACTTCAGAAGTGTGGGTTGATGGCGAAAGAGTTGGCAGTGATGCAAGTCTTGTCAGTGCTCATGTTTATGATCTGACAGATTATATCAAAGTTGGTCAAGATCAGAACCTTACAATAAGGATTGATAATAGGGATCCATACAACCTGGCAACCTATGGCCATTCCTATACCAATGAGACACAGACCATATGGAATGGATTGGTTGGAGAAATTAGCCTGTCTTTAAGACCAAACGTTTATGTGAGTCAGTTGAACATTATTACCGATCAGGGGACCCATGCCCTGAGGGTCACGGGTATGATTAAAAGCCATCTTCACCAACCGAGTCACTGGGCGTTGTCTTTTGGCGCGTCCAAGGATCAAGCTAAAGGCCAAGATGATTTACTGGAAGATATATTAACAGATGCAACATATCTGGTAGAGGTCGAATCAGGTGATACAGAATTTTCGTATACATTAGAGGTTGTAGGTGAAGCCTTGTTATGGAATGAGTTTACCCCTGTAACTTACACGATGGAGACTGTTTTGACAGAAGAAGGTGGCATTAGTTTAAGTGCGGAGAAATGGCATTTTGGCTTCCGTCACATGGCTACTAGGGGCCATCATATACGATTGAATGAGCAGCGCATCAGTCTTAGAGGTAATTTGGAAAATTGCATTCATCCTATGACAGGTTACCCACCTTGTGATGTAGACTATTGGGTGGAATTGTTGACAACAGTTAAAAGCTATGGCATGAATCACTTGAGGTTTCACAGCAATTGTCCACCGGAAGCGGCTTTTATCGCGGCGGATCAAGTAGGTATCTATTTTCAAGTGGAAGGACCGGTATGGCTGGATGAATGGTTTCTAGCCTTTGGAAGTGAACAGTCTCACCACGATTTTATACCAAAAGAAGCGGAAAGAATCATTAGAAGTTATGGAAACCACCCTTCTTTCTGCCTGTTCTGCAATGGTAATGAGCTTCGCGGTGATTTTGGTTTGATGCATGATATTATTGAAAAGGTTAGAGAAATCAGACCGGATATTCTTTATACTTTAACAGCGAACTACGATCGTATCGCGGATTCACAAGACGATGTCTTTATCTCTGTCGAAGCTGATGGCTTCGGCATGCGAGGCAATCGTTTTAAGGAACCGATGGGTGTGGGTTTAGCAACAACATACGACGCGGCTGTTGAAAGTCGAGAAATGCCGTTGATCGCTCATGAAGGTGGACAGCACTCAGTGTATCCTGATGTCAGGGAGATACCCGATTATAATGGTAACTTGGTGCCTCTTAACTTGATGGCCATTAAAAGCGATCTGGAGAACAAAGGGCTGTCTGATCGTGTCGGACGTTATGTTGAGGCATCAGGCAAGTTTTCGTCTAGATTATACAAAGAAGAGATCGAATCCTATCTGCGGACGGAGGGATACGCTGGTTTTCAATTGTTGGGCATACAAGATTTTCCAGGCCAGTGTACAGCGACCGTTGGCATGCTGGATGCCTACTGGCGAAACAAAGGATTCGCGTCACGACCTTGGTTCAAAGAATTCTGTAACGATGTTGTACCTCTAATCCTATCGCCCAAAAGGGTTTACAGTAGTAATGAGCCCTTTGAAGCATCGGTTCATCTTTATCAGTATTCATCGGTGGACCTAAAGTCAGTTGTTATGGACTGGAATATGTCTGATGAGAATGGTAAGTATGTGTATTCGGGTATGTTAGAAATGAAAGATGTTGTTAGAGGCACCGTCCACAGCATAGGGCAAATTAGCTTACGTGACTTTGCTGATATTAGTGAGCCGGTACAATTAACGATGTGTCTGCAGGTGAGGAACACATCCTATAGGAATTCATGGCATTTTTGGGTTTTTCCAGAGATGAAGGGTAACCCTGTTCCCGAGGGGGTGACAATAGCCCATAGATGGAACGATGAAACAAAGCAGTGTCTTGAGAATGGAGGCAATGTATTGCTATTGCCGGATAAAGACGCTTTTCACAATCGACCGGTGTATGAGGGTGACTTTTATCCAGTTTTCTGGTCACCGGTATTTTTTAACAGCAATAAGGCCTGTGGCTTGTACTGCATTGATAATCTTGCATTGAATGGGTTCCCAGGAGATGCTTACGCCGACCATCAATGGTATCATCTGTTGACTGATTCATTCAATATGGATATAGACCCCCTTAGGGACACTTTTAAGCCGATTGTTGAAGTGGTGCCGAATTATTATTGCAATCATAGATTAACGAACCTTTTTGCCGCAAATGTTGGTAAAGGAACCCTTATTGTTTCTACTTTGCCTCTAGAAGAAAAGAAATCCATTCCGGAAGTGGCTTGGTTTAGAAAATCTTTATTGGATTATCTAGAGGGCAATGAGACAGCGAACTTGGAACGATTAACCTTCGATGAGGTGGATGCATTGTTCTGCAGTGACAGATCATTAGACAATGATATTTCCCGGACGAATGTGGAGAGTTTCATAGATTGATCATACAGTGGCATATTATTGCAAAAGGGTTAGATTTGCACAATAAGGGATGCTTTAAGGGTATTATCTTAATAGACAAACAATTAGGAGTACTGGAAGGTTCTATAGGCAAAGTGCATGAATATGTCATATGTCATGGAAATAATACCGCTTTCAGTTGACAAAGGCGGCTGAAAGCCTTATAAGTATTATATATGATTTGCAAAGATAGATACGTATTCAGGTGAAGGAGATTATAAAATGATTAAGTTCAGTACGGTCGTAAATTTCGAAGAAGGGCTTCATGCAAGGATTGCATCCGAGCTTGTCAACCTTTGTCAAGGTAGAGGGTCCAGTATTCGTCTTACTAAGGACAATAAGTCAATTAATCCAAAGAGCATTCTTGGACTGTTGGCCCTTGGTGCGGCATATCAAGATGAGATCGAGATTGAGATCGAAGGTGAAGATGAAGAATCTGTTGCTGCTTCACTGAAGGAATTTTTTGGTGTTAAGTAGCACATGTGGTTAAGTATATAGTGAAATGTAAAGCGTTGTTATCCTTTGGCTAGGGAGAACAACGCTTCATTTGTTTTGATGGTAAATCACTTGATTTTTTCGATGCCTTTTTTCAGGGAATCTAGAGATGTGAAGTCATCTGAGATCATAAGCCAGTTGTCGATGCCATTGGTGATGTCAACGAAATTGTCATGGTCAACTGACCCCATAAGCTTGGAGCGGATAGCGTCATCATTGACATCAGAGATGCCAATAACCACGCCAAGACTTTTGGCAAAGGTACAAGCGAACTTCAGGCGTCTGACAGATTCAATCAGTGTCTCTTCAGAGGTGATTTGGCTAGCTTGTGTCAAGGGAATCAGAAGTAAAGGAATCTTCATGTTTTTACTGACATCGATGCCTTCTGCTATGAGCTTTAATGTGTTTTGCTCATCGTTCTTGTCAAAGAAAGGATGGGTTAAGAAATGTTCCAAGGTCATGGCTGCGATACTGAGTCCGGTTTTAAGTGACTGTAGCGCGTAATAATTCCTGGTAGATAATAAGTGAAGCTTGTTGGCATCATAATCCAATATTAGGCCATCAGCGCCTAAGTTGGTGGCGACGTTAAATTTTTCTTTGTTTTCACAGGGGATGCTCCTGCTATATAGACCGATTTTCATAGTTCCCTCCTTTTATAACTGTGCTGATGTGGGGCGTACAGCGTTTTTCTATATAAGAATATAGGTTAGCACTTTTTCGTTAGAATATCAAGTTCATCCTAGGTGCAATGAAACGTGTATATATAATAAAACAATGGATACAGTATACAACTGTTGCTATGTATGAGGAACTCTGCTAAGATATGCGGTGATTGACAAATAAATGGATTGATTGAAGAAAGAGTTGAATTATGAACAATCATAGAAAAAATATGTTTCATAGAGCTATGATCTATGTTATAGGATTATTGGTTCTTGGTATAGGTATTACACTCAATATTAAAACGATGATGGGTGTTTCACCGATTACCTCTGTCGCTTATTCCATATCTGAGATATACGGACTTAACTTTGGTAATATGACCTTTATCGTCTATTGTTCATTTATCATTGTACAGCTGATGTTGTCGAAGAAAGATCATTATTTCAAGATCATTCTTCAGATACCCCTGAGTTACGTATTCACACGGTGGCTGAATGTACTCGGTTCATGGATTCCTGATTTTGATTCCATTGGCATCAGAGTGGTTATGCTTGTCTTTGCTGTCTTGTTTACCGGTATAGGGGCAATGCTATCCATACGTATGGATTTAGTGCCTAATCCGGCAGATGGCATTGTAGGGGTCATAAGTCATATCACACACAGGCGGCTAGGTGCTGTGAAAAATATGTTTGACTTGACCAATGTATCCATTACCCTTATCTTGTCGTTTTTCTTGGCAGGAAGAATTATTGGTGTTGGCATCGGAACAGTGGCGGCAGTTCTGGGTGTCGGTAGAGTTATTGCTCTTATGGACAGGTTCATTGGACAAAAGATTGCTGTTTATACAGAGACGTCGAGGGATTAATAACATAAGAGATTTGCTCACAACAAAAAAAGAAGTGTATGTCACCGGAAGCTATGACATTCACTTCTTTTTTTAGTTATTTGCCAAGACAAAAGAGGCTTCTTCTTTGTCATAAATAAAAACTTCACCGGTTTCGATGATGTAGTACCAACCACTGATGCTTAATGAGCCGTCCTTGAACTTGTCTTTTATATAAGGGAAGGTCAGTAGGTGCTTCAGCTGTTCAATAACATTGGTCTGCTCCATCATCCATTCTCTGGCTTCCGGTTCCTCTTCTGAAAGTTCTTGAATTACTCGCGCTTTGACGGGTTCAGTCAATTTGAGCCAGTTAGCAGTATGTTCTAGAGGTGAGGAGAGTTTTTCAGGATGTAGTGCTGCGGCACAACCTCCGCAGTTGGAATGACCACAGACGATGATGTTTTCAACACCGAGAGCCAATACAGCATATTCAATAGCAGAAGTCGTGGACAAATATTCTTCGGATATGTGGTAAGGTGGAACGATGTTGGCAATATTTCTAATGATGAATAGTTCGCCAGGCAAGGTGCCGGTAATCATATTAGGATCGATTCTTGAATCGGAACATGTTATGAACAGGGTATGGGGTTTTTGGTGGTCCTTTAAATGACTGAAAAGGTCCTTATGTGCATCAAAATCTTCTCGACGAAATTTGACAATACCATCTAATAATTTTTGCATAATCTATTCCTTTATGACAGTGGTGAGCTTCCAACCAATTTTTACTATTCTAACACGAGTTGACTATGGGGTAAACGACAATCTGGAATTATCCATGAATGAATGATGAACATTCTGCGATATGTATGATTTTTAAGGTGGGTTGTTATATAATAAAAGAGTAAGAAAAAACAGTTTACCTTGATGAATGAGGTGCCTATGAATACACTGTTCTTACTGTCTTATTTGAATATCCTACTGATTCTATTGAATTTTCTCTCTATTTTGCGCGTACGTCGCCTGTCATCTTTGACGTCACCAGCATTGTTGGGTGTGTTCAGTGCGTTCTTCTGGTCTCTCCCATATACATTTCTATTTACAACATCGGAGGAGCATATCCTATGGTTGTTGATATGCCTTGGAGCGGTTGGGTGGATTACGGTTCCATCTGCAACCCTTTATTTTACCCTGGAATTTACGGGTCATTCTGTTTCCAAAAAACAACTGCTATTCATTTACATACCCACATTGGTATTGTTGGCATATTCGTTGTTCAATCAGGTATTGCCAGTGGCAACAGGCACTGTTCGTGTTAGGCTCGGATGGTCTTATGTGAACCATTGGAACAATGAGACCTTTTGGCTTTACCTAATAATTAACGCCATATACCTGACGATTGGTTCAAGAAAATTGTTACAGAGCATAATAAGCGCCACTACCAGTGGAAGTCGCCTTAGAATAGCTTTGATAACTATAGCTTTAGGTATCGTCTCGATCAGTGGACTGGGATTAGAAGTGATTTTGCCTCAATTTAGACCAACGATGCCGCCGATTTCTCATATTACCATTATTGGTTATTCCAGTATATTTATTTATATGAACCACCGTTTTGATATCTTCGGTACAATGGATCGATTTTCAATAGAACGGGTGTTTGAAGAGGCGGATGATATGATTGCTCTGATTGACACCAAAGGGCAGATTATTCAGTGCAACAGTAAATTCAGTCAGAATGTAGGGATTCAGTGTTCCATGACACAGCGTCATGATCTGCTGGATTATTTGGATGCGGATATGTCCTTAGAGTTGCTAATGGGAGAAGCGAGACAACGGAAGATGAATCAGGTATATGAAACCTATCTGAAGATAAAGGGCAATGCATTGATGCCGGTCATGTATACGGTGACAGAGCTGCAAGATGAACATTTGGGACTTCTTGGGTATGTATTTATTTTCAAAGACATCAGTTGGCGCAAGAAGACTGAGAAGGAAATTCGCTCCAGCAAGAATAAGTATGAAACCCTTACTAAAGAATTGAGCCACATAGCAGACCATGATCAGTTGACGGATTTGCCTAATCGTAGGTGTCTGTTCAGACACCTTAACACCTTGGCAAAGGAATATGATGATAAGGGAACAGATTTTTGGCTTATTTACATGGATTTGAATGGTTTCAAACAAATCAATGACAGGTACGGTCATGCCATTGGTGATGAAGTGTTAAAGCATGTTTCCAAGAAATTATTGAAACGGGTTAAAGAAGGCGGTATGTTGGCCAGAATCAGTGGTGACGAATTTATTATGACGGTGGTTGGTGAGTATGAATCGTCTGTTATGCGTGGATATATTGAAGAAATAAAATCTACAGTCGCCTCGTCGGTTAGTCTAGGTGATATCAAGACCTACTATTCTATGTCTGTCGGATATTGTGCGTATTCGTCATATGGTGGTATTGACCTTCTAGTAAAAGCAGCTGATGAAGACATGTATAGAAACAAGCAGGCATTCTATAGGAGGCAAGCATGAAATATTTACTCGCAGCATTGGCCTTATCAACATCCTTTGTGTTTGCGGGGCTAATGATCTATATACTGCAAAAGAGCAAGAATCAACTACTATCCACTCTACAAATGATCCTCTATTCAAATGTGGTCATAGCTGGCATTGCATCATCCTATATGTTTTTGACAGCAAGTGAAAAAGTTGCCATGCTGGCATTTAAGGTGATTGTTCTTACATATGTGATTATTCCAGCTGTCGAGTCGCAGATATTGGTGGTAAGAGCAACTGGAGCAAATTATATGAATAGCTGGAAACGTAGAATGACGTTCTATTCAGTTCCTGTTGTTTTGAGCATCATTAATCTACTAGGAGACAATTCGCTGATTGGTACAGATATAGTCTATACATCAGTTGGTTGGGGAATTGAGAATAGGCTTGATAATCCTTGGTATTGGGTTTATATGGTCTATATGCCGGTATATGTCTGGCGAGGCATGTATTGGGTACTTAATAAAGGCAGTAAATCTAATAATATGACTTTGAAAACAAGGACCAACAAACTGTTGATGGTCATAGTAATTGCTATGATACCAGTAGCGCTTATGGATTTAACGTTACCGATTCTAGTTGGAAATATACCAGTGCTGGCGCCCCTGATTTTTCTAGTACCTGGTTTGATTCTATTGTTTCTCTATATGAAGAATGACTTGGGTATGAGTGTAGCAGACACAGGTTTAGAGGAAATTATTGATTCGATGCTTGATCTGTTCATTATGACGGATGTCTCGGGTAGAATCGTAAAATATAATCAAAGAGCATTGAATCAGTTAGGTATGTCACAGGGTGATTATATTGGCAAGGGTATCCTGACAACACCTTTTGCAGATGTTTTTAGCCCAAGACTTTTGAAGTGGTTAACGACAGTAGGTCAGTATAAGCATGTAGAAGTTGAATTGATGAATGGTGCGGGGGACATACTTCACATGCTTGTTAATGCCTCGGTTATGGAAGATCGTTTTCAAGGTAGGATAGGGTATTTGTTCTTGCTGTCGGATATCACGACTAGGAAGGAGATGGAGAAGGACTTAATGGCGAGCTTTGAAGAGGAACGCCAATTAGCAGAGGTTTTGTTTAGGAAAGCTCATTATGATGTACTCACAGATATTCCCAATCGCCGCTATTTCTTTGATGAAATTGAGAAGCGTGCGGCGGTCTATGATGTGTCAGGTAAGGATTTTGTGTTGGTTTTCATTGATTTAAACGGCTTTAAGAAAGTCAATGATGATTATGGCCATGATTTTGGTGATGTGGTCTTAGTAACATGTACAACAAGACTTCAATTCTTTGATGATGCTTATGGCATGTTGGCACGAATTGGAGGGGATGAGTTTGTTATCGTTATTGATATGGATAATGATGAAATGGATATCAATGGTCTAATGGTAGCCATTGCAGATGAAATTGCAAAGCCAATGAAGATTATGGGACAAATACTGACGGTAACAGCGTCAATGGGCTATGCAAGGTACTCTCAAGAAGGAAGCTTGGATCAGATAATCAAAGCAGCAGATATGAAGATGTATCAAAATAAAACGGCCGGGTTGTAGTAAGGACAAGAATTTACGATTTTTTTACGGTCGCCTTCTATTATATGCCATTCGAACATATTATCATTATATTGGGTGTGAAAATTATTATGACTATAATGGTAAATTCATTGGACATGTATTGGAGGTTTATATGCAGAAAATTTCTCTTGATGGATTTTGGAAGATGTCTCGAGTAGGTTATAATGAGTCCTTGGCGGCGAATGTACCGACAACGATGTATGAAGTGCTTTTTGAGAATGACGTGATTGAGGATCCTTTTTATGGTGAGAACGATCAGTTGTATAGGGACTTGTCATTAGATGATTGTGTTTTCACCAAGACTTTCGAAGTTGACCCAGGATTATTAGAGTTAGAAGTGGTTGAAATCGAATTCTTGGGATTGGACACACTGGCAACAATCAAATTAAATGGTCGAGTTTTGGCTGTGACCAATAATATGCATCGTACTTATAGATATGAAATAAAAGGGATGCTTAAGTCAGGTACAAATAATTTAGAGGTTCATTTTGCATCACCAATGCGGTATATAGCAGAAGAACAGGCGAAAGATCCTTTGTGGGGTGTTACATCAACCATTCAGGGTTATGGACATCTACGTAAGGCGCATCATATGTTTGGATGGGATTGGGGCCCTCAACTGCCGGATATGGGCATATGGCGAAGCGTGACCATATATGGTTATGAAGTTGGAAAGATTGAGGAAGTACAAGTGCTTCAGCATCATCTGCCGGATTCGGTACGACTTGATATCCTTGCAGAAGTAGATTTTTACGATGAAGGTGTACAGTTGCATTATTCTTTGACGGATATGGACGGTGAGATCATAGGGCAGGCTTTGGTAAGTGAAGTTGAATCCAGTGACGTCATATCTCTTAGGGTCGATAACCCCAAACTTTGGTGGCCAAATGGCTATGGTGAGCAATATCTATACACTTTAACAGTCTCTCTTCTCTTTGATGAAGGGGTCGTGCATGAGGATGTGAAGCATATTGGCTTAAGGACCATGACCATGCATCGGGAGAAAGACCCATGGGGTGAAACCTTCGATTTTAATATTAATGGCGTTCGAATCTTCGCTATGGGCGCTGATTACATACCCGAAGACACCCTGATTACCAGACCGACATATGAAACGACAGAGCGTTTGATCAAAGATTGTGCGAAAGCCAATTACAATTGCTTGCGTGTCTGGGGTGGTGGGTTGTATCCTAGTGACAGCTTTTATGAGCTTTGTGATCACTATGGGTTGATAGTTTGGCAGGATTTCATGTTTGCCTGTGGGGTCTATCGGCTTACAAAGAAATTTCAGAATAATATTACGGCAGAATTTATTGACAATATTAAACGTATAAGACATCATGCCAGTTTGGGCTTGTGGTGTGGTAACAATGAGATGGAGTGGGGCTTTGTTGAGTGGGCGATACCAAAAGATGAACGCTTACGAATGGACTACCTGCTCATGTATGAGAAACTGATACCGGATGTTTTGGCAGATTATGACCCTCAGACTTTTTATTGGCCTGCATCCCCAAGTTCCGGTGGCGGATTCTTGGGACCCAACGATGACAACAAAGGCGATGTACATTACTGGAAAGTATTCCATGGCAATGAACATTACAAGAAGTTCAGGGAACATTATTTCCGTTTTGCCAGTGAATACGGTATGCAGGCGTTTCCGGATTTGAAGACCATCGATTCTTTTTTGCCTAAGGATCAATACAATGCCTTTAGTCCGGTTATGGAGAATCACAATAAATGTACGGATCCAATCAATGGTAATGTTAAAGTTCTGCTGAATATGGTACAGGAATTCCGATTACCAAAAAATCTGGAAGATCAGGTCTACATTAGTCAGGTTTTCCAAGCTGAAACCATACGATGCGCTGTTGAGCACTTTAGGCGTAACAGGGGACGTTGCATGGGGTCGACTTATTGGCAAGTCAATGATAACTATCCAGTGACCTCATGGGCTTCTATTGATTTTTATGGGCGCTGGAAAGCGATGCACTACCTAGCCAAACGTTTTTACTCGCAGGTTCTTGTGTCAGCATATGAAGAAGGCAATATCGGTCATATTCATGTGACAAATGACAGGGTAGCTGATTTTGACGGCACTGTGTGTTGGCAGCTATGTCATGTCGAAGACGGCATTTTGGATCATGGGGAAGTAGGTGTGATAGTACCGGCGCTTAGTGCAAGTCATGTATTGGATGTTAGCATAGAACCTTATCTTAGTGCCTATGGTGATGAAAGGTGTTTATATCTTGCCTATGAACTAAATGAAGCTACATCAACATTGGCAAAAGAATCATTGCTATTTGTATGTCATAAAGCATTTAACTTTAATAAAGCATCTGTTACGATTAGGGTTGACGATGGTAGTGATGGTTTAGAAGTAACACTATCGAGTGATGCATTCGCCAAAGCGGTTGGACTTCAGACGAAGACGTTGGACTTGATTTTTTCAGATAATTACGTGGATTTGATGCCAGGAGAGACTAGGGTTATTGCAGTAGACGAAGTTCGGAGTGATGTGGTGTTGACAAAAGAAATGTTGACGGAAGAATTATATGTACAATCCGTTAATAATGTCATCTATCAATGAATATAACATGCACATGGATGTTATAGATAATAAGAAGTAGCGAAAGCGAAGAGCAGGTGCAATTGTACCTGCTCTTCGCTTGTTGATAATCAATATTAAGGCATCCATGGACTTTCGTCCTTGTAGGCTATATAATTGTATTATAGCGATTAAGCAGTTGGAATAGGAGTGAGTGCGTATGTCGAATCAAGAATTGGAGCTTCGTAAGTTTGTAGTGCCTGAAATCATAACCGGTGAAAACGCCAGTCGGCTCATTGCAAGATATTTGGTGCACTTTGAATCCAAACGTCCTCTGATTGTGACGGATAAGATTGTAAGGCAACAATCTTGGTTTGTTGAGATTGAACAGCAGGTGCATGAAGCTGTCGGTGATTTTTATGTCTTTGATGATGTGACACCGAATCCCAAAGATCATGAGGCAATGAAGGGTGCAGAGATTTTTTTGGCCAATGAATGTGATCTTATTATTGCCATTGGTGGTGGAAGTCCCATGGATGCAGCCAAGTGTATATCGATTGTATCCACAAACGGTGGTCATATATTGGATTACGAAGGGGTGGATCAGATTAATCTACCTGGACCTCCTTTGATATGTATTCCAACGACTGCGGGTACAGCGGCAGATATTTCTCAGTTTGCCATTATCAATGATACCGAAAGCAAGATTAAGAAGGCGATTATCAGCAAGATGGTTGTTCCGGATTTGGCATTGATAGACCCGATGCCTTTGATGACGATGGATGCCTATCTAACTGCATGTACAGGTATGGATGTTTTGACCCATGCCATTGAGGCGTATGTCTCTAATGCCCACTCCACCCTTACTGATATTCATGCATTGGAAGGGATCCGTTTGGTCAATGCACATTTGGAATCTGCTGTAGGTGATCAGCGGACCGTGGCGACAATGTATCATATGATGATTGCATCGACCCAAGCAGGCATGGCTTTTTCTAATGCATCTTTGGGGGCAGTACATGCGATGGCCCATAGTCTAGGGGGGCTTCTTGATTTGGCCCATGGTGAGTGCAACAGTATTTTGTTGGAGCATGTGATTAAGATTAACTTTGACAGTGTACCAAAACGGTATACCGCTATTGCCTCGGCAATGGGGATAGCAACCGAAGGTGAAAGTCAAGAGGAAATAAGAGAATCCCTTCTTAATAGAATCAGCTCCTTAAGAAGTAATATAGGTATTCCTCCGAGGGTTAGCGTACCGGACTTGACCGAATTGCAAAGAGAGGCTCTAATTGAAGCGGCGCTTAGTGATCCTTGTATTATAACGAATCCAAAAGAATTGACGGAAAGCGAAGTCGGTGAGATTTTTGACAGAATTATCCAAACATCCCAAGAAAAAATTCAATAGAGAATCCATTATCGGACTTGGCGAAGCTTCCTTTAAGAAGAATTACTACCCCGAACTTCAAGGGAAGATTATTGAGTTGGAAAAAATCAATGCTAGAAATAAGTCCATTATCAATACTATACCGGATACGTTATTGATTGGAGACCGTGAAGGGACGCTTCGTCGTCTGATGACTGTTGGGGGTGCAGAAGCGGGGCGGGAAGCTTTATTTATTGATGATAAAAAAAGCAGTGAAATATTGATCCGCTCTGTTCGGGAAGTATTGTATGGCCAGCCGACAATGACTAAGGAACTTAGTCTCACTGATGAACATGGTGAGCAACGCATCTTTGAAGCAAGAATCAATGCAACAGATTATGAAGAAGCCTTGATTATGATCCGGGACATTACGGAACAGAGACAGATGGAGGCGGAGCTTCGTGACATGGCCGAGAGGGATAGTCTTTGTGGAACGTTGAACAGACGAATGTTTGAGCGTACTATGCTAGCCTTTGATGGTAAAGAAGATGTTGCTTTTGGTATTGTTATCATGGATATAGATGGTTTGAAGTTCATTAATGATACTTTAGGCCATGAAAGTGGTGATGAGGCCATAAGGACGGTGGCTCATATCATTGAAAAGAATTTTGAACCTGTTGGGGCAACCTACAGACTGAGTGGTGATGAATTTGGCGTTCTAGGGGCAAAAGTGAGCGTCGAAGCATCCGAAACTGCGATGATTGGTGTGAATGCTGATATTGACGCCTATAATGATCATTCTGACCGATTGAAACTATCGGTCTCATATGGCGCTGCGGAAAATAACGGTGGGAAACTGGATGTACGTCATCTTTTCAGGATGGCGGATAACAATATGTATCAGAACAAGATGTTTAAGTCAAGTAGTGTCAGAAGCAGTCTGGTGAAGACCTTGATGAAAGCCCTTGAAGCGAGAGATTTCATCACTGAAGGGCATGCAGACCGTATGGAACAACTTGCAACGGATATGGGCATAGCTGTTGGGCTTTCGAGGAATCAACTGGATAAGATGAAGTTGTTGGCAAAATTCCATGATATAGGTAAAGTCGGCATTCCGGATAAAATTCTCAAAAAACCGGCGAAATTGACCGATGAAGAATATGAAGTCATGAAAACCCATACTCAAATTGGAAAGAGGATTGCTAATGAGTCTGTTGACTTGGTGGATATAGCCAATCTAATCTATTACCATCATGAGCGATGGGATGGTGCAGGATATCCTGAACAGATTGCAGGAGAAGAAATACCGATTGAATGCCGTATCTTGGCAATTGTTGATACATTTGATGCCATGACCAATGACAGACCTTATAGGAAAGGCTTGCCGGTATCAGTCGCTGTTGAGGAGATTAGGACAAATGCAGGCAGTCAGTTTGATCCTGCTTTGGTGGATGTCTTTATTGGTAATCTTGGCTCAGAATAATTTATGATTAGAGGCCATATGATGATTTGCATAAGGCAGTGACAATTTGGAATGTTAAGACGTGTTAACATTAAGATATGTCAGGAAGGCACATAGTGAGACTATGTGCCTTTTTTGTATTTTGTAAAGGCAAAAGGTTGGTATTGCATGTAACTTTGATGAGCTGAAGTGCCATTTTTAGAGTGCTCACAACGCTTTACATTGACTTAACAAAAGGCACATATTACATTAACTTAACAATGTTAAACTAGCTCCTGTAAGTAATTATTCGACTTGAAAGAAATCGAAAACAACTAATCGAAAGATTATGGGAGGAAACAAAGAAATGAAAAAGTTATTAGCATTACTTGTGGCATCCGTTATGGTATTTGCTCTTGCAGCTTGTGGTACTGATGCCCCTGCTGAAGAGACAACAACAGAGACAGCTGCAGAAACTACAGAAGCTACAGATACGACAGAAACAGTAGAAGCTGAAGAAGCTGCCCAGCTTGAAGGTGCAGTCATTGTTGATGGTTCCGGTACAGTTTACCCATTGATGGCACATATTGCTGAAGAGTATATGGTTAACGAGCAAGAGGAAGTATCTGTACAGGTTGGACGTGCAGGATCTTCTGCAGGATTCAAGAAGTTCATTCCAGGTGAGACAGATTTCTCCGATGCATCAAGAAAAATTAAAGACGCTGAAGTAGAACAACTTGCAGAGCAGGGTTTGACGGTTGGTGAAGACGTACTTGAATTTGTTCTTGCTTATGATGGTCTTACGATTGTTATCAACAAAGATAACACTTGGGCAACAGAAATGACTCAAGAAGAGATTGTAAATATGTATCTTTCTGGCACATACAGAGAAGACGACAAAGTACTTTGGTCTGATATCAACGCTGATTGGCCTGCAGAAGAAATCAAGTTCTACGGTCCTAATGAGAACCATGGTACTTACGAATTCTTCTACGAGAAGATTCTTGATGAGCAAGATATGGTTGCTACTGCAAACCTTCAACAAGAGTACTCAACACTTGTAGACCTTGTTTCAAGTGATGTGAATGCAATCGCATACTTTGGATATGGGTACTATGCAAGCAACACTGACAAACTTCAAGCAGTGAACGTAGACTTTGGTAACGGTCCGGTAGAACCTACCCTTGATACGATTGGTATGGATCTTGCGTACGCTGGTTTTACACGTGAAGTATACACTTACCTTAACGTGAATTACGCTCTTGAGAAGCCACAAGTACTTGATTTCGCTAAGTATGTTGTGTCCTTCGATGGTGCAGCAAGACTTGCTGGTGAGAATGGTTTCGCTCCACTTCCAGACAGCATGTATGAAGCTTACCAACAACAGTTGGACGCACTTCAATAAGTAACAGCCGTATCCGATAAGCGTCACTCATATAGAATGGTTCGCTCTATAAACAATACGGAATTCATTAAGTGGTTATACCATAATATTTGAATCAGCATGATAGATTGTTTGATAAGACAAGGGGCGAAGCCTCTTGTCTTATCGTTATGAACAGATCAAAGTGCATATAAGATATATGTATTGTTAAGAGGATGTAAAGGGGAAATGTGATGATTGTAAAGACAATGATCCATCCGAACTAATAATTTGTAGCGGTAATTACCGCTGAAAGGTTGAAATTATGTCAAGTGCAGTGAAAAAAAGAAAAACCAGAGGTCGAGGATTAGAAAGAATGGTCCCTGGCATACTCTTGGCGATTGCTTCCATTTCGGTCATAACATCAATAGGCATCGTATTGACGTTGATCGTTGATGCGTCCCACTTTTTCAGTGAAGTGCCTTTTGTTGAAGTGTTCAGTAAAGAGTTGGCACCACTTAACGCTAAGAACCCAAGATTCGGCTTCCTCCCGCTGATGATGGGAACTTTGATCACGTCGGTCATTGCAATGGCGGTGGCAGCACCGATTGGTTTGACGGCGGCGATGTTTTTAAGTGAATTTGTATCCTCCAGAGTACGTAAAGTACTTAAGCCTGTTATTGAAGTTTTGGCAGGGATACCAACCATAGTTTACGGTTTTTTTGCATATAATTTTGTAACACCCTTACTTGAGAGCATTATTCCCAGTCTTGAAGCCAAGAACGCTCTTAGTCCGGGGATTGTTATGGGAATCATGATCATACCAATCGTCACATCCTTATCTGAAGATGCAATGAATGCCGTCCCAAACACTATTCGTGAGGGGGCTTATGGCCTCGGTTCAACGAAGCTAGAAGTTACGACAAAAGTCGTTTTGCCAGCGGCAATATCAGGTATTGTGGCATCCTTTGTCTTGGCAATCTCAAGAGCCATTGGTGAAACCATGATTGTTACGATTGCCAGTGGTAGTTCGAAAGCATTCACAACCAACATTACTCAGCCAATGCAGACGATGACCGCTTACATTGTAGAATTCACCAGTGGTGATGCAGGCAGTGGTACAGTAGGCTATTATAGCTTGTATGCTGTAGGTTTGATGCTTTTTGTCTTTACATTGTTGATAAACTTGCTTGCCAAGTACATTACCAATAAGTATAGGAGGGAGTATTAATGATGGATAATCCCGGTGAAGTGGTGGAGGCGAAAAAAATGAAAAATAGTGTACCGGAAGCTCACAGAAATCATAAGTATATTGATCCTGTAAAGTCACATGAACGAATGAAGAAAAGAGTGGCACTTAACAATGCAATGCAAGTGATTTTCTCATTCACAATTATATTTGCCCTGTTGGTATTAGGACTCCTGATATATCAAATCGTGCGAGATAGTATAGGATGGCTCGACTTACAATTCCTAACGAGTAAATTATCCATAAGACCGGAAAAAGCTGGAATAAAAGGTGTCATTATGGGCTCGTTGCTGCTGATGGCTGTTGTAGCACCAGTCACGTTGTTCATCGGAGTGGCAACCGCTATTTATATGGAAGAATATGCAAAAAAAGGTCCAATTCAAGCGTTGATCAATATCAATATCTCTAACTTGGCAGGTGTGCCGTCAGTTATCTTCGGTCTCCTAGGTCTTACGGTCTTTGGTCGTATGTTCGGCTTAGGTTCAAGCATTCTGGCAGGTGGATTGACATTATCCCTATTGGTACTTCCTAATGTGGTGGTTTCAAGTCAAGAGGCGATAAAAGCTGTTCCGAATAGTTTAAGGGAGGCCTCCTTTGGACTAGGTGCAACAAAGTGGACTACAGTTAGAAAAGTGGTTTTGCCAAGTGCCATGCCTGGAATAATGACGGGGTCCATACTTGCATTGTCAAGAGCGATTGGTGAAACAGCACCTCTTGTAGTGTTAGGTATTCCAACATTGATTATGAAGGTGCCAGGCAGTATTATGGATGATTTTACAGCATTGCCAATCCAGATTTATTACTGGACATTAGATACTGTGCTGACAGAGGAATATGCGAATTTGGCAGCGGCGACCATCGTAGTACTTCTTACGGTGTTGTTTGTTTTGAATTCCTTGGCCATCGTCATAAGAAATAAGTTCCAACGCAGATACTAATATATTTGATTGCGCACGGCGCAGATAGCTTAGAGGTGAAAAATGAGCTCAGTAATTACAAAGTCTAAACTTGAGATAGAAAACCTGGATTTTTATTATGGTGATTTCCAAGCCCTGAAAAATATTAACATGAAGGTTGAGCAAAATGAAATTACGGCCTTCATTGGTCCTTCCGGATGTGGTAAATCCACTTTCCTAAGAACCTTAAATAGAATGAATGATTTGATTCCTGAAACGAGAGTCGATGGTAGAATTATGCTGGATGGAGACAACATATATGAGAACTACGACGTGATCGATTTAAGGTCAAGGGTAGGTATGGTTTTCCAGAAGCCGAATCCTTTTCCAATGAGTATATACGATAATATTGCTTATGGTCCTAGATTGAATGGTATACGTAAGAAGTCAGTTCTTAACGAAATCGTCGAGAAGAGTTTGCGAGGTGCGGCGATTTGGGATGAAGTAAAGGATGACTTAAAAAAGAATGCCCTTAGTATCTCAGGTGGTCAACAACAGAGAATCTGTATTGCCAGAGCGTTGGCGGTAGAGCCGGAAGTACTTCTTATGGATGAACCCACATCAGCACTAGATCCAATAGCAACACTAAAGATAGAGGATCTGTGTACTGAACTTAAAAAAGACTACACCATAGTGATGGTGACACATAACATGCAGCAAGCGGCAAGGATTTCCGATAAGACAGCCTTCTTCTTGATGGGAGAACTCCTTGAAATGGACAAAACGGAGAAGTTGTTCAGCAATCCATCCAATAAGAAGACGGAAGATTATATTACTGGTCGTTTTGGTTGATGCGAAATAGTGGTAATGTTAAAATTAGGTAAAGTATTCAATTGTTACATTTAATACTTGGGAATGAGCCGGAAGGTTGGAGGATAGAATGCCAGTACGTTATGAATTTGAAAGAGAGTTGAATGAGCTGCATCGCAATCTTGTAAAGATGGGTGCACTGATTGAGAAACAGATAGATGATATGATGATTGCCATGCTGGATCAGAACGTGGATGTTGCCCGTCAAGTGATTGACAAAGATGATATTATCGATGATTTGGAGCGTGTCATGGAAGAGGCCTGTATCTTGATGATTGCAAGACAGCAGCCAATTGCATCTGATCTAAGGGATATTGCTTCCATACTTAAGATGATTACAGATCTTGAGAGAATTGCGGATCACTGTGAAGATATTTCGAAATATATTATTAAGCTCAGTAAGTTAAGCTATATGAAGCCACTGCCTAATATTGAAATCATGGCAGAAAAGGTGAAGGTGATGGTATCGACAGTGATTGACAGTTGTGTCAGGAGCGACTTGAAATTGTCAGAAGTCGCGGCCAATATGGACGATGAAGTAGACGATTTATTCCATGCATCCGTACAAGAGCTGAAGCAAATTATGAAGGAGAATAGTGAATTTGTCGAACAGAGTACATGCTATTTGTTCATTGTAAAATATCTGGAAAGAATGGGTGATCATGCTGGCAATATCGCTGGCTGGATCAAATATAACGTAACCGGTAATCATTTCGAATAAGAGCGGTTACATGAGAGGTGATAGCAGTGTCAAAGATGAGAATATTAACAGTAGATGATGAAGAACATATCCTGGAGCTGCTAAAGTATAACCTTGAAGGAAATGGTTATGAGGTTATACAGGCAGAGACAGGGGAAGGTGCCCTTGAAGTTCTGGAGTCAGAGCAAGTGGATATGGTTCTGCTTGACCTTATGCTTCCTGGTATCGATGGTCTTGAGACCTTAAGGCGTATTCGAGGTAATCAAACAACAAAACGTCTGCCGGTAATTATGCTCACAGCTAAGACGGAGGAGATTGATACAGTCCTTGGTCTTGAAATGGGTGCTGACGATTACATAGGTAAACCTTTTGGCGTACATGAATTATCTGCTAGGATGAAAGCGGTATTCAGACGCACTGAGGAGTTGGCTAAGCTGAGAGGTGAACATCAGAGCGAAGATGACCTGATTAAGATTGATGAGTTGGTCATTAACAGATCGACTCATCAGATCAACATTCGCCAAGAACAGATGGAGCTGCCTCTTAAGGAGTTTGAACTCTTGTACTTGCTGGCTAAGAATAAAGGTCGCGTATTTGACAGGGAGTATCTTCTTGAGAAAATATGGGGTTACGATTATTACGGAGAAACAAGAACAGTAGACGTACATATCCGTAACCTGAGAAAGAAAATTGAAGAGGATGACAAGAATCCGAAACATATCCGCACTGTAAGAGGTGTTGGCTACAAATATGTTTAAGGGGAAGGTATTTTATGCAAAAGAAATTACTTTTAACCTACATTAGCATCATCGCTCTGTCGATGGTGTTTTCTGTATTTCTCTCCTGGAGAAGTATTAATATTTATTTTGAAAGCCGTGTGGAATCTGAGACAGCTCAGGAGACGGCTTTGATTGAAAGACTTCTTGAGGATGTGGATACATCACCAGAAGTGTTACAGGCTTATGTGGATGAGCTGTCAGGGATAACGGATCTGCGTCTAACAATCATTGCAAAAGATGGAACGGTTATTGCAGATTCAGATAATGTTGCATCAGAGATGAACAACCATGCCAACAGGCCAGAGATTATCGGCGCCTCAGAAGGGGAACCTTCATCGAATGTTCGCTACAGTACAACCATGCGTATGTTCTTTTACTATTATGCGATACCATTTCAGGTTGAGGGGTTTGATGGGTACCTAAGATCCTCCGTACCTGCCGAAGAGATTGAGTCGATAACGACTAATTTGATAAAGATCGTTATCATAGGGGTTGCTATAGGGGCTCTTGTGGCAATAGGGGTAGCAACATTGATGACAAGGCGTTTTATGGAGCCAATCAATGAATTGACCCGTGTTGCTAAGATTATTGCTGAAGGTAATTATGATGAGAAGATTTACCTGAGCAGTGATGACCAAGTTGGTGAACTTGCAGAGGCTTTTAACACAATGACGTATGTGCTTCGAAAGAACATATGGGAATTGTCCTATAGAAATGCTGAGCTTGAGTCCATTCTGACCAGTATGAACAGTGGTTTGGCTGCTATTGACAATGACTTTGTCATTACCCTTAATAATGATACTTTTCCAAGGATGCTTGATTTGGATGATCGTGCAATCGATGGAAAGAAATTCTATGAAGTTGTAAGAGAGCTGACGGTTTTTGAGATTGTTGAAAAATCCATTAAAGACCAGGATTATCTCAGTAAAGAGATGGTCTTGGATATCGATGGCGAAGAGAAGATTATTCAAATTACTGCAACACCGATTTATGATAAGCATACGGTTCATAAGCAATTGGGTGCATTGATCATTCTGATGGATGTAACACAGATCAGGAAGCTCGAAGGCATGCGTCGTGATTTTGTCTCTAATGTTACTCACGAATTAAAGACGCCATTGACTTCTATACGTGGTTTTGTGGATACGCTTAAGAACGGTGCCATGGATGACAAAGCTGTTGCCATGCGGTTTCTTGATATCATCGATATTGAGACAGATAGATTGTCCAACTTGATTCAGGATATATTATCACTTTCTGAGATTGAAACAGTCGTCGGGGAAAAGAATATTGGTGATTATTCTTTTGATGAGATAATGGGTGAAGTCATTGACATACTTCCTAGACATCATGAAGGTGTAGAACTGATTACGGAGATTGATGATCGATTACCACTATTTACTTGTAACAAGAACCGTATGAAACAGTTGATGATTAACATCATTGATAATAGCTTGAAATATACCGTTGAGGGATATGTGAAGATATCCGCCTTTGAGAGGCATGGTTATCTGAATATAACCGTTGAAGACACGGGGATAGGTATAGAGCGTATGCATCTTAGCCGGCTTTTTGAACGTTTCTATAGGGTTGACAAAGGACGCTCTAGAAAAATGGGTGGTACAGGCCTTGGGTTATCTATTGTAAAACACATTGTCGAACTTTACAGTGGTGATATTGCCATTGACAGTGAAGTTGGCCAAGGTACAGTTATCACGATTAAGTTGCCATACTAATAGGAGCGGTGAATTGGCTGTATTGGCTGGTTCATCGCTTTTATACTTTTTGAGTAAAAACAAAGATGCGTTGCAGTAAATCGGTATGCTGTAGGTGGTTTCTTGCAAGATACGATGAGGTAATTTATAATTTGAATGATGAAGACTGTTCTTACGTTACTTTTGCTTTTGTGCAACTTAGTGGTTTATGGGGATTTTGAGGTGATTTATGAAACGTTGGCGATGGGGTTTGATTGTCGTGCTTGGTATTGCTTTATATACACAGACGCCGTCATTTAACTGGATGAAAAGTCTGGTGATTATGAGTGGCTATAGTGCTTATGAAGCCAATCATTCATTATTAAAGGACGTTGGTGTTGATGTTTCTATACCTGGTGGTATGTCGACGCTAAAAAGAGATTGGTATCCTTTCGTCATCACTTTTAATGACGATCAAGGGTTTTCAAGATATACTGGCCGGGATAGCAGAATGACAGTTCTTTATAACTTTGGGCATTTTCCTTTTTGGAGAGGCTATTCAGCATATTATGATGTGGATAGTCCCTATTACAATAGTTTTTATGGTGCTTATGCCATACAGACAAGGGACGGTGAACCCTTTGGGTTTGCAGAGGGGGAAGCGGATATTAGCGAGATAGGGTTAGTGCCTACTTACGATATGAAGTGGTTGGTATTGTCTAGCATTGGAGTAGAAATACCAGTATTTGATTATGAGGTGACACAAGTGTTTGAAGCGCCATTACTAGGCGGTGAAGAATGGTTTTGCTTTGATGCAGATATGTTGCTGAATGGTTCGGCACATAGCTATAAGAAAGATTACAGAGCTTATATTCAATATGGCATACCGCCAGCTCGGGAATCCGAGATTCCCGACTATCCATTAGTGAAGATGAGAGGTCGTATCTATGGTAAGTATTTTGAGAAGCAGGACATCAGCTTGTTCTTCTATTGTATTGCCACAGATGACGATGTCATCGAAGAGTGGGAGCGGACCATTATGGCACAGACAGAAGTGAGGTTTGAATGAAAGTAGATTTTCATGTACATACATCAGAGATTAGCGGTTGTGCAAGGTCGCCGCTGATGGATCAAGTGGAGAGTGCTGTAATGAATGGTGTTGACGTCATCTTTATTACGGACCATATGAAGCTCCATCCAAAGGAAAGATTAGACGAAATCAGCAGTTATTTTCCGACAGTTAAAGTATACCAAGGCATAGAAGTGACAATTACAGATAACAACTATGAAGATATTGTTGTTATAGGCGTTCATGACCCTGCTATCGAAAGAAGGGACTGGACATACCCTGAACTTTATAAGTTTGTAAAGTCGAAAGGTGGTGTCCTCATATTAGCACACCCATATCGTTTCTCCGATCGAGTTGATATGAATATATGGGATTATGCACCGGATGGGGTAGAAGTTATGTCCGGGAATCTGACGAGGCAAGGGTTGGAAAGAAGAAAAGCATTAGCGACACGTTTGGATGTACCTATGGTGACCAACTCGGACAGCCACCATACTAGCACAGTGGGTTGCTATACGAATGAGTTTCCAGATTGGTGCAATGATGAAGCATCTATTATACAGGCGATTCTGGATAGGAATTTCAGCTGTACTGAACAATGAAAGTGAGCAATTGAATCAGAAACCGAGCAAATTTCATGAAAAAACTTAATTCGTTTGACATGTTAGTGACACCCATGTAAGATAGGGTGATAGATTAGATAAGAAAATGGGTGAATGGGGCCAAAATCAAGGTTTCCATCACCATAATGCCTATTATTTATACCATTCAGGAGGTTTAGAATGAAACATGAATTAGTCATCGTTCTTGACTTTGGCGGTCAGTACAACCAGCTTATCGCCAGACGTGTTCGTGAGAACAATGTGTATGCGGAAGTACTTCGCTATAACACACCGATTGAGGAAATCATCGCAAAGAATCCAAAGGGTATCATCTTCACTGGTGGTCCTTCTGTGGTTACTGATGAGAATGCACCAATCATTGACAAAGCAATCTTTGATGCAGGGATTCCGATTCTTGGTATCTGTTACGGTTCACAGCTTATGGGTTACCTTCTTGGTGGCGAAGTGGCAAGAGCTGAGCACAGAGAATACGGTAAGATGGACCTTACAGTGCAATCAGAAAGTGATCCGCTGTTTGAAGGGGTTAAGAAAGATTCAGTTTCATGGATGAGCCATACTTATTACATATCCACTCCTCCTGAAGGCTTTGAAGTGACAGCAACAACAGCGACCTGTCCGGTAGCGGCTATGTCCAATGTTGAAAAGAAGCTTTACGCAACACAGTTCCACCCAGAAGTGAATCACACTGAAGAGGGCAGTAAGATGTTGACGAACTTCCTTGTGAATGTATGTGGTTGCAAGCAGGACTGGATTATGACAGATTTTGCTCAAGAACAAATTGAATTGCTTCGTGAGAAGATTGGTGATAAGAAAGTGCTTTGTGCTCTTTCCGGTGGTGTCGATTCATCAGTCGCAGCTGTGATGATTCATAAAGCAGTTGGCAAGCAACTGACTTGTATCTTCGTTGATCACGGTCTTCTTCGGAAGAACGAAGGTGACGACGTTGAGCGTATCTTCAAAGAGCAGTTCGATATGAACCTTATTCGTGTCAACTGTGAAGACCAATTCCTTGGTAAGCTTGACGGTGTGGACGATCCAGAGAGAAAACGTAAGATTATCGGTGAAGAATTCATCCGTGTCTTTGAAGCGGAAGCTAAGAAGATCGGTAAAGTGGACTTTCTTGTACAAGGTACCATCTATCCAGATGTAATTGAGTCCGGTACAGATGAAGCAGCAGTCATCAAGTCACACCACAACGTTGGTGGACTGCCAGAGCACGTTGATTTTAAAGAGATCATAGAGCCACTTCGTGACCTCTTCAAAGATGAGGTTCGTAATGTAGGCCGTGCTGTTGACATCCCAGAATTTCTCGTATCAAGACAGCCTTTCCCGGGTCCGGGTCTTGCAATCAGAGTCATCGGTGCCATTACTAAAGAAAAGCTGGACATTCTAAGAGATGCCGACTACATCTTCCGTGAAGAAGTCAAACTTGCAGGCATCGCACCTGGCCTTGGCCAGTACTTCGCAGTACTTACCAACATCCGTTCCGTAGGTGTTATGGGTGACGAAAGAACTTACGACTACACAGTAGCTCTTCGTTCCGTCGACACCTCCGATTTCATGACCGCAGACTGGTCAAGAATCCCTCACGAGGTACTTGCGAAAGTGTCGAACAGGATTGTTAATGAAGTGAATCATGTTAATAGGATTTGTTATGATATTACGAGTAAGCCACCGGCTACTATTGAGTGGGAGTAGACAAAGAGACTCCGCAAACCCTTATGTTTACTGGGTTTCATAGCTCTTCAAATATTAGGTGACTGACAAATGACTGACAGAAGTTCAAAGGATATCCCGATAAATAGGGCGTTTTTTATAAAAATAATGATATTGAACAGATGGACTAGGAGTCTTTAAGTGGATTTCTAGTTCCTTTTTTGAATGTTTTGACCATTCATATGATTAAGTGTTATAATATAAGTAATATCAAGTATGATTTCAATAGCAAACCTGTTAAAAAATAGGGACGCAAAGCCAGAATCTAAGGTATATATGCACAATTATATATTATGATCGATCGACTGCATTAATTAATTTTGATGCAGTTTTTTTGATACTTTTTTAGATGCACTAGGTATTTAAGGACCAAATTGTGTCTTGAAGGAAAGTGGTGAAATAATGCAAACAGAAGAACTTAAAGTGAGTCATAAGGAATTAGGTGAGTCAGGCAATAGATACTTCAATTTATTCAATCTATCACCAATTGGCTATTTGATTATTTCAGAATCTGGAGATGTTATCGAAGCTAATCTGACGGTTATGAAAGATCTGATGTTAGAAACAATGGATATAAGAAACAGTAAGATTAGTGATTTTATATATGGAGAAGACAAACTGTTGTTTCAGTTCCATAACAAAGCATTGTTTAAGACTCATAGGCCTCAAGATTGGGAATTGAGAATGGAGCGAAGTGATGGTACCACTTATTGGGGTCATTTGAAAGCCAACTTGTTCACTACAAATGGTTCCAAGACTTGCTGCTTAGCTATTAGTGATATTACTGAGAAAAAAATAATACAACAGACGTTGATTGAAAGTGAGCTTAAATACAGACTTATCTGCACAACGATGGAGCAAGGTCTTGCCTTATTTGATATGCGTCATTACGAAGGCAATGCTGTAGAGTTTATATATCTAGATGTAAATGATAGTTATTTGAAATTATTTGATATGACCAGAAAAGAATGCATAGGGAATAGCCTACAGGACTTCATGTCAATAAAAGATAAAAAATGGTTGCCAATTCTTGAGAATGTAGGTAAGACTGAAAAGCCTGAGATGTTTGAAAGCTTCTACACATCGATGGAAAAAAGCATTCTTACATATGCTTATTGCCCACAGAAGAATCAGGTGGTTTTATTGGTTTCAGATATTACTGATCGTGTTAACAAGCAGAATGAGATATCCCATATGAGTTATCATGACAGATTAACTGGTTTGTATAACCGACGTTTTTTTGAAGAAGAATTATTAAGGTTGGATAAAAAGAGAAACCTACCCTTAAGTATAGCTATGGGAGATATCAATGGTCTTAAATTATTGAATGATTCATTTGGACATGTAACAGGGGATCTGTTAATTAAGAGGGTGGCTGACATGATTAAGATGGGCTGTCGATCAGATGACATCAGTGCACGTATAAGCGGTGATGAATTCGTGATAATCCTACCCCAATCTAATAGGGAGGCAAGCTTAAAAGTATTGGAGCGTATTAAGTCATTGTTAGATGATGAAACTATTAAATCTATCACGCCTTCCATTTCCTTTGGGTGCGCCACTAAAAAGTCGGTGGATGAAGATATAGCTGATATATTTAAAAAGGCAGAGGATGCCATGTACAATCATAAGCTAAAAGAAAGCCCTGCTGTCAAGGGGCGAATCATCGACTTGATTATTAAAAGTTTTTTTCACATGAATCCTCAACAGGAGCTTCACGCCAAGCGTGTAAGTGAAATTAGTAAAAAAATTGCCATATCCATGGGCTATAAACCTGCACAAGTCGAGATTATTCGTTTGGCTGGTTTGATGCATGATGTTGGAAAGATAGGTATTTCAGAGAAATTACTTTGTAAGAAAGGAAAGGTGTCCAGTGATGAGTGGGAAGAGTTGAAACGACACCCTGTAATCGGATACCACATATTAAGTTCCTCTAACGAATTTGCTGAGATTGCATCGATTGTGTTAGAACACCATGAGAAGTGGAATGGGCAAGGGTATCCTAAGGGGCTAAAAGGTGAAGAAATTTCCGTACCTGCCAGAATTATTGCTATAGCAAACGTATTTGATTCAATGACTCATGATAATTTTCACATCAGTCATAGGAAGAAAGAAGAGGCAATTGTGAAGCTCAGTCGACTTAAAGGCAAACAGTTTGATGCTAAGATTCTAGACATTTTTCTTAGCGATGTCGTGGTGACTCTATAGAACATGCTGGGTTAGGCATAAGATTATTCTTAAACAAAAAAGTAGGGGAGTTGGTTCAGGTGAAAAGGAAACTATTAGTAGGTATCATGGGTGGTATTTTAGGTTTTATATTTGGTGCATTTGGCGGTGGGGTTGTGGGTCTAGTTATTGGTGGCACACTACTTGGGGGTTTTGATATATATGAAAACTTAAGCATTGAAGGGTATGAGTTGGCAGTATACATAGGAGCCGCATTGGGCGCCATATTTGACACCCCATTAGGCATCTTGATTGCATTGAAAGTGTATAGCTATTTTGAGGAAAGTCGAAGTGCTAACAGAAGCTGAGCAAGAGGTTAACAAATCATCGGAAAGAAGGTAGCTATGAAATATCAAATCATTCAAGTGGTACTTGTTCTTTTAGCCCTATCAGTTCTGCTAATTCTGTTTCTAAAGGTAAGAAGAAACAGAAAAGTTAGTATTCTAAATGCCACATTACCGGAAGAGGAGCTTGAATCTCATGCTCAAAGACTAGCGTTAACCCATACAGTGAGTATAAAGAAGAATTTTCTTCATTGGCCATTGAATCGGGTGAATGAGAATTATGCCTACATTAAATCTATATATCAAGATCTCAACGAAGATATACAACTGAAAAGAGCTGTACCTCCTGCTGCGGAGTGGCTACTGGATAACTATTATATTATTGAAGAACAAACCCAGAATATCCGAAGAGATCTAACAAAAAAAAGCTATTATCGACTACCAATACTCAACAAAGGTCCTTTGAGAGGTTACACAAGAGTTTTAGCAATTGCTATGGAATTTGTTTCAATTGTAGATGGTCAAATTGATGAAGGGACATTGAGAAAATACTTAGAAGCCTATCAAAAGCACAGTATTCTTTTTGACAGAGAAATCAGAAGTATACCGATGATGCTGAAGATTGGACTTCTTGAGAATGTTCGCTCTATATGTGAGAGCATTAAAGAAACTCAGAAACAATGGAATCTTGCAGATGAGATGATGGATAAATGGTGGTCTCCTGAAGTGAATAATGAAGAAAAAATCGTCACTACTTTTAAAGGGGTCATAGCTAATCATGTAGAAGCAAATACATCCTTCGTGGAACATATGTTTTATAGATTTAGAAGGTCTGGTGAGAGTTATGTTCATATACTCAACAAAATTAATGAGCATCTTGTTCAATTTAGTACTGAAATAGATACAATCGCCAGAAAAGAGCATAATGCTCAAGCTGTAAGCGCTGTATCTATGGGTAATGACATTATGAGTTTTAAATACATCTCCAGCTTGAATTGGGACGAGTTGTTCCAGCATCTCAGTTTTGTTGAGAATATTTTAAGTCATGATCCAGACGATGTCTACTCTAATATGGATATCTATTCAAAAGGATATTACATGAGTCAGATAGAAAAGCTGGCGCAAATTTATGATGTGTCGGAACGCCATATTGCCCAGAGAGCAGTTGACGTTGCAAAGGAAGTGGCAGTTGCTAATGGATTACTCGATCATATTGAAAACAAACATCTAAGAAGATCACATGTAGGTTACTACTTATTTGGAGAAGGTATTCAAAGATTAGAAATGAATCAAACGACCAAATTGAAACTTAAACATAAATTATCAAGGGGGCTAAATAGGAACCAAGGTAAGCTGTATTCAATGACTATCGCAACCATTTCCATATTACTTGTGGTTATAGCTATAGTCTATGTTTTAAGACATATTACAGAATATTATGCTTTTTACACCTTATTAGTTATGATGATTACAATTATTCCAGCATCTGAGTTTGGAATTTCAGTGACGAATTGGCTTGTAGGGAAGATGAAAAAGCCTTCTTTTTTCCCACGACTTGAACTTAAAGAAGGTATACCCGTAGCTTTAAGTACAATGGTTGTTGTACCAACTATGTTAAGCAATGAAAATAGGGTTGCAGAGCTACTGACCAATATTGAGAATCACTATTTGGCGAATAAAGAATCTAATCTCTATTTTGCTTTAATTGGCAGTTTTAAAGATTCCAAAATGTCTCAAGCCATAGAAGATAATGAAATTCTAATAAAAACTCAAGAAGGAATTGATGCATTAAACAGTCGATATAGTAAAGGGGATAATGACATATTCTTCTACTTTCATAGGCAGAATCTATTTGATGAGACAGATCAAATATGGAGAGGTTGGGAGCGTAAGAGAGGCGCTTTAATGGAGTTTAACGATTTAATACTTGGTTCAAAGAAGACCAGTTTTATTCATTGTGCCGAAGATTATTTACCAAAATCTGAGATTAAGTACATTATAACCTTAGACTCTGACACAGTACTGCCTCTTGGAATGGCCAAAAAAATGATCGGTACAATGGCCCACCCCTACAATATACCTGTGGTTGACCCATACCGAAATGTAGTGGTTGAAGGCCATGGTCTGATGCAGCCAAGAATATCCTTTGATATGGATAGTTCTAACAAATCTATATTCTCCAAAATATATACAGGTCAAGAGGGAATGGATCCTTATGCTAACGCCATTTCAGATGTGTATCAAGATTTGTTTGATGAAGGCATATATACGGGAAAAGGTATATATGATTTGAATGTGTTTAGGAAAGTACTTCAGAACGTGGTGCCTGAAAATGCAGTTTTAAGTCATGATTTACTGGAAGGGTCATATGTTAGAGCGGCGTTAGTCTCTGATATTGAATTAGTTGATGCATATCCCACAAAATATAATGCTTATATGGCAAGGTTACACCGTTGGATTCGAGGGGACTGGCAACTTATCCCCTGGTTAAGTCGATCGGTTTACTGTCAAGAAAGTAAAACGACGTCTAACCCACTATCACACATATCCTTATGGAAAATAGCAGATAATCTTCGACGCAGCTTGGTAACACCATCGCTCATAATTCTGATAAGTCTGGCTTTGTTTATGTTACCAGGAAATGTTATATTCTGGCTAGGTGGCGTTATTTTGGTGCTAATACTACCACTAATGATTAGTGCTGTGGAATATCTGACAAGTAGTGGTTTAAAGTTACGATCAAGCAAACGGCATATTGGTGGTTTTTTCGGATTCAAAGCATCTTTTTTTCAGTTGCTTCTAAATACTGTGTTTCTTGCTTATCAATTCGTTGTCGTTATGAATGCCATTCTGGTCACTCTTGTACGTGTGTTAATCACAAAGAAAAATATGTTGGAATGGGTAACATCTGCAGATGCGGAGAAAAAGCAAAGTAATACATTAAGTAGTTACTTAAAGTCAATGGGTTCAAGTATATTCATCGGAATCATTCTTTTAGGACTTACATATCTATTTAAGCGTGACAATGTATTCATTAGTTTTGCCATCGCTATAACGTGGGGGATCGCACCTTTTGTCGCCTACTATATAAGTAAAGATAAAGATTTGTATAAAGAAGTATTGACTATGGAAGCATTACAAGAGTTAAGATTAGTAGCACGTAAAACATGGCGATATTTCGAAGAATTTGCTAATAAGAAAAATAACTATTTGCCACCGGATAACTACCAAGAAGAGCCATACCTTGGCACGGCGTCTAGAACCTCTCCAACGAATATTGGCTTAGGCTTAATGGCAATACTCACAGCTAGAGACCTAGGTTATATTGGCTTAAGAGAAATGTATGAGCAGATAAACAGAACCACAGATGTTATGAACCAGCTAGAACATTGGCATGGTCATTTGTATAATTGGTATAATACTGAAACAATGGAACCTCTCAAGCCGCGCTATATATCCACCGTAGATAGCGGAAATCTTGTCTCTTATCTGATGACGTTAAGACAAGGTATGCTGGATTATAAGAAAAAAGCAATCATTGGAACTGATTTCATAAATGGTCTTGAAGATACATACCGTTGTGGAAGTAAAGAAGAGGGTAGGTTTTTAGATTCAGAGAATCTTTTGTTACTTGAAGATAAGCATAATAAGCACTTGGCAAGTACCACGAAAAATATACTAACTAGAGCCCTTGAAAAATGCCAAAAAACAAAGACAATGCAAGAAGTATGGCACATCAAATTGGACCATATGATCGTGCAACAGATCGAGGAAATTAATGATTTTATGCCTTGGCTTGATGCGCTAGATGATATACCTGAAGAATTAGACAGTGAGAACTTGTCATTACTGGGTGAGGCGTTAATGGCACGCTTAGATCAAGTACCTTCATTAGATAACTATACTCTTCTTTATCAGGAGATCAATGACAACATAGAGAGTATCTTGAACATAATTGATGCGAATGGGACAAAGCTTATACATTGGCTAAAAGAAGTTCAAAGTTTTGCAATGGAAGGTTTTAACCGATTAGAACAGTTTGCCACTGATTACAAAGAACTCATGGAACGCATTGATTTCATGTCTGAGAACACTCGTTTTGCACCTTTATACGACAAAAAACGTCAACTTTTTTCAATTGGTTTTAATCTAGAGAATAATCGCTTGTCAAATTCCTATTATGATTTATTGGCTTCAGAAGCACGCCAAACAAGTTATATTGCTATAGCTAGAAGTGAAGTTCCACCCAAACATTGGTACATATTAGGAAGATCATTAACCTTAGTGGATAGATACAAAGGCCTGGTTTCTTGGAGTGGAACCATGTTTGAATATCTTATGCCCTTGATTTTGTTGAAGAATTATAAGAATACTTTATTAGATGAAACCTATTCATTTGTTGTTAAAAGTCAACAGAAATATGGAAAAGAACGTCATATGCCATGGGGTGCGTCTGAATCTGCTTTTGGTTCTATGGATATGCACTTGGAATATCAATATAAAGCGATTGGTGTTCCTTGGTTAGGACTTAAAAGAGGCTTGATTGAAGAGGCTGTCACAGCCCCATATGCTACTTTTCTTGCCTTAATGGTCGACCCATTGAAAGCCTATAAGAATATTCAGTATTTAAAGAAAGAGGGACTAGAAGGTACATATGGTTATTATGAAGCAGCTGATTATACACCAAAACGTCTTATGGAAGGACAGAGCAAAATTATTGTCAAAAGCTATATGGCCCATCATCAAGGTATGAGTTTGCTTTCTCTCAATAATTACTTAAATGGTAATCTTATGCAGAAGAGATTTTCATCAGATCCATATGTGAAAGCAGCTCGTTTACTCTTGCAAGAAAAAGTTCCTACCAACATACTCTTTACGAAAGAAAATAAAGAAAAGGTTATGCCTTTTATTGGAGCCATGTCACATGATACAAGTTCATATCGTCATTTTTTTCTACCGAACTCGGATTTACCAAAAGCACATGTATTATCTAATGGGTCCTATTCTGTGGTGACGACAGATAAAGGAACAGGTTATAGTCGAACCGTAGAATATGCGATATCACGCTGGAGAGAAGATGCAGTCTTAGATCATTATGGTATGTTTTTCTATGTTAAGAACAAAAACACTAACAAGGATTGGTCCGCTGCGTATGCACCGATGAATGAAATACCCCTTGACTATGAAGTTGAGTTCACGGCAGATAAAACTGTCTATAAACGTAGGGATGGAAACATCAAAACCATGACTGAAATCATTGTAGCATCTGGTGACAATGCAGAGATTAGAAGAATAAAGTTAAAAAACAATGGTGAAGACACATGTGATTTAGAAATCACCAGTTATGCTGAAGTCGTTATGGCGGAACAGAGTAGTGATCTAGCTCATCCGGCTTTTAGTAACCTATTTGTCGAGACGGAATTTAGTGACAAATATAAGGCCTTATTAGCTCACCGTCGACCAAGACATGATAGAGCTCATGAGCCTTGGGTTGGGCATATGGCCATCGTTGATGGTGTTCGTGTAGGTCCAATTCAATATGAGTCGGATCGTATGCTTTTTATTGGAAGAGGTCATTCGATTTCTAACCCATTGGCAATTGAAGGGGATCATCCACTAAGTAACAGTATTGGTAATGTACTAGATCCAATACTCAGTTTAAGAGTAAAAGTGAAACTATTACCTAATGAATCGGCACGGATTTCTTTTGTTACCATGATTGCAAATAGTAAGGCATCATTGATGGAACTCCTTGATAAATACAATAATGTAGAAAACTGTGATGCTGCTTTTTGGCTTGCAGTTATTCGAAGCCAAGTGGAAGCTAAGTACTTAAATATTAAGGCAAAGGAGATGGAACTATTTCAGGATATGATATCTGACATATTATTTATAAGTCCATTGCGACAAAAGCAAGCTAACTATATTAGAGAAAACCATAGAGGCCAAGTTGCCTTATGGGCCTATGGTATTTCAGGAGAACGGCCAATTGTAGCCGTGACGATTGAAAAACTTGAAGATGTGACCATTTTGTACGAGCTCCTGAAAGCCCATGAATACTGGAAGAACAAAGATCTTAGGGTTGATCTAGTCATTCTGGTCCTTGAAGAATACAGTTATGAAAATCCAGTGTATGCCATGGTGACAGATATTATTGAATCGAATCAAGGAACGACTATGCTTCATAAAACCGGCGATATCAGAATACTAAATCGCTCTATAATCAATCCAGAAGATGTTAACTTAATCATTGCTTCTGCTAGGTTAAGTTTCTATGGTCATAAAGGGACCATCGGGGAGCAGATGAGATATTTACGACCTGAAAAAACAGTGACAATGCTCATTCCGGATGACACTATAGAAAATGAAATGTCAGCCTTGAACGAAGACTACAGTAGTAACCACAATTCAACTATTCCTGAATGTGAAGATCTACAGTTTCAAAATGGTCTTGGTGGATTTCATTCGGATTATCAAAGATATATCATTTGCTTGGATAAAGAAGAAACAACACCGTTACCATGGTCTAATATTATCGCTAATGAAGTCTTTGGCTTTTTGACGACTGAATCAGGTGGCGGTTATACTTGGTGCCATAATAGTCGTGAGAATAAGTTGACGCCTTGGTCAAATGACCCTGTTAGAGACACACCTGCCGAAGTTATCTACCTAAGAGATGAAGGGGTTCATGTATGGTCCTTAACACCTTCGCCAATTCGTGAGAAGACCCCCTATGTCGTAGAACATGGTTATGGATATACGATGCATACCCATCGAAGTCATGGGGTTTTCCAAACACTAACACAATTTGTACCTGTTAAAGGGCATGTTAAGATCAGCATTGTGACACTAAAAAATGAAAGTAATCTAGCACGAAATCTAGCGTTAACATACTATGTAACACCAGTACTAGGTGTAAGTCGTGAGGAAAGTGCCATGCATCTGGTTAGCGATATTTCTAAAGAGGGTCAGCTAATGGTTACAAATGGTTATCATCCAGAGTATCCAGATCAAGTATTGTATTTAGATGCATCTATTTCCGAGAGAAGTTTCTGTGGTGATCGTAAAACCTTTTTTGGACAAGGTAGTATGAAATTGCCAGAAGCTTTAACTTATACACAACTCACCAATGAAGTGGGTGCAGGATATGACTCATGTGCATCAATACAAGTTAAAGTGAGACTTGAGAAGAACGAGAATCTTCAGTTGGTATTTGTGATGGGCCTATCTGATGACCTCGGTCATGTCGAAAGTGATGCAAAGACATTTAACAAAGTTGAAAAAGCACTTGATGCCCTTGAAGAGGTCAAAGCCTTTTGGAGAGAAAAACTCTCTGTCGTTCAAGTGAAAACGCCTGATTTAGCTATGAATCAAATGCTAAACGGTCATCTGATATATCAAGTGATTGCCTGTAGATTATGGGCAAGGACTGCCTTTTATCAATCAGGTGGTGCTTACGGTTTTAGAGATCAACTTCAAGATTCATTGGCTATACTTACAATATGGCCAGCATTAGCCCGGAAGCAGATTGTCAAACATGCGTCACATCAGTTTCTTGAAGGAGATGTGTTACATTGGTGGCATGAATCTGCATTAAAAGGAACAAGGACAAAGATATCGGATGATTTTCTATGGTTACCTTATGTTGTTTCTGAATATTTAAAGGTCACAGGTGATGTGGCCATCCTTAAGGAGGAGATTTCATATCTGGAGAGTGATCTGTTAAGAGACAATGAAGAGGAACGATATATTAGTCCTAGTATAACTGAAGAAAAAGGTTCTTTATATACACATTGTGTTCGTGCCATAGAAAATGGTTTTCGTTTTGGTGAACATGGTTTACCTTTAATGAGATCAGGAGATTGGAATGACGGCATGAACAAGGTAGGTAACGAAGGTAAGGGTGAAAGTGTTTGGTTAGCATGGTTCTTGCTTGCCGTTCTTAAACAATGGATTCCCATATGCTCAGAGCACAAAGATGAGGAAAAAAGAAAGGCATATCAGCATGTCTATGATGATGTCCTATCTGCTGTTGAGGCGTCTGGATGGGATGGCAATTGGTACAAACGTGCTTATTTCGATAATGGTAACCAACTTGGGTCGAGCCATAACCATGAGTGCAAAATTGATTCCTTGGCACAAAGTTGGTCCGTCATATCTGAGGCAGGTGATTTATCAAGAGCCCAAAAATCTATGTCAGCTATGGAAGACTATCTGGTGAGTAGACATGATGGAATTATTCGCTTATTGACCCCATCTTTTAACCAAGGCAACCTAGAACCAGGTTATATAAAAGGATATCTACCAGGTGTCAGGGAGAACGGTGGTCAATACACCCATGCTGCAGTATGGGTCATTGATGCTTTCGCAAAATTAGGACAAGGAGATAAAGCCTTTGATTTATATACCATGATTAATCCTATTAATCATGCAAGGACAAACATAGAAAGAGGTATCTATAAAGTGGAACCATATGTTATGGCAGCAGATGTATATGATTGCCAACCGCATATAGGTCGTGGAGGTTGGAGTTGGTATACTGGTGCGGCAGGTTGGATGTACCAAGTTGGGTTGAATACGATTTTAGGATTTACAAAAAAAGGTTCTGTATTAGAATTCAATCCTTGTATCCCAATGAAGTGGCAAGAGTATTCGATTGAGTATATTTTTGAAGGAACTAAGTACTTAATAGAGATCAAGAATCCATATCACATTAATAAAGGCAAAGTAGACATAACGATCAATGGCATTGAACAAGAGGAATCATGTATACATTTAATGGGAGGTCAGGAGGTTCAAAGGGTTGTAGTTCTTATGCATGAGTAAAGAGAACTATTAAAACAAATAAATATACATCTGTGTAGTTCGGGTTTATAGATTTTGACTGACAAATGACTGATTGTTAATCGCTATGACTGAAATTTGACTTATTCTGCTTTGATAGGAGGCGAAACGAATGCTATAGTTAATACTAGAATCAATGAAAAACAACTGATTTACACTATAGTCTACGTTCTGCCAAGCGAGTGGGAATAAGATAATAATAAGCCGAACCCTTGTAAATAGAGGGTTCGGCTTTTTTGTGCTTGCAGAATGCTTGCATTTATTATTCTTTGACAATAGTTTTATTGTTGATGAGTTCTTTTCTTTCAAGTTCGTACATTTCTTCTATAGCGGTAAATGTGTCGTTATATTCTTTTAAGTCGATGAGATTTTTTCTATAATTGTTGTTTATCAAATTGATCGCATTTTCATGCTTTTCTTTGATTTCTACCCACCGTGCAACAAGTGTATTTATTTCAACATTTGTAAATTGTATTGAAACTGAATAGGGATCAATATTTCCATCACTATCTTCTCTATATCTTGGATTAAAACCAATTTTATCATCCAATAGAAATAGAATAGACATAATATCACCTAAATTCTGAATAGGTAATTCGCTTAATTCTATGTTATAGAATAAATTTTCTTGAACGTCCAATGCCTGTGCTATCTTTCTTAGGTTATTTGAAGATGGATTTCTTTCGCCTGATTCATATTTTTGAACTGTATTCAAAGTGATTCCAACTATATCGGCTAGCTCTTGTTGAGTTAGTTTTTTTTCTGTTCTAAATGATTTTATTTTTAATCCAATATCCATCGCAATTCTCCTAGAATGTGTATAGCAAAAAGAATACTTGACACTATAACGAAATAGTTATAATATAAGTACGTGAACAAATTTGTATATAAAATTACATACTTTAAACTTGGTTTAATTATATACTATTTGTACATAGGTTGTCAACATTTAAATATAAAATACTCACGGTGAGTAAAAGGAAGGAGAATATTAATGATTAAAAATAAGAAGTCTTTTGTAGTTGGAGTGGATGAAATTTGTGAGGATTGGCAAGTAAGCCGAGCGCAAGGATATAAAATAATTAAAACATTGAATCAGCAGATGAAAAAAGAGAATCCAAATGTGATTGTTATTGCAGGTAAATTAAATCGTAAATTCTATGAAGAAAATTGCTATGGTCTTTCAAGAAATGCATAGAGATAGTATTAGGAAGGTGGTGTGAGTTTATGAATAGAACCCAAATGGAACGGATTTATAGGGCAAATAATCGAGAGAACTATAGACTTGAAACCCTATACGATTTATTGAACATACACGGCATTGATTATAAAGTCAAAGGTTATAGTAGCTTGTCGAAATCTGATCGGATAGGGTATGAAGAGTTTTTGATTAACTATATGAATTGCTTGGGAATGGAAAAGCGAATGAGGTTTCTTCCTATTGGCATTCATAGAGTTGAACAAACTTGCTATAGCCGAAAAGAATTGGATGAAGATGAGGTTTGCTATATTGAGTTCGCTAGAGATGTAGTTGATTTAGCCACAGGAATTTATTTAAAAAAGTACAGAGATGAAGAACACGATATTAAAAAAGCGTCAGATGTAACCAAAGAAGAAATTTTACGTATAGATTTTATAGATCAAAGTGAAGATGTTGATTCAGTATTTCGTGAACAATGGTTGCACATTATTGAATCGGGAACACAGTGGTATTAATCATTAGAAGTTTTATATTATATCTATAAAAATTGATGAGGAGGTCAGATAGTGGCTGCTAGAAGAATGTTTGCTAAAAGTATTGTTGAGAGTGCTAGATTTCTCAAGATGCCCTCATCTACGCAGAACCTATATTTTCATTTAAACCTTTGTGCTGATGATGATGGTGTTGTTGAAGCATATTCGGTACTAAATATGATTAAAGCCCATGAAGACGATTTGAAAGTTCTCAATGGTAAAGGATTTGTAATTATCTTAAATGAAGATTTAGTTTCTTATATAGTTGATTGGCTTGAACACAATAATGTACGTGCAGATAGAAAGAAGGATAGTTTATATCAGGAATTGCTCTTAGAGGTTGTACCAAGTGCTAAGATACTTGAAAAAAAAGAGCGTTCAGATGTCAATAAAAAATCCATATCATCTGGACTGTCCATGGACGGTCCACGGACGGACAATGGACTGCTTAGGGTAGGTGAGGTTAGGACAGGTAAGGTTAGTTTAGTTGAGTGTAAATATACACTTGGAAATGAAGAAATATCAGAATCTCAATTCAATGAATTGTCAAAGCAATTCTCTAAAACTTTGGTAGAAAACATAATTCAAAGAATCATTGAACGACCATATAAGAATTGTCTCAATGTAAAAACCATCACAGAATGGTGCAACGAAGCAATAAAAAGGGAAAGGAAGCCCAAAAAGAACAGTTTCAACAATTATGAGCAAAGAGAATATGACTTTGATGAATTAGAGAAAAAAATGTTGGAACATAGACTAAAACAATTTAATGGAGAAAGGGTGAGTGGCGGTGTCGGTTAGTAAAGATAAAAAAAGAGGTACATGGAAAGTGTATCTTCGTTATAAAGATTGGCAAGGGATTCAGCAAGTTCATACAAAACGAGGTTTTGCTACAAAGAAAGCAGGTCAGGAATATGAAAGAGAATTTCTGGAAAAGAAATCCAGAAACGTTAATATGGGTTTTAATGCATTTATAGATATATATTTAGAGGATATGAAACCAAGGTTGAAGCTAAATACATATTTAACGAAGGAGCATATTATTAATTCAAAAATAAGACCATTTTTTAATAACAAAAACCTGTCAGAGATAAATGCAACAGATATTATTCAATGGCAGAATGATTTATTGAGCCAGAAGGGAAAAAACGGGAAGGTGTATTCTCCTTGTTACGGTAGAACCATTCAGAATCAGCTGTCCGCTATTTTCAATCATGCATCGACTTTCTATAGCCTCAAAGATAATCCGTGTAAAAAAGTTAAGAAAATAGGCAAAAGCAGAGCAGATAATCATTTGTATGGTATTTGGACAAGAGATGAGTTTTTTAAATTCAGTGAAAGTGTAATGGATAAGAGAATCAGTTATATGGGATTTTCAGTATTGTTTTGGCAAGGATTAAGAATATCTGAATTATTATGTCTTACAAAAACGGATATTGATTTTGAGAATGCAACAATGAGGATATCCAAGGCTTATCAAAGGCTTGAAGGCAGAGATGTAATTACACCAACGAAGACATACCAGACTAGAATGTTATCCGGCAAATTACCCGCACCACAAATCATCTATATCAGTCACAATAAAAGAAGGTACTGGATAAAATATTCTGCTGCATAACGCGTCAGATTGTTTTATCCGGTACCTTCTTGTGTTATCATGAGTCGGTTGCTTTTCATATGAGCAGCAGAAATCTCCCCGTCCAAAGTTTGATTTCTGCCACTCGACATCATTAGTAAGGAATACCTCACTGATAACAACTCACATGATAACTATTTTTTCGGATAAATGCAATCCTGTTTCACAGGTTTTATATAATAATGTTCTTTGTGATTTCCAGTTTCACCAGTTGACCTGCACCTGTGGCCATTCTGCCTGTCTGTCGATTCACGGTTATTACAAACGTCATATCAAGCATGGAGATGCTCTGGTACCTTTGCGCATCTGCAGAGTCTGCTGTTCTATGTGTCGCAAGACACACGCTCTTCTGCCGTCATCCATCGTCCCTTATTCAAGGGTAGCTCTTTCGGAACACATCAAAATCATTTCCTGCCATGAATCTCATGAAGATTTCTCTTCGGTCATGGACGAACATCCTTCAATCGATGAAAGCAACATACGCTATATCATTCGTCAGTACTTTTGTCATTGGCTCCAAAGATTACTCTCTGCTGCCTTGTCTCTTTCATCCCAGGGAGAGCTTGTTTTCGGATGCTTTTCATCCTTTAGCCGTCAGTTCATGCAGATTAAACGAACGCCAAATATTCTCTTTCTTGATACCACATAAGCTGACACGACCTTCCATGTTTCCTCTTTTATAATCAAAGAAAAACCAAGGAGGTTTCTACAATGAAACAAGATACAGCCCATGCCATAGCCCTTATGCGCTATTCAGTCATCTCGCCACTTATTTCAGGCCTTTCGGACCAGTATGCTTCCAACGAGGCTTTCTTTCGTGATGCCTCGGACAAAGGCGTTCTTACTCCGGATGGCAGTCTCAAGCATTTCGCAGCAGCAACGATCAAACACTGGTACAACGCTTATAACAGAGACGGCTTCGATGCTCTTATCCCATCAACCAGGTCAGATACAGGTAAACCACGGAAGTTAGATGAAGACCTTCAGGAACAGATCATGTATCTAAAATCAAACTATCCGCGAATGTCTTCTGCTGCCATTTTCCGTAAGCTTCGAGAAAACGGTAGCATCAAACCCGGCGAACTGTCTGAATCAACGGTCAATCGTTTTGTTAAGCTTCTCGCCATCCAGTCAAAGACCACCACCAATCAGGATATGCGTCGTTATGAACGTCCTCACATCAATGAGGTTTGGTGCGGTGATGCCAGTGTCGGACCTTATCTTAAAACAGAGGATGGAAGAAAGCGTAAGGTTTTCATCATTGCTCTGATTGATGACGCCAGCCGTTTTATTGTAGGCATCGATGTCTTTTTCACTGACAACTTTGTTAATGTCATGTCTGTCATGAAATCCGCCGTTGCAAAACATGGACGTCCCCAAATGTATAATTTCGATAACGGCAGCAGTTTTAAAAACAAGCAGATGGAGCTGCTGGCGGCCCGCACCGGTTCGGTCATTCATTACGACCGCCCCTACGAACCCACCGCTAAGGCAAAAATCGAGCGTTGGTTTCGCACCTGTAAGGAACAATGGCTGGCCTGCCTGGACATCAGGGATTTCAATACTCTGGATGAACTTCGAGGTAATCTTATGGCCTATGTGGACACCTATAATAGGACACTGCATTCTTCTCTTAAAGGGACTTCACCACAAGACCGTTTCTTTTCAGAGCCCGAACGTATCAGACGTCTTTCTGATGAGGAAATCGATAAGCATTTCCTTTTGGAAACAGATCGCCGCGTCTCCATCGACAGTGTCATTACAATCGATAAGGTGGAATATGAAGTAGACTGCCGGTTCGCAAAACAACGGGTCCGCCTGCGTTATTCCTCTGATATGAAGGAAATCTTCATCGTTGAGCAGGACGGTACCTTTACGCCGATTCGTCTTCTAAACAAACATGAAAATGCTTTTATCAAACGCGAAAAAATACGCTTATGCCGAGGTGAAGAATGATGAACTACATTTCACGTTATGGATTGGAATTCAATCCTTTTCTTAAAAACTCAAAAGAGATACTCATTGATACAACAGAGCACAAGGAAACTCGCTTCCGACTGGATTATTTGGTAAAAACCAAAGGCTTTGGCATTCTTACAGGCAGTCCCGGACGTGGTAAGACGACCGTTATTCGTCATTGGGCCAAAGACCTGAATCCATCCCTGTACAAAGTTGTTTACTCCAGCTTTTCCACTCTTACCGCCAATGACTTCTACAGGAATCTTGTACGGGAGTTCGGTGCCGAACCCGCCTTCCGGAAGCCTGATAATTTCCGTATCATTCAAGAGGAAATCTCACGTCTGGCTCTTGAAAAGAGAAAAACACCGGTCGTTATCATTGATGAAGCTAACTACATCAACGGAGCTATTCTTAATGATCTGAAAATCCTCTTCAACTTCGAAATGGATTCCAGAGACCGTGCAGCCATACTTCTTGCTGGGCTGCCATCTCTCAATTCTACCCTTCGGCTTGGCATCCATGAACCTCTCCGCCAGCGAATCGTCATGAACTACGACCTTGGCGGACTTACCAAGGATGAAGGACGGTCTTATGTGGCCGATAAACTTAAGGGTGCCGGTTGCCATCAGATGGTTTTCGAAGAAAATGCACTGGAAGCTATCCTTAATGCGGCTGACGGAACACCGCGTGTGATCAATAAGCTTTGTAACGCAAGTCTTCTCATAGGTGATAGCCAGCAGATTTCTTCTATCAATGCCGATGTTGTTATGCAGGCAGTTAATGACACTCAACTCTAGGAGGTGCACAACATGTTTCTTGACTACAGTTGTTCCAAAGAAGAATCAGAGTCCACCTCATGGATGGGAAAAGTTCATCTTAAAACGACGACAAATCCATATGAGTTAACGGTCACGGCCCGCCACAGTGGTTTTTATATCATATGCGGCTCTTACGCCTATGGTAATTATCTATGCATTCCCGATCTTGGTATCAGTTCGGAACTTGCTGATTTTGGTGACACTTTCTGGAATCTGGAACGTCTTATGATGAATAATCCGGACCTTGCTGAAACAGATGCAATCAGCATAACTTATGCGCTAAAAGCAATAAGTCCATACGTAGATATTTAGTGGAAAGCAGGGTGACCTGCTTTTTCTGCTTTTCTTTGATGAGCGAAAGTGCTCGGTATTTGGCACAGTTGATTTAGCTTGCGGGATTAGGTGCAGATAATGTGCTTAACTGATCCCTGCACACCTCATTCCTGGATGAAATAATGTGCCTGATGGAGGATCGTCTAATTTGACGGACAACACTAGAACAATCGGTGTACCACGATTTTTACTTAAAGATTTGAAGGAGTATATTGAGAGCTTCTATAAATTAGACGATGATGAACGGATATTCCCAAAGACTAAGAGCTATTTCAATCAAGAAATGAAAAGAGGATGCAAATTAAGCGGTGTTAAAAAAATAAAAGTTCATGGACTTAGACATTCCGCTGTCAGTTTGCTCATCTATGAAATGGATACATTCGACCCTTTAGCAATAGCAGAAAGAATGGGGCATAGTGTTGATGAATGTCTTAAGACATATTCGCATTTATACACTAATAAGCGTAAAAAGTTGGTAAATAAGCTTGATGAAGTATTTTTAGGAGAAGAAAAAAATGCCGGGACTAGATAAAGACAGATTCAGGAATAAAACAATTTCATTCCGAATGTCACCAGAGGAAAGGAGAAGGCTTGAAGCTAAAATTATTGTAAGTGGTCTATCTAAGGGTGAGTACTTTAGGAAAATGCTACTTGATGGTGAAATTATTATACGCGTTGGAAAATATGAAAGTGACAGATTGAGTCTTGAAATTAAGAATTTAAGGAATCGTTTAAATGAGTATATGTTAGTCAAGAATGAATTGGAAATTAAGGAATTATTAAAAGATTGTTTAGCCTTAATTTACACATTGAATGAAACTATGAGTAGAAAGGAATCTTACCATGAAAAATGAAGAGCGATTACGTAACGAAGGTGCATTGAGCATTGAAGAAAGACGAAGATTGGAAGAAGCACGACAAAAATCTGTTGTAGCAAATACTACAAGTCAGGCAATTGACATTGATAAGCCATTAATTAATTCTTCGGATGGAAATAATGTGAATGCAAAAGAGACTCAACAGACTAAATCTTTTGATCAAGCAAATGCGGATTATAAATTTGTTATGAATAACTTGGACAAAGAAAATGAAGCTTTTAGGCAAATCAAAATTGAGAAGACCCTAGCAATGAAAAAGTATGAAGAGTTTGAAAAGAATGTGCCAAATGGAAGAGAAAAAATGCTTGAGAAAATAAAAGAAAAGAGTCTGAGGGAAGCTAACCCACAGCAGAAAGCGAGGTGATATGTGTGGGTTTTCTAATAAGTGGAACTATAAAATTTGTGATTTTTCTTTATAAAATTATTATTTTTTTTGGATTATATTGGGTTGGTTTAGCCTTAGCTCCGGCTTTAACTATTGAGCAGATAACAAAAATAGGAACTCAAGATTTACCCATACTGAATTTTATAACAGATGTGCTTATTGTAATAGGATTTTGTTTGGCTATTCTTACTTTTATTCAAAATGTAATCAGATTGTTAAAAAAAGACCCGAGTTATGACCTGTACAAATCCTTTCGTGGACTGAGAACGAAGGGGAAGGGGTATGAAGCCAAATTTAATGATATTTCAAATACAGTTGTTTTAAAAAATAAAAAAGATATTAAAGGAGTTGTTTTTGGTAAGTATAAAGATAAATATGTTACTCAACCAGAAGAAACAGACGGTCATGTATTGGTCGTAGGTGGACCTGGTAGCGGTAAAACTACTGGAATTTGTATCCCGACGCTTATGAGTTGGAAAAACAGTGTTTTTGCAATTGATATAAAAGGAGAGTTACATGAAAAAACCAGAAAAGCTAGAAATGAAAAAATGATTAAAGTCTTTAATCCATTAGATAAAAATGCTTTTGGTTATGATCCATATTATTTGCTAAGGAATACAGATGATATATCAGGAGAAGCACGAGATCTTGCATTAGCGATTTGTCCGTTGCCACCTGATATTAAAGACCCATTCTGGGTTAAAAGTGCTCAAAACATGTTTACTGGGCTTATATTACACTTTTTCTACTTTGGTCTAAGTTTTGCTGAAACAACAAAATTGATCAAAAGTAAACCTATACGTGTTTTAGTCGAAGAAGTGATGGCAAGCGGTAATGAACGAGCAATTTCAGAAATGAGTCAGTTTTCAGGAATGGATGATAAAACATTAAGTGGTATCTTTACTGAATTATCCAATAGTATAACTGTATTTGCAACAAATGACTATCTACAAAACGCTTTAAATGGTCAAGGTCAACTTATCACTCCACAGGATTTAGAAGACGGTTATGATATCTACTGTTGTATACCAGAAGAAAAACTTGAGCAGTGGAAAGATTTACTTAGAATGATGGTAAATCAGTTTCTAAAAGCATTTGAAAAACGACTAGTAGAAAATGATGAACCAATCCTGTTTTTGATTGATGAGTTTCCACGTTTGGGTAAGGTAGAAGCGATTTCTAACGGTTTAGCTACCCTTAGAGGTAAAAAGATACATATTGCTTTAATTGTACAGTCAAAGAGCCAATTAAACGCCATATACGGCAAGGATATTGCGGAAGTAATTGCTGACAACTGCTCATATAAGGCTATTCTGAAAGCGAGTGAACCGAGTACCCAAGAATGGTGTGCAAAATTGGTTGGAACCTTTGATAAAGTAAAAGTATCCGCCAATTATAATGCTGATGTAATGGGAGTTGGCAAAGGAACAGGAACAAATAAAAGTACAGAAGAAAAGAAAATTATCAAGCCAGAGGAATTTGCGTATTTAAAAGATATTGTATGTTTGTTCCCAACTGGATATAAACGTATTGAAAAAACAGCCTACTACAAAGACGTTGCATTCAATAAGTATAGTTGAAAAGGAGATTGCTGAAATGAAGAAAATTTATGAATTGGTGCAGAAGTACAAAGTTGGATTTATCATAGGTATTGGTGTTTCATTAGTGATAGTGATTATCATGATGTCATTGAATCATACGGCAGTATATGCAATGGAAATTAAAGAAGCAGAACTAGAAAAATACTATGAATCAAGAGAGTTGTTGATTGAGCAAAAATCATACCTTATATTCTGCGAATACATTGAGAATCATAAAGACGATAAAGAAGTAATACTCAAAACGTATCCTGATATCGTAAATGAAGCAGAAGAAATCATGGATGAATATTATCTTGAGTAAAGAGCCATTTTTTATTTTATTGCTGATTTCTTCCTTGTGAAAAATCAAGATTTCACATGCTATCCGCATATGAAACCTTGATAGGCGATACTGGTTGCTACTCGGAGTGATCATTAAGTTGTGATTTTAAATAAAACTCCTTAAGCGGGAGTTTTATTTAAAATGGTTACATAATATTCAAAAAAGCAGGGGAGTACTAGCTTGCCAAATTATTGAGGGCAAGTTCCGACCGTGCTAGCAAAATTCAACCTTCGGTTTTATTTTGTTAGCATCGGTCAGACCTTGTTGGGGTACTGCGTAACCCCAAACCCTTGCTTGGCTTATGCCATGAAAGGAGTGGTTGCTATGGCAAAATATAATACTGTTAAAAGAAAAATTGTCATCATGACAAGACTGTCTAATGACGAAAAAGACAGCTTTGAATTTCTGAGAAATGAGACGGGTTTATCACAAGCTGACTACATAAGAAAATGTGTGCTGCGTAAATCGTTTCGTATAAACAAAGTATGCAGGAATGAAATTAATACGGACGAATTTAAAATCATTATTGGTGAACTTGGTAAAATCGGAAGTAATATAAATCAGATTGCAAAGAGTTTAAATGAAGGTTGGCAAATAAGCAATTTGAATAGAACCCTCTCGGAAGAAATATCAGAATTGAATGAGCTTAAAGAAAATTTAGTGAAATGTGTGGAGAAAAATTATGGCGATCATTAAGCATGTTCCATCTAAAAATTCTTCTTATTCAAGTGTAATGAATTACTTGAAATATGAACATGATGAGGAAACAGGAAAGGCTCTTAAAGATGATCGTGGAAAAATGATTGAACGACAAAATACAATTGTTTCAAGTTTGAACTGTAATGTTGATACATGGGCTATAGAATGTCTAGAAGCAAATAGGAAATATAATAAGAATCAAAGTAGAGGAGATGTAAAAAATCACTCCTATATTATCTCTTTTGCCCCAGAAGACCGTGATGTGGGGTTGACACCATCAAAGGCTCATGAATTAGGCGAAGAGTTTGCCGAAAAGAATTTATCAGGATATCAGACTCTTATATACACCCATGATGATGGGCATAATGGTAGTGGAAACGTTCATGTACATATCGTTATAAATTCTGTTCGAGTAAAGGAAATGGACAAGCAGGATTACATGACCAAGAAATGTGACTATTCAGCGGGGTTTAAACACAGAGATACGGCTAAATTTAGATATCATTATGCAAATGAAATCATGAAAATATGCGAAAGAGAAAACCTGCATCAGGTAGATTTGAATCAATCAAAATCAGGCGTGAATGAAAAGGAATACTATGTTCAAAAAAGAGGTCAAAAGCGAGAAAATGATTTAGCAATAAAAGAAAAAAGGAATCCTTCAATCTTTGATACGGATAAAGAGGAATTAAGGCAAGTAATTGATGAAGCTAAAATAAAAACAACAGATATTGAAGAGGTTAAACAGCGGGAAGAAGCCATTATTAAGTATGCAAAAGATAATTATGGTGTCGAGATAAAGGAAAGTCGAGGGCGGTGGTCTTATAGGCATCCATCATGGAATGAGAAGGATGGAAAACGATCTAAACCGATATCTGATAAGAAATTGGGCAGTGACTACAAAAAGGAGAGTGTTGTTAATTATGGCACTGAAAAACAAAATGAACGGATTAACAACGAGAGAAATTCAGGAGCAGGAAGAAACTCAATCCAAGAAAATATTAGAATTGATGTCAGAAGTCGAGAAATTGCAGGAATTGAACTTGATGTTAAACAAAGAGAACGAGAACTTATTGCAATCGAAAAAGCAAATGGAGAGCGAGATAATACAGATTCAAGAGTTGACAAAGGAAAATCAAGAAATAAAGACTAAGGTCGGAGAAATCGAGGATAATGCGGAGAGTCTTACTATGCAAATCGAAGCTTCAAAAATGCAAATGGTTACGTTTAAAAAGAAGGTTGAGATGACTGGTAATGAGAATAGGGAATTAAGGCAAGCTTTAAAAAAAGCAAATAAGGCAGAAGTTAAGAGAATATCGTTGTTATCAGCTATGCTCTATGGCAATGTCATTTTAAATGTCCTGTTGTTAGTTATTTTCACGTTAGATAATCCCAAAGCCATAAATGAAATCTTGATATCGGGTAAATCTATTGGTATTGGTGGCATTAAATTGATTTCTGATAGATTGCAATATTTTTATGCATTCTTAAATGAAAAAATGTGTTTGATTTTTCAACAGTCAACTGAAATGACCAGTATTTATACATATGTTGTCTGCAGTGGGATAACTATTTTACTCGTTGGTATTATAATGGGAGCGTGTAAATGGCTTAGAAAAAAGAGTAATCACGCATGTTATTACCAAAATAAGGGAGAAGCTCATGTTTTATTTAAGAAATTGATTTCTTTCGATATTGTTATTATTTTGTACGCAATTTATATTACTCAATTTGATAGAATGGGTTTAGTAATATATATAAATTTTTTTACTACATTTGTAGTGGCAATTGCAAGTGTAGTTATAATAAATGTTGTTGACTGGGTAAAGGGGTTTGGGGAATAAATGGCTTAAAGTCAAAGCTAGAGAGTGGCTACTAATATTATTACAAATCATATAAGATTAATGATTTTACATCTAAATTATGTTATTATTAAGTGATATTAATAAGTTGGAGTGTGGGGAATATGAAACGAGAAGAGTACTTAAAGATTATTGCTGATTCACTTGGGATTTTAGTATATCAAGTGAAAATGAGAAATACAATAAACCTTTATGATATTAATATTATTGCTGAGGATTTCTACAAAGATTTGCTAAATATAGTATATGATTATAACTTGTATAATTTGAATACAGTTGATAAAAATGCACCGTCTATTGATTTAGCAGACGATAAGGAAAAATTATCAATACAAATAACATCAGATAATACCAGTACAAAAATTAAGAAGACAATAGAAAAATTCATAGAAAAGAAGCAATATCAGAAATATGATAAGTTAAAGGTTTTAATCTTAACGGAGAAGAAAAACTATAGGACTAAGTTTGACACAAAAAATTTAGTTGAGTTTGATTCAAATAAAGATGTCTGGGATTACACAGATTTAATGAAGGATATTCGGGGACTAAGTGATACAAAGTTAAAACAAGTTTCTGAGTTTCTTGATACACAAGTTAATAATAATATTGCCGAAATCACAAGAATACAAGCTAGTGAAGTTGAGACTATTATTGGATTAATTGAATTTTTAAGTTCAAATAAAAAGCCAGTAAAAGCTAAAAAGACTATTGTTGATCCGGATAGGAAAATCAATAAAAGGTTTAAAGATCATTCGGAATTTCTTAAAGAGTTATATATGAAATTGGTTAGTCTATATGAATCAGCTGTAAATGAAGCTAATATCACAATGGGACTAGATGAAGTAAGTGAAATGCTTATAGGAACCTATTTGATGGATATAAGTGATACATATTTGGAGTTAGCAAATGATGATCCTAAGATAGCGCTTGAAAATTTAACTGTTTTTTTTGCTGATGAATTAAGTAAGTCAGGTAAAAAGTACGATAAAATGGCTATTAAGTATTATTTGATTTCGCAAACTATTAGATGCAATGTTTTTCCTATAATAGAAGGTGTTTAGATGAATATATTTAATAATAATACAATAAGTATCAAATCATCATCAGTTTATATTGCTTTTTTGATTTTGAAGTCATTAGAATCAACAGCAAATAAGAGGATGACAATATATAAAATTTCTGAAATATTGGAAAAAGAAGGTATAAATCATAGTAGAAACTTGACGCTTGGTTTAACGTTCTTATATTCCATAGGTGTTGTGAATTTTGAGGAGCCTTATGTATGGATAGAATAGTCAATAGAATAAAGTTAATAAAATTATATTCAGATCCGGAAGTTTTTGATCCAATTTTATTTCATGATGGGGTCAATATTATTCTGGGTGAACGTTACGATAATAATACAAAACAAGGACGGAAAACGAATGGTGTTGGAAAATCAATGTCAGTTGAGTTTCTGAATTTTTGTTTGCTAAAGAGATATAACGCAAGTAGAGTTTCAAGAATACCAGATGATTACGTTGGCCAAGATACTGATGTTATGCTTGACTTCAAGATAGGAGAAAAAGAGCTTACTATTATAAGAAATAAGAGAAATTCCGATAAACCTAGTATTATACGAGATGGTAAAAGAATTGAATTTGATAAGTTAGAAGATGCAATTGCTTATTTATCAGATTTGACTTATAACAGAGATTCTATTGAAAGAACACCATCATTTAGAGAATTGATTTCACTGTTAATTAGGGATGAAAAGTCAGAGTTTAGTAATATATTGAGGCCACATAACATAAGTGACAGAAATATTCCAATAGACTACAAACCACATTTGTTTTTGCTTAACATTCAATTAAATGCTTACATAAAGACACAAGAGACAGTAGCAAAAATTGAGACTATCAAGAAGGTGATTAAAAAACTAAAGAATGACTTAACCGATGGAAAACTTCGCAAATTAAGTGATGTAAAAGTAGAACTTAATTCATTAGATGACGAAGTTAAAAAGATGAGTATCGCAATTGATAATTTGAAAACAAATGATGCTTTTGAGAGTATTGAACAAGATTTACTTGAACTTGAAGACTTGTTAGATAAATATAGGGTCAGACAAAAGTTGCTAAAATATGAGTTGGCTAAAATACAGTCATTACCCAAGCCAGAAGTTATTGAGAATGACGAAGTTAAAGTCTTATTCAATAAATATAAAGAAGGTTTAGGAGATAGTATTGTAAAATCACTTGATGAAACTATTGCTTTCAAAAATAAAATCGAATCTTTTCAAAAAAATCTTCAAAGTATAAGAGCTATAGAAATTGAAGAAGATCTTATGAGTGTAACGGAAACAATAAGAGAACTCGATGATGAGTATTCAGAAAAACTTAGCATAATTGACCAAAAAGGCGTTTTAAAAAATCTTAAAGCTAGTATTAGTGTATATAATCAAAAGAACACTGAATACTCCAGAAAGAAAGGTCTATACGAGGAATATGTTAAGGGCGAAAAGAGTAAAAAGGCTTTATTGCTTCAAAAATCTCAGCAATTACTAGAATTAGATAATATTTTAGATGAAAATAATAAGGTGTTTAATGACTTCTTAAATACTATGTCAACTATACATGAAGCGATTATGGGAAATAAAGAGTGCTCTTTTGAGGTTTATACTGTTTCTAACAATACGAGTAAGAAAACTGTAGATGTTGAGATGAGAATATATGACGATGGTAGCCATAGTGTAGATAGAACGAAAACATTTATTTACGATATGAGTTTACTATTTAACCAGTATTCAAGTGTTAGACATCCTTTGTTTTTAATTCATGACAATATATTTGACGTTGATCAAGATACACTGGTTCAAAGCCTTAATTTTCTGAATAAGCAGGAAGAAAAATATATAGACTTTCAGTATATACTAACGTTAAATAGAGATAAAATTGAACATGAAGAGAGATTGAAATATATTAATATGAATATCGATGCTCATAAAGTAGCTACATTTACGAAAGAAAATAAGTTTTTGAAATTTGATTATCAGGAAATATAGAAAATGGTGAATTTATGGGTAAATATAGAATTGAAGAGATTTCAGAGATTGAGTTTAAGGGACTATATGATAAGTCAGCTTCTAATATTGCATGGATCGGCAACGATAGTAATCATAAAATAACTTTTAATGGTAAAACGGTTGCATTAATATGTTTTGAGTGTAGTTTAGACGAACTTTATATTATGAATTTCTTAGTTCTTGAGCCACAGAAGGGCCATGGGAAAGCAATTATTAATAGCTTAAAAGAAGAGTTTATGTCTATTGAACTGATCGCAGCCTATAATAGTGATGGATTTTGGAAAGTTTGTGGGTTTAACTATTTAGATCCTAATGATAAAACATTGGGTATGCTATATAAGAGTTAAATTGTATATATTGATTGCAATATGCTTGCAAAAAATTTAAAAAAACAAAATAAAGATAAAAATGTCAAGATTCTAAAGAATAAATAGACATGAAATTGCCCTAAAGACGAGGAATATATAATAACAATGTCGAGTGGGAATAGACATCAAAACCCCACAAACCCTTGATATATAAGGGTTTGTGGGGTTTTTTTATGTCTTTTGACTGACAAATGACTGACTTTGCATGATTTGTCCATGAAATATATAGAAAATACATAGAAAAAAGATTGGATCATTATTATGCGATACTTTAGCAAGTCAGATTGATTATCCTGACAAGAGCAAGGCAGCGGTCAGAAATGCACTAAAGCGGTTGGTGGATAAAGGACAACTTGAGAGATATGAAAATGGTGTCTACTACCTAGCAAAGGAATCAAGGCTTGGAGGCAAAGCAAAGCTTAGCGCCAATGCTGTACTTAGAAGCCGGTATATTAAGGATAAAGGCAAGGTGTTTGGCTATATTAGCGGTATAGGATTGTTAAACGAGGTTGGTTTGACTACACAAGTGCCAAATACTTACGAAGTAGTTACCAATAGGGAAGCTAATACTTTGATAGGTGAAGTAGGAAAATTTAAAGTAGTGTTGAAAAAACCTATGGTCGGAGAAGTGGATAATAATACGCTACCAATTCTAAAGACCTTGGATCTCATCAATTATAATCAGTTTACGAGTCTATCTCTTGATGAGAAGAAGACCGTACTTAAGAAAATTGGCGTAGATAAAGAGAACATACGACTTCTCACCAAGTTGGTTGGCCAGTTGCCTGATTATTACGCGTCATGAGGACCGCCTGTGGCGGTCAATGGTACCACCGGTACGCCACAATGATACCGGTGATACCTATCAGGATACTGCCCGGAGGGCGGCTCCAGTTTTATAGTTGATGACTCGAGAGAAACTCTCTCATATTATAATTGCCAGTATCGATCTGATGTGAGTTGTGAATGATCCTATCCAGGATTGCATCAGCAATCACACCACCACCGAGTCTTGGATGCCACTCTGTCACTTTGTATTGTGTACAGAAGATTGTTGGCCATTGGTCATAGCGCTTCTCGAAGATTTCCAGCAAGTAACGTTGTTCCTTTTCAGAAGGCATATCCATCAGCCACTCGTCGACAATCAACAGCTGGTAGTTTGAGATCTTAGTCACCTTTCTAGAGATGCCGGAACCCTCTTGTTCTGCAAGGTTAAGCATTTCAAGAAGTTCAGGCATACGCACATATTTTGTTCTATACTGATGCCGACAGGCTTCTTTACCAAGAGCGCAGGCCAGATGAGTTTTTCCGGAACCAGTGTATCCGTTGATGATAATGTTCTGACTGTTGTAGAAATACTTTCCAGTGGACAGCTCCAGTATCTGATTGCGGTTCAGGTCTCGGCCTTCATAGTAGATGGTAGTTACATCTGCATTAGGGTACCGAAGCTTCGCATATCGTAAAAGTCGCTTAGCTTTGGCTACCATCTTCCTTGTGTATGTGTAGTCAACAGCGATGTCAAGCCTGTCATCAAAGGACATTGGTGTATAGATTGTTGCCTGACGGTCTTGATCATCCAGGGCTTGAATGAGTTCTTCAAGTCCCAGCTCTCGGAGTTTGCGTTTGGATTCATCATTTACCACTGCGCTCACCTCCATAATACTCGGCACCTCTGATGTAAGCACCGTCACTGTCGGTAGGTTTTGGCTGTGGTGTGGTCTTGCTCTGGTTATAAACGATATCTTGATTGTTGCTTAGTATTGCTTTGAGATACTTGTAACGCGGCGATGATGAGTTCTCAAGGGCAATCTTACATGCTGTTTCAAACCGTTCCTTAGGATAGTTCTTGCTTAAATTAAGGACAGAAAGAGCTGAATTGTAACCTTGTTCTTTGATCTGGACAGTTCTGAAGATCCGATTGATCACTTCCAAGGTTGACGGTCCGATTGTAGAGGCCCATGATTTCATTCGCGCATCATTCATTGAAGGCTGATTGAATTCATCAGGCATATCAGAATCCCTTGTATTGTATTCATTTACCACATAATCCGGATACTTTGGATGTGTGGCGATGCGCTGGTGATTTAGATATACTTCAACGATTGTATCGGTATATCGGATATCCACGGTACGACCTGCATAGATGTTGGGAACAGAGTAAAAGTTCTTCTTCAATGATACATGGAAGTTCGGATAAACTTTCCGGTCACGGGCCCAAGAAGCCACTTCATATGGTATCGCTGGTAACGAACGAAGTGATTTCTGTTCCTCCTGAAACACCTCCATACGGCAGTATTTACGCTTTTGAAATGATTCCTTATTGTATGCGGTAAGTGCCTTTCGAACCTCTGTCTGGAGCGTAGGGAAGTCGTGGAAGGTCTTATGACGCAGCTTGGCAATGATAGCAGTTGCAATCTTGCCTACGGCGCCTTCTACAGATGCTTTTTGTTTCGGTTTCCGAACCCCAGTAGGCATGATGGCTGTCACATAGTGGCTACCAAGAGATTCATAGGCATCATTGAGGATAATATCTCCTTCCCTTGGATGCTTTGTAACACCGGTTTTGAGATTATCACATACAGTGCAGACGGGGACACCGCCTAAGAACTCATACAGATGAACGTGGCATCTCAACCAGGTGTCCATCTTCATATCGAGTGTCGGTTCTACATACGTGTATTGGCTATAAGGCAAGCAAGCAACAAACAGATAGACCTTTGTGACATCATCGGTATGACGGCCTACGATACTCATCCCAGGGCCACTCCAGTCTACTTCGCAACGATAACCTGGTTTGTGGTGTAGATGGTTGGTTAGGTTCTTGGAACGAATATACTTCCTGTAGTCATCACAGTATTTTGTGTAACCTACAGCTAGATTGCCATTGCTACGGCATGTGTCCCTGTATTCGTTCCAAAGTAGCTTCAGAGTAACACCGACCTTCTTGAGTTCTACATGAACATAGTCATAATCGGGCAGTTCGTAGATTTGCTCTGCGAGATGACTGTTTGGAAAGAACTGAAGGTAAAGTTCATCATCTGGTATGTTTCGGATATCCTCGTAGGTGATACTATTTTCGGATGCAAACTTAATGACTTTGCTTACCGATGATTTGGACATGTGCCTGGTCTTGGCAATCTGGTTTTGTGACAATCCGCTGCTGTGAAGTTCGAGAATTAACTTCACGTTGATTTTGTTGGCCATGATACAGCCTCCTTTCGTAGATGTGTTGTAAGTTGCTTCAACAACATTCTATCGTAAGGTGGTACCATTAGTGGATTGTCGGTATCTATGACGGATTCATGCTTCAAATATGGAGTGGTATCCTGTTGGATATCAGCGGTATCCTGAAGAGTATCGATGGTACCCAGTATGCGGAATAATCAGTTGCCGGCCAAAGAAAGTATAAAAATAATTCAATCAGAGGTAATCAATGCAGCTTCATCATGATATCGAATTATTTAATGAAATAGCAGGAAATACTGCAGAAGCACTTGGGAACAATGAGGAAATTGTTCGTAAGGACTATTTTGTGTCTCTGTTTCTAAAAGAATATAAGAAATTGGAACCGAGTATGGTATTAAAAGGTGGTACGTCCTTGTCCAAATGTTATGGTGTAATTAATCGATTTTCCGAAGACATCGATCTTACATTTCATCATGAAGGTAGGCCTTTAACGGAAGGCCAAAGAAAGAGAGTTAATTACCATGTCAGAGATACTTGTGAGGATTTAGCCTTTAAAATTTTAAATCTAGATGAAACAAGATCTAGGAGACACTTCACTAAATATGATATCGATACAGGCTTTACCAATTTGTCTTGATGTAAATGGGGCGGATTTTGTGTGTATAAGCATCTTATTACAACATCGAAAGTGAGGAACTATGGAAGATCTAATAGCGAGAATTTTAAAATTTAGAGATGACAGAGAGTGGCTTCAATTTCATACACCTGAGAACTTGGCTAAATCAATTGTCATAGAGGGTGCTGAACTTTTAGAGCACTTTCAATGGAATTCTGAATATGACATAGTTGAAGTCAGTGATGAGCTGGCGGATGTGATGAATTATTGTATTCTTATGGCTGATCAGCTTGGGATTGATATTATAGAGGCAATGCATAATAAGATTGATAAAAATGAGCGTAAGTATCCTATTAATAAAGCAAAGGGTACGAGCAAGAAATATACAGATTTATAAGTTTTTTTGCTTAGGACTGTGGGTGTGTTACCTAAAAATCTTTAAAGTCTGTCTTGATGATTTGTATAGGTATTTGACTGTGATTACCGAATATAAGGCATGCCGGTTGGTGAAATCCCATCACTGCCCATTGCCTTAAGAAGAGCAAGGCCATAGGAACGTGCAAGGATGACCGCTTCTTTAACTGCAGTGGTTTCACCGGTTAGTGTAACAATGACTTCATTGGAATGACTGGTGCCAATAGAGGGGGTCATATATTTGATGATTTCAACATTGGCGGATTTGATGGCTTTGTCTGCTATTAGAAGACCAATGGCTGCCGGTGAGCCGCATATAAAACCGAAGGCTTGATCAACAGGTGCATCAAAGCCCATAGCAAGAGCTTCTCCGGCTCTTGCTGAGAAAGCGAATTCCAAATGGCCTTCATTACTGATATAGACTTCTCCGGCATGTAGTTTTGTCTTTTCCAGTGCGATTTCGATGCATGTGCGGCAATCATCCACACTGTCGGCCCCAACGATGATAAAGTTGCCATGACCACCCCAACCTTTTGTATCCCTTGGAAGATCAATGCTTAGAATATCACAATTGGTGGCTTTGATGCCTTCATCCACAGCCAGAATCTGCCCGGCAGCCCCTGTTCTCGAACTGATAAAGCCGATAGAGCGGTATTTTTTTACCGTATTCATTTTTTCGAGGATGGTCGTATCTACATTGGCGATAACAAGGCCAATGGTGTCTAGTACAGTCGTGCCGATAAATTCAGGCATTGCATTCGCAGTGATATATGAAGTCAGATCCATAGTGGTGCCTTTCTGAGATGAAACGTTATGTTAAAAAAGTCAATTACTACAAATGTACCCTCTACAGACGGGATTGTCAATAGATTAACAAAAAAACGGTGACTTCGTGATAAGTACCGACTAATTCCGGCCTCGGTAAAATGAACGGAAATACACTGTTGATATGGCGAAGGGTACGATTAAGAAATATACCGATTTATAATGACAAGAACCGTAGAGCTAATATGAAAGCCTACGGTTCTTGGTGTATAGTGGACTATGGGTTAGGTGATAAGTAAAATCAAAAAAATGGATTCCCATTACGGTCGCTTTTCTGTGCTGGGGATTCAGTCTTGCCAAACATTTCTTTTAGGCAATCTTCAACACTAATGACCTCCAATTGAGCCTTATCTTGTTCATACTGCTTGCGAAGGAGTTCTTTATCTTCAGCATCTTCTTCGTCATCGGATGAATCAGGTGCCAGTTCAAGATCCATAACATCGTTGCTATAGTACCAGTCGATGATTGGATGATAGCCATCTGGTGTGGTTGTTTTATCCCTCAGAATCTGTATCTTTTCATCATTGGTCAGACTTCCTGTGCCGACCTCATCTTTAAGTTCGTCTATAAATGGTTGATAATCAAAGCTATTTGCCATAGTGTCCTCCGTTGTTTCATAACCCATCTGAATGCTATAACAAACAAATGGTGTTGTATTTACCTTGATATGCTTATAGTAACCCTTGGAAGACTACATCTCAAGTATTATCTTTCCAATTGGCATATATTTATATGCAAATCATATTAAGGACTAGTTAAAGACACTATACGGCATATATCGGTTCTCGTATACTTTAATTGACTTATAATAAACCAAAGAGAACCGGTACGGCCGCTCCTCATCATGAATTCGTATGAACAAGGAGAAATGACTATGGCAAAATATATGCCTGAACCATTTAAAATCAAAATGGTAGAACCACTAAAAATGACAACAAGAGAAGAAAGAATTCAGAAGCTTAAAGAAGCGAATTATAACGTGTTTGCACTTAAGTCTGAGGACATCTATATTGATTTTCTTACAGATAGCGGTACTGGTGCTATGAGCGATGCCCAGTGGGCAGCTATGATGCAAGGTGATGAGTCCTATGCAGGTGCTAGAGGTTATCAGAAAGTTATTGATGCGGTTCAGGACATTTTCAATTATGAATTTGTTCAACCAGTACATCAAGGTCGTGCTGCTGAACAGGTACTTTTTCCCTATTACCTGAAAGAAGGTCAAATCTGTATTTCCAATATGCACTTTGATACGACAAGAGGGCATGTAGGTCTTCTAGGTGCCGATCCTGTAGATATTGTGGTTGCTGAGGCATCAGATACTCAGAACTATTCACCTTTCAAAGGGAATATGGATATAGAAAGAACTGAAGCGTATATTGAACAAGTTGGAGCAGAAAAGGTTGGTCTCATGATTATGACGATTACCAACAATTCTGCAGGTGGTCAACCTGTATCTATGGCTAATATGAAAGCGGCTAGCGAGCTCGCAAAAAAACATGACATTCCCTTGATCGTTGATGCTGCGCGGTTTGCTGAAAATGCATACTTCATCAAAACAAGAGAAGAAGGCTATGCAGATAAGACGATTATAGAGATTACAAGAGAGATGTTCAGTTACGCTGAGGCCTTTACTATGAGTGCTAAGAAAGATGCTATTGTAAATATGGGTGGCCTTATAGGTATTAAGGACAGTGCTGAAGTATACGAGAAAGTGAAAGGTCTTACAATACCATATGAAGGGTTTGTTACTTATGGTGGTCTTGCAGGAAGAGACCTTGAAGCCCTTGCGACAGGACTGTATGAAGGTACAAAGGCAAGTTTCTTAAAATATAGAATCGGTCAGGTAGAATACTTAGGTGATTTACTTCAGGAAAAAGGCGTCCCATTCCAATACCCAGTGGGTGGTCACGCAGTCTTCATCGATGCAAAAGCCATGTTCCCTCACATTCCATATTACGAATTCCCGGGACAGGCACTTGTCTGTGAGTTGTACATTGAAGCCGGTGTGAGAACGTGCGATATTGGTTCATATATGTTGGATCCAGATCGTAAGACAGGTGAGCAGATTGAAGCGGAGATGGAATTCTGTCGACTTGCTGTACCAAGACGTGTCTACACACAAGCACATTTTGATTATGTGGCAGATGCCCTTGAGAATATCATGAACCGTGCAAGTGACGTCAATGGCTACAAGATTACTTGGCAGCCAGCGGTACTGCGTCACTTTACGTCTAAACTTGAACCTGTGAAGTAAATAGGATAGTTCATAACGTTACTAAAGAACCAAGGACCCTTTGAAAATGATCAAAGGGTCCTTGGCTTTTTTTGAGTTAACAGTTAGCGCTCATTTGAATGGATATCATCATGTGAAATAAATCAAACCACCATGTTTCTTAGTTGTTAAATACCAGAGTCCAAGATTGAAGGTACGTTTATTACCTTCATCAGAGGCAATTGCCATAATTTGATTACTCTCCATGTACACATCAGTGATTGTAATCCAATGCCATGGTTGCAACCGTTTAGCCTCCCCTATATCCAAATTTAAAAAAGCAATTGGCGCATCGTTGGCAAAAGCATCCTCGATAAATTGTATAAGCACATCGGTTGAGCGCGCACCTATTGTGGCGGGATGAGTTATAATACTGTGAACCATCAGATGCAGTCCTAAGTTAGCAGCATAATCCACAACACCATTGATGAAGAGATGGGTCTTATGAACACCAAGAATACCGGGGGTTACATGACGATAGACCTGATTCATATGTTTAACGAAGGTTTTCTTTGTGAAATTGTTATGCTGATATAGTGCTTCAAATTGGGGTTTTGTGCGAGCCATATATGTCAAAATGGTTGCAGCACAAGTTGGTCCACAGCCAGCTTCTTTTTGCCAATAACGATTGAACCAACTTTGATTGCCACCAAAAGCATTTTTTTCTTCTGAAGACATTTGAATAAGTAGAGCTTCAGGATGCTGTAGGTGTAAATTCATAGAAATCACTCCTTCCGACTATATTATACGATGTTAGGAAGACAGTGGTCTATATAATCTTTAGGTGAGGTATGCAAGTTGGTCGACTATAGTTAAATGAGTTCCAGAAAGTGAGTATTGCACATAAGTAAACGATTTAGTATTTACAATATTTATGCACTATACACTAAAAAGTCTTGAAATGTTAAGGTTTATATCTTAATATATGAGTTAGAAGCAGAATGAGTATGTTGTAGGAACAATGATTAAATGAGGAGACGGATATGGCATTAGTTACAATGAAAGAGTTATTGACCAAGGCACAACGGGGCAATTATGGTGTTGGTGCATTTAGTGTTGCAAATATGGAGATTGTAATGGGTGTAATCAAAGCGGCGGAAGAGTTGAATTCGCCTGTGATATTACAAGTGGCGCAGGTAAGGTTACCGTATTCCCCTTTAGCAATATTTGGCCCTATGATGGTGGCGGCGGCTAAAGAAGCGAAGGTTCCTGTGGCAGTTCATCTGGATCACGGACTTGATATTGATCATGTAGAAAAAGCGCTAGAGATAGGATTTACCTCTGTTATGATAGATGCATCTCATGATTCGCTAGATGAGAATATATCAAAAGTTAAGACTGTAAAAGCGTTGGCAGATAAATATGGTGCAACGGTCGAAGCGGAAGTAGGTCAAGTAGGTGGCAGTGAGGATGGCAGTGAAGATATTGCGATGATGTACTCCGACATAAATGATATTCTTAACCTTTATGAGGCAACTAAGTTGGATGCACTGGCAATTGCAATCGGCAATGCACATGGATTCTACAAAGAAACACCTAAGTTGAACTTTGACCTTCTAAAAGAGGCCGCTGAAAGTATACCTATTCCATTGGTGTTACATGGTGGTTCCGGCATCAGCGATGATGACTTTAGAAAGTGTATTCAATATGGCATTCGTAAAATTAATGTCGCAACATCGACTTTCGTATCAACGGTGGATGCTGTTAATGATTATATAAGTTCTGTTGGTCGACCAGAATACTTTGCTATGAGCAGGTCAATGGTGGATGGTGCTTATGCCAATGTATCAAGGTTGATAAAAGTCTTTGGCAGCGATGGTAAAGCATAGCATAAACAAGTCTTAGAGAATTATCTTTCATCTATGCATTTTTCGTGAGATAATATATATGTAGCGTAATGAAATGTTATCTCAAAGGAGATGATTGTGTGAAGTATACAGTTGAAACAGACGTCAATTTATCACCGGATGAAACCATGAACATGCTGATGGATATGGATTTCATGAAGGAGTGGCATGAAGGTTTGGTTGAAACTGAACGAATGACAGGTACAATACAAGATGAAGGCAGCATGTATAAGCATATTTTTAACTTGAATAATGGTAAACGTTTTGAAATGATGGAGACCATTGTAAAGGTAGACAGAGACCATCACGATTGCGAATTACTTTTTGAGACAGATCGAATGATTATACACAGCATGAACCATCTTGAAGGTCAAGGTGAGCACACCAGATGGATTAATGAAAATAAATCCAACTACAAAGGCATGAAAAAGCTTATGACACCATTTAGAAAAGGCAAAGAAATGAGACATCTTGCAGACGAAATGGAAAAATTTGCTGCTTGTGCCGGGGATCGAATGCATCATCTGCAATAAATTTGATGAAGTGAATAATGTTTGTATTATTAAAATGTGATGATAAGAAAAGGTCCAGAAATTAGTCTGGACCTTTTTTCTATACTATGCAATATTCGAATCTATTCCTTTGGAAGTTGATAATTAAAGCTCCAATGTATACCGTATCGGTCATTGACGGAGCCGAAGATGGCACCCCAGAATTGTTCTTCCAAGGGCTGAAGGACTTTCCCGCCGTCTGATAATGCAGTAAATAATCGGTTTAGTTCTTCTTTGGATTCAGCACCTAGATTAAATGAAATGGCATCGGTATAATTGACTTCAGCACCTGGGAAAGCATCGCTCATATAGATCAGCCCACCGGGAAAGGATAATTCAGTGTGAAGAATTTTGTCTTCATACCCTGGCGGCAGCTCCATCATATCTTTTGCATCACCATACAGCATGATGTTAGGGTCTTTGTCACTTTGAAAAATCTCTGCATAGAATTTTAAGGCTTCAGAAGCATTACCATTGAACATGATGTAAGGAACAAATAACATTTTAATGACCACCTTTCTAGACTAAATGATAAAACTTATCAAGATAAGTATGATTATAGAAAAACAGTATTGCAATAGGTATTTGGATGTGCTGAGCCTTTATCTAGACCATTGCTCAAATACTGGCACATAGACATCCAATTGACTTGTATCAATGGTGATGCTCTCACCATCAGAGGTATACATCGCTTCAGTGATGGGGAGTGGTGCACATACTTCGGTGCTGACAGTAGTGTTATGGCTATCTAAGCTGTAGACGTTGCCACAGTTATGACAGGTTAGGGTATCGCCGGTCTGTTCAAAATATCCTTGGCCTGAAGCGTAGCAGCTGTAACAAGTATTCATACCTAGGACAATGTGTCCGTGACTGTCTTCTATAGCGAGGAGTTCCATGTATGTACCGTCATGATCATAAGAATAATAGCTGATATCTTCAGATATACCATTTAAAGGTAATGTAATCATATTCTCTTGTATCTCAAGGGCATGAACGTCCATATCCTTTTCATAGACACTTGAAGCTATGCCAGCAATAATCAGAAGAGCGAACATAACGCCTACGACAATGAAAATGCTGTTTCCTCTGGATTTATACCCGTATTTATAGTTCTTTTTCTTACTCATACGCATCTCCTAATGATAATTATTTTCATTTATTATAAACCTTTTATGTGGCAACTTTAAGGCAAATTAAGAAAGAGATTATGACGAATCAATGAAATACAACTGTAATGTTAATGCGGAATCCGTTTGGTATAATATTTGGTGTGGTGTTTTGAGCAAACACCAAAAAATAGAGAAAGGAGGTGGGCCATATGAAAGTATACGGAGACAATTCCCAACACTTTGATAAAACGGAGGTAATGACCAGTGGCTTACAAGAAAGCAACGGAAGTATTACCAACCCATCTTCTGGAAGAGGTTCAGAAATACATTAACGGAGAGTTATTGTATATCCCGAAACCAGAGGCTCAGAAGATCGGTTGGGGTAGATTGAGTGGTGCCCGTGAACAGATTCGCAAGCGCAATGAGGCGATGATTATCGCCTATCAAAGTGGTAAGAGTGTCAGTGAGATTGCAGAGACGTATTATCTAAGCGAAGAGACCATACGAAAGATTGTTTATGGAAAGAACAATTATAACTGTGAGAGCGCTAACATTGCGAATTAGCATGCGGTACAATTCAATTGACAGATCGAGATGTCAAATATCTAGGAAGGGAGATGATGTAAAATGATTATAGAGGTGTTTTTTAACTAAACCCTTTAGGGAATGCAGGGCCTTGGCCCTGCATTTTTCATATTAACAATAGTTCAAGGAGGCTGCGGTTATGACAGACTTAACTATAGCAATCATAGAGAATATAAAAGCGATTCCATATGGTAAAGTTGCCACTTATGGTCAAATTGCACGTCTTAGCGGTAATCCAAGGGCAGCAAGACAAGTGGCTAGAACTCTTCATAGCCACACGGAGAAGCATTCATTGCCTTGGTACAGGGTTATTAACAGTCAGGGGTGCTTAAGTCTGAAAGGGGAAAGTGGTGATCTTCAGAGAGCACTGTTAATTGAGGAAGGCGTCGAAGTTAGTGAAGAGGGGCGTATCCGATTGAGTCTGTATCAATGGGGTGTAGAATAGATGTAATAGGTTTATAACCATAAAGTAATAGACCTTAATCAACTATACCTTCTATTCAATGAAGTTTAAGTGTAAAATAAGGATAGAGACCCATCATCTTTGAAAATCAGGAAATTTTAAATCAGATCGTAACCCGGGAGGGGCAATATCATTGAAGAAATTAAGCTGGTTTGACAAAACTTTATATGGTATTGGCAACCTTTCCAATGGGGCAATACTTCAGGGACTTACAAGTTATCTGGTATTTTTCGGTACAACGATTCTGGGGGTTCCGGGAACATTAATCGGAACGATGGTAGCAGTTAGTGTGGTATGGGATGCGGTCAGTGACCCATTGATTGGCCACTGGTCGGATTACACCAAGAGTCAGCGCTTTGGTGGTCGCAGACATCTTTATATGTTGGTCGGCATGATTGGGTTAGCAATATTTAATGCTTTCTTATGGTCCATACAACCAGAATGGACAAGGCTAACTAAAACGATTCTAATATTTCTCAACGTCATATTGGTCAAAACTTTCATGACTTCTTTTGCCACGCCTTACAACGCGTTGGGTGGTGAGCTGACCTATGACTATCACGAACGTACATCTGTACAATCTTATCGAACCATATTTTTCACCCTTGGACTAGCCTTTACAACAGTTGGAGGGATGTTCTTCTATTTCAGACCAACGGTTACTTATGTTTATGGACAGCTGAATCCAGAGGCCTACAGGATGCTGGGCTTTAGCTTGTCTGTTATCGCTCTAATCTGTGGATTAATTACTTTTCTCGGCACCTTTAAACATATACCGTCGCTGCCAACGGCACCGGAAAATAGAAAATCTAAAGGTCTTAAAGCACTTGGCAATGAATTTAGGGCTATTTTCAATAATTATAACTATCTGATGGTCGCCGGGGCATATCTATCGGCAAATCTAGCCTCAGCTCTTACAGGTAGCATCGGGCTACATGTATTTACCTATACCTTTGACATGGACAGCAGAGCTATAGGTGTTCTCTTTGGCACGATATTTTTATTATCAATCCTATCACAACCATTTTGGATTGAAGCAACAAAAAGATATGATAAGAAAAATGGCGCTCTTTTGGCAGTAGGCATTTCTTTTGTCGGTGCACTGTTATTTCTATTCTTTGTACTCAATAGACATATGGTTACTAGGAACGACCTTTGGCTTCTTCTGTACGCAATTCCGACGGGCGTCGGTGTGGGTGGGTTAATCACATTGCCGTTCTCGATGATTGCGGATACAGTGGATGAGGAAGAGATGATGACGGGGCATCGGTCTGAAGGCCTTTATTACGGTGGTCTTACCTTCAGTTATAAGATTTCTCAGTCAGTAGCGATTTTTTTGGTTGGCATTCTGCTGGATTTGGCTGGCTTTGACTCAGGGTCTGGCACTCAGGGTAATACGACCGTATTGGTGTTGGGACTTGTGGTTGCCATAGGAACAATCGTTGCTTTAATAGGGGCATGGCATTTTTATCAGCGGTACGAGTTGACAAAGGAAAAAGTCGATGCCATTAAAGCAATGTTGGATCAGGAAATGATATCATAATCAGAGGATGGAGGTGTTTTTATGAAAATGGTTGTTATCGGGGGTGGCAGCAGCTATACGCCGGAACTGATAGAGGGGCTCATTGTCCACAGGGCATCTTTGCCGCTGAGTGAACTTATTCTCGTGGATGTGGCTATGGGTAAGGAAAAAGTTGAGATCATTACAGGTTTGGTAAATCGTATGTTCAAAGAGGCACATATGACCGTTAAAGTCTCTTGGACACTGGATAGGCAGTCTGCCTTAGTTAATGCGGATTTTGTGTTGACACAGTTTAGGGTTGGTGGCTTAGTAGCAAGAGCTTACGACGAACGCCTTCCACTAAAATATGGGATGGTAGGTCAGGAAACCACTGGAGCAGGAGGGTTTGCCAAAGGGATGAGGACAATTCCTGAGATTCTGTCCATCGCTAAAGATATGGAAAGTCTATGCCCCGAGTCATGGTTGATTAATTTCACCAATCCATCGGGTATGGTGACTGAAGCGGTATTAAAACATACAAGCATCAAGAGTATCGGTCTTTGTAACGTACCGATCAACTTGATTTATGAGTCGGCAGAGCGATTGAAAGTACCTGTATCGGCAATTGACTGTCACTTCATTGGGCTGAACCATCTAAGCTTTATCGACCATGTATGGTACGAAGGTCAGGAACGGATAATGGATGTGCTCGATACGGTCGTTAAAGATGATTTGGTGAGTAATATTTCAAGAATAGAATCAGCGGATGGGTTGGCTAGGGCTTTGCAATTAATTCCAACGCCTTATATGCAATATTACTTCTATGAGCAGGCGATGCTGATGGAAGAAAAAGACAAGATGGATAAAGGTGAAGGGACAAGAGCTGAAGAAGTCATGAAGGTGGAAAAAGCCCTTTTTGAAAAATATGCCAACCAAGAACTTTCAGTAAAACCAAAAGAGCTTGAACAACGTGGTGGCGCAAGATACTCAGAAGCGGCCATCGCCTTGATTGATAGTCTTTGGAATGACAGACAAGATATTCAAGTGGTCAATGTGAGAAATGGTGACACCTTCAAAGAACTACCACATGATGCTGTTGTGGAAACCAATTGCAGAATTGGCAAGAATGGTGCAGAACCAATGCCATCAGAACCATTGCCACTAAAAATTAAGGGGCTTATCCAGTACGCGAAGGCTTATGAGTCATTGACCATTGAAGCAGCTGTTGAGAGAGATAAGACTAAAGCGTTATTAGCACTGAATGCGAACCCACTGGTTCATCACGCGGATGATGCCGCTAAATTACTGGATGAATTGATCGATGCTCATCAACCTTATTTGGATTACTTGAAAGTGGGGATTGACCGATGTTTGTGGTAGGAATGGATGCTGGTGGTACGAAGACACACTGCAGAATCAGTAATGAACTGGGGACGATTATTGGCGAAGGTTACGGAGGAAAAGCCAATTACCAGACTTGTGGTGTAACGGTTGCTGAAGCTTCCATGCTAGAGGCTTTGGATCAGGCACTGGCCCGAGCTGGGATTGGAAAAGAACAGATTAGCTATGGTGTGTTAGGGCTAGCCGGTGCAGATCAAACAAGGGATATAGAGATACTGGAGCCAATATGCAAGAAGGTTATGGGATCAATCCCCTTTGAACTGATGAACGATACATGGATTGGCCTAAGAAGTGGTAGTGAGTACGGGATTGTATCCATATGCGGTACCGGGGCAGCACACGCTGGCATCAACCGTGATGGGAGAAAGGTAATCTTTCGAAATATTGACTATCTGACAGGCAATCGGGGTGGTGGTGCGGAAGTTGTAGAAAAAGCCATTCATTATGCTTTCCGGTCCAACGAAGGCACCTACCATGGGACTGCTATAGAAGCAGATTTGCCGGATCTGTTTAAGGTTAGCACTATGAATGAAGTGGTTGACGTCATTAGAGATAGGGGTGTTCCTGATAACGTAGCCTATGAGATTCCCAAGCTTGTGTTGGAACTTGCAGAGGAAGGTGATTATGTTGCGGGAATGATCATTGAGGATATGGCGAAAACAGAAGGGCAATATGGCGCTGAACTGATACGACGCCTTGGGATGGATGCTTGTGCAGTGCCTTGTGTCATGATTGGGTCGATGTTTGCTACCCAGCATCCTTTGTTGATACAGCCATACATGAATGAAATAAAAAAAGCCGCCAATGCAGCTTATCCGGTTTACCCAGAACAGCCACCGGTAAACGGTGCTGTCCTGTTGGCCATCGATTATTTAAAAATAAGATGACTATTCTTTAATGTGACTGAGTCCCATTTCGTAGATGGTTTTAACATGATTGTCATTGATACTGTAGTAAACCCATTTGCCTTCTTTTCTGGATTTGATCAGTCTTGCATTCTTAAGAACACGAAGTTGATGGGAAACAGAAGATTGACTCATCTCCAGAATGTCCGTTATGGTACCAACGCACATTTCGCATTCAAGAAGTGCACTGAGTATTTTCAGCCTGGTTGGGTCTCCGAATATTTTATAGAAATCAGCAAGGCGGTCCAGAACCTCCTGGTCTTCCATCTTGTTCTGAACGTTCTTGATTAAGTTCTCATCGGCACAGCAAGTAGCATGATGCATAGTTATTCCTCCAAATATGAATATATGTACATATAAAGTATATCATTAATGTGGCTTGGGGTAAAGTCTTCAATCATTTTGACCACTGTCGCCGATCGATGAGGCGTCTGATTGGTGGCACGCTTAGATCGATGGCACTTTCAGGGCAAAGCTCCTGACAACAATAACAACGGATACATTTATCGTAATCATAGATCGGCGCAACTTTTTTACCTGCCTCCGACCAATTGACGGCTTTGCCTTCAACTGGACACATTAGCACACAGACACCACATTTAACACATTTGTGCTCATTGATCTTTGGCTTCGGTACGAACAGAAGGTTGGAAATCTTTGCCAATCTGCCATAGCGGAAAGGTTTGATAGGATGTCTGTCAACTTCAAAAGATGGACGTATAAAATCATCAATAGGGTCGCCAACAAGTTCAATCTTGTTAGTGTCATATGTACCCATACCAATTTCTTGTCCTAAGATGGTTGTTGGTACTAAAGCAGGATCTAGGTCAATCATACGGCACATTGTTGCATCTAAGGCTACAGGATCACTTGAAACCATTAATAACTGCATCTTAGAAGGGCTGCCGCCTCTTGGTCCATTGCCTTCCATAGCCATTATACCATCCATGACATATAGACGTGGCTTGACAAAACTATTAAGGTCCACAAGCATCTTCGCGAAATCATTGGCATCAGGCAACTTGACGTGCATTTCCCCTTTAAGAGGTCCAGGAACACACCCGAATTGGTTCTTGATACATCCGGTCATTTTTTGCATGCCATGTGTTTTGAACTTGGGCAGGCTGATGACACCATCTGCTTCGAGTATGCCTTTGGCTATTCGAAACTTCTTGTTTAATAAGGCCTCTTCAAAAAATACTTCTTCATCATGAACAAAATCTGCTAAGGCCACATCATACTTATCAGCAACGGATGCCAGGCCACATTTTTTTGCTGCACTTTGAGGTGAATGAAAGGCAGGGCTATCCCCATACGTTACATGAACGTTTTCTTCCTGAAGCAATTGGATCATGGCTTCTAGTATAGCCGGATGGGTTGTCGAACAGCGTTCAGGTGGGTCGGCGGCAACAAGATTAGGTTTTAGAAGTATATGTTCGTCATCAGTAACAAACTGATGAATGCCGCCAATCAAATCAATGGCGCGCTTGATGGCTTGGTATACATGTGTCGGTTCGTAGTCAGAACAACGAACGAGGGCGACTTTTTGCATGGTGGTCTCCTTGAATAACTGATCAAATTTGTCGAAGGTAATAATGATAACCGGTTGATTGCAGGCAATCATATACAGTATAGCTTATAGCGCCGGTTATTAAAAGCAAGTATTCCTTGACAGGCGAACTTCGTCTCTGTATAGTAACGGTATAACTTAAGAATTTTGAGCAGAGACCGAATGCTGCTCAATGATATCTGTTTAGCGATCCCCCAAGGGATCAAGGAAGTCCGGTGAGAATCCGGCACAGACACCGCTACTGTATGGACTACTAAAGCACATTATGCCACTGACATATGTTGGGAAGGCGTGCCTAGGGTTTGATGTCTAAGTCAGGATACTAGCTTAACAGGTTGTGCTATGGCCGTGTGAAGGTCATAGGTGTATCCTTTTTGCGTGTGGAAAAGAGGTTTTTTTTGTTGCCTTTTTTAGCGTTTATCAGTTCATACAATACACAACACATCAAAGAATCAATATATCAATTAATGGAGAAATTATGGCTAAGAATATCATGTTCCAGGGAACTGGTTCCAGTGTAGGCAAAAGCATATTAACGGCTGCATTATGCCGCGTTATGCATGATGCTGGTTATAAGACAGCGCCCTTCAAATCACAGAATATGGCACTGAACTCTTTTGTTACATCAGAAGGAAAGGAAATGGGCAGGGCTCAAGTTGTTCAGGCAGAAGCGGCTAGAATCCTACCGATGGTGGCGATGAACCCTGTTCTTCTAAAGCCGACCAGTGATATGGGGAGCCAGGTGATTGTCAATGGCACAGTGTATAAGAATCTCTCCGCCTCAGACTATTACACCAATAAAAGATATCTCATGGACGAGGTATTGAAGAGTTATACACAGTTGGACACACAGTTTGATGTGATTGTCATTGAAGGGGCAGGCAGTCCGGCAGAGATCAACCTTAGGAAAAATGATATCGTTAATATGGGATTGGCAGAAGAGGTGGATGCACCTGTAATCCTGATTGGAGACATTGATAAAGGTGGTGTGTTTGCTCAAATACTTGGTACATACATGCTGTTAAGTGATGCTGAGAAAAAAAGGGTTAAGGGTTATGTCATTAATAAGTTTAGAGGTGATGTGACTCTACTCCAACCTGGCATTGAGATGTTTAAAGATCATATACCTGTACCTTGCTTAGGGGTTGTGCCATGGGCGAAGATTGATATTGATGATGAGGACAGTGTGACAGAACGTTTTGGTAAAAATGAGTCAGCACCTATACAGATCGCTGTAATTGGATTGCCTTACTTATCTAATTTTACAGATTTTACTGTCCTGGATCTTGAAGAGGATGTCAGCGTGCGCTATGTGAAAGCCCCTAATGAGTTAGACGGAGCGGATTTGATTGTTTTGCCTGGCAGTAAAAGTACAATCAAAGATTTAAGCTGGCTTAAAGAAGTCGGATTGGATGAAGCCATTATCAGAGCCAGTAAAAACAATATTCCAGTGATGGGGATTTGTGGTGGTTACCAAATGCTTGGCAATACAATCACGGATCCACATCATGTGGAGACTGAGGCTGATAGCATCATTGGCTTGGGCTTATTAGAGGCGGTTACAGTCATGGCAAAAGAAAAGCAGACGGTTCAGTCATCAGGCACTTTAATGGCTATGCCATCTTTTATAAATGAGACTGAGGATCACAAGAAAGTATCTGTGGAAGGCTACGAGATACACATGGGTATTACGACTCTGGGAGAAGGAACCCAGCCATGGATACAACTTGAGGATGGCGCTTGTGATGGTGCGATATCTGCAAATGGTCAAGTGTTCGGCACATATCTCCATGGGGTTTTTGACCATGCCAGTATTCGTCAGGCGTTTCTTGGACAATTCAGACAGTCAAAGGCCTTGGAAGCAAAAGGGAGTTTTTCTTATGGTGAGTTGAAGGATAAAGCCTACGATGACCTTGCTGACTTGCTGAGAGAACACCTGGACATGGATGCCATCATGAAGATAGCAGGTCTAAAATCATGATGTGGTTGGTATTTCTAGTTGTGTTGTTACTCGACTACTTTATTGGGGATCCTCATCATTGGCCTCATCCTATCATCTTCATCGGGAAATGGATTAAGTCTGTTGAAGTTACTACTAGGAAGATAGGCTTATCTACGAAGGTAGGAGGCACGATTCTATGGATTGTTGTGAATATAGGTGTATGTGCTGTGTTGACGTTAATACTAGCATTGACTAGCTATATTCATTCAATACTGACGCTTCTTGTTACGGTATATTTCTTGTTCTCGGCTATGGCTGCGACAAGTCTTAAAACGGAAGTGATGAAAGTGTATGATGCTTTGACATCTCAGGGATTAGAGGAAGGAAGGCGTCAACTGTCTTGGCTTGTTGGTCGGGATACATCGTCACTGACCGAAGAAGAAGTGATTAAAGGGGCTGTTGAAACGACGGCTGAAAATACCATAGATGGCGTACTGGCACCAATGTTTTATATGGCTATAGGCTTTATCATAGGGTATCCGGTACAAGCAGTCTTTCTCTATAAAACTGTCAACACGTTAGACTCTATGATTGGATACATTCAGGAACCTTATAAAGAGATTGGTTGGTTCTCAGCAAAAATGGATGATTGGTTCAATTGGCTTCCGGCGAGGATTGGCAGTTTGATGATGGTCCTTTCAGGAAAGCATCTACGATTGAAGGTTGATAATGCTGTACGTGTATGGCGCCGTGACCGCTTGGCCCACAAGAGCCCTAATGCAGGTCATCCCGAAGCCGCCGTTGCTGGCTTATTGGGCATCCAACTAGGTGGTACCCATACGTATTTTGGTGAAAAGCTGGAAAAGCCATCCATTGGTGATCCGATAAGAGAGATTAATAAAGAAGACATTAAACTAACGTGCCGCATCATGTATCAGTCTGAATTACTGACAGCTGTATGGATGATCCTACTACTTTACAACTGGCACAGGATTGGATAAAGGTGACGATGGTCACTACGAGGTATGATTATGTTGGAACATGGCGGTCACTATGAGGAAGGGGTTATTGACTTTAGTGTTAATACGAATCCCTGTGTAACAAAAGAAAAAATGACATCGCTTTTACTTGAGTACGTCGATTCAGCAAGGGTGTATCCAGATATTACCGGAGAATGCCTGTTGAATAGAATCAGTGAAAAGACTGGGGTTGATAGCAGTCGGTTGGTTCTTGGGAATGGCGCAACAGATTGCCTTTATCGTTGTATGCAGGTGTTAAAGCCCGTGAGTGCAGCGATTATCGTTCCGACGTTCTCGGAATATGAACGGGCTTTGGACATGGCTGGCTGTGAGACGGTTAGGCTTATTTATGATATGACTTTGCCTTCGGAACAAGTGGAACAGTCACTACTGAAACAAATAAAGAAAGTCAAGCCGGAACTTGTGGTGATGTGCAACCCTAACAACCCTTCCGGACATCTTTATAGTGATGAATTTATTGATGGGCTGATTGAAATTCAAAAAATAATTAAAGGCTATTTGATGGTGGATGAATCCTTTGGAGCCTTTGAGGGTATAAAGAGCTGTTATAGAAAGTCAGCCTGGAATCTCATCGTGTTGACATCATTGACAAAGTACTTTGGAATCCCCGGACTAAGAATAGGCTATATGAGTGGGGGGCATTCTGTGATTACAAAGATGAAAGCATCACAGATGCCTTGGCAGTTGAACGGTCTGGCGTTGAAAGTAACTGAAAATTTGCTTGAAGATGATGAACTGGACAAGCAAACTCAGCAGTGGTATAGACAGGAAAAAGCCTATATGATTGGCGCTCTTGGCATGTTGAAAGATGTTCATATGATATCAGGGCACACGAATTATATTTTGTGCCACTTGGATAGGGCCAAAGGTTCAGAACTAAACCGTTGGCTTCTGCAACAGAACCCACCAATGGCGATAAGGGAGTGTGCAAGCTTCGACGGACTTGGAGACGATTATATACGTATAGCAGTTAAAGAACATGAGAATAATGAAATTCTGATGGAACATTTATACCGGTATTGGAGGGAAGAACGTGAGTAAAATCATATTCGTAACAGGTGGTGCAAGAAGTGGTAAAAGCCACTATGCAGAGTCTGTTGTAAAAGAGCTTGGCGGCAACATCGGGTACATTGCAACAGCAAAGGTCACAGACGATGATATGGCCGAACGGGTTGCACATCACAGAGCCAGCAGACCTAAGGAATGGCCGACGTTCGAACAGTATAAGTCCTTTGAGACATTGCTTGGAGATGATGGTTTTATGTCATGCGATACCTTGATACTGGATTGTCTTACAATATTGATTACGAACAATATGTTTGACTTTGATGTAGATTATGACAGTGTCCCTGTTAAAGATGTTCAGAAGATTGAAGATCAGATATCGGATGAGATTGTCGCATTACTTGCCGTGGTCAGGAATCTTGAAATGAACTTAGTCATTGTCAGCAACGAAGTCGGGCTTGGGGTTGTACCACCTTATAGGCTAGGGAACCTCTTTAGGGACATTGCCGGTCGCATGAATCAAATGGTTGCAGCAGAAGCGGATGAAGCTTATTTTATTGTGTCAGGTTTGCCAATGAAATTGAAGTGAGGCTTCCATGACGTGGAGGGTTATGACAAATGAAATCTTTTTTACTGATGGTGACGTTCTTGACAAGGATACCGTTGCCCATACATTTTGAAGTGGATAATGATGATTTTGCACGAGGTGTGTTATGGCTGCCGATTATTGGCGCTCTCATTGGACTGCCGTTATATCTTTGGCAATTATGGGGGAGGGTCACCAACACTGGTGCCAATGCTTTCATTTTGTTGTTGATTTATATAGGGATGACGGGTGGGATCCACCTGGACGGATTGGCAGATTACTGGGATGGGATTTTCAGTGGTAGGGATAAAGAAGGCATTCTTAGAATTATGAAAGACTCAGCAATAGGAACTTTTGGGGTGGTTGGTCTGTGTTTGTACTTCGTTGGTATGTACAGTGGGTTCTTGGTTGCATCGCCCATAGGACTTTTTTTGATGCCAATTCTGGCAAGAACAATTGGTCTGATGTTTTGTGCTTTCGGGCGCTATCCCAGGGAGAAAGGATTGGGTCAAAGTATGGTGGATTATGGTCGTTGGCAGCATGGCGCTATAGCTTTGGTGGTGCTATTCGTTCTAACCTATTTGTTAGGGGCAGTTTATTTTATAAGTGCTGTCATAGTCATCATCGTGATGCTTTTAATGTTGGTTCGAACAACACAAGTCATAGGCGGTGTTACTGGTGATGTCATAGGCGCCGCAATAGAGACGAGTCATGTTACGTGGCTTTTGACATTAACCATTGTCGGAGGACTGTTATGAAATTGTATTTACTAAGACACCCTGAAACGACTGCAAATCAAGATGGTTTAATCTATGGTAAACAGGACTACCCATATACAAAAAAAGGGTATGGCCAGTATTTGCAGGTAATGGATATTGTGGAGCGTTTACAGGTTGAACGTATCGTTACAAGCCCCCTTGGCAGGGCTAGTCAATTAGCAATGTCAATAGGCGAGTTACTTGGGAAAAGAGTTGAAGAGGACAACAGACTTGAAGAACTTGGGTACGGTATATTAGAAGGTTTGACATTGGATGAAGCAAAGTCTATGTATCCCAAAGTGACCAAAAGACTGATGGCAGGTGATATGTCAGAAGGGATACCAGAAGGTGAGTCTTACGATCAGTTTGAATCTAGAGTGACAACGGCACTGAATCTTTATATAGATAGTGGCAAAGACACCTTGATTGTCACACATGGTGGTGTCATTCGTACTGGGCTTGAGGCTGTATTGGATTTTGCACCTGGAACATCTTGGAAGTTCGAGATAGGCAATTGTGCATTGGTGGAAATTCAATGTGAGAAAGGCTATAACAGAATTCGTTCACTAATAAACCAAGATTAATGGTATGCCTGTAGCTATCGTTGATCTATGATATAAGATTAAGGAGAAAAATGATGAAATTATCAATCAAAGAAATGGTAACTGGGGCAATGCTGATGGCTTTGGCGGTTGTGCTGTCTTATCCGATGTTCAAGATTTTGGGCAGTATTGGCATTGATGCGGTACCGGCATATTTTGGGGCGGCCTTCATCGGTCCTATGGTTGGTGGCCTCGTTGGTGGCTTTGCTCATATAATCTCAGCGATGCTGACGGGTTTCCCATACACATTGCCTGTACATATAGCGGTAATGCTTATGATGTTTGTGACTTGTTATATCTATGGTGTCGTTAGAGAAAAAACGAACAGGTATATTGCCTCGGTAGTAGGTGTCATCCTCAATGGCCCTATAACACTTTTCGTCAGTGCCTATATGTCACAATTCCTCGGTTTGGAATTCGCCGGTATGGCTATGTTCACATTCCTCTTTGGTCCACTATTGATCGCTTCCATAGTCAATGTTGTGATTGCTGAGGTATTGTATAGTATTTTAAGTCAAGTGGTTAAAACTAAGCGAACTGCTTAATGGTAAAAAAGAGGTGTTATTTGGATGTATCATAAATACAGAGATATACAACTTATTGAAACAGGTGGAAAGAAACTACTTGCCATTGCATGTGATGTATCGGCTGGCATAGGATCAATGAAAATGGATGAGATTCAGTTATCGCCATTGCTAACAGGTTACTACGCGACGGCAGTGCCGCTGATTGAGTTACTGGCTATTGGGGCTCGTCCTATTAGTATTGCTGATACTCTAGGTCTTCCGATGAACGATATGGGGATAGGCATAGTAGACGGTATAAGAAAAGCCATGGATGAGGCGGACGTTCCTTTCGAGGCTTTGACTGGATCAACGGAAGACAATATCACAACAGTGATGACTTCCGTTGGGATTACAGTGACAGCGCTCATTGATAAGAAAACAATGAAAAAAAATAAACCGAAGAATCAGGAAGAGGTCCACCTGGTGGGCGTACCGAAGATGGGGAAGCAGTTCTTAGAAGAGGAAATTATAAAGCAGATTGGTGAGGTGATTAGTATCAATCATGTTCAATCCATTCGAAAGATACCGGGTATTACCCATATGCTTCCTGTAGGTTCTAAAGGCATCTTGTATGAATTGGGTGTGTTAGAAGAGGCACACGGGTGTTTTGTAGTTACGGATGTCTCTTCTGCTCAAGTGGATCTAATGGCTTCGGCCGGACCGGCAACGTGCATGATTGTTACATGTTCAACAAAAGCTGCCATGGCATTGAGAAAAGATATTCAATTGCCAATGGTAAAATTAGGTCATATACGATTTGAACCATAAATTGATTGACAGACTAAGTGTATGACGCTAGAATAGTCCTTGTTCTATTAACTTAATAATATGTGAGGTTCTCTTTGAGCAATCAAAGGGATTAAAAGGGAAAACGGTGCAAATCCGTTACAGCCCCCGCTACTGTAAGCAAAACGAAAGCGATGATGCCATTGGATATATCTGAGAAGGCAGTGAGTAGGAGGAAGGTGACTTCCATGTTGCAAGTCAGGAAATCTGCCTTATATGAACCATGCATACGACTCTATAAGAGAGGTTGCAGCAGCTTTCGGAGGGAAAGTCAAGAACGTCATTGACCGATAACACCCTTTTTGGGTGTTTTTTTGTTGTGATGTGTAGCTTTCTGGAGTATGGATGTCGTTGTGTATAATTAACGGAGGAAATGCAATGAAAAAAATAACGGCTTTAATAATGGCAATGCTACTGATGTTAGCATTTGTCGGATGTGGCAGTGAACCAGCAACTTCAGAAGAGTCTGAGTTGGCTGATGCCAAAGAAGAAACAGTGATTGAAGAATCAGTAAGTCAATATCCTTTGACACTAACAGATAAGTTCGGTAACGAAATCGTCATAGAATCTGCACCAGAAACAATTATATCCATGTCTCCTGAAGTTACAGAGATTATTTACGGATTAGGTGCTGGTGAAACGTTGATTGGACGTTCAAAATACTGTAATTATCCTGAAGAAACAGCCAATGTTGCAGATTACGGTTCCTTGTTTGATTTGAATGTTGAGAGTATCGTAGCTGCACAGCCAGATATTATTTTCCTTTCCTCTATGGCATCTGAAGAGTTGGTAGACAATCTCATGGCTCAATCGTTGACTGTTGTGACTTATGATAAAGACAGTTCTTTGGATGGCACTTATGTTTATATCAATGAAATCGGAAAGATTATCGATAAAGTGAATGAAGCGGCTGTGATGGTGGAGGATCTTCAGAAGAGAATAACGGCTGTAGAGGAAAAAGTTGCTGACCTTGAAGCACCAACGGTTTATTATGTTGTTTACGCTGGTGACGGTTATGACTCAACAGCTACCGGCGATACCTTCATTCATGATATGATTGTAACATCTGGTGGTGACAATGTTGCTGCAGATGGTACAGACTGGTCTTATAATATTGAGACGTTGATAGAAAAAGACCCATATATTATGTTCTGTGGTGCTCACGATGGTTCTAAAGAACGTATTGAAGGCTTGGAAGGCTATAAGGATTTGACAGCCATTGTTGAAGGACGTCTATACGAAGTGGAAGCAGACATCTTCTCAAGACAGGGACCAAGGGTTGCTGAGGCTGTGGAAACTATGGCTGCTGTCCTTCACCCAGAAGTCTTCGCAGAATAAAAACACGTAGAGTATCGTTATTGAAAATGTAGGGAAAAGTGTCTCAAGACACCTGAAAGGCGGATAAATATGAAAATCAGATATATGCTTTACAGCCTTATTGGTGTCATGAGTTTGCTGGTTGTTGTCCTTGTGGCTGCAGTATTTGGAGCAGCGGAGATTGGGATCACTGATTTTTTTAGGGCGATTATGAGCAAAATACCTTACCTGAGTGACGGTATATCCATTACCAGAGGTCAAGAAATTATCATCTTTAACCTTCGCCTGCCTAGAATCCTGTTGGCCTTATTTGCAGGTGTTGGTCTTGCGGTCAGCGGGGTTGTGTTTCAGGGGGTCTTCAGCAACCCTATGGCAGAACCTTACTTGCTGGGCGTATCATCAGGGGCGGCCTTCGGAGCGACATTGGCCTCTTTCTTTGAGCTTCAGATGAAGTTTTTCAGCTTTGGTGCAATGAGCGTCTGCGCTTTTGTAGGTGCGGTTGCTGTTGTGATGACCGTCTACCATTTGGCAATGACCAGAGATCAGTTGCCGGTGACAGTGCTGTTGTTATCCGGCTTGGCAGTGAATTATTTTCTAAGTGCATTGATGACCCTGATGATGACCTTGAATCATGATAAGTTGGAATCTGTTTATTTTTGGACATTAGGAAGCTTTAGGAATGCCAACTGGCAGAAAGTGGCTATTGTCTCAATAGTCGTCCTAGTCTGTACTTTGTTCATATATTATTATGCAAGAGAGCTGGACCTGATTCTTCTGGGTAACATTCAGGCCAAATCATTGGGGGTTGAAGCGGATAGCTTGAAGAAGCGGTTGTTGCTGGTTAGTTCACTGATGTCCGCTGTTATAGTAGCTTCAAGCGGTATCATTGGATTTGTAGGATTGATTGTACCGCATGCCATTAGAATCCTTACAGGACCATCCCACAAAAGGTTGATCCCTTTGGCCGCTCTAGGCGGTGGTATTTTGTTAATAATTTGTGATACCATTGCCAGGTCAGTTCTTGAGAATAAAGAATTATCTGTCGGTATCATCACATCTCTTTGTGGTGTACCTTTCTTCTTATGGTTGCTTTACACCAACAGAAGGGCGGTGAATTGATGAACTCACGATTACCCTTAAAGGTGGATCGACTTCACTTCTCCTATACAGATGATGAAGTTCTCTGTGGCATTACCGGCGAGTTCTATGAAGGTACATTTTATAGCATCGTCGGTCCAAATGGCTCGGGGAAAACGACCTTTCTTAAGCTTCTTGCCGGTATTAACACGGATTATACAGGTGAAATCAAACTTTTTGGGGATGACATGATAACCTTAACCAATAAAGGGATTGCCTGTAGACTTTCTTTTGTACCACAGATGTTCAACATCCAATATGCTTTTACGGTGGAGGAAGTCATTGCCATGGGACGCTACCCTTATCGCAATCGATTTTCTGCGATGACGAAAGAGGATAGGCGCGCCATTGAGACGGCTATCGAAGAAACAAATCTGGGATCTCTAAGACATCGCTATGTAGATGCCTTAAGTGGTGGAGAATTACAACGTGTCATCATTGCCAGGGCGATTGCTCAAGATACGGATATCATCCTATTGGATGAACCGATTTCTCATCTGGATATTCATTATCAACATGAGATTGTAGTGCTGCTCAAGCGTCTGTGCAGGGAAAGAAACAAGACGGTGGTTGCTGTACTTCATGATCTGAATGTCACAATGAATCATTGCGATCATATTTTTCTTTTGAAGGATGGTGTAATAGCCATACAAGGTGAGCCGAAGAAAGTTCTAACACCTGAGGCCATCAAAAAGGTGTATGGCTTACAGGTTCGTGTTGTTGAACAAGAGGGAGAAAAGTGGGTCTGCTGGTAAAATGCATGAACACAGTTAATGAGGTAGGCTGTAAGGAATAGATCCATATGTCAGGTAATAAATAAGGCCAGTATCAGATGCTTGATACTGGCCTTTGAAGTGTCTTTTTATAGACCTTTTGATGTTTCATAAGCTTTGATTTTGCTCTCTTTTAAAAGGGTGAGACCAATATCATCTAAGCCATTTAACAGTTTGTGCCTATGGAAGTCACCCAGTTCGAAGGTGATATCAAGTCCATTGTTATCACGGATTGTTTGCTTTTCCAAATCGACGCTAAGTTCATAGCCGTTTGTATTATAGGTATTTTCAAATAGCTGATCCATAATACTGTTATCAAGTTTAATGGGTAAGATACCATTATTGAAACAGTTATTGTAAAAAATATCAGCAAAACTAGGGGCGATGATGACACGGAAGCCATAATCCTCCAGTGCCCAAGGGGCATGTTCCCGTGAGGAGCCGCATCCGAAATTGGCTCTAGCAATTAGGATTGAAGTGTTCTCATATTTGGGTTGGTTGAAAACGGAATCGGCAATAGGCTGATCATCTTCATCAAATCGCAACTCGTAAAAAACGAATTCTCCAAAACCGCTGCGTTCAATTCGCTTAAGGAACTGCTTTGGAATGATGGCGTCTGTATCAATGTTGGTTCGGTCTATAGGCATAACCTTGCCTGTAATTGATTTGAATGGTTTCATGTAGTGCCTCCTTTACTGGACAGGGGTTATGTCTCTGACATCGACAAAGTGACCATAGATGGCAGCGGCCGCCGCCATTGCGGGAGAAACAAGGTGAGTACGACCACCACGTCCTTGACGACCCTCAAAGTTACGGTTGGAGGTTGAGGCGCAGCGTTCTTTCGGTTGTAAATAATCCGGGTTCATAGCAAGACACATGGAGCATCCGGATTGACGCCATTCAAAACCGGCTTCAAGGAAAATCTGATCAAGTCCTTCAGCTTCCGCTGCCAACTTGACTTTCTGTGAGCCGGGCACGACAAGGGCTGTAACACCTTCGGCCACATGCCTGCCTTTGGCGATTGCCGCCGCCGCACGCAGGTCTTCAATGCGACCGTTTGTACAGGAGCCGATAAAGGCATAATTGATTTGAATATCTTTCATGGGTGTACCAGGTGTCAGCCCCATATATTCAAGGGCTTTTTCACAGGACTTTTGGTCATCAGGATTCTCAAATTCATCAGGAGCCGGCACTAGGTCCATAATTGAAGCACCCATTGATGGGCTTGTTCCCCACGTTACTTGAGGGGCTAAAGTGTTAAGGTCAAAATGAATGGTGGTATCATAAGTGGCATCAGCATCACTTCGAAGGTCTAACCATTCCTTGGAGAAATCATCAAACTCACTGTCGTTAGGTGCATACTGCCTACCTTTAAGATAATCCAGTGTCGTTTGGTCCGGCGCTATAAGTCCAGCGCGTGCTCCTGCTTCAATGGCCATATTGCACACGGTTAATCTTTCTTCCATACTCATCTGCTCAATGGCTTCTCCTGTGAACTCCACGACGTGGCCAGTTCCAAAATCAGTGCCGTATTGACTGATGATGCCTAGAATCACATCTTTGGCTGTGATGCCATAACCGAGACGTCCATCGACTTTTACATTCATGGTCTTTGACTTGCTTTGTTGCAAGCATTGAGTTGAAAGAACGTGTTCAACCTCACTGGTGCCGATACCAAAGGCTAGGGCGCCGAAAGCACCGTGGGTGGCTGTATGGCTATCACCACAGACAATAGTTTTGCCTGGATGGGTCAGTCCTAATTCGGGTCCGATAACGTGAACAATCCCCTGATCTGGGCTGTCAAGTCCGAAAAGAGTGATACCGAATTCCTCACAGTTTGCTTCTAAGGTCTCTATCTGTTTTTTTGAGATAGGATCAACGATGTTATAACGATCCTTAGTTGGCACATTATGATCCATTGTGGCAAAAGTAAGACCGGGTTGCCTTACTTTTCGTCCAGCAATCCTAAGTCCCTCAAAAGCTTGAGGCGATGTCACCTCATGTAAAAGATGAAGATCAATGTATATGATGGCTGGCTTACCTTCTTCTTGGTCGACCAGATGCTTTTCCCAAATTTTTTCGTAAATGGTTTTACCTGACATATGCGTATCCTTTCCGATTCCAATAATGGAGTAACGTGATAATGGTTGTCATTTGCCTAGGTTTATTATATGATGTTATAGGATATAAATAAAATAACTAATTGTGATAGTTCATATGAATATGAGTTATGAGGTGTATATGTTAACGGATGCATATAGAGTGTTTTGTATCGTTACTGAAGAAGGCAGTATTTCAAAGGCAGCTAAGCGGTTGTTTGTAACGCAACCTGCAGTCAGTAAATCCATCAAGCAACTTGAAAGAGAAGTAGGTCTCAGTCTTTTTAGAAGAACTGCGAAAGGGGTTGAACTGACACCCGAGGGGCAGCTCCTATATGAGCATGCATCAAGGGCTTTTCAATACCTTGAAGCAGGAGAAAAGCAGTTGAAGCAGTTGAAAGAGAGAACTTATGGGGCTGTTCGGATAGGGATTAGCAACACTTTATGCCGTTACTATTTTATGCCCTTCCTTAAAGCCTTTCATCAGGTTTATCCTAAGTTGCGAATTGAAATTGTTAATCGGACAAGCACTGAGACGGTCCATTTGTTGGAATCAGGGCGGCTCGATTGTGCCATCATTAGTGAGATGAATTTAATTCAGGGTTACGATTACATGAAATTACTGTCCATACAAGACATCTTTGTTGCAAAAAGACCGGCACCAAAGGATAAAATGACTCTTAAAGACCTTGAAGAAGAGTCCATGCTTCTCCTAGAAAAAAAGAATGCCACCAGGGCATATCTTGATACTTTTCTTTTGGATCATCAAATACGTCTGAATGTGGATATTGAGATTAGCAGTATGGAATTTCTTGTAGAATTTGCCAAGATAGGTCTTGGGGTGGCTTCTGTGATAGAAGAATTTGTTGAGGATGAAATTGAAAGTGGTTTGCTCTATGTTTGGGATGTGAAGCCTAAGGTGCCGAAGCGTAGTATAGGTCTTCTTGTTAAGAAGGGTGCCAACCACTCGGTGGCATGCAATACATTCATTGACTTTATGCTTGACGGTATAAAAGATTAAAGAGATAATGTTGTGGAGAGTAAGTTCAGGATTGCTTTGAACGATAGGGGCAATTCAGGGTGAAAATAGATATGATATACATAGGATGATGATATGAGGAGGGAAAAATGAGCTTATCGAATAAAGTACCGGCAGAAGTTAGTGAGCTGCTAGGCAGACTAATGGACCGGGCGAAAGAGATGACTTCAAAGCCGGTGGAAGATATCAGTGAATCTGTTGCGAATAAGTCGGTTAGTTACCTTGACGAGCATTATGCAACGGTGTCTAAAGAAACATTGGTTAACGTTATTGAATTGTTAAAGGCGCAGGAGTCAAGTATACAGCAGTTGCAAAGTAGTGCAGAAGCCAATGACACGGCGACACAGGATATTCAATCACGTCTGGATCAACAAGATTCATTACTGAATGATCAGATAGTCCACTTGAGAGAGGATAACAAAGCCTGTACCTCGGAGCTGAAAGAGATGATCGAAGGTCATGGGGATATTGATTATTCTGTATTCGATGAGGTCTTTCGGAAAAGCAGTGAACAGCTTATGGAGCAACAGCGTGCTCATGCTGTGGAGATAGACCGAATGGTTATGGGCCTTAAGATTGCAAATGAAAAGAATCTTGAAAAGACAGGGGATCTTCTGGAGAAGAAGATTGAGTCAACAGCAAGTGAAGGCAGCGGCATTAGAAAAACAAGCTTGATTATTAGTGTGATTAACCTGTTGGTTTTGATTGGCTATATTATTTACGACATTTCGCTGTAATCGCGATCAATAGATATGAAGTGTAAGGTGTCCTTAATTGGACACTTTTATTTTCTTCACTTGGATACAGTTTGTTCACATAGAAGTCATATGATACTGGTATAATACATAGTGAAATGAAATGGATGATAAGAGTGACATGAATTTTGGCACTCTTATCATTAGATGAAAATATACAGAGAGAATTGAGAATATATAAAGGAAGAGGCAGTTTTTATAAAACGATGTGGGAGCATCTTCACCGGTAGAGAAAATTCCGGTTTAGAAAGAGGCGAAAGAGTTGTCTGAATTGTTGTGGAAGTGGTTTAGTATCATTGATTCTACTGCTTTAGCTAATGTTAGAGCAGTATGGGAAAGTGAATATGTTTTTGAAGTGATGATATTATTGTTACTCCTGTTGTTGTTTACTAGTCTTGGTTTTTCAGTCTTTATGTACCTTCAGAGAGAGAAAATCCTTCAGACATTGGAGAAGCAATCCGGAGAGATACAATATTTGTCGACGCACTGTGGTCTGACAGGTATTCGTAATGTGCATTATTTCATGGAAGAACTTCAAAGACAGCTTTTAGAGCCGGCTTTGACTCAACTGGCCTTGTATGTTGTCGCTGTAGACAATCTACAAGTAATCAATGATGCCTATGGGCACGAAATTGGTGATCAGGTGCTTCAAAGGACGGCAGAGATTTTAAAGAAGCATTTTGAAAGGAACGAAGGGTCAGTTGGTATTTACCACACTGCTCTATTGGCATGCGATCCTCAGTCGAACTCTGTAAGAGCTGTTGAAGGGAATGCTCGTGATCTCATTGAGCAATTGACTATGCCATATTATATTGAGCATATGGAGATAAGTGTTAAAGTGAATGTTGGCATAGCTTTAGCCCCAGAACATTCCATGGAGGCAAAGCTTTTGTTTAAGAAAGCTAATATGGCGAGTGCTGAAGCATCCAAGCGTGGCTCCAATCATTTCGGTATTTTCCAGACGAATATTTATAGAGATAGTCTTAAAAGGATTACCCTTGAAAAGCAACTTAGAAGAGCGGTTGAAAACAAAGAGTTTGAAGTGTATTATCAGCCGAGAATTGCTATTGATACCCTTCAAGTGACTGGGTGTGAAGCGCTTGTAAGATGGAATCATCCTAATGGCAAGGTTGTTTATCCGGGCCATTTCATAGGACTGGCAGAATCTTTGGGATTTATAAGTCTGATTACAGAACAGGTGATCCGGCAAGTGGCGAGGCAGACGAAAGTATGGTCATCGGCTGGATACCCAATAAAAGTTTCTTTTAATATCTCAGGGAAAGAGTTTGATGCCCTGTTCATTAAGACATTATCCGATATCATTCATGAAGAAGGGTGTGATCCGACCCTTCTAGAGATCGAAATTACTGAAACAGCGACCCTAAAGGATATGGTACAAAGCAGAACACTTGTGGAGACACTTCAAGGCATGGGCTTCAGTGTTGCCCTTGATGATTTTGGGACTGGTTACTCCTCAATGACCTACATTAAGATGCTGTCAGCAGATAAGTTGAAGATTGATAAGAGCTTTATTGACGACATCAAAGATATACAGCAAAAAGCTGTAGTGGAGTCAATGATTGACTTGGGCAGAAAGCTGAATTATACCATTAATGTTGAAGGTGTTGAAACATTAGAACAGTTGGAAATCCTAAGAGAGATGTGTGTTGATGAAGTGCAAGGTTGGTATTTCTCCAAGGCCATAAAGGCAAAAGAGTTTATTAAATATGTGGACAAAAGGCGTCGGAGTCCTGGTGTTAAAATCAACACAGAATCAATGGATTTTAATTCCTTAAGCATCCATGACTAAAGGAGAATTTCCTGTAGTAAAATAAAGCCGATTCGTCTATGGGTGACGAATCGGCTTTTATATAATATCTTGGGGGGATATTATGAGACAACTATCTAAGTGACTAAGGTATCAACAGGATATCTTAGTGGCATTATTGCTGATATATAACAGCTTATCTGACAGCTTCAAGAGCTGCTTCATAATCAGGATGATCGGTTACTTCAGGTACGTATTGAACATAGTCAACAACACCATCTTCATTGATGACAACAAGACCTCGGGCTAATAAACGAAGTTCCTCAATAAGGAATCCATATTGCTCGCTAAAAGATAGGTCTTTGTGGTCGGAAAGTGTCTTGACTGCATCGATACCTTCAGCTCCGCAGAAACGTCCAAGGGCGAATGGTAAGTCATTACTGATTGTATAAATAACCACGTTATCTAGCTTGGCTGCTTCTTCGTTAAAACGTCTTGTCTGAGCGGCACATACAGATGTATCAACTGATGGCACAACACTGACGATAACTTTCTTACCTTTAGCATCGCTGAGCTTTACAGGTGAGAGGTCCGCAGCAAGTACAGTGAAATCTGGTGCTATGTCACCAACTTTGATCTCAGGACCAACAAGTGTTAACGGGTTGCCTTCTATAGTTACGATATTTTCTCTTTTAATCATGCTTCTTCTCCTTAGAATTCCATCAAATTGGTTATGTATAATTAACAATTCAAATTCAATCGTTCTTGATTGATCGCACACAACAATGTTTATGAATAAATATTATCACATAAGAATTATTTGTCAAGAGTGTTTTGTAAAATAATTTGACAAATATTTCGCATATGATATAATGAGCTTGTAATTCTTCAGGGCAGGGTGAAACTCCCGACCGGCGGTGACAGTCCGCGAACCTTGAGATATCGATGGATCACATGATATTCGATGGGTTGAATTGGTGGAATTCCAATACCGACAGTAAGTATAAGCAAGCTTATACGCAGTCTGGATGAGAGAAGAAGTTGATGATGTCTCTTTGCGTGCCCTCGGAAAATTCCGAGGGCATTTTTAATATGTAGGCACACGGCGACTGTCTTGGTACTTTAGTTGACTGAAGAGTGTTATATAACATGATAATCAATTGTAACCAAAGGAGATGTCTTATGAACACAACAAATCAAACAATGAATAAGAATCATATGAGTGCAGGCTATATGATTCGCGTATCTATTTTTTCAGCATTGGCTTTCTTGGTCATGTATGTGGAGTTCCCTATTGCGGCTTTGTTCCCGGCGTTCTTGCAGATTGACTTCAGTGATGTTTTGGCCTTTATTGGTGGTGTGACACTGGGGCCATTGGCAGTGGTTCTTATTGAGCTTATCAAGAATTTACTTCATCTAATATTAAACAGCAGTACCGGTGGGGTAGGTGAGCTTGCGAACTTTTCTGTCGGCGTAGCTTTGATCTTGCCAGCAGTGCTTATTTACAAGAAAAAGAAAAGTATCCCGAGCTTAATTGTAGGCTTCATCGTAGGGATTGTGTCTATGGTTATTGTGGCATCTGTGGGGAACTACTATATCTTCCTTCCATTCTATGGCGTGCCAGGTGATGCTGTTCTTGAGAATATCATTGCTGTTTATGCACCATTTAATGTTGTAAAAGGGTTGATAGTAGGTACAGCGGCAATTGTTCTGCATCAAAGCATCAAGAGGATTTATAAGTATATAGTGTGAAAGAAGCCAATTTTTTTAATGAATTGTTAATAAGTTATAGGTAGGTGGGCGATTGAAGTCGCCCACCTTTTTTGTTATACTGAGTCGTAGCGAATAAAGGGCTCAAATCACACAGATATAAGGCGTTTGAGACCTAATAAAGTGAAGAAAGAATAGGGTCAATGACCTAATGAATGAGGCATGGGAATGAAACGAATCAAAGTGGTTGGCATGATTCAAACGCTGGTTTTGTTGGCAGGGATGGTATTTACAACAACGCCCGTCTCCGCTCAGCTGGAAAGTATATACGAGCAGTCATCTGCGCTGCAGTTGGCTAATGGACTTACATATGAAGCAGTCACCAAGTTGACAGAAGAAGGATTAGTGGACCTTTATGTTTTGTCCATGGATTTGACAGAACCATATTTGGATTTGAAAGTACTTAGGGATGATGAGGTGTTTGGAGCCAGTGAACAGGTTTCCGATATGTCTGATGCTGAGGGAACCATCATAGGCGGTATAAACGGATCTTTTTTTAGTATGGGTGCTGCTGTCGGAGAAGTGCTTGGTATTGAAGTTGAGAATGAGACGATTACTTACGCAATTGATGATTATAATTATTACAGTGACAACGCGGCCAATTTGGTGATACAGGATGACCTTGCATGGATCGATTATCTGAGTATCAGTATGACTTTGCAGACACAAGATGGTAAGAGCGTACGCATACAAGGGGTCAATACCCGATCGGTTGGAGGGGAGCCCGTTCTTTTTAACCGTCAGGCCTATGAAACAACGGAGACCATCAACCAATTGGCTGATCTGTATAAAGTTGTAGTCGAAGACGGGATGGTCATAGAAGTGATTGATGATGATACGGTTGTAGAGATTCCGGAAGATGGCTATGTGGTCGTCTTTAAAAAGGAAGATGCCCAGCTTTATTTATCTTCACTGGATGTCGGTACATCTGTTCACTTTAAGACTGTGACAAATTTTGAACTCGAGGATATGGCTTTGGCAATTCCGGGAGGCGGTTTCCTCATTAAAGATGGACAAACAGTTAGCGAAGGTTTGCAGGTTGCTGCCAACAAACGTCATCCACGAACGGCGGTTGGCTTGACAGAAGACGGTCAAACCTTGATTGCGATGGTGGTCGATGGACGAGGCAACAGTATTGGCGCCACTCAGGAAGAGCTTGCCGCATATATGAAGGGTTATGGTGTCTATAACGCGATTCAGATGGATGGCGGTGGATCGTCCACCCTTGTTGTTCGTGAACCGGGTGAATTTGAGACGGAAGTTGTGAATACAACCTCTGACGGCTCAGAAAGGGCTGTTGTCAACGGATTAGGTATTAGCTTAAATGCACCAGAGACGGATGAGTTCAGTTTGATCCTTGAAGGGGATCAGGACCGTGTCTTCGTGAATAATAAGGTGAAGTTAAGCCTTAAGGCTGTTGACTTGAACTTTAACCCTGTGGAAGTGGATGAAGATATGGTTGCGTGGAGCATGTCTGGTGGCTATGGGGTCATAGAGGATATGACTTTCACCCCGAAAGTGGCTGGGGACATTGTCTTGATGGCGCAGTACAAAGGACAGACCAGATATCTGGAATTGACCGTTGTTGATACATTGATTGATCTGGAAATAGTTCCGAAAGCGATACATTATGATGATGGCATTCAGAACTTGACGGTCATCGGGACAGATGAAGACGGTTATAAGAGTGTTATTGATAATACCTTGCTGAGTTGGAGTCTTAGCGAGGACGTAGGGACGATACTTAGTGGCACTTTTTATCCTGGAGAAAATCCGGGCAATGCAAGAATTGATGTAAAGTACCAAGGGATTAAAGAGGTTGCCTATGTTGTTAGTGGCTCAGAAGAAAGAGATCTTCTGGACTTAAGCAAAACAGCCCCGACAACGCTTGTCTACCCTGAGACAGTTCAAGGTGAAGTTCGCAGTGATGATGGTGTCGTAACGTTCGACTACAACTTTGAGCCATCAGAGGTAGCCCAAGCACTGTATGCGGTATTTGAAAAGGCAAAAATAACCTCATCGGTAGACACAGTTGCCCTATCTATGGAAGGAGATCTGGCCGGAATTACTATCAAAGCACATATGACCGATGCGGACGGTGAGGATTTTACACTGACCTTTGATGAGAATCTTCAAGCACAAATGCCTTCGGTCTTAGCATACCCTGTATCAATCAACCGTATTTACGTCCTTACTTTTGCAACAGAAGAGGCGAAGACAGGGGAACTTAGGATGGATCGTATTCTTGGTGTCAAGAAAACGGAGATCACAGACCTAGATGATGTGCTTTCGATTCCACCAGTGGACGAGTTGATGAATACATTGCCGGAGGCTGAAGTATTTACATTAAAAATCTTCGGCGCTACAGGTGGACGGAATAGGTTGTTGGATGAAGTCGTGATGGATAAGTTATATGAGACTTTTAACCAGGCCGATTATGCTGTCTATGCAGGTGCTTCAGATATTGATGTGACAAAAGTCAAGAACGATGCTTTAATCTATGACAATAATTTTCAAGTTGTTGACTTAGATGAAGCTAGAGTGATTACTTTAGCAATGAGTGAAGGCAGTCTGGTCAAAACAGACAGCAGCCAATGGGCTAAACTTGAGTCAGCTATGGCCCAGGCAGTCCAAGGCTGTATTGTGATTATTGGTACCGAGAAGTTGATTGACAATAGTGATGCCTCTTTTACAAAAGAAGGTGAGATGCTTCATGAAATGATCAGCAGCTATGTTAAGAAATCAGGTAAGACATTATTCTATATTAATGCAAGTGGTTACGATTATAACTTGTCCTATTATGAAGGGATACGCTATATTGATCTGAATGGACTATGGTATAAGGTAGGAAGTAATCATGAAGTTGATCTATATGATAGCTTTCAGATGATCAGTCTATATATGGATCAGGATGGTGTCACTTACAATGTAGAAAGTCTATTTCCAAAAACGAAAGTGTCAGATTAATGAAAAAAATAAGTATTCGTATGAACAGAGGGGTTTATGAAGCCCTTCTGTTTCTCGGTTTAACAGTAGGCGTATGGCTCAAAATTGTCTATGCCCAATTATCCACTAAAATCAATGACATACCTTTTTCAGAGGCCCTGAACGAGGACGGTTTATTCATGGCACTGTGGACTGTGATTGCCGTTATGGGCCTTATATATTTGATTGGATGGAAGAAAGGCGTTCTGGCCCTTTGGATAGGTGCTTTGTTCTTCGGTCTCTTGATATTTGCAGACACCATTTATGGTAGGTATTATTATAATCCGATCACGTGGAGTTTGTTCAATCAATTATATATGGCCGGAGATGTTTATGACAGCGCTGTTAATCTGCTCAAGGTCAAAGATGTGATTTTTATAATGGATTATTTGGCCATCTTCTTTTTTATGGTGCTGAAGCGCCATAAGTTTATCAAGGTTGAGGGCGAGATTAATATGGTGTATAAAGGGATTGCCCTCATAGCTGTGATTGGTGTTGCAGGTTTTAAGTTCAATATGGATTACCGTAAGATTGATACGACGAATTATGCTTACGAAAGAAAGTACATGGCAAGAGACTTGGGATTGATTTATTATCACGGTTACGATTTTGTGCAAATGCTTGAACGAAACTTCAGTAATCATGAATTGAGTCAAGAAGAAATGACGGCGATTGCTGCATCTAATAATTATAATGAAGCAGAGAACGCTTATACAGGTAAAGCAGAGGGCTATAACCTTATTGTTATACAACTTGAAGCATTTATGAATTTTCTCATTGATTATGAAGTGGATGGTGTACCGGTAACACCATTTCTTAATGGTTTTAAAGAAGAGTCCCTTTATATGCCATCGTGTTATTTCCAGACAGCAGGGGGGAATACTGTGGATGCGGAGTTTATGCTGACCACATCCCTGTTACCGGCTTCTAGTGGGGCGGTTTATTACGAGTATCCTACGAATACTTACAATTCCCTACCTATAGCCCTTGATGCGAAAGGGTATGTCAGTTATTCGTTCCATGGCTATGATGCCAGCTTTTGGAATAGGCAAGTGATGCACAAGAAACTAGGTTTTGATCGTTTTTACAGCTTAGAAGATTTCCAGGTAAACGAGATCATCGGGTGGGCCATCAGTGATGCGGATTTTTACCAACAGTCATTGGAGAAGACTCTGGATGGTAGGGAGGCGGATCAACCTTTCTTCAGTTTCATGGTCACCTTATCCAGCCATTATCCATACGACGGCTTTGCAGATGGTGTTTTCACTGGAAGTGAAGGGCGTGAAGCTATTTTGAATCGTTATTATAACGCTGCCAATTACGTGGACAGAACAATAGAAGCGTTGGTGGACGATTTGAAGGAAAGAGGCTTATATGACAATACGTTATTGGTGATTTATGGGGATCACGGTGGTCTGTTTGCTAATGAAGCTATTGCTCAGACAGTCATTGATGGTAATGAGTATAATACTTTTGAATGGAGTAAATACCAAAAAGTACCTGTGATTATTCACGGTAAGGATATATTTGATGAAGGTCTTGTCATGCCTCATGTTACTGGTCAGGTGAACATATTGCCTACAGTGGCTAATCTCTTAGGGATTGAAGGGTTATATACCCTTGGGGAAGATGTGCTTTCGAATGATTATAGTAAGATGGTCGTCACACGATATGGCAACGTTATTACGGATGACTGGTATTATATGTCATCAGAGGATGTTGTATACAGCCAAGAGGATGGGGAAATTCTCGATAAAACTCTGTATGAAGATCAGGTCGATTCAGTACGAAGTCAATTGGACATCAATGATTTGATTTTAGCCGGAGATTATTTTAAAGAGATGGAGAACCTTAAGCCATGAGTAGGAGAACAGGCAGTTACACGACACTATTGATCATGATTAGCGCAACGATGCTTGGCAAGGTTCTAGGCATGGTTAGAGATATGCTTCTGGCTTATAATTATGGCACGGGTATGGAAGCTAAAGCGTTTATTGCTGCGTCCAGATTGCCTTTGAATTTTTTTGACTTTGCTCTTGGAGCGGTCGTCAGCGCGGCATTTATTCCAACATTTAGTGAAGTCATGAAGAAAAAAGGGGAGAAGGTCAGCTTTCGTTTTGCCAATGAATTCATTAGTCTTGTGTTTGCTGTTGCAGTCTTGCTTTCTCTTATTGGTGTGGCTTTTGCACCATTCTTTGTGAAGCTGATTGCTGGGGGCTACGATGCGGCGACTTATGAACTGACAGTATCTATGACAAGAATTATGTTTCCTATGCTTATTTTTACAGCCATGGCCTTCGCATTTGTAGGCATATTGCAGTCTCTAGGTGAGTTTACTGTTCCTGCCGCTATCAGTGTTGTTTCCAATCTAATAATGATTCTTTATCTGTTGTTGCTAAATGACAGATTAGGCATTCAAGGGATGGCCTATGCAATGCTCCTTGGATGGTGTTTGCAGATGTTGGTTCAAGTGCCATTTCTATGGAAAAAAGGGCTTAGAGTGGGATTTTGTAGACCTGGTATGTTTGATGAATTAAAAAAAGTCGGTTTGGTGATGATTCCAATTCTTATTAGCACTTGGGTACAGCCGATTAATGTATTTGTGAATACTTATCTCGCTTCGGGCATTGATGACGGTTCGGCAGTGGCAATTCTTGAATATGCCAATAAGGTCTTTGTTATTTTGGCAGGGGTTATTGTTCTTGCAATAGCAAATCTTGTCTTTCCTTCCATGGCTAAGTTTTTGGCATCAGGCAACAAAGAAAGATTTGCCACACTTCTTCAATCAGCCCTTCGAATGGTTATTTTCTACATGTCGCCCTTGACCGTGGGGGTGGTGGTCTTTAGTGATCAGATTATTCAAATCCTTTATGGCGGTGGGGCCTTTACAGACGCTGATATACAGCTAACATCATTGGCATTGGTGTTTTATGGGTTAGGAATAGTTTTCTATGGCTTTAGAGAAATTGTGAATAAAGCCTTCTATGCATACGGTGATTCGAGAACGCCAATGAATTTGGCGATAATTGGCATTATCATTAATATACTATTCAGTTTGATTCTGGTAAAACCTCTAGGGATCAACGGTTTGGCATTGTCGTCGTCCATCTCTGCTTTAGCCATATCCATTGCACTCACTGCAAACTTTAATACCAATAAGATAAAGATTATCCGGTACAAAGAGATGTTGTTCCTGATCAAAGCACTTACAGGTTCTTTATTGATGGGTGTTGGCATTAAGTTTTTCTATCAATGGTTGAGTAAGACCTACTCCGGAAGTGGGAAAATGGTCGTTTTGCTAGAGGTTATGGTTGGTGCTTTCGTTGGCGTGGTGATCTATTTTGGATGGGCTAAAGCAACGAAGATGAAAATACCAGGATTAAAACTTGAACAGGGCAAGGAGTAGTTATGATAGAGCAAAGTTATATAGGACGCTGGTTGATGAAGATCATTCATTTCATTGGGCAGATATACTCAGATAGCATGTTTGGTACAATGATGGAACGACTTGTAGGAAAGGGTAGACGGTGGATGTTTGCCAGTAAGTCTGTTGGGTTCTTTTTGACCCCTCCAACGAAGGGAATGATGTTGAAAAGTATCTTAACTCAACGGGTTTCTGGTGCTTTACGCCGTATTTTATCATCTGTTGAACAACGATTGAATCCTGTATTGGATCAAAGTATAGCAATCCGGCTTATTGACAGGATACCTTTACATATGGCAGTGACCGTAGTCTGGCTGATATCTATGATATTCATACCGACGACGTTGTCAGTGTTACTTGCAATCGTGGTAATGTTTTCTTATCTCTATGAGAGTATTAGAAAGAAACATGTAAGAAATATATCGACAGTGTATGTTTGGGCCTGGTTGTGGCTTTTAATGTTATTATTCAGTACCATCACTGGATTCCATGGCAGTGAGTCAGGTCTGATTGGCACCATATATATAACCTATCTTATTGGTGGGTTGACCATCGGCCGGATGGTTGGAAATAAACAGCAGGTATATGTGGTGATGTTCTCATTAATGTTCATAACTCTTTTGGCTTGCTTGCTTGGCATTTATCAATATGTCATTGGTGTGGAAGTGGACCCGGCATGGGTGGATGAGGAAATTTTTGATACGCTCCAGACCAGAATTTACTCGGTCTTTGGTAATCCGAACGTATTTGGTATATTTCTAGTGTTAATGGCACCAATTGCCTTAGCATTGACACTTGGTTTAAAACACTGGATGTTGAAAGTTATGTCGGCTGGTATGTTTGCTCTTTCAGTGCTCTGTATTGGATTGACGATGTCGCGAGGTTCTATGATTGGTATTGTACTGGCATTAGGCGTTATGGTGATCTTGATGAATGGTAAATTCATTGTACTTGGCGTTGCAGCTCTTGTTACAATGCCTCTTTACCTGCCTCAGTCCATCATGCAAAGAATTATGAGTATTGGCAATTTGCAGGAATCCTCGTCAGCTTATCGTGTGTCTATATATCAGGCATCGTTGGATATGGCCCGTGACTTCCTTGCGGGTGGTGTTGGTATGGGCGGTTTTAAGAAAGTTTATTTTGCTTACGCTTACTCGGCATCGAAGTCCTATCACGCTCACAACACATTTCTAATGATTCTTTTGGAACATGGTATTATTGGATTTGTTTTATTTGCTGTTGTTATGATTTTCTGGATAAAGGAAGTGCTCAGTGCTATTCTAGTAACGACGAATATGCAATACAAATATCTGTTGATGGCGTTTCTTGGTGGAATAGTCGGTAGCTCCGCTCAAGGGATGGTTGAACATATATGGCATAATTATGACGTGATGTTCTTTTACTGGTTGCTGATATTTCTTGGCAGTGGTGTGGCCTATTTGGCAAGAAAGGAGACTGTGCATGCATAATGTGATGCATATTCTGACGGACAGCAATATTGGCGGTGCAGGCATCTGGCTTATTCGCGTCTTGGAAGCGATGCCTAAGGGATTTAAGATGACAGTGGTTCTGCCCAAAGACTCAATGGTTAAGAGCTACATAGATCATTTGAAAAATGTGGATGTTATAGAACTTGAGAGCATCACAGATTGTTCCATATCCATAAAAAGTACCTATGACTTGTATAAGGTCATTCGATTCGTGAAGCCGGATGTGGTCCATACTCATGCTTCTCTTTCAGGACGGATTGCCGCAAAAATCTGTAGAGTCTATACCCTTAACTCGAGACATTGTATTGAGCCGGTAGGTTCAGGAATAGTGTTTCGTTTGAAAAATTGGATCAATCGGTTACTAAGTAATCGGATCATTGCTGTAAGCGATGGTGTTTATGAGAATTTAATTGAAAGTCATATTCCTAAGAAACAGATTATTAAACTGACCAATGGCATTTCTATCGAAGATTTTAAATCTGTCTTGGATAAAGAACACGCTAAGGATATTTATGGCATGGGTGATCGTGTTGTCATTGGGTTTGTTGGAAGATTGGCAGAAGTAAAAGGGCCAATGCGACTGCCTGTGATTATGAAAAGACTGTTGGAAATAACTGATATACCTGTTGGTATGTTGATTGCAGGTACGGGTCCTTTGGCAAAAGAGCTGGCTGCAAGCATAGAGTCCAATCATTTGAAGGAACAAGTGAAGTTGGTCGGGTTTGTTAAAAAGTTGCCACCTTTATATCAGGCAATGGATATCTGTATCAACACTTCGGACTCTGAAGCTTTGTCTTTAAGCCTTCTAGAGGCTATGGCAGCATCTTTACCGGTGGTATCCTACAATCTGAATGGTGTTAATGAAGTCGTCAGAGACGGTGTGAATGGCTACTGTGTAAAGCCTTATGAGCTTGAAGCTTATGCAGATGTTTTGAAGCGATTAGTTGAGGATCAGACATTGCGGTCTGTGTTTGGAGAGCAGGGACACAATATAGTTCAGGAAGAATATAGCTTAGATCATATGGTTACTAAGCTAGCTAGAATATATAAGGAGAAAGAAAAGTATGAAGCTCATTGATGAGAAGGGTAGATTGTTTGGAAAGGTCAGTATCATTGACTTATTGGTTATATTGATTTTTGCGATGGTGTTGTTTGTTGGTTTGAAGCTGGTTTTTAGGGAAGAGACGACCGTTGCGGTAGTTGCGGAGAACCAGGAGTCCATCCGATATATCATCGAAATACAGAAAGTCAGAACGCCATTTGAAGAGATGCCAAAACCAGGAATGGCGGTCTATAACAGTAGTAAGAATTTTTACATTGGTGATGTATATGAAGTTGATTACGAAACCTATCAGACATTAGAAGAAAATACAACAAGCGGTACAATTGAGCTGGTAAGCCAGGAAGGCCTATTGACAGTGTATATTACAGTTGAAGCAATAGCCGATGTAAGCGATATTGGTTACACTGTCGGTAGTCAGGAAATAAGAATCGGCACACAGGTACCGGTTAAGGGCAAAGGGTTTGCCAGTTACGGCTACATTGTAGGCTTGGAAACCGTTGAGGAGGCAAAGTGATGAAGAAGAGGAAATTGAACTTACTGGATTATGCGCTTATCCTATTGGTGGTTGCCTTAGTTGGTCTTGGTGTTTACAAACAGGTGTCTGAACGGTATTTGAGGTATGATGCCGGTGCTGAAGCGATTGAAATGAGTGACCGAATGTTTACATATCGTGTGGAAGATATTCGTTCTATGAGCGTTGAGGCAGTGGTGGTTGGTGATTCACTGTATGATCTGGATACGAATACTTTGCTCGGAACTATTGTTGCCTATGATGATCAACCTTATACGGAATGGGTGATGATGGATAATGGTAATTATGTGGAAGCCGAAGTGCCTGGCAGACATGTACTATATATAACTGTTGAAGGCCCAGTGCTTGAAACAGACAGTAAATATTTAGCCAATGGTGTGTTTGAACTGAAGGTACATTCGGATATTCGTTTGGCTACCCAAAAAGTTGGCTTTTCCGGCAGACTGGCTTGGTTTGATTAGGTGATGATATGAGTAGAAGAATCAAGTTGTTGCATACGACCATGAGTCTGGATATTGGTGGTGCGGAGACACATATTGTTGAACTGGCAAAAGAACTTCAGGCTTCTGGCTATGAAGTGCATGTTGCTTCAAACGGTGGGGTTTACGAGAAAGAGTTAGCCATGGCAGGTATCAAACACCATCGGTTGCCTTTGCATACCAAGAATCCGTTTGCAGTTATAAAATCTTATATTGGTCTTCGCAGAATCATTTTGAAAGAGCAAATAGATATTGTCCATGCTCATGCCAGGATTCCTGGTTTTATCAGTGGTATCCTAAGCAGGCAGTTGAACAGGAAATTCGTGACAACGACCCACGGAAAGTTCAAAGTTAATTATCTTCTTAGACATATAACAAACTGGGGGCGCAAATCCATTGCGGTAAGTGAAGACCTTAAGCGTTATTTGTTAAAGGAGTATGAGTATGCAGAAGAGGATATCAGACTTAGCGTTAACGGGATTGATGTTCAGAAGTTCTCGCCTAAGGACAGATATGTCGACAAAAGACACTGTGTCGTTCATGTTAGTCGTTTGGATGCAACAACGAGTCAGACAGCGGAATGGCTCATTGATTTGGCGACTCATATACACGATACGTCACCAGAATTAAGACTGACCATCGTTGGTGGTGGGACGGAACTAGAGCGACTCAAGGTGAAAGCTAAACAGGTCAATGATGCTCTTGGTTTTCAAATGATAGAGATGACAGGTCCAGTGGATGATGTTCCTTCATGGCTTGATAAGGCTTGTGTATTCGTTGGGATCAGTCGTTCGGTCTTGGAGGCCATGAATTATCGAGTACCTATTGTCCTAGCGGGAGATTATGGTTACTATGGATTGCTGGATCAAGAGGGACTGGCCTCAAATCAAGAAAATAATTTCACCTGTAGAGGCGGTACGCCACTTTCTATAGAACGCTTAGAAGAAGGGGTCGTTTCAGCCATTGAAGCATGGCAGAATAAGGTGGATATGAGTTATCTAGGCGACTTTGTAATGACGCATTATTCTGTCAAAGTCATGAGTGAGCCTTACCTGACCTTGTATGAAGAATTGATAAAAGCACCTAAGCGCTATATTGTGGCCGGGTATTATGGCTATTCTAATTCTGGTGACGATGCACTCCTTGCGTCTATCAGTAAAGATTTGGTAGAGGATAACGCAGGTAATCAAGTGACAATATTGACAAAAGATCCAGAAGGTCACGAAAGACATCCTCAAGTGAAGGCGGTTTACCGTTTCGATTTATTGAAGGTCATAAAGGCGTTGCATCGTTCAGATATATTGATTATGGGTGGCGGTAGCCTTCTGCAGGACAAAACCAGTACAAGGTCTCTGTGGTACTATTTGGCATTAATTGGTTTGGCGAATCGTATGCATAAAAGGTGCTATCTATATGCCAATGGCATTGGCCCGATTAATGGTAAGTTCAACGGCTGGCTCACTAAAAAAATTGTTGCAGATGTGGCAGTGATAACCCTTAGAGAGGCTAAATCCTATAAGACATTGCAGTCAATGGGTATCAAGGGTCCTCATGTAGAAGTGACTGCTGATCCTGTTTTTCATCTGGATTTATTAGGTGAAAAGCATAGGTATGAGCCATCACTGCTTCCGGAAGGTTTTGATCCTAACAAACCTTTTTGTGTAGCCATCTTTAGGGAATGGGGTGGTTCGACGACTTATGTGCCTAAAGTTGCAAAGGTCTGTGATCACATTATTAATATCCACGGATTACAAGTTTTGTTTATTCCTATGAAGTTTCCTACAGATATGCGTATTCAGCAAAAGATTCTCGATATTATGGAATGCGGCGGTTATATGATGTCAAAACAATGCAGTGTTGCTGATCTTGTGAGTATCATAAACGAAGCGACACTGACAGTCAGTATGCGACTTCATGGCGTGATATATTCGGCGATATGCAGTGTGCCTGTTGTTGGGTTTTCATATGACCCGAAAGTGACATATTATTCCCAGATGCTGGGTATGCCGGTGATTGAGGATATAGGGAATATGGATATTGATAAGGCAATATCATATGTTGATAAGGTCATGGCTTCTTACGATGAAAGTAAAAATACTTTGCAAGTGCAGGTGGCTCACTTAACAGAGCAAGCTAAAGTGAACGCCCAGATTCTTAAAAGTCTGTTATAGAGGTACGGAGAATACATGAATTCAAAAGGCAAATCATCACTAAATGTTATATTAGGCGTTATTAGTCTAATGCTGGTTTCAAGAGGTCTTGGCCTTTTAAGGGACACGCTGATTGGTTATCGTTTCGGTTCATCTCTAGAAACGGATGCTTATTTTGGCAGCATACTTATAACGACAAGTTTGTTTCTCAGCTTTGGCAGTGCCTTAGCAACGAATACGGTACCTTATATTGTTCGTGCAAGACGTCAAGAGGCTACGGGGCTTAATAGAATTATTGTAGCGGTCCTAGGGATGGCTTCGGCTTTGACGGTTGCTTATTGGTTTTTACTGCCGTTGGTCATGAAATACTATGTGAAGAGTGCCAGTGCTGCAGAAGCAGCACAAACCTATTCCCTTAGTCGTATTTTGATTCCAGCAGTATGGTTTGTTATAATGACCTATTTCTTTGTTGGTGTGCTCCAGGGAAGTGAGCATTTCACCCTGCCGGCCATGGTTAGTTTACCTTTTAATCTATTATTTTTCGCCTATTTGATACTATGGAGTGATCAATATGGCGTGGTAGGTCTTGCCTGGGTGACCAGTATAGGGTGGGGATTGCAGTGTGTTTTTGTGGGTATTCCTGTTCTATACAAAAAAATATTGCATGTTCCTGCCCAGCTTCGTTTGCCGAAAAGTGAACCTGTGTTGAAAACTTACTTTATGAGCCTGGTGCCAATCATTATTGTTACAATGACTCATCAATTGAACTTGATGGTGGATAACTGGCAGGCCTATCCTTTTGTGGATGGCAGTAACTCAGCCATTTATTATGGTAATGTTCTTTTTAAGGCGATTGTAACAACGACGGTCTATGGCATTACAGCGGTTATGTTTCCGAAATTTAACAGCCGTTATATTGATGCGGATCGAGTTGGGTTATACCAGTCTGTCATTAATGTCTTAAGAAGTATATCCTTGCTATTGATACCGATGTCAGTAGGGTTGATTTTTTTTGGAAGTCAAGTTATTTCTTTGATTTTCTACAGAGGACAGTTTACTGCTGAAGATGTAAGTATGACGATGGTAGCTTTTTCAGGTTATACTTCATTTATGATTGCATTCGGCATTATAGAAGTAGTAAACAAGGCTTTTTATACGGTCAATAATCGACGTATACCGTTGTTGATAACGGTTGCTATAACGGTTGGGAATTTTGCGTTAAGCATGGTGTTAACACAGCGGATTGGTTTTGGCGGTATTGCTGTAGGAACATCACTGGCTTATTATCTGGGGGCTATATTGGCATTAGGTCTTTTTCTTAAAGAAGAAGACGGCGGCGGTAAAAGAAGGCTGTTCGTGACTTGTTCAAAAGCCGTAGTTGCGGCTTTGGCAATGGGCATTTGTCTATACCTTTATAAGGGTGCTGCTGACTTTTATAGAATTGAAGGTGCTAAGGATATAGGGCTATTGATTGTAGGTATTGGTCTGGGGATTATTGTTTATGGTGTTATGCTTCTTGCGGTTAAAGAGGAATTAATTACCTATAACGTAAAGAAATTATTGAGAAAAATATAGTACTGAATAAAACAGAGCAAGAATCTCGTCAAATGTTAACTGGTGAGAATCTTGCTCTTTTTTTAGGGTAAATATATGAGCGTTTTTTTGTTAGACGTAATAATACTCGAGTGATTAACTGAGCTAAAATTCATGACTATATTTTTGAAAACCTTATTAATTCGTTCAGCACTCTGCCATCGGTTTTATCCATTTCAAATCCCAGTAATCGGGCGAAAGTAGGGCCTTCGTCAATAATGGATGAAGATTCAAGTGTGGCACCTTTCTTGATGCCGGGACCCATCATAAGCAACATGGACTTCATATCTGGATGTTCTGGCAAGTAACCGTGGTCGCCATTATAACAGTCTGGTATGTCACTACGATTCATGATGTGTGGTTGATCTGGATCGTTCCTGAAGACGTAACCATCAGCGGCTTCTAAAATATAATCGAAATCCCCTTCTAAGTGATGCAGTTTCTTGGCGTGTTTTTTTGTTAACAGTTGTGTTATAGGGCTTCCGTCCGTGTATGTAAGGGCTTCGAGCAGTTCGACAAGATTGTTTCTTTGGATGTCGCTAATATCATTTGATAAGTGTATTTGGCATGAGCCGCCACAGCTACAACCGTAAGCTTGCCAGGTTTTGATTTTACCTTCAATGTTGGTGGTAATGAAACCTTTGTCTTTAAGGTAGCTATTGATGTGTATCACTTTATCAAAATCAGCAGTACCATGGTCCCCGAGTAGAACGAAGTTGGTATGCTCATAGGTATTGTTTCTTTTTGTTATGTTGATGAATGTCTGTATACGACGGTCGATTCTTTTGAGGGCGTCTAGGGCTTCATTGCTATGTAACCCGTATATGTGTCGTACGGTATCCAACTCAGTCAAATGGATGGCCATTACGTCAGGCTGTTTCTTGAGTATGTGTTTAGCGATGGCCTCGGAAAAATTATCTACATAAGGTTGTTGCTTGCCTTTCAACCGAAAACTATTGATAAGAGCTGGTAGAATCATATTGCTTGTAGCATTATTCCATAGAAGTGAAAAAGTGCTAGTGCTACCATCGGGCGACCAGATTTCAGGCATGTTCCAGGTCAAATCGGCACCAGCCATAACTGGCCAAAGGACTGCAGCCGTTGTTAGATCATGTTGCTTGGCATAATCAAAGAGGGTAGGTGCGTTAATATTTTTTTCAAACCATCGCCAATCCTGAGTTGTAGGCTTATGAGGATCAGGATACTCATTGTTGAATACGCCGTGTTTGTCTGGGTAACGGCCAGTCATGATGGAGACATGACATGGATAAGTGATACTGGGGTAGATGCTATTGACTTCAGGGACGTGGGCGCCATTGTCTAAGAAGTGCCTAAAGGTTGTTAAGGAGCGTATATAGTTATAGTCGTATGCGTTGAGGGCATCGACGCTGATGATGATTAATTTGTTTTTTGTCATCGGAGTGCCTCCGTTGGTTTGGGTGTCTTATTATTGGCGGTGAGTGTTGTTGTATAATGACTAGTATAGTACTTATTGGTGGTTATAGCTACAGTAATGTTGGTGTTGGAGTCGCAGCCGTCGAATCTGGAGATTTATCTGAAAAATAAAACACGCCGAATTGGCGTGTTTTGTTTTTCAGATTAGAATGTCATCATATCGCCCATGTTGTAGAGTCCGGCTGGTTTTCCGTTGAGGAATTTAGCAGCGTTGACGGCACCGACAGCAAAGATTCTTTTGGACATGGCCTTATGGTTGAGTTCGATGATTTCATCTTCACCTGCGAAGATGATGTCATGTTCACCCACGATGGTGCCACCTCGTACAGCATGCAAACCGATTTCTTTCTTTGGACGCTTGACGCGGTCCTGGCTTCGATCGTATTTGTACTCATAGCTATTGTCAAGGACTTCGTTGATGCCATCAGCTATGGCGAGTGCTGTACCACTTGGTGCGTCCAGTTTTTGGTTATGATGTTTTTCAACAATCTCAATGTCAAAATTAGCATCTGTCAGTATAGCAGTAGCCTTTTGTGCCAAGCTGATTAGAAGGTTGACACCAAGGGACATATTCGCTGAGAAAAGGATCGCTACTTTCTCACTTGCAGCGTTCATGTAGTTGATTTGTTCTTCTGATAAACCAGTTGTACATAGTACTAGCGGTGTATTGGTCTTAACGGCATAGTCGATAATGGATTCGACTGCTGATGCAGTCGAAAAGTCGATGATAACATCACTTTCCACATCACAAGCATCAGGGGTGGTGAATACGGGATAGACGTTGTCAATTCCTGTATAGGGGTCGATGCCAGCAACCATAGTAGTGCTTTCTGTATCAGCAACGATGCCGGAGATTACCTGGCCCATTTTACCGTTGCAGCCGTGCATGATTATGTTTGTCATAATGTACTCCTATACTAAAGTCAAGCCTGCGTTAATCATTGCGTTCTTAAGTAGTTCTGCATTTGCTACATCCATTGGGTAAAGAGGACGTCTAGTTGGACCTGCTTCCATACCCATGAGGTTCATGGCATGCTTAACAGGTATTGGATTGGTCTCGCAGAACATGGCATTCATCAGGTTGTGAAGTTTCTGAGAAAGCTTTAATGCGCCTGACTGATCGCCAGATATATATTTAGCAACAATATCGTGTGTTTCTTGAGGTAAAATGTTCGCTATAACAGATACGACACCTTTACCACCTAGGGAAAGAAGTGGAAGAATCTGGTCGTCGTTACCAGAGTAAAGATCCAGTCTTCCTTCGCACTGGGCCATCAACTCAACAATATGACCGATGTTGCCGCTGGCTTCTTTTATCGCTACAATATTATCAATCTTTGAAAGTTCAGCGGCAGTTGAAGCATCAATGTTCATCCCTGTACGACTTGGTACGTTATACATCATAATTGGGATATCAACAGATGTCGCATAGTCGGTATAGTGATGAATAAGACCCTTTTGAGTGGTCTTGTTATAATATGGTGTAACCACGAGAATGCCGTCGGCACCTACTTGTCGTGAACGCTTTGCCAATTCAATACCATGAGCGGTATCGTTACTGCCAGCTCCGGCGATGACTGGTACTCGCCCCTTTGTACGTTCAACGGTGACACGTATACATTCGATTTGTTCATCATCAGAAAGGGTGGATGCTTCACCGGTTGTACCACAGATGACAATACTGTCTGTGCCGTTATCGATATGAAAGTCCACCAAAGTTTCCAGCTTACCATAGTTCACGCTAAGATCATTGTTGAATGGTGTAACAATGGCCACGCCGGACCCTGTGAATAAAGACATAATTTCCTCCTCCATCTTAAAGGCTCTTTTTTAGATTGATACTTTGATTAACATAAAAAAACAGTCACTAAGGGCGACTGTAGTATACAGGAATAACCTGTTTATACAAGTAGCACCCCACACATAAATGTGTGACAGTCAAATGACTCTTAATCATTTGCCCAGGATGGTAAGTCTCAGGTACTTACACCCTTCGGCGGTATCTCCTTTTATTATACATCATTTGCACCTGAATGCATCCATATAATGACTAATAAATACCGCGCCTCTACTGTTTCTTGAATTTCAGTCATTGTAACATCAAATTATAGCTCTGTCAACGAGGTCGGATGTGTTTTGTTAAGTATATCCTGTAACGAGAGTGGGCTCGGATCTTTGACACTTGCAGCATTAACCCAAAATACTGAAAGTCTTAATCCATAAGGGATAAGGGCTTATTTTTTTGTCAAATTTTGCACATTGTTCTTTCGTACTATTTCGTACTATGATATAATAGTAATATACTATTACGGCTTAACGAGGTGACTTATGAGACTGAAAACTTCTTCATCAAAAAATTCCCTATCTTTTTATGTAATAAAAGACGTTTATAAAAACGGCAAACGTACAACGCAGATTGTTGAAACACTTGGTACTGAAGAAGCTGTTAAAGAGAAAGCAGCTGGCAAGGATCCTTATGAATGGGCAAAAGCATATGTTGCCGAACTTAACCACAAAGAAAAAGAAAACAAGCGCGAAGTTATAATCAAATGCAAACAATCCAAGCTTATAACCAAAGACAAGCAACAATCCTTCAACGGTGGTTACCTTTTCCTCCAGCAGATATATCACCAGCTTGGCTTAGACAAAATCTGCAACGATATTTCTTTAAAATATAAGTTCACCTATGACCTTAACGCCATTCTATCTCGGTTGATTTACGGAAGAATCCTTTTTCCTTCCTCTAAACTTAGTACCTTCGAATCCTCTAAGCTTCTTCTTGAACAACCGAAGTTCGAACTGCAACACATTTACAGGTCTTTGGAAGTTATTGCGGGTGAGTCTGATTTCATACAGTCTCAACTCTATAAAAACAGCCTTGCTGTTTCTAAACGCAATGACCGAGTTCTTTACTATGACTGTACGAACTATTTCTTTGAGATTGAGCAGGAAGATGGGCTTAAACAATACGGCCCTTCAAAAGAACATCGCCCCACTCCTATCGTGGAGATGGGCCTTTTCATGGATGGAGATGGTATTCCCCTGGCTTTTAGCATTCACAGCGGGAACACCAACGAACAAGTGACACTAAAGCCTTTAGAGAAACAGATCATCAAGGACTTCGAGCTTTCGAAGTTTGTTGTCTGCACCGATGCCGGCCTATCATCGAATGACAATCGAAAATTCAACAACATAAGCGATCGTTCCTTCATCACAACTCAATCCATCAAAAAGCTTAAGAGTTTTCTAAAAGAATGGGCTTTGGAACCAACCGGATGGATGCATAACAAATCAAACGAAACCTTTGATTTACGCAAATTCGATGAGGATGATGAACTTTGGGATAAATATAGGAATGTGACCTTTTACAAAGAACGTTGGATTAAGGAAAATGATCTAGAGCAAAAACTGATTGTTACCTTTTCTCTTAAATATCGCAGCTATCAGCGCCAGATTAGGAATAAGCAACTTGAACGTGCATCAAAACTTATTGCTACCAATCCAAAAAGTATAGGCAAGAAAAGACAAAATGATTATAAACGTTTCATAACTTCTACAAACGTTACTAGTGACGGAGAAGTTGCTGAAGAGACCCTCTACTATCTTAACGAAGATAGCATTGCTGAAGAAAGCAAGTATGATGGCTTCTATGCTGTATGCACCAATCTAGATGAAGACGTTAGCGAAATCACTAAAATCAACCATAGACGGTGGGAGATTGAAGAGTGTTTTAGAATTATGAAAAGTGAGTTTAAAGCACGTCCGGTATATCTTCAAAAAGACGAAAGAATAAAAGCACATTTTACGACTTGTTTCCTGGCTCTTGTTTTGTACAGATATTTAGAAAAACAATTAGATAACCAATTCACAACCTCCGAGATAGTGAGTCAATTAAAGGACATGAACTTTTATTCGGTTACTGGCCAAGGCTACATTCCAACTTATAGAAGAACTGATTTTACAGATGCGCTACATGATTCATTTGGATTCAGAACAGATTATCAGATAGTTAGTGATAAAGAAATGAAGAAAATTTTCAAAAAAACTAAAAAGTAAGAAATAGTACGCAAAAATACAAGAAGCAAAAAAGCTCGAAAGCCCCAATTTCAGAGGGTTTGCGAGCTTTCACTTTCTGACAAGTGTCAAAGATGGGATTGTAACATCAAATTATAGCTCTGTCAACGAGGTCGGATGTGTTTTGTTAAGTATATCCTGTAACGAGAGTGGGCTCTATGCTATAATCAATTGAATGACGAGGTGACCTATGGACTATGAGATGAAGATTAAACAAATTCATTATAGAATAAGACTTTTTGGCGGTATTCTTGCGCTGATTCTTATTCAACTTTCGGAATATCATGATAATGATTATCTGCTGGTACCCCTTACGTTAGGTTTTTTAGGCATTGCTACGTGGATACGCTTTGGAAAGTTCAGTGAAGAAAAAGGTGTTAGAGTAAACAAAATGGCCTTTTATATGGATGTACTGGTTCTAAGTGCAGGGATTGGTATTAGAGGTGGGTTAAGGTCTGATTTTTATATAGGCTATTATGTGATTCTTGGTTATGTGATTCACATGAAGGATCGTTATCTTGTTTACAAATTAGTAGCATTGATTGTAGCTTCTTATTCTTTAGTTGTCTTTAACTTTGGACAACCGGGAGATATAAGTGTATTAAGATTGGTTATCCGCTTGGCATTGATTACTGGTGCTGCTGTAGTTTTTAGAATCTATGTAGGCATTATGCTGCATTTGGACCAACAAAAGCAGGATGCTGAGCACATGGCGGTTAAAGATGCATTAACTCACGTATACAACAGAAATGTTCTGAACGAATATTACATAGATGAACAAAAGTATAAAAAAGTAAGCCACTGTGCAATGATAGATATTGATGACTTTAAGGTGATTAATGATACACATGGGCATATCTCTGGTGATATGGTGCTTAAGGTGTTGGCGAATATCCTGGACGGAGATGCGTTCTTTGAAGCAACATGTATCCGGTATGGCGGCGAGGAATTCTTACTCCTGATCAAGGGTTCAACGGATCATCAGGTTATGGAGACCCTTAACCGATACCGACAAATGTTGGGCGCAGTGGTATTTGATTGGCAAAGCACAAAGGATTATCTGACTTTTACAGCAGGGGTTGCCAAAGTGGCAGACGGCGACAGTTTAGAGGACGTCATTAGAAAGGCAGATATTGCTTTGTATGAGGGTAAGAGGAGCGGGAAGAGTAAAGTTATTTTCTTTCAGGAAAAATGAAAAAAACGTTAAAGCTCTGGCGGGTAATGCCGATATTCTTTATGAAAGTAACCCATGAACGAGGAATCCATGGTGAAAACAGTTTAAGACTAAGTATGGTGGCAGTTGATAATACTGTCAAAGGTGGTGACATTCATGAGAATTAATGGTATTAATGCAATGAGCCAAATGTATAGCGCGAACAAGGCTAAGAAAGCATATGACAGCAAGGAAACAGGGAACAGTAAGGATACTGTGGCGTTGTCTTCCTTTGCTAAAGAACTTTCAGTTGCAAAGAGCGCCGTTGATCAAACACCGGATGTAAGACAGGCAAGAGTGGACGAAATCAAACAGCAGATGGAAGCTGGAACCTACAATGTTACAGCAGCACAGATAGCGAATAAACTTGTCGATCAGCTCTAATTCGAATGCACAGACCCTGCTGGGAGTGAGGTCGAATATGCAGTCGGAGATATACCGGCTCACATACTGTTGTTGTTACACGGCATGTGGGTTGGTTGATGGGCGATGTCTACCTGATTAAAAAAATGAATGATGCGGTACAGAGGACTTGATAAAAGAGTGTTTTGTTGAGTTTATTAAGTGTACCCTTTTTGGATATTAAGAGTGATGACTATAGAATCTTCGGGCTGTGGAGGTGACTTATGGCAGGTCTGATTGTCGAATTGATTGACATATTGGAAGAAGAAACAGGATGTTATAAACTTCTTCGTGAAATGGCAGATAATAAAAAGGAAGTTATTATTAAAGGGGATTTGCCCAGCCTACAGGAAATGACGCAACGCGAACAGGAGATGGCTGGGCAACTTTTGCGTCTTGAGAAGAAAAGAAGCGCAGTCATCAAGGATATAGCCCTTGTGACGAATCAAGATGAAAAGTCCATGACGGTGAGCAAATTGATTGAATTGCTTGAAGGTCAACAGGAACAGGCGTCACTAGCAGATATCAGTGAGCGTTTGATTGCTGAAGTCAAGCCATTACAAGCGGCAAACAAAGTGAATGAAGCGTTGCTTAAGCAGTCGTTGGAATACGTTGATTTCACTATGAATGCCATACAGAGTAGTAAAGAGCCTGTCGCAACCAATAACTACGGCAAAAGTCGAAGTTATGGCAATGTAGGCTATGGTAATAGCGGTTTTTTTGATAGTAAGCAATAAAGCAGAATTTTTATGATTATGAGTATTGATATTTTATATGTCATACAAAATGCGTGAAGTAGTTTAATAACATTCTTCGATACGGAGTGAATCGATATGAGTTCAATTAGCAGTTTATCGAAAATGGTTTCGGCACTGATGTCAAGCCAGCAAGCTTTAAATACAACTGCACATAACTTAACCAACGTTGATACGGAAGGCTATGTCCGTCAACAGGTAATGTTTAATGATAGTACCTACTCAACAATTGGGCAAAATGCTATCAGTACACTGAGTGTTGGTATGGGTGTGGATATTGACTCCATATACCAGGTGAGAGATATATTCTTAGATCAATCCTATAGAGAAGAGATTGGACGTATGGGTTTCTATGAAGCTCAGGCTGAAGCTGTCAATGAGATTGAGACGATCCTTGGTGAGACTGAAGGCGAAGCTTTTTCCGAGATTATGGATGACTTATGGACATCTATCAATGAATTAGCCAAACAACCTGATGGGTTGGAGACAAGAGCAAACTTCATCCAAAATGCAGTTGTATTTGTCGAAAAAGCCAATCTGATCATGGAACAGATCAACGATTATCAATCCAATATGAATGGGCAAGTTGAGACGATGGTTGATCGAATCAATGAGATTGGTGCTGAGATTGATAGCCTTAATGACACGATACGTAAAGAAGAGCTGACGGGTGGTAACGCCAATGACTATAGAGACCAGCGCAACTTATTATTGGATGAGTTGTCAGGACTTGTCAATACAAGCTATAGAGAAGGTTCTGATGGTACAGTTTACGTGAATATAGAGAATGTTCCGTTTGTTATTAGTGGCAGTTATTTTGAAATGGGCCTTACACAGTCGGAACCTTTAAGTGACTTGGTTGAGCCATATTGGCCTCATTTGGATACCACGGTCTTCAATTCTAACAACCCAACAGGTCCGGAATATGACAATGATATTGGCGAGTTGAAGGGGTTGATCATGGCCCGTGGATCAAGGCAGGCGAATTACACTGATATGGCGACGGAAGACTCTTATGAATCTATAGAATCCTCGGTTATAATGCAGGCGCAGGCACAGTTTGACAACCTAATTCATGGTGTCGTAACGATGGTTAACAATCTGGTTTCTCCGAATACAGATACAGATCCTGCTTACTTAGATACAGCAAATGCACCATATGGTCTAGATGGAAGTCAAGGAACAGAGGTCTTTGTTCGTAAGTATGTGACGAGATATGATGAGACCACCGGCGAATATATAGAGGAGGATCCAGACAATCCTAATACCCTTTATTCTGCAGGGAATATTGAAGTCAATTCTGATTTGTTAGCTGACTATGATCTCCTCTGTTTAAGTGTTACCAGTGGTTATGATGGTGATACGACAATTATTCAAAGTATCTTGGATGGATGGGATGCAGAATTCAGCACATTAGAGCCTGGCTCGACAGGTGAAATGGATTTTACAGAGTATTACAATGCATTCATCGGTAGCATCGGTAATATTGGGAGCGTTGCCACTGCCCAAGTGGAAAATCAATCCTTGATGTCAACGCAGATTGACAACCAAAGGTTGGCTTTGATAGGTGTCTCGAGTGACGAAGAGTTAGGGAATATGATGAAATATCAACATGCATATAATGCAGCTTCAAGAGTATTAACAGTTATGGACTCAATGCTTGAACAAGTTGTTACATCACTTGGTGTTGTAGGTAGATAGTAGCATTCGGAAGGAGTAACTATGGGATCATCATTTTTTGGCATTAATATCGGTCAGTCGGGTTTATACACAGCCCAGACCAATCTGAATATAACAAGTCATAATATTGCCAATGCAGATACAGATGGCTATAGTCGTCAATATGCCGTTCAATCAGCTACGAATCCATTGTATGCTGGAACGAGAGGGATGATTGGTACTGGATCGGAAGTAACAAATGTTGAGCAGTATCATGATGATTATCTAGACGAGAAATATTGGGATGTGTCGAATGAGCTCGGTGAATATACGGTTAAAAATGAGATTTTGAGTCAGCTTGAGCTTGTATTGAACGAGCCTTCTGATACGGGTTATAGTACGTTCTTTAATGATATCTTTGAGAGCTTGTCCACATTATCAAAGGATCCTAGTGACACGACAGCGAGAAGTGCATATGTTGATTCTCTAGAGGCGTTTACAGCGTATATTAATGATGTAGGTGAACAATTGACAGATCTTCAGCAAGAAGCAAATTTTGGTATAGCAGGCTGTGTTGATGAAATCAACTATTACGCACAGCAACTGGCATCTCTTAATGGGCAGATTGCCAATCTTGAGTTGACAGGTAATGAAGCAAATGACCTTCGTGACGAACGTGTAAGACTTATCGACTCGTTATCAGAAGTTATTAATGTAGATGCGACGGAATATACAGATATCAATGGAAGAAGTACTTATAGAGTAACAATCAATGGACAAATCCTCGTAGATGACACCAACGCCAATTATTTGGAAATTCAGACGAGGGAAACGTTGGAAAATCCTGAAGATGCCGTAGATATGTATGACATATATTGGAGTAATGGCAACGAACTTTACTTGAATCAGGATAATCTTAGCGGTGAGATTAAGGGTTACATTGATTTAAGAGACGGCAATAACGGCGAGAATTTTACTGGTACAGTTTTATCAGGACAAGGGACGTCCCAACTTGTTGTTGAAAACCCATCAAGAACTGATTTGCCCCAGGAGGGTGAGGTCAATATTGGTGGCACATTGATGCGATACAATAGCTATTCTTATGACCAAGCAACAGATCAAATCACTTTTGATTTTGGTGTACCAGCGTCTGTTGATGGTGAAAATGCCACTGCAGAGGATGTATACGGTGAAGACTTTACCGGTACGATTACATGGGTATCGGCAGAACAGGTGACAATTACCAACACAGGAGACCAAGATTTGCCATCAGCAGGAACGATTAATCTTGGTGGAACGACAGTTACTTATACGGGCTACACAAAAGATGCCACAGCGCCATATACAATTACCTTGGATGTTGTGACGCCGTCAGATGCAGATGGGGAAAACGTTCGCATCGGCGAGGATATGGATTACAAAGGTGTTCCGTATTACATAAGCCAATTAAACGAATTTGTCCGAACACTAGCAGAAGAGTTCAATGCAATGAATATGAGCGGTAACGGTGGCACGGGCGAGCCTATTTTTACATATGAAGGGTATGACGGTTCTGCAGACTTGGATGGCAGTGACTCAACGGCTCTTGAAGCGATTACCATATATAATTTTCAGGTCAATGAGGACTTATTAGACGATATTAGCTTGATAGAGGCATCAACAGAAGCCAATGCAGGTGAAAGTGCCAACGATCTGATTTTGGATATGATTGAAAAACGACACGATGATACGATGTTCGACCGTGGAGAGCCAGATAACTTTATGGAAGCGTTGATCGGTGAACTGGGCGTCGATGCCAAAAGTACAGAAAGTCTTCTTGCAGGACAGGAAAGTATGGTTACTTTAGTGGATAATCAGAGAATATCCGTATCTGGTGTGGATATCAATGAAGAATCAACGAATTTGGTGAAGTACCAACAGGCATACAATCTTGCAGCCAAGATTATCAGTGTTATGGATGAGATATATGATGTGACTATTAACAGTATGGGCGCATAGAGGTAATGTAACGAAGTGAGGTGCAGGCAATGCGAATTACCAATCAAATGATGATTAACAACACACTTCTGAATATTAACAGGAACAGAACAAGCCTGGCGGAATATGAAGAACAGTTGTCTACTGGTAAAAAAATCCAAAGACCTTCAGATGACCCTATTGTCGCAGTGCGCGCGCTGAGGCTTAGGACAAATGTCAATGAAATCAGTCAATATAAAACCAATGCTGAAGACGCCATCTCTTGGTGTGAGATTACGGAGCAGGCGGTTAGTAATGTGGAAGATATTGTTGATAGTATAAGAGAACTTGCAGTGCAAGCATCAACAGATGTATTGAATCTGAGCAATCGTCAGAACATCATCACGGAGATCGGTGAGTTAATGACACAGTTCCTTAATGAGACCAATGCTTCTTATGCAGGAAGGTATGTCTTTGGTGGCTATAAGACAAACGTGCCAGTCGTATTTGATGATGAAGATGATGCAGCGGCAGCATCCTATGAGATTACAGAACATTTGGGGTCTGAGAATGTTGAGACAGTGTCTCGTGTTGTTAATAATGGTACAGAGGATGAAGTTGTAGAAGCTAATCGCATAAGACTGGGTTACTCAGGCCTTAGTAATGCAGATGACGCAGCGTTGTTAGCTAGTCTTGGTGGCGGCTTTACTGCAGTAAATGTTTTGAATTCATCTGACGTGGATGCTTATATGCCTGTAGCAGGTGAAGTGAATATACTGGAAGATACTGGTGAACTGATTTTTAACGAAGCGGATGTGGCGAGTATTCCTGCCGATTTCGATATGACCTATGAGAAGACTGGTTTTGAGACAGCAGATTTGGTGCCTGATCATTATTTTGATGGTACAAATTTGAATACGGGTGTAAGCTTTACCCAACAGGAAGAAGACATTAAGTATCAGATTAGTTATAGTCAGGAGTTGACAGTGAATACAATAGCTTCAGACGTTGTTTCTGTTGACTTTCAACGAGATATTGAGGAGTTGATTGCCTTTTCTGAAGAGATAGCTGATGACGATTCATTGGCGTCTGAGTTAGAAGAAGATATTCTCGGTGATATGTTCTCTGAATTGATAGGTAAGATGGATGACCACTTGGATGATATCCTTGAGACAAGATCCACAATAGGTGGTAAAATCAATCGTCTTGAATTAACCATTAGCCGTCTGGAGGAGGACGAATTGAATTTCACTGATTTACTGTCCCAGAATGAGGATATAGATTATTCGGAAGTTTATATTAAGATGTCTTCCATGGAAACTGTATATCAAGCGAGCCTTAGTGTTTCAAGTAAGGTACTTCAACCAACATTGCTTGATTTCCTAGGGTGAATATGGTGCGTAAGGCAGCTCGTTCGACTGAAGGGCTGCCGATTGTCTAATATGATTTAATGACAATTTTCTAGAAGGATATTGCACAATACTTACGGTAAGTATAAAATGTAAAGAGAGTATGATTTTGCAAGAAATGCAAAGGATTGAAAGAGAGGAAGCAATCATGAAAGTAATAACCAAACATTTTGGTGAAGTAGAAATAGACGAAAGTAAGATTGTAACCTTTGAGAATGGCATTTTCGGTTTTGAAGACCAGAAGAAGTTCATTCTTTTTTATGAGGATGAAGAAACACCAAATGGATTGTGCTGGATGCAATCATTGGTAGATAAAGACTTGGCATTGCCGGTCATAAACCCTATTTTTTGGTTTTCTGATTATAGTCCGGAAGTTGCTGATGATGAGATTGTAAAAATAGGTGAGCTAAAAGAAGAACAGTTGCAGATATTTTCTGTAGTAGTGATTGGTGATAAGCTTGAAAATATGACAACCAATCTAAAAGCGCCTGTGATTATTAATATGGTGACGAAACAGGGACTTCAAACCATTGCAGAGAATGACTATGATATTAAAACCAGTCTTTATGAGCAGATGAAAAAAGTAAAGGCTGGTGATTGATTATGCTGGCACTTTCAAGAAAACTCGGAGAAACCATTGTTATTAATGATAACATTGAAATCACTGTTCTGGATATTCAAAGAGATCAGATTAAATTAGGTATTACAGCCCCGAAGAGTGTCCCGATTCACCGAAAAGAAATTTACCTCCAGATTCAAGAGGAAAACAAGGCTGCAGGCAGTACAACTGAAGATGCGGCTAAGAAGCTTAAAGAGTTCATGAAATAGCTTATTATAGCACTTTTGTTAAACTCATAATTTTTTTTGAAAAAGGTATTAAGTACTTTTCAAACAGGACCGATATATTATCTGTAACGAACAAAATCCATTGGCCAATGGACGTTTGCACGGAAGCAAACTAAGTTCGAACTAACATTGAAGGTGGCAATCACGTCACCTGACAAAAGCTTAAATTCAAGGAGGAATTAAGTTATGATTATTAATCACAATATGCAGGCGATGAACACTCAACGTCAACTTGGAACAGTTAATTCAGCTCAATCTAAATCAATGGAAAAATTGTCATCCGGTTATAGAATTAACCGAGCCGGTGACGATGCTGCCGGGCTTGCGATTTCTGAAAAAATGAGAGCTCAGATTGCTGGTCTTGATCAGGCTTCTAGAAATGCACAAGATGGTATCTCCATGATTCAAACGGCTGAAGGTGCTTTGAATGAGACTCAATCTATTCTTCAAAGAATGAGAGAGCTTTCAGTACAATCCGCCAACGATACTAATGAAACAGAAGACCGTGAAGCACTTCAGAATGAAATCGATCAACTTGCATCCGAAATTGACAGAATAGCAAATACGACTGAATTTAACAAGAAGACACTTCTTAACGGTGATCTTGCTAGTGTTAAAACAGAAGTTGGAAATGTACAGTATGAGTCAGGTAACTCAGATGTATTTACAGCTATTGGTGAGACAACTGTTTCCTCACTTACCACAGCAGGTAGTGCTGGTGATGAGTCTGTTAATGTAAGTATTAGTGACTATGATGCTTCTTCTGATGTATATACGCTTACATGGACAACTGATGATGGTGATACTGGTACAGCAACAGTAGGCGCTGCTGGTGGAACTGTTTCAATTGATACTACAGGTGGAGCAACTACAGGTACAGCGGCAAATGGTGGTGACTATACTGTAACTGTTGGCGCGGTTACGACTGATGATATTGGTGAAGAATTTACTTTCACATCAAGAAGTAATGACGTTTCTTATGGTGACAATAGTGTTAACTTCCAAATTGGCGCGAACTCTTCACAAGTTATGAGTGTCGGTATTGAAGATATGAGAGCAGCAGCTCTTAATGTTGATGATATCGATATCACAACTGCAGGAAGTGCTGAAGCCTCAATTAGTGCTATTAATCAAGCGATTGAAGATGTATCCGCACAGAGATCTTCTCTTGGTGCATATCAAAACAGACTTGAGCATACGATTGCGAACCTTGACACTTCTCAAGAGAACTTGCAAGCGTCTGAATCAAGAATCCGTGATGTAGATATGGCAGCAGAGATGATGGAATACAGCAAGAACAATATTCTTTCACAAGCTGCGAACTCTATGCTTGCACAAGCGAATCAAGCACCTCAAAGTGTACTTCAGTTATTAGGTTAATATTTAATATTCGTAAGAATGTTATTAAAAGGGGTCAGATTTATCTGGCCTCTTTTTTTGAAAGGAACTTTATGAGAATTTCAGGATGTGTCATTGCAAAGGATGAAGAGTTAGAGATAAAAAAGTGCTTAGAGTCTCTGAAGGCTATATGCGATGAGGTGATCTTAGTTGATACCGGGTCAACGGATAGGACTGTGGAAATTGCAAAAAGGGAAGGGGTAATCATTGATCATTTTAAATGGGTTGATGATTTTTCTGCTGCAAAAAATCACGCTAAAACTAAAGCGTCAGGAGATTGGTTGATATTTCTTGATGCTGATGAGTACTTTTTGAATACAGAGTTATTGAATACCAGACTGAAATCGATGCTCAGTACATTGCCTGAAAAATATGAGATCGTCTCATGTAATATAGATAATCTTGATGACAATGATAGTGTTTTTTTAACACATGTAGGGAGCAGGATTGTTAGAAATAAATCAGATATATGGTTTGAAGGAAAAGTCCATGAAGATTTGAAAAGAAGTGGTGAAAGCCTAAATGTTGCTAGAGCAACAGATATAACCATTGTTCATACAGGCTATAAGACAAAAAAAATCAAGGAACGAGATAAGTTCCATAGAAATATATCTCTTTTGGAAGAAGAAATTAGATTGCATCCGGAAGACCCGCATTTGTATTTTTATCTTGCAGATACTTATGAAATGAATAATGATTTTTTAAAAGTGATAGAGAATTATAAAAAATCAATTGTAAAAGGAGATATACACTTTCAAGGCATGGAGCGAGGTGAAAGAGAGTGTAGGATAGCAAAAGCTGTAGCACACTCGTCTTTAGCATTTTATATAAAAGAGTTTGAGATAATGCAGTTGCTGAGAAAGTACCCTGATCATTTCAGGCTTAATTTCTATATGGCAATGATAGCATATGATGAGAAAAGATATCACATGTCTCAGGCTTGGATTGTGAAGGCCCAAGGTCTGATTAAAGGTTATAAGGTAATACAACCTAGTCGAGCACTGAAGCTTGAGAAATTACTTTACAACGTCAAAGCAAGAGTTCATAGGAAACTATTTAATTTCGATCAGGCTGTTGATGACATTATTACAGCAATATCATTAGAAGGTATTGACAATGTGAAAGGTTCATCCATTGGATTCTTGATGCAGCTGTTGAAGTTTGAAGAACCAATGGTTAGCATATCGATCATTAATCAGCTATATAAGGGAGCAACAATAGAATCCTATGAAGCCTTAATCGACCAATGTGTTGTTAACGGTATGACAACACACTTGAACTATTATATAAAGAAAATATATGATATACATCAAAGTCGATCTTCGAAATTAGCATATTCTTTTCTGTATCAAAGTAAATATGAGCAGGCGATGGAAGAGGCGCTGAGAATGTATAACTTCACTAAGAGTATCGAGTTCATATATGTTCATTTTTCAGCTAATGTTGGCAAGAATGGCATCGGTAATTATGAGAAGATACAGCAATTTGATTTATATAAAAATATGGAAATCGTCAAAGTTGAGGATCAAATAGCTGTGGAGAGAGAAGTGATTAGTATAATGCTTCAGTTAGCATATCTACCAGATAAGGAACATTTATATGATTTTATCGATATGATGCTGGTTGCAACTGACTCCAGGGATTATATTCTGAAAATACTGAACGCCCTATACGAGCATAACTTACTTGAAGATGTCATTGTTATTGCAAAAAAATACATGACAACAGGCCCAGATTACCTTCTGAAAGGTAAAATATTTGAAATACTAGGTTTGACGTCTCTGGTGAAAGGCGATTCTTATCAGGCTGTTGCTTATTTTTGTGATGCTATTGAGAATTCATGTATAAACAACCGAATATTTGAGGCATTAACAGTGATTCAAAATTCTGGTATAAGCATTGGAAGAGTTGAGATGAAAGCTATGATTAAGGAGACGACATCGCTAATATGGTTACTGCCGTACATCCAATAGATTTAATCAGAAAGAAGATAATTCAGATTAATCCTTGAGGCAGGTTATAGTTATTATTATAGGGTCTATGTACCACGATAGAGATGCAATTAAAGTGGAACAAGTGTTATACTTTGAGTGCTGTTGTATTTGGAAACGGAATGTTGAAAATAAACGTGAGGTGATTCTATGAAGGTTGTAATTTTGGCAGGAGGACTGGGTACGAGAATTAGTGAGGAAAGTCATCTGAAGCCAAAACCGATGATTGAAATCGGGGGTAAGCCCATATTATGGCATATTATGAAGATCTATAGCTATTACGGCTATAATGAATTTATCATTTGCTTAGGTTACAAGGGACATATGATTAAGGATTTTTTTGCTAATTATTACTTATATACATCTGATGTGACCTTTGATTTCACAGAACAGAATGCTATGACTATTCATAATAATATTTCAGAACCATGGAAGGTGACTTTGGTTGATACCGGACTCCATACTATGACTGGAGGGCGAGTTAAACGCATCAAGGACTATATCGGGAATGAAACGTTCATGTTGACCTATGGTGACGGCGTGTCAAATGTTGACCTGAGGGCGTTGGAGGAATTTCATAATCATCGGGGAAAAATGATGACTCTTACAGCGGTAATGCCAGGTGGGCGCTTTGGTGTTCTGGACATAGATGCTAGTGATCATGGCGTTAAAGCCTTCCGTGAGAAGTCTCAGGAGGACGGAGGATGGATTAATGGTGGGTTCATGATTCTTGAGCCAAATGTATTTGAGTTTATTAAAGATGACCAAACAAGCTTTGAATCAGAGACTTTAGAGGCGCTAACATCTTTATCAGAAGTGAATGCCTATAAACATCATGGTTTTTGGCAATGCATGGATACCCAGAGAGATAAAGCTAGTTTTGAAAAGATGATTATAGACGGTATCACACCATGGATGGTCTGGTAGAATATAAGGGGTCCAAAATGATTAAGAGATTAGTTGATAAGTTGAGGCAATATATATCCGATCCCAGAATCGGGCTGCCGGAGGATATTTTTCTTTTTACCACAGAGATTACCCCGATGGTGAATGTTGATTTGATTGTAAGAAATACTAGGGGGGAAATACTCCTTTCTTGGCGTGATGATGAGCATTGTGGGCGTGGTTGGCACATTCCAGGTGGTATTGTCAGAATTAAGGAAACACAAGAACATAGGATCCATAAAGTAGCAAAAAATGAATTGGGAAGCGATATTGATTCTTATTATGGCCCGGTTGAAGTGAAAGAAATAATAAATCAACAAACGATTAGAGGTCACTTCATTACATTTGTCTATGAGTGTACATTGCCTTGTGACTACAGCATTGACAATAAGGAAAAAAAGAATGGAGATGTAGGCTTTCTAAAGTGGCTTGCTAAATATCCGGAAGATATGATTGAAGTGCATCAAATGTACCGGGATTATTTTTGTGAAAGTGAAAAGAAGAAAGGGGATAACAGAGAGGTTTTTCTGTTAAATACATATGAATCAAGATAGTGGAAAATTAACGAATAAAGAGCAAGATAATAGGAACATGCTAAAAGAGTCTAAACCTTTAGTTTATGAAAAAGTTCAAAAATTTGATGCAAAAATACGTGCAGGTGAAAGTATAGGAATTATTCAACTTCAGTACAATTATCAATGTAATTTCAAATGTGAGCATTGTTCTATTAAAAGATTCCAGGGCAAAAGTGATAAAAGGTGTTTGACGGTTGATGATGTGTCTAATCTAGCTAAGCAGGCGGATGAATTAGGGTTGGCTAGATTTGTTATTACAGGCGGAGAGCCTCTTACGTTTAATGATATGGATGATCTAGTGGCAGCAATCGACCCTAAGAAATTCTATATTAATTGCGATACAAACGGTTGGCTTCTAGATGATGAGAAGGCTAAGCATTTAAAGTCAATTGGTATCGACCGCATACAATTATCGATTGATAGTCTTGATGAAAAAGCTCATGATGATTTCAGAAAAGCGCCAGGTTCATATAAAAGAACAATTAAAGCACTAGACGCAGCAAGGAACGCAGGATTGGCAATTTTTATTCAAACAGTTGTGACCAAAAGCCGCTTATATTCACAAGAATTTATAGATTTTATAAAGTACTTCAATGACATGGGGATAGGCGTGTTCGTTTCTTATGCTAAACCGGTTGGTGCATGGGAAGGACAATTTGATGAACTCGTAACAAAAGAAGATTTTAAATATATGGAATCACTGGAAAAAAAATATAATGTGTTTACACATTTGACCAGTGGCTATGGATTGAACCTAGGTTGTATAGCGGTAAAAGGTATGTTCTCAGTTACCCAACATGGTGATGTCCTGCCGTGTCCATACATTCATGTTTCAATTGGTAATATCCTCGATGAACCATTGAAAGATATTATTGACCGAGGCTTGAATATTAAACATTTTGGTGAACATGTTGATACTTGTTTGATTGCAGAGGATCGTGAGTTCATTGAAAAATACATCGTTAAGAAGGTTTATGACCGTCCGTTACCTGTGTCTAGTGAAGATGTCTTTACAGAGGAAGATCAAACTATGACACCATTTAATGAAACCCTATAAGGGGGATGTGATGAAGGCAAAAGATATATCAGGTCAGATGCCGGGTGGAAAGAGGCAGCGATTATCAGACGTACTTCCTTTGAAGACGCCCTACGTCGTTCAAATATTTCCAATATATGCATGTAATTTCAGGTGTGATTATTGTCATTTTTCAACATTGCCAAGTGATGATGTCTTTGTTTCAGACTGTAAAGTTATGGAGATGGCCCTATATAAAAAAGTCATTGATGATATGAGGATGTTTGAAACCCCGATTAAAACCTTACGCTTTGTTGGAATGGGTGAGCCCTTGATGCACCCTTATATATCAGAGATGATAGATTATGCCTGCAAGGCAGATATTGCTAATTGTGTCGAATTATTGACGAATGGTTCATTGTTAACCAATGAAATTTCGGATAAACTTTTGGCTACCGGACTTGATCGGATGGTCATCTCCTTGCAAGGGATTGATAGCTCGGCTTATATGAAAATCAGTCATTTTGACATTGATTTTGAAGAACTTGTCAGTAACATCCGATATTTTTATGACAGAAAAGAAAAGACACATATCTACTTGAAAGTGGTAGATTGTGCTTTGGATGGTGAATTGGGCGAAAGCGAGTTCTTTAACATATTCGGCGATATCTGCGATTCCATCGCTGTTGAAAAAGCAGTACCAATTTTTTCAGGTGCGAAACTAAATTCTGAACTGAGCCAGCAGGTCGTAAAAACTCAATTCGGAAAAGAATTAATAAATGTTGATGTGTGTCCTCAGCCATTTTACACAATGCAAATTAACCCTGATGGTAAAGTGGTAGGCTGTCACTCCATACCATATCCTGAGATATTGGGTGATTGTAATAAAACTTCAGTTTTGAAGATTTGGAATGGGAAGGAGTTTAACGATTTTAGGGTGAAGATGTTGAGTGGTTTGATGTCAACATCTGAGGTGTGCAGTGAGTGCCAAATTATGAAATACCGCCTTGTTAAAGAGGATGATATCAGTGGCGCTGCGGACCGCTTGAAGGGGATATATGGGAAGGACAAGTAAAAGATTAATTATCACAGGTGCCAGTGGACCGATCGGTGCAAATTTGGTTGACATGTGTGTAGATCAAGGTATTGAGATTGTATGTATTGTACGACGCAATTCACATAACCTGAATAGACTGCCAGTAAGCACATTGGTGACTATCGTTGAATGTAATATGTCAGAATATCATATGTTGGCAGATAAGACGGACGGAGACTTTGATGCACTAATTCATTTAGCATGGTCAGACACAGATCCGGTAGGCCGTAATGATATAAATCTGCAAAGACGAAATATCGATGCGACTATGGTTTTGCTTAAGGAAGCAAAAAAAATGAAGTGTAAAAAATTCATTGGTGTTGGATCTCAAGCGGAATATGGGTTACAGTCATTACGATTTAATGAGTTCACACATTTAAAGCCTACAAATGCTTATGGCGCAGCCAAAGCATCAACACTTATGTTAGGAAGTGTCTTGGCAAAGGAATTGAAGATTGAATTCAATTGGATAAGAATTTTTAGTGTGTATGGTCCTTATCAACATAGTTATACACTGACTCATCACCTTATATCTAATTTACTGTTAAAACAGGTGCCTGAATTGACGCAATGTGAGCAGATGTGGGATATGCTATATGTTAAGGATGCGGCAAAAGGTATCCTTTGTGTAGTCGATTACGGTCATGATGGTGAAGTGTATTGTCTTGGACAAGGCGTATCCAGGTCCTTGCGCTATTACGTTGAATTACTTAGGGATCAAATTGATGTTAAGTTACCTCTTGGCATCGGCAAAAAACCATATAACATTAATCAAGTCATGAACCTAAGTGTTGATATAAAAAAAATAAGTGACCATACAGGTTTTGCACCTGATTATGATTATCGTCGTGGCATTAATGAAACTATTAATTGGTATTGTAATAATGAACAAGTGTGGAGGTAGGTTATGTCGGTTATCCAAAAACCGTTATTCATATACGAATTGGCAAACAACCATCAAGGTGATTTACAACATGGGTTTGAAATTATCAAGGCCTTAAAAAAGGCCAGTGAACCTTATGTGGAGAAATTTGATTTTGCAGTAAAATTTCAATATAGAGATATCGACACTTTCATCCACAAAGATTTTTTCAATAGGGATGATGTGAAGAATGTAAAGAGGTTTAAAGATACCAGATTATCAGAAGTGGAATTTATTGCATTGAAAAAGGCGGTAGAAGAAGCGGGATTTATGACAATGTGTACACCATTCGACGAGATATCCGTTAAGAGAATTATCGAACATGATTTTGATATAATGAAAATTGCTAGTTGTTCGGTCAATGACTGGCCACTTCTAGAAGAGATATCTAAAACGGACCTACCGGTTGTTGCTTCTACAGCAGCAGCATCAATATCTCAAATTAATAATATGGTTCATTTCTTTCTTAATAGGAAAATTGATTTAACAGTGATGCATTGTGTTGGAGAATATCCAACACCGAATGATCATCTTCAATTAAATCAAATTACCTACTTGATCAATAGCTTTCCGGATGTGAGGGTTGGTTATTCAACCCATGAAAACCCAAATGAAAATATAGGCGTGTCTATAGCCGTGGCAAAAGGAGCACGAGTGTTTGAAAAACATGTGGGGATGGCCACTTCTGAGTATGCTCTCAACGGTTACTCTGCGACGCCAGAACAAGTAGCGAACTGGCTTGAAACAGCAAGTAGAGCATATGATGCATGTGGTACTCCTGATATACGTTATCAGCCATTAAAGGCAGAAATGGAGGCCTTACAATCCCTTAAACGTGGTGCATTTTTAAAGAAAGAAGTAAAAAGTGGTGCGACAGTTTCCTCGAAAGACGTATACTTTGCCTTTCCGGCAAGTAATGGTCAATTACTTGCTGAAGATTTTTCAAAATACAGTCGTTATACTTTTAGACTTGAACATCTGTCAGAAGGTGCGCCGTTAATGAAAGCGGATTTTTCCCATAAGAACAATCGGCAGGATATTGAAGGTGTCCTTTTTGATGTTATAGACTTATTGAAAGAAAGTTCAGTGGCTTTACCTAGAATTTCAAAATGTGTCTTATCTCATCACTACGGCATTGAAGATTATGAGAAGACCGGTGTAGCAATGATTGAAGTGATCAATAGGGAGTATTGTAAAAAATTACTGGTTGTATTGCCTGGGCAGTCACACCCGAATCATCTCCACAAAATGAAAGAAGAGTCCTTTTGTATTTTATATGGCGACTTAAATTGTACAATTAATGGTGTAAGACATGAGTTGGTAGCTGGTGACACGGTTACAGTTGAACGCAATATGTCTCATGATTTTTCATCAATTCATGGGTGTGTGTTTGAAGAGATTTCAACCACGCATTATGTCGATGATTCGTACTATACAGATTCTAAAATTGGACAAAATCGAAAGACGACTGTATACATAACAAAAGAATTGATGGAGAAACATAAATGAGATTAGCAGATTATGTGATAGAGTTTCTGGAAAAACAAGGTGTCAAACACATATTTATGATTTCGGGTGGCGGGTGCATGTATTTGGTTGATGCAATAGGCAAATCTGAAACAATCAGGTATGTATGTAATGGAAACGAACAAGCAGTTTCTATATGTGCAGAAGCATATGCGCAATATGATAATGAATTAGGGGTTGGGCTTGTTACAACCGGACCAGGTGGGACAAATGCATTAACAGGTGTTGCTGCTGCGTTTGTGGATTCGACCCCTATGCTGATTATTTCGGGGCAAGTAAAGACAGCCGATCTTGCTGAAAATTGTGGTGTTCGTCAATTTGGGTTTCAGGAAATTAATATCGTGGATATGGTTAAACCAATTACCAAGTACGCAAAGATGGTTAAAAACCCAAATGAAATAAAAGCGAGTCTTGAAGAAGCAATATACACAGCTAAAGAAGGTCGTCCGGGGCCAGTGTGGGTTGATATACCTTTGGATGTTCAAGGTTCTGAAATCAATCCGGATGAACTTATTGGGTACGAAAAACAACCTAAATCGATCTCGGTAATTGAAGAAGATATAAGACACATTAAAAGGCTTTTAAAATCCTCAAGGAGGCCGTGTGTTTTACTTGGCAATGGTATTCGATTAGGTGATGCTATGGATGAAATGAATCATTTCATCAGTAAGTATAAAATACCTTTTCTCTTAACGTGGAAGGCAGCAGATTTTTTTGATGAGGAACATCCCCTTAACTGTGGACGTCCAGGAGCTATCGGGCAAAGGGCTGCAAATTTTATTCAACAAACATGTGATCTTCTAATCGTTATTGGTTCAAGACTCGATCTTGGACAGACAGCTTATAATCACAAGAATTTTGCGATAAAGGCCAACAAAGTCATCATCGATATTGATGAGAAGGAAATCGGCAAGTTAGATATGAAAGTAGACGTTGGCATCGCTGCATCTGCTAAAGAGTTCTTTGATGCATTTGAAAAAGAAAAATCTGCTGTTGAGATGCGTGACCTTAACCCATGGGTCACTCATTGCCAAAGCTTGAAAAAGCGATATCCGGTAGTTTTAACAGAGTTTTGGAAGCAAGAAAAATATGTTAATTACTACTGCTTTATCGAGGTGTTAGCTGAATTATTATCTTCACAGGCAGTTATCGTTCCAGGAAGTTCTGGAAGCTGCAGTGAGGTTACTATGCAGGCTTTCAAAGTGAAAAAGGGACAGCGGTTGTATAATAATCAAGGGTTAGGAAGTATGGGCTTTGGCATTGCGGCAGCGATTGCAGGAGCTCTGGTGTCTGGTAAGGAGACTGTCCTTATAGACGGTGATGGTGGATTTCAGTTCAATATTCAGGAACTGGAAACTGTGGCTAGGCTAGGTTTACCGATTAAAATGTTCATTCTAAACAATCAAGGCTATGGCGCAATAACAAATATGCAACGTAATCATTTTGGCGGCAAGTATGTAGCGAGTGAGGCAAACAGTGGTGTCACTTTAGCTGATGTCACCAAATTGGCAACTGCTTATGGCATTCCATCTTTAAGGATATCGAATAATGAAGAATTGAAAAAAGGCATAGATATGGTTTTGAAGTCCAATGGTCCTATTATATGCGACTTGATGATTGACCCGATGCAGTTGACTTTGTTTAGAAGCAAAAGTGAGAAATTGCCAGATGGAAGTATGGTTTCAAAACCAATGGAAGATCTGTGGCCTTTTTTGGATAGAGTGGAATTTAGCAGTGCGATGAATGTGGAGGGGCTATATGAAAGCGAAAAAAGGATTAAAGGTGGAAAAGAGAAAACTTGCTGATTTGGTACCTCTAAGTACACCATACCTATTTTACGTATACCCAATATGTGCATGTAACTTCAGATGTGGCTATTGCCTTTATTCTTTGGGAAAGGCACCATATGATATGGATCCCAAAGTACTAGGTCTAAAAGAGTTTAAGATGAGAATTGACGAACTTAAAGCGTTTGATGATAAGTTGCGTTTAATACGTTTCGCAGGGATGGGAGAACCATTGCTACATAAGCAAATTGTTGAAATGGTCAGGTATGCAAAAGAGTCAGAGGTTGCAGAAAGTGTTGATATCATTACCAACGGATCGTTGTTGACAAAAGAAATGAGTTTGGCTTTGGTTGAAGCATCGCTAGACAAAATCAAGATTTCTATTCAAGGGTTGGGTGACGACGCTTATGAATCGATGTCGGGGACTAGAATTGATTTCGAAGATTTAGTGGATAATATTAGGTTTCTGTATGAACATAAAAAACAGTTGACTATATATATCAAGACCGTTGATGCGTCATTACCAACGCAAGAGGCAGTTGAACAGTTTTATAGTATATTTGGAGATATTTGTGATGAGATATCTATTGAACATATTTATCCGGCAACACCTGAGATCGACTATAAAAAATTTGATGGCTTCAGGAATGATGAAAAAACAGTTCTAGGCTATGATTATGATAATGTACAAATATGTCCACAACCATTTTATACGATGACTTTAGAGCCCGATAATGGGGTTGGATTTTGCTGTGCATACGACACGTCAGGTATTGTTCATGATCCTAAAGGTAAAAGCAGAACGATGGCAGAAATTTGGCATAGTGAAGAGCATATGATGTTCTTAAAAAGAATGCTTTCTGGGGTAGAAAATGCAGATAGTAATTGTGTTGTTTGCACAACTTATAAATATGCAGGCATACATCCGAATGATAAATTGGATCATGCAAAAGATCATATCATGAGAAAAATTGAAGCTAAACTGCAGGGAGATAATAAATGAAGTATGGAGTTCTTACTTATAAACCTGAATTTGGGTATTTGAAAAATCATCTTTATAATATTGGCGATAATATTCAATCGATAGCAATTAGATCTTTGTATAAGAATATGGGCATACAGGATGATCAGATTGTAGAAATCAATAAATACAGTCTGAACGATTATGAAGGGCCGTATCTCCTACTACCTATGTCTAACTTTTGTGCATTGGATACACCGGGGATGTTTCCGCTTTCTCAAAAAATTATACCTGTTTATATAAGCTTTCATTTAGCAAACAAGGAGGTTCCGGAATGTTATGTGGCGCATTTTAAGAAATATGAACCTATAGGATGCAGAGATCGATACACATTGGAAAACATGAGAGCACATGGGATAGAAGCATATTTAAGTGGCTGCATAACGGCCACTTTATCGAAAAGGTCAAATAATAAAAGACATCGAATATTTTTCGTGGATACACCAGATTCATTAGAGCCCTATATACCTGATGAGATAAAAGACAAAGTAGAGTATTTATCACATGTAGATCATTATAAAAATATACCGTTGCTTGAGGAAGAATTGGCGGATATTCAAACAACAGCAGAAAATAGGCTTGAACTTTATCGTGAGGAAGCTGCGTTGGTTGTAACATCTCGGCTTCACTGTGCTTCACCATGTATTGCTATGGGTATTCCAACGATAATGGTGCACAATTTATATCACTATACCTTTATGGCAGTCGATAGATTTGTTCCTGTATATGTAAAGGATAACTTTTCTGAAATTGATTGGAACCCGAAAAGCGTCAATTATGAAGAAATAAAGAAAAAAATATATCAGCTATTCATAGATAGAATTCGGTCTGTCTATAATCAGTATAAAGATTTTGTTATGGTCACTGAATTTTATGGAGATCAGAAAATAGACTTGAAGGAAAATGGATACAGCTCTCTAGTCAGAAATGCTGTTGGTGAAAATAAAATTAAATGTGCTATCTGGGGTGCGAATATGCATGCAACTGCCGTTATGGAATCATTAGAGAAAGAGTATCTTCATTATGAAATTGTAGACATTATTGACGAATATAAAGAAGGTACATTTCATGGATATAGATTGAGAAAATCTACGTGTGTGAATGAACATAGTGATAATGTGGTCTACTTTATTGCTGCTCAAGCAGCATTCGATCAGGCGGAGAAATTGTTGGTGCCTATGGGAAGAAAAGTAATTTTTATTAAATGATAAAAGGAGTGCAGGAATGTCTCAAAAAGAGCAAGTTTTGGAAAGCATGTCGTTATCATTAGAAGTCGCTGGTTATGTGCTGGATAGAATCAAGGCGCATGATTTTAATTTGGTGAATAAACTGCTAGCACAGATGAATCAGCTCCTCATATCGATTAATGATGCCTTGTCAGAAGATCCGACAATTTCTGAAGTGAAAAATGAATATTTAATAAATGCATTGGCATCTCTTAAGGCGGTTAGTAAGCTTAATTTTGGTAGGTCGGAAAAATTTCAAATGAAATTGGAGTTTGAGTTGATACCTCTTTTAAGAGGTATGTATAAGGCGATGTATTATTATTCAAAAGTGACGGATGATACGACTTATTTAGAATCCGTGGCACCTAAGATGGATATTAATCCATATATTGAAGAAAGTGAGAAGAGAGGTCATTACAAATATGACCTATCTATTGTGGTGCTGGCATTTAATCAGTTAGCATACACCCAAAAGTGTATCGAGAGTCTGATGACAAATGTCCCGTCCAATCTCAACTATGAGCTGATTCTTATTAACAATGGCTCGACAGATGAAACAAAAGCATATTTTGAAAGCCTCCATGTGACAAAGCAGATAGACCTTGAAGTCAATGGGATTTGTAGAACCATATTCCGTTATTCTGTAGAGGGGCGATATGTTCTTTTTGTATCAAATGATATATTGGTAACAGATAATGCGATTATTAACATGGTTGAGTGCATTGAATCGGATGATAGAATTATCAAAGTAGTGCCAACAACCAGTAATGTGTCGAATCATCAAACGATCCCTGTTCAATATAAAGATATAGATTCTATGTATGAATTTGCAAAAGTTAATAATATACTTGATCCGAATAGGTGGGAAGAAAGAACAAGGCTTATAGATCCAATTCATTTGCATAGGTCTGTTGACTATTGTTCGTCTTTCGGCTTCTTTGAGTCTCTCTTGCCTTTTGTAAGGCTTAAGGCATTTCCGGATGATGCCTTTGGTGCCTGGGCAAGGAGAAGTGGTAAAAAGCAGATTCTGGCAAAAGATGCTTTTTGTTATCATTTTGGCAGTGTTACGTACAAAGAGACTAATACAACAGATCGTTTTACAGAGGGAAGAAGGATTTTCACTGAATTGGTAGGATATGATCCATGGGGAAAAGGTTTTTGCTATGACATGGGGCTGGTGGCATTGATGAACCATCTGGGTTTAGTTGGAGAAAGTGTACTTGGTATTAATGTAGGAATTGGTGCTAATGCACTTAAGTGCAGAGAGTTGCTGAAGGAAAAAAATGTGCAAGGTAAGAGTATCCTCTTGAATATACTGAGTGATGAAGTTACCTACCAAGATGATCATAGAGGTTTGGGCGATCAGTTTTATTCTGTGTCAGATATAAAAATGTTTGATTATACGACTCTAGAGAAATATGATGTTGTAATATTAGAAGAACTAATTGAAAATCATGAGGACATGGAAGATTTAGTGGCTCGTCTATCAAGCTGCTTGTCTGAAACGGGAATATTAGTCATTCTGTCTGAACAAAAGAGATCTCATTATGTTACATTAGATGGTTATAGGATAATAAATGCAAAAAGTGAAATGTACAAAGGATATGACTGGGTGGTATACACAAGGGCATAGATTCTAGATATCCTGTGGATTAGAGGTCGTAAGTTCATAAACTAATAGATTAGAAAGGTTAAAGTCTGATTTCATGAGAATAAAAAAGAAGTATCTGATTGTAATGCCAAGATTCATACAAAATAATGGTGATGGATATCAGTTTCCCCTTGGTATATGCTATATCTCATCCAGCTTAAAGGCTAAAGGATATGATGTGCATACGATGAATTTGAATCATCAAGAGTCTCCTTCTGACTTGGAGAAGTATATTCGTAGCCATGAAATCGACGTCGTTATGACAGGTGGATTGTCTGTGCATTATCAAGCTGTAAGAGATATCCTCCAGACAGCAAAACGAGTTGATCAAAACATGATCACAATTGTAGGCGGAGGGTTGGTTACCGGTGACCCAGAAGTTACAATGACGGCCTTAGAATATGCAGATTATGGTGTGATTGGTGAAGGTGAGTTGACCTCTTGTGAGCTTTGTGAAGTGTTGGAGATGGGGTGCGATGCCAAATCGGTCGCAGGACTGATTTACTTTGATGAGGGCGGAGACTTTGTACGTACTGCACCAAGAAAGGAAAATGAGGACATTTCCTCACTGCCTTGGCCTGATTATGAAGGATTTGATTTTCAAAAAACATTAACTTCCACACCTGGAATATCAGGTATGAATAGTGAAAATATGGCATTTATGATTTCAAGTCGCTCATGTCCGTATGATTGTACATTCTGTTTTCATACAGTTGGAAGAAAATATCGTCAAAGGTCTCTGGATGAGTTCTTTGATGAAGTGGATTATGTAATAAACAAGTATAAGATTCAATACCTGTGTCTTGAAGATGAACTCTTTTCTCAGAATATGGAACGTGTAAAGGAGTTTTGTCGCAGAATCAAAAAATACAATATCAAATATTGGGTTCAAGTACGTGTTACGAATGTTAACAGAGAAATATTATCATTGTTAAGAGAGAGTGGTTGTGACACGATTTGCTTTGGACTAGAGAGTGCCGATAACAGAATCCTAAACAGCATGAGGAAGAAGATTACAATTGAACAAATAGAACAAGCACTCGAATATGTTAAGGAGAGTGGCATACAGATTCTTGGTAATTTTATTTTTGGGGATATTAATGAAACAATGGAGACTGCAACAAACACAATTAACTGGTGGAAAGAGCATTTGGAATATAAGATTGAATTTTCTATGATTTCTATTTACCCTGGAACTTACTTGTACAAATATGCGATAGCCAATGGGTACATTAAAGATGCGGTACAGTATTTAAAGGATGGGTGTCCTCAGATAAATGTATCAAAACTATCGGATGATGAATTTGGCGAGTTGCTTCAGACGCTTTTAGAACTGCCAAAGAAATATGCTATCAATTTGAAAAGTTTATCTTATACCAATATTGACTATAAATTGGGACGAGCAGATGCTCATGGGTATTGTAGTGCTTGCGGAGAATACAATACGTGGCAAAGTGTTAAGCTTTTTATGATCAATTATTTGGGGTGTTCAGAATGCGGACAAAAACATTCGCTTCATTTAACTGAAGACATGATGCATCAATTGGAAGAGAATTTATCCCAAGTGCTTGGGTACAAAAAAAATATTGCACTTTGGGGTATGAACTTGAATGCTAATGATCTAATTAACAAGGTGGCGTTATTGCAACATGAACATGTACATTTGGTGGATATATCCCAGGTAGCTCAGAAAACAAGGATTGCAAATAAAAAAGTTCATTCTCCTGCCATTATTGGTGAGAAACAAATTGAAATGGTGATTGTTTGTATACCTCATCATTTTGCTGGTATATGTAATCGTATAGCAAAGGAATACCCTGAGATTAAAGCGGTAATAAATATAATTGATTTGCTGGATCCTCAATTTGAAGGAATATCCATCTGAATCTTATGAATGGAGGATGTAAATTATCATGACGATTGCTGATACTGTATCTGAAGCTGTTAAGGATGATTTCTTAAATAAGTATCTAGGTAAAAGAGTGTTTGTGACAGGAGGGACCGGGTTTAAAGGGAGTTGGCTTCTTATTTGGCTCAGAATGTTAGGTGCTGAGGTTAAAAGCTATTCTCTCGATTACCCATCTGAACCTAATATGTATGCAGCATGTGATTTGGGTAAAGATAATAGCAATACTTTTGAAGATGTATGTGAGTATGATCTGCTTTTTGATTCTATGAGTGATTTCGAGCCGGAAATTGTTTTTCATTTAGCGGCGCAACCTCTTGTAAGGCAAGCCTATCAAAACCCAAGGAGTACCTTTAAAACAAATATGATGGGCACGGTTAACTTGTTAGAAGCAAGTCGTAAAATACCATCGATAAAAGGAATTGTGGTTATTACAACGGATAAATGCTACAGAAACAATGAAATTAAAGGTTATGGCTTTAAAGAAGATGATTCGTTAGGAGGAGATGATCCTTATAGTGCCAGTAAGGCTGCGGCAGAACTTATAAGCCATTCTTACTACACAAGTTTTTTTGAAGGGAATGGTGTAGGCATCGCAACTGCGCGAGCCGGAAATGTCGTTGGTGGTGGAGATTGGGCCGAAAATAGACTGATACCGGATTTCGTCAGATCCTATGTGAATGAGAATAGACTTATCATCCGTCATCCGGAAGCAGTTCGACCTTGGCAGTATGTATTGGAACCACTGGTAGGTTATCTAGAGCTAGGAATGAAATTGCTTGATAAGCCAAACACTTACAGTGGTTCGTGGAATTTCGGACCTGAACCAGATGCTGTTTCAACAGTTAAAGATGTATTAGGTTACTGCGAAGCTCACATGCAAAGCAAAGGGGTTCAATTAGATAAAGACAACCTATATCATGAAGCGATTCAACTGCAACTTAATATCGATAAATCACTAGAAAAACTGCTCTGGAGACCTAGACTAAGAATTGATAAGACAATAGAGATGACTATGGTTTGGTATAAAGCCTTTTATAACAAGAAAGTCGATATGAGGTTGTTTTCGGAAAAGCAAATAAATGACTATATGGAAAAGATTCGGGGTTAATAAAGATGCATAAAGATGATGTGCGTAAGGAAATATTACGTCTAACAGAGGCATATATGAAAGCTGATGACGAGATTCAAGGTAAATCTAGTTATACACCTGCTTCAGGAAAAGTCATTGAAAAAGAAGAGATGATTAACCTAATAGACTCTGCGCTTGATGGTTGGTTTACAGCGTCGCGATATGCAAAGCGATTCGAAAAAATGCTAGCTGACTATGTAGGCAGTAGTTATGGCATTCTTGTGAATTCAGGGTCCTCTGCTAATCTACTTGCTGTTACTGCGTTGACCTCTCATCTTTTGGGTGATAGACGTTTGAAAAAGGGAGATGAGATTATCACTGTTGCAGCAGGATTTCCCACAACAATTGCTCCAATTGTACAAAATGGTTTGGTGCCTGTATTCGTTGACGTCGATGCTGAAACATATAACGTTGACTGCAAACAACTGGAATTGGCTATATCAGATAAGACTAAAGCAATAATTCTAGCACACACACTTGGAAATCCATTTGATATTGATGCTGTAAAGCGTTTTGCAGATAGTAGAGGCTTATGGTTGATAGAAGATAATTGTGATGCCTTAGGAACTGTTTATAAAGGAAGAAAAACAGGTGCATTTGGTCATATCGCAACTTATAGTTTTTATCCTGCGCATCATGTAACTATGGGGGAGGGGGGCGCCTTGTCAACCAATGATGTTTTGTTGAATAAAATTATAATATCATTGAGAGATTGGGGGCGTGATTGTATATGCCAGCCAGGAGAAGATAATTATTGCGGTAAGCGTTTTGATGGTCAGTTCGGGATGTTGCCGAGGGGCTATGATCATAAATATGTGTATTCTCATTTTGGTTATAATATGAAAGTGACAGATATGCAAGCAGCCATTGGAGTGGCTCAATTGGATAAAGTGGATCGTTTTGCTAAAGTGCGTAAAGAAAATTTTGAGCAATTGAGTGTTGCATTGGAGAAGTATGCGGATTTACTCGAATTACCAAAAGCTACCGATGGTAGTGATCCGAACTGGTTTGGCTATATTTTGAAGATTAAGAAGAATGACTTTTTTGTTCGGGACGATTTAGTGAGATATCTTGAAAATCATGGTGTTGGTACACGACTGTTGTTTGCGGGCAACTTGTTAAAGCAACCTATAATGACAGAAGATAATATACCACATAGAGTAATAGGTTCTCTGGTTAATACCAATGACATAATGGAATCGGTATTTTGGATTGGCCTTTGGCATGGACTTGATAAAATAGATATTCAAAATACTATAAGTGTGTTTGACGATTTTATGAAAGAATATAAGATATTAGGCAAATGACAACGTTAAGAGAAATGCATTAACGATTTATTATTATTTTGTCGATATAAATATATGATATTGTAGCTTTTTTCACGGATGACCATGATACCCAAGGAGGGGTAATATGATAATCAACCACAATATGTCAGCGATGAACGCCAGTCGTATATTAAATGACAATACGAATTACGTATCAAAAAGCATGGAAAAATTGTCCTCAGGTTTACGGATAAATCGGGCAGGAGACGATGCTGCCGGTCTTTCGATATCAGAGAAGATGAGAGCGCAAATAAAGGGTGTCTCTCAAGCAGTTAGAAATGCGCAAGATGGTATTTCTCTTATACAAACTGCTGAAGGTGCTGCGAATGAAGTCCATGCTCTACTTCAAAGGGGTAGGGTATTAGCTGTGCAATCGGCTAATGAAACCAACGAAACGGAAGATAGAGAAGCGATTCAAAGTGAAATCGCCAGCATTATTGAAGAAGTTGATCGCATCGCAACAACCACAGAATTCAATAAGAAGAAGCTTCTAGACGCTTCTGGCGCCGTCAATGAATATGCCGGTGCAATATCGACACTTGATGCCAACATCGAAGAATGGATGAATGATGGTCTGTTAGTGTTGCAAAACAATCTAGGCATAGCAATTGACAGTGGTGTCAGAGATTTGACGATTGAATATTACGATAGCCCGACGACTGGAGAAGGTGCGTCCATGGGTACTGCAGATGGAGGGGCCTCATTGACGCTACGTGTAAATTTAGCTAACGTAACGGATGGAAGCGGTAATCTTTTAGCAGACGATGTTATGGACAGATTGATTGCACATGAAATGATGCACGGTCTTCAGTTTACTGAAATGTCCTTTGCGACAGATGGCAGTACACCTTCGGGTGAATTGTGGCTGATAGAGGGGCTTGCGATGGCGGTGCAAGGTGGTAATAGTTTTGGTACGATTGACAGTGGGTCCCAAATTGACACAGGATGGACAGGTTCGCTACAAAATTATGCGGATGCCTTTGCTGCGGTCAAGACAATTCATGAGATAACTGTCGGCGGTATTTCTGCCTTCATAGATGAATTAGAAGCGGGCAACGATTTGGACGGTGCTTTTGCCAATACAACTCAAACAGATTCGATTGAAGGTGGTGCATCGGCAATAAGTATTCCGGTGGACAGTATCAATTCACTTAGTGATTTTATCTCCTGGTATAACGGACTTGCACCTGATGGTTATTTGGATAACAGTACAGACTTCACGTCAGCGACTGGTGCAATTACAGTAGGTGCTACTCAAGGTAGTGATGCAGGCGTTACGGAAGCGGCCACGGTACCTAATGCTGGAGCTACTGCATTATTAGATGCTAATTTCAATGTAACAAATAATGGTTTTGGTAATAGTGCTGGAAGTGAAACAGAGATAGTTTTTCATATTGGTAGTAACTCGAGTATTAACATGAGGATGGCTAAGGCGAACCTACAAGCATCAGCTCTAGGAATTGATGATGCAGATGTTACAACAACTTTTAATGCAAATAGTGCAATAGATGCCTTTGACTCAGCAATCAATATCGTATCTGAGGCCAGAGCATATTTTGGTGCTACTCAAAACAGACTGGAACACACAATTGCTAATCTTAACAATGTCCATGAGAACCTGCAGTCATCCGAGTCAAGAATTCGTGATGTCAACATGGCGAAGGAAATGATGAATTATTCCAGTAAGAATATACTAATATCGGCAACGCAAGTAATGCTTGCTCAGGCGAATCAACAGCCTCAGAGTGTTTTGCAGTTGTTGGGATAAGATGAAAAATTAACAGTTTATTCATTAATGAACTTCGTAGTTTTACCGATATATACCATAGAAGCATAACAAGGAGGTAATCATATGCGAATTGATCAGGTTGGTGCTAATGTGAATATCACATCTGCTCCGGCGGAAACGACAACGACTGCAGCCAATAGAACGGAATCTATTGAACAGGTAAGACCAGCTGTTGAGTCGACAAATACCAGCAGGCAACAACCTTCAAATGATATGGTTGCTGTTGAACGCTTGGAATTTTATCAGAATGAAGCAAAAAAAGTCTCCGAGGAAAATCAAGAAGACGAAGAGCAGCGTGTTATTAGGGCTATAGAAAAGGCGAATAAACATATAAAGACTTATGATCGAAGGCTTGAATTTTCGATTCATGATACAACCAAACAGATTATGGTTAAAGTCATCAATACCGAAGATGATTCAACAATTAGAGAGATTCCTTCTGAGAAAATACTGGATATGGTAGCCCATCTCTGGGAAATGGCCGGTATTTTAGTGGATGAAAAGAGATAGGTGGTGTCGATTTGGGCATACAATTAACAGGACTCGCATCAGGGCTTGATACAGCAAGTATCGTAAGTGACCTGATGGAAATTGAGTATACGAAGGTAGAGTCGCTTGAAAAAGAAAAGACACTAGTTGAGTGGGAACAAGAAGCGTGGTCAGATGTTAATACCAAGTTATATAGTTTCTATACAGATGAGCTTTTTGATCTTAAATCATACGGTACATACTCTCAGAAGAACTTAACAAGCTCTAATCAAGGTGTTGCAAATCTTACAAATGCCAGTAGCGATATTACTGGTAGTTTTAGTATAGATGTTTCGGCTATTGCTTCTAGTGCATTTATCACTGGTGATCAGCTTACTTATGGTGCAGATAGCGAACTTGCTGATGAAAACACCACGGCAGCAACAGTGCTGAGCTTGGGCGAAACGGATATTAGTACCATCAGCATTACAGTTGGTACTGGAGATGATGCTGCAACCTATGATATTGACATCGAAGCGACAGATACGATGGATGATATTGCACAAAAGATTGAGGACTTGGATATTGGCGTCAAAGCTGATTTTGATGGTAATTTCAATCGCTTTTTCATATCCTCAGAAGAAACAGGAGCGGCATCATCTATTCAATTCAGTGAAACTACAGCTGGTACATTGGCCTCTTTGGGTTTGTCGACGGATCAAGCAGTTGGTGAAGATGCGGTATTCGAGTACAATGGTACAGAGTTGACAAGTTCAACGAATGAGATTTCAATCAATGGCTTACAATTTGATATACAAGGTGTAGGTAGTTCGACATTGACAGTTTCACAAGATACGGAAGCAATTTATGAGAGTGTTAAAGCTTTCGTGACGAAGTACAATGAGTTGATGGAAGAGTTCAATGATCTTTTGGATGCCTCATATGTTTTGGATGATTACCAACCATTAACAGATGATGAAAAAGATGCGATGTCAGATGATGAAATTGAAGACTGGGAGGCATTGATTAAGGGTTCGTTGTTAAGGAATGATGATATATTGACAAGCGTCGTCAGATCTATGAGGTCTACAATGACGACTTCTACTGGTGTTGATACTTCTGGTTTTACTTATAAATCATTAAGTGAGCTTGGCATTATGACGGGTGATTATTCAGAAAAAGGTCAGTTACATATATACGGTGATGACGATGATAGCACTTTCAGTGCACAAGATAACACGTTGATGCAAAAGATTAAAGAGGATCCGGAAGGTGTAACGGAATTGTTGACAGCACTAGGGCAACAACTTTACACAAGTTTTTCAGAAAAAATGAAATCATCATCCATTAGCAGCGCACTGACGTTCTATAATAACAAAAGGATGGACAGTGATGTGGAAGATTATGAAGATCGCATAGATGATTTAGAAGACCGTATGGAAATCATCGAAGAACGTTATTACTCTCAATTTACAGCGATGGAACAAGCGATGCAACAAGCGAATTCGACCAGTGAGTGGCTATCTCAACAATTAGCATCATTATAGACGAAACTCATGTACAACCGAAAGGACTGGAAGTGTTATTATGACAAATAATCCTTATGCGAAAATAAAACAAAATTCAATTATGACAGCATCACCTCAAGAATTAACGCTCATGCTATACGATGGTGCAATTAAGTTTGGTAATCAGGCCAAAGTAGCGTTGGCGGAAGGTGATATACAAAAAGCGCATAATCTTAATATTCGTGTTCAGAATATCATCAAAGAATTTCAAATAACTTTGGATATGAAGTTCGAGGTCTCAGAAGGCATGGCCTTAATGTATGATTATATTCTGAGACGTCTGGTTGATTCGAATATTAATAAGGATGTTGAGATTCTTGAAGAGGCCCTTGGCTTTATAAGAGAGATGCGTAATACATGGAAAGAAGCTATGCAGATTGCAAAAGGTGCTCAAGAAGCCCCAAAGTCGACTGAAATGCTTCGTGCTGCATTGTAGAGTTCTATAAAAATGGAGTTGATTAAATGGATATAGCAGCGTTATCAATAGTAAAAGCTCGGATTGATACATCCCAGCAAATTGGTGTTGCTTTGGCTTCAGAGGTATTGGATCAGGCGGAAGTCCAAGGTGAAGAGTTGATTAAGTTGATGGAGCGGAGTGTGCAACCGGATCTTGGCAGTAATATTGATATCAAATTGTGAAATTAGTAAAGGAGCCGATGACGGCTCCTTTATTTGTATGAGTGTAAAGCTATCCATATTCATCAGAATATCGTATAATCATAGTATGAAAGAAGATTGGGGTGAAAAGAATGGGAGAAATCAACACACAAGTGATGTTGCTTGTGGATACCTTGAAGAAAAAGAAGCAGATTCTTGAAGAGCTAAAAAAGTATACGGATACTCAAAAAGAACTGCTTCTTAAAGAAGATTTGGATACCAAGGCCTTTAACAATATTATGAGAAACAAACAGGTTCGGATTGATTTGCTTAATAAGATAGATGATGGTTTTCAGGTCACCTTCGAACGTGTAAAGAATATATTGACAACTCAGCCGGATATCTACAAAGATGCTATTGTTTCAATGAAAGGTTTAATCAAGGAAGTCAGTGACCTTGGCGTTGAAATTCAGGTTCAGGAAGAACGCAATCGTTTGAACTTTGAAGCCAAATCATCTAAGAGTAAAGCTGAAGTGAAGAAGTTCAGGAATCATAGAACGGTAATGAAAAAATACCGTAATACATACTTACATCAGAATAAAGTGGATGGACCTCATTTCTTTGATAGTAAGAAGTAAATATATATAGTTGTCTAGTATAGCCCATTATGACTAGCATTACGTCACCTTAATGGATCATACTAGAGAGGGAGGCCTGTGTATGGTACTTACTATTCGATTAGGTCTATTCGTCATTTATAAGGGTTAGCCAAGATAGGGACAGGATATGAACATATTACAAAAAGCATCGGTGATTAAGAAATACAGTCAGGGTGAGTCGGTTGTTGAAAAAAGCTCATTGGATACAGATATGTACATCGTTCTAGAGGGTGCATTGAGCCTTAGAGTGTATGATGGACGTAATGATAAGATCATTGCTAAGAAAGTCGTCAGCAAAGGTGCTTTCTTTGGCGGGTTGGGATTAACGGAGTGTTATAATAGATATATTACCGTGACCTCTGATGCCTCCAGTCTTCTGATGTTGATTCCTATGAAGCATGTCAATGAGCAGAGGAATTATGATAGGGTCAATGGTGAAAAACTATATCAGGATCTATTGGTTAAAGCGGAAGGCTTCAATGACGAGATTAGGGTTATGGAGCTTGAAGTTATAAGAAAGCGACACAAGAAGTCCAGCAACAGTAAGCATATATTTCATTATGAAACGCCGTATAGGGATATCGTTTTTCCGGAAGAAGGTCAGAAATACCTGTTGGATCGTGCGATGAAATGTCCTGTATGTCGTGAGAGTTTCGAAACCGAGACAATCAGAACGTCTAGGCTTCAACTCAAGAAACGTGGAGAATATTTCATTAATGAGTACAAGGATGTTGAACCCCTATGGTTAGATATCGTTGTATGTCCGAGTTGTTATTATGCTGAGCGAATCCAATTCTTTGAAAAGCTAGATATGCGTGACATCACAGAGTTGTACCAACTTCTTCTGGATATAAAAGGAACATCGTTGTTCAAATACAGCAAGCCCAGAAATGCTGAAGAAGTGATTAATGCATACTTGATTTATGAAAAATGTTTGTATAAGAAGAATGTCGGTGTTAAGGAAAAAGCCAAAGGGGCAATCTTGATGGCGGAGTTATACAGACGTCTTGATAGTCCGGGATTAGCAGAAGTATACTATGATAAAGCCTTTGAATTATATAGACAGTTAATTGAAGCAGGGGTTGTGGATGTTGATGAGATGCAGATGCAGCAGTTGTATATTATCTTAGGTAAACTTTACGAAAGAAAAGGCATGAAGGATGAAGCGATCCTTCAATATAAGAACGCCAAGACCATATTTGGTGTCTTGGATAAGCGATATACGAATATAGCCGATACATACTTAGTTAATTTGACTTATACCGAGAAACGATGATGGTGACAGTGACTGTATGAGATTGAACCTATTACTATATAGAAAGAAGGATCGGACTTGCAAGGACTAAAGGAAGTATCACAAGTCATTCAGTTAGAAAAGAATCAGTGCCTTCATGACTTCGAGGATAGCCAGACAGATATTTTTCTCATGGTGCAGGGGAGCGCGGAATTGATGCTGCAGGCAGAAGATAAGACATATTCTGGACCGTCCATATCCGCAGGAGAGCTCTTCGGTGGGCTTGCTCTTGTAAGGGATAACAGGACAAAGATTAAAGTGACGGCTAGAGAATCTGTCATCTGCCTCAAAACATCGGTAAAACGTCTTAATGAAAACGCCGGAACAAAAGTAGGGGCAGCGCTTTTTAAAGATGTTATTAACCATGTGAAAAAATTTAATGAGATGATAGAGAGCGTTGAAGATCCTTCGGATAAGGCTTCGGAATATGGCTTCTTTATGGATACGGATTATATAAAAGACAAGGCTAAGGAAGAAGATGCTGCCTTTTTGATGAGTAAAAAGTTTACCTGTCCGGTCTGTAAAACTGTTTCTGAATCATTAACGGTTCGTGACACTAAGGTGAAAATGATAGGCCAGGGTGAGTTCTTCATGGGCTTATACGAGCCTATTGAACCATTATGGTACAATCTGGTGACCTGTGATGGTTGTGGATTTACAGAGCAAATGAGTCAATTCTCAGAACCAATCAAGTACGATATAGAAAAAATTCGCGAAGCTTGCAGTAATATAAAAGAGGCTTTTCAAGTATCTTATAGTGACTGCAGAACACTTGAAGAAGTTCTTAATGGTTACAGGATGTGGCGTTTGACCATGGAAAAACGAGAAATGAGCCCAAGAACGACGGCTAGGTGCGATCTTGCCATATATGAGGTGCTGACTAGAGCTGGATATGCAGAAGCGGCAGAAGTTTATAGAGATCAGGCTTTTGATATATATAAAGGTATGTTTGCGTCCGGTATACTAGATGTAAACGATCAGCAGTTACAGCAATTGTATCTGATACTGGGTAAGCTTCATGAGAAACGTGGTGAATACCAAGATGCCAAGAATGCCTATAGACAATCTAAGGCAATAAAAACGGACGACACGAAGTTCGTAGAGTTAGCAGAGAATTACCTTATAGATTTAGACGATATGATGTGATGAAGACGTACTATTGATGCTACATTTAGATAGACGGCAATATTCGAGCACTTCTATATAAATAAAGGCATTAACAAAGCAAACTGTTTCGTAAAATAATATTGACAATTAGCCTTACAACGTGCTATAGTATTGAATGCACGTTTTAGGGCTTTTTTTTATGTGTGCAAAAAAGTAATATGTGAAATTAAGTTATAAAAGTGTAGGATTTTATATCAAACACGGAGGTGAATGTTGTGCGAGTAAAAATCACTTTGGAATGTACTGAATGCAAGCAACGTAACTACAATACTACTAAAGAAAAAAGATTGCATCCAGAACGTATGGAAACCAAAAAATACTGTAGATTTTGCCGTAAGCACACAAATCACAAAGAGACTAAGTAATAGATTTTGATATTAACTTACCTTTAGTAAAGGTGAATATCATATAGGGATCTACATTGCATGCTACATGTAGCGGTGGTGCAAGGATCCAATATCTATCACGTTAGTACCTTTGAGATTTGCAAGTGGCAAATTCGGAAAAGGAAGTGAAACAATGGCTGAGACAAGTACAGCAAAGAAAAACGGTATTGTTAGTTTTTTTAGAGGTGTTAAAAGCGAATTTAAAAAAATCGTCTGGCCTCACTTTGATGTTCTAATGAAGCAAACAGCAACTGTCATTATCGTTTCATTAATTATCGGTGCAATAGTAGCTGGAATCGACTGGATTTTCGGTACCGCAGTCAATCTGATTCTCGGATAAAGAGAATTAGGTAAAAACATAACAAAGGATGGTTCTATGTCTGAAGAATTGAAATCTGAAGAACTCATGCCTGAAGAAATTGAAGTGGAAGAAACTGACTTGGATGCTGCTGATGCTGTAAGCGAAGAAGCGGACGAGATGGAGGTTGTTGGTGCGGCGGAACTTCAAACATCTGCTGTGGAAGATAACACCAAATGGTATGTCGTTCACACATATTCAGGATATGAGAACAAAGTAAAAGCCAATATTGAAAGTCTGGTAGAGAATAGAAAGCTTCATGATCAAATCACAGAAGTTATCGTACCACTTCACAAAGTGCTTGAAGAGAAGAACGGTGCCCGTAAAGAGGTAGACAAGAAATTGTTCCCAGGCTATGTTCTGATCAAGATGCACATGAATGATGAGACTTGGTATGTTGTCCGTAACACTAGAGGTGTTACTGGCTTCGTAGGTCCAGGGTCAAAACCTGTACCACTCACTGAGCGTGAAATCAAGTCCATGGGTATCGATCTTGAACTCTTCACCATCGATGTTGAAATTGGTGATACTGTCACAGTTACAGACGGACCGTTCGAAGGTTCGGTAGGTGTGGTTCAAGAGATTCATGATCATAAGAGAACTGTCATTGTTAACCTGTCTATCTTTGGCAGGGAGACACCGGTAGAACTTGAGTTTAACAAGATGGACAAAATGTAGTTTGTCCCATGGCGGGTATTGGCCATGTCTGTAACACGTGGAAGGGAAATCCCCGTTATTACCACAACATACGACTGATTTCCCGAAGGTCAAAACCGTTATGGTTTGATAAGACCGTTGGTCGTATTCGAGAATGGTATCGGTAGAGCATATGAAGGCTTGCCGTTTTACCATCATAATTATGGAGGTGCGCTATCATGGCGAAAAAAGTAACAGGAATAATCAAACTTCAGATTCCTGCTGGTAAAGCGACACCAGCTCCACCAGTTGGTCCGGCACTTGGTCAACACGGTGTTAACATCATGCAATTCACAAAAGAATTCAACGCTAAGACTGCTGATCAACCAGGAATGATCATTCCGGTTGTCATCACAGTATACCAAGATAGAAGCTTTAGCTTCATCACTAAAACACCACCGGCTGCAGTGCTTCTTAAGAAAGCATGTGGAATCCAGTCCGGTTCCGGTGTGCCACAAAAAGATAAAGTGGCAACAATCTCAAGAGCGGAAGTTCAAAAGATTGCTGAAATCAAAATGCCTGACCTTAATGCTGCTAACATCGATTCAGCTATCTCTATGATCGCTGGTACTGCTAGAAGTATGGGTATTGTTGTAGAAGACTAATCAGGTAACCTACCGGTAAGAATACCGGAAGATCCCATTTGGATTGATATTAATCGAATCCGTGGAAGGGGCCAACCCCCGATATTACCACAAGGAGGAAAATAGAGTGAAGAAAAGTAAAAGATATGTAGAACTTCAAAAGTTGGTTGACAGAACCAAACTTTATGAGCCAGAGGAAGCGATGAAACTTGTTATCGAGACTTCTAAGGCTAAATTTGATGAAACAGTTGAAGCGCACATCAAGTTGGGTGTTGACGGACGTCATGCTGACCAACAAGTGCGTGGTGCTGTAGTACTTCCACACGGTACTGGTAAAACTATCCGTGTTCTTGTATTTGCGAAAGGTGCTAAAGCAGAAGAAGCTGAAGCTGCTGGCGCTGATTTTGTAGGTGCAGAGGATCTTATTCCTAGAATCCAGAATGATGGATGGTTGGACTTTGACGTTGTTGTTGCAACACCAGATATGATGGGTGTTGTTGGTCGTCTTGGTCGTGTGCTTGGTCCAAAAGGCCTTATGCCAAACCCTAAAGCTGGTACAGTTACTATGGATGTGACTAAAGCAATCAGCGATATCAAAGCTGGTAAGATTGAGTACAGACTTGATAAAGCGAATATCATCCACTGTCCAATTGGTAAAGCGTCATTTGGCGATGAGAAACTTGTTGAGAACTTCAACACGTTGCTTGATGCCGTGAAAAAAGCTAAACCATCTGCAGCGAAAGGTACTTACTTCCGTTCAGTATCTGTTGCGTCAACAATGGGTCCTGGTGTTAAAGTTAACTCCGTTAAGATGGAGAACTAATTTTAAAAATGCTTGACAGACTATGCTGTGTATGATATAGTTACTGTCGTTGTGAAAATCACATATATCGCTGTAGACAGTAGGTGTCGAAAGACGTAATGAAGTAATTCCCCTGCCGAGGAGATAGATATCATTTTATTATGAGTTTATACCCCTGTCTGTTTTAAGACAGGGGTTTTCTAATATCTATGGCGAAAAGCATTGCCGGGTATCCGGTGCGGAGACCGCAACAAAATACTATAGGAGGTGTACAGATGCCAAAAGTTGAACAAAAACAAACTGTGATCAGCGCTATTAAAGAGACAATGGAAGGTGCGAGCTCAATCGTACTTGTTGACTACCGTGGTCTTACAGTAGAAGAAGATACTCAGTTGCGTCAAGCTTTGCGTGAAGCAAACGTGACGTACAAAGTGTTCAAGAACTCTATGATGAACTTTGCGTTCAAAGATACAGAGTTCGAACCACTTAAAGACCATCTTGCAGGGCCAAGTGCTATTGCTATCAGTTATGAAGATGCAACAGCAGGTCCAAGAATTTTGCTTGAAAAATCCAAAGCATTCAAAAACCTTGAATTCAAGGCTGGTGTAGTAGAAGGCGCTTACTACGATACAGAAATGATCGTTAAGATTGCGGCTATTCCATCAAGAGACGAACTTCTCTCCAAATTGCTTGGAAGTATCAAATCACCTATCTCAAGCTTTGCACGTATTGCTAAAGCAATCGCTGAAAAAGTTGAAGAGAACGGTGGAGAAACAGCGGCGGCAATCGCTACTGGCGCTAGTGCAGTAACAGAAGCACCAGCGGAAGAAATAACAGAAGCGCCTGCAGCAGAAGCTGTAGAAGCTAAAGACGAAGAATAATCCAATATATCTATACGGAGGTGTCCTATAATGGCAAAACTTACTACTCAAGAATTGATTGATGCAATCAAAGAACTTACAGTACTTGAACTCAACGAGCTTGTAACAGCTTGTGAAGAAGAATTCGGTGTATCCGCAGCTGCTGGTGTTGCAGTTGTTGCTGCTGGTGGTGCTGGTGCTGCTGCAGAAGAAAAAACTGATTTTGATGTTGAACTTACATCTGCTGGTTCCCAGAAGATTAAAGTTATCAAAGTTGTAAGAGAAATCACTGGTCTTGGTCTTAAAGACGCAAAAGAGACAGTTGAAGGTGCGCCAAAAGTTCTTAAAGAAGGCGTTCCTAAAGAAGAAGCAGAAGAAATTAAAACTAAACTTGAAGAAGTTGGTGCTCAAGTTACTCTTAAGTAATTTTAGTATTTCGCTAATTCGGACCCCTGGGCTATTGCTCGGGGGTTTTTGCATTATACGAGATAATAGATGGTTCTAGGAAAGTGAAAACTTATGGTTGACACTCTTGACACCTTGTGATATTATTTGTTAATGCGTTAATATGGATTTGTGCGCGCTTTTATCAGAATAAAAAATCCTTGACATATGTGTCGATCTGTGAAAGAGCTCAAATCTTTCGCCTTGTAACTTTGGCGTATAAGGAATTATACGTTTAATATATGGAGTGTTTTCCTGAAGATTCCCCGGTTCAGGAAAGCATTTCAAATCAATTAAGCCAAGGGGTGAAACTATACCATGGAGAAAAACAGGATCAAACCTATCCAATTAGGAATGGCTCAACGTATGAGTTATTCCAGTCAAAAAGATGTCCTCGAAATGCCAAACTTAATAGAGATTCAGAAGAATTCCTATGAATGGTTTTTAGAGGAAGGCCTTAAAGAAGTTTTTCGTGATATATCGCCTATTACGGATTACAGTGGCAACCTTATTCTTGAGTTCATTGATTTTTCTATTGCAGAAGATGTGAAGTATTCAATGGAAGAGTGTAAGGAACGTGACACAACCTTTGCAGCACCGCTCAAAGTGAAAGTTCGTCTGATTAACAAAGAAAAGGACGAAATCAAAGAGCATGAAATCTTCATGGGCGACCTGCCTATAATGACCCCTACAGGTACTTTTGTTATCAATGGTGCTGAAAGGGTTATTGTCAGCCAGCTTGTTCGTTCCCCTGGTATCTATTACGATATCAATTACGACAAGATTGGTAAAAAACTATATTCATCCACGGTGATCCCGAATAGGGGTGCTTGGCTTGAGTATGAAACGGATTCTAACGACATATACAATGTGCGTGTAGACCGTACCCGTAAAGTCCCTGTGACGATTCTTATCAGAGCTTTGGGTATCGGTAAAGATTCCGAAATCAAGGAACTGTTTGGTGAAGAAATGAAGATCCTTGCTAGTATTGAGAAGGACAGCACATCAAGTTACGAAGAAGGTCTTATTGAGATATACAAACGTATCCGTCCAGGTGAACCGCCAACGGTTGAGAGTGCAGAGTCTCTTCTGAATTCGATGTTCTTTGATCCAAGAAGATATGACCTTGCTAAAGTGGGACGCTATAAATTTAATAAGAAGCTTTCTTTTAAGTTCAGAATCGCAGGACACACGTTGTCAGAAGATGTCATTGATGGTGCAACCGGTGAAGTGATTGCTGAAGCTGGTGAAGTATTGACGCCTGAAAAAGCTGAAGAAATACAAGATGCAGCAGTGCCTTATGTATTTGTAACTGCTGACGATAAAAAAGTTAAAGTATTGTCCAATATGATGGTCAATATTGATAAATATGTTCAGGTAAACAGAAAAGAATTTGATATCTATGAACGTGTTTATTATCCTGTTCTTGCGGAGTTGATGGCTGAATTCGAAGGTGAAGAGCTTAAAGAAGCGATTGCAAAGAATGTTGCAAGACTCGTGCCAAAGCATATCACTAAAGAAGATATCATCGCTTCGATCAACTACAATATTCATGTGGAACATGGTGTTGGTAATAAAGATGATATTGATCACCTTGGTAATCGTCGTATTCGTGCGGTTGGTGAGTTGCTCCAGAATCAATTCCGTATCGGTCTTTCTAGAATGGAAAGAGTTGTTCGTGAACGTATGACAATTCAAGATCCTGAGGATATTACGCCTCAGACTTTGATCAACATTCGTCCGGTAACAGCATCGATCAAGGAATTCTTTGGTAGCTCTCAGTTGTCACAGTTTATGGATCAAACGAATCCGTTGGCTGAACTGACACATAAGCGTCGTTTGTCAGCGCTTGGTCCTGGAGGTCTCTCTAGAGAACGTGCCGGATTCGAAGTCCGTGACGTCCATGATTCTCATTATGGTCGTATGTGTCCTATCGAGACGCCTGAGGGACCGAATATCGGTTTGATCAACTCATTGGCCTGTTATGCAAGGATCAATGAATATGGATTTATAGAAGCGCCATACCGAATCGTTGATAAGACTGGGGATGAACCGGTTGTTACTGACGAGATTGTCTATATGACAGCTGATGTTGAATGGAACTATCGTGTTGCGCAGGCAAATGAGCCACTTAATGAAAAAAATGAATTTATACACAAATATGTAACAGGCCGTTACGGTGCTGAAATCATCGAGATGGATGCAGAACGAATTGACCTGATGGACGTATCGCCTAAGCAGGTATTTTCTGTGGCGACAGCCATGATTCCATTCCTTGAGAATGATGACGCCAACCGTGCTCTGATGGGATCCAACATGCAGCGTCAGGCAGTACCTCTTCTTATGACGGATTCATCTATTGTAGGTACTGGTATGGAACACAAGTCGGCTGTTGACTCGGGTGTTGTTACTGTTGCTAAGAATGCTGGTATCGTTGATAAGGTATCAGCGGATGAAATTACCATCAAAAATGAAAATGGTGGCAGAGACGTCTATAAGTTGACTAAATTCTCTAGATCCAATCAAGGGACATGTATCAATCAACGTCCTATTGTGGATAAGGGGCAGAAGATTGAAAAAGGTGGCGTTATCGCTGACGGGCCATCAACGGATAAGGGTGAGATCGCTCTTGGTAAGAATCCACTGATTGGTTTTATGACTTGGGAAGGTTATAACTTCGAGGATGCGATTCTTCTTAGTGAGAACCTTGTCAAGGAAGATGTGTATACTTCTCTTCATATTGAAGAGTACGAAGCCCAGGCAAGAGATACGAAGCTTGGACCGGAAGAGATTACTAAAGATGTACCAGGTGTCGGAGATGATGCTCTCAAAGATCTTGATGAGCGTGGTATTATCCGTATCGGTGCTGAGATTCGCTCAGGGGATATCCTTGTTGGTAAAGTAACACCTAAGGGTGAGACGGAACTTACAGCTGAAGAGCGACTGCTTAGAGCAATCTTCGGTGAGAAAGCACGTGAAGTAAGAGATACTTCTCTTAAAGTTCCACATGGTGCAAAGGGGATTGTCGTAGACGTTCACGTCTTCACAAGAGAGAATGGTGACGAGTTGCCACCTGGTGTTAATCAGTCCGTTAGAGTATATATCGCTAAGAAACGTCGTATCTCTGTTGGGGATAAGATGGCCGGACGACATGGTAATAAAGGTGTTATCTCTAGAATTCTCCCTGCTGAAGATATGCCTTTCCTTCCTAATGGAAGACCGTTGGATATCGTATTGAATCCGTTGGGTGTACCATCGCGTATGAACATTGGTCAGGTGCTTGAGGTTCACTTGGGTCTTGCGGCTAAAGCTCTTGGGTTCAAGGTGGCGACACCTGTCTTTGATGGTGCCCATGAGAGAGATATCATTGAGACGTTAGATATGGCCAATGACTATGTTAATGATCCTTGGGAAACGTTTTGTGAGAAGTGGGAAAGTTCTCTTAATGAGGGACTCTTCCAATACCTTGATGAGAACAAGGCTCATAGAGATGAGTGGCGTGGTGTTCCGATTTCTAAAGATGGTAAAGTGGCACTTAGGGATGGACGTACTGGTGATTACTTTGACAGTCCTGTTACAGTCGGATACATGCACTACTTGAAACTTCACCACTTGGTTGAAGACAAACTTCATGCACGTTCTACTGGACCGTACTCATTGGTAACGCAGCAACCGCTTGGTGGTAAAGCTCAATTCGGTGGACAGCGTTTCGGTGAGATGGAGGTATGGGCACTTGAGGCTTATGGTGCGGCATATACACTTCAGGAGATCCTGACAATGAAGTCCGATGATGTTGTGGGTCGTGTTAAGACTTATGAAGCCATCATCAAAGGTGATAACATTCCAGAACCGGGTATTCCAGAGTCCTTTAAGGTGTTGCTCAAAGAGCTTCAGTCTTTGAGTCTTGACGTTAAGATTCTTACAAGTGATGAACGTGAGATTGACATTAAAGAAGATTTGGATGATGTACCAGAGGTTCAAGTGAACATAGAAGGGTCTGAAAAAGACGGTGATATTGTGATCGGTGATGTTGCGGCCTCTAAGGTTGAAGTCGCTGAAGATGATGATGTTGACCTTCTTGAAGCCCAGGACGATGAAAAAGAAGCGTCCATAGAAGACAGTTTCATCATTCAAGATGAAGATGAGCTGCTTGAATAGGCGGTAAAGTAACATGAAGGTAGAGATGGTGGTTGTAGCTGCTGTCTCTACCAAAATTGTAACTTTACATGAGTAGGACGAAAGGAGTGTCACTTGCATATGTCAAATGAAGCGATAAAACGGTCAGAACCATTGGTTTTTGATTCGATAAAAATTGGTCTTTCTTCTCCTGAACGTATCCGTGAATGGTCACGTGGTGAAGTTAAGAAACCAGAGACAATCAATTACAGAACACTTAAGCCGGAAAAAGATGGTCTCTTCTGTGAGAAAATCTTCGGGCCTAGCAAAGACTGGGAGTGTAACTGTGGGAAATATAAAAAAATTCGCTACAAAGGTGTTGTCTGCGACCGTTGTGGTGTAGAAGTAACGAAATCCAAAGTTCGTCGTGAACGAATGGGACATATTGAACTCGCGGCCCCGGTTTCACATATTTGGTACTTTAAAGGCATTCCAAGCCGTATGGGACTGATCTTGGATATTTCTCCAAGAGTCCTTGAAAAAGTACTTTATTTTGCATCTTATGTTGTATTGGATCCGGGAGAAACATCCCTTCAGTACAAGCAAGTTTTGACAGAGAGAGAATTTAACGAAGCCTACGACAAGTATGGCAACGTATTCCGCGCAGGTATGGGTGCAGAGGCGGTTAAAGAATTGCTTTCTAAGATAGATCTACAAGGAGAGTCGATTGAGCTTAAAGCTGCACTTAAAGACTCTACTGGACAAAAACGTGCCAGAATCATCAAAAGACTTGAAGTTATTGAGGCGTTCCGTAATTCGGAAAACCTTCCTGAATGGATGGTTCTTGATGTGATCCCTGTGATACCACCAGACCTTCGCCCGATGGTTCAATTGGATGGTGGTCGTTTTGCAACATCCGACCTTAATGACCTTTATAGAAGGGTTATCAATCGTAACAACCGTCTTCAAAGGTTGTTGGATCTTGGTGCGCCGGACATTATCGTAAGAAATGAGAAGCGCATGCTTCAGGAAGCGGTTGACGCCTTGATTGACAACGGTCGTCGTGGTCGACCTGTTACAGGGCCGGGTAACCGTCCGTTGAGATCTCTTTCAGATATGCTTAAAGGTAAGCAAGGGCGTTTCCGTCAAAACCTTCTGGGTAAGCGTGTTGACTACTCAGGCCGTTCCGTAATTGTTGTCGGTCCTGAATTGAATATATATCAATGTGGTCTTCCGAAAGAAATGGCGATAGAGCTGTTCAAACCATTTGTTATGAAAGTACTTGTGGAAGATGGACTTGCACATAACATCAAGTCTGCAAAAAAGATGGTAGAAAGACTGGAAGATGGTGTTTGGGACGTTCTTGAAGAGGTTATCAAAGAACATCCGGTTATGCTTAACCGTGCCCCCACACTTCACAGGCTTGGTATTCAAGCCTTTGAACCGGTACTCGTTGAAGGTAAGGCGATCAAGCTTCACCCACTTGTATGTACAGCTTATAATGCCGACTTTGATGGTGACCAGATGGCGGTACACGTGCCATTGACGGAAGAAGCACAAGCAGAATGTCGATTCCTTCTTCTTTCTCCGAATAACCTTTTGAAACCTTCTGATGGTGCGCCGGTTTCTGTTCCTTCTCAAGATATGGTCCTTGGGACTTACTACTTGACGTTGGATAAAGTAGGACAAATTGGTGAGGGTGGCATATTTAAAGATGAGAGGGAAGCGATTCTTGCATATGAGAATAAGGCGGTTTCCCTTCATGCCAGGATTAAAGTGATGCGTTATAAGATGGTCGACGGGGCAAAGAAGAGTGCTCTTGTTGAAACGACCGTCGGACGAATCATTTTCAATGAAGCGATTCCTCAAGATCTTGGGTTTGTTGATAGAACGATTCCAGGGAATGAGTTGCTTTATGAGATTGATTTCCTTGCTGGAAAGAAACAACTTCAGCAGATTCTTGAGTACTGTATCAATGTACATGGGTCTACTAAGACATCTGAAGTACTTGATGCTATCAAGAAACTCGGCTTCTCGTATTCAACTAAAGGTGCTATTACAGTTTCCATCTCTGATATGGAAGTGCCTGCAGCCAAATACAAGATAGTAGAAGATGCAGAGTTGACACTTGAGAACATCATGAAGCAATTTAAACGTGGCCTCATGACAGAAGAAGAACGTTATGAGAATGTTATACGTACATGGCGTGATGCCGATGATAAGATTACCAAAGAACTTCTTGATAGTCTTGATAGATATAACAATATCTATATGATGGCTCACTCCGGTGCGAGGGGATCAAATAACCAAATCAAGCAGCTTGCTGGTATGCGTGGATTGATGGCCGATACATCCGGTCATACGATCGAACTTCCAATCAAGTCTAACTTCCGTGAGGGTCTTGATGTACTTGAGTACTTCATCTCAGCACACGGTGCGCGTAAAGGTCTTGCCGATACAGCACTTAGAACAGCTGACTCCGGTTACCTGACAAGACGTCTTGTTGATGTATCACAAGACTTGATTATCAGAGAGACGGATTGTTGTGAAGGTGAGGATGAAGTTGTCAACATGACAGTAGAAGCCTTTATGGATGGTAAAGAAGTTATAGAGAGTCTTGAAGAACGTATCACAGGTCGTTGGTCTGTGGAGGATATTCTCCATCCGGAAACAGGTGAAGTGCTTGCGGAAGCTGACAAGATGATCACGCCAATCAAAGCCCGTAAAGTTGTAAAAGCTGGTGTGACGGCTGTTAAAATCAGAACAGTTCTTACATGTAAGTCTGATATTGGTGTATGTGCTAAATGCTACGGAGCGAACATGGCTACTGGTAACCCTGTACAGGTTGGTGAGTCTGTTGGTATCATTGCGGCTCAATCTATCGGTGAACCGGGTACACAGTTGACAATGCGTACGTTCCATACAGGTGGTATCGCGACTGCGGACGATATTACACAAGGTCTTCCAAGGGTTGAGGAGCTTTTTGAGGCTCGTAAACCGAAAGGTCTTGCAATTATTTCTGAATTTGCTGGTAAAGTAACGTTACAGGAAACGAAGAAAAAGCGTGAAGTGGTTGTGACTAATTCCGAGACGGGTGAAAGTAAAGCTTACTTGATTCCATACGGATCACGTACGAAAGTTGCAGATGGACAAATTCTTGCTGCTGGTGATGAGTTGACAGAAGGTAGTGTTAACCCACACGACATTCTTAAGATCAAGGGTGTGCGTGCGGTACAGGATTACATGCTTCAAGAGGTTCAACGCGTATACCGACTGCAGGGGGTTGAAATCAACGATAAGCACGTTGAGGTCATCTGTCGTCAGATGCTTAAGAAAATCAGGATTGAAGATAATGGGGACACGGATTTCCTTCCAGGTAGCCTTGTGGACCGTCTTGAGTTTGATAAGCAAAATAGAATTATGGAGGAAGCTGCTTTAGAGCAAGCGGAAGGAACGCAAGTTCTACTTGGTATTACCAAAGCATCTTTGGCAACGAATTCCTTCTTATCTGCAGCCTCTTTCCAGGAGACGACTAAGGTATTGACAAATGCTGCGATCAACGGAAAGAAAGACCCATTGATTGGTCTTAAGGAAAATGTTATCATCGGTAAGCTGATACCAGCCGGTACCGGTATGAAACGTTATCGAAATGTTGAGGTTGTTGAGCAGAATATACAAGAAAATCAAGTTGTTGAAGAAGAATTGTTTAGCGATGAGTTTTAATTAAATGAAAGCCTCTCCTTTTTGGAGAGGCTTTTGCTTTTTTTAAATTCATAGTGAAAAAAACTTGACTTTCTGCTTTCGAGGGGTTATAATCCATCAGTGTGCATTTTAATGCTTATTTTCAAGGATGTACAATCGAAAGGAGGCTTATCTTGCACCGATTACAACAGGGTTCCAGAATTGTTGGTACCAAGCAGACGATGAAGGCTTTGCAGCATCGAGAAGTGATACAGTTATATATCGCTGAGGATGCTTCGCGGCAACAGGTTAGACCATTAATTGCCGTAGCGACAGCGCAGAAGATTCCAATTGTCTATGTACCAACGATGAAAGAGCTGGGTAAAGCTTGCGATGTAGAAGTCAAAACCGCAACCGCAGCACTACTTGTAAACTAAGCATCGGTTACTGCAACGAACCGATGACACCAATCAACGGAGGTGAAAAGTATGCCAACTATTAACCAGTTAGTGAGAAAAGGCCGTAAGGAAATTGCTAAGAAGTCAACAGCTCCGGCACTTCAGAAAGGATTCAACTCCCTTCATAAGAAGTCAACGAATATATCTGCTCCACAAAAACGTGGCGTTTGTACAGCTGTTAAGACTGCAACACCTAAGAAGCCTAACTCCGCACTTAGAAAGATTGCCAGAGTACGTTTGACAAACGGTATTGAGGTAACAGGTTACATCGGTGGTGAAGGCCACAACCTTCAAGAACACAGCGTTGTTCTTATTAGAGGTGGTAGGGTTAAAGACCTTCCAGGTACACGTTACCATGTTGTCAGAGGTACCCTCGATACAGCTGGTGTAGGTGACAGAAGACAAGCACGTTCCAAATACGGTGCTAAGAGACCTAAGAAATAGTATTCTGTCAAAATGTAACAAATGAATAGCAATCACACAGATGATTGGTTGTTCACAAATAGTGCGAGTTGTTTTGTATAGAAACTGTATTGTCCGTGTTATGAACAAGGTTGCAGATAACAGATATATGAAGAAGACGAGCGCGACACACAATAGTAAGTACAAGCTATTGCGAGTACCTATGAATTAATTCGGGTCTTGAATGGACCTAATAATGATTAAGGAGGGAAGAACCGTGCCACGTAAAGGACATACACCTAAAAGAGATGTATTACCGGATCCATTATATGGAGACAAAATTGTAACCAAGCTTATCAACAACATCATGCTTGATGGTAAGAAGGGTGCTTCACAGAAAATTGTATACGGTGCTTTTAAAAAAGTTGAAGAAAAAACAGGCAAAGATGGTCTTGAGGCTTTTAGAGAAGCTCTTAATAACATCATGCCAGTACTGGAAGTCAAAGCTAGACGTGTCGGTGGTGCTACTTATCAAGTGCCTATCGAAGTACGTCCAGCAAGAAGACAAGCGCTTGGTCTTCGTTGGTTGACGCTCTACACTAGAAAACGTGGAGAGAAGAAGATGGAAGACAGACTTGCCGGTGAAATCATGGACGCTCTGAATAATACGGGCGGTGCCGTGAAGAAAAAAGACGATACACACAAAATGGCAGAGGCGAACAAAGCGTTCTCTCACTTCAGATGGTAGGATAAGGACTGAGCGCCTGCTCGTAATCGGGTGGGTGCGACAGACTTTCCATAACCTAATCTGTGCATACAGTGCAGATGTAAGACGTTGCCAGGTGTGTTGAACTTAGGTAATAGCAAACGTCGTTTATCCCACAGGAGGAAAAGGCCTTGGCAGGAAGAGAATTTCCACTCGAACGTACCAGAAATATAGGGATCATGGCCCATATCGATGCTGGTAAAACAACATTGACAGAGCGTATCCTTTTCTATACTGGTAGAACACATAAAATCGGTGAGACCCATGAGGGTGCTTCACAGATGGACTGGATGGAGCAAGAGCAAGAGCGTGGTATCACAATCACATCTGCTGCGACAACATGTTCATGGTTAGATAACAGAATTAATATCATTGATACACCAGGTCACGTTGACTTTACTGTTGAAGTAGAGCGTTCACTTCGTGTACTTGACAGTGCGGTTGGTGTATTTTGTGCTAAGGGCGGTGTAGAGCCTCAATCTGAGACTGTATGGCGTCAAGCTGATAAGTACCATGTACCACGTATGGCTTTTGTCAACAAGATGGACAGAAGCGGTGCGGATTTCTTCCATGTTGTTGACATGATGAAAGAAAGACTTGGTGCTAATGCTGTGCCAATTCAAGTGCCAATTGGTGCAGAAGACGATTTCGTTGGTGTTGTTGATCTTATGACAATGGAAGCAATCGTTTACAAAGATGACCTTGGTCAAGAAATTGAAAAAGGCCCGGTAACAGGTGAATTGAAAGATTTGGCAGAAGAATATCGTGAAGCAATGGTTGAAGCTATTGCTGAGACTGACGAAGATCTTATGATGCTTTACCTTGAAGGTGAAGAGATTCCAGTTGAAGATCTTAAGAAAGCCTTACGTAACGCTGTTTGTAATGTACAGATCATTCCAGTGGCTTGTGGTTCGGCTTACAAGAATAAAGGTGCACAGATTCTTCTGGATGCTGTCATCGAATACATGCCATCTCCACTTGATGTACCGGCGATCAAAGGTACTGATATGGATGATCCTTCTATCGAGATTGAAAGACACTCATCTGATGAAGAGCCTTTCTCAGCCCTCGCTTTTAAGATCATGGCAGATCCATTCGTTGGAAAACTTGCATTCTTTAGAGTGTATTCCGGTATCGCTAATGCAGGTTCTTACGTGCTCAACTCTACTAAGAACAAGAAAGAACGTATCGGACGTATTCTTCAGATGCATGCTAATAAGCGTGAAGAAATCGATAAAGTATATGCAGGGGATATCGCTGCAGCTGTTGGTCTTAAAGTGACAACAACGGGTGATACTCTTTGTGAACCTAAAGAACCGGTTATCCTTGAGTCAATGGTATTCCCAGAGCCAGTTATCTCTGTAGCTATTGAGCCAAAGACAAAAGCTGGTCAAGAGAAGATGGGTATTGCTCTTGCAAAACTTGCAGAAGAGGATCCAACTTTCAAGACTTACACAGATGAAGAAACTGGTCAGACAATTATTGCTGGTATGGGTGAGCTTCACCTTGAAATCATTGTTGACCGTATGCTTAGAGAATTCAAAGTAGAGGCAAATGTTGGTGCACCTCAGGTTGCATACAAAGAGTCTCTTACTAAAGCGGTTGATATTGATAAGAAGTATGCTCGTCAGTCTGGTGGTAAAGGTCAATACGGTCACTGTAAAGTGCGTTTCCAGCCTATGGACGTCAATGGTGAAGAAACTTACGAGTTTGTCAACGCTATCAAGGGTGGATCTATTCCTAATGAATACATTCCAGCTGTAAGCAATGGTATCCAGGAAGCTATGCAAGCAGGTATTCTTGCAGGCTATGAAGTTGTTGGTGTTAAGGCTGAAGTTTACGACGGTTCTTACCATGAGGTTGACTCCTCAGAGATGGCCTTCAAGATCGCCGGTTCCATGGCATTTAAAGACGCTATGAAGCAAGGCGGTGCAGCTCTCTTTGAACCAATCATGAAAGTGGTTGTTACTGTACCTGAGGATTACATGGGTGATGTTATTGGTGACATCAACTCCCGTCGTGGTCGTATCGATGGTATGGATTCTAGAAATGGTGTTTCTGAAATCAAAGCGTTTGTTGCTCTTTCAGAGATGTTCGGTTACGCAACTGACCTTCGTTCTAAGTCACAAGGTCGTGGTAACTACTCTATGCATTTCGATCACTACGAGCAGCTTCCAAAGAACCTTCAAGAGAAGATTACTTCTGGCAAAGGTACTGAAGCTTAAGAAATTCTGTGTAGCATAATCCCTTTCAAATGCAAGAAATCCTTGCATTTGAAAGGACAATAAAATATAATCATACTTAGAAAAATCTGAAAAGATGATGATGGCATATAATGCCTATTAAAGGAGGAAACAAGTAATGGGTAAAGCGAAATACGAAAGAAGTAAACCGCACGTTAACATCGGTACTATCGGTCACGTTGACCATGGTAAAACTACGCTTACAGCTGCAATCACTAAGACTCTTCATGAGCGTCTTGGAACTGGTGAAGCTGTTGCTTTCGATAACATTGATAAAGCTCCAGAAGAGCGTGAGAGAGGGATTACTATCTCTACTGCACACGTTGAGTATGAGACAGAGAACCGTCACTACGCTCACGTTGACTGTCCAGGTCACGCCGACTACGTTAAGAACATGATCACTGGTGCTGCACAGATGGATGGTTCTATCCTTGTTGTTGCTGCTACTGACGGTCCTATGGCTCAAACTCGTGAGCATATCCTTCTTACTCGTCAAGTTGGTGGTACTCATATCGTTGTATTCATGAACAAATGTGACATGGTAGACGATGAGGAGCTTCTTGAACTTGTAGAAATGGAAATCAGAGAGCTTCTTTCTGAGTATGACTTCCCAGGTGATGACCTTCCAGTTATCCAAGGTTCAGCTCTTAAAGCGCTTGAAGATCCATCAAGTGAGTGGGGTGACAAAGTTCTTGAACTTATGGCTGCTTGTGACGAATACGTTCCAGAGCCAGTTCGTGACACGGACAAACCATTCCTTATGCCTATAGAAGATGTATTCTCTATCACTGGTCGTGGTACAGTTGCTACTGGTAAAGTAGACCGTGGTATTCTTCATGTTCAAGACAACGTTGAAATCGTTGGTCTTAAAGAAGAATCCAGAACTGTTGTTTGTACTGGTGTTGAGATGTTCCGTAAACTTCTTGATGAAGCACAAGCCGGAGACAACATTGGTGCACTTCTTCGTGGTGTTCAAAGAGATGATATCGAGCGTGGACAAGTACTTGCAGCGCCTGGTACAATTACTCCACATACTAAGTACGAAGCTCAAGTATACGTACTTAAAAAAGATGAGGGTGGACGTCATACACCTTTCTTCTCTAACTACAGACCTCAGTTCTACTTCACTACTACTGACGTAACTGGTGTAATCACACTTCCAGATGGTGTTGAAATGTGTATGCCTGGTGACAACGTAGAGATGAACATCGAACTTATCGCTCCAATCGCTATGGAGCAAGGCCAAAAATTCTCTATCCGTGAGGGTGGTAGAACAGTTGGTTCAGGTTCTGTAATCAAGATTATCGAGTAATTTCATAACTACAAATATATGCCCTCGGCTTTTTGCCGAGGGCTTTTTTGCGAAATGAAATAAATTTTCATTTTAGTATTGCAATGAGACTTCGTGTATGTTACAATAGCAGAGCTGTGTGACTAAGAGCGATGAAATCAGAGGTTGCTACCGGTTCGCCGGGAGGTTTTCTGAGGGAGCAAATGTCATGTTCAAGAAACTGACGACAAGATCACTGTACAATAAATGTAGAACAAACGGGAATGCCCGCTTTGTGGGTATGTGTTTTTATGACACGCCCGGCAACATGTACAGTCACCACTTGTCGTACAAAAGTACGAAAAGGAGGCGACTTTTTTTATGGCAACTCAAAAAATGAGAATTAGTTTGAAGGCGTATGATCATTACTTGATCGACCAATCATCACAAAAAATCATCGAAACTGCTAAAAAGACCGGCGCGAAAGTGAGTGGACCGATTCCACTTCCAACTAAGAAAGAAATAGTAACAATTCTTAGAGCCGTTCATAAGTACAAAGATTCCCGTGAGCAGTTCGAACAGAGAACTCACAAGAGATTGATTGACATCCTTATGCCAACAGCTAAGACTGTAGATGCTCTTATGCGTCTTGAACTTCCGGCTGGCGTTGATATCAAAGTAGACGTTAAGTAGGAAAAAACATTAAGTGTAATATCCGTTAGAGGTTTATATAGAAACAACTCCTACGGTACGAATTGGAAATAAATCGTACTTGGTTTGTTAAATATGACCATCTAGGATGAATGCGGGAAACCGTATTCCGCTGTAGATTATCAGGAGGTGCAGAACATGCAAAAAGCTATTATAGCTCGTAAAATCGGTATGACTCAACTCTTCATGGAAGATGGCGTAGTTGTACCAGTAACAGTATTGCAAGCTGGTCCTTGTACAGTAACTCAAGTTAAAACTGTAGAGAACGACGGTTACAGTGCTGTTCAAATCGGTTTCGAAGCTAAGAAAGAAAACAAAGTGAATCAACCTCAAAAAGGTCACTTTGCTAAAGCTGGCGTAGAAGCTAAAAAATACCTTAAAGAATTCAGACTTGAAGATGCTGAAAACTACGAAGTGGGTCAAGAGATCACTGTAGAAGCATTTGTTGCTGGAGACTTAATTGATGTAACTGGTGTTTCAAAGGGTAAAGGCTTCCAAGGTTCCATTAAGCGTCATGGAATGTCCAGAGGACCTATGGCACATGGTTCCAAGTACCACAGAAGCTCAGGTTCAATGGGACAAGCTTCATCCCCATCCAAAGTATTCAAAGGCAAAAAACTGCCAGGACACATGGGTGCTGAGCAGGTTACAGTTCAAAACCTTGAAATCGTAAGAGTTGACGCAGAGCAAAACTTACTTCTTGTAAAAGGTGCTGTACCAGGACCTAAAAAATCAGTCATCACAATTAAGAACGCTGTTAAAGCGTAGGTAATTGCAGGAAGGAGGAACGAAAATGGCAAAAGTATCTGTATTCAACATGGACGGTAAACAAGTAGAAGAGTTGGAACTGAACGACAGCGTATTCGGTGTTGAAGTTAAACCACACCTCATGCACATGTCAGTTGTTCAACAACTTGCTAATAAACGTCAAGGTACTCAAAGCGCTAAGACACGCTCAGAAGTGCGTGGTGGCGGTAGAAAGCCTTGGAGACAAAAAGGAACAGGTAGAGCAAGAATTGGTTCTATCAGAGCGCCTCACTGGACTGGTGGTGGTGTTGTATTCGCACCAAAGCCAAGAGATTATTCTTTCAAACTCAACAGAAAAGAGAAAAGACTTGCTCTTAAATCTGCTCTTTCAGCGAGGGTTGCTGACGGTAAATTCGTTGTAGTGGAGTCTCTTGAGTTCGGCGAAATCAAAACTAAGAACATGGTGAATGTGCTTAACAATCTCAATGTAAAAAAAGCACTCATCTGTCTTGATACAAACGACAAGAATGTTGTTCTTTCAGCAAGAAACATTCCAAATATACAGACAGCTTTGACTAACACAATCAACGTATACGACATTCTCAAGTACGACACATTTGTGGCAACTAAAGCAGCTGTAGCAGCAATAGAGGAGGTGTACGCATAATGGCAAAGCTTAATTACTATGACGTACTACTGAAGCCTGTTATCACCGAGAAAAGTATGGATATGATGGTAGATCGCAAATATACTTTCCTTGTACATCCTGAAGCAACAAAAGTTCAGGTTAAAGAAGCTGTAGAAAAAATGTTCGCTGGTACTAAGGTTCTTAAAGTGAATACTTTGAACCAAGCTGGTACTAAGAAGAGACGTGGAATGACAGTAGGTCAGACAGCTAAAACAAAAAAAGCGATTGTTACACTCACAGCTGAGAGTAAAGAAATCGACTTTTTTGAAGGAATGTAATCTGAATCATTAAAGATAGGTATTCCTGTCGGATGGGAATGATATCAATTAGTGTACATTCCTTTGCGACACACACGGCAGCGTGTTAGAAACACTATACGAAAGGAGCTCAAGATAATGGGTATCAGAACTTATAAACCTTATACACCTTCCAGAAGACATATGACTGCTTCTACTTTCGAAGAGATCACAAAGAAGACTCCTGAGAAATCTTTGACAGTCGCTCTTAAGAAAAATTCTGGACGTAATAATCAAGGTAAAATTACTGTGAGACACCGTGGTGGTGGATCCAAGATTAAATACAGAATCATTGACTTCAAAAGAAATAAGGACGGTGTTCCTGCGAAAGTTACAGCGATCGAGTACGATCCAAACAGAACAGCAAACATCGCACTTATTACTTATGCAGATGGTGAGAAAAGCTACATCCTTGCTCCAGTAGGACTTAAAGTGGGTGATAAGCTTATGAACGGACCTGAGGCTGAAGTTAGAATTGGAAATGCAATGCCACTTCAATTCATTCCGGTTGGTACGCAGATTCATAACATCGAGCTTAAGCCTGGTAAAGGTGGCCAGATGGTAAGATCCGCAGGTAACGTTGCTCAGCTTATGGCGAAAGAAGGCAAGTATGCAACACTCCGTCTTCCATCCGGTGAGATGAGAATGGTTCAAATCGAGTGTCGTGCTACTGTAGGGCAAGTTGGTAATGCAGATCACGAACTTATCACGATTGGTAAAGCTGGTAGAAAACGTCACATGGGTATTCGTCCTACTGTGCGTGGTTCTGTCATGAATCCTAACGATCACCCACATGGTGGTGGTGAAGGTAGAGCGCCAGTTGGTCGTCCTGCGCCAAGCACACCTTGGGGTAAACCGGCTCTTGGTCTTAAGACGCGTAAGAAAAACAAGCACTCTAACAAATATATCGTAAGAAAACGTAACGGTAGTAAATAAGCAAAGGAGGCACGGTAAATGGCTCGTTCATTGAAAAAAGGACCTTTTATTGATGGGCACCTGCTTAAAAAAGTAGAGGCTCTGAATGAAGTAAATAAACAAGAAGTCATCAAGACTTGGTCAAGAAGATCCACTATCTTCCCTGAGATGGTTGGACATACAATCGCCGTACACGACGGTAGAAAACACGTACCTGTTTATGTTCAAGAGGACATGGTAGGTCATAAACTTGGAGAATTTGTTTTGACTAGAACTTATAGAGGTCATGGCAAAGACGAAAAGAAATCAAGACGTTGATGATACGGAAGGAGGCAAATTAAATGGCTAAAGGACATAGAAGTCAGATTAAACGTGAGAGAAATGCACAGAAGGACACAAGACCTCGTGCTAAAGTATCGTTTGCCAGAGTATCATCTACGAAAGCAAAGATCGTACTTGATACAATCAAGGGTAAAGATGTAGCATCAGCTCTTGGTATCTTGGCATACACACCTAGAAAAGGTGCAAGAGTGATTGAAAAATTACTTAAGTCAGCGGTTGCTAATGCTGAAAACAATCAAGGATTGGATCCAGCGAACCTGTACATTGCAGAATGTTTTGCGGGTAAAGGCCCTACACTTAAGAGAATCCGTCCTAGAGCTCAAGGTAGAGCTTTTAGAATCGAGAAGAAAACAAGTCACATTACAATCATTCTTAACGAGAGATAAGGAGGTCCGGCATGGGACAAAAAGTTAATCCACATGGTTTAAGAGTCGGTGTCATCAAGGACTGGGATTCTAGATGGTATGCCGAAAAGAATTTCTCTGATCTTCTTGTAGAAGACTTTGGAGTTCGTAAGTTTCTTAAGAAAAAACTTTACTCTGCAGGCGTTGCTAAGATTGAAATCGAAAGAGCATCTGAAAGAGTAAGAGTCAATATTCACACTGCTAAGCCTGGTATCGTTATCGGTAAAGGTGGTACAGCTATTGAGGCTCTTAGAAAAGAGCTTTCTACAATGATCGAAGGTAAAGTTATCGTCAACATCGTTGAGGTAAAGAGACCTGAGAAAAATTCACAGCTTGTTGCTGAGAACGTTGCGCTTCAGCTTGAAAATCGTGTTTCCTTCAGAAGAGCTATGAAGCAAACTATCGGTAGAGCGATGAAAACTGGCGTTAAAGGTATCAAGATTCAGTGTTCTGGACGTCTTGGTGGTGCTGAGATGGCACGAGTTGAGACGTACAATGAGGGTAATATTCCTCTTCAAACACTGAGAGCAGACATTGATTACGGTTTCGCAGAAGCCGATACTACTTACGGTAAAATTGGTGTTAAAGTATGGATCTGTCATGGTGAAGTACTTGACGGTATCCAAAGAGCGCCGGAAGTCACTCCTAATAAGAGAAATAACCGTAGAGGAGGACGTAAATAATGTTAATGCCTAAAAGAGTAAAAAGACGTAAGCAGTTCCGCGGACGTATGAAAGGTAAAGCCACTCGTGGTAATAAGATCACTTACGGTGAGTTCGGTCTTGTTTCAACAGAGTCTGCATGGATTCGTTCAAACCAAATCGAAGCTGCCCGTATTGCCATGACACGTTATATCAAACGTGGTGGTAAAGTTTGGATCAAAATTTTCCCGGACAAGCCTGTAACAGCTACACCAGCTGAGACTCGAATGGGTAAAGGTAAAGGTTCTCCAGAGTATTGGGTAGCCGTAGTTAAGCCTGGCCGTGTTATGTTCGAACTTGCAGGAGTTCCTGAAGAAACAGCTAGAGAAGCCCTGAGACTTGCGATGCACAAGCTGCCAGTTAAGTGTAAGATTGTTTCTCGCGAAGAATTAGAAGGCGGTGAATAATTATGAAGTCAGCTAAATATTTGGAAGATATCAGAAGTAAATCTGCTGCAGAATTGCAGGAAGAATTGGTAGTGGCTAAGAAGGAATTATTCAACTTGAGATTCCAAAATGCGACAAACCAACTGGACAATACAGCCAGAATCACTGAAGTAAGAAAGAACATTGCAAAGATCCAAACAATTATTACTGAGCAAGCTGCTAAGTAATAAGATCGAAAGGAGGCGTTGTTGTGGCTGAAAGAAATTTAAGAAAAACACGTGTCGGACGTGTTGTAAGCGATAAAATGGACAAGACTGTTGTTGTAGCAGTTGAGGACAGCGTTAAGCACCCACTTTATCATAAAATAATGAAGCGTACATACAAACTTAAAGCTCACGATGAGAATAACGAATGTGGCATTGGCGATAGAGTAAGAGTTATGGAAACTAAACCTATCTCAAAAGACAAGAGATGGCGCTTAGTAGAAATCGTAGAGAAAGCTAAGTAATCGTTGAGTATACAAATTGATTATCAACAAATTCCTGTAAGGAGGTTTTAAGCATGATTCAACAAGAATCCAGACTTAAAGTCGCAGACAACACAGGTGCCAAAGAGATTCTCACAATCCGTGTTCTTGGCGGATCTAAGAGAAGATATGCTCATGTTGGCGATGTGATTGTTGCTACTGTTAAAGATGCAACACCAGGCGGCGTTGTCAAAAAAGGCGATGTTGTTAAAGCGGTTGTAGTTAGAACTGTAAAAGAAATCAGACGTAAAGATGGATCATATATTAAGTTCGATCAGAACGCAGCGGTTATCCTTAAAGATGACGGTACACCAAGAGGTACACGTATCTTTGGACCAGTTGCAAGAGAGCTTCGTGAGAAAAAGTATATGAAAATCTTATCACTTGCACCAGAAGTATTGTAGGAGGTGTCCTTAATGGCTAAATTAAGACTTAAAACCGGCGATACTGTAAGAGTAATCACTGGTAAGGATAAAGGCAAAGAGGGCGTAATCCTCGCTGTCGACAATAAAAATGGCCGTGTGCTTGTAGAAGGCGTTAACAAAGCGACTAAGCACACTAAACCAAGCGCAACAAATCAAGCTGGTGGTATTGTACACCAAGAAGCTTACATCCACGCTTCAAACGTTATGTACATGCACAACGGTGAAATCACTAAGCTTGGTGTTGAAGTATCAACTAAAGAGCGTAGTGGAAAAACCAAAACTGTACGTAAGCGTGTAGCGAAGACTACTGGCGAAGTTATCGACAAATAATCGAAAGGAGGCACGTTCAATTGAGTAGAATTAAAGAGACTTACAACAATGAGATTGTTGAAGCGATGATGAAAAAATTCAATTATACAAACATTATGCAAGTGCCAAAGATCGAAAAGATTGTCATCAACATGGGTGTTGGTGAAGCTAAAGAGAACCAGAAACTTATGGACTCTGCAGTGAACGACCTGACAATCATTTCCGGTCAAAAGCCACTTGTTACTAAAGCAAAGAAATCCGTTGCAGCCTTCAAACTTCGTGAAGGTATGGCAATCGGTACCAAAGTTACACTTCGTGGAGCAAGAATGTATGAGTTCCTTGACAGACTTATCAACCTTTCACTTCCACGTGTACGTGACTTCCGTGGTGTAAATCCTAATTCCTTTGATGGAAGAGGTAACTACGCAATGGGTATCAAAGAGCAGCTTATCTTCCCAGAGATCGAGTACGATAAAGTTGACAAGATCAGAGGTATGGACATCATCGTTGTTACAACTGCTAACACTGATGAAGAAGCGCGTGAACTGTTAACACAATTCGGAATGCCTTTCAAAAAATAAGGAGGTAAAGATCAATGGCTAAAACTTCTATGAAAGTTAAGCAGCAACGTAAACAGAAATTCTCAACAAGAGAATACACTCGTTGCAGACTTTGTGGTAGACCACATGGTTATTTGAGAAAATACGGAATCTGTAGAATTTGTTTCCGTGAACTTGCATATAAGGGACAAATCCCTGGTGTTAAAAAAGCTAGTTGGTAAACAACGGTCAGGAAGGAGGCAATTAAATTATGATGAGTGATCCTATAGCAGATATGCTAACAAGAATCAGAAACGGTAATACTGCGAAGCACGATGTGGTTTCTGTACCAGCTTCAAAGATGAAACTTGCCGTTGCAGATATACTCGTACAAGAAGGTTACCTTAAAGGTTACAAAGTTGTAGAAGACGGCGTCTTCAAAACAATGCAAATCGAACTTAAGTACGGGGCAACAAAGAATGATAAAGTTATTTCAGGTATCAAAAAAATCTCTAAGCCTGGTCTGAGAGTTTACGCTGGTAAAGATGAATTGCCATCAGTTCTCGGTGGACTTGGTACAGCGATTATTTCTACCAATCAAGGTGTTATCACTGACAAACAAGCTCGTAAGCTTCAAGTTGGTGGCGAAGTCATCGCATTCATCTGGTAATAACGACTATCCAGTCAATATTTATAGCATTAATATTCATTCTGTGGTAGTCTTGTTAAAGATGAGCCAATTGGGTGAAAAGATAGTTACACGAGGGCCGATTTCATACCTTAGGTTCCCGATGGGAGCGGTATGAAAAGTCGACCAGGTAGCTGTTTCAATTTAACCGTTAGGAGGAAGACAATATGTCACGTATTGGTAAAATGCCAATTACTGTGCCGGCTGGTGTTGAGATTAAAGTAACAGAAGAGAACTTCGTTACTGTCAAAGGCCCAAAAGGTACAATCGAGAAACAACTCCCTCAAGAGATGAACATCTCTATTGAAGGAGAAGAAATAGCAGTTACAAGACCAAGTGATCTTAAAAAAATGAAATCACTTCACGGTCTTACTAGAACTTTGATTTTTAATATGGTTGAAGGTGTAACGAAAGGTTACGAAAAGCAACTTGAAATCAATGGTGTTGGTTATAGAGCGGCTAAAAATGGTAAGACCCTAGACCTCAGTTTAGGTTACTCACACCCTGTTATCATGGAAGACCCTGAGGGCGTTGAGTCTGTTGTTGAAGGTAACAAAATCATCATCCGTGGTATTGAGAAAGACAGAGTCGGTCAATATGCTGCGGAAATCAGATTCAAGAGACCACCAGAGCCATACAAAGGTAAGGGTGTTAAGTACGTTGATGAAGTTATCCGTCGTAAAGAAGGTAAAGCTGGTAAAGCTTAATATTCCTAGACGTAAGAGTCAAAAATGTAAACCTGAACTGCTGGCACCAGTAATAAACAGAGGGTTGTTACTGGTGAGGCAGTTGAAATTCGAACTGAACAAAGGGGTGAAAACCACATGATTAAGAAAGTATCTCGTCAAGCTGTACGTGTTAAAAAACACAAAAAGCTTAGAAATAAGATTTCTGGTACAACAGAAAGACCACGTCTTGCTGTATACAGATCAAATAATCACATATACGCTCAAGTCATTGATGATGTCAAAGGTCACACTATCGTTGCAGCTTCAACTGTAGAAAAAGCGATTAAAGATTCTTTGGAACAAACTAATGACGTTGCTGCTGCAGCTGCAGTAGGTGAAGCAGTAGCAAAGAAAGCACTTGACAAAGGTGTGGATACAGTAGTATTCGACCGTGGCGGTTACATTTACCATGGTAAAGTCCAAGCGCTTGCAGACGCGGCCAGAGAAGCTGGTCTGAAATTCTAATAAGGAGGTCGACTATGATTCGTAACAAGATAGATGTCAATGGTATGGAACTTACTGAAAAAGTCGTTACCATCAGACGTGTAACTAAAGTTGTTAAAGGTGGTCGTAATTTCAGATTCGCAGCGGTTGTCGTTGTTGGTGATGAAAACGGACACGTAGGTGCCGGTATGGGTAAGGCGATTGAGATTCCAGAAGCCATCCGTAAAGGTATCGAAGATGCTAAGAAGAAAATGATCACAGTACCTATGGATGAAAACAATAGTATCACTCATGATTGGTTGGGTAACTTTGGTAGCGCTTCAATTCTTTTGAAGAGAGCACCAGAAGGTACAGGAGTTATCGCTGGTGGCCCAGCGCGTGCTGTTCTTGAGCTTGCAGGTATCAAGAATATTAGAACGAAATCTCTTGGTTCCAACAATAAAGCAAACCTTGTTGCTGCAACAATCAAAGGTCTTAGTGAACTTAAGAAACCTGAAGATGTCGCTAAGCTTCGTGGTAAATCAGTAGAAGAGATCTTAGGATAGGAGGGACTCATCATGGCAGAGAAAATGTTGAAGATTACTTTGGTTAAATCAACAATTGGCGCTAAGCCAAAGAACAAAGCTACTGCTGAAGCCCTTGGTCTTACAAAACTCAACAAAACTGTAGAGCAGAAAGACAATGCGGCAATCAGAGGAATGATCCATAAGATCAAACACCTCATCACAGTAGAAGAAATTTAATCGGCTTAATTACAATAAGGAGGTGTAACCGACGTGAATTTAACAGATTTGAAACCTAATGTAGGTGCAAAAAAGAAAAAATTCGTAAAAGGTAGAGGACATGGTTCCGGTAACGGAAAATTTGCCGGTCGTGGTCGTGATGGTCAGAACTCCCGTTCAGGCGGTGGCGTAAGAATCGGCTTCGAAGGTGGACAAATGCCTTTATACAGACGTCTTCCAAAACGTGGATTTACTTGTCGTAACAGCAAGGAAATTATCACGGTAAGCGTGGAGAGTCTCAATACATTTAGAGCTGGATCAGTCGTAACCATTGAAAAGCTGCAAGAGAAGGGTCTTGTTAACAACCCACGTGATGGCGTTAAGATTCTCGGAAACGGCGAACTTACTAAGAAACTCACTGTACAAGTAAATGCTTTTAGTAAATCAGCTGTGGAGAAGATTGAAGCTGCAGGTGGGAAAGCTGAGGTGATCTAAGTGTTCACAACGCTTCGCGATGCTTTAAAAGTAGAAGACTTACGCAATAAGCTTTTATTTACATTTTTCATGCTTTTCGCAGTACGTTCCGGTGCGTCAATCCCATTACCTGGGGTTGACAGTTCCGAACTGTTATCACTTTTTGATGCTAACAGCGATGGGTTGTTGGGTATGTATGATGCATTTTCAGGTGGCGCGTTCAAGAACATGACCATCTTTGCTTTAGGAATCGTACCATACGTTAACTCTTCCATTATTATGAACCTGCTGACAATTGCTGTTCCTGCTCTTGAAGAGATGCAAAAAGAGGGACAGGAAGGCAGGAAGAAAATTGCGAAGATTTCCCGTTATCTGACAGTGGTCTTTGCTATTATCCAAGCAACAGCAATTGTTATTGGATTCAGGACCTATTTTGTATCATATAACACCAATACTTTCGTTTTGAGCGCTATTTTGGCTGTTGTTACTATGACAGCTGGTACGGCATTCCTGATGTGGTGTGGTGAGAGAATCACAGAGAGAGGGATTGGTAATGGTATATCTCTGATTATCAGTATCAATATTCTTTCTCAACTGGATGATGGGGTATCAGCTTTGTGGACACGTCTTCAAAACGGTGAATACCTTGTTGTCGTCGGCGTTATTATTTTCATGATTGTCTTGATTGGTTTCATCGTTCTTATCCAACTTGGAGAAAGACGTGTAGCTGTACAATACGCTAAGCGTGTACAAGGCCGTAAAGTATACGGTGGTCAATCAACACATATCCCTATGAGGGTAAATATGGCGGGGGTTATTCCGGTAATCTTTGCTTCATCGCTGCTTCAGTTCCCAGGAACTGTTACATCATTCTTCACAAGTAGTGCTACAGGTTGGTGGCGATCAGTTATTGATTTCCTTTCAATCAGCAGTCTATCAGGTGGTATATTTTACTTCATATTGATTATTGGATTTGCTTATTTCTATACTGCAATTACATTCAATCCTTATGACGTATCTAATAATATGAAGAAGAATGGTGGTTTTATCCCGGGTATCCGACCTGGTAAGCCAACTGTTGAATATCTGTCAAAGGTATTATCAAGACTTGTATTCATTGGCGGCTTCATGCTGGCACTTATTGCGATTGCACCAATCATTGCATCTAATGCAATGAACATAGGTTTCTCATTCGGAGGTACATCCCTGATTATCGTTGCGGGTGTAGCTACTGAGACGATGAAACAATTGCAGTCACAGCTTGTTATGAGACACTATAAAGGATTTTTGGGTTAATAAATAGAAGATCATCCATTAAGAGCACAAAGATTATGCGATGCAGAGAGGACTTTATCAGTTTACTGAGAATGGACTAAAGTGTTTCGTATGGTCTTCGTGTTCTTCGTGGTTAATCAAAAATATTTGCTAGAGTATATATAAATTCGCGTTTGCGGATTGACCTAAGGAGGTATTTGATGAAGATTATAATGCTGGGTGCTCCAGGGGCCGGAAAAGGTACGCAGGCTAAAAAGTTATCAGCCAAATATGAAATACCACATATTTCTACTGGTGATATTTTCAGAGCTAATATCAAGAATGAAACGGAACTTGGAGTTAAGGCGAAGGGTTATATGGACAAAGGTCTACTTGTGCCAGATGAACTGGTTGTTGATTTGGTTGCAGACAGAATTGTCCAAGATGATTGTGCAGAAGGTTTTGTACTGGATGGGTTTCCAAGAACAATTCCGCAAGCAGAAGCATTAGACAACGCCTTGAATGCCATGGAACAAAAAATGGATTTTGCCATAGATGTGGACGTTGCTGATGAGGTGATTGTTAATCGTATGAGTGGCAGAAGAGCATGTGTTGCATGTGGTGGCACTTATCATATCAAATACATACCAACAAAAGTTGAAGGCGTATGCGATGCCTGCGGTGGTGAGCTGATTCTTAGAGATGATGATCAACCGGAAACAGTACAGAAACGTCTAGGCGTTTACCATGAACAAACACAACCGTTGATTGATTATTATAAAGAAAAAGGCATCCTTAAGACTGTGGATGGTACACAGGATATTGATGTTATCTTTGGTCAGATCAACGAGATTATAGGTGTGTAGTGTATGTCGATAAGCATTAAGAGTGGTGCTGAATTAGAGGTTATGCGAGAGGCGAACCAGATTGTTGCCAGGACACATCATATGTTGTCAGAGGTTATCAAGCCGGGTGTCTCTACATACGAACTAGATCAGCTAGCTAAACAATATATTGAAAGTCAAGGTGCCACACCTTCGTTCCTGAATTATCACGGATATCCTGCTTCCATCTGTGCCAGCGTCAATGACAAGGTGGTTCATGGGATTCCAAGTGAAAAAGAGGTTATACAAGAAGGCGATGTTGTGAGTATAGATATCGGTGCCTATTACAAAGGATATCATGGTGATGCAGCGAGAAGTTATGCCGTTGGCGAAGCTGATGAGGATGCAAAGCGTTTGGTTAGAGTTACAGAAGAAAGCTTCTTTGAAGGCATGAAGTATGCTAAGCCTGGATGTCACCTACATCAAATTTCAGAAGCAATTCAGAAATACGTTGAGAAAAACGGTTATTCCGTTGTACGTGATTTGGTGGGACATGGCATAGGCAAAGATCTGCATGAGGATCCTCAAGTGCCGAATTACAAACCGGCAGGCAGAGGTCCGAAATTGAAACCAGGTATGACTTTGGCTATAGAACCGATGGTTAATGCTGGTCGATTTGATGTCAGGGTGTTGGCTGATGAATGGACAGTGGTGACTTTTGATGGGTCGTTATCAGCCCATTATGAGAATACGATAGTGATTACTGAGACAGGGCATGAGCTTTTAACAGTACTTGAACGGTCAGGTGATTCCAATGATTGATTATGAAAAAGGTCAAATAGTTAAATCTCTTGCAGGACGCGAAAGTGGGAAGTACTTTCTTGTTGTAGATTACAATGAGGACTACCTATGGTTGGTTGATGGTGAGACGAGACGATTGGAAGCGCCAAAGAAGAAAAAAAAGAAACATGTCCAGATCACTCATGAAGTCATTGAGGACATTGCTGAAAAACTGATTCAAGAAGAAAAAATCTCTAATGCAGAGATTAGAAAAAGTTTGAAGCAATTTCTCGAAGAAAAATAGACTTTGTGGACAATGAATCGATAATACAATCATATGATTATAGGAGGCTGAAATGGCTAAGAAAGATGTAATAGAAGTAGAAGGAAGAGTAAAAGAAAAACTGCCTAATGCAATGTTCCAGGTTGAACTCGAAAATGGACATGTTATTTTAGCACATATCTCCGGTAAGTTAAGAATGCACTACATTCGCATTTTGCCAGGAGATAAAGTTACCGTGGAAATGTCACCTTATGATTTGACTAAAGGTCGTATTATATGGAGAGATAAGTAAGCATAAAGGTCAATTTATTTAATTGTAAAAATATGTTGACATTTTGCTTTCAAGATAGTATATTGTTTAGTGGACTGCGTTCTTTGAATGCGGTCGTAACAAAACGCTGAAAGGAGAGAAACTATGAAAGTAAGAGCTTCTGTAAAGCCTATTTGCGAAAAGTGCAAAGTTATCAAGAGAAAAGGTAGCTTGAGAGTGATTTGCGAAAATCCTAAGCACAAGCAAAAGCAAGGCTGATAGCCGTTAGGTTAGGCGTGTAAATAGTGCTTGCAATTCGTATGCAGGTATTATATAATAACCACTTGTGGTGCGAAATGCCAGCTTATCTTGGCATGCTTTTACAAGGCAAGTCATGTTGACTTTTGGACCACGGAGCGATGAAAAGCTATAATTTCATATTGTTGCAGGTGAACCACCAGAACAGGTTGTGTAAACAGCATCATATGCCTTAAGGGTGTTGCTGGAAGGAAGCGACGGTACTAGGTGGCTACACTATTGAGAAGAGATTCTTTTGACCTTTTAGAGCAGGAGTTGCGTTTTATAAAGGATACGAAAGAGCACTCACATTTTATTTCAAACGGAGGTGCAAGGAAAGCATGGCTCGTATAGCTGGTGTTGACTTACCAAGAGAAAAGCGTGTTGAAATCGGTCTTACCTATATCTATGGTATCGGTAGAGTGACAGCGCAGAAAATTGTAAAAGAAGCTGGAATCAGCGATGAAACAAGAATCAGAGATCTTACTGATGAAGAAGTCGGAACATTGCGTGATATTATTGATCGTACTTGTCAGGTTGAAGGTGATCTTAGAAGAGAGATTGCACTTAACATCAAACGTCTCATGGAAATCGGTTGTTACAGAGGTATCCGTCACAGAAGAGGTCTTCCTGTAAGAGGTCAAAAGACTAAGACGAACGCCCGTACCCGTAAAGGTCCTAAGAGAACGGTAGCGAACAAGAAAAAATAATAGATCGTAAGGAGGTTTTGTGCAATGGCAAAGAAAGTAGCCAAAAAAAATACGAAAAAGCGTGTTAAAAAGCATGTTGAACGTGGTCAAGCACACATTCAATCAACATTTAACAATACAATCGTAACATTAACAGATGCACAGGGTAATACATTATCTTGGGCAAGTGCCGGTGGTCTTGGTTTCAGAGGTTCAAGAAAGAACACACCATATGCTGCACAGCAAGCTGCAGAAACAGCAGCTAAAGCAGCCATCATCCATGGACTTAAGACGGTAGAAGTTATGGTTAAAGGACCTGGTTCAGGCAGAGAAGCGGCAATTCGTGCCCTTCAGGCAGCAGGCCTTAACGTAACAAGCATCAAAGATGTGACGCCAGTGCCACACAATGGCTGTCGTCCACCAAAACGCAGAAGAGTCTAATGGAGGTGTAGATAGATATGGCTAGATATACAGGTGCTGTATGTAGACTTTGCCGTAGAGAAGGCGATAAGCTTTTTCTCAAGGGCGAAAGATGTTATTCAGCGAAATGTGCAATGGAGCGTAGACCATACGCGCCAGGTCAACACGGTAACAGAAGAGCAAAAATTTCTGAGTACGGTCTACAGCTTCGTACTAAGCAAAAAGCGAAAAGAATCTATGGGGTTCTTGAGACACAATTCAGAAATTATTATGATAAAGCAGCTCACCAAAAAGGCATCACTGGTGAAAACCTGCTTGTACTTCTTGAAATGAGACTTGACAATGTTGCTTACAGAGCAGGTCTTGGACGTTCAAGAACAGAAGCAAGACAAATTGTACGTCATAACCACGTACTTGTTAACGGTAAGAAAGTTAATATTCCTTCTTACCAAGTTAAAGTTGGTGATGTGATTACTGTTAAAGAAAAATCACAAAGTCTTGATGGAATCAAGACAATCATCGAAACAACAGCTTCAAGAGCAGTTCCTGAGTGGTTGGATGCAGACCTTGAGAATTTCACAGTTAAAGTTTCTGAGAAGCCATCAAGAGAGATGATCCAGATTCCAGTGGAAGAAACACTCATCGTCGAGCTTTACTCCAAGTAATCTGTATAGAATATCTATATCGATTGTTTTGGACAGATGCAACGCGACACCAATACTTAAAGGAGGGTCTTGTAAGTGTTTGATTTCGAGAAACCAAGAATTGACATTGAAACTATTTCAGAAGACAATAAATTCGGATCATTTGTTATTGAGCCTTTAGAACGCGGTTATGGTACGACCCTTGGCAACTCACTAAGAAGAATCATGTTGTCCTCCCTTCCAGGTGCTTCAGTTAGTAGCATCAAGATTGAGGGTGTGCTGCATGAATTCAGTACTATACCTGGTGTAAAAGAAGATGTAACAGAGATTATTCTTAATATTAAGAAGTTAGCTATTCGTAACAATAGTGACAGCAATGAGCCTAAGATTGCCTACATAGAATTTGAAGGTGAAGGTGTTGTCACTGGTGCTGATATCCAAGCTGATCCAGATATTGAGATTATCAATCTTGATCAAACAATCGCTACGCTTAGTGGTGGTCCGGATAGCAAATTGTTCGTTGAGCTGACAATCACTAAAGGCCGTGGCTACGTTTCAGCGGATAAGAACAAAACAGAAGACCAGCCTATTGCTGTGATTCCAATTGACTCCATCTACACACCAGTAGAACGTGTCAACCTTAAGGTGGAAAACACGCGTGTTGGTAACGTTACTGACTATGACAAACTTACTTTGGAAGTCTGGACAGATGGAACATTATCTCCAGATGAGGCTGTAAGTTTGGCGGCCAAAGTTCTTAGCGAGCATTTGAATCTATTTATTGATTTGTCTGAGAACGCTAAAAACGCTGAGGTTATGGTTGAGAAGGAAGACAATGAAAAGGAAAAGGTGCTCGAAATGAGTATCGATGAACTTGAATTGTCCGTTAGATCTTACAACTGTCTGAAGCGTGCCGGTATCAATACTGTTGAAGAACTGACTAACAGAACTTCAGAAGATATGATGAAGGTTAGAAACTTAGGACGTAAGTCATTAGAAGAAGTCCTCGCTAAACTTCAAGAGTTAGGTCTTGTACTTAAGCCTAGTGAAGAATAAGCAGGGAGCAGCGTACTGAACTACAACGCTGTTATGAAATGATTGATGATGTCGGTGTCTAAGATTTACCGACATCCATCATCAATAATATGGAAAAGGAGGCTGAACAATGCCTGGTTATAGAAAACTCGGAAGAACATCTTCCCAGAGAAAAGCATTGCTTAGAAATCAAGTAACAAACTTGTTGTACCACGGTAAGATCAGAACGACTGAGCAAAAAGCTAAAGAAGTTCGTAAAATCGCTGAAAAGCTGATTACACTTGCTGTTAAAGAAAAAGATAATTTCGAAGAAGTTACTGTCACTCAAAAAGTGGCTAAAAAAACAGCTGATGGCAAAAGAGTCAAAGAAGTTGTTGATGGTAAAAAAGTAACTCAATTTGAAGAAATTGAAAAAGTGATCAAGAAAGACAGCCCTACTAGACTTTACGCTAGAAGAGAGATCCTTAAGGTTGTTTATCCTGTGACTGAAGTACCTGCAGATGCTGCTGGTAAAAAAGCGAACACTAAGAAAGTCGATCTTTCTCAGAAGCTTTTTGATGAGATTGCACCTAAGTACGCTGATCGTAACGGTGGTTACACTAGAATCATTAAGATCGGCCCACGTAAAGGTGATGCTGCAGAAGAAGTTATTATTGAACTTGTATAATCCATTATGATTATAATGAAGGGGTTAAGTGCTGGCACTTAACCTCTTTTTGTATTATAATAGCTTTTAGCGTTATAAGGGATAGGAGCTTTACGATGGAAATGATTAGAGCAAATAATCTGGTATTCGAATACAGACAACATAATGAACATGGTGACGTTGAGTCTGTTCATAGAGCCTTGAATGATGTGGATTTAGAAGTCTCTAAAGGTGATTTCATAGCGATTCTTGGGCACAATGGGTCAGGCAAATCGACCTTGGCCAAACATCTTAATGCTTTATTAAAGCCAAAAGAGGGAACACTTTTCATCAATGGCTTTGATGCTCATGAGGATAATAATTTATGGTCTATACGACAAAGCGCCGGCATGGTCTTTCAGAATCCGGATAATCAGATTATTGCCAGTATCGTCGAGGAAGATGTTGCATTTGGACCTGAAAACCTTGGTGTACCATCCAATAAGATTCGAGATCGTGTCGATGCTGCGTTAGAAGTAGTGGAGATGACTGAATATGCAGGTCATTCACCCTATAAGTTATCTGGCGGTCAAAAGCAAAGAGTTGCAATTGCAGGTGTTCTAGCCATGCGTCCGGATTGTATTGTTCTTGACGAACCGACAGCAATGTTGGATCCTTCAGGACGTAAAGAAGTTCTTGATACGGTTGAGAAGTTGAACGCCGATGGAATCACCATTATTCTCATAACGCATTTCATGGAAGAAGCAGCTATGGCAGATCATATATTCGTTATGGAAGAGGGCAATATTGTTCTGGACGGACATCCGAAATTTGTCTTTTCTCATGTTGATCAAATGAAGGCCTTGGGATTAGATGTGCCAGAAGTGACTGAGTTGGCACATGCACTTATTCAATCAGGGGTTAAACTGAAGCCTGACATACTAACGATAGAAGAGATGGTACAAGCGATATGTCAATTAAGATAGAGAATCTAAGTTATATATATGGAGAACGTACAGCCTTTGAAAAGAAGGCTCTTGATGATATAAATCTCACGATCAATTCAGGAGAATTCGTTGGTATGATTGGTCATACTGGCTCTGGAAAATCAACGTTGATTCAACAGATTAACGGATTGCTTACACCTACTAAGGGGCAAGTCTATATTGACGGTAATGGCATATTTGGCACAGACGTCAAACTAAAAGATATACGTCAGAAGGTTGGTTTGGTTTTTCAGTATCCGGAACACCAACTTTTTGAGATGTCTATTTATAAAGATGTCGCTTTCGGACCTACCAATATGGGACTTGCAAAGAAGGAAGTTGATGAGCGCGTTAAATGGGCATTGGATATCGTTGGCATCGATAAGGAAATGTATGAATCCTCTCCGTTCGATTTATCGGGCGGTCAGAAAAAAAGGGTTGCTATTGCGGGTGTCCTTGCAATGAAGCCAGACGTGCTGATTCTTGACGAGCCTACTGCTGGATTGGATCCTAGAGGACGTGATGAAGTCTTAGACGAGGTAAGCAAGCTTCATAAACAATTAGGTATTACAATTATATTGGTATCTCATAGCATGGAAGATATTGCAAGATATGTTGACCGTGTCATTGTAATGGAAAAAAGTAAAGTGGCCTTGGATGGTTCGGTGAAAGAAGTGTTTCGCCATGTTGAAACACTTGAGTCCATGGGGTTGGCTGTACCGCAGACGGCTTATTTGATGCGTGCTCTGAAAGAGGAGGGCATAGAACTTGGCGAAGATATCATTACAGTAGAAGAGGCGAAGTTGGCAATCTTGAGGTACTTTAATATGGGGGGGGTCATCAATGATTAGAGACATCACAATTGGTCAATTTTATCCGGTGGACTCATTGCTCCATAGACTTGACCCAAGAACAAAAATTATAGGCGTTTTCATATTTATTATATCTCTGTTCGTTAATCAATCCCTATACATTTATATGGCGGCTTTTCTATCATTGTTTTTTTTAATATTGACTTCAAAAGTACCTGTCTCATATGTGCTTAAAGGACTAAAGTCTATTTTTATCATTATCTTTCTGACGGTTCTATTGAATTTGTTCTTTACACCAGGAGAGACGGTGCTTGTTGCTATAGGGCGCTTTACAGTGACGCTGGAAGGATTGAGAACAGCTGTATTCATGGGGGTACGCTTAATACTATTGATTGTGGGTTCCTCCTTGCTGACCCTTACTACTTCGCCCATACAGTTGACAGATGGTATAGAAACGTTGCTGAAACCTTTAGAAAAAGTCAAAGTACCTGCTCATGAGATTGCGATGATGATGACAATTGCATTGCGTTTTATTCCAATTCTTCTGGAAGAAACAGATAAGATTATGAAAGCACAGATGGCTCGTGGCGCTGATTTTGAATCAGGTGGCATTATTAAGAAAGCAAGAAACATGGTGCCATTGCTTGTACCTCTTTTCATTTCTTCCTTCAGACGAGCGGATGATTTGGCAATGGCTATGGAGGCAAGGTGCTATCAGGGAGGCAATGGAAGAACAAGAATGAAACAATTGATTTACAATAAAAATGATATCGCCGCTTTTGCCATTGCTTCTGCTTATTTGGGCGTGATGATTATTCTGGGACAACTCACAGCATGACACGAATTGGAGTAGCAATGCCTTCATATAAATTGACAGTTGCCTATATAGGCACAGAATATTGTGGATTTCAGGTACAACCTAACGGACCTACCATTCAAGGGGAGCTGATGAAGGCAGGCATAAGCCTTTTCGGTGAAGACGTTACAGTGACTGGCGCAAGTAGAACGGATTCGGGGGTTCATGCCAAAGGACAGGTGGTTGTTCTTAAAGGGAGCAAAGACATACCGGCTAGGAAGGTTCCGATGGCTATGAACGTCAGGTTGCCAGATGATATCGTGATTGTTGACGCGCAACCTGTAGCGGACTTATGGCACCCAAGGTACTGTAACCATCATAAGACCTATGAGTATAAAATATTTAACGGTGCTATTCAATTTCCACAGGACAAGAAAGATAGTTATCATTTTAAACGACAGTTAGACATAGGGGCCATGAAAGAGGCGGCAGCTAAGTATGTTGGTACCCATGATTTTGAAAGTTATTCATCCTCAGGAAAATCAACAGAAGATACGATACGGACAATATATTGGGTTGATATCACGGAAGTGAGACCGGATATGTTATCTGTAAGGGTTTGTGGCAATGGCTTTTTGTATAACATGGTACGTATAATGGTAGGAACCCTTTTGGATGTAGGTGTTGGAAAAATAGATCAAGGCACCATAGAATGCAGTTTGTCCGAACGTAACAGGGCACTAGCGGGTCATACAGCACCGGCCCATGGGTTGACATTACTGGAAATAGACTATATGGATGAGAAAGAGAAGGACAGAGTATGAAGAAACTTACGTGGACAGGGGTTCTGCTATTAGTTCTGTTGAGTGTCTTGAGCGGATGTGTTGGCGAAATTGAGGCGGTTGTGGATAAGGATATCTATCCTGGGAAAATTGTTGAGATCACTAAAGATGAAATCAGTGCTCTTGACACATCGGGAGGGGATTATGAGCAACGAATACAGGAAGCAGACGTTGTCTTGCTCAAGGGCCCCTATAAAGGTCAAACGGTCAACGTTATCAATACCATGGATCAGGTACTGGCCTATGATATAGAATTGGTTGAAAACAGACAGATCTATGTCATGATGGAATACGATGAAGATGGGAATATTAGCCATGGCTTTGTCTATAGATACAGACGTGATATATATCTATATATGCTGATTGCTATGTTCTTTATATTGATGGTCATTGTCGGTGGATGGGAAGGTGTGCGAACGTTGATTACCCTGGCACTCACGTTGGTGGGGGTTTATTACATGCTTATAGGTATTGCACGGGGTGGTGATCCGATTTTCCTTTCGATGATTGTCTGTTTTATTGTAGCGATAGTGACAATGTTTCTTGTGGCGGGGTTCAATACAAAAGCTGTATCAGCGACTATTGGCACATTGGGCGGTGTCATCATATCAGGCGTCGTATCCGTTATTATATCAAAATATGCTGTCTTGACTGGATTGGGAACCCAAGAGGCTCAAATGTTGATGTTCTCTCAAGGGCATATAGAGTTTGATTTTTCCAAAATTTTATTTGCGAGTATTTTGTTAGGGACTTTGGGGGCGGTTATGGATGTGTGCATCTCCATTGCATCGTCAATCAACGAAATAACAACGGCAAATCCTTTTATGTTAAGAAAGGATCTGTTCAAAGCAGGTATGAACATTGGCAGAGATATCATGGGAACTATGGCAAATACGTTGATTCTTGCTTATGTGGGAACATCTATATTCCTAATACTGGTGTTCTTTATGAATGGTATCCCATATTTTGACATCATTAATATGGATGCTGTTGCGACAGAGATTGTTCGTGCTGTTGGAGGTACAATCGGGCTAATTCTATGCATACCGTTAACGGCTTATGTGGCATCATGGCTTGAAAAAAAGTCCATTGGCGATTAAAAATAATCCTTGACTTTGTACCTTGTGCATACTATAATGTAAAAGCTTGAGTTTACAGCTTAGACCCTATAGTGGGTGTAATCGTGGATTCCTAGCCCTGATATTGTTGGTGAGATGGCGTTTTACCATAACATTTCAGGATCAAGACCTGGAGGTAAGTGATAGTTTCCAGGCTGAAGTAACAGGAAGACCTTTTCGTTTGGCCAAGGCGAAACGATGAAGGCAATATCACCAAAACAACACCTATAGGAGGATTAACCCATGAAAACTTTCATGCCAAACAACGCAACAGTTGAACGCAAATGGTATGTGGTTGATGCTGAGGGTAAGACACTCGGAAGACTTGCATCTGAAGTTGCAAAAGTTCTTAGTGGAAAGACCAAGCCAATCTACACACCACACGTTGATACAGGTGACTTCGTCATCATCGTCAACGCAGAAAAAGTGGTACTTACCGGTAAGAAGTTGGAGCAAAAATACTACAGAACTTACAGCGGTCATATCGGTGGACTTAAAGAAACTAAGTACAAAGATATGATGAAGAACAAGCCTGAACTTGTTGTGACTCATGCCGTTAAAGGTATGCTTCCAAAGAACAAGCTTGGTAGAGCGATGCTTAAAAAACTTCGTGTCTACAGAGGTGAGGTACATAACCACGAGGCACAGAAGCCAGAAGTATTAGAGCTGAACATCTAAGGAACCGGAAGGAGGAACCACAGTGGCAGAAGTAAAATACTACGGAACAGGTCGTAGAAAAAGCAGCGTTGCTAGAGTATATCTTGTACCAGGCAGCGGTAAGATTACAATCAATAAAAGAGACATCGATGAGTTTTTCGGTCTTGAAACACTCAAAGTTATCGTAAGACAACCACTTGTTCTTACAGAGACTGCAGATAAATTTGACATTAAAGTCAACGTACATGGTGGTGGATTCACTGGTCAAGCCGGTGCTATCAGACATGGTATCTCAAGAGCACTTCTTGAAGCAGATCCAGATTACAGAGGAGACCTCAAAAAAGCAGGATTCCTTACTCGTGATCCAAGAATGAAAGAGCGTAAGAAATACGGTCTTAAAGCTGCACGTCGTGCACCACAGTTCTCAAAACGTTAATTATTACGTATTCAAAACCTCGGAATTTATTCCGAGGTTTTTTTAGTATTATAATAGCTTAGAACGAATTATGCCATTGTTCATACAAATGAAGTAAAGTGAAATTAAACGATCATACTACAAACGTCAATATCACTATATGAGCATGCTGATTTTTGTGGCTATTAGTCAAAATCCCTTGATTTCATAGAAATGACGTGCATTGACCATGTTCAGCGTATATAATAGTAGGAGGCTATAAAGATGAGTGGTTGTTTATCATCATAAGTAACTGCATCAAGGGGACATGTGAAAGGGCTTAATGTATGAAGTTATTCAAAAGAAGGAAAGCAAAAAGAACAAAAGAAAAAAAACAGGGAACTCAAAAGATGAAGGTAAAAGTGGGACAATCTTCACGAATTCGTAAGGAACGATCTTCAATTTTTGCTAAGTTGATCTTATCTCACTTTGTTATTGGGGCATTGCCGGTAATTCTTGTAGGCTTATTGGTGTCATCTGCAGCTAGCAATAGTGTACTCTCTGAGGTCAAGGATGCCAATGAAACAAAGACCACAGAGATCGCGAAAAATATGGATATGCGTATGGCAACCCTTCATTCAACGACAAACATCATGGTTACTGACTTTGATATGCTTGAGGTTGTAGCAAAAGATATCTCAGATTATGAGAATTTGTACTATATGTCTAGAGATAGACAGGAATTCATTGATCCTGTTTTTGGATCGGTCCAATCTTCCAACAGTTATATAGACAACATGGTTTTTATTAAGAATAATGAGATCATTGCTTATAATAGTGATGATACTTATGAGGCCGATGGTTTTATTGACGCTTTTTTCTCAGGAGAGCATTTCAATTATCTTCAGGATAATCGTGCTAATGCCATGTGGTATTATGACGCCTATGATAAGGATAAGATTTTTTACATAAGAAATGTTCGGTCTGCTATAAGTGAATTAGGTGCCTTATTGGTTGAGTTAGACAAAGAGTATTTTGTCGAAGAGTTCCAAGTGCTTGGTGTTAACTATGATAAGGTTAATGACCCAGTTTATATGGAAGAGCTTAACTATAATGAAGACGACCTAAGAGATATTCAGATTCAATACATGATGGTGGATACCAATGGGCAAGTTATTGCCAGCAATCATACATACCTGAATGGCAAAGTGTTGGAAAGCTTTAGTACTATGTCAGAAGCAATGCTTGTTGAAGGTGATGAGGTTGAAGGTGGGTATGTTACAGAGACTGGCTTTGTAGAAGAACATCTGGTCACTTACAGTCATATGGATAATGGATGGTTAATGGTACAAGCAATACCAACAAGATTCATCTATACTGGAGTGAGTAAGATTAACTCAATAGCAATGACGGCCATTGTGATTGCAGTGATTGTTGCGGTAATTGCAGGATTCTTCATCGCAGTATCCATTACATCCCCAATCAAGTATATAAGAGACTTACTCAAAAAGATGGAACAAGGGGACTTGACGGTAAAATCCAATATTACAGGCAAGTTTGAAATCGGACAGCTTTCATCAAGTTTTAATGAGATGTCAATGAATATGTCAAGTCTTATTAAGGATGCCGGACTCATATCCAGTGCTGTAACAGCCGATGTCAGCGACCTTCAAAAGATCGCCGGTTCCTCATCAGAGAGTGCTAAGGAGATCATTGAAGCTGTAGAATCTATAGCGGAGGGTGCCCAATCTCAGGTTGGAGACGCGGAGAAGGCAAGTGGTATCATTACAGAACTTTCTGAGAAAATCGGTGAGACAGACAGCACATTTGCTTCTGTGGCCGATGCAACAGTAAGAGCGAAAGACGTCAGTGGACAGGCAATGGTGACGATAGAAGAATTGAATCATGCAACGAGTGATACCATTGCTTTGACAGAGACAATCCGTACGGATCTACAAGCTTTGGTACAGGAGTTTGGCAGCATCCTTTCCATTGTTGATCTTATTGCAGGTATCAGTGATCAAACTAACCTACTGGCTTTGAATGCGGCCATAGAAGCAGCCAGAGCCGGTGATGCAGGTAAGGGATTCGCCGTTGTGGCTGATGAGGTTAGAAAGCTGGCTGAACAGTCAACAGAAGCGACAGGAAATATTTCCAACATTGTCAATGGTATCTACAAGGCAACAACAGATACTGAGAAAAAGCTGAACAACGGTGCACAGATTTTTGTTAGACAGGAGACTGCCGTTCAAGCGACAGGAGAAAAGTTTGAAGCCATTGCAAAAGATATGGATGGTATTAGTGCAGAGATCAACCGTGTACAGGAAATGCTGGCAGGACTTGAAGCGACCCAGCACCAGGCAATTGATGCAACATCGTCCATTGCAAGTGTCGCAGAAGAGTCAGCAGCAGCAATTGAACAGGTATTAGCTACTGTGGAGCAACAAACAACCTCTTCTATGGAGCTTATGGAGATGGCTAATAATCTTAGCATGGTTATCCAAACACTGAATGAAAGTATGAGCGGTTTTAAAACGGAAGAAGTATAGTATAAAGGTTGAAACAAAAAAGGACTGAATCAGTTTGAGTACTGATTCAGTCCTTTTATTATAGTGACATCATAGTCGTCTTGAATTTAGCCAAGTGGCAACACAGTTTTGCCAAATTTTTCATTGAGTACCAGTGCGAGACCAGTATATATGGCAGATGCACCACAGAAGATACCTTCGAATCCTGTAATCGTACCTATAACAGCAGATCCGGTGATGTCTCTAATTGCTAGTAAGAAGAATAGGACAGTCAATGAACCGAAGATTGTTTTGTGAGCAAGATCCCCCTGAAGTGTACCGATAAAAAGTCCACCAGTGAAAAGTCCCCACATAATAAAGTAAGCAATCAAAGCTGTTTCACTTGGTGCAGACCCGAAGCCCATACCAGGGAATACCCAGATACCTACAAGTGTTAACCAGAAGAAACCATAGGATGTAAAGGCGACTGTACCGAATGTGTTGCCTTTTTTCCATTCCATAATACCTGCAATGACCTGTGCTATACCGCCGTAGAATATACCCATTGCCATAATCATGGTCCCAAGTCCATAGAATCCTGCATTATGAAGATTAAGTAAGACAGTTGTCATACCGAAAGCGAACAATCCAAGTGGTGCTGGATTGGCTGTCGTATCTTTGATGATTGTGTTGTTTTCCATTTGATCCTCCAAAATAGTTGATGCCTGCATATCAATTTAATCATTTTCCCTAGGGAACTTAGCTGTCAAGTCCCCATGGTATTATAATACTTTAAGAGGTATAAATCCAGTTTTTTTTGTGTAAGTATCATATTTTATCCATAACTAAGACAGGGGTCATTGACAGAAAATATAGGGTTTGTTAGTATAAACCAATGAGTATTTACACAAGGTTGTAAGGAGAGTATATATGTCAAAAAAAATATGTGCATTAATCATGGCTGGCGGATCGGGACAGCGTTTCTGGCCTTTGTCGACCAGTGAAAGACCTAAGCAATTATTGAGTTTGTTCAGTGAGAAATCCATGATTCGCGAAACGGTGGAACGAATATTGCCAATGATACCTGCCGAACAGATATTCATTGGGACGAATATCTTGCAGGCTAAAGGCATCAAAGAGCAATTGCCTATGTTACCTGAAGATAATATTATCATTGAACCTGCCTTTAAAGATACAGCGGCAGCAGTTGGATATGGTGCAACATTTATCAGTCATAGGTATGAATCAGCCGAATTGATCGTGTTGGCATCAGATCATCTGATTGCAGATCAGGAGACATTCTTGAATGTACTTCAGACTGGTGTGAACGAGGCTAGAAACAATGGAACCATTGTGACTTTAGGGTTAAAACCATTACGTCCTGAGACAGGTTATGGTTACATTGAAGCGGTAGATTGCAGTAGCCTGGGTACTGTGACCACGGTTAAAAGATTCTGTGAAAAGCCGGACTATGAGACGGCCAAGACTTATGTTGCTGGTGGTAACTTTTTGTGGAATAGTGGTATGTTCCTTTTTAGTATTCAGACAATACTGGATGAGATAGAGCAGTATTTGCCGAATCATTTTAAAGTATTAGAAGAGATAAAATTATCTGTGGAACAAGGGTTGGCTGGGGAAGAATTGGCCAACGCAACGAGGATGTTGTTTGATCGGTTTGATAGAATTTCCATCGATTTTGGTATCATGGAGAAATCCGACAAGATCAAAGTAATCCCATGTGATATCGGATGGAATGACATTGGAAGTTTTGCGGCTTTCGAAGACGTCATGGATAAGAATAGTCATGGATCTATTGTATGTAAGGCTAAGGCCAAGGAGATTGACTCAAAGAACAATATTGTCTATCTAGAAGATGATGAAGTGGCTCTTATAGGTGTAGAGAATTTGGTTGTTGTCAAATCGGAAGGCAAGTTATTAGTAGCCCACAAAGATCACTTACAGGACATTAAGAAGATTTTTGATTGACCGGATAACATAAGCTTGTAACATACGAGCACATAATATTGTTAACAATATTGCTGCTACAAATTAGGACTGCTTTCATGAAAACGGAAGCGGTCCTTTCGTTATTTCATCTAATATCTACTCTAGCAGTGCTTTTAATACTTTTAATAATTTCATTAGAATTATATAAGGTTATGTTTGCTCGTGACTAATTCATTGCTATAATATACAAGAAAGGAACAATACCAATTATTATCGATGTTTCTATCGTGAAAAATGGAGGAACCTATGTTATTTCATAAAACAGATAAAATAAGAACGCTGGTGGGCAATCATACAGATGCAGTTATAACCTGTTATGATAAATTTGAAGAGGCAATGATTGCTGTCGTAGGTGGGTGTGACAGAGAAGCGTTAGCAGTATACACCGAGGAATTGAGAGCCTTGGAATCCAATGCAGATAAGATACGACGTCAGATCATAAGACAATTGCTCGAGGGTGGCTTAGTTATGGATTCTAGAAAATCAGTGATGCATGTCATTGAGTCTGTTGACGGTATTGCTGATATTGCAGAGGATATCATCCAGGAAATATATATACAGCGTATGGCACTGCCAGATATATGTCATGAGTCTATGTTGGCTATGGTTAGGGTTACTAAGCGTCAATTGACACTTCTGATTGATATTGTGAAAAATATTGTGGATAGATACAACGAAAGAGAAATGACCCAGGTCACTTCTGAAATTGAACATTTAGAGTCTGAAGTGGATGATCTACAACATGATTTGACGGAAAGAGTATTTGACGAATCATGGCCATTGGCAGAAAAGCTTCAGTTAAAGAAAATTATTGAAATGACAGGTGAGATTGCAGACTTGATAGAGGATATATCGGATGAGATTGAGATTGTCATGTTAGCTAGAAAGGTATGATCTATGTTAAGTCCATTAATTCTTGGAGGCGTATTTCTCGGCTGGGGTCTTGGAGCCAATGATTCAGCCAACATTTTCGGCACGGCCGTTGCGACTAGAGTTGTTCGTTTTTGGACTGCAGCCATAATAACGGCCTTAGGGGTTGTTGCTGGAGCGATGATCAACGGTGGTAATGGTATAGAGCATATAAGTGACTATGCTTTTGATGGTGGAATAACGACGGCACAGGGGGCTTTTTTTGTTATGCTCTCGGCGGCCTTAACGGTTGCGGGCATGACAGTGCTTAGGTTGCCGGTCTCTACATCACAGGCTGTCATTGGTGCCATTATCGGAGGTGGTATCCTTTCTGGACAAGCAGATTTTGGTGCCACGGTGAAATTTTTTAGTGCTTGGTTCTTAACACCTGTAGGCGGCTTGGTACTGGCATTCATATTCTACAAAGTTATAAAATCAACCATTGAAGACCGTCTCACAGATTATGCTTTTTATCAAGGCTTCATAAAAACAGGTTATATACTTGCGGGAGCTTTTGGTGCCTTTTCCCTTGGTGCCAATAATGTTGCCAATGTCACAGGTATCTTCGCTGGCAGGCTGAATCTGTTGACACAATCACAAGCAGTCGTGATTGGTGGTTTGGCGATTGCACTGGGGGTTCTCACCTACAGCAAACCGGTTATGTCGACGGTAGGTGAACGGTTAGTACCTATGTCGCAGATGGCAGGTTTTATCGTGGTACTAAGTGCTTCGATGACGGTGTATATATACGCATTGATTGGAATACCGGTATCGTCTTCCCAAGCGGTTATTGGTGCGGTTATAGGGATAGGTTTAACCTCAGGCATAGATACCATCAATGTTAAAATGCTTAAGAATGTGCTCTTAGGATGGTTTGCTACACCTTCCATTGCAGCTATGATTAGTCTGTTCTTCGCATTATTATATTGACTAATGTAGCAGGAAGGGGTTAGTCAGAAGTATATTTTGGATAACGCTGAAAGAAAACAGTGGTATATAGAATAATTATAAATTTGACATGGAGGAGTACTTTTTGAATACGACTTTGAAGACAAGACTGCTGGTTATGCTAGGGGTCTTATCTATATCTTTCGCGGCGATACTGGTAAAGCTGTCGACAGCGACAGCCCTTAATAATGCATTCTATAGGATGTTCATATCAGCATTAATTACTCTAGTACCATTAATCAAAAACAGAAAACTTGTTACTGGTATTAGTAAAAAAGCCTGGATATGGATGGCTGTTAGTGGTATTGCTCTTGGACTTCACTTTTTCACGTGGTTCATATCCTTGGCACATACTTCTATTGCCAATTCCATGGTGTTGATTACGATGAGTCCCATATTCACTGTTGCTGGTGGGGCACTACTGTTCAATGCGCGTTTTAAAAAACAGGAGTTGATGATGATTGCTGTTGCTATTGTGGGCAGTATCATCATGGCGATGCATACAGGCCGTTTGGAACAGGGAGAAATGTTTGGCAACATGATGGCATTTTTAGGCGCATTTTTGATTGGTGTTTATTTATTGATTGGCAACTACCTTAGGCGTGAAGTGGCGACATTGGTATACACATTCACTGTTTATATGTCGGCAAGTATGATATTGCTCCTTGTTTCGCTCTTGGCTGGTGAGGATGTGGTTCACCATACAGGAAGAGAATGGCTCATCTTTATATTGCTGGCAATTGTGCCGACACTGATGGGCCACAGCCTTTTTTCTTACGCACTCAAATATGTCAAAGCGGCATTTATCTCCACAGCCGTTCTCTTTGAACCAGTGCTGACGATACTTTTAGCGGCTTGGATATTCAAAGAATATCCGGATATGATTCAGATGCTTGGTGGTGGCATCATACTTAGCGCGTTATTAGTATATACAACCCTGTCAAAAGAAAATGAAGAGATTCAAGCTAGTTGAATGAGATGGGGTTAAACGATCATTTACGTTGCCTTGCTAATGTGGTAAAATACCGTATAAAGGATAATGATTATCAATAGAATGGAGGCTTCTATGACGAAAGATATTATCAATGCCTGTAAGAAACAGGTAACTATCGGAAAAGATCTTTACAATTATATAGATATATACACACTTAAGGACTATGGGTATGATCATCTCGAACAATTGCCTTATAGCATTCGTGTGTTGCTTGAAAGCGCGATTAGACAGTATGATGGCAAGAAGATCACCTTAGAACACATTGAAGCATTGGCCAATTGGCATAATAGTGAGGAAGGTGTGGAAGTCCCATTTATGCCTTCAAGAGTCTTGTTGCAGGATTTTACAGGCGTACCGGCAGTGGTCGATTTGGCAGCTATGAGAGATGCAGTAGCAAAATCTGGTTTGGACCCTAAGAAAATCAATCCTGTGATTCCGGTGGACTTGGTTATCGACCATTCGGTCATGGTGGATGCTTATGGAAATCAAGAGGCTTTGGCAATTAACCTTGAAAAAGAGTTTGAGCGCAATGGAGAAAGATACAGGTTTCTTAAATGGGCAGGTGAGACCTTTGATAACTTTAGGGTTATACCACCAGGCACCGGTATTATTCACCAAGTTAATCTAGAGTATTTGGCAACGGTGGCATCAGTGAGTGAAGGCGAAGAAGGCAAATGGCTTCATCCGGACTCTTTGGTTGGTACGGATTCCCATACAACAATGATTAATGGCTTGGGGGTTCTGGGCTGGGGCGTTGGGGGCATAGAAGCGGAAGCGGCTATGATGGGTCAACCGATATACCTTTCGAAACCGGAGGTAATCGGCGTCAAGATGACGGGTACCCTCTCAGAAGGTGCTACAGCAACAGACTTGGCATTGACAGTGACTCAGATGTTAAGGGAAGAAAAGGTTGTTGGAAAATTCGTAGAATATTTTGGGGAAGGTGTTGCAACCATGTCTCTTGCTGATCGAGCGACAGTGGCAAACATGTCACCAGAGTATGGCGCTACCATGGGCTTCTTCCCGGTTGATGATGAAACCATCGCTTACCTTAGACAAACAGGTCGAGAGACTTCAGATCTTGAGCGAACGGAAACGTACATGAAATTATCTGGTATGTATTCTGAAGGTGGCGTCGGTACCGAATATACCAAAGTGTTGCATCTGGATCTAGCCAGTGTTATGCCAAGCTTGGCGGGGCCGAAACGTCCACAAGATAGAGTTAGCATGGTAGATATGCAAAAAGCTTTTCATGACGTATGCAGAAAATCTGTTTCGGAGGGAGGTTTCGGTCTGACTAAGGAAGAGGTTGAACAGGAAAGTACAGTGCATTACAGTCACCACAAAGAAGTGCTTAAGACTGGATCCGTCGTCCTTGCTGCCATTACAAGTTGTACTAACACATCAAACCCTAGCGTTATGGTTGGTGCTGGTCTTGTTGCGAAAAAAGCCGTCGAACTGGGTCTGGGTGTTCCTGACTATGTAAAGACATCTCTCACTCCAGGGTCAAGAGTCGTAACGGATTATCTGAACCGTTCAGGAGTGCTGGCCTATCTTGAGGAGTTGGGCTTTAATGTGGCGGGGTATGGTTGTGCGACGTGTATAGGAAACAGTGGTCCTCTCGATACGGCTGTGACAAAAGCGATTGATGATAAAGATATGACCGTTGCTTCTGTTCTCAGCGGTAATCGTAACTTCGAAGGCAGGATTCATCCGAAGATTAAAGCAAATTACTTAGCATCACCAATGCTGGTAGTTGCTTATGCTTTGGCTGGAACTGTGGATATTGATCTGCATAAAGACCCAATCGGCGTATCAAAAGATGGTGATTCAGTCTACTTGAAAGATATATGGCCTTCATCACTAGAAGTATCAGAGGCTTTATTAACAGCAATGTCAACGGAAGATTATAAGAAACGATATGACGGTGTTACAAGAGCGAATGATGTCTTTAATAAAATTGAAGCACCTGTAGGCGATTTGTATCAGTGGGAAGAAACATCCACATATATCCAATTGCCCACTTTCTTTGAAAGTGTTGCTACGCCACCAGCTTCAATCAAAGATATAGAAGACGCGCGCGTGTTGGCTTATCTGGGGGATTCAGTGACAACAGACCATATATCACCGGCGGGCGCTATTGCACTCAAATCACCAGCGGGTGCCTACTTGGAATCCAGTGGTACTGTGCCGCTTGATTTCAATTCATATGGCTCAAGACGTGGTAATCATGAAGTGATGATGAGAGGTACCTTTGCAAATATACGCATACGTAACAGGCTTCTTGATGGTATTGAAGGTGGTATGACCAAGGTGATGCCGGAAGGTGAAATTATGCCCATATTTGATGCGTCGATGGTATATCAGGAAGATGGCATACCTTTGGTTGTGTTGGCGGGCAAGGAGTATGGAACGGGAAGCTCCAGAGACTGGGCGGCTAAAGGGACATGGTTACTCGGGGTGAAAGCGGTCTTGGCTGAAAGCTATGAACGTATCCATAGGTCTAACTTGGTTGGCATGGGTGTCTTGCCATTGCAGTTTTTAGAAGATGTGAGTGTTGATAGTCTTGGCTTGACAGGAGAAGAAACCTATACAATCAATGGACTTAGCGATGACATCGAACCAGGTTCAAAAGTGACAGTGACTGCTTTGGGAGAAGATGGGACGACCATAGAATTTGATGTTGCCATTAGGTTGGACTCAGAGACTGAACGGGAATATTACCGTAATGGCGGTATTCTTCACACCTTGTTAAGGGACATGATTGGTTAACAGGAATTTCCATCATGATGGTTTTGCAGGCCAATCACCAGAAGGCGGCAAATGGATTTTAGTTGACGAATAAATTTAGTAGGCGTATAATATTTATAGGATTATTTAGTTCTGTCAAATGACAGGCGTAAATACTAGGAGCATAATCAAGCCCTTATTAGACGAATAAGTATAAATTAAGGCAAACTATAACTTGATATCGTGGCAATGAAGTCAGAACCAATTACATAGATGTAATCTTTGTATTGGTTCTGTTTTTTTTACAAGGAGGAAGACAATTGTATGATTTGGGCATAATCGGTGGCAAGGTTTATATTAAAGGGGAATTTGTTAAGACGAACTTATATATCAATAATGACCACATCGTTGCTTATAATCCGGAAGTGATGCCATGCAAGGATCGTTATTACGTGGAGGATTGCCTGGTCTGTCCGGGGATTATCGATCCGCATGTACATTTTGAGTTGGGCCTTGCCAGCACATCATCAGATGATTTTTATCAGGGGTCCATAACAGCTGCCCATGGTGGTGTTACAACGTTCATTGATTTTTTGGATCCGGTGGATAATGGTGATGATCTGGAAAGGGCTTTTCTGGATAGAAAAAAGAAAGCAAGCAGGTCCGTCATTGACTATAAGTTTCATGCGACGGTGAAAGACCCAATTGGTGAAGTTGGTAATATTGTCAGCAGCATGCAGAAAATCGGTATTGATAGTGTAAAGTTATTTACGACGTACTCAGATTCTGGCAGACGCACTTATGAACCTGAGATCAGGGAACTCCTTAAGCTGTCAAAAGATGGATTCATTGTATTGGTCCATGCAGAGAAGGATGATCTAATACATGTCTCGTCAGAATTTATCGCCGAGGATCTTCCGAAGAGCAGACCTGAAACATCAGAGATTGAAGAAGCACTGGCGCTGGCCGCAATGGTTGAGGAAACAGGTGGCAAATTGTATATGGTCCACACCAGCAGCGGTAATACATTGGAGCGACTTATTGAAGAGTATGGACCAATATTAGGTAAACGTTTCATTGTCGAAAGTTGTCCGCAATATTTCTACCTTACAGAAGACAAGTTGAAATCCGAGGACGGAGACTTGTTCACTTGTGCACCACCTCTTAGGTCAGCGGAATCTGTAGAGAAGTTGAGAGAGCGAATTAAGTATGTCAATACAATCGGAACGGATCATTGTCCCTTCAAATCCTATGAAAAGAAGGGAAGACATCTGGATGAAATTCCTATGGGCATCGGTGGTGTGGAACATGCTTTTTCTTTGATGTATACCTTATATGGGGATTATGCCATAAAAAAAATGTCTGTGAACCCAGCCAAAGTTTTTGGATTATATCCGGCTAAAGGTACGCTGGACCTAGGCACTCATGCAGATATTATGATATATGATCCGCGAGAGAAGAGGGTCATCAAAGGAGATCATTCTAACTGTGATTATACACCTTATGAAGATATTGAAGTTCAAGGCAAGGTTGTCGCCACAATCAACAGGGGACAATTCGTTATTAGAGACGAAGCCTTGGTTCTTGGTTCCATTGGCCATTGGCTGAAATCCAACAGAATCAAGGGACATTTACAAGAAGTGTAAGAAAATATATCACTTGAGATTAAACGAAGAATTGATAACGAGGAAAAGAGGTGCTAAAGATGAAAGCAATCATACATACGAACACATATGATTTTGAAACCTATGAAGAGGACAGATATGTACTTTTTGACGAGAAGATTGTTAAGACAGGACCGATGATCGAATTCATCGATCATGGTTATGAGATCATCGACGGCACCGATCATCTGACGATGCCCTCCTTGGTTAATGCCCATACCCATATATATTCCACCTTTGCAAGGGGAATGAGTCTGCCTTTTGCGCCAAGTAATTTTGTGGAGATACTTGAACAGTTATGGTGGAAATTAGACAGTGCATTAGAGCTGGAAGATGTCTACAGCAGTGGCGTTGTGTACAGCCGAGAGACGCTTTTAAATGGGGTGACAACCATTGTGGACCATCACGCAAGTGGCGCCATCAGAGGTTCTTTAAATCAACTGAAGAAAGCGGTGGTAGAAGAAGCCGGTATGCGCGGGGCCTTTTGTTTTGAGACTAGTGATCGTTTTGATCTGTATTATTGCATCAATGAAAACCTGGATTTTGCCAATGCCAACCAGACGCCATATTGTCAAGGGATGTTTGGTCTACATGCATCAATGACACTGTCAGAGGCTTCCTTGGAAAAAATAAGTGATGCTATTGGCGACACCCCCCTTCACGTCCACGTTGCTGAGAGTCAGTACGATGAGTCCGACTGTCTGCTCAAATACGGTAAGAAAATTGTGGAAAGACTCGATGGGCATAATTTACTGAATAAGAAAAGCCTTCTTGCCCACTGCCTTTATATCAATGATGATGAGGCAAAATTGATTGAAGAGAAGGGATGTCGCGTTGCCTATAATGTGACCTCCAACATGAACAATAGTGTGGGTTTGCCGAATTACAGCCTGTTGGCGAAGAGAGATATTCCTGTCCTGGTAGGTAATGATGGTATCTCTTCGGGGGTTGCGACGGAATGGTTGAATCTCCTATACAGTATGCATCTTCGTTATCAGACGCCGAATATTTTTGATATGTCTAATGTTCTGAAGATGATTAATGACAGCTATGCATATGTTAGTCAACTCTTCGGTGTACAGTTAGGGCGTATTCAAGAGGGGTACGAAAGCGATCTTTTAATGATTCCTTATATTGAACCTACACCGATTGACAGTGATAATGCCTTTGGTCATGTTTTCTTTGGTTTAGCCAACAGTTTTAGACCTAGACATGTTTGGTGTGGCGGCAAGCAGTTAGTCTCAGACTTTGAAGTGTGCGAAGCCCATAGGTCTCGTTATAGAACGGCAAAAAAATCAGCAGCAGAGGTCTGGAATCGATTATCCTAGAATGGGATCTGGCCATACAAATGAAATAGAAATACAGGAGAGTTAGCATGGCGGACATAAGTAAAGCGATAAAAAAAGTAGACAGTGATGATAAAGCCAGTGGAAGAGCCATCTATATTGATGATGTTGTTCCAGAAGGGGTCTTATATGCTAAGACCCTAAGATCACCGATACCTAGAGGGAAAATTATATCAAGACAGTACCCGGTGTTGCCGGAGGGCTATTACATCGTTGATTGGAAAGATGTTCCGGGGAACAATTATATACAGATTTTAACAACGGATTGGCCGATCTTTGCAGAGAAGGAAGTCAACCATGTTGGTGAGCCGATATTGTTGGTGGTAGGACCGGACAAAAGCAAGGTGCTAAGTCTAATGAATGCCATCGTTATCAACTATGAAAATTTAACACCACTATATGAATTCACTGACAGTGTTATCCATTATGAATTCACAAAAGGGGCTGGTGATGAAGTCTTTGACAATGCCGACCATATCATTAGCAGAACTTATGATACAGGGTATCAGGAACAATTGTATATTGAACCTCAAGGGGTCATTGCGGAAATGGTCGAGGGCAGATATCTGTTGAAAGGTACCATGCAGTGCCCATATTATATGAAGAACGCTTTGATCAATACCCTTGGCTGTGGCGAAGAGGACGTAAGAGTTGTACAGATGACGACAGGCGGCGGCTTTGGCGGCAAGGAAGATTTTCCTTCTCTTATTGCCTGTCAAGCGGCTGTTGCAGCAAAGATAGCCGACAGTCCTGTAAAGCTCATCTATGAACGTACAGAAGATGTGGCGTTTACCACCAAACGTCACCCTTCGACAATCCTATTGGAAGCGGCAGTGGATGAAGAAAAACATATTATTGGTTTAAGAGCACATGTCAGCTTGAAAGGTGGTGCATATATTGGCCTTTCCGGCGTTGTGCTTCAACGTGCTATGATCGCTGCAACAGGTGCTTATACAATAGATAACCTTAAAGTGAGTGGTGATGTATACAGGACTAACACAGTGCCAACAGGTGCCTTTAGAGGGTTTGGAGCACCTCAGATGATGTTTGCCATTGAACTGTTTATCGATCATATTGCCAAAGAACTTTTGGTGGAGCCACTGGCATTTCGTATGGCACATCTGGCCGAAGAGGGAGATCGGACATCGACAAGTGGGTTATTTCGTGACCCCATTATTATGCCGGAGATGATAGAAAAGGCTATGACAATGTCAGGTTATAAGGAAAAAGTGAAAAAATACGCGGCACCGGCAGTGCATCGTGGCATTGGGATGAGTTGGTTTTTACATGGCTGTGGGTTCACTGGCGATGGAGAGGCCAATCACATAAAAGCGGTTGTGAAACTGAAAAAAGAATCTGAGGGTCAAGTACGTATATTGGTTGCTGCAACGGATATGGGTCAGGGGGTAAAGACAACCTTTAGAAAATTAGTTGCCCATGTTTTGGACTGCCCTATTGAGCAAATCATCTATGACAATCCGGACACGGATGTTGTGCCGGATTCAGGGCCTACAGTTGCTTCAAGAACCATGATGGTTGTTGGTGGCTTATTGGCAAGAGCTGCGAAGCAATTAAAGGATGAATGGATAGATGGAGAGGAACAATTGATTAAGACCCATTATAAACAGCCAGACTATGTAGAATGGGATCAAGAGGCCCTTCAGGGCGATGCTTACCCTGCATACTCCTGGGGTGTGAACGTTGTTGAGGTCGCAGTGGATCCGATTACCTATGAAGTTAAGCCGGAAGAAGCCTGGTCCGTCTACGATATAGGAAAAGCCATTGATGATCAGGTGGCCTTAGGGCAGGCGGATGGTGGTTTGACCCAAGGTATCAGCTATGGTTATCTGGAAAATATGGTTGATAAGGATGGCCTTGTACAACAGCGTACAGTTACTGATTATATTATTCCAACAGCGGTGGATGCAATCCCTATGGAAACAGTCTTTATTGATAATCCTTTTGCCCTTGGCCCTTATGGTGCGAAAGGACTTGGTGAGCTGACCTTAATTGGCGGTGCACCGGCAGTGGCATTGGCCATTGAAAACGCTATTGGCAAAGAGGTGACGAGAATACCAGTGACATCGGAATATATTATGGAGTTGATGAAGAAATGATAGAGACAGCGTTTGTATTGAATGGAGAGAAAGTAACAACGACAACCGACCCGACGGCCAGATTGCTGGATGTGTTAAGACATGAATTTGGCTTATTCGGTCCAAAGGAAGGTTGCGGTGAAGGGGAATGTGGCGGTTGTGCTGTTTTGCTTGATGAGAAGATTGTGAATTCATGTATTACGCCACTAGGCAATGTTCATGGCAGACAAATCGTGACCATTGAGGGACTAAGAGAGACACCAAGAGGGAAGGCGATTCAAGAAGCTTACGGTATGCATGGATCGGTTCAATGTGGTATATGCACACCGGGTATGGTGATTGCGACAGCTTCACTGCTCCACAGTAATCCTAGACCTTCTGAAGCAGAAATAAGGGAAGGGCTGTCTGGCAATCTTTGTCGATGTACAGGCTATAATATGATTGTCAAGGCTGTACAGTATCTTGTCGAAAAGGAGGAATACCTATGGTAGAGCATTATCGTCCGGCCACCTATGATGAGGCATTGGCACTGTTATCAGAGCATTCACTAAAGATTTTAGGCGGCGGAACGGATCTTATGGTAAAACACCGTAATTGGAGTCAGTTGACGCCGACGATAGAGAAGGGAATTCTTCTGACCAGTCACCTTGAGGAACTGGACTATATTGACAGACAAGGACATCAGGTCCATATTGGTTCTGGTGTTACTTTAGAAGAAATCTTGGATCATTTTCATACACCGATGTTGCTGAATGATGCCATTCGTCTGATGGCTTCCCCAGCCATCAGACATACAGCAACTTTAGCAGGAAATATTGTCAATGCTTCACCAGCAGGAGATTCATTGCCCGTACTCTATCTGTTGGATGCCATTGTTGTGTTAGAATCAATGAACGGAATGCGGCATATCCCTATTGGAGAGTTTATCGTCGGACCAGGTAAAACATCCATTCAGAAGCATGAAATGGTGAAGGAAGTTATTTTGACAGATCATCATTTCAATCATCAATCTTTCAGAAAAGTCGGCGGAAGACAGGCGGATGCCATTTCTAAAATATGTTTTGTCGGTGGTGCATTGGTTAAGAAACATATCATTGAGGACTTTAGAATGAGTTTCGGAGCAGTCGCAGCAACTGTTGTAAGAAAGACTGAAGTTGAAAAGATGGTGATTGGTAAGAGCATTGATTGGTTACATGAAAATAATGAAAAAGTCATGGCGGCATATGCACCGTATATTCTACCTATAGACGATCAGCGATCGACAGCGGAGTACCGGAAGACAGTGGCTAATAATCTGATGAAAGACTTCATGAAGTTATAGGTTTCATCCAGTGACAGGAGGTGCCACATGTTAGGAGAAAGAATACGGTTGCAAAGACTTGAAAAACGGCTAAGTCTAAAGGAGCTTGCAGAAGAGACAGGGCTCTCTACAGGTTTTATCAGTCAAGTGGAAAGAGATTTGGCAGAACCATCCATTGCTTCGTTGCGTAAAATCTCAGAAGCCCTTGATGTTGCGTTATTTCATTTTTTTATTGATGAAGAAAGGGAAGAACGTGTTGTTCGGAAAAATGGCCGACAGAAAATTAGATTTCCGGAATCAGAAGTGACTTATGAATTGTGTTCCCCGGATTTGAATCGCCAGATGGAAACCTTCATGGGCATATTGGAACCAGGTTCAGCGACATCTGAAACACCTGTTGGCCATCAGGGAGAAGAAGTGATACATATTCTTGAAGGCGAAATGTATATTCGAATCGGTAATGAGGAATATACATTGGAAGAAGGCGATACCATATACTATTATGCGACGATCCCCCATCAGATCATCAACAAAAGTACCCATGTTATGCGTTTTTTATCTACGGTGACACCACCAAGGTTTTAAGGTTCTACAGGCTTAGATGTAGGGTAAGCAAAAGGATCATTTAAACTATTGCATATATAAAGGAGTTCGATATGCCGATTGATAGAATGAAAATAGCACTAGGAGAAAAGAAAGCAGGATTGGTACTGAAGAACTGTCAGGTGATCAATGTTTTGAATGGACAGATTGAAAAAGGAGACGTGGCAATCGATGACGGTATGGTGGTCGGTGTAGGGATGTACGATGGCATAACAGAAGAGGATATGAATGGTATGTATGTGTGCCCAGGGTTTATAGACGGTCATGTTCATATTGAATCATCTATGCTTACGCCTTCACAGTTTGCTAAGCTGGTGATGCCTCTTGGAACGACAACCATCATTGCAGACCCTCACGAGATAGCCAATGTCACTGGTGTAGCTGGTATTGAGTATATGCTTGAAGCCAGTGGCAGGACACCACTGGAAACTTACGTCATGTTACCGTCTTGCGTTCCGTCAACTGAATTTGAAGCGGCAGGAGCGACGTTGTTGGCAAAAGACTTACGTCCTCTCCTTAGTCATCCGAAAGTCCTTGGGCTAGGTGAAATGATGAACTACCCAGGAGTTATACAGGGGGATGCGGATGTTCATGAAAAACTGGACATGATGATAGGGGGGCACATTGATGGTCATGCGCCACAAGTTCGAGGTAACGAGTTGAATGCCTACCTCTCATGTGGCGTGACGACAGATCATGAGTGTACAACAAAGGAAGAAATGCTTGAAAAAGTCGGTAAAGGTATGTTTGTGCATATAAGAGAAGGTTCTGCAACAAGAAATCTGGAACCATTACTCGCCGGTGTCACCGATGCCAACAGCCGCCGGTTGATGTTTTGCACAGATGACAAGCAACCTATGGACATCTTGGCTGAAGGTCACATTGACCATAATGTGAGAAAAGCCATATCTCTGGGACTAAGTCCAATTACAGCGATTCAGATGGCGTCACTCAATATTGCTGAATGCTATCATTTACGCCATAAAGGAGCCATTGCTCCAGGGTTTGATGCAGATTTTCTTGTTTTGTCAGATTTTGAGAATGTTAGGGTTGAGCGTGTCTACAAGAGCGGTAAACTTGTGGCGGAAGGTGGTAAGGCGCTTTTTGAATCGATGCCTTCAGTAGATGAACGTGTTAGAGACACTGTACATATTGAAGCCATTGATGATTTGGATTTGACCTTGAATATTCCTACAGGTATTGCTAGAGTCATCAGTCTGATTGATCATGAGATTATTACTAAATCAGTGGTTCGAAAGGTGGACTTGGAAGAGGGTGCCTTTAAGCATAATGACAAATTGGACATTCTCAAGCTTGCTGTGATTGAAAGGCATAATAATACAGGGAATGTAGGCATTGGGCTTGTGGAAGGTTATGGGCTCAAGCATGGTGCTGTGGCACTAACTATAGCCCATGATTCTCATAATATCATTGTCATTGGGGATAACGATGATGATATGCGACTTGCTGTTACAAAGTTGAAAGAAATGACGGGCGGCATGTGTATCTGTCAAGATGGGGAAGTTGTGGATAGCTTAAGGCTTGAAGTGGGAGGATTGATGACGGATTCACCTCTTGATGAAGTTACTGCTAAGGTAGACGCAATGAATAAAAAAGCCATAGCAATGGGGGTTTCAAAAACTATTGAGCCTTTTATGACCCTTGCTTTTCTGGCTCTGCCTGTAATTCCGGAGTTGAAATTAACGGATTTGGGTCTTTTTGATGTAACATCGTTTCAATTTGTCGATGTCAGTATTTAATATGTGGCGATTTTATCATTGGATGTGAGGAGACTTTTGTGGTCTTAGTTATTAGCTGCATCATTTCTAAGGGTTTCATTATGATGGTTAAAAAGTGATTTCAATCAACCTTTGAGGAGGCTTTTATGTCTTATGTGAAAGGGTATCAATGCACACTTTGTCATCAAATTTTTGAAGAACAACCGAGTCTTTATACATGCCCCGTATGCGGTGAAACAGGTATATTGGACATTCTCTATGAATATAATCAGATTAGAAGGCATTTGACCAAAGAAATACTTGGGATGAACCCTGATAGATCCATTTGGCGATATATCCCTTTGCTTCCGGTAGAAGTAGCTTATACTAGAAATACACTACATGTAGGTGGGACACCCTTGTATCTGTCTGAGAATCTTTCAGAGCTGTTATCCATAAAACAATTGTATATCAAAGACGAAGGTCTTAACCCAACAGGTTCTTTAAAGGATAGAGCCTCGGTCATTGCGGTAGTAAAAGCTTTGGAACTTGGAAAAGACACAGTCGCCTGTAGCTCTACAGGGAATGCAGCCTCATCGCTTGCCGGCAACGCAGCAAGGATGGGGTTAAAGTCCGTGATTTTTGTTCCGGACAGAGCACCGGCTGGTAAGTTGACACAATTACTTGTCTATAATGCGAAGGTGGTATGCGTTCAAGGGGACTATTCTGAGACTTTCCGTATTTCGAAAGAGGCGATTTTACGGTATGGCTGGTACAATAGGAATGCAGCAGTCAATCCACTGCTTGTTGAGGGTAAGAAAACGGTAGCATTGGAGATAGCAGAGCAATTGTCTTTTCAACTGACGGACTGGGTAGCTGTATCTGTAGGGGATGGCTGTACGATTGCCGGCGTCTATAAGGGCTTCTATGACTTAATGATGCTGGGCATGATTGATCATATTCCAAAGCTTCTTGGAGTACAAGCTGACGGCTGCTCTCCGATTTATAAGGCTTACGTGGAGGATTTAGAAGTGGTACCAACTCAGGAGAATACCATTGCCGACAGTATAAGTGTTGGTATGCCAAGAAACCCTGTAAAAGCCATTAATGCTGTCAGGAACAGTCATGGGACTTATGTGACTGTTTCAGATCAGGCAATATTAGATGCTATAGCTCTACTTGGGAAGTACGAGGGTATCTTCGGTGAACCTGCTGGCGTTGCAGGTCTTGCGGGTGTTATCAAAGGAAGGGAGACAGGGATTATTGGCGATGAAGATAGTGTGACTTTGATTATGACGGGGAATGGGCTTAAAGACGTTGTCAATGGTAGACGTGCAGTTAGTGAACCGTTGGTAATCGAACCGACAATCAATGCTTTTGAAGAAGCTTACAAACAGGATGGAGGCGTGAGATGAGTATAATACCTTTTGGACCGACATATGATGAAATGCTTGACCCTTCTAAACTACCAAAGAACCTTAGAGAAGAGGTCTTAAAGGCTAGTGATGATGAACTGAATCCACTGAACCTTTTTAATATCTCCTGGAGAAATCAGGACGGGGACATACATAAGATTGTTTTGCCAAAGGCTCTAACAGGTGTGGATGCGAACATTGTTGTGATGCTAGGCAAGTATTTTCCTTCGGGATCACACAAGGTAGGACCGGCTTATTCAACTTTGATTGAAGGGTGCGTGGATCAGACAATCCTGCCTGGTGATCATACAATTCTTGGCCCATCTACCGGGAATTTTGGCATTGGTGTTTCGTATATATGTCGCTTAATGGGATACGACGCTATTGTGATTATGCCGGACAATATGAGTGATGAGCGTTATGAACGCATCAGACATTATGGCGCAAAGCTTGATTTGACCCCAGGGACAGAATCAGATGTGATTTTAACATTGGAGCGGACTTATGAATTGATGAAAGTACCAGAAAATAAAGCACTGGCACAGTTCGAATTATTTCCTAACTATCGTTTCCACAGACACGTTACAGGTCATAGTGCTTGCGAGGCAGTGAAAGGTATCGGCAATGGGCGTATAGCAGCATTTACATCAGCGCTAGGGTCGGCAGGCACCATCGCAGCAGGGGACCATATTAAAGAAGTATTTCCTGATGCAAAGATTGTTGCTCTTGAACCCTATGAATGTTCCACATTGACAGATGGCGGCAGAGGTCAGCATAGAATCGAGGGCATTGGGGATAAGATGTGCACGCTGATACATAATGTATTGACAACGGATTTTGTCACCATGATTAAAGATGATGACTGTGTGAAAGGTCTTAAGATAATCCATGATGCACCTCACATTTTGGCGGCTGAAGGTGTTGAACAAACTGTAGCGGAAGAGATGACGGATATGTTCGGGGTCTCTGGTATATGCAATATACTTGGAGCAATTAAGATGGCTAAATATTTGAAATTAGGGCCAGATGACAATGTTGTGACTATAGCAACAGATGGTTTTGATCGGTATGACTCTGTGTTGAAAGATTTAGAGAAACGATATTTGGAAACGGATAATCACGTGTTAGAACGCTGGATGAGAGATGTTTTCAACCAGGCAGATACGGAGATGATTACAGACTTTCGTAGTGTCCAAATGAAAGAACACTTATTTGTCCAGAAAGAAAAAGATTGGTTACCTTTCGGATACAAAAAATCATATTTGGATTCTATGAAAGACGAAGCCTTTTGGAATCATGAATATGGCAAAGTACAAACCTATAATGCCAAGATTAAAGAGATGAGAGGGGAGGAGGAATGATGTTGCCTTATGATAAGGTGATTGAAGCGGCAAAAGCTTACAGCCCTGATATCAGTCGATTTTTACGGGATATGATTCGAATTCCAAGTGAAAGCTGTCAAGAAGGGGCGTTGATTCTTAGAATTGAAGAAGAAATGAACAAGGCTGGGTTTGACCGGATTGAAATAGACCCGATGGGCAATATACTGGGGTATATGGGCAATGGTGATACATTGATAGGGATGGATGCTCATATAGATACTGTCGGTGTTGGTGAAATCAATCATTGGACCTATGATCCTTATGAGGGATATGAGGATGATTATATCATCGTTGGTCGTGGCGCATCGGACCAGGAAGGTGGTATGGCATCCATGGTTTATGGTGCTAAGATTATGAAAGAGCTTGGTTTGTTAGAAGGCTTTACCCTTTTGGTTACTGGGACTGTTCAAGAAGAAGATTGTGATGGCCTGTGTTGGCAGTACATGATTGAAGAAAGAGGTATACGGCCTGAGTTTGTTGTGATCACCGAACCGACGGCTCTTAATATTTATCGCGGGCAAAGAGGACGGATGGAGATCCGTGTCAGGACTGAAGGAAAAAGCTGTCATGGGTCAGCACCTGAACGTGGTGAAAACGCCATCTATAAGATAGGTCCGATTCTAGGAGAGTTGGAGATTCTTAACAGGCGTTTAAAAGACGATGCATTTCTTGGTAAGGGTACTTTGACAGTATCCGAGATTTTCTACAGTTCGCCTTCCCGTTGTGCTGTGGCTGATGGGTGCAGTATTTCCATCGATCGTCGTTTGACTAATGGTGAGACTTATGAATCTGCTTTAGAAGAGATTCGTCAATTACCATCAGTGCTCGCTTCTGGTGCAGAAGTGACAATGTACCGTTATGACAAGCCTTCTTATACAGGGTTGGTTTATGAAACAGATTGTTATTTTCCAACTTGGGTGACTACGGAAAACCATAAAGTGTGTCAGGCGACAGCTTTGGCCTATGAACATCTATTTAAAAAGAAGCCTAAGATTGATAAGTGGACTTTTTCTACCAATGGCGTAGCGATCATGGGGCGGTATGGCATCCCTTGTATTGGTTTTGGACCAGGGCATGAGGAGGAAGCGCATGCAGCGGATGAGAAGACTTGGAAAGAGGAGTTGGTGGCTGCTGCTGCTATGTATGCTTGTATTCCTGGGGCATACGTTGGTATGGGGTGAGATTGTAGATTAATAGCAGAGCAATTGTGAATGATTTTAGGAGGAGTGAGGTTATGCAGACTCGGTTTAAAGGTAAACATTTTATTTCTTTGCAGGATTGGACCAAAGAAGAGATTGATACGTTGTTAGAGGTTTCTTTTGATTTGAAAAAGAGTTTTGCGATGGGGGTACCTACACCCTATTTGCCCTATCAGACGATGTTCTTGATGTTTTTTGAGCAGTCGACCAGGACGAGGAATTCTATGGAGGCGGGCTTTGCTCAACTTGGTGGTCATGCTAACTTTCTGGATACCAGTACAATGCAGGTGAGTCATGGTGAGGTGGCTAAAGATACTGCTGTAATTTTATCCAGTTATGGTCATGCCATTGCATGTAGAAACTGCTTTTGGGGTGTAGGCAATCAATATCTTAGGGATATGGCTAAGTATTCTAAAGTGCCTGTAATGAACCTTCAATGTGATTTATATCATCCGATGCAAGGCATTGCAGACCTTATGACCATAAAGGAAAAAGTTGCGACGACTAAAAATTTGAAGGTATCCATTATATGGGCTTACGCAACGAGTCATAAAAAACCTATTTCAGTGCCTTTGACACAAGCGTTGCTATTTCCGAGGTATGGCATGGATGTGACCTTGGCCTATCCGGAAGGGTATGATCTACCTGAATGGGCGATAGAACAAGCGAAAGAGAATGCAAGAAAACACAACGGCAAGTTCAGAATTACTCATAATATGGAAGAGGCTTATAAGGGTGCCGATGTGGTCATACCTAAGAACTGGGGAAGCTGGGTAACAAATCAATCGGATGAAATTGTGGACGATCTCTTGACGTCGTACCGTCACTGGAAATGTACGGAAGAGATGATGAAACTTGCAAGTCCAGACGTTATGTACATGCATGCCCTTCCGGCTGATCGTGGCAATGAGGTAGAAGACTCAGTGATTGATGGTCCACATTCGATTGTCTATGATGAAGCCGAGAATCGGCTTCATACAGCAAAGGCTGTTATGACCCTGACAATGGGTGGCAGATAAAAGGAGGTGCCATATGTCTCAACTTGCAGTTATAGCTATAGGTGGCAATTCACTAATTACCGATCAAAAGCATGTGTCAGTGGAGGATCAGTATCATGCAGTGGTAGAGACAGCGAAGTATATTGTGGATTTGATTGATCTGGGTATTGACGTTGTAGTCACTCATGGTAATGGTCCACAGGTGGGATTTGTCATGCGACGGTCAGAGATTGCTGAAGAAACAGAACATATGCATCCGGTCCCATTATACACGTGTGATGCCGATACCCAAGGTGCTATAGGGTATCAAATTCAACAAGCACTTAGAAATGAGTTTGTCAAAAGAAGATCTGTCAAAAGAGCGGTGACCATTATAACTCAAGTAGAGGTTTCACCTGATGATCCGGCCTTTACGCGACCAGCAAAGCCGATTGGCAGCTTTTATACAGCCCAGGAGCTGGCGACCATACACAAAAAGCACCCTGACTGGGTGCTGACCTATGATGCTGGAAGAGGATACAGACGGGTTGTACCTTCACCCAAACCCGTTAAAATTATTGAAAGAAAAGCAATTAAGGCTTTGCTTGACCAAGAATTCTGTGTCATAGCAGTAGGTGGTGGCGGTATCCCAGTCATTCGTACAGATGACAATATGTTAGAAGGCATCAATGCAGTAATAGACAAAGATCATGCCAGTGCTCTGTTAGCAACTTACCTTAAGGCAGATTACTTCATCATCTCAACAGCTGTAGAACAAGTCTGCCTAAACTATGGAACAGACAAAGAACAAGGCCTGAACCATTTGACCCTCCAGGAAATAGAAAGCTACAAAGAACAAGGCCACTTCGCCAAAGGCAGCATGCTCCCCAAGATAGAAGCGGCAGAAAAATTCATTAAAGAAGGTGGAAAAAAAGCCATCATCACAAGCCCTGACAATCTGATAAAAGCCATTAAAGGAGAGGCAGGTACAATCATCGATTCAATTGAGGTCAACTAGTAAGGTAAAAAAAAGAAACCGACAAAAGCCGATTCCTTTTCAATAACATCATAAAAATTAAATCTGATTCTCAGACCCAAGAACATTCTTGATCTTATGTTCAACAAGGTTCTGAAGCTCAGTTCTGGCAGCACCAAGGTACTTACGAGGGTCGAAATCCTTAGGATTCTCTGCAAGATACTTTCTTGTGGCACCCGTCATAGCCAAACGAAGGTCTGAATCAATGTTAATCTTACAAACTGCCATGGAAGCGGCTTTTCTTAACATATCTTCAGGAACACCTTTAGCACCGGCCATTTCACCACCAAACTCATTAATCATGTCAACATACTTCTCATTAACTGAGGAAGCGCCATGAAGAACAATCGGGAAGTTTGGCAGTCTCTTTTGAACCTCTTCAAGAATATCGAAACGTAACTGGGCATCACCTTGGAACTTAAAAGCACCATGGCTTGTACCTATAGCAATGGCAAGTGAATCAACACCTGTTCTAGTAACGAATTCTTCCACTTCTTCTGGTCTTGTATAGCTGGCATCTTCAGCAGATACATTGACATCGTCTTCAATACCGGCAAGTTGACCGAGTTCTGCCTCAACAGAGACATAGTTCTCTTGAGCATGGGCATAATCCACAACCTTCTTTGTAAGAGCGATGTTCTCTTCAAAAGAATGGTGGGAAGCATCAATCATGACTGAAGTAAAGCCGGCATCGATACATTCTTTACAAATCTCAAAAGAATCACCGTGATCCAAGTGAAGTGCAATTGGCACACCAGTTTTTTCTACGGCAGCCTCCACCAATTTAGCCAAATAAATTGGATCAGCATATTTTCTTGCACCAGCGGATGCTTGAAGGATGATTGGAGAGTTCAAAGCTTTTGCAGCTTCTGTGATTCCTTGAACGATCTCCATGTTGTTGACGTTGAAAGCACCTACTGCGTAACCGCCTTCATAAGCTTTTTTAAACATTTCTTTTGTGTTCACAAGTGGCATAATCATATCTCCTTTTTTGATTGTGACACCATACACATACACACCAGTACACCATATATCAAAGTTGTGTATAAGTCAAGGGAAAGGGGCTGATTGAATGGATAAGTACGTTATCGGTCATGGTAAAAAACAATGTATTCATATATAATATGATAAGAAGGTCATAAGATGACTAAGGCACAAACAATTAACTTAAGCAAAAGAAGCTTCATCGTGACTCAATAGAATTGCCGGCAGGAGAGATTATGAGTAAAAAAACACCTCCGTATATCCATCAGATAGAACACTACTATCCAGTGAATATTCAAGAGCGAAATGATAAAAAAATCATCTATCGATATATGAAAGAATATGGTCACAATGTGTTGGAAAGGGCCAATGAGGTGGCTCATTTGACTGCTTCTGGTTTCATCATGAACCCTTCCCTGACGAAGGTTCTTTTCATTTACCATAAGATCTATCAGTCTTGGGGCTGGACGGGGGGGCATATGGATGGCGACCAGAACCTGCTTGAGGTGGCAGTCAAAGAAGCAGAAGAAGAAACTGGTTTGTCAGGTCTGCGCCCACTTTCCGAACAGATAATGTCCATAGATATTTTACCAGTATGGGGACATATGAAAAAGGGGAGGTATGTATCAGCACATCTTCACTTGAATGCAGCGTATGTTCTGATAGCAGATGAAGAAGCACCTCTTGTACTTAATGAAGAAGAAACGGAGGGGATTTGCTGGGTGGATGTAGATGCTATCTCCGATTTTTCCAATGAACCAGATCTGATATGTGTCTATGAGAAGCTTGTTAAGGCGGCTATAAAGACTGCGTCGGTGTCACATCAGACTGATGATAGAAGGGTTAATATAGAATCTGATCCAGGATTTGTTCAAGCGGTTAAATCGGCGGCTATTCCCATAGCTGTACACGAAGCAAAGAGTGCCTATTATAAGGCACTCCTGGTTAAAGAAGTCGTCTATAGAGGTGGACGGCTGTTACTTAAACGTAAGAAGGATAGTGTCAAAAGCCCTGTTTTAAAATATAAGTTTGATGAAACCGAAGATGAGAAAAAGAAGGCCAAGGGGAATAAAAAGGACCAATCCAACAGGCAATAGAACAAATACAAGCAGTCCGCAGACCAAACCGATTGCCAGTTTGATGATGCCAAAGCTTAGTTTAAGGGTCGTGCTGAGAATCAAAAAAGCGAAAGCTAATATTAACAGTATTTCCATATAATCACTCCATTCAAATAATCATTGTGTTGTACTAAATTCAGTATAAGGTTTGATCCTTACACAGTACTTAATCCGATATTAGAGTTTCATTAGAAGTATACAGACAACCTTTTGTGACAAATAGTAAAGAGTGCTATATGAATCGTGATGACGAAAACCAAAGGCTGAAGGAACAGATTGCTATACTGGAAAAGAAATGCGCTGTGTATGAGCAAGCGCTGAATATGAATGACAGTCAAGTAGGGCCAATTAGCAAATTAGATGCATGGCATTTTCAGGGATTGAATAAATTAAGCCATGTAGGTCTCTGGCAGGTGGATATGACCAATGAAGCAATGCAGTGGTCAGAGGCTAATTATCGGTTGTTTGGCTATGAGCCTTCAAGTACGGAAGCTAACCAAATATGGTCATCTGTAGTTTCAGAAGAACAGAGACAGTATGTTAAAGATTATGCCAGAGAGTGTTGGCTGTCAGACCTGGAATTCAGAATTGAGCTTGAAGTCGTCTGGCCTGACCAAACAATACATTATCTCGCTGGTGCTGGTGTAGTTATAAAAGAACCAGGCATACCACCGTCGATTTTAGGGATTAATTGGGATATTACCGGTCTTAAGGAAGAACAGAAGCGTTTGCAATTTTACGATGATCTATTGCATGGGGCCCTTGAATCCAGTCGAATAGGTGTCTTCTGGGCGAGAAGTAATCGAATCATTGCTACATTCAGTGGCGTGCCGATTGTTGGTAAAATGTTGGATATTCCATATCGTCATGAAGGTGACAACTACATGGCAAGGGATGTTCTTATGCGGCTATGGCATACGAAAAAAGCTCACCCTGAATACAGCGGCCTGATTAGAAAAGCCATTGAGTTCTATGCCAATATGAATAAGGGTCTCATCAACGACATGTCATGCACCTATCCTATATGCCATGATGATGGCAGATTGGTCTGGGTAGAAGCGAAGATGTACCTGAATACCATAGGTGATGGTGATGAAATTCGTCTATTCGGTACAATGATTGATGTTACAGAGACGAAGAAAATGGAGCTTGAGTTAAAGGAAAATAAACAGAATCTGGAAAGAACAGTTTTAGCTCTAGAGGATGCTAAACGGCAGGCAGATAGTTCAAGTAGGGCAAAAAGTCTATTTCTGGCAAATATGAGCCATGAAATAAGAACACCTTTAAATGGCATCATAGGATTAAGTTATCTTCTGAATGATACGGTGCTTGATGCCAAGCAGAAGGACTATGTTGACAGCATCAAAGAGGCTTCACATAATTTATCTGCAATTGTCAGCGATATTCTGGACTTTTCTAAGATAGAAGCAGGCGAATTGACTGTTGATTGTACAGAGTTTAAATTGGAAGAGGTACTGGATCACATCAGGACGATGATGATTCTTAAAGTCAGAGAAAGAGATGTTGACATTGAACTAAGATTTCAGGTGGACAAGCGACTACCAGATATTCTTCAGGGAGACCCGGTAAGAATAGGACAGGTGCTTGCAAATCTAGGAACCAATGCCGTCAAATTCACGGACGAAGGTGTTATCAGCGTCTCAGCGATTTATCTGGGAAAGAACAGTAAAGGTACTCAGATTGACTTAAGACTTTTGGTTCAAGATACTGGTATTGGTATCGAAGAACAGGATTTAAAACGGTTATTTCACACATTTCAACAGGCGGATTCTTCTACTACAAGAAAGTATGGTGGCACCGGACTTGGCCTTGCAATCAGTAAAAGCCTGGTTGAGTTGATGGGAGGGCGTATTGATGTGGCTTCCGAGTTTGGTGTGGGCAGCGCTTTTTGGTGTGATTTGACCTTAGGTATAGGCAATAACGAAAAAACGGTGCATAGTGAAGAGGATATCATTCGCGAGTTTGAAGAACTTAAAGGGTGCCGAATTCTGCTGGCTGAGGATAATGAACTTAATCAAAGGGTCGTAATAGAGATGATCAAAAAAGCCGGATTGAAAGTGGTTGTAGCAAAGACCGGTAAGGAAGTAATTGAAATAGTAAGAAATGGACACTTTGACTTGATACTAATGGATCTGCAGATGCCTGAAATGGACGGGTATACAGCGACTTCGGTAATTCGCTTTGATGAACAGTTTAAGGACATACCAATTATAGCTTTGACAGCAGATGTGACCTTTGGTGTTAAAAGTAGAATCATTGAGATTGGTGCCAATGATTATATTACCAAACCGATGGATGCAATTAGGTTTTACAAAGCACTGTTAAGGTGGCTAAAAGTTGAAGAAGGCTAAGGCCTTCTTTTTTTTGCCTAAAAAGCGAATAATAATTGTCTTTTTAATTGTTTTATTAGTTGTATATATAACACTTATAAAAATAATCTAAATTATATGATTAGATATAGTAAAAAAAATAAAGTTAAAATTAATGTTTATAGTTATGTAAAAAATTAGATTATTAGTTGTTTAATTTTTGAACGTATGATATCATATTTATAATAAATTCTATGCTGAAAAGCCATCGACAGCATGCTATAAGTACGGTAGATGGCAGAGGGTAAAAAGAGATGAAGGAGTGAGATGATGTTGGTATTTAAGAATATGCGTCAGAGGGTGGAATTTGCCTACGATGAGATGGATGTAGACATTTATTATGAAGGGGATTACATTTATACAGTCGAACACAGAGGCAGTGGAAGATTGTTTGAAATGCTGACAGAAGAGCAGGTGGATTATGTGCTTAACAGTCTTTGGAATGAAGCGCATGTAATCGATTGTGTCGGATAGGGGGGAGTGATGCAGGGTTTTCAACAGATTCAGGCAGATGTCTTGATCAACAGTGAAGATTTGAGACGACGCTTCAAAGATGTGAAGGATTTGGTTCACTCGAGAGGTAATTGTGGCGTGTTGGTCAATAACCGTGTGGATATGATTCTCATGGATATCGATGTCTATAATGAGCTTCTGGCCAACCAGAAGGAGACAATACAATAAAGACGGCTGCTTTGGAGTGACTCCAAAACAGCCGTCTTTTATCGTCGTAGACGCAGATTTATTTATTAAGGCAACACTGTTTGTATTTTTTTCCTGATCCACATGGGCAGGGTTCATTTCTACCGACTTTACGGTCTTTAACAACGGTCTTCGTTGCGCTATATGATTTTTTAATATCTTTTCTCTGGTTCTCATCTAGAAGTGAATCCCATTGTGGCAAATCGTATAACCAGTCCGCCTGAGCATCCAGCATGTTGTAGTATAATTTTTCAAGATCAACATCCAGAATAACTTTGTTGGTTGCTTTAAGATCTTCAAGATCATAGGCCTCTTTTAATGATGTGTTGATACCATCAAGAAAACCTAAGAATGTGGTGCTGTCCATCCCATATTTTTTTCCAAGAGCAGCCACAGTTCCTGTAAGTGGTTCATTTGGATTTTCTAAGATTACTTCATAGACAGCTTGTTCTTTTTGAAGGTACTCACCCCAAAATGCGTTGTATTCTTCCTGAGTTCGTTCTGTTTCGGCTAATGCGCGCCATTTTGTAAATAATGACATAGTCTGTTTCCTCCATATATTTGATTATGATGATGCCCAAGTGTACCGTCCTGCAATGATACCATTCGACTTCATTGGATAGGAACAGATTGCTTATTAGATCTGACTTGTGCCTGATGGGCATAGTTATTGTAGTATAACACAATAGATAATGTTGAAGCAACATAATGAGGCTTTTTATTGATGTGGTTGGGCTTCTTTCCTTTATCAACCTATATGTTGCATTTAAAGTACACTCTAATGTAGTAGTGGATGAACAGAGTTATAGTGTGACATTGTTACATATGGTGTATATATCAATGAGTCTATGTAACTAGTCCTATCTGCTGTGGGACCTATATATTATAGACGTTGATAGGACAAGGTGAGATAATAAAGTCAATAGGAATTACTTTAATTACCACATCGTATGTTTCGCGGTTATTCTATCCTATGATAAGAGCGTCAAAAGGTAGTTTCATAAAGAATACGCTCAACTTAACTTAGCCTTTTGACGCCTTAGTCATCCTATGATTTATGAAATTTATCGGGCAAACATTAAGGTAATAGATGTGATTCCCACTAGGTCAAATAATATCATATGGTGATAGTGCCGTAAGGCATCGATATATCTGTCATATGAAAGCGAGTGGTTATATGAATGTTGCCATCTTATCTGATATCCATGGCAATGATGTGGCATTTGAAGCTGTAGTCAATGATATGGCTGCAGCCAATGTCAATGTGGTTGTTTTCCTTGGTGACTTGGTTGCCAAGGGACCGGAGCCTATGGCTTGTTACAATAGAATGAAATCTTTGCATCCGATGATCTGGCTTAAGGGCAATACTGAATATTGGCTGGATGATGCTATGGTGGACATCATGCCGACCAATGAGCATAATCGTCAACTGTTGGCATATTATGATTATATTGTCAAACATATGACAAGTGATGCCATGGATCAACTGATTGGGCTGAATCACTATGATATTAAGCAATTTGGACATTTTGAGGGGCTTTTTTGTCATGGTTCGGCTAGGAATCCGGATGAAATCATTGATCCATTCAATCATCCAGAAGAACTTCCTGAGCAACTTAGGGATTTTACGGGAACATTTGTTATCTCCGGACATAGCCATCAACAATATGATACTATGTGGCGCGGTATTCGTCTGATTAATCCAGGTGCGGTGGGTGTGCCGCCTGAAAACGGTGTCGGTATAGCACGTTATGCTATAGTAGAAGCTGGAGCTAGCTTCAAAGTCATTTTACGAGAGGTCAGTTACGATATTGCTAAGCTGCAAATGATGTCGACAGCAAAAGGCTTCCCGACTAGTCGTATTGCCCATTTCTAGAGTCAACCATAAAAAGGTGCACATGAGCGCGTTAATCATTAGATAAGAAATTCTAGTGATTAACGTGTTTTTTTGTATGAATCAACAAATTTGCTTCACATTTGAAGATTAAGATGATGTTATGAAGGATTAAGGTTAAAAAAAGGTTGTTGAGATAAGATAAGCACTTCTTAACGCTTAAATCCATTAAGACAGAATAGATGGTAAAGCTATGAATTTGTATGAAATAGACTATAATGAAGATGAGGATGGTGACAGTAAATGAAACATATTATGGTTGTAGATGATGAGGCTAATATACGTGAAATTACATCTGCCTATTTAAGAAAAGAAGGCTACAGTGTCAGTGAAGCATGTAATGGGCAAGAAGCTGTGCGAATATTTGATGAAGAGAACATTGATTTGATTGTTTTGGATCTGATGATGCCTAAGATGACAGGCGAACAGGTTTGCAGTTATGTGAGAAGCAGAAGCAAAGTGCCGATTATTATGTTGACCGCAAAAGTGGAAGACGAAGATGTGATTAGTGGTATCGCTGGTGGTGCTGATGATTATATACGTAAGCCATTTAGTATCAGGGAACTGATTATAAGAATCCATGCTATCTTCAGGAGAATGTCTACAGAAGCACCCCTAAGTGATGTTTTTGATTTTGCTCAGGGGAATCTCTACGTGGACTTTAAGAAAATGGTGCTTAAGAAGTATGATGAAGAAATTTCCTTAACACCAAATGAATTCAAGATTCTTAAAGTGCTGATTGCCAACGCGGGCATTGTTCTTAATCGAGAGCAGATTATAGAGAAAACATTTGGAATACAGTTTGATGGCTTTGACAGAACCATTGATACACACATAAAAAATCTTAGAGCAAAGATTGAAGATGATGCGAAGAAACCGATTTATATCCGTACAGTTTATGGTATGGGTTATAAATTCATGACACCGTGACAGAAAGGCAGTCGGCAGTGGCATTAAATTACAAGGTAAGAATACCTATATTCTATAAAATCATGTTAAGTTTCTTAGGGCTTTTAATAGGTTTGCTACTGATTTTAAGCTTAAGCAGTTATATTGCGAGGAAGAATGCTCAAGATTACTTCAGACAGTCCATGGAAGACCGGTATGAGAATCTGGTGCAGGAGTTGAATGAGGTTATTGAAGCACAAGGGTGGCAGATGACGGATGATGGCCTAATTCACTATATTCGTAATTATGCCACACGGCATGAACTTCGATTTGAAATCTACGACAACTGGGGGAGCTTGATTTTTTCAAATATGAAACTTAATGAGCCAGGGTTTTCGGAACAGATGGATGCTCCTGTGAAAACATTTGACGGTTGGCAACCTGAGATTACTATTGAAAAATTTCAACTATATGATTCGGAAGGGACCATAGGTTATGTTAAAGTCGAGTTTTTCAATGCTGAAATGATGAGCCAGAATGATCTTAATTTTTTTGACATGATCAGTGGTGTGTTTCAATATGCCATCATTGCGACATTCATCTTAACTGTGATGGTCAGCTTTTGGATTGCCAGAAGCATTAAGATCCCTCTGGGGAAAATGTCGGTCACGGCAAGAGCCATAAGTCGTGGGGATTTGAAAGCTAGGGCAGATATCGATTCATCGACGACCGAAGTCATTCAGCTGGGGGAAAGCATCAATGATCTCGCTATGACCCTTGAACGTGAAGATGCCTTAAGAAAACAGCTGACATCGGATATGGCACATGAAATAAGAACGCCTTTGACAGCACTTAAGAATTTTTTTGAAGCTTTCATGGATGGTATATATGAACCGAATGAAGATAATATGTCCAAATGTCATGTTGAACTTTTAAGAATTGCTGATTTGGTTGAAAGACTAAAAGATTTGGCCAGTATTGAAGAGACCAATTTGACAAGCAATCGTGAGTCATTGGACATAGGGGATGAAATTGCTACAATGTGTGACTTACTTAAGCCGGAATTTGATAAGAAAGCAATTGCGGTAGAAGTGTTATGTGATAATCCGGTACCTGTCATGATGGACAAGAATCATCTTAGGCAGATTATCGGTAATTTGTTGACAAATGCCTGTCGCTACACAGATATGGGTGGAAAAGTTCTGGTTACGACAAGGCGAACAGGGTCAGAGGTCTTTTTCTCTGTGAAAGACAATGGTATAGGTATTGCGCGGGCAGATCAAGACAATATATTTGAACGATTTTATCGGGTTGATAAATCAAGAGACAGGGCAACAGGCGGTATGGGGGTTGGATTGACTATTGTGAAAGGTTTGGTTGAAACCTATAGTGGGTGCATTGTTTTAGACAGTGAACTTGGTGAAGGTGCAGAATTCATTGTTACCATTCCGATGTGATTTTTTGAGTCATTCTATCTGATAACGGTGACATCCACACTGTGATGTGTTAAAATATGGGGACGTTAGGAAGATTATTAATGGGATGGAGATACTTGGAATGAATGGAAAGCTTGCAGTCTTAGGTCCTATCGGGACATTCAGTGATATTGCTTCGAAGAGATACATGAATGGCATGGGGATCGATTTCGAAAGATTTTTTTACCCTACTATGAAAAAGACCATCGAAGCGGTGGTTGATGACACTTGCAGATATGGCTTGATTCCTATAGAAAATACTTTAGATGGCTATGTACAAGTGGTCCTTGACCTTCTGACAACGATGGATGTGAAGATCATTCATGAGGTAGTCGTGCCGGTTCGTTTCGCTTTTGTAGCCAATTGCGATGATCTATCCAAAGTTGAAAAAATTTATGTTCAATTCAAGTCGGAAAATCAATGCTCCGAATTTTTGGGGGCATTTCCAGAAGTGGATATCATAACAACTCAAAGCAATAGTCAGTCATATAAAAGTGCATTGGAAGGCAAAAGTTGTGAAGGTGCCATCATCCCTATGCATATGCTGGATGAAACCACACCGTTCAATTTGATTAAAGAGGATGTGGCGGATTCACTGGATAACGAGACACGCTTTATTATAGTGGCTAAGCATTTGAACGAAGAGGTGGATACGTTCAAATCTTGGAAGACATCATTGATGGTATCCTATGCCCATGACAGACCGGGTCTGTTGGCAGATATTCTTGGGATTTTTTCCAAGCAAAATATTAATATGATGTCTATTATGTCGAGGCCGACAAAATCTGGTTTGGGTTTATACAATTTCTTTATTGATATAGAGGGTTGTTATCAGAAAGACCCGAGGGTCAGAGAAGCTGTGGCTATTATCCTGGATAAATATAAGATTAAAATTCTAGGTTCTTATTATAGGATACAAGATTAAGGAACAATGCTTGGTTAACAAGGGACAAGGCGTTATCATGTGAATATGATACTGCCTTGTCCCTTTTATTGTTAGGCTTCAGTTGAATAGTACGGGTGAAACCGGAATTTTATTCAAAGTCTTTCACATAACCGATGCCAATGACACCTTTACCTATATGACATCCCACTGCAGGAGAAATCGGTGCAGTGATCATTTTGGATGTGTCAAACCCAGCGGCCTCCAGTTTTTCCTTTGTAAGTGCCACATAGTCTGGGGCATCTGTGTTAAATAAAAAAGTGAAGCGGCTTTTTGTGCCGTTGTCTGTGGCATCTAAGAAATGATCAACTATACGATTGATGGCTTTTTTTGATGTACGAATTTTTTCCGTTGCCGTAATCTGCCCTTCGTCTGTCATCTCTAAAAGAGGCTTTATTTTCAACATGTTTGCCATAAAAGCGGATGCATTGGAAAGACGTCCGTTTTTTACAAGGTACTGAAGGTCGTCGACCATAAAGAAGATGTGGTCGTTATCGCGGATTTTCTCCAGGTGTTCTAGTATTACAGGCACCTTGCAACCTTCTTGGACCATTCTGTATGCTTCCATAGCCATGTAACCAGTTATATATGAAGCGGAAGCGCTGTCGAAAGGATAAACAGTAAAATCATCCACATAGGTGGTGGATAAGGATACGCTCTGATATGTACCGCTTAACTGGTTGGATATGCTGATATAAATGGCCTCATCATATCCTTTTTCTTTCAAAGTTGTGTATATATCAATCAATTGACCCGGGGAAGGCTGGGCTGTGGTAGGGATATCCTTGTATTCGTTAAGGTGGCTGTAGAAGTGGGATGGGGTCATATCCAGTCCATCCATATATTCTCTGCCGTCAATAACAATGGTTGTTCTTGCGGAGGTGATGTCTTCATTACCATCGATATAATCCAATCCGCTGGTACTGCAGGTGATGATTGCTATTTTTCCCATAGTTGTCCTCTTTCTGTTTATGGTACTTTGGTATAGTTTTGGGTAATCTGCTTTATACCGAATATGAACAGTATATCAGAGCCAGGTACAAAAATGAAGACTAAGGATTGCCTGGTTCCGACTTTCATTGACAGTGAGAACGCCCAGCACCTATAATGATGGGAGGCAATATATCGGATTAGGCGAATGAGAGAATGGAGTATGACAGTGAACAAGGACAGGAAGATTGTTTTTTTTGATGTGGATGACACATTGATTTATCATCGAGGGGATAAAAGTTACATACCGGACAGTACGAAAGAGACCATTGTAGACCTGAAAAAAAGTGGTCATGTGGTAGCAATTGCTAGCGGGCGAGGGCACGAACAGATAAAAGGCATTATGGGACTGTTGGGGATTGATCATGCTGTATGCTTTAATGGTCATATGGTCGTGATTGACCATCAGATTGTCTATCATGAAACCCTTAATAACACAGATACATCTGCTTTGATTCGACGACTTCGTAGAAGCATTATGCCCATGATTGCCATGGATGCAGAGAATGCCTACATCAAAGATTTATTTGGAGGTGTTCAGAAGAAATTGGCAAGATCCATCAAGGAAGTTGAGGGGGCTGAGGGCGATGTCTATCTTGGACTTTTTAAGAAGTTTAGAGAGGGAAAGCCTCCGTACACCGGACTGATGTTCTTTAAGAGGAAGTTCAAAGACCAGGACAAATACCCGAACCTATCTTTTAAGGATTGGGGTGGCTTGGGTTATGAGGTCAGTAATAAAGGCACTTCAAAGCTAAGTGGTATTTTGCATATGGCAGAGATATTTGGTATAAAGGAAAAAGATATTATAGTCTTTGGCGACAATTATAATGACATTGAGATGTTGGAAGGTATAGAACATAGTGTTGCCATGGGGAATGGTGTAGCAGCGGCTAAAGAAGCAGCGACCTATGTCACGGATCATATTAAAGACCATGGCATCCACAATGCCTGTCACCGACTTGGGTTGATAAGGAGAGAAAGGCAATGATTAAAGATTTTAAAGGCGTTATGCCAAAAATTGGTAAAAAAGTCTATTGTGCAGAGAGGGCTGTCGTTATAGGGGATGTGACGATCAACGATTATGGAAATATTTGGTTTAATACAGTGTTACGTGGAGATGTTAGCCCTATTGTAATTGGTGCATCTACAAATGTACAAGACAACAGTACGGTGCACACATCTGCAGGATGCCCTACCAACATTGGCGCCAATGTTACCATAGGTCATAATTGTATCATTCATGGCTGTACGATTGAAGACGAATGCCTTATCGGTATGGGGAGTGTTGTCTTAGATGGTGCGGTTATTGGTAAAAACAGCATTGTTGGTGCAGGGAGTTTAGTAACAAAGAATAAGACTTTTCCTGAGAAAAGTCTTATAATCGGATCACCAGCTAAAGTAATAAGGACACTTACTGAGCAAGAAATAGAAGGTATCCGTAATTCTTCGAAACATTATGTGGAAAATGCATTATGCTATATGGATGGTTCTGAAGCATAGGATTGTTCAAACCAGAAAGTGACACCATTTGATTCGTTTCTTACACCATAACTTAGACCGTCAGCTTCAAGTATTGCCTGAACAATGGAAAGACCAAGGCCATGACCGCCTTTTTCACGAGTTCGGGCTTTATCAATTTTGTAGAAGCTGTCCCATATTTTCTCCCTATCATCTTCTGATAGTAATTGGCTGGTGTTAAAGACTTCTATAATAGCCTTTTTTTTCTCTTGTATCACCTTGATGCTGATAGTCCTTGGGTAAATCACATAGTGGATTGCATTGGTCAAGTAGTTGGTGAAAACCTGGTCAAGGCGAAGTGGGTCTGTATGAATGAATAATTTCGAGGGCATAACTGTTTTTAGCTCGATTTTTGATTCGTTAAGGACATGGTCATATTTAAGTATCGTGCTGTTCAGATAACTGATCAGGTCCATTGTGATTGGTTGACTAAGTGTATCGCCAAATGTTACTTGATCGATGTCAAGAAGTGTTTGTACCAACTGGTTCATTTTAGTGGTTTCATCTATAATGACATCACAATAGAAGTCCGTACGTTTAGGATCCTTATGAATACCAAGTTGCAGTGCTTCTGCGTAGCCTTCCATCAAAGCCAAGGGTGTCTTTAGCTCGTGAGATACGTTGTTAAGGAGTTGACGTCTTTTTACATCCAGTCGGTCCTTAGCTTTGATTTCGTCCCTCAACTGTCGGTTGGATATGTTCAAAGCGTCAATGTTTTTGGACAATACTGTGGACATTTCATTGACATTTTCGGCAAGGGCACCAAGCTCATCCCTAGCATTCACAACGGCTGATTCGGAAAAATCCAGCCTTTTCATACGACCGGTGATTCGACTGATTTCCTTAATCGGCCTGGTGAAATGATTTGAAAAATAATAAGTAAGCATCAAACTGACAACCAATACAAGAAGACCAGTCAATGCAAGAAATCGGTTGACAATAGCAATGGGTGCATCAAGGGAAGCTAGAGGCAGTCTCATATTAATGTAATAGCCGTTATTCAGGGTGCCGATCAATGCCAAGGTTTCTCTTCTAGTGAAGGGATCTCTTCCGGTTGTATAGGAAAGTGAATCACTAATGGCTTCTTCGTTCGGGTAATCTAATCGTTCAAGTTCTGGACTGAAATCAGAGGGTTTGTCTGGTGGGGTTTGCTCAATGCCTGTCGGGGTCGTATCACTGTCATTTGAAGGCTGGCTTGGGTGTATTGGGATTGTGTCAGACGGATCGAAGGGAATGATGTCATCTTCTGTTTGATAGCGAGGTTCGGAAGTGTAGACCAATCCATCTTGATCATCCAGGATAATTAGAGTTACATTGGATTGTGACTCAATATCAATAAATAGCTCTTTGGCGTTTGGTAGGGCATCCGTAGAAAGGCTGTTTAGAGAGGCATAATAATCTAGAAGGATTTCTTTTTGTTGTTTCAGATAATAATCTTCCAGGAAAAAGGCATTAGCAACCCAGAGTATCAATAGAGTCATGAGAATAATAATGACCATTTGAAAAAATAATCTAATACGGATGGAAGTCATTGGTGCACCTCGAATTTATAGCCGTAGCCTCGTAATGTTGTAATGTAATTGCCGGCATTATCCAGTTTGATGCGTAAACGGTTCATATGTGTATCAACTGTTCGAGAGGTGCCATAGTAATCATATCCCCATACATTATTAAGAATTTGCTCCCTTGACAATGCTTTGCCGGCATTGGCAGTAAGGTAAGTAAGTAAGCTGTATTCCCGCAAGCTGAGGTTAAGGTTGATGCCACCAACTTTGACACTATGTTCCAGTATATTAATGGAGAGTTCACCAAGAATCAGTGTGTCTTCTTGGCCATAGACGCGTTTGAGAATGGCTTTTACACGGGCTGTAAGGATGGAAGGACGGAAAGGCTTGGTTATGTATTCATCAGCTCCGCAATTAAACCCTTTTAATTCATCGGTTTCACCGTTTCTTGCGGTTAACATGATGACTGGTACCTGGCTGATTTTACGGATTTCGTCAAGGACTTCAAAGCCATTGTATTTTGGCATCATCACATCCAGTATTAGTAAGCTGATGGAAGGGTCTTCGTAAAATTTGCTGATGGCTTCATCACCGTCAGCGGCCTCCACAATCAGATAATGTTCGTTTTTTAAAAAATCGGAGAGCAAAATTCGAATGCGCTCCTCGTCATCTGCTATTAGTATTTTGTAAGCCATGGATTCTCCTCTGGTGCGTAACGATACAGTTAACCTACGTAACATACCATAAGGATGTTACAGGCATGTCACATTAAATAATTTAAAGCTCCTTTTATAATACCATAAGGATGTTTTTTCGTGGCGTCAATTATGATAGGTAGTTTCTTATGGTGTCTCAGCAACAAGTAAGGTATAATGAGTGGAGTTCCAATGGTGTTTCTAATAATACAGTAGGGGACTGTATAGGGGCAGTTAAGGGATAGAGAAATAGGAAAGAGGTTCATATGAAGAATATAGGTATATTCTATTTTACCGGGACACAGAGCAGTTACTTTGTGGCCAAGGGACTGAAAGGAGAGTTGGCAAGAAGAGGACATCAGGTGACCATGTTTAAACTTGAAAAAGTCGTCTCAAAAATCATAGATGTGGATTTTAGGCGATTTGATCAGATTGGTTTTGTCTTACCAATTTATGCTTTTGGAGCACCAAGAATAGTCTTTGACTTGATTGAGATGCTTCCACGGAATGAGGCGAAAGTCTTTATCATCCGAACTGGCGCATCTAATGGGTGGATTAATCAAAGTGCGTCCCAGGGTATGATCAATCATCTTAAGAAAAAATGGTACGATGTGTACTATGATCGGATTCTAATTGTCTCATCCAATTGGCTCCTTGATATGGAAGATGAAGTTGTGAAAAAGCTATATGAGGTGACGAGAGATAAGAAGATTCCTCATATTGCTTGGCAGATTGATAAGGGAACAAGGCGGCGTTATAACAGGAATTTTCTTCGTGAAGTGATGTTGAATATTGTCTACTTTGCTGAGGATCAGGTTGGTGCTAAGATTTTTGGACGCTCCTTATATGCCAACAAGAATTGCACAAACTGTCAGCTATGTGTCAAACGATGTCCAGTAGACAATATCAGTTTTGAGTCTGGTAGATTCAGAGCTGGATGGAAGTGTCTTTGGTGTATGAAATGTCTATATAGCTGTCCGGAGAATGCCATACATTCAAGAGGCTTGGATATTGTACAATTCCGAAGCGGCTTCAATTACCGAAGGATTGTCAACAGCCGTCATAACACAAGAAAGCTGAGTGTCAGTAAGCACTTGTGGCGCTATATGGAAGATCGTAAAAAGTAATGAAATTGTAACATGCCAAAGTGTCATAGGGACTGAAATGTCACAGCATAGCCGTATACTATATTGAAACTGTAGATGAGTACGGGAAGGATGTGTGACTTTTGAAAAAAAGAATAAGAATAGTGATGAGCCTGGCGCTGGTATTGGTGTTGGCGCTTTCTTCGGTGGTATACGCAGCGCCGAAAGAGGGCAGAGGTTATAATAAGAACGAGACTGTTAAGAATGAACCTAATGGCAACGCTTGGGGCTTTTATAGGAATAGACAGATTGAAGGGCATGTGAAGATTAATGCTAACAGGATTCGAGTCAACGGTAGAGGTGCTGATTTTACTGATGTTGGACCTGTGATTAAAGACGGACGAACTTTATTGCCACTAAGAGCGATAGTTGAGACTTTAGGCGGTTACGTTTATTGGGATGAAGATACATCTACTGCAGCCGTCATCAACTCGGAATTAACCATGATGATTTTGTTTGATCTTCGCGTTGTTGATGGGGAAGAAGATCAAGAAACGGGCATAACTATATATGAATACAATGGAGAGGATAAGTTGAATCCATTGGGCTATGATCCTTTTGATGCGGATTCAGGTGATTGGGATATGACGGATGAGAACTATCCGCTGGATGTTCTGCCAGGGATCATCAATAATCGAACTTTTGTTCCATTGCGCTTTATTGCTGAAACGTTTGGTTTGATGGTATTCTACGATGAGGACAGCGGTGCTATTGACATTAATCAAGAGCCAAATCTATACCCTAATAATATTAATTATGAAATAGGATCAGAGGACGACATACGAGTTGGCATCGTACTGAATGGTTTCGAATTTGTTGGTGTGACTCAAGAGGATGTGGAGGAGTTGCCTGATTTGAATGAATTTGAAATATTAGAAACATTTGACTATACGACACAGGCGGCGATAGTGATTTCGACTACAGAGCCTGGATTGTTCTTGACTTTAAGCGAGTATGATGGAACAGAAGCAGAACCAGACGATCATGATAACTTTATTGAACAATTAAGTGAAATAGCTGATGAAGGTATAGTTAAGCTATACTTCTGGTTCACCAAAGATGATGTAGACATCGTTAAAACTTTTAGAATCAAATTAAAAGAATAGCATGATAAGATGAAGCGGGTTGCCTAAGCAACCCGCTTCATGTGCTATAGGAAATTACTTCCTATAGCACATGAACACTTCGTAGGAAGTACACGAATTCAAAAGGTTAGTGTCCTTCGGCCTGAATTCGGCACACAAAGAGAACAAAGTCTCTCATGATTCAGAGGCGATGTGTTGAAGTTGACTTGTCCACATAGCTCTAAGTCTGCACGTTAAAAAAACATCATAGTCATTGCAAAAACAACGACTCTATGCTACTATTAAGGTGTAAGCATGAGATGTATTCTCAATTGGGAATTGTTATTGAGAATCAAGCTATAAAGGAGTGGTGAACATGTCGTTGAACAAAGCTGGTATCGGTCAAAGATTGACTGTCAAAGAGATTAAAGCAAAAGATAAGATGACCAAGTTCCTTTTCACTCTTGGGTGTTATGAAGGCGAGCAAATCACAGTGATTTCCAAATTGGCTGGCAACTATATCGTTAACATCAAGGACAGCCGTTATGCCATGGATGAGAAGATGGCAAAAGCAATTCGTGTGGATTATGCCCTTTAAGTAAAATAACAAGTATGACATTTACAGTTGAATTTTAGAGAGCACATTTTTGACAATGTGCCCATTGGACACATATATGTAGCTGCCTTATGGCAGCCATTTTTATTTGGATAGATATAATACATTCTATTTCCAATAATAGTGATTATTATTTGGTAAGGAGAAAACATGAAATTAGCACTGGCAGGCAACCCGAATTCGGGTAAGACAACCTTATATAACGCATTAACTGGTAAGTCTGAATATGTAGGGAATTGGTCAGGCGTTACGGTAGACATTATAGAAGCTGACCTTAAGCCAAAGTATCAAATGAATCATGAACAAGTTGCCATTGTTGACTTACCTGGCGCCTATTCAATCGCCCCCTTTACCGGTGAGGAGGCTGTTGCTAGAGATTTTATCTTAAACAGTGGACCGGATGTAATCGTGAATATTATTGATGGTGCCAATTTGGCAAGAAGTCTGTTTTTTACAACCCAGTTGATTGAACTAGGAAAACCTGTGGTCATTGCCCTTAATAAGAAAGATGTCATGGAACAACGAGGGGACTTATTGGACGTTGAAGCCTTTTCAAAAATTCTTGGTTGTCCTGTCATACCCGTGACGGCTAAAGATGAACACAACATTCATGATCTGGTGGCAAAGGCGATTGCCATGAAGGGACAGGCACAAACCCATGAGAAAATGTCTGTATTTGATCCGGACAATGACCTTGCCCGTCAGAATTTCATTAATGATCTGTTAAGTAAGACGTTGAGACGTACTCATGAAACCCATCGTCTGACGAAGTCGGACAAGGCCGACATGATTCTGGCTCATAGATGGTGGGGCTTGCCTATCTTTTTTGTTGTCATGTGGGCGGTCTACGCTTTTTCTATCAATGGTCTGGGCGGGTATTTGTCTGGCGTATTAAACGATCAGGTATTCGGCGCGTTGCTACCGGATTTTCTTAATAGTTTTTTTGAGCGTCATAGGGTCAGTGCAGTCTTACAAGGCGTCATTGTGGATGGTGCCGTTGGAGGTGTTGGGGCGGTGATTGGATTTCTTCCGCTGATTATGGTACTTTTTTTCTGCTTGGCGCTCCTTGAGGATAGTGGTTATATGGCGCGGGTTGCTGTTATTATGGATCGTTATTTCAAGCGGATTGGTCTATCGGGTAAATCAATTATTCCCATGATTGTTGGTTCAGGCTGTGCAGTGCCTGGTGTCATGGCAACCAGAACCATAGAGGACGACAGTCAAAGGCGGATTACGTCCATATTGACACCTTTTGTCCCCTGCGGCGCAAAGCTACCGATCATTGCTTTGTTTTCTATAGTATTTTTTCCTGATACATCATGGGTCGGACCAAGTATGTATATAATGGCGATTGTCTTAATCATTGTGGGAGGTCTATTCTTAAAGAAGCTCTTTGTTTATGAAGAGGAGATGTTCTTCATTATGGAATTACCGGCTTATAAGGTGCCTAGTTTGAAAAATGCTTTCAGGCAAATGATGGATAAGGCCAAGCACTTTATCTATAAAGCCGCAACGATTATTTTGGTAATGAACACTTTGGTATGGTTCATGCAATCCTACAATTGGCAATTCAGGCTCGTTGAGAATCCCGAAAATAGCATTATGGCTGGATTAGGTGGTCTTATTGCGCCTGTTCTTGTTCCGTTAGGTATAGTTGGATGGGAGCTAATCTCTGCGACAATTGCTGGTTTTATTGCCAAAGAAAATGTGGTCGCAACATTGGCTGTTGTTTTGGCAGCCACTTCAGAAGAAGCACTTTTTTCATCTTCAGGGGTGTTGACACAGATTTTCACTCCGGTGACGGCTTATGCTTTCTTGGTGTTGAATCTTTTCACACCGCCGTGCTTTGCTGCAATGGGCGCGATGAAATCTGAGCTTGGTCAGTGGCGTTGGCTTGGTAAAGCACTGTTCTTTCAATTAAGTGTTGGATACTTGCTGGCAATTGTCATCAGCCAGTTTGGTACATGGATATTCTATGGTACAATGAACCAAGGGTTTGTGCCAGCTATGATTGTCTTAGGCTGCTATGGGCTATTAGTCCTTTGGCTGCTCATTGCGGCGAAGAGGAAGAGAAGGACCATTGAAGGTAAATGATGTATAATGGTCTTATAGAACACCGATAACGATTGGAGATGATTTGTTATGAGTATTGCAATCGGAATAGGATTTGGTGCATTGATAATATGGGCGGCTTATAGAGCTATCAAAGATCTTAGACAGAATAAGTGTGCCGGATGCGGTGAGATGAATTGTTCGTCTAGAAAAAAATAAAAGACCGAGAAAGACATGGAGGACGTGTCATGCCATTTGGTAAACATATATATGAAACCAGGAAGCTGATGGAACTAAGGCGTTATCAGAACCGATTCATGTTCAAAAGGCGTAGTGTTGCAGAGCATATGTGGTCCGTTGCGAAGATTGCCCAAGGCCTGGCCATATGGGAACAGAAAAAATTTGACCATGATGTGGATATGGGTCTTTTGCTGGAACGTTGCATCAATCACGATGTAATCGAAATGGCCACTGGTGATATCATTGCTACGACTAAGCGCCGGACACCTGCCATGGCATCTGCTTTGGAAGAAATAGAATATCAGGCCTATGAGGAAGAAATCAAAGAGGACTTGCCTAGGTCCTGGCGCCCAAGGTTTAAAGGTTATATGTTAGACCCTAAGGCAAAGGACTTGGAAGGGCAGATTTTGGCTGCGGCAGATATCGTTGATACTGTACTTGAGTCGATTGAGGAAATCAAATTAGGGAATGAAGAGTTCAAACCTATTCTAAAAGAAGTGATGGGAATGTTGATTCGCATAGACTTAGATAGTGTGCGCTATTTTATAAAGTACGCTATGTTGGATTTTGGTTTGGACTACAGAAGTTATTATGGGGAAGAAGTGGCTCTGCTGGCAGAGTCTCTTGTATATGGCGAAGAAATCTTTAATAAGAATTAACAGAAAAAGGCCAGCCTGCTATTAAGGAAGGTTTTTTTTGTGCATTTTTTTCGCCTGACAGAGGACGGGAACTTATGTTTGCTATGTTAAACTTTATGTATACAGGCATGAAGGATAATGACTGTAATTGTCAATGTATAGATAATCTTTAATGAGTGAGGAGACCATCATGAATGAAGAGAAGAATGTAACGTTAATAGAAGCTCGGGAGACGCTGCACCATCTGATGCAGGGTGTCAACCCGTATACTGGAGAGGTGTTTGAGAAGGAATCTTTTGTCCATAATCCTAGAATGATTAGGGTTTTTGCTCAAGTTATGGAGGTGCTTACAAGGATCATTGAGAAATCGGAGCGTCAGTCACGAGCGTCCAGAACCAGATTCCGATTGACAGAAACAGAAGCTGGCGAGATTAAGTTTCCGAAAGGTGATGTCGGGGTCAAGGCAGTTCTTGAAGCCGTGAACGATGTCATTAATCTAGAAGAGGTGAACCGACTCACAGTGGTTAGTCTCTATAAGTGTCTTAAAGAAGAGGGGATCCTTGCTAAGAGTGAGGTTGAAGGGCAAAGGCGTACCGTTACGACTAAAGACTCTAAAGCATACGGTATTATAACTGTTAAGAGTACATTTCAGGGAATGACCTACGATAAGATCATGTATACAGATCTTGCGAAAGAAAAATTAAGAGCAGACTTGGTGAGGTGGTTCACCTGACTGAAGGATGTGTGTATGATGTTTGGGCTATTGCGAATGTATGAAAGTGTAGGTCATACTATTAAAATTTCATGAAATCTCATTGGTTCAGGTTGACGGTTAAAGGGTTTTCTGACATACTTTACAATGATAGACAACACTGCTGCCAATAGAAAAAAAGGAGAAGCAGCAAGAACGGAGAAGTATAATGGCGAAGAACACCACATTTTGGATTGGCGGCTCTCCCTGTTGTGGAAAGTCGACTGTCGCATCAATGCTTGCTGAAGAATTTGGACTCAAGTACTATAAAGTTGATAATCATTTGGACCGTTATCTAGATATCGGTGCGCGTAAAGGGGATAAACTCCTTAAGAATATGCGCAAGCGTTCTAGGGATGAACTTTGGTTGAATGATGTTGACACAATGGTAGAAGAGGAATTCGCCTATTATCGATATGCTTTAAAGATTATTGAGAATGATCTGAGGCGTCAATACCGTAATAAGGATGTCATTGTCGAAGGTACGGCAATTTTACCTGAATATATCAAGAAGAAGGGAATACCAGACGATAGATATGTCTGTATGCTTCCTACAAGATCATTCCAGATGAAGGAATTCTCAGAGCGAGGATGGTTGACCAGATACTTGGGTGGTACCAGTGACCCGGATCAGGCCTTAACCAACTGGTTGGAACGTGATGCCAGATTTTCTCAGATTGTTCGAGAAGAGGCAGTTCAGAATGAGCAGAATCTTATTATAGTCGACGGTGAACAAGATATCGATAAAGTCTATGAACATATCAAAGAGATGTTCGGGCTCGTAACAGCAAAAGTTGATTAGTGCAACCAGTAAGAAGGATTACTTTCGAAATAGAAAGTAATCTTTTTTTTGTCGGTTTAATCGTGCAAGATTTAATTGACAACGATTATCAGTTGAGAGATAATGAGACTATAGACATCGGATAAGGAGCAAGTGTGCTCTAAAAGTAACTTTGGATAGAATAGAGTAATAAAGGAAAGGAAGATAATATGGGATGTAATAGTCATAATTCTAATTGTGGATGCGGTTCTAACGGTCAGGAGAAAGACCTAAGAACTAGAAGCATAGATATAAGTGAAGGGGTTAACAGAACGCCTAATAGAGCAATGCTCCGTGCTGTTGGTTTTACTGATGAGGACTTTAAGAAACCGATGATTGGCGTTGCAAGCACATGGAGTGAAGTTACCCCCTGTAATATGCATATCAATGAATTGGCAGTCAATGTGAAGGAAGGTGCGAAACAAGGTGGTGGCGCTCCGCTTATATTCAACACCATCACAGTGGCAGATGGTATTGCTATGGGACATGAAGGTATGCGTTATTCTTTGCCAAGCAGAGAAATCATTGCAGATTCCATCGAGACAGTCGTTGGTGCAGAACGGCTTGATGGCGTGGTTGCCATAGGCGGGTGTGATAAAAATATGCCGGGGTGTATGATTGCTATTGGACGTATGAATTTGCCGGCAATTTTTGTCTACGGCGGTACGATTCAGCCAGGTAGGTTGGATGGTCATGATATAGATATTGTTTCGGCTTTTGAAGCTGTAGGTCAATACAACAAAGGTGAAATTGATGAAAAAGAGCTTCATAGGATAGAATGCAGTGCCATTCCAGGACCAGGTTCTTGTGGTGGTATGTACACAGCAAATACAATGGCTTCAGCCATAGAGGCCATGGGAATGTCTTTGCCCTATAATGCATCCAAAGCTGCTATTGCACCGGATAAAAGAGAAGAATGCGTGGCGGCCGGGATTCAGGTGGTACATCTCATGGAACAGGGTATAACGCCCAAAGACATCATGACGAAAAAAGCCTTTGAAAATGCCATTACAGTCATTATGGCATTGGGAGGATCGACGAATGCTTTTCTCCATTTGCCAGCTATGGCCCATGCAGTTGGTGTCGACTTGACCTATGATGATTTTGAACGTATAAGAAAAAAAGTACCTCATATAGCGGACTTGAAGCCTAGCGGAAAATATGTTATGCAGAACTTAAGCGATGTAGGTGGCGTTGCTGGTGTTATGAAAATGCTTTTGGAGGCTGGCTTGTTGCATGGGGACTGTATGACTGTTACCGGAAAAACATTGGCGGAAAACTTAGAGGATGTACCATATCTAGATGCTCATCAAGATGTTATTAAAGATCTTCAACATCCGTTGAAGCCTGAAGGCCCTCTATATGTTCTTAAAGGCAACTTAGCTCCTGATGGTGCAGTATGTAAGATGTCGGGGCTTAGCGTGAAAGAGATAACTGGTCCTGCAAGAGTGTATGATTCGGAGGAAGATGCGACAGAGGCGCTGATGGCGGATGACATCAAAGAAGGTGATGTGGTGGTCATTAGGTATCAAGGCCCTAAGGGTGGGCCAGGAATGCCGGAGATGCTTTCTATCAGCGCGATTGTCATAGGTAAAGGACTTGGTGGTAAGATTGCTATGATTACGGATGGGCGCTATTCTGGTGGTAGCCATGGATTTGTTATTGGTCACATTGCGCCGGAAGCATTTGTTGGTGGTCCTATAGGATTGTTGGAAGATGGCGATATGATTCATATAGACAGTACAAAGAATCTTATTGAGGTTAAGCTAACGGAACAGGAAATGGCAGAAAGAAAAAGCCGCTGGAAAGAGCGGCCTTATCGATATGATCGCGGGGTATTGAACAAGTACAGTCGTTTGGTCACCTCTGCGGATAAAGGTGCTGTGACGGATTAATATATAGTAACTATTCAGTCAACCTGTTATTTCAGATGATTTCAGGCTGGCAGCGCCAAATTATGTATCTTTAGATGCATAATTTGTGTGCAACCGACCTATAAAGGCGAGAGTGACTGAATAGTCACAATATATATTAATCCAGGGTAACATAGGTTTCCTCAACTTCAAACAAATGGTTCAAATACCTGGCTACCTGGAAAAAGTAATCTGCCAGGCGGTTCAGGTATTTGTAACTGTCTGGCACTTCTAATTGAGAGGATTGCAGATAGCGTACATACACCCGTTCACATCGTCTGGTGATACTTCTTAGGCAATGAGCAGTGGTAGCAGTTTCATGGCCTGCTAAATAAAGGAATCGGTGTAGTTCGCCGGTTGAATTAAGCATGCTGTCAATGCTGTTCTCTAAGTCTGTCACCCGTGTATAGGGGATGGAACTTTGAGTAAAGCCTGTTGCTATGTCACTGCCAAGTATGAAGAGGTCTTTCTGGATGGCCTTTAGTTCTTCGACGACGAGCCTTAAGGGGTCGGGCGACGTTGCGCCATCCGTATTTTCAAGAATCTTGGATATGAGTAGGCCGGTAAATGAGTTGACTTCATCTACCGTACCTTGCAGTTCAAGTATCTGGCTGCCTTTTGAGACGGCTTCTCCAAGAAAGTTTTTTGTCATCCCCATATCGCCATTTTTAGTATATATATTCATGATTGATCACAACCTTTTTGTAAGTGTTATAGTTATAATGTTACTTATGTTTATATGATACAGGACATTGCAGTTATGGACAATAGGGAAATATCACGAAATGTGAAGTTGTTTGATATGATCATCAGGTAGTGGTATAATATAAGTCGAGTATAATATTATTTATAAAAGAATAAGGGGCAAAAGTTCATAGTATAGATAAGGTGCAATAATCCATAACAAATATCTGGAAAGGTTACTATGAGCCAAGTTTTTTATAATAAACGTATACTGTCAAGAATTGAAGAACGTGTCAACCTTATTATTCCCATAGCCTCCCTAGTAGCACTTTTATCTTCGGTGGCGATATTGTACAGTACAATTCCAGTACGATTTGCTTATATCGATGCTGTTGTTGCACTCATATTTGCTACGGTCTATTTTGTTCGTCATGTAATCCACACAGAAACCAAGCTGATGATTATTATCAGTATTGGCTATGGGGTGGGTTTTTTAAGCTTTGCTGACGGTGGCTTTTCTAGTGCAGGACTTACCATATTTATGATGTGTAATGTATTGGCTGTCCTAATGCTGTCTAGAAAAAGAGGTTTTTTAAGTTCGGGCATCAGTTTTGTGCTCTTTCTAATGTTAGGTTTAATGGACTACTGGGGATGGATTCGCAATGGCTACGGCATAACTTTGGCAAAGTGGGCAGTTAATGTCCTTATGTACTTTCTATTCTTGATTTTTTTACATACCAGTGTTTATGCCATTAAAGAATATCTTTTAGAAATTATTGGTAAGTTGGAGTTGAACGTTCAAAAGTCCCATTATTTGGCATACTTTGACCGTTTGACAGACCTGCCAAATTACGAATGCTTGAAAGAACATATCAATGAAGAACATGGTCAGAAGTTGTCTTCTCAGTATCTGGTGGTACTTAATTTGAGGAACCTAAGAACAGTCAACTCTGTTTATAATGAGAGCTTTGGCGATGCGATGCTTATAGAGACAGCTTCGGTATTAAGAAGATTGATAGGTGGGGATGGTTATTTGGCAAGAGTGAGTGGTAATGAGTTTGCCCTGTGGATTCGCCTTTCCGAGGAAGCTTCTGTTGTCGAGTATACAAATCATTTGCTAACACAATTTGGCGAAAAGTTTGAATTGGAAGGGGTTAGAAAAAAAGCAGAATTTTATTGTGCTGTCGCCAGAAGTGGTATTGGTGAGGACTTCAGTATTTTGTATAAGAAAGTTCAGACAGCATTGGCATATGCAAAAAGAAATGGTATCAACGAAGTGGTGGTCTTCAATCAAAAACTTGAAGCTGCATATGTTGAAAGGGAACGTCTGCATGATAGAGTTAAGGTGGCTGTGGATGAAGATGTTTTCACCTTGGTCTATCAAAAGCAGGTAAACTCTAATACAGGACAGGTTGTCGGTGTTGAAGCTTTGTCCAGGTGGGAAGATGTGGAGCTAGGTCAAGTATCCCCTGCGTTGTTTATTGATGCCATAGAGATTTTAAATCTGGACGTGATCTTCGGTCAGCATGTCCTTAGACGTAGTTTTGCTGATTATCGTCTACTTCAGGAAAAATATGGTTCGGAGGTTAAGTTAGCGGTGAACATATCGCCAAAACAGTTAATCTCTGAGCACTTTACAGACTATGTTGGCGGTTTGATAGATCAATATGCAATTGAACATGGGCGCATTAGTTTTGAAATCACGGAAGATGTGATGATACATGAGCAAACATTGGTGAAGTCAGTTTTTGAACAATTGAAGCATATGGGCATACGAATCTCTTTGGATGATTTTGGAACAGGATATTCTTCTTTGAATCATTTAGTGAGCCTTGATATTGATGCAGTGAAGATTGACAAGACTTTCATTTGGCAGCATAATACACCAAGACTCAGAACCATGCTGGAGATGATTCGCAGGTTGACGGATGCTTATGGTCTTGAACTGGTGGCAGAAGGTGTTGAAACCGAGGAACAATTAGAGAATATAAGGAGCATTGGGTGTTATATCATTCAAGGCTACTATTATGGTAAACCGGAAAGATTGGAAGAAGGTAAGGAATTCAAATGAGAGTAGGATTAGGTTATGATGTACACCGCTTGGTGGAAGGTCGAAAGTTGATACTTGGTGGTGAGGTGATCCCTTTTGAGTTAGGGTTACTCGGACATTCTGATGCAGATGTGCTGGTCCATGCTGTTATGGATGCTATTATTGGGGCTTTGGCTCTTGGGGATATTGGCAAGCACTTTCCTGACACAGATGCTCGTTACAAAGGTGCTGATAGTGTTGAGCTGTTGAAGCATGTGGCTGACTTGATGCGTAGTGAGGGATATGCTTTAGGTAATGTGGATGCGACGATTATTGCACAACGGCCTAAGATGGCTCCTCATATTGATGTTATGAGGGAGAACATTGCTAAGGCAATTGGGTGTGAGATGACTCAGGTGAATGTGAAGGCTACGACGGAAGAGGGGCTTGGATTTACCGGTTCCGGCGATGGGATTAGTGCTCAGGCGGTTTGCTTGTTGGTTAAAGGTTAAAGGTCGCCTGCGCAAGAGTGTTGCTTGAAGTATCGATGGAGTTTTTTATCGTGGATGAAAAAAGAAATAATAAGAAAGCCCTATCACCAGCGTTTGCCTTGGTGATAGGGCTTTCTTTGAATAGTTACTCTTGGAAGTTTGTGAACAGGTCTTCTTCTATGAATTTCCATGGATTCAGGTAGACACCGTTTTTCCATATGGACCAGTGGAGGTGGGGGCCTGTTGCGTAGCCGGTTGCGCCGACGGATCCGACGATTTGTCCTTTTTTGACTTCATCCCCGTCTTGTACGAAGATTTCGTCCAAGTGGACATAGCTACTGAAAAGTCCGTAGCCATGATCTAAGACGACAACATTGCCAGAGATTATCAGGTCTGAGGCGAAAGTGACGATTCCGTTGTTGGCAGCCATGACTGGGGTACCTGTTGCTGCCGCTACGTCGATGGCATTATGCCTGGAGCTTTCGGTGTTGCCATTAACGTAGCGAATGGTTCCGTATTCTGTAGAAACCCGACCGGAAACAGGTTCGATGAAAGTACCTTCCCACAATTGCTCGCCGACAGAATAATCTTTTGCATCACCAAATTTTTCAGCATCTTTTGCGTAATTGTCATCGGACTTTAAGGATGCGGTTGAAGAAGTGACCGACAATTGTTGGGTATTGAATTCCTTAGTCGTTACTTCATAGGTTAACGTCTTCAGCAATTGGTCTGTTGAATCCTTATAGATATATAGGCTATAGTTGCCTGGGGCTGTTTTCGAATCCAAGGGGATTAAACCGACCAAATCTTCTTCCATATAGAAGAGACCTATTGTGCGGTTGTACGCGTATGTTTCGACTCGATAATCTAAAGAGTCGGGATTTTGGATTCTAATTGCCATGCAGTCGCCGGGTTCGAAAATCTGATCATTAAGGTCGAAGCTGGCTGGTGTGGAGAGGGACAATCCAAAGCTGTAAGTAACCGTGCCGCCGCAGGTGTCGCTGTTTGAGGTCCAATGCCCGGTAAGCTCATAGCGATAAGCACCATCCTCTTCGGGAATTGGGATATTATCAGCGGTGATATTGTCATAAGTGAGGACATCGTCAATGCCGATAATCAGTAATGAGAGTCTATCAGGTTGCATTCTGTCGAAATCTATAGCAATAGCCAACGTCTTGTCAGAAGATTTATAGTTCTCATGGCTAATGGTCGTTGACTCTACAGGAATTGTTGATGAAGCGGTAGGGTGGATAGACCAGTGAATATCTTCTCCATAACCTATTTGATAATCATCAATGGACAGAGACATTTTTGGTGGCATTAGATAACTGAATTGTTCTTCAGGCAAATCGGCCACAAGGTAGGCATCAAGCCATTCAAAGGGAATTTCATAACTTCCGGCATTCGATAACGCAGCGGCTTTCTCTTCTGTTAAGTCAAACACAAGCTGATAAGTCAGGGTTTGGTCATAGGTTTTTACGACGAGTTGATAAGAAAGATCGGTTGTTGTCACAGTGCCTGTAGTTGGAGAAGCAATCAAAGCCTCAAAATAGGGCTGCATATCAACCGTGTCTTTATATTGGAGGATCATGTCACTGTTGCGATAAATATCTGCGTGAATCCAATCCTTTAAAGTCGCATCCTGATTACAGGCTGACAGGAAGGTTATTAAGCATAGTATGGGTATAATTAAGTATTTTTTCATAGGACCACCTTTCGAAGAATATTATAACCTGTTGTAGCGATGGCGTAAAGATTGTAACCGTCAGACCTCTATGCTATAATGGTGGATAATTGGACGGAAAGTCGCATTAAATGAACATATGGAGATGACGCAAATGAGTAAAATAAGAACAAGATTTGCCCCTAGCCCAACAGGCAGAATGCATGTCGGGAACTTAAGAACAGCTTTATACGCCTATTTGATTGCCAAACATGAAGGTGGCGATTTCATCCTTAGAATCGAAGATACGGATCAAGTACGACAAGTGGATGGTGCTGAAGAGATCATCTACAGAACGGTTCAAGGAACAGGCCTTATTCATGACGAAGGTCCTGATAAAGACGGTGGTTTTGGTCCATACATTCAAAGTGAACGTGTGGCTGCAGGATTGTATATGAAGTATGCCCTTGAATTGATCGAGAAGGGTGAGGCTTACTATTGTTTCTGTGACAAGGAACGTCTTGATGGTGTAAGAGCTGAAATGGAAGCGAATAAGGAAGTTTATCGATATGATAAGCACTGTTTGACCATGTCAGAGAAAGAAATTCAAGACAAACTCGATGCAGGCATACCATATGTCATTCGTCAAAAGAATCCGACAGAGGGTAAGACAACTTTCAAAGATGTGATATACGGTGAGATCAGTGTTGATAATACAGAGTTGGACGATATGATTCTGATGAAATCCGACGGTTACCCAACTTACAACTTTGCCAACGTCGTAGATGACCATTTGATGGAGATTACTCATGTTGTACGTGGTAATGAGTACCTTTCCTCTTCGCCGAAGTACAATCGTTTGTACGAAGCCTTTGGCTGGGAAGTGCCTGTATACGTTCACGTGCCACTGATTACAGATGAGAATCATAAGAAGCTTTCAAAGCGAAGCGGTCACTCTTCCTATGAGGACCTTCTTGAAGAAGGTTTCCTTAAAGATGCCATTGTGAACTTTATTGCACTCTTAGGATGGAGCCCATCAGACAATAGAGAAATATTCAGCTTGGAAGAACTTGTGGAAGCCTTCGATTATACGAGCATCAATAAATCTCCAGCTGTCTTTGATATGAAGAAATTCACATGGATGAATGGTGAGTATATTAAGCATATGGAAAGAGATGCCTTCCTTGAAAATGCTCTTTTAGAAGTAAAGAAGGTTATAAGTAACGAAGCTCTTGACTTAGAAGAAATTGCCTTGATGACCCAGCCTAGAATTGAGAAATTCTTGGAGATTCCAGACATGATTGACTTTTTCCAAGAGGTACCAGAATATGATATAGCTTTATACAACCACAAACGCATGAAGACGAATCCTGAGAATTCTCTTGAGAATCTAACAGCCCTTCTTCCTGTTTTACAAGAACATGAGGATTGGTCCATAGATGGTCTTCACGACTTGGTTATGACATATGTTCAGGACAAAGGATTGAAGAACGGACAGATTCTATGGCCTTTAAGAACGATCCTGTCTGGAAAGATGTCAACACCAGGTGGTGCCTTTGACATTGCAGCGATACTAGGCAAGGAAGAGAGCCTCAAAAGAATGGAAGCAGGTTTGGAGAAGTTAAAGTCAGAACTTGCATAATCCAAGATCAACTATTTATTAGAGGCCGTTATTTAAACGGACATCTATCTTTGAATAGTGAACGAATTACATAATGGATGAAGTGCGGAAGCCACAGTCGTAGGCTTCCGTTTTCATAAATGGGGAATCATTACCAGAACGTTATAGGATAATAAGGAGTTGCAATGATTATATCAAATTCAGGTTGGCAAGGGGTTCTATCAGAAGAATGGCAGAAACCTTACTATCAGGCAATGTGGCAAACACTGGATACGGCCTATAGCCTTAGGCCGATTTATCCCCCTAAGAGTCAGGTTTTTCAAGCATTTGAACTGGTGGACTATGATCAGGTGAAAGTGGTGATACTGGGACAGGATCCTTATCATGGCGAAGGTCAGGCTCATGGGCTTAGTTTCTCAGTTCAAAAAGGTGTGAAATTACCCCCATCCCTGCGTAATATCTTTAAAGAGTTAGAATCAGATATGGGTATTGTGCCACCGGAACATGGGTGTTTGACAGAGTGGGTAAAACAAGGTGTACTCATGTTCAATGCAGTATTGACCGTTGAAGCAGGGCAGGCAGGTTCTCATAAGAAGATAGGCTGGCATACTTTTACGGATCAGGTGATTAAAGCGTTAAATGAACGGGAGCAAGGCATTGTCTTCGTGTTGTGGGGGAACTTTGCTATCAGCAAGAAGAAGTTCATTACCGGACAGCAACATAGAATTATTGAAAGTGTGCATCCTTCACCGTTGTCAGCGCGAAGAGGGTTCTTTGGTAGCAGGCCATTTAGTCAAGTCAATCGTGCTTTAGAAAGCATGGGTGTGTTGCCGGTTGATTGGTCTTTGTAACGCCGGTTGAGGTATTTAGAATAAGGTATAAGCAACCTAATAGGCAACGAAATGATTTACATTGTATATAGAATGGAGTTAATCATGAGCAAAGCAGATGAAATATTCAAGGGGATGTGTAAAGACATATTGGAGAATGGCATATCTTCTGAAGGGCAGGATGTTAGACCGAAGTGGGAAGATGGTACGCCTGCACATACCATAAAAAAATTTGGCGTGGTCAACCGTTATGACTTATCAGAGGAATTTCCAATACTTACGCTAAGAAGAACCAATTTAGAAAAAGCCATTGATGAAGTGCTGTGGATATGGCAGAAGAAATCCAATAATATCAACGATCTGAACAGTAAGATCTGGGATTCTTGGGCAGATGATGAAGGTAGCATAGGGAAGGCTTATGGATATCAGCTTGGTGTCAAACATCAGTATAATGAAGGTATGTTCGATCAAGTAGACCGGGTCCGTTATGATTTGAAGCACAATCCTTACAGCCGAAGAATTATGACCAATATCTATGTGCATGAGGACCTAAGTGAGATGAACTTATATCCCTGTGCCTATAGCATGACATTTAATGTCACAGGAAATAAACTGAATGGTATTCTAAACCAGAGAAGTAATGATGTTCTTGCGGCGAACAATTGGAATGTGGTTCAATATGCCATTTTGATGCACATGTTTGCCATTGATGCAGGTCTTGAAGTCGGGGAACTGGTTCATGTGATTGCGGATGCTCATATATATGACCGCCACGTCAAACATGTAGAAGAGCTGATTAAGCGAGAAGGTTATCAGGCACCGAAGTTGGTCATTAATCCAGAGAAGAAGAATTTCTATGAGTTTACTGTAGACGACTTTGAATTGGTTGACTATAAAAGGGGTAAGCAAATCTTTGGCATAGAGATTGCGGTATAGGAATATATGATATTAAGTGTGGCAGTAGATGAGAAATTTGGTATAGGGAAAGACAATGACCTGTTGACTTTCTTGCCTGAGGACTTGGCTTTTTTTAAGGCATTGACGTTGAATAAGGCCATTGTCATAGGACGCAAGACTTTAGAGTCTTTTAAAAATGGGAATCCTTTGCCAAAGCGCCTCAATGTGGTTATGACAAGAGATGGGCAGTATGACCATGAGAGAATCAAAGTGGTGCGTTGTGTCGAAGAGATATTAACTTGGGCTAAGGACAAAGCCGAGGATGAAGTGATTGTAGCAGGCGGAGGGCAGATTTACGAGCTCTTGATGCCATACTGCTCAAAGTTACACGTCACAATGATAGAAGGTGATTTTCAGGCGGACCGATTTATACAGGATCCGACGACTTTGGGGTTTCGGTGTGTGATCAAGGAGCCGGTCATTGAGCATGAAGGTGTGAGATACCGACATACCACATGGATAAAGGCATAAAAATGTTGCATAACCATTGAAAAAGTCATCATCAGACGATATACTGTAGGCGTGTGTGGTATAGGAGGACATTTATGAAAAATATCAGTAAGCAGCGACTAAGGTCTAGAATCAGCAGAGGGGCCAGTTTCGTTGAGATTTATTTAACAGCCATTATTCTGATTGGTGTTGTTTTCTTCTCTTTTGATATTGTGGCTGAGTTGTACGAGATTGTACTGTCGTTTCCACATTATGAATTTCATATTGACAGTTTCTTGAACCACGTATTATCGCTGATTATTGCGATTGAGTTCATTAAGATGCTTGCCAAGCATACACCGGGGTCTGCCATTGAGGTGCTCTTGTATGCAATAGCCAGGAACATCATCATACATGAAGGTGAGATGATGGATTCCCTTATTGGAGTTATTGCTATCGCAATTCTTTTTGCTGTCAGACGCTATCTCAGCAATATGTCTGTGATAGATAATGGTAATGGCAGTATTGTTAACAGTGGTATGAATATCAAGGAATTCAATGATATCTTCAAGACGGATTTTGATGTGTCTAGAGGGTATACGGTGGCAGGGGTTATCTATAATGCGGCGAAGAAACGCGGCGATGATATCAAACCAGGTTATGTAATTGATGTAGGTGAAAGAAAACTGGAAGTCTACTCAATGGATGATAATCTCATCAAACAGGTCAAGGTCTTTGATAAAATAGGTTAAAAGTTCTAAAAAAAAGTGCATAATCATCAAAAAATTACCAATTTATTAAAAAAACACTTGCATTTTGTCAGAAATACGATATTATTAAGTAGAACCTTGTATCATGGAATTCAGCATAATTTCAGTGAAGTAGTAGATGAATCAAAGAATTAAAAAATTGAGCTTACGGTACGTACCTGCTTTGAAATTTTTATTCTAGAGACATTATTACCGGGATGATAATAAGGGCCTATTTCAATTCAGGAATAGGGAAAAATTTATTCGGAGGTCATTCAAATGACAGGTACAGTGAAATGGTTTAACGCAGACAAAGGTTTCGGATTCATCACTTCAGACGAAGGAAGTGACGTATTCGCACACTACAGCCAAATTCAAAAAGACGGATTCAAGACTCTTGAAGAAGGTCAAAATGTTGAGTTTGACGTTGTTGATGGTGCTAAAGGCCCTCAAGCGGAAAACATCGTAGTTCTCTAATCAGGATTACAACAAAGGCTGATGCTATCGCATCAGCCTTTTTTTAATACCTGAATTAAATGAAATACTAATACTGATCAAGGACAACTCTTAAAGCTTTCATGAGTAAATCATTGTCCTCTGGAAATAGAATACAGAATCTTAAGAACTTGTTGCCAAGGAATGGGAAGCTGGATGCATCTCTAATCATCAATCCTTGTTTGATTAAGGCTTCAAAGATATCATAACTTTTTGCCTTGTCATTCAGTAATTTTATTAACATAAAATTCCCGTTGGCTGGGTATACTTTCACATCGCCCCAACTTTCCATCAGTGTCTTAAGGCGCGTTCTTTCGCTGTGAATCATCTCCCTGGTTTCTAAAATGTATGCGTCATCATGAACCATAAGTTCTCCGGCATAAGCTGCTAGTGAATTAATGGTCCAAGGGTTCTTCATGCTATTAATCAGATGCAGTAAGGATGGGTTGCCGCTGATGCCATAACCGAGTCTAAGCCCAGGGGCTGCAAAGAATTTGGATACACCGCGAATAATGAACAGATTCGGGTAGAATCTGGTTAGGCTAACGGCAGAGACATCATTGATATCATCGGCAAATTCTACATAGGTTTCGTCAATGAGCACATCCACATCCCATTCAAGACAATGGTCCAATATGGTTCTCATATCTTTTCTATGGATAGCAGAGGACGTTGGATTGTTGGGATTACAAATGACAAGAAGATCCACTTCATCTGTCAAATGCTCTTTTAGATGTTCGATATCTATCTGAAAATCATTTTCTTCAGCTAAAGGGAAGTACTTGGCACGACCGTCGTTAATAAAAATTTCTCTTTCGTATTCGGAATAGGTTGGGCCGATGATCAGAGCATTCGTAGGGTGTAGGGCTTTTATGAAAAGTGAAATCAACTCAGTAGAACCGTTGCCAACGATGATATCCTCTTTTTCCACATTGATGTAGTTGGCCAAGGATTGACGAAGGGAATTATAGTCTCTGTCAGGGTACTTGGCAATGAGGTCGATATGTTTCGCCAATTCTTTCTGTATATTGGCAGATAACCCTTTGGGGTTCACATTGCCGCTATAATTCTTAATAAGATCTTGATCAATGTTGTAATAAGCGGCAATTCGTTCTAAGTCACTGCCGTGAAAATGTTGCTTGTTGTCTGCCATATGACCTCCTGTTACCCTTATGTCTGCTCATGAAATCGAGAGGTGGGTATGTTATAATATGAATTATATATTGATGCTGCCTACAGTATAGCATAGACACAGACAACGATTAAATACAATCCGGAGAAATATTGATAGCTTATGGACCAGTGGACAGAACTTTTTAATGAATTACCAATAGATGAGTACGATCTTCAATTGCCAAACATACAGTTATCAGATCTGACAATCCATAGATGTCTGAGAACTGAGACAATTTATAAAGATGTTCTACGTGTTCAATTTGATAAACCTTCGGTTGTATGGATACAGGATATCAATGGTGTCATAGAGCTGGCGTCTGAGAGATATGAGGGTCATTCACTGGTTATACCATACACAATCGATACCAGAGGGCTGCCAGATGATATTACTCTGACGGACGCTCTTACTGTGACCTATACTGGAGGGGAGAAAGTTATTCCAGTATCGGTTTATATCGAGAGGGCTGATGGCTGTATATCCAGTAAAGAATATGACGGTGCAGTGGTAGATAAAACGACAAGTGGTAAAATCAGCCCGCCCTTCTCTTTGAAGTTGGGGAAGAAGGCATATCACATCGATGAAGAGGTCCCCTTATTCATCTTGAATCATCAGCCTTACCCCATAGGTGTTCGACTAAATGCGTCATCACCGATGGTAAGTGATGTCAAATCATTGACAGTAGAGGATGTGGGCATTGTCAAACTGCGTATTCAACAGAGTTGGTTTGACCGATTTGTTACTAAGACCCACTACAGACGCCCTATCAGTGAAATGCAGGTTAGTCTGCTCGTTGAACATGATCAGGGGACAGAACATATAGAAGTGCCGATACAATGGACCGCCTATGATATTGAGGGTAGACCATCAAGAATAAAGAATGAACGGCAATATCAAGAAAACCTTTTGGATGCTCAGAGGTTATACAACCGGTATATTGTAACGGTCGAAAAGAGGCTCTTGGAAAAGGCCATCAATAAGGTTGAAGAGGCTCTGATCTACTCAGCGAGCGATGTGCCTATCAGATTGTTTCATATATTGCTTCTTTGTGAACGGGGAAATAGAGCGGATGTAGAGTACAGAGTCAATCAGATATTGCGCTTTAGCCACTATTATGCCATGGAGACGATGGCTGAGTTCACAGAGATATTACAGGTATTATCGGAGTGGCTAGAGGGCAGGGATGTATCAGATGTTACGAATCAATGGCCTCTTACTGGTTATAAGCAACTTTTTAAAGCCCGGCTTTTTGATGTGTCTAATATGAAATTTGAAGACTGTGAACGACTGTACGATATTGGCATAAGACAAGCACATCTTTATGCCCAGGCCGCCGCCTTGATGAATAAAGATCCAAGGGTTCCAAGGACATATTCACATTTCTACAGAACATTGCTGATTTGGGCGGTGAATAAGCAATATGTCAGTGAAATATGGATGGACGCGTTGTGCAGAAATAATTATCAGTTGGTCAAATACGAAATGATCAACAGTAGTTCAGCAATGCGTCTGTATGGCATATACCAGCAAGATGATGTGTTAAGGCTTTTGGTGGATATTATGGTCAAAGAGCACCGGGTTGCCCCGACTGACCATTCAATCTACTTGGAATCTCTTAGAAGTCATCATAGAATTCGTGGGCTTGAAGAGATCTATATTCATACCTCAGAAAAACATCATCTTCCAATCGACTTTGATGTGATTCATGTAAGCAGTCTTCTTCAACGTTTGAATGCAGACCAGCTGAAATACATGATTGGTCGCTATCTGGCTATTCAACGTACGGATAAGAATCCATCCCTTCCGCTAATGCGCCTTTACTATAAGATGATGCCAGAAATCAGGCTTTCTTCTGAGGGTGAAGAGGACTTTCCGCTAATACGCTATGAATTGCAGGGGTTGATGGACAAACATCAATGGGAGAAGATAGGGAAGGATTACACATCGTTAAAATGGGTGGATTTTGTGCCATTGGAGGATGCAGTTGTTAAGAGACTCTTTGAAGAAGGCTATGCAATGCTGGGCGTTGAGTGGTTTGTTAGTAAATTATCCCATGACATTCTAATGAAATGGTGGAAGGGCGAATCTTTTGAGGGGTGGTTTTCGTGGCTTGTTGATCGCCATCATTACAAAACAATCAGGTATCTATGGTACAAGGGGGCTTTAGAATCCCTTTCAAAGGAATCTCTGTTTTCGATCATGGGCAAAATTCCATTGGAAATATACGGACTGCGAAACCTAATCGGTAGCTATCTATATGACAATGGCATGGCTACGAGGACTTTTTTTGAGGCTTATCTTATGAGTATAAGAGGTCCATTTCTTAAATTGGTGGAAATTGAAGAAAGTGGTGCAAAGACATCGGTTTCTGATGTGTCACTGATGCAGCAAGTTATGTTCAAGGGCATAGTGACAAGAGTGTGGCCAACCTATGTACTTAAAGTATTTGAAAGATATATGTCAGGTACTTATGAAAAATCAGTTGTCTTGGCGGTAAGTCATTACTTTGCGGCAGTTATCTTAATAGAAGAGACTCCTGGCTTAGTAGCGCTGATCAAGTATTTCGAAAGAATACTGCTCGAATCTCGTTGGACAAAGGAAGAAACAAGCCCCATATCTTTAGCGTTGCTGAAGCTGTATCAGGTCTATGGTCATAATAATCCGGAGATTTTATCTGAGATGCTTAAATCTACTGTGAATGATGGTATAATACTTCCATGGTTTGCCGATATGGACCATGGCTACTTGAAAAGAAACAGTATGAGGAAAGGTGCATATTTTTCCTACCATTCCAAACCAAATGTACAAGTGCTGCTTCACTATCGACTTGAAGGTGAAACGTTCTACAGGTCTGTTAGAATGCGGCACGTCTTCTTTGGGTTGCATATTGCCTATGTCATGGCATTTTATTTGGAAGTGATTCAATACTATTATGAAGAAGTCGCCAGGGAAGGGACAAGAGAAATAACGGAGAGTGGTATTTATCTTCATGAAGTCTTACCAGCTACTTTAGATGATATTAACACATATGATGTGATCAATACAGTAACAGTTGGTCTGGATATGGGGGATGAAGAAACGGTACAACGAACCCTCAAGGCATATATAGATGTAAAACATAGGATTAGCAATGAACTGACATTATTATGAGGAGCTGCAATGGGAATACTTGGACTTGAATTCGAACAGGGTATTTATCTAGGGGTTGATTTTGGGACAACGAATACGGTCGTCAGCGTGTATGATTATGACCATGATCGAATACAGACCATTCCAGTTGAAGGACAATGGGTGATGCCGACGGTGGTTCAGTTTGAACCGGATATGGAAGAAGAGGGCAAATTATCTGCAATCTTTGGCATAGAAGCAAAAGAAGGCGCTGTCATATATCCGGAAAGTACTGTGATGTCGGTAAAGCGATTATTGGGTCGTGACCAGTCAATTCATGTGATGGTTGATGGTATTGGGTACGATTTTAAGCCTGAAGACATCGTAGCACAGTTCTTGACTTATGTGAAAGAACTTGCCATGACTTGGCTTCATGAAGAATTAGCTATAACAGGAGAAGTCAGTGGATGTGTTTTGACGGTGCCAGCCAATTCAACAGACAGGCAAAAGCACAGGATGCTTCAGGCAGCAGTTAATGCAGGCTTTATAGAAGAACATGTTTTTTTGCGACTGGAACCAGCTGCTGCTGCTATATCTTATGCGAAGGATGCGGTAAAGGACTGTCGGGTACTGGTCTATGATTTTGGTGGTGGTACCTTTGATGCTTGCCTATTGCAGATGTCTTCTATGTCTGGTGACGAACCTGATATCAGTATATTAAGTACTTATGGGGATAATCGACTTGGTGGGGATGATTTGGATCATTTGATGATGGACATGATTTATGATACATTTCTTACAATGACTGATTATAAGATTGATTTATTTGATCTGAAAAAAGACGATGGTGTATCGGCGAAGCAGAAGAAGATGGCAGTGCTTAGAATGGCTCAAGCGGCCAATCAGGCTAAAGAACGTCTATCTTCAACATTTTCTGCTAAGATTGTACTGGCACCTTTTTTGCAAGAGCCGGAGATTGTTAACATACAACTGGATATATCAAGGGATGCATACTACAGTCATTGCCGAAAACACAGGATGGGTGAAGATGAGGCAATCTTTGAAGAATTGGTTGGGAAGTCTTTGATTGACCTGGTCAAGCGGACGATGGTTTGTGTTGATAAGTGTGTTTTATCCTCAGGGATCAGACATGAAGAAGTGGATGAAATATTCTTGGTAGGTGGGAGTTCTTCTTTGCCGGAAGTCCGAAGACAGATAGAGGAGATATTCAACCATTCGCCCCACCAATCAGGTATCAGTCCGGCACTTAGTATTTCTCAGGGGGCGGCATACTATTGTCATAGAATCATGGCTCCCTCAGGTACAGGGCCGCAGGTACAAGAGCTGGCTATTCATCCTCTTGGATTGGAGATTTCAGGACGTAGATTCCTTGAAATCATTGAAGCTGGAACGCCGATACCGGAAGAAGGGCTACGAATAGGAGCACCTGAACCTTTATTGACGGGGTACGACGATATAAGTAAAATGTCTATCGTCATTTATGAAGATACAATGCCACCTGTTGGCAATAAGCATTTGCGTTTCGTCTATGAAGAGGGCATGAAGCGGTTGGCCGGAACAACTTTGGAGGGTATTCCATTAGGTCCGAAGGGGAAAGAAGAAGTACAAGTGACATTCAACCTGAGTAGAGATAATCTTCTGACGGTGACGGCCAAAGCTTTAAGTGATGAGGGTGTTTCTACGGAGTTGAAGGTGGATGCCCTATACGGACTTAGTTGATAGCAAGGGGACATGAAGTGAGGGAAGTTATGACACAGCTTACAGATATGAAAGAGATACAAAATGTTGTTCTGGAACATATATTGAAGTTACGTCAGATTGAAGAAGAAACTGCCAATCTTTTAGAAGATAAGTTGGATCATTTGATCACGCGACTGCTTCTTAGAATCAATCAGAACTTAAAAGGCATTAAGGGGATCAAAGGCTATGATGTCCTCTATGATCATGTGGAAAACACAAAAGGTCAATATGAGGCGTTTATCCTTGAGCTTGACGCTGCCGTGCCTAAGATTACAGAGCCGGGGGTATTGGAGATTTTTCATGGGATACGTCACATGGCTGCTGAATATATTGAGACAACACCGATCAAGAATGACAACCCTATTACTTATGAACGGATGGTGCTAATTAGCGCCACGGTTCTTCGAATCAAAGGTGTCTGGCTAGAACAATTGAAGTTACATCACAAAGTGACGCCTTTTGGCAACAGTATTTCAAAAGAACAGTACTTAAGTCAGATTCAAAGGGATGTGAGAAGATTCTTCTTTGATAGTATGATTGCTGTGTCTCATATTCTTAAAGAAAGTCTGGAACTGATGGCGGCTTTTGAAGAAGGAAAGAAATATCAACGTTTCGTCAAGAAGCAAGTAAAGGATATTGAGACGTTGGTGCTTAGGCAAAAGGATATTATCATGGCTCAAACCATGACAAAAAGTGAAAGTGATATGCTTTGGCAGCTCCTGGAACAACTGACAGAAATGCATAGGCAATGTCAACATGTTCTTAAGGAAGTTGAAGAGGATGCTGCATTAACTGAGGATGTGGCGGCGATTATAAGTATGGATCAGATGGAGCAGCTAATGGCGTCGTACGTTAGTGAACAGTCACCGGACATCAACCAGATGATGTCCCATCTGTCCCAGGTTATGGATGATAGTGTTACCACATTATCTGAGATTCTAACACGTATTGCCTCGGAGTATGGAGAGAAGTTGACGGGCAATCTTCATTTAGCGGCAGCAGAATACCATCGATTAGGGGTAGGTCTTGGTGACGTATTTTTAGAGGGTGTTGGTGCCTTGCAGACGGACCGGGTTTATGGGACTGAAAAAGGAAAAGCTATTGCAGGGGGCATTGAAAACACTGTGGCCCTTAAGTGTCAAAGCATCCGAGAAAAGAACGAACAATATCAGAAGGATAAACGTAGTCATATTGCGCGTATTGATAAATCTATTCTAGCTGAAAAGGAACGGTTGATATCAGATGTGCGCACCTACCTGGAAGACCTGCTGCTGGGGCAGGGGAATGCTTGTGAAAATGCTTATGAGCGTTTTTTAGTTAAGTGCCGCCAACTGGAAGAAAAAGAGAAGAAATTCGATCTGGCATATATGAAAAATGACCTGCTGTTCGAACTTAGAACCTATGAGGAGTTGATGGAGCATTCGTTGAAGAGGCTTATTGAGCTGGAACCTGAGAAGGCCATTGATGTCTCGGAAGCAATGATTGACATGATGAAAAAGTCAAGGGATTTGCTTGGCTACCATGATATTAAGTTGATTGTACCAAAAGAAGGGGATAAGTTTGAAGCAAAAAAACATGAAGTGTTGATGGCAGAAACTCAGGAAGGTTTTGCAAAAGGAACCATTATAAAATGTATCAATATCGGATACTTCAGAGGCGATATCGTCCTTGTTAGGGCGAGTGTTGTGGCGGCGAGATAAGAGGATGGATAAAACGAGTAAGACAGATTTGGCTGTCATGTTCTTTGAACGGTATGCGTTGGCGGCTTATACAGATGAATATGGCAGTGTAAGGGTTCTTGATGTGACCGGTGGATACGGCGATGTTAAGATTCCGGTGACTGTGTGTTGGCTGCAAGAGGAAAAACGCTTTCTGGCAGGCTATGAGGCGTTGCTGACAATGCCGGATGAAGGGCTGATTATCGAACATGTCATGGATGTTTTCAGGCTTAATCAACACGTGTCTTTAGACGGCAGGAAATATGATGGGCATGCGTTGCTCTGTGTTTTTTTGTCATATATTTTATCTCATATGAGAGATATTAACCCTAGAGCTGAATACGGACGTTTGGTATTGAAACTACCTCAAGGTATTTCCCTTGATGAAAAGGCATTAAGAGCTATTGAATCAAAGGTTCATGGTGTTGGTCAACTGACAGTTAGCCAATGTTCGGAGCTGAGCATGTTGTCAGTTTTTGGACGTATGGCCAATGAGGAAAATCAACCATTCAATGTCCTTAATATGGCCTACGAAGGTTATCAAGGCTGGATTTATGACAAAGAAAAAAAATGTATGACAGAGGTATCTCATGTCGACGATTTTCCAACTATGATGTCGGTGGAGAAATCACTGGTATTATACCTTAGAGATAAATATGCCAAGAAGATGGATAAGGTGGCTCTAGAAGATAAGGAAATAGCCATGATTCGCGGGATAGCGGTCTCATCCTTGCAGAATATATTCGTTCGATATTTCGGTGGTAAAAGTTTGAGAGTGACATTCAACCAGGTATTCCCACCCTTTCAAATAACGTTAGGGTATGATGAATTAAGTGGTTTGGTCAAACCATTTATTGATGGCCTGACTCAATTAATGGCTGTATGGCAAGAGGATACGAATGGCTTGCCGGTGTTGGTGAGTGGTTCTCTGTTGAATTACCGTTGGATGTCTGGGATGATTAAAGAAGGGCCACTGACGATTAAGTCCGCTAAATGGGATGGGCTTCTGGAGGCACTTATCAAATGTGAACTGAAGGAAGAGGTTAAGACACCTTATCCTCTTGGTATTATGGTGCAAGATGCCGGGGGCGAAACCTTTTATGAAGTAATTGCTGCAGGTACAAGTGTTGATCTAGCCTGTCAAACCGTTCTGTTGGTATTGACGAATCAGGATAAAAAAGTTGCTGTACTTGAAGCGCGTGGTAGCAGCAATTATCATGAGGTCGCTTGTAAAGAGATAGAATTAGACGATGAGGTAAGATGTGTTGAAGTCCTCATTCGTTTAGATCGTCAGGGTAAGGTTCAAATAGGCATAACTGAGGTGCCCTTATAGTGAGGTTAATATGAATTGGGAACAATGTAAGCTATGGATACAAGAAAATGAAAAGCTGGATGAGGACTGGTATGTTCTTGGTATCGACTTGGGTACAACCAATTCTGTGGTCAGTTTCTGGAACAGCAAGACGAAGCAACCGGAAGCCATTGATATTAGCAATGGCTTTGGTAAGATGCCTTTACCGTCTGTTGTGCAATATCGAAAAGAAGATGGGGAAGAGGAATGGGTTATTGGTGAAGAAGCCCTTCATACTGTTAAGATATACCCTGAGACAACCATCAGATCCATTAAGAGAAAGATGGGGACCCGGGAGCAGGTGACCTTGGGTGGTGTTCAATACATGCCAGAAGAAATATCTGCCATGATTCTTAGAGAGCTTATTGACCATGTTAAAGCGATGAATCCAAAGATGATCATGGCTGGCGTTGTTATATCCGTTCCTTATGATTTTGATGATGCGGCAAAAAAAGCGACGGTTAAAGCGGCCCATTTAGCAGGGTTGTCCGAGAACCTTATATGCTTGATTGAAGAACCTAAAGCGGCCGCACTTGCCTATAACTTCCGCCACGACTTATCTGTGGGCGAACAGGTAATGGTGTTCGACTTTGGTGGTGGAACCCTTGATATTACTGTTTTTCAAGTGGATAGTAAGGATGATGCGGCGATACATATGAAGGTGACCAGTGAAGGTGGTGCGGCTTATCACGGTGGCGATCATGTGGATGCCATCGTTTATGACCAGCTCGTTGCTGTCTTTGAAGAAAAAACCGGTCAAAAAATTGAGACTGTTACCAATGAAAGTCTGGCGGAGCTTTGGCAGAGAGCCAATGAGGCAAAGGAGAGGCTTTCAGGGGTGAAGAAACACCGAGTACCTTTTACGTTCTGTATACCGCCCTTTGTTGCGTCGATATCAAGAGAGGAAATATCTGGTTGGTGCGAAGACTTCATAACTCACACCAAAGCCTTAGTGCTGTCAGCACTGAAAGAGGGGTACGCTGGTGTTATACAACCTGAGGCAATAACGAGAGTTCTATTAGAAGGTGGATCAAGTAAGATGCCTTGGGTAAGGGAGATGTTGGTTGAAGTGTTTGGCGATGAAGACAAGATCTATGTCTCTGAACAACCTGCATTGGACATTTCCATTGGTGCCACATATTATGCGGCCATGAAGTTGGGGCTTACTGACCACAAGGATATCACAACATTAGATCGACGTATTCACTTCGAAACCCCAGTACCCCATGATATTGGCTTTGAAGTGAGTTATCCGAATCATAAAGGCTTCTTTCCGATGATTAGGCGTGGAACACCTTATCCACTAGCAAAGAAAACCATGGTGTTCACTTTGTCAGGAGAGAACCAGGAAGATATGACAAGCCTTGATATGCGGATTCTTGAACGGTTGCGGATGGATGATGATGTAGACGCGTGTAAACTGGTAGGTGATGTTCGTGTGGAGGGCTTGCCTTTGCGGCCAAAGGGAAAGACCAAACTGGAGGTCACCCTTGTTATTGATGAGGACCAGGGAACAGTGAAAGGGAATATAAAGGATATGGGCTACGGACAAGAGTTTCATGCAACTGAATTTGAAGAGACTTTTGTCCCAGAGCGAAGTGAGAAGAAAGTGATAGGAGCTTGATATGGCATTTTTAGGGATAGACTTAGGGACGACCAATTCTGTAGCAGTGGTTTATGATGACCGAACCGATCGGCTGGAAACGGTTAAGATAGAGGGGGTAGAAGAAGTTTTACCGTCGGCTGTAACCATTACAGAGGATGAAATCATTATTGGTAGAGAGGCGAAAGAAAGCGCTGTCATTTACCCGGAAGAGACGATTCTATCCATCAAAAGGCGTATGGGAGAAGAGGCAACTCTTGACATTCATGGCAAATCCCTAACGCCAGAGGATATCAGCGCTATGCTTCTTCGTACCCTAAGAGAAGAGGCGACGAATCAGACAGGGGAAGCCTTTGATGAAGTCGTTATTACCCATCCAGCCTATTTTAATGACCGTCAAATATATGCTACGAAAAAAGCGGGAGAAATTGCAGGGTTTCGTCGTGTTCACTTACTTTCAGAGCCTTTGGCATCGGCCATTGAGTATGGCTATCGACAAAGTTATGCACAGACACTTTTGGTATACGACCTAGGGGGCGGGACTTTTGATGCTTGTGTCTTGAAAGTGACAAAAGATATGAAGGGGCATGAAACCTTTCAAGAATTATCGGATGTAGGTGATATGCATCTTGGTGGCGATGATTTTGATGAGTTGCTGACGGATTACATGGTGGAAAAATTTCGCCTCATGAACGGGGTCCAGTTACAAGACTTACCGAAGGCTGAAGGGGCACGTGTTCGTCATAAGCTGAAACAGGAAGCAGAGAACCTTAAGAAAAAGCTCTCTTCTACCAATAAGGCCACGGTGAAAATTCATCCGTTGATGATTGAGGATGGGGTGCCTTTCAATTTCACTCTGGAAATAACGAAAGAAGACTTTGAAGCCTTGATTCGTCCTCTAATAGAGCGAAGTCGTGAAATCGTATCAGATGCTCTTGAAAGAGCCGGCCAGACACCTGACGATATTTCCAAGGTAATCCTTGTAGGTGGTTCTACATTGGTACCTATGGTCAAACGTATGATATCCGGTTACATTAAAGAACCCTACAGAGCGAGTGATCCAGCGAAGAGCGTTGCTATGGGCGCTGCCATATACAATTATTTGATGCATCTACCGGATAGTCAGGTGAATGTGGGACAGATTACAAGAATGAATTTTGGTACTGAAGCGGTGATGAACATTGAGACTGGGGTAAAGGGGTTGATACCTATTATTCCTATGGGATCTCCTATACCAACCAATAAGACGGACAGTCAGTTTGGTATCACCAAGGGAGCGGCCAGTGTTCGTGTCGATATTTATCAGTGGGAGGAAGGTAAGGAAGACGAACGGAAATATATCGGCTCCCTACTTCTGCAAGGGGTTGACGAGAACTCAAGAATCTCTGTCACCTATAGTATTGATGATAACAACCTGTTTGAGGTGACGGTTCGTGATGAAGTTTCGGGTAAAGAGAATAGAGAAGCTTTTGACAGAAAGAAAACCATGCCTGAATTACCTGAGGTATCAGTTGCCAGTGGCGAAGGTACAGGTATTAATATTGATTTTATTATTGACACCACTGGTAGTATGGATAGCTATATTGAAGGAGTTAAGGAGCGAGCCATGGCCTTTGCTGATATTCTGAAGGAACGTAAGATTGACTACAATCTGGGCTTGATCGGTTTTGGTGATCTTCTTGAGAAGGAGAAACCAAAGGTTTACCGTTGGACTAAAGACGTAGCCAAATTCCAGAAGCGGGTCAAGAAAATCCCAAGAACCTGTGGCGGCGACATTCCTGAATCCTCGTTGGATGCTCTTGAGACAGGCTTGGCACATTTGGATAAAGTTAAGGAAGGTTCCGGATATAAGAACATATTTGTTTTGATAACGGATGCACCACCACATATACCTACGGTTAGTGGTAAGGCAATACCAGAGATTTTAGAGATGCTAAAGGGCCGAGAGGTCACTGTTTATATTGTAGGAAAGAAGGATCGGAAGAGTCTGGAAGCCTATGAGCCACTGACCGCTTTAGGTGGCCACTATTACTCCATGGAAGAGGATTTTCATGAGATCTTGGATAAGATTGCCTACAGTGTTGCACAGTTGGTGAGGCTCTAGTATGTTTCTGGTTAAGACGCAGAGAGCGATTGATCCTTATGGTATGGGGGTGGATGACTTAAGGGTCCATACTCTTGAGGGTCTAACTTATGAATTGAATAGAAGGCCGGCATTACGCGAGAACGTATTAGGGGATGATGCGTTGTGGTCATGGTTAGATGGATGTCTTGGTCAAAAGTCCTTGTCTACTCAATTACAAAGTATGAAAAAAATGGGTGAATCCATAGAAGAACGGCTCACCCTTTTGTTAGAAGCCACATCTTTTGGTAAAAGCTTAATCCAATCTCAGAACACGTTGTCTTTTAAAGATAAAGGTGATAAAGCGTATTTGTCACGGGATTATCTACAGGCTTTAAGGTATTATCAGTCCGGATTGGAAAAGAAGAAAGACTGGCAGTTATATAACAATGCCGCATTGTGTTATGTTTCTTTGGAGTATTATGAGAAGGCAATCAAATATTTGGATCAAGCCCTCTCAGAGGGTGGTGACCATCAATGTTTGATGAATAAAGTCAAAATCCATTCAGTGATGAATGCCTATGAAGATATGTTGAAGTGCCTTCAAGAAGTGGGTGAAGGGTACCTGACAGATGAAGTGTGGTACTATTATGGGGTTGCCTATGAAGGGGCTGACAAGATGGAGGAAGCCTTGGCGGCTTATGCTAAATCAGCTGAGATTGGCAGGATTGAAGCTTATGGGCCGATGGTAAGGATTGCCATAGTTTCAGGTGCGGTGAAGTACCTGACCGTGTGGCTGAGTGATCATGAAGTGGGTTTGGATGGCGAGGTCTATTTACTTGGATTGATGGCAAAGTACAAGGGGCGTAGCGTTGAGTTCATCACCGCCATGGAGAAACTTGAAGATTCTCATGTCTTTGCATCCTTGGCCAACAGCCAATTGCTGGACTATTATATGGAAAATCAGCAAGTGATTAAGGGTATGGAACATCTGAACATTCAAAGCTCCCAGCATCATATGGACAGTCAAGAAGTCCAACTTCTTAGGGGCATCTTAAAGTATGAGGCGGGCGATATGTCAGGTTACAAAGAGGAAGTGGAAGCGTTGTTGATGGAGCTGAAGTATAAAATGCGTCATATTAGAATGGGTAGGAAATAATTATGAAGCCGATTAAGAATATATTCAGTGCCTTCGGGCATTTCATCTCCACCAAATTGGATGGTAGACAGGGGGACAAACAACTTCTTTCGGGATTGGACATTAACTTGGATCATCTTTATGAGGACCCTTCTATTGCAACTGAGGTTCAAAGTCGTTTCACTGAGAATATCAGAAGAATGGATACGATCCGGCCGAATTATAAGAAGTATGTGAATTATGTTGCGGTACTTGAACGTTTGGAGATGCTGCCATCAAAAGTAAAAAAAGAGCTTGAAAAACTGGCTCAAGTTTATTCGGAGACACTGGTTCAAAAAACTGAATTCAGGGATAAAATCAAGGATACGGATACGAACAAGGCCGAATACCTGGAACGTTATGATGGTCAGATGGATGAGATTGTGAAAATGATGCAGGAGCACGAAGAAAATCAAAGACTGGTAAAACAGGATTTGGCATATCTGGAGTCTGAAAAATCAGACCTTTCCTATTATGCGGAACGTTATGGTAGGGCTTACAGATGGGTCAGGAGCGGCTTTGTCGTTGCGGCGGTGGTTGCTGCTGCATCAGCTTTTGTCTTGTCAACCATGTTCTTCGTATATAAAATGGCGATACTTATGCCGGCCATGATAGCCATGGTGGCCGTGATTACCGCTACTGTGTGGGTATACGTCTTTAGGCGTTATTTGATTCATGAGATAAAGAAGAATCAAAAGCTTATGCAGCGGGCGGTTACTTTAATCAACAAGACAAAGATCAAATATATCAACAACCAGAAAGTTTTGGATTACCAATATCAGAAGTACCGTGTGGACAGCAGTGAGATGTTGGTTCTAAGATGGGAGAATTATAAAGCAAAGCTTGCCGCAAGAAATCAGTATCGGAATATTAGTAATACCATAGCGGCGATGATTACAGATGTGGAAAAGCTTCTTGTAGATCACCATGTTGAGGATGATGGTTTGGTACTTGATCATATCGATTACTTTGTATCCAAATCCGGTCGTCAGATTCTGATGAAGAAGTTGGTGGAACGTAAGAGCGATTTGAAGGAGGAATACGATCGACTGGAGAAAGAGAATACGGTGATTAACTTGATCTTAACCAATTATAAAAGCCATAAGGTGGATAAAAAGGAAGTATGATTGTATTGCTTTCTAGGTTTTGTTATAATTCATGGTACACCTCATGATGGGTATTTGAGGTGACAGAGGAGGATGGATATGAGCCTTGAAAGGTATAGAGAATTAACAAGCTTATATGATCAGTTCATATATGAAAGTTACCATGTGGAAGAAATCGACGGTATGTTAATGCTGTACTTCCAATATAAAGTGGTTGGCGAATTTGGTGATACGGTTGTTTTTACCCATAGAGTGAGTTATGAACTGCACTCAGAAAAGACCGCGCTGGTATCTGGTGATTTAAGACAGTACGATGCCTTGATTTTTACAATTGGTCTGGTTGAGGCCATTAATTATTATAAAACGATATGTCCTGGGGAGTTCTACATTAAATGTGGTCGCCTATCCAAAGAACAAAAAGTCTGGTGGCAGAAGCTTTTTTATCATGGTTTGGGCGAGTTCATTTATCTCAATGGATTGGCACAAGAGGTTACACAAAAGAGTTTTGTTCATTTTGCAGATGATGAACGGATGCCAAATGACTATGATCGTGTTACACTACCGGTATTGGGTAATCTGATCCCTGTCGGTGGGGGAAAGGATTCGGTGGTTACGCTTGAACTTTTGAAAGGCATGCAGAAGGAGAATTTGCCTTTTGTTATGAGTCCGCCGGAAGCGGCGTACGATTGTATTCGTGTGGCAGGCTATGATGACTATCTGTTGGCTAAACGTTATTTTGACCAACGTATGATTGAGATGAATAGTCAGGGCTTTTTGAATGGGCATGTGCCATTCTCGGCCATTCTAGGATTCATAGCACTTTTTGGAGCGGCGTTGACAGGCAAGAGATACATACCACTCTCTAATGAACGTAGTGCCAATGAAGCCACTGTCCTAGGCGAAAGCTACAATCATCAGTATTCTAAGAGTTATGAATTTGAGAAAGACTTCAATGATTATGTAGAGGCTTACTTGGTAGAGGATATTCGATATTTTAGCTTTTTACGGCCCTTGTACGAGGTTGAGATAGCTGAACGCTTCGCCAAGTATACAGCATACCATCCAATCTTTAGGAGTTGCAATAGAGGTAAAAAAGAGAATGCTTGGTGTGGTGTTTGTTCTAAATGTCTTTTTGTGTATACGATACTAGCGCCATATATGGATGAAAAAGCCTTAGTAGATATATTTGGTAAGAACTTATTGGAAGATGATACACTGGCACCTATAATGGCTGAACTGTTGGGACTGACTGAGGTGAAGCCTTTTGAATGTGTGGGGACTGTCGATGAGGTTAGGTGGTCGCTGAAAAAGGTGTTGAGCCATTATAAGGCAAGGAAAATGGCATTGCCGGCTTTGGTAGCCTATTTTGAAAAGAATGTTGATGTTGATACAGTTGGTGAATTGGAAAAAGGTGGAGTGGAACACATGATTCCAACAAGTTATTTAGCGCTTTTGGAGGATCATTAATGAAGTCGTGGCTTGATCGATTCGATCATAAGAGAGTGGTCATACTAGGTTATGGCCTGGAAGGGCAATCCACTTATCGTGTATTAAAGCAGCATTGTCCGAATGCTGATTTACAGATTATGGATCGTAACACAGCATATGTGAAAGCACAGTTTGCAGATGTGTCCGATTTGCCTTATATATACGAAGAACAAGATTACATGGCGTTTCAATCAGCGGTTGACTATGTTTTTAAGAGTCCAGGGATTCCTCTTATGAGACTTGAAGGGTGTATTCCTTTAGAAAAAGTGACTTCGCAAAGTAATGAATTCATATCCGCTTATCGTGGGAGAACCATTGGGATTACAGGGACAAAAGGCAAGAGTACAACAGCAACATTTACCACTGGTTTGTTGGAGGCACTTGGTAAGAAGGTACAGCTTATAGGCAATATCGGTAAACCTGCTTTTGATTATGTCAGCACCGATTATGACAACGACTTTTTTGTCTATGAACTGTCTTCACACCAATTGGAAACTGTTTCGTGTTCACCTAGGTATGCTGTTGTTTTGAATCTTTTTGAAGAACATTTGGACCATTACAGGTCTTACGATGCTTACGCAGAAGCTAAGATGAACATTGCTAGGTATCAGACAGAAGAGGACTGGTATATATACAGTGCATATGATGCATCTATTCAGGAGCGTTGTGCAGGGTTTGCCGGTCGCCAATTGGTTATCTCGGATAATTTAGGGTCAGCAATCTATGATACCAATGAAGCGGTTGAGATGACACACGGTATTCACATGACATTGACAGATGATATGGCACCGAATATACATGGGCATCACTTTCTAATCAATATGGCAGTCGGTATTCAGATTGCAGCATTGTTGGGGGAAGTGGATACATCAGTTGTTAGACAGGTTATGGCTGACTTTAAAGGCCTTAGACACCGATTGTCTTATGTTGCAACGGCCTGTGGCATTCGGTTCTATAATGATTCCATATCGACCATACCTCAGGCTACTATAGCCGCAGTGAAGGCCTTATCTGAAGTACGCACGGTGATCATTGGGGGTATGGACAGAGGGATTGATTACCATTTATTGGAAGAATTCATACATTCCAATGAAGCGATTCAGTGGATTATGATGCCAGATTCCGGTCACAAATTGGCAAAGATTATAGGTGAGCGAGAGAACATACACCTGGTAGCCAACCTTGAAGAAGCGGTAGAGATTGCCACAAAAGTAACCAAAGAGGGCGATGGGTGTTTATTGTCACCAGCGGCCGCCTCTTACGGTTTTTTTAAGAATTTTGAAGAACGTGGCAACACCTATGAAATGTTGGTTTTAGGACTGGAAAAGTGACGAAAGTCACTTTTGTGTGCCAATAGTCACTTATTTGCTTGGTCTGTTGACAGATGAATTCAAAAGCAATAAAATTATGAAGTAAAGCTCAATTTCGAAGATTTTTTAGTTTACTAAAAGAGTTTTGAGGTTAGCTACTATATGAATAAGGGAGATTTTTACTATGTATGATGAAACAGCAGCATTAGGTATCTTTGCAGCATTCTTTGGCTTTTTTGCTATTTTTGGGATTATAGGTTTGGTGAATTACATTCTTATGTCCTTAGGTCTAATGACGATGGCAAAGAATCAATCCATTGACAATGCTTGGTTGGCGTGGATTCCAATCGCGAATATGTGGGTTATGGGTAAAGTCATCAGGACCATTGATTTGGGTGAGAAGAAGTTTGAACAAGCAGAACTGATTCTTGTCATTGCTTATGCAATATCCATTGTTGTTAGTGCTATTCCGGTGATTGGTCAGCTGTATACTATAGCATTATTGGTGTTATCAGTATTGGTATTCTTTAAGATTTACAAGATGTATGCACCAGGTAGTGAAGTGCTTTATACGATTCTTTCATTTGTGTTTGCTATTATTGCACCTGGTATATTGTTCTTCAAGATTAAGGACAATACACCTGTTGAATTATAAGCATACGATATTCCGGTGATTTAAAAGCCCTCGACATTATATCGAGGGCTTTTCTTTTGCACTTTATTTACCCATTTCTTCCTTGAATTTAGCAATTGGGATATGGCAGTAGCCGCTTGGATTCTTGCCCAGGTAATCCTGGTGATAGGCTTCTGCATCCCAGAAACGTATAAGTGCTTTGACTTCAGTGACGATTGGGTCTTTGTATTTTTCTTGTTCTTTTTTTAGTGATGTCATAATAATAGCCTGATCATCAGGATCTTCGTAGTAGATGCCGGTTCGGTATTGATTACCGATATCGTGGCCCTGTCTGTTCTTGATGGTAGGGTCAACGATACGCCAGAAGGCATCTAGGAGGGCATCTAACGTTATTTGTTTAGGGTCATAGGTTATATGACAAGCCTCAGCATGACCTGTTGCATGAGCACATACCTCTTCATAAGTAGGGTTATCCTTATGGCCGTTGGCATAGCCGACAGAGGTGTTTGTTACGCCGTCAAAGAGTTTGAAGTAAGCCTCCACACCCCAGAAGCAACCACCGGCAAATATAATTGTATTCATAGAATCAGTCCTTTCTCTTTTATCATAAGACACGAATGGTTCTCTGACAAGAATTATTTCTTGTTCGTATTGAGAGAATAGATAATTAGTGTTAGAATGAGATAGGTCTTCCTAAGTACATATAGGCCAATACTATTATATAAGCATGTGAAAAGAATATAGCTAGAGGTGAAATCATGAAAGGTACCGTTGTATCTACTTGGATTAAGACATCAAGGAAGTTGTATGGCGATGATGTCGTAAATGAAACGTTGTCTAATATCGGTATGGCAACCAATGTAACATTCTCACCACTCGATGACGTTCCGGATGAGACGGTATTCAAACTGATTGGCGCTATCGCTTCTTCGGTAGGAGTCAATGCAGATGAATTGTGGCGTAAGATTGGCCAAGATAATATAGTGACATTTTCCAAAGATTACCCAGGTTTCTTTAGAAGAGAGAATGCGTTTCAATTCCTTAACTCTATGAATGACTTGCATCGTATTGTCATGAGAAGAATTGATGGTGCAAAGCCGCCGATTCTTGATATGGAAGTGACATCCAGTACATCGGCGAAGTTGACTTACAGATCAAAAAGAGGGATGTTTGATTACTTCATGGGCTTGCTAGATGGAGTAAAGAGTTTCTTTGGTGAATCTTATACGGTTAAGGAACTTGAACGTGGTGCAGGTGAGATGACGGTCGAACTGAATTTTGGCTATCAGATTGAAGAAATTCATAAGTATTTCTATAACAGGTTGTTATCCTTTGGGTTCATCAGGAACGTTGGCGTTAAAGAAGGGATTGGTACACTGATCGGTGTAGGGGCTGTGTCGGGACTTTTAAGTGTCATAGCACCAAACGTATTCCATTTGAATGAGGCCATTATTTTGTCTCTTGCGGCAGGGGTTATATCTTTTGCAAATGGTATGTTGCTTAACAGACCGATAGGTCTTTTGATTAAGAACATCTCTGAGATGCAGCAGAAGCAATATGGCAAGAAGTATATTATCTCCACGAAAGACCATTACAGTAAGCTGTTCAGACAATTGGAAGATTACAAGGACGGTGTAAAGATAGACTTTCAAGGTTATAACAGCGTTGTAGATGAGATGACGACGTTCAGCAGTGAAATGGATAATATCGCTCAGGAAATGTCATTTACATCCTCTGATATTGGCAACGTGGTTGAACAATTGGCTTTCGCAGCTGGCAGTCAGGCGGAAGAAACAGAGAATTCCATCTATACACTAAATGATAATATATCCCACGTTAAGCATATAGCAGCAGAAGAAAACGCCAATAAAGATGAGCTTGAAATCTCTGTATCCAAGATTGAGAACAGCTTTAACAATGTGAACAGAACAGCTAGGGAGATCAATGACCTGTTGCTGAAGTTTGCAGAGGTGATGGAAGATAGTCTTAAGCTTAAAGCAAGTGCTAATGATATCACAGAGATTGTTTCTATGGTTTCATCCATATCCAAACAAACCAATCTGTTGGCCCTTAATGCATCAATTGAGGCCGCAAGAGCTGGTGAGGCAGGTAAAGGTTTTGCTGTTGTAGCAGACGAAGTACGAAAACTTTCAGAGGAGACCAATGATGCAGTTGAAAAAATCAACAGCAGTCTGGGACAGTTTGTCAGTGAAATCGAATCCATGGTCGGAGACTTAGACAAGCAGTATCAAGTGTTGACGTCTGAGAATCATCAGCTTTCTGAGGCAGTGAAAGATTCGGCTGAAGCAAATGAGACCATTCAGGAAGTAGCTAAGAAGATGGTTGAGACATCCCAGAAACTGGAACAGGAGACAGAGGCTATCTCACAGGTATTCACCAACATGGAATCCTTGGCAGCGATTGCAGAAGAAAACTCCGCTTCAGCTCAGCAGGTAAGTTCAAGTGTGACGTCTTATACTGAACAAATTCAGGAATTAGGCAGTCAAGTTTCAGATTTCAAAGAAATTACCAATGGGTTCAGCGAAGATTTGGCAGAATATAAGATTTGATATAGTTAGTAGTGACTGTATAGGATATCACGTGATTGCATGATTGCACCACGTGATATTTTTAGTTTATAATAAGATTAAGATGACTAAAGCGCTATGGGGTGAATGTACAGAATCATGGCGGTACGACAGAATGAAGAGAGTGTGGTGGCCGGTATTGAAAAGTGAAGATATTGCCAAGCTGGCTGGGGTTTCCAGAAGTACAGTATCAAGGGTCATTAACAATTACCCTAATGTGCCAGAAGAGACAAGACAAAAAGTAATGGCTATTGTGAATCAGTATAATTATCGCCCGAATAATTTTGCAAGGGTTTTAGCGGGCAAGACCAGCAATACGATTGGGCTCTTCTTTATTATTAAAGGTGAGTCAGAGATGAGAAATCTTTTTAGAAATGATTATTATGCGTATTATTTGAACCTTCTGGTTGATATGGCCAATGACAGGGATTATTATTTGCTGGTTAATACGGTACATTGTCCGGCTGACTACGAGAAAGTAAACAGGGCATTCACAGAGAAAAGAATCGATGGTGCTATTATCATTGGCACTCTGGATGAAACCCTTGTTAATATTCATATGAATTCTATTAAAGCCCCGATGGTCATATTTGATTATGACCTTGAAGCTTATCTTGGGGGCGGGTGTGAAAAGAAGAATATCGCCTTGGTCAACTCCAATGATTATGCAGGCATAAAGGATGCAATTAAGTTCCTTGCGGACAAGGGGCACCAGACTATTGGATTCATCAATGGCATGATGACAACTAGGTCTGGAAGGGTTCGTTATAGAGGGTATGTTGATGCTTTGGCCCAAAATAACATAACATATGATTCGAATTATGTGATAGAAGGTGCCTTCGATAAGGATATTGCCGGAAGAGAAGTGAAAAAGGCTGTCGAAGATGGGCTTTTACCTTCAGCTTACATCTGTGCCAATGATTATATGGCACTGGAAACAATGAAAATACTTAAAGAACATGGCATAGAAGTACCGACAGATGTGGCCGTGATAGGTTTTGATGATGTCCATTTGGCGGAACAGTCAAATCCTACTTTGACAACCATTAAGCCGGATTTCTACGCGATGTCTCAAAAGGCCATTGAATGGCTGGACCAGGTAGCAAAGGGTGGCGACATTACATCGGTAGAATCCTATGATTTTGATGTTTCTCTAGTTATACGTAACTCAACATGACTTGGGTAATGTATGGTTCAAAGTCATGACATAATTATCTGAAGTGACATTGACGATTCCATAATATATCCTTTAGACTGGTATATATGAAATACAGTAATCTATTAATGGAAGCGCAAGTGGATGGAGGCAATAATGGATTTAGCTAAGTATATTGATCATACAATACTGAAACCAGATGCAACAACTGAACAAGTGAAGCATATATGTGAGGAAGCCAAGGAATATGGCTTTATGTCAGTATGTGTTAATTTGACTCATACTGCATTGGTTAGTGAGGCGTTAAAAGGATCAGATGTTAAGACTTGTACGGTGGTCGGTTTCCCACTGGGTGCCGTTACGCCTGAAGTCAAGGCTTTTGAAACTGCTGAGGCTGTAAGGCTAGGCTCAGATGAGATAGATATGGTGATCAACATTGGTGCCCTTAAGGATGGGCGATACGGTTTGGTAGAAAGAGACATTAAAGCTGTTGTTGAAGCCTCAGGCAACGCGTTGGTGAAAGTCATATTCGAGACTTGTTTACTGACAGATGAAGAGATTGTAAGAGTGGCTGAGATTTCTGTGGCGGCGGGAGCCGACTATATTAAGACCAGCACAGGTTTTAGCACAGGTGGGGCAACTGTAGAAGCTGTTTCGTTGATGAAGAAAGCGGTAGGTGATGCTGCTAAAGTCAAAGCCTCTGGTGGTGTCAGAAGCTATGAAGACGCCATGAAAGTCATCAAAGCTGGCGCTGACAGAATTGGTGCTTCGGCAGGTGTTGCTATTGTTAATCATGACCAGTCGAGTGGTGGGGATTATTAGCACATTAGTATAAAAATACATCAAAGATAATGATAAGTTTGTGATGATACACAAATGTTACTAAAAAGACACACAAAAGACACACCTTATTGTTGGAAAATGTATAGAATATTAATGAATCATAAACAAAGCAACACTCGTTACATCACGCATTTCACATAATTCAGGATGGTTTGACATAAAATATTACCGGCTGTTTGTGATCAATGCAAGGTATGTAAAAAGGGTATTTAAAATTTGGAGGTCACAGACATGACAGGTACAGTAAAATGGTTTAACGCAGACAAAGGTTTCGGATTTATCACAACAGATGAGGGAAGCGATGTGTTCGCACACTACTCACAAATTCAAAAAGATGGTTTCAAGACTCTTGAAGAAGGTCAAAGCGTATCTTTTGATGTTGTTGAAGGTGCTAAAGGTCCTCAAGCTGAAACAATTGTCGTTATCTAATGAATCTTGATTAACTGACAATGTTATCAAGCCCTCAGTCATTATAGGCTGGGGGCTTTTCTTGCGTTATAGGCGATTGCTTCCTATAACACAAGAATACTCCGTAGGAAGTACACGAATTCAAGATGTAGATTTCCTTCGGACTGAATTCGGCACACAAAGTGAACAAAGTCCCTCATCATTGAGGGATATAGTGTGTTGAAGTGGACTTGTGCACTTTTATTCTGATATAATAGTATGGCAATGCAGACATGTATTAAGACTCGAAAGAAGGACGTCTATGGATTTTACTCAAGTGGTTCTACAGATTGCAGTGCTGTTCATCATAATGCTGATTGGCTACTATCTTCGTATGAAGGGAATTGTCACGGACGATGGGGTCAAGAATTTTACGTCATTGATTTTCTACGTTACGATGCCTGCGATGATTATTACGGCATTTTCTGGTGAGAGTAATCAAGATAATGGTGCTTTAGGTATGATGTTGGTTGCATCCTTAACCCAATATATATTCTTGGGTGTGGTTGCTGTATTTATGCCTAGGCTATTGAAGGTGAAAAAAGGGAGCATAGGCTTATATCGTTTCATGACGATTTTTGGTAACGTTGCCTTCATTGGTTTACCTATGATTATTGCTATTGTTGGTGAATCGGCAGTTTATATTGCAGCCTTAGTCAATATGCCTTTTAACTTGATGCTTTATACAGTGGGGATCTACTTTATCATGTCGGATAAAGACCCTAATCACAGATTCACATTTTCTATTGGCAAGTTCATGAACCCAGGGATCTTTGCTACAATCATAGGATTGGCTGTCAAATTATATGGCTTCAAACTCCCATCGGTTGTAACAGGTATTGCAGGCACGCTGGGGCCAGTAACAACACCACTGGCAATGATAATTGTTGGGGCGTCCCTTTATGGTGTCAATATACGGTTGATGTTTACAAATTACAGAGTGATTGTCTTCAGCTTTATTAGAATGCTGGTTTTTCCCATATGCATTGGCTTGATTCTTAATTTTTTACAGGTTGAACCCTTGATCATGACGGTATCTATGATTCTTAGCGGTATGCCTATTGGCACAAGTACAGCAATCATTGCAAAGCAGTACGATGGGAATGTGCTTGAGGCGTCTGAGGCTGTATTCATGTCGACGATGCTTATGTTTATTACTACACCGATACTGGTCCTTATAATACATTACATGGTTTGAGAGGTATAAATGGCTTTATTATTATTTGATTTGGATGGTACATTGGTTGATTCGATAGATGGATTGGCCTATTCAATGAATCTGGTATTGGAATCCTATGGGTTCCCAGTCCATAGCAGCAAAAGGTATCAGTCCTTTGTAGGCAATGGTATTGAAAAGCTGGTTGAAAGAGCTTTGCCGGATGGAAGCAAAGGGTTGACAAAGGAAGTGTTTCCCCTTATGCTGGAAAGCTATCGACAACATTATAACGTAGGACTTAAGGCTTATGAAGGTATATACAAGATGCTGGATGCTTTGGTTGCCGGTGGTCATCGTTTGATGTTGATCACCAATAAGCATCAGGAAATGGCTGAATGGATCATGTCAGATATGTTTTCGAGATACCCATTTGAGACGATTATTGGGAGGGGTGAGCGTTTTGCATCTAAGCCGAATCCGGAGGCACTGATCTATGCGATGAAGCAGACAGGATACCAGTCAAGGGATGTCTATATGATCGGTGATACAGAAGCGGATATTATGGCGGCACGGCGTGCAGGCGTACATGAGATGGTTGTTAGTTGGGGATTTCGTTCTAAGGCAGATCTTGAAGCATATGAACCGACATGTTTATTAGACCATCCTATGGACATAGTGACATATTTGAATGACATAATTACAGAAGGTGAATCAGAATGATAGATACGCACATACATATTGTACCAGGCGTTGATGATGGTGCAAAATCTCTCAACGAAGCGGTTGAGATGCTTAATTTGGCAAAAAATCAGGGGGTTGAGGAAATGATTGTCACCCCACATTTTAAAGAAGGGCTAAGTCTGGATTCAGACATATTGGAACAATTTGAAAAAATCAGGCACGAGGCACTGGCTTTGGGGATGACATTGCATCTGGGTAATGAATTATACCTTTGTGAAGAAGGCGTCCATGCTTTGAGGGATGACCATGTCTATACAATGGCTAATAGCAGTTATGTCCTTGTAGAGTTGCCCTTTGCCCATTTCTATCCTTTTCATGAGGCGTTGCTTCATCAAATACAGCTTCGTGGTTTTAAAATTATATTGGCTCATATTGAACGTTATCAAATCTTCAGACGTAAACCGGCGGTAATGGAAAGTATGCTTGAGCGCGGTATCTATTGCCAGATGAATAGCCGATATGTTGAAGAGAGAAAAACAAAAAAGCAGGCAATGAAGTGGATTGAGAAGGGCTATGTGCATGTCATTGCATCGGATGCTCATAATACAGATACTAGAAAACCTCAGTTGATTGGTGCTTTCAAGGCAGTTGAACAGAACTTAGGCACTGAAGCAGCGGAGCTACTATTTAATGAAAATCCAAGAAAGATTATCGATGATCAACCAATGGAAGCGCTGGTTATTGATAAGAAAAAAGGTTTCTTCAATCGATTTAGAAAAAATGTTCAATAAATATGGCATTCACTAATAGGAACAGGAAAGGTTGAATCATGAAATTACTGTCTATGTTGGTGTTGGACAAGGAAGCCAGACTTTTTGATGCGAAAGAATTTCTCCTTAAGACGTTTCTTGCAGTACTTGTTGGCTCATTTGTAGGGAACAAGGTTGCTTATTTATCTAAGGACATGATTTCTCTATTGTTTGGCATGATGTTAACCATTGAACCTGTTAATATGACAGGGATTCGAAGTGGTCTTAAGCAACTTGAAGCAACTGTTATTGGTGCGCTGATTACAGGGGGACTTCTTGCACTTTTGGGTTATAGTCCATGGACAGCGGCGTTGACTGTGAGTGCAACTTTATATGTTAGTCTGCTTATTGACTGGCGTCAATTTTCTGTGGTAGCTGTTTTTACATCCATCTACATGAATGTACTGGTTCAAGTCAATGATCAAGGGAAGCCTAGTGAATTAGAGACATTCAAAGTGCGCATCGCGGCGTTAACAGTTGGTGTTCTTATTGCTATGATTATTAATTGGGTATTCTCTGTGTTTGGCTATCGACATATGCTTGAAAAACGCGTCTTGCATCTTCTGAGGACCCTTGAAAACAGAATGTCATCCGTCTATGAAATGTTAGATCTGCAAAAGCTGGATAAAGCGCCGGATATTATGGCATCATTTCCAGAGTTATTTAATAATGTGGATTGGATCAGGTCAACGGTGCTGGACTTCAGGAAGGACCCTCTGGTTAGGCGTGGTTCGGTCAAAATGGTCAAGTTAGAAAAAATACTGAAAATGACCGCCTTTACAAGAGAAATGACCCACATACAGTATGATCTGTGCTACAGAGTGACAAAAGGTGAGGCTCATTTTTGTGATACTGATTTTTTGACAAGCTTTGAAAGGACATTGAATGGTGTTAGACTTCTTGGTGAACAATTGGAGAATATTATTCATAATAGAGAAGTGAGATCGGAAGTTGTAATGCCGGAACATCTATCTGATGAACTGTCTATGCGTCAGATGAATGCCTGTATTACTCATATGAGTGATCTCCTGAAGCACTATTTATAGATTAGTGTGACTTTCATTACATATAAAAACCGCCCCAGTAAGTTGAAATGACTTTCTGGGGCGGTTTCTCGTATTTCTTTGAAGCGTCACAACATGATATGTTAACAGAAAAGCCTTTGTAATTAATCATGAAGCAAACGGGGCGCCATTGGTGCTCTCAATTGGGATGGCTGTGGAAAACCAGAACCGACTAAAGGTCTGGCATAGTATTTGAAGGCATCGGTAACGTTATTGCCTGCTGGTGTAATGAATTTGTCCGGCATGTATCGGGTTTTGCCGGCAATGTCCTCAAGTGGTACCAGGCGATAGTTGACAGAGTAATAGCCAGTACGGTCAATGACAATGGAGCCGTCTATGTTGTCCCATATGGCAAAGTGAGCAGCCTTTTCACCAACTTCTCGAGCTTCGTGTGAATCAACATCAGAAATAGCACCAATGAAATTCCGTTGTGTATAACCAAGAGTGTCAGCTCTGACACGACTGATTTGAAGTTTTTCCTTGACTAAAGCTGTTAAACTATCGCCAAGGGATCCGGTGCCTGACAACTGTAGATTTCCGTGGGCATCACGTTCGACTTGATCAACGAGGTTGGTGATCAAAGGATTGCCATATCTATCCTTCACACCTTCAGATATGGCAACGATACATCGGCCATATTTAGTATAAGCATCTTTGACATCTGTTAAGAATTGTTCAATGTCAAAAGGTCTTTCTGGTAAATAGATAAGGTGAGGACCATCATCGGGATACTTTCTGGCGAGGGCTGCAGAAGCGGTCAAAAATCCGGCATTTCGCCCCATGATGACAGCGATATAGACACCAACTAAAGCCCGATTATCAAGATTCAGACCCATAAAAGCTTCGCTGACAAAACGGGCTGCAGAGCCGTAGCCTGGTGTGTGGTCGTTAAGGACAAGGTCATTGTCAATGGTCTTTGGAATGTGTATAGCCCTGAATTCGTAGTTGGCGGCATCGGCATTTTCATTGACGATTCGAACCGTATCGGCTGAATCATTACCACCAATATAGAAGAAGTACCGTACATCATGAGCTTTGAGTACTTTGAATAGCTCAGCGCAATATGCGGCATCTGGTTTGATACGTGTCGATAGAAGTGCAGATGCTGGCGTTGCAGCAACCCGTTCAAGGTTGTGGGTCGTCTCTCTGGTAAGATCCATAAACCGTTCGTTCATAATGCCTTCTACGCCATTAATGGCGCCGTAGACACGGGTAATCTGGGGAAACTTCCTTGATTCAAGAACTGCCCCGACAAGGCTCTGATTGATGACGGCTGTTGGACCACCGCCTTGTGCAATAACAACTTTACCTTTTAACTCCATGTGTAATACCTCCTCAAGTCCTAGATTGGTTATGCTTGAATTCCAGTTTGATGTTGAAGGATGCCCCTCGTCTGATATTCCTGTGACGCGAATGTAGTGCAATGATTCAGGTTAAACAAGTGGTAATAATCTGTTATAGAATATTATAACATAACTTATAAACAATGATGATAAAAGCTTCGGGTAAGGACCACATATACTGTATACAGTGTATGCAATGAATTTTATGATAAAGCCTTGACAATTAAATTAGAATATCGTAATATACAGATATAGTTAAATTATTAGGATGTTGTTAACTAATATGGCTTATGCTAGAATGTAAATGTGTAATGATGATAAGAGGAAATCAATCAGGATAAAAGTACAATAAGGAGACGGTTATGTCTAGAAAAGTGTTGATTGTTGGAGGTGTTGCTGGTGGTGCAGGTACGGCAGCAAGACTTCGTAGAATGGATGAAAATGCAGAAATTGTCATGTTTGAACGTGGCCCATATATTTCATTTGCAAACTGTGGATTACCATACTATATAGGCGGTACCATAGAAAAAAGAGAGGCCTTATTGCTTCAAACACCTGAAGGATTCAATAAAAGATTCAGGGTAGATGTACGTGTTAATAATGAAGTTATAGATATAAATAAGGATGAGAAATATGTAACAATTAAGAACGTTGTTGATGGCAGTACGTATGAAGAACCTTATGATACGCTGGTATTATCGCCAGGATCAACCCCTCTTAGACCGCCGATTCAAGGCATTGACAGTCCGAATATATTCAGTCTGTGGAATGTACCGGATGTGGACAGAATCAAGGCATTTATCGAAGAACATCATCTTAAGACTGCAACGGTCATCGGTGGAGGTTTTATCGGTCTTGAGATGGCTGAGAACTTACATGACCTTGGTATGAAAGTATCCATTGCAGAGATGGCGCCTCAGGTTATGATGCCCATAGATTTTGATTTGGCACAATTGCTTCACCACCATATGGTGAAAAAAGGCATCAATCTTCATCTGGATAATGGTGTTAAAGAATTCTTTTATAGAGATGATCAGACGACGGATGTTATTCTTGGAGATGGTACAACGCTGAATAGTGATATTGTGTTGTTAGCCATTGGCATTAGGCCTAATAATGAGTTGGCTAAGAAAGCTGGTCTTGAGCTGAATGAACGAGGCGGTGTCCGTGTGGATGAACATCTTCTAACAAGTGATGATCATATCTATGCTCTTGGAGACGTGATTGGCGTGAAAGACTTTGTCAATGGACAAGAGACGATGGTGCCATTGGCAGGACCGGCGAACAAGATGGCAAGAATTGTTGCGAACAATATTGTTGGTGAAGTCGATACATATAACGGTACTCAGGGTACTTCGGTGGCGAAAGTGTTTGATATGACGGTTGCTTCTACTGGTAACAATGAAAAGACACTTGAAAAAATGGGCAAAATCTATGGGAAAGATTATCATGTTGCGATTGTATCGCCTGGTTCTAACGCTGGATACTATCCGGGAGCGAAAGTGGTTACTCTTAAAGTAATCTTTGATAACGAAGGTAAGATACTTGGAGCCCAGGCTGTCGGAAAAAAAGGTGTTGAAAAGCGTATTGATGTCATCGCTACTGCCATTCGTTTTGGTGGCACAATGAAAGACCTGAAAGATTTGGAGCTTGCTTATGCACCACCATACTCATCAGCAAAAGACCCTGTAAATATGGCTGGCTTTGTTGCTGATAACATTCTTAAAGGCAAGATGAATCCAATCAGAAGTTATGAAATTAAGGATTTGGACCTAGACAAGATTACATTGGTAGATGTACGAAGTACATTTGAGCATAATAACGGCCATATTGGAGGTTCCATCAATATTCCGGTGGATGATCTTAGAGAACGTCTGAAGGAGATACCAAAAGATAAACCGGTGGTTATTTACTGTGCTGTCGGATTTAGAGGTTACCTTGCAACCACCATATTAGGCCACAACGGCTATGAAGCAATGAATCTTCTTGGTGGTTATAATTTCTACAAGCGTGTAGAGAAGAAGCATATTGTTAGTGTATACGAATAAATTAAGAAAGCAATGAGTTCGTCAGCCTAAGCTTTTTGGCACAAACAAAGGGATACATTATCCCTTTGTTTGTGTTATAATGTCTTTTAGCGAACGAATTGAAAGGAGATAGCAAATGTCTACTCAAAATCCAATAGTAACTTTTAAACTTGACAGTGGTACTGTCATCAAAGCAGAACTATACCCGGAGGTTGCGCCTAATACGGTGAACAACTTTATCGCTTTGATTAATGATGGTTTTTATAATGGTCTTACTTTTCATAGAGTCATTCCTGGTTTTATGATTCAAGGTGGTTGTCCGGAAGGTACTGGTATGGGCGGTCCTGGTTACGGTATCAAAGGCGAGTTCGATTATAATGGTGTCAAGAACGAGCTTAAGCATACAACAGGCGTTCTTTCTATGGCCAGAGCTCAAAACCCTAACTCAGCAGGTTCTCAGTTCTTTATCATGGTTGCTAATGCACCTCACTTAGATGGTCAGTATGCAGCATTCGGTCAAGTGACTGAAGGTATGGAAGAAGCACAAAAGATTGTTGAAGTACCAAGAAATCATATGGATATGCCAAGTGAACCACAAGTGATGGTTGAAGTGACTGTCGATACATTCGGCGCCCTGTATCCAGCACCAGAAAAATTATAAGCATAAAGCGTAAAAGAAGGCGTTCCAATATGAGGAACAGCCTTCTTTTTTATAGGAAATCGGTAATATCCAGGTCCTTGACCAGTTGTAAATCTACAACTTTACCATTATTAAGCTGAATGATGGGTTTTGAAGGGTTGCGGTGATGGATGAAAATGATTTTTCCTTCTGTACCGTTGCTTAGTTTGACAACATCGTTCATGTAATTATGGGCTATACGCTCTAAAAAAACGTCCAGCACAGTTTTATCTAGCTGTCCATAGCTTTCCATCTCAAACATTCTAATTACATGGAAGGGGTGATACCTTTCGTGATAAGGACGTTCTGCGGTCATAGCATCGTATATATCTACAACTGCGATAATCTTGGCATATTGATGTATTCTGTCCAGACTCAGTCCAAGTGGATAGCCTCTCCCATCTAGTTTTTCATGATGCATCAGCACGGCGTGTTTAACGCCAAGAGGAAGACCGGAATTGGCGATTAATTCATAGCCGTATACAGAATGTTGCTTGATCAGATTGAACTCATCATCTGTCAGTTTGCCAGGTTTCTCTAGTATTTCAACTGGAATCTTGATCTTGCCAATATCATGCAGTATGCCTGCAAGAGCTAATTCTGTTGTTACATGAAGGGGAAAGCCAAGCCACTGACCTAGTTTGGCGGCCAACATAGACACATTCATTGCGTGGGTATAAGTGACATCGTTGTGACTTCGCATTCGACACATATAACTGAAAAGTTGCTTATCAGCGGCGGTGGTTAGTACAATGTCATCGATAAGGCTATATAGTGGTGCAGCATCAATGATACCGGTTGTTACAATCTTAGAAAGCTCATCTTTGATAACTTGAACTTGCTTTGTATATTGGCGTTCGAATACTTTGAAAGCTCTTGAATCCTTGATAGAGCCAGCTTTCTCAGAGGTGGTTTCAGAGAGTTTGATTTCACTTTCAATGATTTTGTCAAAGGTTTCATAGGGATCTTCAATAACCGGACCTTTATAACCATTGGCAACAAAGACGCTTAGTATGGCGATGTTATGATTATGAAGTTTTTTTAGGTGATCTTCTGTAATGCGAGTGTCAGCGGGGATTAGAAAAAGTCCACTGTCTGTAAACACATCTTTAGCGGTGATCATACCTTCTTTAACTTGTATGGCATCAATAAGTATTCTTTGCATAGGCTTATCTGCTCCAGTTACTTAATACGATAGAATGGGGTGAATACGGAAAGTCGTCAGATGAATGAAATCTAAATGTGGCTTAATGATAACATATATGAACGGGAGGATACAAGGTAATTGGAAACGTTAAAATATTGTGAAATATTCTGTGCTAATGTTAAGAGACTTGCAGACCTTATATACAGGGAGAAGGTTATTACTTATAATGTATAGGTGATATAATGTGAGACAATAAAATGAAGACTTGATGAGGAGGACGAACTATGTTGGAAATATATTTGACACGTCATGGTGAAACCCAGTGGAATACCATTCGTCGAATGCAGGGGCAGAACAACTCCCCTCTGACTGAACTTGGCACGCGTCAGGCCAAGTGGCTTGCAAGGCGACTTAAGGGTAAGAAATTCAGCTATGTTTATACAAGCCCATTAGGAAGGGCTAAAGAAACAGCGGTTATTCTCAATGATGTTCTAGGAGCAAAGTTGGTAGAAGATGATCGTTTGATGGAAATAGCTCTTGGTGATTGGGAAGGACGATTGGTTTCGGAAGTGGAGCAGACGTTTCCTAAGGAACATGAACAGTTTTGGCATAATCCTTTGGAATTTGGCATGGATGATAAGGAAGATTTTTTTCAAGTAAGGGAACGGGCGGCGGATTTTTTTGAGTCATTAATTAAACAACATGGTGAAGGAAAGATACTGGTCGTGGCTCACGCAATTATTCTTAAGGGAATGATGAATTATATAAGGGGCAATGGTGTTGGGGAATTTTGGACTGGACGTCATATATTACCCACATCACTATCGAAGATTAATGTTCAGGATCATCGTTACAGTATCATCTATGAAGGAGAAGTGTCGCATCATCAAGAAGAGATGGCGGCAGGCTGGTTCATAGATGAGGAGTAATGATTATTGCCCATTGGAAAAGACTTGTTCTTTTAGTATTCGATTGATATAGGTATCTGCTTTTGGGGTATGGGGGATTAAGCACTGGCTACAATCCTTGATGCCCTTTTTGGTGGTGTATTTTCCACCGCAGTCCAATAGGTATAGGGGGCAATAGCAATATTTGCAGTTGAAGGTTGCAGGGTTTCTTACCTTGTGGCAGGGGAAGTATTCACAGTTGTGGTTGTTGAAGAATTTGAAGTTGTTTTCCATGACGTTGCTCCTTGTGGTGTGGATATGAAGTATAAGGTATAAGGTCGCCTATGACGAATCCTGCATTTCATCCGAAGCCTCGGACATGTCTGCTGTGCAGCCAAACTTGTTTCGTGATGAAGCGCAGGCTCCGGCATAGGCTCGGTTTCGGTGGCGTATAGTCCATGAGAAAGTATACATTTCATCCGAAGCCTCAGACATGTCTGCTGTGCAGCCAAACTTGTTTCGTGATGAAGCACAGGCTCAGGCATAGGCTCGGTTTCGGTTGTCTTATTTCTTCTGGAATTCGATAGACTGTATAGTATCGGTGAATTAATAAAGGGCTGTCCCACGTGAGTGGGACAGCCCTATTTTATCGTACATTCAGCTGAAAAGCAAAGAGTCTTTCGCTGATATGTTCAGTTATTACATTACTTCGGATACAGCAACGGCAACGGCAACGGAAGCACCTACCATTGGGTTGTTACCCATACCGATAAGACCCATCATCTCAACGTGCGCTGGTACCGAGGAGGAACCTGCAAACTGAGCGTCAGAGTGCATACGACCCATAGTATCAGTCATACCGTAAGAAGCTGGACCAGCAGCCATGTTGTCTGGGTGAAGTGTTCTACCAGTACCACCACCAGATGCTACTGAGAAGAATTTCTTACCAAGAAGAACACATTCTTTCTTGTAAGTACCCATTACTGGATGTTGGAAACGTGTTGGGTTCGTGGAGTTACCAGTGATAGCAACGTCAACACCTTCGTGATGCATGATTGCAACACCTTCAACAACGTCATCAGCACCGTAACATTTAACTTCGCCACGTGGACCTTCGCTGAATCTTGTTTCTTTAACGACAGATACTTTACCAGCATCGTAATCGAAAGAAGTTTCAACATGTGTGAAACCATTGATTCTGGAGATGATATAAGCAGCGTCTTTTCCAAGACCGTTAAGGATAACTCTAAGTGGTTCTTTACGAGCTTTGTTAGCGCTCATTGCGATACCGATAGCACCTTCAGCAGCCGCGAATGACTCATGACCTGCAGTAAGAGCGAAACATTTTGTTTCATCTCTAAGAAGCATTGCTGCCAGGTTACCGTGACCGACACCAACTTGACGTTGGTCAGCAACTGAACCAGGGATACAGAAAGCCTGAAGTCCTTCACCTAGTGCTTCAGCGATTTCGGAAGCGTTAGTAAGGCCCTTTTTGATGGCAATAGCTGCACCAAGTGTGTAAGCCCATATGGCGTTTTCAAAACAGATAGGCTGGATGCCTCTGACAATGCTGTCTACATCTACGCCTTTTTCTTCACAGATTTTTTTGGCATCTTCGATAGTAGGGATACCGTATTGTTCGAGTACAGGTGTGATCTGATCGATTCTTCTTGCATAACTTTCAAATAACATGATCTACGTCCTCCTATATGATTATTCGTGTCTTGGATCGATAGTCTTGACAGCTTCGTCAAAACGGCCGTATTTGCTAGTGGCTTTTTCCATAGCAGTGTTGGCATCGTCACCTTTTGCAACGAATTCCATCATCTTGCCAAGGTGTACGAACTTGTAACCGATAGCTTCGCCATTGGCATCAAGACCCATTTGTGTCACATAACCTTCAGCGAGCTCAAGGTAACGAGGACCTTTGATACCTGTACCGTACATAGTACCAACTTGAGATCTGAGACCTTTACCAAGGTCTTCAAGACCAGCTCCAACAGGAAGACCACCTTCGGAGAAAGCAGTTTGTGAACGACCGTAAGCGATTTGGAGGAAGAGTTCTCTCATTGCTACGTTGATAGCATCACATACCAAGTCAGTGTTCAGTGCTTCGAGGATTGTCTTACCAGGAAGGATTTCGGAAGCCATAGCAGCAGAGTGAGTCATACCGGAACATCCGATTGTCTCAATAAGTGCCTCCTGAATAACACCTTCTTTAATGTTAAGGGTAAGCTTACATGCACCTTGTTGTGGCGCACACCAACCTACACCGTGCGTAAGACCTGAGATATCTTTTACTTCATAAGCCTGAACCCATTTTCCTTCACTTGGGATTGGAGCTGGGCCATGAATTGGTCCTCTAGTTACTGTACACATATTTTCTACTTCATGTGAGTACATCATATATTGTATCTCCTTCCATTTGCATTGCCGCCTGTTGGCGGATGATATTGATAGACAGGTGATACGATATTTCGCAGCCAAAAATATGAGATCGATATCATTCACACTGTCCTGATTAACAGATTTTGCAGTTCCCCCACAGAACTGCATACAGCATTTATAATACCATGAATATGTTGGGAAATCAAAGGATTTTGGCAAAAATTTCACGAAGGGATAAGAACGTTAAAATGCAGGCGGGGAAAGGGGTTGGATGATGGTGGAAGTGCTGAAAATAGTGCGTTGTTGGATGATTGTATCGTTAAAATCTGCCAATGGTTCATTGGGGGAGCTTAAGGGTGTTTTGTAGGTTTACGCTCATATCAAATCCGATAATTCATCCGAAGTCTCAGACATGCCCATAGGGTTCTTGTGACATAAGAACGACGATTAACAGGGCTTTGTGACATAAGAGCACCCGCAGAAGGTTTTTGCTAAGCAGTACGATATTGCATGGATTATTTCAACAGAAAAAAGACTGCCACATAACTGTGACAGCCTTTCGATAGAATGCTGATTATAAAGAACTTCTAAGGTAAGTTGTACCCATAAGGTATTTGTCAACTTCGTAAGCAAGCTTACGGCCTTCTGCGATAGCGTGAACGACAAGAGATTGTCCTCTTCTCATATCACCGGCAGTAAAGACCCCAGGGATAGAAGTTTCGTAGGAAGTGTTGGATTTTACGTTACCACGTGGGTCGTATTCCACACCAAGATCATCCAGTAATCCTGAATGTTCTGGGTGAAGAAAGCCCATTGCGAAGAGAACAAGGTCTGCTTCGATGATGAACTCGGATCCTTCAACTTCTGTCATGTTCCAACGGCCATCCACTTGTTCCCACTGAAGCTTCACACATTTAAGACCAGTGAGCTTACCGTTTTCTCCCACAAACTCTTTCGTACCGATAGAGAACATACGGATGTCTTTACCAAGATTAGCTTCAGCTTCATCGTGAGATGAAGAAGTCTTATAAAGTCTAGGGAAGACTGGCCATGGTTGAGAGTTGTCACGCTCTTTTGGAGGCATAGGAAGAAGCTCCAATTGAGTGACATCAACAGCACCTTGACGTAGGGATGTACCGATACAGTCAGAACCTGTATCACCACCACCGATGACGACAACTTTTTTGCCCTTGGCAGTAATGGCATGATTAGCAGGTATCTCTTGTCCAGCAACACGTTTGTTGGATTGAGGCAAGAATTCCATTGCTTGGTGAATGCCGCTGAGTTCACGACCTGAGACTGTAAGATCTCTAGGCTCAGTGGAACCACCAGTCAAACATACCACATCAAAGGCTTCTTTAAGTGCATCTACAGTGACATCTACGCCAACATTGGTATTCGTCTTTACAGTAACACCTTCGGCAACCATTTGGTCAACACGACGTTGGATATAGCTTTTAGGAAGCTTATAGTCTGGAATACCATAACGCATGGCACCACCGACTTCATCACTACGCTCATAAAGCGTCACAGCATGTCCGACGCGAGCCAGTTGTTGAGCGGCAGCCATACCAGCCGGACCTGAACCGATAACAGCCACTTTCTTACCTGTCATGACAGCAGGTGGCTGTGGTTTAATCCATCCTTCTTCCCATCCACGTTCAACGATGGCAAGTTCTATATGCTCGATGGTAACCGGGTCTTTGATAAGACCCAGTACGCATCCGCCTTCACAGAGAGCAGGACAGATTTTACCTGTGAACTCTGGGAAGTTATTGGTTGTATGAAGCACTTCGAGCGCTTTTTTCCACTGGTCATTATATACCAGATCATTGAAGTCTGGAATGATGTTGCCAAGTGGACAGTTTGAACTACAGAATGGAACACCGCAGTCCATACATCTTGATGCTTGGGTTTTGATCTCATTACCATCAACAGGGATGAAGATGTCTGAGTAATCATTGATTCTAGTATCGGCAGGTTTGTAGCTGCCGTTGTTACGTGCGTATTCTTTAAAGCCAGTTACTTTACCCATGACTTCACCTCCTATTGTGCAGCTGTCGCTTGTGCGGCACGCTTTGCTAAAACCTCTTTGTAAGCAGGGGAGATGACTTTGACGAACTTGTTGATATAGCTGTCAAAGTTATCAAGAACTTCTTTACCTCTGACACTGCCTGTATATTCAACGTGTTTTCCAATCATCTCTTTAACAAGAGCGATGTCTTCTTCAAGTTCCAGTTTCTCAGAAACAACAATCTGATAGTTGCAGTGGTTTTCTTCAAAGTCGCCTTCCAGGTCCAGGACGAAAGCCTGTCCGCCGGACATACCAGCACCGAAGTTACGGCCGGTAGCGCCAAGAACAACAACATTACCACCAGTCATGTACTCACAACCGTGATCGCCAACACCTTCGACAACAGCATCAACGCCAGAGTTACGAACGGCAAAACGTTCACCGGCAATACCATTGATGTAGACTTCACCGGAAGTTGCGCCGTAAAGTAGGGTGTTACCAACGATGATGTTCTCATGAGCGACTAGGTCAGCATCTCTGTCTGGATAGACGATAATCTTAGCGCCGGAGAGGCCTTTACCAGTATAGTCGTTACAGTCACCTTCAAGTTCAAAGGTCATACCAGCAGTTCCGAAACAGCAGAAACTTTGTCCGCCGGAACCACGGAATTTATAGTGGATGGTATCTTCAGGAAGATACTCGCCTTTAGTAATACGAGCAACTTCACCAGCAAGCATTGTACCAACGCTGCGGTAAACATTACGTGCCTCGTATTCTTTGAATACTTTTTCGCCATTTTCAAGGGCTGGCGCTGCATCGGCAATGAGCTGTCGATCGAAGATGTCTTCAAGACCATGTTCTTGGCTCATAGTGCAGTGAGAACCGATTCTTGACGGTAATTCAGGCTTGTAAAGAATGGCATCAAAGTTAATTTTCTTGGATTTCCAGTGAAGGATATCTTCGTTTGGTTCAAGAAGATCAACACGTCCAACCATTTCTTCAATGGTTCTAAAACCGAGTTTTGCCATGTATTCACGCAGTTCTGTTGCAATGAAAGTGAAGAAGTTAATCACATGCTCAGGCTCACCCTTGAAGTATTTACGAAGTTCAGGGTCTTGTGTAGCAACACCTACTGGACAAGTGTTCTTCTGACACTTTCTCATCATGATACATCCAGATACAACGAGAGCAGCGGTAGCAAAACCAAATTCCTCGGCACCAAGGAGTGCAGCAATGGCAACGTCGCGACCGGTTTTCATCTGCCCATCAGCTTGAACGACGATTCTTGAACGAAGGTCATTCATAAGCAATGTCTGTTGAGTCTCTGAGAGACCAAGTTCCCAAGGAAGACCGGCATATTTGATGGAGCTGACTGGTGCAGCACCTGTACCACCGTCATAACCAGAGATCAAGACAACATCTGCATGTGCCTTGGAAACACCAGCTGCAATGGTACCAACACCAACCTCGGATACGAGCTTAACGTTGATTCTTGCCTTCTCGTTGACGTTCTTAAGGTCATAAATCAGCTGCGCTAGGTCTTCGATAGAGTAGATATCGTGGTGTGGAGGTGGTGAAATAAGGTCGATACCAGGTGTTGATTTACGAACCTTTGCGATGGTTTCGGATACTTTATGACCAGGAAGGTGACCACCTTCTCCTGGCTTAGCGCCTTGAGCCATCTTAATCTGAAGCTCAGTACAGTTAACAAGGTATTCAGTAGTAACACCAAAACGCCCGGAAGCAACTTGCTTGATGGAACTTCGTCTTGTGTTGTCATAAAGACGCTCGCGACTTTCGCCACCTTCACCGGAGTTGGATTTACCACCGATTTGGTTCATGGCTTTGGCTAGGGTTTCGTGTGCTTCTGCACTAAGAGAACCAAAAGACATAGCGCCTGTTGCAAATCGTGGAAGAATCTTTTCGATTGGCTCAACTTCTTCAAGTGGAACAGGTGTGACATTCTTGAACTTAAGCAAACCACGAATGGTGTTTAATTTCTTGGCTTGGTTATCAATCAATTCACTGTACTGTCTAAACAGGTCCATATCGTTGGTACGACAGGAGTGTTGGAGCTTGTGGATTGTCTCAGGGTTGAAAAGGTGATTTTCACCATTTGTTCTCCACTGATGATTCGCACCTTCTAGAAGGTTGCCATAAGGGTTACGAAGGGTGTTAAAGCTAAGATTATGTCGCATATTGACTTCTTCTGCAATGATATCAAGGTCAATACCTTCGATTCTGGAAGCTGTTCCAGGGAAGTATTCGTTGATTGTTGCAGAGTTGATACCAACAGCTTCAAAAATCTGAGCACCATGGTAACTTTGGAGCGTACCGATACCCATCTTCGAGAAAATCTTCAGCAGACCGCTGCCAATAGCTTTGATGTAGTTAACCGTAGCTTTCTCAATGCTGATATCAGAACCTTCCATATAAAGGCCGCTGTCAACAAGGCTTGCAAGACTGTCAAGGGCCATGTAAGGGTTAATAGCATCAACGCCGTAACCAATAAGAAGAGCCATGTGCATAACGTCTCTAGCGTCACCAGTCTCAACGATGATGTCCACTTTCGTACGAAGCTTTTGACGAATCAAATGATGGTGAACACTGGCAACAGCCAAAAGTGAAGGGATTGGCGCATGGTACTTATCAACATTGCGGTCTGAAAGGATAATCAGGTTATAACCGGCTTCGATGTTTTCGACTACGTGCTTGTTAAGTGTATCAAGAGCGTTCTTAAGTCCTTGACCACCTTTTTCAGCGTGGAAAAGTGTTGGAATCTTAACAGATCTGAAATCCTTGTGGTTGATATGAACAATCTTTTCGAAGGTTGCCGTATCAAGGATTGGTTGATCAAGCTCGATAAAGTTTGTGTCTTTCATCTCATCCGTATTGTCAAGGATACTGCCTCTGTCACCAAGCAACTGTACAAGGGACATGACCAATTTCTCACGAATCGGGTCAATTGGTGGGTTGGTAACTTGGGCAAAAAGTTGCTTGAAGTAATTGTAAAGAAGGTGTGATTGATCTGAAAGCACTGCAATAGGGCTATCGCTACCCATGGAACCGATGGCTTCCTTACCAAGAAGTGCCATTGGTGCAATCATCTTCTTGAGCTCTTCTTCTGTGTATCCGTAGACTTTTTGCAATTGAAGAAGTCTGTCAGCACCAAGTGGAGCAATGTCATGTGGTACCGGATATTTCTCAAGGTCGATACGGTTACGTTCAACCCATTCTTTATATGGCTTTGCAGTAGAAAGTGTCTGCTTGATCTCTTCGTCAGAGATGATGCGACCTTCTTCTGTATCAATAAGGAACATTCTTCCAGGTTGAAGACGACCTTTTTCAACAACGGTGCTGGCTTCAAATGGAAGTACACCAGTCTCAGAAGCCATTACGACAACATCTTCATCTGTAACAAGATATCTTGCAGGACGAAGACCGTTACGGTCAAGGGTGGCACCGATTTGCTTACCATCAGTAAAAGCTACTGCGGCAGGACCATCCCATGGCTCCATAAGTCCGGCATGGTATTCATAGAATCCTTTTTTATCTTCGTCCATAGACTCGTGACTTTGCCACGCTTCTGGAATAAGCATAGCAACAGCATGTGAAAGTGACTTGCCGCTAGCAAGAAGTAATTCAAGTGCGTTATCTAAGTTGGCGGAGTCAGACCCATTTTCTTCTATAATAGGGAAGAGCTTTTGAAGGTCATCACCGAGAACGTCAGATGTAAGTACGCCTTCACGTGCGTTCATCCAGTTGACATTACCACGAAGGGTATTGATTTCACCATTATGAGCAAGATATCTGAAAGGCTGTGCTCTGTCCCATGAAGGGAATGTGTTGGTCGAATATCTTTGGTGAACCAGCGCAATAGCACTTTCCATAATCGGATCCTGAAGGTCAACGAAGAAGTCAGGAATCTGATGTGCAAGAAGCTGACCTTTATAGATCATTGTCTTGCTTGAAAGGCTTGCTACGTAGAAAGCTTCCATATAAGCTTTTTTAGCACTGGTGATAAGTTGTTCAACACGTTTTCTGACAACATAAAGTTTTCTTTCGAAAGCGTCTTGCGCAACAGTGCCACGACCAACAAAAAGTTGATGTACCATCGGCATAGTACCACTTGCAGTAAGGCCGCAAGCTTCTCTGTTAATCGGTACATTACGCCATCCGAGGAGTTCAAGACCTTCCTCAGCGATGACTTTCTCAAAGGTACCTTCGCAGAAATATCTGGCATTTGGTTCCTGTGGCAGGAATACCATACCGACACCGTAGTCACCTTCTTCTGGAAGTGTGATACCGACTTCTTTAGATGCTTTTGATAGAAAAGCGTGTGGAAGCTGAATGAGGATACCCGCACCGTCACCGGTATTTGGATCCGCACCGACTGCACCACGATGGTGTAGATTCACAAGGACCTGAAGACCTTGCTGAATGATTGAATGTGATTTGATCCCCTTCATCTGGGCTACAAAACCGACACCACAGTTATCATGTTCAAACTGCGGATCATATAAGCCCTGAGCTTTGGGAAGACCGTAAGAATTCTCCATTGATATGCCTCCTTGATGGTTACCGGATTGTTTCCGGTGTGATTCAAAAGCCGCCAGACGCAGCTGTTAGCCCGATTTCCAAAACCGCCTTCTTATAAGACGGCAAAAAAAAGCCCCGACCCATCTTGGTCCCGGGTGGGATGCTATCCTAAGGGCAAAGATGGGGGTTTAAGGCTAATTATAGCACAATGCAAATCCTAATTCAACACAATAAAGTGATAAATTTGCAAGTTTTATTTGTGGTTAATTCATATTGAAAGAATTAAGGGTTAAATGTAATTTCTATGGAAAATCTTCTGATGGCATAGGGTTTGTTTAGTTTTTGACAGGTCAATAATCTAGTATTACTATTCAGTACTACTAATATCTATTTTGCAAGTATACACATTGAATGATTCATTTTGAATGTTTATTTCCTAAGGAGTAAAAATATATGGCATTGACTTCTCCACCGACCATTATCAGTACACTGACAACAAACAACCATAAGATGACAACGATAAAACCACTTAAGCTTCCATAAAGATAGGAGAGGTTGCCGAGGTAACTGATATATAAGGAAAAACCAATGGATGTGATGGTTAGTCCAATTGTTGCAAGAATTGCACCGGGCAGCACCTGATGAAAACCGCTTTTCTTGGATGGACATACATTGTAGAGACCGATAAAAAACATTAAAGAGAAAAGCAGGGTGACAGCGTATCGCAAATAGCCGATGATTTGCTCTATTTGTTCTGGGACGGTGAGTTTCTGTGTTACAAGCGTAAGAATCTTATTGCCAAAGACAATCGTGATAAGGCTTAGTAAGATTAGGAGAATCAACCCAAGAGTGTAAGTAAAAGCCAACAAGCGAAGCCGAATGTAGCCACGGCCTTCATTGATACCATAGGCTTTGTTCAAAGCTTTGATAATTGCCAGTATTCCACGAGAGGCAGACCAGAGAGTAATAAGTGCAGCTGTCGGAATGACTGTTGGGGATTGACGCATAACGAGCTCTTCTGATATAGAGGTAAGGGTTGAATATATGTTAGGTGGCAACAGGTCGGTCCAGTACGCCAACAGTTCAGGGTTGTTAAGAGAAAACCTGGACAGCGCTTCTGTAAGGATCATCATAAGTGGAAATATGGATAGCAGTAAGTAGATGGTTAACATGGATGCCCAAGGCAGAATGTCATCTTCATTGATTTTTTTCATCAAATGAAAGAAGTGTTTTGTTATACGGTTCATAACAACCTCCTGATGTCGCGAAATATTTAGAAGAAACCAATATGAAAGTTCCTTATTAGACCATTATATCATAATTTTCGTAACCATATTTTAAGTTGGCGCGAGGAAGAGGCTGTGATAAGATGATAGTTATAGTGAAGAGGATTTTTCGATGGTTTAGAGAGATAGAGGATCGATTATGTTACTGGAAAAATATGCATTACAAGAGAATATTGCTCTGAGAAACAGGGTGGTCATGGCGCCGATGACCACATGGTCTGCTCAGGCGGATGGTCAAGTATCTTTGGAAGAACTGGATTACTACAGACACAGGAGTGTCGGTGTTGGTATGGTCATAACAGGAACGACCTATGTAACGCCTAATGGTATTGGGTTTGATGGTCAGTTTTATGGTGGTGACGACTTATATATTCAATCTTTGGGCCGTTTGGCACAAGCCATACACCTAGGCGGTGCCAAAGCCGTGCTTCAAGTGTTCCATGCAGGCAGAATGAGCAAATCTTCTCTGATTGGCGGGAATCAAGTGGAGTCAGCTTCGGCAGTTAGAGCATTGCGAGAAGGGGCCGAAGAACCTAGGGCTCTTGATGAGGAAGAAATTTACAACATTTTGGATGCCTTTTATAATGTCACTGTTCGGGCAATCAAAGCCGGTTTTGACGGCGTGGAAATTCATGGAGCGAATACGTACTTGATTCAACAATTTTTTTCGCCCCACAGCAATCGAAGAACGGATTACTGGGGAGGCGATTTGGAAAGCAGGATGCGTTTTCCTATAGCGGTTCTGAGCAGTGTCAAGCGAGCGGTTATGGATGTTGGACAGGATGATTTTATTATCGGTTACAGATTATCACCAGAAGAGGTGGAGACGCCAGGCATACGTTTGGTAGATACACTTAGGTTTGTTGACATTCTCTCAGACATGGGGTTGTCCTACCTGAATGTATCTTTGGGTAGGTACAATCAGACATCCTTAAATGATAAAAAGGATAACGTTCCTGTAGGTAAGCAAATAATTGATGTTGTAAATAAAAGGATACCAGTCCTGGGGGTTGGCGGTATATGGACGAAAGAAGATGCTGAGATGGCTCTGGACCTGGGGTACGACTTGATTCAATTGGGACGCAGCATTGTGTTAAATCCCGATTGGGTTATGAAAGTGTCGAATGACAACCCTGTTAGAAGGACGATTAACGAAAGTATTGCATCAGGTCTTTATATTCCACAGAAAATGCAGGAACGTATATTTAGCGTGCCGGATTGGTTTCCGGTTGACAACGGAGGAAAGTCATGAAGAAGTATATAGTTGTGTTGATAACGTGTTTGCTGATCATAAGTGGATGCAGTAAGGATGAGGTTCAAGGGGTTACTTTGTCAAGGGACGCCTATGACGAGCTGGTGGCCGCAAAGAACGAGCGTGACCAGCTCCAAGAAGAGAATGAGGCCCTTCGGGTTAAATTACAGGCTTTTACCGGGACGGAATCTGTCATTGACAATACGGATGAATCAACAGATGGATCGATAGTGGATGAGGCTGGTGACAAGTCTGAGAATGTCTTATCGGAAACACCTGAGGCTACAGTAACGGAAGAAGCAAATGAGGATCCTGTTTTAGATAGTACGCCTTTAGCGAGTGCCTTTTATTTGTATCAAGATGAATATGGATTTTATGGCTATAAGAATCAAGAAGGTGAAATTGTCATAGAAGCGGATTATGACACGGCGGCAGAATTTGCTGATGGTGCAGCAACGGTGACTTCAGGTGGTAAGACGGGCATTCTTACAAGTGATGGAAAAGTTAACTGGTTAGCTGTGGACACCTATGAAACTGTGACGGTCAAGCCACATGACGATATTGAAAAGGGCAGTGATTTTGGCGATTTCATCGGAGAATATATGGATGCGTTAACTAATGGGGATGAAGCTTATATTAAGGCCCATACCCATCCTAATGCAAAAATAAGTTTTGGTGGTCACAGTGGTTGGTCAGGGTTGGTCGACTATTGGTCCCTTGATGAAGGCAGTGAAGCTTTTTACAAGATGATGAAGACTACTTTGAGCTATGGCGCCGTTGATACATCTGGTGGTATGGGGAATGAGTTCACATCTCCTTATATGTTCACAGACTTTCCTAGTGACTTTGACGCAACGCAGTACAGTGTTGTAACTGGTTCAGGTGTTAACATAAGAAAGCGCCCGACAACTGAATCGGACGCTTTTGAACAGGCGACTTATGAAGTGCTCAAAGTATTGGCACCGGAAGAAGACGGTTGGGTGAAGGTGCAGATGCAAGATGGCAGTATTGGTTATATCTATAGTCAGTACATATGGAGCCCGCTTTACTATAGAGCATCTTTCACCAAAGTGGATGGGACTTGGTTGCTTGAATCTTTTGTTAAGGGGGACTGAGTATGATATGGATGATAAGCGGTCATCAACCCAATGTCATCCACTTACTCGTCCGTACCATCTCTCCATGATTCGAATTTCTCAATAGTCATAGCCAATGTGTCTTGGCTTAGCTGAGGTAATTCAGAGCCCCATATTTTTTCTGCTGCTTCGTAACCTTTTTTGACGGCATCCAGAAGCATGTCTGCTTTTTCTGTATCACCGCCGCTTAGTGCTTTGGCGAAGTCGAGAAAACGATCAGAGACAGACTCTGCGCTCCAATACTCATCAATCTCTTCTGATTCGCCCGCTTCAACAGATTCGACGCCGGCCAAAGGAGACATTGAATCGTTGTCTTGGAACAGATCGTCTTCTGTTAGCCCTGTCAATATATTGGCAAGGCCGCGGTTCTTATTATCGGAATCATCCGAGGGAATTCTGCCTACCATTGTATCAAGGCCCTGGACGTAGTTGACAAATTGCTTTAATCCACGAATGTTGCTCATCTGTTTTAAAGCGCCGCTTTTGACAGTTTGCTTAAAGAGGTCGACCATTCTTTGGTCGGCTTCTTCTTTCATTGCCAGTACTTTTTCCATATCAACTGTGTAACCGTTATCTGTTACATAGGTTGTTGTTTCTTCGGAAGGTTCATAGACAGCAGCAGCTTCTTCTTCGTCGGTGGTGACTTCATTTGTTTCAGCGTTGGTGATTGCTTCGGTTTTATTATAGTCCTTGTTGGTTTTACGAGTGTTGGTTTCCTGTTGGTTCAAACCTACTTTGGTGTAATTGACATTATTGATAGTCATTGTAATTCCTCCTTGAACACCGCTTAGCGGTAAATGAGAATGGCTCATCCATGAGCTTGTATAGGCTTTATAGCACTTCCTACATAATATATCGTCAATGGACAGAGAATGTTAACTGATTCTGGATAACAAGTGTAAAATTTGAATAATTTATGAATAAACTATTAGAAGTTTATAAGAACTTTTCATATTAGTGGAAATCACCTCGCGAATGTGATAAATTACGTACATAACACCTTTGATAAGTGGAGATATGGATATAAAATTATGCTGCATGAGCAGGTTACGGCTATAAATTGGAGTGATATAGATGAAATGCAATAAGTGTAAAGAAAATACAGCGATTGTTTTTATAACCCGAATGGAAAATGGTGTCCCTAAAAGAGAGGGGCTTTGCTTGCCATGTGCACAAGCAGAAGGCCTTGCACCAATGGATGCCCTGTTGCAACAAAGTGGTATGTCCCAAGATGAGTTTGATAACATCAATGAACAAATGACTGAATTGTTCCAAGGTATGGACATGGATCAGCTCAATGAGCAGTTTGCTGGCGGTGATATGGGTGCTATTCAGGATAATCTGGCGAATATGTTTAATACGGCTTTTGCCGGTGGCACAGGTGATGAGCCGGAAGAAGGGGACGCTCCCTTCGCAGAAGTTGGTGAGTCGAATGAGCAGGAACCTGTAAAAGGTGTTAAGACCAAAGCGAGAAAACCTAAGAAGCCGAAGAGGAAGAATCTTGATACCTATGGTACCAATCTGAACCAAAAGGCTAAAGATGGTGATGTCGACAGGATTATCGGTCGTCATAGAGAGATTGACCGGGTTATTCAGATTCTTAATAGAAGAACAAAGAATAATCCTGTTCTAATAGGAGAGCCGGGTGTGGGTAAGACGGCAATAGCGGAAGGTTTGGCTGTGCGTATTGTAGAAGGCAAGGTACCTACCAAACTATTAGGGGTTGAAGTCTACCTGTTGGATTTGACAGCCGTTGTAGCTGGAACTCAATTCAGGGGGCAATTTGAATCCCGAATGAAGGCAATCATCAATGAAGCGACCAGCGAAGGCAACATCATTCTTGTCATTGATGAGGTCCACAGTATTATGGGGGCTGGTGAAGCTGAAGGCGGCACAATGAATGCGGCCAATATTCTTAAGCCGGCTTTAGCGAAAGGTCAAGTGCAAATAGTTGGTGCTACCACTCTGGAAGAGTATCGTAAGCATATTGAGAAGGATTCTGCTCTAGAGAGACGTTTTCAGCCTGTAATTGTCGATGAACCTTCAGTTGAAGATGCTATTGAGATTTTGAAAGGCATCAAAGACTATTATGAACAATATCATAAGGTTCACATATCCGATCAAGTGATTGAGAGTGCTGTACGTATGTCGGAACGTTATATTCATGATCGATTCTTACCAGATAAAGCCATTGATATAATCGATGAGGCTGGTTCAAGGGCAAACTTATTGAATGAAGGGCTTGTTGAACTAGAGGCGCTTCGAAATGAACTTGCAGAAGTGATTGCAACGAAGGAAGATGCTGCTTCTGAAGATGATTTTGAATTGGCTGCGGATTGCAGAGCCAGAGAGCTTAGGTTACAGGATAAGATTGCGCAGATTGAAGAGACTTGTGACAGTGTAGCCATTACCGAGGAAGATATTGCTTATGTTATTGAGGCGTGGACCAAGATACCCGTACAGTCCATTGCTGAAGATGAAGCTTATAAGTTGATTAACCTTGAAGAACGTCTTCACAGACGCGTTATAGGACAGAATGAAGCGGTGGATAAACTTGCCAGAGCAATCAGACGAAGTCGATCCGGTTTTAAAAAACGTAGAAAGCCAGCATCATTCATCTTTGTAGGACCAACCGGTGTTGGTAAGACTGAATTGACTAGAGCGTTGGCATCAGAGCTTTTTGGCAGTGAGGAAGCGTTGGTCAGATTTGATATGTCAGAGTTTATGGAGAGACACACCGTATCTAAACTGATCGGGGCACCACCTGGCTATGTGGGATTTGATCAAGCAGGTCAATTGACAGAGAAGGTAAGAAGACGTCCGTATTCTGTCATTCTTCTTGATGAGATTGAGAAAGCTCATGCAGATGTGTTTAACCTGTTGCTTCAGATTCTTGAAGATGGAAGACTGACAGATGGTCAGGGTCGTACAGTGAATTTTGAAAATACGGTGATCATCATGACTTCCAATGCAGGTACTTCAGTCAAGACAAATGGTATTGGCTTTGGTAAAGACGACCATGAATCCTTGGCTGGCAAGTCTAAAGAAGCCTTAAGAGAATTCTTTAGACCTGAGTTTTTGAATCGTGTGGATGAGACGGTTGTTTTTGAGAACCTTAAGAGGGAACAGCTTAAGGCAATTGTTGAGCTGATGATTCAAGATGTGAGTGCTACGGCAAAGGAGAAGCAAATTCAGATAGAAGTCTCAGAGATGATGAAAGCCTATGTTCTTGAAAAGGGTTATGACAGATTGTATGGTGCACGTCCTCTTAGACGAATCATACAACAGACCATTGAAGATGAATTGGCTGAAGCGTATATAAGAAAAGAAATACTTGAAGGTGATCACTTGATCATTGATTGGGTGAACGACCAGGTTGTATTGACGAAGAAATAGAACATCTATGAGGTTAAGTATAAAGAAGTATCCAATCAGATTGGGTACTTCTTTTTTTCTAGGCGCTTAGGTAAGTTGAAAATCGTTATTTTATAAACGATAAAAAATATCATTTACAAATTTCTATCGTGTGCTATAATATTAGAAAATACTTATATAACAGCGATGCACAGTTATTTGAGATAAACATGAATAGATATGACCACGGAGGAATGGATATGCAGATAGGATTGATTGGATTAGGAAAAATGGGTTACAACCTTGCGCTTAATATGAAAGACAACGGGGTGGATGTTGGTGTCTATAATCGTTCAGAAGAGCCGAGAGAACGCATCGCTAAAGACGGTGTTAAGACCTTTGACAGCGTAGAAGCGATGGTAGAAGCACTTGAAAGTCCTAAGGTTGTATGGATGATGGTGACAGCTGGGAAGGCAACAGAAGCGGTTATTGAGCAGGTAGTGCCATTGCTTAATGAAGGGGACATCATTGTTGACGGTGGTAATTCAAGGTTCACAGATACACTACGTCGTGGTGATGAGCTTGAAGCTAAGGGCATTCACTTTGTTGATGCAGGCACATCCGGTGGAACAGATGGTGCCAGATACGGCGCGTGTATGATGGTTGGTGGTGCCGACGAAGCGGTTGCACATTTGGCGCCGTTCTTTGAGAAACTAAATGTGGAAAATGGTTACCTTCACTGTGGCAGACGTGGATCCGGTCATTATGTAAAGATGGTACATAACGGTATTGAGTATGGGATGATGCAAGCGATAGGTGAAGGGCTTGAGATTCTCAATCAGTCAGAATTCGATTTGGACTTTGAAAAGGTGGCCAATGTTTGGAATCATGGCTCTATTATTACAGGCTACTTGATGCAGATGACCAAACAGGCATTTGAACATAATGGCAATAATCTTGAGGCGGTCATACCGAGAATTGATGCTCTTGGAGAAGGTCAGTGGACTGTCGAAGAAGCGATTAGGCTTGGCGTATCAGCACCGGTTATTACGAACTCTCTTTTTGTGAGAAATGCCTCCAAAGATGCCTATAAGTTCTCTGACAGGGTTGTTGCAGCCCAAAGAAATGAATTTGGCGGGCATAAGCTTCACAAAAAATAAAGAAACAGAGGAAAGGGTAAAGGAATATGGTAGATAATGGCTTGATATTTACAATTTTCGGTGGCACCGGGAATTTGACTTACAACAAACTCATACCCGCCTTTTTTCAGCTATATACAGAAGGACGTATGAAAGATAATGTGTCCATCGTGGCCGTAGGGCGACGTGACAAGGATTCTGGGGTTTATCGAGATGAAGTGGAAAAAATCCTCAAGAAGAAACTGAAAGATTTCGATGGAGAAGTATATGAGCGCTTTAGAGACTTGGTTCATTACTTCAAGATGGATTTTACAAGTGACTTGGATTACGACAATCTTTATTACTATATGAATCAGACAGATGCAGACCATAATGGTTCGGGTAACAGGATCTTTTATCTGGCAACTTCGCCAAGTGATTTTCCTTTTATTTCAGAACAATTGAAAGAGCATGGCTTGCTTGACACAGGTGGTTTCACCAGAGCGGTGTTTGAAAAGCCGTTTGGGTACAATCTGGATTCGGCAGTTCAGATTAACGATACCATATCTGGTATATTTGGTGAGGAAAACATATATCGGATTGACCACTATCTTGGCAAGGAAATGATTCAGAATATTAACATGGTTCGATTTTCCAATCAGATATTCAGCACAGTTTGGAATAAGGATTCCATTGACAATATTCAAATTACTGTTAAGGAAAAAGTCGGTGTTGAAGAGCGAGGCGGTTATTATGACAGTTCAGGGGCTTTGAGGGATATGGTTCAAAACCATCTTCTACAAATCCTTGCTCTTGTAGCAATGGAACCACCGGTTAGTTTTGATACAGACAGCATTCGAGATGAAAAGGTTAAAGTTATCAACAGTTTGAAAGTCAACAGAGATTTGAAAGAACGAGAATTGATCTTTGGGCAGTATAAAGGCTATCGACAAGAAGTGAAGGTGGATCCGGATTCGACTACAGAGACTTACGTTGCTATGAAATGTGCCGTAGATACACCAAGGTGGGAAGGCGTTCCTTTCTACCTAAGGACAGGGAAAGCTTTGGATGGCAGAGAAGCTGAAGTGATTATCGAGTTTAAAGTGGATACATGCTGCAATGAATTTGATTCTAGTGCACAGCCTAATCTTTTGATTATTAAGATTCAGCCTGAGGAAGGGATTTACTTTAGAATCAATACAAAAGAGCCTCGAAGTGAGAATAAGCTCATGACTGTGAGCATGGATTATTGTCAATCCTGTAATATCTATTACAAATCACCGGAAGCATATGAGCGCCTACTTATGGATATCATGAACGGTGATGCGACGTTGTTCACAAGGTGGGATGAAGTTTACAGTGCTTGGCAACTTGTTTCTGAATTCACAGAGACGACTGAGGACAAGAAGACTTATATGACCACTTACGATATGGGTTCATCAGGTCCGAAAGAGGCCCATGAGTTATTAGAGAATGATGGTCGGAAATGGTGGCACCTGGATGATCTAAAAAGTGACTTTATGATGGGCTGAAATAGAAAGTGACAGTAAAAGATATAAATAAGCTGAGGAATGGGAGTCTAGGTGATGATATCACATAGGCTTCTTTTTTTGGTAAAACAGGCGTATAATAAAAATAATCCATAGAATATTCAGGTATGAAAGAAAGTCGGGTGAGTGCGTGATAAGACTTACAGGGCGATATAGGAATGAAATTGACAGTGATCAGTTGGTGAATCTTTACGAGAATTCAGGATGGGTCTCATATACAAAAGATATGAATAAGTTAAAGAGGGCATTGGCCAACTCTTTGTACGTTGTCACCGCATGGCATGATGATCGGCTTATTGGACTTGCCAGAGCCGTCGGTGATGGGGAAACCATTCTGTATATTCAAGATGTCGTTGTTCACACGGATTACAGGCGCCATCGAATCGGAACAGGTTTGATTGAAAAAATCATAAAAGAATACCCTGATATTAGACAAAAAGCTCTGCTGGCAGAAGATAATGATGATATCCGCAGCTTCTATGAAGAGATAGGCTTTATGGCATGTGATCAGGGTAATATGGTTGGGTTTGTTAGATTTGATTGATTGGTTCAATGATAATATTGCGAACCGTTTCGGATAAATTGGCTTGGTCCTCTTTAGATAAGGTGGTTGAGTCAATAGGATCATGTATGATGATTTTCACATGTCTCTTCTGAAATTGATTTTTTTCTTCAAACATTTCATAGGAGCCCATAATCGTTATTGGAACGATAGGCACACCCGCCTTAATGCCAAGTTTCAAACTGCCTTTTTTGAATTCACCCACATCGTAAGACTTGGAGCGGGTCCCTTCAGGGAAGATTACCAAGGTTTCACCAGCTTTTAATTGTTCAATGCCTGATAGAATGACCTTGAGTGATTGCTTTAAGTTGCCTCTGTCAAGAAAGAGACAGCCCATGCGTCGCATCCACATGCTTAGTGCAGGAATCTTTGCCAATTCAATCTTTGCTACAAAAGCTTTTGGCTTAGGTAGGTAACCGAGAAGTAAGGGGATGTCATAGTAACCTTGATGATTACCCACATAGAGTACATTGCCTTTAGGCAGTTTGTCAGTGCCGATGACCTCAATGGTGCTTCGGCTCAATTTCACACAGGCTCGACCCCATACCGCTGTGACCTTGTGCAAAAAATGGGTTTGTTTGTCCTTGTTGAAAAAACCTAGGATGATATACCATAGGTAAGGGAGATAGGCAACGAGCATGATGATGGTCAGGCATGCATAAGCATAGATTGTTTTGATCATTTAGTCCTCCGAATAAGTCTTTTTTTCGTCCTCTAGCTGTTTTTGTGCAGAAGCGATGATGTCACTGATATTATTATAGTCAAAACTGCCCTTGCCTACAAGGAGCTTTATAGGAATATCCGACCTTTTGTCAAGATGGTTGTTAAAGGCATTGGTCAGGCGATGTACAAAGATGTCTGACTGTTCATAGTCGGATTGATGTAGTACCACCATGAAGAGGTTGCCCTTGTAACGACAGGATATATCATTAGCTCTGGTATTGCGGGTGATCTCCTTGGCGAGACTTATGATTAATTTATCACCGGCCTGGGTGCCGTAGACTTGATTGTACTGGGAAATACCTGCAAGGTGCATTAATACCAAAGTGTGTGGGGCGGTGCTGGTTTCAAAGGCCTGACGTAATAAGTGCATGCCATGGGTGCGACTATAAAGGCCTGTCATTTCATCATGAACATATTTACGGCTAAGTGTTTTGCGAATATCCATATAGTTTTGAAAAATGACAAAGAATATGATCCCGATCAACAAAGTGACGATGCTATAGTGAAGACTGGCTCCAAGAAAACCGATCTCTCTGGTATTATAAAAATGTATGAACTCAGGCCATCGCACTTCGGCATAGATCAAGAAAATGGCAAAGCTCATATAAAGTGCAGTGATCAGGTATTCATAGAGATGTTCAATCAGAATGAAAGTCGCCAGCAAGAACAGCATGCTGTAATAGGGCATGATGTTCAGGGAACCTGGTGTTGTTAGCCAAGTAAGTGGAAAATAGATGAAATCAAAATAGACAAGGAACGCGATTTTAATGAGATAGTTCATTTTGCCTTTAAGGGCATAATATAGCAAGATAGCGGAGACAACGGCGCTGGTGAGAGACAAACCTATGATTGGCATCGGTGCCTTCATACCAATTCTTATCAGCACAGCGAGGCTATTCATAACAATACCGCATAACAGCATCAGATTGAGTGCTCTATATTGTATTGAATCCTGGTACTGGCTTGACACGAAGGCTTTAAAAGCTGTCATAGGCGTCCTCTTTCATTATAGTTTTCTAAGTTCAAAAGCCATTTTGGGTTGGTTGCAGGTAGGGCATCTGAAAGATTCTGGAAGATTATCGAACAATGTGCCAGGTTCAATGTCTAGTCGCGGCTCGCCTTTTTCTTCCCGGTAGATATAACCGCACATGGTGCATTTGTACATTTTATAATCACTCATAGTGACCTCCTATGGGGTGTTTTGTCATTGAATATTAAGTTTGTGCTGTAATCTTATTATGGCAAAGGTAAGCATATAATACAAGATGCAGGATGATAGTTTTTTATATTTATTAGTAAATTCTATGAATATCGTTAAAGGGTTCAGAACAATGATAAGGAGGTATCATATGTCACCGTTTCACTTTGGAGACAAGTCAGCATTAGGAACCATTGTTGTTTTTGTAAGGGATCTTCTAGAGCCCTTTTATCTGCCGATGATGATGACCATCGAGCAGATTGCAGATGCCAATGGTTATGGCGTAGTCTTTGTTAGGAAATCCAACGCTTCAAATCAGCACATTGACTATATGGCCTTGGTAGGGCATCAAGCAGACGGTATTATTTTCCTTGGCGAAGGAACCATGAAACTTTTTGAAGGTGAACTGCTTCTTGCTATGGGAAAGCCTTTTGTTATTTTTCAGGGGAGCGGTGCTCTAGAAGGTGCATCATACCTTAGAGTCGATAATGAAAAAGCAGCATATGAAGCGATGACTCATCTTGTAAATCATGGTCACAGACGCATTCTTCATATCACTGCCCCTATGTATCATTTTGAATCCCTGGAAAGGGCAAGAGGCTACGAGCATGCCGTTAAAGACTATGCTCTTGAATATCAGCATAAGATTCATATAGATCTGGACTACGAAAGTATCTACGATATGGGTTGCCGTCTGGGTGAACTTGTCCGTAAGGAACGTCTGACGGCTGCTTTTTGCTTTAATGATCGTATAGCTACAGGTATTATTGATGGGCTTGTTGATCAAGGTATAGATATTCCTGGTAAATTCTCGGTTGTGGGTTTTGATGATCTGAGTTTCAGGCATTTGTCAAGAAATTGGATTCCTGAGATTACATCTATCAAGCAGCCGCAAGAGAAAATAGGTGCTTACGCTGTGGAAAAGGTCATAGATATGATAGAAAATGGTATCTATGACGCCAGTAAAACTTTCCGGTGTCATTTGGTTGACAGGGATACTGTTAGAATGCTTTAAGGTGATTAGTAGACTTAATCTGTCAACCTAGGTAATGTTGTAATATTGCTGGGTAGCGCTATACGATCATAACATTCTCTATAGTGCTCAGAAGACATGTGGTGAATGAAGTTCTTTTCGAAATTCTTATTGCTGATTTGATGTATGTTGATATGGTCTACAGCCTTGTTGTAGGCAATGGCAGCCATATGTATATCAGAGTATCTTCCTATTATATAGTTGCCCCGTAGATGGATCCGTGCTTTGTATATAAGTGCAGATCCATTTTTTTCTATTTCAATACCGCTATAGGGATTGATGACTTCTACGTTGTCATAACGGAAGTTATTTGGGTTGCCATCGATGAATTGGTAGTCGACGTTTATAACAGCATGATTGCGAATGCCGTAACGGCTTAGAATATTAATCTGCATCCCATAGTCATTAACGAAGAGATAACCACCTCGACGATGAATCTTATGACTGCTGTAATAAAACAAATCATCAACGTCAAAATACAATTTTGTTTTCTGGTCCAGGTGATAAACAAAATAAGAAGGGTGCATGTATATCGGCGTTCTGAAATAATACCCATGGTCTCGGTAGTTATGAAGAATCACCCACTTACTATAGGGGAGAGGCATTGATAGGTGATAATCGTTCAAATGATAAATGGATGATTTGAGAACTTTAGTAGCAAGGGAGTAAACTTCGCATGCTATTTTAACGTCTTCATAACTACCAAGACTTACGTGCTTATTGTTATGGGTTATGGAAGCTCTATAACTAGGAGTTCCATCCTTTTTTTTTGTCGTATACACGCCGGGGTAATTAGGCATAAGTTCAGTCCTTTACATCAATGATGAAATTCGTAAGTTTCAGTATAATTATATCAGAAAAAGCAAATTACATCTAAGCTTAACATAAATTTATCACTGATTTATCCTTTGTTAAAAATAGACAAGGATTGTAAGGGTGTGGTGAATTTAACGATAAACACTTTGATATTTGAGTATAAACTGTTATTATGGTCATGAATGACGGAGGAGAATTCTGTCAATTCAATATAATGACCAAAAAACCAGCATCATGTTGACTTGTATTTGAACCTCGCCTATAATGACATAAGTCTTCGGGAGGCGTGTGTAAAAAAGATACATATGTACCCCCGAATGCAACAACTTATAGAAGCTGTTATCAATAAAGAAGGCAAAGAATCTATCGCTTAATGAAGACAGCTTATCTTACAAGACTAAGGAGACATATCATGTCAACACTGAAGCAACTTCTTGAGAGCATATGGCTTGGGGCCATGCACTTGAGAAAAAAAGCATATACAGCCGGTATGGTTGTCATAGCAGGTGCAGCAGCGGTGGCCTTTATGTTTATTGGTGTCAATGGATTTACAGGACATACAGACGCGAGAGTAACAATTGCTTACGAAGCGGAAGAAGAGGATGTTCTGGATGAATCGGACAGCGAGATTTTGACCGAAGATATAGGGTCAGAAGAATCTTTGATTCAGCCGTCAGTTGATACCGTGATAGCATATAGAGCCTCAGAATTGGATGTGGCAATCACTACTGAAGATACACAGGTCACGGAGATATTGACGAAAGCACCAGAGACAGAAGAAGATAGATCTTTAAAAACAACAACGGAAGACGACGTAATGGCAGGTCTTAGTGTCAGAGATTACACGGCACTGATTCGGATTGTAGAAGCAGAGGCTACAGACGAGGATCTTAAGGGTAAGATTCTAATTGCCAATGTTGTGTTGAACAGGGTGGCCAGCGGTCGATTCCCGAACAGCATCTATGATGTTGTTCATCAGGAACTGGGTGGTAAGGCTCAATTTTCACCAATCGATGACGGTCGTTATTATACTGTTCGTATTACATCCAGTACGGAGCAAGCTGTAGCTGCCGCCCTTAAGGGAACGGATTATTCAGGTGGTGCCTTGTTCTTTGTGGCGAAGTCACTTGCCAGTGAAAGTGCGGCAAGTTGGTTTGACAGGAACTTGAACTTCGTTATGACTTACGGCGTTCATTCATTTTACAAATACTGATTGTAAAAGTTAGTGCTATTAGCAGATGTTCGATAATTTTAATACAACGATCAAAAAGATTAAGTTATGGATAATGGCTTAATCTTTTGTTGTATTTATAATCATATTGCTAAGTACAAGTAGTTTCTAATGGGTATCTTATGGAATAGAAGAAAAACATGTCCTTCTATAAAATACAATTGTCTTCCTGTGAAGAATATGTTATAATCGCAAAAAGTACCCCTATGTAGATGTTGATAGGTATATTACGTCGGAGGATTCGATATGTTGAATTATAAAAGTACCAGAGGTAAAGAAGCAGGGATCAGTGCTTCTGAAGCAATTGTTAAAGGTCTTGCCAGCGATGGCGGGTTGTTCGTACCAGAGAGCATGCCAACAATGACAAAAAGCCTTGATGAGCTGAAAGATCTTTCTTATCAGGACTTGGCTTATGAGGTGATGTCCAGATTCTTCCAGGATTTTACTGAGGAGGAGCTTAGATACTGTATCAATCACGCTTACGATGAGAAGTTTGATACAAAGGCCATAGCGCCAACTGTTAAAGTTGGAGATGATTACTTTCTGGAGCTTTTTCACGGTGCTACTATAGCATTTAAAGATATGGCACTATCGATTTTGCCATACCTTATGATGACTGCAGCCAAAAAGGTTGGCATAGATAATAAGATTGTCATTCTTACAGCAACCTCTGGAGATACGGGTAAAGCGGCTCTTGCTGGATTTGCAGATGTTGAAGGTACAGGCATCATCGTTTTCTATCCTAAAGACGGTGTCAGCCCTATTCAAAAGCAGCAAATGGTAACGCAGGCAGGAGACAATACTCATGTTGTCGGTATTGAAGGTAATTTTGACGATGCTCAGAGTGGGGTTAAGGCTTTATTCTCAGATGAAGCACTTAAAGCTGAACTTGCCCAAAAAGGGTATCAATTCTCATCGGCTAATTCTATTAACATAGGACGTCTTGTGCCACAAGTGGTGTATTATTTCTATACATACCTGAACTTGTTAAGGGATGGTGAGATTATAGAAGGCGAAAAAATCAATGTCTCTGTTCCAACGGGGAACTTTGGTAATATTCTTGCTGCATACTATGCAAAGTCCATGGGCTTGCCGATTGATAAACTCATCTGTGCCTCCAACGACAACAAGGTATTATATGATTTCTTCAAGACTGGGGTATATGACAGGCAAAGAGAGTTCATTCTTACAAGTTCTCCATCCATGGATATCTTGATTTCAAGCAATCTTGAACGACTGATCCATAGAATATCTGATGTGGATGATCAGACAAAAGCCATGATGGTCTCTTTAACAGAAGAAGGCAAATATACCATTACATCAACCATGAGTGAAAAACTGGAAGATTTTTATGGGAATTTTGCTGATCAGGAAGAGACAGCCCAGGCTATTAGTTCCGTTTTTGAAAAATCGGATTATTTAATGGACCCTCATACAGCGGTTGGTTATAAAGTGCTTGAAAAGTACAGAGCGGCCACTGGTGATGAAACAAAGACTGTCGTTGTTTCTACAGCTAGCCCATATAAGTTCACTAGAAGCACAATGACAGCCATTGATGCGGCTTATGGTCAGGAAAGCGATTTTGACTTGGTTCAGGATATGCATAAAGTGACCTCTGTTGAGATTCCGAACGCTATTCACGAGGTATTAAACGCGCCGATTCGCCACGAAGCAATCTGCAAAGTAGATGAAATGATTGATGAAGTAAAAGGCTTTTTAGTGAAATAAAGCGTAATTACTTATGAAATGAAGAAGAGGCCGTTTTGATTATATTCAAAACGGCCTCTTTAGTATACGTGCTATATTCGTCCATATTACTTACGTTCAATTCGTTCGGGATGATACTGGGTCGGATTCACATGAACCAAGACTTCGTCAATATTGTCTATTTGCTTCTCGAGGATTTTCTTGATGTTGCTGGCAATCTCATGGCCTTCATAGACACTGATATGAGCATCGATGGAGACTTCCACAATCAGTAGAAAATCAAAGCCTATAGGTTTTGCTTTAACCTCATCGATATGATCCACCCCGGGGATCGTCTCAACAATGTCAAGAATGTCATTGGTAAGGGCATAGTCGATATTGGTATCCATAAGCACTTCATAAGCACTGGTGAAGATCTTGAAGCCTGTGAATGCAATCCAAAGAGCAATCAGTATGCCTGCAATACCATCGATAAAGTACAAACCAAGATAGCCGGTAACAATACTCAGCAATGTTAGGGAGGTGAGGAAGATATCATTCCGGTGGTCTTCAGCATTGGCTATTGCCAGCAGACTGTTATACTTTGCACCGACATTGTGGGCATACAGGTATAACAAGAATTTGATGATCATTGTTGCAGCGGCTACGACAATTAACTTATAAGAGAATAAGAAGGTACTACCGTCCGATAAAGCATCCAGTGAGGTTCTGAAGATGGAAAAAGCAACCAACAATAATGAGATGCTGATGATTAGTGAGAATATATATTCTGCTTTACCATGCCCATAAGGATGGTCTTCATCACCGGGCTTGGCAGATATGTGGTTGCCGATATAGGTCATGAAGGAAGCGAAGACATCGCCGGCGCTGTTAAGGCCGTCGGCAATCATAGCCTGGCTGTTTGTTGCAAAGCCTACAAGCAGTTTGGCTACGAGCAGGAAGATGTTACCTGTTATTCCAAGTATCGCAACAGTGCGTATACTTTTATTACGATTCATAAAGTACCTCTTTCTAATGTTGGGATACCAATAGATTAACATAGAAAAGGTATGGCTTCAATTGCATATGTCTAAAAAAAATAGCGCAACAGCAGATGCTGTTGCGCTATGGGTATCACATGAATCAGGATTACTTCAAAAGATGTGCCACGTTCAAATAGTTTGGCTTACCGTCTTTGTAGGATAAGTCTGGCTCACCAACAATCAATGGTTTGGCATAGGTAAGGAAGTCTTCTGTCATATCATTACCAGCCTCATTGATCCACTCGCGAGGTACTTGCTTCTCGTGGTTGGCAGCAGTCTTGATATCAACAGCAGTGACTTCTGTTTTATAAGGCGCATCAGAAAGTCTTACAGTTGCCATCATTTTGCAGGTTTCACCTTTTAGGGCATAAGCAACACCATTCATACCAAGGGCCGCGGCCTCTTCGATATCTGTTTGTGAAGCTAGGTGTGCTGCTGCTCTTTGTAGAACGTTAAGTTCAATAGACCGGACTTTACAACCGAGTTTATCGCCGAGCATATACTCAAGGGTTTTACCGACACCGCTAAGTTTGGCATGACCAAAGGCGTCGTTTGTTCCGGCAACCGCCGCAGCGATATACTCACCATCTTTGTCACGGATTCCCTCGGAAACAGCGACAATCACCTGACGCTTTTCTTTTTGGACAGCCTTGACATCTTCGATGAACTGATTAACGTTGAATGGTACTTCTGGTAAGTAAATCAAATCTGGTGCTGTGCTGTACTCGGTTCTTGCAAGAGCTGCTGCGGCTGTAAGCCAACCTGCATTACGTCCCATGATCTCAATGATTGTAACAGAGTCAAGGTTGTAAATATAAGTGTCGTGTGCAACTTCAAGAATTGTAGTAGCAACGTACTTAGCAGCTGAACCAAAGCCAGGTGTATGATCTGTGCCAAAAAGGTCGTTATCGACCGTCTTAGGTACACCGATGACCTTGATGTCAATATTATGATCGACTGCATATTGGGACAGTTTATCCACTGTATCCATGGAGTCATTGCCACCAATGTAGAAAAAGTACTCAATATCATGTTCTTTGAAAAAATTGAAGATTGTGTCGTATGGACCCATATCTGCTTCTGGTTTTGGCAGTTTGTAACGGCAAGAACCTAGAAACATTGCTGGGGTGTTCTTAAGCATCTCAAGCTTCTCTGGGTCGCTGCCAAAGACTTCTGTCAGGTTCAGGGTGTTATCTTCAAGCACACCTTGGATACCGTTGACAGCTCCGTATACAGTGTCAATCTGTTCTGCTTCCAGAGCAGCTTTGACCACACCGTAAAGGGATGCGTTGATAACGACAGTTGGACCTCCTGATTGGGCCACGAGACAATTGGACATGGTGTTCCTCCTATATGGATGACGACGTTTTGGCAACGTTGCCATCATTAATGTGATTGGTTGACTCACACATACACATGCAGGGTCTATTCTACATGACATAACGTTAAAAATCAAGGCGCTAAAACAGTGATCCAATGGATTGTTTATATTAAGGAATATCGTTGTTTTTTGAATGTGCTGATCCATTTGACCCATCATTTCTCACATAGTATAATGAGGCGGTATACATGACGAATTAGCGTCATATCTGACAGAGAGGCAGGCGAACCATAAGGGAATGAGGTTGTTTCTGAAGTGGCTTAAACCTGAAGGGAGAATGATTTATGGGCATTAGAGATTTTATTAAAGGCCAACTGATTGATGTTATTGAATTTACAACGGATGATAAGAATATCTTGGCGCACAAGTTTGATGATAAAGGCAAGCAGATTATGATAGGGGCACAGCTTACAGTGCGACCTGGGCAGAAAGCTGTTTTTATCAATGAAGGTGAGATGGCTGACATATTCGATGAAGGTCGTTATGAGTTAACCACCAGCAATATGCCTGTGCTGACCAAGCTTAAGTCTTGGAAGTATGGCTTTGAAAGTCCTTTTAAGGTGGATATCTATTTCATTTCAGCAGATGAAAAAATCGCACAACCTTGGGGGACGCCGTCTAAAATAGCGGTGAAGGACCCTGATTTTGGCATGCTCCGAATCGGTGCCAATGGATTTTATAATTATAAAGTAGTGGATCCTGGAACCTTTATTGTTAAGTTGGTGGGTACTGATAGAGAATATACAGTGGATGAGTGTCGCCCACAATTGAATGGCGAATTCACAGCCAGTTTTACTGATTTCTTCGGTGAATCCAAGATAACTCTGTTTGAGGCATATGGCAACATCCAAGAGTTTTCTGATCAAGTGGAGACAGATGTCAAACCGGCATTCTCCCAATTTGGTCTGGAACTCATATCCTTTAAGCTAAGAGAAATCCGTGTGCCTGAGGTTGTCGAGACAGCCATGGACGAAAGGGCCAGTGTTGCCGCAATGGGTGGTATGGATATGTATCAGCGTAAGACCATGACAGATGCAACAGCTGAGGCGGCTGTGAATTTATCACAGAACGAAGGTGGTGCAGGGATTGCCGGTATGGGTATGGAGATGGCAACGGGTATGTCTATGGGAAGTATGATGGGCGGTATGATGGGTGGTATGATGGGCAATCAGAACCAAGCCAATGCCCAGCAACAACAAAATGCCGGACAAGCTCAACAACCTATGGTTACATGCAGCAAGTGTCAGACATCTGTACCCCAAGGGGCAAAGTTCTGCCCGAACTGCGGTAACAATATGGCACCACCCCAAGGTGAAAGCTGTGTTTCCTGTCATCAACCAATTGCAGCAGGCGCCAAGTTCTGTTCCCACTGTGGTGCATCTCAAGAAGTGAAAAAGTCATTTTGCAGTCAATGTGGCAATGAATTAGCACCAGGAGCTAAGTTCTGTCCAAGCTGTGGCAATAAGCAGTAGGGAGAAGCAGGATGACAGATCAAATGAATGAAACTATGGTCACACAGCAAGGTGAAGCGCATACAGCGGATTGTGATGCTTGCGGTGGAGATATGTATTACAGTCCAGGGAAGAAATGTCTGGTTTGTAAGTTCTGTGGCAGTACCAAGGAGATTGAGTTTACCTCTGACCAAGTGGTTGAGATATCCTTTGACGATGTGGAGGATTATGTGAATGCCACCAATTGGGAAATGGCCACGAAAGTAGTCGAGTGTAAGAACTGCGGTGGAGAGACGGTGGCAGCACCTGAGGATGAAACCACTTATTGTATATTTTGCGGTTCCCAGCACATGGTGGTTCATCAGGAAAGTGATGCGGGCCTAAAGCCTCAGGGAGTTGTGCCTTATGAAATCAATTACAAGGATGCAAGGGCGCGCATGGATGTTTGGGTTAAGCGGCGCTGGCTTGCACCAAGAGATCTTAAAGACAGATTCAGAGGCAAGAACCTTAAAGGTGTGTATATGCCCTATTGGACCTTTGATGCGGATGTACGGGCCAATTATCACTGCCGTGTCGGAGATTATTATTATGAGGGGCAAGGGGATAAGCGGAAGCGTCATACAAGATGGCGATCCTATAGCGGTACTTACAGACAGATGTTTGATGATGATTTGGTCCTTGGCATTGATTCTGAGGAAGCCCGCTTGATGCGACGGATAGAACCTTTTAGAACCGACACACGAACCGTTGTGGATTATAAGCCGGATTATCTTGCCGGCTATATGGCGAAGAAGCATACCATTAAGCCGACGCCTGCATGGCATATTAGCCAGGAGCACATGTCGAATCAGATTGCCTCTGAGATTAAAAGACAACTACCAGGAGACACATACGACAGTTACCGTCAATCTGTCTCGTATAGGGACGTGACTTTTAAGCACATCTTGCTACCGGTGTACATGTCAGCTTATGAATATAACAGCAAGATCTACAATGTGCTTATCAACGGTCAGACAGGGGAAGTGCAAGGAAGTGCCCCAATCAGTCCTGTAAAAGTAGCTGGGTTGATTGTTTTGGGTATCGCGATTGCCGCTATTGTCTTGATGATTTCCAACGGCTGAGATGGGTTGGGCGTAAGTGGTTATGAAGCATTGGAATATAACATACTGTTACGAGTCATACTAGAATTAAGTCAATAGTGTTAAACGAGATGCCAGGTGAATTGCCTGGTGTCTTTTTTTTCTTATTGTTTTTTAATCTTGTCCTAAATAGCAGGTAATACTATACTGTTATTATGTATAATGAAAAGAAGAAACGGGAGGTGATGGGATGAAAGTATCTGATAAGTTGGTCAGAGAGCTGCAGAAGCGAGTGGATACAACTTATGAAGAGGCGGAAAAAGCCCTTCATCGTTGTGACAACGATATAGATGCTGCTGAGCGTTACTTGCGTGACAGAGAAGAGTCTCGAATGAACCGTTTGCAGGACGAAATCGGCAGGATATACCGGGAATTATTGACGTATTATGTCAAGATTCTCAGAAAAGAGAAAACGGTCTTGGATATACCGTTGGCTGTGGTTGTATTGTTTTTTCTCCTATTGACATCGGATTCGAAGATATGGATGAGTGTTATTGTCATTGGCATTATTCTCATATCAGAAAGTACGGTATCCCTTTATAGGCTGGAGAAAGATCAGGATCCGATTGTGGATGAATCGAATTCTAAGGAAGAGGAATTTGAGAGGACAAGCACCTTTGAAGAAGCGAAGGCACATCCGGATAGGGCGGCAGATATGAATGGGTCGTCAGAAGTAAGTGAAGTGACTAAAAGCAAAGATGACGATGATGATTATTACGAGATCACCATCGAGAAATAAGGGAGAGGTCATGAACGAGAAGATATTAGTGGTTGAAGATGAAAGTAAGATCGCAAGATTCATACAATTGGAACTTGAATATGAAGGGTATGAAGTCACGTTGGCTTCAGATGGCAGAGAAGGATTGGAGGCATATACTCAAGGGACTTTTGACATGTTGCTTCTTGATCTGATGTTGCCGAGGATGAGTGGCATAGAAGTGTGCCGCCGGATAAGGCAGAACGATGAGGTGACACCGATCATCATGTTGACAGCTAAAGATGATGTGACGGATAAAGTCATGGGACTTGATATGGGTGCTGATGATTATATGACAAAGCCCTTTGAGATAGAGGAACTCCTTGCAAGGATGCGGGTTGCTCTTAAGAGAAAGGGTGGCAAGAAGGAAGGCTCTGATGGTGCCATGATGACACATGGGGCCTTGGTGGTCAATGATTTGAAGCGCGAAGTGACTTACGGTGATGACGTGGTCGAATTAACAAAAAAAGAATACGAGTTGCTGAAATACTTACTTGAAAATAAGAACATCGCCCTTGACAGGGAGAAAATTCTTGAGAGAGTATGGGGCTATGACTATTATGGCGACACCAATGTCATTGATGTCTACATACGTTATCTCCGCTCTAAGATTGACCAGAAGTATGACATTGAGATTATCAAGACTGTTAGAGGAGTAGGGTATATTATCAATGGCTAAAGGAAAAGCTAAACACGTTGTAAGAGAAATTGTCCATACCGTCCAGTACTTAAAAAGAAGTCTTTCGTTGTCAATGCGGCGAAGGATTTCTTTTGATTATCTGGTGATGTATTTGATCGTCTCGCTTATAACGTTAGTGGTGTTCGGCGCGGCGTATAATATTCTACAAATTGGTATTGGCAACAGAAGTCTAATTGATGAAGTGTATTACTTGACGTTAACAAAGGAACAGGGTAGTCTTAACGCCTTCAGCTACGAGAGTGAGATCCTGGATCTAAGTGAGGCGGACGGTGTCAATCTATCTGTTCGTATGAGAGTGGTAAAAGGGGATCGGGTCGGCTATCAGATACAGACAGGAGATTTGGACAATACCCTGTTTGAGGTACGCTACATTGAGAATCTCTGGCTGTTCTTTACAAAAGGTATGGTTAAGCAAAGTGAATCCATACCATATAACTTTTCTCAAGAAGATCAAGTGGTCTTTGATGTTCAAATCATCAGACCTTTTTTTGTCAGTACAGATGAACAGAGGGTCTTGCTCATCGCAATATTGATATCACAGATGATGGGAATCACCATTATGTCTGTTGTTGGTTCTTACAGGCTGAAGAAAGTCTTCATGCCGATTTTTTCCTTGACAAAGGCGGCGGAAAAAATCACCATCAACAACATGAACGCTAAGTTAGACGTACATCGGGCGGAGTATGAGCTGAAAGATCTTGCCATTACCTTCAATGAAATGATCAAGCGGATACGTGCGGACTATGTGAAACAAAAAAGATTCGTATCGGATGTTTCCCATGAGCTCAGGACCCCCATATCCATTGTCAATGGCTATGCAAGGATGCTTGATCGCTGGGGCAAGGATGATGCTGAGATTCTTGAAGAATCCATTGATGCCATAAAAAGTGAATCAAAAAATATGCAGTTGCTTGTAGAAAATCTGTTGACTTTGGTACGGTCGGACAATCAGACCCTCAAATTCGAGCGGGAAAAATTCCGTTTGGATTTGATGGGCGATGAACTTATTAGAGACATGATGATGATTGATGAAGGCAGACATCAGTTCAATTCAGATTTCCAAAGACCCTTGGAAGTCTGCCTTGACCATGCCAAAGTCATGCAGACCCTGCGAATATTTCTCGACAATGCCATCAAGTACACACCAGAAGGCGGCGATTTGGGGCTTAAGTTAAGCAAGGTTGATCATCAGGTACGTATAGAAATCAGTGATACAGGTATAGGGATTGGAAAGGATGACTTGCCTCATCTTTTTGAGCGGTTCTACAGATCAGATGAGTCCAGAACCCGTGAGACCGGTGGGCATGGCCTTGGGTTGGCAATTGCAAGAGCCATGGTCATAGGTCAAGGTGGGATTATACGTGTGAAGAGTAAAGTGAATGAAGGCAGTATTTTCACAATAATCTTGCCGATTAGTTGTGATGAACTTAGTGAACCTTTGATATGACGGAACTTAAAATAATGCTATGTTTGATTAAATTAGTGAGGGGATTGAATGTAAGGATGCTTCATTTCCGTGTACAATAGAATGAGAAGTGTTAAGGAGGTCCGCAATGAAAAGACCGGATTGGATTCAATACCTGGTGGTATTTTTATCTTTGCTTTTAGCGGTGGCATTATTCTCAGGTGTCTATATATCCAATAGGATTTCTAACGCCAGTGGGGCAGATTACCTTTTTGAATCTGAGGAGGCTGCAGAAGCTCATGTGTTGCTGATCTACAATGAGGATCATCAGAACTATGACGATGCTTTTATGGAAGGGGTTGCGCAGGTCGCGGCCACATACCGAATTGCAGTCGAAAAGAAGGCTTTAAGTGGCAATGATTATGAAAGCCAAGCCATTGATGTTATGAAGATGGCAGTTTATGGGGGGATGGATGGTATCATTCTCCATGCAATAAAAAGCGATGCGATGAACACGGCGATTATGGAAGCTCAAAAGCAAGGGGTTCCTGTATTTGTGATGAATGAAGACCTGCCTGAAAGTGGCAGAATCAGCTATATAGGTCCAAGCAGATACAGTATTGGGCAGAGTGCGGGTAAAGCTTTAGCAAAAGCTATGGGCGGACAAGGCAGAGTCGCAGTGATTGATCAGCGGGATTACAGCGAAGTGGATGACCATACGGATGATTTGATGCTTCTTGGTTTGACAGAGGTCCTTAAGTCTTATGAGGACCTTTATGTTGTCTTGGTGAAATATACAAAACAAGGTGTGTTAAGTGCAGAGTCTGTGACAGATAATATCATGACGAACCATCCCGATGTGAATGGCATATTCTGTACCAGCTGGGAAAATGCTATGGGCGTGGCACAGGTGATGATTGACAACAACAGCGTCCATCAGTATGACTTGATTGGGTTTGGGGATGAATATGAAATGCTGGATTATATAGCTAGAGGGACGATTGTTCAGGCGACGGTTGTTGCTGACACTAAGGCAATAGGCGAAGAAGCGATGAAAGCTTTCGCAGAATATGGACGAGAAGAGTTTGTATCCAGTTATATTACAACGTCATTAATGACGGTGGATCAGGATAATATTGATGCCTATATGGAGGCACTCATTGATGAATAGGACTCGCAAATTCGGATCAATACGTATGAAGATGTTGCTCTACAGTATGAGTCTTGTTATTTTCATGACCATACTCAGTCTGTATTCAATTAGTATATTGGAGAAGTATAAGGGACAGATGGAGGGGATGTTTGAGAAACATCTGTATCTTAGTGACATCGAAGCACTCCTTGACGACATGGATCAGAACCTTCTTGGCTTTCTTTCTACGAAAAGTTCGACGAAGTTGAATGATTATCTCATTGACGTCAATACATTGACATTATTGATGCAAGAGGAAGACCAACCACTCTACTCAATGGAAGATGTGTTCAGTAAGAACATTCACAGCCTAATTGGTGCTTACCTAGATGAGGCAGACAGTGCTATAAGGTATAAGCGTCAAAGGAATGTCTATCAGTATTATAATCAATATGAGGAGACTCAGAGGATAAAAGGTTACATTATGTCTTATATTCAGAGCCTCAACACCAAACAGCTGAATAGGAATTCAAGAGCTTATATAGAACTTCTGGGCCAAATTCACACATTGCAGCAGGTGACGGCGGTCATCATAGGTACACTGATTGTCATATCCATTGCCATCGTTTATCTGATTTCTGCCAAGATGGTGCGACCGATAGGTATCTTGGTTGATGCGGCAGAAGAAATAGGTAAAGGAAATCTTGCGGCACAGGATGTTCAAGAATTTTCTGAGGAAGAATGGCAACTTCTAGGCTCTGCTTTCAATAAGATGAAAAAACGTATAAGTAGTTATATTGAAGCCTTACATCAAAAAGCGGAGACAGAGCATAAGTTAAAAGATGAGCAATTAAAAAATATTCGTATGGCTCATTTGCTGGATAATGCCAGGTTGTATGCTTTGCAGTCTCAAATCAATCCTCATTTTCTTTTTAACACAATCAATGCGGGGGTTCAGTTGAGTATGATGGAACGAGCACCTAAGACTGGAGAATTCCTTGATACAATGTCCAGTCTCTTTCGCTACAATATACAAAAAATGGATTCAGTGGTGACGGTTCGTGATGAAATCGGCAATATCAAGGACTATTATGAGTTGTTGAAAGTTAGGTTTGGAGAAAGAATAAGGTTCAAATGGGAACTTTCGCCGGAATTGATGAAAGTTCCAATACCGCCTCTTGTGTTACAGCCAATCGTCGAAAATGCTTACATCCATGGGTTGAGTGGTTTAGAAGAAGGTGGTGTGGTGACCATAAGAACTTTTTCAGAAGGGAAAATGGGTTATATCCTTATAGAAGATACAGGCAAAGGTATGGACGGTAAAGATATTGAGAAAATCATGGGTGTCACTGAACCGAAAGACGGTTCAGGTATTGGTATACGCAATGTTAGAGAGCGGTTGACACTTTTTTACCACAAGGATGATGTATTTGAGGTTGACAGTCAATTAGGTTTAGGAACGAGTGTACGAATACGTATTCCTATGTGGAGTGAAGAAGATGAAATATAATGTATTGATTGCAGACGATGAGAAGATCGTTACAGATGGTCTTAGATTCATTCTTGAAGAGGCATTCGATGAACTGAATGTGGTGGCAGTAGCCAATTCGGGTCGAGAGGCCATTGAGCTATCGAGGGGATTTGTGCCGGACATTGTGTTCATGGACATAAAGATGCCAGGGATTAATGGTATAGAAGCCATTGAACAGATCAAGCGCCGTCATCCGGAAACAAAATTTATCATTATATCGGCTTATGAGCAATTCGATTATGCCAAACAGGCAGTGGCTCTTGGGGTTAGCCACTATATTCTAAAGCCTGTGACGGAGAACAAGTTAAGAGATGTTCTTAGGCGGGTAATGGATGAGATAGATGATGAACGATTCTTAAGGCAACAGGAAATGGCGAACAGAGAAAAACTAGAGAAAGTAATACCGGTGCTCGAACACGGATTCGTCTATGCAATGATGGTGAATGCGGACTACAGAGAGGAATTGACCAGATATCAGGAACTGTTCGAGTCGGATAAAGACAAGGCATACGTTATGGTGCTGGAATTCGGAGAGGATAAAGAAGGCGCGACCTTAAGCAACAGAATAGGGTCGGGACTTAGGGGTCAAAGCGTATACCCGAAAGTGCAAAGTGCTATCAAATACAAGTGTAAGAGCATTGTAGGACCGATGATGGTTAACCGTATCACGACAGTGATCTATGCTGGTGACAACGGTGATGAATATGAACATCGTGTTGAGGCGATGAATCTTGCCAATGGGATTATGGATTCAGTGAAAGAAATAGTCGATGTGTCAGTGCACATTGGTATTGGTGGTGTATATCCCTTTGAAAAAATCAAAAATTCTTTGGAAGAAGCACTATACGCACTAAATCGAATCAGTAATGAAAAGGTGCTTCATGTAAATGATATTACCTTGCCGGAGCATACTGACGCTTATACATATTTGGATATCAAGGAGGATGAACTTCATATAGTGCAGTTGGTGGAACAAGGGGATGATGTTGCCTTGCGACAATCATTACAGCTGTTCTTTGCCAATTTGGAAAGAAGATTTGACCGTTCCTTATCTGATATCCAGAATGTGGTCACTGAACTTATGGTGATGATTCTTGGAAGGTCATATCACCATAAAGTGATTGAGAGTGGGGCTGGTTACGGTACTTATTTGAATCAAATTAGAAAATTCAATGATATTTTGCTTCTGCAAAATTGGTGTGTAAGCAGAGTGCTGAGCATTGCAGAGCAAATTCAGACGTCTAGGCATCAGCATGTATCAGGCGTTGTTCTTGAGGCGAAAGCTTATATTGACGAACATTACAATGAAGAACTGAACCTGCCGGATATTTCCAAGATGGTTGCTGTAAGTCCACAGTATTTCAGTAAAATATTCAAGGAAGCTTTAGGGGTGAACTTTGTTGAATATATTAGACAGAAGCGTATGGAAGTGGCTAAGGAGATGTTGAGAGAGAAGAAGTATTCTGTCAAGGAAATCTGTTACGAAATCGGCTACAACGATCCGAATTATTTTAGTCGATTATTCAAGAAACTGGTAGGTGTATCGCCAACAGAATTCAAATGAGATGAATAAGATTGGGGTGTAACGATGTTAGGTGGCAAGCGAGAAGGTAGAACATTCGGCAAGGGCACATTAGGGGTTGTGGGCGCTGCGGTGGTAATTTTTTTGATATGGCGGATCCTGCCAGGGTTAGAAGAAAAGCAGATGACTAGGGAGGAAGAAAAGATCGTTATCGGATACTGTGCGGACAACCTGGTAATTGAAAGGTGGCAGCGCGATCAGGAGATATTTGTGGCCAAAGCCATGGAAGAGGGGGTTGAGGTCATTGTTCACAACGCTAATGAAAACAACGCAATGCAGATAAGTCAGATTAAGTCCTTGATTGATAAGAAAGTGGATGTACTGGTTGTTATACCTTATGATAAAGAGGGCTTGGCGGAAGTGATCACTGAAGCACATGAAGCGGGCATTAAGGTTATTGCTTATGATCGATTGATTAACAATGCCCCTGTCGATGCCTATTTAACCTTTGACAATATTAAAGTCGGTCAGATTCAAGGAGAGAAAGTTTTAGAACTTGCCCCAAAAGGCAATTATGTGCTGATCAATGGTTCGCCGGATGATAATAACTCGGCAATGTTTAGGCAGGGAACCCTTGAAGTGCTTGAGCCATATGTTGAATCAGGTGATGTGACAATTGTGGCAGATGTATGGGCAGATAATTGGCGGGAAGAATATGCTTACGAGACGGTGTCAGCATTGATTGACGAAGGGGTTGAGATTGATGCGGTCATTGGAGCTAATGACCGTCTGGCGGAGGAGGCTATTTTGGCCCTGGCAGAAGCGGGACTTGCAGGAGAGGTAATCGTGGCAGGGCATGATGCAGATATATCCGCGTGCCAAAGGATTGTAGAGGGAACACAGCATGTGACGGTCTATAAACCTATACGTGAATTAGCGGTAAGGGCAGTTGAGGTTGCTGTGGCTATGGCAAAAGATGAACCCCTTGTTTTTTATGAATCTATAGATAATGGTTATATGGATGTGAATTATGTCCGTTTGGATGTCCTTGGGGTTACGGGGGCAACCCTTGAAGAAACGGTCATAGCCGATGGATTTCACCTGAAAGAGGATATTTACAGAGAAGGACGATAAGATATAGAGCTGACAGGCAGGACAGATTTAGCCTTAAAATAATCTCTGAACATGGTATGGGTTAAAATAGTCCTAGCATCTCTTTTGAAATAATAACTTCATTAAATAAGTCATGATGACAAGAGGATATGTCCATTCGCATATGCTCTTTTTTTTTCTATAATGTCAATTGTAGTTATTAACAGGCGGATGCCATGGGGAGGTTCACATATATGGGTCTGCCAGACATAAATAATGGAGGTAGTTTTGATGAAAAAACTATTATCAATGCTTCTTGTAATGACGCTGTCAAGTGTATTGTTGTTAGCTGGATGTACATCCAACGAGACGTCAACAACAGAGGAATCCACTGGTGGTGAAACAGCAACAACAGAGACTGTAGAAGAAAAAGACAATACAGTGGATATTGGTATCGTTCTTCCGACCAAAGAAGAACCTAGATGGGTACAAGATGAAGCAAGATTCAATGCTGCTTTAGAAGGAACAGATTACAGTGTAGAGATTCTCTTTAGCCAAGGAGATTCCGCAAAAGAAAAGCAAAATGTTGAAACATTGATCTCTAAAGGCATTAAAGTGCTGATTATTACTCCGCAAGATGGTGATGCAGCAGCGGCAGCAGTTGAAGCGGCAAAAGAAGAAGGTATTACAGTTATTTCTTATGACCGTTTGGTAACAAATACTGACGCTGTAGATTACTACATCACTTTCAACTCTGTATCAGTTGGTGAAGCCCAAGGTCAATACCTTGTGGATCAACTAGGTTCAGAAGTGGGCGCCAATCTTTACTTGTATGCAGGTGCGGCGACAGATAATAATGCATTCTTGTTCTTTGAAGGGGCTTGGAATAAACTTCAGCCACTCATTGCAGACGGCACATTTGTTGTACAGAATTCAACCAAAGCTGTAGATTATAAAGATAAGGCAGAATTGACACGTGACGAGATGGGTGAAATCATCGAGCAGATTACAACAGACTGGAAACCGGAAGTTGCTAAATCAAAAGCAGAGTCTCACATTACTGCGGCACCACCAGCAGGCAACACATTCATTCTTGCACCGAATGATGGAACAGCCCGCTCAATCTACGATCAATTCGCAAAAGAAGAGGGTATAGAGATCTTTGTCACTGGCCAGGATGCTGAGATTCCATCCGTTCAGTATGTGATTGATGGAAAACAGTCCATGTCCGTGCTTAAAGACGTCAGAGACTTGGTTAATGGTGCGATTACAACAGCAACAGATGTTCTTGAAGGCAACACAATCGAAACAAATGGCGCTTATGACAATGGTGTTGTAGAAGTGCCGGCTAAAGACATTAAAGTCATTACTGTTACTCAAGACAATGTGAAAGACACGATCATCGGTTCCGGCTATTATGATGCTAGCGAATTCACTGGACTTGAATAATTAGACTTAAGCGTTAAAGTGAATGGAATGTTGACAGGAGGCCGCGTTAGCGGCTTCCTGTACGATTAAGAGAGCGCAAGAACTTTCTACTGAGGCTGTAACCAATAAATACCGGTATAGCCGAGCCGGACGAATGGAGTAAAGTATGTCAAATATATTGGAAATGCGTAACATTACAAAAGAATTCCCAGGTGTTAAAGCTTTGGATAATGTGAATTTCCAGGTCAAGAAAGGAGAAATCCATTGCTTGGTTGGAGAAAATGGTGCTGGTAAGTCCACTTTGATGAAAGTGTTAAGTGGTGTATACGCTCATGGTAGTTATGGTGGAGATATTGTCTATAACGGTGAAGTGCAGCGTTTTGCCCGTATCAGTGATAGTGAGAAACAAGGTATAGCTATTATTTATCAGGAGTTGGCGCTCGTACCGGAAATGACGGTATATGAGAATATTTTTCTAGGCCACGAATTTCAGAGTAATGGCATCATGAATTGGCACAACACTAAAGTCGAAGCGGTTAAGATGTTAAAAAAAGTTAAGCTGGATGTTCATCCTTCAGCAAAAATCATCGACTTGGGCGTTGGGGTGCAACAGCTTGTAGAGATCGCTAAAGCCCTCAGCAAAGATGTTAAACTACTTATTCTGGATGAACCGACGGCGGCCCTTAATGAAGATGATTCAGACAATCTGTTGGACTTGCTGGAAGATCTGAAGGCTCAAGGGGTTACATCGATCATGATATCCCACAAACTAAAGGAAGTGATTCGGGTTGCGGATACGGTGACGGTGCTTAGAGATGGACAGACAATTCGTTCCATGTCCAGGGAAAAAGGCGAAATTAATGAAAAAGATATTATAAAGTATATGGTAGGTAGGGAGATTAATGATATCTTTCCTAAACGTGAAGTGAAAAATATTGGGGATGTCTTACTTGAGGTAAAAAACTGGTCAGCTTTCGACAGAAAACTGGGAAGGCATGTGGTTAAAGAAGCCGATTTCAATGTTAAAGAAGGTGAGATTGTTGGTATCGCTGGTCTGATGGGGGCAGGACGTACAGAGTTTGCTCATAGCATATTTGGAAATTCGAGAAATTATCTTCTGGAAGGTGAATTATTTGTCAGAGGCATTAGGCAGAATTTCAAATCACCCAAGGACGCAATCAAAAGTGGGATTGCCTATGTGTCAGAGGACCGTAAAGGAAACGGCTTGATTTTAAATCAAGATGTAAAGGAAAATATCACGGTAGCCAATCTGAAGAAAATAGCAGATGGTATGGTGATCAACCGACATGAAGAAGTGAAAGTTGCCAACGAATACAAAGAATCCTTGAACATCAAGACGCCAAGTATTGAACAGATTGTCAACAACCTCAGTGGCGGCAACCAGCAAAAAGTAGCGCTGGGCAAATGGCTGTTTGTGGAGCCCAATATACTGATTCTGGATGAACCCACAAGAGGCATCGATGTTGGTGCGAAATATGAGATCTATACAATTATGAATGAATTGGTTGCTAAGGGGCTTAGTGTCATTATGATTTCTTCGGAACTTCCTGAAGTGCTGGGGATGAGTGACAGAATCTATGTCATGGCTGAGGGCAGATTGACAGGGCAGTTGAATATAGAAGAAGCAACACAGGAAAATATTATGGAGATGGCGACGTACAGTTAATGTGTCATATCATTTGTGTGAGCAACATTAGCTTTAATCGCAAGGAGGATTAGAAATGTTAAAGAACACTGCAGCGGCCATAAAAGTCAATATTAGAGATTATGGTATGTACATTGCCTTGGCAATCATCATGATTATTTTCACAACCTTGACAGACGGCCTTTTCATGACACCTAGGGTCATATCAGATTTGATAGATATGACGGGCTATATTGCTGTCTTATCTGTTGGTATGACCTTGGTCATTGTCATTAGGCACATAGACCTTTCTGTTGGTTATATTGCCGGTTTTCTTGGGGCACTGTCAGCCATATTGTCTTCTGAGTTTCACTTACCTATTTGGTTGATCATTCCTATTGTACTATTAGCTGGTGCAGTAATCGGTGTGGCATGGCAAGGTTTTTTGGTGGCGAAAATTCAAATACCTGCCTTTGTTGCAACACTAGCAGCTATGACAATCTTCAGAGGTCTGCTGATTCGTGTGACGAATTCAGCAACGATTTTCACCAACAATGATGCCTTTAATGCCATAGGGAATGGCTATATCCCAGATGTTGCCAACATTGAAGGTGTTCACCTATTAACCATGCTTTTAGCTGTGGCGGCAATTCTTATATATATATTGATAGAGACAAGAAACCGTTCCAAGCAAAAAAGCTACGGGCTTCATATTAGTACATTGCCAGTGTTTGCAGGAAAGCTTGCCTTTGTATCTGTGATTATTCTGTACTTCGTATGGAAAATAGCGACTTTCAAAGGTTTTTCTTGGACAGCCATCATTGTTGTCTTTATTGTAGCGATCTATCATTTCATTACGCAGAATACCACATTGGGCAGACACATCTATGCCGTTGGTGGTAATCCTGAAGCGGCTGAGTTATCAGGAATCAGCGTTAAGTTCATAACCTATGTGGTCTTTGGGTCTATGGGTATGTTGGCTGGTTTGTCAGGTATTCTGTTTACAGCACGTCTTCAATCAGCAACACCGACAGCGGGCATGGGCTTTGAGCTGGATGCCATCGCTGGTGCTTTTGTCGGTGGTACATCTGCTGCAGGTGGTGTGGGTAAAGTCACTGGATCCATCATCGGAGCTCTTGTTATGGCTTCGTTGACAAAAGGCATGGACTTGATGAATGTGGGTGTATCATATCAGTACATTATCCGTGGACTTGTTCTTGTGGCGGCGGTTGTGTTTGATGTTAAGACTAGAAACATGCATGCTAAATAGTCCATAGTATAGTATCTATTGGGAGTAGGCCTATAAATTTATGATCCATTAGGGATGAAGGTTGTCTTGGTTTTTCTGAGGCAACCTTTTGATAATTAGTGACAAAATTATCGGATGTATTATAAGGGTAATTACCTTGGATTGATAATGATTAAAACTGATTGAAGGAACGGTAAAGATATGGTATATTAATTACGCTGGAAATGCTTTAATTTAGACCTTTGAAGGCAAATATCAGATAGCCTGTTCGTTATATTCAGGCGTGAAAGGGCATAGCAAATGAGTGTACGAATGATTGTCGATAGTTCATCGGACTTACCTAGATCCATAGTGGATCAGTATGATATACGTATTATCCCCTTATCGGTACATTTTGGTGAGGAAGAGTATTTGGATGCCATTAACATAAGTTCTTCACAGTTCTATGATAAACTGACGTCTTCGGAGGTTATGCCAACAACCAGTCAGGTGCCGCCGGAAAGATTCGTTGAGTACTTGCAACCGGAACTTGAAGCGGGTAATGAGGTGGTGATCGTTACAATTGGTGCTAACGCTAGTGGTACTTGCCAATCGGCTCATATCGCCGTCGATGAACTGGGTACAGACAAAGTAACCATTATCGATTCCAATGCCCTGAGTCTCGGCACTGGTTATGTAGCACTTAAGGCGGCTGAACTTCTAAAAGAAGGTGTTGCACCAAGGGAATTGCCGGAAGCGTTAAAGGGGTTGACACAGAATGGCATAGAGACACTTTTTTGTGTGGATACATTGGAATATCTCGTCAAAGGTGGTAGAATACACGCAGGTAAAGCCTTTGTTGCGGATATTTTGAGTTTAAAACCAATACTGAATGTGGTCGATGCTATTACAGAGACTATCGGTAAAGCAAGAGGCAGAAAAAAAGTAGTCCCGTTTTTCATGAAACGTATGGCAGAGAATATGGACATGGATCAACAGTGGATTTTTGTAGGGCACGCTCAAGATGAAAAAGGGGCTGACATGATTGTCAATGCCATTAAGACTGAATTGGGTTATGAAGGAGAGATTTTTGTTTCTGAGATTGGTGCTACCATAGGAACCCATGCTGGACCAGGGGTACTTGCGTGTTTTTATAAGAAGAAGTAACGTTGTTTGAATAGAATGATTTTATTATAGATAGAACGATGATTTTGATGAGCTGTCAAGGTTGTTGTGGAGGATTTGATGAAGAAAAAAGTAGTTGTATTGACATTGATTACGGCAATGTTATTGGTTGCCGGGTGTAAGAAAACGACAACAGAAGATATATATGGCGACCAGACAACAACAGAAGAACCGGCTGTATCAGAGCAGGTGGCTGAATCTGGCGAGGAGGCACAGGAAGAGGCTGATGCGTCTGAAGAAGAGCTATCAGAAGAGACTGTCGCTGAGGATGTATACGATCATACCGCTACGGAAGAAGTGGACGCTTCGGACGTTGAAGTGGTTTCAAGTAATGGGGTTGTGACTGATCCGATCTTTGAAAAGCAGTTGGTTAATTTTCTTGATCCGGTTGTCTTTAATATCCTGACGGGTCAGGAGAGTTTTGATGAAGGCTTCACAGAAGACGATATGGTACGTTTTGCTGTGTCTTATGTATATCAGTATGAATATAATGAACTTAAGTTTGATACGGAAGAGTTCAAGTTGTATGTACCTGAGAAACATGTAGAGGAGATTGTGGAAAAGTACTTTGATACCTCAGTGACCCGTCATCACAGTTTTGAGGACTATGGCGTCGTTTATAAAGACGGGGACTACATCGTTGATCCTGTAGGGGATAGCTGGGACGTGGAAATGTACTTGTCTAAGGTTGTTAAAACCGGTGATTTCAGTTATGAAGCCCTGGTTGAAATGCGGGATGAAGTCGAAAATGAACTGGGTGAGCTGGATCCAAGCCATTATCATTTGGCATCCCTGGAAGTGAGAGATGGCAGATTCATCCTTACTGGCTATAAGAATGCTGAATCTGACGGACTTTCTGAGGTTGAGGCAGAGGACGATACCAGCGATGAAACGATAACGGACAGTTCAGATGAGGAATCGGAAGAATAAAGGTTTCGATTCCGTATTGCATGTCTTTTATTGCTGTGTTATCATTGAATTCGTAGTGAAAAATGCTAAGAACGGAACTAGTAGACAGGAATGGTCTTGAGAGAACCACTGGTTGGTGAGAAGTGGTGGCAGATACTGTTGAACTCATCCGGGAGCAGCGAGGGTGAACCTAGAGTAGTCCTCGACGGCCACTGACCGTTAACAGTTAAGGGCACTGTGCTATCGAAGCATAGTGAAGTAGAGTGGTACCGCGTACATCACGTCTCTATCGTTAGATAGAGGCGTTTTTTAATTTATTCATGTGAGGAGAACTTATGAGTCAATACAATCATCAGCTCATTGAGAAGAAGTGGCGTGATATTTGGGAAGAGAATCCAATTAACACGCCGTCAGAAGACAAGAAGAACTATTACTGCTTGGATATGTTTCCGTACCCTTCAGGAAATGGTCTGCATGTGGGACACTGGCGTGGTTACGTTCTAAGTGACGTATGGAGCCGCTATAAGATTTTGCAGGGACATTATGTCATGCACCCTATGGGGTGGGATGCATTCGGTCTTCCGGCAGAGAATCACGCTATTAAGATGGGGGTTCATCCTGCGATTGGTACGGCAGATAATGTAAGGAACTTTAAGCGACAGTTGAAAGATATCAGTGCCATCTATGACTGGGATTTTGAACTTAATACGACGGATCCAGATTTCTATAAGTGGACTCAATGGATTTTTGTCAAGATGTTTAAAGAAGGTCTTGCCTATGAGAAAGAGATGCCTATAAACTGGTGCCCTTCCTGTAAGACCGGATTGGCAAACGAGGAAGTTAAAGACGGCAAGTGTGACCGTTGTGATTCAGATGTGACAAAGAAGAATCTGCGTCAGTGGATGTTGAAGATCACCGCTTATGCCGAACGCCTCTTGAATGATCTTGAAGGTTTGGAGTGGCCGGATAAAGTTAAGAAAATGCAGTCAGATTGGATTGGCAAGTCTTATGGTGCTGAGGTGGACTTCTCTGTAGAAGGTATTGATGAGACGATCAGAGTCTTTACGACACGTCCGGATACTCTGTATGGTGCAACTTTCATGGTTCTTGCGCCGGAACATGACCTTGTCAGCGAGCTTGTTACAGATGAGAACAAAGAGGCTGTAGAAGCGTATGTGTTTGATGCTTCCATGAAATCTTCTGTGGATAGATTACAGGAAAAAGATAAAACAGGTGTCTTCACCGGCAGATATGCGGTGAATCCTTTGAACGGAGAACTTGTGCCTATATGGGTAGCGGACTATGTACTTGCAGACTATGGTACAGGTGCCATCATGTGCGTACCGGCTCATGATGAACGTGACTTTGAATTTGCCAAGAAATTCGATCTGCCGATTATTCAGGTTATTGCAAAAGATGGTGCCGAAGTTGAACTTGAAGAAGCCTATACAGAAGTTGGTGTCATGGTCAATTCCGGTGAGTTCAACGGTATTGCTTCTGACAAAGCAAAAGAAGTTGTTTCTGAGTATGTAGAAGAAAAAGGTATCGGTAAGAAGACCGTCAACTATAAGTTGCGGGACTGGGTATTCAGTCGTCAGCGTTATTGGGGTGAACCGATTCCAATCGTTCACTGTGATCACTGTGGTGCGGTTGCTGTACCTGAAGAACAATTGCCGGTTACATTGCCTGAGGTAGAATCCTATGAACCGACAGGTACTGGTGAATCACCACTTGCAGCTATTACTGATTGGGTGAATACAACATGTCCGACCTGTGGTGGACCGGCTAAAAGGGAGACCAACACAATGCCTCAATGGGCAGGGTCATCCTGGTATTTCCTTAGATATGTTGATGTTAAGAATGATAAGGCCCTAATTTCTCAAGAGAAGATGAAAGAGTGGCTTCCTGTAGATATGTATGTAGGTGGTATAGAACATGCTGTACTACACCTGCTTTATTCAAGATTCTATACAAAGTTCTTGTACGATATTGGTGTGGTGGACTTTGAAGAACCATTTACAAAATTGTTCAATCAAGGCATGATCTGTAAGAATGGTGCTAAGATGAGTAAGTCTAAAGGTAACGTGGTATCACCGGATGAACTCGTTGAGAACTATGGTGCAGATGCCTTGAGGATGTACGAACTCTTTGTAGGCCCGCCTGAACTGGATTCTGAATGGGACGATAGAGGTATCGATGGTGTCTACAGATTTATTAACAAGGTATGGCATCTTGTAATGGAGAATAAGGGCAAAGACGTACCGATGACCACTGAGCTTGAAAAGTTGCGTCACAAGTTGATTTATGAAGTGACCAATCGTATGGAAAAGTTCCATATGAATACAGTGGTTAGTGCGTTTATGGAATATAACAACAAACTTGGTGAGCAATCCAGGAAAAAAGGTGGGGTTGATCAAGGGACGTTGGAAGTGCTGATTACATTGCTAGCACCTTTTGTTCCTCATATGGCAGAGGAACTTTGGCGAGAGCTTGGTCATACCACAAGTGTCTTTGAAGAGACTTGGCCGGAATATGATGAAGAAAAAATGAAAGATGATGAGATAGAGATGCCTGTTCAAATCAATGGTAAGACTAAAGGGACTGTCATGATTGGTGCGGACTGGGATAAGGATGCGGTACTTAGCAAAGCGAAAGAAGCCATCGCTGATAAAATTGCTGGTCATCAGATTGTTAAAGAAATCTACGTACCAGGCAGAATTATCAACATTGTTGTAAAAGGTTAAAGTTGTTTGTGTAAAGCAGCATTTCTGAAAAAGGTAGTTTATACATTTATGTATAACTGCCTTTTTCTTATTTTTTAAGGTATAGATGAAAAAATGGATAAAAATATGCAGAGGGTGCAAATGAAATTGGCATAATGTGAAAGGATTGTCAAATGTGAGGTAAGGTTGGACTTCTGGATGAGTTGGAATTGTGGTCTGAGGGTGGGAGAATTCATTATGAATGCCTTAGTAGACGATTAATAAGTGAGGATAGAAAATATTGACGCTTTTATTGATGCACGTGATGAATATGTCTGATTATTCAGATTGTGAGAAAAAAAAGAGGAATCTCCAGTGAAATCAGACGAATGAAAGAATGGTTTTTTGGACTGTAATTTTTAGTGGGAAGATGGTTTGACAGAAGCTGTATAATTGTATACAATTATAGTGAAAATGCATGCTTATAAGAAGTCATGCATAATTACAAGTAATGATCGTGCAATTGATTTTGACGATGTATGTCATTGGGGTTGCAGAATCATCTGGAAAGATTGGGTGGTTAATAACGATCATCTTGGGAGAAGCATGTGAATAGAAATTGGACAGGCAGTCCAAAAAGCAAGGAGGGATAATTTGAAAAAGGAATTAACATGGGAATACCACAGAAAGTCGAATATTGAGTTTAGCAAGAGGAGCAACCTCCTTGAACGTACAGAATTCAAATATCCGCTTCAAGATGTGGCAGAACCGAACCTTTACAGGAATCTGTTTCCTTATGATGAACCGCCAAAAGTTGCTTTCAACCATCGACACGTTCCGATGAATATGCCTGAAGAAATCTGGATAACGGATACGACTTTTAGAGATGGTCAGCAATCGAGGGAGCCTTTTACAACCGATCAGATGCTACGGATGTTTGACTATCTGCACAGACTGAGTGGTCCTAAAGGCATCATCAGGCAGACGGAGTTCTTCTTGTACAGCAAGAAAGACAGAGATGCTGTTTATCAGTGCTTGGAACGAGGCTATGAGTTTCCGGAGATTACAAGTTGGATCAGAGCCACAAGCAAGGATTTTGAATTGGTTAAAGAAGTTGGGTTGGAAGAGACAGGTATTCTTGTCAGCTGCTCCGACTACCACATATTCTACAAGCTGAAGATGACCAGAAAACAAGCTGTCGATCATTATGTTCGTGTGATTAAAGAGTGTATTGAGACTGGGGTTAGACCACGTTGCCACTTGGAAGATATCACTAGAGCCGACTTCTATGGCTTTGTAGTGCCCTTTGTTAGTGAGTTGATGAAGCTAATGGAGGAGACTGGGATTCCGGTCAAGATCAGGGCTTGTGATACGATGGGCTATGGGATCAGTTACCCAGGGGTTGTAATGCCGAGGTCGGTTCCGGGAATTATTTATGGCTTGAACCACCATGCGGCGGTACCTTCAGAATTACTGGAATGGCATGGGCACAATGATTTCTATAAAGCGGTTCAGAATTCTTCGACAGCATGGCTTTATGGTTGTAGTTCTGTCAATGGGACAATGTTTGGTATCGGTGAACGAACAGGGAATACACCGATTGAAGCGATGATTTTTGAGTATGCACAGCTTAGAGGAACTCTAGATGGGGTTGACACGACCATTATTACAGATATGGCTGAATACTTTCAAAAAGAGCTAGATGTAGATATACCACACCGCATGCCTTTTGTTGGTAAGAACTTCAATGTGACGAGAGCAGGCATTCATGCGGACGGCCTATTGAAGAATGAAGAGATATATAATATCTTTGATACAGACAAACTCCTGAATAGACCTGTGGTTGTTGCTGTGACTAAGACGTCAGGTGTATCAGGTGTTGCACACTGGATTAATAGCCACTTCAGACTAAGTGGAGACAAGACAGTGGATAAGACTAACCCAATTGTTCAGGCAGTAAAAGAATGGGTGGATCAAGAATATGAAAACGGCAGAGTCATCGCTATATCAGAAGATGAACTGCTTAAGGTGATAGATGAGTTTTCCCAAGAACTCAATACAACATTACTTACATAACATAGGAGGCAGACAGTAAATGAGCGATTACTTAAAACATTTTGAAGATTTGGTAACAGAACAAATAGACCGTGTGAAGACAATGAAAAAGCAGGCGGACTTTGTTGATTATAAGTCACTTGACAAGATCATCATCGGTGTTGTCGGTGGTGATGGTATCGGCCCAGCTATCACCGCTCAGGCACAACGTGTTCTTGAGTACCTTGTAAAAGACGATGTGGATGCAGGTAAGATTGAATTCCGTGTCATTGAAGGCTTGACCATTGAGAAACGTGCGGAAGTTGGAAAAGCGATTCCGGATGACGTGTTGGCAGAATTGAAAAAATGTCATGTGATTCTTAAAGGACCAACAACGACACCAAGAGCTGGTGATCCTTGGCCAAACATCGAAAGTGCTAACGTAGCAATGCGTAAAGAATTGGATCTCTTTGCCAATGTTAGACCGGTTAAAGTCCCAGAAGAGGGCATCGACTGGACATTCTTCCGTGAGAACACTGAAGGTGCTTATGTTCTTGGCAGTAAAGGGATTCATATTGATGAAGACATTGCCATCGACTTTAAAGTCATTACTACTCAAGGCGCAGAGAGAATTGCAAGAGCTGCTTTTGAATTTGCCAAGGCTAATGGTAAAACACGTGTTACATGTGTCACAAAAGCGAATGTTATTAAGACAACAGATGGCAAGTTCTTGAACGTTTGTAAAGAAGTGGCAAAAGACTATCCAGAAATCGAGATGGATGACTGGTACATTGATATTATGACAGCAAAACTTGTGGATAAGAAGCGTCGTACTGATTTCCAAGTTATGGTATTGCCGAATCTTTATGGCGATATTCTTACAGATGAAGCAGCTGAATTCCAAGGTGGTGTTGGTACTGCCGGTGCTGCCAATATCGGTAAAGAATATGCGATGTTTGAAGCGATTCATGGTTCTGCACCACGTATGGTTGACGAAGGCCGTGACATCTATGCGGACCCATCCAGTGTCGTTAAAGGTGGTGCATTACTACTTTCTCACATTGGCTATGTAAAGGAAGCGGACAAACTTTCAAAAGCACTTGAGATCTGTGGACAGACAGAGAAGAAGTTAGTGATGACTGGTAGAGATACCGGTGCTACAAACAGTGAGTTTGTAGAGTATATCATGGAGACGATTGATAAACTGTAAAGTTTATAATGACTGTAGAAGGATGTTGGCGGATTGATGGCCATCATCTCGGATGCTGTTTGTCCCTGGTACCTGAGTCGATGACTTTGGTGAAGGGGACAAAGCAGACATCCTGCGGAGGAGCCAGTGGATAATTATAATCTTCAAAGTGAAGTCAATGATAAGTACTCATTAAGAGGGCGTGTCTTTCACAAGATCAGAGAAGATATTCTTAAGGGACGCTATAAACAAAACGATGCCATCAAAGAACTCCAGATATCCAAGGAGTTAGGTGTTAGTAGGACGCCGGTTAGGGAGGCGCTTCGCCAGTTGGAACTAGAGGGTCTGGTGACCATCATTCCAAACAAAGGTGCTGTTGTCTCAGGAATCAACGCAAAGGATATTCGTGATATCTATGCCATCAGGTCTCTGATTGAAGGGCTGAGTGCAGAATGGGCAGCAGAGAATATTACGGAGACTCAACTGGCTGAGATGGAAGAAATCATATTCCTATCTGAGTTTCACTTGGCAAAGGGACATATAGACCAAATCTATGAACTGGATAATAAGTTTCATGAGATGCTTTATGAGATTTCAAGCAGTAAGATTCTAAGGCACGTCCTTTCTGATTTTCACCATTATGTTCAACGTGTACGCAAAAGCTCGTTGACATCGCCTGAACGTGCCAGCAAGTCAATAAGTGAGCACAAGGCGATACTTGAAGCTTTGCGACATCATGATGGTGACCAGGCCAGCAGATTGACAAACATACATGTACGCAACACGTCAAAGAATGTCATGGATAACAAAATAGTGGAAATTCTTGGTTTGGATGAATCATAATAGGAGGCTACCGGTAAGGTGGCCTTTTACAGATTGGAGAATTGTATGCATTTACTAAAAGAGAGGCAAAGAAGAATACTTGATTATCTATTGGGTAAAGAATACCCTGTGACCATCAAAACCATTGCAGCACAATTACATGTAAGTCCGCGAACGGTCAGGTATGACTTGGAAGCTTTGGATTACTGGATGAAGAACCGTGGTCTTGTTATGAAAAGAGTACCCAAAAAAGGTGTATGGATTCCTGAACGAGATACGGTGAAACGAGTGTTGGATGAAGAAGCTTCTATTGATGCAGTCAAGGCATATCGTCTTCTATCCCCACAAGAACGTCATAGGGAATTACTGGCGATTCTTTTTTCAACGGATGATCGAATATCCATTAGTGACCTGTCTGAAGCTGTAGGAGTCAGCAAATCCACTTGCTATACGGATCTTGAATCTGTCAGGAAGTGGCTGGATGAGCATGATTTGATCCTTGACAGTAAAGCGCATGTTGGCTATAAGATTGTGGCATCTGAAGAAGCCTGGCGTCGCGGTTTGATTGAGTATCTTTATGAGATCACCAACAGTCAGCAATTGATGAACATGGTCACGGTTAAAAAAAGAGGTGGCAGTCGGGAGACGAGAATTGACTTTCTGAAGAGTCCGGAATATCATGATATGTTTTCGGAGGTTGATTTGGAACGCATGATGACATTCATCGAGGCGCTAGAGGCTAGAATGGATATGACTTTGATGGATTCTGCCTATGCCGCATTGATGATACATATTGCCATTGCTGTTAAACGTCTGCGCGAAGGTGAGATTATTGTCATGCCAGAAGAACAGCTGAATGAGATGAAACTGTTTGATGCTTTTGATGTGGTTGCTCAGGTTTTGGATAAGATGAACTTCTTGCATTTCACAGAAGTGCCTGAGGCGGAAGTGGGATACATCACAGCCCATGTGATAGCTGCTAGGATGCGAGAAAGAAAAGAGACTTACAAGCATATTCAAGAAAGAATGGATGAACGATCCCTAGGCGAGAAAGAAAGAAAGATGATGGATGGTATCTTGGAAGTTGTTACACAACGCTGTACAATCGATGATGCAAAAGGGCTGAAAAAAGATCTGGAAGCGTTGTTGATTGAATTCATGTAAATATCGTATAACACAAAAAGCTGACCTTAAGGATCAGCTTTTTGTTATGTATTCATCATAATCGTCGAAATCTTCGTCGAGAAGCAAGGTCATGACTTCGGTTGAAGTATAGATTTCGATAATGCAGATGATTAATGACGAGAATACCAGGCCAAGACCAATGACGAATAGGATCATAGCGCCTAGGTGGAATCCGATCAAAATACTTCCGATGGACAGAATGTTGGCCGAGAACCCGCAAAGGGCTGTAATCTGCATGTTGCGGATATACATCATCCTCCTGTTCATAACCTGTATCTGATTTTTGAGATTTCTGGAAGGATTATTCCTGTGTTCCCCGTGTAGGGCTCTGACTCTTTTGGATATTGCGATAAATTTGTTGGTGTAAGCCAGCATAAGAACCGACAATGCCGGGAATACAAGGGCTGGTGCGGAGATGTCTAACATGTTAATTGATGTGTCCTTTCAATGAGTTTCTATAAGTGGGATGCTGTTAATAACCTAGAATTTCACCAATCATGATAACTTTGATTCGACCTTCACGACTAGACCGTCTGGTAATCACTGTGTTGCAGCATATACAATCTTCTGACTGACAATCGTGGCAGAAACCGGTCTTATGACATGGTGTGTTTCGATCAAGGCGTTGTGTGTTGGCTGGTGCAGCGAAATTTCGCACACGGTTAAGTGCTTCGTCGGAAGTGGAAGCAACTTTATTCATTCCAGCCATGACGATGACTTGTTCAGGGCCGTAGATGAGTGCAGCAAGTCGATTGCCATTACCGTCGATGTTAACCAAATGACCATCCAAAGATATGGCATTGCTACTCATAAAATATGTATCAGAAGATAATGCGTCATGGTATATTTTTTTGACTTCGTCAGCTGAACCGGCAGTGGACCGGTCAAGGAGCTTATAGTCACCAGACTTTAAGGCGTCAATCATACCAGATTCGTGAAGGGTCATAGAACCTCCAAAACTAATGGTGCTGCCCTCTTTGATCAGTGATTTTGCAAGTTCAACAGCTTCTTCCTTTGTGTCACAATAATACGCGGCCATATTGCGTTTTTTGAGATTCTGCAGTAATGTGTTCGCTTGTTGGCGATAAAATTTCTTGACAGGCGTCATTTTCATCTCTCCTATGTCTATATTCTATATCAGTGGCAAATGAAGATGCCTACATGAATTCATTATACAGTTAAATTGCGGCTAGGTAAATGGTGGAAGACTGTTTAGTTAAGGACAGGTGTGTTTGGGATAAGATTATATAAGGATCATGTTTATTTCTTTATGGACTTTTGGTATGATTAACACAAGCAAGATAAAGCAGTTTCACACTTTTTTTATTAAGGATTGTGACGAGGAGGAAGAAATTTGACAGATTATCATAGCAGACCCATTAATGAGGTCGTAGAATCATTAGGGTCGGATCCAAAGTTAGGCCTGAATTCAACGGCGGTGGAAGCTGCCAGAGAAAAATATGGAGAGAATAAATTACAGGAAAAGAAGGGCAAAACACTTGTGCAGCAAATTATCGAGCAAATCAGTGATGTTATGATTATTATTTTAATCATCGCTGCAGTGCTTTCGATTGTGGCACACGAAGTGGTAGATGGTTTTGTCATCCTGGCGATTGTTGTACTTAATGCTGTTCTTGGTATTACTCAAGAGCGTAAAGCAAGCAATGCATTGGCAGCCCTTAAAAGCATGGCGGCACCAAAAGCTAAAGTTATAAGGAATGGCAAAATTGGCTTGGTGGATTCTACTGAATTAGTCCCGGGTGACATTGTCCAATTGGAAGCTGGTGACTATGTGCCTGCGGATGTAACCTTGGTTGAAGCAGTGAACTTGAAGATTGATGAATCTGCGCTGACGGGTGAATCTGTAGCAGTGGACAAAGAAACTGGCGTGGTACCGGCAGATGCCCCTATTGGTGACCGTATAGGTAGTGGTTTCATGAGTACCATCATCACATATGGTCGTGGTCTGGGTGTTGTCACCGGAACAGGGATGTCAACAGAGATTGGTAAGATTGCCACAATGCTTAATGAAACAGAGGACGGCAAGACACCTCTTCAAGAAAAACTTGCGTCGTTTGGCCGTTTGTTAGGGGCCATTTGTGTCGCTGTCTGTATCATCATATTTGGCCTTGGGTGGCTTAGAGGCGAACCGTTGCTTGAAGTATTTATGACGGCCATAAGTTTGGCGGTTGCTGCCATACCAGAAGGATTACCGGCAGTTGTCACGGTAGTGCTTGCGATGGGTGTAACAAGGATGGTGCAACGCAATGCCATCATGAAGAATCTGGGCGCTGTTGAGACGTTGGGTTCAACCACAGTAATCTGTACGGATAAAACCGGAACCCTTACACAGAATAAGATGACGGTGCTTAAAATTTATGACGGTGAAGAAGAATGGCAGGTCAGCGGAACAGGTTATGGCTTTGAGGGGCAGATTACATCAGATACAGGGAAAAAGATTAAGATCATTGAAGAACTATTGAGAACGGCAGTGCTGTGTAATGATGCAAAGATCAAGGATAAAGAGGTCATTGGTGATCCGACAGAAGGCGCATTGATTGTTCTTGGTGCTAAGGGTGGAATGACTAGGGAAGCGTTGAATGAAGCCTATCCTAGATTGATGGAGTTCCCCTTCGATTCAGACAGGAAACTTATGTCGACAAAACATCTTGTGAATGGTCGCTATTTGATGTATACGAAAGGTGCACCGGATGTGGCACTTGGCAGATGTACGCATATTGCTGTCAATGGTGAGGTACGTCTAATAACAGAAGAAGACCGTGTTAGAATCATGGCTAAGAACAGAAGTTATGCAGAAAATGCCCTTCGTGTTCTAGGCTATGCCTATAAAGAGGTTGAAGAGCTAACAGACATCAGTGAAGAAGAAAAGGGCATGGTTTTCTTAGGGCTTAGCTGTATGATCGATCCGCCTAGAGAAGAGGCGAAAGAAGCGGTTAAGCTATGTAAGAAAGCCGGCATCCGTGTTGTCATGATTACTGGCGATCATATTACGACAGCCAGTGCCATTGCCAAAGAATTAGGCATCATTGAAAGAGATGATCAAGCGGTTGAAGGTGCTTCTATTAATGGGATAGAGGGCGAAGCGATGGTTGAAAAAGCAAAAGTCACCAACGTATTTGCCAGAGTATCACCCGAGCATAAGGTGAAGATTGTAGAGGCGGTAAAAGGCAATGGTGATATCGCTGCTATGACAGGGGATGGTGTTAATGACGCACCTGCACTGAAGCGAGCGGATATTGGTATCGCTATGGGTATTACCGGAACCGATGTCTCAAAAGAGGCAGCGGACATGATTTTGACAGATGACAACTTTGCCAGTATCGTTGATGCCGTTGAAGAAGGTAGGATTATCTATAGCAATATTCGTAAGTTTGTCGGTTTCTTGCTTTCATGTAATATTGGTGAAATCCTGATTATCTTCATCGCTATGCTGTCGGGGTGGGCAGTACCTTTGGTGCCAATTCAGTTGTTGTGGATTAACTTGATTACGGACTCATTTCCTGCCTTTGCTCTTGGTCTTGAAGAAGGTGAGAAAGACATCATGGAGCAACAGCCTAGAGATCCGGACGAGCATATTGTCAACAGAACTATGAGGATTGCCATTATCTTCCAGAGTGTCGGTTTGACATTGGCTGTGCTCGGGTCTTATCAGCTGGGATTCGTTATGGCTGGTGAGGGAGATGCTGACTTCAGGTTGACGGTTGCGAGGACTTTTTGTTTTACAACATTGATCCTTGGGGAAATGCTTAGATCTTATTCAGCAAGATCGGAACACAAGTCACTCTTTAGTATGCGCATTTTCAGCAACAAATACTTAAATTACTCTGTCCTAGGCGCTATTGGTCTTTTAGTGATTGTTCTATATGTACCAGTATTACAGCCTATTTTCAGTACGACTGCACTTAGTATTGGTCAGATGTCTGTAGCGGCATCCCTTTCTCTTGTGCCATTGTTTTTTGGTGAGGTGGCTAAGAAAGTCAAATAATCTAGTGACGCTCTTAGCATCTTATGATAAAACGCATAGGTTTTAGAAGATTAAGTAGCTAAAGCAACAGACAAAATCATAGGTCTATGGTATCATAGGATGAGATTGTGAAAAAAATACCATTAGGAGTTTTTATGAAATTACTAATTGATAAGTTGTATGATACCGAATACCTTGATAGGGATGAGTTGCTGACACTGCTTGATAACCTGGACGATGAGAGCGCACAGTACCTGCACCAAAAAGCTCATGAAAAGAGAATGAGTACATATGGTGATAAAGTGTATATGCGTGGCCTTATTGAGTTTTCCAATTATTGCAAACAGAACTGTGTCTATTGCGGCATTAGGCGTGATAACAAGGATGCAGATCGATACAGGTTAGACAAGGAATTGATATATGCCTGTACGGATGAAGGCTATAATTTAGGTTACCGAACTTTTGTTCTTCAAGGCGGTGAAGATCCTTTTTACAAAGATGAAATGGTGGTTGAAATAATCAAGGGCATCAAAGAGAGACACCCTGATTGTGCCATTACCTTAAGCATAGGTGAAAAAAGCAAAGAGAGTTATAAGTTGTTTAAAGATGCAGGTGCAGACAGATATCTATTGCGTCATGAAACCAATACGAGAGAACTGTATGAGCGACTTCATCCAGGCATGTCATACGATGAAAGACAACGCTGTTTGGCTGATTTGAAAGAACTTGGTTTTCAAGTCGGTGCGGGTTTTATGGTTGGACTACCAGGACAAACCAATAAGGATTATGTCAATGACTTAATGTTCCTAAAGAACTTGGCACCTCATATGGTTGGTATAGGTCCATTCATTCCTCAATCTGATACCCCTCTTGCAGGTGAGCAAGGTGGTACCATTGAGATGACTTGCATTTTGTTATCCTTGGTAAGATTACTCCTGCCTAAAGTGTTGCTGCCTGCAACAACGGCTTTAGGTTCTCTTGATAATAGAGGTCGCGAAAGGGGGCTGAAAGCTGGTGGGAATGTAGTTATGCCAAACCTCTCACCGACGAACGTAAGAGATAAATACCTGTTGTACGATGGGAAGATTTGTACAGGAGATGAAGCGGCTCATTGCAGAGGATGTATTGAACGTAGAATCAATTTTGCTGGTTTTCAAGTCGATATGGGGCGGGGCGATCATCTGGATATATGATATCTTTATTGAATACATCCTATGGATTATTGCGTTGAAAACTATATAGTGACTATGTAAAATTCAGGTCAACCTTAAATGGATATTATGGATTGTGTTTCATTAAAGAGTCAAAGATGATAAGATATGGTCAACCATATTAAGAAATTGTTGCTGAAGGTTATGATTTGTTAATCATGACCTTTTGTAACAAATAGGAGGCAATATGAAAAAAGTTGCATTTGTGTGTATACATAATTCCTGTAGATCCCAGATGGCAGAGGGCTATGGGCGTACTTTGGGCGAGGGTATATTTGATGCTTACTCGGCGGGTACAGAAGATTACCCAGAGGTGAAACCTTTGGCTGTTCAAGTCATGGAAGAGGATGGCGTGGATATGAGCACTCATAGACCTAAGCTACTCTCTGATATTCCGGAAGACATTGATATATTAATCACCATGGGATGTGGTGTTGAGTGTCCGTACGTGCCATGTTCACATCGAGAAGACTGGGGATTGGAAGATCCTTCTGGTGGACCGATAGAAGGTTTTAGAGATACAAGGGATATTGTTAAGGGTAAAGTGAAAAATTTGATTCAGAGAATTGAATCAGGTGAAATTTAATATTTTGAAAAAGGATGATTGCCTGACGAGTTGTTGAGTGATCATCTTTTTTAATAAGAAGTATTATACGACAAACATACAAAAGACCGACACCATGAGATATGGGTCGGTCTTAACATATGCTTGAAGTATAACTGTCACGTTCTGTCTCGGGAAGGCTATGGAATGGTGACTTGTCGACAGATTTTGAAAAATCCGTAGAGAAACCGCTGACATCCCAGGTATCAATAATAAATAAAGTCTTGATAATTTCCAAATCGATTGCTTCAACATTGACAGAACCTTGGGTTAAGTCAAAGTCAACCACTTGGATAACAGGACGTGTAGGATTCTGATGTCTGTACTCGCTGACGATACCTACTTTACCATTAGAAAGAATGACACCCATACCTTTAGGATATAAACAGATGGTGCCGGTCATTTGGCGATAAACTTCAGGATCTATCTTGTAGACCGAATCCTTCATTAATATCTCAAGAGCTGTATGCAGTGGCATTCTCTTCCGATAGCTTCGGCTGGTTGTCATGGCATCATACATATCACATACAGTGACAAGACGGACATGTTTTGGAATATCAAGCCCGCTTAAGCCTTCGGGATAGCCTGATCCATCCAGCTTTTCATGGTGATAATGAATGATGTCTTTAACACTCTTTGGGACGGCATCGAGATCCTTCACCAGTTCGTAGCCTAGTTGTGGATGCTCCTTGATGATTTCAATCTCTTCTGGCGTCAATCGTGTAGACTTTCTGATTAAAGCGCCTGGTACTGCTGCCTTGCCAATATCATGAAGTAGGGCACCCATGGCGATTTCATGGATCTCACCATATTTGTAACCCATAGCTTTTGCTGTCAATATAGATAATATTGTTACATTGACACCGTGCCTGTAAGTATAGTCATCGATATTCATGACTTCACTTAGGTGATACAAAAGGTCGTCTGAATTCATTAATAACGCCATTAACTCCTCGACAACTCTTTTTACCAAGTCAAGGTTTTCTACAGGAATGGCAGACTCAGGTGTTGCTTTGTCACGGTTAATGACATCATCAAAGACTTTCTTGACCACATCAGCGGAGTCAATCATGACCTCGTCAGGAATTACTGGACCATCTTTGAAGTCTTCAGCGATGGAAGTGAGTATTTCCCTATAGTTCACCTTATGCTTTTTTAGTTTTGAAATCAGCTCGTAGCTGATGATGGTACCTTCTTTGACGAGTAGATTGCCGTCTCTGCTGTATATGTTCTCAGCAGTGACCTGCCCCAGTTCTACCCCGTCAATCCTTGGATTAACCATACTGTACTCCAACTTAGTCCAATTGAATCATTCATACATATGTATGGATTCGATTTCTTTTCGTTGTGCAGAAAAGTCATTTTAGTTGATGTCATCATAAAAATGATAAAATACAACTGAAATGTAACGGATTTTATATTTTTATCAGTCCCATAAATCTAGTAGAAATACAAAGGCAGCGCCTTACTGTTTATTTTTTGAACGCTAAATTCATTCTAGCACACAAATGTGCTTATTTCCACAGGAGTAATGCTTTTGTAATAATACTGAAAATAGTGCTAAAGTCGCATTGGGTAGGTCTACGGACCGGTAGTGTTATTGATGTTATATTATAATAAGTTTAAATATAATACATAGAAGAAAAATGATCATGTTGTGTGAATTTTTTTAGGTTATTCTTTGCATCGTGTGTTCTTGTACATATATTTTAAAATGGGAACCTTGTGGGTATAAATACCTATATTTATGCCTGTTATATACTTATTTGAAAGAAGATGCTTTCACGGGTCATATCCTGTCAAAGGAAAGGCGGATGTGTTATAATATGAAGCTGGTATGGATTAGAACCAATAAGTAAGTGATCATACTAGAGTAAGATGAAAGAGGAATATCCATGGGGAAACAACTGATAATTGCGGAGAAGCCCTCTGTAGCTAGGGATATAGCGAAGGTGCTGCAGTGTAATGGCAGGCGCGACGGTTATATAGAAGGGAACGATTATGTGATTACATGGGCGGTTGGTCATTTGATTACCTTGTCGGAACCGGAAGACTATGATGAGACTTATAAAAGGTGGCAATATCAAACGTTGCCCATTCTACCGGATGAAATCACTATCAAACCATATGATAAGACTGTGAAGCAGTTAAAGATTATTACAGACTTGGTCAATCGTCAAGATGTATCGTCGCTTATATGTGCAACGGACTCCGGGCGAGAAGGGGAGCTGATCTTTCGATATATTTACAACTATACAGGCAGTGAGAAGTCTTTTCAAAGGTTATGGATATCTTCAATGACCGATGAGGCCATATCAGATGGCTTTGCCAAATTGAAGGATGGAAAAGAGTACGACAATTTATATATGTCTGCTAAGTGTCGCTCTGAATCGGATTGGTTGGTCGGTATCAATGCAACAAGAGCATATACGACGAAGAACTATGTGCTCCTTAGCATTGGTCGTGTGCAAACACCTACTTTGGCCTTAATTGTGGATCGGTATCACGCGATAACAGATTTTACGCCGGAAGATTATTTTGAAGTCAGAGCGGACTACGGTGAGTTTGATGGCTTGTGGTTTGAAGGTGGCGTTAATGACAACCGTATTATGAAACGGGAAAAGGCCGATCAGATTGCAGCGGATATATTGAATCAAAAGGGTAAAATTACCGGTTTAACTAAAAAGAAGAACAAACAGCGACCGCCCTTGCTATATGATTTAACGGAGTTGCAGCGTGATGGTAATAGATATTATGGTTATACAGCGCAGAAAGTATTGTCGGTTGCCCAAAACCTTTATGAAAAAAGAAAGTTGATTACCTACCCAAGAACAGATAGCCGTTACTTAAGTGATGACATGAAGAAAGTTGTCAAAAGTACCATGGAACGTATCAATGTTGCGCCTTATGATAAGGCAGTTGGTCATGTGCTGGAAAGAGGACTTAAGTTTAGCAACAGAATTATTAATAATAAGAAAGTAACGGATCACCATGCAATAATACCGACAAATGTCAGACCTAACATCAGCAATATTTCGGATGAAGAAAAGAAAATTTACAATCTGATTGTAAAACGGTTCATTGCAGTGTTTTATGAAGATCATTTATACAATACGACAGAGTTAGTTGTGACCATCGATAAGAATACTTTTGTTTCAAAGGGCAAAATGATCACTCAACAAGGGTGGAAACAACTTTACAAAAGCGATAAAGACCAGAGTGATAAAGAGTTGCCGGATCTTAAGAAGGGGGATGAAGTCTCGGTTATTGGCAGTGAAGTGCTGATCAAAAAGACGTCGCCGCCAAAGCCATACACAGAGGCAACCCTTCTTAGTGCTATGGAGAATGCCGGTCGCTTTGTTGATGAGGAAGAACTAAAGGAACAATTAAAGGAATCCGGCTTTGGGACGCCTGCAACAAGAGCCGGTATTATTGAGCGCTTGATTCAGGTTAAATATATACAACGAAAGGGTAAGTCCCTTCAGCCCACACCAAAAGGCATTAAGCTCATTGAAATCATTCCAGAGGAATTAAAGTCTCCTACGACAACTGGCAAGTGGGAACGTGGCTTAAGCAAGATTGCTCAGGGTGAAATGGCGCCTGAGAAGTTCATGGCGAGCATCAGACGGTTTGTTGTATATCTTGTAGGAGCTGCGAATAAAACCAGTGGTAAAGTGGTGTTCGAACAGGAGAACAAAGGTAAAGGTAAGAGTAGTCAACCTAAAGGTCCGGTTTATGGGGATTGCCCACTGTGTGGTGATGGGAAGATAATGGAGAATTCCAAATCCTTCTACTGCAGCAACTGGAGAAGTGGTTGTAAAATGACTATATGGAAAAATATGCTTGAACGTCACGGTAAAAAGTTGGATGGTAGTACCATAGAGGCCTTGTTAAAGGATCGTCGAATAGATGATTACAGGATTACCCAACCTCAGACTGGTGAAGCGAAGACATCGACCCTGATTTTGACAGAAAAGGGTGAAATACAATTACTGAATGTAAAAGTGCTGCCAGCAGAGAATGATAAGACGCAGGCGCCATAGTATGGAAGTTTTATAATGTTGAATTGCATTAAGAAGCCATGGATCAATCACTGCGAAATCAGTTGTATCCATGGCTTTAAACGTTACATTGTCAGTGTGGAGGGCATGTTGGGTTATGACGTTAGAAATAATTTATCGATGCAAAGTATAGCATCCCTAATCTTTCTTGAAATATCTGTTGACAACAAACTTCAATCTTGTTACAATATCTTCAATGCAAATTGAATTGACAGACAATTGCGATGAAAGAGCCAAGTTTGTATAAGCCCTGTTTCAGAGAGTCGGTGGTTGGTGAGAACCGATGCATGGTATACAGATGAATCACTCTAGAGCTTCTTCACTGAATCAACAGTCAGTAAGTGAAGACGGTGGACTCCGTTACAGGTTGAAGATTTGTTGGAATCTGATGAGTGGTCACATATGTGGCAATTTAGGGTGGTACCGCGTATAGAGTAAATACGTCCCTATAGCATAAGCTATAGGGGCTTTTTTTATACTTACTGTATCCTTCCTGCTTGTCAGTTTGGAACGTGTCGGAAGTATGGTGCTATATAGAACAAAAAAAGACCATGAATCAGACAATAATTTAACACATTAACGTGTGGAATAAGCGCTGTTGTTATGCTATAATTAATTTGTTTAAGCTAAAAATCAGCCTGGGCTTCTAGGCACCTAAGGAGGAATATATATGAGTAGACACGTTTTATCCGTATTGGTCACCAATCAATCCGGTGTACTCAGCCGTGTTGCGGGCCTGTTCAGCCGTCGAGGCTTTAATATTGACAGCTTGTCTGTGGGCGAGACAGAACATCCGGAACTTTCCAGGATGACATTGGTTGCTCACGGTGACGATCAGATCATTGATCAGATAACAAAGCAATTGGACAAACTGCATGATGTTCTTTATATCAAGGAGTTGGATCCTGAGTTCTCCGTTTATAAGGAACTGGCATTAATTAAGATTAAGGCCATGTCAGAAACCAGGGTTGAGATTATCGGTATTATTGATATGTTCAGTGCGGTGATCATTGATGCGGCTACAGAAGCCATCACTGTTGAAATTACAGGTGATCAGACTGAGATCAATACCTTCATTATGCTCCTTGAGCCTTACGGCATCAAAGAGTTAACAAGAACGGGCCTTATTGCATTGCAAAAAGGTAATGAAGAAATCAAAGACGACATTAAGTAATTATGTGAACCCACTTGGATTGGGAACACTTATGATATTTTATTGATTAATTTTTTGGAGGAATTAGAAATGGCAAAGATGTTTTATGAAGAAGATTGTAACTTATCCCTTTTGGATGGTAAGACAGTAGCGGTAATCGGTTATGGTTCACAAGGACATGCACATGCACGTAACCTTAAAGATTCAGGTGTTAATGTAATTGTTGGTCTTTATGAAGGAAGTAAGTCATGGCCAATCGCTGAAAGTGACGGTCTTAAAGTCGCTACAGCAGCAGATGCGACAAAAGCGGCAGATATCATCATGATTCTTCTTCCTGATGAAATGCAGGCAGACGTATACAAAGAGAGCATCGCTCCGAACCTTGAAGCAGGTAATTCACTTGTATTTGCTCACGGTTTCAACATCCATTTCAACCAAATCGTTCCACCTACTGAGGTCGACGTATTCATGGTAGCGCCAAAAGGTCCTGGACATACTGTAAGATACCAATACGAAGAAGGTAAAGGTGTTCCTTGTCTGATTGCTGTACACCAAGATGCATCTGGCGAAGCAGAAGCTAAAGCGCTTGCTTACGCTGCAGGTATTGGTGGTGCTCGTGCAGGTATCCTTGAGACAACATTCCAAGAAGAGACTGAGACGGACCTTTTCGGTGAGCAAGCAGTGCTTTGTGGTGGTGTTTCCGAGCTTATGAAAGCTGGTTTCGAAACTCTTGTAGAAGCGGGTTACCAACCAGAGAGTGCATACTTCGAGTGTGTACACGAAATGAAACTTATCATCGACCTTGTTGTACAAGGTGGACTTAGCTTCATGAGATACTCCATCTCTGATACAGCTGAATTCGGTGACTATTCCATCGGTAAGAGAATCATCACAGATGAGACTAAAGCTGAGATGAAGAAAGTTCTTGCTGAGATCCAAGATGGTACATTCGCTAACCGTTGGATCCTCGAGAACAAAGCAGGTAAGCCTGCACTTAAAGCTAGAAGAAGAATGGAAACAGAACTTCAAGTTGAAAAAGTTGGTGGCGAACTTCGTAAGATGATGAGCTGGATGAAATAATCAGTACAACATATGTGTAATATCATGGTGTCCCGGTTATCCGGGGCACCTATTTATAAACGGATCAGATTGCCAGACCATTCGGTAAGGGCGTACTGAGTGAGTTGTCATAGCAATGGACGAGTTCGTTGTCCCATTGCAATAGTCAATGAGGAAGAAACCGGAGGCCAATCTATGCCAGTATCTATGGAAATATACGATTCAACTCTTAGAGACGGAGCCCAAAGCGAGGGCATTTCATTCTCTGTAACAGATAAAATAAAGATAGTACAAGCATTGGACAGCATGGGTGTGCCATATATTGAGGCAGGGAACCCGGGATCCAATCCGAAAGACCTGGAGTTTTTTGAAGCAATCAAAAGCATGAATTTGAAGCATTCAAAGATTGTGGCTTTTGGTTCAACCAGACGCAAGAATATTAAAGTTGAAGATGACGCGAATGTCAAATCACTTCTCACGGCAGGAACGGAGCATGTTGCCATATTTGGTAAAAGCTGGGATTTTCATGCCACTGAGATTATCCATGCCACATTGGAAGAGAACCTGGATATGATTGAGGATACCATTCGTTTCTTTATAAATAAGGGCATCGACGTTACTTTCGATGCAGAACATTTTTTTGATGGCTTCAAAGCAAATCAGGACTATGCCATGCTTAGTCTTGCTACGGCTGCAAAGGCCGGAGCCAAGAGACTGGTGCTATGTGATACCAACGGTGGGTGCTTACCATCAGAGATCTTTGAAATCACGAAAAAAGTAGCTGAGACATTTCCTATGAAGATCATCGGTATTCACGCTCATAATGATGGTGGAATGGCAGTAGCAAACTCCATTGTTGCAGTTGAAGCAGGTGCGAAACATATACAGGGAACTTTTGTAGGATTTGGTGAAAGGTGTGGCAATGCAAATCTTTCAACCATAATCGCCAACCTTGAATTGAAGATGAACACACCATGCCTGGCTGAGGGTGAGTTGGAGAATCTAACGTCCATCGCACTGTTGATCTCAGAAGTGGCAAACATCAATCATGACGATCAGATGCCTTATGTAGGTAAGAAAGCCTTTACCCACAAAGGCGGTATGCATATTGATGGTGTAAACAAGAATCCGAAGAGTTTTGAACACATTGACCCTTCTGCTGTTGGTAACGCTAGAAGATTCCTGATGTCAGAAGTGGCAGGCAGAAGCTCGATTCTTAAGAAGATTCAGCGTGTGGCACCGGAACTCAGCAAGACTTCACCTCAGACGGCAGAAATCATGGCCCGTCTTAAAGAACTGGAACATGACGGGTATCAATTCGAGGGGGCAGAAAGTTCCTTTGAGTTAGTGATTCGTAAGGTTCTTGGTAAATATAAGCCCTTCTTTGCCCTTGAGAATTTCAAAACCATGGGTGAACGCCCGGATTTGTCCAGCATGTTTAGTGCTTATGCTATGGTAAAAGTCAATGTGGACGGTGATTCAGAAATGGTGGCAGCAGAAGGAGATGGCCCTGTCAATGCACTGGATAAAGCGCTACGACGTGCTCTAGAACGGTTCTATCCGGAGTTGACAAAGATTCAGTTGACGGACTATAAAGTCCGTGTGCTAGACGGAAAAGAAGCCAGTGCGGCGAAAGTACGTGTTTTAATCACATCATCCGATGGAAAAAGTGATTGGACAACAGTCGGTGTTTCAACAGACATTGTTGAAGCCAGTTTGATCGCGTTGGTGGATTCTCTGGAGATTAGCTTGATCAGGGACATCGAAGAAAAAATGAAAGTCTACATTTAATGCTTTCACATTACCGCAAATGATTAGCAGTTGCTTGATAGTGACTGACAGCCATTAGAAATATATTTCATATCAAAGGAGAATATTATGAATTACAATATTGCAGTACTTAAAGGTGACGGTATTGGTCCTGACATCGTTGATCAAGCCATCAAAGTTCTCGACAAGGTTGGAGACAAATACGGTCACAAGTTCGATTATAAGGAAGCTTTAATCGGCGGCGCAGCGATGGATGCTGTTGGCAAATCCCTTCCGGAAGAAACAGTGGAGATCTGTAAAGCGTCTGATTCTGTTCTTCTTGGTGCAGTTGGAGGTCCTAAATGGGATAATACAGGTACTGGAGACAGACCTGAAAAGGCCCTTCTTGGTATTCGTGCAGAGCTTGGTCTTTTTGCCAATATCCGCCCGGCAATCATGTACAAAGAATTGAAAGATGCTTGTCCTCTTAAAGATGAAATCATCGGTGAAGACGGAATTGACATTGTCGTTGTTCGTGAGTTGACAGGTGGTATTTACTTTGGTGCGAGAGGCGAAGGTGTGGATCCTAAGCTCGGTGCTTACAGATACGATACAATGCAATATTCTGAAAAAGAAGTTGAACGAATCGCACGTAATGCCTTTGATATTGCCATGAAGCGTAATAAGAAACTGACAAGTGTGGATAAAGCCAATGTACTTGACAGTTCTAAATTGTGGAGAACCGTTGTAGAGAAAGTGGCTAAGGACTATCCTGAAGTCACTGTAGATCACTTGTATGTAGATAATGCAGCGATGCAGCTTGTTATTAATCCAAAGCAATTTGATGTTATAGTAACTGGTAACATGTTTGGCGATATCATCTCTGATGAAGCAAGTATGATTACAGGCTCTATCGGTATGTTGCCATCTGCTTCTCTTAGTGAGAGCAAGCTTGGTATGTATGAGCCAGTGCACGGTTCAGCACCTGATATTGCAGGGCAAAACAAAGCGAACCCAATTGCAACGGTTCTTTCTGTTGCAATGATGCTTAGATATGCTTTTGACCTTACAGATGAAGCGGATGCAGTAGAAGCTGCAGTTGCCTCTGTTCTTGCAAATGGTTACAGAACCGGTGACATCATGAGTGATGGTTGCAAGCCGGTTGGTACAGTAGAGATGGGTGACCTGATCTGCGACAGATTATAAGAACTCATTACAACGTTATAGAACAACCCTGAATCAAAGACGAAGCCGGGTTGGAGCAATTGCCGGCGACCGTAAGAGGTGTCGGCAATTTTTGTCGATGTGCTTACATACAGAAAGGATACTTCATAATGAGAAGTGATAAAGTAAAGACTGGCATTGAACATGCCCCTCATAGATCCCTATTTAAAGCAATGGGATATACCAATGAAGAAATAGGCAAACCATTGATTGGTATTGTTAATTCACAAAATGATATTGTACCAGGTCATATTCACCTTGATACAATCGCTAAAGCGGCAAGAGATGGTGTGCTTATGGCGGGTGGTACTCCAATAGAATTTCCAACGATTGCAGTATGTGACGGTATTGCTATGGGTCATGGCGGTATGCATTATTCCCTGGTATCCAGAGAATTGGTGGCAGATACCATTGAGACGATGACCCTTGCCCATGGGTTGGATGCCCTTGTATTTATTCCTAACTGTGATAAGGTAGTACCAGGGATGTTGATGGCGGCAGCGCGTCTTAATGTGCCAGCAATCTTCGTCAGTGGTGGTCCGATGCTATCCGTTGAAAAAAATGGCAAATACTTGGATCTTAACTCAGTATTTGAAGCGGTTGGTTCCTACAAGGCCGGTTCAATGACAGAAGAAGAAGTCCTCGCTTGTGAAGACTCTGCATGCCCAACATGTGGTTCATGTTCAGGTATGTTTACAGCGAACAGCATGAACTGTCTTACTGAAGCAATTGGTATGGGTCTGCCTGGTAATGGTACGATTCCTGCGGTCTATGCTGAACGTATCCGTCTTGCGAAGCAAGCGGGTATGAAAGTTATGGATCTGTTATTCAATGATGTGAAGCCAAGAGACATTATGAATGAAAAAGCATTCCATAATGCATTGACTGTAGATATGGCACTTGGCTGTAGTACCAACACAATGCTACACCTTCCGGCGATTGCTAATGAAGCAGGCGTTGAGCTGAACCTGAATATGGCCAATGATATTAGTGCTAAGACGCCAAACTTATGTAAATTAAGTCCAGCAGGACCACATCATGTTCAAGACCTTTACAACGCCGGTGGAATTCAGGCGGTCATGAAAGAACTTTCGAAGAAAGATCTTCTTCATACAGACCTTCCAACAGTGTCTGGCAACACGGTTCAATACAATATTGACAGTGTCATCAATCGTGATGAAGAAGTTATTCGTCCAATCGATAACCCATATAGTGAAATCGGTGGCATTCGTGTTCTCTTTGGTAATATCGCACCAGACGGTTGTGTTGTTAAGAAGTCAGCTGTTGCGCCAGAGATGCTTGAACATCAAGGACCAGCAAGAGTCTTCGATTCAGAGGACGATGCTATCAAGGCAATCTACGCAGGTGAAATTGTGGCAGGTGATGTTGTTCTTATCCGTTATGAAGGGCCAAAAGGTGGTCCTGGTATGAGAGAAATGCTTTCTCCAACATCAGCCCTTGCTGGTATGGGATTGGATAAGAAGGTTGCACTTATGACAGATGGCCGTTTCAGTGGTGCAACAAGAGGTGCGGCGATCGGTCATGTCTCTCCTGAAGCTGCTGAAGGTGGTAATGTAGGCCTAGTGTATGAAGGGGATCAGATCAAAATCAATATTAACGAAGGCACGGTTGAACTTCTTGTTAGTGAAGAGGAATTAGCCGAGAGACGTAAATCCTTCGTGCCAAAAGAGCCTAAGATCAAGTCTGGTTATGTTGCACGTTATGCAAAGTTGGTAACATCAGCCAGCTCAGGAGCAGTTCTCAAATAGGAGGCGAACATATGAAATTAAACGGTTCACAGATATTGCTTGAATGTCTTAAGGAGCAGGGTGTCGACACAGTTTTTGGTTTTCCGGGTGGCGCGGTACTATATATCTATGATGAACTATTCAAGCAATTGGATCATTTCACTCATATATTGACATCCCATGAGCAAGGGGCTTCCCATGCGGCGGATGCTTATTCTAGAAGTACAGGTAAAACAGGTGTTGTCATTGCAACGTCCGGACCCGGTGCTACAAATTTAACAACGGGTATTGCTACTGCTTATATGGATTCTATTCCAATGGTAGCCATCACCGGTAACGTAGCTTCACCACTCCTTGGAAAAGACTCTTTCCAGGAAGTGGATGTGGCTGGTGTGACGGCACCGATTACAAAGCACAACTACATTGTAAAAGATGTTGATAAACTGGCAGATGTGATCCGAGAGGCGTTCTATCTGGCAAATGAAGGCAGACCAGGGCCTGTATTGATTGACATTCCAAAAGATATATCCATCGCTATGGGTGATTATGAGTATAAAGCACCTAAGCAGATTGTACGTCGTTCAGAAGATATCACCATCGGAGGTGTAGATGAAGCTGTTGCCATGATTAAAGCAGCAAATAAGCCTTACATCTTCTATGGTGGGGGAATTACTTTGTCAGATTCTAAAGATGAAGCTGTAAGATTCGCTGAGCTGTGTGATGCGCCTGTTACTTGCTCGTTGATGGCTATGGGTGGTTTTCCAGGGCAACATGAGCTTTATACAGGAATGATTGGAATGCACGGAACAAAAGCGTCTAATATAGGTGTTCAAAAGTGTGATCTGCTTATTGCGGTAGGAGCAAGGTTTAGCGACCGTGTGACTGGTAACACAGACAACTTCGCTAAGGGTGCTAAGTTAATCCATATTGATGTGGATCCGGCTGAGATCAATAAAAATGTCCATGCGGATCATTTCATTATTGGTGATGCTAAGGAAGTGCTTACTAGATTGAACGACAATCTTGAACAACAATCCAATAAGGAATGGCGTGCTGAGATTGATAAGATCAGTCATGACTTCCCACTAACTTATCCTGATGGATTAACCGGACAACTTGCTATTGAGACTTTGTATAAAATAACGAACGGTGATGCCATCATAACCACTGAGGTTGGACAGCATCAGATGTGGGCATCCCAATATTATCTTTTTAAAGATCCGAAGATGTTCTTAACATCCGGTGGACTTGGTACAATGGGTTACGGTACTGGCGCTGCACTGGGAGCACAAGCTGGTAATCCGGACAAGTTGGTTGTTAATATTGCTGGTGATGGTTCTTTCAGGATGAACTTGAACGAGATGATTACGGCTGTAAGGTACGACCTGCCTATCAAAGTACTTGTTATCAATAACAGTGTGCTTGGGATGGTTAGACAGTGGCAGACGATTTTCTATGATAAGCGATATTCATTTACTCATCTGGACGACATTAACTATGATGCGTTAGCTGAAGCTTTTGGTTGCAAGAACTTCAACATTACTTCAAAGGAAGATCTTGAGCCAATGCTAAAAGAGGCCCTTGCAACATCCGGGCCGGTTATCATCAATGTTGTCATCGATAAAGATGAAAAAGTATTCCCGATGGTTGCACCAGGTGCGCCAATTGATGATTTGATTACAGAATAGTATTAATCTATGGAGGCGGGTTGCAATTAATGTTGCAGCCTGTCTTTTTGTAAAATTAGTCGATAGCTCGTCTAATGGAAATGAAATAGAATGCTTTTCAAAAGAAGTCAAATAAGGTAAGATAGAAACATAGTTTATTCAGGAGGAAGTTATTATGTCAGAAATCAATGGAACACCAGAAGGTAAAGAAGTGGAAGAGGTGGTAGTAGAGGAGCAGGTTGAAGCAACATCAGTTGTTGAGCCTGTTGAAGAAGCGATTCCGTCAATGGATGAGTTTGCAGCGGAGATTGATGCTTCAATGACGCGTGTTGATATTGGTGATGTACTTGAGTGCACGGTCATCAGTGTTGGTGAAAGCGAGATTATCGTAAATCTCGGTTATGTATCAGACGGTCTTATTACTAAAGAAGAGTTGCTCCTTGAAGGCGATCAATCCATTTCAGATGCTTACAAAGAAGGCGCTGTGATTAAAGCCGAAGTTCAAACAATGAATGATGGTGAAGGCAATGTGAGACTTTCTGAGAAGAAAGCCGTCCAGATTCTCGTATGGGATGAACTTGAAGAAGCCTATAAAAATGGCAGCAAGATGACTGTTAAAGTCAGCGAAGTTGTTAAAGGTGGGGTAATTGCTATGATTAAGGGCATTAGAGCCTTTATGCCGGCTTCAATGGTTGCATCCACTTATGTCGAGGATTTGAACGAGTATGTTGGCAAAGAACTGGATGTTCTCGTTAAGGACTTTGACAAACGAGACAGGAAAGTCATTCTTTCCCACAAGGAAATCGACCGTGAGAATAGAGAAAAAGCACGTAAGGCGTTCTTTGAAACTGTTCAAAAAGATCAGGTTTTCAATGGTACGGTAAAGAAGTTGATGAATTTTGGTGCCTTTGTTGATCTTGGTGGTGCAGACGGTCTTATCCATATCAATGAGATGAGCTGGAAACGCATCAAACACCCTTCAGATGTTATGAAAGAAGGGGATGTTGTTGAGGTATATGTTATCAGTGTTGACAGAGAAAAAGAGAAAATCTCTCTTGGTCTTAAGAACATTGAAGACAATCCTTGGGATAAGATTAATGAATTGTACCCTGTGGGCAAGGTCTTTGAAGGAACCGTGGTAAGACTCGCGCCTTTTGGCGCTTTCGTTAAGATTGGAGAAGGTATTGAAGGCCTTGTCCATGTATCTGAGATCAGCCATAAGCGTGTTGAAACACCTGCATCTGTTCTTGCAGAAGGACAGGCTGTGAAAGTGAAAGTGCTTAAAGCAGATGGTAAAGCCCAGAAGATCAGCCTTAGTATCAAGGCGACAACAGAGGATGAAGAAGCTGTTGAACTTGAAAAATACACAACAGATGAAGAAGCAACAACAAGCCTTGAAAGTGTCTTCAAAGATATTCTTAAAGATTTGAACTAATCGTATGATGAAGCGTATTAACGCACTAGTGCAAAAAACACTCCCTGATAGGTACATACCTACTTTGGGGAGTGTTTTTTATACACAGAATATGTGGTGGTGAAGTGCTATAGAACTTCAGATTCTTCCAATGCTTTAGCAATGATTTTGAGGTGTTCTTGATAGTCATCAATGGCGGTGACACCCTTTGGCGTCAATGTATAACAGCCATGACCAGCCCTTTTAAACCAACCATAGTAATTCTTGTAGAGCAGATTTGTTGCTTTCTTATTAGCGGTCTTTTTGCAGATATCAGAGGACTTGTAGACATCGCCATCCCTCATGACATAAAGTGCCTTCAATGCGGCTTCTTTGTAGGCAGTCATGATTTTACCCTTAGAGCCGCCAATATTATAGTCACCTAGACGTTCCTGGACCTCTTTATGAAGCGCAAGACGTTTGCGTTTATTTCTTTGTTGACTGGCTTTAATGTCGATCATGTTTGGCTCATGAACGATTTCAGACTTTTCATTTTTGCCTAAAGTCACGTAGATCAGTCCAAGGCCAAGGCGGCGTGCGATGAATATTTTATCTTTGAAAGCTCGACCTTTTCTAACTCTGGCCGTTGGCATTGGAATAGCCAAGTAGACATAATCGGTCAATCTTTGCCTTGTGGCACCTTGGGCAATCAATTGCAGGTTCAAATCTTTCTTCAGTTCTACAGCCACAACCGTGTCTTCTCTGTAGGCGACCAGATCAACAGAACGTACTTCCCCGTATACTTCAAAGCCTAGATTTTCAAAGAGTATTTTTGTTGGGGCATATAGATCTTTTTCGTCCATGTGACATCCTTTCAATTGCATCTTTCGTATGTACAGGGCCAGCGGCAAAGAGTATTTGTTGTTCATGTTGTCGTGATATGAAAGGGATATTTGGCATATCTAACAAGGTTACGGCAATCAGGCGGCCCGTGTAGATTATATCACATAATTATGGTAATATGAGTTAGATAATGACTGGTTTTGGCCAGTTGAATAGACTTGGAAGGTGACATTATGAAAAGTGTGTGGGAATTGGCCCATGAATTGAAGCAGGGTGGCAACATGGATGCAGTGGTTGTGGAAGCGGCCGAGTGTGTTGAAGGTTTCTATCTGTCTTATTTCTTGGATAATCTATCTTTTGAACTGGCGACCTATTATGGTCTCTTGGGAGAAGAGGCAAATCAACAATTGCTAAAAGAGAATGAAGACCTTAAGAAGATCATTTCAAACATGATAAAAGCATGGCGTGAGCCAAAGCAATGGTTGAATCCTTCAAAAAGAAGCGTTACACTCAAACGTAATACACTGTACAAATACAGAGAACAACTGTCAGAACAAGTCGCTGTACTGGCTGCTTACGATGATAAGTTGAAGATATATCAATATATTCTTGCAAGAAGGATTTCTGGTGATGATCATAACCTTCGCGTTAGTGATGATGCTTTAGCAGGTGAGGTTCTTAACTATATCTTCGAATATGAGGACAACGTGACGGTGAACGACCGTTTGAAAAGGGTTTATTCTGAATTGCCGGTTCGTATGAGCCGTATTAAGTTCCATGAATGGGTGGAGAAAGCCCTTGTAGGGATGAAAGGTGTCAGCGTTAGGGACCTGACGAATTACACCCAATATCTACAGGAGACATATTATCCGGAAGGTGTCGTAGGGTATGGTGAAGTTATGCCTGACTTTGCTGCTGAGCTGAATAGCTTTGAGATACTGAAGACGGACATTGTCGCATCTGGTGTGGCTGAAAGTCTTGAGAATAAGATTAAGCACATGCAACGTTTTCTAGAGGATTCTGTGGGCCTATACACCTATACGGCATCTGTTTTGAATAATATGATTGCTATTCTAAGTGTTCTTAATGAAGAGAGCTACAAGGCCAATGAGACGACAATTGACGCATTTGTATCTGTGATGACACGACTGTACGAACGTCGTAATGAAGAAGATGTCTTTGATGATGGTCTGTTAGAAGTGTTTGACTCAATGACTGTTCGCTTTAATGAAACTATGCTGAATAAAGGCCACTATGACAGTCTTTCAGATGAAGTGCGCCGCGGGTGCTTGGATTCAGTTGTGAAGCAGGAAATGAGTCAAAGATATGATTTGTTGGCAAGTCTTTATATTCTTCAATCCAACAGCTATTTTGCCCCGGTTAATGCGGATCCTGGGGATCTAAGTCCAGTGGATGAGAAGAAGTTGATTCAAATCAAGAAGGACCTTCTTGATTATTTGGATGAGGGGGCAAAAGATAATTCACGCATTGAAAAAAGAGCTAGAATTGCCAATTTGCTTAGTGTACTGAATGTGATTCATCAAAGTGCTCAAGAAGTGCATGCTCATATTCTACAGTCTCTTACAGGATGCAGAGATGACCGTGAGAAACAGGGGTGTTATCATGCCCTTAGATATTTACTGGATGAGGAATGATGTTATAACTAATATGATTTGAAAAATGCCCTGTCCTTCGACGGGGCATAATATTTATTTTGCGAAGGTATACTGGACTTTGTTATAATAAGGATAATGTTGATTTAGTTGACGAAATTACTCAGATATAAAAAGGTAGAATTTAGCTTTATACCATAAAGGTGGGTGGGGAATGCTCATAAGTGAAAAACCATATTTTGATGAACAAATAAAAGAAAAGAAGCGAAAGCGGCTATTAAAGCGTCTGGCAAAAGATAAGAATATAAGGCACTTACAGTTGATTGTACGTGTTTTTGAAGATTCGAATCTGTTGCAGATTATTTCCCACGCTGAGAAAAAACGTATGATAAAGCGTGGAAAAAAGATATCCCTTGTTGGTGTAGCGAAGGGTATGGATGGTGCCCAATCAGTTGTTACTAAGATTGTTATGGAGGTAATCGACAAGCATGGCATTATTAATGCTGAGTTGGTGGAGAAGGAGCTAATCATAAAATGGGATTCTTAAAGAATTATGTTGTACCAATGATCTTTGCTGTCTTTATCGTTACATTCTCTTTGATTAGTGGTTTGGAGCTGATTATCTTCAGTGAGTCCTTTTTTGAATGGCATTATACGAACCATAATGTTACAAGTACAACAGGTATGTCGGTTGACGACTTGATGGATGTGACGGTGAAGATGCTTGATTATCTAAAGGATGACAGGGATACGCTGAACATGACAGCGACCATTCATGGCGTGACGGGGGAAGTCTTCGGCCAAAGGGAAAAAGACCATATGGTGGATGTGAAGATTCTATATTTGCAGGCAAGAAACCTTAGACGTGGTGCTTTTGCCGGTATGGTTCTGATGCTTTTTGGTGGATGGCTAACGAATCGGCAGGGGGTTGTAATTATACTGGATAAGATACCCCGTTATGTTCCGGCATTATTAGTAATCATAGGTGCCATAGGAGCTCTGTTCGCAACGGATTTCAATCGCTACTTCACCCTGTTTCATCATATCTTTTTTGATAACGATTTATGGCTTCTGGACCCTAGAACTGATATACTGATAAACATGGTGCCGGAGGTATATTTTTACTCAATCGTCATGATTGGCCTTGGCATCTTTGTGACATTGATTGCATTGTTCATTATGGGTTCCATATTGGGTAAGAGGCAACTTGTCGGTAGGTGGTTGATGAAATAGTAAATAGAGGTTTAGGCAGATACGAGGTGGGATAATAATGGTTGGAGCCATATTAGGGTTTCTCTTGTTAATCATCAAAGTCATATTGTGGCTGCTTCTGGCGGCTATTGGTGTGGTTTTACTATTGGTCATGATGGTACTGTTTGTTCCAATAAGATATGATATAGAAGGCAGCAAGTACGAGGCAATCAAGGGCAAAATAAAGGTAACATATCTTTTCAGGCTGTTACGAGTATTTGTTGAATACGACAGTCATGGGATGGTCGTTTTCGTTAAGGTTTTGTTCTTCACAGTATACCGGCAACCAGAGAATGATAAGCCGAAGAAATCTGTGAATAAGAGGGTGAAGACAAAGCGGATTAGAAAACAGGACGGTCGTTCATCTGAGGTTAATGAAGAAAATACGACGAAAATTCATGAGGAAATGCTTAAGCAATCGGTGGCGTCATCTGATACGGAATCTAAAAGGAGTGAGCCTGGGGAAGAGACCTTAGTGAAGGGAAATCTGGAACTTCCGACTACGTCAGATGAATTGAGACAGGCTTCGCAGCAGCCAAAGTCTGTAGCGGTTCACGTTGAGAAAAAGCCGAATCTGGCTCCAATGAATAAGAAAAATGAAGAAAAGATCACTAAATCAGACAAGAATATAGCAAAGACAACAGAAAAAAAATCCAAAGAAAAGAAGCCTGGAGAGAAAAAACCACTAAAAAAGGAAAAAAAAGAAGGGGAAAGTGGTCTTGATAAGGCTAAGAGATTTTATGGATTTCTTCGTGAGGAGCGAAATGTAGGGGTTCTAAGGTTTGTAGTAAAGCGGATATTCAAAGCAATTGGTTCTGTGTTACCAAGACGATTTCGTGCTAAGATACACTTTGGGTTGGATGATCCCGCATTGACAGGGTATATTCTTGGGGCTATCAGCGTTTTTTACGTTAAATACAAGGATAGTATGGTGGTTACAGCTGATTTTGAAGCGCCTGTGCTTGAAGGTGAGGTTCGGATCAAAGGCAGAATCCTTCCTGTGGTATTCTTGTGGATGGTGATTCGTTTACTACTAGATGGACGGGTTCGCCGTTTGATAAAGGAAGCAAGAAAATGATCTGTGTGTTGCATCATAAATCAACAATGATTAACACATAAGACGGTTATTCTATGATATGATAAAGCAAAGAGTCGCGAACGAACCATAAAAGGTTTGTTACAGGTTGAAAGAGGATAGGAGGCAAGTATGTCAAATTTTGGACTTACAATGGATTCCCTTTTTAAAGGGATGGAGAATTTTGTTTCATCAAAAACAGTGGTAGGTGAGGCGATTCATATTGACGATACCATTATTTTACCCTTAGTTGATGTGAGCTTTGGCGTTGGGGCAGGTGCTTCGGAGAGCAAGAAAGAGAACAGTATTGCCGGTGGTGGTGGCGGTGGTGGTCTTGGTGCTAAGATTTCTCCGAGTGCTGTATTGGTCATCAAAGATGGTCATGCCAAATTGGTCAATATTAAGAATCAAGACAGCTTGACAAAGATTATAGATATGGTGCCGGACATCATGGATAAGTTTACTGCAACCATGAAAGAACGAAAAGAAGAGAAGGCTAAGAAAGACGAGTAAACCAATTCAGAAGCGTAAGCATTATAATTCGTTTTAATTATAATGGGTTATACTTATGTCTAGGTGAACCACTAGCGGAGGTGAAGTGAATAGTGAAGAAAATAGCGCCGATACTAATTACCTTGATTACGGTGACTTATATGGGTGGTTATGCATACCTATTGCTATTCGGTTTAAAAGAAGTTACTGGTGTCGTAAGGCTTTTTATCAGCATCATTGGATTGCTGGTACTTGGCGTCTTAATGGCAATGGTGTACACATTGATTATCCGTCTTAAAGAGATAGATAAGGAGGATCACGATGATCTTAGTAAATACTGAATATATTAGTGGGAAAGAGTTGGAGACTCTTTCTATTGTTAAAGGATCAACCATACAGACCAAACACATGGGAAAGGACCTTATGGCAGGTCTTAAGACGATGGTTGGTGGAGAACTTGTCGGCTACAATCAGATGATGAATGACGCACGTGCTTTGGCAACAAAGCGTATGGTTGAAGAGGCAGAGGCTCTTGGGGCGGATGGTATCGTCAACATTCGATATGCTTCAAGTGCCATTCTTCAAGGTGCAGCGGAAGTGATTGCCTATGGTACAGCGGTTAAATTCAAGTGAGTGATCATGGTTACATAGATTAATAAAAAATAAGGCCATCCCCTAGGGGATGGCCTTATTTTGATTATTTTCTTATAGCCAATCTAATGATTAGTCGATTTCGATAACTTTCATTAGGTTAGTGCTGCCTTTAGTGTTAAGTGGCAGACCAGCAGTGATGACAACCGTATCGCCAACTTCTGCGAGACCCATTTCTTTAACTTTTTGAGTCGCTTTGTAGAAGAGGATGTCGTGTGAACTTTCAGTCTCAAGAGTGATTGGAAGTACACCCCAAAGAAGGTTCATCTGGCGCATTGCAATAGGGTTGATTGTTGGTGCAAGGATTGGACGCTTAGGACGGAACATGGAAATCAATCTTGCAGTCTTGCCGCTGAAAGTAGGGCATACGATTGCAGCAGCGTCGATGTGCTTAGCTGTACTTACGGTAGCATAGCTTACGGCATTTGTTACGCTGTGATTCTCGTTGTATGTTCTGTTCTTGTAAACACTGTCGAATTGTGCAACTGCTTCAGTAGCCATCGCAACTTCCTTCATTGTCTTAACTGCTTCGATTGGGTAATCACCAGCAGCAGACTCAGCAGAAAGCATAATCGCATCCGTACCGTCATAGATTGCATTTGCTACGTCAGAAACCTCTGCTCTTGTAGGTCTTGCATTCTTGATCATGGACTCAAGCATTTGAGTTGCAACGATAACTGGAATACCGGCAGCGTTACATTTCTTGATCATATCTTTTTGGATACGTGGGATTTCGTGTGCTGGAAGTTCAACACCAAGGTCACCACGTGCTACCATAACACCATTGGACACTTCGATGATCTCGTCAAGATTATCCACACCAGTTTGGCTCTCAATCTTGGAGATGATATGAACGTGCTCACCGCCGTTAGCATCAAGGAATTCACGAACATAAAGTACGTCCGCTCTGTTACGGATGAAAGAAGCCGCAACATACTCAATACCTTCATTGATAGAGTAGATGATATCTCTTTTATCTTCATCTTTAAGAATAGGCAGATCAATCATAACGCCTGGGATGTTGATACCTTTACGGTTCTTTACAGTACCGCCATTAACAACTTCACAGATGATGTCTTCACCTTTGATTTCTTTAACAATAACATCCATCTTACCGTCATCAATAAGGATGGTTGTCCCGACGGAGATTTCTTTATAGAGGTTAGGATAAGTGACACAGAATTTTTCTGCGTTACCATCGAAATCACCGTTACAAAGTGTGACCTCTGCTCCGGCAACCAATTCAGCACTTCCGCCAACGAATTCTTTAGTACGGATTTCAGGCCCTCTTGTATCGGCAAGAATTGCAATTGGTGCGTTCATTTCTTCACGCACTTCTTTGATCATGTCGAAAAGTACCTTACGGTATTCGTTGTCTTCGTGGGAAAGATTCAATCTTGCTACGCTAAGACCGTTTTCAATAAGCTGCTTGAAAACTTCCTTATCAGCACTGGCTGGTCCGATTGAACAGATAATCTTTGTTTTATTCATACATTAGCTCCTATTCCACAACTGTTTGCGTTAAAAAGTTTTGTTACCCCAGGACATTCTTTATTCAGACTACATTATAGCTATCATAAGGACAACTGTAAACCAATATGTGTATTTTTAGTAAAACTACCTAACCGATTGTCCTTAAAGGGCTAAAAGGTGTTGAGGTTATACAGGAGACAATGGTATGATTGGTAAGAAAAAGTAAGATAAAACATGAATAAATAGACGATTTTAAGATAAAATGAATGCTAACATGAGCACGAAGGATAGTTTAGCAGTCATTTCATTAGGTAAGGATGATATGAGGTTTACGAAAGAACAACAGCAGGTTATAGATACAAGGCATAGGAATTTATTGGTATCCGCAGCAGCAGGTTCTGGAAAAACGGCTGTTTTGGTTGAACGTATTATTCAAATGATTACTGATTCCAAAGAACCGATTCCAGTATCGGAACTTTTGGTGGTGACGTTTACAAATGCCGCCGCGGCAGAGATGAGGGAGCGAATCGGTCTGGCTATTTATAAGAAGATTGAAGAGAATCCTCAGGATCATTATTTGCAGCAGCAATTGACCTTGCTGCCATCAGCACATATTTTGACCCTACATGCGTTCTGTCTTAGAGTGATTAGGAACCATTTTTATAGAATAGGATTAGATCCTTCCTTTGCTATTGGCGAAGAGGCGGATCTTACCTTGATGCGGCATGAAGTTCTGGAGAAAGTGATTGAAGATGCTTTCGAATCAGGGGACACATCTTTCTTGGGCTTTGCGGATGGCTATGCATCTGGTAAGAGTGATAAAGGATTGGAAGATTTGGTTATGAGTATCTACCGAATGAGCCAAAGTCACCCGACACCGGGGAAGTGGCTTGATGCCAGCTTAAAGCGTCTCGAGTTTGAGAATTTGGCGGACTGGTTTGAATCGTCCTATGTCTCTTTTATTATTGCTGAGGCTAGGGAACATCTCGTCTATCTGGGGCAGATGTGCAACGACTGTCAGGCGCTGATCGACGAAGAAGTGGCCTTAAAACCTATGGGGGAGACAATTCAGCTTTATAAAGAGGTCATTGGTGACCTGTTGGATAAAAGTGATGTGCCTGAGAATTTTTTCGGCTTACTGATGTCTATTTCACTGCCACGGGCAAAATCAGCAAAGCGTGGAACGGATGCAAGTCTTGTTGACCCGGTCAAATATCTACGAGACATGATAAAAGAGGGCATCAAGGAAGTTGCCACTCAATACGGCCAGATATATGATGACCAATTCATAGAGCATATGCATATCAGTCACGGTCATATGGAAGCCTTGGTATGTGTGGTCAAAAGTTTTGCAAAGGCATATCGATTAAAGAAACAAGAGAAAAATATGATTGATTTCAACGATATTGAGCACTATGCCCTGAAGATATTGCTGGAAGACGACGGTACACCTAGTGATGTGGCTCTTGAATACCGCTCAATGTTTCATGAGATCTTGGCGGATGAATACCAGGATACCAATCTAGTCCAAGAAACGATCCTAACATCTGTGTCTGGGGTGCCGATGGATGAACCGAATATTTTTATGGTCGGAGATATTAAACAAAGCATCTACAAATTTAGATTAGCAAAACCGGAGCTGTTCGCCAACAAATATCGGTCCTACAGTACGGATGAGGGAAAGTATCAGAAGATTGAACTTCACAAGAATTTTAGAAGTCGAAAAGAAGTCGTTGGAATGACCAACTATTTATTTACCCAACTGATGTCAATGGATGTTGGCGATGTGGTCTATGATGAGCATGCAGCCCTTCATCAGGGAGCAGTCTATGAAATGGATGGCCCAGGGTATGGAACAGAGGTCATGCTTGTAGAACTTGATGATACAGAGGCATCTGCACAAGAGGTAGAGGCACGTCACACAGCAGAGCGCATATTGAACTTGATTCATCAGGAACCGCCGATGATGGTGTATGATAAGGGTGAAGATACCCTTAGAAAAGTTGCGTTCAAGGATATTGTTATTCTCCTTAGAACCATGTCAGGCTGGTCGGAAACTTTTATGGCGGTCATGAAAGAATATGGGATTCCGGTCTTTAGTAATACCTCTACAGGGTACTTTGATACCATTGAAGTACAGACCCTTATTAATCTGCTTAGAATTATTGATAACCCTAAGCAGGATATCCCATTAATCAGTGTTCTTAAGTCGCCAATGTTTAAGTTTACAGGGGATGATTTGGTGACGATCAGACTGACAGTTAAGCAAGTGGATTTCTATACAGCACTTAGCACTTATTTTGAAAGTGTAGTTGGCACACCGAATGCCTTGGATTTGAAAGTAATGGCCTTTGTAGAAAGTCTTAAGAGGTGGCGTGGGAAAAGGAATGGCAGGACAATCTATGAATTGCTGATGTCGGTGCTTGATGATACCAGCTATGCTGATTACATGTCTTTAACGACTGGAGGTATCCAAAAGAAAAGCAATATTGATATGTTTCTTGGCATTGCCTACAACTATGAACAAACGAGTTATAAAGGCTTGTTTCACTTCATTAGCTATATTGAGAACATTCACCGACAAAGCATTGACTATGGTGAGGCCAGGCTTGAGGATGAAGTGAAGAATCAAGTGACGATCATGAGTATACATGGCAGTAAAGGATTGGAGTTTCCTGTCGTGTTTGTTGGAGGGTTGGCCAAAACCTTTAATAAAATGGACCTCAGACAATCGGTACTTTTACATCAGGATTATGGTTTTGGTACGGATCGGGTGCTTGTATCGGAACGTCAAAAGCTGCCATCACCGACAAAAGAAGTTATTAAAGGTGTGATGGAAAAGGAAATGCTTTCAGAAGAAATGAGAATTCTCTATGTTGCCTTGACCAGAGCGAGAGAAAAGCTCATATTCACGGCAACGGTGAAGGACTTGGAAAAATCTGTTACAAAGTGGGCACAAAGATTAAGGACAGGCGAACCTTGTCTGGACCCAATGACGGTACGAAGTGCCAATTGCTATTTGGATTGGTTAATGATGGGGACGTTGAGACACTCATCTGCCAAAGAGCTGTTGATGATGACCGATGTGGATGTGCCAAGCTCTTTTGAACTGTCCGAAATCTCCCCAGAATTGACCATTGTATCATTGAAGGCTTCAGAATCAAGGGGGATGAACAGCTTTATGCAGGAGGCTTCACTAGAAGAGGAAAGGGAATCCAAGTTAACTTATGAAGCATTATCCGATATTCTGGCATGGACTTACCCTTATGAGCAAGTCTCGAACCTTCATCTAAGTCAGTCGGTATCGGAACTTAAGCGTATGGAAAATGAGGTTGATGTAGATATGGTTGCAACCTACATTGGACCCCAAATTGAGGGGCCAGGTACACGTCCTTTTTTCATTACAGGTGAACAGCCTTTAAGTGGTGCAGAGAAAGGAACTGTGTTCCATAAGGTCATGGATCATCTGGATTTTACAGTCGATCATACGAAAGCATCGCTGACGTTGCATATAGAAAGTTTGGTCGAGAAACATATACTTACGGCTAAGGAAGCGGCCACTGTGTATGTTCAGGGGATTCTCAATCTTATCCAATCAGATCTGGGTAGGCGTATTAGGTCTGCAGCTCTGATTGGTGAAGCTTTTAAAGAGAAGCCTTTTGTCATGGGCATACCGGTCGCTGAACTTGAAGAGACAGATGCAGATGATTTTGTCATGATACAAGGAGTAATCGACCTTCATTTTTATGAGGGAGACGGTTTGATTCTTGTGGATTACAAAACAGATTATGCAAAGGATATAGAAGACGATGTGTTCATAAGGCGCTATAAAACACAGATGCAATATTATAAGAGAGCCCTTGAGCAACAAACTGATATGCCAGTTAAAGAGGTATGGCTGTATCTTGTTGGTGCCAACAGAGCTGTCAAGGTGATGATATGATGGTTCGCTATTCGCATTTTTCACTATTGACAAATCAAGAGGCTTGTTATAACATTTAGGCAGTACATTATTTTGATGTTAGATACTGTGATAAAGAGGAGTAAGCTTCACGATGTTGTCAGAGAGTAGGGTTCAGCGGCTGAGAGACCCTTCGATGATCGGAGCCGAAGGTAGCTTTGGAGTACGGACAGTGAACGAGTCATTGATTAGCTGTCTGCGGTAGGCACCGTTATATGCCATAGAGTGCCTGACGATGTCAGGAATTAAGGTGGTACCACGGTCTGTTCGTCCTTACTATAAGGATGACAGGCCTTTTTTATTGCAAAAAAGATGTTAGAATTTTCAACTAACATAAGCGAGGTGATAGGATGGAGATGTTCGGCATTATACTTATGGCTGTCGGATTGATCTTAATGGTCGCATCACGAGGCATTTATCGGAATGGCGTCAAATCGGCCCACAAGTTGACTGACTCACATAAGGAAGTTGAAGAATACATGATGCTTGTTGGCAACGGCATGGTTGCCGTTCGTATGATAGGCTTTGTTTTGTTCATCATCGGAGTGGGTGTCTTCGTCGGTGCGCTTATGATGAATGGTAATGTGTAATAGGATAGATATTAATAGACTAAGGAGTAAATATCATGGCTAAAGAATTGGCAAAACAATACGACCCAAAACAGGTTGAGGATCGGATTTATGAACATTGGTTGGATAAGAATTACTTTCACGCAACACCGAATCCTGAGAAGGAACCATACACAATCGTGATACCGCCACCAAATATTACAGGGCACCTCCATATGGGTCATGCCCTTGACAATACCCTTCAAGACATTTTGATCCGTTGGAAGCGTATGCAGGGCTACGAGGCCTTATGGCAGCCAGGAACAGACCATGCGGCGATTGCAACAGAGGTTAAGATTGTGAAAGCTTTGGCAGAACAGGGCATTGATAAAGACGAGCTTGGCAGAGATGGCTTCATGGAGAAAGCTTGGGAGTGGAAAGAAGAGTACGGTGGGACAATCATCGAACAGTTGAAAAAACTTGGTGCTTCATGCGACTGGGAGCGCGAACGTTTTACATTGGATGAGGGTTGTTCCGATGCAGTGCTGGATGTATTCGTTAAGTATTATGAGAAGGGGTACATCTACCAAGGGGCAAAATTGATCAATTGGTGTCCAGTGTGTCAGACGACAATCTCAGAAGCAGAAGTAGAGCATGAAGAAATGAATGGCCACTTCTGGCATATTCGGTACCCAAGAGTGGATGGCAATGGCTATGTAGAGATTGCAACGACAAGACCAGAGACGTTGCTTGGTGACACTGCTATTGCGGTTCATCCAGAGGACGAACGTTATGCGGACCTTATTGGAAAGAATGTGATTCTTCCGATTGTCGGTAGAGAGATACCTGTCATTGCTGACACTTACGTAGATAAAGAGTTCGGTACTGGTTGCGTAAAAATCACACCAGCCCATGATCCTAATGACTTTGAAGTTGGTGAGCGTCATAACCTACCACAGATTAATGTTATGAACGATAACGGATCCATTAACGCTAATGGTGGCAAGTATGAAGGCATGGATCGTTATGAATGTCGTAAGGCATTGGTTGCGGATCTTGACGCAGAAGGCTTTCTTGTTAAGGTGGAGGACCATTCTCATAACGTCGGTACTCACGACCGTTGTGGAACTGTTGTAGAACCGTTGATTAAGACCCAGTGGTTTGTAAAGATGGCAGAACTTGCTAAGCCAGCCATTGAAAAGTTCCAGTCTGGTGAGCTTAAGTTCGTTCCGGAACGTTATGGTAAGATCTACATGAATTGGCTTGAGAACATTCACGACTGGTGTATATCCAGACAGTTATGGTGGGGCCATAGAATTCCTGCGTACTATTGTGAAGCCTGTGGTGAGATCACCATCAGTAAGAGTGTGCCGGAGAGTTGTAAGAAATGTGGTTCAACCAAACTGCATCAAGACGAGGATTCACTGGATACTTGGTTCTCCTCAGCGTTATGGCCGTTCTCTACATTGGGCTGGCCGGAGAATACGGCGGAGATGGATTACTTCTATCCTACCAATACGCTGGTAACCGGCTATGACATCATATTCTTCTGGGTTATCCGTATGGTCTTCTCAGGTCTTGAGTTCACAGGGAAGCTGCCTTTTGATACAGTTGTTATCCATGGTCTTGTACGTGATTCACAGGGACGTAAAATGAGCAAGAGTCTTGGAAACGGTATCGATCCACTGGAAGTTATCAATGAATTCGGTGCCGATCCATTGAGGTTGACTTTGGTGACAGGTAACGCCCCAGGTAACGACATGAGATATTATCAGGAACGTGTTGAAGCAAGTCGTAACTTTGGTAATAAGATTTGGAATGCCTCAAGATTCATTATGATGAACCTTGAGGACAAGATTGTAACAGAAGCCGGAGCAGATGAGTTGACGCCAGCGGATAAGTGGATACTATCCAAAGTGAACACATTGGCTAAAGATGTGACAGAGGCGATGGATCGTTATGACTTCGGTATCGCTGTTCAAAAGTTGACAGACTTCATTTGGGAAGAGTTCTGTGACTGGTACATCGAGATGGTGAAGCCGCGTCTATACAACGATGAGGATGCTACAAAGAATGCAGCTTTATGGACACTTAAAACTGTATTAATTCAATCCATGAAGATGCTGCATCCATATATGCCGTTTATTACAGAGGAAATATTCCAGAACTTACAGGCAGATGAACCTTCTATTATGATATCCGACTGGCCGTTGTATAAAGAAGAATGGCATTTTGCTGATGAAGAAACAGCCATCAACATTATTAAGGAAGCGGTACGAAACATTCGTCAGATTCGTGCTGATATGAATGTGCCGCCTTCAAAGAAAGCGAAAGTCTTTGTTGTCTCTGAGGATCCAGAGATTCAAACAGTCTTTGAAGAAGGGCGTGTCTTCTTTGCGACACTTGGTTATGCCAGCGAAGTGTTGATTCAACACCATAAGGAAGGTATCGATGATGATGCCGTTTCTGTTGTTATTCCAAACGCGACCATCTATATGCCGTTCAGTGAATTGGTGGATATAGAGAAGGAAATCACACGTCTTGAAGGCGAAGTGAAGAAGTTGGAAAAAGAATTGGCCAGAGTTAATGGTAAGTTGAACAATCAGGGGTTTGTAGGTAAAGCGCCTGAGAGTGTCATACAAGCTGAACGTGAGAAGAAAGACAACTATGAGCAGATGATGGCTCAGGTTCAAGAACGTCTTGGAAGTCTGAAGAAATAGTTGTAAAATTTCTTATCACTTTATGAATGTAAAAGGGACTGTCTGAAAAGACAGTCTCTTTTCTTGCTTGACATTTATTATCAATTGAACTATAGTAGTTCTATAAAGTACTACTAGGAGAAGATATGGATCTCATCACTGCATTAAAGAAGATAGGTTTTACTCAGCAGGAAGCTGTTATATATATAGAATTATGTCATCATAACGAGATGACAGGTTACGAAGCGGCCAAGCAATCAGGTATTTCCAGATCAAATGCCTACGCAGCCTTGTCAAGTTTGGTAGATAAAGGGTATGCTTATGTTGTGGAAGGACCTTCGGTCAAGTACATACCTGTACCTAAGAAGGAACTGCTGATTAACGCAAGGCGGGATTTTGAGTCTAATGTGAGCATCATTGATGATCAGCTTGATTTTACAGCATTTAAGCAAGAACCTTACATTACCATAAAAGGTGACAAGCATGTGGTCGATAAACTAAAGAATATCATCACCCAGGCGAAGCTGCGTATATATCTATCCTGTGATAATTCGGTTTTGAGCAAAGTGGAAGAGGAACTAAGAGTAGCAGAAGCCAGAGGGCTTAAAGTCGTCACATTGACGCCGAGACCTCTTGAAGATACAGGCATTAAACACTATTTCTCTGAAGTGGGTTCTACGGTCAAGTTGATTGCTGATACAGAAGAAGTTCTGGCTGGCACCTTGAAGCAGTGCCTATACAGTAAGAATAGCACTTTGGTACATTTGATAAGAGAAGCATTCATTAACGAAATAATACTGATTGAAAATAAATAATCATTCAGGGAAGAAATGATTTGATAAAGGAGACCTAAGATGTTAAGTTATCACAATACTATTACAAAGGCAGCAAACTACTATAAAGGTGAGAATCCAGTTGACCTTGTAAAGAATTACGGCAGTCCACTTTACGTTTATAGTGAAGAGATTTTTAGATTAAGATGTAGAGAATTGAAAAATCTTGTTACTTACCCGAATTTTTCAGTTAATTATTCAGTAAAGGCAAATGGCAACTTGACTCTGGTTAAGATTGCAAAAGAAGAAGGTCTTAAAGTGGACGCTATGTCTCCTGGTGAGATTCATCTTGAACTTACTGCTGGGTTCGATCCATCCGATATATTGTATATCTCTAATAATGTTTCAGCAGAGGAGATGCAATTTGCCATTGACCGTGATGTATTGATCAGTGTGGATTCTTTGTCACAACTTGAGCTGTATGGTAAGATCAACATGGGTGGCAAAATCTGTATCCGTTTCAATCCAGGCGTTGGTGCCGGCCATCACGAGAAAGTTGTTACAGGCGGAAAGAAGACTAAGTTTGGTGTGGATCCTAACTTTGTACCACAAGTGAAAGAACTTCTGGAGAAATATGACCTGACGTTGGTTGGTATCAATCAGCATATCGGTTCATTGTTCATGGAAGGTGATAAATATATTGAAGGGGCTCAATCTGTACTGGATATTGCCAGGAATTTTGATACCCTTGAATTCATTGATATGGGTGGCGGCTTCGGAATCCCATATAATAAGCTTGCTGGTCAAGAGAGACTTGATCTTGTAAAGATGGGCAAGTTGATGGATGAAGTTTTCTATAAGTTCGCTGAAGAATATGGCAAAGAGATCATGTTCAAAATTGAACCGGGTAGATATATTTCTGCAGAATCAGGCGTTCTTCTTGGGACTGCCTACGTAACAAAGACAAATTACGATACAAAGTATGTTGGTACGGACCTTGGTTTCAATGTTCTTAAGCGTCCGGTTATGTATGATAGTCACCACGATATTGAGATATACCGTGAGTCAGATGTCAAATCAGAGAAATCAGAGAAGGTGAATATTGTTGGTAATATCTGTGAAAGTGGCGATATCATTGCGAAAGATAGACTATTACCTGAAATCTTCGAAGGGGACGTCATCGGTGTGATGGATGCAGGGGCTTATGGTTACTGTATGGCTTCCAATTACAACAACAGACTTAGACCAGCAGAGGTGTTGATTACAGAAGACGGTAGTGCCAAGCTGATCAGAAGACGTGATACTCTTGAGGATATCATGAGAAATTTTAACATTTAAAGCAGCAAAGAGGCTTGAAAATGTTTATCATTCTGTTATGATAGACTATAGAACGACGAGGAGGTCGCAGAATGAATGTTCTGCGGCCTTTGTGTTATTTAGCTATAATGGGAATTTCTTTAATATTGATTACATCAAGGTTATCAGAAAGGAGTACCTATGTCAGAAAAATTAGTTATACGAGGGGCTAACAGAGACGATAGTACAGTAGTGATGCAGTTGATTCGTGAGTTTGCAGCCAATATGGGCAAAACAGATATGCTGCAGTTGACAGAAGAAGCATTGGTCGAACATATATTTGAAAGTGGGTTTGCCGAAGTCCTGCTTGTAGAAGTAGATGGCCATGCAGTGGGATATGCACTGTATTTTTTTACATTTCCAAGTTTTGCTGGTCAGCCGTCTATTTATTTGGAAGATATCTACATTACACCCCTGTTCAGAAATCAAGGGTATGGCAAAGAACTTATGAATGCCATTACAAAGATCAGTATGGAAAAAGGCTGCTTTAGAATTGAATGGAAAGTATTGAAGTGGAATCGTAAGGCCATTAATTTTTACCATCAGATCGGTGCACAACTGGAGACGGAGAATTTTACCTTTATGATGGCTGTGTCTAAAAGTAGCATGGAAGAATTGACAGAAGGATAGAAACGTATGTTTGCCTGTTCTCCTAAGGATATGCTATAATTGATGCTGAAAAAGAGAGCCATCCATTATAATCCGTTTTATAGAAATAAAGTTTATATTACACAATCGATGATAATGGATGATTCAAGTATAGGAGTCAGTTATGGATTTATTTGATATGGTCAGGGAACGAACATTGGTTCATGAGAGCCCTTTGGCAGCAAGAATGAGACCTGAGACCATTGAAGAGGTCGTCGGTCAATCTCATATCATTGGTGAGGGGAAGTTGCTTTACCGAGCCATCAAAGCGGATAAGTTGGGGTCCCTTATATTCTATGGGCCACCTGGAACGGGTAAGACCACCTTGGCAAAAGTGATCGCAGGAACGACAAAATCTCATTTTAAACAGTTGAATGCGACGGTTGCGGGAAAGAAGGACATTCAGGAAGTGGTTGAAGGAGCAAAAAGCGCCTTGGGCATGACCATGAAGAAGACCATTCTTTTTATAGATGAGATTCATCGATTCAACAAGGCGCAGCAAGATGCTTTGTTGCCTTTTGTTGAAGACGGCACCGTGACTTTAATAGGTGCTACGACAGAGAACCCATATTTTGAAGTTAATAAGGCCCTTGTTTCAAGATCAAGAATTTTTCAGTTACAACCCTTAGACGCCGTGGCAATACGTCAGCTGTTAGAAAGAGCGGTCACCTCTGAAAAAGGACTGTCTTCCTACAAGCTTCAGGTTTCAGACGAAGCTTTTGACTTTATTTCAGATGTTGCCAATGGTGATGCCAGGGTTGCTCTTAACGCTATAGAGTTGGGAGCATTAACAACAGAACCTCTTGGTGGTATGATTCACATTGATCTTGAAGTGGCTCAGGAGTGTATTCAAAAGCGGGCGCTGAACTATGACAAAGATGGTGATAATCATTATGATGTGATCTCGGCCTTTATCAAGAGTATGAGAGGCTCAGATCCTGATGCGGCTGTGTATTATTTAGCTAGGATGCTCTATGCCGGCGAAGATATTAAGTTTATTGCCAGGCGAATGGTGATATGTGCTTCAGAAGATGTCGGGAATGCGGATCCTCAAGCCTTGGTTGTTGCCAATGCTGCAGCACAAGCTATACAGTTCATAGGCATGCCTGAGGCGCAGATTATTCTTTCTCAGGCAGTGCAGTATATTGCGACAGCACCAAAAAGCAATGCTTCTCTCGGCATATTTGAAGCGATGGAAGATGTTAGGAATATTCAAGTTAAGAGTATACCGAATCATTTAAAAGACGCCCACTATCAAAATGCCAAAGATTTGGGACACGGTATTGATTACATTTATCCTCACAACCATCCGAATCATTATTATGATCAACAGTATTTACCTGACGAGCTTACAGGTAAGGTCTACTGTCGCCTAAGTGACCAAGGGTACGAAGCTAAGATTCGTGAGATGATGTTTAGCAGAAAAGGCGTTAAGTAAAGTCGGAGTTTGAATAAAGAAGAAACAGTTTAAGAAGAATCAACCATACAAGGTTGGTTCTTTATTGTGATAGGCTATAGAAGGAGGTATGTGTATGACAACCATACAAATAAGAACATCCGCAAAAGATCAGATGTTGGATATCAGCAGTAAGATCAGTGAAGTGGTTAGACAATCTAATGTGAAGAGTGGTGTCTGTACTTTATTCATACCACACACAACTGCGGCAGTGACCATCAACGAGAATGCGGACCCCGATGTAGTACGTGATATGTTAATGGAGCTGAATAAGATTGTGCCCTGGGAAGATGGTTACAGACACTTTGAAGGTAACACTGCAGCCCATATCAAGTCCAGTATGATGGGCTTCTCAGAGCAAATCATTGTTGAGAATGGCCAACTGGTACTGGGTACTTGGCAAGGTATTTATCTATGCGAATTTGATGGTCCAAGAACCAGAAAAGTTATTATCAAGGTGCAATGATGCCAAGTTATTGTTTGTCAGTGTCGTTATTGTCATCTTCGGTGTTACGAGAAAACCTCATGGAAAAGTAAAGAATAAACAACACCAGCCCGTTGAAGGCCATCATGGTTACAGCGAGTGGTATATTGCCTGAGATTAAGAAGACGACGGTAAGGAAGAATAGTATCACGAGGAGGGCAATGCCAATCCATGCTTTGATGCGACGGTTGTTCGAAGGGGTCATTTTGAGTCCTTTGTATTGTCAGGAAGGTTGGCGAAAGGTACGCAATAATAGGTGCGTTGTTTAAAATATACTTGTGTTAATATTAATGGATGGCAATTAATTTTGCAAGAGGATTGGTTTGTCTGTAATGAACGTTGTGTGGACGTCGAAATTTAATAGTTAGTCAATAGGTTTGAAGAAACTTCTATGATATACTCTTGAAAGTGTTTATGCTTATACAGGAAACAGATAGGAGTCAGATAGACATATGAAACAGTGGATATGGATGGTAGTGATTGCTGGATTGCTTTTGGTGGCCTGCAACAACAATGCCGTAGAAGAAACGAATAATGCCGGATATGACCTTTACATTGAAGGGTCCTATAGTGAAGCGATTGATGTGTTGACAGAGGGCATTGAGAAGCAACCGGATTTTGCTGATTACTATACAAACAGAGGTATGGCCTACTATGAGATAGGGGACTATGACAGTGCCTTTGCCGACTTGAACAAAGCAATAGAACTTGAAGCTGTCAATCCGGAAGCTTATGTGAATCGCGGGACGGTGTCTCTCTATATTCAAGAGTATGACAGTGCAATGGCTGATTTTTATACAGCGATTGCTCAAAAAGATAGCTTTGAACAGCCCTTAGGTTTATATTATGCCTATTTGAATCTAGGGACTTTACTGAACCAAGTGGGCCAATATGATGAAGCGTTGACAGTGTTTAAGAAAGCTTCGAATGAGTATGATATGGACCCTTCACTTCACAATGCTATTGGTCTTTTATATCGATCTACAGGGGACTATGACTTAGCTATTGAGAGTTTTGAAGCCGCTATTGAGCTGGATCAGGACTACGCCTATGCATATGGGAACAGGGGGAATATTTTTTATCTTCAAGGCGAGTATAATCGGGCGTTGTCTGATGTGAATACAGCCCTTGATCTTGATCGTTATGTCCCGCAGTTCTACGATCTAAAAGCAAAGATTTGGCTTGCCCTTGGGAATTACGATAACGTTAAAAGAACAGTAGAGGACGGTTTGGCCATATGGTCATCTTACAGTACCCTTTATATGGATCTTGGTGATGCTTATATGGCTCAAAATTTATACACAGATGCCCTTATGCAATATGGCATGGCGGTTCAGTATGAAGACTATGAGGGGTATCTGCTTCAAAGTCCTGCTTATAGAGCTATTGGTGACTTTGAAGGCGCTATAGAGGCAGCACTAAACTACCTTGAACAGATGCCGGATAATGTGTATGGTATGATGGAGCTAGCATTGAGCTATGAAGCTTCAGGTGATTCGAATATGGCCATTGATACCTTTGCACAGATTTTGATAAAATACCCAACCTATTTAGATGCTCAGTATAATATGGCATTGTCCTATGAATCTTTAGGAGATTACGACAAAGCCTATGACCTGCTAAAGGAAGTGATTAAAAATGATTCTACTCATGAAGGTGCCGTCAAAGAAATAGCATTTATTGAAGAACATTATCGTTAATGGGTCTGTGGGTCAGACGCATTAGGAAAAGGCAGGTATGATATATGGAACAAAATTTGAATGAACCAAAAAAGGAGCTGGCAGTATTGATTGCCATAGCCCCTCAGAATATGGAACAGGAAGTTGAAAATTCTATTGATGAATTAGAGGAGCTTGCAAGAACCGCTGGTGCCGAGACCATCGTAAAAGTGATTCAGAATCGTGATAAACCTCAACCGGGAACTTATTTTGGTAAGGGTAAAGTGGAAGAACTACTGGATATTGTCCGCCAATACGACGTTGATGTGGTGATCTGTGATGATGAACTGTCGCCAGCTCAGATGAGTAATCTCTCTGATATGCTTGGGGTGAAAGTCATTGACCGTCCAATCTTGATTATGGATATATTTGCAGGACACGCCCATACCCGTGAAGGTAAGCTCCAAGTGGAGATGGCCCAACAACGGTATAGGCTTTCAAGGCTCAGTGGCCTTGGTAAATCCATGTCCAGGCTGGGAGCAGGTATTGGAACTAGAGGTCCGGGAGAGACAAAGCTCGAAACGGACCGACGCCATGTTAGAAGGCGTATTGGCATACTGAAAGAAGAGCTGGAAAAAGTTCATAGCAGCAGGAACCTTTTACGGACGGGTAGAGCCAAGCAAGGTAAGCCAATACTTGCTATCGTAGGCTATACCAATGCAGGCAAGTCGACCCTTCTTAACTATCTGACCGATGCTGGGGTCCTTCAGGAGGATATGCTGTTTGCAACGTTGGATCCCACCACAAGAAACTTGCTTTTGCCAGAAGGCAAAGAAGTCTTGATGGTCGATACAGTCGGCTTTATACGTAAGTTGCCCCACCAAATTGTGGAGGCGTTTAAGTCAACACTGGAAGAGGTGTTGTATGCGGATATGCTGATTCATGTTGTTGACAGTACGAACCCGGATGCCATGAAGCATATCGAGGTAGTACATGAAACACTAAGGGAACTTGGGGGAGATGACAAGCCCATGTTAACGTTGCTGAACAAAACGGATTTACCTGAGTCAGATGACAGCATTAGAGATACAAGTGCGTATCTGAATTTGCAGATTTCTGCAAAGACAGGGAGAGGTGTTGAAGCTTTCTTGGCAGAAGTGGAGAACAAACTTCAGGAAGGACAGCTGCATCTTAAGATTGTCATTCCTTACGCCCAGGGACAGATTCTACAGAAGGTTCGATCATTTGGACAGATTGTGGAGGAAGAATACGTGAACGATGGGACCTATATTGAAGTGTATATAGAAGAGGCATATGCTAAGAAGTATGGCTTGCATTTGATGCAAGTAGAATCTTAAGGTCTATCATTGATTGATAAGAATCAAGTCGAAGTGCTTATGTGTGCCTAGAAATAGCAGATATTTAGATATAATAAAGGATGATTCCTACTAAGAAACCTTGGTAGAATCATCCTTTTTGTTTTTTTTACAGTAAAGTACTTTGAAATCAGCATAAGAATCTGAAGCTTGTTCATTTGCTCTATGGGTATTCTATTATGAAACAGTCAGAAATATGTGCGGAGCTCATAACGAGGGGAAGTCCCTTTTCTTGTCGGTTAACTGTAAGTATTAAAATAGATGCTAAGATTAAGGTTTAGCTAATGAAATAATACAAGAAATAGGCCAGTCCCAGTATATCAGCAATCAGTGCTGATATAAGTGCATAACTGAAGTGGTCGGATTTTCTTTTTTGTCTGCGACCATCTATGATCAGGGATATGACAACAAAGAAGAAGGTAAGGACACAAAAAATAAAAGCCGCGATCATATAGCTCTCACGAAAAAAAACAGTGCTGTTTTTCCCCCATTTACGATCAAGGACATATATGTTGAACTCTGAGGGATAAGCCGCATCTGCAAGCATGGCGGAGATAATGAGGAACATCCAGCTCAGAAAACTGGCAAAACGCACATACTTTGAGAAAGTATCAGGTCCAGTACGTCTGTTATCTTGTCTTCTATCGGTGTGGTCTTGGTCTGGCCAGTAACTCATATATATCACTCCATTTCTTTTTTAGCTTAATAAGTATTTGATACCTAAACCATATTTGCTCCGGTACACAATACATAAGCTTATATAAATTATATCGGAAAAATGGTCGTGATTGAATAGTCTCTCATCATTATTTTTAAATAATGTACATTTGATGGTGTTTGATAAAGTCTCGCGGCACCATGTATACGATAAAAACAACACGGAAAAATCCTTGAAAGTGCCTGTTTTTACCGGGGAATTATCGGTTGAAAATATGTCTGGTCATGTTATAATAGGTGTAATATTTTATAGAAAGAGAAGGGATATCACCATGGATATACGTTTGGAACGCGCCACGACCCTCAAAGAGAAACCGGATCAAGGAAACCTTGGCTTTGGAACTGTCTTTACAGATCACATGTTCATTTGGGACTATGAAGAAGGGAAAGGGTGGTATGACCCAAGAATCGTACCCTATCAGAACATTACCCTTTCACCATCAGCTATGGTCTTTCACTATGGGCAAGAAATGTTTGAAGGCTTAAAAGCTTATAAAAGCAATGGGAAGGTGCAGCTTTTCAGACCCGAAAAGAATATTCAACGAACCAACGTGACCAACGAACGTATCTGCATTCCGAAAGTGGATGAAGACAAGTTGCTAGAAGCAATCATACGACTGGTGGATGTTGAGCGGGACTGGGTACCTGATGCCGATGGCACTTCCCTTTATATAAGGCCTTTCATCATAGCGACAGATCCTTTCCTAGGTGTTAGACCTGCATCTACCTATAAGTTGATGATTATCTTATCACCGGTAGGGGCATACTATAAAGAAGGTATCAATCCTGTGAAAATCTGGGTTGAAGATGAATATGTACGTGCTGTGCCGGGAGGTGTCGGATTTGCTAAGACCGGTGCTAATTATGCCGCTAGCTTGAAAGCGCAGGTGAAGGCTAAAGAGAAGGGTTATACTCAGGTGCTTTGGCTTGACGGTATTGAACGTAAGTATGTGGAAGAAGTTGGAACAATGAACGTCTTCTTTAAAATCAACGGTAAGGTTGTTACGCCATCTTTGGAGGGCAGTATTCTTCCAGGGGTGACACGTGACTCAGTCATTGAACTTCTCAAAGAATGGGGAGAAGCTGTTGAGGAACGAAAGATTACGATCCAAGAGATTTTCGATGCCCATACAGAAGGCACCCTTGAAGAGGTGTTCGGCACAGGTACTGCAGCTGTTATTTCTCCGGTAGGTCTATTGGATTGGCAAGGCAGGAAGATTACTGTGAACAATAATGAAATCGGTACGATGGCTCAAAAGTTGTATGATACCATAACAGGTGTTCAAAGTGGTAAATTGACCGATATCTATGGTTGGACAGTACCAGTTGAGTAAAGGGACTATAAGATATACAATTTATTACAAGGAAGCATTAGAGACCGCTAAGGCGGTCTCTTTTTGTGGTATAATCTGCTTATGAAAGAACGAATTATTTTTCACATTGATATGAATTCCTTTTTCGCATCGTGTGAGCAAGCCCATAACCCAAAATTAAAAGAAAAACCCTTGATTGTCGGTGGTGATCCTGAATCCAGAAGAGGTATTGTTCTGGCAGCCTCTTATGATGCCAAAGCATATGGCGTATATACGACGATGTTGGTGAAAGAGGCTATGCGTCTATGTCCGGATGCCTTGCTGATAAAATCCACCTATGGACTGTATAGTGAGATGTCAAAGAAAGTCATGGCGATATTCGATGATTATACCCCGGTTAAACAGCAGGCATCCATCGATGAGGCATATTTGGACATGACAGGGACAGAGCATCTATTCGGTCATTACCTTGATTGTGCTGAAGCCATTCAGACGCGGATTCTAAAGGAACTTGACTTACCCTGCTCAATCGGTATCGCCCATAACAAACTACTGGCAAAAATGGGTTCAGACTTTAAGAAACCTATGGGTATTACAACGATCTTTGAGGATGAGATAGAAGCGAAGTTATGGCCACTTAGGGTAGGTGAATTACATGGTATCGGTAAAAAGACTGTCCCTAAGCTGGAAGCGTTGGGGATACTGACCATAGGTGATTTAGCAAGATATGATGCAGGTCAATTGATTGAGCGGTTTGGTTATAATGGGGCAACCTCTATGCAAAAGAAGGCAAGAGGGATTGCTTCTGACTGTGTTAATGTTGAAAGAGAACCTGCTAAGAGTGTCGGTAATGAATTGACTTATGCCAAGGATATCACTGAGCTGGACGCGGTAAAAGAAGAGTTATTACTTTTAGCGGACAAAGTGGGCTATCGCCTCAGAAAACATATGCAGAGCGGAAGAACGATAACGATAAAACTGAAATATAGTAATTTTAAGGTGAATACAAGAGGAACGACATTGGAAGCGCCGACTCATCATACGGAAGTGATTTATGAGACGGCTGTAGCATTGGTGAAAGAGGGGTGGAATGGTCAGCCTCTGAGATTGATAGGTATCACAGTTTCGAACTTTGAAGATGAGGCTGTGCAGCAAATGTCCTTGTTTGATATGGAGACTGAGCCTGATCGGCCGGAAGTGGATCATATGGTGGATGAGATACGGAATAAGTTTGGGTACGGGATGATTAAGAGGGCGGCGCTCTTGGATAAGAGGATTCGTAAAGATGATTGATGGTCAGGATACTGTCGCACGAAGCCGGATCGGCTATTCATCCGAAGCCTCGGACATTCGAGAAATATGCTCGAGAACTCGTTTCGTGATGAACATCCGATCCGGCTTCGTGCTCGGTTTCGGGTGTTATAGGATTGTGGGTCGAACGAGGTTGAATCGGCTATTCATCCAAAGCCTCGGACATTCGAGAAATATGCTCGAGAACTCGTTTCGTGATGAACATCCGATCCGGCTTCGTGCTCGGTTTCGGGTGTTATAGGATTGTGGGTCGAACGAGGTTGAATCGGCTATTCATCCAAAGCCTCGGACATTCGAGAAATATGCTCGAGAACTCGTTTCCTGATGAACATCCGATCTATCCTCGTGCTAGGCGCTGGGTGCTTTGTAATTAGAGGATTAATGTTGATCTGTTTTGGTTCTGTTTCGGTATAGGGCTATGGATAGGACTATGGCTAGGTATAGGATTAGGGCTGCGAAGGTTAGCCAGTATAGGAGGGGCCGCTGGTCGGTGTAGCCTAGGATTGGGATGGCTAGTAGGGCCATTAGGGGGAGGGCCATTGGGGTAGCTAAGGCGGAGCCAAGGACTAGGTTTTTTGCTACGTCTGTCTCTAGGTTTGGGTCCACGCCTCTTAGTAAGGCGAGGCCTGTTGAGGCGGTGCCTGTCATCATCCCGAACATGGCGAGAATATAGTTCTCGGTGTGTTGACGAAATACTTTACGTCCTATGTAGGTGACGAACCATAAAGTGGCTATAGCACCGCTGATACTCATGATTAGAAGCAGTTGCCAATAATCTTTTATGGCACTGATGGATATGGCCATGACAGAAGCTGTGATCATGATGTTGAAGGAAAAGGAGGTTACATTTTGCATTGTGAAGTTATCGATGAGGGCTGAGGCTCTGTGATTCTTTTTATCAAGTATTCCCATCATTTTTTTCACCAATAGTGCCATCATAATTCCAAACAGGAAGTTGAACCCCTTAACTAAACTAGCGATGGTGGTACCAACATCGCCTAGATAACCCAATAGATCAATGGTATATTTCATGACGTTATAAGTGATCAGATACACTATTGCGATTAAAGCGACTTGCACCGTTAATGTATCAAAAAAGTTGATTTCCGTCACGTTTGTGAAAGTGATGGACTTATTTTCCAGGCCTTTAAGATGTTTTAGACGGTTGACTGGTAGGTTATATTTTTTTACATAGTAATTCAGAAGCACGATACCCACAATACCGCCTGTTAAAAAACCGGAAGTGGCTAAAGTCAAACCGTACTGCTGTATATAACCTAGAGTAAGTACCTCGTCCCAGGAACCGCCAATGGAAGAGGCAAAGCCTGGTCCCTGTCCGTAGGCAAGGGGGAGTATAAGGCCAAGACCTGGAAAGACAGACGGTGTTGTGGTGATCATGCCAATTAAAAGAATCGACATACCAACAATGCCCTGAAATACATAGGATGAGACAATGAATAGGCCTGAATTGACAGAATCACGACCTTGTTTCTCGTTGGAGCTAGCCAAGGTAAGGCCTATAAATCCAATACCCATGAAGTGGTAGACGATGGAGGAAAAAAACTGTTGGTCGTAATCAATCAGTGCCAGGACATCCGGTCCAGACAGCAATCCGATGAAGCCGGCCATCAGTGCTGTAGGAACGATGATGCTTCTGAATAAACCTGTTTTCTCTTTGATCAGTTTGGCGATGGCCATAAAAAAGAAGAGGTAGCAAAAGTAAAGAGCGTAGTTCCAGTCGTTATTCATTGAGTGAATTCTCCTTTAACTGTTCGCAAATGTCGATGATCAATAAGTTGGATGGGTGTTTGGTAGGGTTTATGATTAAGCGATGTTTGTAATCGTTGGTATAAAATTCAAAGAGATCTTTTAAAGTAAAGCTAAAGCCAAAAGTGTCTTTGATTGAGAGGTGTTTTCTGTAAGATGCTGCAGTAATAAGAAGGCCATCGTTGGTGATATTAACATTGCAGTGGGGATATATTTTTCGTTCTTTCGTCTTGCTATGTCTTGTTTCATAGATGATGTCATTCAGTTCAATCTGTTGGAGAGAATCTATCAGCTTAGGCAAGTGTGACCGTTGCCACTTGACCCAATCAACTGTATTCTCATAGGGGGTGTTGCCTTCTATGAAGCCGTATGTATTAATCGTATAGGTTTCATTACAGGAAGAACAAGTGAAATCATCGCCGGAAGTGACAAAGTGCTGATCCTTATTGCAGGCAGGACACTTGTATAGGATGCGGGCAATGCCACTGGCCTTATTGGTGCCTTTGAAAGGGATCATATGCTTATGTTGCCATTCATAATCGTTATGGCACAAGGCTTCTGACAATACGTTGAATATATCAGACGTGCTTTTTTCTTTTAGATCTTCATGGCTGAACAACTGATAGCCATCAAAGTGGATTCTGCCCTTTCTATTGTGGTCTGCCCATCTGGGGCTGGTTAAATAACCCCCTCGATAGAATGTAATATAGACATCGACACCCAGCATTTTTATCAGCTTGGCTGTTGATGGGATAGGTGTCTCTGTGGCACCATCCCAGGTACGTCCACCTTCGGGAAATAAACCTATGGCTTGATTTTCTTTGATAAGCCTTGATAGGTGTCGTATGGCTTTTATATCAGACTTTCTCTTCTTGAAAGGAATCATGCCCATGGCATTAAAAAGGATACGTTTCCATGGCGTATCCATATTGGCATCGGCTGCCAAAAAGTGAATCAACTGCCTGGAGCCACATAAGACAAAAAGAGGATCCTCTGACATAACATGATGACCGATGACAAGGTAGGGACCGTTGACACCTTTTAGTGGATTGTTAATGGTTCTAAAGCCGTACCTAATGAAAAAGAAGGTTTTAAGAAGTGGTTTCATAGAATGAAAAAAGAAGTATCTTATTGTGTTCATAAGCTGGCCCCTTCATATCTGCTGTTTAGTGTTGCATTTAGTCCTGTGTGCACTATTTAATCTATACCTATCATTATACCTTGATTAGATTCTGATTAACAGTGATGGATATGGATAGTCATTATGCCAGAGTATGTTATAATGAACTTATGGGAAAACAGATTAAAACGAAGGGCATTGTCCTTCATGAAATGCCTATTGGCGATTATGATAAAAGGTTGATTATCCTAACCAAGGAGCAAGGGAAGGTTACTGCTTTTGTCAAAGGTGCCAGGCGTGCTAACAGCAAAATGCTAGCTATGACACAGGTCTTTGCTTACGGTGAATTTGTCCTTTCGCAGGGACGCAGCAGTTATAATGTCTATCAGGCACAATTGATTGAAGCCTTTCATCATTTGCGTAGTGATATGGAAGAAATGACAATTGGTATGTATATGCTTGAATTTGTTGACTATGTTGCCCGTGAAGAGGAGGAAAATGTGATGCTTATGCATTGGCTTCTCATTTCTCTTCTGGCATTGGATAGAAAGCGCATCAAGACCAGCTTGGCTATCAGAATTTTTGAACTTAGAGCAATGAGTATTATTGGGTTTACCCCATGGCTGACTAAGTGTGTCGAATGCCACAAAGAGAGTTTTTATTTCAGCGCCCAAGCGGGAGGTACTCTGTGTAAGGTTCATGGTCAGTTAGCAACAGATCGGATACAGACAACGGATGCTACAGTCTATGCAATGAATTATATCTTGAGTCAACCATTAAAAGAAGTTTACAGGTTTGAGTTGGCTGACAGAGAATTGTATGAATTCGAGCGAATTATGACGAGGTTTGTTGATTATAACTTGAATCACACATTCAAAACAATGGAATTCTTAAGAACTTTATAACAAAGCAGACTTACTCTGAATAGTGGGAGATTGCTTTAAAAAAATAAGGAGGTATTTAGTATGGCAGATTTTTTTAACAAACTAAAAAAGGGATTGGACAAAGGGACGAAGATTGTCAGCGCCAAATCCAACACTTTAATTGAGACCAATAAGCTGAAATCAGAGATCAGTACCATCAACAAAAAGAAGAAAGATCTTATTATGTCCATCGGTGAAAAAGTATATGAAGATGGCAAAGATGGTGTCTTTGAGATTGCTTCTGTTGAAACTTTGATTACAGAGGTGAGTGATGCTGAGGCAAAAGTTGCGGACTTGGAGCTTAAGATTGCTAAGATTCTTGAAGAAGAAAAAGAAAAAATGGAAGAAATCAACAGTGATGATGAAGTGGTTGATGTTGATTATGAAGAAGTGAAAGAAGAGGCAGTAGAAGCGGCAACTGAAACAGTGGAAGAAGCAGAAGAAGCAGCTCAAGAAGTTGTAGATGAAGAAGCTGATGGTGCTGCCGATGTTGCCGAAGAAATTAGTGAGGATACAGAAGAAAAGTACTAACTAAGAAATGTTGTTATTCAAACGAACAGCCGGACCTGTATAGGACCGGCTGTTCGTTTGACTTGATTAGTTCTGTTGCTCCATGACTTCCTTATAGCTGTATAATGGTGCTTCCACTTGTAATAATTGATTGTCACGGACTAGTTCAATGACTAAGGTGTCACCTACTGAGGCACTATCTAGTAAGATGAATAGTTCTTGTACATTCTGAATACGGTCACCGTTGATGCCATAAATGATGTCACCGGCCTGAATGCCCGATTCATCTGCACCACTGCCTGGATAGACTTCTGTGATGTACACACCGAAGGTCATTCCTGTCTCTGCGTTGATGGTCGCATTGATATCCATGATGCCTACACCGAGAAAAGCGCGGTCATCTGCCAGTTCATAAGCTACATCACTTCCCGAACGGGATTCAAGAATCTCATCGATGCTGACTTGGGCATCGTTGCTTGGAATGGCAAACCCAATGCCTTCAACACTTTCGTCCACATACTTGGCACTGTTGATGCCTATGACTTGCCCTTCGTTATTGAGTAGAGCACCACCGCTGTTGCCGGGATTGATGGCAGCGTCTGTTTGAAGCAAGTTGACCTGAGTTGTATTTTCGTCTATCGCAATATCACGACCTGTAGCACTGATAATGCCAGCTGTTACGGTAAGGGCATATTCTGCACCAAGAGGGTTCCCGATAGCCACAGCCAATTCACCGACAACAACATCATCTGAATCAGCAAAAGTTGCTATGACGATATTGTCAACATTCTCATTCACCTCATCCAAAGGTACAGACAATACAGCGATGTCGTTCAAAGAATTATAGCCAAGTGTTTCAGCCTCGATGGTTGCACTATTGCTGAAGATCACTTCAAGTTTCGTGGCACCTTCTATAACGTGATAGTTTGTGACAATTAGAAGTTCATCTTCGTTGACCTGAAAGATGATGCCAGAGCCTGTTCCACTGTAATAGTCATCATAGCTTTCTAGATAGCCATAGGACATTTGAGATGAATAACTACCTATGGTTACGATAGCAGGGCTGACTTCTTGTGCAATGGTAGCAATAGTAGAACCGGAAGCGTTATTAGTCACCACACCTTGTACTTGGGTGATGCTTATACCTTCATCTTTACTCAGTTCAGTTGTTGAAGTTGTGGAGGCGGTTGGCTGATTAGACATTCCTGGCAGGGAAGTGCCATAATAGGATGCCGTCAGATAACCGGCGCCAAAGGTAAAACCGCTGACGAAAGTCAATATGACCATGTATGCGGCAAACCTTACATACCATTTTCGTTTTGGAGGTTTTGGGTTAAATCCACCATTGGATGAAACGGTGGAAACTTCAGGAGAACAAGTTGTTTCAATAGATGGTTCCACGACTGTATTTTCTTCTGGAAAATTGTTATAGTAGTTATTATTGTCATTCATCAAAAAATCACTCCTTTTGATTTAATAAGAAATTTCTTTAATACGGATATGACAGCATTCGCTGTCGATAAATATTTTAGGTATGTACCTAGTATACAACTGGAGTATGTGGTTAATGTGAAAAATCAATGGCAATTGCTAGGCAAAAAAATGAACAAAATATGAACATGAATAAAGCTAGGAGTAATTTAGCTATGGAAGAATGGATAAATAACTATAAATCACTGGAAGAACATTTACTTCAGTGGCCAAGATTCAGAAAAGATGCGGAATTTGTCACGGTAAAGGCTTTAATGTCAGGACTTGGCTATAGGGATGAAATTCCGATGATTCATATAGTCGGCACAAATGGCAAAGGGTCAGTTGCAACCATGGTAACTGAGATGATACAGGCTCATGGGCTGAAAGTTGGACGTTTTACATCACCCCACCTGATTGATTTTAGAGAGCGCATGACGGTGGATGGCCAAAAGATGTCAGAAGATAATGCCCTGAAGAATTATGAGGTCTTATCAAATGTTCTAAATGGGTACATTAAAAATGGTGGAAACAACGCCACTTTTTTTGAGATGATGTTCTTAATGGCCTTAATGTATTTCAAAGATGAAGATGTGGACGTTATGGTCATGGAAGCTGGCATTGGTGGCGGTCATGATACCACCAATGTTTTAGAGAATAGGTGGCTTAATATTATCACACCAATCAGCTTGGATCATGCTCAAGTACTTGGTGATACGATAGAGCAGGTGGCCAGTGAAAAGGCATCTATCATCAGGGGGAATGTGCCTACAATCGCTTGGAGTTCGTCTCCTTCGGTAGAGAAGATTATTCGGGGCATAGCGGAAGCAAATAGTAATGAATTAACGTTTGTGGATCATTTTAATGGCAATGTTGCCGGCAGGACTAAGGAGACCATTGATTTTTCTCTTAATACCCAGTATTATTATTATGATAGTCTTAGGCTAAATATGTCAGCAGATTATCAGCTTAACAATGCGGCACTTGCTGTCGAGGCTGTCCATGCATTGAAGTCCAGGCACTCAGTTGAACCTGATAAGGTGCGTGAGGGATTACGTAAGGCTGTCTGGCCAGGGCGTATGTCTTATATATACCCGTGGCTCCTTGTTGATGGGGGACATAATGTGGCAGGATTGGAACAGTTTGTTGAGCATATGAACCTTTATGAGAATCACAGCAAGGTGGATATACTTTTCTCTTGTATGGGGGACAAAGACTACGAAAGGCTATGTCAGATTCTACTTGGGGTTAACAATCTAAGGAATATCTATCTTTACAAGTTGCCGATTGCCAGAGCTTTAACTTTTGATGCCTTGGCGGCAACCTTTGAATTATTAGGCTTTAATGATGTGATTGAAGTTAGCGATCTTGCGAGTTTCCTCAACAAAAGAATAGGCGATAACCAGACCGATGTGGTCGGTGCAGTAGGTTCATTATATCTGGTAGGGGAACTCATGGCATACACAGGAGGAAGAGACAGTGATTAATTTTGATGAAGAAGTAAAAAAATTCACCCCTTGTCTGGAAGTAGAACAGGCAGAGGAAGCCATATATGCATATGATACGAAAGATATGACAGAGATTTTGAATGAACTGATCACAGAACTTAAAAAAGAAGATTAATGAAGGAGGCTACGATGTCGAACTTATGTCCGAAATGTGCCGGGCCTCTGGATGCAAACCATTACTGTACTCAATGCGATAATAAAGCGGTCGTTTACGAACAGATTCTGATCGGTTCGAAGACGCTATATAACCAAGGACTAAAAAAAGCAGAAGTCCGGGATATGAGTGCAGCGATAGAATTGCTAAACAGAAGTGTTAAACTCAACAAATATAACACAGATGCAAGAAATTTACTGGGATTGGTCTATTTGGAGATTGGTGAGACCGTTCCGGCCCTTAGACAATGGGTTATTTCAAAGAATTTGAAGGCTTCTGATAACGAAGCGCTTTACTTTTTGAAGCAGGTTCAGGACAATCCAAGTTATCTGGACAAGCTGGATAACGCTATTAAGAAATATAACCAGGCTTTGGCTTATGTGCATCAAAACAGCCACGATTTGGCAGTCATCCAGTTGAAAAAAGTCGTTTCTCTTAATCCGAAGTTTGTTAAGGCTTATCTTTTGCTGGCTCTTTGTTATATCAAAGAGGGGCATACGGACAAGGCTCAAAAGATCCTTGCAAAAGTGTTGAAGATAGATACCAGCAATTATGTTGCCCATAAGTACATGTATAGCCTTCATGAGGATGCAGTGACTGGAGAAGACTTTGAAGAAGAAGTCAAGGAGAATGCTAAGAAAGTGTCTCTTATGCCAAGACCCCTTAACACAAAAGTCAGCAATGCTTTATTCCAGTTTGTTGCTATGGCTGTAGGTGCGGTAGTTGGTCTTTCGATCATGGGCTTTATGGTCATGCCAGGACGCCTGGAGGAAAAGAACTCGACCATCAATGAGATGAGTGCTCAGATGACCGAGGCAGACAGCACAATCAAGACTTTGGAAGAGGAAGTGGCTTCTCTTGAAACGTCCATAGCTACGGTGACACAAGCAGGCAATGTTGCAGCCGAAGATGCAAAAGAACAAGAGGATGCACTTCAAGAAACTCTTAAGATACTGGCCGCAGCCAACCTTATGGTTGATGGTAATGATTCTGAATCAGCAATGCAGTTGTATGCTGTGGACGCAGCCTTACTTTCTGCTGATGCCAATGCCATTTATGAATCAATGAAAGATAAAGTTTATCCTGAAGTTGCCAGGTCGGCACATAACAGTGGGTATACAGCATACAGCTACAATAGGTTTGAAGAGGCAATAGAGCTTCTTAGTACTTCGTTCAGATATGTGAAAGATGCGGATTACTCATCAAGGAGTTTATATTTTATTGCTCGTTCCTATCAGAAAATGGGCGATACAGCAACGGCAGTCACTTACTTTCAACAGGTTGTTGATGAGTATCCTGATTCCGGGTATGCTGATGATGCCGCTTATTTCATCGGACAACTGCAGTAAAAGGAGGCAAGAAGATGTTACATGGTACAGCTGTGACAGACGGCATTGCCATCGGTAAGGTATTCATAAAGAAGGATACAGATATAGAGATTATTCAAAAAACCGTCAACAACATTGAAGATGAGTTGATTAGGTTTAATAATGCTGCAGAGAATTGTAGATTATCTATAGAGGCTAAGTATGATCAAGCGATGAATCTTCTTGGTGAGGAAGAAGCAGAGATTTTCAACAGGCACCTGGGTGTTTTTAACGGATCCATTCTATTGGGCCAGGTGCGTAAGGAAATCCAGGAACAACAAGTTAATGCAGAGTACATACTGAATGAAGTGAAAAAAAAGTACGCTAATATGTTCGATCGTGTGGCGGATGACTTTTTGAAGAAAAAATCAGAGAGCATTAAATTCATTGCAGAACAGATTATAAATGAGCTATTACAGGTGGCAATTTCTGAGAAAGATGATATTAAAGGGCCAGTCATAGTTTTGGCAAATGAACTCCAAAGTGGGGACTTGATTCATGTGGAACAAGGTCACATTTTAGGTATTGTGGTTGAAACGAGCAGTGCTAGCCTTAAGAATTACTTGGAGGCTGGTCATTTGAATGTGCCTGTCATTGTGGATGTTCAAGGACTTATGGAGGCTGCATCTAATGCAGTAGAAGTCATAATTGATGCTACCGACGGTTCTGTCATTATCAATCCAGATGAGGAATTGAAAGCAGAATACAGCAATAAAATCAACCACGTTCAGGCGATGACGGATGTCTATGAGCAATTCATATATGAGGCTACAAGGACCGAAGATGGGCACTCCTTTGAATTGGGTGCAACTGTTGATAATATGTCTCAAATAGATACTGCCATTGCCAATGGTGCAGAAGGTCTTGGGCTGGTTTCCACGGAGTTTCTTTATTTGGGACGGGAAAGTGCACCGAGCTCAGACGCTCAGTTCGTCACCTATACGGAGGTTGTCGCTAAAGCCAAGGGCAAACCGGTGGTATTTAGAACCATGACTTGCCATGCAGACAACAGTATGCCTTTCATCCATATGCCTGATGTGAAGAATCCTTTGATGGGTCCAAGGGGTATTCGAATATCTTTACAGGAAAAAGATATGTTTGTTCAGCAACTGATGGCATTATATAAGACGAGTCCTATGGGTCCTATGAAGGTTGTGCTACCTATGGTGGGGTCACTAGAGGAACTAAGAATGGTGAAAGAAGCCTGTGAAGAAGCAAAGATGAAGCTTCAAGAACAGGACGACTTTTATGATCCGTCACTTGAAATAGGCATGATGATTGATACGCCTGCGGTGGCAATGATGATAGAAGGGTTTATTCCAGAAGTTGATTTCTTCATAATTAACACAACGAATTTACTCCAATTCTCATTAGGAATTGACCGTCATTGTCAAGCGGTATCCGCCCTCTATGATATATATAATCCAGGTGTCATAAAGATGGTCCATTCTGTTGTAAAAGTGTGTCAAGAAGCAGGTGCCAATGTAGCCATCACCGGCGATATGGTTAAAGAACCTCAGATGGTGCCGCTATGGATGGCTATGGGCGTCAATCAGATTGATATGGACGGTGAGATGATTCCAAAGATGAGATGGGCAATTAGTCGAATGGAGAAAAAGCGCTGGGAAGAAATCCTTAGCCGAGTGTTGGCTTGTGTCTATGGCCAGGATGTAAGGACTTTGGTGGAACGTGCTTATGGGGAAGACACCCAATAGTTGGTTGGAATCGTTGATAGACAGGTTCATAATTGTGAGTCCTAAGTATTCAAGTATTACTAGGAAGTAAAAGAAAAACGGCTGAAGTCAGCCGTTAGGATTGAAGATACATAATAATAGATGCTTTGTTCATGTCCATGTCGGACAATTCCTGTAGTGTTTTCTCTGTCTTATTTTTTTTGGTTGGGTCATCGGTAGGGGGATTCTTCATTAGCTCTAACTCTTTTTGCATATAATCTCTCCTTTGTGATCCAACTCACATAGCCTTGATACAATGTTAACATAGGGGCATTTGCCTGTAAAGCATAGAAAAGTTTTAACGGGTCTAAAACGAAAAAAAACACATGGAGGACACACGAACAGGCGTTGACGGATGGTTTCAGATAGTATATAGTAGAAAAAAATGATGCAAATGCGAAGAACGATAGAGTAGCTGGTTTGGAACAGGCAGAGAGAAAGGATCATTGGCTGAAAGTCCTTTTGTGTGAGAGACAGTGAAGTGCCATCGGGAGCAGACAGTGCAAAAGGCTTTGTCCAAGTAGTGCTGTACGGTACCTGCCGTTATAGGTTGTGAGTGGAAGTTCTTTGAGCTTCAATTTAGAGTGGAACCACGGTAATGCCGTCTCTTGTGTATGCAAGGGGCTTTTTTATTGTTAGGATTCCGATCAAATGGAAATAGTGACGACCAGTGAATGGAGATCTTTATGATCCGATATATCAAAGAAGAAATCAAAGTTATATTTGAAAGAGACCCGGCGATAAAGACACCTTGGGAAGTGTTCTTATATCCAAGCTTTCATGCGATATTGCGTTATCGAATTGCCCACTGGTTCTACGTGCATAAGCGTTATTTCATCGCCAGGTGGATTGCAGCTAGAGCAACAAAGAAAACAGGCATAGAAATCCATCCAGGTGCAACGATAGGTAAAGGATTGTTTATTGATCATGGTTTAGGGGTTATCATTGGAGAGACAGCTGAGCTGGGCGATAATGTGACCATCTACCAAGGTGTTACATTAGGTGGTACTGGAAAAGAACATGGTAAACGTCATCCGACGGTTGAAGACAATGTGATGATCAGTGCGGGTGCGAAAGTACTGGGATCATTTACTGTTGGTCACGATTCAAAGATTGGTGCTGGATCAGTGGTACTCAGTGAAGTGCCACCTTTTTCAACTGTGGTAGGCATACCGGGAAAAGTTGTTAAAAGTCAGGATCAGAAGATTCATCCTCAGGACCTTCTGGATCAGACGCATTTACCGGACCCTGTACGCGCTGAGATATGTCGTCTCAGAATCAGGATTGAGGCACTTGAACAAGGTAAAGAGAAATTGACGCCTGAGGAAGTGGAAGCCATCAGAATCCGTGATTGTAAAGGCTGCCCGGACGATCTTTTTTATAGGAAGTAGCAGACATGTGTCTAGTGAAGTGACACATATATTTGTATAGGATAATCAATTATGAGGAGTCGAAGATGAAGCTTTATAACACTTTAACAAGAAAAAAAGAGACATTTGTACCTGTAGAAGAAGGTAAAGTGAAGATGTATGTCTGTGGACCGACGGTTTATAATGTCATCCACATAGGCAATGCTAGACCATTCATCATGTTTGATGTAGTTAGACGATATTTCGAATACAAGGGCTATGAAGTCATCTATGTCCAGAATTATACGGATGTGGACGACAAGATCATTCAGAAGGCCAATGAAGAAGGCGTGACGATGGGTGAGATTACAGAACGTTACATTCAAGAAGTTGAAACAGACGCTAAGGGGCTTGGGGTTAAAGCGGCAACCCATCATCCTAAAGCGACAGAAGAAATTCCTGAGATGATTGAGATGATCGAGACGTTGATTGAAAAAGATTTCGCCTATGAAGTGGATGGGTCTGTCTATTTTGCAACACGTCGTTTTGAAGGGTATGGTAAACTTTCTGGAAAGAATCCGGATGACCTTGAAGCAGGTGCTAGGATCGCCGTTGATTCAGCAAAGAGAAATCCTATGGACTTTGTTCTCTGGAAGCCTAAGAAAGAGGGCGAACCGGCGTGGACCTCACCTTGGGGAGAGGGACGTCCGGGATGGCACCTTGAGTGTTCGGTTATGGCGAAGAAATACTTAGGTGAGACCATTGATATTCATGCGGGTGGAACAGATTTGGTATTCCCACACCATGAGAATGAAATTGCTCAAAGTGAAGCTGCCAACGGTAAGCCTTTTGCAAAATACTGGATGCATAATGGTTTTATTAATGTGGATAACAAGAAGATGTCCAAGTCATTAGGCAACTTCTTCACAGTTAGAGAGATTGTGGATGAGTTCCCTTATGAAGTTATTCGTTTCTTTATGTTGAGCGCTCATTACAGATCACCTATTAATTTCAGCCGTGAGCTAATGGAAGCTGCAACCAATGGTTTGGAGCGTATACAGACAGGCGTTAAGAACTTGAAGTATAATTTGGCGCATGCTAAAGAGGATGCTTTGAAAGCGGCTGAACACGGGTTGCAAAAAGAGATGCTTACCTTAGCTGAAAAGTTTGATACGGCCATGGATGATGACTTTAATACGGCGGACGCTGTATCAGCGGTCTTTGAATTGATCCGATTTGCTAACACCAATGTGTCTGTTGAAACTTCAAAGGCGCTGATTAAAGAGACCATGGACAAGATTATTGAGCTATGTGATGTTATTGGTGTGACCCTTGAGCTGGAAGATGATTTACTGGATGATGAAGTGGAAAATCTGATTCAGCAGCGTCAGGATGCAAGGAAGAACAGGGACTTTGCTTTGGCGGACCAAATTCGAGATGAACTGGCAGGGAAAGGTATTATACTTGAGGACACCCGTGAGGGTGTCAAGTTTAGAAGGGTTTAGTATGGATTTTTTAGAGATATTGGAACAGCAACTAAAGCTGAAACCTTTTAAAACTAATACCTATTCTCCGATTGCACTTGCTTATATCGGTGATTCGATATATGATTTGGTTATCAGGACTTGGGTGCTTAGTCAAGGTGCGAAAGCTGTTGGCCGCATACACAAAGAAGTCAGTGGCTATGTTAACGCCAACGCTCAGGCTCAGATTTATCACCGAATATCGGATCAGTTATCGGATGCTGAGATTGCGGCATTCAAAAGAGGTAGAAATGCCAAGTCAGGTTCAACACCAAAGAATGCGGACCTTAAGACGTATAAGACAGCCACAGGGTTTGAAGCGGTTCTTGGGTATCTGTATATGGAAGGTCAGATGGCTAGGATTATTGAGCTGATTCGAATGGGATTGGCTATTGATGATACCGAGGCCTGAATTAATGCAAAATAACAGTTGATGCATATAACTTCTTAAATAAGAGGATGTGCAGAAGCTGATTGAAGAAAGTAGAGGCAACAATGCCAAGAGACAACAAAAAGAACAATAAGCCGCACAGAAAAAAGAGCGGCAATCCTAAAGGTGCCCCAAAAGGCAGAAATTTTGAGAAACAACATGACGAAGAGCAGGTTCTTGAGACGCCTGAAGTCAATGAGCTGATGATGTTCGGTAGGAATGCCGTATTAGAAGGCTTCAAGGCGGGGCGAAGTGTAGACAAGGTCTTCCTTCATGAAGCGGATCACCAAGAAGGTACAGCAGCTAAGATTCTTACGATTGCTAAGGAGATGGGCATCCCTGTCAAATTCGTCAATAATGACAAGTTGAACCAGATGACCAACTTTGGTAAGCACCAAGGCGTCGTGGCTTTTATGGCAGCTCATGATTATGTAGAGCTAGAAGACCTGTTCGCCAATGCACAACAAAAAGGTGAATCCCCTTTCTTTATTGTACTGGATCAAATAGAAGATCCGCATAACCTGGGAGCGATTATCCGTACAGCCAACGTTGTAGGAGCACATGGTGTCATCATACCTAAGAATCGAGCGGTATCTTTGACGGCGACGGTGGCGAAGACATCTGCCGGTGCGATTGAATATACGCCAGTGTGTCGTGTAACTAATTTAGCACGTGCGATTGAAGAACTTAAAGCCAAAGGCGTTTGGGTTACTGGTGCTGATATGGAAGGTACATCCATGTATGATGTGGATTTTAAAGGAGCTATCGCTTTGGTAATTGGAAATGAAGGCAAAGGACTTAGTCGTTTGGTTAGTGAAAAGTGTGACTTTATTGCCAGCATACCAATGAAGGGACAAGTCAATTCCCTGAATGCCAGTGTGGCTGCAGGTGTACTCATGTATGAAGCAATGCGTCAAAGATTAGGTAAGTGACAGAAGGCAACTCATATGATCAAGTATAACAAATAAAAAGGCTTTTAATCAGCCTTTTTATTTGTTATACTTTCTATGCTCGGTATAAATCATATATGACTGACAGATAAGAGGTTATACCATCGAACGATTGATTGCATTTGAAGAATTATCAGAATGTACTGATGAAGAATTGGTGACACAAGTCAGAGACGGACACGATTATGCTCTTGACTTTCTGATGAATAAATATAAAAAACTGGTTGAAAAGAAATCAAAGTCCTACTTCTTGATGGGTGCCGGTCGTGAAGACATCATTCAAGAAGGTATGATAGGGCTTTTTAAAGCTATTCGGGATTACAAACACGAAAGCAGAGCATCCTTTTTCTCTTTCGCGGATCTTTGTATTACAAGACAGATTATCACGGCTGTCAAGGCGTCAACACGTCAGAAACATATGCCTCTTAACACTTATGTATCACTGAATAAGCCTGCTTATGAAGAAGACAATGATAAGACGGCGTTGCTTGATTTGGTGCCTTCGTCCCAGATACTAGATCCTGAAGAGCTGGTTATTGGTGAAGAAAGCCTTCACTTAATAGAAGATGAGTTGGATGACCGTCTGAGCAAGTTTGAGAAGGAAGTTTTAAAGTACTATATTGATGGTATTGGTTATGTGGAGATTGCCGAGATATTGGACAAGCCGGCCAAATCCATTGATAACGCCCTTCAGCGTATCAAGAAGAAGCTGGAATTGATACTGGCAGAAGGCCAGTAAAATATCTTGTATTATTTTACACTTTCATATTGACATCAACAAAAAAATCCATATAATAGTAATAGTCCGCTGTCAGAGCGGACTGTATATGCTCCCATGGCTCAGTAGGTAGAGCGCATCCATGGTAAGGATGAGGTCACCGGTTCAAATCCGGTTGGGAGCTTAGTCAAGAATCTTAGATTAGTCTGAGGTTCTTTTTTTGTACAATATGAAATAGTAGATACATCGGAGGAGGCATCAATGAGTGTACAGAATAATAAGAACAAAGAGAATTCAGTCATTATACTAAGACAAGAGGATTTGGAAGTCTGGGTAAGACCTGAGGATGGAATGAACATCTGCAGAGTAATGTATTGTGATGTACCGATTATAGAGTGGGATCATGACAGAGAGGCCAGTGGCGGCACCTATGGGACACCTTTGATGTTTCCAACGCCTAATAGAGTGGATGGTGGCAGTTTCAAGTTCGCTGATACATCCTATGAGGGCATCATGCATGGCATCGTTAGAAAACGTCCTTTTACAATCACTAAACATCACAGAGATGAAAAGAGCACCTTTGTAACGGGAAGCATCGCATTAGAAAATGATGATTACTGTCATCAGTACTTTCCCTTTGAAGGAAATCTTTATATTACTATTAAACTTGAGAATGGGACCATAACATGGTCATATATGCTTAATAATCAAAGTGATAAAGAGTTGCCATATGGGATTGGTCTTCATCCATTCTTCGTTAGGCATCCCGAATCGACGGTACGTACGAAGATGGAAAAAGTTATGATGATGAATGAAGCACAGATTCCAACGGGTCAGCTCGTCGATGCCTTGGATGTTGGTTTGCAGGTGGATCAAACTGTTCCAATCTCATCCTTGAATATTGATCACGTATTTACCAAATTAACTGGAGCATCCTTAGATTCGAAGGATACATTAAAAACAATGGCGACCATGTCACTAGGTTCTACAGGTATAGAACTGACTATAAATGTTTCTGACCAATTTTCTCATCTTGTTGTCTATGTACCTGAGAAAGGTGATTTTTTCTGTGTTGAGCCCCAAACATGCTCAACAGATTGCCATAACTTGTACTATAAGGGTTATAAGCGTGAATCGGGCTTGGAGATTCTTGCGCCAAAAGGTATACATGAGGGCCGAGTTGAATTTCGGTTTTCTAGACAAATCAATGACCATTGCTGAGTGACAGCAATGGTCATTGATTTATTTGAAGAACACCTCTTTTGGGAGGCTGATTTCGATGGTGTTTTGTACAAAAGGGATAGACTGGAAACGAACAGAAACGTCTTTGTAAGAAGCAACAAGGCGTTGGTAGACATTGTTGAGTCCTATATGGCGTCTTTTATCATCAGATAGGTTGCTGAGCATAATGCCTTTAATCTCGGTTTCATTAAAGCCACTGCCATTGTCCGTTATGGATAAGTGAACCCTTTCATCCTTGATAGTGAAGGCTATATGAATTGTCGGAAGTATGTGTTTGTTACAGTCAATGATTAAGTTGAACCCATATTTGATGCTGTTCTCAACAAAGGGTTGCAGGATGCTTTTTATGATCTTGCAGTGTGTCAGTGACGGGTCAACGCGAGTTGTCAGTTGTATCCGATTGGAATACCTGTGATTCATAATATTAAGATAAACCCGTGTCTGGCTAAGTTCTTGTGCTATGGTTAGCTTGCCGTCAGGATAAGCCAAAGTCAATCTAAGGTATTGTCCAAGATTAGCGAGCATATCGGATGCTATTTCGTTGTTTTCGTTTAGAATTTCCATGTTAATAAATTCAAAAGCATTATAAAGGAAATGAGGGTTTATTTGCTCTGCTAGGACTTGAATCTTTGCATCATACTTTTCCTTTTCTTCATGCTTGATAATCTGTATTTGCTTTTGGATGGTATGATACATATTGTTGATGGCGTGGTTGAGTTGCCCCATTTCATCAGTGTTCTTAATGTCTGCCAGTCCTTTGTAATTATTTGACTTGATACTATCAACAGAAGCCATGAGTTTTTTTAAGGGATCAGTAATGACACTTGATAGAATCAAGCACAGGCAGGTAATAGTAAAAAAGCCAGTAAAGGCAATCCATAATAAGGCCTGATGGAACTCCTGGGAGGATTCGGTGAATAAACGGTCTGGTACAGCATTGATGATATGGAAGTCGGTGCCATCAACATCATGGATGAAATAGTGAATGCCATTTTTTTCTGTATAAGACATATCGTTGTTTGGGGGAAAATCAGCCAGTGATTGAAGGTCGTTGAGCCCTTCGCTGTCTGTCACTGTTGTCGGAATGTAATTCAAAAAATTACCTTGGTCATCAGCCAGATATAATTGACCCTCGACTCGATCATCACAATATTTGCTTAGAAAAGATTCCGTCACTTTTGTGTCTAGGAACAAATAGAGTATAAAGTTGGCGGTTGTCATATTGTCTGCAATGAGAATCATCTCGTCCACGTTGTTGACAACTAAAGGAATAGCAATAGGAATAACAGCGGCATTATTGGTGAAAATAGATTCGGAACTATCAAGGACATGAATACCACTTATTTCATCAAGATTGTAGCCCAAGTCCCAAGACTTGGCAGATTCTGTCAATTGGACATAATAGGAGTGGTAGAAACTTGGTTCTACATCGTCCGTCTTTAATTGAACAATCATTGCAGTCCTAATCAGTTCGTTGGAAGCGGTATATTCACCGATGATGTTTTGCATGGTGTTGTCAAGGTGGATGTAGTCTCTGGACGGATTCAATGTTAACTGATTAAGGAAATACTTGGTTTTTGCTGAAACGGTGACTTTGATGAAAGCTCTTAAAAGGTTCTCGTAAGTGATGGAAAAATTATCGGCAACATAGGCGGTATTTTTTTCTGCATCCGACATCTGGGTATTCAAAGTGTAAAAATTGAAAAAACTATTAAAGACAAGGCTGACCAAAAGTAAGGTACTGATCATGATAATCATGGTAGTGTACCAAATCTTAAAGGCCAGTCGGGTTTTGAAAAGTTGTTTGATCATGGTAATTTATCCGTTCTCATTATTGGTGTATTCAGAAGGAGATATCCCAACAGCATTTTTAAAGGCTCTAGAAAAGGAACGATAATCCTGATAGCCGGTCATTGTTGCTATCTCTCCGACACTGATGCTTTTATTGCTTAAAAGTTGAATGGCGGTACTCATTTTCTGTGCCAATATATAATCTCTAAAATTTTCTCCAGTGACCTCTTTAAAATACATCGTGAAATAGGAAGTACTTAGGCTGACATGGGCGGCGACATCCTTTGCTTTAATATTGTTTTGCAAATTTTGTGCAATGTAGTTCTTTGCTTTTTTTATCAACTTGTTGCTGTCCTTTTGCGACTGTTCCACAACCTGAGGATAACTAAGCAAAGTTGCTTGTATCCAGTGGCGAAGAGAATCAGCTGATTTGAATGAATTGATCATTTCAATAGCGGAAGCCATGGATAAACCCAATTCGGGATAACGGGTATTCAAGTGCTTATGCACTTCCATAATCAGGAAGATGCACATCCCAAAGAGGAAATTAGGCTGAGGCCTTTGGGTGAAAAACAAGGCATCAAAAAATAAAGAGCAATAGTCAACAATGCCATCATTATTTTTTTGTATTATACAGTCAATCAAGGGTACAACGTCTACATGATCTTTGGAAAATGTTGGTAACTGCTTGTTGATAATACTACTGTCAAACAAAGTTGTTTCTGACATGTAGATATGATACGTTAGGGCTTCCTGAGCTTTGGCAAAGGACAATTGACACTGATCTAATGAGGGCACGACTGAACCGATGCCAATGCGTACATCAATAGAGAGTATAGCGGAGAGTTCTTTAAGACATTGATTCAAGCGACTTCTGAAGATTAGATTATGATCGTCATCGATATTGAATATGGCTGTAATCTTATGGTCATCATACGGCCATGATTCCATGGTCATCCCTTCAAAAAGTGGCTGCACAAATAGGGCATTGACTTCTTGAAGGTTCTCAGTGACCGTCGCCAAATCAGTATCGAATTCTATGATAATGGTGCAACAAGAAGTGTTTTTTAATGAAACATAGAGCTCAGACATTTTGTGTATCATGCTGTCAGAGTGGTATAATTGTCCGCTGATCAGCTCATTCAAAAAGAGAAGTTTGGAGGATGATAGTACCACATCCAAATTTACCAAGTCATACCCTGTGTGTTTCTCACGCTCTGTTAGAATCTCTTCGCATTGTTTGACAAATTGCTTACGGAATTCAGCAATGTTTAAAGGTTTCAAAAAATAGTATTTAACACCATAACAAATGGCGGTCTGTGCATAGGTGAAATCGTCATAGCCGCTTAAAACCAGAAAACGGGTATTGGGACTTTCATCGGTACATTTTCTAATGACCTCCAGTCCATCCATTTTTGGCATGTTGATATCGATGATAACGATATCTGGTTGATGTTTGACAATGAGTTCTAAGGCAGACTTCCCGTTGTCTGCGGATCCTTCGATTGTTATATCGAAAGGATCGATGCACACAAGTTTCATCAGACCATTTCGGATGGCGACCTCATCATCTGCGATGATGACACTGATATTACTCGACTTTTCCATAAGGTACCCCTCCCACAGTGATGCCTATAAAAGCGATTTATTCATAAATATTAGATGCTTTTGGTCATCTTTTGACCATGTGTTTGTACATTATATCATGGTCGTATACATGGGTGAAGGTCATTTTGTTGGGAAATGAATCAATTCATCATGTAAAATGTTACATTTATTCGGCGATTTTAATGCTGTGAGGCTATAGGTTGACCATGGATTTGTCATATAGTGGGCGGAGTTAGTTGCGATAAGGGTTAAAAGTGAGCAACAGATGATATTTCTAGTATCATCGTTTAAACTGTTACATGCATAGTTAAATGTCACATATTGACGGTAAAATGTCCTTGAATGGTGATGGGGATTGTTTATAATGTGTATATCCCATGGGGCGTTAAAAACATTGTATCTTGGAAGGAGTATTTATGAAAAAAAGAATATTGAGCTTGGTTATGGCACTTGTTATGGTGTTGTCATTGGCAGCCTGTGGCACATCCGAAGAACCGGCAACCGCTGGAAGTACGGAAGCAGGCGCCAGTGAATCAAAGGACACAGCAGCAACGGATACAGCTTCTGACGAAGTCATCACAGTAGAAGTTTGGTCGAACAATCGACACGATGAAGCTTATATGACAAGTCAAGTTGAGGCGTTTAACGCTTCAAGCGATCATATTCAAATCAATTATACAATTATGACAGACGACTGGCAGAATTCAATTCAACTTGCTTATCAAGCAAATACAGCGCCAGATGTCATTACAATCTCTTCTTCAGATGGTGTGAAGCTTGAAGATTATGTGACAGCAGGTATGTTCACATCTTTGAATACATTCATCGATGGGGATGCCGAGTTCCAAAAGGTTACTGAGCCTGAGGCTCATATGTATAATGCTTTGAACAGCTTAGACGATGAAATCTACTGGGTACCAAATGGTGTACGTAGTGGTTCAAGAATCCAGTGGAACAAGGATTTGGCAGCAGCAGCAGGCTATGATGAGATTCCTTCAACATTCCCTGAACTGGTTCAAATGGCTAAAGATATTACAGATGCAGGCAATGGTGAAACTTATGGTGTTGGCTTTACTTCCTCTTGGGGCTTCGGTCGTTGGATGGAAGGTGTTGGTGAAAAGAGCGGATACACACACTGGGGTTATGACTATACAACAGGTACCTTTGACTTTAGCAGTTGGAAACCTCTCCTAGAGGAAGCTGCAAAGTTCATGACGGATGGCTCCGTATTGCCAGGTTCAGAAACACAAGGTGTTGACAACAGTCGTGCAATCTTCGCACAAGGCAGCTTCGCAATCTGGGGTAACGCTTCTCAAGAAGCCGGTGTGTTCACAGAACAATTCCCAATAGAAACTTTTGAATGGGGTGTGGCAGAATTACCGACAATGGAAGGCGAAGTGAAAGGCGCTCAGCCTATTGACCCTAATTTTGGCTTTGCAATGATGAGCTCAGCAGAAGATAAAGAAGCGGCGTGGGAAGTCATCAGCTTCTTCTCAAGTGAAGAGTTCCTTAAAGGATACTTTGAAGGTGGTTATAGTGCGCCGATCTCTTCATACATGACAGATAAATACGATACAACAAAGATTGGCAGACTGGCAGATTTTGCTATTCAATCTTATGAAGATGTTTACCCTTCTGTACCAGCAGTTTCTCTTGAAGGGGATGACCACTGGGTAGTATTCTGGAATGTAGTTCTAGGCAATGTTGATGTTGATACAGCGATTGAGGACCTGAATAAGCGCTACAATGAAGCTCTTGATCGTGGTCTTGAGAATGGTACTTTAACAAGACTTGTCATCAAAGATTTTGACCCGCTTCATCCTTCAAGTGGTACATTTGAATATTTAAGTGAATAAAAGTGTGATATGAAGGACCAATGAAGAGCTGTTCTACCCGACATGCATCGATGCATAGGGCTTAACGGCTCTTCATTTTTTAAAAAGAGGACTATGACACCTGAACCCAATTGGCAGGAGGAAAATATGGCTTCAAAAAGAGACATTTCTGCTCGGAATACAAAAGGTATTCTAAAAAAAATTAAGCGAGCAAATTCCAGAGGGGATATAGCGTCGGCCATGATGCTGGCACCAGCAGTATTGCTGTTATTGATCGTTTCTGTGTACCCATTTGTATGGGTCTTCCGTTACGTGCTATACGAGTATAACGGTATTACATCCCATTATGTGGGGACTTATAATTTTGAACGTGCTTTTAGGGATACGACTTTTTGGAAAAGTGTGCTGCACACTTTTGAATATGCAGCCCTTAAGTTGACGTTTATCATACCATTATCTTTGTTGATGGCGGTATTCATGCGTATGCGTATTAAATTCTCAGAGATATTCAGAGGCATCTACTTTATGCCAACCATCATTTCCGCTGCAATATCAAGTATGGTATTTGCATTTATATTTTCAGCGTATAACGGTATATTGAATGCAGTCCTTAAGTCCAGTGGCATTATTGAGAAGAATATCAATTGGCTTGGTGATAAGAATGTGGCTATGTGGGCCGTACTGATTGTAGCCGTTTGGGGTGGCTTTGGTAATTACATGATCTATTTTATGTCTGGATTGTCCAGTATCAGTGAAGATGTCTATGAGTCAGCTAAGATTGACGGTGCCAATGGTATTGCGACCTTCTTTAGAATAACATTGCCACTACTGAGTCCAATGTTGAAGGTTATTCTGATGTTGGCTATTACCAGTGCATTCAGAGACTATGAAGCAATTATGGTATTGACTCAAGGTGGTCCGAATAATCGAACACAAGTGATGTTCTTATATATATACCAAATGATCTTCGGGTCTCAAGCAGGATCGCCTCAGATTGGCTACGCAACGGTACTTAGTCTGCTAGCGTCCTTGATTGTTGGTGTTGTAACGGCAGCTTATCTGATCATATCCAGAAAACTGGATGACGTATACTAGGAGGTGTAAGATCATGGCGAAGAGTGATAAGGCAGTATTGTCCTTCAGTACAAAAGCCTATAGAGGGCTGATACTAATATTCATGACACTTCTGGCATTGTTGACTTTGTACCCTGTGGTATATGTTGTGCTAGGTGCTTTTAAGGAAAACAAGGAACTGCTGGTAGGTGGGGCAGGTATTTTGCCAGCAAAATGGATTATTCAGAATTTCATCAGTGCTTGGCAAGAGGCAGATTTTGCTATTTACACAATTAACAGTGTTTATTTAGCAGTCAGCATAACAATTGGTTCATTATTTGTTAGCAGTATGGCAGGTTATGTATTTGCCAGGAAAGAGTTCCCGGGGAAAAAACTCCTGTTTGGCATGTTCATTGCATTCATGTTCATTAATGTAGGGTCCATCACCCTAAGGCCTCTTTTTGAACTGGCCATTAAATTAAAAATGAATACATCATTATTCAGTGTCGTGTTAATCTCGGTAGGGGCCGGTCAAGCCACCAATATTTTCTTGGTGCGTGGTTATATGAACACAATACCAACAGAGCTGGATGATGCGGCAAAAATAGATGGTTGTACATTTTTCCAGACTTTTTATCGTGTTATTTTACCAATCCTTAGACCAATCCTTGCGACCATCACTTTGCTATCCTTTCGAGGTGGTTGGAACGAATATATCTTACCGTTGGTATTTACGATGACGAATAACGCAAAACGTCCTCTGACTGTTGGTGTGACGATGCTTAAGAATTCAGGTGACGGGGCTGCGGCTTGGAACATTATGTTTGCCGGTGCAACGATCTCTATCATCCCTATTTTGCTCATCTATATCTTTACAAGTAAGCACTTTATCAACGGCTTGACAGAAGGGGCCATCAAAGGATAGTTATATGAAAAATAATGAGAGTAAATTCTATAAATTAGATAAAAGCGGCTTTGTAACAACATATTTATATGCAGGAAGAAAAGAGTCCAAGGTACTGGATGACCATACTGATAACAATCAGTTACGGTATGAGAAGTACTTAAGAGGCCAGGTGGTTAATGAGGGGCTTGAGGTTATGCCCCAAAAGATGATCATTGGAGAAGAAAGTCCAAATGGTATGCCTTGGCAATATTACTATTCCCATAATAATGGTTTCTTAGAATTATCTCATTTTTATCTGGAACCAAGGCGCGTGGATGTACTGGCGGTAACAGAGCTTGTGGTGGAAGAGCCAACGGAAGTTACGGCGATGATTTATAGCTGTAGCGCTGTAAAGTTATGGTTGAACGGAGAAGAATCGGGTATCATCGAGAGACCTGTCTATAAGCCAATACAGAGTGTTAAGGTTACATGGCAGTTAAAAAAAGGCAGAAACAGAATCATCGGAAAACTTGCGACGGTTGGTGTACGAGACACGCGTATATCACTTGGCATTAAGTTGGTGAGTGGTTATGAAAACGTTATGACAGGGTATCCAGAAGAGTCACTGTCAGGGGCCTATGAGTTGGCGGCAGAATTGCTTAATGAGACACAGCTCTGTGATCATCAATTGGTGTATCCAGACGTAATGCCAGCAGGCAGTAATATTGTATATAAAACAGGCAATTATGATTTTAGACGCAAAGACAAACATACAGTCATTGAAGAAATCGCCGGAGAAAAGGTAACGACACTAAAGGATTTTGCAACTTTTAGAGTAACACTTACTGTTGGCAATCAAGTGATCGGCAGGGAGTTTGAACGTATGTCTCTTCAAAAACCTACTTATGTGATAAGTAAGGAAGACGACCAGAGGGAATCGTACTTCAAAACTCTAGGGGAGATCAAGTCCATTACCCGAGGGGAAAATGATGGCTTTGCCATGTACCCTTTGCTGGCCAGATTCTATTTTGGTGAAAGAACTGATGAGGATCTAATGGAAATCGATACGACCCTTGATCAGATAGCCCGTCGGATGGACTGTGCAGATTTTATGACTTGCGGTTTTGTCAGATTCCTATATACATACCCCTTGGATGAGGTGAGAGAGAAAAAGCTAAAGGAAACAATGTTGTCCTTTAGATATTGGATGGATCAACCTGGGCAGGACGGCATGTGCTTTTGGAGTGAGAACCATTCACTGATGTTCTATCAGACCGCCTATTTCTTCGGGAAAAGGTATCCGGAGGATGTCTTTGAGAAATCTGGCAAGACAGGCGCTTTGCTGGCTGAAGATGCGAGGACTTTAATTGAAGCGTGGTTGGTAGATCTGCTGGAATATGGATTCGATGAATTCAACTCTGGCGACTATACAACCATCACTTTCTCGGCTTTACTTAATTTGGTGGATTATGCTGAAAAGGATCTTGCGGATATGGCGAAAGATGCTTGTGATCTTTTGGTTCGAACAGCGATGGTTCACTATTTTAAAGGGGTTCTGATATCACCTCAGGGACGTATATATCGTAGTGTATTATACCCTAGCCAACAAGCGATACAGGCACTTGTGCATTACATAGATGGTAAAGCACCATATGCTTATAGTGAATGGCTTATTGCTCTTGCTACGAGTCGTTATGAGATGCCAGAGGATATTCAGTTATTAATGGATAAAAAGGGACATCATCAATATGAAGTCAGCAATGCTGTCGTGGATCTTTATAAAACATACGATTATATGATGACGAGTGTACAGTCGCCAAGGGCGGATGGCAAAGGGCGTAGTTGGCAATGGTCTATGGATGAGGCTAAGAGTCATACACATCATTACACGAAATCCCTTAACGAATGTTTTCATGGTACAATGGCTTTTGAACCAGGGGTACTCGGTTATCAGCAACACTTATGGTATGCGGCCCTTGATGCACAGCAGGTTATATTCACCACTCATCCAGGCGGCACCTGTGAATATATGCCTCAAGTCAGACCTGGCTATTGGTATGGCAACGGTAGAACACCTGCAATCAAACAGCAAGATCAGCTAATAGGGATTGTCTATAGCATTCCAGAAGAAGATCCGATCCATTTTACTCATGCATTTTGGTACCAAGATGGCTTTGATGAGACTTTTGAAAAAGGTCATTGGATTTTTGGCCGGAAGAACCAAAGCTACATTGCATTGTGGTGCAGTGGGGAAATGGAGAATGTGGACGATGTGCTTTTTGGATGTGAGAAAAGAACATATGGTAGGGATATTGCGTATCTATGCCTATGTTCATCACAACAAGAGGATGGAACGTTTAAAGCATTTCAAGAACGCTGTCATCGGATGGAGATTGTATTTGGCAATAAGACTTTGACATGCGAAGCTTTGTCACTGACTCATGTAGGATCTGAACAAAAGAATCAATACGTTGATTAATAACATTAAAGGACCCTTATCCGCCAATTGGTTGGAAAGGGTCCTTTTGTTAATGGTCATCATAGCCTGGATTGGGTCAAAATAAGTCGACGCTGCCGCTGAAATCCTTGTTGATCAGGTAATAACATTTGTTTTCGTGTGGTTTGATATAGAGATCCAAGGAATCGATATCCTTCACCATATTGCCTGCTGACTTCCAGCTTTTCTTTGCTTCATTTTTGAAAAATGTAATGTCTTGTTCACCATGTTCCGCTTGAATAAAAAAGTTCTCTTTCATAATAGGCCTCCTCATGTATGTGACCGAATGGTCAGTCATCAAATAAACACTACATTAAATCACCCTTGAAGCTATTATTCAAAAAAAAAGACCATCTGTCAAGTTTGATTAGAAATCTAAGTGAACGAAACGGTTTTACCGACATCTTCCATATGCTATAATGAGGTTTGAAGTTAAAATTGCCTATAATGATTTTAACCAATTTATCATAAGGAAGTGGCGATCAGTCACAGAGGAAGAATATGACATTAAGTAAATATAGAATGCCGGCGGAGTGGGCACTTCACGAAGGAACCATGATTCAGTGGCCGGTAGCTTCATCCATGGTTTGGCCTGAGAATTATGAAGAATTACAACAGGCATATGTGCAAGTAATATTGGCAGCAGCAGCCTTCGAGAAAGTATGGGTACTGGTCAATGAAGAAGATTATGAAGGGTTGCAAGGACGATTTGGCGATCAAGTTTCACTGCTTGTAGTACCTCATAACGATGCTTGGGCTAGAGACAGTGGACCTACATATGTTATAGATAGTGATGGACAGAGGCGCGGGGTCAGTTGGTCCTTTAATGCATGGGGAGAGAAATACAAGCCCTATGACCTGGATAATGGCCTTGCTATAAAGTTCATGGAACAGTTGAAGCATCCGTATGTTCAAGTGCCTATGGTTATGGAAGGCGGTTCGATACATGTGGATGGTGCCGGGACACTATTGACTACAGAAGAATGTCTGTTGAACCCGAATCGTAATCCAGAGATGAGTCGTGATGAGATTGAAATTCTTTTGAAAGAGGCACTTGGCGTCAGCCAATTCATTTGGTTGAAGCAGGGACTTTTTGGTGATGAAACAGATGGCCATATAGACAATATTGCTTGCTTTGCTAAAGAAGGTACTATAGTCATACAGACATGTCATGATATAGAAGACCCTAACAGTCAAATTGCAAAAGACGCCCTAGATACCCTTGCAAAAGCAAGAGATGCCAAGGGGAATCCTCTAGAAGTCATAGAGATACCACAACCCCCTGCAAGGTATTATAAAGGGGAGCGATTGACACTGAGTTATCTGAATTATTACCTTGTAAATGGCGGTTTGCTCCTGCCTGTATTTGGTGGTGATGCTGTCGAGGCTGATCAGAAGGCGAAGGCTATTCTTCAAAGCGTTTTCCCAGACAGGAAGATTGTTCCTATTGATGGTATGGGGCTGATTAAAGAAGGTGGCAATATCCATTGCATCACCCAACAGGTACCAAAGGTATGACACAACGTATAACACGAGGTATATTATGAGAAAAATAAAAGTGGCGGCCACACAGATGGCCTGTAGTGACGATATACAATTGAACATCCAAAAAGCAGAGAAGCTGGTTCGTATGGCAGCAGGACAAGGGGCTAAGATCATCCTTTTACAAGAGCTTTTTGAGTCCCCTTATTTTTGCCAGACCGAAAGAGAGTCTTACTTTGACTATGCAACGGAGCCGGAAAACAATGCTGCAATACTTCACTTTAAAAAGATTGCTGCAGAGTTAGAGGTTGTGTTGCCCATCTCGTTCTATGAAAGACGCAATATGGCCAAATTCAATAGTATGGCAATGATTGATGCCGATGGCAGTGTTTTGGGCATCTACCGTAAAAGCCATATTCCAGATGGGCCAGGCTACGAAGAGAAGTTCTATTTTAGTCCAGGCGACACGGGTTTTAAAGTGTGGGAAACTGAGTATGGGAAAATCGGTCTGGGGATTTGCTGGGATCAATGGTTCCCGGAAGCAGCAAGATGCATGACTTTGATGGGGGCAGAGATTCTTCTGTATCCTACGGCTATTGGCTCAGAACCGGAGAATGTTGCCATCGACTCAATGGGCCATTGGCAAAGGACGATGATCGGTCATAGTGCGGCCAATGTCATACCTCTTATTGCATCCAATAGAATCGGTAAAGAAGTTCAGGAACACTCCAGTATAGATTTTTATGGTTCTTCATTCATTACAGATGCTACAGGCAATAAGATTGCTGAGGCTGGCAGAGACGAGGAAACCGTTTTGGTTGCTGAAGTGGATTTGGACAGTGCCAACGCTCTAAGGCATGAATGGGGGATCTTTAGAGATCGACGTCCTGAACTGTATAGGGCTATCTTGACTTTGGATGGGGTTGTAGAATGAACAGGCATCCATTGACCCTTGGCATTCTGGCACATGTGGATGCAGGTAAAACCACTTTATCAGAAAGTCTGCTCTATCATACAGGTGTGATTGATTCAGTTGGTCGGGTCGATCATCAAAATGCCTTCCTCGACACCTTCCAACTGGAAAAATCAAGAGGCATCACAATTTTCTCTAAACAGGCAGTGATGACGTTGAAAGACTATCAAGTAACGTTGCTTGATACACCAGGGCATGTTGATTTTTCGGCCGAAATGGAAAGAACTTTGGCAGTACTGGATTATGCTGTTTTGGTCATCAATGGTTCTGATGGTATAGAGGGTCATACTCAGACGGTATGGCGTCTACTCAAACGTTATGGCGTACCAACCCTTATTTTTGTCAATAAGATGGATTTGCCTGGTACTGATCAGAAGTCATTGATTCATGAATGTCAGCAAAGATTGGATGATCGATGTGTGGCGTTTGCTGACAGAACGACTTCGGATTTTTATGATGCTGTTGCCATGTGTGATGAAAAACTAATGGAAGCTTATTTGGATCAGGGGATTATAAAGAATGATATGATTGCGAATGGCATAGCGAGACGTCATATATTCCCAGTGTTCTTTGGATCAGCTTTAAAAGATATCGGTGTGGAAGTGTTTATCGAATCTTTGGGGGAAGTGCTTAAGGCAAAATCGTATCCGGATATATTTGGTGCAAGAGTATTCAAGGTTCTTAGAGATAATGATGGCAACCGCTTAACTTATATGAAGATTACAGGCGGTGCCTTAAAAGTAAAGTCTTTAATTAGCGGTCAATCAGTAGATGTCAATGATGGAGATGGCAGGTGGGAAGAAAAGGCGGATCAACTTAGGATCTACTCTGGAGCCGATTACGAGATGGTGCATGAGGTGTCAGCCGGTACCATCTGTGCAGTGACAGGCTTGACCAAGACACGTCCGGGAGATGGTCTTGGTTTTGAAGGCGATGCATTGTCACCAATGTTAAGACCGGTTCTAAGCTATGAGGTTATACTGCCGGAGTCTGTCAATGCGTTTACTATGCTGAGGCAGCTTAGAATGCTTGAAGAAGAAGAGCCCCATCTTAATGTCCTATGGAATGAACAGCTTGAGCAAATTCATGTTCAGGTGATGGGTGAGATTCAAGTGGAGATTCTAGGCAGTACCATTGAGGACAGGTATGGCGTAAAGGTTGAGTTTGGTCAAGGGGACTTGGTCTACATGGAGACGGTTGGTGAAGAAGTCATTGGTCGTGGTCATTTTGAGCCTTTGAAGCATTATGCAGAGGTGCACTTACTCATTGAGCCGATGCCCCGTGGCAGTGGTATTCATGTGGGCTCAGACTGTAGTGATGATTTGTTGGAGGGCCATTGGCAGAGGCTGATTATGACCCATCTACAAGAACGTCAACACATAGGTGTTCTTACTGGGTCTGTGCTTACTGATGTAAGGATTACGGTGGTTGGTGGCAAGGGGCACAATAAGCACACCGAAGGTGGTGATTTTAGAGAAGCGACCTTTAGAGCATTGCGCCAAGGGCTAATGAAGACACAAAACATTTTGCTGGAACCCTATTATTCGTATGAACTGGAAGTGCCTAAGGAGATGCTTGGCAGAGCTATGTCGGATATTGAAAGGATGTTTGGTCAATATGATGATCCAATCATGACTGAGGATCAGGCAAAGATAACGGGTATTGGTCCAGTTTCGACATTCAGGACCTATCCGGTTGATGTGGCGGCCTACACGAAAGGTCTTGGGCGTATCACTATGACCCCGTCAGGTTACGAACGCTGTCATAATGAGCAGGAGGTAGTTGGAAGTGTTGGATATGAACCTGAACAGGACGTGAGACATCCAGCAGGTTCTGTCTTTTGTAGTAAAGGCAGTGGTTATAGTGTCTCTTGGCAGGAGGCAGATCATAAGATGCACATTGATACATTCAAGTATCTTGAACCTAAGAATGAGGAAAGTGTGCAAAGCACTGTGTCAAAAGGTGGCTCTTTGTCACAAACAGTGACAGATGATGAGTTGGCGCGGATATTTGAGAAAACCTATGGCACTTCAAAAAGGGAAAAGCGACATAGTGGATCAGGATATTTTGATTCCGTAGCCAACAGAAGTCGTCTTCAACAGCAGAAAGAGCACCTGCCTAAGGATGATACAGAAGAAGCAAAATACCTTCTCGTAGATGGCTATAATATTATCTTTGCCTGGGATGAATTGAAAAGTCTGGTGGAAGAGAATATGGATACAGCTAGACTTAGGCTTATGGACTTACTTTGCAGTTACAAAGGACAGACGGGACAGACTGTGATTTTGGTTTTTGACGCTTATCGCGTTGCAGGCAGTGTCGGTGATATGACAACCTATCATAATATCCATGTTGTCTACACGAAAGAAGCTGAGACGGCAGATCAATACATCGAGAGATTGGTATCTGATATTCCAGGGGGAAGCGATATAACAGTTGCAACTTCCGATGTCCTTGAACAGATTATAATCATTGGTAAAGGTGCTAGGAAGCTTAGTGCCGAAGGCCTACATGAAGAAATGCAGTTCATGGCTAAAAGCATGAGAGAAGCCTACAAGGATAAGGGGGATGTTAAGCACAGACCTTTTGAAGGGTTGCTGTGACGTGCACCTCAATTTAACCTAACTTGACCTATTGACGCATTAATCATGTATCAATAACAAAGATGGAATCAGCCTCTATTTTGACCTGCTATTTTAGGGTTCAAATAGAGGCTGATTTTATATTCTTTCTGATTGTCCCCAATAGAAGGGGAAATGTCTTTGTTGGAAAATTACTTGTATGTCTGTGACGGAATGGTATAATAGACTTTGTGGCATTTGCAAAAAAGAAATAGCAATAGAATTATCATCTTTTCTTATGGGGGAAATCATGAAACGATGGTCATATCTGATGGGCGTTATTGTATTTATATTATTTGTCATAGCCTTCTTTAATATCGCTTATCCTTTTGAAATACAGACAATTGAAGCACAGAATGGCAACCTGTCCCTGGGTTCTTTTGACTTTGAAACCGAGGGTGTATTGGTATTAGGCGGAGATTGGTCTTTTTATCATGAGCAATTGGTATCCTATGAAAGTATGCTGCAAAATGAGGGGCATTCATCCTTGATTGAAGTTGGTATCGGATGGGATGAACAGACCGTCCAAGGCGATGCAATCGGTGCTTTCAGTTATGGTACTTATCGATTGGACCTGGATTTTGATCCCGACAAAACCCAGGTCATCACCTTTAAAGTAGGGGAATTTTACACGGCTATGGATATGTACTGGAACGGTGAACTGGTAGCAAAAGTAGGTGAGGTGACTACCTCCCGGGATGGCGCAGAGGGGGATTACATACCCTTAACTGTGACGGTACCTGTCACTCAATCTCATAATATCCTTAGTGTTCAGACTTCTAATTTTTTGCAGAACACAGGTGGTGCATGGGGGAATGTCTACCTAGGGACACCTAAAAATATTGGTTTGATTAATCAAAGGAATCTTATTGTTCAAGTATTTAGTATCGGTGCATTGCTGATGATTGGGTGGTATCATGTTATATTGTACCTAATTAGAAAAGAAGGATTGCCATTGCTAGTATTTGGTTCTTTGACTATTCTTCTGTCCATTAGAGAGATGTTGATGGGGGAAAGAATCATCTTGGCTGTAATGCCTGGTTTGCCATGGTCAATACGTCTGTCCTTTGAATTTATATCGTATTATGCCAGTGTTGGGCTATTTGCTTTCTTTCTTTATCTTATGTATCAAGAGATTTTTTCTAAAAATGTGATGAAAGTCATTGGTATCACATCGGCAGTATTTGTTGTAATAACAGTCTTCACTGAGCCACGTATCTTCACTTTTACTCTTGTTCCTTATCAGATATTTACAGTTATGGTTGCCATCTATGTCATTTACATCGTTATTAGAGGCTTTTCGGTTTTTGAACTTGGTTCTGACATCATTCTTTTTGGTGGCCTTTTGGTGGTCCTGTTTGCAGTCAATGATATATTTTACACTTTGCGTTGGATTCAGACAGGCTATTTGATGCCTGTATCATTAATTGTACTTAGTACTTGTCAATCAGCGGTACTAGCCCTTCAACATACCAATGCTCATAAGGATGCCATCAAATATGCTGAGAAGAGCAGACGGGCAAATGAAGCGCTTTTTCAAATGAACGAAGAGCTTGAAGGACAAGTAGCAGAGAGAACGCGTGAACTTACTGAGAAAAATAGAAAACTAGAGCACCTTGCTAACACGGATGGTTTGACAGGTCTGTATAATAGAATTGCAATGAACGAATTTTTGAATAAAGCGGCAGAATCAGCCACACGACATCATGTACCTTTCTGCGTTGCTATGATAGACATCGACCAATTCAAAAAAATAAATGATACCCACGGACATTATACAGGGGACGAGGTGCTTAAAAAGATTGCAAATCTGATGGTGGGTCATATAAGAAAAGGTGACATCATCGGGCGTTATGGAGGGGAAGAATTCATTGGGATATTTACAGGTGTTAATTTGGGTAAAGCCTATGAATTGGCTGACCGGCTTAGGCATTTGATTGCGACGAGTTGTTGTAATAAAGAGAATATCAGTGTGACCATAAGCGTCGGGCTTGCAGAGTTTGATCCTGATGACCACATTGAGGAGTTGATTCGTAAGGCGGACGATTGTTTATACAGGGCTAAGTATGCAGGTCGTAACCTTACGGTGGCCTATGGACTGGATGGAGAGATTCACTTTGAACATGAGAGTATTTTAGATCAACTGATGCATAACGAAGAAGAAGTCTGCTCTTAGTGGTTTTATTGATGTTTCTGACAGTAAAATAAAGGGTACAACCATTAATAAACCATGGTTGTACCCTTTGCTAATGTAGTGAATCAGATAATCGTGCTTATTTGAAACTATTCAACTTTAAAGGCACCAATAGCTTCCAGTAATATGTGAGCTTCACTAACAAGTTCGCTGGATTGAGATATAAACGAAGCGACGTGTTCGTCCAAGCTGCTGGTGGATGCGGCAACTTCCTCGGTTGCAGCGGCACTCTCTTCAGTGACGGCAGCAATACCGCTCATACTATTGGATACAACATCTGCAGTGTCATTCAGTGATCGTGCTTCAGAGGCAACTTGATCAATGCTAACAACGATTTTTTCCACAGCCTCTATAATACGATCATATAAAGCACGTGTCTCTGTCAAGGATTCTTCCTGTTCGTCAACAACGGAGCGTACTTGCTCGATCTGTGCAACACTGAGTTTGGTACGTTCACGAATATCTTCGAGAAGTACAGCAATCTCATCACTGGACTTGGAGGATTGTTCAGCAAGCTTCCTGATTTCATCTGCAACAATGGCAAAACCACGTCCGTGTTCACCAGCTCTGGCAGCTTCGATTGCCGCGTTTAAGGCCAAAAGGTTCGTTTGTTCGGCAATCCCTGAGATGACCTGCACGATTTCACCGATAACATTGGATTTATCCTCCAACTGATAGACTTCATTGGAAACGTTAGTCGTTGTTGATTTGTTTGCATCCATCAGTTGAGATAGTTTAGTGATGACACCAACACCGTCTTTAACGGAATTGCTAACCTCTTTGATCTGAGCATAAGATTGATCGGTTGAGGTATTGATCAGCTCAGCTGCCCTGGTTACAGACTCAGTTTTGGCTGCACCTTCTGCTACAGACTCTGCTTGATCTTGAGCGCCTCTTGCCAGCTCATTGGCAGCGTTGTTGATTTCTTCAGAAATCTTTTCTGTAAGTTCAGCAGTCTCTTTGACACTGTCGGAGCTGTCTAAGACCGTGCTTGCGGAACCGTTGATTCTTACTATTAAGCCTTTAAGGCCATCTGCCATAGTATTGAAGGAACTGGCAAGGGCTTTGATCTCTTTGGCACCGGATTTGATCTGGATATTCTGTGTCAAATCCCCTTCAGCCAGAAGATTGGCGGTTTGAGTTATTCTGACAATCGGCTTGCTGATACGTATGGAAATCAGTGCAGCGGCCACAATGACGAAGGCAAGGATCAGTAGATTAATGGCAGCGAATACGAGAACAACAGTAGTAAGCTCTGAATAAGCTTCGCTTTTGTCAATGGTAGTGGCAAGAATCCAATTTGTATCCTTTAGGGTTGTATAGACGAGAATCTTATCAATGCCGTTATAGGTATATTCTGTATTGCCAGTATTATTTGAGGACATTTCACTGAATAGTGCATCCAAGCCAGGTATGTCTTTGATGTTGGTGCTGAGTAGTGAGCTGTCTTTGTGGGCAAGGAACACACCATCACTATCCATTAGGTATGAATATCCGGTCTCACCAAAGGTTGTTGCTGTTACCTTGTTCACCACTGTGTCCAATAATATGTCTGCAGCTATGACACCCATTAGGTCGCCACTGTCAGCTCTTACGCCATGAGCGGCAGAGATCACATACTTATTGGTAACCATATCCAGATATGCTTCCGTGTATACGGAACCGGAAGCTGCTTCAGCGGTTTTGTACCAAGGCCTGACTCTTGGATCATAATCTGCATCCGGTACCCAAAGAGAGCCATCAATCATAGCACCATCTGTAAGGCCTAAGTAGATATCAGACAAGACACCTTTATTGGTGGGACTGTTAAGTACTTTATTAAGATATTCTGGTGTGATATCTTCAGTACCATTGGAGAGGCTGTAAGCCAATCCTTCAATCATTAGGGATTTGCTGTGAAACCAACCATCAAGGGTGGAGGATAAGTACTTATTGTCTGAAACAAGCTGAGTGATAATCTTAGACTCAGTTTCTTCAGCGACAAAATAGTATCCAACAAAGCCAGCAATCAGCAATGATATGATGCTGACGGTGGAAAAGAATAATGTAATCTGTGTACGTAATTTCATAAGACACCTCTTTCTCCTTCATAAACGACGAGTGACTGTTTATTCAAATCATACTTAAGTTTCTTTCTTAAGAAATAATGAGATAAAATATTGTAAACTCGACTTAACAATATTATAACAAATAGGAGAACGATTCTCGTGTACAAAATGTGAATATTTCGTTGATAAAACTAATTTATTGCAAATTATGCATAAGGTGTCAGGTGAAGCAATTATTAGTCTATTACAAAAAAAGAAGAACTGTCTGCTGAACAGTTCTTCTTGTATCGTAAGAATAAGTGGAGGTAATAGAGGCTATTACAATTATTCTTATAAGTTGTGTAAGTTGGTTATCCTATAAATTCTTTTTTTTCTAGCAAGCTTAATATATTGTGACCTTCTTGGACACCGTCTATAATACGGCGGGCTCTAACACTGTCACCGATATTGACAATTTCAACATCATCATCTTCATAAGCAGTCATTAATTCATTGATAATCGGTGCGGTTGCTTTCATACCGAGGCAAACAAAGCCATAATCAAATTCGATCTCTTCAATTTTGCCATCTTGCTCGACAATAAAGCTGGAAGGTTTTACTTCAACTAACCTAGTATTCATCTTCTTTTCTACGCCATGTTTGCGAATCAAGGAATTGATATCCACTTTTGACACAGGGTCCAAATCCTTACCAACGGCACCTTGCAACTCAACTATTGTAACGGCTGCATCTCTTGGTGCAAAGAATTCAACCACGTCCAACCCAACAGCACCACCACCGACAACAACCACTTTTTTGCCTTCTAACTTCTCAGGATAAGAATCCAAACGATTAATCATGCCTGTAATCGAGGCAACGTTGCTGTCTTCCTTGTCAATAACATCTAGAAGACCTTTGATTGGCGGCAATAAAGGCATGGAACCTGTTGCATTGATAATGATATTGGCATTAAGACTCTTAATGAACTTAAGGTCAGCTGTTGTATTAGTGAAGACATATAGGTTGTCTAATGCTTCCGCTCTGTGCTTAAGATAATTAGGAAAGTCACCCAGTCGTTTCTTATCTGGAATCTTGGAGATGATGGCGGCAAGTCCACCGAGAGTTTTCTCCTTTTCAATGAGGAAAGTTGTGCATCCTACTTCAGCTGCAGTACAGGCGGCCTCAAGGCCAGAGGTACCACCACCGATGACGACGACGTTACAGTTTTCTGTTACACGGTTCTTTTTATAGTTTTCACCTTCATTGATACTTGGATTAATAGTACAACGAATAGGACGATTAATGCCAATACGGTGTCCGGCACAACCGATATTACAGCTAATACACTTTCGAAGCTGGTTCACATGTCCAGTTTCAACTTTTCTCACCCATTTTGGATCCGCGATTAAGCCTCGTCCGATACCGATAAGGTCGGCATCTTCTTCCTTGAGAATTCTTTCGGCGACACTAGGGTTTCGGATATTACCTGTTGTAATAACAACTTTCCCAAATTTCTCCTTAACGGCTTTGGCCATATAGGAACGCCATCCGTCTGGCAGATAGTTGGCGTCAATCTGATATTGAATGGAACCAGTTAAGCCGGCAGACACATCAATGATGTCGGCTTCTTCTTGGAAGTATTCCAGTAATTCTAGTGTATCTTCAAGGGAGTTACCACCCTCAACAAGTTCATCTGCACTGATTCTCATAAGAAGAGGGAACCAAGGACCTACTGCGTCGCGAACCTCTTTCATGACCATCTTTGCGAAACGGGCACGGTTCTCTGGTGAGCCACCGAATTCATCTGTTCTCCTATTGGTCAGAGGTGAAAGAAATTGGCTTACCAGATATGAGTGACCAGCATGCACTTCTACAGCATCAAAGCCAGCAATCTGAGCACGTTTTGCTGCCTGTCCATAACATTTTGCAATGTGTTCAATCTCAGGTTTGGTCAACGGTCTTGGCATCTCACCGCCATCCTTGGATGGAAGATTGGATGCTGACACTGGCTGCAGGTTAGTTCTGGATGAAATGGCGGAGGCACCGGCATGATTGATCTGAATAGCAATCTTTGTACCATGTTTATGAACGGACTCGCATAGTTTGTACAATCGCGGTATATAGTTATCATGGTCCAGACGAAGCTGAGTTGTACCATTGGAACCTAGTGGGAAATCCACACAGGCATTTTCTACGATGATAAGGCCTGTGCCACCCATAGCTCTTTGCTCGTAATAATTAATATGAAGGAAACTCATCTCACCGTTTTGCTCACCATAATTGGTACCCATAGGGGGCATAACGATTCGGTTTTTTAAGGTCATATCCTTTACGGTAAGTGGTTTGAATATATTTGGAAACTGTTTTTTCATAATGCCTCCTAAAGCAATCAATGATGTTATTAAGGATTGTTAAACATTTATCTAAAGTATACGGAAGAGGAAAGATAAATACAAATTCAAAAAAAGTATAGAAACCATAGATTTTTTTTATATAATGTGTTATTATTCTAACAATCAATGAGAGAGGTGTTACTTTATGAACTTGAATCATCTATACTATTTCGTGAAATTGGCAGAGCTGGAGCATTATACGAATGCTGCTGAAGAATTGAATTTGACCCAGCCGAGCCTAAGCCACGCAATGGCATCATTGGAAAAAGAACTGGGTACAGTGCTTTTTGAAAAGCAAGGAAGAAATGTCGTCCTGACCAAATATGGGAAAATGTTCCTTAAATATGTCACCAGCTCTTTAGAGACTTTGGAAGCGGGTGTAAAGAAGACGAAAGGTATGACCAAAGGGGAAAACGGTCATATTGATCTTGGCTTCATCTATACTTTAGGACCGGCTTTTGTTCCAGGTCTTGTAAGAAAGTTCTTGAAGTCACATCCTGACAAGGATATAGAGTTTGGCTTTCATTCCAATAATACAACCAGTATCATTAAAGGTTTAAAAAATGAAAAGTATGATGTGGCTTTTTGCTCTATGCGGCAGAATGAAGATGAAATCAAGTTCATTCCTATTCATGAAGAAGAACTGGTTCTAATCGTACCCACAGATCATGAACTTAGTAGAATGAAAGAAGTGGACTTGAAGGATACTGTCGATTACCCGTTTATCGCTTTTTCACCACAAAGTGGGTTACGCCCTGTCATTGACGATCTATATACTCAGATTGGCAAGGAGCCAAAGATACTTTTCCATCTTGAGGAAGACAGTGCATTGGCAGGACTTGTTTCAGAAGGTTTTGGTATTGCAATCGTACCCAACATTCCTATATTAGATCATATGAATCTAAAGAAGCTCAGGATTATCAACCCGCCTTATAAAAGAGAGATATATATGGCTTATATGAAGGAACGTTATATGTCTCCGGTTGTATCCATATTTTGTGATTATATTGTCGAACAGACAAAGCAAAGATAAATTCTATAGATTCTATAAAATTCATATATGTTTCGATAGTTATTTTGCATCACTCCCTATAGAAGATTGATGTATGATGGTATTAAGTCAAATATTTAACAACCTAAGAATTTTTGACGTAACTCTATTGTAAAATGACTATATGAATAAAAAGGAGCAATACTATGGCAGAAAGAATTACTGGACATACGGAACTGATTGGTCTCATTGCCTACCCGATCAGACACTCAGGTTCACCGAGGATGCACAACGAAGCATTTGCTAAGCTTGGTCTTGACTATGCTTACCTTGCTTTCGAAGTGGATAATGATACATTAGAAGACACAATCAAAGGCTTTAGAGCAATGAAAGTCAGAGGCTCTAACGTATCCATGCCAAATAAAACCGTCGTTCACAAATACTTGGACAAATTGTCGCCAGCTGCCGAGATGTGTGGAGCAGTTAACACGATTGTTAATGATGATGGCGTTTTGACAGGACATATTACAGATGGTATCGGCTTTATGAAAGCTCTCAGTGACAATGATGTTGATGTCATTGGCAAGAAGATGACCCTTGTAGGTGCTGGTGGTGCAGCGACGGCAATTATGGTACAAGCAGCCCTTGATGGTGTTAAGACCTTATCTGTTTTCAATATCAAAGATAAATTCTATGAGACTGCAGAGAAAAAAGTTGCTGAGATCAGAGAAAAAACTGGATGCGATATCACCCTTTATGATTTGGCGGATCTTGATAAGTTAAAAGAAGAAATGCACAGCTCAGATGTCTTTGCCAATGCCACAGGTATGGGAATGAAACCACTTGAGGGTCAAACTTATATCCCTGATGGATCCTATTTCACTAAGGACTTGGTTGTCGTGGATATTGTTTATTCACCTGCAGAGACAGCAATGCTTAAAATGGCTAAAGAAGCAGGTTGCCAAACAATGAACGGTCTTGGAATGATGCTTTTCCAAGGTGCTGCCGCTTTTGAAATGTGGATGGGTCAACCAATGCCGATTGATCACATCAAGCAGATTTTGAATATCGGATAAAAGAAGTTAAGGAGACAAGAATGAACACTGTAAAAGTAAAGAACATTACATTAGGTGATGGCATACCAAAAATCTGTGTGCCGATTGTTGCCCAGACAAAAGAGGCCATTATTGCAGAAGCAAAAAGTTTCGGTGATATTCCTGTAGATGTTGTAGAGTGGCGTGTTGACTGGTTTGAAGGTGTAGAGAAAGTGGATTTGGTTCTTGACGTGCTAAAGGACCTTGCGCCTGTACTAGGTGACATCCCTTTATTATTCACTTTCAGAACATCTGCTGAAGGTGGTGAAAAAGCAATCAGCAATGAAGCATATCAGGCTCTTAATGTTGCGGTTGCACAGAGTGGTTTGGTTGACCTTGTTGATGTGGAAATCTTCATTGGCGATGAAACGGCAAAAGCAATCATTGAGGGTGCTCATGCAGCACAGGTCAAGATTGTTGCTTCTAATCATGATTTTGACAAGACACCTGCTAAGGAAGATATTATTTATCGTTTGAGAAAAATGCAGGACATGGGCGCTGATATTCCTAAAATTGCGGTTATGCCGACTTGTACCATGGATGTACTAACCCTTCTTGAAGCAACGGTGATTATGAAGGAAAACTATGCCAAACAGCCAATCATTACGATGTCAATGGCTGGAACTGGTGTTATCAGTAGATTAGCCGGTGAAGTATTTGGCTCATGTTTGACATTTGGAGCGGCAAAGAAGGCTTCTGCCCCAGGTCAAATCGATGTAGAAGCTTTAAATGGGGTACTTAAGCTGATTCATCAAAGCAGTTAAGAGAACATAAGCGTAACCGCTGTAATGGCTGCACAGTGGTTTGAACTGAGGTGGCATTGGTATCGGTGGGATGATACCAATGTTCATCTCAAGTGACTTGTAAGGAGAGGAAACATGAAGGTAATCAAGTGGTTGGATCAGAATCTTGAAGAATGCCTGATGGTTGGATTTCTGATTGTCATGACCATTGTCATGGGCATTCAGGTATGTGCTAGGTATGTGTTTAATTATTCATTGTCTTGGTCAGAGGAATTGACAAGATATCTTTTTATCTGGTCTGCATTCATCAGTGTCAGCTATTGCACAAAAAAATGCATTAATATTAAAATTGAGCAGGTATTAGGACTTTTACCGCAAAAGCTAAAAGCATTTGGAAAGATTGTCAATCATACCATTGAGTTGGTATTCTTCATATATTTAATACCGTTTTCGGTTATGTACCTTATGTCTTCTATTGAAAGTGGACAGTTAAGTCCTGCCCTTAGAATACCTATGTATTATATTCAAGTGGCACCGTTGTTCGCTTTTGTGTTGGTATCCATTAGAATTATTCAACGGTGGATCATTGAATTTAAGGTATTAAGAAAGGGGTAAATTATGACAGCACCAGTGATATTCATACTATTCTTTATATTTTTATTACTAGCAATTCCAATATCCATAGCTCTTGGTATCGTTTCAGTTATGCCAGGGGCCTTTGATCCATCATTTACAGCCAGTGCCCAATACGTGGTAAGATCCATGTTTGGTGGGGTGGACAGTTTTCCGTTGTTGGCCGTACCAATGTTTGTTCTTTCAGGAATGATCATGGCAAGAGGTGGTGTGTCAAAGAAACTCTTTGATGTTTTTGCATTTTTCTTTGGGAAGTTTACCGGAGGAATGCCAACAGCCGTTATTATAACGTGTCTTTTCTACGGTGCGATTTCGGGATCGGCACCTGCAACGGTTGCAGCAGTCGGAAGTATGACCATTCCGATTCTTATAGCGATGGGTTATGATAAGACTTTTTCAACAGCATTGATTGCCCTCGCAGGTGGACTCGGTGTTATCATTCCTCCAAGTATACCATTTATCATGTATGGTATGGCTTCTGGTGAGTCAGTGTCTGCTTTATTCATGGCAGGGATTATGCCGGGAATTGTTATTGCGTTATTGTTAATTGCCTATGCAGTCTATTATTGTCACCGACATGGTGAGGATAAGGAAAAAATTCATCATATGGTGAATCAACTTCATGAAAAAGGTCTATTTAACCTTTTTAAGGAAAGCATCTGGGCTTTGATGGCACCGGTGATTATTTTGGGATGTATTTATTCTGGGATTGCATCACCGACAGAAGCAGCAGTAATTTCAGTTTTTTACTCTTTGATTGTTAGTATGTTGGTTTACAAGACGATTAAGTTGAAGAATATATGGGGCATCTTTGTAGAAGCCACGAAAACATATGCACCGATTTTGTTTATTATCGCCGCATCGATGGCCTTTTCTAGAGTGCTGACCTTGATGCAGGTACCTCAAACAATCAGTGCATGGATCCTTGCGACAACAACCAACAAAATCGTTATTCTGATTATCATCAATGTATTCTTGATCTTTGTAGGGATGGTGATGGACACAACACCATCCATCATGATATTGACACCAATATTACTCCCTGTTGTTACTCAGGTAGGGGTGGATCCAATACACTTTGGGGCTATAATGGTAGTAAATCTTGCCATTGGTTTTGTTACACCGCCAATTGGGTTGAATCTGTTTGTTGCCAGCTCCCTGACAGACATTCCGGTAATGGATATTGCTAAGCGAGCAATGCCTTTGGTCGGTTATTTCATTGTTGCATTGATTTTGATTACATTTATCCCATCCATTAGTTTGGCTTTTTTGTAGGAGGGCTCTAATGAATTATCGTAAACTCAAACCATACATGATTTTATTGCTAGTCATCAGTATACTGACTGGTTGTACGGCTTATGCGGATACTGGTGGCGAAGTGCAGACACAGACTTATGCTTGGCCACTTGGAACTGCCAGCCCGGATAATACGGTGACAAACCTGTTTGCCCAAAAGTTTGCCGACGAAGTATACCGCCTAAGCGATGGTAGGATGCGTATTCAAGTCTATCCGAACAGTACTGTAGGTGGAGACCGAGAGCTATTAGAGATGTGTGAAGATGGTGATATTCCATTTGTAATGCAAAATACGGCACCACAAGTTTCATTTATGCCTGAAATGGCAATTTTTGACTTGCCATGTGCTTTTGCGACCATAGAAGAAATAAGAGATGCCCTTGACAATCCTGTATTTTTTGATCAGATTCATCAGGTATATAGTGATGCCGGTTATGAGATTCTTGGATACGCGGACCAATCATTTCGTGTACTCTCGGCCAATCGTGAAGTCACTTCTCTTGAAGATATGAAGGGGCTTAAGATTAGGACGATGGAAAACTTCAAGCATATCGCTTTTTGGAAGGGTTTAAATGCCAACCCAACGCCTATGTCTTTTAGTGAAGTCTATATAGCCCTACAGCAAGGCACAGTGGACGCGCAGGAGAATTCCTATGTTGTCATGGTGTCCAGTAAATTGTATGAGCAACAAGATTACGTAATCCAAACCAACCACGTACCGGATTTGATTTCGTGTATTGTCAGCAAGAAGTTCTTTGAAAAGCTTTCGGAAGAAGATCAGGCAATTATTCGAGAAGCTGCTGATATTGCTATTGTCTATGCGAGAGCGTTATCAGATGAGCAAGTTGGTGAGCGTTTGGCCATTATTGAAGAAAGTGGCACTGTGGTGCTGCCGGTATCGGATGAATTCAGAGCAGAGATTCTAGAAAATTCAAAGCCATTGTATGAATCTGTGAAAGAGGAAGTGGGCGAAGGTATTTATAATGCTTATTTAGGAATATACTAAGTCTTAAGTTTAAGAAAAGGCTACCTCAGAATTTTTGAGGTAGCCTTGACTATATCTTGACTAAAGTTAATTGCTAAAATACTTTTCTTTAACGATTTCTGTTGGCATATCTTGACCGGTCCAGTATTTGAAGGCTTCTGCTCCTTGATAAAGAAGCATGTATAGTCCGTTGAAGGTGTTGCAACCGATGGATTTGGCATCCATGAGTAATTTGGTCTCCTTTGGATTGTAGATGACGTCAGAGACGATCAGCTCAGGTCTTAACATACTAAGGTCTGTGATGATGGTAGAATCTGTGTTAGGCTTCATACCTACAGAAGTACCATTGGTAAGAATAGCGCTGGATTCTATACTTTTTCTGAGAGAGGTATCATCTGGTAACTCATAAAGGGACGCTTTACAGTTGGTTCGGCTATTGATCATATCGACAGTGTTTCTGGCACGGTCGAAGAAGGCATCACGTATACTGTAGACATCAATCTCAGCAACACCGTCAAGAGCGGCTTGAACCATGATGGCCGTAGCAGCACCACCAGCACCAAGAAGGGTCATCTTCTTGCCGATGATGTCATATCCAGCATCTTTAACGGCACGCATATAGCCAGTGCCATCAGTGATATGACCAGTCAGAATACCATCATCATTAACGACCGTATTAACAGCGCCAATCATCTCAGCAGCAGGGGATAGATGATCTGCTAGCTCACACATGAGATTCTTATTAGGCATTGTCAGGTTGAAGCCACGAACATTAAGGGTCTTAAGGCCTTCAACGGCTGTTTTAAGGGTGTCGGTACCAACGTCAAAAGCCAGATAGACATAATCCAGATCTAATTGTTGGAAGCCTTCGTTATGCATTAGTGGAGAGATACTGTGGGATACCGGTGTGCCCAATAGACCGGTAAGGCGTGTATGGCCTGTGATTTGTTGTATCATTGGTTTATCCTCATATTTTTTTTAAATAATTGACATTTGCGATTTACTTCTCTAAAGTTTAATGTATAATATCATATATGTCAATCTTTGCAACTTTAAAGTGATAACGTGTGAAGGTGTATCGCTTATTTTATATACCGGAGGTTATGGATGAAGAATATTAATGAGATCAGAGAAGAGATAATGGCTTGTGACATGGCCATTGAAGAATCACTCACCAAGCGTATGGACTTGATTAAAGAAGTCATTGACTACAAGAAATCAAATGGTATACCGATTCTTCAACCAGAGCAGGAAAAGAAATCCAGAGCAGCGTTGAAAGAAAGACTGGATGGCCATGAGTATGAAGAGGAGATTCTGGATATTTTCCGCTATATTGTGAAGAACAGCAGTAAGATACAGACCAAAAGCCTTTTTTCCTATAATATTATGCTTATTGGTTTCATGGGGGCTGGAAAGAGTACTGTATCTTCCTATCTTAGCAAGATGCTTGTCATGGACGAAGTTGAGATGGATCAGTTGATCGTTGAAAAAGAAGGTATGAGTATACCGGCAATCTTTGAAAAATACGGCGAAGAGTATTTTAGAAATGCTGAGAGTAATACGATTATCGAGTTGAAGGATAAGAAGCAGGCAATTATTTCCTGTGGTGGTGGTGTTGTCCTTCGAAGTGAGAATGTTAAGGCTATGAAAGAGTACGGCAGGATTGTCTTGTTGACTGCGGAGCCGGAGACGATTCTTGAAAGGGTAAAAGACAGTGATGAACGTCCGATCCTTAATGGGAATATGAATGTTGAATTCATCTCTGGTCTGTTAGAGAAACGTCGTCAGTTCTATCTGGACGCGGCTGATGTTGTTGTCAGCACAGATCGTAAGACGATTCAACAAGTTTGTGAAGAGATTGTTATGAAGGTTACGGTGATGGAAGAGTAATCGTTTTGATTCTATATGAGAATAAAGTGAAATAGTAATGAAAAGAGTAGGGCTGTCGCACTAAGCGACAGTCCTTTTCTATTGACACCAGAACCCACGAGCACCCAAAGGAACCTTATTCGGTTTCGGTGAGTTGTTGTTAATATGAATAAGTGAACGGATGCGTACTTACTTTTACACACTCTTCTTTAAAAATTCAATAAAGGATTTGACAACCGGTGCTTGATAGCGATTTTTTTGGTAGGCCAGGTAAAAATTCCGCTCCCACTTAGGTTTCTTAATGGTCAGTACTTTGACGGGCAATAAGGAAAGGGTAGAGATATTCGGACATACAGCAATGCCGAAATTCTGTGCAACAAGACCGGCGATGACTTGATCTTCTACAACTTCGTAAGCAATCTCTGGTGTTGCGCCTATTTCATTGTACAGGTTGTCGACAATGGCTCTAAGGCCGCTCTCTTTTGAGAAGAAGACTTGAGGGAATTGTATTGTATCAGCTAGATCCACTTCGTCGAATTCTGCTAAGGGGTGATCCTTTGGTACGATGAGAACCAAGTCTTGCCGTCCAATAGGGACGAATTCAATTCTAGGTTCATTGTCAACTTTTGAACAAAGTACAAGATCGAATTTCTTTTCTTTAAGCCCTTGTATCAAATCAGGGGTTATTCCAGTGTGGAAATGAAAGTTAATGGATTTATCCGGGACTAAGGCCAGAAACTGTCTCGCCCTTTCAGGAACGAAGTCAGAGCCCAAGGTTCTGAGGAATCCGAATTCTATATGTCCTTCTCCTGTACTGGCCATCTTGAGTGTCTTAACACCGGTGTCCAAGACTTTTAATGACTTCTCCACATCATTTCTAAATAAGCGTCCATATTTTGTCAAAACGATATTTCTTCCGTCTTTCTCAAAAAGATTCACACCCAATTCATCTTCCAACTGAGCCATAGCGTGGCTAAGGCTAGGCTGTGTAATCATCAATTCTTCAGCAGCGCGAGTATAATGCTCCAGTTCGGCAAGTTTTAGAAAATAGCGTAGATGGTACAGGTTCATAAATATCTCCAATCAAAGGCAGTGTGTATTGAATCTGGTGAATGATGACTTATATATAAGAAAAAATAATTAATTACGTTGATATATATAGATAAAAACTCTTGGATTAAGGTGAGTATAGCAAAAACCATGTGCAAAATCAATGAATAATGGGAATGTTATCAATTTGTTTTATCGAATAGGGAGGCTTATAATAATCTTAGTTAAATAATTAGCAATCTCATATGAGCGAATCAACACTATCATCACGTGATTATATAACGACAAGTAGAAACACAGACATCTATGACAAAAGGGAGAATAAATCTAATGGATGTAATGATGAAAAGTGAAGTCAAAGAGAATGAAGTTAAAGCAATAAAACGCCCGCCAATCACAATAAGTTCCTATACACTTGGAACTGAGGTCAGCTTTGAGGACCGTGTAAAGCATGCGAAAGAAGCTGGTTTTGAAGGCATTGGTCTAAGGGCTGAGAATTACATAGATGCTAAGAATGCTGGTGTAACAGATGAGATGATGCTTGCGATTCTTGAAAAATATGATATGGAAGTTACAGAAGTTGAATACATCACAGCATGGGGTACGAAGGAAGACCGTACAGAAGCACAGCAAGAAAAAGAGCAAGTGATCTATCATATGGCAAGGTTGTTTGACGTAGGCCATATCAACTGTGGACTTCTTGAGATGATGCCAGAAAATGAGATTGTAGACGCTTTGACGGAGCTTTGTGAACGCGCTGGCGAGTTGATTATAGGTTTAGAGTTCATGCCATACAGTGGTGTACCTGATTTAGCATCTGCATGGCGTATTGTAGACGCATGTGGCAAAGACAACGCTATGTTGATTCTTGATACGTGGCACTGGGCAAGAGCACGTCAGACTTACGATATGATTGCTGACATTCCAGTAGAGAAAATTGTTTCCGTGCAGATGTCTGATGTCATCAAACTGCCATATGAGCAGCTAAGAGATGAATCCTTGCACGATCGTATGCCACCTGGAACAGGGTTTGGTGATACATTAGGATTTGCAAGAATGCTAAAAGAACATGGTGTTAACCCAAGAGTTATCAGTGTTGAGACCATATCAGACCGTATGGTGGCGACAGGTGTTGATAATGCTGCCAATACAGTGTATAAAGCTATAAAGAATGTGATGAATCAAGCATGGCCGGAATATGCCCCACAGGCATAAGGGCCCCGATGAAGATATCATATATTCATTAACAGGCAAATGAAAGAGATCAATTAGAGGAATCCGTGGCTAGAGAAGTATTCTTTTATGAATGCTATGGATTCTTCTGTAATAAGACAAAGTAAAGGATGTATCTACATGAAATTTGAAGCGATGTTTCAGCCGATTCAAATCGGTCCGATGTCAGTACCCAATCGATTTGTCGTATCACCAATGTGTAATAATTTTGCCAATACGGACGGTTCATTAAGTGACACTTCCATTGCGTATTATCATGAACGTGCAAAAGGCGGATTCGGTTTGATTACTGTTGAGGCGACGGTTGTTCACAAAAATGCAAAAGGTGGATTCAGAAAAGCTTGCTTATATGAAGACAGCTCCATACCAAGTTTCAAAAAACTTGTAGATACCCTTCATGGTGAAGGTTCAAAAGTATCAATACAGCTGCAGCACGCAGGGCCAGAAGGAAATACTAAGGTGACTGGCGGGCTTTTATATGCAGCATCCGCAATTGCATCGGCTGCCGGAAGACCTATTCCAAAGTCAATCACTACAGATGAAATCTACGAATTGATAGAAAGTTATGGTGATGCAGCGGTTAGAGCTGTTGAGGCAGGTGCTGATGCAGTTGAAATTCATTGCGCTCATGGGTATTTGGTTAATAGCTTCCTATCCCCAAGAACCAATAAGAGGGTAGATGAATTTGGTGGTTGCTTTGAAAATAGAATGCGACTTCCAAGATTGATCGTTGAGAATATTCGTAAAAAGACTGGTGATAAGTTAGCGGTTCTATGCCGTGTTAATGGTTCAGATGAAATCCTTGGAGGTTTGTCAGTGCATGATAGTGCGGCGATAGCGGCATACCTTGAAAGTATTGGTGTGGATGCGCTTAACGTTTCTAGGGCAGTCCATATCAAAGATGAGTATATGTGGGCGCCAACAGTCCTTCATGGCGGTTTTAATGCAGAGATTGTTACGGAGATCAAGAAAGCTGTATCCATACCGGTCATTGGTATTGGAAGGTTCACTGAACCTCATTATGCAGAACTTATGGTGAAACAAGGTCGCTGTGATCTTGTTGCCTTTGGACGTCAGAGTCTTGCGGATCCTTTTACACCTAAGAAGACAAAAGAGGGTAATCTGGATGAATTGATTCCATGTATTGCCTGTCTGCAAGGGTGTGTTGCGAACATGTATAAAGGAAAGCCAATCACCTGTCTTGTTAACCCGATGTTAGGCAGAGAAAATGAGCTTGTGCCAGCGGAAGAGAGCAAGAAGGTTATGGTTGTTGGCGGCGGTGTCGGTGGATTGATGGCAGCTTGGATGTCAGCGGTCAGAGGCCATGAGGTGACACTTTATGAATCAACAGAAACCCTTGGCGGTCAGATGCGTCTGGCAGCATTTCCTCCTGGTAAAGGGGATATCACCAATATGGTGAGAAGTTATATAAAAAAATGTGAACAGCACAATGTCAAAATGATTACAGGTACAGAAGTGACAAAAGCACTCATTGAGGAACAAAAACCAGATGCGGTCATATTGGCTACTGGCGCAACACCTTTGGTATTGCCGATTGAGGGCATAAATGATGCTAACTTACTCCATGCCGTAGACGTGCTGGATGGGAAAGTGGCCTGTGGGGAAAAAGTTCTCGTTGTTGGTGGCGGCATGGTTGGCTGTGAAACGGCGGCACTACTTGGTGAGATGGGCCATCAGGTCACTGTCATTGAATTACGTGAACAGGTTGGGGCAGATGTCATATCTGAACACCGTAAATTCCTTATGAGAGACTTCCATGAGTATGATATATCGGTTGTAACCGGTGCAAAAGTAGCTAAGTTCTATGTAGGTGGCGTTAGTTATGAACTGTCTGAAAACGAAACTTTCGAGCTAGACGGCTTTGACAGTGTTGTCCTTGCTATGGGATCAAGAAATTACGATCCTCTTAGTGTAGAAGTTAAAGCACTTGTAGATAAGACCTTTGTCATAGGGGATGCTGTAAGGGCAAGAAGAGCCCTTGATGCGACGATGGAGGCAATGGAAGCGGCGATGGCTATCGGATAAGATTACGTTGATGATAAATCAGCCCTAAAGCCAAAGGAACTTTCATGAAATTATATGAAGGACTTAACTTGGTTAGAAACAATACCAAGATAATCAAGCAATAATGCCATAATATGAGGAGATGCAAAATGAACAACAAACGTTTTTATCCTACAGCCTTAGCGCTGTACTTCACCTACTTCATCCACGGGATTGGGGTATCCATCTTAGCACAATACAAGCCAGAACTTTCCGGAAAATGGGGTGTCGGTATTGGTGACATCGTCGGCGTATCTGCTATGCTTGGTTTGGGACGTCTGATTTCCCTACCAATTGCAGGACCAATGTCTGATAAGTTTGGTCGACGGATCAATGGTATCATAGGTCTTTTATTCTATGTAGCATACTTCATAGGAATTATCACAGCACCAAGCATCCAAATAGCAACGCTTTGGGCAGTAGCTGGTGGTATTGCTAACTCTTTCCTAGATACATGTGTTACACCATCCTGCCTTGAAATTTTCAAAGAAAACGGCAGTGTTGCCAATATGTTCACTAAGTTCTCTATTTCTATCGGACAACTCGTATTGCCACTGGCTGTTGGATTTATCGCAGGAACACAGATGAGCTACACAACTATTTTCTATGTAGCTGCAGTTATGATTATCATTGATGGTATACTGATCATGTTCCTACCATTCCCAGAACTGAACGCAGACGCAGTGACAGACGGACAGCCAGCTAAGAAGGAAAAGATGAAATTCACACCGGCCTCCATTGCGGCGATTACAATCGGATTTACTTCAACGATGACATTTATGCTTTGGTTGAATTGTAACCAAGAGGTTGGTCGTCTGTATGGTGTTGAAAACGTTTCAAGCATCCAAATGTACTATGCAATGGGAACAATGCTTGCTATTATTGTTACTGCAAAACTTGTATCCTCTTTTGTAAAGCCTATTCAGATCCTTATGATTTACCCTTCCATATCCATTGTAACGTTACTTCTGATTTATATGATTCAATCTCCTGTCATGGTTGTTATTGGAAGTTTCATCATTGGTTATGCTGCCGCAGGCGGTGTGCTTCAGTTAGCGGTAGCCACAGCTAATAGTATGTATCCTAAGAATAAAGGAACGATCACATCCATTGTTATGATGACATCCTCTGTCGGTAATATCTTTATACTTAAGCTTGCAGGTTATTTAACGAATCTTGGAGACATGGGTCCTAAATATGTACTGCTTCTTAATGTTGTTATTACAGCTTTAGGTGTTGCCCTTGCAATCTACCTCAATGCTGCAATGAAAAAGAACGAAGTCAATGTAGCAACAGCGAATTGAATAAGAAGCAATACTAAAAAAGTAGATTCTGGCGAAAGCTGGTATCTACTTTTTTGTTGCCTACCTCTTGTTAATGGTGTATATTAATTAGGAATGACAGGTGACAAGACACCTACAAGGAGGTAGTAATGAAAGAATGGAATAAGGGTTTTAAAAGTGCCCTCAGGAAATATACAATTGACGGACTCAGTGGTATGGCCATGGGACTTTTTGCTACGCTAATCGTAGGCTTGATTATCAAGCAATTAGGATCCCTGACAGGTCTTGCTTTTCTAACTTGGATGGGCAGCATGGCTTCTGTACTCACTGGTGCCGGTATTGGTATTGGTGTGGCACATAAGTTTAAAACACAGCCGATGGTACTGTATGCTTCAGCAGTCAGTGGCTTTATCGGTGCTTACGCCAAACATATTCTGTCAGGTGCTACATTTGTAGACGGCAATATTATGCTTATTGGCCCAGGTGAACCCTTAGGTGCTTTTATTGCGGCAGTTATTGGTATTGAAGTTGGTCGCAGATTGGCCGGCAAGACGAAGATGGATATTGTATTGACTCCGATGGCTGTAATTATTACTGGTGGTGGCGTAGGCCTTCTGATTGGCCCATACATATCAGCGTTCATGGGTTGGATTGGACAAGTAATTATAGTGGCTACTGAGCAGGCACCATTCACGATGGGTATTCTTGTCAGTACTTTAATGGGCATGATCCTAACATTACCAATCAGTTCGGCGGCCCTCTCAATCATACTCGGACTGAATGGCCTTGCTGCCGGAGCGGCTACGGTTGGGTGTTCAACTCAGATGATAGGTTTTGCCGTGGCGAGCTATAGGGAAAACAAGACAAGTGGACTTATAGCACAAGGGCTTGGCTCTAGTATGCTTCAAGTACCTAATATTGTGAAAAATCCAAGAATATGGATACCACCAACCTTGGCAAGTGCAATTCTTGGACCCGTATCGACCATGGTATTTAAGATGACGAATAACCCTTACGGTGGCGGTATGGGAACCAGTGGTCTCGTTGGGCAAATCATGACTTGGCAAACCATGGGAGATGAGAGAGGGACGGCAGTTCTTCTAATTCAAATCATTGTTCTTCATTTCATGCTTCCGGCAGGATTAACATTGTTGATCTCAGAAATCATGCGAAAGAAACAATGGATTAAGCCTGGTGATATGGCATTGGATACGAAACAATAGTGAAAAGAACTTAATTCATAAATCTGAGGAAACGTCTGTTGTCTGACAACTCTTATTAAGCTATAATGTATACACAGCTTTTTTAGAAAATTATATTAGAAATGTATAGGAGATTAAGATGATTACAGATCATATTAAGAATGCGGCAACATACAAAGGAATTTCAGAGAGAATGGATAAGGCCCTTGACTATTTGGCAACGACAGATTTGTCTGCACTTGAGGTAGGCAGATATGAATTGGATGGCGACAATCTGTTTGTATTGATTCAAGCCTACGAGCCAAAGAATGTTGAAGATGGTAGATGTGAGGCCCACAAGAAGTATATTGATATTCAGTATATTATTGAAGGTCAAGAGAGAATGGGTTATGGTATTGCAGAAGACATGGCAGTTGTTGATCCATATGATGACGCTAAGGATCGTTACTTTGTTGAGTGGACGGGTGATTTTGTAGAATACTCTAAAGATATGTTTGCTGTCTTTTATCCACAGGATGCTCATATGCCAGGGATTGAGATAGAGGGGTGTTCTTTTGTTAAGAAGGCGGTTGTTAAGATTAAGGCTTAATGGTTGTTTAATATAGGGAAAAGGGCGCAAGAGCCCGAACTGGGTATTGATACGAAGCCTCAGACAAGTCTGCTTTGCAGCCCAACTCGTTTCGTGATCAACACCCAGCTCGGGCTCTTGCTTTGTTTCGTGCTAGGATATTAAAGAATGAGAGTGAAGTTTATTGTTTAGTTATGAACGTTACCAAGGATAAACGGGTTAAGAATGGTCTTGTTTATTGACCTAAGATTATGTGGACAGTTTGTTTTTTTAGATATTATAAAGGACTATTTCATTTGAATTGTCTCTTTGGTTAGCCTTGAGCTGACGATGGAGATGGTTCATCTGAAATAGTCCTTTTGATTTTTAGGAATGATTATGCGTTGTTGTTATCCAGTCTATCTACGACGATGATGTTTGTGAAGCCTTCCTCTTCTAGTTGGCTTAGTCGTTTGCCTATTTTCTTGGCTTTTACCTTGAACATGGAGATGATGGTATCGTCCTTAGCCATTTCCTTGGATAATTGTGCTGCTTTGGAAAGGTAGGCATCGTCTAGTACGACGAGGGCAACTTTCTCTTTGGCATCAACAGTGAAGTTCTTTGACTTAAGCAAATCGCAGATTCTTTCAAAACCGATGGAGAAACCGACGGCTGGTACAGGTTCCTTTTGGAACTTGGTCATCAGATTATCGTAGCGACCTCCGCCTGCGAGAGCGCCTTTGAATTCGTTGGAGGCTATTTCGAAGATTGCGCCTGTGTAGTAACCCATACCTCTTACCAGTGTAGGGTCAAATTCGACTGGATACATAGGAGATACTGTATCAATGATTGTCTTGATTTCTTTAGCGGCATCAGAGTCTAAGTCTTCTAGCTTAGCATCCAATCGGTCGAGTAGTGCTGCGATTTGTTCGTCTGTCAATTCTTTTGATTTAAGTTCTTCTTTAACCCCATCCACACCAATTTTGTCCACTTTATCCAAGGTGATACAAACGGATGGGAAGATTGCTTCATCAATATTGGCGGCAAGTACCATTTCTTTCAAGAGACGACGGTCGTTAATCTTGATAGTGAAGTTGGTAAAACCAAGTCGCATAATAGCTTCAGGTACAGTGGTCAATAATTCTATCTCAGCAACGATGGATTGCTCTCCGATAATGTCTACGTCACATTGGGTGAATTGACGGTAACGGCCTTTTTGAGGACGCTCTGCACGCCACACATCACCTATTTGAATGGCTTTGAAAGGGGTTGGAAGGTCATTGCGGTTGTTGGCATAAAAACGAGATAGTGGTAATGTAAGGTCAAATCTTAAACCAAGGTCTGTCAGCGACTCTTCAGTGGCAGTAGATAAGTCCAGTTTTTCTCCTCTTTTTAGAATCTTAAAAAGCATTCTAAGGTTTTCACCGCCATCACTGTTAGTGAGAAGCTCGATGTTCTCAACAGATGGTGTCTGAATCTGTGTAAAGCCTTTCTGAGTATAGGCTTTGCGGATTATATCAAGGACATAGTTTCTGACCGCCATATCTTGAGGTAATATGTCTTGTGTTCCTTTTGCTGGTGTAGCTCTGAATTTCATAGGTGACTCCTTTGTTATTTTATTTATAAAAAAAACCATGTAACTGTCTACATGGCATTCGTTGTCCCTACCATCATAGACATCAGAAAACGACCTGCATCAATGACAGTGGGATGCATATATACTTTAGCATCTGAATCATTCATGCACGTCTAATGATGATGGTGATGATGTAGTTTTACTTGAACAAACATCCGATCATTCATAATGTCTCCTTAATATAGGGAAAGATATTGTATACAGTTTAGCAAATTAACGTCTCAGTTACAACCACTAGACGAAGATATTATAAAATAGTCATTGATTGTAGCGGAAGATGAACCCTCATAATAATATCATCGACTCATTTGACCTTGAAAAATGATAATGGATACTATATAATTGTCCTATTAATTAAGTTCTTTGTCATTTTATTATGATTTGGCATCTTAGAAGAATTATGATACGGCGAAGGGGCCTGGATATTAACCATATCCAGGTCTTTTTTTTGTTTATATGAGGAAAAAGGAGGAGGATATATGGCTAAGACACTGATAAAGAATGTGAAAATTGTTGATGGAACTGGTGCACCTGCCTATCACGGGCATCTGATTATAAAAGAAGGAAAGATTGAATCAATATTAAAGGACCTTCCAAGTGTACATACCCTATTTGATGAGACAATCAATGGTGAAGGTTATACAGTGACGCCTGGGTTCATAGATAGCCATAGCCACAGTGATTTGATGATTTTCAAGGAGATGTTTCTCAAGCCTAAGTTACGTCAAGGCATCACGACAGAAGTGCTGGGGCAGGACGGGGTATCAGTGGCACCGTTGCCAATGCAATATGTGACGGATTGGCGAAAAAACCTTGCGGGGCTAGATGGTGAACACGAATCCTTCAACTGGAGCTTTGGGGATATTAAAGGGTATTTGACGGTTATTGACAATTCTCATACTACGAGTAATGCCACTTACTTGATACCTCACGGTAATGTTCGAATGGCTGCTATGGGCTTTGATAATAGAAAGCCAACAGTTTCAGAGCTTGATGATATGTGTGGTATGGTGGATGAGGCAATGGCCATAGGGTGTCCTGGTCTTTCAGCAGGATTAATTTATACACCAGGCGCATTTGCTCTTGAGGAGGAATTGATAGAATTATGTAAGGTTGTCAGTCGTTATGATGGGGTCTTTGTTGTTCATCAACGTAGCGAGGCAGGTAATATCATGGCATCTATGGAGGAGCTGTTTCGAATTGCAAGAGCCTCAGGGGTTAGACTTCATATTTCTCATTTCAAGCTATGCGGCAGACAGAACTGGCACTTAATCGGTGAGCTATTAGCAAAGGTTGATGAGGGGATAGAGGAAGGCATTGAGATTACTTTTGATATGTACCCATATACAGCGGGTAGTACAATGCTAAGTGCCATCATTCCACCATGGGGCCGTGAAGGTGGCACGGAGATTATGTTGGCACGCTTGAAAGACCATATTCAAAAGAAGAAACTTATTAGGGATATACTCAGTGAAGGGTGTGAATGGGATAACTTTGTAGAGTTTGCTGGAACGGCAGGCATTTACATAACCGATGTAGGGACTACCAAGAATCAATGGGCTGTTGGAAAGAACCTGAATGACATTGGCAGTAAAATGGGTATGGGACCTGTAGAAGCGGCATTTCAATTACTAATTGAAGAAAATAACCATGTGAGTATGGTGGATTTCTATGGCAATGAAGAACATCTCGAACGATTTATTTCAAGAGATGAAGGGGTAGTCTGCACCGATGGGCTTTTAGGTGGTAAAGCCCATCCTAGAGTTTACGGGGCATTTCCAAGGGTTATTGATCAGTATGTGAATAAAAAGTCGATATTGACATTGGAACAAGCTATACATAAGATGACCGGTTTGCCTGCAAAGATATTTGGGTTGAAAAAACGTGGTATAATAAAAGAAGGTTACTGGGCTGATTTGGTATTGTTAGATGAAATAGGGTACAGGGATACCAATAGTTATGAATCGCCCCATAGTTATCCAGAAGGACTGCACATGGTAATGGTGAATGGGCATATTATTTATGATAAGGAAGCATGGCATCTTCATGATTGCGGTCAATTATTGCTTAAAGAAGTTGAAATACCTGTATGTTGATTTTGATTTATTAGAGTGTATGATTGGTTTATAGAACTTGGTTTGAACACCAATAGGATGACTAAGGCGTCAAAAGGCTAAGTTGAGTTGAATAGGTATAATATAGTGTTGAAACGTTTCAATGAAATACTATATATTGTGCGTATTCTTTATGAAACTACATTTTGACGCTCTTATCATAGGATTGTTCTATATAGATTAGAAAAGAGGCGCAGCATGGTTTTAAGAGGACATATTATCTATACGAGTACGCCTGAAGCGTATACGGTGCATGAGAACAGTTACATAATTATAGAAGACAATAAAGTGAAGGGCATCTATAAAGCATTGCCGGAAGCCTATTCCACGGAAGAGGTCATTGACTATGAAGATCGATTGATTGTGCCTTCCTTCATCGATTTGCATGTTCATGCGCCACAATACTCCCAAAGAGGCATAGGGTTGCATTTACAACTGATTAATTGGCTGAATCAATACACTTTTGAACTTGAGAGCAAGTTTGCAGATTTATCTTATGCAAAGGAGGTCTATCCGGCATTTGTTCAAAGTCTATATGATCATGGATCGCTCAGGTCATCTATATTTGGGACTATTCATGATGAAAGTAATCTGTACTTATCAGAGTTGATTATGAAAAAAGGAATGAGTGCGTTTGTCGGTAAAGTCAATATGGACAGACATGCACCGGACACTTTGACGGAATCGGCACAGCAGTCATTGGAAGGAACTAAGGCTTTTATTGGAGCGTTGGAAAAAGAAACTTTGGTAAAACCTATTATAACCCCTAGATTTGCACCAAGTTGTTCAGATGAGCTAATGACATCTCTGGGACAGCTTTCTATTGAAAAACATGTACCAGTACAATCTCATCTCTCAGAGAATAAAGACGAAATCAAATGGGTTAAGGCACTGTTTCCACTAGCGAAAGATTACACGGATGTTTATGAGATGTTCAATTTGCTAGGTAAGGAAAAGACCCTAATGGCTCATGGTATCTACTTAGATGAAGATGAGCTTGCCCGTATCAACAAGCCTCAGAATTTCCTTGTACACTGTCCGATATCTAATATGAATATTGCCAGCGGGGTTATGCCAGTGGCCAAATACATGGACATGGGTATTCAAGTTGGATTAGGATCGGATGTGGCAGGGGGGCATGAAATGGGTATGAATAAATCCATTGTAGCGGCGATACAGTGTGGTAATATTCTGTATAGTCAGGAGAAAAGTCACCGGCGGTTATTGGAGTCAGAAGTTGTGTATATTGCTACAAAGCTTAATGGTAGATTCTTTGGTGAGGATGTCGGCAGTCTTGAGCCGGGGTTCATTTTTGATGCCTTGGTTATAGAAGATAAAGATTCCTTATCAAAAGGTTTGTCGCCCATAGAACGTTACCAGAAGTTTCTTTACGGTGGAGAACCGTCTCATATCATTGCCAGATATTTGGAGGGGAATGCTATATAGGTCTGTCAGAGGGTTGATGTGTCTGGGGAAAGAGTGATAAAATGATTTTGGCGCCTTAGTCACATAATATAATAATTTGCAGACAAATAAGGAGCATCTATGAGTTCATTATTTAAAGGGCTTGATGCATTCGGCATGGATGATCTGGATAAGACAGACCTGTTCGAAGAGAAGAAAGAGATTGAGAAAAAAAAGATAGAGAAAAAGAAAGTAGTCATAAAAGAAGAAGAACTCTTATATGACAGAACTATAAGATGTCCCGTATGTAATAGTGTCTTTGAAGCTCGTACAATAAAGCAGGGTGTCGCAAAAGTAGTGGGCACTGGTGTTAATCTACGGCCAGTATATGCATCGGTGGACCAAATTAGGTACGATGTGGTTCTGTGCGAAATATGTGGCTATGCTGCCCTAAACAGGAATTTTAAGAATATCAGTGAAAGGCAAGTTAAGCTGGTAAAAGAAAAGATTTCCATGAAATATGTGGGTAAAAGGTATCCGAAGGTATATGACTATTCGGTAGCCCTTGAACGATACAAAATGGCTTTGTATAATGATGTTGTTATGGGAAGGAGTATGATCAATAAAGCGTACCTTTGCTTAAAGGCTTCTTGGGTTATAGAAAGTTTGTTGGAAGTAACAGAGGATGAGAAGAAATTTTCTGAGTTAAAGGAGAGTTACTGGTCTTTTGTTGAAAATGCCTATAAAGGTTTTGCAAAGGCATATTCTGAAACCAAATTCCCTATTTTTGGTATGAACGAATCGACCTATCAATATATGCTTGGGGCTTTGGCTTACGAACTTGAGGATATGAAGAATACAAGTTTTTGGTTGGGGAAAGTTATGCTGTCTCCAATCAGCAGTGCTCGAATAAAAGAGAAGGCCAGAGAGCTGAAAGCGTTGATAGATGCCAATAAGAATACAGAGGAGTATCATGAAGGTGAGGGTGCAGATGAGTAAGAAGTCGAATCAACATAGGGTAGCGCTGGTTACAGGTGCGAGTAGTGGTATCGGTTACTTTACGGCCATTGAACTTTCGAAGGCAGGATTTACAGTGTATGGATGTGCAAGAAGAGAAGAAGCGCTGGAACGTCTTGAAGAAAAAGGTATCCGTACATTGAAGCTGGATGTAACCGATGAGGCATCGATGGTTCAGTGTGTCAGCACGATTATGTCAGAAGAAGGTTCGATTGATATTCTAGTGAATAATGCTGGTTACGGCTCCTATGGCGCTGTTGAAGACGTCTCCATAGAAGAGGCAAAAAGGCAGATGGAAGTTAATATTTTCGGCCTTGCTCGGATGACACAACTGGTACTGCCGGGTATGCGGGATAAAGCCTTTGGTAAGATCGTTAATATTTCATCTATGGGTGGCAAGATGTATACGCCTTTTGGCGCATGGTATCACGCCACAAAACATGCTCTAGAAGGTTTTAGCGATTGCTTGAGGTTGGAAGTGGCACCTTTTGGTATTGACGTTATTCTTATTGAACCAGGTGGTATCAAGACGGATTGGGGCATCATTGCGGCAGACAATCTGGTCAAGACATCGAAAGATGGGCCATATGAAGGTGCAGCAATGAAGACAGCGCACAATATGAAGCAATTATATAGCGGTGAGAACCTGACGAAACCTGTGACCATTGCCAAGGTGATTGTCAAGGCTATTCTGGCAAAGAAGCCGAGAACAAGATATCTTGTAGGCTATTCGGCAAAGCCGGCGGTGACCATTCGTCAGATGGTGCCGGATCGACTATTTGATAGAATTATCGGAAAGTTCGTCTAGGTAGGTCAGGTGGTGCTGAATCCATTAGCCAACCGCAATCAGGTAATTGTGTTAAGATGACGAAAAGTGAGGTCATACAAATGAAAAAATGGATATGGTTGATGGGACTCTTATTACTTATGGGGTGTCAGTCAACGACTGAAGAAGAGGAGACGGGCGCGGTGTATAGAAGAATTGATAGTGAAGAGGCAAAACAGATGATTGATGCGGGGAATGTACGCATCATAGACGTGCGCGAACCGAGTGAGTACGCAGAGAAACACATAGCGGGTGCTGAGCTTATACCTCTTGGAACTATTCAAGGTGGAGACTTGTCAGCCTTGCCTGATAAAGATGAAGTCCTACTTGTCTATTGCCGTAGTGGTAATAGAAGTAGAACAGCATCGGAGAAACTGGTTGCAGAAGGTTATACCAATGTTTATGACTTCGGTGGTATCATTGATTGGCCTTATGAGGTGGAATGACACTAATTTTTTCGAGCGAAACAAAAGAGCGTTACATTATTCCGTCATAATAAAAGTTGCCAGGGCTTAAATTTTAAGCCGGTGGCAACTTTTTGTTTTGACAGCTAAATCATATTTTTTATTGCATATTTTAAATGGTGTTAAGGTTATATGTTATGACTTATACTAATTTTCCGGCAAAATCTGGTACAAAAGTCTGTTCATCAAAAGGAGGACGCATATAGCTGCTGTCATCCTGTCGTTCCGGTAACTTAATCTTTTCGCGAGGTACCTCTTCATAAGGGATTTTATTTAATAAATGGGTGATGCAGTTGAGTCTGGCGTGGCGTTTGATATCGGCATTCACCACATACCACGGTGATTGCTTAGTATCTGTATAAGCAAACATGGCATCTTTTGCTTTTGAGTAGTCAATCCATTTGGTTCTTGCTTCAAGATCCATAGGGCTGATCTTCCAGCGCTTCGTAGGATCGTTGATCCGATCTTGGAACCGCTTCTCCTGCTCATCATCACTGACGGAGAACCAATATTTAATTAAGATGATGCCTGAACGGATGAGCATTTTCTCAAATGCCGGACAGGTTCGTAAGAATTCTTCATATTGGTCATCGGTGCAAAAGCCCATGACTTTTTCAACACCAGCACGGTTGTACCAGCTACGGTCGAAGAGAACTATTTCACCAGCGGCGGGTAAATGCTGAACATATCTTTGGAAATACCATTGCGTTTTTTCACGTTCAGTAGGAATGCCTAGAGCAACCACTTTAGCAACCCTAGGGTTCATCTTCTCTGTGATACGTTTAATCACTCCACCCTTACCGGCGGCATCCCGACCTTCAAAAATAACAACAACTTTCTTATCGTTAGCCTTAACCCATTCCTGAAGCTTGACCAGTTCAATCTGAAGACGTTCAAGTTCCTTATAATATAGATCCTTGGAGATTCTTTTCTGTTTTTTGTTGGACATACACCCTTACCTCCTCTTGTTGTTCTTATCATTATTTCGAAGTATTTACTTTTAATTATTATATCATGTATGTAGAGTCATTGTTCCACAATTTATCAAATAGCAACAAACAATGTATTTTAATAATTCTTTAATGATTAAATGATGCGCTGGAGTGATATAATATGTGTATGTCACCTATATATAACAATATAATCTAGATAATTGGATGGGAGAAATCAATGAGGAAAGTAAGTAAGTGGATGCTAATATTTGGCATGGCATTTTTAATGATGAATTATCAAGACACTGTAAGCGCACAGGAAGAATTGACAGTTGAAGAAAAGGCGGTTGCATTACATGAGTTGGCTTTGTTTGATGGCGTCAGTGCTGAATCTTTTGAACCAGATTTAGAGGGGGTATGCAACAGGGAGCAGGCAATGAAAGTTTTGCTGATGTCTATGGGGGTTGAAGTGGACTATACGATTATCAGTGAGTTTGAGGATGTATCTGATTGGGCACAACCATATGTTGCCACCTCTGTAGAGGTTCAAATATCTAATGGTATCAGTACAGACATTTTTGGTGCTGATAATACAATTACAAGCAGACAGCTACATACTTGGATTGACAGGTATTTAGAAGGTTCGGAATCGGCATGGCTAGATAATGAAGGCTATGATAACACAAAACCGATTAATCGCGGTGACATGGTAAATATCATATTCGATGCACTAAAACGTATACCTGTTAATAGTGAACAAAGCATTATTACGACAATCGTTGGTGAAGATCAATCAAAAATAAAAGTTGCTCAAATGTATGGTTTGATTGAACAAAATGACAACATATCTCAAGAAAATATTTCTGAGGAACAAGCGAAAGAGAAAATAGAAACCTCGGATGCTACGACACAACCGGAGAATAGTTCTGTAAGTGCGGATGATGATTTTAAAATAAATGCTATATCGGTCGTTAATAATTCACAAATCAAAGTAACTTTTACTCAGGAACTTGATGTAGAAGAGGCTGTTGAAGATATAAATTATGGCATCTATGAGAACGGTAATATTCTCTCTGTAATCTCTTCAATTAGCATTGAAAATGATCAAACTGTGGTGATTAACTTCAGCAAGTCTTTAGACGGTAGATTCGCTTTGTTTGTTAACGGCAAGATTGGTGAAGAGGGTGGACAGATATCCGATGTGAAGTTGTTTGATTTGGGCACTTATGGAATCCCGGAGATGACGAATATAAGCGTTATGGATGATAAAAGAATCGTCGTGAAATTCTCAGAAGCGATAGACGAAGCGACGGCAACAGAAGATGACAGTTATATGTTGCTGGATGATGATGGTGCCTATCAGAATTACTTGATTGATAATATCGAGATGACGAATGATGATGAAGTGACCATAACATTTGAGGATCGTACAAGAGGAAAATTTACACTGGTTGTTGAGGATGTTAAGTGTTCGACAAGGAATAAGCTCTTTAGTGGTGAGCGGTCGTTTGAAATTAGTAATAATTCTGATACGACGGCGCCTGAGATTGAATCCATAACAGTCTTGAGCAGTCGAGAAATACAAGTAACATATAATGATGAAATGGATCAAAGTGAAGTAGAGGAAAGAGATTTTTACACTCTTATGGACAGCGATGGTGAAGAGGTAGCACATATTATATCTGATATTGATATGGTTGGCACTAATGAAGATACTGTGGTAATAGAATTTAGGCAAGAATTATCAGGAACTTATACACTGTATGTGGATGGCGCAGAAGATACAAGTGGGAATGTTGCAAAGGATCATAAATCCTTTCAAACAGATGATTATGAATTAACCATGATTGATGGTGGCAGAGTGTATTCTTATAACTGTATTAAAATTGAGTTTACTAATGAATTAGGACAAAATGCATCTGAACCATCTTATTATTCAATATACGACGAGGCAGGTATTCTTGTAGACGTTGAAATTGTTGATATAATAGTGAGTGACGATAGCGTCATCTTAACACTGGATATTGAGTTAGAAAAATATGATTACTACACATTTAAGGTTAATGGGGTTGATGATGTCTATGGGCATGAAATCAATGATGAAATTGTTTTCAAAATGAAGTATTAGAGGTTTAAAACAAAGGGTTGTCTCATTTTCTTGCACATATACGGTACTTTCGGTATAATCATGCAGTACATATATAGAAGAAATGGAGACAACCATGTTATACAATATCATCATCATTGTTCTGGCAGTACTTAACAGTGTGGCTTTTATCCTATATGGTGTGGATAAAATCAAAGCTGTGAACCAGGAGTGGCGTATTGCGGAGAAGACATTGCTTAAGGTTTCGTTAGCAGGGCCTTTTGGGGGCTGGCTGGGTATGAAACTGTTCAGACATAAGATAAAAAAACCAAAGTTCTATGTGGGCATTCCTTTTTTTGCTTTTCTGCAACTGATACTTGCAGGCATCATCATTCTAATTGTCAAATGATCCTCTTTGTATCCTTGTTTTAATGGTTCTGTCAGTAGTATAATGGAACTATGTAAAAGAAGGTGATGCCATGATAAACCCGACGGGCTATCAGGCCTATAACAATTCTCAGAGGTATGCCACAACAAAGCAATATGGACAATCTATGAGTGGAACCAGTGGGAAAAGTGATCTTGGCCAATCAGTTAATAATCAAGATGCCATGCCTACATTAAATCAAAAGGTTATTCCTGGTAGTGAGCAAGAGGCTTTATTGGTTGAACGTTTTGGAGAGAAGAAGCTTAAGATGCTTGGTGTTATGACCTGTGAGACTTGTGATAGCAGAAAGTATCAGGACGGTTCTGATGATCCGGGTGTTTCATTTAAAACACCGCAGCATATTTCGCCAGAGACTTCAGCGGCGACAGTTATGGGACACGAACAGGAGCACGTTGTTCGCGAACAGGCTAAAGCGACTCAAGAGGATCGGGAAGTGGTGAGTCAATCGGTTACCTTGCACGGTAGTGTGTGTCCTGAATGCGGTAGGAGCTACATTGCAGGTGGCAAGACGAGAACTGTTACCAAAGAAAAAGACACTCAAGAGGCGGAATTGTACAAGGGTAATCTTGTTGATATGCGACTCTAAATCTGGTAAAGTATGAAGTAAGGGTATCATCTGAATGGTGATACCCTTTTAAAGTGCCTACGATTATTAGACGTTAAAAATAATTTATAAAAGAATAGTCCTTAGATATATGTTCATATCCACCAAAGTCAGCGGTGAAAAAAATGGTCACTTCACCAATTTAACGAATTAAATTATAATCTATAAAAAGTCTTGTGCTTTCTATAGATTATATCTATAATAATTAGCAACACTTGGACAAATACGGCTTATATAGCCGTGAGAGGAAGGTATACTATGAGTTTCAAATATATCCAGCAGTTGCCATCACCTGAAGAAATTATGGCGCAGCAGCCACTTTCAGATGAAGGGGCTAAGATCAAAGCAGAGCGTGATCAGATTATACGCAATATCTTTGAGGGCAAAGATGACCGTTTTATTCTGATTATCGGGCCATGCTCTGCCGATAACGAAGATGCTGTCATAGACTATATGCACCGTCTTGCAAAAGTTCAGAAGCAAGTTGAAGACAAGATTATTATGGTGCCAAGAATCTATACGAATAAGCCTCGTACAACAGGTGAAGGTTATAAAGGGATGGTTCACCAGCCAGATGCCAATAAAGAAGCCAATATGAAAGAAGGCATTATGGCGATTCGCCGTCTTCATATCCGTGCCATTGAAGAGACGGGCCTAACTTGTGCTGATGAAATGCTTTACCCTGAGAACTACGATTATTTGAAAGACCTATTGGCTTATGTTGCGATAGGGGCTCGTTCTGTTGAGAATCAACAGCATAGATTAACCATCTCAGGTCTCGATATTCCATCAGGTATGAAGAACCCAACCAGCGGTGATATAAGTGTCATGCTTAATGCAATTAGAGCAGCGCAGATTGAGCATACATTCATCTACCGTGGCCATGAAGTCCAGACTTCCGGTAATCCTTTGACCCATGCAATCCTTAGAGGATATACAGATCAATATGGAAGGAATTTCCCTAATTACCATTATGAGGAAGTGAAGCATATCATTGATCAGTATGAAGAACGTGGCCTTGAGAATCCGGCGATTATCATTGATATGAATCATGCCAATTCCAATAAGAAATTCGCTGAACAACCTAGAATTGCGTACGAAGTTCTTAGGAATCGTAATTATGATCTATCTCTTAAGAAGGCAATCAAAGGTCTTATGATAGAAAGTTATATTGAAGAAGGTAGTCAGCCAGTTGACGGTGGTGTCTATGGTAAATCCATAACAGACCCATGTCTTGGATGGGCAGCTTCTGAAGATATGATTTTCGAGATATACAAGCGTCTCTAATTCTAACAGACATATGATGATTAAAAGGCTATTGTGGTACATTTATAATATGTACTGCAATAGCCTTTTGTATAGTGGTTATATGAAGAATACGCTATAGTGCATCTTCGTCTGCAGAGGATAGAATATCCACATATCGGTCCTCAGAGATGACAGCTACCATACAGCGGACGTCTTGCTTGACTTGACTGTTAAGGTATCTAAGAGCTGAATTGAATCTTGCCCCTCTTGAAGGATCACCATTCTCAGTGGCATAACCGTCCATTATTGTACCGATAGCGTGGCAGATACCATACGTATCAAAGATAGCAGCACCATCTATTTTAGTGACCAAGTTCAATTGATCATTGGTGAAGCTTGTAGGGACTATTTTTATGGTGGAGGCGCTAAGTCTTTCTGCCTCTTCTTTGGCACGCTCTGTTATGACTATCATGGTGCCTTTTCGTTGGAATTTGGCTTGTCTGATGATTTCGAGAATTCTAACCGGGTCGTAATCCATTCCCTCAAAAGTACGCTCAAGCATATGTTTTAAATTGTAGAGATCCGTATTGTTGTTTGGGAGTAAGGGCAGCAGGTTAGAGCAGGCTAGAAATTCATCATTGCCATGGTAGAGCTTCCAGTGAAGATGGTCGAGAAAATCAATGCGATATATGGGGCTGTCACTTTCAATGGTGCCAAACCCGATGGCCATATAATCTCGATCAACAAGCAGATAATGGCCAGGACGACTCATTTGTAAGAGTTTACGAATTTGTCTGTATTCAGATAAGGATACAGGCAAAGCCAATTCCAAAATAATGCGAGGTTCATGACTGTCAGTAAATAAGATACTGCCACGATTTTGGCTGCCTTCATACTTTAAGGTAGAAAGTAGGTTGACATGATCCCATACGCCCCCTAGAAGATCGTTCATGGATGCAGCTGCTTTTCGGAAAGCATTGTCGTATGAATTTTCCTTGTATTGAGTAATCCAAGCGTAGTTGAGGGCTTTGATCAGAGGATGCAATTCACCCTCGAAGTACAGATTCTCCCTAAAGACTGAAGCATCGAATTGAATCAATGTGAAAAAATAGGTGTCTGCTTCTTCAATGATATCGTAGCTGATCTGAGGGTAAGAACACCAAAAAAGCTGCTGATTCGTATGGCTGTTCAGGAGATAGTCCATATAGGTCATCAGATTGAAACCATCTTCGCCTATAATGGAGGTTTCGTCGTAGAATTTTTGTAAATGCTCAGAGATATAGGCCATCATGCCAGGCGATAGCTTGGGATAGCAGGTGAAGCGGCCTAAGGGTGCAGAGGGCTTATCAAATACAACCAATGTATAGACATCCATTATGGCATCTGTTACAAGGCCCTCTTTGGATATCTTTTGGAACTGGACACGTATACGCTTCTTCATTTCCCATTGGTCGTGCATGAGTTTATTGTAATTGGAAGTCTTCCAAGATTCGATAATCTCAGACATGGAGGCATCATTGAACATTGTAGGCTCCTCACGTTTGCTTAGTGAATGCATCAGTCACTTATATTTTATCAGGGAATGGTTCAAATTAAAACAGTTAAAGCGTGCGGTATTATACTAAACTATGCGTAGAACTTTTAATAGCAGTGCTGTTAATCCTAAGGAATATATGTTATGCTAGTCCATTATAGCATGTCTCCTTAGACGTGCCTGACGTAAGTTGATGATAATAAAGGAAGATAATATGATTCATTTGACATTGCCCTGGATAAAAACATATGCAGGCACTGATCGTAAATTCAGAGCCGGATTTCTTCTGTATCAAAAACAGAAAATTCTTGCTGTAGAAGCAGATGTAAAGAATAGCCTGAAGTTGACCATAGAAGATAATCAAGGATACCCGCTAACCACATCCCTTTTCTTCTATGGAGATACAGGGACTTTTCGCTATGGCGGATGCAGCTGTCATCAGAATCAACCTTGTGAGCATGTTTTGGCTGGGTTGTTGTATGTGCTGTACAAGAAAGAATTGCTGACGGATGTATTAAGTGCGAACAAAACAAATCAGATGTATGAAGAATTTGAACAGGTGTTGGTGGATATCGATGATGTATCAAGATCCAGGCACTTAGGACTTGAAGTTATTATAAGCCCCAAAGATGTACGTTCGAAGGTTCATAGCACTACCATTCAATTAAAGATTCTCGTAAAAAGCGGTTACATGGTTAGGAATGTCGAGAATTTTGTCAAAGCGGTGGTTGGCTTAGAGCGCTATGAGATTTCTAAAGGTATTATCTATAATCCGGAGACAGACCGATTCGATCAACACGATATGGCCATTATACGTTTGATATACGATTATTATATGACACGAGAACATCTGATGAAATCCCAAGGGGGGCAGTTGCTGACGTCTTTAAAGGCATCTGTACAGCCGCTTCCACCGACCTATGTATATCGACTGTTGGAGCAATTGCGGGACCATCGGTTCAATATTGATTATGATGGGTTATATTTCAGACATCAACAGATAGAAGGCAAAGCGGATATCGACTTTTATCTAACGGAAGACGATTCGGAATATGTGTTATCTGTAAACGCATATGATATATACTTTCCGTTGACAAAGGATTACAGATACGTTTTTTATAACAATCAGATCTATGAGATTTCAGAAAAAGAAGGCAGAGCTTTTAGGCTGTTTTGTGACTACTTTCCTGAGAAAGTGATGGAATTTGGCAAAGGACAAATCGGTGAGTTCTTGAATAAGGTCAAACCGGTTCTGGAGTTGGTTGGATTTGTTCATATGGAAGAATCATTGAAATCCCAGATGGAATCCTATCCTTTAGAAGCGAAGTTGTATATTGAGAAGTATGAGCGATCATCGCTTATAAGGCTAAGCTATCACTATGGTCCTTACGAATTCAGTCGCTTTCCTGAAAAGGTGTATAGTGAAGAGGGCGATGTCACTGTGATTCATCACCTGGAAAAGGAGAAGATGATAGAACGTCTTCTTATGACGCCTAATTATCATAAGAACGAGCAAGGCTATCTTGTATATGATACTGAAGAGGATCTGTATACTTTTGTTGAAAAGGTGCTGCCAAGGCTCAGATCAGAATGTCAAATTTATTACTCGGAAGAATTCAAGAATACATACCTTAGGCCTCAAAGGGAGCTTGTGAGTTCTCTTCACTACAATGCGGCCGGTAATTTGTTGGAATTGGATTTTGCTGTAGAAGGTGTATCAAGAACAGAACTTTTTGAACTGTTGATGGCAGTGAGAGAAAAGAAGCACTATTACAAATTACGTGACGACAGCTTTTTCACCATCACAGAAGAAATGAGTGCTAGGGTAAGGGCTATTGATCAAAGGTTCGGTTTGGTGATGGAAGATGTGGGAAGTCCTATGGTGACCACATCCATGGCAAACGCTTTTTATCTGGATGATGTTCTTTCGGATACTCGAATGACGGCATATAGTGAAAGTTTTCGCAGAATCATGAATGACCTTAAAGGTGGCACCGGTAAGGATATCATCTTGCCATCGGTTGTGGAGAAAATTCTCAGAGATTATCAGAAGCGGGGGGTGACATGGCTGATGTCTCTTAAGAACTATGGGCTGGGTGGTATATTGGCAGACGACATGGGACTTGGGAAGACGTTGCAAGCCATTACGTTAATGATTGGCAGTGACAAACCTGAACCTTCAATTGTTGTTGCACCGACCTCATTGGTTTACAACTGGGAGGAAGAAATCCATAAGTTTGCGCCTGAAGTGACGACAAGGGTTGTAATGGGTACCAAAACTGCAAGGAATGAAACCATCGATGCGATTGGTGATCATGAGATTATCATCACCTCCTATGGATCCCTAAAACGGGATTTGGACCACTATAAAGGAACGTTTGATTACTGTATCATAGATGAAGCTCAGCATATCAAGAACCCGAAATCTCAGAATGCTAAGGCAGTCAAGTCAATTAAGGCGGGGTACAAGTATGCTTTGACAGGGACACCTATTGAGAATACGTTGACGGAATTATGGTCGATCTTTGATTTTGTCCTTCCGGGATATCTTGATACTCACGACTGGTTTGTGAGAGAGTATGAACGTCCTATTGTCAAAGAAAATGATTCAGAAAGACTGACCAACCTGACAAAGTTGATTCAGCCCTTTATTTTAAGAAGGTTAAAGGAAGATGTTCTGTCTGAATTGCCGCCAAAGATAGAGACTAAAGTCAGTGTAGAACTGAATAAGCATCAGAAAAAATTATATATGGCTTATGTGGAGCAAGCTAAGTCAGATATAAGTGCGTATGGTCAGATGGCAGAAGGACAGCGTAACATGAAGATATTGGCGGTACTGACCCGCTTGCGACAATTATGCTGTCACCCATCCATGTTTATTAATGATTATAATCATGGCTCCGCAAAGTTGGATCTCTTATTAGAGTTACTTGAGGAGAGCATTGAAGGTGGACACCGTGTTCTGGTGTTTAGTCAGTTTACATCCATGCTGTCCCTGATTAGTCAGAGTCTCGAGAAGAAACATTTGGATTACCATTATCTGGACGGTTCCATTGCGCCTGTAAAAAGGCAACAGATGGTTCATGACTTCAACGCAGGTATTCATGATGTATTCTTGATATCTCTTAAAGCTGGTGGAACAGGATTGAATTTGACAGGAGCTGATGTGGTGATTCACTTTGATCCTTGGTGGAATCCTGCAGTTGAGAATCAAGCTACAGACAGGGCTTATAGAATCGGTCAGAAGAATCGGGTGCAGGTATACAAGCTTATCTCTGCCGGTACGATTGAGGAGAAAATCTATGAGCTGCAGCAAAGGAAATTGAACCTTATTGATAATGTCATTAAACCAGGGGAGACATTCCTTGATAAACTGACGGTGAATGAACTTCAATCTCTACTCGTGTAAGAAAAAGATCCATAATCATTAACGTATTGATGATGATTATGGATCATAATGATAAGAACGTAAAAGGCAGTTTCATAATAAGTGTATAAATTAGATTATTCATTAACCTTAAGGCCGGCCACTTTTTCTATGGCACGTATGACAGCGTCCTTTGAATTTTTCCATGGTTCCTTTTCGAATCGATAGTCGAATTTTGTAATGAACCATTCGATGTCGCCGATGACCCTGTCAAAGTTCCCTTCCTGTAGTTGGACAAGAGAATGTGTGAAAGTTTCTAAATGGTTACCCTTAAGATGCTTTGGTGCCAGGTCGTATAGGTCGCTGAAATGTTGAAGACAGAAACCGTTTGTTTCTAAAAAATGACTTTTAAATTCAGCGTCTTTTTTCCATAGATAGAAAAAGGTATCCAGATAACGTTGGAAGAAACCGTCGATGCGTCTGCAAATATAGCAATCGTCAATGACTTTGTTGGTATGTTCGGATAAGGTAGCAGTCTCCTTTTTCTTACCGAAGGAAAAACCTGAGGACTTGGGACTTCTAACAGTATGGGACTTGAGTTCTTCTCGGATTTGCTTCATGTGAGTTTCTAGCATCAGTGCAACGCCCAATCGGTTAGGTTCAGCGTATAGCTGCTGATAATGCAGTTGGCAGAATCCGTGTTCATTGGTCATTTGACGAATATCAGATTCCATGTAGGATGGGCCAAGAACAAAGTCGACACTCTCTTTCTCGAGTTTGTGGTACAAGTGGCACAGGGGACATTCACATTCTTCATTGAAAGCGTCAATAACGGGTATTGTGTATATTTCTTCTTTTGCCATGATGACTCCACTTTGTGTCAGGTAATTGTGATGTTATTGGTTTTTCTGAAAGTATACCACACGTGAAACAGGTCAGGAAGGAGCAATATGGTTGTTATTGATGAAGTTGAGGACTTTGACATAAAAGAAGTGCTGGAATGCGGTCAGTGTTTCAGATACAAACCTATAGAAGACGGTAGTTATGAAGTGGTTGCAAATGGGCGGCGTTTGGGTATTTTGCAAAAAGGGCGATCAATAGAGTTGGACTGCGATCAGGCGGCCTATGATGAAATTTGGGCAAATTACCTTGATTTAAACAGGGATTACGGTGTCATAAAACAGAAGCTTTGTGAAATGGATGAGAGGATGGCTGTATTTATTCAAAAAAGTCCTGGTATACGCATTATGCAGCAAGACCCTTTTGAGATGATGCTTACCTTCATATTATCACAAAATAAGTCAATGCCTCAGATTATGGTGTTGGTCGAGCGGCTATCGAATCATTATGGGGAAGTGTTTGAATCAAAAGAACAAAAGTACTATGCATTTCCGAAACCAGAAGCTCTAGGATGTGTGGATGAAGCGGACTTTAGAGAAATGAAGACTGGCTTTCGTGCACCTTATCTTGTGGATGCAATCAGGCATGTTAACGACGGTATCATTAACTTGGATGCCTTATATGACTTGCCTACTGACATGGCAAGGAGCCAATTGATGGCAGTAAAGGGCATCGGTAGAAAAGTGGCCGATTGCATACTGCTGTTTGGCTACGGGAAGTGGGATGTTTTTCCTTTGGATGTATGGATGAAAAGAGCTGTGGCAAGGCTGTATTTCGACGGTGAAAAGGTCAGTGATAGAAAGATGCTGGATACAGTTTCTGAGAGGTTTGGTGACCTGGCGGGCATTGCTCAACAGTACATATTCTATGGCATGGTGAAGGAAAATTAAAAATTTTGTAAAACTGTTTATAGGGTCTTGCAATATGGAAGATTTTTATATACAATAAAATCACAAATCAGCACTCTACACAAATGAGTGCTAACAAAAAAGAACTTAGGAATTAAGGAGGAAATTATGAATCTTAAACCATTGAACGATCGCGTTGTCTTGAAGCAGCTGGCTGCTGAAGAAACCACAAAATCAGGTATTGTTCTTCCGGGACAGGCACAGGAGAAACCACAAGAGGCAGAAGTGGTAGCTGTAGGACCTGGCGGTGTCGTAGACGGCAAAGAGATTGTCATGCAGGTGTCTGTAGGTGACAAGGTTATATACTCGAAGTATTCCGGCACTGAGGTTAAGCTGTCTGGTGTAGAATATATCATCGTTAAGCAAAACGATATTTTGGCAATCGTCGAATAGAGGAGGATGAATCATGGCAAAAGAGATCAAATTTGGTGCTGAAGCAAGAGCGGCCCTTGAATCCGGGGTTAATCAACTTGCAGATACCGTTAAAGTGACACTTGGTCCAAAGGGACGTAACGTTGTACTAGATAGAAAATTCGGTTCACCACTGATTACCAATGACGGTGTGACCATTGCGAAAGAAGTAGAACTTGAAGACCCATTTGAGAACATGGGTGCTCAGATTATTAAAGAAGTGGCGACTAAGACGAATGATGTTGCAGGAGATGGTACGACAACAGCGACTGTGCTTGGACAAGCGATGATCGTTGAAGGCATGAAGAACATCGCTGCCGGAGCAAACCCAATCATTCTAAGAAGAGGTATGCAAGCTGCAACAGATAAAGCTGTTGAAGCTATTAAAGAAAGCAGTCAAAAGCTTGCTGGTAAAGAGCAAATCGCAGAAGTTGCGGCAATCTCCGCAGGTGATGATGAAGTTGGTAAACTTATTGCTGAAGCGATGGAAAAAGCATCTGCTGATGGTGTTATTACGATAGAAGAATCAAAGACGATGACAACTGAACTTGAAGTGGTTGAGGGGATGCAGTTTGACAGGGGTTATCTTTCTCCATATATGGCAACAGATATGGACAAGATGGTTGCAACACTGGATGATCCTTACATTCTTATCACGGATAAGAAAATCAACAATATTCAAGACATTCTACCTGTTCTTGAGCAGATTGTTCAATCCGGTTCCAAGCTGCTGATCATCGCTGAAGATGTTGAAGGTGAAGCTCTAGCCACATTGGTGGTCAATAAGCTTAGAGGAACATTCAATTGTGTCGCTGTTAAAGCACCTGGCTTTGGTGATAGAAGAAAAGCGATGCTTCAGGATATCGCTATCCTTACGGGCGGTACTGTAATCTCTGAGGAACTTGGCCTTGATCTTAAAGAAGCGTCTATAGAACAACTTGGACGTGCTAAGTCTGTCCGTGTAGAGAAAGAAGCAACCATCGTTGTGGATGGCGCAGGCTCCTTGGATGACATTAAAGGACGTATCAACCAGATTAAGATTCAGATTGAAGAAACCACTTCTGATTTTGACAGAGAAAAGCTTCAAGAGAGACTGGCTAAGCTTTCAGGTGGTGTGGCTGTGATTAAAGTTGGCGCTGCCACAGAGACTGAGATGCAAGAGAAGAAACTTCGTATGGAAGATGCTTTGGCGGCTACGAGAGCTGCTGTGGAAGAAGGTATCATAGCTGGTGGTGGTACTGCATATATCCACATTCAGAAGAAGATTGCAGGCTTAGTAGAGGAACTTGAAGGCGATGAGAAGACGGGTGCTAAGATCATTATGACAGCACTTGAAGCACCACTTAGACAAATTGTTGCCAATGCAGGGCTTGAAGGGTCTGTCGTCGTAAACAAGGTTGCTGAATCTCCAGACGGCATTGGTTTTAATGCTCTGACTGAAAAATATGTCAATATGGTTGAAGATGGTATCATCGACCCAGCTAAAGTGACAAGAAGTGCTCTTCAAAATGCCAATTCTGTTGCATCCACTTTGTTGACAACAGAATCTGTTGTTGCTGATACGACAGAAGAACCAGCAATGCCAATGGGCGGTGCTCCAGGCATGGGCATGATGTAATAACATTATAATGTAGTATGACGGCTGTCCTGGGTATTCTTGGGACAGCCGTTCTTTATAATATGTAAGGAAGATTAATAGAAGATAACCTTTAAAATCATTGAGTCTTATAGGTCGTTCATATATAATGAAGTGGTGGAAAAAGACATAGGACAAAAGGAGATTGCATAATGAATGATGTTTTTAACGAGCAATTAGTGGTAAGACAACCGAATCAGAAAGATTTGATTAAAAAGATTGGCATTGGGATCGCTGGCGCTGCGCTGATTTTTGTATCAATGATGATTCCAATTTTGGCGAATTTTTTCTTTGTTGTCGTCATTGCTGTTGGGGCAGGGGTTGTTTTTCTTGTTAGGCGTTATAACATAGAGTATGAATATGTGTTTACTAATGGCGAACTTGATATTGACAGAATCACCAATAAAAGCAGAAGAAAAAGAATTGTCAGTGTGGATGTGCGTTCATTTGAGACAATGGTGCCTGTCAAAGGCAATGCGTATGAAGGTGAAGTAAGTAACTTTACAAAGCTACATGACTTTAGCAGTGGTGTTGTCAATGATGAGACTTATGCGGTGATTTTTGAGCAGGGTTCTGAAAGAATCAAGATGATTGTTGAGCCGAATGAGCAAATGTTCAAAGCTATCAGAAATTTCATTCCAAGAAAAGTTAAAAAGTAGGTAGTGAATAGCTGGAATGTGTATAAGTCAATAAAATATTATGGGTGGAATCGTTGAAATTGATGATGGTTAATGGAATCGATGTGTCAACTTTATAGGTTTTTACCAATAAAATTCTATAAAGTTGACAAAGGGCTGGTTCTTTGCTAGAATCCCTTTTAAAACTATTTACAAATTCGTCCCATAACATAGGTCGCATGATTGAATCTATATCAATGAGTACAGGGTTTGGGCAACCGCTGATTGGTGGTAATATCCTGTACTTTGTCTGCGGTCATTTTCATGTATAAAGAAGTTCAGAGATAGGATGTTCTGAACTTCCTTGTGTATTTATCCCCTGCAAAAGGCTGCAGTCTGCAGCACATATGAAAGAGAGGCTATCTGATGCATAAGATCGTTAAAGAAGGCATTACCTTTGATGATGTACTATTAATCCCTGCACATTCCAAAGTTCTTCCAAAAGAAGTGGATTTGACAACTCAGCTCACTAAGTCCATAACACTGAACATACCATTCATGAGTGCTGGTATGGATACGGTGACAGAGGCCAGAATGGCAATTGCTATGGCAAGACAAGGTGGTCTTGGAATTATTCATAAGAATATGAGTATCGAAGAACAGGCTGACCAGGTGGACACGGTAAAACGTTCAGAGAACGGTGTTATAACAGATCCTTTCTCATTGACACCGGATCATTATGTATACGAGGCAAACCAATTATGTGCTAAGTTCAGAATCTCCGGTGTTCCGATTACTGAAAAAGATTCTAAGAAATTGGTTGGTATCTTGACGAACAGAGACCTGCGTTTTGAAACAGACTTCAATAAAAAAATCAGTGAAGTTATGACAAGCAAGAACCTGATTACTGCCCCAGTGGGGACGACTCTTGAAGAAGCAAAAGAGATATTAGGTGCACACAGAATTGAGAAATTACCATTGGTAGATAAGGACTTCAACTTGGTTGGGTTGATTACCATTAAAGATATCGAGAAGGCGATCATGTACCCTAGCTCAGCAAAGGACAGTCAAGGCAGACTTCTTGTAGGGGCTGCTGTTGGTGTGACTGGTGACATGATGGACCGTGTTCGCGCTCTTGCCGCTGCAAAAGTAGACGTTATTACTGTTGATACAGCACATGGTCATTCCAAAGGTGTTATTGACGCTGTAAAGGCTATAAAAAAAGACTTTCCGGATTTGCAGGTTATTGCTGGAAACGTGGCAACTGGAGAGGCGACAGTGGATTTGATTAAAGCAGGTGCTGACTGTGTTAAGGTTGGTATTGGACCGGGTTCTATTTGTACAACGAGAGTCGTAGCTGGTGTGGGCGTTCCGCAAGTGACAGCCATTTATGATTGTGCAGAAGCAGCTAAGCCTTATGGTGTTCCAGTTATCGCGGATGGCGGTATCAAATTCTCAGGAGATGTTGTAAAAGCGATTGCTGCTGGTGCTGGAGTCTGTATGATGGGTAGTCTTTTTGCAGGATGCGAAGAGAGTCCAGGTGAGACTGAGTTATATCAAGGCAGAAAGTACAAAGTCTATAGAGGTATGGGTTCCCTTGGGGCAATGGAAAAGGGATCCAAAGACCGTTACTTCCAGTCTGGTGAAGGTGATGTGAAGAAGCTTGTACCGGAAGGTGTTGAAGGCCGTGTTCCTTATAAGGGCATGGTTGAAGATACGGTTTACCAAATGATTGGGGGCCTTCGTTCCGGCATGGGTTACTGTGGAACAGGTACAATCAAAGAACTGACTGAAGATGCTCGCTTTGTTAAGATTACGGCTGCGTCTCTTAAAGAGTCACATCCTCATGATATTCAGATAACAAAAGAAGCGCCGAACTATTCAGTAGGGAACTAATCGGTAATCAACTAGAGGTATCCATTAATGGATGCCTCTTTTTTGCTTTATAGTATATTTCTCGCGGGATGGAAGAAGGTGAAAAAAAGATGCCTTAAAAAGAAGGCATCAGAAATAAGGATGATATTTAGAAGATATAAAAGCCGTCCTCGTATTCGTCGTCGATATCTAAATCATCATCGGTCAAAAAATAATGCATATCCAGAAGGTCGTTTTCACTCATGTCTCTGACAAGTCTTGAGGTCATACCCTCTGGAGGATTTTCTATATAATGCTCTCTCAGTTTCGCTATCTGATTTTTGTTGTTCATGATGACCTCCTGTGGTTGCTATAAGATAATAGTAGATCAAGGAGGCCTAAGAGTAAATAGGATAGCTAAGAATGAAGGGTAAAGTTACCCATTGTTTTCAAATAGAGTTCATACAGCGAAACTTTTTCCTTTTTGAAATACAGTTCAAGGAAAGTCATTGTTTTACCACATTTGGGACATGAGAGAGGGTCGTAACCAAAGGTACGGAGTATCGAAAGTTGCCAGCGGTTTAAAGATACGAGGAAGCGGTGCTGCTCTTTAGAGATGGCGCGATGAAGAGAACTGTCAGACTCACGGTGTCGAGCATAAATGCCGTAGTAGCGAATCATTTTAAAGTGTTTTTCTGGAATATGCTGGATAAGACGCTCAATGAACTCAAGAACAGGAATCTGTTCTGTGACTAGGGCATTATCTTCGTGCTTGGTATAGTGAAAAGTAACAGTGTCACCATCATAATCGTCGATGCGAGAGGATGCAATAACAGGGCGACCGAGATATCTACCGATGTATTTGGTGACGATATCAGGTCGACATTTATTGGGTTTGGCATGGACATAAAAGCCGTTTGTGCAGTGTTTGTAGATGTAGGATTTTGTTTCTTTGAAAGAATCTCCGATGGCAGAGTGCATCTCATCCAAAAGAGCTGTACGGAAAGAATTACGAAGTAAAGAATAGTTGAAATGAGGAACAGAACGCCAGGGAATATGTTTACCAGCGCCACCTTCAGAGACTAAGCAATGTATATGAGGGTTCCATTGAAGTGAGCGACCGAAGGTATGAAGAACACAAATAAAGCCGGGAGTGAAAAGTTCCGATTTGTTTTGTTTGTGGAACATACGGAGAATGACACTACGAACAGCAGAAAAGAGGCAGTTTAAGAGGGAACGGTCTTCAAGGAAGAATATACGAAGTTCCTCAGGAATCGTGAAAACGCAATGGCGATGTGTACACCGGATTATTTTGGAAGACATAGCTGTAGTACGTTCTATGGAGTACATGTTACCACAGGAAGGGCAAAACCTACTGTGACAACGGAAAGGAACGTACTTGAGAATGCCACAGTCTTTGCAACAGTACATAACGCCACCATAAGCAGGGTCGCCACAGTTAATCATCTTGTCGACATTATCGATGACGGTTTGACGTGGATGTAGGATGTATTCCATTTCTTCGAAATGATCTCTAAAGATATCTTGAAGTATGCTCATACATCAATTGTGCTACAAAATAGTAAAAAAAGAAAGACCTAACCCCTCATGATTGAGGGGCAGGGGAGTTGAAGTGTCGAAGACACTTTCTTGTACACTCCCTTATGTTATGTTGCAATTACATGTAGGTTTGTTATATGATGAATATAGGTTCTGTGTTTTGAACAGAACAATTCATAACAAAGGAGAGAAAATGATATGAGTATTCCTACTCCACATATTGAAGTGAAAGAGCAAGGTGTAATTGCAAAAACTGTGTTGATGCCAGGGGATCCCTTGAGAGCTAAATTCATTGCAGATACGTTCTTAGAAGATGTTAAGCAGTTTAATGGCATTAGAGGTATGCTGGGTTATACCGGTATCTATAAAGGTAGAGAAATTTCGGTCATGGGATCTGGGATGGGTATGCCAAGTATAGGGATCTATTCTTATGAGCTGTATGATTTTTATGGAGTAGAACGTATTGTCAGAATTGGTTCTTGCGGTGCTTACTCCGGTGAACTGGACCTTTACGATGTCCTCTTGGTGGATGACGCCTGGTCCGAATCCAGTTATGCCAAGACGCAGAGTGGTGATGAGGCACCGGTTCAAGAAGCGGATAAAACCTTGAATGACAAGATTGCCAATATTGCAGTGGCTCTGGATATTCCAATCAGAAGAGGTAGAATCCATTCTTCTGATGTGTTCTATCGCCAGATGCCTGGTGACTATAAGGCGATTCTTAAGGATGAAGGGTGTATGGCTGTAGAGATGGAATCTTTTGCCTTGTTTGCTAACGCTAAGGTTTTAGGCAAGAAGGCCTCCTGCCTGCTTACAGTGAGTGATTCCTTTGTGAGTGGTAAAGTCACAACAGCAGAAGAACGTCAGAATGCCTTCACTAAGATGATGGAAATTGCTCTTGAGTTGGCAGAGTAACATGCTTGTTATAGATGTTGTGTAGTGTGTTTATTGGAAGTCCCAAGGATCTTGATCTTGGGGCTTCTTGTGTGTAGAGACGCTATATTGGCCTGGGGATACTGGTAATATCATTTGTAAGTGGTATAATAGAATTGTTAGGATGCTGGGTCTTAATGATGATATTATTGCCTGTAGCTACAGGTTTGGTAAAAAATATTAAGAATATTAAGGAATAGGCTATATTTATACGTTTTTGGATGATATAATTTGGGTAAGATCATTAAAGGATGTGAAAAAAGATGGACAATATTGATAAGAAGATTTTACATATACTGCATAAGAATGCTCGGATCACAGCATCAGAGATTAGCAATCAGATTAACCTTTCGGTGTCTGCAGTTGGTGATAGGCTTAAGAAGCTGGAAGCCTCAGGGATCATTGAGAATTATACAACCATTCTTAACCCGAATATGCTGGACAAATCTTTGACAGCAATCATCATGGTTGCCTTGGAGCGTCCTAAGTACGCTGACATCTTCCAGGATTTTGTCAATGAAGAGAATGATATATTGGACTGTTATTATCTGGCAGGCGATTACGACTATGCTCTTAAGATTGTAACAGATGATACAGGATCATTGGAAGTGTTGATTGGCAAGATTAAAGCCCTTGAAGGACTGTTGAAGACAAAGACAACCATCGTTTTAAAGACAGTTAAAGATACCCATTCAGTTCTTCCTGAGCTGTAAGTGAAGAAAGTTGAAGTCTGGACTGTATCAGAGTGCTGATGCGGTCCTTTTTAAGAAAACATAGAGATTGTAGGATATGGCATTGGAGGAGAGACTATGGCATATGTTCAACTGATTTATAATCCTATGGCGGGACAAAGGAACTTCCCGCTTTATTTGGATCGCTTTGTTGAGGTTTTTCAAGGAAAGGGCTACGAAGTAAGGGTCCATCGGACGACAAGTGCCGGTGATTTTGATGATTTTCTAGTTGGGCGAGAGATGACCGGGTGTGCTGCCTTAATTGTTGCTGGTGGTGATGGCTCCATCAATCGCTTGGTCAATGCGATGAAGAAAAAGGCACTTGATATTCCGTTAGGTGTTATTCCAGCTGGGACTGCCAATGATTTTGCTATGCATATTGGTATGCCGCAGGATCACTTAGAGGCAATAGATGCGTTAGCTGACATGAAGATTGATCAAGTGGATATCGGTAAGGTAAACGATACTTATTTTATCAATGTGCTCTGTGGTGGTCTGTTCTCAAACATATCATCTAATATTGATATTGAGATGAAGAACACCCTTGGTAAGTTGGCGTACTACATTAAAGGTGTCCAGCAACTGCCTAATTTCACCAAACTGAGGCTTCGTATAACCTATGAGGGTGGGGTTGTTGTGGATGACTTTTACCTATTTCTGTTACTGAACGGGTCTAGTGCCGGTGGTTTCAATCGCCTTGGACAGAATGCAAGTATTGATGACGGGGTGATGGATTTTGTGGGCATTAAAGCCTGCTCGGTGGGGGAAGTGCCTACGTTGTTCCGTAAGATTCTTATGGGAGAACATTTGAAGGATAAGAATGTCTTGTACTTTCGGAGTAGCCATATGAAAATCGAGTGCCTTGAGGGTGTGAAAGGCTTTGAAGAAACAGATATTGACGGTGAGACGGGGCCGAAATTCCCGCTTGAAATCGATGTTATGAATCATGATTTGACCATTATCAGTCCCAAATAGAATGACTGAAATGAAAGGAAACCCATGTTAAAGTTATCATTGGAAGAATTTAAAGAAGAAATAAAGGCAGAGATGTATGGTTATGAGGAAATAGAAGAAAAGGCGATTGTTCGTTGGTTTGAAACGTTGGATGCTTTTATAAAAATAAAGAAAAAGAGCAGTATCCTCAAGTATAAGAATGATGAAGTTGTTGTGGAATTAAAGGATGAGGCGGATTTGTTCATGATTGTAGACCGTTATTTGGCAGCAATCGTCAATGAAGACCTTGATAAGTATTATACTGGATGGACGTTATAGAGGTGATTTTTTGAAGAGTTTGAAACAATATTGGATTGGTGGCTTGTTATGGCTGCTTGTTCTATCTGGTTGTGTTGGGAATCAAGCTATACCAGCATCGGATGAACCGATTGATACAAATACGGAATCTGTGACGCCAATTACAGATACATCTGTTTTGGAGGAAGACATGTCCATGGTGGGTGAGGGTGAAGCTGTCGTTGATCCATCTGAAACGGATGATTCTGTAGGGGATTCCGTAGAAAAAGCCAATGTGAAAGAGGCTGTGAATACAGATTTGGATGAAGCAGAGGAAGAAGTGGTTGAGTCTATATCCCTAAGTGAGGAGGACTATCGCTCACTACAGGTAAATGAACTGGGTCACATCATGGTGGTCATGTATCATGGCATTATGGACAATCCACCTTATCACAGAACCAAAGAAGATTTTCTAAAGGATCTGACTTATTTTTATGAGCATGGCTATCGTCCTATAGGTATGGCGGACTACCTTTCGGGACATATTGATGTTGAAGCGGGTATGACACCGATTGTCTTCACTTTTGATGATGGATTGTCTACGACCTTTTCTTTAGAAAATGTTGATGGCCAGCTCTCTGTTGTGCCTGATACCGCGGTTGGTCTGATGGAATCTTTTGCAAAGCAATACCCTGAATTTGGTGCTGAAGCTTCTTTCTATATTCATGGAAATAATGCTAACTTCAAAGGTGACGGTACAGCGAAAGAACGCCTGGATTGGCTCCTTGCCCATGGCTATGAGATAGGTAATCACTCAAATACCCATGCAAACTTCAGTAAGTTGACAGGGATTCAATTACTCAAAGAAGTCGGTGCTGTGGAAGTGTATCTAGAAGGGGTACTGCCCGATTATAAGATGACTTATATGACGTATCCATTCGGCGCCAGACCTGATTCTTCATTAATACCTCTGCTTTATGAAGGCGAGTATGAAGGTGTGCAACTTATGTATAATGTGGCCTTCAGAGAAGGTCCTAGTGGTATTTTTTATCCGCCAACACATGTGAAATTTGATGCTTACAACGCACCAAGGGTTCGTGGTTCAGAGGGAGAAGTACAAGATCTGTGGTGGTTTTTGTCCTATTATGAAGAACATCCGGACAAACGATATATTTCAGATGGTGATCCGGATACGCTAGTTGTACCAAGTGGGTGGGCTGAAAGCATTTCAAAAGAAGCCAAAGAGACTTTTGAAATAATAGAATATTAATGAGACTAAGGCATCAAAAGATTAAGTTGAGTTGAATAGGTACATTGTCTAGTGTTGAGAAGTCTCAATGAAATACTAGATATTGTGGGTATTCTTTATGAAACTACCTTTTGAGGATCTTATCTTAATGAGACTAAGGCGTCAAAAGATTAAGTTGAGTTTGACACTCTTAGTATATGGATTTTAAGAGAACCCTCTAGGAGCGTTCTCTTTCTTTTTAATATAATACAGCAGCAAAAAATAGGATTTTTGTGCAATATATATAAAGCACAACCATTGGTTTTGTCATATAATTATTTATATAAAGTATTTTAGGTGTGAGGGTCGATTATGGGATTGAATATTGTAGTTGGTAAGACAGGAGTTGGCAAGACAACGAGATTGTATGATGAGATGATTGATTTGTCTGTTACGACAAAAGGACAGAGACCAATTCTGCTTGTTGTTCCGGAACAGTCAACTCTGATTGCTCAACAATCTTTGGTTGCGCGCCACCCAAAACACTGTATCAGTGGTCTGGAAGTTCTCAGCTTTCAGAGGCTGGCATACCGAATTTCAGACGATCTTGGCATCGCTGGCAAAGCGGTGCTGTCTGACACAGGCAGACATATGCTGATTCGTCGCATCATTGAGGCTTCTTCAGAAGAATTTCCTTTTTTAAATAAATACGTTCACAAAAGAGGCTATATCTCTGAACTTGGTAATTTGATGAGTGAATTTGCCAGATATGGATTAGCCCCTTCGGATATTGAAGGGGTTTGTCAGAGTATGTCACAGTCCATGCTGAAGTATAAGTTGGCTGACATGGCAACGTTATACCACAAGTACCGAGAGGCTTTGATGTCAGACTATATCAGTGGTGAAACCATGATGGAAATGATGGTTCAAAACAGTGGTCAAAGTCAGCTTCTAAAAGAGGCTATGGTTTATATAGATGGTTTTTTTGGTTTTACACCAATCCAGTATCAAATGTTGGCTAAGTTGGCTTCGGTTGTTAGAGAGCTTACGGTGACGGTCACTTTGCCCCCGGAACTGGCAAAAGGGTCTGCGCTGGATGAAAGTGATTTGTACTTTGAAAGTTATTTGACCTATGAACGATTGGTCCATATCATGACGGCAGACCCTTCTTATGAGTTTGACAAAATTTTTCTTGAGGAGATGACCGGTTCAAAGACGAAGGTCGGTCTTGTTGACAATCTGTATCAGTACCCTTATCAGCAGATGATTGAAAAGACCGATGAAGTAGCCATTCACAGATGTCGTTCTATGAAGCATGAAGTTGAGGTCCTAAGAAATGAGCTGTTAAGCCTTGTAAGAGAAGAGGGTTTAAGATATCGGGATATTGGAATTCTCGCAGGTGCTCCTGCCAACTACCAAAGAATCCTTGAGCGGTTGTTTGGTGAGGCGGGAATACCATACCATTTGGATCATAAGAAAAAGTCGGTCACCAATGAGGGCGTAGATTTTGTTCTTGGTTTAATCGACCTGTATGTTACAGGGCTATCGATTCCTTCTGTCTTTCGTATATTGAAGTCGGATTTTATCGATATGCCATCCGCAGTGGTAGATTCGATGGAGAATTATGTCATTCGTTACGGTATCAGGGGGTTTAAAAAGTGGCAAGCTCATTGGCAATACAGCCTGCCTGACGTGAGGAAGAAGATTGATGATCCAATGATGATCTCATTGCAGTCGGAACTGAATGCTGCTAAGGATGAGTGGCTAAGTGTTATTGGCGAGCGTCGACTAAAGGGGCGGGTGACAGTAGAAGCACATGTGAAAAGCTTATATGAGCTACTTTTATCCTTTGGATTTGAGCAGGAGTTGGAGAAAAAAGCGGATGGCTTCAATGAAGCTTCGGAATACTCAAAAGAAAGGGAGTACCGTCAAATCTATAAGAAGACCATGGAATTGCTGGATCAATTAATTGAGATAGCTGGAGATACAAAGGTAACCTACAAAGAGTTTTATGATCTACTTGAGGCTGGTTTTGAAAGTGTGGAGCTTGGTCTGGTACCTGCTAATGTTGACCAGGTCATCATAGGGGATTTGACCAGGTCTAGGTTGGGCAATAAAAAAGTTATCTATGTTCTTGGGGTTAATGAAGGGGTTGTGCCTTCCCATAATGAAAAAGCAGGGCTATTAACTGACGAAGAGCGATCCACTCTGGAACATCTGGGGATGCCTCTTGCTCCGACGGCAAAATCAAGTCTATTTCGGGAGCAGTTCTATAACTATATGGCTTTGCTTGGTTACAAAGATAAACTCATCCTGAGTTATGCGTCTACAGATGAAGATGGCAAAGGTATACGTCCCAGTCACCTTTTGACAATCCTTAAGAAGATACTGCCGGGAATCGACGTGAAGGATAAGGACGCTGGATCGATAGATAGGCCGGCAGAGAGTTCGAGTGTATTGGTGCCCTCGGTTGTTTATGAAGCTTATCTGAATCAATTGAGAACTGGTGAAGACGCAGATGATTCGGTGGTTCGCTGGTTGAATAGCCATGAGCCATGGAAAGGACATTGCAACAAAGTCCGCGAAGCACTCAATAGAGACAGGGTCCTTGATAGATTGGATGGCGAGATTGTCGGTAAGTTATACGAGGAACAATTAAGCAACAGTGTAACACGTCTTGAAAATTTTGCAGCTTGTCCTTTTGAACACTTTATGACCTATGGTTTGGAAGCTAGGGAAAGGGAACGTTATGAGATAACGATGCCACATTTAGGTATGGTATTTCATCGCGTCATTGAACTGTTCTCAAGGCGAATGATTCATCGGGATTTGGATTGGCAAGATCTTAGTGAAAGCATTAGGAAAGGCTGGGTAAGTGATCTTGTTAATGAAGTCCTTGAAGAGGATCAGTATCAGGTGTTTTATGACAACAGTCGAAATCGTTATAAGATAGCAAGATTGAAAGCAATGTTAGATCGGGCGGTGTGGGCTATTGGATGGCAGATCTGTCAAGGTTTCTTTCGGCCGGTGGATGCTGAGTGGCGCTTTGACGGTGAACAACATAAGCTTGAAAGTGTGAATTTTTCTTTGAATAAAGGGAAGAAAATGGCACTGAGAGGGACGATTGACCGGGTGGACCATCACAGCATCGAGGGCGTTGATTATGTGACGGTAATCGATTATAAGTCATCGTCGAAAGAATTTGACTTGAATCAGTTTTTTGCTGGCCTTAGTCTTCAGTTGATTGTTTATCTGAATGCGGCATGTGAAATTAGAAGTGGCACGGCAACGGAGACGATGCCTGCCGGTGTGTTCTATTTTCATATTGACGACCCTTTTGTGTCGAATCAGCATTTGTTATCAAAGGAGGACAGAGATGACCGCCTACTGGAACAGCTAGGCATGAAAGGACTTGTGATAGACGATCACAACGTTATTGAGTCTCTAGATCGTTATATGGTTAAGAAATCAAAAGTCATCCCTGTGACAAGGAAGAAAGATGGCGAATTCTCAAAAAGTTCAAAGACAGTGTCGTTGGATCAAATGATGGCGATACAGTCTTATGCGAGAAAGCATATAACAGCACTTGGTAATCGCATTGTTGAAGGGGATATTGCAGCGGTACCTTACAGAATGGGCAGCAGGACCGGTTGTGATTATTGTCTCTATAGGAGTGTTTGTCAGTTTGACCCTAAAGATCCTGAATGTGTATATAGGGATATTGAGTCTCAGGATACGGAAGTGATTTTGGATAGAATTGTGGCAAAGGTAGAATCAGATAATTGATTGGTAATGGAGGTGTTGACGTTGGAAGATGTCATTAGAAGAATTATAGAGATTGAAGAAGAAGCTCAAAAGATTCTCAAGGATACCAAGGAAGAGAATGCCCGCAAAGAAAATGAAGCCAGGGAGGCCCTTGATCATTTGCATGAGAAAATTGTCGGGGATGCACATCGAAAAGAAAAGGAACTTAGGAAGAAAGAACTTAGAGAAAATGCAACGGCTGCCAGAGAAATCAGAGCAAAGTGTGATGAACAGTTGATTCGTTTGGAAGAGAAAGTGAAACTGAAGGAAGAGGAATGGGTAAAGATGTTGGTTGATGCTGTGTTAGGAGACTGACCTATGAGAAAATTGGTTGTATACACTCATTTGGTGGCAAAGATCAGAGGTATGCTTGGACATATGCTGACGGTTGAGGACTTTGATAACATGGCCCATCTGAACAGTGTATTTGATATTGCGGCTTACCTGAAGAACAACACCTATTATAAGAATCATTTTGAAGGATTGGATCCTGAACAGATTCATCGTGGGGAACTGGAGGTCATATTATACAGGGCAATGATTACAGATGCCCTAAAGATTGCAAAGCACCTGAAAGGATGGGAAAAATCCTTCTATAGATATGTCTATAGAAAGCAGGAAGTAGAGGATCTGAAGAAGATGTTAAGAGCCCTTCAAATCGGTAAATCCCTAAAAGAACTAAACAGGCGAACTTTGTTCATCAGCCGGTACAGCAAGATAGATTTCAATGTATCCCTGGAGGCAAATAACGCTAGGGAACTAGTTGAAACCCTTAAGAATACTAAGTTCTATAATCTTTTGAAGCCTTTGTTGACAGAAGATGACAAGATAGACCTTTTTGCAGCAGAGATGGCCCTTGACAGATACTATTTCAGCCGCATGTACCACCAGATACACAAGTATATGAAGGGCGGCGACTATGCTGTCATGAATAAGGACTACGGTCTGGATGTGGATTTTCGTAATATGATGATCATTTATAGAACGAAGAAATACTATGGTCTGCCCAAAGAACGGATATACACTTTCTTAATACCTGGTGGCTATAAGTTGAAATACAATGATCTTGTAGAATTAGTAGAAACCCCAGACGCCGAGGGGGTTCTGACGAAATTGAAACGGGGTCCGTATGGTGACATTATTGACTTCGAGTCAGGACATTGGGCAACGGGGTTTTACCAATATGCCAGTTTCATCTACCGTAATAATATTCGATTGCATCCAAATACCATTGCGCCAATGGTGGATTACATATTTTTGAAAGAGATAGAAATCGCCAGTTTGACAAGTATTATTGAAGGGGTTAGGTACAAGATTGCACCAGATGAAGTGGAGCAATATGTGGCGACACAAAAATAGAAAGGGGTCAGTAAATGGTTGAAAAAATGCATTTTGTCAACATAGCAGGACCGATTGGGCTTATGGATACATTTGTCATACAGAACATCGTTGCTCATGAGATAGAATTGATTGATGCAGGCAGCGTTCTTAGTTCCGTCAAAGGTATAAGGCGGTTCCAAGAACCTAATCCATACAAGAAGCTGGTGGAAAAGGTTCGGATGCTGGGACAGGTGGCGGATATTGATTTTTATTATGAAGAGGATGCCCCGGTAACAATGACACCGACGGCCTTGATTGAACCAGAGATTGACGGGTATGAACGACAGATAGAAACCATTGTTCATATTAGTGACTCTTTGAAAAGTGAATTGTCAGGTAAAGTTCAATTACGTAACCAGATTGAGCCAATGAAGAATCTTCAGGTGGAAGTACAGTCTTTTTTTGACTTTGACTACATGAAGTTTCGTTTTGGCTTTATGCCTATTGACAGCTTTGAGAAGATATTTGTCTATATTGAAGAGATGGACTGTATTCTGTATGAGATATCAAGGAATGAGGAATTTGTCTATGTGATTTATTTCATGCCGAGGTCGAAGAAGCAGGATATTGATAATCTCTTTGCCTCCATGTTCTTCAAAAGAATATGGATCAGTTCTGATATAAAAGGATATCCTAAGGACGCTCTTGAACAGCTGAACAATGAAATCGATGAAATGACCAAACGTATAGAAGAATTGGATCAGCAATCCAAGGCTTATATAGAAGCAAATATCAAGCGTCTCGACGAGTTGTATACATATGTCGTCCAGTTGGACCGGATATTCGAAGTCCGGGACATTGCTATGCGTAGTGATGGCGCTTTTTATCTGATGGGGTGGCTTCCGGATTCACAACTGGCTGCCTTTGAAATGGATGTCGATAAACAGCCCGGTATCACCTGTGTCATTGAAGACGATGAAACGGTCAGTGACAGGACACCGCCAACAAAGCTGAAAAATCCTAAATTCTTTGAACCTTTTGAAGCGTTGGTGAAAATGTATGGTGTACCGTCTTATAATGAAGTGGATCCGACAATCTTCATCGGCATCACCTATATGGTCTTCTTCGGTATTATGTTCGGTGATGTGGGACAAGGATTGATCATCAGCACATTTGGTGCCTTCCTTTACAAAAAATCAGGCAACCTATTAGGGAAAATGGCCATTTATCTAGGTGCTTCAGCGGCTTTTTCAGGCTTGATATACGGCTCGTTGTTTGGGAATGAAGAAGTTCTTGGGGAGTTGTTTCATTATACCCCGGTTAAACCCATGTCAGTCATGATGGAGATGCTGGTTGCGACAGTTGTTATGGGTGTTTTGCTGATTATTGCGGTGATGGCGATCAATATTAAGAATATATACATAACAGAAGATATAGGCCGTTTGCTGACGGACAGAAATGGTATTGCAGGCCTCGTGTTCTACTTGGCGGCTTTGCTGGGGGTTGTAACAGCTTATTTTGAGCTGGGAATATCGCCGATACTGATTCTGATACTTTTGATAGCGCCGATGATTGTCATACTTCTCGGTCACCCTTTATCCAACATGATTAATCATAAGAGTGAGATTTTTCCCAAAGACAAAGTGGGCTTTATAATTGAAGCCGTCTTTGAATTGATTGAAACGTTACTGTCTTTTCTAAGCAACACGATTTCTTTTTTGAGAATTGGGGCTTTTGCTCTGAATCATGTCGGGTTTTTCCTGGCTTTTGACATGCTGTCTGAAATCGTCGCTGAAAGTGCCGGCGCGGCGGGGAGTATTGTAGTGATGATATTTGGTAACCTGCTAATCATTGTTCTGGAAGGACTGATAGTAGGTATTCAAGGTATGAGACTGACTTATTATGAACTGTTCAGTCGATTCTTTATAGGCGATGGGTCTGAATTCAAGCCTTTTGTTATAAAGAATCTGGAGATGAACTAATAATCCATTGAGAGGCGATGGATCAACCACTAGGAGGAAAAAGATATGACATATGTATTGACTGTAGCATCTATATTGGTAGTTTTGACTTTGGTAGTAGGTATTGCAGGTATTAAAAAGGGTATAGCAACAGGTAAAGCGAAAACTTTTCTGGGCGTGAATTTGGCAAGTTTCTTTGGTATCATGATAGCGGCGGCTGTGATGCTCCTTCTGGGCAATAATGCTCAGGCGGCAGAAACAACCGCTTCTGTTGCATCAAATGCGGATGGACTTCGTTATCTTGGTGCGGCACTATCCACTGGTATTGCTTGTGTAGGTACGGGGGTTGCGGTTGGAATCTCTGCTTCTGCGGCCATTGGCGCCATTTCTGAAAATGAAAAACTTCTTGGTAAAACAATTATTTTCGTTGGTCTTTCAGAAGGTATTGCCATCTATGGTTTGATTATATCCATCATGATATTGGGGGCTTGATGATGAAGATGTTTTTGATCAGTGACAATATTGATACACAGACCGGTATGCGGCTGGCGGGCGTTTCTGGCGTTGTTGTACATAGCAAGGAAGAAATTACTGAAGCTATTGAACATGCTTTAGACGATTCTGATCTAGGTATTCTGATTGTTACAGAGAAAGCTGGCAAGCTGGTGCCTGAACTATTGGACGAAATCAAGACATCGAGAGTGTTCCCTCTTGTGGTGGAAGTGCCTGACAGGCATGGGACAGAAGGCGTGAGCGATCCTATTACAAGGTATGTTCGTGATGCGGTAGGTATTAAGATATGATCGCTGATGATGAAAGGGTGTCGGTATGAGTAAAATAGATGAAAAATTAAAAAATTTTGCAGCAGATGTTATGTCAGATGTGGGAGAAGAACGCAGGCTGATGGTGGATGCCTTGGATGAACATATACGCCAGGTATATGAAGAAAAAGAAAATGAGTATTTGGCTCAGGCTTATGAATTCATACAGGACTCACTTGTTAAAATTGATCAGAAAAAAAGTGAGAGTCTTTCTAGAATCATTATGAGTAATCGGAGCAGGTTGTTTGAGAAACGTTCTGAACTACTTGAAGGTATTTACAGTAAAGCGGCGGAGGCTCTTGTAGGCTTTAAAAAAGAGAATGCATATAAAGAATGGTTGGTGCAAAAGGTGAAGGCAGCTGAATCAGTCCTAGGCGAAGGTGATATTTGGGTGACCTTTGATGCCTCGGATGCATCGCTGAAAAGCTGGGCAGAGGAAACCCTTGGTGTGAGTGTCAGGGTAGCTTCGCCAAAATTATCGATGATGGGTGGTTGTGTCATAGAGAATAAAACCACTCATACCATTGTAGACTTTGGTTTTGCCAGTAGGCTGGAAGACGCAAAAGAAGCTTTTGCGCAACAATGTCAACTAGAGATTGATTAGAGAAGGGGACCTTGATGAATGATTATGGCATGATAGCGGGTGTTAATGGTCCGGTAGTCACAGTGAGGGGCAGTAAAGCATTCCAAATGTTGGAGATGGTTCTTGTCGGTGAGTTGAAGCTCATAGGTGAAGTGATACATATTGAGGGTGGCGATGTAACGGTTCAGGTGTATGAGACGACGACAGGTCTTAAAGTGGGTGAGCCGGTGTACAGAACAGGTCAGCCGATGGCATTGGAACTTGGTCCGGGTATCATTGGCGGCGTATTCGATGGTATTCAACGGCCTCTAGAGAGTATAGAACAGGCTTCAGGTTCATTTATTGGAAGAGGCCTTGATACCGATGCTCTGAATAGGGAGAAAACATGGGATGTTACGTGTGTAGTGGCAGTTGGCGATCATCTTATGGGTGGTCAGGTCTATGCAACGGCTGTTGAAACCGAACTGGTGACACATAAGATCATGGCGGCGCCAGGTGTTTCCGGCATAGTGAAAAGAGTCTCTGAACCTGGAGCTTATAAGGTGGATGAGGTAATCGTCACTATAGAGGATCAATACGGTGAAGAAATCGGTTTGAACTTGTTTCAAAAGTGGCCTGTAAGACAACCGAGGCCTTTTAAAAAGCGGAGACCCCTTGATAAACCTTTAATCACAGGTCAAAGGGTCATAGACGCTTTATATCCAATGGCTAAAGGCGGCGCCGCTGCTATTCCGGGTGGTTTTGGTACAGGTAAAACAATGACACAGCATCAACTGGCCAAGTGGAGTGATGCGGATATCATCGTATACATTGGATGTGGTGAACGTGGTAATGAAATTACAGAAGTACTGGAAGATTTTCCGGAATTGATTGATCCTAAGTCGGGCAAACCTTTGATGGAACGAACGGTTCTAATAGCCAATACTTCCAATATGCCGGTTGCGGCAAGAGAGGCATCCATCTATACAGGTATTACAATTGCGGAGTACTATAGAGATATGGGATATCATGTGGCGATTATGGCTGATTCCACTTCAAGGTGGGCGGAAGCGTTGCGTGAAATATCCGGACGTCTGGAAGAGATGCCGGCAGAGGAAGGATTCCCGGCCTATCTCCCATCGCGCCTAGCTCAGTTCTATGAGCGAGCCGGCTATGTGGATACGCTCAGTGGTGAAGAAGGTTCTGTTAGTATCATAGGTGCAGTTTCGCCTCAAGGCGGTGATTTCTCAGAACCGGTGACTCAGAATACCAAGCGATTCATACGATGCTTTTGGGCCCTTGACAAGAGCCTTGCCTATTCAAGGCACTACCCGGCCATACACTGGCTGAATTCCTACAGTGAGTACTCAGATGGGCTGGAGGGGTGGTACCACCACCATGTTTCGGAAGACTTCACCAGTCTGAGACAGGAAATGTTGGGGTTGCTACAGGAAGAGAGCCGTTTGATGGAGATTGTCAAGCTTATTGGAGCGGATATTCTGCCGGATAGTCAGAAATTGATTCTGGAAGTGACAAAATTGCTGCGTTTAGGCTTTCTTCAACAAAATGCCTTTCATGAGGTGGATACCTATGTGCCCATGTCTAAGCAAAAAGAAATGATGAAAGTAATCTTATATCTCTACAAGGCGTCCCTTCGTCTGGTTGAAAAGAATATTCCGGTTTCTGAGATTAGAAAAACAGGCATATTTGATGAATTGGTCAAGATGAAATATACCATTGGGAATGATAGTTTGACACCATTTGAAGCCTTGTATAAAAAAGTGGATGAGGTGATGGGGAATATCGCCGAGACCTACCGAAAATTCGAAGGGGTGACAAAATGATGAAAGTTGAATATCTTGGTCTCAAGGACGTGTCAGGCTCCATCGTTATATTGGAAGGGGTCAAGAATGCTGTTTTTGACGAATTGGTTGAAATTACCATGGATAGTGGTGAAAATCGAACGGGTAGAGTCATTGAACTATTGGATGACAAAGCGGTCATCCAGGTCTTCGAGGGGACCACGGGTATGTCCGGAGATAACACACGGACAAAATTCACAGGTGAGCCATTGAAGCTGCCCTTATCAAAGGAAATACTTGGGCGGACGATGAATGGTATTGGTAACCCGATTGATGGACTAGGACCGCTGGTGTCTGAAGTTCGGTGGGACATCAATGGTGACCCGATTAATCCAGTGTCGAGAAAATACCCTAGGAATTTTATCCAGACCGGTGTATCCGCTATTGATGGCTTGACTACGTTGATTCGTGGCCAAAAGTTACCTGTTTTCTCAGGCAATGGTTTGCCTCATGATAAACTGGCTGTTCAGATTGTCAATCAGGCGCAGATTTCGGCGGAGTCAGAGACGAAAGAAGATTTTGCCATAGTCTTTGGTGCCATGGGTGTTAAGAATGATGTTGCTGAGTACTTTGTTAACAGTTTTCAAAAAAGTGGTGTATTGCAAAATGTTGTTTTATATATGAATCTTGCCAATGACCCGGTGGTAGAACGGATTATTACGCCAAGATGTGCGTTGACTGCCGCTGAATATTTGGCCTTCGAGCATAATATGCATGTACTTGTTATTCTGACGGATATGACCTCCTATTGTGAGGCTTTAAGGGAAATCTCATCATCGAAAGGGGAAATTCCTTCAAGAAAAGGCTATCCTGGCTATATGTACAGTGATTTGGCATCATTATATGAACGTGCAGGAATGTTGAAAGATAGGGAGGGTTCCATCACTCAGATACCAATCCTTACAATGCCCAATGATGATATAACCCATCCGATTCCGGATTTGACAGGTTATATAACGGAAGGGCAGGTGGTGCTCGAAAGAAGTCTCAACCAACAGTCGGTGTACCCGCCTATTAATGTTTTGCCGTCCCTATCGCGTCTTATGAAAGATGGTATCGGTAAAGGGTATACAAGGGAAGATCACCCGCAAGTGGCCAATCAGCTTTTTGCCTCCTATGCTAAAGTGCAGGAAGTTAAAGCTTTGGCTTCGGTTATCGGCGAAGATGAACTTACGGAGACGGATAAGAAGTATATGGTCTTTGGGAAAGCCTTTGAAGAGCAGTTTGTTGCCCAAAAGTTTGATGAGAACAGATATATGGAGAACACATTAGATATCGGTTGGCAACTGCTTGCCTTATTGCCAAAGGAAGAGTTGAACAGACTGGATGACGATATGATTGAAAAATATTATGGTATGGGTGCGATAGGCTAGACGCAAAAGGGTATTAAGGAGGAATGGTATGGATAATAATGTATTTCCAACAAAGGGAAACCTTATATTGGCTAAGAATACCCTGTCTTTGTCGGAACAAGGCTATGAACTCATGGATAAGAAGCGGAATATTCTTGTACGTGAGATGATGGCTCAGATGGATAAAGCCAAGGATATACAGGGGAAGATTGCCCAGACATTCTCTCAGGCGTATTTGGCACTTCAAAATGCCAATTTGACTATTGGTATTCATAACGTACAGGATATTGCGGAGGCTGTCCCGGAAGAGGCACGCTTAGAAATAATGAATCGGACATTGATGGGTGCAGAGATGCCGATTATTACAAGGCTGGATCAACAAATCATGCCCCAGTACGGTCTTGCTAGAACCAATGTCTCTTTGGATGAGGCTTTCACTCATTTTTCTCAGGTGAAGTCATTGATCATTGAGTTGGCAGAAGTGGAAAATACTGTCTATCGATTGGCTAATAATATCAAAAGAACGCAAAAAAGGGCCAATGCCCTTCAGAATATCATGATTCCCAGATACAGCGAGTTGGTAGATAGTATATCGAATGCCCTTGAAGAAAAGGAAAGAGAAGAATTCACACGCCTTAAAATGATTAAGAGCAGAGTATAGAAAAAGTCCCGATAGCTTCTCAAGAAAGCTTCGGGACTTTTTCTATATAAAAATATTCTACACGTTGAAGCGGAAAAGAATAACATCGCCATCTTGGACAACGTACTCTTTGCCTTCTATTCTGACCAACCCTTTTTCCTTGGCTGCAACCATGCTGCCTGATTCTACAAGGGCATCGTAGCCGATGATTTCAGCCTTAATGAAGCCACGTTCGAAATCAGTATGGATTTTACCGGCGGCACCTGGCGCTTTTGTACCTTTTGTGATGGTCCAAGCTCGGGTTTCTTGTTCGCCTGAAGTCAAGTAGCTGATTAAACCTAATAAGTCATATGATGCGGCTACAAGTTTGTCAAGGCCGGAATCGCTAATCCCCATATCTTCCAGGAATTCTTTTTTCTCATCATCGTCCAGTTCAGAGATTTCTTCTTCAATTTTAGCGCAGATGACAAAAACACTGGAACCTTCTTCTTTGGCCCACTCGCGAACGGTTTGGACATAGTCATTATCAGCGCCATCGCTGATCAAATCATCTTCAGTAACATTGGCAGCATAGATCACTGGCTTGTAAGTCAACAAGTTCAGAGATGCTACGAGAGCTTCATCATCTTCAGAATCAAATTCAATAGCACGAGCACTGATGCCTTCCTCGAGTTGCCCTTTTAGAATTTCCAGAACATCCAGTTCAGCTCGTGCGGATTTATCATTTTTAGCTAATTTGCTTGTCTTGGCAATTCGACGGTCAATCATCTCAAGGTCGGAGAAGACAAGTTCTAGATTGATCGTCTCGATATCTCTTGTAGGGCCAATGTTGCCGTCTACATGAACCACGTTAGGATCTTCAAAACAACGAACAACATGAACGATTGCATCTACTTCTCTGATGTTGCTAAGAAACTTGTTGCCCAATCCTTCGCCTTTGCTGGCACCCTTAACCAAACCAGCAATGTCGACAAATTCGATGACAGCTGGGATGATTTTCTTTGAGCTGTACAAATCGGATAAAACTTTGAGTCGGTTGTCTGGTACTGTAACGATTCCTACATTCGGATCGATTGTACAGAATGGATAATTGGCGGACTCAGCGCCGGCTTTTGTCAAAGAATTGAATAACGTACTTTTTCCAACGTTAGGCAATCCAACGATACCTAATTTCATATGCTTTCCTGCTTTCTTTCATAGATCTTATCTTACGGCATAAACCTTCCGCTAAATTATATCATAAAACGTCAAGTAGGCAAGATGGTTTTAAGGTGAGATTTAGATGCATTTGATGGAATGCTGTTGTAATTGACAGCAGATTGATTTATAGTGATTATGGACCGGCATGATGGGTTGTATTGGTTAGAGTCATAATCCGATTATGCATCCAATTGACAGATAGGAGAATAACAGATGAATACACCAGATGTTGTATTTGCAAAACTAGGTATTGAATTCATGAACTTGAATGAGGTAGCCTTTCGTATATTTGGCATAGAGATATACTGGTATGCCCTTTTTATTACAATGGGATTTATTGGTGGGTTGGCTATAGCGACGGCTATAGCGAAGAGGACTGGTCAGGATCCGGAGATATATTCAGACTTTATGGTATATTGCTTGATAGCAGCGATTGTCGGCGCAAGGCTTTATTATGTGGCTTTTGAATGGGATGCTTACAAGGACGATTTGCTTAGTGTCTTTGCCGTTAGAGAAGGAGGACTTGCAATATATGGCGGTATCATCGCCAGTGTACTGACACTTTTTGTATTTACGAAGATCAAGAAATTAAGCTTTTGGACAATGTGTGATACGGCTGTGGCAGGTCTGGCTTTCGGCCAGATGGTAGGACGGTTTGGCAACTTTGTCAACAAGGAAGCCTTCGGTGGTTATACAGATAATATTCTTGCAATGAGTATTAAGGCAACGGAAGCAAAATATATTCCTGCAGCTCTATTGGACAAGATGACAGTGATAGATGGTGTGAACTATATACAAGTGCATCCGACTTTCTTGTATGAGAGTCTTTGGAGTCTTGGAACAATCATCATTATTCTTCTTTGGCATAAGAGAGCGAAATTCAAAGGAGAAATATTCTTTGTCTATGTATTGTGTTACGGCGTAGGTCGAGGCTGGATTGAAGGACTTCGAACCGATCAGTTGATTATTGGAGATACTGGCATCCCTGTTTCCCAGTTGCTTGCAGTGATTTTAGCGATTGTATCCCTAGTGGTTTTGATGGTTGGTAGAATTAAGAATCGAGCTTTGCCGGAGGCGTGATGCAGGTTTGGGTTAAGGTTTTGGTGATGTATTTACCATATATTGTACGTAGCTGCTGAAAAGTATTAAGCAAGGCACAATATATAGTGGTGGTTAGAATAAGTGAACAAATGAAATGGCTATTTATGGTCTAAATGATGATAATTATTCGCATTTAATCATCTGATTTGAGTGTGCATAGACATATTATACTAAAAAGTGCATGAGTTGTTATATAAAATGACAAATCCCTTAAGGGATTCGTCATTTTTTTTACCTTTTTTTAAGCTTTGCTTCTTGTATTTGGTGTCTAGTGCCGTTATACTATCATTAAGTGGTCGCAAAGTGGCGCTTAGTGGTGGAAAGTGGTCAGTTGTGTTTGCGAAGACCCTACGATGAGGTGATGTGGGATTTTCGTTGAAAGCTGGTGAGGTAATGTTAATTGGTGAGTTTAATCATTCGGTGGATGAAAAAGGCCGTGTGAGAATCCCAAAGAATTTCAGAGATGACTTAGGCGAAACATTTTACATTACCAAGGGGTTTGATGAATGTCTTTTTGTATTTCCGGAAAATGAATGGCTGGACTTCATGAAGAAATTAAGAAACAACAACTTTACCAACCTTAATTTTAGAAAAATACAACGCTTTTTTACCGGTTCTGCTATAGAAGGTTCTTTGGATGGACAGGGCAGGGTGACGATCAGTAGTCATTTAAGAGAGCACGCTGGACTTGAAAAAGATGTGGCGGTAATTGGAATGGATAACAGAGTTGAGATATGGTCAGCTGCAAGGTGGCAGGCATATAACGATGATAATGATGATATTAGTAACCTTGCAGACAGTCTGGAAGGTTTCATGATCTAAATAGAATCACACAGAATTGAAAAGGGGTGGAGAATTGGCCTTTGAACACATATCGGTATTGTTGGATGAATGTATAGATGGTTTGAACATTAAAGAGGACGGAACTTATGTCGATGGCACACTTGGAGGCGCTGGACATGCCAGTGAGGTGTGCGCTAGATTAGGAGCTAATGGTGTCTTTGTTGGCATCGATCAGGATGAAGAAGCTCTTCGTCACAGCACTAAGAAACTTCAAGATGCTGGATACCCATGTACAATCCACACCGTTAGAAGCAATTATAGAGAATTCACTGGTATTATGGAGCAGCTATCGATTGATAAAGTGGATGGCATATTATTGGACCTTGGTGTCTCTTCTTATCAGTTGGATACGGCTGAGCGAGGTTTCTCTTATATGCAGGATGCACCCCTAGATATGAGGATGGACCAGCGACAAGAAAAAACAGCAGCAACAATAGTTAACTCATATAGCTACAAAGAACTGGTTAGAATACTGAAAATCTACGGTGAAGAGAAGTTTGCCAATAATATTGCCAAGCATATTTTGGCCGCAAGAGAAGAGAAGCCTGTAGAGACAACTTTTGAACTGGTGGAAATCATCAAAAAAGCTATTCCTATGAAAGTTCAGAAGACTTTAGGCCATCCGGGCAAGCGGACGTTTCAAGCCATTCGGATTGAGTTGAATGAGGAACTGACCGTTCTAAAGGATACACTACAGAATATGATTGATGGTTTGTCACCTGGTGGTCGCTTATGCATCATCACTTTTCATTCATTAGAGGATAGGATCGTTAAACAGATCTATAAACAGAATCAGAATCCATGTACATGTCCACCGGAATTTCCAGTATGTGTATGTGGTAAGGAGCCGACGGGGAAGTCGGTGACGAGGAAGCCGATTTTACCATCAGAAGAGGAGATGGCCGCCAACTCTAGAAGTAAAAGTGCCAAACTGAGAGTGTTTGAACATATATGATGTCGTACTATAGATAAGTCATTGAGGGAAGGAGACAGCGTTATGAGTAAAAAGAGATATCGTCGCACCAATTTGACAAGCCATAGCGCTGTTGTTGGGAATACTGCTGTTGCCTACGAGTACGAGCATGAAGCGGTGGCTGTGCATCAGGATGCTGTGGCCGTACAAAGACCTGTGAAAAAAACAAGAAAGCGGAAGAATCATGTGAGCATGGTCTATTCGGTTGTGATGTTGACAATGCTGTTCCTTCTTTTCTTGATCTGTGTTATGATGTTGAAGGCCAGATTCACAGTTGCCGCAACAGCGGATCAGGTAATCGAATTGAAGAAAGAATTGACGGCAATGCAACGTGAGAATGCACATCTTGAATCCATTGTTCATGAGGAACTGGATTTGGTTGAGATAAGACGGATTGCTATGGAAGAGTATGGTATGGTGTATCCTTCTGATACAGATGTAATCTATATTGAGCCGGAAGTGACAAGTTATACGGTTCAGTACAAAACCATCGAAAAGCCTACACGTCAGAGGGCATCCCTTGGCAACATACTGGCTTTTGTGACTAGAGATTGGTGATAATATGAAACGATATAAGCCACAAAAGATAATGAAAGGCAGAGCGGGTCTGCTTTTCATTATCTTTATATTGAGCCTTATTTTTTTGGGGTATAAGTTGATTGTCATCGCTTATCTTGATGACAATGACTACAAGCAACAAGTGTTGAAACAGCAAGTGGATAACTTAACGGACACGACAAATCAGGTGATACCAAAGCGTGGGTCGATTCTTGATTCAAGAGGGGTTGCTCTTGCGGAAAGCAACCAGGTCTATCATGTGATATTTGACCCAGCTGTATTAGTGGAACTTGATCCGGAGATTCAAGAAAGGACCATAACATTCATAGCAGAACAATTAGAGGGTGTTACCAAGGAAGAGCTTGAACGGCTTCTAAGTGAAAGAGACATGAGTCATTATGAGGTGATTGCAAGATCCCTTTCTTATCCGAAGGTACAACCGATTATGGATGCCAAAGAAGCACACGAAATCTACGGGGTTGCCTTTGAAGAACAATTCAAGAGAGAATACCCATTTAGCAGTCTTGCCAGTGATGTGATCGGTTTCATGCAGTCGGATGGGGTTGGCCTCTGGGGGATTGAAAAGACTTATGATGATTATCTGACAGGAGATGTAGGAAGGCGTTTTGGCGCCATTGATTTAGATAATCAGATCAAGCAGGAAGATGTTGATGCTGTTCAAGGCTATGATGTGACACTTAATATTGATTTTACAGTACAAACTTACATCGAAGAGGCGATTGAGAATTTTTATGAAGAAAATGACGCCCTTGCTGTTCGCGTGGTCATGATGAATCCGCAAAATGGTGCTGTACTTGGGATGGCGGCCTATCCGAATTATGATTTGAATGACCCATATGACATCAGTCACTTGGTAAGTGAAGAAGAGAAGGCGGCGATGAGTAATACAGAGATTGCAGATTACAGGAATACACTGTGGCGCAATGATTTGATTTTTGAGTCCTATGAACCAGGTTCCACCTTCAAGCCTTTTACCATTGCAATGGCTTTGGAGGAGTACCTTGTATCAGAGGATGACACCTTCATTTGCAACGGGTACAAGATACCATTCGAAAACCACAAACCAATTTATTGTCACAAGAGAACAGGGCATGGGGAACAGACGCTGATGGAAGCCCTTAGTAATTCCTGCAATGTTGCCCTTATGGACATAGGACTTGCAGTAGGACGAGACTTCTTCTATGAATATCAGCGTATGTTTGGATTTGCTTCTGTTACCAATATTGACATCTCAGGTGAGACAAGTGCCAGGAATCTTGTTTATACCTATAATGAATTGAATCCGGTGGAGTTACAAACAAGTTCTTTTGGTCAGGGTTTCAATGTTACGCCTATACAATTGATTACAGGTTTTAGTGCATTGATTAATGGTGGCAATCTTTATGAACCCCAAGTGATGAAACGCGTAACAGATGAAGCTGGGCGTTTGATTGTTCAAAATGAACCTCAGATTCAGAGAAAAGTCATATCAGAAGAAGTGTCCGATCAGATGTTGGAAGCTTTACGACAAGTTGTTGATGAAGGGACAGGTAAAAGCGCATCCATCGAAGGGTATAGTATTGGTGGTAAGACTGGAACAGCGGAAAAAAATGACAGAGAAACGAAGGATTATGTAGTTTCTTTTATCGGTTTTAGCCCGACGGTTAACCCAGAAGTCATATGCCTTGTTGTTGTGGATGACCCTGAAGGGGAGAATGTTAACTCAAGATTTGCTTCTGGAATCTTCAAGGATATCATGGAAGATGTGTTGCCGTATCTTCAGGTTGCTAAGGATTACAGCGACGTAGAGGAAGATTAGACTTTGGTCGATCAGACCTGGCTATGGACATTCTAGACGGATTCTTATAGAATCAGAGATAATTAGATTTTTACTTTAGGAGGACGAATAATGAAGCTTGAAGGGTTATTGCAAAATGTCGAGTACACATTGCTTCAAGGAGATTTGAATAAAAATATCAGATGGTTAAGCCAGGACTCAAGAGAAATTGCCAAGGATAGTGTTTTTGTTTGTATTGATGGGTTTGAACAAGATGGTCATGCTTACATTCCATCGGCAATAGAGAAGGGGGCAACAGCGGTTGTTGTCACTAAATATGTACAGCTTAAAGATGAAGGGGTAACAGTTATTCAGGTGGATGATGCCAGAACTGCTCTTGCCTCCATGTCGGCCAAATATTTTAATAGGCCTAGCAATCAATTTGGGTTGATCGGTGTCACAGGTACCAATGGTAAGACATCGACAGTTTTTTTGATTGATCGTATTCTCAAGGCTGCAGGTAAAAAGACAGGATTAATTGGCACCATCGAAAACAGAATCGGTGATCAAGTGCTTCAAACATCTAGAACTACGCCAGATGCCTTATCCCTTCAGCATCTTTTTTACGAAATGGTGAAGGAAAATGTGAGTATGGTGACGATGGAAGTGTCGTCACATGCATTAGACATGAAACGTGTCTATGAAAGTGAGTTTGATATTGGTGTATTTACAAATCTGACGTTGGATCACCTCGATTATCACAAAACAATGGAAGCCTATAGGGATGCTAAGTTAGAGCTATTTAAAATGGCGCCTAAAGCAGTTATCAACGTAGATGATCCTAATGGACGTTATATTATTGAACACAGTACAGCAAAAGAAACACTTACTTATGGGTGTGACAGTGATGATGCGGATATGGTTGCTCATGACGTTCATATTGATATCAAAGGTACACATTTCAAACTTAACTACAATGGTGGGATTCATCACGTTGATATTCAGACGCCGGGACGTTTTAGTGTCTACAATGCGATGGCTGCCATTGGAGCGGCGGTTATGTCTGGTATAGCTCTTGAGACAGCCATCGAAGTTCTCAGGGAAGATAGCGTTATTGTTGGCCGTTTTGAGACATATATGAGCAAGAAAGGTTATCATGCAGTTGTTGACTATGCACATGCACCAGATGGGCTTGAGAATGTCCTTTCCACAATAAAAGAGTTGGCCCAAGGTAAGATTATTACAGTCTTTGGGTGCGGTGGCGATAGAGATAGGTCTAAACGCCCGGTAATGGGCGAGATTGCAGGTAGATACTCAGATGTATCCATCATTACCTCAGACAACCCAAGGACAGAAGAACCTCAGGCTATCATTGATGAAGTCGAGGTTGGGATTAAGCCGACTGGTGCAATTTATGTAACAGAAGTTGACCGGGTTGTGGCTATTCATAAGGCATTGGATATGGCTCAAAAAGACGATATTGTGCTGATTGCCGGAAAAGGGCATGAGGACTATCAGGTCATTGGGAAAATAAAGATTCATATGGATGACCGTGAGATTGTTACTGATTATATGAAAGGGGAAGTATAAGTGAGAAAGCTTTCTCTTAATAGCATAGTAAAAGCGGTGGACGGTGAACTCTGTGGTGATGCCAGCCTCTTTGCTGATGGTGTAAAAAGGGTAGTCACAGACAGTCGTGTCATAAGGCCAGGTGACTTATACATACCGATTAAAGGTGAGCGATTTGATGGACATGATTTTATAGGGCAGGCCATAGAAAAAGGGGCTGTTCTGGTAATGACTTCAGAGGTAGAGCAGCCATGCGAGGGGCTATTTGTTAAGGTTGTAGATACTAAGGTTGCGTTAGGTAGATTGGCGGCTTATTATAGGAGCCTTTTTCAGATGCCGGTTATAGGTATAACGGGTAGTGTGGGAAAAACAAGTACCAAGGAAATGCTTGCATCTGTTCTGGGTCAGGCATTTCGTGTTCACAAGACCTCAGGAAACTACAACAATGATATAGGTCTACCCTTGACATTGTTGTCGATGTCTAAGGATACCCAAGTGGCAGTGGTGGAGCTGGGGATGAATCACTTCGGTGAAATTGATTACTTGTCGAATATTCTCAAGCCTACTATTGGAATGATCGTTAATATTGGCGTTTCTCATATTGAATATCTAGGGTCAAGGGAAGGCATTCTTAAAGCCAAGATGGAGATGGTGCCTCATATACCGGGGGATGGTTTGCTGGTGCTTAATGGCGATGATTCTTTGTTGGCTAGTGCTAAGAAGACCCATGGTGTTAAGGTTAGGACCTATGGCAATGGCAATGGACATGCTTGTTCGATGATCCATCACAGTGTAACAGGTGAGGGGCAGAAAATGACGGTATCTACCCAAAAAGGTATCTACGATATTAGAGTGGGCTACCCGGGGGAGCACCTGCTTCATAATGCGATGGGCTGTATATTGATAGCTGAAGCCTTAGGGCTAGATAAGAAGGCGATTATAAAAGGCATTCAGGCATATCAGCCGGCAAAGATGCGGTTGAACCTATTAACACTTACAGGCGGAAGGAAAATCATTGATGATGCCTATAACGCATCGGTTGATTCGATGAGCAGTGCCTTAAAGACTTTAAAGACGCTGACGGCTGAAGGTGAAGAGTCTATTGCTGTTCTTGGCAGCATGTTTGAAATGGGCGATTTTTCCGAAGATGGCCACAGACAGGTTGGGCAATACGTGGCAAAGTTCGCGCCAGATAGGTTGATCACGGTAGGTGCTGAAGCGGCTTGGATTAGTGATGAAGCTGTAAAATGCGGGATGCTTCCTAGTCAGGTTTTGCATTTTAATGATCAGGGCAGTCTTCTTGAATCCATTGTTGGGTTAGTTGGTGAGGATTCAACTGTACTGCTTAAAGCGTCAAGAGGCATGCACCTTGAGCAGACCAGAGATCGATTGGTGGAAAGATTTGAGGAAATGAAATGAACGCAGTGATATTGTTTTTGTTGTCTGGCATTGGGACGGCTATCTTCATTCCGATAGGATTGCCCTGGTTAAGACGCTTGAAATTCGGTCAATTTGTCAGGGATGATGGTCCGGAGAGTCATTTGGCAAAAAGCGGAACACCAACCATGGGAGGGCTTTTGTTCATGCCGGTGATCGTATTGGTTGCATTACTGGCCGTACGTAATCCTGATGCCTGGGCTGTGTTGCTTGTGAGTATTAGTTTTGGGATCGTGGGCTTTATTGACGATTATATTAAAGTGGTGAAAAAAAGGTCCATGGGTTTTAGAGCATGGCAAAAACTGTTGGCTCAGTTACTGATTACTATCGGTTATATTATGTATATGATGGTAACAAAGGAAGAGGCCACATGGATTGTTGTTCCCTTCGTGGAAGGTTTTAAATTGAATTTGTCTTATTTGTTTATACCATTTATGCTGTTCTTTATACTTGGAACGGTCAACGCCGTCAACTTGACTGATGGGGTGGATGGTTTGTCCACATCAGTGACAATTGCAGTGTTAAGTTTCTTTTTTATAGCAGATGTGGCGTATAATGCTGGTCTTAGCAGTCTTCTTGCTATCAGTATTGGCGCGCTGTTTGGATTCTTGATTCATAACAGTCATCCAGCTGCCCTTTTTATGGGCGATACTGGTTCCCTTGCTCTTGGTGGGCTTGTGGCGGCAGTGGCCGTTGCGCTCAAACTACCGTTGATTATTCTCATTGTTGGTTTGGTTTACTTGGCAGAGGTTGTTTCAGTTATTATACAGGTCGGTTGGTACAAGAAGACTGGTAAGCGCTTTTTTAAGATGGCACCAATCCATCACCATTTCGAGTTGATGGGGTGGAAAGAAACAAAGGTTGTTTATATATTTACTATTATTACAGTCTTTTTGTGTGCTGTAGCATTATTGAGTTTGGGAATCGTGTGAGGAATATATGGCTGAGTCAATTCCAAAAGATAAAAAGAAATTGAATATGATCAGCCGAGGCAGAACGGATATAACCCTTATGTTTGTCATCATCTTTTTGATGGTTTTTGGTACGGTGATGGTTTATAGCTCCAGTTACTATTTTTCTTTGGAGACGTTTGGTACCAACAGCTATTTTTTTGTTAGACAGTCAGCTTGGGTAATTATTGGTACTGTGTTGATGTATGTGGTGTCTAGGATCAATCATAAGATATGGTTAAACCTGGCAGGCATCATCTATTTGGTTGTCAACCTGTTGTTGGTTGCGGTGCTAATTGTTGGTGATGAGATCAATGGGTCCAGACGCTGGTTGGATTTAGGTGTCATCGGCTTTCAACCATCCGAGATTGCAAAGATTGGTATCATTATTGTTGTAGCTGCGATGATTACAGCATTCGGTAAACATTTTGGTGATTTTAAGGTGCTGATGATTTGTGCTTTTGTTGCAATTATACCTGTTGGTCTGGTGGGCCTTGAGAACTTGAGTACGGCTTTGATTATGTTGGCAATTATTGGCGGGATGTTCATTGTGTCCTATCCGAAAGTGGGAAGAATGTTGGCCGTGGCTATACCGATTGCTGGTGCAGGCATCTATGTGCTAATTACGGCTTTTAGTTACCGGTTCGATCGTATAAGGATTTGGCTGGATGGCCCTTTTTCTGATCCTCTTGGGATGGCTATCAGACCATTCAGTCCTTGTATGCGATTGGTGCTGGCGGTCTGTTTGGTGTTGGTTTGGGCAAAAGTATACAGAAGATTGAATTTATACCGGAGGCTCATAATGACATCATCTTCTCAATCATTTGTGAAGAGTTAGGCCTGTTTGGGGCTCTCTCTGTCTTGTTGCTTTTTGCATTGATGCTGTGGAGGATTGTTGATATTATCAGACGTAATAATGAAACAGCTAGTATACTAATCGCAATTGGTGTTATGATGCACATCGGTTCTCAGGTGTTCATCAATATTGGGGTGGTGACAAATGCAATCCCGGCGACGGGAATACCATTGCCCTTTGTCAGTTATGGGGGATCTTCTTTGATATTCCTGCTTGCAGAGATGGGTGTGGTGCTGAATATTGCACGTTGTGCTAATCATACCCTTGAGATTGGTGAGTGATATGAAAGAACCGGATGAATATCGTGATGGCAAAAAGTTAAGAAAAAGTGGTGGATTACTGTTATGGCTCTTTTTTATGGTCATCGTATTACTGCTTGTTCTTTACTTCGTCATAGGACAAACAAAGGTTCGCTCGGTGAGTGTGTCAGGCAGCGAACATTATACAAATGAACAAATCATACAGGCTATGGGACTTGATCAGAATACAACGATTCTTGATGTTTTTATGAACAATCTGGTCTCGCCGGACACTTTACCATATATTGATGACTATGAAGTGACTTACGAAAGTTTTAATAGCATAGGTATAAGGGTTGATGAAAAAGAAGTGATCAGTTATATGCCTTATCAAGATGAATATTTAGCGCTGGACAAAGAGGGTTACATCGTTGGTTATGAGAAAGAAAAACTCATTGACCGTCCAATAATTGAAGGGTTGTATTTTGAATCCGCCAGGTTAGGCGACAAGATTGACATTGAGACTGAGATTCTTGAAGCGATACTGTCTTTTTATCACTTGGGAAAGAAATACCAGATTTTTTTGGATGGGCTATCATTTCCGCAAGGAGATGACCAATTGATCTATGGATATGCAGGTGAAATTGTCATTATATTCGGTGACGCTTCAGAACTTGACAGGAAGGTCAAAGATGTTAGTGCTGTGTTGCCTAAGTTGGATAAGGGTATCCCTGGTACCCTTGACCTACAACAGGCAAGTGATCGGTATATTTTTAAAGAAACAGTTGGTGCACTTTACTATTTGCCATATGGAGAAAGGTATCTTGCTGTCGATGTTTTGCATTATGTTAAAAAAATCAGTGTTCATAGGATGATGGATGTACCTTTGGTAACGGGGGCTGTTGTTCATGAATCACAGGTTGGTGAACGGGTGGCGATGGACGGTGAATTTACTGATGCATTGGATCAGGTGTTTAGATGCATAGCTGAACACGGTGTCGAAGTCGATGTGATTGATTTTGGTGATGGTGAATTAACAAACATCACCCTGTCAATTGGACAAGTTGATTTGAAACTGGAATCTTTGGACAGTTTGGATAATAAAATCCTGTCAGCCAAGGCGGTATTATCAACACTGAACAAGGATGCAAATGGGTATATACAACTAGATTCGGACCTGGAGTCCTATGAATTTGTTGGAGATTGAAAGCGGTGAACCGAATGACGTGAAAAAAAGCGTTCTACTTTTTCGGAATATGCATTTTATGGTTGATAAATCCCATGAAAAACTATATGATAGATGTATATAATCAGAGGCATTCTATACCATATATTGGGGGAAGATGAAGATTAGATGTAATATATAGTGGGTAACCACATGACTATATTAGAATTCGTTTATAACATAGCGTAGCTGTGAGGAGGATATGAATTTTGCTTGAGATCAATATGAATGAAAACAGTAATGTAGCAAAAATCGTTGTCATCGGTGTCGGTGGTGGCGGTAATAACGCTGTTAACCGAATGGTGGAAGATCAAGTGACAGGTGTTGAATTTGTCGCTGTTAATACAGACGTACAGGCTTTGAACGGCTCTAAGGCTGCTACCAAAGTTCAAATAGGGGAAAAGTTAACCCGTGGCCTTGGTGCAGGTGCCAAACCTGAGGTTGGTCTTAAGGCGGCAGAAGAGAGCCGTGATGAACTGTCACAGATCATCAAAGGCCACGATATGATCTTTATCACTGCAGGCATGGGTGGCGGTACCGGAACCGGTGCAGCACCAGTGATTGCTCAGATTGCCAAAGAATTAGGCATACTTACGGTTGGTGTTGTAACAAGACCTTTTGAATTTGAAGGGCGTGGCCGTATGCAGAATGCAGAACAGGGAATTCGTGAACTGAAGAAGTCTGTGGATACGTTGATTGTAATTCCTAATCAGAAGCTTTTAGCTGTTGTCGATAGAAGAACGACAATGAGGGATGCGTTCAAGAAAGCGGATGAAGTTCTTCAACAAGGTGTCTCAGGTGTCTCAGATTTGATTTATACACCTGGTATTATCAACTTGGACTTTGCAGATGTTGCAACAGTAATGCGAGACAAGGGTGTAGCTCACATCGGTATTGGTAGCGCCAAAGGTGATAATAAGGCAGAAGAAGCGGCTAGAGCTGCTATATCAAGTCCATTACTTGAAACAACCATTGACGGTGCAAGGCATATGCTGATTAATATCAGCGGTGATATGAATATGTCCATGTTTGATGCCAATGATGCTATTCAACTGATACAAGAGGCTGCTGGTAACGATGCTAACGTCATTTACGGACAGTCCATTGATGAAAGTCTTGAAGACGAATTGGTCGTAACGGTGATTGCAACAGGATTTGATGATGGTGTCGTAGATCAATTCCCAGCATCAACTTATAAAGACCGAGTTCAGGCTGAGCAGAAAACGCCTTACGGCAAGAAAGAAGAGCCCGTTCAAGCTCAGCATCAAGCGCCCTTAGGCCAGACGTCAGCGGCGACACAAGAACCGAGTGCTGAAGCAACGCAACAAGTGGCAACATCAGAAGTTACAGCGCCAGCAGCTACGCAATCTACACCAGTGCCAACGCCAGCACCAACAACTGTTCAAGCGGATGATGAGATTGACATCCCAACTTGGTTAAGAAGAAGTAAGAAATAATATATGTGATATCATCATGAGTGATATTTGAATCAAAGCATGGTCCGAAGGCGATGCTTTGATTTTTATACTATAGGCAATAGCTCGATTAGAGCTATTGAAATAGACGTATTTTTAATTGCGAATAAGGAAAATTCACCTCCCCTAGCGAAATATCGCCGGAGGCAATAATGAGGCAAAGCCTCTTTTCTGACGCTTTTTTTAGAATGATAGTAAGTGAGGGATTGGAATGAAGTGTCCATATTGTGGCTGTGATAAGATTAAAGTCATTGATTCAAGGCCGTCGGAAGAGAATAATGCCATTCGACGACGTAGACAGTGCGAAGAATGTGAAAAACGATTTACAACCTATGAGACCATAGAGAGCATGCCATTGATCATTGTCAAAAAGGATCATACGCGAGAGTCTTACGACCGCCAGAAGCTAATGTCCGGGTTGGTACGGTCGTGTCATAAACGTCCTGTTCCTATGAAAGCGATTGATGAACTGGTAGATGAAATTGAGAACCAGCTGTATAATTCCTTGAAGAAAGAGGTCGAAAGTCATATTGTCGGTGAGATGGTCATGGAGCGTCTTAAGCATATTGATGAAGTTGCTTATGTGCGATTTGCTTCCATCTATAGGGAATTTAGAGATATCAATACTTTCATGGATGAATTGAAGAAGATATTAGAAGAAAAGTAACGCGGCTTTTAAGAAAGAATTAAGGCAATGACGCAATTTAAAGAAGGTGTTAATCAATGTGCTTGCATCCCCGGAACAAAAGGGGTGTTAGTCAAAAGGTTAACACCTTCTTTTTGTGGTTGCGGATAATTACTATCATTTAATACATATTCCAATCTTCGTTATATACTTGACAATGATAATTGATATCGCTATAATTCTATTAAATGATTCTCATTATCGAGCTTGTAAGGTTACCTGTTTGGAGGTATAGTATGGAAGGCATATTAGGAAAAAAATCTATGTGGCAGTGGTTAAAGAAAAAAGATATACACGAAAGCAAAAATAGAAAAAAGCAAAAGAATCTATCCAATGTCGATCTTAATGTTACTTATACAATTAAGGCTATTGATACTGAGGATGTATCAATGAGAGATTTTCTATTTACCTTGGGGTGCTATGAAGGGGAGGCTGTGACAGTCATCTCTAAATTAGCGGATAACTACATTATATCAGTGAAAGATGCCAGATACAGCATCGATTCAGATCTGGCTAAAGTGGTTGTTCTATAAAAATTATTATCAATAGCGTCAATTAATTTGGTTCGATCTTTACTTGTAGATGAACGAACTGGATATGATATATACGGCTCATCCTTAGGTGAGTGAGATGGAGGTAAAATATGAAAGTAGCGTTAACAGGTAACCCGAATAGTGGTAAGACAACATTGTTCAATGCGGTTACCGGCCGAATTGAGAAGGTTGGTAACTGGGCTGGTGTCACCGTTTCAAAGAAGGAAGGGGACATCAAAAAAAGATATAATGAAACTGGTATTGATATTCTGGCAGTGGACTTGCCTGGAGCTTATTCAATGTCACCGTTCACGTCTGAAGAGAGCATCACAAGTGAGTTTATAAAAAAAGAGGCTGTAGATGTGATCATCAACATCGTTGATGCGACAAACCTTAGTAGAAGTTTATTTTTCACTACGCAACTTCTAGAGCTGGGTATTCCTGTGGTGGTAGCACTTAATAAAAGTGACCTTAATGATAAAAAGCAGTTAGTCATTGATGTTGATAAGTTGTCAAAAGCATTAGGTACACCGGTGGTTAAAACTGTCTCAACAAGTGGAGAAGGTCTTAAGTCGTTAATCGATCGAGTGGTTAGAGTGGCGGGGAAAGGTCAGAATGCACCATTTGACAGCACAGGTGTCGATATGTATGATAAGAAGTCTGTTGAGGTCTATGATAAGCGACGTTACGCTTATGTCAAAGAAATAGTAGCAACTGTAGAGACAAGAAAAGTTGCTTCCAGCAAACAGACCCTTCAAGATGCTGCCGATCGCGTCATTGCGAATAAGTGGTTAGGGATTCCGATATTTGCCCTTGTTATGTGGGCTGTGTTCTCTATTTCTCAGACTCATGTTGGACCATTCTTAGCAGATGTTTTTGTGGCATGGTTGGAGTCTGCGCAGGGATTCGTTGGTGATCTGCTGGGTGATCAGGTATCACCATTCTTAAGTGCCTTATTGGTTGACGGAATCATTGGTGGTGTTATTGCAGTTGTAGGTTTCTTGCCTTTGATTATGGTATTATTCTTCCTGTTGGCTTTGTTGGAAGATTGTGGTTATATGGCTAGGGTTGCGGTGGTCATGGACCGTTTTCTCAAAAAGGTTGGTCTGTCCGGAAAGTCCATTATTCCTATGGTTATAGGTACTGGATGTGCCATTCCGGGTGTAATGGCGACTCGTACCATTAAGAACGAAAGACAGCGTCGTACAACTGCGATGTTGACACCGTTTATGCCTTGTGGAGCTAAACTTCCTGTTATAGCTTTGTTTGCCGGTGTGTTCTTTAACGATGCGGCTTGGGTCGGAACCTTGATGTATTTTCTGGCAATAGGTATCATTCTTGTAGGTGCTTTACTGGTAGTCAGAATTACTGGAGAAAAACATGTGAAGACCTTTTTTATTATGGAGTTGCCGGAATATAGATTTCCAAGTGTTAAAAGAGCGTTCATCTCGATGGCATCTCGTGGTAAGGCCTTTGTTGTTAAGGCAGGGACAATCATTCTCTTGTGCAACATGGTGGTTCAAATCATGCAGAGCTTTAATTGGAGCTTCCAATTGGTTGCTGAAGAAGCGGCAGATCAAAGTATATTGGCAAGTGTTGCGTCACCATTTGCCTTATTGTTGATACCACTTGGTTTCGGTGTATGGCAGCTTGCGGCTGCAGCCATCACAGGCTTTATTGCAAAAGAAAACGTTGTTGGTACACTGGCGGTCGTATATGGGATTTCCAATTTCATTGATACGGAAGAATTGGCTCTGATCTCTGGTGCTTCAGATGTGGCTGGTGTCATGGGACTTACGTCTGTGGCTGCTTTGGCATACTTGATGTTCAACTTGTTCACCCCACCTTGTTTTGCGGCAATCGGTGCCATGAACTCTGAGATGGAAAATAAGAAGTGGCTATGGGCAGGTATTGGATTCCAGTTTGGTATGGGTTACACGGCGGCGTTTGTGACTTACCAAGTAGGTACATTGCTAACAACCGGATCTCTCGGAACTGCGTTCTTACCAGGTTTGATTGTTGTCGTAATGATTGTGACAATAATATCCATTTTAGTGAAAAAAGGTAATGAAAAATCAGAAGATAAGTTGGCGGCTCTTGGTATTAAAGGGCACGCATAGAGAAGAGATAGGAGTGTTGTGATATGATGAATGCCATCGTTGTCATTGTGATTTTGGCAATTGTTGCAGGCGCATCCTGTAAGATTATCAGTGAGAAAAGAAAGGGTGCCAAGTGTGTTGGGTGCCCGTATAGTAAAGGTGATCAAAAGAGCAACTGCGGTTGTGGGTGATTTGATCGAAGTGTAGAAACAACAAAAAGGCAATTGAGATGGAAATCTCAGTTGCCTTTTTGTTGTTGTTGCATTAAAAAAACATTTTTTTAGCCACGTCTTTGATAATGGTGGCAGTGCCATCAATGCCGAATTTACTGCTGTCTATCATCAAATCAAATCCATCATAGGGGGAGAGAGGCGTTGGTGCAAAGCGTTGGCGAAATTTTTCGCGAGCTTTGTCAACATCCCGTATCATTTGTCTGGCGTTTTTGGGGGTCATTTCAAGTTGGTCGGTACAATTCTTAAGCCTTGCCTCGAAAGGCGCGTATATGTACACATTTAACGTTCTGGGGTGGTCCTTAAGTATAAGGTTAGCATTACGACCGACAATAATACAAGAATTCTTTGAGGTGAGGTCACGTATGATGTTGGTTTCAACCCTGTAGATCTCCTCTTGTATGTTTGCTGCGTCCATGCCAAGGGGATACATTTGGTTAAAGAAACGTGGTGAAACAGCCTCTTCATTCTTGCTGATCGTGGCTATAGGCTCACCCATTCGTTTGGCGGTCTGCTCGACGATGTCCCGATCATAGAACTCGATGCCCATATCCTCAGAAAGTTTTTGTGAAATGGTTCTACCCATACTGGCGAATTGTCGGGTAACCGTGATGACATAATTGTCCATTGGTGATAGCCTCCTTATTTTATGATTCAGCCTGGAATTTTGGAGAAGGTATACGTCTGTGTGTCTGCATATAACGAACAACACTGGATAAAGTGAAGTTAATGATAAAGTAGATGACCATGGCAAAGCCAAATAGTACAAAGACATCCGAAACATTAACATTGCCTGTTCCATTGTAGTTGTATGCAGCGCTTAGCAAAGTCTTAGTACGCGACATTAGCTCTATAACAGCAATATTCGCCAAATAGGATGAATCCTTGATGGTTGTAATGACTTGGCTTAGAAGCGTCGGTACAATGGCTCTGTACGCTTGAGGTAATACGATATAAATCATAATCTGCAGGGTGCTGAAGCCTTGTGAGTGTCCTGCTTCAAACTGTCCTTGAGCTACAGAGTTCAAACCACCTCGCACAATTTCTGCTGTAACAGAGGAGGTGAATAATATAAGTGCAGCGGCGGCTTTATAAAGTAATTTAACCTCTACGGATGTTAATCCAAACATCTTATGGGATAGAGCTTCAGGGAATGGAAAGAAGACCAGGCAGACAAATATCCATAAGAGCAACGGTGTGTTACGAAAAATCTCTATATAGGCAATTGCAAGGTATTTGAATATTCTTGAAGGGCCACTATTGGCATAATTTCTGACCAATGCAAGTGCAGAACCAATGATGAGGCCAACGACGACGGCAACAACGGATATGATCAGTGTGAATGCAATACCCTTGAATAAATAAGCAAGGATAGCGGGATTTTCTAATATTGAAAAGCTAGCGCGTAATGTATTCATTAATCACCCATCCCTTCAGTGGTCGGTTTGGTCGTGTTGGTACGTTTATCTCGCATCTTCAATGAGTTCTCCCAAATGCTGGCTAATGTGGATAGTGGGAAACATACTATGAAGAAAAGAATGCCAGTTACCAGGTAAGCAGGGGCGTAGGCGCCACCTGTATCTGCGCCTGTAACAAAGTTATATGTTAATGAAATCAAATCAGCACCGCCAATAATATACAAGCATGAAGTGTTCTTGATCAAGTTAACGACTTGATTAACCATTGGTGGCAAGATGATCTTAATACTTTGTGGGAGAATGATATAATACATCTTTCCGATGTAGTCAAAACCTTGGCTTGATGCTGCTTCGAACTGCCCCTTTGGGATAGCGCCGATCCCTGCACGAATAACCTCGGCCATATAAGCGCCATGATAGATGCCGAGAGCAATGGTTCCAGTGGTCATAATCCCCAAGCTTTTGCCTGAAAAGGCCAATGTGTAATATAAGAAACAAAGCTGAAGAATCAAAGGGGTATTCTGTATGAGTTCAACGTAAGTTCTGCTGATGCGCTCAAGGGATTTTTTACCGCCTGTTGCCAGCAATCCGAAAAAGATGCCAAGTACAAGTGAAAGTATTAATGCGAAAAAAGCCATTATGGCTGTGTTTTCAAGGCCTAAAAGAAAAGTGGCCCGATATGTCCATACTTTGCTCCAGGCACTGGGGGAGAATAAAGTTTCCATTGGGTTCCCTCCATTAAAATAGTAGGCAGGGCTTCTTTATAAGAAGCCCTGCGAAAGGTTGAATATTTATCCAAATGACTTGGATTTATAATTAATTAAGACCGTTTTCTGAGATGAGTCCTTCAATGGTGCCGTCTGCAAGCCAAGCAGTGATGTAAGCTTCAACAACACTGGAGAATCCAGAATCTTTCTTTGTTGCCACTCCATAGTCCTGTGGTGCGAAACGGTCCTCAATGTAAGAACGTGTATCAGTGTTGTAGATAGCCAAGATGGACTTGTCCACACAGAAGGCATCGATTTCACCAGCGCTTAAAGCGGTTGAAATGGTTGGATAGTCGTCAAATTGTTGGAAACTAACACCTTCAGTCCATGTGGATGGATCAAAGTTTTCAGTGTCAAAGTTATCCCCACTAACATAGCCACCATCAACCATTGCACTTACAAGTGCCTTAGCAGAAGTTGATCCGGATGATACGCCGACAGTCTTACCAACAAGACTTTCTAAAGTTGTGATGCCGGAAGCGTTTTCAACAAGTACAGTAACATAATCTGTAAAATATGGTGTTGAGAAATCCCAGCTTTTTTTACGTTCGTCAGTAATAGTGAAAGTTGCAAGTACGCAGTCAATATCACCTGAGTCAAGAAGTTCGGTTCTTGTAGCTGCGGTAACAGCAGTGAACTCAATTTCGACACCAAGGTCTTCAGCAATCTTTTCGGCGATGGCAATTTCAAGGCCTGTGTATTCACCAGTCAGTGTGTCTTGGAATCCAAAACCTTTTACAGCGTTCTTAACCCCTACACGAAGCGTGCCACGATCGACGATGGCTTGAACATCCTCTGGAAGTGAACTATCTTCTGTGGTTTCGTTAGTGGCTTCTTCAGTAGCAGCTGGGGTATCAGCGGTAGTTTCTGTGCTTTCTTCAGCAGTGTTACCACATGCGGATAACAGGGAGAGTCCCATTACCATAGCAAGAAGAAGAGACAATAGTTTTTTGTTGATTTTCATAATAATATCCTCCTGTTGTTGCATTATATATCTGTTGGGCTGTGCAAATCATGTTGCACGGCCTGTTTCGGCAGAATACTGCCATTTTATATGGAGCGCTGTTTAGCGCTGACATATCATCGGATGATTTTGCTAAGGAACTGTCTGAGACGTTCGTTTTCAGGATTGTTAAAGAAATGCTCAGGTGTACCTTCTTCTACGACCATACCGTCAGCCATAAAGACAATACGATCAGCCACTTCTCGTGCAAAGCCCATCTCATGGGTTACGACAACCATCGTGATATTCTCATTAGCTAATTTGATCATAACATCTAGTACTTCCTGAATTGTTTCAGGGTCAAGAGCCGAGGTTGGTTCATCAAACAAAATAATCTTTGTTTGGGCACATAATGCTCTGGCAATAGCGATACGCTGCTGCTGACCCCCGGATAATGTTGTTGGGTATACGTGAGCTTTATCTCTTAGGCCAACCACATCCAAGTAATGATAAGCAAGTTCTTCAGCCTCTTTTTTTGACTTTTTGTGCAGTTTGATTGGAGCTAAGGTCAGATTCTTAAGCACGGTCATGTGAGGGTATAGATTGAACTGTTGAAATACCATGGATGTCGTATCTCTGATAAGTTTAGTTTTATTCTTGTGGGTAAGTTCTTGGCCATCGATGAAGATTTTTCCGCTGGTCGGTTCTTCTAAATGATTCATACAGCGGACCGTTGTTGATTTACCTGATCCGGAGGGACCGATAATCACCAGCTTTTCGCCTTCAGCGACTTCAAGGTTCACATCTTTTAGAACATGAAGATCACCGAAGAATTTGTTGACATTCTCCATTTTTATCATAAATACGTCCTCCTGTGTATTTCCTTAACCGAACAGAAAGTTCGTTGAAAGCTAAGGGTAAAAAAAACAATCGTATCCGTTAACATCAGACACCATTGCCTGAAAGAAGTATAAGTGATAAGAAAATACTTGTCAAGATAATGTCAGAACATAGGGATGACATATAGGGTGTACAAGGCATGGAATTATATCATTTCTAAATAAATCACGTACTATTTTATAAGTTTTAATAAAAGTCCGCTGGTTGAGGACTGATTTGGCAGGCCATTGTGACATAATAATAGGACGCTCTTCTCATAATATTGAGATAAGACGGTAAAATTCATCACTAAGAGAGGATGTAAATATGTATAGACAGGTTATAAGTGCTGCCTTATCAGGGGTTGAAGGACATATGGTGGCAGTGGAAATAGATATATCCAGTGGGTTTCCAGTATTTCAAATTGTCGGAATGCCTGACAGTGCAGTAAGGGAAGCAGCCGACAGGGTGAGGACTTCAGTTAGGAATTCTGGGTATGAGTTCCCATTGGAGAAAATTACCGTGAACCTAGCCCCGGCAGAACTTCGTAAAGAGGGGGCGGGGTATGACTTGGCTATGGCAGTTGGTATCCTTATGTGTAAAGAAGTCATTAAGAAAAATAAGGTTTCGGATTGCTTGATTCTAGGTGAACTGTCTTTGAATGGTGATATCCGACCTGTAGATGGCATGCTGCCAATGGTGCATTCTGCAAGAGAGTCAGGATTGAAAAAATGCCTTGTGCCGGTGGAAAATGCCAAGGAGGCCGCAGTTGTTGAAGGGATGGAGGTCATTGGCGTAAAAACCTTAAAAGAAGCTGTGGATTACCTTAATGATCAATTGACCCTTGAACCCACTTGTCTTGATTTGTCCACCCTGTTTGATAGGATGCCGTATCTTTATGATTGTGATTTTAAGGATGTCAAAGGACAAGCTCATGTCAGAAGAGCGCTGGAAGTTGCGGCTGCAGGGATGCACAATGTAATGATGATTGGCCCACCTGGGTCAGGGAAGACGATGATGGCAAAACGACTGCCCTCTATTTTGCCTAATGTTAATTTTGAAGAGAGTCTTGCCATAACCAAGATATATTCAGTTTCAGGCAAGATGAAAAGTGGTAGCCCGCTGGTCATGACCAGACCTTTCAGGTCACCCCATCACACGATCTCTAATGCGGCGTTGATTGGTGGAGGATCTATTCCTAAGCCGGGAGAGATTTCCTTGGCCCACAATGGTGTTCTCTTCTTAGATGAACTGCCAGAATTCAAGAAAAGCGTCATAGAAGTTTTAAGGCAACCTTTGGAGGACGGTGAAGTGACTGTGAGTAGAGTCAATGCAACCGTCGACTATCCTGCAAGGTTTATGCTTGTATGCTCCATGAATCCATGTCCCTGTGGTTATTATCCTAATATGGAGAAATGTTCCTGTACACCATATCAAATCAAGCGTTATCTGAATAAGATCTCAGGACCGCTATTAGATCGGATTGATCTTCACGTAGAGGCGGCGAATATCAATTATGAGGCATTGAATACTGTCGGGGACGGTGAATCGTCGGCGGCGATCATGAACAGGGTCAAGAATGCACAAGCCTTCCAGAAGGCTCGTAATGAAGAGTGGCATGTGATTTATAACGCTCACTTAAAAGCGAGCAATATCGACAAGGTTTGTACTATGGATGGGTCAGCGAAAAAGATGTTGAGGCTAGCTTTTGACAAGATTGAGCTAAGTGCCAGAGCCTACCATAGAATCTTGAAAGTGGCCAGGACAATCGCTGATTTGGCTTCTGAGGAAATCATAAGAGAGCATCATATTGCAGAAGCAGTTCAATATAGAACCCTGGATAGGAAGTATTGGCGATAAGAGGAGAATATTAATATGGAAGAAAGAGCGTATTGGTTATGGCTTACAAGAGTTCCAGGCATCGGTTACCAGAAAATAAAAGCGTTGTTGTCATATCGAAAAAATCCAAAAGCACTATTTGAAATGACAAGTGATGAATTAGATCATTTATTTGCGTCAAAGATATTCAGAAAAGGCGACCGTCAAAGCTTTGAAGTGTCCAGGGATTTGAAATCTCTTGAGTGCTATACCGAAAGATTAAAGTCTTGTGGTGTCAGATATCTTACTAGAAACGATACGGATTACCCTAATATACTTGGTGAATTATATGAGCCGGTCTATGTCCTGTATTATAGAGGTGAAATACGTGCCTCAGACATTTCTATCGGTATCGTCGGTGCCAGACGATGTACCGCCTATGGAAGAAAAGCTGCAGAGAAGTTCGGGAGAGAACTAGCTGCACAGGGTGTTAATGTTATAAGTGGGCTTGCGCGTGGTATCGACAGTTATGGCCATAAGGGCGCTCTAGATGTGGAAGGCTATACCAGTGCTGTATTAGGCTGTGGTATAAATGTTTGTTATCCGAGTGAAAATCAGCTGCTTATGCGTAGAATCATACAGAATGGGTGTGTTTTTTCTGAATATGGCCTTGATGTAGAACCAAACAGGGGGTACTTTCCTCTCCGAAACAGAATCATCAGTGCTTTAAGCGATGGTTTATTGCTGGTTGAGGCAAAAGAACGAAGTGGTTCCTTGATTACAGTTGATTATGCCTTGGAGTATGGAAAAGATATTTTCTCAGTGCCGGGGGACATATTCGGTAAATCTTGTGCAGGCTCCAATAACTTGATAAGACTGGGTGCAAAGCCTGTTTTTGAAGGGAAAGATATTCTGGAGGAATATTCATTGTTTTCTCATAATGAGGCTAATTGTCCGTCCAAAAAAGAATTTATACTTGAAGAAAAAGAAGAAATGGTTTATTCTTGTATCAACTTGTCGCCTGTGTTTATTGATGAAATTATTGCGGCGACAGGAATTTCGGTTAGTGAAATACAGTTTCTGCTTATGAAGCTTGAGATGAAAGGGGCAGTTATTCAGTTGCCCAATAAGCATTATATCAGAGACTATTAACGAGGTGTCTCCTCTAGGCGGACATCTCGATGGAGGATAGATATGGCAAAAAATCTGGTCATCGTAGAGTCGCCTGCTAAGGCAAAGACCATCAAGAAATTCTTGGGGTCCAATTATAAAGTTGAAGCATCCATGGGACATGTCAGAGACTTGCCTAAAAGCCAGCTTGGCATTGATGTGGAGCATGATTTTGAACCAAAGTACATTACCATCAGGGGAAAAGGAGAATTATTGGCAAAGCTTCGTAAAGAAGTAAAGAAGGCCAATAAAGTATTTCTCGCAACTGACCCCGACCGTGAAGGGGAAGCGATTTCTTGGCACTTGCTTCATTCTTTGAATCTTGCAGACAAGCCAACCCTTCGAATTACTTTTAATGAAATTACGAAGACGGCAGTCAAAGAGTCCATCAAGAATGCTCGTGAAATCGATATGAAGCTTGTAGATGCTCAACAAGCCAGACGCTTGCTTGACCGAGTTGTTGGTTACAAGATGAGTCCTGTATTATGGAAAAAAGTCAGGAAAGGTCTAAGTGCAGGTCGTGTGCAATCTATTGCTTTGAAGCTAATCTGTGACCGTGAGAAAGAGATCAACGATTTCATTCCTGAAGAGTACTGGTCCTTAGATGCTGTATTGAATGTGGATGGTACAAAGAGTACATTCGAAGCTAAGTTCTATGGTAGTACAACAGAGAAGATTGAGCTTAAAGACAAAGAGCAAGTGGATGGTATACTTGCTGATATTGAAGATGCGGATTATGTTATATCTGAAGTGAAAGAGCGGGAACGCAAGAAAAACCCATATTTGCCATTTATTACAAGTACCTTGCAGCAAGAAGCTTCTAAGAAGCTTAACTTTTCTGCTGTCAAGACCATGCGAATTGCTCAACAGCTTTACGAAGGGGTGGAAGTCAAAGGCGAAGGGACGATTGGTTTAATCACCTACTTGCGAACGGACTCCACAAGAATCGCTGATGATGCACATAACGCCTGTGTATCTTTCATTCGTGATAAATACGGGGATGAGTATGCCAATGAAGCCAATGTTATCGGGAAGAAAAAGAACAACACCCAAGATGCTCATGAGGCTATAAGACCTTCTTATGTACATCTAGCACCTGAAGACATTAAAGGATCTCTAAGTAGGGACCAGTATAAGTTATACAACCTCATATGGAGTAGGTTCGTTTCCAGTCGAATGTTTCCTGCCCGTTATGCTGTTAAGTCGGTAAAAATTGATGCCAATGATTATCGGTTTACAACAGCGGTGTCCACTTTGGTATTTGATGGTTTTTTGGCAGTTTATAAGGAGGAGGATGAAAAGGAGAACAATCAGTCTGTAAAGAAACTGTCAGATGACTCTAAGCTTATCAAAAAGGAACTGAAACCGGATCAGCACTTTACTCAGCACCCACCAAGGTATACCGAAGCAAGTCTGGTGAAGACCCTGGAAGAAAATGGTGTTGGTAGACCAAGTACATATGCACCGACAATTGCTACGATTATGTCAAGAGGTTATGTCAATAAGGAAGGACGACAGATCTTCCCTACGGAATTAGGTGAAATCGTCAATGTCATGTTGGGTGATTATTTCAGCAGTGTCATCGACGTTAACTTTACTGCAGACCTTGAAGCTCGATTGGATATGGTTGAAGAAGGCGACATCATGTGGAAAGATGTCTTGAGAGATTTCTATCCTTCCTTTGCTGAGAAAGTCGCTATAGCTGAGAATGAGATTGAGAAGATCGAACTCAAATATGAAGAAACAGACATAGAGTGTGAAAAATGCGGTAGAAAGATGGTCATTAAATTAGGAAAGTTCGGTAAGTTTCTTGCTTGCCCGGGATTTCCAGAATGCCGTAATGCCAAGCCTATCCTGATTAAAGTGGATGATGTCTTCTGTCATAAGTGCGGCGGGCAGATACTAGAGAAGAAGACCAAAAAGGGTAGGAAATATTACGGATGTGAGAATAATCCAGACTGTGATTTTATGACTTGGTATAAACCTGTAGAGACAAAATGTGAAAAATGCGGCGCTCTGATGATGGACAAAGGTAAGAAACTTATGTGCAGCAACGATGCATGTAAGCATATTGTTGAAAAAGAATGAAAATTTTAAATTGTTTATATAAATCTTGAATGTACACACAATTTAAGGTATAATTGTTGAGGCTATTAAGCGTGAGGATAATATTTTAGGGATTTAATGTGTGTACAGTAGTACCTGATGTTTCAAGAGTGTCTTGTTTCAGGCAAGTCGAATTATTGCTGTACTGGTTAGGTCAAACAGGAGGAAACATTGAGCGTTCAACTACTTGATAAAACAAGAAAAATCAATAAGCTGCTTCAAAAAACCGGGACACAAAGAGTGATTTTCACTGATATTTGTGAAGTGATGAGTGACATCTTAAGCTCTAATACATTGGTTTTGAGCCAAAAGGGTAAACTGCTGGCATCTTACATGTATGATGGTGTAGAGGAAATCAAAGAGCTTCTGACAGGCGATTTGGGCGAATTTGTCGATGAGCAGCTGAATGACCGTTTGCTGAATATACTATCAACCAAGGAAAATGTGAATATGGCAACCCTTGGATTCAGCAATGAAATCAGTAGTTCATCTTTTGTGGGCATGATTGTCCCAATTGATATTGCTGGAGAGAGGCTTGGAACACTTTTTATCTATCGTAAGAGTGAAATGTACGATATCGAAGATATTATATTGGGCGAATATGGTTCGACGGTTGTGGGTCTTGAGATAATGAGATCCATTAATGAAGAGAATTCAGAAGAAGCACGCAAGACGAGCGTTGTTAAATCTGCTATAGGAACTTTAAGCTTCTCAGAACAAGAAGCCATCAAGCATATTTTTAGTGAATTGGATGGCAATGAAGGCATACTTGTAGCCAGCAAGATTGCTGATCGAGTGGGCATTACCAGATCTGTAATTGTAAATGCTCTTAGAAAGTTCGAAAGTGCCGGTGTCATTGAATCTCGTTCTTTGGGAATGAAAGGCACGTACATTAAGATTCTTAACGACATATTGCTTGAAGAAGTTAATAAAATATAAGCGGCGTTACAACAAAAGGGGGTTGCATTAGCAACTCTCTTTTTTGTTTACAAACGCCCATTAACACATACTCTCTTATGTGCCGATATAATTAGTAACGGTATTATATATGGCTCGATGGCCAATGGATCATTGTATGTATATTATAAAATTCACATGAATATATTGTATATTACTTTTTTTGCTGATACAATATAGTGTGTGTATGCATTTATCGTTTTAGTCGGATTTGTTAGGAGGTTTCCATGAGTCAAAAACTCTACGGAACAACGAATATTCTTGCTAAGGCTCTTGAAGGGACTTGGGCAAGAAACACAACAATTTCAAATAATATTGCCAATGCAGATACCCCAGGGTACAAGAGGCAAGATGTGGCTTTTGAATCTTATTTAGAACAGGCTTTGGCGTCTGAGGAGTCACCTACATCAGAGGCATTGTCTAAGGTTCAACCTAAGACTTACACAGACTATGCATCTGTATCCTATAGGCTTGATGGGAATAATGTAGACATTGATTCAGAGATGTCTTATTTGGCAGAGAATCAATTGCGTTACAATACCTTGATTAATCAAGTTAACTATAACTTTGAGCGTCTTAAGAGCGTCCTTAATAGTTGATTTGTGACTTGGTGACAAATATAAGGAGATAACGATGTCTTTATTCAGTTCTATGAATGTGAGCGCAACCGGGATGACCGCTCAGCGTCTTCGTATGGATACGATATCAGAGAATATAGCGAACGTTAATACGACTAGAGGTGAGAACGGTGAACCCTATCGTAGGAAGTCGGTTGTGTTTGAAGAAATTACTCAGAACAATAGTTTTAAAAGTATGTTGAACAGTTACTTGAATGATTCCTCGGCGGGTGGCGTGAAAGTGTCTTCTATCTATGAGGATCAATCGGCCTTCATACAGACCTATGACCCGACTCACCCGGATGCGGATGAAGAGGGTTATGTGTCGATGCCTAATGTGAACACCATTGAGGAAATGACGAATCTTATATCGGCCAATCGTTCTTATGAAGCCAATATTACAGCGTTTAATGCTACTAAGTCGATGATCTCCAGCGCTTTGAATATCGGAAAGTAGGTGAAGAGATTTGAACATTGAATCTATTAGTCGTATCAATACGTTGGTTAATGATAACAGTACACAGAGCAGTGATGACCAAGCGACACCTTTTAGCAGTTTTTTTGATGCTGCAGTTAAGAACTTGGAGGAAGTGAATTCACTGACAAAAGAAGCGGATCAAATGAGTGTTGATTTTGCTTTGGGCAAAATTGATAATGTGGCGGATGTTATGGTTGCACAGGAAAAAGCGAGCATCGCCCTTCAGTATACCGTTCAGCTAAGAAACAAATTGTTGGATGCGTATAATGAAATTATGCGGATTCAGGTATAGCCGATTCTTCGGTATGCCAAGAATTCTATAGAGTAGGAGCAGCAGCATGCCTGAGTTTTTAGCCAATTTCTCCAATCAGATTACAGATTATTGGGGGAAATTCACACGTCGTCAAAAAATACAGATTATTACGTTTTTTCTAATAGGGTTGATTGCTTTGGTGGTCTTAACCCTTATTTTAAGTCGCCCTACTTACGTGGTTTACGACACAGAGATATCACAGCAGGATATGAACACAATTGTTGAGGCTTTGAATGAGGCGGAGATTGCATACCGTTATAGTGACAATGGAACGACCCTGGAAGTGGCAAGTGGTAAGTTTCAGGAAGTCAGTCTATTATTGGCCCAGTATGACATACTTTCTTCCTCTGATTTCAGCAATGCAGATGCTTTCAACAACTCAATCGCCACATCTTCAGATGAGCGAGAATTAAAGTACCAGCTTCGGTTCGAGAGTGAAATCAATGATAAGTTGGAGCTACTGGATATTGTAGATGAGGCAAAAGTGAAATTTGTTATTCCTGACGAGAACAGATATGTCATTGAAGAACAGAAAAAAGCCTCAGCGTCGGTTATATTGACCCTTAATGGGGATATGAGCGATGAGCAGGCTTATAATATTGCTTCTTATATCAGCACTTTGGTTTCTAATCTGTCTCTTGAAGACATTCGAATTATGGATGCAGCAACTTCGAGGCTTCTGTACAACGGGACTGAGGGTGGCAGTATCATAGGCGGTTTAACTTCGTACATGGAGATTGAAAACCTCTACGAAAAAAAATATGATCAAAACCTGGAGGCATTGCTGCTTTCAAGTACCGAATATGATGCGGCGACGGTGAACACTAACTTGGATTTTGACTTTGATGAGGTTAGCATGGAGTCGGAAGCGTATACATCTCCGAGTGATTCGGACAGCTTGTATCCAACGCGTGCCTATATATACGAATCTACTGGAACATCCTCAGACGCATCTGGTGTGCCAGGGACAGATTCAAATGATACTACCACATACGTTGTTGACTCAGGTGGGAGCTCTGATAGCACAGTAAGCATCAATGAGACTGAATATGCGATAGACAGAACTGTAACAACAACGGTTAGAGCAAAGGGAGAGATTCAACATGACGATTCTTCCGTAACGGTTGTCCTTAGCAAGTATCGATATTACTATCAGGATGCTTTGGAAGCTGACGGTACACTGGAGAATTTGACTTGGACCCAGTTTGTTCGGGCCAATCAAGACAATGTGCAGATAGAAGTGGATCAAAGTATTGTTGACTTTATTTCAACTGCTGCGCGAATTGACGAGGTCAGTGTGATTGCCTATGAGGTGCCCATATTTGAGGAAACGCCACCAGTAGAAAATCAAGTGGCGGACTATATCCCTGTGGCTATTATAGTTATGATGATTGGTCTGTTGGGTTACGCTGTCTACAGAGGTACAGAACCTGTTGAAATCACTGAGGTTGAGCCAGAGCTTTCTGTCGAAGAGATGCTTGCCAGCACGACAAGGGTGAATGAAGAACTCGAAGCCATTGAGATGAATGACAAGTCAGAAGCCAGGGTTCAGATTGAAAAATTTGTGGAAGAGAATCCGGAAGCCGTGGCACAGTTGATGCGTAATTGGCTGAATGAAGATTGGGAGTGATAGGATGGCTGCATTGCGTGGTGTTGAAAAAGCGGCAATTTTGCTGATAGCATTGGGACCTGAAAAGTCATCAATGATATTTAAGCATCTGAAGGAAGAAGAGATCGAGGAACTGACACTTCAGATTGCCAATACAAGGTCGGTGTCACCCCAGGAAAAAGAAGGGGTCATTAGTGAGTTCTATGAGATCTGTCTTGCTCAGTCCTACATTGCAGAAGGTGGTATCGGATATGCCAAAGAACTTCTTGAAAAAGCCCTAGGATCTGATAAAGCTATGGAAGTGATTGGACGGTTGACGTCTTCACTTCAAGTGAGACCTTTTGAATTTGTCAGAAAAACAGATCCTGGCCAATTGTTGAACTATATACAGGATGAACACAATCAAACGATTGCATTGATATTATCCTATTTGAATCCTCAGCAAGCCTCTATGGTTCTAGCAGCTCTGCCTCAGGAGAAGCAAGCAGATGTAGCAAGGCGTATCGCTCAGATGGATCGTACTTCACCAGATGTCATTAAAGATGTTGAGGATGTGCTGGAACGTAAGTTGTCATCTTTGGTGACACAAGATTTTACAATCGTTGGTGGGGTCGATGCCATTGTCCAGATTTTGAACTCTGTGGACCGTTCAACTGAGAAGCATATTATGGAAACCCTTGAAATTGAAGATACGGAACTTGCCGAAGAAATCCGTAAGAAAATGTTTGTCTTTGAAGATATCCTTGCATTGGACGACAGGTCGATACAGCGAATTCTAAGAGAAGTCAATAACAATGAGTTGGGTATTGCTCTTAAAGGTTCAGGTGAAGAAGTTCAGAATGTTATTTTCAACAACCTATCGAAGCGTTTGGCTGCGATGATTAAAGAAGAAATGGAATTTATGGGACCTATTCGTTTGAAGGATGTTGAAGAAGCACAGCAGAAAATTGTTAATATCATACGTAAGTTAGAAGATGCTGGTGAGATTGTTATTTCACGTGGCGGAGGAGACGAGATCATTGTCTGATTCGAAAATAATCAAATCATCCTTTGTGTCCATGTCGGATATAAGACGGAAAATTGCTAAAGTGGATCCGGACGATCCGAATATTATCATGCCTCATCCTGGCGTGGATGTGGCGGATAGACTAACTGAAGAGATTGAAGCAGAAGAAGCCATTGATGACAACGTGATTGATGGCTCTGTTTCTATTTTATTGGAAGAAGCAGAATCCAAGGCCACTGAGATTATGAAGCAGGCTGAATTAGCCGCTGAAGAGATACAAAGTAAGGCTCATACTGCGGGATACGAGCAAGGCTATGCGGATGGTAAAAAAGTTGCAGAGGAAGAGCTGGAACAAGGCCGTAAGGCATTGAAGAACAAAGCTATAGAACTAGAAGAAGCCTATGAGGAAATGCTAAGGGAAGCTGAACCTTTAATGGCTGAAGTTATCAGTGAACTTGTTGATAATATGGTAGGTCATTATGCTGATAATCAAGATGTCATTTTGTTTTTGGTGCGATTAGCCCTTGGCGAATTATCGACCTATGGTGAATTTATTGTTAAAGTGAGCCGAGAGGATTATGACTATGTTACTCAACATAAGGAAGAGTTGGATGTTGAAGTTGGGGATAAAGTGACTCTTGAGATCGTTAAAGACAGTAGTTTGTTAGGCGGTGATTGTTTAATTGAGACGGCGTATGGTAGCGTTGATGCATCCTTACATGTGCGTAGAGAAAGCTTGAAACAGGAATTACGATTGATTGCAGATAGCTTGAGACGTAGAGAGGAAGTGTGAGGGTTTGAAACTGGATGTCTATGACAGTGTAAGGAAAAAGACCTTTGTCAAACATTTGGGTCGAGTCACTAAGATTATTGGCCTTACTATTGAATCGTTAGGACCGGATGCCAGGATGGGCGAGTTGTGTAGTATAAGCACACCGGACAGGACTAATAGCTTACTGGCGGAAGTGGTTGGTTTTAGAGAAGAGAAATTGTTGTTAATGCCTCTTGATGAGGTTGCTGGCATTGGACCGGGCTGTATTGTAGAATCTATCGGTCATGAACTGAGAATACCTGTTGGCGATAAATTACTTGGAAGAGTGGTGGATGGCCTTGGAAAGACGATGGATGATTTGGAGCCCCTATACACCAAAGATTTGTACCCGATTGAGAATAGTGCGCCTGACCCTTTGAAAAGAAGTCGTATCAGAGAGGTTCTGCCATTGGGGGTTAAAGCGGTGGATGGGTTGTTGACTGTTGGTAAAGGGCAACGTGTTGGCATATTTGCCGGTAGTGGTGTCGGGAAGAGTACATTGTTAGGTATGATTGCAAGAAATACCAAAGCAGACATCAATGTTATTGCTCTGATTGGAGAACGGGGCAGGGAAGTTGGTGAATTCATAGAGAAAGACTTGGGTGAAGAAGGCCTGGCGCGATCGGTTGTCGTTGTCGCTACTTCGGATAAGCCGGCATTGATTCGACAAAAGGCAGCAAAGACAGCGACGGCCATTGCCGAGTATTTTAGGGATCAGGGGAAAGATGTCATGCTCATGATGGATTCTCTAACCCGTTTCTCCATGGCTCAAAGGGAAATAGGCTTAGCGATTGGTGAACCGCCTGTTAGCAGAGGATATACCCCATCAGTGTTCTCGGTTTTGCCTAAATTATTGGAACGTGCCGGTAACTCTGACAAAGGGTCCATTACAGCGCTATATACAGTGCTTGTTGATGGGGATGACATGAACGAACCAATAACAGATGCGGCAAGAGGTATATTGGATGGACATATTGTCCTGTCGAGGAAAATGGCTAATAGGAACCATTACCCTGCTATCGATATACTTCAAAGCATATCCAGGGTTATGGGAGATGTCACTACATCTGAACACAAGCAGGCAGCAAATAAACTTAAGTCGACACTTTCAGTATACAATGATGCAGAGGATTTGATTAATATTGGTGCTTACATTAAAGGGAGTAATCCTGAGATTGATGAGGCAATGACTCGTATAGGTTCAATAAAAGATTTTTTGACCCAGTATACAGATGAAAAATTCGATTTTGAGGATGAAGTGACGCTACTCAAAGGTATATTTATGGAGTAGTCATTAGGATGTGTGCCTAAATATGGAAATAAGGTGATTTTGTGGCAGGTTTTAACTACCGAATGGAGAATATCTTAAGAATCAAAGAACGCCTGGAAGAACAAAAAAGGTTGATTCTAGGACAGGCTATGGTACTTTTGCAAGAGGCGAGAGACCAGCATCAGGAGCTGCAAAACCGATTAGACATCCATTTGGCAGAATTCTATGGAAAAAAGCGTGGTAGAACCAATGCGATGGATTTAAGACGGATGAGTGAACAAGTAGCCTATTACGAACGTCAGCTTGGGGAACATCAAAAAGTCGTAGATGCCGCTGTTAAAGACGTGTCTGAGAAACGGCAAGCTTTGAAAGAGGCTCTTGAAGAACGTAAGATTCAGGAGAAGCTTAAAGAAAGAGCTTTAGAGCGGTATTTGGAAGAGGAAAAACTGAAAGAACAGCAATTATTGGATGAAGTTGTCGGCTATCGGTATGCGCAAAAGGAAAGAGAGTAAGGTGTGTTATGGCAGGAGGGAACAAAGGTAAGGTGATTCGAAGCATTATTGTTTTTTTTGTAGTGCTTCTTGTATTGATTGTAGGTGTAGGTGCAATGATTAGATTTGATGTTTTAGGTATGGGGACAAAATACCTGGGTCCATATATTCAAAATGTGCCGATACTTAGTATGATTTTACCTGAGATGCCTGTTGAAGAAGGGGCGGATGACACCTATAACTTTGAAACGGTGGAAGAAGCGGTTGAAATTTTGCAAATTACTGAAAAAATGCTAAAGGAAAGTGATGAAAAAGCCGAAGAATTAAGTGAGCAGTTAGAGCAGTTGACTGCAGAGGTGACACGTTTGAGTGTGTTTGAGGCAAATCAGCTTCAATTCGAAGAAGATAAAGCGGCATTTGATGCTTTAATAGCGTCATCGTCTGATCCAGTGGATTTTACGGAGTGGTTCGAGTCGATGTATCCAAAGAACGCTGCAGATATCTATGCGGATGTGGTTGGTGAAGTGGTGATATCACAAGAATTGAAAGATTTGGTCGGCCTCTATGAGAACATGAAACCTAGCCAGGCGGCTGCTATTTTGGAATCGATGGCAACAACAAGATTGGCCCAGACGACTCAGATTATCAAGAATCTGTCTTCGGATCAAGGGGCTGATATACTTGGCGCCATGGATGCGGATACAGCTGCGAAAATAACAACCTATCTATATCCGGAAGAATAATTTACCTTTTGCTGGGATGGTAGGAGAAAGGAGAATAAGGATGAATTCAGTTGCATCAAGTTTGGTTGCGACGCTGATGAATTCCAACTTCAGTTCTAAACAGTCCGAAGTTACAAGTACCAGTTCAGGTCAGGACTTTTCAACTGTCTTCCAAAAAGTGAATAACGCAAAGAGTGCCAATGTTGACGTTTCGGCGAGTGGGCAGGATGAGGATAAATCCGAGAGAATTGAAGTGCAGCAGACGATTGGTAATCAGGTCTCTGATGTTGCTAAAGAGCAAGTCACAGAGACTAAAGGACAAAAAGGAATTTCAGAAGAAGTCAAAACCATTATTAAAGAAGTGGATGAGACGCCTGAGGCGGATGAATCCAGCGACACAATCCTGGAAGCATTGTCTGCATACCAAAGTGCCTTTGAGCAAGTTAGTGAATTTCTGGGAATAACATCAGAAGAACTACAACAACTTTTGACAGAAAATGGGATAACACTTGATGAATTAAGCGACGTGAGTCAGTTAACGACAATTGTTCAAGAGGTATTCGGCTTAGAGACGACGACGGATCTTCTGATGAATGAAGAAGCTGTACAGAGTTTTAAAGATGTGCTGACAGTTGTTCAATCTCTTGAGGAAACTTTGGACTTGACAAAAGCGCAGATGCAGGAGCTTGTGGCTCAAGTAGAAGCGTTTAGTTCAGCCGAACCTTTGGAGGTAGAACGAGCAGTTGAAACGACTATTGCAAGTACTGTGGATACGGCTCTGAAAGAGGTTGTTGGACACGAAGGCGAAGGTTCTTTGACGGAAAACAACTTAGAAATCATTAATAACCTAGATGAAGATATGCAGCAAGGCGAGCAGTCCTCGGATGGGGAGATGTCAGATGATGGTCAACAGACTTTCGGTGAGTTCATGAGCGAGCAACTTACTCAGATGAAAGAAGTTCCAACATCCACACAAGCAACAACGGAGTATCAAGAAGTGTTGACAAAAGAAGTGATGGATCAAATTGTGACAAAAGCGATTGTTAGATTGAATGGTGACAGCACTTCGGTAGAACTACAGTTGAATCCGGAACAGTTAGGTAAGGTAGCAGTGTCCATAACGGCTGAACAAGGGGTGATCAAAGGTCAATTTTTCACAGAAAATTCAGTGGTTAAGGAAATGCTTGAATCCAATATGGTTCAGCTTAAGGAACAGTTGGAAGCACAAGGTATTAAGGTGGATAAGATTGAGGTCACCATTGGCAGCAGCAATCAATTTTTGAACCAACAACAAGAAGGAAAAAATAAACAACAATACGGTACCTCCAAAAACAAAGTTGGAAGAATAAACCGTATGATGCAGATGAGCGATATCAGTGAGATGGCAGAAGCTTCTGAGACGCAACCTTCGATCGGTATGGAAGCTCATACAGTAGAATATTCAGCATAGGTGGTGAGAATGAATGAGTACAATTGATACAATAAGCAGTATGTTGGAAACATATGGTTTATCAGAAACAACATCAACATCCAGTTCGGATACGTTGGACAGAGACGCATTTTTGAACTTGCTAACGACGCAGATGCAATATCAAGATCCTTTAGAACCTACTTCAAATGAGGATTTTCTTGCGCAGATGGCCCAATTCTCAGCCCTTGAGCAGATGCAAAATCTGAACACGAGTTTTTCTCTTCAACAAGGTTATGCACTTGTAGGGAAAGAGGTGATAGGACTGGACAGCACAGACAATTCTGAATATGTTGAAGGAACAGTTGATGCAGTAACCCTTAAAAGTGGCGAGGTCTATTTGACCATTGGAGACGTTGAAGTAGCTCTTTCGGATGTACAGGCGGTTGTTAATGATACAACTGAAAGTGATTCCCTTACAGAGGCGTTGGATGAAATTAATGCATCTTTGACGTCTATTAATGAAAGATTGGATAGCTTGACCTCAACAACTGAGAGTACTACAGCTTCAGAGGAAACTGAGTAATTCATCCAGATTATAGCAAAAGGTAAACCTACCGGAAAGGGGAATATACATGAATATTAACAATCGACCTATTCCCTCCATCAAACAGGTACAAAATGAACGCCAGGCAACAACTTCTATAAACACAGGTACATCAAAAGGCGCTGATTTTCAAGAAGTCCTTAACAGGCAGATTGAACAGAATCAAAGTCTTAGATTTTCCAAACATGCCACGTCGAGACTGACATCTAGAGAGATTGACTTATCAGAGGAACAGATGAATCGATTGAATGCTGGTGTCGATCAGGCAAAAGCAAAAGGCATAAGGGAGTCCTTGATGTTAATGGATAATATCGCATTGGTTGTCAATGTGGATTCAAAGACAGTTGTGACGGCTCTCGACCAAACGGAAGCAAAAGAACATGTATTTACAAACATAGATGGTGCTGTTCTGTTATAATAACCGGACCACGATGAAGGGTGAATGCCTTCATCTGGAAGTTAAGGATCTTTGACCGACAGATAAGATCCGGCAGATAGCAGCCCTCAAGGCAGGAGGTCATGCTTTATGATGCGTTCTATGTATTCAGGTGTTTCTGGACTAAGGATACACCAAACAAAGATGGACGTTATAGGTAACAATATCGCCAATGTTAATACGGTAGGTTTTAAATCCAGCCGTGTGACATTCAGTGAAGTATTTAGTCAGACAGTACAAGGTGCTACAGGTGCCAGTGAGTATGTCGGTGGTACAAACCCAATGCAGATTGGTCTTGGTTCATCCATATCATCGATTGATGTCAATATGTCTGAAGGGGCATCTCAAAGAACAGACAATGCTCTGGATTTAGCAATATCTGGTGATGGATTTTTCGTTGTAAGTGATGCGACAGGCAGCAAATTCACTCGTGCAGGTGCTTTTGCGGTGGACGAAGCAGGTAATTTGGTCAACTCAGATGGTTTGAAGGTTATGGGATGGCCAGTAGATGAAGAAACAGATGAGATTGTAAAAGGTCAAGTAGAACCGATGCAGATTCTTAATGCAGCCAACTCCTACTCGGAACCTAGTGCGACTTCAGATGTGACATTATCTGGTAATATCAACAAGAATGACACGGCTCTAGCAGATGATGGCGTGCCGTATGTGGTGCAATTCTATGATAGTCTTGGGTATCAATACAACGCGACGTTCACCATTAATTCCACTGCAGATGAGAATATTTACACGATGACACTTGTGGAAGACAGTATTGTCGATAGTGAAGGCAACACTGCTGCTGATGCGAATTTTACCAATGATGAGTTGATCATTAGTGTGGAATTCGATCCGGATACAGGTAAAGTTGTTGAACCGGCAGCTGGAACTGAGAACACTTTTGAAATGACAGGGCTTAGCACACAGTTTTCTACCTTTGAAGATATTGTGGTTAACTTTGATGATTTGACAATGTTCTCGGGCAATACAACGGTTGAAGCCATATCAGGTGATGCCAATGGTCTGGGTGCTGGAAATGAAGCGGGGACTATTTCAGGCTATGAAATTGGTACTGATGGTACGATCATTGGAACATATACCAATGGTGAGACAAAGACTTTGGGGCAAATTATTGTTGCGACCTTTGCGAATCCTTCAGGTTTGCAGAAGGTTGGTGATAACCTTTTTGAAGCAACCCAAAACTCCGGTTATTTTGATGGTATTGGTGAAAATATCACATCTGGTGGCGGAAGTTTCAATGCTGGAGTACTGGAGATGTCTAATGTAGACCTGTCAACAGAATTCACAGAGATGATCACAACCCAAAGAGGCTTCCAAGCGAACTCAAGAATCATTACATCTTCTGATGAAATGCTTCAGGAACTTGTTAACCTCAAACGTTAATCGCCATAGATTATAGTGGGCTATCAAGATGTGACACACTTGTAAATCTAAAGTGATAATGGTATGATAAGCGTTAGTAAAACATTGTAATTTATTGTAACTTCCCCACTGGGTTTTCCGGTGGGGCGTTACTATTAAGCTTAAGGTGGCAGGGATGATATTTGTTACGAAATTAAATGGTCAGAGTTATTTGCTGAACAATCGTCTCATTGAGGTTGTAGAGGAAAAGCCTGACACAACTTTGACGATGACGAGTGGTAAAGTGCTGATTGTCAAGGAGACTTTAGAGGAGCTTCAGGACAAGATTATTGAATTTGAGTCTGGAATTGTGAATAAGGGTTTAGAGCAACTTCGGCAGCAAGATAATGTCAATTAGTCCTTATAGGTAGTGGGGCCTAATGGCCGCCTTTGAAGATACAAAAGTTTTGTGAGGTATAAACATGGATATTGCTAGTATTGTCGGTCTTTTTCTTGGTGTTTTTTTCTTTGTACTCTCCATAGTCTTGGATGGTGGCCTTGTAGGTCTAATGGCCTTTTGGAATGCCCCGTCCATGATGATAACGGTCGGTGGTGCCTTTGCATCGGTTATGATTATTCACCCGATGGATAAGTTTGTTAATGCTCTTAAAGCAGTCAATAAGGTTTTTCAAAACCAAGTAATGGATGAGGGCGCTATTATTAAAAATATCATAGACCTGTCAAACGTAGCAAGAAAGGAAGGGTTGCTGGCTTTGGAAGAGGCAGCTGATGGTATACAAGACCCTTTTTTGAAAAAAGGCATCATGCTGGTTGTTGATGGTACTGACCCTGAACTTGTCAGACAAATTTTGGAGACTGAATTGGTCTTTATAGGAGGCCGTCATAAGGAAGTTGCCAATTTCTGGGATAAAATCGGTGAGATGGGACCTGCATGGGGAATGATTGGAACCCTGATTGGTCTTATTAACATGCTCGGGAATTTGAGTGATCCGGATGCCATTGGACCGGCTATGGCCGTTGCACTTTTGACAACAATGTATGGCTCCATACTTGCCAATCTATTTTGTGCTCCTTTTGCTGCGAAGATGACCATAAAGAGTGGCCAGGAAATGTTGATGAAGGAAGTTATGATTGAAGGCTTGCTTTCTATACAAGCTGGTGAGAACCCTAGAGTTATTGAAGAAAAATTGAAGTCCTTCCTGTCTCCGGCCTTACGTGAGGCGCTTGGTTCAGGTGGAGGAGATGAATAGAAATGGCAAGACGTCAAGAAGAAGAAGCTAAAGGTGGGTTGCCCGCATGGATGGGTACATATGGAGACATGGTAACGTTGTTGCTGTGTTTCTTCGTGCTTTTGTTTTCTATGTCCAGTGTAGATGTAAGGAAATTTAAAGAGGCCATTGCTTCATTCAACAATCAGATTGATGTTCTCCCAGGTGGAGAAGCGTTGACAGATGGGGAGCGAATTAATAATGGTGCGGATCAATTGGCCAATATTGAGATTATCATCGATAGAGCCCTGGAATTGAACGATGATCTGAATGAGGAAGGGGCGGAAGATTCTGAAGTAACGCCTGAAGAAGCTATGCAGGCAGCCTTGGAGCAGGCAAAAGAAGTGGCAGAAGAAGTTGACCAATTTATGCAGGATCAAGGCATAAGAGAAGAGGTCGATATGAAATATTCACTGAATTATGTCAAACTCACCTTGCCGGGAGAAACCTTATTTGATTCCGGTCAAGCGAGAATTAAACAAGCGGCGTTGCCGATTATTGATGTAATAGGAGAGATGATCAATACGACAGGCTTTTCAGAGTATTTGATACAGGTTGAAGGGCATACGGATAATGTGCCAATCAATACAATCTATTTTCCAAGTAACTGGGAATTGTCTGCGGCAAGGGCTATTGCCGTAGGGAAATATCTGATAGATGAAAAAGGTTATGAAGAAACAAAGATATCTTGCACTGGGTATGGGGAATTTGATCCGATTGCAGACAATGAAACTGCTGAGAATAGAGCCAAGAACCGTCGAGTCGAGATAAAGATTGTCCTTCAGTCTGAAGAAGTGGATGTTAATGAATATGATTTGGAGGAGAATGTTTTCTTGGATGAACTAACGACAGATTCGTCCGAGGCAAATCCTTGATAAGAGTAGGATGTAGGATAATTTAGGGAAAGGATAAAGACTATGGCTGAAGAAGAAAAGGTAGAAGAAAAGAAAAGTGGCGGTGGAGGCCTGCTTCCGTTATTGACATTAGTTTTAGTAGCGGTATCCATAGGCGTATCAGCATTTTCTATGATTACTGTTATGAGTTTGAAGAGTGGCCTTACCGAAATGGTGCAACAAGACAATACACCTGAAGGAATCCCCGGTGAGGTGGATGTCAACGATATTGATACATTTACATTTACTGAGAATTTTATCTTTCGATTCAAGGATGCTGAGAATCCGAAGGTGACCAATACGGTTGTAATGGACATCAGTGTCGGCATTCTTACAACTGAGGATACTGCTGAGGACGCGTCGACTTTAAAGGCCTTGATGACCAGTAAGGAAGGCATTATCCGTGACGGTCTTGAGAGTATGATGACCAGTGAAAATTATGAGGAATTCCTTACGACGGATGGTCTTGATGGTATTAAGACTAAAGTCATTGAATACCTGCAGGGACGGCTGGTCAGCGATTTGATTATTGATGTTTATTTCACCAATAAGGTGACATCATCCAGCTGAGTGAACAGTGAATGTATTGCGATGACGTGAATTAAAAGGCAGGTGAGGCAATGAGTGAAGTATTATCCCAAAATGAGATTGATGATCTGCTGAATGCGCTGAATACTGGCGAGTTGGATGTTGATGAATATAAATCCAGCGCGGCTGAACATCAGGTCAAAGAATACGACTTTGCCAGACCCTCTAAGTTTGCAAAAGAACATCTTCGGACATTGGAGATAATTTTTGAGCATTATGCGCGTCTTTTATCGACAACTTTGCCAGCTTATATGCGAACAGTGTGTACTGCTGATGTAATTAACTCAGAAGCAGTTTCTTATTCTGAATTTGCTAATGCACTATCTAATCCTATATTGTTGAATATCATAGACTTTTACCCCCTTAAAGGTAATGTTGTCATAGATATGTCAGTTAAAGTCGGTTTTTCTGTTATTGACAGACTTCTTGGGGGTAAGGGAGAAGCTTTAGAGAAGGATCGTGATTTTTCGGAGATTGAACTGACCATTATTGAAAAGATGATGACAATCTTTGTAGATCTGTTGGTGGAGCCATGGAACAATGTTGTTGATTTGGAGCCACGTATTGAGAAGATTGAGACAAATTCGCAATTTGCACAAGTTATATCGCCAACAGAGATTATAGCGCTCATTACCCTTAACCTCAAAATTGGTAATGTGGAAGGCTTAATGAATATCTGTATTCCGCATAGTTGCATTGAGCCGATTATTGATAGGTTGAATACGAAATATTGGTATGCTTCTCAAACAGAAGCTAATGAGGAATATTATCAGGAATACATAGAGAAAAGAATCAGTCAGGCACTTGTGCCGGTGAAAGCGGTTTTGGGAAAAAGTGTTATTTCGGTCAACGACTTTGTGGCCTTGCAGGTAGGGGATATCATAAAGTTAGATAAAAAAATCGATGATGATATTGTCGTGCAGGTTGGTGATCTCGAAAAGTTCATGGCAAAACCTGGTTTGCACGATAAGAAAAATTCTGTTCAGATTACTTCTGTGATACGAAAGGAGGAGTAACATGGGTGATATGCTGTCTCAAGAAGAAATTAATGCGCTGCTTAAGGGCATTGAGGAAGATTCGGATATAACAGATGATAGTGGTGATTCATCTGGCGAGGGTCTAGCGCTTTCGGAAGAAAATGTGGATGCTATCGGTGAAGTGTCAAATATCAGCATGGGAACTGCGGCGACAACTCTTTTTGCATTGATTCAACAGAAAGTCACCATAACAACACCGACGGTTGAAATTTCTACATGGGATAAGATAAAAGGTAATTACACAGAACCTTGTGTAACGATACAGATTACTTATACTGAGGGATTGACTGGCACTAATATGTTAATCCTTAAGGAATCTGATGTTAAAGTGATTACGGATTTGATGATGGGTGGTGATGGCACCAATCAGGATGTTGAGTTATCAGAGTTGCATCTAAGTGCTATCAGTGAAGCGATGAATCAAATGATTGGTTCTGCTGCTACCTCTATGTCATCTATGTTTAATAAGAAGATTGATATAGCACCGCCATCTTCAAGTCATCTTAATCTTCAAGAGTCTCATGATCAGACAGAACTGGCAGAATTCTTGGATGAAGAGTTTATAAAAGTATCGTTTAGACTGCAAATTGGTGATTTGGTCGATAGTGAGATGATTCAGTTATACCCGATGGTTTTTGCAGATGAGATCATGGAGAACTTCTCTAGTTATCAAGAGGCAGCGGAACCGCCTGCATCAGAGGTTCAGGAATCCCCGGCGGAAAATATCCCCGCACAACAACCTGATGTGGGTATGGGAATGAACCAACAGCCCAATATGGGTATGGGGATGAACCAGCAACCTGATATGGGTATGGGGATGAACCAGCAACCCAATATGGGTATGGGAATGAACCAACAACCCAATATGGGTATGGGAATGAACCAACAGCCCAATATGGGTATGGGAATGAACCAACAGCCCAATATGGGTATGGGGATGAATCAACAACCTAATATGGGTATGGGAATGAACCAGCAACACTCCATGAATCAAGGGATGATTGATTATAATAATCAGTTTAGGAACGTTGAAGTTCAGCAGGCCCAATTCCAGAATTTTGATATGGCCTCCTTTGTTCAGCAAAAAGAGAACATCGATTTGATTATGGATGTCCCTCTGGAGGTCACTGTTGAGCTGGGTAGAACCCATAGGTCAATCAAAGATATACTTGAATTTGCGCCAGGTACAATTATTGAACTGAACAAATTGGCTGGTGAACCAATCGACGTTCTAGTCAATGGTAAGGTCGTCGCAAAAGGCGAAGTTGTTGTCATTGCTGAGAATTTTAGTATACGTTTAACAGAAATATTGAAGGATGACTAAAGTAGAATTTTATAATTATTAACAAAATGTAAAAAAATACAATCAATGTAAAAATTCATACAAAAAATATTGAAGTATGTTATAATGAATGTGTATATTTCGCGCATACAAAAGGAGAAATAAAATGGCTGGAAAAAATATTTTGATTGTTGATGATGCGGCATTCATGCGTATGATGATTAAAGATATCTTATCAAAGAATGGTTATAATGTTGTTGGTGAGGCGGAGAATGGTGCAAAAGCTGTAGAAAAGTTCAGTGAACTGTCACCTGACCTTGTGATTATGGACATAACGATGCCTGAGATGGATGGTATAGAGGCTGTTAAGGCGATTAAGGGCATTGATAAGAATGCCAATATCATTATGTGTTCAGCAATGGGGCAACAAGCCATGGTTATTGAATCCATTCAGGCAGGAGCGAAAGATTTCATTGTGAAGCCATTTCAGGCAGAACGTGTTATTGAAGCAGTTTCAAAAGTGACTGGGTGATATGGGTGATTTCAAGCTGTATTTACAGTTTTTTGGTATACTGATACTTTTTTTTATCGTATTATACGGCGCATACCTGGCATCGAAATTCGCTGCCAGGTTTCAAAATGGTCGCCTTATCGGAAGGAATATGACAATCATCGAAGCCATATCTGTCGGGCCACAGAAAACGCTGCAACTTGTACGCGTTGGCAAGACATATATGGTTGTTGGTGTTTCTAAGGAGAATATAATCTTTTTGCATGAGGTGTCTGAAGACGAATTGGTGTTGGCACAAGAACAGTCAACTATTTCTTTTGGACATATATTGAAGCGTGCATCAGTTAAGGAAACACGACATCAATTTCGTGGGGATGCAGGGGAAGAACAGAATGAATCTCAAAATCGATAGAATTTATAGATATCTGGTGGTGGTTTCTTTTGTGCTCCTGTTTATGTGTAACATAGGCGGGGTCGCTCATGCTGAAGCCTTTGACCAGGTGTCTGTTCCGTCAGTTAATTTGTCATTAGGTACCTCGGAAGATGGTCAGGATGTGGTTAGCAGTATTCAGATATTGGTATTGTTGACTATCATATCCCTTGCGCCATCTATTCTTATAATGATGACTTCCTTCACCAGAATACTGGTGGTATTGCACTTCATCAGAAGTGCCCTGTCAACACAGCAGACGCCACCAAATCAATTGTTGGTTGGTTTGGCATTGTTCTTGACCTTGTTCATAATGAGTCCGGTTATAAGTGAAGTTAATGAAGAGGCCCTGCAGCCATACAGCGAAGGTCAAATAGATCAATCCCAAGCCTTGGAACGTGGTCTTTCCCCCATAAGAACATTCATGTTGGATCAGCTTGACTACGAGAAAGGTCAGTCTGATTTGGCTTTGTTTCTCGATATTGCTCAGGTATCTGATGTACAGACGGCAGACGATATTCCTACTGAAGTCATAATTCCTGCATTTATCATCAGTGAATTAAGAATCTCCTTTATTATTGGTTTTCTCATCTATATACCGTTTATCGTATTGGACATGGTGGTTGCATCCACTTTGATGTCCATGGGGATGATGATGTTGCCACCGGTCATGATTTCAATGCCTTTTAAGTTATTGCTGTTTATTATGGCGGACGGATGGAATTTGATTATTAAAGAATTGGTTAGTACTTTTTACTGAATGGAGTGATGATGTGAGAGAAGACTTAGTACTGGATGTTATGAGACAGGCTATCATGACGGTTATAACGGTTTCTGGACCTGTTTTGTTAATAGCCTTGGCTGTTGGTTTGTTGGTTAGTATATTTCAGACAATCACTTCAATACAAGAGCAGACGCTAACGTTTGTTCCGAAGATTCTAGCAGTATTTCTTGGTATATATTTTTTTGGTACATGGATGATCAACTCTTTGGTTGATCTGTTTTATACACTTATGGAAAGCATTGGTACAATGATTAGAGGTTAAGCTATGGAACTTCTTTTGTCAGATCCCATCGGTTACTTGGATACATTCTTGCTGATTATGGTAAGAGTTTTGGGGATCACTGTACTGGTGCCTTTTTTTGGTAACAGCAACGTTCCTATGATGACTAAGATTATTCTGTCGTTTTTTATATCGGTGATTGTCTTTTCGACGGCGAGTATTGTAGCGCCTGTCAGTTCATCCAATATCTTTGCATACGGTGGTGTCGTGGCTATTGAGTTTGTAACAGGACTTGCTATTGGCTTTGGGGCCTATGTAGTATACTCGATTTTGTCCCTAGCGGGACAATTTATTGACATGCAGATTGGCTTTTCAATGGTCAATGTGTTTGATCCTTTAAGTGAAATTCAATTAACAATCACAGGTAATCTCTATTATTATTTATTGATGATTATCACACTGATCTTGAATGCCCACCATTATTTCCTTAAGACGCTCATAGACAGTTTTTTTAGGATTCCTCTGGGTGGAGCTGTTTTATCACCGGCTTTAGAGGAGGCGACGGTTGGTTTTATTCCGGCATATTTTTCTATGGCCCTTCGGATTGCAACCCCGATTTTCTTTGTTATGCTTATTACCAATGTGGTGCTGGGTATTTTGGCGAGAACGGTACCACAGCTAAATATGTTTGTTGTAGGTTTTCCTATTAAGATTTTGTTTGGCTTGTCTACAATCTTTGTTATGCTAGCTTTTTTTGATAATATCAGTGAAATGCTCATTGGTGAAAGTCAGAAGCAGATGATGGAGATCATTGAAGGGATGATGCCGTGATGGCTGTTTACGAGCGTAAGACCTATAGGATTCCCATGTCTCTGCAATTATTTGCAGATAGCGGTGGGGAGAAGACGGAAGATGCGACACCCAGAAGGCGTCAAAAAGCCAGAGAAGAAGGTCAGGTTGCAAAGAGTACGGAGATTACGACCGCTGGCATCCTTGTTGTCATGCTGACACTCATTAGGATATGGGGACCTAATATGGCTGAACGAATAATCGGCCTTTTTGATGTATCCGTCGCACTGTTTGAAGTTCGAGAGGTTGACCAACAGCTTGTGCAGGATGTTGCCAGATATTTGATTGGTGAGTTGGCCAGGCTTTTGTTGCCTATAATGGGGGCAGCTTTTGCTTTGGGATTTATCAGCAATGTTGTACAAGTGGGATGGCACCCTACTTTTAAGCCTTTGGTGCCAAAGTTAAGCAATATCAACCCGTTGAATGGCATTAAACGAATGTTTTCATTAAGAACGATGATGGAATTGTTGAAGTCAATCTTGAAGATCAGTATTATTTTGACGATTGTCTACATGTCAATAAGAGATTATGAAAGTCTTTTCTACGTCTTTTATCAAAAAGAACTCTTTGAGGCTTATGGCATTATTGTAAACATAGCCCTTGATATTGGCATAAGAATCGGCTCATTTTTTGTCATTGTGGCTTTGATAGATTATCTATACCAACGTCATAGTTTGAACAAAAAGCTTAAGATGTCCAAGCAGGAAATCAAGGATGAATACAAGATGATGGAAGGGAATCCTGAGATTAAGAGTAGGATTAGACAGCGTATGAGAGAAGCTTCCATGCGACGTATGATGCAGGATTTACCCCAAGCGGATGTTGTCATAACCAATCCGACGCATTTTGCTGTGGCAGTTCGTTATGATGAGGCGACAGCAGGGGCACCCAAGGTTCTTGCAAAAGGTGCGGATTTGCTGGCAGCACGTATCAGGAACAAAGCCACAGAACTGGGTATAGAGATTGTAGAGAACAAACCACTTGCAAGGACGCTTTACTACACTGTAGAGATCGGTGAAGAAATTCCACCGGAGTTGTTTCAGTCTGTCGCAGAGGTGTTGGCGTTCGTTTACAACCTTAAGAAAAAAAGAGGCTAAAGTCTTACCGGTATTATTAATGTTCAAGAATAAGAAAGGAGCAAAGGATGAAAATTAAAGCTGGAGATTTAGTGATTGGCTTGTTCATTGTATTGGCGATTGTCATAATGATATTACCGATACCAACACTATTGTTGGATGTGTTTATCACTGTAAATATTGCTCTGGCAATGATTATTTTGTTCAACGCTCTTTTTGCAAAAGAGGCACTTGAAATGTCTGCATTTCCATCAATATTGTTATTTGTGACGGTCTATCGACTGTCACTTAATGTGTCATCTACTAGAAGTATTTTAACCAATGCAGAAGCAGGACAGGTTATACAGACTTTTGGCGGGTTCGTCGGTGGCAATGACCTGGTTGTTGGTGTGGTTATTTTCATAATTTTGGTCATCATTAACTTTTTGGTTATTACTAAAGGTTCCGAACGTGTAGCTGAGGTTTCTGCGCGTTTTACTTTGGATGCGATGCCTGGTAAACAGATGGCAATTGATGCTGACTTGAATTCAGGTCTGATTGATGAGCATCAGGCCAGAGAACGTCGTGAAAAAATTCAAAACGAGGCCAGCTTCTATGGGTCTATGGATGGTGCTTCCAAATTTGTTAAAAATGATGCTATTGCAGGTCTTATAATAACGGGTATCAATATTGTAGGTGGAATTCTTGTTGGTATACTTAGCAGAGGTATGGAAGTGAGTCAGGCCCTTAATGTGTATACGATCCTTACGATTGGTGATGGCCTGGTTAGTCAGATACCGGCGTTGTTAGTGTCTTTGGCAACAGGTATGCTTGTAACTAAGGTATCTAAGGATGCTGAGATAAGTGATACTTTACTCAAGGAATTGGGTTCCTTGCCGAAGGTTTTATATTTGGCTGGTGGTGCAATGATTTTCCTTGGTATTATGACACCGTTGCCATGGTTTCTTTTTGTCTCATTGGGTCTTGCACTAGTGATTGTTGGGCGTAATATGCAGACAACCATGCAAGTGGCAGCAATTGAGGAAGAAATCAGTACAGAGGATGTCGAGGCTGAAGAAATCAGAAGACCTGAGAATGTGATCAATCTGTTACAGGTGGATCCGATTGAGCTGGAGTTTGGTTATGGGATTATTCCGTTGGCTGACGTGAGTCAGGGCGGAGATTTACTTGATAGGGTTGTCATGATTAGAAGACAGGTGGCGATTGAATTGGGAGCTGTTGTACCAATCATACGCCTTAGGGACAATATCCAATTGAACCCTAATCAATACATCATTAAGATTAAAGGTGTTCAAATTGCAGAAGGTGAGATTCTCTTCGATCATTACATGGCGATGAATCCAGGTTACGTAGACGAGGAGATTGATGGTATTGAAACCATTGAACCAGCCTTTAAGTTACCGGCGTTATGGATTACAGAAGGACAAAGAGAACGTGCAGAGACCCTTGGTTATACGGTGGTTGATCCACCATCAATCATCGCGACTCATCTTACGGAGGTTGTCAAACAACACTTGGATGAGTTGTTGACAAGACAGGATGTGAAGACGCTGATCAACAATGTCAACGAGAATCATCCGGCCCTTGTTGAAGAATTGACACCAAAGCTTATGTCAGTTGGCGATATTCAGAAAGTGCTAATGAATTTGTTGAAGGAAGGCGTTTCCATCAGGGACCTTGTAACAGTTTTTGAAAGTCTTGCTGACAATGCATCTGTATCGAGAGATCCTGATCTATTGACGGAGTATGTGAGACAGGCCCTTAAACGAACCATCAGCGCTAAATTTTTTGAAGGCGACAGCAACCATGTGGTTACTTTGGATCCTGCGATTGAGCAGAAGATTATGGATAGTGTGAAACAGTCTGAACAAGGTACTTATTTGAATATGGACCCGGAATCCATGCAACGTGTACTCGATGGCACTGGCAAGGAAGCTGAAAAACTGGTTGCTTCTGGTAGGGTGCCAATCATCTTGACGTCGCCTATTGTGCGTATATACTATAAGAGAATTATCGAAGAACGGTATCCGGATATTGTTGTTATTTCTTACAATGAATTGGACCCGTCGATTGAATTGCAATCAGTGGGGATGGTGACGCTATAATGAAAATAAGAAAATATGATGGGGAAAATGAGCGTGAAGCCATGCTGAAAGTTAAAGATGAATTGGGCAGCGAGGCATTAATTGTCAGCGTAAAAAATGTTCGTCCCAAAGGCATCTTCCGACTTTTTAAGAAACCCTATGTGGAAGTGACGGCGGCGGTTGATGACCGGAGCATTTTAGAAGAAGACAGTGAAAGACAACCTGTTATTCCAAGGAAGCCGTCAGTGGCGATTGATGACAGAAAGTTGTCAATGGATCGTAACATTGATGATGATTACTTGGAGCAATTCAAGAGTTTTATCAATAATTTACCGGAACCATCAGGGGATGAAGCGTGTGATGAAGACAACGATCGAATGTCTGAAGTACAAATAGAGGACGAAAACGTTGATGTGGAGAATGCCGTTCTGATTAAGGCTGTTTATGATCAGTTGCTTGAAAATGAAGTCAGGGAAGACGTTATCAACGATTTGGTTCAGGGATTGGGGCAAATCGAAGGGCAGCAGGATGATGAAGTGACGGATATTATATCCGTAGTTTATAAACGTATTGTCAATCGTCTGTCTGATTTTGAAGTGATACGTGAGGGTGGCCCTAAGAATGTGTTCTTTGTTGGACCGACAGGTGTTGGCAAGACAACCACCATAGCAAAAGTAGCTTCCTTCTATACATTGAACAAAGGTAAAAAAGTTGCCTTAATTACATCAGATACTTACCGGATAGCGGCAGTGGAACAATTAAGAACCTATGCCAATATCTTGAATATACCTATCAAGGTAGTTTATTCTGAAGAGGAATTAGTCCAAGGGATTCAGGACTTTTGTGATATGGATTTGATTCTGATTGATACGGCAGGCCGCTCTCATAAGAATTCGGAAAGGCGTCAGGATTTGGTTAGGCTGCTTGAACAGGTAGATGACCGTGAAGTATACTTGGTATTAAGTGTAGCCACAAAATACAAAGATTTACTTCAGATAACAAGAATCTATGATGAGATCACTAAGTACAAGATTATCTTTACCAAGCTGGACGAAACCTCCAGTTATGGTAATATACTGAATATTAAAGAAGAAACGGGGGCAAAACTTTCTTATGTTACCTTTGGGCAAAATGTACCGGATGACATAAGTGAAGTGAACCCACATATAATTGCCAGACAAGTATTGGGAGGTGAAGAGTGATGGATCAGGCGGCAAATTTGAGAAATATCATCAAGAAGTCTGAAGTGAACAATTTATCTATGAATGCCCGAGTCATCACTGTCACAAGTGGTAAGGGTGGCGTGGGTAAATCCAATGTGTCTGTCAACCTAGCCATACAATTCAAGAAATTGGGCAAGCGTGTCATTATATTTGATGCGGATTTTGGCTTGGCTAATGTGGAGGTCATATTCGGTATCGTTCCTAAGCACAACATGTTCGATATGATCTACAGCAATATGGATATTGTGGATGTATTGACTCAGGGACCGCTTGGCATTGAGTTCATATCCGGTGGTTCCGGTGTTCAAGAGTTGATGAAACTGGATCAGTACCAGATTAACTACATGATTGAAAAGATGTATGAATTGGACCGATTGGCTGATATAATTATAATTGATACGGGTGCTGGTATCTCGGATTCTGTTCTGAATTTTGTGATGGCATCTAAAGAGGTTCTGCTGGTAACAACCCCTGAACCCACAGCGATTACAGATGCTTATGCTGTTCTTAAAGCTATAAAGAGACGTAATCCTGAGATTGTAAACGATAAATCCATTAATTTATTGGTGAATAGAACCGAATATCCTCAGGAAGGCGAGGAAATATTTGAAAAGCTAAACAAAGTGACGAACCGCTACTTGGATATTGATTTGACCCATATTGGTTCTTTGCCGAATGATAAGAATTTGACCAAAGCAGTTGTGGAACAGAAGCCAGTGACCATGCTTTTTCCTAAGTCTAGTGTGACAAAGGGGTTTGAAGTGTTAGCGGACAGAATGATTAATGGAACACCTACTCAAGAGACATCAAGAGGTCTGGGGAACTTATTCAGTACATTATTGAAAATGCGTCATAATTAACGAGGGATAAGATGAATAAATCATTACAACTGGGCAACAAAATTGAATTGGTTACAGAAGTTGCCCTTAGTGGACATCAGGATATATACTACAGTAAGGTGCAGGAAATAATTGACGATCGTACGATCGTATTGCTGGCACCAATCGTCAATGGACGTGTGGAGCCATTGGAGATGGGAAGAAAGTATGGGATGACAGTGTATACGGATACTGGTTTGTACCGTTGCGAGGTTCAAGTGGTAAACCGAAAGAAATCAGATCGATTGTATCTTATTTCTGTTGAACGACAGACTTCTCTGCAAAAGTATCAACGAAGACAGTTTTATAGAATGGATTGCATGCTTTCTTTTCAGTACAAGGATGAGGTGGATCAAGACTGGCATAAAGGTGTTATCTTGGATATCAGTGGTGGTGGCATGAGATTCACTTCAAGATATCAGTTAACGACGAGCAAAGGGCTCATTAATCACATTGTACTGAGTATGTTGGATGATGAAGAGGAAGAGTTATATCTTTCAGGGAAAATCATTGCCTCTGAGCCGATGGACGCTGACCCTTCTGTTTACGAGAACCGGGTTGAGTTTGAAGGTATAGACAACTACGAGAGAGAGATCATCATTAAATTCATATTCGAAGAAGAACGTAAGCGCCGAAGTCGCAGAAAGGGGTAAGTTATGGGAAATATAAAAAAAGTTCTGGTTGTTGATGACTCTGCATTCATGAGAAGGGTCATTGGTGATATAATTAAAGACGACCCTAGATGTGAAGTTGTAGGGACAGCTTCGAATGGTAAAGAAGCCCTTGAACGTGTGAAAGAACTTCAGCCGGATGTGATATCTTTGGATATACAGATGCCGGTGATGGATGGTCTTTCAATGCTCAAACAACTGAACGGTGTTCGGCCGACGCCGGTTGTTATGATGAGTACATTGACGAAAGAAGGGGCTACAGAGACCATTGAAGCCCTTGAACTCGGTGCTTTTGATTTCGTCGCAAAACCGGACAATATTTTCAAGGTTAATTCGGAAGAAATCAGAGCAGAACTTATGGAAAAATTATATCTGGCTGCCCAGTCCGGCAGTAAAAGTACCAGAAAATTCAAGCCATCCATTTCAAAAACCATGCACCACAGAACGAGATTGACGGATGTCAGGCGTTCAAGTTCTACGGCAGGCGGTGAGAAATCATCCTCAGGCGTGGCAAAAAAATTGGTTGCCATTGGCACTTCAACAGGTGGTCCAAGAGCCCTTCAGTATGTTTTACCGTACTTGCCGGGGGATATGGATGCCGGTGTGGTTGTGGTTCAGCACATGCCGCCTGGATTCACTAAGTCTTTAGCAGAACGTTTGAATCAACTCAGTGACATCAACGTCAAAGAGGCGGAAGATGGTGATAGGATTGATAACGGATGGGCATACATTGCACCTGGTGATCGTCACTTGAACGTTAAAGAGCGGTCAGATGGAACGATGTATATTGAATTGACGGACGGACCTACAGTTGGTGGTCACAAGCCTGCTGTTAACGTTATGATGACATCTATTGCCAAGATCAGGCAGAAAAAACTGATTGGTGTCATTATGACTGGGATGGGGGCAGATGGTACCGATGGCCTCAAGGAACTTCACAGTAAAAAGGATATCCACATTATTGCGCAGGATGAAGCTTCCTGTGTTGTGTATGGTATGCCAAAAGCACTGGTAGAAAGTGGTATAACCGATGAGATTGTACCCCTTGACCGCATTTCTGAATCAATTACAAAAAAATTGGAGGTGCTGTAATTGGACGTTAGCCAATATCTCGAAATATTTATTGATGAATCTAAGGAACATTTACAAGGAATGAACACAAGTCTTCTCGCTTTGGAAAAAGTGCCGGAAGATAATACGGATCTAGTGAACGAGGTCTTCAGAGCGGCCCATACACTAAAGGGTATGGCTGCAACTATGGGATTTAAGAAGATGAATGTCTTAACCCATGACATGGAAAATGTTCTTTCTGAAATACGTACAGGAAATATGTCCATTGATGCAAATCTGTTAGACACACTATTCAAGTGCTTGGATGCGCTGGAGACATATGTGGATAATATTGTTCAAACGGGCAATGAAGGTGAAGAAGCATATCAGGATATCATAGATACCCTCAACGCTATCCTTAAAGGGGAAGTGGCTTCAGCTGATACGAAGGCTCAACCAAGTGGGGGCGAGGTGGTTGTTGAAACCCCGTCTGCGCCTTCAACGGGCGAAAGAAAGCATAATCAGCTTCGCCTGACAGATTTTGAAAAGAACGCTGTGGTGAAGGCCAATGAAGAAAATATGAAAGCGTTTGGTATCACAATTTACCTTTCGGAAACCTGTGTTCTGAAATCCGCCAGAGCTTTTATCATCTTCAGGACCCTTGAGAAATTGGGTTCTGTGATTAAATCCGATCCACCAGTACAGGATATAGAAGATGAGAAATTTGATCTTGATTTTTCGATAATACTTTTGTCAGATGATACCGCAGAACAGTGTGTCGAAGAGTTGAAAGGTATTGCAGAAGTGGAGACGGTTTTGATCGATGAGATAATCGTTGAAGCGACAGAAGTGGCGAAAACGGAAGCAGAAAAAGAGGAAGTTCAAAAGGGTATTGACTCATCTGCAACTGAAAAGACGCCGGGGAGCTCTAAGAAGGATGAGCAACCGAAGAAGAGCAATAAGCCAGTAACCAACAGAACCGTTCGTGTTGATATTGAAAGACTGGATACTTTAATGAACTTAGTATCAGAGTTGATCATCATTAAGAATGGCCTTGAGACAGTTGAGAACAATAACAGCAACGTCACAGAGCAAGTTGAGTACTTAGAAAGAATTACAACGAATCTACACGACGCTGTTATGAAAGTTCGAATGGTACCAATTGAACGTGTGTTTAATCGTTTTCCTAGATTGATTCGTGACTTGTCGAGAAAACTGAACAAGCAGATGGTGCTCCATATGTCAGGTGAAGAGACAGAACTTGACAGAACTGTTATTGATGAGATTGGCGATCCTTTGGTTCACTTGATTCGTAATTCTGGTGATCACGGTCTTGAAACACCGGATGTACGTGTGAAAAAAGGGAAGGATCCAACGGGGAATGTAACGCTGAAAGCATACCAGGATGGTAACAATGTTGTTATAGAGGTTGGCGATGATGGTGCTGGGATTGATATTGAGCGTGTCAAGAATAAAGCTATCGGTAATGGTACGATTTCTGCGACTCAAGCATCCAGTATGAGCGATAAAGAAATCATTGACTTACTATTCAGACCAAGTTTTTCCACTGCGGATAAGATTTCAGACGTTTCTGGTAGAGGTGTTGGCTTGGATGTTGTTAAAACCAAGATAGAGGCCCTTGGTGGTGACATTGAAGTTAGAACTGAGTTGGATAAGGGCAGTACGTTCATTATTCGTTTGCCATTGACCCTTGCGATCATTCAAGCGCTTATGGTCGAATTGAATGATGAAAAGTATGCCATACCACTTAACACAATTCAGAATATTGAGGATGTTAAATTAACCGACATCAAATTCATACAGAATGAAGAGGTCATTAATCTTCGTGGCAATGTTATTCCAATCATTCGCCTACACGAGAAGTTGGATGTGGAAGAAGTACAGACTGATAGAGACTCCATAACAGTGGTCATTGTAAACAAAGGCGACCGTCTTGCAGGGTTTGTTGTTGACTCCTTAATCGGACAACAGGAAATAGTTATCAAGACACTAGGCAAATACTTGACGAACATTAAGATGATTGCCGGTGCAACCATCCTTGGCGATGGTGAAGTGGCACTGATCCTAGACGTTAACACATTGGTATGATAGGGGTGACATTATGGAAAACAATGATAATATGATCAATGAAGAAGTGAAACAATTCATTATGGTTCAGTTGGGTGTTGAACAGTACGGCATCAACATTCAGTATGTACAGAACATTGTCAGAATGATGAACATCACCAGAGTGCCTAAAGCCAAATCGTATATCAAAGGTGTTGTCAACCTTAGAGGTGAAATTATTCCTGTAATGAGTATTCGCAGGAAATTCAAATTGAAAGACGATGAGATTACCAATACCACAAGGATTATTTTTGTTAAAGTCGAAGGCAATGAAATAGGCTTGATTGTCGATGAGGTCAAAGAGGTCATTTCTCTGACCAATAATAACATTGACATCATTAAAGATGAAGCGAAAGATGATGAAGAGAACTTTGTGTGGGGTGTTGGCAAAGTAGGTCAAGAACTGGTAACCTTACTGGATGTGGAGAACCTCATCAGTGCATAGGAAATTTCTGAAAGTTAGGCGGTAGGGAACATGGCAGATAATTTTGACAATATGGACAGTATGCAACTGGACTTGTTAAGAGAACTTGGTAATATCGGCGCAGGTAATGCAACCACAGCGTTGTCACAGATGATCAATAAGAAGATTGATATGGGCATCCCGAAAGTCAATGTTCTTGAATTCAAAGAGTTGGCGGAAGTTGTCGGTGGTGAGGAAAATCCAATCGTTGGTATACTGCTGGGTGTTGAGGGCGAAGTTAATGGCATGATGATGTTCGTACTGGAACAGCGCTCAGCCCATAATTTGGTTAATATGCTTATGGGTAGGGAAATAACAGATTTTAGCGAGTTTGGTGAAATGGATTTGTCAGCCCTTAAAGAGATCGGTAATATCATTGCCGGAGCTTATCTGTCATCATTATCATCACTGACCAATTTGAAGATCATTGCTTCCGTTCCATACCTGGCCATTGATATGGCAGGGGCGATACTTAGCGTCCCGGCTATTGAATTTGGTAAAGTAGGTGATCGGGCTTTGTTGATACAAACGGACTTTGGCGGCGGTGAAGAACGTGTGTTCGGATATTTCATATTAATTCCGGATATGCCTTCTTATAACATGATTCTCAAAAGCCTCGGGATGGGATGAGCAGCTTATGAATAAAATGATAAAAGTAGGTATGGCAGACTTGAATTGCTGTAGGGCGCCGGAAGTTCTGACGACCTTAGGTCTTGGTTCGTGCATTGGGATCGTTCTTTACGATCCCTCAACCAAGGTCAGTGGCCTGGCCCACATTATGTTACCTGACAGTACACAGATCAGGAACAACAGCAATATAGCTAAGTTTGCAGATACTGCTATAGTAAAATTAATCGAAGATATGTGCGCCATAGGTGCCAACAAGAGACGGTTGGTTGCGAAGATCGCCGGTGGTGCACAGATGTTTTCCTTTGATAGTTCTAACGATATGATGCGTATTGGTGAGCGTAATGCCATTGCTACCAGAGCAAAACTCAAGGAGCTGGGTATACAATTGTTATCAGAAGATTGTGGTAAGAACTATGGGCGCACTATTGAGTTCTATTCAGAGACAGGTGATCTTTTGATTAAGACAATCGGTAAACCATCTAAGACAATCTAGGTAGGTGCGTGACTATATGCATTTAAAGAATTTTAATTTGGTGATGATGCTTGTTGCGGGGATTATTGTTGGCGTGATTGGTATTGTGTTGAGTTATTCTCTTGAAAGGCTCATGTTCACTTTGATGTTTGTTCTAGTGATTTTCTTTTTTATAGGTAGTTTAATTCAAGGGCAAGTGAACAGAATCATCGATCAGACAGAAAAAAAAGAGAGAGCGAAAGAGATTGCAGAGCTTGAAGAAGAAGCGAAAGAATTGGCGACTGTGGAAGACAACAGGGAAATGACAGATACTCAACAGTAGCGAATGTTTGCAAGGGTGTCTTGCTGTTGATTTAGGAGGTTCGGTATGAACGATCAGGACCTAAATAGATTATGGGAAACATATGCCAAGACTAAGGATGGGAAGATTAAAGAACAGCTGATTATAGAATATTCTCAGGTGGTCAAGTACGTGGCTGGCAGGTTGAGTATATATCTTGGCAGCAATGTTGAGTTCGATGACTTGGTTGGGTATGGTGTTTTTGGGTTGATTGATGCCATCGATAAATTTGATCTTGATAAAGGCATCAAGTTTGAGACCTATGCTTCTTTAAGAATAAGAGGTGCTATCTTGGACAATATCCGAAAAATGGATTGGATTCCAAGGTCGGTCAGAAAAAAACAGAAAAGCATAGAGACTGCTTATCAAAAATTGGAATCAGAGCTAGGTCGCTATGTTGAAGATGAAGATATGGCGGATGAGCTTGGTATTAGCGTTGAAGAGTACCACAAATGGCAAGATCAGACAAAAGCGCTGATGCTGACATCCTTAGAGGATCATATCGAAAAAGGCGGCGAAGCCAATATGGAACACCTTGGTAAGTCAAGGTTTGTAGCGCCTGAGGCCAATATAGAAAAAGAAGAATTGAAATCAATGCTTATCAAGGCAATTGAAGGTTTGACAGATAAAGAAAGAAAAGTCATCACACTCTACTATTATGAAGAATTGACCCTTAAGGAAATCAGCCATATTATGGAAGTGTCTGAGTCGAGGATCAGTCAACTTCATACGAAAGCACTTCGCAAAATGCGTGGTATTTTAGGTGAAAATGTTGAGTTGTTGGCATCTATATAAAGACTTGCATAACCTGTTATAATGATCATTTGGTTTATGCTGGAGCTAAATATTAATTAGAATAAGTGTTAGGGAAACTCAGCGAATGTGGCGATGTTTGTGAATGGTGGATTTATTATGGGAACGAATGCGTATGATGGTTATTTTGAAATAAAAAAGGGACTGGATGGCGTTTATTTAGAAATATTTGAAGCACAACCTGGCGGTGTTAATCCTACATTGGAACAAATGGAGCAGCGACTGCGTTCTAGTGACATAGCAGGATTTGATTTGATTGCAGTTGAAGAGGCGATGACGCCAGGGTTTGATAAAGCTACAGTTAAGGTCTTAACCATTGAGAATGGTATTGCAGATGGTGATGAACCCTTCAGAATAGAAATTGTCGAGAATAAGATGATGGCAAGAATCACTTTCTATCCGTCAGATATGCCTTTCGATAAAGATTTAATCATCAGAAGGCTTAAAGGAAGAGGTATAAAAGTCGGCATTAATCACGAACTCTTGGATGCCTTGGCAGAAGACCGGGAATATAACGTGCCATATATCATTGCTGAAGGGGTGCCGGCTATTGATGGTAAAGCCGCTGAAATAGACTTCCAATTCGATACGGATAAAAGTGCTAAGCCGGAGATGGATGACCAAGGCAATGTGAATTATAAGAAGCTTAATGTCATTTCTAACGTTAAGAAAGGACAATTGCTTGCTAGATTGGTTGAAATGAAAGAAGGGGTCGAAGGGGTCAATATCTATGGCGATCCTATAGCACCAAGAAAGCCCAAACCGGTTAAATTGCGGTTTGGCAAGAATACAGTGATCAGTGAAGACAAGATGTCACTTTATGCAGCATGTGATGGCTTGGTTAAGACGTTCGAAGGGAAAATCATTGTTAATAATGTATATGAAGTACCCAATAATGTAGGAACATCAACAGGTGATATTGAGTTTGAAGGCACAGTGATTGTTCACGGCAATGTACTGACTGGTTTTAGTATTAAAGCTAAAGGGGATGTTGAGGTGTTGGGGGCCGTCGAAGGTGCCGAAATAATAAGTAGAGGGAATATTATTCTTCATGCCGGAATCCAAGGCATGGGCAAATGCCATATTGAAGCTACTGGCAATATACAAGCTCGTTATATAGAAAATGCGGAAGTGGTTGCAGGAGGCGATATCCATAGTGAAGCAATACTCCATAGTAATGTCACTTGTAAAGGTAGAGTGACGGTGGAGGGACGTAAAGGTATGATTTCCGGTGGTGCTATTAAGGCGGGGGAGGCTGTGGAGACGAAGATATTGGGGTCTCATATGGGTACTGTGACGGAAGTGGATGTAGGGATTGATCCAGGTATGCTTGCTGAATACAGTGAACTACGTAAAGAACTACCAAAGATAAGTGGTGAACTTGCTAAGTTAGAACAAGTCATTAACCTTCTTAACAAGCGTAAGGAAGTTGAAGGCGCTTTAGACCAGGAAAAGCAAGATATGTATATGTCGGCCGTTAGAAATAAGATATTCCTGACCAATAAAGTTAAGCAGGCGCAAGTTCGATTTGATGAATTGGAAGAAATGGTTGAAAACAAGAATAATGGTGTTGTGATTGTCAATAAAGAGCTTTATCCTGGTGTAAAAGTATCTATTGGCAGTGTCAGTACATATATTAAGGATGAAATCAGTTATGTTAAACTTGTGAAAAACGGAGCGGATATAAAAATGTCTTCATTATAAGAGGTGTAAGGATTTTGGATTGAGTCGGAGATGCCAGCTGCACAGGAGGTGAGCTTATGCCGATTAGACCGATCGATATGCAAGTTGCTATTCCAAAGCTTTCAGAGGTTTCAAGGATGAGCCATCTGGAGCAGCAAAAAGCCGGATTGCAGCAAAATCAGAACGCAGTCAGTCATGAAAAAGGTGTTCGACAAGAGAACCAGTCTGTTAATCAAACGAATAGGGATGAGCAGGCAGGCAGTGAAGCGGACGCACGTGAAGAGGGGCGCAACCTTTATCAGCGCCCTAGTTCAAAAAAGACTAAGAATCATCAAAAGGATCAGAAAGAACCAAGTGATGATGGTACGTATCATAAAATAGATATTCGTATATGATGAAGGAGAATGAATGACACTTACTGGTGGTATGGTTTTATTGTCCGTTGTCCTTGGGTTTTTGGTATTAGTGCTTACTTTTATTGTGTTTAAAGTTAAGCGGCAGAAGGATGAAGATGATAAGGCAATGGATGATGAAGCCTTTAATAGACAGATTGGTTTGGTGAATGAAAAAGTTCTTGAGCTTGATGACTATCATAACTTTGTTAAAGATGAGATAGAAAAAAAGCATAAAGAACTTTTATTTCTGTATCAGATGATTTCTGATAAAGAAAAGGTCATCAGACAAATACAATTGGATATAGAAATTTTAAAATCCGAATCAACGGTAAATGAGAATGACACTATAAAGGAAATGCCTAAAAGCGTTACAGGTTCTTCGGCAACGCCTATAAGCAAAAAAATCATCGATTTAAAGCGTCAGGGGTATGGCGCTAGAGAGATTGCTAAGATCTTGGGAGTTGGTGTAGGAGAAGTGAATCTTATTCTGAATCTATATGATTGATTGCAGGATGATTTGACCTTTTGACGCTCCGGCTTTCCCGTAATATAAGGGTGAAAATTTGTTATAAACATAGCGCTGAAAATAGATATAAAAAGTACGATTATTTTTCTTGCTATCCTACTTGTGGTATGTTATACTAGCAATCGTGAAAAAAGCACGTATCTAGATTTTCGACATGGTGGCGCTACGGCGTATTGCCGGAAAGATGATAGGTACGGAAGAAATCAACCAAATACGGAGGTATCAAAACATGGGCGTTATTTCAATGAAACAACTCCTCGAAGCTGGTGTTCACTTTGGACATCAAACGAGAAGATGGAACCCTAAAATGAAGGAGTACATCTACACTGAGCGTAATGGCATCTACATCATCGACCTTCAACAGACAGTTGGTCTTGTTGATAAAGCATACTATGCAATTAAAGACACAGTTGCTGAAGGCGGTACTGTACTTTTCGTAGGTACTAAGAAGCAGGCTATGGAAAGCATCAAAGCTGAAGCTGAAAGATGTGGTATGTTCTACGTTAACCAAAGATGGCTTGGTGGTATGCTGACTAACTTCAAGACTATTCAGGGACGTATTAAGAGACTTAAAGAACTTGAACGTATGGAAGCTGATGGTTCTTTTGAAAAATACACTAAAAAGGAAGTCATCGGCATGAAAAATGAGATGGCTAAACTTGAGAAAAACCTTGGTGGTATCAAGGACATGAAGAAAGTGCCAGACATTATCTTCATTGTTGATCCACGCAAAGAAAGAATTGCTATTCAGGAAGCACATATCCTTGGTATTCCACTTGTGGGTATCGTTGATACGAACTGTGATCCTGAAGAAATTGACTTCGTTATCCCAGGTAACGATGATGCGATTAGAGCAGTTAAGCTAATTACTTCAAAAATGGCTGACGCCGTTATCGAAGCAAACCAAGGTCTTCAAGAGACATTGGAAGAAGAAGTAGCTGAAGAAGCAGCAGCAGAATAATAACAATAATGCTTCAACCATCAGTGGTTGAAGCATTTTAACGTCTTAACAATATTAAACCTATGGAGGTATTGAACATGGCAGTTACTGCAGCAATGGTTAAAGAGCTTAGAGCTAGTACTGGTGCCGGTATGATGGATTGTAAAAAAGCGCTTACTGAAGCGGATGGCGATATGGCGAAAGCTGTTGAGGTCCTTAGAGAAAAAGGTCTTGCAAAAGCAGCGAAAAAAGCTGGAAGAATCGCAGCAGAAGGTATGGTTGCTACATTTGTAGATGGTAACACTGCTGCTATTGTAGAAGTCAACTCTGAAACAGACTTCGTTGCTAAGAATGAACTTTTTCAAACATATGTTGCTCAAGTTGCAGAGCAAGCTTGTAAGACAACAGCAGCAGATATAGATACATTCCTTGAAGAGGAAAGTCATGCTGAAGCTGGAAAGAAAGTATCCGATGTACTTGCGGAGAAGATTGCGGTAATCGGTGAAAACCTTAAGATTAGAAGATTTCAGAAAATCGTAGTTGAAAACGGTGTTGTTGGATCTTACATCCATGCTGGTGGTAAGATTGGTGTACTCGTTGAGATGACTTCAGATGTTGTTAATGACGAAGTAGTAGAGTGTGCTAAGAACGTTGCGATGCAGGTTGCTGCGATTAACCCACTTCATGTTGACAGAAGCGAAGTTTCAGAAGAATATCTTGAAAAAGAGAAAGCGATTCTTAAAGAACAAGCTAAAAATGAGAACCCAGATAAGCCTGATAACATCATTGATAAAATGATTATTGGTCGTATCAACAAGCAACTTAAAGAGATTTGTCTTGTAGACCAACCATACGTTAAAGATGGTGATCTCACAGTGGCTAAATATGTTGCACAAGTTGCTAAAGAGCAAGGTGCTACAATGGCGATCAAGTCTTTCACTCGTTTTGAAACAGGTGAAGGTATTGAGAAAAAAGAAGAGAATTTTGCTGAAGAAGTTGCAAGGCAAATCCAAGGTTAATAGATAAGATCTAGGCCGTATCAATGAGATACGGCCTTTTTTGTGCCAAGGGCTAGGACTATGGTCAAGCTGAAAATTATTATTATTCTATTATAAGTTTTGCTAGAAAACTGTTATAATATATGTTAGATTATTTGATAGAGGTGTAATCATGTCAAACTACAAGAGAGTATTGTTAAAACTAAGTGGTGAAGCACTTGCCGGAGAAAAAGGACAAGGCTTTGATGAGCGGAATGTCATGGAAGTGGCACGACAGGTAAAGGTTCTTGTTGATCAAGGTGTCAGCGTTGGTATCGTTATCGGCGGCGGTAACTTTTGGCGTGGTCGCACCAGCGAGTCCATGGAACGTACGAAAGCAGATGAAATCGGTATGCTGGCGACGGTGATGAATGCTCTGTATGCTTCTGCTATGTTTCGGACAATCGGTATTGATACTGCTGTCATGACGCCGTTTTACGTTGGGGCGATGACAGAACGTTATTCAAAAGATGCGTCTATGGCTCATTTTGCCGAAGGGAAAGTTGTCTTTTTTGCCGGTGGTACAGGTCATCCGTATTTTTCAACCGATACAGGGGCTGCTTTAAGGGCTATTGAGATGGAAGCGGACATTATCCTATTGGCAAAGAATATTGATGGTGTCTATAGCGATGATCCACGTACAAACCCAGATGCTGTTAAGTATGATACCATTAGTCTGAATGACGTAATCAATCAGGGGCTTCAGGTGATGGACTTGGCGGCAGCGGTCATGTGTCTGGAACAGAAAGTTCCAATGTCGGTGTTTTATTTGAATGATGAAGACAGTATCATCAATGCGGTAGATGATAAGATTAACGGAACCGTTGTGACGGTCTAGGAGGTATTCATATGAATGGTGAATTGAAAAAATATGAGAATAAGATGAATAAGACTGTGGAAGTGCTTGAGAGTGATTTTATCGCAATCAGAGCTGGGAGAGCAAACCCACACGTCCTTGACAAAGTGACTGTAGAATATTATGGGGCAGAGACGCCACTTAACCAAGTGGGGAATATTTCTGTTCCGGAGCCTCGTGTTTTGATGATTCAACCATGGGATTCATCGGTTATGAAAGATATTGAAAGAGCGATAATGGGGTCAGATGTGGGTATTACACCAAGTAGTGATGGTAAAGTGATACGACTCTTGTTCCCTGAACTTACCGAGGAACGCCGTGTGCTTCTTACGAAAGATATTAAGAAAAAAGGTGAGGATGCTAAAGTTGCTATCCGTAATATTCGAAGAGATGCTAATGATCACTTCAAAAAGGCACAAAAAGCCAATGAAATCACAGAAGATGATCTTACGGATCTTGAAAAGCAAACTCAAGATTTGACGGACAAATTCATCAAAGATATTGATAAACATGTTGAGGTCAAAACGAAAGAAATACTCACAGTCTAATCGCTGTAAAATAGCCCCTCGAAAGAGGGGCGTTCATATTTCTATGGAGGGATTGTGAGGCATCATGAAAAAGTATACAGAATTGGAAGGTCTGGAAATACCTTCACATGTAGCAATCATTATGGATGGCAATGGTAGGTGGGCTAAAGAAAAGGGTAAGAAAAGAACCTTTGGGCATAAAAACGGTGCAGAGACCTTGAAGAAAATAGCAAGGGTTTTTAGTGATGCAGGCGTTAAGTATGTGACGGTTTATGCTTTCTCGACAGAGAACTGGAAACGTCCAAAAGAAGAGGTTGATTTCCTGATGGGTTTACTACGTCAGTATCTAAAGGACAGTCTGAAAAATGCGAAGAAAGATAATATGCGTGTCAGGGTTCTTGGGAGACGTGAAGATCTTGCGCTGGACATTCAGGAGGCTATTGAGAAGTTAGAAGAAGCTTCTGCGGGATATACAGGACTAAACTTACAGCTAGCCATTAATTACGGTGGCAGAGATGAAATAGTAAGAGCGGTGAATCGCTTTAGGGCATCCAATGAAGAAGGTCCTATGACTGAAGCGTTGATGAATCAATATCTTGACACGGCTGGGATGCCGGACCCAGAATTGATGATTAGAACAAGTGGCGAGACACGAACAAGCAACTATCTTTTGTGGCAGTTGGCCTATACAGAATTCTACTTCGTAAAAAAACATTGGCCGGATTTTGCTGAGGCTGATGCCATTGACGCAATACAATATTATAATGGCTTAGACAGAAGGTTTGGAGGCATTAAGGATGAAGACTAGAGTTTTCTCAGCTGTTGTACTGCTGCCGTTGGTTATTCTGGTTATGGTATTGGGTGGTGCTGCTCTGTACCTGACTCTATGTGTTGCAACATTGATTGGGATGCATGAATTCTTCAAAGCGACTAATATGAAGATACAGTTCTATTCTTTTTTGACGGGTCTGTATTCTGTGATGACCTACGCTTTGTACTGGAATGGAGATATGCAGTATCTGTATATGCTTAATATTTCTTTGGTTATTCTTGTGCTTGCATATTACGCACTAAGGTTTCCGGATATTGTTATAACGGATATGGCCTATGTCTTCTATAGTGTCTTCTATATATTGTTTTTGATGCTGGCAATTGCATATGTCAGAGATAGTGCTTTTTACGGTGAATGGATGATTTGGCTGATCTTTGCCATTGCATTTGGCAGTGACTCTTCCGCGTACTTTGTGGGGGTTAACTTCGGCAAACACAAACTTGTACCAAAGCTTAGCCCGAATAAAACGATTGAAGGGGCCTTTGGAGGTCTTGTGGGTAGTGGACTTATTGGCGGGGGATTTGGTCTGTTTATGCTTATTTACGGACCGTTTAGCAGTTGGTCACAGGTTCTTATCTTATGTGTTGTAGGTGTGTTTGGGTCTCTTGTCTCTCAAGTTGGTGATTTGGTCGGTTCAGCAATGAAGCGTCAAACAGGTATTAAAGATTTTGGTAAAATCATACCTGGGCATGGTGGTATCTTGGACAGGCTTGACAGCATACTTGTGACTGCAGCATATATTTATTTGATTCAGTCAATATGGTCCTCTATTGGAACTGGTATCTAAAAGGAAGAAATTATGAAAAAAATAGTCATATTGGGTTCTACAGGTTCTATTGGTCGTCAGACGCTTGAGGTGGTTGATGAGCAACAGGATATTGAGGTGGTTGGTCTTACGGCTAATAGCAGTATTGAGTTGCTTGAACAGCAAATAAAGAAATATCACCCGACTATAGTGGCGGTAATGAATATCGAGAAAGCAAAAGAACTTCGAAGAAGGCTGGGTGACTGTAGGACGCAGGTTCTCGAAGGCATGGATGGTTTGGTGGATGTTGCGACATTAACGGAGGCAAACGTCGTTGTGACTGCGGTTGTTGGCATGATTGGCCTGAGACCGACAGTGGCAGCGATCAAAGCTGGAAAAGACATTGCTCTTGCTAATAAGGAAACGCTGGTGACAGCAGGTAATATTATTATGCCTATGATTAAAGCTTATGGTGTACGTATGTTGCCGGTGGATAGTGAACATTCGGCGTTGTTCCAGAGTATGCAGGGCGAAAGAATCAAGCAGATTGAAAGTGTTATTGTGACGGCGTCCGGTGGACCTTTTAGAGGCTATAGCTGTGAACAGCTTTCGGAAGTGACTCTCGAACAGGCATTAAAACATCCTAATTGGTCCATGGGGGCAAAGATTACCATTGATTCAAGTACGTTGGTGAACAAGGGGTTGGAAGTCATAGAGGCTAAGTGGTTATTTGACTTAACGCCTGATCAGATACAAGTGGTGGTTCACCCTCAGAGCATCATTCATTCTCTTGTAGAGTATGTTGATGGATCAATAATAGCTCAGATGGGCTATCCGGACATGAAGCTGCCGATTCAATATGCACTGGGGTATCCTGACAGGCTGAAGAATAATTATCGACGTCTCAAGCTGGCTGATGTGGGGAAACTGACTTTTGAAGAACCGGACCGTAAGACCTTTAAAGGGCTTGATTTAGCCTATGATGCTATGAGGGCTGGTGGGTCAATGCCAATTGTCTACAATTCAGCCAATGAGAAAGCGGTGTCATTATTCTTGTCGCGAGACATTGCTTATAAGCAAATTACAGAAATGATTGACAAGGCTATGAGTGCTCATGATGTGACAGAGTGTCGATCGGTAGAGGATGTATTGGCTATTGAAGCTTGGACCCATGAGTTTCTTAAACGAGTTTAATGAGTGAAGTGCGAGGCGCTTATCTTTGTGTAGTATGTGGCCATGTTGTCGTAAAAATAAGATCATCCTAATGATGATCAGAAGTAGGTGATTTTTTGAGTATTATTGTTAGTATTTTAATCTTCGGATTGATAGTGTTTATTCATGAGTTGGGGCACTTCCTATTTGCTAGACGTGCCGGAATCCTTGTTGAGGAATTTGCTGTTGGTATGGGTCCTCAACTCCTTGGAAAAAAAGTTGGTGAGACAAATTACTCCATACGTGCAATCCCTTTTGGTGGTTATTGTAAAATGATGGGTGAGGATAAAGCGGTTGCCGGTGACCAAAGGTCATTTTCTGAGAAAACCGTATGGCAAAGATTCACCGTCATCTTTGGTGGTCCGCTGTTCAACTTTATACTGGCATTCGTTTTTTCAATTATATATCTTTCCATAGTGGGCGGCGTAGGTAGAACCATTGATGAGGTTCCAGAAGAATTTCCAGCCTATGAAGCGGGTATTCAGTCAGGTGATATTCTTGTTGGTTACAATGGAAGGTGGATTGTATCTGCAAGTGAACTTAGGTTATATCTTAACAATGAGAAACCTGAAGTTGCTCATATTGAGGTGAAACGTCCGGCGGATAACGGTTATGACAAAATAACCTTTGAGGTTAAACCGGATATCAGCGAAGAAGGCTTGTACAGGATTGGTATCAACTTTACTTTACTGGATATGAACAATCCTATAACGCTTGTTAAACATGCATTCATTGAGATTGTTTATTGGATAAAGATTGTCATATACTCTTTGGGGCTGTTATTGACTGGCAGTGTATCCGGTGGGGATGTATCAGGACCTGTTGGATTGGTAGGTGCAGTAAGCCAAGGATATGAGGAAAGTGTACAATATGGATTTAGAACAGTTATGGCAACAATGTCATTCTGGATTATACTTATTAGCTCGAACTTAGGGGTAATGAATTTGCTGCCATTGCCGGCGCTGGATGGTGGGCGCTTGGTGTTTATTGCAATAGAGGCGATTCGTGGTAAACCTGTTGACCCGGATAAGGAAGGAAGGGTTCATTTTATCGGATTTGTCCTTTTGATGGGCTTGATGGTATTGGTTCTCTTCAACGACATTGTTAAGCTATTCGAATGATGAAGTGAGAGAGTATGCATCTGATGACCTGTATCACTACAATGGTGATTTGCTGTGGACAATGCAAATGTATGTATTAAGTGCCAAGTTCTGACCTTTTTTGGCTGTGCATATGTTGACGTTGTCTAGTGTACTGTGTTAGATTAATTGTAGGACAACCGCAAAAACATGTATTGTTTAGTATATTTAATACTAGATGATAGGATGGCGGAATGCAGACAGAAAAGAGGGATACATATGAAACCAACATTCTCAAATCTTGAAGTACTTAAGTTTGCAGTATCACTTGAGGCAGGTGGTATTGATTTCTATGAAGAACATGCTGCAAAAGCATCCGGTGATGTAAAACAGATTTTTCTGAAACTGGCTGACGATGAGAGAAAGCATGCAGCATATTTTCAAAAAATATACGATGAAAGTGCAGTTGAGGAAAGCAATTTCGACTATATGTTTGATGAGACTGTGACGAGTTTTTTTGAGGAGTATGCTAAGAGTGAAGGCTTTTCCAGAGAAGTGGGGTCAATCAACACTGTAAAAGAAGCGATTAAAGAAGGGCTTGCTACGGAAGTCATAACAATCAATTATTACAAAGACCTGCTTAAGTATGCTAAAGGCGATACTGCAGACACCTTGAAAGTATTGATAAAAGAAGAAGAAGATCATAGGGATATCTTGAAAGATCTATATGAAAGAGCTTAAATGCTATAAAGGCCATCTCGAGGGAGATGGCCTTTTTTAATGCAATTTGTCATTAGTTTTAGTATTCTACTAAATATGTGAAATGTTTGCTTAAGAGATTATTCTAGTGCTAAAATAATAACAGGAACGAAAAGTCGAACTTGGTGTGCAATGAATAGTGATTAGTATGCAAGGGTGATTATGTATTCGCTGCGCATATAGTGGTGGAGGTATATGATGGATTTTAATGTTATTAGAGAAGGGCTGGTTCATGAAACGTCTTTTGTAAGTACTAATGCTGGAAGAACGCCGTCGACGTACTTGAATAAAAAATGGCAAAAACACTTGGATGAACTTACGGATCGATTTGCAGGGGCGCATGTAGTATTATGGCAAGTAACGGCGTCTGGTTATAAAATAGGTGCATATAGCACTAACTGTGTGGCGTGTTATGATTTAGATCGATTATATCCTCGGGGGAATGGCGATTTTGCCGACGTGGCATATGACTATGGGCGCATGGTGACAATAGGCGATGCGTCAAGTGATATACGATTTGCATCTTCGATGGAATGTGCAATGGGTATAAAGACGATGCTTGGAATGCCAATCTATGATTATCAAGATGAGATTGTGGCGATACTTGCCATGCTATATAAGGAAGAGAATAGGATGACTTATGATGTTCTTGAATCTTTTAGGTGGCTTGGCCTTGGTATGGAAGAAAGTGTCAGGTTCCTGCGTTTGGAGGCAGAGCTTGGACGTATTAGAAATATTGATCCATTGACGCGTTTGATCAGCAAGGAAGAGATGATTTTTCTGATTAAGTCGGAATTTGAACGCAGTGGCCGTTCTGATATTCCTTTTTCGCTGATTGTTCTTGACTTGGATCGTTTCTCGGACATCAATGATAAATTTGGGTATGAAATAGGTGATATGGTTTTGAAGTCGTGCTCTGAAGAAATTGCTAAGCGAATTCGACGGGTGGACACTGCGTGCAGGTGGCAGGATGATACTTTCATTATTTTGTGTCCACAGACAGAGCTGATTGGCGCCAATGCATTGGTTAATGACTTGTTTGTAACCCTGAACCAGCATCATTTCCCGCATGTAGGGCATTGTTCCTTCTCGGTGGGGATAGCTGATTATATGGCAGAGGATCATTCGGTTAATGATCTGATGCTTCGCTTGGATAAAGCCCTATACAGGGTCAAAGCTTTTGGTGGTAACAGTTATCAGGCTAGATATCATTAATGGGTCAGGAGATTATATTGTTGACGATTCTTTTTTCGTGTTATGTATGCTTGATTTTATAAGGAAACACTTATAAAATAGAATTGGAATAAAATGTCTGGCAGTGAAGAAATAAATTACGAGTTTAATATAAGAGATCATGTGGCGTGCACTCTTTGTAAGAGTGTACGCTATTTATTGTGTTCATTAGGTGTGATATAGGTGGTTGTGGAGGTGTTTATGTATAGAGATAAAACAAGAATTGTAATGGTCGGCGATGTGGCTGTAGGTGGTGGTAACCCTGTGTCTGTTCAGTCAATGACGAATACTAAGACGGAAGATATAGAGGCGACAGTTAGGCAGATATTGGATCTTGAGTCTGCTGGTTGTGATATCGTCAGAGTTGCTGTTCCTAATATGGAGGCTGCTGAGGCGATTGGGAAGATTAAGTCAAAAATTCATATACCAATTGTGGCGGACATACACTTTGACTATAGGTTGGCCATTGCAGCTGTGGAAAATGGTGCGGATAAAATAAGAATCAATCCGGGTAATATTGGTAGCATTGAACGCTTGGGAAAAGTGGTCAACGTATGTAAAGGGAAAAATATTCCTATTCGTGTTGGGGTCAACGGGGGATCTCTTGAGAAAGAGTTGCTTCAGAAATATGGGCATCCTACCCCGGAAGCGCTGGTTGAAAGTGCTGTGAATCAATGCGCGGCCATTGAATCCTTGGGTTACGATAATTTGGTGGTTTCAATCAAATCTTCTGATGTTTCGACGGCGATGGCTGCCTACACTATGGCGGCAAAGTGCCTGTCCTATCCATTGCATCTTGGGGTTACTGAAGCAGGTACTACCTGGTCGGGTACTATTAAATCCTCTGTAGGTATAGGCGCGTTGCTATTGGCTGGACTTGGCGATACAATCAGGGTGTCTTTAACCAGTAATCCGGTTGAGGAAGTTAAGGTTGCCAGGCAGATACTGAAATCAATAGGCTTAATGTCTCAAGGCGTAGAAATTATCTCGTGTCCTACTTGTGGAAGAACAGACATTGACTTGATTGGTATTGCTAAAAAGGTTGAAGAGAAATGTGCTTCTATGAACAAATCCATTAAAGTTGCAGTTATGGGGTGTGTCGTGAACGGGCCTGGTGAAGCAAAAGAGGCTGATGTTGGACTGGCCGGTGGGAAAGGTGTGGGCATTATTTTTAAGAAGGGGCAGGTTGTTCGAAAAGTCCCTGAAGAGGAATTGCTGGATGCATTGCTGGAGGAAATTGATCAGCTTTAAGAGACTGATTATAAGTTGAGATTCTATAGATTAGAATTAAAGGGAATGACTTTATGGCAAAAAAATTAACAGATGTGTTTCGTGGTATTGCTCTTACGGGACAGTTGAGTGGCATCTTTGATCGATGCGGTGTTGAGCATATATATATGAACAAGGAACAGACTAGGTTGTATGTTCAGGTGGTACTAGATGAGATTGTACACCCTCAGATGATCGAAGGTTTGGAAGAGAAGATTACCGAGTTTGTCAGTGAAGAAGCGCTTCAAGTTCAGGTGGAAGAACGCTATGAGATGCGTTATGATCTTGATTTTGCGGCGTTATTCGAATTTTATAAACCCTGTCTTCTTCACCTTATAAAAAAGGAGAGTCCTTTTGGTGCGGCTAAAATTGGAAAAATAGAGCCTGTGGTCTTGGAACAGAGCTTGGTTTATGAATTTGAAGCTTTTGATTATGCTTATATAAGTGAATATAAGATTGATAAGTATATTGCCCATACGTTCAAACGGAAGTTTGATATGCAGGTGGATGTAAAGTTCAAGGAAAAAGAACATCATAAGACAGTCTACGAAGCATTTAAGGAAAAGCGTGCAAAAGAAGAGGCACGTATCTTGGATGAGATGAACTTAAGTGCCACAGCCATTGCAAACAAGCCAAAAGAAGTGGTAGCCGAAAAACCGAAAGAGAAGAAGAAGTTGCCGGAAAATCTGGCGATTGGCAGAAGAGGGATTGGCGGCTTCGTAACAAAGATCAAAGATTTGAATGGTGACTTTGACAGTATTATTATTGAGGGATATGTATTGGCTAGAGACATGCGTATCACTAGGTCAGAGAAGGTACTCTTGATCTTTGATGTGACGGATTATACGGATTCGATTACGTGTAAAGCATTTCTTAAGCATGAAGCTTACGAAGAACAGACGAAAGATAAATTATCAAAAAATATGTTCGTTCGTATAGAAGGTCGTGTTCAGTTTGACACTTTCTCTAATGAGCTGGGTATTATGATTAACGCGATGGAAATCATCGATGACTTCAGAGAGGTTAAACAAGACAAGGCAGAGATGAAGCGGGTCGAGCTTCACTGTCATACACAGATGAGTGATATGGATGGCATGACCAATGCCAAAGAACTGGTCAAACGTGCCAAAGGATGGGGGCATCCGGCGATTGCTGTGACGGATCATGGTGTGGTTCAAGCCTTTCCTGAAGCCTTTCATGCCATCAGTCATGATGATCCGTTCAAGATCATCTATGGTGTGGAGGCGTACATCGTTGATGACTTGAAGTCTATAGTCAGGAATCCTAAGGGGCAGAATCTTAGCAGTGATTATGTGGTGTTTGACTTGGAGACGACAGGGTTTTATGCCGGTAAAGATAAAGTTACAGAAATTGGCGCAGTTAAAATATCCGGAGGTGAAGTCGTAGGACGCTATGGTACCTTCATTAATCCCGAAAGGGCAATACCGGTAAAAGTCCAGGAGTTGACGAAGATTGATATGGCAATGGTCAAGGATGCGCCGACAATCGAAGAGGAATTACATAACTTTTTAGCATTTGCAGGTGACAGTATCCTTGTTGCCCATAATGCTGACTTTGATATGGGCTTTATAGAACACTTTGCTAAGGAACAAGATATTGAGATACATAATACCATTTTGGATACTTTAGAACTAGCTAGAATATTTTTGCCGGATTTGAAGAACTATCGTCTTGGCACATTAGCTAAGCACTTTAATGTTCCTTTGGTAAATGCCCACAGGGCCGTGGATGATGCTGAAGCTACCGCTCTTGTACTTCTTGCTTTGTTTGAACATATGAATCAGCTTAATGTGCACAGTGTTGATGGTATTATTCGTTATTCAGAGAATTCTGTCAGGGAGGTTAAGAAATTAAGAGCAGCTCATGCGGTAATTCTGACGAAGAATCTGGTGGGACTGAGAAATCTATATGAATTGATCAGTGAATCTCATTTGAACCATTTCTTCCGTCAGCCCAAAATTCCTAAGAGTTTATTTAATAAGCTGAGGGAAGGGTTGATTATCGGTACGGCCTGTGAGGCAGGCGAATTATATAAAGCTGTATTAGAGGATAAGCCCAAAGAGGTTATAGATCGTTTGTGTGACTTTTATGATTATTATGAAATACAGCCTCTAGGAAATAATGAATTTCTTTTGCGTGAAGGTGCAGTTGATTCTCTTGAAGAGTTGAGAGAAGTGAATCGAAAGATTGTGGCTCTTGGTGAAGAGCATAACAAACCTGTGGTTGCAACCTGTGATGTTCATTTTCTGGATCCGGAAGATGAGGTTTACAGGCGTATTCTGATGGCGGGAAAGGGATTTGATGATGCTGATAACCAAGCACCTCTTTACTTGAGGACAACAGAGGAGATGCTGCGTGAATTCAGTTATCTAGGGGATGAAAAGGCGATGGAGGTTGTTGTGACCAATACGAATCTCATTGCCGATAGGATAGAAAAAATCGATCCGGTTCCGCCGGATAAGTACCCGCCGGTGATTGAAGGGTCTGATGAAGAACTAAGAACCATCTGTTACGATAAGGCTCATGAAATCTACGGTCCGGACTTGCCGCATCAAGTAACAGATCGCTTGGAACGAGAGCTGAATTCCATTATTACCAATGGGTTTGCGGTGATGTATATCATTGCCCAAAAATTGGTATGGAAGTCGGTAGAGGACGGATATCTGGTTGGGTCAAGGGGGTCTGTAGGATCTTCTTTTGCAGCAACGATGGCTGGGATAACTGAGGTTAATCCCCTTGCAGCGCATTATATATGTCCAAGTTGTTATTATGTGGATTTTGACTCTGAAATAGTAGTGGCCCACTCGGGTAACTCAGGCTGTGACTTGCCGGATGCTGATTGTCCAAGGTGTGGTCATAAATTGGACAAAGAAGGGCATGACATTCCTTTTGAAACATTCTTGGGTTTCTATGGCGATAAAGAGCCGGATATTGACTTGAACTTCTCGGGGGAATATCAATCAGAAGCGCACAAGTATACAGAGGTGCTGTTTGGAGAAGGTCATGTATTTAGAGCAGGTACCATCGGTACAATGGCGGAAAAAACTGCTTTTGGTTTTGTAAAGAAGTACTTCGATGAACGTGGTGAAAGTAAGAGAATGGCTGAAATTAACCGATTGGTCCAAGGATGTACCGGAGTCAGGCGTACAAGTGGACAGCATCCAGGAGGGATTATAGTTGTGCCTAAAAGTGAAAGCATCTACCAGTTCACGCCGGTACAGCATCCAGCCAACGATCAAACGACACCAATTATCACGACACATTTTGATTATCACTCCATCGACCACAACTTGCTGAAATTAGATATATTGGGGCATGACGACCCTACTATGATTCGTATGTTGGAGGATTTGACTGGAATGGATGCAACGACCATACCTCTTGATGAACCTCAGGTTATGTCATTGTTTTCAGGCTTATCTGCTCTTGGCATAAACCCAGAAGATATTGGTGGTACCGAGTTGGGGTCCCTTGGTGTTCCAGAGTTCGGTACGGATTTCGTTATTCAGATGCTGAAAGATACGAAGCCACAGTCTTTCAGTGACTTGTGTAGAATTTCCGGACTCTCCCATGGTACGGATGTGTGGTTGAATAATGCTCAGGAATTGATTGCTCAAGGCAAGGCGAATATTACGGAGATTATATCCACTCGAGATGATATCATGACCTATTTGATCTTCAAAGGCGTTGAAAAAGGCTTTGCCTTTAAAATCATGGAAAGCGTCCGTAAAGGTAAAGGTCTGACGCCGGATATGGAAGAGGCCATGTTGGCCAACGATGTACCGGATTGGTACATTTGGTCATGTAAGCAGATCAAGTATATGTTCCCTAAAGCCCATGCGGTAGCTTACGTTATGATGGCATATAGGATTGCTTACTTCAAGGTCCATCATAAGGAAGCTTATTACACAACGTACTTTAGTATCAGGGCGAAAGATTTTGATTATGAAACGATGTGTCATGGCAAGCATCAACTGGAAGAACATTTGGCGGCGTTAAAACTTAAGGAGAAAAGAGCGAAGAATCGTGAGATGGATCCTGAGAACGGGCAAGTGGCGAAGTTCTCCAACAAAGAAAAAGATTCCATTAAAGATATGAAAATGGTTCAGGAGATGTATGCACGTGGCATAGAGTTTCTACCAATAGACCTATATACAGTTGATGACAAACGTTTTCGGATTATTGACGGAAAGATTATGCCGGCACTGAGTGCCTTTCAAGGTATGGGAGAAAAAGCGGCTGAAGCCATCATTCTGGAGCGGGAGAAAGGCAGATTCATATCCATCGAAGATTTGCAGCAAAGAACCAAGATATCCAAGACAGTCATTGAAATGATGAAGAACAATGGTATTCTGGATGGACTACAGGAGTCGAATCAAGTGTCCTTGTTTGATTTGTAGGTAATAATGCCTATAGTGAATGCAAAGTGCTGACGGTAGTATGGATGTGTACTGTGCAAAATGTACTTATTAAATACATGAAAAGAACAGTTTGTGTAAGATTTAATGTATATTTTCCTTAGTACTTATGTTATACTACCTTATAGCACATTGTATACAATGTGTTCATAGTGTATATTGCTATAGTATTAGAGGTTAAACAGATGATTTCTAATGCATTTCGTCTAAGGAGGGCTTATGAGTATTTTAGAAGTCGGTCAACCGGCACCGGAATTCACACTTCCGAATCAAGACGGCGCTGAGGTGAGTCTTAGCGATTACAAGGGAAAGAAAGTTGTCCTTTATTTCTATCCAAGAGACAATACGCCAGGCTGTACCACAGAGGCGAATGATTTCAAAGACAAGATAGAGAAATTCAGTGCGTTGAATACGGTGGTGCTTGGTGTCAGCAAAGACAGCGTCAAGTCGCATACCAATTTTAGTTGTAAATATGAATTGCCTTTTGATCTGATTAGTGACCCTGACCTGGAAGCGATTAAAGCTTACGGTGTCTGGCAGCTTAAGAAGATGTATGGTAAGGAAAGTATGGGCATAGTCCGTTCAACTTTTCTCATTGATGAAGAAGGCGTATTAAGAGAAACCTGGTCTAAGGTTAGGGTCAAGGGGCATGTGGATGCTGTCCTTGAAAAGATAACCTCACTGTAGATTTAGGTCCTTTTGTGCTGAAATGTTTATTACACGCAGATGCGGATGGCTCATTTTGTTAATGTGCCTCCAAATCCGATGTGTTATAATATAGTTCGATGGCCTGTCATAGACACACCGGTCTTAAAAACGAGGGGTTCCTGTCTTTTTGAGGGTGGTGTGTACGTTATAGGCACATCGGTGCAATGACTAAATTGCTAAAACCAATCTTTCAAATCTTTATGGAGGTAAACAAAACATGGCTAACAAAGTATTTAAGTCAATGGATGGTAACATGGCGGCTGCTTATGTTGCATATGCATTCACTGACGTAGCTGCTATCTACCCAATCACACCTTCGTCAAACATGGCAGAGTATACTGACGAATGGGCAGCTCACGGTCAAAAGAACATCTTCGGTCAAGCGGTATCTGTTCAGGAGATGCAATCTGAGGGAGGCGCAGCAGGTGCTGTTCACGGTTCTCTTCAAGCAGGTGCTTTGACAACGACCTACACAGCTTCACAGGGTCTTCTTCTCATGGTACCTAACATGTACAAAATCGCTGGTGAACTTCTTCCATGTGTGTTCCATGTAAGTGCCCGTGCTATTGCAACACATGCACTTTCCATCTACGGTGATCATTCTGATGTCATGGCTGCAAGACAAACTGGTTTTGCAATGCTTGCAACAGGTTCCGTACAGGAAGTAATGGACCTTGGCGGTGTTGCTCACCTTGCAACAATCAAAACAAGAGTACCTTTCGTACACTTCTTCGATGGTTTCAGAACATCACACGAAGTTCAAAAGGTTGAGCAAATTGATTACAGTGTATTTACGGATCTTGTTGACATGGACGCAGTTGCTGACTTCCGTGCAAGAGCACTTAATCCTGAGCACCCTGTAACGCGTGGTACAGCTCAGAATCCAGATATCTTCTTCCAAGCGAAAGAAGCATCTAACCCATTCTATACTGTGATTCCAGATGTTGTTGCTGATTATATGAGCAAAATCTCTGAAGTGACTGGTAGAGAGTACAAACCTTTCAATTATTACGGTGCACCAGATGCAGAGAATGTTGTTATTGCAATGGGATCTGTTACTGAAGCACTGGAAGAGCTTGTTGACTACCTTGTAGCAGCAGGTGAAAAAGTAGGTATTCTTAAAGTACACCTTTACAGACCTTTCTCAAGCAAGTACTTCTTCGAGTCCATGCCTTCTACTGTTAAAAAGATCGCTGTACTTGACAGAACTAAAGAGCCAGGTGCTATTGGTGAACCATTGTACCTTGATGTTAGAGGTCTTTACTATGACGTAGCCCAGAAGCCGGTAATCGTTGGTGGACGTTATGGTCTTGGTTCAAAAGATACGACACCTACAATCCTTAAAGCTGTCTTTGACAACCTTAAGGCTGAAGCACCAAAGAACAACTTTACAATCGGTATTGTTGATGACGTTACAGGTCTTTCTCTTCCAATTGGTGAAGAAATCGTTACTGAGAATCAGTCAGCTATCCGTTGTAAGTTCTGGGGTCTTGGATCAGATGGTACTGTTGGTGCCAACAAATCTGCAATCAAGATCATCGGTGACAAGACTGATATGTATGCACAGGGTTACTTCTCTTATGACTCCAAGAAGTCAGGTGGTATCACTGTATCTCACCTTCGTTTTGGTAAAGATCCAATCAGATCCACTTACCTGATTAACGAAGCGGACTACATTGCATGTCACAACCAATCCTATGTGGATAAATACGAATTGCTCAAAGGTCTTAAAAAAGGCGGAAAATTCGTTCTTAATACAATCTGGTCTCCAGAAGAGCTTGAAACACATCTTCCAGGTGAACTTAAGAGAGCTATCGCTGAGACAGAATGTGAATTCTATACATTGAATGCAACAGCAATCGCTGAAGAAATCGGACTTGGAAGCAGAATCAATATGATCATGCAATCGGCGTTCTTCAAGCTTGCTAACGTAATGCCAATCGAAGATGCAGTTAAGTACCTTAAAGAAGCCGTTGTTAAGTCTTACGGTAATAAAGGTGAGAAGATCGTTAACATGAACTACGCTGCAATCGATCAAGGTATCGGTGCACTTGTTAAGATTGACGTTCCTGCTTCTTGGGCTACAGCTGCTGATGCTGAAAAAGTTGAAGTGGACGCTCCAGACTTCATTAAGAATGTTGCATTTGAAATGAACGCTCAAAAAGGTGATGCACTTCCTGTATCTGCTTTTAAAGGTAGAGAAGACGGTACATTCCCAATGAGTATTTCTTCCTATGAAAAACGTGGTATAGCTGTTAACGTTCCAGAGTGGCAGATTGACAACTGTATCCAATGTAATCAATGTGCTTTCGTTTGTCCTCATGCAGCGATCCGTTCTTACCTTGTAGATGCTGATGAAAAAGCAGCAGCGCCAGAAGCCTTCGCTACTAAGAAAGCTATTGGAAAAGGTGTTGAAGGCCTTGAATACAGAATTCAGGTAACGACACTTGACTGTACAGGTTGTGGTAACTGTGCAGATATCTGTCCTGCTAAAGAGAAGGCTCTGATTATGAAGCCACTTGAAAGCCAAGAAGTTGAAGTGGCTAACTTTGAGTACGCTCATAACAAAGTGACTTACAAGACAGATACTATGGATCTTAAGACTGTTAAAGGTAGCCAGTTCGCACAACCATTGTTCGAATTCTCCGGTGCTTGTGCAGGTTGTGGTGAGACACCATACCTTAAAGTTGTTACTCAACTTTACGGTGACAGCATGATCATTGCTAACGCTACTGGTTGTTCTTCAATCTGGGGTGGTTCTGCGCCAGCTTCTGTATTTACAACAAACGCTGAAGGTAATGGTCCAGCGTGGGCTAACTCATTGTTTGAAGACAATGCTGAGTACGGTTTTGGTATGGCGGCAGGTACTAAGCAACTTAGAGCTTCTCTTGCGATGAACCTTAACACTTTGATTGGTGCTGACGTTCCTGCTGAAGCTAAAGCAGCATTCCAAAATTGGCTTGACAACAAAGAAGATTCTCTTGGTTCTAAATCGGCAGCGAAAGAAGTTAAAGCAGTTCTTGCGGATCTTGCTTCTGATGATGCTGATACAGCAAAGATTATTGCGGATGTTAAATCAAAAGAAAGCTTCCTTGCTAAGAAATCCCAATGGATTGTTGGTGGTGACGGATGGGCTTATGACATCGGTTATGGCGGTCTTGATCATGTTCTTGCTTCCGGTGAGAATGTGAATGTTCTTGTATTTGATACAGAGGTTTACTCTAACACTGGTGGGCAGGCTTCTAAGTCTACACCTACAGCTGCAGTTGCTAAGTTTGCTGCAAGCGGTAAGAAAGTTAAGAAGAAGGACCTTGGTTTGATTGCTGCGACTTACGGTTACGTATATGTTGCACAAGTAGCAATGGGTGCCAACAAGAACCAATTCATGAAAGCGCTTGTAGAAGCAGAAGCTCATGATGGTCCATCACTCATTCTTGCATACGCACCATGTATTGCTCATGGTATCAAGAACGGTATGGGTAAAACTCAACAAAGAGAAAAAGAAGCAGTGGATGCAGGTTACTGGCATCTCTGGAGATTCAACCCAGCACTTGCTGAAGAAGGGAAGAATCCATTTGTTCTTGACTCTAAAGAGCCAACAGCAGACTTCCAAGAGTTCATCCTTGGTGAAGTACGTTATACTTCACTTCAGAAGACTTTCCCAGACGAAGCTGAGAAGCTGTTTGTGAAAGCAGAAGAAGATGCTAAGGAAAGATATGAATCCTACCTTAGAATGGCTAAAAGCGAGTAATTCATAGTATTTTATAGTAATTATAAGGGCGCACAGACATTAGTCTGTGCGCTTTTTATTTTAAACAGTCTATACCTTGTGTGTATAGAGGGGATTTGCTATTATTGTCTTTGCTGGATTATTCTGGCGTAAAGATTGAAGGGATTGCGGAAGATATATGAGAAATAAAGTGGATTTTAGCAAACGACTAGAGAGGAATATATGGAAAAATTATATATTCTCAACCATAATGTATGCAAATCTGACAAGTGGCATTTGGATGCTTTATCTTGCTTATAAAGGTCTTTCTCTGTTTGAAATAGGCATCATGGAAGCGATTTTTCATGTAACTTCATTTACAATGGAAGTGCCAACAGGTGCTGTTGCAGATTTGCTTGGTAGGAAGACATCAAGGATTTTAGGCAGGGTCATGGGTGTGATTGGTACCGGCATGATGTTGATGAGTCAAGGGGTGGCAGGATTTGCTGTTAGCTTCATGTTTTCTGCCCTGAGCTACAACCTTGAATCAGGTGCAGGTGAGGCTTTGGTCTTTGATACAATGAAGGAACTGGGGACGGATCAGGAATATATGAAGATTAAGGGTCGAATTGAGGTGGTATTTCATATTACCAGCGCCCTATCTTTGCCGATAGGTGGATATTTAGCGACCATTGATTATCGACTTGTCTATCAGTGGATGATTGTACTTGGGATTCTCTCTGTTGTGTCAGCTCTGACTTTTGTTGAACCTAATATTGGGCGTGTTCCTATTAAGGAAAACCCAATGCTGACCTTTGTTCATCAACTAAGAGATAGTTTTAAGATCATTGTCTCGTCACGTCAGTTAAGCTTCTTGATTATCATGACAGAAAGTTTTGCTGTATTCGTAACAACGACCTTCTTTTATATACAGAACTATATGCTGATGAATGGTAATAGTGAATTCCATATTGGCATTATCCTGGCTGTAGGGAGTGGGTTTAGTGCGCTTGCTGCAGCAACTGCTTACAAATTCGAAGAAAAATTTGGCTATAAGAAATCGCTGATCACTTTATTGGTCATAGGATTCGTATCTTTATGGATCATGAGCTTCCCGTTGTTAAATGAAGTTGGGTTTATCTTGTTGAGTGTTGCTGAGGCAATCGAGTTTGTCATAATGAGTGATTATATCAATCGAATGATTCCAAGTGAACGAAGGGCGACGGTCTTGTCAATGCAAAGTATGGTTTTTAGTCTGTTCATGATACTTTTATTCCCATTGGTTGGGTATGTGGGAGATTTGTATGGCCTGCAAAGAGCTTTCATGATGGTTGCGGTAATAGGAACATTTATTTCGTTGGTGCTGATATACCGTCTTCATATCGGCAAGGCAGAGGGCGTTCAAGCTCATCGTACTAATTAAAAACAATCGCATACGATTAATTTCCGTCAAAGCCTTGACATCAAAAGGTTTGTATAATAAAATGACATAGTCGATAATAATTATCATCTAAGTAAATAATGTAAGAATGGGTGCAAATCCGAGCATTATTTGCTATAATAAATCAATGGTTTGGAATGCCGAACTATATCATCCAAAAATTAATGGAAACAGGAGGAAAAGTTATGAGTAAATATGTATGCGTAGTATGTGGTTATGTTTATGATCCAGAAGATGGTGATCCAGATAACGGTGTAGCACCTGGTACTGCTTGGGCAGATGTTCCAGAAGAGTGGTTATGTCCACTTTGTGGCGTAGGTAAAGATCAGTTCGAAGAGGAGTAAATCCAATTGAAGGCAAGAGAGATAAAAAAAGGGATTTACTGGGTTGGAGGTATTGATTGGGATTTGCGTAACTTTCATGGTTACCTGACTCAACGAGGTTCCACGTATAACGCTTATTTGATCATTGATGAGAAAGTAACGTTGGTGGACACAGTCAAATACTATCTGACAGATGAGATGTTCGAGCGTATCGCACAGATTATCGACCCTTCGGAGATTGATTACATCATATCCAATCATGTGGAGATGGATCACTCCGGTGCAATCCCTGCGGTTATGGAAAAAGCACCAAATGCAACAATCATTGCTTCACCAAATGGTGTCAGAGGTTTGAAGGAACACTATGGGGATCAATATAATTATCGAGCAATCAAGGATAATGAAGTAGTATCCTTAGGTGAGAGAAGTATACATTTCGTCCTTACGCCAATGATTCACTGGCCAGACAATATGGTGGGCTATATGCCTGAAGAGAAACTTTTGTTCTCGAATGACGCATTTGGTCAACATTTGGCATCTTCGGAACGAATTGATTCAGAATATCCTATAGATGTCATTATGGAAGAGGCAAGAAAATATTATGCTAATATCGTCCTTCCTTACGGCGCTCAGGTTCAAAAGGCATTGAATGCTGTAGCAACCCTTGATATTGACATGATCGCACCTAGTCATGGTATCATCTGGGAAGAGCATATTGCGACAATAATGGAAGAGTACACTAAGTGGGCTTCTAATGCCACGGAGAAAAAAGCAATTATCTGTTATGATACGATGTGGGATTCCACGAAGAAGCAGGCAATGGCTATCCAATCCGTCATGGAAGACAAAGGGTATTCAACCACTATGTACAACGTAAGTCTTACGCATATTTCAGATATTATGACGGATCTGATTACCGCTGAGTATATATGTGTTGGTTCTCCAACGCTTAACAACAATATGCTGCCAACGGTTGCTGGGTTCCTTACATATTTGAAAGGTCTTGCACCAAAGAATCGTAAAGCAGTTGCGTTTGGATCCTTTGGCTGGGGTGGACAAAGCATTGGTCAAATCGAGCAGATTTTGACTGAAGCTGGATTTGACGTGAAAGCGGCGATTAAGTCCAAGTATATCCCTACAAAAGAAGAATGCGAAAGAATCAAATCTGTGCTTACAGAATGCATCAACTAATGAAAACCACCGTGAGGTGGTTTTTTATTGCATAAAGACCATTTTAACTGAATGGATAATACGTCTTTATGTTTATTGTCACACAGTCTGTTCGGTGCTATAATAGTGTCATAAGTCAAATAACCGTATAATCACTTCGTATAAGGAGAGTGCAATGAGCAAAATATATGATAATGTGACTGAATTGATCGGTAGTACGCCGATTATTCGACTGAATAAGCTTGCACCGGAAGGTGTAGAACTGTTTGCGAAAGTGGAACTGTTTAATCCAGGTGGTAGCGTCAAAGACAGAATAGCGAAAAATATGATTGAAGCCGCCGAGTTATCAGGTGCATTGAAGCCAGGTGCGACAATTATTGAGCCGACGAGTGGGAATACAGGTGTTGGCCTTGCGCTTATGGGGGCTGTGAAAGGCTACAAAGTTATCCTGACAATGCCTGATACAATGAGTTTGGAAAGACGACGTCTACTATCTGCATATGGTGCCGAGCTTGTACTAACGCCTGGTGCACAAGGCATGCGTGGTGCTATTGATAAGGTAGAAGAACTGAAAGAGGCATATCCGAATCACTTTGTACCAGGTCAGTTTGATAATCCGGACAACCCAGATGCTCACCGTAAGACCACAGCACTTGAGATATACGAAGCCTTTGATGGTAATCTGGATGTGTTTGTCGCAGGAGTAGGTACAGGCGGTACCCTGACTGGTGTTGGGGAAGTGCTGAAGGAAAAAATTGACGGCATTGACATTGTGGCAGTGGAACCAGAGGGTTCTCCAGTGCTGTCGGGGGGGCAAGCAGGGCCTCATAAGATTCAAGGCATTGGTGCAGGATTCGTGCCAGGCGTTGTGAATACAGAGATTATTGACGAAATTGTTAAGATTGATAACGATGATGCCTTTGGTATGATGCGTTGTATCGCCAAACAAGAGGGTCTTTTAGTAGGCATCTCATCTGCAGCAGCTGTGTTAGCGGCGGTTAGATTGGGTGAACGTCCTGAATACAAAGGGAAGAAGATACTTGTGATTCTCCCAGATACTGGTGAACGCTACCTTTCAATGGATATATATAAGTAATAGAGCATCTTGCTTATGGATGAAAGATAAAGGCCAATCGAGATTGGAGTTGAGTTGAATGAACATATCAAACAAAGCAAAATATGGTGTCCGTGTAATGATGTATATTGCTACATCCTCTGAGACGACCACTACTGTACAGAGTATATTTAAAATTGAAGATGTTTCAAAGCGCTACTTGGAACAGATTTTCTCTGATTTGAAAAAGCAGGGGCTGGTTAGAAGCATCAAAGGCAAACATGGTGGCTATTACATTGCGAAAGAATTGTCTGCAATAACCGTACAAGATATTATAGAAGCCCTGGAAGGGGATCTTAACCTTGGTACGTTGCCTACAGAGGGGCAGGCAGAGATAGAAGATGTTACCAAACGTTTGCTTTGGCAGCCGCTCCAGAACCAGGTTGGTACCTTTTTAGGGGCAGTTACCCTTGAGCAGTTAGTGACTGAATACAGGGAGACACAATCGAATATGTTCTATATATAAAGATAAGGTCCAGGCATATGCCTGGACCTTATCTTTATATATAGAACATAGCACGCCTATATTGAATCTCACCAGATAGTACACAAATACAATGGACTGTATTTTAAGATAATATCAAAAATCCGTTCTATAAGGCGGTTGGATCCTTGAATTTCAAGCTTATATCCAAAGATCTTACAGAGTGGGTAAGTGCGCCTACAGAGATGATATCAACACCAGTGGCGGCAACTGATGGTATTCTGTCTAGAGTCATATTGCCACTGGCCTCAATAAGGGCTTTGTCAGTGTTGAGGGTTACGGCTTCTGAGATATCCTCTAAAGACATATTATCCAGCATAATGATATCAGCGCCACCCTGAAGTGCCTCCTTGAAATCAGTCAACGTCTCCACTTCAACCTCGATGCGCATGGTGTGTGGTATATGATCACGAAGGTGTTTGATGGCCCTTGTGATTGAGCCTGCAGCTTTTATATGATTATCTTTGACCATCACAGCATCGGAGAGGGAAAAACGGTGGTTGTAACAGCCGCCAACTTTTACAGCGTATTTTTCCAATTGTCTTAGTCCGGGAGTTGTTTTTCTGGTGTCTACAACCTTGGTGTTATACTCTTTTGCTGCCTCGGCATAGACAGCTGATACTGTAGCGATACCGCTCATTCTCTGTAAGAGATTTAGTGCTAGGCGCTCGCCCATGAGAATTTTATCCAGTGGACCATGGAGGGTAGCTATTGTCAATCCAGGTTTAAGAGAACCACCGTCACTTATAAACCATGTAGTGTTTATTGTATCATCAATTAAAGAGAATACCATATCAAAGATTTCGGCACCACATAGAGTGCCATTTTCTTTTGCGATTAATGTGACCAGAGTTTTGGTGGAATTAATAGGGATGTTTTGGCTGGTGATATCGCCAAAGGGCATGTCCTCTTCAAGCCACAATAATAGATCTCTTCGCAGTTTATGAACATTGATAATGCCTGTCATGTATTTGTCTCTCTTTCTTGATAGTAGGACTGGTTCTAAAGTCGGGGCTTTGGAGGTGATGACATCCCAAGCTGGGGTGAGTTAGGGCATCCCTAAGTACCAATGTGGATGTATAGATCATTGTATGAATATAAAAATCATCATAACTGTGAAATCGTGTTATTTCATATTGTTCTACTTTTAGTAGCAGGTCTTTTAGGAGAGCATTCATGCTTTCGGTGGATCGCTCAATGCCAACGTGAGTGGTCATCAAATCCTTGATGGTGTTGATGGTTTGGAGCCTTGGCAAAGTGTCCTTAAAATCGGGCGCCCACTGGGAGTTGGGGACGTCGAGGAATTGGGTGTTTGCACCTTTGCGAAGTTGCGTGTTGATATGATGAGCAATGGCTGAGCCATACACCAAGCACTCTAGCAACGAATTACTTGCTAGGCGATTGGCGCCGTGAACGCCGCTAGAAGCGGTTTCGCCACAGGCGTAAAGACGATCTAAAGATGTTTGCCCGTGATGATTGACGGCGATGCCACCAATGGTGTAATGGGCAACGGGGGTTACAGGAATCAGGTCCTTACCCAGCTTATAACCTCGGGATAAAAGATGCTTATAGATATTAGGAAAGCGCTGAGTCAACAAGGTGAAATCCATATGGCGTGTATCCAAATAAACAAAAGGCTTATCTTGTTGCCTTATGATATCTTGTATGGCTTTGGCAACCACATCCCGTGGCGCCAGTTCTAGGCGTGGATCAAAGTCCTCCATGAACCGGTGTCTTTTTTCATCTAATAGACGTGCACCTTCTCCTCGTAAAGCCTCTGAAATTAAGAATCGATGTCCTTTGGACGGTTCATAAAAGGCTGTAGGATGGAACTGTATATAGTGCATATCTTGGCATTTTGCTCCGGCTTGGTGCGCCAGCGCAATACCAGTACCAATAGCGCCCTGGTGATTGGTGGTTTGACTGTAAAGATCACCAATACCACCAGATGCCAAGACAGTAAAGGTGGCATTGATTTGCTGGATCTTACCATCTTTTAGATATTGGACACCTTGGACCTGGTTCATATCGTGCACAAGGGAAAGCAGTCTTGCGTTGTGTATTCGTTGTATATTTGGCTTGGTAGGAATAATAGCGCTAAGTCTATCCATGATCCCTTTTCCGGTGCTATCACCATCGATGTGAAGGATTCGATGATGGCTGTGTCCGCCTTCTAAAGTAGAGGCGATGTTACCGGATGCATCTTGGTCAAAATCCACGCCGAGCCTGATCAGGGCTTCAATTTGTGCTGGCCCTTCTTTTACAAGCTGACTTACAGCATTAAGTTCATTTTTATAATGACCCGCACGTAAGGTATCGGCAATATGACTGGAAAAAGAATCTGTATCCTTGATGCATGCGGCAACACCACCTTGAGCCAGAGAACTGTTGTCTTCATAAAAGGACAGCAAGGTCACATTGAGTTCAGATGGAAGATTAAGGGCTGTGTAGATACCAGCAAGACCGGCACCGACGATGACTACATCTGTATTTAGAGACTTCATTCTTCTACCTTCTTGTGTCAGTTGCTTAGTGTTAGCATAGTTTCTAAGGCGTTGCTTGCGGCTTCAATTGTCGCCTTAGGGAGAGTGAGGGCTGTGGTTGATTCGTTCAAGGCGATGTAGACGTCGCTTAAGGTTGTTTTCTTCATGTTCTTGCATACCAGTCTTGATGAAGCCATGATGAACGTCTTTTCCGGATTGTCTGATTGAAGTTTGTGCAATACGCCTTCTTCGGTGGCGATGATAAAAGTGTCTGCTGAATCTTTGTTCGCAAAATCAATAATACCCGCTGTAGAACCGACATAATCACCTAGAGCTACTGCACTGGGGTCACATTCAGGGTGAATCAGAACTTTGGCATTTGGGTGTTTGGTTTTAGCGTCCATGATTTCTTTGGCTTGTAGTCTGTCGTGAGTTAGGCAGAAGCCGTTCCAAAGTTCCATTGGAGGGTGATTTAATTGGCTGTTGATATAACTGCCCAGATTTCTATCAGGCAGGAAAAGGAGATCCTTTCCCTCTAATTGTGAGACAATCTTAAGGGCGTTGGAGGAAGTCACACATACATCTGTCAAGGCCTTTACATCTGCAGAAGTATTCACATATGAAACAATGTATTTATGCGGATTGTTGTCTTTATACTTTTTCAAATCATCAGCATCTACCATATCTGCCATTGGACAGCCGGCGCCATCGTTGGGAAGAAGGATTGTCTTCTCGGGTGAAAGTATTTTGGCTGATTCGGCCATGAATCTAACACCACAGATGATCAGAGTATCTGCTTTTGAAGCTTTACCGTATTTTGCCATAGCTAAAGAATCACCAACAAAATCAGCGATTGCCTGTATGTCGGCGGTTTGATAGTAATGAGCGATAATTGTTGCGTTACGTTCTTCCTTTAAATGAAGGATATCATGAATAAGATTCTCCATGGAGCACCACTTTCTTAGGTATTTACATGTGACAAGACACCTGTATTTTCAAGAAGTCAGTATAGCACAGAAGTTGTGCAAAATCAATTCATCTATTGTTTACTACCTAACCAATCTATGTTAAACTATCCTCAATATAGCATAGAGAAGGTGAAGAAGATGAGTGAACAAGTCGAACAGAAAAAAATCATATTCAGCGGTATGCAGCCAACAGGCATCATCACAATCGGGAACTACTTCGGGGCGCTTAAGAACTGGGTTAAACTGAATGAAGAGTATAATTGTCTCTTCTGTGTTGTGGATATGCATGCCATTACCATTAGACAAAATCCGGCTGACTTAAGAAAAAGTGCAAGAGAACTTATTGCTCTTTATATTTCGGCGGGGCTTGATCCTGAGAAGAATATCATATATTACCAATCTCATGTACCGCAGCATGCGGAATTGGCATGGATTCTTAATTGTTTTACATACATGGGTGAACTTAATCGTATGACCCAATTCAAAGACAAGTCGGCTAAGAGTGAAACAAACCTTAATGCAGGATTGTACACCTATCCTGTACTGATGGCATCGGATATACTATTGTTTCAAACGGACTTGGTACCGGTTGGAAATGACCAGAAGCAACATTTGGAATTGACAAGGGATATTGCCAATCGTTTTAATCAGGCGTATAGCCCAACCTTTACAGTACCTGAACCATATATCGCTAAAGTTGGTGCTAAGATCTGCAGTCTTCAAGAACCGACAAAGAAGATGTCGAAATCAGATGAGAATCCTAACGCTACCATTTCTCTCCTTGATACACCGGATGTCATCCGCAAGAAGATTAAACGTGCGGTAACGGATTCGGAAGCACTGATTAAGTATGATCCTGAAAATAAACCAGGTGTCAGCAACTTACTGGAGATTTATCACCTGTCTACAGGTCTTTCCATGGATGAAGTTGTTGCTCATTTTGAAGGCAAAGGCTACGGAGATCTTAAAAATGATGTGGCAGAAGCTCTTGTTGATGAAATAGAACCGATTCAAGAGCGTTTCAGAGAAATTCTGAAGGATAAGGACTATCTGGACGGCATTATCAAAAAGAATGCTGATACGGCAAAATATCTGGCGGATAAGACCCTTAGAAAAGTCAAACGTAAAGTCGGTTTTCCTCAGTAGTGCTTATATGCCCTAATTGTACTTGACTTTGTAAAAGTTTGGATGTGAATCGTGCCGCCCTTCTTAGGGCGGTATTTCTGCGTTTAGAAATAATGGTAACTATGCTATAATTAGTAGAGTGATTGATTTGACTTGACTTTGCGTAAGTTGGAATCGAATCGAAGGTACTTATTAGGAGACGATGATATGAATGAGTTGTTTCAACTGTCAGAAGAACAGCGAAGGCAAGGTATTGAGACGATCAAAGCTTTCTTTAGTGATGAAAGGGATGAAGATTTGGGTGATCTTGCTGCCATGTTGATATTAGACTTTATATCGGAATCCTTTGGTCCTTATTATTATAATAAGGGTCTGGAAGATGCAAGGAGCTTTTTAAGTGAGAAGATAGAGGACATCTATTCACTGGAGAAATAGTTTTTAACAGACATCTGGATGGGGCATATTTGTCTTTGGAAGAGAGTCCTATCCACGTATTGAGAGGGATTTATAGATGTTATGGATGCCATAAGGGGATTCATTGCAGGAAGAAGGAGCGACAGCTATTGGAAACAACAATGTGGAGAGAACTGCTGATACCTTATCAACAGGCGGTTCAGGAGATGCAAATAAAATTCGAGAGTATTGCCAACGAGAATCAGCGGTTGGGTCAGTACTCTCCTATAGAGTATGTTACCGTAAGGGTCAAGAAGATTGCAAGCATACTTGAGAAGGCTAAGAAAAAAGGTATTAGCCTTAGCAATATAGAAGATGAGATAGAAGACATCGCAGGGATTAGAATCATTTGTCAGTTCGTAGAAGATATAGAAAAGGTTGTGGAACTGATTAAAAGCAGAAATGATATGACCATTAAATATGAGAAGGATTATATTTCCAACTCTAAAGACAGTGGTTATAAAAGTTATCATATGATTGTGTATTATGTGGTGCATACCGCTCTTGGTGAAAAGAAGATTCAAGCTGAGATACAGATTCGTACATTAGCGATGAATTTTTGGGCGACGATTGAACACTCGTTGAATTATAAGTATAAGCACAATATTCCGGACCATATTAGGCAGAGGCTCGTAGCTGCTGCTGAAGCGGCCCATCATTTGGATAAAGAAATGTCCACGATTCGTAATGAGGTCATGGATGCGCAGAATTCGTTTCAGTTCAAGTCCAGTATTATTGCAGACATACTTAATAATATTCAGAACATCAGCAAGGTGTCTAAGGATGACAATGAGATTACCAATATACAGGATGAGTTTTACCTATTATGGGAAAAGGGTGAAATTGAACAACTGGTTGCTTTTAATAAACGCCTAGATGTGATCGCTGAGAATTATAGAGCGCAGAGCATTCATATGTAGGTGCCAAATAGAATGAAAACCATCTCTGATTGTGGGATGGTTTTTGTATTGCAGAACAAATTGGTCTTTGATAGATGTAGGATAAAGGAAAGTCAATGAATTTACCAGACGCGTTTGTAACCAATATGAAAAAAATCCTTGGTGACGAGTATGACACATTTATGTCGAGTTATGAGGAGCAACGTTATTATGGACTTCGACTCAACCGTCTAAAAGACGGAAAAAGAATTGGGGCGTCGTTACCATTTGAAACAAAGTCGGTGCCTTGGTGCCCGGATGGCTGCTATTTTGAAGAAGAGGTCAGACCGGCAAAAGAAGCGCTATATAGCGCGGGTATATATTATATTCAGGAACCAAGTGCAATGACTGCTGTAGAAGCTCTGGCTCCGGAAGCGGGTGAATGGGTTATTGATCTTTGCGCCGCACCGGGTGGTAAGACAACGCAGATTGCTTCTGCTATGGGTGATATGGGGTTGGTTGTAACTAATGACATCAATACCACAAGAAGCAAGAACTTATACAAGAATGTTCAGATGAGTGGCTTGAAAAATGTCATGGTGATGAATGAGGATCCAAAGAACCTGGCAGCTAAATGGGCGGGGTTGTTTGATCGGGTCTTAGTGGATGCGCCGTGTTCCGGAGAGGGCATGTTCAGGAAAGAACCTAAGTTGGTGAAAAGTTGGGAAGAAAATGGACCGGAGGCGTTTATAAACGTTCAACGAGAGATTTTGGCATCAGCTCATGATCTCCTGAAACCAGGTGGTACTTTGGTATACTCAACATGTACTTATAATCTGGAAGAAAATGAAAGCAACATTAAATGGTTTCTTGATCGATATGTATCATATGATGTGGCGGCTATAGCAGAGGACTTGAAAATCTCTGAAGGTTTTTTGGTGGACGCAGATGAAAGATTAAAAAAATGTGGTCGTGTATGGCCGCATTTACATCAAGGTGAAGGCCACTTCATTGCAAAAATGATTAAGTCAACCAGTGATGATTTTACTGAAAGTAAAAAGAAAAAAGGGAAAATTGAAGAGGGCGCATATAAGATATTATGTGAGTTTCTGACTGAGGTGGGTATCGAATCAGACTATTTGCCTAAAGAACGCTTGAATCAAGTGAAGGATACCATATACCTTCTACCGACACAAGGACCCGACGATAAGGGTCTAAACGTCTGGGCAAACGGCTGGATGATAGGTTTTATTAAGAAGAATCGCTTTGAACCAGCGCAGGCTTTTGCTGGTGGCTTGAAGAAAGAGGATATAAAGAACCATATAGACTATTGTAACTCAGACGAGGATGTATACCGATACCTTAGAGGAGAGACTGTTTCCGTTGAAGCGGGTAAAGGATGGCATTTGGTCTGTGTTGAAGGCCAGGGCCTCGGATGGGGGAAGGTTGTCAATGGTCGTTTGAAGAATAAGCTACATCCAGGGTGGTTGTGGCGTTAACTGATGTGATGAATGATGTAGCGTGATTTCCTTATAAAGAAAATAGGATAGATTATATGAGATTAGATAAATACCTTGCCAATATGGGTGTAGGTACACGTAGTGAAGTGAAAAAGATGATCGGTTATGGTCAGGTTGCAATCAATGGTACGTGTGTAAAGAAGATTAATGCATCTGTTAGTGAAGGTGTTGATCATGTAACAGTTAAAGGTGAAGTGATCGGCTATACGAAACATGTATATTTGATGCTTCACAAACCGGCAGGTGTTCTGTCAGCGACGGAAGATGCTAAGGCGCCGACGGTGATGGATTTGATTCATCATCCTAGAAAGAAGCAGTTATTTCCAGTGGGTAGACTTGATAAAGATACGGAGGGACTTCTTCTTTTGACAGATGATGGTCGGTTGTCTCACCGACTCCTGTCGCCGAAGAAGCATGTGGATAAGTGCTATTATGCGAAGATTGATGGACAAATTACTCAGCGTCATATTAAGATGTTCTCTGATGGTTTGGTTGTCGATGATGAGTTCACAGCCTTACCGGCAGAACTGAAGATACTCGTGACCGGAGAAGAATCAGAGGTTGAATTAACCATACAGGAAGGGAAATTCCACCAGGTTAAAAGAATGTTTCAAATGATTGGTACTGAGGTGACATACCTGAAGCGTCTTAGCATGGGATCCCTTGTTCTAGACGAAGGATTGGCTAAAGGAAAAAGTAGAGAATTGACACAAGAGGAAATCGATAGATTGATAGGGTGACGAATCCTTCGAAAAATTAAGTGAAGGGCGCTTATAGCCGTTGGAATGAATATGAGGTATAAAGATGCTTAAAGATATTAAAGCAGTGATTTTTGATATGGATGGCACATTGATTGATTCAATGTGGTTGTGGAAGGCCATTGATATTGAGTACTTAGAACGTCATGGACACACGTTGCCGGAGGACCTTCAAAAGTCCATTGAAGGAATGAGCTTCACTGAGACGGCTCAGTATTTTAAAAAGAGGTTTGACATCATGGATGATGTTGAAGTCATAAAGAGTGAGTGGAATCAGATGGCTGGTGATTATTACCGTCAAAAAGTCACGATGAAACCCCATGCCATGGCGTTTTTGGAAGAACTGATGGCTGGAGGTTACAAGACTGGTATTGGTACAAGCAATTCTAAGGAAATGGTTGGCCTGATCATGGACAAGTTCGGACTCCATGATTATATCAACAGCATAAGAACCAGTTGCGAGGTGGCGTCAGGTAAGCCAAGTCCTGATATCTATTTGAAAGTGGCGGAAGACCTTGGTGTTGCACCACATGAATGTCTGGTCTTCGAAGATGTACCGATGGGCATAAAGGCGGCTAAAAATGCTGGTATGCAATGTTGCGCCATTTATGATGATTTTTCAAAGCATATGGACGATGAGAAACGCATCTTGGCAGATCATTATATTGATGCTTATGATCAGATTCGCAGTTCAGAATCTGAGTGAAGAAAGGGTTAAGATGTTTTTACCGATAAGTAAAAGTGATTTAGAAGAACGTGGCATAGAACAGTTGGATTTTATTGTAGTTACAGGAGATGCCTATGTGGATCACCCTTCGTTTGGTGCAGCGATCATAGGTAGAGTGCTTGAGGCGGAAGGTTATCGTGTCGGCGTCATTGCGCAGCCTAATTGGAAGTCTCACGATGATATAAGTGCTCTTGGGGCCCCTAGACTGGGATTTCTTGTAACTGGAGGCAATATCGACTCTATGGTGAGTCATTATACTGTTGCTAAGAAAAGACGCAGCGATGATTCGTATTCTCCTGGCAATGTGTCAGGTAAAAGACCTGATAGAGCGACGATTGTCTATTGTAATTTGATCAGGCAAGTCTTTAAGGAGATTCCAATCATCATTGGCGGTATAGAGGCGTCTTTACGCCGTATGGCCCATTACGACTATTGGAGCGATCAGATTAAAAGATCTATTTTGCTGGATAGTCAAGCTGATCTGTTGGTCTATGGTATGGGTGAAAAAAGCATTGTTGAAATTGCTGATGCGTTGTCATCTGGTATAGAGGTAGGGCATATTACTTTTATTAAAGGGACTTGTTTTAAAGTGAGTACGACCGTAGATCTGTACGAAGCCATGATTCTTCCGTCCTATAAGCAGATACGAACGAGCAAAGAGGATTATGCACGAAGTTTCAGATATCAGTCTCAGAATACGGACCCAATTACTGCCAAGGTGATTGTTGAACCATACAGTGATCGGGAGTTTGTTGTTCAGATGCCTCCGCAGCCAATACTAAGTGAGTCTGAGTTTGACCGTGTCTATGGACTGCCTTATGAAAGGCATTATCACCCTGTTTATGAAGCGGCAGGTGGTGTGCCTGCAATAAAAGAAGTTAAATTCAGTATTATCGCCAATAGAGGGTGTTTTGGCGGATGTAATTTTTGTGCCTTGACCTTCCATCAAGGACGGACGATGCAAGCTCGCTCTAGTGCTTCCATCGTAAGGGAAGCTGAGCAAATGGTGTGGGATCCTGAATTCAAAGGTTATATTCATGATGTAGGAGGGCCAACAGCTAACTTTAGAAAGCCTTCTTGTGCAAAACAGCTGGATGTAGGCGTATGTAAGAACAAACAATGTCTCTTTCCTGAAAAATGCGGTAATCTGGAAGTGGACCATAGTGAGTATGTGCAGATACTAAGGCGTCTTAGGGATATTCCAAAAGTAAAAAAAGTGTTCATACGGTCGGGTGTCAGATTCGATTACTTGATGTATGATAAAGACCCAACATTTTTCAATGAACTTCTGGAACATCATATTAGTGGTCAGTTGAAAGTAGCGCCTGAGCATATTGATCATTGCGTACTCAGTTATATGGGGAAGCCGGATCATGACATCTACGATTGGTTCACACAACGATATGAAACATGGAATACCACACATGGTAAGAAACAGTTCCTCGTGCCTTATCTGATGTCCTCTCATCCAGGCAGTGATCTTGACAGTGCCATTAAGCTTGCGGAATACTTACGAGATATCAATCACCAGCCGCAACAGGTACAGGATTTTTATCCGACACCGGCAACAGCATCGACGACGATGTATTATAGTGGGATCGATCCTAGAAATATGAAGCCGGTCTACGTGCCGAAAAAACCTAGGGAAAAGGCGATGCAAAGAGCCTTGATTCAATATAGAAAACCACAGAATTACCAGCTTGTTAAAGAAGCGCTTATACTTGCTGGGCGTGAGGATTTGATTGGGTTTGACAAGCATTGTCTCATAAGACCAAGACAGATGGATAAGGAGCTTCACAATAATAACAATAAACAAGGCAGATCGACTGGCAAAAGTACTAGTGGCAAGAATCACGGTAAGTCCAATGGGAAAAAAGCTGGTAGTCAATCAAGTAATAAGCCTAAGAAAAAGACGATTCGAAACGTTCATAAGAAAAAGAAAAGGTGATACGCTAGATGGAAAATTCAGTGAAGCTTAGAGAATTGTATGGTGCGTTCTTTCGAATCGGTGGTTTTACAATCGGTGGTGGTTATGTCATGCTCCCCATGATGCAAAAAGAAGTGGTGGATCAGAAATGTTGGGTGACGGATGAAGAGATGGTCAATTACTATGCTCTGTCTTCATCCGTGCCAGGCGTTATCGCGATTAATACGGCGACGATGATCGGTTATAAGCTTCGCGGCGTAAAGGGAGCGTTGTCTGCAACAGCTGGTATGGTGACGCCATCTCTACTGATCATTATGTTCATTGCGGCGTTTTTGGTTCGGTTTCAGAGCTATGACGTTGTTCAAAGTGCTTTTAAAGGTATAAGGGTAGCTGTGTTTGCTGTGATGGTCATGGCAGTAGTTCGGATTGGTGGTAAAGTCATTCACGATTGGCGAGGGGTTATACTGGCTTTAGGCGCATTTTTGGCTGTTGCTTTTATTGGAATTTCGCCAATTTATGTCATTCTGGCGATCATCTTGCTTGGAGGTCTTGGTAGTGCGCTTAAAGGGAAGAAGGCAGGTGAAGTCCGATGATATATCTGCAACTTTTCTTTAATTTCTTCTATGTGGGCGCTTTCGCTTTTGGTGGGGGCTATACCATGATTCCTATGTTTCAAAGAATTGTAACGGAATATGGTTGGTTAAGCCTCGAGTCCTTTACTGATATGATTGCTGTGTCACAGATGACACCGGGGCCAATTGCTGTTAACTTGGCCACTTTTGTCGGCTATAGGACGGCTGGAGTGTTTGGGTCTCTGGTAGCCACATTAGGTGTATGCCTACCATCTTTTTTGCTTGTGTTGCTTCTGATGCGATTTGTTATGAAGTTTGAGGAAAAGCCAGTGGTGGTGTCGGTTCTTAAAGTGTTAAGACCTGCTGTCGCAGGTCTGATCGCAGCGGCTGCATATCTAATTGCGTTGAATTCTCCATTAGTAAGAGTCGATCGTTACGAACAGATAGGTAGGGTTTGGGCAATAATTGACCCAGTATCGTTTGTTATGGCCTTACTTATTATGGGTGCTATTTACAAATTCAAGCAGCACCCGATCCTGTATGTGATAGGGGCTGGCGTTGTGGGTATATTCTTTTTCTGAGAGAGTCTTTTTATCAATAGTATTTTTGTGAATATGATATAATAAAGTGACTAGGGTGTCTTTATGAAACTACCTTTTGACGCACTTATCGTAAATCAAAGGAAGGATGTGACGAGATGAGTTTTAGTGTTTATGGATTTGCACTGATTATAGTTGGTTTATTTGCAGTTTGGGGTACCTTGGCTAAGCCTGCTTTTTTCTGGAGCAGTAGAAAGGCAATGGGCCTTAGAAAGTTGATTGGCGATGGTCCGGCGAGTGTTGTTTATTTGATTATTGGCGTTGGAGTAGCTGTTGTAGGTGTTCTAAGCATGATTGGTATTGTTGATTTGGGTTGATAATATAGGTCTTATACGTTATAATATATAAGATATGCTGACCCAACTATGTCTGTGGGTCAGTAATAAATGATAGAAAGAAGATGCCTATGATTTACAGTATGACCGGTTTTGGCCGGGGTGAGTATACGAAGAGTGACCGCAAGATGGTCGTCGAGATGAAGTCAGTGAACCACAGATACTGTGATGTTAACGTCCGGTTGCCAAGAAAGCTCATATTCCTTGAGAATGATATCAAGGGCTATATCAAGAAGAAGCTTTCGAGAGGGAAGATTGACGTTTTTGTTGCCTATGAGGATAATTCAGCCAAGCAAGAGAGCATTAAGTTCAATGAGAATCTTGCTGAGGAATATATGCAGTATTTTCAAAAAATTGCGGATAAGTTCAGTATTCCCAATGATATTGCGGTATCACACTTAAGCCGTTATCCTGACGTCTTGACCATTGAAGAGCAAGGTGATGATGAAGACCTACTGTGGGAAATCATGTCAGGGGCTCTTGATTTGGCCATTGAGAAGATGACAGAGACTCGCCTGACAGAAGGTGAGCTGCTTAAGGTGGATATCATAGGTAAACTGGATAATATGACAACAGCCCTCGCAGAAGTTGAGAAACAAGCACCGGATGTTGTGACGGAGTATAAGGCTAAGTTGGAAACACGTCTGGAAGAACTCATGAATAACGTCTCTGTAGATGAAGAAAGGCTTGCGGTAGAAGTGGCCGTCTTCGCAGACAAGTGTTGTGTGGACGAAGAGATTGTCAGGTTGAAGAGCCATATTCAACATATGCAGTCAACCCTTGCCCTCTCCCAACCAGTTGGTAGAAAGCTTGACTTCTTGGCTCAAGAGATGAACAGGGAAGCCAACACGATTTTGTCAAAAGCCAACAGCATACTTGTCAGCAATCATGCCTTAGAGCTAAAGACAGAGATTGAGAAGATCAGAGAGCAGATACAGAATATTGAGTAACAACGCATACTTCATTATTGAAAGCATTTCAAAAATGAAGTACGAGTAACAACGCGTAATTAAGTATAGAAAGCATTTCTATGCTTAATTATGAGTACAGACGCAGAATAATACGCATAATACAATGTAGACAGCAATACAACAAACACTAAATGGAGAATATATATGGATAAGCCCGGTGTTTTATTGGTCATGTCAGGGTTCAGCGGTGCTGGGAAAGGTACTGTTGTACGAGGGCTGTTGGACAAGAAAAGTAATTATAGCCTATCTATATCAGCGACAACAAGAGCACCTAGAAATAACGAGGTTGATGGTGAAAGCTATCACTTCGTTACACATGAAGCTTTTGAGTCAATGATTGAAGGTGATGAGTTACTGGAATGGGCCACCTATGTCAATAACTATTATGGTACACCAAAAGAGTATGTCTTCGAACAGCTTAGACTTGGCAAGAACATTATTCTTGAGATAGAACTTCAGGGAGCAATGAAGGTTAGAGAGCAATACCCTGGTGCGGTCATGGTGTTCATTGTACCGCCATCTATTGAAGAACTGAGGGACCGACTGGTTGGACGTGGCACTGAGGAGATGGATGTTATACTCAAACGTCTTCGCAGAGCTGAAGAAGAAACAGCTTTTATAAAAGATTATGATTACATTGTAGAAAACGATGTCCTTGAAGAATGCATCGATACTGTTCACAGTATCGTCACTGCTGAGCAGCATCTAGCCAAGCATTATGGTGGTATAGAGCAAGTGCTTAGAAGTCAGTTTGACAAGGTTTTGAAAGGAGAATGATATGTTACACCCATCTTATTCAGACCTTATGGAGAAGGTCAACGCAAGAAACGACGATATTACACTTAAAAGTCGTTACTCCATAGTAATTGCAACATCCAAACGAGCACGTCAAATCATCGATGGTGCACAACCAAGAACAAAAGAACAGTGGCCAAGGCCATTGTCAAACGCAGTACATGAGCTGTATGAAGGATCCATCGACATCAATATTGAATAATGAGTGAAGTTCAGTTGGTCGGTGTTTGCCGGCCAATTGTTTTTTCAGGGAGAAGTTGGTCATAGGATGGCAGTAAGATACGCAGAAATTATCATTGACATATCCATAAAGAACTTGGAGCGAACTTTTTCCTATGCTATTCCTGAGACAATGGAGAATCAAGTGGCGCCCGGCGCCGTTGTAGAGATTCCTTTTGGCAAAGGCAATCGGTTGATTAAGGGATATGTCATATCTATCAAGGATCAAGTGGATTTCGATCCAAGCAAAGTGAAACCCATACATCGTGTCTATGAAGAAGTGACGTATGAACAAAAGCTGGTTGAGCTTGCTGTCTGGATGAGCGATCGATATACCTGTACTTTACAGACAGCACTTAAGTCATTGATGCCGACACAACCGGATGTGAAAAGTAAAAAAGAGCGCTTCATTCAAGTGAATGTCACTAATGAAACCCTCTATGATGAACTGACTTCTTTGGATGGACAGCTAAGGTTTGCGGCACGCATGAGGTTGTTGGAAGTATTGCTGCATCAACCGTACATATCCCAAAAGGCACTCCTTGAGAATGCTGAAGCGAGTATAGGTAATCTTAATACACTGATTAAAAAGAACATCGTTAAAGTGGTATTTGAGCAAGCGTATCGGTTGCCATATGATGTTGAAGATTATGCTGTGACAAAGAATCTTAAGCCGAATGATGAACAGCTAGAAGCTATTGAAGCCATCAATCAAGCCGTAATTCAACACTTGCCTGAAGTGTTCTTGCTTCATGGTGTTACAGGCAGTGGTAAAACAGAAGTATATATGCAGGTGATTGAGAGAGTATTGGCGCTAGGTCAGTCTGCAATCGTTCTAATCCCAGAGATTGGCTTGACGCCTCAAACCATGCAGCGATTCATCGAGCGCTTTGGTGATGTTGTGGGCATCATGCACTCTAGATTGTCGGACGGTGAAAAATTTGATCAGTGGCGTCTTGCCAAAGACGGGGAACTAAGAATCATGATAGGTCCAAGGTCGGCAGTGTTTGCGCCCTTTGATAATCTGGGGATTATCATTATAGATGAAGAACATGAGATAACTTACAAGTCAGAGATGCCGCCGAAGTATCATGCCAGAGAAGTTGCTGTTTACAGAGGGCATCAACATCAATGTCCAGTAGTGCTGGGTTCTGCAACGCCGTTGGTGGAAAGCAGATATAAGAGCTTTAAAGGTCAATACACTTACTTGCCAATAAGTCAAAGAGCAGCTGCTTCTGAACCTTTGGAGGTTGTGACTGTTGATATGCGTGAGGAATTATCGAATGGTAATCGAACACCCTTCAGCAAAGCTCTAAAAGAGGGCATAGAGGAGGCTGTAGAACGAGGAGAGCAAGTCATACTCCTCCTTAATCGCAGAGGCTACGCCAAATTTGTCTCATGTAGGCAGTGTGGTCATGTCGTTAAGTGTCATCACTGTGATGTACCCATGAACTATCATAAGTTCAAGCATCAACTGCTTTGTCATTACTGTGGTGACAGTCAGCCGATGGTGGAGGCATGTCCTAATTGCGGATCGGTCCATATTAGAGAGTTTGGTGTGGGAACCCAGAAGATTGAAGACCTTCTGACCAAGACTTTTACAGGCGCTAAAGTTTTGAGGATGGACTATGATACCACTTCAGGTAAGCATGGTCATCAAAAGATTCTGGATGAGTTTGGTAAGAGAAAAGCCGATATTCTTCTAGGGACTCAAATGGTGGCAAAAGGACACCACTTTGATAATGTCACTGTCGTCGGTGTGTTGGCCGCGGATATGTCTCTTTATACCAATGATTTCAGGTCATCTGAACGGACATTTCAACTGTTGACGCAAGTCATTGGAAGGGCTGGGCGTGGTAATAAAAAAGGCGTCGCCTACATTCAGACATATACACCGGATCATTATAGCATTCAGTGTGCTGCGAATCAGGATTATGATAGATTCTATCGTAATGAAATCGCCTATCGGGAGATGCTTGGTTATGCACCTTTCAGGCACATGATGTTGGTGATGTTGACAGCGAAACAAGAAAAGTATATCATACGGCTAAGTTATAAAATAAAAGACAGATTATCACAATATGAGGTTGCAGGTAAGTTGGATGTCTTAGGACCATCTCCGGCGACATTATCAAAAGTGAATGATACATACCGTAGGGTGATCTATATTAAGTCAGGGAGTTACAAAGCATTGACCCAACTGGCGGATATCCTTTATCAGTTTAAAAGAGATGAAGATCACCGAAATATTGCGACGATTACAATGGACATTAATCCGATGATGTCCTATTAAAAGGAGGAACTGTAACATGGCTCTCAGAAAACTGAGGATTGAAGGGGATGACATCCTAAGAAAACGTTCAAAGGATGTTAAAGAAGTGACGGATCGAATAAAAGGCATTGTCGAGGATATGATTGAAACAATGTATGAGAGTAATGGCGTTGGACTGGCCGCACCACAAGTGGGCTTGTTAAAAAGGATTTTTGTTGTGGATATTGGAGAAGGACCGATGGTATTTATCAATCCAATCATCACAGAAGAAGAAGGGGAGCAGTTTGGCGTTGAAGGATGTCTAAGTGTTCCTGGTAAACAAGGCGACGTATTAAGACCGTACAAAGTTCATGTCAAGGCTCTTGATGTCAATGGTGATGAATTTGAGATTGATGCAGAAGAATTCTATGCTAGAGCAATTTGCCATGAGTATGATCATCTTGAAGGTGTTCTTTATATAGACAAAGCTGAGAACTTGGAAGTGCAGCAGTAGATTAGAAGATTCGCCGATGTCTTAAAGCATGAACAGTGGTTTTGAGGTTAAGCGTCTTTGACAGAAATGGAAAGCGAAATGCTATGAAGATATTATTTATGGGAACACCGGATTTTTCGGTGTCCACTTTAGAAGCCCTGGTGGCATCAGAACATCAAGTGGTTGGGGTGGTATCTCAACCGGACAGACCAAAAGGGCGAGGCAAACAACTTCAGCCGACACCGGTGAAAGAAGCTGCTATGCGTCACGGTCTGAAAGTTTATCAACCAATTAAAGTAAGAGACCAAGCCTTTCTTGAAGAAATGGCAACGTTGGATTTTGACGTGGCTGTAGTTATCGCTTTTGGTCAGATCCTGCCTAAGAGCTTTTTAGATATGCCTTCATACGGATGTGTTAACATCCATGCATCCTTATTGCCGGCGTACAGAGGTGCCGGACCAATACAAAAAGCTGTCATAAATGGAGATGCTGTCACAGGTGTAACCACAATGATGATGGATGTTGGAATGGATACCGGTGATATGCTCCTAAAGGAGGAGGTCGCCATAGACGATAAAGAAACAGGTGGTTCACTGTTTGTTAAGCTATCTAATATTGGCGGTCCTCTTGTTCTCAAGACGCTGGCACAACTTGAAGATGGCAGATTAATTAGAACACCTCAGAATGATGAAGAAGCAACCTATGCTCCTATGCTTGATAAAAAGATGGGTAACATCGATTGGAAGCAGTCAGCGGTGACCATCGAACGTTTGATTAGGGGTCTTAATCCTTGGCCAAGTGCCTATTCATACATGGATGGGAAGATGCTGAAAATATGGTCAGGTGATGTGGTTACCATGCCTGAAAGTAAAGCTATACCAGGCACTATTATATCTGTGGGAGAAGATTATTTCACAGTTCAATGTGGTGAAGATGTTATTGCGATAAGAGAACTGCAACTACAGGGTAAAAAACGTATGAATGCATGTGATTTTTTGAGAGGTTATAAGTTGACGGCGGGTAGTATCCTCAGTCAGATACCGAACGACAAGTAACCCGTAAAAATACCTTTTATAAAAGATAACCGCCAAGCCAATGGTGGTTTGACAGGAGTGATGGAATGTTTAGTTATTATGGCAGTATGATTTTTGTCTTGCCGGCGTTCTTGTTGGCAATGTATGCTCAGCAAAAAGTGAAAAGTGCCTATAGTAAATACAGTAAAGTATCTAACCGCAGAGGTTATACTGGTGCTGAAGTAGCCCAGATGATTTTGAGGAAAAACGGTATTTATCATGTTAAAGTTGAGCCGATTCGTGGAACTATGACGGATCATTATGACCCTAAGGATAAGGTGGTACGCCTATCGGAAGGTGTCTTTGGCAGTCGGTCTTTAGCGGCGCTCAGTATAGCGGCACACGAATGTGGCCACGCCATTCAGGATGAGCAAGAATATTTTTACTTGAAAGTACGTCATAGTATTGCGCCGGCGGTGGGTTTTGCTAATAGAACTGCGACACCTTTAGCTTTTTTAGGTATTTTCTTAGGTGCCATGTCGGGGCAAGGTACGATAGGTTATTATATTCTGCAACTGGCGATAGTGATGTTTACCGCTGTTGTTGTCTTTCATGTGGTGACTTTGCCAGTGGAATTCAATGCGTCTTCTCGTGCTATGGTTATTCTTGAAGAAGAAGGATACTTGGCAAGAGATGAGGTGACATCTGCCAAAAAAGTACTAGATGCAGCGGCTTTGACTTATGTTGGGGCGGCAGCGGTGGCGCTAGGCAACTTGATCAGATTCATCGTTTTGTCTCGAGGTAGAAGGCGATGAACTTAAGATGGCTTGTATTAAAGATACTGGATAGCATTGAGTTTGAAGGTATCTTTGTTCATGATGCCATCAAAGATCAGACGGAAGCCCTTGAGCTAACTAAACAGGAAAGAGGCTTCATCAAGAAGGTTGTCTTTGGCGTTTTAGAGAATAGAATATACCTTGACTATGTCATCAATCAATTCAGTAAGGTAAAGGTCAGGAAGATGAAACCGGCCATTCGTCATATTATGCGTTTGTCGGTATATCAATTGCTCTTTATGAAAAATATACCGCAGAGTGCTGTTTGCAATGAAGCGGTTAAGCTGGTTAAGAAAAGAAAAATGCATAGTCTGTCCGGTTTCGTCAATGGTGTGTTAAGAAATATTTCACGTTCACTACACGATATCCAATTGCCGGATAAGAACAAAGATGCTGTTCAGTATTTGTCTGTCAAGTACTCTTTTGACGCCAAGATGATTGAGCGTTTGTTAAGGGATTACAGCCTGGATGTTATTGAGTCTTTTCTCTCTGTCAGCAATGAAGAGGCACCTTTGACAATTAGGGTAAACGAAAAGAAAGTGGATTTGGATGATCTTGGTTCGGAACTGAAGAAGTTATCGATTGATATGACGTCAGGTCGTTGGCTACCGTATGCAGCATATCTAAGCGGTATTGACAGCTTAGAAACAATGGATACGTTCAAAGAAGGGCTCTTTACAGTTCAGGATGAGAGTTCAATGCTGGTAGGACATATTGGTGTGGAACCATGGATGCAGCAAGTGTTGGATGTATGTGCCGCCCCGGGTGGGAAGACCACTCATGTAGCCGCTCTTATTGGTGATCAAGGTCTGGTTCGCTCATACGATGTTTCAGATAAGAAGATTATGTTGATCAATGAAAATATCCAACGTCTTGGTTTGGATAACGTACTTACTAAGGTACAAGATGCGGCGGTGTTGGATGAAAGTCTGGTGATGTCTGCGGATATGGTCATTGCTGATGTTCCGTGCTCAGGTCTTGGCATCATTCGAAAAAAACCAGACATCAAGTGGCATATGGATATGGACAAAATCAATGATTTGGCCGAGATTCAGAGAAGTATTCTTGAGAATGTCCAACAATACGTGAAGCCTGGTGGCGTGTTGATGTACAGTACCTGTACAATAGTCCCTCAAGAGAACGAGGAGAATGTCAGGTGGTTCTTGGATCATCACGATACATTCACCTTGGAGCTGATTGAAGGTCCTTATGCCGGTGAAGATGGTATGGTCCATTTGATGCCGACATCTGGCATGAATGATGGTTTCTTTATTGCCAAACTTAGAAGGAAGAAATAAATGAATAAGAGAGATTTAAGATCCATGGATGCTATAGAATTAGAGGCATTCATGGTGATGCTTGGTGAAAAAAAGTTCAGAAGCAAGCAAATCTATGAATGGATTCACAAAAGAGGTGTTTCCCGAGTTGATCAGATGACGAATATCTCTAAAGCCCTTCGTACAAAGCTGAAAGAAGAAGCTTATATTGCAAGTGTCAAGATTGTTACATGCTTATCATCGTCAAATGACGGTACTAGAAAATACTTGTTTGAGCTTCAGGATGGACAGCGGATTGAAAGTGTGTTCATGCCATATGACCATGGGAACAGCGTCTGTGTATCGACGCAGGCAGGATGTCGTATGGGCTGTACATTCTGTGCTTCTGGTCTCCTTGGTCTCGATAGACAGTTGACAACGGGTGAGATTCTTGGACAGATATATGAAATTGAATCCGACACTGGTGCTAGGATTTCACATTGTGTTTTGATGGGCACAGGTGAACCTCTTGACAATTATGAGCAGAGTGTTAAATTTATACGATTGCTAACGGATGGTGATGGCAAGGATTTGAGTCAGAGGCATGTAACCTTATCCACATGCGGTCTGGTTCCAGCCATTCTTAAGTTAGCAGAAGAGAAATTACAAATAACATTGGCCATTTCACTACATGCCAGTGATGACGAGGTCCGTCAAAGAACCATGCCTATAGCGAAGAAATATACAATTGATCAGGTGCTGGATGCCTGTCAGGTCTATTTCGATAAGACTGGCCGTCGCATTACTTTTGAGTATGCCTTAATCGCTGGGGTTAATGATTCTGTGGATGAAGCCAACAGATTGGCGGACCGTCTTAAAGCTAAGAAATTCAGGTGTCATGTGAATTTGATTCCGGTAAACAGCGTGGAAGAAGTTGGGCTCTTTACTTCCGGTGCGAAAGCTGTTAGACAGTTTCAAGAAACATTGAATAAGCGTGGCATTGAGGCGACTGTTAGACGTGCTATGGGAAGTGAAATAGATGCAGCTTGTGGTCAGTTACGTAAACGGGATAGAGAGGTTTCCAATTAAACTGATCGGCGGATTTTTTTATTTAACGGGACGAATTGTGTTACAATAATGTCGGATGAAATTATAATGAAAGAGAGTAATGCAGATGATCTCTTATGGAATAACTGACCGGGGACTGGTCAGACAAGTCAATGAAGATGAGTTTTTCAGAAGCGACAGTCCTGTTGGCTGCTTGCCGAATCTGTATGTCGTTGCTGACGGTATGGGTGGCCATAATGCTGGAGATGTGGCTTCAAGGAATTCGGTGCGTTATCTGGTTGAATATATATCTGGTACAAAGGACCGTACGGACATTCAAAGTGTGTTCCAAGAGGCGGTCAATTATGCCAATGCCCTAGTGTACGATGATGGGGTGGCAAATACAGAGTTAAGGGGCATGGGTACAACGATCGTATTCATGTCTGCTTTTGATGATGCCCTTTACGTAGGTAATGTAGGGGACAGTAGGTTTTATGCAATTGGCGATGTCATGGAGCAAATCACTGTGGACCATTCTGTTGTGGAAGAGCTTTACAGGGCGGGGCATATTTCTGAGACTGAGAAGTACCATCACCCTGACAGAAACATGATTACAAGAGCCTTAGGGGTAGAAAATCAGGTGTCCATGGACTTTTTTGAAGTGGATATTGAAGCCATTACCTACGGCCTCGTTTGTTCGGATGGGCTAACCAAGATGATGACAGACACTCAGATTCATGAAATCATTCGACAGTCAGATGGTTTAGAAGAAACTGTTGTCACATTACGAGATGCTGCAATACAGAATGGTGGCAAGGATAATGTGACATTGATCCTCATCGACCTTGGAGAGGCGGTGGGACAATGATTCAATTAGGCACTGTCGTAAACAGCCGTTATGAGATTGTTGAGAAAATTGGTACTGGAGGCATGTCCACCGTGTATAAAGCGACGGATCTTAAACTAAGCCGTTTCGTCGCTGTTAAAGTACTGAAGGATGAGTTTTCTTATGATGAGGAATTCGTCAAGAAATTCAAAGTAGAGGCTCAAGCAGCAGCATCTCTGTCTCACAGCAATATTGTTAATATCTATGATGTAGGTAATGATGGCAATCATCATTATATTGTTATGGAGTATCTGGACGGCATGACGCTGAAAGAATATATCAAAAGCCATGGCAGCCTGACCAATGAAGAAACAATGAGAATTGGTGCTTGTATGGCATCAGCGCTTGACTGCGCTCATAATAATCATATTATTCATAGGGACATCAAGCCTCAGAATATCATGATGACGAAAGATGGGCGCGCTAAAGTGACGGACTTTGGTATAGCTCGTGTAGCAACCGGGGCGACGATACCGGCAACGGATATGGCGTCAGGTTCAGTTCATTATATACCACCGGAACAGGCAAAGTCCGGTTATTCCAATGAGCAAAGCGACATTTACTCGTTAGGCATCACCATGTATGAGATGATAACAGGTCAGGTGCCTTTCGAAGCGGATTCTGCTGTGGCTGTTGCTTTAAAGCAGATTCATGATGATTTGCCGAATATCAAAGACAATAATAAAGAAGTGGATAACAACCTTGAACAAATCATCCGTAAAGCAACGATGAAGAAGTCAGAGCAACGTTATCGCAGTGCTTCTCAGATGCTGCAGGATCTGCGAAGGGCAAATAACTTCCCAGATGAATCTTTTGTATCCATAGACAGTATTGATGTGAATGCTCACACAATGGTGATGGATGAAAGTCAGATGCGTCAGATATGGGATGACTCAGACGAAGTGGCACCACTAGACAGTAATTCCAAGCGTACTGCTATCATCGGCGGTATTGTTGCTGCGGTGGTTGCGGTTGCCTTGCTGGTGAGTGTCCTGTTCAATCTATTTTACGATCAGATTGTCCCACAGAAAATCAATGTACCAGATGTGGTTGGTCTGTCCCTTGATGAAGCGGGCAGTGTTCTTGGCGTCCTTGAGCTGTCCTATCAGATAGAAGAGACAAGGTACGATGATGCCTATCCTAAGGATGTGATTATTGATCAGTTTCCTGAAGTGAGTACAGAGGTTGCTGAAAGTACCACAATCTATGTCGTTGTCAGTCAAGGGAAGCAATTATACATGACACCGGATGTGACAGGGCTGACTTATAAAGTTGCGGAAGAATTGGTGAAAAACAGTAACCTGACAGCGGTGATTGACAGACAATATGACAACATCGTCCCGGTCGGTTCTGTTATCGGTCAATACCCTGAAGCATCAACGCAACTTGAAAAAGGCGCTGAAGTAACCATTATTGTTAGCTTAGGTAAGGAAGACAGGTATGTTGAAGTACCCGATGTTCGTGGACTTTCCTTTGAAGAGGCATCAAGTCAGTTGAGAATCGCAGGATTGACAGTTGGTGATGGGTTGACTGAGTCCTATAATGATATCATACCAGAAGGTAGCGTTATTGCCTTGACGGTAGTGCCAGGGACAGAAGTGAAAGAAGGCTATGTTATTGATATGACCATTAGTCTGGGTAAAGAAATTAAGGAAGTGACAAAGACAATTATTGTCAATGATATATTAGGGCCATCGGAGTCAACGGTGTCTCTAAAGGTGGCTCTAGTTCGTGAAGATGATACTACAGAGATTGTTTATGAAGGTCTGGTAGGTCATGAGGATTTTGATCCACAGATACTCATACCTGTTACCGGTCTTGGTAGAGCTGTATATGAGGTGTATAAGGACAATGTATTGGAATACAAAGACAACGTTGTGTTTACAGAGGAGAATGGTCAGTGACAGGTAAAATCATAAAAGGTATCGGCGGTTTTTATTATGTACATGTTCCTGGGCGTGGTGTCTATGAATGCCGTGCGCGAGGAATATTCAGAAAAGAAAAAATCAAACCACTTATTGGTGACAATGTAATCATCCATGTGGTGGATGAGGACGAAAAGGTGGGCAATGTTGAAGAAATTCAGGATAGAAACAACTATCTGATCAGGCCGACCGTTGCTAATATTGATCAGGCAGTCATCGTATTTGCGGTGACTCAGCCGGCGCCTAATTACAATTTGCTGGATCGTTTTCTTGTTATGATCGAAGAAAAAGATATAGATGCTGTCGTATGTTTTAACAAGGTAGATATTCTGGATGAAGACCAAGTGAATGATATCATAGAGAAGTATGAGCATACGGGCTATAAGGTCTTTACCACTAGCTCAATTGAGGGGCATGGCATTGACGAATTGAAGAATGCACTCTATGGTAAGACCAATGTCTTTGCAGGTCCTTCTGGTGTGGGTAAGTCATCCATATTGAATTTGATTCAGGATGAAATGGTTCTAGAGACCGGTTCTGTCAGTGAGAAGATTGGCCGTGGAAAGCATACAACAAGACATGCGGAACTGATTAGTTTTCATGATGATTCTTATGTGGTTGACACACCAGGTTTTTCCTCACTTAGTATCGAGCACATAGAACCGGAAGCCCTCAAATATTATTTCATCGAGTTTGAGAAATTCGAACCTACATGTCGCTTTAATGGATGTAATCATATGAGTGAGCCGGACTGCGGCGTCAAGCAGGCGGTTGAGAATGGTGAAATATCCGACACAAGGTACCAAAGTTATACCCAATTAATGGGAGAACTCAAGTCCATCAAGAAGTATTGATTGAGTTGTATCATTTTTTATTAGCTAACCATTCGGCATGGCCGATTTATTATTGACTATTGTAGAGGAATTTATTATGAACAAATTAGCACCATCGATACTAGCAGCAGACTTTGCCAACCTTGGCGCTCAGATTGACGAAGTTGTCAAAGGCGGAGCGGATTATATTCACGTTGATGTCATGGATGGTACCTTTGTCCCGAATATATCCTTGGGACAGCCTGTAATAAAATCAATTAACAAAGCAACAGAAGCGTTCTTGGACGTGCACCTTATGGTGACTGAACCGATACGATATGTGGAAGAATTCGCAGAGGCAGGGGCGGATTTGATCAACATCCATGTAGAAGCAGCCGAGAACCCGTTGGCAACGTTGAAAGCAATTCAGGCGACAGGTAAAAAAGTGGGCATAACCTTAAAGCCAGGGACACCGGTAGAGGATGTCGTAAATTATCTGGCGATGGTTGATTTGGTACTGGTAATGTCTGTTGAACCTGGATTCGGTGGTCAGAAATTCATACCTAGTTCATTAGATAAGGTACGTCAATTGAAATCTATAAGAGAAGAGAAGCGGTACAATTATGAAATTGAAATTGATGGCGGCATCTCGATGGATAATTTAGAGGTGGTATCCAAGGCGGGTGTGGATGTCTTTGTGGCCGGTTCGGCTGTGTTCGGTCAAGAAAATATCTATGAGACGACGGTTGCCTATAAGAATAAGTTGAAGGAACTTGACTTTGAGTAGAGGACTGATGGTGGCTGGTGGCAGTGTTGATTGCGACCAGCTTCTTCATATATTGAAAGAATCATGGGATATCATCGTTGCAGTCGACGGTGGTATGAATCCTTTTTGGGTGATTGGAAAACAGCCGGATATTCTCCTGGGGGATTTTGATTCGTGTGATGAAAGAGCGTTGCATTACTTTAGAGAGCAAGGGGTGGATGAAGTGGCATTCAACCCGGAAAAAGATGATACGGATGCTGGGCTTGCTATAGAGATGATGATTGAACGTGGTGTGGATGAAGGCGTTATTCTAGGAGCTACGGGGACTCGTATGGATCATACTGTCGCGAATATGATGCTGCTCAGTAAGTATGCGGAGGCGATTGACCTAACAATCGTAAACAGAACCAATCGACTTTTCATGGCGAAAAAAAATATGAGAATTCAAAAAGATGGTTATAATTACCTATCTCTACTGCCACTAACGACAATTGTCTCATGCGTCGACTTGTCAGGTGTTGCCTATCAATTGCAGGAGGCAAGCCTTTACAGAGAGAGCAGCTATGCCATCAGTAATGAGATTCTGGATGAAGAATGTCATTTATCTTTTTCTGATGGGAAGTTGTTGGTCATTCAGAGTAATGATTGACACGGATCATGCTTCATTTGACATCTGATTTTAATATTATTGTTAGCAACCTGTTAAATTCATCGGTCATAATAAGGTATGGCTTTATGAGGAGGATAGGTGAGATGAACCCGATATATGAACAGCACAGCATATTGGTAAAAAACAATAGTCTGCGTTACTTAATCAAGGAAATGACTTATGGTTTTGTGGCTGTTGGTGAGTACGATAAATTTCGTGGCAATATCATTTACATCTTAAAAAGCGGTATGGGTGCCAATAGAAAGGCAGTTATGGAAGAGATGAGCATCGTTGGCAAATCGGTGGTCTGCGGCTTTGGAGACATTCTATCAATGATGGGGGAACATTCATTGCTATATTGGCGGTCAATTGTTTCCGAGATTGACGATGATACTTCTATATCACCTATATGGTGGTTGAATTTATCGGGAATATTTGGTGATCAATCTTTATTACAAGATGGGGATTTAAGAAGAATCAGAACAATTATGGATGAAGTGTTATAATAAAAAAGCCCTTAGCAAATCTCTGTCGACCGAGTTTTGCTAGGGGCTCTTTTTATTACGTTTCTCTACGCACGTTCTACTTTGCCTGAACGAAGACATTTGGAGCATACGTGGATTTTTTTGCTTTGACCTTCAACAATAGCCTTAACAGTTCTTATGTTAGGTTTCCATTGTTTGCTGGATTTTCTATGTGAATGGGATACGGCGTTACCGAAGTGTACGCCTTTATCACAGATTGCACATTTAGCCATGAAAGCACCTCCTTAATATTAAATCTATACATTATGTGGTAACACATGAAGATTACATATTCATGCCGTCACAACAAATCAATTCTAACAAAAAACAAAAGGTATTGCAAGCGTAAGTTCAAAAAAATAATGGGAGATTTGTAAAAATGCTTTAAAACCAGTACAAAAGTCAAAAAAAAGATGGTATAATGATAATCAGTGTCGTGAAACAAATTTGCTCGGAAATGAATTCACGATTTTTAGAACAGACTTTGACGAGGCTTTGGGGCGAAAGCGGAGAAGTTCTGGGGAATCTTAAAAAAAGGAGGCGTTTCGATGGTCGGTAAATTCAATACCGGTTACGGCGAAGTAACCATTGATAATGAGGTGCTGGCAAAAGTCACCGGTGTCACAGCGGTAGAGTGTTATGGTATTGTTGGTATGGCTATGGTGAATGTCACAAGTGGTATTGCCAAACTCCTGCGTGGTGATAACATCACTAAAGGCATCAGTTTGACAGTCGAAGAGAATATCATTCATATTGAGCTTCATATCATCATCGAGTATGGTGTTAACATTAAAGCGGTCACAGATAATATGATTAGTACTGTGGCATACAAGCTTGAGACATTCTCTGGACTGAAAGTCGGTCACATCGGCATATTTGTCGAAGGTGTCCGTGTGGATGAATAGTAAGGACTAAGGAGGCAATCCAGTGACATACGAGAACATTTCCCCGAAGATGCTGAAAAGCATGTTTATTGCGGGTGCAAAATATCTGGAATCAAAGAAGAAATACGTGGATGAACTGAACGTGTTTCCAGTTCCGGATGGTGATACAGGGACGAATATGACTTTGACCATACTTGCGGCAGTCAAAGAAGTCCAAAAAGCAGACTCTGATGACTTGGCGGCAATAGCCAAAGCAATCTCTTCGGGTTCTTTAAGAGGGGCCAGAGGAAATTCAGGCGTTATTTTATCTCAGATTTTCAGAGGTGTCTGCAAAGAGATACAGAATCATGATGAACTGGATAGTATGGTGTTGGCTATGGCACTTCAAAAAGGTGCGGAAACGGCTTATAAAGCGGTTATGAAACCTAAAGAGGGCACGATACTGACGGTGATTCGTGAAGTTGGTGAGAAGGCAGTAGAAGTTGCAGAAGAGACTGAGGATATTTTGGAGGCGTTTGCCAAAGTGATTGAACATGGTGAAGCCACCCTTCAATACACACCTGAGCAATTACCGGTGCTTAAGCAGGCAGGCGTCGTCGATTCAGGCGGGCAAGGCCTCATGTATGTTCTTAGGGGTGCTTACATGGCACTTGAGGCCGGTGAGGATCATACCATTGAATTTGAGGTCGACGACAGTACTTCTGCTGAGGTTGGAATGGTGCTGCAACAATCACCTGAAGACATCAAATTTGGCTATTGTACGGAGTTTATCATCAATGTGAAAGGTGACCTTGAAAGTGAACGTGAAGCCGTCGCTCTTAGAACTTTTCTAGGGACCATCGGCGACTCCATTGTGGCTGTAGCGGACGAAGATATCATCAAGATTCATGTACATACCAATGATCCAGGAGTTGCTATTCAAAAAGGTTTGGCGATTGGTGAATTATCCAACATGAAGATTGACAATATGCGTGAAGAACATGCCAATCGGCTTGTGACCGACCAGGAAATTAGCTTTGGGGTTAATGGGGCACAACCTCTAGAAGAGATGAAGGATTATGGCTTTGTTGCCATCTCTGTAGGTTCTGGTTTGACAGAGATCTTCCGAGGTCTTGGTGTGGATTACATAGTCGAAGGCGGTCAGACGATGAACCCTTCCACTGAGGACATTCTTGAAGCTGTCGGACAGGTTCATGCCAAAGATGTCTATATACTTCCGAATAATAAGAACATTATTCTAGCGGCACAACAGGCGAAGGATATTGTTGAAGACAAAGTGATTCATGTTATACCAACAACGACCATTCCACAGGGGATTAATGCGATGATCAGCTATGAGGCATCTCAGACGCCTATGGAGAATGAAGAAGCGATGATTGAATCCATGGATGATGTACAGTCTGGTCAGGTTACTTTCGCTGTAAGAGATACGGTAATTGATGATCAAAAGATTACAGAAGGTGATATTTTGGGTATTGCTAATGGTAAGATTTGTGCCGTCGACAAAGATCTTGATGATGCTGTTATGACCTTATTTGAGAATTTGATTGATGAGGATAGTGAACTTGTCACAATCTATTACGGCGAGGATGTATCCGAGAAGACTGCTGCGGCATTGGCAGAGGATATTGAAGAACGTTTTGAAGATTGTGAAGTGGAGGTCCATTATGGTGGGCAGCCTTTGTATTATTATATTGTTTCAGTTGAATAGTGGTTGGTGTTAAGCCATCTTAAAAGGGCAGTCGTTTTGTGCGGCTGTCTTTTTGCGCGTTAAGGGGAGCTCTTAATTTGAGGGTGAGGTCCCCGGTCTTGGTCGGTTCCGTTATGAACCTTCGGTTGAGTATGTTGGCTGTTTTAAAACAAAGAGTGCTCATTGCTAAAGTGGTGTTTTTTCATACGAAGTTTTCCTTGCATAGAAAATGGGGCGTTGTGATTTATGGAGATTATGTTTTATCATTAAATTGGCTTGGTGGTGGCATTGACTGGAGTGGTCGGTGGTGTTAAGATTGGAATATAAGAATTTATGACGCTATGGAGAAGGTACTTATGGATAAGATATTGGAAGTGCGTGGATTGACCAAAGAGTATCATATGGGTGAAGTGGTGGTGCATGCCCTTCGCGGGGTTGATCTTGAGTTCTATGATGGCGAATTTGTCGTGATTCTTGGCCCAAGTGGGTCAGGCAAGAGTACAATCCTGAACATTATTGGTGGGATTGATACGCCGACGGATGGTACAGTGGTGTATAAAGGGACCAATGTGGAGAAGTTAAACGAGAAGCTTCTGACAAGATACCGTCGTTCGGCTATTGGTTTTGTATTTCAGTTCTATAATTTAGTGCCTAACCTAACGGCGAGAGAGAATATTCTCCTTGCATCAGAGTTGTCTGATGACCCCATTGATGTAGACGAACTGTTGGACGAAGTTGGTTTGGGTGAACGTGGTGGGCATTTCCCATCACAGTTATCCGGTGGTGAACAACAAAGGATTGCCATTGCAAGAGCTTTGGCTAAAAATCCGGATATTCTACTTTGTGATGAACCGACAGGTGCTCTTGATCTGTCGACGGGTATTGGAGCGCTCAAGGTGCTAAAATCCTTTTCTCAGAATTATAAGAAGACTGTAGCGGTCATAACCCATAATAGGTCGATTGGTGATATGGCAGATCGAGTATTTCATGTACGTGATGGTGTCATCGACCATGTTGTTGTCAATGATCATCCATTGGAACCTGAAGAGGTGAGCTGGTGATACTCTTAAAAAAAGCGATTCGCTCGATGATGCGTCACAAAAGGTCATATATTTCCTGCATTATTCTTATGGCTATTGGTGTGTGGACTTATACGGTCATGAATACAGCATTGATTGAAATTGATAAATCAAAAGATGCTTATTACATTGAAAAAAGGTTGGCAGATGCCTTTGCTTCAGTGGCACAGATCCCTAAGTCTGATTTGGGAAAACTTGAGGAAATAGAGGGCATTCGTCAGGTGGATGGCCGGGTCGTCGGCATAAGTCGAGTCGTATATGAAGATGAAACGGAAGTGGCAAGACTTAAGTTGATCTCAACTAAAGTGGGTAACAACAATGAGCAGTTGAATGCCTATGATCTGACTGGGGAAGACATCGCTGATATCAATGATGTGCTTGTAGGTGTTGACTTCTATAATGGTGGTGGTTATAGCTTGGGTGATGATATTACCCTACTGGTAAATCAAAGGACTTTTGACTTCACCATTAAAGGCAGTGTTTATTCCCCAGAGTATGTCTATATTGTTGAGAATGAAGGTGAACTTTTTTCCGATACGACAAAGTACAATATTGCTTATGTCGAGGAGGATTTTCTTATGACAATTTTGGGCAGGGATGGTGTCTATAATGACTTGACATTCATGTTTGAAGAAGGCTATACCTATGAAGATGTAAAAGATGAGCTGACTTATGCCTTAAAAAAATATGATCTGATCAGCCTATATGAGAAAGAGGATTTGTTCAGTTATGCAATGATGGAACAAGAAATTGACAGTGGCAAGTCCATGTCAACGACGATTCCCATGGCTTTTGTTGGGATGTCGGCAGTTGTACTTTATCTGATGATGCGACGGATCATTGAGCAAGACAGGACTCAAATCGGTATACTAAAGGCTTTTGGCTACGGAAAATGGACAGTCCTCTTCCACTATGTGTCCTATGGTCTTTTTACTGGGATTGTAGGTGCGGTGATAGGATTAGGCATCAGTTATCTTAGTATGACGCCATACATGAACATCTACCTGGCATATTACAAATTGCCAATTGAACCTATAGTAAAAGATTTTCGTTATTTTTATATAGGTGGTTTTTGGTCGATTGTTGGGGGAGGTATTGGTTCTTATTTTGGGGCAAGGCATGTGGTGCGTTTAAGACCGGCTGATGCCATGAGGCCCAAACCACCCAAAGCGGTTAAGAAGGATATTACCCATGCTTTGCCATTGTTGAGACATTTGCTGACTTCTAGAGGGTATATGGCAGTAAGGAATATTGTCAGGAATAAGGTTCGGTCAGGCTTTGTTATCATCGGCATTACTTTTTCTTTCAGCATTATTGTGATGGTGGGTGTGATGACAGGGTTAATGGATTCGATGTTCTTTAATCAATTCACCAACGTACTCAAGTACGACGCGGAGATTGTACTTGAGGAGATGGTTTCATATGAACAAGCGGTTCAGGAGGCATTGCACCAAGAACCGATTGACTACGCAGAAGGAATTCTTGAGTTGCCGGTAATGCTCCACAAAGGGCATGAACAGATGGGTACATACATTGTTGGTATAGACGATGACGCGTACTTGTACAAGATATATGATGATAATCTTCATATCAACTATCAGCCGTCGGATGAAGGTTTGGCCTTGACTGAGATTACTGCTAATAATCTAGGGGTGAAAAAAGGAGATTACATCTACGCCTCCAGCCCTTATTTCGACGAGGATATTAAGTTGTATATCAGCGATGTAGTTGTTCAAGCAACCAGTGTATACGGGTATATGGACTTGGATTTACTTTGTGATCTGGCTGGGATGAAGAAATCGGTGACATCTGTGTTGATTAACTCAGAGGATATAGCGGCTGTTCGTTCTTTGTATGTTTATAGTGATCAAGTTGTTAAAGTTGAAGACAAACAAAAAACACTTGCTCTATTTGAAGAAATGATGGGCAGTTACGATGCCATGTTCTATATCATGCAGTGGATAGGTGCTGTCATTGCCTTTACAATCATATACAATACGGCAGCGATAAGTATGTCAGAACGAAGCAGGGAATACGCCACTTTAAGGGTGCTTGGTCTAACGATTGGTGAGGTCAAAGAGATTATGAGCTTTGAATACTGGGTGCTATGCTTCTTTGGAATTCTTCTGGGTATTCCGTTTGCTAGGTACCTGAACATCAGTTTGATCAACCAAGTAGACATGGATGCTTTCTCATGGCCGGCAGCAATACCGCCGGACGCTTACCTGCTTGGTGTTATCGGGTGTGTGGCGGCAGTTGCTTTTTCGAATTTATCAACGGTACGATCCATTAAACGACTGGATATGGTTGAAGTCCTTAAGGAGAGAGAATAATGAAAAAACGAATTAAAATCTTCAGTGTGTTGACAATAGTTGTTCTCATGGCTGCCTATACTGTCTATTCGGCACTACAGCCGATGGCTGTAGAAACGGAAGTGTTGTCATTGAAAGAATCAGAGATCACATTTGTAGAAAGTGGTGTCATCGTTGATATGGGTGAAAGAGTGATTTACCCGATGGTGCCTGGTGAGGTGTCGACCATAGAAGTCAAGGAAGGCGATCGTGTATCAGCAGGGGATATTCTTGCAACTTTGGACAGCGCAGGCATTGATTTACAAGTTGAACAAGCAACCAGTGTTTTGGAAGGTTATGAGGCACAGATGGCTGCGGCCCAAGTTGAATATGATGTGACCATTGCCAATCTAAAAGGGACTAGGAGTAGCTTGTATGGGCAGCTGTATGCATTGAATGCTCAGGCGGGTACTGAGGAACAAAGAAGCTTGGAAGTAAGTCTTGTGGAGCAAAGTCTGGCCCTGTATGAGCAGGCTCTTGAAAATCTTGAAAAAAACAAAGAATTGCTGAGGATAGGCGTAATCACTGATAGTGAATATGAAGCGGTTGAAAACCTTGTTGCACAATACGAGGTGAATTACTTACAGAGTCAAATAACGCAATCAGGCAGTGATGATGTCTATCAAGGTAACAAACGTTCTTTGAATGGACAAATTGCCGCCATCAACGCTGCCTTAGATGCGGATACATTAAGTCATACGCTGGCTTATTACGAAAGTATGATTGATGGTGCGAAAGCAGCCCTTAAGGCTTTGGAAGTGCAAGCTTCGTACTATGAAATAACATCACCAATAGATGGGGTCGTTAACAGTGTTTCTATTGAGAAGCTGGGTTCATTGACAGGGATGGAGGAAGCTTTCATTATCCAGGGTGAAGGTGAAAAACATGTAGAGGTATCGGTTAGTACTCGGGACATTGGAGAGGTGACGATTGGCGATGAAGTTCGCTTGATTCTGGATCAAAGATCCGGTGATGAAACGACGTTGGGACATGTGGATTATATTGCCAGCAATGCAGTGACGGAGATTTCGCCTCTAGGGATTGAGGAAAGAAAAGTTCCTGTCTTTATACAGTTAGAGGCGCCTTCTGGGTATGGGGCTAACTATGAGGTTGATGTAGAATTCATCGTGTACAGTGGTGGAGAACAGGTTGCTGTGCCAAATAGTGCATTGTATACAGTTGATGGTCAGGATACAGTCATGGTCATTAGAAATGGGAAAGCGACAGAACAAGCAGTTATATTAGGTTATGAACTCATTGGTGAAACCATTGTACAAGAAGGATTGGAGGCTGGTGATGAATTGATTGTTGATTTAGATGCCAAGGGGTTAAGTGTTGGCAAGAGAGTGACCTCTTCAATGGATTAGACAATCACAACACTTTACCAGAACTTGTGCTAATGCTATAATCTAGTATGAATCAAACGATTTAATACCCCATGGGATGTGCATGGGGTATTTTTCTGAAAAGATAGGATATTGCAGATAGGTGGTGATGGAGTGGTGAATCTGGGTATGCCGATTACAACGATCAAGGGAATTGGACCGAAGAAGGCATCCGCCTATAAGGCACTTGGTATCGAAACTGTCGGTGACATGATAGAATTCTATCCAAGGGCATATGAAATCAGTAAAGGTTTATCGAATATAGATCAAATAAAAACAAATGAGGCAGTCATGATACGCGCCAAGATTATTCAGTCGCCAGTAACACGACGTACGGGACGGTTAGTGTTGCTGTCTACTCTTGTGGCTGACAAGACGGGTGAGATACAGGTAGTCTGGTATAATCAACCCTATCTGGCCAAACAGATGACCATCGGACGTGAATTGGTGATTAAGGGGAAGGTCGTTGAAAAGTTCGGTCGAAGACAATTGACATCACCGAAAGTACTGAGTGACAAGGACTTAGTCTATATGGAGGATAAGTCAGTATTGCCTATTTACCCTGTGACAAGAGGGCTTAACCAGAAACAAGTCCGAATGGTGATTGCTGAAGCTATTAATCTTGGCTTTAGCGAGATGCGGGATTTTTTGCCTGTAGACATAAAAGAAAAATATGAGCTCATGCCCCTGGAGTTTGCCATTAATCAAGTCCATTACCCTGATGGGGAAGCAAGTATGAATGAAGCTAGGCGACGCTTGATTTTTGATGAATTTCTTTTGTTTCAGTTGGGACTTATGACCTTTAGAGACGATCAGGCAAAGCTTGAGAATCAGTTTGAATTCAGCTGTCATCAGTTGTTTGATGCTATGCATGACTGTTTGCCATACGAACTGACAGGGGCACAGAAGCGTGTTCTAAAAGAAATGTTGGATGATATGAACGGTCCATATAATATGAATCGTTTGGTTCAAGGGGATGTGGGGTCTGGTAAGACGGTCATTGCAGCCTTGGGTATGCTTCTGGCGGTCGAAAACGGTTATCAGACTGCTATGATGGCACCGACAGAGGTTCTCGCGAAGCAGCATTATATGTCCTTGAAGGAAGTCTTTGAACCATACGGTATAGAAGTCGGGTTGTTGGTAGGATCAATGACAAAGAAACAAAAAAGAATCGTCTACGCACAATTGGCGAATGGTGAACTGTCCGTTGTTATAGGAACTCACGCAGTTATACAGGAGGGGGTGTCTTTCAGTCGGCTGGCATTGGTTATTACTGATGAACAACATCGCTTTGGTGTCAGACAGAGGGAAGTGCTGGCAGGGAAAGGCCATTACCCACATGTGCTTGTCATGAGTGCAACACCCATACCAAGAACCTTAGGGTTGATTCTGTACGGTGATATGGATGTCTCTGTCATAGATGAGATGCCACCGGGAAGACAGCATATTGAGACCTATAGCGTCACGACGGCTTATCGGGACCGGTTGAATCAATTCATGCTAAAAGAGATCGGGGAAGGCAGGCAATGTTATGTCGTCTGTCCAAAAGTGGAAGAAGGAGAAGATGATGACATTGTAGATGTGGTCAGTTACACAGATATGCTCAAATCCGCTTTACCCACATCTATTAGGGTTGAATATCTTCATGGTAAGTTGAGTCCGAAAGAGAAGAATTATCTAATGCAGTCCTATGTTAACAACGAAATCGATATTATCGTATCAACCACCGTGATTGAAGTTGGTATTAATGTCCCAAATGCGACAGTGATGATTATCGAGAATGCTGAACGCTTTGGTTTGGCACAGTTGCATCAATTGCGAGGACGTGTTGGTCGGGGAAAACATCAATCTTATTGTGTCCTTGTGACAGATGCTAAATCACAGACATCTAAGGAGAGAATGAAGATTATGACAGAGTCAACAGATGGCTTTGTCATATCCGAGAAGGATTTGGAACTTAGAGGACATGGAGATTTATTAGGGATTAAGCAAAGTGGATTGCCTACCTTTAAGATTGCGAATATAATGGAGGATGCCGTCATCCTGAAAGAGGCCAATGAAGTGGCTAAGTTGATTAATGAGGATCCATCTCTTCTTGAATCAGAAGATTACAGATATCTGAAGCTAAGGTTGGATCAATATGTTACTAGATATATGAGTTATATCGCTTTGTAGGGCGGTAGTGATAAGGAGTGATTAGATGCGGGTTATTGCAGGAACAGCAAGGTCTATAAGGCTGAAAGTGCCAGAAGGCAACGATATTAGACCGACGATAGACAGGTATAAAGAAACTGTTTTTAATATATTGAATCAGCGGGTGGTAGGTGCAAGGTTTTTGGACATCTTTGCAGGCAGTGGTGCTAATGGCATTGAAGCGTTAAGTCGTGGTGCCCTTTATGCTTGTTTCGTTGAAAACAGTCGTCAAGCCCAGTCGGTGATAACGACGAATCTTGAATTTACAAAACTGTTTGAAAAAGGAACGCTTATGAAGTATGATTATATAAAAGCTCTGGGAGCTTTGGAAGATCAACAGCAAAAGTTTGATATCATCTATCTGGATCCGCCATTTAATCAAGGTTTGGAAAATGATGCCATTGATCGACTGCTGCGAAGTTCGCTTATTGAAGAAGGCGGTATTATTGTCTGCGAAAGCGACAGTGCAACTGAGATTCAGTTGAAGGATGAATCATACGAGATTTATAAAGAAAAAGAGTTCAAATCCTGTAAGTTTACATTTATAAGAGCTAAATAAGGACTCTTTAAGAATGACAGCATGCATAGGAGTCTTACATGAGGAAAGCAGTATATCCGGGGAGTTTTGACCCGGTGACAAAAGGACATTTGGATATTATCAAACGAAGTGCCAAACAGGTGGATCATCTGGTGGTCGGTGTACTTAATAATATAAGAAAAGACAGTCTTTTTACAGTTGAAGAGAGAGTGAAACATCTACAGGAATTGACCAGTGACATAGACAATGTTTCAATAAAAGCCTTTAGTGGCCTGTTGGTTGATTTTGTTCTACAAGAGAATGCGGGTGTAATCATTCGTGGTTTTAGGGCGATTTCAGATTATGAATACGAGATTCAGATGGCCCAGATGAACCATCAATTGAATCCTGAGATTGAAACATTATTTTTGGTGACAAGGAATGAATATTCCTTCTTAAGCTCAAGTGTCGTAAAGGAAATAGCACGTTTTGGCGGTGATATCAGGGGTTTGGTGGAACCAATGACTGCTGAGCTTCTGAAAGAAAAATACGGTGAGATGGAGGCAGAGTGATGAGTGATGTATTGAATTTGATTGATGAGATGGAAGGGTATTTTGAAGAATGCAAGACCATGCCGTTCTCTAATAAGGTCATTGTCGACATGGAAGTGATGTATGAGTTCATGACAGACCTAAGATTGAAACTTCCAGAAGAGATTAAGCGTTCACAGAGGATATTGGAAGAGAAAGAGCGGATTGTCGATGAAGCAAGACAAGAGGCGCAAGTAGCTGAAAGCAAAGCTGAAGCCAGGGTTGCAGAACTTGTTGATGAACATGTCATTAGCCGTAAGGCTAAGGAACAAGCAGATGAGATGCTTGCAAAGGCTGAATATATGGCAAAAGAAATCAAAGCAGGTGCTTATGAGTATGTGGAAGAGATACTAGAGCAGGTTGAACTTGCCATGTCTGATACCATTGAACAGGCGAACAGCCACTATGCAAAATTCGAGCATTATATGAGCCAGCAAGTGAAAGTTATGTATAACAACAGAGCTGAATTGACGGCAGGAAAAGAAAAAAATAGTAACTGACGCAAAAAAAACCGTATATTGTAATATTCAAATATTATATTGACGCATTTGCTTTTATCGTGTATTATAGCTGTATAAGAAATGAAACGTACATACCATCTGAGTTGATTAAGACATGTGTTTGCTCGGTGGTTGTAGTGAGAAGTATGCATACAGCAATTTGTGAAACTTATACAAGTATTTTAATAGACGAGGTGTAAAGATGAATACAACAGTAGGATTCAAGAATGTATCCGCAGCAGATGTGAAACAGATCATGAATGAGACAGATGTACAGGTGATTGATGTCAGGGAAACGTATGAGTGGGCCATGGGTCATATACCTGTTGCTACGTTGATACCACTTCAGACAATTCCATCGAACATGGATCAACTAGACAAAGATAAGCGTATCGTCATTGTGTGCGCAAGTGGTGGAAGAAGTACCAGCGCATCCAAATACCTAGCGGCCCAAGGCTATAACGTATATAATATGGTCGGTGGCATGATGGGTTGGACATATGAAGTAGAAAGATAATCAAAAGCAGAACCAGTAAGCGGACCCTATCAGGTCCGCTTTTTTGAGGTTAAGTATAGATTCCGTGTTTGTCCCAAAGTCATTACACTAGTCGTAACCGGAAGAAATCATAAGTTCACTAAGAGTTCTGATGACATAAGTGAATCATGAAGAGTTGCCTTCAATAAAAAAAGACCGTCGCATCATGCAACGGTCTTTCAAAATCCTAATGGATTCTTACCATTTACCTTTTTTCATGTGACCTTGAAGCTCTGCTTTAGCAAGACCTTTGATCTCCCATGCATGCTTGATGGTTTTTTCAAAGACACCAACACAACCTGGGTCTAAGTCAATCTCAATACCTCTTTCAGAGAGTTCGATCATCGCTGCAGCAAGGTTGATGAGTTCCATATGGATATCATTGGTCTCATCTGAGTTGTATACTTTATCAGCATCTTCTTCAGAAAGAACAACATGCTTATCCTTTGGAGCACCACATTTTGGACATGCTTCCAGTGCTTCTTCAGCTTCATAGATGTAACCACATACTTCACATTTGAAAAGTTTCATTATCAATACCTCCGTATTCTATGTTGCCGGTTGGACCGGCTTTCTCTGGTAATATTTGAAAATCAGGACGCCTGATATTCAATTCAATCTTACAAGATTAATTATAACACATTATTAAAAAGATGAAAGAACTTTTTTGCTAAACAGGAATTATTCTCGTTTGGTATTCGTTCGTGGGGGCGGTCGTGTATTTTGTATTTATGATCTGATTGTATAGCAGGGTACTATTCAAATCTTCTAGAAAACACGCCTGCTGAATAGGATCAAGAGATTTGTAGCCTTGTCTGTTATTGACGATGATCGGCAAGGTTTCGTTTTTTTTCTTGATTTGTCGCAGGATCTGTTGGCCGTTTTCGTTCAGTGCCAAGACTTTCAAATAGGGCGCCATGCTGTTGTGATACTTTTGAAAGTGCTCCTTTTTATGCCCGAGGAAAAGGTGGAGAAGCGCTCGTGATATCCTTGTACCTGTGTAACGTTTAGTAGAGACGCAGTCAATAAAGGACGTGTAATCGTAGCAACTAACAGCAGCTTTGGCAAGACGATTCTCCAAACCTTCAGTGACATCGGTATAGGTTCTTAGGGTGGCAGCAGGTTCTGTGAGAAGACGATGTCGTATAAAAGGGTATAAGTCCTCCATGTAAACAGGTCCCATACCACAGTCAATCTGTTGCTTAAGTCCGAGAAATGAAGGGGTAGGCATACGGGACTCTAAGGCACTCGTTGGCTGTTTCGCAGCAAGATGTTGGCGGATGGATGTGGCGGAAGGTATGCTGAGAGAAGCATCATTACTATGGTAGTCTGCACCGATTCGTTTAACGGTGGTTGGTTTGATGTTACTGTTAAGTCGATTGAGCGCTTTGAGGTATTCAATGCCGAGAATATTATTTGGTGCGGTAAGTGTGCCCAGTACATCCACAGCAAACAAATCATGATGTCGGTTATAATCAGCTATTGCTTTTTGTCTTGCAGCAGGAAATGAGTGGCCTTCTTTCAGGCGAAGGTTAAGTAGGTGTTTGTAACCTATTGGTTCATCAGAGAGAAAGTCAGCCATTTTTTTTATGGTGTGGATGTCGCCGGACTCACTGCCGAAGTTCAGATGCGTTACAACGCCGGTGGCATCTAAGATGTTGACGGCATGGAAGGCAAAGTACTCTGCACTGGCCGTTGAGAAATAGACTGGAAGCTCGACAACAAGATCGATACCACATTGAATCGCGGCATCGGCACGGGTGTATTTGTCGATGATAGCAGGTTCGCCACGCTGTACAAAATTGCCACTCATAATTAAAATGTTGCCTTCGGCAGAAGTTTTTTTCATGGCCTGCTCTATCTGGTAGGCGTGGCCTAAGTGCATCGGGTTATATTCGGCGATAATACCGCAAATATTCATGGCTGTTGCTCCCTTGAAAGTTTTATAGTTAAGGCACATCTTGGTGACGGAGCCTTTTTTAGTGCTTAAGAAATCACTCTTATCATAACATGATTGACAGTTTAACGTCATCTTAAAAAGAATAATGGAGAGCATGCTGTGTATGGTTTTTGTGCATAGGCATAAATAGAGTAGTTTATGTAGCGCGATAATCTGCTATAATGTATGAGGTGCTAAGAAAAGGTGTTGATTTCTGGCGCTACGGATTGTATTTATAAAGTACAATCCGTAAGAAGAATCGTGTTGTATACAATGTACAAAAAAGCTATAATGGTATTAAACCCATTGCGAATGCAGTGGGTGTTTGAGTGGACAGATTATAGGGAATCCGCCATATACCAACTGTAGGAAAGGAGTACTTACATTGAGCTTTATAGACATTATTAAAGATCGTGCAAGGCAGGAAAGAAAGACCATAGTGCTTCCAGAATCACTGGAAAGAAGAACCGTAGAGGCAACAGCATTGATTATGAAAGAGGACTTTTGTGACGTAGTTCTCGTAGGTAATCCGGAAGAAATCAACAAGGTGGCTGAGGGGCTTGATATCTCGGGTGCAACAATTGTGGATCCGGCGAACTGTGAAAAGATGGATGCATACGTAGCAAAGCTTGTTGAACTTAGAGAAAAGAAGGGCATGACAGAGGAAAAAGCAAGAGAAATCCTTTTGAATGATCCATTGTACCTAGGTGTGATGATGGTGAAGATGGATGATGTAGATGGTATGGTGGCTGGTGCCGTTAACTCCACAGCTAACGTTCTTAGACCTTCACTTCAGATTTTGAAAACAGCACCTAACACGAAGTTGGTTTCTTCTTTCTTCGTTATGGTTGTACCGGACTGTGATTATGGCAGTAACGGGACATTCATATTCTCAGATGCTGGTCTTGTTCAGAACCCTAATGCAGAAGAATTGGCAGCCATTGCAGGCAGCTCTGCTAAGTCTTTCAAGACCCTTGTTGGTGAAGAGCCGATTGTCGGTATGCTATCACATTCAACTAAGGGCAGCGCATCACACCCTGATGTGGATAAAGTTGTTGAAGCAACCAAGATTGCTAAGGAACTTTACTCAGACGTGTTGATTGATGGTGAGTTTCAATTGGATGCGGCGATTGTACCAAGTGTGGGCGCGTCTAAAGCTCCTGGCAGTGATATAGCAGGTAAAGCGAATGTATTGATTTTCCCTGACCTTGATGCTGCGAATATTGGTTACAAATTGACTCAAAGACTTGCTAAAGCTGAAGCTTACGGGCCAGTAACGCAAGGTATTGCAAAACCTGTCAACGACCTTTCAAGAGGTTGTTCTGCAGAAGACATTGTCGGTGTGGCTGCTATTACAGCGGTTCAAGCACAATAAGTTATTTTAGGAGGAATTATGAACGTACTAGTATTGAATTGTGGGTCTTCTTCTTTGAAGTTCCAATTAATCAACATGGAAAATGAAGAAGCACTTACAGTGGGGATTTGCGACAAAATCGGCAAAGAAGATGCCTTTATCAAATATGAACCAGCGGGCAAGGACAAAGTGGTAAAGCCATGTCCTATGAAGGATCATGAAGCAGCCATTAAGTTTGTTATGGACTCACTGGTGAACCCTGAAGATGGCGTTATTGCATCCATGGAAGAAGTTTCTGCTATTGGGCATAGAGTTGTTCATGGCGGTGAGGCGTTCTCTGAGTCTATCGTTATTGACAAAGTGGTTGAAGCGGCCATTGAAGCGTGTATTGATTTGGCCCCACTTCACAACCCAGCTAACCTGATGGGTATTCGTGCGTGTAAGCATTTGATGCCTGGAGTACCACAAGTGGCGGTCTTTGACACAGCTTTCCATCAGACTATGCCACCAAAAGCTTACTTGTATGCGATTCCATATGAGTATTATACAAAGCATAAAGTACGTCGTTACGGCTTCCATGGTACATCACACAAGTATGTATCACAAAAGACAGCAGACTTCTTAGGACGTGATATCAAGGACATGAAGATTGTTGTTTGTCACTTGGGGAATGGTGCTTCCGTATGTGCAGTTGACGGAGGTAAATCCGTTGATACCAGTATGGGGCTTACACCGCTTGAAGGTCTTGCTATGGGTACACGTTCAGGGGATATTGATCCTGCTATCGTTCAGTTCATTGCGGAGAAAGAGCGCCTAAGCCTTGACGAAGTCATCAATGTATTGAATAAAGAGTCCGGTGTTAAAGGTCTTTCTGAGATTTCCAATGACTTCCGTGATTTGGAAGATGCTGTGAATTCTGGTGATGAAAGAGCCATTGAGACAATGGATGTTTATCACATGAAAGTTGCTAAGTACATCGGTGCTTACGCTGCAGTTATGAATGGATTGGATGCAGTTGTTTTCACTGCGGGACTTGGTGAAAATAATAAAGACGTTCGTAAAGAGATCTGTGATTACCTCGGTTACCTTGGGGTTAAGGTGGATGACGAAAAGAACAACACAAGAAGTGCTTTGGTTGATTTCTCTGCAGAAGGAGCAACGGTGAGAACTTTGGTTGTTCCTACAAATGAAGAACTTGCAATCGCACGTGAGACAAAGACTCTTTGTAGCTAATTAGCAATAAAATGTTGGCGCTTGCTCTTGTGATGGGCAAGCGCCTTTTATGTTATCGGGAGATGGTTTGATCCTCTTATCATTGATTTCCGGTGACACAAAAATACGTCATAGGAAGTATCGGAATTCAATAGGTAGATATATGTGACCTGAGTGGCGAATATTCCTTTAAAATTTTCTTGACAAAGGGATAGGGCATATGTATAATTACATGTGGTTATTTGACGGCGCATCAAGGCTTTGAACTTGACACCGTATTCCGCGGAAAGGGTGATGATATGCACATCAATTTAGCCGAATTGTTTTCACAAACTGTTTCTGATGTGACGGTTGACCGTGTGCTTGAGCTTAAGGAATTATCCTTCGGTACTGACACATATAAGGTTGTTGAGCCAATTCAGGTTCATCTGGCGCTTAATATGATGGATACTGATGAGTATCTGGTCAGAGGCAGTATTACAACAACATTAACCATCCCTTGCAATAGGTGTATGGATGATGTCATAAATGAAGTGAAAGCTGACTTCACCAAAGAGTTTAAGACTTCAACGGTAGATGATGAAGACGATATGTCCGAATATCTTGAAGGTGTTGTTTTAAATCTTGAGAAGTTGGTTTTAGATGAAGTCTACATGAACGTACCTATGAAAGTGCTGTGCAATGAAGATTGCAGAGGTATCTGTAAGTCATGTGGTAAAAATCTAAATCACACAGCATGCGATTGTGAAGACGACAATGTGGATCCGCGACTTGCGGGACTAAAAGATTTGTTTAGTAATCAATTCAAGGAGGTGTAGACCATGGCAGTACCAAAGCGTAAAGTATCAAAAGCGAGAAGAAACAGCAGAAGAGCGAACTGGAAATTGACAGCTCCTAACTTGGTTGAGTGTCCAAAGTGCGGTGAACCTGTAATGTCACATAGAGCTTGTAAATCTTGTGGAACATACAAGAGCAAAGTTGTTGTAGACGCACAGTAATTCGCAGATGAGACATAAGCTGTTTTAAATACACGTAGTGTAGGCAGTTTGAAATATGCGTAGAATGACGTGACTCGTACAGGGTCACGTCATTTTTTTGCAAAAATACTTGCAGTGATATGTCGAATCTAGTATATTAATTTTAGACTGGATGAGGCGATTGGCCACAGCAGGATTAAGAGAAAAGTCTTTCTTTAGATTTTTTTGAGGTCAGGCATTTCTTATGGAATATACGGAGGCGCAAGATGGAGATGACAAAGATTGCCGTTGATGCAATGGGGGGTGACTATGCCCCAGTTGCTACGGTGGAAGGTGCCGTCGCGGCGCTAGGTGAGAATAAGCACATATATTTATATCTTGTGGGGGATGAAGGACAGATTAAGGAAGTTCTTAAAGGCAAGGATTATGACCGCAACCGCTTGGAGATTGTTCATACGGATGAAGTGATATCCAATGAGGAAGCGCCGGTGCTGGCTATCAGGCGCAAGAAGAATTCATCGATGGTAGTTGCGCTGAACATGGTCAAAGAAAAGAAAGCTGAAGCATTTGTATCAGCCGGCAGCACAGGTGCTGTGTTGGCAGGTGGTACGTTGATCATCGGCAGGATTAAAGGTATAGAGCGTCCGGCTCTTGGCTCCTTATTACCTACAGCAGAAGGTATGACATTGTTGATCGACTGTGGTGCGAATGTGGATTCTAAACCACATTTCCTTAGTCAATTTGCCAAGATGGGTTCCGTTTACTATGAGAGCTTTATGGATAAGTCAAACCCATCTGTTGGTTTACTCAACAATGGTTCAGAAGAAAAGAAAGGCAACACTCTGACTAAAGAAGCTTTCAAACTTTTGAAAGAGGACGACAACATTTATTTCGTCGGTAACATAGAAGGACGTGAAGTGCCTGAGGGTAAGGCAGATGTGGTGGTCTGTGACGGGTTTGCCGGTAATGTCGTACTAAAGCTATATGAAGGGCTGGCGGGCACATTGATGGGCATGATTAAGGATGCCATCATGTCAACGACGGTTAGTAAGATGGGCGGTGTTCTCATCAAGAAATCCATGAAAGAGATGGGCAAGAAGCTGGATTACACCGAGTATGGTGGCGCACCACTTCTAGGCCTTGAGGGGCTTGTAGTCAAGTCTCATGGCAGTTCAAATGCGAAAGCATTCAAGAACGCCATTATACAGTGCAAGACATTTGCAGATAAGAAAGTCAATGATAAAATCAAGCAACAACTTTTATAGAAGGAAAAGGAGTTTTCTAATGGACGAAAAAAAACTTTTGGATATTATTGCAGAGTACACAACTTATTCAGCGGCAGAGTTAAGAGATGAGATGAATTTTGCAGATGATCTAGGCATTGATTCACTGGATCTGGCTCAGATCATTATGGCGGTTGAAGATGAATATGATGTGGAATTGGCAGAAGAGGCCCTAGACACAATCGAGACCATCGGTGATGCCTTGAATATGTTAAGAGACAGCGAATAATCCTATGGCAGCTTTTCTTTGGAGAGGCTGCTTTTTTTCTTGTACATGATAGCGTTGGTTGTTAAGTTATGTTATAATCTATCTCTGTGTGGACATATAATGTGCTTGGGTTCAGATTCCTTTGTTGAAGGATGATCTGGAGCCGGTTCGACTTATGCTGCAAATCTATATAGAAAGGGGGAAGGGTTTTGGCGAAAGGTAAGGATATTGAGGAATTCCAAGAAATTATTGGTTACCAGTTTGCTGACGCGCAGCTCCTTAGACAGGCACTTACACACAGTTCCTATGCTAATGAGCACCGCATGAGCAAATTTGAGAATAACGAACGATTGGAATTTTTAGGGGATGCAGTCCTTGAGATTATCACGTCTGAGTTTTTGTTTAGAAGGTATGATCAAATGCTGGAAGGTGAATTAACTAAGTTCAGGGCAAGTATCGTATGTGAGCCTACGTTGGCTAATTTTTCAAAAGAGATTGAGCTTGGGAATTATTTATTGCTTGGTAAGGGCGAAGATAATTCTGGTGGTAGATTTAGGGCTTCGGTGCTCTCTGATGCAGTTGAGGCGCTGATTGGTGCCATCTATCTTGATGGTGGTATAGAAGAGGCCAGGATTTTTGTCGAATCTACATTGCTAAGAGATGTAGAGCGAAGGAAGCTTTTCATAGACAGTAAGACGCATCTCCAGGAGATTATTCAGAAGACCAGTGAGACTGCTGTTGAATATGTGGTCGTTGATGAAAAAGGACCGGATCACTCGAAGCTTTTTGAGGTGACGGCCGTGCATGACGAGCAAGTTATTGGTCATGGTTTCGGAAGAAGTAAGAAGTCAGCAGAACAAGAAGCGGCTTTTGATGCCATCAAACACATGGATATCTGATAAGCTTTGTATGAATTAGAGTGAGAAGGTCCTGTCTTTATTATTTAGGCAGGACCTTCATTGTCAAAAGAGAAGTAATTGGAGATGACTGTATGTATTTGAAAAGTATTGAATTGTATGGATTCAAATCTTTTGCCAACAAAATGGTGTTCAATTTTGATAAGGGTATTACAGGGATTGTTGGTCCGAACGGTTCTGGTAAGAGTAATGTTGCGGATGCGGTTCGTTGGGTGCTGGGCGAGCAAAGTGCCAAGCAACTAAGGGGCAGCACTATGCAGGACGTCATTTTTGCTGGTACTGAAGCGAGAAAGCCCCTGGGTTACTGCCAGGTCGACTTGACCATAGACAATCAAGACAGAAAGATGGCCATTGATTATTCAGAGGTGACGGTCTCAAGACGTGTATATCGCTCAGGTGAAGGCGAATATTTCATTAATGGGGCGGCCTGTCGAATGCGGGATGTTCATGAACTTTTCATGGATACTGGTGTTGGACAAGAAGGGTATTCCATCATTGGTCAGGGACAGATTGACAAAATTCTTTCAGACAAGCCTAATGAGCGTCGAGCGTTATTTGATGAAGCTGTAGGGATTGTTAAGTTCAAGAAGCGTAAAGAACGAGCAGAGAAGCGTTTAGAGTCGGAAAAACAGAATCTTTACAGGGTGAATGATATTATCACTGAGCTTGAAGGCCAGAAAGACACCTTGAAGTCTCAAGCTGAAAAAGCCAAAGTGTATCTAGATGTTCGTGAAGAACTCAAGACCAATGAAGTCAATGTTTTTATTCTTGACGTCAAACAGATTGATGAAAAACTGGCTGATCTTGAGGTGAAGATGAAGACGGTGTCAGACGATATTGCTTCTACCCGACAAGCGTTTGCTGAGAACAAGATCAAGCACGAGGACTATACTAAAAAGATGGAAGTTCTTGTGGCGCAGATGGATGAAATGAGGCGTAAAGCTTCCGAACTGTCCCTTCAGAAAGAGAAGAAAGAAAGCGAAATCAATCTGACAAGACAGCAGATTCAGCATTATAAGGAAAATAATGAACGTTTTTTAAGAGATCTTGAGGGGCGAAAAAATAAGAAAGAGTCTTTGGAGAAAGATCTGGAGCGTTACAAGGATGACAGTCAATCCATATTTGATGAAAGTGCCAAAAGTGAAGCGGCTTTAAAAGGCTACGAGCAGGAGTTGGCGGGTCTTAATGACCTGATTGGCAGTGAAGAAAAAGTGGTCAGTGACATTCAGACCAATATGATTGAACGCCTCAATGAGATTAGCAATATCAAAACACAGATGCAGCGTTATTTGACGATGTCGGAGAATGCTGCCAGCAGATCAGATAGCGTCATCGCAAGAAAGAGCATACTTCAGCGGTCTTTAGACGAATTTACAATATTACATCGTACAGAGACAAAGAAAAGGCGCTTGCTTCAGTCAGACCAGAAAAAGCTCATGGAAGAAAAGAACGCTCTGGTAGCTAAGCAGAAAGAGGACCTTCAGGCCCTTAAGACGATTGAGGAAGACAGAACGAAACAGTCTCAGTTTCTTCAGCAACTCCAGAGCAAGCATAAGGCATTATCGGATATATCCGACCAATACGAAGGCTACAACTTCAGCATTAAGAAAGTCATGGAGATGAGGTCGGATGCCCGCTACAACAATAAGATTGTGGGGGTTGTGGCGGATGTACTAACGGTTGCTAAGAAGTATGAACGAGCAATAGAGATTGCCCTTGGCGGTAACTATCAGAATATCATTACTGAGGATGAACAATCGGCGAAAGGGTTGATTCGTTATCTGAAGGAACGTCGATATGGTCGTGCTACATTCCTTCCAATCACCAACATCAAGCCAAGAGTCACTCGTAATGAACAACTGCGTCAGGCTGATGGATTTATCGGTTATGCAGATGAGCTAGTCGAGACGAAAGAACGTTTTGTTGATATTGCAACTTACTTGCTAGGCAGAATCATGGTCGTTGATCAAATTGACAATGCCATTGCCATATCCAAAAAATACAAGAGCAATCTGAGAATTGTAACGCTTGATGGGGATGTGGTTAACCCAGGAGGGTCACTAACAGGTGGTGCCTATAAGAATGACAAAACCCAGTTTCTCTCTCGTAAACGTGAGTTGGATGAATTGCAGACACGCATTGACCAACAATCGAAGACCTTAGAGGTGGTAGATGGTGAGTATCAGCAACTGGTTGCTCGTAGAGATCGCTTTCAATCGGAAGACGGTAAATTGACTGAGTCACTGCAAGGGGTCTCTATGGATCTGAACAGTCAAAATATGAAGATTCATCAGATAGACAGTGATATTACAAAAGCAGAGGCTGAATTAAAGGATTTACATCTGGAAGAGAACGACCTTCTTGTACAAAATACTGGTATAACAGATGAATTGGCCAAACTTGAGTCGGATCTGAATGAGAATGAAGTCAACCGTGAACAGGCAGAGTCCACTGTAAAGGACTTGATGTCTAAAACAATTGAGTTAAAGGAACAGAAAGAAGCGTTGCTGTCTTCTATGACTCAGTTGAAAGTGAGACATACATCTTTGACAGAGCAAAAGAGTCATGCAGACAGCAATATTACTAGGATGAATGGTGAAATAAAGGAAGCGGCTCAGGCTATCGAAAGACTTCAACGTGAAATACAAGAGAATGAGGTGCTCATTTCCGACAAAGAAAGCAGTATACTGAACCATAAAGAAAACATAGCGCAGTATGAGTCGCTTGTCGAAGAAGTCGATGCCCAAGTGGCGAATATGAGTGACGAGCGCAGGCAAGTGGCAAAAGATCAAGAGGCTGTTTACAAGGCTCAGGGTGATCTGGGTGAGAAAATCACTTTGCTGGAGAAAGAACTGCTACGCCTGGAGAATCTGGCATCAAAAAACAGTTTGCAAAAAGACAACTATATTGAATATATGTGGAATGAGTATGAGCTGACTTATAATAACGCGATGGGCTATTATAAAGAAGATCTAGGTGACATTAATGCCATCAAGAAGCGCGTTAGTGAACTAAAAGGTCGTATTAAAGGTCTTGGGACAGTAAATGTCAACGCTATTGAGGATTATAAGAATGTCGCGGAAAGATATGAGTTCTTGACAGTTCAACGTGATGATATCATTGAAGCTGAGACGAAGCTTCGTGAGGCCATACAGGAATTGGATGAGAGAATGCAGCAACAATTCAGAGAGCAGTTTGGCCTGATTAATATTGAGTTCCAAAGGGTTTTTAAAGAGCTGTTTGGTGGCGGAAAAGCTTTCCTTAGGCTTTCGGATGAAGAAAATGTTCTGGAAGCGGGTATTCACATCAATGTACAACCGCCTGGTAAGAAGCTTCAGAGTATGAGGCTCCTGTCAGGGGGTGAAAGGGCTTTTACAGCTATAGCACTGCTCTTTGCGATTCAGAATTTGAAGCCATCACCATTCTGTGTCCTTGATGAAATAGAGGCAGCCCTTGATGATGCCAACGTTGATCGTTTTGCCAAGTACCTTCAGAAGCTGACGAAGAACACTCAGTTCATCATCATCACTCATAGGCGTGGTACGATGGAGGCTAGTGATGCGCTGTATGGTATCACGATGCAGGAGAAAGGGATCTCGACTCAGGTCTCAGTCAAATTAATTGAAGACATGTTAGAAGTTTAGGATAATTAACACCGTTGTATTGACAGTGTAATGAAGGAGTTTATCATGGAAGAAAAGAAAAAAAGAGGTTTTTTTGGTAAGTTGGTTGACGGTTTAACAAAGACCAGAAACAATATTATGAGTAATGTGGATGAAGTCTTTGGACTGACGGAAATAGATGAGGACTTTTGGGAAGAACTGGAAGAAGTTCTGGTAATGGCGGATTTGGGTGTTAACACTGTCATGACAATCATTGAAGATCTCAGAGTTAAGGTCAAAGATCAAAGAATCAAAGAACCGTCCGGTGTCAGGGGTTTGCTCAAAGAGGAACTCAAGGAATTGATGTCTCTCAACCACGGGGCTTATGAATTCGAGAACCAAAAATCAGTTGTGTTGATTATCGGTGTCAATGGTGTTGGTAAGACGACAACAATAGGCAAATTGGCAATGCGTTATAAGAATCAAGGTAAAAAAGTCGTCTTGGCTGCAGCGGATACATTTAGAGCGGCGGCTATAGAACAATTAACTGAGTGGGCTAATAGAGCCCAAGTGGATATTATTGCCCAGCAAGCTAATTCGGATCCCGGGGCGGTTGTGTACGACGCTATACAGGCTGCCAAAGCTAGAAATGCAGATATGCTCATCTGTGATACGGCAGGACGTCTGCATAACAAGAAAAACCTTATGGATGAACTGGGGAAAATCTTCAGGATCATTGAAAGGGAATACCCGGATGCTTATCGAGAGGTTATGTTGGTACTCGATAGTACAACAGGGCAGAATGCCTTACAGCAAGCAAAGCAATTCAAAGAGATTGCTGATATTTCCGGTATTGTTTTAACCAAGCTTGATGGTACGGCTAAAGGTGGTATTGCTATTGCTATCCAGTCAGATTTAAAGTTGCCGGTCAAATTCATCGGTGTCGGCGAAGGGGTCGATGATTTGCAGGATTTTGATGAGAATGAGTTTATTGATGCGCTTTTTGAAGCGTAGCAAATTGGAAGGGATATAAAATATGACATATCAGGTTACGGTGAAACCGGTTAGCAATATTGCGTTTCCGGAACAATTTTTAGAGATGTGCAAGTCGGAGCTGACATACGTTCTCAAATCCTATGGGGTACAGGTGGAAAATATTCATGTGATTGCCAGTGGTAAGGGTCACATGGTTGCCTTTGATACCTCTGAACCATTGAAGGATCAGGTGATTAAAAGTATTTATGGTTTATCTTTTTTCTATATGCTTTATCAAGTGATTGAGGGCGGCATGATCAAGGCCATTCATAGGGCTGAACTGCTGTCGTGCTTCGGTGATGATCTTAGCACCAGGATGAAATATAATGGCAAGACCAATGAGACAATCACAAGAATGATGATGAACCTTGCCCTTGCCGCATCGGACTATCCAGAAGAGGCACATCCAAAATTGTTAGACCCGTTGTGTGGTCGCGGGACAACTTTGTTTGAAGGAATGATCAGTGGCTATGATGTCTATGGTGTGGATAGGGATCAAAAGGGATTGGCGGAGATGGGTGTCTTCATAACCCGCTACATTAAAGAAGGTCGATTCAAACACGCGAATAAGAGAGGGAAACTTATACAGGGTGGCAAACATATTGGTGACTTGTTCGAACTTCAGTATGCTAATGATAAAGTTTCTTATAAGAAAGGCGACCTAAGGGAACTGAAAACACTCTGTGGAGATACATCAGACTTTGACGGTGCTTTTAGGCATAACAGCATGCATCTTCTTGTGACGGACTTTCCTTATAATGTTCAGCACAAAGGAAAAGGAAATGATGGAGAAAAAGGGCTTGAGTGGCTCCTAAGAAACGGTTTGTCACACTGGGATACTTTCTTGAAAAGGGGGGCGGGGGTTGCTGTCTCTTGGAACACCTATACAGATACTCGTGAAGCTTTTTCAAAGGTATTTGAAGATTTAGGATACGAAGTGATTGAAGAAAACGGTCTTGGTGGCTTGGGTCACCGTGTGGCCCAAGCAATCAATAGAGACATCATAATCGCCAAGAAGAAGTGAGGTATTTAGGTGCTCATCTCAGGAGGATGAGGAAATTGGTTGTCATTTGAAATGGGTTGTACTACAATTTAATTAGAGGGAAAAGGGGCACAGATATGATATTGAATCTGTTATTGGCAATGCTTGTTGGTGTTGTGTGGCTGAATCTTCTTGTGATGTATCTTTTCTCAAAAGGATTCATATATCGATATATCAGCAGGAAGGGTATTTTGCACAGCAGTATATCCTTAGGGAGCAAGCTCTATTTGATGCTCCTTGGTGTGTTTGTTGTTTTTTATCTGGTGATTGTAGATCTCGTTGTGTTAGGCTATAACGAACGTTCATTTGCTGTCGTTTTTCTGGTGAATTGTTCGTTGGTAGCAGTCCTTGTTTCGTATCAGATTTTTGTGGTGAATCAGTGGTTGCTTGTGGTGGTAAGACCGCTTTTCTTGAAAGTATCCAAACTGATGACGCCAGTGACGATTCTCTCTTTCAGCCGTTATGTAGCCATTCGTGGCAGTGTTGCAGGTATAGGTGCTGCGATGATTGGTGGCTGGATATACCTTTACATCAATTGGCGGGTATGAATCATATCTGTCCGTTGATGCCAACAATCTGCTGTGTAAAGTGGGATGTGATGCTATGCGTATTGAACATTTGGCTTTATGGACCAACCAACTTGAGATTATGAAAGAATTCTACTGCAAGTACTTTGAAGGCAAAGCAAGTAAGAAGTATATGGACAAGAATGGTGATTTTGAGTCTTACTTCATAGCCTTTGATGATGGCAGTCGATTGGAACTGATGTATACCAGTGGGATTGTCGAACAAGAGTCCTATGAACTGATTGCCGCTCAAGGTCTGACACATTTTGCTATTGAAGTGGGATCGGAGCTGATGGTTCGCCGTTTGACTGAGCGAATCAAACGTGATGGTTACACGGTGACAGGAGGTCTTCGTTATACGAACGAAGGCTATTTGGAGAGCGTCATTCTAGATCCGGACGGTAATTGTATTGAATTGATTATTTGACGCCTACTCATGATTTGACAAGGAGTAATGAATGACAACTTATGTAGTGATTTACGAAGGGTTTGTTAATTTTGAAATTGTATTGGCAATGTACTTGCTTAAAACGGCTGGCGAGATTAAGACCATTGCAGTCAGTGATGCTATGGTTAAAAGTGCTGAGGGGCTTACCGTAAAGCCGGATGGGCTTATTGGCGAGGTAACTTTGGAAGAAGAGGATGTGCTTCTAATACCAGGCGGTAACCCGGAGGCATTGGCTGACATGTCGGTTCTCTATGAACTGATACGACAAGGCAATGATGTGAAAGCGTTGCTGGCTGCTATTTGTGCCGCGCCATTGCATCTTGCAAAAGCAGGGGTTCTGGAAAATAGGGAGTACACAACAAGTCTTTCGCCGGAAGACTATAAGAATTTTGATGTTGATATGTATGTACGACAGAACGTGGTGGTGGACGAGCATATTGTTACGGCACAGCCGTCGGGTTACGCTGAATTCGCCATTGTTCTAGGTCAGTTAATGGATATATATAATGGTGACGACGATTTTCAAGAGACGGTCAGATTTTTCATGGACTACGAAATTCAATGATTTTTATTGCTATAATCAAGGAATTTCCTATCGTAATATAAAGTGTCAAGAAAAAAAGCTTGACACTGGTAGGCAAAGACAGTATAATACCGTCTGTAAAGTATATTAGCTTGACTTATGGAGTGGCTGCATGGATAAGATATTCGAGAAGACATTATTGTTTGATTTCTATGGTGAACTCCTGACGGATCGTCAGAAGGAATTGTACCAGTTGTACCATCTCGATGATTTATCTCTTGGTGAAATATCCGAGCAGTTGTCCATTAGCCGACAAGGGGTATACGATGCAATCAAGCGTTGTGATAAACAGTTATCACATTTTGAGGACAAGCTGCAGCTTGTCCATAGATTTGTCCGTAACAAGGGCAGAGCAGAGCAGATACACACGCTCGTTCAACAAATTCAGACAGAACACAATATTGCGGAATTGAATCAGATCAAGACGATTACTCAAGAGATGATTAGCGATATGTGACGGAGGCCGGACAATGGCATTTGAGAGTTTATCTGATAAGTTTCAGAATATATTCAAAGGCCTGCGAGGCAAAGGAAAGCTAAGCGAGGCGGATGTTAAAGCTGCCATGCGTGAAGTGAAGATGGCCTTACTTGAGGCGGATGTTAACTTCAAGGTGGTCAAACAATTTGTCAGCAGTGTTAGAGAACGTGCTATAGGACAGGAAGTTATGGAAAGCCTGACGCCTGGACAGCATGTCATCAAGATTGTTAATGAAGAAATGATTAAGCTCATGGGTGAAACGCCTGTGGAATTAACATTTAATAAAGAAGGAAAGCCAACTGTCTATATGATGGTAGGTCTTCAAGGGGCAGGTAAGACAACCACAAGTGGTAAGCTTGCAGGTAACCTTAAGAAGAAGGGGAAGAACCCTTTGCTCGTGGCCTGTGATATCTACAGACCGGCAGCGATTAAGCAGCTTCAAGTTGTTGGTGAACAACTTGGTATACCAGTGTTCGCTATGGGCGATAAGAATAAGCCAGCAGACATTGCTAAGGCTGCTGTGGAACATGGTGTGAAGAATGGCCATGATCTTATTATCGTCGATACGGCAGGACGGCTTCATATTGATGAATCCATGATGGATGAGTTGATTGAGGTTCGCAGCGTGATTGAGCCCCATGAGACATTGTTGGTTGTCGATGCGATGACAGGTCAAGATGCTGTCAATGTTGCTGAGAACTTCAATGAGAAGATTGGCATTGATGGTGTTATTCTTACTAAGATGGATGGCGATACCCGTGGTGGTGCGGCGCTTTCTGTCCGTGCAGTGACACAGAAGCCAATTAAGTTTGCTGGTATGGGCGAGAAATTGACGGATTTGGAAGTGTTCTATCCGGATAGGATGGCTTCAAGGATTCTGGGGATGGGTGATGTACTGACCCTGATTGAAAAAGCTCAGAGTTCCATAGATGAGAAACAAGCTGCAGAGATGGAGCGTAAGTTCCGCAAAGCAGAGTTTAATTTTGAAGATTTTCTGCAACAAATGCAGCAAATCAAGAACATGGGCTCACTGTCTGACTTGATGGCGATGATTCCTGGGCTTGGAGCTCAGATGAAGAATGTTCAAGTAGATGAGAGTCAATTGACAAAGATGGAAGCGATGATCCGTTCGATGACGACAGAAGAGCGTCTGAATCCGGATGTCATCAATCCATCAAGAAAACGACGTATTGCTGCTGGCTCTGGCTTACAGATCCAGGAGGTGAATCGGTTCATCAAACAATTTGAGCAATCCAAGAAGATGATGAAGCAGATGTCTGGAATGATGGGCGGCAAACGTGGTAAAAAGGGCTTAGCCAATATGTTTGGCGGTAAGATGCCTTTCTAGAAACCAGTAATCTTATTTCCCTGGTAAACAGGGTATGTATAGATTTAACCAATCAACTCTGATTACAGAGATATATGATTAATAATAATGGAGGTACACAGTCATGGTAAAGATTCGTCTAAAAAGAATGGGACAAAAGAAAGCACCTTTCTATAGAATCGTTGTTGCAGATTCAAGATCACCTAGAGATGGAAAGTTCATCGAACAAATCGGTTACTATGATCCAACAAAAGAACCAATGGATCTGAAAATCGATGAAGAACTCGCTCAAAAGTGGTTGGGCAACGGTGCACAGCCTACTGATACAGTAAGCAGACTTCTTAAGACTGCCGGCGTTGTTAAGTAATAACGGTTGAATAGTAGAATCGGGCTTCGGCCGGTGTGCTGTCTCAGACAGTACGCTTGATTCTAATATTTCATGGCAGCTGCAGTCTGGTTGACAGATAGGAGGCGTCACATGAGAGAATTGGTTGAAACAATTGCAAAAGCATTGGTGGATCATCCTGAAGCCGTTGAAGTCAACGAAGTGGAAGGTGAACGTTCAACGATTCTGGAGCTTAAAGTCGCTCCTGATGACATGGGTAAAGTGATCGGTAAGCAAGGGCGTATAGCCAAAGCGATTCGTACTGTAGTGAAAGCTGCTGCGACAAAAGATGACAAACGTGTCGTTGTAGAGATACTTTAAGATTCGGTTAGCAATTTGGCTGTTCAAAGCTCGTAGAAGCTAGGGGCAGCTTTTTTGTTTACAAAGAAGGTGGATAGATGATGGATTATGTATATATAGGCCGTGTGGCCAACACCCATGGTGTTCGTGGTGGACTTAAGATTTTTCCTACGACAGATGAGCCAATGAGATTTAAGATGTTGGACGAGGTGATCCTTGAGGATTTGAAGGGGAATGACAAAAGTTATAAGATTCTTGATGTGAAATTCTCAGGAAAATTAGTTATCCTTCAATTAGAGGGCGTGACAGATATGAACCAGGCTCAAATGATGAAACAGCAGATTGTCAAGATTCCGAAGGAATGGGCATTGCCGCTAGAGGAAAATGAATATTATGTTCAGGACCTGGTTGGGCTTGAGGTTTACGAGAACGATGTGAAGATTGGCGTGATGAAAGATGTTATGTTCACTGGTGCAAATGATGTCTATGTGATTGAATTAGACGATGGGCGTGAGTTGTTATTGCCATATATTGAAGAGTGTGTGTTGGGCATCGACTTGGAAGCAAACCGTATGGATGTTCATATTATGAAAGGGTTGCTCTGATGAAATTCAATGTATTGACCCTTTTTCCGGATATGATTCATGACAGTTTGAATCACAGCATACTTGGTAAGGCCATGGATAAAGGCTTGATTGAAGTTGAGGCCATTAATTTTCGTGATTACAGTGCGTCAAAGCATAAGACTGTGGACGATTATCCATATGGTGGTGGTGCTGGAATGGTCATACAGCCCCAGCCTGTGATGGATGCTTTCGCAGATCTTAATAGAGATGGTAAGAATAGAAGATTGATTTATCTTACGCCTCAAGGCAAAACATTTAATCAGCGTATGGCTGAGGCATTGGCACAGGAAGAAGAAATCACTTTCTTATGTGGTCATTATGAAGGTATTGATGAACGTATTATCGATGCAATAGTGACGGATGAAGTTTCTTTGGGGGATTTTGTCCTTACAGGTGGTGAGGTAGCGGTGACTGTGATGATTGATGCTATTGCCCGTTTGGTTCCAGGTGTCTTAAAGAATGAATCTTCCAGTGAGCATGAGAGCTTTCATAACAATCTTTTAGAATACCCTCAGTACACAAGGCCTGACGTCTATGAAGGGATGGCTGTTCCGAAAGTGTTGTTATCAGGACATCATAAGAACATTGAACAGTGGCGGCATGAGCAATCGCTGATTAGAACCTTTGAGAAAAGGCCGGATTTGCTAAATGAGGCAGTTCTAACAGAAGATGATAAAAAAATTCTAAAAAAACATTGTAATTATAACGCAGATGTGTTATAGTTCATAATTGTGAGTACGGATGTTCCGCTTTTACGATTAGGCTATAGAGAGCCTTAAAAGGTATTAAGAACATCTTTGACGGAAGGAGGATACTCAGATGAACGATATTATCAGAGGCATTGAAAATGCACAACTGAAAGAATCCGTAACTGACTTTAATGTTGGTGATACAGTACGGGTTTACGCTAAAGTTAAAGAGGGTAACCGTGAGAGAGTTCAGATGCTTGAAGGAACAGTTCTTAAGCGTCAGGGCGGCGGTGCAAAGGAGACTTTCACTGTAAGAAGAATTTCTTACGGCGTAGGCGTAGAAAGAACTTGGCCACTTCATTCCCCAATTATCGAGAAAATCGAAGTTGTGAGACGTGGTAAAGTAAGAAGAGCTAAGCTTAACTATCTTCGTGGAAGAGTTGGTAAGAAAGCTAAAGTTAAAGAGCTTATCAGATAATTATTTGATAACAATGATGGCTGTCTCAGTGATGAGGCGGCCATTTTCATTTTGTCGTGTTCCTGAACGGGAAAGTTATTCGTTAAGAAACTATTACATTTTCATATTGTGGTTGTATGCGGTGGCTGGTTGGTGTAAAATGCATATGGACCCACGAGAAGGATGACTGTGGGCAGACTAACTATGTAACATCAGAAGCATTAACATGACGGTTGGTAGTACTTCCGATTGCATAAGAAAGCAGGCGTAGATATATGGAAGAGAACAGTGTTTGGCGTGAAGTCGGCGGGTGGGTTCGCGATTTTGCGATTGCCATTATTTTGGTGATTCTTATCTTCAACTTTGTAGGTCAAAAGACAAACGTGGTAGGCAAATCAATGGAGCCTACGCTTTATGATGGGGATCAGTTGATTATTGACAAATTAAGTTATCGGTTCGGTGAAGTGGAACGATTTGACATCATTGTATTTCCATACGAACCTAAGCTTTATTATATTAAGAGGGTTATAGCTTTGCCAGGTGAGGAAGTGACCATTGAAGATGGAACTGTGTTGGTAAATGGTGAGGCCATTGACGAAGAGTATGGTTTTGATATCATTCGTGAGTATGGCAATAACCTGCCCCTTGTTGTTCCGGAGGGTGAGTATTTTGTCATGGGGGACAATAGGAATAAAAGTTCTGACAGTCGCTATGTAGACGTAGGAACCATTGACAAAGATGATATCATCGGTAAGGCCATTGTTAGAATATGGCCCCTAAGCACTTTTGGTGCTTTAGAATAAAAAGTTGATGACGACCTGTCACTGTGTGACAGGTCGTTTGTGTTAAGAAGGAAAGGGAATAAATATGAATATCCATTGGTATCCCGGTCATATGACCAAAGCAAAACGAATGATGCAAGAGAATATCAAACTGATAGACGTGGTGGTAGAATTGGTGGATGCAAGAGTGCCCATTAGTTCACAAAACCCCGATATCAAAAAATTGGCCCATCAGAAGCCACGGATTATGGTATTCAATAAAGTCGATCTTGCAGACCCATATGAAACAGATCGTTGGGAGTCCTATTTTAGGGATGAAGGTTATGTGGTTATTCGCGTCAATTCAAGAACAGGCCAAGGCATCAAACAGATCACTCAGGCTGTGCAGATTGCCTGTAAGGAGAAGATTGAACGTAACAGACGTCGCGGTCTTATTAATAAGCCTATGCGTGCCATGGTTGTGGGCATTCCGAATGTGGGTAAGAGTACCTTCATTAATAAGTTGGTGGGTAAATCCAGTGCAAAGACGGGAAACAAACCAGGTGTCACAAAAGGGAAACAATGGCTGAAGCTGAAAAAAGATCTTGAGCTTTTAGACACACCAGGTGTATTATGGCCAAAATTTGAAGATCAAAACGTTGGGATGCGTTTGGCGATGATTGGTTCCATCAAGGAAGAGATTTTGGATACAGAAGGGTTGTCGACCCATATGCTTGATTTTGTGAGTGAACGTTATCCTAGGTTGCTGCAAGATAAATATGCGGGTGTAACAATTGAAGGTAAAGAAGGACATGAAATTCTGGCGGATATCACATTATCAAGAAACTTGCTTAAGGCCGGTGGCGAACCAGATACTTTGAGAATGAGTAAGTTATTAATGGAAGAGTTCCGAAATGGTAAATTAGGCAAGGTGACTTTGGAAACTATTGATGATTATGCTGAGGAAGATGAATGATGAAGAAGAAAATCGGTGACATTAAAGAAGTTCTTAAGAATACCGATATAGATGATATGGATAGCTTTATACAAGCCTATGCATCGGATGATCGAGCGGGCGTTATAAAGCTGGTAGATTCTGCTGGCAAGAAAAAGACCGCATATTTGAAGGAACTGGACCGTATGGAGACGATGAAGGTCTATGAGAACAGTTACGCTGAAAAAGGGTTGATCTGTGGTATTGATGAAGTTGGCAGAGGGCCTCTGGCTGGACCGGTTGTAACTGCAGCTGTTATACTTAGTGAAGACAGTAATCTCTTATACGTAAATGACAGCAAAAAACTTTCAGAGAAGATGCGTGAACAACTTTATGATGAGATTATGGCAGAAGCAATTGCGGTCAGTATTGGGATAGAAGGCGTTGAAACCATAGATGATATTAATATATTGCAGGCTACTTATGCTGCCATGCGTAAAGCTGTTGATGGTCTTGAGGTCAAACCGGATTTGTTATTGGTTGATGCGGTGACAATTCCGGACGTAAAGATCGAACAGGTGTCTATAATAAAAGGCGACGAAAAGAGCATTTCGATTGCAGCTGCAAGTATTATTGCGAAAGTGACAAGGGATAGGATGATGGCTGACTACGATCAGCTTTTTCCAGAGTATTACTTTGCAAGCAATAAAGGGTATGGATCTCAGGTCCATATTGATGCGATTAAAAGCATTGGTCCGTGCCCAATTCATCGTCGTTCTTTCATCAAGAATTTTGTATGATCAATTCAGTTGGTGCTTAGTGTCAGTAATTCCCTATAGGCAGGTGATTATATGCGGATTAGTCCAGGCAATCTCTATAAGAAATACCAGACATCAGTAGAAAAAAAACAGAAGGAAACCGTGACGAAGGGTGGGCAACTTAAAGAAGGACAGACAGTCAAGGGTGAGGTGATTGATTCTGGTCGTGGACATGTAACCATTAAGCTTGACAATGGTGATGTTATGTCTGCTAAACTGCTGGGGACCAATCATTACGCCATTGGTGATCAAGTGTCCTTGATTGTTGAAGAAGCCGAGGGTGAATCTGTTGTTCTGTCAGGTGGGGAGCAGGGAGAAAAGGGATTGTTGGATCGATTAACAACGATCCTAAAGGAGGCGGACCTGCCTGGAACGGATAGCAATATATCGATTCTTAGGCATATGATAGAACAAAAAATGCCTGTAGATAAGGAAAGTCTTCGTCATATGGTGCGCTTAACTCAAAAATTCCCTGAAGCCTCTCAAAAGATGCTGACCTTCTTGCAGAAGAATGATCTGCCTGTATCAGAACGCAGTATTGCCCAGATGCAATTGTTGTCAGACGGGGAACAGCCTTTGTTGAAAAGTATGGCTAATTTAATTAGTGAGTTAAGTTACGAGGATATATCAAAGGCTATTGTAAGCGATAAAGGATCAGATCAATTAGTTCTTTTGGATCAATTGATGTCATCGATTAATTCGGATGATGCAGCAGTAGCTGCCCAAAAGGATTTAACGAAGATGATTCAATTAACAGAGTTGAAAAGCATGATGCCTGTGCCTATGGATACAAGTCAGCAAGACATTATTGCAAATGAAGAGATAATATCAAATGAACCGCCTATAGACAGTTTTAAACCGATCAGTGGTGAGGTTACTGTAGGCGAAATAGTTATGTCTAAAGACTTGAGTCTACTTGAAGATATCCTTCATAAAGCACAGAGTGATCTTTTGGAAAGTGGACAGGGTAATGGCAAGCTATTTCCTGGTTCTGAGAGTACGCTGTCTAATGTAAGCATGATACAATTGAATGAGTGGCTTTTGGTTCAAGAGTCCATACCTGAGAGTCTAAGAACGTTTTTAGGCGAACTAAAAGCATCAGCAAGTTATCGCAGTCTTGCCAGAAGTCTTTTGCTGTCAGATATGAATGTGGTTGAAAAATCAGAGGTGAACCGATGGTTTAATGAAACCCAAGACCGTCTGTCAAGGGTCTTGTCAATGGTGGGGGAGGATGAAGCTACCGGTGAGCAAGTACGATCCAGTGTATCGGATGTAAGGACCACACTAGACATTATGAATGGTCTGCAAAATGCCTACCAGTTCTTGCATTTACCACTCTTTGCTGATGACCAGTTGACCAATGCCGAGCTTTATATAATGGATAGGACTAAAGGGCGCAAAGACGACAGGGAAAGTCTGACGGCATTGATTCGATTGGATATGCTTAATTTAGGTCAAACGGATATCTACGTTAGAAAAACAGATAAGAATGTGGACGTGCAGTTTTATTTGGAGGATGTCAATCAATTGGAAGTTGTTCGGTCAAAAGTGCATGATCTTCATAATCAATTAAGGAGTAAAGGTTTCAATGTCATAGGTGTTACAGTTCAATCTATGGAAAAATCTTTTCAAATCATGGAGGATTTTTTTGACGCAGATGGAAAAGCACTGGAGGTTAATCAGTTCTCCTTTGATATGAGGGCATAGTCATGGCGGAAAGCAAGAAAAGAAAGAAAGCGGCTGCAATTCAGTATAAACCTGGTGATATTGCGCCGAAGGTCATTGCTAAAGGTAAGGGTGTCGTTGCAGATAATATTCTTGATAAAGCGGCTGAGTATGACTTGCCGGTATATAGAGATGAGAAGTTGGCCAATGAACTGACACGAATGGATATTGGTGATGATATTCCGCCGGAATTGTATACGGTGGTTGCTGAGATCTTAGTCTTTGTGACGGATCTTGATAAAATGCGGGATAAATACAAATAGAAAACTTCAGGTGGGTTATGGGAGAGAACAAACGGACCACAGGTGCGGCTTATGAAAAACTGGCAGCTAAGTATCTGGTTGAAAAAGGGTATAAAATTCTGACGGTCAATTATTATACAAGATTCGGTGAAATCGATATAGTTGCAAGAGACGGAATGACCATTGTCTTTGTCGAGGTTAAGTACAGAAAATCAGCCAGGTATGGGCATCCCTATGAAGCTGTGAATAAAGAAAAACGTCGGCGGATCATGCTTTCCGCTCTAGCTTATGGAAAGAAACATCATATACTAGGGCAGGGGATGCGGTTTGATATCATCGATATACTTAAGGGTGAAATTACCCATTATAAGCATGCATTTGAGTTGGACAGGCGACTGGCCAACTTTTAATTTGAATCAGGGAGAACAAACGAATGGACTCACGTACATTACAGGTTAAACAGCACCAAGATACCGTCTACCTTCAATTTCCATCATTCAATGATACCGAGCTTGTCAATCACGGGTTTTCAACAAAGCATGGAGGATATAGCAAGGGCTGTTACAGCAGTATGAACCTAAGTTTTACCAGAGGTGATGACCCTAGTATAGTGGATAAGAATTTTCGCCGGTTCACTGATGCCATCGGAGCAGACTATATGGGGCTGGTATTATCAGATCAAGTACATAAGGCACATATAAGGCGGATTTGTCAGAACGATATGGGTAAAGGCGTCTATCGTACTTCGGATGTAAAGAATACAGACGGTATGATCACCAATGTGCCAGGGATTACTCTTGTCACCTTTTATGCAGACTGTGTACCGCTGTTCTTCCTTGATCCTGTCAACAAAGCGATTGGCCTTTCTCATGCAGGCTGGCGTGGTACTGTCGCTGGCATTGGGCCAAAGACAGTGTTGGCTATGAAGGAGGCTTATGGCACCAAAGCGGAGGATATACTGGTAGGTATTGGGCCATCTATAGGTCCCTGTTGTTATGAGGTGTCAGAGGATGTTATAATTGAGTTTGAAAAAAAGACAAATCATGGTATAATTGCTAAGATTGCCCACAAGACAGATTCGATGCATTATATGCTGGATCTATGGGCCGCCAACCGGTATTTGCTGATGGATGCCGGTGTTGTATCGTCAAACATTACCGTTACGGACTTGTGCACAAAGTGTCATTCAGAAGACTTTTACTCCCATCGTATGATGGGGGCCAATAGAGGCAGTCTTGCCGGGATGATGATGCTTAGGTCGTAATGATGCTGATATGACAAGGCAGACGCATACGTCAGGTTAGAAGGATATATCTTGGAACTGAAGAATTATAAGAAAGATAAAGACAAACAACATGAAATCCTTGGTGTGGTACCGGGCAGTATTGCAGAGGAGTTGGAAATAAAAACTGGTGACAGGCTGGTCAGTATTAATGGCAAGCCTGTTAATGATGCTTTGGACTATCATCTTTTGGCTCAGGAAGAAGTCATTGACTTGGTGGTCTATATAAAAGAAGAAGACGAAGCTTGGCTGTTTGAGATAGAAAAAGACGAAGAAGAAGATTTGGGATTAATCTTTGACAATAATTTAATGGACGAATACCGTTCATGTAGGAACCAATGTATTTTCTGTTTCATTGATCAATTACCAGAGGGGATGCGCGACACTCTATATTTTAAAGATGATGATGCTAGACTGTCTTTTTTACAAGGGAACTATATAACCCTCACGAATATGACGGAACGAGAAGTTAGTAGAATCATCGAGTACCATCTGTCCCCAATCAATATATCCATTCACACGATGAACACAGAACTCAGGCAAAGGATGTTGAAGAATCGATTTGCTGGACGTATTGTTGAGTATATGGATCGGTTGAATGAAGCTGAGATTATTATGAATGGTCAGATTGTGTTGTGTCGTGGTATTAATGACGGTGAAGAACTGGAATACACACTGGCTGCATTGGAAAAATACCTGCCGTCTATGCAATCACTCTCCATTGTTCCAGTCGGTTTATCAAAGCATCGAGATGGGCTATATCCTCTGGAGCCATTTAATAAGGAAGCGTGCCAAGAAGTCATTATGACTGTAGAGCGGTGGCAAAGTTATTATATGGAAAAATTCGGCATCCATTTTGTTCATGCAGGGGATGAATTCTATATTATGGCAGGGGTTGAGGTACCAGGTGAGGCGACCTACGACGGTTATTTACAGCTTGAGAATGGTGTCGGTATGACACGGGTGTTAATTGACAGCATGTCCTCTTGTATTGATCGTATGCCTAATATGAAGATGCCAACTGTTAAAGTTACTGTTGCAACTGGCAGATTAATCGAGGATATTTTCCGTGGATTAATGGATAGGTTAATGAGTAAAGTGGAAGGTCTGACGGTTGAAGTTGTAGGTATAACCAATGAGTTCTTCGGTGAGATGATTACAGTATCAGGCTTGTTGGTCGGTGAAGACATCATTAATCAGCTTAGTAATAGGGATTTAGGTACAAGAGTTTATATACCTGACAATGTCTTAAGAAGTGGTGAAGCCATTCTGTTGGATGATACAACGGTGGCAATGTTAAAAGAACAAATAGATGTCGAAGTATGTTTGATGGACCATATGGGTGAGTCATTCATTGAAAATCTCATGGAAGATTTAGGAGAAAAAATATGAGTAGTAAACCAATTGTAGCAGTTGTTGGAAGGCCAAATGTAGGTAAATCAACGATCTTTAATATGATGGCAGGTGAGAAGATTGCCATAGTTCAGAATACACCAGGTGTAACAAGGGATAGAATCTATGCGGACGTGGAGTGGTTGAATCATAACTTCACCATTATCGACACAGGTGGTATCGAACCGGATTCTAAGGACATCATCCTTTCGCAGATGCGCTATCAGGCAGAAGCAGCCATTGATATGGCGGATGTCATCATGTTCATTGTTGACGTTCAGACAGGCATAACGGATACGGATTACAAAGTGGCTGATATGCTTAGAAGAAGTACAAAACCGATTGTATTGTGCGTCAACAAAGTAGATAATTTTGACAAACTTCAATACGACGTTATGGAATTTTATAATTTAGGTCTTGGGGAACCATTTCCACTGTCAGCCGTTAACAAGATTGGTATGGGTGATCTGCTAGATGAAATCGTTGGACACTTTTATGAGCCTGTTGAAGGGGATGAAGAAGAGGAAATCACTAAGATTGCAATCATAGGAAAGCCAAATGTGGGTAAATCCTCCCTTGTGAATAAGATATTGGGTGAGGACCGCCATATTGTAAGCGAAATTGCAGGGACTACGAGAGATGCAGTCGACTCAAGGGTTCGATATGACGATAAAGAGTATATTTTTATTGATACAGCCGGGCTTAGGCGAAAGAAGAAAATTAAGGAAGATATTGAGAAGTTCAGTATCATTCGTGCTGTTGCAGCCATAGAAAAAGCGGATATTGTCGTTATGATGATAGATGCCACTGAGGGTATCACTGAACAGGATGCAAAGATTGCCGGCATTGCTCACGATAGAGGCAAAGGGGCTATTATTGCTGTTAATAAATGGGACGCTATCGAGAAAAACGATAAAACAATGTATCGATTCCTTGATGATGTTCAGGCAACTTTGAACTATATGACGTATGCACCGATTGTATTCATCTCAGCCAAGACTGGGCTAAGACTTAACAAATTATTTGAAACCATTGAGATGGTTATTTCCAACCAAACGATGCGTATTCAGACAGGTGTTCTCAATGATATTCTCTATGATGCTATGGCTATGAATCAACCACCTTCAGATAAAGGGCGGAGACTGAAAATCTATTATATGACTCAGGTATCCATTAAGCCACCGACCTTTGTTATGTTTGTCAATGATAAGGAGTTGACACACTTCTCCTATACTAGATACATCGAGAACAGACTTAGAGAAGCCTTCGGTTTTAAAGGAACACCACTTAAAATGATTACGAGAGAGCGAAAGGAAAAATAAGATGGTTTACGGGTATGCAATCAGTGTTGTCTTAGGTTATTTCTTCGGATGTTTCCAAACATCCTATATTATTGCAAAGAAAATGAAGAATATTGATATAAGAGAACATGGCAGCGGTAATGCCGGTTCGACCAATGCCCTTCGCGTTATGGGGAAGAAGCTGGGGATTCTAACGTTCATCATAGATATGCTGAAAGCTGTATTGGCAGTTTTAATAGCGTGGGCTTTATTTGATGACCAGCTTGCTGGCCTTTACGCTGGGCTGGGCGTTGTTATCGGACACAACTGGCCGGTATTTCTTGGTTTTAAAGGTGGAAAAGGTATTGCCTCCAGCCTTGGGCTTATGTTAGCCTTTGATTTACCTATTGGTTTGGTTATTTGGGCTATTACAGCAATCATTATTTTTTCAACTAAGTATGTATCTTTGGGATCGTTGATTATGATCACTCTTTTTCCTGTTGCCTTAGTGGTTTTTTACCCAGGTATGACACAGGCGCTGGTCATTGCATTGATATTAATGGCTTTTGGCTATTATAGACACAGAGCTAATATCAAACGTTTAATTAGTGGTACTGAGAATAAGTTGGGGCAAAAGAAAACGGCAGGAACAAGTAAATAGGTAAGTCATTAATTTGGATGAGTCATCACCGGAGGTAAGACATGAAGATTAGCGTATTAGGTGCAGGAAGTTGGGGTATTGCTTTGGCGATGCTTCTTAAGAGCAACGGCCATGACTTGACAGTGTGGTCGCCGGTTGAAGAGGAAGTTCAGATGCTGTTAACATACAGGGAGCATAAGAAGAACCTCCCAGGAATTGAAGTGAATGAGCATATTCAGGTGACGACAGATATGGGCTTTTCTCTAAAGGGGGCAGAGCTGGTTGTCTTTGCGGTGCCATCAAGATTCGTTCGTTCAACAGCGGCTGAAGCTGAAACTTTTATGACCAAATCACAAATCATTGTCAATGTTGGCAAAGGCCTTGAAGATAAGACCTTGTACACATTAGAGCAGGTCATTAAAGACGAGATGCCTCTCAATCCAGTTGCTGTGTTGTCCGGTCCAAGTCATGCAGAAGAAGTCGCCAGACAGATTCCGACATCTGTCGTCGTTGCTTGCGAAAGTGAGGCGGTGGTTCACTTGGTTCAATCGACGTTTATGAACGAGAATTTTCGAGTGTATGGCAGTACCGATGTCATAGGTGTTGAAATGGGTGGTGCATTAAAGAATGTTATCGCTTTAGCGGCTGGAATCTCCGATGGTCTTGGGTTTGGTGATAATACAAAAGCGGCCCTTATGACAAGGGGAATGGCAGAGATTGCTAGATTAGGTCTTGCCATGGGCGGCGATGCAAAATCTTTCAGTGGCTTATCAGGTATTGGAGATTTGATTGTTACTTGCACAAGCATGCACAGTAGAAATAGAAGGGCTGGTATTCTTATAGGTAAAGGCGCCACTCTTGATCAGGCGATTGAAGAAGTGGACATGGTTGTTGAGGGTGTCTATGCTGCGCAAGCCGCCTTGGCTCTGGCAAAGAAGTTTCATGTGGAAATGCCGATCATTCAAGAGGTGAATGCGGTACTTTTTGAAGGTAAATCACCACTTGAGGCTGTCAGTCATCTGATGGAGCGAGATAAGCGATTCGAGTAAAGCAATTTTAAGGATATCATGATCAGGACGTCAGTCGAGAGAAGGTTGGTTTGTCGCTGAAGATAATTAAAATGAAATGGTGGTTGTAACATGGGCGTGATAATTCAAAAATTTGGTGGAACTTCATTGGCCACACCTGATGGCAGACGAGCCGTGATGGATAAAGTCGTAGCGGCTAAAGCTGCCGGTGAGGATGTGGTGGTCGTGGTATCGGCTATGGGAAGAATTGGTGCACCTTATGCGACGGATACATTGGTTGGCCTCTTGATGCCCGACGGACGTTTTGCTTCTAATAGAGAAATGGACATGTTGATTGCCTGTGGAGAAATCATTTCCACTGTGGTTATATCCAATGCGTTAAAAGGAAAAGGAATCCTGAGTGAAGCCTTGTCGGGCGGTCAATCAGGCATTCTCACATCCAGCCATTTTTCTGAGGCACAAGTGATTAATGTGAATCCGGTGAGGATCAAACAATTGGTGGATCAAGGGGTTGTGCCGGTTGTGGCAGGTTTTCAAGGCCATGATACCAATGGCGAAGTGACAACTCTTGGACGAGGTGGATCAGATACATCAGCAGCATTGCTAGGTGAAGCTCTTAAGGCGACTCGTGTTGAGATTTATACCGATGTGGATGGTATTATGACCACAGATCCAAGGGTTTGCGACGATGCACAGATCATCAATGCTATAAGTTATGACGAAGTCTTCCAAATGGCTGACAGTGGTGCCAAGGTTATTCATCCGCGAGCGGTTGAGGTAGCAAGACGTTCAGGTATTCCTATGGTTATTCGCAATACCTTTAGCAACGCGGCTGGAACAAGCATCACTCATTACAGTCAAGTCGAAAAAAATTATACGATTCAAGACAAAGTCATATCATCCATTGCCTACAGAACAGACAGAATACAGTTTACGGTAGAAGGGGACATTGACGACGAAATTTTCTTCGGTGACTTGGCGAAGGAAGACGTCTCTATCGATATTATCAATATATTCCCAGGGAGACGAGTTTTCACCACGGAATCTGTGAAAAAAGATGATACGATTAAACTTATAGAAAAGTATCAGGCCCAATACCGTTATATAGATGGGTGCTGCAAAGTGGCTGTCATTGGTGAACGTATGACTGGGGTTCCGGGAGTCATGGCAAAGATTATCAGTTCGCTGGCAAGAGTGAACGTGCAGATCCTTCAAACGGCGGATTCCCTATCGACCATAGCTTGTCTTGTCAAATGTGAAGACCTTGAGAAATCTGTTCAGGCCCTTCACAAGGCATTTGGTTTAAGCAACGGTTTCATAGGCACGAAGGGTGATTCAAAGGAAGAATAGCATCATATTCATGTTTTGACGCAGGTGTGATTTTTTTGATAAACTATATACAGACAGTTGAGGAACTGTACAATTTGACTCTGGAGGGAACCCATGGCAAAGGGGACAACGAGTACCGCTGGGAAATCAAAAGCCGGTACAAAAAGAACTGCAAAATCCAAAACTTCATCCAGAAAAAAAAGTGCAGGGGCTAGAAGAGGTAAACAAGAACAAGGCATAAGCAATGACCTGAAATACGAAATCATCGTATTGCTTTTTGCCGCTTTGTCATTGTTGATGATTATCACTGTATACTTCAACAAAGGTGGAAAAGTCGGTGAGATGGTCAGGTACCTTATGTTTGGCACCTTTGGTATCTCGGCATATTTGTTGCCGGTGTATATTCTCGGTGCCTCGTTTCTGAAGATATTCAATAAGGACAATGCACGGTTGAACAATAAATTGTCCTTGGTGTTCATCGGTGTTATCATGGCAGCGGTCTTCGCTCACATGACTTATATAGAAGATGCTCAGATCAATAAGGAAATTTTGGATCAAGGCACTTTTTTTGCATCTTCTGCACTGTATTTTCAGACTTCAGCAAAGACGCACCTTGCTGGTGGTATGGCTGGTGGTGTCATAGGTGACTTTATGGAGATACTAATAGGGAGAATCGGCAGCTTCATTATCCTTATTATGATATTTCTATCTTTGATTATTTTAATCACTGAGCAATCTATTGCTAAAGTTGGCCGATTGTTGTTGGGTATATTGAAATGGATGGGGCATAAGTTTCGTTTGATGGTTATGTCACTGTCGAGTAAGGTGTCAGACCATTATGCCAGATATAAGAAAGAAAAAGAAGAAAGAGAATCGATCATGATGACCGGAGAGATTGTTGAGCGCGAAGTTGTAGTGAGACAACAACCTCTTAAGAAAGCAAGGAACTTTCTTGAACGTGTTACAATGGGTGTGTCTGAAGAGGCTCCGGTAGAAAAAGTTAAAGAAGTGGTCAAAACAATTGACGATGAAAAAGTTTCAGAGAAGCCATTAAGAAAGAAACCTAAGAAGACCTATAAAATCAATGGTATGGACCCTTTCAAGCAGATAGAGGAACAAGAAGAAAAGGAAAGGGCACAAAAACATGCGGTATCCACTATGAGTGCTAAAGAGCTTATGACTTCTCAAGTGGTTCAGCCTGAGGATGAAGCTTCGAAGAAAGCTGAAAAACCTGTTGCCGTTGAAGCCATACAGACTGAGATTGAGACGGGTGCAGAGACCATTGTATATAAACTGCCGCCAATTGAGTTGATGAAGATGCCAAGTGGCGGTGGCGCGACTGTCTCAATGGAGGATATTGAACAAAAGGCGGATAAGCTTGTTCAAACATTGGAGAGCTTTGGTGTTGGAGCTAAGGTTATTGATGTGAGTGTTGGCCCCACGGTAACGAGATATGAACTGCAACCGGATATTGGTGTAAAAGTCAGTAAGATTGTCAATCTTCAGGATGATATTGCATTGAACTTAGCGGCAAGTGGTATTCGTATTGAAGCGCCTATTCCTGGGAAATCGGCAGTGGGCATTGAGGTGCCGAACCAAGAAACCAAATCAGTGCTCTTACGAGAAGTCATCGATACACCTGAGTTTAAGAAGTTCCCTTCAAAGATTGCTTTTGCATTAGGAAAGGATATCGGTGGAAAAACGATTATTGCAGATATTGCCAGAATGCCTCATATGCTTGTGGCAGGTGCTACTGGTTCAGGGAAGTCTGTGTGTGTTAACACATTGATCACTAGTATTCTTTACCGTTCGTCACCGGATGATGTCAAGTTACTGATGATTGACCCTAAGGTGGTTGAACTAAGTGCTTATAATGGCATTCCGCATCTCTTGATCCCTGTTGTTACGGAAGCGAAGAAAGCCGCAGGGGCTCTTAACTGGGCTGTTCAAGAAATGACAGACAGGTACAAACTCTTTGCAGCTGCTAACGTAAGAGACCTTAAAGGTTACAACGAGGCAGTAATAGAACATGGCGAAGGAAAGAAGCTGCCCCAGATTGTCATCATCGTGGATGAGCTGGCAGACCTTATGATGGTAGCGCCAAATGATGTTGAGGATGCGATTTGTCGTCTTGCGCAAATGGCGAGAGCTGCTGGTTTGCATCTGATTATCGCAACACAACGTCCATCTGTCGATGTTATCACTGGTTTGATCAAGGCCAACATTCCTTCGCGAATTGCTTTTAATGTTTCCTCGGGTATTGACTCAAGGACAATCATTGATACTGTGGGGGCGGAGAAGCTCTTAGGTAAAGGTGATATGCTGTTCTACCCAGTTGGAATGCAAAAGCCTATAAGGGTACAAGGCGCCTTTGTTTCTGAAAAGGAAGTTGAGCATATTGTAACGTATCTTAAAGATCAGCACAAAGCCAACTACAGTGAGAAAATCATGAATCAGATATCAAAGTCCGGTGATGGTGGCGACAGCACTTCTGCCAATGGGGCATCCAATGACTTTGATGCGTTGTTCAACGATGCGCTCGAGTTGGTTATAGATAAGCAAAAAGCCTCGGCTTCAATGATTCAACGAAGATTCAGAGTTGGCTACAATAGAGCAGCGAGAATATTGGATCAATTGTATGATGCAGGCTTTGTTGGAGATGAAGAGGGTTCAAAGCCTCGTAAAGTACTGATGACTAGAGATGAATATGCTGCCATGAAAGATGAAGCTGAAAGTAAAGAGGCTGAATCCGATAGGGCAGGGGTATAATGTGTAACTGTTATAATAGTGGAACCAACGATCATCCACGTGAGTCGCAAATCATACGGATGGCTTGGCATACATCGATTATTTTGGGAGGTTCTCAATGAAAACAGATATTCAAATAGCAAATGAAGCATCAATCGTACCTATTAAGGAAGTAGCTGAAGGCATCGGTATCAAAGAAGACTATCTGGAATATTACGGTAAGTATAAGTGTAAATTGTCGGATGACCTATGGAATGATGTGTCTTCAAATGAAGACGGTAAGTTGATACTTGTGACAGCAATCAACCCGACGCCTGCCGGTGAAGGTAAAACCACTACTTCCGTTGGCTTGGGACAGGCTTTTGGTAAGCTGAATAAAAAAGCAATGATTGCATTAAGAGAACCGTCCTTAGGCCCTTGCATGGGCATTAAAGGTGGTGCTGCCGGTGGCGGTCATGCCCAGGTTATCCCTATGGAAGACATCAACCTTCATTTTACAGGAGATATCCATGCGGTGAGTATTGCTCACAACCTTTTGTCGGCGATGCTTGACAACCACCTTCAACAAGGCAATGAGTTGAAGATTGATACAAGACAGATTGTATGGAAGCGGGTTGTTGACATGAATGACCGTGCTCTTCGTAATATTGTTGTAGGTATGGGTGGGCGCCTTCAGGGGGTGCCTAGAGAAGATCATTTTATGATTTCCGTGGCTTCGGAAGTTATGGCGATATTGTGCTTAGCTGACGACCTTTCAGACTTGAAAAAACGTCTTGGCCAAATTATCGTTGCTTATACAAGAGAGGGCAAGCCAATTACCTCACATGACCTTAAGGCGGAAGGTGCTATGGCCGCTCTGCTTAAGGACGCCATCAAACCTAACTTGGTACAGACCCTTGAGAATACGCCGGCAATCATGCATGGTGGGCCTTTTGCTAACATTGCTCATGGATGTAACTCCGTAAGAGCAACGAAATATGCCCTTAAGCTGGCGGATTATGTCATCACTGAAGCTGGTTTTGGTGCTGATCTTGGTGCGGAGAAGTTCCTTGATATCAAGTGTCAGAAAGCTGGTTTGAAACCGGATGCCATTGTTCTTGTGGCAACAGTCAGGGCTCTTAAGTACAATGGGGGTGTGGCTAAGAACGACCTTTCGGAAGAAAACTTGCAAGCACTTGAAGCAGGTATTGTCAACTTGGAGAAACATATAGAGAATCTTCACAAATACCATGTACCAGTCGTTGTGACTTTGAACCATTTTGTTGCGGATACAGACGCGGAGGTTGCTTTTGTTAAGGCGACATGTCAGCGTTTAGGTGCTGAGTTTGCCCTGTCTAAAGTATGGTCGGATGGTGGTGAAGGCGGTGTGGAATTGGCTGAAGCCGTTCTTAGGACTTTGGAAACAAAGGCGTCTGACTTTAAAGCACTTTATAATGTTGAAGACACCATTAAGAATAAAATCAATAGGATTGTAAAAGAAATCTATGGTGGTGAAGGTGCGGTGTTCACACCAAAAGTCAACAAGACGATTAAGCAGTTGGAAAATCTTGGGCTTGATAAGTTGCCTATATGTATAGCGAAGACACAGTACTCCCTATCAGATGATCCGACGCAACTTGGAAGACCTGAAGGTTTTGTTGTAACAGTAAGGGAGTTGAATGTGTCAGCGGGTGCTGAATTCATTGTGGCTTTGACAGGGGATGTTATGACCATGCCAGGACTGCCGAAGGTACCTTCAGCTGAGAATATTGATATTGATGACAATGGGAACATTACTGGTCTGTTTTAAGGAGGCAATATGGCTGCGACAATTATTGACGGCAAGGGAATTGCTGCTGCAATTAAAGAGGAACTTAAAGTAAAAGTGTCAGAGATGGCTGACAACGGCAACAGACCAACGTTGGCTGTGGTCCTGGTTGGAGATGACCCGGCATCTCAGGTATATGTAAGGCATAAGAAGAAAGCTTGTGAGTACATTGGGATAGAATCCGTCTCCCATGAGTTGCCTTCAGTTGCAACGGAAAAAGAAGTTCTTGCGTTGGTTGAGACACTGAATAATGACGAAAATATCAATGGTATATTGGTTCAGTTGCCATTGCCGAACCATATTGATGAAGATAAGGTGATTCTTGCTATTGACCCGTCAAAAGATGTGGACGGCTTCCACCCGATTAGTGTCGGTAATCTTAGCATTGGGCAAGATGGGTTTGTCTCCTGTACACCAGCAGGAATAATAGAATTGTTAAAACGAATAGAAACGCCGATATCAGGTGCGGAGTGTGTTGTTGTAGGTAGAAGTAACATCGTTGGTAAACCTGTTTCGATGTTACTAACAAAAGAAAATGGTACAGTCACTGTGGCCCATTCAAGAACGAAGGATCTGAAAGAAGTATGCCTTCGTGCCGATATCTTAGTCGTAGCAATCGGTCGTGAAAAATTTATTGATGGATCTTACGTGAAGCCAGGTGCAACTGTGATTGATGTGGGCATCAACAGAGGTGCGGATGGTAAACTATGTGGTGATGTGGACTACGAAAGCTGTTTAGAGGTGGCTGGAGCGATTACGCCGGTTCCAGGTGGCGTGGGGCCGATGACCATCGCTATGCTGATGAGTAATTGTGTGGATGCATCAATGAAACAAAAAATGATTTAATGATCAAAACGAGGGGCGGTTAAACGAGTTTGAATGGTGTTTGACTGCCCTTGTGTATGTGTGTCTTTGTCATATGGCATGGGTTGAACGCACAGATAAGGAGTGACTATGTCAAAAGGAAATGTTTTTTTCATATCTTTAGGGTGTGATAAGAATCTGGTGGATACGGAAGTGATGCTTGGTAATATAAGCGATGCCGGATATACTTTAGTAAACGATGAAGCAGAAGCGGACGTTGCTGTTGTGAATACATGTAGCTTCATACATGATGCCAAAGAGGAGAGTGTTCATGCAATTCTTGAAATGGCTGATTTGAAGGAAGTTGGTCATTTGAAGGGAATAATAGCTGTAGGGTGTCTAACTCAAAGATATCAGGAAGAGCTGCTTCACGAGATCCCAGAACTAGATGGGATCCTTGGTACATCCAATTACGATGAAATCGTTTCTGCGATTGATGCGGTGCTATTGGAAGAAAAGTATGTCAGCTTTAAAGACATTAATTATGCCTGTGAACCGTATATTAAACGTGTAGGTGATCAAACGGCTCATTATGCTTATTTGAAGATCTCAGATGGGTGCAACAACAATTGCACATATTGTATCATACCTAGTCTTAGGGGACGGGTTAGAAGTAGAACAATCGAAAGCCTTGTAGAAGAGGCGACCTACCTTGTATCTCAAGGGAAGACAGAAATCATTTTGGTTGCTCAGGATTCAACGAAATATGGTATAGATCTCTATAAAGAGAAAGCATTACCGAAGTTGCTTAAAGCGTTAGTGAAGATAGATGGCCTTGAGTGGATCAGGCTTTTGTATTGTTATCCGGAAGATATTACGGATGAGTTGATTCAAGTAATGGCGGAAGAAGAGAAAATAGTTCATTATATAGATATACCGATTCAGCATATCAGTAATCCAATATTAAAGAAAATGGCTCGAAGAAGCAATGATGCCACCATTAAGGGGGTTATTGATAAGTTGAGAGACGCTATGCCGGATATTGCTATTCGCTCTTCGTTGATTGTAGGGTTTCCAGGCGAGACAGAAGAAGATTATCAAGCTTTATACGATTTCGTCGAGGCATATAAGCTGGACAGAGTAGGTGTATTTACCTACTCCCTTGAAGAAGGGACTAAAGCGGCAACGTTGCCTGATCAAATTGAGCAGTCCGTTATGGATCAACGTCGCGATAATATTATGGCGCTGCAACAGGAAGTGTCCTTGAAGAAAAATGAGTCGATGCCCGGCAAATTGCTCCAATGTCTTGTGGAAGGGTATATGCCTGAAGATAAAATTTATATTGGACGTACTTATAAGGATGCGCCTGGCGTAGATGGTGTCATCTTCATCCACAGTGATTACAATCTTTTGGCTGGCCAGATTGTTCCTGTTAAAGTGACGGATTATAACGAGTATGACTTGATAGGAGAGGTGTACGATGAATCTGGCGAATAAACTGACGTTACTTCGTGTGGCAATGATTCCCTTCTTTTTACTGGTGTTGTATTTATTGCCAAGTCCGCTGAATATTTATATAGGTGTGCTGATATTTGTGATAGCTTCAGTCACAGACTTTATTGATGGCCATATTGCAAGATCTAGGAATTTGATAACGGATTTCGGTAAGTTCATGGATCCTCTTGCGGATAAGTTGTTGGTTTCATCGGCTCTGATCTACATGTCTGAAGCAGGTATGTTGGCGGCTTGGATTACGATTGTTATTATCAGTCGTGAGTTTGTTGTCAGTGGTATTAGGTTGGTTGCAGCGACAAATGGTACTGTGCTTGCAGCCAGTATATGGGGTAAAATTAAAACAGCGGTGACAATGGTGATGATTGTTATTGTCATGTTGGATTTGCCGTTACCATTCTATAAAGAGATTGGCTACCTTTTGATTGCGGCGGCAACTTTCTTTACAATTCTTTCGGGTTATGATTACGTCTGGAAGAACAGGCAAATATTTGTAGGCAAGATGTAAGAGCGGGAGGCTACAGCTATGACAGCGGAGATTATATGTGTAGGCAATGAATTGTTATATGGTGATGCTCTGAATACCAATACCCAGTATTTAAGCCAGCAGATGGCTGAACTGGGCATTGATGTCAGGTATCAAATGGTTGTAGGTGATGTAGAGGAAGATCTTATCAGCGCCATTAAGATGGCATCTGATCGAGTGGATGTTGTTCTTTTTACAGGTGGTTTGGGTCCGACTTATGATGATATGACTAAAGAAACCGTCGCTAAGGCACTGGGTGAAGAGATGGTTTTAGATGAAATTGCCCTTTCCCAAGTCAAAGGCTATTTTGATCGTGCTGGCAGGGAAATGAAAGACTCAAACATCAAACAGGCTTACAGGCCTGAGGGCGGTATATGTTTGAAGAATGATAATGGTACAGCGCCGGGTGTGTACATCGAAAAGAATGACACCCATTATTTTCTTCTGCCTGGACCACCGATTGAGATGAAGCCAATGTTCGAAAAGTCTGTAAAACCTGTTTTAGTGGCAAAAGCGGATTACGTCATTGCGTCGAAACTTTTTGGTTTAGCAGGCATAGGTGAAAGTTCATTGGTAGGTGAAATTGGTCACATAATGGACGACTCTGTCAACCCGCGTGTTGCACCTTATGCAAAAACAGGGGTGGTCAACATTAGAGTGACTGCAAAAGGCAGAACTGAGGAAGAAGCCTATGCTATGGTGGAAGGTACGACCGCTGAGTTGATGCCACATATCCGTCATTACATGTATACTGACTGTGGTGAGAGTATTGAGGAAGTCATTGTTCGCGAGATGAAAGAGCGAAGGTTAAGCCTTTCTACTGCCGAATCTTGTACAGGAGGCCTTGTGAGCAGCCGAGTTGTGGATGTGCCAGGAGCTTCGGGAGTATTGCTTGAAGGTTTTGTCACTTATAGCAATGAAGCTAAAATGAGAAGGCTGAATGTTCCTGGAGAAATGCTGGATAGTTATGGTGCTGTCAGTGAAGAGGTTGCTCGGGCAATGGCTGCTGGTGTCAAAGCTGTATCAGGAACAGATTACGGTATAGGAATCACTGGTATTGCCGGTCCTGATGGCGGTACAGAAGAGAAGCCTGTTGGTACGGTATATATTGGTGTTGCCGGTCCTGTTAGTACACAGGTTTACAAGCACTATTTCTCAGGTAACCGTCGCAAAGTCAGGGAGTTAAGCGCTCAATATGCTTTGAATCATCTATACGAACATTTGCGGGAAAGAGGATAAAAGAATCCTTGACGCAGGGGAACGTATGTACTATAATGTAGTCATACGAACGGATGTTCGACATAGCTCGGGAGGAGATTCTAATGAAAAACAATGATAAGTTGAAAGCTTTGGACGCTGCGATAAGCCAGATTGAAAGAGCTTACGGTAAAGGTTCAGTGATGAAGTTGGGTGAATCAGGAGAACATATGCATGTCGAGACTGTGCCAACTGGTGCTTTGAGCCTTGATATTGCTCTTGGTGCAGGCGGTGTTCCAAGAGGCAGAATTGTCGAGCTGTATGGTCCTGAATCCAGTGGTAAGACGACAGTGGCCCTTCATATGGTTGCTGAAGTTCAAAAGATGGGTGGCATTGCTGGCTTTGTTGATGCAGAACATGCTTTGGATCCTTCATACGCCAAGAAGATTGGTGTTGATATAGACAATCTGTACATATCCCAACCGGATAACGGCGAACAGGCTCTGGAGATAACAGAGACGATGGTTCGCTCAGGCGCTATCGACATTGTTGTTGTGGACTCCGTTGCAGCTCTTGTTCCTAAGGCTGAGATCGAAGGTGATATGGGTGACTCGCATGTTGGTCTGCATGCACGTCTGATGTCTCAGGCATTGCGAAAGTTGACGGGTATCGTATCCAAGTCCAACTGTATAGTCATCTTTATCAATCAGCTACGTGAGAAAGTTGGGGTTATGTTTGGTAGCCCTGAGACAACCACTGGTGGACGTGCTTTGAAGTTCTATTCGTCTGTAAGACTGGATGTACGTCGTATTGAGACGTTGAAGCAAGGGACTAACATGGTTGGTAACCGTGTTCGTGTCAAGGTGGCGAAGAACAAGATTGCACCTCCTTTTAAGCAAGCAGAATTTGACATTATGTTCGGCGAAGGTATATCTAGAGAAGGGGATATCTTGGATCTTGGCGTTGATTTGAACTTCGTACAAAAGAGTGGTGCTTGGTTCTCTTATGGTGATGTTCGTCTTGGTCAAGGTCGTGAGAATTCTAAACTTTATTTGAAAGAGAATGTAGATGTCTTCAGTAAGATTGAAGCTCAGATTCGTGGTCATTATGGATTTGATGTGGCTGTAAAGGATGACGCCAGTGCAGACGAACAAGTTAGCGATGAAAAGTAATACACAGCATTGTAAGTATATAGGGCATGATGCTTGTTGATGCTATTATTTTATTATATGCACAGAAAAGAATGACAGCCATACAGGTTTACGCCTGCTATGGCTGTTTTCACTATAGGAAATTGATTGACTAGAGCAATTGAACTATAAGCGTTTTCATGTTCGAGTAAGGTGAAAGTGGTACATTTAAAGGGGAATCGATGATTATAACTGAGATTGAAGCGATTGGTAAAGGTAAATATTTAATTAAGAGAGAGGATGGCAGGTCCCTTTGTTTATATTATAGAGAAAAGAAGGGTTTGGCGATGGAAGTAGGGTGCGATATCAGTGATGAGCAGTGGCAGATGGGTGTTCAGTCTGTGTTCACAAGAGGTAAAAAGCGGGTATTTCACCTTTTAGCTAAGAAAGATTACACAAGTCATGAAATAATGAAAAAATTAAGTAGAGAACTTTATGATGATGAAATAGCCGCGGATATCTTAGCCTATTTCTCCGGATTAGGCTATATAGATGATCGAAGGTATGTGGAGAAATACTACACTTATTACAAAGAGACGAAAAGCCGTCGGGTCATAGAGCACAAGCTCGCTCAAAAAGGTGTTGGCGGTGGCTTGATGAAAGAAGTCTTACAGGAGCTGATTGGTGACGAAGATGCCTATATAGCTGCGAAAAGGCTTGGTGAAAAGAAATACGGAACAAAGGTACTAAAGAAAGAGGAATTTCCTAAGATGGTGCAATTTCTTATGCGTAAGGGCTTTGATTATGGATTGAGTAAAAGAGTGGTTGATGAATTGTTTGGGCGTGATTTGGAGGACTGATTTGTAGTAAATAGGGGGCTGGTTTACTTCTTCATGTTATTATAAAAAATGTACAAATGTGGTAAAATATTGTCATATAACTTGACATAGTATATAAAAGAAGATAGAATTTACTTGTTATACATTGCGTATAATATAAGTGAATACAGAGGAGGTGTTATAGTTGCAAAACCTAATATACATTCTCTTAGCTGTAATAGTAATAGTCGTGGTTGGACTTGTTGCTTTTTATCTTGGTGTTCTCTATAGAAAGAATGTGGCAGAAGCCCAATATGGATCCGCTGAACAAAAGGCCCGCAAGATCGTAGATGATGCGATCAAAGAGGGAGAGGCGATCAAAAGGGAAGCCCGTTTGGACTTGAAAGATGAGATTTTTAAGACAAAGAATGACTTGGACAAAGAAGTCAAAGAGCGTCGTAATGAGATTTCTCAACTTGAAAGACGTATTGCGAAGAAAGAAGAAAATATCGATCGCAAAACAGAATCCATTGAGAAAAAAGAAGCTCTGTTGGCTAAACGTGACTCTAAGCTGGACAAGTTAAGAAATGAAGTAGAGCAACTTAAACAGCAACACCTATCAGAACTAGAAAAAATCTCTGGATTGACTACCGAACAAGCGAAAGAATACCTATTAAAACAAGTCGAGGAAGATGTAAAGCATGAAACAGCAGTTCTTATTAAAGAACTGGAGGCGAAAGCGAAGGAAGAAGCAACGAAGAATGCAAGGAAGGTTTTGGCCACTGCCGTTCAAAAATGTGCAGCTGACCATGTAGCCGAATCTACTGTATCAGTTGTTCAACTTCCTAATGATGAGATGAAGGGACGTATCATTGGTCGTGAAGGACGAAATATTCGTACTTTAGAGACACTGACAGGTATAGACCTGATTATCGATGATACACCGGAAGCAGTTATTCTCTCTGGTTTTGATCCAATTAGAAGAGAAATCGCGAGAATCGCCCTTGAGAAACTTATTGTTGATGGACGTATACATCCTGCTAGAATCGAAGAGATGGTCGATAAGGCCAAAAAAGAGGTTGAGCAGATTATCCGTGAAGAAGGTGAGAATGCTACCTTCGACACAGGTGTTCACGGTGTACATCCAGAACTTGTCCGACTTCTTGGTAAGATGAAGTTCAGAACAAGTTATGGTCAGAACGTTTTGAAACATTCCATTGAAGTGGCTAACTTATGTGGCCTGTTGGCTGGTGAAATCGGTCTGGATGTAAGATTGGCTAAACGTGCCGGTCTTTTACATGATATCGGTAAAGCTGTCGACCACGAAATGGAAGGTTCTCATATATCCATCGGAGCGGATCTGTGTCGTAAGTATAAGGAATCTGAAGTTGTCATTAACGGTGTTGAATCCCATCATGGGGATGTTGAGCCGACATCTTTGATTTCTGTACTGGTTCAGGCAGCAGATACCATTTCTGCCGCTAGACCAGGGGCACGTAGAGAGACGCTCCACACTTATATTCAAAGACTTCAAAAACTTGAAGAAATCGCCGACGACTTTAAAGGTGTAGAAAAATCATTCGCTATACAAGCAGGTAGAGAGATTAGAATAATGGTAGTACCGGATCAGACAACTGATCAAGAGACGGTATTGCTTGCTAGGGAAGTTGCTAAAAAGATTGAGGAAGAACTCGAGTATCCAGGCCAAATTAAGGTGAACGTTATTCGTGAAACACGCTCAGTCGAGTATGCTAAGTAAAAAAGATCAGGCGTCATCCATAGGATGACGCCTTTTTGAATGGAATGGATGCGTTACGTGTCCTGGGTAGGGGATGAAGTCATATCAGGCATGGTGTTGAATGTATTGGGGATTAAACTTGCAATATTCTGTAGGTTTTTTTAAAGTTCATGGATTTATATAGATTAAAATGAAAAATAAGTTTGATTATCCTGCAAAATGTGGTATATTGTCTCTATAAGTGTCAGCTTAGGTTGAACTTGTTGCAAGTATGTATTGCTTTTTGGTACAGCGATACAATTTGATGTGTGAAGAACTGCATGATAATCCCGGTGGGTGAGCGGTGTAATGTGGTTGATTTAGGAGGCAGACGAATGAATGAAGTATCAGCAAATACGCTTAATGATATTGATGAGCGTATTAAGGCTCTTGAAGCGGAATTGGAACTGTACAAGTCCAAGAATCTTGATTTGAATATGGCAAGAGGTAAGCCTTGTACGGATCAGCTTGATTTGAGCAATGATATGCTGACGATACCGATTCCTATAGAAAGAGATCCTAATAAGGATCTTCGTAATTATGGTACATTAGATGGACTGCCAGAGACAAAGCGCTTATTTGCAGACCTGTTGGGTGTTAAGCCTTCGGAGATTATCATTGGTGGTAATTCCAGTCTTAATATGATGTATACTTCCCTTGCTAAGGCCATGCTTTTTGGTGCCTATGACAGTGAGCGCCCATGGCGCAAAGAAGGTGAAGTGCGCTTCCTTTGTCCTGTACCTGGATACGATCGGCATTTTACTATTTGTGAACTTCTTGGCATAGACATGATACCAGTGGAAATGAACGAAGACGGACCTGACATGGACGAAGTTGAACGTCTTGTGAAAGAGGATCCTTTCATTAAAGGCATGTGGTGTGTGCCGAAGTACTCTAATCCTTCAGGTATCACATATTCCGATGAAGTTGTTCGTCGTTTGGCGTCGATGGAAACTGCGGCAAAAGATTTTAAACTTATGTGGGATAATGCTTATGCGGTACATGATCTTTATGATGAGACTGAGGTACTGGATAATATCATGGATGCCTGTAGAGAAGCCGGTAATCCACATAGACCGTACCTATTCACTTCCATGTCAAAAGTTACCTTCGCAGGTGCGGCGGTAGCGGCTATGGCTAGCAGTGAAGAGTGTATTCAATATATTTTGAAGATTTTAGGTGTTCAGACAATCGGTTCTGATAAGCTTAATCAATATAGGCACGTTCAATTCCTAAAGGACATGGATGGTGTATATGCCCACATGAAGAAGCATGCAGAGATCATAAGACCGAAGTTCAGGGTTGTTCTTGAAAAGTTAGGAGAACATTTTGGTGACGGTACTGTAGCTAAATGGAGTAATCCTCTTGGTGGCTATTTCATCAATTTGGACTTGATTCAAGGTTCGGCGAAAGAGGTTGTTGCAATGGCTCAGTCAGCTGGCCTGAAATTGACGGATGCTGGTTCGACTTTTCCTTATAAGAATGATCCGAACGACTGCAACATTCGAATTGCCCCGACATTCCCGCCAATGGAAGAATTAGAGGTTGCAATCGACCTTTTATGCGTCTGTATTGAGCTGGTACATCTAAGACATCAAACAGCATAATTTCTAAGCTGCCTTATATAGGCAGCTTGTTCTATGTTTATGGAACATTGCTTTATTATGTGATTGGTTGTACCTGTGATAGGTGTATGTTATACTACATCTGGATAAATATGCTGTTAGTGGCCCGGTGTATTCGGGCTGATTGATAATAATGCCTTTGACCGCAACGATTGCCTTTATTAGTTAGTAACCGTTAAAGTCAAGGACGATGTTTCTATGAAAGGATCAATTATGAATAACACTTATGTCACCCCTCTTGGCACTCGATATGCGAGTGAAGAAATGCTCTATATCTTTTCACCAGACAAGAAGTTCAAAACGTGGAGAAAACTTTGGATTGCTCTTGCAGAAGCTGAGAAGGAACTTGGACTTGATATTACCGAAGAGCAGATCAAGCAGCTGAAGGATTTTGCAGATGATATCAATTATGATGTGGCCATCGCAAGAGAAAAAGAAGTACGTCATGATGTAATGTCACACGTATTTGCCTACGGAGAACAAGCACCTTTGGCAAAGCCAATCATCCACTTGGGCGCAACAAGCTGTTACGTTGGTGACAATACTGATGTCATTCTTATGAATGAAGCTTTGGCTTTAGTTAAAGAGAAGTTGATCAATGTCATAGATAAGCTGAGCATTTTTGCGGACGAATACAAAGATATGCCAACACTTGGATTTACTCATTATCAGCCAGCACAGTTAACGACTGTTGGTAAGCGTGCTTGCTTATGGTTGGAGGACTTGCTTCTTGACCTTGAAGATATTGAACATCAGTTGTCAAAGAGACTTCTGCGTGGGGTAAAAGGTACTACCGGAACCCAGGCCACATATTTGAGTCTTTTTGAAAATGACCATGAGAAAGTGAAAGAGCTGGATAGATTGGTCGCTAAGAAACTGGGATATGAAGATACATTCCCTGTGACAGGTCAAACATACCCGAGAAAACTGGATTCACAATTTCTTAATGTTCTTAGTGGTGTAGCGCAATCCGCTTATAAGTTCAGTAATGATATTCGTCTTCTTCAGAACCTTAAGGAGATTGAAGAACCATTTGAGAAGAGTCAAATTGGTTCTTCTGCAATGGCCTACAAAAGAAACCCGATGAGGACAGAACGTATATCATCTCTTGCTAGACATGTCATCTGTAATACGCTGAATCCTGCAATTACTGCTTCGACTCAGTGGTTTGAGAGAACTCTAGATGACAGTGCCAATAAGCGTTTGGCAGTGCCGGAAGCCTTCTTGGCAGTCGATGCCATATTGGAAATCTATATGAATGTTGTTGATGGATTGGTTGTATACCCTAAAGTTATACGTAAGCGTGTTATGAGCGAATTGCCGTTTATGGCAACGGAGATGATTCTTATGGAAGGGGTTAAACGCGGTGGTGACCGTCAAGAACTTCATGAGCTGATTCGACTTCATTCCATGGAAGCAGGTAAGCAGGTGAAGATTGAGGGTAAGGAAAATGACCTTATTTCAAGAATTATTGCAGACCCTGAATTTAAAATGACAGAAGAAGAAATTCTCAGTATACTTGCACCGGAGAACTTTGTGGGACGTTCACCAGAACAGGTCTTTGAATTCATTGAGGCGCATGTCAAACCTGTTCTTAAAGCGAATCAAGAGATTCTTGGTAAGATAGCGGAACTTTCAGTATAGGAACACATATAAGGCAGCCGTGTGAACGGCTGCCTCTCATGAATTGGAGGAAATGATATGAAGATTGGTTTCATTGGCATAGGCAATATGGGATACGCTATGCTGCAAGGTGCGTTGAAAGCTTTTGACAAATCTAACCTGTGTTTTACGGATGTTAATACATCTCTTGTGAAACAAATAGCGGATGAGACAGGTGTTACTGGTTTTAATAGCAATGTGGAGGTTGTAAAAGCTTCGGATGTGGTTGTTGTTGCCATAAAACCTCAGTATATGGCAGAAGTTTTGGTTGATATTCGAGGTGTATTATCCCAGAAACAGATTCTATTAAGCCCTGCAGCAGGTCTTAATATTAAATATTATAGAAGTGAGCTGGGGTTTGATGCAAGGATTGTTCGCTGTATGCCAAATACACCAGCATTGGTTGGTGAAGGAATGAGTGCTTATACTTATTCCTCAGTAGACTTTACTGAAGAAGAAAAGTTGTTCATCGAGAAGTTCTTTGCTTCTTTTGGCAAGGCCATTGAGTTGCCTGAATATTTAATGGATCAAGTTGTGCCGGTGTCCGGAAGTGCTCCTGCCTATTTCTTCATTATGATTGAAGCAATGGCAGATGCTGCAGTTCTGACGGGGCTTTCAAGGAGTGACGCCTACCAAATGGCTGCACAGACTATGTTGGGGGCAGCCAAGATGATTCTTGAATCAGGAGAACATCCTGCTGTGTTGAAAGATCGGGTTTGCTCACCAGGTGGAACGACAATAGAAGCCGTTAAGGTTCTTGAGGAAAAAGGTTTTAGAGGCACTGTGATGGATGCAATGATTGCCTGCTATGACAAGACAAAACAATTCTCTTGATTAAGATAGAGGATGGACGGGAGGACTTATGAGTGTGTTTAAAAGACTGAAACAAACAGATATATATAAAGGTGTTCGTGTGCACCTGATTAAGGATCGTTTAATGACGCCTGAGGGAAAAGAAGTTGACTGGGAATTGGTGATTCATCCTGGGGCTGCTGCAATTATCCCTATTGATGACCAAGGGAACATACTCATGGTGCGTCAGTATAGGAATGCCAGTGACAGCTATACTTTGGAGATTCCGGCGGGCACTTTGGATGGGCCTGATGAAGCACCGATAGAGTGTGCCTACAGGGAGTTAGAAGAAGAAACTGGCTATCGCAGTGAACATGTGGATTACCTTTTCAAGTTTTATTCAAGCATCGGTATCACGAATGAGGTGATTCATATTTACACGGCTAAACATCTGATTCAGTCAGAGCAAAACCTTGATGAGGACGAATTTGTTGAGGTGGAGCGTTATAGTTTGGATGAATTGGTGGATATGATTTTTAGTGGCGAGCTTGTTGACAACAAGACCATTTCATCTATATTGATGTATAAAGAAAGCTTGAGTAGATAATCATAATCGAATTCAAGGGAAGTGAATTGACTTAGTTAACAAAGATGCTACGTACAATTTGTCTATAATTTACAAAAAGTCGACTGTTATGTAAATTGCATAAGCATACAGTCGACTTTTATATGTCCCTTTGCTATAATGATTTACATAATGTTTTCATAACCCGTGGTAAGGTGGGGTGCCGGCTACGGGCTAATTATAGAGAAAAGGGATGATTTGAATTGAAGGATCACTTAGTAGAGTTCTTAGAATACCTTAACGGGGTAAAAAATGCTTCAGATAATACGATAGCCTCCTACAGGAGGGATTTATTGCTAATGTTGCGTTATATTGAAGATCGTACGGATGTTGTAGAAGTTTCCGGCATCAACGGTGTTCACTTGAATGGATACATTCGATATTTAGAACAGGATGGCAAAGCCAAGTCCACTATATCGAGAAGTATGGCTTCTTTGCGTAATTATTTTCAGTATCTCCTACGACGTCAAATAATTCACAAAGACCCAACTGAGATGCTTGTTACACCGAAGATCGATAAGAAGGTGCCGCAAGTCTTAAGTTTCGAGGAAATAGAATTGTTGCTTGCCCAGCCGAAGGCTCTGGATGCTAAAGGAATACGTGATAAGGCAATGTTGGAGTTGTTATATGCTTCAGGTATGCGAGTGACAGAGTTGATTGAACTGAACCAAGATGATGTGAATATGACAATGGGTTATATTCGTTGTTCGGCTAGTAAAAAAGAACGAATTATTCCAATAGGACAGGCATCACAATTGGCTTTGTTCAAGTATATTAATGGTGCAAGATCAACCATGGTGAAAGGTGAAAGTGAAACACGTCTTTTTGTTAACTGTCTAGGCAATACAATGAGTCGCCAAGGTTTTTGGAAGATTATTAAAGGTTATGCACGTAAGGCAGGTATAGAGAAGAAAATCACACCGCATATATTAAGACATTCTTTTGCAAGCCATCTGGTAGAGAATGGTGCAGATCTTAGATCGGTACAAGAGATGCTCGGTCATTCAAGTATTACAACGACTCAGGTCTATGCAGTACCTACTGACAGCAAGTTACGTGATGTATATGTGAAAGCCCATCCAAGAGCATAAACGGTATTAGGAGTAGAGCATGAGTAATATTATATTGATAGGTATGCCAGGGGCTGGTAAGAGTACCATTGGTGTCGTGTTGGCAAAAACACTAGGCTATGAATTCATAGATACAGATTTGGTCATTCAGCAGGTGGAAGGTCACCTACTTCAGGAAATCATTAATAGTGATGGTATGGCAGCTTTTTTGGATATTGAAGCAACGGCGGTTAAGACTGTGACTTGCACCGACAGTGTTATTGCAACTGGTGGCAGTGTGGTCTATAGGGACCAAGGAATGGCGCACTTGAAGGGCCTTGGCCAAGTAGTGTTCCTTGATGTGGCCTATGATGAAATTGAACGTAGAATCAATAATATAACAACGAGAGGTATTGCCATACGAGAGGGTGCAACCCTTAAAGATATTTACAATGAACGTAAAGACTTGTATCAGCAATATCAAGACATCACTATAAGGTGTGATGGTAAAACGGTAGAAGAAGTCATTGCTGAGATTATAGAGATAATCTGAACCAATAATTCCCATGGAATGGCAATAAAAAAGCAGATAACGACATGCATTGGCATGGTGTTATCTGCTTTGCTATTAATAGGGATTTAATCTTATCCGAAGTATCTTTCAAGAAGACCTTTGAATGCCATACCGTGACGCGCTTCGTCTTTACACATTTCGTGTACTGTATCATGGATAGCGTCGTAGTTGCGTTGCTTAGCTCTTGTAGCAAGATCTTTCTTACCGTCACAAGCCCCGTGCTCAGCGTCAACACGCATTTGAAGGTTTTTCTTAGTGTCCGCTACAACGACTTCCCCAAGAAGTTCAGCGAATTTAGATGCGTGTTCAGCTTCTTCAAAAGCGATACGCTTATATGCTTCAGCAACTTCTGGATAACCTTCACGGTCAGCTTGACGTGACATTGCAAGGTACATACCGACTTCAGTACATTCACCCATGAAGTTTGCTCTAAGGTCTTCAAGAATGTCGTCTTCAACACCTTGTGCAACACCAATGTGGTGCTCGTCAGCCCAAGAAAGGTCACCACTTTGTTCTACGAATTTGGATGCTGGTGCACCACATTGTGGACATTTTTCAGGAGCGGCTTCTCCCTCAAATACGTAACCGCAGATTGTACAGACAAATTTTTTCATTTTTTGTTACCTCCAATTGTTTATTTTTAAGATTGATTTGTTCTATATCATTAAAAGAAACGATACTAGATAATAATAATTATCCGAACTAATGAACATTATAACAAATACATGGCAAATGTCAATATCCGAATCGGCATTTTTTATTATAGCAAATATACGTTATGATATGTTTAAAATATTGATAAAAGTGAAAGAAATTATATGTAACGACATAATGTCATTACATATTGTTGTTGGCCTGGTGTTATGGTGGTATTATGGATATAAAGATGCTAACATCATAAATTATAATAAATGATATTGGAGATGGTTGATATGCGGATGTACGATATTATCGAAAAAAAGAAAAAAGGTGGCGTGCTTTCAGAGGTGGAAATCCAATTCATGGTAGAAGGATTTACAGAAGGAACCATTCCTGATTATCAGGTGTCAGCCCTTCTAATGGCAATATATTTTCAGGGAATGAATAAAGAAGAGACTTTGGCATTGACCCTATCGATGGCGCGTAGTGGTGATATGTTGGATCTTCATAGAATCGATGGCGTTAAAGTGGACAAACATAGCACGGGGGGCGTTGGAGACAAGACATCTCTGGTCCTTGCGCCAATGGTGGCTGCGTGCGGTGTGCCTGTTGCTAAGATGTCTGGAAGAGGACTTGGGCACACTGGTGGTACGATAGATAAACTGGAAGCCTTCAAAGGTTTTACGACTGCGATAGAGGAATCTGATTTTATCAAGAACGTGAATACAATTAAAATTGCCATTGCAGGTCAAACGGCTAATTTAGCTCCGGCAGATAAGAAGTTGTATGCTTTAAGGGACGTAACAGCAACAGTTGATAGTATTCCTTTGATAGCAGGTAGTATCATGAGCAAGAAGATAGCTTCAGGCGCAGATGCTATCGTATTGGATGTAAAAACTGGCTCAGGTGCATTTATGCATACAGAAGAGGATGCTTTGACTTTAGCCAGAACTATGGTGGATATTGGGAATGGGTATGGAAGAAAGACCATTGCGGTGGTTTCTGACATGAATCAACCCCTTGGCAATGCTGTAGGCAATGTACTTGAGGTCATAGAGGCAATTGATACATTAAAAGGCCATGGACCAAAGGATTTGTTGGAATTATGTCTGACTCTAGGTAGTCATATGGTTGTTCTTGCAGGCAAGGCATCAGATGAGGAAGAAGCCAGAGAAATGTTGGCAGATGCTATAGAGTCAGGAGCTGCCCTTGATAAACTCAGGGTTTTCGTGGCAGCACAAGGTGGTGACAGTAGCTTGGTAGACGACCCGTCAGGATTTGAACAGGCAACCATCATAGAATCAGTACTAGCCCCGGATGCCGGTTATATACACCATATAATGACAGAAGAGATTGGCTTTGCAACAATGATGCTTGGTGGTGGACGTGAAACAAAAGACAGTGTTATAGACTTGTCTGTTGGCTATGTATTCGAGAAAAAATTAGGCGACTATGTTGCTAAAGGGGAGACTATAGCCAAAGTCTATGCCAACGATTTATCCAAGAAAGAAGCTTCGGTTAAAAGATTCCTGGCTGCAATAACCATTGATAAGGAGCAAGCGATAGCGCCTGAGTTTATTAAGGGACTGGTGAAGTAAAGAGTTCTTCAGGATTATTCTTGCACTTTGCGGTCAAAACTAGTATAATTCCATTTGAATACCCTCCAGAAAATGGAGTATTTTAAGTGTGAAGGGCGACAGATATGTTCGATATTCTAATATATATAACCATTAATTTCATATGTGGTGCAATTGCAATGATTTGGCATGAAACACCGAAGTCGGTGACGGCTTTTTTTCTGACACATTCAGTTTTCAGAAAAAAGAAAATGACGTTACCGGCACCAAGTAAATATATTGATCCCATAGGTTTGATTTTGTTTGGGTTTTCTTCATTTGGTATTGGATGGCAGAAGCCCTATGAGCATAATCCGAATCGATTGAAAGATAAAGAAAAAAGTCTTTTATTAATCATACTTTCTGGTCAGTTGGCATCTTTGTTACTCGTGTTTTTTATGTTCCCGATTGTTCAATACCTTCATTTGATTGGTGCCAGTAGATTTTTAATCTACGCGGTTAACAAGATGATTATTTTTAATATGGTGATTTTTGTTGTTAATTTATTACCAGTACCGCCGCTGGATATGAGTAAAGTAATTCATGCCTATTCACCGAATACTTTTTTTCGGCTTATGCAGAACGAACGCTACATTCATTCGGCGTTTATTCTTCTGGTCGCATTCGGCATAGTGGAATCTTTTGTAGGTCAGATTTTACTTCCATTGTTGAGATTGTTCTCATAGGAAGTGTAAGGGGAAGTTATGGCTCTGTCTATTAAATTAGAGAATTTTGAAGGTCCTTTGGACCTTCTTCTTCATCTTATCGATAAAAATAAAATTGATATATACGATATTCCTATCGTCTTGATAACAGACCAGTACTTGGTTCATATTCATCAGATGGAAGACAATCAGATGGAAGTCATGTCGGAGTTCATAGAGATGGCGGCAATCTTGATTAGCATTAAATCCAAAATGCTTTTGCCGCGTTACGAGGAAGAAGATGAGGAAGATGATCCAAGAGAAGCTCTTGTTCAAAAGCTGATCGAGTATCGGAAGTACAAAATGATATCCGAGTCCCTTAAAGACAAACATGAACATGCAGATAAAGTGATCTTCAAAGGGCCTAGTATACCGGATGCCGTAAAAAATTATGTTCAGATTCCTGATGTGGATGAGATTGTCAACAACATTGACTTTGCAGAGTTATATCAGGTTTTTCAAAATGTGTTGAAACGTAACCGTGACAAGGTGGATGTGATAAGAAGTAATTTTGGTGACATACAAAAAGAAGCCTTCAGTGTACAAGATAAAATTGAAGAACTGCTGGAATTGAGAGAAATATACAGTTCACTAAGTTTTGTTGATTTGCTTGATAATGTAAGAACGAAGACAGAGATGATTGTTACATTTTTGGCGGTGCTTGAGCTGATGAAAATGGGCAGTATAAGGGTGACTCAGGTCGGCGTCTTTGAAGATATTATTATTAGATACATCTGATGGGGTCAATGATGTGGGACGTTATTATTATATGATAAGAGCGTCAAAAGGTAGTTTCATAAAGAATACGCACAATATATAGTATTTCACCGAGACGTTTCAACACTATATATTGTACCTATTCAACTCAACTTGGCCTTTTGACGCTTTAGTCATTATATAGTTATACGACCTGCGGATTGTAAGGTATTTATAAGAATGTGATAGGAAGAGATAGGGATGAATTTAAGCAAAATGGAAGCGGCGATTGAAGCGATTCTTTTTTCAATGGGGGACATGGTACCAACAGAGAAGATTGGAGAAGCTTTGGAAGTGGCGGATAAAGATGTTTATAATATTATCAAGAACATGCAAGATAAGTACGACTGCGAAGAACGTGGTGTTAGAATTATTGAGATAGACAATGGTTTTCAGATGTGCACAAAGGAAGCCTACTATGACCATGTTAAGAGGGTCAATTATAGGCTTAAGGAATTTGTGCTGACGGATGTACTCATAGAGACTCTAGCTATTGTTGCTTATAAACAACCAATAACAAGGGCTTCTATTGAATCTGTACGAGGGGTAAACTCAAACCATGCCGTCAATAAACTGATTGAATACAACTTGGTATGTGAAGTTGGCCGAATGGATGCACCGGGAAAACCCATACTTTTTGGAACGACCAAAGACTTTTTACGAGGATTTGGTTTACAAAATGTGGAAGAACTGCCACAGCTTGGTGAAGAGGCCTTAACGCATATCAAAGAAGAAGCTGAAAAAGAGGTTCAATTGACCATAGGTGATGATGGCCATATAGAGGAAGAGAACGAAAGTGAAGAAGGAACACTGGATAATCTTGTCATACAGTTTGATTGATGGCTGTTGATATAGTCTGGTCGTATGGAGAAGAATATGGAAATAAGACTTCAAAAATTCCTTGCAGATGCAGGGATAGCTTCAAGAAGAGGAGCTGAAAAACTTATAGCTTCGGGTGAGGTTAGAGTAAATGGTCAAGTCGTCACTGAGATGGGTATAAAGATTGACCCAACCCAGGATGAAGTCATGTACAAGAGTAAAGTACTAAGAAAAACAGAGCTTGTGGAATATTATCTTTTACATAAACCAATCAGGGTTGTCTCAACAGCTTCTGATGAGAAAGGGCGCACTAATGTAGTGGATATGATTGACTGCCCTCACCGTCTTTACCCGGTAGGGCGACTGGATTTTTTGTCTAGCGGATTGATTATATTGACCAATGATGGTGACCTCACTTACAAACTGACCCATCCCAAACATGAGATTGAAAAAGAATATATTGTTAAGATAGAGCCACCGATCACTCTGAAGGATGTCAAGGTTCTTAGGGCAGGCGTAGATCTTGACGGAGAAATGACCCAGCCATGTAAGATAAAAATGCTTAAAGACAACAAGAACAGTCAGACATATTCGATTATACTAAAAGAAGGGAAAAATCGACAGATTAGGAGAATGGTAGAAAAGGTTGGTTCCCACGTTGTTAAGCTTGAACGTGTCGGAATCGGTAAGATTAAAATCGATGGGTTGAAATATGGTCAGTATCGAAGGCTGAACAAAGATGAAGTGGCCTATTTAAAAGGGCTTTAGGACTATGCTGTTTACAAGAACGACAGAATTGGTCAAAGGTTTGATTAGGAATGAGATAAAAAACGTGAAGGTTGCAGTCGATGGGACCATGGGGAATGGGAATGATACTTTGTTCATGGCTCAATTAGTGGGTGATGAGGGTAAAGTATATGCCTTTGATATTCAGCAAGCAGCTATTGAAGCAACTTCAAAAAACCTTGAGGAAGCTGGCATACCCAACGTGACATTGATTCACGATAGTCATGCCAATATGAAAAAGTATGTTGACGAGGCAGATTTGATCATGTTCAATCTGGGCTATTTGCCTAAAGGTGACCATAGGGTTATTACATTGCCCGCAAGTACTTGTGAAGCCATTGAGAATGGTTTGGCGATTTTATCTCCCGGTGGTATTATGTCAGTGCTATCTTACTATGGTCATGATGGCGGTGAGGAAGAAAAAGTTGCTGTCGGGTCTTTGCTTGAGTCGCTGGATGAGTATAGATTCGATGTTATGGAAATTAACCCAATAAATAAGAAAAATGCACCACCAATTATATATATTGTACGAAAAAAACACAAAGGATGATGTTCCTTGTGTTTTTTTTTTAACTACGGTAAAATAAGGACAATAGTATGGTAATGTGCCGAAAGTTACACTAATTTTAAAGGAATTGTTGGTGATTTTTTGTCTTGTTGGAATAATGAGCGCAGTATAGACACTTTATAGCATCTTTTTTGGATAAGGAGGGTGAAAAAGTATGGAAGAACGATTAAGAGAACTCCATCAAAAGCGCAATGACATTGAAAAAAACAATGTGGCAAGAAATAGAATCTTGGCCATATTGGATGAACAGTCTTTTGTTGAGCTTGGGGCGTTCATCAAACCCAGGTCAACAGATTTCAACATGATGAGTGTGGAGGCACCAGCGGATGGTGTGGTGACAGGATATGGTACGATCGGTGGCAGATTGGTCTATATCTTCAGTCAGGATCCGACGGTCATTGGTGGTTCTCTAGGAGAAATGCATGGGATGAAGATTGTCCGTCTATATGATATGGCGATGAAAGTTGGCGCACCTATTATTGGTCTTCTGGACTCGGCAGGGTTAAGGCTCCAGGAGGGGACGGATGCTTTTGAAGGGTATGGACAGATTTATCTTAAGCAATCAATGGCGTCTGGGGTCATACCACAATTTATGGCGATTCTAGGGACTTGCGGTGGTGGTGCTGCAATGATACCCTCTTTATCTGATTTCGTTTTAATGAAAAAAGAATATGCATCTATATACCTTAACAGCGCTAATACCCTTAGAGGTATTAAAGATGAAGTAGATCCTGTAGGTGATGGCTTGTTTCACAGCGTCAATGCAGGGTTAGTAGATCTTGTGTGTGAGGAAGAAATGGATGTGTTCGCTCACATAAAGGGGCTTATATCCTTAATGCCGTCGAATAATCGTGAAGAAGCACCTTATCAGCATACAGAAGATGATTTGAACAGGGTGGTTGATGGACTGAATCAAATGGGCGCATCGGAACTGGATGGACGCGAAATAGCAAAGCTGATTTTGGATGATGGGGGCAGTGTAGAATTAAAATCCGCATATGGAGAAGATTCAGCAACAATTATAGGCACTCTTGGAGGTATGGTTGTTGGTGTGATAGCGGCGACTGCAGGTGTAAAGGATAAACGGTTGTCCATCGCTGGTGCTGAGAAAATTGCCGCTTTTGTTAAGAAAATGGACGCTTTTTCAATTCCAATCATTACATTGGTGGACGTTGTCGGGTTCGATGCTTCAGTTTCAAACGAACGTGCCGGACAGGTGAAGGTAGTAGCGTCCATGCTTATGGCATATACCAATGCAACGGTACCAAAAGTGACGGTTCTATTGCAGGAGGCGATTGGGACTGCTTATGTAGTCCTTAACAGTAAACATATAGGTGCAGATATTGTATATGCATGGCCCAGTTCAAAAGTAGGCACTATGGGGGCAGAAGCGGCTGTAGGCATTATGTACTCAGAGGAGATTGCTAAGTCGGTTGTAGCCAGTGAGGTTATCAAAGAGAAAGTGGCTGAATATGGTGAACGTGAATTAAGCCCTTATAAAGCAGCATCACATGGTTATGTTGATGACATCATTGAACCCTCTGCAACCAGGAAACGTTTGATTGCGGCAGTGGATATGCTTTTTACAAAGTATGCACCGTCCCCTGATCGCAAGCATTCATCAGTTTAGGTGGTGATAGAGATGGCAGATTGGTTGATTAATGGATTGACAGCAACGATCAGTGGTGTACTGACGGTTTTTTTGGTTTTGATTGTCATTGCATTTCTGATTAGTCAGTTGAAGCATATTGAGAATATGGGTTTTAAGAAAAAGGAACGTGAAGCTGCAAGAAGACAATTTCAAGCCACATCCGATCGGAATCAATCTATAGCAAAGAAGTCGGAGCGTAATGCCGTAGATGAATTGGAACTTGTTGCTGTTATTACTGCGGCGGTAGCAGATTCCATGAATACAACAGTCGATCAGTTGGTCGTACGCTCGATTAAAAGGGTAGAGCAGCATACGAGAAGATGGTAACCCCCTTAGTTGGCCTGGTTGAAAAGACGTGTCAGAAGGAGAGACGTTATGAAAAGCTTTCGAATTACAGTGAATGGCAATACTTATGATGTAGACGTTGAAGAAATACAAGGTGGTCGTAAGGCGCATAATACAACATCTCAGGGATCGGTTGCCATAGAACCGTCATCGTCTAATGTGCCGGTGCATAATTCCGGTGGTGGTGCAGTGAAAATCAATGCGCCTATGCAAGGGAAAATCGTTGGTGTAAAGGTCTCAGAAGGAGAACAGGTTAATAATGGTGATGTTGTTGCTATTCTCGAAGCCATGAAGATGGAAAATGAAATTGTTGCTTCGGAGTCGGGGACAGTGGCGTCAGTGAATGTTGTAGCTGGTCAGTCTGTTGATGTTGGCGACTTGATTATCACATTGGATTGAGACTGGAGGTACCATCATGTGGCAGACCCTGATTGATGCCTTTGGTGATTTTATCACTAGCTCAGGCATCTACTGGATTATTGAGAATTTTGGCGGGATGGGCTATAAGAATCTTATTATGATTGGTGTTGCCTTGCTGCTGATGTATTTGGCTATTAAGAAAGAGTATGAGCCTCTGTTACTGTTGCCTATTTCTTTTGGGATGCTTCTTGTCAACTTGCCGATTACTTACATTATGGATGGTGCGACTACTCAACTGACAGTTACGGATCCTCAGATGCTGGCTATGATTCAACAGTATTTACTCCCGGCGAATGAATTTGCTGGCATGGAACTTTTTAAGATGACAGCGGAGAATATGTTGGTTTTTGATGGTTCAAAAAAAGAACTGCTGGATTATCTGTCCTTCGCTGGTCCTAATTTGGTGGCATATGTAACGGCTCATGCTAAAGAGTTGCCAGGCGGGCTGTTGTATTACATATATTATGGTAATAAATTAGGGATATTTCCACCGCTGATATTCATGGGGGTAGGGGTTATGACTGATTTTGGTCCGTTGCTAGCCAATCCGAAGAGTTTTCTATTGGGAGCGGCGGCACAATTTGGTATATTTTTAGCTTTTTTTGGTGCTCTGTTGTTAGGGGAGTTTTATCCTGAACTCTTTGAATTTGGTGTAAAGGAAGCAGCATCTATTGCGATTATTGGCGGGGCTGATGGGCCGACGGCTATCTATACGACAGTCCAACTGGCGCCTCATTTGCTTGGGCCTATTGCGGTGGCGGCCTACTCATATATGTCCCTTGTGCCAATCATACAACCACCAATTATGAGATTATTGACCACCAAGGAAGAACGAATGATACGTATGGAACAGCTAAGGCCTGTATCTCAGACTGAGAAAGTTCTGTTTCCGATTATCGTTACAGTTCTTGTTATCCTTATTCTGCCTTCAACAGCACCTCTTGTCGGTATGCTGATGTTTGGTAATCTGATTAAGGTGTCTGGCGTGACGGAAAAATTAGCTGACGTTGCATCCAATGCGCTGATGTATAGTATAACGATATTTTTGGGCGTTACGGTTGGTGCAACGACCAGCGCGGAAGCGTTTCTTAACTTTGAGACCATAGGTATCTTGCTTCTTGGACTTCTAGCGTTCACATTCGGAACGGCATCCGGTGTTGTTTTGGGTAAAATTATGAGTAAGATGTCGGGAGGTACCCTGAATCCTTTGATTGGTGCAGCCGGTGTGTCAGCTGTTCCAATGGCTGCAAGGGTGGCGCAGAAAGTCGGACAGCAAGAGGATCGGAGCAACTTCCTTCTCATGCATGCGATGGGTCCCAATGTGGCAGGTGTTATAGGTTCTGCAGTGGCGGCAGGGGTATTCCTGTCCTTGTATCTCAAATAACCAATGGATGACTGTTCTAAGTAGAGCAATATAGAACGGTTGTGGTATAGGAGGCAAATATGGCGGATATTGTAAAGAAACCCATAAAAATTACAGATACGATTCTTCGCGATGCGCATCAATCATTGATTGCTACACGTATGAAAACAGAAGAGATGCTGCCAATTGTTGAGAAGCTTGATCAAGTGGGCTATCATTCTCTTGAAGTGTGGGGCGGTGCGACATTTGATGCTTGTCTTAGATTTTTGCATGAAGACCCTTGGCACAGACTTAGGGTTCTAAGGGATGGTTTTAAGAATACGAAGCTACAAATGTTGCTTCGTGGTCAAAATCTACTTGGTTATAGGCATTATGCAGACGATGTTGTTGAGTATTTTGTTGAAAAAGCGGTTGATAATGGCATTGATATTATTCGAATATTTGATGCCCTTAATGATCCGAGAAATCTTAAGACGGCCATCGATGCAACCAATAGGAGTAAAGGTCATGCCCAGGTTGCCATTTCTTATACATTGTCTGATGTTCATACGACCCAATATTATACGAAACTAGCCAAGGAACTTGTTGAAATGGGAGCAATGTCACTGTGTATAAAGGATATGGCAGGGTTGCTTGTGCCTTATAAGGCAACAGAACTTGTCACAGCCCTTAAGGAAACAGTGGATGTACCGATACAACTTCATGCTCATTATACTTCTGGGGTTGCTGCGATGACATACCTTAAGGCGGTAGAGGCAGGGTGTGACATCATCGATACAGCTGTATCTCCTTTCGCGTTAGGCACAGCACAGCCTGCGACGGAAGTCATGGTGGAAACATTTAAGGGTACGCCTTACGACACAGGACTTGACGAACGCATTCTGGAAGAGGTGGCTGAGTACTTTAGGCCTATGAGGGAAGCGGCCCTTGACAGTGGATTGATGAATCCAAAAGTCTTGGGTGTCAATATCAAGACACTTTTATATCAAGTGCCAGGAGGTATGTTGTCCAATCTGGTTTCTCAACTTCAACAGCAGAATGCTGAAGATAAGTATTATGAGGTCTTGGAGGAAATACCAAGGGTTAGAGCAGATTATGGTTATCCACCTTTAGTAACACCTTCAAGTCAGATTGTTGGTACTCAGGCGGTTCTCAATGTGCTAGCGGGGGAGCGTTATAAGATGGTGACGAAAGAATCCAAGGCGCTGGTTAAAGGGGAATATGGCAAGACTCCTGTAGAGATATCGGATGAAATACGAAAGAAAATCATTGGCGATGAAGAGCCGATTACTTGTAGACCGGCAGATTTGATTCAACCAGAGCTTGAAAAGCTTAGGCATGAAGCGGGCCCATATATTAAGCAAGAAGAAGATGTGCTGTCTTATGCACTGTTTCCACAAGTGTCTGTCGATTATTTTAATTATAGGGATGCTCAAGAAATGAAGATTGACCCAGGTATTGCTGATAAGGCGCAAAAAATATATCCGGTATAATTCATTTGAAGCCGGTAAAAGTCTAACATATCTTAATAATGCAATTGGATGCACAATCAATTGTTGGAAAAAGCACAGTACAGCGCCTCTTTTTACAAAGAGGCGCTGTTTTTGCAAGGGGTTAGATATAGTGATTCAAAATGAAAGGATTCATTGAAATTATTATTGGATTGTGGCATAATATATGAAAGTATTGTATCGATACGATTCATTTGTTGAACAAATGAAGGAAAGAGAAAGGGATGTTATGCACAGACAAAATGATTTGATCAAAAGGATCAATGACAGCTATTCCAAATTAAGCAAGGGACAGAAGCTTTTGGCGAATTATATCATTGATCATTATGAAAAGGCGGTCTTTCTTACGGCGGCAAAGTTAGGGAAGATTGTTGGTGTCAGTGAGTCGACAGTGGTTCGTTTTGCCAACGAACTTGGTTATGATGGATACCCCAAATTACAAAGGGCCTTGGAAGAGCTGGTTAAAACCAAGTTGACATCCATTCAACGTGTCGAGGTGACATCGGATAGAATTGATCAGTCCCACGTGCTGAAATCGGTTCTCCAGGCGGATGCAGATAAGATCAAAGTAACCCTTGAAGAAATCGACGAGGAGATCTTTGATAAATCTGTAGAGATGATATTAGAAGCTAAACAGATCTATATCATTGGTGTCAGAAGTTGTGCGGCATTGGCGAATTTTCTGGGGTTTTATTTCAACCTGGTATTCGACAATGTTAAACTGATACACACTAACAGTGTTAGTGAGATGTTTGAACAAATTTATCGTCTGGGTGAAGAGGATGTTGTTATTGGTATTAGCTTTCCAAGATACTCCAAGCGTACCCTTAAGGCTATGGAGTTTGCACAGCAACGTAATGCTGGCGTTATAACAATTACGGACAGTCTTTTGTCCCCGATGACTCAGTTTGCAGACTGTAGCTTGATTGCCAGGAGCGATATGGCATCTTTCGTTGATTCTCTTGTGGCGCCCCTGAGTCTGATCAATGCGTTGATTGTTGCTATATGTATAAAAAAACATGATACAGTGGTAGAAGCCCTTGAAAATCTGGAGAAGATATGGGAAGATTATCAGGTCTATGACAGTGACGATGATTTGAACATCGGCTATAATTTAAACCTTAACATGAAATCTTAAGGGATTTGCACAATTCTTATCGGGGTTGTGCTGATTGCCCTAAGGGTATTCGTTAGATTGGAATGAAATGAGTAAAGTGATAGTTGTCGGAGGGGGACCTGCCGGCATGATGGCAGCAGCAACAGCGGCATCTTTTGGCCATGAGGTCATATTGATGGAGCAAAATGATAAACTTGGAAAAAAACTCTATATAACAGGTAAAGGGCGGTGTAACATCACCAATGCCTGTGAAGTGGAAGAATTGATAGAAGCTATGGTACATAATCCTAAATTCATGTACAGCAGCTTCTATTCTTATACAAATGAACAGGTCATTGATTTCTTTAATGAACATGGTGTGGCGACTAAGATTGAGCGCGGTAACCGTGTTTTTCCTATCTCTGACAAATCATCCGATGTGATCTTGGCGATGGAACGAGCATGTAGGGATGCAGGTGTGGAAATACGTCTTGGTGTTAAAGTGACTAAATTATCCCATGACGGTACAAGAATCTATGGTGTCACAATGGAAAGTGGTGCAGAGAAAGCGGATAGTGTCATTATTGCCACTGGTGGTTTGTCATATCCTGTAACTGGATCAACAGGGGATGGTTACCGGATGGCGAAACAAGTTCAGCACAAGATTGTTCACTGTCAGCCGGGGTTAGTGCCGATGAATGTCAGGGAAGAGTGGGTTAAAGCACTCCAAGGTCTTTCATTAAAGCATGTAGTTCTTAAGCTATCAAAAGGAACGAAAGAGTTGCACCAGGCTTTTGGTGAAATGATGTTCACACACTTTGGTATCACCGGACCGATCGTGCTTACTGCATCCAGTGAAGTGGACGAAAAACAATACCCACTGCAAGGCAGTATTGACTTGAAGCCCAAATTGAACCATCAAATGTTGGATGAGCGCCTATTACGCGACTTTGCTAAGTACAATAGAAAAGACTTTGCCAACAGTTTGGGAGATTTACTGCCGAAAGCTTTGATTCCTGTAGTGATAGACCTATCAGGTATTGAAGCTCATAAGAAAGTAGATCAGATTACCAAGGAAGAGCGTTTGGGATTGGTTGATCTTCTCAAAGGGTTGCCGTTTACTATTGAAGGCAAGAGGAGCTTTAAAGAAGCGATCATTACTCAAGGTGGTGTAGAGGTCAAAGAGATCAACCCTAATACGATGGCTTCTAAAAAGGTGGAAGGATTATATTTTGCAGGCGAAGTATTGGACCTTGATGCAGTCACAGGCGGCTATAATCTTCAAATAGCCTATTCGACGGGGTATCTTGCGGGTGTATCCATACTGTGAGTTGTCGAAGGTCATTAGAATGAATAACGATGAAATGAAGGGAGCTATGGCATGATCGCTATACGTGGTGCTATTACAGCAGAAGAGAATACAAGAGAAAGCATATTGGCTGCGACTAGGACAATGCTTCAAGAAGTGATAGAAACAAACAACCTTAAGGACGAGGAAATTGTTTCGATTTTCTTTACGGCTACTAAAGATTTGGATGCGGTTTATCCGGCGGTGGCAGCAAGGGAGATGGGGATTGTCAGTGCTAGCCTGCTTTGTTTTCAAGAGATGTATGTGGAAGGCAGTCTTGATATGTGTGTCCGTTTGTTGATGCATGTTGAAAAGGCTACTAAGCAGCAGGATGTTAAGCATGCTTATATGGGCGGTGCTGTTAAACTTAGACCGGATTTGATCGTGAAGGAGGAGGCTAATGGGTGAACATCTGACAATTGCAATAGATGGTCCGGCAGGAGCAGGTAAAAGTACCATTGCAAAGATGGTGGCGAAACATTATAGCATTATCTATGTGGATACAGGAGCGATGTATCGGTCTGTTGCATTGCATATGATCAGGTCAGGTGTCGATATGGATGATGAGAAAGCAGTTGTTGACCAGATGAGCGTTCTTAAGATTGAACTTGCTTTTGAAGAGGGCAGTCAAAAGGTTTTTCTGAACGGTACAGATGTAACAGAAGCTATTCGTGAGCAAGCGGTTGGCGAAAGTGCCTCCAAAGTCTCTAGATATATGCCGGTCAGAGAAAAACTTGTCTCTATGCAGCAGGCGATGGCTAAAGGAGATAGTCTTGTAATGGACGGAAGGGATATTGGTACCCACGTCCTTACCGATGCTGACGTTAAAATATATTTATCGGCAGATGTGAATGTTAGAGCCAAGAGACGGTATGATCAATTGATTGAAATGGGCAATGAAGGGAATGTTGAAGCCATTGCGGAGGAGATCAAGGACAGAGACTACCGGGATACCCATCGTGAAATATCACCGCTAAGACAGGCAGATGATGCTGTTTTAATAGATACTTCTCAGATGAATCAAGAAGAAGTGCTAAGTGCCATTATACAATTGGTTGAAAGAAGTCGGTGACATGGAGATTATTTTAGCGAAAACGGCAGGATTTTGTTTTGGAGTAGACAGAGCACTTAAAAAAGTGTATGATAATTTAGGCGACAGGCATCTTTACACATATGGTCCAATAATCCACAACACTCAGGTAGTGGATGAACTGGCATCACAAGGTGTAAGAGTCATTGATGATTTGAATAATCTGACATTGTATCCGGAAGGGGATATCATTGTTAGGAGTCATGGGATATCTGAAGCTGAGCAAAGACGAATTGAAGCATCAGGGTTCGGCATGATTGAAGCCACTTGCCCATTTGTAAAACGTATTCATAAGATCGTTGCTAAAGCCTCTGCAAAAGGTCATCAGATCATTATTGCAGGGAATAGTACTCATCCGGAGATTACAGGTATTGCAGGATGGAGTACTATGCCGGTTCAATACGTGACTTCGGTTGAAGATGTCGACATGTTGCATCTATCGAAGGATTACATCTATGAGATTGTGGCTCAGACAACCTTCAATTATCGTTTATATAAAGAAATTATTATGACGTTGCAAAACAAAAATATTCATGTTATTATTAACGAAACAATATGTAGTGCAACGGAAGAGCGTCAATCTGAGGCTCTTGAAATTGCGTCAAAAGCTGATGCGATGCTGGTCATTGGTGGCAAACATAGTTCCAATACCAGAAAGTTATATGAAATATGTATAAGACAATGTGAGAATACATATCACATTGAATCTATAGAAGATTTAGAGTTGAGTGCTTTACGGGGCCATGACGTTATTGGTATAACTGCTGGTGCATCAACTCCTAAGAAACTTATTGAGGAGGTCATTTCTAATGTCAGAAATGCAAAATGAACAAAGCTTTGAAGAAATGCTGGAGGAATCTTGGGTTTCCATCCGCAAAGGAGAAATAGTTGAAGGGACAATCATCGGTATGAATGCTGACGAAATCTACGTCAACATTGGATACAAATCCGATGGTATCATTCCTAAAAGTGAATTCTCTAACTATCCAGCCCTTGATTTAACAACTGCTGTGACAGTTGGTGACTCTATCAGAACGAAAGTTCTTAGAGTTAACGATGGTGAAGGTCAAGTCCTTCTGACTTACAAGCGTCTTAAAGCAGAAGAAGGTCTTGCAAGAGTTGAAGAACTCTTCAACAACAAAGAAGAGGTTACTGCAAAAGTATCACTTGTACTTAAAGGTGGTCTTGTGGTAATTATCGATGAAGTAAGAGTATTCATCCCAGCGTCACTTGTTTCTGACAGCTATGTGAATGACCTTTCTGAATTCAAAGATCAAGAATTGACATTCATCATCTCTGAATTCAACACTAAGAAAGGCCGTATCATCGGTAACAGACGTGTTCTTCTTGAAAGAGAAAAGCGCGAGAAGCAATCTGAAGTGTTTGAATCTCTTGAAGTTGGTACTGTACTCGAAGGTACGGTTAAGAATATCACGGATTATGGTGTATTCGTTAATCTTGGTGGTGTGGACGGTCTTGTACACATTTCCGAACTTTCTTGGGGACGTGTCAAATCTCCTAAAGAAGTGGTTAAAGTTGGTGATGAAGTACGTGTACGTATCATTAACATCAATGAAGAGAAGAAGAAGATTTCTCTCTCTATGAAGTTTGATGACGAGAACCCATGGAACATCGCTACAGAGAAGTATGCTGTTGGTAATGTTGTATCTGGTAGAGTTGCTCGTATGACAGACTTTGGTGCATTCGTAGAGCTTGAAGAAGGTGTTGATGCGCTTCTTCACGTATCACAGATTTCAATTAAACACGTTGAAAAGCCATCTGATGTGCTTAAGGTCAATGATGTGATTGAAGCGAAAGTAACCGATCTTAACCTTAAAGAGAAGAAGATCAGTCTTTCAATCAAAGAAATTGAAGTTGCTGATGAGTCAAAAAAAGCAATTGAAGATGCTGTTATGGCTGCGGCTGAAGAGCACATTGCTGCTGCTGAAGCTGAAGATACAGAAGAATAATCATAAGAATTACCAGGCTATCTCGTTCGAGATAGCCTTTTTTCTATTTTATAGTGTTTCCTTTTTATAAATATGGTAAAATAATTATAATACTACCAGTGATATTGGTATGAGCGAGGAAGAAGGAGACACTATTTTGATAAAAGATTACGAAGGATTTAAAGCGGATGTTTTTACACTGACGAAGATTGATTTGAATGCCTATAAAGAAAGGCAGATGAAGCGTCGTATCGAATCTCTTATTAAGAAGAATGGCTACAAGGGCTTTGATGATTATGCAGCAGCTCTTAGAAAAGATAAAGATATATATGAGGAATTTGTCAATTACCTTACGATTAATGTTTCAGAGTTTTTTAGAAACACAACTCAGTGGGTTGTACTTGAGAATGAGATTTTCCCATATTTATTTAACAAGTTTGGCAAGAAGATCAAGATTTGGAGTGCTGCTTGTTCCACAGGAGATGAACCATATTCACTTGCAATGGTACTTAGTAAGTTCATTCCACTAAGCCAGATTCAAATTATAGCGACAGATATCGATAAACAAATCTTGGCTAAGGCTCAACAGGGTTTGTATAATGAGAAGAGTGTTGCTGGTGTACCGACTGAGTTTAAGAATAAGTATTTTGAGAAGATTGGCCAGTCTTATAGGGTCAGTGATGAGATTAAGAAGTGCATAACCTTCAAGCAACATAACCTTCTTAAGGATCCTTATCCGGATCATCTGGATTTGATTGTTTGTCGGAATGTGCTCATATATTTTACAGAAGATGCCAAATCGGAGATTTATAAAAAATTTAACAGATCATTGAAAAATGAAGGGGTTTTGTTTGTAGGCAGCACTGAACAAATCATTCAGTCTATGAAGTATAATTTCAGTAGTACTCAGAGCTTCTTCTATCAGAAGATTGATGAAATATAGAATTGAATATTGAATTAATCCCATGACTTACATAAAGCTGGCCAATGCCTTAGGGCATTACCAGCTTTATATGTTTTATAAGCGAGCTAAGACTTCTTGAATATATGTAGCAAGTTGATTATGCTGGACCAAATCTTCGATGGATGCGTAGGGTCTTTTTTTGGTTGGGTCATCATAGTATAGGGGAACGTTCAATTCGTATTTTTTTAAGGCAGGTAGGAATATGCTGTCTTTTTTGACATAAGCATTGTTTTTTTTAGCTTTAATTCGGTGAGTCTTGTCAACAAAGGCGCCGATGCTCTTGTGAATGGCGTAATCCTCTTCAGGTAAATAATAGTAATTCTGATAGTCGGGGAAGAAATAGTAGAGAGTACCGACAACCGCTTGGATATTTATAGAGAGTTTATGATCATTTATGTTTATAGTTGCCAACGGATGCTTGAAACAATACTGCCCACTAACAAGTGTCTTTATTGTAGCAACATACGTTGTTTCGTTAATATAGGACTCGATCAATTGGTGAGTCATTGACTTTTCCTTGAAATTCTCAAAGAGCTGGATAACCGGCAAATGACTAAGAACATCCATTAACCCAATAAGGTCCTCATAATTGTGAAGGAGTAACATAGCTTTTGTTTCTTCTTGTGGATGTTGAAGATAGTTTTTGTAATGTTCTATTAAGTCGCCGCCTGTGAAAGGGTCATCCCGTTCATAACCAAAATAAGCTTCTATGGTTTTTAATTTAAGATTTTCCAGACCCAAAAGTTGCTTAAAAGGACGGACCTTTGTAAGTAAATCAACGGATTCATAAGAATTCATCGACATACTAAATAAGGACATACGTTGCTTGATGAAGGGCATATCAAATCGATCACCATTATAATGGTATAGGGTCACGTCTTCACAGAGAAGCTGGTTGAAACGAAACAGCAATTCGTATTCGTCGCTCTCCTTTTCACAGAACCATTGTTCGATCATTATGTGGTTTTTTTTCAGATAGGCGATGCCTATCATATATATGGAGGCGTATTTAGGTGAAAAGCCTGTCGTTTCAATATCGATGATGTAATGATTTTCTTCAAGATGAAGATGTGGTTTGGCTATCGTATTACTAGTTATGATCATGTGGACCTCTCTGTATAGCGTGCTCTTAGGTGCGCTTTTGACTTTTACCTTTTAAATAATATCAGAATCATATATAATAGACAATGCACGAAACTTATGGCCTGACATTTGGCCTTAGAAGGAGAATTCAGTGAAAAGAGAAGTACAGGCGGCACTCAGCCATGAAGAGGCAAACAGACAAAATACCATTATTGATAGACTTAAAGGCCGATTAAAAGGACAAAGTCTAACATATTATATAACAACCTTCGGTTGTCAGATGAATGCCCATGATTCTGAAAAAATCAAAGGTATATTGGAAAAGATTGGCTATACGGAAGCGGAGGAAGAAAAAGACGCAGACTTCGTTATCTATAATACCTGTGCGGTAAGGGAAAATGCAGAGCAACGTGTATACGGACGTATCGGTCATTTGAAAAGTATCAAGAAGCACAAACCTAATATGATAATCGCTTTGTGTGGCTGCATGATGCAGCAACCAACGGTTATTACGAAATTAAAGGAAAGCTATCGTCATATTGATCTTGTTTTTGGAACCCATAACCTATATAAGCTTGCGGAACTTTTGGAAACAAGACTAGAAACTGGTGCGCCTGTTTACGATATTTGGGAAGCCCATAAAGAAATTGTAGAAGACTTGCCAAGTATAAGAAAATATTCATATAAAGCATCTGTCAACATTATGTTCGGATGTAATAACTTCTGTACATATTGTATCGTTCCATATGTAAGAGGACGAGAAAGAAGCCGTCTGCCTGAGGATATTATATCTGAGATTGAAGATCTTGTTGCTGATGGGGTTGTTGAAATTCAACTTCTAGGACAGAATGTCAACTCCTATGGCGTTGGTCTTGAAGAACCTATCAGCTTTGCCCAATTACTTGGTAAGGTTGCTAAGGTTAAGGGGCTTAAACGTATTCGTTTTATGACACCACATCCTAAGGATTTAAGCGATGAATTGATTGATGTGATAGCGACAGAACCAAAGGTGTGTAACCACCTTCATCTACCTGTACAATCTGGAAGCACATCTTTGCTTAAGGCGATGAATCGTCGGTATACAAAAGAAGATTATTTGGCCTTGGTAGATAAGATTAAGGGTCGTATACCGGATATTGCACTGACGACAGATTTGATCATTGGATTTCCTGGAGAAACGGATGAGGATATTAAGGATACCATGGATGTCATAAAGGCGGCAGAATACAGTTCGGCATTCACCTTTATCTACTCTAAGAGGACGGGTACCCCAGCGGCGAATATGACCAATCAAGTGGATGAGGCAATAACAAAAGAGCGTTTTAATAAAGTGTTGACCCTTGTGAATGAGATGTGCGCCAAGCATACAGCTAAGCATATTGGCGGTACTTATGAGGCATTGGTAGAAGAGGTCAATTCTAAAGATGAAACCATGCTAAGTGGACGTCTGGATGATTATACTTTGGTGCATTTTAAGGGTGCCCCATCTTTGATTGGTAAAATGGTTGAGGTGAAGATAATCTCTGCAATGAGCTTTTATGTTGTTGGAGAAATGACAGGAGCTGGGACAGATGGCGAATAAGTTAACACCGATGATGCAGCAGTATATGGATGTAAAACAGGAACATAAAGACGCAATTCTTTTCTTTAGACTTGGTGATTTTTATGAAATGTTCTTTGAAGATGCCATTACAGCCTCAAAGGAATTGGAGATCACATTGACGGCAAAAAGCTGTGGCCTCGAAGAAAAAGCCCCTATGTGCGGTGTGCCGCACCACTCAGCAGAAAGCTATATCAATAAGTTGATTGAAAAAGGCTACAAGGTGGCTATCGGCGAACAGCTAGAAGATCCAAAATCGGTTAAAGGGATTGTTAAGAGAGGGGTTGTCCGCGTTGTGACGCCAGGGACAAACATGAATAGTCAGTCCCTTGAAGCTAGCAAACATAACTACCTTTTGGCTGTTTACCAGAATATTGCTCACTATGGTATTGCTTATGTGGATATATCGACAGGTGACTTCTCTGTAACGCAAGTTCAGGGATATCAGAAAGTCATAGATGAACTTGCAAAGATCCAACCATCTGAGATTGTATGCAATGCTAATGTGGCTGGGAATGAGCACTTGATGGATGTTATAGAGGGCCGTTTCAAAGCCTATGTGAATGTCAAAGAGGATTGGTACTTTGATAAAAGCAGGTGCAATGAAGCGATTATGCGCCAACTGGATATAAAAGCAGTTGCAGGACTTGGCTTTGCTGACAAAGAGGAAGCGATGATCACCTCCGGCGCCCTTGTTCAATATCTAGAAGAAACCCAAAAAAGTCAACTGAAACATCTGACTCATATTAAATACTATGCCACGGAAGACTACATGCTTCTTGATCTTTCTTCAAGAAGGAATCTGGAACTGGTCGAAACTCTTCGAGAAAAAGAAAGAAGAGGCTCGTTGCTGTGGGTTCTCGATAAGACTAAGACGGCCATGGGCGCTAGATTGCTTCGTCAATATGTTGAACAACCTCTTATTAGTAAAGAAGCCATTGACAGGCGTTTGGATTGCGTTGAAGAGTTAGTGGATAATATGATGGACCGGGAAGAGTTGCGTGAGTACCTTATGCCGATTTATGATATTGAACGTCTAATGAGTCGTATCAGTACCCAGAGCGCTAATGGTCGTGATTTACAGGCTTTTAGACAGTCTTTAGGTATGATTGGTCCCATTAAGAGTTTGGTTGGAGGACTTAGTGCTAAAGGCTTTGTTTGTATTTCGGAAGAGCTGGATGAATTAGCCGATCTGTACGAAACGATAGAAAACGCTTTGGTAGAAGAACCTCCTGTGACCATCCGTGAAGGTAAACTGATCAGGTCAGGTTATCATGAAGAGGTGGACAGATTTAGGCTGGCAACAACGGATGGCAAGCAGTGGCTTGCTGAACTTGAAGCGAGAGAGCGGGAACGTACTGGTATTAAGAACCTTAAAGTCAAGTACAATAAAGTTTTTGGGTACCACCTTGAAGTGACCAATTCCTACTTGGATTTGGTTCCGGAAGATTATATGCGTAAGCAAACCATGGCCAATTGTGAAAGATACATAACACCGGAGCTTAAAGAGATGGAAAATACCATCTTAGGGGCTGAAGAAAAGTTGGTTGCCCTTGAATATGATCTTTTTACGGAACTACGTGACGGTCTTGCAAGCCAGGTGAGAAGAATAAAGCAAACGGCGGATCACTTAGCGGAGCTGGATGTGCTGCAAAGTTTGGCGGAGGCATCTTATAAAGAAGATTTTTGCCGACCGGTCATTAACGAAGAGGGCAAGATTGACATAGTCGATGGTCGTCATCCGGTCGTTGAAAAGATGATGGGGAATGACCAGTTTATAAGCAATAATACCTATCTTGACTTGAATGATCATAGATTTTCAATTATTACCGGACCCAATATGGCTGGTAAGTCAACATACATGCGTCAAGTAGCATTGATAACATTGATGGCTCAGATTGGATGTTTTGTGCCGGCTTCATCGGCAGATATTGCTATTTGCGACAGGATATTCACTAGAGTCGGCGCGTCCGATGATCTTGCATCCGGTCAAAGTACCTTTATGGTAGAAATGACGGAAGTGGCGAATATATTAAGGAATGCCACTCAGAAGTCACTGATTATTCTGGATGAAATTGGTCGCGGCACATCAACCTTTGATGGCCTCAGCATTGCATGGGCGGTCGTAGAGTATATAGTTAACGCCAAGACCATTGGTGCTAAGACCTTGTTTGCGACCCATTACCATGAGTTGACAGAACTTGAGGGTAAGGTGGATGGTGTACAGAATTATTGTATATCCGTCAAAGAACAAGGGGATGATATTATCTTCTTAAGAAAAATCATACAGGGCGGTGCCAATAATAGTTATGGTATTCAAGTGGCTAAGCTAGCAGGTGTTCCGGAGTTTGTTGTAAACAGAGCAAAGAAGATTCTTGAAGAATTAGACCAGGCGGATATAACAAAGCATGCTGAAGGGATAAAGGTCATGGAAGTGCCAGAGGAAGAGGCCTTTCAACTGGATCTTTTTGGTGAAGGCCATTCAGAGGTGATTGACCGCCTCAAACAGCTGGACATTAATCATCTGACGCCGATCGATGCTTTGAACTTAATTGCTGAGCTGAAGAAGATGTCTGTATAGGAGTAACCATTAATAGGCTGACTGATTGGAATATTTATGCCAACGATACAATTATTAGATCAGAATACCATCAATCAAATTGCGGCAGGTGAGGTAGTAGAACGACCGGCTTCTGTGGTTAAGGAATTGGTGGAAAATGCTATAGATGCCGGCGCAACGGCTGTTACCATTGAAGTTAAAGAGGGTGGCCTTAAGCTTATTCGGATAACAGATAATGGTTGTGGCATCGAAAAAGACCAGGTAAGAACAGCGTTTCTTAGACATTCTACCAGTAAAATAAGAGAGGCAGAAGATCTGATTACCATTGCTTCCTTGGGGTTTAGAGGAGAAGCACTTGCGTCTATTGCGGCAGTCGCTATGGTAGAGTTGCTAACGAAGACGAAGGAGGATATGACAGGGATCCGTTATGTCATTGAAGGTGGCAATGAACAGCTGCTGGAAGATGTTGGATGTCCTGTTGGTACTACTTTCGTCATTAAGGATCTGTTTTACAACACGCCAGCAAGACTTAAGTTCATGAAGACACCAAGTACAGAACTTGGCTATGTGTCGGACTTGATTAGTCGAATGGCCATGGGAAACCCATCTGTTGCTTTTAAGTTCGTTAGTAATGGGAAAGTCAAGTTACAAACCTCAGGCAAAAATTTGCTTAAGGACTGTATTTATAGCGTTTATGGTAAAGAGGTTACACGAAATCTGATGCCTGTTCAACTAGAGGTGGAAGGGATTTCGATAGAAGGTTATGTGGGGAAACCGCATATAAGTCGTGGTAATCGGACTTATGAGAATTATTATTTGAATGGTCGTTACATTAAGAGTAAGGTGGTTGAACGTGCCATTGAAGATGCCTTCAAATCCAAACTAATGCTGCACAGATACCCTTATGCTTGTTTTCATCTGAAAGTGGATGCGGGTTCGGTGGATGTAAATGTTCATCCGACAAAGATGGAAGTAAGGTTTATGAATGAACAGAAGGTCTATGATTTGGTCTACAGGGCCATTGATGGAGCATTGAATAAACGGGACTTGATTCCGGATGTGAAATTGGATGCTGGTAACAGAAAAAAGGAATTGAAGCCTGGGATTATTCCTGCGCCAGAGCCGTTCGAAAGATCTGTGCTAAAGGATAGAACTATCTCTTCAATACAGGGTCAATCAGCGTCGATAAACGATCTTGAGGAACCTTCTTCCAATGACAATGTAAGTGCTTCTGAAGTACAAAGGGCTCGAGAGAAAAATCTTGGAAAAAAGCTGGAAGGAACAAAAATTGATTCAACTGGCATAGGCGAAAAGAACGGGTATTATAAAGCGAAGCCTGAAACCAAGCCGGATTCAAGTGCAGGGTCTGATACAGTTACCAAATCCGTAGGGATAATCGATTTGATGAAGCCTGGTGCTGTAAAGAAAATACATGATACTTTTAGTATCCTACCTAAGGAAAAGGAAAACCCGACAGATCAGGATAAACCACAAGCTGATGTTGGTTATGGCATCCCTAAGGTAGAGATGGATAACGAAGGTGATGAAACATCAGAACTAACGACGGCTGTTAAATCAACTACAGCAACGGATGTTCTTAAAGATAAGTATGCCGGAGATCAGATTGAGTTGGAGAGTGCAGCGTTCATCGATGCTAAGAGTGTCCGTTCTCATAAAGTGGTTGGTCAGTTGTTCGATACGTACTGGATTGTGGAGCTTGATGAAAAGTATTACATCATCGATCAGCATGCAGCTCATGAAAAGGTCTTATATGAACAAATGTTAGGGAAAATTGAATCTCATGTGACCTTTGGTCAGCGTCTGCTTAAGCCTGTGGTCATTAATCTATCCATTCATGAGATGGGCCGGTATGATGCTCATAAGAAACTTTTCGATGACCTTGGGTTTGAGGTGGAGCCTTTTGGTGATGAAGCTGTCATCGTAAGATCTGTGCCGTTCATATTTGATCGTATTTTTGATGTGAGTCAGTTTACTCAGATTTTGGACGGGTTAGAAGGTGCTTATTCAGAAGACCGATACGGCATACTCTTGAATGATGTTGCGACAATGGCCTGTAAGGCAGCAGTTAAAGGTAACGACCGCCTTAGTAAAGCAGAGTACCTTCAGTTGATTGAGGATTTATTGAAACTAGAGGATCCATTTCATTGTCCTCATGGCAGGCCCACAATTATTGCCATGACAAGGTATGAGTTGGAGAAGAAATTCAAAAGGATTGTTTGATGATGAAAAAGAAACCATTAATTATTGTTGCAGGACCCACAGCATCAGGGAAAACCAGTGTATCCATTGCCTTAGCGAAAGCTTTAGGCGGTGAGGTGATCTCTGCTGATTCTATGCAAGTCTACAAAGGCATGACCGTTGGCACAGCAAAAGTGACAAAAGAAGAGATGGATGGCGTCGTGCATCATATGATCGATGTGCTTGAACCGGATGAGGCCTGTTCGATTGCCAAGTTTCAAGGTATGGTCAAAGAAGCCTTGGCGTCCATATACAGTCGTGGAAAAGTGCCTATCTTGGCTGGTGGTACCGGGTTTTATATTCAGTCTATTGTGAATGATGTTGACTTTGAAGAAAACGAAGAGGATAAAAGTTACCGACAGGCATTAGAAGCAAGAGCACTGGCTGGGGAAGGCCAAGGACTATATGAATTACTTCAGTCGGTTGACCCCAATGCGGCCGTTGCTATTCATCCCAATAACATAAAAAGAGTCATTCGTGCCCTTGAGTATCATCATTTGACCGGTGAGTGTATTTCTTTGCATAACGAAAGAGAAAGCAATAAGACATCTCCTTATGCTACGGCGTTCTATGTGCTTCAAATGGATAGGGATATCTTATATGAACGTATCAATAGGCGGGTAGACCAGATGATGGCTGATGGGCTTCTTGAAGAAGTGAAGGCACTACTTAAGCAAGGCTATGATAGAACTCTTGTTTCGATGCAGGGATTAGGGTATAAAGAGTTCATGCCTTATATAGATGGATGCACGAGCCTTGATGCAGCAGTTGAATTACTTAAACGTGATACGAGAAGATTTGCAAAACGCCAATTGACCTGGTTTCGTCGTGAATCCCAGGCAAAATGGGTAGATGTAGGTCAATATGATTATAATGTTGTAAGAATTGTGGATTTTATTTTAAAAGATATTGAATCCAGTAAGATTTTGTAATACAATTAACTCAGACATAACTGCAATCATAGTAGAGATATTTTATAAGCATGTTGTGTAATATAATCCTTAGGGGGTGTGACAATGAGTAAAGCCATTAACTTGCAAGATGTATTCTTGAACCAAGTGCGTAAAGATAAGATCGTAGTTGTTATTTACCTTACTAACGGTTTCCAGCTTAAAGGAATCGTTCGTGGTTTTGATAATTTTATCGTTATTCTTGAGGCTGAAGGTAAGCAGCAGATGATTTATAAGCATGCGATTTCAACCATCATTCCTGCCAAAGAAGTACGTTTGATGACAGAGGAACAATAATCAGCAATAATAGGATAGGACATTATGACAGAAGCAATGTATAAAGAAATGGGCATCTGTGATAAAGTAATTTCATATGTCAGTGATATAGAGAATGGTCTCAAAGAACGCTTTGAGGCCATTGATTCTGTTGCGGAAGTGAATCAGCTCAAAGTGATCAGAGCCATGCAGAGACATAAGGTGAGTGATATTCACTTTGCTGCGACTACAGGTTATGGATACGATGATCTGGGGCGTGATACCCTTGAGGAGGTCTACGCATCTGTTTTCAATGCAGAATCTGCTTTGGTACGGCCACAGCTCATCTCAGGAACCCATGCACTGCATATTGCTTTATCAGGGATTCTAAGACCTGGTGACGAGTTATTGTCACCGGTTGGTAAACCATACGATACCCTAGAAGAGGTGATCGGTATAAGAGAAACTGCCGGCTCCCTTAAAGAATTTGGCATTACCTATGAGCAAGTGGATTTCTTGTCAGAAGGTACAGTCGATTATGAGGGTATTCGTAACGCGATTAATGACAAGACAAAGATGCTCACCATTCAAAGGTCGAAAGGCTATGACTGGCGACCGACTTTATCGCCGGAAGAAATTGGGCGTATTATCAAGTTTGCAAAAGGCATTAAACCTGATTTGGTTTGCATGGTGGATAACTGCTACGGTGAGTTTGTGGAGACCGTAGAACCAACCGATTTTGGAGCAGATATGATCGTAGGGTCACTGATAAAGAATCCAGGTGGTGGACTGGCGCCGATTGGCGGCTACATCGTTGGTAGAAAAGACTTGGTCGACTTGTGCTCCTATAGATTGACAGCACCGGGATTGGGTAAGGAAGTAGGCGCTACGCTAGGTATTACCCAAAGTTTCTTCCAAGGACTTTTTATGGCGCCGACGGTTGTCGCTTCAGCTCATAAGACGGCAGTCTTTGCTGCGTCTGTTTTTGAAAAGCTTGGTTATGAGGTCATACCAGCAAGCGGGACAAAAAGGTACGATATTATCCAGGCGATTAACATGGGATCTGAAGCTGGGGTTGTTGCTTTCTGTCAGGGGATTCAGCAAGCAGCACCTGTTGATAGCCATGTAACACCGGAACCATGGGATATGCCGGGATACGATTCGCCTGTGATTATGGCCGCTGGGTCATTTGTGCAGGGGTCTAGTATTGAGCTAAGTGCAGATGCACCGATCAAACCACCATATACAGCCTATTTTCAAGGTGGGCTCACTTGGTATCACGGTAAATTCGGCATCATTAAAGCCTTGCAAAACCTTGTAGACAAGGGTATTGTTATATTATAAGAGATCTATGAGAAAACGTGTATTGCTTAAGCATCCGTTTCGTCCTTTGAGACGGAATGGGTGTTTTTTTAATAGTTTACTAAGATGGAGGACATGAGTATGAAGAGGAGAGTCGCAATATTGTTAGTGGCACTATTGATGTGCTTACAATTGAGTGCCCAAGTTAGTATTGGGGAGAGTAAGAAACTGCCAAATGAAATATGGTCTTTGTTTGAGAAGGAGTCAGTTCTGGATGTAAGCGATGATGTTGCAGCATCTATTGAGGTGCGTCTGGCTATCATCGCTTTATTTGATTCATGGGCGGATGAAGATCAACAAAAGTTGGACATTGTTACACCTAGGTTACGAAAAATTGCAGAAGATTATGAGACTTTAAAAAAATATGTTGCCATGACAGAAACTTTGGAATCTTATATTTATTATGCCGGACTTCAGGAAGTGTATGGCGGTTGGGATCATGATGCTGTTCTTTGGGCGGAAAGTAAGCTGGTTAACAGTCAGGTTTATTTGAGTGTCTACGCTGAAACGAATGTCCTTGACAATGCTTTGTATTATGGGGCTATGTATGAACCGTCCAATGGTGTATTGTTTGGTTCTGTCTACGATAAGGATCCTCGGATTAGTGATGTAGGGTCCTATGAGTGGGCATCTATCAGTCCCTACTTTCCAAAAAAGAACAGTGCCTATTTAATGTATTTGGAATTTGGCACGGAAATCAATCAATTTGATCGGTATTATCAGGCAGCGGTTGCGGCGGATACAGGCGTGCAATTAGCTTGGAATGCCTATCAAACCTATGATGATATGTCCGTGTATGCTGACTATATCGAGAGAACAGCTAGTTACCTGCAAGGCCTGGGCGTTCCTGTTTTTATGCGCTATGGTTCTGAGATGAATATCGCAGAAGGTATGAGTGATGCGGCGGTATATGTGGAAAACTATCAATTTATTGCAGAAATCTTCAGAGAAATTGCACCGGATGTGGCTTTGGTGTGGTCGGTCAATGATGTGACCGCATCCGACAGGTCTTTGGACGCGTATTATCCAGGTGATCAATGGGTGGACTGGGTAGGAATCAGCACCTATACCTACTACTATTTTGGGGATAAGACGGATTGGGGAGATGTCCAGGAAGATATTGACAACCGCTATTATACCGGGTCCAATGCCAATCCAATCAGTAAAGTTAAAGAAGTCGTTGACGCTTATGGTGACAGGAAGCCTATTATGATTACAGAATCAGGTGTGGCTCATTACTCTAAGGTGGCTGAAGAAGATATGACTGAATGGGCGAAAGTTCAGCTTGAAAGACAGTATGCCTATATGCCGCTGATTTATCCTCAGATCAAGGGTATCTTTTATTTTAATACGGATAATGGTATCACACCAAGAAACTCCTACGCATTATATGAGAATCAAGTGATGAACAAGGCATACAATGAGCTGGTGGCGGATGATCATTATATAAGTGAGATTATGTCAAATTCAGACAGTAGATATGTGGCGGTTGGCAGTGTGTCGAATCAATCGGTTGTAGGCATCGGTTCGGATATTGCCTTACGTACTTATTCTATTGTATCCGGGGATCTTGAACCTACGGTGGAATATTATATTGATGGTGTCCTATATAAGTCAACGAACCATCTCCCTTATGATGTCAACATCTCATCCGACGGACTATCGACAGGTATCCATGACTTACTTGTACAGGTGAAGGGGGCGGGGGACGAAATAATAACATCTCAACCGTATACTCTGATGAAGAATGAGGCTGGTGGTTTGTCCATCGAAAAAGGAGATTATAATGAACGTACCTTTACCGATATAGACACAGCATGGTCAAAACCGTTTGTATTGGGGGTTGCTGCTAGAGGTATTATTGTTGGTTCAGAGGGGCTTTTTAGACCAGAGGACTTTATCAGCAGAGCCGAGATGACTTCTATTATTTCAAAGCTGGGTGAGTTAGAGACGGACTTGGCTGTGAACTATTCAGATGTTGCATCAAGTGCATGGTATTATAAGTATGTCAGTGGTGCTCAAGCGTACCTCATAGGTTATGGCAACGTCTATGAACCTGGCAGATATGCCACTCGCGAGGAGATTATAGCTGCGTTTGTCAGAATGAAGGGATATAGTACAGCTTCCATCACATCCGATGAAAAAGATGACTTTGCCGACAACTATACCGATGTGGCTGAGATTTCACCATCGTTCTATGAGGATATGATCCTGGCAGTTCGATATGGTATTGTTGGTGGGTATGAAGACGGCAGTCTGAGACCTAAGTCAAATATGAAACGTGGCGAAGTGGCTAAGGTTATATTTTCAACTTTCTATGTACAGTGATTCCTTTATGGATAAAAATATAGGAACTTTTTTGACAGAGTGAAAGGAGAAGTGTATGGGGTTAAGGAATAAAAAGAGATTGATCTTGTTGGGGATGTTTTTGTTAATGATGCTAATGGCAGGCTCAATTGTAGGTGCAGACTTGTCCCAGTCAGATGTGTCGTTGGTAGTGGTTTCACCGACGACGGCCAATAGTCATTATACTGGAGGATTATACGAGCCGGTTGCTGGTATTTACTTCGGTGCTTCTTATGAAGCGGACAGCAACGTGAAAGCGGTGGATGGTGCCCGGTATACGATTGAGGAGATCAACAATACCTACAAGAAGAAGAACAGCGCTTATCTGATGCACTTGACTTTTGGTGAGTCAGTTGACACCATCAAAACTGCCCTTGATCAGGCAGATGTGGCAGATGTTGGCGTTGTGTTGGTCTGGGAAACGGATGAGGTGTATGACAATATAGGGTCGTATGGTGACTATATTGAAGATACGATTAGCTATTTGCGATGGTTGGATGTGCCTGTATTCATCAGTTACGGTGCAGGCATGAATGTTGAGGATGTGGATGCTGATCTGTACGTATCAAATTTTAGGTATGTTGCTTCAAAGATTAGGGATACAGCATCGGATGTCGCTATTGTATGGACGGTAGATGATGGTGATACCACCAATATATCCGACTATTACCCCGGGGAGACTTATGTCGACTGGATAGGCGTTCAGTCTTTCGTATCACCTGAGGATGACCCGGTATCATCCATAGGTGAGATCATCCATAATTATGGTGAAGACAAACCGGTTATGCTGACGGAGGTTGGCGTTTCTAGATATGATAGGAGAACTGGCGTAGACACAACGGAATGGGCTTCTCAAGAGCTGGGGGTGATGTTCAACTATATCCCTATGATCTATCCGCAAGTGAAGGGTGTGTTCTTGCTTAATGACCGTTATGAAAATGACAGCACCCATCACTATGATATCTATAGCAATGAGGACATGATTGACGCTTACAATGATGTTGTATCAGACGATGCCTTGTTAACGGATATTATGGTCAGTGGTGCCTATCGCTATGCGGTGCTGGAGAGTAGCAAAGATCCGGCTGTGTCTATTGAAGACACACATATGATGATACGTACTCTTATAACGACCCGTGATTTTTCGGATTATGAAGTGATTTATAAACTGGATGGTAGAAAAGTAAGTGAGCAGGATCAGTTGCCCTTTGCCTATGATCTGCAGATAAAAGGTATGTCAGATGAGAAGCATAATTTAAGTATCAATGTATATGAGGATGGTGTGTTGCTGGTCACAAAAGAGTTCAAAATTCTAGGGAATGATGATGGTGCTTTAATAGAGAGTGCGAACTATAAGGTAATTGACTTTAGTGATATCAGAGGTCATTGGGCGGAAGGCTATATTATTGATGTTTCGAAACGTGGTTTGGTCGTTGGCTCTGATGGTGTTTTCAGACCATATGATCTGATCAGTAGGGCAGAGGTTACTTCTATTATGACCAAGTTAGGAAAGCTGGAAGAAAATGGTGCTGTGGCTTTTAGTGATGTTGCATCATGGAAATGGTATTACAAATATGTTGGTAATGCCTCTAGATATCTAGTTGGATATGGCGATGCTTTTTATCCTGAAAGAGCGGCAACAAGGGAAGAAATCATTACAGCCATGGTTAAGATGAAGGGATACAATCTATCGGATATAACGACTAAAGACAGGGAGACATTTGCTGCAAGCTACCGCGATGAAAGTGATATATCATCGCAATACTTTGATTATATGATTCTGGCCAGTAAATACAAGATTGTCGGTGGATATGAAGACAAAACAATCCAACCTAAAAAGAGTATGACAAGAGGCGAAGTGGCCAAGGTCCTGTTTACGACATTTTATGAGTGATTTTTAAATGCGTTCATCTTGATTTAATGAAAACAAGCCGGATGTCTCGAATGGGATGTCGGGCTTGTTTGCGTATCAAGGAATATATTGACATTTGACATATGGATGCTTATAATTTTGTATTAGTGTAAAGTGTTTTGAACACTTTGATTTAATAGAAATGCTGCTGATTGCATTCGTAAGATTAAAGTAGCGGCAAAAGATCCTAGGAGGAAGAATGATGAAGAGTTACGGGCTTAACGAGCTGAGAAAAATGTACCTTGATTTTTTTGAAAGTAAGGGGCATTTGCGAGCCAACAGTTTTTCATTGGTACCGCACAACGATAACAGCTTGCTTTTGATCAACTCAGGGATGGCCCCTCTTAAGCCATACTTTACAGGTCAAGAGACACCACCGAATAAAAGAATGACAACATGTCAGAAATGTATCCGTACCGGGGATATTGAGAATGTTGGTAAAACAGCCAGACATGGGACATTCTTTGAAATGCTGGGAAATTTTTCCTTTGGTGATTATTTTAAGAAAGAAGCCATTGCATGGGCTTGGGAGTTCTTTACTGAGGTTCTTGAGATCCCAGAAGAGATTTTATACGTATCCGTTTATGAAGAAGACGATGATGCCGCGCAGATTTGGCACGAACAAGAAGGTGTAGCCCTTGACAAGATTGTACGTCTTGGTAAAGCGGATAACTTCTGGGAGCATGGTGCTGGTCCTTGTGGTCCTTGTTCAGAGATCTATGTAGATCGTGGTCCGGCTTTTGGCTGTGATGATTCTGCCTGTGCCCCAGGATGCGAATGTGACCGTTTTGTTGAGGTTTGGAACCTTGTTTTCACACAATTCGAAGCGACACCTGAAGGTGAGTACCTGGATCTTGATTTCCCTAACATCGATACTGGCATGGGTCTTGAACGACTAGCTGTTATGATGCAAGGTGTGGACTCAATCTTTGATGTGGATACAATTAGAGCCCTTAGAGATGAAGTGTGTCGTATCGCAGGCGTTGAATATAAGAAAGACCCATCAACAGATGTATCTATAAGACTGATTACTGACCATATTCGATCTGTGACGTTTATGACATCAGATGGTATACTACCTTCCAATGAAGGACGTGGCTATGTTCTTAGAAGACTCCTTAGACGAGCAGCAAGACATGGCAAACTTCTTGGTATTAAAGGCAGTTTCTTAGCGAAATTAGTAGCGATTGTTATTGAGACGTCCAAAGAAGCTTATCCGGAACTGGCAGATAAAGAAGCCTATATCTATAAGATTATTTCAATTGAAGAAGAACGTTTTTCAGAGACGATTGATAATGGACTTGCCATACTGAATGATTATATTGAGGTTCTTGAGACGGAAGGAAAGAAGGTGTTGGACGGCGAAAAGGCCTTCACTTTATATGACACCTATGGTTTCCCGCTTGACCTGACCCTTGAGATCGTTGAGGAAAAAGGATTCTCAGTAGACGAGAATCAATTCCATGAAGCCATGGATGCTCAGAGGAAAAGAGCGAGAGAAGCTAGAGCAGAAAGCAATTACATGGGCGCTGAAGCCACTGTTTATGATCAACTCGATCCTGATATGACAACGGTGTTCGTAGGATATGATCACTTAGTTGCAGATTCACAAGTGACGGCTTTGACATCAGGGGCAGAGATTGTGAATGTAGCAGGTACTGGGTGTGAAGTTACTGTTTTTGTTGAAAAGACGCCTTTCTATGCTACAAGTGGTGGTCAACATGCGGATATTGGCGTTGTTAAGACCGGCTCAGGTGTGGTGCGTATCAATGATGTCAAGAAGCTTATTGGTAATAAGTTTGCGCATATCGGCGTTGTTGAATCTGGCGAAATCTGTGTTGGTGAAAAAGTGACTTTAAGCGTTGAGTCTTCCAACAGGAGATCGACGATGAAGAATCACAGCGCAACACACCTGCTCCAAAAAGCCCTTAAGAATGTACTTGGTGAGCACGTCGAACAAGCAGGTTCTTCTGTAACCAGCGATCGTCTAAGATTTGACTTTACACACTTTACAGCGATGACGGATGAAGAGATTGCTGAGGTGGAAGTGGAAGTCAACGAGATGGTGGCAAAAGAATTGCCGATTGTCGTTGAAGAATTGCCAATTGCTGAAGCGAAAGAGAAGGGTGCAATGGCCCTCTTTGGTGAGAAGTACGGTGAAGTTGTTCGTGTTGTTAGTATGGGTGAGTATTCCGTTGAATTATGTGGCGGAACACATCTTAGCAATACCGTTGAAGTAGGTACTTTCAAAATTGTTTCTGAAGGTGGTGTGGCGGCTGGCGTACGTCGTATTGAGGCGTTGACAGGAGCTAATGCTATTAACTACTATCAGGAAAAGGAAGCCATTGTATCAGAAGTGGCTAAGAAAGTTAAAGCGGATGCTGCCAACGTTCTGAATAAGATTGATAATATCCTAGATGAGAATAAAGCCCTTAAGCAGGAATTGGATAAAATCAAAGCCAAACTTGCAAGCAGTGCGGCAGATGATTTAATCAATCAAGCGGTTAAAGTAGGAAACATTGATTTTCTTGCGGCTGAAGTTAAAGATGTGGATGCCAATGGCCTTCGTGACATGGGAGATAAATTCAAGGATAAGCTTGATAATGGTGTTGTCGTGTTGGCGACAGCATCCAAAGGTAAAGTGAACTTGATTGTTATGGCGTCTGATGATGCGGTTAAAGCTGGTGCTCACGCTGGAAATATTATTCGTGAAGCGGCGAAAGTTGTAGGCGGTGGCGGTGGTGGCCGTCCGAATATGGCTCAGGCAGGTGGTAAAGACCCATCGAAGATCGCAGATGCGTTGTTGAAAGCGGAAGAAGTATTGAAGAGCCAGATATAATAAATAGTAAATATATGATAGCCACCTCTATTATTTGAAGAGGTGGCTTTTCGCTTTTGATGATTAGAAGATTGTTAAGAAAGAATAGGATGAACCTATGAAGATGCACTATGGCGTTGTTGTAATAATGGCAGTCATTATTGCTGTAATTGGGTATCTCAAACTGAATAGATTCAGAAAGACAATAGCTGTCATATCCGTTAGTGGACTGCTGGTCTTTTTCTCGTTTGTTGTTTATATTATGTCGGGGCATAGTTATATTGCTTCAGGTGAAAGTTATGATTATATTATGATATTTGGCGGGGGGATTGAAGATGATCTGACGTTGCCCTCTACTGTCGTCAATCGGCTGGATAAAGCCATGGAAGCAGACGTGGAGAATGATGCAATCTATGTCGTTTCCGGCGGTATTGCCAATAATATACATGCTGCAGAAGCGGCATATATGTCTGAATACTTAATGTCTTTAGGTGTTGACCAGGACAGGATTATTGAAGAAGGGGCGTCCACTTCAACATGGGAGAATCTTAACTTTGTTCATGATATCATTGGACCTAAGTTAGGGGATAGGGTGAAAGTGCTAGGTGTATCCAGTGAATTTCACCTCAAGCGAATTCATATGTTAACAGAACGCCTAGGGTTTGAAATGGATCTTCTTGCATCAAAGACGCCTCTTGTGAAGATGTTGAATTCGGTTCCTAGAGAGTTTTTTGCGACAGTTAAAAGTTATCTTGTTGATCGTGTTGATATGTCGGTGAAAGTGGCCGTTTCTGACAATAGTGACACTGCTATAGGTCTCGATAAAGAACGTGTGTATGCCTATGATCAGCCTAAAAGCAATCAGGTGATTGATATTGATATTGCTGCAGTCGGAGACATCATGGTACACAGGTCTCAATTGATCAGAGCATACGATGAAGATGGCTTTGATTTTTCGCCGACTTTTGAGTATATAAGACCATGGATTGAAAGCGCTGATTTGGCCATTGGTAATTTGGAAACAACTTTGGCAGGTGTCAATGGTCAAAGAAAGATCAATGTAGAAAAGTTCTATAATGGGTACAGTGGTTATCCTGTGTTTAATTCGCCGGATATACTTGCTGACAACTTAAAAGAGGCTGGCTTTGATGTGTTGCTTACTGCGAACAATCATAGCCTGGACAGCAGTGAAGATGGTGTTGATAGAACATTGGCAGTTTTGGATCACTATGGTTTGGAGCATGTTGGTACTTACGGTTCTAATGAAGCGTCCTTAGTGCCATATGTGGTGGCTGTAGAGGGTATTACTTTTGGGATCGTTAATTATACATACGGTATGAATGGTTTTGTCCTTGATGAAGCTTCATCTTATTTAGTAAATAATCTTGGGAATTATCAGGATGAAGCCATTCTGAAGATGTATGAGGATGTTGAGGCGATGGAACGTAGTGGTGTTGATTTTGTTGTGGCAGCCATCCATTACGGCATTGAATATAGAGACGAACCGGATACGACGTATCAGCAGGCTCTTGTGAATGGTTTGTTTGACCATGGCGCAGATATTGTGCTTGGAGGACATCCTCATGTATTACAACCATTTGAAGTGCGGTCGATAACGCGTCAAGACGGTGAGGTGGAGACTGGGGTCGTTATTTATTCTCTTGGTAACTTTATTTCATCCCAGCGTCACCGTTACACACATAAAGACACGGATTATGGTCTGGTCTTTAATATGCATATTAAAAAAGTGAACGATGAAAAACCAAGAATTGATTCTTTGTCATTGACGCCTACTTATGTCTATTGGTCCAATGAGGACCTTCAGATTGTCCCTTTCTTAGCGTTGCCGGAAGATATAGTTTTTAATTCTGAGGATCAACAACGTTTGGAGCGTGGTGAAAAAATGATTGTGCCGCATCTGCTTAAATACTGGGATGGTCAATGGGAAATTAACAATGGTTCTATTGTTGTAGACATTAAAAATCAAGAAAAATGAGTGGATTTCGTAAAAAGTATTGACGATTCAGGATAATGTGCTATAATCTACTATAGTGCTAAAATAATGCCTTTGGTTGTAGAACGGCACAATTCACAACTGGAGGGAGGTTGAACAGTTATGTCAAATGTGCAAGTTAGAGAAAACGAATCTCTTGACAGTGCTCTTAGAAGATTTAAGAGAAGCTGCGCTAAAGCTGGCATCATGCAGGAAATCCGTAAGAGAGAACATTACGAGAAGCCTAGCGTGAAGCGTAAGAAGAAGTCAGAAGCAGCTAGAAAACGTAAGTACAAATAAGTGATAGGATGATTCGATGAACTTGAGAGATCAATTGATGGCTGATTTTAAGGCCGCCATGAAATCAAAAGACACCGTAAGAAAAAATACTATCCAATCTGTACGTACGGCAGCACTTCAGATTGAGAAGGATCAGCAAGTGACACTGACAGAAGATGATTTTGTCGGTGTCATTGCAAATCAGGTAAAAAAGCGCAAGTCTGCTTTACCTGATTTTGAAAAGAGCGGTCGTCAGGACTTGATTGATGAGTTGAAATCAGAGATCGAGATCCTTATGGCCTATCTGCCGAAGCAACTGTCTGAAGATGAAGTACGTCAGGTTGTTGATAAGACAATTGAGGACCTTGGTGCATCTTCTATGAAAGACATGGGTAAGGTGATGGGTCAGTTGACTAAAGCTTTGTCCGGTAAAGCCGACAACAAGCTGGTCAGTCAATTAGTCAGAGAAAAGCTGAATTCGTAAAGAATACAGGGTACTGTTATCGTGGAAACATGATAACAGTATTTTTTTTATCTTTATATATACACGGCTGTTAATATAAATTTAATGGCATCGCATAAAGTGATATGATAGAATGAATAGAAGTAAAAAGGCGAGAGGTGGACACTAGATACATGATAGAAATAACCATGCAGATTCCCCATGAACTGATTATACAAGTCTTCGGGGAATTTGATTCCAATGTGAAACAGATTGAAAAACTACTTGCGGTCACTGTCATCAATCGAGGTGGCGAGGTGAAAATCATCGGTGATGAGCCTCAAGTGAAAAAAGCAAGAAAAGTGATAAAGCAATTAATCAAGAGCAGTGAAAAGGGTATTGAGATCACAGAGCAGACAATTACTTATGCTGTTGAGATGATCAACGAGGAGCAGGAAGAAGTTCTGGAGCAAATTCAGGATGATTTTGTTTGCATTACCACGCGAGGTAAATATATACGAGCTAAGACTGCTGGACAAAGCGATTATATCAAAGCAATCAACGATAAGATGATTGTCTTTGGTGTTGGACCAGCTGGGACCGGTAAGACATATTTAGCCATGGCCCATGCAATTACCGCATTTAAGAAAAAGGAAGTCAATAGGATCATTATGACCAGGCCGGCTATTGAGGCAGGGGAGAAATTAGGTTTCTTGCCTGGTGATTTGCAAAGTAAAGTGGACCCTTACTTACGGCCTTTGTATGATGCCCTTTATGAGATTATGGGGGCTGAGGCTTTTCAGAGCAATATGGAGAAGGGATTGATTGAGGTGGCACCTCTTGCCTATATGAGAGGTAGAACCCTTGACAATGCCTTTATTGTGTTAGATGAGGCTCAGAACACGACCCCAGAGCAGATGAAGATGTTTTTGACTAGGATTGGGTTTGGATCAAAGGCGATTATCACTGGTGACATCACCCAAAAAGACTTGCCTGAGGGAAAAACCTCAGGTTTGGAGATGGCGATGCGTATCCTAAAGAATATTGATGAGATTGGCATATGCCGTCTGACCCATGCCGATGTTGTCAGGCATCCTCTTGTGCAGAAGATTGTCAAAGCCTATGAGAATTATGATAAGAATAAGAAGGAACGTCGTGATAGGCAAGAACCATCAAGAGGCAAAGATAAAAGACGATACCAATCCAATAGATAGGAGCAGCCATGAATTATCGAAAATTGCTGAACACAGTTCTGTTGGCATTACCATTGGTGTTACTGTTGGTAGCCACGTTCTTTCAACATCAGGGAACAATACCAGTGCGTATTGCCTCAACATCTGTTGTCTTGTTCATTATAATATTCGCAGCGGGTTATGTTGTTCTTGAGCATCGTGGTATTCCTTTCAATCAGTTGCTCTTTACATCTCTGACTGTTACTGCAATGGGTTTTATAGCCATATTGATACAACCGGAGAACTACAATTTGATGCCGATGTTTGTGGCTGTCATGTTGGTGAGCATCGTTGTTGACCGTAAAATGTCGATGATCATCCATGTGGCTTTATCTTTGATTGTTACCATAACAATAGGGTTGACCGGAACGACGTTGATCTATTATGTCCTTATTGGTATGTTGGCAGCGATATTGGCCGACAGCACAAAAGAACGTCAGAGAATGTTGGTGGTTCTTCTGGGAATGTCATTGGCTGGTGGCAGTATTCATTTACTGCTGAATTATGTCCTGTACCAGGTGGTCGACCTGTTAGGGATGCTGGTTGCAATGGCAAATATTGCGCTGACAATTATTGTTGTTGTGGGTTCTTTGCCTTTGTGGGAGTCTATTTTTAAAGTTATGACACCACTCAAGTTGCTTGAGTTTGCTAACGGCAACCATAAGCTCATTCAAAGGATGTTGCAGGAAGCACCTGGGACTTACCATCATGTTCAGATGGTGGCAAATCTTTCGGAGCAAGGGGCAAGATCTGTTGGCGCTGATGCGATTTTGGCTAAGACTGGTGCTGTGTATCATGATATTGGCAAGCTGAAGGAACCTATGTATTTTATTGAGAATCAAAATGGTGCCCCGAATCCTCATGATGAGATAGCGGCAGAAGATAGTGCTAAGATTATTATTGACCATGTAAACTATGGCGTTAAGCTTGGGTTGGAACATCATCTGCCGGAAGCGATCATTGCAATAATACGTGAGCATCATGGTACCACCTTGGTTAGGTATTTCTATCATAAAGCATTGAATTATAATGATGGCGTCAATTACCCGGAATCGTCCTTCAGGTACGATGGACCTATACCACAGACGAAAGAGGCAGCTATTGTTATGTTGGCGGATTGCGTTGAAGCCTTTGTTCGTTCCCTTAGCGAAGAAGAAAGACACTTGGATAAAATTCGCTGGATTATATCAGAAGTGATAAGACAGAAGATTGCTGATGGGCAGCTGGATGATGCTGGCTTGGAGGTTGGTGAACTAAGTCGAATAAGTAACGCATTTGCTGAGGTGTATAATGGCATGTATCATGAGAGAATTCAATACCCCAAAGCAAATGAATCTGTTATCTCAACGGATCATACATCGGAGGCATCGTTGTGAATATTTTTATAGAATGGCTTTATGCCGAAAATAAAACCTATAATCCATTGATCGAACGTTCAGTGCAAGAAGCTTTATCGTATGAAGGTGTTCAAGTGCCCGTTGAACTATCTGTTAGCATTGTAGATAATGATCAGATACAGATGATTAATCTAGAGCAGCGGCAAATGGATAAGCCAACAGATGTGCTGTCATTTCCTATGATTGAGTTTGAGGGTTACGATACGGTGTCTGAGGCGATTATGGCTGAGCCGATTAATCCAGAGTCTGGAGAAGTCTACTTAGGGGATATAGTTGTATCTTGGGATAAAGTTGTAGAACAAAGTGAGTCTTATGGTCATAATCAAGAAAGGGAATTAAGTTTCTTGATTGTACACAGCATGCTGCATTTACTTGGTTATGATCATATGGTTCCTGATGAGGAACAGGTCATGTTAGAAAAACAAAAAGCTATTATGGGGATTTTGGGGATCGAGAGATGAAAAATCGTAATTTGCAGGAGAGTTTTTCTCACGCGACCAATGGCATTATTCAAGCTTTTAAGACAGAAAATAATATCAAGCGCCATACGCTGGCAGGCGTATTGGCGATATTGTTTGGCGTTTACTTTCATGTGACAGTGACGGAGTGGTTGGTCATTGTCATAGTTATAGGCTTTGTTATTGTAGCGGAACTATTAAATACCGCTATCGAGTATACTGTGGATATGGTCTGTGGTAATACATATAACGAATTGGCAAAGTATTCAAAGGACATAGCTGCCGGTGCTACGCTGGTAGCAGCAATATGTGCATCTATTGCAGGTGCCATCATTTTTTTACCGAAGTTTTTAGCATTATTGATTTAGAGGTGGAGGAGACATCATGAAACGACTGATATTAACATTACTAATGCTGGCCTTATTATTGACAGCTTGTGGCGGTGAAAACGAAGATTCGACACAATCATCAGAAGCTGAGGTAACTGAACCGGTTGAAGAGACAGTAGACGCTGAAGAGGCTATGGATGAAACATCAGGGCCTGAAACAGATGAGACAACCCAGGAGGTAGTTTCGGATATTGAAGAGACTGTTGAAGAAGAAATTGACTTAACGGGTCTTGGGATTAATCCTTTGACCGGACTCTATATTCCGGAGGAAATAGTTAACAGACGTCCAGTTGGTGTTATGATTAATAACCTTAAAAAAGCGATGCCTCAATCAGGCATTGCCCAAGCTGACGTCATCTACGAGACGCTGGTTGAAGGTGGTATAGCAAGACTTTTTGCCGTTTTTAAAGATTTTGATGCTGAAAAAATAGGTCCCGTACGTTCAGCAAGGCACTACTATTTGGATTTTTCATTCGATTTTGATGCCCTATATGTACATTATGGCGCTAGTGACCAAGCGTTTATAGATATACGTAATCTGAATGCACCAAACATGAACGGGTTGTCCTATTTGGATGCAATTATGTGTTTTCAGGATTCAAGTCGTGTCAGACCCCACAGTACTTATACCAGCTACGAAGGCCTGATGGCGGGGTGGGAAGCGGAGAAGTATCGTACGGAATATGCGGATGGCTTCAGCAGTAAGTTTCAGTTTGCAGAGGAAAATCCAGAGATGCTAGAGGCAGTAGATGCCAATAAAGTGATTCTTGACTTCTCTTATTACCAATATGCGTGGTTTGACTATGATGAGGTCTCACAAAAATATTTGAGAAATCAATTTGGTGGACCACAGATCGACCGGGAGACGGGGGATCAGCTCGCTTTTGATAATGTCATCGTGCAGATGGCAGAAATGTGGAAAATCCCTGGAGATACAGAAGGGCGACTGGATATGACCTTGGTGGGTGAAGGTGATGGTTATTATATTAGTCATGGCAAGGCGATACCAATTACATGGTCCAAATCCAGCCACTATGAACCTACTCAGTATTTTCTGACAGATGGCAGCGAGTTGGAGATGTATACGGGTAAGACCTGGATTGCTGTATTTCCAACATATAGACCGGAAGGGTTCATTATAGAATAGCGAGATGCTCTGTTATTACGTCGGCGCAAGCCATAAATAGAACGTCTCTGGCAAAAGGAGTATAAAGATGATGAATAACGAAACTTTGATTAAAATGGCTTATGAAGCAATGGAGAAAGCTTATGTACCTTATAGTCATTTTCAAGTTGGGGCAGCTGTCGTGACGAAGGATGGTCGTGTCTTTACAGGGTGTAACATTGAGAATGCTTCTTATGGAGCCACCAATTGCGCTGAAAGGACAGCAATCTTCAAAGCTGTATCTGAAGGTTATAGCGACTTTGTAAAAATAGCTGTGGTGAGTAACAGTCGCAAACGTACTTATCCTTGCGGTATATGCAGACAGGTTATTGCTGAATTTACAATGGATGCTACCATGATTTTTGATGATGCTGTAGAAGGCATCATAGAAGTGCCGATGTCAGAGATTTTACCATACAAATTCGACCTTTAATGAGTGGCAAAATTTGTCATGTCATTTTGAAAATATTGAAAGGTGCTTCATGAATAATAAAAGTAAGACTTCGGGAACGTTGGCTGTTCAAGGATCGATTCTTGCCGCTACATCCCTTCTGGTAAGATTGATCGGTTTTTTTTATAGAATTCCTCTGGTCAATGTGTTGGGTGAAGAAGGAATGGGGTATTACAGCAGTTCCTTTGAGATATACTCATACATCCTGGTAATCTCATCCTATTCGATGCCATCGGCTATGTCTAAGATAATCTCTAAGAAAATCGCATTGAAACAATATAAGGAGGCTCACCGAATATTTCGAGGAGCCTTGCTTTTTGGGCTTATGGTTGGGACGCTTACTTCAGTGCTGTTATATTGGCAAGCAGCTAATATTGCTTCATTAGTTGGTAGTGAAGGCAGTGTATATGCTATAAAGGCTTTGGCGCCATCGTTGTTGATATTCTCGATATTGGCTGTTTTTAGAGGCTATTTTCAGGGACACAACACAATGGTTCCTACAGCAATATCTCAAGTCATAGAACAGGTTTTTAACGCCATCTTCAGTTTGTCTTTGGCTTATGTGTTCCTAAGACAAGGCCTGATGTTTGGGGCGGCAGGTGGTACCATGGGAACCGGTATCGGTGCTTTGTTTGGGCTTATGTTTGTCGTCTTGATTTATGGTATAGCAAGACCCAGAATGCACAAAAAGGTTCTAAAAGATCAGTCGATAACGAATGATACAAGCATCTTTTCCACATGGCAAATCATTCTTATGACGGCAGCACCGATGCTTATAGGTTCATCGGTATATAACCTTTCGAACATTGTTGATATGGTGATGTTTCAACGTGGATTGCTTAGTCATGGCTATGAAGGAACTTATGTTTCTTCCCAGTATGGCCTATTAGCATCCAAGTACCGATTAATCTTGACATTGCCAATATCTATCGCTTCTGCAATGGCGGCTGCCAGTATACCAAGCATTACCGCATCGATTGTTAGGAAAGAGTATGCCTCCGTTCAAAAGAAAGCGAAAATGGCCATTAAGATGGTTATGCTAATCAGTATCCCGGCAGCATTTGGCTTGACAGTGTTATCAAAACCGGTGCTGATGATGCTCTTTGGAACAACCAGTTTGGAGACTGCCTCAGTATTAATGAGAATCGGCGCTGTCAGTATTATTTTCTTCAGCCTGTCAGGTATATCCATAGGTATTCTGCAAGGGCTTGGGAAGATGAATGTGCCGGTCATACATTCATTGTTGGCGATTGCATTGAAAATAGTACTGATGTATATTTTGATCTATGTGATGGATACAGGTCTCATAGGTGCTGTTGTAGCGAATGTTGTTTTTAGCTTTATTGTGGCGGTGTTGAATTATAGAAGTGTTCAAAAGGCCATAAAGCTTTCTATTGATTATAAGTCGGTACTGCTTTATCCTGTTCTTTCTGCGGCTGTTATGAGTATTACTTCATTGATGGTCTACTGGGTGATATACTTCTTAAGTCGCTCCAATACTATAGGGACGATGGTAGCGATTGTTATTGCAATACCGATATATGGATTGGTTCTTATTAAGTCAGGGGCAGTTGAAGAAGATGATATAAAGATGTTGCCAATGGGGCTTAGATTGATAGCAATACTTAAGAAGTTGAGATGGATGGATTGATAAATATTTGGTATAAATAGTTTCATGTTGATCGTGTTTTTAGAGAGGCCAGCGGGTGTAACATGGCAAAGAAAAAAGTAATCGTTGTCGGTGGTGGTGCGGCAGGTCTGGTAGCAGCGGTGGTTGCTACAAGGAATGGGGCTAAGGTAACTGTTCTAGACCGTAAAGAACGTGTAGGAAAAAAAATACTGGCAACAGGCAACGGCCGATGTAATATTACCAATCGTCAAATGTCTGACCGGTATTTTCATTCGGACAGTAAGCAGATTTTCAACAGCATATATGAGCAATTTGATTTGGATGCTACCCTGGCTTTTTTTGGTGAGTTGGGTATTGAGACCGTTGAACTCGAGGATGGCAAACTTTATCCCATGTCACTGCAGGCAACCTCTGTGTTGAATGTATTGAGATATGAGTTGGAGCGTACAGGTGTTAACATCGTCTGTGATGCGTCAGTGGTGGACGTACAGCTATCGCCTAAGGTGATCGTAACGTGTCGCGACGGTAAAAAATATTATGGAGATTCGGTTATATTGGCAACAGGTGGAAAGTCTGCCCCGGATTTGGGATCAAATGGCTCGGGGTACAAATTGGCAGATGATCTAGGACTTAAAAGTGTTACACCATACCCTTCCCTTATTCAATTAGTATCAGATTATGGGTATTTGAAGCACCTAAAAGGTACCAAAGTCATGGCTAATGTGTCTGTGGTTGTTGATGAACAAGTTAAACGATCAGAATATGGTGAGTTATTATTTACGGACTACGGTGTTTCCGGACCGCCGATTTTACAACTTAGCAGACATGCATCTAAAGCCCTGAGGCATGATGTCAGAGGCGTAGAGTTAAAGGTTGACTTACTGCCGAAGATCAGCAAGGAAGACCTTGATGATCTGTTGATTAAGCGGATTGAATCCATGCCTTACAAGACAATGGATGTCTTCTTCGAAGGCATGCTGCCAAAATCACTAATCGTACCGGTGGTTAAAGACAATGGTATGAGTCTGGAAATGAAGGCTTCGGATATAACCAAGGTCATGAGACAGGCAATAGTGGCATGGCTGAAAGGTTTGACCTTATCCGTTACCGATACCCGTCAATGGAATCAGTCACAAGTAACGGCAGGTGGGGTTGATTGCTCGATGGTTAATGACCGTACATTGCAGTGCAAGCAATATACCAACTTATATTTGTGTGGTGAGTTGTTGGATGTGGACGGAGATTGCGGTGGCTATAACTTGCAGTGGGCTTGGAGTTCAGGGTACGTAGCAGGCATGAATGCCTCTTTACATTAGATGGAGATTATTATGGGATATTATGTCATTAATCAGTTGAAAATGCCTCTTGATCATAAGGATCAGGACATTATGAAAGAACTTCAAAAGAAATACGGATTCTCTATGGATATAACTTATAGGATAGCAAAGAAATCCGTTGATGCACGTAAGAAACAGAAGATACAGATTGTTTATAATTTGAATGTCTTTACTGAGCCGATAAAAAGTAAGAAGACAGACAAACTAGTTTATAAAGAGGCGCCGCCTGTATATGAAACACCTACACTCAATACTAAGGATACAATTAGACCAGTTGTCATAGGGGCTGGACCCGCAGGCTTATTTGCTGCGTTAATCCTTGCTGAAGCAGGTGCCAGACCTGTTTTGGTAGAACGTGGAAAAAAGGCTTCCGATCGACTAAAAGATGTCGAGGACTTCTTCGAAACGGGTGATCTGAACACACGGTCCAACATACAATTTGGAGAAGGTGGCGCAGGGACGTTTTCAGATGGTAAAATCAATACAGGGGTTAAGGACCGTTACAACAGAATGGTTAAGATTGTTGATACTTTTATAGATGCTGGTGCACCTGATGAGATTGCTTATACGAGCAAACCTCATATAGGGACCGATTATCTCGTAGAGGTCGTTCAAAACATCCGTCGAAAAATCATTGCCCTTGGTGGTGAAGTTCGTTTTGAAACGTTGGTGACAGATTTTCTTATTAAGGATGACAAGATTGATGGTGTCTTGCTTGAAAATGGAGAGAGCCTTGCGACGAATCAAGTCATTCTTGCTGTTGGCCATAGTGCACGGGATACTTTTGAGAAGCTTGTAGAAAGAAGAGTGCCTATGGAGCCGAAAGCCTTCGCTATAGGTCTTAGGATTGAGCACCCACAGGAGATGATTGCCAGAGCTCAATATGGTGATGTATGGCAACATGAACATTTGCCTGTGGCGGATTATAAGTTGACCTATAGGACTCAAAAAGGTAGGGGTGTATATACTTTCTGTATGTGTCCGGGAGGGTTTGTTGTCAATTCTTCTTCAGAAGAAGGACGGATTGTATGTAACGGTATGTCGAATTTTGCAAGGGATGAGCTCAACGCCAATAGTGCAGTATTAGTGAATGTTCATCCGGAAGACTTTTCAAGTTCAGGTGTGTTGTCAGGTGTCGAGTTTCAACGTCGATGGGAAGAAGCAGCATTTATTGCCGGTGGCAGTGATTACAGTATGCCAGTGCAAACGTTTAAGTCTTTTTTTGAGGGTACAAGTACTTTTGAATTAGGCGAGGTGAAGCCGAACATTAAAGGGCGCTATTCTATGGCGGACCTTAATGGGGCGCTTCCTGAATTTGTATCAGAAGCCATTAAAGAGGGCATCACAGAATTCGGAAAGAGAATCGAAGGGTTTGACCGGGGTGATGCGTTACTCACAGGTGTTGAAACAAGAAGTTCATCACCTGTGAGACTTGAACGAGATGAAGCACTGATGAGCCCTATTGTTGGTCTTTACCCTTGTGGTGAAGGTGCCGGGTATGCGGGTGGTATCATGAGTGCGGCAATTGATGGCATCAAAGTAGCTGAATCGGTGATCGTAAAGATGAATCAACGGTGATGTCTTGTGCGATTACTTGGATAGCATTATAATGTAGGTAGTATAATCAATGGGATTAGGCAACTGATCAACTTCGCTTAGATGGCAGGGGTAGACAATGAAAAAAACTGAGATTGATGTAGCAAAAGAACAATTGGAAAGTCTTTCAGCTGAAGTGAAAGCTTATGGAGAAGGCATGCTCGACAAACTTGGAAAACGTCTTGGAGAAAAACCGGCTGAGTCTGACACAGAATCTCTTCTGGTTTATTACGACAAAATGTTAGTGTTTATTGCCAGAGCCAAAGGTAAATTGGTAGGATTAATTGCATCCCAGGGCAAAGGTGGGACAAAATCTACGGATGGTCTTGGTGATGATGAGAAGTGGTTGTTCTTTCACCGTTATGAGATGTATTTGACGGCAATCATTGAAAGTTTAAAATCGTAAATCAAAAGAGTTATCAATAAGGCTGATGCTTATTGATAACTCTTTTTTGAAATTGAAATTATAGTGCGTACAGGTCACTGTACTTTTCAACGAGATAGTCGAGAAAGTACTGAGGATTGAAGGGCTCATTTGTGGCATACTGTATGATTTCATCTGGTGTCTTCATACATCCAAATCGGTGTATGTGTTCTTTTAACCATTGGTTGATTTGATCAAGGTTGTCAGAGGTAATGGCTTCTTTAACACTGAATTCTTTATTCATGGCTGCTTCGAATTGGCAGGCATAGGCACTCCCTAGAGCGTACGATGGGAAGTAACCGAAGAGACCTTCTGACCAATGAACATCTTGAAGCACACCTTCCGCGTCGTTTGATGGTGTAAGTCCAAGGTAATCATGATATTTCTTATTCCAGGCTTCAGGCAAATCTTTGGCTTCTAGTACACCTTCGAATATTGCTTTCTCTAACTCATATCGTATCATGATATGAAGTGAGTAAGTAAGTTCATCCGCTTCAATGCGAATTAAAGATGCCTTGACATTATTTGACGCCTCGTAGCACGCTTTGGGGGTGGCTTCTTTTAATTGCTCAGGGAAGAATTGTCTGAGATCTTCAAAGTAAGCCTGCCAAAAAGCCAATGAGCGGCCGACGTTATTTTCATAGATTCTTGATTGGGACTCGTGAATTCCCATGGAGGTACCTGTGGCTAGTTTGGAGAAGCCGATATCTTCACTTATATTTTGCTCATAGAGACCATGTCCACATTCGTGGATTGTGCTGTAGATGCTTGAAAGTGCGTAATCTTCTTGGTAGGTAGTTGTGATACGAACATCATTTGGATCCATATTCAAGGTGAATGGATGGACACTTTCTGCAATGATGCCAGACTCTAGATTGAAATTCATTTTATCCAAAATTAGTTGTGAGAAGGCTTTTTGACCATCGATGCTGTAAGTTGCATCAGTAAAAAACGCCGGTGTTTGTTTGTTCTTTTCAGTTATTTTTTTCAAAAGAGGAACGATGGTTTGTCTGAGTTGATCAAAGAAGAGGTCAGCTGTTTCCACAGTAAGGCCCTTCTCATAATCATTAAGTAAAGTGTTGTAGGGGTGACCGCCTAAGTCTCTGTAGTGAATGTACTTTCTTTGGAAGTCAATGACTTGTTGCAAGTAAGGCTCAAAGGTACTGAAGTCACCGGATGCTTTTGCGTTTTCCCAAGCTGCAGACGACTCGGTTTTTAGTTTGCTAAAAGCGGCGTATTCACCTACAGGGATACAGGCGGTCTGATCGTAGAGTTCACGAAAGAAATCGACTTTTATCTGTTCGTCCTTAGTTAAGGATTCTTTTGAAGCTTCGAGTGAGTTTAGTAATGTATCGGTTTCAGGTGTTATAAATAGGTTGTAGTAAAGTTCTGATACTTCTGCTAAAGCTGTACCTCTAGGTGTTACGGCATTTTTTGGTGCTAAAGTTGCGGCATCCCAAAAAACCAAATTCTGGCAAAAACCAAGAGCGTTCAGTTGACGGTCTAATTTATTAAGTTGATTCATATAGTCATTGATCATAGTCATAACAGTTGTTCCTTTCTAAAATGAAGTAAATATATTCTCTGACGATAAAATTATTTTATCATATTTACGTTATCTTGTCTTGTGTCATATATAGGTTGACGTACTTATAAGGTCCTAATACCCTATGGACAGCTTAGGATATTTCAAGATTCTACTAGACACTTTTTGTGGAGTGGTATATCCTTAACGAGATATTAACTTAGTAATGAGAACTTTGGGACCAGTATGACAAAGGATATATTTATGACACATAAAAATGGTAAATTAAAATTAGTTTTGTTGGCGGCAGTCTGTTGCCTTTTGTGGGGGACGGCAATTCCGACCTTAAAGACTTTGTATACACAGATGGCAATACCATCTACAGACATGTACAGTAAGCTGGTCCTTGCGGGCATCAGATTCTTGATGGCTGGGACTCTCATAGGGGTCTTTGTTCTTATGAGAGATAAACGTATCATGGTTTTAAAGGGTAAGCAGTGGCGAGATGCGTTGATTTTCGGGTTGCTGAATACTACATTGCAGTACATGTTCTTTTATGTTGGGGTAGGTAATACTGGCGCAATTAAAGGTGTCTTGATAGATACGTCGAAGCCGATGATGGTTGTGGTAATGGCTCATTTATTCATTAAGGATGATCGAATAACACGTAATAAAATTCTTGGCCTGCTTGTAGGAACGATTGGCATCATAGTGGCAAATATCGATAAAATAAGTACAGGTGGTATCGAGGCAAGTCTATCTTTTACTGGTGAGGGATTCTTGATCATATCATCCTTGGCTTATTCGGCAGCGGTTATTTTCGGCAAACATGTAATGAAGGTGATTCCGTCAACGATTTTAAACATGTATCAAATGATACTGGGTGCTATAATTCTGCTTGTTATGGGATTGATAGGCACAGGAGGTTACCATTTACATTTCACACCACTGGCAGTGATTTTATTGGTGTATTCAGCCTTTTTGTCAGCTATAGCGTTTGTACTGTGGTATTCTTTGATTAATCAATATTCAGCATCCTCTGTTTCGGTATATGCATTCTTGGTGCCGGTGTTCGGTTCGATATTTTCATCAATCCTATTTCCGGAAGAGCATCTTTCTCTACTGGTATTGGCGAGTCTGGTATTAATGAGTATTGGTATATGGTTGGTAAACAGAGTGAAACAGTCTGCTTGATTATTGGAACAAAATAATTTTTTATACGTCTTATAATACAAAGAGATATTTCAGAAATATTCATCTTAACATTAACTTTGACAAATATGAGTGCTTAAGAGTAGTGAGGCTGTTATCACTACCGGATTAAGTTAAGGAGAGATCATGATGAAAAAACGTTTGTTTGTATTGGTGTTGGCATTAATATTGGTTATGAGTGGTTGTGGCAGTTCTGATAAGAATGAGTCCGCAACAATGGATATGGCGTCGTCCACTTCAACAGAAGCCGTTAGAGGTGGTGAATCATTCGGTAGCAGCTCGGAAATGGAGTTTAATTATGTTGAAGAGGAGGCTTTGGAGCTTCAGCTTGAAGAGCAAACAGCTCCAACGGATGATGGTGCCTATGAAGGTGGCGGTGGAACGGTCATAACAGACGGCAATATACCTAGTACCAGGAAGATCATCAAGACCGGTTATGTGTACATGGAAGCGTTAGATTATGAGAAGACACTAGAAGAAATCAAAGGTTTGATTGAACAATTTGGTGCTTATACATCCTACTCTGAAAGTAGTGGTGGGAGCATCTATGAACGAGGTTACAACAGTCGTTATGCAAGATTCACCATTAAAGTGCCTGCTCAGATGTTTGAAGGTATGTTCGAGGCTCTACACACAGCAGGGCACGTGCTTAACTCCAATGAAGGCAAACAAGATGTCACTAGTCAGTTTGTGGATATTGAAGCCAGACTTAAGACTCTGGAGGTTCAAGAAGAAAGACTGCTGTCCATTCTTGAAAAAACAGAGAATCTTGAAGATGTTATAGAGTTGGAATATGCCCTTCAGGATACAAGGTATGAAATTGAACGTTATACGACCAACCTTAGAAACCTACAGGACCTTGTAAGCTTTAGTACCATTGAATTGACTGTACAGGAAGTGTGGGAAGAAACTAAAGTAGAAGAGCCTGCTGTCACTTTCACAGATCGTATCAGCGAAGGATTAAAAGAGACTTTTGAGGAAATTAGTGAAGGTTTCCAAAGTTTGATTGTATTCCTGGTGACCCAGTTCCCATATATTCTCTTTATGATGGCTGTAGGGTTTGGTATTTTCAAATTCTACCGAAGGCTTGCAAGGAAAGATCAACTTCTGGCAGCTAAAGTCAAATCAGAAGATAAAGAAAAAGATGCTAAATAAATAACGGTCTATTGTAAGAGCTGTCTCTTGAACTGGAGGCAGCTCTTTTAGTAGATGTGAATCACTTTTGCAGTGGTGCTTGGATATTGCTATATATCGGGAAATGAGGTAGAATAGTACGCAGACTATAAGTATGGATTCGCAGCATAATGCTTGAAAATACAACATTATACGAACGGTTGGAGACATTCATGGGAAGAGAAGAAATAAAGCATAAAAAAAGAGTGGTCGTTAAAGTTGGATCATCTTCTTTGACACACAAAACCACAGGTCATATAAGTATATCCAAGATGGAACGGTTAATTAGACAGTTGGTGGATATTAAGAACAGTGGAAAAGATGTTATATTGGTTTCGTCCGGTGCACAGGCTGTAGGCATCAGTGCCTTGAACTTGCCGGGGAAACCTGCAGAGATGGAAAAAAAACAAGCTGTGGCCTCTGTGGGTCAGGCTTCGCTGATGATGATTTATCAAAAACTTTTCAGAGAATACGGCCTTGTATCCAGTCAGGTGCTGATTACTAAAGATATCATAGACCAACCTGAAAGAAAGCAGAATGCTACGAATACTTTTAGGGCCTTGATGGACTATGGTGTTGTACCGGTTGTGAATGAGAATGATACGGTTGCGACAGATGAGATTGAATTTGGCGACAACGATACACTGTCAGCTATTGTTGCTGAGTTGGTATCAGCGGATCTTCTGATACTCTTAACAGATATTGATGGTCTTTATGAATCCAATCCTGCGCAGAACCCTGATGCCAAGTTGATGGAGGAAGTGACTCACATTACGGATGACATCTTAGGCATGGCTGGTGGCAGTGGTTCCAAAGTCGGGACTGGCGGTATGGTCACTAAGTTGGAAGCGGCTAAGATAGCCATAGAGAATGGGATTGAAATGGTGATTGCCAATTCAGAAAAACCGGATATTCTCCATCAGATTATTGCAGGTGAAACAGTAGGGACGTACTTTAGATTAAGCAGATGAAACATTAGAAAGGCTATATCATGGAACAAAGTAAAGTAGATCGCATTAATTTTTTGGCAAGGAAGTCAAAGACAGAAGCACTGACGGATGCTGAGAAGCAAGAACAGCAAGTGTTAAGAAAAGAATATATTGAGAGCTGGCGTAGAGGTGTGAAACAGACCCTCAGTAGTGTCAGATATGTTGAAGAGGACGGTAGTGTCACGCCCATAGCAAGAAAGAAGAAATAATGACCCCAAAAGAACAGATGCGCAGAGAATATCTTAAGATGCGTCAGGATATGTCCGCTGAATCATGTGGTGACAAAAGTCATAGGCTTATTCAAAGTCTAGTAAGTTTGCAGGTGGTTCAAAAGGCAGATAGGATTTTTAGCTATTCACCGATTAAGAACGAAGTAGACCTTCGAGAATTGGAAAAGTATGCGCTACAAATTGCTCTGCCAAAGGTGATGAATTCATCAGAGATGGTATTTTATCATATTGATCAAGATACTGTTTATAAGAAGAGCCTTTACGGCATTATGGAGCCATGTTGCGGTGAAGTGGTAGTGCCAAATAGTAAGAGTGTTGTTTTAGTGCCGGGAAGTTGCTTCGATCTGAAGGGGCATAGGGTTGGCTATGGTGGTGGTTATTATGACCGCTACTTAGAGAAGTATCCGAATGTTACGAAGATCGGTGTGTGTTATTCCGAGCAGATTGCTGACAGTATCCCTTCGGATGATCATGACATTCGAATGTCAGGCGTGCTTACAGAGGATGACTACATTATTGTGACGTAAAAATCGTTGCAAAGGTTCCCTTTGTATCATATGATAAGAGCGTCAAAAGGTAGTTTCATAAAGAATACCCACAATATATAGTATTTCATTGAGACGTTTCAACACTATATATTGTACCTATTCAACTCAACTTGGCCTTTTGACGCTTTAGTCATCATATAAGTAACAAAGGGGCCATCTCAATGGAGACAGCCCCTTTTATCATTTCTACTCTTCGTCTTCATCTTCACTTTCGATGATTTCTAAAAATACAGCAGATACTTCATCAAATTTCTCTTGAGATTCAATATTTTCAAGAGATACATTGCCTTCTGCATCTTCTAAATAGATGTAGATGAACACATCGTCACTACCGTCTGGAAGTAGGGCAATGTAATCTTGGGATTCAACTTCAAAAATACCAAGAACGGCACATTCTACTTCTTCATCATTATCAAGTGTAAGTGTTATGACGTCAGGGGTATGATCATGTCCACCACATCCGCAATCGTCGCCACATCCGCATCCGCCGTGATCGTGTGAGTGGTCATGTTCGTGATTATGACCACAGCCACAACCGCTTTCCATAGTTTCTTTAATTTCTTCGCTCATTATAGTTATCTCCTTTATAGGTATCATTTCTTATTCGAATCAAGAATTGAAATATAATTCTTGTTATATCGCCATAAGTCATTATCAACACTGCTATCACATTATAACATAGCACGTCAACAGTCATAGAACTAATATAATCTAAATAGGAATGATTTTCAAGTGGTATTTCGCCGATTCTACTTGAATTTTCAGCAGTTTTCATGAATAATAGAGGTAGTATAAAAAATGAACACCTTAATTGTAGGTGTTGAAGGAGTTTGAATGGTTTCATACATCAAAGGTCTACTGGAAGAGAAGAATGCAGATCACATTGTTATAGACACAGCTGGTATCGGTTACAATATTATCGTTCCAACGACGGCGATTGCTGAGATGCCTGCCAGAGGTGAGTCAGTTAAGATATACACATACCTTCATGTCAGGGAAGATGCCATGATTCTGTATGGTTTTTTGACAAAAGAAGACAGAGAGACTTTTAGATTATTGATTACGGTAAACGGAATTGGTCCAAAAGGTGCTATAGGTATTTTATCCGGTCTTTCTACCTATGATCTTAAGATTGCCATTATGAATAACGACGTTAAGAGTATATGTTTGGCACCTGGCATTGGAAAGAAGACCGCTCAGAAGCTGATACTTGAATTGAAAGATAAATTAAAGCTTGAGGATTATTCGGAGATGATCGGGCACCAGATATCTGATCAGTCATTATCAGCCAATGTTCAAAGCTTGAGCATTAAGGATGAAGCTGTAGAAGCACTGGTTTCACTGGGTTATAGCAGCAATGAGGCAATAAGGGCTGTTAAAGGTATTTCTGCTGAAGGTATTAAAGTAGAAGATGTCATCAAAGAAGCTTTAAAGAACTTGGCAATATTTTGATGTGCTGAGCAAGTACGTCACTATTAGGAGTAGATAATGGAACCAAATAGAATCATAACTACCGAGCTTGTAGAAGAGGACATTCACATTGAGACCTCCTTGCGTCCTAAGATGTTGGATGATTATATAGGCCAGGAAAAGGCGAAAGAGAACATTAAAGTATTTATCATGGCGGCTAAGTTCAGAGGTGAACCTTTAGATCATGTATTGTTTTATGGTCCGCCAGGCTTGGGAAAGACCACATTATCCAATATCATAGCTAATGAGATGGGTGTGAATGTGAAGGTGACCTCAGGGCCAGCAATCGAGAAACCAGGAGATATGGCGGCAATTCTGAACAACCTGAATGAGGGAGATATACTCTTTATTGATGAGATTCATCGATTGAACAGACAGGTGGAAGAGGTCATGTATCCTGCCATGGAAGATTATGTGATTGATATATTGGTAGGTAAGGGTCCTTCGGCCAGATCCATCAGGCTTGATTTGCCGAAATTCACATTGATTGGTGCGACGACCAGGATGGGTCTATTGTCATCGCCGTTAAGGGATCGTTTTGGCGTTATCCATCGCCTTGAATTTTATACGATTGATGAATTGGCTCATATTGTAGAACGTTCGGCAGGCGTGCTGGATGTAGAGATTGATACAGCAGGAGCTAGAGAAATTGCCAGAAGGTCCAGAGGAACCCCACGTCTGGCCAATCGTCTGCTAAAAAGAGTTCGTGATTTTGCTCAAGTTCAATATGAAGGGTATATCTCACAGGAAGTGGCCAATTATTCCTTGAACCTATTGGACGTGGATGCCAATGGTTTGGATAAGAACGATCGTAAGATATTGAAGACTTTGATTGAAAAGTATGATGGAGGTCCTGTTGGGTTGGATACGATTGCAGCAACAATCGGTGAGGAGTCTGATACGATAGAAGATGTCTACGAACCTTATCTGATGCAATTGGGCTTTATCAACAGAACGCCACGAGGGCGCGTTGTTACACCTTATTGTTATCAAGAACTTGGCTATACTTATAGGGAACACTAATTGAACGAAGATGGTATAAATCAACGGGAGGTGATGGTTTGGATAAGGTATTACGAGTCATGCTTGCAATAGAGAAGGAGCCGGATATAAGCCAGCGACAGCTTGCCAAATCAACGGGATATTCATTAGGATCAGTGAATGGCATACTGCAAAAACTTATTGATGACAAGGCATTGGTTTCCAAATCAATAACACCAAATCATTACATCTATGAGATAACAGAACAGGGGATGGCTCTTAAAGGTATGTTGCTTTATGATTTCATTTTAGAAGGATATGATGCCATAGCGAAGATTAGGCGCCATACGAAGTCCGAAATACAGAAAGCAGTAGACTCAGGGATTACCCGGTTTTATATGGTAGGCAAAGATGATGCTTTATACAGATTGGTTAAGATGTGTATGATAGAGTACCGGAGAAAAGCGGATATCGAATATGAGTATTTAACAGATCTAAAAGCAATCAATACACAGCAACCTCATCGTATCTTTGTTTGGAACAAAGAGTATATGTCACAGCAAGAGCATATGATCAATATTCTACTTCATTAATAATTAAGGCGGCAATGATAGCTTTTTGCAGTAATGACAGGGCTAAGTGTCATATGTTATAATGTTAGAAATATTTCCGAGAATTAAGGGGGACAACATGTCAGATAAGAATATAACAAAAGTATTGATTGGTGGCCAGGTATACAGTCTTGCTGGGCAAGAAAGTGAAGAGTATATTCAAAAGGTGGCCCTTTATATCAATAACAAGTTGGAAGAACTTAAGAAATCGGATAATGGTCAGTTGATGAGCACGAGATTAATGAATGTTCTACTAGCCTTGAATATCGCTGATGAGCTTTTTAAAGAAAGAGAAAACAGTGATAGCGCCAAGGAAGTTGTGAATTCAAAGAATCGTAAGATAGAAGAATTAAGAGACACCCTTGAAGATGAAAGAATGGAAAAAGAGGCATTGATTAGAAGAATCAATGAGCTTGAAAGTGAAGTGAACACTTATAAGAAAGAGCTGGATGAATACATCGAAGCTTTTGAGTAAGTTATTTTATGATAGAGGTGATATGGATCACCAGAATAGACGATTTCAAAGGATATGCCGCAAAGAACCAAGTATAATCCATTATACTGTTTTTTGTGGCTGTTTTTCGTATATTACAAAGGAGTAAAATGAATAAACCAGAAATATTAGCCCCGGCAGGATCCTATGAAGCTTTCCTTGCAGCTGTTCATAATGGATGTGATGCAGTTTATCTAGGTGGAAAGGCATATGGGGCCAGAGCATATGCAGATAATTTTGATATAGAGACACTAAAGAGGGCAGTAGAATATGCCTCTGGTTATGGCGTCAACATTTATTATGCCATTAATACACTTTTCAAAGAAAAAGAGTTGGAAGGCCTTTTGGGTCATGTGGCTGAAGTGATTAATGCAGGTGTTGATGCGCTGATTGTTCAAGATTTGGGCGTGCTTAGGTTAATGAGAGATCTATATCCTGAGGTAGAGGTTCATATCAGTACTCAGATGAATTGTCACAGTCTGGCCAGTGTCAAATATTTGGAGGCTCAAGGTGTTCAAAGAGTTGTATTGGCTAGAGAACTGAATCTTGATGAAGTCAAGTATATACGTAAGAATACAACTATGGACATAGAAGCATTTGTTCATGGTGCTCTGTGTTACTGTTATTCAGGTCAGTGTCTAATGAGTTCATTCTTAGGTGGTAGAAGCGGCAACAGGGGCCGATGTGCCCAACCTTGTCGCCTCCCTTACGAAGGCTTATTGGATGAGCAGATTGTTGATAAAAGTCATGTTCTTAGTCCTAAAGATATGGAGACTTTATCGATCTTACCTAGAGTCATTGATGCAGGTATAGACTCTCTGAAAATAGAAGGGCGAATGAAAAGTCCAGAGTACGTAGGCTTAATGACATCTTTGTACCGCAAGTATAGAGATTTGTATTTGTCTGGGGATGACTACAAGGTGACTCAGGGAGATTTTGATGAAGTCCTTCAAACGTTTAATAGAGGCGGTTTCACAACAGGCTACTATGAACACCATAACGGCCCTTTCATGATTACAAAGGATCAACCTAAGAATCAAGGTCTGGAAGTTGGTAATGTATTGGGCAGAAGTGGAAAATCTTTAACGATTAAGGCGAAGAGACCTCTTGTTGCCGGAGATTGCTTAGAGTTTATATTAGAGGATGGGTCTTATGAATCAGTAATCTTGAAAAAGGACATACCAAGGTTGGGTGAGATAGCCCTTTTAGGCAATGGCAGTGTGGATGTTCCTTTCAGAAGAATCAAAAGCGTAGAATTATCTAATAAAATAAACTTTCGTAATGCTCATTCCTTGAAGCAAAAAGTACAAGTGATGGTGATGCTGACTGCTGGACAAGCTTCAAAAATGATCATTTGCGCTGAAAGTGGTGCTCATAGGGTGGAAGTTCTGGGTGAGCAGGTTCAAAAAGCGATGAAGCAAGGGTTGTCGGAAGAAAAAGTTAAAAAGCAAGTGAGCAAGGTTGGGCATTTGCCTGTTGAGATATTGGACGTTCAGGTCGTTTTGGAAGGTGATACCTTCATGGCTGTAAGCCAGTTGAATGCCCTGCGTAGAGAGGCGTTCGATACCTTTTTAGATATTAAGATGAAGCACCCGGTTGAGAAACAGGCTTATCAATCCCAAAAGTTTATACCTAAGCAGACCCATAAAAAAAATATAACAGTTTTGTTAAACAATCGGCATCATATTGATACAGTTATGGATTACGATGTTGAAAGAATTTATTTAGAGTGGTCTAATTTTACCTCTGAGGAATTGATGGAGGTCATGAATTTGGAGCGAGTTCGTCAGGGTCAATGTGAAGTATGGCTTGCACTGCCTAGGATTATGCGTCATGAGAAAGACTCTGCCATCGACAAGTTACTGGCCACGTATGATGATCAAGTTGAAGGTTTTCTGGTAAGATCAATAGATGGTTATGGTAGGATTGCTGATTATAAGAAAAAGATTCAATGGGATTATGGCTTGAATGCCATGAATACCCAAAGTGTGGAGGCACTTAAGTTACTGGATGGCTTTGATGGATTTGTCCCCTCGATGGAACTGAAGTTTGGTGAATGTCGAAGCTTGCCGATGGATGAAGCAGAGGTGCTGGTATATGGGCATCTGGATGTTATGACGTCGGCTCAGTGTGTACTGAAGACTCTGGATGGCTGTCAACCTGAGCAAGGAAGATTTCTTCACATGATGGACAGAAAAGGTGTTAAGGTACCTGTTGAGACCAACTGTCATTTGTGTTACAACAGAATCTTTAATGGCACTCCTTTGTATCTCATCGATAAGATTGAGGATTATCAGAAGATTGGGACTTATAGATTCAGAATAGAGTTAACGACTGAGACAGAAGAGCAGATTAGGAAAATAATGAAGACTGTCACAATGAATCATAAACAGAAGCCGGAATCAATTCTTGATGATTATACGAGAGGGCATTTCAATAAAGGGGTAGAGTGATGTTGGAGACTTATATCAGAGTTGTTGGTGTGCTGATGTCCTTGATCAGTCTTGGATTCATCGTCATATGGAGCATGCAATATAGTTGTTTGAGAAAAAAAGATCATCATAAAGTATTTCGTTTGCACCGGTTGCAAGTGGTATACCTAATGCTCGCCTATATGCTGTTATTTACAATTCTGATGAATACCTATGGCTTTTCAAAAGGAATTCTTATGCTGTTTGTTGGTGAAATAGCGCTGTTATTTTTAACAGACTGGATTATTGAACATCTATTCACAACATCTCTATTACCTTTATGGTCGATTAGTCAATATTTGTTGATTATCAGTTTTGTTGTCTTGGCTAGGTTGAATCTTGATCTTGGAATAAAGCAATTCTATATGGTTTCAGGTGCCTATTTATTGGCTTTCATTACGGCGTTCATCTATCATAAGCTGGACTTTGTTAAGTATCTTGGCATACCTGGTATTATAGTAGCTGTTGGTCTTTTGCTAATGACGAACACAACAATCAACGGAGCGAATAATTGGTTGGTTATCGGGGGCTTTTCATTTCAACCGTCAGAGTTTGTCAAGATATTGTATATTTTGTTCTTAGCTTCGATGTTTGTGCTTTTTCCTAAGAATAAGCAACGGACAATTCTTATTGCAGGTATATTTGTTATGGCCTTAACCTTTATACAGGTGTTTCAAAAGGATTTGGGTTCGGCACTGATCTACTATGTTATATTCATATTAATGTGTTATGTGTATACGACCAATAGGATTTACATTATTGGCGGCGGTGTGGTGACGTTGGTTGCAGGTTATTTGGCATGGCTTGAATTCAGTCACGTTAGAGTAAGAATAGAAGCGTGGTTAAATCCATGGGCGGATATCGATTATAAAGGATATCAGATTGCTCAGTCGCTTTTTGCTATCGGCAATGGTGGTTTGACTGGAGCAGGATTGACCCTTGGTACACCTAACAAAGTGCCGGTTGTTACGACTGATTTTATCTATTCGGCCATCGTTGAGGAATTAGGGTTGATTGTCGGCATGGCTGTGATTGTTGCTGTTGCATTCATTTTCCTGTTTGCTATTCAAATGATTGAAAAGACCCATTCGGACTTTGATTTTTTGTTAGGCAGTGGGCTGGTGATGGTTTATGGTTTTCAAAGTTTCTTGATTATTGGTGGTGTAACAAGAACGGTGCCTTTAACAGGGGTCACTTTGCCTTTTGTCAGTTATGGCGGATCGTCCATATTCACAACATTTATCCTTCTAGGATTGCTGCAGGGCATCAAGCTCAGTATCAAAAAACATAAAGTACGACACAAAAATTCTGAGAGGGTATCATGAAATCAGAGGATAAAAGAAGCATAAGAAACAGACCGTTAAGACGAATAAGAGTTCTGTTTGTTGTCATGTTCATTGCCTTGGCAGCCAATATTTTATATTTTGTTTTTTTTCAATCAGACAGTCTGGTTATCAATGAGTATAATCCAAGATTGGAAGCTATAGAAGCCAGTGTCATACGAGGTGATATACTGGATCGTGATGGTCAGGTATTAGCCATGTCTCAGTTGACGGATGAGGGCCAGGTTCGTGTATACCCATATGCTAATCTCTTTGCTCATACTATAGGTTATGTTGGTGTAGGAAAGACCGGGTTAGAATCCTATGGGAATTTGTCTCTTATTCAGAGTAAAAACACTTTTAAGGATATGTTGAAGGAAATTGTGTCCCTATCACCAAGAGAGGGGAATGCTCTAGTGACAACCTTGGATCTGGATCTTCAACAGTTGGCATCGGACTTGTTAGGCGATAAAAAAGGTGCGGTTGTGGCCATTGAACCAACAACAGGAGAAATTCTTGCTATGGTTTCTAAGCCTGACTTTGATCCGAATGTTATAACTGATGTGTATACAGCTTTGATGGCAGATGATGAAAATGCCCCATTACTTAATCGCGGCACTCAAGGATTGTATCCACCGGGATCAACCTTTAAGACAATAACAACCGTGGCATATTTAGAGCTTTTTTCTCCTAGTGATTTTTTTAATTATTGTGAGGGAGAGGCTTTTGTAGGCCAAAAAGTGATACATTGTTACAATAATACTGCTCATGGACGATTATCTTTGGATGAAGCCTTTGCCCAGTCTTGTAACACTTCTTACGGAAAGATTGCAGAGGATCTTGATGGTGCGAGACTAAGAGAAATAAGTGAACAATTTTTGTTCAATCAGGCGCTTGAATTGGAGATTCCATCAGAAACCAGCCAGTTTACTCTTGATGGAGACAGTACCCCTAATGAAATGGTGGAGACGGCTATAGGGCAGGGAAAGACTTTAATTACGCCTCTCAATAATGCTTTGATTGCATGTGCTGTTGCTAACGGTGGCAGTGTGTATAAACCACATTTGATTAAAGAAGTTGTAAGCGCGGCTGGTGAGACTGTATCCAAAACAGAACCTGAGATTCTAGCAGATATTATGTCATCATCTATGGCTGAAACATTAGCGGACTATATGTTGTTGACAAGCACTGATGGTACTGCCAAGAGTCTGAACACAGATCAGTATAGCGTTGCTTCTAAAACAGGTTCAGCAGAGAATCCGGGAGGTGCAGCCCACGCCTGGTATATCGGCTATGCACCAGTGGATTATCCGGAGATAGCTATAGCTGTTGTCGTTGAAAATGCAGGCAGTAGTACATTGAATGCTGTCCCTATTGCAGATGGCATATATCAATCCTATTTTGGCGTTGTAGATTAAGGTTGAAAAAGCCTTCTTAAGAGGGTATACTTATTCCAAGTTGTCATTTATGGACTGGCAGGGCATCAGGTGCCAGAAGCAATAAATGGATACACCCATAGACGAGGAGGCTTATGTATGATAGAAGCTGTAAGTTGTGGTGGGGTGGTAATTCATCGAGGCAAGATATTGCTTTTATATAAGAATTATAAGCATAGATATGAAGGGTGGGTACTGCCAAAAGGTACTGTCGAGCCGGAAGAAGAATACAAGCAGACAGCCCTAAGAGAAGTCAGGGAAGAAGCTGGTGTCAGTGCACATATTATTAAGTATGTCGGCAAGAGCCACTATTCATTCATGGTTGGTCAGGAACAGGTCATGAAGGACGTGAACTGGTATCTGATGATGGCGAATAATTATTATAGCAAACCACAAAAAGAAGAGTACTTTGTTGATTCGGGGTATTATAAGTACCATGAAGCAATCCACTTATTGAAATTCTCCAACGAAAGGCAAATACTGGAGAAAGCCTATAGTGAGTTTATCGAATTAAGGCGCTGTAATATGTGGGGTAACAAGAAGTATATGTAACAACAAGGGGGTTACCGGTAGGTAGCCCCCTAATATGTGTCATGTCAGGGGAACGATATGGAGAACTTTAAGAAATACGCAGCGATTTTAGTGGGACAATTTATTAATTCAGTGGCATTTACCTGTATCATGTTACCAAACAAACTGGTACCTTCCGGACTTGGAGGTATAGCCACAATCTTCAATAACTTATTTGGGTTAGATCTTCAATTCATGTTGATTGCACTGGCTCTGCCGATTATCTTGTGGGCCTTCATTAAGTATGAGCGTAAGAAGGTTTATTATGCGGCATTTTGTTATGGTGTCTTTACCTTCTACGTAGGTGTTGTAGAAGCATATATACCACCATTCATCACAGATCCAATTATCGCCGCTGTTCTATCTGCTGTGATTCTTGGCGTTGGCGGTGGTATCGTCATAGGCAGAAATGTGCCTAACGGACCGGAAGCTATTGTAGGTCTGTATCTTAAAGAATATAAGGATATGAATGTTGCTAACTTCCTTATGGTCTTTAACATGATTGTCATTGGATCATCGATCATCTATGGCGACTTGACAATGATTGTTTATTCATTGATTTGTAATTATATTATCGGAATTGTTACTAACTATGTCATAGTGGGTAGCAGAAAGTACTATGTAGTGAATATTGTGTCAGATCATTATCTGGATATCACGGAGTTTATCCATAATGAACTTGATCGAACTGTGACGTTTGTTCAGAGTATGGATGCCAGCAGTGTCCGTAAGAAGATGTTGTTGAAAACAGTTATGAGCAATAGAGAACTTGTACGTCTAAGAGATTATGTGAGAAAGTTTCATGACGATAGTTTTGTCTATGCGATTGAAAGTACCAGCATCATAGGTGGCGGTTTCGAAAGCAGGTAGTATGACTGTACATGTTATGAAGTTATGATAGTGCTCTTATCATATAATGGCCGTAGTGAATTAATTTGTAACCGATAGAAGATTGCTTCGGACAAGGGAGAGTTCGTATGGAACCTAAATGGCTTGAATGGGCAAAACAGATACAGTCCCTTGCGCAACAAGGGCTGGAATATTCTAAAGACAAGTATGATATAGAGCGATTCGGTATGTTAAGGGATCTATCTGTTGAAATAATGCAAGCATATACAGGTCTTGAAGAAACCATGATTCGAGACCTATTTGCCAATGAATCCGGTTACCAGACCCCTAAAGTGGACATTAGGGGTGCTGTCATCAAAGATGGCCGCATTTTGCTTGTCAGAGAGTCCATTGATGGCAAATGGGCTATTCCTGGTGGGTGGGCTGAGTTCAACTTATCTGTCAAAGAGAATGTTATTAAAGAGATTAAGGAAGAGGCCGGTATAACGGCTGAACCAATAAAGTTAATTGCGGTACAGGACCGACGTTATCACAATTTGGGCGACTGCCCATATGGCATCTATAAGATCTTCGTTCTATGCCGATACATTGAAGGGTCATTCTCCAAGAATATTGAGACAGAAGAGAGTGGCTTCTTTGAACTAGATCAACTGCCTGAGCTTTCACTAGACAGAAACACCTACAGTCAGATTCAAATGTGCTTTGAAGCGGCGCAAGATCAGCAATGGTCAACTGACTTCGATTGATTTAAAATTTGTTTTTTCATTGTACAAAATTTTATATAATTTACTGTTGCATTACCAGAAATCATATGCTATTATAGTAAAGCGCTTGAGCGAGTATGGCGGAATTGGCAGACGCGCTGGACTCAAAATCCAGTTATGGTGACATAGTGTGGGTTCGACTCCCACTACTCGCATTCTAGCAATAAGTAATATTGAGTCGAACGTGGCCTGAAAGCAAAAGGTCCGGTGGACGTTTTGCGGTGGGACTCCCACTACTCGCATTCTAGCAATAAGTAATATTGAGTCGAACGTGGCCTGAAAGCAAAAATTGAATTAATTAACTTAATATGTACGCGAGCATGGCGGAATTGGCAGACGCGCTGGACTCAAAATCCAGTTATGGTGACATAGTGTGGGTTCGACTCCCACTGCTCGCATTAAAAAAATGATCAGACAAAGTCTGGTCATTTTTACAATAACTACTGATCAAGAGTCGAACGTGGCCTGAAAGCAAAAGGTCCGGTGGACGTTTTGCGGTGGGAGAGAGATTATGCTATCTGAAAAAAGTTTTGAAGTAGGTAATAAGCAAGCGCCAATTAGAAAAATATTTGAATATGGTCTTCAAAGAGCAGCAGAGATAGGCGCTGAGAATGTCTTTGATTTCAGCATTGGCAATCCTACAAGCCCTGTACCGGAAAAGTTTACTGAACGTATGATTGCTTTACTATCAGAGGGTAGTTCAATTGAAACACATGGCTATACTGTTACCAATGGTTTACTTGAACTAAGAGAAGCATTGGCTACCAATGAAAATAAGAAACATGTTGTCTCGTCAACATCGGACGATTTTTTTATTACTTGTGGTGCCGCGCCTGCAATCATCATTACTTTGAATAGCATTATAAATAGCAACAATGACGAAGTGATTGTCTTAGCGCCTTTTTTTCCTGAATATGGCGTTTTTATCAAAAGCTGTGATGCAAAGATGGTGGTGAATCCATCAAGTCCTGGTGATTTTCAGATCGATTTTACCGCTCTTGAGATGAATATCAATGCTAATACGAAGGTTGTGATTGTCAATTCACCGAATAATCCTTCAGGTGTCATCTATACTAAAGAAACAATTAGAAGATTGAGTATGTTGCTTGAGAAGAAGCAAGAAGAATATGGTCATGCAATCTACTTACTTTCTGATGAACCCTATAGAGAACTTGTTTATGATGACGTTGAATTGCCTTACATTCCCGGTATGTATGATAATACGATTGTTTGTTATTCTTATAGCAAATCACTATCGATTCCAGGTGAGCGTATTGGTTATATTTATACACAAAAACAGGTCGCTGATTATGAGGACTTGAAGAAGGCAATTATGGGGGCTGCACGTCTTAGCGGTCATGTCTGTGCACCTAGAATCATACAGAAGACGGTTATTGACTGTATCGAAACAGTGACAGACATAAGTGTCTACAAAGCAAACAGAGATCTTCTCTATAATGAACTAAGTAGTATTGGATTCAAAATGGCAAAGCCTGATGGTGCCTTTTATTTATTCCTTGAATCACCTGAAGCAGATGCTTTTCATTTTTGTGAGGTGGCAATGTCTCATGATATTCTAATGGTGCCAGGGGATCCCTTCGGATGTAAAGGTTATGCACGAATATCATACTGTGTGGATACGAAGGTTGTTGAACGATCATTAGTAGCCTTTCAGAAGCTTGGCGAACACTATTTCTAATAATTAGGCTTTGAATAGGATAGGCTACAAAATCATATAAGACTATAGAATGCGAACAAGGATTGACAGAAATTTATAATGACTGTCAATCCTTTATTTTTTTATAGTAAAGCTTTTTGAACTCAGCATATGAATATGAAGCGGATTCATATTCATATATGGATACTTTACTATGAAACAGTCAGAAATATGAGCGGAGCTCATAACGAGGCTACACCTCTTTTCTTGTATTGCTGGATGCCTCGCTTTTGCGATACTCTTTTGGGCTGCATTGGTGATGTTCCCTGAATTTCTTATTGAAGAATGAAAGGTTCTCGTATCCAATTTCATGGGCAACTTCTGAGAGGTTCATATTGGTGTTCCGAAGAAGCTTGGCGGCCATCATCATACGCTGTTGGAGTACCATTTTTTTGAAGGAAAGTCCGAATTTTTCTTTCATTAAGGTGGTTAAGTAATTTGGGTTCATATTAAAGAATTTGGCTGTGCCTTCAAGGGTGCAAGTTTTGAAATTGCTCTCTATATACCTTAAAACGGGCAGAAGCATGAAGTTTTCGGATTGCATTTCTGCACGACCGATATCATTTTCGTAAACATTAATCAACTCAGCTACTAATAGTGAAAACAGGCTGTCTAATATGTCCACAGAGTTTAGCGAAGGGTCATATGTCTCACAGAGAAATTCTTTGAATATGAAGGGGATACGACGATTGTCCTCTGACCTAAATAAAATGTAGCTGTTATGTTTGGCGTTCTCATTAATTGCATTGATAAAGAAATGGGATAATATGTTGTCGGAGGAGAATCGGCTAAAGAAACGGCTTTGCAAATATTTTTTTTGAACAAGGATGCTAACCATGATGTTGTCGCCTCTTAATACTTCGGTAGAATGTGGTACATCTGTGTCGATTAGTAGCACTTGACCAGAACCTAATTTTAAGGGATGGCCATTAATCGTTTGGTGACATACACCATCATACATATAATTCAGTTCTAACCAGTCATGGACGTGGGGAGGCACTTCCTGGTAACGAGTTTGCTTTTTGACAAAGAGGTTGTTTTGTCCGTTTAATGTCTGAGCGCCTGACATTAGGAGGTATTGACCTCCTGCGCGTTTGACTGTTGGCATTTTGGCAAACCAGTCATATGGTCTGCCGTTTTTTGCGTTTCGTTCACTTGGGGTTAGGGCACGAAGTGTTGTATCCAATGTATTGATGTTCATATATCATCTCCTAAGGCTTATGAATCAAGTATACAAAATATTCAGGCACCTAGCAATGTGTTGATGGTTCACATCTGAAGTTTGGTCAGGTTTCGCTGAAGTTAAGTCCTGCTACTGTAAGCGGGATGAATGTATACTAATAACATAAAGTGGTCGACATCCTAGGTAAATCGTCTACATTATTATCAGTAAATCATTCAATTGTATGGAGGAATTGCGATGGATTATACGGAATTAGCAAAGAGTGTTGTGACACAGGTTGGCTACAAGAAGAATGTTGTCAGCATAACCAATTGTGTAACGCGCCTTAGATTTGAATTGAAAGATGAATCAATTGTTAACGATCAGTCGGTTAAGGATATCGAAGGTGTTATGGGTGTTGTTAGGCAAGGTGGGCAATATCAGGTTATTGTTGGCCCTCACGTTAGCAGTGTGGCAGAAGCAGTAAAAAAAGAACTTGGTTTTCAAGAAGATGACGGTGATGTAGAAACGACAAGTTCTGGCAATGGAGATGAGAATCTCTTTAATCGCATGTTTAAAGCAATTGCAGCGACAATATTCCCATTCATGGGATTATTGGTTGCTTCAGGTATAACAAGAGGACTGTTGAACCTACTGGTAGCGTTGGGTTGGATCACCTCTGATGGTGGCTTTTATGTTCTTCTATATGGTGGTGCCGATGCAATTATGTATTTCCTACCAATCCTTGTTGGTTATTCTGCAGGTAAGAAATTTGGAGCGAATCCCTTTATTACTGCAGCAGTTGGAGCGGCGTTGGTGTATCCTGAGATTGTCAGCCTCACTAATGAAGGGACTGAACTTACTTTCTTAAGCATTCCAATCGTACTTACTTCTTATGGGAACACACTGTTCCCTGTATTGTTAGCATCTTTTTTTACCGCTAAACTACAGAAGTTCTGGGAGCGTATAATACCGGATATGATCAAGAACATGGTCGTACCATTTTTGACAATGAATATAATCATACCAGCAACTTTCTTGTTGATTGGCCCGGCAATGAACATATTGTCTGATATATTGGCAGGAGGGACGCAGTTTCTTTGGAATCTCAGCCCGATTCTGGCAGGGGTATTGCTTGGTGCTTTTTGGCAGTTGATTGTTATCTTTGGACTTCATTACGCATTCATCCCAATTCTTATTAATAACATAGTCACCATGGGTCAAGATCCTATGAATGCGGTCCTGGGCATGACGGTATGGGCCCTCGCAGGTGCAGCGCTTGGATTTGCCTTTAAGCGAACTGATAAAAAAGAAAAAGCAAACGGCATCTCTTGCTTTATAACAGGACTGTTTGGTATAACTGAACCAATTATTTATACCATTGCACTCCCACATAAGAAGCCATTCTTAGCGGCTTTTGTTGGTGGGGGAATTGCAGGTGGTCTTCTCGCATCTTCTGGGGCAGCGATGCAAGGGTTTGCCAATGGTGGCTTCTTTCAGACATTTATGATGATCAAGCCAGATGAACCTATGAATTTGATCTGGTTCTTTGTAGCATCGGTAGTGTCCTTTGTCGTATCGCTGGTACTCTCTTACATACTGGTACCGAAGACAGATCAAAAGCTTCAAACTGAGACGAATTTATAGAGATTAAAAGATTAGGTGACCCATGAAAAAGATTATTAGTAACTTGAATTACCAACATGACAACCATATCCTTCCCTTTCTTTGGATGAAAGGGGAGGATGAAGCCACCATAAGAGCATACATCAAAAAGATACATGAAAGCGGAATTGGTGCAGTATGCTTAGAAGCAAGACCACATCCAGAGTTTGTTCGTGAAGGTTGGTGGGAGAATCTTAGGGTTGTTATTGATGAATTAAAGAAATATGAAATGAAAATGTGGATTCTGGATGATGCTCACTTTCCTACAGGTTATGCCAATGGTGAAATTGAAAGAAAGTACCCTCATCTTAGAAAACGTTATATTAAGTTACATCAGCTGGACTTTGTGGGGCCAATGAATCATGTTCGTGGTTTGATAAAATATGCCATAAGTTCACCAGAGGATGAAATCGTGAGTGTCGTATTAATGAAACGAGTTTCTTATGATGAGGTAGATCCAAGTACAGCCATCAACATAACTGAAGATATCAATCATGAAATGACAGTGTCTTTTGACCTTCCAGAGGGACAGTGGCGATTAATGACGGTTGTAGCAACCTATGAAGGTGGGGAAACACATACGGAGAATTACCTGAATCCTATAGACCCAAAGGCGACAGATGTACTTCTAGAGGCAGTCTATGAACCTCATTATGAACAGTTTGGTGAGCTTTTTGGTGATACGATTCTAGGTTTCTTTTCCGATGAACCACGTTTTGGGAATATGCATGGGCCAATGGGATCCATTGGACGTTGGGATATGGTATTGCCCTGGCGCTCTGATATGATTAAGTTGCTTAGTGCACGCTTTGGATCAGATACTAGTGATATTCTTGGACTCTTATTTATTGATGGTGGTAATAAAGCACATGAACTTAGATATGCGTACATGGACTTGATCAGTGATTTGTATGCTGAGAACTTCAGCAATAGAATAGGTCTATGGTGTGAGGCGCATAACGTAGAATATATTGGCCATGTTATTGAAGATAATAATGCTCATGGTCGACTGGGTTACGGTGCGGGTCATTTCTTTAGGTCTATGCGAGGACAACATATGGCCGGAATTGATGTTGTCTTACATCAGTTGCTTCCTGGTATGGATCAGGGTTATTTTAAATCCATGACCCGAACAGGTTGGGATGGAGAATTTTTTCATTACGCATTAGCGAAGTTGGGGTCATCGTTGGCTCATATGGACAAGAAGAAAGCTGGGCGCGTTATGTGTGAAGTTTTCGGTGCTTATGGTTGGGCTGAAGGCACCAAATTGATGAAATGGATCACAGACCATATGCTAGTTCGAGGTGTCAACTACTTTACACCACATGCTTTTTCAATGGCACCGTACCCAGACAAGGATTGTCCGCCCCACTTCTATGCTCATGGATTGAACCCTCAGTTTGAAGAGTTTGGCTTACTGATGGGATATATGAACCGAATGGCTAATTTGATCTCAGGCGGACGTCATCAAGCACCGGCGGCTATTCTATATCACGGTGAGGCTGAATGGTCAGGAGAGTATATGCTGATGCAAAAGCCAGCGGCTGAACTCACGCGTCATCAAATTGATTTTGACTTCATAGCCTGTGAAATGCTCGAAGAGTGCGCTATTAGAGAGCAGGGAATCAGATTGCAGGATGAGACTTTCAAAGTGCTGATTGTTCCGTATTCGGAGGCCTTGCCAAAACGACATATCGCGGAGTTGCTGCGTCTTGCAAAAGGTGGTGTGTTGATTTATTTTATCGATGGATACCCAAAGCGTTACAGTGAAGGTATGATGGATGAGGCTGCTCGATTTGAATTGACGGCATCTTGTCAAATAGTTACACTGGATAATCTTGTGCCAGAATTGGGGTTGCAAAAAATTTCCGAAATATCGTTATCTGATTCGGCACCGTACCTTAGATATTATCATTATGAACAAGAGGATGGTGATATCTTTATGTTCTTCAACGAACATCATAGATGGCCAGTAGACACAATAATTTCAATACCTCTGGTAGACCAACCATATGCCTACGACGCAATGGGCAACAAAGTAAGCGATATTAAATATGAGGTTGTGGGTGAAGGGATACAATTGCCTGTAGCATTAGAACCTTTTGAAACTATGACGGTGATCATACCTAGAAAAGGGCATCAGGATTATGTTCAAGTATTGCCAGTGCCAACAGACAATTATGAGACTGTTTTAGTATCAGGCCCTTTTGATGTAACGTTCTTAAGCTACGATAAGGATGAAACATATACAAAAACAATTGTGACTGATACCCTAAAACCACTTTGCCAGATGGCAGTTGATTCATCTTTTTCAGGGATCATCAGGTATGTTTTTGACCTTGATGTTCCGGATTCTGGTTTAGTTGAACTTGTATTAAAAGGTGTACCTGAATCGGCAAAAATAACTGTTGGAGATGTAGAAATCGGCACAGCCATCAGTGCTCCGTATAAATTCAATTTGTCCAAGGCCCCTAAAGGTATGCAAAAAATCATCATCGAAGCCACGACGACTTTAGCTAACAATAACCTTGATTGGCTTTCACAGTTCATGGTGCTAGAAGACCAAGGTATTGTTGGGCCGATTGAGCTCAGATACTCATAAAGATAAGAGTGTAAAAAATAGTTTCATAGAGCATCCATAAGTGAGTCAAGTTACGAAAAGCGTATGTTCAATATATTAGGACGTACGCTTTTCATTTTTTAGGATAAGTATCTTTTGTTATGAGTCATCCGATAATGCTTTTGATGCAAGATTATTTGAAATAACGTTAAAAATATACTTGTACATGGTGGGTGAGTGTGCTATAATTCCATAAAACCAGTGACTAAGAATAGTAATATCCATTAAGTCAGATTAGAGAAAAGCCGGTTGGTGAAAGGCTTGTGACCTGTGCATGTGAATGGGCTTAGGAGGGCGACCTGAATCTAAAGTAGGGGAGACGGAGAGAGTACTTCGTTAAAAAACAAAGCACATGATCGTGTGCGCTGAGTGGGCATAATATATGCCAAGATGGGTGGCACCGCAGGAGATAATGCTCTTGTCCCAGATGATGATATCTGTGACAGGGGTTTTTTTATACCATTCTTTTCGTTGTATTAACGTAATGAAGTGGATAGGCCCTGTTCCAGTATTAACTCAAGACCAAATGACGGAGGCTGGAATTATGAAGAAGACACAAGGACTATCCATGGCGATGGGCATCGCATTTGTAGGGTTTATTACTCAGTTTGGCGGTGGATTCGCTTCAGGGGCACAGATTTATCAGTATTTTATTAATTATGGCATGTGGATGCTGTTAATGCCCGTTGTGGCACAAGGCATCATGGCAATCTTCTATCTGTATGGTATGAAGTATGCGTATGAGAACAAAACCTATGATTATCGGAACTTTTCAGATCGATTCTATGGCAAGTTCAGCATCGTATTTTCGAATCTATATGAAGTGGAATATATCGTCATGGTGTGTTTGGCGCCGGCTGTAGCATTCGCGACAGGAGCTTCCATATTAAACACATTGACAGGCATACCATATATCATCTGCACAATGTTGATCGGTGCATCCATATTTGTTGTTACCTTATTCGGGACAGATTTTGTTAGAAAATATTCCTCTGTTTTATCTGTCACCGTTATCGTGGGATTGTTGGTAGTGCTTATTCCGAATATCATATTTCAATGGGATACGATCATGGCATCATTTGCTAAGGTGAATGCTGGTGAAATGCCGGTAAACTCCATGCAAAGTGGCAGTTTCTTATCAGCGCTTATGAGAGGATGTGTTTACGGTATATTCCAACTGACAGCGATTGGCCTTATGTATCAGCATGTCCGTGGCGTTGCAGATGTTAAGGACATAAAAAAATCAATGGTGTACATGTTTATCATCAATACTGTTATTATGGAGCTTGCCGTCGTAGGTTTAATGGCTGTGGCATTTTTACCAGAACTTGCAGAGGCTTCTGTGCCTATGTTGCTACTTGTTCAAAGCGGTGTTGGTGCAAGTGTTTTGACACCAATCATATCTGTATTGATTATACTTGGAGCAGTTTCAACAGGTGTGACAATGATTGCAGGTATTGTTGAAAGAACCGTTAAGAAAGTGGAGAAAAAGCGCCCTGTAAAGCGTATTCATTATGTGGCTGTTTCCCTTCTGTTTACACTGTTGGCATTCTCTGTTGCTCAGTTTGGGTTGATTCCATTAATTGGTAGAGGATACTCTTACATCGGCTACGCAACATTGTTTGTCATCATCATACCGTTTATTGTACATTTTATCGCATCAAAATTCACACGTGCTGGCAAGCCAGATATGGAGGCTATTTAAGATGTTACTAAAAGACTATGAATTGAATTTACCAAAGTACTCAATTGGGCAGGACATATATAAGAATATACCGAAACAATGTCAGATATATGGGAATAAAGTTGTTGTCATCGGTGGTAAGAAAGCGATGTCGGCAGCTAAAGATAAGCTCGAAAAAGCAGTGGAAGCTTCAACGATTCAAATTATTGACTATGTATTGTATGGAAAGGACTGTACTTTTGAAGCAGTTGAGGCTTTGAAAGTGCATCCATCATTCATAGAAGCGGACATGGTATTTGCCGTTGGTGGCGGTAAAGCGACGGATACGTGCAAGTGCCTTTGCCATCAAACAGAAAAGCCAATCTTCAGCTTTCCAACAATAGCTTCTAATTGTTCAGCCTGTACAACAGTATCCATTATGTACAATGAAGATGGTACCTTTTTGAAACCATATTTCTTTCTCGAGCCACCGATTCATGCCTTTATCGATACAGAGATTATGGCACAAGCGCCATCCATCTACATGTGGGCTGGAATAGGTGATACATATGCTAAATATTATGAAGCGGATATATCATCAAGAGGAGAGCAATTGCCTCATTATACAGCTCTTGGAGTCAATACAAGCCGTATGTGCTTGGATCCGCTAATGGTTTATGGTGAAAAGGGTTATGAGGATAACAAGAATAAGATTTGCTCTTATGAATTGGAACAGACGGTGTTAGCCATCGTAGTGACGACAGCTATAGCTTCCATATTCCTGACGAGAGATTTCACCCCTGATTACAACAGTGGCTTAGCCCATGCCATATTCTATGCATTGACCTCTTTTCCTATGATAGAAGAAAAGCACCTTCACGGAGAAGTCGTAGGGTTTGGTGTCTTGTATGCATTGCTGGTTGACGGGCAAGAAGAAGAGTTTAAGAAAATCTATGCATTCAATAAAAAAATCGGTCTGCCGACAAAGCTTGCAGACCTGGATATGGATAGGGAAAGTTTCGCAAGTATTTTTAACTTGATATCAGGTATGTCTGATCTTAACCATTATCCATATGAAGTGACGACTGAAATGTTACAGACTGCTATGTGTAAATTGGAAGATATGGCGGTGGATCCTGTTTATGTTTAAGCGTTGGTGGAGTTAAATTAGTGATTTCTCATACAACGGTTCAGATACAATTATAGTTCTATGTGGTAAAAGAAAAGGGTCAATGATATCAATCATTGGCTCTTTTTCTTTGTATAATTCCATTAAGCATCAAAGGAATAATGGGCATAGATTTATTTCTATGTTGTACGAGTATGGATGGCTATACAATATAAGCATTTGATTTGATATGGCGATTCGAATTAGAATGTAAATATAAAGTGTCAAAAAGGTCAAGAAGGGTCAAAAAAGTTCTTGACATAAAGTTAACTTTAGCCTGTATCATCAAGTTAAAGAGAACTTAATGGAAATGAAGTGCGAAAGGAAGATATTAATTGATTAAGCACAAGATAATTAAACAGGAAAACTTAACTGGTGAACGGGCATTATTCATGAGTGATAATATGACCATCGTGAATTCAGTATTTCAAGATGGCGAATCCCCTCTGAAAGAAAGCAGCAACATTACGATAGATCAATCCGTGTTCAAATGGAAGTATCCGTTGTGGTACTGTAAGAATATAGAGATGACAGGTGGTGTTTTGTTTGAGACAGCTCGGGCAGGCATATGGTATACAGAGAATATTACCATGCAAGACTGTATGATCGATGCACCAAAGACTTTTAGAAGATCGAAGAATATTCGACTTGAAGATGTTCAGATGCCAAGAGCACAGGAAACTTTTTGGCAATGTGAGGATGTAGAGCTTACTAATGTCATGGCAAAAGGGGATTATTTTGCTATGAATACATCAGGTTTCAAGGCAGATGGTTTGACGCTATATGGTAATTATCCATTTGACGGATGCAAAGACATTGAGATACGCAATTCAAAACTCCTCTCAAAGGACGCCTTCTGGAATTGTGAGAATGTGACGGTATATGATTCTTTCATATCTGGTGAATATATTGGTTGGAATTCAAAGAATCTGACATTCGTCAATTGTACGATTGAGAGTCTTCAAGGTTTTTGCTATATAGATAATCTCGTAATGAAGAATTGTAAGCTAATCAACACGAATCTTGCCTTCGAATATTCGACGGTTGACGTCGATATTACCACAGAGATTGAAAGTATCAAGAATCCATATGGTGGGAAGATCAATGCTAAAAAGATCGGTGAAATCATTTTCGATGATCCTTTAATTGACCAGGAAAACACGGATATAGTATTATTAAATCAATATTGTGACTAAGGTGTCAAAAATGACTTCTTCGTTGAATTAACCATAATCCTCCTATACAGGAGGATTATTTGTAGTTTTCTGATTAGACATATTAAGGTGTGAGGGTGCGTGAATAATAAAATAGAGCAAAAAACATATGAACATAAAAACCAATGGATGTTGATCTTGCCAACGGAAGACTTTGGGGATTTTGTCCATCATAATATCGTATGCAGACTATACTTGACCGATATAGGTTATTTCCCTGCGGCTAAAAATCATTTCAGAGAAAGAAAAGTTGGCATTGAAGCCTATATATTTATATATTGTCTTGAAGGGAAAGGCACAATAGAAGTGGCAGGTACCGAGTATCACATTAAAAAAAATGAGGCGTTCTGCATACCTAAGTTCTGCCAACATAAATATTATGCAGATGAGCAGGATCCATGGAGTATTTTGTGGGTACATTTTAAGGGGGATGACACAAGCGAATATCCCTTGAATAGTATGAAAACAATCAACTTTGGGAATGTGAATGCTGCCAATCGAATGTTGTTTTTATTCGAATCCCTGTACCAAGTATTGCAGAGTAACTATACAATAGGGAATTTCATATACATTACACAAGTCTTATCTATGATTCTGGCAGAAACCTATTATGCAGAGAAGGAGGATTCAACGCTCAGTCAAAATAAAATGGTGACGAATGTCATTCGATATATGTACCAGCATTTGAATAAACTGCTGAGTCTGGATGGGGTTTGTCAAGAATTTCGCGTTTCAAAAAGTTATATGAATGTCATATTTCGTGAGTACACGAAGGAAACGCCTATGAACTTTTTCATAAAAATGAAGATGAAAGAGGCATGCAAACTTTTCAAGTCGACGGATATGCTTATATATGAAGTGGCTGGGCAACTTGGGTATAAAGATCCCTATTATTTTTCGCGATTATTCAAAAAAATCGTCGGTGTATCACCACAAAAATATAAAGAGGGCCATTATGTTTATGAATGATGATTGGTGGAATATAATCCATCAATTAGCTATATGGTTCATTTAAATAATACGGTAGTGATAATATACTTATTAGGAATCCGACAACTAAAATCGATAACGATAGGGCGACGCTCTAATCATAGAATGTCGCAAGGAGAAGATTTTGAAAAGTAAACGATTGCTAAAAGAGTGGAGATTTGGCACTGGTGTTTCGAATGAATGTTTGCAAGAAGGCAAAAAAGTGACGATTCCTCACACGTGGAATATTGAAACGGGGCTAGAAGAATATTGGGGACCTGGCTGGTACGAATATATGCTCACAGTGCCAAATGAATGGATGGGTAAAAGGGTTCGATTGAAGTTCGGTGCCGTTTATCACTCAGCTGAAATCTACGTTAATGACATGAAAGTTGGCGAGCATAAGCAGTCAGGTTACACATCATTTATTGTGGAAATAACAGAGGCATTGGTCTGGGGTGAAAAGAACATTGTTCGTGTTAAGGCGGATAATACATTTTCGGATGAGCTATTACCTTATAAACGTTGCTTTGATTGGTCCAATGATGGCGGAATCATCAGAGATGTAGAGCTGTTGGTGAGTGGTAAGGTCATTATTGAACGCATTCAGATACAAGCAAAGCCGATTATTACGAATTACAATACACGACAGCTTTCCGGTAGTGGTGTCTGGGGGGCTGATATACATCTTGATATTGGGGAGGATCATTCATATAACCTTGAGTGGGAATTATTTCTAGGGATTGATGATCAATTGACATCTGTTCTTAAAGGGGAAACATATGTTGCCAGTGAAAAAGTAATCGTTCCAGCGACTGTATTGGATGCATTGAATTATTGGCATTTTGATCAACCGATGCTTTACACACTAAAGGTCAAGGTTAAATCTGGTGGAAATATCATATGTGAAGAAGAAGAGGTTTTTGGATTTAGGGAATTCCTAGCCAAAGGTAATGCTTACTATTTGAATGGGGAGAAGGTAAGACTCTGTGGTACTGAGTGGATGCCTGGTTCTAATCCGGACTACGGATCGGCAGAACCTGCCCAGCAACTTGAGAAAATGTTGATTTTATTGAAGGAAAGTAATTGTATTTTTACGCGTTTTCATTGGCAACAGGATGCATTTGTTTATGATTGGTGTGACAGACATGGCATGCTTGTTCAGGAAGAAATACCTTTCTGGGGCAAAGATCTCCCAGATGAAAGTACAGATGAGCGTTACTTGAATATCTTCAAGGGACAAATGTTAGAGATGGTAGAATCTCATGGTAATCATCCTTCTATTATAGGTTGGGGTGTGGGTAATGAGTTGCACGCCCAATCAGAGCATACATTACAATACATACGAGATGCTGTGGCTTACACACATACCTTAGATGGTACGAGGCAAGCCAACTATGTAAGCAATACTATTTTTGAGAATCCTTCTATAGACGGTACCAAGGAAGGGGATGTTCTGATGTTCAATGATTATATTGGCACCTGGCATGGTCCACTTGACCAATATAAGGAGCTGAAAAGAATTGTAAAGTCCAATCCAGATAAACCAGTGGTGTCAACTGAGTTTGGTCTGTGTGAACCGGCCTTTGAAGGTGGGGATGAAAGACGTATTGAAATCTTTCTGGAGAAAATGAGCGCATATCGCAGCTTTGAGGCTGTTGCGGGTACGATAAATTTTTGCCTCAATGATTATAGAACCCAACTAGGCGAAGATGGCAAGGGCAAGTTTCGCCAGCGTATTCATGGTTCGACAGATCTTTATGGGGAGAAGAAGCCTTCTTATAATATTGTACAAAGAGAATGTGCGCCTTATACATTAGATTTTCAGGATGAGTGCATAACGATTGAATGTAGAAGTGATTTACCATGTTATTCAATGATGGGCTATTATAGTGAATTATATAATCATGAGGGTGACTTGGTTGAGACTTTTGAGGTGCCAGATTTAAAGCCTGGCGAGGGTTTTTCATACAGAATGATAAGTTGTAATAATAAATCGGCTAAAGTATTTAGGTCGAATGGTGATTTGTCAGGCGCTTTTTGTCTAGAGCAAGTTACAAGAATCTAATAATATCAAAGGATGTGATTGTCTAGAGCGATGACATCCTTTTTTCATTGGCTATAGTAAGTTAAAGAACATAACCCAATCACACGATGACACACTTGTCATAATATATTATAATGTAGATAAGATAACTTACATCGACATAAGGAGAAGATTCATGAAGAATACGGGGCGCATTGTCTTATCCACTTGTTTTATCCTTACTGTGATGATTGTTTTTTATGACTATCTTTTTCAGGGAACAGCTCCTTCGCAATTGTTGAAGTTTGGGGCCAGAGTAGTCATGTTTTTTGTGGCTTTCTTTGCTAAAAAAAGGTACGGCATACAGAAGGTTTTGGCAGTGGCTTTTTTCATGACTGTAGTTGCGGATTTCTTCTTTCAGGCGGCACCGGCACTTGCTTTGCCCATACCTGATTATGATATATACGGTATTGTCAGTTTTGTTGTCGCTTATCTGCTGCTGATTATGGCTTTTAGAAAAAAAGCGAAGATGAGAAAAAAGGATATTTTTCTGTTGCTGCCATATGCCTTGGTTTTTCTTGTAATTATAGTTCAGTTAAAACCTTATATGGATCAATGGTTTTTTTACGCCTCGGTGCTTCTGGGTGTCATCCTTAGTTATGCATCTATGACGATGATGGCGACGGTTTATCGTGGCTATTTTTGGCGAGAAATTGGGTGGGCCATAGGGCTTTCGGGCCTAGTTTTGTTTGTGAGTGATGTGTTTGTTGCTTATTCTATGTTTCATCCTATGTATAAAGGGTTTGTATTTTGGCAAGAGGTTGTGATTTGGTCTACATATATGTTTGGGTGGGGGATCCTCTTGGTATTGACGGTTGATGAAGATAATCTAAAGGTGAATGTTCATTAAGTCATATACGTCAAAGGGATTTAATCAGGTTTTAATACAATTAAATTTGCTTTTGTGATAATATATTGTAATGATGTGACTAAATAGCAGTGATTTTTATGTAGTGGATTTTGACAGACGATGGGGAAGGGAGTGGTCAGATGTCCAACGAATTTGAATACAAGTTGATACGTAAGGCCATTGCCGGCGATCAGAGGGCCTTTGAGTCACTGATCATTCCTTATGAGCAGAAGGTCTACAACATTGCTTTGCAGATGTTCAAGAACGAGCACGATGCCTATGATGCAGCCCAAGAAGTGTTGATAAAAGTCTATAAGAACCTTGATAAGTTCAACTTTGAATCGGCTTTCGGCACTTGGCTTCATAGATTGGCAATGAATACCTGTATAGATGAATACAGAAAACGAAAGCGTCTAAGGCAGCATACATCACCTCTAGAATCGTCATCTGATGAAGAGGAACATCCGGTTAGACAATACGCAGATTCAGCCAATACACCTGAAGAGGCAGTGTTGGAAAAAGAAGTGGTAAACGAAGTACATTCGGCGCTGGATGCCCTTAAGGATGATCAGAAGATGATCCTGATTTACAGGGATATACAAGGCATGACTTATGATGAGATTGCTTTAATATATGAATGCAGTCTTGGAACAGTCAAATCAAGAATATCCAGAGCAAGAAAAGCTTTAAAGGATAAAATCCTCATTAACAGGGAACAAATGGTTACCTGACAACGTCAAATGAAATGAAAGGAGGTCTATGATGGATTGTAATAAATGTATGGATTATATGAGCCCAGCTTTAGATGGGGCATTAACTGAAGATGAAATGTTGGCTTTTCAGGCACATCTTGATCAGTGTCAGACATGTGCGGATGAATATGCATTTTATCAATCTATCCAAGGGCAATTGATGGCTGCTGGTGAAGATGAAGTGCCTATCCCGGAAGGCTTCCATGAAACGCTTATGGAAAAGATTCATAGTGTTGACGAAATGGATCAATCAACGGTAGATGCTACTACTTCTGGGACTGTGAAGTTCAAGGTGGCACGTCGATATTATAATGTAGCAGCGGTATTTGTTATGGTTGTTGTGTTGGCATTGTTTGGGATCAATAATATGGACTGGTTCAGAGGATCATCCGACTTAGCAGTTACTGAATCTGCCAATGAGATGACTGGCAGCAGTGAAGAGGCGACCAGTGCGGATACAGAGATGATTACGGAATCGGCTATGGTTGAAGAAGTCTCAGAAGAAGCTGGATCAGCGCTGGATCGATCTTTGATGGCTGTATCGGAATACTCAGAAGACAGTGCATTAGATGAACAGGCAGCAGTCGCGGTCACTTTTGAAGAATCTATGGATAGTGGCACTGTAACAGAAGAAGAGACGGTAATGACAGCGGTTTACGAAGAGGATGCCAGACTTTCAAGAGAGAGTTCGGGGGACACCAAGTCGACCAAGAGCCTTCAAATGAATGCCTCGGAATTCAGTGGTAGTGAATATGAGTCACATCCATTAGCAGATTCACCGATATTGTGGTTTGTTATAATTGGAGGGTTTGTTGGTGTCATAGCAGTTAGTGTTGTATGGATTGTTAAAAAAAGTTAAAAACAGTCGGTCAGATTAATGGCAGGCTGTTTTTTGTATGTAAGCATTTAAAGTGGGTCATACTAGTGGTACGCCGCTTCGATATTTGCTATAATGAGCATACTGGGCTTACGGCCTGCGAAATAATAATTTGGCCACGTTGTTTATGTGGTTTGGGAATGAGGTATATAGTGAGTAAATTACTTCTTGTAGATGGCAACAGCATTATGAATAGAGCTTTTTTTGGTATTCCGATCCTTACGAACAGTGAAGGGGAATATACCAATGCCATATACGGTTTTTTGAATATCATCACCAGAATTATGGATGAAGAGCAGGCAAGTCATCTGATTGTCAGCTTTGACCTTAAAGGCCCTACGTTTAGGCATAAGATGTTTGAGGATTATAAAGGCACTCGTAAAGGGATGCCGGATGAGTTACGTCCACAGATGAAGATGGTCAAGGACGTTTTAAGAGCCATGAATATCACTATATGTGAAATGGAAGGTTATGAAGCGGACGATGTCCTTGGAACCCTATCCAAAATGGGTGAAATAAGTGGGATGAATGTATCACTTTTATCTGGAGATCGGGACATGCTCCAGTTAGCAACAGATAAAGTGAAGATCATCATTCCAAAGACAAGTAAAGGGACGACGACCTATGAAGAGTATTATGATGAAGGGGTTGTAGAACTTTATCAGGTGACACCTAAAGAATTTATTGATGTTAAAGGGTTGATGGGAGATACTTCTGATAACATACCGGGGATTCCGGGTGTAGGCGAGAAAACTGCTATCAAGTTGATTAAAGAATATCATACGATAGAAGCAGCTTATGAAGCGAGAGAATCCTTTGCCAAAGGTCTTAAGGCTAAAATGACTGAGTATTATGAACAGGCATTGATGAGTAGGGAGTTGGCAACGATTATTACGGATTGTCCTGTTCCAGTGACTATGGATGAGGCTGTGATTGATGAACCCTATAACAAGACGTCTTTCGAGTGGTTTGTTAGACTGAATTTGAATTCTTTACTTAATAAGTTTGATAGTGTCGCAACTGAAGAAGAATCAACTTATGAAGTGGTTCAACTTACGGATATTACTACGGCGAAGATGAAGTTGATGACAGCAGATCGTTGTCTGTATCATATGTTTTTTGACGATAGCTTAACAGGTGTCGTTTTTAGTGTTGATGAGGATGTTTGTTATTACATGGATAGTTCGAACATACCCCTAGTGGACATTACGTCATTTGTACGTGAAATGTTGACAGATACCAGCTTAGTGAAAATCACCCATGATTTTAAACTTCAGTTACATCGGGTCAACGCGCCTATTGATTATGAAGATGATCAAGTGGAAGACTTATCCTTAATGATGTACTTGATTAATCCGGTTACAGGTCATTATGAAATTGATAAGATTGCCAGTGAGTACGGTGGTATTTCCTATATATCCGATGAAGATTTCCTTGGTAAAGGAAGAAAAAAGAAAAGTTATAACGATTTTGATCTTGAGACATTAATGGAACGTCAATCACTAGCCCTTAGCGTCTTAAGTCGTGCCTATGACAAGATTAAGACATCTATGACATCTTTGGCCCTGGAGGAGCTTTATTCTAGTATTGAATTGCCACTTCTTTATGTGCTTTACAGAATAGAAGCCAGAGGTGTAAAAGTCGATGGCGAACAACTGAAGGCATATGGCGAACGTCTTGGAATTAGGATTGCTGAACTTGAGACAAGTATCCATGAGCTGGCCGGCGAAACCTTTAACATTGCCTCCCCGAAACAGTTAGGGGTAATATTGTTTGAGAAATTAGCATTGCCATTTGCCAAGAAAACCAAGACGGGTTATTCCACCAGTGCGGATATTCTTGAAAAGGTTAAGCAGTATCATCCGATTATTGAGGAAGTGCTATCCTATCGTCAGCTGACAAAGCTCAAATCCACTTATGCGGACGGCTTGTTTGATTATATAGAAGAAGATGGGCGTATCCACTCAACCTTCAATCAACGAGTAACTTCCACAGGCAGAATCAGTTCTACAGAACCAAACCTGCAAAACATTCCGATTCGGGTGCCTATTGGAAGAGAAATCAGAAAAGTTTTCATTCCAGATGAAGGTCATGTATTGATAGATGCGGATTATTCTCAGATTGAATTACGCTTATTAGCGCACTTGTCAGGGGATGAGTCCTTTGTTAAAGCATTTAGAGAAGAACTCGACATTCATAGAATGACAGCATCACAGGTTTTTCATGTACCATTTGAAGATGTCACAGAGCTTGAAAGAAGAAATGCTAAAGCGGTTAATTTTGGTATTGTCTATGGCATCAGTGCCTTTAGCTTGAGCCAGGACTTGAATACCACTGTCAAGGAAGCCGACCATTACATACAGCAGTATTTTGCTCGGTACCCTAAGGTCAAGGAGTTCCTAGATCAGTCCATAGCATCGGCTAAAGAAAGCGGTTTTGTGAAGACCATGTATGATCGTATCAGGCCGATACCGGAGCTTAAGTCAAGTAATTTTATTCAACGTTCCTTTGGTGAGCGGGTGGCAATGAATACGCCTATTCAGGGAAGTGCAGCAGATGTCATCAAGATTGCTATGATTAATGTTGAGAATCGTCTGATTAATGAGGGGCTTAAGGCTAAGTTGATCCTTCAGGTTCATGATGAATTGATTATTGAAGCACCTGAGAATGAGCAAGATCAAGTGAAGAAACTTCTTGTAGAAGAAATGGAAGCGGCTGTGTCAATCAGTGTTCCTTTGACAGTGGATGCCAATGTAGGGAGCAACTGGTATGAAGCACACTAGACCATTGGTGCTTGGTGTCATTGGCGGTGCCGGTACGGGTAAGACACATTTTGCTAAATATGCTGTGAAACATTATGACGCATTATTTATTGAAGGAGACGTTATCGGCCATAAAGCCTTGACGGAGCCATTTATTATTGAGGCTATTCAAAAGGCTTTTGGCAGTCACGTTATTGTTGATGGTCAGGTGGACCGTAAGGCGTTGGGGCAGGAAGTCTTTGGCAAACGAGAACAGTTGAATGCCTTAAATGCAATCATGCATCCTTTTATGTTCAAAATGATAGAAGAAATGATCAATGAATGTGATGCGCCCGTTGTGGTTTTTGAGGCAGCAGTCATGATAGAGGCTGGTTTTATGCCATTGGTAGATGTGATGTTTGCTATCGTTGCTGATGAACATATACGCGTAGAGCGTTTGACAAATAAGCGTCAGATAGACGAAGGGCGTGCAAAGAATATGATATCCTCCGGACGTCAGGATTACTGTGACTATGGTGATTATATCATTGACACGACGCTGGACATTGAACGTATAGAAGACGATATTGACAGGATATTAGACAAGATAGCCCTAGAAGCAAAGAAAAAACATGGGCAGGAGGCATAGGGATGAAACATAGGTTAGGTATGATGGTGCTTTTGGTGATGATGACAGTCATCACTGGGTGTCAAGAAGAGAATGATGCTGTTGGTGAGGACATAGCGATAACTGAAGAAACGGTTATTGTGGAAGAGAATGCTGAAGATGTACCCGAAGAACAAGAGGAGGTAGAGGAAGTGGTCCGGCCGGTGGTTCCGCAATTCGGAGGGACTCTTAATATTTCCATGAGCCCGGCTGACACCCTTGATCCACTGGAAAATAGTATTGCCAACGTAGCAGATGTCCTGAACTTAATCTATGAGCCTTTGTTTACTTTGGCGGAAGATTTGTCTCCTACACCAGTTTTGGTAGATAGTTATTCTCAACTTCTAGGTGGTACAGGACTTGAGTTGACCCTTAAAGAAGGTATCACCTTTCACGATGGTACACCTCTAACGGCTGAGGATGTGGTTTACACCATTAATAGTTTAAGAGATAGTAAGACGTCCCCGTATAAGTCACTTGTAGGCCCGATATCCAGGGCAAGTGCAGCCGATGAGCGTACTGTTAGAATTTATTATGAAGATGCCTATGCTCTAGGTGTCAATGATTTGATTTTTCCGATTGTCAGCAAGGCTTATAGAACATCAGCAGACTATGATGCTATGCAACCAATTGGGACTGGACCATACGCTTTTGTTGATTATCAGTTAATGCAAGAGATGGACCTTACAGCTTTTGAAGGATGGCATGGCGGCAGCACTTATGTTCAGGACGTTCATGTTATTGCAATGAACGAGACTTCAAACATGGAGACCATGTTCGACCAGCATCTTATTGATATGATGAGCCCTGACAAATTCAACTGGCTCAAATATTCTGAGAAGTCGGATCAACGCATAGCATCCTATCTGTCCAATTATTATGATTTCATCGGCTTTAATTTCAACAACACTGTATTACAGGATGTTAATCTTCGGAAAGCCATTGCCTATTCTATTGACAGAGAGAACATTGTCTATAATGAGTTTATCAACCATGCTGTTGTTGCACATACACCAGTAATGCCGGGAAGTTGGTTCGAAGGTGAAACGGGAATGGCAACTACCTATGACCCGGAAGCTGCAATTGCCCTCCTTAGTACTTCTGCCTATGCAGATACGGATGGTGATGGGTTCTTTAATGTTCCACAGGCAGATGGTGTTGATTCAAGTGAGAATATTGAGCTACGCCTGCTTGTGAATGAAGCAAGTGCAACTCGAGTATCTGCTTCAGAATTAGTTGAAGCCTACATTGAGACTATTGGTCTTAGTGTGACGGTTGAAGTGGTTGATACAGATGTATATTATGAAAGAATTGCTGCAGGTGATTTTGATATGGTATACGGTGGATGGCAATTAGGTGTTAAACCGGACTATGTATCCATTTTTTCATCAGAAGGATCAAAGAACTATTTTGGCTATGTATCGGATGAGATGGATTTGATACTTTCTGGTATTTTACGCTCTGAAAGTACGGATCTTGTTATTCAGCGTGTGGGTGAATTTGAAGAGAAGTTTCTTGAAGATATGCCTTTTGTATCCATGTACTTTCTTGAAGGTGCGTTGATGTACCATAGTAATGTCTATGGGGAACTGACACCGTCAACAGTGGCGCCATTAAATGGCATTGACAGTATATATCTTGACTTGACAGGGGAGTAATCATGGCTGAATCTAATAAAACACTGAATGACAATTACATCTTTGGATTAGATATAGGCACAAGGTCTATAGTAGGTGTAGTGGGTTATAAAAGTGAAGGAAGATTCCATGTTGTCGCCCATGAGATGATCGAGCATGAAACCAGGGCGATGATTGATGGTCAAATTCATGATGTCGCACATGTGACGGCAACCATTAAAGAAGTTAAGAAATCATTGGAAAAACAGCTGGGCGCTACGTTGACCAAAGCGTGCATCGCGGCAGCAGGTCGTGTTCTGAAGACAGCCTTGATTCACGTGGATCAAGAGACGGATCCGATGGTGACCATCGATGACAGTAGAATCAGCGCCCTTGAACTCCTTGGTATGGAAAAGGCCCATCAACAAGTCAACAGTAATCTGGATGATGTTGAGATGGGCTATCACTGTGTTGGATACACAGTGGCGAAATACTATCTGAATGATTATGAAATAGCGTCTTTAAAAGACCATAGAGGAAAAAAAATGGGGGCTGATGTACTTGCTACCTTTTTGCCTCAGGAGGTTGTTGAAAGTCTGTATACGGTTGTTCAGGGTGCTGATATGGAAGTCTATAGCTTGACCTTGGAGCCTATAGCGGCAATTAATGTGGCCATACCCGAACAATATCGTCTTTTGAACATAGCTTTAGTGGATGTTGGTGCGGGCACATCAGATATTGCTATCACAAAGAATGGCAGCATTGTTGCGTACGGTATGATTCCTATGGCTGGCGATGAGCTGACAGAAGCGCTGGTGCATAAATATCTGGTTGACTTCAATACTGCGGAAGTGATTAAAAGAAAGGCTTATGGTAAAGGGAAAAATATCACCTTCAAAGATGTCATTGGCATCAAGCACACTGTGTCTGTGATTGAGGTGAATCAGGTCCTTGATGATGCAACTGCAGTGATTGCCCATAAGATAGGCAGTAAGATTGTTGAGCTTAACAGTGGCAGTTCTACCAACGCAGTCTTTGTTGTTGGGGGAGGTGGTCAAGTCAAAGGGTTTACTGATAAGATTAGCAAAGTCATTCAATTGGATTCTGAGCGTGTTGCTATAAGAGGTAAAGAGGTCCTGGGTGATGTGGACTATGGTGATCTGAAAATAAAAAAAGGACCTCATTTGGTGACGCCAATTGGCATTTGCCTTACGGGCTTTGATAACAACCGTCATGATTTTATTACGCTGTATCTTAATGATGAGGCAATAAGAATATATGATAATAATCGGCTGACTGTCATGGATGTGGCTGCATTTAAGGGTGTGGACCCTAAGAAGTTACTAGCAAAACGAGGGCGTGATTTGACCTTTAATGTCAATGGTCAGATGAAATCAATTAAAGGTGAACCAGGCGTACCGGCTAAAATTACTGTGAATGGAGAAGTGGCAAGTCTCAGTACCCACGTTGTCATGAATGATTATATAACAATTACTGAGGCGAAATCAGGTCAAGACGCTTCAATGAGCAGTTACCAATTGATTGACAGCCTGAATGTTGGTGTGATCTTTGATGGGACATTCATGAAACTGATACCGGAAGTGATTCTCAATGGTCAAGGGTTGAAAATGAACTACGATATTCATGATCAGGACGACATTAGGTTTGTTATGCCAAACCTAATGAAATTTCTTGTGAAGAATGATCTGGATGATTACAATTATGATTATTACATCAATGGTGAATTGGCCTCTGATACCTCAGAATTATCGGATAGAGACAGCATTAGCCGGCGCCAGAAAGTCTTTCAAACAATGTCAGAAGCTAGCACGGGCAAAGGTAATATAGTAGTAACAGTTAACAGTGAACCTGTACAATTAGAAGGAAAAGCATCGTATGTCTTTGTGGACATCTTCGATGTATACCCTTTTGATCTATCGAAGCCACAAGGTAATGTGGTTTGTACCATCAATGGAGAAAAAGCCTCCTACATGGGTGATATTAAAGCAGGCGATGTATTGGAGGTATATTGGGAATGAGAATTTGCAGTTTGGCCAGTGGCAGCAGTGGCAACTGTGTCTACGTGGGTGATGGTGATACCCACATTTTAATTGATGCAGGGATTAGCGGGAAGCGAATTAAAGCAGGTCTTGACGCCATCGGTGTTGATATTGCAAAGCTTACTGCTTTACTTGTAACCCACGAACATTCAGACCACGTGAGTGGCGTAGGCGTTCTTTCAAGGAAATACAAGATTCCTATTTACTCTAAAGAACGAACATTGCTTTCATTATTGAAAATGAAGTCCCTAGGTGTTATTGATACAACGCTTTTTAACCATTTGGAAGCGGATGAGCCCCTTATGATTGGCGATATAAAGGTGATGCCTTTTGCATCGTTTCATGATGCAGTGGATCCTCTGTGTTATACCTTCAGCAAAGGGGATAAGAAGATCGGTTTTGCAACGGATCTGGGCAATTATGATGATTATATTAAAGATCATTTGAAAGATGTCAATGCTTTGTACCTTGAAGCCAACCATGATGTTCGTATGCTGGAGGTTGGGCCGTATCCATTCTTCCTAAAGCAACGGATCCTTAGTGATGTAGGACACTTGTCAAATGATCTCTCTGCAGCATTGATCTGTGAGTTGTATCATGAGAAATTAAGTCATATTATCTTGGCCCATTTGAGCCATGAAAATAATATGCCTGACGTTGCCCATGCGACAGTTAAGCATGAGATTGACACAAAGCTTGATTTATCAGAAAAAGAGTTGTTCTTACATGTGGCAAGGCGGAGTGAAAATTCAGATGTGGTGGAAATATGACATTATTATAAGAACTTCGTTATATTAGGTAAAGAACGTTAAAAATATTTGCATGTATAAGGTTACATAAACTTGGTCTTATAACTTGACATTTATATGTTAGGATTGCATAATAACACGATGATGATGAAAGTTTATAAACACCTGAGCCATATTTTTGGTATAATGGTGTCAGCTTTTAGCCAAGACTAAGTACTTTACCGGTTTAGGCGCGGAGTGTGGGCAATACATCTTGGATGTTATCAACAAAGAAGAATCAATGGATTAGATAATTGGTTTTAACGTCAAAGTACGGCGTGAAATCATAGTTGGAGGAAGAAATGAAAAAAGGAATCATTACGGTTGTCGGTAAAGATACTGTCGGCATCATGGCTAAGACGTGTACATACCTTGCAGACCATAACATCAATATCTTGGATATTTCACAAAGTGTCGTAGAAGACTACTTTAACATGATGATGATTGTCGATATGACGGAGAATGTTTCAGCCATTCGAGACCATGTAGATAACCTTGCTAAGATCGGTGAAAGCATCGGTGTCATCATCAAACTGCAACTGGAAGATATCTTTAACGAAATGCACAGAATATAGGTGTCCTATGATTAATCTTTTTGAAGTTTACGAAACCAATAATATGATCACTTCTGAGAATCTGGATGTTCGTACGATTACGATGGGTATCAACCTGATGGATTGTGCAGATCCGGATATCAATAAGTTCAATGAGAATATATATAATAAAATAACGAAATATGCTAAAGACTTGGTTAAGACAGGCGAGGATATTTCGAAAGAGTACGGTGTACCAATTGTTAATAAACGTATATCCGTTACGCCAATAGCTCTTGCAGCAAGTGCTTGTGATGTGAAAGATTATGTAAGTATCGCAAAAACACTTGATAAAGCGGCTAAAGAAGTTGGTGTCAATTTCATCGGTGGTTTTTCAGCCCTTGTTAACAAAGGAATGACGCCAAGTGACGAGAAACTGATCAGGTCTATTCCTGAAGCCCTTGCCGTTACAGATCGCGTATGTAGCTCCGTGAATGTAGGTTCTACAAAGACGGGCATCAATATGGATGCGGTCAAGTTGATTGGTGAGATTATTCTTGAAACAGCTGAGATGACAAAAGAACGTGATTCTATCGGGTGTGCTAAGTTTGTGGTCTTTACGAATGCACCGGATGACAACCCATTTATGGCCGGTGCTTTCCATGGTGTGACAGAGGATGACGTGGTTCTTAATGTTGGTGTTAGTGGGCCAGGCGTTGTCCTTAAGGCCATTGAAAAGTGTAAAGGTGAGAACTTTGAAGTTCTTTGTGAAACCATTAAGAAGGTGGCTTTCAAGATCACACGTGTTGGTCAATTGGTTGCAAAAGAGGCATCTAAACGATTGAATGTACCATTTGGTATCATTGATCTTTCTCTTGCACCAACACCAGCGGTTGGTGATAGTATTGCCGACATCTTATGTGAAATGGGTCTGGAATACGTGGGTGCTCCTGGTACGACTGCTGCACTTGCATTGCTTAATGACCAAGTGAAGAAAGGTGGCGCTATGGCGTCCTCTTATGTCGGCGGTTTAAGTGGTGCCTTTATCCCGGTCAGTGAAGACCAAGGGATGATTAACGCAGCAGCGATTGGTGCTTTAACGCTTGAAAAGCTTGAGGCAATGACTTGTGTGTGTTCAGTAGGTCTTGATATGATTGCGATTCCAGGTTCAACGCCTGCTACAACCATTTCCGGTGTTATAGCGGATGAGATGGCTATTGGAATGATTAACCAGAAGACAACAGCTGTTCGTATTATTCCGGTAATCGGAAAAGAAGTAGGTGATACAGTTGAATTTGGTGGTTTGTTGGGCTACGCACCAATAATGCCGGTGAATAAGTATGACTGTTCTACATTCGTCAACAGAGGCGGAAGAATTCCTGCACCTATTCATAGCTTTAAAAACTAATATGTTAATTTGACGCTCTTGTCATGTGTACGAGATGCTAGTTGTTTAGAGGCTTCTATGTTTCGCTATTATTGCGATGCACGGAAGCCTCTTTTCTAGCGTGCAAAATATTTTTTTGTTTTCTTGTGTCTCTTGGAGTGATTTTTTGGTAAAATAGAATTAGGAGCCGAAGGCTTGTGGTTAATCCTTGTAATAATCGTGCGCTGGCTTCTTGGAGTCATATGCATAAGTATTGGATTAATCAAGGACATTATGAATCGTATATAGAAAAGAGGTAATGATATGTCTCGTAAATTAGAACAACTGCAACCTGAAAAGGTTTTTTATTACTTTGAAGAAATCAGCCAAATACCAAGAAGGTCTGGCAATGAGAAGGCGATCAGTGATTACATGGTTGGCTTTGCCAAAGAGCGAGGTCTGAAAGTGATTCAAGATGAGTACAACAATGTGGTGATTTATAAAAATGGCACAGAGGGGTACGAGTCATCTCCGGCAGTCATTTTGCAAGGGCATTTGGATATGGTGTGTGAGCAGAATGAAGGCACTGGCCATGATTTCGAAAAAGATCCGATCGATCTTATGATTGACGGCGAATGGTTGACAGCCAATGGTACAACTTTGGGGGCTGACAATGGCATCGCTGTAGCTTACATCTTGGCAGTATTAGACAGCAGTGAATTGAAGCATCCTCCTATAGAAGCTGTTTTCACCACGGATGAAGAAGTGGGATTGACTGGCGCTTTGATGATGGATAAAAGCGTTCTTAATGCCAAGTATTTTATCAATCTGGATTCGGAAGAAGAAGGGGAATTGACTGTAGGGTGTGCCGGTGGCCTGAAAGCAAAACTCAGTTTGCCAGTTACTTTGACAACGAATGAGTTCGATCAGCCTGTGGTCAAGAAGATAAGAATAAAAGGCTTAAAAGGCGGTCATTCCGGTGTTGATATTGATAAGAACAGGGCAAATGCAGATAGAGTTATGGGCCGTGTCTTAAGTCATTTAAGAGAAGAGTTTTCCTTAAGGTTGGTTGATGTTAAAGGTGGCTCTAAGGATAATGTTATTCCAAGAGAGGCGGAAGTAACCCTTGTCATTGAAGATGAACTGATTGGGCATTTTAAGGAGCATTTTACTCAAGTGGTTGCTGACGTCAAACATGAATTAAGAACTGGCGAACCTGAACTGACCATTGTTGAAGAGACCTTGAGTTTTTCTGAGAGCATGCACATCATGTCCAAGGATTCGACGGATACAGTCATATTCACTTTAATCAATGTGCCAAATGGTATTCAAACAATGAGTGCTGACCTTGAGGGTATGGTGGAAAGTTCCCTTAACCTAGGTAAGGTCGCGGTTGAAGATCAGCGTGTGATATTTCTTTTTGCAGTAAGAAGTAATGTACGCACATTGAAGTATCATATTACAAATCAACTTCAGTGGTTTGCCAATCAGATTGGTGCTGTTTTTATACAGACTGCGGATTACCCTGAATGGGAATTCAAGCCGGAATCTAATTTGTTGACTCAGGCAGCAAAAATATATGAAGCGAACACAGGAAAAGAACCTATTGTTAAAGCAATCCATGCCGGTTTAGAACCAGGAGCATTTCTAGAGAAGTTACCACATTTAGATGCAATCTCTATCGGACCGGATATGGAAGAAGTGCATTCACCAAATGAACGACTTCATATTAAATCCACAGAGCGAACTTGGGACTTCTTGAAAGAGATTTTAGCAGCATTAAAGTAGCATAGCTGAACCACTCAATATAAGAGCTTTACTTAAAAGGGGCGACCATGATGGTCGCCCCTTGATTAATGTAGCACTAAATAAGTGCATTAATATATTATGATAAAACCGTCAAAAGGTAGTTTCATAAAGAATACGCACAATATATAGTATTTCATTGAGACGTTTCAACGCTATATATTATACCTATTCAACTCAATTTGGCCTGTTGACGCTTTAGTCATATTATTTAAGAACAATCTTTTGATGTACCTTTTTACCTCTTCGAACCATCATTTCACCATCAACAAAATCATCCATAGTTATGACTCTGTTGATGTCTTTTTCTTGGACGTCGTTGATTCGAACACCACCTTGCTGAACATTACGTCTGCCTTCTGATTTGGAAGGGACGAGACTGGCTTCAATAAGAAGGTCAAGAATATTGATGCCGTTCTCGAACAATGAAGCGTCTAATGCTGTCGTAGGGACATCTGCGGCGTTATTGCCACCACCAAACAGTGCTTTGGTTGCTTCTTGTGCCTTGCTTGCTTCTTCTTCGCCGTGAATGATCTTTGTGATTTCAAAAGCCAGCACTTCTTTGGCTTTGTTTATTTCAGCACCTTCAAGTGCGCCTAAGCGATTGACTTCTTCCATAGGAAGGAATGTGAGAAGACCAAGACATTCTTTGACTTTTACATCTTCAATATTTCTCCAATATTGGTAGAATTCATATGGCGTTGTTTTGGCTGGGTCAAGCCACACGGCACCTTTTTCAGTTTTACCCATCTTCTTACCCTCGGAAGTCGTAAGGAGGTTGAAGGTAACACCGAAGGCTGGCTTTTGCTCTTTACGGCGGATCAATTCAACACCGCCAAGTATGTTCGACCACTGGTCGTTGCCGCCCATCTGAAGTACACAGCCGAAGCGTTTGTTAAGTTCAAGGAAGTCATAAGACTGAAGGAGCATGTAGTTGAACTCAAGAAAGGAAAGACCTTTTTCCATTCTGGATTTGTAACATTCTGCTGTCAGCATTCTGTTGACGGAGAAGTGAACACCGATATCACGAAGAAATTCCACGTAATTAAGCTGTAATAGCCAATCAGCGTTATTGGTCATGATGGCTTTATCATCTTCGAAATCAATCAAACTTCCGAGTTGCTTTTTGAAGTGTTCAGCGTTCTCATTGATCTGATCGATGGTCATCATCTTTCTCATGTCAGTCTTACCCGTTGGGTCACCGATCATAACTGTTCCGCCACCAATGAGAGCAATTGGCGTATGGCCGCATCGCTGCATGTGGGCCATGGCCATGATGGTCAAAAAGTGACCAGCTGTAAGACTGTCTGCAGTTGGGTCAAAGCCTATATAGAAAGTGACTTTTTCCTTTGCGAGCAAATCACGGATTTCTTCTTCGTGAGTGGCTTGAGCGATGAAGCCACGTTCCATTAGTATGTCATATGCATTATTCATTTCGTACTGCCTCCTAATAAAGTCTTTACCACTTTTATGCGGAAAAGCGTTCTGTCAAAAAGTTTATCATAAATATGCATAAAGTAAAAGGGAAAGATACAGTTTGGGACTTGTGTTTGTGATATAATGGGTTTGACTTATGGTTGATGATGCTGTAAGATAGGCAGTTGTTGTTGTAAAGTGAAGGAGGCAGGCTAATGCCTGCAATCCTATAAGAACAGGAGTCATTATGGACGAACTTTTTTTGAATGATGATATATTACTGGGTGTTGAGAAACCTGCCCGTTATATCGGCCAGGAAGTTAACTCAGTTATGAAAGATAAGGATTCGGTTGACGTACGCTTTGGCATGTGTTTTCCGGATGTCTATGAAATAGGTATGAGCCATGTAGGTTTGGCTATATTGTATGATTATTTGAATGCAAGAGAAGATGTTTGGTGTGAAAGAATTTTTTCACCTTGGGTGGATCTTGATCAAGTGATGGAAGCCAAGAACTTACCCCTTTTTGCCCTGGAAAGTCAACAACCAATCAACGAACTGGATATTATTGGTATTACAATCCAATATGAGATGGCTTATACCAATATATTAAGGGTTCTTGATCTAGGGCAGATTCCTTTGCTTAGTGCTGATAGAAGCGAGGAAGACCCACTGATCTGTGCAGGTGGTCCATGTGTTTATAACCCTGAACCTATTGCACCTTTTATTGATTTTTTTGTTATTGGTGAAGGTGAGATGGTGATGGATGCCATCATCGATGCTTATAAGACCCACAAAGAAAAGGGTGGCCGAAGACTTGAATTTTTAGAAACGATTGCTCAGTTAGAAGGCATTTATGTGCCGGCTTTCTATGACGTTTCATATAAGATGGACGGCACTATTGACTCTTTCAAAGCCAATAATACGAATGCAAAAGATACCATCAAAAAGCAAGTTGTCATGGAGATGACAGAATCCAGATATCCGTTAAAACCAATTGTTCCTTATATTCAAACGGTCCATGACCGGGTTGTGTTGGAATTGTTCAGAGGGTGCTCTAGAGGCTGTCGTTTCTGTCAGGCAGGGATGATTTATAGACCAGTGCGTGAGAAAAATGTTGCGGTACTTAAAGAACAAGCTATCGAGATTGTAAAAAATACAGGTCATGACGAGATTTCGCTGATCTCATTAAGTTCAAGTGACTATTCACAGCTTTATGAATTGGCATCTCATTTGATTGAAGCGCCTGAGCTTGAGCATGTGAACCTTTCGTTGCCATCACTTCGTATAGACGATTTTTCTATTGACTTGATGAGTAAGGTCCAAGATGTAAGGAAGAGCAGCTTAACCTTTGCGCCGGAAGCAGGTTCGCAAAGGATGAGAGATGTGATTAACAAGAATATCTCTGAAGAAGATATTTTGAAGGGATCCTCTGATGCCTTCAAGGGCGGTTGGAACCGTGTGAAGCTTTACTTCATGCTGGGCTTGCCTTTTGAAGAAGAATCCGATGTCCTTGCGATTCCTAAGTTGGGACAGGACATTGTCGATGAGTGGTATAAGATGCCAAAGGAAATGAGACGACAAAGACTACAGGTTGTAATAAGTACATCCTTTTTCATTCCTAAGCCTTTTACACCATTCCAGTGGATGAGCCAATGTACGTCCGAGCAGTTTTTGGAGAAGGCTTCTGCCATTAATCAGGTGGTTAACAAGAAGAATATCAAGTACAACAGTCATGATGCTGATACAAGCCGCATTGAAGGTGTTCTTGCCCGTGGTGACCGTCGACTTGCAGATGTTATATTAGAAGTCTATAAGAATGGTGCTAAGTATGATGCATGGTCAGAGCATTTTGATATAGGTAAGTGGGATGCAGCATTTGAGGCCTGTGGCATTGATTCAAGCTTTTATAATGAGAGACACCGTGAGTATGATGAGATTCTGCCTTGGGACTTTATTGATATCGGCGTGAATAAATCCTTCATGCAGAAGGAATACGAGTTGGCTAAAGAAGGCAAGACAACAGTGAATTGTATGGAAGGCTGTACAAACTGCGGTGCCATGTGCTTCGAAGGAGGTATTTGCTATGTACCTAAGGCTTAAGTTTAAAAAAGAAGGTCCTATTCGATTTGTGGGCCACTTGGATTTGATGAGAACCATTCAAAAGACTTTTAGAAGAGCGAACATTCCAATTGCCTATTCAGAAGGATTTAACCCTCATCAGATATTTTCATTTGCGACAGCCCTTGCAGTAGGTGTCTCAAGTGAAGCGGAATATATGGATCTTCGGTTGACACAAGAGGTACCGAAAGAAATGGTGATCGCAGCGATTAATCACGCTGCACCGATGGGCATTACCATTATTGATGGTGTTGTTGTTGCTGGGAAAGAGCCAAAGGCCATGGCTGCGTTAACGGCTGCCAGTTATGTGATTTCACAGAAGTCACCTATAATAACACAAGTCATGATTGATGCCTATATGGCACAGGAAGAAGCCATTATTCAGAAGACCAATAAAAAAGGTAAAGTCAATGACTTTGATATACGTTCCGGTTCCTATGAGATAGCCCTGGTTGGCACGGATCTTCATATGAAGCTAGCTACAGGAAGCAGTCTTAATATCAAACCAGAGATGGTACTTGCATATATTCTTACGATGAATGATTTGGCGTATGAACGTGGTAATTACCATTTTCATAGAACAGAACTGTATCAGGGTGAGGCTGGGAAAATGACATTACTTGAACCAACGGTAGGTTTATAAAATGAAGATTATTGCTGTTAGGTTCCCTATGGGAACCTACACTTTTATGTTGGATGATGCTGGGAAGCTCCTTGAAGTGAGCACATCAGAGAACACTGGTAGTGCTATTGGAGATATCTATGTCGGGCGAGTCGAACAAGTCAAGAAAAATATTAATAGTGCCTTTATACGGATCTCTGAGTCGGAAAAAGTATTTCTATCCCTTCAGGAACAAGTGCCATATTTCTACACTAAGAAGTTAAGTGAGAAACAGGCTATTGTTCAGGGGGATGAGATGCTTGTTCAGATTGAGAAAGAAGCTTATAAGAGTAAGCTGGCCAAAGTAACAGGGTCCTTCGTCCTGACTGGCAGATATATTATCTTAACAACTGATAAGAAGAAAATCTTCGTCTCAAGTAAAATCAATCAACAGACGCTGAGAAAGTCCCTGAAAGCCAGGTTGAAAAAATATGTCACAGAGGATTATGGTTTTATTGTAAGGACAAATGCAGAGCTGGTACCAATAGAGGTACTGATTGATGAGATAAAGGCGTTTAGTAGTCTTTTTGAGGAAATCGTTAGCGGTCTTCAGTATAAAAAGCTCTATAGCAAAGTATATCAACCTGAAGAAGCTTATTTGCAGCAGTTAAAGAATTTGTCATTAGAACAGTCAATAACCATAGAGGTATGTCAAGAAGATTTGAGGCGTGAAATATCGAACTTCTGTGATGCTCATGAAATGGATGTTGCTATCGATTATGTTTCTGGCTATGATGTAAACGAGCTGATTAATCAGTATGCCCTTAAAGATCAATTGAAAAAGGCACTGAACCGAAAAGTTTGGCTTAAGTCTGGGGCGTCCATTGTCATAGATCCTACAGAGGCGATGACGGTTATTGATGTGAACACCGAAAAGACCCTAAGTCGCAAGAAACGACAAGAGACGATACTTAATACCAATCTTGAAGCTGCCAAAGCCATTATGAAGGAAATCAGAAAACGAAATATTGGCGGTATTGTCATTGTTGACTTTATCGATATGGATGATGCAGAGGACAACAAGAAGCTTATGACATACCTTGAAACGTTGGCTTTCGCAATGTCGGTAAAGACCACTCTTCATGGAATGACAACATTGGGACTTGTTGAAATGACTAGGAAGAAATTATCTAAACCAATAGCGGAAGATGATTTGATTCAACATTTATTGGAGATATAAAATATTGTCGTAAGTATTACAAAACCTTGACAAAAGTCACATTGACAGCAGTGCTATACTAAAGATGATAAGGAAATCCCAATAAATTAAGGAGGGAGACCCATGACAGAACGGTTTAATACACTTGCGAAAGAGTGGGACAAGAGTCCTTTTAGAATGGATTATTCTCAGGCCATCAGCCAATATGTTAGCCAACATTTACCCCAGACTAATAGTTTACATGCTGCCGAAGTTGGTGCCGGTACTGGCATGCTAAGTGTTTTGCTTTCGGAGTGTTTTGATAAAATTGATCTTATTGACAGCTCCAAGGGCATGATTGATGAGATAGAAAAGAAAGTTGCTGACTTTGGATTGGAACAACTGAATCCATTGCATGTTGCTCTAGAAAGCTATACACCAGACAGAGCATATGATGTTGTATATAGTGCCATGTTCCTACATCATGTGATCGAAACGGACTTGGTCATTATAAAATTTGCTGATATGCAGGAATCTGGTGGTAAGTTGTTCTTATGTGATTTGTATTCTGAAGATGGCCGTTTTCACCCTAGTACTGTAGAAGGTGTCTATCATCACGGGTTTGATCCAGACATACTGGCCAACAAGCTGAAGGTGGCAGGGTATGATATTAATAATATTGAGACTGTCTATAATTTTACCAAGAATGATCGATTATATCCCATGTTCATAATCGAATGTACGAAATTGTAAAAGACAATGTATGGTATAGGTGTGAATAACAAGAGCTGAAGTGATAAGACACGTCAGCTCTTTTAATAAGGATTATCTACTGTTCAAACAAGTTTTTTGAAGAAAGGAACTTCTTGAATATTCTTGAGTCGAGGAGACTATCTGAAAAATACTGTTGATCAAAGACGTTATCCAGATAGCCTTTTTCCATATCTATAAAAATTTCTTTTGGGGATTTTAAAAGCCCATATCCAATCTGTGTATCGAATTCGCATAATAAATCGTCAAAGAGGGTCTCAGAAAAAGCGCCTTTCTCTATTATAAAGGTAATAACGTACTGAGTGACTGTCTTGTTGCCGGTTGTAAAGAAACCAAAAAGTTGCTTGGGATTAGGCATCTCTACGGGTCTGAGATGATACTGGATGTTATGTTTGGTGAAGAGACCTTCTATCATCTGAGCATAGCTGCGCTGATCTGGTTGTGTAACGGAACCCATCTGCGTATCTATAAGCACAGCCAGGTCATAGGCGTCATTTAATTTGTTAAGAACTTCAAGCCTTAATGAGCGTTGATCTTCAGTTGTTAGCAGATGGTATTCAATGTGATATTTGTCGAGTTTTTTATCGTAACGACATTTGATATTCTTATTCATAGTGCCTCCGTTATGGTTAGGTAATTTTGTGCTTTCATCCCAACAGATTTATTATAGCAGAGAGTGAGTAAAAAAGAAAAATAAATTCTTTGAATATGCTTGACTTAACAATAAGGCTATGGTAGTATATCGATGGTATGCCGCACGGATAGGTCTGCTAAGCAGGGGAAGTTCTTTGAACACCGAAACCGGCGAGTCTTAAAAACGAGGAGGTGCCAGAATGTACGCAATTATCAAAACAGGTGGTAAGCAATACAGAGTAGCTGTTGGTGACGTGATCAGAGTTGAAAAACTCGGTGTCGCTGAAGGTGAAAAAGTTGTTTTCGACGAAGTAATGTTAGTTTCTAACGAAGGTACTGTAACAGCGGGAACACCGACTGTAGCAGGTGCTAAAGTTGAAGCGACAGTAGCAGGTGAAGGTAAAGGCAAGAAGATCAGAGTTTTCAAGTTCAAACCAAAGAACAATGGTTACAAAAGAACTCAAGGTCACAGACAGCCATTTACTGCTGTGAAAATTGACGCAATTACTCTTTAATTATGATACAGATCATCTTATTTAAGAGTGATGGCAAGAATCTCGGCTATAAAGTCAGTGGTCATGCTGAATTTGATGAGAGAGGCTTTGATGTTGTATGCAGTGCAATATCTGTATTGGCAATCAATACAGCCAACTCAATTGATTTACTAACAGAAGACAAATATGACTTGGATTATGATGATGACGGATTGGTTCATCTGATGATTACCGAGACTGTATCCCGAGATGCAGCTTTATTATTGGACGCATTTGAAATCGGGGTAAATTCCATAAGCGAAGAATACGGAAAAGATTACATACAAATTCTAATCGAGGAGGTGTAAGAAATGTTAAGAATGAACCTTCAATTATTCGCCCACAAAAAGGGTGTTGGTTCTACTAAAAATGGTAGAGATTCCGAGTCTAAGAGACTTGGTGCTAAGAGAGCAGACGGTCAGTTCGTACTTGCTGGGAATATTCTTTACAGACAGCGTGGAACTAAGATCCATCCTGGTAACAACGTAGGTAGAGGTGGCGATGATACACTTTTCGCACTTGTAGACGGTGTTGTGAAGTTTGAAAGAAAAGGCAGAGATAAGAAACAAGTTTCTGTTTATCCTAAAGCTCAGTAATAGAATCATTTACGAAAAAGCGGGCCATCTTTATTGATGGCTCTTTTTTGTGTAGTACAGATTATGTTATAATATTATTTAACGCATTCTTTCCACATGCCGTTTTTAGTTTGATCAGTTGACTAATTAAAGTTGCTTAAGTGAGGTGGTAAGGATGCTTCAACGACTTGTTCATTATTGAACGGATAAGGCGCACTTGCGTACTTATCACAAGGAGCAGCTATGATTTTTGTCGATCAAGTAAAAATATCAGTAAAGTCCGGTAGAGGTGGCGATGGATGTGTCAGCTTCCGGAGAGAAAAATATGTACCCAATGGTGGCCCGGATGGTGGCGATGGTGGTAAAGGTGGCGATGTTATCTTTGTTGTTGACTCCAATGCTAATACCTTATACGACTATAGACACCGCAAACAATTCAAAGCAACCAGTGGGCAGCCAGGCGGTGGCAGCAGGTGTCACGGTAAAGATGGTGAGGACCTGATTCTCAAATTGCCTATAGGTACGATTATTAAAGAAGCGGAGACAGGTAAAGTTATTAAGGATATGTCCGATGTGAATGAACGTTTTGTATTGCTTAATGGCGGTCGAGGCGGCAAGGGCAATCAACATTTTGCCACACCGACGATGCAAATTCCTAAGTATGCTCAGCCAGGCCAAAGATCCAAAGAGTTGGTCGTTGAGCTGGAACTTAAGTCCATTGCGGATGTTGGTCTTGTTGGGTTCCCTAACGTTGGTAAATCAACCTTCTTATCTGTTGTTTCCAACGCGAAGCCAAAGATTGCTAATTATCACTTTACAACCCTTAATCCGAACCTGGGAGTTGTCGATATTAATGATAGAGGTTTCATTATTGCAGACATTCCAGGTCTTATAGAAGGGGCTCATGAGGGTATCGGTCTAGGGCATGAGTTTCTTAAACATGTAGAGAGAACAAAGGTATTGCTTCATGTTGTGGATGCTGCTGGTACTGAGGGACGTGATCCTATAGAAGATATTCGGATGATGCAGCATGAGCTTCGTGAATACAATTCCGAATTGCTTGATAAACCTCAAATCATCGCTGCCAATAAGATTGATGCGATGTATGATGACGATGCTCTGGCATTGCTTAAAGAAGAATTTGAGCCTGAAGGCATTAAAGTCTTTCCTATATCAGCTGTAGCACGTCAAGGGACGAAAGAACTGCTATATCATATTGATGAGATATTAAGAGAAATGCCGAACGAGCATATCATTTATCAGCAAGAGTATTTCCTTGATCAAGTGGAAAAACCTGAAGAACCGATTGTTGTTACACAAGAAGAGGAAGGTGTCTTCAGAGTTGAGGGCTCAAGAGTTGAGCGTATGCTTGGGTATACGAACATTGATGATGAAAAAGGTTTTATCTTCTTCCAGAACTTCTTGCAGACCGAGGGAATCCTTGATCAGTTGGAAGGACTTGGTATTGAAGAAGGTGACACGGTTAAAATGTACTATCTCGAATTTGATTACTATAAGTAGTAATCTATATTAAGTGATTTGATTCACTGTGAAGGAGAAATGGATGAACGGAAAACAACGTGCATATCTGCGAAAAATGGCCAACGATCTGGAGCCAATATTCCAAGTAGGAAAAGGTGGCGTGACGCCGGAATTGACAAAATCAGTTGGCGAAGCGCTCGCTAAGAGAGAATTGATTAAATTAACAATCCTTAAGAATTGTTTTGAAGATGTTAAAGTGGTTGCTCACATGATTGCTGAACGTAATCATGCTGAAGTGATACAAGTGATTGGTCGTCGTTTCGTTTTATACAAACGCAATGAGCAAGATCCCCAGATTGTAATCCCAAAGTTTTAATAAATATCAGTATCATATTCTAAACAGCGTATAGGATGACTTAGGTGGTGTAGACAATGAGACGATCAGTTGGCATAACGATGACCATAGTACTTGTATTACTGATGTTAGCAGGCACTTCTAGTGCAAGCAGTATAACAACAGGTAACACCAGTGTAGATATGGGAAAGGTAGTTGAGATTATCGATGGAGAGATGGTGCGTATATTCTTTTATAGACGTAGTGTTGATCCACCGGTGATGGAAACTGTTCGGATAGTAGGTATTGATTCGGAAGCGTCAACGGAAGCCTTTGAATATGCCACCAACAGGTTGCTGGGCAAGACAGTCTATGTTCTTGTAGACGACACCTACGATGACGGCAGTGGTGCCACTTTTGCCCATATTTTTGTATCATATGACCGGACTTATTCAGAGGAACTGTTAGCTCTTGGATACGCTGTAGTAGATGAAGTGTATTCTGGCTGTGATTTTTACAGCGATATGGTTGCCGCTGAGTATGGTGCTAAGATATACGAGATTGGACGATGGGCCACTTCTTTAAGCGTTACCTCTGATCGTATCAATATTAATACCGCCAGCGAAAGTTTGCTGACATCGACATTGGATGTAACTTCAGCGCAGGTTGATAGTATCGTAGCTTACCGAGAACAGAATGTATTTAACGACATTTTTGAGATCATGGCCACGGATTATGATTTGGATGCTGAATGGTTTGAAGAGAATAGTCACTTATTAAGTGTTATCACTAATGTTAATAAGGCGTCTTATTTGGAACTTAGGTCTTTGGTACCGACGACCAGTGGTGCAGATATGCTGGTGGATGAACTCTTGTATTACCTTAAGTTCAATGAAGTTACAGCGTTAGATGAGTTGGAAGAAATTGATGCATTTGCAGGTTACCTGCCGGCTGTAGAGGATTATTTAACTCTTGATGATACGAAAGTGTTGACAGAAGCGGATAAAGATATGGTGAATGTCAACACCGTCAACCTTGAAGATTTTAAACAGGTGACGGGACTTGCAACGTCGGATTATAAAGCGCTGGATGGGCTAAGAGATGATGGTGAATATACCATTACTACCTTGGCAGAACTCAGAAAGCGTGGAGAACTCTTCAATAAAGCCAATGCCTATATTTATACAGATACCCTTGTAACCATGAGTGATATGAACGAGGCAGGCGAATTTGAGTTGGCATCATTATTTGGACTGACAGAACTTTCAGAAAGTGAACGCTTTGATATTGCTGAGGATTTGATGGAAGCAAGACCATTTTTTGATCTGAATGAAGTAAAGGTGGTCACAGGCAGTTATCTTTTTGAAATGATTAGGCCGTATATTTATGTGTATGAAAGTGATATTGCAGAGCGCTACAATCCATACACAACGGATGAAGAAGATGTAGATGACTTGGATGAAGCATATCAAGGGCAGTATACGGTTATGACGAACGTTAATACAGCAACTGAGCGGATGCTTCTTGACCTGAATGACGACATCACAGAATCTTTGGTTGAAGACATTCTAGAATATAGAGGCAAGCATCCTTTTAGAGATAACAATGACCTGTATACATTGTTTAAAGAACATGGTAAATTAACATTGTACAATTCTATTGCCTATTATCTGGCATACCAATGACAGGAAATGACATGAAAAAAATTGCAATATTAGGCGGTACCTTTGACCCTATACATAATGGGCATCTAATTGCAGGTCAAGTCGTGTATGAAACAGGTATGTTTGACGAAATCTGCATTATGCCTACAGGGAACCCGCCGCATAAGGAAGCAGACTTAAGTATTAATGATCATCGGTTTGAAATGTGTTCATTGGTTGTTAACACAGCTGAGGGATTTACTTGCTCGGATTTTGAATTGAAACGTACAGGGAAGATTTATACAGTGGATACATTCAAGTTATTAAATGAAATGTATCCGGAAGATGAACACTGGATGATTATCGGTACGGATTCATTGATGAACCTTGAACAGTGGTTCGATAAGGATTATTTATTGGTTAATGTACCTTTTGTTGTTGTGAATCGCGGTGGCTATGATAGATCCATATGTGATGACCATATGACGGATTTGTCCAATAGATATGGAACTGTTTTTCAATATGTCGAAATGCCGATGATCGATCTGTCGAGCACGGATTTACGTGACCGAATATCTAGCGGTAAGAGTATCAGATGGCGTGTGCCGGAGGTAATATCTGACTATATTGAGCAACATGGATTGTATAGGTGATCATATGGATGTCTTAGAGAGCATTTTGAATAATCATAAGTGGGAAAGCAGGTTGAGAAAGCATTTGTCAACGGATAGGTATGAACATACTGTTCGAGTTGCTAGGACTGCTTATGAACTTGCCATATCCCATCATGTGGATGTTAAGAATGCTGTTGTGGCTGGTTACTTACACGACTGTGCTAAGAATTTCAAAGGTGAAAAACTATTAAAAGAAGCAAAGAAATATCACATTGCCATGAGTGAGGCTGAGGAAAACAATACCGATTTGTTGCACGCAAAAGTGGGGGCATATATTGCTCGCGATAAGTATGGAGCCACTGATCCGGATGTTTTCAATGCGATTGCTTATCATACAACTGGACGACCAAGTATGTCTCGGCTTGAGAAAATCATTTACATCAGTGATTATATTGAACCTGGACGTAAGCATAAGGGCCGACTTGAGTTGATTAGAAAGATTGCACCAAGAGACCTTGACTTAGCGGTGTGTTATATATTGGAAGATACATTGGAATACCTTGGAAGAAAAAGTAAAACTAAAGACCCCTTGACTAAAGAGGCCTATCATTACTATGAGACATTAAGAAAGGACCGTACAAATGAGTGAGATTAAAGATATGGTGAAAATCGCCTATAAGGCGTTAGACGATAAATTAGGCGAGGACATCCGCGTTCTTGATATATCAGGCATCAGTGTTATTGCTGATTACTTTATCATAGCCCATGGTAACAATCCTAATCACGTGAGATCGTTGATTTCTTTTACAGAGGAGAAGCTGAACAAAGCAGGGTATGATACCAAGAACATAGAAGGTAATCATAATGGCAGTTGGGTTTTAATGGACTTTAAAGACATCATTATTCATGTGTTTGATAAAGATAGCAGAATGTTCTATGACTTAGAGCGTATCTGGGCAGATGGTAAAGTTATAGAAGATGTTGAGAATTTGTAAAAGGCTGTTTCGTTGACAATTTATTCGTTTATTGTTAAAATTTACGAATGAATTGTCAATTATTGCATGCCTTTAAATGTCGGCCATGTAATTCAAATCATAAAAAATAAAGGATGTATTGGATTAATGGAAAAAAACACTTCAGAACCTTTGAATTTTATTGATCGTCTTGTCTATGAAGACAAAGTTAGCAAGAACATAGATACAATTGTAACACGTTTTCCACCGGAGCCTAATGGCTATCTTCATATTGGTAGTGCTTACGCTATTAATATCAGTTACGGCATCAAGCAAAAGTATGGCGGCAAGTTCAATCTTCGATTTGATGATACCAATCCTCTTAAAGAAGATATTGAATACGTCAATGCTATTGTTGATGATATGAACTGGTTGGGGTGTGATTATGGAGAAGCACCTTTCTACGGTTCTGATTATTCACAGCAAATTTATGACTACGCTGTATACTTGATAAAAAAAGGTAAGGCTTATATTTGTGATTTGAGCTTTGAAGAGATGCGCGAGTACAGAGGTACTTTGACAGAGCCGGGAAAAAACAGCCCTTTTAGGGATAGGCATGTTGAAGAGAATCTTGCTTTATTTGAAGATATGAAAGCTGGTAAAGTAGATGAAGGCGTTCGTGTTCTTCGTGCCAAGATGGATATGGCTAGCCCGAATGTATTGTTAAGAGATCCAGTTATATACCGTGTTCTTAAAGAACATCATTACAGAACAGGGGATGAATGGTGCATCTATCCTATGTATGATTTTGCACATCCGATCCAAGACTATATTGAAGGTGTCACTCACTCTTTGTGTTCTAACGAGTTTATCAATCACAGACCATTTTATAATTGGGTACTAGAGGAATTGGACTTGGAAGGTATTTTGCCAAGGCAGATAGAATTCGGTCGTTTGAATCTCACGGGTGTTGTTACTTCTAAAAGATACCTAAGAGAACTTGTTTTCTCAGGCACTGTTTCGGGTTGGGACGACCCAAGACTCCCGACACTACATGGTTTAAAGCGTCGTGGCGTCACAAAAGAGGCTATTTTTGACTTCTTTAACGAGATAGGCGTGCCTAAGGACTCCAGCACCGTTGATTATAAGATGCTTGAGCATTTTGTTCGCCAGGACCTTAAAGATAAGATTAAAGCGGTAATGGCCATCAAAGATCCTTTGAAAGTAATCATTACCAATTATGACGATGTGGAATATTTGGAAGCGGATAACCACGCATCTGAAGAAACCTTTGGAACAAGACAGATTCCTTTTACTAGAGAAATCTATATTGAAAAAGAAGATTTCATGGAGGTGGCACCGAACAAGAAGTACAAAAGGCTGTCCGTTGGTGAAGAAGTCCGTCTACGTCATGCTTATTTCATTAAATGTAATGAAGTGATTAAAGATGAGCAAGGTGAGATTCTAGAGATCCATTGTACCTATGATCCTGCGACGAAAAGTGGTAGCGGTTTCAATGAGAGAAAACCAAAAGGTACCATTCATTGGGTTAGTGCTACCAAATCAAAGCCATGTACATTTAGAGTATATGAAGACCTGTTTCTTGACTATCCAGATGATGAGAATCTTTTGGCTTCCGTTAATCCGAAATCAGAACAGATCTTTCCAAACGCATTTGTCGAAGAACCTGTAGTCGGATTCATTAATGTTGGTGATAGCCGATTCCAGTTTATTAGAAATGGTTTCTATACTGTAGATCATGTATTGAGCAAGGATGGCAAGCTGGTCTTCAATCAGATTGTACCCCTTAAGAGCTCTTTCAAAAAGGTAGTATCCAACAGTTAAAGATTGTGATATTCTAAGTTAATATTTTTTACAGAATGAGAAAGAAGCAATAGGCTGGAACCTGTTGCTTCTTTTTGCTGTGAATTCATAGGTTGAAGTTCACAAAACGTTCATAGGGATTTGTTTGTTGGATTTAAGCCAATAGTGTTATAATGAAGTTGGTGAGGTGAAAGAGATGGTGCAATATAATAAATTGAAAACATGCAAATCTTGCCGTCGTCTTTTTGAGAGTACCTATGATAGAGAATTATGTCCTGTGTGCTACGAACAGACGGAGGAACGATTTGAAAAGGTAAGAAAGTACATCAAAAAACATGAGCAGGCGGGTGTAGAAGAGGTTAGCGAAGCTTGCTTGATATCCAAGCGCCAGATTCTTCAGTGGGTACGAGAGGAACGTCTTTATTTCACAGAAGAATCTGGCGTGGGCATACCATGTATGCAGTGCGGTGTGATTATATCTACTGGCAAGTACTGCATTAGTTGTAAGGCAAAGATTCGTAAGGAACTGCAAGGGGTGTATGTTGCCCCTAAGCCAGATGATGAGGAAGTTTTAATCAAGCCTACTGGTCAAAGTAAGATGCGTTTTATGAGTAAGGATAAGAAACGATGAAAAAATCGATAGATATGATGAATGTCAAGACATGCGAGCGTTGTGGCGGTATTTATGAGACTTTTTTGGAGATTAATTATTGTCCAATTTGCCACAAATTGATGGAAGAAAAATTGGATGCAAGTAAAAAATTTCTTAGGATGAACCCTGATGCCTCAATAGAGGAGGTGGCAATATCGGTTGATCTTGGCAGAAAGCAAATCATACGCTGGATGCGAGAGAGTAGATTGTTTTTTTAAATGAATCTGATGTGAGTATTCCCTGCGAGAAGTGTCAGGCGCCTATAAAAGTCGGTCGGTTCTGTGCCTTTTGTAAGACAGAGATTATGAATGACTTAGATAGCGTTTATGAACGTAAGGATAAAGTCAAATCAGTCCAGTTAAGGGTAATGGAGAACAATCAAATGCACTTTATGAATAGGCGTAATCGAAGGTAATGGCATAATTATTCAACAGTATATTCATATGCTGAGTTCAAAGTACTTTACCATGAAATAAAAAAAGAATCTTTAGTAGATGGAGTAATCCTTCTGCGAAGATTCTTTTTGTTTATAAAGTACTTATATAGATCGTCGTGTAAAATACCTAAATATACTGTCTGAAAAGGCTAATGACTTTTCCGACAATCTCGACCTCGCTATCTTTGACTCGAATAGGTTCAAGAAAATCGTTCTCAGGTTGTAAACGTATATGATCGCTTTCTCTATAGAAGGTCTTTACAGTGACAGAGTCATCTAGTAATGCAACAACAGTATCACCATTCTCAGCAACAGGTTGCTTTTGAACAATAATAAGGTCGCCTTCAAAGATCCCCACGTTAATCATGCTGTCGCCTTTAACCTTTAGCATAAAAAGCTGATGGTTTGTTGCGTATTCTACAGGTAATGGGAAATACTCTTCAATATTCTCTACAGCCAATAATGGTTCACCAGCAGCCACACTTCCAACGATCGGAATGTTTACCAAATCCCGTCGCTGAACATTGAATTCATCGTCAAGAATCTCAATGGCACGAGGTTTGGTTGGGTCTCTTCGAATGATGCCTTTTTTCTCAAGACGCTCCAAGTGTCCGTGCACAGTAGAAGTGGACTTAAGTCCCACAGCCTCACCAATCTCTCTTACAGATGGCGGATAGCCTTTCGCTAATATTTCCTCTTTGAGATAATCGAGGATACGCTGTTGTTTCTCACCCAATTCATGGGACATAATCTCAACCCCTTTATTATGATTATCAGTACATGTGTCATACACGAATGTCTGTTCTATAGTGAGTATAACATAGGTATTAAAAGATATCAAACGTTTGTTCGTGTTTTTTGATTGAAACCATTGACAAAGAACGTGTGTTCGTATATACTTTAAGCAACAGTTAACCAAACATTTGTTCCCTTGAGGTGATGTTATGAATCAGACACTTAGAAGAAGACGCAGAAGACAGGAAAATAGAATCAAGTTAGTGGCGACGGTTATTTTGTTGGCGATTATGATTACTTTTGTATGGAATATCTTACTCAGTTCGTCCGATATTCAAGGCGAACTGGATGTAGTGGATAAAGGGTACGTATTAGTGACGGTACATACAGATGACACGTTGTGGTCAATAGCCAAGTCATATATGAATGAAGATTATTATACATTTGAGAAATTTGTTGAAGAAGTCATCGCTATGAATAGCATAGATCCCCATGAGATATACGCTGGCGATCAGTTGCTTATTCCAGTGGTTGCATCCATTGATTAATTTATATATAGCGTTTACTTACATAGGATACAGTGTTATGATTAATATATAGTTATTTCATGTGATCATGTTGAAAGTACGTATTTTACGACTTGGGGAACATGATGCGAACACGGAAAATATATATTTGGTCATAGGATCAATCGGTAAGAGTATATCTTTATGTTTATGATGATATCGCCGAAGAAGCAACATTGCCAATGTCCTGGCGATGGAATCTTTCAGGCAAAAGAAGCCGTTTGTGATGACCCTCTGGAAAGGTCTTGAGTGACCACCGTAGGGGTAATGCTCTCAGGTAAACATACAGAGTCTACAAGGCATAATGTCGAATTATGCTTAGTAGGCTCTTTGTTGTATTTTGGAAGGAGGATGGGAATGAAACGTACTTGTTTATATGATGCTCATTTGGCGCTTAAGGCGAAAATGGTTACTTTTGCTGGTTTTGAGATGCCGCTGCAATATGAAAGCATTATAAATGAGCACAAGGCTGTGCGGCAAAAAGTTGGTATGTTTGACGTTAGCCACATGGGGAAGATTAAAGTAATTGGCGAAGGGGCTACTGTATTTATTAATCGTCTTGTAACTAATAATGTGATGGCTATGATCGATGGTCAAGCAATCTATAGCCCAGTTTGTTACGAAGATGGCGGTACAGTGGATGACATACTTATCTATAGATTCAGTCATGATTATTATTGGTTAGTGGTGAACGCGGCTAATAAGGACAAGGATATACAATGGTTCATAGCCCATAGAATGTCCGAGGTTGTGATAGAGGATATAACGGACAAGATTTGTCAAATTGCTATTCAAGGACCATCGGTGGTTAAGCTTTTTTCTAAGGCGTCAACATATGATGTTGCTTCGATGGCATATTACCATTTTATCAGTGATCTTGAGATTGATGGCGTGAAGATGATGGTATCAAGAACCGGCTATACCGGTGAAGATGGCTATGAACTGTATTTTGATAGAAGTGAAAGTGTTCGCATATGGTCTAGATTGAATGAACTAGGGGCTATTCCGTGTGGATTAGGCGCTAGAGATACGCTTAGATTTGAAGCGGGTATGCCCTTATATGGCAATGAGCTTAGTGAAATTATTAATCCCTTGGAAGCAGGGCTTAAGCGCTTTGTGGATTTGGATGGAGAAGACTTTATTGGCAAAGAAGCGCTAGGTGAATATAATACTCACCCAACACGACGTTTAGTCGGTTTCCAACTAATTGATAGAGGGCTGGCTAGGCATGGGGCCAGTATACGTGATAAGAGTGGCGAAGAGATTGGTTTTGTAACAACCGGTTATAAGTCACCAACTTTAGGAGTAAACATAGGGATGGCAATGGTCCCATGGGATTATGATGAAAAGAATATTAAAATAGAGGTAAGAAATAAATGGTTAACAGGGGTCATTGTCAACAGAAGATTTTTACATCATTAGGAGGATTGAATGAAATTAGTAGAAGGACTTTATTATTCAAAAGATCATGAATGGGTTAAAGTGGAAGGTGACAAGGCATATATTGGTATTACGGATTATGCTCAGTCTTCCATGGGTGACATCGTCTATGTAGAATTGCCTGAATTGGATGAAACCTATGATTCTGGGTCGTCGTTTGCTGTTGTAGAATCGGTTAAAGCTGCGGCGGATATTTACGTGCCAATAAGTGGTAAGGTTGTTGAAGTCAACGAAGCGTTGGAAGATCAACCGGAATTACTCAATCAAGCACCTTTTGATACGCCTATAGCTGTGATTGTAGACTTTGATGTTGCTGAAGTTGAAGGGTTAATGAGTACTTCCGAATATAAATCATATTGCGAAAGTCAAGATGAATGATATTGTGATGAGGGTGTCATACTGTTAATCAACTTAAGATGTGTCACTTGGAGGTGGTAGGATGCATCCGTATATTCCAAGAACAAAGTGTGAAATAGATGCCATGTTAGAAACGATAGGGGTTCCGGATATTGGAACATTATTTGAAGACATACCAGAAGACATACGACTTGATCATGCTCTTGATTTGCCTGAACGGTATAGTGAAAAGAAAATCATGGAAAAAGTTATTGGGATTGCAAAAGAGAATGTTGATATAGACGCTATGACATCTTTCGTAGGAGGTGGCTTATATCATCATGAGATACCATCGGTTGTACCCTACATACTTTCTCGTTCAGAATTCAGTACAGCATACACGCCTTATCAACCTGAGATATCACAAGGGACACTTCAAGCAATATTCGAATACCAGACAATGATGACACAATTGACAGGGCTGCCTGTTGCCAACGCATCCCACTATGATGGTGCAACAGCATTGGCTGAAGCAGCATTTATGGCCTGCGCTCAGACAAGAAGAAACAAGGTTCTAGTGGCTGATACACTAAATCCTGAATACTTATCAGTACTAGAAACTTATCTGACTTATAGGGATCTGACGTATAAGTTGGTTCCATCAGATGAAGGTCAAGTAAAGGTGAATACTGTTCAAAGTATGTTGGATGTTGAAACGGCAGCATACATTGTTGGTACACCTAATTATTATGGTATTATAGAAGACCTGCAAGGTTATGCAGCGATGTTGCATGAGAATAAGAGCTTACTCATCATGTCGACAGAGCCATTCAGTATGATGTTATATAAAACGCCAGGGGACCTAGGTGCTGATATTGCTGTGGGCGAAGGCCAAGGGCTTGGCAATCCTATTAGCTTTGGCGGACCTGGTCTTGGCTATATGACCTGTTCTGAGAAGTTGATGCGTAAAATGCCCGGGCGGATTGTCGGAGAGACTGTGGATATAGAAGGTAAAAGAGGTTATGTCCTGACTTTGCAGGCAAGAGAACAGCATATTCGGCGTGAAAAAGCGACCAGTAATATAACCTCTAATCAGGCGTTGAATGCTCTGGCAGCTTCTATTTACATGTCTGTGATGGGGGCAGAAGGTATGCTTGAAGTGGCCAGACGCTCTATGGGGAACGCTCATTATTTGGCAGATCGATTGTGTGAAATAGATGGGATAGACAAAGTTTATCATCATTCGTATTTTAATGAATTCATTATTAGAGTGAAGGATAGTAGGTTATTCATTAGAGAAATGGCGAAGAAGCAAGTGATCGCTGGAATTGTGTTGGATTCTAATACGTTACTAGTCGCCTCGACAGAATGTCACAATAAGAAAGATCTTGATGATTATGTGACATCGGCAAGGGAGGTAATGTCATGAAGGACACGACCATATATGAGGCATCTGCAAATGGACGTACTGGGTACACCTTTGATACCTATGAATTGGATGATTCAAAGTGGCCTGTAGAGGCGACATTAAAACGTCCAAAGCCTCCACTATTGCCTCAAGTCAGCGAGAATCAAGTGGTTCGACATTATACAAACCTAAGCAATAAAAATTATGGTGTGGATACAGGCATGTACCCACTTGGCTCATGTACAATGAAGTACAACCCGAAAATCAATGAAGTTGCTGCCAGTATATCGGGGTTTCAAAAATGTCATCCACTGATGCCACAATCTATGGTACAAGGAAGTCTGCGAATAATCTATGAATTACAAGGGTTGTTGTCAGAGTTGACGGGAATGTCAGCTATATCGCTGCAACCAGCAGCTGGATCTCAAGGGGAACTGACAGGCCTGATGATGATTAAGGCTTATCACTTGAAACATGGTAATGTACATAAATGTAAAATTATTATTCCGGATTCTGCTCATGGTACGAATCCGGCAAGTGTAACGATGGCGGGATATGAAACTGTAGAAATCCCCAGTAACGAGCAGGGTACGATTGATATTGATGCTCTGAAAGAAATACTGGACGAACAAGTAGCGGGCTTGATGCTTACCAATCCCAATACCCTTGGCCTTTTTGAAAAAGACATAAAAAAAATTGCTGACATGGTGCATGATATTGGCGGTTTACTATACTATGACGGTGCCAATATGAATGCGAATATGGGCATTACCAGACCGCTTGAGATGGGCTTTGATGTTGTACATCTTAATCTACACAAAACCCTTTCGACGCCACATGGTGGTGGCGGTCCGGGAAGTGGACCTGTAGGCGTGGTAGAAGATCTGGTCGATTTCTTACCAGGACCAATTGTGTCTTTTGATGGTAAAAGGTATGAACCCGTTATGCCAAAGTCATCTATCGGACATGTCAAAACCTTCTATGGCAATTTCGGCATCTATCTTCGGGCGTATGTCTATCTTCATATGATGGGCAACAAGGGATTGAAGTTCGCTAGTGAGATGGCAGTGCTTAATGCCAATTACATGAGAGTAAGGTTGGAAGGTGCTTATAAGTTACCCTATAAAGATATTTGTAAACATGAGTTTGTGCTTCAAGGGCTGAAACAACCAGGTGACTGCGTGACGATGGATGTAGCAAAAAGGCTGATAGATTTGGGTTATCATCCACCTACGATTTATTTTCCTTTAATCGTTGAGCAGGCGTTGATGGTTGAACCAACAGAATCAGAAAGCCTGGAAAGCCTGGACGAATACATTGAGGCTTTATTGCAGATTGCAGGGGAAGCGAAAAGTAACCCTGAACTATTAAAAGAAGCGCCTCGTAGCGCCAGTGTACGAAGACTTGATGAGGTGGCAGTAGCAAGACATCCGAAGTTGACAATAGACTTGGAGGCATACGATGGGTAAGCGTGTTGTGATTATTGGCGGTGGACCTGCAGGCTATGAAGCGGCTATACAAGGTGCGGCCATTGGTGCTGAGATTATACTTGTTGAACGCCATAAAGTTGGCGGCACTTGTCTTAACTATGGCTGCATTCCTACAAAAGTTATGGTTGAACAGGCTGATTTTTATCATAAGATTCAAAGGGGGTCAAAAGTTGTGGCAGTTGAGGGTGCGTCATTGTCAATGAACGGCCTGAACGAACATGTGAACGCTATTGTACAGAGCCTGGTTGAAGATGTTCAGAAAAAAATAGAAGGAAGCAATGCGACCCTTATAAATGGATATGGTATTCCAATAGACGCCAACCATGTGGCAATAATTCATGAAGACGACACCATAACGGAGGTCAGTTGCGATTTAATCATATTGGCAACAGGTTCGAAGCCGATACTGTTGGATGTGGAAGGCGTTCACAATCCTAGAGTACTAACCTCTAAAGGTATATTGTCTTTGGAAAAGCTGCCATCATCTTTAACCGTTGTTGGTGGGGGCGTCATCGGCATCGAATTCGCTGGTATATATAACCGCCTGGGTGTCCAGGTTTCTGTTTTAGAGTTTGAAAACAGAATTTTACCTGGCTTAGATAGTGCTCTAGGCAAGCGACTGAAAAGCATTTTGACTAAAGATGGGATTAAAGTACTGACAGGTGCAAAAGTATCAGCGTTTACGGAAATGAATGAACGTGTTCAGACGATCTATGAAGACAAAAAAGGTGTTCATCACATTGAAAGTGACTATGTGTTGATGGCGGTAGGCAGACAGGGGGATTTTGAAAGAACAATGCTGGAAAACATTGGTGTTCAATGCGATGAACGCTATGTTCATGTAGATGGATTATATCTTACAAGTGTGAACGGTATCTATGCCATCGGCGATGTGAATGGTATTTCATTGTTGGCCCATTCAGCCTATGACCAAGCAAGACAGCTGATGTCTTATGTGATTGAAGGCATCATACCTTCAAAACGATTAATACCATCTTGTGTTTTTTCATATCCTGAAATTGCCAGTATCGGTTTAAGTGAAGAGAAAGCGGTGGAGGAGGGGATAGGTTACAAGTCGGAAAGAACCCTGTTTGGCGCTTCGGGAAAGGCATTAGCCATTGGTGAGACAGTTGGGTTTGTAAAGACGCTTATTAACGATGAAGGATACTTGATAGGATGTCACATAATGGGACCACATGCATCCGATCTATTACATTATGCTTCAATAGCAATGGAAGGGAATATGACTTTAGAGCAACTGAAGGGGATTGTATTTGCACATCCGACTCTTGGTGAGATATTTAGTGACAATTTGCGTCAATATTAGTGGTATAATAAAATAGGATTTGCAATTTTATTATAGGATGTTTTAAACGTGCGTGCTATTGTTAAACATTAAGATCATTTAACCAATGGACTGGTTGACATAAATATATTACGTAAAGGAGACGTTATGTGTTCTTTTAATCACAAAGTATATGATTCGTTCATGGCACCAATAGAGAGAAATAGGCTCCAACAGAAAAGAAAGCTACTATTAGAAGAGGTTGCAGGGGATGTACTTGAAATCGGCTTTGGAACAGGCGCCAATGTGAAACAATATAGCTATGAACAACTGGACAGTCTGACCCTGGTTGATCAACAGTTACCTGATTACATTGATTTGCGGCCAGTACCAAAAAAATTACCGGTCGAAGTGATAAAAGGTGATGTTATGTGGCTTCCATTTGAAGATGAACAGTTTGACAGTGTGGTGTTCACTTTGTTGTTTTGCACTGTAGAGGACCCTGCAAAAGGCTTTGAAGAAATACGTAGAGTGTTAAAGCCAGAGGGAAGAATCTATTTTATAGAGCATGTGGAGCCGGTGGAACAACCCTATAAGTACCTGTTCAATAAATTAACACCTGCATGGCGTAGGATTGCACATGGATGTACCCTTAACAGGGATACGGTTCATGCCATACAGAGGGCTGGCTTTACTTTAGTGGAATATCATCGCTTCTACCGTTCCAGTTTTGTATCGGGGGTTGCTGCGAAGGTATAATACATACGTTTAAAAAAGAGTATTGGTGAATAGGTGATTAGTACTATCGGAGTGTCATAGCTAATTTAGAAAAAAGAGTTACTTAATTGTTATTTGGAGGAACCAGCAAGGTTAACGTAATATTAATACGTTAACCTTGCTTTATGTTCACGGTTTTTCATTGACACAGATTATCAATAAGTGCATAATAGATATATCGTACAAGATTAAATTTTGTTTTGACAGGGAGGTAATTTATGTCAAATACTATTATAAGTATAGAAAAAAATAGTTTTCAGTGGCATACGGAAGATCCGTTCATCATCACGATGCACCATCATGACGAGTATCCAGAAGGGAACGAAATATTAGGACCTGTGAAAGGATTAGAGGATCGTCAACTGGGCAATGACTTCTCAGGAATAGATGGCTTTAGTATGTATCATGGTAGAACAGTGCCAGGCTTTCCTGTACATCCACATAGAGGCTTTGAGACAGTCACGATTGTACTTGAAGGCTTCGTAGATCACTTTGACTCCACGGGCGCCAGTGGCAGATATGGTCAGGGAGATGTTCAATGGCTAACAACGGGAAAAGGTTGCCAACATACTGAGATGTTTCCTCTTATAAACACAGATAGGGTAAACACCTTGGAACTCTTTCAAATCTGGCTGAACCTACCAAGTACCAGTAAATTTGTCGAGCCTGATTATAAGATGCTGTGGCATGAACAGATACCGATTATTAATAGAGATGGTGTTGAAGTTAAGGTGATAGCAGGTACTTACGAGGGGCATAAAGCAGTAAAACCTACGGCCGCTTCCTGGGCTGCGGATGATCAGAATCATGTCAGGTTACTACTGATTAAGGCTCAGTCAGAAACCACGTGGACAATACCTAAGGTGAACGATGCTATTAATCGTAATTTATATTTTTACAATGGCAGTGGTCAGATAATGATTGATGGCAAAAGGATCAATGCTTCCAGTAGGGTTAAGTTGGATGGTAATGCCGATGTAGTTGTAGAGTTTAAAGATGATGTGGCTTACCTGTTACTAATGGAAGGAATACCTATATCAGAAGAGGTTGTGGCCTATGGTCCCTTTGTTATGAATACGCATAAGGAGATCCAATCAGCCATCAATGACTATAATCAAACACAGTTTGGTGGATGGCCATGGGATAGTGAGGAGCCTGTATTCCCACGTGATGCTAGAAGAATCGCCCTTCACGCAGATGGTAGAAAGATCAGTCCGTATGATTTGTAAGTGATGTTCTTTATGAAATTACATTATGAAGCTCTTGTTGTTTAATAAGAGCAAGAAGAACAACCATTGAAAAATATGTAACGATCTAACACTCGATATGTCTGATAAGGATAAAAAGTAGAACGGTTATCGTCATAGTCATTCGTGTATTTTAGACATACAATAATCAGGTAACAAACATTGAGACATAAGAATTTATTACATATAGGAGATTAACATGAAGAGATTTGATTCACTGCACCCAGCAGAACAAATAGTCATCATGATGGATAGAATTTATACAGGTGGTATGACAACCACTTCAGGCGGTAACTTATCCATTTTGGATGATAATGGCGATATCTGGATTTCTCCAGCTGGCATAGATAAAGGCAACTTGACATTCAAGGACATTGTCTGTGTGAAAGCAGACGGAACAGTTGTAGGGATACACAAGCCATCCAGCGAATTTCCATTTCATAAAAGAATCTATGAGATGAGGCCGGACCTAAAAGCCATCGTTCATGCACACCCACCAGCATTGGTAGCCTTTTCCATTGTTCGTAAGATTCCTAACACGAAGTTGATTCCCAACATGCGACTCGTCTGTGGCGGTGTTGGATTGGCCGAGTATGGACTTCCTGGCAGTAGAGATTTGGGTGACAAGATTGCCAAGGAGTTTGCTAAAGGTTCCGATGCTGTAATTCTTGAAAACCACGGCATTGTTGTTGGAAACACTTCTTTATATGAGGCGTTTATGGCTTTTGAGACATTGGAGTATTGTGCCAGATTGGAAATCAACGGGGCTAAACTCGGCAAGCCAATTGGTTTGAACGACGAGCAGATTGAGATATCAAGAAATAAGAACCATGCAGATATGGAAGATTTAGAAACGGTGGATTTATCCACAGAGGAACGTGGCGTCAGAAGAGAAATGTGCCAGTTAATTCATCGGGCATATAAGCAAAAGCTTTTCACAAGTACACAAGGGACCTTTTCGCAGAAGCTGTCAGATGGTTCCTTTGTGATTACACCGTACAGCGTTGACAGGAATCATATTGTTTGCGATGATCTTGTTCGTGTTAAAGATGGAAAAAAAGAAGCGGGCAAATTACCATCCCGTTCAGTGACAATGCATCAGGCAATCTATAATGGGCAAGCTCATGTGAATGCAGTCATTATTGCGCATCCACCGAATATTATGGCCTTTGCTGTAACAGATCAGGTGTTTGATTCAAGGACCATACCGGAGAGTTACATTATGCTAAGGGAAATTCCTAAACTTCCTTTTGGAATAACCTTCATGAATCCGGAAGAAGCGGCCACATATTTTGATCCGGCAACACCAATAGCCTTGGTGGAAAATGATTGCGCTGTAATCACTGGTTCAAGCTTACTTAATGCTTTTGACCGACTTGAAGTATTGGAATACAGTGCTAAAGCGGTCATCGCCACTCGTGATCTTGGTGAAATCGTTGTTATTAACGATGAGCAGGTAGATGAGCTTGAGGAGGCTTTTGATTTACCAAGAAAGTAATATGACTAAGGCGTCAAAAGGTTGTGCATCGTTGGATATGAACGATGAATCAGATAACATCTTTTTCATAGAATAACAGTAGACGGACAGTTCTTCCATTGGAGGGACTGTCTTTTTGTATGATGTGATTGCTGCGAGTACTATAGTGAATGTCCTTCAAAATGAATTTAGGACGCAAAGTGAACGAAGTGCCCTTGAAATATAAGCAAAAATTTAAACAGTAAGCAGAGGAATAAGTACATGAATTTGTTCACAATGATAAAATTATAACAAAGCGTTGGAAGACTCTTGACAATTTCCATAGAAAGGTATAACTTTATAAAGACAGATAAAACAACATAATACAACAGAAAAACAACCATTTATACAAATAAATCCACTAAATCAATCATATATAGAAATGTACCTAATGGTAGGTTGTGAGGAGTAAGCATGTACAGTACCTTTAGTAGTAGAACAGAGATTAGGCTAGGCAGCGGCATGGCTGATGCTGTTAAGAACAGTAAGCGTGTCTACATAGTGACAGATCGATTTATGCATGAGTCTGGCATGACAGATTACGTTATTAGGCACCTCAAGGGTATTCCATATGAGGTCTTTCAAGATGTTAGACCAAATCCGGATATCAAGACAGTATCAAGAGGCGTTCAGGGCATTGTAGATTTCAGACCTGATACTGTAGTGGCACTTGGTGGCGGTTCACCAATTGATGCAGCGAAGGCAATGGTTTATTGTGCCAGAGTCAAGGATGCGTCCATTGAGACAAAGTTCATTGCCATACCAACAACCAGTGGCACTGGATCAGAGGTGACCAAATTCGCCGTAATAACTGATACTGAGACAGATACGAAACATCCTCTGATTGATGAAAGTATGTTGCCGGATGTTGCAATATTAGATGCAGAGCTGACCAAATCAGTGCCTAGAAACATTACGTCTGATACAGGTATGGATGTATTGACACATGCGATAGAAGCTTTTGTTTGTACTGAACGTAATGATTTTACAGATGCATTGGCGGAAAAAGCTATTAAGCTAGCCAACAAGTTCCTTATACAGGTTTTCAACAGTCCTGAGGACGTTACCCTTAGGCAAAGGTTGCATAACGCATCCTGCCTTGCAGGTATGGCTTTTAATAACTCTGGTCTTGGCATCAATCATTCAATGGCACATACTCTGGGAGCTCATTTCCATATACCACATGGTAAGGCAAATGCCTTGTTACTTCCATACGTCATCGCATTCAATGCAGGGCTTTATGATAACCTAACAGAAGCCAATAGTCGTTATGCCAAGATTGCTAGACTGATATGGTTAGACAGTACCAGTGAGAGACAAAGTACAATGAACTTAATTCGTGCGGTTCGCAATTATATAACGAAGTTAAACATACCTTCAACCATAAAAGCAGCAGGTGTCACTGAGCAGGATTTTATGAAGGTTTTACCGGACATGGTTGAATCGGCCTATGCGGATCCTTGTACAGGAGCAAATCCAAGGCAATGTACAAAAGAAGAATTGAGAGAATTGTTTCTTAGAGCGTATGAAGGTAAGAATGCTGTACAGTAAGAAGGAATGGAGAAAGCAATGGACATAATTCAAGCGATTAAGTCAGCAGGGATTGTCGGTGCCGGTGGTGCAGGTTTCCCTACTCATGTAAAAATGAATGCAAAAGCAGAATACTTCATCGTTAATGCGGCGGAGTGTGAGCCTTTGATTGAAACAGATAAATTCATGGTGAGGTCATTTACAGATGAACTTATATTGGGCGTTCAGATGATTGCTGAGCAGCTGGGTGCAAGTCATGCAGTGATTGCCCTTAAAGGTAAATATATAGAAGAAATCAAAGCACTTGAAGCGGCTATAGCAAAACTAGGGGCAAATGTTGAGATTTTCAAAATGAAAACATTTTATCCTGCAGGAGACGAACAAGTGATTGTTCAGCAAGTGACAGGAAAGTCTATTCCTGAGCGTGGATTGCCTCTTCAAGTTGGCTCAGTTGTAAGCAATGTAGGAACAGTGATTGGTGTCTATGAAGCGGTGACATCTAATGCGCCGGTCATTACCAAATATCTGTCTGTTGTAGGTGAAGTCAAGGAACCAATCATGTTAAAAGTGCCTATTGGTACGTCTGTACGCGCTTGTATAGAAGCGGCAAATCCTCTGATTAGTGATTACAGAATTATTCTGGGTGGTCCTATGATGGGGAGGGTGATTGCGGACGACGCGGCTATTGACAACCTGACAGTGACTAAGACTCTTGGTAACATCATTGTTCTTCCAAAAGACCATTATCTGATTGTCCGAAGCTTAGTGAGTATTGAACGGATTAAGCATCAGGCAAGAAGCGCTTGTATTCAGTGCCGTATGTGTACTGATCTATGCCCGAGATATCAGATTGGTCATAGAATCAAACCACATCTTGTCATGAGAAATGTGTGGAGAGAGTCGGATATAAATGATTCGTCAGAGTTTGATAAAAATTTTGGTGATGCCATTAACTGCAGTGACTGTGGTCTGTGTGAGATGTTTTCCTGTCCTATGGGCTTGTCGCCTAGAAAAGTTAACAGTTACATGAAAGGCAAGTTCAGGGAAAAAGGCATCGATGTTCCAAAGAACAATGCACCACAGGCAAGAGAATCGGTGGAGCTTTCAAAAGTACCTACAGACAGGTTGATTGCCAGATTGAATCTTGGGAAATACAACGGGTTGCACGCTCATGAGCTGATTGAATTAACACCGGACGAAGTGTTCATACCTTTGGCACAACATATTGGTAAGCCGGCAATAGCTGTTAAAGCGGTTGGTGATCATGTGGATGAAGGTGAGTTGATCGGTGCGGCGGATGAAACAGGGCTATCGGTTAATATCCACAGCAGTATGACAGGTACTGTGACTGAAGTAAGTCCAAGTGGCATTAGAATCAAGAAAGGGTAGGAGGTTTGGCTATGTCCAATTCAGTATGTGTAATAGAGCTATCCAGTATAGCAAGAGGTATTGAAACGTGTGATGAGATGATGAAGGCAGCGGCGGTCAAACTGCTTAAGGCTTCCACAATCTGTCCAGGTAAATATATGATTATTGTCGGCGGTGACACAGGGAGCGTTGAAGCCTCCATGGAAGTTGGCAAACGCGTAGCTGGTGAGTGCTTAGTGGATGAATTGTTCATCGCTAATATCAATGACCAGTTGATGCCAGCAATCAGCAACACCAACCCGATTCCTACTGAGGGTGCTGTAGGTGTGTTAGAGTATTACTCCGTAGCATCAGCCATTGTGGCAGCTGATAGAGCGGCTAAAACAGCAGATGTGGCTCTTATAGAGGTTAGAACAGGTTTTGCCATCGGTGGCAAAGGATTTGTAACCCTAAGCGGCAGTGTCAGTGCCGTAAGAGAAGCGGTGGAAGCGGCTAAGGCGCAGAATGAATTGCTTGTTCAGAGTGCTGTGATCCCAAGACCAACACCGGAATTATATCAAGCTTTGATGTAGTTAGTACTCGCTATTAGCACATCACATATAGATTCAATAATGCATCCAACACAACTTGTTGACAAATAGTGTTGGATGTTTTTGTTTGACAAAATTTTAATTAGCTGATATGATAGCAAACAATTGAATAGTATCTTCAGGGCAGGGTGCAAGTCCCTACCGGTGGTATAGCCCACGAGCGGAACGTAAGTAACGCATGATTCGGTGTAATTCCGAAGCCGACAGTATAGTCTGGATGAAAGAAGATGGATGGATATCGTTATAACGATGTTGTTTTGTGTACATAAGCTCTGGAATGATTAGACATTACAGAGCTTTTTTGATGCATTTTTTTGTTTAAGTTATTTCAGTGGCATGATAGGTATGCGTTGACCAAACCGCAAGTATTAATAGTGCGGAGGAATGTTTAGATTAACAACCACGTCATAATGGAAGAATGATTGTAGAGCCCTGGATTAATTTCCTGGGTTTTTCTTTTTGTGATTTCATAAGAGCGTATCACATGCTAATCAATAAAAATGAATCACAGCATAACAGAGATGAAGCGGAAGGAGTGTGTTATGGATCATAGGAGGTTTATGGCGAGGGCGTTAAGTTTGGCGGAAAAAGGGGAAGGATGGGTGAATCCAAATCCGATGGTAGGCGCAGTTATTGTCAAAAATGGTTCTATCATAGGGGAAGGATATCATGAGAAATATGGTGAAGCTCATGCAGAAAGAAACGCTATTAATAAAAGTACGGAGGATCTTACAGAAGCGTCTATGTATGTCACTTTAGAACCCTGTTTCCATCATGGCAAGACACCACCATGCACAGAAGCCATTATTGCCTCGGGAATCAGTAAAGTCTATATAGGGTCTAAAGATCCTAATCCGAAGGTTGCAGGCCAAGGTATAAGCACTTTACGTGAAGCAGGCATTAAAGTGGCAGTGGGTATATTGGGAGATGAGTGTATGGGACTAAATCGTAGATTTTTTCACTATATTCGAACAGGTTGTCCTTATGTGACGATGAAATATGCCATGACAATGGATGGGAAGATTGCAACACGAACTGGCAAGTCCAAATGGATAACTGGCGAGTTGGCAAGACATGAGGTTCACAAAGATCGACATAGAAATACAGCCATCATGGTAGGCGTTGGAACAGTATTAGAAGACAATCCGAAGTTAACATGTCGGATGGAAAAGGGAAGAAATCCTGTGAGGGTCGTTTGTGATACCAATCTTCGTATGCCTTTGAATAGCGCGATTATGTGTTGCGCAAACAAAGTTAGAACAATCATTGCCACATCGAGTAAAGATATCAATAAAAGATTTGCTCTTGAGGCGATGGGGGCTGAGTTATTTGACGTTCCTATGAAGGAAGGACAATTAGATATTCAAGTATTGATGAGGATGCTTGGGGCAGAAGGGATCGACAGTATTTTGCTCGAAGGTGGTGCCACCCTTAATTATTCTGCCTTGAAAGCCGGGGTTGTCAACAAAATTCAAAGTTATATAGCACCGAAAGTATTCGGATGCAAAATGGCATTAGGACCAGTTGGTGGAGAGGGTGTTTCGGAAGTGACAGAGGCAATGGAACTCTATAACGTCGAAGTGAGAAAAATCGGTGAGGACTGGTTGATTGAAAGTGAGGTGAAGCATTCATGTTTACTGGATTGATAGAAGAGATTGGAAAGGTTAGATCCATTCAGTCAGGGGCAAGGTCGTCAAAACTAAGCGTCACAGCATCAAAGGTGCTGGACGATGTTCGGATTGGCGACAGTATTGCTGTTAATGGTGTTTGTCTGACAGTGACATCCCATAAAGGAAGTGAGTTCACTGTCGATGTCATGGGTGAAACACTAAGCAAGTCGTCCTTTGGAAAGCTTAGAAGCGGTAGCCAGGTTAACCTTGAACGAGCAATGCCGGCAAATGGCAGATTTGGTGGTCATATAGTCAGTGGCCATATAGATGGTACAGGGATTATTCATTCTATTGTGAGGGATGATATTGCTATTGTTTTCAAAGTTCGTACAGTGCGTGGAATTTTGAAATATATTGTCAACAAAGGCTCTATTACAATTGATGGTATAAGCCTTACTGTGGTTGAGGTCAATAAAGATACTTTTAGCGTCTCAATTATACCGCATACAGCGAAGGAAACAACCATGGGTACACTAAAAATCGGTTCAACTGTCAATCTGGAAAACGATATGATTGGCAAGTACATTGAGAGGTTCGTAGATTTTGATAAAAGAGCGTAAGATCAATTAACAGCAAAATGGAGGTTAGCATGTTTGAATTCAGTACGATACCAGAGGCAATTGAAGCTTTGAAAAAAGGACAGATCATCTTAGTAACAGATGATGAGAATAGGGAAAATGAAGGTGACTTCATCTGCGCGGCAGAATATGCGACAACAGAAAATATTAATTTTATGGCGACATACGGTAAGGGTCTGATATGTATGCCAATGAGCTCGGATATTGCAACATCACTGGCGTTGACGGATATGGTTTCAATGAATGAAGATCATCATGGGACAGCTTTTACAGTGTCCATTGATCATGTGGATACAACAACAGGCATATCAGCTAAAGAGCGAAGTATAACAGCCATGATGGCGGTGAATGATCAAGTTAGGGCAGAAGAATTTAGAAAACCTGGGCATATGTTTCCATTGGTAGCTAAAGCAAACGGTGTCTTGGAACGTGATGGTCATACAGAGGCTACAGTAGATCTTATGATGCTCTCTGGCCTTAAAGCCTGTGGACTATGTTGTGAAATCATGGCGAATGATGGTGAGATGATGCGTATGCCTGAGCTTCAAGTATTGGCACAGGAATGGGCTATGCCCTTTATCACCATTGAATCTCTTAGAAACTATAGAAAAGCGAATGAGTGTCTTGTTGAATGTATTGCCAAACCGATAATACCAACGTCCTATGGTTCATTCCAGGCATATGGCTATAAGAATTTATTGAATGGCGAACACCATATCGCTATGGTAAAAGGTGATATTGGTGATGGGGAGGATGTTCTGTGTCGAGTCCATTCAGAGTGTTTGACTGGCGATGTTTTTATGTCAGCCTTGTGTGACTGTGGGGATCAACTCCAGTCGGCTTTAGCGTCCATTGAAGCAGAGGGACGAGGGATTTTACTGTATATGCGACAGGAAGGCAGAGGGATTGGCCTGCTGAACAAACTCAAAGCATACGAACTCCAAAGGGAAGGGATGGACACTGTTGAGGCAAATTTGGCATTAGGGTTCGACGAGGATTTGCGAGAGTACTATATAGGTGCTCAGATATTAAAAGACCTTGGTGTGAAAAGTCTGAGGCTTTTGACGAACAATCCAGACAAAGTTTACCAACTGAATGATTATGGAATAAAAATTATAGAAAGGGTCCCGATAGAAATGACGCATAAGGAAGACGCCAAGGGGTACATGAAGACCAAACAAGAGAAAATGGGTCATATTTTGGAGTTGGTATAAACTTAGCGACGCTTATGAGAGAGTTGGGATTTTGACGATATATTATTATTTTTCAAAAATGAATCTACAAAATACTGTATTGAGTCATGATTAAATGAAGCTGTGTATAGGAGCGATAATTTTATTTAATCAAGAGGAGAAATGAAGATGAAAACATACGAAGGAAAATTAGTATCAGATGGTATCAAAGTAGGAATTGTGGCAGCGAGATTCAATGAATTCATTACTTCAAAACTTTTAGGCGGTGCTATGGATGGCTTGAAACGACATGAAGTGAAAGAAGAGGCAATTGAAGTGGCTTGGGTGCCGGGGGCTTTTGAGATTCCTTTAGTGGCGCAAAAAATGGCGACAAGCGGTAAATACGATGCCATTATTTGTTTAGGTGCTGTAATCCGTGGCGGTACGACCCATTATGACTATGTATGTAGTGAGGTTTCAAAAGGTATTGCTAGTGTATCCATGAGTACGGGGATTCCAGTGATGTTTGGTGTTTTAACGACTGAAAATATAGAGCAGGCCATTGAACGGGCGGGTACGAAAGCTGGGAACAAAGGTTTTGAAGCGGCTCTTGGTGCCATTGAGATGGTGAATCTAATAAGGGATATGGCCTAAAGGATGCGGGCTGACTGTACTAGATATAATTAAATGAGAAGTGCCTTATAGCGAAGATGAATTGAATTGCTACAAGGTGCTTTTTTATTTCATTGCAGCGTGCTTTGAACTTAGCATATAAATATAATGCGTATTCACATGCATTTATGATATGGATACTATAATATGAAATGGTCAGAAATATTAGCGGTGCTCATAACGAAGCGAAGCCTCTTTTCTTGGTATGAAAATGAATTGTTCTTATCGAATTGATTGCATACAAGAGCTTGATTGTGTGTGGCTAAGAAGATATGCTATTGAATCGAGATAAATAATTATGTATGATAGAATCGTTTAGCACTTTTAAACGTATGTCGAAATAGTGATCGATGTACTTGTTGGAATTTATACATATTAGTGGGGGATAAGATGACGACGATTTATTTTGTAAGACATGCAGAACCGGATTACAGTGTTCATGAAGATTCAATTAGGCCATTGACGGGAGAAGGATTAAAGAGGGCTCAAGACTTGGCGGAATTATTTGATTCTATTCATGTAGATGTCATATACTCAAGTCCATACAAAAGATCCTTGGACACTGTTTTGCCAATAGCCAAGGCAAAACAATTGACTATAAAATGTCATGATGATTTACGTGAACGAAAAATGTCAGGCGATGTATGGATAGAGTATTTTTCCAGTTTCGCGCGTCAGCAGTGGGAGGACTTTGGTTATCGTCTAGAAGGCGGTGAGTCCTTGGATACGGTTCAAAAAAGGAATATTAGTATCATTGATGACATTATTGATGAGCATAAAAGCAGTACTATTATTGTAGGAACTCATGGTACTGCACTAAGCACAGTGCTTCAATATTATGATAACGATTTTGGTTATGAGGATTTTGAACGTTTTAAGTCTACTATGCCTTGGATTGTCAGGGTAACTTATGATCAAAGAGGTGATTATGTAGGCCGTGATATGTTCTTAGGATAAAAGTCGAATCATTAAAAATAATTTTATGTTATAATGATTTTACTAAGACGTTATTAGGAAAATCCTTTTTTGACGATCTTATCATAGTTACAAATGAATGATTGACTTACTGGAGGGCTGTTATGCAATTTAAAGATTATAAGTATGAACGCATAGATATGGAACAATTGAAGGCAGCGTTTAACAAGGAACTTTCAGTTATTAGGGAAGCTAAGAATCTGGAAGCTTTGGATGTCAGTGTTAAGAAGATTTATGAATTAAGGAACCGATTTGAAACGATGTCGACAGTTGCAAGCATAAGGTTTAGCATCGATATGAATGATGAGTTCTATGCCAAAGAAAATGAGTTCTATGATGAAGCGGCACCGGTTATGGAAGGCCTTGTCAGTGAATTCTATAAAGCCATTTCATCATCTGATCTACGCCATGAAATCGAAAAGAAATATGGAAGCCATCTCATGAATATTGCTCAGGTGGCTGTCAAAACTTTTTTAGATGAAATACTGGAGGATCTGCAGGAAGAGAATAAAACAATTACCTCTTACTCTATGCTGATAGGTAAGGCGAAAATTGATTTTCGTGGTGAACAATACAATCTACCTAAGATGTCACCGTTTATTCTTGCGGAGGATAGAGCGACACGTATAGAAGCCCAGAAGGCAGTGACCGCTTTTTATGAAGCCAATGAAATAGTACTGGATGATTTATATGATAAACTGGTTAAACTTAGGCATAAGATGGCAAAGAAACTTGGATATGATAACTTTGTTCAGTTAGGATATGACCGTCTACAAAGGACTGACTATGGCCCGAAGGAAGTAGAAGCATTCCGTGATCAGGTACTTGAATATGTTGTTCCTCTGAAAGGGGAATTGCATAAACGTCAGGAAGCAAGATTGGGTCTTGATCATCTTTATTACTATGACACGCCTTTGAGCTTCTTGAGTGGTAACCCTAAGCCGGCTGGTGATGAAGGATGGATGATTGAGAAAGCGAGACAAATGTACGATGCCCTTTCTTCTGAAACCAGTGATTTCTTTAATTTTATGACAGAAAAGGGATTGATGGATCTTGCAAGCAAAGATGGCAAGCGACAGGGTGGTTATTGCACCTATATGCCGGATTACCGATCACCATTTATCTTTGCGAATTTCAATGGTACCGATCATGATGTTACTGTGTTGACACACGAAGCAGGGCATGCGTTTCAGGTGTATTCTAGCAGAGACTATGAAATATCTGAATACCAGTGGCCAACCCTTGAAGCTTGTGAGATTCATTCGATGAGTATGGAGTATCTGACATATCCATGGATGGCTAGTTTCTTTGAAGGGGATACAGACAAATTCATATTCGCCCACTCCAGTGAACCTATTGAATTTATCCCATACGGTGTTACTGTAGATGAGTTCCAACACTGGGTTTATGAGCATCCGGAGGCGACGCCTGATGAGCGAAAGACAGCATGGAGAGCAGTAGAGAAGAAGTATTTGCCTGAAAAAGATTATGCAGACAATGATTTCTTGGAGAAAGGTGGCTTCTGGTATCGTCAAGGACATATTTTCAGGACGCCGTTCTATTACATTGATTACACTTTGGCCATGACCTGCGCAGCTCAGTTCTATATGAAATCCATTGAAGATCGTGAAGCGGCTTGGCATGATTATTATAAGCTGTGTCAGCAAGGTGGAAGCAAACCTTTTACAGAACTCGTAAAAGTGGCCAAACTGGATAATCCTTTTGTTGAAGGCACGGTAAAGCGTGTGGTTGAATCTGTGAAAGACTTGCTGGATAGTATTGATGATACTATATTATGATGATAAGTATGTTATTAGTAAGATGAAATTGTTTCAGTTAATTTGTTTTATGTGACGGTTCTTGTTGTCGTCTAGTGGAAGGCAGTTTGATGCATTATTCTAAAGCTAAAGGGATTTTATCTAAAAATAATGGCATTAATATATTTCGAGGTTGTACACATGGCTGTATTTATTGTGACAGCCGGAGTGATTGTTATAACATGCAGCACGACTTTGAGGATGTAGAAATCAAAGAGAACGCTGTAGAATTGCTTGAACAGGCACTGAAAAAGAAAAGAAAAAAGTGTATGATTGGCACTGGCGCTATGAGCGATCCGTACATACATTTGGAATCTGATCTGAAATTGGCAAGAAAGTGTTTGGAAGTCATTGATAAATATCACTTTGGATTAGCCATTCAGACAAAGTCTGATAGGATTCTAGGTGATTTGGATCTTTTAAAAAAGATTAATGCCAACACAAAATGTGTCGTTCAAATGACACTAACAACTTTTGATGAAGCATTGTGTAAGGTGCTTGAGCCTCATGTCAGCACAACGAAAGAGCGATTCGAAGTATTAAAAGTTATGAGGGATAACCAAATACCCACTGTTGTTTGGTTAGATCCCATCTTACCTTTTATTAATGATACTATGGATAATCTAGAAGGGATCATGGCCTATTGTATAGAGGCGAAAGTCCATGGCATCATTTGCTTTGGGTTCGGTCTGACACTTAGAGATGGCAACAGAGAGTATTTTTATCAGGAATTGGATAAGCACTTTCCAGGGATGAAACAACGCTATCAGTCGAAATATGGCTATAGATACGATGTGATGAGCGAGCATAATGAATCTTTAATGAAACGCTTCAAACAATTATGCAAGGAAAATCACATTCTTTCAACACCAAAGGAAGTCTTTCGGTATATGAATACATATGAAGATAAGACGGCGCCGATTCAATTATCATTGTTTGATGATTGATTGGATGGCATATAATTGATTGTAAATGAGCCCCCTAAACACAAGTAACTTTAGTTTGGGTGGGCTCATTTTAATATGTTAAATAAGTATAAAATAAGATATATTGATAAAATCAGTAGAACATTGTGTTATAATGTAATGGATGAGGTATTGGGGAGTATCTCTATATTCCCAATAAATACAACTAAATATTATAAATAATCGTAGAGGGGAAACTATGAATATTATTAAGGGACGGGATTATGTCTTTGTTCAGGTGGATTATAATCTGTATTATATCGAAAGATTAAGAGATCTCGGTGGTAAATGGCAACCTAAAGATAGGTACTGGCGCTTGCCGATTGATGTCTATGATGCAGTCGTGGAACTGTTTGAAAGAAAAAATGAACGCAAAGTCGTTAATATTGATTTTCAGTTAAAGGTCATTAGAGACGACATGATAAGGCTTGGCTATAGCACAAATACAATTAAAAGTTATCTGAGTCATATATCGTTATTTTTAGAAGCAACACGCGGACGCTGTGATCTTGAAATAATCAATAGGTACCTTCTTTATCTAATCGATATTAAAGGGCATAGCCATTCGTATGTCAATCAGGCAGTGAATGCATTAAAAATTCAGGCACGACGCTTTAGTAATATCCCAGAAGGAGATATTATGAAGCTTCAAAGGCCTAAACGAGAGCGCAAGCTCCCTAAAGTAATGAGTCAAAACGAGGTGAAACGTATATTTGAAGCAACTGAAAACGTCAAGCACAAGACTGAATTGATGTTAGGATATTCATGTGGTCTAAGGGTAAGCGAAGTTTCGAATATGAGAATCGCAGATGTTGACAGAGAACGCATGGTTGTAATGGTACGGCAAGGCAAGGGGAGAAAAGACAGACAATCCATACTGTCTGAAAAGATGTTAACTCAGCTTCAAGAATATTATAAACTGTACAAACCCAAAGAGTGGCTATTTGAAAACCGTGAAAAAACAGGACCTATATCTGTACGCACATTACAAAAGATATTCAACGATGCTTGTATCAAAGCCAACATAGATAAGCATCTATCTTTTCACTCACTAAGACACTCTTTTGCAACACACCTTTTGGAATCAGGGGTCGACTTGAGATATATTCAAGAACTGCTAGGACATAATAGTAGCAAGACAACAGAGATATACACCCACGTGTCACTGGGTTCCATACAAAAAATCACCAACCCACTAGACACACTATAAATATTGACGCAATACACATATTCAACAGTATAGGTCTATATTCACGCAATACGTTGTTATGAGAGTTAGGGGAAATTGATACTTGGTTTCGAAAGAGGGGAGAATATTTTGATTAAAGAACTAATGGATGAATTTTATGGGATACAAGTTTCTAAGTATAGTCAATTATCAACTGGAGCTTCTTCGAAAACATTTATGATAGAAAGTGATTCTGGGAATTATATTTTAAAGAATCCAGAGATTAATTCTATTAATCGTCCTAATCAAGAACCCGAAATTTGCGATTTTTTGCTCAATAGGGGCATACCCGTTTCGGAATTTATAAAAATCAGCAGGGGGATTATATTACTCATGTTAATAATAGATTATATCATTTGCAGAAGTGTATACAGGGGGAAGTATTTGCCTATAATACTGCACCAAAGTGGTTGATGAAAGAATCAGCAAGATTGCTTGGAATGATTCATTCGACGTTGACTGAATATGACGATTTACCAGTAGGTATAGGGGAGAACTTCTTTAAGAATATGACTCCCTATAGAGCTTTGGAATCTTATATTAGAACTCTAGAAAACGCACGTAAAGATAATGATACCGCAATAGTTGAGAGTTTAGAGTATCGTATCAATTTAATGGAACGATTTCCGGTAAGCGACATAAATATCTGTAATTTCACATCACTAAATACACATGGTGATTATTTTATTGATCAGATTATTTGTTCCGAGGATAGGGTGAAGGGTATCATTGATTGGACTACTGCGTGCATACATCCAGTATCATGGGAGATAATGAGATCATATGTATATGCCGAGCCTAATCTCGCTGATGGGTGTATAGAATTGTCTTCACTAATATGTTACATCGAATCCTATTTAGATACTGGAAAGCTGAGCAAATATGATATTGTAAATATGGCTAGACTGTATTTTTACCAGATATCGGTTTGTGATTATTACGGGCAATATTATAACTCAACATCAGATAACAAAGATTTGTTTTTATATCAAGCTGAGTTTTCAACGAAGTTAATGAAATGGTTTGATAAAAATCTAGATTGGCTTGAAAGAGAGCTGGAGTTACACTTTAGTTATTTGGAATAACTATATTGGTGGCAACAATGGCGTATCAACTTCCCCTAACAGCGTGTTGACGACATGGACAGGAACAAGGAAGGATGTCCACGTCGTCAACACACGGAACGTTAGGTGAAATACAATATTCGGTATAGGAGAAAGAGATGAAGTATTGGTGGATTGGTATAATTTTAATAATGATGTCTGGATGTAACCAAGAGCATTCAGATGATAATTTAGTGGAAGGCAATGTTATTTCAGAGGGAATCGTTGTTGATGAGGATGAATACAATGAGCTAGTCGAAATTAAAGAGGTTTATGATGACATAATAAGTCTAAATTCGGAGTATCTAGATGAAATAAATGAACTTAAAAATAATTCTATGGAATTGGAAATGACTAGTAAATCATTGGAACATAATAATTCAGATAATCAAGGTGAGTGGAACTCATTATTTGAGGATGAGGATGAGTATCTTGTAAGGGTACGTCCCAATCAAAGTTATTCAGAAGTGGAAGCGATGCCATTTGATGAAACATCTACGAGTCCGTCATTTAGCAAGTTTATTGAAGAATATAGAATTGCAATTGATAACTATGATATAGATTATATAATTGATCATATGAATGATAAGACAATTGTTGCAAGTTTTTATGGGAACCCAGGGATTGATAGATTTCTTGAGGAATACAAGTTAACAGAACGTGATGTCATAGAAGAATCAGAATTTTGGTCTGATATGAAGGATGCCATGAAATACGGATTTTATAGTACATCAGAAGCCAATACCGGGTTCAAAGCACCATATTATGATATTTATCTTGATTCAATAACTTATGGTGTAGAAGTATTTAATCTATATGTATGTACAGCTGAGAATGTTAATGTCCGTAATGAAGCAGATATTGATTCTCCAATTATAGAACAGATTGATTATCTTATATTGAAAGATGCCAGTAATAGTGAAGTGGATGTGGAATGGCGTGAGATAATATTGCCAGATGGTAGAGTAGGCTATATACATGATGATTACGTCAGGCATCTTTCTGATAAAATTATTGAGTTTTCATATGTTGACGGGAAATGGTTATTAAATAGTTTTAGAAATGCAATGATTGACTAGTTGTCATATTGTACTTCACCTAACAGCGTGTTGACAACATGGACAGGAACAAGGAAGGATGTCCACGTCGTCAACACGCGGAACGTTAGACGCAATCCGCTGGGATTTAACCAGTTGTGAACCCTGTGTAGGTTATCAAGTGATGAAAGTTGTGGTTCCCATCATTTTGACCCATTTAAGTCCGGGGCTAGTCGCGATTAGTGAACAAAGAACTGTCAGGATGAACTAGGAAGTATATCGCCCGTGCCACAAGAACTGAAAGCTGACATTGGTGGAGTCCAGATACCGCTGAAGTGTATCGTAAGAAATCAATCAGAATTAATGGTCCGTAAGCTGAAGAAGGGGTTGTGACGGCATCTGGCCTCTATACTGAAGACTATGAATAGTTCATCCTTCAGTTTCGGAAGTTATCATCGCTAATTGACGGTTTGGTGGAAGCAGAGTTGTCAGGTTGTGCTGAAGGAAGTCGTTCTTTCAGCCAAGGGTATCGTCACCGAAGTAATCGATGTCAGTCATCAATACTGTGTATTAAGATTAACTTTAAGCGACCGCAGACTTCTTAGATGTTAGTTACGCGATGCCTGCCATCAACACTGTAGAGTATCGATTCAGCCCAACCTTCTGTTCCGTAAGAGTCCAACCGCATGAAGTTGGTTGCGGATATGCCCCTTATCGAAGAGTGACGTTGATTGAACCACTGATGTTTTTGCGGACTGCGAATAACAGCGAATTGACGACACGGACAAGAACAAGGAAGGATGTCCACGTCGTCAATTCACGGAACGTTAGCAGACATACTTGATTCGATTTAGGAGAGGAGACGTTATTTGAGTAGAGAATGGTACAACTCAGTTGCAGTAAGAAATGGTGGGTATAAGAGTGACGCAGAATTTTTGCGAGAAGGAATCTCCGGTGAAGTAGAGTTTGAGAAGATGCTGATAAGCTTTTTACCTCGCTATGACAAGGTTCTTGATATTGGATGTGGTCACGGGGAGTTTACACTGAAGATGGCAAAGTATGCCCAACATATTACTGGTGGTGACAATGCAGAAGAGATGATTAAGATTGCTAATAGGCTTTTGGATGAATCTGAAGTTGATAATGTAGATTTTAAGGAACTATGGACACATGAGGATTTTCCTTTTGAAGATGAGACATTTGATTTGATATATAACAGAAGGGGTCCAACATCAATATTGAGGCATTCACGGGTTTTGAAGAAGGGTGCAAAGGTCATTGCTATTCATTCAGACAGTATAGATTTTAATAAGATAAGAAGTATGATGGATGAGTATGGATTTGAAGATTTGACTATTGAAGAATTTAACGATTGTTACATTTACTTTGAGAATATAGATGAAATGGGAAAGTTTCTTGCTTCTAGCCATGGGAACCCTGATTATACACAGCCAGACCATAGAGAAGAACTAAAAAAGATAGCAGAAGTAAGTATGCGTGATGGAAGGCTTGCGGTACAAGAAAGAAGATTCATCTGGAGTGTTAAGAGGAAAGCTTAGTGCTTAGCAAGCTGTCATCAAGTACGTCTGCTAACAGCGTGTTGACGACATGGACAGGAACAAGGAAGGATGTCCACGTCGTCAACACGCGGAACGTTAGCAGAAATCAGAGCTTTGAGATGAAAGGGGTTATTATGCCAGGACCTATTACACATTTAGTAATTGCAAATGAAATATTGAAGAAAATCTCTGTATCAGACAATAGTAAGGTTACAGAATTTTTAGCTGGGGCACTCGCGCCAGACGCAATACATGCAAGAAAAGGCTTTAGAAGAGAAGATAAAAAGCGGACCCATCTTCGGCAGAATATCCCTGACGTTGAATTTCATCATGATAACAACTTAAAGGTTTTCAATAATAGAATAAGTGATTTTGTATATGAATATTTATCAGATGATGAGGAAAGATTTTGGTTGCATTTGGGGTATCTAGTACATTTGTTAACTGATGAAAGCTTAATGATGACGATTAGGCAAGAGTTTACTTCAGAAGTTATTAAGGAAGGTATTGAACCGAGTGATCGAGAATTCTTTTTGAGGATAATGCATGACTTAGACAGCAATGATAATAATCTTTATGTTAAATATAAAGGCATTTCGTTTGTAGATTGCAAGTTGCGAAAATTTGAGTCAGAAGGTATAAAAGGTTTGCTATCTGCCGAAGAACTAAATAATAGCCGAAAATGGGTATTTGCTAATTATTTTAAGGATGAAAGAATCGAAGAACCGAAGTATATAACATATGAACGGTTTGCAAAGTTTATCGATATGACTGTTGAGAATATCGTAAGAAGGCTTTTGACATTGGATTTGATTAGCGAGATTAATCTAAGTGTTTAGTTTGTGTGGCAGCTGGCGCTCTGACTTCAGCTAACAGCGAAGTTACAACATGGACACGAAATAGGAAGGATGTCCACGTCGCAACTTCACGGGACGTTATCGGACATTAACTCTCGGTTTCGAGGAGGATTTATTATGAGAAGAATTGCAGTTTTTTCGGATATACATGGTAACTTGGATGCGTTAGAGGCCATCTATAATGATATTGAATCGGAGGGAATTTCTGAGATTTATCATTTAGGAGATGCTATTGCGATTGGGCCAGAACCAAAGGCAACACTGGACTTTCTTTTGGATAGGATATTGTGATGCTTAAGGGTAACCATGAAATTTATTATACAGATATAGTAAAATCAGGCACGGCTAATGTTCATGAAGCAGAGTTGACACATCAGAAGTGGGTAGCAGAAGACTTAGGAGATTCATATCTTGAGATTGTTGATGGATTAGAGATTGAGCGGCAGTTTGATATAGAAGGTGTGAAAATGCTATTTTGCCACTACCCGTATAATACAGAAAATAACACGTTTGAGTGGTTTATTGATTTTGATGAGAATATTGATAGATCGAAGTTCAACGACAAGGACGCTGATTTGTATGTTTTTGGACATCAGCATACTGGAAGTGACGTAGTTGATGATGATGGGATTAGATACCTTAACTTGAATTCTGCCGGAGCAACTAAAGGGAGTGAGACAACTTATGCAATAATTGAGATACAGAATAGAGCGTATAAGGTTACTATTAAGTATGTCAGTTATGATAGGCTTAAGGTTATCGATAAGATTGATAAGCTAGAGGTTCCGGAGAGAGCATTTATCAAGCAGATTTTCTTTGGTGTTGAGCAGGGAGTCGAGTGAACGTCCGATAACAGCGAATTGACGACATGGACAGGAATTCGGAAGGATGTCCACGTCGTCAATTCACGGAACGTTAGCCAACATCATCTATTAGTTTATTCAAGGTTTGATTTTAGAGTTTATAGGAGAAGGTCATGAACATAGTACTTAGGGAATACGAAAGTAAAGATTTATCTTCAGTTGCAAGCATTTGGAATCAAGTTATTAGAGATGAAGAAGGTTTCTTATGGTATGAGGAATTTCCTGAAGGTAAAGTAGAGTATGTATTGGGAAATCAGGATGTAATAATATGTGCAGTGAATAATAATACTGATGAGATTGCTGGTTTCTACATACTTCACAGTAATTCATCAGGTGCCGGAGGGCATGTTGCAAATGCAATGTATGCTGTACGTAAAGATTGTAGAGGCAATGGTATTGGTAAGTTAATGGGTAGCCATTCAATTATTAGTGCTAAAGAGATAGGATATGAAGGATTGCAGTTTAATTCGGTAATTGCAACTAATAAAGCCTCTATTAGACTTTGGGAGCGCCTTGGATTTATAAGAGTGGGTGAAGTTCCTAAGGGATATAAGAGCAAGTCAAATCAATACAGTGATTTATACATATATTATATGAGGTTTCCAAACTAGAGATTGTTGGTAGCTTCCATAGATGACGTCGGCTAACAGCGTGTTGACGACATGGACAGAATCAAGGAAGGATGTCCACGTCGTCAACACACGGAACGTTAGACGCAATCCGCTGGGATTTATCCAGTTGTGAACCCTGTGGATGTTATCAAGTGATGAAGGTTGTGGTTCCCATCATTTTGACCCGTTTAAGTCCGGGGCTAGTCGCGATTAGTGAACAGAGAACTGTCAGGATGAACTAGGAAGTATATCGCCCGTGCCACAAGAGTTGATAGCTGAGATTGGTGGAGTCCAGATACCGCTGAAGTGTATCGCGAGAAATCAATCAGAATTAATGGTCCGTAAGTTGAAGAAGGTGTTGTGACGGCATCTGGCCTCTATACTGAAGATTATGAATAGTTCATCCTTCAGTTTCGGAAGCTAACATCGCTAATTGACAGTTTGGTGGAAGCAGATTTGTCAGGTTGTGCTGAAGGAAGTCGTTCTTTCAGCCAAGTGTATCGTCACCGAAGTAATCGATGTCAGTCATCAATACTGTTTTTTAAGATTAACTTTAAGCGACCGCAGACTTTAAGTGCTGTTATTTATGCGATGCCTGCCATCAACACTGTAGAGTATCGACTTAGCCCAACCTTCTGTTCCGTAAGAGTCCAACCGCATGAAGTTGGTAGTGGATTTGCCCCTTATCGAAGCGTGAAGTTGATTGAACCACTGAAGTTTTTGCGGACTGCGAATAACAGCGAATTGACGACACGGACAAGAACAAGGAAGGATGTCCACGTCGTCAATTCACAGAACGTTATGCGTAAGATATCTCTGGGGTAGCAAAGATTAATATTTTGCAATTGGTTTCTAACATATAATAAGTTCTATTACAGAATGGTTCTGTGTATGTATTATGAAGGGAGCTTTAGGTATGGGTTATTTTGATGATGCTGACAAAGTTGCTCAGTATATAGAGGATTCTAAAGATTATGATGGAAGAGAATTGGTTAATGAGCTAGCTAAGTACCTTAAGAAGGACTCAACGTTACTTGAGATTGGAATGGGGCCAGGTAAAGATTTACTCTTGTTAAGCAATTATTATGAAGTTACTGGATCGGATAGTTCGCAAGCTTTCTTAGATAACTTTAGGAACAGTAATACAGAGATTGAATTGTTGAAGTTAGATGCAATCACTTTAGATACATCGATGACATTTGATTGTATATATTCCAATAAAGTTTTACAGCATCTTTCACTTGATGAGCACATTGAGTCGATTAAATCGCAGACTAAATTGTTGAATTCTGATGGAATTATTCTTCATTCTTTCTGGTATGGTAAGGGTGAAGATGTATATGATGGACTTAGATTTCAATATTATGACGAGTGTGTTATTGAAAGGATGTATACGAAGGATTATGAGATTCTAGACATATGCTTATATGCTGAGTTTGAGCCGGATGATTCGATATATCTTATTGCTCGTAAGAGTAACAGTAAGGCGTGAAGATGGCAACATGAAGATTTTTTGCTGAATACGAAGGGTATCGTAGGCTGACGAGATATCCTACGCATAACAGCGTGTTGACAACATGGACAAGAAATCGGAAGGATGTCCACGTCGTCAACACGCGGAACGTTAGCTGAAATACAAGCCTAGGTTTAGGAGGGATTTTTAATGAATCAATTGAATTTGGAGCTACTGATACAGTTTGCGTTGACATTCATAGTTGTTATTCCGTCTGTGTGGACTATTATGAAGAATCAATACGATAGATTTAGAGTTAGGGTAGTTGTTGATGACATTTGTTTTGGCATACATAGTTGGGATGCTGGAGATAGGTACGAGACAAGATATTTTCTACCAATCAAGTTTGTCAATAACAGTAATTCGATTGGATTGATTTCTGATATGAGAATCAAGGTGAAGTACCATTTGAGGGGGCCGATCTGGTTAAGTGAATACTATAATTGTGATTATGAACTGTTTGATAGAAAAAGAGAAGGTTTTTCTTATAATGCTCGTGGCGATTCACTTGAACAGATAGTTAAACGTGACTTCACGCCAATTGTATTAAAGCAACATCAGATATATGAATCACACTTTATGTTTCGTTGTTTTTGGGATGGAACAAGAATTATACCTAATTATAATGTATATTTCCAAACTAAAAGCAACAATTCAAGATGGAAAACGAGAGGGAAGTGGAAGGGATATTTAACTCAAGGCTCATATGATTTTTTTATTGCTAATCAATCAACTATGCCATTGATGAAATGGCCGAGCCTTTTGAGTAATGTCAAGTTATTAAATAAGTGGAGTAATTATAGGTCAATGAAAATTCATACTCTTTATTCTAAAAAAGTTGAATTCGAAAGACACGAAATAGAACCATCAACATCAGAATGGTAGCGGAGATGCCGGCTTGTACTTCAGCTAACAGCGCATTGACAACATGGACAGTAAATCGGAATGATGTCCACGTCGTCAATGCGCGGAACGTTAGCCAAAATGAATCTCTCGATATTAGGAGTACGTTATGAAGTATATTGATATATATGTTTTTGGGGATGCAGGTCCTTTTGATGAATACAACCCATATAGAATATTTGAATCACAAGAAACTCAGCAGTTGTTACTCATAATTGCAAAGAGTAAGTTATTGACTATTAATAGTCCTGAGTTGGTGCTTAAGACAGGTATGACAGAGAAGAGGGTATCTGAGGCCGTTGAATCTCTTTTGCGTGCAGAGAGTATTATTGATGATAATGGCTACTATAAGCTAGCTTTTCCACTTTTTGTTGAAGAGGATATAGTTCATATCAAGAGGTTTGCAAGTAAGGTATCACAGAAAATTGGTGATATTCTTATATCTCATAAGGACGAATACGAGGAGATTGCTTCGAAGTATGATGTTTCTTCTGAATTTGGACTTGATAGAATTCTTTATCACACGATTGGTGATAAAGTTTTTGATGGTAGTGCCCTTGACCATTTTGCAGATAAGGGACTTTTTTCTATTTCTAAAGCACAGCCCCAAGGAAGAGACTATCTTGTTATTGGGTATGAGGCTTGCACTGCTATTGATACCTTTAGTAATAACCAGCTTTGCAGTAGCAATAATTATAGAATTGGAAAATTCACCTTCAATAGTTTTGGAGATTCGATGGGCTATAGGAAGGACTTTTATCGTTACTTTAGAAGAGTCCAGAGTGGTATTCAAGCAAGCACGGAGCATGATAAGCTGAACGAAATTTATAACACATATTTAGATGAAATGAATCGTGACTTGATGGATGAATTTGGTAAGCTGATGGAGCATTACATTGCTAACAATGAAGAAGTCTTTTCGTCTTCTGATTTGAAGAAATTGGCGTTTCTTGAAGAGATGGATTATTTGGTTGTTGATGATAATAACAGTGTAACTCATAAGGTTCCAATATTTTCCAAGGATCTTGTTAATGAAGTATCTGATTTTACACTTAGTGTAATTGATCCTATTGTAACGGAACTATTTAGAGATTTGGATGAGAAAATCAGTGGTTTAATATCATTAGAGCATGGGGTTGATTATGCTGAGATTGGTAATGAGTTATGGCATCAAGTGTTTGGTAATATTAATGAATATCTTGTGGATACTGGATTCTTCACAAAGCTTGAGACTAAAGATGGTGAAGGACGATACTTAAAGGCCCTGTATTATTGGGGATGAGCTGAAGTTTGTCGAATGGGGTCGAGATTCACTTCGGCTAACAGCGAGTTGACAACATGGACACGAAATAGGAAGGATGTCCACGTCGTCAACTCACGGAACGTTAGACGCAATCCGCTGGGATTCAACCAGTTGTGAACCCTGTGAAGGTTATCAAGTGATGAAAGTTGTGGTTCCCGTCATTTTGACCCATTTAAGTCCGGGGCTAGTCGCGATTAGTGAACAGAGAACTGTCAGGCTGAACTAGGAAGTTTATCATTCGCGCCACAAGCGTTGATAGCTGACATTGGTGGAGTCCAGATACCGCTGAAGTTTATCGCAAGAAATCAATCAGAATTAATGGTCCGTAAGTTAAAGAAGGGGTTATGACGGCATCTGGCCTCTATACTGAAGATTATGAATAGTTCATCCTTCAGTTTCGAAAGTTAACATCGCTAATTGACGGTTTGGTGGAAGCAGAGTTGTCAGGTTGTGCTGAAGGAAGTCGTTCTTTCAGCCAAGGGTATTGTCGCCGAAGTAATCGATGTCAGTCATCAATACTGTTTATTGGTGATTAGGATTAGAGTTAAGCGACCGCAGACTTATAGTAGGGGTTACGCGATGCCTGCCATCAATAATGTAGTGCACTGACTCAGCCCAACCTTCTGTTCCGTAAGAGTCCAACCGCATGAAGTTGGTAGTGGATTTGCCCCTTATCGAAGAATGGAGTTGATTGAACCACTGAAGTTTTTGCGGACTGCGAATAACAGCGAATTGACGACACGGACAAGAACAAGGAAGGATGTCCACGTCGTCAATTCACAGAACGTTAGACGCAATCCGCTGGGATTAAATCAGTTGTGAACCCTGTGAAGGTAATCGAGTGAGGATGGTTGTGGTTCCCATGGTTTTGACCAGTTTAAGTCCGGGGCTGGTCGCGATTAGTGAATAGAGAACTGTCAGGATGAACTAGGAAGTATATCGACCATACGACAAGAACCTATAGCTGACATTGGTGGAGTCCAGATACCGCTAAAGTTTATCGCGAGAAATCAATCAGAATTAATGGTCCGTAAGTTGAAGAAGGGGTTGTGACGGCATCTGGCCTCTATACTGATGCGTTTGAATAGTTCATCCTTCAGTTTCGAAAGTTAACATCGCTAATTGACGGTTTGGTGGAAGCAGAGTTGTCAGGTTGTGCTGAAGGAAGTCGTTCTTTCAGCCAAGGGTATCGTCACCGAAGTAATCGATGTCAGTCATCAATACTGTTTATTAAGATTAACTTTAAGCGACCGCAGACTTCTGAGATGTTAGTTACACGATGCCTGCCATCAACACTGTAGTGTATCGACTCAGCCCAACCCTCTGCTCCGGAAGTCTCCAACCGCATTAAGTTGGTTGCGGATTTGCCCCTCATTGAAGAGTGAAGCTGATTGAACCACTGTAGTTTTGCGGACTGCGAATAACAGCGAATTGACGACACGGACAAGAACAAGGAAGGATGTCCACGACGTCAATTCACAGAACGTTAGGTGTAATTGAACACTAGTTTTGATCAACGGAAAGTTTATATTTAAAGGGGTATTTAATGGATATTAGAGCAATTGAACAAAAGGATATAATATGGAATAATGTATCTGTATATGCAAGAGACTGTACATGGGTTGCAGGAAAATTTCTTGCAAAGCAAATGGATAAAAATGATTTTACAGAGTGGGAAAGAGTTATAGTTGCAATTATCGATGATGAAATCGCGGGCTATTGTACTGTTGCAAAAAAAGATTGCATACCAGATGTAGACTATACACCATATATCGGATATATCTTTGTAGGAGAAAAGTTTAGAGGTCAGAGATTAAGTCAAAAAATGATTGAGTTCTCAAAGTCATATGTTGAGAGGCATGGATTTAAGAAGATATATATTGTAAGTGGTGAAATTGGATTATATGAAAAATACGGGTTCCAAAAAATAGATACAAAACAAGACTTATGGGGTAATGAAGAACTAATTTTTTGTATTGATTTCTAACTGGAGTTCATAGGCTGCTGCCGTGTTCAACTACACCTAACAGCGAGTTGACAACATGGACAGGAAATAGGAAGGATGTCCACGTCGTCAACTCACGGAACGTTAGCTGTAATCAGTAGCTGGGTATTATACGAGGAGAGTTATGAGTATTAAGGGATTATTAATAGATTCTGGTAGTGTATTGAATGGACCTATAACAGGACATTGGATGATTCCGCCACGATTCTTTGAATTTATAGATAAGGAAGCTTTTGATAGAATTCCAAGGGAGATTCGCCGGGGTGCTTTTCGTAAAGCAATGGATTATATTGTTACCATTGATAAGATGGATAGCATGGATGAGGAATATGAGCATTTCTACAATCATTATTGCATTTTATTTGAGAATCTAGATGGAATCGATGTTTCTAATGAAAATATAAGGTTGATTGCAGAAGATTTAGTTTACAATGACAAGAAGTATAGGTTTTATGACGACGTTCTAAAGAATATTCCCAAGTTATCTAATAAATATAGTATGGCAGTCGTATCTGACGCATGGCCATCATTGCAGAATGTGTTTGATGTGGCGAATTTTAGGCAATATTTTGACTCATTTATCATTTCCTGTAAGGTTGGAGTAACAAAGCCACATTCCATAATGTATGAATCTGCATTAGAAGACCTGAATTTAAAGGCAGATGAAGTTGTTTTTATTGATGATCGAATTCGCAACTGTAACGGTGCTAAAAATGCCGGTATTAAGAACACAATATTAATGTGCCGTTCTAAGAAGGTATATTACTATATGAAGTTTATACAGAGAAGGCATAGAGTTGTGAAGGATTTTGATGATGAAATAAAGTTCTTTGATGCTGACGCTACTGACTACAGCTAACAGCGTGTTGACAACATGGACAAGAACAAGGAAGGATGTCCACGTCGTCAACACACGGAACGTTAGATGAAATACTATCTCTGTTTGTTTTAGGACTGTTTAATGTTATGGAGGGGGATTAATGAACATAATTATTATAAGGCATGGTGAGTCCGAAGCTGATTTGCTTAATGTGCATGAAGGTAGAGCTGATTTTCCGTTAACCAAGAAAGGGAAGGAGCAAGCCGTATTACTAGCTGATTGGATGCTTTGCCATGAGGTTGTCGATTTGATTGTTGCAAGCCCTTTATTACGAGCTAGAAGTACAGCAGAGTCTATTGGGGAAAGATTTGGACTGAGTATCATATACGATGATGATTTAATGGAATGGAATAATGGTATACTTGCCGGATTAGGGCGAGCAGAAGCAGATAAGTTATACCCTATACCAGAAGGTGGAAAGAAGCCACATCATGAAATTGCAGAGTCGGAATCGATGATAACTTTTCGTGCACGAGCAGAGAAGTTTTTGTATCGAATGTTTGAGGAGCGTAGTACAGTAGAAAACATTTGTATTGTTACACATGGAGGCATGAGTAATATGTTATACAGATCGTTGCTGAGCTTGCCAATGACGTCGGAACATTCAATTTCATGTGGAGATACGGCTTTGAGTAAGTACAAGGTGAATGATAGATGTTGTCATATCGAATATATTAATAAGAGTGAGCATTTACGTGGATGATTCTCATGATATTTATTGGTAGCTGACGAGATAGTACTTCATCTAACAGCGTGTTGACAACATGGACAGAATTAAGGAAGGATGTCCACGTCGTCAACACGCGGAACGTTAGATGAAATACTATCTCTGTTATTTTAGAATTATTTAATAGTATGGAGGGAAGTTAATGAACATAATTATTATAAGGCATGGTGAATCCGAAGCTGATTTGCTTAATGTCCATGAAGGTAAAGCTGATTTTCCTTTAACCAAGAAAGGGAAGGAGCAAGCTGTATTGCTAGCTGATTGGATGTTTGGCAATGAGGATGTTGATTTGATTGTTGCAAGTCCTTTATTACGAGCAAGAAGTACAGCTGAGACTATTGGGGAAAGATTTGGGCTGAATATCATATACGATGATGATTTGATGGAATGGAACAATGGATTGCTTGCTGGATTAGGACGAGAAGAAGCAGATAAGTTATATCCTATACCAAAAGGTGGAAAGAAACCACATCATGAAATTGCTGAGTCAGAATCGATGATTAATTTTCGTGCACGAGCAGAGAAGTTTTTGTCTCGAATGTTTGAGGAGCGCAGTAAAGTAGAAAACATTTGTATTGTTACACATGGAGGTATGAGTAATATGTTATATAGATCATTGCTGGGCTTGCCTATAACGTCAGAACATTCAATTTCATGTGGGGATACTGCTTTGAGTAAGTACAAGGTGAAAGATAGTTGTTGCCATATCGAATATATTAATAAAAGTGAGCATTTACGTGGACGATTCTCATGATATTTATTGGCAGCTGACGAGATAGTACTTCATCTAACAGTGAGTTGACAACATGGACAAGAAATCGGAAGGATGTGTACGTCGTCAACTCACGGGACGTTAGATGAAATTCTGAACTGTGTATTGGGAAGAATGAGGGAGATAGTATTATGAATATTTTGATAAGGAAATTCATAGATCAAGACGCATCAACCATAGCTGAGATAATGAGTAGGAATTTTTTGGAAGTAAATATTAAAGACTATCCCATTGAAGAGATGGAAAAATTATCTAAGGCTTATGATTCGGAGAAAATAAAGAAAATCGCAGATAATTCAAATATGTATGTTGCGGTTTTAGACGATAAAGTTGTTGGTGCAGGTTCAATTATGAGCTTCTGGGGTAGCCTGGAAGAGAGTATTCTTAGAACTATATTTGTATTGCCTGAATTGCATGGTAAAGGAATTGGTCGACTAATAATGAATGCCCTAGAGTCTGATGAGATATTTTTGCGAGCTAGACGTATAGAGATACCTGCATCTATTACAGCTTGCGAGTTTTATATTAAGATGGGCTATGGGTATAAAGATGGAGTCAAAGAGCTGGATGATGAGGGCCATTATAGGTTGGAGAAAGTAAGATAGTATTGAATTATGGCTGTTGACGTTCAGAACTTCATCTAACAGCGAAGTTACGACATGGACAGGGAATAGGAAGGATGTCCACGTCGCAACTTCACGGGACGTTAGGTGCAATAATACTCTTGGTTTACAAAAATAAATTTAATTTTACAATAGCAATAGATTAACATGGGAGAGTGTTGATGAGAAGAATTAGCTTTATAATGACTGGCATTACAATAGTGTATTCGATAATCGCTTTTGCTATAGCATTCCTGACTAATTCTAAATCTTGGTTTACAGTTTTGGTTGGATATTTTATCTATGTTGTAATATACATTTTATATATATTTACCACTGTGATGTTCCAATTAACAAAAGTAGGTCGAGAACTGCGCAGAAAGCGATTGAAAAGGTTTATTTTAATAGCGAGCTTATGTTTTGCTACAAATGTGGTTTCAAATAAATTGTTTGATTTAGGGATTGATATAAGGACCGCCATTTTTCCAATGTTGGGAGCTTCATTCGGTGTTAGCTATTTTGATTTAGCATTTATGAAGAAGGATATTGGTGTTTTTATTAATTAAAAGATGTTCGTTATACCAGTATAGAATTAAAAAGCAGATGATAAATTAATCCAATTAGATGCTTTTGATTCAAGTACATTAACATCCATTCTTTGTTGGTTGTTGCATTACTTCGGAAGAATTGTTGTTTGATCGTAGCTGGCGAGTATTACTGCACCTAACAGCGTGTTGACGACATGGACAGGAACAAGGAAGGATGTCCACGTCGTCAACACGCGGAACGTTAGGTGCAATATCATCTCGGTTTCGAAAGGGGTCATATGAGAAAAGCAAGGTTTGGAATAATTGAATATATATTAATTGCCTTGATTATAATAGCGATTATATTATTGATCAGTTTCGGATTAACGTTTTCAACAGTAATTATATTTCTGTTCGTTCTATCTTTGTTATTTTGGAATGTATCAAGAAGATTTCGGGATAAGCACAAGTGGATTCTATACTGTTACAGGATTATGAATGTTGGATACCTAGTTTTCTTGGTATCATTCCTAATTATACAACTATTAATTCATAATGGTATTACTTATGAAGCTGATGAGGATGAATATGACTATATTTTAGTGCTTGGTGCTGGTTTAAGAGGTCAAGAGTTATCTACAATTTTGAGATTGAGACTAGAATTAGCAGTAGATGTGGCATTAGAAGATGATAAAGTCATATTTATTGTTTCTGGAGGTCAAGGACCTGGTGAGGACATAACAGAAGCTCAGGCAATGTCACAGTATTTATTGGATAATGGCGTGAATCCTGATCGTATTATACTTGAAGATAAGTCTACATCAACCCAAGAGAACATTGTATTTAGTAAGAGTTTGCTTGGGGAATACTTTGAAGAAGAGTCTATAGGGCTTCTAATCACTAACGATTTTCATATGTTTAGGGCATTAGAATTAGCTGATAGGGAAGGGTTAGAGGTTAATGGATTAGCCTGTCAAACCCCAGTGATGATACGTTTGAATTACTTGATTCGAGAGTATTTTACTATTATTAATAGCTTGGTCTTGGGAGAATTGTCGATGATACTGCACCTAACAGCGTGTTGACAACATGGACAGGAACAAGGAAGGATGTCCACGTCGTCAACACGCGGAACGTTAGCTGAAATTAGGCTTAGTTTATTACAGAGATTATAGAGGGAGAGATTTATTATGGTTTCGGTTTCTACATGCTTTAATTATGAATTAACTTTTGAGGAACAGATTAAGATGATTAGGGAAGTTGGTTTCAAGTGTTTTTCAACTAGTGGGAGATATCCACATAATGGATTACTTGATAATACAGAAGGTTTTATTGCGGAAGTTTTAGCCAGCGGATTGTCAGTTGATACAATACATGGGTGTCGATTGGATATAGAAGAGGCTATTACAATCTTAGATAAATGCTGTTATGCAGCAAAGTGTGTTGGAGCGTCTATTGTTGTTGTGCATCCTTCTGCTTTTTATATTTCAGAAGATACAGTTGAAAACAAGTTTGAACGAATCATGGCCATATCAGAAGAGCTTATCTTATTGGCCAAGAAGTATAATATCAAGTTTGCTGTAGAGAACTTACATCCGGATAGTGCAACGGATTTACTTAAAAGATTGCTTGATACACTAGATAGTGAATATTTCGGGCTATGCTATGATATTACTCATGCACAAGTAGACGGACCGAGAGAATGTACTTTGCTTGATTTATATGGCGACAGAATTATTGCCGTTCACATTTCTGATCGGATCAAAGAATTTGTTGATCATGTAGTTCCGGGAGAAGGGTTTATTGATTTTAAGCCACTTGAGATAAAGCAGGCACAAATTAATTATGAGGGGACAATTTTGATGGAAGTATTATCTGATTTTACTCAATTTAAGAATCCTAAGATTTTATTAGAAAAGGCATATGAAGCTGGTGAGGAACTTGAGAGAAATGTGGCAGGCTTCCAGCCTAACTTCAGCTAACAGCGAAGTTACGACATGGACAGGAAACAGGAAGGATGTCCACGTCGCAACTTCACGGGACGTTAGTCGAAATTGGCACACTGTTTACGTGGTTCTTTTAATTATCGATGAATAACCGAAGTTATCTAAATTCTATAGATAAAGAAGGGGGAGATTAAGGTTATGAAACTAAGGGTATTTACATTAATTTTATTATTATTCCTTTTATCGGCCTGCGATGAATCGTACACAGTGCGATTTGATCAGATGGAGGGGGTCAACTGGTGCGTAAAGAGTGGCTATATAAAGCTGAATGATAATGGTAAAGATAGGTTGGAGTTTACGCTAGAGTACACAGGAGATAGCCCTATTGCTAAAGATGAATCCTTGACTTATCAGATATATTCTAAGAAGAACGTTGATACAGCCGATTTAGTCAGTGTAACTTCAGATGATAACCATATGCTATATAATACGACCAAGTTGTATATAATTAATGAGATTAGTGAAGGCGATAAAAAAGAACTGAGTTCTGATAAGAATATTGATAGTGAAGTATCTCTAGCTGATATTAGAGAGGGAACGTACATAATTATCACTTATCCTTTAGATGGAGAAGTAAACACGGAAGTACTGTCATTGAATATTAAGGAATAACCTGTTCCGTTCTAATTTAAGTGTATTGGGTGTTGACGCGTGCCAACATCGACTAACAGCGAGTTGACGACATGGACAGGAACAAGGATGGATGTCCACGTCGTCAACTCACAGAACGTTAGACGCAATCCGCTGGGATTTAACCAGTTGTGAACCCTGTGTAGGTTATCAAGTGATGAAAGTTGTGGTTCCCATCATTTTGACCCATTTAAGTCCGGGGCTAGTCGCGATTAGTGAACAAAGAACTGTCAGGATGAACTAGGAAGTATATCGCCCGTGCCACAAGAACTGAAAGCTGACATTGGTGGAGTCCAGATACCGCTGAAGTGTATCGTAAGAAATCAATCAGAATTAATGGTCCGTAAGCTGAAGAAGGGGTTGTGACGGCATCTGGCCTCTATACTGAAGACTATGAATAGTTCATCCTTCAGTTTCGGAAGTTATCATCGCTAATTGACGGTTTGGTGGAAGCAGAGTTGTCAGGTTGTGCTGAAGGAAGTCGTTCTTTCAGCCAAGGGTATCGTCACCGAAGTAATCGATGTCAGTCATCAATACTGTGTATTAAGATTAACTTTAAGCGACCGCAGACTTCTTAGATGTTAGTTACGCGATGCCTGCCATCAACACTGTAGAGTATCGATTCAGCCCAACCTTCTGTTCCGTAAGAGTCCAACCGCATGAAGTTGGTTGCGGATATGCCCCTTATCGAAGAGTGACGTTGATTGAACCACTGATGTTTTTGCGGACTGCGAATAACAGCGAATTGACGACACGGACAAGAACAAGGAAGGATGTCCACGTCGTCAATTCACGGAACGTTAGACGCAATCCGCTGGGATTTAACCAGTTGTGAACCCTGTGAAGGTTATCGAGTGATGAAGGCTGTGGTTCCCATCATTTCGACCCGTTTAAGTCCGGGGCTAGTCGCGATTAGTGTACAGAGAACTGTCAGGCTGAACTAGGAAGTTTATCGTCCGTGCTATAAGAACTGAAGGCTGACATTGGTGGAGTCCAGATACCGCTAAAGTGTATCGCGAGAAATCAATCAGCATTTAACGATTGCAAAGTTGAAGAAGGGGTTGTGACGGCATCTGGCCTCTATATTGATGTTTTTGAATAGTTCATCCTTCAGTTTCGGAAGTTATCATCGCTAATTGACGGTTTGGTGGAAGCAGAGTTGTCAGGTGTGTTCTGAGTTGGGATCGTCCTATCTGCGAATAACATTGTCACCGAAGTAATCGACGTCAGTCATCAATGTAGTTTGTAGAGGGTTAATTGGCACCTGAAGATAGTGTAAAGTTTGATATAATTTATAGAGATGCCTGCCGTCAACGCTGTAGTGTATCGACTCAGCCCAACCTTCTGTTCCGTAAGTGTCCAACCGCATGAAGTTCGTAGCAGATTTGCCCCTCACCGAATAGTGAAGTTAATTGAACCGCTGAAGTTTTGCGGACTGCGAATAACAGCGAATTGACGACACGGACAAGAACAAGGAGGGATGTCCACGTCGTCAATTCACGGAACGTTAGACGCAATCCGCTGGGATTCAACCAGTTGCGAACCCTGTGAAGGTTATCTAGTGATGAATGTTGTGGTTCCCATCATTTTGACCCATTTAAGTCCGGGGCTAGTCGCGATTAGTGAACAGAGAACTGTCAGGCTGAACTAGGAAGTTTATCATTCGCGCCACAAGCGTTGATAGCTGACATTGGTGGAGTCCAGATACCGCTGAAGTTTATCGCAAGAAATCAATCAGAATTAATGGTCCGTAAGTTAAAGAAGGGGTTATGACGGCATCTGGCCTCTATACTGAAGATTATGAATAGTTCATCCTTCAGTTTCGAAAGTTAACATCGCTAATTGACGGTTTGGTGGAAGCAGAGTTGTCAGGTTGTGCTGAAGGAAGTCGTTCTTTCAGCCAAGGGTATTGTCGCCGAAGTAATCGATGTCAGTCATCAATATTGTTTATTGGTGATTAGGATTAGAGTTAAGCGACCGCAGACTTATAGTAGGGGTTACGCGATGCCTGACATCAACAATGTAGTGCACCGATTCATCCCAACCATCGGTTCCGTAATTGTCCAACCGAATGAAGTTGGACGCGGATTTGCCCCTCTACGAAGAGTGAAGCTGATATAACCACTGAAGTTTTTGCGGACTGCGAATAACAGCGAATTGACGACACCGGACAAGAACAAGGAAGGATGTCCACGACGTCAACTCGCAGAACGTTAGACGCAATCCGCTGGGATTCAACCTGTTGTGAACCCTGTGAAGGTTATCAAGTGATAAAGGTTGTGGTTCCCGCCATTGTGGCCCATTTAAGTCCGGGGCTAGTCGCGATTAGTGAACAGAGAACTGTCAGGCTGAACTAGGAAGTCTATCGCCCGAGCCACAAGAACTGAAAGCTGACATTGGTGGAGTCCAGATACCGCTAAAGTGTATCGCGAGAAATCGATCAGCATTTAACGATCGCAAAGTTGAAGAAGGGGTTGTGACGGCATCTGGCCTCTATACTGAAGTGTATGAATAGTTCATCCTTCAGTTTCGGAAGTTATCATCGCTAATTGACGGTTTGGTGGAAGCAGAGTTGTCAGGTTGTGCTGAAGGAAGTAGTTCTTTCAGCCAAGGGTATCGTCGCTGAAGTAATCGATGTCAGTCATCAATACTGTGTATTAAGATTAGCCTTAAGCGACCGCAGACTTTTAGAGCTGTTAGTTATGCGATGCCTGCCATCAACACTGTAGAGTATCGACTCAGCCCAACCTTCTGTTCCGTAAGAGTCCAACCGAATGAAGTTGGTTGGGGATTTGCCCCTTATCGAAGAGTGAAGCTGATTGATCCACTGAAGTTTTTGCGGACTGCGAATAACAGCGAATTGACGACACGGACAAGAACAAGGAAGGATGTCCACGTCGTCAATTCACGGAACGTTAGCTGAAATATAATCCTGTGAATCGGAAGGGTTCTATTATGAAAGAATACACGTGTCCTTGTTGTGGATATAAAACATTGAAAGAAAGGCCACCTGGCAGTTACCAAATTTGTGATTTGTGTTTTTGGGAAGACGATGGTGTACAGTTTGATGATCCATTTTACAGAGGTGGTGCAAATAGCCCTTCACTGTACGAAGCTCAATTGAATTACATACATTTCGGTGTGAGTGATACACGATTTAAGAATATGGTAAGGGCGTTGAATGATAGGGATGTAAAGGATACGGAATGGGAACAGGTTATATATGAAGACAACCGACCTGACAATACCACTCTAGAATTAGACAGAATTAAAACTTCGGACGAGTTTATTGATTTGATAGTTTCCAAGTTGTGCTTTAAAGTTCTCAGCATTGAAGAGCAGGAAATACTAGGCGAGCGAATAATATGCGTAGGCAAGTTGTCCAAATACATAACATTATCAGGTTGGAGAGAATTTCGTAATAGTTTACCAAGAGAGGCAGAAAAATTTCTAAGATATGTCCAGGAGTATAACGAAGAAAACCCGTATTATAGAACGAGAGTATTGCCTAAATAGCGTCATTCTATAGCTGACGGATTATACTTCAGCTAACAGCGTGTTGACAACATGGACGGGAAATCGGAAGGATGTCCACGTCGTCAACACGCGGAACGTTAGACGCAATCCGCTGGGATTTAACCAGTTGTGAACCCTGTGAAGGTTATCAAGTGATGAAGGTTGTGGTTCCCGTCATTGTGACCCATTTAAGACCGGGGCTAGTCGCGATTAGTGAATAGAGAACTGTCAGGCTGAACTAGGAAGTTTATCGTCCGTGCCATAAGAACTGAAAGCTGACATTGGTGGAGTCCAGATACCGCTAAAGTTTATCGCGAGAAATCAATCAGCATTTAACGATCGCAAAGTTTAAGAAGGGGTTGTGACGGCATCAGGCCTCTATACTGAAGATCATGAATAGTTCATCCTTCAGTTTCGGAAGTTATCATCGCTAATTGACGGTTTGGTGGAAGCAGAGTTGTCAGGTTGTGCTGAAGGAAGTCGTTCTTTCAGCCAAGTTTATCGTCGCCGTTGTAATCGATGTCAGTCATCAATATTGTTCATTAAGATTAACTTTAAGCGACCGCAGACTTCTTAGATGTTAGTTACGCGATGCCTGCCATCAACACTGTAGAGTATCGACTCAGCCCAACCTTCTGTTCCGTAAGAGTCCAACCGAATGAAGTTGGTTGCGGATTTGCCCCTTATCGAAGAGTGAAGTTAATTGAACCACTGAAGTTTTTGCGGACTGCGAATAACAGCGAATTGACGACACGGACAAGAACAAGGAAGGATGTCCACGTCGTCAATTCACGGAACGTTAACTGACATTATTCACTGGTGAAGGAGATTTTCAGTGGTTGACAAGATATTTTATATTGCTGTAAAAGCTGCAATTTATCATTATGGGAAGATTTTGATCGTCCGGAGATCTTCTGAAGCGAGAGGAGATTACGGAACTTGGGAGTTGCCCGGAGGAAGATTAGAGTTTGGCGAGTCCCCAGAAGATGCATTACATAGAGAGCTTAGAGAAGAAGTGGGAATGGACGTCAGTGTTATTAAGCTGATAAGTACTTGGACGTTTCTAAAAGATGAAGATACACAGTTGGTAGGCATTACTTATCTCTGTTATCCGCTAGAAGAAGAACAAGAAGTGACATTATCTCATGAGCACACAGATTTTGATTGGCTGACAGATAATGGTACGAAAGATTATGATTTTAGCGTTGGAGTGGAAGAAGAGATAAGAAGCTGGGATTGGGACAGTTTTACCGTGGAGTGAGGAATAAGTGCAATGTATGGCAGTTTGTTAGAGCAAGCTATTCTTATGTGGTGACGAGTTATAAGAGCTGGGTTCCGAATCTAGTAGAAGAACCTGAAGAAGTACTATAAAGAACCGTGATTAGGGTTTCGGGATAATCCAAGTTGGTCTAAAGCTTGCCGTGAATAACGTCAGTTAACAGCGTATTGACAACATGGACAGAGAATCGGAAGGATGTCCACGTCGTCAATACGCGGAACGTTATGCGACAGAATCAGCTCGGTTTCGAATAATTTACAAATGAAGGGGATTAGATGAAGAAATTAATAGTTGTTAATGGAACAATGGGAGTCGGAAAAACGGCTGTGTGTAATGAATTGCACAGAATTCTAAAACCAAGTCTGTTTCTAGATGGAGATTGGTGCTGGGACATGAATCCATTTATAGTTAATGATGAGACTAAGATCATGGTTGAAGATAATATAACTCATTTATTGAATAACTTCCTAATTTGTTTGAATTTTGATTACGTAATTTTTTGTTGGGTATTGCATGAAGAAGTTATGATTGAGAAGTTGCTTGCTAGGCTGAACCATGATAATCACGAAGTTTATATATATACGTTGATTTGTGCAAAAGAAGTTTTGTCCCAACGTCTTATGAAGGATGTAGAGGATGGGATTCGCGAGAAAGATGTAATTGAAAGAAGTATTTCTAGGTTGAGTTTATACGACAAAATGAAGACTGCAAAGATTGATGTTAGCAATATAGACCAGTATAAAGCGGCTAGAATTATTTCCGAAGGTATGGGGGAATGAATGGATATAGTAAGAATCAGTGAATCCAATTATGGTAGTTATGATAATATGATATATTGGAGAGTTAATGGAACGGAGAGAAAACCTGAAGATTTATGTTTGGTTTCTAAAGAAATACAAGCTGAATTAAAGAATGATAATGTATATATTTATTCAGCAATATTGGATGGTAAGATGGTGGGTTGGATAACATTAGTCTATATTCCTAAAGTTGGCAAGTTTAATGGCAGAGGTCATATTTATGTCGATGAGCTATGGGTGCAACCTTCTTATAGAGGTAGAGGAATTAGTAAGGGATTAATGAGGAAAGCAGACGATTTACGAGATAGATTAGGGGCAACTGGAATAAGGTTATATGTAAGCATTGATAACACTGCTGCCAAGGCATGTTATGAATCTTGTGGTCTAGAGTATTCAGGAAAGGCATATTTTATGGAGAAGTAAAGAAATTTGGTGTTGTCACTGATTCCGTCGCATAACAGCGAATTGGCGACATGGGCAAGAGCAAGGATGGAGGCCACACGTCGCCAATTCACGGGACGTTAAGCGCAATTCATATGTTCGGTAGTAAATAGGTTTGATGGGCTAATGGTCTTGGGGAGATAACAAAGAAGGGTCAAAGGAAGTAGTATGAAGGGATATATAGATAAGTATATTTTTGTAAGGAATACAGTGATTATTCTTGTAATAATAATAGTGGTGTTGGTGATGGTACAGAAGCTTAATAGAACTACAATTTCTGAGTATTTTGAGTCTAATGATGTGGTAATCGAAGATATGTCTGTTCAAGATATAAAGGTTATTTACCACGATATGTTTGGAAAGGAATCCGATGATTTTATTGTTGAGACTGAAGAAGAGAAGAAAGACTTCATGAATGCCTTCATGCAATTAGCTATTAGGCGTGACTATTTTGGTGAATTCAAATATAAGCTGTTTGGAGTATATGATATATCAAATACTACTCAGTCATCTTCTCAACAATTGATTGCTACAGGTCTAGAGGATAGATCATCTGGTCTTCGAATTTCAATAGTCATATCATCAGGCAGATATGTAAGTATTAATTGGCATGAATCAACTAATAATGCGAAAGACAATAAGCGCCATTTTGGCTACATTATTGGGGACTACTTCGAGTATATTGTGCAGTAATTAATAATAAACAGACAATTTATTGTCAATAGATTTTTAAGTCATCAGAGGTTGTCACATATGAACAGCGCTTAACAGCGAGTTGACAACATGGACAGGAAATCTGAAGGATGTCCACGTCGTCAACTCGCGGAACGTTAGATGCAATCCATAATCTGGTTATTTAGAAAGAGGAATTTATGACAGAGACGAAGTTATTAGATAATACATTAGAATTGATTGATGAGACTGGAACATTAAAGGCATACGAATATTTGAAGGCCAATTTGAATCAAAATGAGGTCTGGTCAAGCCAAGTATATAATTTTCTTTACTGCTTAGCTGCCACTTCTGAGAGACCGGACGAAGCCGTATCTTGGTTGAATGAAGCTGTAGTTAATAAGGGGCTTTGGTATAGACCAGAAGTTTTTGAAGATGAAGATTTAGATTCGATTCGTAATATTGAAAAATTTAGGGAATGTGTGGCAGTTTCGAATAGAAGATATGAGGAAGCTCTTAAGAGTGTTGTTACAGAGTTTTCTTGGAATTCAAAGAGTGCTGATAATTTGCTGATTGTTTTACATGGTAATCAGCAGAATAATGAGATTAGTAGGAGTTTTTGGGACTCTATAAGCAGACCTGATTATCAGATCGAGTATTTGCAGTCCGGTGAGATTGACTCATGTGGTCTGTTTAGATGGAACGACGAAGGAGATGGACCGGAACAGTTATCTGTTGCTTTGAATAGTATTAGGGGTAGTTCTTACAGCAATATGGTCTTAGCAGGTTTTTCTGCCGGGTGTAATACAGTCTTACGAAGTATTCTTGAGAAGAACATCATGGCAGATAAGTTGATTTTATTTTCGCCCTGGATACCAATAGTTGAAGAGAATGCTACTGATATTATTAAGCTATTAAAGAATAATGCAATAGAAGTTGTTATAGTTTGTGGAACATTGGATGAAGACTGTATACCGCTTTGTAAGTTATTTGAAGATAAGTCTCAGGAGATGGATTTTGATATTACCATTCGTTATGTTGAAGGTATGGCACATGAATATCCTGAGGATTTAGTAACATTTATTGGACCATATCTATAGTACGTGCGGAGCTGACGATTATGGACTGCATCTAACAGCGCATTCACAACATGGACAGGAAATCGGAAGGATGTCCACGTCGTGAATGCGCGGGACGTTAGACGAAAGAATTCTCTGGTATTAAATCAGATTTATTAGTTCTATTCAATATACGAATTATGGGAGGTCAAAATTAATGAAGGATAGAAATTTAAGGTACGCTTTCTATGTTATATTTATTGCGTTGCCAATACTATTATTTCATACTTTTTATGGAGATGCAGGCTTTAATTGGGATGCTTTAATTGAAAAAGGTCGAAAGAAAACAGTATAGGCTTCATTAGTTATTTAACACAATCGGATAAGTATGATATGGAGATGGCGCTATGGATCTGCGAGGTGTATTAATATTAATTATAATATCGTTTTTTGTGATTGCTGGAGCGGTAAGACTAGCGATTAGTCCGTTAATTATATCGAGCTCGAAGTTTAAATCTGTACAAAATGATAAGCTATACAAGCTTAGGGATATTGGTGTACTTACCGAACAGAATATAGTGGATTATAAAGATATTGAAAAGGGCATGAAAGATAGGGAAGAAATAAGAATTGAATATTTAGAAGGAATGAAAGTTTTGAAAGAACTTCATGACTTTGATGTTATTACAGTAGATGAATATGAAATTAAGTCCACGAAATTAAGGGATGCTTATAAGCTGAGCTAAGTAACGAATGGAGATGGCTGTAAACTCGATCGGCTATCTGGACGGTTTTGCTTATTGGGCGCTGACGAGATTTCCTTCGTCTAACAGCGTGTTGACAACATGGACAGGAACAAGGAAGGATGTCCACGTCGTCAACACACGGAACGTTAGACGCAATCCGCTGGGATTAAATCAGTTGTGAACCCTGTGAAGGTTATCAAGTGATGAAGGGTGTGGTTCCCATGATTTTGACCCATTTAAGTCCGGGGCTAGTCGCGATTAGTGAACAGAGAACTGTCAGGCTGAACTAGGAAGTTTATCATTCGCGCCACAAGCGTTGATAGCTGACATTGGTGGAGTCCAGATACCGCTGAAGTTTATCGCAAGAAATCAATCAGAATTAATGGTCCGTAAGTTAAAGAAGGGGTTATGACGGCATCTGGCCTCTATACTGAAGATTATGAATAGTTCATCCTTCAGTTTCGAAAGTTAACATCGCTAATTGACGGTTTGGTGGAAGCAGAGTTGTCAAGTTGTGCTGAAGGAAGTCGTTCTTTCAGCTAATTGTATCGTCGCCATTGTAATCGATGTCAGTCATCAATACTGTTTATTGGTGATTAGGATTAGAGTTAAGCGACCGCAGACTTATAGTAGGGGTTACGCGATGCCTGCCATCAATAATGTAGTGCACTGACTCAGCCCAACCTTCTGTTCCGTAAGTGTCCAACCGAATAAAGTTGGTTGGGGATTTGCCCCTCATTGAAGTGTGAAGCTGATAGAACCACTGAAGTTTTTGCGGACTGCGAATAACAGCGAATTGACGACACCGGACAGGAACAAGGAAGGATGTCCACGACGTCAATTCACGGAACGTTAGGCGAAATCAATTCTTTAGTTTAAGAGAGGAAATATTATGGATAATTTAATAACATTTTTACCCGTAGCAATTAGTGTAGTAACAGCTGTTTATTTAGCTGGAAATTTTATTCTCAATGTTTCTGCAATTGATAAAATAGGAAAAGTGCAGGGATTTGAGTTGAAAGGGATTAATGTCACAGTGATAGGTTGCCTAATTCTTTATATTTTTGGTGGTTATATGGGCTACTTACTCGAATCTGAGTCAATAAAACCATCAATAATTTCGACATTCGTTCTTCTAGGTGGGGCGTTGTATTTGCACTCTAAAGATTCAATGAGTTGGACTTTTCTTGGTAGTAAATGGATACAAATGATCTTATACAGTATTATACCTTTAGTGGTTGGTATACTTGCAGGTCCACACATTAATCATGTATTAAATAATTATTCTGAATTAACGGATGAATCTGTTTTACACATATTGATGATAGGGGTACTGCCATTAAGTCTAATACTTATGATTGGTGGTTATCTCCATGCAGTTTCAGTAACAGAAAAAAGGATAAAAGTTCTATATAGTGGCAATGAAGAGCTGATAGGAACATTTGTCGCAGAAGATAGTAATTACGTTTATGTTGATGATGGTAAGGTGCATAGAGTCACAAAAACCGAAGTTGTCATTATCTCCCAAGAATAGACTTCGCCTAACAGCGAGTTGACAACATGGACAGGAAATCGGAAGGATGTCCACGTCGTCAACTCGCGGAACGTTAGACGCAATCCGCTGGGATTTAACCAGTTGTGAACCCTGTGAAGGTTATCAGGTGATGATTGTAGTCGTTCCCGTCATTGTGACCCATTTAAGTCCGGGGCTAGTCGCGATTAGTGAACAGAGAACTGTCAGGCTGAACTATGAAGTATATCGCCCGTGCCACAAGAATTGAAAGCTGATATTGGTGGAGTCCAGATACCGCTAAAGTGTATCGCGAGAAATCAATCAGAATTAATGGTCCGTAAGTTGAAGAAGGGGTTGTGACGGCATCTGGCCTCTATACTGAAGATTATGAATAGTTCATCCTTCAGTTTCGGAAGTTATCATCGCTAATTGACGGTTTGGTGGAAGCAGAGTTGTCAGGTTGTGCTGAAGGAAGTCGTTCTTTCAGCCAAGTGTATCGTCACCGAAGTAATCGATGTCAGTCATCAATATTGTTCATTAAGATTAACTTTAAGCAATCGCAGACTTCTTGGATGTTAGTTACGCGATGCCTGCCATCAACACTGTAGAGTATCGAGTCAGCCCAACCTTCTGTTCCGTGCGAGTCCAACCGAATGAAGTTGGTAGTGGATTTGCCCCTTATCGAAGGGTGAAGTTGATTGAACCACTGAAGTTTTTGCGGACTGCGAATAACAGCGAATTGACGACACGGACAGGAACAAGGAAGGATGTCCACGTCGTCAATTCACAGAACGTTAGGAGACATTGATTCTCGTTTGTAGAAAAAGATAAAGGAAGTTCTGTTTATGAGAAAGTTAAGAATCACAACAGTTATTGAATTAGTTTTGCTTATTTGCGTTATTGCATTTATTGGGTTTATGCTTGGGATACATTTTGAATCAAGGGATAATCTTAATAAAGATAAGGAGATTTTGGTTGGGGAGTTAATAGGAGATTTTGATACAGTTAGATATTTAATGCAACATTGGACTCAACAAATAGATGAATCAAATGGATTAAAAGTGTACGTTGAAGACTATAATATGATTTTGCGTGAAGTTGAGGAATTGAAGGGAACATTAGAAATATCTGATAGGATTTTACATGGCGATGGGTATAGTATACCATTTCACCGTTTAAACAATTCAATTGAAGTATCGTTTATGATCATTGAAGGTTTAGAGATGAAGGACGACAGAATAAGCAACGATTTTTTTGATGATAACGTGATTAATAAGAGCGAAGCAAATTATATTAATGAATTAGCATCTGATATTGAGATGATGACGGTATCATTAAGAGGGACCATAAACACTGATAACAATATGGTTGATTTTACATACTATGAACAATCTATTGAGGCATTTATAAGTAAATATCAGATTGGAGAAGAGTTATATGATTTTGTAATTACCAACTGATGTTTATCGTAAGCTTACGAATCAACGTCTCCTAACAGCGAATTGACGACATGGACAATAACAAGGAAGGATGTCCACGTCGTCAATTCACGGAACGTTAGTCGAAATTGGCACACTGTTTACGTGGTTCATATAATTATCGATGAATAATCGAAGTTATCCAAATTCTATAGATAAAGAAGGGGGAGATTAAGGTTATGAAACTAAGGGTATTTACATTAATTTTATTATTATTCCTTTTATCGGCCTGCGATGAATCGGACACAGTGCGATTTGATCAGATGGAGGGGGTCAACTGGTGCGTAAAGAGTGGTTATATAAAGCTGAATGATAATGGTAAAGATAGGTTGGACTTTACTCTAGAGTACACAGGAGATAACCCTATTGCTAAAGATGAATCCTTGACTTATGAGATATATTCTAAGAAGAACGTTGATACAGCCGATTTAGTCAGTGTAACTTCAGATGATAACCATATGCTATATAATACGACCAAGTTGTATATTATTAATGAGATTAGTGAAGGCGATAAGAAAGAACTGAGTTCTGATAAGAATATTGATAGCGAAGTATCTCTAGCTGATATTAGAGAGGGAACGTACATAATTATCACTTATCCTTTAGATGGAGAAGTAACCACGGAAGTACTGTCATTGAATATTAAGGAATAACCTGTTCCGTTCTAATTTAAGTGTATTGGGTGTTGACGCGTGCCAACATCGACTAACAGCGAGTTGACGACATGGACAAGAACAAGGAAGGATGTCCACGTCGTCAACTCACAGAACGTTAGGCGTCATTATTCGGTTTCGATCAATTTTAAGGAGGTATAAATAAATGGGATTCTACATGAGAAAGTCGGTTAAATTTGGAGCTATGAGAGTCAATTTCTCTAAATCTGGAGTCGGTTTTTCTACCGGGGTAAAAGGGCTTAGGGTTGGGACTGGACCAAGAGGAAATTATGTACATATAGGACGAGGTGGCTACTATTATCGCAAGACGTTCAGTCACAATAAACGTACATCCAAGAATAATCTACATAATAAGTCAGTTAATACAGAAGCAAGTAATTATGATTTTGAAGATATTAAGAATCAGGAAGTAACTCAGTTAACGGATTCTAGTCATACTGAACTACTAGAGGAAATTCAAAAGAAATATAAATCTATTAGTTTCTACAAAGTTTGGATAACATTATCTTTCCTTCTGACATTTATGGACCCAAGTTTGTTTAGTTTAATATTGTTAACCCCACTGATTTGGCTTCTTGATAATCGAAGGAAGACAGTTTTGCTGATATATGATATTGATGATGAACATGAGCAGAAATTGCAGCAGTTTTATGATTCTTTTGGTGCCATTATGAAGTCAAGAAAGAAATGGCATGTTTACTCTGAAGCAAGGCTGAACACAACTCATGACAAGAAGATCAATGCTGGTGCAGGGCAATTAATTAAGAGAAAAGACTTAAAGATTAAAGAATGTGCACCACCAAAGTTTAAGACAAATGTTAAAGTTCCGGGATTTAGTGTTGGAAAGCAACAGATGTATTTTCTTCCAGACAAGTTACTGATATATGATAAGAAGAAGGTGGCATGTGTTGACTATGACAAGTTGAGTGTTCATAGTAGCAACATTAGGTTTATTGAGACTGGTGGAGTTCCAAGAGATTCAAGACAAGTTGATACTACATGGAAGTATGTTAATAAAAAGGGCGGTCCTGATAAGAGATATAAGGATAACCGGCAACTCCCAGTTATGGAATATTCAGAGATTAACTTCTCAAGTAATAGTGGAATGAATACAACTATTCAAACATCGGCACCTGATTTAGGACATGAGATTCGAGAAGCTATAAATATGACTTTTTCTTAATGGTGTCATAACGACGCCTAACAGCGAATTGACGACATGGACAAGAGTAAGGAAGGATGTCCACGTCGTCAATTCACGGAACGTTAGGAGACATTATCTGCTAGGCTATGATTTAATCTGAAAGGTTGAGATATCATTGAAGAAGTTACTTTTTGTAGTATTACTTATGATCATATTGGCATCAGTAACAGGAATTGGAGTATATCGATTTAATATGACGCCTCTTGAAGTTGCTTCTAAAGATAGGAATGCAGTTGATGGTGTTTTTACGATAAGTAGAGTTTTGTATGAATCATCAGAAGTTGATGATAAGTATATTATCATATATACGAATCCGCGTGGAAATGTATGTAATGTACTTCTAGAGCAGAGTTGGAAAGGTTATAGTGTCGTTGATTTTAATGGGGAGATGGCATGTGATAATTCGATTATTCCAGTGGGGATGCATTTTGGCTGGTACCGTAGAGAAGAAGGATGGGTTGGCTCGGGAGTTGTATACTCGGATGCGGTTGATAAAATAATTATTGATGGTGAAGAAGCCAATATTATTGAGTCAGATAACCTTACACTTTGGTATTTATATGGTGAACGTGAATTAGATGAAACCAATACACAGATTTTAAGTGCCGATGGTTCCGAGTTGATTCAATGATATTGGTAGCTTCCGCAGAGAACGTCTCCTAACAGCGAGTTGACAACATGGACAGTAAATAGGAAGGAGGTCCACGTCGTCAACTCGCGGAACGTTAGATGAAATTCTGACCTGTATATAGATAAAATTAAGGGGTACAAGGATGAAAAGTTCAAAAACAATCATAACGATTTTGGCCATTGCTTTAATTGTTCAATCAGCAATTCTAACGACTACTATAATTGAAAGACAACGTTCAATTAGTGAATCTGAGTCGGCTTTTAAGGACGGCTTGAATGAGGTCATATCGCTTTTCAATTTGGATATTAATTCGATGGATCCGGAAGATAAAATATATTATTATAGCCAAGCAATTGCGGGAATAGAAGTAGCTAATTCCAGTTTAAGAGAAATCGATGCTGACCAGAGTATGTATAAAGCAATCTATTTATTATCTGAACATATAAAGGGGCTTGATTTATTAGGCGATGATTCTAGATTTGTTGATTTAGAGTTGCATAATTTAATCATTGACATCTTAATGGATATTGAAGATGTAGATTCAGCTGAAAGACTGACTGAATACCTAAATGATGCGGGTAAGGTAAATTAAGGGTGTACATAAAGCTGACGGTCAGAACATCATCTAACAGCGAAGTTACGACATTGACAAGAAATCGGTAGGATGTCCACGTCGCAACTTCACGGAACGTTAAGCGCAATTATCCTTAGGTTATAGGAGAGATTATGAAGAAGAATGAGTACTTATCATTAGAACATGTTTGTGACTTTATTGATTGGATGGTTCCACGAATATCAGGTGAGGTAGAATTTCGTCATTCATATATTAACAATAAAGGTAAGAAGCACTGGAGATGTAATTCTGTTTATGATGCATTTGAAAATTACAGTTGGCCGTTTACCTGCACATTACCAGTAGATGGATATGTCAAGGGAAGTTCATTCGAGGAGAGTGAGCGCATATTACAGACCATAGAGTCTGGTATGAGGTCTGCGATTTCTAACAATGAATCTAATAGTCTGTTAAGTTATTCGAGTGCTATGCTTGAATGGGGTGGGGTTACAAGAAGTAACCGACAGAAACTTGAGAGAATGGGTGATGGTATAGTGGAGTATTATAGGTCTGCTAGAGCTTTGCTTGATCCCAACACAGTAGATTCAGATGGCGAATTTGAAGGCATATATATGAACTCAGGATTTACTAAGTTATATTCTATGGTAATAGATGATTATATAATCTACGACAGTAGGGTTGGTGCATCGCTTGGGTTACTTGTAAGATACTTTCTAGAAGAGAAGAAGTATGGATATATACCAGAAGGGTTGAATTATTCTTATGGTAATTCTAGGCCAACTAAGTCCGATATGGGTATGATTAATAAGAGGAATCCGAGTAGTAGGACTTATAAGTTTACTCAGCTAGCGAATAATCGTAAGAAGCATATTAAGAACAATATTTATGCTAATTGGTTGTTAAGCGAACTGTCTAATAGTTCCAAGTTCACAGAGCAGAAGAATCCGATTAGAGCTTTAGAATCAGCTCTATTCATGATTGGCTATGAAGTTAATAGTATTGGTGAACTTCCAGGATAACAGCGCTTAACAGCGAACTTACGACATGGACAATAATTCGGATGGATGTCCACGTCGCAAGTTCGCGGGACGTTAGACGCAATCCGCCACTGGGGTCTAAAGAGAGTTCGCCCTACATAGTTGATGGTTGCTCAAGGTTACTAGCCCATTGTGACCCAATATAGTCTGGAGCTAGAGCGCAGTTAGTATTTCTGTGGTGGTCAGGATGAACTAGTTTGTACATTGGCTTCTCCAAGTTTATCGAGTGTTCTAGATGTGGAGCCCAGACACCGCTGAAGTGTATCGAAGGGTTATCAGTAGAATTTAGTTTAATCAGGATTTAATGAAGTTCAAGACGGTATCTGTTCTCAATACTGTAGCTAATTGATTAGTTCATCCTTCAGTTCCGTAAGGTAGCCACTGCTAATTGACGGTTTGGTGGAAGCAGAGTTGTCAGGTTGTGCTGAAGGAAGTAGTTCTTTAAGCCAAGGAAATTGGCAATTGAAGTAATCGATGCCAGTCATCAATTCAGTTCGTCGAAAGTGAACATTAAGTTATGGTTTATCGTAGGTCTGCTGTAGGTTATGAAGATGCCTGCCATCAACATTGTAGGTCATCGATTCAGCTCAACCTTCGGTGTCGGAAGTTTCCAACCGACTGAAATTTACAGAGGGTCAGCCCCTCAAAGAGAAGCGAAGTGAGTCGTTCCACTGGAGTTTTGCGGACTGCGAATAACAGCGATTTGACGACATGAACAATAATTCGGAGGGATGTTACACGTCGTCAACTCGCGGGACGTTATGCGTAAGATATCTCTGGGTTTGTTAAGATTTCTATTTGGTATTTGAGATCCAATTTTCATTCAGAACTATTGCTCGTAGATTTGGTGCCTGGTGAATATTTTATGAAAGGGGCTTTTAGTATGGGTTATTTTGATGATGTAGAGAATGTTGCTCGGTATATAGAGATTTCAAAAGAATACGATGGAAGGGCTTTGATTGATGTATTAGGCATGTACCTCAAGAAGGGTTCAACATTACTTGAGATTGGCATGGGACCTGGTAAGGATTTAGATTTGCTAAGTGATCATTATGCAGTAACAGGATCTGATAGTTCGCAAGTCTTCTTAGATCACTATAGAGAACGTAATACAGAGATTGAGTTGTTGAAGTTGGATGCAATCACCTTGAATACATCAAAGACATTTGATTGTATTTACTCCAATAAAGTTTTACAGCATCTTTCTACTGATGAGCATAACGAGTCAATTAAGTCTCAGGCTAGATTATTGAATTCCGAAGGAATTATCTTTCATTCACTTTGGTATGGGCACGGTGAAGAAGTGTATGATGGACTTAGATTCCAATATTATGACGAGCGTGTAATTGAAAGTATGTATAAGATGAATTTTAAGATTTTAGCCCTTTGTAGATATTCTGAAGATGAGCCGGATGATTCGGTATATCTCATTGCTCGAAAGAAATAATTGAAGGTGCCCTGAGGGCAGTAAGATATTTGGGTATACTTTGAAGGGTATCGTAAGCTGACGAAATATCCTACGCATAACAGCGAACTTACAACATGGACAGTAATTCGGAAGGATGTCCACGTCGTAAGTTCACGGGACGTTAGGTGAAATCAAGCTACTGTGATTAGTTGTCATTGAATGTACAAGGAGATTTGAGTATATGAGTAGAAGAAGATACATTTCAATTTTTTTAATATTCGCCCTCCTTATTAGTGGTTACATGATATACAATCCCCAGCTGTTACTAAGATCGAGAGTATTACATTATGAATCCCTCGGGATTGAGATGATGAGTGTTCCGATGGATACTCAGATAAATGAATATGATTTGGGTGAGAGCCTTATGATTTCTTTGGACGTTATTGGATGGAAGAAGCAGTGGGATTTTCAACATGATTTTGTTGCGAATAAATATATCATGAATATAGATGATAAGTATGTGTTATGGATTGATTACTTAGATGAATCAACAGAAGTATGTAAGGTTTCATTAAGACATGGCGGTCATGATTTGCTTACTGGGTGGTACAAGATGCCAGCAGGTACAATAGAGAATATAGATGAAATTATTGACGTTAGTAATATAGAATGGAATGTAATGAATTAGTGAGCTGAGTTATTGTGTGTTGGTGGCTGACGTAGCTTGACTTCACCTAACAGCGAGTTGACGACATGGCCTTTTTAATCGGAAGAATGGCACACGTCGTCAACTCACGGGACGTTAGACGCAATCCGCCATAAGTGTAACAGATATGATCCCATATACGTTATTAAGGTGTTGAAAGTTGTGGTTCCCATCATTTTGACCCGTTTAAGTCCGGGGCTAGTCGCGATTAGTGAACAAAGAACTGTCAGGCTGAACTAGGAATTTTATCGTCCGTGCCACAAGAACCGATAGCTGACATTGGTGGAGTCCAGATACCGCTGAAGTTTATCGCGAGAAATCAATCAGAATTAATGGTCCGTAAGTTGAAGAAGGGGTTGTGACGGTATCTGGCCTCTATACTGGAGGGTATGAATAGTTCATCCTTTAGTTTCGGAAGTTATCATCGCTAATTGACGGTTTGGTGGAAGCAGGGTTGTCAGGTTGTGCTGAATGAAGTCGTTCTTTCAGCCATGTGTATCGTCACCGAAGTAATCGATGTCAGTCATCAATACTGTTCATTAAGATTAACTTTAAGCGACCGCAGACTTCTGAGATGTTAGTTACGCGATGCCTGCCATCAACACTGGAGAGTATCGACTCAGCCCAACCTTCTGTTCCGTAAGAGTCCAACCGCATGAAGTTGGTAGTGGATTTGCCCCTTATCGAAGAATGGAGTTGATTGAACCACTGAAGTTTTTGCGGACTGCGAATAACAGCGAATTGACGACACGGACAAGAACAAGGAAGGATGTCCACGTCGTCAATTCACAGAACGTTAGGCGTCATTATTAGCTGGGTCTAGAAAAGGAATAATATGTATGGAGGTCTTATGTATCTAACAAGATATGATTCTATAAATGAAGAACAATTTAATAACTATATATATGAATGGGAATCAAGAGAGGAACGGATATCCCCATCTATGGTGAAGTTTCAGGGAAGTGATATGGACTTTAATTCACTACAGAGGATGTGGCGGGAATTTGAAAGTGCTGATACTGTACCAGAGGGTAGGGTACCTGGAACACTTTATTTTATGTTAGATGATAACAGTAATATAATTGGGGCTATTGATTTTCGATATGAACTAAATGATTATCTTTTGGATTATGGGGGACATATAGGTTATGGTATACGTCCATCAGAACGAATGAAAGGTTATGGCAAGATTATTCTAAAGCTAATGATAGATCATATTGATAGAGATAAATATGATAAGGTTTTAGTTACTTGTTATGAGGACAACATTGGATCAGCCAGAATCATAGAGTCTATGGGTGGGAAGCTAGAGAATATAGTTAATGAAGACGGCCGTGGTAAGAAGAGATATTGGATTGAGCTATAATTCATCCAGTGTTTGACGCTAATAACGACGCCTAACAGCGAAGTTACGACATGGACAAGAAATAGGAAGGATGTCCACGTCGTAACTTCACGGAACGTTAGATGACATATTATGCTTGGTTATGGAGGAGAGATTGATGTTTAAGAATAATTTAGAGGTTTATTTTGAAAGGTTTATGAAGCATTTAGCAGAAGTTAAGAATGACCCCTCAGATATTAATTTCATGGATTTAAGTCATTCGCTTAGGTGTTTAATTGATGTAAAGAGCAACATAGATAAGTTGGTTCAAGAAGATGAATATACATTGAAGTTCCCACATGCTAGAAATATGAAGAAAGTTAAGAGAAGTACAAAGGGGGATGTTAATTTTAATGAGCCAATCGAATTTAAAGGTGTAATGATATTTAATACTTCTTTTGATTTCCGTGAACTATCAGATGAGGAGCTAGATAAGAAGGAGTTTGTTGAAGCATCTTATTATAATAGAGAACTGACTTTTACAGAGTGGCTGGGGTGCGATGTTGCGACTTTTTTTGACGAAGAACGGTATTTTCCTATAAATAGAGAGATGATTATTAAGAGAATTTCTAATAAGTTTGGTGGAAGTCATCCTTTTGAATCAGCTTTTTATATGGAAGACAATACCAGTGATATGAAGACAATAAACCAGAGAATCGATATGTTTCAGGTTACAAGATTCTGCGGTGTGTATCAAGGATATATTATCGTCTTAAAGTTTGCAGATTCTGTTGCTAAGACCTTATATCGTTATTTTACCGAGTACTCTTCTGAAGTGACAAGAATCCGACTGAAAGTCTATGCTGATAGGTGTTGGGGAGCTGGCGCATAATACGTCATCTAACAGCGAATTGACGACATGGACAGGAAATCGGAAGGATGTCCACGTCGTCAATTCACGGGACGTTAGACGCAATCCGCCATAAGTGTAACAGATATGATCCCATATACGTTATTAAGGTGTTGAAAGTTGTGGTTCCCATCATTTTGACCCGTTTAAGTCCGGGGCTAGTCGCGATTAGTGAACAAAGAACTGTCAGGCTGAACTAGGAATTTTATCGTCCGTGCCACAAGAACCGATAGCTGACATTGGTGGAGTCCAGATACCGCTAAAGTTTATCGCGAGAAATCAATCAGCATTTAACGATCGCAAAGTTGAAGAAGGGGTTGTGACGGCATCTGGCCTCTATACTGATGATTATGATTAGTTCATCCTTCAGTTTCGAAAGTTAACATCGCTAATTGACGGTTTGGTGGAAGCAGAGTTGTCAGGTGTGTTCTGAGTTGGGATCGTCCTATCTGCGAAGAAAATTGTCACCGAAGTAATCGACGTCAGTCATCAATGTAGGTTATAGAGGGTTAATTGGTACCTGAAGATAATGTAAAGTTTGATATAATTTATTGAGATGCCTGCCGTCAACGCTGTAGTGTATCGACTCAGCCCAACCTTCTGTTCCGTAAGTGTCCAACCGCATGAAGTTGGTAGCAGATTTGCCCCTCACCGAATAGTGAAGTTTATTGAACCGCTGAAGTTTTGCGGACTGCGAATAACAGCGAATTGACGACACGTACAGGAACAAGGAGGGATGTCCACGTCGTCAATTCACGGAACGTTAGTGGACATTGCACTTCTGATTATTGAATGGTGGCTTTATGGTATTTCTTCATGTAAAGGATAATCCTTCTAAGTTAACGTCTATGAGAGGGGTAAGCCCGAAGGTTTTGGTATGAATGTAATTGGCCTTAGACCGATAGGGACTGATACAATCGAACCGGATTGATTAGCTGAGATACTTTTGAAAAACGTACGTATTAAGTTGTAAGAATAATAAAGGCATATGGTAAACCTATATTACTAGCAGATTTGGGACTTTATTTTGAAGGCATTGATCTAAAGGATCAGCTATGACCTTAACTAAATGATTACATGGGATGGATAAGGGTTATGATGATTTGATTGGATTGTACGATGAATTGGCATAGAAGTGTGAGCGTGAAGGCGCGATACAGGTATATTATAAGAACACTCCTGGTTGTCAGATTGACTATGAGAACATTTTTGTTTAGATGGCATCGTGGAAAAATCAGAAGCTTTATATATTGTCGATGATCTGTATAAAGATGCTGTAGATAGTACCCACTAGATTCACTCTATGTAGTTGTAAGATGGTGATATATTACGATGATAGTGAAGAAATTGAAGAAGAGCAATCGGGAACAGCAGAAGATAATTTAATAGAGATTGAGAATGGCAATTGACGAAGGTGAAGGATTTGCGAGGCTGACGAAGTACAACGTCCACTAACAGCGAATTGACGACATGGACAGAATCAAGGAAGGATGTCCACGTCGTCAACTCGCGGAACGTTAGGGGACATAGCCAATCTGTTTACTAATTGTCACCCCATGATTATAGTGATATTGTTATCAACTTTGGAGGTATGATTATTGAGTTTGAGATTAATTGATTATGATGACTACCCAGGTTATTTTACTATAGAAGATGATTCGGATTTGCATCTTTTTATGTCGCATACAATGCCGAGGATTCTTAGAGATGGAGGTAGACCGGATGGAAGTCTGAAGATGTTCGCGATAGTCGAAGAATTTAAGGATATTGGACTTCTGTGGTTAGAGGATATTACAGCTATTGATGGAAAGCTAGGCATATATATTATTTCTGAAGAACATAGAGGTAAAGGGCTTGGAGAGAAGGCTATCCGTGAAGTATTGGGATTGGCTTTTGATGAACTACATTTGATGAAGGTATATTTGAATGTACGTGCTACGAACACTAGAGCGATTAACTGTTATAGAAAGTGCGGTTTTAAGATTGTAGAAGAGTATGAGAAGCAAAGGTTTGTAGATGGTAGTATTCAGAGTGCATACAAACTCGAATGTTTGGCATAGATACAAGAGATTGAGGATATTGGCACACATTTAAGGTTATTCTGAGCTGACGATTGTCTACGATCCCCTAACAGCGTGTTGACGACATGGACAGAATCAAGGAAGGATGTCCACGTCGTCAACACACAGAACGTTAGACGCAATCCGCTGGGATTTAACCAGTTGTGAACCCTGTGAAGGTTATCGAGTGATGAAGGCTGTGGTTCCCATCATTTCGACCCGTTTAAGTCCGGGGCTAGTCGCGATTAGTGTACAGAGAACTGTCAGGCTGAACTAGGAAGTTTATCGTCCGTGCTATAAGAACTGAAGGCTGACATTGGTGGAGTCCAGATACCGCTAAAGTGTATCGCGAGAAATCAATCAGCATTTAACGATTGCAAAGTTGAAGAAAGGGTTGTGACGGCATCTGGCCTCTATATTGATGTTTTTGAATAGTTCATCCTTCAGTTTCGGAAGTTATCATCGCTAATTGACGGTTTGGTGGAAGCAGATTTGTCAGGTGTGTTCTGAGTTGGGATCGTCCTATCTGCGAATAACATTGTCACCGAAGTAATCGACGTCAGTCATCAATGTAGTTTGTAGAGGGTTAATTGGCACCTGAAGATAGTGTAAAGTTTGATATAATTTATAGAGATGCCTGCCGTCAACGCTGTAGTGTATCGACTCAGCCCAACCTTCTGTTCCGTAAGTGTCCAACCGCATGAAGTTCGTAGCAGATTTGCCCCTCACCGAATAGTGAAGTTAATTGAACCGCTGAAGTTTTGCGGACTGCGAATAACAGCGAATTGACGACACGGACAAGAACAAGGAGGGATGTCCACGTCGTCAATTCACGGAACGTTAGACGCAATCCGCTGGGATTCAACCTGTTGTGAACCCTGTGAAGGTTATCAAGTGATAAAGGTTGTGGTTCCCGCCATTGTGACCCATTTAAGTCCGGGGCTAGTCGCGATTAGTGAACAGAGAACTGTCAGGCTGAACTAGGAAGTTTATCGCCCGAGCCACAAGAACTGAAAGCTGACATTGGTGGAGTCCAGATACCGCTAAAGTGTATCGCGAGAAATCGATCAGCATTTAACGATCGCAAAGTTGAAAAAGGGGTTGTGACGGCATCTGGCCTCTATACTGATGTTTTTGAATAGTTCATCCTTCGGTTTCGAAAGTTAACATCGCTAATTGACGGTTTGGTGGAAGCAGAGTTGTCAGGTTGTGCTGAAGGAAGTCGTTCTTTCAGCTAATGGTATCGTCGCCGTTGTAATCGATGTCAGTCATCAATACTGTTTATTGGTGATTAGGATTAGAGTTAAGCGACCGCAGACTTATAGTAGGGGTTACGCGATGCCTGCCATCAACAATGTAGTGTATCGACTCAGCCCAACCATCTGTTCCGTAGGTGTCCAACCGAATAAAGGTGGTTGCGGATTTGCCCCTCATCGAATAGTGAAGCTGATAGAACCACTGAAGTTTTTGCGGACTGCGAATAACAGCGAATTGACGACACGGACAAGAACAAGGAAGGATGTCCACGTCGTCAATTCACGGAACGTTAGGTGCAATATCATCTCGGTTTCGAAAGGGGTCATATGAGAAAAGCAAGGTTTGGAATAATTGAATACATATTAATTGCCTTGATTATAATAGCGATCATATTATTGACCAGTTTCGGATTAACGTTTTCAACAGTAATTATATTTCTGTTCATTCTATCTTTGGTGTTTTGGAATGTATCAAGAAGATTTCGGAATAAGCACAAGTGGATTCTATACTGTTACAGGATTATGAATGTTGGATACCTAGTTTTCTTGGTATCATTCCTAATTGTACAACTACTAATTCATAACGGTATTACTTACGAAGCTGATGAGGATGATTATGACTATATTTTAGTTCTTGGTGCTGGTTTAAGAGGTCAAGAGTTATCTACAATTTTGAGATTGAGACTAGAATTAGCAGTAGATGTGGCATTAGAAGATGATAAAGTCATATTTATTGTTTCTGGAGGTCAAGGACCTGGTGAGGACATAACAGAAGCTCAGGCAATGTCAAAGTATTTAACGGATAATGGCGTGAATCCTGATCGTATTATACTTGAAGATAAGTCTACATCAACCCAGGAGAACATTGTATTTAGTAAAAGTTTGCTTGGGGAATACTTTGAAGAAGAGTCTATAGGGCTTCTAATCACTAACGATTTTCATATGTTTAGGGCATTAGAATTAGCTGATAGGGAAGGGTTAGAGGTTAATGGATTAGCCTGTCAAACCCCAGTGAGGATACGTTTGAATTACTTGATTCGAGAGTATTTTACTATTATTAATAGCTTGGTATTGGGCGAATTGTCGATGATACTGCACCTAACAGCGTGTTGACAACATGGACAGGAACAAGGAAGGATGTCCACGTCGTCAACACGCGGAACGTTAGGCGACAATATCAGCTAGGTTGCAATGAACTTTCACATATAGATTTGAAGGAGAGTATTTATGAGAAAAGTAAGGAACTTAGTAGTAAGTGCAGTATGCATATTGATGATGGCACCAGTTTTAGTTTATGCAGGTGGTAGCATAGAATCGCATATTGAGGCATACGTCAATTATGTTAATCTGGTTGTTGATGGAGAGCATATTGATGCAGATACAATTATATATGAGAGTACTACATATGTACCAATAAGAGCAGTTGCAGAGTTTTTAGGTAAGGAAGTAAGTTGGGATGAAGATACTAAGACAGCAAGCATTGAGGATTATCCTTTTTTGTTGGTAGATGAAGCGATGGTAGAGGGTGAATGGGAGTCCGTTGATTATGTGGATAATTTTGGTGAATTCAGTGCCGATAGCGTTAACTATTCTGGAGAATTGTATTTAACTGGAATAACTTTCACTGAAAACAATAAGGTCGGTTTTGAACTTAATAGCAAACAGATGGCATTTGTTAACGAGTATATTGGTGATGTAATTATTCACACTGACAATACTGTCAATAGATTTTACATTCAAGAAATTGAAGAAGAATTGTATATGTTTTATGAGTGGGATGGCTCTGATGGTGTTCATAAAGATATGACACCAGATTATTATGTATTGAAGAAGGTACCTGAACAAGATGTAACGACAGGGTTAGAAGATTTGGATGAATAGAATCCCTGCATATAGGATGAGGTAAGCTTCCGCTGATATCGTCGCCTAACAGCGAATTGACGACATGGACAGGAAATCGGAAGGATGTCCACGTCGTCAATTCACGGAACGTTAGCAGACATTAATACTTGGTTCCGAGTGAGGGAGGATTTATGACAGAGCAATATTTAATTGAAATAGGTGGGGTAGAACAGTTTTTATATGTTGTGGCTAAAGATTATGAAAAACCATTATTATTGATGGTACACGGTGGACCTGGATTTTCTATGATTCCACTTTCTCAAATGTATGCCAACCTTTCATCTGAATACATCATTGTATACTGGGACCAAAGAGGTACAGGAAAGTCATACGACGATGAGACCATCACTGCTGAGTCGATGAATGTTTCACAATTTGAACAGGACTGTAAAGAGGTCCTTGAATGGCTAATCGAAACATATAATAAAGAGGCTGTTTATTTGCTTGGCCACTCATGGGGGAGTTATATTGGTATAAGGGTTGCATATAAGTATCCGGAGCTAATAAAGGGTTATATTGCAATTTCGCAAATCGTAAACTACATGGAATCGATAGAGCAAGGCTATGAGTTTGTCGAGAATTCAATAACCATTCAAGGTGATGAAGACGCTTTGGATCAACTTCGATTAATTGGCAAACCACCATATGAAAGTCCTGTAAGTTCAGCATCCTATATATCACAACGAGTTTCTGAACATGGTGGAGCATTTCACAAAAAGATTAATATTGTTGAACTCCTGGACAGCGCACCAACCGAAGTGAAGTTGGATATTGATTTGATTAATCGGGGGATGGGATTTTCAGCGCAGACATTGATTGACGAAATAGTCAATATAGATGTTGTCGCACAGGGTATTAATGAGTTGTCGATGCCAGTTTTATTCATATGCGGATTGAATGATCAATTAGTTCCTGAGAATTTGACGGAAGCATTCTATATGCAATTGGATGCACCATATAAGGAGTATATAACGTTTGAAGAATCAGCTCATTTTCCACATATTGAAGAAACAGATAAGTTTATGGATACTTTGCTTAAATTCAAGGAAATCGTGGAGCTTGCGTATTAACGTCTGCTAACAGCGTGTTGACGACATGGACAGAATCAAGGAAGGATGTCCACGTCGTCAACACGCGGAACGTTAGCTGACATATTATACTAGTTTTAGAAAGAGGTTTTATGCTTTACAAGTTTAAGAAAATACTGTTATTAGTAATAATTTCATTTGTTTTATTTTTATCTATTGAAACCAAGCATGTAGGGGCATTAGGTGACATAATATTACAATATATAGGACTTGCATCATGGAGCAATGGTCAATCAGGAACGCATTTTACGGTAGTTTATTCACTGTTGATTATATTTGCGTTTTTATTACTTATAAGAAGGCAGAAGAATTATGAATATAGTACCAAGTTTGTTTTACTTGTTATGATTATTTCTTTGACAACGTTTACATTTATTGTGAATACAAGTGCAGAGTTCATGAAGGGAAATAAAGAAGGTGTTTTTGTTATTGGATATAATAGCAGAGAATCAATGATGGACTTTTCCACAACAAGTTCTGGTCTTGTAGATTTTAATGCAGTAATTGACTTAACCAATTATTCTGATGAGGATATATATTTTTCTCTAGACATTTCAAGAGAGTACAGCGATAATGGCACGTATTTTGATATTTTAGATATGGATGAGAAGCAAGTTGTTTTACATCTCGAACCAAAAGAGACTAAGCAATTCATATTTGATAATGAAGAGTATTTGATAGTTGGAGAGGATGTCAAAATATCAGGTGTAACAACAGTTAATGGAAGAATGACTGTTATTATTACAGGTATGGATGGGGAAGTTATGGAGATTAATCGTAATGAGTTTTGGGGAAGACCTAAGTCGTTCTAAGGCTCCCGTATAATACGTCAGCTAACAGCGAATTGACGACATGGACAGAGCTAAGGAAGGATGTCCACGTCGTCAATTCACGGAACGTTAGCTGAAATTAGGCTTAGTTTATTACAGAGATTATAGAGGGAGAGATTTATTATGGTTTCGGTTTCTACATGCTTCAATTATGACTTAACCTTTGATGAACAGATTAAGATGATTAGGGAAGTCGGTTTTAAGTGTTTTTCAACTAGTGGAAGATATGCACATAATGGATTATTAGATAATACAGAAGGTTTTATTGCGGAAGTTCTAACCAGTGGATTGTCAGTTGATACAATACATGGGTGTCGATTGGATATAGAAGAGGCTATTATAATCTTAGATAAATGTTGTTATGTAGCTAATTGTGTTGGTACATCTATTGTTGTTGTACATCCTTCTGCTTTTTATATTACAGAAGATACAGTTGAAGAGAAGTATGAACGAATCATGGGCATATCAGAGGAGCTTATCCTATTATCCAAGAAGTATAATATCAAGTTTGCTATAGAGAACTTACATCCGGATAGTGCAACGGATTTGCTTAAAAGATTGCTTGACACACTAGATAGTGAATACTTTGGGCTATGTTATGATATAACTCATGCGCAAGTAGACGGACCAAGAGAATGTAATTTGCTTGATTTATATGGCGACAGAATTATTGCTGTTCACATTTCTGATCGGATCAAAGAATTTGTTGATCATGTGGTTCCGGGAGAAGGGTTTATTGACTTTAAGCCACTTGAGATGAAGCTGGCACAAATTAATTATGAGGGGACAATTTTGATGGAAGTATTATCTGATTTCACTCAATTTAAGAATCCCAAGATTTTATTAGAAAAGGTATATGAAGCTGGTGAGGAATTTGAGAGAAATGTGGCAGGCTTCCAGCCTAACTTCAGCTAACAGCGTGTTGACAACATGGACAGGAACAAGGAAGGATGTCCACGTCGTCAACACACAGAACGTTAGACGTCATGATTCACTAGTTAAGTAGAATGTTGTTTTTGGGTTTCATAATAGCTTGGAGGAAGTGTGTATGCATAAGATTTTAATTGTTGGCATAGTTGGAAGTGGTAAGTCAACATTGGCACGCGAGTTGAACTCTTTACTAGGCTATCCTATTTTTGAACTAGATCAAGTGGCACATGACACAGAAGCTATAGGGAGACCCAAACGGAGTTCAGCTCAACAGAGAGAGTTGATTTGTCATATTGATTCAGTGAACTCTGATTGGATTTTTGAAGGGGTTTATAGAGAGTCGTATCAAGATATATATAATATGGCTGATACAATCATTTATCTTAATCTTCCTATGAGGATTCGCAAGAAAAGAATTGTGATGAGATTTATCAAGCAACGATTAGGTTTAGAGTCTTCTCATTATAAGTCAAATATAAGAATGCTGATGTTTATGTTCAAGTGGACTAGAGATTTTGAGAATAAAAGAGACGGTTACGAAGAGTTTCTAAGAAGCTTTGGTTCTAAGGTTATAGAACTTAAGAATCCAAAAGATGTAAGGGTATTTGTTCGAGATTTGAGTTTATCCGAAGTTTCCGTGAATCACGACGTCTAACAGCGAAGTTACGACATGGACAGGAAATAGGAAGGATGTCCACGTCGTAACTTCACGGGACGTTATACGAAAGTATCCACTAGGATATTTAAATAAATCACATCAAAGGAGAACATAATGAAGAAGTATGGATTTGTATTTGCGGCAGTTGCATTGATTCTTAGGTATATTCATTTTAGGGGTGGTTCATCAGATTGGGATTGGATAATGCTATTTAGTGCATTTACAGGAGTTATATCATTGATATTGTTCACTATCGGATACAATGATACTAGTCTGGAGTCTGTAGGTGATTTTTATCAGTTTAATTTTGTGCTGATAGTAGTGCATTTTTTTAACTATGTTGTATTTGCTACAATTGCATTATTAATGCAAGATGTTTGGCATGGAGCCGTTAGCATATTCTCTTATGCAATAATAGTAATACTTCCTGTTATCTATAGTATTTTCACAGTGAAGCCGTATGGAAGGTTCTTAGAATTTAAGAGAAATGGTAGAAATGTTAGGGTTGATAGACTGAAGGTTACAAACTATCAATTTACAGCGGTTTCTGCGCTGACAGCATTACTTTCTAAAGTAGTGGTACCATTGGATGAAGCATCCGAAATAAATTATGTAACTGTATTTGGTACAGCGATGAATGATATTATTATCTTTATGCTATTAGGCTTAACATTAGCCCTCTCAATAAATACACTTATAGATATGGTACATAGTGCAAAAGTAGTTTAGGATCTGTATAGCTAACGTGGATACCTTCGTATAACAGTGAGTTGACAACATGGACAGGAAATAGGAAGGATGTCCACGTCGTCAACTCACGAGACGTTAAGTGAAAGAATATACTACTTTAATACGAAATTCTCAATTTGGGGATTGTAATTCATGAAAGGTATCTTATGAAAAAAGTACTGCTTGGAAATTTTATCTTGTTAAGTTTGGCTCTTTTAAGCCGGTTCATATATATTGGGACAGTTGACACAGCCCAAGAGTCGTATTTCGAGATGTCTGATGTCTGCATTGAACAAAGTCAGAAGACAATTAATGATATTGGTATCGTACATGAATTTATTATAAGTAATAGTAGTGAATACGACCTGAAATCATTAGCATTTACTCTTGCATATAAATTTGATGAGAATGAACTAGCTTCTATAGTACCATTGAATGCTGTAGAGACTGTAAAGAGTGGCGAGTACATTCAAATTGAATTACAAGTGCCAAAAGCATATTACCATGAGTATATTGGTGATAATCTTGTTGATGACAGCAATATAGTGATTTCATTAGATGGTTATTATGGACGAGTCAGTTCTTCGACTCATCTTGGTATTTCAGGAGGATTGCTAGTTATTGAAGAGGATAATGGGGTGCCATCAATTGAAAGTCATGCTGAAACAATTCGAGAAAATTAATATTGTAGGCAGCTTCCGTATATTCCTTCACTTAACAGCGAAGTTACGACATGGACAGGAAATAGGAAGGATGTCCACGTCGTAACTTCACGGAACGTTAGATGAAATAACCCTGCTGTGCAATTGAGTACGTAGATAATTGTACCAGGATGAAAATATGAGAGGTTATAATGTTTGAATTTGAATACAAGATTGCGATGGATGATTATGTGGAATTTAATATGTACCATAGTAAAAACTCTAGAACATTTAAGAATAGCATGCTAGTTATTACTTTGCTTGGACCGGCAATATTTATAACTTTTGCATTGGTTTATTTTGGTGATCTTTTAGGAGTGTCAATTTTCCTTGTTGCATCAATTATTTGGATAGCTTTTATTCGCAAATACATGTGGGCAACTTCACGGCGCAGGATCATTAAGTTTATAAATGAAGGTGATACATCCGAAATCTTTGAATTAAAGAAATTGATAGTAAATGATGATGGAGTATTGTGGTCATCGAAAACTTCAGAAGGTAAATATAACTGGAACGCAATTATAAAGATTTGTGATTTAGAAGAGCATATATATTTATATGTGAGTTCTATTCAGGCAATTATCATACCGAAGAATGTGATAGATGAGAACGGGGAATTCATAGAATATTGTAAAGCGAAAAGCGGAGTTAAGGTGATTTGTGGCTAATATCAAGTTGATTGGTGACTGACACAGGGTTACTTCATCTAACAGCGAAGTTACGACATGGACAAGAAATCGGTAGGATGTCCACGTCGCAACTTCACGGGACGTTAGACGCAATCCGCTGGGATTCAACCAGTTGCGAACCCTGTGAAGGTTATCTAGTGATGAATGTTGTGGTTCCCATCATTTTGACCCGTTTAAGTCCGGGGCTAGTCGCGATTAGTGAATTGAGAACTGTCAAGCTGAACTAGGAAGTTTAACGCCCGTGCGACAAGAACTGAAAGCTGACATTGGTGGAGTCCAGATACCGCTGAAGTGTATCGCAAGAAATCAATCAGAATTAATGGTCCATAAGTTGAAGAAGGGGTTGTGACGGCATCTGGCCTCTATACTGAAGATTAAGAATAGTTCATCCTTCAGTTTCGAAAGTTAACATCGCTAATTGACGGTTTAGTGGAAGCAGGGTTGTCAAGTTGTGCTGAAGGAAGTCGTTCTTTCAGCTAAGGGTATCGTCGCCGTTGTAATCGATGTCAGTCATCAATACTGTTTATTGGTGATTAGGATTAGAGTTAAGCGACCGCAGACTTATAGTAGGGGTTACGCGATGCCTGCCATCAACAAAGTAGTGCACTGACTCAGCCCAACCTTCTGTTCCGTAAGTGTTCAACCGAATAAAGGTGGTTGGGGATTTGCCCCTCTACGAAGAGTGAAGCTGACATAACCACTGAAGTTTTTGCGGACTGCGAATAACAGCGAATTGACGACACCGGACAGGAACAAGGAAGGATGTCCACGTCGTCAATTCACAGAACGTTAGCGGAAAGATTCTGCTAGGTAAGATGAAAGCCCACTCAATTGAGCAGGCTGAAGGTTATTTAAATACGATATGAAGTTCTTTGTTGAAAGCTTGAGCTAGTTTTGAAAGAAGTTGAACACTTGGGTTGTAATTGCCAGATTCTAGTCTAGATATTGCTGATTGCTTTGTTCCGATTAATTCAGCTAGTTGTTTTTGATTTAGACCCTTTTCGTTCCTGAGTTTTATGAGTTCTTCTTGAATTTCGTAGATAGGGGCAAGAGCATCATATTCCTTTTTCACCTCGGAATCTTGTAGCATCATTTGCTTTACCTGTTCATGATTCATTATGATCACTCCTTTGCTTGAATTGCTCTATACGTTTAAGTGCTAGGTTAATTTCTTTCTTTGGTGTCTTCTGAGATTTCTTACGGAAAGCATGTAGAAGAACGAATTTATTATCGATGAAGTGGAAGTAGAATACTCTATGGTTGTTGCTACCAAGTTTGATTCTTAACTCCCAGAGTTCATCTGTACCCGTCATTTTTTTAGAATGTGGCATCCCAAGTGTATAGCCGAATTTTTCTAACAAGTCGATTTCACGGAGTATTTTAGCCCTTTCTTTTGGTGATAAAGACATCATATAGTCGATAACAGGGCTTGAATCACCATCCGTGAAATAGATTACTTCATACATATTAATCACCTCTAATGACATTATATAACATATACGTTATAATTACTAGAGGGTTGTAGTAATGAGTTGTAGTTCTTTAGCAGCTTTCGCAGAATCCATCCGCTAACAGCGAGTTGACGACATGGGCGTTTTAATCGGAAGGATGCCACACGTCGTCAACTCACGGGACGTTAGATGAAATTCTGAACTGTGTATTGGCAAGAATGAGGGAGATTGTATTATGAATATTTTGATAAGGAAATTTATAGATAAAGATGCATCAAGTATAGCTGAGATAATGAGTAGGAATTTTTTGGAAGTAAATGCTAAACACTATCCCATCGAAGAGATGGAAGAATTGTCTAAGGCTTATGACTCGGAGAGAATAAAGAAAATTGCAGATAATTCGAATATGTATGTTGCGATTTTAGATGATGAAGTTGTTGGTGCAGGATCTATAATGAGCTTCTGGGGGAGCTTGGAAGAAAGTATTCTTAGAACTATATTTGTTTTACCTGAATTGCATGGTAAAGGAATCGGTCGACTCATAATGAATGCCCTAGAATCTGATGAGATATTTTTACGCGCTCGACGTATAGAAATACCAGCATCAATTACAGCTTGTGAGTTTTATATTAAGATGGGCTATGAGTATAAAAATGGAGTCAAAGAACTAGATGATGAGGGCCATTATAGGCTGGAGAAAGTAAGATAGTACCGAGTTATGGCGGCTGACGTTCAGAACTTCATCTAACAGCGAAGTTACGACATGGACACGAAATAGGAAGGATGTCCACGTCGCAACTTCACGGAACGTTAGACGCAATTAATCCCTGGGATTGTTAGTCGCAGGGATTAGAGTTTAAATATGCTGAATCAGAGCATATGTCTATTCGATTGTTCCAGATTAAGGAAGAGTCAATGTCCGGGTCTTTATCCCAAGCAATATTTCCATCTTCATCAATGAAGACTGTGGCAAATTTATCTAAATCTTTTAGGATTTCAAAAACACCAAATAGCTTTTCGGACATATCATATTTTCTGGTAGTACCGTCACTATAATGTAACAGCAAGCTATAGTCATTATTTGGTATAATGCTTAATAATTTAAATGGTCCAGAAGCGAAGTATTCTTGGACATCATGAGGTATGGATTGAATCATAATATCACCCCTTATTTTATTGGATCAATAGGAAAGAGTTCTTGTTGTTGTTGTGCTAGATACCATTCTTCTTCAAGTTCTTCTTGATGAAGAGCAGCCCAACCAAATAACATTTTTAATTGCTTGTTCGGCATTGAACCACTGAGAACTTCAATCTCCTTGATGGTAATTGAACATTCATGTTCTCCATATTTTGCATGGAAGTGTGGTGGTTGATGCTCATTATAGTTCATATATACTTTGATACCACGAAACATACATATAGTTGGCATAAGTTTTACCGTCCTTATTTGATGACTATATTATAATATAGATTCAGCTTAATTTCCAGTTAGTCCAGAGGGGACGGGATTAACAGCGTCTAACAGCGAAGTTAAGACATGGACACGAAATAGGAAGGATGTCCACGTCGTAACTTCACGGAACGTTAGACGCAATCCGCTGGGATTTATCCAGTTGTGAACCCTGTGGAGGTTATCTAGTGAGGATTGTTTTGGTTCCCACCATTTTGACCTGTTTAAGTCCGGGGCTAGTCGCGATTAGTGAACAGAGAACTGTCAGGATGAACTATGAAGTATATCGCCCGTGCCACAAATACTGAAAACTGACATTGGTGGAGTCCAGATACCGCTAAAGTGTATCGCGAGAAATCAATCAGCATTAATGGTCCGTAAGTTGAAGAAGGGGTTGTGACGGTATCTGGCCTCTATACTGAAGATTATGAATAGTTCATCCTTCAGTTTCGGAAGTTATCATCGCTAATTGACGGTTTGGTGGAAGCAGAGCTGTCAGGTTGCGCTGAAGGAAGTCGTTCTTTCAGCCAAGTGTATCGTCGCCGTTTTAATCGATGTCAGTCATCAATACTGTTTATTAAGATTAACTTTAAGCGACCGCAGACTTCTAAGATGTTAGTTACGCGATGCCTGCCATCAACACTGTAGAATATCGACTCAGCCCAAGCTTCTGTTCCGTAAGAGTCCAACCGCATGAAGTTGGTAGTGGATTTGCCCCTTATCGAAGCGTGAAGTTGATTGAACCACTGAAGTTTTTGCGGACTGCGAATAACAGCGAATTGACGACACGGACAAGAACAAGGAAAGATGTCCACGTCGTCAATTCACGGAACGTTAGACGCAATCCGCTGGGATTTAACCAGTTGTGAACCCCGTGAAGGTTATCAGGTGATGATTGTAGTCGTTCCCGTCATTGTGACCCATTTAAGTGCGGGGCTAGTCGCGATTAGTGAACAGAGAACTGTCAGGCTGAACTAGGAAGTTTATCATTCGCGCCACAAGCGTTGATAGCTGACATTGGTGGAGTCCAGATACCGCTGAAGTGTATCGCAAGAAATCAATCAGAATTAATGGTCCGTAAGTTGAAGAAGGGGTTGTGACGGCATCTGGCCTCTATACTGAAGATTACGAATAGTTCATCCTTCAGTTTCGAAAGTTAACATCGCTAATTGACGGTTTGGTGGAAGCAGATTTGTCAGGTTGTGCTGAATGAAGCCGTTCTTTCAGCCAAGTGTATCGTCGCCGAAGTAATCGATGTCAGTCATCAATACTGTTCATTAAGATTAACTTTAAGCGACCGCAGACTTCTTAGATGTTAGTTACGCGATGCCTGCCATCAACATTGTAGTGCACCGACTCAGCCCAACCTTCTGTTCCGTAAGAGTCCAACCGCATGAAGTTGGTAGTGGATTTGCCCCTTGTCGAAGACTGAAGTTGATTGGGCCACTGAAGTTTTTGCGGACTGCGAATAACAGCGAATTGACGACACGGACAAGAACAAGGAAGGATGTCCACGTCGTCAATTCACGGAACGTTAGACGCAATCCGCTGGGATTCAACCAGTTGTGAACCCTGTGTAGGTTATCAAGTGATGAAAGTTGTGGTTCCCATCATTTTGACCCATTTAAGTCCGGGGCTAGTCGCGATTAGTGAACAAAGAACTGTCAGGATGAACTAGGAAGTATATCGCCCGTGCCACAAGAACTGAAAGCTGACATTGGTGGAGTCCAGATACCGCTGAAGTGTATCGTAAGAAATCAATCAGAATTAATGGTCCGTAAGCTGAAGAAGGGGTTGTGACGGCATCTGGCCTCTATACTGAAGACTATGAATAGTTCATCCTTCAGTTTCGGAAGTTATCATCGCTAATTGACGGTTTGGTGGAAGCAGAGTTGTCAGGTTGTGCTGAAGGAAGTCGTTCTTTCAGCCAAGGGTATCGTCACCGAAGTAATCTATGTCAGTCATCAATACTGTGTATTAAGATTAACTTTAAGCGACCGCAGACTTCTTAGATGTTAGTTACGCGATGCCTGCCATCAACACTGTAGAGTATCGATTCAGCCCAACCTTCTGTTCCGTAAGAGTCCAACCGCATGAAGTTGGTTGCGGATATGCCCCTTATCGAAGAGTGACGTTGATTGAACCACTGATGTTTTTGCGGACTGCGAATAACAGCGAATTGACGACACGGACAAGAACAAGGAAGGATGTCCACGTCGTCAATTCACGGAACGTTAGCTGCAATTCCTATCTGGTTTATAGAAAGATTCAGCATTATGGAGGTATTTATGAATAGTGAAGATAATAAGGTAGGTTGGGAGTTTTGTTTGAATAAGATATCCCGCCAAGAGTTCATTGATACTTTTTCATACAATTTGGTTGATGATCCAGATTCGGTATATATGCTTTTGGAGTCTGCGTACAATAGTAGGAATAAGGATGAAGTTGAACTTACACTAATTCTGGCAAGTATATTCAATACAATGAACGAAGGATATGTTCCTCTGTTATGTGATTTGCTACAGTCAGATTTTCATATTAAGCATGAAGATATTGTATCTAACTTACAATACTTTGCTGACCCTATTTCAATAGATGCATTATATCTAACCGCAACAAGTAAGTTTAAGTATTTAGAGTACGACAATAGCTATGCTTTGGCTAGGAAGTGTATTTGGGCATTGGGTTCTATCAATAATGAAGAAGCTAGGGATAGGCTTAATAGATTATATACGAATAATGACAAAGAGATAAGAAGATATGTAGAAGAGCAACGGAATAGAAAGTAGGCTCTGTTCAAGTGTTTCGTGAGCTTCCGATAGGAACAGCAGCTAACAGCGAATTGACAACATGGCCTTTTAACCGGAAGGATGGCACACGTCGTCAATTCACGGAACGTTAGACGCAATCCGCTGGGATTTAGCCAGTTGTGAACCCTGTGAAGGTTATCAGGTGATGATTGTTCTGGTTCCCGCCATTGTGACCCATTTAAGTCCGGGGCTAGTCGCGATTAGTGAACAGAGAACTGTCAGGCTGAACTAGGAAGTATATCGCCCGTGCCACAAGAACTGAAAAGCTGACATTGGTGGAGTCCAGATACCGCTGAAGTGTATCGCAAGAAATCAATCAGAATTAATGGTCCGTAAGTTGAAGAAGGGGTTGTGACGGTATCTGGCCTCTATAATGAAGATCTTGAATAGTTCATCCTTCAGTTTTGAAAGTTATCATCGCTAATTGACGGTTTGGTGGAAGCAGATTTGTCAGGTTGTGCTGAAGGAAGTCGTTCTTTCAGCTAGGTGTATCGTCGCCGTTGTAATCGATGTCAGTCATCAATACTGTTCATTAAGATTAACTTTAAGCGACCGCAGACTTCTTAGATGTTAGTTACGCGATGCCTGCCATCAACACTGTAGAGTATCGACTCAGCCCAACCTTCTGTTCCGTACGAGTCCAACCGCATGAAGTTGTTAGTGGATTTGCCCCTTATCGAAGAGTGAAGTTAATTGAACCACTGAAGTTTTTGCGGACTGCGAATAACAGCGAATTGACGACACGGACAAGAACAAGGAAGGATGTCCACGTCGTCAATTCACGGAACGTTAGACGCAATCCGCCATAAGTGTAACAGATATGATCCCATATACGTTATTAAGGTGTTGAAAGTTCTGGTTCCCGTCATTGTGACCCATTTAAGTCCGGGGCTAGTCGCGATTAGTGAACAGAGAACTGTCAGGCTGAACTAGGAAGTTTATCGACTTTGACACAAGAACTGACAAGCTGATATTGGTGGAGTCCAGATACCGCTAAAGTGTATCGCGAGAAATCAATCAGAATTAATGGTCCGTAAGTCGAAGAAGGGGATGTGACGGCATCGGGCCTCTATACTGATGCTTTTGAATAGTTCATCCTTCAGTTTCGAAAGTTAACATCGCTAATTGACGGTTTGGTGGAAGCAGAGTTGTCAGGTTGTGCTGAAGGAAGTCGTTCTTTCAGCCAATGGTATCGTCGTCGTTGTAATCGATGTCAGTCATCAATACTGTTTATTGGTGATTAGGATTAGAGTTAAGCGACCGCAGACTTATAGTAGGGATTGCGCGATGCCTGCCATCAACAATGTAGTGTACCGACTCAGCCCAACCATCTGTTCCGTAAGTCTCCAACCGAATAAAGTTGGTTGCGGATTTGCCCCTCAATGAAGTGTGAAGCTGATAGAACCACTGAAGTTTTTGCGGACTGCGAATAACAGCGAATTGACGACACCGGACAAGAGCAAGGAAGGATGTCCACGACGTCAACTCGCAGAACGTTAGCTGACATGACTTTCTAGGTTATGATGGAAAGATGGAGGACGAATTGAGATTAAAATTTATACATGTAATATTAGGTACTGTGTTAATTTCATTATTTGGTATCCTTATTCTTACGGAGAGTGATAAAGAAGAGCTATTCAGTGTAGGTGTATTAGATTCTTATAACGGATTAGAAGAATTCTACTCGATTATTTCTGAACAGATTGATCTAAATAATAACGTCTACATTAATGATTTCGAATATGGAGCATACAAAGGTGGTGAGATAGAGTATATAAGATTAGATTTAAGTAAGGTTGAACATCAAAAGTAAGCGCTCAACAATAAACCGGCTACACAAAACAGGAGTATTTCACTACAATAAAATGATAGCAAAATACTCCAACTCCAAAAACAAAGACTTAAATTTTACACCTCTCCTGCACATGCTCTGACCAAGGCATTAACATGTTTAGAACTTCCGGCTGATCCTTGTAACCAGGCATGAAGGTTAGTACCGTTTCGAGATACTTTAGGATATTTAAGTTGTTTGCTTTTGCAGTCTCTGTGAGACTGTAAATGATGGAGCTGGCTTTAGCGCCTTTAACCGTGTCATGGAACAGAAAGTTCTTTCTTCCAACAGCATATGGACGGGCAATGTTTTCGGCTAAGTTGTTGGAGATTGAGCATCTACCATCTAGAAGATAGTTTTCCATGTATGGTTTCTGGTTCCTTGCATAAGTGACAGCTTTAGCTAATCGGCTACCACCGGTTGCGTTGACGGATTCAAGCCAAGCCCAATAAGCCTTCCAGACAGGTACTTCTGTCTCAAGGCGCAGTTGTTTTCGCTTGTCTGGATCTAAATCCACGTAGTGCTTTTCAAGGTCAAACAGCTGATTACAATACTCCCGACCAATCTCTGCCGGTAGAGCAGATTGGTTTTTAGGCTTTTTCTTCCGACGTGCTGCCGGTATGGCTTCATGCCAATAACGTCGCATATGAGCTAGGCAACCACATCTTGTAACACCTACCAGCTTGTTGTATCCTGTGTATCCATCACAGGTGAGATAGCCTGAAAAGTCGCCAAGGAACTTAACAGGATAATCACCACTTCGACCCGGCTGGTATTCGTACAGCCGTATCGGAGGCAATCCGTCGTTACCCGAAGCGTACAACCACATGTATGACTTGGATGTAGCTGCACGACCATCTTCCTTTAATACCTGGCAAGTGGTCTCATCAGCATTGATAAATTCTCGCTCAAGTAACAACTTGTGAAGATGATCATAAATCGGATTCATATAATCCATAGCACAGGTATTCACCCAGTTTGCCAGTGTAGCTCTGGAAAGTTCTACACCCATTTGTTCCAGATCTTTTGACTGACGATACAATGGCATGCTGTTTACATATTTTTGATACATGATATGAGCAACCGTTGATGGTGACGCTAAACTGTGTTTCATCAACGGGGCTGGAACAGTGGCTGCTTTAATGACGGGTTCATCATCCTCTTTACACAGAGGGCACATCATCGTTTCCCGGATGTAGTGAATTCGTTCCACTTTAGCGGGGGTAATGCGAAGTTCCTCACGGACAAACTTTTTACCAAGGACAACCATCTCAGTACTGCAGAAGGAACATTGTTTATCTTCATCAGCCAACTGCACGAGAACCTCAACAATCGGTAGGTTCTTAAGCAAATCCTCACGGGTACGCTTTTTCTTCCGTGGCTTCTTGTCAGTGCCACCAAGAATGGTTTCTACTGTAGGTTCATCCTCGGATGGATCGACACTGGCTTCAACCTCATTGAAGAAGCTTTGCTGACCCGGTGTTACGTCATCTGCTGTTTTTAACTTTTCACTGGAAGCGCCGAAGATTTTATTCTTAAGGTATTCCACTGTTTCGTTAAGATTAGCAATGGTCTGGGTTAGCTCCTGTATTTGGTTTTGCTGTGCTTCATTCTGCTGCCTAAGATAATTATTGTTGTCTTTCGACTGCTCTAATGCATCCTTTAACAGCTGAATGAGTTCCTTTTGTTCTGCTTGATTCATCACATTTTCGCTCTTTCTTTTATTGCTATTATTATAGCGAAAAGCATGAAAATAAGCGAATCCAGAGGTAGCTGACATATGGCATTTTTACCAAAGTAAAACCGTGGATAACTGGGTGAAAATCTGTATGATTCATAAGATTGAACTTTGGTTGTTCACAGTTGAAGTCTGTCATAAAAGAGATTCATTGAATGGCGAATCACAACTGTGGATAAGAGACTTTTTACAATGAACTCTCTGAAAAACAGACAAAATACTCTGATATATTTTCTCTGTTTTGCACAAAGCATTTAGTAGTCACGTTTTTGTTTGTTTGCTTTAATGGCTTTTGGTTGATCAATGGACAAGCCTTCCATAAGCCAACGAAATTCCTGGCGGGATAAAGCCCTTACTTCGGCTTCATTTCGTGGCCATTGGAACTTTCCGCTGTTATCAAGTCTTTTGTATAGCATCACGAAACCCGTCTTTTCAAAGTGTAATGCTTTGATTCTGTCACGGCTGCGTCCACAGAATAGAAAGACTGCATTGGCATAAGGATCCATTTCATAAGTGTCACGAATAATGGCCATCAATCCATCGATACTTTTTCTCATGTCAGTTCTACCAGTAATGATATAAATTTTCTGAACACGAGATAGATCGCCTAACATAAGGCCCTCAAGGATTGTAAGGTATTTTCGATCGTTGCTTTAGTAGCACTGTTAAGAATCTCAACAGTAACACCGCCTACGTTTAAACGGAGCGCAACTTCATTTGAAACGATTGTTTCTTTCACTGGAGCAGGTTCTTTCTGATGAAGATTTACTTCAATAACTGCTTGTTCCTCACAGATGACAGGCTTGCTTAGATCATCGGCACAAGCTTTCTCACGAAGAATCTTTAGTTTGTTGTAAAAGGTGCTCGGTGGGATTTGATTTATTCGGCACCATTCGTTATCTGGATAGCCACTGGATTTACAATCCTGTATGAGGCTAATCCATTCAGCATCTGTACGTCGTTTATGAGCCATGTATTTACTCCTTCCCGGTTGAGAGTTAGAGTAAAAAGCTACCAAGAGCTAAGCGGATCAATGAAACTTGGAGTAATTCACTCTAACTTTTAGAGGAATTATCTCATAAAGATATGGGCGAGAATAGCCGGGTGGTTATTATGCGCTTACCATCAAAACGAGATTATACACAGTTATCGAATAAGATATCGAGAAGATAAGATAAGATTTGAACACAAAATATATGACCTTGATCAAGATTACTATTTTGATAATGGAATAAGATTTTTTGATGATATTTGGAGTGTTATTAACTCGATTGATATTAGTGATTTTCCAAATGATGAAGTAGCAGAATATTACTCTATAAAAGCGTGGGATTATGGTAGTTACAGTACTGATGAATCAAGAACTTATATTATGGATAAGAATTATGATATTAGACTAGTAGAAGAAGGAGAACTCCCTTTAGGTGGTTATGGAGTGACACTGAAGTTTGAGTGGGCTCCTAGAGAAGTTGTTGACACGACTCAAATTGTTGGAGTAGAGAAATCTCTGGACACTTTTAGAGAAGAAATTCAGTATTACATAGTTTATACCGGAAGTTTGAGGGAATTCTAAATTTCCGAAAGTCACGTCAGCTAACAGCGCATTCACAACATGGACAGGAAATCGGAAGGATGTCCACGTCGTGAATGCGCGGAACGTTAGGTGCAATAATACTCTTGGTTTACAGATATAAATTTATTTTTTGTAATAGCAATAGATTGACATTGGTGAGTGATGATGAGAAAAATTAGCTTTATAATGACTGGCATTGCAATCGTGTATTCGATAATTGCTTTTGCTATAGCATTCCTGACAGACTCTAAATCATGGTTTGCAGTTCTGGTTGGATATTTTATCTTTGTTGTTATATACATCATATATATATTTACCACTACGATGTATCAATTAACAAAAGTAGGTAGAGAACTACGCAGAAAGAAATTGAAAAAGTTTGCTTTAGTTGCATGCTTATGTATGGCTACAAATGTGATTTCAAATAGATTGTTTAATTTAGGTATAGATATAATGGCCGCCATTTTTCCCATGTTGGGAGCTGCATTCGGAGTTAGCTATTTTGATTTAGCATTTATGAAGAAAGATATTGGTGCATTTCTTGAATGAGAAGCTGTTCGGTATACGATTATAGAATTCAAAGAGGATGACAAATCTATCCATTTCGATGCTTTTATTTAAGTACATTTACATCCTTTATTTATAGGTTGTTGCTTCCTATGGAAAAATTGTTGTTTGATCGTAGCTGGCGAGTATTACTGCACCTAACAGCGAGTTGACAACATGGACAAGAAATAGGAAGGATGTCCACGTCGTCAACTCACGGAACGTTAGGTGCCATTCTCTGTGAGGTTAAGAAGACGAAGCTGTCCGCAAGCTGATACTGATTGGCGGAATTGAGTGCTATATAAGCTGAAGCGCATCGAGTCTACTCGCCACGTGTTCAGGGGTCGCTGCGCGTTCATCGAGAGGCAGATCGACTACCTCACGATGAAAGAACTTCTTGATTTGGAAATTGTGAGTCAAGCAAAGCTGTGCCGAGAACAGCACCTAACAGCGTTTTCAAGCAAGGGCGCAAGTTTATCGAATGGGTGAAGGTTGAGAGCCACATCCTACGGACGTGATTATAAGCATCTAACAAGATGCATTCCAGCACTTAAGACGGACGTCTCGAACACGCGGAACGTTAGACGCAATTATTACTTTGTGTCGTCAGATGTAGCAAATGTTTTGCATAATAAAGTATTCATGAAGGGGATGACTTATGGATAACGTAATAACAATTTTTATTTATGGAGTAACAGTTTTGATTATTTTTGGTGTGTTCAAGCTTAATTGTATGTCGAATTTAATAGTTTTCATAAATAGAATTTTTTATATCGATCGATTTGAAGATCTTAATACTGAGGATATGAGCTGGAGAGTCAAACATATAATAAGAAGTGCAAAATTTGCACGTATATTTTATATGTTTATATTCATTTCAAATCTTATATTTATAATAAGTTTCTGTAAATGGGAATCATTAAAAACATTTCCGTTAGTGATGTTGGGATTTCCATTGCTTTATAGGTTAACTATGTATGGTCAAATGAAGTGGAATAAACTCACTTAATTTGGCGTAATAACAGCGTCTAACAGCATGTTGACAACATGGACAAGAAATCGGAGGGATGTCCACGTCGTCAACATGCGGAACGTTAGAGGACATAGCCTTTTGATTTCGAAAATATGGATTACAAAATAGAAAAGAGGATTTGATATATGGCATTTTCAGACCCAGTGATTGATCACATTAATAACTACATAACAAACGATTTGCCCGAAGGTGATTGGCATATTGACTACTTTTCATTCATAGATGATGAGGATTTAAGAGAACGATTAGGTGTTGAATATAAAAATGCTCGATATTTGTATAAAATATTTGAAGGACTTCAGGCAACAAGTGATATGAGAGTAGCGCAAGTAAGAACACAAATACATATGTATTCATCTATATATGAAGCATGCGTACATCACATATTATTTGAGTATTTTAAAGATTTATCTGCTGTCCAAGAGCTTATCTATAGACCAACTACAGTTCAGGCTAGTATTCCTACACATAGCCTTACTAAGCTAAAGAACGTATTGTCACATAATGGCGAGGATGTTTATCCTTACTACATAAGAAAGAAAAAGAGAGACATTACTAAGATTAGATTTGATGAAAAATGTAAAGTGTTTGAAGAACTAGGTCTAATAGATGAAGTTTTAAGAGATGAGATAATCGAGTTCTATAATATGCGAAACTGTATTCATATCCATGCTGAGATACGAAAAGGCTTGAAGTATGAACTAGATCAATCTAAGAAAGCCTATTTGCGAATGAAGCCATTTAAAGATCAAGTTGAGGAAGGCCTCAATAGACTTGGCAAAAATCCGGCTACGATCCTCTAACAGCATGTTGACAACATGGACAGGAAATCGGAAGGATGTCCACGTCGTCAACATGCGGAACGTTAGAGGAAATCCTGCGCTAGATATAAGAGGAGATTTAATATTGGTTGACAATCACGAAGATATTGATAATTTTGAGGTGTTGTTACGCAGTAGTACAGATTTAATGGATATCATGAGACGAGCAAGAAATCTTGAATTAGATGATTACTATATTGGAGCTGGCTGCGTAATGCAAGTGATTTGGAATAAGTTATTAGGTAACGATGACTTGTATGGAATAAAGGATATAGATTTAGTCTATTATGATGATGCCTGCATTTCCGAAGATTCAGAGAAGTCATTAGAAGAGAAGGTAAAGAATCTGTATGGTGATATTGAGCTAGAAGTTGATGTAACGAATGAGGCTAGAGTTCATATATGGTATAGAGAGAAGTTTGGTTATGATATTGATCCTTATATGTCAGTAGAAGATGCAATAAGAACCTGGCCCACGACTGCTTCTGCTTTAGGGATTAGACTTGATGATGAGGACAACCTTGTCTTGTGTGCACCATTCGGTGTAAGTGATTTGATGAATATGGTTATAAGACCGAATAAAGTTCAGATAACAGAAGAAATTTATATGAGTAAGGTGAAAAGATGGAAAGAGAAGTGGCCAGAACTGTATGTAGTTGCATGGTAGCTTCCGCGCAGGACTTCCTCTAACAGCGAAGTTACGACATGGACACGAAATCGGAAGGATGTCCACGTCGCAACTTCACGGAACGTTATGTGAAACTGAATACTAGGTTTTTAGAAAGGTGAAGTATGAAGCAGGAGTTTTTAATTGATAATTGGGCTAATGATATAGAAAAGGACACAAAAGTATATAGATATATTTCACTTGAAGATTTTATTAGTATGACCGAGAGCAAGCTGACTCATTTCACACGAGTCATTAATTGGGAGGATTCTTGGGAAGCTCCTCTGAGATATTTGCCAAGAATATTTGATGACGGTAAACCTGAAGTACCACAATATGATAGGTCAGAAGAATATTACGCACAATGCTGGACGCTGTTGCCAGAATCAGATGCAATGTGGCGAATATATTCAAGTGATAATCGTGGGATAAGGATTACTAGTACTATAGGTAAGTTTGAGAAGATAACGAATCCGCGTGTTCTTTTTTGTGCGAAAGTATTTTATTATGATGAACTGGAAGAGGCATTGTCATTTGCGCATATGAATAAGGGTAGAGCAAGTGTTATTAGAGATGGGCTTGTAAAGCGTTCAAGCTTTAAGCATGAAGAAGAGTTTAGGTTTATCTTCTTGAATGTACATCCGATGGTTGATCTTGACGAAAGCCTACGACGAGTTCCTTATTATCCTATTGAGTTTGACCCTATCCAATATATTGAAGACATTACAATTGATCCAAGAGCTTCTGACTATTATCTTGGTATTGTCAAGTCATATTGTAAGAGGGCTGGATATAATGTTGTTCCGCACAAGTCAGATTTGTATTCTGATAATGCATATGATAAGACTAATCTAGTTATTAGGTGGAAAACTAAGAGTGAATCGTAGGCTTCCGTATTCAGCTTCACATAACAGCGAATTGACGACATGGCCGTTGAACAAGGAAGGATGGCACACGTCGTCAATTCACGGAACGTTATGTGACATAAAGTACTATTTTATTATAGATTGACTTAAGGCATTTTAATTGAGGAGAGATATGTATTGAGAAGATATAGAGCAATTGGGATATTAATTGTAATTTTAGTATTATTAGTTACACTGTTTAGTCGAAGATTTTTTTTTAATCCAATTACATTTGAAGAGAACGGTATAACTTACTTACCCTTTAAAGAATATAGAAATCCAATGTCCTATTCTTATTGGGGAGATAATATAGAAGTAAAAGATGTACACAATAATAAAGACATACATTATTTATATGATCAATTGTTGCTATGTGAGAAACTTGGAACTAACATACCTGACGACCTGATTGCTGAAGATAATGGCTGCTTAAGTATATATTCATACCACCCAGAGCTTGGCAAAGCTAATACAACTGATTTGTGGTGGCTTGGGGGAGAAAGCGACATTATTAGGGTTGGTGGCCGATGGGAGATTAGTGGTGTGGTAGTATCGTCTCAATATGTTCGATTAACACCAGGGCTAAAAGCGTTTTTGAATCAACTTTTCACGGCAGGAATATAGTGTATTGGCGATTTCCGTACTTTACGTCACATAACAGCATGTTGACAACATGGACAGAAAATAGGAAGGATGTTCACGTCGTCAACATGCGGAACGTTAGGCGTAATTAATGCTAGGTTATTGAGGAGGCTAATATGAGTATAGATATAAATGAAGAACTAAGTTCAGATGCTTATAAGTACGAGGAATCTAGACTATTAGATATAACTAATTCATTGCTGAGATGTTTGTTTTTCACAAACGTTAATTGTTCTAAGAATGCTAGTATGAGAGATAAGCATTTTTTTCTATTCCTTATTGACGATATATATCAGTCTATCGCCGGAATAAAGACGCTTGCATTGGAAGGAATACGTAATTCATGTCGTCGAGAACTTAGATTTCTCTTAGAATTATCTCTGAATGGATGTTACATTGCTCAACGTTATTCTGAGAATAGCATTGAGGAGCAAGTTAAAGAATATGAGAAAGTTCTTAAAGACACTAATGTGACAAAGATTAGAGATATTGAGTTTGTAATGTTTAATGAAGAGAAGAAAGCTGACTTTATTACATCTTTTAAGAGATGGTATGGATATACTTGTAATTATGTTCATTCCAGTAGGCATCAAATTGAAGAGCGATTAAGATTGTATACAGAAGGTGTTATCCGGCAAATTACCCACACCACAAATCATCTATATCAGTCACAATAAAAGAAGGTACTGGATAAAATATTCTGCTGCATAACGCGTCAGATTGTTTTATCCGGTACCTTCTTGTGTTATCATGAGTCGGTTGCTTTTCATATGAGCAGCAGAAATCTCCCCGTCCAAAGTTTGATTTCTGCCACTCGACATCATTAGTAAGGAATACCTCACTGATAACAACTCACATGATAACTATTTTTACGGATAAATGCAATCCTGTTTCACAGGTTTTATATAATAATGTTCTTTGTGATCTCCAGTTTCACCAGTTGACCTGCACCTGTGGCCATTCTGCCTGTCTGTCGATTCACGGTTATTACAAACGTCATATCAAGCATGGAGATGCTCTGGTGCCTTTGCGCATCTGCAGAGTCTGCTGTTCTATGTGTCGCAAGACACACGCTCTTCTGCCGTCATCCATCGTCCCTTATTCAAGGGTAGCTCTTTCGGAACACATCAAAATCATTTCCTGCCATGAATCTCATGAAGATTTCTCTTCGGTAATGGACGAACATCCTTCAATCGATGAAAGCAACATACGCTATATCATTCGTCAGTACTTTTGTCATTGGCTCCAAAGATTACTCTCTGCTGCCTTGTCTCTTTCATCCCAGGGAGAGCTTGTTTTCGGATGCTTTTCATCCTTTAGCCGTCAGTTCATGCAGATTAAACGAACGCCAAATATTCTCTTTCTTGATACCACATAAGCTGACACGACCTTCCATGTTTCCTCTTTTATAATCAAAGAAAAAACAAGGAGGTTTCTACAATGAAACAAGATACAGCCCATGCCATAGCCCTTATGCGCTATTCAGTCATCTCGCCACTTATTTCAGGCCTTTCGGACCAGTATGCTTCCAACGAGGCTTTCTTTCGTGATGCCTCGGACAAAGGCGTTCTTACTCCGGATGGCAGTCTCAAGCATTTCGCAGCAGCAACGATCAAACACTGGTACAACGCTTATAACAGAGACGGCTTCGATGCTCTTATCCCATCAAACAGGTCAGATACAGGTAAACCACGGAAGTTAGATGAAGACCTTCAGGAACAGATCATGTATCTAAAATCAAACTATCCGCGAATGTCTTCTGCTGCCATTTTCCGTAAGCTTCGAGAAAACGGTAGCATCAAACCCGGCGAACTGTCTGAATCAACGGTCAATCGTTTTGTTAAGCTTCTCGCCATCCAGTCAAAGACCACCACCAATCAAGACATGCGTCGTTATGAACGTCCTCACATCAATGAGGTTTGGTGCGGTGATGCCAGTGTCGGACCTTATCTTAAAACAGAGGATGGAAGAAAGCGTAAGGTTTTCATCATTGCTCTGATTGATGACGCCAGCCGTTTTATTGTAGGCATCGATGTCTTTTTCAATGACAACTTTGTTAATGTCATGTCTGTCATGAAATCCGCCGTTGCAAAACATGGACGTCCACAAATGTATAATTTCGATAATGGCAGCAGTTTTAAAAACAAGCAGATGGAGCTGCTGGCAGCCCGTACCGGTTCAGTCATTCATTACGATCGCCCTTACGAACCTACCGCTAAGGCAAAAATAGAGCGTTGGTTTCGCACCTGTAAAGAACAATGGCTGGCCTGTCTGGATATCAGGAATTTCAAAACTCTGGATGAACTTCGAGGTAATCTTATGGCCTATGTAGACACCTATAACAGGACACTGCATTCTTCTCTTAAAGGGACTTCACCACAAGACCGTTTCTTTTCAGAGCCCGAACGTATCAGACGTCTTTCTGATGAGGAAATCGATAAGCATTTCCTTTTGGAAACAGATCGCCGCGTCTCCATCGACAGTGTCATTACAATCGATAAGGTGGAGTATGAAGTAGACTGCCGGTTCGCAAAACAACGGGTTCGCCTGCGTTATTCCTCTGATATGAAGGAAATCTTCATCGTTGAGCAGGACGGTACCTTTACGCCAATTCGTCTTTTAAACAAACATGAAAATGCTTTTATCAAACGCGAAAAAATACACTTATGCCGAGGTGAAGAATGATGAACTACATTTCACGTTATGGATTGGAATTCAATCCTTTTCTTAAAAACTCAAAAGAGATACTCATTGATACAACAGAGCACAAGGAAACTCGCTTCCGACTGGATTATTTGGTAAAAACCAAAGGCTTTGGCATTCTTACAGGCAGTCCCGGACGTGGTAAGACGACCGTTATTCGTCATTGGGCCAAAGACCTGAATCCATCCCTGTACAAAGTTGTTTACTCCAGCTTTTCCACTCTTACCGCCAATGACTTCTACAGGAATCTTGTACGGGAGTTCGGTGCCGAACCCGCCTTCCGGAAGCCTGATAATTTCCGTATCATTCAAGAGGAAATCTCACATCTGGCTCTTGAAAAGAGAAAAACACCGGTCGTTATCATTGATGAAGCTAACTACATCAACGGAGCTATTCTTAATGATCTGAAAATCCTCTTCAACTTCGAAATGGATTCCAGAGACCGTGCAGCCATACTTCTTGCTGGGCTGCCATCTCTCAATTCTACCCTTCGGCTTGGCATCCATGAACCTCTCCGCCAGCGAATCGTCATGAACTACGACCTTGGCGGACTTACCAAGTATGAAGGACGGTCTTATGTGGCCGATAAACTTAAGGGTGCCGGTTGCCATCAGATGGTTTTCGAAGAAAATGCACTGGAAGCTATCCTTAATGCGGCTGACGGAACACCGCGTGTGATCAATAAGCTTTGTAACGCAAGTCTTCTCATAGGTGATAGCCAGCAGATTTCTACTATCAATGCCGATGTTGTTATGCAGGCAGTTAATGACACTCAACTCTAGGAGGTGCACAACATGTTTCTTGACTACAGTTGTTCCAAAGAAGAATCAGAGTCCACCTCATGGATGGGAAAAGTTCATCTTAAAACGACGACAAATCCATATGAGTTAACGGTCACGGCCCGCCACAGTGGTTTTTATATCATATGCGGCTCTTACGCCTATGGTAATTATCTATGCATTCCCGATCTTGGTATCAGTTCGGAACTTGCTGATTTTGGTGACACTTTCTGGAATCTGGAACGTCTTATGATGAATAATCCGGACCTTGCTGAAACAGATGCAATCAGCATAACTTATGCGCTAAAAGCAATAAGTCCATACTTAAATATTTAGTGGAAAGCAGGGTGACCTGCTTTTCTGCTTTTCTTTGATGAGCGAAAGTGCTCGGTATTTGGCACAGTTGATTTAGCTTGCGGGATTAGGTGCAGATAATGTGCTTAACTGATCCCTGCACACCTCATTCCTGGATGAAATAATGTGCCTGATGGAGGATCGTCTAATGTGACGGACAACAAGAAGGAAGGACAATTGGATTTGAAGGTGTCATGCAACTTAAAGAACTGAATGATGAAATCGCAATGGTATATAGTTGTGTTATTGTATTACTTTTTCACTCTGTACCTACATGGAATGCAGGGGATTATTTAGTTGAATCTAATGGAGACTCATTTGAATGGTATTTTAGTAGATCCAAATTTCTTGCTACAATAGATAGCTACTTTGATTATAAACATGAAAGACAAGATAAGCTTGATAAGATTATAGAAATCAGAAAGCAGAAGGTTGAGTTTTAAACTTCCGCATTAACTACGCCTAACAGCGAATTGACGACATGGCCTTTCTAATCGGAAGGATGGCACACGTCGTCAATTCACGGAACGTTAGATGAAATTCTGACCTGTATATAGATAAAATTAAGGGGTACAAGGATGAAAAGTTCAAAAACAATCATAACGATTTTGGCCATTGCTTTAATTGTTCAATCAGCAATTCTAACGACTACTATAATTGAAAGACAACGTTCAATTAGTGAATCTGAGTCGGCTTTTAAGGACGGCTTGAATGAGGTCATATCGCTTTTCAATTTGGATATTAATTCGATGGATCCGGAAGATAAAATATATTATTATAGCCAAGCAATTGCGGGAATAGAAGTAGCTAATTCCAGTTTAAGAGAAATCGATGCTGACCAGAGTATGTATAAAGCAATCTATTTATTATCTGAACATATAAAGGGGCTTGATTTATTAGGCGATGATTCTAGATTTGTTGATTTAGAGTTGCATAATTTAATCATTGACATCTTAATGGATATTGAAGATGTAGATTCAGCTGAAAGACTGACTGAATACCTAAATGATGCGGGTAAGGTAAATTAAGGGTGTACATAAAGCTGACGGTCAGAACATCATCTAACAGCGAAGTTACGACATTGACAAGAAATCGGTAGGATGTCCACGTCGCAACTTCACGGAACGTTAGGGGAAATAATCAATCTGGGTAATGGAGAAATCGGTATGAGAATTGCATCATTTAACATATGGAATCATGATAAGAATTATGAACTTAGAATGGATTTGCTGGTTGAACTTTTTAGAAGTAAGAAGTTTGATATCATTGCTTTACAAGAAGTTCATGATGAGCTGATAGTTAAGAGAATAGCTTCTGAATGTAATTATGAATACACATATTGGAAGAAGTATTTTGATTGTCAGGAGGGACTGGCAATCCTGTCTAAATATAGAATTGATGCTACATGGACGAACTGGGATGATAATGAGGATACGCATAATAGTGGATTGATGTTTGTGAAGTGTTTTGTTAATGGCAAGTATATTAATATTATGAATGTACATCTAGATTATAAGAGAGCATCGTATCGTGAGATAGAGGTGTTGAAGGCAATAGATTATCTGGAGAATTGTGGTGAAGGTTATAAGCTTATGTTAGGAGATTTCAACACGACTCAGAACTCGTCAGTGTATCGCTTTTTGACAGGACGGCAAAGTATAAATGGGAAAGATGCATGGTGGGTCGATTTAGCAGAGTCATATTGTCTAAGAAGAGATCTAAAGTTAGAAGCTACAATTGATTTTATTAATAATCCAAGGTGGTTAGGTATGTCTACGTTAGAAGTTCCATCGAGATTTGACTGGATACTTCTTGAAGAACCATATCCGAATGAAAACCCCGAGCTAACTGAATATGATTTGATTGGGAAAATTCCAAGTAATGGAATGACTCCGAGTGACCACTATGGGAAAATGGCTGAGATTAATTTCCCTACCTGAAGTTTGTTGGGGACTGACGATTGATTACTTCCCCTAACAGCGAAGTTACGACATGGACGTTTTTAATAGGAAGGATGTCCACGTCGCAACTTCACGGAACGTTAGACGCAATAATGACTTTCGGAAGAAGTAACTCTAAGATTATGAAGGGAGATTTTATATGGATGATAATTTATTAAAGAGGATTAGTATTGGACTAATGTGTGTTAGTTTTCTATTTTTATTGGTTGCATTATTACTACCAAGGTTCGGCATTAGTGGTGATACATTTTCATTATTATGGAACATATCTTTTTGGTCTGGCTTGTTCATTGTTTTTGTAAGAGTATCTCTTGCATATAGACGTAATCACTTGCAGTAGGATTGGTTAACTAGAGGAGCTCATATGGCGTATTTTATTGATAATGATGGGAACAAACACATAGTATCTAATTTTAAGAATATGGATCAAAGATGTGTATGTGGAGAAGATTACTATACATATATTAAGAATCCAATTCGAATAGGATTAAGGCCTATGAAGAATCCGACTGTCTTTAAGTCTACAGATCATAGTCCATACGACGAAGAGGTACAGCAAGGCCGTGCAATAACTTTTTGCGGTTGTATTTGTGAACTAGATAGAATAAGTAAGAATTACAGAATTCATGGTGCTCTTTACCCTACTCAATACAATTGGGGGTTCTTACAAGTAGATAAGAAGACAGGTAAGAGGAGAGGTGCACCTACAGACTATAAACGGGTTGAATCGTGGACTTGATACGTTATAGTACCTGGTATAATCCAAGAGTTTCGCATGGGGTCAAGTCATTACTGCACCTAACAGCGAATTGACGACATGGACAGGGAATCGGAAGGATGTCCACGTCGTCAATTCACGGAACGTTAGCCGCCATAATATTCTGGTTATAAGGTCGAGGTTATGGTCCTTTATTGATTATTTACCAATTAAAAGTTGGGTGAAAGACAATGCTAGGTCATTGAAGAGGTAAGATTAATGAAAAGTATAAAGTATCTGTATTTGCTAATTATTATTATGGTGCTATTTTCTGCATGTATAAAAGAAGGGACTAATGCTGTTGAGATTGGGGACTATTCATATGGTGTTGGATATGATGAGGATACACAGTCTCAATTATTAGATTTAAGTATGTATGTATATAATGGTACAGGAAATAGTATTGTACTACATACAGTTGAGCCTCAGCTTAGTGATAACATCGTATCCTTAATAACTGAAAGGAACTATGTTGATTGTAATGATGTTATTCTGAACTCAGGAGAAGGGGCTCAGATTAACGGCATTATATTATTTAGTACAGGTATAGATAAGAGTGGTTTGAGTTCATCGGGTGACTTAATATTGGGATTCAAGGTCGAGTCTACAATTATTGTTCCTTAGTAGATTCCAGGTGAGTCATGTATAATAATTAGAAACATGTGTATGATGGATAGTACGTATATTTGGTGGCAGTATAAAGCTATGAGAATGAGTATGTGATCGAATAAGAGGAAGTAAACCATGTAATACATAATAGAATTGTCTCGAGATTTATATTTAAAAATTAATAATTGAATATGGCTGCGCGTAGTGTCAATGATGAACAAATTTGTAGATGTGAGATAGAATTTCGCTGGGTATAATAAGTCAATTGCTAGTAATGTATGTAATGACATATGTCGTAAGTATAATGAATTGAATTAATGATGCGCACGCGCAGAAGATCTGTGTCTAGGTTATTACGAACTGTAAGTTGACGAATATTACAGCGGCTAACAGCGAATTGACGACATGCACAGGAACAAGGAAGGATGTGCACGTCGTCAATTCACGGGACGTTATGTGAAAGAATTGATTAGTTAATGGAGGAGAAAAGTTGAATACAGACAATATATCAGTTATTCTAAAAAACTGGAAACGAAGAGCGTTGAAAGGGATTGATTCTCATTATGGTGCTGAAAGATATTATAGAAAAGCAAATTTATTTATGGGTGTTCCTACAATTATATTAGCCACGACAATTACGTCATTATCCTTCTTTTTTGTAGGAAGAAATATACCAATCTGGGTACAATACGTTGTAGGATTTTCTGGATTAGTACAAGTATTACTTGCGTCTCTACATACTTGGTTTAAATATAGTGAATTAGCACAGAGACATCATGAAGCTGGAAGTGAGTATGCTTCAATAAGAAGAGAGATTGAAGAATTGGAAGCTTGTACGGAAGAAGTAACACGTGAAGAAATTCAGTCTGTCAGAACTCGATGGGATAATATATCAAAGAAAATTCCGGTTGCTCCAGCAAGTGTGTGGAAAGCAACTCAGAAAGCATATGGCGGACATGGTACGGTTAATGGAGAGATACTTGATTATGAGGAGAATAATTAAGTTTTTCTATAACTTCCATCAATTCCTTCACATAACAGCATGTTGACAACATGGACAATAACTCGGGGGGATGTCCACGTCGTCAACATGCGGAACGTTATGTGACATATTCTCTCGTTGGTTGTCGCGATTGAGCATAGATTGTTTAGAATTAAATCAAAATAATAAGTAGGGGAAACTGATGATAAAATATTTATTGAGAAATGATATTGTTTTTCTATCTATATGTTTTGTGATTATTGGACTAGTCGCCACAAATCAGATTATGTTTTTTTTGCTGGTGTTTTTACTTTTGTTGTTACTTGGGGAAAAATTAGGTGACAATAATAATGAGCTAGTAGTTGATCGACGTTTTCTTAAAGCCTTTATATTGGTGTTTGGCGCGTGGTATTTACTAGTGATAATAAGTGGGATTATAGGACTTAGCGGACTCACTAATAATCAAATAAGACTATATTACCAGTTACCATCATTTCTAACAGTTTTTTTAATGTATATATTTGGGCTAAAATTTAATGATTTCAATTGGAATATCCGAAGGATAGATATTCTAGTAGTTTTCATAGTATTTATTTTAGTGGATTTTTATGCATTATTTGTTGATTTTGATATGACTCCAGGATTAGTTTTTAAAAGCTTTGTATTGCACCTATTATATCCAAGCTTTGTTGAAGAGTTGATTTTTGAGGATTGCTATTCACATGTTTACTCTCGTTAGGGATTAACATGAAAAGAGCTAATATAATTCAGGCGCTATTATTTGGGATAGTACATGTCAATAATTATGAGTATATATTAATTATCAGTTTACTTAAGTGTTCAGTACAAGTCTTTATGGGTTATGTATTTGGGAAGCTTTATATAGAATCAAAGTCATTGACCCCATGCATCCTATTACACACACTTATAGATACTATTTGAGTCTTAAGAAATATAGCTTATTTCGGAATAGGGGTGTCGCAAGATAAAGTCCGAGAATACGTCACATAACAGTGAATTGACAACATGGACAGGAACAAGGAAAGATGTCCACGTCGTCAATTCACGGAACGTTAGATGCAATATAATTCCTGGGTAATGAAATAGGGGGATAAAGTGTTTTGGACTACTCTTTAGGTATTATAAATAAGGTGAGAAAGCCCATTTTTTTGCTTTTTAAGTTGGGTGTGTTTACGGCAATAATTATTGTTGCTGTGAATCTATTGATTTTATGGAAGACATCAAATTATATATACACTGATATGGCTGAGCTGCCAGAATCTCAAGCAATAATTGTATTAGGTGCTTATGTCAGAGGAGATAATCTTTCGCTTGTACTTGAGGATAGAGTTAAGGATGGAATAAATTTATATACTAATGGCATATCAAATAAAATTCTGTTGTCTGGAGACCACGGTAAAGTCAACTATGATGAAGTTAATGGTATGCGAGGCTATGTACTGGACAATAGCGATATCAGCGAAGAAGATATTTTTTTAGATCATGCGGGCTTTGATACGTATGACAGTATGTATCGAGCAATAGAGATTTTCGGAATAGAATCAGCGGTAATTGTGACACAAGAATTCCATATTCAAAGAGCAGTCTATATTGCTAGAGAGTTAGGAATTGATGCAGTGGGATATTCAGTGAATCAAGAAAAGTATAAGCGGATTTTACAGTTTAAATGGTTTTTACGAGAAGCACTGTCTCGAGTTAAAGCGTTCATTGACGTTATATCAAATTCGAAGCCTAAATACTTAGGAGAGATGATACCAATTGATGGTGATGGTAGATTGAGTTGGGATGAATTCGATTGATATAGCTATTGGTTCAAGCAGAAGTTCACTGGATGGGTGCGGAATTATACTGCATCTAACAGCGAAGTTACGACATGGACAGGAAATAGGAAGGATGTCCACGTCGCAACTTCACGGAACGTTAGACGCAATCCGCTAGGGATTAAACAGTTGTGAACCCTGTGAAGGTTATCAAGTGAGGATTGTTCTGGTTCCCATCATTTTGACCCGTTTAAGTCCGGGGCTGCTCGCGATTAGTGAATAGAGAATTGTCAGGATGAACTAGAAAGTTTATTGCCCGTGCCACAAGCATTGATAGCTGATTTTGGTGGAGTCCAGATACCGCTAAAGTTTATCGCGAGAAATCAATCAGAATTAATGGTCCGTAAGTTGAAGAAGGGGTTGTGACGGCATCTGGCCTCTATACTGAAGTTTTTGATTAGTTCATCCTTCAGTTCCGAAAGTTATCATCGCTAATTGACGGTTTGGCTTGGAGCGTGCTGTCAGGTATGTTCTGAGTTGTGATCATCCTATCTGCGAAGAGCATTGTCACCGAAGTAATCGACGTCAGTCATCAATGTAGGTTATAGAGGGTTAATTGGCACCTGAAGATAGTGTAAAGTTTGATATAATTTATAGAGATGCCTGCCGTCAATGCTGTAGTGTATCGACTCAGCCCAACCTTCGGTTCCGTAAGTTCACCAACCGCATGAAGTTGGTCACGGATTTGCCCCTCTCCTAAGAGTGAAGCTGATAGAACCACTGAAGTTTTTGCGGACTGCGAATAACAGCGAATTGACGACACCGGACAAGAATAAGGAAGGATGTCCACGACGTCAACTCGCAGAACGTTAGACGCAATCCGCTGGGATTCAACCAGTTGTGAACCCTGTGTAGGTTATCAAGTGATGAAGGTTGTGGTTCCCATCATTTTGACCCATTTAAGTCCGGGGCTAGTCGCGATTAGTGAACAGAGAACTGTCAGGATGAACTGGGAAGTAAATCGCCCGTGCTACAAGAACTGAAAGCTGACATTGGTGGAGTCCAGATACCGCTGAAGTGTATCGCAAGAAATCAATCAGAATTAATGGTCCGTAAGTTGAAGAAGGGGTTGTGACGGCATCTGGCCTCTATACTGATGTTTTTGAATAGTTCATCCTTCAGTTTCGAAAGTTAACATCGCTAATTGACGGTTTTGTGGAAGCAGGGTTGTCAAGTTGTGCTGAAGGAAGTCGTTCTTTCAGCTAAGGGTATCGTCGCCGTTGTAATCGATGTCAGTCATCAATACTGTTTATTGGTGATTAGGATTAGAGTTAAGCGACCGCAGACTTATAGTAGGGGTTACGCGATGCCTGCCATCAACAAAGTAGTGCACTGACTCAGCCCAACCTTCTGTTCCGTAAGTGTCCAACCGAATAAAGGTGGTTGGGGATTTGCCCCTCTACGAAGAGTGAAGCTGATATAACCACTGAAGTTTTTGCGGACTGCGAATAACAGCGAATTGACGACACGGACAAGAACAAGGAAGGATGTCCACGTCGTCAATTCACGGAACGTTAGACGCAATCCGCTGGGATTTAACCAGTTGTGAACCCTGTGAAGGTTATCAAGTGATGAAAGTTGTGGTTCCCGTCATTTTGACCCATTTAAGTCCGGGGCTAGTCGCGATTAGTGAACAGAGAACTGTCAGGCTGAACTAGGAAGTTTATCATTCGCGCCACAAGCGTTGATAGCTGACATTGGTGGAGTCCAGATACCGCTGAAGTTTATCGCAAGAAATCAATCAGAATTAATGGTCCGTAAGTTAAAGAAGGGGTTATGACGGCATCTGGCCTCGATACTGAAGATTATGAATAGTTCATCCTTCAGTTTCGAAAGTTAACATCGCTAATTGACGGTTTGGTGGAAGCAGAGTTGTCAGGTTGTGCTGAAGGAAGTCGTTCTTTCAGCCAAGTGTATAGTCACCGAAGTAATCGATGTCAGTCATCAATATTGTTCATTAAGATTAACTTTAAGCGATCGCAGACTTCTTGGATGTTAGTTACGCGATGCCTGCCATCAACACTGTAGAGTATCGAGTCAGCCCAACCTTCTGTTCCGTGCGAGTCCAACCGAATGAAGTTGGTAGTGGATTTGCCCCTTATCGAAGGGTGAAGTTGATTGAACCACTGAAGTTTTTGCGGACTGCGAATAACAGCGAATTGACGACACGGACAGGAACAAAGAAGGATGTCCACGTCGTCAATTCACAGAACGTTAGACGCAATCCGCTGGGATTTAACCAGTTGTGAACCCTGTGAAGGTTATCGAGTGATGAAGGTTGTGGTTCCCATCATTTCGACCCGTTTAAGTCCGGGCTAGTCGCGACTAGTGAACAGAGAACTGTCAGGATGAACTAGGAAGTTTATCGTCCGTGCCACAAGCGTTGATAGTTGACATTGGTGGAGTCCAGATACCGCTAAAGTGTATCGCTAGAAATCAATCAGAATTAATGGTCCGTAAGTTGAAGAAGGGGTTGTGACGGCATCTGGCCTCTATACTGATGGGTATGAATAGTTCATCCTTCAGTTTCGGAAGTTATCATCGCTAATTGACGGTTTGGTGGAAGCAGGGTTGTCAGGTTGTGCTGAAGGAAGTCGTTCTTTCAGCCATGTGTATCGTCACCGAGGTAATCGATGTCAGTCATCAATACTGTTCATTAAGATTAACTTTAAGCGACCGCAGACTTCTTAGATGTTAGTTACGCGATGCCTGCCATCAACACTGTAGAGTATCGACTCAGCCCAACCTTCTGTTCCGTAAGAGTCCAACCGCATGAAGTTGGTAGTGGATTTGCCCCTAATCGAAGAGTGAAGTTGATTGAACCACTGAAGTTTTTGCGGACTGCGAATAACAGCGAATTGACGACACGGACAGGAACAAGGAGGGATGTCCACGTCGTCAATTCACGGAACGTTAGACGCAATCCGCTGGGATTTAACAAGTTGTGAACCCTGTTTAGGTGATCAAGTGATGAAAGTTGTGGTTCCCATCATTTTGACCCATTTAAGTCCGAGGCTAGTCGCGATTAGTGAACAGAGAACTGTCAGGCTGAACTAGGAAGTTTATCATTCGCGCCACAAGCGTTGATAGCTGACATTGGTGGAGTCCAGATACCGCTGAAGTTTATCGCAAGAAATCAATCAGAATTAATGGTCCGTAAGTTAAAGAAGGGGTTATGACGGCATCTGGCCTCTATACTGAAGATTATGAATAGTTCATCCTTCAGTTTCGAAAGTTAACATCGCTAATTGACGGTTTGGTGGAAGCAGAGTTGTCAGTTTGTGCTGAAGGAAGTCGTTCTTTCAGCCAAGGGTATTGTCGCCGAAGTAATCGATGTCAGTCATCAATACTGTTTATTGGTGATTAGGATTAGAGTTAAGCGACCGCAGACTTATAGTAGGGGTTACGCGATGCCTGCCATCAACAATGTAGTGTATCGACTCAGCCCAACCATCTGTTCCGTAGGTGTCCAACCGAATAAAGGTGGTTGCGGATTTGCCCCTCATCGAATAGTGAAGCTGATAGAACCACTGAAGTTTTTGCGGACTGCGAATAACAGCGAATTGACGACACCGGACAGTAACAAGGAAGGATGTCCACGACGTCAATTCACAGAACGTTAAGCGCCATATTCACCTGTGTACACGTGTCCTAAATAATTTTGAAAGGCTATCATTTCAATGAGTATAAATTTGAAGTTAAACGATCAGAGGGATAATGAAGGTAATGAATTAGATGGAAGTTATACTAAGTTTAAGGAGTGTAGGTATCTGAGAATGTATTTTTTGTTCATGACTCCTTTATACATTGTACTCGTTATTTTGGTGGACTTGAAATCTGGTTACAATTTTTCAGAACTAATAAATTTGTGGGCATTAGCATTTAGTTTTTTGATGTTTTTACCACATGAGTTTATACATGCGACGGCATTTCCGATGAACACTCGTAAAGTCATTCATTTGACTTGGAAAGGTGGATATGTATATTCTGATGCGGAAGTTAATCGGTCTAGGTTTATTGTAATTGCATTATTACCATTATTGTTATTAGGTGTATTGCCAATGATTGGCTGGTTTTTATTTTTCGATGATGCGGGATTTAATTCAACTTTTCTATTCACAGTAGCATATATGAATTGCCTTTTTAGTGTGCTAGATATACATAGTATAATTCAGACTATTAAGACTGTACCTAAGGAGGCAATGATAGTTCAGAATGTATCTGGAGAACTATTTTGGTATATACCTAATATGAATTAGTAATTTAGGTTATTTGAAAAAAATGTAGTGTATCGAGATATGACGGTGAATACAGCGCTTAACAGCGAATTGACGACATGGACAAGAACAAGGAAGGATGTCCACGTCGTCAATTCACGGAACGTTAGACGCAATCCGCTGGGATTTAACAAGTTGTGAATCCTGTGTAGGTGATCAAGTGATGAAGGTTGTGGTTCCCATCATTTTGACCCATTTAAGCCCGGGGCTAGTCGCGATTAGTGAATAGAGAACTGTCAAGATGAACTAGGAAGTATATCGCCCGTGCCACAAGAACTGAAAGCTGACATAGGTGGAGTCCAGATACCACTAAAGTGTATCGCGAGAAATCAATCAGAATTAATGGTCCGTAAGCTAAAGAAGGGGTTGTGACGGCATCTGGCCTCTATACTGATGTTTTTGAATAGTTCATCCTTCGGTTTCGAAAGTTAACATCGCTAATTGACGGTTTGGTGGAAGCAGAGTTGTCAGGTTGTGCTGAAGGAAGTCGTTCTTTCAGCCAAGGGTATCGTCGCCGTTGTAATCGATGTCAGTCATCAATACTGTTTATTGGTGATTAGGATTAGAGTTAAGCGACCGCAGACTTATAGTAGGGGTTACGCGATGCCTGCCATCAACAATGTAGTGTATTGACTCAGCCCAACCTTCTGTTCCGTAAGTGTCCAACCGAATAAAGTTGGTTGCGGATTTGCCCCTCAAGGAAGAATGAAGCTGATAGAACCACTGAAGTTTTTGCGGACTGCGAATAACAGCGAATTGACGACACCGGACAGGAACAAGGAAGGATGTCCACGACGTCAACTCGCAGAACGTTAGGCGACATTCATACTAGTTTTAATAAAAGGTAATTATAATGAATGAGTTGAGGGATATAAGTGATTATAATCATGAATATTTCATGAAATTTGCCATTAAAGAGGCGAGAATTGCTGGTGAAAGAGGAGACAAGCCAATTGGAGCAGTATTAGTTCATAATGGAGATATAATTGCAAAGTCATCTAATAAGTGGAATACACAAAATAGTAAAGTACATCATGCAGAGAATTGTCTTGTTATGGAGAATGCTCAGTATCTTAGGAAGTACGGTAAAGAGTGTATTATTTATACAACTGCTGAACCATGTTTAATGTGTATTGGAACAATAGTAATGGCGGATATTCGTAATGTAGTTATTGGAACTGAAGATCCTCATATGCACACTTATGATTTTATCGAGAGTCATGAATGGCTACGAGGAAACATTTATAATTATATAACGGGAATTATGCTAGATGATTGTGAACAGTTGATTCTAGATTATTGTGATAAGAAAGTGATTGATAGATTACTCAATAGAAGGTGATTCCAAATTTATAGTCTTAGGTGGCTGTTTCCGTATGAACATCGCCTAACAGCGAAGTTACGACATGGACACGAAATAGGAAGGATGTCCACGTCGCAACTTCACGGAACGTTAGACGCAATCCGCTGGGATTCAACCAGTTGTGAACCCTGTGTAGGTTATCTAGTGATGAAGGTTGTGGTTCCCATCATTTTGACCCATTTAAGTCCGGGGCTAGTCGCGATTAGTGAACAAAGAACTGTCAGGATGAACTAGGAAGTATATCGCCCGTGCCACAAGAACTGAAAGCTGACATTGGTGGAGTCCAGATACCGCTGAAGTGTATCGTAAGAAATCAATCAGAATTAATGGTCCGTAAGCTGAAGAAGGGGTTGTGACGGCATCTGGCCTCTATACTGAAGACTATGAATAGTTCATCCTTCAGTTTCGGAAGTTATCATCGCTAATTGACGGTTTGGTGGAAGCAGAGTTGTCAGGTGTGTTCTGAGTTGGGATCGTCCTATCTGCGAAGAAAATTGTCACCGAAGTAATCGACGTCAGTCATCAATGTAGGTTACTGAGGGTTAATTGGCACCTGAAGATAGTGTAAAGTTTGATATAATTTATAGAGATGCCTGCCGTCAACGCTGTAGTTTATTGACTCAGCCCAACCTTCTGTTCCGTAAGTGTCCAACCGCATGAAGTTGGTAGTAGATATGCCCCTCACCGAATAGTGAAGTTAATTGAACCGCTGAAGTTTTGCGGACTGCGAATAACAGCGAATTGACGACACGGACAGGAACAAGGAGGGATGTCCACGTCGTCAATTCACAGAACGTTAGCAGACATACATCCCTTGGTTTATGGAGGAATGCAATGAAGCTTTTCAGAGTAATGATTATTGTAATTATATTCATCCTAATAGCTTTTAGACTGGTTTTTATTCCCAATATGCATGCCAGACATTTAGATGAGACTCTATATGAATTTGTTGTTGTGACAGATCTGTATCTGATAGATTTTGAAGATAAGATAGTTGATGAGCAATTAAGCGAGATTATTGAGAATATTTCATTCAGTGAGATGGGTTATGCTTATGTCTTGGATGAAAATGGTATCATCTTGCTCCATCCTAATAAGGAAATAATTGGATCTAATATTGGTAAGTTTAATTTACCGGAGATCACAGAAGCTATAGAGAGTCTTAAGTATGCTAGAGAAGAACGCATCATCGAGTATGAGTATGAAGGTGTAACGAAATTTGCAAGATTTTATAGAGATGAGAACAGTAGAATAATTGCTTTTACTGACACATATGAGCGTCCAAGTGTTTTTCAGATGATTGTGAATTGAAGTTGGTACAGAGCTGGCGGGCTGTACGTCTGCTAACAGCGTGTTGACGACATGGACAGGAACAAGGAAGGATGTCCACGTCGTCAACACACGGAACGTTAGACGCAATCCGCTGGGATTTAACCAGTTGTGAACCCTGTGAAGGTTATCAGGTGATGATTGTAGTCGTTCCCGTCATTGTGACCCATTTAAGTCCGGGGCTAGTCGCGATTAGTGAACAGAGAACTGTCAGGATGAACTACGAAGTATATCGCCCGTGCCACGAGAGTTGATAGCTGACATTGGTGGAGTCCAGATACCGCTAAAGTTTATCGCGAGAAATCGATCAGCATTTAACGATCGCAAAGTTAAAGAAGGGGTTGTGACGGCATCTGGTCTCTATACTGAAGATTATGAATAGTTCATCCTTCGGTTTCGGAAGTTATCATCGCTAATTGACGGTTTGGTGGAAGCAGAGTTGTCAGGTTGTGCTGAAGGAAGTCGTTCTTTCAGCAAAGGGTATCGTCGCCGGCGTAATCGATGTCAGTCATCAATACTGTTTATTAAGATTAACTTTAAGCGACCGCAGACTTCCTAGATGTTAGTTACGCGATGCCTGCCATCAACACTGTAGAGTATCGACTCAGCCCAACCTTCTGTTCCGTAAGAGTCCAACCGCATGAAGTTGGTAGTGGATTTGCCCCTTATCGAAGAGTGAAGTTGGTTGAACCACTGAAGTTTTTGCGGACTGCGAATAACAGCGAATTGACGACACGGACAAGAACAAGGAAGGATGTCCACGTCGTCAATTCACGGAACGTTAGCAGACATATATAACTAGGTTTAGAAGGAGGATTCTATGAATGGCGAACTGTTGGATCTAGTCCAGATTTCATCTAACGCTAAAGCGTTTTTGAATGGTGGAAGTTACAATTATGTAGTGCCTCAATATACAGAAAGTGTACGGTTCTTCATTAAAGGAAAACCTACTTTTCTTGAAAGTTTAGTAAGAGGTAAGAACCAGGAGTTTACTGAGGTTGCATCATCTGTCACTAATTGGTATGAGTACCTCAAAGAATTTGATACTAAGGATGTATTACTAAGTCTCGGTATGGTAGAAGAGCAAGATGTTAGTTTGTCAGCGTTTGCCAATGGTGTACCGAAGTGGAGTATTCTTACTAAAGACAATAAGGATTTAGTGGTTGCTTGGTACAGAAGATGGTACAGGGATGAGTATATTAATAAGTGGCATGTAGAGCTATATGGCGTACCTGCTGTCATTACTAGGTCAGGTTTAATTGAATCTACGGATGGACTTAAGGAAACTATGATTTCCAGCTTATCTGATATAATTGAGCTGTCAAAGAATATAAAAGAAGAATCATGGGCTAAGTTTTTTGAGAATGCTAAGAATAAGTTAATAGCTGAAGAGGATATTATATCTAAGAACATTTCATGTTCGTATCCTGAATTGAATCACAGATTAATTGAGGCTGTATCTTCAGGTTGGTGTTTTGGTGGTATGGGTTCATGGAATGATAGCCCTCCATACTCAGCTCATGTTCTTGGTCTAGATGAGGAATTCAAGAGAGTAACTGAGAATTTATATAGTACATACTTAAAAGCGATTGAAGGCACAGTTAATGTTTATTGAGTGCTTCCGTTATATACGTCTGCTAACAGCGATTTGACGACATGGCCTTTTTAATCGGATGGATGGCACACGTCGTCAATTCACGGGACGTTATGAGACATCTATACCTGGTTATTTGAGGAGGGATTACAGTGGATATAACTAGAATAAAGTCAATGGTACTTGGAATTGGCACTTTTATAATTATCTATGTTATTGTTGAGTTTATACTAGGATTTGATCCACTGAATTATGTTGGTGGTGAAGGTGCTCTAATAATATTTTACATGATTGTTGGAATTTTATTTGTTCTATTTTATTCAGTTATTTGTTTCAAACCCTCAAAACATGATTGCATGTATGCTATCGATAATAAGATAAATAAGGCGTCTATAGCAAGGAGTAACAAAATAGGGGTGGTAATATTCAGTACGATTTTGTTTTTGTTCTTGGATTTTTCACCGATGATTCTCTATGTAGGCAATACACTATACTGGATTTATTTATATTTATTTGTGGGACTGACAGATGGTATATACGATGATATATTATTTATCAATAATAATAGTATTCCATTGTCTTCCATAAGAGACTACTCGATTGATGAGGAGGTTATCTCATTAACTTATGAGAAGAGGTTTATATTTAAGGATTATCAAGTGAGGGAATCCACGACTTGTAATAAGGATGACATTGCGGCGATCTTAGACGTTGTTAGAGGCTGACGGTATAGACGTCTCATAACAGCGAGTTGACAACATGGACAGGAAATCGGAAGGATGTCCACGTCGTCAACTCACGGAACGTTAGGCAATATTATCTGTCTGGTTACGAAATATTAATTTTATTATTTTTTTTGTTATGGGAGATGCTATGAGCAATTTATTGGATAAATGGAATGAGCTATCTTTTACAAGAAGAGTATTATTTTTATTGAGAATTATGCTCTCGGTAATCGTTGTTACTATGTCAATTGTTGGATTATTAGGATTAATGGATACCGCAGTAACAAATATTATTGCAATTCCATCATTAGGAGTGGTGTTGCTATTGTCATCATTTGATGTGATTAATAATAATAAGATGCTGGCAGTAATCTACTTTGTGTCTTCAATGTTTATCTTGGCAGTGAGTTTTTCTATTTTAGTTAGATTTAATATTATGAGGTGATTTTAGCTTATGAAAGAATTTGAATATATTGATAGGTTTAAAAGAAAACTAATTTTCAAGTGGAGTGGGATAATTATATCGGTCGCATCAATTTTTCCTATAGCAGTCTTTAGAGTTTTTATTGGTGATACACTTGCGGGTATTATTGCTCTGTCGGGAGTTTTCATAGGAATATTATTATTGTCTATGTATAGATGTCCATCTTGTGGTACAACCTTAGATCCAAGAATACCTGCACGAAAGATGAAACATTGTAATGGATGCGGGTGCCGATTGAGATTATGATATCCTTTTTTATATATGATTTTTAGTGCATGGCTGCTGACGACAGATAACATCGCCTAACAGCGAAGTTACGACATGGACGTGAAATAGGAAGGATGTCCACGTCGCAACTTCACGGAACGTTATGTGACATTATTACTACTTTATTGGTTAGAATATTAGTATTTCGAAAGGTTAAAGAATCATGAAGAAAATGTTTTTGCTAATAATAATCATATTACTATTATCATCTTGTAGTACAAGTAACGAAGCTACAAACGAAACTGTTGATGCATCATTTCAAGAGGTATCTGTTAGTAATGAATCCACCAAAGCAATTGGAAATGAAGATGATACGAATATATCATTAGAAGTTATTTATGGCGATGATTTTTGGGGCATTTATGACTTTTCAACAGGTCCATATAATAGCCGTGATGAGTTTGAAGTTAGTTTATACACCTATATTGAAGAGGTGGAATCTACATTGAATAAAGAGGGTTGGAAAGATCAATATGCACTGAGTGGAATAGAACATATATTTGTAAAGTTGATTATTAAACCGAATTTAGGTAAGCATGCTACTATATCTGAACCAGAGGTATATGGGGTTAATGCTGTCGTATTTAATTTATATGTTTTACCTGAGGTTATGACTGGGGAAATAAAACGTAATCCAATATGTCATGAAATGGTTCATATGGTTAGTTACGATGTTATACAAGAACGTTGGGCGTATAATCCTGAATTAAACGAGGGTCTAGCTGAATATGTAGCATATGAAATTGGGGGCGACCTATTTGATTGCACATACGGCTTCGATGATCATATAGCAGCAACTTTATATGCATCTTATCTTGTTGAGAACGGAATAGTTAACTCAGAGGAAGTCAAAAGTATTGCTAGTAAGTTATGTGAAAATTCAATTGAACCTCAATTTCCACTAGATACGGAAGAATGGAACTTAAGTTTTAGTTTAGCGATTTCATTCTGTAAATTTATTGTAGATAATTATAGCTTAGATGATTATGTATACCTTCAAGATACTACAAGCAAACCAGAAGAGATGTCAATAAAAGAAGGCAGATTAAAGGATATGAATCAAGAATGGATGGAATATTTTTATAATATAGAGACGGATTACACAATGGATGACATGAATGCCTATATGTTGAAGTATAAATAGACTTTCCGTAATAACGTCACATAACAGCGAGTTGACAACATGGACAGGAAATAGGAAGGATGTCCACGTCGTCAACTCACGGAACGTTAGCAGACATAATTCACTGGTGCAGAGGAGGTAAGTGTTTTGGTTGAGGATTATTGGAATAGCAGATTTAAGGCTGGTAAGGTATGGGGATCTGAAGCCAGTGGTACCGCTTTTATTGCATCAGAATATTTTAAGAAGTTGAAGAAGAGCGACATTCTTGTTATTGGGTCAGGATATGGTAGGAATACCAATTATTTCTATGCGAATGGATTCAATGTAGAAGGAATTGAGTACTCAAAGGATGGGGTTGAGATTGCTAGAAATGACAACCCATCTATAGTTTATTATCATGGTTCAGCATTCGACATGCCACTCTCTGATAAGAAATACTCAGCTATTTATTGTTACAACGTGATTCATTTATTTATGGAACATGATAGAGAATTGCTGATATCGCTTTGTGGTGAGGTTCTTGAAGAAGGTGGAGTTATGTTTTTTTCAGCTTTTTCGGATGAAGATGAAGACTATGGCCTGGGAGAAGAGCTTGAAACTAACACATACGAGATTAAGAAGAATAAACCGGTTCATTATTATGGTGATATGGAACTGCTTGAAGTTTTTAAGAATTATAGGATTATTGAGGATGGAACCTATACAGAGGTGGTTGGCAGTAAAGAATGTAAGTTGAGATTTATATTGGTACAATTATAGTTAATGCGGAGCTTCCGTGAATTACGTCTGCTAACAGCGAATTGACGACATGGACAAAATCAAGGAAGGATGTCCACGTCGTCAACTCGCGGAACGTTAGACGCAATCCGCTGGGATTAAATCAGTTGTGAACCCTGTGAAGGTAATCGAGTGAGGATGGTTGTGGTTCCCATGATTTTGACCAGTTTAAGTCCGGGGCTGGTCGCGATTAGTGAATAGAGAACTGTCAGGATGAACTAGGAAGTATATCGAACATACGACAAGAACCGATAGCTGACATTGGTCGAGTCCAGATACCGCTAAAGTGTATCGCAAGAAATCAATCAGAATTAATGGTCCGTAAGTTGAAGAAGAGGTTGTGACGGCATCTGGCCTCTATACTGAAGATTAAGAATAGTTCATCCTTCAGTTTCGAAAGTTAACATCGCTAATTGACGGTTTGGTGGAAGCATATTTGTCAGTTTGTGCTGAAGGAAGTCGTTCTTTCAGCCAAGGGCATCGTCTCCGTTGTAATCGATGTCAGTCATCAATACTGTTTATTGGTGATTAGGATTAGAGTTAAGCGACCGCAGACTTATAGTAGGGGTTACGCGATGCCTGCCATCAATAATGTAGTGCACTGACTCAGCCCAACCTTCTGTTCCGTAAGTGTCCAACCGAATGAAGTTGGTTGGGGATTTGCCCCTCAAGGAAGAATGAAGCTGATAGAACCACTGAAGTTTTTGCGGACTGCGAATAACAGCGAATTGACGACACCGGACAGGAACAAGGAAGGATGTCCACGACGTCAACTCGCAGAACGTTATGTGCAATTAACTAGTCGGTAATGGGAATACTTAACATATGAACTCATATCAGGAGGTATTATGTCATCGAAAAGTTGGAGTAGCTTCAATCGTGTTCTACCTAAAGTAGCTGAAGGGAAAGAGTACAGGTGGTATGAGGCTAGAATATGGATTGCTTTATTGCTCATAAGCATGTTATGTTTAGGAATAACCATAATAAATCATGTTCCAGAAATAAAACTCTGGCATACCGGTAATGTAGTATATGGGAGAGTAATGAATGAGACGAGTATCAGAGTAGAAAACACTGGTGATTTAATAGTTTTGATTAGAGCTGATAAGTATTTTTATACTGTGCCGAGAGATGGTCGTATACCATTATATTATTATGGAGACAATTATAAGAAGGCAATCGCTTTGACTGCTCCTTGGTTTTGGGGAATTAATTACTCTGTTTGGGGAATCATTTTTTCATTATCAGGTTATTCCTGTTATAAGCACTTATATTTAAATAAAAATGCATACGTCCAGATCAATGACAATAAGAACTGAGTTAATATGATTGAATTGAATTTCGATGGAGCATCAAAGGTTGTTGTATGGCTGTTGTCCTAGTCAACTGCACATAACAGCGAGTTGACAACATGGACAGGAAATCGGAAGGATGTCCACGTCGTCAACTCGCGGAACGTTATGCGCCATATAATCTTTGGTTCGAGGGGGGAGAAGTAATGAGTTTATATTTCTATAGTGATCAGATTATTGAAGAGAATAAGAGAATAGATATGATGCTTATAGACGAAGCGTCAAAGCTCGCAGGTGGTGTTGAGAATATTATATTGGCATATATTCCTTCAGGTGGAGATCCAGAACGAAATTATTATAATGATAGAGTTAAATATTATTCTAAGTTGGGAATTAAGAATTTTTTCTTCTTTGATTTGAATGATGAGTATGACGAAGACGGATTGAAGAAGCTAGAGCGGTGTACGATTATTCACTTGTCAGGGGGTAAACCTCAGATTTTGAATAATAATGTTAAGAGAAGAGAATTTGGTATTTTTATGAAGCGATTCTCAAGTGAAGGTGGTATCTTAGTTGGGGTAAGTGCGGGCGCAATTCAAATGACTAAATCTATTGGTCTATTTGTCGCGTTTCAGAAAGGTTTTGTATATGAAGTAGATAATCATATGGAATCATTGACTACGAGTAAGCTAGTAGAATTTGAGTTTATTCCACATTTCAATAGATTTGATGATGAATATAAAAGTTGTTTGAAGGAATATGCGTCAAGATACAGCAGTCGTATATACTGTTGTAACGATGGAGATGGAGTGATTGTAAGAGACGGAAGCTTAGAACTTGTTGGTCCAATCACAGTGATCAATTGAGCGCTGGCGATTATACGGCGCATAACAGCGAATTGACGACATGGACAGGAACAAGGAGGGATGTCCACGTCGTCAATTCACGGAACGTTATGCGCAATATATTATTCGGAAATGCAGTAAGGGAGGAAAGTATGTTAAGTGGTACTGTTGATATAAATGGAGACAAGTATAATTTCGAATTTAAGGAAGGAATACTTGAGATATTTGGATATGCTTGAATCAAATTTGGCGCGCTAAAATTGCATCAAGAAGATGATTTTAGTTTCATGGACGAAATTAATGGTAATCTTCAAAAAGGGAAGCATAGGTGTATTAAGTTTGTTGTTCATGGTGTAATAAGTACTTCACTTGATAATATTAGAATTCAAATAGCGTACTACATTAAATCATACACTCCAGACTACGACGTTGATAAGATGGTGTTCACTTCACGAGAACTTGATTGGTTTTATAATATAAGAAATGCATATGATTATGATTTTGATTCTAATGGTTTTTGTTCTGTTAATCTGAAGAAATATGATGATGTAATGAAAGAATATCGCATGAAACTGAAAGGTAACTTTATTCTATTGAAATTAGGGTTTAATCGAAGAATTGGGAATATGTCGAAAACACCAATTTCAATAGATTCTACCTTGTCATATGAGATGGCCGAGCATGTGCCTAATGAAACTATAGTTGATGTTTATTGGTTTACAAAGAGACTTTTTTATTTTTTAGCTTATAGAAGAAACATTGAATTTAGTGAGATTACTTTAATGAAGAAGCGATTAGAAGATGGTAAGTTTGAGGCCATTGGTATATTAAAAGTTATTGACGATGACAATAGTAGTAGTTTTACAGAGAATGAAAAGACTATTAGGGATCAGCTCATTAAAATCGATTTAATTGACGACTCATTTGAGAAGTTGTTGGATGCTGTTGCATCTGAGAGAATATATATTGAACATATACCTTATAATTCCCGCGACAAAAAGAGTATAACTCCTGCAAGATTTATACTTGTTATGGCAGCATTTGAGTGGGAGTTCAAAGATATTTTTGGCGATGTAAAGTATGCTACAAATAAACCATACAGAGATACAAAAGATATTGTGATTAATATCCTAAATGTTTTGTTGGAAAAATCTACAGGTAAGCATAAGAGTTATTTTAGAAGTACACTAAAAGGAGTTATGAATGCTGGAGTAAGCTTATCAGAGAAAATAATGTATGTAATGAAACAATATGAGGAACTGCTAACTCCTTTTATATCTAACTTATATTCATTTAATGACTCGGATGAATTTTGTATAAATGATATGGCTATAAGATTACAAACTCAGAGAAACAACTATGCTCACGGAAATATTGATAAGGAGTTTGATGACTTAGTAATTCTTGATTTCATTATTTTTGAATGGTTACTTTATGCAATGAGACTGAAATCAATTGGTGTATCTGATGATGTGACAAAGAAAATGATTAACGAATTATTTTCTAGAAGAATTGCGCTAGGGTCATAATATACTGCGCATAACAGCGAATTGACGACATGGACAAGAAGTCGGAAGGATGTCCACGTCGTCAATTCACGAGACGTTAAGTGAAATTAAACCCTTCGGAACAAATAACAGAATAAATTTGACAGGAGATAATAGTGAATATTACTACAAGTGATGGTATAAGTCTTTATGTTAGCAGAAGAGGTAATGGTATTCCGATGATATACATTCATGGTGGTCCAGGAGCATGGAGTTATCCTTTTGAGTATATTATTGGTCAAGAATTTATTAGTGATATTTCTATGGTGTATTTAGATCAAAGAGGTTGTGGTCGATCTACAGGAGATGATAACTCGGATTATTCAATGGAACGTCTTGTATCCGATATTGAAGAGGTTCGTATAGAATTTGGTTTTGATTCTATTTCAATTGTTGCGCATTCATTTGGAGGGATTATTGCAACCTGTTATGCTACAGAATATCCAGGTAAAGTTGATAAATTAATACTAATGAATGTGACACTGGATATAAAGGAAAGCCTAAAGAGTCAAACAAAGTATGGTAATCAATTAATGAATAAGGTTTGTAATAAGAATACAGATTATTTAGATGAATGGACCTCTACAATTAATGACTTAATTGATGAAGAGAAATTCTATAAATTGCATTACCGTAGTAAGGCTAACAGTGCATATGAGAATGGACTTAATGTTGATCTCAATAATAGATCAATGGCGATGCAAGCATTAGCAAATGACTCTTATTTTATTGACTATACAATAATTACACCTAAAGTTAAGTGCCAAGTATTAATTATAGCTGGAAGTGATGATTATGCTGTTGGTATAGAGCATCATAAACGATTTAATTTCACCAATTCTAAAGTGAAGATTATAAGTGGAAAACATGCCCTATATTTAGAAAATAGGAAAGAGATTGTAACAGGAATTCTTCAATTCGTAAGAAATTAGAATATCTTTATGGGTCAGGGTTTAACTTCACTTAACAGCGAGTTGACAACATGGACAGTAAATCGGAAGGATGTCCACGTCGTCAACTCGCGGAACGTTATGTGACATAATCCATCTGCGTATTGGAACAGGAGAACTATTATGCGTATTAGAGTTAAAGTGATTATTGTGCTTCTTGTTTTGGCGTTGTCTGTCCAAGTTATTAACGGTCTGTTAGATGACAATAGGGATAAAGATGAGTACAAGCTATCGGTGTTTAATTATATTATAAGTATAGAAGATATGATGGACATATTAATATCACGTAGAAGCTCTGAGGAAGATTTAAGCTCAATTTGTTCCTCATTAGTATTAAGAATGGATAGGCTTGAGAAATTCATTTACCACAGTGATGTGTACTTAGATTTTGGATACCAACCTAGGTCTTTAGCTATTATGACAAATGAAGTAGAAGGTATAGTAAATGATTTCATGATTGATGATTTAGAGATACAAAGGCTAGAGGAGATAGATCAAGAATTAGAGCATTTGATTGATAGAATTGGCGTATATGAGGATGGAGACTGGAATGTGAATTATGAATTAGATGTACAGAACATTAATGCTGCGATAGAGTCGTTTGCCTACAAAATGCAACAATAATATTGTTTATCTAGTGGGGACGATGGATTACGTCACATAACAGCGAATTACCAACATGGACGGTAACAAGGAAGGATGTCCACGTCGTTAATTCGCGGAACGTTAGGTGCAATTATCTACTAGGTTAAGAAGAGGTGACGCATGATTTCAGAATTGAATAATATGAGTAGTGTTGACTTACACAATTTACTACTTAGATACAATTGGGATGACGGTTTTCATTTTCCAAGAGAGATTCTATCGTGTGACAACTGTGATTTAGGGACGGCTATTATGGCATTCCACTTAGCGGCTGGGTACGCCTATCTAGATGATGGAATGAAGATGAATTACCAAGACAAAGAGTGGTATCAATTTGTTGATGTGTTATATCACAGAGTGGTTAATGGAGAGTTCAATTCTAGAACAATTTGCTTTTCACCTGATTTGACTCGTACACAGAAGTACCTACTCAAGAAGAAGAATCCTAATATCATAGATTTGATTCTAGATGGTCTGGAATGAAAGGGTGAATGGTATTTATGGCATTGAATAAAGTGAACCAAGGCCATATTAAGAGATTAGGTCCCTGTTTGGAGAAGATATTTGCTGATGAGATCGAGGCAGGTAACGTTGTAGTTGAGACATATATTGGCGACTGGCCATTCAAGAATAGTGTTATGGTATTTTTGAAGAAGCCCTTTTTAACACCTATTAGAAGTGGTATACAGGGCGTTAAGTATACATTAGTTAATGACTCACATTACTGGAAGGCACAATACCACCATTTAGATAGCAATACTATACTTTGTTGTGGGTTTGATGGTCCTGATTTTGGAACGCTTTGAAGTTTTTCGTAAGATTCCGTAGAGAACAGCACCTAACAGCGAATTGACGACATGGACGTTTTTAATCGGAGGGATGTCCACGTCGTCAATTCACGGAACGTTAGAGGAAATTATACATCTGGTTTAGGAGGGCATATGAAATATTTTGGCATAATGATTATAGTGACGTGTTTGGTTTTATCTTCTTGTAATGGTTATGATTCTAATGATGATGAATCAAGTTTGTTGGAGAATGAAATAGAAACATTAGAGAGCCAACTTGAAACAACAAAAGTTGAGTATGATGAATTACTAGAAAAGTATACTAATCTCGAATTAGAAAGCAATGATTTGACACAACAAAAAGATGATGAGATTTCACAATTGAAGCAAGAAGTAGAGCAACTGAAGTCTGAGTCAGAAAACAATGTGACATCTAATAGTATCAGAGAATTGAATAATGGGTTCTTGACTCGTGAATTTACATACAAATCGGAAGGTGACTCGTATGTAGAAGAATTTTATTTGTTAGACGACGAAACATTTCCTATAGCTGTTTATATACCTAGCAACGAAAGGTGGAGTGTTTCTCTTAATGATGGCGGATTCACAATATACGTGAGTGATTGGTTAACACTAGAGTTTGGATTCTATTCAGATGTTCAAACTGAAAATGACATTGTGAATGGATTTAATGAAATGATCGGAAGTGATTATGAGGAAGCAACTAATCAGGAATATGATTGGGTAATAAAAAGATATGATGACATTTCTTTTGAAGACAACAAATATAATGCTATGTTTTTAGGTCTAATTGAAAATCACTTTTTCTACATCAAAAGAACTCTAAAAGCTGATTATGTAGAAGGTTATTATCCATATGAGAGGATTATACTGAATAACATTCTGCTGAGGAAGAGTAGCTAAGTTTTATGGTTAGGTTAAAGCTGATCGATAGCTGACGATGTATAACTTCCTCTAACAGCGAAGTTACGACATGGACACGAAATAGGTAGGATGTCCACGTCGTAACTTCACGGAACGTTAGGGGAAATAATCAATCTGGGTAATGGAGAAATCGGTATGAGAATTGCATCATTTAACATATGGAATCATGATAAGAATTATGAACTTAGAATGGATTTGCTGGTTGAACTTTTTAGAAGTAAGAAGTTTGATATCATTGCTTTACAAGAAGTTCATGATGAGCTGATAGTTAAGAGAATAGCTTCTGAATGTAATTATGAATACACATATTGGAAGAAGTATTTTGATTGTCAGGAGGGACTGGCAATCCTGTCTAAATATAGAATTGATGCTACATGGACGAACTGGGATGATAATGAGGATACGCATAATAGTGGATTGATGTTTGTGAAGTGTTTTGTTAATGGCAAGTATATTAATATTATGAATGTACATCTAGATTATAAGAGAGCATCGTATCGTGAGATAGAGGTGTTGAAGGCAATAGATTATCTGGAGAATTGTGGTGAAGGTTATAAGCTTATGTTAGGAGATTTCAACACGACTCAGAACTCGTCAGTGTATCGCTTTTTGACAGGACGGCAAAGTATAAATGGGAAAGATGCATGGTGGGTCGATTTAGCAGAGTCATATTGTCTAAGAAGAGATCTAAAGTTAGAAGCTACAATTGATTTTATTAATAATCCAAGGTGGTTAGGTATGTCTACGTTAGAAGTTCCATCGAGATTTGACTGGATACTTCTTGAAGAACCATATCCGAATGAAAACCCCGAGCTAACTGAATATGATTTGATTGGGAAAATTCCAAGTAATGGAATGACTCCGAGTGACCACTATGGGAAAATGGCTGAGATTAATTTCCCTACCTGAAGTTTGTTGGGGACTGACGATTGATTACTTCCCCTAACAGCGAAGTTACGACATGGACGTTTTTAATAGGAAGGATGTCCACGTCGCAACTTCACGGAACGTTAGACGCAATCCGCTGGGATTTAACCAGTTGTGAACCCTGTGAAGGTTATCAAGTGATGAAAGTTGTGGTTCCCATCATTTTGACCCATTTAAGTCCGGGGCTAGTCGCGATTAGTGAACAGAGAACTGTCAGGCTGAACTAGGAAGTTTATCATTCGCGCCACAAGCGTTGATAGCTGACATTGGTGGAGTCCAGATACCGCTGAAGTTTATCGCAAGAAATCAATCAGAATTAATGGTCCGTAAGTTAAGAAGGGGTTATGACGGCATCTGGCCTCTATACTGAAGATTATGAATAGTTCATCCTTCAGTTTCGAAAGTTAACACCGCTAATTGACGGTTTGGTGGAAGCAGAGTAGTCAGGTTGTGCTGAAGGAAGTCGTTCTTTCAGCCAAGGGTATTGTCGCCGAAGTAATCGATGTCAGTCATCAATACTGTTTATTGGTGATTAGGATTAGAGTTAAGCGACCGCAGACTTATAGTAGGGGTTACGCGATGCCTGCCATCAACAATGTAGTGTATCGACTCAGCCCAACCATCTGTTCCGTAGGTGTCCAACCGAATAAAGTTGGTTGCGGATTTGCCCCTCATTGAAGTGTGAAGCTGATAGAACCACTGGAGTTTTTGCGGACTGCGAATAACAGCGAATTGACAACACCGGACAGGAACAAGGAAGGATGTCCACGTCGTCAATTCACAGAACGTTAGAGGACATAGCCTTTTGGTTTCGTAAATATCATAAAATAGTAAACAGAAAAGAGGATTTAACGTATGGCTTTTTCAGAACCAGTAATTGATCATATTAACAGTTACATAACGAATGATTTACCTGAAGGTGATTGGCACATAGACTATTTTTCTTTCATTGATGATGAGGACTTAAGAGAAAGATTAGGTGTTGAATACAAGAATGCTCGATATCTGTATAAGATATTTGAAGGGCTTCAGGCAACAAGTGACATGAGAGTAGCACAAGTAAGAACGCAAATACATATGTATTCATCAATATATGAGGCATGCGTACATCATATTTTATTTGAGTATTTTGTTGAACTAGACGTTGTTAGAGATTTAATTTATAGACCAACCACAGTTAGAGCAAGTATTCCTACAAATAACCTTGAGAAGTTAACGAAAGTGCTATCTCATAATGATGAGGATGTTCACCCGTACTATATTCGAAAAAAGAAGAGAGATATTACGAAGATTAGGTTTGATGAAAAGTGTAAAGTGTTTGAGGAACTAGGCTTAATAGATGAAGCTTTAAGAGATGAGTTAATCGAATTTTACAATATGCGTAACTGTATACATCTTCATGCAGAGATACGTAAAGGTTTGAAGTATGAGTTGGACCAATCTAAGAAAGCATATTGGCGAATGAAACCATTTAAAGATCAAGTTGTGCAGGGTCTAATTAAACTTGGCAAAGATCCGGCTACGATCCTCTAACAGTGAATTGACGACATGGACAGGAATAAGGAGGTATGTCCACGTCGTCAATTCACGGAACGTTAGGTGCCATTCTCTGTGAGGGTAAGAAGACGAAGCTGTTCGTAAGCTGATACTCGTTGGGGACTTGAGTATTTCAGAAGCTGAAGTGCATCGAGTCTACTCGCCATGTGTTCAGGGGTCGCTACGCGTTCATCGAGAGGCAGATCGACTACCTCACGATGAAAGAACTTCTTAGTGTGGAGGTTGTGAGTCAGACAAGGCTGTGTCGAGAACAGCACATAACAGCGTTTTCAAGCAAGGGCGCAAGTATTATCGAAGGGGTGAAGGCTGAGAGCCACATCCTACGGACGTGTTTACAAGCATCTAACAAGATGCATTCCAGCACTTAAGACGGACGTCTCGAACACGCGGAACGTTAGGCGTCATAATCTACTTGGTATTGAAGTGCAGAAATATGGTTTTTGGAGGATGTTAAATTGGGCGAGAAGATTAAGGTTTATGGTCATCGAATAGAGGGTGAAGAATATACTGAAAGAGAAGGAGCATATGGAATACACATTAATGATGATTCATGTGTTGCTGTAATTAGAGTGGGAAATGATTATTTCTTACCCGGCGGGGGTATAGAAATAGATGAAAGTAATCTAGAATGTCTGGTAAGAGAATTCCACGAAGAAACAGGATCAGATATAAAAGTTATTGGGTTTGTAACGAAGATGATTCAATACCATAAGTCCAAGAAAGCTGGACATTATTATAAGCTGATTGGCAATTTCTACCTAGTTAATATGCAGAAAAAGAACAGAGAAGTTATTGAGGTAGACCATAATTTAGAATGGGTCCACATTAATGATGTTAATGATAGAATGTTGCTTGAATATCAGGCAGATGCAATACATATGGCACATAGAATTGCAATGATGAATTTGAAAGCTTTGAAGTGCTATGAATGATAGAATAGCTGATAATAGTAGAACAATCTGAAGTTAGTCTAAAGTTTGCGTAGATTACGACGCCTAACAGCGAAGTTACGACATGGACAAGAAATAGGAAGGATGTCCACGTCGCAACTTCACGGAACGTTAGGGGAAATTCATTAATTCGGTATTGAAAGACGCATAGGAGGTGAAGTTATGATTAATATAATCGTTTTGATTTTTATTATTGGGGCGATGACTTATGGATTCTTCATGCTATATAAGAAGGGCGGAACTTATATTAAAGTTGCTAAGATTAGCACTGCAATAATTCTTGTAGGATTTGTTTATCTGATTCTTCTAGGTCCTTCATTTAGGATAAATCCTTATTCAGCTGCTAGGGCGAATGCTTTTATTGAGAAGGAGCATGATTGGCTTGGGATGATTGAGTTGGAAGATGCTGAGGTTCACATGTTTTATGATTCTAATGACGATAAGTATAGAACAGTTCTTGTTGAAGAATATTTGATTGGATATAGAAGTAATATTGCTACACATTTTTATCCTCATTATGAAGATGAACTTAGAACAATTGGAGGAATCAATATATCGACTGATAATGGAGCCTATTGCACGTATATGGTTATTAACCAAATTACAGATATTAGTAGCATTGCCCTCGTTGATTATGAGGGTTCTATAGTTGCATCTACAGTAATTGGAGTTGATGAGCCTGTTACTTTGAATTATGAGCTTGAAGGAAGAGAACGTAGTTCGGATTTTGAGCTTATAGCTATGGATGCTGAAGGTGTAGCTAGATATTATTATGGTTACAGGCATGGGGACAATCATTTAAGTGATGATGAATACAAATGGTATGCATTCTAGGTGGTCATTAATGAACTTCCCCTAACAGCGAGTTGACAACATGGACAGGAAATCGGAAGGATGTCCACGTCGTCAACTCACGGAACGTTAGCTGTAATCAGTAGCTGGGTATTACAAGGAGAGTTATGAGTATTAAGGGACTATTAATAGATTCTGGTGGTGTATTGAATGGACCTATAACAGGACATTGGATGATTCCGCCACGATTCTTTGAATTTGTAGATAAGGAAGCTTTTGATAGAATTCCAAGGGAGATTCGCCGGGGTGCTTTTCGTAAAGCGATGGATTATATTGTTACCATTGATAAGATGGATAGCATGGATGAGGAATATGAGCATTTCTACAATCATTATTGTATTTTATTTGAGAATCTAGATGGCATCGATGTTTCTAATGAAATTATAAGGTTGATTGCAGACGATTTAGTTTACAATGACAAGAAGTATAGGTTTTATGACGACGTTCTAAAGAATATTCCCAAGTTATCTAATAAATATAGTATGGCAGTCGTATCTGATGCATGGCCATCATTGCAGAATGTGTTTGATGTGGTAAATTTTAAGCAATATTTTGATTCATTTATCATTTCCTGTGAGGTTGGAGTAACAAAGCCACACTCCATGATGTATGAATCTGCATTAGAAGACCTGAATTTAAAGCCAGATGAAGTTGTTTTTATTGATGATCGAATTCGTAATTGTAATGGTGCTAAAAATGCCGGCATTAAGAACACGATATTAATGTGTCGTTCTAGGAAAGTATATTACTATATGAAGCTTATACAGAGAAGGCATAGAGTTGTGAAAAATTTTGATGATGTAATAAAGTTCTTGGATGCTGACGCTACTGACTACAGCTAACAGCGTGTTGACAACATGGACAGGAACAAGGAAGGATGTCCACGTCGTCAACACGCGGAACGTTAGGCAACAATATCAGCTAGGTTACAAAAAAATTATATATATATTATCTGAGGGAGGATTAATATGAAACCAAGGAATTTAATTGTGTTTACACTAGCTTTTATCATGTTAGCACCAGTTATTGTATATGCTGGAGGGATTGAATCTCAAATAGAAGCATATGTTAATTACGTTAATTTGGTTGTTGATGGGGAGGAAATGGAAGTTGATACAATAATATATGAGAGTACGACATATGTTCCAATAAGGGCTGTTGCTGAGTTTTTTGGCAAGGATGTAAGCTGGGATGATGAAACAAAGACAGCAAGTATCGACGATTATCCATTTCTATTGGTAGATGACGATTTAATAGTTGGCAAATGGGAGTCTGTTGATTATGTGAATAATTTTGGTGAATTTAATGTGGATGATAAGTATTTTCCCGGTGAGCTGTATTTGACAGGGATTGATTTTACGTCAAGTAATAAAGTTGCGTTCGAAATAAAGAATAAGCTATCGAGTTATTCAATTGAGTTTATAGGGGATGTCATTATTAATAGTGATGATACGGCAAACCGATTTTATGTACAGTTGATTGATGATAACTATTACATGTTTTATGAATGGGATCATTCCGATGGGATCCATAAGGATATGACACCCGATTATTATGTGTTAAAGAAGGTTGAAGATGAACAAGTTGTTACGGGCTTAGAGGACTTAGCAAAGTAGTAGTAAATAAGTTGAAGTATAATGGGCGTTTCCGCTGATATCGTCGCCTAACAGCGAATTGGCGACATGGACAGTAACAAGGAAGGATGACCACGTCGCCAATTCACAGAACGTTATGTGACATAATCCATCTGTGTATTGGAACAGGAGAACTATTATGCGTACTAGAGTTAAAGTGATTATTGTGCTTCTTGTTTTGGCGTTGTCTGTTCAAGTTATTAACGGTCTGCTAGATGACAATAAGGATAAAGATGAGTACAAGTTATCGGTGTTTAATTATATTGTAAGTATAGAAGATATAATGGACATATTAATATCACGTAGAAGCTCTGGGGAAAATTTAAGCTCAATTTGTTCCTCATTAGTATTAAGAATGGATAGGCTTGAGAAATTCATTTACCACAGTGATTTGTACTTAGATTTTGGATACCAACCTAGGTCTTTAGCTTTTATGACACATGAAGTAGAAGGTATAGTAAATGATTTCATGATTGATGATTTAGAGATACAAAGGCTAGAGGAGATAGATCAAGAATTAGAGCATTTAATTGATAGAATCGGCGTATATGAGGATGGAGACTGGAATGTGAATTATGAATTAGATGTACAGAACATTAATACTGCGATAGAGTCGTTTGCCAGTAAATTGCAATAATAATATTGTTTATCTAGTGGGGACGATAGATTACGTCACATAACAGCGAATTACCAACATGGACGGTAACAAGGAAGGATGTCCACGTCGTTAATTCGCGGAACGTTAGATGCAATTATAGCTAGATTATAGGATAGATAATATTAATAATAAGGGTGGAGCGTATTGATTAATAGACTTATAAATAAATGGTTTACTAAAGATTTATGTATTAAATCAGATATGAGCTATGAAGAGATAGATCGGCTAGTAAACCAATTGATATATTTTGATGAAGGTAATCGAATTTATAATTCAGGTATTTTTAAACATATAGATAAGCCATTTTATGGCAAGGCAACATCAACTGGGTATGCTTTTACTGTACAGACAATATACAGGGCTTCAACAAAAGCATTAATTAATCTGGAGATTAAAGATTCTAATGTAATACTCAAAGCTAGAATATCTCGTTATAGTCAAATTTTTATTAACCTTTTAGTTGGTATTCTGGTAGTGATTATGACTTTGTCAATTATTATAGGGTTTGTCACAGGCGGGATATTAAGTGCAGTGGTCTCGTTTGGAATGGTACTTTTTTACTCAGCAATTGTGATTTCAATGCTATTTATATTTCATGTTATTTTTTTGAAAGAAGCTGAATGGGCTTTTGAATTAATCTCGAAGTCCATTATTCAAGAGGTAGCATTAGTGAGTGAAAGGTATAAAAAGATACTGTGAGTTTCCGCTACAACTGCATCTAACAGCGAAGTTACGACATGGACAGGAAATAGGAAGGATGTCCACGTCGCAACTTCACGGAACGTTAGCCAACAATAATACTCGGTTTCGATAAGGGGGATTATATGAATCATATGTATACAAAGAAAGAGTATATTTCAATACACTCAGCGTTATACGATATACAGAGGAAAATCCTTGCTGATGGAACGGTTCCAAATCTTGAGGTGGTGTTTGAAGAACGAGATCTTTTTTTTTCACCACCACCGGAGTTTAGAGAGAGAAAATATACTGTCAATGTATATAATTGGTTGTCTGAATTAAATGAGCTGAGACATCATATATATTATGAGTTTATTCTATGCTTATCATATCATGAAATTGCACAAAAATATGAGGGCGCGATTCGTGGCTCGTTAAGATATATTGACCGAGAGAGATACCTTAGACTACTGATTTATGACCTTTTTTCATATAGAGAAAAATTGAGTTTTCTGGTGTACGAATTATTTAATCGAGATATAGGAATCGACAGTACAAAGAAGGTTACATTTCATAAAGTGTATAAAGGCATTTCTAATATTGATGTAACTTCATTTTGTTGGCTTACGGAGAATGAGATTGTAAAGGTTCGTAACTTACTTGAGGATATATGTAACCATAAAGGGAATAGACTTTTTAATGAATTAAGGCATGCATATACCCATCGAAGCAATCCAGGAATAGATGCTATGACTATGAGAATTCATAATTATCCTATTGTACCTGAACAAGAACTTGAAATATATAAGACTATTGCGATGAATAGTGGCGAGGATGATTGGGAAAACTTGAGGTTACATGTTGTGTCTGATAAGCCTTCTGAAGTCGAAGTCAAGTTTGAAGAGATATTTCCTGACTTGATAGATTATTGGAGAACATTAATTGGCACAATACATACTTTAATAACTGAAGTGAATATTGTTGGTTATCAAGTGAATGAAGTTATTTTCAAATAGGGGGTCGCATTATCGTCGGCTAACAGCGCATTCACAACATGGACAGGAAATCGGAAGGATGTCCACGTCGTGAATGCGCGGAACGTTATGCGAAAGAAATGACTATTGTATAGGAGGCTTCATGAATCGGGAACGATGGATAACCATAATCATCTTAATAGGAATTGTTATATCTGTTTTACCATATAGTAGAAATATTGATATGACCTTAGATGGGGGCATGTATCGTATTGGTGATCCTATTTATCATGAGCATACATCTTTAGTTATTAAAGGTGTATATAGAAATTATCTATTTAAAGATAATACATTTAGTGGCTTCATCGAAATTAGCAATATAGATGAAACTTATGGCAGTGAAGTTTTTAAACTGAGATATAGTAAAAGTATAGCACCTCTAATTTATGACAAGTCGACTAAATATAATATAGGGCAATTTTCTGTTGGGCAGATTATTAATAAGACAGATTTCGAAGAAATTTTAGTAATTGTAAGTGAACCGATAATCGGGAGTTCAAAGTCATGGAATGGCGATAATGGTTTATTTATTGTAGCTCCATCTGATAATAGAGATGAAGCAATAGAGCGAGCTGAATTATTGTCAAAGGAAAATGGTTGGCTTTCGGCTGTGGAATGGGAATAAACGACTGCTAGATCATTGTAAGCTTCCGTCATTTCCTTCGCATAACAGCGAAGTTACGACATGGACACGAAATAGGAAGGATGTCCACGTCGCAACTTCACGGAACGTTATGCGCAATTAATCACTGGTGAAAGGGAAGAATTTGATGATTGAAGTAAAATATATACCTTATTTTTTGACGTTCATTTCGACAATGATTATATTTTTTTATCAGTTATATAAAGAAGTTAGAATTGATAAGAATAGTGTTTTAGAGAAAAAACTTCAAAAGGTCTATGCACCACTATATAATGCTTTGTTATTGAATAAAGGCGGAAAGATAAAAGATAATAAGGAGATAATGGAAACTCTGTCTGAATACTCCTATTTACTTAGTGAAAGAATTGTAGACATTCTTGAAAGGATTTTCGAATTAGAGAAGGAAAGTCATATTGAGGTTTCAAATGAACTAAAAGGAAGAGAATATGATTATTTAAAAACTAAATTATTCAAACTTATAAGAAACGAATATAAAGGCTTCAAGTCAGCAAACGATAGAGAAACGTCCAAAAGGCTGAGAATGGAACAAATGAGTTTCTTTTCGAGAATATTTAACGCAGTGCTAATAGTGTCGAGAAATATTATGTTAGTATTTCTTGGCGTCTATTTTCTTTTGTGGTTATATAATCGGTATTTTTCTACCGTAGGCGATATAAAATCAATCGTGATTACAATAATTGGATATATTGTGGTAGCAAGTTTTTTAATTACTCTATTAGTTTATCCTTCTAGAATACTGCTTATTCTACAAGGCAAACTAGATATAAGAAGGGAACGAAATGGTAAACTATTCCATTCATATGATGAGGTAGATGAAAGTGGGATATATAAATGCAGGTGGTGTGGTGATAAGAAAGAAGTTTTAGCTACACAGAATTATGGAAGATGTACGCAATGCACTACTAAACAGAAATTTGTGGGGCTTTTTACTAAGTGGTTCCAATGGGAGAAGGGGTAGAGTGTTTCCGTGATTAACTGCGCATAACAGCGAGTTGACGACATGCACAAGAATTCGGATGGATGTCCACGTCGTCAACTCGCGGAACGTTAGGCGAAAGAATCAATTAGTTAATCATTGGAGTTTTTGCATTGAATCAATTTATTGTAGCTAGTAAAGTAGAGGTAACGACTTGGTGAGTATTCTACCATTGGTTGAGTACGTATAGAGGAACAAGTTATTTTTAATCAAATTCTTGAGTGATATAATACGTGCAAACATATGATGGAGGATGTAATTAATGAATATAGGTAGCAAAATCAGCAAGTTACGAAAGAAATTTAATTTTAGCCAGGAGCAATTAGCCAATAAGCTTGGGATTAGCTTTCAAGCTGTCAGCAAGTGGGAGAATGGTAATTCTTCACCGGATATAGAACTATTATCAAAACTTTCGGCTATATTTAATGTCAGCATTGACTATTTGTTAGATAACATACATATAAATGGTAACGAGTATGATATGAGGTATAGCGATAGTGATTACTATTGGGGTATTGAACCAAATCATTCATGCTATGAAGTAATGAAGTTACTACCTCCGATAAAACCATACAAGCTTTTAGATGTAGGTTGTGGCGAAGGAAGGGATGCCGTTTTCTTTGCTAAAAACGGATATGATGTGACAGCTTTTGATTCATCGGACCATGGGATTGAAAAGACGAAAAAACTTGCAAAGAAGAATAATATTTATGTTAACTCTTTTGTGGCTAATTTGAATGAATATTTACCTAAAGATAGTTATGATATTGTATTTTCTAGTAGTGTGCTACATTTGGTTCCAAAACAAACAGCTGTAGATTTCTTGAGGACTGCTATTGATAATACTAATGATGGAGGAATTCATGTAATACAGGTGCATGTTAAAAAACCATTTATTGAGAAACCACCCAGTCCAGATAAATCTATAGAAAGCTGGAAGTCAGGAGAATTATTTTCATATTATACAGATCACGAAATTATTTTCTGTGATGAGTATGTGTTTGACTGCAATTCAGGTGGAACACCGCATAGACATTGTGCCAACAAAATAATTGCAAGAATAATGAAGTGATTTTCATCGTCCTAAGTAGATTTTCAATTGGGTTAAGTGTAGGGGTTGTATTTTTAGGTTCTATTTGAAGATTATCGTAGCTTCCATTGATTCCATCGCCTAACAGCGAGTTGACAACATGGACACGAAATAGGAAGGATGTCCACGTCGTCAACTCGCGGAACGTTAGGCGCAATATACATCTGGTTTAAGGAGAATTTATGAAATTAAAGTATGTTTATATTTACATGACATTTATGATATTTACATTTATCCCGGAGTTCATTTGGAGTGGATTATCTGCGTTTGCAATTTCTAGTGATTCGATCTTCTGGGGATATTTCGTTACTCAAGAGTTGTTGATTGCAATAACAATAATGTTGATTAGAGGGGGTTTTAAGTTAGCTATTGAAGATTCATATGAGCCGACTTCAATAAGTAAGTTAAGAATGTCTTTGATTTTTGTAATGATATTCTTTATTGTTAATACACTATTTTACATGGTTGGATACTTTGGAGGTTTCTGGTCATATAGGATTTGGAACCTGACTGCTGGGACTATAAGATTTTTGATTTATGCAATTACATTTGGTGTAGTGACTATATCAGGATTCTTGCTGATTTCTAAAGAAAAAGGAAGAGAAGTTAGCACTGATTAGAGGTTGTGCAGTGTTAACGATGTATACTGCGCCTAACAGCGAACTTACAACATGGACGTTTTTAATCGGAAGGATGTCCACGTCGTAAGTTCACGGAACGTTAAGCGACATTATTGATTCGGATTCATAAAGGAGAAATATGGAAGTTAAGATTGCTTTTTTCAGAAAGAAGTACGATAGCAAAGTGTTTTATGTATCAAAAGATATAGATGATGCTATTGAAAGTATGTCTCTCTCTAAGGGCATGAATTCTTTTGTATATGATTACAAAGAGAATATATTAGATGTTATGTATACAGTTTCTAAAGAAAAGAACGGAACAAAGTATTTATATCTATCTTGTGAGTCATCTCCATTTAAATCGGCCAAAGTTCTAGATGAAATAAAAAAGAGGATTAAAGAAAGTGATTTAAGGAAGAACTATTACATTTCCATTTTGCGAGATGATCCTTCACAGTATTTCTGTGAAAAGTTGTACGTTAAGTTCAGTATCTTTGAAAGACGGCTTCGTGAGCTGGTGTTTGGAATATTGACTTTGGATCTTGGATCAGATTGGTATGATAAAACAATTCAAACAGATTTGGATAAGGACATAAAGGAAATACTTAGATCATCTAATAGAAGTAAGTTGATTCAAGAAGCGATGCATAATATGACCTTATTTCATTTAGAGAGTTATCTTTTTGATCCTTATAGGAAGATTTCTTGTGAAGAAGTTGTTGATAAAGTTCTGAAAAAAAATGAGGACTTCACAACTATTGAAGATATAATTTCTTATTTTGAGTCGGCAAGAGCACAGTCATTATGGGAACGTTTTTTTGATGGTAGAGTGGAAATCAAAGATTTGTACAGCAAGCTTAAAGAGATGAGAGCCTATAGGAACACAGTTGCTCATTCAAAAGAAATGCCTTATAACACTTATATTTACTGCAATAAGTTATTGAAAGACTTGGTTGCTGGTATAGATAAGGCGATTGAGTCTCTTGATAAGAGCATATATAAGAAAGTTTCATTTGTCGAGACATTTGCTGTATTAAGTGAGACTATAAGTGAGTTAGTTAATAACAGACTTGAGGGTATGTATTCAAGTTTTGAGAAGTTAGCAGAAGCATTCTCTAAGATAGAATTTCCGAAGTTTGAATTTGATGCCATTGATAGATTAAATGAATCTTTAAGGTTACCTTTAATGGATATAGATAAGTTTATTATGAACTCTGATGAAGAATCACATGAGGATATACCTGATGAAGATTTGAGTGAAGATGATTCTGATTTGGATGAAGACTCTTGAAAGTTGTCATCAATAACGTCGCTTAACAGCAAGTTGACGACATGGCCTTTTTAATCTGAAGGATGGCACACGTCGTCAACTTACGGGACGTTAGATGAAATTCTGAACTGTGTATTGGCAAGAATGAGGGAGATTGTATTATGAATATTTTGATAAGGAAATTTATAGATAAAGATGCATCAAGTATAGCTGAGATAATGAGTAGGAATTTTTTGGAAGTAAATGCTAAACACTATCCCATCGAAGAGATGGAAGAATTGTCTAAGGCTTATGACTCGGAGAGAATAAAGAAAATTGCAGATAATTCGAATATGTATGTTGCGATTTTAGATGATGAAGTTGTTGGTGCAGGATCTATAATGAGCTTCTGGGGGAGCTTGGAAGAAAGTATTCTTAGAACTATATTTGTTTTACCTGAATTGCATGGTAAAGGAATCGGTCGACTCATAATGAATGCCCTAGAATCTGATGAGATATTTTTACGCGCTCGACGTATAGAAATACCAGCATCAATTACAGCTTGTGAGTTTTATATTGTAAGCGCTCAATAATAAACCGGCTACACAAAACAGGAGTATTTCACTACAATAAAATGATAGCAAAATACTCCAACTCCCAAAACAAAGACTTAAATTTTACACCTCTCCTGCATATGCTCTGACCAAGGCATTAGCATGTTAAGAACTTCCGACTGATCTTTGTAATCAGACATGAAGGTTAGTACCGTTTCGAGATACTTTAGGATATTTAAGTTGTTTGCTTTTACAGTCTCTGTGAGACTGTAAATGATGGAGCTGGCTTTAGCGCCTTTAACCGTGTCATGGAACAGAAAGTTCTTTCTTCCAACAGCATATGGACGGGCTATATTTTCGGCTAAGTTGTTGGAGATTGAGCATCTACCATCTAGAAGATAGTTTTCCATGTATGGTTTCTGGTTCCTTGCATAAGTGACAGCTTTAGCTAATCGGCTACCACCGGTTGGGTTGACGGATTCAAGCCAAGCCCAATAAGCCTTCCAGACAGGTGCTTCTGTCTCGAGGCGTAGCTGTTTTCGCTTGTCTGGATCTAAATCCATGTAGTGCTTTTCAAGGTCAAACAGCTGATTACAATACTCCCGACCAATCTCTGCCGGTAGAGCAGATTGGTTTTTAGGCTTTTTCTTCCGACGTGCTGCAGGTATGGCTTCATGCCAGTAACGTCGCATATGAGCTAGGCAACCACATCTTGTAACACCTACCAGCTTGTTGTATCCTGTGTATCCATCACAGGTGAGATAGCCTGAAAAGTCGCCAAGGAACTTAACCGGATAATCACCACTTCGACCCGGCTGGTATTCGTACAGCCGTATCGGAGGCAATCCGTCGTTACCCGAAGCGTACAACCACATGTATGACTTGGATGTAGCTGCACGACCATCTTCCTTTAATACCTGGCAAGTGGTCTCATCAGCATTGATAAATTCTCGCTCAAGTAACAACTTGTGAAGATGATCATAAATCGGATTCATATAATCCATAGCACAGGTATTCACCCAGTTTGCCAGTGTAGCTCTGGAAAGTTCTACACCCATTTGTTCCAGATCTTTTGACTGACGATACAATGGCATGCTGTTTACATATTTTTGATACATGATATGAGCAACCGTTGATGGTGACGCTAAACTGTGTTTCATCAATGGGGCTGGAACAGTGGCTGCTTTAATGACGGGTTCATCATCCTCTTTACACAGAGGGCACATCATCGTTTCCCGGATGTAGTGAATTCGTTCCACTTTAGCGGGGGTAATGCGAAGTTCCTCACGGACAAACTTTTTACCAAGGACAACCATCTCAGTACTGCAGAAGGAACATTGTTTATCTTCATCAGCCAACTGCACGAGAACCTCAACAATCGGTAGGTTCTTAAGCAAATCCTCACGGGTACGCTTTTTCTTCCGTGGCTTCTTGTCAGTGCCACCAAGAATGGTTTCTACTGTAGGTTCATCCTCGGATGGATCGACACTGGCTTCAACCTCATTGAAGAAGCTTTGCTGACCCGGTGTTACGTCATCTGCTGTTTTTAACTTTTCACTGGAAGCGCCGAAGATTTTATTCTTAAGGTATTCCACTGTTTCGTTAAGATTAGCAATGGTCTGGGTTAGCTCCTGTATTTGGTTTTGCTGTGCTTCATTCTGCTGCCTAAGATAATTATTGTTGTCTTTCGACTGCTCTAATGCATCCTTTAACAGCTGAATGAGTTCCTTTTGTTCTGCTTGATTCATCACATTTTCGCTCTTTCTTTTATTGCTATTATTATAGCGAAAAGCATGAAAATAAGCGAATCCAGAGGTGGCTGACATATGGCATTTTTACCAAAGTAAAACCGTGGATAACTGGGTGAAAATCTGTATGATTCATAAGATTGAGCTTTGGTTGTTCACAGTTGAAGTCTGTCATAAAAGAGATTCATTGAATGGCGAATCACAACTGTGGATAAGAGACTTTTTACAATGAACTCTCTGAAAAACAGACAAAATACCCTGATATATTTTCTCTGTTTTGCACAAAGCATTTAGTAGTCACGTTTTTGTTTGTTTGCTTTAATGGCTTTTGGTTGATCAATGGACAAGCCTTCCATAAGCCAACGAAATTCCTGGCGGGATAAAGCCCTTACTTCGGCTTCATTTCGTGGCCATTGGAACTTTCCGCTGTTATCAAGTCTTTTGTATAGCATCACGAAACCCGTCTTTTCAAAGTGTAATGCTTTGATTCTGTCACGGCTGCGTCCACAGAATAGAAAGACTGCATTGGCATAAGGATCCATTTCATAAGTGTCACGAATAATGGCCATCAATCCATCGATACTTTTTCTCATGTCAGTTCTACCAGTAATGATATAAATTTTCTGAACACGAGATAGATCGCCTAACATAAGGCCCTCAAGGATTGTAAGGTATTTTCGATCGTTGCTTTAGCAGCACTGTTAAGAATCTCAACAGTAACACCGCCGACGTTTAAACGGAGCGCAACTTCGTTTGAACGGATTGATTCTTTCACTGGAGCAGGTTCTTCCTGATGAAGTTTTACTTCAATAACAGCTTGTTCCTCAAAAGTGACAGGCTTGCGTAGATTATCGACACAAGCTTTCTCACGAAGAATCTTTAGTTTGTTGTAAAAGGTGCTCGGTGGGATTTGATTTATTCGGCACCATTCGCTATCTGGATAGCCACTGGATTTACAATCCTGTATGAGGCTAATCCATTCAGCGTCTGTACGTCGTTTATGAGCCATATTTTTACTCCTTCCCGGTTGAGAGTTAGAGTAAAAAGCTACCAATAGCTAAGCGGATCAATGAAACTTGGAGTAATTCACTCTAACTTTTAGGGGAATTATCTCATAAACATATGGGCGAGAATAGCCGGGTGGTTATTATGCGCTTACTTTATATTAAGATGGGCTATGAGTATAAAAATGGAGTCAAAGAACTAGATGATGAGGGCCATTATAGGCTGGAGAAAGTAAGATAGTACCGAGTTATGGCGGCTGACGTTCAGAACTTCATCTAACAGCGAAGTTACGACATGGACACGAAATAGGAAGGATGTCCACGTCGCAACTTCACGGAACGTTAGACGCAATCCGCTGGGATTAAATCAGTTGTGAACCCTGTGAAGGTAATCGAGTGAGGATGGTTGTGGTTCCCATGATTTTGACCAGTTTAAGTCCGGGGCTGGCCGCGATTAGTGAATAGAGAACTGTCAGGATGAACTAGGAAGTATATCGACCATACGACAAGAACCTATAGCTGACATTGGTGGAGTCCAGATTCCGCTGAAGTTTATCGCAAGAAATCAATCAGAATTAATGGTCCGTAAGTTAAAGAAGGGGTTATGACGGCATCTGGCCTCTATACTGAAGATTATGAATAGTTCATCCTTCAGTTTCGAAAGTTAACATCGCTAATTGACGGTTTGGTGGAAGCAGAGTTGTCAGGTTGTGCTGAAGGAAGTCGTTCTTTCAGCCAAGGGTATTGTCGCCGAAGTAATCGATGTCAGTCATCAATACTGTTTATTGGTGATTAGGATTAGAGTTAAGCGACCGCAGACTTATAGTAGGGGTTACACGATGCCTGCCATCAATAATGTAGTGCACTGACTCAGCACAACCTTCTGTTCCGTAAGTGACCAACCGAATAAAGGTGGTTGGGGATTTGCCCCTCTACGAAGAGTGAAGCTGATATAACCACTGAAGTTTTTGCGGACTGCGAATAACAGCGAATTGACGACACCGGACAGGAACAAGGAAGGATGTCCACGTCGTCAATTCACAGAACGTTATACGATATAATCTACTGGTTTAGGAAAGGATGATTTTATGAAAAGATTGGAGTCTAATAGGCTGCTATTAAGAGAATGGACAGCTAATGATGTCGATGATCTATATGAATATGCCCAAAGTGACTTAGTAGGTCCTAATGCTGGCTGGAAGCCTCATGCCAATAAAGAAGAGAGTCTTTCAATTGTTAATATGTTTATCGATGTAGGAGATACTTATGCAATACAGCTCAAAGATAACGGTAAGGTTATCGGTGGCATAGGATTGCATGATAGGAAACCGGATGAAAGCCTAGAATATTTGAAACAGTTAGAAGTCGGATATGTGTTAAATCCGGATTATTGGGGGAATGGATATGTTCCTGAAGCGGTTGAACGTGTCAAATCATTTGCTTTTGATGAGTTGAATATAGACTTACTCTGGTGTGGTCATTACGATTACAATATGAATTCCAAGCGAGTAAATGAGAAATGTGGTTTTATCTATCGGTTTACGAAGGAAGAAGTATTACGGTTGCTAGATGACAAAAAGGTCAACACATTATATTATTCCTTGTTCAATCCCAAAAGAAGAGGTAAGTAAGCAGTGAAGCATTTTGGAAGGGGACGTAGATTACATCGTATAACAGCGAAGTTACGACATGGACGTTTTTAATCGGAAGGATGTCCACGTCGCAACTTCACGGAACGTTAGATGAAATACTATCTCTGTTTATTATAGGATTGTTTAATGGTTTGGAGGGGAATTAATGAACATAATTATTATAAGGCATGGTGAATCTGAAGCTGATTTGCTTAATGTCCATGAAGGCAGAGCTGATTTTCCTTTAACCAAGAAAGGGAAGGAGCAAGCTATATTACTAGCTGATTGGATGCTTGGCAATGAGGTTGTCGATTTGATTGTTGCAAGTCCTTTATTACGTGCTAGAAGTACAGCTGAGTCTATTGGAGAAAGATTTGGACTGAATATCATATACGATGATGATTTAATGGAATGGAACAATGGATTGCTTGCTGGATTAGGGCGAGAAGAAGCAGATAAGTTATATCCTATACCAGAAGGTGGAAAGAAGCCACATCATGAATTTGCAGAGTCAGAATCGATGATAAATTTTCGTGCGCGAGCAGAGAAATTTTTGTCTAGAATGTATGAAGAGCGTAGTACAGTAGAAAACATTTGTATTGTTACACATGGAGGCATGAGTAATATGTTATACAGATCTTTGATGAGCTTGCCAATGACATCAGAACATTCAATTTCATGTGGAGATACTGCTTTGAGTAAGTACAAGGTGAAAGATGGATGTTGCCATATAGAATACATTAATAAGAGTGAGCACTTACGTGGGTGATTCTCATGATATTTATTGGTAGCTGACGAGATAGTACTTCATCTAACAGCGTGTTGACAACATGGACAAGAACAAGGAAGGATGTCCACGTCGTCAACACGCGGAACGTTAGACGCAATCCGCTGGGATTTAACCAGTTGTGAACCCTGTGAAGGTTATCAAGTGATGAAAGTTGTGGTTCCCGTCATTTTGACCCATTTAAGTCCGGGGCTAGTCACGATTAGTGAACAGAGAACTGTCAGGCTGAACTAGGAAGTTTATCATTCGCGCCACAAGCGTTGATAGCTGACATTGGTGGAGTCCAGATACCGCTGAAGTTTATCGCAAGAAATCAATCAGAATTAATGGTCCGTAAGTTAAAGAAGGGGTTATGACGGCATCTGGCCTCTATACTGAAGATTATGAATAGTTCATCCTTCAGTTTCGAAAGTTAACATCGCTAATTGACGGTTTGGTGGAAGCAGAGTTATCAGGTTGTGCTGAAGGAAGTCGTTCTTTCAGCTAATGGTATCGTCGCCGTTGTAATCGATGTCAGTCATCAATACTGTTTATTGGTGATTAGGATTAGAGTTAAGCGACCGCAGACTTATAGTAGGGGTTACGCGATGCCTGCCATCAACAATGTAGTGTATCGACTCAGCCCAACCATCTGTTCCGTAGGTGTCCAACCGAATAAAGGTGGTTGCGGATTTGCCCCTCATCGAATAGTGAAGCTGATAGAACCACTGAAGTTTTTGCGGACTGCGAATAACAGCGAATTGACGACACCGGACAAGAATAAGGAAGGATGTCCACGACGTCAACTCGCAGAACGTTAGACGCAATCCGCTGGGATTTAACCAGTTGTGAACCCTGTGAAGGTTATCAAGTGATGAAAGTTGTGGTTCCCATCATTTTGACCCATTTAAGTCCGGGGCTAGTCGCGATTAGTGAACAGAGAACTGTCAGGCTGAACTAGGAAGTTTATCATTCGCACCACAAGCGTTGATAGCTGACATTGGTGGAGTCCAGATACCGCTGAAGTTTATCGCAAGAAATCAATCAGAATTAATGGTCCGTAAGTTAAGAAGGGGTTATGACGGCATCTGGCCTCTATACTGAAGATTATGAATAGCTCATCCTTCAGTTTCGAAAGTTAACATCGCTAATTGACGGTTTGGTGGAAGCAGAGTTGTCAGTTTGTGCTGAAGGAAGTCGTTCTTTCAGCCAAGGGCATCGTCTCCGTTGTAATCGATGTCAGTCATCAATACTATTTATTGGTGATTAGGATTAGAGTTAAGCGACCGCAGACTTATAGTAGGGGTTACGCGATGCCTGCCATCAATAATGTAGTGCACTGACTCAGCCCAACCTTCTGTTCCGTAAGTGTCCAACCGAATGAAGTTGGTTGGGGATTTGCCCCTCAAGGAAGAATGAAGCTGATAGAACCACTGAAGTTTTTGCGGACTGCGAATAACAGCGAATTGACGACACCGGACAGGAACAAGGAAGGATGTCCACGACGTCAATTCACAGAACGTTAGCTGTAATACGAGCCTTGGTTTTAGATAGGATTCGAGGTGGATTGTGAATGTATCTATATTTACTAATCTAATCCTGGCACGACATAATAAATATTAAGATCTATGGGAGAGTATTTGGAGGAGAATTACTATGGTTTTTAAGATAGTATTTTATGCTTTAGTAATTGCTTATGCAGTACTAATGATGATTGCAGGAACTGTGCAATTTAAGAATAAGTCAGTTTCAATGGTATCACCACTGATTATGATATTTGGAAGTCTACTTCTATTTTCATCAACTATTATGATGTATCTAAATAGACCATTCACATTGATGTACCTAATAGCCGGACTTGTTTTCATTCATATAAGTGCAGTGATTAATGGGATGCAGATGCATGGTAAGTTGACATATAAGCACCACTTTTTGAGGGTTATGTTATCGATGGTGCTTATAAGTCTCGCCCTAATTTAAGGTTACTACGGGGCTGGCGGCTCGTACTACAGCTAACAGCATGTTGACAACATGGACAGGAAATCGGAATGATGTCCACGTCGTCAACATGCGGAACGTTAGACGCAATTAATCCCTGGGATTGTTAGTCGCAGGGATTAGAGTTTAAATATGCTGAATCAGAGCATATGTCTATTCGATTGTTCCAGATTAAGGAAGAGTCAATGTCCGGGTCTTTATCCCAAGCAATATTTCCATCTTCATCAATGAAGACTGTGGCAAATTTATCTAAATCTTTTAGGATTTCAAAAACACCAAATAGCTTTTCGGACATATCATATTTTCTGGTAGTACCGTCACTATAATGTAACAGCAAGCTATAGTCATTATTTGGTATAATGCTTAATAATTTAAATGGTCCAGAAGCGAAGTATTCTTGGACATCATGAGGTATGGATTGAATCATAATATCACCCCTTATTTTATTGGATCAATAGGAAAGAGTTCTTGTTGTTGTTGTGCTAGATACCATTCTTCTTCAAGTTCTTCTTGATGAAGAGCAGCCCAACCAAATAACATTTTTAATTGCTTGTTCGGCATTGAACCACTGAGAACTTCAATCTCCTTGATGGTAATTGAACATTCATGTTCTCCATATTTTGCATGGAAGTGTGGTGGTTGATGCTCATTATAGTTCATATATACTTTGATACCACGAAACATACATATAGTTGGCATAAGTTTTACCGTCCTTATTTGATGACTATATTATAATATAGATTCAGCTTAATTTCCAGTTAGTCCAGAGGGGACGGGATTAACAGCGTCTAACAGCGAAGTTAAGACATGGACACGAAATAGGAAGGATGTCCACGTCGTAACTTCACGGAACGTTAGGCGACAATATAAACTAGTATTAGAAAGAGGTAATTATGCAGAAGAACAAGGCAGAGGAATATAGTAATCCAGATAAATGGGTAGCTATTTGTGATTTAACATTAAATAATTACGCTAATATGATGAAACGACTTACTGTGAGAAGTCAGACTGCAAATTTGCTATTGATATATTATAGTTTTATGTTAATTGTAATATCAATTACTTCGAAGTTTTTTCCTAAAGCGATAAATGATACATTTTCTGATTATTTCAGTATTATACTTTCTATTTTATTGTTAGTGTTTTCATTAGTAATTCAGAATTCACGTTACTCTGAAAGAATTAAAAGCTTGGAAACATCTATCAACGCACTTAAGACAATTAAAAGAACAATTAATGAGTCAAATATTCCAGAGAAGAGTGAAGAATATAATCGAATAGTTGATAATACTGAAATGCGAACAGATCATGATTTTTTTAATACTGTGCGTATGATGTGTAAGCGTCATAATGTCAAATGGTATTGGAAGGTTGGTTATAAAGAAAATGAATCGAAGGAAGTAAAAAAATTGAAAGACTACCTATCAGAAATTAATGTGCCTAAAGAAATAAGTAATATATTATTCTGGCTTATTAGGGACTTCATTTTGACGGTGATACCGATTGTTGTTTTTGGAATATGCTTTTTGCATCTTGAATAAGATTCCGTTTATATCATCGCCTAACAGCGAGTTGACAACATGGACAGGAAATCGGAAGGATGTCCACGTCGTCAACTCGCGGAACGTTATATGACATTAATTACTACCTAAGAAAGATGAATGAGTATGAAGGTATATTTTAGGTTGGGAATAGTAGGAGTTCTTATATTTATCATTTTATTATCTGTGTTGGCAATGACTAATATTATTAGAGATGTTGATTTGGTGGCAAACGAGGGTACATATTATTCAATATCATTATTTAAGAAAGGTATTTTTTTAAGTACGAAAGATGATAATGAAATTGAGATTTCAAAGAATACGGCAGTAATATTCTATGAACACGAGCGATATATTTACTATAAAGAACAACAGGTTGGGAATATATATAGGATTAACAGAATAGATTATTCAGAAAATCAAGTGTTGGATTATTGCCGTTCATTTAAAGTGACTGAAAATAAACTTTATTATATTAATGAAGATGATGAGCTTCATAGATCAGACTTGGATGGTCGGAATAGTGAAGAGTTGTTTGGAGAACCTATTTCAGAATTTAGATTAGAGGGTGAATCGATAATTGTGCGATCGATTCTGGATGGGAAGTATTATAGAATTCAGATATAGTTTATACAGAGTTTCCGTAATTAACGTCATATAACAGCATGTTGACAACATGGACAGGAAATCGGAAGGATGTCCACGTCGTCAACATGCGGAACGTTAGGTGAAAGAATCATTCTGTATATTCTATAAACTGATATTTGTATTTTGGTTTTATGTAATTATTGTTATTATTTTACTGCTAGATAGAGGACGCTAATGTTAAAGAAGATAAGAAATATTGTAATTGTAGTTTTGTTATTAATGTCACTTTTATTTATGTTTGCTAGACCCAAGGAAAAACCAATTGATGCTGATGATTGGAATGTGTTTGAGTTAGGGTACCTTGATAGACATGAAGAAATTAGATCTTTCGAATTGATTACTGATAATGTAGCAACAACGATTATAGTACATACTGACGCTAAACTGAGTCTATATAATGAGAACAGAGCCTTTAGAGATGTAAGATACTTCTTTTATGAGACATTGGGTAATTCAGAAGACAGTGTTTTGAATATGATATTTTTTTATGGTAACGACTTGATTAGGAGTTATGATTATACAAATGGGGAGAATTGGGTGATTGAAGAAGAATAACTCTAGTATGTCTCATGGGGACGAATGATTCCTTCACCTAACAGCGAACTTACGACATGGACAGGGAATAGGAAGGATGTCCACGTCGTAAGTTCACGGAACGTTAGCTGAAATCCACCCTCTAGTATAAGCGTAGTTTATCATGTTTAGAATAGATGTTTTTTAGGAGAAAATTATGAAAGTATTTTTAACCAGTAGCATTGGTGGAAGTTATAAAGAAAATGGGGATAGATTTCCCTGTGCACTTGAAGGAGCAAATGATTTTTTAGATCTTCTTAGAGAACATTGGTCTCATAACTCAAAATGTCTTCTAATTAGTTCTGATCCTGAGAACGACGACATGAATGACAGCTTCAAAGCTATATTTACAGAAGCTTTTAGAATCAGTAATTTGTCATTATCACAATTCGATATATGTGATAGAAGAACGGAAAGTAAACTTGCTGATAACCTATATGATTATGATGTAGTATTACTGGCAGGTGGACATGTTCCTACACAAAATCAATTTTTCAGTAGAATTCATTTGAAGGAGTTATTGGTAGATTATAAAGGCATCATTATTGGTATTAGTGCAGGTACAATGAATTGCGCTGATGTCGTATATGCTCAACCTGAGCTTGTTGGAGAAGCAACGAGTTTGGATTATCAGAGATATTTGGATGGTTTGAATCTAACAAATATAAATATTCTACCTCATTTTCAGGACATAAAAGATTTCTCTGTAGATGGGAAGAGAGCTTTAGAAGATATTTCATTACCAGATAGCTGGATAAAACCTTTCTATGCGTTAGTAGATGGTTCATTTGTTTTTATAAATGAGAACAAGTCAACTTTATATGGAGAAGCATATTGGCTGCAGAATGGAATTATTACTAAGATATGTGAGAAGAATAAGAGCCTTCAATTGATTTAAGATGTATATTTTTGATGAGATTACTGGCAATGTCCGAGGGTGGACTTCAGCTAACAGCGAGTTGACAACATGGACACGAAATAGGAAGGATGTCCACGTCGTCAACTCACGGAACGTTAGGCGAAACTACTCACTAGATATTTTCTATAGGTTTTTGACTTGATGGAGGAATAACAATATGTGGAAGAAAGCAATTATAGGTATTTTAATAGTAATAATTGCAGTTCAAGGAATAGCGTTATATTTTCAAAGTATGCGATTTAAAGAGGCAGAGTTAAAGCATATGAGCAATTATGGTCAACAATCGTTTGGTATAATGATGCATGTCTATGGGGAAATACTAGAGACACTTGATCTCTTTGATTCGGGTGATTTAACAGATGATGAATTGGAGAGTTATTACGATAATATGGATGAGTATATTCTATCTGTGTATAATCAAGAACCATTTCGATTCATTGATAATCTTAGGCTGATGAGGTTTGCACGACGATATACTGTGGAAGAGTTTGATGAAGAAGTTGCTTTGAAATATAGAGTGCTTTCCGATTTTTTGTTTTCATCTTATGTAGAAGTTGAGAATAACTATACTGATGATGAGTTTCTAGATTTTTATCACTTATATATAAGTGATGAGTTTAATGCAGAATTAAGTCAAATGATTAATGAATTGGGTATAGACTAACAGCTGGAGCATATCGAGTGCTTCCGTGATTAGCTTCGCCTAACAACATGTTGACGCAAGGGTCATGCTAAGAAGCGCATGACCACATCCAGCCCCCTAAGCCCGTCGGGACGCCACTGCATTAGGTGTTCGGCAAGCCTAACAACCATAAGCAGCGACTCTAAGGGGCCAGGACGTCGTCAACACAAAACGTTAGCTGAAATTAGGCTTAGTTTATTACAGAGATTGTAGAGGGAGAGATTTATTATGGTTTCAGTTTCTACATGCTTTAATTATGAATTAACTTTTGAGGAACAGATTAAGATGATTAGGGAAGTTGGTTTCAAGTGTTTTTCAACTAGTGGGAGATATCCACATAATGGATTACTTGATAATACAGAAGGTTTTATTGCGGAAGTATTAGCCAGCGGATTGTCAGTTGATACAATACATGGGTGTCGATTGGATATAGAAGAGGCTATTACAATCTTAGATAAATGCTGTTTTGCAGCAAAGTGTGTTGGAGCGTCTATTGTTGTTGTGCATCCTTCTGCTTTTTATATTTCAGAAGATACAGTTGAAGACAAGTTTGAACGAATCATGGCCATATCAGAAGAGCTTATCTTATTGGCCAAGAAGTATAATATCAAGTTTGCTGTAGAGAACTTACATCCGGATAGTGCTACGGATTTACTTAAAAAATTACTTGATACACTAGATAGTGAATATTTCGGGCTATGCTATGATATTACTCATGCACAAGTAGACGGACCGAGAGAATGTACTTTGCTTGATTTATATGGCGACAGAATTATTGCCGTTCACATTTCTGATCGGATCAAAGAATTTGTTGATCATGTAGTTCCGGGAGAAGGGTTTATTGATTTTAAGCCACTTGAGATAAAGCTAGCACAAATTAATTATGAGGGGACAATTTTGATGGAAGTATTATCTGATTTTACTCAATTTAAGAATCCTAAGATTTTATTAGAAAAGGCATATGAAGCTGGTGAGGAACTTGATAGAAATGTGGCAGGCTTCCAGCCTAACTTCAGCTAACAGTGAGTTGACAACATGGACACGAAATAGGAAGGATGTCCACGTCGTCAACTCACGGGACGTTAGGCGTCATAATCTACTTGGTATTGAAGTGCAGAAATATGGTTTTTGGAGGATGTTAAATTGGGCGAGAAGATTAAGGTTTATGGTCATCGAATAGAGGGTGAAGAATATACTGAAAGAGAAGGAGCATATGGAATACACATTAATGATGATTCATGTGTTGCTGTAATTAGAGTGGGAAATGATTATTTCTTACCCGGCGGGGGTATAGAAATAGATGAAAGTAATCTAGAATGTCTGGTAAGAGAATTCCACGAAGAAACAGGATCAGATATAAAAGTTATTGGGTTTGTAACGAAGATGATTCAATACCATAAGTCCAAGAAAGCTGGACATTATTATAAGCTGATTGGCAATTTCTACCTAGTTAATATGCAGAAAAAGAACAGAGAAGTTATTGAGGTAGACCATAATTTAGAATGGGTCCACATTAATGATGTTAATGATAGAATGTTGCTTGAATATCAGGCAGATGCAATACATATGGCACATAGAATTGCAATGATGAATTTGAAAGCTTTGAAGTGCTATGAATGATAGAATAGCTGATAATAGTAGAACAATCTGAAGTTAGTCTAAAGTTTGCGTAGATTACGACGCCTAACAGCGAAGTTACGACATGGACAAGAAATAGGAAGGATGTCCACGTCGCAACTTCACGGAACGTTATGGGAAATTATTGCTCAGGTAAGGAGAGATTTATGAATCCGTTTGATTCGGTTTTTGCCAAACATATTAGATCTTTAGCTCAATACAATTTTATGAATGATAGAATGAACCATGTATTTTCAAGCGTAATAAAGCAGATGAATAACAATCCCTTGAAATCAGAGTATTTACATGTAACCAATCTAATGGTATATGATTTTTCTAAGATAGAAGAAGATATGTTTGCTGTTGATGGTTATGGATTTGAAGGTGAGTCATTAATATCATATACAGAAGATATTAATGATGAGTTTTGTAAATTTTTGTTTCAGAATTCGTATGAGGTAATGCTAAAATTTGTTGAAGAACTAGCTCTAAAGCATTATTCTGTTAAGAATGATATGGCTAATGCTAACATACGTGATGTGAGGAAGTCTTTTCGAGCTGATTATTATTCCAATGATTTAAGAAAAGGAAAGAAATATATTTTTGAGTACTTTAATGGACAGTGTATATCATTTTTCAATGCTGAATCAAATAACTATTCTAAGTTGTCTCTCATTAATATCTGTATGTCATATGCAGAAGTAAGAAATGCACTTGTTCACAATATTGAAGGGATATCACAAGGGAAATTCGATAGTTTACCTGAAGGGTATAAGGATATAATAATATCACATTTCTCACCTGGTGCAGTCAATAAGAATGGTACTTTGCCTGTTATTCTAAATAAATATAAGACGAAGAATCTGCTTGGATTTATGAGTAGTATAATGTTTATGATGTATAAAACATGCTCTATTGATTGCAATTTCAAGTATTCTTATGTGAAAAGAACTTAAGGTTATCTAAACTTGCCGCAATAACTTCCCATAACAGCGAATTGACGCCATGGACAGGAACAAGGATGGATGTCCACGGCGTCAATTCACGGAACGTTATGTGAAAGAAAAGGCTGTGTATTGGTAGAGTTAGAGGAGGGGGGATTATATGGTTTTAGTAATAATATTAATTATGATGTCTATATGCTTGCTCCTGACGCTAATATATCTTATCTACGAATATAGGGTATCATATAAGAAATTAAGGGTTATCGGAGAAATACAGGTAAAGCTACAATATAGGTTTGAATCATATATGATTTTTTTGCCAATATATATTTTATTTTTTTCATACCACGCTTCAAATCTTATTTCAGATGGTTATAAGGTATTGGCTATTCTAATGATCACCTTATTATTTCTATTTCTAGGTATAAGCATATATGGGGTATATGGTAGTGAACGTATTTGTATAAATGGAATAGTCACACATCAAGGTGTATTTTTTTGGAGAGATATTATTTATTATCACTGGAACGATGAAATGCTAACGGGTAAACGTGTTGGAATAACCTTTCAAGTGAAAAAGGGGAAGAGAAATTTAGATATAAGCTTACCATTGAAGAATGGCGAAATCGAAGTAGTCGGCACATTAATTAGGGATAATGAATTGAACGTAATTGGCCCTATATAGGATATGATAGTGGCAGCTGACGCCTTTTCCTTCACATAACAGCGAAGTTACGACATGGACAGGAAATAGGAAGGATGTCCACGTCGTAACTTCACGGGACGTTAGCCGACATATAATATTAGTGTAATGAAGGAGGAGTTATGGATAAACTTTTATATTTTCCGTATATTTCTGTTCCTAATGGAGAGTGGCTTACGAGAACTCTGCTGTATTGGGATGAGATAGCGTCAATTGTACCCTATGAGTACATTAATCGTCCAGGGATGCATGAGAGGTACATGAGGCATTTAGTTGAAGAGAACTTAGTGAAGCAGGTCATCCCAGAAGAATACGTGTTTGGATTTCGTGGGTTTGAGCAGAATTTTCTTGAATATTTAAGGAGTGATCCTCTTTCTATGAACTTGGCAGCGGTTGGAAAGATGGGTGAGTTAGGGAATGGGAAAATTCTCAGAACTACAAACATACATATGGGAAAGCTGGCAGACTTAGGATATGAATTAGTCGAACTCGGATTAGCTAAGAAGAAGGATTCTGATTGGTCCTGGTTCGAAGTTGAGGCGCATACTGCAAGTAAGTTTATGACTTATTTAGCATTTCTTATATCTAATGCAACAGAATATGTCCCTGCAACGGACAATTATGATGGATTTAGAAGTTTATTACCAGTGGCTGATAATGAAAGGCGGATTAAGGAACGAGTTCGAAATGAATTACGTGCAGTTATACTTGAGAAGATATTGCCAGTTCCCAAAGGTCGTATAGATGGCTACGATATACAAAGATTTAAGGATAGGAATCATGAATCTCTTAAGAATTATAGAAATCGAGTAGAGGATTTTTTGATTAAATATGATTCAATCAATGAATCTGATAGAGAACGAACTATGAAGATTTTTATTGAAGAAAGTCAGGATGAAATAAGGCTGATTTCTGAGAAGATGACCTTTTTCGGTAATGTTGATATGAGTTTTATTACTATGTGCTCACTTGCTTCATCAGTATATCCTGTTGCAACAACAGTTTCCTCTGGGAATACTGCAGACTTGATTGGAGCATTACCAGGGTTGTTGGGGGCGATCTATGCAACAACAAGAAGAGAGAACATAGCTGATTTGAAGTCCAAACCACTTGCTTACGCTGCTATAGCTAAAGGGACAAGAACTCGCACGCCATTTAGAAAGTGGTAGGCTCCCATATTATACGTCGGCTAACAGCGAGTTGACGACATGGCCTTTCTAATCGGAAGGATGGCACACGTCGTCAACTCACGGAACGTTAGCTGAAATAACATACTAGTTTTTTTATTGGAGGGGTTTATTATGTGGAAAGATTTATCAGAACCATGGAAGAAGGCGGTTGAGCTGGCGTGGCTATCTTATAACAGAGGCACGGTTCCTATTGGAGCAGTTATAACTGATGTTAATGGGAATATTGTATCAGAGGGGCGTAATAGAATATTTGATAAAGAGAGTTCTCATATATTATCTGGTACTTATATGGCACACGCAGAGATGACTGCCATGTGTCAAATAAAGGAAGATGAGCATCCTGACATTAGATCATATATCTTATATACGACCATGGAGCCATGCCCAATGTGTTTTGGAACTATGCTTATGATGCATTTTGGTAAGATGGTTTATGGTTGTCATGATAAATTTGCAGGTGCTACAGAGTTAAAAGATAAATCCGAATACACTAAGAGAAAATCGATGCAAATTGAATTTGCTGGAGGCGAATTAGAAGTATTTCAATTGGCTCTTCAGACAGCTTTTGAATTAGAACGTAACCATGCAAGAGTTGAGGATATATTAAAGGCATGGAAGGAGACGGATCGGGTGGCTGTAGAGCTTGGTCGAAAACTTTGGGATCAGCGTTTTTTTAATAAAGGAAAGAGTATTGGCGTTATTTTTGATTCAGTAATTAGGCTATATGAGGAAATGGCTATATATCGAGATGATGTACTTGAGGTATAATGCCAATTTGTTATTTTTGGCATGTTGCCGTATGTTACTTCAGCTAACAGCGAGTTGACAACATGGACAGTAAATCGGAAGGATGTCCACGTCGTCAACTCACGGGACGTTAGGCGAAACTATATCCTTAGGTACGAAAGGGGACTTTATGGTTGATATGCACATTCATCTTGAACAGGGTGATTATAGTATTGAGTGGTTGGAGCGATTTCTAGATGTTGCCCAGACTAAGGGTATTAAAACTATTGGTTTACTAGAACATTCTCACAGATTTCATGAGTTTTACGATATGTATGAATCAGTATTACTTAATGATCCGACGGGGTATCAGAGTAGATGGATTAAATCCAGAAACGATTCAGAGTTTGGTCGATATATAGATTTTATAAGCGAAGTGAAGCAGCGGAAGTATCCGATTGATTTGAAGTTTGGCTTAGAAGTCTGCTATTTCAAGGGATATGAGGAGTTCACTAAGAAGGTTCTAGAAGGATTCAATGGGGACTTTATTACGGGTTCGATACATTGGATTGACGGTTGGGGTTTCGACCATCCGAAGACTCAAAGCTCTTGGGAGGATAAGAATGTTGATGAGATTTATAGAAGTTACTTTGAGTTAATGATAAGTCTTGCAGATTCACATATATTCGATATTATTGCTCATCCTGACTCAATAAAGTGTTTTAACTATAAGCCTACTTATGATTTGAAAGAATTGTATATGAAGTTGGCATCTGCGGTTAAGTCAGCGGGCATGAAGTTAGAGTTTAATACAGGATTGCACTATAGATATGGACATGACGATCTTGGTCCCAGTAAGCAGTTAATAGATACGATGATTGAATCTGGAATCGAATTTGTTACAGCTTCAGATGCACACAGTCCTGAAGATGTTGGAAGAGAAATTGCCCAAGCCTATAGTGCGTTGGAAGCTTGCGGATATAGCTTCGCCTAACAGCGAAGTTACGACATGGACACGAAATAGGAAGGATGTCCACGTCGCAACTTCACGGGACGTTAGGTGCCATTCTCTGTGAGGTTAAGAAGACGAAGCTGTCCGCAAGCTGATACTGATTGGCGGAATTGAGTGCTATATAAGCTGAAGCGCATCGAGTCTACTCGCCACGTGTTCAGGGGTCGCTGCGCGTTCATCGAGAGGCAGATCGACTACCTCACGATGAAAGAACTTCTTGATTTGGAGATTGTGAGTCAAGCAAAGCTGTGCCGAGAACAGCACCTAACAGCGTTTTCAAGCAAGGGCGCAAGTTTATCGAATGGGTGAAGGTTGAGAGCCACATCCTACGGACGTGATTATAAGCATCTAACAAGATGCATTCCAGCACTTAAGACGGACGTCTCGAACACGCGGAACGTTAGACGCAATCCGCTGGGATTTAACCAGTTGTGAACCCTGTGAAGGTTATCAAGTGATGAAAGTTGTGGTTCCCGTCATTTTGACCCATTTAAGTCCGGGGCTAGTCGCGATTAGTGAACAGAGAACTGTCAGGCTGAACTAGGAAGTTTATCATTCGCGCCACAAGCGTTGATAGCTGACATTGGTGGAGTCCAGATACCGCTGAAGTTTATCGCAAGAAATCAATCAGAATTAATGGTCCGTAAGTTAAAGAAGGGGTTATGACGGCATCTGGCCTCTATACTGAAGATTATGAATAGTTCATCCTTCAGTTTCGAAAGTTAACATCGCTAATTGACGGTTTGGTGGAAGCAGAGTTGTCAGGGTGTGCTGAAGGAAGTCGTTCTTTCAGCCAAGGGTATTGTCGCCGAAGTAATCGATGTCAGTCATCAATACTGTTTATTGGTGATTAGGATTAGAGTTAAGCGACCGCAGACTTATAGTAGGGGTTACGCGATGCCTGACATCAACAATGTAGTGCACCGATTCATCCCAACCATCGGTTCCGTAATTGTCCAACCGAATGAAGTTGGTCGCGGATTTGCCCCTCATCGAAGAGTGAAGCTGATATAACCACTGAAGTTTTTGCGGACTGCGAATAACAGCGAATTGACGACACCGGACAGGAACAAGGAAGGATGTCCACGTCGTCAATTCACAGAACGTTAGGTGTAATTGAACACTAGTTTTGATCAACGGAAAGTTTATATTTAAAGGGGTATTTAATGGATATTAGAGCAATCGAACAAAAGGATATAATATGGAATAATGTATCTGTATATGCAAGAGACTGTACATGGGTTGCAGGAAAATTTCTTGCAAAGCAAATGGATAAAAATGATTTTACAGAGTGGGAAAGAGTTATAGTTGCAATTATCGATGATGAAATCGCGGGCTATTGTACTGTTGCAAAAAAAGATTGCATACCAGATGTAGACTATACACCATATATCGGATATATCTTTGTAGGAGAAAAGTTTAGAGGTCAGAGATTAAGTCAAAAAATGATTGAGTTCTCAAAGTCATATGTTGAGAGGCATGGATTTAAGAAGATATATATTGTAAGTGGTGAAATTGGATTATATGAAAAATACGGGTTCCAAAAAATAGATACAAAACAAGACTTATGGGGTAATGAAGAACAAATTTTTTGTATTGATTTCTAACTGGAGTTCATAGGCTGCTGCCGTGTTCAACTACACCTAACAGCGAGTTGACAACATGGACAGGAAGTAGGAAGGATGTCCACGTCGTCAACTCACGGAACGTTAGGTGAAATAATATACTAGTTTATTGAAAGAGAGGATTCATATGGGATTATTTGGACCGTCTAAAGAAGAAGTTTGGAGACAACTTAGTGAAGAGATTAATATTGACTTAGTTGATGGTGGATTTTGGAAAGGTAGCCATGTTGAAGGACGGCATGAAAATTGGGTGACGTATCTTGATACTTATACGGTTTCTTCAGGACAGACTCATACTCATACTACATATACTCGAATCAGAGCCCCATTTGTTAATAAAAAGGGGTTCCAATTTAAGATATATCAGAGTGGTTTCTTTTCAGATATTGGTAAAGTGTTAGGAATGCAAGATATAGAAGTTGGCTATGAACCCTTTGATAGTATGTATGTGATTCAGAGTAATGATGTAGGAGTTGTTACGAAATTATTCTCTAATCACAATATACGTAGTTTGATTGAATTACAACCACGATTGAAACTGGAGACTAGGAATTCAGAAGGGATATTTGGTCCATCGTTTAATCAAGATGAGAGTGAATTATACTTTTCGGTGGTTGGAATTATTAAAGATATTGAGTTGTTGAAGGCACTGTTTGATCTATTTTCCGCAGTATTGATTGAATTAGAAGTTATGGGATGTGCGACTGGAGAAAAGCCGGGTGTAAAGTTGTACTAATATAGTGCAACGTAGGCTACCGTATATTACTTCACCTAACAGCGAGTTGACAACATGGACAAGAAATAGGAAGGATGTCCACGTCGTCAACTCACGGGACGTTAGCTGAAATCTGATGTCTGGTAATTGATAGAGGGAGATAAGTTTATGAATGATTTTAAGGTTAAAGTAGATAGAACTAAGGTGATTGGGATATTGGTTATGGTTGTGGCCATGGTCATTGTTATGTTGATATCCCTAATAATAACGTATGATGTTGGCTATGAGTTTTTTATTCTTTTTGCAGTTTTAGGATTTTCATTCTTTACATATGAAGGATCATATTTGTTCAAGACATTTATAGGGAAGAACGCAGTTGATTATGTTATTGAGGCCGACGAGAATGGGATAATTGATAGAAGTCTTAGTTCAAGTCCAGGGTTCATATCATGGAGCGAAATTGCTGGTATACAAGTTAAGTCTTTATTCGGAATGAGATCGATTGTAATAGAGCTAAAAGATAGAAAATCATTTTCTAAAAAACTCAACTCATATCAGAGATTTACGATAGGAATGAACCGACGATTTAGAATGCCGGATGTTGTTATAGCGATGAACCGTTCAAGTATTACAGCTGACGAACTATTAATAGAACTAAAAAGAATAGAAGAGAATGCTACGTTATAGTTGTTCTCATGGGGACGACATCAGACTTCAGCTAACAGCGAATTGACGACATGGACGTTTTTAATCGGAAGGATGTCCACGTCGTCAATTCACGGAACGTTAAGCGACATTATTGATTCGGATTGGCAAAGGAGAAATATGGAAGTTAAGTATGCCTTTTTTAGAAAAAAATATGATAACAACATTCGATATATATCGAAGGAGTTTGAAGATGTTATTGATAATATTTCTATAACGAAATCCATAGGTTTTTTCGAGTATAATTACAATGGCAATACAACAAGCATAACTTATAAGATTTCTAATGAGAAGAATGGTACTAGGTACCTGTATTTATCTTGCGGAGATTCAGCTTTTAAATCTGCAAAGGTTCTAGATGAGATAAAGAGGAAAATTACGACAAGTGAACTAAGAAAGAACTACTTTATATCAATTCTACGGGATGATGTATCACAATACTTTTGTGAAAAATCATATGTGAAATTTAGTGTCTTTGAAAGACGTATGCGTGAGTTAGTATTTGGAATATTAACTTTGGATCTTGGTTCGGATTGGTATGAAGAAACAATACAGTCTGATTTGGATGAAAAAATGAAAGAGATATTACGATCATCTAATAGAAGTAAGTTGATTCAAGAAGCTATGCATAATATGACTCTGTCCCAACTGGAAAGTTATCTTTTTACTCCATATAGAAAAGTTACATGTGAAGAAGTTGTTGATGTTATTTTAGAATCTAAGGATAGCTTCAAAACTATTGATGAGCTAATGATTTATATTGAATCGGCTAAACCACAATCTCTTTGGGTGCGTTTTTTTCAGGGCAAGGTCGAAATTGATGACCTTAATTCTAAGTTAGGTGAGATGAGAAGCTATAGAAATATTGTTGCACACTGCAAAGAAATGCCTTATGAAAGCTATACTTATTGTATTAAACTGTTGAGAGATCTAATATCTGGCATAGATAATGCAATTGCTTCTCTTGATACTAGTATATACAAGAAGGTTTCTTTGATCGAGACATTTGCCGTGTTGAGTGAAACGTTAAGTGAGGCGATTAACAGTAGATTTGATGGGGTTTTTGCAAGTTTCGAAAAATTAGCTAAGGAGTTTGCAAAGATTGAGTTTCCGAAGTATAAATTTGATTTCCCTGATACATTTTATAAATCTTTTGAATTACCTACCGTTGATACAAATTTGAATATGTTGAATTTTGACCCTGAGGCAACAGATAAAGATTCGGATATTGATGAAGAGGAAAATGAATCGGATGAAGATTCTTGAAAGCTGTCATCAATAACGTCGCTTAACAGCGAATTGACGACATGGACAGAGCTAAGGAAGGATGTCCACGTCGTCAATTCACGGAACGTTAGACGCAATCCGCTGGGATTTAACCAGTTGTGAACCCTGTGAAGGTTATCAGGTGATGATTGTAGTCGTTCCCGTCATTGTGACCCATTTAAGTCCGGGGCTAGTCGCGATTAGTGAACAGAGAACTGTCAGGATGAACTACGAAGTATATCGCCCGTGCCACGAGAGTTGATAGCTGACATTGGTGGAGTCCAGATACCGCTAAAGTTTATCGCGAGAAATCGATCAGCATTTAACGATCGCAAAGTTAAAGAAGGGGTTGTGACGGCATCTGGTCTCTATACTGAAGATTATGAATAGTTCATCCTTCGGTTTCGGAAGTTATCATCGCTAATTGACGGTTTGGTGGAAGCAGAGTTGTCAGGTTGTGCTGAAGGAAGTCGTTCTTTCAGCAAAGGGTATCGTCGCCGGCGTAATCGATGTCAGTCATCAATATTGTTCATTAAGATTAACTTTAAGCGACCGCAGACTTCTTAGATGTTAGTTACGCGATGCCTGCCATCAATACTGTAGAGTATCGACTCAGCCCAACCTTCTGTTCCGTAAGAGCCCAACCGCATGAAGTTGGTAGTAGACTTGCCCCTTACCGAAGAGTGAAGTTGATTGACCCACTGAAGTTTTTGCGGACTGCGAATAACAGCGAATTGACGACACGGACAAGAACAAGGAAGGATGTCCACGTCGTCAATTCACAGAACGTTAGCAGACATACTTGATTCGATTTAGAAGAGGAGACGTTATTTGAGTAGAGAATGGTACAACTCAGTTGCAGTAAGAAATGGTGGATATAAGAGTGACGCAGAATTTTTGCGAGAAGGAATCTCCGGTGAAGTAGAGTTTGAGAAGATGCTGATAAGCTTTTTACCTCGCTATGACAAGGTTCTTGATATTGGATGTGGTCACGGGGAGTTTACACTGAAGATGGCAAAGTATGCCCAACATATTACTGGTGGTGACAATGCAGAAGAGATGATTAAGATTGCTAATAGGCTTTTGGATGAATCTGAAGTTGATAATGTAGATTTTAAGGAACTATGGACACATGAGGAGTTTCCTTTTGAAGATGAGACATTTGATTTGATATATAACAGAAGGGGTCCAACATCAATATTGAGGCATTCACAGGTTTTGAAGAAGGGTGCAAAGGTCATTGCTATTCATTCAGACAGTATAGATTTTAATAAGATAAGAAGTATGATGGATGAGTACGGATTTGAAGATTTGACTATTGAAGAATTTAACGATTGTTACATTTACTTTGAGAATATAGATGAAATGGGAAAGTTTCTTGCTTCTAGCCATGGAAACCCTGATTATACACAGCCAGACCATAGAGAAGAACTAAAAAAGATAGCAGAGGTAAGTATGCGTGATGGAAGGCTTGCGGTACAAGAAAGAAGATTCATCTGGAGTGTTAAGAGGAAAGCTTAGTGCTTAGCAAGCTGTCATCAAGTACGTCTGCTAACAGCGTGTTGACAACATGGACAGGAACAAGGAAGGATGTCCACGTCGTCAACACACGGGACGTTAGCAGACATATCTAATCTGTTCTAGATAGCCGACATAAGATTATCGAAGTAGCTGAGTCTTTTAAAAGAATATCCTATTTATGAACTTGAATGTGAGGGAGAATTCAATATGCGTGAATTTAGATATAGAAGAACTAGTTTACATATTTTTACAGGGCTACTTTTTATGATAAGTGGTTTAGGCTTTGTTGCTTTTTTTATAAACGTAGTTATATCAGATGCTAATGTTGAAGTAATGGTGCTAATGCTACCGTTTGTATTATGGATATGGGCAGGTTATTATAATTTATTTATTAACAGAAGGAATTATATTGAGGTTGATGGCGATATGATTGCAATAGATAGGGCTCCACTTATTCCAAAAGTGAGATTTTCTACTAATGATATAGAGGTATCAGCTAAAGCAGGTAATAAAATTCGGATTGGTCTTAAGTCAGGTAGGGAAGTAGCGATCCGAATTGATTCCATATCAGTATTTGATATAGATGAGTTACTGAAGATACTGAAAATAAGTGAATGATGTGGATAGCCTAAAGGTTGTCGAAGGCTGACGATTAGATACGTCTGCTAACAGCGTGTTGACAACATGGACAGGAAATCGGAAGGATGTCCACGTCGTCAACACACGGAACGTTAGCTGTAATCAGTAGCTGGGTATTACAAGGAGAGTTATGAGTATTAAGGGACTATTAATAGATTCTGGTGGTGTATTGAATGGACCTATAACAGGACATTGGATGATTCCGCCACGATTCTTTGAATTTGTAGATAAGGAAGCTTTTGATAGAATTCCAAGGGAGATTCGCCGGGGTGCTTTTCGTAAAGCGATGGATTATATTGTTACCATTGATAAGATGGATAGCATGGATGAGGAATATGAGCATTTCTACAATCATTATTGTATTTTATTTGAGAATCTAGATGGCATCGATGTTTCTAATGAAATTATAAGGTTGATTGCAGACGATTTAGTTTACAATGACAAGAAGTATAGGTTTTATGACGACGTTCTAAAGAATATTCCCAAGTTATCTAATAAATATAGTATGGCAGTCGTATCTGATGCATGGCCATCATTGCAGAATGTGTTTGATGTGGTAAATTTTAAGCAATATTTTGATTCATTTATCATTTCCTGTGAGGTTGGAGTAACAAAGCCACACTCCATGATGTATGAATCTGCATTAGAAGACCTGAATTTAAAGCCAGATGAAGTTGTTTTTATTGATGATCGAATTCGTAATTGTAATGGTGCTAAAAATGCCGGCATTAAGAACACGATATTAATGTGTCGTTCTAGGAAAGTATATTACTATATGAAGCTTATACAGAGAAGGCATAGAGTTGTGAAAAATTTTGATGATGTAATAAAGTTCTTGGATGCTGACGCTACTGACTACAGCTAACAGCGTGTTGACAACATGGACAGGAACAAGGAAGGATGTCCACGTCGTCAACACGCGGAACGTTAGACGCAATCCGCTGGGATTTAACCAGTTGTGAACCCTGTGAAGGTTATCAAGTGATGAAAGTTGTGGTTCCCGTCATTTTGACCCATTTAAGTCCGGGGCTAGTCACGATTAGTGAACAGAGAACTGTCAGGCTGAACTAGGAAGTTTATCATTCGCGCCACAAGCGTTGATAGCTGACATTGGTGGAGTCCAGATACCGCTGAAGTTTATCGCAAGAAATCAATCAGAATTAATGGTCCGTAAGTTAAAGAAGGGGTTATGACGGCATCTGGCCTCTATACTGAAGATTATGAATAGTTCATCCTTCAGTTTCGAAAGTTAACATCGCTAATTGACGGTTTGGTGGAAGCAGAGTTATCAGGTTGTGCTGAAGGAAGTCGTTCTTTCAGCTAATGGTATCGTCGCCGTTGTAATCGATGTCAGTCATCAATACTGTTTATTGGTGATTAGGATTAGAGTTAAGCGACCGCAGACTTATAGTAGGGGTTACGCGATGCCTGCCATCAACAATGTAGTGTATCGACTCAGCCCAACCATCTGTTCCGTAGGTGTCCAACCGAATAAAGGTGGTTGCGGATTTGCCCCTCATCGAATAGTGAAGCTGATAGAACCACTGAAGTTTTTGCGGACTGCGAATAACAGCGAATTGACGACACCGGACAAGAATAAGGAAGGATGTCCACGACGTCAACTCGCAGAACGTTAGACGCAATCCGCTGGGATTAAATCAGTTGTGAACCCTGTGAAGGTAATCGAGTGAGGATGGTTGTGGTTCCCATCATTTTGACCCGTTTAAGTCCGGGGCTAGTCGCGATTAGTGAACAAAGAACTGTCAGGCTGAACTAGGAATTTTATCGTCCGTGCCACAAGAACCGATAGCTGACATTGGTGGAGTCCAGATACCGCTAAAGTTTATCGCGAGAAATCAATCAGCATTTAACGATCGCAAAGTTGAAGAAGGGGTTGTGACGGCATCTGGCCTCTATACTGATGATTATGATTAGTTCATCCTTCAGTTTCGGAAGTTATCATCGCTAATTGACGGTTTGGTGGAAGCAGATTTGTCAGGTGTGTTCTGAGTTGTGATCGTCCTATCTGCGAAGAAAATTGTCGCCGAAGTAATCGACGTCAGTCATCAATGTAGGTTATAGAGGGTTAATTGGTACCTGAAGATAATGTGAAGTTTGATATAATTTATTGAGATGCCTGCCGTCAACGCTGTAGTGTATCGACTCAGCCCAACCTTCTGTTCCGTAAGTGTCCAACCGCATGAAGTTGGTAGCAGATTTGCCCCTCACCGAAAAGTGAAGTTAATTGAACCGCTGAAGTTTTGCGGACTGCGAATAACAGCGAATTGACGACACGGACAGGAACAAGGAGGGATGTCCACGTCGTCAATTCACGGAACGTTAGGTGAAATCCTAATGCTGGGTTTAGATGGTTTATTATATTAATTGGAGAAATTTATGTCAGAGGGTAGTTTTACAGTACTATTTAGAAATGATATGAGTGAAGTTTTACTTGTAAGGCGGTCAGACGCACCCGTCTGGGATCTTCCTGGAGGTGTTCGGGAACAAGAGGAATCAGTAGAATGCTGTGCAGTAAGAGAAGCGTTAGAAGAGACAGGTTATGAAGTACTATTGTGTAACAAGATTGGTGAATATTTACGACCACAATATAAAGATCTACAACATGTATTCACAGGAGATATAGTTGGTGGCTGTCAGATTGAAATAGGAGATGAGACATCTCGCATTGAATGGTTCAATGTGAAGAAGCTTCCCATATTAATGATTCCAAATAGAAGAAGACAGATTGATGATGCATTGAACGAGAAGGAAAATCTAAATGTTGTTTTGTTAGACTCGTGGTTAATATTGAAGATCCAAACTTGGATGCGTGGGATTATAAGAATTATAAAGAAGTAATAAAGAGAAAGTTTTGGCTGATTCGAAGTTGGTCTAAAGCTGACGCATTAGGACTTCACCTAACAGCGTGTTGACAACATGGACAGGAACAAGGAAGGATGTCCACGTCGTCAACACACGGAACGTTAGCTGAAATAGCCTTCTTGGTTAATGATTGAATATATTAAAGAATTGAAAGGAAATATTATGGATTCAGAGATTAGGGAATTGATTGCTCATAGCTATACTATGAATGCGGAATCTAGAAATCATAAAGAGATAATTGATTGGAAGTACAGTGAACTACAGAAGTTTATGAACAATTTTGACAGTTTTAGTAATGCAAGAATTCTGGATTTGGGTGCAGGATCAGGAATCTACGCTAAGTACTTTGAAGGTTATGGAGCTGAGATGAAGTGTATTGATATATCAGAAGGTATGGTAGAGCTTTGCCGAGCTAAGAACTTAGATGCTGAGATAATGGATTTTTATGAACTTAAATTTAGAGATGGTGAATTTAGAGGCATATGGTCGATGAATACACTTTTGCACGTTCCTAAAGCCAGCCTTAGTTTTGTATTAGAAGGAATCAAGAGAATTATGAGTTCTGATGGTATTTTCTACATGGGATTATACGGTGGTACAAGCAGTGAAGGAATATATGAAGATGATTTTTATGAACCTAAAAGGTTCTTTGCTAGATATGCTGATGATGAGATAAAGGCTATCATATGCGAGCATTTCGAAATACTCAGTTTTGAACGTGTAGAGTTTGAGGGGGAAGACTATTGGTATCAATCTTTTGTTTTAGGTAAGTAGTTGGCGCAGACTGGAATATATACAGGTTTTGCGAAGGATACTTCAGCTAACAATACATTCACGCAAGGGTCACTCTGAGAAGCGAGTGACCACATCCAGCCCCCTAAGCCCGTCGGGCCGTGATTCCACATTAGCCACCACAAGGGTGGCATGAGCGGAACCACTCTAAGGAGCCAGGACGTCGTGAACGCAGAACGTTAGCTGAAATTCATCATCTGTTAAGTAAACTCGGTGTTTTTTGTGGTTTATAGTTTGGAAGCATGTATTATCATTTTTCTATAGGTTCATATTTATGGTACGGGATTTTTAGCTATAAGTTTATGAAGAAAATAAATGAAGGTGTAATAATCATGAGGATATATATTAGAAATCGTTTAATGAATCGATTGCTCAATAGACTTAAAATCCACTGGAAGGTTGTATTAACAACTCTTGAAGATGATACATACTTTAAGGCGAAAGGTAAATTGGTTTCAGCTGGAATAGTTCACAAGACAAAAGTAATTCCAATTGATAGTAGTTCAAGTAGTATAAGCTTGACGAGATCATATGAAATCAAGGTGAAGGAAGAGGATGCTAATAAAGCTTATGAAATCATACACTATTAATCAAAATAAAGTTCCGGTTGATTAATGTTCACTACTTTTGTGTTGTTTCGGCAGCTGACGATGCTGAACATCAGCTAACAGCGAAGTTACGACATGGACACGAAATAGGAAGGATGTCCACGTCGTAACTTCACGGAACGTTAGGCGAAACAATTCATTAGTTTATACAAGCGATATTTATTGATAGTGAGGGATATAATATGAAGAGAATGATAGCGGTTTGTGCTACATGTGGAGTAGGCAAGTCTACAGTTGTGGATATTCTAGCTGAGACTGATTTAGATTCATCTTACGTATTTTTGGATAGCGATAATGTTGGATTGAATTGGCATGACTATGAGGATTTGCCGGATGGTAATATACGATTCTTTGAGGATTGTATAGCTGAAGCTGTAATTATTTCACAGGATAAGCACATTGTTTTCGCAACATGTATGAATCCAAATGCCTTTGGAGAAATGACGAAGAATGAACAGATTTCTGAGACTCATTTTCTTAATCTTATATGTAACGATGAAGTACTAACAAGACGATTAAAAGGCCGCCCCAAAGAACGCATGACACATAGTGATGAGTTTATTAGTGGCCAGATAGACTATATGAATTGGTTTAGAAATAATTCTAACTTAATGGATAAGGTGATAGATAGTTCGGAACAATCTATAGAAGAGACAGCAGAAGCAGTTGAAGGATATATTCGGGCTCTGATCTAGGTTTTTCTAGAGCTTCCATGAATTGCTTCGCCTAACAGCGAGTTGACAACATGGACGTTTTTAATCGGAAGGATGTCCACGTCGTCAACTCACGGAACGTTAGATGCAATTGATTGCTAGGTTACATGAGTGGACTGTCTTTGTTATCGATATTATGATATAATATGTATATATAATAAGGAGGTGTGATTATGCCAACAATTAGACCAAGTTCAGATCTAAGGAATAAGTATGGTGAGATTTCTGAGTTTTGCCACGAGTACAATGAACCAGTATATATAACAAAGAACGGTAAGGGAGACCTTGCAGTTATGAGCATTGAAGTGTATGAAAGAATTGTAGGTAAATTTGAACTGAGGAAGTTGCTGATGGAGTCTGAAGCAGATATTAAAGCAGGACGTGTTTTGGATTTAGATGAATCTTTCCAAAGAATCAGAGAGAGCTATTGATATGGAGACTTATCACGTAATTCAGACTCGAATAGCTGAGAAAGACATCATTGAGATTGCTAAATATATTACGAATGAACTGTATGATAGAGATGCTGCGGATAGACTTGTAGATGAGTTTTATGCAGCTATGAGAACGCTTAGAGAGATGCCACAAAGGCACGAAGAACTTAAAGATGAGGATTACATCATTCCAGAGGGAATAAGGCGGTTTGGTGTAAGGAATTATGACATATACTATTCCTGTGATGAGGCGGAGAGGGTAGTCTACATAAGAAGGGTTTTATATTCTAGAAGAGAATGGCAGAGGCTGGTCTAGCCCTGTCTTTAGGTTATCCAGAGTTTCGCAATCAACTGCATCTAACAGCGCATTTACAACATGGACAGGAAACCGGAAGGATGTCCACGTCGTGAATGCGCGGAACGTTAGCTGTAATAATCAACTCGGTAATAAAAAATAACTATACATTAAAGGTTTAAGGAAGGAGTAAGTTATGAGTAAATTGAAACAATTGTTTGTAAAATATTTATCGGGGTACGTTGTAAATACTGTAGTGGTGCTAGTAATTGCTTTTATATTGAATAGTATTTTTAATACTGACATATTCGATGCGTTTTTAATATGTGGAGCAATCATTATTTTATTTGCATTCTTGACTAATGGTGCTTATACAAGAAGTATGCCAGCAATGTCGCCCGATAACTTTGCTGATACCAGCGAGGGTTATAAAGGAACTGGTTTTGTTAATACAGGAGCCGAAACTCTTGCTGGCGATAAGACAAATGGGACGAATGGAAATGAAATTAAAGTGAAAAAAATTAACCTGACTTACTATATTACTAATAGGTCCAAAATTGAATTGATTAGCTATAGTTTAATTATTATTTTAATTGGATTAATAAAATATTATTCATACTTCTAATATGCAGACATTACATGAAATTGTGAAATGATCTTGACCGGCAGACTGAAATCGGAGCGTAAATAGGTCGTTGATTACTACAGCTAACAGCGAAGTTACGACATGGACGTTTTAATAGGAGGGATGTCCACGTCGCAACTTCGCGGAACGTTAGTCGACATTATTTCTAGTTTAAGGAGAATCATGAAGAACAAGAGGATACTTGCAATTATTGTTTTATGTATACTGATCGGTTATGTTGCTGGCTATAGTCATAGATCGTTGTCTGGCACTGAGTACCAATTTGATGAAGAGTTATTTCGTTCACATATGAATCTTGAATCTACAGCACGTGATTATTTCACTCTAATGAACCAACTTGAAAGGATAGCTCGTGCTGAGCAGGCATATTATACATCGTCGATATATGGTGAAGGTGACCATATGATTTATGTGTTTATAAGTAGTTGCCGTGTTGAGTATGAATCTGAGGTATATCAACTGATAGACGAAGAAGAGTATGAAGTTTCAGAATTGGCTAATTATGTGAATGATTTCAAAGTCATTGCAGATATTATCAGTGATAATCCAGATATAGAATATCAGGAGTTCAAAGCAATGATAGAAGAGGACTTAAGAATTTTTGGTAAACTTTTAGTATAACGTAAGCTTCCGAAAGAACGTCGACTAACAGCATGTTGACAACATGGACAAGAAATCGGAAGGATGTCCACGTCGTCAACATGCGGAACGTTAGGAGACATACACCATTAGTTTATTGATGAATGCCTGATTTATACAAGGAGGCTTTTAATGGAATTATCAGAGTTTAATTCATATGTAATTAATGCTAAGAATAAGAATCCTATTTGGTTTGAGCTTGAGCATGATGATCCCCCGAGTTTGAGCGAGATAGAATCAACTCAGCAAACTCTAGGAATAGAGTTTTGCCCTAAGTACATTGAATTTCTTTATGAATATGGCGGAGGCTATTTCGCTTTTGCAGAGGTTTATTCATTAGACGCTAATAGTGAATTTTACATTGCGAAGTATAATTCTAGGGAATCAATAGTTGAATTTGGGTATGTTGTTTTGTCAGATAATGGTGCGGGTGATTTATATATTTTTTCTGTTTCTGAGGGAAAGGCATCTTCTGAAGTTTACCTACTGGAACACGAATCTGGGAGTTGTAATTTGATTTATGAAGATATACTCGAATTTTGCAAGAGTGTTGGGTTAAGGGCATGAAACACATTTGCATAAAGATAAAGACGCAAAGAAATCAACTTGGTTAAGTTTAAGGCTGTGGTGGCGTTCATTCCGTACGTCTCCTAACAGCGAATTGACGACATGGACAATAATTCGGAAGGATGTCCACGTCGTCAATTCACGGGACGTTAGCAGACATACATCCCTTGGTATATTGGAGGAGTTTATGAGGATTTCGAGAATTTTAATTGTAGTAGCAATGATAGCCCTAATTTCATTTAGATTATTTGTTGTTCCTACTATACAGATTAAGCATGAAGATAAGTTTTTTGCGGAGTTTGTTGATGAGACGGATTTGCACTTAGAGGAGCTTGGAGGTATTACAGATATCGAGGAGATTGTTGAATACATTGAAAGTATAGTGATTGGGGAGGTGGGCTATGCGTATCTCTTGGATGAATCAGGTAATATAATGCATCATCCTAATACAGATATAATTGGAATGAATATTAATGATTTTGATATACCTGAGATTACCACTTCTATTGATAGCCTCAATTTTACGGGTGAAGAAAGAACTATAGAATACGAGTTTGAGGGGATTACAAAAATTGCAAGGTTTTATAGAGATCAGGATAGCAGAATAATTGCTTTTACTGATACATATGATAAGCCCAGCATACTTCAACTGGTAATGAATTGAATTGGTACAGAGCTTGCGGGCTGTACGTCTGCTAACAGCGAATTGACGACATGGACAGGAATAAGGAGAGATGTCCACGTCGTCAATTCGCGGGACGTTAGGCGAAAGTAATTCCATGGATTCTTAAGAGGGATTAGCTAGGTGTCGGGTGTTTAAGTGCATCGAAATTTTCGGAATAATAGTTAGTTCGTCTTAAGAATCCAACGTCCGTTTGATGATAGCTTCCTTTGGTAATGCCGGCTTTGGTAAGCAGTGTAAGGTCAGTTTGTGCCAATGAAGGTTATCGTTGTCAGGAGGGCCGGCGTGAGTTGAAGAGATGGAGGCTAATCAGCGGAGTTGAGTTAAATTGAACCCGCGAAGAATACGATGCCTACATAGAGTGTATCAAGAACTGTAGGTTAAGCTGTAATGTAGACATTGACAGGAACATAGCCCCAAAAGTAGATTAGCCTCAGTACTGAATAATGTTGATTGTCACAAACCATCGGATTCGTACATACAAGCATTTCTTAGCTGTCAGGATTGCATAAGAGTATTGATTACATCGGAGAGTGCACAGCTGTAGTCTTGTTGCCTAATCAGCGGAACGGTGCATTTATCGACCCTATGTAGAATACGATGCCTATACAAAGTGTAAATTAGGTGGAAGTTAATGCGGTTAGGAAGAAATTGACAGGAACAACGAACCCTTGTCGATTAGTCATCAAGCTGAATCCCTGTAATGTAAAAGAGGCAATCCATCGATTACGATGTCAATGCCAGCCGAATAAAGTTTATTGATTGGGGAGGAAGCTTTTATCGTAAGTATGGATCGGTTCCGCACGCCTGATGTTGATGGAATTACCAACGCCTAACAGCGTGTTCAAGCAAGGCGTTATATTCATTGGGATGGGTGGAGGTTGTGAGCACATCCTACGGACGTGATTACAGGCATCTAACAAGATGCATTCCAGCACTTATGACGGACGTCTTGAACACACAGAACGTTAGACGCAATCCGCCATAAGTGTAACAGATATGATCCCATATACGTTATTAAGGTGTTGAAAGTTGTGGTTCCCATCATTTTGACCCGTTTAAGTCCGGGGCTAGTCGCGATTAGTGAACAAAGAACTGTCAGGCTGAACTAGGAATTTTATCGTCCGTGCCACAAGAACCGATAGCTGACATTGGTGGAGTCCAGATACCGCTAAAGTTTATCGCGAGAAATCAATCAGCATTTAACGATCGCAAAGTTGAAGAAGGGGTTGTGACGGCATCTGGCCTCTATACTGATGATTATGATTAGTTCATCCTTCAGTTTCGAAAGTTAACATCGCTAATTGACGGTTTGGTGGAAGCAGAGTTGTCAGGTGTGTTCTGAGTTGGGATCGTCCTATCTGCGAAGAAAATTGTCACCGAAGTAATCGACGTCAGTCATCAATGTAGGTTATAGAGGGTTAATTGGTACCTGAAGATAATGTAAAGTTTGATATAATTTATTGAGATGCCTGCCGTCAACGCTGTAGTGTATCGACTCAGCCCAACCTTCTGTTCCGTAAGTGTCCAACCGCATGAAGTTGGTAGCAGATTTGCCCCTCACCGAAAAGTGAAGTTAATTGAACCGCTGAAGTTTTGCGGACTGCGAATAACAGCGAATTGACGACACGGACAGGAACAAGGAGGGATGTCCACGTCGTCAATTCACGGAACGTTAGCAGACATTAAGTATTAGTTTATTGAGGTGAATATGAATGAGTTGATAGCGTCCTCTATCGAGTATTTGAGAGAATATTTGGGGGCATGTAATGCTCCTGATGAGGAAATTGAATATAGAATTCGCCATAGCCTGAGGGTTGCGAACATCGGTAAGAGGATTGCTCAAGTTGAAGGTGGAGACATCCATATAGTGACTATAGCTTGTATATTGCATGACATTGGTAAGTTTGATACTGAGGATAATGTAGAGCATGGACGTGTTTCGGAACTGGTTACAAGGGAGTTTCTGCAAGATAGAGATTTAAGCGTTGTTGAGTTGAATCATATTTGTCATTGTGTAGGAGCGCATGTTGATGGAAGAAGCACTAGTGATCATATTGAGACTCTGGAGGAGAAAATTGTAAGAGATGCAGATACAATTGATCGATTTGGAGTTCACAAGACAAAGTTACGTATATTCTGGGAGTTAAAGCAAGAGAGCTATGCATATAATGATATAGCACATGATACTAGGGAGACTCTTTTGATGTTGGAAGATAATGCTTTGAATCGAAAGCTAGAGACTAGAGAGGGTCAGCGTAAATTTGATGATTCAGTAGAGAAACAGATTTCCTTTTATAGAAGTATCGTAGATGAGTTATCGTTTAGTTTTGATATTGTTTAAGGTTGGAGGTAGGATGAAGAAGTTACTATTTATACATGGTCCTAATGGTGTTGGAAAGAGTACATTATGTTCATTGCTTAGCAAGGAGATAATGAATTCTGCCTGGCTAGAAAGTGAGTGGGCTAGATGTATAACCCCTTTTGTATTTAATGAGGATATCGAAATTTTGACAGAGAAGAATATGACTTCAATTCTTAGGAACTATCTGGAGTGTGATTTCATTAAAGTGGTGATATTTAATTGGGGATTTCATGAGTCTAGAAAGAAGATATTTGAGAGGGTTCTTAAAAATCTGGAAGATGTTGAATATGAGTATATACCGATTACGTTGAAGTGTAGTCTTGAAGAGAACATTAGTCGGATGAGGATAGATGAGAGAAGCAATGCAAGGATTGAGAAGGCTATCAGAATCAGAGGGATTTATGAGGAGTTGCCTTACATGAAGGTGGATACTACAGACTTAACACCGGAACAAACGATGAAAGAGATAGTTAAACTTGCGAAGTTATAGTCCATGCAGAATTTCCATACTGAACGTCTGCTAACAGCGAATTGACGACATGGACGTTTTTAATCGGAAGGATGTCCACGTCGTCAATTCACGGGACGTTAGACGCAATCCGCTGGGATTAAATCAGTTGTGAACCCTGTGAAGGTAATCGAGTGAGGATGGTTGTGGTTCCCATGATTTTGACCAGTTTAAGTCCGGGGCTGGTCGCGATTAGTGAATAGAGAACTGTCAGGATGAACTAGGAAGTATATCGAACATACGACAAGAACCGATAGCTGACATTGGTCGAGTCCAGATACCGCTAAAGTGTATCGCGAGAAATCAATCAGAATTAATGGTCCGTAAGTTGAAGAAGGGGTTGTGACGGCATCTGGCCTCTATACTAAAGTTTATGAATAGTTCATCCTTCAGTTTCGGAAGTTATCATCGCTAATTGACGGTTTGGTGGAAGCAGAGTTGTCAGTTTGTGCTGAAGGAAGTCGTTCTTTCAGCCAAGGGCATCGTCTCCGTTGTAATCGATGTCAGTCATCAATACTGTTTATTGGTGATTAGGATTAGAGTTAAGCGACCGCAGACTTATAGTAGGGGTTACGCGATGCCTGCCATCAATAAAGTAGTGCACTGACTCAGCCCAACCTTCTGTTCCGTAAGTGTCCAACCGAATGAAGTTGGTTGGGGATTTGCCCCTCAAGGAAGAATGAAGCTGATAGAACCACTGAAGTTTTTGCGGACTGCGAATAACAGCGAATTGACGACACCGGACAGGAACAAGGAAGAATGTCCACGACGTCAACTCGCAGAACGTTAGTCGCAATTCAATCCTGAGTACAAAACGTACGTTGTGTTATTAATGTGCGCATGATATAATTGATATGTAATATAGATTGTATCATGAAAGAGGTGTTTATATGAACCAAGTTATAAGCTCAACTGAAGTAAGGAAGAATTGGAGCGAAGTAATTGATACTGTTGTTCGTAAGAAGCCAGTATTTATTAAGCGGAATAGAGATGTGTTGACCTTCTTATCTCTGGAGCAATTAGATATCATTTTGGATTTTTTCGTACTTAATATGAATATATATTTAGAGGAAGATGGAAGTTATACGGCATCAATTGATGAAATCGACTTAGCAGGGAATGCAAGGACGCAGGATGAAGTTATCGAATTGATATGTGATGATCTGATTGAGTATGCAGATGAATATATGGAGAACTTCGATCTGTATTATCATTCATCGAATCGTAAGTCCCATTTTCCATATATATATAAGGTGATTGCCCATGAATCTGATAGAGATAAGATTAAGACGATATTTAATATCAGAATCGAGGACAACGTAGATGCCTAGATGGAAAGACTTAAAGAGATTTTGTGAACGTGACGGGTGGGAGTTATATAAAAATACAGATCATTACTTCTATCGGAAAGTTACGGATGATGGGGAGATAAAGAGAACAAAGGTGTCGAGGGGATCGCACGAAATTCCAAAAAGATTATGGAAAGAAATTCTGAGAAAGCAGCTGCAGGTTTCAGAAGAATATTTCAATAAAACTAAATAAGCAGAAAGTTATCGGCTGGGGACGGATTGAACTGCGACTAACAGTGAATTCACAACATGGACAGGAAATCGGAAGGATGTCCACGTCGTGAATTCACGGAACGTTAGGCGAAAGATAATACTAGGCTGAGTTTGTTTATAGTTCTATTAGGTTGTTACATATTTTATGATAATCATATAATATATTATAATGGTAAACTGTAATGCAAAATGAATGGAGGATACAATATGGAAGTGAAAGAAAAAAAGGATAATTGGTTGTTTAAAGGTTTGGTTATTGCTGTATTAGGGGGATTGATCTTAGGTTTTATAACTGATTTTGATTTTGGTTTTAATCGAAATTCAAGTCCTGAAGCTATGGCAAAGACATATATAAAATGTATGATCAAAGGTGATGAAGAGAATTTGGATAAGATAAATAAATCTAGTTCTTTTAGTTACCCAACATCATATATTATTAGCTATTATGCTCCTGAATATAGTGGTTATAGTGTTTCTGACTTTGACATCACGGTATATGAAGGTAGCGATTATGAGAAACTTACAGAATCAATGTTTATGGTATATGCTGAGGATGGAAAATCTTTTGTAGCTGTAAAGAGTAAGGATGGTAGGGTCAAAGATTTTATCGAAGTCGCCAATATTGGTGGTAAGTACTTTATCACTAACTTCCATAACTGGCCTGATGCATTATCAAAGAATTAACTTAATTATTAATGCTTAGAGGAGGATAGAGATATCCTCTTTTGAAGTATTTGGTTTATATATTGAGTCCGTATTATCCTTCGCCTAACAGCGAATTGACGACATGGACAGAGCCAAGGAGGGATGTCCACGTCGTCAATTCACGGAACGTTAGACGCAATCCGCTGGGATTCAACCAGTTGCGAACCCTGTGAAGGTTATCTAGTGATGAATGTTGTGGTTCCCATCATTTTGACCCGTTTAAGTCCGGGGCTAGTCGCGATTAGTGAATTGAGAACTGTCAAGCTGAACTAGGAAGTTTAACGCCCGTGCGACAAGAACTGAAAGCTGACATTGGTGGAGTCCAGATACCGCTGAAGTGTATCGCAAGAAATCAATCAGAATTAATGGTCCGTAAGTTGAAGAAGGGGTTGTGACGGCATCTGGCCTCTATACTGAAGATTAAGAATAGTTCATCCTTCAGTTTCGAAAGTTAACATCGCTAATTGACGGTTTGGTGGAAGCAGGGTTGTCAAGTTGTGCTGAAGGAAGTCGTTCTTTCAGCTAAGGGTATCGTCGCCGTTGTAATCGATGTCAGTCATCAATACTGTTTATTGGTGATTAGGATTAGAGTTAAGCGACCGCAGACTTATAGTAGGGGTTACGCGATGCCTGCCATCAACAAAGTAGTGCACTGACTCAGCCAAACCTTCTGTTCCGTAAGTGTCCAACCGAATAAAGGTGGTTGGGGATTTGCCCCTCTACGAAGAGTGAAGCTGATATAACCACTGAAGTTTTTGCGGACTGCGAATAACAGCGAATTGACGACACCGGACAGGAACAAGGAAGGATGTCCACGTCGTCAATTCACAGAACGTTAGGCGCAATAATATTACTGCATTGAAAGGGGAAGTGTATGAAAACTTTGGAACTACCAGTATCTTTAAACTTGAACCAAACAGAGAATATCGTAGAATGCAATAAATCAATTGTCATTGTTGGTGCAAATGGAAGTGGTAAGTCACGGCTAGGAACATGGATAGAATTTGAATCTAATCAGAAAGAGTTGGTTCATAGAATTTCTGCTCAAAAGTCATTGATGATGCCGGAAGATATCAGGCCAATATCGGTGGAAAAATCTAAAACGATGCTCCATTATGGCTATTACAATGATAAAAACCATAATCAAGATTATTGGCAATTTAAGGTGGGACAAAGGTGGAAAAGTTCACCAGCAACCTTTCTTCTTGATGATTATAATCATCTAATGACATACTTATTCTCTGATAACTATGAGCAAGCGATTGACTATAAGAATGAATCAATGGAATCAACAGAAAGAATTGAACCTCCAGTTACTTTATTAGATAAGGTGGTAAAAATATGGGAGACTGTGATACCACATAGAAAACTAAAAATTGGAAGTAGTAGTATTAGTACTAGTATGGCTGAGAACCAAGAAGTGATTTATAAATCACGGGAAATGAGTGACGGTGAAAGAGTTGTCTTCTATCTAATCGGTGAGTGTATTTCAGCACCACAAAATGGAATAATTGTCATAGATGAACCAGAGCTTCATATTCATAAGACTATTCAACGTAGATTATGGAATGAAATTGAAAAGACAAGGCAAGATTGTCTTTTCGTATACTTAACTCATGATTTAGATTTTGCGGCTACAAGAATAGGCAGTAGAGTTATTCAAATGAAGTCGTTTAACGGTAATAAATTCGACTGGAATGTGATTGAAAGTATTGAAGGGATTGCTGATGATCTACTTTATGAAATCATTGGAAGTAGAGTTCCAATACTATTTGTCGAAGGTGAACAAGGTTCCCATGATACAGAACTCTACTCAATAATCTATGAGGGATTCACCGTGAAGTGTCTTGGTTCTTGTAAGAAAGTTATTGAAGCTACAAAGAGTTTTCGTAGGAACTTGGAGTTTCATAACATCGCTTGTTATGGAATAGTTGATAGAGATTATATGACAGAAGAGCAAATAAAGGCATATGAAGATGATGGGGTATTTTGTCCAAAAGTTTCAGAAGTAGAAAATATTTTCATTGTTGAGGAATTATTACTTGAAGTAGCAAAAGCCCTTTATATTCCTGAACCAGAAAGTAAAGTTGAAGAGATAAAAAAATGGGTGATAGAAGAGTTTAGTAAGTTGAAAGAGGTTTATGCAACAGAGGCGACATCTGCAAGTATTGATTACAAACTAAATAGTTTTGATGGTGGTGCTAACAATATTGAAAATTTAAAAGCTAAATTTGATTTGCTAAACTCAGAGATTATTATCGATAATATTTATGAAGAGAAACTAAATCATGCTAATCAGTTAATTGATGAACAGGATTATAATGGCATAATTCTGGTATTTAACCATAAAGCAATAGTGAATCAAATCGGAAAATTTTATGATATTAAGCCATCATTATATGTTTCAAAAATTAAAGATATACTTGATTATGGAAATAATTCAATTCTTGAAGTATTGAAATCATATTTACCTTCATTGGGTTGATTTCCATATTACAGCGCCTAACAACGCATTCACGCAAGGCTCACTCTGAGAAGCGAGTGACCACATCCAGCCCCCTAAGCCCGTCGGGCCGTGATTTCACATTAGCCACCACAGGGGTGGCATGAGCAGAACCACTCTAAGGGGCCAGGACGTCGTGAATGCACAACGTTAGGCGACAGATATCTTCTGGGTAATATGATGATTTATAAGTAATGTTGCAATAGGTTATGAGATGGGAGCGTTATATATGAGGATTAGGGAATTTGAGGAAGATGATGTACTAGATGTAGCAGACCTGGCAATGAGAACATTTCAAAGGTATAATGGTTCCGATTTTTATGATGAGGGAGCGATAGCTGGAACTTTGAATTATTTTGATACTTCTAGGAACACAAAACAAGATCTCCTAGTGAAGTTCAGTAAAAAACCAATTGCTTATGTTGCTGAAGATAAAGGCAAAATAGTTGGAATGATAAATGGTGTAGCAGATAGAGTAAGTAGCCTTTTTGTTGATGGTACACAGCATAGAAAAGGAATTGGGAAGGCTCTTCTAGAAAGTTTCGAATGTGAAGCAAGAGAATCAGGTTCAGATCATATAAGTATTGAATCATCATTATATGCAGTAGAATTCTATCGGAAGATGGGTTTCGTAGACACAAACGGTATAGAAAATTATATGGGCTTAAAGGTGTATAAAATGGAAAAAATGCTATTATAAGCTAAGGAGCGATAAATATGATTGCTTTAGGCCCGGGAGATAGCCAAGTTATTCTCGTGGGGACGAAGATATCCTTCGTCTAACAGCGTGTTGACAACATGGACAGGAACAAGGAAGGATGTCCACGTCGTCAACACGCGGAACGTTAAGCGAAAGAATGCCTTTGTTTCGAAAATCTTTAGGGGGTTTAAATGAAAAATATTCTATTTACAGTACTCATTTGTATTATGATTACTATGATATGCATTGTTGGTTATTTAAATATTATGAATAAACCAAAGGGGAATTGTATAACTATAAGTAATGTTGAAAGTGAAATGGTCAAACCTCTAAGTGTTTATAATCAAGACTTATTTATTGATCATGAAAATACAGCAATCTTACTCCCAATAATGCAGAATTCATTGTCCATCCTTGATTCACTCACAGCAATAACAGGACGTGTTCAAGGTTTGGCGTTTCATAGCTATATAAATGAATCTTATATAAGTATTAATTCATTGTATTACAAGAAAATCTATAAAAATACTGAGCTAGATACTGAAGAATTAAAGGAATGTGAAGAAATTTATAATACACTTCAATTAATATATACAGAATATATAAAACGAATTTCAGATGATTCATTTACAACTTTTTACGATATATATATTAACTCAGTACCATAAATTTGGGGGATCAACAATGAAGAATTTGTTAAAGGTATTACTTGTTTTCGCAATATTATCTGGATGTACGAGTAATGATGTGGAAAAATCATCAGCTAATCATGATAAATCAAATCCCATTACGGTTGTGTCGGAGGTGGAGTCCAACCGCATGAAGTTGGTAGTGGATTTGCCCCTTATCGAAGAGTGAAGTTGATTGAACCGCTGAAGTTTTTGCGGACTGCGAATAACAGCGAATTGACGACACAGACAGGAACAAGGTGGGATGTCCACGTCGTCAATTCACGGAACGTTAGCGGACATATATCTTTCGGTAATAGAATAACAATGTAATTTTTTGCTGATTAAGGTAGAGTAGACAATAGATTTGATAATCTCAAGGAGAGAGCTGATGAGGAAATTTAGTTTTTTAGTTTTAGTATTAATATTGGTATTGTCGTCTTGCAGTTCAGAAATTGAAGTGAAATATCAAGAGACCGAGTCAGAAGAAGGTGATTGGCTATTATTATCTGCTAGTTTTATCATTAGAGAGCATGGAGAAGATACCTTTGAATCTGATATACAATACAATGGAACAGAAATAGTAGAAGATGGGAGCAATATAGGTTTCAGTTTTTATGCTTGCTCAACTTATGAAGAGGCGATTGCAGATTCTGGTACTAACGAGAAACATATCGGATCACATAATGTAATATACTTGAATGGTGATATTAATCCAGGTGATATAAGGGAGTTTGAGAACTCTAGAGCCTTTTCTGATAGTATACTTGAGGATCTAGATCATGTTTGTGTATTGATTGACTATGAGTTAGGTGGAGTTACTATGCACGATTTTATTGTAATTGAGATTGAAGGTTAATCTCTTAAATTTAAGGATTTCGGAAGTTGTCAAGCTATACATCCGCTAACAGCGAATTGACGACATGGACGTTTTTAATCGGAAGGATGTCCACGTCGTCAATTCACGGAACGTTAGGAGAAATATACAATCTGTGCATTGCTTAGTGAGGGGTAGTATGAGAAAAATTAGAATGTTCTGTTCAGCTGTAGTCTTAATAATATTAACAGTGGGATGTAGTAATGTAAGCGCATAATAACCACCCGGCTATTCTCGCCCATATCTTTATGAGATAATTCCTCTAAAAGTTAGAGTGAATTACTCCAAGTTTCATTGATCCGCTTAGCTCTTGGTAGCTTTTTACTCTAACTCTCAACCGGGAAGGAGTAAATACATGGCTCATAAACGACGTACAGATGCTGAATGGATTAGCCTCATACAGGATTGTAAATCCAGTGGCTATCCAGATAACGAATGGTGCCGAATAAATCAAATCCCACCGAGCACCTTTTACAACAAACTAAAGATTCTTCGTGAGAAAGCTTGTGCCGATGATCTAAGCAAGCCTGTCATCTGTGAGGAACAAGCAGTTATTGAAGTAAATCTTCATCAGAAAGAACCTGCTCCAGTGAAAGAAACAATCGTTTCAAATGAAGTTGCGCTCCGTTTAAACGTAGGCGGTGTTACTGTTGAGATTCTTAACAGTGCTACTAAAGCAACGATCGAAAATACCTTACAATCCTTGAGGGCCTTATGTTAGGCGATCTATCTCGTGTTCAGAAAATTTATATCATTACTGGTAGAACTGACATGAGAAAAAGTATCGATGGATTGATGGCCATTATTCGTGACACTTATGAAATGGATCCTTATGCCAATGCAGTCTTTCTATTCTGTGGACGCAGCCGTGACAGAATCAAAGCATTACACTTTGAAAAGACGGGTTTCGTGATGCTATACAAAAGACTTGATAACAGCGGAAAGTTCCAATGGCCACGAAATGAAGCCGAAGTAAGGGCTTTATCCCGCCAGGAATTTCGTTGGCTTATGGAAGGCTTGTCCATTGATCAACCAAAAGCCATTAAAGCAAACAAACAAAAACGTGACTACTAAATGCTTTGTGCAAAACAGAGAAAATATATCAGAGTATTTTGTCTGTTTTTCAGAGAGTTCATTGTAAAAAGTCTCTTATCCACAGTTGTGATTCGCCATTCAATGAATCTCTTTTATGACAGACTTCAACTGTGAACAACCAAAGTTCAATCTTATGAATCATACAGATTTTCACCCAGTTATCCACGGTTTTACTTTGGTAAAAATGCCATATGTCAGCTACCTCTGGATTCGCTTATTTTCATGCTTTTCGCTATAATAATAGCAATAAAAGAAAGAGCGAAAATGTGATGAATCAAGCAGAACAAAAGGAACTCATTCAGCTGTTAAAGGATGCATTAGAGCAGTCGAAAGACAACAATAATTATCTTAGGCAGCAGAATGAAGCACAGCAAAACCAAATACAGGAGCTAACCCAGACCATTGCTAATCTTAACGAAACAGTGGAATACCTTAAGAATAAAATCTTCGGCGCTTCCAGTGAAAAGTTAAAAACAGCAGATGACGTAACACCGGGTCAGCAAAGCTTCTTCAATGAGGTTGAAGCCAGTGTCGATCCATCCGAGGATGAACCTACAGTAGAAACCATTCTTGGTGGCACTGACAAGAAGCCACGGAAGAAAAAGCGTACCCGTGAGGATTTGCTTAAGAACCTACCGATTGTTGAGGTTCTCGTGCAGTTGGCTGATGAAGATAAACAATGTTCCTTCTGCAGTACTGAGATGGTTGTCCTTGGTAAAAAGTTTGTCCGTGAGGAACTTCGCATTACCCCCGCTAAAGTGGAACGAATTCACTACATCCGGGAAACGATGATGTGCCCTCTGTGTAAAGAGGATGATGAACCCGTCATTAAAGCAGCCACTGTTCCAGCCCCGTTGATGAAACACAGTTTAGCGTCACCATCAACGGTTGCTCATATCATGTATCAAAAATATGTAAACAGCATGCCATTGTATCGTCAGTCAAAAGATCTGGAACAAATGGGTGTAGAACTTTCCAGAGCTACACTGGCAAACTGGGTGAATACCTGTGCTATGGATTATATGAATCCGATTTATGATCATCTTCACAAGTTGTTACTTGAGCGAGAATTTATCAATGCTGATGAGACCACTTGCCAGGTATTAAAGGAAGATGGTCGTGCAGCTACATCCAAGTCATACATGTGGTTGTACGCTTCGGGTAACGACGGATTGCCTCCGATACGGCTGTACGAATACCAGCCGGGTCGAAGTGGTGATTATCCTGTTAAGTTCCTTGGCGACTTTTCAGGCTATCTCACCTGTGATGGATACACAGGATACAACAAGCTGGTAGGTGTTACAAGATGTGGTTGCCTAGCTCATATGCGACGTTATTGGCATGAAGCCATACCGGCAGCACGTCGGAAGAAAAAGCCTAAAAACCAATCTGCTCTACCGGCAGAGATTGGTCGGGAGTATTGTAATCAGCTGTTTGACCTTGAAAAGCACTACGTGGATTTAGATCCAGACAAGCGAAAACAACTGCGCCTTGAGACAGAAGTACCTGTCTGGAAGGCTTATTGGGCTTGGCTTGAATCCGTCAACGCAACCGGTGGTAGCCGATTAGCTAAAGCTGTCACTTATGCAAGGAACCAGAAACCATACATGGAAAACTATCTTCTAGATGGTAGATGCTCAATCTCCAACAACTTAGCCGAAAACATTGCCCGTCCATATGCTGTTGGAAGAAAGAACTTTCTGTTCCATGACACGGTTAAAGGCGCTAAAGCCAGCTCCATCATTTACAGTCTCACAGAGACTGCAAAAGCAAACAACTTAAATATCCTAAAGTATCTCGAAACGGTACTAACCTTCATGCCTGGTTACAAGGATCAGCCGGAAGTTCTAAACATGTTAATGCCTTGGTCAGAGCATGTGCAGGAGAGGTGTAAAATTTAAGTCTTTGTTTTTGGAGTTGGAGTATTTTGCTATCATTTTATTGTAGTGAAATACTCCTGTTTTGTGTAGCCGGTTTATTGTTGAGCGCTTACGTAGTAATGAACCAAACTCCAATAATGATTTAGATTATTCTATGGACGAGTTGGATAGAACTAAAGAACAAATTTCATTATTGGAAGAAACTAATGAGACAAATTCAAGTGAAATAGATGAACTTAATGAAACCATTAAGATGTTAAAGAATCAAATTGACTTATTAGCAGATGATTTAGATGAAGCCAACTCTTTTAATGCGTCACTAAATTTGGAGGTTGATGAGATTACTGAATCTTATTCAAATCTAAAGGTTGATTATGATAAGCTTGAAGAAAATGACGGTAATGATTCTGTATTTAATATGCTTATAGATCGGTCTATAAATGAAGTTTATGATTCATACGGACTCCCGAGCAAGGATTATTTCATCTCACTAATCCAAAAGACGATTGATATTTATATGATGTATAACGTATCTTCTCTGAACTATGATCCTGAAAGTACGAATGTTATAGATGATGTAATATATTATAGAGTTCAAGACAAACGATTTCCAGACTACCAGAGCTTTGTGGCTTTCATTTCTGATTGCTATGCAGACGATTTTGTTGAGGATTATCTCAAAAGTAATCTGTATATAAATATTGACGGTGAGTTATACACGTCAACGGGTGAAGCAGGAAGCTTACTTAGTAGCGATTGGCACCTTTCACTGGTAGGTTATAACTCAGAGGAGATATGGTTTGAATTATATTTCATTGATAGTAGTGGGTTTGAACCAAGTGTAGTCACAATGACAGTAACTATGGCTGATTTCGATGGGGATTGGAAAGTTACGGAGCAAAACTATAGCTTTTAAATATTATTTGAAGGTGGCTGACGATTGTATACTTCTCCTAACAGCGAGTTGACAACATGGACAGGAAATAGGATGGATGTCCACGTCGTCAACTCACGGAACGTTAGAGGACATATTATTCTTTGTTCCGTAAGAATTCAAGAAAGGAATAATTGATGATATTTAACATGAAGAAGATAGCAGAATGGTTTGTAGAAGCAGGTTGGTCTAATCAAGTCTATGACGACATTGACATTAATATGTCAGATTTACCATTCTCCAGATATGTAAAGGTTCCAATAAGTTTCATGAACTACTTAAAATTCTTCAGAATTGCTGAGAGCTCAGATTCTAAGAGCTGGTTTATACTTTATGATGACTTTATGTCCAATCAAGAATCTGGTTTAAGATGGAATGAGTTTGAGATTATAAGCTTTGATTCTGCTGAAGGGGATGAGGAATGGATATCGGAGATCAGAGATTTCTGGGATAGATACTTACCTTTTGTAATTTCTGTAAGGAATGGTTATGAGTATTGGGCTATTGATACACATTCTGTAGAAGGAACTATAGTTAATGGTTGTGAACCTGAATTTGAAAATGCAACAGAAGTAGCTGAATCATTTGAAGATTTTTTTGATGGGCTAATCCAAGGTAATATATTTATTTGATTTACAGGTGTCGAAGGTCGGCGAATAATACGTCCTCTAACAGCGAACTTACGACATGGACGTTTTTAATCGGAAGGATGTCAACGTCGTAAGTTCACGGAACGTTAGACGCAATCCGCTGGGATTTAACCAGTTGTGAACCCTGTGAAGGTTATCGAGTGATGAAGGTTGTGGTTCCCATCATTTTGACACATTTAAGTCCGGGGCTAGTCGCGATTAGTGAGATGAGAACTGTCAGGCTGAACTAAGAAGTATATCGCCCGTGCCACGAGCATTGATAGCTGACATTGGTGGAGTCCAGATACCGCTGAAGTTTATCGCAAGAAATCAATCAGAATTAATGGTCCGTAAGTTGAAGAAGGGTTTGTGACGGCATCTGGCCTCTATACTGATGCTTTTGAATAGTTCATCCTTCGGTTACGGAAGCTATCATCGCTAATTGACGGTTTGGTGGAAGCAGAGTTGTCAGGTTGTGCTGAAGGAAGTCGTTCTTTCAGCCAAGTGTATCGTCATCGAAGTAATCGATGTCAGTCATCAATATTGTTCATTAAGATTAACTTTAAGCGACCGCAGACTTCTTGGATGTTAGTTACGCGATGCCTGCCATCAACACTGTAGAGTATCGAGTCAGCCCAACCTTCTGTTCCGTAAGAGTCCAACCGCATGAAGTTGGTAGTGGATTCGCCCCTTATCGAAGAGTGAAGTTGGTTGAACCACTGAAGTTTTTGCGGACTGCGAATAACAGCGAATTGACGACACGGACAAGAACAAGGAAGGATGTCCACGTCGTCAATTCACAGAACGTTAAGCGAAAGAATGCCTTTGTTTCGAAAATCTTTAGGGGGTTTAAATGAAAAATATTCTATTTACAGTACTCATTTGTATTATGATTACTATGATATGCATTGTTGGTTATTTAAATATTATGAATAAACCAAAGGGGAATTGTATAACTATAAGTAATGTTGAAAGTGAAATGGTCAAACCTCTAAGTGTTTATAATCAAGACTTATTTATTGATCATGAAAATACAGCAATCTTACTCCCAATAATGCAGAATTCATTGTCCATCCTTGATTCACTCACAGCAATAACAGGACGTGTTCAAGGTTTGGCGTTTCATAGCTATATAAATGAATCTTATATAAGTATTAATTCATTGTATTACAAGAAAATCTATAAAAATACTGAGCTAGATATTGAAGAATTAAAGGAATGTGAAGAAATTTATAATACACTTCAATTAATATATACAGAATATATAAAACGAATTTCAGATGATTCATTTACAACTTTTTACGATATATATATTAACTCAGTACCATAAATTTGGGGGATCAACAATGAAGAATTTGTTAAAGGTATTACTTGTTTTCGCAATATTATCTGGATGTACGAGTAATGATGTGGAAAAATCATCAGCTAATCATGATAAATCAAATCCCTTTACGGTTGTGTCGGAGGTGGAATTAGAGCAAACAAGCACTGAAGAAAATTATAGTGAAGCAGAACTAACAACTACCAAAAATGGAACAGATGAATTTAGCAACGTTAATGAGATCATAGTATCACAAAATGAAAATTCATTATTTAGTAGTGATTTGAATTTAAGCTCAGGATATCCTATTTTTAGGGCTGGTACATATAATGCTCATTTAGTGGGATTCTATATAGATGGACAGATTCTTTCACTAGAAAACGTATTAAAACATAATACGCCTAATTCAATTGATCCTCTGCCAACAGAATTAGATTTTTTGAGTGAGAACGATTATATTATTAGGTTTAATGAACGTTCCATTATAGATAATAAACCTATACTTGAATCCTATTATCAAGTATACGATAGTTCTGCAATGCGTCATATAATTATGAGATTTGTTGAAGAAGTACCAAAAGAAGCTGATAATAATGTGAGTTTTGGGGTACTAAATAATAGTGACATAATACAGATAGAAGCATTCTATGATGAGGCTACTCATCAATATAATTTTGACTTAGATAACGACGGAACATATGAATCATTTAAATTTGAAGAGTATAAGTATGAGGATATTAATCCGACACGTTGGCAAATGTATTTATGTCGTGGTGAAACAGAAACATTAGTATATGAAGCGAATTTTTCAGCAAAAGAAGAATGTAATAATTTTGCGTTATTTAAATTTGGTGATTCAGAAGATATCATACTTTTAACATATGATGATTCTATTGATTATATTGCTTACAGCGCATGCAAAATGTATTTGTTTGATGGTACAACATTTGTTTTAGAAGATATATATTATTATTAATTGCAAATTTCTCATGAGGATAATTTTCTTATGAGGTGGAATAGTATAGTAGAGCTGGCGGAATTCCTTCGCTTAACAGCGAGTTGACGCAATCCGCTGGGATTTATCCAGTTGTGAACCCTGTGGAGGTTATCAAGTGATGAAGGTTGTGGTTCCCATCATTTTGACCCGTTTAAGTCCGGGGCTAGTCGCGATTAGTGAACAGAGAATTGTCAGGATGAACAAGGAAGTATATCGCCCGTGCTACAAGAACTGAAAACTGACATTGGTGGAGTCCAGATACCGCTGAAGTTTATCGCAAGAAATCAATCAGAATTAATGGTCCGTAAGTTGAAGAAGGGGTTGTGACGGCATCTGGCCTCTATACTGGAGGGTACGAATAGTTCATCCTTCAGTTTCGGAAGTTATCATCGCTAATTGACGGTTTGGTGGAAGCAGAGTTGTCAGGTTGTGCTGAAGGAAGTCGTTCTTTCAGCCAAGGGTATCGTCACCGAAGTAATCGATGTCAGTCATCAATATTGTTCATTAAGATTAACTTTAAGCGACCGCAGACTTCTAAGATGTTAGTTACGCGATGCCTGCCATCAACACTGTAGTGCACCGACTCAGCCCAACCTTCTGTTCCGTAAGTGTCCAACCGCATGAAGTTGGTAGTAGATATACCCCTCACCGAATAGTGAAGTTAATTGAACCGCTGAAGTTTTGCGGACTGCGAATAACAGCGAATTGACGACACGGACAAGAACAAGGAAGGATGTCCACGTCGTCAATTCACGGAACGTTAGTCGACATAGCATACTAATTATAGAAAGAGGCGTTCTATGGCGTATATTAGTGGAGGAATAATGTATTTTGATCATGATAAAGTTTCAACACGTGAAGAGTTTGACAAAGAGTTGCTGGAAGCTGTTTCGTTATCAGGAAGTATTGGTCCGATTATTGATACACATGCTGGAAACATTGATGATTTAATTGATTCATGTGTATACTACCTGGATATGAGTTGCATTAGAAGTTATGATGATGGTACTGGAGTATTCAATAGAAGAATGCTTTTAGAGCTATTGAATTACTTTTCCAAAGAGGTTGATGAATTAACGATTTCTTGTTTTCAGAGTGAATTAGAGTATCTTAGTTACTATAGGAACCGATACAAGATGACACTTGAAGATATGAATGATGACGAATATTTTTTTCGATTTTCCTATAGTGATGTATTGTTTTCTAAGATTATTGCAGATTCCATAGATAACAACGGCAACTATAAGTGGTCTATTTTTGAGATGTCGTATCATAATGAAATGAGGATTGGAATCAGCCATTATGGGAAAACAATTGGTTTAAGCTATGTTACAGGTGAGCAAATTAGGCAGATTGTTAAGATTATTGAAAAAAATGAATTTCTAGTAAGAATAACGGAGGCGTTCTAAAGCTCCCGTATGCTACGTCGACTAACAGCGAGTTGACAACATGGACAGGAAATAGGAAGGATGTCCACATCGTCAACTCACGGAACGTTAGACGCAATCCGCTGGGATTAAATCAGTTGTGAACCCTGTGAAGGTTATCAAGTGATGAAGGTTGTGGTTCCCATGATTTTGACCCATTTAAGTCCGGGGCTAGTCGCGATTAGTGAACAGAGAACTGTCAGGCTGAACTAGGAAGTTTATCATCCGTGCCACAAGCGTTGATAGGTGACATTGGTGGAGTCCAGATACCGCTGAAGTTTATCGTAAGAAATCAATCAGAATTAATGGTCCGTAAGTTAAAGAAGGGGTTATGACGGCATCTGGCCTCTATACTGAAGATTATGAATAGTTCATCCTTCAGTTTCGAAAGTTAACATCGCTAATTGACGGTTTGGTGGAAGCAGAGTTGTCAGGTTGTGCTGAAGGTAGTCGTTCTTTCAGCCAAGGGTATTGTCGCCGAAGTAATCGATGTCAGTCATCAATACTGTTTATTGGTGATTAGAATTAGAGTTAAGCGACCGCAGACTTATAGTAGGGGTTACGCGATGCCTGCCATCAACAATGTAGTGCACTGACTCAGCCCAACCTTCTGTTCCGTAAGTGTCCAACCGAATAAAGGTGGTTGGGGATTTGCCCCTCCACGAAGAGTGAAGCTGATATAACCACTGAAGTTTTTGCGGACTGCGAATAACAGCGAATTGACGACACCGGACAGGAACAAGGAAGGATGTCCACGACGTCAATTCACAGAACGTTATGTGAAATCCATCGCTAGGATTAGGAGGAGAATATGATTGATGCAGAATATTTCAATGTACAACTTAAATCTGATGTAGTAGAGGAAACTAGAATGGAAGTTGTCGAGGACGATGATAACGATACTTTTACATTGAGGACAAGTAGTATTTTTGGAGATTTTCTTGGTGAGGGTGAAGACGTATTTAGTGCTCTTGTGGACCTAAGGAAGCAACTTGAGAGTAATAATATATCCATACTTTGTGAAGGATCAGCTGTAGATGTATATCCTTCTCCTATGCAGTTTTCATTTGGTAATACCATGAAAGCATATAAGATGGAACTCGGTAAGCAAGCTTTAAATGATAACCTTGTTTCTATTTTTGATGTAATAGAGCAAGATCGTGTTGCAACGATTGAAGAACAATTAGAATATAAGAATAATTGGTTACAGTCATTACGATAAAGGCTGTGAATAGTTTCCGCGATGGACTTCACATAACAGCGAATTGACGACATGGACGTTTTAATCGGAGGGATGTCCACGTCGTCAATTCACGGAACGTTAGACGCAATCCGCCACAAGAGTTTAAAGAGAATCGTTCCATCATCATTTGGTGGTGGTTCTAGTTTATGAACCCATTGTGTTCCATTATAGTCCGGGGCTATAGAACGCAGTTAGTATTACTAAGGTGGTCGGGATTAACTAGTATATACATTGGTTTCACCAAGGTTATCGAGGGATGAAGATGTGGAGTCCAGACACCGCTGAAGTGTATCGAAGGGTTATCAGAAGAATTTAGTTTGATCAGAACTTGATGAAGTTCGTGACGGTATCAGGACTCAATACTGTAGTTGACTGAATAGTTCATCCCTCAGTTCCGCAAGGTGCCCACTGCTAATTGACGGTTTAGTGGAAGCAGAGTTGTCAGATCGTGCTGAAGGAAGTTGTTCTTTCAGCCAAGGTTACTGGTAGCTGAAGTGATCGATGCCAGTCATCAATTAAGTTCGTCAGAGGTGAACATTAAGTTTAAGCTAATCGTAGGTCTGCTGTAGGCTACGAAGCTGCCTGTCATCAACATTGTAGGCTGCCGATTCAGCCCAGCCTTCGGTGTCGGAAATTTCCAACCGACTGAAGCTTATATAGGGTTAGCCCCTCAAAGTGGAGCGAAGTATTTCGTTCTTCTGAAGTTTTGCGGACTGCGACTAACAGCGAAGTTACGACATGGACGTGAATTCGGAAGGATGTCCACGTCGCAACTTCGCGGAACGTTAGACGCAATCCGCTGGGATTTATCCAGTTGTGAACCCTGTGGAGGTTATCAAGTGATGAAGGTTGTGGTTCCCATCATTTTGACCCGTTTAAGTCCGGGGCTAGTCGCGATTAGTGAACAGAGAATTGTCAGGATGAACAAGGAAGTATATCGCCCGTGCTACAAGAACTGAAAACTGACATTGGTGGAGTCCAGATACCGCTGAAGTTTATCGCAAGAAATCAATCAGAATTAATGGTCCGTAAGTTGAAGAAGGGGTTGTGACGGCATCTGGCCTCTATACTGGAGGGTACGAATAGTTCATCCTTCAGTTTCGGAAGTTATCATCGCTAATTGACGGTTTGGTGGAAGCAGAGTTGTCAGGTTGTGCTGAAGGAAGTCGTTCTTTCAGCCAAGGGTATCGTCACCGAAGTAATCGATGTCAGTCATCAATATTGTTCATTAAGATTAACTTTAAGCGACCGCAGACTTCTAAGATGTTAGTTACGCGATGCCTGCCATCAACACTGTAGTGCACCGACTCAGCCCAACCTTCTGTTCCGTAAGTGTCCAACCGCATGAAGTTGGTAGTAGATATACCCCTCACCGAATAGTGAAGTTAATTGAACCGCTGAAGTTTTGCGGACTGCGAATAACAGCGAATTGACGACACGGACAAGAACAAGGAAGGATGTCCACGTCGTCAATTCACGGAACGTTAGCGTACATATAATACTAGGTTTTAAGTGGGTGTTTAAGTGTATTGAGAGGAGTTACTGGATTAATGAAAGATATGAAAGTTATTTTTATGGGGACACCTGAATTCAGCGTGAACGTATTACTTGGATTAATTGAGAATACGAATGTAATAGCGGTTGTTACGAAACCTGATAAGAGAGTAGGTAGGAAGCAAGTTTTATCAGAATCTGCAATTAAGAAGATTGCATTAGATAATGGCATCGAGGTAATTCAACCGACCAGAATCAGAGATGAGTATTTTAATATAATTGCTTTACAGCCGGACATTATCATTACTTGTGCATATGGACAGTTTTTACCCAAGGAGATATTGTATTATCCAAAGTATGGCTGTATAAATGTCCATGCATCTCTTCTTCCGAAACTAAGGGGTGGTGCACCAATTCATAAGTCTATTATTGATGGATATTCTAAGACAGGTATTACCATAATGCATATGGGTGAGAAGATGGATAATGGCGATATCATCAGTCAGAGAAGTTTGGAGATTGAGGTGTCTGATAATGTAGGTTCATTGCATGATAAGATGAGCTTATTAGGTGCAGAGCTATTAATTGATACGTTGCCAGATATTGTTGAGGGAAAAGCCGGAAGAGTGGTTCAGAATGAGGAAGAGGTTACCTTTGCCTATAATATTTCGCGAAAAGATGAGCATGTTGATTTTAATAGAACTAAGAAGGAAGTTTTCAACCATATTAGAGGTTTGAATCCATGGCCACTTTCATATGCCAGATTAAATGATGAAGAGATTAAACTATATGCTGTAGATATAAGTGATGAGGTGTATAGTGACAAGGAAAATGGAGAAATTGTTAGATTGTACAAGGATGGTATTGGTATTAAAGTATTTGATGGTGAAGTGATCTTAAGATCCATTAAACCATCAGGTAAACGCAAGATGAGCGCTCAAGATTATTTGAATGGATTTAAAGATAAAACTAGTTTATTAGGTCAGGTTTTCAATTGATTATTGTCGCACGATATGAAGTTTATACAGAGTTTCCGTATTATACGTCCGCTAACAGCGAGTTGACAACATGGACAAGAAATAGGAAGGATGTCCACGTCGTCAACTCACGGAACGTTAGGGGAAATGCTACTTTATTGAAAGAGAGTTGAAAGTATGAAGAAGGTAAGAAGGTTACAAGAAGGTTCAAATATTGCTATCATTTCACCGTCAACGGGATTACCTAGCTTGTTTCCTGGTATATACGAATTGGGATTGAAGCAATTACAGGATTTCTTTGGATATAATATTATAGAAATGCCGTCAGCTAGAATGGATATAAATGAATTGTATGAGAATCCAAAGCTGAGGGCAGAGGACATTAACAAAGCGTTTAGAGATAAGAGCATTGATGGAATAATTTGTTCAATCGGCGGTTATGAATCTGTTAGAATTCTGGAGTATCTAGATATAGATGCTATACTTGAGAATCCTAAGATGATTATGGGTTTTTCAGATGCTACGACGTTTTTAACCTACTTAAATACGATTGGTATGGTGACTTTTTATGGACCGTCAGTTATGGCAGGGTTTGCACAATTAGATTATTTACCAGTTGAATATAAGCAACATCTACAGGATATATTTATTAATAATATCTCGCCATACAGGTATAGGCCATATGATAGTTGGACTGAAGGCTACAAAGAATGGGCAGATTTAAGTACCTTGGGTCAATGCACAGAAGCAATTGAAAATGAATCAGGTTTTGAGTTTTTATCAGGTGAAGAGGATACGGAAGGTATGCTTTTTGGTGGATGCATTGAAGTGCTAGAGTTTTTAAAGGGCACAAAGTATTGGCCTGAAGATGAATTTTGGAATAATAAGATTTTGTTTTTAGAATCATCTGAGGAGAAACCTAGCCCAAGGCAAGTTGGCTATATGCTGAGGAATTATGGAATACAGGGTGTGTTAAGCCGAATTAACGGATTAATTATTGCACGACCGAAAGATTATACTTTGGAAGAAAAGGATGAATTGAAAGAGACTGTTATGAGGGTGTTGAAGGATGAATTCCATGTATACGATATTCCTGTTGTATTCAATGTTGATTTTGGACATACAGATCCCAAGTTGGTTTTACCAATGGGATGTTGTGCTAAGATTTCACCTGCATCACATGATATCGTTCTGCTTGAATCACCATTTGTTTAGGGCTTCCGCACTTCCCCTAACAGCGAGTTGACAACATGCACAGGAAATCGGAAGGATGTCCACGTCGTCAACATGCGGAACGTTAGGCGTAATTGATAACTAGATATATAGGAGACAGAGATGAAAGTATATAGATATGACTCATTTACAAAGGTTGCTAATAAGGGCAATCCAGCAGGAGTAGTATTTGATGCACATAGTTTATCTACTCTAGAAATGCAAGAAATTGCAATGAAAGTAGGATTTAATGAGACAGCGTTTATTTTAGATTCTGATAAAGCGGATATTAGGATTAGATATTTTACTCCTGGTCATGAGATGAACTTATGTGGGCATGGAACAATAGCTTCATTGTTTGCACTTTATGATCAAAGAGGTAATTCTAATATTAGAACAATAGAGACTAAAGCTGGGATCCTATCAGTTAGTTTAATTGAGGATGATCATAAAGAAATAAAGATAAGAATGGAGCAGTCTAGTCCAAAGTTCATGGAGTTTGAAGGTGATAAGACAGCCTTGGCTCAATCTATAGGAATTAGCAATACTGATATTAATGAAGAACTTCCGATAATGTACGGTAACACTGGAACATGGACATTACTAGTTCCGGTTAATGGTTTAGAAGTATTTAGCAGAATGGAACCAGAAAATTGGAAGTTTCCAGAGGTACTATCAGAAATACCTAAATGCTCTGTACATCCCTTTTGTCTAGAAGCATATGATGAAGATTGTATGGTTCACGCAAGACACTTTTCATCACCGTTTTCAGGTACTGTTGAAGATACGGTTACTGGTACAGCTTCTGGAGTTATAGGAGCATACTATACTAAATATATAAGCAATGCAAGCAGTATTTCATTCATAGTTGAGCAAGGGAATGAAGTGAAAAGTGAAGGTAAAGTATATGTTGAGGTTCAGGATGAGAATGGTGAATGCAAAGTATGTATATCTGGATACTGTGCTTATAATAAAGTCATTGAACTGTAGTTTCTGCAGAGCCCCGTTATCAACTTCAGCTAACCGTGAAGTTACAACATGGACAAGAAATCGGAAGGATGTCCACGTCGTAACTTCACGGAACCTTAGGCGCCATTAAGTATTAGTTTAGAATTAGGAAGGGAGATTAATTAATGAAGTTTGGGTGTAATTTTTCACCGGAATTAATAGAAATTTTAGCTGTTGATTCTGAATTTATTGATGCTATAAAACTCTCTTCAGAAGAGATGTATTTAGATCAATTTGAACGTGTTAAGGATGGGAGGCCAATATTATTACATTTATTACCAAGGGTATTCAGTGATGAATATATGAGTGCAGATAGTATTGATAGATTTAATCTGATGCTTAAAGAGTGTAATATAAGACATGTTGGGATTCATTTTATGCAGACAACTGATAGCGAGTGTTTTGTAGAAAGCAGTTGTTCTGAGTTGCTAGAAATTTTAATTACAAAATTGAAGATGATTAAGTCAAAGTTGGAGGCAGAAATACTAATTGAAAATATGCCATATTACGCTCTTGGTGAAGGTTTTGAAGTGATGGCAAATCCAGAGTTTATTAAAGAAGTTTGTGTACAGGCGGATGTCGGATTGTTGCTAGATACGGCACATGCTCAAATTAGTGCCTGGCATCTGGGAATATCTAAAGAACACTACTTAAGAAAGTTACCTTTAGATAGAATCCTTGAAGTTCATCTTAGTGGACCAAGGCACGAAGGAGGCAGGTATATTGATAAGCATGATTTTTTGCTGGAAGATGACTACATATTTTTAATGGATGTTTTAAGCGTATCTAGTCCAACCTTTTTAACTCTTGAGTACGGAGGAGAAGGTGAGATATATGCAGAAGGTGGCAGTGATTCTGTACACATTCTGGATCAAATTACAAAGATAAAGAAAGCAGTTATAGAAGCTAAAGTTAAGTCTTTGTCAGCTTCCGTACTTGACGGAGTATGACAGCTAAGTTATTAGCATTTCAATCCTAAGTACAAAACGTACGTTGTGCTGTGGATGTACGCATGCAGGGTATAATATGATATATAATATAGATTGTATTATGAAATAGGTGTTTGTATGAATCAAGTTATAAGTTCAACTGAAGTGTAGTGTGGATTTGGACTTTGTGAGCACACGTTTATTATAATATTATGAGAATGTAGGTATAACAGAAGGAGAGGGAGCTATGGTAAAGCCAGACGAATGTAAGAATATGATTGAGATTAGAGAAGCTATAGATTTTATTGATAATCAGATAGTTCAGTTAATTTCACAAAGAAGTCAATATGTAAAGAATGCTGCAAAGTTCAAGAAGGATGAGACTGCTGTAAAGGATACTGATAGAGTAAAGAAGGTTATTGATTCTAAGGTTAAGTTAGCAGAAGAATATGGTGCTTCCCCTGAATTAATTGAACGCTTGTATAGAACCATGATTGATTTTTTTGTGGCAGCTGAATTAAAAGAGTGGGAAAAGAAATGACAGCAGTCTAGAGTGTATCACGAGCTTCCGTGAGGTACATCGCCTAACAGCGAAGTTACGACATGGACGAAAATAGGAAGGATGTCCACGTCGTCAATATGCGAAACTTTATAGGAAAGTATTACCCTATGCTAGAAGGGGGCAGAGGTTTATGGGTACAGTTGAAGATTATAAGAAGACTTATTGTGATATGGATTTTGAGCGGAGAGGGTTATTTGAGATTCTATGTCAGAAGTTTCCTGTTGAGAAGGTTATTTACCCGGGCTGTTCATCTCATATCACGCCTTCATTTTACTTTCAGCATGTTTTATATATAGATCGAAGTCAGGCGGCAATAGATTTCTTCTCTGATGGAGAGAATATTAGAAGACTGATTAGTATGAATAAAGTATATAGGCAATCGCCGTACTTTTCGTTTTCTGCAGCAGATTTTAATGATATCAAGCAATCTACGGTGTATAAGTATGATATGCTTGTTTCATTGTATGCTGATGATGTAATTGAGAGTTGCCTCAGTTTTCTACGAGCCGGAGGAATTGCTGTAAGCAATAACTTTCATGATGAAGTGCTTCATGTGATAAAGACAGACACTATGGAATTGATTGGGAAAATTGTGGGTAAGAATTCTACCTACACATATGTTTCTGACTTGAACTTGAAGGTAAATCATAGAGATGAGGAGAAGGTTCAAAAGATCTGTGTGAGGAATACAGCCGAAGGTATTCGGTATTTTGATAATGAGACATATTATGTTATGAAGAAGAAAGCCAATCGCTCAATCTGAAGATTATCGTGAGCTGATGGGTAATTCACACTGGTATAGGACAAAGGTTGATGTTACTGTAACTTTTATAATTGGATTTGAGAAGTGGGGGCTTGTATGAATATCGGTAGTAGTCTACGTGGTAAGGTTGAAGAACTTGGATACGATAGGAGCAAGTATTTTTTGCCGGATGTTGATATTGATCCTATGAAGGTAGAGGTACTGATGATTAATGAATGCCCACCTAAGGATCCTGACGATTATTTATACGGTGGCAATCCATCTAGTGAAAATCTTGAGACTATTTGCCTGTTGTTTGGCATGGCGGGTATTGAAGTGAAAAGTATAGGTGATTTAGCAAGTCTTGGAATTTACATTACGACGGCGATTAAAGTTCAAAAAGATGAGTATGCCGTAAGCAGAGAAATGATAAGTAAGGATTTGCCTCTATTAGAACTTGAGCTTAGCCATTTACAGAACTTGAAAGTAATAATGCTTATGGGTGATGTGGCTAAGAAGGCTTTCAATATGTATGTGAAGCAGAGGACAAAGAGGAATTGTATACCTTCTGGTTCAACATATAAGATAAGAGCTAATGAGTATTACTTTGAAGATATACGTGTATTCCCTTCTTATATTATGACGGGGAAGAATTTGAGAATTGAGAAGGGGAAGATGACAATGATTTCAGAAGATCTGATGAAGATGGCCGACTTATGTGTGATTAAAAGAATCGTAGGTTAAAATATTTCTTCGTAATATGTTATAAATGGTAAGAAATTATAAATGGGTAGTTCTGATTTTGTTCAAAGATGAATTATATTCTAATGTATGAGTAATACTTCAGTGTTAGGACAGGTGAAATCGTAGGAGGATGTTAAATATGACTGAGATATTGAACGAAGAACGATTTAAGATTATTTCAGATGAAGATAAAGCCTTCCTAATTGCATTTGATAGTGCAATGAATCAACTAGGTTATCATTATGGTAATCAAATTGGCAGTGGATATTGCTGGGGTAAGTATATGATTATATATAGAAGAATAGGGGTGAAAAATAAGAAAGTATATGCTCGGATATATATTCGCGATAACAGCATCAGCTTACGATTGTACTTCAGTAAAATTCAAAAACATGAGAAGTTCATTGCTAATGCCCCCAATCATATTAATAGGGTATTTGTTGATGATAATGGAAAATGTAATCACTGTAATAATGAAAAAGATGGTAAATGCAAATTCAGAAAAACATATAGTATAGATGGTCATATAATTGAAAAATGTAATGGCGAAACCTTTGTGTTTAATGCTCCAAGCTTGGATAAGTTAAATGATTATATTGAACTTTTTTCTGAGTTTTATCCAAGCAGGAAGAGAAAAGTTACAGAGTGATTGGAAGTACGAGATTTAACAAAGTAGCAATTGTAATAGTTATTCTAAGTTAGAGTCCATGTGAACAGCGCATTCACAACATGGGCAGGAGCAAGGAGGCATGTCCACCTAATCATTTACTTGTGTGATTCTAAGGAAATATATTAGCAGATTAGATAGAACTTCAAATTACTTGGTTATATCCTATGCTATGTTATAATGATTGGATTAATTTATGAGTATTAGAGATGTTAGATTGCGTTTATGACACTAGGGTTAGAAGTTTAAGGAGATTATATGATATTGACGTCAAATGAAAATTTTCAATTACGGTTTGCCAAAGAAGGTGATGCCCAGCTGATTTTAGATCTTATAAAAGAACTCGCCGTGTACGAAGATTTGTTGGATGAAGTGGTAGCAACTGAGTCCGTTTTACATGATTCACTGTTTGTCAAAAAGGCTGCAGAAGTAATCATTGGAGAATACGAAGGAGAACCAGTAGGCTATGCGTTGTTTGTCCACAACTTTTCGACTTTCCTTGGCAAACCTGGTATATACCTAGAGGATTTATATATCAAACCAGAGATGAGAGGCAAAGGGTTAGGTAAAATCATTCTGTCATATTTAGGTAAGTTGGCTAAGGAGCGTGATTGTGGAAGGGTTGAATGGTCTTGTCTTGACTGGAACAAGAAATCGATAGATTTCTACAAAGCATTAGGTGCTGAAGCGATGGATGAATGGACGGTCTATAGAGTAAGTGGTGATACCATAGATAGCTTAGCTAAGGAATCTTAGTTTCCAGTAAAAGGAGAGAACATATGAGAAAGTTACATCATTTATGTATACAGTCAGATGATTATGAAGCATCATTGGATTTTTATTGTAGAATATTGGAATTCAAGGTTCATAAAGAATCTAAGAACTTCCATACAAGGGCATACAATACGTGGCTAAAATATGGGGATATTTTAATTGAGCTTCAAACAGGTAAGGAAGGTGAAATCCTTCGAGACTATTCGGGTTCTAATAAGGGATTAGTGCATTTCTGTTTCTTTGTGGATGATCTTGATGATGAATATAAAAGGATAAAATCATTAGGCTTTCAGAACTTTAAAAGAAAGCAAGAACAAGATATTTATACTGTTGAAGGTGGGCGACTTCTGAAGTTAGTTGCACCTGAAGGGACGATCATCGAACTGAGAGATACTTTGGATCTATGACCATCTCAGTTAATTTGTAATTTTAGAAATAAATATTTTGGATTTGAGTAAGTATAGAGTCAACGATAGGGTTTGTCATATTGACTATATTAACAAAAGCGAGCATTTGAGCCTAAGTCACTAACGTAGGCTGTATGCCTTTGATTATCTTGGTATTAGACCATATTTCGAAGAAGTTGTCATATCAGCCTATGTAGGGATGGAGAAGCCTGATACAAGGGTGTATGAACATATTAAACAGCTGCTGGCAGATAAGACGGAACGTTGTATTTTTATTGATGATCGTATTGAAAATGTTGAGAGTGCCAAGGAATGCGGTATGATTGGATACCATTTAGACCGAAAAGCGAATATGACCCTATATGATTTTGAAACGTTCATAACTGACGTTGCTGTAAATAAGTAATGCATGTAGTTTTGGGAAAGAGGGTATCAAATGGTCGTTAGCGTTAGTAGAAGAACCGATATTCCTGCATTTTATAGTGAATGGTTCTCTAATCGGATTAAAGAAGGGTACGTCTATGTCCAGAACCCAATGTTGCCTAGACTTAACATGTGCCGAGACATATGATTTGTCTGAGTACGGTATCCAACACGGAACATGGTAGATACCCTTCTGTTCCTGAGCTAAAAAACAGTTTAAGCTGTTTTCGTGATCTTATTGCTTATAGGATAGTGATTTCTCTTCCCAAATGCCATTTGCAACCTGGTCAGAACAAGGCTGATGAAGAACTGAAATATCTGTATGATATTGCCAATAAACTCCCTGACTTCCTTGAGGAACGAGGCTTTACAGCTGAACTGTCTTCTTTGCCGGAAGAGGGCAAGTCCTCCTTATTGAAAGAGCGTGTAAGCCCATACTATAAGGATTACGTCGCAAATACCAAGACCAATGACTATCGCTCATTGCACATAACATTTTATGACAGTATTGCCCGTTGCTATATTGAAGTGCAGCTTCGTACGAAAGAAATGGACGATCTTGCTGAAATAGGTTCTGCCAATCATTTCGGCTACAAAAAGCAGCAGGAACGTCAACGAGCAAGGCGGGATGCCATTCCGGAAGGCGAAAACAGTTACTTTGATGACGCCTATGAAAGAGGCATTTTACTGCAAAATCTTGAATTATCTAAATTGGATGTAAATATGTTCACAGCAGTTGATAATTCCTTAATCAATGACGGTTGTGGTCTCTATCGAGGTAGACAAATCCTTCCATATGAGCATTTATCAAGATTCCAGAATGATATTGTTGATTAATGTACTTGTATTTACATAATAAGTTAAAGAGATTTCCATATTGCTAGATATGGAAATCTCTTTTTTTTAAGACGGAAAAAATATTATGGCGTGTTAAGGAGTGGACGCTCCTTATGGAACAAGACCCTGATGGCAATTAAAGATATTGCAAATGAAATGCCTTTAGCAATCGTATTACCCACCCAAAAACTGTGATTAGCAATGGAAGATATTAGAAGATAGGTGGCGATGGTTCGCGCAATAATATCGGTGAGATTAGCATAAAGGTAGGCTTTCATTTTCATACAACCACGCAATAAATTTTCATTGACAATTTTTAAGCTGCTAAAGAAGTAAGCAACCGTTGATAATTGTAAGAAGGTTTTTGCAAAGTGATAAGCTTCCGGATTTTCTGTTATGTCTATAAACGCACCAACTAGATATCTAGGCAGTAGAAAGTTGCAGGCAATCATAATCAGAGTTATGACGAAGGTTACTTTTATCATGAATTGATGGCCATCTTTAATCAACTGGAAGTTACCAGCACCGTAGTTCGAGGCGGAAAATACCGATAATGCTTGGGACATGCCGATGATAGGTAGAATACCGAACAGCATCAGTTTGTTGGCAGTAAGATATCCACTGATAATAGCACTGCCAAAAGGGTTGATAAGGCCAATCAATAGGACCGCTGATAATGATAAAATCAATTGTTGCATGACATTAGGTAGAGCAACAGACAAGATTGTTTTAACCTGTGAACAACAGATTAATTGAGGTTTTACCAACGGCTTATAGTTTTCCTTGGTTTTCATATACAATAGGATTAGAGCGCTGATCATGCCAAGATATTGAGCGATGACTGTGGCAAGCGCAGCACCGGCAACACCCATACCAAAGATGCGAATGAACACAAGATCCAATATGATATTGATGATTGATGTTAATAGGACTAACGCGGTGGCGAAGCTTGGATAACCAAGTGCAATCAATATCGACCGGCTTAGGTCATAAAGAAAAAGTCCGATAACCCCTAGTAGATAAACACGATAATAGGCAATGGTTAAGGCACTTAGATTATCAGGTACTTGAAGAATTTTAATCATCGGTTGCGACAAAACCAGGCCAATGAGCGTTATGAGGGTGGCACCTGACAGTGCAAATATAAGGATGGTCCTTATACCAGTATGAATGGCGTTTGTGTCGCCAGCGCCTTTGTATTTTGCATATACCACTTCGCAGCCTAACTCAAGACCACCTGAAAGCGCTATAAGAATCATGATGATTGTTGTTGTGTTACCTACCGCTGCCAGCTCATCAATTCCAAGGTACTGACCGATGATAACCATGTCTGCAGCGGAATAGAGTTGTTGAGTGATCAGACTTAATATCATAGGAAAAGCAAAGCGCAGCAGCACTTGCTTATAGTTGTCTTTTGTTGCTGTCATAAAAGTTGATTCCTTTCGTTACTATAAAGAACATTCTTCTGATATAATAACTATAAGGTGTGACGTTACGTTATAGTCAATATGTGATTTACGTAAAAGGAGAAGCTTGGATGGCTAATAATCAATATTTAAGTACAAAGGCTTTCGCGGATTTATGCGGTGTGGAAAAGAGAACACTATTCTATTACGATGAAATAGGTATTTTACAACCAGCATACGTGGATCACAAGAATTACCGTTACTACATAATGGACCAGATGGAACAAATGAGTATGATAAAAGCTTTTCAGTCTATCGGTATGTCGTTAAAAGGGATCAAGGCTTTGATGGAGGAACAGGATATAACTAGCCATAAATCAGCCTTGATTGACCAAATAGCTGCCCTACAGGAAAAACAATCCGAGCTCCGCCAGGCAGAAGATATATTGAAACATACCTTAACTTTTATGGAGGATTATGAGCGAATAGGACCAGATAAGCCTTTCATTGCTGATGAGCCTCAAGAGTATTTAGAAATCAAGGACAGAATGGGTGATATACAAGGCGGTTATGTCAATTATTTAACCTATGGATATCATCATGGGGCGATAATCGATGATTGGGATACCCTGAAGGCTTCATTTGTCTATAAACGAACCTATAGTGTTGGAAAAGACTCGATGATTAAGCCTGCGGGTATTTATTACAATATGTATATGGGAACAGAAGAAAATATAATCCGTCCTTTAACAAAGAGATATCTACACAAAGTTAAGTCTCAGAGCGTACCGAGCGGACAAAGGATTTACATTGATGAGATCTCTGGAGACTTCTTTAAGTTTGGTCACAAAAAGAATATCTTCAGGTTTTCAACAAGGTTAAGCATGACGACATTACATAAGGAGAAGGAAGTATGATGAACTTTAGCTGTGATTATCTGGAAGGTGTTCACCAATCAATTCTAGAGCGAATGATGCAAACCAATATGGAGCAGCTTTCAGGCTATGGAGAGGATATATATTGCATAAGCGCAAGAGATAAGATTAAAGATAAGTGTGAGAATCAAGATGCTGAAGTACATTTTATCTCAGGTGGAACACAGACCAATGCGACCGTCATTAAAGCCATACTTCGACCATATGAGGGGGTAATCGCTGCAGATACCGGGCATATTAGTACTCATGAAGCCGGGGCAATTGAAGCCACTGGACATAAGGTGTTGACACTGCCTAATGTCATGGGGAAAATCACACCCGAAGATCTAAGACAGTATGTTCAGACTTTTTTTGAAGATCAAAACCATCGTCATATGGTAAAGCCAGGGATGGTCTATATTTCTCATCCGACAGAATATGGTACTTTGTACACTCGAAAAGAACTTGAAGACATAAGATCCATTTGTGACATATACAAGCTACCATTATTTCTAGATGGCGCAAGACTTGGTTATGGATTGGTTGCTGATGGGACAGATGTAGACTTGCCTCTGATTGCGAAATGCTGTGATGTTTTCTATATCGGCGGAACAAAAGTTGGTGCCATGTTCGGTGAAGCCGTTGTAGTGACAGCCCCATCACTTTTTAGCAACTTTTTCACATTAATCAAACAACAAGGCGCATTGCTGGCTAAAGGCCGCTTCCTAGGCATCCAGTTTGATACTTTATTCAGTGGTGATTTGTATTGGAAGATTGCAGGGAATGCCATACTAAGAGCCAATCAATTAAAAGAAGGATTGATGGAAAAAGGGTACAGATTTTACCTGGATTCACCTACCAACCAGCAATTCATCATAATAGAGAACGAAAAGTTAGAAAGTCTGTCTGACAAAGTGGTCTACAGTTATTGGGAACCATATGGTCCAGATCACACAGTTATACGATTTGCAACGAGCTGGGCGACAACAGAAAAAGATGTCCTTGAGTTGATTGAGATGATGTAAAACAGGTGTCGTTATATGTACTAGAGGCTATTTTATTATATTAGGGAAAGAGGATTCGATGAAGTTATTGGCAATTAATGGTAGTGGAAGAGGTATGGGTAATACGAGAACTTTGCTTGAAGCAATCACTCGAGATATATATGAGGAAGTGGAATATGATATCATTGACCTTAATAAACTGAAATTTGGCGGGTGTATAGGATGTGAGGGTTGCAGTACAACAAATCGATGTGTCGTTAATGATGATATGCAAGACTTATATGACAGAATTGACGAAGCAGATGGTTTGATACTTGGATCACCTACATATTATTACAATATTTCAGCACTGATGAAAGCCTTCATAGAGCGTCTTTACCCTTATAATTCATTTGATCCAAATGATCGTAGTATATGGGTCAGCACCACAGAAAGACAAGGTATAAAATATGCTTCAGTTGTTGCTGTATGTGAGCAGGAAGATATCAAGGATATGGGTTTTACTGCTGAGGCCATGGCCATGCCATTGGAAGCTGTCGGTTATCGGGTCGTGAGCGTATCGAAGATTCTAAATCTATATGCGAAGAATGAAGCGAATAAGTCTGAGGTGTAGCTAGAAAAAATGGCAAAGATCGGTACAAAACTCTATAAGACCATATTACTGGCAAAAAGTCAGAATTAGATAAGTTAAAATATTGGAGGATAGTATGATAAAGATTGATATACCGGGCAGAAATGGAATGAACATTGAATACCTAGTGGATGATTATAACAGGACCACAAGCCGTTGGGAAAATGGCTATAGGGATGGAAGTTTCAGATAGGACAGGAATGCGCCGTTTTATTTTCTAGCAGGGATGTTGTTATCTTAACAAAGTAAAGATGAAAAAAAGAGGTACATGATGGACTATATAAAATTTGGAAATACAGGAATGGATGTATCTAGATTATGCTTAGGTGGCATGAGCTTTGGTGACGCCAGTAAAGGATTTCATAAATGGGTATTGGATGAAACCAAGACTGAAGGGATGATAAAACTAGCCCTGGAACAAGGGATAAACTTCTTTGATACCGCCAATGTCTAAGCTGAAGGAACCAGTGAAGAATATATGGGCAAAGCGCTGAACAGATTGGCTAACAGAGATGAAATTGTCGTTGCAACAAAAGTGTTTGGGGAAATGCATGATGGACCTAATGGTCAAGGCTTATCCCGGAAAGCGATCTTGAGTGAAATTGACAAGAGCCTTAGTAGGTTGGGGATGGATTATGTCGATTTATATATCACTCATAGATGGGATTACAACACGCCGATAGAAGAGACTATGGAAGCCTTGCATGATGTGGTACGCTCAGGAAAAGCAAGATATGTTGGTGCGTCTACTATATTTGCGTGGCAATTTCAAAAGGCACTTCATGTAGCCGAGAAAAATGGCTGAACACAATTTATTTCGATGCAGAATCATTTTAACCTAATCTATAGAGAAGAAGAACGTGAGATGCTGCCATTATGCAGAGATCGGAAAATCGCTGTAACACCTCATAGTCCTATGGCAGGTGGGAAGCTCACAAGGGATTTGAATGTTCATACACTCAGAGGTGATACAGATGAAATCATCAAATTGAAATATGGACATTCTGAGGAAAAAGACCGGATTATCATTCAAAGAGTGGCTGAAATAGCTGAGAAAAGAAATATTAAAAAAGCACAAGTCGCCTTATCTTGGGTACTCCAAAAAGATGGTGTAACAGCACCTGTCATTGGTGCGGCAAAAGATTATCATATAGCGGATGCTATTGATGCTTTGAAAGTAGTTTTATCGAAAGAAGAAGTTACTTACCTGGAGGAGGCTTATGTACCGCATGAAGTAGTAGGTGCTCAATGATCAGAGTGTGAAGACTATTAGAAAATGAAGCTCTTTTTCTATTTCGATAGGCTTTTTGTGAAAAAATATCTATATCAATGCGTATATAGCAAATGTTATACTTCACGCAGGTATAATGCCCCTTCTGTAAAGAACGGTAGCTAAGAAAAATAAGTTAGTAAGTAGGATAGATTGGAGATATTATGAAACAACGTGTAAACGTTCTGGAAGGTGATATTAAAAAACATATGCTGAACATGGCGTTGCCTTCCATGGGTGGTTCACTGGCGATTACTCTGTTCAATCTGACAGATACATTTTTTGTATCCAAGCTGGGGACAGATGCGTTGGCGGCAATGGGTTTCACCTTTCCAGTGGTCATGGTCATCGGATCGGCAACCGTAGGGATTAGTTTGGGTGCCGGATCCGTTCTTGCCAGAGCGGTGGGGCGCGGCGACCATCATATGATGCACAGGATTGCCACTGATGGCATATTGCTGGCAATGTTGGTTGGTATTCTTATCGGTTTTCTGGGCTATCATAATGTGGACGCGATCTTCCGTCTTTTGGGCGCGGAAGGGGAAGCGCTGGCACTGGTCGATGACTATATGTCCATATGGTTTGCATGCATCGCAGTAGTTATCATACCGCCGATCAGCGATTCCTGCATGAGGGCTATGGGCGATATGATACGGCCGCTTGCAGTGATGCTTACGGTAGCATTTCTTAATGTGATCCTTGACCCGATTCTTATATTCGGGTTGTTCGGACTGCCGGCTATGGGCATTAAGGGTGCCATCATTGCAACGGTCATATCCCGTGCCTTGGGTGGTGGTTTATCCCTTGCATTTGTCGCCTTTCATTACAAGCTTTTTGACCTGAAATATGAGAATTTCAGGGAACTGCTGAAATCCTGGAATGAGATTGTCAGAATCGGTGTGCCGGCTATTTTCGTACGCCTTCTTCCGCAGGCAATACGGGTATCGATGACAAGGTTGGCAGCAACAACTGTGGGCGTATACGCGGTGGCAGCTATAGCGGCTGGTCAGCGTCTTGAGAGTTTTGCAACTATTGCCAGCATGGGAGTGGGATCGGCGATCGTCCCTATCATCGGGCAGAACTTTGGCGCTGGTAAACATGACCGAGTAATGACGGCCAGATCATTGTTGATAAGACTTTCCTGGCTGTACGGCATTGGCATATTTCTGCTGACCATACCCTTCGGTCCTTTCCTTGCAAAGATATTTACACAGGTGCCGGAAGTCATCGGAATGACGACGACCTATATCCGGATCGTCATCATAGGAACCATCGGTCTTAATCAGTACAACTGGTGCAGTGAAGCGTTCAATGCAGTGGGCAAACCAAGATATGCGATACTGATCAACTTTATCGGTACCTTTATCATCATATTGCCTTTTGTTCTTCTGGGATGTTACTTTGCAGGATTCAATGGTATGCTGATTGGTCTGGTGGCAGGACAGCTTATTGTCGGAACTATGGCGGTATGGATGTCTGCCAAATGGCTTACCTGACACCGAAACTTGTCTACAATGTGATTGCCTAATGAATATTTGGCTTGGAGAAAAATTATGGAGATTCCCGTATCTATGATGATATGGGAATCTCCTTTTGCATAAACTTAGGGCTTTTTCTGTAGCAACCTGGTTGAGCGGGTGAGTTTTATATTCCTTATTCCTCTCTTAACCGTACTGCCTTCGCAGCCTGTCTACGGCGCTGATCCTCAATCTCAGCATAGTGCTTCTTAGTTGTATTGACGTCCTTATGTCCCAATACATCAGCTACAAGATAGATGTCGCCTGTTTCTCTATATAAGTGCGTACCGTAGGTACTTCTTAGTTTGTGAGGTGAGATATTTTTTAATTTGGTCACCAATTGAGCGTACTTCTTCACTAGGTTCTGCACTGAACGAACAGAGAGGCGCTTCTTTTGCAATGATAAGAATAAAGCGTCTTCGTGACCGGTAGAAGCGATGACTTTCTTACGTTGTTCCAAATAATCATGGAGGGCTAATTCAACTTCAGGGCCAAAGTAGACAATAACTTCCGTGCCACCCTTTCGAATGATCTTGATTCCGTTAAGTTCAAAATCCACATCTGTAATGTTCAGACCAACGCATTCACTAACGCGTATTCCTGTCCCCAATAAGAGCGTCAACAATGCCAAGTCTCTAATCTTAGTCTTTGCATGGTATTGCTGCTGTTTGCCGGTTAGATGTTTACCACTTTCAACCTCATCTAGAAGTTTTGCAACCTCATCTATTTCAAGTCGGGTAATGACTTTCTCATGTACCTTGGGCATATCTACAAGTATTGCGGGGTTTGTTTTAATCTTTTGTTTCTTAAAAAAATACTTATAGAATGATCGTAGGCATGCCAGCTTCCTAGCTTTGCCACGTTCTTTGTTTGTGTAATCGCTATGGGTTTCGTCATTGGAATAGTAATTCAGGTGATCAAGAAACATTTCAATATGATCCGGTTTAATAAGTTCCATCATATCTAATGTCAAATCATCTGTAGCGACACCTCTGAAATCCCTATGGTATTCACTTAAAAAAGAAAAGAATACGCGTAGATCATAGGCGTAAGCAATACGTGTTCTAGAAGACGTTGTCTGTTCTATACCTCGAAAAAACTCATAGGTGAATGGAGGGAGCTTTGCTATTAGGTCACGAAGTCTCATATTGTTATGTATATGCATTTGCTCATGATAATTACTGCCTTTCATAGTACGCCTCCTTTAAAAATGTCCATTGATTTAATATCTCTTTAGTCTAATTTCCAGCCAGGAACTTCTGAGCGTTGTAAGCTGCTGAAGAGTCTGTCGGGCAGACCAGGGAATTCTTTTGACTGTTCCTTAATCAGATTCTTCATGTATTCTCGTTTGGTATGTCCATCTACTGGGCATGGGCTTTTCACAATAGGTAAATCATATTTTCGACCAAAGGCCCTTACTTCACTTTCAGGTGTGTAGAGAAGAGGGCGGATGGAGTAGAGCTTTGTCCGCTCCATATAGGTGATAGGGGGGAAGCAGTAGTAGCGACCTTCAAAAAACAAGGACATCATGACTGTTTCGACAATATCATCTTTATTGTGTCCAAGTGCAACCTTATTGCATCCTAATTCTTCGGCTGCGTTGTTAAGGGCACCTTTACGCATCTTTGCACATAGGGAACATGGGTTGGATTCATTTCTAGCGTCAAAGACAATCTCTGCAATCTGAGTCTTAACAACAGTAAAAGGTACGTTAAAACTTTCACATAATATAGATATTTCAGATAGGTCAAAAGGCGTCAGACCAAGATCGACACATATTGCATGAATGTCAAATTTCTTAGGGTAAAATTGTCTCAGTGAATTCAAGGCATATAATAAAGCCAAACTGTCTTTTCCACCAGAGATACCGATAGCAATTTTGTCGCCATCCTGAATCATCTGATAATCATCGACAGCTTTTCTGGTATAACTTAATAACTTCTGTAATTTCATTATGAATCCTTATATGTATCTAAATCGTCAATTTAGGTCTGAATAGGTCTGATATGTGTGTTTATAGCTGAAGTATCAATATTAGGGTAAAAACTCGAATTTGAAAAAGGCGTTCTAAAACTACCGGTGGTACCGTAATACCTGTAAAGGGCTTAAAACGGCAAATACGAGGTCGCAATTTTTTGTGTAAAGTACAGACAAAGCATATTATAGAATAAAAGCCCAAAGATGTCATGCTGTGAATAAAAATCTATAGAATGGATGCATGAACTAAAATTGAATCCTTTAAATAGTTATCAAGCGTCGAATAACATTCTCAGGATCATCAATAGAAAGATATACTATAGTATGAGTATAAATCAATGAACTTATAAAATATTAAGTTCTTCAACAAGAACGAAATCATACAAGAACACGTGTAATGCGTAGAAACGGTCCAAATGCACATATTTGTTGAACTATTGATATTTGGCTCAAAAGGCTGTTTTAAGGGTACATGGGTTCATTTGCGCTTATACTTTTCATTAAAGAAGTGTTTAGCGCATAGTTACTTCATTTTATTATTATATCACCAAACTACATATATATCAACCTGATAAATTCCCTTAAAACTCGCCGTGCGGAAAATTCAAATACTGCCCTATTATGTACATTATATAAAGAATTCACCCTAACACAGATAAGTGACAGAAATCCTTGGTTAGCTTATAATAGAATGATAGGATTTGATTTATCACTAATTTCATAACACTTATAGTCAATAGGAGGTCTTTCCATGGAAAAATCAAGCGCTATAATAATAATTTCTATTACAGTTCAGACGGATTTAGAGAGATGTTGGCACCACTTCAATGACCCCCAACATATCATCCATTGGAATCATGCCAGTGATGATTGGCACTGCCCTTTTGCAGAAAACGATTTAAATCCAGGTGGGCACTTGCATTTTAGAATGGAAGCAAAAGATGGTTCATTTGGTTTTGATTTAAAGGGACAGTATGAGACGGTTCAGCCTTTTACGAAAGTATGTTATGTTATGGATGACCATAGACGTGTCGAGGTTCAATTTGAAGAATTAAATGGTATAGTTAAGGTGACAGAATCATTTCAGCCTGAACAGGAAGCCTCTCTTGAATTGCAGGAGGCTGGATGGCAAGCAATCCTAAATAATTTCAAGTCATACTGTGAGACAGACATTTGAAAAGAAATCTATGAATTTCACAATGAACGACGTGATGATGACAAATTTTCTGATGAGGATATAGCTGTTTTCAAGGCTCTTGGAACATATTACGAATTCGTATCATTATACGCCCCTATTCAAATATCCGGAAAGAATGTAGGTCTGATTTAAAGCGATATCATAATCTTAATTTATAAAGCGATAATCTTGATATAAATATATTCTAATACTTTGCCTGTAAATCAAACAAGGGCTACCGCTCAATGCGATAGCCTTGTTTTTATTCATAATATGAATTAGTCCAACACTCTAACGATAGTACGCCATTATTTTAACAGGATTGTGCCTTGCCAAGTTCAAGACCCTTATCAAAGGCTGCCTTGTTAAGAGGCAATAACTTAGCTTTACTGGCAAGCTTTTTCTCTATTGTTTGCCATACAATCTCAGGATCTATAACATTCGTATACCCAACGTACAGTCCTAACATGATTACATTAAGTACTTTGGCGTTGCCAAGTTCAAGGGCAAGTTCTGTAACAGGCGCTTTGACGATTTTGACGTCATCTCTTCCTACATTCTCATCAACAATGGAACTATTGATAAAGAGCGTTCCGCCAGAACGCAACTTATCAAGGAACTTATCCATAGATGGTCCATTCATGATGATTAGGTCATCCATAGCATCCATCAATGGTGCCCCGATATCATCGTCTGATATAACAACAAAACAATTGGCTGTACCACCACGTTGCTCAGCGCCGTAAGATGGGAAAAAAGTTACTTTTTTATCTGTAGAATCACAAGTGGCAGATGCTAGGAATTTACCCAAGGACATAACGCCTTGTCCGCCAAATCCAGCAACACATAAATTCGTCTCCATTTCTTTCCTCCCTATTCTCTGTCTCTGTAAACACCAAGTGGATACTCAGGCAGCATTTTCTCTTCGATAAATTCCAAAGACTTAAGTGCATCCATACCCCAGTTCGTTGGACAGTTACTGATAATTTCAACCATAGAAAAACCTTTTCCGTCAATTTGGTTCTGGAACGCTTTCTTAATTGCCTTTTTTGTCTTGATAACGTTTTGTGGAGTGTTACAGCTTGTTCTCTCAAGGTATGCTGGTGCAGTCAATTTATCAAGTACCTCACACATATGCATAGGATAGCCATGCTCTTCAGCAGTTCTTCCACTTGGTGCCGTTGATGCTTTCATCCCCATAAGTGTCGTAGGAGACATCTGACCACCAGTCATACCATAGATACCATTATTAACAAAGATAATAGTGATATTTTCACCACGGTTAGCAGCGGATACTGACTCAGCCAAACCAATAGATGCAAAGTCACCATCCCCTTGATATGTATAAACCAAGCTGTCTTTATTTGTTCTTTTCAGCCCTGAAGCAACAGCAGCAGCTCGTCCATGAGGTGCAGTAATGTTATCATAAGCCATATAATTCATATGCAGTCCACAACAACCAATCCCCAAAACACATGCAGTTTTATCAACCATATTCATTTCTTCGAGAACTTCACCAATCACTTTCATGATCGTACTGTGCATACATCCAGGGCAAAAACCGGATACTTTATCTTCTTGAATTGTTTTTGTTCTTGAGTACATTAGCTTCATTCCAATCACCCCTTTTCATTACTTTTGACAGCTTCGATAATCATGTCTCTTGTCATAATGTTACCGCCAGATCTGAGACAAGTCTTTATAGGACAACGTTCTTTAACTGCCGCTTCAACATCAACAAACATCTGTGCAGGTATAGACATTTCCACATCAAGAATGTATTTCACTTGATCGTAATCTAAAGCATCAAAGGCATTGACAGGGAATGGGTTCACTGTGATAGGACGAATCAATCCAACTTTATACCCTTCACTTCTCAGTTGATCAACAGCTGATTTAGCGATACGGGCAGAAATACCATAACCAGTTAAAATAACATCCGCATCCTCTGTCAAGTAGCTTTCAGCAATGGCGTTATCAGCCCATGATTTATAAAGCTCTTCGGCCTCAATATTTACACGTTCCATTTCGCTTGTCTGCCACTGACCAGGTTGAATCCAAGAGCGATCTTCATCAAGTGCATGTCCAACACATGCCCATGTTTTTTTTGATGCCTTAATCTGAGCGACTTCGTCATCAGACATCATATCTGGAAGCTCTACTGGTTCCATCATGGCACCGATAACACCATCAGCAAGAACTAATACTGGATTTCTATCTCTATCAGCATACTCAAATGCCTTATATGTAAGATCAACAGCTTCTTGAACTGTTGCTGGAGCTAGTACCATCATCTGGAAACCACCATTACCGGAAGCTTTAGTGGCTTGGTTATAGTCCATCTGTGCAGGTTGAATAGAACCAACACCTGGTCCCCCACGTGCGATATTCGCATATACCATAGGGATTCTTGCTGCTGCGCAGTAAGATATACCTTCACTCTTAAGGGAAATACCAGGACTTGAAGATGAAGTCATCGAACGTGTACCACCGGATGCGGCACCATAGACCATATTAATGGCAGCAACTTCTGATTCTGCTTGAAGAAAGACGCCGTTTTCAACTTCAGGCAATCTTCTTGAAAAATACTCTGGGATTTCATTTTGTGGTGTGATTGGATAGCCGGCAAAAAAACGACACCCAGCTCTAACAGCCGCTTCAGCAATAGCTTCACAGCCCTTCATAAAAACTCTAGACATGACTTTCCTCCTATTTATAGATTTCTATTGCACCGTCTGGACAGATTCGACCACACATCAAACATGCGATACAGTCCTCCATCTTGACAGGTACAGAATATTCGTAACCTTTTGAATTAACCTTTGTACCGATTTCAAGTACTTGTTTAGGACAAAACTTAACGCAGTATCCGCAACTCTTGCATCGCTCTGAAATGATTTTTACTTCAGCCATTTCGTACTCCTTTCATGATTGATCAATCATCCCCCAATTCACTAATATGTTATTTTGATTACTTTTGATGGGAGTGAGGTTCTTACATCATTTTCCAAACAGAAGAAAATGACACATTTGATTTATACTGTGACCAGTGTTGACAATACCGGTTAATCACAGAATGAACTTAATGACCTAATACCAGTCATCAAGAAACATACTCTATAAGGCCCATTCATAAGTCAAATACAAATGTATTGGTAATAGGCTGGTCTTGACTTTATCCTTTGCTGCATCATAAAGGTCTTCGTGAACACAAGTGAACTCGATATCCTTGTAAGGTGTCACCATGGTTGACATCTTTTCATGACCAGTGATGAAATCATCAGTCGTTGTCACATGACCAAGATTTGGGTTGCTGATCATTTTAATATTTTCAAGCAACACTTTTGAAACACCTAATATTTCAACTAGAGTGCCATCAATATGATCAATGTCATGGGACCAAGGTCTATAAGCATTAAGAACATAGTATACAGTCGTATATACCTTGTTAAGCTCCATAGAGAAACCACCAACGGCACGAGCACCAATGTGATCACCACCAACATCCATAACAACATAACAGTCATTGTCTCTCATTACCCTTAAGACACCACCAACCAAGGTAGGTGCATCCATGAACTGTTCTTCATAATGAAAAATGATACCGGCCTCCTCTGCCTCAACTAAGGAAGATCTTGAACGGAACAGAGGTTTTGTCATATCCATATCAAAAAAATGAACAGGTTTGTCGCCGTGTTCTTTGAGGTACATAGCAAAATTCAAAGCGATTTCACTTTTGCCGCTGCCAGCCTCTCCTAAAAAAACAAAATTCTTTTTGTTGCTATTAATAATGTTCTTAATTATATCCATCATTGACTCCATATAGTTTAAACGAGTTGCGATTGACATGACGTAATTAACTTATGTATAATAAATTATATACTGTATAATATTATTCTAAGTCACAAGGCACTATCTGTCAATATTAATTATATGACAGATAATAAATTATACGATATGGCCATACTCACATACTTGATTAGTATGCTTTTCAACCTTTTAATACCAAAGTATTATTGTTCGTCTATATTATGCAGATTCTTTATGAAACTACCTTTTTAAAGTTCTTATCATAATATAGAAATAGATAAATTGTCATATTAAATGTATATGAGGTATAATGTGACTTGATGTAAACAGTGATAACGCAACTGACCTATACAGATATAAATGAGGAAAAAATGGCTTATATTAATAACATCGTCCAAGTCCTGGACTTTTTCACTAAACTACTCGGCGAAGATACAGAGATTGTTGTCCATGATCTGAAGCAGCATAAGATTGTATGGATCAGTAATGGCCATATTACGGAACGAGCGATCAATTACAAAGACGATTTAACAACAATGAATATTACCCGTGCCAGAGTGACGGAGTCTCCGTATGAAGATATGATTGTTGGTGCTAGTTCTTATACTAAAGGCGCCGTACATCTTAGAAGTTCGACGCTATTTCTGAAAGATGATAATGGCATGGAAGAATATGCCATCTGCGTTAACCAGGATTTGACCGTTATGGATATGATGCAAAAGTATCTGGCCCAATTTGGCACCACATCAACACTAGAAAGAAATGAAGGGACAGATGATTCCATAGAATCATTGACAAAGCAGTTGATTTTCGAAGAAATAGAAAGAGAGAAGCCATTTTCAAGTGACTCTAGAGAGGCCAAGCTTGCCATTATACAGCGCCTTGAGGAAAAAGGCGTATTTGATGTAAAGGGTGCTGTGACCATCGTATGTGAATTATTGCAGATAGCTCAACCAACCCTGTACAAATATTTGAAATTAGTCAAGAATCAAGAATAATAGCCTTTAGTCCACGAAGAACATAATCGATGCCTTAATAATGGCATTGACTATGTTCTTTTGTATTATCCTCATGTGGATGTTTTGTACGATATTTTAATCATTTTAAACCATATTATACATGGATTGCAGACATTATATGAAGTAAAATAAGTATAAACAATTAATAGGTTTAGGCATCAAGAATCAGGAGGATTAGTAATGACTTATACCCCATCCGATCATCGTTATGAAGAGATGATTTATAAAAGATCTGGAAATACAGGTTTAAAACTACCACTTATATCCTTAGGCTTATGGCATAATTTTGGTGGTATTGATACTTATGAAAAGGGCGCAGATATGATAAAGACGGCCTTCGATGCAGGTATCACCCATCTTGACTTAGCTAATAACTATGGTCCGCCACCAGGTTCAGCTGAAGAATTCATGGGTCAGATCCTAAAAAAAGAATTGCATGGTTTCAGAGATGAATTGATTATTTCATCAAAAGCTGGTTATCGGATGTGGGATGGCCCTTATGGGGATGGTGGTTCGAGAAAATACCTGCTTTCAAGTCTTGATCAAAGTTTGAAACGTATGGGTCTTGACTATGTAGATATCTTTTACCATCACAGGCCGGATAATGAAACCCCTATAGAAGAATCTATGCGCGCTCTTCATCAGGCAGTTGTATCCGGTAAGGCTTTGTATGCCGGTATCTCTAATTATCGTCCTGAAGCGGCCAAAGAAGCCATTGCCATACTAAAGGATTTAGGAACACCTTGCACAATTCATCAGCCCAATTACAACATGTTTGACAGATGGATTGAAGATGGGTTAACAGAAGTGCTAGCGGACAATGGTGTTGGTGCTATAACCTTCTCTCCACTTTATAAGGGTATCTTAACCAACAAGTACCTTAACGGTATTCCTAGTGACTCTAGGGCGGCCAGCAGTAGTATCTTCCTTAACTCAAAGGAGTTGACAGAAGACGTCATTGCCAAAGTAAGAGCATTAAATGATATAGCAACCAATAGAAACCAATCCTTGGCGCAGATGGCTTTGGCATGGAACCTTCGTTTACCAGAAGTGACTTCTGTGCTAATAGGTGCTAGTAAAGCTTATCAGATTACGGACTCAGTTAACAGTATACAGAACTTATCCTTCGACGAAGCAGAATTGACAGCGATTGAAAACATACTAAAAGAATCATAATACAAGAATTATAATACAAGAATTATAATACAAAACAGCACTGTTCTAAAACATAAAGAACAGTGCTGTTTTGTATTTAACATAACTTAAGCTTTAAGCGCGTAGTCAACTTATTAATTCATATATTTCACACCATCGACAAAAGTGAACTTTACTTGACCCTTAAGGGACATCTTATGATACGGTGAATGCTTTGCTTTAGATTTAAAGTCCCTTGCATCCACTTCATACACAGCTTCAGGATCAAATACAACGACATCAGCCGGCGATCCGACAGTCAGGTTTGATTTGTTGATGGTTAAAAGATCACTTGGGTTCTTGGACATCTTTCGGACCACCATCTCCATATCAATATGGCCTGGTGTAACCAGGTAATGATGGACGACAGACAAAGCCGTCTCAAAAGCCGAAATACCTATAGAGGCTAAATCAAACTCAATTTCTTTAGAATCTACTGTATGAGGCTGATGGTCAGAGCTAATGACATCAATTGTTCCGTCCTTTAGACCACCAATAATAGCCTTTATATCATCCTCTGTACGTAATGGTGGATTCACCTTGGCATAAGTGTTGTAATCAAGCACCGCGCTTTCTGTAAGAGAAAAATATTGGGGTGAAGTTTCGGCAGTCAGTTTGACACCTTGCTTCTTGGCTGAGCGGATCAGGTCTACTGACGCCCTAGTGGAAATATGGCATAGATGTATGCGAACATTCAATGCCTTGGCTAATTCTATATATTTTGCAACCATAATAGATTCAGCTGCTGTATTACTGCCGACAATACCCATTTGAGTAGATATGAAACCTTCGTTGATCCCATTTGCCTGAGAAAGATCTCTGTCTTCACAATGAAGTATAATTGGCATATCGAACATAGAGGCATATTGGAAGACTGTCTTAGCGACCAGGGTGTTTTGTATTGAACAGTCCCCATCAGAAACTGCAACAACCCCCTGCATTTGCATCTCACCGATCTCAGTGACTTCCTCACCCTTATTACCTTTTGTCAAAGCACCATATGGATAAACACTAATCGGACACTTCTTATTAACAACGTACTCAACTACTGTACGATTATCAATTACTGGGTCCGTCATAGGATTACAGGTAATACCAGTAAATCCACCTGCGATAGCACTATAACCAGCCGTCTCAAAGCTCTCTCTATAGTCCAAACCCGGTTCACACAACTCACAATGCATATCGATTAGACCAGGTAACACATACATGCCTGAAGCATCTATAACATCACAGTCTTCTTCCAAAATGTTGTGATCAATTTTTACTATAAGGCCATCTTTAATTAGTAAATCCATGTTGTAAATGGTCTTATCATGGGTGAAGATTGTACCATTTTTAATCACAATCTTATCGTACATCATAAGCGCCTCCTGAACGTCCTAATAAATTAAATAATGCCATACGTACAGCAATACCGTTAATTTGCTGTTTATCTAATATGCTGATTTCTCCGTCGATGATTTCTGATGAAATCTCAATGCCACGGTTAATAGGACCTGGATGCATGACGATGACATCGTCTTTTGCAACGGATAACCTTTGTTTGTTCAGCTTATAGAGTTTCTTATATTCGTTAAGGGACGGAATAAGCATATGTCCTTGTCGTTCTCTTTGGACCTTGAGGGACAGTACCACATCCGCATCAATAATAGCCTCTGTAGCGCTGTGATGGACACTGACGCCTGTTTTCTCTATACCCATTGGTATCAGTGTCGGTGGGCCGGCAATGCTGACTTTAACCCCTAATTTCAAAAGTCCCCAAATAGAACTTTTTGCAACTCGGTTATGCATGACGTCACCTACAATCGCTACTTTCAAATCAGTAAATGAACCTTTGACCTCAAGAATGGTTAATAAATCGATCAATGCCTGGCTTGGATTCTCATTTCGACCATCACCTGCATTGATTACAGAGGCTTTGACATATTTGCTAAGATGATGTGGACCACCAGCCACCGGATGTCTGACAACAATAAAATCAGCCCCCATTTGATCCACATAGGTGCCCACATCCTTTAGAGAATCTCCACGCTCAAATTGCTTCTTTGTCGCAATGTTAATAACATTGGCACTCAGGTTCTGAGCAGCCAATTCGTAAGAAAGCTTACTTCTAGAGCTTTCTTCGTGAAATAGGGTTGCGACGGTCTTTCCCTTCAGATATGGCGAAACGCATGTCTTACTGCTGCCAAGTGTATATTTCATTTTCTGTGCTGAATTCAAGATATAATGGATTTCACCTGCATCCAAGGATTTTAGATCCAGAAAATGCTTTCTATTAAAATTCATGACATTCACCCTTTGTCTATATAGTGTACTATTTTCCTTCTTCCAGTTGCCCACGAATATGGGTTACATGATATTATACCACAATTTCATATAAAATAAAGAAGGCCACACAGTTGTTAGTAAACTGCGTGACCTTATATAATCTATAATTATAGAGGATTACATCTCAGAGGGTAATACTTTATTAAGTAATACACCGACAAAAGCTGCAACTGCAAGACCTGAAATCGTCACACCAGAAGCACCAATTGGGAATGAATCTACACCGATACCAAGGACAAGAATTAAAGCGGAGATCATCAGGTTACGACTGTGAGAGAAATCAAGGGCCGCACTGACAACAATACGCACACCCACAGAAGCAATCATACCGAATAAGATCACAGAAACGCCACCCATAACCGGCAATGGAATTGTACGGATAACAGCAGCGAACTTACCAACTAAACTAAGTACAATAGCAAAAACGGCCGCAATACGAATGATGCTAGGATCATAAACCTTGGTTACTGCAAGAACACCAGTATTCTCACTATAAGTTGTATTGGCTGGAGCACCAATTAAACCAGCGAAGAAAGTCGCAACACCATCTCCTAGTATTGTTCTGTGGACACCAGGATCTACAAGGAAGTTCTTACCAACAACAGCACCGTTAGTAGTTATATCACCAATGTGTTCAATGAATACAACAAGTGCGATTGGTGCAATGGCAATCACACCTGTGGCTGTAAAGCTTGGCATGGTTGTCAAATAAGTAAATGCTTCTGAACCCGGCATGAAAGTGAACCAGTTCGCATTGGCAATCTCTGTAAATTCAACAATCCCAAATATCATGGATACAATGTAACCAACAATAATTGAAATCAGAATTGGTACCAATTTGAAAAATCCATGAAGAAATATGGAGACGACAACCATTGTAATGATAACGATTGCTGCAATGATGGTTGCATTGATGCTAAATACGCTTGCGCCAGCATCATTAGTTGTATAAAAAGCCATGCCTACAGCCGTTGGGCTTAACCTTAGACCAATGACCATAATGATAGGTCCTGTCACGATTGGCGGAAAGAAACTCTTCACCGTATCAACGCCGACAAAGCGTACCAAAAGTGATATAAGCATGTATACGATACCAGCAGCTATAATACCACCTTTCACTGCAGCAAGTCCTTGACCGGCTAAAGTTGTGGCGATTGCTCCGATAAAGGCAAAACTGGATCCCAGGAATACAGGTACTTTGCCCTGAGCACAAATATGAAACAGCAATGTTCCAACGCCTGCACCAAGTAGTGCGATTGCAGGATCAAGACCTGTCAGTATTGGTACAAGTACCGTTGCACCGAACATGGCCAAGACATGCTGAAGGCCAAGAAGCAGTTTCTTAGAGGTGTTAATGTTTTCCATAGTAAATCTCCTTCATTTTTGGGTCAAAACAATGCGTTTAAAGTTTCGATCGTTTTAACTATATATAGTCCGACTCCCTCAGCCGGTAGCTACCCTATAATCACTTCATCCACACCATCCGTCTCAATCAGATGAACCTTAACGACTTCTTCGGTAGATGTAGGAACATTTTTACCGACGAAATCAGGGCGAAGTGGCAGTTCACGGTGACCCCGATCAACCAATGTGGCCAATTGAATCTTCTTAGCCCGGCCAACATCAAGCACCGCTTCAATGGCCGCACGGCAAGTTCGACCAGTAAAGACCACGTCGTCTATTAACACAACGATTTTGTTGTCTACATCAATATCAATAGAATTATGCACAATTGGCGTTTCACTTTTTTTCTTAAGGTCATCCCGATAAAATGTAATGTCAATGGAACCAAAGGGCACTTCGACCCCTTCAAATCTCTTGATATTTTCAGAAATTCTTTTTGCCAATGGTACCCCTCGAGACTTAATACCTAGCAGGATAAGGTCGTCAACCCCTTTATTCCTTTCAATAATTTCGTGAGATATCCTGATTAAACCCCTTTGAATGGCTTGATCATCTAGAATTTTTTTCATAAAAAAAACCTCTTATTCCGACAAAAAAGAGGTTTTGACATACGTATAGTGTTGCTACCTCTTATTAGTCTCTCTGTACCAATTTAAAAAGATAGAATATATTAGTTGGTCATTAGTCACTGACCTGTAAAAATATTTTCCTGTAATAATTTATCACATGATCTAATTTTTGTCCAGTGAAAATATGTTCAGTTGTCATAACCACATTATGTCAACTTCCGCATGTTCATATTCTCAGTAAGCTCAGTGCTTTCTTAAAATCATTTGATAGCTCAGAATCGAATGACACATAGTCACCCGTTCTAGGATGAATAAACCCAAGGGTCTTAGCATGCAGCATTTGCCCTGGTAGTTTATAAGGGCTGTTCTTTGGTCCATATAGTGGATCTCCTAACAATGGATGACCCATGCTTGTCATATGTACACGTATCTGGTGGGTTCGACCAGTCTCTAACCTTAACTCAACATAGGTGAAACCATTTTTAAGCCTTTCTATGACTTTATAATGAGTTACTGCCGGTTTACCATTAGCGGGATTTATAGCCATTTCTTTACGTCTGGTAGGATGACGACCGATAGGACCCTCGATGGTTCCCACGTCTTCCTTCACGTTGTTATAGACAATAGCATGGTAGATTCTATCTATGCTATGTGCTTTCAACTGACTTGCCAAAGAAACATGGGCTGTATCATTTTTACAGACGACCAATAGACCTGTGGTATCTTTATCAATCCGGTGTACAATGCCAGGTCTGAGTTCTCCATTGATGCCTGACAGCTGATCTTTACAATGATGCATAATCCCATTCACAAGCGTATCATTAAAGTGACCAGGTGCCGGATGAACAACCATATCCACAGGTTTGTTGACAATCAATAGGTCCAAATCCTCGTAAATGATATCAAGGTCCATGGGCACAGGCTCAATAGCAACCGCTACAGCTTCCGGAACAAGGACAGTGACAGAATCATTCAATCTCAGTTTGTAATTGGCTTTCTGAACTTTGTCATTAACCGTTACTTGTCCCTCTGTAATCCACTTTTGAATATGAGATCTGGTATACCCATCTAACATTTCTGACAGATATTTATCCAGCCTGTTCTTTGTGTTAGTGTCTTCAATAAAGAAATCATAACGCTCACTCATGATGACCTCGAATCATCTGCCAGAAGTCCAGCTCATCCTCTTTATAATAAAAAAGCATCAACAGAACCAGCATGAAACAGGAAATAACAATAAAGATATCCGCCACATTGAAAACGGGGAATTCAAACCAGTAGAAATGAAACATATCCACCACATAACCGATTCTTACTCTATCTAGGAAGTTGCCAAGAGCACCTGAAAATAATAGAACCAAAGTAACACGCATGGGTCTGAAGCGGCTTGTTTGTGGCAATCGTATGAAAATGATAATCATAAATGCCAGTACCAAGATTGTGAAAATTGCAAATACCCATATTTTATTCTGCAGCATACCAAAAGCTGCACCGCGATTTTCCACATAGGCAAGTTCAAAGATTCCGTCTATGATTGTGATATCCGGTTGATTCATCAAATGGTTAACTGATATGTACTTTACCCATTGATCCATACCAATCAATGCGACTGTTGCAATTAATGCAATTATATAACCCATAACACACCTATCCTACTATATATGTCAGACCCTCTTTAATGGTGTCTGGACTCAATGAAGTGTTCTGATAACATGAACCAATCATATCTAACATGACAATATTGATGGTGTTATCTTTTGTTTTTTTGTCATAAAAAAGTTGTTCATAGATCTGCTCAACGTTAAGGCCAGTAACTTTAGTTGGCAGACCATAATCTGATAGTAATTTTTCTGCAATGGTCAGGTCGCCTTCAGTCAAATCTCCTTTTAGAACCGATAACTTGATGGAAGCAATCATACCAATAGCAACACACTGTCCGTGTAATAATTTAAAGTCTTTGAGACGTTCAACCGCGTGACCAATGGTGTGCCCAAAATTAAGAATCGCTCTTAATCCATGTTCCTTTTCATCTTGAGATACTACAGATGCCTTTATTTCACACGACCGTCCAATAAGTTGACTGATAGCATCATGTTGTAAGGATTGAATCGCATCCCTCTGTGTTACCATAAAGTCCAAGTATGCTTTATCTTGAATAAAACCATGCTTCAATGCTTCACCCATACCTGATGCAAATTCCTCCTCAGGTAGGGTTTTCAGCACTGAGGTGTTGATATAAACAAGTTCCGGTTGATAAAAGGCACCTACAATGTTCTTATAACCTTTAAAGTCAATGCCGGTTTTGCCGCCAACGCTACTGTCAACTTGCGACAATAGGGTCGTTGGAACTTGGATAAAATCAACACCTCGCATATACGTGGCAGCAGTAAATCCTGCCATATCTCCTACAACACCACCACCAAGCGCGATGATGAGTGTCTTTCTGTCATATTTATTTTCAATCAAAGCCTCGTAAAAGCCATTGATAGACTCGTAATTCTTATTAATCTCACCAGCCTGGAAGACCACCCTATCCATGGGGATAGACAATGACAACAAAGCTGATTTAAGTGATTCATAGTATAAGTCACTAACACGATCATCTGATATGACCATGATTTTGCTGTAAGTTTTGTCAAGAGACTTAATTTTTAAAGGCAATAAATCAAATGTATCTTCTAAAATGATTTCATAAGATTTATTCGGGGTATTAACCATTACACTATTCATCATGACTCCTTTATCTTCATAGGAAAACAGTTAGGGGCTATATGTCCGCTAACTGTTTCTCATTCATGCTTATTCTAAGTAGGCTTATTCTTCAGTATCCACTGCATCCTTTGCACTAAGTTCCAGAGTACTTGGCGCCAAACCAATACTGCGATAAAGTTCGAGTTCGTTCTTTTCAGCCATTTCAAGTTGCGCTCTTAGGAACTCTTTCATCTGAATTTTGGAAGCATCGTAGCTGTGAATCAACTCTTCACGCTTCTTATTAATCTTATAATTTTCATTTTTGGCTTCATTGATAATTGCCTGTGCCTTTATCTCAGCTTCTTTTTCTATCTGTTCTGCTGTCTTACGAGCCGTCGCCTTCGTTTCTTCAGCAGTTTTCTCAGCTAGAATCAATGTGTTTTGAAGGGTCTCTTCAATGGTTTTATAATGAGTGATGCCTTCGTTTAGGATATTCACCTTGTCATGAAGCTCGATGTTCTCTCTGTATAGAGTCTCATAATTCACTAGGACTTCCCTAAGGAAATTCTTCACTTCATGACTCTTAAGTCCCATAAAGCCTTTATTAAATGTTTTTGATTCGATGTCTAAGGGCGTCAATTTAGCCATATGTATGTATGCCTCCTATATATACTTTTCAAGCACTAAAGCCTGTCGTCCCTTACGGGTTGTCTTACCGATTTCCTTGATAAGGAACTTCCCGTATCCTCTTACTGCGACGGTTTGACTTGTGGTCACCTCAAGACTTGCTTTAGTGATTTCTTTACTGTTGACAAAAACTTTACCAATTCTTATAAGTTGCATACTGTCGTTTCGACTTAAATTAAAAGCCAGCCTGATAACATTGTCAATTCTCAATGATGCAACTGTACCAGTTATTTCCTCTGTATGACGTTTGATATTTATGCTCTCAGCCTGATCAATGAGCATAGTAGTAACCTGACATGAAGCCACTTGTAATAAATTAGCTAAGATGAATTCACCAATCTGACTCAAACATATAATCAAAGCGCCTTCCTCGTCGACCAACAAATCACCTAATACTCGGCGTTCTATTCCAAGGTTCATAAGGGCCCCAAGGTAATCACGGTGACCCGGTTGTTTTGAAAATCTAAGGTCAATGGGTTGAATACGAATATAATAAAAAGGCGCCATCCCTTCCAGTGATTCTAGACGATTCTCACCGGTGATCAACGCTACCTTCCTCTCAGCGCCAACATAGCCGCCGTCCATAATATAACAGGCTCGTTTGCTGTCTAAATATGCCATAACAGCAGAAGCCTCGTTAAGATCAAGAAAATCAGTCTGTAAGACTTGACGGCGACGCTCAGCGGCAACCATCAAATCATCCAGTCGCCGTGTCATTTGCCGATAAGCATCTGCTGATAACATTATAAGTTCACCAAGTAGACGGCGATATATCTCTGTAATGTGTTAAGAATCAAATAGGCAATGAATGGTGAAAAGTCAATGGTCATATGGCTGCCACCAAAAATCGATTTCTGAATCATGCGTCTGATTGGTGCAAGAATTGGTTCTAAAAGATGATGTAAAGTCTTGCGAATCTTATTAAGCGCTGGTGTAGGAAACCAAGATAGCAGCGCACTGGCAATAATCAGTATGGTTATAATATTAATAAAAATCAATAATGCCTGTAAAAATAATTGTATCATACTTGCTCCTTGCGACACCTGCTATAACCTTAACAGAGGTGTCTTTATTGTTCTTCACCATTTTTCCAAGGTAAAATGATACCATTGGACTTGAGCTCTTCCCTAAAATCGCCTGCAACATCAATATTTTCAGGAGCGATAATGAATATGTTGTTGGTGACTCGTTGAAGATTGCCATTAAGTGTGTAGCAGGCACCACTGACAAAATCCATAATTCGCTGTGCCACATTACGCTCCATCTGCTCAAGATTGATGATTACCGGTCTTTGACTCTTAATGTGATCACAGATTTCTTGTGCTTCATCATAGGTATTTGGTTGAATCACAACGACTTCCATCTGTACACTAGCCTGGAAATTTACAATGTTCGTTGGTGTACTTGAAGTCGTTTTACCACCGGTATAACTGGTAAATTGTCTCTGTGTTCTTGTGAACTCTGGTTCACGTTCTCTTTGTCTTGCTGCAGATGTGGAAATATAGTCTTCCTTAACATCCAATTGATCATCTTCATCATAATCGCTAAGATGCATCATATCCATTACTTTATCAAAAAACTTTGCCAATACAGTCACCTCTCATAATTAATCAATATATGTACTCATTTTAATCTTTCGTAGGATAATGTCTTGCCCCAAATAATGCCGTACCGATTCGTATCATCGTTGCGCCTTCTTCGATGGCAACTTCGTAATCATTGCTCATACCCATAGACAGGACATTCATACTAACATTATCAAGGTTTTGATCTTTTATGTCAACATAAAGTTCCTTCATTGATTGGAAGACCTTTCGATTGTCTTCAGGATCATCAACAAAGGGGGCAATGGTCATCAAGCCTTGAATTTTTATATGTTCCAGACAACTAATTTCCTTCATCAGAGTGATTACTTCTTCTTTCGTCAGTCCGAATTTACTGTCTTCCTCAGCCATGTTAACTTGAATTAAAATATTGGCTGTGACCCCTTTTTTCTTAGCTTCATCTGATATGGTTTGAGCCAAACGAAAAGAATCAACAGAGTGTATTAACGTGACCTTATCAACAATGTACTTAACTTTATTACGCTGTAAGTGTCCAATCATATGCCATTCAATATCATCGTGACAGAAAATTTCGTACTTATCACGAATCTCCTGGACTTTATTTTCACCAAAAATACGCATACCTGCTTGATAGCCTTCTTCAAGTAATTCTACTGGCTTTGTTTTTGACACATTAATAAGAACAACTTCTTCTCTCGACCTGCCTGCTTTTTCACAGGCACCCTTAATCTTCTTTTCAACCAGTTCCAGATTGTCTTTAATCATCTATTTATCCTTTTTTTGTCGGTTCATAGCCATCATTAATTGATAACTTCATATTCCTCTGTATCATTCGCTTGAGTTACAATCCTGTCGTATATACGTACACCATAATCTACATCACTCTCAACAATACGATAGTCACTTTCCTCATACCTTGTCTCAATAAACTTAAAGACGGAAAATCCTTTATTAATGACAAACACACCTTCAATCTCTTCTGTATCTGTAATAATGAATTCCGTTGTCTGATTCGTCTCGTAATCAGTGTAGGACAATGTATCACCAACTTGTAGTGTATCGCTTAACGGAACATAGACCAAATCTCCTGCTCTTTTAAAACTTTTCACACTGACGGTATCAATGGTTTCGTGACCTACCGCATCTTCAGAAAAGACTTTTTTGCGCACGACATACTCTTTATCTATGTATGCGAAGTAGTTACTTGGTATAGCTGTGAAGGTCTTTGTCGTCACTGCAGACTCCGGGATTTTGATACCTTCATATGTTCCATAATTAATTCTAAATCTTACATAACGATCGCTTAGAAATTGACTAAGCTTTCGATCAGCTTCTAAGTACAGATAAGTCTTTGTTCCGTGGTCTTGAACCTTTAATATCTTAAGAGGAATAATGATGTCCTGGTCAAGAAATTCAATATTCTTGTACTGCTCATTTGACAGCTCCAGTTGTTTCTCACAGGCATCATCAATCTCAGCGATAATGTACCAAAGATAATTGTCAACAATTTTAAATACGGGTTGGCCGGTCTCTGTTATGGTCTTCGCCGATGTATCCTGTATGCTTGGTTCTCGTTCCAAATCAGAGTATGCAAAAGAATCGATTGTAATATCTTCCAATCCATCAATCTTATATGAGATCAAACCACTATGATTGGCACGAACAAGGGATACCACATCCTCATACTGGCTTTCCAATAACTGAATCTGACTTTCACTTCCCTGTTGTTGAATGATAACTGTGTTACGAATCTCTGTTATATCATTTTCAATCTGATTTCTGGCTTCATATGCGTATTCAAAATCTTTGCTATATTGATTAATGACGTAATTTTTAATTCGACTTCTGAGGTAATTATAACTCTCATCAAAGTTGGCAGTATCAGCGCTCAATGTTTGGTTTACTTTGAAGATTTCATCATCTAGAATCTGCATCATCGAGTCATCTGTTACAACACCAAAGACAGGATTGTTGTTACGGACAAGGGCGCCTTCCGGAAAAAAATACTTAATGTTGCCGGATGCAGTTGAATTAATGACAGTTTCATTTTTTATGACTAAGCCAGTATATTCATCAGATTGGGATAAGACACCGGCTTCCGCCACAGTATAGTTCACATCGTCCTTCAGTGCGAAAGTCATCAATGATATAACGATATATACAAATATAATCAAAAAAACAATGGCGCCGAAGTTAATATGCTTCATACCCGCAGCAAAGCGTTCGTTTTCCTTGTGTTTTTTTATAAAGCGATTGTTGTTTGACATGACTTCACCTCACCTCTTGATACATTTTACCCTGTGTAAGGCCTTCCTTCAACATTTTTTCAACAATCATATCTTTTATTCGCCACCAGCTCATCCCCCAATTACAAAAAAGTGTCTCATCCTCAGGTGCTCTGCCAACTACCCTTTGTATCGCAAAGGACGGATTGATCAGTGATATGAAGTCGACAACCCGATTGACGTAATTTTCAGGGGTGTTCATTTTTAGAGCGCCCTGTTCATACATATCGCCAAACACCGTACCCTTGGCGATATAGAGCGAATGCAATTTGATCATCTCACTGTTGACATCGTTCATTAGATAAGCCATTCTTTGAACTTCTTCATCATCTTCCCAGGGCAGATTCATAATCAAGTGAGTACAGACCTTGAATCCATGAGCATGAATTCTATGAACAGCATCAATATAAGCCTGAACATCATGTCCACGATTAATACGCTTCAGGCTTTGGTCGTTCGAACTTTGTAAGCCTAGTTCAAGAACGATTTCAACACCCTTCTCTGCTTTTATCGCTGCCAGCACCTCAAGGTGGGCATCTTCTATACAGTCAGGCCTTGTGGCAATATCGAGTTCTACCACATCTTCTATACACGCAGCTCTCATATATGTTTCGAATAAACTAACCGGCATATAAGTATTGGTATAATTTTGGAAGTACGCAATGAATTTTTTTGCCTTGAAACGTTGACCTATATATGATTTATTTTTAGTCAATTGGTCAATGACGCTTTCAGTGGAAGGCAAACTCTCAAAACCCGCACCGAGTTCACTGCAAAAATAACAACCACCAACGCCCTTAGTACCATCTCGATTAGGACATGTCCCAGGCAAGTTGATCGGCAACTTATAGATTTTTTCTCCGTATTGGTCTTTTAAATACTGGCTATATGGATAATAGGGTAATTGTTCCATCTAAAACCTCACTTCTCATTGTTTTTGCACAAAAAAAATGCCTATCGTAGACTTTTTTTATAAAATTTATATCGTATAAAAGGATTTATGAGCTAATTGTCGAATATATGTAGTATACTGAATATGACCACTGTCAAAAGACAGGGTTCACATAATGGTTCATCCATAACACTCAAGGAGGCGATTGCTATGATACGTTTAGTTGCAGGAGACACTGGTGAAGGAAAAACTAAGAATCTGATCAAAATGGCAAATGAAGCACTCAAGACAACCAAGGGACATATCGTTTATATTGACCTTGACAGCAGTCACATGTATGATTTAAGACACGAGATTCGATATATTAACATTTCTGATTTCCCTATTGATACTTGGCATGAGTTCTACGGCTTCATGTGCGGTATCTTATCAGAAGACAATGACATCAGTGAAATCTATGTGGACGGATTGCTAAAGCAAGCCCACGTTGATACCATTACCGATTCTGATGCTCTGATCACCAAGCTTAAAGCCGTTTCAGACAAGTTCAATGTTCGCTTTGTATTTAGTGTCAACTGTGATGAACTACGCCTTCCAGAATTTTTGAAGAATTATTTGGTGCCAGCTTAATCAATATGATATAAAACACTGATAATATGACTAAGGCGTCAAAAAGTTAAGTTGTATGGAATAAAGTCCAAAAGCCTTTCTCTCCACTGGAGCGTCAGGCTTTTTATTCTTATCATCACTCAGCCGCACGACATAAAATGAACCATTATCCTTAGATAATGGTTCATTTCTCTTTAAACAACTATCTTGTTCTTAGCCGACAGCATTTCTCCAATCAAGATCACCGCGTTCAAGAGCCTTAATTAACAGCTCGGCTGTTGCCAGGTTCGTACCTATAGGGATATTGTGAATATCGCATAGACGAATAACACTTGCCGGGTCTGGTTCGTGCTGTTTTGGTGATAATGGATCTCTTAAGAAAATAACCATATCAATCTGATTATGGGCTATCTGAGAGCCTAGTTGTTGTTGCCCACCAAGGTGGCCCGCCAGATACTTATGTACAGAAAGGTTTGTCACCTCTTCTATTAGTCTCCCTGTAGTTCCAGTCGCATACACCTCATGATGAGAGAGGATACTTCTATAAGCGATACAGAAGTTTTGCATTAATTTCTTTTTTGTGTCGTGTGCAATTAGACCGATATTCATTGTACGGCCCCCCTTTTTCTAGTTCTAGTATTAACGCCACTAATGGGCGGTACGCTGTTTGGTTTCTTACGTTGCATACTTATATTAAGTATTATACCAATTCCTATGAGATTATTCCACAGTGAACTTACACCATAACTGATAAATGGTAACGGCACACCAGTATTGGGAACAATACCTGTTGCCACACCAACATTGATGAATACCTGATACATCACTACTGCTGCATAGCCTGTAATAATCAATTTGCCATAAAGATCTTTTGAATCCTTGGCAATCCAAAGTATTCTCATAATCAGTATCAATATCAACAATAGAATAAGAACACAACCAAAGAATCCGAATTCTTCTCCTATTATGGCGAAGATGAAGTCTGTCTGAGGCTCTGGTAGGTAATCATATTGATTTACTTTGCCAAGATACAGACCTTTGCCGAATAACTTGCCGGAACCAATAGCTTGAATAGAGTTATTAGTTTGTCTAAGCAAGTCAGCCGACACTTTTTCAGGATCAACCAGAGATAATATTCTATCCACCTGGTATGCCTTAAGAAGGGTTTGATCTGGACTTTGGATGTAATTGAAGCCCCATATCGCAGTAGGAACACCAACTGCAGCTACTGCTAGTATATACCAGTAGCTAATGCCAGCAGTAAATATAATAAATGCAAATATGACAAACATAATCATACTGGTGGATAAATCAGGCTCCATAAAAATCAGCATCACAGGTATTCCTGTCAATATGACACCACCGACAATGGTATAAAGTTTATTGATTCGATCCTTGAGCAAATCAAAATACTTGGCCAAAACCAAAACGGTGAATATCTTTGAAAACTCACTAGGTTGAAGTCTGAAAGGTCCAATATCAATCCATCTTGTAGCACCGTTAACATTAACACCTGCTACAAGTACAGCACCTAACAGCGCCACATTCAGCAAGAATATTGGCACAGTCATCTTGCCTATCCAACGATAATCAAAAAATGCAAAAAACATCATGAGAATACCGCCTGTTATGAAGCCGATCATTTGCTTATTACGTAATGCAGCCGTTCCTTCAGCACTGTTGATTCTTGTCGCACTGCCTATGGCAATTGTCCCTGTTATGGCCAGAATCACAATAATGATGATAATCACATAATCAAAGCGCTTAAAATCATACTTATCAAACATTATGCCTTTGGTGCACGCATATTCTTGATTGGAATATTGGCAGATAACATTGGAACAACACCATTTTCAAATTCGGATGTTGTTGATCCTACATTGATCTCAAGACCTTCTTCATCAATCTCCATATAGCGAGCGATTACTTGTATTATTTCCTGCTTCATCATCTCGATAAGTTCCGAATTACAATTGGCACGATCATGGATCAGTACCAATTTCAATCGGTCTTTCGCAGTGTTGCTAGATTTCTTTTTACGACTGAATAAGCCCATTATGTATCCCCCCTATTTAGTTATTGAAGCCCATAAGACCCTTAAGTTTATTTAAGAAGCCTTCATTCGCAGAAAGGTCAAGGTACTCTACCTCTTCACCGGTGATACGTTTACAAATGTTCATGTAAGCTTTTGCAGAAGTTACCGTTTCATTCAAAACGATTGGTTCACCATTATTTGTTGAGATGACTATGTTCTCATCATCAGGTACAGCACCAATCAAGTCAATTGCCAGGATATCAACAACATCTTCTATAGACATCATATCGCCACGCTTCACCATATCTGTTCGAAGCCTATTAACAATCAATCTGTGATTGCTAAGTTCATTAGCTTCGAGCAAGCCAATGATTCTATCTGCATCACGAATAGCAGACACTTCAGGCGTAGTTACAACCAACGCTCTGTCAGCACCTGCGATAGCATTTTTAAAACCTTGTTCAATTCCCGCCGGACAGTCTATGATGATATAATCATATTCTTCTTTAAGATCGAGACAAAGTTGTTTCATCTGTGCCGGAGTTACAGCATCTTTATCCCGTGTTTGAGCTGCTGGCAAAAGATACAACTCAGGATACTTTTTGTCCTTAATGAGAGCTTGTTTAATTCTGCAATTACCTTCTATAACATCTATAAGATTATAGACAATCCTATTCTCAAGACCAAGAACTACATCAAGGTTACGCAGTCCGATATCCGCATCAAGCAATACTACTTTATAGCCAAGTTTTGCTAAACCGGTCCCAATATTTGCACTTGTAGTGGTCTTACCGACCCCACCTTTTCCACTTGTTACAACGATACATTCGCTCACGTTTTATTCCCCTTTGCACATAATTATTCTTTCATGAGGGTTTACAATACCTCATAAAGGGCTTAATGACAGTTAATGGATACATGTTTTATGTCATTCATCATTTAAGCATATCAAAGCTGTTATATAAAGTTCTATCAATATGATCTATTATAATCCTATTGTCCTCTAAAAAAGCAATCTGTGGTACCATATCCTCTTCCTTGAAACGGTCAGGTGATCTTGCAATCACTTTACTGATCCGAAGCTGAGTTGGTGCCATCTTAAGGGCGAATATACAAGCTTTATCTTCACCACCAGAACCGGCATGAGCAAAGCCCTTCAATTGACCTATAACAAATATATTACCTTTTGCAATCACTTTAGCACCGGGATTAATATCTCCAACAATGATAATGCCTGTATCGACAGATATTTCCTGTCCAGATCGCACAGTACCTTGATGAAAGACAGCCCCCTCCACAGGAATAATCATCTCTGAAATAACCTCACGGATAATTTCGGGCTCACTATCAAGCGTTCTCTCTTCTGCTACCGATACAATGCCACTAGGTGCCACAACAGGCATGGATTCATCCACGACGCAGAATACTTCCATATCCGTGTGGGTTTGAATCATATCAACCAGATATTGCTGCTCTTCACTAGATAATTCACGTCCATCAAACTGTATGGATACCTTTGAATCTCCAAAGAATTTACGTCCCTCTTCCAGCTTCTTTGAAAATTCTGCTAGTATCGCAGGGAATGTCTTTGATGGTGGCAAATGGACATTAAGACCATACCGATTCCCTTTGATGATAATGTTTTCTCCCATATAATGCCTCAATTCAAATTTAGTAGAACATGTCAATTCTGGCAAAACACAATATATTGTACAAAAAGCATACAATAATACCATATAAAGACATTATCAATAACTTATTATACATAAAAACTTAATGATTGTATAGACTTAATCAAGGACTGGTGCTAAATCAAGGGTTGTTCTTTGGCGTTCTAAATCAAAATAGTTTCTTATCACTTCTTTGGCATTAAGAGCAGCATATTTGGATGAATACCCAAATTGTATCACTGAGACAACGGATATTTCAGGATCATCGTATGGTGCAAAGCCAGTAAATATTGCATGATTTGGCCTCTTTACAACACTTCTTACTGGATCGATGGACTTAGTGTCATAAGTCTTGATCTCCGCTGTACCAGTCTTTCCAGCTATGGATATATCAAGATCGGCGAAATAGTGCCTTGCAGTACCACTTGGCCCTTCAGTAACCGCCAACATACCTGCCTTAATTGCTTCAAGATTCTCTTCTTCAAAGTTATTGGTTTCCAACACTTCGGGTGTGAAATCCACAACCAAATCACCACTTTTTGTCATTACTTTATCAACTAAATTCAACTCCTGCATAATGCCATCATTAGCGAGGACATTCATGTATCTAGCCAATTGAACAGGTGTATAGCCATTTTTCTCTTGGCCAATGGCAGCACGTACCGGATCCAGTTCAGGAAGTGAAGACGATAGCTCTTCCACTTCAAGACCCGTTGTTCTATCTAAGCCCATTTTGGTTATATACTCATTGAGTATTTCAATACCCTGCAACGGGTCATACCCGCCACTAATGGTTGTCCCCAAACGATAGCCCATCTCATAGAAGAAGAAATTACAGGATTCTTCCAAGGCTTCAGATACATTGATATAACCATGACTTCCATGAGAGCTGGTATAGATCCAACATTTTGCCGGCGGGAAAATCTTGTTAAAATAACCCGTAGTCAACACATCGGTTCTTGGTTCAATGACGCCTTCTTCAAGGGCAGCAAGACCGGTAAGCATTTTGAATGTGGATCCAGGCACTGTTTTTGATTTGGTCGCCCTAGATACCAAAGGATTGGTCACATCCGTCAGTAACTCAAAATAATAGTTACCATCAAATTCATTGACAAGTTGATTATTGTCATAGGTGGGATAACTTACCATCGCCAACACCTCACCTGAATCAACGTCTGTGATGACAACCGATCCAGATGATGGATCCAATGCCAGCTGCTGTGGTGTCAATTCAACATTTATAATCTTTTCTTTGATAAAATCAATAGGCTTTAAACGGCCATTGGCTAAATTCGTGATTACCTCTTCACTGGCACTGACAAGGCCCAGCTCGATGATCATTTGAGTCAAATCTTTGTAACTGAATAATTCATGATCATTGCAATACAAATACATAAAGTCATCAAGCTCAGCTCTTTGAAGATAGTCATCAAATATTAAGTTCTTGATATGCCAGTAAAGGGTTGGATCAATACCAAAATCTGCTGTTAATGCTCTATTACCATCTTCGTCTAATTCTGGAAGATAAGCGTAGATCACTTCACCTTCGTACAGGGGAAATGTGAGTAAAGCTTCCTCATACAACGCCTGCATTAATTGTGTTAATGTTATCTCTTTATCGACAAAAAGATCATAATAGTCACTTCTGTAAAATGTAGAAGTCAAATAGCCATCTTCTTCCATCTGTTCAAACAAGTAATAGTAAACAGCATAATTATTATCAAAATCATAATCAATGGTATTGTCCGTTATTTCTTCTGAAACGCTGTTGACAAGGTTAGTCTTTAATGTGGTCATTCTATCATAGATTCGGTCACAGGCCTCCGAAACGTCCTGAGACAACAAATCAGCATCAATCAATTGATATCGAAATACAGAATCAAACACGTCCTTCAATAAGACGTATCTGTCATCGTCAGAAACCGGATAATACATATACAGTTTATCGACTAGAATCTGGGCCATTTGTTGTTCCAATATATGGTATGTCTCAATCTGAAGATCGTGATCGATGGTCAGGTAGACATCATTCCCCATAATAGGTGGTGTTTCTTCAAGAACCACCATTGTCTTTCCTAAATTATTGACCTCAATTTTCTGTTCGCCATCATACCCTCGCAAGTACAATTCCAATTCTTTCTCTATACCGACATATCCGACCTGATCCTCTGAATCATATCCCAAGGCTTCCATTGTATCTAACTGATCTGCGTTGATGTCTCTTGTATAACCAATTATATGTGCAAAATAAGTGCCATCATTATAGACACGATAAGGGCTTTCTTCCACAGTTACACCTGGATAATCTGAACGTTTCTCTTCTATCTCAGCTAAAGTTTCTTCGGAAATATTGTCTGCAATCAATTCAGGTTGGTACTTGGAATAACGTCGTTCATATTGAGCGAATCTAATATTCAGAAGTTTTAGGGTATCTTCAATTGAGTAAACAGCATTATCAATTTCAAACAAATCATCTCTAAGATAATAGAACATTTCTTCTGCCGTATAGGCCAATTGCTCATCTGTCAGATATTTAGTAGACGATAGATTAAAAGAGCCCATCTTAAACCTTTTTACTACCAAATCTGTTGCGTCAAACTGAAAGGACCCGCCTTCGTAAACAATTGGGAAATCATTGATGATTGTGTCCCCATTGCGTTCAACAATATTAATCAATGATAGGATCATTGAGTTTTTGTCTTCTACATAATAACTATCATTAAGGTATAGGTCGTAAGCCATTATATTTGTTGCAAGCGGTATACCAAAACGGTCATAAATGTTGCCTCTTTGTCCTTCACTCTCTACTTCTCGAACTACTTTCAGATCGAAAGCTTCTGCCAATTCATCGCCTTGAGAAATTTGCAATTCAAAGAGTCTGGCTACAAGCACATAAAAAAGCCCCAACACAACCAGCGATAACAAGAACAAGCGATTGGTTATGAAATTATAGATATATAGTAATATGGTTTTCAATTATGATTCATACTCCTTTGACCATTCAAGCTGCTCTATAACATGATTAATCACATACAGCAGTCTATAAAGCAAAAAACCGGCAAACACTGTAAAAATCAACTCCGGAATAATGATGTTACCGATATAAACATGAAGTTGAAGCTTTCCTCTGAACATGAAAGTGAAGAAGAAAACGATTAAATTAGCAAGAACATCCCCCGCTGCAAAGATACCTATTGGTACAAGCAAAGAATCTTTGTAAAAGTTATTGTACAAAAAGCCCGTAAAAAATCCTAAGTACATGTACAGACCTGCATAAAAACCAATAACATTGCCAAAATAAATATCCTGTAACAATCCTAGTATAGCACCAGCTATAGCCCCGTCAATTCTTCCTCGTAACAATGCAAACGAAACGATGGTAATAATGATCAGGTTGGGTACGATGCCTCTGATCTCAATGCGACGAAAGAGAGTGCTTTGCAAAACAAATATCAGCAGAAGCAATAAGCCACCGCTGCCATACCTTAATAATCTTATCTTATTCATCCGAACCCCACAGTTGATTGATAACAAGCACTTCTTGTAGATCTTTAAAGTCAACATATGGCTTGATATAAGCGATTTGTGTCAGTGTATTTGGATTATCCTCTACGTATATGACCTTTCCAATAAGGATTCCTGGAGGATATACCGTCCCCAAGTGAGAGGTTGAAATTTCATCATTAACAACTAAGTTTATATCATCCGAAACATAGTCTACAGCCAAATAACCTTCGTTGTACAATGTCAAATCGCCTCTTACCGTACAAAGATCACTTGTTCTAACAACAATGCCACTGACACTGCTTGAATCATCTATAATAGACCGTACTTTTGAGTAATTAGGACCCACTTCAATAATTTTACCTACCAAACCTGCGCCGGCCATAACAACCATATCAACTTCGATGCCTTCATCACTACCTTTATCGATTGTAAAAACAGAATACCAGTTGCCAACATCTTTTGCTATGACCCTTGCACCGGTTTTAGGATAGTCTGCATATCGTCGGTCTAATTCATACAATTCCCGAAGACGTTCTAACTCAAGCCGTGACTGTTGAAGTATCTGATTCTCATAAGTCAATTGATCCACTTGTTCTTGTAAGTTTGTATTCTGAGTTTCCAATTCATTGATATTCTTAACAAAATTGACACGCTCCACCAACCAGTCACCAAAATACGTAACACCTTGTTGTACAGGTATGACAACGTAAGCAACACTCTTTTCTATTGGTGATATTTCATCCCTAGTCTCCCATGTGAATATAATTGTAAAGAAAAAGATGATTGATACAATGATAATGATGTTTGTGGACGTGAGCTTTCTAGTATGTCTAGCCATAGGGCCTCCAATTATTTATTGCATATAACCTTGTTCCTTAAGACTGATGAATCTTCCATCACCAATGATGATATGATCGATCAACTTGACACTAAGTAACTCTCCAGCTTCCTGTATTCGATGAGTCACCTCAATGTCTTGGGAACTGGGTGAAGGGTCACCACTTGGATGGTTGTGTAGAATCAGTATATTGACTGCTTCTTTCTTCAGAGCATGTACAAATATTTCACGCGGGTTGACAAGGGAACTATTAACCGTACCAACAGATAATGTGTGCTCGTCAAGTATTTGGTACTTTGTGTCTAACAGTACCAACTTAAGTTCTTCTTTTTCCAGATGACGCATTTCTTCCATATACCTACCAGCAATATTAGAAGGTGACTGGACGGCTATTCGATCGCCATAGCTGGCTTTTGACATTCTAATGGCAAGTTCAGCTACAGCTTTCAACTGAATCGCCTTTACTCTGCCAATACCATGAATCTCTTTAAGCTGCTCCAATGTCATATGATGCAAGCCTAGTAATGCACAAGGATGACTATTTAGAACCTTCATAGCCAAATCTGTTGATTTTTCTTTATGGCTGCCACTCTTAATAATAATAGCTAAAAGTTCTGCATCAGACAAAAAACCAGGACCCTTGGTCTCTAGTTTTTCGTAAGGGCGTTCCATCTCTGGAATTTCCCTAATGGATAAAATTGTATTCATACTCTCTCCTCACAGTAAAGACCCCTAATCTTTACTACTTATTCCTTATGGACTTTGCTAGACTTCACCTAACAATTATGTGCTCTTAATTCGCCAAATAAGGACAAATCAAACTCACCAAATGCGTCCAGTAATGCATTGACACTCAATCCCATGACTGTATAAAATTCACCAGTGATACTATGAACCAAAGAAGATCCTAAGCCTTGTATGCCATAGGCACCGGCTTTATCCATCGGTTCACCGCTGTTCACATAGGCGTTAATTGTCTGGTCAGATAAAACTTTCATTTGGACATCGGTTATACCAATCTTAGTCGTAAAACGACCAGTGTCGGCATCAACTACGGACACACCTGTAATCACTTGATGTTTATGACCAGATAAGGATCTAAGCATTGCTATAGCATCATTTTCATTGTTGGGCTTGCCTAATACACGCCCGTCCTGTACAACAATAGTATCAGACCCTATGACATATTCATTCACCCTACTTTTCGCTACTGCAAGTGCTTTAGTCTGAGCAAGTCTCTTTACTAATTCAACAGGTGTTTCACCCAAATGTGGTGTTTCATCGATATCAGCCACTTCAATTTTATGGGCGATACCAAGGATATTCAATATCTCGGTTCTTCTTGGTGACTGGGAAGCCAAAATAATATTTTTCATATTATAAAGCCCTATAGATGAAGATTGAAAGAATCACACCTAGTATACTGGAAATTGTAATATTAAATACCAACTTAAAAGTCAATACAATCATTTTCAAATCAATTTCCAGTGGATCACCAATCATACCGAACTGATAACCAAAATCCAACCATTCCAAGAATTTGACACCTGATGCCAAGTGTCCGATAAAACCACCTAATACAATCCCGGCAAGTAACAGAAGGAATAATGCCCAACCGTTCTTTTCGCCTTTTCTCTGATAAGCCATAAGTTATACCTCTTTATATTATCTTTTTGATATATTGATGCAATGCCTCAAAATATCTTTATTATTTTAACATAGCTCATTTTGTTTGTATATGCAGGCGACGTAAAATTTTGCTTTATGCGACACCTTACCTTAGTTAGTCTAACGGATAGTAACTAAAAGTGTATGTCGAAAATATTAAATTACCATTAAAGGGGTTGTCCAAACAGCAGACAGCCCCCTTAATATAACGAACTATGTTGTAAATTAAACTCGTGTTATTTCTTTATAGCGAACTAATGCGTGGAGATGGCGTTAGTAGGACACGCCTCAATACAAGCACCACATTGCGTACATTTGCTATAATCGATATGAGCAAGCCCATTGATGAATTCAATTGCTTCGAATTCACAGACCTTTGAACATTTTCGACAGCCAATACAGCCAACACTACACGCCTTACGTGTATCGCCACCCTTATCAGCAGAATTACAGTCAACTCGGATACTTGCCTCTGCTGGTATGATTTCAATAATGTCTTTTGGACAAGTTTCGACACACATACCGCATGAAGTACATTTTTCTTCATCAATAACAGCAACTCCGTCAACAACGCTGATAGCACCGAACATACAGGCTTTCAGACAGCTACCAAGTCCTAAACATCCATATGTACATTGCTTAGAACCCTGTCCTTGTAAATAACTGGCAGAGACACAGTCTGGAACACCATAATATTCATACTTCTCTTTAGCGACTTCACAAGTACCCTTACATTTGACAAACGCTGTCGTCGCAGCCATGGTTCCTGCCTCTTCGCCCATTATCTCAGCAACAGCTTCAGCGCATGATTGACCGCCAACAGGACATCCATTGGTTTTTGCATCGCCTTCAACTACCGCCTTGGCAAATGCATCACAACCAGCATAGCCACAAGCACCACAATTGGCGCTTGGCAGTACATCCCTTACCTGTGAGATCAGCGGATTAACTTCTACGGCGAATTTCTTTGCAGCGACACCAAGTCCTAAACCAAACAAGATACCAAGCCCACCGATACTTACGCCTGAAAATAAAATAGTTGATATATCCATTGCACCCTCCTATATAAGTCCTGTAAACCCAAGGAAAGCAATGGCCATAAGACCAGCAGTGATCAGGACAATTGGATAGCCCTGAAAAGCTTTCGGAATAGGATTGTATTCAATTCGTTCACGGATACCAGCCATCAAGACGATGACCAAAGTAAACCCAATAGCTGTACCTAAGCCACTGACAATACTTTTGAATAATGAATAATCATTCTGCATATTAATCACAACGATACCCAGTACAGCACAGTTTGTTGTAATCAAAGGCAGGTAAACACCAAGGGCTTGATATAAAGATGGGCTAACATACTGTATGACCATCTCCACCAACTGTACCAAAGATGCAATAACCAAGATAAAAGCAATCGTGTATAAATATTCAACGTGTAATGTCTTAAGTATGAACTCATAAACAATATAAGACATGATTGAGGCCATTGTCATAACAAAAGTTACTGCCAATCCCATCCCAAGTGCAGTTTCAACCTTCTTGGATACACCAAGAAATGGACAAATTCCAAGAAAGCGGGATAGCAGAACATTATTGACAAGAATAGCGCCTACAAAAAATAGTAACATTTCCATCGGTTCACCTATGCCCTTTCTTCAGCTTTTGCTTTAATGACGTTAATGCCAGCCATGAGACAGCCAAGAGCAATAAATGCACCCGGTGCGAGAATCATAATGGCAATAGGTTGATAATCACCAAAAAAAGTCTTTAGAAACGGAAGGATATTAAAGATACCTTCCATGATTTTGACACCAAACACAGAACCGGCACCAAGAAATTCACGAACGATTCCAAGTAATGTTAAAGCAAAAGTGAATCCAAGACCCATGCCCAGTCCATCAAAAATCGACTGAACCGGTGTGTTTTTTGATGCGAAACTTTCAGCACGTCCCAAGATGACACAGTTAACAACAATCAAAGGTATGAATAAACCTAGTGAGTCATATAGAGAAGGTACAAATCCTTGTAACAGCAAATCCACAATCGTAACAAAGGAAGCAATGACAACAATGAATGCCGGTATACGCACTTTGGCCGGAATGATATTTCTCAGCATTGAGATAACAAGGTTTGACATGATCAAAACAGAGGTTGTTGCAAGACCCATACCCAGCCCATTGTTACCGGATGTTGTTACAGCCAACGTAGGACACATCCCCAATACCTGTACAAATACAGGGTTTTCGTCGATAATGCCGGTTTTAAGTCTTTTTGTTAAACTGCTCATCATTTCACCTCCAGCAGGTTATCGTCATAATAATCTATTGCCACATTGACAGCATTGGTAACAGAACGTGATGTAATGGTTGCACCACTGATTGAGGAAATATCCCCAACCGTATCACTAGGAGATACTTTAACAACCGTTAAGTCCACAGCATCTTCTCCTGCAAATTCAGATTTGAATTCTGCTTCATCTGCTTTTGCACCAAGTCCTGGCGTTTCGGAATGCTTAACAACATCAATACCCAGAATTGTCTGATCAAGACCGATACCAACCATAAGACTTATATCACCACCATAACCCTCAGTAGCTGTCATTTCAAAAGCATAGCCGATGATTTCTTCACCTTCTACAGCTTCATAGACACCATTGACGCCAATGTAGCCACCAACAGCATCTATTTGATTAAAGGCTGTTGCGTTGGTCACAACCGCTTGAAGAGCTGCATTCTTCGTTTTTTCTTGTTGAACAATGATTGGTTCTTTGGTTACCTCGTATGTAAGCCCTAAGAGCATACCGGCTATGACGGTAATCACAAAGAGAATCATCGCGTTCTTAATAATATTATCTTGTTTCTTATCAGCCATTACTTCACCTCCCCAAATTTAACAGGCACTGTATACTTGTCAATAATTGGTACAAAAAGGTTCATAATCAGAATCGCAAAGGAGACACCCTCTGGATATCCACCGAAGATACGTATCAACGCTGTCAACAGACCACACCCAAGACCCATGATAATTTGGCCTTTAGCCGTAATTGGTGAGGATGAATAATCTGTTGCCATGAATATGGCACCAATCATCAGACCACCTGAAAACAGATGGTAACCAAGAAGCGTCAGATCGAAGCCTCTAAGTATTAATACCATAACAGCAGTTGTACCAATATACATAACAGGAATTCGCCAGCTGATTACTTTGCGATACAACAGATAGGCACCACCAAGTAATAAGAGTAATGCAGATGTTTCACCCAAAGAACCTGGAATTGTTCCAATAAATGCACTCATAACGCTTGGGAGTTCACCGCCACCTTCGGATAAAATACCCAGAGGTGTTGCAGTTGAAACACCATCCACTGTTGGTCCCCATGTAGTCATTAATTGAGCAAAGGAAATCAAAAGGAATGCTCGTGCACCCAGTGCAGGATTCATAAAGTTTTGTCCCAATCCACCAAAAAGTTGCTTAACAATAATAATGGCAAAGAATGAACCAAGGATAGAGATCCACCAAAGATACTTAAGGGGCATATCACCTGGTAAGTTCATTGCCAAAAGCAAACCTGTAACAACGGATGATAAGTCTGCAATGGTTGACTTTTGATTGGTCATCTTTTGGAACAACCATTCAGCAAATACACTTGCTGCAATACAGATTGCAATGGTTAACGCGGCATCCACGCCGAAATAAAATATTGAAAATAATCCAGCCGGTGCGAGGGCGATAATCACATCCAGCATGGTCCTGTTAACAGTATCTTTAGACCGCACGTGCGGTGATGATGATACCGTATATAATTTATCAGCCATGTTTGCCTCCTATGAACGTCTTCTCTTGGCGAGAATATTTTTCTTTGATGTACGTATGGAATGAAGCAGATGACGCTTAGAAGGACATGTGTAAGAACATGCACCGCATTCAATGCAGTCCATACCATTATATTTTTGGAAACCTTCTTCATCGCCTGCCAATGAATACTTATTCAGTTCATTTGGCAGCAATGCCATTGGACAGATCGCGACACATTTACCACAGCGCATACAGTTGCTTTCATCTGGAATTGCAGCCTCTGCTTCGGTTAAACACAATATAGATGAGGAACCTTTAATAATCGGAACATCTACATTGTACATCGTCAATCCCATCATAGGACCACCACTGATAATCTTAGCAGGCTCCTGAACAAAGCCACCTGCTGCTTCAATGACTTCTGTGTAATTGGTTCCGATTCTTACTTTGAAGTTTTGAGGCTCTTTTATTGCACCACCAGATACAGTCACTATCCGGCGCATTAGAGGACGACCTCTATTAATTGCCCTATGAATCGCGACAACAGTATCGATGTTCTGCACGATACAGCCAACCTCAGAAGGCAACTTACCAGATGGCACCTCACGTTTAGTAACAGAATAAATCAACTGTTTTTCAGCGCCTTGTGGATACTTTGTTTGAAGCGGAGCAATGGTAATCCTATCCTCACCATTAATGGCTTTTTGAAGTTTCTCTATAGCGTCTGGCTTGTTGGTTTCAACACCGATAACGCCCTTGGCATCTGGAAACATCTTAAGAATGACTTTAAGACCGCCAATAACACGATCCGTCTCTTCTAACATAATTCGATGATCCGAAGTCAGATACGGCTCACACTCAGCACCATTGATGATGATGTGATCTATTTTTTTGTCCGGTGGTGGAGAAAGTTTGATATGTGTTGGGAACGTCGCGCCTCCAAGTCCCACAATTCCGGCACTCTTTATGATTTCAAGAATTTCATCGTTAGACATATTCTCATAATCAAAAGGCATATTAAGACCTTCAATCTCTTCATACTCATTATCATTCTCGATAACAATGGATTCAATTTTGAAACCATTCGGATGTTCCATTTCACCAATCTTCTTTACAGTGCCTGAGACACTGCTGATAATTGGTGACGACACAAAAGCTTCAGATTCGGCGATACATTGTCCGACTAAGACCCTGTCTCCTTTTTTCACTATTGGCTTACAAGGTGCACCAATATGTTGAACCATAGGAAATACCAAATCACCTTTTGGCATCAACACAGTAATCGGTTTCTTATTGGTTTGTTCTTTGTTGTCAGGCGGATGAATACCTCGCCTGAAAGTCAATGCTGCCATAGGCAACCCCCATTCTTCATAATTATTAGTCAATCATACCTCCATAGACGTGACAAAGTCTAGGTACGATCACTTACCTATTCATTCTTTTCACTTCGCTAATTATTTCCATCTGTATATGTTTACCAGAACTAAATAGCGAAGTGAAAAGAAAGTATTACCTTCTTATGACAAATACAATCATATAACAAATGTACGATGCCTTCAACGATTGATAATAAAATAACTAGTGCTAAATCCCTTTATTTTCAAGCTTTTCCAAGGCTTCGACGTCCACGGATAACATTGTATACAATGTTCAATGTATTTATTAAATGCAAAAACACCGGTATATATAAAAAATATATGAATTCTTTGTTAATATTTTCTCACTAGAGAAAACGTTTACTCAATGTTATAAACAAAACTGCCTCCTTCAAGGCAGTTTTCTAGACCATTTAATATACTCACATATGCTTAATTCTTAATGGCATCAAGGTTCTCTTCAACAAAGCCACGCAGCCACTGAATAACCGACAACTCTGTCATCGGTACACCATCTAGAGCTTCCTTAATCTCAGCAGTAGATAAGTCAAAACATTGGTCATTATACCAATGTTGGTAATCTATGTTAATGGCATCATTCGATGTCATAAGGCCTGTGATGGTACTGGCAATATCTCCCATAGGGGGCCTATCAATGTGGTCATAAACCATCAATGCACGAAGTATGGTTCCAACCCCCACAGTAGACTGGATATCCAAATAGCCGCCACATAAGGTACAGTTGTCATTCAACAAAGGAATCCCTAATCCTACCTTCCTCATTTTTCTTGAAGTGGTAAAAGGGTTCTTGATGTCCACCAGCATTTCTTCCGGAATGCCCTTACCATTATCATCAATTTCGAAAATGAACTGATTATTGATCAGATCTTCCTTAATCAGTATCTTTATTTCTGTTGCACCTGCTCTGACGCTGTTATTTGCAATATCTAATATATGAAGTGATAACTCTTTCATAGATCAAGCCTTATGCTCTTATATATTTCAGAGCATTTTCACCTTTCCTAGTGTCTGAGCTAACCAGTTGCATTGTTAGGATAAAATCAAACTTTAAACTGTTTAACAGATTCTCCAAGACTATCTACCAATTCAGAAACACCCATAACATATTCATTCACCATATTTATCTGTGAGGTCTGTTCTTGAGTGGTTGCTGTTACTTCCTGTGTCTTGCTTGCTGTGGATTCAGAAATCTGCGTAATCTGTATCATTTCATCTCTGGCCACTTGAGATGCACTATTAACTTGACTGGTATTCTCTGCAGATGCATCAATACGTTCGATGATGACCTTAACAGCTTCAGAAATCTCCCTGAAGCTGGAAACACTTTCCTGCAAGGCAATCGCTTGATCGTCAACAGACTTCTGTGCAACATCAATTTCTTCAACAGCTACTCCGACAGACGAAGTGATACTAGTGACGATATCACTGATTCTCTTTGTAGAATCAATAGTCTGTTCAGCCAGCTTTCTGATTTCTTCGGCAACAACCGCAAACCCTCTACCAGCTTCACCAGCACGTGCAGCTTCAATATTTGCATTCAATGCAAGAAGATTCGTTTGATTTGAAATGGCTTCAATAACATCAACAATCTCTTCGATCTCGCTTGCGACTCTAGACATTTCCATAATAGCATCATTAGCCTTGCTGCTGGCTTGTTGGTTTGCCATCATCTTATCATTTTGAAGGTCAATGTTCCTCTGACCTTTATTAATGGCGTCCAAAGAGGATCTGGCTTGGCTCTTCGCATCAACCATACCTTCATTCATGATACTCAGCTGTGTAACAATACTTGAAATCATTTCATTGGCAGATGCTGTCGCTTCTCTTTGTTGATCCACACCGCTAGCCATCTCCACTGCTGTGTGTGCTGTCTCCTCAGATCCTATAGCCACCTCACGAGCAATGTTCTCTATCTCTACGAAACTATGCGTTAGCTTATCGGACAGACCAACGATATCTTTTGTCATTTTTGAAAGACTTTCAATCATTAGATTAAATCCAGCAGAGAGTTCTGCTATTTCATCACGTCCTTTTGTTTGTATCTGGACTGTCAAGTCACCTTGGGAAGCATATTGCACCGCTTTATTAAGGCGTGCTAACGGCTTAAGCATTTTTCTTATAATAATGAACGTTAAGATGCCAATAACAATAACCGCTATCATTATAAAAAATATAATGCTAATAAATGACTGATCAATAACACCTCTGATTTTTTCAATCATATGGTCTTGGGACTCAAACTGTTCTAGACCTGCACCAGTTTGAGACGTAATGACTTGATTCAACTCACTGTAAACAGAACTTGTAATTCGAGCCATAATGGTAAAAACTGTACCAAGCATGAACATTGAAAATATGAGAATCGTGACAATGTTGAATAATACGATTTTAGAACTGATTCTTTTCATATAAGTGTCCTTTCGATTAACGATGTGTCATTGTATACTTATCATTAGTTAAGATAGAGTCAGCCACAAATAAACATGTGTCTGACCCTATAATTCTATCACATATAAATACACAATAAAAGAGGCTTCGTCTCGTTATCGCCTCCGGGGATATTTCGCTGACGGAGGGTGATTTTCCATGTTCCCAGTCGAAAACGTTTCAGGTTCAATTGCTCTGATTGTGGAATTCCCTGCAGTATATTAAATCCAATGTATTATTCGACTAATATATCACGAACCACTTAATTATATCAAACCGTTTACAGCAAGGCGTGCCGCAGCTTCATAGGATGATAGCTTGGTTGAAAAGATAGTGATGTCTTCCACATTAGCCTTAGCAACCGCATCCTCATCTACACTATAACCTTCTGCAACAATAATACATGCCACGTCTACAAGGGTGGCAACTGCAACAATGTTGATATGACTTTGTATCGTAATCCAAGCACAATCCTCTTTCGCTTTACCCATAACAACGCTTAATAGATCACCTACAAAACCGGATTTGGCCTCGATATTGCCATTATAGCCCTCTGTTACCAAGGTTGCATCAATCTGTAATTTAATCTGATCTAATGTCATGTTCATAATCCCCCTATTGTCAGTTGTGGTCAATTGAAGGTGGTAATTTCCCACTGAGAAGCAGCATCTGTTCTGCCATCTTACGAACTTCTTCCCTAAGCATAAAAATACAGTCATCTACCTTTGCTTCACCTTTTATAACATCTTCAGCAAAAGCATGACAAGTCGGCGCGCCACAAGAACCGCAATCAATATGCGGTAATGTCTCGAAAAATTCTTCTATGTGCTCCATCTTCTCAAGGGCTTTCATTAAATTATCATCCAGTTTTTTCACTTTAATGGGTTCTAGTGGAAAATCCCATTTCAACTTAATGGCATGATCTGTAATGGGCAGATTCCTGGTTACGCCCTTGTCTGTTACATATTTTTTTATCTTCGTCATACGATTAGTTGATATGAAGGGGTTTTCAACCGTAAGTGGCCCCCCCAAGCACCCATTGACACAAGCAAGACATTCAATGAAGTCAACGTCTAATTTATTATTCTCAGCGCGTTCTAATATGGTGATGACATTCTCGATGCCATCAACGGCTACAAGATTGTAGACACCCGAAGCAGTCCCTTCACCACCACTTGCAGCCCATCCGATACCATCTGCCGTACTCATCTGTACAACTTCCACATCTTCCGGAGTCATTTTATTGATAATTGGTATAAGTTCCATATACACTTCACGCATGGATAATACACCATCAACATCTGATTTTTTAACTGTAGAGGGTTGACGGCTATTGGTAACTTTAGCAGCACAAGGACTGATAAAAAAGATACCAATATCCTTTGGTGGGATTCCCTGGGCTTCCAAGTATTGGCGTGCATACCTAGCCATAGCTTCCTTTGGTGAAATGATTGGTAAGACATTTTCAATCAAGGAAGGAAAACGCATCTGTATAAGCTTAACGATTGCAGGACAGGCACTAGAGATGACCGGACGTGGCAAATTCTTTTCAACAAGCATCTGGCGGCTGTACTCTGTGACTATCTCCGCTGCCTTAGCAACTTCGAAAACTTCATCAAACCCTAACTTCTTTAATGCTGTAAGTACAATGTTTGGATTTCTTAATTTTTTGAATTGAGTGTATAAAGTCGGCGCCGGAATGGCAACCTTGTATTTATAACCATTGATTTTATCAAGAGAGTCTGTTAAAGCCCTCTTGGCATGACTTTTGCACACACGGATGCACATGCCACAATCAATGCATCGGTCATCTGTTATGACAGCTTTAGAATGCCTGACACGTATTGCTTCAGTTGGACATCGTTTGATACAGTCCGTACATCCGATACAACGTTCTGTATCCAATGTCACTGAATGGTAATTCCCCATGATTTTCACCTTGCCCTAGCTTTGTTAAGGTTGTAATACCCTATTGTTCAAGTGAAACTGTGATGCTTACAGAGGTCCCCACCCCCACTTCTGATTTGATATCCAGAATATCTGCGTATCTTTTGATATTCGGTAAGCCCATGCCGGCACCAAAGCCCATTTCTCTTGCTTTGCTAGAGGCCGTGGAATAACCGGCCTGCATTGCCAAATCAAGATCTTCAATGCCCGGTCCACTGTCTTCCAGTAGCACATGGATTTTCTCTGGCGTGACTTCAACTTCAATGAAGCCACCATTGGCATGAATTACCATATTAATCTCAGCTTCATACATAGCTACAGAGATCTTTCGTATGATTTTGGGCGGTATGTCCAATTGCTTAAGCATCTTCTTGACTTTACTTGAAGCAACACCTGCTGATATATACTCGCCACCTTCTACCTCATACCGTAAGACCATCGTGTGCTATCTCCTCTCCTTTGAGACCTCCAGCATAAAGAAGTCCAGAAGCAGTGAACAGTGAATGAGTGGTGGACAGAATAACAAGATCTCTGCGATTAGCCATTTCAATCAGATCTTTGCCAGGTTCTTTTCCTCTGACAACGACAATTGCTTTAATATCCAGCATCTCAGCGGTTCTAATAACCTGAGGATGAACAAGCCCAGTTAACAAGACAACATTGTTCTGTACATAGGCAAGGACATCGCTCATCAAATCACATCCATAACCATAATCAATTTCTTCATCCATACTGCCTGCACCGGCAATGTAAGTGGCGTCGAGAATTTTCTTGATATCAGTAATCTTCACTTGGACCTCCATTGTTATCATTTTAACAAATAGTTGTATAAATATAAGGAATACAAGTGATTCCTTAACAATAATTCTATCCTGTATATAACGTTTTGTCAACATACATGAAAAGAAGGGTTGAATAAAAAAGCGCCATACATGAACATTGAAATGTCTGCTCATATATGACACCATTTGCACCACTAGTAATCAATTAACGTCTCTTGTCCAACTCATTATAGATATCTTCCCAAGTAGCACCCTTTTCAACCATAAGTACTGTCAGGTGATAAATAAGGTCAGAAATTTCGTAAACAATCTCTTCTTTGCCTGGGTTCTTGGCACCGATGATAACTTCTGCGGTTTCTTCACCGACCTTTTTAAGAATCTTATCAATGCCTTTCTCAAAAAGATAATTTGTGTAAGAGCCTTCTTTTGGGTTCAACTTACGGTCTGCCACCACATCGTATACCCCTTGGAATACATCCTTTTGCTTCTCTGTGCTGACTTTATTGAAATTACCTTCATCGTCCATATATTCATAAAAACATGAATACTCACCAGTGTGACAAGCGTTGCCGTCTTGCGCAACTTTCAAGAGTAAAGTATCCTTGTCACAATCAAGGGCAATCTGCTTAACACTTTGATAGTGACCGCTAGTGGCACCTTTGACCCAAAGTTCCTGACGACTTCGAGACCAGTAAGTCGCTTTCTTAGTTTCGACTGTTTTCTTATAAGCTTCTTCGTTCATATATGCAACCATCAGCACCTGGTTAGAAAGGTAATCTTGCGTTACTACAGGTAAAAGGCCATCTGAATTAAGTTTAAAATCATTGAATTCCATCATCGTTCTCCAATCTATTGTTATTATTAAGTATCTGTCATCCCGTCATGATAAGCTTAGCGCCTGACAGGTATGTCCTCTTCATGAAGGTAATCTTTCAAGTCATGAATCTCCATTTCCTTAAAATGAAAAAGACTGGCTGCCAACGCAGCATCTGCTTTACCTGTTGTCAACACTTCACTGAAGTGTTCCATCGTACCAGCGCCCCCTGAGGCAATGACCGGAATGTTCACCGCTTCACTAACACGCTTCGTCAACTCAACATCAAAACCAGCTTTAGTACCATCACAATCCATACTTGTAAGAAGTATTTCTCCTGCTCCTAGGGCTTCTGCTTCTTTAACCCACTCGATCGCATCCAGATTCATATTGATACGGCCGCCGTTAATATAGACGTCCCAGGAATCTCTTTCTTCGTTCCGTTTAGCATCAACAGCCAGGACAACACATTGACTGCCGTATTTCAAGGCGGCTTCCCTAATAAGTTCAGGTCGATTGACCGCTGCTGAATTGACCGCCACCTTATCGGCGCCAGCAAGTAGTATTCTCCTAAAGTCCTCTACCGTTCTTATCCCCCCACCAACTGTAAGTGGGATAAATATCTCCCTGGCAGTTTTTTTAACCACATCCTCAATCGTATCACGTCCCTCATGAGAAGCTGTTATATCAAGGAATACTATCTCATCTGCCATGCTCTTATTATAAGCTTTAGCAACTTCCACCGGATCACCAGCATCAATGATATTCAAGAATTGAACACCTTTGACCACACGGCCTTTGTCCACATCCAAACAAGGGATGATTCTTTTTGACAACATAATCTTATCCCCTCTCGTAACGATTGACCGCTTCCGCAAGATCAATCACCTTTGTATACAATGCCTTACCGATAATAGCGCCTTCAGCGCCGCAGGTTGCAACATTCGCTAAGTCTTCATACTTCGAAACACCACCAGAAGCAATGATATCCATACCGGTTGCGTCAACAAGATGTTTCGTCTGTTCGATATTAGGCCCTTGCATCATACCATCTTTAGCAATGTCTGTATAGACGATGGTTTTTACACCCATCTTTTTCATACTTCTGCAAAGTTCCAAAGCGGACATGGTACTGACTTCTTCCCAACCATGAATAGCGACCATACCTTCTTTAGCATCAATACCGACCACAATACGATCCGTACCAAATTTTGCCACAGCATGAGCAACAATCTCAGGCTCCTTCACAGCAACCGTGCCCAAAATGACACGGCTCACACCCGCATTCAGACGTTCCTCTATATCTTCAAGACAACGAACGCCACCACCGGTTTGGACAGGTATGTTAACCGCGTTAACGATTGCTGTAATAGTTTCTTTATTGGCCCATTGCCCATCAAGAGCACCATCAAGATCAACCACGTGAATAAATGAGGCGCCTGCAGCTTCCCATTTTTTTGCCACAGCTACCGGGTCTTTGTCATAAACCGTTTCTTGATCATAATCACCCTGTACAAGTCTTACCGCTTGTCCACCAATGATATCAATTGCAGGATATAATCTCATAACTAACTCCTTTGATGTCAAATCCCAACGTAAGGATTCTTCTAATACACAGTCAACTTAACCTTATGACGCCTTAGTCATATTATGCTCAAAACACTAACCAATGGCCGCAAAATTTTTCAGAATTTGAAGTCCTACATCACCGCTTTTTTCAGGATGAAACTGAAGACCATATACCTGATCCAGCTGGGCTGCAACTTGTACTTCATAGCCATACGCTGTTGTTGCAGAGACAACATCTGCCTCTGTAACAAGGTGATAGGAATGAACAAAATAAACTTGTGGCGCTTCTGGCAATCCAGAAAATAGCGGCGCTTCCTTTGTTACTGAAAGTTCATTCCATCCCATATGCGGGATTTTCAAATCCTTCAATTCAAATTTCACCACTTTTCCAGGAATCAATCCAAGGCCTTCATGCTCGCCGAATTCAGCACTGGAATCAAATAGCAGTTGCATTCCAAGGCATATTCCTAAAAGCGGTTTCTTCTCTTCTTTAACTTTTTTCAAGAAGGCATCCAGTTTTTTTTCTCGAAGCAAATCAATGGCATCTTTAAATGCACCAACACCCGGGAGAATAATTTTATCTGCCTTGTCAAGAGCATCAATATCCGAGGAGATAAAACTTTCAACCCCTATATATGTAAGTGCATTCTGCACACTTTGAAGGTTGCCCATACCATAATCTATAATTCCAATAGCCATAATAACTCCTTACTTATAACGCCGTACTATTCAAGCATTCCTTTGGTCGATCTAGTGCCTGTAATTCTAGGGTCGAAGCTTGTCGCTACATCCAAAGCATTCCCGAAAGCCTTGAAGATACCTTCAACGATATGGTGATTGTTACTTCCATCAAGGCACTTGATATGAAGATTCATTCCCGCATGTACAGCAATAGCCATAAAAAATTCTTTTACCATCTCAGTATCGAGGGTACCCAACCTAGGCACAGTCAATTCTACATCATAATTCAGATATGGTCTTCCACTTAAGTCAAGTGCACAAAGGACTAAAGTCTCATCCATAGGCAAAACACAGGAGCCGTACCGCTTTATACCTGACTTATCACCAATAGCTTCTCTTATTGCTTTACCAAGAACAATACCAATATCTTCAACCGTATGATGTGTATCTACTTCCAGGTCTCCTTGACAGGCAACTTCAAGATCAAAGAAGCCATGCTTGGCTATATGCGTCAACATATGATCAAAAAAACCAATCCCTGTATCTAATTTAGACTTCCCCGAGCCATCCACATCAAAGGAAAGTGCAATCTTAGTTTCAAATGTATTTCTTTCAATCTGACTGAATCTGTTTTCCATTAGCATCTCCTTATGTTGTCTTGACCGAATACGTCTCTATTCTTCTTCAAACCTAACGCGAATAGAATTAGCGTGTGCTGTCAGTGCTTCTGCCTCGGCAAAAGTGATTACATCATCTTTAAGAGACTTAAGTCCTTCCCTATTAAAGGAGATAATACTGGATTTCTTAATGAAATCATCCACAGACAATGGCGAGAAAAATTTTGCCGTCGCATTGGTCGGTAAAACATGATTAGGGCCAGCCATATAGTCCCCTAAAGGTTCTGGTGAATAATCACCCAAGAAGATTGCTCCTGCATTCCTGATTGAAGGCATCAAGTCAAATGGATTTTTCGTACACACTTCCAAGTGTTCCGGTGCAATTTCGTTACTTATTCTAACAGCATCCTCTATAGATTCAACGATGATTGTCACACCATAGTTCTCCAAAGATTTTTCAATAATGTCCTTTTTACTCAGATAGGCTTTCTGTCGTTCAATCTCCAAACGCACTTCTTCGGCCAGTGACGCATCTGTCGTTACAAGAACAGAAGAAGCAAGCTCATCATGTTCTGCTTGTGACATTAAGTCAGCTGCTACGTATTTAGCGTTAGCTGTCTGATCTGCAATAACGAGAACCTCTGATGGTCCTGCTATGGAGTCAATACTGACATGACCATAGACAGCCTTTTTTGCCAGAGCAACATAGATATTACCAGGTCCTACAATCTTGTCTACCTTCCTCATACCTTCGATGCCAAAAGCCAAAGCAGCAATGGCTTGTGCGCCACCAAACTTATAAATGGTATCAACACCGCATATATCCGCCGCCACCAACGTCTGGGGATTGATATTGCCCTTCTTATCTGGTGGTGTCGTAACAACGATTTCGTCAACACCAGCAACAACCGCCGGCAATATGTCCATAAGAACGGAAGAAGTATAAACAGCCTTACCTCCAGGGACATAAACACCAACACGTTCTAATGCGGTTACTTTCTGCCCCATAATACTGCCATTGGCCTCAGTATCGAACCAACTGTATTTTTTTTGCTTTTGGTGATAGTTATATATTCTTTCTTTCGCCCTTTTGATAACGCGAATCAGATTATCGTCTACCTGTTCATAGGCAGCTTCTATCTCCGCTTTCGTCACCTTCATTGTATTTTGAGACAACCTGACACCATCGAATCTTTCTGTATAATCGAGTACAGCATCAACACCATTTTTTCTAACGTCATAGACAATATCTGCTACTGCATCTTCATATTCGCCGTAAGAGGTCGGTGCTCTGTCTTCGAGAAGCTTCTTAATATCAATGCTTTCTCCATTTGTAAAATCATAGATCTTCATAAAATGTCATCTCCTTGCTGGATAGGATACACACACGAATCATCTTAGTGAACTTTCACTTTAAACGATGATTCATGTTTCAATCTGCCTCTATAGCATCTCTCAATCCATCTATTATACCATTAATTCTCTCATTTTCCATCTTCATACTAACACGGTTAACGACAACCCTTGCAGAAAGAGGCACAATCTTTTCAAGAACAACCAAGCCGTTTTCACGCAAAGTAGCCCCTGTTTCTACAATATCAACTATAACCTCAGAAAGGCCAACCAGCGGAGCAAGTTCAATGGAACCGTTAAGCTTGATGATTTCCACCTTTTGATTCTTCTTGTTATAAAAATAATCCTTTGCAATATTCGGATACTTTGTCGCTACACGCAGTGATGAATTGTATTGAAGTTTCTCTCTTGCGGATTCCGGTCCGGCCACCACCATATCACAGACACCTAGTTTAAGGTCAAATACTTCATAAAGATTTTTTTTCTCTTCTAATATAGTGTCTTTCCCAACAACACCGATGTCTGCAGCACCATATTCTACATAAGTCGGCACATCGCTTGCTTTAGCCAGGAAAAATTTTAACTTAAGTTCTTCATTGACGAAGATGAGCTTCCTTGTGTCTTCATACATTTCTTCACAGGTGATGCCACACTCTTCTAAGTATTTCATCGTCTTCTTGGCCAGTCGACCCTTAGCAAGGGCAAAAGTCAAATATCTCATCTATCTATCCTCCAGCAATGATTTAACGTCCAGACTCTGTCTCTCATCATCCGAGAGATTGATTAGTTCTACGGTATCATTTGAAATGAAATTCATAATACCGCCAATCTGCCCTTTTTTACCGTAGGCAATATTCTGTTCAAGAGATGCGCCAAACATACCGTTCTCGATATTCATACCTTCTGAACGTAGTTTGTGAGCTACTTTTATTGCCATAGCACGTGTTGCATCATTGTAGATCATCAATGTATCTTTTTTCTCTGTCGCAACAGAAATATTCTGTCTCTCCAGAGCATTCATCACCTCATCAATGACGATAGCAAAGCCAACAGAAGGAGCATTAAATCCATATTCTTCAATAAGTGTATCATAACGTCCACCATCCACAATTGAAACCCCTGTGCCGTAAGTATAACCTCTAAAAACAATGCCGGTATAATAATTGATTTGGCTTACCATACCAAGATCAAAGGAAACATATCGGTCAACGTCATAATCTTTAAGAATGCGATACGTTCGCTCAAGGCGATCCAATGCTTCTAGGGCTGTTTTACTGGTTGTCATTTCTCGTGCTTTCTTGATGACGTCCACATCTCCAAAGAGCTTAGGTAAATCCAAAAGGACTTTTTTATGAGACTTGCTTAATTCTTCTTGGTCAAGAAGTTCCTCAACAGCCACATAGTTCTTTTCATCAATCAATTTCTTAAGTTCATCTTCATAGACCGCATCAAGACCCGCTTCTTCAAATAGACCTTTGATAAATCCTGCCTGACCAATATCAATCTGAAATTCTTTTAGTCCAGCCGCCAGAAGTGCGTGAATGGTTAATGCAATAATCTCAGCATCAGAATCTTCATTGTCGACGCCAACCAATTCAACACCGCCTTGGGTGAATTCTTTTAACTTAAGCTGATATGATTCCTGATTACGGAAAGTGTTACCCATGTAGCAAAAACGCTTTGGCAACGCATTATTGTTGTAATTCGTTGCAACAAGACGCGCAATACTAGGTGTAATATCAGGTCTTAATACTAATATATTGCCTTCCCTATCAAAAAATTTGTACAGGTCTTTAACTGAAATTGTTGAAAACTTATTGTTAAAGACATCTATATATTCAAATGTCGGTGTTTGAACATCCGTGTAACCATATCGATGGAACACTGCTAAGATCTGTCGCTGAATTGTTGCTTTCTTTAAAGCTTCCTTATAGTGAATGTCTCTTACACCTTCTGGTGTATGCAGTAATTTGTCGTTCATGGTTAACCTCCACTGTATTTTTCAGTTCAACGCTTTAGCAAGGTAAATTGCTAATACGCTAAATTGCGTCTTTATTTTAACCCGATTCAACTCATATGTCAACCGTCTGTCTTCTAATTCTTGATCAGACGGTCGAAATAGAACAACTACTAATAAATATGTATATTAAAATGGAGACTGCAATCAGCGCAGTCTCCATCAATTATATCATATTCTATTGGATGAATCAGTATATTCAACTATATAGGTAACACATCATGAAAGCAGCGTACATTAACGGTTGCTCTTCTTAGCAATCTCAATGTTTACTTTCTTATTGTTGATCTTATTGCCGTTCATTTTCTTAAGTACTTTCTTAGCAACATCCTGATGAACATCAACAAAAGTAAAGTTATCCATCATATCAATGGCACCGATTTCCTTACCTCTGATACCACATTCGCCTGCAATAGCTCCCATGATATGCTTTGGTTTCAAATGGTCTTTAACACCAACATTAAGGAACATTCTGACCATATCTTTATCAGAACGTCTAGGCTTTCTAGGTCGTTGGTCACCATCACCTCTACGCCCTCTAGTGTCTCTCTGACTATCGTTCCCACGTCGACTATCCTTAAAGGAATAATTGATGTCTTCATCGTGTTCATTACCACCTTCAAGCTGAAGGGTTCTTTTAATTAAAGCAGCACAGATTTCTTCAATAGTATGAACAGTATCAAATTCATTAAGGATTGCCATATATTCATGCATATCCCCTCCATTGATTATACTGTCGATTTCTTGAACAAAATCATTGGTCTTGCTTGCCTGAACTTCAGTGCTTGTAGGAATCTGAATCTTAGTGACTTTACGCTTCGTGTAGCGCTCAATATCCTTAAGCATACGACGATCCATTCCGCCGCAGATCATGGTAATGGCACGACCTTCTCTTCCGGCACGTCCACTACGTCCGATGCGGTGTACATAATAGTCTGGATTATCAGGTGTGTCATAGTTAATGACCAAATCAACATTCTGAATATCAAGACCACGAGCTGCAACATCTGTTGCCACCATTACTTGAATCTGACCATTATTGAATTTCTTCAATACATCAAGACGCATCTCCTGCTTAAGATCACCATGAATCTTATCCGATGGAAAATTTCGTAACAATAAAGCATCCGTCACATCATTGACCGTTGATTTCTTATTACAGAAAATAATCGTCCTATCAGGTCTTGACACTTCAAGAACCCTTGATATCGCTTCTATTCTATGGGCTCTATGAACATCCACATAGTCTTGACTGATGGTATCAGCCGTAACAACTTTTGTCGTCACCTTGATCATCTCTGGATTGTTTTGGTAGTTCTTTGTGATATCAATAATGCTCTGTGGCATTGTAGCCGAGAAAAGGATGGTCTGACGATCTTCATCCGTACTCTCCATAATGGTTTCGATATCTTCTCTAAAGCCCATTTTAAGCATTTCATCTGCTTCATCCAAAATGATTGTGTGGACATCGTCCGTCTTGATTGTACCACGATTGATATGATCTATCGTTCTACCAGGTGTACCAATGACGATCTGTGCACCTTTCTTCAACTGTTGAATCTGACGGTATATCGGTTCTCCACCATATATGGCTACTGTTCTGATGCCTGCCATATACTTGCTAAGTTTTCTGAATTCATTAGCTACCTGCACTGCCAATTCTCGCGTTGGACAAAGAATCATCGCCTGTACGCGACGGTTCACTGGATCAATCTTTTCCAATAAGGGAATAGCGAATGCCGCTGTCTTACCAGTCCCCGTCTGAGACTGTCCAATCATATCTTTACCCTCTAACATAATAGGGATGGATTGTTCCTGGATCTGCGTGAAAGATTCAAAGCCCATCTCTGCGACTGCTTTGGTGATACTTTCAGATAAATTTAATTCGTTGATATTGCTCATTCATACCTCTTTCTTAAATAGGTCAATAGTTGCTCCGAATACCTATGCTCCGGTTGGACCCATCAAGAAATGACATACAATACCCCCGAATGCTAAAGAAAACCAACTTCTTTAGCTGACTACACGACTATTGATGAATCCTATGTGCATTAGCGCACAAGAGTTAATTATAACATATATTACGACTTTGTCAATCCACTTTCTTAAACATCTTTATCTTCCTCACTTATAGTTATGTTGGTCGCAACCGTAAGCAAAGCATTCCCATGCTCAATATATTGGTTTTCTTTTCCTGCATTAACCACTTGTTCATACGTTTCCAGCAATTCCAGCACTCTTGCTCGCCTAAGAAATAAATTCAGCACCCATTCATTAGATGTCACCCTGACATACTTCATTAGTTCTTTTCCTTTGACTTCCATGCTTTTTACAGCTTTCATAAGACCAGGAACCCTCGTTTGGTAGACATATAGGAAAGCTTTAGGGTCTTTGCGCCATAAATATTGGAGGGTCATATACTCGGTAATGACCTTTTTAAACTTTTTATCATCCCCATCACTGATACCAGGCGTTTCAACTTTTCTAAAGCCGCTGGATTTAATTTGCTTAACGGTTGTAATGATATGATTTGCCATAAAGGTTTTGATGAATTTACCGTATAAATTAAAAACGTATTGCTCAAAACCCTTATTGTCTTGATTGGCACATAAAAAACTATAACTACCATCATTGGTACCCCGAACATCCGATGCATTAAAGTTTCCTTCAAACATATCCACAGGACCGCCAATTTCAAAAACATAAACCTCTTCACTGCCATAACGCAAGTATATTCTTTTGACATCATCAAATCCATATTCTCTAACCATGCAATTCAGGTCAAACCAAATATCCGATGGCAGGATACCGAAAGTGTCATTGCCACCAAAAGACTGATATTCCAACCTGGAACTATTCAAGGCATTATCAATTCGATAACTAAAGAATTGGCGCATGGACGTTTCAAGAAGTGGATAATCACCATACGCATCATTTTGAATTAAATACCAGTAGATTTCATCAATGACTCCTAGAATAATCGTAGGTGTCAGAACATCCATATTATAGATTTCAGGTTTGGTGAATTCATCAAGTACGTAGCATAATTCATAGACACTCTCCTGTACCAGGGTCGATTTATACAAATGACTTTTAGCAATTTTCATCTGTTCAATGAACTTAGTTGTTCGCTCTGTCTTTTCATACTTATCATAAGTTTCTTTAAAATTATGATCCTTTTTTAATTCATCAATAATCCCTTTGAAAAAATTATCGGAGACTTTCTTTAGTGACTTATAACGATTCAAAATGATACCATCATAGGGAAATTTAGCAACAGTAAACATGCGTCTTAAACCATAATAATTTTCCTTGTCCTGAGAGCTTATATCAAACAAAGTACTGATAATCACATCGTCAGCCAAGAGTTTTTTTATCAGAAAATCATTATTGTTCTTTTGAAGGGTTTGAAGAAATAGTTCAAACGCCTGATGGTCCGATACTTTACTGGTCATCTTATTCGCTGAAGTATCGATTGTGGATAAGGTGTGAAGATCCTTTAGATCCTGCAAGGCTTGCATACGCACTTCATCTTTCACATACTTTCGGATATCTTCTTCAATGATTTCAAGAATGATTTGTTGAATCCGTATATCTGTATTACTAAATGACTGCTCAAAATAGTAGGGTGCTTCATGGTACAATCGCTTAATCTTGTCCTTGACTTCAGGTGCCTTGAATCTTCTCGACACCTCACTGATCATAACACCCATTTCAACATTTGCTGAGGCAATATCATGCATTACTGCATAATCCGAAGGTTTTATAGGATGTCCAGGATTTTTCTTTATTAATTCCGATTCATTGTAGGCTTTTACAGCTTCAGGTTCTAACCCTTTACCTTCATTAGGCATGATCGCATCTCTTAACATCAAAAGATTAACCAAAGTTTTGTATCGCTCCTCCAAATCAGCAAGGATACTTTCCTTATCTTTGTCCATTCTTTTGATAAGCTGAATGGCAATTGGTTTAACATTAGATGAGACTTCTAAGTCAGCAACTGACGACCTTAGGGCCTCAAAACTTTCTTTGCCATATACGAAACTACCTATCATCTCACAGATTAGTTCAGCCTTTTTGTAATCCGAAGCCTCACCATTAAGCGCCATCTCTCTAACCGTACCCCTTAAAGTATCAAAAGCGGCGATAAACGAATAAAGAACTTGTAGTTTTTGATCATTTCCTGTCGCCATGATTAGTCATCCCTTCTTCAATAAGCACTGCCAATCCTTCCAAATAATGAATCATATAACCAGCTTTTCCTTTAACTTCATATTTTTTTGAAAAGGCACTATAAGGCACTGACTTTCTGCCACCCGATTTTGCCGCCTCCCAAAAATGTTCCAACACCTTAAAAGGTAGAATGAATACTTCATCTTTTGCAGTGAAATATACGAGGACAAAAGCAATACCTTGCTGTTTTTGAAATGCTTGCATATAAGTAATTTGATGTTCATGTATATTTTTCAGGGGAAAATTCTCACTGCCTGTCTCTTTTGCGTCAAAGCACACAGGATAACCCTGGACCACGCCAATATAGTCCACGCTGCCTTTCTTTTCGAAATACGCCAGAGATATAGTGCCCTTATCCTTGCCCATTTTAATGGGTTTGATGGGCGTTGGTATCTTCTCGATACAGGCAAGTCCATGTTCTATATATCGTTCATTGGTCATGTTGACCATTTCCTCTAGAGTGCTGCCTCTAAGACCTCTCGACTGCCAATAGGCCATACGTTCACCTCATACAATCTATATTAAAAGTTCTTTTTCAGTATTGATCTCCATCCAACTTCTTAAGGCTTCTTAGTACTTCTGATACAATAGACGGTCTAACATCCTGTAACATCGACTTGAGCAATGGTACTTTTTTTGCATCACCTTTATTACCTAGTGCGGCAACCATATTTCGTTGCAGAATCTTTTTCCCACGCCAGCCAGCCGCTGATTGACCATAAGTTCTTTTAAAATCACTGTTGGATATATTCAGCAATGATTCTGAGTCCACATTTGAATTGACAACTAAAGGTCCGTTTTCAGTATGTATACCTCTGTTGATTGGGCATACTTTTTGACAAACATCGCACCCATAGACTTGCTGACCTATAATATTGCTTTCTTCATCCGTAAGTTCTTTCTTCTGTGTCAACCACGAGACACATTTGTTACTGTCTATGACACCATCACCTAGTATTGCACCGCCAGGACAAGCCGCGACACACCTTCTACAATGGCCACACGGATCAGTAATAGGCATAATATCTTTTTCATGAAGCTCATAATCCATTAGCAATGCTCCAATAAAGACATAACTGCCGTATTTAGGATGATAGAACATATTATTTCGCCGAATCATGCCTAGACCTGAACGTACGGCAAGCGCCCTGTCAGATAAAGGTGTTGTATCGACAATTACCGTACTTCTTATATCGACGGATAAGAGCCATTCGCTTAATGGTGATAGTATATCATTTATACGTGTATGATAGTCTAACGTTGCACATCCAGACGCTAAGTATCCATCTGCGGTGGTATCTGATAAAGAATCATAAGGTAGATATGGCAATAACATCACTAGAAAGCTCTTAGAATCTTCAAGTTGCATCGACGGAAGAATAAGCTCATCGATATGACGCCGGAATTCAAAGGAACAGGCATGACCATTTTGAAGTTTCTTTAAATAACCTGTGGTCAATGAATCAAAGGGCCTTGCACTGCAATAACCATAAGCATCTACGCCTTCTGACAGCAGATATTCTTCTATTCGCTTCTTGATTACCACAGCATCCATCTTAAAACAATCCTTTACTGATACTTTCGTATAATGGCGACATAACTGCCGTAAAACCTTCGTGGTAACGTTGACTCAATTCACTTTCACCTTCAAATTTATAATAATATGCATGGAGCAATTGATGTCTGAGATTGTACTCCTGTCGCATCATCTTATTCACGTCCTTATGGCCATACTTACCATCGCCAATAATGGGGTGTCCGATGATGGCAAGATGCGCTCTGATCTGATGAGGTTTTCCTGTCTGTATCTGAACTTCTAATTCAGTAAAATCACCATTGGTTCTAATGGGCTTAATAGTTGTGTGTATATACGCACCTTGTCCCTGATTATTAATACTTACGCGATTGCGTGTCTGTTTTTTTTCAAGATAGCCTTCCAGTACTTTTTCACTTAGAACTTGTCCCTTCACAATGGTTCTATAGATTTTCTTCACTTGATGACTCATAATCAATTCATTGATTTGCTGAATTGTCGGTATGTCCTTTGCAGAAATAATGACGCCAGATGTATTCCGATCAAGACGGTTTGCAACGCCCGGCTTGAAGCCTTCTGGAAGGATAATGCAATTTTTATCATAATAGGCTTTAATCTGTTGGTTAATGCCTACTCCCCGCTCATCAGGTTGTGAAAAGACTCCAACACTTTTATTTATGACTAAGAGGTGTTCATCTTCAAAGATAACTTCCGGAATGGGTACTGTATCCATTGATTTTACAACATTGTCCTGATCTTCATTTTCACAAAATTTTTTATAAGTATCATCTGAAAAAAAGATTTGTATGGCATCACCATTTCTTAGTATCTCACTGCCCTTAATCTTACTTTTATTCAACGTAATATTCTTTTTTCTATACATCTTATAACTGAAGCTTTTTGACATGCCTGGCAATAACTTAAGGATGAATTTATCGATGCGTTGACCGGCATTTTCGGCTGTAATATTAATTTCTATCATGTATTCTATAACTCCAATGCTTAAAGAGCATTCTCTAAAAGTGTTTTTAAAACCGGGGCATCTCCTTGAGCGTTTTGAGCTTCAGAATAAAATTCATCCCAATTGCCGATGTAAATCACCTCGTGACAATACCCCTTATTTCTCAAAAATTCTTTCATAATCTTACTGGAAACAGGATTCTCTGCCACCTTCAAGTATAGGGCATCATCTTTTAGACATACAGCTTCAATAAAGTACTGCTGTTTACCATAGACAAGAATCACTTCATAAAGACTGCTTTCAAGATCCATGTGCTTCTGGTCCAGTATACTTGCATCCAAGCTATGATAACGATTCAAAGAGAAATAACGCGCCAACATTTGTGCTGACGGAAGCGCCATGAGAACAGCCAACAAGGTGCCAATATTGCCATTGTTCCCTTTTATAATTAGACCGATAAAATAAATCACTAACATGACACCGATTCCACCAATACCCGCCCACTTATTCTTACGCTTGACTGAATCTATGTAACCTTGAGTACCCTTCTTCATTATCTCATGAGCCTTTCAACTTGTATGATATAATCATGTGACTATTTGCCGGTATGTCCGAAACCTCCAGCACCTCTTGTGGTTTCATCCAATGTTTCAGTTACTTCCCAATCAATCTGTTCAATCTGGTTGACCACCATCTGAGCAATACGTTCACCACGGTTAATGACAAAATCTGCATCGCCAAAATTAATCATTATGATCTTTATTTCGCCTCGGTAATCAGCATCAATGGTTCCAGGGGTATTGACGAGACTGATGCCATGCTTAAATGCCAGTCCACTTCTAGGTCTGATCTGAGCTTCATACCCTTCAGGCAATGCTATCTTAAGCCCTGTAGGAATCAGCTTTATTTCTCCTTTTGCAAGAACTTCCGCTTCATCTACAGCAGCATAAAGATCTAAGCCTGCTGCTTGATCACTCATATATTTCGGTAATGGTAAATCTTTACTATCTTCCGTTTGCTCTACGAATACTTTTATCTTCTGCATAACTCTTTCATCCTCTCTTGATCAATGCCTGAAAGTTTCCCGACAAGTGATAAACTGACCGCTTGATCATTAAAAATCTCATTTGCCATTGTTAAGACATCTTCAACCGTGACCTTATTGATGCCATCCACAATTTCTTCCTGTGTTTTAATATGACCAATCATCAACTTGGATTTGCCATAGTGAGACATACGATTGTTCATATTCTCATAGCCAATAATCAGATTGCTTTTGATCTGCTCTTTGATTCTATCCAGTGCTGCTTCATCCATACCCTCTGATAAGAAATCATCTACTTCCTTAAATGTATTAACAATCACTTCTTCTGCTTGATTCGGATTGAAGGCTGCATATATGTTAAACATACCGGTATCTGCATAAGATTCCACATATGTATAAATGGAATATGTCAAACCCAACTCTTCGCGAATACCAAGAAAAAGCTTGGAATTGATGCCACCACCAATAATAGTATTCAAAATGCTAAGGACAAAACTACGGTCACTCATATAACTAATCGCCGGAAAATTAATCACCATGTGTACTTGTTCAATGTCTTTTTCACGAAATATGAATGACTGATGCCTTTGAGGTTTCACGAACCTTGGAATAGCTTCATTACAAGCAATATCCGAAAAAGCATCTTCTAACATTTCAATCAAGGCTTCTTCCTCAAAAGCACCTGCAACAGCAATGACCATATTATCCGCCACATATTGCTGGGCAATAAATGCCTGTAGCTGCTCTCTTGTAAAACCTTGTACATTTTCCTTTGTTCCTAAGATATCCATTGCTAGTGTGGAAGTACCGAAAACAGCATTTTCCAACTGATCGTGAACTATATCTTCAGGAGAGTCTTCAGACATAGCGATTTCTTCTAAAATGACTCCTTTTTCTTTTTCAATTTCTTCTTCTTTCAGCGCCGGATGACAAATCATATCACCCAACACATCTATGGCAACGGGCAAATGTTCATCTAAGGTATGAGCGTAATAGCATGTATATTCTTTTGCAGTGAAGGCATTGATACGACCGCCCAACCTTGCCATTTCCTCTGCAATCTCCTTAGCGTTGCGCTTCATCGATCCTTTGAACATCATATGTTCTATAAAATGTGAAATACCGCTATCATCTGACGTTTCATCGACAGAACCATTCTGAATCCAGATACCTATTGAAACAGACTTAACAAATTCAATGGCCTCTGAAACTAAAACAATGCCATTGCGAAGTCTTGTGGTTTTTATCATTGACTGTCCTCTGCTTTCAAAAAAAGGGCTGCTAAGCAGCCCTTTGAATTTTAAAAAATTTTGAAGAACTTCTTATTGTTCTACATCTTTCATAGAAAGATTGATTCTTCCTTGTTGATCAACTTCTGTCACCTTAACTTTGACAATTTGACCCATGCTAAGAACATCTTCAACTTTACCGACACGTTCTTTAGCAATCTTGGAGATGTGTACAAGACCATCTTTCCCAGGAACAAGTTCAACAAAGGCACCGAAGTTAGCGATGCGAACGACTTTACCTTCGTAGATAGCACCAACTTCAACCCCATTAGCGATTGTTTCAACAATCACTCTTGCTTCATTGGCTTTATCAGCATCAACTCCCAAAATAAATACTGAACCATCATCTTCAATATCAATGGATACACCTGTAGCATCAATGATCTGGTTGATGACCTTACCACCTTTACCTACAACATCACCAATCTTCTCAGGATCAATCTTTGTCTTAATGATCTTTGGCGCTGTTGCAGCAACTTCAGTACGTGGTTCTACGATAGCTTTTGACATAACATCATCAAGGATTGTTGTTCTTGATTTCTTTGTATCTGCAATCGCATCACGAATCATATCCATAGTAATCCCTTGAACTTTCATGTCCAGCTGGATTGCTGTGATACCTTTATGTGTACCAGCAACTTTAAAGTCCATGTCTCCGAAGAAGTCTTCCAGACCTTGAATATCTGTGAGAATGATGTAATCATCATCTGTCTCACCTGTAATCAAGCCTGCAGTAATACCTGCAACGTGAGATTTAATTGGTACACCAGCAGCCATCAATGCCAATGAACTGGCACAGATACTACCTTGTGAAGTAGAACCGTTGGAGCTAAGTACCTCAGATACAGAACGAATGGAATATGGGAATTCCTCAACGCTAGGTAGAACTGGCACCAATGCCTTCTCTGCAAGAGCACCATGCCCGATTTCACGTCGTCCTGGACCTCTTGAAGGTCTTGTTTCACCAACTGAGTAACTAGGGAAGTTGTAGTGGTGAATATAACGTTTGTCGATGTTCAACTCATCCAAACCGTCAAGCTTTTGTCTTTGAGACATAGCACCCAAAGTAACAATATTCAGTACTTGAGTCTCACCACGGCTGAACAACCCAGAACCATGAACCTTAGGAAGGATATCAACTTCTGACGTCAATGCTCTAATCTCGTTAATTGCACGACCATCAGGACGCTTATGCTCTTTAAGAATCATACGACGAACTGTCTTCTTCTGATATTGATAGAAAGCTTCATCAATCCAGGTCTTCCAGCCATCTTTTTCTTCGTCACCTTCAATAGACGCTAATACTTCATCTTTGAGTGCATCAATTTTTAGGAAACGCTCAGACTTTTCTTCTGTGTAAACAGCTTCTTCCATTCTGTCATCACCGACAACCTCTTTAAGATAGTCCATGATTTCTTTTGGTACGGAAGCATCTTCGTACTTTTGCTTTGGCTTACCTTCTTTTGACTGAATATCTTTAATCCATGCGATCACTTCTTTGTTTACTTCATGGGCTTTCTCTATTCCCGCAATAACAATATCCTCAGAAATCTCATTACCTTCCTGCTCTATCATTGTCACTTTTGTCTCGTTAGAAACCACAAGAAGCATCATATCTGTTGCTTCACGTTGAGCTTGTGTTGGGTTAACAACAAATTCACCATCTACCAAACCGATAAAGGTTGCAGAGGTAGGTCCCATAAATGGAATGTTTGAGATGGACAAAGCAATGGATGTACCAAGACTTGCTACCAACTCAGGCATACAGTCTTGATCAACTGAAAGTACTGTATTAACAATACCACAGTCGTTACGGTAATCTTTAGGGAACAAAGGACGGATAGGACGGTCAATGAATCGTGATGTAAGCACAGAATTCTCAGTTGGACGACCTTCTCTCTTAATGAAGCCACCTGGCAATCTTCCTACAGAGTACATTTTCTCTTCATAATCCACACTAAGAGGGAAGAAATCAATCCCCTCTCTTGGCTTCTCAGAAGCGGTTGCTGTTGAAAGCACAACTGTCTCACCAAAGGAAGTCATACAGGCTCCACCAGCAAGTTGTGCAACTTTACCGATCTCTACACTAAGTGTACGACCAGCAAGTTCCATTGAATAAATTCTAGACATATAGTCTCCTTTCCATTGCCTAGTCCCGTTAGCCTTTAGTCTCTGCCTTCCATGATTGAAAGACACAGACTAATGACTAAGATGATGACTAGGCAGTGTTCATAAATATTTTTATTGAATTTGCATGAATTCGGGGAAAAACATCATAAAGACATACACCCCCATGCATACCTACTACATTATACATGAAAATCTTGCATAATGTAAGGTCTAATACATATATTAGAAAAGAACAAAAAACAGGAGCGGATATTCTCCGCTCCTGACCGATTATCTTCTCAGACCGAGTTCTTTGATAAGCTCACGGTAACCGTTAAGATCTTTGTTTGAAAGATACTTAAGGAGACCTCTTCTTTGACCTACCAACTTAAGAAGACCTCTTCTTGAGTGGTGATCTTTTTTGTGCATTTTCAAGTGTTCAGTCAAGTGGCTGATTCTCCATGTAAGAAGTGCGATTTGAACTTCTGGTGAACCAGTGTCTTGGTCGTTACGACCAAACTTAGTGACAATCTCTTGTTTTACTTCTTTTGGCATTGCATTTTTCATGATAATTCCTCCATTATTATGTGCCTCTTCAGGCGATATACCTACAGCTAAGGTTCGGGCGGAGACCCCTGAATCTGAGCTGCGGCAAATTTCCATCATGAATCATATCACAGTCAATCTCATTTGTAAAGAAGATTAACACATTTCACCCTTTATTTTTAAGTCAATATAAGGATCAGCCTTTTATGAAATTGCTGCCTTTAGTATGGAAATAATCTTCCAAATTATTCATATCACCAAGAATCAACTTTTTCAGATGATCCATTGATTCAAGCGTCACTTCACCACGCATATAATGAACCAACTCTATAGTGATGGTCTCACCATAGATCATCTCATCAAAGTCTAGAATAAAGGTCTCTACAACCATTTCCCCTGTATCGGAACCAGGCTTTCTACCGACGTTTGTAATACTCTTATAACGAATACCCTTAACAGTTGTAATGGATGCATATACACCCCATGGCGGTAATAATTTATAGCTAGGTGTTGCGACATTAGCCGTCGGAAAACCAATAGTACGCCCAAGAGCCCTGCCATGCTCCACTTCACCTGTCACTCGATATGGTCTGCCAGATATCTGTTCAAATGCTTCCATATCACCGTTTTTCACTGATTCGCGCAACCATGTACTACTAAACACACGTTCACCTAATGACAATTTCGGAAAAGCGATGACTTCATAACCATATCGTGGACCAAGCTCTTTTAGCAGGGCCACGTCTCCGGCACGTTTATTACCAAACCGATAATCCTCACCGATGATTACATATTTTGCATGTAGTTGGTTGCAGATGACTTTCTCAATGAAGTCAACTGCTTCCGTTTTGGCTACAGCAAGGGAAAATGGGTATTCTATGTAATGGTCTATCCCCATCTCACGAACAACCGCCTTCTTCTCCTCTGGCGTGAAGACAAGGTCTTTTGATGGTTTACCAGTAATGACTGCAACCGGATGAGGCTCAAAGGTAAAAAAAGCCGTTTCATAACCATGACATTCTTCTTGATATAACGCTTCATTTATCAACATTTGGTGCCCTTTATGGACACCATCAAAATTGCCAAAGACAACGATGCTTTCTGGCAATTCGAATTCTAATGTATTCTCTATAATATTCATGTAATGATTACCCTCTCTCTTTGGGTATATTAAAGAATGTTATCGGTACCAATAATTTTTGGTGTCCATTCCATTCATAAACGCCCATATAATCTCTTAAACCATTATATACGTTAAACCTTTCACCGTCTACCGGTTCATTTTCTCTAACAAAAGATTCCGAGGGTAGTTTATTACCGTTATCCATCATTTTTTTGAAACCATCCTTAATGACCAGTGCCTCCAGATCACAAAAAAATTCATCCACCGCCGTTATGAAGTCACTGATACGATTGTCTTCGATAGCTTCTCTGACCGCATCTAACGTGACCGCAGTTTGAAGTTTGAACATCCCTGACTGAAGACGTTCCAGAGCAACCATGTGACCACAAGTCCCTAAGGCCTCTGCAATATCACGACAAAGCGTTCTTATATAAGTACCTTTAGAACACTGGACCGTCATACTGATTCTAGGTAAATCAATCTGAACATCCTCAATAGTGTGGATAACAACATTCCTAACTTTCCTCTTAACTTCTATTCCCTCACGGGCATAGTCATACAATTTCCTGCCATCGACTTTTATAGCAGAGTACATAGGCGGTACCTGCTCAATGGGACCTACAAATCCATTAATAATATTGACGACTTGATCTTCTTCCACCTGCCACGGCATGGTTTTGATGACTGTTCCTGTATGATCTTGCGTGTCCGTTTCTTCGCCTAATAGGAAAGTCGTGCGGTAAGCTTTATCCTTATCCGTTAGCATACCAGCCACTTTAGTGCCTCTACCTAGACAAACAGGCAATACCCCTGTCGCTTCAGGATCCAACGTACCGGTATGGCCAATCTTCTTTTGATTTAAAATACGTCTAAGTACTGCAACAACATCATGGGAAGTATACCCCTTCTCCTTATATATGTTGATTATACCATGATACATGTCTTCGACTCCTTTATATCAATTATCCATCCTTTTGGATGCAGTAATTTCATCACTAAATATCGTAATAGCTTAAAGAGGGATTCATAAGAATCCCTCCTTGCGTTATGCGTATTCACCTAACAACTTATAACTTATTGAAACTGTTTGCCTATCTCATATGTAATCAACTCTATGCAATGGTCAATATCACCGGTTATACTTGCGCCAGATGCTTTCACATGGCCACCACCGCCAAAAACGGATGCAACCTTGCACATGTCAAGAGACCCTTTGGATCTAAGACTCACCTTATAGGTTTCTTCGTCTACTGCATAGAAGAACGCTGCGCCTTCAATCCCTTGAATATCGTTCATATGTTGTACGATACTGTCCACATGTTGCTTACCAATTTCAAGAGCCTTGAAATCTTCAAGGCAGAGCCAGCTGACAGCGATACGTCCATCCACTTCAAGTCTCAAACGGTTATAGGCGACACTTTGAGCTTTGTAGGCTTTAAATGGCTTCTCATAAAAAACCTTGGCCAGAATCCAAGTGAAGTCAATATCATATCGTATCAATTCTGCAGCTGCCATGTGGGTCGATGGGGCCGTGTTGCTATGCTTAAAAGCACCCGTATCAAACACTATACCAGTATACAGCGCTTCAGCAATGGCTTTATTCATCAACATCATGTCGTCAATCATACCAAAGACCATCTCACTGGTACTGCTGGCATCAGGGTTAACAAAGTTAATGTTACCAAACTCTGTGTTACTAATGTGATGATCAATATTAATTGTCTCTACTTTATCGACTAACACACCAAAATCGCCAAGTCTCTCCACATCGGATGCATCCAAAGATATCAGAAGATCTGCATCTTCCGGACAATCCGTAATGACATAACGCTCCATAGGTAGATAATCAAAGACTTCCGGTTTTTCCATCAGCAGTACCTTAGCCGAAACACCAGCATTCTCCAGTAATTGTACCATACCGATTGTTGCTCCGACACAGTCGCCATCAGGGTTGATATGACCAGCAATATAAATGTTCTGATAATCTTTAATCTTGTTTATCAGTGCTGATAATTTCATCCTTATGCCTCACTGTCCTCGTCATCATGCTTGACCACTTGATCAATCAATGAGGATATTTCAACGCCATACTCTATTGAATGATCCATGACAAATGTCAGCTTAGGTGTGTTACGAAGGTTGGTTCTTTTAGCCAACTCACTTCTGATATGACCAGCAGAGCTCTTAAGACCTTCTAATGTACCATCTTGGGCTTTTTGATCACCCAAGACACTCACATATACTTTACAAAACTTCAGATCCGGTGTCGTATCGACTTTAACAATCGTCGTCATAGGATCGATGCGCGGATCTTTCAAGTCACCGCGCAGGATATTGCTAAGGTCAAACATCACTTCCTGATTAATTCTAATTAGTCTGTTACTATTTTTTCTCATAATAAGGAACCTCCTTATCTTTCAATCTCAACCATCTCAAAAGCTTCTACGATATCGCCATCTTTAAGATCGTTATATTTATCTAACATAAAACCACATTCATAGCCAGTCGCCACTTCTTTAACATCATCTTTAAAACGCTTAAGTGAAGCCAATTCACCCTCATAGATGACAATGTTGTCTCTGTTCAGACGAACTTGTGAGTTACGCGACACCTTACCATCAAGAACATAACCACCACCGATTGTACCAACACCAGAAACTTTGAACGTTTGACGTACTTCGATGTGTCCTGTGACTTTCTCTTCAAAGATTGGGTCAAGCATACCTTTCATAGCTGCCTGAATATCTTCAATAGCATTATAGATAACGCGATACAGACGCAAGTCAATCGCTTCACCATCAGCGGCAATCTTAGCGCCTGCTTCAGGACGTACATTGAAACCAATGATGATTGCATTAGAAGCAGATGCCAACATAACATCCGTCTCTGTAACGGCACCAACGCCACCATGAATAACACGAATCATAACTTCTTCATTGGAAAGCTTAACGAGAGATTGCTTAACCGCCTCAACGGAACCTTGTGTATCCGCCTTAACAATAATGTTAAGTTCTTTCATCTCGCCAACCTGAATCTGATGGAACAAGTCATCAAGAGTCACTTTTTGTGGTGTTGTCTGAATCATCTTCTCACGGTTCTGAGACATAACTTTCTCAGCAATATGCCTTGCTTCTTTTTCGTTCTTAGCTGTATAGAAAGTATCACCAGCTGTAGGTACTTCTGAAAGACCAAGCACTTCTACAGGTACTGATGGACCGGCTGTCTTCACACGGCGGCCTTTATCATCAATCATTGCTCGAATACGACCATAAGCAGGACCAGCAATAATTGCATCCCCAACTTTAAGGGTACCGTTTTGTACTAGAACTGTTGCAACCGGACCTCGACCTTTATCAAGCTCAGCCTCAATGATAACACCACGTGCCTTAGTCTTAGGATTAGCTTTGTATGCTTGCATCTCAGAAACAAGAACTATCATATCCAACAACTCTTCAAGGTTGGTTCTTTGAAGGGCTGAAACCTGTACGCAAATAGTATCGCCACCCCATGCTTCCGGTACCAGTTCGTACTCAACAAGTTCTTGGAGTACACGGTCTGGATTAGCACCAGGCTTGTCAATCTTATTGACCGCAACGATAATCTGAACACCAGCTGCTTTGGCATGGTTGATCGCTTCGACAGTCTGTGGCATAACGCCATCGTCAGCTGCAACAACAAGAATCGCAATATCCGTCGCCATAGCACCACGAAGTCGCATCGCTGTGAAGGCCTCATGGCCAGGTGTATCGAGGAAGGTAATGACATCACCAGAAGCAATTTGAACTCTTGATGCACCAATATGCTGGGTAATACCACCATGTTCGCTTGCAGTCACATTACTCTCTCTAAGAGCGTCAAGAAGAGATGTCTTACCGTGGTCTACGTGTCCCATGACAACCACAACCGGCGAACGTCTTTCAAGATTCTCTTCAGAATCTTCTTCTTCAGCAAAGAAAGCTTCTACAATATCCACTTCTTCTTCTTTTTCTACAAGCAAGTCATATTCCATAGCAATTTCTTCCGCAAGCTCGAAGTTTATTTCTTCGTTAGCGGACGCCATGATACCACGCATCATAAGGTTCTTGATAATATCAGAGACTTGAACATCAAGACGATCTGCAAGGACGCTGACCATAACGCTATCAGGCAATTGAATGTACTCTTTAATCTCTTCTGTCGAATCGTCCTGCTTATGACGCTTCTTGTTTGTTTTTTCTTGCCTTGGTTCATTCTTTTGCTTAGATTTCTTCTGCTTACGAGCCTCGGCCTTTTTACGTTTTTCTTCTTCAGCTTTAAGACGCGCTTCTTCTTGTTGGCGTTTCTTCTCAGCTTCCCGTTCTTGTCTTCGTTGCTCTTCAGCTTTCTTCCTAGCCGCTTCAGCCGCTTTGCGTTCTTTCTCTTTTGCTTTTTCTTCAGCCTTTTGCTGAGCAGCTACAACTTCCTTGTTAGGTCTAACCTTAGGCTCATTGGCTTCACGTTCTGCTTGAGCTTTCTTACGAGCTTCTGAAAGACGTTTTTCTTCTTCAGCACGCATTTTTTGGTTCTCAGCCGCTCTTTTTGCAGCTTCAGCATTACCTTTGGATGGCGCAATAGAAGTTTGCTTCTTTTTACGCTTATCATTATTCTTCTTCTTATCTGTGTTCTTAGGTGCTGTGCTCTTAGGCGCTTTCTTATTGGACATCTTCTTAACCGCTTCGTTATAAAATTTAACGATGAGTTGATGATCCTTATCAGAAACGGTGCTTTTGGCATCTTCCACTTCGATATTGAGCTTTCTAAGCACCCCAATCAATGCTTCGTTACTCATATGCAGTTCTTTTGCTAATTCCTGTACTTTAATTTTGGACATTTATTTACCTCCATCCAGTGTTAACAATCGCTCATGTCTTCACCTCTGTGCAGCTTGAGTATACCATTCATAAAACCTTCATCCGTTATGCCAATGGTGGCACGGAATTTCTTGCCTATGATTTTCCCCAACTGCTCTTTGTCAGCTAATTCGATGAGTCTAACCGAACGATAATCACACATGTTGTTGAATTTTTTTTTCGTATTGTCAGATGCGTCTTTTGCAACGATGCATAGACACACCTCTCCTTCTTTCAAGCCCTTTTCTACCATGAATTCACCAGATAGAACTTTACCGGCTTTCATTGCAAGACTGATAAGCGATAACTGACGGTCATGCATTTTCAATCTCCTTACCTAAGGTCGCATAGACATCCTCAGGAATTTTACTGCCAAAGGCTCTTTCAAGCCCTTTTGACTTTACAGCCTTATTGTAACACTCGATACTATGACATATATATGCGCCACGACCGTTTTTCTTACCGGTCAAATCGACTTCATAAACCATTTCTTTGGATCGTACGACTCGGATCAATGATTTTTTATCTTTCATCTCACCGCATCCCAGGCATTTCCGCATTGGAACTTTCTTAGCCATGGTTTTACTCCTCTTCAAAGAGGTCATCTTCATCCTCTTCTTCAGATGGTCCGTCTTCAAACAAATCTTCTTCTGAATCCATTGGTGCCGATTCACCATCAAAAAGGTTAATTTCTTCTGGACTCTCATCGTCATCAGCAAAAATATCATCCTCTGAGAAATCAACGTCCACTTCTTCAAATTCAAAATCAGATTGAGCAAGGAATTCTTCAAATGGGTTAACTGGTTCAGCAGCTGCTTCTTCAATGAAATTTGTCTCTTTAGCCTGAGTCTCACTCTTGATATCAATTCGATAACCTGTAAGCTTTGCAGCCAAACGAGCATTCTGTCCTTCTTTACCAATAGCTAATGAAAGCTGATAATCCGGCACAATGACCTTAGCGGATTTTTCCTCTTCATCAACCACAACTTTTACTACCTTAGACGGGCTAAGTGCTGAAGCGATAAACGCTTCTGAAAATTCAGACCATGGAATGATATCTACTTTTTCACCATTCAACTCATGAACGATAATCCCTACACGAGCACCGTTATGACCAACACATGAACCAACAGGATCAACGTCAGGATTAGATGAGTGAACCGCTATCTTAGTTCTTGATCCAGCTTCTCTTGATACAGACTTAATCTCTACAACACCATCATGAACTTCTGGCACTTCCTGTTCGAACAATCGTTTAATCAGCTCAGGATGGGTTCTGGATACATAGATCTTTGGACCTTTAGTGCTTTCCTTCACTTCAACGACATAGACTTTAACACGTTCGTTAATGCTGTATCGCTCACCTGGAATCTGTTCTTTCTTAGTCATGATGGCGTCAATTTTACCAAGGTTGACAACAATATTGTCCTTCACTTCACGTTGAACAATACCGGTCACAACTTCTTTTTCCTTGGTGATATATTGGTTGAACAATACATCTCTTTCTGCTTCGCGAATCTTTTGTACAACGACCTGTTTTGCTTTTTGAGCAGCAATACGCCCGAAATTTCTTGGCGTTATTTCTTCCTGAACGATATCACCAATCTTGTACGCCTCATTAAGGGCTATGGCATCCTCAAGGGAAATCTCGATTTGATCGTTTTCTACTATCTCTACGACGACTTTTTCTGAGAATACAGTCAAATCACCATTTTCTCTATCGATGTTCACTTTTACTTCTGTTGCAGCTCCAAAGTTATTCTTACAAGCTGTTACGAGTGAATTTTCCACTGCTTCGATCAGGATTTCTTTGCTTATACCCTTCTCTTTCTCGATTTGAGCCAATGCTTGAATAAAATCAGCATTCATGTTCTTTCCTCCTATTATCATTGATCTCCAGCGCTTCTGACGCCGTCAAAACTCTATATACAGACGAATCAGTGCGATTGCTTTTCGCTCAAAAGTCAAATCTTCACCATTAATTGTAATGGTAGCTGTTTCTTCGTCGTAGGCCTTTAATGTGCCGACAAACTCCTTGTTGCCATCAATGGCCTTGTACAATTTGAATTCCACATCCTTACCGATGCTTCTTTCATAGTCTTTATCTTTTTTAAGTGGTCTGTCCAGTCCCGGGCTACTCACTTCCAGAATGTAGGCTTCCTGTACAGGGTCCACTTTTTCAAGTTCCTCGTCAAGGGCTCTGCTGACAGCCTCACAATCATTAATGGTAATACCGCCCTCTTTGTCAATAAATGCTCTTAAATAATAATGTCCAAGTTCTTTGACATACTCAACATCCACCAGTTCAATACCAAGTGGTTCAAGAATAGGAAGTATCAATTCTTCCGTTACTTTTTCTATCTGTTCTCTACCTTGCATAGTTTCACATCCTTCCTCGTTAACTATCTATAGTCTTTATCCAACAAGGGATATTTCTTCGAAACACATACAAAGAGTGGACAGGAAGTCCACTCTTATCATTGTTATCGTCATTTAGTTAATACAAGTATAGCATGACAGTCAAGCAACGTCAACTTATATGGCCTCTTTTCTTATAATCGCCCTCACCATTGCAAATTGTGTTCTATTTCTATATACTTAATCATTGCTTAGGCATTACTTAGCACGATCATTTCCAGAGTCGTCAAGTTGCTTAATCATCCTAATGTATTATAAATAAAATCACAGGAGGCTATTATGGCTTTTGACGGTATTGTTATATCAAGCATCATACATGAATTAAATGAAAGCGTTCTCGAAGGACGTATCGGAAAGGTCGCTCAACCTGAAAAGGATGAGTTGATCCTTACCATTAGAAAAGACAGGACTAATTATAAATTGCTTCTTTCTTCCATGGCAAGTATGCCAAAGATACATTTGACGGCAACCAATAAGACAAACCCTATCACCGCACCAAATTTTTGTATGCTTCTGAGAAAACATTTGGTGGGAGGAACCATCAAATCCATTACTCAACCTAATTTCGAACGAATTATTATTATCGAGGTGGAAAATTATGATGAATTAGGTGTACTTGTAACCAGACGTCTCATCATTGAGGTTATGGGTAGACATAGCAACATCATCTTAACAGATGAAGAAAACCTAATTATGGATGCTATAAGACGAGTAGGTGCTCAAATCAGTTCAGTCAGAGAAGTTTTCCCTAACAGAACCTACGTCCTACCTCCAAACCAAGACAAAACGGACCCTACATCCGTTGACAGTATAGACGAATTCTCAAAGGCTCTTAAGGCGGATATGCCTATTCAAAAAAGCCTGTATCAGTCTTTTATAGGTCTTTCACCTCAGATTGCAGAAGAGCTATGTTATCGATGCGGCATCAATGGCTCTGATGATTATAGCCTTTTGACTGAAGAAATGTTAACAACACTTCATGGCGTATTCGAAGAAATGATGACTGCTATTTTGTATGACGATTTTTCTCCAGCAATTCATGTGGACGAAGATGGTAAACAACTCGCCTTCACTGTCTACCCTCTAACCTTCCTCAGTAATACTGAAGAAATTCTGTACGATAGCCCTTCCGAGATGGTTGAAGAATATTATCTTCAGAATGCCATAAGGTCACGTATTTCGCAGAAGTCTGTCGACTTACGCAAATTGGTTAACACCAATTTGGAACGATGTTACAAAAAACTGAACATTCAGCACCAACAAATCAGAGATACCCAAGACCGTGATAAATTCAGAATCCGTGGTGAGTTAATTAACGCCAATATATACCTAATAAAAGAAGGTGACACCAAAGTAACCGTACTGAATTATTACGAAGACAACAAAGAAGTCACCATTACCTTGGACCCACGATTATCACCATCACAGAATGCTCAGAAGCAATTCAACAAATACAATAAGAAAAAAAGAACCTTGGACGCCTTGACCGACCATATTGAGACAACAAAAAAAGAAATCGAACATTTAGAATCTGTTAAATACGCTCTCGAACATGCCATGTTAGAAGAAGACCTAGTGCAGATCAGAGAAGAACTTATGGCAACAGGTTATATCCGGTTCCGACGCAACAAATCTAAAAAAGCACTAAAAAAAGCAGAGCCATTACACTTCCGTTCGTCCGATGGCTTTGATATGTACGTAGGCAAAAACAACTACCAGAACGAATATCTTTCAACAAAATTTGCCAACGGTGGCGACTTATGGTTTCACGCAAAAGAAATTCCCGGCTCTCATGTGATTGTTAAAACCAACGGATTGAAAATGGATGATATTCCTGATCGATTATTTGAAGAAGCCGCATCTCTGGCCGCATATTATTCCAAGGACCGTGAGGCGCCAAAAGTAGCCATTGACTATATTGAAAAGAAACACCTTAAGTCACCTAACGGTTCAGCACCAGGTTATGTCATTTACCACACCAACTATTCTATGATGGCCACACCAAGCATCGATGGACTTGAAGAAGTTCAATAATGGATCAATAAGCCGAGTAAATATTTGAATAACATAAAAGCCAGAGTCTTATTTTGACTCTGGCTTCTCAATTTATTTCTTAATAACTTCCGCTTATTTCACATAATAAATAAAGCATTTCTATAAACGCATCAATTATTCTTCAAAGCTTCCGCAAGATCCTTCATGTCTTTAGCCGCAGCTAAGGTAGCATCAGTAATCTGAGCGCCACCTATCAACCTAGATAGTTCATTGATGACCTTGTCCTCTGATAAGCTTTCAATAGAAGTCTCAGTATGATCATCCACCTCTTCTTTGGAAATCAAAAAATGTCCATCTGCCATTGCTGCAATCTGAGGTAAATGTGTGATACAAAGGATTTGACGACGACCTGCAAGCCCAACCATCTTCTCAGCCACTTTTTGTGCGGTTCTCCCACTAATGCCAGTATCTATTTCATCAAAGACCAATGTATCCAATTGGTCCATATCCGCAAATACCGACTTGAGTGCTAACATGACACGAGACAACTCTCCACCTGAAGCAATCTTATTAAGGGGTTGTAACGGTTCATTTTTGTTGGTACTAATTAGAATCATGACTTTATTAAAGCCTTCAGCCGTAAAGCTATCCTTCTCTTCAACCACTATTTCAACTTGATTGTTATTGAAGTTCAACTCAGAGAGGACTTTTTCAATGTCACTGGCTATTGATACAGCTGCATTTTTTCTTTTCTCAGATAGTATCTGGCAATATTCAAGAATTTCTTCTTCATAGACCTTCAACTGTTTCTTTATAGCTCGTATATTCGTTTCATAGTTTTCAAGATGGTCCAGTTGTTTTATCTTACCATCCAGCTGAGCCATGATTTCTTCTATCGTATCACCATACTTTTGTTTCAAACCATTAAGAAGGTCCAGACGCTCTTCCGTATAAGATAGGGTCTCCGGATCTGAGTCAAGGGTATCCAGATAATGATCCAGCATTCTACTCATATCATAAATCATGGACTCCAGTTGACTTCCCACTTCCGAAAGTTCTAACAGTGCCTCATCCAATGCTTTGACTTTTTCAATAGCTTGTACAACATCCGATACCATATCTGATATATTCCCAGGTATATCACCGTGAAGTTTCTTATCGACCTCTGCTAACGCAGCTTCAATTCTATGGACACCAGATAATTTCTTGTAGGTCTTATCCAATTCGAGATCTTCACCTATCACCAACTGTGCGGACGAGATCTCTTCAATTTCAAACCGAAGGAAATCCATTTCTCGCTGTCTGTAATCATCATCCAAACGATCTTCATTCAGTTGTTGTCTGTACGTAATATAATTTCTGTATACTTCTGCCAGAGAGATTTTGACTTCTCTGACATCCTCCCCCAGGTATTGATCCAGTAATTGAAGATACATCTTAGGATTAAGTAATGACTGGTGCTCATGTTGACTGTGGATGTCAATAGCATTTTCAAATATTTCCTGCATCACCTGAGCAGTCACAGTCATGCCATTAGCACGGTAGATGCTTCTTCCTGTATCATTGTACTTGCGAGATAATATTATGACGGTATCGTCGTTCATTGGTATGCCGTAGGTCTCTTCGTAATAAATCGATTGAGAATTGGCTAATTCGAATTGCATCTCAATTAGAGCAAATTTTTCACCGCGCCGAATGATGGAACGGTCTAATTTATTGCCTGAAATGGCATTCATAGATCCAATCAGTATGGATTTTCCAGCGCCAGTTTCACCTGTGAGAACAGTGAGACCAGTCCCAATCTCTAATGACAACTCCTTGATCAAAGCAAAATTTTGAACATGAAGATAAGTTAACATGAGTTCTCCTCTACCTGTCCGCCATCTTGATTAAACGTTCCATCAAATGTATGGCATCCTCTTCCGTCCTAACAGCACAAAAAATGGTATCGTCCCCAGCTATAGTACCGATGATTTCATCAATGTCCATTCGGTCTATGGCAGCAGCAACAGCCATAGCCATCCCTGTTAACGTACGAACAACGATGATGTTTTGAGCACGGTCCAAACCATTATAACCATTTCTGAATATACGTATGTACTTCTCACTTAAGTTATTCTCTTTGGTCGGCATGACAATATAACGTTGTCTGCCATCAGAGTCTGTCGCTTTAGTTAACTTCAAATCCCTGATATCCCGAGAAATGGTCGCTTGTGTCACTTCATAACCACTTGCCACCAAACGTCTTGCCAGTTCTTCTTGGGTTTCAATAGGATATTGGGTTATGAGTTCAATAATCTTTGATTGTCTCTCAATCTTCATAATCTCACCTCTGTCGTTAATTACTGCCTAGTTTGTGCCGTAATATCTTATAAAAATTATGGCCTTCCAAGTGGAGTAATTTTGTCTTCATGGATGCACGCTTAATGACAATCTCAGACCCACTATTTAGTTTTATGCCTTCATGACCATCCACAGTCAACATCAAATCATTTTCCCATAAACGCCGATTGTGTTCAAAAGTGATCTTCACCACATCATGACTGGACAAAACAATACTCCTGGCAGATAGAGAATGGGGACATATTGGTGTCACAACCATCGTATCACCATTCGGTGCCAATATTGGTCCTCCCGCTGACAAGTTGTAAGCGGTCGAACCTGTTGGTGTTGATATAATAACACCATCTGCGGAATAAAAATTAACAAACTGGTCATTAACATAAAGACTGAAGCCAACCATTCTAGACAGAGCCATACGACTGACGACCACATCATTAAGAGCGAAGGCTAATCCTGATTCTTCATCTCTATCGGTGTCGATGACATGGGCTTCAAGCATCATGCGCTCATGAATGCCATAACGTCCTTCAAGGACCATCATCAAGCTTTCCTGCCACTCACTTTGTTCAATCTGGGTCAAAAAACCCAAACTGCCGATATTAATGCCAAGTATTGGAAGTCCATGTTTTGCTAAGCAAATGGAGGAATGAATAATCGTACCATCACCACCGAGTACAATAGCGAAATCAATGGTATCCAGCGCAGAATCCTCTATGCTATATTTCGAATCCAGCTCATATGTTTTTTGGAATTTGGTCGGAAGAAACACCTCTACAGACTGATCTTCTAACCATGCAATCACTTCTTTAGTAAATGATAATGTGGGGTCTTTAATCGTATTGACGACCATATAGACTCTCTTCATATTGTCCCCCGACTCTTATAGCTTCTCATGGGAACGCTCAACCATCTTAAGAGCGTCATTTACGAACAAGTCAATGTCCTGTTCCTGTTCAATATTTCTCATGTATAACAGATATTCAATATTGCCTTCCGGCCCTCTTATTGGTGAAAAATCCACACCAACACAGTAAAACCCCAATTCCCTTGCGTGTTGAATAATCATCGCTACGACGTCCTTATGGACATTGATATCTCTGACCACACCTTTCTTGCCAACCTTCTCTCTTCCTGCTTCAAATTGAGGCTTAATTAGACAGACCATCTCAGCACCCTTGTTCATAAGAGCTTTAACAGGTGTTAAAACCTTTTTCAATGAAATAAAAGAGACATCAATACTAACAAACGAAGCTAAGTCATCAATATCTTCCGGCATAACATAACGAATATTGGTCTTCTCCATACAAACAACTCTAGAATCCTGCCTGAGCTTCCATGCCAACTGTCCACGTCCAACATCAATACTGTAGACTTTTACAGCCCCATTTTGCAGCATGCAATCCGTAAAACCACCCGTTGAAGCACCAACATCCATACACACCTTGCCTTCTAGGTTGATGGGGTACTGTTCCATTGCCTTTTCCAGTTTAAGACCACCTCGACTGACATAAGGGTTAGGGTTGCTCTTTATTGTGATCTCTTTGGCAGGGTCGATTTTTGTTCCGGCTTTATCTTCACGTTGACCATCGACAAAGACATTCCCTGTCATTATAAGGGTCTTTGCCTTCTCACGAGACTCTACCAATCCTTTTTCAACCAGAACCACATCTAGCCGTTCTTTGCTCTTACTCACTTTTTCACCTTTTCTTCTATATATGTAATAATCCGTTCTTTACTCAAACCAACCAATTCTAGTAGCTCCGCTCTTGTACCATGGGGTATGAACTGATCTTCTATACCTAGGACTCGAACATCTACATCCAGCCCTTCATCACTAATATACTGAGTTATGACGGAACCGTAACCACCAATTCTACAGCCTTCTTCCAAGACAATCAAGGTGTTATGTTCCTCGGCCAACTGTCTCACTAAATTATAATCAAAAGGCTTGATAAACACACCATCTGCAACCGTGATATGACCATACCCTTCCGTATGCCTGACTTTAAGTGCTGTCTCTACCATAGAACCAACAGCCAATAAGGCAATATCCATTCCTTGATGTAAAATACTGCCTCTACCATGAAGTACTTCCCTGTCGGGCATATCACCTAGACAAGGAGCGCTCCCTTTCGGATAACGTATGGCAATTGGGCCTCGTGCATATTCTCTGGCAAAGTCCATCAAGCGCACCATCATCTTACCATCTCTAGGCGCTGCTATTGTCATATTAGGCAAGTGATTCATAAAGGCATAATCAAATACCCCCTGATGGGTCTCACCGTCCTCACCGACAATACCGGCTCGATCCATTAAAAAAACAACTGGCACTTTTTGTATGCATACATCATGAAGTACCTGATCATAGGCGCGTTGCATAAACGAGGAATAAATAGCGACATAAGGCTTTACACCTTTAAGTCCCAAGCCGGCGGCAAAAGTGACAGCATGCTGCTCAGCAATGCCTACATCTTGAAATGCAACCGGATAACGTTTAGCAAATGGCGTCAAGCCTGTACCACTAGGCATCGCGGCTGTAATAGCCGTGAGATCGTCGCCTGCTTTCTTGTATGAGATAAGCTGTTGACACATAATCTCGCCATAACTTTGAGCCGGAATCTGCAAGCCGTCTTTTGCGCAATGACACAGATCATTCGCCTTAACAGTAGGCTTTATGCCATGGTACTTTGAAGGATCCTTTTCAGCTTTATGATAACCTTTTCCTTTTACGGTATTCAGGTGAATCAAAACAGGTCCGTCAATCTTTCTTGCTTGCCTTAGCACTGTAACAACTTCGTGCAAATCATGACCATCGATAGGTCCAAGGTATTTGTACCCCATCTCCTCAAAAAACATCCCTGGAATGAAGATCTGCTTAATGCCATCCCTGACATCCCTTACAGCCTTTGTAATGCCGACACCTACCAACGGAATCTTATCCAACACCTTATGGACATCATCTTTTAGATTCTTATAAGTCGTCCCTGTACGTATCTTATCAAAATACTTAGCCAATCCACCGACATTCGGCGATATGGACATCTGATTATCATTCAAAATAACAATAAAATTAGACTTAAGATTAGCGCCGTTATTCAGAGCCTCAAAAGCCATTCCAGCAGTCATGGCACCATCACCGATAACCGCCAAGACAGCGTTGCCCTCTTTGTGTAAATCTCTGGCAACCGCGAACCCTAACGCAGCAGAAATAGACGTCGAACTATGCCCCACATCAAACGTATCATGTTCAGATTCGTGTCTTTTGTTAAAGCCGCTGATACCTCCATATTGACGAATGGTCTTCATGGCATCTTTGCGACCTGTCAATATTTTATGAATATAACTTTGATGACCAACATCAAAGACAAACTGATCATATGGTGAATTAAAAACATAGTGCATTGCCACCGTTAGTTCTACAACCCCTAGGTTTGAACTAAGATGCCCACCTGTCTCAGTAACAGTCTCAATCAAATAACGTCGTATTTCTTCGCAAAGAGCATTCAATTGACGTTCATTCATATTTTTTATGTCGTATGGCGATTGCACGCCATCCAATAATTTACCCATAATAAGCCTCTGTAAAAAACACCTGAACCCAGGTGTTTATTCTCCCAAATAATTCTTTATCCTCATCCATGAATGGACTTGACCCTTCTCATTAGACGCCCAATTTTGTATACAATGAAATTGGCATGACGCAAAGCTACTTCTTTACCAATGGCCTTGCCACCGACTGTTAGGGCTGCAATGATTGCTGTCAAAACAATGCTGGCCGTTGTACTGCCCGTCGTGCCCTCAATGTTCATCTTTAAAATAATCGCCGCAGATGCAGAGCCTGATATGATACCGGCAATATCGCCAATAACATCATTAAAAAAATTGGCAACAGCACCGGCATTCCTTATGATGGTAATACTCTCTATGGCACCTCCTACTTTTGATGCTGCCATAGAATGAAAAGGCGTCTCGTCAGCAGCAGTTACCGCTATGCCTAGAAGGTCAAAAAAGATCCCCATAAAAACAATAACCAACAACGTAACAATGGCCCCAACCAAACTTAGCAAGTCCATCATCACCAAGGATATGTAGCCAAGAACGATCGCCACAAAAAAAGTGACAATAGCGATGGTAATCACCCAGTTGTAGTTGATTTTTTTATTGTTGTACATATTACGGAACTTAACCCGTGGCTTATGTTTTGTTTGACTTTTATTTCTTATCATCTATAAAATCTCTTTATGATCAAATATCTTTGTAAACCGAAGACAGTCATTATAGTAAATTTTGCGGCATATAGTCCAGCAGGTTTTCCCGAAAACCAACCCGTTTGTCGCCAAACCGGTGATTCCTCTTTAATGGTTCCCTTACAGAGTCACCTTCTGTAACGCTAGATCGCCTTAATAACCACACTGTAATCCTATAATCACATAACAGTCTAGGAGTTTTCCTCACATGACCAGGCAATTCCTAGCCTCTTTAGCAATGACGAATTTCAAACGACAATATACACTGCATCATTGGCCGATGAATTCGTGTGTGAATCGTTATCCCCTTCATCATCACGCAAGGCAGGCTACGCTGTCCACAGCTTTCGCCGCATGACAGGTTTAATCTGTCGTCGTAGATCGAAGTTGCGATCCACAAGCGACAGTCTCCGCGACAAAAGGGTCAACGCCCACATGCCATTGTGGATCGCCCTAATGTCTTAACTCCCAGCATCCGCCCCCGACTGGGCGTCGAATGCAAACACCAAGAACTTCATCGATATGCCCTTAAGCGGTTTTTTAGGCCCGCCTTCAGAAAGGTAGGTCATGACTAGAATACTGCGTCTTCAGTGTTCATATTATAACATAAATATGCATCATATAACCCAATACGATGCATATTTTATAAAATATTCATTATTAATATGACTAAGGTGTCCAAAGGTTAAGTTACAACCTTAAGCGAATACAAGGCCTACAACCAAGCCAAGCAACGCCCCGACGGCCACTTCCAAATATGTGTGGCCTAATAGTTCCTTAAGTTCACGATCCATATGATCGGCAAAGGTATGTTCTTTCATTTCATTAATAATGCGATTGATGATCTTCGCTTGTCTGCCTGATTCCATTCTCACATTAGCGGCATCATACATAACAATAAAGCTAAAAACAACACCTAACGCAAAGACTGGTGAACCATAACCCATAGTCTCACCGATGGCAAAAGTGGTAGCCACAGCTGTAGAAGAATGAGAGCTTGGCATACCACCTGAGCCCATAATTCGTTCAGCATCAAAGCGTCCATCTTTAATGAAAGTCAGTAGCAGTTTGATGCCTTGAGCTGAAAACCAACCGATAAAAGCACACCAAAAAACCGTATTTTGCATCAGTTCTCTAAATCCGTCCATGATAACTCCTTATAGCATCAGTAGTCTCTTTCCCCAATATAACGAATCAGACTCTTGATAAAGCCAGGATCTCTCCCACCGATTTCATCCGTCAATTGATCAGCCTTCATAAGCAAGTCTTTAACATCCTTCTTGGAGGCTTCATACCCCTTCAATTCAACATAAGTCATCTTACGGTTCTTTTCATCACTGTTAATTGGCTTACCTAATTTCTCTTCAGTGGAGAATACATCCAGTAAATCATCCTGTATTTGAAACGCCAACCCCACATTGTAGCCTATCTGTTGCAAAAGTTGGATCTGTTCAAAAGTTGCACCTGCCACATAGGCCCCTACCATAAAAGCAGCTTCAATAAGCGCAGCAGTCTTGTGACTATGAATGAACAAAACAGTCTCCATATCAACCACTTGATTCTCACTGGTAACATCTGCCACTTGGCCGCCAACCATACCTCTAACGCCAGCTTTATCTGCTAAACAAGTCATTGCCTGTAAACCATCATTGCCAAGGCCATATTCTAAAATCGAATGACACATGGTTTCATATGCCAGATTCAACAACCCATCTCCTGCCAATATGGCAATATCCTCGCCAAACTGCACATGGCACGTTGGCATTCCGCGTCTAAGTTCATCATCGTCCATCGCAGGCAGATCATCATGAATCAAAGAGTATGTATGAATCATCTCGATAGCTGCAAGGAACCCCTCGACTTTGTCCGTTTTGTTGTTGAACAACTTGAAGACTTCAAGCATAATCAGTGGTCTAAGGCGTTTCCCTCCTGCCATAAGACTATATAACATCGCTTCTTGAATCAAGCTCTCCGGTCCTTTAGCCTTTGGAATATAATCCTTAAGCACATCCTCTATATAAGTCTTGTTAGATTCAATATACGTCATGAAGCCCATATTATTCTGCCTCATCCTCAGTTATGACTTGAAGTTCTTTTTCAATTTGATCAATGGTGTTGTTACAGTCTTTCACCAATTGAACACCTTTTTTGTATTTCCTGATAGAATCTTCCAGAGAAATATCATCTTTCTCAAGTGATGATACGATACTCTCCAAGGTTTTTAGAGATTCTTCAAAGCTTTTCTTTTCTGACATCCTTATACCTCTTTCTCCACTTCAAGTACTTGTCCAGTTACAACACCATCTGACAGTGTCATATTAAAGAGGGCGCCTATATCAAGCTTGTCAACGGAGTCAATACGCCTATCCGCCTCATCACTAATGTAGGCAAAGCCTTTTTTCAAACGACCAAATGGTGACTGACCTTCCAATCTGCTTCTAAGCAGGTCTGTCTTTTGTCTGCTATCTTTCAACCTTAGATTCATATGTAATAACAGTCGATCTTCTAATTCAGCTATATACTGATACTTTTGTTCGAATTTTTCTTTTGGGTTCTGATGCTCTAATCGTATCATTAAGCGTTCCAGTAACCCTTTATTCATAACTACTTGATGTTCCAACCATTGCTTGAGCCGATCTTGGTATAGTCCAATACGCCTCATTGTTTCATGGTAATCATAGACAGCCAATTCAGCCGCAGCCGAAGGTGTAGGCGCACGCATATCTGCAACAAAATCAGCAATGGTGAAGTCCGTCTCATGGCCAACTGCAGAGATAACAGGTATCATCGATGCAACAATAGCCCTAGCGACATTTTCTTCATTAAAAGGCCATAGATCTTCTATAGAACCACCACCACGCCCAACAATCAGAACATCAACCTTCTCTTTCTGGCGATTGAACCACTCGATGCCCTGAACAATGTTGTGCGAAGCCAAATTCCCTTGAACAAGGGAGGGGTATAACACCAACTGTACATATGGGTTTCGTCTAGCACTGACTTGAACCATATCCTTAATAGCAGCCCCAGTCTGGGAAGTGACAATACCAACCTTCTTCACATACTTCGGTATTGGTTGCTTAAGAGCAGGTTCAAAAAGCCCTTCCCCTTCCAGCTTCATTTTAAGCTTCTCGAAGGCAATATACAACTTACCAAGTCCATCTTCCTGTATCTTCTTTGCATAGATCTGGTATTGACCACTTCTCTCATAAACAGATACAGAGCCACTGACAATAATCTTCATACCATTTTGCAGTGGTCTATCCAGATCCTGAACATAAGAGCGAAACATTACACAACTGATGGCACTATTGTCGTCCTTTAAAGTGAAATACAAATGCCCTGAACTATGAGCTTTATAATTAGAGACTTCCCCTTGAACCATCAAATTCTTAAGAACATAATCCCTATCCATTAGCTGCTTGATATAAGTATTGACGTTAGCGACGGTTAGTACTTTCTTATCCATCATCGATTAGCGATCTTTGCTATAACGCCATTGACAAACTTAGGCGATTGATCTCCACCGTACTTCTTAGCCAATTCAATACCTTCATTGATGGCAACACCGTTAGGGATATCCGCGTCATAGACAACTTCGTAAACCATCAAACGTAGAATCGCTGCATCCACATTGGCCATTCTGCTTAAAGGCCACTTAAGAGAGACGGCATTCAACTGTTCGTCAATTTCACTCTTGTGATCATAAACATCAATGACTCGTTGTTTCATATATGCAATTTCTTTTTCAGATGCATTGACTTCTTCAAGGTATTGATCCATATGTTCTTCAATGGCTTCCTCTGAATCAAATCCATACGAAAAAATCATTTTGAACACGTGCTCACGCATACTGCTTCTATTCATTATTTCCTCCACTAGACGCCTAAACGTCAGTTAACCCGCATTACAAAGAATGCAGGTTAATCTTCATCTTTTCTTCATTCACGTACCGGCCTATGGCTTATACGGTATTTTACTCTGTCTCGGTGTCAACACCAGTAACATTGATATTCACAGCTTCCACGTCAAGTCCAGTCATTGTCTCCACAGCTGTCTTCACTTTCTCTGAGACAACCTTGGATACCTCCACAATACTCGAACCATACTTCACAACCAAAGCCAGACCGAGTGTAACGGCACCTTCGCCGACTTCAACGGATACACCTTTAGAAAGGTTCTTTCTTCCAAGTAGTTCCACGATATTCTCCGAAGTGCTTCCAACCATCCCCTTGACGCCTTCCACTTCCGTTGCAGCCATACCTGCAATGATCGCTATCACTTCATCCGCGATATGGACTTCGCCAATCTCATCATGATCATGTATCTTAAGGGTTTGTCTATCCATTCAACAGACCTCCATTCTAGTCTTACAGCACACTGCCAGCATGCTGCGCCTGACATCTATTATACTTGAGTTATATAGCTAAATCAAGGGAGTTACAGCTATGTTACGAACAAAGTGGAAAAGTCCACTTTAACACCATATACTCCTCAATCATGAGGGACTTTGTTCACTTTACATGCTGAATTCAGTCCGAAGGACATCTTCCTTATGAATTCATGTATCTCCTACGGAGTATTCTTGAGTTATAGGAAGCAATTTCCTATAACTCAACAAAAGAGGAAACAGCCATCGCCGCTCCCTCTCACATGCAAGAAATATTATACGCCGTCGTTTTACTTAAGCACGAGATACATACTCACCAGTACGTGTATCGATCTTAAGCATGTCGCCAATGTTCACGAACAATGGTACATTGATTGTAGCACCTGTCTCAACAGTCGCTGGCTTAGTAGCACCTTGAGCAGTGTTACCGGCAACACCTGGTTCAGTATGTGTTACTTCAAGAACAACACTGATTGGTGGCTCAACACCAAACACTTGACCATTATGAGAAAGAATCTTAACGGTTTCGTTCTCTTTAACAAACTTAAGAGCGCCGTCGAGTTGCTCGGCAGTAAGGCCAATTTGCTCATAAGTTTCATTATCCATAAAGTAGAATAAGTCGCCATCCACATAAAGATACTGCATATCCTTACGTTCAATCAGTGCATTTTCAAACTTTTCAGAAGGTCTGAAAGATTTTTCAATAACAGAACCGGACTTAAGGTTCTTGATCTTTGTTCTTACAAAAGCTGCCCCTTTACCAGGCTTAACATGTTGGAATTCAACAATTACGTAGATATTCCCTTCATATTCTATTGTAACACCATTTCTAAAATCACCAGCTGATACCATGTGTGGTTCCTCCATATATTATCATTTCTATACATAGAAAACTGCTAAAGGGCAGTGTTCTGATTTCTTATCGTCGTCAAGCAAAAAGGCTTCCACCACAGAGGTAAAAGCATCGCTATTTACGCACTTATATATTCTATCCGAAATACAACAAGATTTCAAGACAAATCCTTTGAATCCTTATAATATAGCAACGATTTCATCCGCAATTTCATCAAAACTTTTGTTCGCAGCCTGAATAATGACATTTGCCGTCCTTAGATAATGAGGCTCATTCACTTCAATCTTGCTTCTCAAGGCATCAAACAACCCTTTTTCCTCCGAAACATCATAGCCGTATTCCTTAGACTGCCTGTTAAAAATCACCTTCAAATCCGCTTGAAGAAAAACTATAGTACCGCCACGTTTCATTAGCTGAACCAGTTCATCGTCAGTCGGCAGATCTTCATCGGTAATCAGAATCTTATTCTTTTTGCTTTGAAATCGCTCCAAATAATCAATTTCCAACCGTCTGTAATATCCAGCCCCATCTTCACTAATTATTTCAACAGCAGAGCGCCCTTCTTCTTTTTGAACTTCCAGCGCCATATCGATGACTTTTTTATCCATTTTAGAAGAAATGCGTTTGGCCACCTCTCGTTTACCTGCCCCATTCATACCGATTAACACAATATTGCTCATAAGCCTACCCCTTGTACCTTTTAAGCACCCACGATTCTAAACCTCGTTTTATCCAAGTGACCAATTGCTCTTTTTTCTGAATCGGTTTCACCAAGACGGTGTATAGTCCAAGACCGTTGCCAACCCACACATCTGTAAAAAGCTGATCCCCAACAAAGACAGCTTTCTCAGGTTGCACTTCCATACGTCTAAGCACACGACTCAACTTAAATGTCAACGGCTTCATGGCATTTGGCATCATCTCAAGGTTTAGTCGTCGGTTAAGAGCGCTGACTCTACCATGGTTGTTGTTTGAAACCAGTCCCACTTTAAAGCCGATGTCCTCCATGCCACGGATGAATGCGACCAGTTTATCCGGTGCATCCATCATGTCGTACGGTACCAATGTATTGTCCACATCAAAAAGGACACCTCTGTAGCCGTTTGCATATAATGAATCAAAATCAATGTCATAAATAGAATCGACATATTCATTTGGGTATATGAATGTCATGATTTATCCTTTCCAACAGTCAACCTAAGTATACCGATCACTGTCGAACGGTCAATAATCTTTGCCGTTCTTGCATAGAGATTATAGCAATATTATACCATTCTAGCAAGTCTTGGCATTTTTTCACCAAAAACGTTAAGCCCATCACGGCGACAGTGTTCGTGATTTCACCTCAAAATTCCTGAATTTCACTTCTGTCTGAAGGTCATTCGTCGTCTTTGAATTCGCTAATATCAGCCTGATCGTAATGGATTTAGACGTATCAAAGTTCCTACCACCTGTTGGTTCAATAGTGAAATCCGTTATGTAACGTCCCAATACATAATTTGCAATACTGACTGGCCCAGTCCCATCATCATCAATCTTTTCTACAAGTATTTCCCCAGCCACCTGATCATAAGTAAGCACATAAGTGTATTCATGTTCCAAGCCACTACTTTCCTCTACGTATTGAACAAATTCAATCGTGCCAGGCGTGATCTCATTAATCACTTGAATACTGTCGGTACCTGAATCATCTTTTAAGACCGTAATACCTACGGATTCTTGGGCAATTGACGTTAGTTGATTGATGGCTAATTGACCCTCGTACTGAATGTCAATAATACCCTTAGTCGTCTGAAAACCACGCATATTAAAGACCAGAAACGACCCTACAGCCCCCATGATAATACCTGCTATTGCAATGGCAAGGATCAGTTCAATGGTGGTAAAACCCTTATTATTCATCCACATACACCCTTCCATTGTCTTTTACTACAATCACATCTCGTATCATCGTGGATGTGCTTGAAGTGAAGGTATAAGTACCCTCGCCATTCGACAGCAGTTTCCCCGAAGATTGATCGAACTCAAAGCTACGCTCACTCTCTGCAAGTCCGCTGACATCCGCACCATCCTTCATTATGCTAATCGCCTTTGAGAATTTAATGGTCTTCAAAAGTTCTCTGCTGCCGCCATTTCTTTCCACATAAAGATTGGCCTTGTAGTAACCATTACTGCTGTCATAGGACAAAATCATCGAATAATCATTGTTGCTGGCAGCGAGTTCTCTTGAATAAGTCAGACGAACCTCATTGGCAAATTCATTGGCAACAGAATCTAGGTTGCTGTTAAAAACAGTTCTTAGCCCAAATCCGGACATACCTATAGCAATGCCAATCAGCCCAATGGTAATGATCATTTCAAGCAAAGTATAACCTGATTCATTTTTCATCAATCGCATCTTAGTCACCTACTTCGCTATTCTCCAGTGTTCAAAATATATCCAGTCAAAAAACGTCAGGTTGCTATTGCTGCCATCTTCATGAGTCACACTACTATCAATCTCAGTGAATTCATAATCCGTAAGGGCAATATCCGGTGTAGTTGAGTCTCCATAATTCGTCACTTGAAAAACATCATAGAAACGATCATCACTGTAGATCAAATCCGCTAAATACCGTTTGGAAAGCTCATCTCCATTCGTCAATACCTGAGTGCCATCATGAAGAAAGACATCCCCTTCCGAAATAATCGGACCAGTGAATTCAAAATCACCGTAGATATGAATATCACCTCTATGAAGAATAATACCTTGATTGGTAGTTCGACCCAAGGAAATATGGGTTGCATCAGGAGATGGATTTGCAGTACCCGTCCCATAAAGATACAAGGTCGCCGTCGAATCACTGATATGTCTGATTTCACCTACAGCACCAAGCAAGGTGTACTCCCAGAAGTTATAACTAACACTGGCCAGATCCAGATTCGTATATTTTTCATAAGGGTTGGCATTGGCCACTGTCGGTTCTTCATCCACACCAGCTAATGTTGGGATAAATTCAGAGCCAACATCCGTCAAATCACCTGTCGGAACAAACGGTCTGTTCTCCAGATTATGCAGCATATAAGTATTATCACCTGTAATGACCGGACGAAGTTCACTGTCAAATTCAGAAAAATTACTGGTGTCATATTCAAAGTCGCCAGAGCTATCAAGTTGAAGACCTGCCGCGTAAAAAATACTATCGATATTAACATTCGCTCCAGCACCTGACTTAATATAATTCAAGCCACCACCATCGTTGATATACTCTTTAAATGCCGCAAAATAAGCCATACGGTCATTCAGAGTAACACTACCTGAACCCGAAACAGTAGAAGCCGTCGCAAAATTAACCGACACTGTGCCTAGCTGATTGAAATAAGTATCCCAAGCAACATTCTCTTTTTGTAAGAAATTGGTCACATGTTCATCATGGATTGAATCCACTGGCGCCGAACCCGTTGTGTCTCTAGCATACAAAGGATAATTACCGCTGGTACCTACCATAAATTCATTGCTTAACAACACTGAATCAATGACAGACTGATCAAAGGCCCATGAATAAGCAATATAATTACCTTTAAACGCCACGGATTCACCGGTTTGATACCTTTTGGAATTAGAGCCACCATCATAGGTATCCACATAGCCCGTACCAGCTATGATCGCACCATAAGCTGGTTGTTTTGTACCAGTGCCACTATCTGTATAATACTCATTATAATCCAGATTGCTACCCGTCAAAGCATCACCTGTAATCGTCAAAGATGCTTGGGTCATATCTGAATTGAGAACGATGGCAGAACTGATGTCATGACTGGCTACGCCACCACCGCTACTGCCGTCTGCATAACCATAGTAGCTGCCGTTAATCGTCACTGAGGACGAACCATCCCCGTTCATCTCCAAGTCGTCAGATGTGTAAACATTGCCATTATTGATAACAATATCACCATCCGCACCTTTTTGAATGATTAGCGAATTCGTATAGACCATGCCATCATTGACAGTCAAATCTCCAGTCGAGTTTTGAGCCAGTTGAATGTAGGATCTTGAAGCCATGTGACCATTGACCGTGACATCCGACGAACCAGCTACAAGAATGCCACCATAATCCACGGCTTCAGCATAATTTGTGTCTGCCGGTACAGTACCATACCCGAAGACATCACCATTAACCGTCGCATCACTATCATCAAATCCAACATCGCCAAGGGCAACGATCGCCTTTTGCCACAATGGATTATCCATAACAATAATTCGATTTTCCAAGGAACTGAAGGGATAGGCAATAATGCTGTCCGAAACAACAATATCCGTAATGATCTCTTTCTCAGTAACCCCTGACAGATCAAAGACTGACTTTACACCTTTGAAAGTAAAGGTACTACCAGAAGAGGAAAAAGTCTCCACAGAATCAATGGTTATGTCAAGTAAAGAGCCATTAGTATTATCATTGCTGTCAAGATATACATAATCCGGCGCATTGGTATTCCAAAGTTCATCCGCCATATCCCCTGAAGTATAGTAGCCATCAAATGTGGATTTGAAGTTCTCTTTATAGAGTTCCTCTGCTTTCGTTTGAACCAAGGTCATCTTAACCGTAATATCGTCCGGATTGGTTTTGTCCACATAGATTTCATTGCTGCTATCAAGAGGTATTTGTCCAGTTTGAATCAAATAGATATCTTCAAGAATCGCCTGCATCTGAACATCTGTCAACGTAACTGCTTCACCAATGGCTTCTTCTACCAAGTAACCAATTCTTGCATAGACCTGATCAATACCAGATTCAGCATAATAGGCTGTCTGCTTAATCCGAAGATCACCTTGCTTCATATTGATGTTCATGAAAGACATGGCTAATAAGGCTGTCCCAAGCATCGTAAGGATAGCCACCGTAATCATAATCAGTAATAGTGTTGATCCCTCTTCGTTTTTCTTAAAATACATCCATTCACCTACTCGCTTACTCGCTGGTCTTGGTACTTGTCAGCGACGTCACAAGTTCACCAGTGACATCACTGTACACATCAACTGTCAACCCAACGACTCTGTATTGGGTCGATGTTGCTTCATACAGATTTCTACTGAAAGCCACATACCCTTGAATAGTCTGTGTTGACGCATTGACTGTATTATCGCTATCTTCAAAGATATAAACCGTAAAAGGCGTTGTCAAGTTACTGTCGACACTGATAGTAGTGTTATAGGCAACAGCACCTACTGCTGCTGTCCCATCACCCATTACGACCTTAACAGCATTATTAGCAACGTTCTGTGTGTAGACATTGGCATTGAGTTCATTACTTCCATCCCAAGCTTTGACTGTCAAAAGCATGCTATCCCTATCAACAGTAATTCTGATATTACGGTTAACGGAACTTATAGACTGATTGAAGTCCACAGCGCCTGATGAACCGTCGCTGTCTGTGACAATAAAGTCACTGTCATAACCACTGTCGATGGTAATAACCGCATCAATATCAGCACTGGTAATATGGGTCACTGAAGCGGAATCTATAGCATAGGTGCCACCATCCACTTGATCCACCCCATTGTCGTAGGATAGTTCAACAGAATAACCGTCCGGAATTCTCTCAAAGCCGTAGTTGTCAAAATCAGACTGAGCAGTAGTGTCTGTTAATGTCAGTACATAGCCCGGCGTCACAAGTACACTGCCCAGTTCATTGAAATCCATAGACTTTAGAGATTCCATATACTGCTGACCAATCTCATTGGCCTCCATCTGCCGTCTTGTGTCCAACGTCCTGGTGATTGTCATATTAAAGACAGTCGATATAGGGATAATCGCTATACCAACAATCACCACACTAACGATGGCTTCAAGAAGAGAGAATCCTTTATTTGATTTGATAAAATTCAATAAACCTTTTGGCATATGATCACCACTATGCTATTCCTCAAATGAACATCTCGCACACAACACGTACGATGTAGGAACAGTCTTATTATTCGTCTATGATCACTTCACCTGTGATTGAACCAAAGGTCAAGCGTGGATTGTCATCATCGTCTGTGAAATGATTGATGTATAGCACCATGTCCGTTTCATTGTCAATTGTCAGATTCATCCCAGCCAGATCATCGTCACCGACTCTATCTGAAGCATTGACTTCGATCTCAAGAATATTGCCAACTTCAAAAGTATTGCTGCCGTTGTCCACATCACCAAGAATAAAATCAGCAAAATAAGCATCACCAGATGAGTAAATACGAATTGTCGCTTCTACAATATCATTGATATCCTGTCTCACATAACTGCTTTGTGTCTGATCCGCTCTAAGTCCGATTACTTGAGCCTCCACGTCGGCTTGGGTTGGCTTCAAAGCAATATAGATATCTGATACAGCATCACGGATGACATTGCCATCTGCATCTTTTGGACGTTTGCTTGAAGGGCCTACGATATCAACCAGAAGGTTCTCAGAATCAAACAGTATGTCATTGCCTGTTGGGACTTCATCAAAAACAGGCGCCTCATAAACTCGGTCAGCCCCTTCAATGGCGTATTGATTCAATGAAATGGATGTATTGATTTTCCCAGTACTTTCATCAAGGCTCATGTTCAGACTTGTAAGTACTGTCTTCTTAGGATAGTCCACAATAAATTTAAGGAAATCCTTCAAATCACCGTAATCAAACATCATATCTGATGTTAATGTTTGTCTTAGACCCCTTAAAGTGTTTTCTGTAACGTTTTCTTCACTATACATAAGAGGTTCTACAGGGGCGAAGTTCATTGTATCAAACAGCACGCCTTCATATCTATCTTCAATAGCGAAGATCAATTCAAATCCAAGCTCTTGATCAAGCCCAGAAGGATACTTGGCATCGATCTCGGCAATGGTTGCTTTTGAAGCATCAATGCCTGCCTGATACTCTGCCATCTTAACATATTCTTTTCGAAGCTCATCAGCAGTGGTTGTTAAGGAAGCCACTTCTTCTTCTAGTTCAGCTTTTTTATTGGTCAAAGGTCTGTATCCTACATAATAAAGCACCAACAGAAGAAGCAACACACCTACAACACCGATCATCTGTTTTTCACGATTTGTCATTGGATTGCCACCCCCTCTGCATATGTACATACAATGGTAAACTGATAGTACCCATCATCGGATACAACCGGATTATCTGTCGCATCCGGATTCGTATAAGATGGCATGTACACATTCTGGAAGACAGGCTGTTCATCCAAGGTTAGAGTCTTAAGGATTCTGATGAAATTAACCAACACCAACTTATCATCCGCTGTGCTGCTAATTACCATACCTTCTTCTGTATTATTGATCGTCATGTAATCCACACCCTCAGGTATGGATGATTCCATGGCTTCAATCACTTGTAATATAATCTGAGTGGTCGAAGATGAAGCCGTCTCAATATCAAGATAGAATTGAACTTCTCTCATGGCTTGATCATACTCGGCTTTAACTGTTTCCACCACTTTCATTTCTTCAATTTCCTGTTCCAATGCTTCCTTTTCCTTTTCCAAACGCCTTACATTGGCAAAAGGCACATACATAGCACCAAGAACAAGGGCAAGTAACAACACCCCTACTTCAAGACGGAGACGATTGGCGGCCCTTTGCTGATCCTTATTCTTATAAGATTCAGGCAACAAATTCATCTCAGTAAAGGTTGCCCCTATAGCGTTCGCAAAATAAACACCATTTTCCTGGTAGGTAGCATCCTGTTCAGAACTAATAGTAGAAAGTTCAGAGATAACAGAGGTCTGAACATTGAAATACTCACTGATGTAGTCAGCAATGCCTTCTATATTGGTACCACCACCCACAAGGTAGATTTCTTCAATACCATCTTTATTCCTAGACGTGTAAAAATCAACCAAACGGGCAATACCACTTAGAATTTGATTCATTGCATTAGAGACATCGGACGCCAGTACGTCATCTGCTGCCGGTTTGTCCTTTAAAAGCATCTGTTCGCCGGAAATTTTGACAGCTTCTTTATATCGAACATTAAAATGATTCTGAATACTGCTTATGACAATAGACGTTCCATAGACCAAGATTCTGTTAAACCTGACATGACCATTGCTGACAATGGTCACCATCGTACTTCTTGACCCTAAGTCCAAAAGAAGATAAGTCCCTTCTTTTGCCATATGTTCAGAATAATTAATGATACTGTTCCCTGAATAATCAATGCCATTAATCTTAATGCCAATAGCATCGGCAAGTTGAATATACGTGTTCATGACTGGCTCATGGGCCGCCACAATGTTCACACGCACCATCTTGTCTTCACCTTCCACGTAGTGTTCAAGAATCCGATAGTCAACAATATAATCCGCTAATTCCACAGGAAAATATTCCTCTGCATTCATTTGGATCAGACTATCCAGCTTCTTCTTAGGCAGATCCGGTAGGTCCACCTCACGTGTAATAATTTTACTGGAAGCAACAGTAAATATCGCTTTTTTCTCTTTAATACCATGTTCTTTAATTGCTTCCGATAGAACCGTTGCCAAAGATTCAAAATCCGCAACAGCACCATCCTCTACACAACCATTAGGTGTGTCAAGGAGAATGGCTTTAATTATTTTGACCTTATTCTTGCTCTTTTTGTACTGTATGACCTTGATCTGATCGTTACCGATATCAATCGAAAGTCCTTTATTCGGATATTTCACACTAACCCTCCTTAGGTGATAGAATCCATATGTCATTGTTCATTTATGGCAGTATTTATAGCCTACAAATAAACATATAGGTATAGATGTTCCTCACCTATACCTCATCTCCATACTCAATAGTATAGCAACGATAGATACCACTGAATGGTCATATTACCAAATAGCATGGCGTACAGGACACCTAATGCCAAGAAGGGACCAAAGGGTATGTGTTGCTTTCTTTTTATAACACCTAGAGCAATAAGCCCTATGCCGATTACTGAACCTAGTATGGCACCAACCATCAGCGCCACAATATTATTTTGCCACCCAAGCAGTAAGCCTGTTGCCGCCATCATCTTTACGTCCCCCATGCCCATGCCACCTTTAACAAGGATGCCAATCAGCAGGAGTATCAATGAGATACTAAAGAAGCCAATAATGTTCTCAATATAACGACCTGAATATACTGTCCAGACAATACCGATGACCATTATACTAATCACCAAACCATTTGGTATAATCTTATGCCTCAGGTCAATAAAGAATATGACCAATAGAATCGAGAACATCACGCATGTAACCACCGTCCACCAAGTCAACCCTAAGTATAGCCATATACCCAAATAGGCTGCTCCATTGAGCAGCTCTATCAGTGGGTACTGGATGGAAATAGGCCTTCTGCACGAACGACATTTACCACCCAGTTGTATATAACTTAGAATAGGTACAAGATCATACCAACGCAGTTGATAACCGCAATTCATGCAATGTGATCTTGACTTGACAAACTCTTCCTTCTTAGGAATACGATAGATCAGGACGTTCAAGAAACTGCCGATGACTATGCCGTATAGAAAGAATAGAATAGTCATTATCAAGGCTTGTATAATTCGTTTGTGGCATCAACTGCACCTGCATCATCAGCTCCATAAACAGTAATTATACCTGTTGCATCTAAAGATACAAAGAATGTTGAACCTTGACCATTAGTTGATGACTTTATAATAGGAACTGTATTGAATTCACCAAGCGCACCATCCATAACATCATATTCTGGATCTGTACCAGATGTGAAAGTATCTCTTCCAGTTGTAGAAAAAGAAACTGTCGTTAACGTAGTACCTTCAAGATCCGGCTGGCGTGCAATAGAAACCGCTATAGCGTCAGCAATCAATTTAGCATTTGATTCATCGGTAGATTCATTCGCTCTTTGGACGTTTTGGAGCAAGTTCGGCACAGCAATAGCAGCAATAATAGCCAAGATAGCAATAACGATGATCAATTCAATCAGTGAAAATCCTTCTTCTTTTTTCCAAATACGATTCATAAGTTCTCTCATTTTTACATCTCCTTTTAATCTTAGTAGTCCTTACCATTAACCGATCGAGTTGTACATCTGAAACATCGGTTGAATGATTGAAATGACGACGAACCCGACAACAACGGCAAGAAATACTATAATTGCAGGTTCTAACATGGTTGTTAACTGCGACACAGCCGTCTCTACTTCTCTGTCGTAGAAATCAGCCACATTATTCAGGATCGGCTCCAGTTGACCTGTGTCTTCTCCAATACGTACCATATGGGTAATCATAGGTGGAAATACGTTCATCTCCTGTATTGGCTTCGACAAAGGCACCCCTTTGCTTACCTGTTCTTTTGTATGCAATAAGCCGTCTTCGACAAATTGATTGTCAACGACTTTTGATACCACTTCTAATGCCTCTAGCAACGGTAGCCCTGAGGCCAACAACGTGCTTAAGGTTCTTGAGAATCTGGAGGCGACAATCTTCGTATTCACCGGGCCGAATACCGGTACCCGTAAGAATATTCGGTTCAATAATTTGCCGCCATTCTCTGACTTGGCAAACATGATAAAGCCTGTCACAATCGAGCCAACAACCAATATCACAATGTACCATCTCTGTATCATGAAATTACTGATGCCTATAAGCATCCTAGTCGTCAGTGGTAATTCTTGTCCTAGTTGACTGAACATATCAACGAATGTCGGTATAACCACCACCAGCAGTATGACGATAACTGCCACAGCGATCACCGCAACCACAATCGGGTAGGTCGTCGCCTTCTTAACGTTCTGGTTCATGTCATATTCTTTCTGAAAATGAACCGCCATCCTGTCAAGAGCTATTTCAAGGTTACCACTCAGTTCACCCGCAGCCACCATATTAATTAATATGTTAGGAAACACCTTCGGGTGTTTGGCCATGGACTTGGATAATGCCTCGCCTTGTTCGACGGAATTGTACAAGTCACTGATGATGCCTTTGAAGTATTTGTTTTCTGTCTGTTCCTGGAGTAGATGTAAGGCTTCAAGGACGGAGATACCAGCTTTTAGCACTGCTTCAAACTGCTGACAGAAGATCGTCAAATCTCTAGTTGTCACTCTAGCACCTATAGATAAGTCTGCCGTCCACTTCGTCTCAGCAATCACTTCTATCGGGTAGAGTTGATTGTCTTTCAGTGTCTGCAGGGCAGATTCTTTGCTTTTGGCCTCCAGTTTTCCTTTGGTTGTTTTACCAGCCTTATCCATGGCTGTGTAAGTAAAGTTTGGCACCCTCACGCCTCCTTACAACAATGCATTGTCTTATCCTTAAAACAAACAAGCACTTTGCAATGTTTATATTGCTATTATACCATCATAGATCAGACAGTAAATAGTTATCAAGACTCATTATACATAGTTCTACAGCACTATTTATACGATTTGTATCTAAAATCTATCAGCTACCATCACTCATATTTTCAAGTAAATTAGTCTATTAGACCTATCACATTAGGTCTACAGGCTTACATCTCATCGAAATTCACCTGACTAGAGTCTACGCTCCAAGTTAATCGGATCCTGAGCATAAGTTATGGCAGTCTCAATGTCGATCTTACCCATTCTTACCAAGTCAATCAAAGAGTCATCCATCGTCTGCATACCTATTTTTTTGTTGGTCTGCATAATCGAGAGAATTTGATGGGTCTTATTCTCACGAATCAAGTTTCTAATGGCTGGGTTGGTATGCATGACTTCAAAGGCAGCCGCACGACCTCTGCCATCCATAGTTCTCATAAGCTGTTGAGACACAACCGATACAAGCACTGCCGACAACTGCACACGAATCTGTTGTTGCTGATGTGGCGGGAACACATCAATAATACGGTCAATGGTATTAACCGCACCAATTGTATGCAATGTAGACAATACCAAGTGACCTGTCTCTGCTGCAGTAATAGCAATACCAATCGTCTCAAGGTCACGCATCTCACCTACAAGAATTACATCCGGGTCCTGACGTAAGGCGCCTTTTAGGGCGTTGGCATAACTTTTTGTGTCCATACCTATTTCACGCTGATTAACAATCGCTTTATTATGTTTGTGCAAGTATTCTATGGGGTCTTCTAGAGTAATGATGTGATCACTGCGTCGCTTGTTTACTTCGTTTATGATGGAGGCCAAAGATGTGGATTTACCACTGCCTGTTGGACCAGTCACCAGAATTAGGCCTCGCTTCTTATTCCACAGGTCAACAACCGACTCAGGAATGCCTAATCTCTCAGGATTAGGAATCTCAGAGGCCACAAGACGAAACGCCGCTGCAACTGAACCACGCTGCATGAATGCATTGACCCTGAATCGTCCGATTCTTGGTACAGCAAAAGAAAAGTCAACTTCACCTTTATCTTCAAACACACCACGATACTCTTCTGTCATCGTCGGATAGATCAAAGTCTTGGTTGCTTCCGGCATCATCGCATCATAAGGCAGGTATTCAAGGTCACCGTTAATCCTCAGAATCGGCGGAACGCCAACTGTGATATGGACATCCGATGCACCCTTGTCTCTCGCTATTGTCAGTAATTCTTCTATGGTCATAATATACCTCCATGCATCATGTTCAATTATTCTGTATGATTCACAAAGTATTGTGAACCTTATTTGTCTGACATAAAGATGTCTGCTATAAATGTTACTTTAGATATGTAGTCATAATTTTGTCATCATAATGATGTATTAATCCGTACCGTAAGCGATACGGTTAAGTTCTTCAATCGTCGTGGTTCCTTTTAATACTAGCCGCACAGCATTGGACCTAAGGGTTCTCATGCCCTGTTCTCTTGCCACTTTCCGGATATCGTCTGCCGTACCGCTTTTATTGATGATATCCCTAATTTGATGTTCTACCGACATAATCTCATAGACACCAATACGGCCTTGGTAACCAGTATTATTACACACATGGCATCCATTCGCTTTATATAGGACAGGTTCTTCAAGAGGACCAAGCCCTAGCATTTTTCGTTCGTATTCACCCGCTTGATATTTCGTCCGGCATTTTGGACATAATCGTCTAACAAGTCGTTGGGCAATGACACCGACAACCGATGCACCAATCAAGAATGGCTCAATCCCCATATCAATCAAACGGGTTATAGAACTTGGGGCATCATTCGTATGTAAAGTGCTGACAACAAGGTGACCTGTAATGGATGCTTTGACAGCAATCTGTGCCGTTTCACCGTCACGAATCTCACCAATCATGATCACGTCAGGGTCTTGCCTTAGAATAGACCTAAGAGCAGAGGCAAATGTCAACCCTGCCTTTTCAAGGACCTGAACTTGATTGATGCCTTCAATTTGAGACTCCACAGGGTCCTCAACGGTAACAATATTAATGTGTTCATCATTGAGCTCATTCAGGGACGTATACAGGGTTGTAGATTTACCACTACCCGTTGGCCCTGTTACAAGGATAATACCGAAAGGATTACTAAGTATCCCTTCGAATTTCTCCAAATCATCTTTGAAGAACCCAAGGGCTTCCTTGCCAATATTAAAGCCTTCTTTGGAGTTAAGACGCATAACCACCTTTTCTCCATATGTCGTTGGTAGACTGGACACACGAATGTCATAATCAGACCGATCCACCGATATACTGATTCGGCCATCTTGGGGCTTTCTTTTCTCTGCAATATCCATACCGGACATAATCTTAATCCTGGCAACAATTGCCGGTAAGAGTTGTATTTCATAATCGAACAATTGTTTCAAGGATCCATCAATACGATAACGTACTCTTATATGCTTCTCATATGGTTCTATATGGATATCAGAAGCCCTGTTATGAACCCCTTGTTCAAGTATGGTATTGACCAGCTTGACAATCGGCGCATTTTTTACCGAGAGGTCGTTCTCATCTTCAAGGGCTCCACTGATATCTTCAATATGTTCTTGCTTATACTGTTCAGCCGCTTGGTCGGCTTGCTCTTTACCGTAGTGAAGGTCAATGGCTTTTAACACTTGATCTTCTGTAGTCAACATAGGCACAATATCTTTTCCAGAGAAAATCCTAACATCATCTATGGCAAATATATTAAGAGGGTCTTCCATGGCCACATAGAGCTCAGCTTCAGTCTGTTTAATAGGAATCAGCATATGGCGACGCGCTAAAGTCTCTGTAATGGTACTTGTTGCTTCTTTATCAATATTGTATTCAGCCAGGTTGACATACGGAATACCTAGCTGATACTCGAGGACTTCATTAATATTCTCACGGGTCACATAGCCGAGAGCGATTAACGTCTCACCAATCTTACCCCCTTCAGACTTTTGCTTCGCAAGTGCCTGTTGAAGCTGTTCTTCATTAATGATGCCGTATTGAAGCAATAGGTCTCCTATACGTAACTTTTTCTTAAAATTTCTCACGTCAATGCCCTCTGTTCTTTATTATTAAGCCCTCTTTGTTATGTATACACTGCCTGACTGTTTGTCAAATCACCGCAAAACCGACGTGAAACATTTAAGATCATTGGTCTGCTGCTCTTCGTATAATCTCATTCTCAAGAATCGGCGTATCTGTTTCAATCAGAATTGTCTGTTTAGGATGCGGCGCTTCGGACACAACCTCACCAGTTTCATTGTACATCTTTTCAACGACGAATTCAAGATTCGGTCCATCAGCTTTAATAACTTCCAAGCGGTCACCGACGACAAATTTATTCCGTTGCTGTATGGTAGCAACTTTCTTCTCTTCATCATAAGAGAGTCCTTTGCCAACAAAGGTATAACTTCTCATATAGGTGTTACTGTCGTAGATTTGTTCTTCACCACCAGGCTTGTCATAATAGAAGCCCGTCGTGAATTTACGATGAGTACATTTACGTACTTCTTCTTCGTAATAATCGATTTTGCTGTAATACAGTTCAGGGTTCTCGAAGTAATCATCAATGGCATCACGCCATGTCTTCGTTACTGTTGCCACATACAACGCCGTCTTCATTCGACCTTCAATCTTAAAGCTGTCTATACCAGCTTTGACAAGTTTATCCACATGACCGACCATTCCAAGATCCTTGGAATTATAAATATATGTGCCCCGTTCATTTTCAACAACAGGCATATATTCTCCCGGACGTGTCTCTTCAACCAAATGGTAGGTCCAGCGACAAGGATGCGTACAGGCACCTTTGTTAGCATCTGTATTGTTCATATAATTCGAAAGAAGACAGCGACCAGAGTAAGAAATACACATTGCCCCATGAACAAAGGCCTCAAAATCTACATCCGGCCCAACTTGCGCCTTGGCACGTGCTATTTCGTCAAGAGACAGTTCTCTAGCCACAACAATACGTTTAACGCCCTGTTGGTGCCAGAATTGCATAGAAGCGTAGTTGGTGTTGTTTGCCTGTGTACTAAGATGTATCTCCATATCTGGAAGCACTTCTTTAACCAACATCAGCATGCCCGGATCTGCTACAATAATTGCATCAGGACCAAGTTCGCCCAACTCTTTAAAATAGGCACGGGCTTGGTCAATATCATCATTATGCGCTATGATATTGGCCGTCACAAACACCTTCACACCCTGAGCATGGGCATAGTCTATCCCTGTCTTCATTTGTTCTGATGAAAAATTCTTCGCCTTAGCCCTAAGACCAAACTGCTCTCCACCGATGTAAACAGCATCAGCGCCATACTGTACTGCAATGTATAAATTCTCAAGACTTCCTGCCGGAATCAATAGTTCTGGTTTCTTAAACATATCTTACCTCTTTTCTTCTGTATGCCGGTAACTGATGGTAGCCCCATCCGCTATTGGCAACACACTAGTGGTCAGTAATGGGTTCTCCATCACCTCTCTAACAAATTTTCTCATTCGACCATGTATGGTTCTCTGTCTTCTTGGGATGGCAAACCTAGACTTAGCCAAAAAGCCATTCTGCAATATGTTATCCGCAATCAAGATACCATCCGGCGCCAAAAGACGCATGGCTTCACGGTAATAATTAAGATATTGACCCTTGGCTGCATCAATAAAAATCAGGTCATACTGCCCATCTAATGACTGAATGGTCTCCGTACCATCACCTTCTATCAAAGTTACTTGGTGACCCACCCCAAACTCAGAAAAATTCTTATTGGCCTGTTCAATCATCTTTTGTGATATTTCCAAGGTCGTCAGATGCGCCTCTGAATATGAATTGAGCATAAGTATACCCGAATACCCGATAGCCGTTCCAACTTCTAAGATTTTTTTCGGCTTTTTCATGGCAACAATGAAACGAAGGAATTGCTCCATCTCATGTTTGATTATAGGCACATTGTAGGCTACAGCATAATCATGTAGCGATTGGAATGCTTCAGTGCGCTCCAGCATGACAGACGCCAAATAATCTCTTATATTAGGATTGGTTATATCCATTTGATTCTCCTACTACAATACACTCATACTTAATATCACTGCACAAAGGGCCATCTGACGATGACCCTCTATTCTATAACAACTAAATATTTAGTAATTGAATGTATTCACATATTTTTCTTTATCACTGTTATGACCCTGTAAAGTCGAGTTGAATTCATGGGTGCCTGAACCATCATCTTTAAGGACGAAGTACAAATATTCATTCGTATCTGGATAAAGGGCTGCTTCAATAGCCGCTGCTCCAGGATTGGCAATCGGACCAATCGGAAGTCCGGCATGCAAATAAGTATTATACGGGGATTCCACTTCCAAATCTGCATAATACAAACGATCCCTAGGCACCTCAAGTACATACATAATTGTGGAGCACATTTGCAAAGGCATATTAATATCAAGCCTGTTATAAATAATGCCTGAAACCACTGCTTGTTCAGCCGGACTGACAACTTCTCGTTCAATAATGGACGCCATTGTTATAATTTCATCCACCGTCATTCCAAGGGCTTCAGCACGTTCATAGTACTCTTCTGTCCAGATCTTATCCATCTGGTCAAACATCGTTGCTATAATGTCAACCGCTGTCGCATCTTCATAGACTTCATAAGTATTTGGTGCCAAATAACCTTGGTACTTGACTTTTCTATCCTCTGAATCAGGTATAGTTTCCAGGAATTTATATCCCCAGTTTGTATTGTCCAGAGCTGAATAAAAAGCTGAAGTACTTTCGACCATACCTTGCTGTACCAATGATGAAGCCACTTCTGCCAAGGTAAGACCTTCTACAATAGTGAATGTCTTTGTCTCTCGTTTAGCCCCTTCTGTCCGTAGAATTTCCATCATATCTTCTTCGCTCTGAGCTGTGCTAAAGGTATAATCACCATACTGGAATTGACTGTCATACCCTTCCAGTCTAGCCATGATTCTAAAATACATAACACTGTCAATCAAACCGTTCTCATTGAGAATCTGAGCTATGTCTTCTGTGTTAGAGCCTTGCGGTATCGTTACAGAAACATTCCTGACAACCTCATCTGCACTGGGTGTTCTGACCATCAGATCGTAAGCCTGGGCATATGCCCACTTACCACCATTAACAATCAAAACAATAGCAATCACGATTACTGCAATCTTTATCGCAATCTGAATTACTTCACCTAGTATCTTACTGACCATTTTTTTCCTCCAAAAAATCCAGATCGAAATCAACAGCCTCCGCAAAGACTTGGTAGATCTGATTAATCATTTTGGAAAGTTCCAGCTCTGCACTCAAAAAAGATTTAACAATAGGTTCATTCAAAAGTTCGTCGTACTCATCATTGAGCTGCATCAGGTTCTCATAAGCGTTAAAATACCCATACTTATGACCGGCCTGAATTTCAAAACTCTTCTTTCTGAAGTCATTGACCTGCGTCAATAGTTCCGGCTGTTTTTCCAAAAAAGATTTGTAATTGAGATAATCTACATAAACGGAACTTTTTTTTAATAGTTGAACAAATTCCAGCGTCTTTGCAGTAATCTCACTATTCATATCATCACCTATCCTATAAAAGAGATGTTACGTTAATCGACAGCATTTATTACAATTATATTAACATTAAAAAAGCAGTCATGCACCTATTTAAAAATAGATGCATAACAACCTTCTCATATATAAGATCTGATTAACTCTTAATCTTTCACTTTATACTTCCATCAGAACCGGAAGTATCATAGGATTCCTCTTTGTTTTCATCCAAATGAAATCTCTAAGAGCATCTCGGATATAGGACTTAATCTTACCCCAATCGCGTATGTTCTTTTCACGGCAATGATCCAGAGCCTTAATCACCACTTCTTTGGCTTCATCCATCAGATCACCTGATTCTCTAACATAGACAAACCCTCTTGAAACAATATCCGGGCCAGACAAAATCTGTCTTGTTTCCTTAGACAAAGTAACAACCACTGTCATCAAACCGTCCTGTGATAGCTTCTGACGGTCTCTAAGTACGATATTCCCAACATCTCCAACACCTAGGCCATCTACATAGATTGGCTGTGATTCAATGTGTTCTTCTATCTCAAAGCCTTTATAATCAATTGCCAACTTGTCACCAGGCGCCAGAATCTTAATACGATCACTCCTCATGCCAAGACCTTCAGCCAGTTCAGCATGTTTCTTCATATGCTTGTACTCACCGTGAATTGGAATGAAATACTTTGGTTTAACCAATGTATGAATTAGTTTTAATTCCTCTTGGTAAGCATGACCGGATACGTGAGTATTTTCGAATATAACTTCAGCACCTTTAGAGAATAATGTATTGATAACTCTTGTCACACTCTTCTCATTACCCGGTATAGGCTTAGAGCTGAAGATGATCTTATCATCTTTATGTATGGTTATATGCTTATGCTGGTCAAAAGCCATTCTAGATAGAGCAGCCATCGGCTCACCTTGACTCCCTGTTGTAATCATAACAACTTGGCCGTCTCTATATTGACCTAATTCTTCAAAGGTAATCAGCATCTTCTTAGGCATCTTAATATAGCCCAACTCCATTGCTGTTTCAACAACATTTTTCATACTGCGACCTTCAACAAGAACTTTTCTCTTGTACTTGCCCGCAGCGTGGATGATCTGTTGAACACGATCCACATTAGAGGCAAAAGTCGCTACGATGATTCTTTTGCCTTTAAAACTCGAGAAAAGATCATCAAAAGACTTACCAACGGAACTTTCGGACATTGTGTACCCTGGTCGTTCTGCATTAGTAGAGTCAGCCATCAATAGGAGTACACCTTTTTTACCTAATTCTCCGAATTTTTGAAGGTCAATCGGTTGTCCATAGATTGGTGAATAATCCACTTTAAAGTCACCTGTATGGATAACGGTCCCAACCGGTGTGTGAATCGCCAATGCTACAGGATCCGGTATTGAGTGGTTTGTTCTAATAAATTCTACATTGAACTTGCCTAGAGTTATCTTCTGTCCCGGCTTAATGACATGACGTGTCGTGTCACCCATCATCCTATGCTCTTTCAGCTTATTTTCAACCAAACCTATGGTTAATCTTGTACCATAGACCGGTACATTCAATTGCTTAAGCACGTAAGGTAATGCACCGATATGATCTTCATGACCATGGGTCAGCACGATACCTCTAATCTTATCTTGATTCATCTTAAGGTAATCCACATCTGGGATTACCAAATCGATGCCAAGCATCTCATCCTCTGGGAATGCGATTCCACAGTCAACGATGATGATATCATTTTCATATTCGAAAACCGTGATATTCATACCGATCTGTTCTAATCCACCCAGAGGCAATATTTTCAATTTTGATTGTGTTTTGTTTTTCAAAACAACACCTCTTCCATTTCTTTCTGCACAACAAAACTGCCTCTTGTATAAGAGGCAATTAAGGTATGACTCTATAACTGGTTACATATATTATACGACCTTTACTCTGTAACCTTTTTTGTCCTTACTTATTCTGACACTCTTGGCATACACCGTAGAATTTCGCTACGTGATCCGTAACTTTAAATCCGTATTTTTCATAAAATTCTTCTTCCAGTGCATCCAGCATATCATCTTCCACACCGACGATATTGCCGCATTCTTCGCAAATCAGGTGATGATGTCTATGTCTGGTGTTCATATCACCGATTTCATATCTAACGATACCATCGTCAAGATTCAGCTTATCAATCAGTCCAAGGTCAGAAAGTAACTGAAGGGTTCTGTAGACAGTCGCCAAGCCAATCTCAGGATTCACTTCCTTGACGATCTGGTGCACTTCCTCTGCTGTCAGATGCTCTCCATCCCTTTTATATAAGGCCTCGAGAACGACACGGCGTTGATTGGTCAACTTGTAGCCATTCTCTTTCAAAGTTTTTTCATATAGGTCAATAAATTTCATCATATTTTTCGTCCCCTAACAGAATTTATAATTTCGTGATAATATCCGTCATTATCATATATTACTTAAGATTATATGTTAGGGAAATAATTTTGTCAATCAATCCCAATTATCAATCAATCTCAAAATCTTCCAAAAACTGTTCAAGAGCAGGCAACACCTGATCTATCTCATCTTCATCATCTACAATATCGTAGAAAATGTCACTGTCATCCGCTTCAACAGCTTTCAATATATAGGCATCCGGTTCTGGATCATTGAGTTTGTCTTCTTCAACAACAAGAATATAAGCTATATCATTCACCTGCGTCGAACCGAGTACACAGAATACCACTTCTTCGTTGGTTTCGTCAAATGTAAAACGTATTTTTTCCATATTCAATATCACCTAAGATCGATTGTGCGTCATATGCCTTTACTGTCCAAGTATCCCTGGAGAATAAAAACAGCCGCTAGTTTATCGATCACTTTCTTCTGATTTCTTTTCTTCATATTAGCTTCATCTAGAACTCTCGAAGCGCCCATCGTACTTAGCCGTTCATCCCACAGTATAATCTCAAGGGCAAATTCACGTTCTAATCTACGACCAAACTTCTCTGTTAAAGCAACCCGTTCACCTTCGGTATTGTTCATGTTCTTCGGCAACCCTAAAACAATGGCCTCAACACCATATTCCGTGATGATTTCTCGCAGGCGTTCAATAGTTGAAACCAGATTGGCCTCGTCTTTACGCGTGATGGTCTCTACCGGCTGCGCCGTCCAGCCAAAAGGATCACTCACGGCCACACCTACCGTTTTACTGCCGTAATCAAGTCCTATGTATCTCATAATTCTCCTCAACACAAAAACCGGCAAAACTGCCCTAAACACATCAAGACAGCTACCGGTATCTTATGACTGTTATCTATTTGAGGTTATGCTCTATATAACTTTCTACAAGTTCTTCAAGAAGCGCATCTCGTTCAAGTTTACTAATCTTCGTTCTTGCCCCATTATGACTGGTAATATACGTCGGATCTCCCGAAAGTATGTAACCAACAATTTGATAATTAGGGTTGTATCCTTTTTCATTGAGCGCTTCATAAACTTCCGTTAGCACACGCTTAACTTCGTTCTCAGGCTCTTTATCGAATTTTTTAAAAAATAATGTATTACCGAACTTGGACATCTTATTCCTTCCTCATTTAGCTATGTCTAACAACATGACTATCTATAATATACCACTGTCAATGGTTCACATCATTTAACAGAACTTAAAAAACGAAATCATATTCCGTCAGTTCCTGCATCATCATAGCCTACATACAGTTTAATATAACTTGCTTCAAATTACAATCAAAGCTTTTTAAAAGCAAAACTTTTATAAGTTGCCATGCCCATCATCCTCTTAGCGGTTTAGCATAAAACCCATCTAACAAAGGCTTGCCCAATTGAACTTCAACCATATCATTAATCTTCAAAGTATCATCTAGTGACAAATATACTTTCAAATAATTCGTTGTATGCCCCACCATATAATCACCTTGTTCACCAGTTATGCGCTCTTCTATCAGAACACTAACTTTTCTTCCATCGTTCTTCTGACCAAACTCACCGGATAAGGCTTCCGCCTCAGCTACGGCTCTTTTACTTCGATCGTTTTTCACGTTGCCATCCACTTGATCAGCCATTTTGGCAGCCTTCGTCCCATCTCTTTTAGAATACTTAAACACATGAATTTGGCTAAAGCCGACACGTTTTAAAAAAGCTAATGTATTGGCAAACTGCGCTTCCGATTCACCTGGAAAACCAACGATCAAATCTGTCGTAATACCACACATTGGAAAATGAGCTCTGAGTCGCGTCACAGCATCATAATAATCCTGCGTCGAATATTTGCGGTTCATTGCCCCGAGAACTGCATCATCCCCAGACTGCATAGATAGATGAAAATGATCGCATATGGTTCTCAACTTCCCAAGCCGCTTAACAAAAGTGTCCGACACGAGAGTTGGTTCCAAAGACCCTAAACGCACTCGTTCCAGCCCTTCAATCTGATCTAATTCCTCTAACAAATCTATCAAAAGATAGTTTTCAAATTGAACGCCGTATGAAGCAAGGTGTATGCCGGTGAGAACAATTTCTTTGTACCCTTTTTCAGTCAAGCCTTTCACTTCCTCAAGGATGCTGACCGAAGAACGACTTCTGATGCGCCCTCTGGCAAAAGGTATGATGCAATAAGTGCAGAATTGGTCACATCCATCCTGAATTTTAATATGCGCTCTTGTATGACCGCTTGTATGGGTCAGCCACATTTCATCATAAGTCCTGTATTTAGTCAAATCTGTCACATCCGGTATTACATGATCATCAAGATATGATTCCACAACTTCAACAATTCTTCCCTTATCCGTATTCCCAACAAGCAGATCGACGTTTTCCACTTTTTCAAGACTGTCCGCAGCGGCCTGTACATAACAACCTACAGCCACCACCAGGGAAGTCGGGTTCATTTTTTTTGCTTTAGAAAGCATTTGCCTGGATTTCTTATCTGCCATATTCGTCACTGTACAAGTATTGACAATATAGACATCTGCCTGCTCTGTGAAGGCAACAGTTTCATAGCCTCTGGCATCAAACTGAGCCATCATGCTCTCTGTTTCATATTGATTCACCTTGCAACCCAAGGTGTTAAAGGCAACTTTTGCCATGCGAATACCTCATATTCCGTAATTCTTTAGCCATAATTATTATTGACACCTATTATTTTAACGTGTACTATAATCATGAATAGGCCTTTGTCAGGCTTACAATTCCCTAAGGAGGTGTAAATGATGAAAACAGTTAAAGTTTCTTTGAATTCTATTGAGAAAGTCAAGATTTTCGTGAACTCAGTCAGCAAATACGATACTGATTTCGACCTGGTATCAGGGCGTTATGTCATAGATGCAAAGTCCATCATGGGTATTTTCTCATTGGATCTTAGCAAACCAATCGAGCTCTCCATTCACGATGATGAAGTTGCAGCCGAAGTTCTTGAGACCCTCAAAGATTTTATCATTGAGTAATCACTCATAAGTGAGAATCCACCTTTACAGGTGGATTTTTTATTTTTTCCGAATGTACTGGCGCAGCCACTTTGTTCTATAACATTTATAGATCCGGTGTGATGTGAATCACTTCCGTATCCTCTACTGCCTTTTGAAGCATCCCTTCAATGGTGTCTTCAAGTTTCCTCTCGGATTTTTCAATATTTACAATATTAGGTTTCGTCACAGGATGTTTGGCAACAAAGATTGTACAGCAGTCTTCATATGGCAAAATAGATGTTTCATATGTACCAATGTCTTCAGATATTGTCACAATATCCTGTTTATCGAATCCTATTAACGGTCTGAATACAGGCATATTACAAACAGCATTTGTCGCCGCAAGACTATGAATGGTCTGACTCGCAACCTGACCGATACTTTCTCCTGTAACCAGTGCCTGACAATTCTTCTTACGAGCCAAACGCTCGGCAATGATCATCATATAACGACGCATGATTATGGTTAGTTGATTATGCGGACATCTTTCATAGATATCCAACTGAATATCTGTAAATGGAACAACATGGAGGTTAAAGCTACCGTTATACCTTGCAAGAATCTTGGCAAGATCTACAACTTTTTGCTTAGCCCTATCACTTGTATAAGGATGAGAATGATAATAAACAGCATCACAGAATACGCCACGTTTCGCAACCATAAAGCCCGCCACAGGACTATCTATACCACCTGAGAGCATCAACATTGCCTTGCCATTGGTACCCACCGGCATACCACCTAGGCATTTAATTACTTTTGAGTATATATAGGTTTTGCTTCTTATTTCAACCTGAAGGCGTACTTGCGGTGTTCTTACATCCACACTTAGACCTTCAACATTTTGCAAAAGATATGCGCCGACTTCTCTGGATATCTCCATCGAATCCATCGGATAAGACTTCATCGCTCTCCTGGACTCAACCTTAAAGGTCAAATTCAAGTCATCATACTGTTCTCTAAGATGCCTCTGTGCATTCTTACAAATATTTTCAAAACTATTATCTTCCAGTATATAGACAGGACTGACACCAACAATGCCAAATACCATTTTTATTCTATTCATGACTTCTTCATCATCAACAGCTTCTTTCGGCTCACAAATAATACGCCCTTGCTCCTTGATAACATCAAAATCACCAAATGGAGCTATGGCATCTTCAATATGCCTTACCAACTTATCTTCGAACATATAACGGTTCTTGCCTTTAAGCGCCAGTTCACCATATTTGATCAAATATCCTTGTTTCATTTCGTACTCCTGTCTTTATCAATTTCACATCATATGAGAAATATTTCTGATACATCTTTTATAAGTATATCTATTTTTTTCTAAAACGTCTAAGCAAAGGTACAACTTGTACCATCTTTTCTATTAACACATCTACTTCAGCCATAGTTGAGTCTTTACTAAAACTAAGTCTAATAGCTTGATCAGTCGCCTCTGCATCCTGTCCCATAGCCTGAAGGGTAGAACTGTGATGTTTCTTATTCGAGGAACAGGCAGAGCCTGTCGAAACATAGACCATCGCATCTTCAAGACTATGCATTAATACTTCACTTTTCACACCCATAATTCTGATATTCAGAATATGGCCTGCACCATTATCTATATCACTATTAAATATGACATCATCGACCACCGTTTGTAATTGATTAATACAATAGTGTCTAATATCGCCAATATGTTTTTGTCGAGCATCAAGTGCCTTATAAGCTTCTTCTGTGGCTTTACCAAACCCGGCAATACCAGATACATTTTCAGTACCTGAACGCATGCCCTTTTGTTGATCACCACCGTGCATCAATGGTTTAAGCCTTATTTTAGGCGATACCCACAGGGCACCGGAGCCCTTCGGCCCATGAATCTTGTGGGCACTTATGGACATAGTGTCAACGCCGATTCTAGCTGGGAACAACGGGTATTTTCCAAAGGACTGTACAGCATCCACATGAATCATCGTCTGTGAGTTAGCTGATTTAACCGCCTTAACAATATCGTCTATTGGTTGAATTGTTCCTATCTCATTATTGATGTGCATGACACCGACCAGAATGGTATCTTCCCGAACCATACTTTTGACAACCTCTGGTTCAATGTACCCTGATGATGTTGATGGTATGACTTCAATTTCAAAGCCATCCTCCTCTAACTTAAAAGCAGCATCTTTAACTGAGGGATGTTCTATATCCGACACCAGGATATGCTTCCCTCTTCTAGCATATGCCAAGGCAATGCCTCTTATGGCCATATTGTTACTCTCAGTACCACCCGAGGTAAAATACAAGTCAACCTTAGATCCTTTGATTGCTGATGCAATAATCTGTCGACTGTTCTCAACCTCTTTCTCAGCACTGAAACCTTTAGCATGCAATGACGACGGGTTACCAAAATTCCCTCTCAGCACTGAAATCATTGCCTCTACAGCACCTTCAGATACCTCTGTCGTTGCCGCATTGTCCAAGTATACTTCCATGTTTCTTCTCCAATTTATCATGCCGCATGAAAGAAGATAGACCTTCGCCTATCTCCCACACAGCCACTATCTATATGACCCTATCTCTTATCCTAGAGCGTTCTCAATCGCTTGAACAACTCTGGCTTTTTGGAATGGTTTGACGATAAAGTCTTTAGCCCCATTCTTAATGGCTTCAACCACCATAGGTTGTTGTCCCATCGCCGAACACATAATGACCTTAGAGTTAGGTGATGACTTGATAATATCAGGCAAAGCTGTAACGCCATCCATCTCAGGCATCGTAATATCAAGGGTAACAATATCCGGCTGGTGTTCACCAGCAAGTTTGATTGCTTCTACACCATTGCCGGCCTCTGCAACAATCTCATACCCTTCTTCTTCCAACATCTTCCTTAGAACAGTTCTCATAAATACAGCATCATCTACAATCAGTACTTTAGCTGACATCTTTATGCCTCCTCAGCGTCAATCATCAGGTATGACAGCACAGCCAATCCGGCTGTCTCAGTTCTCAATATCCTCTTCCCCAAGGATATAATCTGTGCACCCTGTTGTTTTAATAAGTCAATCTCTTCCGGAGCAAAACCGCCTTCCGGTCCAATAATCACACCTATTTTATCACACTTCTTCACGTCTGACAAAATCTTCCTTGTAAATGCCATGCCTTCGGCATTCTCATAAGGTACCAACAGCATATCATATTCTTTAGACTTTTCCAATATATCTTTTATGGATGTTGGCATTGCCACTTCAGGAATTATACCTCGTTTCGCCTGTTTAGCAGCAGCATTGGCAATGGATTGCCATCTTTGAACCTTTTTCTGTGCAGACTTGTGATCCAACTTAACAACAGAACGTTTCATCATGACAGGGGTAACAGATGAAACGCCCAGTTCCACTGACTTTTGAATAACCATTTCCATTTTGTCTTTCTTAGGCAGTCCCTGAAACAAGTGTATTGCCACGGGTAATTCTGCTTCTGAAGGCATCTCTTGAACGATCGTCAACACTGCTTCATCTTCCGTATATGACGTAATCTCGCACAGATATTCCAAGCCATCACAATCACATACGGACACTTCTGTCCCGACTTTGAACCTTAAAACATTCTTCATATGGTTGACATCAGAACCGATTATGCGAACAATACCATCCTGAATCTGTTCGTGTTCTACAAAAAATCTATACATATATGCCGCCTCTTCATTTCATAAAAAATCGGTTCAGTGGTCAAAATGAACGACTTACTTAATTATTCGTTAAGTGTCGCTTTAATGGCAGCCCACTCGCCTTTTATAACGACATCCAGAATCTCGTAGCCAGCTTCTACTAGGACTGCCTTTACCTCTTGCGCTCTACTTGCGAGAATACCAGAACTGATGAAGATACCGCCTTTAGCAATAACTTGTTTCACCGGTTCTGATATTGCCATAATGACATCCGCAAGAATATTCGCAACAACAACTTCGCTTCTGCCAGTCACTTGATCAAGAAGATCACCTTCTTTAACCACCATAATTTCTGAGACGTCGTTCGAAACGGCATTCTCTTTCGCGACTGTCACTGCATTGGGGTCAATATCGACTGCCACAACCTGTTGCGCGCCTAATTTTGCCCCTACAATACCCAATATGCCACTACCGGTACCTATATCCACCATAGTCTTATCGGCCAAATTAATGGATTGAAGCATTTCCACACACATAGAAGTTGTTTCATGAGTCCCAGAACCAAAAGCCATACCAGGGTTGATTTTTATCAAAACATCGTCTTTTTCAACTTCAGGTGTTTCCCATATCGGTGTAATGATCATATGATCACCAACTCTAAATGGCTGATAATATTCTTTCCATTTATTCTCATAGTCTTCATCAGGCATTAGTTCAATGGTAACTGAACCTGATCCTACATCCATGTATTCACGAATTCTTTGAACTTCCTTGTCAATATCCCTATTAACCTGATCCACGTCCATTGTTTCATCAAGATAGACAACAATACGGTATTCATCCAAAGGTATCAGTTCATCATCTGTATAATCAACGAACATAGAGGCTCTGTCTTGTTCTGACAGAAAATTATCTTCAATCTGAATCCCTTCTATCCCGAGTCCCAAAACACCGTCGGATACAGCCTCAACAGCTTCCGGTTTAATATGTACTTTTAATTTCGTCCAACGCATAAGGACTCCTTATTCAAATGTATCCTTGATTTTGTCAAAGATACCTTTCTTTTTTTTCGATTCTGTCACATTATCCTCTGATAATTCAGCCAACTCTTCAAAAAGCTCTTTTTGACGTTTGGACAGATTGGTCGGTGTAACAATATTCACCGTCACGTATTGATCACCTCTATAACGTTCATTGTTCAAATGTGGCACACCTTTACTCCTCAAACGGAATTTAGTACCTGTCTGTGTACCTGCTTTGATATCGTATGAAACATTGCCATCAATAGTCGGTACGGATACATTCGTACCAAGAGCAGCTTGGGCAAAACTTAATGGTAATGTGTAATAGATGTCTTCACCTCGACGCTCCAAATACTCATGTGGTTTAACACTTACCTGAAGAATCACATCACCTTTAGGGCCACCATTGGCACCTGGCTCGCCTTTACCACGAAGTCTCATACTTTGACCATGGTCAATCCCTGCAGGAATTGACACTGAAAGTTTCTTACGTTTCTTCTGGTAACCACTACCATGACAATCCGTACATCTTTCTTTGATAATCTGACCGGAACCACCACAATGATTACAAGTTCTGACAGACTGAACTGTTCCAAACAATGTCTGTTGGTTGTATCTGACCTGCCCTTGACCATTACAGGTTGGACATGTGTCTTTGGAAGTGCCTGGTTTAGCACCACTGCCACTACACGTTTCGCAGCTTTCAGAGACAGTTACTTGAACTTCCTTCTCAACACCAAAGACCGCTTCTTCAAATTCAAGAACAACACTCGCCTGAATATTAGCACCTTTTTGTGGTGCATTGGCACGACGTCGCCCACCCTGGCCACCGCCGCCGAAGAAATCACCAAAGATATCGCCAAACATATCGCCCATATCAAAGCCACCGAAACCGCCAGCGCCACCGCCTCCTTGACCAAAGGCCGCATGACCAAATTGATCATATTGCTGTCTTTTCTGGCTGTCACTTAGTACCTCATAGGCCTCTGTCGCTTCCTTGAACTTAACTTCAGCCTCTTCACTGCTTTGGTTCATGTCCGGATGGTACTTCTTAGCCAACTTTCTGTATGCTCTCTTTATCTCATTGTCTGTAGCACCACGCTCAACGCCCAGCACCTCATAATAATCTCTTTTGTCCGCCATAATTACACCTTCTTCATTGTTATGATTCATATACCGATACATGAAAATGAGCAGTGAGAGATCGCCTGCTATAGGATCTGTCATCTGCTGATTCTCATATCGAGTTTCTTTATTATACAGTCACCAGAATTCATTTACAAGAAAAGATAGCCTTTTATTGTACTTGAAAAATATGGATAGAGGCAGGTAACAATATTAGACATGGATATATGTTTGTTATTGGTTTCATCGATTACTAATCAGCCGAAGCTATCGACAATCATACACCCGCCTCTATCAATACATTTCACAATGAATCAGTTCTGAATTTTATGCGGACTGCACCATTAGGTACAGCCCGCCTTATTTATATATTGTGCTTATTCTTCAGTAAAATCCGCGTCAATGACGTCGTCTTCTTCTGGAGAAGAAGCGCCACCCATATCTGGGCCGCCAGCTGCTGCACCTTGTGCTGCTGCCGCTGCTTCATACATCTTCTGAGAAGCTGCCTGGAACACCTGAGTAAGAGCCTCTTTCGCCGCTTTGATTTCTTCAACGTCAGCGTCAGTCATTGTTTCAAGCTTGGATTTTGCAAGAACATCTTTCAACTTTTGAGCTTCCCCTTCAAGTTGAGCTTTTGTATCAGCATCAATGTTCTCTGCCATTTCTTCGATGGATTTCTCTACTTGGAATACAAGAGAATCTGCTTCGTTACGAGCATCAATGTTTTCTTTACGTTTCTTATCTTCTGCTTCAAACTTAGCCGCTTCTTCCACAGCTTTGCCAATCTCATCATCAGACAAGTTCGTACTTGCAGTGATTGTGATATGTTGCTCTTTGCCAGTACCAAGATCTTTAGCAGACACTTTAACAATACCGTTGGCATCAATATCGAAGGTTACTTCGACTTGAGGCACACCACGTCTTGCCGCAGGAATACCATCTAACTTAAAGTTACCAAGGGTCTTGTTGTCTCTAGCAAATTCACGCTCACCTTGAACAACATGAATGTCCACTGCCGGTTGATTATCTTCAGCTGTCGAGAAGACTTGACTCTTCTTAGTAGGAATGGTTGTGTTTCTTTCAATCAACTTCGTTGCCACACCGCCAAGTGTCTCAATACCAAGAGACAATGGTGTTACATCAAGAAGAAGAATATCACCAGCACCTGCTTCACCACCAAGTTTACCACCTTGGATACCTGCACCGATTGCTACACACTCATCAGGGTTGATTCCTTTGAAGGCATCTTTTCCTGTTAGGCTCTTAACGGCATCTTGAACAGCAGGGATTCTAGTTGAACCACCAACAAGAAGTACTTTATCAAGTTCTGATGCACTGATACCAGCATCATTAAGGGCTTGATTCACCGGACCAAGTGTTGATTTAACAAGATCGCTTGTAAGTTCGTCGAACTTAGCACGTGAAAGTGTTACATCAAGGTGCTTAGGACCTTCTTGTGTAGCAGTGATGAATGGCAGGTTAATGTTGCTTGTTGTTGAAGACGAAAGTTCTATCTTCGCTTTTTCTGCCGCTTCTTTAAGACGTTGCATTGCCATCTTATCAGCAGAAAGGTCAACGCCTTCAGCACTCTTGAATTCTTTTATCAAGAAATCAATCACTCTTTGGTCAAAGTCATCACCACCAAGGTGGTTGTTACCGGATGTTGCAAGAACTTCCAGAACGCCATCACCAATCTCAATAAGAGATACGTCAAAAGTACCACCACCAAGGTCATATACCATGATCACTTGTTCGTGTTCGTTATCGAGACCATAAGCAAGTGCTGCTGCTGTAGGTTCATTGATGATACGCTTCACCTCAAGACCTGCAATCTTACCAGCATCTTTTGTCGCTTGTCTCTGACTGTCATTAAAGTATGCCGGAACAGTTATTACAGCTTCAGTAACAGCTTCACCAAGATACGCTTCTGCATCTGCTTTGAGCTTTTGCAGTGTCATAGCAGAAATCTCTTGCGGAGAATATTTCTTACCGTCGATATCAGTTTTGTGATCTGTACCCATCTCTCTCTTGATTGAGATGATGGTCTTCTCCGGGTTAGTGATCGCCTGACGTTTTGCAGGTTCACCGACAACTCTCTCACCTGTTTTTGTAAATGCTACAACAGAAGGTGTTGTTCTTGCCCCTTCTGCATTCGCTATAACGACTGGTTTTCCACCTTCCATTACCGCGACACATGAATTAGTTGTACCTAAGTCGATACCTATGATTTTACCCATGTCTTTTCCTCCTAATGATTATCTGACTGATCAAGCAAGTGATGCTCAATCAACTAATTAACAACTTTTACCATGCTGTATCTAAGAACAGCATCTTTATAAGTGTAACCTTTCTGGAATACAGCAGCTACTGTGTTCTCATCGTGATCATCTGATGTATCATGCTGAACGGCATGATGCAAGTCAGGATCGAAAGGTTGATTAAGCGCTTCAATCTCATGAACATCCAGGTCATCGAGCATCGACATGAACTGCTTATAGATCATATCAATCCCTTTGACAAATGGATCTTCCTTATGGTCATCGGTTGCCACATCAAAAGCTCTTTCAAAATTGTCCACAATTGGCAACAATTTTTCCAGCACTTCTTTGGCTCCGTTCTCATACATCGTTGATTTTTCTTTTACAGTACGCTTTCTGAAGTTATCAAATTCAGCCATCGTACGCTGATATCTCTCCACTGCCGCTTTAATTTCTTGATCTTTCGCTGCAAGGACATCTTCTTCAGCAGCAGGTTCTTCAACTGTTTCAACAGCTTCTTCCTCTGCGCCTTCTACTATTACTTCTTCATTCTCTACTGCTTCTTCCTGTAGAACTTCGTCTTTTAATTCCTGTTCCTTGGACATCTCAATACATTCCTTTCACTGAGTTACATGATTCACAACACTTAAAGCATGATTCAAAATTCATTAGTTTATAACAACAGCATCATGTGCCGTTCATCTTATACTCGATTTCTTTAATCAGACACTGAAGGGATGTTATAGCATTCTCATAATCCATCCGCTTTGGTCCTATCACACCAATGACACCTAACGGCTTACCATCTATGTGATAGGTTGTCGTAATAAGACTGCAGTCTTCCATCTCCTTGATACCTGTCTCTGCACCAATCTTAACACTGACGCCATCTTGGAGATAATCGTCTTCATCATAATTACTAAGAAGCATCTGACGAATCTGATCTTTTTTCTCAAGCGTCTCCATAATGGAGGTCGCCTTCTCAAGGTCACTGAATTCAGGCAATCTAAGCATATTCAGCGCACCGGATGTATAGACATCATCTGTATCATTATTGACCACCGACTGGAATATCACTTCCAGCACTTTCGTGACCACTTCGTCTTTATCACCAGCAAAGGCTTTAATCCGTTCAATCAGTGGTAAATTGATTTCTTCGACATTAAGGCCATGAAGCTGATCATTCAATATGAAGGATAGCTTATTCAGCTCTTGCTGTGTTACGGAAGACTGAACTTCAAAAACATAATTGTTGGCCATATTACCGTCTGTAACAATAACTGAAAGTACTTTGTTTGTCTCCAGTGCAATCAACTGGATATTTTTAACCGTACATTTCTTATACTGAGGCGTGGATACCACTGCAGTCAGGTTTGTCTCTTTTGCCAATACAGAAGCGATCTCTTGAAGCAACTTTTCTATACGTCCTGCGGACGTAACAAGTTCTTGCACATACTGCAGATGCTTTTCACTTTGATGATCTGCATTCATCAACATATCTACATACAGTCGATAGCCTTTATCTGATGGAATACGTCCCGCTGAGGTGTGAGGTTGAACTATAAAACCCAATTCCTCTAAATCAGACATCTCATTCCGAATGGTCGCCGGCGAAACACCCAGATTATAATTTTTTGATATTGTTCTTGAGCCAACCGGTTCTGCTGTGTCCAGATAGTTGGAAATGATGGCTTCAAGAATTTTGAGTTTTCGCTCATTGAGCTCCATATCATCACCACCGTTCAGGTTGTTAGCACTCATTAATGTGGAGTGCTAATATCTGAATTCATCATAATATCTTTCAAGGCTATTGTCAACAGCTTTCCTGATAAAGTTTATAAAAAAAGTATTAAGAAATCTTATAACAAGAAGCGGCTCATTATCTGATTGCTGATGTTTAGACCCTCGCGGGACAATCGAATCACAGCCCCGTCTTTAATTAGCATAGAGCTTTCAACCAATTCATCAATGACGTCTGTATAGGGATCAACCGCATCATTACCGTACTTTTCCTTGAAACTTTCCAGATCAATGCCGTCAAGTAACCTTAATCCAAGAAAGAATGCTTCCTCTAGTTCTACTTGTGCATCATTAATTTGCTCTGCCTGTCTTATAACTGACAGGTCCCCTTTTGCCTCAATATACGCCTTCAATCCCGTAATATTCTTGTATCGTACTTGACCATAATAAGAAGACGCACCAAGGCCGACGCCAATATATGAAGATAGATCCCAATATCTGCTATTGTGGATAGAAGCCATTCCCGGTTTACTATAATTGGAAATCTCGTAGTGTTTATAACCGGCTTCTTCCAATCGGTCATGAGCATACCAGTACATCTCTCTCTCTAACATTTCGTCTGGAAGGTCCAGCATCCCCTTATCGTAAGCCTGATCGTATACTGTTCCTGGTTCTATGATTAAACTATAAGCAGATATATGCTCCGGCGTCAACCCTATAACAGTATCCAGTGTATGCTGCCATTTGGCCATCGTTTGCTTGTGCAAGCCAAACATAACATCTATATTGATATTATTAATACCTGCTTGACGAATCTTATTATAGGTCTGAACATACGTATCAAAAGTATGAACACGACCCAACTTCAACAATTGTTCGTCATCATCCGACTGTAACCCCATACTAACTCGGTTAATGCCAGCACTTATATAACTTATCAAGTTTTTATCCGTCACAGTGCCGGGGTTCATCTCCATTGTCACCTCTGCAGTTGAAGACAAATCAAAGGTGGATTTAACCACTGACATGATGCTCATTATCTGATCACCAGAAAGAACCGAAGGCGTGCCTCCGCCAATATAGACGGTTGAAAGCCTAGGGTGGTTTAATTCGTCACCTAACGACACAAGTTCTTCACACAAAGCGTCTACATACGCCGCTTTCGTTTCTTGCGTCATATAGCCAAAAGATAGAAAATCACAGTAATCACATTTTTTCACACAAAAAGGTATATGAATATATAGCCCCATATGTCTCATAACACACCTCACTTGGTAGCCCTTCAACATTTCCAACAACATTTGGAACGATACGTAATAAAAGGAGGCTTCAGCATCGAACCAAAGCACTCCCCTTAGAATTATCATTTATGATCATGATTATTTGTCACTAATAATCATTTACGATAATGATTATTTGTCACTATCCAACTTCAAAACGGACATGAAAGCACCTTGTGGCACTTCTACACTACCGACCTGTCGCATACGTTTCTTACCGGCTTTTTGCTTTTCAAGAAGTTTACGCTTACGTGAGATATCGCCACCATAACATTTCGCGAGAACATCCTTACGCATCGCCTTAATGGTCGACCGTGCAATGACTTTATTGCCAATTGCCGCTTGGATTGGAATTTCAAATTGATGACGCGGAATTTCTTCTTTAAGCTTATCCGCCATTTTTTTACCACGTTCATAGGCCTTGTCTTCATGAACAATAAAGGATAGTGCATCGACCACTTCCTTGTTCAGAAGGATATCCAACTTCACCAACCTAGCTTCTTTATACCCAAGAAGATCGTAGTCAAAAGAGGCGTAACCTTTTGTTCTTGACTTGAGAACATCGAAGAAATCGTAGATAATCTCATTCAATGGCAATTCATAGCTCAACTGAGCTCTGGTATCTTCAATATACTCCATCCCAAGGTATTCGCCACGACGATTCTGACATAATTCCATTATAGAGCCTATATATTCAGTAGGTACCAGAATCTGGGCTTTAACAATTGGTTCTTCCATCATCTCAATCTTGGCCAGATCAGGCATATCCGCCGGATTGGACAAATCTTGGACCGTCCCATCAGTCATATGAATCTTGTAGATAACACTTGGTGCTGTTGTCACAATATCAAGATTGAATTCTCTCTCAATTCTTTCCTGAATAATTTCAAGATGCAACAGGCCGAGGAAACCACAACGGAATCCAAACCCAAGCGCCAAGGATGTCTCTGCTTCAAAATTAAGGGCTGCATCGTTTAGTTTCAATTTGTCCAAGGCATCACGAAGGTCATTATATTTTGAACCATCTTGTGGGTATATACCACAATAGACCATGGAATTGACTTTCTTATATCCTGGCAATGCTTCTGCAGTTGGGTTGTTCGCCAAGGTCACAGTATCACCAACGCGCGTATCTCGTACGTCTTTAATACTTGCCGTAATATAACCGACATAACCTTCTTTCAGCACTTCTGTAGGAAGAAATTCCCCTGCGCCAAAATAACCTACCTCCACAACATCAAATTCCTTATTCGTTGCCATCAGGCGGATTCTATCGCCTTTCTTCACTTGTCCTTCTTTAATCCGACAGAAGATGATGACGCCTCTGTATTGATCATAGGCAGAGTCGAAAATCAACGCTTTAAGGGGCTGGTTAGGCACAACTATCGGTGCCGGGATCTCTGATACAACCATCTCAAGAACATCTTCAATATTCAAACCTTCTTTAGCAGATATTCTTGGCGCATGAGCTGCCTCAAGTCCGATAACGTCCTCTACTTCCTGAATAACCCTTTCAGGATCTGCAGATGGCAAGTCAATCTTATTAATAACTGGTAGAATCTCCAAATCATGTTCAAGAGCTAAGTATACGTTCGCCAAGGTTTGTGCTTCAATACCTTGTGCAGCATCAATCACCAGAATCGCCCCTTCACAAGCGGCCAAGGATCTGGACACCTCATAATTGAAGTCAACATGACCAGGTGTATCGATTAAGTTGAAGATATACTCTTCACCATTTTTTGCTTTATAAATCAGACGTACAGCCTGAGCTTTGATTGTAATGCCACGCTCCCGTTCAAGATCCATGTTGTCCAAAACCTGTTCGGACATCTCCCTTTCAGTTAAGTGTCCTGTCAACTGAATGATTCTGTCAGCCAAAGTGGACTTTCCGTGGTCTATATGGGCAATAATCGAAAAATTACGTATATTTTCCTGTTTAATCTCTGACACGTTGTTCTTTCCTTTCAAACGCAACATAAATACTGACAGCTACCTAGCCATCATACAATAGTGACCTTAAGGTCATACTCATAATACTACAGCTTGCTATTATAGCATAGCCACCTTCTTTGTTCAATGGCATAGACACCTTCTTTAAAATAAGAAGCACCTTGATTTGTCCGGTATTTTTCAGTAGAATACCTACAGACACATAAGAAAAACTTGAATAGGAGCAATTATGAAAATCATATTATCCCCTAGCAAGACCCAGGATTTCCAAAAGCCATTTGACGGTCCAATGACGACCCCTCTATTTACTGCCGAGTCCATACGTTTGAACAACCGCCTCAAACGTATGTCAAAAAAGGCCATCGCTGATATGATGCAGATTAAAGACAACCTTCTAGATGACTCCATCAGTATGATTAAAGAATTCCCTGCTGGCAAACCCAAACAGGCCGTAGCTGCATATACAGGATTGGTATTCAAGTATTTTGACTTAAGTGCATACGACGAGACCGCCTTTAATTATCTCAACAATCATTTATTCATACTATCAGCAAAATACGGCGCCTTAAGACCTCTAGATGGTATCCACCCTTACCGACTTGACATGAAGATGAAACCCTCTGGTCTTTCACTTTATGATTATTGGCAAAAAGAGATGGATCAACTTTTCACTTCTGAAGACTTGATCATCGACTTAGCCTCCAATGAGTTCAGCAAAATGGTGAGTGGGAACAAAATCACCGTTGGATTCCGAACACTACAGGATGGTAAATATAAGAATCTGGCTACCTATTCAAAAATGGCGCGAGGTATGCTGCTTCATCAAATGGTACTGAATCAAACCAATACCATTGATGCTCTAAAAGCTTTAACATTCGATGATTATAGCTATAGCTCAGCTCTTTCAAACGAAAAGACCATTATCTTCTCCAAGAATTGACATAAATATGACGTCAAAGAGTTGCTTTGAATTTAATATGTAAAATATATTCTCACATTAAATTAATCAGCCATTTTCCAAGAAGCTTTTTCCCCATAAATATAATGATTAGGCTAATATAGATACCAATAATCGTAAACAACGTAGCCCCTTCTACAGTCAACCCAAAAGCCAATGCCGCTGCCGGCGGGTGCTCTGTATTGGTAATAACCATGAGAAATATGGTCAGACCAACCGCAACCGCTATTAACACATGATGCACTATAAAAACATCAATATACCATAGTTGGTGACAAAGCATACCAATGATGGAACCAATAGCGTAACCTCCGAAGAGATAGCGCCCTCTACTGACTCGCTTCTTTGGCATAGTGTAAAGTATGAACACAGAAGCACTGACAGAAGCAATAATGGTCGTTTGTAAGAGCACATCTATGAATAAGGACATAGTGAAAATGATGCAAGTGGCAATCAGTGACTGTAGTATATAATGTTTTCTGTAATGCTTGAATTTAGGGTCAAAATACCGAATCATAGAATTCACCTCCAACGTCCTACAGATTGTGTCTCTATTATATCACCTTACAAGAAAATTTCTTCATTTTTTTATGTTGAAAAGTGTTGACATTATGCTTCTCATCAACTAATATGATATAGTCTGTTTAAATGACATTAAGCGATTATTCCCCGCTTCGATTTAAACAATAACCAATATTTGGAGGTGAAAACAATGGCAAATATCAAATCAGCGAAAAAGAGAATTAAAGTGGCTGCAATCAGAACTGAGCGCAACAAAGCTACTAAGTCACGTATCAAGACTGAACTTAAGAAATTCCAAGCATTGGTTGAAGCTGGAGACAAATCCGCGGCAGAAGCTCAACTCAAGCAAACGATTTCTTTTATCGATAAAGCTGAAACTAAAGGCGTTTTCCACAAGAAAACAGCTGCTAGAAAAGTATCCAATCTTAACAAAGCTTACAATAAAATGGCTTAATTTGTTTAAGAGTTTAAAAGACGCCCACTACGGCGTCTTTTTTTATACTATAAAAATTATACGTGTTAACCACTATACTTGATGATCAACTGTTCGACTGCAAAATCCGGCGAGAAGGTCCCTGTACGAATATCAATTTCCGTTTGTAAGGCATCTATCATCGCCCCTTCTAAGTGAGCTAGATTAAATGTTCTGCCTTGATCGATAGATTTCTTTACTATGAAAGGCTGTACCTTTAATTTTGACGCTATTTCCCCTTGAGCCAAACCTTCCCCACTCATCAACTTGGACTTATAGATCAGTCGAAATTGTCTCGTCAGCATAAACAATACCCTATTGGCAGGTTCTTTCGACCTTAATAGATCATGATAAAGTTTCAGAGCTCTTTCACGCTTATTAGTGCCCATACAGTCCACCAACTCGAAAATCTTGCTTTCTATGCTCTTTTGGCAGATGGCCTCAATGTCTGAAGCAGTAGCCACATCTGAATCCCCAAGATAACCTACAAGCTTTTCAACCTCATTATGCATCACAGTCAAATCACCACCAACATAATGAATCATATAACTTGCAGTCTGAGCATTGATCTTAATGCCATGCTTGCCTAGTCCTCTGGCAATATACTTAACCAACTCACCTTCTTTCAGGTATGGAAATTCTACAATATGACCTAATTTCTTGACTGTCTTATATAGTTTCTTTCTTTTATCTAACGAAGCGTCATCAATAATAAGGTAAGTTGTATCAGGCAGATTAGTGATAATCTCCGCCAAATCATTGCTGATGTTGTTCTTACCAAACAAGTCAAGGTCTCGCAATACAACCGCCCGTCGATCAGCGAAGAACGGCATCGTTTCCAGGCTATCCTGTATCTCTGCCAGGTTTGTCTTCTTATCAGTAAACAAATCATAATTCATGGTAAGGTCACCGTCGCCAATAATTGCTTCTAGCGTTTTCTTAAGGTAAAAGTCCCTCATGAAATTCTCTGGTCCGTAGAAAATCATCACTCGGTTAATATCACCGTCTTTTAACATTCTTTTTAAAGCTTCCATATATGCCTCATTCCATACGCTTTGTTACGGAGTAATGTCCGTTCTTATAAACAATCTTAATCTGTCCGTTTGTCTGTGTTGAATAAATAGTCCCAGAATAAATTGCCAACCTGTCTACAACCGCTTTATTCGGATGTCCATAAAAATTATTCCGCCCTGCTGATATCAATGCGACACTCGGTTTCACCGCCTTAAGAAACTCTTCCGAACTACTGGTCGAGGAACCATGATGCGCTACCTTCAACAGATCTATACCTTCTAGTGCTCTTCTATCATTGGTGAGCATAAGGCTTTCCACCTCAGCATTCATATCCCCAGTAAATAACATATCAAAGTCACCCACTGAAAATTTAAACACCAAAGAGTGACTATTATTGTCACTTTGGACTTTGTCACTTAGGGGTGCAAGCACATTGATGGTCATATCATTAAGAGTAAGTTCCGCGCCCTCTGCTACATAGTTAATTCGAGTACCTTTTTGGGCAGCTTTAATTTTCAACAGCATTATAAGCTCATCCTCATAATGCTGATAGACCGATGATAAGACAACCTCTTTTATAGGGACATAATCCATGAGTTCGATTATACCATAGATGTGGTCATAATCACTATGAGAAATCAGTGCGCAATCAACCTGATTAACACCATGGTACTTAAGATATGGCAGCAACACAATCTTGCCCACATTAGCCTCATCTCTGCCCATCTGACCACCGCCGTCTACAATCAGCGTACGTCCTTCATATTGGACGACGATGGCATCGCCATTACCAACATCAAGTATATCAATAACCAACTTTCCTGAATCTGTGTAATTGTATAAAACAAAGATAGTCATGCCAACAACCATCAAACTAATAGCTTCACGCTTCCTTGACAGTATAAATAGTATCACAGAGCCATAGTAACAGACAACAACGCCTATACCTGGCCACTTAATAGCCATAGTACTTGCCGGCAGCGTCGATATAAAAGCAGCCATAGATCTCATATAGTTTAACATCCAAAAAACGGAACCAGATATGAACTCCGCAAGTGTCATTGAAATAAAGGATACACAGATAACCAAAATAGTCATGGTTATCACAAAACCCACTATCGGAACCAGCAACAGATTCCCTAAAATGCTATAAACGGCCATCTGTCTATAGTAATAAATCAACACCGGCGCTACCCCTATCTGAACACCTATCATCATCTGTATTGACTGTACCCACCTATGATCCTTAAGGCTATGAGGAACATATAATCTAGGCGCTATGAAGAAGATACCCGCAACGGCTGAAAAGCTCATCATAAAACCAGGACTTAACACTTGAAGGGGTTGAAATAGACTCATCATCAAAAAAGCCGCAGCCATACCAGTCGCTTTATCATATCTTTTATAGAATAAGTGCCGTAGTAAATAAATACCAATCATAATGCTAGCCCTGACCGTCGAAGGATGAGCTCCAGTATAAATGCAGTAAATCACAACACCAACCAGTAGACCCCAAGCTGTCTTCCTGGTATCACGAGTCACGAATGATAAGATTGTAGATAAAATTCCGACAATGATGGTCACGTGGAGTCCTGAAATCGCTGCTATATGTATAACACCTGCGTCTTGAAAACTCTGTTCAATGCTTTCATCCATCGTATCCAGCCCAAATACCATCGGAGCGAGCATATTGGCATACACGGTCGGCATAACTCTACGAATCCTTGAATAATGATTTTCTTTCAACTTTCCCAGTTCACGTTTTAGCCAGTATCTGGCAAGTGGTTCTATGATCCTATCTACTCCTTGAACTGAGCCTATAATACTATTTTGTTTATAGTAGGCCTCTAAGTCGAAGCTCCCTTCGTTATAGCCGATTGTACCAATAGTAACCTCGCCTTCAAAGTATACTTCATCCCCCAATTGATATTTATTGGCACTATTCAGTATTAGCTTAAATCTCATTTCATTGCCATCATAATCATACCAGGGCGTGACAACATATCTATAGCCTTCGCCATAGTCATTAACCTCATAAACAAATCCAGACCCTTTGAAATCTTCTTGAGACTTAATAATATCTTTATCGAGTTCATACTTATGGTTGATTCCATAGAGATAGATTAATGTTACCAGAAGTATAAAACTCATAACAAGATAACGTTTATTCAGTTGTATAATTGATAATTTAAAAAGAGATATTAAGATAGCACCGAGACAAACTATCAGCCAACTACCTACCTGCATAAGAAAAAAAGCTGCTATAACAGCAGCTGCAATATATACCAATGGTCGTTTCATATACTCCCCCGAGTCATTAACTTTTGGTTATTTAACTATTGTCACCTAATCCTTTGTTCCATCATTTCGAATCATTCGATGCCTTATAGATCAATTCAATATTATATTCAAACAGTTGACTGAAATCCAAATGTCCTTTAAAGAAGTCCGTCTTCTCTCCTTCAATCATGAACTGTACACGACTGATGTTCGAACGTTCAGTTAAGGTGTTGACGATGCTGTATACAGTCATTAGTTCACCCGTAGAGCCGCCATAATGATTCAGTCTAAAAGCGTCATTGAAATCCACATAACAAATACCATCCTGAACCATGACATTTCGAACCTCTGTCCCGTCGGGAATAGGTGAAATCATGTCATCACTTTCTGTCACCATAAGAGCCTCTATAATCTTCTTTTCAATATTCTCAGAGGGTCTGACAGCAATTTCTCTATTGATCTGTACTAGCCATTCGCCATCCTCATCAGGATAATACAGGATAATATTATGTGTCATTGGGCCATCATCTGCGTGTAGATTGGCTGTAATGATGTCTTCCTCATAAAAAGGTCCATATACCTTGCCGTTATCATCCTTCAATGGCAAGCCATCCACATAGAATTCAATGTAACTGATTTCTTCCAAAGCAGTTATGCTCTTAATCAATGATGAACGGCATATAAGCAACTGAACATCATCCACTGCATCATAATTAGGATTCAGCTCCAGACGAACCCCATCACCTAAAACCTGTACCCCAAGGATAAGGGTTTCCTCTGGAATCGTGGGCATATAACCTGCATCTTCATCACCGATACTCAGTATATCTAATATATGCCATATCCGTTCATCAAGTGTATCACCCATGTCATCGACTGAAACTTCAACCAATGCATCCGAACTCTGATTGAGCAAAAAAACAGCCAGCACAGTCTTTTCAGTTTTCTCCACACTTTCTTGAGATATTGTATGACTACATGCTGTCAGTAGTAATATTATCATCCCAATTAAAAATAACCGTATCTTCATCATAAACCTATTGTATCGTTGAGATATTACTGAAGCTCTACTCATGTATTAAATAACTATGAAATGATTCTGTAAATTCATCACAGCTCATCCGGCAAAACCACCTGCGTCAAAGGCAGTCGTACAGTAAATGTTGTCCCTTGATCTTCAATACTTGAACACTTGATTGTCCCTCCAAGAAGGAGCACGGTCTTATGAACGATATTCAGCCCTAACCCAGTGCCACCCGTGTCTCTAGAACGCGTCTTATCCACACGATAAAAGCGTTCAAAAATCTTACTGACACTATCCTCCGGGATACCAATACCTGTATCAATAACTTTTAGGATCATATCCCTATGATCGGCGTTGATGGATACAGTCACTTTCCCAGCTGGTTGATTGTATTTAATTGCGTTTTCCACTAAATTCATTAAGACAAGATAAAACTTTGTTTCATCCATCAAAGCAGTGATATCCCTATAACTCTTTATCTCCAGAGTTACCTTTTTTTGCTCAGCCACCGGCTTAAGCATCCTTAAAACCTGTTCGGTGAGATGGTTCACATCCACCGCTGACAAGTTCAATTGATTTTCTGTTTGGTCCAGAGTTACCAAAGTCAGTAAATCATTGATAATCTGGGTTTCTCTATCCACTTCTGAACTTATATCCTCCATGAATTCTCTGTAAAATTCAATTGGCGCATTCTCTTGGAGCAACAAGGATTCAGCAAGAACTTTCATGGAGCTAAGAGGTGTCTTAAGCTCATGGGATACATTTGCAACGAACTGTTGCCTGGAGTGATCGATTTCTTCAATGGTAGTCAACATGGTATTGACCGCCTCACCGATCGCTTCAATTTCATAGTTTCCTTTAATCGTTAAACGCTCATGTATATGCCCCTGAGATATTCGACGTATATGGTACAGGAATTTTTTTATTGGTTGGGTTAAGATGGTGGAAAAATAGAGATTGCAGATCATCACGCCAAGCAATATGGCAACATAAAACAAACCAATCAAACTTCTAAGACGCACAATGGTTGTTTCTATCTCACTGGCATCTCCAACGATTAATACCAATCCTGTAATTGCGTTGGTATTGGTATCATGTACCGGTGTATAGACGGTAATGAAATCATCACCCCCATTAACAATGAATCGATCTAATCCTTGAAGAACTCGAAGCACTTCTGTAGAACTGTACATCTTCCCACTATCAATATCATTGGTGTCGTATACAACCTCCCCCTTAACATTGATGATTATGAACCTGTGCGAAATCACCGCCTGAATATCATCAAGAAAGACTGTGTGGCTGGTATTATCCAAATAATCATCTACAGACAAGCTGGTACTAATGGTATTGGCTTGCCATAATAGCTCCGTTGTCATTTGTTCATTAAAATCCTGCCTCAAAGAATCAAACACCAACGCAGTCAACAACGTCAGTGGCACAACACCGATGACAAAGAGTGCAAAGAAGAGTTTTGTACGAATGCTTCCCAGAAGCTTTTTACTCATGTTGGAAATAATAGCCTACGCCCCATTTCGTATGAATATATGCCGGTTCACTAGGATCAGGTTCAACTTTTTCCCTAAGACGCCTCACGTGCACATCCACAGTTCTGACATCACCTGGATAGTCGTAGCCCCAAACAACATTAAGCAGATTTTCCCTACTGTAAACCTTGTTTGGATGATTCAGGAATAGCTCAAGCAAATCAAACTCTTTCGCAGTAAGGTTAACTTCAGTATCTGTCACAAATACACGACGACTCTCCACTTCAAGCCGAATCTCTCCGGATGTGAGTACTTTGTAATCATCTTCTGGACTTTTGCTGCCACTTTGAGAACGTCTAAGTATTGCCTTTATTCTCGCCTTTAACTCCAATATATTGAATGGCTTGGTCATGTAATCATCGGCCCCATATTCAAGACCAAGAATCTTATCCATATCCTCACCTTTGGCTGTCAACATGATTACAGGCACATTAGAAAATTCTCGTATCTGTTGACAGACACTAAGCCCATCAAGCCTAGGCAGCATGACATCAAGAACCACTAAGTCAAAATCGCCCTCCTTCACCTTTTCCAATGCTTCCTCACCATCATATGCCACTTCGACTTCATAATCATCTTGAACCAAGCCGAATTTAATGCCTTTCACAATTGATTTTTCATCGTCTACTACTAATATCTTCTTACTCATAAACACTCCATCAGATGATAATCTCATCCTTGATCTTATTAAACATAGCTTCCTTAATACCAGCCACATTCATGATGTCTTCTATTCGTTGATAAGGACCATTATTTGTTCTATATTCTATGATGGCTTCTGCCTTCGCTTCACCAACACCAGTCAGTTCCATCAATTCATCTACATTGGCTTGATTGATATTGATTTTATTCTGTGTCACCTTCACTTCTGCAGCCGTAACCGCTTCTAATGAAGGAACATGGACTTGCTCACCATCAAACACTTTTCTTGCTAGGTTAAGTGATGATTCCGAAGCTTCCTCAGTAAAACCGCCAGCCATTTCAATCATTTCATATAACCTTTGTCCTTCATATGCTTCGTAGACACCAGGGTTAATCACTTCCCCCGTTATGTATACAACGACTGTTGCTACCGGTATTATGACGTCTGTAACCTCGTCAGATAAGGCTGCTTCTGTTACTATTTCAACTTCATCACCATGCTTTTCGTTCATATATAAGAAACCGGATATGATAATAAGCACAGTGATCAAACTGCCATAAATCAGCTTTTCTTTCATAACAACTCCTTATTATGAGCACCTGCTCCCCAACAGATGCTCACGAGTAATAAATTTGATACTCTAAGCGATATGCTTCTAACAGCTTAAAGATCAATGTGTCTATTAAGACGTTGATTATAGTCAATGACAACACGATCATATTCCTTTTCCATCAAAGCAGAAGAAAACAAGAAATCTAATGTCGCTTGATTCATGGCAATTGGAATATCATATAATACCGCAATACGCAGCAATGCCTTCACATCTGGATCATGTGGTTGTGCCTCAAGTGGATCCCAAAAGAAAATCATAAAGTCAATATCATTCTCTGTAATACGGGAACCTATCTGCTGATCACCGCCTAGTGGACCACTTTTAAATGTTCTAACCGGTAAACCAGTTGCTTCTGATATCAAAGTACCTGTCGTCCCTGTCCCAAACAGGAAATGAGTACTTAGAACTTCTTTATTGTCTGCGACCCATTTTATAAGGTCCTTTTTTCTGTTGTCATGTGCCACGATAGCAATTTTCTTCTGGACATCCATTTTCAAAACTATACTCATAGTCTACCTCTCTCTTCGCACTGTTACGACACTGCTGTTAAAATTATGTACTGGCATTATCATACATAATATTTCACCTAAATACAACTATCTTAAGACTTTTACATCGTATATTCGTTGTTGATTGTCATATATATATGTTAGAATAACGATAACTATTGGCACATAACAAAATGAACATAAAAGGAAGATCAAATGTTGAACAACGGATTTTTACGCATTGGCACAGCGACCATAAGAACCAAAGTCGCTGATACAACTCATAACACGTCACAAATCGTGGCAATTATTGAAAAAGCCCTTTTGCAAGACGTCCAAATCGTCGTCTTTCCAGAACTGTCAATCAGCGGTTATACCTGTAATGACCTTTTTCACCAACAACATCTGTTGGACCACTCTCTTATAGCCCTGGATGAAATCAGAAAAGCTACAGAAAACAAGGATATTGTTACAATCGTTGGCTGCCCTGTCCCTCTGACCAACGGCCTTTTCAATGTTGCTTTTGTCATATCTAAGGGCACGATCATTGGCGGTACTGTGAAACAATTCATTCCTAATTACAGTGAATTCTATGAAAAAAGATGGTTTGCCAGTGGGAAGCAACTGATTGATGAATATGTGGTGATTCAGGGCAAACAGATACCCATTGGCACAGACTTGTTATATCAACATCAATATCACAAAGATATCTGCTTTGGTATCGAAATCTGTGAAGACCTATGGACACCCCAGCCCCCTAGCAATACGTTAGCCCAGTCCGGCGCTCTGATGATCTTCAACCCTTCAGCAAGCAATGATCTGGTTGGAAAAAGCAGCTATCGACGCACGCTTGTCAACAGTCAGTCAGCAAGAACCGTTACAGCATACGCCTATGCCTCAGCAGGCTACGGTGAATCTACCACCGATGTTGTATTTGGCGGTCATTGCATGATCAGCGAAAATGGTGTTATACTCAGTGAAAACAAACGTTTTCAACTAAATGCCCAGTTAACCACCGCTGATGTTGACCTTGAACGTCTGGCAGCTGACCGGAGAAAATTGGTCACATATGGTGATTTGAACCTGACAGGTCAGAATCAACCAATTCGCTGTACCTTTGATATAGAGGTTAAACATCTGGAAATCAATCGATATGTTGATCCTCATCCATTTGTTCCTTCAAATCTCCAAAAACGCAGTGAAAGATGCGAAGAGATCTTCTCCATACAAGCCCAAGGTCTTGCAACCCGTTTAGAGCATATCAGCTGTAAATCTGTCGTTATCGGCATATCCGGCGGCTTGGATTCAACCCTTGCCTTGTTGGTATGTACAAAGACTTTCGACCTACTTGGTATGGATCGAAAGAATATTATTGCAATAACAATGCCTGGTTACGGTACCACTGACCGGACTTATACCAATGCTTGCACTTTGGTAAATGACCTTGGTTGTACACTGCACGAAATTAATATCAAAGCCGCTTGTGAGCAGCACTTCCTTGATATAGGGCATGATCCATCCATTCATAATATCACTTATGAAAACACCCAAGCCAGAGAGCGTACACAGATACTAATGAATTATGCCAATAAAGTAGGCGGTATTGTTATAGGCACCGGTGACTTATCAGAACTGGCCCTTGGTTGGGCAACCTACAACGGCGATCATATGTCCATGTATGCCGTCAATACCTCAATTCCCAAAACATTGGTTCGTTACTTAGTACAGTGGGTTGCAGAGCATCAAGTAGATGCCGCATCAAAAGGGGTGCTTCTTGACATTATAGACACACCGGTAAGCCCTGAGCTATTGCCACCTGATGAACATGGCAACATAGAACAAAAAACCGAGGACTTGGTTGGTCCTTATGAACTCCATGATTTCTTCCTCTACTACTGTGTTCGTTTTGGTTTCTCTCCAAAGAAAATCTACCTTCTAGCGCAGATAGCCTTTAAGGATTCATATGACGAGGTCATCCTTAAGAAATGGCTCACTACTTTCTTCAGAAGGTTTTTTTCACAACAATTTAAACGTTCTTGCCTTCCTGATGGACCCAAAGTGGGTTCCATCAACCTATCTCCAAGAGGCGACTGGCGTATGCCAAGTGATGCTGTGTCAAAGAGTTGGTTGAAAGAGATTGAATCTCTGTAAGAGCCACGATTACAAAGCACTTTACCCTCACACCAAAAACGGGTTACAGACAGTATAACATGTCTGTAACCCGTTTTTAGTCCTCTAACAGAGGACACCAATATATAGATATAGCTTAATTCAAACATCTTACTCTGATCAGATTGTCTCTACCGATCCACTCCATATGTTGATGATCAGCCAACCACCACTCGACTCTTGCCTTGCTTCTTAGCTTTGTACATCGTCTCATCAGCCTTTGCCAAAAGCGCTTCCGCATTCTGAATATCCATACTCTTCATATACTTGACAATACCTATAGAACTGGAGAGCATATTTTTACCCATAATCTTAACATCCGCCCCAAGCTTAACCTGTAACTCTTCTTTGAAACCCTTTTTATCCAATATGGCTTTGTGGATTCTGGTCGCAATGGTCTTTGACATCTCATAATCCCCTTCCCTTAGAAGGATAACAAACTCATCCCCACCATATCGGCCAACAACATCATTCCCCCTGACACTTTTAACCAGAATATCTGAAACCATCTGTAACAGATAATCACCGATTTCGTGACTGAAGGTATCGTTATAATATTTGAAATTATCCAAATCAATGAAGAGCACAGCGAAATTCTGTTCCCTCTCATCATTGACCAGCTCTATTGTTTTCTGTAGTTCACGTTGGAACTCATGTCGGTTGCACAGACCAGTCAGCATATCTTTTGATGCTAATTCGTGTAGTTTATTATTCGTCTTTTCTAGTTCCTCATTCATTGTGCCAAGTTCCTTGTTCCTGCTGATAATCTGATAATTCAAGTCCGCAAGAATGGAAGTACGCTCTTTAATTAATTCTTCAAGGTTATCTGTATGGGCTACAATGGTATCAGCCATGTTATTGAAGGACCTGGCCAGCGTTCCAATTTCATCCTTTGAGTCAATTGTCGCACGTATGCCTTTAACACCAGTAGTGAATTTGGTCGTCACCTCAATCAAAGATTGAATTGGGGCTGTTATATCCTTTGCCAGAAACCACGATACAAGAAAGGTGATCATTATAATAACTAGAACCACTAAAGATAAATTCAATAGCATCTGCCAAACGGCAGAATATACTTGGCTTTTATACATACTTGCGACAAGAATCCAGTCAACGCCATCCATAACCGGGCCAAAAGAGACGTATTCTGTCTCCTTAGATTCGTTAGTGAACTCAGCCGTTGATTTCTCACCTTCAATTAAAGTATTTAACAACTCTGTATAATTGCCTTCTTCTATGTCAAAAATAGATGTAGCCAGTAGACTTGGATCATTGTGACTCAACACAACGCCACTTTTCGTCACAATCCATGTTGAACCTTCTGTGTAGAAGCTATTATCTGAAACCAGCTCACTGAGATCATTTAACAGGACCGTCGCCCCAAGAATACCAACAACAACACCATCGTCTCTAATGACAGGCACGACAATCTCAATGGTTGATTGCTTGAAGGTTCTGTCTTGGCTTGGTTCAGTGACTATAACCTCACCTAAACCTGAAGCAGTAAAGTCATAACGGTTGGCAATGGTTGTCGTTATGCCTAGGGTATCCCACATTTGTCCAGAAGTATCTATCAAATAATATCTGCCGTAGACATCTTCGTGATTGGCAACTGCTTTTTTCAGTAGCACCATGGCAGTATTTGGATTCATTTCAACCACATCGGTGGTTCCTGCCAGCACCTGAACATCCTTAATACGCTCTTCTAGCCAAAGCCTGGTCAATGCAGCTCTATCCTGATAAACATCGTCTGCATATTGTCCCATAACCCCTCTAACCTGCCCCCTGTCAATCATCATAATAATCAATGAAAAGACAACAAGAATCAAGGAAACATAGCCCACAAACGCCAATACAATTTTGTTCATCAATGTCAAATTACTTTTACTGAATAAGTTCATACATACCTCTTCGCTGTCATAATCTATCGTGTAGATTGAAAGTCAGAGCAACTGTGGCTCTATATCCTATAAACATTATACTTGACCTGTTGATTTGAATCAATGCACTCCACTAAGAATCCTTCAATCCTTTACATTATATTATTCTTTACGAACAATGGACCAATTTGGTATGATTGGGTAAATACATACTTCCAAGGAGTCGACCAATGATTCAGATTAATAATATCTGCAAGTCCTATAACGATAAAGTTCTGTTTGACAATTACAATCTTCAGATTCAAAAAGGTGAAAAAGTTCTTATAGCAGCCCCCTCTGGTTCAGGTAAAACAACACTGATACGGATAATGATGGGTTTTGAACTGACGGATTCAGGTACTGTTGTTATAAATGACTTAGAGCTCACGCCAAAAAACATTAAAGATATCAGAAGCAAAATCGCTTATGTCAGTCAAGATTCCGACTTAGAGGATGTCACTGTTGAGGAACAATTAGACTTGATTTTTTCCTATAAAGTCAATCGGCATTTAGAGCATTACAAAGAATCATTCATGGCGGCTTGTCAGTCTTTTGGTTTGCCTCCCAAAATCATTCATGAAAAAATCAGTCGTATCTCCGGTGGTGAACGTCAGAGAGTCGCCCTAGCAATCGCCCTCACGTTAAAAAGACCTATCATGATACTAGACGAAATCACATCAGGCCTTGACAGTAGGCTTAAATCAACCATCATTGATACCATACTCAACCTAGATCAGACCGTCATCACCATATCCCACGACACTGTCTGGAAAAACTACAATCAGATAAGGGAGGTACACCTAACATGACGACAGCCAATCTAGGGTATTTAATCCTGCTCATCATACCTGCAATGATCTTCAACCTAAGAAATGGTTTGAAACTCAACAAACGCATAGCCTATGTCATTTTTAGAATGACCCTACAACTCTCTGTCATCGGTATCGTGCTACAGTACTTTTTCGACCTAAACAATAGTACCGTTAATGTCCTATATGTCCTATTTATGATGACCGTTGCATGTAGAGCAATGCTCAAATCCACTAATTTACCTATGAAAACATTTTTCTTACCTGTATGGCTGTCCGTCTTCGTCCCCCATGCCTTTGTGTTGCTCTTCTTTGTTGGGATCGTTGTGGCATCAACCAACCTATTTGAAGCCCAATACCTAATACCCATTGGCGGTATGCTTTTAGGAAACAGCCTAAGTGGGAACATATTAGCCATTAGCAGTTTTTATACCCGCATCAAAGATCAAGAAAAAAAATACTACTATACCTTAGGCCTTTCAACCAACAGAACCGAAGCTCTAAGACCTTACTTCCACCACGCTATAAAAAGTTCTGCCAACCCAACATTAGCCTCCATGGAAACTATAGGCTTAGTCGCCTTGCCCGGCATGATGACCGGCCAAATACTGGGTGGCTCCATCCCAATCACAGCCATAAAATACCAAATAGCCATCATGGTAGCCATCTTCATTACAAGATACTTCACCGCCATCCTAGCCATCACCCTAACAAGCCGACACGCCTTCGATAGCTACGACCGCCTACTTGACGTCATTTAAAATAGAGGCTGATACCACATCACACTACTTAATATAAATCATGAAGGTTTACCAACGTAATTTCGTATGCATAACCATTATAGACATAACTATATTATGTAAACAATAGTGGCATTTTCGATATATTCTTGCACTCAACTTCACAGAATCGATACATTAAAACTTAAATCAAGCTACCTAACACGAAACAGAGTAAACAGAGGTACGGGGTGTTCATTATGAAACGAGTTCTTGAGCGCCTTATGCTCAAATGTCCGAGGCTTCAAATGAATCCCCCGAACCTCGGTTTGCGACATTATAAACGATACTCTATGAAATCATTCACGGCATTGCAATAAAAAAGATGCCATCATCAGCAATTAATCACTGACAACAGCACCTTCCTTATAATTATTCTATAACTCTTACTTCATACCATCCAATATCTCTTTTAAAAGATCAATAACCATCTTAGGATTCGCCTTACCTTTAGTCGCACGCATCATCTGTCCCATCAAAGACTGAATCGCCGCTTCCTTACCACCAAGGTAATCTTCCACAGGCTTAGGATTACCAGCAATAACCTCTAAAGCCATACCTCTAAGCTCATCTGTATTACTGTTCTGTTTAAGACCTTCTTCATCAACGATGGCACCTGGAGCCTTACCAGTATCCCACATCTTAGCAAAAACGTCTTTGGCAATCTTTGAACTTATCACGCCATCCTCAATAAGATTAACCAGCTCTCCAACCATCGTTCCTGTGATTGGTAATGGTCCTTGCTCTTTCACATCTTCAGATATTCTACTGAATACTTCTGTAATGATCCAGTTCCCTACTGACTTAGGATTCTTGGAAATAGAGGCACCTTCTTCCATGAAATCAGCGATAAGCCTGGAAGCGGCTAGAAGCTTAGCTTCTGTTAGTGGAATCTGATAGTCATCCACATACAATTTAATTCTTTCATCTGGCATTATCGGCAGTTCACTGCGCCACTGCTCAAGTTGCTCGTCAGTGGTAATAATCGGCATCAAATCCGGTTCAGGGAAATAACGGTAATCATGAGCATCCTCTTTTGTTCTCATAGATACTGTGACACCTTTGGCTTCATCCCAACGTCTTGTCTCCTGAATGATTTCTCCACCTGATTCAATCACTTTAATCTGCCTCTTAGCTTCATACTCAGCCGCTTTAACAGCAAAGTTAAAGGAATTTATATTCTTCATCTCCGTACGGGTACCAAACTCTTTAGCCCCTTTTTTACGTACTGAAAGGTTAACATCACATCTCAGAGAACCTTCGTTCATCTTACAGTCAGATACATCTGCATAGAGAAGAATGCTTCTAAGCTTCTCCATATAGATACCCACTTCTTTTGGCGAACGGAAATCCGGCTCAGAAACGATCTCAATCAAAGGCACACCGCAACGGTTGTAATCAACAAGGGTACCTTCTTCTTCATGATTCAACTTGCCGGCATCCTCTTCTATATGGATTCTTGTAATACCAATAGAACGCATTTCACCATCAACATCAATATCCACTTTACCTTCATAACAAAGTGGTAAATCAAACTGGGATATCTGATAAGCCTTTGGAGAATCTGGATAAAAGTAATTCTTACGATCCTGTTTACTGAATTGATTGATCTTACAGTCCATAGCAAGACCAGCTTTAACAGCATATTCTACTACTTTACCGTTAAGTACTGGCAGTGCTCCTGGCATCCCTGTACATACTGGACAGCAATGGGTATTCGGATCACCACCGAATTCATTCTTACAATCACAAAAAATCTTCGTCTTTGTCTTAAGTTCAGAGTGGACCTCAAGGCCCATCACTATTTCATAATCACTATAAGCCATTGGTTCCTCCTACAATTCCGGTCTGTCTTTGGTCAAAGTACGTTGCTGTTCATAAGCGTATGCAACGTTAAGTATCGTACCTTCGTCCAGCCCTTTACCGATGAACTGAACACCGATTGGAAGGCCATTGTCATCAAAACCAGAATTCACCGAAATACCAGGAAGACCAGCAATGTTAATCGGCACGGTACAGATATCATTCAAATACATCTCAATTGGATCATTGACTTTGGCACCAATCTTAAACGCCGTAGTCGGACCTGTAGGTGTCATTACCACATCATAATCCCTAAAGAGCCTGTCAAACTCATCTTTAATCAAAGTACGAACCTGTTGTGCCTTCTTGTAGTAGGCATCATAGTAACCTGAACTTAGTGCATAAGTACCAAGCATAATCCTACGCTTAACTTCTGGGCCAAAGCCTTCATCTCTAGACTGATTATATAAATCGACCAGATCACTGTACTCTTTTGCCTGATGGCCATATTTGATGCCATCAAATCTAGCAAGGTTGGAAGAAGCCTCAGCCGAAGAAATCAAGTAATAGGAAGGCAATGCAAACTCAGTCATGTTCATATGAACTTCGTCCACTTGCGCTCCCATTGCTCTAAGCTCTTCTGCCACCTTAACGATGCTCGCTTTCACTTCAGCTTGTATACCCTCGCCCATGAACTCAGATGGAATTGCAACTTTAAGGTCCTTTATATCGCCAGTTAAGAAAGATGTAAAATCAGGTGTCTCAACTGGCGCTGAACTGGAATCATGTCTGTCATACCCACAGATTAGATTCAGCGCCAAAGCTGAATCCCTGACATCTTTTGTCAAAGGGCCAATTTGGTCAAGACTTGAAGCAAAAGCTACAAGACCAAACCTTGATACACGTCCATATGTAGGCTTCATTCCTACAACACCACAGTAATGCGCCGGTTGTCTAATAGAACCGCCTGTATCGGATCCTAATGTCATAGGTGCGATATCAGCGGCTACTGCAGCTGCAGAACCACCTGAACTTCCTCCTGGAACATAATCAAGGTCCCATGGGTTTCTTGTCAACTTAACAGCAGAATTCTCTGTAGAAGATCCCATGGCAAACTCATCCATATTAAGCTTACCAAGAATGACCATATCATTTTCTTTGATCTTCTTCGTCACTGTTGCGTCATATGGTGCTACATAATTATTCAACATCTTAGATGCACATGTTGTTAACAGCCCCTCAGTACAGATGTTATCTTTAATTGCTATTGGGATTCCTGCTAACGGGCTAAGTTCTTCCCCTGCCGCACGTTTAGCATCCACTTCTTCCGCCTTCTTAAGAGCACCTTCTGCATCTACAGTGATATAGGCGCCTACTTTTGGTTCTACGGATTCTATTCTATCCAAATAAGCTTTGGTAATTGCAACACTGGTGGTTTCACCACTGGCAAGCATCGCCACAAGCTCATGTACTTTTTTCTGATATAGTGCCATGTCTGCCTCCTATTCTACAACTTTCGGTACACTGAAACAGCCACCTGATTGATTTGGCGCGTTGCTCAGCAATTTCTCACGGTCCATTGATGGTGCTATCACATCGTCTCTGAACACATTATTAATAGGAATGACATGGTCTGTCGGTTTGACATCCGCAATATCAAGACTGTTGATCTGGTCAGCAAAACCAATGATTGCTTCCATATCTTTTGTCATCTGTTCTTTTTCTTCCTCGGTCAAGTTAAGACGTGCCAACTTGGCAACATGTTCGACCTGTTCCTTCGTGATCTTCACAGACTATCCTCCTCGTGTCTCCTGCACCGGCTATACCAATTACACGATAAATTTTTCGTTTTGTATACGATCATAAGTAGATTTACCACTCTGATTTGTCACAGTGCGCATTTCGTTTCATTCTATCATATATGATATTTGACTTCAAGGGAATACATCCCACCTCAAAACAGTTTCCCAGTGTGGGTCATACTAGCCCCGAATCATCTCTATGAAATCATCTTCACTGATGATTGGAACGCCTAGTTCCTGAGCCTTTTTATTCTTACCAGTGGTAGAACTAACGTTGTTATTAATCAGATAATCTGTTTTACCTGTGACAGTGCCTGTTACTTTTCCGCCAAGAGTTTCAATATGATTTTTTAACGCTTTTCTGTTCTCATAGGATTCCAAGCTACCTGTAATAACGAAGGTCTTGCCATCAAGAACCTGAACATTATTATTAACTGCCACTGCTTCAAATGTAATGAATCCCAACAACGCTTCAACTACCCGTCTTTTATCTTGGTCATGAAAATAGTCAAAGATGGATTTGGCAATAACTTCACCATAACCTTCAACTTCCTCTAGAGCACCCACTTCAGCTTCCATTATCTCATGAATGTCCTGATCGAAGGCCCTGCAAAGCAATCTCGCATTGCTTAGACCAACATTCAAGATGCCTAGGGCATAGATGAAGTTCTCCAGTCTAGGATGTCTGGCATTCTCAATGGCTTTGATTAGATTCTCGTAAGACCTTTCACCAAATCCTTCCATTTCAACGATCTGGTCCTTAAAATCAACGAGACGAAAAATATCTGATAATTCATTTAATGCACCTATCGCCAGCAGCTTCTCTATGGTCGCTTCTGACATACCATCGATGTTCATGGCATCCCGACTGACAAAATGATCAAATCCCTTGATATGCTTGGCGCCACAATTGGGATTATTACAATAGAGAACCTTGACGTCTTTTACTTCTCTTATCTCTGTCTCTTCACCACACACAGGACATGCGTCAGGTATAACAAGGGTATTGCTCTTAGTATGATTTTCCGCTATTTGAGGAATAATCATGTTGGCCTTATAGACATCCACTCGATCGCCAAGACCCAAAGCCAATTCCTGTAATATACTGATATTATGAAGACTGGCTCTTGAAACAGTTGTGCCTTCAAGATCTACTGGTTCAAAGATTGCAACAGGGTTGATCTGTCCTGTTCTAGAGGCACTCCACTCCACTTCTGTCAAAGTGGTTGTCTTGATTTCATCTTGCCACTTAAAGGCAATGGAATGTCTTGGGAATTTAGAGGTTGCTCCGAGACTCTGTGCATAGGCAATGTCATCATATGTCAGTACTAGCCCGTCAGAAGCGAAATCATTTTCGCTCACTTCTTCAGCGAACCATTCAATGGTCTCAAGCATATCGTCATTTTTAACAAGCCGATAATGAACAACATCAAAGCCAAGTTGTTCTAGCCATCTAAGCTGTTCAGATTTCTTTTCAAATGACTCTCCATAGGCTGAGACCAAAGAAAATGCAAAGAAATTCACATGGCGCTTTGCTGTAACTTCATTATTCAGTTGTCTAACCGTTCCAGAACATAGATTTCTAGGATTCTTATATTGTTCTTCTACAGATAAGTCAGCGTTAATTGCTTTAAAATCGGAATATTTGATCACCGCTTCACCACGGATGACCACTGTACCAGTGGCATTAATTTTAAGAGGAATGTTATCAAACACCTTAACATTGTTCGTGATGACCTCACCGATTTCACCATTGCCTCTAGTGACGCCTTTTACCAACAATCCATCTTCATAAGTTAAAACAATTGTCAGGCCATCTAACTTCCATGATAATAAACCTTCTTGATTACCCACCCATGCAACCAATGCCTCACGGTCTTTAGTCTTATCCAAAGAAAGCATCCGAGAATCATGCCTTTCCTTTGGAAGCTCTGATAACAGTTCGTAACCTACCACCTGAGTAGGACTGCCGGCAAGTATTGTTCCTGTCTCTTTTTCAAGTTCATCAAGCTCATCATATAACTTGTCGTACTCAAGGTTGGACATAAGCTCTCTGTCTTCCTGATAATAAGCTCTAGACGCCTCAGATAATGTCTTGACCAGTGACTTCATATGATTCATTTTTGACATATTATTTCCTCTTCCTTAATCAATAATAGGACCCCGTAAGGGTCCTATTCATCCTGCTTAATGATAAGCACATCAATACAATATCAACATAACCTTTGGACGCCTTAGTCACTTAAACTTATATATAAGGATTAAGCCTCCCAGTTGTGGTAGACATTCTGCACATCGTCGTCATCTTCCAGCTGGTCTAGCAATTTTTCCATATTGGCAATCTCACTGTCATCTGCTAAGGCTGTCATCGTCGATGGAAGCATGGTCACCTCTGCAGAGGCGAATTCAAAGCCAGCTTCTGACAAAGCATCATGAACTGCACCAAAATCAGCAGGATCCACTAATACTTCGAACATTTCATCATCCGCTACCATATCTTCCGCACCAGCTTCAAGGGCCGTCATCATTACCTCGTCTTCATCCATCGAATCGGTTCTTTCAATAATGATCTGGCCTTTCTTCTCAAACATGAATGAGACGCAACCGCTAGTGCCTAGATTACCGCCGTTCTTTGAAAACGCATGACGTACATTAGCCGCAGTTCTGTTCTTATTGTCTGTAAGGCTCTGAACAATAACTGCTATGCCGCTTGGACCATAGCCTTCATAAGTGATTTCTTCATAATTGACATCACCTGCTTCACCGGATGCTCTCTTGATGCTTCTTGCAATCGTATCATTCGGCATATTGTTAGCTTTTGCCTTAGCTACAACGTCCTTCAATTTGGAATTGTTATCAGGATCCGGTCCACCTTCTTTAACCGCGACCATTATCTCTCTGCCTAACTTGGTAAAGATTTTACCCCGTTTGGCATCTTGCTTTTCTTTCTTATGCTTGATATTGGCAAATTTGGAATGTCCCGCCATAATCGTACTCCTTTATATCTGTAATATGGGTAAACCCATGGAATAATCCTCTGATATTTTAGCAGAATTCTCATAGATTGGCAACTTTACGATACCCTATGATTAACACATATTGACTGTGGTATTACTGTCCTATAAGATTCTTTATCCACTTACGTGAATACATTCTCTTTAGACCTATAATCGCTTTAACCAGTTCTTCAGTCAATGCCAACATAAACACGTATCGTATCTCAAGATGTAGTATCAAACCACCTATTGCAACTAATGGGACTGCCACAAACCATACCGCGCCACCATCTAGCAGCATGGAGAATGTGGTATCACCACCGCTTCGCAGGACGCCTACGATTACCAACATATTTATTGCTTTAAATGGTGCTGATAATGCAAGCAATCTCACACACTGAATAATGTACTCACGAACCTCTGGGGCAACGTTGAAGAAATTCGCCATAGGTACTGCTATCAAGTAAAAGACAACACTAATGGCTAAACCGAATAGAACCATCATTCGCATAATTCGTTTGGCATACTCAAAAACATGGGTCATATCACCTGTCCCCATTTGATTTCCTAGGACAACGCCTGCTGCATTCCCTAAGCTGAAGATCATGAACATGCCAAACTGTTCTATGGTCTTGGTTATACCCATGGCCGCCATAACAGATTCGCCCATTCTTCCATAGACAAGGTCATACATGGTAACGCCAAATGCCCATATTAGCTCATTGGCAATCACAGGAACCACCGTAATGCTATAGTGCTTAAGATAATCAAGGCGAATGTCTATCATTTCGCTTATCTTAGCTGCTGCAGCCCCATGATGTCTATAGATGATCACTAACATAATGATACACTCTGCACCTCTGGCAATAGCTGTCGCTATAGCAGCACCTTCCACACCCATAGCTGGCATCCCAAGGTGACCATAAATAAGTACCCAATTCAGAAAGGTATTAATAACAATCGCCAATGTACTAATAATAACAGGTAGTTTCACTTGACCTGTGCTTCTCATAATGAAGACATAGGCAAAAGTGACCGCTGTAGGCACGTAACTCCAACCAATAATTCTAAGATATGCAGCCCCCTCGGCAATGGCACCAGGTTGATTCGTGAAAACACGCATGACTGCCTCTGGATAGAATATGGCAGAAGCACCAAAAACAACTGCGCCCACACACCCCAATCCTAAACATATACCAAGAACTCTTCGAATGTTGGGGATGTCTTTCACACCCCAATATTGTGCCGTCAAAATGGCGGAACCGCTACTGATACCAAACAAGAATAAATACAGCAAAAAAAACAACTTATTCGCTGCTGTAACACCTGCAATAGACGCCGTACTTAACGAACTGATCATGAATGTGTCTATCAGATTCAGCGAGGAAGTTATGATGTTCTGAATAGCCACCGGTAATGCAATAGCAAATAATTTACGATAAAAATGAGCTTCAATCTCTCTGCTCATTCCATTTTCTTTCTTAACCATTTATGTCTCCTTAACGAATTCAGTCTTTCAACTTTATCTTAAATACTTGTAAATGTCTATAGCATTTCGTCATGAAATCAACAAAGTCTTAGAGCGTATTCATTAAAGCAACTGTCAAAGGCATTCATCAAAAATAATCAATAGACATGACAGGTTTCCCATCTTCCAAATACACCCTCGGTATTCTTTTACCCAGTTGACATACCACTTCATAATTGATGGTGCCCATGATTGCAGCAATCTCCTCAACGGTGATACGTTCATCCTCTGATGCACCGATCAGAATAACTTCGTCATCTTCTTTCACACCCTGTATCTCAGTCACATCCACCATAAATTGGTCCATGCATACACGTCCAAGAATAGGTGCTCTCTTACCTCTAATAAGTACGTGACCTTTAGATGACAGTGACCTAGGATAGCCATCCCCATAGCCAACTGGTATGGTAGCTATAACAGAATGCTTCTTAGTAACATATGTGCCACCATAAGAAATGGGGCTTCCTTCCGGTACATCTTTAACTAAGATAACATTGCTTTTCAAAGTCAGGGCTGGCCTAAGATCCAGAATCTCCTTATCTACTTCTTCCGACGGATATAAGCCATAGGTTGCAATGCCAACCCGTACCATATCAAAGTGAGCCTTAGGAATATCAATCAAACCAGCACTGTTAGCTAAATGCATCCGTTCAATATTAACCCCTTCCTGCTTAAGATGCTTGGTGAACTCTTCAAACTTCTCCTGCTGTAAATCACTTGGACCTTTATCCATCTCATCAGCTCTGGCGAAATGTGAGAAGATCCCTTCAACAGAAATAAAAGGCAAATCAGATATTTCTTTAATCATCTTCAACGAAGATTCATCAGGAATAAAACCTATGCGCCCCATCCCCGTATCCATTAAAATATGTACTTGGGCTACTTTCCCCATCTCTAGTGCTACATCCGATAGCTTGCGGGCCATATCCAATCTGAATACAGTCTGAGTTATATTATAATTGACCATATCAAAATAATCGTCTTCAGAAGTGTATCCAAGGACAAGTATTGTTTTATCAATACCGTTTTTCCTTAATATCACTGCCTCTGACGAAGCGGCAACCGCAAAGGCATCCGCACCTAATTCATTTAACTTCTTCGCAATCGGCACCGCACCGTGACCGTAACCATCCGCTTTAATAACAGCGCATATCTTGGATTGTGCCGGAAGATAATTGCGTATTTCTCTATAATTATGCTCAATGGCATCCAGATCAATCTCTGCCACCACTCTCTGATAATGTCTCATATTAATCTCCTAATAGTGCTTTAGAATCTGACTGATGCCCTCTATCATATCTGACGCCATCAAACCTCTCTGTCCATAAGTGGCACACGCCTTGTCGCCGGCCATACTATGCAATGCAACGCCGACTTTAGCTGCCTCAAAAGCTGTCATCCCTTGGGAAACCATCGCTCCGATAATGCCCGCAAGTACGTCTCCTGAACCAGCTGTAGCCATTCCTGGATTACCAATGCCATTAATTGCAGTACCGCCATGAATATCTGTAATAACAGTACTATGACTCTTTAGAACAACAACCGCACCACTTGTTCTCGAATATAAGTCCGCAAAATGTACTGGATTATTGATAATATCTTTTGAAGACGTATGCATTAAGCGAGACATCTCGCCGATGTGAGGTGTGATTATTATTGGACATTGATATTTCGCCAGGTCTATACAATCCCTGGCAATAATATTCAAGCCATCTGCATCAATAACCACAGGTCCTTCGTATAAAGCCAAAATACTTTTTAGCAAAGTAAGTGATGAACTTTCCTTTCCTAGTCCTGGCCCAATCAACACACCAGTAAATGATGACTTATTCTCCTCCAACCAAGCCACGATTTTCTCTATATCTAAATCATCTTCATATGTATGAACAATCGCTTCAGGCAACGTATTCAAAAAGCCTATCAAACCATCCTTATGGGTTACAACTTCAACTAAGCCGGTACCACTGCGATAGGCAGCCGTTGTCGCTAATATACCGGCACCACTCATAGATTCTGAGCCCGCAATAATCAACAAACGCCCATAGGTCATCTTATGACCATCCATAAATCTTTCCGGTAATAAGGCTAAGGTGGCATCGTCAATGATATGGGTGTTATAATCAATAGCTTTCGTGACAGATTCTGGCACGCCTATATCAACAACCGTAACAGACCCTGCATATACTTTGCCCTTGCCAACAAGTAGGCCAATCTTAGGCAATGTGAATGTTATTGTTTGGTCTGCTTTGACCGCTACCCCCATAACCATACCTGTATCTGTATGGATCCCGGAAGGCATATCTACCGCAACTGTATATGCGGATGATGCGTTCATCCAGTGAACTACGTCCCGATAGAAACCTTCTAGTTGGCGGTTGCATCCCACACCGAATAATGCATCAACAATTATGCCCTCTACCTGAAATGGCACACCATGAAACCCTTGTTCATAATCGACTCTTATAATATCAATCCCTAAATGTTGAAGTGCCTCATAATTCATCCGTGTATCAGCTGACATTCTGTTCAAATCACCAGCAAGTATCACCTGTACTTTGTAGCCTCTATTATCTAGTATTCTTGCGACTGCAAGCCCATCGCCTCCATTGTTGCCAACACCACATACAACCGTTACAACACCACAGGCCCTATGCTTAACGACACACTTAACCACTTCAATGGCAGCGTGCTCCATCAATAGTATACCCGGCAAGCAATAGTCATCTATGGTCATCCGATCGATTTCTCTCATCAAATCACTTGTAGCTGCAACCATCATTTTTCTCCTATAGCCATTGCTGTCACTACTGACCTGCTGTGAGAAATGGCCACATGCCAACTTTGAATACCTAAAGTTTCAGCTAACACCTTAGCTTTTCCATATAAATTAATATAAGGCTTTCCAAGTTCATCCCTTAGCACTTCAATGTCCTTCAATCCAAAATCTCTAATACCTGACCCCAAAGCTTTACTAACAGATTCTTTGACGGCAAAGTTTCCACCAATGGTAGAAGGGTTCATTTTACGTTCCGTAAATAGTTGATGTTCTGCCTCTGTGAAGTATTTTTCAACAAATCCATTTCTTGATATGACTTTTACAATTCGTTCAAGCTCAATAATATCGTTGCCTATACCTACGATCATCCTATTTCTCCTCTGAAAAATAGCGATCCAACTTCTCAATCGCTTCAAAGCCAGCAACATCGTGCATAAAGCCATATGCCCTGGCAATCAACTGGTCGTTGTCTTCTTTTTCCCCGACCAACTTTGTCAGTTCAGACTTTAGTCGAGTAATTGTCTCATCCATGGTAGCGCTTTGTTTCTTTGCATCCAACATCTTTTTGTAGCAGACAAACAAGCCTTCTGACAACAATTGACTGTTAGTCTCATCGATCTCAGCAGGCAGTTCACTTTTACGTTTCTCAAAATGTTCGAATTTACGATTGATATCTTTAATGTATCGGCTGTTCTTTTGTTTCATATCAACAGCATCATGGCTCTCATTGTTCATGTTCGCGACAATCTGATCCATCATCTGCTTTTTCAGCTTCTTATACCCTTCGTATTCCGTATTGACTTTACCCTGTTCTTTCAGAAGTTTGGTCAATTTCTTTTCAAGCATCTGAATCTTTATCGGTTTATTACCGGCAAAAAGCTTATGCCATTGTTCATCCAAAATAAGTATATGTCCTGGACGATCAACTTTAAGATTAGGTTTTTCCGCCATCTTGCCATCTCCTATACTAATTAAGTGACCAAGGTATCAAAAGAACTACCTTTGACGCTCTTATCATAAAGTATCAATACATATTCTTAACTACAACAAAGCAGCAAACCACGTCTGCTGCTTTATTATACCACTTATTCACATTTCAAATCTTGATCTTGTTCAACCATGCGTTACTACTGCTCGCCGCCTTCATTCTTAATTCTATACGACAAGGTCATTAAACTTTCGGACAAATGAACATTCTCAACAACCACATCACTGTCACTGATTTCAAGATCCACTGGCGCAAAATTCCATATACCCTTAATACCACAGGATACTAACTCATTGGCAATCAATGGTGCCTTCATCTTTGGCACTGTCAATACAGCAATATCGATGTTGTTGTTCTGAACGAACTCCGTAACATTATCCATGTCCATCACTTCAATGCCACGGACGGAAATTCCTACGAGACGAGGGTTCACATCAAATAACCCCTTGATGACGAAACCGCGTTTTTCGAAATCCGTGTAATTGGCCAACGCCTGCCCAAGGTTACCAGCACCGATGACAATAACGCTGTAATGGTTCTCAAGACCTAGAATCTTTGCAATCTCATTATAAAGGTAATCGACGTTATAACCGTAGCCCTGTTGGCCGAAGCCTCCAAAATTATTCAAATCCTGTCTAATCTGTGATGCCGTAACGCCCATTCTTTCACTTAGTTCTTTTGATGAGATTCTTACAACCTCATTCTCAAGTAATTCACCAAGGTATCGATAATATCTTGGAAGTCGCTTAATTACGGCATTGGATATTTTCTTAGAAGACATTCCTGTACCCCCATTTCATCTATTTTAACATTCTCTAAAGTATTTTTCACACCTTACTATTATAGTGTCCTGTTAAGAACCTGTCAATATCAGCCGACATTTAAAGGCTTTTTCCACTTTCTCTTCCATTAAATGCTGTAAAATGTTATCATTTGTAAGGATTGGCACTTGATAGTTAAGTATGCCACTACAGACAGATTATGTGAGGAAGAACATGTTATTACAATGTCAGAATATAAAGAAATCTTTCATCATCGATGAAGTGCTAAAAGATATTAATTTTATTATTAATGAAAAAGATAAGACTGCCCTTGTTGGTGTCAACGGCGCCGGCAAGACAACCCTCTTTCGAATTATTACTGGAGAGATTAGTGCCAATTCCGGTCAGATCCTTATGCAAAATGGTATCACCACAGGTTATCTTCACCAAAACGCCCTTTCCGAAAGTGAAAGAAGTCTCTTCCAAGAGGTTTATCATGCGGATAAAGAGTTGGTAGCACTACAAAAAGAACTAGCAGCCTTAGAGGAAAAAATTCACGCACATAGCGCCTCTTCTGAACAACTAGAGAAACTAAACAATGACTATCATAGGATCCGTGAATCTTTTGAACAACGTGATGGTTACCAGTATGACAGTACAGTCCGAGGGGTCCTAAAAGGACTTGGATTTACAGAAGACGACTTTTCAAAAGAAGTTGCCAAACTATCCGGTGGACAAAAAACCCGTGTCGCCCTTGCTAAAGAACTAATTCGACAACCGAATCTTCTAATGTTGGACGAACCTACCAACCACCTGGATATTGAGGCTATCAGTTGGCTGGAAGGCTATCTTCAAGCCTACAAAGGTGCACTGCTTATTATATCTCATGACCGCTATTTCCTTGATCAGGTGACAAATAAAACCATCGACCTTGAATACGGTAAGGCCACCACCTATACCTGTGCTTATTCTCAATATATGAAGGAAAAGGCCCACAATCAGGAGATCGCTTACAAGCACTATGACAATCAGCAAAAAGAAATTCAAAAGCAAGAAGAAGTCATAAGAAAGCTTAAATCCTTCAATAGAGAAAAGTCCATAAAACGTGCCGAGAGCCGAGAGAAACAGCTAGATAAAATGGAGCGTATTGAAAAGCCTTTAAGCCTTAATGCCGATATGAACCTTCACCTCAAGCCTAGAAATGAAAGTGGCCAAGATGTACTCACTGTCGTTGATATGGCTAAATCCTTCGGTGAATTGACATTATTCAACGATCTTACCTTTGATATTAAGAAGGGTGAAAAAGTCGCCCTAATTGGTGATAATGGTACAGGTAAATCAACCTTATTCAAGATTATCAATGGACTTATCTCGGCCGACAAAGGCAGTTATAAAATAGGTGCACGTGTTAAAATCGGCTACTATGACCAGGAACATCAATTACTTGACCCTAACAATAACCTAATGGATGAAATCGGTGATGCCTACCCTTCAATGACTAACGGAGAGATAAGAAACATACTTGCCTCTTATCTTTTCACTGGTGATGACGTCTTCAAAAAAGTATCCAGCCTAAGTGGTGGTGAAAAAGGCCGTTTGACCCTTGTAAAGCTAATGCTAAGTGAAGCTAACTTCCTTATTTTGGACGAGCCTACAAACCACTTGGACATCATCTCCAAAAACATCCTTGAAAACGCATTAAAGGGCTATCAAGGAACGCTCCTGATGATATCACACGACCGTTACTTTGTTAACCAAGTGTCCGATCGCATCCTTCACTTGAATGACTTAGGTATAAGAAGTTACTTGGGCAATTATGATCGGTTTGTAGAAGAACGTTCCAGACAAGAAACAGACACTTCCACAAACGTAAGCAACGCTCCAAACGAAACAGAAATAAAACTTTCATGGCAAGAAGAAAAAGCCAAGAAAGCTGAACTTCGTAAATTAGAAAACCAATTCGCCACCACTGAAGAACGCATTCATGAACTCGAGGCCCTTGTGGAAGAAGCCGACGCACAACTTGCCGATGAAGCCGTTTACACCGATCATGTAAGGGCCGGCGAAATTGCCGCCACAAAAGAAGCCCACGAAGAAGAACTCATGTCCCTATATGAAACATGGGAAGAACTCCACGAGGCCATAGAGAACTTTTAAAAGAAGTCATTTTTTAATAGCCATTTTTTCTTGACCCATGAACAACAATAACGCCAAACCTAAAGTAAAACAAATAGAGCGTCTGCAAGTATACAATCAGTATACCTGCGACGCTCTTAATTTCAACTCTAGATGCAGTTGTTATTATGCTGTTAGGGTTCTAATATTTACCATTACCACATAAGCAAGCGGAACACGGATGTGAAGCCGTCTGCCTTTGAAACAGGACGTTTCAAGAGCAGACTGTTGTGGTATGGTAAGTATTAGGTTCCTTGAAGCATGATAAAAACATAATCACGCAATCTTCTACTCGTACAGAGGATACTTCCCAACAAGCTCTTTAACAAGGTCTCTAGCCTTATCAGCGTTCGCATCAAAGTCTTTAAGGGCAAGACTGATCACTTCAGCAATCGTCTCCATATCCTCTTCCACCATACCACGGCTAGTCACCGCTGGTGTACCAAGACGAACACCACTTGTAACAAATGGGCTTTGTGGATCATTAGGCACTGTGTTCTTATTACAAGTTACACCGACTTCATCAAGAAGGTGCTCTGCCAACTTACCTGTCATCTCAATATTCTGAAGATCAACAAGCATCATATGGTTGTCTGTACCTCCAGATACGATATTAAAGCCCCTGTTAATCAAAGCGTCTGCAAGAGCAGATGCATTTTTCTTAAGTTGCTTCTGGTAAACTTTGAAATCATCAGAAAGAACTTCACCGAAGTTAACAGCCTTAGCAGCAATGACATGCATCAAAGGTCCTCCTTGAATACCAGGGAAAATCGCCTTATCAATTGCTTTTGCATGTTCTTCCTTACAAAGAATCATACCACCACGTGGACCTCTGAGAGTCTTATGAGTTGTTGTTGTAACGAAGTCTGCATATGGCACTGGACTTGGATGTTCACCAGCGGCAATCAAACCTGCAATATGAGCCATATCCACCATCAAGTATGCGCCACAAGCATCTGCAATCTCTTTGAACTTTGCAAAATCGATTGTTCTTGCATAAGCACTAGCACCTGCAATAATCATTTTGGGCTTATGTTCTACAGCAAGCTTCATCACCTCATCGTAGTCAATGAATCCTTCTTCATTTACACCATAAGGGATAATGTTATAATGCTTTCCTGACATATTGACTGGGCTACCATGTGTCAAGTGACCACCATGATTAAGGTTCATACCCATTACTGTATCACCAGGATTCAAAACAGCAAAGAATACTGCTTGGTTCGCCTGAGATCCAGAGTTAGGCTGTACGTTCGCATGATCAGCACCGAAGATTTCTTTCGCTCTGTCTCTTGCAAGGTCCTCTACAACGTCGACAAATTTACAGCCACCATAGTAACGCTTTCCTGGATACCCCTCTGCGTATTTATTGGTCAATGGACTACCCATAGCAGCCATAACAGCTTTAGAAACAAAGTTCTCTGATGCAATAAGCTCGATGTTATCTCTTTGTCTGCCCAGCTCAAGCTCCATTGCCTCGGCCAGCTGAGGGTCAATATTCTTCACTTCATCAAATGAATACATAGTAAATTCCTCCGGTTTGATCACCCATTCTTCATAGGGTGTTATGGTCAGCCTTGGTTTATCCGACAACGCATTTTGTTATAGAAAGCCCATGAGAAATCGATAAAAGGCTGGATATGTTATTGAACTAGTGGTATTATATCATACGGTTAACGCTAATGAAACCTTGTCATTTTAGAAAAAAAGCATAAACTCGAACATTTTTTGTGCAATTCATGTTTTTTGTTCGGAAATGACAGAAAGGATTTCTTAACACTTCAGGAATGTTGCCATTCTTGCATGAAAAGGTATATATTATGAATCATTCAGTATTAATGCATTTTGCACTGGACATCGGTGAATTGATGATGGCCTCCGGTGCTGAGACCTATAGGGTTGAAGATACAATGAGTCGCATATTGACCGCTGGTAACGGAACTCAGCTTGAATGTTTTGTGACACCTACCGGCATATTCGCCTCATGGGTAGCAGCCGATGGGGCTCATAACGCTTACATTCGCCGTATAGAATCCAGAAGCATCAATCTCAATAAGATTGAAATTGCCAATGAAATCTCCAGACAGTTTTGCAACGGGAAAGTCAGTTTAGACGAAAGCATCGAAGCCCTTAACAACACCTCTAACGAGAATGGCTACAAAAGACTAATCCGCCTTATTAGCATTAGTTTGGCTGCTGCCCTCTTCGCCATTGTCCTCGGAGGCTCCCTTATTGACTTCTTGATAACCCTTGCCGCTGGAATTGTCTTGGTATTGATTCAGATGCCCTTATCCGGTAAAGGTATAAGTAACTTCTTCATCGATCTCATTGGTGGCTTTACTGCAACAATGACAGCCATGTTTCTACTGCATATATGTGGTTTTGACGGCAATCAGGGCATTATCATCACTAGCGCTCTTATGCCTATGGTACCTGGCGTCGCCATTACCAATGCTATTCGCGACACCCTCTATGGCCACCTTGTTTCAGGCGGTGCAAGAATACTGGATGCCTTCATTATTGCAGCTTCCATAGCAACCGGTGTCGGTATCGCCCTTTTTATGTTTGATATGATCATTGGAGGTGGATTACTATGATACTACCTATTATCGCCGCCTTCTTTGCCACCATCACCTTTGCCGTCATGTTTAATACCAACAGAACGCAACTGCTGTATTGTGGTTTGGCTGGCGGTGCAGGCTGGTGGGCCTACTTATTAATATCTGATATGACTGGTTCGGCCGTTTTTGGCAGTTTTATAGCCACATTGATTATCAGCATTTTAGCCAATATATTGGCTGTTGTAAGAAAGGCCCCACTGACGGTCTTTCAAATCCCCGGCATCATTCCGATCGTGCCTGGAAATGGCATGTACAACACATTGTATGCAGTGGTTAGCAATGATTACGAAGGTGTTGTAATTCACTTAATAGAGACCCTTCAAATCGCCGGAGCCATTGCCATTGGCATGATGTTGATACACACCATCAAAATGCTGTTAGCACCAAAACGCAATTAATAAGAGCCTGCCATTCATGAATCATAGTATAACGGACTATACTAGTCATGAACGGCAGGCTCTTTAAATTCACATAAGAACATCAAACAACAAACGACCAATGGTTTACATGGTTCCTTTAACGATATTCTTCGCAATCGGTCTGAACTTTCTTGTATGAAATCTCTTCTCATTAGCTCTGATGGTGAAATATGTGCCTGCTAAGGCGATAAACCCAACAATCAAAGCAGAGACCTCCTGATTCATACCAATCACCCCACCAATGCCATAACCAATACCTAACCCTATCAGTAAACCAAACAATGGAATAATATAAACGATTAGAACGGCTAATAGAAAATTGCTCTCTTCCAGACTGATTTCTACCAAATCACCTGGTTTTGCCTGGCAAAGGTTCTCCGCTTCTAAAATCATTTCTTCGGTCTCAACACCGGCCGTACATGCGTTACAATGATTACAGGCATCATGTCTTTGCAGTTTAACCTTTATGAAGTCACCACTCTGTTCCATGACTTGTCCTATCTCAGCCATTGTATCACCTCCTACACTTATTATACCACGTTATATCCGTCATAGCTCTAAAAGCTTATGTCCGTTAACATGAGAATAGACGACTGTCATATGTACAGTCGTCTATTCTCTGCATCCTTAAAATAAAGCCGAATTACTCAACTTCTATTTTATCAATGACCAAAGCCAACTCTTCCAATTGACTTTCTTCAACAACCCCTGGCGCCTCAGTCATAGGACAGGAAGCATCCTTCACTTTAGGGAATGCAATAACGTCTCTGATACTATCAGATTGTGTCATAATCATAGCAATACGGTCAAGACCATAAGCAAGACCACCGTGAGGCGGTACACCATATTTGAACGCGTCCAACATAAAGCCGAATCGGTCTTGAGCATCTTCCTCAGAGAAACCAAGAGCTTTGAAAACAAGCTGCTGTACATCTCTTTGGTGAATTCTGATGGAACCACCACCAATTTCAGAACCGTTGAGACAAATGTCATAAGCACGAGAGTTGACACTGCCAATATCTGTCATCATTTTATCCATATCCTCTTCTTTAGGACAAGTGAACATATGATGCATTGCTGTGAATCTCTTCTGCTCAGGATTCCACTCAACCAGTGGGAAGTCCGTCACCCATACGAATTTGAAGACATCCTTCTTAAGAAGGTCAAGGCGTTTAGCCACATCAAGACGAAGGTTCCCAAGGGTATTGTATACAACATCGTTCTTGTCGGCACAGAACAGAAGAAGGTCGCCTGGCTTACCATCCATAGCTTTAACCATTGCTTCAACCGTTTCTTCAGAAAGGAACTTTGTAATTGCTGACTTATACGTACCGTCTTCATTGATTGCAATCCATGCCATACCTTTCGCACCGTAATTTACAGCCGCTTCACCTAGGGCATCAATTTGTCTTCTTGGTAAATTTCCAAGAGTTGTTGCATTGATGCCTCGTACTGAGCCACCATTCTTCACCGCTCCGCTAAACACTTTAAAATCACAATCCTTAACGATATCACTAACATCAGTAAGTTCGATATCGAAACGTACGTCTGGTTTATCAGAACCGTATCGATCCATTGCTTCCTGATAAGTCAACCTTGGAATCGGCAACTCGATATCCACGTCCAATACTTCTTTGAACATTCTCTGAAGCAAACGCTCATTCATGCCCATGACATCTTCTTCATTCACAAAAGACATCTCAATATCAATCTGAGTGAATTCCGGTTGACGGTCAGCACGCAAATCCTCATCACGGAAGCACTTAGTGATTTGGAAATACTTGTCAAAACCTGAAAGCATCAACAATTGCTTGAAGATCTGTGGCGACTGTGGCAATGCATAAAAATTACCAGGATTCACACGACTCGGTACAAGATAATCCCTAGCACCTTCTGGTGTAGATTTTGTCAACATTGGTGTCTCAATATCAACAAAACCTTCTTCCGCCATGAATTGACGTGTAACTTGTGTCAACTTGCTTCTAAGCAGTAACTTCTGTTGAAGGTCAGGACGCCTAAGATCCAAGTATCTGTACTTGAGTCTAAGATCTTCTCTAACGTCTGTATCCGACTCTATCTGGAATGGAGGTGTCTGTGCATCTGAAAGAATTCTAAGTTCTTCTGCTCTGACTTCAATCGTTCCTGTCTTTAAGTTAGCGTTGATTGTCTCTTCGGATCGTTTCTCAACAAGACCACTAACAGCGATAACATACTCTGATCTAATTCTTTCAGATTTCGCAAATGCTTCTTCACCGATAGAACTTACATCAACAACCACTTGAATGATGCCAGTACGATCACGAAGATCAAGGAAAATAACCCCCCCAAGGTCACGTCTTTTTTGAACCCAACCCATTACGGTCGCTTTTTGGTCAATATTTTGGTCTGACAGTTCCGTACTCATATGAGTACGTTTCATACCTGTCATTGATTCGCTCATGCTCATAGTATTTCCTCCAATTTCAAGAACAAAAGGCGGCTTATGCCGCTTTTGTGTGTCGATTTCAGTCCGAAAGACATACACTTTTCGAAGTCGTGTACTGCCTCCGGAGGATTCTTTTGTATGCGATGAAATTATAAGTTTCTTTACATACAAAAAAGCCCGTCTCTGACTAAACATGTTCATTGTTAGTCAGGGACGAGCAATATACCCGCGGTGCCACCCTAATAGAGATTCAATCATCTCCACTCGAAAGTCCTTAACGCAGACAATACGGATGAGGCTACTCATTACTTTTCGCCACATCACTCAAAGGTGTCTTTCACTTTGATATCAGTTTGAAGCTTTCAGTCACGGCCTCAATCCCTGTACCTGAGGGAACAAAGTTACTTTTCCTTATCACAGTGTTAAATCCATGAAGATGAATCAGCGTCCTTCTTCATTTCGATTAGAACTATTGTATAAAGACCAATCGGTTTTGTCAAGCATTTATTCAAAACACTTATCCATCGGCCTATGGGTATATGACTTACTTCCCTCAGCATATGGCCCTGCAGTGTGACCATGGCCTATTACCTTGTATTTGTAAATCAGCAGACCATCGAGACCGACTGGTCCTCTGGCATGAATCTTATTGGTACTTATACCAACTTCAGCACCAAAACCATATCTAAAACCATCACTAAATCTGGTAGAACAGTTCCAGAAAGCATTCCCTGTATCCACCAAGTTCATAAAAGTCATCGCCTTATCTGCATTCTTGGTGATAATAGCATCCGTATGCCCTGAACCGTACTTGTTAATATGATCAATGGCCTCTTCCATTGAATCCACCACTTTGATCGCTAATTCATAATCCAGATACTCTGTTGCCCAGTCTTCCTCGGTTGCAAGAACACAATCAATAAAGGATGCCACAGTCTCATCACCATGAATTACCACGTTTTTCTTATCCAAAACCTCTTTTAAAGCTGGTAAAAAATCACTTGCAACTGCCTTGTTCACAAGGAGAGTCTCAAGGGCATTACATACTGCGACATATTGAGTCTTGGAGTCGTTGATGACATCTACAGCCATCGCCAAGTCGGCCTCAGAATCCACATAGCTATGACAGATGCCATCCGCATGGCCTAACACGGGTATTCTTGAATTATCCATGATATAACGGACAAAGTCATTGGAACCTCTTGGAATGATCAAGTCAATGGCCTCATCCATCTTGAGCATAGCAGCCACATCTTCTCTTGATTCCAATAGGCCAATCCAACCTTTAGGCATTCCAGCTTCAACCGATGCCTTATCAATAACTTCACAGAGAATCTTATTCGTCAACGCTGCTTCGGATCCACCTTTAAGCATAACGGCGTTTCCACTCTTAAGACATAATGTAGAAATCTGAACAAATGCATCCGGTCTGGATTCAAAGATAACACCAATGACGCCGATTGGACATGTTACTTGATATAGTTCAAGTCCCTGATCAAGTTCCGTCGCCTTTAAAGTCTTGCCCACAGGTTCTTCCAATCCAACCAAACTTCTGATACCATCGATTACGCCATCAATTTTCTGGTCATCGAATTTGAGACGCTTAAGTAGTGGTGCAGCCAGATTTTCTTTCTCACTTCTATCAAGGTCCTTCGCATTCGCTTGAATGATTTCTTCCCTACGAGCATCCAGTGCCTCGGCCACAGCTAAAAGAGCCTTATTCTTGCTCTCTCCATCTTTCGCTGCCAGTACTATGGATGCAGACTTCGCTTCTTTTGACATTACTTCTATAGACATGGTCGCCACTCCTTTAATGTGGTAAAGTTTTTGTGTATCATAGCATAGATTAAACCCATAAGCAACCGTTAGCAATTTCGAGAAATTCACCAAATATTATTGACACTCATTATCAATAGTGCTATGATATTTTCATGAGATTGATTATCATTTAATGATGTATATGCCCCCACATATACATCAACGCATCAACAATATTTGTTGATGTATACCTCCAATGAAGGTTCGCCTTCAAATGCACATGATTATACCTTGTTCACCACTTCGAAACTCCTCACCGAAGTGGTAGGTGTTACCCCAAGTGACACCATCCTTAGTACTTAGGAAAAGATCGGCTTGTTATAGCCGATCTTTTTTTGTACTATAGGAAATTACTCGATTAGAGCAACTGAATAGAAGCGTTTTCAATTATCAACAAAGAGCATTTCCCTCCGTCAGCGAAATATCGCCGACGGAGATAATCAGACGAAGCCTCTATTCTTGTGCTATTTAAAAAACAATCGCTTCTTTTCAATAATTTGATCCACTTTACTAAGATACGTTCGTACATCTTTCGGCTGATCAAGTCGCTTAATCTTATCACCAGTCACTTTTTTAGATATTGCACCGGCACCGAAGCCAATATTATTCTCAACCTCTTCCATAATCCGAATATTATAGACACTCTCATGCCCTGGCTTACAGTAACCCACATTCTCATATTGGCCCACCATTTGCTTTTGTCTGTACAAATAGTAAGGATGATATCCAGCCATCAACATTTCTTGTTGAACCATTAGCAGACTTTCTTTAATAAGCCCATCCCCAGCCTCTAGGTGAACCTTAGATGATTCACTTAATCTTGATCCCCGCTTATACGCCAAAGTATGAACTGTAATACTCTCTGGTGATAGCTTAATCACTTGTTTCAAAGTATTGGCTATATCCTCTGTCGATTCTCCTGGAAGTCCAATAATCAAATCCATATTGATATGGTCAAACCCCATAGAACGGCTTTCAAAGAATATATCTGTAATATCCTTCGCCTTATGCATACGGCCTATTCGTGAAAGCGTTTCGTCCTGCATCGTCTGAGGATTGATCGATATTCTTGTTACACCGTAACGCTTCATACTTTCAAGTTTCTTAGTACTTATACTGTCCGGTCTGCCTGCTTCTACTGTAAACTCCACAATGCGATCACCGCTAAGTTCCCTCACCGTTGCTAAGACTTTGTCGAAATCCTCTTCTGTTAGACTGGTCGGGGTGCCGCCGCCCACATAGACACTTGAGCAATTATGAAAATATTCGCCACCAGCTGTTAGCTCTTCACACAGTGCATCTGCATAGACTTCATAAGCGTCTTTCCACTTATCTGATTGATAAGATGTAAAGGTACAGTAACTGCACTTGGTGGGACAAAACGGCACACCAATGTATATACTGTGTTCATTAGGCTCTGTTCCCAAGTAAGGTTGTTCTGTTTTCATTACTTGAACAAGTAGTTGGGCCTTCACTTCGGACACACGATAAGAAGTCGTTAATGCTTTAGTCACCTGACTTATGTCACCGTCAAATTTCTTGTATAACTTGAAAGCAAGCTTGGTAGGTCGTATTCCCGTTAAAGTTCCCCAGGGCAGAACAATCCCTGTCACCTCTGAAAGAAGATCATAAAAGATTCTTTTCAAAAACCTCTTCAGTCCTTTAACAGCTTCTTTATCCGACACTTTCAGTCCCGTAATCAGCTCTGTTGGCATATCCACTACATTCTTAATCAATATTTCGTTATTATGAAAATGAGCAAGCTGACACTCATTCTCCAAAATGGATATAACATAGTCAGATTGCTCAACTTCACCAATCCTATTTTCCTCAAAGGGATAAAATGCATTAAGTAAGGTCAGCATTTCAATTTCATAGATTGGATTATTCAAATAGATATTCATAAAAAGTCCTATCGTTGCTACTACAAATAAGGATTACGTTGTTTTTCATCCCCTATGGATGTGGACATACCATGTCCAGGATGTACTTCTGTCTCATCAGGCAATACCATCAATCGTTCCTTAATATTCACTACAAGGTCACCAGGACTGCCTTTATACATATCCATTCTGCCTACTGAACCGGCAAATAATGTATCCCCTGTAAAAATAACGGCTGACTCCTCTAAGTAATAACAAACACTATTTGGCGAATGCCCTGGTACCATTATTGTCTTAAAGGTCAAACCCGCACCATAATCCAATATAGCACCCTCTGAGATAATGGAGGTTGCAGTACCAGTAACGCTACTTGCTTGGAATAATTGGGACAGATTCTCATCTGCATTAACCATCATATCTGCTTCTTCCTGGTTCGTAACAACAGGCACGTCAAACGACTTAGATAAGTCATCCACAGCACCAATATGATCATAATGACCATGCGTAACCAAAATCGCCTTCAGCACCAAATCATTTTCATTCAAATAGTTGATTATGCGTTGAGGGCTTGCCGCCGGGTCAATAAGGACACTACTTTTGCTGTCATTTCCTGTTACAATATATACATTGTTATCCAATGCGCCTAAAATCATTTTCTTAACTGTCATATTCTATCCTTATCTAAAACGATACTACAAATATTAATTATTTGTTCTGATGATGTCATCTACACCATCAATTTTTTTCAATTTTCCAATCAACTTATTCAACTGTTCAACTTGATTAATCTCAACTGTGACGTTAAATATGGTCTTATCCTTTTGAACGGATCTTGCATTAAGAGATTTGACCGCTAGGTTCTCTTCAGTCAATACCCTTGATACATCTAGAAGCAAACCATCTCGATCTCTGCCAATAATCTGAATATCTGCACGATAGACCATATCTTTGGATGTCTCAACATTGCTGCCCCACTCGGCATCAATAAGCCTGTGTCTCTCCACCTCATTAAGATGAATCATGTTGACGCAATCCGTCCGATGTATGGATACGCCTCTTCCTCTAGTAATAAAGCCAATAATCTCATCCCCTGGTACCGGACTGCAGCATTTGGAGAATCTTACTGCCAAATCTTCAACACCTTTAACGACAATCCCGCTTTTTGACTTTTTGCCACTGGACTTACTTGGTTGCTCCACAAATTCCTTAAGGATCTCCTCGGGTGCAGCCACATCCATTTTTATCTTGCGGTATTCTTCATATAATCGATTAACAATCTGTCCTTCTTTGAGGCCACCATGACCAACAGCCGCACAAACAGCGTCCCAATCTTTGAAGCCATATTTGTTTTGAACAATCTTTATCCATTCAGGCTTCATCAAGTCTTTCATCCGATAACCTTTGGACTTGGCATATTTTTCAATCAGATCTTTGCCTTTTAAGATATTCTCTTCTTTGAACTCTTTTCTGAACCATTGATTGATCTTACTTCTTGCTTGAGAACTTTTCACAAGCTTGAGCCAATCCCTGCTAGGTCCTCTAGAATTCTGAGACGTAATGACCTCTATCCTGTCACCTGTACGGATTTCATAATCAAAAGTGACAATCTTGCCATTAACTCTTGCTCCAACCATCTTGTTACCAACCGCCGAGTGAATATGATAGGCAAAATCAATAGGCGTTGACCCTAATGGCATATTAATTATATCTCCTGTCGGTGTGAATGCATAAACCCGTTCAGTGTAAACATCCAAATCCGTCTTAAGGGCATCCATAAATTCTTTGTTATCAGACATATCCCTTTGCCATTCAAGAATATGCTTAAGCCAGTTCAACTTTTGCTCAGCATTCTGCTCGGTCGATTGAGATGCCGTCATAGTATTGCCTTCTTTATATCGCCAATGGGCTGCAATACCATATTCTGCAGTACGGTGCATGTCCTCAGTTCTAATCTGTATTTCAAATGGATAACCTTCAGGCCCTAAGAGGGTCGTGTGCAGGGACTGATACATGTTAGGCTTAGGCATAGCAATATAATCTTTAAAGCGCCCTGGAATAGGCTTATATAGTTCATGTATGATGCCTAGAACACCATAGCAATCTTTAACTGTGTCAACAATGGCTCGAACAGCATAAAGGTCATAAATCTGATCCAAATCCTTCTTCTGATTAACCATCTTCTTATAGATGCTAAAAAAATGCTTGGGTCTGCCTTCGACAGTAGCTTTTATATCAACTTTAGCAAGTTCTTCTTTGATGCTTTCTACAATGCCATCCACCCTATTGATTCTGTCATCACGACGTTCAGCAATATTCTCAACCAGTTCATAATAGATATCTTCATGTAAGTATCTAAGAGAAAGATCCTCGAGTTCCACCTTGATCTTGGATATACCAAGTCGATTGGCGAGGGGGGCATAGATATCCAAGGTTTCCCTTGCCTTCTCTTTTTGCTTATGAGGCGGCATGAACTTAAGGGTTCTCATATTGTGTAAGCGGTCGGCCAACTTAATAAGAATCACCCTAATGTCCTTTGCCATTGCAAGGAACATCTTACGATAATTCTCCGCCTGTATCTGTTCTTTGTCTGTTGTGTAAGAAATGGCTGTCAATTTCGTGACACCATCCACCAACAGCGCTACCTCTTCATTGAATTCTCTTACAATATCTTCATGTGTATAGGTCGTATCTTCGACCACATCATGGAGAATTCCAGCAATAATAGACTCTTTATCCAACTCAAGTTCTGCAAGAATCTTAGCCACGGACAAAGGGTGAATAATATATGGCTCACCTGACTTACGTAATTGCTCCACATGAGCGTCATAAGCCATTCTAAAAGCCTTTTCCACCAAGGTAAAATCATCTGATGGATGGTATTTCTTCATTAAAGTTATTAATTCTTCGTAAAGTTGCTCGGGCATGAGACCACCATTTCCGTCGGTTCTTAATGTCAAATATGTTCATCATTAATAATCCCTGTTATAACCAGTAGATTATATCCATTATAAGGATTAGGCCAGTAAAATGCAAGCTGAATCACACTGCTTATCAGCCATGCAAATTCGTCATCGTCGTCATCCGTAAAATCATCACCGTCATATGTTACATAATAACAAGAAGAAGCCCCTTAAGGCTTCTTCAAATGGTTAATAATGAATGATAGAAGCGACGTTACAACCGTCCAATTTACTTCTTCCATCAAGGAAATCCAACTCAATTAAATAGACGAGCTTAACAACTTCCCCACCGAGTTCTTCTATAAGTTCAATCATCGCTTTTGATGTACCGCCCGTCGCAAGCAAGTCATCGATAATGACTACTTTATCACCAGGTTTTATCGCATCGACGTGCATCTCAATAACAGCACTACCATATTCTAAATCATACTCTTTAGAACGGGTTTCATAGGGCAATTTACCCGCTTTACGAACTGGTACAAAACCCTTGTTCATGTTATAAGCAATCGGAACTCCGAAGATAAAGCCCCTTGATTCCGGTCCGACAACATAATCAAATTCTACACCGTCTAATTCAGCCTCGAACTGATCAATAGACGCTCTTAATGCAACCGGATCCTGCAACACCGTCGTGATATCTTTGAACACGATTCCTTCCTTTGGAAAGTCTACAACATCTCTGATAACATTTCTAAGATCCATTTTTTTCTCCTTCTATTGAAGTGCTAACACCTATTTGGTGCCTTATGACAGAAATTTATTATACAGCTTTGAATCTGTCAACGCAACTTTTTTTCCTTCATGCAAATCAAATGTCAAATATATATCTTTTAATTCATAATTCAAAAGGCCAAGTTCTGCAAACACTTCAAGCACAATCAAAGATTTTACCAATCCCTTTGGATCATTGCCTGAAAAACGTTCAATCAGCTCCGCATAGTGCAAATGCCACACATTGACCTTATCTAGATGTTTCAAGTACCTGAAAAGCTCCGCATAATCGTCTCTATCAATATGCCAATCGACCTTATAATCTTGGTCCGTATAATCGATAATTTTATGCTCATGTAGAATACTGTCCACTGTCTCTTTGAAGCCATCCTCATGCTTGATGTCTTTAATCATCAGTTGAGCACTGCGCTTGTTTTTCCACTCATTAATATCCAATCCACATACACAAGACGCCTCCTGTCCCGGTCTCAACCAATCGCTTACATCCCCCATGGAAAACGCAACACCCACTTTGCTATCCAATTCACCTAGTTCAACACGTAGATGTGACTGATCTTTACCTATACGCTTAATTGTCTTAACACGACCTACACATTTGAAATTCGGTTCCCTGTTGCCAATGCCAAACGGTTCCATCTCTTGTATCTGTTCAATCAATTCTACCGAGACATCTTTCAAACTAATAGGCATATCCACCTTAACTTTAGGAATAAGAATATCTTCCGTCATATTTGATTCTGCATAGTTATTCAACCCCTGGTCAAGCTGTGCCACTTTCGAGGATGCTAGAGACATGCCCGCCGCCATTTCATGGCCACCAAACTTATCAAATAGATCTTTATTGGCCAGCAGTGCATCAAATATGCTGAAGCCTTCAACACTCCTTGCAGAACCAGATGCAACACCCTCTTCAATAGCGAGAATAATTACAGGCCTGTAATACCGCTCCACTAACTTGGATGCCACAATACCTATAACCCCATGATGCCATTGTTCTGATGCGACAACAATGATATGTTTCTCTTCTGGATCCATTTGACTTTCAATAAGATTAACGGCTTCCTCAAATATTCTTTTTTCAAGCTCCTGCCTATCCTTATTAACTTGGTTCAGGTCTGTTGCAATCTCAATACACCTTTCTTCGTCTTGACCAATAAAAAGCTCAACGGCTTCCTTGGCATGACGTATACGACCGGCAGCATTGAGTCTTGGGCCAATACCAAAACCGATGCGACCAGCAGTCATCTTCTTGCCTTCCATATCTGCCACCTTCATCAAAGCTTTAAGCCCTGCATTCCAAGTTGTTGGCATGGTTTCAAAAGCAAGTCTTGTAATGATGCGGTTCTCATCTTTAAGAGGCACTATGTCCGCCACGGTTCCAACAGCAACAATATCCAGATACTTCCATATTGCTGGCTCAAAATCGATCGTTCTTGCTATCCCTTGAATTAATTTGAAAGTAACACCAACACCCGCAAGCATATCAAAAGGATAATTGTCATCCGGACGTTTTGGGTTAATGACAGCTAACGCCCGTGGAATCAATTCCTGACATTCATGATGGTCCGTAATAATCACATCCAAACCAATTGCGTTCGCGTGATCTACTTGGGCAACTGCGGTAATGCCCGTATCCACCGAAATCATCAAATCAGCGCCCATGTCCTTTAATGTGGTAATCGCTTCAGAGTTGATACCGTACCCCTCTTCATGGCGATCCGGTATATAATAGTCCACCTGACAACCGATCTCATCCAGAAACATATACAGCACAGAAGTACTTGTTACACCGTCCACATCATAGTCACCATAGATGAATATCTTTTGGCCTTTGTCCCTGGCTTGTAAAATTCTGCGTACTGCAACATCCATATCTTTCATCAGAAACGGATCATGAAAACCAGAACGACTCACATTAAAATAACGTTGCATTGCTATTTCAGTGTCTACACCACGAATAGCAAGTAGTTTAGCGATGACATACGGCACCTTACCATAGGCCATCAAGTTCTGGACAATTGCTTCCTCCGCTTCCTGCATACGCCATATCTTCTCTACCATTCATCCACCTTCCCTAGGATTCTCTCCCTATATATACAAACAGCAAAGCCTCGTCAGATTAGACGAGGCTTCACAGACATATCTACAAAAACAATCACAACGTTAACTTTTCTGAGCTAACTTCTTATCTTGTTTGGTTCTGAAAATAAACCAAAGAGGACTGGCAATAACGATCGATGAATATGTACCACTAAGAATACCCACCATCAACGGTAAAGCAAACTCTCTAATCGATGCGACCCCTAAAATATATAAGACAAGAATCATAACAAACGTTGTTACGGATGTGTTAATCGATCTTGAAATAGTCTGACTGATACTCATGTCAACTAACTGAGCATTACTGTACTTACGATCAAGACCCATATTTTCACGAATTCTGTCAAATACGACGATGGTATCATTGATAGAGTATCCCACAATGGTAAGCATAGCAGCTATGAATGAGTTATTAATTGGCACATTGCCCACAGAATATACCGCAAACACAATCAGAATATCGTGCACCAAAGCAATAACCGCCGCCAAACCGAACCAAAAATCGTGGAAACGGAAGGTCACATAGATTAGTATACAAACCGCTGCAACAATTACAGCGATGATGGCATCACGTCTCATCTCGCCACTAACAGTAGGACTGATACTTTCACTGATTACATCATCAGAAGTAATATTATACTTATCAGTCAAAGCCTGTTGAAGGGCTACCCTTTGTTCTGTATCTAGACTCTGAGTCTTAATAATGAATTGATCACGTTCTTGGACATTCTGGAATTGAGGCGTTGCATCGCCTGTCGCCTCAACTACAAGGTCCTTTACCGCCTCCTGCAAAGCTTCAGGTGTATCATAGCCATTACCCTCACCCACACTCACAAGGGTTGAAGTACCACCGACAAACTCAATATCATAATTCAATGCAGTACCATTCGTACTCATGTGCACAGGCATCATGACAATTCCTATGGCAATTATGACAACTGAAATAGCGAACCACACTTTTTTGCGCTCGATCACCTTAATCGGTTGATGGCCACGATCAATGCCATACAGCTTCTTATCTTTAATCAATCCAACTGTATTGGTCAACAATATTCTAGTTACAACCATGGCTGTAAACATGGAAATAACAATACCAAGCATCAAGGTAATGGCAAACCCTTTAATGGTACCTGTACCCATAAAGTAAAGTACTAGAGCCGCAATCAAAGTCGTCGCATTACCGTCAAGAATGGCAGATGTCGCCTTCTTAAAGCCTGACTTAACAGATGCCTTCAAAGTTTTGCCCGTTCCAATTTCTTCTTTAATCCTTGAGAAGATAATAACATTGGCATCGACTGCCATACCAATAGACAAGATAATACCTGCGATACCTGGCAACGTCAATGTAATACCAAAGACACTTAGAGCGACAATTGTAAGAGATGCATAAAACGCAAGCGCGACAGCTGATACGAAGCCAGGAATGCGATACATAACAATCATGAACAAGAACACTAAAGAAATACCTATCAAACCAGCCTTAACACTTGTCTGAATAGCATCCTGCCCTAATTTTGCACCTACTACATTAGATCTGAGTTCTTCAAGTTCCAAAGGCAGCGCACCAACACGGATATTGGCCGCCAGCCTTGAAGCTTCTTCGTAATTATCTATACCATTAATGACTGCTTTACCATCCGAAATAACCGCACTGACTGTTGGTGCAATCAATATGCTGCCATTATAGTTGATGTAAAGAATATCACCATATAAAGCCTGAGTTGCTGACTCAAACTTAGACGCACCGTCATCATTGAACTCAAGACTTACAAGATAACCACCACTTAGAGATTCAGAATCAGATCCCGGTTGAGCATCAACAATATCTGCACCACTGACCCACACAGTGCCCTCAGCATCTGTGAACGTCAAATTACCAGGTTTACCCATCTCAAGTAACACTTCATCAGCGTTACTAACACCTGGGATATCAACGTTGATACGGTCACTTCCCTCAAGGTAGATTTCCCCTTCAGTATAACCATATTCGTCCAATCTTAGTTGCAATTTATAAATAGTGTCATCGATCTCTGTCTGTGTTGGATCTTCTTTGGTTGGCGTATACGTGATACTGACGCCACCTTCAAGATCAAGTCCCAAATTGATGTCTTTTGCACTGCCTGTCCCTGACGCACCAAAACCAACAACTGCTGTATAAGCAGAAGCGACAATGATGACCAAGGAAATCAGCAGGGCTGTGATATGTCTCCCTTTCATTCTAATACCTCCAATTGATTGTCTTTCTTTATATAGACCGGCTCACACTACTCAGCCAGCATTTCTTTTGCTTTAAGGAATATGGCGCACTCAACACGCTTACGTTCTAAAGAACAACCTGTCTCATAGGTAGCAAGTATGTCACCATGGAAATTATACGCATTGGCACTGCACCCACCGCTGCAATAGAATTTGGCCCAGCAGTCATTACAGTCTTTCTTTGCATAGACATTACAGGACTTGAACTCTCCCTGTTTGTCTGTATTCACGATGCCTGTGTCCACGGTACCTAACTTGAACTCATCCATGCCTACATACTGATGACATGGGTACAAATCACCTTCTGGCGTTACTGCAAGATATTCGACCCCAGAGCCACAACCTGCTAATCTCTTGGCAACACACGGTCCTTGGCTCAAATCAATCATGAAATGGAAGAAGTTGAAATCCTTACCTTCCTTCGCATATTCAAGCTTCTTCATTGCCAGATATTCGTACTGTTTCTCTAACGCCGGTATGTCTTCTTCTTGCAATGCATAAGAAACATCCGGAGAAGCAACAACTGGTTCAACAGAGATCTGCTTGAAACCTTGGTCCGCAAGATGAAGCACATCTTCCGCAAAGTCCAGGTTCTCTCTAGTGAACGTCCCTCGAACGTAGTAATTCTCTTGTTGACGTGCTTCAGCAAAAGTCTTGAACTTAGGCATAATCAGGTCATAACTGCCTTTTCCATTTGGCGTAGGACGCATATGGTCATTGACAGATGGACGGCCATCCACGGAAAGCACCACATTATGCATATGCTCGTTCATAAATGCCATATTCTCATCGTTTAGCAATACACCATTGGTTGTCAAAGTAAATCGAAACTTCTTGTTCTTCGCTCCCTCAATAGAACGACCATATTCAACCAATTGCTTCACTACCTCGAAGTTCATCAAAGGTTCGCCGCCAAAGAAATCAACTTCAAGGTTTTTTCTGGCACCTGAATGATCAGCCAGAAAATCCAAAGCCTTCTTACCGACTTCAAATGACATCAAAGACCGTTCGCCGTGATACTCACCTTCCGAGGCAAAACAATAGCGACAAGTCAAATTACAGTCGTGAGCCACATGCAGACACAGTGCTTTAACTACCGTACTTCTACCTTTGAAATCAATGACTGCCTGTTTGTAATCATCCTCGGCAAAGAGTAGGCCATCTGCTTTCAGGGCGTCAGCCTCTGATGCTGCTTGCTTCACTTCTGCTTCCTCGTATTTAGAACTGATTCTTGCTATTGCTTTATCCATTTCAACACCTTGGTTAAGCAATTCAATCAATTCATAACTAATCTCGTCCACCACATGAACTGAACCACTGTGGACATCAAGAACGATGTTCAAATCGTCCATTTTATATTGATGTATCATTTCATACCTTTCTTCTTCTGCATAAAAATCCGCAGAACACAAAAATAAACTGAAAAGGCCCAAGGGCCTATTTCAGTTTAGTGTTCATAGTCACAAAATATGACTATCTGAGTTTTTCATTTTCACAAGACTGATTACCAACTGTACAAGTGTTTTGCACGCTGACTGACATGATGTTTGACATTCACCACATCCACCATGCTTAAGCGTCTCTTTAAGCACAGTGCTGTTCAAAGTTTTGATATGTTTCATCACATGAACCTCCATCGCTGATTTTCATTAATATCGTTACAGATGTACTTACACCCGCTCGGACAGTTTATTATATCACACAATATTTAGTCTTTCAATGATTCGTATATATGATCAAAAGCCTCATGTTCATTTCGGAATATATCAAGCACACGAGGATCAAAATGAGAAGGTTCAACACGACCATCGCCTTTGATTATGATCTGACAGGCTTCTTTATGAGTAAAGCCTGGTTTATACGCACGCGGGCTTCTTAAAGCATCATAAACATCACCTATAGAGACAATTCTGGCACTAATTGGAATCTCTTCCCCCTTCAACCCATCCGGATAACCCGTTCCATCGTACTTCTCATGATGGGAACGTGCAATCTCCGCAGCCATTTGAAGGTGTTCAGACTCACCGATAATTTGCTGTCCGAAGACAGTATGCTCTTTCATCGATGCAAATTCATCTTCGGTCAATCTGCCTGGCTTGTTGAGTATAGAATCCTTAATAAGTACCTTTCCAACATCGTGCATCTGCGCTGATATTTCAATCTGATGAACAAACATTTTACCCATACCTAAGCGACTGGCTACATGACTGGCAAACATATTCACACGTTTGATATGCTTACCGGTGACCTGATCTTTTCCTTCTGCAGCTCTAGCTAGCGCATTCATGGTATACAAAAACGATTCATCAAGGGCTGCTATCTGTTTCTTGATACTCACCATCATCTCAGATTTTACCGTAAGCGCACGTAGTATATTCAAATCCGACTGCACGATCTGATCGTTGTAGTTCATAGCAATAAGCATGTCATTACCACTGGCATAGCATGCAGCATTTATAATATCATCCACATAACGCATAAGCCTCGTAGGAACAATCTGCTTGACCTCTACAATATCAGATAAAGCACCCCTATCATAGTTAATAAAAAAGCCTGTTTCCATAAATGGTTTTAAGCTGTAGCTTTCATCATCAAATACCAATGTCTCAATCACATCACCAACCTTAAGATCAAAGAGCATACAACTATAATGACTGGTAGCGACTTGATTAATCAACCAAATACAAGTCGGCCGACTATCTAGATACAAATTATTCTTGTAAATCAGATCAAAATAATACAAAAGACCTTTTTCACTATCTGCTAAAATCGGGTCAAGATATATGTCCATCGCGCCTTTAATTTCATCGTTCATCACTTCATGAGTCTCGTAGCCAACGCGCAATTGACTGTATTGTTCAAATAAAATCAACGCCTGTCGAACAACAGGTTCTAGGAGCATATCCATCTCTTGATACAAAACAGAAAAGCTTCGCTCAACCAGTTCGGATTTTCTTGAAGTACCTACTTTAGACTCTATTGTAATAACCGGCAGATATTCAATACCAACATCTGCGCTGATTGCACCTAAGACTTTCGATGAGATGGACATTGTATTCACTATCAAACAACTGGGTTTGAGCTCATAGATAGCGCTCATCAACGACTGAATGGCGACATGCTCTATCGTACCAATATGACCTATCAAGTCAATAACTCGTTGATTAATATCCTCTTCATTACCAATCAAAAGTACTAAAGGGTTCATATTCCGGCCTTTCTCCTTATGGATGCCGACTGGCTTTCCACGGTCACTTCACCATCTCCACGTTCAATGGCTTTTTTCATCTCCAATATTGAAGCAAACATATCATCATCAACATCCGCCAAATCACCAAAGTCAAAAACAACCTTTAATGGTTTAATAAATAGTATACCATTAATAGCCATATTCAAAAGACTTTGATCGTTCACATCCAGATGTTCGTTGAAACGTACAATGAATTTCCCATTAACATTCTCAATACTAAAACCTTGTTCAGTCGTTGGCGCATCAACAATTCCATCCCTTTCATTGCCGTCACTCATCACTTCATGAATGACATTAAGGACGCTTTCAGACTCAATGGGCTTCATGACGTAGTGCTTTGCACCAGCCTTAATTGCACCGAACACCATCTTTTTCTGATTCACAGCACTAATCATAATAATCTTGGCTTCTGGGTGCTCTGATATAATTGCCGCGACTGCTTCCACACCACTCATAATTGGCATAGATATATCCATTGTCACCACATCCGGCATCAGCTCGTTATATTGACTCACAGCATGTCGGCCGTTACTCGCTTCACCAACGACTTCATGTCCTGCCCCTTCTAATATGGCTGTCAAATTCTTTCTCATGACAATGGAATCATCCACCACTAATATCTTTGCCATCTGTTTCCTCCTTGGTTCATCACTACTCGTCCATCAGGTCACATCATCCGTTAACAAACAAACTTGCATACACTGACCTTCACCAAACGAAAGTGTCCCTTTAAAAATATTTTCATAGCCACATTGTATGACAGCTTCGTGGCAACTTAATGTCATCGGTACACCAATCTCCAAATAAACGCCGTCCTCTTCCATTGAGCCGAGGGCATTTCCTAATATTAGGTTGAGGGTCTCTGTCAAAACACCGATAAACACTTCTTCCTTATCCGCATCTGGATAAGGGTGATTGATGATATGATCCACCAATTGCTGGTGCCACTGATGGTTCCCACTTAAAAGCATTACACCATTCACTGCACCTTCTAACGTAATCATACCATTCAATTGATCGAACCGCATCTTATTCGTTTGACAGACATCTACATTGGCATCTTTCATGCCTACATGTTCCATAAATTGTTCTGTCGACTTTATAATGTGTCCAAAACACGCTTCAGTCCCTATCGAATAATTTTCATCTTGTTCCAAAGGCAATACAACAACGATTTCCGTCCCTTTACCTGCGGCTGATTTCACCTCTAAGCACCCACCAACAGCGTCAACTGACTCCATGACAGCCGCAAGCCCAGCACCGCGTCCTGAGATATTCGTTGCTTCTTCCTTTGTGGTGAGTCCATGGGCAAAAATAAGACTGGTTTTGTCCTCTTGGGACATAGATAAGAACGTCTTTTCATCCACGACACCGGAAGATATAGCTTTCTTGCCAATCACATCCAGATCCAAACCTCTGCCATCATCCGCAATTCTTATTTCCAGTGAACCATCTAGCCTTGTGCAAACATGACATGCTAGCTTTGCACTCATACTTTTACCCGAAGAAAGACGATCATCCATGGTTTCTATACCATGATCCACGGCATTTCTAAAAACATGAATCAAACTGTCAAACACCTCTTTATACCTGACAGAATCTACATATATATCTTCACCAGTAATTTCAAAAGGCTCTAATGATTTACCTATTCGGTCACAAAGCTGCAAAGTGTAAATCGGCATATTCTTCATTATACTTTTCACTGAACGATAACGTATTCTTTTAAAAATCGCGTCAACTTGACAATATATATTTGCCGGCAAAATTCCTTGGAGCTGGTTTTCCATTTTCTGAAGATATTCTTCAGTAATATTATAGCTTGTCTCACATTTCCAGAATTCTTCACCAAGGTAACCTTCAATCACATTGACGTCCTTTTCAAGAGCGTTAATCAATACGTCAATATTCCCACTTTCCAAGGTGTTTAGACTATCCTGTTGCATTTTGTTCTCAATAACATTAAGGGCTTGAACCGTTTCGTTCATATAATACTGGCTAAACGAACCCTTAAAAGTATGGATTCGCCTCATCATTCGATCGGTATCTATCTCTATCAAGTCACCCGATTTTAGATAACCTTCAAAATCCGCCATCAACTCGCTAAACCCTTCCATATCTAGCAATACATGAACAATCATCTCTAAACGCTCTTTTTCACCTGCAATCTGTGCCTCTAATTGACGCGTCTGAGTAATATCTGTCAAGATTACCATCATTTGATCTTTTAGGCCTTCATCTCTCACCATTTTGTATTCTACAGAGAGGGTCCGCCCATCAAAGTTGACTTCATCAGGCAGTAACGGCATCAGTAATTTTCTTTCATTTACTGAACCATCAAATATATCCTGCAAAAGACTTGTAAGGAAAGACTTTTCCTCATCCCCAACTGCTAGCATCTCTGCAACATTAACATCCTGAATCTCCAGACATTGACCTTCATGACTTAGCATTTCACCACAAACGGAACTATATTCTGAATTAATACGAAGGTCACGATGAAAAGTCATGAACCCCTGCCCTATATTATCCATAAGATTCTGAAGTTTCAACGTACGACTGAGATATGCGTCATTCATGGATTGAAGATTTTCCCCTGTCACAGTAAGCGCTTCATTCTGAGCTTCAAGCTCATCCCGTTGCGCTTCAAGTTCATCTCGCTGAGACTCTAATTCATCCCTTTGAGCCTCTAATTCTTCATTTTGAGCCATTGTTGTCTGATAATACTCTGACATCTTAGTCATGATCCGTTCAGTAGAAGACATCAAGCTTGCAACTTCTGAAACAGGTCTTTTTACTTTCAACACCGTGTCAAAAGCGTCTTCCAATTCTTCATTGGCCAAACTCTTCATTTGGTCTACTAGAACTTCCAATGGTTTGGCAATTATTTTTGATGTGAGAAATGTAATAATCCGACTGATTAAAGTATTAATCAAGACAAACATAAACGTCATTGCGCCAATCAGTCCGACGGTCATCCCTAAGAGCTCTGAACTCAAGCTAACCTCAACTACACCAACCTGTTCTCCTTCAACTCTAACCGGAGAGGCTGTGCTGCCAACGATCTTTGTCGTTAACAACAAATTCTTTATCTCAAATAGCAAGCCACCTTCTTCAGCGACAGAGTCAAAAGAATCATAAATCACTTCTTCATGTATGATGATACGATAATCAAAGAAGCGCATACCTTTAAGTAGATTATCCGCCAATGTAATCTCATGCATATTGGCCAAGTCACCTTTTTCGATAAGTTCTGACCGCATCACAGCCAACTCTTCAGCCGTTAAGAGAGGAGAACCACTGACGATATCGCCTACAGTGGATTCCAATTCTTCTAGACTCATAGAGGTTTCATAAGACTCAGCCACAGCTTCAGAAATCTTACGTGAAGTATAGTCCGTAAAACCTTTCCCCATAAAGCCAACCAAAGTTGTAACAATCACAATGAGTAAGCACAACATCATAATGGAGGTCACCATATTGCCAAAAGACATATGACGTTGTATGCGTTTTCTTAATTTGTTCTTTTTATAGACAGCATTGCTTTCATCCAAATTCATTTCAACCAACTTTCAACTTCATAATTTGAAGCACCGATACATCAGCGCACTCTATTATCGTATAGCCAAGTATACAACCGAATTGTTAAGGAACTATAAACATTCTCGTACAAAATAACGATTTATGATATACTACCTTATAATTGAAAATCATTATTCATTAAGGAATATTCATACCACCGATACAAGATGGTGATTTCCATCATCAGTGAATTATACTGGTAATTATCTAGAGAAACGAGGACCATATGATCGTTAAAACAATCGACCTGCACGCACATACCACTGCCTCCGACGGCACATACACTCCCGAAGCACTGGTTGACTACGCTGCAAAAAAAGCTCTTAAAGCATTAGCGGTAACCGATCACGATACCGTCGATGGGATCAACAGAGCCCTGAACCAAGCTCAGCAATACCCGCAATTGGAGATCATCCCAGGCATCGAATATTCAACAAATTCAGATATATGCAAGCCTGATATTCATATTCTAGGGTATTACATAGATCCTAGCGACCATCACTTCACCCACAAACTTAAAGATATTGTCGACTCGCGCATACATCGTAATGAAAAAATGATCAAACGTATGCAAGAGGCCGGCATGGCCATCACCATGGCAGATGTCACAGCCACATCTGACGATGGTGTCATCACCAGAGCCCACTTTGCTAAAGCAATGGTCGAAACCGGTATCGTCAACCGAATGAGTCACGCTTTTGACCGTTACATTGGAGATGGCAAACCCTTCTATATCGAAAGGGAAAAAGTCACTCAAAAAATGGCCATCGATATGATCCTCGAAAACGGCGGTGTCCCTGTCCTTGCCCACCCTGTTTTATACGGTCTTAGCCTAAAGAAACTAGACATACTCCTAACCGAACTTGTCAGTTATGGTCTCCGCGGTATTGAAGGCATTTACACAACCTATAAAACTCACGAAACCGAATACATCAAACGTCTAGCCAAAGACCACAACCTAATCGTCACAGGCGGTTCCGATTTCCACGGCGACATAAAGCCAGGCATAGACCTAGGCACCGGCTACGGTGACCTCTCTATCCCATACAGCATACGAGATGAGTTGTATCAAGCACACTTAGAAATAAAAGCAACTCACAAATTATAGTCGGATCCATAAGCTAGCAGAACATCTTTCTCATCATCATGCGTTCAAACAAACTGAGATCACTATCCGATTGAGGCATGAATTGTTGAATTCCACATTTGATTCATCGAAACATACTCATCAATCCAAATAAAGACACTAAAGATAACAACTTCACACCGCGACACCGAGCGGAAGAAGGCATGGGACATTATATGAAACGAGTTCGTTTGCAAAGCAAACATGTCTGAGGCTTCAGATAATATCCCATGTCTTCTTCCGTGACCTTGTACGTATAAAATACCCCACTGTCTTCTTCCGTGACCTTATACAAAACAATAAAAAAGGGCTAGATGAACAAGGTTTCCCAAGTTCTTCTAGCCTTAACTTTTACTTCTTACGCTTCTGAATCCTTAGCAATGCTAAGATCCGGTTCAGCTTTTGAAACAACCGCATTTCTTTGTACAGGTACACGAACACTTTTGTTCGTCCCAAGCTCAATGATCAATACATTGTTCACTGTATCAACAACTTTACCGTAGATACCACTTGTCAACAACACTGAATCACCCACTTCAATAGAACTTTGAAGCATCTCAGTTTCTTTTTGTTTCTTTCTTTGCGGTCTGATCAAGAAGAACCACATGAAAGCGAACATTGCCCCCCACACAATAAGAATCGTCGGGTTAAAGCCAGTTGCTGCAGTATCCGTAAGCAATGGTATTATGTTCATTTCTTCCTCCTTATGCTATATGCATAGCCCTTTAGTCTTAGTATAATTTACACATATTCAGGCCTAGTGTCAAGACATCCCCAGCAAATTAGTTAGATTCGCCCCTCATGCCTGCAATCTTTGCGTTCTTATAAGCTTCATAACGACCCTCTTCAATGGCTTCTCTAATCTCTTCCATCATGTTGTTATAAAAATAAAGATTATGAAGCACACAAAGCCTTTTACCAAGCATTTCTTTCGCCTTGAGTAAATGACGAATATATGCCCTGCTGTAAGTTGTACACGCTTCGCAGCCGCACCCTTCTTCAATAGGACGGTCATCCAACTCAAATTTTGCATTGAACAAGTTCAACTTGCCTTGGTCGGTATATACATGTCCATGCCTTGCATTACGTGTGGGATATACACAATCGAAGAAATCAACACCTCGCGCAACACCTTCAAGAATATTTTCCGGTGTTCCAACCCCCATAAGATAAGTTGGTTTGTCTTCTGGCAAATACGGCACAACTGCATCAAGAATACGATACATATCTTCATGGCTTTCACCAACAGCCAATCCACCAATCGCATAGCCATCCAAATCCATAGCACTGATCGTCTTGGCATGCTCAATGCGGATGTCTTCAAAGGTACCGCCTTGATTAATACCAAACAACATCTGATTCGCATTCACCGTTGAAGATAGGCCATTCAATCGATCCATTTCGACACGACAACGTTCCAACCACCGTGTGGTTCTATCCACTGAATCTTGTATATACTGTCTCGTCGCAGGATGCGGTGGGCATTCATCAAACGCCATAGCAATCGTCGAACCAAGATTAGATTGAATCTGCATACTCTCTTCTGGTCCCATGAAGATTTTTCTTCCATCTATGTGAGAGGCAAAATAGACGCCTTCCTCTTTGATTTTACGTAAACCTGCCAAGGAGAAAACTTGAAAACCACCTGAATCTGTCAATATCGGCCGATCCCAAACCATGAACTTATGAAGGCCACCTAACTGGCGTATTTTCTGATCACCTGTTCTTACATGCAAATGATACGTATTCGACAACTGAACCTGACATTTGACATCTTTAAGGTCATTGGTTGACAAACCGCCCTTAATTGCTGCTACTGTACCTACATTCATAAATACCGGTGTCTCTATTTTTCCATGAGGCGTTGTAAAGGTCGCCCTTTTGGCTTTACCGTCTTTTTTTAATAATTCGTACATGAATACACCCAAAACTTTCCACCTGCTCATCTATCACAGGAAAAATTATCATCCCAAAGCCATAATTATGAATAGGCAAAGGTCTGCTAAGTATAACACTTGAGCCTTAAGTTGACAAGAAAAGAGGCATAATCACGTATGCGCCGGCGATTTAAGACGTCTTGCCACATAAATACCACTTGCCGCTGCCTGAGAAAGGGAATGTGTCACACCTGAACAATCACCCAGTATATAGAGGCCTTCAACACTTGTTTCCAAATGACTATCCACCTCAACTTTAGAATTGTAGAATTTCACTTCAACACCATATAACAAAGTATCTTCATTCGCAGTGCCTGGGGCAATTTTATCCAGAGCATATATCATCTCAATAATATCTTCCAGCTGGCGTTTTGGCAGAACCAAACTCAGATCCCCCGGCGTCGCTTTTAGGGTTGGCGTTGTAAAACACTTCATCATACGTCGCTCTGAACTTCTGCGGCCTTTTACTAGATCGCCAAATCTTTGCATGATAACACCACCACCAAGCATATTACTTAGCCTTGCTATGTGCTCTCCATATTCATTAGAGTTCTTAAACGGCTCTGTAAATCTATTAGTTACCAGTAATGCAAAGTTAGTATTTTCTGTATGTTTAGAAGGATCAGAGTAACTATGCCCATTGACTGTAACAATGTCACCATAATTCTCTGTGACAACTTCTCCGTAAGGATTCATACAAAATGTTCTAACCAAATCGTTATATCTTTGAGTTCTGTAGACAATCTTGCTTTCGTACACTTTGTCCGTGATTTCCTTAAATACCAAGGCCGGCAACTCAACCCTAACACCGATATCCACACGATTACTTTCTGTCTTTATACCAAAATGGGCGCACACCTTGTTAATCCAGTTGGATCCAGTTCTACCAGTGGCCAACACAACTTTCTTACCTTGATAAGTCTTATCCTTGGTTGTCACAACAAAATGTCCTTCTACTTTATTGATCGTAAAAACTTCGGATTCAAATTTAATGTCCATCTTGTCATGGATAAAATCATACATATTCTGTGCAATGACATAATTCCTATCAGTACCTAAGTGACGTACCTGTGCGTCCAAAAGATGCAAGTCATGTTTAATCGCTTCTGCTTTCAAACCACTATCCGCTGTTGCATATATTTTGGCATCTTGTCCACCCATCTTTAAGTTGATTTCATCAACGTACCACATGAGATCAATAGCTTCTTTCTCGCCAATATATCTGTATAAATCACCACCAAAACTATTGGTAATATTATATTTACCATCTGAAAAACCACCAGCGCCATAAAAACCTTCCATTATACTGCAACTTTTACATTGGCAAGGAAGGTCTGGGTTCTTGATCTTCGGACATGCACGTTTCTCAAGTGGCAAGCCTTTATCAAGCATTAAAACGTCCATTTCTTTACCGTCTTTCACCAATTCATAAGCCGCAAAAACACCTGCCGCCCCAGCACCAATCAATATTACGTCATACATCTCGTCACCTCTCATGTTCTGCTTGTTTTAACAAGCTCTATTACAAAGGTCCGTATCAAATCCCAGAGCCATCGTACGTTCAATTATATCATGAGATAGGGCCACAATAAATAGCAGTAACTTGCTTTATCGCGTTAAATTGATTATAATCTTAGTGGTTTCCTTTTTTATTTTTACGATGTCAAAAAAACATCTATCCAAGGGAACTTAACCTATCAAACTCAGTTGTTACATTTCATCCGTAACCTTTATATGGATATACTCGGATGATTACTATAAGGAGAACATTATGCCAGGATCAATTTTTGGTACACTTTTTAGAATATCCACCTTTGGCGAATCACACGGCGATGGCGTTGGTGTCGTTGTCGATGGTTGTCCCGCTGGTCTAAAACTGGCTGAAAGAGATATTCAACTTGAATTAAACAAGCGCCGTCCAGGACAGAACAAATACAGCTCCCCACGTAAAGAAGCTGATAAAGTCGAGATACTCTCTGGCGTCTTTGAAGGTGTCACATTAGGCACACCGATTGCCATGGTTGTACGAAACAAAGACCAAAGACCAAGAGATTATTCCAACATTATGAACGTCTACAGACCAGGCCATGCGGATTATACCTTTGATCAAAAATATGGCCACAGAGATTATCGTGGCGGCGGACGATCTTCAGCGAGAGAAACAATCGGACGTGTTGCCGCCGGTGCTATAGCAAAGAAAATTCTGCAAGAATTCGGCATTGATTTCTTAGGCTATACACGCTCTGTCGGTCCCGTAGAAGTTGATATGAGTGACTTCAACGAAGAGGCTATCAACGAGAATATGTTTAGGATGCCAAGCATGGAAAAAGCAGAAGAAGCCGGTAAATTCGTCGATGGCATCATCAAAGAAGGCAATTCCATTGGTGGTATCATCGAACTCCAAGTCAAAGGCGTTCCTGCTGGTCTTGGCGAGACTGTCTTTGACAAACTTGATGCCAATCTCGCTAAAGCAGTCATGTCCATTGGTGCCATCAAATCCGTCGAAATCGGCGCTGGTGTTGAAGTTGCCAAGCGCAAAGGCTTTGACAACAACGACTTCGCCCACTACGAAGATGGAACCGTCATCAAAGAAACAAATAGCGGTGGTGGTATTTACGGTGGTATGTCTGATGGCAGCACCATCGTTGTTAGAGCTGCAGTTAAGCCAACAGCCTCGATTCACATCGTCCAACCAAGCATTAACCGCCTTGGAGAAAATATCGATGTGATGATAGAAGGACGTCATGACCCTGTAATCGTACCAAGAGCAGTAACGATTCTTGAATCCATGGCTGCGTTAGTGCTGGTCGATGCCCTGATGATGAATATGACCGCTAAGATGGATTATTTGAAAAAAATCTATGAGTAATATTTAAAACTGATTGCTATTACTCAGTCAAAGAAAAAGGTTGATGCATACAATTTTGCATCAACCTTTTTCTGGTTAGTTCGCCTCCAAACTCAAATATGCATCTTGAACCCAAGAACTATCAAAGGAAGCAAATTCACCATAGGGATTATTAAGTACAGAACCCTGATAAAATTTCAATAATGTTTCACTTTGTGTTTCAGCTGTCCATTTTCTTACTGCAAACAATCTACCGTCGTACACATACAAAGTTTCAGCACTCCCCTCCGTCGATCCGCTAGAAGTACCTATTAGTCTTTGATCTTCAGAGCACCAATAGATTTCATCGTACCATGAATCTGTTTTCCATACGAATTCATTGACCATTGTACCGTCGTAATGTTTAATGTAAATATCTCGCATCAAACCTGAATTACCCATAGATTCCTGCCCTTTCATATCATAATGATTTCGAAGTTCAGTATAATCAACTGAATTAAGCCCAGTATCTATGCTTACAATCAAGTCATCAAAAAAGCTATCATTACTTATTTGATCAACAATATTCGTGTTAAGTTCATCTAACGTAAGCGCCTGATTATTGATCATAACCTCAGAAATACACAAATCGTTATAACGGCTACCTTCATAGACCTCCTCAATTGTTAAAGTCAGCTTGTTGACACCTAAGAAATCAACATCAAAAGTTTGGTAATCCAAGAGCCCATCATCAAATTCAAGTATTGCCTTATCACCTTTATCGGATTGTAGCGTCATCTTCTTCAAGCGATTATTCTTGTAGTAGATTTCATTATCCCTAACAAATCCATTGGTCAACGCTACTAATTCAATATCGAAGGACTCCTCACTACTGATTTTAATCCACTCACCCACGCCATTACCATCACTTGCTTCTGACCAGATAGTTGAATAATCACCATCGAACATATTCGTTGGCAAATAAGTTTTTTCATTACCTTGAACAATTTCTTTTAGTGTCGATGAAACCTCTAAATCAAAGAGAATATCCGATAGGTCATAATCCGGCAACTCATCAAACATCTCTTCAGCTGAATCGACAACACCCAGTTCATTATCTTCATCTTCCATCGCTTCTAGCTCGATCAGCTGTTCTTCTGCCAATGTGCTTTTAAGATTCATCACAGCCATTCTAAGAATTTCTTTTGATTCATCCGTCTTATCATATTCCATATAGACTTCAGCTAATTTCAAATAGAGATCTTCATCATCTTTTTCTTCCTGGATTGCCTGATCCAGCAACTCGATTGCATTTGAAACATCACCGTATTTCAGATACATATTAACTGCAGACGAGATTAAATCATAGTCCATATGATCCAGAACCGCACCATGTTTATAAGCTTCTGCAGCCTCTTCATAGCGTCCACCTTGTTCAAGAACACTACCCAGCAATTCATATACATCTTCTTCGTTATCATCACGTTCAATGTAAGCCAGTAATGCTTCTTCAGCCTTTTCAAAATCACCCAAAGCTTCTGCTGCCTCAGCCAGGCCAAAATACGCCTTTAAGATGGCATCATCTATTTCAATGATTTCCTCAAACGTCAAAACAGCCTCTTCGTATTGGCCATTTTTTAAATACTTATGGGCCAAATCAAGCTTATGTTCAAGGGATGTATCGTTAAACTTCTTCACTAGAAATACTGACGAAACTGCTACTATTACTAGTAATACAATGGACATAATGATTATCTTTCTTTTCATCTCTCCCCCTTATCCTGTCAAATATCAATCTTTTATTTGTTCAAATTCTATGTCATTTTTAATCTTATAATAGAAGCTTTCACTACTATCAGCCTCATAAACCACCAGCAAATTATCATACACGAAATAGAAATTACTGATATCCTCATCTAAATCCAGCTCTTCAGCGTCACTGCCGCTCTTAGAATAATGAAGCTCTTCGTCAATCACCATGTACAGCATATCATTTGCCATATTCATACGGGCATAAGTCACATCATCAGCCACCTCAATTTCATCACCATTTTTAAGATAAATCAACTCATCATCTTCGTTTAGATAATAGATATCTGTCGCGTCTTGGTTCAGAAAAATCTGAACTGGTTCATCCAGATCCATCACTTCTTCATGATCGCCTTTCATAATGTCCTTGACAATAAAAAGAGTTTCATCCTCAAGGTAAATAACAGACTCGCCATTGCCCGCAAGCGCGTAGTCATCACACTTCCTAATGATCTTATTAGCATCTTCTTTGTCTTCCAAAATCGAAATTGTCGTTTTCTCATCATCAAAATATATCAACATACAATCCGAGAAATCTAAGTAGCCATAAGTCCTAACCTGAAAATCTATATATGTACCCCAATAACTATAGGTGTACCCCATATCTCTTGCAACAGACATATTCACTATGTAGTCAACCGTTTTGCCGAGTTTACTGCCACTAGAGCCATTTTCACTATAATATGCCGTCTCATCTTCAACATAAATGAGTTGCGTCAAATCGCCATTAAATATCAACTCCAAGTCATCAACATCTTCGGCAAGCTCAACATCATCCTTAGAGCTAAGTACACCAAGGGTTCCATTATACTCATCGCTATCCATATCAACATAGTAGATCAATTCCGCTTTTTCGCTAATGGCAATCGGAGCAATATTTTTTCCAAGTTCATCAGGCTCACTTCCCACTTTACATACATAGCCTTCAAAATCATTATCACCTTCATCATATTCTGCCATGTAGCCTACATACTTACCATCTACAGATATAGTAATCGGCGAGCTGCCAGCGACATATGCCTCGTCAGAAATTTCTATTGATTCTTGCGAACTAACATTGTATGCATAAAGTTCAGCTTCATAATCATCCGTTTCAGTTGCGTAGGCTATGGTACTACCATCCAATGATATTGAGAAAACATCTACATCATCTTCAATCTCCACAAACCCTTCTTTTCCATAGACAAACAGAGTTTGATTATCATCGATATACGCGTAGCAATTTCTGTCCAGACTGAATTCCCCACTCATATAATCATCGATTTCTTCTATTGCGTAATCACTCTTCTCAATATCTACATAAAACCATTCTTCATCGTCTACCATAGTGAACGCATGCTTCTTCACTACATACTCTACATTACCGCCACCTGCACTAACTAAGCCTACAGTTAAAAGCAGAATAATAATTGAACCCGCGACAATACTCATTCCTTTAATACTCTTGAAATATTTGAAAAAAGGCCCGTCATTTTCGTCATTTGCCTCTAAAGGACCGTCCACCGCAACAGCTTCTTCTTCGATCGTTTCTTCTATGGCACAGTTCGGACATTTCAAAACACCCTCTGGTAATTCTTGTTGACATTTTTCACACTTCATTTGTATTTTCTCCCTTCAATAGTTACATCTCCAATTAGTAAATATTAACAAATATAATAATTTTTTTCAACGGCACATAAGAATATAATATTAATCATCATATCTTCGCCTAGTTTTATACAGATATTATGACTAATGCATCAAAAGGCTATGTTGGGTTGAATAGGTACAATATATTGTGCGTATTCTTTATGAAACTACCTTTTGACGCTCTTATCATATTATTGATTAACTCAGGCGCACATCAGAAAAAAGCTGATCGATTTGATCAGCTTTTTTTCATTCACCAATAATAGCGCCTATTGCAATGAACCCAGCGCCAATAAAAATTGCAAAATCAGCAAGATTATAATGAACCTTATACTTAGGTGCAAACGCAAGAAAATCAACGACGTGTCCACGTCTCAATCGATCAGTATAGTTGCCTGACGCTCCCCCTAAAATAAGCACTAAGCCTGCACCAGTCAGTCTGCCTCTTCCCGAAAGCCAGTAGGGAGCTCCAATGAACAGAACCACAATAATAGAAACAATCGTTAAAATATGTAAATATACTGGTCTATCTTTAAAAAGTCCCAGAAAAGCACCTCTATTGTAAACAAGACGCAGACTGGCTTTGTCATTCAATATCATTTTCTTTTTTGATAAAGACAAATTATCTTCCGCTCGCTTCTTTGTCCATTGATCAAGTAACCACACTATCAGAACTAGTAAAAAGTACATTGAAATCCACCTCTTTTCAAACGTTTATTACCATTACAACAAGCTACTATTGAACATCACCACGCCTGTTCATCCATAAATTCACTGATATCTGTAAATTCATAAATTTCATTGCTCACATTAAGAAAGAAACGCGTTTGCTCCGGGTCAAACGTCCATCCATCAGCAATGAATTCAAACTCAGCATAAGTAGTCTTTTCTTCCTCAATGCTCTTATTCCGGTAATCGTCACTGCCCAACATATTATTAATTTCAGGATTCGGCATATATAGTTCTTCTGTATCGGCGTTATACAAAGCCATATCAAACACTTCTTCAAACTGACCTGAGCCTTCCCCATCGTATTCAGCTGTGATCCCAACTAGCATCTTATAACTATCGCCTTGTTGATTACTGACACTCTGTACTATCTTGATTGCCTTCAACTCAATCTCAAAATCATCTTCATCAAAACCGTCCATAGCACTTACTTGCTCAGCTTCTTCAATAAGCGCATCAATATCACTCATATCAACCTTGGTAGGATCAATTTTATCTGCATCAAATTCTGCCTGACACCCTACCATGAGTAGACACCAAAAAAAGATTCCAACTAGCATTGTTTTCTTCATAAATACACTCCCTTTATTTCTTTATAAATAGTATAAGTTAAAAAGCTGATCCTCTTACTGCATAAATCTATTCAAAGGATCAAAGACATAATTCTCTTCAGGCAAATTCCCAAAGCCTGGATAACCTTCCCCTTCCTTTTTGACATTTATCCAAATTCTATTACCAAACGCATCAAAATAGATTCTTTGCTCTATACTTGTACCATTTGCTGCGCCTTCCGTAACAAAAATGAAACGCAATGTTTGATTGATATCATAATAGTATTCTGATTGACGATAACTGTCCTCCGTTCCTCCTTCTTCTATGTATTTCACGATTACACCATTAGGATCTTTGAGTAAAGTTCTAAATTCCATCCCATAATCACGATTGATTTCTTTGTATTCCGCCGCTAACTGGTTTTGCTGAATTAGTTGCTGTGTAGTGTTAAACACCTCTCGTACCTCTACAATACTATCATGATTTAACCAATTAGTCTCTGTCAATGGATTATCATTCAAATATTCATTCACAGCTTCTGAATCTTCTATAATAACGATATCATAGTTATAAGCCCCAATAGGACTTACTGAAGCAGTCTCAGCATCATAAGTGATTGTCTTCAATAGTGTACTTTCACTGACCTCAATTTCTTCAACGTAAAGCATAGCATATTCATCCGGTTCACTCCCATCTAACGTATAGAAGATATCATACTCGCCAACCGTGCTTAAGCCTACATCGATTTTATCTTCATAGGTTCCTGACAAGTAAGATGCTACAGGTGCTTTTAGCGCTTCTTTGAAAATACGAACATTATTGTCGTCTTGTTCAGCAATTTGCTGCTCAACAACCCTTAATTCGTCTTCAAGGTCTTTGCTCTCAATCAGTTCTAGTGCAGAAAGTAAAACCATTTCTGCAATACTCGCTTGGTTTTCTGCTGAATAGATATCTGCCAATAACAAATAGGCTTTTTCCTTATTATTAGCCGCATCCTCATATTCGATCATACGCCGCAATGTTGAAATCGCATCATCAATCTCGGCGTTTTGATAATAGGCTTCAGCAAGTTTAAACATAACTTGTCCGTTCTCTTTATCAAAATTCAAAATGTCTTCATACATATTGATAGCGTAGTCAATATCGCCAAGCTCAGTTGCTGCATCCGCAATACCAAACATAGCTTCAATATTCTTTTTATCTATATCCAGCACCTTTTCGAATATCAATATTGCTTCCTTGTAGTTTCCTTTATTTATAAACTTGTATGCGGAAACTAACTTGTTGTTCACTCTTATTTCCGGTACAACATTCGCTGCTAATAAAACTAGCATAGTGGTTATTACTATAATACTCCCAATGATTATTCCTTTTCGTTTCATTCCCTCTCTCCCTTAATCTATTATTATCTTTAAGTAAACTTAGATCATACTATCAAAACATCACAAAAGAAGAGCAATATAGCTCTTCTTCCGTGTATTAACGACAACCTACAAGTCGTTTTATCTTGTTTTTTACACAAACGCTTTGAAGTTCAACATCGATCACAAAATATATCGTATATCAAACGTTTTCTCCCCCCGTTTCAAGCATATAAGGGGTCTCTTGATAGACGTAATAATTTAACCAGTTGGCATACAAAAGATAGGCATGGCTGCGCCATACCGCAACCGGTTCCTTAGTAGGGTCATTATCCGGGTAGTAATTCTTTGGTAACTCTATCGGAAGTCCTAGGTTTACATCCCTGTCATACTCATGCTTAAGTGTATCTGCTTCGTATTCTGAATGACCTGTAACGAAGATTTGCTTATTGTCTTTGGACTTGACAATGTAGACACCTGCTTCGTCTGATTCCGCCATCAATTCCAGTTCATCCACAGCTAGAATCATCTCTTTACTTACGCTAGTATGCCTTGAATGCGGCACCATGAAAGTATCATTGAATCCTCTAAGAAGTGGTGATTGCTCTTTCATGATACGATGAGGGAATATCCCGAACATCTTCTTGTCCAAGTCATACTTGTTAACGCCATAGTGATAATAAAGCCCTGCTTGTGCTCCCCAACAAATATGGAATGTGGATGTCACGTTACTCTTCGTCCACTCCATAATTCTTGTAAGCTCACTCCAATAAGCCACCTCTTCAAATGGCATTTGTTCCACTGGAGCACCAGTTATAATCATCCCGTCAAAACGATGGGCCTTTATATCCTCAAAAACAGCATAGAATTCACCCATGTGTTTTTTCGAGGCATTCTTTGATTCATATGAATCTGGCTTCAGCAAAGTAATCTCAACTTGTAACGGCGAATTACTTAACAAACGCAATAATTGTCGCTCTGTATCCTGCTTCTTTGGCATCAGGTTAAGAATCACGATCTTCAATGGTCGAATGTCCTGAGTATCAGCCCGCTCTTGACTCATGACAAATATGTTCTCATCCAGCAACATCTGCCTAGCAGGCAGATCACTCTTCACTTTAATTGGCATGCAATTCTCCTTCCTGTCTCATGGCTTGGAATCGACGGCTTCCCTACAGGTAGCTTCATCAGCCATGGTATTAGTATACAAAAATATAATAAAAGAGTAAAGAATAATACACCGATCATTCTCTACCCTTTTATTCCCAAAAGTTCAAACAATTCTCAACGAATGAGAAGGCCAAACCTATTTCGTCTTACTATTAACAAGATCCTCAGGCTTACCAATAGCTTCATGAACGGCATAACCTGGCGGCACCATAGGATAAACATTCTTCTCAGCTTTAACACGGCAATTAACAACACATACCTTGTCATTACTGAATACCGCATCCATCACAGTATCAATGTCTTCTAAGCTATCGATAACGTAGCCTTCAGCGCCTAGTGACTTTGCAAACCCAACATATTCGATATCTTCTGTCATGCTTGTAGCACTGAAGCGATCTTCATAAAAGAGGTTCTGCCACTGCCTTACCATACCAAGGGCTTTATTGTTCATAACAAAAATCTTGATCGGCAACTTATTTCTAACTGCGGTGATAATTTCATTGAAGTTCATCTTGAATGAGCCATCACCTGTAATCATGACAACTTGTTTGTCAGGATTGGCAAAAGAAGCACCCATAGCAGCACCCAAGCCGTATCCCATTGTTCCCAAGCCTCCTGAAGTAAGGAAAGTCTTAGGTTTGTTGAATGGATAATACTGAGCTGTCCACATTTGATGCTGACCGACATCCGTGGCAACGATATCATCATCCCCCATTTTAGAGGCGATTTTCTTCAGAAGATAAGGTACATTAACTGTGTCGGTTTCATACTTATGTCCGAACTCTTCTATCATATAAGTAACATGTTCGCGCCACTCTTTCAGATCTTTTTGATCTATCTTCTTATTGATTTCATTAAGTACCACCTCAATATCACCAATAACATATTCATCCACGTGAACATTCTTATTGATCTCAGCCGGATCCACGTCGAACTGAATGATTTTAGCTTCTTGACAGAACTTACTTTCATTGCCAACAACACGATCCGAGAACCTACCACCAATAACCATCAACAAATCACATTCATTTAGCAAACGATTCGATGTCAAAGAGCCATGCATGCCTATATTACCGGTATAAAGTGGATGTTCGTGGGGCGTCGCTCCAATACCCATCAGTGTATTAGCAGTAGCACTGTTTGTTTTTTCTATAAACTCAAGTAGTTGCTCACTAGCCTCCGCTCTTATTACACCACCACCAGCAATGATCATTGGTCTTTTAGCCTTTTTGATTAGTTTATATACATTATCCGGAATACTGATATTGGTATTTTTAGTCACTGGCTTTGGTGCCTGATAGGTATATTCAGTCTTTTCAACCGTTATATCTTTAGGAATATCAATCAATACTGGTCCTGGACGTCCTGACTTAGCTATATGAAATGCCTCACGAATAACATCTGCCAAGATATTAATATCCTTAACCATATAACTATGCTTTGTAATTGGGAATGTAATCCCTTGAATGTCCACCTCTTGAAAACTGTCTTTCCCAAGTTTGTTAATGGCTACATTCCCTGTTATAGCAACCATCGGTACAGAATCCATATACGCCGTCGCAATCCCTGTTACAAGATTGGTAGCCCCGGGCCCTGATGTTGCAATACATACCCCAACTTTACCTGTGGATCTTGCATAACCATCAGCGGCATGGGTTGCCCCCTGTTCATGTGATGTCAGAATGTGTGTAATTCTATCCTGATTCTTATGTAGTTCATCATAGATGTTAATGGTGGCTGCCCCCGGATAACCAAATAAATAGTCAACACCTTGCTCAACCAAACACTCAATAACAATCTCTGCTCCATTCAATTCCATATACTTCTCCTTTCATGGCTTAGCACATAACTTAATTTAGCTACGATATGCCAATCTTATGCTTAATTATCTTTAATTCGGATCTCTCTCATTAACAGATCCATTCAACAATCTTACAGCCAACAGGACGATTCAACGTTATTTTTAAATACAAAAAAACCCATTCATCCTGACTCATAGGACGAAGGGCCACTCCGCGGTACCACCTAAATTTGCTAACGCACACTCATGTTATACGGGATTGCTCCGATACAACCGCCCTGATAACGGTGGGCATCCGTTGAAGCCTACTCTCTTGTTAATAAGATTTGGGTCCACTGCTCCGAGGCTACATTCCTTACAGGCTTCACGAAAGTTTCACACCACCACTTTCTCTCTTGGCTTCAGCACTGGAAGTACTCTTCCTCATCATTGCTTTAATTCATTAATTTGCTATTGAAATCAGTTTATCTGAACATTAGTATTTTGTCAAGTGTTGATATTTTTTTAACTATATTATTAATTTGCTGTAAATATTACTGTATTTTGTATGCAAGGTTTGCTGTAGCATAAATATTAGGGAATTGTTACAAGCTCGTAGATCGTTGATTTCCAGAATATAGCCAAATCCTATGTTGATGGTATGAGGTCGTAAGTAGGTCGTTAATAGGTCGCAGAAGCTGGAATCGGGTCTCCATTCGAATCCTCAGACAGGTCTGCTCTGCAGCCTAACTCGTTTCGATATGAAAACCCAATCCCAGCTTCTACTCTGTTCCGACTAACTCTATTGATGACAGCCGTATCACCCGAAACCGAGGCGGGCTCATGGCAAAGGGATTCATATCGAAACGAGTTAGACTGCCCTGCAGGCTTGTCTGAGGCTTCGAATGAACCCTTTGGTATGAGAACGCCGACCTTCAACCAAGTTATCTACATATAAGCCTTGATCGTATCATACCCGATCTCTTCACCACTACAATAAGTATCATACGCAACCAACCAAGCCTTAATCGTATCAAAACAACTAAAGCTAGCCACATCAAGATGCTCCGCAAGATTACGAAGCTTATAACCTGCTCTTGTTACATCTTTACCTTTAGTTGGGATATTGATAACCGTCTGAATCTCACCAGTCTTCATCATATCTTGCAAGCTTTTATGATTTGCAATGTCTACGACTTCAACATCAAGTCCATTAGCTTCCAGAAACTTAGCTGTCCCTTCTGTCGCCAATAGCCCGAATCCACGTTTCACATAAGCCTGCGCATATTCAAGACATTCCTCTTTCCCTTTATCAGATACAGACAACAGCACTTTACCTGTCTGTTTGAAACTGTAACCAGCACCCAAGAAAGCCTTTAATAATGCTTTTTCATAGGTTGTATCAACACCAAGGACTTCTCCTGTTGACTTCATTTCTGGTGTCAAGGCAGCGTCTACACCTGCCAGCTTCACAAAGCTAAACACAGGCGCTTTGACTGCTACGAGATTGCTGGTTTCATATAAGCCTGTACCATAAGGTAGATCCTTAAGTTTTTCTCCAAGAACAGTCTGCATAGCCAATTTAACCATAGGCACTTTGGTAACCTTACTTAGAATCGGAACAGTACGTGAAGCTCTTGGATTCACTTCGATTATATATACCAATTCGTCTTTAACAACAAACTGAATGTTCATCAAACCGACAACACGCAACGCTTTAGCAAGTTTTTCAGTATAAGACATAACGGTTTCTATGACTTCCTCAGAAAGATTCTGTGGTGGATAAACGCAATAGCTGTCACCTGAGTGAACCCCCGTCCGTTCAAGGTGCTCCATAATTCCAGGCACAAGAATATCTGTACCATCCGCAATAGCATCCACCTCGACTTCTGTGCCTTCAATATACTGATCTATAAGAATAGGCTGATCTTCAGATAAGGAAGCTGCTTCCTCTACATAACTGGTTAACTCTTCGTCGTTATAAACAACCATCATCGCACGTCCTCCGATGACATAAGAAGGACGAACCAATACAGGATAACCAATTTCTTTTGCGCTTTCTAGGGCTTCATCGATACAAGTCACAGCCACCCCTTTAGGTTGTGGAATATCCAGTTCACGAAGCAATCTTTCGAAACGACGTCTATCTTCAGCACAGTCAATGGAATCCACTGAAGTACCAAGAACCTGAACACCCCGACTTACAAGCTTCGGCGCAAGATTAATAGCCGTCTGTCCACCGTATTGAACAATGACACCTTTTGGCATTTCTTCACGAATTACATTCATGACATCTTCAATAAATAGTGGTTCAAAATACAGCTTATCAGAAATATCAAAGTCCGTACTAACGGTCTCAGGGTTATTGTTGATGATAATAGACTCATAACCAAGCTCTTGAATCGCCCATACCGCGTGCACTGAACAGTAATCAAATTCAATCCCCTGCCCAATTCTTATTGGACCTGAACCGACAACAACAATGGACTCTTTCTTACTGATAACATTCTCATTCTCATCCTCAAAAGTAGAATAATAGTATGGGGTTGAGGATTCAAATTCTGCTGCACAAGTATCCACCATCTTATAGACCGGATACATACCATGAGCTCTTCTAATAGCGTCGATTATTCGATAATCTTTGCCTGACAATGCCTGAATCTCAATATCCGTAAAACCCATGGATTCAGCTTTATGCAGCGTCTCACCATCAATATATTCTGCAGCAAGTCGTCGTTCCATCTTTATGATATTATGAATCTTCTCAAGGAACCATACATCCACACCTGTGATATTATGAATTTCTTCGACGGAAATTTCTTTCCTCATAGCTTCGGCGATGACAAAGATTCTTTGATCATCCACATCATGGAGCTTTTTGTGAATCACTGCCTTGTCAAGAGCTATTAAATCAGCACGTCTAAGGCCAGTATCTTTACCTTCGAGTGAAATGATGGCTTTAAGCAGGGAACTTTCAAAAGTCCTGTCAATGGCCATCACCTCGCCTGTGGCTTTCATCTGAGTACCTAAGGTTCTATCCGCATAATCAAACTTATCAAATGGCCATTTCGGAATCTTTGTTACCACATAGTCAAGGGCCGGTTCAAAGGACGCTTTCGTTTTCTTTGTTACGGCATTAGGAATCTCATGTAGATTAAGACCAACAGCAATCTTCGCCGCTATCTTGGCAATTGGATAACCGGCAGCCTTCGATGCCAGTGCAGACGAACGGCTAACCCTTGGATTCACTTCGATCACTATATATTCTTTACTCTTTGGGTTAAGAGCAAGCTGAACATTACAGCCCCCTTCTATCTTAAGGGCCTTAATGATCTTAAGGGATGCAGTCCTAAGCATATGATATTCTTCATCTGTCAAAGTCTGTGAAGGCGCAACAACGATACTATCGCCGGTATGCACGCCTACAGGGTCAAAATTTTCCATATTACAGATGATAATCGCTGTATCATTCTTATCACGCATCACCTCATATTCGACCTCTTTCCAGCCTGCAACAGACCGTTCAAGAAGCACTTGGCTGATACGGCTGTGCATCAGACCGGTATGCAAGAATTCTCTAAGGGATATTTCGTCATCAGCGATACCACCGCCAAGACCACCCATTGTAAAGGCTGGGCGAATAATGATAGGAAACCCTATTTCCTTTGCGGCTTCCATACCTTCCTCTATAGTATTCACAATAACAGATTGTGGTATAGGTTCTCCAATATCAATCATCAATTGACGGAAACTATCTCTGTCCTCCGCCTGATCGATGGCCGCTAAAGGTGTACCCAAAAGCTTCACATCATATTTTTCAAGGACCCCAGCTTCTGAAAGTTCAACGGCCATATTAAGCCCTGTTTGCCCACCTAGGGTAGCGAGTAGTCCATCAGGACGTTCTTTCTCAATAATCCAAGTCAAAGCCTCAAGAGTCAGCGGTTGAATATAGACATGATCCGCCATATTGTCATCGGTCATAATTGTAGCCGGATTAGAATTGACAAGTACAACCTCAAGGCCTTCCTCTTTAAGGGATTTACACGCCTGAGTTCCTGCATAGTCAAACTCAGCTGCTTGACCGATGATAATCGGACCAGAGCCAATGACCATCACTTTCTTTATTGACATATCTCTAGGCATTGGTTGTACCACCTTTCTTATAGCTGTCTACCCATTTTTTGAATATGTAGTGGGCATCTTCAGGACCTGGTCCTTCTTCGGGGTGGAATTGAACAGAAGTGACATTATTAGTTTCACAGCACAGCCCTTCAATTGTATCATCATTGACATTCAGGAAGGTCACTTTCATCTCCTCAGTAAAGGTATCTCCATCTACTGCATAACCATGGTTCTGAGAAGACATGAATACCTTTCCTGTTTCTGTTTCAATCACAGGGTGATTCGCACCCCTATGGCCAAACTTAAGCTTATAAGTATCAGCGCCAAGTGCCAAAGCAAGGACCTGATGCCCAAGACAAATACCCCACATTGGAATCTGGCCAAGCATATCTTTTGCTAATTGTATCGCGCTCTGTGCATCTTTAGGATCTCCAGGGCCATTGGAGAACATCAACACGTCGAGTTCATATTCTTTAACCGTCGTCATGTCTGTGTCATGAGGAAATATCGTCACATGGCAATCCAGATTCACCAATTGCTCTGTAATACCCTTCTTAAGCCCAAGGTCAATTAAACCAACCTTAAGACCACTGCCTTCATAAACAGCGATATCATCACATGATACCTGAGCAACAATATCCCTTGGAAACTCATACGCATCAAGTTTGGCTACTAATTCATCCGTAATTGGTTCCGTTGTTAAAACACCATTCATTGCCCCTCTGCTGCGGATGATTTTAGTTAATTTACGTGTATCAATGCCGGCAATTCCCGGAATATTATTTTCTTTTAGGTACGCATCTAGAGTTTGCTCTGATTGCCAGTGGTTCGGAATCTCAGAATACTCTTTTACAATAAATCCTGACACTTGAACACGATCCGACTCTAAATCAATGCTGTTGATCCCATAATTACCAATCAACGGATAGGTCATCGTCACAATCTGTCCACCATAAGAAGGATCTGTCAATATCTCTTGATAACCGGTCATGCCGGTATTAAAGACAACTTCACCAATCAATGTTGTTGCCGCACCGAAGCTTTCCCCTTCAAAAAGGGTGCCATCTTCAAGGTATAATCTTGCTTTCATAGGTCCTCCTGTTTATGTAAAATTACTTATTGGCCAACAAGCTATCCAGAATACTCAGCATAGCATCTATCTCTTCTATTTCAATGGTCAGTGGTGGAACAAAACGGATTACATGGGTACCGGAATTAATCAGCAAAAGGCCTTTGTCCATGGCAGCCATAACAATAGGCGCTACCGGTTCCGACATCTCTATTGCCATCATAAGTCCTAGACCCCTGACATCTATAATGCTTTCATACTTACTGCTTAATTGTTCCAATCCAGCTTTCAAATGCTCGCTGACATGGTTGACATGCGCTAGCAAGTCACCTGTATCCAACGCTTCAAGAATCACTTTAGCCGCTGTCGTAGCAATTGGGTTACCGCCAAATGTTGACGCATGTGTCCCCGGAACAAATCCTTGTGATACTTTTTCACTAGCTATTATAGCACCAACCGCAAAGCCAGCACCAAGCCCCTTTGCTAATGAGACAATATCCGGCTTGATGCCAAAGTTCTCATAGGCAAAAGACTTACCAGTACGTCCAATACCACACTGCACTTCATCAAAAATCAAGACAACTTGCTTCTGGTCACAAATCTCTCTTGCTTTTTGAAGGAATTCTTTTTCAGCCGGGCGAATACCACCCTCACCCTGTACAGGTTCGATCATCAGAATAGCGGTCTCTTCGTCAATCATCGTCTCTAACGCATCAATATTATTAAATTCAGTATATGAGACACCATCGAAAAGTGGTGAGAATCCTTCATGGTACTTAGTTTGACCAGTGGCTGACACAGTAGCAATCGTACGGCCATGGAAGGAATTCTTCATTGAGACAATCTTTGTCTTCTTCTCATCGACAAACACATTGGTGTAGCGTTTTGCCAGCTTGAGTGCTGCTTCATTAGCTTCAGCACCACTGTTACAGAAAAACACCTTATCCAAACCACTCAACTTAACAAGTAACGCTGCCGCTTCTACTGAGGGCTTGTTATAATACAAGTTAGAACAATGGGTCAGTTGATCCACTTGCTCTTTGATGGCTGTTTTCAAAGGCTCATAACTGTAGCCGAGCGCATTCGTTGCTATGCCTGCAACAAAATCAAGGTACTTATTACCATCTATATCATATACATAATTACCTTCACCTTTTTCCAGCACTAAAGGCAACTGTTTATAATTTTCCATAAAGACCTGTTGGCCAGTCGAAATAATATCGCTCATAACTTCCTCCATTTTCCTGCTAATTTTATCTGTCTATTTAATCCAAATCTGTACTATTAAAATGCTTACCGAACATGGTACCAACACCACTTTTGGTAAATATCTCAAGGAGCATACTGTGTTCAACACGTCCGTCCAATATATGAACATTCTTCACCCCTGCTCTAAGGCCGGCAACACAGCAATCCACTTTCGGAATCATACCACCTGAAATGACGCCTTCTTGCTTATAGATATCCACATCCTCTATAGTCAGCTTGGAAATCAAGGTAGATTCATCGTTCACATCCTTTAATACACCTTTAACATCTGTTAAGAAAATAAGCTTTTCTGCATTTAATGCACCCGCTATGGCCGAAGCTGCATAGTCTGCATTAATATTAAACGTATCTCCATTCTCGTCTGTTCCAATAGGCGCTATAACGGGTATGAAATCATTTGAAACAAGCGACTGTATTAATTTTGTATCTACTTTAGAGACTTCACCGACAAAGCCAATGTCTGCCCCCTCCATTTCAATCTTTTTGACTTTCAGAGTTTTACCATCTTTACCTGTAATACCAACAGCATTTATATCGTGGTTCTGAATCATCTGTACAATGGATTTGTTCACTTTACCAGCAAGAACCATCTCAACCACTTCCATGGTATCTTCTTTAGTAATCCTAAGTCCGTTATGAAAGGATGATTCAATGCCAACACGATTAAGCATGGCACTGATATCCTTACCACCACCATGAACGATGACTGGTTTGAAACCAACAAGTTTCATAAGAACAATATCCTCAATAACCATTTCATTAAGCGCCGGATCCACCATTGCAGACCCACCATATTTAATGACGACCGTTTTACCATTGAACTCTTTTATATAGGGTAGCGCTTCTATTAGGGTTTTCGCTTTAGTTATATACTTCTCCATCATCATAATACCTCTCCATCATGTACGGTATTCACCGTTGATTTTCACATACTCGTAGCTTAAATCGCAACCCCATGCAGTACCTTTAGAGGTACCCTCTTCCATGAAGACGTTCACTTTGACACCATTTTCCTTAATAATCTCAAGGGCTTTGTCCTCATCAAATTTCTGCGGAACACCGTCAATCATCAGATCTATGCTGCCTTTTGAAGACTCATAGGTCAGTGTTACTTTTGTAGGGTCAAATTTAACACCAGAATAACCCATAGCACACAGTACACGTCCCCAGTTAGCATCATTCCCAAAAAATGCCGTCTTAACAAGATTGGAAGTTGCTACAGACATCGCTAACTGCTGTGCCATCTTCTTGCTTCGTGCGCCATTGATATTAATTTCAATGAATTTCGTAGCACCTTCGCCGTCCTTGACGATCTGCTTAGCCAAATGTTTGTTAACGTAGTCAAGGGCTTTCTTAAAAATCAAGTAATCTTCATGTTCCTCAACCAACAGATCATTTTGCGCCATACCGTTAGCCAACACAGTATACATATCATTCGTCGATGTATCCCCATCAACGCTAATCATGTTATAAGAGTCGTCAACACTCTCTTTAACGGCTTTATCCAATAACTCTTGAGAAATATTCACATCTGTCGTTACATACGCAAGCATCGTTGCCATATTAGGGTGAATCATCCCTGACCCTTTAGACATACCTCCAATGGTAACTGTCTTGCCACCAATCTCTATCTCAACAGCAATCTCTTTACTGAAAGTATCCGTTGTCATAATGCCTTCCGCCGCCAGGTGCCCAGCTTCAACTGTATCTGACACCATATCAAGATTATCTTTGATACCTTGAACAATTATGTCTATCGGCATATTCACACCGATGACCCCAGTACTACCAATCAGAATCTGATCCGGTCTGCATCCAAGAATAGTAGATGCTGTCACAGCCATCGCTTTATTGTCATCTATTCCTTGCTGTCCCGTACAAGCATTGGCGTTGCCACTGTTAACAACGATACCTTTAACAAGTGTTTGGTGCTTGTAGGTCTCCATATTCCACAATACCGGTGCTGCTTTAACCACATTGGTTGTAAAAGTCCCACTGTATTTTGCCGGCACTTCCGAGACAAGGAAAGCCATATCCTTCTTCGCTTTCTTTATACCCGCAAATGCACCATAAGCTTGATATCCTTTTGCAGCATTGACGCCGCCATCGATGATCTTCATCCGTCCATCTCCTTTATCCGTTCTCTATCTTCATCTAGCAGTTCGTATCCCGATATTGATACAACTACATTTCATTATACCTTATGTCCTTGTTCTTGTCAGAAACAAAGGCCATCACAACTTTTCATAATTATACATAAGTATGCATATAAATGCAAGAATTAATTCTTTCGCCAAGTCTTGCTGATATTTTTCAATTTAGGATTGCCTTTCTTCATTATATATAGGAAAATAGTGTTGGAGGGCATTTCATGATTAGTTACTTAACTGTATTCGGCGCCAACTACTCAGCAATCATCTTTATCAATCTCACGCTGTCATTGATCCTTATTCTAAATGAACGGAGAAACCCTACTTCCGCTGTGGCATGGCTATTATTTATGACCATGTTGCCTGGCATAGGTTTCTTCTTTTATATATTGCTGTCTCAGAATTACACAAGAAGACGACTCTTCAAGTACACACAAGAAGAGTCACACATGTACCGCTCCGCTCTAGAAGAGCAACGTCGCCACTTAAAAAACGGTACTTTCTTATTTAATAACCCTGAAACGGCCAACTACTTGGACTGCGTTTTTTTCCACAACATCTTAAGCGAATCCGTTTTTACACAATCTAACACTATAAAGTTTTATACAAATGGCAGGAACAAATTCAATGACTTGATGAACGACATGGTGACTGCAACAGATCACATTCATTTACTGTATTTCATCGTCAAGGATGATGCCATTTCCAACGAAATCTTCGAAATCTGTAAGGCTAAAGCCAAAGAAGGTGTTACTGTCCGACTACTATTGGATCACGTTGGAAGTCGACAGGTCAGAAAGAAAACCATACGTAAATTAAGAGAAGCCGGTTGCGAAGTAGCTTTTTTCTTCCCCTCCAAGCTTAAGTATTTTAATCCCCGTACTAACTACCGTAACCATCGCAAGATCGCTATTATAGACGGCGATCATGGTTATGTGGGTGGTTTCAACATAGGGGATGAATATCTAGGTTATAAGAAACGATTTGGAAAGTGGCGTGACACTCACTTAAAGATTAATGGTGATGCTGTTGCACTACTTCAAATGCGCTTCATACTGGACTGGCGACTGGCCTCTAAGGACAATGTCCCTATGAGCGACAACTATGTCCACTTTCCCGAGGCACCAACCGGTACAGCAGGCATGCAGATTGTAAGTTGTGGACCAGATGATGTGAACCAGCAAATTAAGCAAGGCTACATCAAAATGATTAATGCAGCCACCAGGTACATATACATTCAGACACCCTATTTCGTCCCTGATGACAGCATACTAGAGGCCCTGAAGTTAGCCGCAGTATCAGGCATCGATGTAAGGATTATGTTCCCTAACAAACCCGATCATATCTTTGTATACTGGGCTACCTACTCTTTTGTAGGAGAATTGCTGACATATGGCGCAAAAGCATACATCTATGATGATGGCTTCATCCATTCCAAAGGCATCATTGTTGATGACTTCCTCGCATCCTACGGCACATGTAACTTTGACATTCGCAGCTTCAAATTGAACTTTGAAGTCAACGCCTTTATTTATGATGCGCCTAGCGCCAAACAACTACGAGAGATTTTTGAAAAGGACATGACAAAGTCAAAGGAATTAACCCTTTCATTATATGAGAAAAGATCCTTCATCATTAAATTTAAAGAAGCCGTATCTAGATTGTTCTCACCAGTACTTTAGGTTGTTTAGTATAATCATTAGGGTCATTATGATTAATTTGTAAAACCATTCATTCAGTGTTGCATAAATATTAGTTCTAGTGTATAATTAGTCAAAAATGTGACATTGAGAGCATAATTTATATAAACAGGAGGCATTTAAAAATGAAAAAAGTAGTTCTGGCGTATTCAGGTGGTCTTGACACTTCTGTCATCATCCCATGGCTAAAAGAAAATTATGAATGTGAAGTAATCGCGGTCTGCGTTGATGTGGGTCAAGGTAAAGAAACAACCGGCCTTAACGAAAGAGCACTGGCATCTGGTGCGTCCAAGTACTTCCTTAAAAATATAACGGATGAATTTGTTGACGAATATGTGATTCCTTGTGTACAAGCGAATGCTGTATACGAAGGTAAATACCTTCTTGGTACATCCATGGCTCGTCCTGGCATCGCCAAAGCACTTGTTGAAGTTGCCTTAGAAGAAGGCGCTTATGCAATCTGCCACGGTGCTACAGGTAAAGGTAATGATCAAGTCCGTTTCGAACTTACAATCAAAGCCCTTGCACCAGAATTAGAAATCATTGCGCCATGGCGTATTTGGGACATCCAATCCCGCGAAGATGCTATTGCATACTTGGAAGATCGCAACTTGCCTGTTCCAATGAAGAAATCTGACAGCTACAGCCGTGACCGTAACCTTTGGCACCTTAGCCACGAAGGTCTTGAGCTTGAAGATCCTGCACAGGAACCAAAGTATGACAACCTTCTTCAAATGGGTGTTACACCTGAGAAGGCGCCAGATACACCTACTTATATCGAACTTGAATTCGAAAAAGGTATTCCCACGAAACTTGATGGCGCATCTATGAAATCAAGCGACATCATTGCAAAACTGAACGAAATTGGCGGCGCTAATGGCATTGGTATCATTGATATCACTGAAAATCGTGTCGTTGGTATGAAATCTCGTGGTGTCTATGAGACGCCAGGTGGTTCTATCCTCTACTATGCTCACAATGAATTAGAATACCTTTGCCTTGATAAGCAAACAATCGCTTACAAATCACAAGTTGCTATTAAATTTTCTGAACTGGTCTACAGCGGCGAATGGTTCACACCACTTCGTGAAGCCCTTCAAGCCTTCATCGAGGATACTCAGAAGACTGTTACAGGTAAAGTGAAGCTTAAGTTATATAAAGGCAATATTATTCCTGCTGGCGCCGAGTCTCCATACTCATTGTATAACGAGCATATTGCAAGCTTTACAACTGGCGATCTTTACGATCATAAGGACGCAGAAGGATTCATCAACCTCTTCGGACTGCCTCTTAAAGTTCGTGCAATGATGAAGCAAAACTCCGGTCTTGAATAAGCCCAGTCAATCCTATATAATTTAACAATATGAAGAGGCTGTCTGCACAGACAGCCTCATTTTTCAAGTACCCCTCTTTAATATTATCACCAACTGAACCCTTAGGAGGTAAATCATGAAACTTTGGGGCGGCCGATTTGCAAAAGGCACAAATGTTATGGTAGATGACTTCAATTCCTCTATCCGATTTGATGAAAGACTATATAAACACGACATTCAAGGCAGTATTGCTCACGTTACCATGTTAGCTAAGCAATCTATACTTACAAATGTTGAAAGAGATACAATTATCGCTGGTTTGAAAGAACTATTGTTAGAAATCGAGGCCGGTCAAGTGACCTTTAACATAAGCGAAGAAGATATTCATATGAATCTCGAGAAATTACTGATTGAAAAAATCGGTGATGTAGGCAAGAAAATGCACACAGGACGAAGCCGTAATGACCAGGTAGCCCTGGATATACGTCTATATATGAGAGATGAACTTCGCAATGTGGATGAGCTGATAAAAGGACTTCAAAAAGTTCTTCTTCAATTGGCTAACAAGCATTTGGATACAATTATGCCTAGCTATACCCATCTACAAAAAGCACAACCTATCACTTTCGCACACCATCTGATGGCTTACTTTGAAATGTTAAAGAGGGATCGTGATCGCATAAGCGATATACAGAAGCGTATTAACCAACTCCCATTAGGTGCCGGCGCACTTGCAACAACCACTTACCCTCTTGATCGCTATTACACTGCTGAATTATTAGGTTTTGATGGTGTATGCCTTAACAGTCTTGATGCGGTGAGTGACAGAGATTTTCTCATTGAATCATTGAGTTGCTTCTCAACCCTGATGATGCACCTTAGCCGATTCAGCGAAGAAATCATCCTTTGGTGCTCCAACGAGTTCCAATTCATCGAGTTAGATGACGCCTATAGTACTGGTTCTTCCATTATGCCACAAAAGAAGAATCCAGACATTGCAGAACTTGTCCGCGGTAAGACAGGTCGTGTCTACGGTTCACTGATGTCATTGCTCACAACCATGAAAGCCCTTCCTCTTGCCTACAACAAAGATATGCAAGAAGATAAGGAAGTCACCTTTGACGCTCTTGATACAGTGAAAATGTGCTTGCCAATCTTTACCGACATGCTAAAAACTGCAACCGTCAACAAAGAAAGCATGTATAAAGGCGCCGGCGGTGGTTTTACCAACGCAACGGACGCGGCTGACTACCTGGTCAAAAAAGGCATGGCCTTCAGAGACGCCCACGAAGTCATCGGTAAACTAGTTCTCTATTGTGTCACTAACAATAAAACCCTTGAAGAATTATCCCTTGAAGAGTACAAAGACTTATCCTCAGTCTTCGAAGAAGACGTCTTCGACGCCATCTCCCTTGAGACATGCGTCAACATGAGAAAAGTCATCGGCGGACCAGCCAAAGAGATGATGCAACAGGTCATCGACATCAACACCAAGTATCTAGGATAACTCATATCAAAATAAAAAAAAGCTGTAGGATCGAACTCATCGGATTCCTGCAGCTTTTCCACTTCACAAAACACTTTTTTATTTAAAAACTTCTAACCCCGCACACTCCCCCAACCGGAACCGAGCAGATGTCCGACGGAACACCCAGTCCCCTTTACGCCTAGCTTAAATGTCCGAGGCTTCATATGAATTCACCCATCGGACATCTGCGACAAACCTCCACCTAACTTAACAATCATCTCAAACACATCCTCATACCGAACATCCCTTGAACTAACTTCATTCCCAGCATTGTGAGGCGTCATAACCACATTATCCAGCTCTCCAAAAGGATAAATCGAAGGCGGACAATCCGGCTGACCTTTTGATGGATATGTATACCAAACGTCGGAGGCAAAGCCATCCAACCTGCCTTCCTTCAATGCCTCATAGACACCTTTCTCATTAATAATCTTCCCTCTACCAACATTGATCAGCATCTTCCCATCCATCAATGCTAAAACATGTTCATCAACAGAGTTTTCCGTGGATTCATTAAGCGGTGCCGTAACAACAAGCACATCGCACCATGAGGCCATATCTTCCAAGCAATCAAACATTACCACATCATCAAACTCTCTACCTTTATAAGATAGAATACCTATCGCCACATTAAATGGCCGTATCAATGAAGCAAACACTTGACCAATATGCCCATAACCATATATAGCAATTCGTTTATCAAACAGCGTTTTCCAGGATATTCGATCTGGTGCCAGCCTTTTACTCCAATTGTTCTTTAGAAGCCTCATATGGCCATCTACAACCTTACTTCTTAATGCTAACAATAAAGCTAAGGCTCTCTCAGCCACAAAAGATGCATGGGCACTTGTGCTATAAGGTGTAATACCGTTCTCTCTCAACAATTCAAGGTCAAGACCATCCATTCCAGTATAAGGCACAATAATATACTTAATATTTGGTAAACGTTTCAAATCATCTTCAGTATAAGTACCACTTATGAGAATATCCGCCTCTTCATCCTCTGTCCTTCTATCGTTCAATTCAAGGATAATACTATATTCATCCATAAGGTCTAATTTATATTGAATAAAATACTCGTACACACTATGATAAAAAGTAATAACTTTCATATAACACCTCCGTTTTTTCCAATTATAACAAATAAGCACAGTCAAAGTCTAAACTTTAACTGTGCTCACCCTAATTATTTACAATATATCATCTTGCTCATACAACGCATGATGACTAGAAAACCAATGTATATTAATCCACTTTAAGACTACCAACACTATCAATCAAATCTTCTGCCATTGCTGATAATAGCCCTGATGCTGATGCAATTTCTTCCGAAACAGCCGTTTGCTCTTGATTTGCCGCAGTAACAACCTGTGCTGACTCTGCATTCTCTGCAGCCGCATCAATGACCGATCTTAGCACGGTATTAACACCATCCGCATTGACTTTCGCACTTTCTGTTAATGACGTAATCTTATCGATCATCTTAGTCATCGCACCAATTTGTTGATTAATCTCTACCAAGGCTTGCTCTGATTTCTCAACAGCGATAATCCCTTGCTCAACGCGCTCATTTTCTTCGCTGATATGATTGCTTGTCGTAATCACATCCTCTTGAAGTTCATTAATCAGTCCCTGAATGCCCATGACAGATTCTTGAGATTGAGCCGCCAGCTTACGAATCTCATCAGCTACAACCGCAAAACCTTTTCCTTGCTCTCCAGCTCTAGCCGCTTCAATCGCAGCATTAAGCGCAAGCAGGTTCGTCTGATTAGCAATTTGGGATATTATTTCATTAATAGCGCCAATCTCAGTCGATTGATTCAACAACTTTTCAATTACAGCCACCGTCTTTTCGGATGTTGACTTAATACCATCCATTTGATATGTGGCATCTCTGACAACTTTCACACCTTCATCCGTCATTGCAAGTACTCTGTCTGTGGAAGTCTTCATACCCATAGAGGTCTCCTGAGTCTCACTAATATGCTTGTGAAGTGTTTCGTAATCGCAAAAAGCTTGATCGATTATCTGTGTCTGGTAGTCAATACCGTGGGCGATTTGCTCCATTCTAGCTGATGTCTCCTCAGCAGAAGCTTGATTTTCTTCAGATGATGCAGATAATTGCTGTGCATTAGATCCTAGTTGAATCGCATTACCCTTAATTGCCGACACCATAGCATGCAATCTTTCGATGGTTACATTCATAGCAAGCGCCATATGATCAATCTCATCGCCGCCTTCTTTTGCATTTCCAACACATACCGTCAAATCACCTTGGGCTACAGCATTCATAACACCACTGATTCTTTGTACACGCCTTACAAGTCTGAGAGTTACAAACCCAATGGCAATGCTAGCAATCACAAAGAAAATAATACCAAGAATCAACTGCTGGACCTGAAGTGCTCTAACCGGTGCCAAAAATTCGCTCCTATCGGCATTAACAGACAGAGACCAATTACCAACTGGCCCATAAACATTCAGTTTTGAAACACCATTGAAAGTATAAGAAACTTCACCATCTCCACCAGCAATCATCATTGGTAAGGCATTCGCCAACTCCGGAATCTCTAGTTCATTAATCGCTGTTCCGATTAAATCTGGATTCTTATGGGAGATTAACACCCCTTCTTGATCAATTAGGTATGCATAGCCATTTTCACCAACTGACACCTCACTAACGATATCTTGGAATACAGAGAACTTAATCGCCGCCACAATGACACCTTTAATATTATTCCCTGATTTCAGTGGTACACTAATGACCTGTACTAAATCACCAGTTCCTTTTGAGGTTAATACGTCACTCCATGCAACATTACCTGCCATGCTCTCTTGGAAATATCCACGTTCAGACAGATCAATCCCCATACCAGTGCCGTCACCACCATCTACCACAATAATGCCATCAGTGTTGGCGATGAATAGGGATTCCAGAACATCAGACCGTTGACCATACATTCTTTTGAGAATTTGCTCAGCTTGAAGAGCATTACTGCTATAGCCAGTGACATCATCCATGCCTCCCATCAAAGTCATCTCTGACTCAATGGCTTCTCCCTTGCTGATAATGGATTCTGACACCATAGTGATGTCCATCTCAAGTTGTGCCACAATCTCTTTGGTAATTGACGTACTGCTCCCATAGCTGTTTACAATTGTTGATACACTAATAATACCGAATATCACCAATGTGTTAATCAGCAGCATTTTGAAAAGAATGCTTTGTCTCATATAGCCTTTCCCCTTTGCATCATCGTTGTTAGTTAAAATATTGTCATATCCCTCTCACAACATATAACACTATATTCGCTAACAATATTTTTATAGATATACTTCCGCAAGTCGCATTATATCACATGTAAGACTAAATTCCTATGACAAAATCATCTTTCTACATAATTTGTACATTTATTCAAAAAAATTACCAAATACATCATGTTAGCATATGCTATTTATAGAAATAATTGCTTTACGACTATAATTTTCAATGCTCACCACCTCTTACATAGCAATAAAGCCCTAGATCACAATAGGACCTAGAGCTTCTCGAATAAATACATTTTTTTGATATTACAATCAACCCTGATACTTAAGAATAGAGATACCAAGTGGTGGCACTCTTAATTCCAGACTCTGCCCCATATGATCATAAGTTCTATCCTCAGATAAACACGAATCAACGTTCACAACACCACTTCCGCCATATTCAACACAATCCGAATTCATAATCTCCATATAACGACCTGCATACGGAACACCAATCCTATGATTATTCAAAGGTACAGGGGTGAAATTTGCAACGATGACCAAGGTTTCATCTTTCTTATCACTATATCGAACGAAACTGACAACACTAGATGCATTATCTGTACAGTTTATCCATCTGAATCCCCGATCAGTGAAATCATCATACCACAATGCTCTCTCGTTCTTATATAGATGATTCAAATCTTTTACAAACTGCTGCATTTCCTTGTGTTTATCAAACTCCAGGAGATGCCAGTCAAGACTCTTATCTTCACTCCATTCATCAAACTGGGCAAATTCACTACCCATGAACAAACATTTCTTCCCTGGATGACTATACATAAATCCATAAGCGGCTCTTAAGTTAGCGAACTTTTGCCAGTAATCCCCCGGCATCTTTGCAATCATGGAACCTTTACCGTGCACCACTTCATCATGAGAGAGTGTAAGAACAAAGTTCTCAGTAAATGCATAGACCATGCTAAAGGTCAAATCATTGTGATGGTATTGGCGATGTATAGGATCTTTCTCTACATATCTCAAAAAATCATTCATCCATCCCATATTCCACTTCAAACCAAAACCAAGGCCGCCAGTATCTACAGGCCTCGATACACCTGGCCAAGCCGTAGATTCTTCTGCAATCATCAACAGATTAGGATGCTTACCATAAAGGACAGAATTCATATGCTTAAAGAATTCGACAGCTTCATAATTCTCACGACCACCATGAGGGTTAGGAATCCATTCACCACTTTCTTTCCCATAATCCAAGTACAACATGGACGCAACAGCATCCACTCTCAACCCGTCAATATGATACTTCTCAACCCAATAAAGGGCATTGGCAATCAAGAAGTTCTTGACTTCATTACGGCCATAGTTAAAGATCAACGTACCCCAATGAGGGTGTTCGCCTTGTTTAGGATCTTCATGCTCATAGAGGGCAGATCCGTCAAACCTGACAAGACCGTGGCCATCTTTTGGAAAGTGCGCCGGAACCCAATCCATGATAACACCGATACCATTTTGGTGACATACGTCAACAAAATGCATAAACTCTTTTGGCTCACCAAATCTAGACGTCGGCGCATAGTACCCAGTAACTTGATATCCCCAAGAACCATCAAAAGGATGTTCAGTCACAGGCATCAGTTCAATATGTGTATAGCCCATATCTTTCACATAGCTGACTAAATCCTCAGCCAGCTCTTGATAGGTTAAATAACCATGTGTACGGTCACTTTTCTTCCAAGAGCCAAGATGTACTTCATAAACGCTGATTGGAGAACTCAAAAAATCACGGTTCACGACAGCCGTCTGATAATCACCATCTTGCCATTGATACCCACAGGTGTCTGCAACAATAGATGCTGTATCCGGCCTTAGTTCAGCGAATTGACCGTATGGGTCTGACTTTTCCAAAATATAGTTTTCTTGTGTTTTGATTTCGAATTTGTAACGATCTCCCACTTGGATACCGGGAACGAAAATTTCATAAATACCAGAAAAATTGAGATTACGCATCTGATAAACACGGCCGTCCCATCCACAGAAGTCACCAATCAAGGACACACGCTTCGCATTAGGAGCCCACACAGCAAAAAGTACCCCATCTACGCCATTGATTGCCATAGGATGAGCACCTAATCGGTCATATATTTCATAATGAGTCCCTTCTCCGAATAGATATAAATCCAGCTCTTGCAAAACAGGCTCAAAACTATAAGCATCATAGGTCTCCCATGCAAAACCGCTTGTTTCTTCTATCCTCAATTTGTAATCGATGGCTTGCTGACCTACTTCTGCCAAATATAAGCCTGCATCATTCACCTTAGCCATTGCAAGCTGCTGGCCTGTCTCCACATTGATAACGTCAACACCCTTAGCTGATGGTTTAAAAGCTGTAATATAATACATACCATCCTGCTGATGCATGCCCAAGAAGTGGTGGGGATCCTTATGTTCTGCATTGATGATTTCCTTTAATTCCACTTCGTTGATGTAATTTTCCATACACTCACCATTTCCCTTGTTTTTTGCACTAAAGCCTCTAATGGCTTAAGTTAATCTTACACTTGCAGTCTACCAAGTTAACACCTGACAGCCCCTCTCTCATAAAGATTATTCTATCATTTCAAGTGGCTTATGACAAGAAAGCCATAAGGCTTTACAGGCATAAAAAGAGGCTTTTTACTCAATGTAAAAAAGCCTCTTTTAGCTAAGTTCGTATAGTCGTTATACCAGATTCGTCCATTCATCCAAACCAAGCATAATGTTCATGTTTTGTATTGCTGCACCGGAAGCACCTTTGCCAAGATTATCTATACGACACATAACCATAATATTACCATCATCGTCATTGCTGAATACAAAGATATCCGCAAAATTCGTATCATTACTGCCTGAAACATCAAAGGCACCATCAAATAAATACTCATCACTTCCGTAAGGATGAACACGCACAAAATAACTGTCCTTATAATAGTCTGCATAGAATTGTTGAAGCACCATGCCTGCCATAGGTTTCTTCATCAAGGTTGTCTTTAAAGGTATACTAGCCACAAGGCCTTTATAAAAATTACCAACAATCGGCGTAAAGAAAGGCACATCCTTCAAACCACATTGATACATCATCTCGGGTTGGTGCTTGTGATTCATCCCTAAAGCATAGTGTCTTGGACCACAGTGATAATGATTGTTCTCTGTCGGATCTTCATACTTAGCAATCAACCCTTTCCCTCCACCACTGTAACCCGTCAACGAATGAATGGTCAACGGGTAGTCTGCTTCTATGACACCTTGCTTAACAAGGGGATAAACAGAAAGCGCAACTGCCGTTGCATGACATCCAGGATTGGCAACACGTTTCGCTTGTTGTATTGCCAATCTGTGATCCGCTGACAATTCAGGCATCCCATAAGCCCAATCCGGATTAGTCCTGTGAGCTGTACTGGCATCAATCACTTTGGTACGGTCATTCTCAATCAACGCCGCGGATTCTTTTGCCGCTTCATCCGGTAAACACAAGAAGACAATATCAGCCTCATTCAGAAACTTCTTCTTTTCTTCCATGTCTTTTCTTTTGCTAGGGTCGATCTTTAGTATCTCTATATTATCATATTTACTCAATCGTTCATTAATGACCAAGCCAGTTGTGCCTTGATCACCATCCACAAATATCTTCTTCATTTTCCACCTCTTATGATTATTCATCCGAACTTATAATTATACACTTACTATTATTATAATCATATTAGTCATTTTGTCAATCTACGTCCGTATACATCCCTATAAATAAAATAAATAATAAAAAAACGGCTCCGAAGAGCCGTTGTAATTATTCCGTAGCTGGGGATGACATCTCCACTTCATTGACAAAATTAAATAAGTAATTATCCTTGTCGACGAAAACTGTCGATCCTGACATCTCCTTATATATGGCCATTCGCTCTGTGAAACTATAGAATTCAAGGTCCACTGCAAGGGCTTCTTGGTATGTCTTGATTGCTACCGCATCCGCCGCCGCTTTAATAACAGCAGCTTCTTCTACTGCATCAGCAATAACCTGAGCTTTCTGAGCGTCGACTTGAGCTACTTTCTGATTGTAGATGGAATCACCCTCAGCGACACTCTGAGCACTTTCCTTCTCAATCTCTTTAGTCATCTTCTCTTCTATCGTCGTTATATTGGTTGCCGGGAAAGTCTTACGGTTGATACCAATATCCGAAACATATATGCCAAGATTTGACACAAGCTGCCTATTGAGATCATCTTGTTTGGAGCCGAGAAGGTCTTCTAAAGTATTCTGATAGAAGAACTCATTAAACTCAAGGTTGTTGGCTGAGTTGATAACAGTCTTATAGACATATTCATCCATACGGTTGTTGGCAGCACCTTTCGAACCAACAGCAGCATTAAATCTCGCCGGATCCACAACTCTGTACTGTGCATACATCTGAATCTGCACACGACGACTATCCAATGTATTAATCAACTCTTCGTTAGACTTATAAGTTAAATACTTCGCAGTATACTTATCTACCGTCTGAATAAACGGAATCTTAAAATGAAGGCCTTTATCCGTATTGATCGTTACATTCGTCAAGCCTTTGGCCTGCATATTCTCTCTTACATAATCCTCATCACCACTATTAACTACGACGGATGTTACTTCATCAAAAACTTTACTAACCGCAACTTCATCTTCGTTAACAATGTAGAAACTAGAGGACCCAAGCATGAGCAACAATACTATTATGATTGTAATTATACCAGTCTTTTTCATCATAACACCCCCTAGTTGCTTCCTTGAATGTCATAGAACTTTAGGAAACTCTGATTTTCAGTAAGGTCTATAACAATCTCGTTATTAGTGACAAATTCTCTCATCGCTTCTAAGTAATATTGTTCTCTTAGAATCTCCGGACTGTTCTTATATTCTTCATATACTGCTAAGAACTGTGCAACTTCAGCCTTTGCATCGGCTTTTACTGTTGCTGAGTAAGCATTGGCATTTTCAACAATCGCTCTTGCCTCCGCTTGTGCCTGAGGAACCACTTCATTCTCATAACGTTCCCCCTCTTCAATCTTACCATTCTTGTATTGGTTGGCATTCTCTTTCTGTTGATATGCTTCTTCTACAGATGGTAAGAACTGAATATTCTGTGTCCCTACAAGAACAATCTCAAGACCTGTGTTATATTCATCGATCTTACGTTGCAATACCGGAAGAATCTCTTGGTCAATGGCATCCTTCTTCGTCTTTACCTCATCCAAAGTAAATGACTGAACCGATGATCTAATAACATCTTCAAGAGCCAATCTCAAAGTCCCTTGCACATCATCCACCTTGAATAAGTAATCTACAGGATCACTGATCTTGTACTGAATAATAAGCTCAATCAATGCAATAGATGCGTTGTTATTGGCACCATCAACAATTACTGTCGCTTCTTCATCAACATCCGAATAGACCGGTTCGGAATACTCAGTCCCCTGTTGTTGGGTTCTGTAGCCATATTCCATATTGTAAATCTTCTCTACATCCACTTTGTAGACTCGGTCTACAAAAGGAACCTTGAAGTGAATTCCGGCAGTCGATACCACTTGGTCAAACTTACCCAGACGGACAATAACACCATTCTCCTTGGTATCCAATGTGTATACACTGCTAGTCACTAAGTATGCGAGCAATAGTATGATGACGACTATTGGTACGATCCGTACCGTCTTATTACGAAGTTTGTTGACATCAATATCAATCACATTTTCATCTTGATCATTATGTTGATCACTCATAAATACGCCTCCTTATGATATATCTTGATTCGATTATAACATAGTCCCAAACGCTTGGTAAATAATATTTACCTTTTTTAATTCTTTTTTAATGTTTAAGGAGCGGTTATATAACCACTCCTTAAATAGTATGACAAGCACGTCAATTCATTATTTTAATAGATGTATAAAGATACCACTCCGAAGCTTAGGCTCAAACCAAGTTGACTTAGGTGGCATCAGCCTTCCTGCATCTGCGATAGCAATCAATTCTTCGATAGATGTTGGATACATGGCAAAGGCAACAGTCATATCATCCGCTACACGTCTTTCCAGTTCAACCATACCTCTTATGCCACCAACAAAATCAATTCTTTTATCCGTCTTGGGATCCTCAATGCCGAGAAGCGGGGTTAGTACATTATTCTGGATGATTGCCACATCAAGGCTATCAACCGGATCATTCGCATCATAACTACCCTCATTCGCTTCAAGCAAGTACCATTTGCCACCTAGGTACATACCAAAAGTAGCCTTCTCTGTTGGCTGCAATACTTCCGAGCCTGATTCAATTATTGTAAAATCCTTTTCAAGAGCTTTAATGAAGGCTTCTTCACTCATGCCATTCAGGTCTTTCACAACCCGGTTATAGTCAAGTATCTTCAACTGCTCATCTGGAAAAACAACAGATAAAAAGTAGTTAAACTCTTCTTCACCAGTATAATCCGGGTATGTCTCACGACGTTTCATCGCCACTTTCACAGCCGAAGCCGCCCGATGATGCCCATCCGCAATATAAAGTGAATCAACCCCGGCAAAAGCTTCTTGAAGATCCTTTATGACAGACACTTCATCCACCGACCAAACTTCATGGCGTACACCGTCATCCGCTGTAAAATCAAACAATGTATCATGACTTTTAACCCAATCAGTGGTAATTGCATTAATCGTATCTTTAGCTTTATAAGTCAAGAAGATTGGACCTGTATTGGCATCACACACATCCACATGACTGATACGGTCAGCTTCTTTGTCTGCCCTGGTCTTCTCATGCTTCTTAATCTGATCATCAAGGTATTCATCCACAGATGTACAGGCAACCAAGCCAACCTGTGAACGACCGTCCATTGTCAAGCGATAGAAGTAAAGTACTTCCTCTTCCTCTTGTATGAATTGGCCTGCTTCAAGCATCTCATGCAAAGCATCATGTGCCTTTTGATAGACCTTTGGCTCATGTACATCCGTTCCCTCAGGAAAGAATGTCTCCGCCCTGTCTATTTTTAAAAATGACAATGGCTTGTCCGCCACAAACGCTCTCGCTTCCTTCGAGCTGTATACATCATATGGCAAGGCCGCAATTGCCTCTACATGTTCTTTAGAAGGCCTAACGGCTCTAAATGCTTTTATCTTCGACATCGTAATATTCCTCCATGTATATTCATCCAACTGCTACAAATCCATTATAACCTTACAAGAACAAAGTGTACAAGTCCACTTCAACATCCCATTCCCATTCCCCACTAGGGACTTCGTTCACTTTGTGTGCCGAATTTAGCCCGAAGGACATTTACCTTTTGAATCCTTGTACTTCCAACGGAGTATTGTTGAGTTATAGAAATAAATTCTGCAACTCAACAAAAAGCCATGACATAGATTATCTACATCATGGCTTTATATTAACGATTATACAACTCTAACTTTAATCACACCATCAATAGAAGACAAAGCATCTGTGACTTCACCATTAACAGCATTCTCAACATCTAGCATTGTGTAAGCCACTTCACCTCTTGACTTATTGATCATATCTGCGATGTTGCTGTTCTTGTTAGCAAGAAGAGATGTAATCTGTCCAACCATGTTAGGAATGTTCTTGTGGATAACACAGATTCTCTTACCTGCTTCAGCCTTACCAAGGTCACAAGCCGGGAAGTTAACAGAATTGATGATATTACCATTTTCAAGGTATTCCGCTACCTGCTTAACAGCCATAACCGCACAGTTGACTTCTGATTCAGGTGTAGATGCACCCAAGTGAGGAATAGCAATAACATTCTTCATAGCAAGGATTGCTTCGTTAGGGAAGTCTGTTACATACTTACCTACTTTACCGGATTCAAGAGCTTTTGCCATTGCAGCATCGTCAATAAGACCACCTCTTGAGAAGTTAAGAATCTTAACACCATCTTCCATCTGGCTAAGGCTTTCTTCACCAATCAACCCTTTTGTTGCATCCATCAATGGTACATGTACGGTGATGTAATCAGATTTCGCATAGACTTCTTCAATGGTCTTTGCCTGGGTAACCGCTCTTGAGAGACTCCATGCATTTTGTACTGAGATGAATGGATCGTATCCAAGAACTTTCATGCCAAGAGCTGCACAGGCATTAGCAACAAGAACACCAATAGCACCAAGGCCAATAACACCGATGGTCTTTCCTTGAATCTCAGGCCCTGCAAAATTAGACTTGCCACCTTCCACAAGTTTAGCCACTTCATCGCCTTCACCTGCAAGGGTCTTGCCCCATTCAATCGCACCAACAATATCCCTGGATGCAAGCAACAAACCTGCAATAACAGCTTCTTTTACACCATTAGCATTGGCACCGGGTGTATTAAAAACAACAATACCTTCTTCAGCACATTTCTCAACTGGTACGTTGTTCGTTCCTGCACCAGCTCTAGCGATGGCTTTCAAATTAGCATTGAGTGGATAATCGTGCATCTTAAAACTTCTAAGAACAATCGCGTCCACATCACCATCTTCTACGATTTGATAGTTATCACTAAAGAGGTCTAATCCTCTATTGTCAATCTTATTCAATGTCTTAACTTGAAACATCTGATGAATCCTCCATTATAATCTGATCATAAGCAGCATCGGACCATTCGCCTATGGCCACAACTGATTACTTACTTGTTGGCCGCTTCAAACTCCGTCATGTAATCCACAAGAGCTCTAACACCTTCAACAGGCATTGCATTGTAGATACTTGCTCTCATACCACCAACACTTCTGTGTCCTTTAAGGTTAACAAGACCCTTCTCAGCAGCACCTGCAACAAACTTTGCATCCAACTCAGGGTTACCTGTAACAAAAGGAACATTCATGATTGAACGGTCTTCTTTCGCAACTGTACCTGCAAAAAGAGCACTATTATCAAGGTAATCGTAAAGCATGGCTGCTTTATCCTTGTTTTGCTTCTCCATAGCATCAATGCCACCGTTATCAAGAAGATACTTGAATACCAGACCAGCAATATAGATCGCGTATGTAGGTGGTGTATTGAACATAGAGCTTGCATCTACATGTGTTTTGTAGTCAAGCATCGTTGGTACACTATCGGCTGCTTTCCCAACCAAATCTTCACGAATGATAACAACCGTCACACCGGAAGGTCCCATATTCTTTTGTGCACCTGCGAAGATGATGCCGTAATCTTCAACATTAATCTTTTCAGACAAAATATTAGAAGACATATCCGCAACAATCGGTACACCATTAGTCTCTGGTAGTTCTTTGAAAACAGTACCATAGATGGTATTATTTGTAGTTATGTAGAAATAATCTGCATCCTTAGTGAAGGTTGCAGGATCAAGCTTAGGAATATAAGAGAATGTTTTGTCTTCAGATGAAGCAACAACATTGACTTCTCCAACTTTTTTCGCTTCAGCGATGGCTTTCTTTGACCAAGCGCCGGTATTCACGTAATCAGCTTTTCCAGATCCATTCAGAAGGTTGAGTGCCACCATGGCGAATTGCGTGGATGCACCACCTTGAAGGAATAGAACTTTATAGTTGTCTGGAATGCTCAGCAATTCACGAAGAGACGCTTCTGCGTTATCGATGATGCTTTGATATGCAGCTGAACGGTGACTCATTTCCATAACGGACATTCCAGTGCCGCCGTAATTAAGCATTTCTTCGGAAGCTTGCTTGAGTACTGCTTCCGGCAATATTGATGGGCCCGCTGAAAAATTATACACTCTTTCCACTGTTCTCACTCCTGTATTCTTCATTATTAAAAAGTTGATGTGTACGACAAATATTTAACAAAGCATGCATAACGCACTACCGCGCTAAAATATTAAATATACTATATCTTATGTCCTAGGCTAAGTCAACATAAAATCCGTTAAAATCCTCAATTTGTGTTTTTCTTAGGCAAACATAAGTATTTCTGTGGTGTACATTTCTTTGTCATAACTTTAACGAAATGTAGGTATGTTTTCACACTATCACCGATACGCTACAAGGTCATAACCACTGATTTGCTGATACGGTCTCAGTCCGAATTCAGGCATGATTGCCAACAAATGATCAAAGATATCACTTTGAATGCCTTCGTAATCTGCCCAAGCCGTCACATTAGTAAAACAGTAAATCTCTATTGGCATGCCCTTCTCAGTTGGTTGAAGCTGTCTGGCAATCAACGTCATATCATTATGCACCTTCGGATGATGTTTAAGGTATTCTCTAATATATGCTCGAAATGTGCCTATATTCGTCAATTGTCGTCTATTCGCCAAGTGATCACCCGAGACATTGGTATTGAATTCATCTAACTCAACAAATTTGCCTGCCAGATACGCTTTCAAAATATCAATACGTCTTAGCTTTTCAATCTCTTCTTCCGTTAAAAAACCTACTGTATTCATATCCACGTTAATCGAACGTTTAATCCGACGTCCGCCACTCTCGGTCATACCTTCCCAATTCTTAAATGATTCTTCTAGAAAACGATACGCTGGAATCGCGGTATAGGTCTTATCCCAGTTTCGCACCGTGATCTTCGTTAGTGAAATATCCACCACTTCACCGTCAGCGTTATATTTCGGCATCTCCAGCCAATCACCAAGCTTAAGTAAATTATCCGTTGACAACTGAATACCAGCAACAAACCCTAGAATAGAATCCCTAAATATAAGAAGCAACACAGCCGAAAGGCCACCTATGCTGCTAAAAATCGCCCAGCCCTTTTCATTCCCCATGAACGTAACTATAATTAAGAGCCCAGCAACTACGCCAATGCCAATCTTAATGACTTGACTGATACCTTTCATTGGTCCGGCTTTAGTCTTGCTTCTACCTTTAACACTGTCAACAAGAGCATCAAGAACCCTGTAAACTGCAATCGTCACAAAAATGATGATCAAAGAAATAATCAGCTCTTCAACAACCGTTGCACCTTCCCCAAGCATTGGTAACATCATGTAGATTGTCAGGGCCGGGGCTATTCTAGCCAACATTCTGAAGACACCTTTTTCAATCAGCATATCATCGATAGTTGTTGCTGTTTTATCTGCAATTTTATGACTATAAAGATTAAGAACTCTCCTTGCAATCAAATACGCAACCAAGCCAATAAGGCCAATCACAACCAACAGCAACATCGAAGACAATAAGTCATTATACCCTTCATGCACACCCATTTGATCAATCCACTCACTAATTAATACTCTCATCATGCCAAAACTCTCCTTTTTCTTGAAATATTACATCTCACCCTGTATAATACCACAGAGACGATCTTCATTTACAGGGGAGGTAAAGATGATTGACAATGAAAACACCACCAATCTTATGGATGAACTCTCATCCACACGTAACCTATCACATTATCTTGACAAATACAGCATTGACGATAGCCGATATCTGCATTTCACAGATTATCTTGAGACGCTTTTTGCCACAAAGCACCTAAAAAAAGCGATGATCATACGCGAATTGGGAATGACTCGGTCTTTTGCTTATGACATCTTTTCAGGTCGTAAACGCCCTTCTCGTGATAATACACTACTTCTTTCCTACGGCCTCGAACTTGACTACAAGGAAACACAACGATTGCTTCTTGCAGCAAAACATAATCCCCTTCATCCAAAGGACAAAAGGGATTCCATTTTGATCTATGCTAAGATCAATCACTATTCGCTGTTAGACACCAACATACTCCTGGACGACTATTGTCTACCAATCATCGACTAGTTCATTAAACTACATACGCTTATATCCTATGAAAGTATATAGAACTAATCATGATTCTCATTAACATGTTCATGACTAAGAATGTGTTCACTGCAGTACTCATGACGTCCCTCACATTTGGAACAATATCTGAACTCCAAATTAGGATCATCCACTTCTGTCTTGCCACACACTTCACAACAATGGAAAGCTACTTGTATTACTTCCCCCTTGCCTGACTTAGGCATCGGCCTTTTGGCCTTAGTCTTGCCTGTCGGCTTGTGGGATTGCTTAAACTGTGCACGTCTGTAATCCTGCTTCCGTTTGTTCAGCAAACCCGGGCCAAAAAACACTAGATAATTAGCAACTGAAATCAGCAACGCAAGAACAGATGCATAATTACCCACAAACAAGGATGACCCTAAGTTAAGTACCAAACCTGCTGCCGTGATATAACCCAGATATTTTAGCTTTACTGGAAGAATCATATAAATCCTGATTTCATAATTGGGCGCAACAGTCGCCAAAGCCAAGAACATCGTCGTATGAATATAATAATTACCCACCTGATAATCATACCCTGTAGCCAATGTCATAATAATTGCTGACAACATCGTCCCAAAGACACCAATAAAATAATAAACATTGAATCGGAAAGTACCCCAATAATGTTCAAGACTACTTCCAACAAAATAAGCAAACAGCAACGAAAAGATGAACCAGATGATACTATTTGTTAAAGGAAGTACCAAAAAGGTTAATAAACGCCATATCTGACCTTGCATAATATACAGCGGTGAAAAATAAAGAAATTGTTCCATATCCCTGTTCATCAACTGGAATACAAAGACAATAGCCATACCTGCAACGATATACTGCATCAGATTTGGAATTGCGTACTTATGATATTTTTTTTCTAGTTTGTCTAACCACTTCATGTCAAATCTCCATGTTCATAAGAGTGTTATTAGTCGTTCCACTCGCTCATGGCTTCCACTGGATTGATATGATCCTCAGATTCGGCTTCCTCCGCCACATCATCTACAGACACCTCTGAAACCTCATCCTCTTCAGGAACATCGGATGTGTCTACCAAAGAGTCCTCTTCAAGCTCAGCCACAGTTTCCACCATCAGACCTGAGGCTGTCAAATCATAGTTGATGTTAAGAATCTTTCCGACAACCTCTTCATCCACTTCCACTTCTATGCCACTGGCTTTACTGACTCCATTGACAATCACTTTGATATCATCCGGCACCAAGATTTTAAAACCAGAAGCGAATCCGTAGATATCCAGATTATTGAAATCAGCTTCAAAATCTGCTTCTCTAAGGTCAATCTCAATACCAGACATGATTGCAGCAATAGAATCACCTTCGAATGCTTCATCATAGATGAACTTCTCGCCATTGCAAAGAACGACATTATTATGTGTCTGTTTTAAATACTCATATTCTTGGTACGCTTTGTAACCACCAAAAGCCACACCACCAATCGCACCAAGTGACAGAATCCCTTTCAATCCTTTACCCATACCAGCACCTCTTTCTTATATAATCTGTTGTATAAAAGTGATTATATCATTTATTCATTAATAAATCATTAACACCGGATTTATTTCTTATTCTTCAACAGATTCTGCAATAATTCGGTCTAAAAGTTCACCGTAGGAAATCCCCATAGCTTTTGCACTCTTCGGTAAATGGCTAAAGGGGGTCATGCCTGGCAGAGTATTGATTTCAATAATATTAATGTCTTCTCCTGTAATAATCATATCAATTCTTGCATAGGCTTTTAACTTAAACAAATTCCAACACTTACGACCTATGGCCTTCAGGCGATCCACAAGGAGATCATCTAAACGAACAACCTTTTGCACATGGTCATTAGCCTTATATTTACTGTCATAATCATAAAAGGTCATGTTAGGTTTGACACTTAGCACAGGGATAATTTCTCCCTTCATCATGCTACAGGTAATCTCATCTCCCTGAAGCCATTCTTCAACAATAACTTCATCATCGTATTTCATGGCTTCCTTAATACCGACAATAGCCTCATCAAAGGAATCCGCAGTAGAAATACCAATGCTGGACCCACCTTGGTTCGGTTTTATAATGACTGGGTACTTTAACCCCTCCAAATAATCCTTGTGGATTTCGAAATCCTTCCTCACCATAACCCATGCAGGGGTCTTTAGCCCCACACTACGCATGACCAATTTAGACATATTCTTATCGATACATATGGCCGAACTTGCAACACCACTGCCACTATAGGGGATTTCAAGGGCTTCTAACAACGCCTGAACCTTGCCATCTTCCCCATTGCGTCCGTGCAATGCCAGCAAAGCGAAATCAATCTTGTCTACCCAAGCAAGTACCTCTTTGGGCTTTTGAATGTCGATAGGAATAACTTCGTATTTAGTTTGATCCAAATGTTTGATGAACTCCGCACCAGAAAGAAGTGAAACTTCTCTTTCGCTTGAGTCACCACCCATGATAACGCCTACTCTTAACATACCAATCACTCCTATCAAAAAAGACTTATCTGTTCTACTTCCTGCAACCTCATAATGGTCATTGGTGAATGTTCCCTCAAGTAAGTGTGATTAACGATCTTCTCGTTTGTCATAACCTGCTTCCCTGCTTCCGATGTAGCTCTTAAACGACAACTGTATACCACCGGAAAATACTCACTTATGAATTTGCCTTCCGCATGCGCTGTCAAAGCTATAATTTGGAAACCCAACTTCTCAGCAATCATAAACACCGGCCGAAGCACGTGATCCGAGGACGCTTTACCAAAAGGATTATCCAATATTACAGAGCGCTGCCTCTTCTGATGGGGTGCCAGATACTGTTTCTTCTCAGCGAGATAATTCAGAATACTGAGGAACAACGTCATGTTCTTGCTCCACTTCTCGCCACCGGACCACTTGTTAGAACTTTCCCAAGTCATCGGCGCTTTATTGACCTTCATATCATTGGAAACTTTACGACACTTGATCTTAATACTTCGTTCGCCTAACACCACCTCAAGTAGGCTCATGACACTGAGACGCTCTGACAAGAACCTACGAACAACGTCAGCAGAGTCAGCATCCTCATTGCTTTCTTTTTCATAAAGCAATATGGTTTCATCAATGTAACGTCTAAGAAGCTGCTTTGCTTCATCTTCATCCCAAACGGGGATATCAAAGATAAAGATTTGTTTAACTTCCTCCTCTAGGCTAATTCTTGTTTTTTGAGCAATGGCATCCAGTTCTTTTGCAACATTTTTCACATAGGTGGTCAAATGAGCAAGGAAGTTCTGAAGCTCCAAATCACTTTCTCGCTTGTCATCCTCCGCCAGCTGAATGATCTTCATAATGACTTCTGTCATCTTTTCCTGATAGATCAATAGATCTTCATAGTCATTCTTGTCGCTAAGCCCTGCAATGACCGTTTCATACAACCGTCGATCTGTGATATTCTCTTTGCAGAATTCAGATACCCCCAAACGTTCTTTCTGCAGGATTCCATAGTGACTATCCATGGCATTCTTATGTTCTGCCAAACCACTCATCAAACTGCCTACCAAACCATCAGGCATCTCATCAAAACCTTCAAAATAGTCTATAGGTAATCTAAGAGGTACAATTTCTTCAATCATAAATCCAAAAGTTGCATCTTTAATTTGAAGTTCTCTAAGTGTCAATTCAAGACACTTCAATTGTTTCTCAATGCTTTGTTTTTCCTGTATCAGCTTTCGGCCTCTATCACTTAAGGTCGCCTTCTCAACCTTAAGTCTTTGTTGAATCTGCATACTCTCAACATCAAAGATGATCACCCCACCATACTCTTGTTCCAATGCCTCTTCAAGTATTTGAATTCTTGTTAGCAAACGCGTCAAATCAGTTCTAAACGTTGTCAGTAATGTGGCTATATGTTTCTTCTCCCCCGTAAGAACTTGAATCTTATCATAAAGCTCGTCACTTTCATTATTGTAGTATACATCAATCATCTCAAATGGGTAACGGCCTTCATGCTGTTTTCTGTTCAATTCATCTTTGAATCTTTTGTATAACTTCTCGTGTTGTACAATTTGATCTTCTATCTGCTGTCTGGTCTTACTGATACCTAACAACCGTTCTTTCAGGCTCTGTCGCTGACGTTTAAGATGTTCCAAATTCTCATTTGTACCATAAGGTTCAAAATCCCTTACTTCTTGATACAGCTCCAGGTTGAGGATTCTTGCCTTTTCATTTTCAAACCTTTGATAATCTACAGCCGTTTCTTCTCTGACATCGTCCAATGCTTCAATATTAAGCTCACAGCGTTCAACGGCTAAAATAGCGTCTTTCATCCCTTGATGTACTGCCTCTAATTCCCCTTCAACTTCAAAACACATTGCCCCTTCTTCTTCAGCTTGTGTTACAAGACTCCTTCGGGCTTTTAGAGCAGCCTCTTCTACTTCAAGAACATTTATATTCTCCGTCACTTTAAGCAAACTTGCATTGTCTTCAAAAAGTCCCGCTTCTATCGCCTCAAAATCCATCATCACCTGACGTAGAGCATGTTCATTATCCGTCATGGTTGATTTGATTGTTTCATAAGTTTCATAGGGATATTTTTCGAAAAACGCCCTTACTTTTTCCAACCTATGCTGCATAAGAGTATAAGTCTGCTCCGAAGCCCTCCGCTTCATCTGAGCCTCATTGGCAACATCTCTTAAGCTCTGCTGCCACTCATAATAACGCTCAGCCTCTAAGCCCTTCAACCATTCTTGTGGGTATATGGATCTTGAAAAAACTTCTTCCAGCCAAGTCATTTGACCTGCCGCTAATTGCATCCCCTCTTCTCTGCTGATAATCATAACAAATTGTGTCAGACGGTCACTATATTCTGAAACAGCATCCCTGACCATATCCATATGCTTAACCGGCACCACTAATGTAAGAGACCAAAAAGGATGATTGGCAAACACCCCTTCAATTTCAAGATTATGCGCTTTACTGAACTGGCTGACAAACTGACTTCCCAGCTGAATCAGTCCCGCTTCAAGTTCAAGAGAAGCAACAATACTTTCAAGCAAAGGTTCACTCATATAATAATTCAAGTTCTCATACTGGTCATACTGTCTTAATCTTAAGCGTTCGTTGTTGATTGCCTTCTCTTTTTGCTGATAAGCATACTCGACTTTCTCTTCAAGTTCTCTAATGATAGAGGACTCTCTTGAATAAATGTGACCTTCCGTCAGCAGTGGGTACCCTGCCGCCTCAACATCTTTTTGTACTTCTGCCATAGCTATTTCAAAGACTTTCTTTTTTTCCATAGCTGATATGAGCGTCTCATTAATTGCAAGTCTGCTTTCCGTCAAGTTTTGCCTAGCCATGGTTTTAGTCTGAATGTACTGCTCAATGGTTCCAAGCTTTGATTTCAACTCTTTTCGGTTGCGCTCAAGCTCTATTAGCCTAGTATCGATTCGATCTTTCTCAAGACTAAGGGATTTGCCACCTTCTTCACCAAAAAGTTGTTGACAAATCTTATCTTGATTGGCTTCATAGATCTGCACTTTGGCTTCCAAGGTGCTTTTTTGCCCTATCAAATCTTTTTCATAATTGACAGCACTGGCCAACTGCTGTTTGAATGCGCTGTAGTCAGATTCATTCTCTTGAAGCACTTGACTCAATCTATCCAATTCCCGTTCAATCAATGCTAGTTCGAAGACAAATTGCCCCTTAACATTACAAGCATTCTCCTCCAATTGTTGTCTGATATCCGAAATCTCAACTTGACTATCCACTTGAGAAAGTTCTTGTCGTAAGTCAGACAAATGAGATTCTTCGGAAGATAATTCCTTATTCAAAACCGTCCACTCAATGTTTTGTTTACGTGCTGCAAGGGCATCATAACGTCTATCTAGAACTGCCATTTCCTTTTCTAGATCACCTATTTTCTCCTTTAGTTCCTTCTCTTGATTACGCAACAAATAGAGGTCAAAAGATTTCTTCTCCTGTTCAAAAGCTCTTTGATCTTTCTTAAGCTGTATATGATTGACGTCGTTAATAGACAAGTGATTCTGACTGTTGGCTAATTGGTTTTCTACATAAGTTGTTACAGTCTTAGCTTCACCTTTAAGCTCCTTATAGGAAAGTCTTGCTTTGTCAAATCCTTTGTATACCTTTACATAGCCATCAATCTTTTCTTTTATCATCCGGCTCTGCTGGATTTTTTCCTGAAGTATTCGATTCTTCTTAAAATGCTCCCTTTGACGCTCAAAGGTCTCTACGAAACTACTGGCATGATCGCCTTCAATCGCCTCTTCAACTACCGGAATCAATAGATTGCTTAAAAGCTGATCCGTGGTTTTGCATCGATTGAAAAACTCATCTACATTACCCTCACCACTATTAATGGTTGCAACCTTTCGCCATTCCGAAGGAATGATCTTATAATTTTCCTCCATAAATTTACAGTATTCTTGAATGCTTTGAAAAACCCTTGCTTTAGGTTGTGCTTTCGCCATACGACTGTAATAATCAGCAATCTCACCTCTTGTCGCAGGTCTTTTTCGATCTTCTGCCAGAGAAATACTAAACGGAATTTCCTCAATACCATTAGCATCCTGTGCATCATAATCATAGACGTACTTAAGGGAACACAACGTATTATTCTCTATATAAAGGCTAACAGCCGTCAGGGCATACCGCCTTGGGCTTTCGTTAATAATCCACTCTATAGCAATGTGAGCCGGACCATTTTCTAAAGATAACGTGTCTTTGATTTTACGATCTGCCATATTAATATGTGGCACTATCGCCTGCAGGGCCGTTTGGATAAAGACTGTCTTTCCCCCACCATTTTCAAGAAGAAAGGCACTATTGTGACCGTCGAATAAAAAAATCTCATCATTGTATCGTTTTCCACCATTCTCATAGATGACATTGGTGAAACGAATTCTGGAAATCGCCGGCATTAAACATCCCCTCCCATCTCATAGATAAAGTCAATAATGCCTCGGTTAAACTCATACTCCATAAAGTATTTACTGACAATCGCTCTTGTTTTTTCTGTCAAAATCAATTCATCCGGACCTATCTCTTTTGCAATCTCTTCCTTTATCATGAACTGTTTGACGATCATCATGAAGCTCATCCTGGAAACTGTACGGGCGGTTCGCCTTCTGACCCCCTCCTTAACATTATCCATTGCTTCCCAATTCTTAAGTATATCTACCCAATTATACTCATAAGCTTCTTCTTTTTCCTTAAGATCTTTCTCATCAAATTCCCTAAGAACACTCATCCTGTCATTAAGACTCGAAAGCCATTCAACCGTTGTCAAAAATTCTCTGGTAGGTCTGTCTGTCTGATAACTATCATAAAATTCACCAATAAAAACAATGATCGCCACATACATAAGATAGACATCCATATTTAAGGCTCTACTCGGAAAATACTTTCTTTTAATCTCATCATTGCTCATATGAAAAGGCGCATTCTTCGTCAATGGAACCATATATAGATAACGACCAGCGCTAATAATGGTACAATCCACTTCATTGGCAAACCCCATTATCGCTCCACGTATCTCATCATCTGTCTGATACAGCCTCGCAGCGTCTTTAAGGACCTTGCCCTCTGAATTCATTTTTGCATAAATCTTAAAAGCACTCATAACCTGATCTTCTGTCATCATGTTCACCTCTTAAATACCATTCTCATATTTCTCATTGAATAATTCTCCTGTACAGACACTACCCCTGGCAGTTCTTCAACAACAATACTTTCATAGCTATTCTCCATCTCCCCAAATGCCTGATGAAAAATATGGTCGTCAATTTCTTCGAACGCCTTCAACTCAAGAGGTGATAGTTGGTGCATAATCAACCAGAAGTCGCAGAATTCTCTAGTGCCGAAAATCGGATTATCTGCCTCAGCAAGTAGTTCTGTTAGCTCGACTGTATGATCCTCTTTCGTGAATGGCATCATTTCTCTTAGCAATAAGGCATAGATTTGTTGCCTGATTACAGTGTCATCGTCTGCTCTAGACCCACTAATTTCCAGGAAATCTACCTCACGCTTATTCTGTGGCTTATCCAACATCTGAGGTTCAAATACCGTTAATAGCGACCATGTGCTAAATCTTCCAACGCCTAAGAACGGCGCTGCCAGTATCTTAGAACTAGTGAATGGTAATGGCGCACCAGTAAGCTTCCTAGCTATCTCCTGGTCAAAATTAAAGGCAGTAATACCTGCATAATAAAGTGATTCCCCTGCCGCTTCTATAGCTGTCGTCTTTAACTCTATACTGTCTTTCAGTAGACTGGCATGCAAATAGTGAACATGCGCTAACTCATTGTCAATTCGTACAATCATCTCCAGCGCTAGATGTTCCTTATCCGTATGTGCCACTTGACTTCCAAGTCTTTCCTTAGTCTCATGAATGAATGTCATGAGTTCATCGAATTCATCATGTTCCTGCTTGAGTCTTCGGTTAATATCACCAATGGTCTCTTTATAACGATCATAGGTATCATCTGATATGATATTACGTTGAATTTCATGCCTGATTTTAGCCATTCTGTCTCGGATAGTGTGAACATTGATGCGCATCTCATCCACCTGTCTAAGGGCACCTGCAAACTCTCCCTTTTCCAACTGCTTTCTAAGCATCAATTGGCTAATACTTATCTGAAACTCACCAAAGTACTCTTTCGTTGCAAAGATCAGTTCCAATCCCTGTTCATCAAGGGCATAATACTGTACCCCCGCTTCCGCATCCCAGTCATCAGCTTTCAAGATTGCGTACTCAATTGTATCGGGCTGGCCCGTTTCATAGTTGAAATAACGCCGCTTCAACCGTTTACCACTTGGCGGACGCATAACCTCTATTACCACTTTCGCAAGGGCGATATAACCTTCCTGTTCCATATCGTAATGGCTGCCTAATTGATCCTGAAGATACCCCGCCAATGCACCGACACCAATACGGCGTTGTCTCATCAGCATACTTTCAAAAAAGAACAGCACACTAAGAAGACCTACGCCAAAGGTGTCAATAGGTCTGTTCGTATTGTCTTTTAGTTGTTTGTTCTCTAATTGGTGAAAAATATCGAATAGAGCTATTCTAGCCACTCGTTCCCGATAACCGCTCAACATCGTTGTATACGTACTCATATTATGTCCATTCCTTTATTTGCTACAAACTCATAACAAACATTATAACATGGATGAAATGGGATGAACATAGGCAGCTTATATCGCTCTAACGCCTGATTGTTTGCCCAAGAGCAGAAGCATCGCCACTAAGATAAGCAAAAGAATAAGCCCGAAATTCCATTTCAATTGGACAAATGGAACGCCAGACTTATTCATAAGTTTAAATTCATTTGATTCAATTCATGGAACCAACAACGTTTCGCCAACGCCAACAATAACTCAAAGCATATGTTTCACACTTTGATCTCATTGTCACAAGAACATCCTCATTTTGCTTCAATATAAGACTCGGCCGCAAGCAATTCTGCTATAAGAACCGCACCACCCGCAGCACCTCTAAGGGTGTTGTGAGAAAGACACACGAACTTATAATCATAGATGTGGTCTTCACGCATACGTCCAACCGTAACACCCATACCGTTCTCATAATCCCTATCAAGTCTTGTCTGAGGACGATTGTCTTCTTCCATATACTTGATGAACTGCTTAGGCGCACTTGGTAAGTCGAGTTCTTGTGGTCTACCACCAAAAGTTGCAAGTTTATCAAGGATTTGCTCTCTCGTCGGTTTCTTCTCAAATTCAACCGATACTGCTGCAAGATGCCCATCTTGAGCTGGCACACGAATACACTGAGCAGAAATCACCGGTAAAGTTGCGTTCTTAATCACACCTGCTTCCATTGTACCAAGAATCTTAAGAGGCTCTTGTTCACTCTTCGCCTCTTCACCACCAATGAATGGAATAATATTATCCACCATCTCAGGCCATGTTTCGAAGGTCTTACCTGCGCCTGAGATTGCTTGATATGTACAAATCACAGCTTCTTTAGGACCGTATTCCTTAAGGGCTGCAAGCACTGGCATATAACTTTGGATAGAGCAGTTTGGTTTGACTGCAATAAAGCCTCGCTTTGTACCAAGACGTTTCCTCTGTGCTTCTATGATCTCAATATGTGTGTTATTTATCTCCGGAATCACCATAGGTACATCCGCTGTTCCTCGGTGCGCTGAATTATTTGACACAACAGGCACTTCCGCTTTAGCATAGGCCTCTTCAAGCTTCTTGATTGCATCCTTATCCATATCTACTGCACAGAAAACAAAATCAACCGCTTCTTTAACTGCGTCAATATCTGATGCATCAACAACAGTCATTGCTGCGATATTAGCTGGAATATCCATGCTCATAGCCCAACGGCCTTCCATGAGGTCGCCGTATTGTTGCCCAGCAGATCTTGGACTTGCTGCAAGGCAAGTAATATTGAACCAAGGGTGGTCATGTAACAGTGTAATGAAGCGTTGTCCTACCATGCCGGTAGCGCCGATAATACCTACATTTAATTGAATCGCCATATTATACCTCTATTCCGTATATGTTTTCCTGAGAAAAACATTTGTCTTTGCTGAGCGTATAATACCATATCTTTCATCATTTTTCAATAGTTTTAAGAATTTTTATTACTCACTGACCACAAATCTGTTACGTCCTTGCTCTTTGGCTGCATATAACGCTGCATCTGTCAAATCAACAAACTGTCTCACATCCATTGACTTACCGCTCATATCACCAGTGTATGTTGAGACACCTATACTGATGGTAATTCGTCCTGTTGGTGCAGAAGTATTTTCTATGTTGGCCTCGTAGACAGCTTTTACAATCTTAGCTGCTATATGACTTGCCGCCTCTAGAGTGACATTCTCAAGAACCAAGATAAATTCTTCCCCACCATATCTAGCCAGTACATCTTCCCTTCTAATACAATGATGGATAATATCTGTAACCTTTACAAGAATTTCATCCCCTTTTACGTGACCAAAGGCATCATTGTATTTTTTGAAGTCATCAATATCCATCATCAAGAGGCTGATCTGGGTATCATCGTTTTTCCTCACCCACAGATCGGCCATAAACACATCAAAGTAACGCCTGTTATAAATACCCGTCAGAAAATCACGCTCACTGTCAAATGTTAGTAACACATTCTGCTTTTCCAATTCTTGTTTAATGTGAATGACGACCAAGAGCAAATATAAAATTATGACTAATGTCAAAAGATTGAACAAGACGTATTTTATATTATTCATGACGACATTCATGATATGACCATCATCCGTGCTGGCAACAGCAAGGTACCATTCACCATCTTCAATCTTTTTGACGATACCTCTTATTTGCATACCATGAGCATCATATTCCATACGTACGATTTGGCTCGTCTGCTTAACTTCTTCAAAGTACCCTACAAGTATGTCCTGCTGAGACGCGAAAGCCTCGTCCACTTGACCAATATTATTTACATTGACACCAACCAGTTCAGACTTCAAAGTATGAACAATAATGGTCCCGTCAGGATCCAAAAGATAGGTATATACCCTTTCGTCAGTAATCTGACTTGCCAACCAATCACTAATATCTTCCATGAATACATCCGCTGATATGACGCCGACAAAAGACCCATCCATGTATAAAGGCGAGCTAATCGTCACAGTCCTATCCCCGGTTTCCACATCAATGTAGACATCAGAGATAATCGTATCGCCTGCATCCACAGCTCCTTGATACCACACTCTGGTTCTTGGATCATAATCTTCCGGCGGTATCCAATCACCACCAGTGATGAACTCACCGGTAGCAAGACCAATATATATTCGTGATATATTAGGATCATCATTATTAATATTCAAATAAGGATTCTGGGTATGCCAAAAAACGACCTCATCATAGCCAAAATTATCCACGACATCTTTAGCTGTGTTGAGAATCTCTTTTTTATTACTGATCCATGAAGTGAAATCGGTAGTGTCCCTATTCAAATCATTGATTAGCTCATTGTATTGGTTCTCGCTGCTTCTGTTATTGAATTCATATATATTGTAGATGGTGAATATAACGACCGTTACAATCAATAGAAATATTATTAGCCTGAATTTTTTCTTCATAGCATCACCTGCTATCATTATACTACAGATCACTGACAAATCCCAAGGATTATATGGTGCCACCCTCTTGATCGGGTAATCGCATCATAATCAGCAGTCCTGAGACAAATAGCGGTATGATTACCAAGATACTAACCCTTACAGACCCTGTTAATTCTGATGTCAACCACATCATCGCCGGTCCTATGATAGCAGCAAATTTCCCGAAGATGTTATAGAAACCAAAGAACTCATTGGCATTCTTCTTTGGAATGATCTTAGCAAAGTAAGATCTGCTGAGGGCTTGTATGCCACCTTGCGCAGAGCCAATCAAGGCACCTAATATAAAAATATGCCATAGTTGTGTCATAAGAGCTGCAAAGGTGGTTGCAAAGATATAAGTGCATATCGCTACAATAATCATCCTTTTTGTTGAATAGCGCTTAGCCAATTCACCATATATTAAAGCAAAAGGAAACGCCACCAACTGTATAACAAGAAGAATTCCAAGCAACATCACCGTATCGCCACCATCCAAGCCCAAAGTGCCTTGAGCATAAGGTACACACATCTTGATAATTGTATCTACACCGTCAATGTACAAGAAATAGCCCACAAGAAAGATAAAAGCCGTTTTGTGTTTTCTAATTTCCTTAAAAGTCTTACCCAACCTCCGAAAACTATTACCTATTGGGTTTGGTTCACGTTCAACATAGTGTACCTGGTTGACATTCCTAATCATAGGTATGGTAAATAACCCCCACCAAAGGGCCGTGATTCCAAATCCAATCTGATAACCAATAATCTGATCCATCCCCATAACCATAACAACACCTAACGAGATAGCAAATGGAATAACAGAAGCTATGTAACCAAAAGCAAATCCTTTCGTTGACACAGAATCCATGTTCTCATCTACAGATACATCTACCAAAAACGCATCATAGAATATATTGCCGCCTGCAAACCCGATTGCTGTAAGGATATAGACACCAATTAGAAAGACACTTTTATCACTTGGTATTAAACCAATCGTTGCTGTCATTAGAATTCCAAGGAAGGCGAAGAACATAAAAAATCTCTTCTTAAAATCTTTATAATCAGCAATGGTACCGAGTATCGGACTTAGCACAGCAACAAAAATGCTTGCTATTGAATTTGCCAATCCCATCTCCATGGCTCGTCCGCTGTTAATCATCCCGTAATACGCCGGAAAAAGGGCTGTTGTTATAGCCATTGAGTAGGCCGAATTACCGCAATCATATAGGATCCAGCTCCGCTCTTTCTTAGATAAGCTCATCGTTTTATTCATTAATACCTCCCAAAAACCTTCATTTTAAATTAGTATACCATACAAAAATACATAGATCTGATGTGCTAAGAATAATTACATGAAATTAACCTATTTTATCGATAATATAATCTGGTTTTATAACACAAAAAGACCGTACCTTAACAGATACGGTCTCACTCTATATTTGCTTAAATTTTAGCAAGGAATTGAATCAATACTGGAAGCACGATAAATCCGATTGCAAGATATACAGTAACTTTTTGAAGTTTACCATCCATCGTTCTGGCTTTGTTCTTACCCCAATAGGATTCACCAGCACCAGAAATAGCTCCTGACAAACCAGCAGAACGTCCCTTCTGGAACAGTACGACTGTAACTAAAGCTACACACAATGCCAAATAAAGTACTTTAACGATAATAAGTAATGCTGCCATCTTTCCACCTCCTAGTCAACGTTATAATAATATCATAGGGTCTACTTAGATGCAATGATTATTTTACATAACAAACGACAAAATACCGCCTCACAAGAGACGGCATTTGATATGTCAATATACACTTCGATAAGTTCTTATTTAAGGTTAAACCAAGCACCAAGACCTGCATATTGTGCTACATCACCAAGTTCTTCTTCAATTCTAAGAAGTTGGTTGTACTTAGCGACCCTGTCAGAACGACATGGTGCACCTGTCTTGATCTGACCGGCATTAACAGCCACAACGATGTCAGCGATGGTTGTATCTTCTGTCTCACCTGAGCGGTGGGATACAACTGCAGTATAACCTGCTCTATTCGCCATAGTGATGGCATCAAATGTCTCGGTTAATGACCCGATTTGGTTAACTTTTATCAAGATGGAGTTACCAACACCAAGCTCGATACCTTTACCCAGACGCTCTGTGTTAGTAACGAACAGGTCGTCACCAACAAGCTGAACTTTGCCACCAAGAGCTTCTGTAAGTTTCTTCCAACCTTCCCAGTCCTCTTCATCAAGAGCGTCCTCAATGGAGATAATTGGGTACTTGTCAACAAGGCTAGAGAACAGTTCAACCATCTCTTCAGATGTTCTAACAACTTCTTCCCCTTTGACTTTGGATTCACCTGGGAAGTGATACTTACCAGTCTCACTGCTGTAAAGCTCAGAAGATGCTGTATCCATAGCAATACGAATGTCATCACCTGGCTTGTAACCTGCTGCAACAACTGCTTCAAGAATAATCTCAATACCTTCTTCTACAGATCCGAGGTTAGGTGCGAATCCACCCTCATCCCCCACTCCTGTAGCAAGACCTTTGCCATTAAGAACTTTCTTAAGATTGTGGTAAATCTCCGAACAGATTCTAAGTGCTTCTTTGAAAGATTCTGCCCCAACAGGCATAATCATGAACTCTTGGAAGTCAATAGTGTTGTCAGCATGTTCACCACCATTGATGATGTTCATCATTGGTACTGGCAGCTGATAGCTGTTGAAACCACCAAGGTATTGGTAAAGTGGAAGACCTACCGCTTGAGCAGCAGCCCTGGCAACTGCCATGGAAACACCCAGAATTGCATTTGCACCAAGTTTGGCTTTGTTTGGTGTACCGTCAAGAGCGATCATTGTTTCATCTATAAGTCTTTGATCCAATGCATTTAGACCGATTAATTCTTCTGCAATTATGTCGTTGACATTAGCCACAGCCGTCTCAACACCTTTGCCCATGTATCTGTCTCCGCCATCACGAAGCTCGACTGCCTCAAAAGCACCCGTTGAAGCTCCGGAAGGTACTGCTGCACGACCGATATACTGATCATCTACAACAACTTCCACTTCAACTGTTGGATTTGCCCGAGAATCCATTACCTCTCTTGCATAGACGTCTGTAATTTCATAAAAAAGTTTCATAGCGTGCTCCTTTCACTACTATATCATCCTATTTTTAGTATTGTCTCCCTATCACTCATAAGAATTATAGGAAGTGGATAAATTCAATCCACTACATTATACTATAACGAATACAGAAATGAAACACATTTTTGAGAATCGTTTTCAGTATTTCACAATAAAGTGCTATATTATAAGCTCAACAATCAAAAAACACTGAATCAAAGGCTGCAAACAGCCTATTTACTCAGTGTTTTTGTAGTGATAGTTATATATGCTACTACAAATAGTCAATTCACTCTATTAACCTAGGACTCTGGTAGAATACAGCAATTTATGCTTTTAAACTTGGTACATCCACAACAATATCAACGTCTTGACTATAATCAACACCTTCGACATCGAATCCAAACAAGCGGTAGAATTCTTTTTGGTAATCAGAGATGTGAAGATCTTCTTCTAGACTTTCTGTCTGAACACGATTGAAATAGCCTATAGCTTCTTCTTGTGTTGACGGTTCCATCTCAAGATTATCGGTTCTAATACGCCCTTCTTCATCAAGAAGCACATCACCACTCAGTAGATAGTCATTAAATAGTCGATAAATCTGCTCAATACACCCTTCATGAGTACCTTTTGCTTTCATAACCTTATAAAGAGCTGCCATGTATAGCGGCACCACCGGAATCGCCGCACTTGCCTGCGTCACCAAAGCTTTAGCCACTGTCACATAGGCAACACCACCAAGATCACTTAGTTTTTCTGTAATAGCCTTTGCACTATTCTCAAGATGAACTTTCGCTAAACCAATAGTTCCTTCTCTATACATTGGCGCAGTCACTTCTGGACCAATATAAGAATAAGCAATTGTCTTGACCCCTTCAGCCAACACATCAGCCTCTTTGAGGCGGTCCATCCAAAGTGACCAGTCTTCGCCACCCATAACCTTGATTGTACCATCCACTTCTTCTTTCGTTGCAGGCTCTATCGTGATATCTGAAATCAAACCCTTCATGAAGTCAATATTCTTGTTCTGATAAGGCGCGCTGACAGGCTTCAACACAGATCCATATTTTTCACCAGTATCTGGGTCGATTCTTCTTGGCGCTGCCAATGAGTATATGACCATATCCACTTTACCCATATCATTCTTAATGGTATCTATAACCTGATCTTTGATCCCATGAGAAAATGCATCACCGTTAATACTCTTTGCATACAGGCCTGCTTTTGCAGCTTCTTGTTCAAAGGACGCAGCATTATACCAACCAGCGGAAGCTGTACGTTTACCGTTTGATTCTTTTTCGAAGAATACACCCAAAGTATTGGCACCACAGCCTGCCATGGCAACGATTCTAGAAGCAAGACCGTACCCTGTTGAGGCACCGATCACCAAAACGTTCTTAGGACCGTCTAATTGGCCTTTCTCTTTAACATACGCAATCTGATCTCTAACATTGGCTGCACATCCTTCCGGATGAGCCGTTGTACATATGAAGCCTCTCACCTTAGGTTCAACTATCATGTCTATCTCCTATCCATTCAAGAAACTCTCTTAATGAGTTTTCTTTAGTTCTAATTTATTTTGAAATTCAAAGTAATTCTATAAGAAACCTCCACTTTTGTCAAGGTTTGCCATCATTGCTGTAAGGTGTTTTTTTGCAGCTGGGGGGCAACGCTTCATACGAAGCCTCAAACATGTCTACGCCAAACTCGTTTCTTAATGGACCATGCCCCTCCCTACTGCTCTGCAACAAGTCCTTATGCGCATCGAGTTAGTGCCACAAAAGAAAAGCCCGACACATATGGCCGGGCAATCAATACTAATAGTGTGTGATTATTTCACCAACAAGGATGACCCAGTCATCTCAGCCGGTACTTTCATATCCAGAAGTTCAAGAAGAGTTGGCGCGATATCACAAAGCTTACCTTCTTTAAGTCCCACACCTTCACCTGCATTCACAAGAATAAACGGCACAGGATTGGTTGTATGAGCTGTAAATGGTTGGTGTGTAACATAATCCACCAATTGCTCTGAATTACCGTGATCTGCACAGATGAACATCGTTCCACCAACTTCAAGCAGTGCATTATACGCTTCACCGACACATTGGTCAACTGCTTCAACCGCTTTGATTGCAGCTTCTTCAATACCTGTGTGACCAACCATATCCGGGTTTGCAAAGTTAACGATGATCAGATCATGTGCACCACCTTTAATCGCTTTAACCAGTTCGTCACGCACTTGGAAGGCACTCATTTCAGGCTGAAGATCGTAAGTTGCAACTTTTGGTGATGGAACCAGTACACGATCCTCACCTTTATTAGGCTCCTCTACACCACCATTAAAGAAGAAAGTAACGTGAGCGTACTTCTCTGTCTCAGCAAGTCTAAGTTGCGTCTTACCATTAGCCGCAAGATATTCACCCAGGGTATTTTGAAGAGTTGTTTTACCATAGGCTACAACCTTATTGCTAATTGTAATGTCATAGTTTGTGAAACATACATATGTCAATGGGAAGTATCCGTTAACTCTTTCAAAACCATCAAACTTCTCGTCGCAGAAGCTTCTGGTAATCTCTCTCGCACGGTCAGGTCTAAAGTTGAAGAAGATGACAGAGTCCTTCTCTTTAACCGTAGCAAGTGGCGCACCATTCTCTACAACAACCGTTGGTTTTACGAACTCATCAAGCTCGTCTTTAGCGTAGGAGTTTGCAACAGCTTCTATACCGGAAGCTGCTGTTTCACCAACCCCTTCAGCCAAAGCTTTATATGATAACTCAACACGGTCCCAACGGTTGTCACGGTCCATCGCATAGTAACGGCCGTGAACAGAAGCGATCTTCCCAACACCGATTTCATCTAGTTTTGCTTGAAGTTCTGTAACAAAGTCTTTACCAGATGCTGGAGGTGTATCTCTACCATCAAGGAAACAGTGTACATAAACATTCTCAAGGCCGGCATTCTTAGCGAGCTCAACCAATGCGTAAAGATGAGTGTTATGGCTATGAACACCTCCATTTGACAACAGACCCCAAAGGTGAAGATCACTGCCGTTTGCTTTACAGTTATCAACAGCTGCTTTAAATGCTTCATTATCAAAGAAATCACCATCAGCGATAGATTTCGTAATTCTTGTAAGTTCTTGATAAACGATACGTCCAGCACCGATATTCAAGTGACCAACTTCCGAGTTACCCATCTGCCCGTCTGGAAGACCAACATCAAGGCCACTGGCATAACCATTAACAAAAGGATATTCTGCTTCTAATTTGTCCATTACCGGTGTCTTAGCATGAACAACCGCATTACCTTCTTCTTTTTCGTTGAGACCGTATCCGTCAAGGATCATCAGTACTACTGGTTTTTTACTCATAATATATGCTCCTTTATATAAATTACAATTAATATCAGCACTGGTCAAAATTTATTTTTGGTCACTGCTGATATCAATTCAGTATTTCATTATATCATGTATGGTTGGTATTGGCTATCATATCCATTATGGTTGCTTAGGATGGTTGTCGGCAGGTTGTCGCAAGAGCAGACACCTTAAACCTAGGCCGCCCCACAGATGAGGCAGCCTTGATTATCATTTTTAGAAATTAACAATTTGACCAAAGTCAACTGTCAGTGAAGCGCCACCAACAAGTCCACCATCGATATTTGGCTTACCGAAGATCTCAGCAGCATTGTTTGGCTTAACAGAGCCACCGTACTGGATTCTCATAGCTTCTGCTACGTCAGTACCATATAGTTCTACAAGCAACACTCTGATTGCTGCACATACTTCTTCAGCTTGCTCAGCAGTTGCTGTAACGCCTGTTCCAATCGCCCAGATTGGCTCATATGCGATAACAACTTTCTTAGCCTCTTCAGCAGATACGTCTTTAAGAGCAATTTTGATCTGCTGTCTTACAAGATCAACAGTGATACCTTGTTCTCTTTGCTCAAGGTACTCACCACAGCAAACAATAGGCACAAGACCATGTTCAAGAGCTTTGAGCGTCTTCTTGTTAACTGTCTCGTCCGTCTCAGCAAAGTACTCTCTTCTTTCTGAGTGACCAAGAACAACATATTTCACGCCAATCTCAGTAAGCATATTAGGTGCGATTTCACCAGTGTAAGCACCGCTTTCCTCAAAGTACATGTTCTGAGCACCGATTTCAATGTTAGTGCCTTTTGTTGCTTCTACAGCAGCCATCAAAGATACAGCAGGTACACAGAATACTACGTCTGTATCTTCGGATTTAACAACAGGAATCAACTCATTGATAAGTTCAACCGCCTCTTTAGGGGTCTTATTCATCTTCCAGTTACCTGCAGTAATCATTCTTCTCATTTGGATTGCCCTCCGTTTGATATTGTTAAACGTTCAGCCAATGCCAAATACTCATTAAGCATTCTGCATTGACCATACGTTTTAATTACATTACTTGTACTTGATTTAGCACTCCTGGGATATTATTTATCGTCAGCAGCCGCAAGACCTGGAAGAACTTTACCTTCAAGGAATTCAAGTGAAGCACCACCACCAGTAGAAATGTGGCTCATCTGATCTCCAAAACCAAGGATATTAACAGCCGCAGCAGAGTCACCACCACCGATAATAGAGATGCAGTCAGTGTCAGCAAGTGCTTGTGCAATAGCTTTAGTACCAGCTGCAAAGTTATCAAACTCAAACACACCCATTGGTCCATTCCAGATAACAGTCTTAGACTCTTTGATTGCCGCTTGATAAAGCTCAATCGTCTTAGGACCGATATCAAACCCTTGCCAGTCTCCTTCAATACCACCTTCTGGAACAATTTTGCTCTCAGTGTCGTTATTGAATTCAAGGCCTACTTTGTGGTCTACAGGAAGAAGGAGTTTGACACCTTTTTCTTTTGCTTTTGCAAGCATTTCAGCAGCATAGTCTTTTTTATCAGCTTCAAGAAGTGAAGAACCAACGCTGTGACCTTGAGCATATTCGAAAGTATATGCCATACCACCACCGATGATCAAAGTATCTACTTTTTCAAGAAGGTTGTTGATAACGTTGATCTTATCGGATACTTTGGCACCACCAAGAACAGCACAGAAAGGTCTTTCTGGGTCTTCTACTGCTTTACCAAGGTAATCAAGCTCTTTTTGCATAAGATAACCAACAACACAAGTGTCCACATACTCAGTGATACCCACTGTTGAACAGTGAGCTCTGTGAGCCGCACCAAACGCGTCGTTAACATATACATCAGCAAGGGAACCAAGATCTTTAGAGAATGCTTCACCATTCTTAGTCTCTTCTGCTCTGTAACGAGTGTTTTGAAGAAGAACGATATCACCATCAGCCATAGCTTCAACAGCCGCTTTAGCATTAGGACCAACTACTTCATCATCTGCTGCAAATGTAACTTCTTGACCAAGAAGCTCTGTAAGCTTTGCAGCAACTGGCGCAAGTGAAAGCTCTGGCTTTGGCTCACCCTTAGGCTTACCAAGGTGTGAGCAAAGAATTACTTTACCACCATCAGCAACAAGTTTCTTAATTGTAGGCAAAGCACCTACAAGGCGGTTAACGTCAGTGATGACACCATCTTTAAGTGGCACATTGAAGTCACATCTAGCAACAACTCTCTTACCAGCAACATTAATATCATCAATAGTTTTTTTATTTAACATGATTATTTCTCCCTTCGTTTAGAGGAATATAGGTATATTATAATTATAATAAATTCTTTCGAACAATCGCTTTAGTTTCAATCAGCGATTATTTTATTTTTGCACAGGAGTCCGGATGAGTTTCAAGGAAGGATCAAACATACAGGCTCGATGCGTACTAGGGTACGTGAGAGTCTGTATGTTTGATCCTGACGAAGAAAATCGCCGGAATCCGAAGCAAAAAAGGGTCCGGCCACAAGACCGGACCCTCTTTGGATCTTTATTCAATACAGCCGTTCACACGGTCAACAATCAATCGTCTAAGTGATTACTTAGAAAGCTCAGAGAAGTATTTGATTGTTCTAACCATTTGGCTAGTGTATGAGTTCTCGTTATCGTACCATGAAGTAACTTTAACAAGAGTTTTACCATTACCAAGAGAAGTTGTCTTAGTAAGAGTAGCATCGAAAAGTGAACCGTAAGTGATTCCTACGATATCAGAAGATACGATTTCGTCAGTGTTATAACCGAAAGAATCGTTAGCAGCAGCTTTCATAGCAGCATTAACCGCATCAGCATCAACATCACCTGTTACAACAGCAGTAAGCTCTGTAAGAGAACCTGTTGGTACTGGAACACGTTGAGCAGAACCGTCAAGTTTACCTTTAAGTTCTGGAATAACAAGACCGATAGCAGCAGCAGCGCCAGTTGATGCTGGAACGATGTTTGCAGCGGCAGCTCTTGCTCTTCTAAGACCTTTAGCATGAGGTGCGTCAAGGGTATTTTGGTCGTTAGTGTATGCATGAATTGTTGTCATGAAACCACTTTCGATTGTAGCAAGTTTGTTAAGAGCGTCTGCCATAGGTGCAAGACAGTTCGTTGTACAAGAAGCAGCAGAGATTACTGTTTCTGAACCATCAAGAATTTCTTCGTTTGTACCGAATACTACAGTCTTAAGATCGCTACCTGCAGGTGCAGAAATAACTACTTTCTTAGCACCAGCTTCAACGTGAGCAGAAGCTTTTGCAAGAGATGCGAAGAAACCAGTACACTCAAGAACAACGTCTACATCAAGATCGCCCCATGGAAGGTTTTTAGGATCTCTCTCAGCGTAGATAGTAATTTCTTTACCTTCAACGATGATTGAGTTGTCAGTAGCTGTAACTTCTTTACCGTATCTACCTTGAGCAGTATCGTACTTAAGAAGGTGTGCAAGTGTTGCAGCATCTGTAAGGTCGTTGATTGCTACTACTTCATACCCTTCAGCACCGAACATTTGTCTGAATGCAAGACGACCGATACGTCCGAAACCATTAATTGCCACTTTAGTCATTGTTGTTTCCTCCTAAAATTGAATGATTGTATTTGTTAACTGCGTCTGTCTATACAGACACATATAATAACCTTAATTGATATTTTGAACTTTCTCCAAGATGCCTTTTGCCGCACCTTCATCCATTATAACACAACCCTGTCCAAGAATCTCCTTAACAGATAAAATTGCGTCGGATTTACTATAACCACCGGCTACAGCAATCGGGTACTTTAGCTCAGTCATCTGATCCATGGTAATCCCTATGGATCTGGATGCATATATCACCTTGCCTGCATCGTTAAAGTAATACCCAAGAGCTTCTGCAGTTGCACCTTTAACCTTCAGGTCATCCACTACCTCTATCCCAAGATTTCTTCTACGAGCCATCTTATAAGCATTGCCAATACCATACACAAGGATGTTAGCTTTTAACAACTTGTCCAGAGTTTCTTGAATCTCCGGCTCTTCCTTAACACTTTCAAGAGCTTTTTGGCTCAGATTATCCGGTATATTCAACAAATGGTAGCGACAATTGGTCTTCGCCGCCAACAAAGCAACAAGGGTATTCGCCTGATATGCCATCTTCCGACCAAGTGATCCTCTAGCCGGTACAATAGTCAAATGCTTCTCACTAAGATCCACATAATCTATGGCTTCTATAACATTATGTACAGTCGAACCACCCGTAAGAGCGATGATATCATTATTGGAAACTTTTTCTAAAAGTACATCCGCTGCCTTATGACCTATACTTAGGATAGTCTCTTCGTCCACATCAGCATTGCCTGGAACAATATAGACTTCTTTGCATTCAAGAATCTGCTTGATCTGTTCTTCAACCGTCACCAGACCATCCATGATATTCATAAACCCTCTAAGGTCATCCAGTAAATGAGAACCTTTTGCTTCAAGGGCCATTCCAGTGCCTGAGGATCTAATAAAACCTTCTTTTCTAAGAAAATCAGTCTCTGTCCTTACCATCTTCTCTGAAACACCAATCTTATCCGACAATGTTCGCCTTCCAATTGGTTGGAATAGCGCAACAGCATTGAGAATTCGATAACGCCTCTTCAGCACTTGGAGCTCTTTAGGGATGATTTTATGCAAAGCACTAATGTAATTCTCCATTTGCATCGGCCCTTTCCAGTCCCAGCTGTCCGTTTTAGTCCCGAGCCGGTCAAAAAAAATCGCTAGTGAACAAACCGCGTTCTCCTTAGCTCGATTACATTATAACATTCTCCGTAGGGATTTCAAGGAAAATATCTATAAAAATAAACTTTTTATACTTATGGACCAATGTTCAACTGTGTTATATAGCAAGGCACCCCAGGTCACAATTATTATGTGTCAATCGTCTCTGATTAACATGACTCTCTTCCATGCAATAAAAAGACAGCCCCCGAAAAGAGACTGTCTCCAATTCTAATTATGCATGTTGCAAAAGTCGTAAACGCTCATGAACGATGTCAAAAGAACGATCAATCTGTTCTTTGACCAATTCTTCAGATAAACGCCCATCGATGATTAAAGTATTCCAGTGTCTTTCATCAAACTGGTAACCTGGAACGATACTATGGTACATATCTCTAAGAGCCAAAGCCATTTGCGGATCACATTTGACAAAAACATTCACAATACATCCGTCACACGTCAACACGCCAACTTTTCTCCCTGACACCTTAAAGACATCAGCCCTATCTCCATAAGGATGTTCCACTGTTACCCCTTCTCTAGCCATGAAATATGACTTAATCTGGTTATAATCCATGCAGATCCTCCAACACACTTTTGACAAACCATAAAGTAACACTTACATATGCATTTATTTCGTACATATAATTATAGTAGAAACCTGCCCTAGACACAACACCTGATTAACAATTTTTTCACGTACTGTTCATAATGTCTTCACATTTGAAATCTCGTTGTTATTGTACTCAATAAATACAAAAAACACCACTACAACCTTATGCATTCTCACGGTTATAGTGGTGTTGACTAAGCTTCAGCTTAATTGTTCGTCAAAATATGTACTATCAGCGCATGTAATGCACTGTTTTTTCATCATTTATACCAATTACAATGCTTCCGCCTTTACACATGATGCAATATTCACTGCATGATCCGTGATTCTCTCTAAGTTACTGATTGAATCCAAGAATACAACACCGGTTGTTGCATCACACTTGTTAGATGCCAACCTAAGAATATGCTGACTTCTAAGATGTTCTTCCATAACATCCACTTCCTCTTCGTTCTCAATAACCATCTTGACATAATCTGCATTGTCTTCAAGACGTGCTTGAACAGCAGCTTCTATCGTCTTAACAGCCAGATTCGCTATCTCTTCGAATTCAGAACGTGCTTCATCAGAGAATGTTAATTGGTTTTCCATGTAGTACTTCGCAAGTTCAGCAATATTCTCAGCGTGATCGCCTACACGCTCGATATCGTTAATCGTATGGAACAAATTCGTAACAATCAAATGTTGATGCTCATTCAGGGATGTATTACTGATTTTTACCAGATATTCAGTGATCAGCTTATCCAACTTATTAATATTTCTCTCCATTAGAGAAACTTCTGAAATCTTCTGATAATCCTTTTCCAAAAGGGCATCAATGGACAAACGTGTATTACCTACAGCAAGCTCACCCATTCTACCTACTTCCTTGATAGCATTCTCTACCGCAAAGGATGGTGTCTCAAGAATACGGTCATCCAAGTGCCTAAGGGTCACTTCGTCCTCAGTTTCAATCTGACGATCCTCACCCGGCACAAGTTTTTCTGCTAAGAAGACCAACTTGTTAGCAAATGGGAAGAGAAGTATGGTGTTAGATATATTGAAGAATGTGTGGAACAATGAAATCTGCGTCATAGTAATGATAGCATCACCTTGGTCAATGTTGATAAACTCAAAGAATACTATGGCACCAATCGTAAAGATCACAGTACCAATCACATTAAATATCAGGTGAACATACGCTGCTCTTCTCGCTGTCTTATTAGCACCAATACTAGACAACATCGCAGTCACCGTTGTACCGATATTCTGTCCAAGAACGATATAGATAGCCGCACTAAATGGTACAACGCCTGTCGCAGCAAGGGTCTGAAGTATACCAACGGACGCAGATGAACTCTGAATGATCGCCGTTACACCTGCACCTGCCAGAACACCAAGGAATGGGTTCTTACCAAGTACAATAAACGCATCTTTAAACACTTGTGAGCCCTTGTATGGCGTAATCCCATCTTTCATGAAATCGAGTCCCACAAAAATAAAGGCAAAACCGACAAGTATTTCACCAATCTGCTTTTTCTTCTTATCTTTAGCAAAGAAAAGCATAACAGCACCGATACCTAGAAGCAACGGCGAGAACTTAGAAGGTTTAAAGAATACAAGCCATTCAGCCGAGGATACGATCCACGAAGTAATGGTTGTACCAATGTTCGCCCCCATGATGACGCCTGTTGCCTGTACCAGACTCATAAGCCCAGCATTAACAAAACCAACGACCATAACTGTACTTGCAGAAGAGCTCTGAATAATTGCCGTTACAAGAGCACCGACCACGACTGCTACAAAGCGATTATTGGTCAAAATGCCCAGAAGATTTTTCATCTTGTTGCCAGCTGATTTTTGCAAGCCCTCTGCCATGATATGCATACCATATAGGAACATACCAAAGCCCCCAAAGAGCGCAAACATGTTAAAAATAAATTCCTGAATTGTTTCCCAGTCCATTTTAAATCCTCCGGAATTGATGGCCAGATGCAAATAAACGATCCTAGCAGATACGCCTTGCATCAAGGAACATCCACGCCCAAAAGTCGATCACTTACTTACCTCTACACCTTTGTAAAGTTAACTCGATTAATGTAAATTTTACGTAAATCGCCATGATTATATTATCATGTTTCACTTTGCCTATACAAGTTAATTGAATGTAAAGTTATTTTTTGTTTAAAAGATGGGATGTATATGATAAAATTGACCCATAATTTGTATAAACAGCCATATATTCGGTACTTTTGAAAGTACATGATAAAACTACGTAAAGTAAATATGAACAAAGTATGAACATAGGAGTTAACAATGATACGTTCAGATTCCCACACACACACGGATTTATCCGGTGATTGTACTTCTCCAATAGCTCAGATGATCGAATCCGCCCGAAATAAATGCATACATTATTACACAATAACAGACCATCACGACTTGGATTTCCCCGAATGCGGAATTGACTTCACTTTGGATTTAGAAAAATCACAACAGCAATACTTCGAATTCTCAAAAAGCAATGATGACGACTTTAAGCTATTGCATGGCATCGAGTTCGGATTACAAAGTCATCTAGGTCAAGCTCTCAAAGACCTTAATACAGCTCAAAACCATGATTTCATCATTGGATCTTGCCATTTGGCTGGGGGCACCGACCCTTACGACAAAACCTACTTTAATGGACGTACAAGAGATGAAGGTTATCTCTTTTACTTCCAGAACATGCTTAAGTGCGTCACAGAACTTGATGGCTTTGACAGCCTCGGACACATGGATTATGTAATACGCTACTGGCGTGGTGATGGTGACAGAAAATATACTTACAGTGATTTCTCGGATATATTTGATCAAATCCTCTCCACATTAATTCGCAAGGACATTGCCCTGGAAGTCAACACTGCCGGCTATCCTTATAAGTTAAATCAGCCCCACCCTGCTTATGATGTTCTAGAACGTTATTACCAGCTTGGAGGCAAGCTTATCACCATTGGTTCAGATGCTCATTTACCTGAGAATGTTGCCACGCACTTTGAAGAGACTGAAGCTAGATTGAAAGCAATTGGTTTTGACAGTTATACGGTGTATATTGGTCGGAAGCCTTTTCAGTTGGGCTTTTGATTGAAAGAATGTATTACGCTTACAACGAGGAAGCCCTTATATGTTTTGCTTGCCTTTCCCAATCAGAGATTGGCCGGTCTTGCGCAAAACCCATAAGGACTTCCTCGTTTACAGCTTCATATGAGTCTGAGTTGGTTATTATCATCTCTGTTCATGCCAACCATAACACCAATCGTTGTTCAGCCAACGGCCCTTACCCCATGAAGGAGCTGTAAGCAAAGGGAGACCTTATGAAATATGCGCCAGACCGGCCAATCTCCGATTGGGAAAGGCAAGCATATTTCATAAGGTCTCCCTTGCTGTAAGCGTATTCAACTCTGATTAAAACTCAACATCCACCTTACCAGTGATTGTTCCACCACCAACAACCAGTTCACCATCATATAACACAACGGCTTGCCCCGGCGTAATTGCTCGTTGAGCGTCATCAAAGATCACTTCAATCTCATCTTCACCAACCATCTTCACATGACAAATAGCCGGCTTCTGAGAATAACGTGTCTTGGCAGTAAAAGTCTGTTCACCCTCAAGCGTCTCGAAAGGCATAAAATTCACCTTATTCGCCCTCAACCCAAAAGAGAAAGTATCCTTATTGTCACCAATAACCACTTCATTGGTCTCAGGACGGATCTCAACAACGAATCCTGGCTTACCAAGACTGATTCCCAAACCTTTCCTCTGACCAATGGTATAATTAATAATGCCCTTATGCTGACCAAGTACGTTACCTTCCAGGTCAACAAAATTGCCTGGCACTGCCTTCTCACCAGTATAAGATTCTAAGAAAGCACCATAATTCCCATCCGGTACAAAACAGATATCTTGGCTGTCAGGTTTATTGGCTATTCTCAGATTGATTTTTTCTGCCATCTCTCTGATTTCATCTTTTGTAAAATCACCTACCGGCATAAGTGTTCTTCTAAGTTGTTCCTGGGTCAAATTATATAACGCATATGTCTGATCTTTTCTAATGGTTTTCGACTGTTGTAAAGCATAACGTCCATTAGGTAATTGAACCACTTTAGCATAGTGCCCCGTAGCAATATAATCCGCACCAATACTTAAGCTTTTGTCCAGTAAAGACTCCCACTTCACATAGCGATTACAAGCAATACAAGGGTTCGGTGTCTCACCTCTCTTGTACGCTTCAACAAAATAATCTATAACGTCTCTTTCAAATTCCTTTTTGAAATTCATCACATAATAAGGGATATCAAGGGCATTAGCCACCCTTCTTGCATCAGCAACAGCAGACAATCCGCAACACCCGGCATTTTCCTGCTGAACATCCCTATCTTCATCCTGCCATATCTGCATCGTCACACCAATGACATTATAACCTTGTTCCTTAAGCAGCATCGCTGCAACAGAGGAATCAACGCCACCTGACATACCTACGACAACTGTTTCTTTTGAATGATCCATAACTCACCTTTCTATGTAACCTCAAACACCTTAAAGAACACCAAAAAGCATAGTCTCATTAATAAGGCTATCACTATTTTGGTGTTCTTTCAACAAGTACTGACATTCACATGAGGTTATAATAAGCATCCATCACACTGTTCTAATATGAAGTTAGATACTATTAAAATTCTTCTTCCTCGTCTTCGTGATGATCTTCCTCTTTCGGTTCTTCTAAACCTTCGATTTCAATCCCATTCTTTTGTGCATAATCCCACAATGCTGCCTGAAGGGCTTCTTCCGCCAGCAACGAACAGTGAACCTTAGCTTTAGGTAAACCATCAAGGGCTTCCATAACCGCTTTATTCGTTACATGCATGGCTTCTTCAATTGTCTTACCCATGACAAGCTCTGTCGCCATAGAGCTTGTAGCAATCGCAGCACCGCAACCAAAAGTCTTAAACTTAACATCCTTAATGATATGGTTCTCATCAATATCAAGGAATATCCTCATGATATCACCACACTTAGCATTACCAACTGTACCAACGCCGGAAGCGTCTTCTATCTCTCCCATGTTACGAGGGTTTTGAAAATGATCCATAACTTTTTCTGTATACATATCCGATCTCCTATTCCAGCCATACACTTCGTAGCTAACATGGCTTCAACACACATCTATAGTCTTCAACTTTTCATATATTGTTATATAGTCACACATACCCCAGAGTTCATTAATGAATCATCCGACTCCATGAACTTTGATGAGTATTAACAGGTTATCAATCAATAACAGAAGCTACTTGACCTTTTTCAAAATCTTCCCAAAGAGGTGACATATCTCGCAACCTTTTAACAATACTTTGGAGGGATTCAACCAAAGTGTCTAGCTGTTCTTTCGTAGTAGACTCACCTAAGGTAACTCTCAAAGAACCATGGGCTATCTCATGAGGCAACCCAATAGCTAATAGAACATGGGATGGGTCCAAAGAACCCGATGTACAAGCTGAACCACTTGAAGCGCAGATTCCCTTCATATCAAGCATAATCAACAACGATTCGCCTTCAATGAATTCAAAGCTATAATTCACATTGTTAGGCAATCGGTCTGTAGGATGACCGTTCAATTTACAGAAAGGAACTTTCTCCTTTATCTCAGCCATAAGGTAATCACGAAGCTCTTCTTGCCTTGCACTTTCCTCTGCCATCACTTTCATAGCATCGTCAATTGCAACACCAAGCCCGACGATGGCTGGTACATTCTCAGTACCACCACGACGTTTCTTTTCTTGCGCTCCGCCATGTATAAAGGCTCTTAGTCGCGTACCTTTTTTCACATACAAGGCGCCAATCCCTTTAGGACCATATAACTTATGGCCACTGAGGGACAGTAAATCTATGTTCATTTCATTGACGTCAATCGGTACATGACCTACTGCTTGAACAGCATCTGTATGAAAAAGAACACCTGCTCCTTTGGCTATCTCACCAATTTCTTTAATAGGTTGAATCGTCCCCACCTCATTGTTCGCAAACATGATTGAGATCAAGATGGTGGTATCCTTAATGGCTTTCTTTAGATCCTCCAGGCTGATTTTCCCTTCCGAATCCACTTCAAGGTAAGTCACTTCATAACCATTCTTCTCAAGATATTCACAAGTATGAAGAACTGCATGATGTTCAATCGTTGTCGTAATGATGTGATTGCCTTTACTTTTATAATTCTCAGCGATGCCTCTGATCGCCCAGTTGTCTGATTCTGTACCACCACTAGTGAAGAAAATCTCTCTGTCAGTGGCCCCTATAGCCTCAGCCACTTTCTCTCTAGCGTCTTCAATAACATCTTTATTGCCGGCTGCAAAGCTATAAATACTTGATGGATTCCCGTATTGTTCTGAGAAATACGGAAGCATTGCATCAACTACCAGTTTTTTGGTTGGTGTAGTTGCTGCATGATCCAGATAAATGAGATTGTTCATAATCATTTTCCTCCACTTTTCCGAAATTTTTCTGTATGGACAGTTGTTCATTCACCATGTCTTGCAAGGTGATGCCATCAACCACTTCGTTGATACTGTCGCTGATCTTCTTCCATACGAACTTGGTCACACAAAAGTTTTCTGCAGAACATTCCAACTCATCGTTGGTCAGGGTACAATCAACAGGATTCAGATCCCCTTCTAAAGCCCTAAGAATGTCGCCAACAGAGATATCCCCTGCCGGCACTTTTAATGAGTAACCACCTTGTGCGCCTCTTGTGCTGGCAACCAGACCAGCTTTCTTGAGTAATGCAATCAATCGTTCAAGGTAGTTCTCTGATATACCCTGTCTCTCTGATATGCTCTTTATAGAAACCAATTGTTCCTGACCGTGAATAGTTAAGTCAATCATCGCCCGAAGACCATACCTACCCTTAGTCGAAAGCTTCATGTTCACACTCCATATTCTTAATTCACGAATGTTTGTTATTATTCCGACTTAATTACTCGGAATTACATGTTCCTATGCTAGCATGCCGTTATATTTGTGTCAATGCTTTTTGTGGTCTTAATATAAACATTTCCCACTTTATTGGTCGGAATTGATTTCCAACCCATATTTTAGGTAATTTTGACGATACTTGTTGAAATTCTTTCTCAATTACCTCAAACATTCCCTTGAAAGATCATTGCCACTTTGACTCTAAATCAAATTTATTGCACTCATAGAGTGTCCTTGAATGCTCATCTACAACTATTCTCTTTCGCTTTTATCTTTTTGCTTTTATCTTTTGCTTCTAACATCCCCATCCGGAACAGAGCAACTTTAGAAGCAGACTGCTAATCAAGAAACGAGTTCTTGAGCGCCTTTCTCAAGTGTCTGAGGCTTCTGATTAGCAGTCTGCTTCTAAAGCTGCGACATAAGAATAAAAAAAAAGACGCCAAAGCGTCTTTCCATCAAATTCATATTCGAGCAAACCGATAAGCCGAGTTCTGTCGTGAACGGTCATCTATCTAGGTCTGCTGTCACCAACAGACTCAAGCGACATACCAAGCGCGCAATGACGGGCCGCCTTCGCGCTTTATTGTCTTGCACCAAGTGGGGTTTACATATGCCCCCGATGTTACCATCAAGGCGGTGAGCTCTTACCTCACCTTTCCACCCTTACTGAAGCAGTATAAAAATGCTATTGGTTTATGAGTAGCATTTTTATACTGCTTCAGCGGTTTATTTCTGTTGCACTATCCTTAGAGTCACCTCCACCAGCCGTTAACTGGCACCCTGCCCTGTAGTGCTCGGACTTTCCACCCGTTGACAAAAGTCAACCGGCGACCGTTTAGTATACTCGAATCTGAATTTATATCCATCACATTAGGGTGTTTTCACACCGAAACGAAATATGCTTAAGTACTATATCACGTGAAACCGGAATCGTCAAGAAATGACTATCTGTCTTCCCTAAAGTAAGGCAACCCAAGTTTTGCCGGCGGTTGATTCTCTCTCTCATGTCTCATTGAGAAAACAACCAGTACAATGATCGTAACCACGTATGGCAGCATCTTGAAGAGTTCTTGTGAAGAACGGGTCAAACCACCAATGTAGAAATACAGCCAGAAAAGAACGCCAAACAAGTAAGAGCCCCAAATAGCTTGACGTGGTTTCCAACGAGCGAAGATCACCAGCGCAACAGCGAGCCATCCAAGCTTCTCTATACCACCATCATTCGCCCAAGTACCTTTAATATAATCCATGACATAGTAGAGACCACCAAGACCAGTAATCGCCGCACCAATACATGTGGAAAGATACTTATACTTCGTTACATTAATACCGGCTGCATCTGCCGTTGCGGGATCCTCACCTACAGAACGGAGGCTCAGACCTTTACGAGTCTTACCAAGGAACCAAGCCATAACAAAAGCAATTACCAAGGCCAAGTACACCATGAACCCAAAGGCCGAAAATCCACTGACAGCAGATAAGAAAGGTAATGTGGCTCTAAAAGCACCACTAGTTGATGCAACAGATATCTGACCTACACCACCAGCCATCTTGTTCAACTGTCCACCAAAGAAGTTCGCCGCACCAGCACCGAAAATTGTTAGGGTAAGACCCGTTACGTTCTGGTTAGCTCTAAGTGTAATCGTCAACACACTATATATTAGGCCACCAAACACAGCAGCAGACAAAGAACAAGCAAGTGCGATGACCAAACCAACAAAAGGCACAGGATCAGCAACACTATTCTCATATACGAAGGCACCTGCAAGACCTGCTATACCCCCTAAGTACATGATCCCCGGAACACCCAGGTTCAGGTTGCCGCCTTTTTCCGTAAGAATCTCACCTAGGGCACCAAATAGGATTACCGTACCAAAAACCAGCGCCGCTTGTAATAATGAAATCATTTGAACCATTCTACGCCGCCTCCTTTCCACCACGGAAAACCAACCGATAATTAATGAAAAACTCACTACCCAGTACAAAGAATAAAATAATTCCAGTAATCATATGTGATACATAGTCATTCAGATTATACTGGGAAGCAATTTGAGTTGAGCCTTTTTCCAAAAATACCAGCAGCGCTGCCACTAGTACCATCACATAGGTGTTGAACTTTGCTAACCAAGCGACAATAATCGCTGTGAAACCTCTCCCACCAGCAGTGTTCGTTGAAATGGTATGAGACGCACCTGCAACGGCAATAAAGCCCGCCATACCACAGATCGCACCGGATATCATCATGGTTCGAATCAATGTCATCTTCACGTTGATACCAATATATTTAGCTGTATTCTCAGATTCACCAACAACAGCAATTTCATAACCCTGTTTAGAGTATTTCAAATAAGCAAACATGATTATTGTCAGCACACCAACAATCAAAACATTCAGCATATATTTTTGTCCAAACACAGAAGGAAACCACCCTGCTCTAGTAAGTTGATTAATGATACCAACTGTATTCGACCCAAAAGGATTTTCCCATAAGGCTACAAAATAGGATGTAAACTGTATTGCCACATAATTCATCATCAAGGTGAACAGTGTTTCGTTCGTGTTATACTCCGCTTTAAAAAATGCAGGAATACCACCCCAAATCGCTCCAACCAAACAGCTGGCAGCAAATGACAGTGTGAGAAGTGTCCACGTTGGTAGTGTTTTGCCAAAATAGATCATGACCGCTGCTGTCGCAAGACCACCTACAAGTATCTGGCCTTCAGCTCCGATATTCCAGAATTTCATCTTAAAAGCAGGCGCTAAACCTATACCAACACACAAAAGCATTGCCAAATCTCTTAACCCGACCCACATACGTTTCTCTGAACCAAAGTTCCCTTCATACATAGCCGCATATATTTTAATAGGGTTCAAATGAACAATCCCATAGATAATAAACGCACTGACCAGCAGCGAAAGCAAAAGACCAACAATTCGTATGATCCAGCTTCGGCTTTTAGAGAGCGAATCCCTCTTGGATATGCGCACCAAAGGCGCTTTAGTTGGTTTCATATCAATTCTCCTTCGCCAGTTTTGTCATCATCAAACCTACATCATTCTTGTCAGCGCCTCTTCCTGGCACAATACCGCTGACCTTACCATCGCACAGCACCAAGATACGGTCGCTTAATTCAAGAAGCACGTCTAAGTCTTCTCCAACAAACAAAACAGCAACACCCTTTTGCTTCTGTTGGTTAATCAGGTCATAAATTGTGTAAGAAGAATTGATATCAAGACCCCTTACCGCGTAAGCCGTCATAAGTACAGAAGGTGTTGACGAGATTTCGCGTCCCACGAGAATTTTCTGAACGTTACCACCGGATAACCTTCTTACAGGCGTCGTCAGGTTAGGCGTCTTGACTTCCAGATCCTTAACCACTTGCTCAGCCAATTGCTTTGGCGTCTTTCTATCGGTGAACCATGATTTACCATTTCTAAAGGAACGGAGCATCATGTTGTTCGTTAAGTCCATGTTAGCGATAAGCCCCATACCAAGTCTGTCCTCAGGAACAAAAGAAAGGGTCACCCCGAGATCCGTAATATCTTGAGGATTCATATTCGCTAATTGAGTCTGCTCATCTGTCTTGGGATCTATAAAAGTAATCTTACCTTTGCTAACATGTTGAAGACCGGCAATCGCTTCCAGGAGCTCTTTTTGACCGCTGCCTGAGATACCTGCAATGCCAAGGACCTCACCTGAGTTAGCTGTAAAGGATACATCCGAGAGTTTCACAACATGATCCTGATCCTTGACCGTAAGATTTTTAACCACAATTCTCGGTTTCGGATTCAATGGTTCAGGACGATCAATGTTCAAAGATACAGAACGGCCGACCATCATATTGGTCATCTCCGCCGCGTTAGTGTCTTTTGTCAACATACCACCTGCATACTGTCCACGACGAAGGACTTCTACCCGATCTGATATGTCTTCAACCTCGTGCAGCTTATGAGTAATAATGATAATAGCCTTACCATCATTACGCATATTCCGAAGGACGTTAAAAAGCTTATCAGTCTCTTGTGGTGTCAACACCGCTGTCGGTTCATCAAGAATCAATATGTCAGCGCCTCTATAAAGGACTTTGATAATCTCAACCGTTTGTTTTTCTGATACAGACAGATCATAGATCTTCTGATTAGGATCCACTTGAAAGCCGTATAGATCACAGATGCCTCTAATCTTATCAGCGACTGCTTTCATATCCAACTCACCTATTCCAGGCATACCCAATATAACGTTCTCAGCCACAGTGAGGACGTCCACTAGTTTGAAATGCTGATGAATCATACCTATACCAAGATCAAAGGCATCCTTAGGACTTCTTAGGGTCACCTCTTTACCATGAATAATAATCTGACCTGAATCAGGAAAGTAGATGCCTGATAGAATGTTCATCAATGTGGTTTTACCGCTGCCGTTCTCACCAAGCAACGCCAAGATTTCTCCTCTGTGAATGTCCATGCATACTTTATCATTGGCCACAACTGAACCAAAAGTCTTTGTAATATCACGCAAAGAGACCGCTACTGCCGTTTCCTGCATATTGGAATTCCTCCTTAAAATAAATGTTCCTATCACCATCAAAATCACCTATTCTGCAAACAGCGCAATAAGCTCTTCATTTACAGAAAGGTGATTTTAATCAGCGATAGGCCAGCACTCTGTTCAAGACAAAGAGCCGTTATGCTTTATATTCGATTCAAACGAACATCAACAACGATCCGGTTCGGACTATTATTGAGCGTTCAGTTCTGTAATACCATCGATACGAAGACCGAAGTATGGCGCACTACGAAGTGTCGATTCTTGGAACACACCATCAACGATTGCTTCACCAGTATCACCTACCCAGTCACCATCAGTATCGATAGCAAGGTAAGTTGTCACTGTTTCACCACCTACTGTATAGCTAGCAGTATCAAAAACATTCAATGTACCGTCTTTAAGAGCCGCTTCAGCTTCTGCTACCTTTTCAGCAGTACCTTCAGCAACGCTTTCACCAAGAGCAGAGATCATAACAGCACCATCAGCGTATCCACTTGCCCAGTCAGTAGCAATCTCAGTACCCGCAACAACATTTTCAAATGCGTAAGTGTAGTAAACACTCCAGTCGTTCTGAGCACTTGTAAGTGCAGCAGTTGGTGCTACAGAAAGCATATCAATGTTGTAACCAACACAGTATACTGTTGTTCCACCTTGAATCAATGCTTCAGCCGCAGAAGGCGCACCAGTGGAGTCAGCGTGCTGACTGATGATAATTGCACCGTTAGCAACTAAAGAGTTAGCCGCTTCCGCTTCAGCAGTTGGGTCATACCATGAGTTCGTGTAAGTTACATCCATAACAACATTGTCTACAATAGATTTCACACCTAGGTAGAAACCAGTATAACCAGATACAACCTCCGCGTAAGGGTATGCACCGATATAACCAATCTTGATGTTACCGTCAGCGTCCATGTTTTCTTCAGCCACTTCACCGTTTGCAACGAGTTCAGCAAGCTTCATACCAGCAACGACACCTGATACATAACGTGACTCATAAGTGAAGTTAAATGCGTTCTTGAAGTTAGGAAGTCCTGAAAGAGCCGCTTGATCCCCAGTCATAGAAACAAATACAACATCCTCATTCTCAGAAGCCGCTTGAAGCATATAACTTTGGTGACCGTAACTGTCAGAGAAGATATAAGTACAGCCTTGCTCAACAAGATCCGTTGCTGTATCGTAACAGCTTTCATCTTCAGAAATATTGTACTTCCAAATGATTTGATCTTCACTGATGCCTACAGCAGCTGCTGCAGCCTTGATACCTTCGATGTGAGCAAAGTCATATCCTGTGTTCTCGTCATGTACCAAGATCACGCCGATCTTAACATCACTTGTTGCTTCAGTTGTTTCACTATCCTCTGACGTCTGCGCAGCATCGTTTGTCTCTGTAGTTGTCTGCTCAGAAGCCGTGTCCTCCGTTGTTTCAGGTTCTTGACCACATGCAGCAAGCGCCATAACAAGAGCAAGTACTGTGATCATCAGTGTAAATATTTTTTTCATTTCGTCCTCCATTTTGTTCAGTTGAATTTCGAACATGTTACTAAAGTCCACAAATAAAATCTATAGACCTGTTATACTCAATCCTCGCCCGAAGGCTAGGGAGTGTAACCAACTTAAGATTCCTGTATAAGTACCATTACAGGAATGTAATCTCACCGTCAACAAACCGGTCAACGACTGCTAGGGATTCTACCCTAACACCTTGCTCCCTAAGAATCTTACTACCTTCTTGGAAACCTTTTTCTATAACGATACCAGCACCTTCAACTGTAGCGCCTGATTGGCGACAAATATCCAGCAAACCAAGCACGGCTCTGCCATTGGCCAAAAAGTCATCGAGAATCAACACATGATCATCGCTGGAAAGATAACGTTTAGACACCATAACATCATAAGTCGTCTTCTTTGTAAACGAGTATACTTTACTTGAGTACACCTCTTTATCCAGATTTCTTGACTGTGTTTTCTTAGCAAAGACAACAGGCACGCCGAATTCTAAAGCCGCAACTGTGGCAATAGCAATACCGGAGGCTTCAATCGTCAGTAACTTCGTAATCTTCTTGCTGTCAAACAAACGCCTGAACTCTCTACCCATCTCTAACATAAGATTGGCATCAATCTGATGATTCAAAAAAGAATCCACCTTAATGATCTCTTCTCCAGCCGTTCTGCCTTCTTCAAGAATGCGTTGCTTAAGTAAATCCATATCCTACTCCTGACTAAAAATGTAGGTTCAGCATCTATGAATAAAAAAAGCTCTGCCACTTGAGCAGAGTTCCATAGATGAACAGAATAGATACCTTCCATAAGATATACCTATCCCATATCATTGAACCCCGTAGCCTCTAACTATTTCGGTTGGATTATACGGCCCAACTCGCGGTAGTTTGTAGATACGTCCAGACCTGATTACCAGACTTATACGAGACAATTTAAAAGCAAAGGGCCGCTTTAAACAACGCCTTTGCTGTTTGATGTGGTTATTTTATCTGAATGATAACGCCTTGTCAATAGGATGGTCGTAATGTCATGTCATTTTTTTGATCATACCACCAAATCCATGTTAATCCAACAAGCCAAAACCACCGACTGGCAATAATCTGATAATGGCTTTACCTTCTATGTTTTCCTTTGGAATCGTCCCAAAATGACGGCTGTCTTTACTTACGTCCCGATTATCTCCCATGACAAAGTAATAACCTTCTTCTACCACCAAAGGATATTCTTCTACTCGCTCAAAAGTCAGATCCGTTACATAAGGTTCATCCAAAAGTTCACCATTGACATAGACATCACCGTCATGAATATCAATGACATCACCTGGTACACCAATAACACGTTTCACTAGCCTTGTTCTCAGTGAAGTATGTGTGAATTTGCCTATCACATCACCAAAAAGCACCTGAAGTCGTTTGAAATAATTCGATGACACTGCTTCATCTTCCACAAAAACAATGATATCCCCTGAATCTGGATCATCCAGTAAATAACTCACTTTCTCTATGACCAACACATCGCCCTCATGAAGGGTGTGTTCCATAGAGGTCTGTTGAACTGTCGAAAAGGTGAACAACAACGTGTTCATAAGCGTTGTAACAAGGACAACCAAGGCAATTAACCTTATGTAGTCCATCACTTCCAAAATGATTTTTTCTCTCATAAGTCCCCCGGTCATTTAATCAACATCGCATCACCAAAACTAAAGAACCGATAACGTTCTTTTATGGCTTCTTCGTAAGCTGAAAGCACGAACTCTCTACCTGCCAGCGCACTGACCAGCATAATCAACGTAGATTCCGGCAAATGAAAGTTTGTAATTAGTGCATCCACAATCTTGAACTTATAACCTGGATAAATAAAGATATCTGTCCATCCTGAAGTCGCTTTGATCAGGCCATCCTCTTCAGCAATTGATTCCAGAGTTCTGGAACTGGTTGTACCAACAGCAATGACTCTTTTTCCAGCCAGCTTTGTACTGTTGATTTTCTCAGCCTCTTCATCTTCAACAAAGAAATACTCCGAATGCATATCATGCTCCAGAATATTGTCCACCTTAACAGGTCTAAACGTACCAAGACCAACATGAAGGGTCACATAAGCAATCTTGACCCCTTTACTTTCAATCTTCTCCATTAGTTCTTTCGTAAAGTGAAGACCCGCGGTTGGTGCAGCAGCAGAACCATTATGTTTGGAATAAACTGTCTGATAACGCTCCCTGTCTTCAAGGGTCTCAGTAATATATGGCGGTAAAGGCATCTCTCCCAAACTATCAAGCACCTCTTCAAAGATTCCGGTAAAATTAAACGCAACCCTTCTATTGCCGCCAAGGAGTACCTCTTTTATTTCAGCACTGAGTAGACCTTCACCAAACTCAACAATATCACCGACCCGTGCTTTTTTGCCTGGTTTCACCATAACTTCCCATTCAGTGTCCGTCAGACGCTTTAACAAAAGGAACTCAACACGCCCTTTTGTAACAGCTCTGGCACCAATCAGTCGCGCTGGCATGACACGGGTATTATTAAGAACAAGGCAATCGCCCTCTTCAAGTTCATCAACAATATTTCTAAAAACACTATGGGTGATGGTCGATTCTTTTCTATCAAGAACCATCAACCTTGAACTGGTACGATCCTTTAGAGGTACCTGCGCAATTAATTCTTCCGGTAAATCAAATCCAAAATCACTTAACTTCATCCTGAAACTCCTTGTTTAATCTAAGACTATTCGTAGGATGCCTTATATCATGCTACAGTCTTTAAAACACACTGTTTCCAATTATACGCAACAACCATCCATACCGTCAATAGTTATCTGCAGGACAAACGGTCGGACCCCTTACCCATTCTTACGTTTTTTTATGACAACTCCGATGTTTTTACAAATAAATACTGTTTATTACTACCATTACTGCTTGATTTGTCGTATAATATTCCTATCAGTATATCGTGTTTCTATCATGAACATTTCATCTTAATATTCGACTATAAGTAGCTGTTTCTATATAAGCAACATTCCCTCGACAACTTTTCCGGACCGATGAATGAACGGAGTTGATTCAGAATGTACACTTTATCTCACCTTTTCAATAACGAACAAGTCAATCTTCCTCTATTAGAAATGATCTGCAAATCCATCTATTATAGCACAGGTTTACCCGCAGGCATTCTAGACAGTGATGGCAGGGGGATCTACCTAACCGGACAGGACAATCATTACGAACAGTTTTTCCCTAATATCGCCAGCGAACTGCTGCCGTTTGTTAAGAATCAACATACATCCAACGGCAATGGTCTGTACATATATGATACACCATATGAGTTTTCATTCCTAGTGATGCCCTTGTATGAATACCATCATTTCAAAGGCGTCCTTATCTTCGGCCCCTATACCGTTCGGGGTGTGGATGAGCATATGATCAACGAGATTCTTAATACACATCAATTCCCTATCTCTCAGCGGGAATCCATTAAGAACTTCTACGCGACGACCACCATCATCTCAGCATCAAGAAGTTATTTCATCCAGCAATTGATTCTTTCATCGATAACCAACAGCAAGATCACTACGATGATGTCCAATCATGACCAGACATTGCTGGACACTGAACCTTTGTCCATTCGTACTGCTACAAGCGATGCCAAGAAGCCTGATTATAATTATGCCTTGGAGATACTGTTCCTGACTAAGGTTAAAAATGGCGACATTGAAAAAGTCTTGGATTTATTCAACGAACACATTAAGACAGATTATCTGAACAGCCATACTAATGAGCCGTTACGTGTGGCTAAGAACAGATCTTTCTCCTTATCTACTCTGATGGCAAGGGCCGTTATCGACGGCGGCGTTGAAGCTGATCAGGCGTTATCCTTAGAAGCGCATTACAGAGAGCATATTGAAAGTTCAAGAAATCTTAAAGATCTGGTAGCTTTGATTGAACAGATGGTAGCCAAATACACCAATACCATCTTACAACTTTCCAATGTGAATCATGTATCGGTCATCAAGAATGCTTCCAAGTATGTGCATATGCATCTCTCAGAGCCAATAAGACTGAACGATGTGGCAGATTATGTCAGCCTCTCCCCCAACTATTTTTCTTCGTTGTTTAAGCGGGAGATGAATATTTCTTTTGCCGATTATGTGAATCAGACTCGAATTAAGGAAAGTCAGTATCTGCTTGAGACGACCAATCATTCCATACTGGATATTGCCTTGTCAGTCGGATATAATAATCAGAATTATTTTACGACGATTTTCCGTAAGTTTACTGGGATTACGCCGAAGCAGTATCGGATGCGGAGTGCTAAGTGATGATTGTGGTTTGATATTATTGGATAAAATGATTGAAGGCGCGACTGGTTGGTCGCGCCTTTGTTATGTGGTTATGGGTGGTCTTAGGTCACGGTCTTAGGTCGGGGATATTGGTAGAACAATGTTCCACCAATCCCCCCTCTGGTTCGTGGGTTTTTATGGTGTGGTTTCTGTTTATTGCACCACCGTTCCGGTATAATAGTGCCCTAGGATTTCTCGGTAGGTGAAACCTTCATTGGCCATGCCTTTAGCACCAGCCTGGCTCATGCCTGCGCCGTGGCCCCAGCCTTCTCCTGCTAGTAAGAATACGCCGTTTTGGCCGGATACAATTGGTTCGTTGATGATGTTCTCTGTACCCATGACGATGACCTGTTCATGGCCGTCTAGTAATGAGACAGTGTTGCCGCTGGCATCCATGACCTGTGCGTTCCGGTAGTCGACAGAATTTGTTGTACCGCCGGCATCAATGACGCTATGTGTATAGTCAGGTTCGAAACCATTTTTTAGTATAACGAATTTACGGCTGTTGATGCCTAGCCAATAACGCATGGTTTCTTTCTTCAGGTCATATGTGCCGCTGGTGCCGTAGATCTTCAAGTTAAGGACTCTTCCAGCTTCTGTATAGCCGTCAGCTTCAATGTCTGTTACACTGCCGATATTAACCCCATGGGAAGCCAACGCATCTTCAATATCCGAAGGGGTCAATTCTTGTACCCATGGCCCTCGTTCAGGTTCTGTTTCATATATGTCCGGAACACTTTTCAGATAAGGGACCGTCCCCGACCAAACGTTCTCACTGTTCTCTGTTCTTCCACCGCTGGCTGCAAAGAAATAGGCCGGAATGACCTCACCGTCAAAATAAATCAGTTCACCACTTGTCTCATCAACCGCTCCCCTTACCCGCTCATCTTCAATGCTGAAGCCCTTGTAGACTTGCGAGCTAATTGTATCATTCAAATCAAATGGGTCATTGGGGTATTTTCTAGCGATTTCAATATAAAAGACAGCAAATGTCCGTGCCGCTACGGCCTGAGCCTTAAGACTTTCTTCCGGCCAACTGGCATATATTTCTGATACAACGACAGAATAAAGATAATCATCCAGATTGATGACATTGATGGCTGACAGATCATTGCGACCATAACGTCCCACTTCAACGTAACCACGATAGCTTCTTTTACCAAGGTCGATAACAGGGATACTGCCTTCTCTTAAGTCCTCTGTACCAAAGACCACATTCTGGTATCTATTTTCAAACAATACAGGGTCGTTGCTTTCACTCTCCATGAACACACGTTCATAACTCTCAGGTGCTTGTTCGTAAGTGACATCATAAAGACCATTAATAGCACTTTTCACCTGATCCAGTTCTGCCAGACTATCCTTATGCCCGGCGAACACCTTCCAGGTATCTTTTCCAACCAATGTAGGATAAGCCTTGTAGCCGTCGTCTCTAAGAGGTGCTGATATTGCCAAGGCCGCTTCGTATGTCGCAAAGGTTTGTTCCGATTCCAAATAATACTTCTTGGCTGGCGTGAACCAAAAGTCTTGACCCGTTGTACTAATGGTCACTTCAGGATAAAAGGTATCATTTTCATAATAACCAGGCACAACCGTATCATTATAGAAATGAATAACATCCACATGTTCAAAGTATGTCACCAAGCCAATACGCACACTCTCAGGCGCTTCTATAACACCACTTCCATAGATATTGCTTATATTCAAAACCAAGAACGCCATAACCAGCGTTAGAGATATGACCTTTTTTAACATAAAAACCCCTTATAACAATGACGTAATTAAAAGCTACACGCACTATTATAAGGGGCTTAAGGCAAAATTGCCATTACATTCTCGTTACTCTTAAGAACTCAAGTATGGTTTAGGTGTCAACACTGAGTATATTACTGACGAAGCGTTGCACCAACTACAGTCTCTAGACCATTCAAAATCTTGCTCATAGTCTTGTTGATTTCTTTCTCCTTAAGGGTTCTCTCCATGGATCTGAACGCGAGAGAATAAGCGACGGATTTGAAGCCTTTCTCTATCTGCTCACCCTGATAGACGTCAAAAAGTTCGACGCTTTCAAGGAGTTTACCACCACGTTGACGAATAACTTTCTCGATGTCACCCACCAAAGTTGCTTCTTTCACCAACATCGCCAAGTCCCGGGTCACCGCCGGATACTTTGGCACTGGTGTATACTTGTGGTCAAAGGAAGCTTTCTTAAGTAGAGAAGCCACGTCAATCACTGCAACATAGGCCTTATCTTCTATATCATAAGCATCACAGACATTCGGATGCACTTCACCGATATAGCCGATTTCCTTTTCACCAAGCATCACTTTCGCTTTACGTCCTGGATGTAGGTATGAAAGTTCAAGGTTTGGATCCCAACCAGCAAGCTCTAGACAGTTCATTGCTTCGAACAACGTCTCAAGAACACCTTTAAGGGTGAAGAAATCACACTCACCATACATCCCTATGGTCAACTTCTTAGATTCTTTAGGAAGCTCTGTTAAAGGAATCGCCTTTGGTTGATATATAGTTCCGATTTCGTATAACCTTACCACTTCATTACGCTTCGCATAGTTATTGGACAATGCTTGAAGCATACCGTTCATTGTTGATGTTCTCATGACGCTGAAGTCTTCCCCAAGAGGGTTATCAATAGTCACTGCAACACGATCCTGGCTATCTTCTGGCAAAGCCAATTTATCAAAGGCTTTAGGACTTTCAAAAGAATACGTCATCGCCTCATTCATGCTGCAGTCTTCCATGATTTGACGGGTCAAGTCTTCCATCTTTTGTTCAAAAGATTTCTTACCAACTGTCGGGGTTCCTGTTGCCAACGTCACAGGCAACTTATCATATCCGTATAATCTGGCTACTTCCTCAGCAAGGTCCGCTTCACGTTCAATATCATTACGGAAAGTTGGCGCTTCGACAATGCGGTCGATAACATTCACTTCAAACTCAAGGTTCTTGAACACTTCAATCATGAAGGATTCAGGAATATCTGTACCAAGAAGACTGTTGATTCGATCAGGATCATAAGCCACTTTGGTTGATTTTCTTGACTCGGCGTCAATGTCAATCGTCCCTTTAAGCACTTTACCTGCACCAATCATCTCAGCCAACTGACACGCTCGTTCCATGGCAAGTAGAGCATTGTTAGGATCAAGATGCTTTTCAAATTTAGTTGAAGCATCTGTTCTAAGACCAATCTTCTTTGAAGTCTTACGTACACTGGCCGGACTAAAGTTTGCCGCTTCAAGGATAATCATGCCAGTATTGTCTTTGACTTTAGAACCTTCACCACCCATAACACCTGCCACACCGATGACTTCTTTTTCATCAGCGATGACAAGCATACTGCTGTCAAGTTCACGTTCTTCCCCATCAAGGGTCATCATAATCTCGCCATCGCCAGCACGACGAACGATAATCTTGCCACCAGCAAGCTCTTCCATATCATAAGCATGCATCGGTTGCCCCATCTCCACCATAACAAAGTTAGTGATATCGACAAGGTTGTTAATTGGACGAATACCAGCGGAACGTAATTTGTCCTGCATCCACTTAGGAGAAGGCTTAATATCTACATCTACAAGGACTTTAGCAACAAATCTCGGACACAGGTCCTGAGCCAATACCTCTACCTTTGCCACCTCATCAATATGCTTCACTTGATCCGTCTCAACTTCTGTAAAGCTCACTTCCGGGTAAATGAAGTCAGTACCAAGAGTCGCTGCCGCTTCTCTAGCCAGACCGATAACACTAAAACAGTCCGGTCTGTTGGAAGTAATCTCGAATTCAACAATCTGATCGTCTAGTCCGAAGATTGGTTTACAATCCGAACCAAGAGGATAAGCCTCCGAGAAGATATAGATGCCATGTTCAGGTGCATCAGGCCAGTACATTGGATCAAGGCCCATTTCTTCAACAGAACACATCATACCGTCTGATTCAACACCACGTAGCTTACCTGACTTGATTTTCAGACCTTCTGCTAGTTCAGCACCCGGCATTGCAATCGGCACTATATCACCAACATTAATATTCTTAGCACCAGTGACAATCTGCTTCACTTCTGTACCAACATCCACTTTGGTAACAACCAGCTTATCCGCATCCGGATGTTGTTCAATCTCAAGGATCTTACCTACAACAACACCACTGATCTCTTCACCAAGAACTTCCACACCTTCCACATTGGAACCGGACATGGTCATCTTATCCATGAATGTCTTCGTGTCGCAATTTATTTCCGTATAGTCTTTCAACCATTTCATTGATATATTCAAAAGTCTTACCTACCTTTCTTCACAGTATGGGATTAGAATTGTTTGAGGAAACGCACATCGTTTTCATAGAAAAGACGTAGGTCCTCAATGCCGTATCTAAGCATGGTGATTCTTTCAAGCCCCATACCAAAGGCAAAACCACTGTATTGATTTGGATCAATCCCTGACATCTCAAGTACTTTCGGATGGACCATACCACATCCAAGAATCTCTATCCAACCAGTACCTTTACAGATGCTGCAGCCATCGCTGTCTTCACCGCCACATTTGAAGCAGGAAACATCCACTTCCGCACTCGGTTCAGTAAATGGGAAGTAATGAGGACGGAAACGCGTTCTGGCGTTTGGCCCATACAATTCTCTTACGAATTCGTTAAGGGCTCCTTTAAGATCTGCCATAGTAATATTCTTATCGATAACAAGACCTTCAATCTGATGGAACATCGGTGAATGGGTCGCATCCACTTCATCAGAACGGAATACACGACCAGGGGCAATGACCCGAATTGGTGGTGCTGACTTTTCCATTACATGCACTTGGGTTGGTGACGTGGACGTTCTAAGAACAAAGTTCTTGTCTATATAGAAAGTATCCTGTTCGTCTCTTGCCGGGTGATCTTCCGGAATGTTCAAGGCTTTGAAGTTGTAGTAATCTTCTTCTATCTCCGGACCACTGGCAATCTGATAGCCCATACCAATAAAGATATTCTTGATGTCTTCAAGAACGATGTGCATTGGATGTCTATGACCAAGCACCTTCTTCTTAGCAGGCATGGTTACGTCGATGACTTCTTCTTTTAACTGCTTTTCTCTCTCAGCGGCAAACAGAGTCATATGAGCCTCTTCCAACTTAGCCTCTATACGTTCACGCACCTCGTTTACCAAAGCACCAATCATTGGACGTTCTTCTTTAGGTACGTCCTTCATCCCTTTGAGGATTGAAGTCAACTCACCTTTCTTACCAAGAATATTGACACGGATCTCATCCAGTGCCTTTAAGTCAGCTACGTCACCAAGACGCTCCATAGTCTTTTGCTCAATAGCCTGTAATTGCTCTTTCATCGCAATCTCCTTTCGATTTCAAAAGTAATGCCTTACACTGAGGATTAAGCCATCCATGTATAAAAAAGAACACAAAAATAGCCCCATCCCACAAAGGGACCGAGCTTCTCGGCGGTACCACCCTAATTCCTGTTAAAACAGGCACTCATCTTGCTTAACGTGCGTCTCCGTTGCAACTTAACAGCCGAAGCCTTAGGAAGCAAAGCTCTAGTGGGAAATTCAACGATAGTCTGAACCTACAGGTGCTCTCAGCCGGTGGCACTTGCTCTCTTAAGGAAAACTACAATCTACTGAACACTGTCATTGCCTTTAAAAATTAAGTACATTGTAACACACATGTAGTAATAGTCAAGGATAATATTGAAAAAGACGCTGATAGTGATCCAACAACTGCCGGGACAGTTCCCTAGTCAGTGATTGAATAACAAATTCAGCATCTTTATCTTCATTGGGCGTAGAGCCTTTATTAATATATGTGACTAGCCTAACGTACTAAAGCCACTATCACTAGCTATAGAATCCCTTCCTGATACATCGTCAGTAAGTCCTTAAGGTCATCTATATCCTCTTTAAGCTTCTTGCCTATATCCGTCTGACCAACCCTTATACGCTCTTCCGGGTAGTAGACCACTTGCACTTCTGATATAAGATCAATATCTTTTTCAATTGCCTCTTTTGCTGATACAAACGGTTGGTGCTGAGACAGCAATAGACCATGAGAATTATAAATCAGCGTATAACCGGCAATATCTGTGACGCTTTGATAGGCTTTAGACAGACCACCGTCAATAATGATCATCTTCCCATCAGCCTTAACGGGACTTTCACCTTTACCAACCTTGACCGGTACATGACCATTAATGATTCTGGCCGTCGTTGCGTCCATGCCGAACTCTTTGAAGATCTTATCGCAATACTCGGGGGATGTATTAAAGGTGTAATAAGGGTTTCTGTCTTCCTTATGAACCGCTTTATCCTCAATAAAGTACCGCTCGAAAGTCTTCATGGTACTCTTACCGAACAAAGAAGAATTAGGCCCCGTCCATAGGTAATAAAAAACATCCTTACTTTCCACATCCGTTTCAAATCTGTTCACATAGGCCTTTCTCAGCATACGTTCATACTTGTCCAGAAGGGCCTTGCCACTGTAATATTTACCATTCACCTTCACCGCTGTGAAGACACCATCATCATCCGTCGGAATACAACCGTGATAAAGGAGGTTATTATTATATTTCAGGTATATGCTGCCCTTTTCAAACAGAAAATCCACATGTTTTTCCATTTTTTCATTGGACATGAAGGACACCCGTAATTTCTGAATAACGTCCATCTCTGCTTCCGTCAACTCGTAAGGGTCCTCCGGATTCACCGTCGGCAGCCCCAACCAGTCCAAAGGATAGCTTTTGAAGCCGCAATTAAAGGTATTCGTTTCATAGTCAACACACTCAAGAACAAGTCTGTCACCCATCTCATAACTTTTGTTGCGTTTGATGAACTGGCCTTCCAGCTTGAACTGAATAACAGCAATTGCCTTATGCATCTGAGCAATCAACTTCGTATCTTGAGTCTCAAGAGCATTATGATGCTTTGGCAAAAAAGCCGGTTCCACTTCATCATAGGTGGACATGGCAAATTTTGCCAGAGGCAGCAGATTGATCCCATAGTCTTCATCCAGCAATTCGTGATGACCATATCTTAAACTAATGCGAACTGCTCCTGCCATACAGGCCGTCGAACCAGCATAAGCACCCATCCATAAAATATCGTGATTGCCCCATTGAAAGTCCACGGAATGGTATTGCATCAACTTATCCATAATAATCGTAACGCCATCGCCACGGTCAAATACATCCCCAATCATATGAAGATGATCAACAGCAAATTGTTGAATCGTGTGACAGATTGCTTTGATAAAGGGGTTACCTTGACCTATATCCGTAATTGTCGTAATAATCTGATCGTAGTAGGCTTGCTTGTTTTCCTCCCGCTCCTGTTCGTGAAGCAATTCTTCAAGGATATATTCAAAACCACCAGGAAGTCCTTTACGAACTTTAGAACGTGTGTACTTGGATGACACAGCACGACAAACCAACACCAGATGCTGGAGTGTTGTATAGTACCAGTCATAATTATCTTTTATATCGTCACTATGCATAGAAAGCACTTCTTCAGGATAGTAGATCAACGTCGCAAGGTGACGCTTTTCTTCCTGAGTCAAAGTGTCTCCTAGTGCGTCATCAATCTTTTTCCGAATGACGCCGGAACCATTCTTCAGAATATGTAAAAAAGCTTCGTGTTCCCCGTGAACATCCGATAGGAAGTGTTCTGTCCCCTTCGGCAAGTTGTTGATGGCTTCCAGATTAATGATTTCCCTACTAGCATCCCTAATAGTAGGGAATTGCTTTGACAGCAATTTCATATATTTGAGCTTTGCAGCGGATACATCTGCCTGCGTCATAATAAACGCCCCCTTTGTTTTGCCACTTGTCTAGTATGGTTCATTACACTAGGTGACATAAAGTAAATATATCATATCAGTAATGCTTATGGTTAGCAATAGTCTTCCTATGATGTATAAATTTGAAACATCATAGGAAGATAACATTTAGTCCCTAAAGCAACTTAACGCAAAGTCCAGAATAAAGCTGTTTGACAAAATAAGTTGCCCCTAACAATCCGGCCAGGAGCAACTTATCAATGTACTCAACTAATATATACTGCTATGTTCGTCTTGAAACACCATGATACTAAAGGGTCTCGACTCTAACATCACTCATCATCTGTTCTCTCTGCAATAACCCGTTCCTGAACTTCAGGTGGTGCTTCATCGTAACGTTCAAAAGAAAGGGTGAAGATACCACGCCCTTGAGTGATTGAGCGAAGGTCAGTGGAATAACCGTACATCTCACCCATAGGCACTTCAGCCACAACTTCTTGCTTACCCTTGTTAGGATTCATACCCATCACTCGTCCACGTCGTTTGGTAAGATCCCCCATGATGTCACCCATGTAATCATCAGGAATAGTAACTTTCACGGTTGCTATTGGTTCTAGGATAATTGGCTTACAGACTTTCATAGCTTCCTTAAAAGCAATGATGGTCGCCATCTTAAAGGCCATCTCCGATGAATCGACTGGGTGATATGACCCATCCACAAGAGTTGCTTTAATACCAACAACCTTATAACCTGCAAGAGCACCTCTTTCAACGGATTCATTGAGACCTTTCTCAACCGCCGGGAAATAATTCCTTGGCACTGCGCCACCCACAACCTTTTCTTCAAAGACAAACGACGTATCACGGTCACCACTTGGTTCAAATTCCATGACCACATCACCATATTGGCCATGACCACCGGACTGCTTCTTATGACGGCCACGCACTTGCCCCTTAGACTTAATGGTCTCTCTATAAGGAATCTTAGGTCTTAACAGCTCGATGTCCACCTTGAACTTCTCAAGAAGTTTACTTTTGACAATCTCAAGATGTTGACCTCCAACGCCATACAGGAGTTCCTGGTGATTCTCAGTATCTATTACCACGCGAATCGTCGGGTCCTCTTCCATAAGTTTGTGAAGACCTGAAGTCATTTTTTCCTCGTCGCCTTTTTTCACAGGTACGATAGCTCTATACGCAAGAGATTCAGGGTAATTGATGCCAGGTAACTTAACCTGATGATCCGGATCACACAACGTATCACCACTGTTGACTTCTGCCAATTTGGCGAACGCACCAATGTCACCAGCTCTAATTTCATCTACCTCTATCTGTTCACGCCCACGAAGAATGTAGATATGGGACGCTTTTTCTTTTTTTTCATTAGTGATATTCAATAAAGTATCATCTTTCTTAATGATACCTGAATACACTCTAAAGAGAGACACTTTACCAACATAAGGGTCGATAATCGTCTTAAACACCAACGCAACCGGGTCGTGATCTTTATCACAGACCACCTCAACTGGTTCTCCAGTCTCCGGATGTTCACCCATGACACTGGTGTGTTCTTCTCTAGGTGACGGCATATACTTGACGATTGAATTCATCAGTACAGTCACACCTGTGTTGGTTATACCGGAACCACATAGTACAGGTACAATAGAACCATCAATAACCCCTGCATGGATGGCCCCTTGAATTTCTTCCAAAGTAAAGGTCTCACCTGCAAAGTACTTCTCCATCAGTTCTTCGTCACTCTCAGCAACAGCCTCAAGGATCATCTCACGAATCTCAGCCACTTCATCAGCTAAGTCTTCTGGGATGTCACATGGTTCTGTGTGATCTTTAACGAAACGACGCCCTTCCATTTTTACAACATTAACGAAACCTACGAAATGCTCCCCTTCTCTAATTGGCACTTGAAATGGAGCAATGGACTTGCCAAAAATGTCCTTCATCTGTTCCAAGGCAGTTTTGTAACTTGCATTGTCATCGTCCATGTCCGTCACGAAGACAATCCTTGGAATCTCCATCTCATCGGCGTATTCCCAAGCCTTCTCTGTACCGACTTCTACGCCGGACTTGCCCGAGACCACAATCACCGCACTATCAGCAACACGTGTTGCTTCTTTGGCTTCACCGACAAAATCAAAGTAACCGGGTGCATCCAGCAGATTGATCTTACAGTCCTGCCATTCAATTGGAATACATGAAGTGCTGATGGAAAAACCACGTTTGATTTCTTCTTTGTCAAAATCACTGATGGTATTGCCATCTGTTACTGCGCCCTGACGCTTCACGATACCGTCAACGTGTGCCATAGCTTCGACCAAAGTGGTCTTGCCGGCTCCTCCATGGCCCAGTAATACAACGTTACGAATTTGTTCAGAAGAATAAATATTCATTGTATGTCCCCCGATCTAAGAGTCATGCCGAATTCTCTGTTCACCTGACAGTCGTTCATGGGAGGTTCGCAAAAAACCCAGTCCAGGTTAAAATGACGTCACCGCCATCCAGTTGCAAAACCGTTGAAAATTTCTTGTAAACAAAAAATGTTAATAATTAAGTATTCCACATGTTCTATGTATTTCCTTCAAAGTTTTTAATCTTTTTCATATTTTTTTATGCAAGTTGCCGATGCAATCCATTGTGCATCCCGCTGCTTTCAATCTAGACACAGGAAAGCTTCTACAAAAGGGCATAAAAAATCGCCATTAAAAAAACAGCTACAATTAAGTAGCTGTTTCTATCTGGGATAATAACCCGAAATGCCGTTCCCTGGATTTTGATCCCTAGCTGCTGCTAGGTGGGTACCCGCAAAATAACTTTCGTCTTCCATTCCTAAGACGGCCTGACGTCCATCATCCAATATGAGGTTCCCCATGTCAATATGTAGGTTCAAAATACAGGTTTCTCCGAACATCCCAGGAGTTTTCCTGCTTTGATTATAGCACTTTAAACCAGCTAAATCAAGGCACCGTTCATATTCCGAACATTACAGAGAAGTTCAAAGTCTGTCAGACATTTTACCCAACCACAAGACAATTATCTCATCTATAGACCAATCATATCCACTATCAATATCTTACGTTGATTAAGACTGGCATGGTTACCGACGCTTCTCCCTATTTCTTATGAAAGTACTTCTCACTCATTCCTATGAACATGCGCCACCACAGCCATCGTTTTTGAACTTTACCTCTCCGAATACCGACCACCTTATGAAGATTCCAAAGATACCTAAGAGGTCCTTCCAGTACAGTCTCAGGGACTGTCTGTTCTCCATAGACAATCGATTCATAATCCCTTTGCATCATACTATACTCAAGCTCATCCGAGTCGTAATAATAACCATCAACACGCTCTGCATATTCCCTGACAGTTTCTTCAGGATGTTTCCCAACGCCAAAAGTCTTCAGGTGAAGACGAATCAGGTGGTGAATGATCAGCAAACGCTCTTCAACAGACCTAGACCGTAAGGCCCATCGCCAACGAAGGAATACATAGGCAGCAAAAATGCAAACAGCGCCAAGAAAACCTGCCAACCACCAATGGTTGTAAGCATCGCCTATCGCACTAAAAACAGACCCATTCTCCTCAGACGTATCAACAGCCACATCCACTAACCCAGATTGCTGGTAATCATTTCTATAATACCGCCCTGGTGTCGCTTCAAAGACAATCCAACCAACCTCCGGAAAATACGCTTCAGCCCAACTATGAGCGTTGGCATCATAGATACTATAAATACCTTCATCAATTATACCACCCTCAATCAAGTAATCGTCACCATAAGTCTCGTACCGATCACCAATATAAAAACCCGTAACATAGCGGGCTGGAATACCAAGACTGCGCATCATCAAGACTTGTGCCGAAGCAAAATGCTGACAGAACCCTTCCTTACTACCAACTAAGAAATGTAGAATGTAATCAATAGGCATCCCCCCTGATTCCAGACCCAAGTCCGGCGACTCAGTATAAGCATAATTGGCTCGTAGGTATGACTCTATCGCCATGGCTTGTTCATATGAATTCTCGATACCATCTGTCACTTCAAGAGCCAACCGTGTTACCGTTTCAAAAAGCGCCTGTTCCTGTGGAGTCTCACCAACCAAAGGTTCCGTTAGTATACCGAATCCCCTTGGAAGTACATCATCACTGCTAGATTCAATCAGCGCATCCAGTTTGGTATTGCCATAATTTGGTATGACCGCTTGGAAGGCATAACTATATCCCTGCCCGACCGGTTCCTCCCGATAATATGATTGACGAAGGCCATCCAGATACACCGCCGCATCCCCTTCGAATTCAGGCTTAACCAACCCGTATGTACTGACAGGCAATAACTGAGTAGAGATATGCCTAAGGGTAATCGTCACCTCTTCCAGATTATAGTAGGACTGAAAATCTGACGGGTCATAAGCATCCGACTGATAGATGGTAGCCACTTGGCTAATGCCACCAACACGTTCATCTTTAACCCAACCGCCACCTTTATACAATTCATAGGCATCCATCTTCAGATAATGAACATCCTCAGAGTCCAAACGCAGTAATTCAATATACTCATACTCAAAACTGTTTTGTATCTCACTTCGATTGCTTCGACTAAAGTTGGAAATAGCGGAAGTTTCGTCCTCCTCCAACGATACTGTAACGTCAGACGCCTGACGGACCTCCACCGGACGCGTCAACGGACGGGGATCATACAGATATAGCATGACCGCACCAAGAATCACGACAACACCAAACATTCCAATTGTCCCAACATAACCTACAAAAGATTTTTCATCTCCATGTTGTCTGTAATATTCATAAAAGTACATAATCAACATGATGCCAACCATCACCAAGAATACCATGCGGTCTTCCTTTGAACTTAGCAGACCCAGCAAATAAGTCACAACAATCAACCCAATAGTCGGCAAAAGTAAAAACAAGTAGTGATAATGCTTAGAATCAAAAAAACGTTTAAGAACTGCCATCAATACAAAACCAATCAAAAACAGTAAGACGACTTGATGTCCCTCGCCAATGAAGACCGTCGCTGTGCTGACCGAATAATAATAGACAATCAAAAAGTCCTGCAGCCTTTGTGCGATTAGTTCTAAGTTGCCAATTCTGTATAGCCAAATACCAACAGCGACAGAAAGAAGCATACCACTTCCTAGCACCATCAAGAGCCGTTCTTTACTTTGAAATATCAGCCTGTCAACCCAATATGTGGCGCCGGCAATAAGAAGAATATGAACAATGCTTAGATAATACCCCAAAATAGCCGACAAAAGATAAAGGAATCCAAAGCCATAGAGATAGGCCATCAAGCCACCTCCATTCGACAGATACCATCTTCAAATCTCATGTGATAAACACGAATCCCCTGATCCATCAAACCAAAAACAGGTGACAAAGCTTCCAAAGTCATCTCGTCATTTTTCAAAACCGGTGTAACAAGGTTGATCTGATACCCCCTCGACCCCAGAATGGTCAGCACTTCTGACAAAGCCGGTGTAATCAATGACGTAAAGATTACCATTACACAAGGATTAGAGGTCCGCTTGCTTTCATCCCTCATCTGCCGAATGAGATCCGTGGTATCCGCACTGAACCGCATATTGGCAAAAGCATCATAGAAGCGCTGAAAATCTTTGGCATGATTGCCTATAACCTTCTCCGCACCCTGATCATACCAACACAGCTCTGTCACCGTATTGTTTTCCAAAAGAAATTTTGACAAAGCTACCGCACCTTCAACCAGGTAATCCTCTATCAGAACATTGCTCTCGTAATCATAATGATGGCTTACAGTATTTATATAGAGTTGGGTCTTATTGCTTAGATTACCTTCGTAGGACTTAGTGATTAACGCGTCTCGCGCAGCAGACATTTTCCAATGAATTCGACTGAGACTGTCTCCAGGCTGATACTCACGCAATTCACTAAAAACACTTTTATCTTGCCTGTCAAAACTAACGATACTTTCTGATAATTCACTTAGGGCATAACTGAACCGCCCACCGGCAAAACTGTATATTGTAGGATAGACAAGTATTTTCATCATTTCACAGCCTGTATAGTCCCAACTGAACATGCCAAAAAAACTTCTTAGCACTATTCGCTCCACACCCACATAGTAATTACCACGATAATCACAACGAATTTCTTTCTGAATCCTCTCACCATTCATTGGATACAACATCAAGTCCGCTTCATCTCCAAGCCCAGAGCCCTTGAATATTTCTTTACTGCCTGTATAACTAATGGTCATAGGCACTAGAAGGAATATGGACGGATTGACAACCAGCAGCTCATAGGCAAGCCGATCACCTTTCATGAACTGACGCCGATCTAAATGTTGAGTAACTCTAAATATCTGATAGGATACAATCAGCATAAGTATTTCTGCCAACAACAAACAAACCATCATATAAAATATCATGGTCGAAACATATCCAGGCTTCTGATGGGCCATGAAACCTGACATAATAAGTCCTGCCAAGTAAATAAAGAATCGCCGATTCACCCGATCACCCTTTGACTTCAACTGACTTTAGAATATCGTTTAGAATGCTTGCTCCCGTTATATGTTCATACTTTGCTTCTGTCTTTGGTACCACTCTATGAGCGCATACAGGCACGAACATTTTCTTTATATCGTCCGGTATAACATAATCCCGCCCATTATAGTAAGCCCAGGCTTTCGCCACTCGCGACAGCCAAAGAGTTGCTCTTGGACTTAACCCCAAAAGAAGAGACTTGTGCCTTCTTGTGGCGTTCACAAGAGCAATGATATATTCTGTCACTGCTGCATTCACCTGCACTTTTGCAATTTCTTCTTTCAGCGAACCAACGTCCTCCAAGGTCGCTATAGGCGTTAACGAATCCAAAGGATTCACCTGTCCAAAACGACGAATAATTTCTTCTTCTTCGAAAGGCGCTGGATAACCGATGGTCACCTTCATCATGAATCTGTCAAGCTGAGCTTCTGGCAGAGGATACGTCCCCAGATGTTCTATAGGATTCTGAGTCGCTACAACCAAGAAAGGTTCCGGAAGCAAGTACCGCTGACCATCCACCGTCACTGCCTTCTCTTCCATAGCCTCGAGAAGACCGGATTGAGTCTTAGGAGGTGTACGGTTGATTTCATCTGCCAAGAAGATATTCGCCATCACAGCGCCTTCCCTGTATTCAAAAGACTGGGTCTTAGGATTGTACATGGAAAACCCTGTTATATCAGAAGGCATCACATCCGGCGTACACGAGATCCGATTCAACTTGCCATCAATGGTCTTAGCCAAGGCTAAAGCCAGTGTCGTCTTCCCCGTACCCGGTACATCTTCAATAAGGATATGGCCATCACAGACCAAAGCCATACATACCAACTCGACAGCCTCTCGCTTGCCGACCATTACCTTTTCTATATTATCGATGATACCCCTTAGTACCTGATTACCCTCCATAGAACCCTCCACGATCTCATGTCATATACTCAGTCACTTCAAAGCCGTAATACATTATGTTCAAGATACTACTTTTACTCTTTCTCTTTCTTTTTCCTATCCAATATAGATGTCACCACTGTCGCAACAATCAACAGACCGATTGAAAAGTAGATGAGTCCGGCACTATTGGTCACCGGACATACACCCTCCGGCAATCCACGTCGGTCTAGATAAACTTTTGCCAACACACCTAATGCGAATAGTATGCTGACACCATAGATGATATTTGATAATGTATAGTATTTTTTCATAGAATGCTCCTAAAGTTTCTCAAATCAGTTCCATCATATATAAATAACGATGTGTGATATATGAATAATGTATGTGTAATGTATCTCTATTGTAGCACTAAGAGATATTTAAGCCAACACAAAAGGACGCCTAGGCGTCCTTTTGGATGAATGGTTCCAGATCGGGCCATCGCTCGAATGTCATGACTTCACCCGATACTGGATGCTTGAATGATAAGGCGTACGCATACAACCCGATCTCGTACCATCCTTTGGCTGATTGGAAGCGAGAGTTATACTTGGTATCACCGACAATTGGCAACTTCACATGAGCCAATTGTGCTCTGATTTGATGATGACGCCCTGTTTCCAACTTAATTTTGAGGAAATTCACGGCACCATCTTCTCTATCTTCTACCTTCAACAATTCATAAGATAGAATTGCTGATTTACTGCCACTCACTTTTTTATTGCTAATCACAGAACGGTTGCCTCTAACCTGTTGGAGCCAATGGGATAGATGATCCTTATCTTTCGGTTGACCATCTACCAGCGCAAGATAATATTTATCAATCTCACGGTTTTGAACCATCGCTGTCAATGCCTTATTACTCCGTCCAGATAAAGAAAGTACCATTATACCCCCTACCGGCCGATCAAGGCGTTGAACCAACCCTACAGTCCGGTCTTCACCAACATACGCCTTAACTTCAGCATAGACACTTCTATCTCCACTTTTATCCTCTTGACTAGGCATACCTGGCGGTTTAACCACAACGATGATATCCTTATCTTCATATAATATCTCTAACATGATCTAAAGTTGGATCCTCCAATGAACTCTCTAACCAAGGAATTATCAGGAATCGTCTCACTGGTAATACCAAGGAAATAATCCAGAAACTTAATTAAACGCTTGGCTTCCATTGACTCAGGACTATCTTTTGGCACATTGAACAGCAATGGCTCTGCATATTGTTTAAGCACGGACAATTCATAGATCAGCGATGAATTGAACATCACGTCTGCTTGCTCCTGGAATGGGAAAATATATAACTCTTCTCCCCTTCTGACAGATGGCCACATACCGATGGTCTTAGATGCTGAAGCACCTCTATATTGACTGTCTCTAACCATACGTCTAAGAAGCCTTGCATCTGTGGTCGGTACTCTGTTGTGATTATCAATATTCAGAGAGGTCAAAGCACTGATATAGATTTTAAATTTGTTCGCCTCCGGAATGGATAGGGACATCATCGGATTAAGGGCATGAATGCCTTCAATCACCAATATATCTTTTGGCCCCAACGTCAATGTCTCACCTTTATAGACCCTTTCACCTTTAACAAAATCAAAAGAAGGCATCGGCACCGTTTCACCTGCCAATAATGCGGTCATATCCTTGTTGAACTGAGCCACATCAATGGCTTCAAGACATTCAAAATCATAGTTGCCATCTTCATCAAGAGGCGTATCTTCTCTGTTAACAAAATAATTGTCCACCGATATAGGTTTAGGACGCATCCCTTGTGATCTAAGTTGAACAGAGAGACGATGAGCAAAAGTCGTCTTCCCTGAAGAAGAAGGACCAGCTATAAAGACGAACTTCTTTTGTCCGATATCTTCCATAATCCTGTCGGCAATCATTCCGACTCTTTTTTCCATCAATGCTTCCTGCATGAGGATCAGCTCTTTCATCTTACCCTGTGAGATCAAATCATTCAATTGGCCCACATCATCCACTTCCATAAGATGAGCCCAATCTGTAGAGGTCTTCAGCGTCTCAAAGAGCATCTTATCCGGCCTGAACTCAGAGATTTTACCTGGATCATTGGTGTCCATGAACTGAAGCACAAGTCCTTCATCATGAGGGTATAACTTGAATGTCTCGTATAGATACCCCGTCGTTGGCACCATATAGCCATAGAAGTAATCATAATAGTCATCCAGACTGTATAGATTAATATTAGAGACACGTCTGTATTTTAGTAGATTCACTTTATCATACATGAATTGCTTTTCGAATAAATCAATGGCATCGTCTGTCTTGTAGACCTCTTTACCGATTGGCAAATCCATCTTTATCAACTCATGCATTCTGGCTTCCAGTTGAAGTATCCCCTCTGATGTCACCAAAGACTTAGGCTCAACATCAATATAAAAGCCATTGTTAATGGAAAACTGAACAATAATATGCTGGTCTTCCTTCATCCCAAAGACATCGTAAAATGCCTTGATCATGACAAAACTCAGGCTACGCTGATAAGTTCTAAAGCCGTCTTTGTTAAGCATGTCAAGAAATTCAACCTCACAAGGTTTACACACCTTATGGCTTAACTCTTTCAACTTGCCGTCCACCACACCCAGCACAACCGGCGTCTTAAAATGATCTTTATACAACTTAGAAAGGTCTAATAAAGTGGTTCCTTGATGCACCTCTATCTTTTCGCCCATGACACCTATCTCAAAATTCTTCATACCCATTACCTATCCTTTCAGTGGATTGACAATACTTGTATCAGCTGTCACTTTCACGTCTGCAATGCAACCAGACAGCAATCTTTGAAGCAAATCAGCTGCCATCACTTCTGTCCCAAAATGGGTCGCATCGATAACCACTTGCCCTTTCTCATGGGCATCCATAGCATCATGATACTTCAGGTCACCTGTAATGAAGACATCTGCTTCCTCATAGACGCCATCCTCCAAAACACTCATGCCACTACCTGTGCAAAAAGCCACCTGACTAATACGACATTCATCATTGCCCACATAACGAACACCTCTAATCCTAAGTTCATCACTAATGCTTGTTACTAATTCAGACAGACTGACTTCCCTTGACAGTGAACCAATCAGAACAAACCCATCTTCGTTGTATGACTTAATATTCTTAAGCCCTATCATTTCACCAAAGTATCTGTTCAAGCCCTGCTGGGCACGATCAAGATTGGTATGTGCCGCATATAAGGCAATGCCATTCTGTATAAGCTTCATGATTTTTCTGCCACGTAGGGTGGATGAGGTAATTGCGGACATTGGAGAAAAAAGCAGTGGATGATGAACCACCAGCAGATCCACCTTATCCTCTATCGCTTGATCAATGACCTCTTCCGACGCTTCAAGGGCTGTGCGAATATGTGTCACTTCCCCATCATAGTCGCCTACAAGAAGACCACAATTATCCCAAGATTCTGCTAGATCCAGCGGCATCAAAGGCTCAATTTTTTCTATGACGTCCTTAACAGTCACCATCTAACACCCTCTCAATCTCTGCAATCTCATTGGTCATTGCTATGACACGTTTTCTAGCGTTCTCAGTGGTCTGCCCCATAAGATTCACTCTAATATCAACCAACGTGTCTCTTTTTTTACGCAACAATTCAAGAAAAACCGGATCCTTATGGACAATCAACTGCTCACCATAGATATAGCCTAATTCCGAGTAATGTTCCTGACCCTTAACACACACCATCACCGTATAGTATTTATCATTATCAGCAACCATCTTCTCAGAATCAATGCGCCACCCCATTAGGTGTAACTGTCTTCTTACCTGTTCTTCATCTAGATGAGGTGATAAAACCATGGCCTCTAAGTTAGCAACCTTTTCCTTCTCATCTTCTAATAAACGCTTCATCAACATACCGCCCATGCCTGCAATAACAACCACCTTCACATCACCGGGCAGCTTATTAAGGCCGTCGGATAAAATCGTTGTAACCTTATCCTCAGCCACATGGACTTTTATATTACTGTTAGCCTTGTCCAAAGGACCTTGATTCACGTCCATGGCATAGGCCTTTACCGCCTTGCCGCCCTTCACCAAGGCTATTGGCAAATAACCATGGTCTGTACCGATATCAGCGATCACCTCTGTCACCGGCACCATATCATATATAAATTGTAATCTGTCTGATAACATAGTATCCCTTCCGTATTCACAAAAGTCCCAGTCCTCAACGAGGTCTGGGACTAGATAATCATCCTGTGTGTTTTCTTCTATTCCAAATAATCCTTAAGCTTTCTGCTTCTGCTAGGATGTCTAAGCTTTCTAAGAGCTTTCGCTTCAATCTGACGAATACGTTCTCTTGTAACACTAAACTCTTTACCAACTTCCTCAAGGGTTCTGGCTCTACCATCGTCAAGACCGAATCTAAGACGCAACACCTTCTGTTCTCTGTCAGTCAACGTATCAAGCACCTCAACCAACTGTTCTTTGAGCAAGGTGAAAGCAGCCGCTTCTGCAGGTACCGGTACATTGTCATCCTGAATGAAGTCACCTAAGTGGCTGTCTTCCTCTTCACCAATTGGTGTCTCAAGAGATACCGGCTCTTGTGATATCTTAAGAATCTCACGAACTTTCTCAACCGGCATATCCAATTCTGCACCAATCTCCTCAGGTAATGGATCACGTCCAAGTTCCTGGAGCAATTGACGGCTAACACGAATCAGCTTATTGATGGTCTCAACCATGTGCACAGGAATACGAATGGTTCTTGCCTGGTCAGCAATGGCTCGAGTGATCGCTTGACGAATCCACCAGGTAGCATAAGTACTGAACTTATACCCTTTACGATAGTCGAATTTTTCAACCGCTTTAATCAGACCAAGATTACCTTCCTGAATCAAGTCAAGAAAAAGCATACCACGTCCTACATAACGCTTAGCGATACTTACAACGAGACGAAGGTTTGCCTCAGCAAGCCTTTGCTTGGCAATCTCATCGCCAGCTTCCATACGCTTGGCAAGTTCAATCTCTTCTTCCGCTGTCAAAAGATTGACTTTTCCAATCTCTTTAAGATACATTCTGACAGGATCGTCAATGTTGACGCCGTCTGGAAGACTTAGATCAAGCTTTTTTGTTTCCTCTTCTTCTTCCCCATCATCATCAATGTCATCGTCATCATCATCTTTTTCCATCGCAACACCAAGAACATCCACATCACTCTTATCAAGATAATCATAGATATCCTCTATTTGCTCTGGGGACAATTCCAATTCTTTGAAATGATCTTCGATCTCTTTGACTTCAAGAACATTCTTCTTGTCTTTTGCCATATCAAGAATCTCAGCAAGTTTCTTTTGAAACAAAGCAATTTGTTCTTCTTTATTTAGATTGTTTTCAGATGAGTTTTTAGCCTTAGCCATTGTATCTTCCTTTCGTTGATCCAAGAGTCATTCAAGCACCGGACACTTAGTCAAAGTACTTGAGTATGGTTGGATTGACGGTATGTCAGCTGAGTTGAATCCGCAGTGAATCCAACTGCTTCTTCATGACGATCATCTCCTGCAGTTGCACAGGGTCACTGACCTGTCTGGATAGTTCCTCTATATAATGTCGCTTGATGATTCTCACATTCTCCAGAATCATCTTCTCAAACTGTCCTGAATGCTCAATCGGCATATTATTGTTGAAAATGGCGGCAATCTGACTGTGCTGTTCCTGATCATCGAACTTAACCAGCAAATTTGCAGGTTCGACTTCAAGGCCTGCCTCGTAAGCTTCATACACATATTCTGCCACCTGTCGATACACCGGATCGACAAATTCTTTTGCTGACAAATATGGTTTGACAGCATCAAACACTTTATAATGACTGGTCATAAATGTCAAGATATTCTTTTGAGCACGCATAATCACGTCTTTGGATTCCCTGTGACGCACCGGCTCTGGTTCGAAAGGCTTATTGTTTACAATACCACCTTTACCGAGTCTTGCGAGTTCGTTCTCAATGACAGACCTCTTAAGCTTATATCGGTCAACTACCGCATCCAGATAATTCTCACGCTCTATTTCATTCTCAAGGGTCAAAAGCTTCTCACAGATCTCCGTGTCAAATCTTGTCCGGCCATCCGGATCACTTAGATCATAGGTCCGCTCTAACTGTCTGACTTCATACATGAAGCTAGGTTCAGCATGTTCAATCAATTGTTCAAAGGCATCATTCCCATAAGCCTTGATAAACTCATCAGGGTCTTTGGCACCTTCGACCGTCAGAACCCTTACATTAAGCCCAGCCTTCTTCAATATCGGAATAGCTCTCAGGGTCGCATTGACACCAGCACCATCGGCATCATAGGCAATGACAACATCATCCACATAACGCCTTAGCAGACTTGCATGACCCGTTGTAAAAGCCGTTCCAAGGGATGCCACTACATTGTTGAATCCTGCTTGATGAAGGGATATGACATCCATATAACCTTCTACAAGTATAATACGTTTCTTCCTAGCCGTTCTTGCGATGTTCAGTCCATATAGATTACGGCTCTTATCGAATAATTTGGTCTCTGGTGAATTCAGATACTTAGGTTCACCTTCACCAAGAATCCTACCACCAAAGGCAATCACCCGGTTATGAACATCAAAGATTGGGAACATTAATCGATCGAAGAAGCGGTCGTAGTGATCATCCGGTCTGTTCTTATTCCTTATAATAAGGCCGGCATCAAGAAGAATCTGCTCACTATAGCCTTTGCCCTTCAGATATGACAACAGATCGTCTCGAAACAACTGGGCATAACCGAGACCGAACTTCTTGCGTATATCCTCCTCGATGCCTCTATCCTCAAGATAGTCCAAAGCCTTGCGCTTAGGATCTTTCATCATCCTGAAGTAAAAGTACCGAGCCGTCTCTTTATTGGCATCCAGCAGCTGTTGCTTATAACTAAGCTCACGCTTCATCTCCTCAGAGACTTCAGCCTCAGGCAACTCAATGTGTACTCTGTCAGCCAGATACTTCACCGCTTCAACGAAGTTGTAATTCTCATACTCCATGATAAAAGTGAAGACATTCCCACCGGCACCACAGCCAAAGCAATAATACATCTGCTTATCTTCACTAACAGAAAAACTTGGCGACTTCTCATTATGGAATGGACATAGCCCGAAATGCGAGCTGCCCTTCTTCGTCAACTGCACATAATCCGAAATCACGTCCAATATGTTGTTTTGAACCCTGATCTCTTCAATCAGGTTCTCCGGATAGTACCTTGCCATGATGACTGTTCCTTTCGCAGGTCTGTATTCTGCTTCTAATCATAATGCTAAAGTAATCTCGCAAAAACGAAACTACGCTTTAATAAATTTCGACATCCTCTTAAGATATCCTTTTTTATTGAAAAAGAAATTTGTATTTTATCCCTTCCACGATGAAGGTACGAACAGCTCCATGAACATATTTGTCGCATAGCGGTCTGTCATGCCTGCAATGTAGTCCGCCACAATCCTGTCGAGAGAGGCTTCTTCGTTGTCGGCGCGTTCAAGGTATTCATAAGGAAGCAAATGCTCATTTTCCTTAAAATAAAGAAAGAGTTGTGTCAACATATTCTCAGCCTTCTTCTCGTGAATCTTGGCCTTAGAGCCTATATAAACATGTTCAAACATGAACTTACGCATCCGGTAAACCGCCGTCTGATACTTTTCACTCATGATGACTTGCTGTTTGCCTCTGCTGTTTGCCACAATATCATGAATCATATTGTTCAGCCTAATGGATGTGCTCTCACCAAGAATATCCAGTAATTCTCTCGGTAACTCTTCCTGGGTAATAATCTTACCCCTTATAGCATCATCAATATCATGATTGATATAAGCAATCTTGTCTGCCAACCGCACAACCTGTCCTTCAAGGGTTCCAGGCTTGCCTTTTGTCGGGTGGTTAAGAATACCATCCCTTACCTCCCAAGTCAAGTTCAGTCCCTTCCCCTTATTCTCAAGCTTCTCAACAACACGAAGACTTTGCTCATAATGCTTGAATCCTTCATCACATACCAAGTCAAGGGCTCGCTCGCCTGCATGGCCAAAAGGTGTATGTCCAAGGTCATGCCCAAGAGCAATCGCCTCTGTCAGATCCTCATTCAGACGTAATGATCTGGCAATGGTTCTGGCTATCTGACTCACCTCAAGGGTATGGGTCAGTCTAGTTCTATAATGATCTCCCTCAGGTGATATAAAGACCTGAGTCTTATGCTTTAATCTTCTGAAAGCTTTAGAATGAATGATCCGATCACGATCCCGTTGAAAATCCGTCCGTATATCGCACTGTTCTTCATCCCGTTCTCTTCCTTTACTATTCTTTGACAACTGGGCAAAGGGGCTAAGATTCGCTTCTTCAAACAGTTCAAGTTCTTCACGTAAATTCATCACTGCCTCCTATCATGCCAACTACAATGAGTTATACTAGTGCCGATATATTATATTATAGAATATACGACACAACTTCGAAATTTCCTTTTTTTCACTTCAATAATGATCACTGCCCTGTGAGCTTCACCTAATTTATAAAGGCACTTGCCAAGGCCCTTTACTATATATATAATAAACCTAAATCGCCCACGACCATTTTGACAAAAATAAAAGGAGATTCATTATGTCATTTCAACAAATAGATCAACAAGACAACCAAAGACCCGAAGGAAAGACGTGCATCCTCGTCCACGGCTATGACCCAATTGGCCTTAACGCCATCAAGAAATATGCCGCCGCCTTAAATATAGAAGAAATCATCAACATTCGCGTCGATCAGACCAACAACACACTTAAGCAGCTAATAGATGGTACAGGCAACGTATCAGCCAATGCAATACCTCTCCCTTCCCCGGCCATCGTCCTGAATGCTGTCTCAAGTGCAGAACTTAATCAGTTCGTTCATAACTTCAAGACATTAGGATTACCAAGATGCCTATTCGCTGTAGTGACGCCAACCTCCATCAACTGGAACTTCAGCGACCTAGTCAGTGACCTACTGGAAGAACGCGCTGCTATCGCTAAGATGAGACGTGAGCAATAAAGAGACACCGAGCATCTGGCGGAGCTGGAGGTTTATCACGAAGCGAGTTTGATTGCTAAGCAAGCATGTCTGAGACTTCGGATAAATCTCCAGATTCGCCAGATGCGACCTCAAGTCAATTTCAAAGAGGCCATGTCACATCGGACACGGCCTCTTCTCTATATCTCATCATATACACGTTCAACAATCGTATTCACTACCGTATCCGGTTCCTCAGGATACATGGCTTTGACTTCTTTCTTCAATACATCAAAAGTCATAAAATACAAAGCCCCTTCATCAATCTCATCCTTATTGATCTTATGATCCGAATAAAAATGACTCAAGGAATGCTTCATGACATAACCTTTGTACAACTCGTCCAAATGAGCCTCAAAGGCATTACCGGATGCTTGTGCATGAGCAATACCATTCTTCGTCTTCACTGCTATACCAACGAATATCACACCCAGAACCATAAGAACCGCCGAAAGCACCATTTTATTGAATCCCTGAATAACAATGATCTCAAGGAAATTAAGTGCCGAGACAACCACCAAGACCGCCCCTGTAATACCGAAAGTGTATACAGTGGACTTCATATCTGACACCTTATCTTCCGTAGCCACTGTCTCTACAGCATACTCATCCAGATAATAATCTTCTGTAGAATCCTCTTCCATATTCTCAGATACATAGACCTTCATATACTCTACCGCAGACTCATGATCATCCTCTGGTAATCTAATCAGTATATTTCCTGCCTCTTCTACAGTCTCTAACATCTTAAACCCAGAATAGTCAAGATAAGCAAGCACCCTCTCTGAATCTTCCTTCTTAACGCGCATCAGGTCTACCATATAACGATGGTCTTCTAGATTGGGTACTAATGCCACTTGGCAATCTGCACACTGCATTGCATCATCTTCATATTCTGTCTTACATTTAGGGCAATACTGCATTGTCCGTTCCTCCTCTGTTTGTCTTAGACCATTATACGTGAATATATAAGAAAAGAAAACACGTAATCAAAACAAGTATCCCAAGAGAAGGATTCATTCACCATTGCCATTGCCTCTTAACATCCATCATGATACAATCATCAAAAAGAATTTAACGACCAAAGTGCCCTACGTGACTACAATAAGTGGCACTCATAATGAACATAGGAGGCTAATATCATGAAACAATGGAATCTAGATGTACTTTATTCTTCTTTTGATGACCCGTCATTAGCAGAAGATCTAAGCAATGCCGATACTCTTATTGAGCAGCTCAACCGCCTAACGGAGACATTACCACTTGAAGCGGATCAAATAGAAGGAACCCTTCTTAATTATTATGATTTGGTGAATCAACTCATCTCTATTATGGATGTGCTAGGCAACTACGGTTATCTCAACTATTCCGTCGACACTAAGAATACAGACGCACTAAAACTCATCGAGAAAGTAGAGAGTTTCTCACCTGCTGTCACAGTCTCAGATGTTAGATTCACTAAATGGCTTAACCAACTTGACAGCATTACAGACATTCTTAAGTCAAGCCAAGCTTTGACACCATACGAATTCCAAATAAACGAAGCCCTAGCCAAAGCAAAGCACATGCTCTCCGATGAGGAAGAAACGCTACTGGCAGAACTTCAAAATACAGGTTCCAATGCCTGGTCCAAATTACAGGACTCAGCCATCTCAGGTCTCACGGCCAACTATGACGGAGAAGAAATCCCTATAACCATCATCCGCAACTACGCCTTTGACCCTGATGCAGAGAAAAGAAGAAAAGCTTATGACGCCGAACTGGCTTGCTATGACAAGATATCTGGCACTTCAGCTTCAGCTCTTAATGCCATCAAAGGTGAAGTCATTACCGTGGCCAAAAGAAGAGATTATTCTTCACCCCTTGAGATGACCTTACAAGCATCACGTATGGACCATCAGACTTTAGAGGCTATGATGGTTGCCATAAAAGAATACCTGCCTCACTTCAGAGCCTACATGAAGAAGAAAGCCCAGATTCTTGGTTACAAGAACGGCCTGCCTTTCTATGATATGTTCGCTCCAATCGGTGATGTCAACTTATCTTATACTTACGACGAAGCTCGTGACTTTATCGTCAAGAACTTTACCAGCTACAGCCATCGTCTTGGCAAGTTTGCCAATCACGCCTTCACTAACGATTGGATTGATCCAGAACCAAGAGAAGGTAAAGTTGCCGGCGCCTTTTGCAGCAACATCCATAGCAAAGGCGAAAGCCGCATCATGGCCAACTTCACAGGCAGCTTCAATGACGTGAGTACACTGGCCCATGAGCTTGGTCATGGTTATCATGGTGATTGCCTCTTAGGAGTACAGCCTGTCAACAGCGATTACCCTATGCCACTGGCTGAGACAGCCTCCATCTTCTGCGAAACCATCGTAGCCAACGCTGCCAAGAGTACAGCATCAAAAGAAGAAGCCCTTGTCATCACTGAGAATGAGTTAATGAGCGCCAACCAAGTGATTGTTGACATCTACAGCAGGTATTTGTTTGAAACAAAACTCTTTGAAGGTAGAAAAAGTGCTTCACTGTCCGTAGATGAATTAAAGGATGCTATGTTAGAGGCACAAAAAGAAGCTTACGGCGATGGTCTTGATCCAGAATACCTCCATCCGTATATGTGGGTTTGTAAACCTCATTACTATTCCGCAGGCTATAACTTCTACAACTTCCCATATGCCTTCGGACTACTATTTGCCAAAGGTCTCTATGCCATGTATCAAGAAGAAGGCGAAAGCTTCTTGCCTAAGTATGACGCTCTCCTTAAAGCTACAGGTAATAACAGCATACATGATGTACTTGCCATCGTTGGCGTTGACAGCCACGACCCTGACTTCTTCAGGAACTCCCTTGAGCTAATCAAGAAGGACATTGAATTCTTTGTAGGTGCCTAGTTTGCAATAACCCCCGAAACAAAGCCATATTACCGAACAAAAAGAACCTCTTAAGCTCGTAAAAAGCTAAGAGGTTCTTTAATATTATATGATTTATAACCTTGCGGCCTGCATCAACTTAGGTACAACTTGTTTCTTTCTTGAGAACACGCCTGCAAGGAAGATGGAATTCTCACTTGGGTCCATATCGAACCCTTGATCTGCTATCCACTTATCCTTACCGACTGCAACAAGCTCAGTACCACCAACGACGATATCCGTTACAAGAAGCACCACCAAATTCGCCTCTTCAGCTTCAACCAACTTCTCCATCTCAACAAGAATCTCTTGATACATCTTGAAGAAACCATCAAAGTCACTGGTATTGCTTTGAGAAATGATGACCTTCTTATTCCCGAACATGAAACGCTTCATATCCGTTGTAAGGACACTGCGCGGTGTTACATTCTCAAGGTCAGAACCTGCATAGATCATGGCCATACCATAAGACTGTGGATCGAGTCCAGCAATCTCAGCAAGCATCAAAGCGGTCTTTCTATCAACATCGGTACAAGTCGGAGACTTGAAAATCAACGTATCAGAAAGAATAGCACTCAACATAATCTGAGCATATTTCTTCTCTATTGACACACCTTTCTCAAGGTACATATTGGCAACAATGGTACTTGTACAGCCAACCGGTTCAACCCTGAAGTACAGAGGTCCAATGGTCTGAATATCAGCTACCCTGTGGTGATCAATCACCTCTAGGATACTGACTTCTTCAATCCCCGGTATAGATTGCCCCTTCTCATTGTGGTCCACAAGTATGGCCTTCTTATGAGAAGCATTCATCAGATTACTTCGTGAGATCGTACCCGCGATATAACCCTGTTCATCAACAACCGGGAATCTTCGGAATCTTGATGTGGCCATGTTCTGACGGACATCATCCAAAGTCTCATAGGTAGAGAAATATTCCAGATTCTGCTTACGAACAACACTCTGAATAGGCACTGTCTTATGAATCATTCGGATCAAAGAATAAACAGACTGTTCTGTTACATAGACCGTATAACCATTGGATGCTTGCACATCCCCATGCTCCGGCCTCAGATTGCCCATAATCAGGTATCCTGGATGATAATCATCCAATTGACCGGACACGTACGTCTCAACGTTGCAGAACACAATATCGTCCTTTGTCAATTGTTCTCCCGGAATCAGGTCGTCAAAGAGTATGATTCGCCCTTTAATAAGACCAGTCGGTTCTTCTCCATGAATCCGCTTTACCGGCATAGATTCAAGAAGATTGGAAAAAGGTGTCTTGGCTTCCTTAAGGAAGTCCTGCTGATCCTTATACATGTACATCGGGAGAAGATCCGTAATGGATACGACACCGATCAAGTGATTATAAGGGCCAGCTACCGGCAATGTACGACCTGGCAGGTGAATAACCTTTTCTAAAGTCTCCTTAATGGAAGACTTCTCATAGACGTACTCCACTGGATCCAACTGAAGATCAGATACCTGTGGTTTAAGGTGCTCGATGATACGCGGGGCCGGTATGCCCATCATCTCCAGCACATGCATTGTTTCCCTGTTCGGTTTGCCAAGAGCCACAGCTTCATACTCATAAGTATCATCTGACTGATTCTTAAGGTTGGCATAGGCAATGGCCGAACATATGGAATCCGTATCCGGGTTGCGATGACCGAATACAAATACTTTTTCTTTCATTGGTAGTTCCTCCCTAAAGAATTATTCTATCGGAATTATGCGAAAAAAACAATCTTTGACGACAGGAAACCACTTTTTCGTGTATATGTGGTAATTCTACCCTTGAGAATAACAATCAATGTGGAAAATAGACAAGAACACTACCCTATCATAAGGGATTCATATTCCACTTCCAATTGACTGCGTTCTTCTTCAGTGATATTGTGCCACCTTGTACCTCTAAGAGCACCTTCAAGAGAAGCCAGACGAATCTCAGATTCAGGATGCTTCTTACGAACCTGATAAGCCGCCTTGACAGCGCCTAACTCCTTCAAAGCCTCTGCGTCATGAATACCGGCACTGATTAGCAGTTCCTCCATCTTAGGGCCAATGTTGACTAGATTCGATAATCTCATGTGTACTTCCTCCTTCTCGATAATTATAAAAAGCATCATAATATAGACGTATACCTTATGACATACAAAAAACAAAGATAGCGTTATCTTTCATGGCAACCAAACTATGTCACCATACTTAATAATTTCATAACTGCATGATTGAAAATACCATTAACGTTACGTTCTATTTTAAATTGTGAGCTATAGAGGATTGAGTTCATTCCAGACTATATACTCCCTACTGTCCCTCAACAGTCGTTACAATCTAATTGGCATACACCAACTTTATCTATATGTATTCAATTATTGCACAATAACTACATCAAAACAAGGTCCTTCTTTGTTATTTAAATCATTTGTAATATTCAGCCATCATTTTCTAATCACTTTCTAATAATACCTGCAGTGTCCTTTTAATTGAGCATGATATAATGGTATTGTGACAATGAGGTCATGATTGTCTGAGTGAGCAATCACTAGAAGGACAATCGGAAGGAGAGAGATACTATATGAAAGGTAACAAGGGACTTAAGATCCTCAAACTATTCGACTATTTCAAAGAGGCTTTTGCTGTTAATATTAATAACAAGGGCCTCTACAAGCCACAGCTGGCCTACTTGGTGTTGCGTGGTATTTTGCTGTTTTTATCAGGTTTAGCCATAACTGACCTAGCGGCAACTATGGCACCATTTATTGGTAATGTGGACTTCACCAAATTCTTCCAGCTGCTCTGGTCAGAATTCAAAGGAACACCGATGATCCTAATGGCAGTCACTACCATCGTCATGCTTTTTGGTTCCACTTACGTGGAGGCTGGGCTATACGGTATGTATAATAAGGCTACCGACGGTGAAGATATTGATGGTGTGTTCGCACCTTCAGCCAACCGTTATTTTTTCAGTTTTTTGCTGGGCAACATTCTGATCTTTATCTTTTGGCTGATTATATTGATTCCCTATTTAATAGTTGGTCTTCTGACGTTAACCATCGGTCTCATATGGATTCCACTATTCTTTAGTGCATTGATGATGGTATGGAAAGCAGCATTGGTTTCAGAAGACATCGGACTCATCGACGCCATCAAAGAAAGTATTGCCTTTGGAAAACGCCACTTCATCCCTGCGACCTTCTTCGTCATCTTAAGAGAAGCACTAAGCCGTATGGGCGGTTCTGGCGGCGGAGGTGGCAACGGTACATCCAACATCAGCAATACTTTCAACAATAACAACCTAGGCTCCGACTTTGGTGGTTCAGGTTTTGGTGGTGGTCCTGATATGGGCAGTTCATTCCTTGATAGTGGATTTGACTTTGGCATCATTCGTATCATAGCAGTGTCCGGTATCACCCTCGTCAGCATCATGACAATCATCGTTGGCGCCATCCATATGATCTTTGATATCTTCTTCGGACTGACAAGTGTCATTATCTACAAGGATGACTGGCATGTTGAAGTTCCAGAAGAAACCACCTCAGGGGATGCAGACAAAACAAATAACGACAGTGACGATGTGGAGGTGATCCAATGAATCAATTCAACAATCTAATGGACGACCTCAAAGCATCTATCCTCATGGTTGGTCGCAACAAAAAAGTACTACTTCCCGCTATTATTGCCAACATCGCATTAGTCATTATCGGCATTGTATCAGTCATTGTCATCATCGCCGGTGTTGTGGGTACCATTATTCCTATGGTGAACAACATCGATGATTCCTTTGGCGCATTTTTAATCGGCTTCCTGCCACTCATCATCGGCATCTTCGTTTTAAGCTTCATTATATCCATCTTCTTCATAGCATTGGATATAGGTATCAGCGGCATGGTCATTGGTGTCGCCAATGACGAAACACCAAGTGCAAGCTTGTTCTTCGACGCTGTGAAAAAACACCTGTTGTCCGTCGTCTTCACAAAATTAGGCTTCGGAATCCTTGTGCTGCTGACGATGGTGATATGGATTATCCCATACCTACTCTACACCTTGACCGTCGGTATCTTGACAGGCGGATGGGGCCTCTTGTTCCTATCCCTTGCCACTAGAGCCCTCATAGGCTTCTGGGTACTAATAAAGGTAGAAGACAACAGAGGTGGATGGAACAGTATTGCAAGAAACGTTAAGTTCGGCAAGTCCCACCTGATGATTCTTGTACTGATTTTCTACATAAGCACAAGCATCGCAGGCTATGCACCAGCACTCCTAAGTCTTCTTGGTGCATTGATCGCCGTCTTTATCGGCTATGCCCTGGACACTTATTTTAAGTTTGTTGTGTTGATGACTTATCGGAGATATAGAGAAGAATAAATGACCGAAATATAAAAGCAAAAGCCGTTTAGGAATCTTAGGATTCTTAGACGGCTTTTGTTCTATAAGAAAAGCCAGCTCCCCAGCCGGCTCACCCTTAAATTAATTAGTTAAACTTCCCTCTGCACCAATCAATAAAGATTAACCAATACAAAGCGTGAAAGATCGTTAAATATTAACGTCATAGTCTAAAAGAAAATCAGACCGAACTGTTCTTTTCACTATACTTAGTATAATAACTCAACCTTGGACTGTCAACCAATATTAAGGCTGTTATAAGCACCATTTAGTTATTTATACGCCCTTAAGATAGTCTGAAAGCCCTATATCAGAGGCTTCACAGCGTTCCATTGACCTAAGTCATCACTTTCGATGACTTTCGTCACCTGGCAGAGTGACGAAAGTCACTTTTAGTCACTCTCACGTCATTTCTCCAATATGGCGACATCCTTTAAACATCACCAAGATAATAATGATTATCTATTCAGAATCTTTTAACGTTAAAAGTGATCAAATATAAAGGCTATTGGTATGTTCTGATTCCGATGAATTTCTTAAGATTTCCCCTCTCATCCTTATCCATCGTAAGATCATATTCGATAACCGCTCCCCTCGAAGACTATAATACAGGATAGCACTTCGAGATGACAGTGCTGACTGCACACTCATAGTAAAATGACGATTTATCGCTAATTAATTTTTATCCATCTATGGATACATCACATCTAATAATACAAAAAAGACAACACCCCAAACAGAGATGTTGCCCTTTTTAAACTCATTACTTTTCACTTCTATAATCCAACTCAGCCATTACCCCTTAAGCACATCATGCACTTCAAGCAGTCGGTTCATTGGTATGCCATAACCACAAGTCACTGAATCATCTACTTGCTTCACCACTTTGGCATCCATTAGATCCATATCATGGTTCCCTTGAGCTGATTTAATACTATTCTTCTTATTCATTACAATCTCCTCCTTCTAAATGCTAGTCAGCATGATCACTAAACTGCTTCATTTATATATTGTGTCCGAAGCATTCTGCTGTATTGCGATATTATAGCACAATTACAATAAGAAATGTGTACTTAATCTGTATACAATTGTATTACATTCGAATGGGTCTAGACCAATTAGGTCTTCATTCACCACCCTCAATTCCTGTCATTACACCCAATTTCTCAAGAAATACATCCGATACTATCCGGCGAACCGCACCATCCACCTCATTGTCATATCCGTACTTCATTTTCAACATCATACTTTTAAAAGTATATACAGAATTCAAGTAATCACCCTTTGCACTCGCTTCATACAGTTGATAATCCACCGAATCAACTTCCATATAGTCATATACCAATTTTCTTATTAACCTATCACCACCATAAAAGGCCACAAACAGCGCCTCACGCTCCTTATAATCCCCAGACGAATAGTAATGATGGATGGCATCACTTAGCAGCAAATCATCTCGTTCCATTATCTGGTAGATATTTACCCCATCAAGATCCGCATAGAAATCTTCTACAGAAAAATAACTTGCTTTGGCGCTTCCCATCGTCGAAGTGGCATATTCATATAACTGTGCTTCATCAACCCCAACTTTGTCTGAGTTGTCATTCTCCATATTCACAAGAAAACTCTCCAAGTCACCACCCCACGTTAAAATGATATCAGAATATATCTCTTGATCATCCTCAATAGGCAAATCCGTCAACAGCACATCAATCACTGCAACCATATGAGGTACATCAATAATTGATCCATCACTAGGATCATGAATATAACTAAGACCATCCGCAATACCCAATATATCTTTGTCCACTTCCGCAACAGCTTCTATTGATACACCAACCTCCTTACTCATGTTACCTGCATAACCATCCCAAAGAGCACCTTCTAAGCCACCAGATCTACAGCCATAACGCTTACTTCTGATAATATTCAAAACGCCTTGATTAAGGATGCCGTTTGTCGGTTCATCCAGTAGAACCGATAAACGAACTTCTATATCCCTAATCTCGTCTATGGCTTCTAATGTATCATCATCAAGCACCACCGGATTGGCCATCGGAATATCCTCATCGATGAACACTTCTTCTTGCTGCCATTGAAACCAGAATGAAGCTGCCCCTATTAACATCACACATAACGGTAGAATATATCTTATATACTTAGTCATAATGCCTCCATAATACAACAAAACACACGAAAGGACAGTTATCACAGCACGCCCTCTCGTGTGTATCTATTTTACTTAATTATTTGACTCTTGACGTTCCAGCGCTTTTTCTCTTTTTTTGCGACCGAAGAGTCCTTTCTTCTTCTGTTCTTCACCATAAGTATAGCCATAATGATAATAGCCGTAATATCGGTTTTTCTTCAGATTGACCTTGCTCATCAATATTCCAAGAAGATTGCCGTCAATCTTATCAATGCTCCGCAGCGCTTTACCAATCACTTCCTTCTTCGTGTGACCGGCAGCAACAACCAAGACAATACCATCTACCAAACGGTTCAAGACAATTGTATCGGTAACACTTAATATTGGCGGCGCATCAATAATGATACGGTCATACTTCTCTCTCGCCTTTTCAAACAACGTCTCAATAGCCTTTGACCCAAGAAACTCAGCTGGCGCCGGTGGCAAAGGCCCCGCTGTAAGAACATCCAGATTCGAAACACCTTCTATCTGATGAACCATTTCATCATGCAGTATATGATCTCTATCCGCCAAAGTCGAAGTAAGCCCTGGCGACTGTGGCACATTGAATATTCGATGCACCTTAGCTCTTCGAAGATCACACTCAATCAACAACGTCTTTTCACCGTCTTGAGCAAATGATATGGCTGTATTAGCCGCTGTTGTCGTCTTACCTTCAGATGCAACAGCTGAAGTAATCATAATTACCTGTTTCTTCTTATCAATGTCCACATAATTCAAGTTACTTCTAAACATCTTGAAGCTCTCAGCTGCAAGACCCATCTTATCGTGTAATGTCACAAGATCTCTATTTGGCATTATTTACCTCCCTTGAACATAGGAATGACACCAAGAACAGTGACATTAAAAGCTTTTTCCATCTCTTCTTCATTGTTGATCGTATTGTTCATCATCATCTGCAAGAAGATGATGCCAAGAGCAATCATTGCACCTACAGCAGCTGCCACAGCCGAATTTTTCATCTTATTAGGACTAATCGGCGTTGTCGGTACGATGGCTTCATCTACGATGCGAACATTGTCAACACCAACGATCTCCATTGCTTTATCCGCAAGTACTTCCGATAGACTGTTCACAATCTGCGTTGCCCTTTCAGGAATCGGATCCTTGAAAGTCACATGCATGAATCTGGATTCATCAATAATCTCAATACCAAGATTGGTAATCAAAGAACTGGTTGTTGCCTGAAGCGCCAAATCATTAATGACTTCCTCAGTTACCAGCCTAGTCTTTATCAATTCACGATAGTCGACAACCAATTTATTATCCAAGTTAAAATCACTTAAGCTGACCTGAGCAAGGACATCACTTTCCTTACCGATAAATAATGTTGATTCAGCTTGATAGATAGGTGTCACGTATTGATCTGTCACATAATAGGCAGCACCTCCGGCAATGACCATTAACAGCAGGATCAACCACCACTTAGCAAGTACCGTCCACATTAACTCCACCAAATCTATTTCTTGGTATACATCTTGATTCTCATTCATCGAATATCTCCTAAAGTTTATTAAGCTACATTGTCACCACACAACAATGAACTATTGCAGCAAATGTACGTACTTATTATACAAAGACATCACTTGTGCAATCTCGCCCTCGTTCAAGTTCTCTCTCAGATACGCTTTGACCTGCGCCTCTTCTTCCTCCGTCAAACCATTACTGGCAAGACTCAGAAGATAAGCAGTATCCAGTTGATTGTATATATTCGCCCCTGAATAAAGATCAGCATCATCAATCTCATCTCTATTTTCAGCAATCTTTTGATTCACCCAAGCATCCTTAACAACCGACTCTGTAATCTCACCACTCTCAGCAGCTGCAGGAATACTTTCCAACTCGTATAACTCAATAGTCTCTTCTGCCAAGTCTTCCTCGATTGTCTCCGACACTTCTGTCACAGTCACTGATTCAGTACTCTCTTGCTTTGGTTCAGAAGATGATGTTGCAGGCTCTGATGGTTCAGTAACAACCACAGCCTCTATCTCATCAGAAGCATAATCCGTAGCCACAGCTGATGCTTCATCAGCTCCATTGACCTTCGCCAAGTACGCTGTCATCTCTTCTGGATGTTCTTCCACATAACTCTGCCATTTGAGTTCCAAATCTGCTTTCAACTGAACTTCAGCTTCTAACATAGCAAGACGTGATGCTTCTTCATTGGCAGCTTGCTGGTCTAACAGTTCTTGAGCAAACTGTGCCTGCAACGCATCTGTATTAACTGCAATCCCTGGTGTCTGATCACTCATCATGAACGGTAAAAAAATGCCGATGGCAGCAGCACTTAGGGCTGCTGCCATCAACACGAGAATATTTTTAAACATTTACTGAATCCTTCCCGAATTAGGCATTAGTATTGCTTTTCACAACATCTAACAACAACTTGATAATCTTTGCTGCTTCAGAACGCTTCGCAGTGCCTTTTGGATCAAAAAGATCATTACCGATACCATTGACCAATTCAAGCTGATTAGCTGCAGCAATTGCCGCCTTTGCCCACGCTTGTGCGTCATCTGAATCTGCAAAGTTTGTCGCGACATCCCCATAAGTTGACTTATAATCCGCGTCAGCCATAAGGTCATAGGCATTCATAAGCATTGTAACCATTTCCTCACGGGTGATATTGTCATTTGGACGGAACGTCGTTATGTCTGATTCATCTACTATACCAGCCTCATAAGCGGTAGCAACAACCTCTGCGTACCATGCTTCGCTACTGACATCTTCATATACATCTGTCATCTCACTCATTTCAACTTCTGACACTGATACAAGCAATTTCGCAAACTCCGCTCTAGTCAATGTACCAGCAGGCTCGTATGAAGATGCAGTACGACCATTGATAACATGCTTGGACGCTAGATAAGTGATATATTCTGCAGCCCAGTTATCGTCGATATCATCAAATGTCTTAGTGTAGGCCATAACACTGTAGTAGCTGAAATGCTCTAGGTCCACACTAATTGTACCTGTCTCAGGATCATATGTGCCACCAACAAATACCCACTCACCGAGGAACTCATCGTATTGATATATACCCAATGTATGAAATGCTGAGAATCCTTCATCGAGAACCACAGGTATTGTCACTGTGACACTTTCTTCAAAGCTATTGTCAGAATCCGATTCGAACTTATAGACAGCACCTGCCAAAGCAAGACTTTCTCCACCTTCAGAATCTTCATAACCAAGGCTTATAGCACCACCGGCAATCAGATCTTCCTCAGTGAATACATCCACCGTCATCGTAACATCTCCTTCAAAAGCACCTTCCGGAACAGTAATGGCCACATTTGCCTCAGCAAAGTTCACCGTACCACCAGTTACGCCAACAGAACCAGACTCCTGAAGAATTGGAGCCGCTAAAGCAACAGGATCATCAAGGATATCAACAATCTCTACTATTGCAGCCGCTGCAGCACCGTTATTGGTACGACCGCCACCGTTATTCTCCCTTTGTAAATCAATGAATCCATAATCATCCAAGTACTTGTAGATGTGGGATTGATCATTGCTATTGGCATTGTTATAAAAATCAACGAAATCATCAATGGCATCAAGCACTGTATCTACATTCTCAATATCATTACTTAACACATCGTTGGCCATACCGATCATCTCTTCAGCTACATCACGATCAAGGGTCAAATCACCATTTGTCGTCGTTGCAATCAAGAATGATCCTGGGAGCCCAAGTTGGATTGCTGCATCATAAACATTTAAGAACGAGAACAACTTGTCCATTCTACCAAAACCATTGGTCAATAAGTTTACATCTGCTCCAGCTGTTTCAAGGGCTTCAACAAAGTCATCGATGCGCACTTCGATTGCCGCCTGAAAAGCCGCTTGATCTTCATCTCTATTGGTAAGGCCAAGGTACAGTTCCAGCTTGTTATTATCAAAAGTCTCTGACATAATGTAATCAACAAAAGCTTCCATGGCGTCCAATGAAACACCAAAGGATTCAACACGTTGTTGTTGGGATGAAGTCAAGCCTGAGAATCCTTCTTCATAGGCATCTAACAAAGCTTCTGGCTCATCCACCTTTCTGATCAAATCAATCAGATCAACAAATTGTTGCTTATTCTCCATAGCAAATACATTGTCAACAAAGGCTGTCACCAACTCATCTGAAACGGTCTCTGCTGCCATAACGCTTGACAATGTCAAGTTGAGCAACAATGCCGTTATCATCACTAACGCTAATACTCTCTTCATCTTCTCTCCCTTTCATATCGAATCGTCATCATTCATTCCGGCATCCCCATAGTCGTATCTATGCATAAGGATAGCCTATCAAGTTATCTTCAGTTGTATAATAATTATTTATGGAATACATAAGATCGCTACTCTCCCAAATAACACATCTTTAATTGGCATTATACATTAATTCCATCTTATAATCAATACACAGAGGCCACAAAACCAGGACTTTTTTCCTATATCTTTCGACAAATCATCCATATTGTCATTGAGTATAAAAGCTTTTCTCTAATAACATGTAATCGGCATCCGTAATAATGGTCAATGGCTTTTCCTTAGGATCACCATGTTCAGTCATCAGATACTTGCCGGATACAGAAGGATCATCAGCCATCATAGTCATCATAGAGCGTACCGCCATGTCCTTCGGAATGAATTTCACCTGATCTTTAGGCCCCGCATAATCAAGTATATCTTTGATCAGAACAGCATCCATATTGCAAGTGACGTCTACACCTTGATCCAACTGGTCCGCCATCCACTTCACAATAGCCCTAGAGGATAATAACCCGACACAATAATGTTCATCATAGATTGGTATCTGAGTATGGTCATGTTTCTTCATAATCCTTAGAGCTTTGGCCAGGTCATCTTGAAGCTTAAGATAGATAATCTTGTGATGAATCACAGACCACACCGTTGGCTCTTCTTCCAAGTATGCACTGATTCTCGTAATCTCCCGAAGAGCTACCTCCGAAGGATAAGCAACAATCTGGTTGCCTGCCTCATGGACCAACACATTCCTAAGTTCCCTAAGGTCATCCAACAACTTTTGATCCCTACGAATCATGTAATCTTGCTTCGATGCAAGGTGCAACACTTTAGAAAAAGACATAGAATGACTAACGCCCACCATCTCTTCCAATCGGCTTTCAATCTTATTAAAATGTTCTAAGAAAAGTACAGCATCATTATTCGTCATTACCTATGACCATCTCTCAACAAATCATTCACCGTCTTTACCGGATTAAAAGTCGATAAAGGCACTTCTACAAACAACGTATTCCAGTTGTGCATTGCACCATTCCATAAGCCAGGATGTTCCAACGCCTTAAGCTTTCTACCTTTATAAGTCTTCTCACTAATAAAATAACGGTCAGGATTGGTAAAATTCAGCAAGTCATACTTGTCACCTTTATAATCTTTAACAAAGCATATCAAATCCACCGGATTAAAGAACATTGACCCGTTAAGAATCGCCACCTTATCTGCATCATTCAGATCAATCTCCGACATCTCGCAGATCTGCAAGTCCGTATAGTCACCATTGTCAACAACGAACGGTCCACCACCCGGCTCTCCTTGGTTCTTTACCATACCACAGACCCTTAAAGGTCTATTAAGTACTTGAAGGGCAACCTCAGAAGTCAATTCACGCTTATAATGAACATGAAGTACTTCTTGAATGAACGTTGCAATCTCATCCAGATTATATGAATCCGACATAATCGATTGAATATATTGATCAATCTTAGCTTTCACTTCATAACCAATAGAAGCTAACTTCTTCTTAGATTCAATGGTCTCAGCAACATGATGCCTATGACAGACATTATCGATATTCTTTATAAAGAGAATGTCCCCATCCAGATCATTCAAGTTCTCTATCAGGGACCCATGACCACCTGCTCTATACAGCACCAGGCCACTTTCATCCAGAAAAGGCTCATTATCCATATCCACAGCCAAAGTATCTGTCATCTTCTTCTGAAAAGAATAAGTCACATGAACCTTATCTTTACCAGCCAAAGCCTGTTCAAGATAAGCATTAAAAGCTTCCTCATGATCCTTAGATATTGTAAAATGAAGTTGCACATCCTCACCATTCAAGTAATGTTCACCTTCATACACATGCTCATCAATAGGCATCAATGCCCTTCCATCTAACATATGCATCTTGATCAGTGCCTTAGGCAAGTTTCCATAGTTCAATACGTCTGTAAGCACCATCCTAATAATGGCTTCTTTACCTGATGCACTATTCTTATCAATAGCACCATCTTTGATCAAGGCCTCAAGATCACCATAAAAAGCAAACGCCTCCAAGTGTTCAAAGAACTTTATAATAAAAGCCGTTTCGACCTGATCATCCACATATTGGTAAAGGTCCTTGAACATACGAGTGGCTGCACCACTGGCCGGAATGAACTTGATGCACTTGTTCTTAGTATAGGCATCACTTACAGATACGGTGTCTGTCAATTCCTCCACTGTCACAGGTGCAATGATGTTGGCATATTGAGTGCCTTTTTTGAATTTATCTATTGTTTGATTCATGGTTGTCTCCCTCATCATGACTTATTGATTTCGCTTATCATACTTGCCAGCAAGTCAGAACACTGGACTCTCTATGAGTAATGCATAATCCAGATTACTTCTAAATATTATTCCTATATTATATATGTCTTCTTCTTTTCGTTTGAATAAATAGCTTCAGCCTTTTCCCTCATGAAAATGCCATAGGAGTTCATAAAATAAACCTATACCAATCGAAATGGCAATACCTATTATGTCAATTATAACGTCCAATAATTGTGATGCTCGACCCAATGTTCTAGCTTGAATAAAGAATTCATCAATGAATGGGATAGGCAATGTAATAAGCAAAATACACAAGAAAGCTATCCACCTACGTGTGATAACCCTATTTACAATGCCAAAAGTAACCGTCCCCAAAGCCAGATACTCCAGCAAATGAGCCAACTTACGTAGTATCAGTTCAATATCACTAATAGATCTCTCAACATTCCCTGTCTCCACCTTGATAAATTTTTGGAGTCCAATTGCAAGAATTTGAGAAAATCGACCTGCAGATAGATATTCACTTGATCCTTGATATAGTACAAATACTACAATCAAAATGATGAAGACACTACCAGTAATACTATTGATCAATTTCATATAATATTTATATCCTTTAATATATGGTGATTTACACACAACTAAACTAAATTATTCAAAAAATGTTCTTATTATGAATTATTCATTCATTAATCCTATCAATAGTTCCTTATATTTATTAAGTGATTTTTCCATTTTCAGATTCTTTTCAAGGTAACTACGTCCCTTTTTCCCCATCTCATCTGCTTTATCAGGATTATTATAAAACCATTCAATCAACGACTTAATACCTTTATAATCTTGTGGTTCAACGTACTTTCCACATGATGCATCATCTATAATCATAGCTGCTTCTGACCCCTTTTCAAGAACACCTAAAACAGGTTTACCAACCGCCAATACACCATAGATTTTTGATGGTACAGATACACCTTTTATTCCTTTTTGGTTAGTCACCAAATGCACATGAGCTGAATTAATGGAACATTGTACCTCTGCTTTTGGTACATAATCATAAAATTCAACATTTGTGATATTTTCAATGTCACAATAGTCCACCAAGGTCTTTTTATGAACACCGTCACCAACAAAAATAAATTGCAAATCCTTATAATCTCTAAAACCACCTATTACATTAATAATATTTTCAAGATCATAATATAAGCCTAAGTTACCTGAATACATAATTGTGAATTTTTCAGATACATTATATTTATGATAATACTCATTGTGTTCTTTGCCACAGCAATTCGTACATGGTTTAACAAACTCCTCATGTATCCAATTATTAATCACTTCTACCTTATCCGGATGAAGTGCTTTAACACGATCATTCAGCCGCATTTGCATGTCTCTACCAACAACGATTATCTGATCAGCACTACGTATCGTATGATTATCAAATGCTCTAGCTAACTTAACCAACCATTTCTTCTTTATATAACCTATAGCCTCTGCCTGTTCAGGATTAAAATCTTGAATATTATAAATTAATTTTCCGCCTCTAAATAATTTAGTGATTCTACCAAGTAGGCCACCGAGAATCGGTGGTTGGGATATAACGTATATCATATCTGGCTTATCAACTCTAAATGTAGCTCTAAACGCATTAATAAAATGTCCAAGAATATGCTTAACTCGACTGATCTTAGAGCTTTTATCTACATCGGGTGTCTTCACTCGTACGATATTGATGTTTTCAAATTTTTCATAGAAAAAAGTGCCTTTGGAATATTGATCACCGCCATCAACACCATATTTGGGCGTACCAACTATAACAGTGATATTAAAATCGTCTTGAAGGTATTGTGCCATCTCAGTCATTAATTGACCTGTGCTGGCATATTCCGGATGAAATGTATCTATTATATATAGCAATTTTTTTTTCATTTTTACTCCCTATAAGTTAATCATTATATACCTTAAACAAGCTACTAAACCAACTCAAATTTCCCAGTTTTAACATAAAATACTTCTACTCACTTAATATCAGTATAATCAAGTGATATAAAGCAAAAAGGTAAATATACTTTATCTTTACATACTCTAATTATAAATGTTACAAAATATTATACATTTCAAAATAAACGACTTTAATATACATATCTTCATTTGTTTCAGTATTGTTGTTGATTGCAATATACTAATTCGAGTTCTTGCGTAATAGAAGCTAATAATTCTTTGTATTTTCTATAGCGCTTTTAAATTTTACACTTCACGCCTCATATGTTACTTATTTTAAACTGCAATCATCAATAGGACTTATTAAATTAGATTGCGCTTACTATCACGTTCTTAAATTTAGCAGAATATAAAAAAAATCCCCTCGTCATTAATATAACAGTTTTCGAATTGCCCGATAAATATATTTCATTTTTGAAATCAAATATGTTTTCGCTCTATTTCTCTTTTGATAATTTATTAATTTTTCTTTTGCCAAGTCAAATTCTTCTTTTGATACTCCACTAGATTCTTTCATTATATAGTATCTATCTCTAAAATAATTATATAACTTAATATCAAAAGCATTGCACCTTTCTATAATATCATGCTCATCTTTTGTTAATTTCTGTTTACTTAATGAATTATCATTCATCCTAAGATACTTCATATCACTTATACCAATTACATTTCGAAGCAACAATAATGAATCATCAAAATCCTCTAAAATACCTACAAATGAAAATTTCTTTTCAAGTATTTCGAGAGCTTTAATATAATGCTCTTCAGTAATACAACTACATTCTGCAAATGATAATATTTTCCCCTTTTCTCCTAGGACATACCTGATCATACAATTATCTGTCTCATATGTAATTTTTGATTCCATAAACTCACATAAAGACATTTTTATCACTTCTTTATATAAATAATGCCATGGAGTTGCTAAAATAAAATAATATAATGAATGTACTCTCTTGATGGGTTCTCTCATATATGTAATGTACCTTACCTCACTACTAATATAATGTTCAATACCATATCCAAAATGCCCTAATATTATCTCTTTATTTTTAAAATATTTTTCCATATCTAGTATCATTTCATCTAACTGTAACGTTCGAAATGGTCTATCATAAACCTCTGTTCTCTTTTTAAAATTCTTTTTCAAAAGATTTACTAGTGATTGTCCTCCTGCTTTTGGCATATGCAAAAAAACAACTGTGTTCATTTTGCTATCTGAATTATCTGCATACATAATCTAATACCCTCTCCACTTCACATAAAACTGTCGATTTAAGATACTTCTTCGATTCTATGATACATTTCTGTTTCATTACCGATATATCATACTTCCCACTAGTAATGTCAACTAAAATCTTAGTTAATTCGTCGTTATCTGCTGGTGGATAAAAAATTCCTGTTTCGCCTTCAATAATAAACTCACGATTATGATTCCAATCTGTGCTAATAATTGGCAATCCAGAAATATATGCATCTATAATTGTTCCAGGACACCCTTCACCAATAGTCATCGTTGGAAAAATCAACAAATCATATTTTTGTAATATTTCATAAGTTGAATTGTCCGAAGGTGAAAGTATTCCTTTATAAGTCACTAATCCATTGCTTCTTTGCAATGACTCTTCAAATTCTTCAGCATAATCATCATCGATTGGCCCATACACATCCAAATTAATGGTATTATCTGAAGATAATTTATTAGCGTTATAAAACACTTCAAATAACTGATTAATCCCTTTCATTCTAGATACTCTTGCAAAAAAAAGAATTCTCAAACACTCGTTTCTTTTCATGCAAATTGGTTTAAAATCAATATCCTTGTAATTGACTATCCTAAACACATTATTAAATGAATGACTCAACCAATCTAATTTCATTTTTTCGGATTCAACGACAATTGCATCATTTACACGGAAATCCTTAATTAACTTTTCATTCTCTTCCAATAATTTTGTAATACTACCACCAATCACCCAATAGATTAGCTTAAAACCAAAAATCTTTTTTAGAAATTTTAAATATCTCATTAAAAAAATCGCACCATTATCATATATTGAAACTATAATAATCAACTTCCTCTTAGTCAAAAGTACTGATAATAACCGAAAAGCCAAAAAAAACACTCTCTTTTTCCAAGAAGAAGTATCTATAAGTTGAACTGAATGCCCTAATTCCAAAAAGCTATTATACAACACCTCGTTTTTAACACTCTCCCCATCATACTTACCATTAATACATCTATTTTTCCCAATTAATAATATATTACTCATAATCACCCTCACACTTGCAAATAATATTCAATATAGTTTTTTGCTGATGTCTTTATAGAAAACTTGGCTGCCTCTGATTTCGATATATCAGAAAATTTTTTTCTTAACTCAGCATCATTGCATAGTCTTAAAAACTTATTTTTAAAATCAATATAATCTCCATCTTTATAAACAAAACCGCTAACCTCATCAGTAATAATTTCACCATTGCTACCGACGTCTGAAACTAACATTGGAATTCCAGATGCACATCCTTCAATCAAAGCGATCGATAATCCTTCCCATTTTGATGTGTTCACTAGAATATCACTATCTTCTAACAATTCCGGTATGTCATTTCTTATACCAAGAAAATGCACCCTTTCATTCAGATCATTGTCAGTACAATATTTCTGTATTCCATTCATCATAGATCCCTCGCCCGCAAAATAAACATCAGGCAAATCATCAAATCCGTCATCAATGATTTTTTTATAGCTTTCAACAAAGAATTTATGATTTTTCTGTTCTTCAAATCTGCCAATAAATAGCACTATCTTGGGTCTTATATTAATATCTCGCTTACATTTAAATCTATCAAGTGTTGTGCCATTATAAATTTTTTCACAGGAGTTCGGCTTTATTTGATCATATATTATACTTTTTGTTTTTTCTGAGATCGCTATATAACCATCGAAAAAATGCTTCATTACTAATCTCTGCAAATTAGGAAAGTCAATAACTGTGTTGTGGATTGTTTGTACTGATTTCCACTTACGGGATAAATTACAAACCACAAAATAAAAACTTACCCTTTCAAGATGAGTATTAATGATATCAGGTTTCATTTTATCGAGCACTTTATTCAATTTAAGAACCCTAATGATGCCGGAACTAGAATGCAAATTAATCACATTAACATTATTAGAACATAAATAATCTTTCATCTCATTTTCATCAACTCCGTCATGCAATGCAAGCACTGTCACTTCATGACATTTTGCCATTTCAACGGCTAAATTTGAAACAAAAACTTCAGCCCCTGCTTTTTTAAGTGATGGTAGAATATGCACAATTTTCATTACGATACCTCCAAATACCATTTTTATGAATTATCAATGCGAACGCTATTGTATACCAAAGCTGCTCCCTCCATAACCAAGAAAGAGCTAACCCACTAAATAAAATTACCAGCAATTGCTTTTCAACAAAACTCATTTTTGAAACTTTCAATTCACCTCCAAAAGCATAGTATAATATGGCAAAAAATACAACTGCACCAGTCAAGCCAAGGTAGAATAACAATTCTATATATATATTATGAAAAACATATGATAATCCATATGTCTGGTAATTAACCCACTCAGCAAGTGGATCAAATGCACCGTATCCAAAAAAGGGACGATATGCAAAATAATCAATTCCGTTAATCCACCAACTTGTTCTATTAACACTAAGTGATGCTAAGTCAGATGAACCATTAAATAAAGGTTCAATAAACCGTTCATTAATCATATAAGCTGTTGCTGGTATACTCATGAAATATGTGAAAATTAATATACCACAAATAACAAATAAGGGTGAGAAGCGTAACAGTTTCCTAAATCCCATTGTTATTACTAGAGATAATGCTAACGCAAATAGCCCACCACGTGAAAAGGTCATAAATATTGTATATGAAGCAAGTAATAACGATATAATACCAAGCAGTTTGTGCATTACGCTCTTAGAATTCAACATTAGGTAAATACTTACTGTACTATATGACGCAAGAATACAAGCAAAATCATTATTGTCCGAATTATCCAAAGTCAATCTTTGACCAAGACCATACCAGCTTTGAACTGATCCACCAAAAAACACTGTGTATATACTTACAACAATTAAAGCTAAAGGAACAAATAGTAAATACTCTTCAAGTATTTGCTTCGTCTCCTCCATATTGTATAAGTTAAATAACATTAAACTCAACCCGACTTTTGGAACATAATTCAAAAAAATCATATTGATTAGCCTTGATGAATCAGGTATATATCCAATTGATGGTCCTGACAAAAAAATCAAATTTATTTCACTTAATAAAATCAACAAAATAAATATATAAAATAGAAAATTTATTTTTTTTGATGAAATAATCACTTTTTTATTAGTCAAATGAATAATTGCCGCTACAATTGATGCTAATACAAGTATTTTTGATGGCGTTAGAACTCCCCCTCCTTTTAAAGCCTCCTCATAAATAGGATTTATCAAAAGAAAGATAAGTATATATTTACTATTATAGAAGAAGGATACTACTATCAATAGTAATAGCGGAATTGTAGAACCATTGATAAGCGCTATAAATAGTACTAAAACATATGAAATTCTAATGATAATATCCCAACTTTTACTATTCATATAATCACCTAAAATTATTAATTATGAATACTCGTTTTTGAATACTTCGGATCATTTTTTTACCAAACCATAACATCTCTTCCCAGCGTTTCATTTGAACTCCACCATTTGATGAGCTAACATAACCTAGTTGTGATAATACTGGCTCTGTATAAAATTCAATCAACTCAATTTCTCTCTTTGACAACCTACTCTTCCAATCATCAATTTTTGTTTTACTTGGCTTTCTATTCACTAATTTATGTTGTCCTTTCGAAAATGATGGCACGTCAAAATCATTCCCTTGTATCATTGTTTCACTAAAATCGATATTCACAAATTCAGATATTTCAGATATTTTTATTTTTGGATCTAGTAATACGTCCTCAAACCGAACTTCAAAATATGAATCATCAGGCAATGTATTTTTTATTAGTTGACCCACTGCAATAAACTTGAGCCAAAACCATGCAAATTCCTTAGGATGTAAAATCCCCCATTTAGTTTCTTTAAACGAAGCATACACCCCACGTGGATCTCTAATCACGTTAATAAATTTGACATTTTCAAATTCAGAAAATATGAAATCAATATTTTCAATATTTTCAGGTGTGTGATCAATCCAAATGCAAGAATCCGCTTTGTTGTGCTCTTTCGCATATATTTGGACAATTTGCTCAATCAAATCTTCATACCCTGTGTTAGTTCCATGATCCTTAAGCTCATCTAAATTACTTCCCCAAATTCTAAATCTCCAATTATTGGCGATTAAGTTCAAAACCTTGGTTCTATCATTTAAAATTGCTCTATCAGAAATAAATTTGAATTGAGACTCCGGGGTGCATATACATTTGTTACCATTGCCTAGTATTGCTCCTAACATCGTTGTGCCACTTCTTGGACATCCACCTAAAAATATCTTTTTCATCTTTTTCATCTTTTTCATCTTTATCCCTTATTTTCTTTCACCATGAGATTTGATTTAGAACTATTATTACTTATTTTTCTTGCCGGTATTCCTGCTATTGTTATGTTTGGCTCATGAAACGATTTAACTACTACTGCATTAGCACCGATACATATACCATCAGCTATGTTTATATCACCAATTATCTTACACCCGTCCCCCAGATAAACATAATCTCCAATCTGCGGAGCAAGATGTGATCCATTTGTCGCACCAATTGTCACAGAAGTCTGAATTCGGCAAAAAGAGCCGATTTTTGCATTACTATTAACAACAATCGGACCATAATGAGCTATTGATAATCCTGGACCAAATACATTCAAAGGTATCGTAAACCCAAGTTTCATACTCTTTTGCTTTAAAATCATGCGAAAAAATAAATACAAAATTTTATGGTAGTATCCTGCTTTATTATTCTTGTAGTATTCTGTCTTTCTTAATGCTATTTGAAAACTCCATATATCATCTTGAAATAGTCTTGGTTTCTTTTTTTCACTGTTTCCAAGAGCCTTTTGATCCTGCAGAAGATATTCACACAAATCCTTTTTTGACTGAATCATACCAACCTCCATGACTTAATTGAAGCGAAAAGGAATAATACCTGTCCTCATTTTCATAAATAATAATTTTAGTATATTATTAATAATCAATGCTGACATCCCCGATACCGCCGCTCCGAGAACACCAAATTTCGGAATTAAGATAAAATTCAAAAAAATTACCGCGCTCAAAGTTAGCACACTCGCTAGTAAATTATAATTTTGATTTCCTGTCATCACAAGAATATATCCATTCGGGCCGCTAACAGCATTTATTAACTGACCAATTGAAATAATAATAAGAATTATCACACCTTTTTCTATATATCCCTCGCCAAATATACCCATAATTTGATACCTAAACAAGATAATCACACATAAAATGATGCTAGATATTAAAAATAAACCTACTATAATCTTACTATATATGATATTTAGACGCTTAATTTCCCCTTTTGTATACAATTCAGAAATCGTTGGAGAAAAAACTTGATTTACTGCCATCAACATAAAACTTGTAATTATAGCGATTTGTGATGCGCTGTTATATATTGCAACTTCTCCAGAATCCACATAATAACCAATCATATATATGTTAATTCTTTCCATTATTAATCCTAATGAACTCACAAGAAACAAGGGTGCTGATGCACCTAAAAACGTCTTATACACATCAGAGTTACGCATATTAAGCTTACTAATATATCCTCTTCTTATTACACTATAAAAAGCCACTACTATTGTAATTAATAAAGAAATATACATACTAAGCTTTGGAATTATATTACTATCTACACCCACACGATATAGCACAAATATCAAGACCATAAACATAAATGACTTGCCACCATTCATGATTATTGAATATTCAACCACCTTTTTTCTAGCAAGAAATAATGATGGCACAACAAATACCAGAGCTAGTAAAGAAATCATCGGAAGATATGTTGTATAATACTGAAAATAGTTTCTATTGCTAGATCCTAATATAACTCCCATCGTCAAGTCTCTAGAAAAGTAAAGAGAAATGATAACAATAAGGGAAATAAATATTGAAGATGCTATAGCAAAAGTACCTATTTCACGATTTAATCTTTTGTTGTTATTAACCAAATTCATAGGAATAAATCTAACTAAGCTTTGATCAAATCCAAACCTTGGAACCAGAGACAACATTAACACAATGGAAAACATATATATATATCTGCCATAGATATCCATCCCCAACAATCTCGCCATTAAGATGTTCGCTAATAACGTCGCCCCTCTGCCAAGCCCATTTGTAATAAACAAAAAAAATGTTTTTTTCAAGAAATCGTATTTGGTACCACGCCTAGTAATAAAACCACTTATGACTTTTACTACTTTATTCATATTTTACCATCACAATCACAATTTATTCTTATTTAGCATTTCAATAATTATATTAGCCGCTTCATCTACTGATAGGATAGATGTATCCAATCTTATTTCTGGATTCGAAGGAGATTCATAAGGACTACTAATACCAGTAAAATTAGGAATTTCCCCTGCTCTCGCCTTAGCATAAAGCCCCTTAACATCCCGTCTTTCACACTCTGATATAGGAGTACTGACAAAAATTTCAATATAGTTTTCACCTATTATATCACGCGCACTTTGACGATCCTTTTCATATGGGGAAATAAATGATGTTAATACAATAAGTCCTGCATCATTCATCAGCTTGGCGACTTCTGATATCCGACGAATATTTTCGATTCGATCAGCCTCTTTAAACCCTAAATTTTTATTAAGGCCGTGACGCACATTATCGCCATCAAGAAGCATCGTATGTTTGCCTAAGGCAACAAGCTTTTTTTCAACCGCATTGGCTAATGTTGATTTTCCCGATCCTGAAAGACCAGTAAACCACAACGTCAATGGCTTTTGTTCTTTCATTGTTGCTCTTATATCTCTGGTTATATCAGTGTCTTGCCACACAACATTAGTAGATCTTCTAAGACTATGCTCAACAACACCACAAGCTGAAGTCATATTTGTAACACGATCCATTAGAATCAAGCCACCAAGTGCCTTTGTGCGTTCGAACTTATCGAAAACAAGATTTTCAGATAACGCAATATCACATACAGCCATTTCATTCTTGAACAGTTTTTCAGCCTGGATATGCTTACCTGTATTGATATCAATTTTATGTTTGATGTCCATAACGGTTGCAGGAAGGATTTTTGTCCCTATTTTAATGAAGTAATTACGTCCTGCAACAAGTTCTTTATCATCCATCCATAATATCTTAGCAGTGAACATATCAGCAATCTCAAGGTGTTCGCCTTTTGTAAGTACACAGCCTCTGGAGACATCAATCTCTTTATCCAACTGAACAGTGACCGGGTGTCCTTTGCCGGCTTCTTTTACCTCCTCATCCAACAGATGTAGACTCTTCACTTTCGCATGTTCTTTATGTGGCAGAGATACAATCTCATCACCAACAGCAATCGTTCCTGTCTGAACCTCACCTTGAAAACCACGGAATGTATGATTAGGACGACACACCCGTTGAACAGGCATTACAAACACCTCATCTTCAACAGATGATATTGCATCAATATTTTCCATGTAATTTAGAAGAGATATACCTTTGTACCAAGGTGTATTCTCAGACTTCTTTGTAACATTATCCCCCTCTGTCGCCGATACCGGAATCACTTGGATTGTATCAAATTCAAAGCTCGCAACAAACGCTTTAAATTCATCCTTGATTTCTTGAAATCTATGTTTATCATAGTTAATCAAATCCATTTTATTAACCGCAAGTACCACATGCTTAATACCCATCAAAGCACAGATACGTGCATGTCTTCTGGTCTGAATCAAGACACCTTGGGAAGCATCTACGAGAATAACTGCAAGATCAGCAAAAGAAGCACCTACAGCCATATTTCGTGTATATTGCTCATGTCCTGGGCAGTCCGCTACGATAAAAGAACGATGGTCTGTTGTGAAATATCTGTAAGCAACATCAATCGTAATCCCCTGTTCTCTCTCAGCCATAAGACCGTCGAGTAATAAAGAATAATCAATCGCACCTTCACGAGATCCTACTCTTGAATCCAGTTCTAATGCCCGTTCTTGATCTGCAAACAGAAGTTTCGCATCGTAAAGCATATGACCAATCAATGTCGATTTTCCATCATCTACTGAACCACAAGTAATGAATTTTAGCATAGGTCTTGTTATTGTTGCTGTTTTATTTGGTGTATTTACTGTACTCTCCATGATAAACCTTTCATCATATATTCAACAGGAGGACACTAAAATTACAGAAATTGCTTTACTGTTATATTTGCTGTCCCGTTACATTGTTACGATATCAAAGAATTCTACGCCATCTTCTAGAAATACCCTTCGCGCTTTCGACGTTCCATACTTCCCTCAGCTTCTTTATCAATAACACGGCTCGTCCTCTCAGAACTAACTGCGCCAAGAGTTTCATCTATGATTTCCTTCAAAGTTGTCGCCTTTGACTCGACCCCGCCTGTAAGTGGATAGCATCCTAACGTTCTAAATCGAACATTCTTCATCATTGGTTCCTCATCAGGAAGAAGTCTCATTCTATCGTCATCCACAAGAATCAAGTTGCCATCACGCTCAACAACAGGACGCTCTTTAGAAAAATACAATGGTACAATATCAATGTTCTCACGCTCGATATATTGCCAGATATCCTTCTCAGTCCAGTTAGAGATTGGGAAAACCCTCATTGATTCGCCTTTATTGATTTTCGTATTATACAAATTCCACATCTCAGGTCGTTGATTCTTTGGATCCCATGCATGAGCACTATTACGAAAAGAGAAAATCCTTTCTTTTGCCCGTGACTTTTCTTCGTCACGACGACCACCACCAAAAGCGGCTGTGAAGCCATATTTATCAAGTGCGGCTTTCAATGCCTGTGTTTTCATGATATCTGTATACGCTGATCCATGATCGAATGGATTGATACCATCTGAAACGCCTTCTTCATTAGAATAACTGATCATCTCAATACCTAGTTCTTTGGCTTTGGCATCTCTAAACTCAATCATTTGACTAAATTTCCAAGTAGTATCAATATGCATAAAAGGAAACGGCGGTTTTTCCGGGTAGAACGCTTTCATTGCAAGATGCAGCATTACTGAACTATCTTTGCCTATAGAATACAGCATTACTGGCTTTTCACACTCAGCTGCCACCTCACGAATGATGTAGATTGCTTCTGCTTCTAATTGATCCAAATGTGTCATCACTTTCATTTCAACATCTCCCTCATTGATTATAATATTCTATACCCAAATATTTTCTTTGCAATTCACAACATAAAATCCTTTAGCATTCAAATTATCTTCACGATTATAGGTCATTTCTGAACCATCCATCTGCTTAAATATGCCGCCTGCCTGCTCTACAATAGTCTGCATTGCAGCTGTATCCCACTCACAAGTAAGACCGAATCGATAATAAACATCTGCTTCACCTCTAGCAACCATACAACCTTTTAATGAACTCCCTGCCACCATCGTATCAGATATAATATCTTTGTGCTTCTCTGCAAGCTTTTTTTCCTCTGGCTTGGCATGAGATTTGCTACCCACCATAATAAGATCTGTAGTTTTCTCTGTTACACTGATTGTTCTTTCCTCATCAGTTTTTAGATCTTTAATATATGCACCAATACCTTCTGCTGCGTAATATAATTCGCGAGTCACCGGCACATAGATAACACCCGAAACGACTCTATTGTTGTGCGCAAGTGCAATATTCACTGTAAATTGACCGTTACGATTGATAAATTCTTTCGTTCCGTCTAATGGATCAACAATAAAACACCAAGCGTTATTTAATCTATCTTTGTTATCCTTACCTTCTTCAGATAAAATTGACACTTCTGGAAAAGCTTTTATGAGACCAACCTTTATAATCGTATCTGCAGCTTCGTCAGCTTCTGTAAGTGGTGATTCATTCTCTTTATAGGATATTTCAAAATCCCGATCATATATTTCCATTATCTTATGTCCAGCTTCAACAGCTAGCACCTTAGTCACATTAAGTACATTTGATAAATCCATACCAATCTCCCTTATCCACATTGATTAAACAAAATACGAATCAGTCAAACTCTTTACGAATTCGACTTTCTTTGTCGACCAGTTTCATATCACTCTTAACCATAATATTCACAAGCTCTTCGAAGCTAGTTGATGTTGGATTCCATCCAAGGTTCGTCTTTGCTTTTGTTGGATCACCTAGAAGTTGCTCTACTTCTGCTGGGCGGAAGTACTTAGGGTCTACTTCTACGAGTACTTTGCCTGTCTCGACACAGATACCTTTTTCATCAATGCCTTCGCCTTCGAACCTTACTGGGATACCGGCTTTTTCGAAAGCCAAGGATACGAATTCACGTACTGTGTGCATTTCGCCCGTTGCGATAACGTAGTCATCTGGTGTCTCTGCTTGAAGGATGAGCCACATACACTCGACGTAATCTTTAGCATAACCCCAGTCGCGAAGTGAATCCATGTTACCAAGGTAAAGTTTTTCTTGTGTACCTTTAGCGATTCTTGCTGCTGCAAGGGTAATCTTTCTAGTTACGAAAGTCTCACCACGTCGCTCAGACTCATGGTTGAAAAGGATACCGTTTACTGCGAACATATTGTAAGCTTCTCTGTAGTTCTTAGTGATCCAGAAGCCGTATAGTTTGGCTACGCCGTATGGAGAACGTGGATAGAACGGAGTTGTCTCTGATTGTGGTACTTCTTGAACTTTACCATAAAGTTCAGAAGTGGATGCTTGGTAGATCTTACACTTGTCTTCGTATCCAAGGAAACGTACCGCTTCAAGAAGTCTCAGTGTACCGATACCATCTGTATCAGCAGTATACTCTGGCACTTCAAAGGATACTTTAACATGCGACATGGCTGCCAGGTTATAGATCTCATCTGGCTTGATTTCTCTAATAAGACGAATCAAGTTCGTAGAGTCGGTCATATCACCGTAGTGAAGTTGCACTTTACGGCTGATATGCATATCTTTAAGAAGCTCATCTATATACAGGTGCTCTATACGACCTGTATTAAAGGAAGAACTTCTTCTGATGATACCATGAACCTCATATCCTTTTTCCAATAAAAGTTCTGCAAGGAAGGATCCATCTTGACCAGTTATCCCTGTGATTAATGCTACTTTACTCATACTATATCTCCTCAATATTTATACTCTTATATAACCTCTTAGTCCAAATTACATTCTCTTACCATCCGTCTCAAGGAACCAATCATAGACACGTTCTATACCTTCTTTAAGCTCTACCTCATGCTTCCAACCTGTACTATGAAGCAGATCTACATTCAATAGCTTTCTAGGGGTTCCGTCTGGTTTAGACAAGTCATTAACAATCTCGCCTTCATAACCTACGACATCTTTTACCGTCTCTGCCAGTTCTCTGATCGTAACATCTTCACCTGTGCCGACATTGACATGCATCTCTTCGGAATAGTTCTCAAGCAAGTGGACTAATGCATCTGCAAGATCATCTACATACAAGAATTCCCGCATCGGCTTTCCCGTCCCCCACATAACCACTTCTGGGGTTCCTGCTTCTTTAGCCTCATGGAACTTCCTGATCAGTGCTGGTAACACGTGACTGTTCTCTGGGTGAAAGTTATCATTGATACCGTATAGGTTGGTCGGCATGGCCGAGATGAAGTCATCACCGTACTGACGTCTGTAGAATTTACACAGTTCTATACCTGAGATCTTAGCGATTGCATAAGCCTCATTGGTTGGTTCCAGTGGACCTGTCAAAAGGTATTCTTCTTTAATAGGCTGTTCGCACATCTTAGGGTAGATGCATGAGCTCCCCAAGAAGAGAAGCTTCTTAACTTTGTACTCATGGGAGGCGTGAATAATATTTGATTCCATCATCAGGTTATCATAGATGAATTCAGCCGGATAAGTGTTGTTGGCATGAATGCCACCAACTTTGGCTGCTGCCAATATGACATATTCAGGACGTTCAGCATCAAAGAAGGCTTCTACGTCCGATTGACGGATCAAGTCCAGCTCTGCTGCGGTTCTACCTATGATATTTGTGAAGCCTTTGGCTTCAAGGTTACGTACGATTGCGGAACCGACCATACCACGATGACCGGCCACATAGATCTTTGCATTCTTTTCCATCATCTGCTCCTGCTATCTATTCTCATGACATAAAAAATCACAGCACTCTAGGTGGGTTATTCGCCGACGCCTTTGCCTGCTGTGATTGTATTATACTTTGTCTATCTTACTTACTACCCTTACCGGCTACAACCACCCATACCGTCTTAATAAGTATCCTGATATCTGACCATATGGACCAGTTCTCAATATACTCACTATCCAGTCTTACCACTTCTTCAAAGTCTTCGATATCACTTCTACCGGACACTTGCCAGTTGCCAGTGATCCCCGGCGTAACACAGATTCTTCTTCTGTGATGCTGTTCGTATTCTTTGACTTCGTTGACTGTTGGTGGTCTTGTTCCCACCAGGCTCATATCGCCTTTGAGAACATTATAGAACTGTGGCAGTTCATCGATGGATGTCTTACGGATAAAAGCACCGATCTTAGTGATTCTAGGATCGTTGGTCATCTTGAACATATGACCATCCATCTCGTTATTCGCCATAAGGGCTTCTTTTCTTGCTTCTGCATCAACACCCATGGAGCGGAACTTCCACACCTTGAAAGTACGGCCATTCTTTCCTACCCGGTCTTGCTTGAAGATGACAGGTCCCGGTGTCTCTAACTTGATCATTGGACCTACAATGATGTAAGCTATTCCAAAGATGATCATCCCAACCATCGCTCCGGCAATATCCAACATACGCTTAACGAATATCTGTCCTTCGTTAAGGGATGTTGCATGGAACTTAAGCACCGGTATATTACCAACCATTGCCACATGTGCTTTTTCAGTTGTCTTAACATCAAGAAGCATTGTCACTGTAATACCCATGGATTGACATTGGGATAAGACTTGTTCGAGTCTTTCATCATAGCCAAGTGGTCTTGCAACAGCAATCTCATCGATAACGTACTTAGTTGCAACATCTGCCAATTCATCGATGCTGCCTAGATGAGGAAGATTCTCATAAGTATGAGGTCGTTTGATACTGATATAGCCTAGTATATTAAAATTCAAGTACTGATGCTTACGGATCTCATTGATATAAGCCATACCTCGTTCAGACTGGCCGATCAAGAGAATGTTACGCATCGCACTGGTACGATCATCATCTTTGAATTGAGTGATTCTAAGAACAATTCGATTAATCAGGTGTAAGGCTATTACCATTCCAAAGAATGTGCCGATATATAACCTGGACATAGATACTTTCATGTAGAAAAGCGCTGCCCCCAACACTACAAAAGACATAACGTAAGCAACGACTGTCTTACCTATATTCTTAAGAGTCATACGACCTTTAGCCTCAATGGTCGAATCATAGAGGGACATCATAAGAAAACTGCACATCAGCAGAAGAACACTGATGCAAATGAACCCTACATATTCAAGTGAATTGATGTTCAGTTGGCGATACAATATACCTACGTAGAATACATTCGTCAATATGCCCGCAATCAGTATGCATACCAAGTCTGTTGCTATGTAGGTCATTCTACGAATTCTTTTTCTCCACCGTAACATAAATACTCCCCTCTATATTGCTATATCTATGGTCATCAGTCATTATCTATATACTGTATACAAAATGCATATAGTTATATTTCTTACTACTTGCATTTCTATCAGTACTCATATATTAAGTATTCAATTAAATTATAATGGATTAATACCAGACGCTCTCCCGATTGCATCCAACTCTCAATTGGCCTCTACCAGCCACGACCAAACTCTATCTGTCTATATAATCTCGGTCGTATATAAGTCGTATAATACCACCTTTGGCGCTTCATCGTCAATCCCCTCAAGTGACTTTCGTCAATTCAACAACGAATGCTTCATTCGTCATTAGACTTTTGGCGAATATGGCATATACTGCTTACCTCTCTTAAGATTATATTGACTTAAGGTCCATATGTCAATAGCACTATATTAATATATTCTTCAGATAATTACTATGACCTATATATCTTACATTTGTATGACCCAAGAACTAAATAAGACCTCCAATTCTCACTGGAGCTCTTACGTAATTTCTTAAGTTATTCAGTCCCTTTGGTATAAGTCTCTTGTGTAGACCTTATCTACTACATCATTAAGATCATCACTCATTCTATTGGCAATGATGACATCACATTTTTCTTTGAAGACATCAATGTCCTTGACAACCTCTGAACGAAAAAACTCATCACCATCATAAGTCGGCTCATAGATAACGACCGGTATACCTTTTGCTTTGATTCTCTTCATGATCCCTTGAATAGATGATGCTCTATAGTTATCTGATCCTGATTTCATCGTAAGACGGTAGATACCAACCACTTCAGGGTTCTGTTCCCATATCTGCCTTGCTATGAAGTCCTTGCGGGTTGTATTGGCATCGACAATCGCAGCGATGATATTATTTGGCACATCCTCATAGTTAGCACGAAGCTGCTTCGTGTCTTTCGGCAGACAATAGCCACCATAACCAAAGGATGGATTATTATAATGATCGCCTATTCTAGGATCAAGACCAACCCCTTCTATGATCTGCTTGGAATTAAGTCCTCTCACCTCTGCATAAGTGTCCAATTCGTTGAAATATGCCACCCTAAGCGCCAAGTATGTGTTAGAGAACAACTTGATCGCTTCAGCCTCTGTTGAGCCTGTAAAGAGTATATCAATTTCTTCTTTGATTGCGCCTTCTGCCAAGAGATTAGCAAATGTTCTGGCACGTTCAGATTCTTCACCGACAACAATCCTTGATGGGTACAGGTTATCATACAGTGCCTTGCCTTCTCTAAGGAACTCTGGCGAGAAGATAATATTATCGGTATCGAACATCTCACGCACTCTAGCAGTATACCCTACCGGTACAGTAGACTTAATTACCATGATCGCTTCCGGGTTGATGGACAGAACATTGGCAATGACCGCTTCAACCGATCTGGTGTTGAAGTAGTTCTGATCAGGGTCATAATTGGTTGGCGTACTAATAATGACGTATTCAGCCTCAACTATAGCTTCATAATTATCCGTAGTTGCTTTGAGACTAAGTTTCTTCGATGTTAGGTAACTTTGAATCTCATCATCAACTATTGGCGACTTACCATTATTAATCAGCTCAACTTTTTCTTTAATGATATCCAGCGCTATAACCTCATGATTCTGCGCTAATAAAACCGCATTTGATAAACCTACATATCCTGCTCCTGCAACTGTTATCTTCACATCATTCCTCCATTATCATTATAGCTTGTACATCATCACCATAACAAAAGCAGAATGACCTTTCTACAATTTTCAAAGAAGCTTACTAACATTTAAATTGTTATTTACAAATTAACAAACCGCGTAAGTATATTTCCATCTCATCTATAGTAGCAAGCCCTAGAACTGAAAATAAATAAACGGACTGCTTCCCGTATAAGCAAATGTCAATATCAATCCCATCTCTAAGAACAGTAAGACATAGGACGGATAACTGCCCAGTGTTATGACAGGATAGAAACCTTCAGCATAGCCTGTTGACCGCTTTGCTTTATCATTTTCTCTATGCAAGCGTCTTCCATAGACATACGCCGCCGACATACCTATAGTTGTAATCACAATCGCCACGATCGCCCAAGTATAAACTTGTACTATGCCAGTATCCCACTGAATAATTCTGCGAAGTATCTTGATAGCAGTGCCAAAGTCCGAAGCTCTAAAGAAGACCCAACAGACATTGACGAATATATATGTAGCCAATGTACTAATCGCAGTGATCAACCCATTGTCACTCACCTTATTCCCTATTGCCTTGGAATAGACCTTATGAACAATCAACGCCAGTCCATGAAGGCCACCCCATATGACAAAGTTCCAACTGGCGCCATGCCAAAGACCGCCAAGAAGCATCGTCAACATTAGATTGATATATGTACGAATACGACCTTTCCTGTTACCACCAAGTGAATAATAGAGATATTCCTGAAGCCATGTTGATAGACTGATATGCCACCGCTTCCAGAACTCAGTAACATTACGGGCCATATATGGCACATTAAAGTTCCTGCATAGGTCATATCCCAGCACTCTCGCACAACCAAAGGCCATATCTGAGTAACCGGAGAAGTCAAAGTATATCTGAATCGAATAAGCCACCACTGCAAGGAGCACCGAGCCCGAATGATAGATGGAAGGTGCGTCGAAGACACCATCTACATACACCGCCAGATAATCCGCAATAACAATCTTCTTGAACATACCGAACAAGAAAATCTGCATACCAGCACCTAGATTGGCCAATGTTATATTACGCTCTGGCTGTTCTAACTGGGGCAAAAAGTCACTCGCTTTGATAATAGGACCTGCTACTAACTGAGGAAAAAATGAAATATACAGCGCAAGCGGAACAAATCCCTTTGTCGCCCTGAGTTTTCCACGCCAGACATCCAATGTGTAACTCATTGACTGGAAGGTAAAGAATGAAATGCCTACAGGTAATATGATATTTAATGTTCCCAGATTCTCAATGCCCATAACCATAGACATGGACTCTAGGAAGAAGTTAAAGTACTTGAAGAAACCCAAGATAACAAGAGGGGTTATAATCCCTACGGTTAATGCCAATCTATCATCAGGCTTGGACTCTAGACGCTTGGAGCTTAAGTAAGCAATCACCGTAAGTAACAGCATCAGTAAGCAGAATCGGTAGTCCCACCAACCATAAAATACATAACTGGCAACCAGCAACACAAGATGCCTTGTCCGCATACCAAGATAAGCATTCATCACTTCAAACTTTACCGCAAGGTTAACACAGCCAACAACCAACATCGTTATAAGAAAGAATACCAAGAACGTTACACTGCTAAAGATCATTGAGACACCCCCTCTTGTGTCATGTCTGTCACTATCGCTTCACAAAGGACATCCGCCACAAGTTCATGCCCCCACTCATTAAGATGCCCTTCACCAATCTCCGTATTGGCAAAACCATAGGGTACTATATAAGATTCTGAATATGCCTCGAGAAAAGTATCTGTCATATCACAGAACACAATACCATTATTACAGCATGCATCTTCAAAGAAATTACGATATTCGGTCTGAACTACCCAAGCCTGACCTTTCACCTCATTATCAAGTATCAGATGTGGATGGTAAAGGATTATCAACTTCACACCTAAAGCGTCGGCCGTCTCTTTCAGTTGACACATGACAACACACAGATTCTCGTAATAGGACTCAGAGATATCTGTTGTGTCTTCATTCATTGCATAGACAGATGACGATTCTTGTTGTTGACTGGCAAGCATATTCTTTACCTGATGCATCCCCAGTTTCAAGAAAGGTACTGATTTTAGAGAAGTTACAAATCGCCCGTTGCCGGTACCTTCCCTCGGATAATCATTGGTGATAACCTTCGCAACCTTCTCAGCTGAATAGCCTAAGCTATCATGAACTTCCATAATAATGTAATCAGAGGGTTGGACAAGTGCAATCGCATCGGTTATATTATTGGCCTGAGTATACCAAGTGTGTCCCCACATACCCATGTTATAGACTGTGTCAACCGACTGAAACCCACGTTGATTCAGTCGATCACTTAACACTCTTGAATAGTTACTATTCGGATGAACATTGTACCCTAAGGTATGAGACGAGCCCATAACAAGGATATTCACCTTTGTTACATCCAAATCAGGGGCATTATTATACCCCAGATGATCCGTTCGTATCTTGGCTATGCCTTCATCCATAATATAACCGGTATAATTCTGTTCCATGACAAAATCCGTAGACCTGACAGGGGTAACCACTTTCACCGGAACGCTATAGACAAAATACGCAATAATGTTCAACACAACAAAAGCAGTGATACCACCAAATAACATATTAATTAGATTTCTAATTATATTTAGTTTCACTTTCTTAGGATCATTCATACAAACACCTCCACATCCATTTGTCTGTAGACTATCTATTTTTATGTCTACATCATTAACTCTCTCTATATTTAAGCATCATTATTATATCATATATCTTTAACGCTTCTACACAAAAAAGAGACACCCTAAGGCATCTCTACTAGATTCATACTAGTTTTATACTAGTTCATTATATAGTCTACTGATTGATTCATTATTGTGGATCGAAAGAATCGCATTCGCAAACACGCCACTGACACTGAGAATCTTAAAACCTTCTTCATTGGCATACTTCTCTTGATTGATGGTGTCAAGAAGTACAAACTCCTCTATAGGTGATGTCTTAATCTGCTCCACAGCATCCCCTGCGAATATCGGATGACTACAAGCTGCAAAGATTCTACCCACGCCATGATCCTTAAGATCCTGAGCGGCTCCTTTGATGACTTTACCTGTATTGATCATATCATCCAGCATGATAATGTTCTTGCCCTTGATATCACCTATGATACTCGTTTTGCCTTCTGAATCAATCTCTTGAATTCTCTTATCAATGATAGCTAGAGGCAAGTTCAACGCTTCAGCCAAGGCACGACTACGCTTGACCGCACCTATATTCGGTGATACAACTGCAAAGTCACCTTCTACCGAATCAATCTTCTTAGAATAGTAGTCTACAAAGATCGGATTGCCACGAAGGTTCTCCATCGGACAATTAAAGAAACCTTGGAGCTGTGTTGTATGAATGTCTATGGACAGCACTCTATCAGCTCCGGCCTTATAGAGAAGGTCCGCAACCAGTCTAGCGCTGATTGGATCTCTAGGGTTATATTTCATATCTTGTCTGGCATAACCAAAGTATGGCATTACAGCTGTAATTCTACCTGCTGATGCGCGCTTTAGAGCGTCTAATATGATCAACAACTCCATTAAGTTATCATTAACAGGTTCTGATGTTGACTGGACTACGAATACATCATAACCCCTTACTAGTTCGTTGATCTTCACGGTACTTTCACCGTCTGAGAATTTGCCAGCGACCATGTCGGACAATTGAATCCCAAGAGCTTCTGCTATCTTCTTAGCTAATGGTTCATTGGAGTTACCGGCAAATAATTTGATGCCTTTTGTTAATTGTGATTTCATATCTTACGCTCCTATACTAATGGGTCGTGCCTATGTCGACACGTCCTATCAATGTGCAAAAAACATGGACATTGTAGCACGTTTCGCCTTTAAATGCAAAGATTATCTTAAATATTCATACTTACACCAATAATCATGATAAAAGGCATCTTAGTCATTAACCAAGACGCCTCCATCTATAGATATTATATCACTTCTTCATCTTTAACGCCAACCCCAGAAGCTTCTGTAGATATTCGTGAAGTATGTTGCTCTTCTCGCTCTGAAATATCTGAAGATACTCAAGATATCGTCACAGTCATTGCTGGAACTATCACCATTGCTTGTAGGTGGTGTCTCATCCTCTATGGATGTATCCTCCCCCTGATGATCACCATCTTGATCTTGATCATCATCGCAATCATCTTGACCTTGTGCGTCATCATGGTGGTCGTCATAATCATCATCACAGTCCCCATCATTAGGCACGCCACCCGGCACTTGATCATCAACGATATCATCATCACCATGACCTTCACCAGTCGCGTCGTCATCTGCATGTGCTTCAGAGTCACAGATCTCATAGTTGACATACATTGCCCAGCTGCCTTTTTCTACAAACTTGCAGCCTTCAATCCATGCGTCCGCCTTCTCGTATTCGATGTCTTCATAGTCATGAAGAGCAAGAACAACATTCAAGTCATAACCATCTGCAATGTGGCCATATCCATTGTAGGCACTATCAAAATCACGTCTGTCACTAGCATCCACAACTTTCACGAACCTTGCGCTATCAAGATCCACATCATCAAGATCAAAGTCTACAATCGTATGATAGTTCGTGCCTGTGATACCCGCTTCCTGATTATCAGCTATTCCCAGACTAAGCCATTCCTCGCCGTCTTCGCTTACGTATACATAGGCTTGCTCAAGGGGGTAAGAAGTACCATAAGTCCAAGTATCCTCAACGAGCCTGATATCATCTCCGTCACCATTGGTAATCGGAGAGTCGAATTCTATAATCACCCAGGCATCATCTTGTTCTTCATCTCTGAACCCTAAGCTATAGAAATCAGACTCTTCACTGGTGTTCTCGCTTTCAAGAACAAGGGCAGCATCCGTCGTTGAACGGATTGCCTTAACCTCATCATAGTCATATGCAAGTCCTTGCTTAGATGTTGCACTATCACCACCGTATGGCGCTATGGTTACAGAGCTTTCTTCCACTCTCTTAACTTCAGCATGTGCTGCAACTAATACATTGCCATCATTCTCTAACGGAATGGTCTCTTCATATAATTGAATGCCCTCATGGGTCTCACGATAATCGAATTTTACAACGCGTGGTTTCCCTTTGCTTGTAAGCGGGAACAACTCGACCCTTCTTTCAACATGAACATCCGTCTCATAGAGTGCCCAACCTTCACCATCATTCCATGAAGCATCATCTATTTCATATTTCACATAGATGTTATCCGCGTCATTAGTAATGGTCACAGTTCCAATCTCAATATCTCTGTCTGCAATCAACGCATAGACTTGAGGTTCACAGTCATCCGAAGTATGTGCTTCTGGTCGTTCGCACGCCGACGCTGCCACTCCCATATTCACAGACAGTAACAGTACAAGTAACAATGATGCAATTCTCTTAAACCCTTTCATAAATCTCCTCCAAAAATTAAGAATCTCTTTGTCTGTTGTTACATAAGTTAACAGTACTAATACTATAAAAACAAAAAAACCGGCAAATATGCCGGTTACGCTACTAACTCAGAATTGATCAAGCGTCCATATATAACCAATTCGTCTTCGTTTTCATTACCCTGTTTATTTATAGGTATAAAGTACCATGGAAATATACTATTTGTCAAACATTATTTGAAAATACTCATTATCTTATAACATGTTATCACTTTACTACGTTAAACTTCCGAACAGATTCTATGTTACCAACCTTATCCTCTGTATAGAATTCATTCATTCCGAAACATTCAAGAATTCGTAGCGCCTTCACTCTCTGATCATCTAGAATGATTCTCGCTTCTGCCTTTGTACCGTCTTTCCTCTTAAGGTTCGTAGTTCTAGAAGGTCGCTTAACCACATCGGCAATCACTTCTGGTATAGGAACGTACCCCACATATTGCAACATCTCCTGAAGCATCTTTTCAGGCTCCCGACAAAAATCTTCATAAAATACAACTTTCGTCTTGTTCAAATCAATATTTTTTAATGGGTAGTAATTCTCCATACACCACATAAGAACAAAGACCTCGAAAGCATCAGCCTTTTTTAGTACTTCATTAATGATCCCATCGAATTCACTGTATTGATCAAGCATCAACCCCTTGATTAGCAGCTCTTGTTCAAGGTCTGTAGCCCATGCCAATTTGATCTTGGATTTGGCAACATCGAATGGATGCCTAATGATATAAATCGTCTTGATATCCGGGTAAGCTTGCTGAATCCATGGTAGATAGCCCCCTATGCGAATTGCTTTAATCATTCGTTTTTTTACCATCAACTTATGATTGAACTTATCCACCCAATGACATCTTATCCTACCTTTGATGATCCAATCGATTTCTCTTTTGACTTCATCATTGATCTCAATATGTTTATTGCCAATGCACGCTCTCATTCCCATAAGCTTTTCAACTTCATAAGGGTGAAACGGCTCAAACATCATCCGAAAAGTGTTCCCATGATTCAGACATTCCATCAACCAAGTTGTACCACTTCTTCCACTCCCAGCAATCAACAACGTATCTTCCGCTCTGCCCGTCAGATCGACATGCACCATACCGGCGTAATATCGCCAAGTACCCACTATCTTTCCGCTTACCCTATGCAACATATTGTTTACCATAAAAACTCCCCCTTTACAAATCCGCTTATGACTATCTCTATTTAATCATCACTTTAGACCATACTCTAAGAAGTAATACAGGTACTTCATGCCTTCGTTTGTAAAGTTCTCCCTAATGTCTTTACTCTCGAATATCTTCTCCGGATCGTATGTGTGAAGTTCCGAATAACTCAAGTGGATCTCAACATCCGGCATAACGTCTTCAAATACCATCATCGCTCTTCTAGACTGAGCTGGTGATGTAACTATCAACACAGAATCAAAGCCTTTGCTATCAAGATAAGCTTTGATCTGAACGGCATTCTCGTAGGTGGAGCTGGCTTCATGAACTTCAACACCTTCTGTCGACACTTCATTCTTCTCAAACATATACGCTACTGAATCAATACCAGTATACCCGGAGAGAATCAGCTGATCACTGTATCCATCCTTATATAGAGTGATGCCTTCAAGCAATCTATACAAGCCTTCGTTACCACTAAGTATTGCAATTGCATCTGCTTGTTGAACATCTGTATCGATCACCAGGAATTCTGCGTACTTCTTAGCAAAGAATCTAGTGTTAAGTAAGAACACAACACCAAGGACAATCAAGCTCATGAAGATTGTCAACTGAATTATATTCAATACATGTAAGACTTTTTTTAGTGTGCTTCTTTGTTCTATCATTATTGACCTCTTCCTATAGGAAGGATCTTACCCGCAAAATACTTAAAGGTGCCTACAACACCCATATTTCTAAAGCGGATAACCCGGTACAATCTCGTATACCGATCTGATAACTTTCTCATCTCTGTAGTGAAGTGATTCAGATCCTCTTTTTCAACAGCTTCCTTATATAATCTGTGACTTGATGCCGATATCTCTTCTCGTAGGTCTTGAATCTTCCTTCTGATCCCTTGAATGTCATTCGATGCCTCCACCCGTTTCTTAGGACGCCACAGACCTTCTTTGTCCCTCTTATAGAGTCGATAAGGCAACTCATCCCACGTATGTCTATAATGACTCACTTGTGACAAATATATCGTATCAGCGTCTACAGGATCCAGCGATAACCGTCCTTCTTTGACAGCATCACTTATAAGTTTATCCATGACCTCGTTTCGGATAACGATAATATTATTCCCTTCACTATCTTGGATATACTCATGAAGCCATGCATCACCAAGGGTTATGTCTGCAGTGATATTCATCACATCATCATTGTAATCCGATGCGTATGCTTTAAAGAAACCCTGCCCCCAATCTTGACCTAAGAGTTCACTCGTCCGCTTAACAATGGTCACTTCTTTTCCATCCTTAATCCCGGTAAGTTCAACGGCATAATCGTTAGAAGCTCTTCCAGGAATCTTACGTCTAAAATCAACGTACTTCAGGTCACCAGGTTTGATTCCCACCTGCCAGCCCAGTGCCTCTGAAAACTTACTGCTTTTTTGATGCCCACAGACCAATCCCACTGTATAGACGATACGCTCATTGATCACCGAATCCTGTCTGGCAAGTAATCTGATGGCCATAATAAAGCTAGGAATACCTACTACTGCATACCTTCCCGGAGTGCGTCTGACTTCTTCTATGACGCCTGATAGCTCAACCGGATAATACTTCGTCTTGGCACCGTCTCTTATCTCATCTATGGTCTTTGAAATACCATATTCAAACAACACCTCGCTATGATTACCCTTTGCCTCTTTAACATGAATAACACCGTCGATAAGCCCTTTATCAAACAGTTCAGTAAAAATCCACGTACCCATACCTCCTGAGCTTGCTTTGGCACGATAATCCCCTTCAGCCACGTGACCTACATAAAGACGAAGGTAATGACCAATTCTTTGATCATAGTTTATACCCCCAACACTGTCATATAATTGTTTCGCTACATCTGTCTCGTTGACATCCTCGCACAGCGATGGTGAAACTTTTGTAATCAGATCACTCAGTTCTCCCTGTGATTCAGACACCACTTCTTCGTACTCGCCATAGGCATTCAACACCATATCAATTTGACTCTCTACTGCAGCCAAAACACCACTGCCTTCACTGTATTTCTTTCTTTCATTGAAATCTTTGATTCGCATAATCTCCTTAGGTTGAAACGTAGGTTCAACCACCCTTCCTCATGTTGTAAAAATGTGCAATTTCACACCTTTACTATCTATAGCCTTACTACAAGACATCAACTATCCAGGTCAACATCTCGTACTTTAACAGAGTACCTAATATTGATAAAAAAATCAAGGCCGTACCTGTCCACCCGAACAGGTACGGCCTTAATCGTTTTTTCAATATCTACTCAATTGTGTAATCTACATATGTGGCCCAATTGCCTTTAGTGAGAATCTTCTCGCCATCTGCCCAAGCCGTTTCACTTATAACCGTCTTTTCTTCATAATCATGAATGGACTGTACAGCCTCAAGATCATAACCATCCGCTACATCACCAACATAACGAAACAAACTAATATCAGACACGTCAACAACCTTGATGTATCTCGCTTCATCCATACCAACATCAGAAAGATCAAACTCTGCATATGTCAAATAATTGGATGAATCAAACCTTTCTCTGTTATTAGCGACGCCAAGCAATTGCCAGTCTACACCATTATTGCTAGCATAGACTTCAGCCTCTTCTAATGGGTATAACCAAGTGGAGCCAGTGCCTCCCCACGTCGTCTCCACAATCCTCACATCATCACCGCTGCCATTGGTAATCGGGTACTCGAATTCAATGGTAACGAACGCTTCGCTGACACTTGTACAACAGAACCCAAGACTATAAAAAGTCCCTTCCTGACCAGAGGCATCAAATGACAACGCCAGTGATGGATCGCTACGAACGTCCTCTACCGGGAATTGCATTCCACTGTTCATCCCTGTCCCCTGTGCATAATCAACAATGTCTGAACCTTCATATGGTCCATCTGCCAGGACATCCACCTTAATATTTTCAACAACTGCATGTGCCGCAACAACAATATCACCCTGTAATTCGCTTAAAGGCGCTGTTACAGTGTACTGTTCAATACCACTATGCTCTGAGCTATATTCAAAATGGCCAACAACCGGATTCCCTTTTTTATTAGTTGGTATTGTTCCAACTGCTTGCTCTACAGCAACATTGGTCTCATAGATTGCCCAGTCATCTTCTGTAATCACGAAAGACACGTAGACATTCTCAGCGTCATTTGTAATCTTGACGTAACCCACCTCAATATCCTGGCCCGCATACAAAGTTACAGTCTTACCTTCACTGTCATCGACGACGAATCCACTAAATCCGACGACCATCAAGACTATCATACATAAGGAAATACTCTTTTTTATAATATTCATCACCCTGCCCCTACCTTTCAATTCTGTCTTAGAATGAGTCAATTAGTATATAATGTAAAACTAACATATGTGAAAATGCGTTACAAGAAATCTAACATGTTTGTAGGTAATTACCACATCCGCTTATTCAAAGAGTGTACCGCACTATGTGCGATACACTCCATTAAGCACTTCACTTTATTTCTTTCTTCTTAGGATAAATCCTGCTGCCATACTTACAATACCACCTAAGTACGGTACAGCCATTGGTAACCCACCTGTTCGTGGAAGCTGCTCATCTGCAATATCAAAGACGGATGGATCAATATCAAGTTCTGGGTCCTCATCCTCTTCTTTGACAAACTTGATGACAATGCTCTTGTCACTTGTCATCAGGATATCATAAGTCCCATCGCCACGATCATAAACCTCATCACCATTCTCACCTATGATGCTGTCAAATACGTAACCATTGATACCTTCAATATCACCGAACTCAGCAAGTTCACCTGCATCATAATCCGTCTTTTCCGGCCACTCAGCCAAACCATCATCCGTATATGGTGATACATTACCTTCACCAATAATGTCTACAGTCAGCTGATATGGTACAGCCTCAGGTGTACGCTCTCTGAAAACAAACACAACTGTCGTGTCATTGTCCATGTAGATCTCATAATCACCATCTTCATCAGAAGGTGCTGTCAAATCATCTTCATCCGCATCATCTTCTGTGTAGACAATATCCAAATACCAACCATCAGCTGCTACTGCTTGACCTATGGTCTCAGTTCCTTTTCTCAAGTTGGAGACAGCGTAATCATTCGAGTTGCCATCAACCGTACCCTCGCCTTCAATCTCGATATTAAGGTCATATCTCTTAGGCGTAGGATCATCGTCTTCATCAAAGTAAACCTTATACGTCGCACTTTCCCATGCTTGGCTTGGAAGTTCTTCAAAAGCTGGATCCCATCTGTCGTAACTATAACCACTAACAGCTGAATGACCAAATTCAAGGGTCGTACCAGCAGGTACAGTTATGCTTACTGAATTACCATAAGTCGCTTCTCCACTGGCATTGACCCAACCCGAACTGCCGCCTGAGTCCGTAGCAACTTCTACCGTAATGGTATACATCACCGCTTGGAATTCTGCAAGAATCCTTGTGAGTTCCACCTCATCATCCTGATCATTGGTCGACATTGTATGCATATACAAGCCATCCACGTCTGACATTAAGCCATCCACAACCAATTGTCCTTCATCAAGGTCATCGACTGACAATGGCGCATAGACATATTCGCCTTCAACATAGAATTCGCCCCACCACTGAACAAATTCATAATGGTCATTCGCTGTAACTGCGACGTCCGTCACATCACCAAGATCATATGTACCCATCTCTTTTGATACAGTTCCCATATAATCACTACTGCCATCTGCTGGATATACATCAAAATAGACATCATATTCTTCTACTTCATATTCATATAGCGCCAAAACTGCATTCAAGTCAAAACCATCAGGCACACTGCCGTAGTTATTGGCATAGAATACGTCAAAGTCGCTACGACGACTGGTGTCCTGTACCTTAACAAATCTAACGCTCTCAGGATCTACATCTTCCAGATCATCCAAATCAAATGTGGCAAAAGCGTGGTAACCATCCGTCACACGATCATTGTCGACATCGCCAATCTTCTCCCAGTCATCACCATCTGCACTGACATATATGTCTGCTGACTCTTCAGGATAAAAGCCATAAGTCCATGTATCCTCGATCACTTGAAGATCATCACCAGGACCATTCGTTATCGCTTCATCAAATTCAATGATAATCCATCCATCATCGCCATCACTAAAGCCAAGGCTAAAGAAATCCGATTCACTTCTGGTAAAATCAAAAGACAATGCTGCATCCGTCGTGGATCTTGCGGTCCTTACCGCTTCACCTTCATATGTTGTTCCCTGTTTTGCTACTGCACTGTCTCCTCCATGAGGAGCAGACACCGCTGCCGCCTGAGTATCAAAGCCTACAAACTCTTTCGTGAATTCACTACCAACAATGTTAAATAACACCATGACTACTACAAACAAACTTACAATTCTCTTCATCGCTCTCATTGATTCCTCCCTGATTTCTTTCACCCATCAACGAAAAAAAACCATTCAAAGTTGAATGGTCGGTTACGCTAGTGACTCCTAGCCGGTCAAGCGTCCAAATATAACCAGCTGATCTTCGTCTCCATATCTATAATATAGATATATAGTACCATATACAAAACCGGTTATCAATACAAATATAAATATTCTTTATTAATATGTCTGCACAACGAGCCACATTCCAGCCTTGTCATCCATCTAGAGGCTCCATCGGACTACTTTCTTAGTCCTAAAGAACTATCTTTACTTCGAAAAATAGGCCACAACTGTATTAGTACCACCGTTACCACCTGTGACATAGACCGTGCCACATCTTAGCCATGCGTGAGCCGTCATAATATTGTCCTTATTCTCCACGCCAAGATATAGCGTCGATTGAATGTTCCTTTCCACAAGAAACCGCTGTGCAATTAGAGCTTTAACAAGACATTTACTCTCCCACGGCATCTTATCGCATACCCGTTCGACACGCTCGCCAATCCAGTAGGCTGCCACCATATTCTTCCTTGTTTCTTCCTTCCCGGTCGATTCTCCTTTTATGCCAAAGGACTTCTCATTAATATTCTGAGTGAAAACCAACAGTTTCAAACGATAATACAAAGACAAGAAGATGACCCTAACCGTGAGCCATCTTGTCTTATTCGTAAAAAGAAAATTATAGATATATCGGAGTCCCTTTTTCACTTCACTTCACCGCCAATGCCAAGTCATAGTCCGTCAGCTTCCGGTCTTTGATACGTATTTCCCGATCACAATAGGCCAAAACTGAATGTCTATGGGTTATAAGAAGGCAAGTCGGCCTAGGTTCAAGCTTCTGGATACCTCGTAGCACTTCAAGTTCAGTTTCATCATCTAGAGCAGATGTGGCTTCATCAAGGATAAGAAAAGGCGCTTTCTTAATTAATGCCCTAGCAATGGCAATCCTCTGGGCTTGACCTTCTGAGATTCCATGACCTTTTTCACCCACTATTGTATCAATATTCTTTGGCAATTCAGCAATAAAACCACTTGCAGCCGCCATGTCCAAGGCTTCTCGAATTTCTTCTTCAGTGGCATCTTGTTTGCCCATCAGAATATTCTCCCTAATTGTCCCACTGAAGAGGGTATTGCCCTGAGGCACATAAGAAATGAACTGCCGCGCCCCTGGCCCTGCCGTTTCTGTGTTGTTTTCATGGTCATTAAAGACAATATTACCGTTGCCGGGGTTAAGGAATGAAAGAATCAACCGAATCATCGTTGTCTTTCCAATACCCGATTCACCAATAATGGCAACAAACTCATGCGGCTTAATCTCCGTACCCGTATCTTCAAAGATCTGTTCAGCATCATGATAGCCAAAAGAAAGATCATTAAGTGTGACCCCGACATGCTTCGATTCAAGCACCGCTTCACCATTGTCTTCTTCTACCGGAATATCTTGCAACTCCATCACCCTACCCGCAGACGCAAGCACTAAGGCTATCTTAGGAAAGTTTCTGGCCAACGAAATAATTGGCGCCTGAATTCTGTTAACCAAAGTGAGGAAAACAGTCATTGTACCATAGGTGATTGCACCTGTAGAAATCTGAGCTGCACCAAAAGTAAATGCCGCAATATACCCAATATGAAAGGTCATACTCATCACAGTAGAACTGGCTACGCCAATATAGGTTCTCTTTTTAACCCAGTAAAAACGTTCTTCTCTGAGCGCCACAAGTTGTTCCATAGCATATTCTTCATTGGTAAAGGCTTTAACAACCAAAAGATTGGCCATACTTTCTTGCAAAAAAGAACGATATGCCGATTCACTTTCTTGTACTTTGACTTCCAACTTCTTAAGCTTACGACCTAACACAGCAGAGATTACTGCTGCAATCGGCGCAAATAGCAGTGCCATAACGGCAATTCTTGGCTCATAGTAGTACAAAACCCCAAAGGTAATAATCAGTTGTATAATCAGATTGATAATATTGGGGAATATGCTTGTAATACCGTCAGATATATTCTTGGCATCGCTGGTCATTCTAGTCATCAAGTCGCCTGAGTGATAAGAAGTAATCTTCATCCAATCAGAATGTATGATTCGATCATATAGCTGCTTCCTAATGCCAAAAGAAAACCGTTCATCCAGCACGACCGTTACTAATGTCGTAAGTATATTAGACAAGAGGGTGATGAATATCAACCCGATATATAACCAGACATCATTTATGTTAATACCGCCATTGGTTGCTGAGTCAATAATTCTTTTGGATACAACCGCAAGGGTCACACCAACTGACGTACTCAACAGCCCTATACCAACCAGTATTAATATTCTAGGCAAATAAGGCTTTGTATAACCCATCAACCAACGTGCATAGCCACGTTTGCTCTTTAGACTTCTAAAAATTCTTTTTAACTCTCCCATAGATAACTCTCCAAACCCATTGTAAAATCAATGCAACTCTAATTGCTTACCTATTATATCACAGTCACTTAATTTTTCTATCTGTTTGTCTACCGTCTTGCCTACTAGCGGCCGATTCATAATGTATATATCCACCGCCTCCGCAATCTTAAGGCACTGGCCAAACTCTATCGGACCGAAACCAACTTTATCATAATCTTCTTTGGCAAATACGTTGTTCACAACACACTTAAGCTTCTCACTACCAAGAATCTGACGTATTCTCACTTCTTCAATTTCTTTAGGCTCAATAATGACAATAGTCTTAAGTGCTACCGCATCAGTACTAAAGTTCTCCGTCACTCTAACGCCATACTTCTCTTTTTCAGGACTCGGAATGATGCTGTAATTGTTCAGATCAAAGCCAAAATGAACCGCCGTATCCACACATAACTTCCTTTGAGGAAATGCCGGCTGCATCATTACAGAACCGCCACTTAGATCTATGGCATTAACATCATCAGCCATATAACCAAGACCTTTCGCCAAGAGCGCTGTACTTAATGTGGATTTACCAGCACCACTATTCCCACTTATGATTAATCCTTTACCATCGTTAATCAATCCACTGCCATGAATGCTAACGATCGATCTTTGCATCATAATTATATTCAGGCAATGACATAACATTATCTGCCTTACATGTTCAGCATTGGCGCCATCCTTGAGCCAATATGTAATCTCTTTCCCACCTTTCATAGTGAAAAAACCTACATCAGCAATCCCAAGACCTGCCACTTTATCTTTGCTGTATCTTCGATAGCCTCCGACCTTCTTAAGGGTCTCTCGTTCGTAGTCTGTTAAGTCTTCATCCCCTTTGTTCTCTGCCAGATCACTTCTAATAGTAACATCATAAGTCTTCTGCTCATCTATCTGATATGCCTCATGAATCTCCAAATCAGATGATACCAGCAAACCGTATATTTTGTATGAATACATAATACTCTCCTTGAAATCTCTTCCTATATTTATTCCCATTCATTATATACAAAAAGCAGCCTTAAGACAAATGCTTAAGGCTGCTCTTAACATACAATCATCAACCAGTTACAACTTCACTACCTGGTCTGTACCATTTACCGTCGATTTCAACCCAATCTCCGTCAAAGTCTTCAGATTGCTCTTGACCGTTTTGTGTCATGTTGATGTTAAGTTCTTCTACTTCTGGTGCTCTCCATTCTCTCTTCATGTTGTCATCCTTTCAATAATCATTAGTATGTAAAAATATTAATAATGCACCCACATCATATCATCGTGAACTATGAGCGTCAATAAAGCTAACATCTTTGTAAGATTATCCCATCTATTCATTCAAATCGGAAAACATCCTTATAATAGAAGAGGAGCGACTCCGGCTAACGCCACCAGAGTCACTCCTGAGGTTCTCTTCCATCATGAAGCTAATACAGTGCTGCCAGGTCGATACCATTTACCGTCAATTTCAACCCAGTCACCATCAAATTCTTCAGACGTATCCTGACCATTCTCGGTCATGTTAATATTAAGTTCCTCTACTTCTGGCTCTCTCCACTGCTTCCTCATGTTATCATCCTTTCTACAAAATAATATTCCGTTTAACTTGTTAGGTACATACTATCACTTTATTATTATGCTTTCAACAAAACTAACTATTTTGTAATAATATTCGGACAATATATCTGCGGACTCATCCTTCACATGACTCATATACCGTATGAATAAAAAACAGCCCCAAGGACTTTATCAATCCCCAAGACTGTTCTTGAATACATCTAACAATCGAATTCTATGACTCAAGATTACCAGGCAAATACCAAGTACCATCAATCTGTACCCAATCGCCATCATAATCATCTGATTCTGCTTGAGCATTAGCTGTCATGTTCAAGTTCAATTCTTCTAATTCAGGTGCTCTCCACTCTTTTTTCATAATGTCATCCTTTCATAAATAAGTCAGATTATATTTGTTTTAATACGGTCATTCTATCACTCAAGATTGTATACATCAACAAAACTAACAGCATTGTTAGAAAATGAAACATCTTAGAGCTCACCTATGAACTCATGAATATACTCAAGGGTTGTAAGGTAATACATATGACGCATAAGTTTAAAATTATTACAATGGCCAATATCAATGGCCTCAAGGTCCTTAATAGCCTTTGCTGTATCTACATAAGGTTGTTGGGAGTATCTTTCGTAGATTCTAATCCATTCTTCTTTGATCCTAGGCCAGACTTTTGTCATTCTATGCAAAAAGTCTGCTCCCTGCTGCCCACCTCCAGCAATCTTAATGACATGAGAAGGGATGACATCTGCCATATAGACATTAATCAGTCGACGCTCTATTCCTTCCGACGCAAACACCTCAAGGGGCAAACTCATACAATATTCTATAACCCTTTTATCCTTCGTAGGATCTCGCATCAATACCCCAGTCGCAAGAGACCGCTTAGTCTCCATTTCGCCAATCTGACGGAAAGATCTGGGATGCCACAACATTTGTCTAAAAGATTGATAGTCAAGAGCAGCAGTATCCATAGTCGCATACATGGCACCTAACCTTGATTCAGTATCTTGTCTCTTATAGAATTCTTCATACATGAAGGATCCTTCCAGCCTATCCCCAATATAGGGTTCTTTCTTCTTCAAGTTCGTTTTTAATGTATCTCTAAGAATTAACTTTCTACTGATGCCCATCGAACGGTGAAAAAGATTCATTTCCTTAATAAAACTAACCCACTTACCTCTTCTTAGCATATCACTAAAAAACATTGGAAGATTCGTAAAAGAGATACTGCTGTTACCATACGCCCCAGTTAATATGATTCGGATATCTTTTGTAAGAGCTTGTTCCATCGCATCGTGGAGCCAAAGAACATTATAATAACTTTTGTACGGCATTTCTAGATAATTCATTATTCTCTTGTGTTCATCCCATGGATTAACACCCGGCATATTTATCCTGGTTGCATCTGAATGCCCAAGTGTTTGAACTGTTTGAAAGGCAATATCTCCCTCATCCGTCACACGCTTGGTTCCTTCAGGTGGAATATAATCTTCTTCCGGCACCGAGGTATACGCATGCATAATGCCACCCTCTTCACCAACAACACCAGCCGCCAAACTTGCAACCGCCGTGGAGTCAAGGCCTCCACTAAGTAAGATACCAACTTTGCTCTTATCTCTTATGACGCAGCTGACAGCTTCAGAGAACACCTTGCGAAAACCAGCACAATATGCCTCATCCGTATCACCTTTCACAATATCTATTCTTTCTAATGGTTTCCAGTATGTTTCTTTTTCAATACCTTTTTCTGAAAATATGACACGTTGAGCAGGCGCTACACGAAAAATGCCCTCGACTGGTGTCGATTCCAAGTCAGAGAACATATACATACTTTCCATTGCCAAAAAATCTGCTAACCACCGTTCGTTGACAGTTACATCCTTTAAGATTGATTTTAATGGTTCAATCAACGTTGAAAAATAGAGACTCGAGCCTATGATACAATAATATAAGCAGCGATTCCCCACCGCATCTATAACAAGCTCAATTTTCCTTGTTGATGCATCATACACAACAAAAGCAAAAGCCCCTGCCAACTTGTCCAACCCATCACTGCCATATAAATGATGATACCTATTCAGTATATAGCCATCCGGCAAATTACTTCCATTCTCTATACCCAGAAGTGAACATATCTCCTCACGGTTGTCCAAAACAACATCAGCAACAATAAATCTATTGTGTGTTTCATCATATAAAGGCATCTTTTCATTGTATGCCTCTGGCGTAAAATATTGCAAACCACAAGCCATATATACGCTTCCATCTTTAAGCTGTTCAGTACGATCTATCTTACAACTTTCGTACGGAAGCGACATCTGCTCTACCACCTGCCTTTTGACAGGATTATCTTCTAAATCTATGATCCCCCATATTGCAGACATCTAATCTCTCCCTATTCTGTCGGCTACATCATCAATATAATGCTATTATTTATTTCTTTATAACAAAGAGTAAATACATAATATCATAAGTGTTAATACACCTCAACAAAGCTAAACGCTTTGCTACTTTATAATAATTATCATTTAAGACCATTTCCTAGGTATGGTCCTAACTCATATTAGGACATACTATCTATTGTACTTATCGCCACTACATATTATACTTTTGTTGTGTGAAAGACATAGGTCACACATAATATCATAGTTGTAGTACATAACCATACAAATCAATACAGTAACACACGAAACGGCAAACTTACTGAAAAGTAAGGACGCAAAGCCAGGAACCTAAAGCAATGGTCAAAGACAATTGTCATGGTAGTCCGGTTACCGAAATGGTACGAGCAAAACCTCACGTGTGCATTCACAGTGAGTTTTTTTTATTGTATCATTTCCCCCGTTTACTTTAGGAGGGAACTAATTTGAACACACTTTCACGCAGAAGAATATTCTTCAAAACAATCATGCCACTCGTCCTTTGCCTTACTCTACTATTAAGTAGTATGTATCTATTCTCTAATGAATCCAATGCATCTACTGCTTATCAAGAACAAGCCTTTCGAGTAGAATTAAAGGAAATGATTCTAAGTGGCGACACCTCAACCCACAACGTCAATCAGTACAATCTTAGTTATACAGAGATGAGAAGCGTATGGAATGATTTGATCTACGGCGAAGCCCTAATACCTTTCAAGTCATCCATGTACATGTATCTCAGTACAACTAAAGTGGACAATGTAATCGATACGATCAAAATCAATAACATTGACTCAGAGTATGTAGAACGCTACCAAGCAATGTATGAGATTGTTGCCGATATACATAGTCAACTATCCAGTGATATGTCTGATCTTGATAAGATCATCTACTTACACAATTACATCGTGGATAATACCACCTATAGAAATCTTGATAAGAGAGCCTATTATGCGTTCGGACCTCTTTATGATGGTTATGCTGTTTGCCAAGGTTATACTTATGCTTTGAACCTGCTCCTTGAACTCGAAGGCATAGAAACTGCATTTGTAACCTCCGCTGCCATGAATCATGGATGGACCATTGTTAATCTTGATGGTGAATGGTACCACATCGATGCCACTTGGGATGATACAAGACGCGATGATCGTACATATCTGCTTCGGTCTGACAATGAATTCCTATATAAGCTACCATCATCTCACTACAGTTGGTATATAAGCGCTGGTGACTATACTGCGACATCCACTAAGTTTAGTAATTGGTTTGTTCACGATGTAGAAGGCAATATGTTCTATTATGATGGTTACTGGTTCTATGTCGACCCTACAACTGGTAATCTAGCAACCAGTGATGCTTATGGGAACAACAAGCAAGTTCTCGTCGAAGGATCCAGCATCTCACTTGCCAAACTTAATGGTAGTATCCTTCAATACAAAGTAGGCACAACAACTTACGAACTGGATTTATCACATGATTTATCTCTGATATCTATGGACGAAGTCATTGAAGAGCCAGTCACCGTGGAAGCAGATAGTATTGATTCAATTGATTTGAATGATATTTCTAATTGGAAATCAGGCAATTATTACTATTCAGATGGCCTGTACAAAGCTGACGCCACAAGAATTGCATTAAACAACTACGTTACAGCTAGCAGTGGCGAAAACTACAGTTTCACCACAACACACGATGAATATAAGTTGCTTGTAAGAGAAATGGACACTAACCTTCAAATGATAAACTCCCACGTTTTAAGCGATGGTGATGAACTCACAATCGATGATGACACTGCCCTATTAGGTGTAAGCATCTACGATGCATCAGGTACAACAGATAACTTCAGCGATTATGAATCCCTCTTCAGCGGAGATTTCAATATCACATTCAAACCAGATGCTCCTTTAGGATACCAGATCCTGAACATCGATTTGAATGACATCAATGAATGGCGCTCCGGTAACTACTATTACACGGATGGTCTTTACAGAATCGATGAAACAAGAATCGCCTTGGTTGACTACGCTCTTTGCAGCAGCCACACAACCTACTTAGTATCCACCTCTGTTCCACAATACAGATTACTCGTCAGAGAAATGAATGATGAACTTGAACTCATTACGTCTCACGTAATAGAAGATGGAAATGGGTTCACCACATCTGACACAACAACCAAGCTGGCCATAAGTTTATATGATTCAAATGGTGAGACCGATAGTTTCAGTGATTATGTTTCCCTATTCGATTCAGGCTATACTCTAGCCGTAGATGTGGACACTTCTTCAGCAGAAGAGGTACTGTCATCAGGTCTGGAAGAAGTCGCCACTGAAGAGGTTGTTGAAGTAGTAGAAGAAGTAGTAGAAGAAGAGATTACTTTACCAACATCCACAAACATCATATCTGATGTACTGGAAGTTAACTATAGCGACTTTAACGTCTGGCGGTCCGGTTACTATCACTATACGGATGCTAGTTATACTGCTAACGCTACTAGAATCGCATTGAACAACTATGTCAATGCTAACAGCAATACAACATATGAAGCTTCTAGTTCTCTCAGTCAATATAAGATGCTCGTTCGTGAATTACAAGGTGATAAATACCTTATCTCATCACACATACTTAGTGATGGAGAAACCTTCGAAACTTCATCTCGTACAGCTTATCTTGCTATAAGTATCTTGGATGATACCAATTCAACCACATCCTTTGACGAATATGAAACGCTCTTCGCAAATGGATATGAAGCTGATATTAAGTTATACACTGAAGAAGCTACTACTACAGTTACTTCATCCGTTACTGAGGTTGAAGAGGTCACCACTGAGCCAAGCAATGATGTAACAACAAATAACGCCCTTGCACTCACGATGAACGACTTTAACAATTGGCGCACAGGCAACTATTATTATACAACGGGTATTTACAGTAAAGATGTCCGACGCATTTGCTTGGATGACTATTATGAAGCTGAAGTTGGAAGAACTTTTGAAGCATTCCTCTCCAACAATGACTATCATATTCTTGTCCGTGAAATGACCAGCGACCTTAAGTTACTCGCATCACACAACCTTGAAACCGGCGATCGTTTCACGGTACTTGATAAAACAGACTATCTTGCAATCAGTATTTACGACTACACCGGAATGACAGATTCCTTTGATGACTATGTCAAATTGTTTGATAACGGATTCACGGCTTACCTTGACTAGGTAAATTAATAGAACATAACGAAGAAAGGTCTGAGTCAAATATGACTCAGACCTTTCTTCGTTATGTTCTACTCTACAACAGCTTCCGTAGGCTTTGGAAAATAATTCAGTGTACCTGATACTTGATCAAAAAGACATGCCGTTCCTTCATCGTCTAAAACCGGTATATAGTCTCTAACTAACAGTCCATCATCCCAGATCTTCAAAGCATATAGTATCATCCCTTTTGCTCCGATCGCTATATTAGCTCCCGTATCAAAGCTTTGATATGCTGAAGTTCTAACGGTTTTACCATTAATCTGAGTAACACCTTTACCTTGAAGTATCTCAACGACCTCTCCTACCTCAGGTTTGACAACACTGCTGTTATACCAACCGTATGCAATGTGGATGCCTTTTGTACTTTCTTGACGGATCTGAAGGCGATTACTGTTATTATTGTAGGCCATCAAATAATTGCCATACCCCTCTACATCCGTCAATCCCATCTTAAGATATACAGATGTCTTAGAATCAGCATTAATGCCTGTTGAAAAACCACTACCGCTTCCAAACTTCATCCCAGTAATAACGGCTTCGTAATCATCCTCAATAAGTGCTTCTGAAGTATCCGGACCATCCGCTTCATCATCCTCTTGACTGGTTATTACAGCATCCGCTGTTTCTTCCTGAGTCAGTGCCTCACCAACAGGTTCTTCACTGACAGAATCAGATACTTCTACTTCATTGCCAGCATCTACGCCCTGGGCCGCATAGACTAAGGTTCCCTCTACACGATCATACAAGCAAGCAATACCATCATCATCCACGACAGGTACATAGTCCCTAATTGCAATATCACCTTCCCAGATCTTTAGGCCATAGATTTTCATCGGTCTCATACCAAACTGCAACGTTCTTCCCGTTGAGAAGTTCTGCGCTGCGGATATCCTGACTGTATTGCCATCTATCTTGGTTGTTGTCCCTGATTGTGTCAACTCTATGCGTTGTCCATCTATTGGTTTGGATACAGCACTTGAGTACCAGCCGTAAGCAACATACAATCCTTTTGATGACTCCTGTCTGAATACCAACCTATTGGAATTGCTGGAATATGCTCTCAAATAATCTCCATACCCTGCCACGTTAGTAAAAGCCATATCTAGCGAAACTGAGCTGTCTGAATCCACTAGGTACCTGGTATTAAAGCCACCGCCACCAGAAGTCACCTGAATATAATCTACAGAGGTATAGGGTATAATTGACGATGAATCACCAAATATTGAATCTTGTTCGCTGTCCAACACTTCTTCCGGATCTTGAGGACTAACAAAAGCTTGAACAACTTCCGGATAATACCAACTCAAGTCCTCACGATTTAACAAAACAAAATCTCTGACGTTGCTGTTCTGTGGGACACCACCTGAATCCCACCAGAAACATGCAATATTCTTACTGTAAGCGGTATTAACAAGAAATTCAGCCATCGATACAGCGTTGCCGGTATCCGGTAAGTAAACACTGCATTCGCCTAATATAAACGGGATTCCTAAACGGGCAGATGTGGCACTGATCCTTGTTAAAGCACTGAATATCATATCCTCTGTCACTTCGTAGTAGTGAACACTTCCTATCAACTTATCTTCTGCTGAATCTTCCGGTACAACAAAAGCATTCAAAGTGGTATTGTCTGCACTTGCTGCATAGGAGTTCAAAATCAAATACCTATCAGTATTCTTGCCACCACTTGCCCTTACCGTGTCCACGAATGACTGATTAAGAATGTTGGCCACTTCATAATCACTTACTCCAGCGTAACCCCATTCATTTTTATTGTTGAGGAGTTCATTGTAACCTTCAAACATTAAGTCATCATCATATTCTTTGAATCGATCCGCTATTTGAGCCCATAGGTAAGTGAATTTGCCTTCAGTCATCGTCAGCTTATTAATGTCCGCTTTTATCCACGCCACAACACCGGTATCATGGTGAACATTGATGATACAGTACAGATCATTGTCCAACACGTAATTGACCACTTCTTCAACCCTGTCTAACCAAGCCTCATCAATATTCCCTTCACCGTCCAAATGATTGAAATAAGTAACAGGGATACGTACAGAGTCAAAACCAGCCTCTTTCACTGCTAGAATCATCTCTTCTGTTGTTATGATATTTTTCCACAGCGTCTCATAATAGTCTATTTTTGATATGGACGCTTGATAAGGAACATCATTGATACTAGATATCTGAGCTCTTAGCGAGACCACCGCACCTTCTAGCATATCCGTACTTACCAATTGCTCAAACTGGCTCATATCTATATACACTTTACTAGACACAATGCCATTAAAAGTCAATCTATGTGACCCGATAAGATCCTTCAGCTCAATACTCGTGCCATCGGCTAACAGTATATTCGCCTGTGTCACAACACACGTTGCTATCGTCGAATCACTCTGATTCATATGATTGATTAAGGAAATCCCGACTCGACCAGGCAATGAGGTAGACTCAGAATTCAACTGATTCATCTCCCAGACAAGTTCAGCTTTCAATTGCTGACCAGTGAAATAAACAGCATCTGATGCGTCCCACCCCGTATATGGTTCTGTGATATATTCCATCATAATCTGAAAGTCAGAATCCATTGCCAGCATGTCTTCATATGCATATTGATCGTAACAGTCAAAAGCATCTAGTGTATTTCCCAGATTCCAACCTGTTCCCAGATTAGACACCCTGTCATTGGCCGTCTCGTCTACGTCCACCAATGGCTCTGCAACGACCTGACCCGAAGATATCACTACAATCATCATCAGCAGACTTATTATTCTTATTATCTTCATTTTCATTCTCCTGACTCGTTCGTACACTTCGTCCTTTGTAAATACCTACCCAACTCTCATCATATGCATTGAATTGGTCAAGTACAAGAAATGTTACACAATTGTAAGTTAATTCTATCATAATGACCACCTATTGGTGTTTAGATCTTATGCCTCTATACAGAGATCTCATGAATCTGCACATTTTAAAAACAAAATATCGGATAACACCTTCACTCTTAAGAGCATACTTCCAATAAAGCTTGAATAAGTCGTTCTCATACTTATATTGCCAAGGCTTTATGGCTCCGATATAGTGATAAACGCTGACTGTTAATTCCATAGCAGTGAGTTCTTCCTTTGAAAATACAGTCTCCGAAAAGAACTGATTGTTATAGATATATGTCGGACAGAATTTCGACTTTGTGTTATAAAAAACATTTAACACATCCTGATCAAGCCAAGTGATTTTCTCTCTGTTCGCCCTGATATAGTCGAAATAAGCTTCTGGATCTATTGATTCTCTTATTGCCTTCAGGTCAAATAAAATAATTCCGGCGTTAAAATACTTACTATTTAAAGGCAGCTCAAGTTTAACCAGAAGCTCTTTAGGATTCTTATTGATTGATTCACAGACACATAGTAAGTTACCATCAAAAGACTGATTGTAAAACTCACCAATTGAACGATTCACAATCATATCTGAATCCATCCATAAAATCCTATCTACAGAGTCTGGAAGTAACGATTGCGCAAAGAATCGATAATAGGTTTCTATTGAGAAATGGTGGCTAAGAGGCATATCGCCTAGCATCTCTCCATTAACTTTAATGACTGTTAATCCAACTTTTCTTTCATCCGTAAATCTTTTAAGTTTTGCTACATCATTATCTGACAAACTACTGTGCAACATATAGATGTGAATTGATGCATCTTCATTATCATACAATGATTGTATCAATGTCATTGCCGGTTTTAGATATTTGGCATTAACAGCAAGTAATATATTCATCCTATCCCCTAACACTGAAGTATTTTTTTCAACTCATCATAACCACTAATCAATAACGAGTCATCAAAATGGCATGTTTTGATATCGTATAACTCATCCAACAGACCGGCAACATCACCAACGTCCTGTGTATACCTTATAAACTCATTTTTTGACAGCCATTTGTAGACCCCTTTGACCTTATGACTTTTACTGTCAAGGGTAATGCATGGTGTGTTTGTAATAGCCGCAAATACCATGCCATGCAGTCGATCTGTTATGATTACCTTTGATGAAGCAAAGATGTCTAAAAACTCATCCAGAATGAGTTTTCTTTCTCTTCTGTTAATCCATCTTGGTAATACTGTGTCTGCATCCTTGATCTCTACACCCGGCAGTTTATTTCCTACTATAGACCTGATGTGTTCTTTGTTCTCATTATTCATTACTGCTTCTTTGTCGTTTCTAAGGCATAATACAATACCATCACGGTTAGACACAGCACCTTCATATCGGTAATAAGGAACCATATCCGGCACTAAATGTGTGTGGACACCCTGTAAATGTTTTACAGCAAAGTCATAAGAATATTGTTCTCGTGTACATAACCATAAATCTTTATGACTACCGTATATTCTTTTTACTTGCTCTAATACTTGCTCTCCCTCTTTGGTCATATCAAAAAACAGGGTCTGCGGCATGATGACTATTTGATTGTCCGAATAAATGCGAATAATTCGTTGAAGTAAAAGGTCTTCATTTGGCCAAAGTGTACCAATATAACCTCCACCATGTATAAGAATCCTATTTTGACCAATAATGAGTCCAAACAACCTTATATGCCACTCCCTTCTCAAGAGTCGCGCAGGAATTTCCAATATTTTAGTATCAGGATAACAATCCATCAAAAAACTGTAAGTTGCTTGAGCAATTGCCTGGTCACCAAGATTACCATGTTCAGGAGTGCACATGTAGATTACCACGGATTCACCCTTAATACGAATGGAAAGCCAATACAGAGATAGTACGATATACCTAGCGATCCATTTCAGCTCTCTATAAATTGTTCTAATAAAATTTACTATATTGTTCATATAATGTCCCTTTAACTATTTCTTTCTCTATATAAATTGCTTCTTCCATTTTTCTATGGAAGCTATATCGATATTCGGTTGTGTTGTCCATTCACTGTTAATCATCGAATCCAGGATATCCATATCAGAACGTTTAAGAGTCTTCAAGTTACAAGTCTGACTCATACCTGCGGCTCTTTCATCAATACTGATAATGATAGTCCTACATAGATGCCTCATAGCGTAGATACCGCCATGTAGCCTTGTTCCAATATAATCAATATCTGTCTTCAATAGAGACTGATAAGCCTCTAATGTTGGTGACACTATGTTAATATCTTGAATATTCATCAATGACTTTAAATAGTGAATATCTTCTTTGTCCTGGATCCAAAAATGCACCTTATCATAATTTTTTTTCAGCGTTTCAATCATTTGAAGATCTCTTTTTTTATCTGCATGGTATGCTGTCAGAGTAAAGATAACTTCTTTCGCTTTTTCAGACGGAATATCACTGCAAAACTCATTTGTTAGCTTCCATGTTGTAACACAGCCTGTATTGATCGCCTTAAAACCCATGTTTTCAAGTATCGTCTTTGTCCTTTGGTCCCTTGTGCTATGGTGATATTCCTTCGATAAAACTCGCTGATACAAGAAATTGGTATATCTATTAGGCTTCTCGCTACGACTTGCACCTGCTGCAACCAAAATACTGTTTTTTACCGGGTGGTAATTAAAGATATTAATACGCCATTGTGGAAATAAATTCATTAAATCCATCAACAATATATTGGAACCGCCTACAAACTTAAGTCGTGCGTCGCGGAATCGTTTAACAAGTCTTGAGTTTCTTTTACTTTGATAGGCATGAAATGAAGCCACATGGGTTGGCAAAGTCAACTGAAAATAGGGTTCAAGAATAGGAGCCATCTCCTCATAAAAACAAGCCATTATAATATCATCCCCCCTATTAAAAGAGGCCACTGAAGTATCTAGGATTAAAACGTCTTTCATCAATAATTCCTTTCTTAAGTGTTACTTACTTTTCACAATATGAACCATGCGTTCTCTAATTGTTCTAAAGGCTTCCGAACGAATATTGATAATAACATAGATTACTGTTGTTATAACCGTTATAGCCACTCCTTTTATCAACCATTTGAAATAACCATCCACCTTAATACCGTCGAATAGATAGCTTGATACCATCAAGCATAGCATTAATATACAAACATTCTGAATATGTTTAATGAAATACACTCTTGCCCTTCTATTAAAGAAATCACCAAACAGTACTAGAGGCTCATACCAAAAATAGGTGACTATTTTTGCTATAAAAGATGCAAAGACAATACCTGCAACACCGTAGTATAAACCGAATATCACTGAACATACAAGATTCACTATTGCTGTCGCAACCATGACATACCTCGTCTTGACATAGAGTCCCGTTGCTTCTCTGAATGACCATATAGGATGTAGCGTCACTGCCAAATAGAAGTTAAATACAATCGCTATCAGAATCTGTCGATTAAGAACGTAACTTTCATTCAGCCATAGACTGATAAAATCATCCGTCAACAGATATATAGCAACTGTAAAAGTAGTCGCTATCCAAAAACTGGCCATCTGCATTATGCCAAACACCCTATATCTCTTTTCATAGCTTTCACTTACAATCAGATTTCCTATACTAGGTGTAATTGAATTGAACAGTATGCCAACAAGGCTCATCAGATTCATTGTGATCAATTTGTAGTTGGCATACGACCCAACAGCTACTGTCCCTACCATGATCGATATTAGTAGATTGTCAGTGCCTGTTAGCAATACACTTGATAATTTGTATAAGAACACTGACTTCATATTCGATAATATCTTGCTACTGTCATCCTTGTCAAGCTTATACGGTGTGCGGTCTATTGGGTACATCTTGTCTGCAACTGCCGAAGTTGCAATATTCTTACCAAGTGTTGTCATAATACTGATCATCAAGAACGCACCATAACTTCCAGTAAAGTAAAGAATCCCTATCTGTATGACAATTTTGATCAAATTGAAGCCCATATCATATTTACTGACAATATACTTTTTTTGATCTGCAATTATAATATTGGACTTATAAATCAACAAATATGACGCTACTGTGTTAAGTAGAATAAGCACATAGTATACATGAAGATAGGGTATTGGCTTCTCGACCACCACTACATAGTTAATGAACGGCAAAAATGACAATCCAAGTACCAAGACTGCAGCAGCAATAATATTATAGACTTTCTTGTAAAATCCAACCAAAGAAGATAGCTTTTTATAATCATTGTTAGCCAAAGGTTCGTAAAAGCTATAGCCCATAGCAACACCGAATCCTAGATCTGCCATAGTCAACAACATTAATACATCACTAAACAAACCTTGTATCCCGAGATACTCTACTGTCAGTACTCTGACAAATATAGCCCTACTGATGAATGACAACAGCATTGACAGTAGTTTACTGATAAAGCCATATGAGATATTGGTTAACGTCTTAAATGTTCTGTTCTTTTTATTCATTCTTATATATTCCTAACATCAAATAACCTAACGGCGTCTGTACGAATCGACCTTAGCCTTCAAACTAAAATATACAGCATTCAAGAAAATAATCTTAGAACGCAGAAGTATCAACTCCTGTCTCTTATATAGTGGTATCGAATTCATAACAACGTCCGAAATTATCTCCGAAACACTGCCTTCATGAATCACCTGTTTTGTCACTTTAGACATTTGAATCAAGTTGCTGACACGCGCAAATGAATTCAAAAGATCTGTAACCATCCGAAAATAATAGACGTGCATTTGCTCATCAAGATTGTAATTATCCAATTGCTCTAGGGAAGCCTTACTGAATTCATATAATATCCCAAGGTAATTAAGCCGACCATCCAAAGACTCTTTTTTCATCGCACTGGCATCATGTTGTCTGTATAATAAAAAAGGGAGATTCTTAATCAGTGGCTTGTTACAACACTTAAGATACTCTGCCACAAAGACAAGATCCTCACCTATCTTCATACCTGTTCTAAACGTCAGATTATGTTCTTTTATTATCTGATTCTTGTATAATTTGCCCCAACATGTGTTAAAAGATGGCGTTGTCCACATAATTCTCATTGCATCATTCATGTCTTCACTATATTCACCACGTATATCAAATGGTTCATCATCAATCTTTCCACTTTGGAAAAGGGTCTTATAGCTATATGCCACATAGTCATATGATTTGGACTTCACGACCAGCGCCATATCTTCCAATGCCTCATGCAGAACAAGATCATCGGCATCCAAAAACATTACATATCTTCCTGAAGCTTCAACAAGCCCCCGATTACGCGCAGACGAAACTCCACCATTCTCTTTGTTAACCACGCGAAACCTCTCGTCCCTTTTCACAACATCCATACATATTGCCAAAGACTCGTCTGTACTGCCATCATTAACAAGTAGAAACTCAACCGATGCGTCAGGATACCTCATTAACGCTGAAAGGCATTCTACAATATATACCTCAGCATTATAGATAGGTATAATTACACTTAGATCCAATTGCATTTACCTATTCACCTTTCCTTCTTTTTAATGAAAAAAACAATGGTGCTAGTATCATATAAAGTCTATAGGTTGCATAATTATTAGACCGGATATATAATGCCTTTATTCCAGACATTTTAGCAAGAAACTTATTTTTCTTCCAGTTCGGATATCTGTCATTAAGCAATTTCCAACTGGCCAAAAGCGCTTTCTTGCGATCTGTACTGTTTTTAATTTGCGCCATACGTTTGAATGAGCTTCCAAGTAAAATTCTAACATAGATATATTCAATGGCCTCTTCAAATGCATGATAAAAGTCATGTTCTATGTAAAATGTTCTAATGGACTCCAATACATCGAAAATATCCATCGTTCTAGCTGTATAACTTGTATTTAGCGAATTCTCCCTTTGCCTATAATAAATGAGCCCCTCATTAACATATCCCATCGAACGGATAAATGGAATGAGCTTTAAGCAATACTCTACATCTTCATAAATTTTATCCTTTTTAAATTTAATTCCAGTCGAAAGCAACCACTCGCGATTCACCAATCTATTCCATACGACCGACCGGCCGTCCATAAGCATCTTTTGTCTATCTTGTATTCTTTCACCCACTTCAACCGATGTATGATCCGGCCAATAATGTATGAGGTCGCACTCAACGATGTCATAGTGACCTTGTTCAGCTTTTTTATATAGCTTTTCATACATATCTGTTTTGACAAAGTCATCTGAATCTATAAATCCAATATATTTGCCGGATGCATGTTCTAACCCATAATTTCTCGCATCGGAAACACCACCATTTTCTTTAGTGAATGCCCTTATTTGAGCGTATTTTTCTGCATATCTATCAATGATTTTTTGAGAATTATCTGTGGAGCCATCATTAACGATTATAATCTCAATTTCACTCATGGTTTGATTTACCAAACTATCCAGACACTGCTCAAGATAGGGTTCAACATTATAGACCGGTACAATCACACTAACTTCTATCATAAACTACTCCTTATTGATGCTGTCATTTGGAAATGAGAGATATCTCCTTTTGCAAATAGTCCCTGCTCTTCTTAATCTCTCTCTCCAAAGCTTCATTAACCTGCTTATAGTCTGGCGCACTTTCAAGTATCAACCTTGCATCATCTGGTGAATTAGCCACTCTGCCAACAAGGCCAAATTGATCAAGTAGCCCTGTCACCTTCTCACTGTTACCATAGTGTTTGCCATGACCTTCTCGTACAAACACAGTAAAGTTCTTGTTATATTTTATAGAGAAAACTGATCCATGGAAGGTGTCTGTAAATATATAGTCCGCATCTCTAAAATAAGAAAGCAACTGATATGGTTCTGGTGACATAAAATTATCTAGATATTTCTGCGGACCACAAAGGCAAATTATCTTCTTTTTCTTCAACTCAGCAAATACTTTAATTGCTTCAGCTTCTTCAGAAGTTATCCTTCCCCAGTAAGCATAGACAACAATATAATTCTCATCTATTTTTTCCTTTGGCATAAACTCACTATAGTCAAATAAGAAGACCGGATCTATATGTCTATTGGGTGCTTCACCCAACAGATTCGTGATAATTTTCTCTGAATTGCGATCTCTTACTGATATACTATCGAATCGTTCAAATCCCTTTCGTACTGTATCAATAACTTTATACTTTTCAAGTTGCTGTACTGTTGTATTACCAAACGAGCCTGCATAGCTGATCAGTCTTCTTGCTTTATGATTGTATCCAAATAAATCCTTTGAAAAACCGACATCCGGATTGGTCTGAATACCGTTAAATACTTCATCACTTCCAATTACAAGCATATCAACTTCAACATTGTAGCTTGGTTGAGCATCAACACCTAACAAAGGCAATAACGTCTTATTATACATCTCTCTAAAACCATATTTTAATTGATTCGCATCTGATTGACTTATCTGATTTTTATCAATTAAATTCTTGAGTTTCCATATGACTTTATAGTAGAACTCAACCACTTTTGACTGTGGTTCGACATCGTCACTCTCCACTAAGACAGGTCCAGGCTGATAATCAACAAACACCACCTGATGCCCCATATATTCTAGTGTCTTTTTTAAACTAAACGCTTGTAAAAACGAACCGTAATTAACAATTCGGTGCATTGTCATTATGCCAATTTTCATTATTTTCTCCTAAATCTATTAATCAATACCCTATTAATTTTACTTCTTTCTTCTTTTTCTAAAATCACCAAATAATTGATCATATATCCCAGGCCACCACCTATAGCAGCACATAATATTAACTTGCTCCAACTATTCACAGTTGTCACTGTGTTTATAACTATAAGTTCTATCAATACCAAGATTGAGGCGACTGCACCGCGACCGAGTGCTTTATAGAACACATACCATTTTGCTTCAAGAACATGCGCTGCATACATAGGTGTAAAGACTAAAACTCGAATAAGCAGCAATACAGAACTCACAATCTTTATACCTACAATGCCGATATTGTAGTAGCTAAGAATAATGTATATACCCACAACATTCAGAATACCTATAGCCAAGGAAACTAACACAGGAATACTTAGTTTACACGTTATCATATTAACACTATACAAAGGATATAAATAAACGGAAAAAAAGGTTGGCAACAGTGTTAAGATTGATAGTATCTGGACTGTTATAATTTCTTCATTTGTTAGTGTCCTTAACCACAAGGCAAAAAAATCTTCACCAAAAACGATAAATCCTAATATCGGAACTGAGCATAATAGCCCTGTTACTTTCAAGGCATAATTCGTCTCTCTTATAAATTTTTTAATATCTCCTTCTGCATAAGCCATCGTCATTTGCGGCGTAAATGTGTTACTCACCAAATTAATTAAATTCTGTACATTGATCGGTACCGTTTTTGAAAAAGCCATAAGACTCATGGATAACGGATCAAAAAAGAGGTTTGTCACCAATAGATCCAAGCCATCTACAAGTACTTGCGTTAGCTTGTTTACCGAATTCCAAATGCCAACTTTCACCATCTCAAAAATGGTCTTCAAATCAAAATATGAAATTCCAAACGCCACCTCCGGTATCAACTTACGTCTATATATATAATTGGTACCAGAAATAAAGGCACCACTGATTAGCGTTGCCAAACCTACATACCATACATTGGCAGGAAAAAAAGTAAACGCAACCACAAGCACGATGACTTTGATGATATTCCCCTCAAGATTTCTAAGTCCCGCTAAGTCTAATCTGTTTTTTGCAAAGGCTGCTGTGTTAAAGGTACTGGTCGCTATACCAATAATAAAAGCAGTGAATATAAATGCCCAGAGCATTTTAATATCCGACATTCTATCTGCCGGAACCTGAATGATCGTCTGTAAGTAGATTACCATGATTGTAGCAGGAATAATCATCAAAATTGATCCCATGATATTTGCTACTGTCACTGAAGAATAATAAACACTTGCAGAACGAATATCTTTTTGCTGAAGCTTAACAGTAACAAAGCGGTTTAGCATACCATTGAATGCTACTGTCAATACAACAATGTAACTTGTAAATGTGTTGGCCAAACCTACAAAACCGTAGATTTCTTTTCCAATATGATTCGTTATATAAGGTGTCAACACAAAATTTATAGCCAAACCAATGATGAAGGTACCTATTTGCGTTACTAAGTTTAGTACCAATCTCTTTTTATCTCTCATAAAATAACCCTAACACTCTCCGCGGTGCTCTATATATTTTTCTTACAATTTTATAGGGATAACTGTTTTCCAGTCTTTTCGTGTACATATCCCTATCCGGCACTGTTTTTCTCAGCACCTTGTTGAAACTAACTGTGCCATATAAACGTTCAAACTTATTTCTATTCGCGTGCCTATGGGATGGCCTCCTTAATTGAAGATTACCTTCCACTGCTTCACTAATTGCGCGTTCTTCCATGAGGAAACTCTCTTGTACATTTCCTAGCAACGCATCGCCTACTTCATCATTAACCAAAACAACGGATATTTTACCCTTCATCGATTGCTTCAATGACTGTCTATCCAGTCCCCAGAAGTCGCCAATTGTCAGGTTCCCTTGCCGTTGTCTTTGAGCGTATTTACAAGAGTAGCAATTCTCTCGATAAAACAAACTTTCCATAAATCCCCAGAAGTACAAATCATCATATACTTTGTATCTTTCGATTCTGCCACCTTTAAGAAATACTGATAACGAAAAATCAAATTCACCTCTGAACTCAACTTTTTCAACATTATCACTGCCAAACTTTTCCTCGCAATATTCTTTCAAGTACCTAAATGGGGGTGTACCATGGCAAATAATATCTATCAGATAAAGACGATCGTAACCATTTCCCAGATAGCTTTTTAATCCAGCAATTTGGCATGGTACGCCTACATACAGGACCTCGTGACCACCTTCAAGGAGCTCTTTAACCCTACTATAAGAATCACCATTCGCACAATTTACATATTTGGATCCCCTGAACTTAATTATATCTTCTTCCGAAGTTGCTTCGCACATTACCAACTCGAAACCCTTCAAGTAAGAAGCACCAAAAACAATACCACCCCTACGTATAACATCCCTTGCAATGCCTGTAGAAACACCGCCTGAAGAACAATTTTTCTTATCATCCGTATTAATAGTTTGAACCGCATAACAGTTTATTGGTTCCTGAAATCCGGTATCAGTGTTTACTGGACAAACTCTTTGACATGCGCCACACTGTATACATTTTGCATCATCTACTTCTGGTATCCTTCTACCTAATCGATCTTCAATAATATGGATTGCACCAACATGACAAGTACTCTTACAGGCAAAGCATCCGACACACTCTTTCACTTCACATATCTGCATACCGACCTCCACTTCAAGCTAATAGCCCAACTTTACGCACAGCCCTGACAATGTAGACATTAATCACACCAATGGAGTATTTAAGACTCAAAGCACTTCTCGCAATAATGGTCTCTTCGATAATCATATTGCCAAGAGGTCCCCAGTAATCCTTGATTCTATTATAGTATTTCTTTACGAACTTTTTATTTGTCAGTATATACGCAATAATCTCTTGATATTGTTGTTTCTCCGCTTCGTCCAAATCACTCAGTATCTTTCGAAACTGATGCGATCTAAAGTTAATATAGCGTATATGCAACATCTGGCCGGCAATCATGTTAAACTGCCTGTCCAGACAACTATCTTCACCCACCTTATGAATATAATGCTTTACCAACTGAATCATATAAAGAAAATTCTTAATTTTGGGCTGGCATCCGCTTTGTCCCATAATCGAATCATCTCTTACCAAATAGTGGTAGAAGGTATCACTTATCGCTACAATTTTCGACACATGCTGCAAGTAATAGGACAAAAAGCATATATCTTCTGCAAAAACTTTATAATTATCCTCGAAACGAATGTGATAGTTCCTTATCAGATGCAGATCAAATAACTTGTTCCAGACTTCAAATCCAATACTTCGATTGTAGTAAATACCAGTAAGAAACTCCATTCTCTGTTCATCATTCTGGATTAAATACGTCGCATCCTTAATCCGTCTCTGTAAAACTTTTTCTCCATCCTCAGTAACGTGATCAACATTCACTACCACCAAATCGGCCTGTTCTTTTTCTTGCAACTCAACCATACATTCAATAGCATTCAATTCTATATAATCATCACTATCATAAAAATAACATAGATCGCCAGTCGCAACTTCAAGTCCCGCATTTCTTGCTGATGACAGTCCACCATTCTCCTTCGTTATGATACGTATTCTCTCATCTTTTTCAGCATATCGATAACATATGGCCAAGGAATCATCTTTTGTACCATCGTTAACTACGATAATCTCAAGATTTTTATATGTCTGATTCGTGGCTGTATCTAAGCACTTACCGATGAATTTTTCCACATTATACACCGGTATGATTACGCTAACCAATTGAGTCTTCTCTCCCATAGTAAGACCTCATTCCTTTCCATTATTCACTTTCTTGAGTCAGTATCTTAACAATCTCCGGATAGTACCACGTTAATTTATCTCTATTTAATAACGCATACCCATAGACATCATCCGAATGATTGGCGACGCCACCCGAATCCCACCAAAAGTAGGCAATTCCAAGTTTCTTCGCCTCCTCTACAATAACTAAAACAGCATCAACCCTTTCTTCTGTATTGATCTTATTTACTGAGCCAAACTCACCCAGCACCACTGGTATATCCTGGCTTATTAGATATTTATCAATATTTTTAAATATTGACTTTATCTCAAGTACATCACTCTGTCGCCAGTCATTACGGGTAGTTTCCCAGGTAACATCTTCTTGATACCAATTAAACAATAATGGTGCATAAGTATGAACATCAACAATCAGGCGTCCTTCTATACTGTCATTCGGCAATTTAAAATAACCCAACGCATCATCATCAACATTGGCCCCATAAGTACTAACCATAAGAAAACGTTCCTTATTGTAACCACCAGAGCTTCTGACTGTATCAACAAAAGTCTGATTAAGGACATTGATTGCTTCATAGGACGAAGGGGCCGCATCCGTCCAGTTCTTTTTTTTATTTATCAGTTCATTGAATCCTTCAAATATCAATCGTTCATTGTAGGATTTAAAGTGATCTGCTATCTGTTTCCAGACTACGGCAAGTTCTTTGCTGTTATCTTCCACTTCATCCCACTCTGCATTCAGCCATGCTTCTTCATGATGAAGGTTGATTATACAGTACATGTTATTATCAAGAACATAATTGACCACTTCCTCGATTCGTAATAACCAATCTTGACTGACAATATATTCGCCATTAATATGGTCATAATAAGTGATAGGAATCCTGACAGCACCAAAGCCTGCATTCGCGACTTGGTCAATCATTTTCTTCGTAGTTATTGGATTAGACCAATATGTTTCATAGAAGGCTTCTGGAGTAATCCCATTTAGTGTTGTATTTATGCCTTGCTTCTTGAAATCAGTCGAATCCAATGTATTGCCTAGATTCCAACCACTTTGAATTTCTTTTATCAACAAAAATGCTTCCTCATTATTTACAGCAGCTTCTGGCACAGATGATTCTTCATTCATCTCAATCGGATCTACATATATCGGCTCAGTATCACACCCCGCAATAAAAAAAATGAGTACTAGAGATAACACTATATTCATAGATCTTTTATTCTTTATCATACAGCATCCCCTTAACGATTTATTTTCTCACTCAAAAAGTAATACACCTTAGGAGAATAGTAAAATACCTTATATCCAACACTATATTCCCCTCGTTTAACCTTAATATAATAATTTCTATAGTCCTTGTGCCTGGCTTTTAACGCTTCACTACTATGCCCATTATCCAGTTGCATTTTATACCTGATAATTAAGCGATTCATGTGGTCTTTTTGAACCAAGTGGACAATTTCAAAATCCTTTTTTTCGATAAAGTATTTCTTTCTTTCTTCAAGGGCCTCAAAAACATCAGAGCTGGACAAATAGCTGCTATTCGTTGTTATACTGTGTTCGTTTTGATAATAATAATATAGTTCATTACGATTCAACGAAATCTTTGATGCTCCATCAATAAATCGATAAGTCAGAAACTCATCTTCATTCAATTTACCCAATGGATATCTAAGATTACCAATAAGACTTGATTTGTACAATTTATTCCACGCTACCGTATAAAGCGACGACTCTTGCCCATGCAAACTTCTCAAAGCCTCTTTGGATGTCATTGTTGTTGTGACATCTTTTTTTATCTTACTTTCTTCTGTCGTCTCACCTACAAATCTTTTTATCGAACACATGGCAATATCCACATCATGTACTAACAAATCTTTTAATAATATTTCATAGGATTGTCGGTGAATGTAATCGTCCGAATCAACAAAAGCAATGTATTTTCCCTGAGATACATCAATACCGGCATTTCTAGCCCCTGATAACCCTTTATTCGACTGATGTATGACTTTTATACGACTGTCTCTTAAAGCATATACGTCACATATTTCACCTGAGCGATCGGGTGTGCCATCATCAACTAATATAATTTCTAAATTCCTATAAGTCTGTCCTATAATAGATTCAATACAACGTTCAATCACATTCTCCACTTTATACACAGGTACGATTACTGAAATAAGCGGCTCATTCATATCGCTTGCCCCCTGATTCTATGCAATATCTGAAGGCTATTCTTCTTTATAAGTTTTGAGAAAAGAAATAGTCGATTGACCGATGGATGTTTGGCTGAATAGTAAACAATCGTATCACGTTTACTCCTTACACCTTCATTTCCCAACTCTTTATACATTTTTTCGAGCACTTCTATATCGTTAAAAGCATACCCTGCATCAAACTGGTCTCTTATTGTCTTTTCTTCTAGCTTATTCAAGTAATATGCCAAATCATTATCCTTCATATCTATCTGCCTTAAGGTCGCTTCGACTGTTTGTTTTGCCATATAAGAACGACGTACAAACTCTTCAATCTCTATCTCATCATGGGAGTGACTGTCCTTTCGAATAACATATGAAAATAAATCCTCTTCTATATAGCCACATTGATAGTGATAGGCCAATGGTAAAAGCATCTGATAATTTTGCCCTGTTCGACCAGCATAGATTGTTCTCTTAGGATTCACTTTCAAAAAAGCTTCTCTTCTTGCGATATACAGTCCAGGTGTAAACTCAACGTTTCTTTTCATTAGTAAGTCTTCAAAAAAATCATCCTGACCTATGGGAGGTACCCGCCTGAAATCCCTGATTTTAACATCTGGTTTGTCTTCCATTACTTCTCTTCCGTAGCATTGAGCAAGCCCCACCTCTGGATGCTCCTCCATATAGGCAACTTTCTTACTTATGTTGTCTCTATGCAGAATATCATCAGAGTCTGTCCACATTAAGTAGTCACCCTTAAAAATCTTGATGCCTTTATTGACCGCCTCTGCCTGCCCAGCATTCTCTTGGTAGAGATATACGAAGCTGTGTATCTTGCTTTCAAGCTTATTTCTATAGCTGAGAGCAATATCTTCTGTGCGATCTGTGGAACCATCATTAATGAAGATTAACTCAATATTGCTGTATGACTGCTGCAAGATATTGTCAAAAAAAAGACTCACAAACTGTTCACCATTGTAGCAAGGTGTAATGACTGATACCAATTTGGACTCCATAATATACCCTCTTCACTAAAGCTTATTAATAATAGACGCTAGATATTGTTTAGAAGACAACTTTTCTTTCTCTAATTGCGCTCGTGCGGGAGCATACTCAATACTCATAACACTTTCGCTTGGCGTTAATGAACCAAATCGCCTATTTTGTAGTTGCATTTTCTCAAGAATTGTAGTGATTCTTGCGTCCATCGGTTGATTGTCACATTTTCGTTTAAACACTGTAAACTGCTTTTCAAAAAGAGTACAAAAAGCTGTACCATGGAAAGAATCGGTACAGATATATGTTGCATTCCTTATGAGATAAAGAAAATGCTGTGGCCCAATATGATAATATTCTGTTCCTGGCAATTCACTCAGTTCAATGATTGGCGCATCCAACTCTTCAGATATCGCCTGAATAAAATCTTGGTATTCTTCTAATGCATGACCAAGCATATAAGTCAATATATATCTGTCAGGTATAGCTTTTGGCGGCTTTTCTTCTATGCTCAAATAAGCTTCCTTCTCAAGAAGAAGCACAGGATCTACATGAAGGTTTGCATCCCTACCTGTAAGATTCTTTACTAAAGAACAGCCACTGAACTCACGAACTGAAATACTCGCCATATCTTTAAGATAATCCTTATATCTATCTTCGTCTTGCCCCGAGACCTCGTCCACGCCAAAACTTGCCGCATAAGAGAATCTCTTTGATGGCGGTGCAAAAGTCATGAATTCAAACTCTGAATTAAAATGAAATCCTGGATTCCAAACCTGATCACTTCCAGCAATAAACGCATCATATCGATTTGAAAATTCGGTATCATTCAAGTTGCCATATCTGTATTCTTCTGCTTTATTAATATACAACTTATCAAATCTATTAAAATAGTGACGTCTGCGGTTATGCTTCAGAATCTTTTTCAATTGCCGTCTGATCTTCGATGCAATCAATGAATTCATAATTTCATTCGCAGAATAAATCGTTTCTACGCAGACACCCATCTTTTCCAATGTTTGCTGAAGGGCAAAGTTCTGCAAACGATTACCAAAATTCATACCACTATTGGTTATTGTAATGATTCCAACTTTTTTCATCTTACTCTTCATCCTTTTGTCCCACTGACGAGGTCAATCATATCCATCAATTCATCTGATATACCACTCTTCACTTTACGGATAAACAACACATCCTGTTCCATAATCCGATCATAATCCATGTGATCAAACACTGTCACAGTCTTAGGAAACTCGAAATAGTGAAGATTACGCCAGTTGACGAGCCACCTTTTCTCCGGTTCATCATATTTTATACATCTGGTTTTAAACGCTGAGTTATGAACAATCGTGTGAAAATACTCTTCATCTGGAAATTGAATATGTTTCATACGTTCATTGAACAGCGGATGTGTCTCATTAAACTCACAGAACATCTTGACACACTCCCTAGTTACAGCCCACTGTGCAGCTCCGTAATGGAGATCATAAGATTTATCCTTCTCTATGATAACACCTTGATCCAATATCGTTTTAATACTTTTGAATAATAACCAACCATATCGCATATAGCGCTTCAACTTGGTTGGATTATTAAGATAAAAATCATCATCCCTTTGATTGTATATCCTATACTTGAATGAATAATGCCAGTCCTTTGTCCTTGCAATGTTACACCCTCTTATGAATTCTTTTCCCTTCTGATCAATAAAGAACTGCTTAATAGCCTGATTTGATCTAATTGGGTAATCCAGATTCTGTAAGAGTACAAAATAGTCATAATGTCTATCTGATGACAATGCACAACGAATCAATTCATACGTCGCATCAATCGCGTTGTAACCACCCCAATACACCTTATGTCGTTTATCAACAAACCATGTTCTCCTTACACCTTCTAGTTCATCAACAAATGGTTGTATATCTGATTTGGCGTCTACATGAACATACATATCAAAATCTTCTTCTTCTGTTAATCTCCTTGCCACACGCCCTACAATGCCAGGTTCTGTATGACAAAGATTAAGAAATGCTACTCTCATAATACCTTCCCACTAATCACGGTTGAATTCGAAATTCATTTTATTCATGAGCCACGCTGCATTATACAAAGGTCTATACCACCGCCATTTTAATAATAAAAATGGTAATAATAATGGATTCAATACAAATCTTAAACTCAATCTATTAACCATATCCTGAACAATTTCATTTGTTGCATAGCCTTTGTAGGCATCATATCTGTTTTTGCCTGTGTAGTCCGGATGTTTCTTACTTAATAAGAAGGCTAGCTCTATTACTGACATAACAACTGTTCCTTGCCAGCACTCTGTTATGTCCATCCCTAATCTTTCTCTAATCGAAGCTGTCAAACGCTTCCTAGCCATAAGTAACTTTGTTTTACCCTCAAGCTTGGCCATAGGCTTTTGTTCATAGACATAGATAGTCGATGTCTCTCTAGTAACCAAATAATAATAATGATTATGTGTCACATAACACTTATTGGAATAGCTTAGATAGTCACTAATAAAAATGGTGTCTTCACCAACTTTAAGGTTCTTATCAAAGCGGAGATTATTGTTCTTGATAATGTCAGTCGATACCATGGATCGCCATAATGCTGCATTTTCACGATGCAAAGCCATCTCTTTATGAGACAACCAGTCATTAATGGCATCACCCGAAATGCCTACGAACCTTGGTAATATATGACCTAGAATATCTGGCCTCTCATAGATACCTTCTTTAAATATCGGAATTTCTGTCTTGAATATTGCACCGTTGTAATAACGATGGTAACCATATATGATCGTATCCACACCTTGACTATTAGCCATATCATACAACTCCTGGCATGTGTTCGGTTCAATAAAATCATCACCATCATAGAACAAAATATACTTGCCAATCGCAACATCAATGCCATCATTTCTTGCCATTGAGACACCCTGATTCATCTTGTGAATCACTCTGATGCGAGGATCTTTCATTGCATACTCATCGCAAATCTTGGGTGTTCTATCCGTCGATCCATCATTGATAATGATAATTTCAATATTCCTAAAAGTCTGACAGAGAATGCTCTCGATGCACTTTTCAATATAACCAGCGACATTATATGCCGGTATGATAATACTAATCTCAACCATTTTTTCCCCTTATAGTGCCTAGTTTTGTTTGGTCATGCTTCCCAGTTGTAATTTATAAAGTGGATTCTTCATTTCTAATGCACGTTCTGACTTTCTAACAAGCCCGTAATGACTCATTAGAAGTAAAGGAAAACTAAACGTTGCGGACATAACATATTGCTCCATCACAGCGTACACACACCAACATATAACAAACACCTTCTCCATCGAGCTCATTTTCTTAGCCGAAAAATATATCAACAACATAAATATAATAAGAAAAACAGCACCAATATTAACAAGAAGCCATATATATGTATTGTCAAAAATCACCTCATCAACCCAAAAACCTTGCCAATATATCTTCTGAGGATATATGTTCTTTGCACCAAAAAAAGTCAAACCGTGCATATCATATGCCATGGCGCCATACATAATCCTTCCGTTAAACACTTTATTGAGACTCTTCCATATTAACAAAGAAGAATCGCCCAATCGATTATAGATAAAAATCAACACTAAGAATACCAAAGACAAAACCGTAAACAACCACCTGCAAACTATGTCAATAATTTTAAATAGCCCTACATCATTCATTAGTTTAAAGATGATGAATACAACTAATATAATCATCGGGGTATTAGAGTCTGTTGCTTTATAAAAAAATACATTTGCAATACTAAGAAGTGTTATAAGGACCCATTGAATCTTTAGCGACCTATTCTGGATCAAATAGATAATCTCAAAAGATAACCAAATGACAATAGCAGAAAAGGTATTTGGATGCCCAAAAAAATAAGTAAATCTAGCTTCACCAGTTTCTCTATAAACCATCTCAATCGTATGAGGATTCATAATTAACGCAAAGTAATATAGGACTATGTGACTCCCGAGAACTATGCTCTTTATCAGAACGCTTATCTTGATCGTATCCTTAATAACCATATTCTGAGACGAACACATTAATACAAAGGACATCACTATTATGAAGTACGTCGCGGTGACATAATTAACAGCCACTAAGAGACCGACGGTGCCAACAATCAACAAGCCGACTTTTGCATAACTCTGGTGAATCATCAACAAACCACACATCCCCAAAGAAATCAGCAATAAGAGTTTGCTCATGACCTCCGGAGGATTAATCAAGGTGCTCGCCTCCAACAAATCATAAACAAGCATAATAGCATATGTCATGGTAAACCAAATAGCAAATGGGTTTGATTTAGTTTTATCTGGTATGGACTCTATCATCATCATAGTTTGCTCAATGGAATTATTCCAATAATTTCCTCCGGATCATCCGTACATTGTTTAACAGATTGAAGCTTATTTGAAAAGAGGCTATGTAGTCCAATCGCCGCTGCCACCAATAGTAATGATGCAATAACAAATAGCATTCGTATCTTTGTTGTATTGTTCGACCGATAGATAAACGCTTTTTCAGCCTCATCAAGAATTTGTATCGAGTCGCTACCTGTAACTCGAGAAACCTCTGCCACAAAAGCTTCAGATACAGCATTAACTATCATAATTGCATTTTCCGGGTTACTACTTACCGCCGTTAATTCCATAATATATGAACTGCTATCAGTTTTGATACTTATGCTGTTCTTAATCACATCTGAGCTAATAACAGAATCTTTAATCAAAGCAGCGGCATCTTCAGCTACTTTTTTACTTGCAATAATATCCGCATAATTTGTTAAAGCTTTAACCTCTGTTTGGGTCAATTGATACGATCCATATGTCGCTGAATAAACGGATGCTGTCGCCCCATAATAATTACTTCCGGTTGTGAAGCTAGTGTATAGCAAGCCTGCAAACAATCCCAAAAAGCACGCTAACACTAAGAGTAGAGCATTACGCCATAATGCCACTAGAGCTAATCTAAAATCTTCAAATCCAATCTCATCGATCATATAATCACCTTCTTTTCCATAATACAACTGCTATCATCAATCCACCTGTGACAATCAAACCTGCGACATATACCATTTCTCTTTGAGATAACATTCTAACCTCTGTCTGAGGCACATCTGTCTCAGATGTTTCTGTCTCTCTCTGCTCAATGACATCGATTCTTTGACTTTGAGATCTAGTGATATATTCGTTGCCACTTGAATCTTCGTAGGTAAATTCTACAGATGCATACTGCTCACCAACAGAATCGAAAGATATATACACCTCTTCATTCTTCCTACCACTGCTCTGCACTGTTCCTAAAGATAACGATTTATCTTCCATGGCACTACCTTTGACTGTCATCATTACATTATAAATATCTGATGTACCTGTATTTTCAAAGATGATGCTTGCTCTAACCTCTTCATTCAGCAACGCTGATGAAGGAATATCCGTTCTATAGATACTAAGCTTATCTTTGTTCAATGGGATCTGAATCTTTGAAACAGATTTATATGTTTTTCTATCTTCAGCGGTATAGCCTATTGTTAATGTACCTGTAACAAAGTCATCTGTCACAGAGTCAAGGGCCAACAATGGCATCACCACATATTGAACTTCTTCCGGCTTTATTCTTTCAATATACATTTGGTTCGATGTACCATATTCAGCAATAACGCTTTTTGATGAGAATTCGAAAGTAATAACAACATTATATACCGCTTCGCTATTACTCATATTCCCTAAGCCCACGGTTAAAAGATTTGTCTTACCAGTCGTCAGGCTACCATCCTCAATTTCATAACTTGAAATCATCACTTGAGGATCATTGATGGTTACTTCTTCAGATTCAACAGAAGTTGCAAGCACAGCGTTCGAGCACACCATCAACATTGCCAAGGTCATCCATAGAATTTTCATTTTACTTTGCATGATCATGTAACCTCCGATTATTCTTCGTTTTCCTGATGTCTTTTCTAAATTTCTTTTCAAGAACATTTTCTCGGAAGTAATCGTGATCTTCAAAATACTCCTTATATTGTTTGTCATCTACTTCATTGACAACGAGTCCATAATATTTCTCACTATATTTAGAAACTTGTCTTCTAGCATCTCTTAATTGTCGTTTTGTCGTCTTGACAAGCGCAGCCATCAATATAATACCATCCACCGTAGGAAACAAAATAGAAGCATCCGGCACCACGTTCACTGAAGGGGTATCTATGATTATATAATCATAGATATTCTTAACTGATTCTATGAATTTCTCCATATCAACAGATGCTAGCAAGCGAACCGAATTGGACATTGGATTACCACAACAGACAAATTCCAGATTATCATGGTTTGTCTGTCTTATGATTTCATCTCCCTTCTTTTGCAGCATAAGATGCTCAGATAATCCGCACTCTACTTCATGACCATTTTTTTTATAAGAATTGCCCTTCTTTAAGTCCGCATCAACAATGAGTGTCCGCCATCCTGAAGCGGCTAAAGCTATTCCTAAATTAATCGAGGTCATCGTCACACCAGCTCTTGGGCTGCATCCTGTCATTAGTATGGTATTCTTGTTTAATGCCTTTTTATAGTTATGTACTTGTACAACAATCCGGTCAATAGACTCATTAACGCTATCATCCGAACTTTGATATAACTCAATAATTTCTTTTTTCATTATTATGACCTCTTCATTTGTACTCTTTTGCCAGTCCATATTTCTTCATCAATCCCAGTCGATATTCTGCCATAGCTAACTTCTCATTGGCGTTATACCAATCACCATAAGTACGTTTCACCTTCCAGTAACCTACCAAGTAATTAATTCCTTTGTGAAACCAAGCAAATGGCAAAAGAAGCACGAACTTCTTAGCATATGAATAATTATCAGGTAGTGCTTTAGGAGCCGGAAACATGACTTTAAAGAGGCGTTTCCATTTGCTTTCTGATATATGTTCGTTCCCCACAAGATATGGCGTCATAATGCCAAGTATCTGCCACGCTGCCGACTTTGTTTCGTACAAAACTCCTTTTGTAATCATATCGAATAATAATAAATCTTCTGATTCGGTATCTACATCAGGTATACCTTCCAATACTGTTGCGTTCATGCCTAAGTATTTGACACAAAGACTTAAGAACACAATGGTGAAACCATCAAACTCAAGCAACTTCATTTTGCGCCAGAACTCTTTATAATCCACAAACTCACCATATGCATTAATGAACAATGTAATATCGGAAAGATATCTAATGCCAACCGCCTGTGTGGAGAAATGCTTTATTATATGGAACATTTGATACACGAGATGATCCTCATGGCTAAGCGTCAACATATCTATGCCACAAACATTGACTTTGATCATCTTGGATTTATCTGTAAGATTCAATTTTTTTAGAATTTCTATCCTTGGTCCGGTGTAATCTTCCCAAAGATACTTGTGTAGCTCTACTACTGAACTATATTTCTCATTAACAAGTACTGGCACTTCTTCCTTTGCATCATCCTTCTTACTCTTATATCCGATGTCGTTTAGAAGTTCTAAAGTCATTTCAAATTTGCCTTCTTCTACAAATATGTCCGTATCTGCTGAATACCTCAAAGCATATTGGGGATACAAGTCAGCAATTACTGGGCCTTTGAATATAACTAAATCAACATCCTTCTCATTACCAGCTTTTACTATCTCTCTAAGTCCAATATACTTATTATATTCGCGTATAAGCTGCCACTTTGCAGTGTCCCGCCAAGCATTAAGAACTTCATCTACTCCATTGTCAGAAAACAAACCAATCATAGGTGATGTAATACCTATTAAGTTGTTTTTTTGAAGCATACTGTAGACTTTTTTCAAATCATATTGATTCGAATCGTAAACACTAGAACTCCCGTCGCGCCCCTCAGATTCAATACTTCGTCTGAGCAAGTCCATGACAAGTACTATTTCCTTGTTTAAATATTCTCCCATATTTTTCCCTCATGTATAATTATATATTTTCAAACTATTTACCTTTATATATAATATAGGTTATACCAATAATTAACAAGCACAGATAAGGACATACTATGAATACAATACTTTTTATAGACGATGATACAGAGATCCTACGAATCAATGTAAAATATTTCTCAAATAAAGCATATAAGGTTCTATCTACAACCGACAGTACCGAAGCCATATCCATTCTGGAAAAAAACCCAGAAATTCGCTGCATCATTCTTGACGTAATGATGCCACAGCTTGATGGCTTTAGCTTATGCAAGAAGATCAAACAATCATCACATGCGCCAATTATATTCTTAAGTGCCAAGGATACAACCGATGATAAAATCAAAGGTCTGATGCTTGGCGCAGATGACTACCTCACCAAGCCATATAGCCTAAAGGAACTTGACGTAAGGATCCAAGTACAACTAAGAAAAAATGATTCCAGCGAGCCTTCTTCACACATTTCCTACCCTCCATTGACCATTGACTACATGGATCATAAAGTCTACTGTCATGATGAAGAAATCCACCTAAGTAACAGGGAATATGAGTTATTGCACCTACTTGTGACAAATCCCAATGAAACTGTCACTTATGAAGCCATCGGTAATAACATGTGGCATTACTATACAGACTCTGACAGACGCACTATAATGGTTACAGCCAGTCGTCTTCGCAAGAAACTTGAACCATATCCTAAAGCTTCATCTATGATTGAATCTGTTTGGTCAAAAGGCTATAAATTCACACCCAGATAAGGAGCAAATATGTCTACTAAAAAACCTGACTTTGTCATGCCCGAACTCTCTGTAAAAGAACTGTCAAGCGCTCTATACGAAGCCAATAAACAGTTAGCAGAAACCAATCGAAAACTATTAGAAAGCGAACAACAGCGAAAAGAGCTCTTTGCAAATTTATCCCACGACCTCAAATCACCACTAACATCAATCAAGACTAATGTTGAATATTTGCAATCATTAGATACCTTTGACCCAGTAGAGACATATCAATCACTTGACATTATCAACATGAAAATTGATCAAATGAATCATCTGATGAACGAATTACTTATGGTTTCTACCCTTGATTCATTAAACTCGTCTGATATCAACCTCGAAAGTATACCACTCAGTATGTTCTTAGAGGAATATTACTGTTCTTGCCTCGTCGACAGCAAGTTTACCCATAGAAAGCTTGAATTCTCACCACACATTACAGATGATGTTAACGTATTCATGGATCCCAAACTGATTTTACGTGTTTTAGACAACTTATACAGTAATGCTCTAAAATATTCAAACGAACATGATCACATCTGTTTGGAACTTAATGTTGAAAAAAACAGAGCCATCGTATCCATATCTGATACCGGCATCGGGATATCAACAGAATCTATTACTCATATTTTCAACCGCTCCTTTACAGTGTCAAAATCTCGAACACATTCATCATCCTCCAGTTTTGGTTTGGGACTTTCAATCGTCGCAAGTATAATCACCTTGCATAATGGCGCTGTATGGTGCGAAAGCGACTTCGGCAGCGGATCGACTTTTTATTTCTCGCTACCCATATAATTATATAACGAAAGGGTTAATGCTAATTTGCAATAACCCCTTTGTTAATGCTAATTTAGAATTTGAATAAAGCCATAAGATTCTAATTGACCAAGAAAATTGCTAACCGAGTTTTCACAGACCAAAGGATCCACCTCATAAGCCTCAATCAATCTACTATTAACTTCACTCACCGAAACATCCTGCTGAATATACTCCCATATATCGTTGGCCACCCCTTTTAGCAAAAAGTACTTTCCTGTCTCGAAATCAATCATCACTTTTTCACCGGACATATCTGTTGTATCTAATTTCTTTATTAGTTTAATTCTACTTGTCAATGTCATGTTTTCCTCCTTTTTCCACTTATCATCTAAATCACTTTTATCTCTATACTATTCCATCAATCAATTAACGATATTTAACCGCCAATCTAAAAATATCCATATCATCAATAAAGTAACGCTTCATAAGCCGTTTGGGTTCTCGCATAAACCTATAAAACCATTCCAGTCCAACGTTACTCATCCACCTCGGTGCTCTTCTTACAACACCAGCCTCAAAATCAATAGATGCACCTAAACCAAGCGAAACCGGCACATTAAGAAAATCTAGATATTTGTACATAAACTTTTCTTGTTTAGGACACCCTAACCCAACCACCAGAATATCCGGATTCGCTTCATTTACAAGCTTAATTATTTTGTCTACCTCGTCGTCAGATTCTTCAAAACCAAAAGGCGGAGAATAAGTCCCTACAACATTCAAGCCTGTGTATTTGTCTCTGAGATTACTGGCAGCGATATCCGCAACCCCCTCCGCCGCTCCTAACAAAAAGATACTGAATCCTTTTAGAGCAGCCATATCACATACTTTCGGAAAAAGATCTGACCCTGATATTTTTTCTCGAATAGGTTTTCCATAAAACTTGGATAACCAAAGCAACGGTTTTCCATCCGCAAGTATCAAATCAGCATTATCATATACAGCTTTAAACTCTTTATCCCTTTCAAGTTTCACTATGTGATCGACATTTGGTGTTACCACATAAGATGGTTTTTTTCTCTCCACAAGCCAATGAATTTTTTCAACTGCCTCTTCCATCGTAATGTTATCTAACATAGTATTCATAAAAGGTATTCTACGATCCTTAAACATACAGCACTCCTATTATCCCAAAGAATTTCCTAATTCACCTTGAACCACGCCCAACTAACACGACCTTGACTGTTTTCAAAAGTATTCTCAAGTCGGACCATATACTCCAGTTCTCAATATAGGCACTGTCAAGTCTTACCACTTCTTCAAACTCTTCAATATCACTTCTACCAGAGACTTGCCAGTTGCCAGTAATCCCCGGTGTAATACAAATTCTTCGCCTGTGATGTTGCTCGTAAGCTTCGACCTCGTCAACAGTTGGTGGTCTTGTCCCAACCAAACTCATATCTCCTTTAAGAACATTATAGAACTGAGGTAATTCATCAATCGATGTCTTTCTTATAAAGGCACCTATTCGTGTAATTCTTGGGTCATCTGTCATTTTAAACATATGTCCAGTCATCTCATTGTTAATAGCCAAAGCTGCTTTTCTTGCTTCTGCATCAGCACCCATAGAGCGAAACTTCCAGACCTGAAAAACACGGCCATTCTTGCCCACTCTGTTCTGTTTGAAAATCACTGGGCCTGGTGTTTCAATCTTGATCAATGGTCCAATAGTCATATATGCCATACCAAATATGATCATACCCACCATCGCACCTGCGATGTCAAGCATTCGTTTCATGAACAACTGAGTTTCATTCAAGCATACCGTATGGAGCTTTAAAACTGGTATTCGGCCAACCATAGCCACTTGAACCTTCTCGTCATTATGTACATCCAAAAGCATGGTTACCGTAATACCCATCTGTTGGCAGTGACAAAGGGTATCATCAAGTCGTTCATCATAATTCAACGGGCGAGCTACAGTAATCTCATCAATGACATAATCTACTGCAATTTTTTCCAGTTCATCGATCGTTCCGAGATTCCGAACATTCGGATATGTATTTGCTTCTTTAATACTTACATAGCCGATTATGTTGAAATTAAGATAATCATGCTTATTAATCTCATCTATATACAGCTGGCCTTTATCTGAATGCCCAACGACCAATATGTTTCTCATCGCTTCGGTTCTGTCGTTTCCTTTAAACTGTGTTATCTTCATAATCCAACGGTTGATTAACTGCAACACTATAATCACTATCGTATATAGTCCGATATACAAGCGTGATAATTCAACATGCATATAAAACAGTCCTGCACCTAAAACCATCACCGAAAGCATATATGCAATGAACATTTTAAACAGTGACTTCATTTTAAGTCTGCCTCGGTCTTCTATCGTCGTATCATATACACTTAATAATAAAAAGGATCCCATAAATATCAATGCACTCATACTCAAAAAGCCAACATGTTCTAAATAGGACGTATTAAGTTGGCGTTTCCAAATATTGGTATAAAAAACATTCACGAGTATACTTGCCAACAATATGCACATGGCATCTGTTACAATGTAAGTCATTCTTCTGATTCGCTTTCTCCAACGCAGCACAAAACTCACTCTCCTTTGATAGCAACCAAATATTGCCGTCACCCAATAAAACAGTATGAAAATTAAACCACAGAAAAACAACGTTCAGGCATCCCTCAACACCTAAAGGTTTATCTGTAATTCATGTCCAATCAACAGCTATCTACTACTCTTGGCCATTATGTCATTCTACGAAGTCGTCATGAAAAGTTGATTGTTATTTTTTTATTGAATGATTTATTGAAATAAGGATATCTTTCATTCAATACTCTCTAGCTGATTTACACCATCCAAAGATGATATATGTATATATATATATGTTTATACACAGCTTTTTCTCTTAGGCTCAATAGGATATTGGCATCTTAATGCTAACATCATGTAACCATTACGTCAATAAGGCTAAAGTGTCAATTTAAGCCTTACACCTTAAGACTTTCTCTTTATATCTTTTTTACTATATACTATATCACATTCTCCTCAAGAATGACCTCAGTATAACGATAATACCTATCATTGTCAAGATGTTTCTAGGACTTTAGACCTGAATGTCCGCCGCAACTTATCTTCGTTAATTGATAATTGTTATTAAATAGAATATATTATAAACCTTAACTTGACTTACATATTCATAGAAAGATATAATCACACTCAAGAGGGCTATATATGACATAATAAGGGAGTTGCTATGAACAATTATAAAGATCACCTCCACTCAACGGAAAGTCTACAACGCAACCTACAGGAAGCCACCGATCTTGATGGTTTCATCTACAGTCACGTTGATATCTTCGATCAAGATGATTTCCACGGGCAACTTGTTCTAATACAGCGTAATTCGCCCTATTCAATCAAAGATATCATCAACGGCACCTATATAGACAGCTCTTATTGTTATCAAATATTTCGCGGTATTCGCAAACCGAGTCGAGATAAGATCCTTCAAATCTGCCTTTTCATGCAGTTACCACTAAATGAAACCAACAGATTATTAAAGTTATCCGGCAACAGCCCCTTGTACATTAAAGTACTCAGGGACACCGTACTAATTCATGCGTTCAATATAGGTCTAAGTCTTGACGAAACTGAAGAACTTCTTATTGACAAAGGATGCGACGGCTTGTGCGAATAAAGGTGAACAAAAAAAGAAGCGGGTTATCATTCCGCTTCTTTATCTAGTAATTTACTGTATACTTTCCTGGTATTCAGATAGGTATTTTCCAAGGTAAAGTGCGTCAGCTCCTCCGCCCCTTTCTGAACTCTTTCTTCAATAAGAGCTTTGTTCTTAGGATTCATCATCCACTTTAGGGTTTCATATATGCTGTCAATATTCTGAGGGTTAAAATATGTACCGTAATCACCTGCCACTTCTCTAAAGCTGCCTATATCACTTAGAATAATCGGGCAATGCATGGCAAATGCCTCTAAGATAGGTATGCCAAACCCTTCATAAAGAGATGGATAGACAAATGCTTCCGCTTGCTTGTAACAAGCTGCAAGCACTGCATCATTCAAGTTCCTTTGTTGCACCCTCTTCTCTAGACCCAACTTAGTAATAGTGCTTCGTTCTTCGTCTGTTATTTCACCGCCACCAACACATAATAGCGAGAGATTTTTCTCTGTCTGTATGAGTTTAGAGAACGCTACAGCAAAACGCCCGAAATTCTTATTACCTCTTCTTTGACCTACATAGAGTAGGTATCTTTCAGGTAAGCCCCTGAGTCGTATATTCACTTTCCCAAATTCTTTTGATAAACCATGATACACCACAGTAATCCGTTGTTCCGGAACATCATAGTAATCCATCAACTCACGCTTAGTGTTATTGGAAACAGCAATGATATGATCTGCTGCATCCAATATTTGACGCCTTCTAGCGATAAAGGCATCCGAATCATTAAAACGTTGCGGATAACGCTCTATTGCAAGGTCGTGAACCGTTACCACCATTTTCTGATCTTTGATAAGCTTCAGAAAATAAGGATCGTTATACGTAGGATGAAAAATATCAACATCGCCGCGACTTAGCCTTTGTATTGTGAGACGTCTGGAAATCACATCATTGATATACTCAAATATCATACTCTCATACTTATGATCATAACCGCCAATATGCTGATTATAATAGTAGTTCTTAGAATGAAAACAAGGAACACTTACATCATCCTCTTCCGCATATTTTATTAGATTGGTAAAATAACGACTGATACCACCATATCGCTGCTTCCTGAAAATTTGATAATCATACAGAACTTTCATAGGAAACCTCCTTCTCCATAGCCGCTTTTACTTACCAACACCAAGCGCAACCCTTTTGTATCTTCATTATAACTGCACTAACTAAAAAAAGCCACCGTACTCGGTGGCTATATAGATCAAATCTAACGAACTTATACTTTACTAATTCATAATTATGTTCATCAATAAGACGCTAGCTTATACTAAACTAACAACATTCTTATATGTACGTCCTATGGGTATCATATGGTCAAAATACTTAATCTTTATTAGACTCTGGTTGTTTTGCCTATCTATGAAGTCAATGTATTCAGTATTAACGATATAGCTCCTATGAATCCGCTGAAAGCACTCATCATCAAGCATTTCTTCCATCTCACCCAAAGTGATGCGTCCTACTTTCTGCTTGCCAAAAGGTGTATGAATATATGACATCTTCTCAACAGTTTCAACAAAAAGTATCTCATCATAGTTAAAATAATGATCGACAGACTTTCTTCTAATCTTCAATCGTTTTCTTTCGCAACTGTCGACCAGCTTCTTCCTTAATAAGTCTTCTACCATCTCTGTAATAAGCGTTACAGGTGCCGGCTTGACAATATATCGATGAAAAAGACCTCTATTATAACCATCCATCAACTCATCCACATCTTCAATGCGATTACCAATCGCCATCGTCCAAGTCAGCTGAAAGCTGTTCCTCTGTCTTAACGAGGTCAAAAAAGTATATCCTTCATCATTGCAAATGCCCAAGTCAATAATAAATAGATGTACGTTATGCGTCAGCAAAATCCTTTCTGCTTCTCTTATTTGATCTGTCTCAAGTATTCTCTTGACATTATTGACCTTCTGTAATGCTTTATATGTTCTTGTCCGTAATATCTTATCATCGGATAATATTAATGCAATCATAGAGACTCCCTCACTAATTATTTAGTAAAACCGTAGTATGTTCCCCATCATACTAATGCAAGTATAATTGCCGAAAGACCTGTTCGCAAGCTTATTGTACCGATTGATGATTAATTTGTCCTATATAGCCGTTAGTGATAATAAAAAGCAATCATTACAGGAATGGCAAAAAAATTCGCACGAAAAAGACTACGAAATAATTATAAATCGTAGCCTTAATCTAATAATAGCGATGATTGGAGTCGAACCAACGACACTACGGGTATGAATTAAAAACATCAAAATACCCCTTATTTCGGCACTAAGGTTGTGAAGTGAATCCAATGAACTTTATTTTGTGTGATTTGCACTTAATAAGTAGCTTAATTGTCACTGAAGATATGCCGACACTTTTAATCTATGCGAACATATGTTCTTGTCAGCGTATGCAACCTGATGTATAATGGTGTCAATCGCTACTGGTATAAAAATAAGGGATGGTGAATAATTGGACGTAGAAACACTAACAAAAAACATCGAGGAACTTGAACGGTATATTATATTGTTCTGTAACTATGACCACCAATGTTCGCAACGATTTGACGGCATAAAAAAACAAGTAGAGGAATTATCCCCTACTCGTCAATATTCTGCAAATCATAAAGTCTAGCCAATTCTATGGCTAGTCTTTTTTTATTCCCAGCATCTAACATTCTATATTTCTTTATGATGTTCATTTCATCATTATCTATTTCCTCACCTGTCAGAATGTAGCCTATCGGTAGTTTGTAGAAATCATGCAGTTTTATGAGTAATTGCCCTGATGGTACTGATTTTCCATTTCTCCAATCACTGACGTTAGATTGTCTGATTCCTGTTTCACGTTCTATTATCGAACCGTTAAGCCCGAAGGTAGTCATCCATTCTTCAAATCTTTGTGCTACATCCGCGTAATTATCAGCCATTATATTTCCCTCCGAAAAAAAATTGTTGACATACGGATATCCGTAGTTTATACTCTTATTCAAGAGCTACGGAAAACCGTAGTATGTATACGAATCATTGAACAAAACCAATTGTACCACTAACAGGTACACCAGTCAAAACAGGAGATAAGAGAATGACAGTATTATTTAAAGGATTCCCCGAGACTGACGAATATCAAGCAGATGCAATGTTAAAAGCCTGTGGTATTACCCACGACTTAGACGCTGACATTATTACCATTAAATCAATTAACAAGCGTCAAACAGTCATTAAGCACATGGCGTATTGTGATGATAAGTATATTCCTACATATCTCGTTGCTTACGAGACAATGGTAAGAGATGGAATTGTACATTATGAACTTAGTCACATGGATGGTTATGACCTGAATGCTGTATTTCGTGCATTTGGTGAGGTGCTTGTTCATGTATGAAGTCCAGATAAAAAACGAACTCTCCAAGCCTTGGGTTAACTTACTAACCGCAAGGACACCAGAACCAGCATTCTGGTTTTACTCGGACATTGTCAAAGACTCTGCTTTTCCATACATCAGGCTCTTAGACACTGACAAAGACATTGTTATTACAGAATACGATGGTTCAAGCCTTCATAGAAGCCTGTCAAGGGCTACGTAGTAGCAACGTTTACCCTTGATAGTGCTGACAGTAACCAATAAACGCTATCGCTTGGGGGTTGACCAACGACCATCAGCGTGGGCATTGTGACACAATACACCTCAGCGGATTCATAAAGGCAACCCCTCGCCCTCGGCGGTGTGGGGTCTGTAGGGGCAACGCCCCTTGCATCCGTCTGACAGACGTTTAACTAACTAATATATAACCTAAAGGAGACTATACCCATGATTAGAACTAAAGAGCAATTCATCTTCTTGAAACACCAATACGAGCAAAAAGAATACCAAGGTAATTCTTACACTGTTAATAAGCTTCATCTTCTTGACGCTGATATGGAACCTATGCAGATTACTGTTGCCGATACCATGGACACAACCCAGATTGCTGGCTTAAAACCGATGGATACAATCACAGTCCAGCTTGCGATTAGTGCTGGGGCTAAAGGCTTCTATGTGAAGTCCGAGGGATTGCAGAAGGTCACACGATAACGCTGACAAGACTTAAGTGTCATCAGATATACTCTTATCTTACTTTACAGGCAATGCCATGTGGATGGTTTACAAGGTTCGATTCCTTGCATTGTCTTTCTTGAATCTAACTAATATGAAGGGATAACTAATATGAAGAAAAACAAGATTGTATCCTGTTTACTGATTTTTATGATGTCACTATCTATCAGTATAGGCTTTATGAGTATAGATACTTTTGCATGGTCTGATGTTGCAAGTATTGGTTCTATTGATTTATCATCTTTATCTGAATTACAAGATTATGAGTATCGTGCAATTGTATATACGGATAAAACAACTGATTATAAGTACTTCGTTGTAGGTTCTCACTCTCCTGTATTTATAGGTATGCCGAATATTAATAGTGATACTTTAGGGTTAATATCCAATGTAACTTATACTGGTGATATCTATGAACCAGAACAATTATTTACATATGCGTACTATGATGATACAGGTGGTTACTTATCTAGTGGCGACAAGTATTGGTTTAGTGGTATTTCTACAATATCAGATTATCCTAATGGACATGGCGGTGTAAGTTTTGGTGATAGTCCTTATATTTACCGCTATCAGTATTATGATTTAGATACAACCGATTCATGGGATGTAGACCCCGAAACAGGGGAGATAATACTTGATTATGGTGAGCCATCTTTATTAGTCACTACAGTATATAGCGGTGTAGAATTTGATATCACTGGATATGGTTCTGCATATACAACAGGAGGTCTAAGAATTATTGAAATAAGTAGTGCTGATGCAGAAATAAGCACCGATGAAATGTTAGCTGAAGGTTATACCCTTATTGAATATGCTGGACCCTTTGATTTTACACAAGGAATTGATTCATTCATATACCATCCCTCGCCCCTCTACGATGATGAAGCCAAGGGTTATCGCTATGAGGTTCCAATGTATGACGATGGGGAACTAATCACAACACTTTTCGCCTATTCTAGTAACATTGTTCGTGCTTATGAACCTGTTGCAGTCGAGGAAGATGGTGACGTTATCTTTGATGGCTTTTCAATCGTCTACAATGAAACAACAATGGGCATTACCTCTATTGTCTCTGATTATGAGGATTTGACCATTCATATTAGTAACGAAGACCAGACAGAAGAATATGCCACTTTAACAGGCATAGACTTACAAAGAATGGTTGAAACTGAGGTCGGGTATGGCTTCGAACCAGAGTGGCATAAGACCTATTACTATGAAATAACTCAGACCAATATACTCGGCTTTGAACAAGGTCTTTATAGTAATACTTTTACTTATGGTTACACATCGGCATCCGATAGTGATACCGATTTAGATATAGCACTTGAAAACTATGAGGACTTGGAAGATGTAACCAGTTCTTATAAAGAAATGATAACACAGGCACAAGATGCATTAGCCGTATATGCAATGCTCTTTGCAATGTTCCCTTATCCACTAAATTATCTTTTATTATTCGTTGTTTCATCTGCCGTCATGGTATTGGTGGTTGGTATCGGATTCTTCTTTGTAAAGTTGGTGACTTGATGGGCGTAATGGACAATATAAATATGATCATTGATATGGTCGGTAACATGATACTTGAACCAATGAAGCTGGAACTTATTCCCGAACTAGGCATAACCTACGGTGAAATGATTATAGCTGGTTTCATATTAATTATTGGAACAATGGCAGGTGTCGCAATTGCAAAAAATATGATACCAGGGGGAAAAAGTGAGTAACCCAACATATGGAAACAACAACCAGACAGTACATGAACAAATGACAGAATTTGTGACATATATGTTTGGTGAATATGAAGTACAAACAGTAGAAGTAACACAGATAACATCTGATGGTGCCATACAAATGACAGTCGTGCCTGATGGCATAGGCTCAATCGATTATATGTGGATACTGTCAGTTATTATAATTCTCGGTCTATTCAAAGGTATATACGATTTGGGAAGATTTTTCTTTTCATTCCTTATAGGTAGCCGAACTAAAAAACGATTCTAAGGAAGGAGAACGCACTATGGAAACAGTATGGCTTGCAGTAATGCACGTATGGCGTATGTTTATCGGTGGTTCTGTTGACGCATCCACCGCTTTACAGTCTGACGGTGTTACCCCTGTATTAGCATCTGCTACATACACAGGACTTTTACCAGAGGCATGGGATTTCACACTTAGCTTTGAACCATTGCTATTTGGTCTCGCACTCGTGGTTATCGGTCTTGTAGCATTTGTTGGTACTAAGATGGTCGGTGTCGTTAAAGGTATGTTCGCTTAACACCCAACCGTAAATGATAGAGGGGGATGGGGGAAGGGGTAGCCCGTAGTGGCTCGCCCCGCCCCCCTTCCCTCTCTCTTTTAATGTACACACATAGGAAGGATAAACATGACGAAACTGATAACAATTATCATAACGCTTTTTCTACTAAAGCTATGGTTTACAAGACCTATTAATATTAATGGATTGACCCTCATATTCGCTAATAAAAGGACTGGTAAAACAACATATTTAGCCAAGTTAGCCTATGACGAAATGAAACGCAAAATGAGCCGATTTCGAAAGCCTAGATACAAGGAAGTGCTTTCTACTGCCCCTATCTATGGAACTAAGAAGCTGGACATTAAGAAGGATTTCGGACGAAAGAATATTATCGATTCATTGATACTTGATGATGAATCTCATGAGAATTTCTCTAACCGTAAAACCTTGCCGGAACACGTCATACAATACCTAAGATATCAGGGACATTTCAAAACCACTCACAAAACAAGGAATGATATTGTTCTAATCTCTCATAGCTATGAGGATTTGAATATTAATTGCCGTCGTGTATATGACAATATGTACATCATGGACAGGTCAATAATATTATCATTCATCACTAGAAAACACATAACCAGAATCAGGAAGATTAAAAAGTTTATAGACATTGACCCTATGACCCAGAAGCCAACAGATTTCTATGAGTATGTGTTCTTTCTCTGGGGGACAACTTACTTTAATCGTAAACCATATTACCAGTATTTCGATTCACTCTGGCGTTATGATTTACCTGATGAACAATTCAAGGAATGGGAAACCGATTGTGTGATTAACCCAACCAGATTGGACAAATTCATTCAAAAATTCATGAATAAACAGCAACTAGATGATACAACGATAGCCGACTCATAAGAAAGAGGTGGATTTGTGGACGGACTAAAAGAACTTATAGCATGGGCTGTTGCATTGGCTTCAATCCCAGTACTGGCTAACGCTGGCTTCATTCTCTGGCTGGAACGCAAATACCCCTCCTCTTAATACTTGACGATAGCAACACTTAAGCGTAATGCTTAACCAACACATCTATGAGGTGCCATATTGTACAACGTTAAAGTTTACGATTACGGTACTGAAAAGCAATACAGATTCTATGATAAACCAATCAATTCAGGCAAACCAAAAGAAGATATAGAAACTATTGATAAGCCTAAAGATAAAGATAATGAAGATAATGAAGATAAAAAAGTAAAGAAGATAAAGCCTGATAAACCGAAAGATAAAGATAGGAGTATTGTTACCAGTATGAATCGTTCAATCAATAAGATTTATGAGCTGACAAGAGCCAACGAATGGTCACACTTTGTAACCCTAACATTTAATAGCAAGGTTGATAGGTATGATTTCCAATCTTGTACTGATGCATTAAAGACTTTCTTAGACTGGATAAGACGTGATAATCCTGATATGAAGTATGTTGTTGTACCTGAGTTACATGGAGATGGAGCATTTCACTTTCATGGACTCTTTTCTGATATTCCCAATGTTGAAATGGTTAATAGTGGTCGTTATAGCTATGGCAAATATGTATTCAAAGCTGAGAATATCCCCTCTAACCTAATCGGTAAATGTCGTTTGATATATAACATGGGTAAGTATAACTATGGTTATTCAGATATACAGATTGTGGAAGATACAAAAAAGGCTGCCAACTACATCACTAAGTATATCACCAAGGAATTGGCGGTTGTTACCAAGGGAAAGAAGCGTTATTGGTCTAGTCGTAACTTGAATAAACCAAAAGTCACCGAGTCATTGCTGACAAATGAAGAAAAAGCATCACTGATCGCTGAAATATTCCCTGATATTCAGCATCAATCAGTCGTTGATATCAATGCAGAGGGTTTCACTAACCAAATCAACTACGTTGAAGTAAAGAAAGATGAGAGTAAAGAAGATGAAGATAACAATAGCAATTGAATCATTCTTAAACTACCAAGAAGCGTACAATGCGGAAAAGACCGTTAAACACTATAGAGATACATTGAAATACTTTATTGACTACCTAGAATATCAAGGCAAGATAGATTTAGACGTTAATGATATTACTGCAAGCTTATATGATAGCTATGTGGGGTATTTGCGAAAGAAAGACAAAGATACTGGCTTTGGTGCGCCTGATGAAGCTAAGAAGCTAAAAAAGCGAACAATTCTCACGTACACAAGGGCGGTTAAAAGCTTTGTGAAGTGGTTGTTTGACCAAGACCATATAGATAAAGATATCAGTAAGAAGATGCGATTAATCAGACCTGAGCGCCACGTAGAGTTACCACTATATGAGAGTCAAGTTGACCTGATAGATAAGCAGTTTAACCTTAAAACCTTTGTTGGTTTACGTAACTGGTGCATCATCCACTTACAGCTGGATTGTGGCTTTAGGATATCCGAGGTCATGGACTTGGAGATAAACCATATAGACTTCACTAACCGAAACATTAAGATAGTTGACGCTAAAGGTAGTAAGGACAGATATGTTCCCTTGCCTACCATGTTGAAGATGCACCTTTATGATTTCATATACCTTTACCGTAAAGACTGTGACCATACCTTTGCATTGCAGACTATTAAAGGTACTAAACTGGAATATCAAGGCTTAAAATCTCTTGTTGCACGTTTAAAAAAGAAAACAGGTATTACACATTTAAAATACCACCTTCTCCGGCACACATTTGCAACTTGCTACATCGTTGGTGGTGGTGATATTTCCAGCTTAAGGATATATATGGGTCATTCCAGCATCAACACTACGGACGGATATTTGCACATAGCCAACACCTATCGTCTGATGGGTAATGATAAGCATTATAAGCTGGATAGAATCTACTACAAGCGGTTATGATTTCGACACTACTAACAAAGATTCTAATAAAAAAACACATAAAAAAAGACTATGAAATGGTTATATCTCATAGTCTAAATTCTAATAGCGATGATTGGAGTCGAACCAACGACACTACGGGTATGAACCGTATGCTCTAGCCAGCTGAGCTACATCGCCATATGAAATTATTGAGTCAAAAACTCAATGGGCGCAACAGGGCTCGAACCTGTGACCCCCTGCTTGTAAGGCAGGTGCTCTCCCAGCTGAGCTATGCGCCCGGGAGATTTTCCCAGTCCTAAATGGACAACAGGGGCAGTAGGACTTGAACCCACGACATCCGGTTTTGGAGACCGACGTTCTACCAACTGAACTATACCCCTATGTATTGTAAAACAACATTTCTTCAACATACAACTGCTTTATCAGCGCTGTGTTACGTGTACCTCACTGCGGCAACGAAGAGAATTATATCACCCCATAAATCATTCGTCAATAGGTTTCCAACATTTTTTTTACATTTTCTTCACTTTTTATTTTTTACGGTTTATTATGACTTTTTACTATGCCTTATATCAATTCTTTTTTCATACCACGCAACGACTTTCTTACCGATAAAGGAAACACAGACTATCATCACAATCATCAATACAGAGCGAATCGGCTTGGTAAAGAATGAAGTAATATTATACCCAATATAACTAAGAGAAAATACCATAATCATTTTCCCAAAAAGTAATGCAAAGAAATATTCGTCATTCTTCACCCCTGCAAGCCCAGCCAATCCGCAAACTACGATGGATGGTGTAAAAGGGAAAGTCATAAGGACAAATAAGGGCACGAAACCTTTTTCCTTAATCCAATGAAGGAGACGGTCAAACTTGCTGCTTCTGTGCACCATATGTTCAAAATGCCGTTTTCCCCAGGTGCTGATAATAAGGAACATAAGATAGGAACCAACCAAAGTACCTACAAACGAGTATAAATAGCCCAAAACGAAGCCATAAGCTATGATGTTGACAGTTACTATGGCTACCAAAGGCAACGGCGGAAAAAGGGACTCTGCCATCGCCAGCAAAATCCCCGCAAACGGTCCATAGTCTGCCAAACGGCTTACCAAAGATACGATATGTTCATATTGTTGTTCAATTCCGGTGATATCTACTTGCATATTGACACCTCAAAAATTATGCGACGGTATGTGTCATTACATTTCCACGACCTTCTCAATTGTAATTTCATTATACCTAAACACTGTGTCAATCATGTGTAGATGATGTCTCTTCTTTCATGTTATCATTCGTATTATTTGTTTCATCATCCGCCTTGTTAATTGTCGTTGACGAATCAGCCTCCGCTTTTACTTCCTGCTTCTCCTCTATTTTTCTTGCACTTTTCTTTGGAAGTATGAAATAGACACCTACTAATATTATCAATACTGGAATCAATAGTTCTTTGATATTAATATGGTGAATTCTCCATAGGTTCAGTTTCTCCATCTGAAGGTAGGCACCAAGTAATATCAGTATACCTCCAAACACTGTATTGGAACGATGATCAATCAGGTGCTTAACACCAACTAATACTATGACCAAAGGCCAATATGTACTGAATATATGCCAGGAGTCAAAATAATCCAGCCCACTAAGCAGGGATATCGCTCCCACTGCTATTAATATAAGACCAAACAATACATTCCCACTGAATTTCATCTCTTTCATTACTTTTCCGCCTTTCTAACTGCCTAAGTATGCACTAACGTCGTACATCGCACTTCTGTTATGTTCGCAATTAACCTCTTACTACCTGTATCTTACACATAAAAGATTAACATCCTATTAGAAGCTAGAAATAATTTCCTAAATATTATTTGACCACGCCGTTATTGAATTGGAACAAAACATATCAGGGTTGCACTATTGTCTCAATGCCTTCAATATCTTCTCTTATTTTGTCCTTGACCTCCCTAGTCACTGACCAGAGATCGCTCGCATCATCTACCAAATCAATTCCCCTGATGTATGCTTTTGGTTTCATGGTGCTCCCACTGATGCTTTCATCCAAATCAATGCTATAATCCCAGAACAGCAGGTCCACCCTGCTTGTCACATTGGATACGGCACTATTTTCGAATAGACCATCCTTATATTCTGTCGATTGGTTTAACACCCCCATAAAAGTACTGATCGCATAACCCGTCCCATCCTCTTGACCTGTTATGACATAAGCGTCTGTTTGAAGCCTATTGTAGCTTTTCATGACATACAGATCATGCACCCCTAGGGTACACATAATAAGTATGCATAAGACAATCAAAATCACAGGCATAATGATAGAAGCTTCGATGGTCAAATTCCCCTTTAAGACAACTCTATTCCTACCCATACGCTCACCTCCAACAATTTACAGCAAAGGCAATAACAACAGCGCTAACATGCGCCAACGCGATGAATGGTACAAAGGGCAACTGACTCCGCCTGTTTTTACTACCGATGATAATCAAGAACACTCCCGTAACCGCAGCTAAAAGCAATCCTACAATCAGCACATATAAACCATGCTGCCACCCCATCAGCAAAGCAACACCACCAATAACCAAACCATCTCCAAGCCCCATAGCACCGGATGTCAAACGGCTCACCAGCGACATAATAGCAATAATGCCTAGCCCTATTACCAAAGCCTTGATGTTACTGATCACATCTCCTTGAAATGCCACTGTAAGGCTAACCATAATCATCATGCCAATTAATGTTACCGGCACCTCCAATAACAAAAAATCATAGATGGCAATCAATACCAATAACGCAGTACAGGACATATAAATGTAGTACCCCCTCCCCACACCATAGATCGGACTTGATAAACCATGGACCAACAGCAAAACCAATACCATCAGACTTATAGCTACCCACTTACCTTTAGTATTTTGAATGAAATTTTTCTCAAAGAACAACCACATCCCACAGCCAATGATCAATACCATCGCAACAATCAAATTCATTCCTCTTCCCCCTTTAACTCAGCCACACAATGAGCTTTCTTACATGGTTGTCTGCCATAGACATTGATGGCCTCTTCTTCTGTCACCGCAATGATCCCTTTGGCACATACTATCGGACAAGTATCTTTTAGGTGAATCGCCGCCTTACTTGAGGTGAAATAGACCTCATCATGGTCCTTTGCAGTAAAATGGTTATTACAATAACTACAGATTTTTCTACCTTTCTCCTCAACTTCTTCATGATAGGTTGAAATCGTCAGTGGCTTTTTCAGACAGGTCAATACATGGTAACTATGGTTGGACGAATCTCCAGTGGATATATAATATATTTTTTCCGTTTCACTGCTATCTTTAGCAATCCGCTGCTTAATCTCATCACTGCCATAACTACCGGTCCAACTCCTTACTGTCACCTTCTGCATAACAGGAATATTGCCTATCAACCAATCTTGGCCAAAGGGAATATCGATCTCATAGACGGCAACTAAGGTAATCGTATCATCGTAGAGCATTACAGAGGACATTGACAGGTCAAGTTCCCCTCCATTTGCTACACCTAACTTAGACAAATATGTCTTCGGCAACTGTTGATACATCATAACTTCTGACAATTCCTTGGCAACAACCCCATTGGCCAAATCAACCATTTCCATCAAAGCAATGTTCGTCAAATGACCCGCCCCTTGACTGTAAAGACTCTTTATGACACTGGTAATTGTCTGGATATTCTCACTGACCGCCGTGATCATAGCGGGTCCATTTGTGACAACCTTCTTCGCCTGATCGACAAGGGACTCCTGCCCACCTTCCCAATCGACATTACCATCCAGGGACTCTGGTATCTGAAACGCCATGACATCTCCTACGGCTTGGTCCACCACTGATACAATCTCGGATCCACTGGTTGTAATGTCCGACTGTGCTTCTGATAGACTTCCAAGGGATGTTGCTCCCTCTCTATAAGCACTTTGCTGTATATCCGTTAAACCTATTTTATCAACTGCATATAGATCAACTGACAATTCGTGGGCTGTGGTCATCAATGCCGAATGCACCTGATCCTGGATATAGATCACTTTTGCCATATACAAAAGTGTCGCAAGCACCAGCATCACAAAAGGAAATACCACTGCCGCTTCAATGGTCATCACACCCCTATATCGCCTATTCATAACCGTTCCTCGCAGATACAGGCACTGTATAGACACTGTCAGTTGCCTTATTTTTCAATCCTGGTATCGCCAGATTAATCCACATATAGCTCAAAGAAAAGTCCACTTCAGCCATATAATCTACACCGTACGTCTGTAATGTCAGGTCGCTTCCTTCTACTTGCGAGCCCTCACCAAGACGTGTATAGGCCATATTGTAATCTATTAAGTCCAGCATCCTAACGACCCGGTCGTCCAAACCATCGTAATCCATCAACATGAATAATCGGATATACATCTCGTAGGATACAGCAGGAATCAACCTATTCTTTTCCACTGTTGATTGACTTCCCGCTGCATCCCCAGTCTTGTTTTTCAGTACTTCTGTTGTTTGTGATGTGACAGAAGCCACTCTTTGTTCAACGAACCGTCTGGTTACTTCTTTACCTTTACTATTCATATCATCGATTTCATCACATAGGGCAGACACCCCTGCTTCTACGGGTTCTAGGGCCTTAGCTGTCACTTGATCTATAACACTGTTTTTCACACTTTCAAGTCGTGTCAAAAATTTGGACAATATCTCCTGCTTCAGTTCAATCAACTTACCAAAGGTCACTTCAACTTGATCATCCATGACCTGAATGATTTCTTCAATCACTTCACTAAGTAAGGTATGAAGGGGTGTTCCTGCGTCAGCAAATGAATCCGGATTCACCATAGCAGTCCCATCCATATAGCTTCTTAAAGCCAGGTCTACAACTTCATAGAAAACTTGTTCGGCATTCTCAGCAGCGGTCGAAGCCATCCCCACAGCATCTGCATAGACCCCTTCTATGGCATCAGTCAAGTACGCTTCAGTTTCATCCGAGACCTGTTCCCCCAGGGCCTCAACCTTATTTTTCACCGAATTTGACGCATAATCCAAACCATAATTCGCAGTCTCTATCACCAGATCCGCTGCACCGGATACCGCCGCTGAAGCTATTCCTTCAGGGCTGGTTATCCATGTAGCGGAGGTCTTCAAGAGTGGTACATCTTCCCCCTTAAGTAATTGTCTTAAATCATACAGGCTCTCAGCCATTGCCCATAATAACCCTATAACAAGCGCAATTATTATGGCACCGATACCCGCAGTCCACCACCCTGCTATCATCGTCGCCAAATTCATAATCGTCGTTCTTTTAGCTACATCCGTCGATAAGTGAACAGAATTAAAGGCAACCCTTGTAGCGAAGATCTTAATGCTGACATTTCTGATCGCTGCACCCGAATCCTGAATACCGGTGTAAATATACTCCAGCTCTGTCGGATACGAACGAGCCGTCTTGCTGTATCCTGCCAGAGTTTCTACTCCATCTCGATGAGCATCCGCCGTAGACCGAAACATCTGGACCGCGTATTCATTAATCAGCACTTGCGCCTTAAGATCATCAACAACCGTTATCCCCTCTGCTTCACTCCCAGCGCCCATATAGGCTTGATTATCCACGGATTCTATCTCTGTGATGTCTGTCTCCAGGTTCGTATCCGGCATAGTAGCCGATGTTTGCACCTGAGTGCCAAAGGCCTCTGATATTAGTCCTGATGGCAACGTTAGCGTATCCACCTTTGTTTCCAGCAGTATTTTCTCTACGCTATAGCTGGCCAAAAAATCTTTAAACCCTTGAACCACCGCCAGAGCTTTCGTCTTTTCTTCCTCTGATTCACCACTAGAATTATAACCGTCATAATCCAGTAATGGACCACCCTTATAATCGACAATTTCATCGGATAACCTATCAAGAGCCGGCAATATTTCATTGGCTTCTTTCTCACTCAACCAGCTTAGATCCTTTAAATGTTGTTTATAAAAATCATCTGTACCACCAGTAATATCTATAATATCTTTCAGATCATCCTTATCAACCGCCTCATCCGTCATTAGATCGACCAAACGTTTACTGTAGTTATCCGTTACAATAGCCACATCATCGTCACAGTCTTCTAATATGCCTATATCATGTTCTAGAATCTCCTGGATATAGGACAAATTGTTCTTTATCTTAAAATCCTCTGAATCTCCAGAATAACTGTCTCTGATCGCCTCAAGTTCCATCTTGCTCTGGGTATAGCTGGCACTGATATAGTCTTCTTGATTTGCTTCTGACTCTGCCAAAAAAAGATTGATAGACATTGAAAGATCAACGCCTTCTTCAACGATTGTCGCAACGACCTCTGTTGCCTTTTCAATGACTGACAAGTAACTGTCATCGCCAGAAGTCAATGCTTCTATGTTAGGCAACGCACCATCTACCATGCTCTGTCCATTGTTGATTCGACTGATTTTTTGCTTCATCTGATCTGTCAAATCATCCATCTTATCCTCAACGGCCTCTTTATCATCCTCTTTGACCTCTAAGGTTGTTTTATAACCTGATAATTTCGTTCTATAGTTGGACTTTTTTTCTTTGTAGCTTTCTAAGGTGGCGTCCTTTCCAGGCAACAAATGACCATCTGCGTCGTAGAGTTTATCAATCTTATTATTGACGTTTTTCAGCTTCTTATTATAAGACTTGATATCCTCTTCTAGCTGTTCTATGTCACCCTCAAGAGCCTCCAGATCCTCGGATGCTTCTTCATAGCTCCTGTAGAGATTCCCAAGACCATCCACGCCTTGAATGATACGACTAAAGCCTTCTTGATAATCCTCAAGCCAGCTGTAGATGTTATTTGCCTGATTTAGTGTTACATCAGGCGGCAAATGGGATCGGTAGTCCGAACCAGCTGTAGGACTGAGTCGATTCAAATAGTTCGTATCCTGCATAGTGATTGCACCTGATGTTTCATCAATGACAGCACCATCCAGGTATTCATAGAGCTGAAGATACAGCGCCTCAATTGAAGCTGCCTTTTCTATTTGTTCATTTTTCTCATCTATGAATGCCGTTGTTTTCCCCAACTTCTGAGCAGCGCCAAAGCTCTCAAGAATAGGCGCAAATGCCATAATCGGCAACCTGGCCGTCATGAAATCCATCATATCTTCTTTGACGTAGTCTAATCCCCCTGTTTGCTGACTGACCAAAGGCTCAGTAAGGAACATATTCGCAGTATTAATCTTCAACGGAGCCATATTATAATAAGCATCTTGATCCCTTTTAAAAATCAGCTTGTCCGACAGGCTATAATCCAAGCTATCTGCTGTTTGATTCACATTCTGAGATAGGTAATATTGAAAATCTTGGTTGACCCCCGATTCTATATTACTACCATTATTTTCTCCCACCACAAAAGACCAATCACTGTCATCAGGATTGCGTGCAAAGATGCCATATTCATTTTTCAATACAGAGTCATACCCTGCTAAAACGGATTGTGTTGCTGATAATACCACTCTTTCTGCCTGTGCTCTGACAATCTGATACCTAGTCACTTCCACAATGGACATGACAAAAACGATCAACGTCAAATAAGTCACAGCAAGAAAAATAGAAATGCTGCCGCGTTCCACCCTCATAGATTATTTTCCCCTATACATCATCATAAAGCCATAGTTAAAGGCCATAATACTCTTTACCAACAAAGGTTGGCGTATTATTTATACTTTCTTGATTATAGGGGATTGAGCGGATTGCGTCAAGTGAAGTCATTCAATATCTCCTCGTGAAGCCAGCGAAACCGAGTAAGCGGCGGTGCCGGGTGTTTATCCTGAAACGAGTTCGACTGTGTAGCAGGCATGTCTGAGGCTTCAGATAAATACCCGGCACCGCCTCTTGCGACATGACAACCCACCCCAACCCAACCAAATAAAAAGAAAAAGCCCCCAGGAAACAACATCCCCAAGAGCTTCTAAAAGCCTACAACCACCCCATAATCTCCGCCTTCAAATCATTGAAAGCTTCACTAGTGGTGCAAGTCAGAAAATCCGACTGATCCAAAGTGACCTGAATCTCATTGATCACTTTGGCAGGTCTGTCAGATAATATGTAAATTCTGTCAGAAAGATACAAGGCCTCTTCAATATCATGAGTAATGAAAAGAATTGTCCGATTCATCTTTTGGGTCACTTCTTTTAGCCACTGCTGCATCTTGAGCTTCGTTATGGCATCCAGTCGTCCAAAAGGTTCATCAAGGAGCATCAAATCATGCTCATTCATGTAAGTGCGCATCATAGCAGCCCGTTGCTTCATACCACCCGAAAGTTGATGGGGGTAATAATGAGCAAAGCCTTCTAATCCGAAATCCGCAAAATAAGGGGCAACTTTCTCACGGCTGTCCTTCTTGCTCATACCATTAATTCTAAGGGGTAACGCTACATTATCAATAATTTTTTTCCATGGTAGCAACAAATCTTTCTGGTACATATAGCTGACCAGATTCGTCTTCCCTGTTACGTCCTCATCATCTATGAACACTTTACCCTCATCCGGCTTCAATAGCCCGCTGATAATATGGAATAAGGTGCTCTTGCCACAGCCTGACGGCCCTAAGACAGAGACAAACTCCCCCTGCCTAAGAACCATATCTATACCATCAATGACCTTAAGGTCTTCGTAAGAGGTATCAATGCCATGAATGGCTAATTTTATATTGTTATGATCATTCGTTGCCTGCTGGTAAGAATTCATTCGTATACGCTTTCTCAACATCAAGTTCCGTTGTCAGTACTTGATTCTCATACATCCAATCACTGAAGTTCTGCCATACAGATGCTTCCATCACACCCCACTGGGCACTGTCAGCAACATATTCATCAGCCAGATAGATCTGGGAAGCCAGAGCAATATCAGCATCCGTCTCAGGCGCATGCTTAAGAAGGTCCTTCACTGCATCTTCCGGATTCTCCACAGCATACTCATAACCTTTCGCCGTCGCTTCCAAGAAACGGCTAATCAGCTCAGGATTCTCAGTAATCATCGCCTCACTCGTAAAGATCAATGGTGTGTAAAAGTTCAGTCGTTCATCAATATCTTGAAGCTTGATAAAGGATATGTCAATACCCATCTGTTCAGCAGCGATACCGTCCCATCCATAGTAGATCCATTGGAAATCCACATCAGTGCTGATACTTGTCATAAAGTCCCAGCTAACAATATCCATCACTTCAAGAGCATTATAATCCGCTTCTTCTTTTGCCATCATCGTCTTGATGAAAGCCGTCTCAATCTCAGTTCCCCAAGAACCATAGATCTTTCCTTCAAAGTCCTTAGGTGAATTGATGCCCTTCTCAGCCAAACCGGCAAAACCTGATGTATTATTTTGAATAATCGTGGCAACAGCTACAACCGGGATTGGGTTCTCAGCTGTTCTAGCAGCTAAAATAGTTTCCTGGAAAGATACGCCAAAATCAGCCTGACCACTAGCCACTAAGGCTTCCGCACTACCCTCTGATGGTTGAATCACTTCCACTTCCAAGTTAACATCATCATAGTAACCTTTTTCAATTGCTGTATAGATACCTGTATGGTTCGTATTCGGCAACCAGTCAAGGACAAACGTCACTTTATCTTTTGTTGCTGTTTCTTCTGATTCATCGTCTGTAGCTTGTTCATCAGCAGTCTCTACGGATGGTTCTGTTTCCGTATTAGCAACCGCCTCTACTTCTGCTTCAGGTTGGTCGTAGATTTCCTCTGATGTGTTGCCACACCCTGCCAATGTCGTAAGCATCAGCAATGTCATTAAAAATGCCACTATTTTCTTCATCATCATAAAACCCTTTCATAACAGCGCCTTAGCGCTTCTTTTCTTGATGCCATGGCATGGTCACACGTTGTACGACCGCCACTGTATAGTAAATCAGCATGCTGACCCCAACAATGACCAGCACAACTGCAAATACCCGATTGATGTCAAATGATTTTCTCGCTCGCAGGTAGTATATGCCAAGCCCTGTACTGCCACCCATCCATTCTCCAATAACCGCACCCATAAAACTATAGGTTGCTGCAATCTTAAGTCCAGAGAAAAAATTAATGGCAACAGAGGGAAACTTAACAACACTAAATATTTGAAAAGCGCTTGCGCCCATAGACCTCAACAGATCAACTTCATCCTGATCCACAGACTCAAGCCCTTCATTAAGCCCTATAACAATTGGAAAAAAGCACACTAAAACCACCACGATCACCTTCGGTGTCATGCCAAGCCCGAAGATCATTGCAAACAGGGGGGCAAGCAAGATAACCGGTATTGTTTGCGATACCAGGAATATGGGTATCAATGCTTTTTTCACTTGATCGAACCGATCCATGGTGAACGCTATAACCACAGAGAACAAAATTGCAATTCCCAGTCCGTAAACAGCCTCCTGCATCGTTACCTTCAAGTGCACCCAAAGGTCAGAGCGAATCTTGATCAACGTCCTAACAACATCTACTGGATAAGGGAGAATGAAATTTTCCACCCATCCAAGAGCGACACTGAAATGCCATAGCAATATAAGCACGACCACCAACATCAGCGAGTAGCCTTTGTCCGCCATTCGTAAAAATCGATTACTTCTTTGCAACACGTCATTCACTAAATTTTTATCAGCGATATTTATAAGTCTTTTCATCCATCGTCACACCTTCTGGTTTGTAGTCAATCTTTATCATAGAGAACACACGTGTCGCCCCTTCAGCCACACAGATTTCCTGAGCCTTCTTAACGATTTCAAGCAAAGGTGCAAGCTCCCCTTCCATCGTCGTCTCCATTGGACCAACTTCATACTTGACCCCAGTACTGTCAATATACTCAATCACCTTATCCACCACGTCATAAATCCGATCATCCGGCACCCGTGGTAACACTTGTAAACTTACATTAATATCTGCCATATCATTTCTCTCCTTAATTGTCTTTGACTGGAATTAAAAAAGCCCTTGCCAAAGCAAGAGCTGTAAAAATCACGACTCCCTTTGCTAGCATTATCTAGAACAGGTACTATGGGTCGAACAAGTCCTCTCAGCCATAAAGGCTCCCCAGTCAAAATTCGTATTTTATTTTCTTAGATTGCATTCATTATAACAGTTATCTCGGTAAAGTCAATGCTTTAAAGTCCGCAAAGTATATACCTAACCGTGATATCCCAGAGCATGCAGTTTCGCCACACTATTAGTTTCGGGCTATAAACCTTTCATAATTTCAGCAGAAAGTATAGGATCACCATTCATTGCTGTAAACAACTTACGCTTAAGATCTTTTTTACTGCCAATCAACTCACAAGCCAACTTGTCAATAGCAATGGTCGATAACACCGATTGAATATATCCTTCAATAAGGCTATCCAAGGACAATCCAAGCATATTAAAATCTTTGGTGTCCATCATCTTAAGACGTTTTGTCTCGCTGTCCCAACCTTCTGTTGTCTTAACCGATAGGTTCGTCCCTAGCATTTCCCACGTATCTGCATCAGGCTCAAGATGTTCTGTCAAAGGCGTTTCAGCTCTTCTGGCATACATTGCCATAGGCCTTAAACCTTCCTCAGTGGCCGCAATCATAAATCTCAGATCAGCAACATAGATGTCATTCTTCTTATTTGGCACCATGCCAACATGGTAATATTTATTGCCTGCCGCATCTGTTGACCAGTGGTAATTGCCAACCAGACTCTGGATTATGAAGTCTTCGTAATCCTGTTTGGTTTCCTTAAACGCCTGAAGCTCTTTAGCATTGGTTATTGTATAAACACCTTGGCCAGCATTGGCATATGGGTTCTTAATGACCGCATGTCCGCCAAACCGCTCAACCCAAAGATCAACTTCATGTATTTTAACATTATTGATGGTCTCCGGCTGCCTGATCTTCAAGTTAGCACTTTGCAGCTCACTATTAAAAAGATCATAGGCAATAGATGCCATACGCTTGTTTCTTCCACCTGCAAGGCACGCAATAATTGGATTATAAATAAAGGTCTTCGACTTAACAGGAATCCTATTCCATGGCTTTTGGGTCACATATCTAAAGGCAGCCTTAACGTCCAACCACTCGCCAGTCTCCGTACGTATCTGCATGATTTCCCCTTGAAATCTGACACTTGGGTCTGGATCATCCTTATAATACGTCACCATATAGACATCTTCTTTGACAGCATTGGCTATTGCTGTCGCATACCCACAAGCTTCCATCTCATTTTTATCATATACCACCGCGTAGACACCAGGTATTGTCCTTCTAGACTTTACCAACGGAAGAAAAGACTTCTCGATCAGTCTTTGATAGCCACCCAGTTCGTCATGATCGTTCAGCATCGGCATGGACTTCTGTCCAGAGGGAGATGAGTTCGTCTCGATAACAACCATGCGCTTCTCACCCTTTTCAGTGGTCACATGAAAAAGGTCTGTGCCAGACCATTGCATATGTCGAGGTTTGTAGGCAAGCCAAGAAGTCAGTTGCTCCTTGTCCACACTTGGATTCAGATGGCAGAAACGTTCTGCAATCCGCTCCGGACTCATGTTAAAGAAATATCTCACCAGTTGATGAATCTGGGCATGCAGCACTTTCGTATAATACAATTGCTCTATGTTATAGGTATGGTCGGTTATTTTCACCGCCGGTTGACCCATGATTATTTTCATTATATATTGCCTTTCCTAATCTCACTCTCCATGACGGGTCTTGATATACTCAAATATAGTTCTAGGAATGTTCACGTCTGTACATGATTCAAACCCTTTGAACATAGGTGAAGAATTCACTTCACATATTTTAAAATGATCGCCGTCAAACAGAAGATCCACACCTGCAACATCAAGACCAAGATTTCTTGCTGCCTCAAGAGCAATCCACTCAATTGCAGGCGTCAAAGGATAACTTTCAACACTGCCACCTGCGGAAAAATTCGCACGAAAGTCATTATCTTTTGCTTGTCTCAGCATACATCCAACAACTCTGCCACCTACAACAAACACTCGAAGATCCCGACCTTTACTGTCCTCGACCATTTCCTGAACGATGATGTTCAGACTGTTATTGGCGATCTCAAGCATTCTGGAAAAATCTTCTAGTTGCTTATGTGTTTCCATCATGAAGACACCACGTCCAAGGGAGCCTGATAAAGTCTTCATAATCAATGGATAGGAAAAATGTTTCTCGATAAATCCAATATCTACAGGAAATTTCATAAGCAACGTCTTAGGAGCCGGCAGCCTATTTTGAATCATCAACTGCTGGGCAAAAAGCTTGTCCTTAACAACTTCAATACTCCTACTGCTATTCATGCAAGGAATGTTAAGACGTTCAAACTGACGAATCAAAGCCAAGGCAAAATAATTCGTCCCAGAACCCATTCTAGGCAAAACAAAGTCCGGCATCTCAAGTTGCTGGCCATCAAGAAGAATACTCTTCTCATTGTCCTTGTCCACCATGATTTCAAACTGGTCAGGACGATAGACATTGAGTTCAATGCCCATAGAAGCCGCTTCTTCAATAAAGCGATTCGTCTCATAATAAGTCTCATTTAGTTCCTGTTGGTTAACTTTGTATAATATTATACCTTTCATATTCTCCTCTTAAGCACTGCACATTCAATAAAAACGGGACAAAAAAAGCACCCACATACATATGGCGAATCTATCAAACAAAAATGTCGACATGCCAAAAAAGGCTATTGCCGTCATTTCCCATCATTCTAAACCTCTATACAGTGATGCTTCCAACTTGTATGCTATTGTCAACGTCTATCGATAAGCAGTGCTCCAATCGTAATCTAAGTTCGAACTAATTATAGTCCAATTACCAGAATAGTCAAGAGATATTTTGTAAACTTTCATTCAACCATAATTTTTCCAACCAAAGGCAGGCATACTAAAAAAATTTAAACCAAGTAGCCAGTAGAAACGGTTAGGTTCATCTTGAAACGAGTTTGATTACGAAGCAAGCGTGCAATTCTAACGAAACAGAGCAGTCGCCTAGGACGGGGGTTCATCTTGAAACGGGTTTGATTGCGAAGCAAGCATGCAATTCTAACGAAACAGAGCAGTCGCCCAGGGCGGGGGTTCATCTTGAAACGAGTTTGATTGCGAAGCAAGCATGTCTGAGGCTTCAGATGAATCCCCGTCCTGGGCGACTGCGACCTAACCCTAACCCTTAAGCGCCGCCAAAGCCCCATCAACATTCTTAACCCCAATAATCCGAATCCCCTTAACATTCTCAAGATGCTTCTTATTGGCTATCGGTACAATACATGATGTGAATCCCATTTTCGCCGCCTCTATCACCCGCTTCTCACATTGATTGATACCACGTACTTCTCCGGTCAACCCCACTTCACCAAGGATAATCATATCATCCTTCACCGACTGATCTCTGAAGCTTGATGCCAAGGCACAAATAATGGCTAGATCCAAAGATGGTTCATTCACCTTGATACCTCCAGCAATATTCACATAACTATCATAAGAACCAAGCTGAAGGCCGACTTTCTTTTCTAGTACTGCCACCAATAGGTTCACACGATTATAATCCGTACCGTTAGCTGTTCGTCTTGGCATGCCAAAGTTGGTCTGACTAACCAATGCCTGAACCTCTACCAGTAATGGTCTAGTCCCTTCCATGCAACAAGTGACAACCGATCCCGATTCCCCAACCGGCTTCCCTGTCAGCATATACTCAGAAGGATTTGTCACCTCTGCAAGACCTGAGTCAACCATTTCAAAAACACCGATCTCATTGGTGGACCCAAAACGATTCTTCACGGCCCTTAACACACGATACGAAACGCTTCTTTCCCCTTCGAAATAAAGTACTGTATCAACCATATGCTCAAGGACACGAGGGCCCGCAATCGCACCATCTTTTGTCACATGGCCGATGATGAATGTGGACAACCCCAACTGCTTGGCAATACGCATCATGACAGACGTCACTTCCCTTACTTGAGAAACACTGCCCGGTGCTGATGTCACATCATCGGAATAGATTGTCTGAATGGAGTCTACAATCAATACATCGGGCTTCTCATTTTTCACCGCCGCTTCAATGTACTGCAAGGAAGTCTCAGCATAAAGAAGGACATTCTCGCCGGTAACTCCCAGTCGTTCGCCTCGGATCTTTATCTGCTTCAAAGATTCTTCCCCGGACACATAAAGAACCCTTCGTCCTTGATCAGAAATACTTTGACACATTTGCAACAGTAATGTGGACTTACCAATACCCGGATCACCACCCACAAGGGTCAATGAACCTGAGACAATACCACCACCAAGGACCCGATCCAATTCCCCCATATGGGTTCTTAATCTCACCTCATCGTCAATGATGATCTCACCTAACCTCTGAACTTTGCTGCTACCTGCTGGCACAACCCCCGAAGCACTCGCTGCTTTGCCCTTTTTCCCTGTAATGGTCACTTCTTCAACAAAAGTATTCCATTCACGACATCCTGGACACTGTCCAATCCACTTCGCTGTCTCATGACCACAATTGGTACAAACGAATATGGTCTTAGATTTTGCCATAACAACCTCCCCTTACAGTATCAAAAAGCCGTTCTCATCGAACGGCTTTAACTGAATTATTTTTCATGTAATTAAGATGTAAATAATATTACAAGACATTGTCTTATGCTTTCTTCACATCAACTTTCTGATTACCTGTGGCAAAATCCGCGCTAAAGCTAATCTTACCTGACAGGTTAGTTGTCATCTTACCTACCTGTACGCCTTCAATGAAGATCTTGTACTCTTGATCAGCTTCAAGCTCAACAGTGATCTGGGCATCGTCTTCACCCTCAACTTCAAAGCTCATACCGTCTTCATCCACTGTCATGTTGTACACGGTAGTACCCGGTACTGATTCAAACAGCAGGCGCCCGTTCTTCTCTAACTTCGTCATTGCACTGTAGGTCTTGACTTTGTAGATGTCGCCTTCCACTTCAAAATCCTGAATCTTACGTTTGCTGTCCATCACATGGTTACCAAAGCTAATCATATTGCCTTGCTCCACACGAATCAGTTCTTGTATTCCGGCCATTATATTCCTCCTGTGAATCCGAAAAGATATCCATTGCAAGCTTTCAAGCCTGCTTATTACGTTCGTTCTTAATAACGTCCATGGATAACCCTGTTATTATTTAGATTTAGCCACATTATATAGCATTAAGCCTTTGTTGTAAAGGTCAGTTTCCCATCTGCCAGCCCGATCATCACAGCATCACCTTCCTTGACTTTACCATCAAGTATATGCTCCGCCAATTGATCTTCCACTTGTTGCTGAATCGCTCTCTTAAGTGGTCTTGCACCGTAAACCTCATCATAACCTTCTTCAGCCAGATGATCTCTAGCAGCTTCATCAAGGTCAACAGTAATACCCATATTTTTGTCCATTCTTGTACTGAGCTGCTTAAAGAGTATACCAACGATTTCACGGATATTTTCTTTGGTCAAGGCATGGAATACAATGGTTTCGTCAATACGGTTAATAAATTCCGGTCTGAACAACTTTTTCACTTCGTCCATAACGTTCTTTCTCATATCCGTATAATTAGCATCTGCATCCACTTGTGAAGCGAATCCCAGCTTCTTAGGTGCTACAATATTTCTTGCACCTGCGTTAGATGTCATTATGATCACCGTATTCTTAAAGTCAATTCTTCTGCCTTGAGCATCCGTTATATGACCGTCATCCAATACCTGAAGCAACACATTAAACACATCAGGATGGGCCTTTTCAACCTCATCAAATAACAAAACGGAATATGGTTTACGACGAATCTTTTCACTGAGCTGGCCACCTTCATCATACCCAACATACCCTGGAGGTGATCCGATGAGTTTGGATACTGAGTGCTTCTCCATATATTCAGACATATCGACACGGATCAAGGCATTCTCATCACCGAACAAAGCCTCTGAGAGTGCTTTTGTAAGTTCGGTCTTACCAACACCGGTAGGACCCAAGAACAAGAAAGAACCTATCGGACGTTTCGGATCTTTAAGACCGACACGCCCTCTTCTTATGGCCTTAGAAAGCGCTACGATGGCATCATTTTGCCCTACAACCCTTTCATGCAGAACATTCTCAAGGTTTTTAAGACGAACCCCTTCTTCTTCAGTCAGCTTCTGAATCGGTATACCTGTCCAACCAGCTATTATGGAAGCCACCTCATCTTCGCCAACCACCTGATCCGCCATGCTACTCTTAGCTTCCCAGTCCATCTTGGCTTCACGCAATTTGTCTGCTATTTCATTTTGCTTTTTCTTAATCTCACCAGCACGCTCATAGGCTTCATCCTTGATAGAAGTCTCTTTCTCTACTTCAAGATCAGCGATCTGCTTCTCCATCTCGTTGATGTCTGGTGGGGCTGTAAAAGTACTTAAACGGACCTTACTGGATGCCTCATCAATGACATCGATCGCCTTATCCGGCAAGAAGCGGTCTGATATATAGCGATTGGACAACTTAACAGCATCGTTAATGGCATCATCCGTAATCTTAACTTGATGATGGTCTTCATACATTGGACGGAGTCCTTTAAGAATCTCTATCGCCTCATCTTCAGAAGGTTCGTCCACTTGAACCGGTTGAAAACGTCTTTCAAGGGCCGGATCTTTCTCGATATACTTTCTGTACTCATCAAGTGTCGTGGCACCAATCAGCTGTACCTCACCTCTTGCAAGAGAAGGTTTCAAGATGTTGGAGGCATCAATAGCCCCTTCTGCCGCACCAGCGCCAACAATGGTATGAAGTTCATCGATGAAAAGAAGGATATTGCCAACCTGAATGATCTCAGCCACAGCTTTTTTTATCCTGTCTTCAAACTCACCACGGTATTTGGATCCCGCTACCATTGAAGATAGATCCAGCGCAACCACACGCTTGCCTTTAATGGTCTCAGGAACGTTACCATCGATAATCTTCTGTGCCAACCCTTCTGCAATCGCAGTCTTACCGACACCCGGCTCACCGATTAAACAAGGGTTATTCTTTGTTCTTCGGCTAAGGATCTGGATGATGCGCTCGATCTCTTTATCCCTGCCAATAATCGGGTCGAACTTGCCTTCTTTCGCCAGCACTGTCAAGTCCCTACTGAATTGATCCAGGACAGGCGTGTTGCTTTCTCCGCTGTCATTAGGTTTGCTAGGTGTCAACTTTGGGTTAGACGCTTCGTCACCAATTACTTTTAAGATCTCATGATAGATCTTCTGCTTGGAACCGCCCATCACCTCTATTATACGAATCGCCATTGAATCAGATTCACGAAGCAACGCGATCAAAATGTGCTCAGTCCCCACTTCTCTAGAATTCATTCTACTGGCTTCATTAAGACTTTGCTCCAGTACTCTAAGCACCCTAGGTGTCATACCTTCAGGTTCTTGTGTCTGTACATCGTTATTGCCAATCACTTCTTCTATCTTGCTGTAGACTTCATCGAATGTGATACCCTGTCCTTCAAGGGTCTTAGCCGCTACACCTTCACCTTCTTTAAGAAGACCAAGCAATATATGCTCTGTGCCAACGTAACCATGACCAAGCTCTCTTGCCACTTCTGTTGAAAGGTCAATTGCCAATTGGGCTCTCTCTGTAAATCTTCCCATATTCTATCCTCCTTACGTTGTCGCACGATTCGTTGAAATTCAATCAAATCATACTTGTATTCTGTCATAAAATCTGTCTAAATGTAAACTTTACGCTTAAATAACACATCGGATTACCAATGTCTCCATATCTCGCTTTGGACCGACGTCCTTTAACGCTCTTCAATGACCTTCGGCAAATGCTTTCGCAAATAATCCGCCCGTGCCATATCCCGCTCATCTGATGATAAATGTCGGTTATGCATAATCTGTAAGTTCGCCGGCTGAATTCTAGACATCAGATTATAAATATTAATCTGCTCATCATTCTCGGTTCTTATGATGCCAAGCTCTATGCCAAGCTTCATATCAGATAACATAGTCATAGCTTCTTTGGAAGTGATCATTCGAGCATACTTCAGTATACCATAAGAACGGTAAACAGCGTCCTCAAATCGATGACGTTTTTCCTTAAGCAGCTTACTTCTAACCAGTAATTCCTGCTCAACAATCTGCCTTGTGACACTAGACAAATTGTCAATAATCTCCTGTTCGGTCATTCCCAAGGTCACTTGATTGGAAATCTGAAAAACAGAACCTAATGCATCAGAACCTTCACCATAAATACCACGGACTGTAAGACCGAACTTACCAATAGCATCCAGTATCAACTGTAATTGACCTGAAGTCTCAAGAGCTGGGACATGAATCATATAGGATGCTCTAAGACCGGTGCCCAAATTGGTCGGACAGGCTGTTAAATAGCCCAAATCCTGATCAAAGGCATAATCCACTTTATCCTCAAAGAGATCGTCCATCTTATTTGCTTCGTCCAAAGCTTTATACAGATCCATCCCTGGGGCCATCGATTGAATTCTTAGGTGATCCTCTTCATTAATCATTATGCTAACAGCCTCATCCTCACTAAGTATCAAGGCTGAAGGTCCTTGTATCTTAACAAAATTCGGACTAATAATATGCATCTCCATCATAGCAATCTTATCCACTTGACTAATTTGGTTCATATCAACGATGGAATACCCTTGTGCCAGTTGTCCTTTCTCATCGGACATGGCACCGGACAACTTACCAATCACCTCATGGGATACAGCCGCCTTCGCTCTATTGGGAAAAGCATAATCACTCAAGTTACGTGCCAAGCGAACACGACTGGAAATTATGACCCCTTGTTGATGGTCCCCTTGCTGCTCGTACCATTTACTCAAGACCATCACCTCGTTTCAGGTCACGAATCAAATCCCTGTATTTCGCTGCCTCTTCATAGTCTTCTTTCATCAAGGCGACTCTTAGCTGCCGTTCATAATTTTCAAGGGTCTGTTTATGTTTGACTACTTCTCCAATGCGACCTGGTACCTTGCCCGTATGGTGGACAGATCCATGCAGTCGTTTCACCACAGGCCTCAGATCCTCTTTAAATGTTGGGTAACACTGGGCACATCCGACTTTGCTATGGCGCTTGAATTCTTCAAGACTCATACCGCAGTTAGGACAAAGCATAACATCTTCATTGGTATCCTTCTGCCCACTTCTAATCAACCCTGTTAAAAACTGCTGAAAAGATAGCCCTTCATCAAGAATAGGTTCATCCATCTCTGATGCACAGACTTCACAGAGATTCATCTCCATGACTTCACCATTCAGATTCTGTGTGATGAAGACTGTAGCATCTCTCTCATGACATTTCTCACACTTCATCATAACACCTCCAATTACAGCGCTTCACCGCAACGGATACAGTGTGTTGCTTCCGGACTGTTGCCAGCATTACACCCCTTACAGAACTTGTAGTGATAAAGACCATTCTCGTCCTGTTCCGGCGGTTTAACCACTTTCATATCATCGTCATCCAAATTATCCATATTGATTTCCAGCTCACGAATGGCTTTGATAACATTATCAATCTTACGCGAATGCTTCTTATAACCTCTAATATTCACCTTATCATTCTTAAGATCATCATAGAGTTCCTTACCCAATTGCCTATACATCATATTAATGACATGATTAAGGGCTTTTATCTGGTCTGACATGATGCCACCTCGCTTAACAGCTTTTTTTGTCAACAATCGTTATATCGATTCGGATAACTTCTCACTGACATTATAGTGCCTTTATTATATCACAACAGGATTGGAACTCAAACAATTCCAATCCTGCCCGACAGATTTTTTTATAAGATTCTACGCTATAGACCTTTAAAATGTCAAGGTGTTAGCTCATTTACTTGTTCGGATCTTTGACACTTGCAGCATTAACCCAAAATACTGAAAGTCTTAATCCATAAGGGATAAGGGCTTATTTTTTTGTCAAATTTTGCACATTGTTCTTTCGTACTATTTCGTACTATGATATAATAGTAATATACTATTACGGCTTAACGAGGTGACTTATGAGACTGAAAACTTCTTCATCAAAAAATTCCCTATCTTTTTATGTAATAAAAGACGTTTATAAAAACGGCAAACGTACAACGCAGATTGTTGAAACACTTGGTACTGAAGAAGCTGTTAAAGAGAAAGCAGCTGGCAAGGATCCTTATGAATGGGCAAAAGCATATGTTGCCGAACTTAACCACAAAGAAAAAGAAAACAAGCGCGAAGTTATAATCAAATGCAAACAATCCAAGCTTATAACCAAAGACAAGCAACAATCCTTCAACGGTGGTTACCTTTTCCTCCAGCAGATATATCACCAGCTTGGCTTAGACAAAATCTGCAACGATATTTCTTTAAAATATAAGTTCACCTATGACCTTAACGCCATTCTATCTCGGTTGATTTACGGAAGAATCCTTTTTCCTTCCTCTAAACTTAGTACCTTCGAATCCTCTAAGCTTCTTCTTGAACAACCGAAGTTCGAACTGCAACACATTTACAGGTCTTTGGAAGTTATTGCGGGTGAGTCTGATTTCATACAGTCTCAACTCTATAAAAACAGCCTTGCTGTTTCTAAACGCAATGACCGAGTTCTTTACTATGACTGTACGAACTATTTCTTTGAGATTGAGCAGGAAGATGGGCTTAAACAATACGGCCCTTCAAAAGAACATCGCCCCACTCCTATCGTGGAGATGGGCCTTTTCATGGATGGAGATGGTATTCCCCTGGCTTTTAGCATTCACAGCGGGAACACCAACGAACAAGTGACACTAAAGCCTTTAGAGAAACAGATCATCAAGGACTTCGAGCTTTCGAAGTTTGTTGTCTGCACCGATGCCGGCCTATCATCGAATGACAATCGAAAATTCAACAACATAAGCGATCGTTCCTTCATCACAACTCAATCCATCAAAAAGCTTAAGAGTTTTCTAAAAGAATGGGCTTTGGAACCAACCGGATGGATGCATAACAAATCAAACGAAACCTTTGATTTACGCAAATTCGATGAGGATGATGAACTTTGGGATAAATATAGGAATGTGACCTTTTACAAAGAACGTTGGATTAAGGAAAATGATCTAGAGCAAAAACTGATTGTTACCTTTTCTCTTAAATATCGCAGCTATCAGCGCCAGATTAGGAATAAGCAACTTGAACGTGCATCAAAACTTATTGCTACCAATCCAAAAAGTATAGGCAAGAAAAGACAAAATGATTATAAACGTTTCATAACTTCTACAAACGTTACTAGTGACGGAGAAGTTGCTGAAGAGACCCTCTACTATCTTAACGAAGATAGCATTGCTGAAGAAAGCAAGTATGATGGCTTCTATGCTGTATGCACCAATCTAGATGAAGACGTTAGCGAAATCACTAAAATCAACCATAGACGGTGGGAGATTGAAGAGTGTTTTAGAATTATGAAAAGTGAGTTTAAAGCACGTCCGGTATATCTTCAAAAAGACGAAAGAATAAAAGCACATTTTACGACTTGTTTCCTGGCTCTTGTTTTGTACAGATATTTAGAAAAACAATTAGATAACCAATTCACAACCTCCGAGATAGTGAGTCAATTAAAGGACATGAACTTTTATTCGGTTACTGGCCAAGGCTACATTCCAACTTATAGAAGAACTGATTTTACAGATGCGCTACATGATTCATTTGGATTCAGAACAGATTATCAGATAGTTAGTGATAAAGAAATGAAGAAAATTTTCAAAAAAACTAAAAAGTAAGAAATAGTACGCAAAAATACAAGAAGCAAAAAAGCTCGAAAGCCCCAATTTCAGAGGGTTTGCGAGCTTTCACTTTCTGACAAGTGTCAAAGATGGGATTATATCACAACAGGATTGGAACTCAAACAATTCCAATCCTGCCCGACAGATTTTTTTATAAGATTCTACGCTATAGACCTTTAAAATGTCAAGGTGTTAGCTCATTTACTTGTTCGACAACCATTTCAACCATTTCAGCAGTCATCTTACCCTCAACCGCACCCAAGTTCCTTCCAAGTCGATCAATAATATACGTTGTAGGAAAAGCTCGCACTGGATACTTCGTGACTAAAGCACCTTCAAGATCAATCACCATAGGCATCGTATAACCTCTCTCTTGATACCATGATTTCACGTATGATTCCGGATCACGCTCAGAAACAAAATAATCCACTAGCAAGAAGACCACATCGCCCTGGTATGCATCATAATTTTCTTGAAATACCGGCATCTCTTGATCACAATAAGTACACCAAGTCGTGAATACATTCAAGAACACTATCTTCCCTTCATAATCTGAAAGGGTCACTTCGTTGTCTTGCCAATCTGTTAATGTGAAGTCGTAAGCCTGCTCATAGACCACTTCTTCTACCACTTCTTCACTATCGGCCGATACATCTTCCAACGCCCCCTCAACATCTTCGTCCTCTGTAATGTCTTCTTGAGTACTGGCATCCTCACCATTGCTGGATTCAGCTGACGTATCAACCGACACTTCATCGAACTCTTCTACAGAACCTCCTGCGTTTGAGCAAGCGGCAAGCAACATTACAAGCAACATAACACTTAACAACCAAAGTCTCTTCATTTTATTCTCCATTCTATAAGTTCAGTGCGCAGCACTCTAATTGTTCCATCACACTGGCAACGACCATCAAATCGGTAGATTAAATGTCAGCAGATGCAATCGATTTGTTAACATTAAGACACCCATGGCAATCATAATAACACCCGCGACCACCTTGATATGCTTAAAGTACCTGTAAACACCTTTCACCTTTTCAACGAATACCCCAACCAACAATGCTGACAGCAGGAACATAACGGCAAAACCTGTTGAATATACCAACATCAACATCCCCGCCGACAAGTAATCTCTTTGGAATGATGCCATCATTAAAATTGATGCAAATATCGGACCACTACACGGTGTCCATCCGAAGCTGAATGTAACACCTAATATTAATGACTTGAAAAAGCTTGGCGTATAGCCCTTATAATGAATCTTATGTTCTTTTTCAATCAGAGCCAACCTTAGACCAAAAATGAAATACAGACCAAAAAGGACCATCAAAAGACCACCCACATTTCTAAATACAGAGGTGTATCTCATCAATAAATCCGACGCAGCTTTTGCTCCAAACCCTAACATCAGATTTAACAAAGTCAACCCAATAACAAAAGCCACTGCGTTCATCATTAGTTTTCTATGTACCTTCTGATCAACAAGTCCCGTTGTTGCCTCACCAGCCAAATAGCCAAAATACACCGGAAGCAGTGGCAGGATACACGGTGTAAAAAAAGAGGCCAACCCTGATGTAAGTGCTACAATATAACTGACTTCTCCCATATAGGTCTCCTTAATATCTTAATGATAATTCTTATTATATTATAAAATAATAATATAGCAATGTAAAGTCATCGTCGTGGCAAATTTGTTAATATTCTATGAATGATACTATGTTACAAAGACAATAATTATTAGTATGTGTTATGATGTACGTTAGATAGGTGCTTTCTATTTCAGATATGTGGAAAGCGCACAATGAATATGGTATGAACCGTCAGGAGTATAATGAATTATGGAAATATTTGTAGCAAGACAACCTATTTTTAATACCAACCAAGAAGTCTACGCCTATGAACTGTTATATCGGGATAGTGATAAGAACTTTTTCAGTGGTAATGTCAGCGCTGACGTTGCTACCTCCATCCTGCTTATGAACAGTTATTTTAACTTCGGCCTTGATAGCCTCATAGGTAAAAACAAAGCTTTTTTGAACTTTGAAAAAGAACTTGTCATGAAAGATATACCTCAATTATTAGATAACCAATCTGTCGTCATCGAACTGTTAGAAGATGTGGTTCCCGACCAACTGTTCATGAATAAAATCAAACATCTCAAGCAGTTAGGCTATACCATAGCTATTGACGATTTTGTTGATTCCTACGAATATCATGAGTTGGTGGACTTATGTGATATTATTAAAGTTGAGTTCCTAGGTGAATCACGCCAATCAATAGAGAAAATCGTGCGAACCTGGAAGCCTCGAGGTAAAATTCTGTTAGCCGAAAAAGTAGAGACCCGCGAAGAGTATGAATGGGCAAAAGGCATCGGCTTCGATCTTTTTCAGGGTTACTTTTTCTCCAGACCTGCATTAATGCAGTCAAAGGCTATGAATGAAAACTTCACAAGCTATGCCAGACTTATGGAGGAACTCAATCAACAAGACCCCAACTTCAAGCGCATCTCATCAATAATAGAGATGGATGTGGGCCTTACCTACAAGTTGTTGAAACTGGTTAATTCAAGATTCACCCAGAACACAACCATCAAATCCATCCAGCACGCTCTAGCCATACTCGGAGTCAAAGCCCTGCAGAAATGGGTTAGCTTGGCACTGGTACAGGAAATGAGCACATCCGAAACACAAGAACTGATCAAGACAGCCATGGTTCGATCAAACCTCCTTGAAATCGTCGCAGATGCCTCAACACTTCGAAACCACAGGGAAGAGTTGACACTCATGGGCATACTATCCATACTCGATGTCATCACCAGAAAGCCAATGGATGTACTGATGAACGAACTTCCAGTCTCCCAAGCCATCAAAAACACTCTGCTCGGCGAGACCTCTGACTATGAACAAGCTTACAAAATCTGCCTTAACTACGAACTCGGTGACTACAACGACATCAAACGGTATAGCGAAACCATCGGCTATGACAGCACTCAACTTTCCAACCATTATTTGGAAGCTGTAAAATCTGCCGACCACCTATACGACGAAGTCTTCGCATAGCCGAAGGATAGAAACGAAACCGAGTCCTATCAGAGTCGGAGGATTCATTAATAAACGAGTTTTCGTCGTAGACGAATGTTTGAGGCTTATAATGAACTTCTGACCCTGATAGGACGATCTTCACCCAATTAACAACTATATAAATAAACACAAACTAAAAGAGGTCGCCAAAGGCGACCTCTTAATTATTCCATTCACTAAATAAACATACTACTTAATACCAATATCCGTTCTAAAATGCTTATCCTTAAAATCCACTTCCTGAACAGCCTGATAAGCCGTCTTACGAGCTTCTTCAATGGTAGCCCCCATCGCTGTAACACCAAGGACACGACCGCCATTGGTCACAATTTTGTCACCATCAAACTTGGTACCAGCATGGAAGACAGTGACATCTTCTTTGCTCTTCTGAGCCTCAAGGCCTGTGATTTCATAACCTTTTTTATAAGCAACGGGATATCCACCGGACGCTTCTACAACACAGACTGCCGCACGATCATCCCATTCTAAAGTGATCTCGTTCAAACGACCTTCAACTGCCGCTTCAAACACGTCCACCAAATCTGTCCTAAGTCTCGGAAGGACAACTTGTGCTTCCGGATCACCGAATCTGGCATTGTATTCAAGCACTCTAGTCCCATTTGGCGTCAACATCAGTCCAAAGAATATAATCCCTGTAAAAGGTCTTCCTTCTGCTTTCATAGCCGCTAAGGTTGGTTTGAAAATCGTCTCAATAGCTTCAGCATGCATTTCATCTGTGTAATGCTTGCTTGGAGAAAATGTCCCCATACCACCAGTATTAAGACCTCCATCGTTATCATAAGCACGTTTATGATCCTGAGCACTTACCATAGGAAGCACAGTCTCTCCATCACAGAATGAAAGTACAGATACCTCCGGTCCTGTCATGAACTCCTCTACAACCATGGTCTTGCCGGCTTCACCAAACTTTTGATCCACCATAATCTGATCAACACCATCAAGTGCTTCTTCTTTGTTTTCACAGATTAGTACCCCTTTACCAAGAGCCAATCCATCTGCTTTAAGCACTGTAGGATATGCGCAGGTTTTAAGGTATTCTTTTGCCAGATCCGCATCTGTAAACACTTCATAACCTGCCGTCGGAATATCATACTTCTTCATTAGGTCTTTAGAGAATACCTTGCTGCCTTCAAGAATCGCCGCATTCTGTCTTGGACCAAAAACCTTTAGCCCTTTTTCCTCAAACAGGTCGACCACCCCAAGCATCAGTGGATCATCCATACCGACAACGGTTAAATCTATGCTGTTCGCAATCGCCCAAGCCGCAAGCGCCTCTACATCCGTAGCAGCAATATCAACACATGTTGCCAATTCAGCAATTCCAGCGTTACCAGGCGCACAGTAGATCTGAGTTGCCTTCGGTGACTGAGCCAGCTTCCATACGATAGCATGTTCCCTGCCACCGCCTCCAATAACTAATATCTTCATGATTTCCTCTTTCTTCGGGTAGAATAACTATTTACATCTTACCTTACGACTCTCTACAATTATACGGTCATTGGCAATGGCATCAATCGCATCAGGTAAAAGCAACCATTCAGCCTCTTCCATCACTCTTCTCTGCAAGACTTCCGGTGTATCTTCATCAAGTACCTCAACCGTCTTCTGAGCAATGATAGGGCCTGTATCTGTCCCTTCATCAACAAAATGCACGGTTGCACCTGCCAACTTCACACCTCTGTCAAGGGCAGCTTCATGAACTTTAAGACCATAATACCCTGTGCCGCAAAAGGCCGGGATCAAGGATGGATGAATGTTGATGATTCTATTCCTGAAGGTCTGAATAAATGATGCTTCCAGCACAACCAAATAGCCGGCCAGAACAACCAAATCCACTTCAAGTTCATTCAGATACTGAATCATCGCCTCCGTGAATACTTGTCTGTCAGGATACTCTTTAGGAGATATACACCGACCGTCGATGCCTGCAAGCCTTGCACGTTCAAGTGCGTAAGCCTTACGGTTGTTACTGATGACAGTCACAATCTCTGTATTGGTAATCTTCCCATTAGATAAGGCATCAATAATTGCCTGTAGGTTTGTCCCGCCGCCAGATACAAGTACCGCTACCTTTAGCATAACGTCACTCCAGCCTCACCGTTCTTTACAGTACCGATGATATAGGCCTTTTCACCAATGGCTTCAAGAGCATCCACTGCCTTCTGAGCTTCACTTGGATCCACTGCAACGATCATGCCGATGCCCATGTTAAAGGTGTTGTACATAGCGTCTCTTGCAATATCACCTTTCTTCTGGAGCGCTTCAAACACTGGCAATACAGGCCATGAACCAAGTTTAATCTCAGCATAAGTGGTCTCTGGGAGCATCCTTGGAATGTTCTCATAAAAGCCACCACCAGTGATATGACTCACTGCTTTAAGGCTAACAGCCTCCTTAAGGGCTTTGATGTGTTTCACATAAATCTTTGTAGGCTCAAGAAGTGCTTCACCAAGTGTGCCTTCAAGACCATCTATTGTACCGGCAAGGTTCTCCTTAGTTGGCTCAAACAACTTCCTTACAAGGGAATAACCGTTGCTGTGAATCCCAGAAGAAGGCAATCCAACAAGCACATCGCCTTCCTTTACATTAGAGCCATCGATGATATCCTTCTTATCAACGATCCCAACAGCAAAACCAGCCAAGTCGTATTCGTCCACAGGATAAAAGCCTGGCATCTCAGCCGTCTCGCCACCGATCAAAGCCGCACCAGACTGACGACAACCATTGGCAATACCGCCAACGATGGTGGCTATTTTTTCAGGAACGTTTTTGCCACAGGCAATATAATCAAGGAAGAACAATGGTTCCGCACCAGCACAAATGATATCATTCACACACATGGCAACGGCATCAATACCAATTGTGTCATGCTTATCCAGTTCAAAAGCTATCTTAAGCTTCGTACCAACACCATCAGTCCCAGATACAAGAATCGGTTCTTCCATGGCATTTTTAGCAAGGGAGAAAAGTCCGCCAAAACCGCCAAGATCCGTCACCACTTCTTCTCTCATGGTCGTCTTGACATGCTTCTTCATTAGTTCTACAGCTTTATAGCCAGCCTCTACATCAACACCGGCTGATTTATAATCTATTGACATCCTTTTACCTCCTTGTCAACAATCTCAACAGGATAATCCCCATTAAAACACGCTGTACAGAAATCACATCTAGCACCATCAAAAGTCGTCAACAAACCTTCACGACTGATATATGCCAATGTATCCGCACAGATCAATTCTCTGATTTCATCCAATTCGTGTGTACTAGCAACAAGATTTTCCCTTTCAGGGGTATCAATACCCATGTAGCAGGAATATTTAACCGGCGGAGAACTGACACGTACATGCACTTCTTTAGCCCCTGCATCTCTTAGGAGGTTAACAATTCTTCTACTAGTAGTTCCACGAACAATGGAATCATCTATCATTACGACACGCTTGCCTTCAATCTGAGAGCGGATCGGATTCAACTTCAAGTGAACCCCCATTTCTCTCAAACCTTGATCTGGCGCGATAAAAGTTCTTCCTACATAACGGTTTTTCATGAATCCATCTACGAGAGGAAGTCCTGAGGCTGCAGAATAACCATGAGCTGCACCAAGTCCTGAGTCTGGCACACCTACAACTACGTCTGCCTCTACCGGACTTTCTTCAAACAACTTTTGCCCTGCTTTGAAACGCGCTTGATATACCTCAATACCTTCCATGACAGAGTCCGGTCTTGCAAAATAGATATACTCGAAACTACACATTGCTGAAGCTCTGTATTCTTGGGTCTGAATGGATTTGATACCATTTCGATTGACAACAACGATTTCACCTGGATCGATATCTCTAACGAATTTGATACCAAGAGAATCAAAAGCACAACTTTCAGACGAGAAAATGATAGAGCCATCTTTTTCACCCATTACAAGCGGACGCATTCCAAGAGGATCTCTAGCAGCAATGATCTTATGTGGTGTCATAATCAAAAGAGAATAAGCCCCTTTGATCTCTTCCATAACTTCCACAAGAGCTTCTTCTATATTAGAATATTTGATTCTAGATCTTGATAATAAAGCAGCAATAACTTCAGAATCCGTCGTCGTTTGAAAGATCGTTCCTTTTCTTTCCAATTGAGTACGAATGGTGTCCGCATTGGTCAAATTACCATTGTGTGCTAACGCCATATGACCTTTAGTGTATTTGAGTACCAAAGGCTGCGCATTTTCAACCAAAGAAGACCCTGCTGTTGAATAACGTACGTGCCCAATAGATGAGTGTCCTTTCAGATAGTCCAGAACGTAATCATCAAATATATCTGAAACCATCCCCATCTCTTTACGATAGAGGATTGTACCATTATTATTAACGGCCATCCCAGCACTTTCCTGACCTCTGTGCTGAAGGGCAAAAAGTCCATAATAGGTCATCCTTGCTGTGTCAAAATCACTGTTGTTGTAAACGCCAAAGACGCCACATTCTTCGTTCAGTTTATCATCCCACATGTTCTTATAACTCCTATGCCTGTCAGGCGTTGCTGTCCAAGCCAAAAAGACGGCTCATGACTTCTTGATATGCTTCTTCTACATTGCCAAGGTCTCTTCTGAAACGGTCTTTGTCCAACTTCTCATTGGTCTCAGAATCCCAGAAACGGCATGTGTCAGGTGAAATTTCATCTGCCAAGATGATAGTACCATCTGTTGTACGTCCAAATTCTATTTTAAAATCAATCAATTCAATTTTAGCCTTTTTTAGGTAAGCCGTCAAAGCTTCGTTGATCTTGAGGGCATACGCTGCAATCGTAGATAATTCATCTTGTGTCGCAAGATCCATAGCAAATATATGGTAATCGTTGATCATAGGATCACCCAGTTCATCATCTTTATAACAATACTCAAGAACCGTTTGCTTCATCTTAGTCCCTTCCGGAAGACCAAGACGTTTACTAAGTGAGCCTGCAGCAATATTTCGAACAATGACTTCAAGAGGAACAATGGTGACCTTCTTAACTACCGTCTCACGGTCATTAAGTTCTTCAACAAAATGCGTTGGAACGCCTTCTTTTTCCAGCATCTGCATCAAGTAATTGGAAAGCCTGTTGTTCACAATCCCTTTGGATTCAATGGTGCCTTTTTTCACACCGTTAAATGCTGTCGCATCGTCTTTGTAAGAAACAATCAACATGTTATCCTCTTCAGTTGTATAGACTTTCTTTGCTTTTCCTTCGTAAAGGAGTTCTTTCTTTTCCATGATTCCTCCAACATTGTCTATGAATGCATTAATCGACTACAACAATTACATCTGATCCAAATAAGCTTCATAACCGATTTTTTCCAATTGCTCCGCTTTACCTTCGACCATATCTTTTAGAGATTCTTTATAGGATGCCACCGCATCTCCAATCTTCACATCAAAGACGCCAATCATCTGCGCCGCCAATATACCGGCATTCTTAGCACCATTAATCGCTACAGTAGCTACTGGAATTCCAGGTGGCATCTGAACGATGGAATATAATGAATCCACACCACTAAGGGTTCTCGTCTTAACAGGTACGCCGATGACAGGCACTGTTGTAAGTGATGCAACCATCCCTGGCAAATGGGCCGCACCACCTGCACCGGAAATGATTACTTTAAGGTCTTTCACTTTAGCTTCCTTAGCATAATCGTACATACGGTCAGGTGTTCTATGGGCTGAGACAACAGTCAATTCGTATGGTACGCCTAATTGATCCAATATCTTTGCCGCTTCAGACATGACCGGCAGATCTGAGTCACTGCCCATGATAATTCCAACTTGTGGCGTCATAGTATTGCTCCTTTTATTGTGATATGATTTTTATACCTTCAAAAGCCTTGTCGGCTACTTCCTTTGCTTCATCAACCGTCTTACCGATCGCTGTAATATGTCCCATTTTCCTATACGGCTTAGTATCAGCCTTGCCATAAATATGAACATGAACCCTTGGCATGCCATATACTTCCACCATACCTTCTATCACTGCCATGCCCTGATGTCCCGGTTCACCCAATAGGTTCCTCATAACTGTAGGACATCTTAAGCTGACATCACCAAGGGGCAGACCCGTTATGGCTCTTACATGATTTTCAAACTGGGATGCCAAGCACCCCTCTATAGTATAATGTCCTGAGTTATGAGGCCGCGGCGCAACTTCGTTGATCAAGACTTGCTCGTCTTCTGTCACGAACATCTCAACGCAAAACATGCCTACACCATGAAATACATCCAAAACACCTTCGGCAAGTGTCATCGCTTTTGATGTGCAATTCTCTGAAATATTCGCAGGGACGATTGTTGTGTCAAGGATGCTGTTGACATGAATGTTCTCTCCAACAGGATATACAACCATCTTGCCATCGATACCTCGACATGCCAATACTGATATCTCCATAACAAAAGGTACAAAACCTTCCACCATCAATTTGACCGCACCACTTCCAAGGTTCTTATAAGCCTCTTCTGCGTCAGACCGTGTTTTTATCAATGCGTTCCCTTTACCATCATAACCACCTGTACAAGCTTTTAGCATCATAGGATAGCCAAGGGTTTCTCCTGATGCATAGATATCTTCAATTGTCTCAACTACGGTATATGCCGGAACCGGCAGACCTGCTTCTTTCAAAGCATCCTTTTGAGTGGCTTTATCCTGAATCACCTCAAGACTGGCAGGTGTCGGATAAACCATATGCCCTTCATCAACCAAAGTCTTAAGAGCCTCAACACCAATATGTTCAAATTCATATGTAATGACATCGACTTTGCCAGCAAGTATTCGCATTGCTTCCAAGTCATCAAAAGCCGCTACAATCATCTCATCCGAAATACTGCTAGAAGGACAATCCGCCGACGGATCTAAAGTGACAATATAATACCCAAGCCTCTTGGCGTCCAAGATCATCATCTTCCCAAGTTGACCGCCACCAATAATACCAATTCGCTTCTGCAACGGATTCCTACTATCATTCATTCTATATCCTCACACCATGTCATGACACATCAAGAATTAACATTCGTTTTTTTTAATACATATGCAGTTCAAATCTGCATAACCGCCCAACGATACACCTATTCTACTAACAAAACGTCTATACGTCAACCTTTTCCCGAACATTATTTATAAAATCCAAAATAACATTCGGAAATATTTGATCATCCGACCAAATCCTATCTTTCTCTTTTAACTTGACATCCCCCCACAAAAAAGAAAAAGGACCCTCAACCAAATGAAAGTCCCCATAAAAATCATTCCCCCATAAAAGCCAAAGCCTTCATAGCATTATCCATATGCACAGACCTTACAAAAATCCCCGCATAGTACTTAACACCTTCTTCTCTGTAAGCAATAAGGTCCGTCATTCCTGGCATCATGGTCACATCAACAAGGTATGTCCCTTCGATGCCCTCATCCGTCACATCACTGATCAAAGCTTCTTCAGGCAAAGGTATGCCATAGGTGGCAGCCAAATCATCCAAATCCATGAAATAGCCATTACCGACCATATACTCATATAAATCTTCACCAATCACGATAATATCCAGTTCTTCAATCTCTGCCTTACCCATGAACTTGGCTTCCATAGCCATCTGGGCCTGAGGGTCTGCATTATCTGTAGATAATAATTCCACATTCACCGCTTCATTTTCACCAGGGTTCACCACAATAGGTGTTAACAATTCCGTCAATTCCTGTCCGTAAGCATCACTATAATAGCCCTGTTCAACCCTGACACTAATGTCTAGAGCAATGTCCGGTGCTGGATTCAAGACATAGATGTCGAGCAAACTCCATAACACAATAAGACCTGCAATACCGGCAATAATGTGAATCTTGTAGTACTCCCAAATGTGGTCCGCTTTCTCTGAAAAAGTCATATCTTTAAAGGTCATGATTACTCCTCATCAAATGGTCGGTTTAACACTTCAGTTCCAGGTAGCGCAAAGCGTCCATTAAGGATAATCTCAACACTATCTCCGTTTTCGTCATAGCCAACGATATCGCCCAGCTCATCATATGGTATGGTTATATCCGTATGTTTGTTGGTGTAGGCTTTTTCAGGCGAAGTCTTTCGAAGGCAAGTCTTTTCATTTTCCCTTGCAATCATTTCTTTACCGTTACTGTTATAGAGGGCTGTGTCTTCCGCCCAAGTAAAACAGGTATCCCCTATAGCAAAGTGTGGGCCGGTTTTTTCACCAATAAGAATCGGCAGTTTCTCTTGAATACCAAAACGGCGCCCCATCATATAGGCTACAGTATTCGTGCCAATCGCAAACTCACCTAGCGGCAATGTATCGTGTGGATGCATCAAGCTTTCTTTAACATATGCCTTATTCTCTGCTTCTGTCTCAAAATTAGAACAAGTATAGTCCTTAATCATCCCCTCTTCAAACCAGATCTTCAGATCCTTGAAAGTCCTGTCTGTTAAGTAGACCTCTTTAACATGAAGCAATCCTTCTGTTCCCGCCAGCACCGGGGATGTATAGACTTCTCCAACCGGCACATTCACATCAGCTGTACAATTGGCAAATTTCGTCTGACCTTTTTCATCACTAATTGGCATCAACGCAACTTTAATATCCGTTTTATTGCCATCCCTACCCGTGACATGAACATAATCCACTTCATCTAATGCATCAATGATGGTACTCTGAATTTTCTCATAAAGTGCCTCTTCCAAAGTATTCACTTCTATCGTTGCATCGAAGATGGCTTCATACTGTTCGCCTATGGATGGCAATGGATAATCATTGATTGTAAAGCTATAGCTATCCCCTGGCATGATTTTATTGGTGATCATGCTCATTTCTCTGGTGTATCTGGCTGCCAACTCTGCTGTCTTCTGGTCATGAGACATATTAGCATCTTTGTTCTTTGGCTGGAAAGGCTCATCTCCAAAGACCTCGAACAACGCCAGACCCGAGAAAGCCCCCGCATCCTTTGCAAACATTTCTGCAACTTCTTCACTGGCTTTCAACATAGTCGACACATAGGCTTCATCCAGATACAAAGCATCACTAAAACGATGGTCATAAATCATCTGACGGTTAGGACGCGTACTTATGAGCCTTGGACGCTGAGCTGTCCTAAGATGAAAGTACGCAAAAGGCTGTAAACCTAATTTTTCAAAGTTATTGTAAGCTTTCTTCATGACACCTTCAAAACCCAAAGAATATACAACCTGAACTGAATTCTTCCCTTTTAAAGACACGCCATTTCTTGCAAACCCTCTTATGTAGGCTTCTGTATAAGTATCTGCAATCTTCTGCTTCTTATCCTCCGAAAGCTGCCCCACGTACTTGGCTTGAGCAATCTCGTTGTCACCAACAAACAGACCATAACGGAACAGATACCTAAGGTCTTCAAGATCATAACTGTCAACAATATGGCTATAGACGTCAAAGGTTGGTGAAAAACGTCGTGTCCATTCAATGGTTAAAGCTAACTTGGCACTTTGCACCATGTGGTGTCTCACCAATTGCCTAAGCACTTCAACTTCCGTCTGACCTTCCACCACCACCGCATGATACAGGGCCAGATACAGATCATTTGTTTCCTTCATGTCAAAGAGACGCTGTTCATAGACATAACCTACATATTCACGTAACTTGTAGGCAACAGCAGACAGGAATTGACCCATTTCTTTGCCAAAGATAGTGGCTGCATAGGACGGATTGACATAGCTTGTCTGATATCCCGGTTCTGTCACGTCCTCGTACAGCATATGATTCTTCCCTAGTAACCATTCAAAATCATGGTCAAAATAGGCGTCATCTTCAATTTCCAACATGTGCTCTTGCATCATCAACAGGAATTGACCTTGATTCTTGAAATATGCCTCATATGAGTTGTCAATTTGACTCATATCAGCCAATAATGATTTTATTTCAAGACAGCTTTCTTTATAACGGTCCATCGCTATAGTATTGGCCTCTTGAAAGGTTGGATTTGTCGTTCTCATGTTCTTCTCTTCTTTCCACATTCTTTTCAGTAATAAAGGCTGCGAAGCCAAACATCTTTGCTCCGCAACCTCCTGCAATCATTTACACGTTGAACAGAGGCTTAACCTCGCCCAAAATCGCCTTCTCTTTCTCAACAACACCTTCATTACCAATAACACAGATATTGTCTTGTGCTATTAGCTTCTCTACCAACACTGCAAGAGCATTCAAATCCTTTGATGTACACTCAAGAATCTCATCCCTCTCATTTTGATAGTCATTATTGGTAATCTTAGACATATACATGTTCAATGCCTTTTCCCCTTTCATACTTGGGGTCATCGGCGTGTCAAGCTGACTGATTGTACCAATGATATACTTGGTCATTTCTCGGTCGTCTAATTTAATGTTTCTGATGTAATCAGGTAATTGTTTGTAGATTTCATAAGTTTTAATCAAGTTCGGATCCCTATAAGACCCAAGATAAAAGACACCACTGCGTCTGAAGCCACCGAAACCTCCGTAGGCACCACCTTTGACCCTAACCTCTGTCCACATATAATCAAGACTCATAATCGTTTGAAGCACTCTCATCGCACCGTTATAGGTATAACCTTCGGCTACATAGTCACCAGTCAGTGCATTGAACTGAACCTTGCTTGATGATTTGAACCCTTCATTCTTAACTTCAAATGTAATAGACTCTTCCGAGTCTTCGACAACAGCACCATCTAATTTCATGGTAAAATTCTTAATAGTCTTCTTAGTCGTCTCCACCATGGATTCATCACTATTAATCATCACAATTAACTCACTGCGTGTGAACACCCTTTTTGCCAAGTCCTTCAAATCATCCACCAGCATAGCTACTTTTTCCTGGCTGTCAATACCCTCAATGAAACGATAGAAGCTGATGCCTTCCATGACATCTCTGTATTTTGCAGGAAGATTGTGATAAGACATCGCGCGATTCATGGCCGCTTGATGCCCGCTGCCTATAAGTGACATAGACTGACGAGAACGCATTTCACTGATTAGGTCATAAATCCTTTTGACGTCACCAAACTTCGACCCACTCACAATCTCTTCAATCAGATTCACCGCTTCTGTCACTTTGTTGCCAAAACTTTTGAACTTAACTTCTACTCTGGCCTGACATTCATCCGGTTTGTTATTCACCCCATAAATATTGGTTCTAACACTGATGCCACCCGTATGTATATTGATTTCGTCAGATAAAGAAGAATAGCTATAACGTTCTGTATCAATCTTCGTCAATAGCTTCGCCATCAAACTTAACTTCGACAATTCTTCAAACGCCACATGAGAAAAATCAAATAAGAGCTTACTGTACACAATATGATTGGTAAAGGTCAAGTGACTCAAATATTTGACACCATCTTCTTCCACCACATCATACATGACACGTTTAGCTTTGGATGAGATATCCTCTTTACTAAGCATTGGTATGGTTGCTACATCTTCAGGACTGTCAGGAGTTTCCTGGAATAACTTTAGATCCTTGGTAGTGGCAATCAGCGCTTCTTTATCCTCTTCTGATAAAGAGGCCTTGTATTCTGCTAATTTGACTTTTATCTCTTCTTCTTTAGCTTCTAAAAGTTGACAATCAGGCACTAATTGCAACACGGCGCAATGACTGTTATCAAGAAGATAGGCCTTGATCAACCCTTGGAAACAACCATTCTCAACACCTTTTCTAATTTCATCAAAGGCTTCATCATACTCAAAGACTGTGAATGGGTCCCTATCATACAACCAGGTATCAAGCGCCTTAATGGAATAGATAATCCCCTTAGGGTATTGTCCAAAGTCCGCTTCTCTTGTCTTGAATTCAAAATTATTAATCGCCGCTTCAATTTTACGTCGGTCAATGCCTTCCTCGGCTACTTTGGCCAAGGTTTTTTCTATCGTCTCCACAAAGATTGCTTCATCCTCCGGATTGGCATTCTTGGCCACAATAGAGAAAATCGGTTGATTCAAACCACTGTCATAGCTTCCGAAGATATCTTCAGCAATACCCAAGTCCTGCAAAGCTTCTTTAAGAGGGGCACCTGGCGCTTCAAGAAGCAGGTATTCAAGGATCTCGAGCCCAAGAGCCGCACAATGGCTATCCGGTTGGTCAAAGGCCACGTTATAACTAAGGTATGTTTTTTTATCCAACGATGTGTCACTGGATACGGCGTACTTTTTCTTCTCATATTGACGTTCACCAAAGGCGGGCATCGTTACCAACGTGGAATCAATGTCACGTTTGTCGAATGCACCTAGGTAGGCTTCATCCAACCATGCCAGTTTCTTTTCCATATCCATATCACCATACAGATAGATGAAGCTATTGCTTGGATGGTAATAATCACTGTGGAAGGCTTTAAAATCATCCAATGTCAGACTAGGAATCGCATAAGGATCACCACCTGAATCATAGCCATATGGGTGCTCTGGAAACATCACTGCCTGTATCTGACGGAAAAGTACTTGTTCAGGTGAAGAGGAAGCCCCTTTCATCTCATTGTAAACAACACCATTGTAGATGATATCACCGTCCATGCTATCCAATTCATAATGCCAACCTTCCTGCATGAGGATACGTGGCTCCTTATATATGTTCGGATAGAAGACTGCATCTAAATAGACATCCATCAAGTTATCAAAGTCCTTGTCGTTACAACTTGCTACCGGATACATCGTCTTGTCAGGGTATGTCATGGCATTGAGAAATGTATTCATTGAACCTTTTGCCAATTCAACAAACGGATCCTTTAAAGGGAACTTTCTTGAACCGCACAGTACTGAATGCTCCAGTATATGGGGCAACCCAGTATCGTCCTTTGGTGGTGTTCTAAACACCACATTGAATACCTTATTATTATCATCATTCTTTATAACAAACACTCTAGCACCGGTCTTGGAATGCTTAAGTAAAGTGCCTGTGCCATTTAATGCTTTAATATACGCTTCTTTTACTACTTCATAATTCTTATACATGCAGTCTCCTTATATCGCCCTGCGCACCCACATCCCAAAGTATGCCTTACCTTTACTAACATAATATGATAAGGCCCTATCGATGTGCTTCCAACTTTCAGGCAACTTTCTGTGTGTAAGCAATCACTCTTGTACTATAGATCACTTGCCATCATGAATTTGTCAGCTAATACTTCCAGATAACGTTGATCTTCTTCATCGAATCTATCTTTCACCGGACTGTCTAGGTCCAAAACCCCAATAAGTTTACCGTCTTTAGCCAAAGGGATTACTATCTCTGATGCTGTTTCGCCATCACAAGCTATATGCCCTGCAAATGCATGCACATCTGGCACCAATTGCGTTTCCAGTGTCTTTGCCGCCGTACCGCAGACGCCTTTACCAAGAGCAATCCGTATACAAGCTGGTTTTCCATGAAATGGCCCAAGAACCAGCATCTCTTCTTTATATAGATAAAAACCCGCCCAGTTCACATCAGGTAATATATGATAAATAAGAGAAGCCATATTGCCCATATTGGCCACAGCATCTCTCTCTTCAAAGAAAAGACCCTCCGCAAAACTCATCAAGTCATCATACATTCCGTTCTTGGTATCGGTTCTTACAGTACTTATATCAAACATATTGTCTTCACTCCAACTTCTGAAAAAGCATTTCCTTTTTTGTATTATCCTTTATTCTAACATTGGATGATACTAATGAAAAGGCAAATCATCATCTATAAAAATATTTTAATGAGTGTTTTGACAAAAAAAGAACCTTTGATGAACACGAACCATTGCACTTTTGACGACAATACAATGATTCATGCTAACCAGGTCCTAATTTTACAGGCGTTAACGTTTTGACGTTTTAATCACACTACCACCTTATTATTTCTCTTTTTTCTTCTTTTTATCTCTTTTCTTACTTTCCTTGCCATCGCTGGTATTCAGCGGACAGCCAGAACAACATTTCTTGCCTTTTTCCAATTTGCCACAACATTTCTTAGACATAATACCTCCTGCTATTTAAGCTTCCAATCGATTGATGCAGTTGATGATAGCCTTAACAGAAGCTTTGCTGGTATTGCCATCAATGGCTGCACCAAAGGCTTTCACCCCTTTTTTATTCTCAAGGCTTATATAGGCAATGGCTTCAGCGTTCTCTCCAACACCAATGGCATGCTCATCATAAGAAATTAACTCGTAATTCTTATAACCCTCTTTCTGAATTGCATGGAAGAAAGCAGAGATCGGACCATTACCTTCGCCGATAACCTTTCGTGACTTACCATCTATCGTCACTTCCGCTTCAATGGTAACAACCTGTAAGTCATCTGAATAACCACCTTTAAAGGATTTGAGGGCTAAGGACCCTTCCACATTCAAAAATTCTTTTTCAAAGATCGCCTTTATCTCAACCGGCGTCAATTCCTTACCTGATTCATCTGTAATCTTCTGTACAGGTCGACTAATCTCAGGATGCATCGCTTTTGGCAACTTGAATCCGAACTCATCTTCAAGAATATATGCAACTCCGCCTTTACCTGACTGAGAATTGATACGAATGATCGGCTCGTACTGTCTACCAATATCTGCCGGATCAATTGGCAGGTATGGTACATCCCAGTAGGTGTTGTCTTTTTCATTGGCTCTAAGCCCTTTTCTTATGGCATCCTGATGTGAACCTGAGAACGCTGTATACACCAATTCTCCAGCATAAGGATGTCTTTCATGTACTCTCATACCAGTGCAACGTTCGTAAGTACTAATGATCTTATTAATCGCAGACACATCAACTTCCGGATCCACACCTTGTGTGAACAAATTCATCGCTATATTAAGAATGTCTACATTACCTGTTCTTTCACCATTCCCAAACAGCGTACCTTCCACACGATCCGCCCCGGCCATCAAGCCAAGTTCAGTCGCCGCAACGCCTGTTCCTCTATCATTATGTGTATGAAGACTAATCAGCACACTGTCACGTCTGTCAATATTGCGGTCAAACCATTCAATCTGATCGGCATAGACATTCGGTGTCGCCATCTCCACTGTTGCCGGTAAGTTAATGATACACTTATTATCCGGTGTCGGCTTCCAAACATCTATGACAGCATTACACACTTCAAGAGCGTATGGCATCTCAGTACCTGTGAAACTTTCCGGGGAATATTCAAAGGTAAAATCTGTCTCAGGGTATTTCACTGCATATTCCATCAACCATTTAGCACCTTGAATGGCGATGCCTTTGATTTCTTCCTTCTCCATTCCAAAGACCACTTCTCTTTGTTGTGTTGATGTGGAGTTATAGACATGAACGATTGCCTGTTTTACCCCCTTCAAGGCTTCAAAGGTCTTTTCTATCAAATGCTCTCTGGCTTGAACAAGGACCTGAACCTTGATGTCATCTGTAATATACCCTTTATCAATTAAAGTTCTAAGGAAGTTGTACTCTGTTTCACTGGCAGCCGGGAAACCAATCTCAATCTCCTTATAACCCATTTCGACGATCAGTTGGAAAAATTCAAGTTTAGCTTGAATACCCATAGGTATCGGCAGTGCCTGATTGCCATCTCTCAGGTCAACACTACACCACACAGGGGCTTTCTCAATGGTCTTTGATGGCCATGTTCGATCATCCATTTGCATCACTGGGTATTTTCTATATTTCATATATGGTTGTTGGCTCATGTTATCCTCCAATTTCAAACGGCTCATATGACCGTATAGTGTCATCTCTTTACTGTCTTTACTGTAACAGATACCTGATCATTAATAAAGTTCAAATGATACTTACCGGTAATCTTGCTAGGTGTTCGCATAATCAGTCGGAAATTGTCCACTGAGTACTGTTTGCTGAATATGGTGACGACTTCTTGTGTGTCAGTCGCTGCTCTGGCTTCTTCAACAAATTCTATATTGCCAAAGGTCGTGCCTAACAGCTCGTTGATAAACCGAATATCGTCGACGCTGTCAATAACATAGACGGTGTCTTCTGTTTTTATCTTTGTTGCTTCCTTTTCCTGATGAACAAAGTCCATGACTGGCGCCTTCATCCATCTCGCTATAGTCCCGATTGTGACATTTCACTACCTCCTGATAAGTCTGATCAATTAAAAAAAGCCTTTCATCTCTTGTTACAAGAGACGAAAGACTGCTTCCGCGTTACCACTCTAATTCATTCCAATAGGAATGCTCTCAGGATACCAACATATCCTTATCGATATAACGGTCGAACCCGACACCACCTAGCTGACTCGAAAAGAATCTCTTCAGTGGGTAACTCCGAGGCGAGTTCATTGTTCATTCACTATTGCCTTCCACCAACCGGCAACTCTCTAGAAGCTTCACAACAACTACTATTCCTCTTCACAGCATTTGTTCTTTCATAAGAAATACGAGCTATGCTCACAACGATGCTTTGCATCTTTTCTTGAAATATTGAAATAATCATATAACATAGCCCTTCATATGTCAAGGGCTTATTTTACAACACTACATAAACCAAGCCGATGATGAAACCGAGCAATCCGCCCAACCAGGTGATTGCTTTCAATTCCTTGTCCACTATACCAAAGATCAATTCTTCTATTGCTTCAACAGAGAACGTATTGATTTCCTTTTCAACGATATTGGACACTTCAAAGGTCTCTAAAAAAGTACCGATATTCTTCTCGACAAATTCTGTATAAAGACCAGCCACTTGTTTTTCCACCAGCATCTTTTCTCGGTCCGACAGATGAATCTCCTTTTCAAAGAAACCATGCACCATAGGCATAACGGCATCTGTCAATTTACTCTCATTCAGCTCTGTATAAAGTCCATCAACAATGGTCTTCGTCACATTATCAATAACACCTTGATATAACTGAATACCTACCAATGACTTAAGTTCCCCCTCACCTACAGCAGCAAAAGCATCTTTTACTGTGGCTGTGATGCCATTTCTCACCTCAGCTTCTCCCAGCATACCATCGACATACGCAACGACCGAATCCGCCATACCTGATGGATCAAGAAACATGGCACCAAGAGCTCCGACCTTCTCAAGAACAAGGGTCTCTATTGCACCGGCAACACGCGCCTTGACCACTTCACCATGAGCCAATGCACTGATATAACCTGTTATGGCATCCATATGATCATCCACAATGACACCAATATCATCAATAGCGCTTTGCCCTATCCAGGTATTAAGTCTAGCTTCCATGGGAACGATTGACATCACATGTTCTTTGACACTTGCTTCAATGATCAACCTTACATCTGGTTGGTTCAAGTACATGCCAATCTCATTAACAATTCCCTGACTCACCTTTCCAATCACGTCCGAAGCATCCTCACCAACGACAGCTTCCAACAATTGGGCAAGGGAAAAATCCTTCGCCAGCAAATCCTTAATCACATAATCATTGATATGATCAATCACACGCTCATTGAGCAATTCACCTTTAATCACTTCTTCTGTCAGAAGCTTTTCACCTACAGCCTGACCAAGACTTGCAGCAATTCTCCCTCGTTCCCTTGGTATGACCCCCGGTGTAAAAGGTATTCTTATGTTGCCAATCTTTTTCTCTTCATATGGTCTAAACAACATCTTAATTGCCAGCCAATTGGTTGAATACCCAATCACAGCGCCGACAAGAGGTTTAATGATAATATTTGCATCCATTCTTATTTATCCTTTGCACTAGTTATGATAAGCCTTATTCAGCAAGTGTTACTACTCGTTTAATTCCAGTTCCTTCAGCAATGTACATATACGTTTGCCCAGTATAGGGTGAACCACATTAGCGCCAATCTCGCACATAGGCTTTAGCACAAAAGTCCGCTTGTCCATCAACGGGTGTGGCAATGTCACATAAGGATCGTCGGATGTTTCATCATCGTACAACAATATATCCAAATCCAACGTTCTCGGTCCCCACTTCACGTCCCTTTCTCTGCCAAAGGACTTTTCAACAGCCATTAGGCGTGTCATAAGTTGTCTAGGAGAGGCTAATGTCTTAACTGAGATAACCGCATTTTTAAAATTGGGCTGATCTTCATTGCCCCACGGTTTTGTCTCAATCACTGTTGACCTATCTATTACTTTGGTTAACGGGTCTTCGTTAAGTACATCGATAGCATGGTTGATGGTTCCCGTACTGTCTCCCATATTCGACCCAAGGCCAATATATGCTTTATGCCAGCCACGATCAACACACACTGCCGGATAAGCCACTGGTTCTCCCACAGGCGCACTTGGCTTCTTCACCGTCAAGACAACACGGTCTAGACGGTCATAATTAAGCAGCAAAGACTTAGCTGCCTTATCAGCTACAGTTTCTATCAAATCATAGGATTGCTCCGTCACCACCTGTTTTACTGTCTTGCACATATCTGCGTAACTGACAGATAAAAGCATGTCATCATGTTCCGCAGCATCATCGATAGATAGATATGCCTTGAAACTGACAAAGAACTCCTGACCGGCTTCTTTTTCCTCTTCCAACACACCGTGATATCCGTAGATTCTCTGGTCAACAACCTCGATATAATCCATCGTCACACCTTGCCTTTCATACACTTAAGCTCACATTGATAACATCGTAGGTACTTACCATAGTCCTTATTAAGAAATGAATGTCAAATCTCACCCGCCGTCATGATAGCCCTGGTCATGTCCATAGCCCTTTTGTTGGCTGACACATCATGAACCCTGAATATCGCAGCACCTGCCTGAACACCAATGACAGTTGTTGCAATTGTGCCCTCTACCCGTTCCGTAACAGGCAGATCAAGGGTTTTACCAATCAGTGACTTTCTTGAAGTACCAAGCAGCAGCGGGTAGCCCAGTTGATTAAACACTTTCAAATCACGCATGATCATCAGGTTCTCTTCCACAGATTTTGCAAATCCAATTCCCGGATCGATGATGATCTTGTCTCTGGCTATCTGATGATCCAAGGCAATCTTGATGCTCTCACCCAGGTCCATGACAATGTCCATAATCAAGTCATTGTATACGTCGTTCTCACGGTTATGCATGATACACACAGGCACGCGGTACTTTGTGATGACTTTCGCCATGTCCGGATCTTTCTTAAGTCCCCACACATCGTTAATCATATGGGCGCCTGCTCTTATAGAGGCTTCAGCAACACTTGCTTTTGATGTGTCAACAGATATAATTATGTCGAATTCTTCAGCAATCATCTTAACAACAGGCACAACACGTTCTATTTCTTCTTCTGAACTTACTTCCTCGTGTCCCGGCCTTGTGGATTCGCCACCAATATCGATGATCGCCGCCCCTTCTTCGATCATTTTTCTTACCTGTCTTCTTGCCTCATCTATAATGACGTACTTTCCGCCATCGGAAAATGAATCCGGTGTCACATTTAAAATACCCATGATGTAACTGTTGTTGTAAAAGTTCAGTTCTTTCGTCCCAATCTTCATATCAAACCTCAATCTGTCTATTCTTCTTGCTATTATCCCAATAACAGGTTCCCGCCGCTTCACAACGATAGCATGCCCGTGATGCCTTGTCTGCCTCATACATAATGCTTGCAAAATCATCGTCATCCAGCACTTCTGACTGCCTGTGTTTTAGAATCGCTTGTTGTACTGTACATACATCCTCAACACCAAAACCCGCATCTACCATAATGATGCCCGCCATATCCTTACTGGCTTCATGATGCGGTTCACCATATTTGTATTGTTTATAACGGCCTATATCATGCAATAATCCGAAAGCATAAATCAACGATTTGTCAATGGCCAATCCACGTTCTAAAACGTAGATATAACCTACCCTGGCAACATCAAGAGCATGTTGAAAATCATGACCACAGTAGATTCTATCTTCTTCATACTGACTTATCCCAGCCATTGCTTCAACAAAGAGCGGATGGTTCATAATTTGGTTTACTTTTTTCATACATCTACCGTTTCTCGTAACATGGTTACATAGGCCTGTGTCAGCTCATGAATCAAAGGATGATCGCCGTAAACCCTATGTTCTATTGTTGACACACGCATAATGCCCAAAAGACTGTTTGTCATGAATACAGCATCCATGTCACCAAGCTCTTCTTTACTGATCTTGCGCTCTTCAACAGGCATCATCTCAATAACCCACCGTCGAATGACACCATTTAACAAACCCGACTCTATGGATGGCGTGATCAACCTGCCGTCCTTAATAAAAAACAAATTAGCAACGGCCGTTTCACAGATATCACCAGCCCCATTCAAGAAAAGAGCATCTTGATAACCTTGTTCTTTCGCTCTTTGAATCTCCATAATATTATCCATGTAATTCATGGACTTTATATAAACAGATGGACTGGTCGGATTTCTTAACACTTCCGATATGGTCAGTTTGGCGCCGGCTTGATATTGTTCTTGGGTATAGGAAACCTGGCGAATAGAAAATATGGTATTCGCTTCTGATACATTAACCTTAACAGACCCATTGTAACACTGCAACAAGCTGATAGCCTTGCCTAGATCCTCATGAGCGATTGTCTTATGAACACCAATAGTCTTTAGACCTTCATTCAATCTTTCGAGATGATACTGAGCAAGAACCGGTATACCCTCTTTGACAAGTATGGTTTCGAAAACACCATAACCATAGAAGTAACCTGTATCCAGATCCGTCTTCTTTTGTTCCTTCAACTTACCATTAATCAGTAATCTCATCCTCAGCCACCTCCATTGTACTCACGGCCCTAAATAGGGCCTCTGCCTTATCTAATGTCTCCATATATTCCGCTTCAGCGTCAGATTCCCAAGTGATACCACCTCCAACACCGATAAACAGCTGATTCTCTTTCTTCAGAATCGTCCGAATAACAATGTTAAAATCAGCGCTGCCATCATAGCCAAAATACCCAATACACCCTGTATAGATATTTCTCTTAGACATTTCAAGCAACTCAATCACTTCCATCGCTCTAATCTTGGGCGTACCGGTGATGGACCCTCCCGGGAAGCAAGCTTTCATACAATCCACGGAATCCTTACCTTCTGCCAGTCGTCCTACAATCGTAGAGACGAGGTGATGCACTGTGGCATAACTCTCTATCTCAAACAATTCTGTCACTTCCACTGTGTGGGGTTCACATATTTTACTTAGATCGTTCCGCTCAAGGTCAACAACCATCAGAAGTTCTGATTTGTCTTTTTCACTATCTCTAAGCTCTTGTGCATTGGCTTCATCTTCTTCTGGTGTCTTCCCTCTAGGCCTAGTCCCTTTGATAGGACGTGTTTCGACAACCATATCCTTAATTCTTATGAATCTCTCTGGAGAGGAGCACAACACTTCAAACCCATCAAGAGGCATATAAGCTGCAAAAGGTGCCGGGTTCAGATGTCTAAGAACATTATATATATCAAAGCCTTCACGATCCGTCTTGGCATTAAAGGTATGTGTCATGTTGGCAATGTAGATGTCACCTTCACGAATAAAGGAACGCATCTCATTAACTGCGTTCATATACGCACTCTTGGTGTAGGCGGATGTAAAAGTCACTGCCTCGTACTTAAGCTTTCTCACCTTATTGGCTGTACCCGAGACTATTAGACTCTCCATCTCTTCGGTCCGACTCACTTGAACGGTACTGCGCATATGTTCTGTAATGTAAGTCCTACCCATGTAATGATCCACGATGATCAACAGATCATAGAAGACAAAGTACATATCCGGCACCGTTACCAAAGACGGGTTTATATCCGGCAGCTTTTCCAGCACCCAACCAAGATCATAAGAAAAATAACCAATACAACCACCAACAATGGGTAATTCTGTGGTGTTCGGTTCCGAATAAGTTCTTATTCTTTGACCCAACACTTCGAAGGGTTCTCCTTCTATATTTTTTCCATCTTCTCTCAGAATGCCTTTCTCATATACAAGCCGCTTATTGGGTTTAAGTCCGATAATGGAATAGCGTCCAAGTTCCGTTTGATGTTTTGAACTGTCTAGAAAAATACAATCGTCTTCTTTAAAAATCGTATATATATCAAAGGCGGATAATTCTGTTCTGATTTCCTTAATCTGAATCGGCATTGAACCGGTCCTCTCTGCTTATTCGAATAAAGTTCCTAATGAGGTCGTGACCGTACTGTGTCAACGCAGCCTCAGGATGAAACTGCACACCATAAGTGGGATGCACATTATGCCTAATACCCATTATAACACCATCATTTGTTCTACATGTGACGTCCAGACAATTAGGTATAGACGCTTCATCCAAAGCCAACGAATGATATCTGGTCACTTCAAAAGGTGAAGGTATGTTTGAAAACAAACCTTCACCATCATGCACCACCGGATGAACTTTACCATGAACCGGCTCTTTACCCTTTATGACATTCCCACCGAATACATGACCAATAACCTGGTGGCCAAGACATATACCTAGAATCGGTATTTTGCCTGAGTACTTACGAACTATATCTTCACTGATTCCTGCATCTTCTGGTCTCTTCGGTCCCGGAGATATGATAATACCTTCCAAATTCATTGCATCGATATCGTCCAAAGTCAATGCATCATTTCTTACAACAATAACATCCTCATCTAATTCCTTAATATATCTAACCAAGTTATAGACAAAAGAATCGTAATTATCAATCATCAAAAACATGGAGCACCTACACTTTGTATAGCGCCATTAACTTCTGATAAATCTGAATATCGTCCTGAAAACGCCCACTAAGTGTCGTTGTTAAAGTTCTGGTGTTAGGCTTCTTGATACCTCTTGTGGTCATACAACTGTGCTCACCCTCGATAATAACAGCGACGTCTTCTGTCTTTGTCACTTTCTTCATAATATAAGCAATATCTGACCCTATTCGTTCCTGAAGCTGCAAACGTTTACTGACCATATCAGCTATCCTTGCAATCTTAGAGAGACCTATCACTTCTTCACGAGGTATATAGGCCACAGACACCTTCATATTATACATCAATGCCAGGTGATGCTCGCAATAACTGAAGATCTCAATGTCTTTCATGAAGACCATATCATGGCGGTTCTGATCATAGATCAACCCTTCATCAAAGGTCACACCTAATTTCTCAATCAATTCATCATTGGTATAATTCATGCCTTCGAAGACTTCTTCATACATATTGGCAACTCTTGACGGTGTCCCCTTAAGACCCTCTCGCTCTGGATCATCACCAAGGGCTACGAGTATGCCTCGTACATGTTCTTCAATGGCTTTTTTATCTATCATTTCATTCATCTCCGTTAACGATCATTTTTTGCTAATATAGGCAATAATATCATAGATTTTCAAAAAAACAAAGTAGCTGTTATCGTCTAATCCGACCTGTATCCATGATATTTACTCATAATAATAATGTTGACTCAAAACAGGCAGTCCTTTCGACCTGAACAGCTGTCGCAGGCTCAACACCAGAAGGAACATACTCGTTATAACAAAGATGCTTGGTTCAGACAGTCTATCCTGATATCTTTCAAGCACTATGACCCCATTGCCAAAAGCCGCCACATACATTATACCCAATCTGAACAACGTCTCTCCCAAGGTATGGTCGTAAATCAAGCTGGCTACGATCATTATAACCATCGCCACCAACATCACAAAAGCCACCCGCGTCCAATCTAGAAAAATATACGCTTCCGGAAGAATGTAATTCCTTGCCAAAGACACTAACGGGCTCACACTAACGTACTTCAAATAAATGCCTATAAGCAGCATACCCAGTGTGAACTTCAATAATTCGCTCTTCAATCTATAGAAACCATAAGAATATAAAAATTCATAGACATAATACATGGCCATCGTACACACTGCCGCAATAACCCCTTGAACCATCAAATCCAGATCAAAAGGTGTACCTTCTTCCAAGCCCAACCGTTCTCCCAACATCAATATTGGGCCAATAACAGCATATATGAACGCAACCATCATGACATAAAGATCCGCTTTCCAATTGATAATGCCATTCATGGCTTCACATCCTTTCAGAAACCTAGTACGACTTACAATAATAATTCTCTATATCCATTATACCACCGACAAAAGTCTATTGCATCTACATGCTTCTTCCTATCTGCATTAATAGAAAGTGTTGCAACACGGCCTTGCACAAAAAAGCCGCCCTTTTTAAGGGCGGCCAGCTAAAAATCTAATATTATGATAAGAACGTCATATTATCGGTTGTTGATCACCGCTTGTGCTGCTGAAAGTCTTGCAATCGGCACACGGAATGGTGAACAGGATACATAGTGAAGACCTGCTTTGTAACAGAAATCGATGGATGATGGATCACCACCATGCTCACCACAGATGCCAAGCTTAATATCTGGACGTGTCACTTTACCTTTAGTACAAGCCATTTCAACAAGTTGTCCAACACCTGTTTGGTCTAACTTTTGGAATGGGTCGTATTCAAGAATACCCTTCTTGTAGTATTCCCCAAGGAATGCACCAGAGTCATCACGAGAAAGACCGAAGGTCATCTGAGTCAAGTCGTTGGTACCAAAGGAGAAGAATTCTGCTTCTTGTGCAATCAAGTCTGCTGTAAGGGCAGCACGAGGAATCTCAATCATTGTTCCGATCATGTACTTAATATCGGAACCTTTCTCTTCTTTCACCTTCTCACAAACAGCAACTACGATGTCCTTAACATAATGCAGTTCTTTCACCTCACTTGAAAGAGGAATCATAATCTCAGGTACGATATCGATACCTTTCTCACTCTTAACTTCAATTGCCGCTTCCATAATCGCTCTTGCTTGCATCTCTGCAATCTCAGGATACTTAACAGCCAAACGAAGTCCCCTGTGACCAAGCATAGGGTTAAACTCATGTAAGTTCTCAATATTTGACTTCAATTCCTTGAAATCAAGTCCCATATCTATGGCCAACGCTGCAATATCTTCATCTGTATGAGGAACGAACTCATGTAGTGGTGGGTCAAGAAGACGTACCGTCATTGGCTTGCCTGCCAACACTTCATACATCGCTTTAAAGTCACCTTTTTGGAATGGAAGAAGCTTCGCAAGAGCTACGCGACGTTCATCAATGGTCTTAGAGACAATCATCTCACGAATTCTTGGAATTCTGTCCTCTTCAAAGAACATATGCTCTGTACGACAGAGACCGACACCTTCTGCGCCAAACTTAACTGCATTGGCAACATCTTTAGGATTGTCTGCATTGGTTCTTACATGAAGGGTTCTCACTTCATCAGCCCAACCCATGAAGGTTGCAAAATTACCACCAATCTCAGCTTCCATCGTCTTAACGTCTTCAAGGTAGATGTTACCAGTAGAGCCGTCAAGGGAGATATATTCTCCTTCATTGATGGTCTGTCCATCCAATCTGAAATACTTATCTTCCTCATTGATCTTAATATCACCACAACCGGACACACAACAAGTACCCATACCACGGGCAACAACCGCTGCGTGGGACGTCATACCACCACGTACAGTAAGGATACCTTCTGCTGCATCCATACCTTCAATGTCTTCAGGTGAAGTTTCAAGTCTTACAAGGATGACTCTCTCTCCTCTCGCCTTCGCTGCTACAGCATCATCCGCTGTGAAGTAAACTTGACCAGCTGCTGCTCCTGGAGATGCAGGAAGAGCTGTTCCGTAGACTTTAGCTGCCGCTAAGGCATCTGGGTCGAATTGAGGGTGAAGTAATTGGTCAAGTTGTTTTGGATCAACTTTCATCAAGGCTTCTTCTTTTGTACAAAGCCCTTCATCCACTAAATCCACAGCAATCTGCAAAGCTGCATGAGCGGTTCTCTTACCATTTCTTGTTTGAAGGAAGTAGAGTGTCTTATCTTCAATGGTAAACTCCATATCCTGCATATCTTTATAGTGGTTCTCAAGCTTGTTAGCAAGGTTAATGAACTGCTCATAGACCTCTGGCATATCTTCTTCAAGCCTAGTGATTGGTTCTGGTGTTCTGATACCTGCAACAACGTCTTCCCCTTGTGCATTGAGAAGGTATTCGCCATAGATGCCCCTCTCACCAGTAGAAGGATTACGTGTAAAGGCAACACCTGTTCCTGAAGTATCACCCATATTACCGAATACCATTGACTGCACATTAACGGCAGTTCCCCAAGAACCGGGAATATCATTCATACGTCTATAGACGATGGCTCTTTCATTGTTCCATGAGCCGAATACCGCTTCGACAGCTGCCATAAGTTGTGTTTTAGGGTCTTGTGGGAAGTCAGAACCTTCAAATTCAACGTAGAGCTTTTTGAAAGCATCAACCACTTCCTTCAGATCATCCGCAGTCAGCTCTAGGTCACTTTCATAACCTTTGCTTTCTTTGATGTCGTCCAACACACGTTCAAATTTAGATTTAGGGAGTCCTTTGACTACGTCAGCGAACATTTGGATAAAACGTCGATAAGAATCGTAAGCAAATCTTGGATTGCCAGTCTTAGCCGCAAAACCTTCTACAGATACATCTGTAAGTCCAAGGTTAAGCACTGTATCCATCATACCAGGCATAGATGCCCTTGCGCCTGAGCGAACAGAAACCAGCAGTGGGCTGCTATTGTCACCAAAGGTCTTGCCTGTAATCTCTTCCAGTTGTGCCAATGATGTTTCAATCTCAGCCTTGATTGAATCATTAATCGACTCGCCATCCTCGTAATACTGAATACACGCTTCAGTAGTAACCGTGAATCCTTGTGGAATTGGGAGTCCAAGTTTAGTCATCTCAGCAAGGTTAGCGCCCTTACCACCGAGAAGGTTCTTCATAGATGCTTCACCCTCGCTGAACATATATACAAACTTTGTGCTCATGATGTGCCCTCCTAAAATAATTTTGTTAATCCCCGTGAGCCAGAGACCTGATTATTGGTAAGCAGGTAAAGACCCGCTTTCTCACCATTTTAAAAATGAAACAAAATATTACTCCCACAGCGGACTATATATATTGCACAATTTTTACTCTCCAGTCCGTCGTTTGACTTACATTATAACACAAGTTACAAAAAAGTATAGCTGATTAGACGAGTTTTTGACCACCTTTTCTTTTTCTGCTATTTCACCTAAAATATCTAAAACTTCGACTATTTTTTGTCAATTTGAAACAAACTTTTGCAGTATCATGCTTTAATTGTTTTTTTACAGTGCTTATGAGTTGACATAACGTCTATATTGTGCAGCCTCCTATTGTATTATCTTATATATTTTACAATCAACTACGCATACTTTTGTCACATTTAGCCCAAGCATTAAAACCCACCCTTTTATCCCAAGTCCAATAGATTTCTTTTATTTTGCATAATACTTGTATGCAAAAATCTAATATATGTAGTGAAATCACATAATATTGGATAGTGTATACAATAACCACCCATATCACTATAACATAACTTACACAAACCCTTATGCTACTTAACGATAATATAACTTATACATAACCCTCAGAGAACATATCCCACAAAAAAAGAAGCGCCGACTTTATGTGTCAGCACTTCTCCAATTAACCATTTATGGGAATTGAGGCATGTTAAAAACTAAACTTGTTATGGAAATACATAAGCAGTTCATCAATCTTGACACGTTCCTGCTCCATGGAATCCCTGTGTCTGATCGTTACAGTCTGATCTTCCAAAGAATCAAAGTCAAAAGTAATACAGAACGGTGTACCAATCTCATCTTGACGTCTGTAACGCTTACCAATGGATTGTCTATCATCAAACTCAACATTGTAGTACTTTTGAAGCAGTTCCTGAACCTTATATGCCTCTTCATTGAGCTTCTTACTCAATGGCAATACAGCCATTTGAACCGGTGCCAATGCCGGATGAAAACGCAGAACAGTTCTTACATCCCCATTCTCAAGTTCTTCTTCATCATAAGCTTCACAAAGGAAAGCCAATGTCACACGGTCAGCTCCCAAAGAAGGTTCAATACAGTATGGTACGTACTTTTCATTTTTCTCTTGATCAAAGTACAGCATATCCTGTCCGGAATGTTCAGCATGCTGTTTAAGATCAAAGTCCGTACGGTCTGCAATACCCCAAAGCTCACCCCAACCAAATGGAAAAAGGAACTCGATATCTGTCGTTGCATTACTATAGTGAGACAACTCCTCTTCACTATGGTCACGTATACGCATATTATCTTCTTTCATATCCAGACTCTTCAACCAGTTGACGCAGTAAGACTTCCAGTATTCGAACCACTCCATGTCCGTTCCAGGTTCACAGAAGAATTCAAGTTCCATCTGCTCAAATTCTCTCGTTCTGAAGGTGAAGTTTCCTGGCGTAATCTCATTACGGAACGACTTACCAACCTGACCGATACCAAACGGAATCTTCTTACGGGATGTTCTTTGAACATTCTTAAAGTTGACAAAGATCCCCTGAGCTGTCTCAGGTCTTAAATACACAACATTCTTAGCATCTTCCGTGACACCTTGGAACGTCTTGAACATCAGGTTGAACTGACGAATATCCGTAAAGTTATGCTTTCCGCAACTTGGGCATGCGATGTCTTTTTCATCAATATATGCTTTCATGGCCTCATTCGACCATGAATCAACCGGATCTACAATCTCAATACCTTCAAGCATCATATAGTCTTCAATCATCTTATCTGCTCTAAAACGCTCTTTACACTCCTTACAATCCATCAGAGGATCATTGAAGCCACCAACGTGCCCTGAGGCAACCCAAGCCTGAGGATTCATCAGGATAGCACAGTCCACACCAACATTGTAAGGACTTTCCTTAACAAATTTCTGCCACCATGCTTTTTTCACATTATTCTTAAGTTCAACACCAAGAGGACCGTAATCCCAAGTATTGGCAAGACCACCGTAGATCTCAGATCCCGGGTAAACGAACCCTCTAGCTTTTGCTAAAGCAACAATTTTTTCCATTGTTTTTTCCATTATGAATTCTTCCTTTCACGATACATCACAAAATAAAGCACAAAAAAACACCTTTATCCCTATTAGGGACGAAAGATGTCACTTCCGCGGTTCCACCCTAGTTGTCAGCAAAAGCCAACCACTTTAAAACCATGCACTCCCAGACGCCCTTCATTCTAGTGTGTTGCCTGATTCCCACCATCACAGACTCTCTATAAACACAACACAAAACTACTCTTCCTGTTCCTAATGCTATTCGATTACTCAGACTATATCACGACTGACCCTTCACGTCAAGAACCTTATAAATGCAATGATGAGAGGTAATCCCTCACCCTCTCACCATTGCATTATTCATAACGTCAATCTTAACTCAATTACTTAACTTCTTCGCTCTTGCCGACAATAACTGGATGACTTTGCTCACCCTTCAATACTTTACCACTATTAACAGTCACTTGTTTGTCTAAAATCACATAATCCAAGGTGACATCTTCACCAATCTTCGTGTCCTGCATAACGATACTATTACGAACCACAGTCCCCTTACCAATCTTAACCCCTCTTGAAAGGACACTGTTATGCACTTCACCTTCAATAATACACCCGTCCGCGATAATGGACTCCGTTACAACTGCTTCCTCATTATACTTAGATGGGGTTTCATCTTTAACTTTTGTGAAGACCCTGCCGTCGTTTTCAAATAATTCTGCCGTCACTTCAGGATTAATCATCTCCATATTACAACGATAGAACAAGGGTATCGAGCTCATAGAACGCCAGTAACCTTCAAAACGATACCCATAGACCTTCAGCCTGTCCAAGTTACGTATGAGTATGTCTTTAACAAGGTCATAGCCTCCACGGGCCTGCCCCTCAACCAGCAAGTCAATCAACAGGGTTCTCTTCATTAAATATACACCCATTGAAGCGAGATGACCTTTAGGCTGTTCCGCCTTTTCTTGCATATCGGTAATTCGATCATCCGCTGCCAATGTCATCATACCAAAGTTTACCCACTCACTCTGATCCAAATCAGACATGTCACGGTACATGATGGTAATATCCGCTTCCGATGCCACGTGAGCTTCAAGCAAGTCGTTATAATTCGTCTTATAGATACAATTACCTGTCGTTACCACCACGTAGTCATCTGTGCTTCTTGTCAGGAAGGTAAGATTATTGTGAATACCATCAGCAGAACCTCTGTACCATCCCGTACCTTCACCTGCGAGGTATGGCGGGAAGATAAACAGTCCGTTATTTCTTCTGTCAAGATCCCATTCTTTACCAGCACCAAGATGATCCATAAGAGAACGATAACTGTATTGTGTAACAACACCTACTTTATCTATGCCTGAATTCACCATATTAGATAGAACAAAATCTATCGCTCTATACTTACCACCAACAGGTATAGCAGATACTGAACGTTTTGCCACAAGTTCTTTCATAGCCTCTTTACGACCGCCGGTGACGATAATTCCCATCAAATTACTCATGATCTGCACCCCCTTTGAAAACAGTTTCACCCGAAGGCACATTCAATGATTCGTAATCAGAAGCAAGTACATTCTTATGAATAACAACATTCTTACCTAACCTGGCTTCCATAGGTACAGTTGCTTTCTCTGCTATGACGGTTATGCCAGTATTATAGATATCCGGCTTCTCCACATTGACCACATTCTCACCTTCACCAATGACGGCTCCAGCACCAACTGTGACATTTTCAGCCAAAATGCATCGATCCAACTTCGCATCCTTACCTATGACACTCTTTGTCATTATGATCGAACCTTCAACGACAGCCCCTTCCTCAACGACAACACCAGGAAAAAGAATGGAATTCTTCACACTGCCATAAATCTTACAGCCTTCTGCGATAATTGATTTCTTGGCAGATCCCGTCTTACCGATATAGTGCGCCGGCATTACCGGATTCGTTGTAAATATCTTCCAATTGTGGTCAAAAAGGTTAAATTCAGGCACTCGTTCAATTAGGTCCATATTAGATTCCCAGTAGGATTGAATCGTCCCTACGTCTTTCCAATACCCTTCAAACTCATAAGCAAACATCCGCTTGCCTTCATTTAACATCATAGGAATGATATTCTTGCCAAAATCATTCTCCGATTCAGGCATTGCCGCGTCTCTAATCAAATACTTACGCAGAACCGACCAGGTGAATATATATACGCCCATAGAAGCAAGATTACTCTTAGGCTCTGCAGGTTTTTCTTCAAACTCATAGATACTATTGTCTTCGTTGGTATTCATGATCCCGAAACGGAACGCTTCTGCCAGCGGCACTTCAAACACAGAAATCGTTGCATCCGCTTCATTCTTCTTATGTTCTGCCAACATCTTGGAATAATCCATCTTATAGATATGATCCCCCGAAAGTATGACAACGTATTCCGGCGCTACCTTATCGATATATGTAATGTTCTGATATACCGCATTCGCTGTACCTGTGAACCAATCATTGTTCTTACTCTTCAAATACGGTTGTAGAATTGTGACACCACCATTGATTCTGTCCAAATCCCATGGCTTCCCAATACCAATGTGCGCATTAAGCTCAAGCGGCTCATATTGCGTAAAGACACCTACAGTATCGATGCCTGAATTAATGCAATTACTTAGCGGAAAATCAATGATACGAAACTTACCGCCATACGGTACGGCTGGTTTTGCTGTAGATGAGGTTAAGACGCCCAAACGACTCCCTTGTCCTCCTGCCAGCAACAGACCTACTAACTCTTTTGCTACCATAATATTACCTCTCCCTTACCACGGATCAGCGAAACGATTCAGGAAATGTTTTTCAACAAATATGCCCCTATTTGAATCCGGTTACATGTTAAGTTACACGTACTATATACACACTTGCCAAGTATGCTTTACCCACCTCTTAAAAGGTATCTTATCATATAACTTTGACATTTCCCACGCATTTCCTTTTTCTATATGTAAAATTTTGTCAAAAATACAATTGTTTTTCGTATACATTACACATAAAACCATATGTCACGCAAAATTCAGCTTATGCCATTATTGAATTTGTACAATCACGCATGGTTTGTAGAATATATTGCGCATTTATCTTACAGTTGTCTTCATGTCGCAATAGTCAGAATTCAACACCAGACAAAAAAAGAGACACTACTCATCACTAAAGAGTGAGAGCAATGCCTCTTCGCATTTAACCACTATACGTTCGTATTATATAGGAACGACTAATTATTAGGCTTGGCCAACAGAACCAAAAAGTTCCATTTTTTCTTTAACCGTTGCTTTGATTGCTTCAAAACCTGGCGCAAGAACTTTACGAGGATCAAAACCTTTACCTGTAAGATCTTTACCATCTTCGATATATTTTCTTGTAGCCGCCGCAAAAGAAAGTTGGCATTCAGTATTAACGTTAATCTTAGATACACCAAGAGAGATCGCTGTCTTGATCATACCTTCTGGAATTCCAGTACCACCATGAAGAACAAGTGGTGTCTCATCCGTCAACTTTTGGATATCATCCAAAGTCTCTAAGCTAAGTCCAGCCCAGTTCTCAGGGTATTTACCATGAATGTTACCAATACCCGCCGCAAGCATATCAACACCAAGGTCGTTGATTTTCTTACATTCGTTAGGGTCCGCAATTTCACCTGTACCCACAACACCATCTTCTTCACCACCGATAGAACCAACTTCTGCTTCTACGGAGATGCCTTTGCCATGAGCAATCTCGATGATTTCAGTTGTCTTAGCAACGTTCTCATCAATATCGAAGTGGGAACCATCAAACATTACAGATGTAAATCCAGCTTCGATACACTTAAGGCAACCTTCCATGCTACCATGATCAAGGTGCACTGCAACAGGTACAGTAATGCCAAGGTCTTGAATCATACCTTTAACCATACCCATAACGACGTTATATCCGCCCATGTATTTACCAGCACCTTCTGATACGCCAAGGATGACTGGAGAGTTATTTTCTTGAGCAGTAAGAAGAATCGCTTTTGTCCACTCAAGGTTGTTGATATTGAATTGTCCAACGGCATATTTGCCGGCTTTAGCTTTTTGGAGCATTTCAGTTGCTGATACTAACATTACACACATACCTCCATATCGTGTATACTTCTTCCCTATTTTGCAGCCCTGAAAGAAGCAAGTGATTGGGTTTTCAAGTGCATTATATCATAATTTTTCCATTTGTGAAGGAAAAAACGAATTTTAGTGCCTAAAGTGCCTCATACCAGTGAATACCATAGCGATACCGTATTTATTGCAAGCATCAATGGATTCCTGATCCCTCATAGATCCACCTGGTTGAATAATGCAGGAGATACCAGCTTTCGCTGCTGCTTCCACTGAATCCGAGAATGGGAAGAACGCATCAGAGGCCAAAGTTGCACCTTTAAGAATTTCTTCACCAAGGGCTTCTTTACAGTGGTCTACCGCTTGCTCAAGAGCCCATATACGGTTAACTTGACCAGGACCCACACCAAGAGACTGCTTGTCTTTTCCGATAGCAATACCATTGGATTTGGCATACTTAACAATCTTCCAAGTGAATTTCATGTCTTCAAGTTCCGATTGAGTAGGCTGACGGTCTGTTACCACCTTAAGCTCATCGCCAAACAATTCATTATCAATTGTTTGAACCAAAAGTCCGCCACTGACTTTTTTAAGATCGTAAGCTGTATCCGGTTGCTTTACTTCTATATCTTTAAGTTCAAGAAGGCGAATGTTCTTTTTCTGCTTTAGAATTTCTAGAGCTTCTTCACTAAAGGATGGTGCAACAACAATCTCAATGAAGATTTTGTTAATTTCTTCCGCTGTAGCCTTATCGATCTCCCTATTGGCAACGACGATGCCTCCGAAGATAGATTTCGGGTCAGATGTGTAAGCTCTCATGTATGCTTCATAGATGTCTTCACCACTACCAACACCACATGGATTGGCATGCTTACAAGCAACGACTGTTGGTTCTTCGTATTCTTTACAAAGTTCCAAGGCACCGTTGGTGTCGTTGATATTGTTAAATGAAAGTTCTTTACCATGCAACTGAACCGCGTCTGTCAACATACCTTTAGTGTTAGCCACTTCTTTATAGAAGGCTGCTTTTTGATGAGGGTTTTCACCATAACGCATGTCCTGTACTTTTTCAAAAGTCATAGTGATGGTCTCAGGAAGATCCTCGGCACCACGTTGCTTTCTCATATACGTTGCAATTAGCGTATCATAACTGCTTGTATGCTCAAACACTTTGGAACTGAGATAGAAATTCGTCTTCTTATCTACTTTCCCCTTCTCTTCAAGCTCAGTAAGAACAACCTCGTAGTCCGTCGGATCAACGATTACAGAGACATCCTGATAGTTCTTTGCCGCTGAACGAAGCATGGTAGGACCACCTATATCAATGTTCTCAATGGCCTCCTCAAGGGTTACATCATCTTTGAGAATCGTCGCTTTGAATGGATACAGGTTAACAACAACAATATCGATAGGCGTCACACCAAGATCAGCAATCTGCTTCATGTGTTCCTCATTGCTTCTCATAGCAAGAAGACCTGCATGAATGTGCGGGTCAAGGGTTTTCACACGCCCGTCAAGGCATTCCGGAAAGCCTGTAATATCAGATATACCAATAACATCAATACCTGCTTCCGTCAACACTTTCGCTGTACCACCTGTTGAAATGATCTCCACACCGATATCGGTCAAAGACTTAGCAAACTCAACAATGCCTGTTTTGTCAGATACACTGATTAAAGCTCTCATTTAGAAATCTCCTTTTGTATGTAAAAATAGTTGATTATATTTTCTCGTGGAATGTCCGATGAATGACTTCCAACTGTTGTTCCTTATTCAAGCGATTAAAATTAACCGCGTACCCAGAAACCCTGATTGTCAGGTTCGGGTATTTCTCAGGGTGATCCATGGCATCCATCAACTTGTCCCGATTAAAAACGTTCACATTCAGGTGATGGGCTTTTTGACTGAAATAGCCGTCCAAAATACCGACCAGGTTGTCTTTTCTGTTCTCATCTCCCTTGCCTAATGCTTTCGGCTGAATAGAGAAGGTACAAGACACACCATCTCTACAGCAGTCATAGGAAATCTTAGATACAGACCCCAAAGAAGCAAGAGCTCCCATCGTATCTCTGTTATGCATCGGATTTGCACCTGGTGCAAAAGGTTCACCCGCTTTACGACCATCAGGCGTCGCTCCTGTTTTCTTGCCATACACCACATTGGATGTAATCGTCAAGATGGATAATGTATGCTCAGCCTCTCTATAAGTTTCATACTTTCTAAGCTCATTCATGAAATTCTCTGTAAGTTCAGCTGCAATAACATCCACTCTATCATCATTATTACCGAAGGCAGGAAATTCACCAATAGTCTTAAAGTCGTAAATCAAACCAGCCTCATTGACGATAGGCACCACCTGACCATACTTGATAGCACTAAGGGAATCTGCCATAACTGACAACCCCGCCATCCCAAAGGCCATGAACCTTTCCACTTCGGTGTCATGAAGGGCCATCTGTATCTTCTCATAGGCGTATTTGTCGTGCATATAATGGATGACATTCATTGTATTCACATAGAGTTCGCACAGCCAATCATGGTATATTTTGAAACGTTCTACAACTGTCTCATATTCAAGAATCGCCTGATTTAAAGGTGCCATTTCAGGTCCAATCTGAATACCCGACTTCTCATCGACACCACCATTAAGAGCAAGAAGCAAAACCTTCGGCATATTACATCTCGCGCCGAAGAATTGCATCTGCTTGCCAATCTTCATAGCCGAGACGCAACAGGCAATGGCATAGTCATCACCATATCTCTCACGCATCAAATCGTCATTCTCATATTGAATGGCGTCTGTGTCCATGGATACTTTTGCACAGTATTTCTTAAAGCTTTCCGGCAAATAATTAGACCAGAGAACCGTTAAGTTTGGCTCCGGTGATGGGTTGAGGGTATATAGTGTGTTCAATATTCTGTAGGATGATTTTGTGACCAATGTTCTGCCATCAACACCCATACCACCAATGGCTTCTGTAATCCATAGTGGGTCACCAGCGAATAATTCATTGTATTCGACTGTACGAAGATGCCTTGCCATTCTAAGCTTCATGACAAAATCGTCCAGTAACTCTTGAGCCTGTTGTTCCTCCAGCACTCCGTTTACTAGATCGCGTTCGATGTATATGTCAAAAAAAGTACTGACGCGACCCAGACTCATAGCGGCACCGTTTTGCTCTTTAATTGCTGCCAAGTAACCGAAGTAGGTCCACTGAACCGCTTCTCTGGCATTGCCAGCAGGCACAGAGATATCAAAGCCGTACGACTTGCCCATCTCTATCAGTTTTTTCAGAAAATCAATCTGGCGGTAAACTTCCTCCAGTAAACGGATGTTGTCGGCATTCATTGGATTTTTGCCCAACTTTTTCTGATCGTTTACCTTCTCTTCAATTAGGCGTGACACCCCATAAAGGGCAACCCTACGGTAATCACCAATAATTCTACCACGCCCATAGGCATCAGGCAGGCCAGTGATCACCCCGGTCTTTCTGGCTTTTTTCATTTCATCCGTGTAGACTCTGAACACACCATCATTATGGGTTGTCTTATAGGTAAAATGTTCTTCAACCTGTGAATCCAACTCATAACCGTAGGCCTCGCATGCAGACCTGGTCATTCGTATACCACCAAATGGATTGATGGCCCTCTTGAGGGGTTCATCTGTCTGCAACCCTACGATAATCTCTTCTTTTTCAGACAAATATCCGGGTTTGAATGTAAGTAGTGACGACACCGTCTTCGTATCAATATCAAGCACACCATCTTTTGCCAATTCTTCTGCTCTAAGTGCATCCAACTTGGCTAGCAGCCTCTTCGTACGTTCAGTGCCTTGTGCAAGAAACCTTTCGTCACCAACATAAGGTTCATAATTTGTCTGTATAAAATCCCTTACATCAATCGTCGTTGACCAGTTGCCTGCTTTGAATTCATACCATTGTTTGCACATAATGCCTCCTTCTCAGGCGACAAAAAGACCGCCTGAACACATGACTTCGTTAGCTACTGTCAGCGCCCAGGCGGTCGGCTTAAAAACTCTGTACTCCCTGTGGGTGCTCCCACATTTCCGCCAGTCATACAGAGGTAATATTCATTTTTAATTTCACAAGAAATTACGATCAGTCATTAATTTTTCAATCAACATTATTTTATACCAGTGTCACCGGAATGTCAATAGCGATCCCGAACATTATCACCTAATTGATACAAAACATTCGGGTTTTAGCTCATTGATCATCCGTAATTTCGGCATAATTATCCTTCATAAAACCTTTACCTTATAGGCGACTTATGCTTTAATAATATTTAGAAAGAAACATACCCCGTGTTGCTTACTTCTATTTATTATGGTGATCATATAACCTTTCACCTGGTAAATCAATACTACTATATGAGGTGCTAAATGGATACTAATATGGATAAAATACCAAGTTTCACCGTGAACCATCTTGAACTGCTTCCCGGAATATACATTTCGAGAATTGATAAGATTGGCAGTGAAATATTAACGACTTTTGACTTACGTATGAAGCAACCGAACATGGAGCCTGTCATCAACACAGGTGAACTTCATGCCATTGAGCATATTGGCGCTACTTTTTTACGTAACAACGAAGCCCTCAAGGATAAAGTCATTTATTTTGGCCCTATGGGTTGTCGTACTGGCTTTTACTTGATTCTTGCCGGCAAATATGATTCAGTGGATGCCGTTCCACTGGTTAGGGAACTATTCGAATTCATTTCAAGATTCGACGAAGAGATTCCTGGTGCCACTGCTAGAGATTGTGGCAATTACAGAGATATGAATTTGCCAATGGCACGCTTTGAAGCAAAAAGATATCTAGAACAAATTGAACATATTAAACATGACCAATTGGTTTACCCAGAGTAATCTGTGGTATAACCAATGTTAAAAACACTTCACCCAAAACAGGATGAAGTGTTTTTTTATTACATCACATTATATTTCCAGCCAAATAAGCCAACACAGTCAAGTGTATGGGGTAGAATGCATAAAAAGCATACTTAAGGTTAAAATCGCGCCCTCTTTGTCCATTATAGAACCAAAGCGGCAGTATCGCCATAGAAGCCAAGCCTTGTCCTCCGCCCATCAGGTTGAAACGACCTTCAAGTATACCTGTTCCCATCAATCCATAGACAAAATGAAGTAATGCTATTGTTATGATAGACTGCTTTAGGTTATCTCTATACTTATAGGCAAGAAAAAAAGTTGCCACACCAAGAATACCATAATCACAATGAATCATTTCACTCACATAGGCAATGAGAATATAGGAACCCAAAGCCATAAATGGGCTTTTCACCATGACCTTCTCATATATAATCAGCCCTACAAGTCCCAAAAATAAAGTGAAGAAAATATTCTGATAGCCCATATAGAAAGGCGTTCCAAAGAACGCCAAATCAAATGGCACCTCAGAAATCATTGCAAAAGCCAATAACCTTAGGGCGTAAGAGCGTCTATTGCTCGTATGGATGAACCCTTGAACCATCAAGAATGCGAAGATCGGAAACGCCAAACGCCCAATGATTCTTAAGACGAACAGTTGAGGAAACAGCACCGCCCCAACATGATCGATCATCATTGTTGTAATCGCCAGTAATTTCAGCTTAGTACCTGTCATATGAACCTCCTATAGATTCCATATACATTCTGCGAACATCCTCTTCTCTCACATTGCCCACATGTTGCTTCAACTTTTCCGGCGCCTTCATCACATAGGCAACGTAATCCTCCATTTCATCTTTAGAAACCGTAATTTCACCCAGACACGCCCTTAAAAATTGATCATAAGCTTTTAGATTAGCAAATCCCATAACCTCCATTAGCTGAGCAACTTTGTATTTGTTTTCACAGAAATTCAAATAAGATGCGATCAGCAGGCCGTTTGCTTTGCCATGTGGTACATTGTGTGACAGCGTCAAAGGATAACCCATCCCATGAGGCAAACTGGTTCCTGTCTGGCTTATAGCCACACCCGCAAGGGTTGATGCCATCATAAAGCCTTCCATTGCTTCTTCTGCAATCTCTTCCTGAAGCAATGCGCTTTTATTCTCACCCCATAGCCTAAGACTCTCAAGGGCAATATACTCTGAATACGGCGTAGAACGTCTCACCATATAACTTTCTACACTGTGGGTCATAGCATCCACGCACGTACTGTTTCTCACCGCCTGTGGTTGTGTCATAAAGTATCGTACATCCATCAAAGCAAACTCAGGGAACACCCTTTGGCGCATACCAGATTTGGTCCCAGTCTCCATATCAGTAAAAATTGCATACGGCGTTGTCTCAGTCCCAGTTCCAGCAGTTGTAGGTATAGCGATTACAGGTACAGCGTCAAGATGCTCAGCGTTATACAGTGTCCCTTTTACATCTTCAGAACACATTTTAATCATCACGGCAATGCCCTTAGCTGCATCAATAGGCGAACCACCACCAATGCCGATGACAAAATCACACCCCTTCCCCACACTGGCACCTGACCCTACTTGTTCCAGCGTTGGATTTTCTCTGACACCATCGTACACTACCCAGTCAACACTGTGCTCATCAAGGACATTTGTAACATCTTCCAAGGCTCCACATAGCTTAGCCGAACTTTTACCAGTAACAATCAACGCTTTTTTATAATTCGGCAGCAGCCATTCCAATTTATTTTGAACCACATATTTCTCATGTAATATCTTCGTTGGCATGTAATATTCCACAGTTTAATTTCCTTCCTTTGTGCCATTCATTTGATACCCTTGGTTGCATATCATACTCATCCCATGATAAAAGAGTCGGAAGCCCACGTCAAGGACTTGGTCAGTTCTTTAAATGCCCACTACGATAAAACACCTCAAAAACCTCAGGTGGTTATTGAAACAGCCAATACCCACCTGAGGTTTATTTTTTTAGGATATTACTCACCCTAAATATCACTATAATTATAACAAGAGCGTCATATTATTACTTAAAATACTTCACACCAGATTCAAAGATCTTCATATCTTGACTACCGATGATGTTACGGGCAACATTTGTTCCGATACGTTCGGAGTGTCCCATCTTACCTAACACTCTTCCATCCGGACTTGTAATACCCTCTATCGCGTACACTGAACCATTCGGGTTGTATCTGCCATCCATCGTTGGATTGCCTGCAAGATCCACATAAGTAGTTGCAACTTGTCCGTTAGCAAACAATGCTTTCACCGTATCTTCATCAGCAACAAACCTACCTTCACCGTGGGACAAAGGCTGTGCAAACACTTCTCCAGGTTTGATTTCCTGTAACCATGGCGACTTGTTAGACATGACTTTCACATCCGCCATACAGGAAATATGACGGCCAATAGTGTTGTACGTCAGCGTCGGTGCATTCTCAGACAACTCAGCAATATGACCCGTTGGAACAAGGCCAAGTTTAATCAACGCCTGAAAACCGTTACAAATACCAATCACAAGTCCATCCCTGTCATTTAACAGGCCATGAACCGCATCGGTTAATAGTTCATTTCTGAAGATGGAGGCAATAAACTTACCTGAACCTTCCGGCTCATCACCAGCACTAAATCCACCTGGTATCATCACAATCTGACTTTCTTTAATCAAACGTGCCATATGACTCAATGATTCTTCAATGTCCGCAGGCTTAAGATTCTTGAACACCAATGTCTCAACCTCAGCGCCAGCGCGTTCAAAGGCTTTAGTCGAATCATATTCGCAGTTGGTTCCTGGGAATACAGGAATGAACACCTTAGGTTTAGCAATCTTGTTCTTACATACATGAATCTTCTCATAAGCCTTAACTTCGTCCACAACAGCACCCTCTGCTTCTGCCGTCGCCGGGAAGACATGGTTAAGAGGTTTTTCCCATATGGATTGAATACCAAGAACATCTAAGGAACGACCACCTTTAACGATCACAGCCTCCTGTGTTGTTCGACCTATAACAGTACCATTTGGTACATCTACGCCACTTTCGACTTCAAGTATCAGCGACCCATAGTCCGGCGTAAACATCTTAGCATCTGAAAGGGTATCGTTTAACTTAACTCCCACTTGATTACCAAATGTCATCTTAGTTACCGCTTCTGCAATACCACCCAAACCGATTGCATAAGCTGAAACGACTTTTTGACTCTTGATTAAATCATGAACAGCTGAATAACGCTCTTTCAATCCATCAAAGTCTGGCATTTCACGTTCATCTCTTGGCAATGTCACCAACACAACATCATGACCCGCACCTTTGAATTCCGGAGAGATTACTTCGCGAACATCACATACATCCACTGCAAAAGATACTAGGGTCGGAGGCACATCTATGTCATGGAATGTACCTGACATACTGTCTTTACCTCCAATTGATGGTAATTCTAATTCTGCCTGTGCACAGTAAGCACCAAGAAGTGCACTAAATGGCTCACCCCATCTCGCCGCATCGTTACCTAGACGTTTGAAGTACTCTTGGAAAGTGAATCGAATACCTTTGTAATCACCGCCAGCCGCAACTGTCTTCGCCACTGAATCAACGCATGCATAAATCGCACCGTGATATGGACTCCATGTTGTTAAATATGGGTTATAACCATAAGCCATAATTGTACCTGTTGAAGTATCCCCCTGTTCCATTGGAATCTTTGCAACCATCGCTTGTGTCGGTGTCATTTGATACGCACCACCATATGGCATCAGCACTGAGCCTGCTCCAATGGAACTGTCGAATCTTTCTTCCAGTCCCTTCTGAGAACATACGTTAAGGTCTGCAAGGGTATTCTCCCAGGTCTTAATAAGCCCGTCATTCTTAAGAGCCGCCTCTGCTTTTTCAGCCATTTCAACAAAGTAACTTTTCTCTTTGGGATGCGTCACATGAATCGTCGTCTCAGCAGTAGCACCATTGGTATCAACGAAGTCACGACTCATATCAACAATTGTGTTGCCTTCCCACTTCATGACCAGACGTTTTTCCTCTGTCACATTCGCCACAACAACTGCTTCAAGATTCTCCTTAGATGATTCCTCAATAAACCTTTCCACATCCTTAGGATCCAGAACAACCGCCATACGCTCTTGGGACTCGGATATAGCAAGCTCCGTACCATCTAGACCAGCGTACTTCTTCGGTACCAAATCAAGATCAATCACCAGCCCATCAGCCAGCTCACCAATAGCTACAGAAACACCACCTGCACCGAAGTCATTGCATTTCTTAATCATCTTTGCTACTTTCGGGTTACGGAACAGACGTTGAATCTTACGCTCTGTTGGCGGATTACCTTTTTGTACTTCTGCACCACAAGTGTGAATGGATTCTTCTGTATGCTCTTTGGATGAGCCTGTAGCCCCACCACAACCGTCACGTCCGGTACGCCCACCAAGAAGTACGATGATGTCTCCCGGATCAGATGTTTCTCTAATAACATTTTCTCTAGGTGCCGCTGCAATAACCGCCCCTATCTCCATTCGTTTAGCTACGTAGTTCGGATGGTAAATCTCTTCAACCTTCCCCGTTGCAAGACCAATCTGGTTACCATAAGAACTGTATCCATGAGCGGACTCTGTAACGATCTTTCTCTGAGGCAATTTGCCAGGCATCGTATTTTCCACCGCTACAGTTGGATCTGCTGCTCCTGTCACTCTCATCGCTTGATAAACATAGGACCTGCCTGAAAGTGGGTCACGGATAGCACCACCAAGGCACGTCGCTGCACCACCGAATGGTTCTATCTCAGTTGGGTGGTTATGGGTTTCATTCTTGAACATAACAAGCCATTCTTCATCTTTACCGTCTACATCAACCGGCACGATGATACTACAGGCATTAATTTCTTCCGACACTTCAAGATCGTCTAATTTACCATCTTTACGAAGCTTTCTCATAGCAAGCAAGGCAATATCCATCAGGCATATATCCCTAGACGCTGCTTTTTCCTCACCCATAGCTGAAACTCTGTCTGACAAATAAGCTTCATAAGAATCTTTCACAAGACTGCTGTATTGACCTTCATCAAATGTAACGTCATTAATCTTTGTTAAGAATGTCGTATGGCGGCAGTGATCCGACCAGTACGTATCCAGCACCCTAATCTCTGTAATAGATGGATTTCTCTTCTCTTCTTCTATAAAATACTTCTGAGTATGCAGAAGGTCTTTCACATTCATAGCAAGGCCAAGCTCGCCCCAAAGTTTTTCAACACCAGCTTCATCAAGGTCAATAAACCCCTCAATGATTGCCACTTCATCCGGTACGTGATAATCCAATTCAAGAGTAGCCGGCTTATCCATATCCGCTTCACGTGAATCCACAGGGTTAATGCAATAATGTTTTATTTTTTCATATAGTGAATTGCTAATAGCACCCTTAAGAACGATAATCTTAGCTGCTCTAACGATGGGCTTCACATCAGCGTTGATGATCTGAATACATTGCTCACAAGAGTCTGCACGTTGATCATATTGACCTGGCAAGTACTCGACGCCAAACGCCCTCTCGTCTTCTGCCATATCGAAGGCTTCCTCTTTCAGATTATCCACTGGCGGCTCAGAGAATATTGTAAAAAGTGCTTTCTGGTAAGCTACTTCTGAAATATTATCAACATCGTAACGATGGATGATTCTTAGGTTCTCCAGGGCATCTGCACCAAGATTTTCTTTCAAATCCTCCAACAAATGCTTACCCTCTACATTGAAACCACTCTTTTTCTCAACAAAGATTCTTCTGATGCTCATATATACCTCCGATTAACGGTCATTTTCTAATTTACTCCAATAGCTTAACATGATAGAATTAAGTAGTAAAATTAATAATATTAATAAGTCTAATTAGAGGTGCTAATAATTGAAGATTAGTTTTGATCTATATAAGGTTTTCTATGTTGTTGGGAAAGAACTTAATTTTAGCAAGGCCGCTTCGAAGTTATATATATCCCAGTCAGCTGTCAGCCAGAGCATACGACACCTGGAAGAACAACTCGGTATGGCCCTATTCAACAGAACCACCAAACAGGTCTCACTAACGCCCGATGGCGAAGCACTCATGGCTCATATCGAGCCAGCAGTGAATATGATACTTAGTGGTGAGCAACTTATGCAAGAGTCCAAAACCCTAAAGCGCGGTCAATTGCACATTGCTGCAAGCGATACCATTTGCCGGTACTATTTACTTGATTTCTTCAATCGATACCATCATGCCTACCCTGGTGTAGAGATTAAGGTCACAAATCGTACCTCTGTTCAGTGTGTTGAATTGCTTCATCAAGGAAATGTTGATTTTGTTGTCACAAATTTACCCAACGATCACATCTCCAAAGACATGATCGTTAAGAAGACACATGCCTTCAGAGACGTTTTTGTTGCTAACAGCACTCGGCTTAATCGGCAACAAATCTACAACCTCAGACAATTGGCTGAGGAGCCGATTCTAATGCTGACCAAACAGACCTCAACCAGCGAATTCCTATATCACTTATTCGATACACAAGACATCTCTATCACGCCTTCTGTAGAGCTTGGCAGTATTGACCTTCTTGTGGATATGGCAAAAATAGATCTAGGCATAGCCTTCGTTCCTGAATTCTGTATTACCCCAGAAGATAACCTTATCATTGTAAATACAGCCGAAAATATTCCCACCAGACATATCGGATTGGTAACACATAGAAATAGGCCCTTATCGACAGCCGCTGAACGTTTTGCCACTATGCTACTTAATACTGATGCAACTTTAAAGTCTGTCTAATTGGATTCTAATGATGTTTTGCTATTCTTATAGCAGAAACATTACTTCGTGTATGGAAAGGAGCCTCTCATGAATCGTAATAAAAATGCCGGCCTGCTTCTCATTGCCCTAGGAACTCTATTTCTAGGCAATAAGATATTAGCCCAACTAGGGTACGACTTCCTGTTCTGGGCTTATTACTGGCCACTATATATTCTTGTTCCAGGTCTGATTCTTGAAACCATTTATTTTAAACGCAAAAAAGCCCCCGGGATTCTTATTCCAGGAGGCATCTTAACGACCATAGGTTTGCTGCATTTCTTCGAAATAGCTACAGAATGGTCTTATTCCATCTACACATGGCCTGTTTACACTCTATCGGTTGTCATCGGCTTTTACCAATACTGGTTCATTACCAAGGAAAAATGGTCACTGATTATCGGAACAATCTTCGGATTCATCTTTGCTCTGCAAGCTTTTATTGTGGTGTCAATGTTCACTGATGGCATTGTGAGTGTTGGTACTTTGTTTTCTGTTTTACTTATTGGGCTTGGGCTGTATTTGGTTATTGGTAAGAAGAGTCTGGACTAGTTGGCATTGTTTATTATGTCGCTCAGGACAGGAGTGGCTATTAATCCGAAGCCTCAGACATGTTTGCAAGCAACCAAACTCGGTTCGTGATCAACACCCACCCCTGACCTGAGCTCGGTTTCGTCAGTTGAAGAGGATGTTGCAAGCCGATATTGATCTCCCGGAACAAAGCTACTGACGGGGCTAGGTGTTTATCGCGAAACGAGTTCGACTGCGTTGCAGGCTTGTCTGAGGCTTCGCATAAATTCCTAGGTCTGACTGTTGCGCCAGCACCTCAAAATATCATTCATGTCGCTCAACCTCAAAGCGATACATCTTAACGCCATCCAAGCTCCCAATCCCAGCTTTTTGCATCGCAATAGAAACCTGATACGCCACTGTATCAACCCCTTCAAGATTCGGCAAAAGCAACCCTCGCTTATACCCTTTCTCAACAATAACCCCGTACTTAATGACATCTAATGCTTCCAAGCTTTCAATAGGTTCTGCCGGATAAAGCCTGTCAACTTTTATCTCTAGATCATCCAGTTCCTCCTCCAGAACAGGATTAAATCTAGGGTCACTAGAGCAAGCGCTAATAGCACTGTAGACAATTTCATCAAATAAACTATCTGATGTTGGCTCAATTGTGCCTATACAGCCTCTTAGCTGATCATTCTTATGTATAGATACAAAAGCGCCCGCTTGTTCATTCAACAAGGTCTCCTTAACTTCTGAAGTCATCAACGCCTCAATGTCATCCCACATCAATCGCCTACCGGTTCGTACATAGTTCTCTATGGTTCTTCTTGCCAACATAACGTATGGATCCACGATAATTCCCCCTATTCCAATATGGCAGTTAGGTAACCTACACCAAATGGCCCCTCATAACTATAAACATGTCCTGTCCAATCATTCCCAGCGTATCCGAAACCAAGACATATGGATCTCAGACCACATTGGGCTGCATCTTCCATCTCTTTTTCAGTCATATGCAAAAGGGGTTCAACGCACTTTTCCTCAATCGCTTCGTACACCATGTGATCAAAAACCTCTCCATAAGGATGATAGTTGTAAGGCCCTTCCTCTTTTAAAGCATGGGAAAGGTCACCGCTAATCAATAGAACCACATCCCCACTACTTTCATCCGCCGCTTTCCTAATAACACTACCCATTTCATAATGAACCTTTGGGGATGCGAAACTACTGGTTATATGTACCAACTTATAATCCTGATAGTGTTCATCCACAAAATACAAAGGAACCATAGCACCATGATCCAAGTTCAAACGCACGCCGTAGCCAGTCGAAGTAGATTCATCTAATATGACAGCCGATATACCTTCCACTTGCAAAGCGCTCAATATATCCATCGTCAGTTTTGTGTCTATGTTCTTCCTCATCCCCACCGAAGGATGACCAAAACCAGCGAAGTCTCCCTCCACTTTAACCGACCCAATCAAAGATACAGCATCTCTAAAAGCATTACCGTGAGGCGAAACAACAATAATGGTCTTTGGTTTAAGACCTGCTATATGTTCACTCAGTCTATGGTAGCCATCAAGGGTTGCCTGGATTCTTCTTTCACTACCATCACCAATGGCCGGAATTGCCAACGGCGGGTGTGGCATAATACATACCATCATCGTTACACAGCTCCTTTTCTAATAAACATTCCCCAAATACACTTGACTAAAATAGTGTTTGGCCAACTTTTGAATACGCAGCATCCAATCAATGTCTGTTGCAGGTGTCTCATGTTTGTAACGAGGAAAGTATCTCGTCAGATGCAATGGTAGGTCACCGATTCTCTCACTTAATTCTTTAAACCATTCAGCCTTATACTCTACACCATCATATAATTCCGGCACCATTAACAATGTCACTTCAACATGGCACCAGTGGGCTGATGTATGTATGGTTGACAACACCGTCTTTAGATTGCCACCGCATATGTCATGGAACCGTTGATTGCTGTAAGATTTCAAATCAATATTCATAGCATCAATGTAGGGCAAAAGTGCCTTTAAGGGCGCCTCATTAATGTAACCGTTGGTCACAAGCACGTTATAGAGCCCTTTTTTTCTTGCTAGTTTGGCCGTCTCATAGACCATCTCGTAATATACCGTCGGTTCATTATATGTGTAAGCGATTGCATCCAAATCCCGTGATTGCGCCTGGGCAACAATCGCCTCCGGTGTCATAGCTATGCCTTTCCCAGCACCTGCTACCAATTCATGATTCTGGCAATAAGGACAGTGTAAATTGCACCCATAGCTGCCTATCGATAGTATCTCAGTGCCAGTATGCCACTCATATATAGGTTTCTTCTCAATTGGATCAATCTGTATCGCATCCACATGGCCATAGTTCATTGCCCATAATTTACCATCTATGAACTTCCGAGTCTTGCAGATACCTGTTTCACCATCTTTTATAATACAGCGATTAGGACACAATTGGCATAGTGCCATCCCGTCCTGAATTTTATAATATGAAGCCTCGTGCATCCTTCGCCTCCAAAGTGGGTCAGTTCCCTCCAATTCCCATTATAACACGATATACCTTAATAGGGATATGATGCAAAAAAGAAGCCATACCGTAAATAACTCGGTATAGCTTCTCGTTTTTGTCATATCAGCTTTGCTCACTTCAATATCTTTAACAATTCCTTTGGTGCTGCTTCAGCCTTCATCGCATCAATAATCATCTTGGACTTGCTGTTATCACCAATAATGATTGCACCATTAAGCTTACTATCTGAGAAGAATAGACGCTTGTATATACCTCTGTCCGGATCTTCAAAAGCCAATGTTGTGATTTCTTCATCACCCTCGTAATTAACCTGACCTATTGAGAAGACATTAAGCCCTAAGCCATTGAAAATGTTTGAAGGTATAAAGGATTCATACTCAAGGGTATCACCCACAGCATTTGCTCCTGCCACATTCCCCTGTTCTACAGCCTCTGGCCAAATAGCGTAATTCTTATCACCATGTTGCGCCACATCACCCGCCGCAAATATGTTAGGGTCACTTGTCTGCATATGCTCATTGACAACGATACTTCTTTCATATTCAAGCCCAGCTTCTTCAGCAACATTGCCTTCAGATACGACACCCGCAGAAACGATAACAAGGTCCGCATCAATCTTTGTACCATCCATCAACTGAACAGCTTCTGCTTTATGATGGCCGATAATCATTTGTACGGCGTTGCCCTTCATCAGCTTGATACCTTTAGCTTCAATACCTCTTTCAAAAATATGAGCACCTTTTTCATCAACTTGTCTTGGCAACAAACGATTGGCAAGTTCAACCACTGTAATATCAAGGCCCAACTCATTCAGCTGATCTGCCGCTTCAAGACCAAGTAATCCACCACCGATGACGACGGCTTTCTTACTATTGCCTGCATATGCTTTTATTCTATCCGCATCGCCCATATTTCTCAGAGTGAATACGCCTTGGAAATCAGAATTTTTGATTGGCGGAACGAAAGCATGACTCCCCATAGCAAGAATCAGTTTATCATATGTAATCAATTCATTGTTATTGGTCTCTATCGTCTTAGCTTCTTTATCAATCGCAGTTACCTCTTCACCAAGCTTTAATTGTATGTTGTTATCCTTATACCAGTTGTGCTCATGAAGGTAAATCTTATTAAGAACTTCATCATCACCTATATACTCAGAGAGCATTGGTTTGTAATAGACCACTTGCTCTTCCTTGTCGATCATTGTAATCTTCGCTATAGGATTCCTCTTGCGAATAGCTTTTGCCGCCGCTACACCTGCCGCACCATTACCAACGATAACAAAGTGTTCGTCCTTTTGTGTTTCAAAAAGAATTGTCTCTTCGATGTATTCTTCAAATTGTTCTCTAGTAGCACCGCAAGCCGGACAAACAGCTGGCGGCTTCACACCATCAAATATTTCGCCACAAACGACACAAATCCATTTTTTCACTGTACCGTCGTAGACAAAATTGTCTTCATCTCCTTGGTCATCTAAGGCTTTAACGGATTGATACTCTTGTTCACCGGTAATCAAAGTTCCAAAGTTCTTCCCGAAATCATAAGCTTCTGCCATCTCATCATCGTTTGGCTTGAAATTGACCTTAAGCCCAGGTACGACCTTGGTTCTCAACTCATTGAGCCTGCGTGTAATATTATCAACAGCCTCACCACTCCATCCAAAAGATCCAAAGGCACCAGTAAAGAGATCATTGTGTACAAGTGGCGACAGCTTAAGCAATAAATTCATTATTGGGTATAAGGCATCACCATTGATCGTAGGTGAACCAAGCACTAGACCGTCAGCAGCACCAATAGCAGCAAGAACTTCGCCTTCGTCATCATAGACCAAGTCGTACAATTCAACCTCTACATCACCTGCAGCCTGAATACCCTCTTTGATTTTGTTAGCCATAGCGCCCGTATAGCCATAAGCGGATACGTATGGAATGATAACTTTTTTACCTTCTCGTTCAGGCACTGTGGACCATTCCTTATATGTATTGATGACTTCCCATGGATTATCATCAACAACAGGTCCATGACCATTACAGATCATCTCTATATCCAAGTCTTCAATCTTTGCAATGGCTTCAAGCATATATGACTTAAATGGACCAAAGATCATGTTATAGTAATATCTAAGTGCACTAAGATAATCTTCGCGACTTTCCACTTTGCTAAGAAGAATATTATCTGTCGCATAGTGTGCGCCAAATGAGTCACAAGTAAAAAGTGTCTTATCCTCTTTACAATAGGTATATATTGTATCTGGCCAATGTAAGAAAGGTGCTGATATGAATTCCAACGTCTTATCACCAAGGGACAAGCTATCGCCATCACCAACTGTGATATACTCGAACTTACGGTTGGCAATCATCTTAAGGAACCTCACCGCAGCTGCTGATGCGACAACAACTGCCTGTGGTGCCAATTCAAGTAGTGCGCCGACAGTACTGGAGTGATCCGGTTCTGTATGGCTGACAATAATGTAATCAATGGTCGTAACATCGATCTCTTCTTGAAGTTGCTTAAGGTATTCTTCAGTGAAAGTGTACTTAACTGTCTCTACCACCGCTGTCTTCTCACTGCCCTTAATGAGATAGGAGTTATAGCTTGTTCCGAATTCCGTGTACATGATAATATCAAATACCCGAAGGTTATGGTCTGTCGAACCAATCCACCACAGGTTATCTTTTAATTGAAGTTTATTCATAGCAGCCTCCCAAATGATAATAATTGTTAATTGATTAACGTTATTATAACATCAATCTATTTGTTGTGCAATAGTGTTTTGATATTTTCTTAACGTTTTTTGTTGTGGGCGATTTAACTTGTGTAGAGTTGTTGTTGGATTGTCCCAGGATTCGTATAATTTCGGTAATGATTTTGAAAATTCGCTTTGCTTATTTTCGGTGGTTCCGCTTGTTTAATTGTACACTATATCCGTTAGTTTTTGGAGTGTCATATCACTCAATTCAAAGTAGATGCCAACTTCCAAAAATTTATTATATATATCTTCTACTTATTCCATCACTTGCTGTAACAAAAAAAAATAAAGTACTGTGACTATAACCCTGATTAATACAATGACATTATCCTAATTGCCTCACTGCAAATAAAACATTATGGTTTCCGGAACACCGTAACATGGATGTGAAGTGCGACATTCATCCCACGGACGGGATAAGAGTCGCCGGAGGAAACCATATGCATCCAAAGGGTTCTGATGACCTGTATCTCTCATATAATCTTTTGAGTTTTAATTTATATAATTCTTTCGAAACTTTATATATTAATAGTAAGACTAAGGCGTCACAAGGCTAGGTTGCGTTGAATAGGTACAATATATAGTGATGAAACGTTTCAATGAGATACTATATATTGTGCGTATTCTTTATGAAACTACCTTTTGACGCTCTTATCATAGTAAGTAATTTCATCAAACACACAAAAAGAGACCACCGCATAAGCGATAGCCTCTCAATAATGTCTCTATTAAAGTAATGCTTCAGCGCGTTTAATCACATTCTCTGTAGTAAGTCCGAAGAATTCGAACACTTCTGAGAATGGTCCTGATGCACCGAATGTATCGATGCTAAGAATTTCACCTTCGCCAGCAATGTACTTATACCATGGCATTGCAACACCTGCTTCTACAGCAAGTTTCTTAATACCCAATGGAAGTACAGACGCTTTGTAAGCCTCATCTTGTGCATCGAAGAGCTCCATACATGGCATGGATACAACTCTTGTCGGTACACCTTTTGCTTCAAGGGCTTCTGCCGCTTCAAAGATCAGGCCAACTTCTGAACCTGATGCAACAAGAACAAGCTTAGGCTCTGCACTCGCCTCTTTAAGAATGTAACCACCTTTAAGTGCATCCATTCCGCTCTTCTCATATTGAGTCAGGTTCTGTCTCGTAAGAACGATCGCTGTTGGTGTCTCAGTGCTGGATACAGCTGAGTACCAAGCCGCAGCAGTCTCTTTGTAATCTGCTGGTCTGAATACATTCATGTTAGGAATGGATCTTAACATCGTTAAGTGCTCAATAGGTTGATGCGTAGGTCCATCTTCACCAACACCGATGGAGTCATGTGTCATAACATACGTCACAGGAAGCTTCATCAAAGCTGCAAGACGCATAGATGGTTTCATATAATCTGCAAACACGAAGAAACCGGCAATATACGGTACCAGACCGCCGTGAAGTTTCATACCGTTTGCAATCGCAGTCATTGCATGCTCACGAACACCAAAGTGAAGGTTGCTGCCTGAATGATCTTCAGGAGAGAAATCACCTCTGTCATTCATGATGGTCTTCGTTGAAGGTGAAAGGTCAGCAGAACCACCAATAAGGTTCGGCATCACTTTAGCCAACTTATTAATCACTTCTCCTGAGGATATACGTGATGCTTTGGCACCATCATATTCGAAATAACCTTCGCTATCCAGAATATCATTCACATAATCATTAGCAATCCACTTCTTAAGGGCTGCAGCATCTTCAGGGTATTTGTCACCATATGCTACCATGAGTGTGTTCCACTCTTCTTCGTAAGTTACAAGCTTAGCAACAACTTCTTCCATATGTGTTGTCACTTCTGCCGGTACAGTAAAAGGTTCCGCTGTCCAACCAAGATTCTCTTTAGTCGCAACGAGGTTGTCAGCACCCAGTGGCTCACCATGAGCAGATGCTTTACCTTGTTTCGCAGGACAACCATAACCAATCTGTGTAGTTACTTTTATCAATGTAGGCTTGCTCGTCTCAGCTTTAGCCGCTTCAATCGCTGCAGTCAATGCCGCAAGATCTTCCCCGTTTGCCACTTCGATCACTTGCCATCCATATGCTTCAAAACGCATCTTCACATCTTCTCTAAATGCGATCTTTGTATCACCTTCGATAGAAATATGATTGTCATCGTAGAAAGCAATCAATTTCCCAAAACCAAGGGTTCCTGCAAGGGATGCCGCTTCAGAAGAGATACCTTCCATCATACCACCGTCACCAGTGATTGTGTATGTATAGTGGTCGATGACCTTCATGTCATCCTTATTGAATTGCTCTGCAAGGTAGCTTTCAGCCCAAGCCATACCTACCGCAGATGAGATACCTTGTCCAAGAGGACCGGTTGTCATCTCGACACCAACTGTATGTCCGTACTCTGGATGTCCTGGAGTCAGTGAGTTCATCTGTCTGAATTGCTTCAGGTCTTCCATTTCAAGACCATAACCGAAAAGGTGAAGCAGTGAGTAGAGAAGCATTGATCCGTGTCCACTTGAAAGAACGAATCTATCTCTGTTAAACCAATCAGGATTCTTTGGGTTGTGCTTCATATGGTTCGCCCAAAGGTTGAACGCCATTGGTGCTGCAGCCATTGGAAGGCCCGGGTGTCCGGAGTTGGCTTTTTGGATTGCTTCTGCAGACAGGATTCTGACTGCATTAATTGACATGTCTTGTGAATTCAATGTGTTGCTCCTTTCAAACTAGTGCCCTTAGGGGCAGTTACGAGTATCCGCTGGAACAAGGAAATATAGACACTTATCGACTGCTTTTCTTGAACCAACCTTTCAAATCACCATACAATTGGTTATACAATGGATACACACGCTTGTATTCTACCACATTTTCCTCAATAGGGCTAACCTTATTTGTAACAGAAATCAATTGTTCACAGCCTTCTTCCACAGAGCTGTATCGACCGGCACCAACTGCTGCCAGAATAGCCGCTCCAAGGCCGCCACCTTGGTTAGTATTAATTTCTTGTATCTCAACACCAAAGATATCTGCCAGAATTTGTTTCCATAAGGGACTCTTAGCACCGCCGCCAATAACACGTACTTCATTAACCGGCACATTCAAGTCCTTAAGTATTTCCAGTGAATCTTTTAAACCAAAGGATACCCCTTCTAGGACCGCTCTTGTCATATGCCCACGTTCAGTGTTCATACTCATCCCAATAAACGCACCTTTAGCATCCGCGTCCGCATATGGTGTTCTCTCACCCATAAGATAAGGAAGAAACACCAATCCATTACATCCCGCTGGCACCTCTTCTGCTTCCTCAAGTAAGGTTTCAAAGGATACACCTTTGTTAACACTCTTAACCCACCAATTTAGGCAACTTGCCGCTGACAGCATAACACCCATAGAATGGTATTTACCATTGGCATGACAAAAAGCGTGAAGACGGTTTCCATCACTGTCAACTGCATATTGTTCATGTGCTGCAAATACCACACCCGAAGTCCCCAATGTTACTGAGACAATCCCCTCTTTAACGGTGCCCGTTCCAACTGCTCCTGCCGCTTGGTCCCCAGCACCAGCAACTACAAGAATTTCCCCAGTTAAACCTAATTGTGCTTTCACTGCCTCCGTTACAGTACCTGTCACTTCATAGGATTCAAAAAGCTTAGGCATAACCGTTTCGTCTATACCTAAATAATCCAACATCTCATGTGACCACTGACGGTTCTCCACGTCAAGAAGCAGCATACCAGAAGCATCCGATACTTCCGTCGCGTAGCCGCCTGTCAAGCAAAAATTAATGTAGTCCTTCGGCAGCATAATATGTCTGATTTTAGCAAAAATCTCAGGTCTGTTTTTCTTCGTCCAGAGAATCTTGGGTGCAGTGAAGCCAGTTAAAGCTTTATTTCCTACTAGCTTACTCAGCTTTTCACTACCAAAATGATTGGTTATATCATCGCACTCTTCTTCAGTACGGTTGTCACACCAAAGTATGGCCGGTTGAAGCACTTCATTGTCGCCGTCAAGGGCAACCAAACCATGCATCTGACCAGAAAAACTGATTGCCCTCACACCATCTGTAGGTATATTCAGTTTAGCTACCAAGTCCTTGATGCACTCCGCCGTTTGCTCCCACCAATCTTTCGGATCTTGTTCTGCCCACTTATCTTGCGGATATGACACTGGATACTCTCTTGTTACATCCCCAACAATAACACTGTCCTCATTAATGGCAAGAATCTTAACAGAAGATGTGCCTAAATCTATTCCCAAATAATACATACTAACCTCCATCTTATACACGGCAGGAAGTGTTCCGTCCACTTCCCACATTACATATGTAACAATCATATAAAGTATCAATATTTCATAATATCAAAAACACTGTTGATTATATAATGCTCCTATTAACGCTAAAAATACTTTCTAAGGGCAGAAGTGCCGCTCCCAACAAGGCACCACGGTCCCCAAGTTCAGTAAAAAGAACTTTGGTCCCTTCATATTCTATGTAGGAACTTTTTAGTTTATGACTCGATCCTATTTGTTGTATGAGCATGTCCGAATATCTGCCCAATTCGCCACCAATGATAACATATTCAGGGTTCAATCCCAAGATGATGTTCTCAATGCCGATAAATAAAGATTCTGTATATCGTTCAACACCTCTTCGAACCTCATTCTCCTGAGAAGACACCTTCTTAAATATGTCGTCCAGTGACGTCAACGGTTTTTCCCTTCCTTCACTGCAATATCTAAGCAGAGCACGCTTGGACGCATAAAGTTCCCAACAGCCTGTCCGTCCACAATTGCACTGTAGCGTTTCATCGGATATACGCATATGGCCAAACTCACCGGCTTTTTTATGACTGCTCTTATATATGTGTCCATCGATGATAATGCCTGTACCAACACCATCTGTGATCGATACGTAGACCATATTACTTTTATTTCTGCCTGCTCCGATACTTGCTTCGGCAAAGGCAGCAATATTCGCCTCATTCTCTACGTTGACCGACAATCCGATCTTTTTCTGAAAGGGAAGAAAGCTATAATCCCGAACTTGGATGTTGGGTGCATTTTCAAGGACTTTTTGATCTTCATCTACGAGTCCAGGCAAGGATATCCCAATACCGACGACTTTATCTTTATCAATATCATTGTTTTGAATCAGCAATGCCACCTGATCATATACACGGTTCATAGTTTCATCAAATGCGTCTTTCACCTTGAAGTCAATGGCTATTTCATCCAAAACAGCAAGATCCAGATTGACCAGCACCAAGCGTATTTTTTCTGGGGTAATATCTACGCCGACAGAATATCTTGCATCTGCCTCAAAATGTAGAATGACAGGTTTTCGGCCACCTGTGGACCTTGCTACACCCGCTTCCGTCACCAAACCCTCTTCCATTAACATCTGTATGTTTGTTGTAACAGTCGGTATACTCAACCCAAGAGTCTTTGCAATCTCTTGCTTTGTCGTCTCTCCTTCTGTCCTAAGTATATTAACAATATTCACACGATTGATTTCTTTGATTTGTTCTTGGTTCAATGTCGTAATTCTGGCCATGGTATCCCTCCGCTAATCCTGCTGTCCTCTGATAAACCGCTCTAGTATGATTCATGCTTCCTTTGCTGATTGGACGGTCACCTTTATCGAACTTACGACTAAATATACATGAAAGGTTGTCTTCGTTCAACCCGAAGACAACCCTAATTTCAAACTTCAGGAAATAACTTTATCCGCTATCCTCTGATTAACTTCTATAGATATATCTATTGACTACATCTTCTAACATTTCCTGTCTACCGGAAGTGTTCTTGATTTGATCATGATCCAGTGCATAGGATGCCAAAGATTCGAAGTCTTCATTACCATCAACAATACTCTTACCGATGCCTTCTGTCCAAGAGCTGTATCTCTCTGCTACAAAGTCTTCAAGCACACCATCTTCAAGGAGGTTGACAGCAACCATAAGTCCTTTCGCAAAGGTATCCATACCCACTATGTAGGAAATGAAGAGGTCATCTGATTGGAAAGAACCGCGGCGTACTTTAGAGTCAAAGTTAAGACCACCCGGTTCAATACCACCGTTCTTAAGCACTTCATACATACACATTGTTGCATCATATATGTTCGTAGGGAATTGATCCGTATCCCATCCGAGCAGCATATCACCTTGGTTAGCATCTATGGAACCAAGCACACCATTGATTCTGGACATCAACAGCTCATGTTGGAATGTGTGTCCTGCAAGTGTTGCATGGTTCGCTTCAATGTTCAGCTTCACATCATCAATAAGGTCATACTTTCTAAGGAAACCAAGAACGGTCATCGTATCAAAGTCGTATTGATGCTTTGTTGGCTCTTTAGGCTTTGGTTCAATAAGGAACTGGCCTTCAAATCCTATGTTTCTAGCATAGTCTTTTGCCATATGCAAGAATCTGGCGAAGTTATCATTCTCAAGAGCAACATCTGTATTCAATAAGGTTTCATATCCCTCACGACCACCCCAGAACACATAGTTTTCACCACCAAAGCGCTGTGTCAGTTCAATGGCCTTCTTCACTTGAGCAGCAGCAAAGGCATAAACATCCGCATTTGGCGCTGTGGAAGCACCATGAACGAATCTAGGATTACTGAAACCATTGGTTGTACCCCAGAGACACTTGATTCCAGTTTCCTTCATCTTTTCTTCAATAATATCTGCAATGGCATCAAGGTTGTCCAATTTTTCTTGTAATGTAGCCCCCTCAGGCGCAATGTCAAGATCATGGAAACAAAAGTACTCAATGCCCAGTTTAGTCATCAGTTCGAAGGCCGCATCCACTCGCGCTTTAGCAAGAGCCATACCGTCCAAATCATTGTAAGCACGTTCCATCGTCCCTTGACCGAATGGATCCACACCAGCACCTGTCATTGTATGCCAGTAACTCATGGCAAATCTCAGATGATCTTTCATCTTCTTGCCGGCAACCACCTTCTCAGCATCGTAGTACTTAAATGCCAACGGATTCGTTGAGTCTGGTCCTTCGTACGTAATTTTGTCAATACCTTCAAAATATTGTGTCATCGTAAAATCCTCCTATATTCACATAAAGTCGTTACTTTATAAATCCATTTTAAAATGTCCCGCAAGAGCATTATACGTCATCCGCTTTACTTTTGCAACCCATTTTAATAAGTATTGGACAACAAAAAACCACAATGTAAAATCATTGCAGTTTTATCGCCTTTGAAGTGCTTTGATTAAAGGCATCTCAGGATGCTCAACAAACAAATCCAACATTTCTATGAGTTTTTTTAAAAAAATTCGTACAGTAATCTCTTGATTCATTTTGCTTTGACATTCCAGCATTACCATATTTGCGAGACTTTCATACTCCAGCCCTAAAGAAGCTTCCACCGTTTTACTATGGATCTCATATACTTTTTGACACAGTTCCACAAAATCCGCCTTGTTGAAGGCAGAAAGTTCTATGACAGATTGATGGGTTCCTTTCAACTCACCAGAGCCTTTAATCCCCTCACCTATCCTCTGCGCCAAAGCTTGATAAGAAGGCACACCTTTTTCCTTATCTTCATAAAATTCAGGCGTCCCTGCAAAGATAAATCCACAATGATCCAGATCTCCCGAACCTGCATAATCCATTAATTGGCGAATGTTGCCATAGGCTTTAAGTCGAATGTCCGATCGTTGTTGCATCATGATCTCCGCTTCGTCAAAGGTGACAACGATTCCTTTGTATCCCATGGAATGCACCAACTTGACAAAACCCTTGAAGATGCTCATTGCGTTTTCCCGGTCGATAGAACCTTTGACATTCAGCTGCTTCTTTAGCTGCCAAGTCATATTTCTATCACCTTTAATCCAGGCAGCTGCTACATTGGCCAAATCAAAATTATTATTGATCTTCGCCCGAATATAAGCAAGAAGAACATTGGCATAAGAGCTATTATACGCATTCAACTCTGTTATGACACGGTAAATATTCTTGGTGGCATATTGCATATCTCCCTGTCTTTTCAGCTCCGCAAGCCAATGATCAAAGATACTCTCAAAGCTCGTACCACTCCCCTTATTGAAGCGACTGGAAAGATTGGCCATAATGTTGCTGTAAATATCTTCGAATTTAGAAAAACCAAAGCCACTATGGATTGGAATACTTGCAACAATGAAGTTCTGACTAAGGGCCGTTTCGCTAACATGCTTCAACAGAAAACTCTTACCACTGCCATAAGGACCACGAATGTAGCGAACTTGGCTGCCGCCCTCGGCAATCAAAGATAAAAAGTTCTCCATCTCCTTTTCTTCATGTTCATTACCAACCATGAATTCAGCATGTCCTACACCAGGAATCACACCCATCCTAAGAGCATTTAACACACGCTCTTCAGCTTTCATCCGAATGACCTCCCGGTAAGAATCTTCCACTCTTAATATAACCATCCATTGGTTCTGAAGTCTTAAGCGCAGCCCCACCATTCGTCAATTCACTAAAAGCCACCCTCATGGCTTCAACCATTGATACATCCACATATAACAGATATTCAACATTCTCCGAATAAATGGTATCGTCCAAAAGTAATTCGTTCTGCTCGATGTAATAAGCGACCTTACCAGATAGCTCATACGTGACTTGAACCTTCATCTCTACAAAGCTACCTATCTGGATAATTTCCGCCGCCCCTATGACGTCTTGAACAGATTCCGTATAGGCTCGCACTAAGCCGCCGGTTCCTAATTTTGTACCACCAAAATATCGAATAGATACAGCAAGGACATTCTCAAGTCCTGCCCCGCGTAAAACTTCAAGCATCGGCATCCCAGCCGTACCACTTGGCTCACCGTCATCGCTGTATCTTTCTATGAGCTGTTGTCCATGGATTCTAAAAGCTGTACAGTGATGATTCGCTTGGTGATGTTCCTTCTTGATTCTTTGAATGAGTTCCTTGATCTCGTACTCGTCTGCTACAGGATATAAGCGACCGATAAATCTTGATTTCTTTATGACAATCTCTCTTTCGTACTTCTCAATCACGGTCTTATAGCCCATTACAAATCTCCCAGCAAGTATCGACCATTGTTATAATAGTCGTATACCCTAACCTTTTTCTTATGTACATCTATCTTCTTGCGGCTGCACAATACCGGATATTCCTCTTCACTGATACTGTAGGCAACACTGGTCATCAGTTTGATGATCTTCTCAAACTCATAACCTCGTTTAATACCAATCGCCATAGCACCCGCCACTGCATCCTTACTCCAGCCTAGGCTGTTAGAAGCTTCACCATTAATTGTACCATAGGAAATCTTTTTCTTTGTGATGCCAACAACTTGATCCGCCGTATAGAAGAAGATATATCTAACTCTGTTCTCTATGCCGATTTCCCTCAATTGTTCAAGAGTATCTTCGAGGCGTTCTGTCTTCTGGGTCAATATCTCCACTTGCTTCTCATCTAAAATAATGGCTGTAGGCGATCTCTGAATGAACTCAAGAACATCCCAACCTTCCAGCGAAAGAAGCAAACGTTTATGTGCCGCTTCTATATTGTCAACGGCTTTGTGAATAATATCACGGCTGCCATCATGACGTATTGAACCACTGATAAAGACTAATTCCGTACTGTCAAGTTGACCTACCAAGCGGTGTTTTAAATTACGGCCATCATTATCATCAAAATCTTCCTCATCGTCAACGAGCTTTGTCGTTATACCTTGACCATTAGTGATATAAATGGTTGTCCGAAGCTCCTGTTCTTTGTTTACCAAATTTGATTTGATTCTGTTTTTATCTAGAAAATTCTTGATATATTTTCCGCCGATACCCCCAGCAAAGCCAAGGACATAGGGTTCAGCCTGCAATAGACGCATGATATATGCAGAATAGATCCCACTGCTGGCAATTCTAAGCCTATAATCCTTAACAGGCAGCGTACCGCCAACCTCATACTTCTCAATATTAATATACTTCTCGATTCCAGGGTTCAATGCTAATGTTATGATCATTTCGTCACCTTTTCATATAAATACAATCCCGGACAATTCACAGTAATCTTCCTGATATAATCTATCATCAACATGACAAATCACATTAGTAGAAGAAGACCAGAACCATTCGGGATCATCGTTCATCTTATAGATATTATACTTGACTCAGACCTTTAAGGCAACCGGTTTGACGTTCTTATATCAAGCGACAACCCCATTACTTTCAAAAGCCTCCAGAAGTCCACTCGCCGCTGCCTCATCTATAATCATGGTTACATCATTATGTAGCTGAAGAACGGACGCTGGCAGGGTCGGTGTTACAGGTCCAAGAATCATCTCTTTAATAGCATTGGATTTTCCTGCGCCACTTGCCATAAGAACAATTTTTCTTGCATGCATAATGTTGCGGATCCCCATGCTGATTGCCTTTTTAGGTACCTGATCAATGCTGTCAAAGAATCTTGCATTCGCTTCAACAGTGCCTTCGTCCAAGGTTACCAAATGGGTTCCTGTTTCAAACTTAATATCCGGTTCATTAAACCCAATGTGACCATTGTTGCCAATACCAAGAATTTGTAGATCCAAATTTCCAATTTCCTCCAACATGTGGTCATAACGTGCGCAGCTGCCTGCGACATCCTTTGCCATACCATCAGGCAAATAAGTATGGCCTTCAGGTATATTCACATGATCAAAAAAATGGCGTTTCATATAATAAGCATAACTTTGATCGTTATCCTCAGACAACTGATAATATTCATCAAGATTGAAACTTGTCACTTCCCCAAAATCCACTGCATGTTGTTCATACATCTTAACCAAAGCGGCATACATGCCTTCCGGAGTGGTACCTGTTGCCAATCCTAATACACTATCTGACTTCAAATTCACCTGTGCTGATACTATGTTTGCCGCCTTTTGGCTCAATGCCGCATAGTCCTTAACTACCCAAAGGGTCATTCCTTTATACACGATTTTCATAAACGATTGTTCCTTTCACAATTGTTTTCATTATTTGACAATAAGGATCCATAATAACTATATTGGCCAATTTCCCCATTTGAAGATCGCCCATCCGATCTTCCACCCCTAAATACTTCGCCGGTGTTCTGCTAACCATATGAATCAGTTCTGCAATCTCCGCGTCAACGTATCTGCCAAATAAGGCAAGGGCTTCATTCAACTTCAACACACTGCCTGCCAACGTCCCGTCTGATAGGGTACATCTCCCCTCAGTGACGCTAACCTCCTGACCGCCGAGTGAGTACTTTCCTTCGTTAAGACCTCCGGCTCTAATGCAATCTGTCACCAGCATTATCCTATCAACCGTCTTTGCCCTTAGAATAGAAGGGAATATACCAGGATGTATATGATGCCCATCAGCAATTATTTCTGCATAGACATCATTGTTAAGTGCAAAGCCAACAACCCCAGGTTCTCTATGATTCAAGCCAGTCATCGCATTAAACAGATGGGTCATCCCACTTGCGCCCGCTTCAACTGCTGTTGTCACTTCATCATACGTCGCCTCCGTGTGACCAATAGATATCCGACACTCATCCTTTAGTGATTTAATCAGCTCAGTCGCCCCTTTAACCTCAGGCGCAAGGGTCACAATCTTAATCACGTCCATATAGGCTTCTATTAGGTCGAGTTTTGGCTCTATAATGCTTTCTTCGGGCTGAGCGCCCTTTTTCTTAGGGTTAATGAATGGCCCTTCAAGATGACAACCAAGTATCATCGCACCGTCATTGGCCTTATCCATGGCGGTTCTAATAGCACCCAGCGCTCGGTGTATTTCTTCTAAGGACATCGTCATTGTTGTAGGAAGAAAGGCCGTAACCCCGTTGGCTGCAATACCTTTCGCTATTCTAAGAATCCCCTCCACATCGCCGTCGGAAGCATCGTCTCCTTCGTAACCATGGATATGAACATCTATCATCCCTGGCACAACATAGTTATGCCTTGCATCAATCACTTCTATCCCCTCATGATCTTCATATTGCTTTCGAAATTCATTCTTGTTCAAGATATCCATTATGCACTCATCAAACAAAAGAACTTTATCTTCGTAAAATATTGATCCTACCAACACATACCCATTGATAATAGCTTTCATATGAGCCTCATTTCTCATTAGTAAATTAAGTTAACTAAGTGGCTGTAAGGGAAATGTTGAATGATGCCTCACATTATGCATCATCCAACACATTCATGTAATTATCAGCTTCCATTATAATTTGTACTAGTTTGCTGTCACCGCCGCAACTGCAGATTCCAACCCCATCAACACAGCGCCATACAAAGACTTATCATCCACTTTACTCCTGTAGATATTCGTATTAAAAGGCGTCATATTTGAAACAATAGCGCTTAATTCATCTACCATTGTGTCTTTCAATGTAAATAGCCTTCCTTCTACGACTACTGTGGCAATATCCAGCACAGAGGCCATATTGGTAATCGTTAAAGCCAGTTCATCCAGTATATCTTGATATAAAGCCATCGCCAAACCTTCCCCTGCAACAACTGCATCCTTAAGATTCTCAAATGACATTGCCACGCCCATCGCCACTGAATAGCGGGCTACTAGAGACGGAATGCTTATTCTGTCCTCCAGGGTCAGGTATTGCCCTTTATGATCTTTTCTCGGTAAGATAAACCCAACTTCTCCGGCGGCATTTCGATCCCCTTCATATAGTTGATGACCGATAATGATACCAGCACCGACACCAATGTCAGCGCTAAGCAAGTAAAGATTCTCATGGCGTTCATAAGGCCCTAGTTTCTTCTCAGCAATAGCTGCCAAGTTCAAGTCGTTACGCACTGTAAATGGTACGTTTAGCACTTCAATAATATAGGGCTTAATTTGTCCAAGTAATGTTTCTTTAAATTGGTTGTTGGTCATATAAAATCCATCATCCTTACCAACAACACCCGAATAGGCCATGGACGCATATAGAATCTGATGATGATCAACACCAGCCATCTTTATCAATGTCTCTAAAAACCGTACCGCGGCCTTAGATGCATACTTATCCGTCATCATAGCTTCCATGGTCATTGCGGCCGTCTCAATCCACCGCCCTTTAAGATCAACCACCACCGCTTTCAGACGATCTCGTGACAAGTCCAACGCCAAAACATAACCAACGGACGTATTGATATCAAGCAACATCCCCTTCTTACCAACCATATTGTCATCCTTGCCAATTTCAACGATTTTTCCGGCTTTTATCAACTCCTCCACGTTCTTTGATACTGTAGGCTTTGATGAATGCATCTTCTTAGCCAAATCAGCCCGCGTCATCGGACCTGCTTCAAGGAGTAGATGAAATATGATACTTTGATTCGTGTGTTTAACATTTGTCTGCGTAGAGGCTTGATACTTCATAGACGTCTCCATAGGTTAGGTTAGTTAAGTTTATTTACTTATAACTTAACATCATTCTGCTCATTCGTCAACCACGAGTTTATTCTTATCGCTCCCATGCTCAGTATTGATATTTATAAGCATTACATAAGGCGTATATTACATAAAACGGCCCTGATGTTTTACCATCAGGGCCGCTTATAATTATTCGAATTTAATTTGCATTAAACTCTGAATAATAAATCACTGTATGTTGGGTATGGCCAGAAATCTTCAGCAACGATTTGCTCAAGTTCATCACACGGCTTACGAAGCTCACCCATAGCTTCGAATACTTTGAACTTAAACGCAAACGCCATAGCTTCTACATCTTCTTCAAGTTCTTGAGCCGCAGCCACTTCTGCTTCAAGGGCTACAAGGCCAGCTTGAGCTTCAACAAGAAGGTCAGAAACTTTAATAAGAAGGTCTTCTTGTACACTAACTGCAGCAGCAGGTACAGCAGCTTTAATGGAATTAATTGTATCAGCAAGAGACGCTGTGTAATCCATTACTGCCGGAAGAATTTCTTTCTTAGCCATGTCGATCATTGTAAGAGCTTCGATGTTGATGCTCTTAGCATAGTTTTCGAACATGATTTCTTGTCTTGCATCTACTTCAACTGGACTGAAGATACCATGACGCTCGAACAATGAAACATATGCTGGCTCGTTGTAGATTTTAATTGCTTCTACTGCAGTCTTGATATTTGGAAGGCCACGTTTCTCAGCTTCAACAACCCATGATGCATCATAACCATCACCGTTGAAGACAACGTTGTAACTTTCTTTAACAAGTCTTTCAAGGATTGCGCTAAGAGTACCTTCAAAGTCCTCTACACCTTCAAGCTCATCTGCGATATCTTTAAGAATGTCTGCAACAATCGTATTAAGTACGATGTTTGGACCAGAGATAGAGTCTGAGGAACCAACCATACGGAACTCGAACTTGTTACCAGTGAAAGCAAATGGTGATGTTCTGTTACGGTCAGTAACATCTTTAGGAAGCTTAGGCAATGTTATAACGCCAAGATCCATGTGGCTTGCTTCTGTTGAAGAAGTAAGGGCACCATTCTTGATTTGCTCGATGATATCGTTAAGCTGCTCACCAAGGAAGATGGAGATAATCGCTGGTGGCGCTTCGTTAGCACCAAGTCTATGATCATTACCTTGTGATGCAGCAGAAAGTCTAAGAAGTGGTGCGTACTTATTAACTGCAGCGATTGTTGCCACAAGGAACGTAAGGAATTGTGCATTCTCGTGAGGTGTTTTACCTGGCTCAAGAAGGTTAGCAGAATCTGTTGCAATAGACCAGTTGTTATGCTTACCTGAACCGTTAACGCCTGCAAATGGCTTCTCATGAAGAAGACAAGCAAGACCGTGGTTGTTAGCAACTTTCACAAGGGTATCCATAACCAATTGGTTGTGGTCTGTTGCGATATTTGTTGTTGAGAAGATTGGCGCCATCTCGTGCTGAGCAGGAGCAACTTCGTTGTGCTTAGTCTTGGATAGGATACCAAGTTTCCAAAGCTCTTCATCGAAGTCTTTCATGAAATCAGATACACGTTGCTTGATAGAACCGAAGTAGTGATCATCAAGTTCCTGACCTTTTGGAGGCATAGCTCCGAAAAGTGTACGTCCAGAGAAAATAAGGTCTTTACGCTCTTGGTAAAGAGCTTTGTCGATCAAAAAGTACTCTTGCTCAGGACCAACTGTAGAAGTAACCTTTACAGTATTCTCATCACCGAAGAGTCTAAGGATTCTTACAGCTTGCTTGGAAATAGCTTCCATTGAACGAAGAAGAGGCGTCTTCTTGTCAAGGGCTTCGCCTGTGTAAGAACAGAATGCCGTCGGGATACAAAGTGTATCATCTTTGATAAATGCTGGAGATGTTGCATCCCAAGCAGTATAACCTCTTGCTTCAAAAGTAGCACGGATACCACCATTAGGGAATGATGATGCATCAGGCTCACCTTGAATCAATTGCTTACCGGAGAACTCCATGATCACACGTCCATCACCAGTAGGCTCGATGAAAGAGTCATGCTTCTCTGCAGTCTTACCTGTCATTGGCTGGAACCAGTGCGTATAGTGAGTAGCACCGTTCTCAACAGCCCAGTCTTTCATTGCGTTGGCAACAACTTCTGCAACTTCAGGTGCAAGTTCTTCACCTTTGTCAAGAGTTCTCTTGAGTGCTTTGAAAGTGTCTTTAGGAAGACGTTCTTTCATGAGTGATTCACTAAATACTTTTGAACCAAAAATGCTTGTTAAATTGTCCATTAATAATTTCCTCCTTCTGTTACCTTTGATTTATTATTCATGCTTAATGCATTGAAATCTGATTAATATCAGGGTTTGCTCGCTTATGTATACAAAAAAAGCGTACTCAATAAAACTTGAGAACGCCTTTGCTCTTAAGATCCGTATAAATATGCACGAGCGAACAAAGTCCCCCGCTCTTTGACACTCTAAAGCGCCAAATCACTTTTCTCAGTAGTACTATAGCATAACACTATAGTCGATGCAAGATATAATTGCCTACATTTTAATGTTCAGAATTTTCATTATAATGTTGCCCGACTGATACAAAATGACCTCCAGCTATTCGTACATCAAGATAATCGCCTCGGCAATCTTTGCCTTTGCAATACCTTTGTCCATACTTTGCTTTTGGATCCTTCTATGTGCCTCTTCTTCTGTCAGATTCATATTTTCTATAAGAAGTCGCTTAGCCTTGTTGATTAAAGACTTCGTATCTTTCTCATTCTTAATGCTGCTGAGTTCTTTCTCAAGAGCGCCAATGCTCTTAGATGTCTTCACCAGCAGATTGATGGTGTTGATTAAAGTATCACGACTACAAGGTTTAACCAGGGGTACAAAAGTCGGTTCAAGACTCAAATTAATGAAATGACTGACTTCTGCACTGCTGATCAGCGCCACTACCGGACATACTTTCTCACCGATCAATATCTCTGACAATTGATGACCATCCATACCTCTTAAGCGATAATCAATTATAGCAATATCCGGATAAACAGTATGGACTCGACGAAGAAGATCGTGACCGCTGTTGGTTTCACCAACAATCGTCAGACCATTCTCAGTCAGAAACTGCCCTAGCTGTTTTGACATTTTTTCACTTGTCGAACCAATGACGACCCGTATGCTCATATTCCATCCCTTGCTTGTCACTTCATGCTGCCCATTAGTTTGATGCTGTGTGATACGCCCTCATCAGTACCTTGATCCAAAAGTCTTCACTTCCCACGGATGCACTTGTTTGTTATACTCAGTCCATTCAATGTTCTTCGCCTTAATGAAGCTGTCATACACAGAACCCATGGCACCTTTTATCACCTCATCTTTTGAAAGTGCCATGATGGCTTCTTTCAAACTCATCGGCAAAGTCTCCTCAGAAAGGATGTCAACAACGACTTGTTTTTGCAGGGAATCCATCTTCTTTGGAATCTCACTTTTATTCTTAATACCTTCTAGTCCAGCCTTATACACCATGGCAAGGGCAAGATAAGGATTACAGGAAGGGTCCGGGCTGCGTAGTTCAATGGTCGCTGTGGACCCCTTAAAATTCGGAATACGAATCAACGGACCTGACGTCGAAGTGGACCATCCGATATGGATTGGCGCTTCATAACCAGGCACAAGTCGCTTGTATGAATTAATGGTAGGATTTGTCACAGATGTAATGGCTCTTGCATGTTCAAGAATCCCGCCCATGAAATGCTTCGCTGTCTCAGAAAGTTTCAATGGATCTTCTTTGTCGTAAAACACATTACGGCCATCCAAGTCATACAGTGACATATTCAGATGCATACCAGAACCGTTTTGATCTGCCAAAGGTTTTGGCATGAAGGTTGCATGTAGACCATGTTTCTGAGCGATTACCTTTACCACAAGTTTAAAAGTAACAATCTGATCAGCAGTAAATACCACATCATCCGCTTCAAAATCTATCTCATGCTGACCTGGCGACACTTCATGATGGCTTGCTTTAATTCTAAAACCCATACTTTCAAGTGTCAGAACCATATCCCGTCTAACATTCTCACCCAGATCGATCGGCCCAAGATCAAAATATCCAGCTTTGTCATGCGTTACTGTTGTAGGATCACCATTATCGTCCGTATGGAATAGAAAAAATTCAAACTCTGGTGCGATGTCCAGTTGATAGCCCATCTCCTTGCCTTCTGCTACAACATTCTTAAGAACCCTTCTTGGGTCATCGCCAAAGGGTTCGCCAGAAGCATTATATATATCACAAATAAGCCTTGCAACCTTACCCTGATGCGGTCTCCATGGAAAAATCTCAAAAGTGCTTAAATCCGGCACCAAGAACATATCAGACTCTTCCGTACGAATGAATCCTGCGATGGATGAACCATCAAAAGAAATCTCACCTGCCAAAGCAGCTTCTAGCTTATCCACCGTAATAGCAACATTCTTTAACGTACCTAGAATGTCCACAAACTGAAGACGAATGAATTTCACATCTTCATCGGCGACGACTTGACGGATCTCATCCTTGGTAAAAACACGTTTCTTCATTGTTATTCCGCCTCCTAAAATTTCCTCTGCATAATGATGCAGAAAAAGGCGCAACTATAGTGTACATCTATAGAAACGCCCTTGTTTCTTACGTTAAAATCGGTTGATGTACACTATTCATCATAAGCACATCAACCCATCAACCATATCGTCTTATATTATAGTCGAATTAAAAAATGAATTCAAGGTCAGATAATCTTGCTTCAATCTCTTTAATGACTTCTTTTTCTTCAACTTCATCAACAGCTAAGAAAGTAACAGAGAAACGTACGAAATTTCCTGCATCATCCCAAGGTACTGTAGAGATGGATTTCTCCTTGATAAGGAATTGTGAGAACTCCTCTGCCGAATTGAATTTCGGTCCACCCTTGACCGCTTTTGGCATTTCCACATAAAGATAGAAAGATCCTTTTGGCTTCTTAGCTTTAAGACCAATCTTGTTTAATACTTCAACAAGCATATCATGTCTTCTTGAGTATTTTGCCGCTGTCTCTTCAGTGATCTGAGGATTCTCAAGGGCAGTGATACCTGCTTTTTGAATTGCTTTGAACTGACCTGAGTCGTTGTTATCCTTTACCGCTGCAAAAGCAGAGACAATCTTCTTGTTACCACAAACAAATGCCATACGCCATCCAGTCATGTTAAAGGCCTTGGATAAGGAGTGAATCTCAATCCCCACTTGTTTAGCACCTGGCACAGACAAGAAACTAAGAGGTTCATTGCCGTCGAACATCAACGCACCATAAGCTGCATCCGAAACAACAATCAAATCATTCTCTTTAGCGAATTTGACTGCCTTCTTATAGAATGCTTTTGTCGCTGTTGCACCGGTCGGGTTGTTTGGGTAATTCAAATAAAGCAACTTGGCTTTCTTAAGAACATCTGCTGGAATGGCTTCCAAATCCGGAAGGAACTTATTCTCAGCAAGAAGTGGCATGTTGTAGACTTCTCCACCAAGCCACTTTGTCATTGTTCCCATAATCGGGTAACCTGGCACTGTCATCAATGTGACATCGCCTGGATTAATGAACGCTTGAGCCATCATTGCAAGGGCCGGCTTAGAACCGATTGAGTGGTTCACTTCAGTTGCAGCATCAATTTCAATACCATAAATGTTACTCATATAGGTAGCAGCAGCCGCTTTGAACTCATCGATGCCATTGTCTGCATAGTCTCTGTTTTCCCATTTCTTAGCTTCTTCAATCAAACGTCCAACAACCAATTCATCTGCCATGGCATCAGGTTCACCAACACCCATATCAATAATCGGTACATCCGGTCTTGCTTCCATTGCTGCTCTTTTTGCTCGTTTGATCTTCTCGAATTTGTAAATTACTGTGCTTTTGCCGAACTGGTTACCACCAATACGTTCTGCAATCAGCTCTTGAATATAACTTTCTGCCATAATAGCCTCCTAAATTAGAATCGCAGTAAGGCATTAGCCTAACCACACACCATCAAATACTGTTTCTGCCGGACCTGACATGAATACATGATTCGTTGCCTCATCCCATTCTATGATCAACTGTCCACCTAACAAGTTGACAGCTGCCTTTCTTTTACTTTTACCATTGAGAACTGCTGCTACCAATGTTGCGCACGCGCCTGTACCACACGCCAACGTCTCGCCTGCACCGCGTTCCCAGACTCTCATCTCTAACGTTTCATCATCGATGACTTTGACAAATTCCACATTGGTCTTCCTTGGAAACGACGCGTGAATTTCAAGCTTTGGCCCTACACCATGTACGTGTTCATCAGTAATCTCTTCAACGAAGGTAATCGCATGTGGATTACCCATGGATACGCAGGTCATAGCATAAGCCCTTTGCCCCACCGCCATCAGCTCACCAACAACTGGTGCCAAGTCGCTCTTTACAGGAATCAGTTCAGCTTCCAATATTGGTTCACCCATATCCACTTTAGCGTAAATTACTTTACCATCCTGTACTGTCAAATCGAGAATCTTTGTTCCCGCCAACGTTTCTATGTTCACCGTTGTCTGATCTGTCAAACCATAATCATAGACGTATTTTCCAACGCAGCGTATAGCGTTGCCACACATCTCAGCTTCTGATCCGTCAGAGTTGAACATTCTCATTCGGAAGTCCTCTTTTTCAGACGGTAATATAAGAACCAATCCATCCGATCCGACACCAAAATGTCGATCGCTAACTTTGACTGCTGTCCCAGGTATGTCATCAATGCTTTCGTTGAAGCAATTAACATAGACATAATCATTGCCACAGCCATGCATCTTTGTAAATTTCATCCATTCACCTCTTAATAAGTCATCCAAACTCACGAGCGCTTAGGCTTTTATCTTTATAGTAGTTCTAAAAGCAACTACTAATTTTTTCCACCATTTCAGTATACAATAACAGGCTCTAGAATGCAAGCGTTCATCCCTTATACATAACGCTCTCTAGTATACTATAAAAGGAAAGAACTTATAACTCTGTTACAGGAGTATTTCCCACTATGCATCATACGCAGGAATATATTAAATTTTTACTAAATCAAAAGCATCTGGCTTTCCTATCATTAGGTTGTTTGGTATAATGTTCGAGGTGTCATAGACAGAAAGGATATATCTTTATGAATTTTTCCAAACATTCCAACAACAGGAAATTAAAGCGTATCAACGCAACAGATAAAAAGGTAACCACTTTAGTGGGCACCTCCTTTGTAAGACTATTAGTTCTGGCCGTCGTCGTTCTGGCTGTAGCAGGTATTGCAGCCGTAATTGGTGTCGCCACTGCCATTTTCGACTCAGCGCCCGAAGTCAACTTCGAAACACTGATTCCTGAAGGATACGCTTCCTTTATAATGGATGAGAACGGCGAAGTTGTCCAAGAGCTTTCCATCGGTGATGCCAACAGAATCTATGTTGAAATCGACCAAATCCCTGACCATGTCAGCAATGCGTTCATTGTCATTGAGGATAAAAGGTTCTATGAACATAACGGTATCGATATGACCGGTATTTTCCGTGCAATCTTCGTCAACTTAAAAGAAGGCAGTCTCAGTGAAGGTGCAAGTACACTGACTCAACAGGTCATCAAGAATAACGTCTTATCTACAGAGAAGAGTTTCAGACGTAAGATACAGGAGCAATATCTTGCGATACAGGCTGAAAAAGTACTGACCAAAGATGAAATCTTGGAATTGTATTTGAATACAGCCGCTCTAGGTCGTGGTACACATGGCGTTCAAGCTGCAGCCAATAGATACTTCGGTAAAGATATCAGCGAAGTCAGTATCGCCGAAGCCGCTGTCATTGCCAGCATCACTCAACGTCCGACTTACTACGACCCAGTGACGCACCCTGAGAACAACCGCGAACGTCAACTGATCATCCTGAATTACTTATACGAACAAGGATTCATAAGCAATGACGAATTGACGCTGGCAATTGCTGAAGATGTCTACGGACATATTCAAGTAGTTAACGAAGAATTCGAAGACAATTCCGATTACTCCTACTTCGTTGACGAAGCTATCAGACGTGTGGCGGCTGATTTGGAACTCAAAGGGTATCTAACCAACCAAGCCACTAACCTCATTTATCGAGGCGGACTTAGTATTTACATCACCCAAGACCTTGAGATGCAGGAGATTCTTGACAACGCTTTTAACTCTGAAGAGAACTTCCCTACCTTTGAAGATGATTACAACGCCTATCTTCAATACTCTCTTTCTGTTCAAACTGCTGATGGGGTTGAGCATTACTACGAAGAGGAAGTACTTCAGACAGATGAAGAAGCCATGGCCTATATGGAGACACTTAAGGCTGAATGGGTAGGAGACGGCGAAGAAATTCTCTCTGAAAACTATCAAATCATTCCTCAGCCTCAAGCAGCTATGGTGGTCATCGACTACTATACCGGTCACGTTAAGGCAATGGCAAGTGGTCGTGGTGACAAGATTGGTAACAACATCTTTGACCGAACCACCCAAGCCAAAAGACAGCCTGGTTCTACCTTTAAAGTATTGGCCGCGTACCTCCCAGCCATCGACACCATGGGATATACCTTAGGCGACGTTATCGATGATGTGCCTTTCACAGTAAACACACCATCCACCGGCGCTTGGACACCAAAGAACTGGTATAACACTCAAGAATATAATTACTGGGGACTTTCAACTGTCAGAGAAGGTATCCAATGGTCCATGAATATACTGGCTGTTAAAACGATGTTTGATATAGGCATCGATACAGGTTTTGAATATTTGAAGAATCTTGGTTTCACCACCTTGGTGGAAAAAGAAGAACGTAATGGTCAGGTCTTTACAGACAAAGTCCTTTCATTACCCCTTGGTGGCATTACGGATGGTGTTACTTTACTGGAACTAACTGCAGCTTACGGCGCCATTGCCAATGGTGGTGTCTATGTAGAGCCAATCTTTTATACCAAAGTGCTTAATCATGATGGTTCCATTCTATTACTAAAGGAGCCTGAGACTCACACCGTTATGAAAGAGACAACTGCATTCTTACTTACAAGCGCTATGGAAGACGTTGTGAATTCTGGTACTGCAACACCCGCTAAGTTCTCAGGTATGCATATTGCCGGTAAGACCGGGACGACTTCCGACCAAAAAGACCTTGCCTTCATCGGTTTCACACCTTACTACGTTGCCGGTGTATGGATGGGACATGACCAGCCGGAGAAAATGGTTCACAACAAGTCCTATCATAAGATCCTCTGGAAGAATGTCATGTCTGAGATTCATACAGACCTTGAAGATCAATCTTTCACAGTACCTGATGGCATCGTACGAGTTGCCATATGTGAAGAGTCCGGCAAACTCCCTATTGAAGGTCTATGCGATCACGATCCAAGAGGCAGCACAGTTGTCTATGAGTATTATGTCAATGGCACACAGCCTACAGAATACTGTGACGTTCACGTGGAAGCAACCGTATGTTCAGATTCACTTCTGTTGCCTACAGAATTTTGTCCTGAAGATACACTGATCACCAAAGTGTTCATTGCAAGGCCAGAACCTCTTAACCCTGAAACATGGGACGAAGCCAACCCTCCAAGAATCAGAGACCGTCAGTATGAACTTCTTACAACAGAAGAAGACGAATACTGTAATGTTCACACAGACGAGGTAGTTCCAACCATCATCTTTGACGAAGACGGCAACCCTGTCATTGTCAACCCTGAGAGCACGACACCAGTCCTTCCAGGATCAGACACCCTTGAACTGATTAATCCTGACGAAGATATATAGACATAAAAATAAGAGCTGCGAAAGCAGCTCTTATTTTTATGCAATGATAAGACTTGAAACTATGTCAAACGGTCACTAAATTCTTGCCATTGTGTTTACTTAAGTACATCAAGCCATCAACTTTCTCTATCAAAGAATTCACGTCCTGATTAATCCCGGCCATTGCCGCGCCGGAGGAAAGGGTCACGTAGACTTTTTCTCTTCTACCATTATTCATTAAAGGTATAGCACTTTTTGCAACAAGCATCCTGATCTTTTCCGCAACACCCTTTAATTCATCCGCATCAACGCTCACCAGAATAGCAACAAACTCTTCACCACCCCATCTAGCAATCATATCCGCCTTACGAAGAGAACCTTTTATAGTATTGGCCACTGTTTTAATCACAACATCACCCTGATCATGTCCGTATGTATCATTGATATGCTTAAAGTCATCGATATCCAAAAATATCGCACCAAAAGGTATATCAAGATGTCTTAACTCTTCTATCTTAGAAGCAATAAATGTCTCGGCGTAACGTCGATTAGGTACACCACAAAGAGGATCAGTGAGCGCTAACTTTTCCAGTCGCTGCATTTGATCCACTGTTGCCATCCATTCTGAATCATCTCTAAAAATCTCTATGCTACCAACTATGTCTCCGTCTTTTAGTATAGGCATTGTTCGTACATTCACCGGAATCCTATGACCATCCTTATGATGCAAATATACGTGGGCCGATCTGCTGTGACCATCCTCCGTGGTCTTTTGCAATGGGCAACCCTCGAAGCAAAGCCTATTACCCTCATCATCAATATGATTAAGGATGTTATCAAAACAATAGCTGCCTAACACCTCACCGGCACTAAAGCCAGTAATCATCTCCGCGCCCTTATTCCAAAATGTGATCTTCCTATTCTTCTCAACAAAATAAACGCCGTCGTAGAGATTGTCCAGCATTTTTTTATAGAATTCATCTTTATACGTCACAATCTGTCTCTCCTAATCGTCATCCGAGGTCAAAAGCGACTGTTCTGAAAGACTGGTATCCCACGCCTCACTGAACAGTAAAGTAAATTCTATATATTAAATTCCACCATAGCTTAAAAAGATTATACCACACTCGTATCTTTCGTAAAAGGTGACGATTCAGTCACTCTCCTCTTATGGGTCGGTTGCACACTAAACATGTATCTTAAGATACAAATCAGGGCGCTACCTGCAAATAACTCTATGAAATAATAAGGGGTTCTCAACAGTCACCGTGAAAGATCTATCTCAATGCCTGATGCTGCATCCTTGCAATCTCTTGAACCAATTTTATGGACGCTTCAATCTCCACCTTTCTAATGGACACACTTTCTACATTACATCCGATAGGTATGCCTTCAGATGCAGCGAACTTAAGAAGCTCCTTATAAATCCCTTTAATCAGTTCTATAGATTTTTCAAGCATATCTTCACCTTGTGACACCAAAGTATCTTCAAGCCACTTTGGTACGCTGATACCTAACCACTTAATGAATTTCAATGTCTTTTCTGAACCACAAGGCGTCAGCGTAAATATAATCGGTACAATTGGCGTATTTTCTGCAAGACACTTCTTCTTATAGTCAACGAGAAATTGCTTCGATGCCTCAAGGTCATACACTGCTTGAGAAACAAAAAAAGAAGCGCCATTGGACATTTTAAAGAACACTTTCTCATCTTCATTGCCAGATTTTATATGTCGCTCCGGTATGGTCACTGCACCAAGCAATATTTCCGGATTCACGTTATTTCTAAGATCATATGCTTCTTTCAAGCCTAATTTGACTGATTGCTCTCTCGAGGCACGACCGACAAATACAGTCATCTGATCTGAACCTTCTTCCAGCCACGCCTCAAATTCATCCGTATCATAATTACCGACGCATCTATAAACGATGGTCGGAAGACCCAGAGACTTTAAATAGTGGCGACTGTATAAGGACGGATCCACTGTATGAATAAATTCAAAAGGCCTCTCTTCATTGGTTCTAGCTGTTTCATCCTGAATGTCATAAATAATCAGACCATCAATTGGAAGATTCTTAATACGACCCAATTGCCTATTCGCAATTTCCTGAACCCTCTCAGGACTGTTGTTTGCCTTTGGTGGCGTTATACCATATAATATGATACCGCTTTCCCTGTTTGTCAATTTTTCTTTTAACATGTGATCACCCAAACCTGTTTGCCTTTCATTTAATACTTTACCAAACTATAACGATAAATCCCCACCACGTCAACCATCTAGTGTTACCAAAATACATACGAAGGTGCATTAATTTCAAAAAAACATTGCACCAGTATACCATCTGTGTTATTATTTAGGAAATGATATTCATTATCATTTTGCACATGCTTTTTCCTTTCCATTTCTATACATTTTAAGAGCCACTCATTGAGTGGCTCTCTTTTTTTCACATATTCATCTTTGTTCTATCTTGTCTGCTTCGAATAAAGCAGAGACATTAAACTTACTGAATTCGCTGACGTTCACCTCTAGAACAAGCATATACTGCTTGCCATCCGATGCTTCAATATATGACGTAGTCTTCATACATAATTGATTATTCAACAGAGAATAGTAAGGCTTAGTAATCCATACATCCAATGCCCCTGAGCGTAATATGCTATAGTATTGTTCATCACTATAATCATGGCCCGGTCCATAGATTCTAAAGATGCCCGCACGACGCTCGTCAAAACCATCATTATTAATGTATGCTTCCCCCGTCTGTCTGCCTTCGCCATTCACCAGCCAGCCACTTTGTATAAAATAATACTGATCAAACAATATTTCAAAGGAAGCTCTGGTGTCCTTGTCCATCCATCCATGGCTATCCTCTCGTATTTTATTGAGGACCATCACCAACTTATTCATCATTGACCTGGCATCTTCCATCAATGCCTCGTCGATATAGCGTTCAATAGCTTTTCGCGCTTTTTCCACATCCAAAAAAACATCAATGTTGTTCTCATCAAATCGCTTGGGCCTGTCGATATGATAACCTTGAAAATATTGCACGCCTTGTTCGTATGCAAAGGCAAGCATTCGTTCATCCTCAACCCCTGTAATGACAACCAAAATACCAAGCTCATGTGCAAGATGAGTCATCTGCTTAATTAGACGTTCTCTGTAGTCTTGATATGGCAACTTCTCCAAGTATTGCACATTAATCTTAATCACATCCGGATTATAAAGTAGAATTTTGTCCAGGTTGTTAAACCCTTTGCCAATATCATCAATACAAATATAAAACCCCTCTCTTCTGCAAGATTTAATGAACCTACGGATTTCATCCACATTCAGCGTTTCATAGTCAAGTAAATCAAAAGCAATGGCATCAACCGGCAGCCCAAAGGACTCAGCCTTCTTCACTAACCACTCAGCAGCAATGCCACCTTCTTTTATCAAGGTTGCATCAACATTGATAAACAGAAAAAGGTCGCTGTCTTCTGAGTAAATCTTTGCAAATCCTTCCATAGCCTTTTCTACCATACAATGATTCAATTCTTTGCACAAAGACGCTGAACGAGCCACATTAAACATAGCCGGTACACTGATAACCTGACCACTTTGGCAATCATAACCTTTAACAAAAGCTTCCAGTCCTCTCCTAAAGGACGGATTGTTCGATAACAGTGATTGATATTGCACGATAAACGATTTTTCTTTGATCATGACATGAATGTCAAACCCTACCTCCATAGACTCTCCTCAAAATGTCTGCACTAACGAATGATGTAACCCTTCGAAACAACAAACAAATGCACCACCGTCTGACTGGTATGAATCACATTGATAAAGATTACCACAAAGCAAACGCCATGATAATTAAAATGATTCACACTTGGTAGTGCACTTGTTCCATACTGTGATAAGAGCGTCAAAAGGTAGTTTCATAAAGAATACGGACAATATATTGTACCTATTCAACTCAACTTGGCCTTTTGACGCTTTAGTCATACTGTGATTCTATTATAATACAAAATGCTGATTAAACCTACTTTATTTCTTAATATCAAACCAAAAGCGCACACCATCAGGGGTATTTTCGACACCATAAGCTCGTCCAGCAACGTTCTGTATGGCCTTGACAATCGACAAGCCAAGTCCATAGCTCCCCTCGTTCTGACTTCTTGATTCATCCGCTTTATAAAAGCCATCCCAAATGAAAGCCATCACATCTTCCGGAATTGGACTGCCTGTATTAAACACACTGACACGATAGTATTCATCGAATAATTCAGACCGAATAATGATTTTGTGTTCGTCATCACCATATTTAGCCGCATTGGATAAAAAGTTAGCCAATACCTGTTCAAACCTCATCAAATCATATTGACCATCGCCCTCATCTGCAACCACCTCAATTGCCAGCTGATGCTCCTCCACAAAGCCTGCATACTTATCTAAAAATTGTTCAATAGCATCTTTCACATCAAAGGTCATCGCCTCAAATGTCATACGACCACTTTCCAACCTAGATAACTCAAGTATCTCATTCAACAAACGCTTCATTTTTGTTGATTCTTGTGCTATATACCCGATATATATATGTTCCTGATCTCTGTCCGATACAAATCCACCGGCTATTTCATCTGCATACCCTTTGATTAAAGCCAGTGGCGTACGCAGTTCATGAGAGGCGTTGGATATGAATTTTCTCTGAGCAACGACTTCCCTCTCCAACATCTTATTCTTTTGCTTCAACTCATCCAGAGTATTCTCCAAAGTATTCGACAGGAAGGTAATGTCCTCATTAAGACTTTGAAGCTCGTCGCCTGTATTGACGTCGCAAGTACTTTCGAAGTTCAACGCAGACAATTCACCAACATAATTTTGCATCTGCCTGATAGGTTTTGTAAAAGCTTTCGCAAGTCTAAAAGCTGCTAAGACTGCAACAATGAGAAACAGCGCCGTTACAACCAACAATAGCTGATTGGCCTGCTGAACACTTTCTAGTACCGGTTCAACATTCTGCACTACATGAATAACAATACTCTCATTGACACATTCCTCCATGATAAAGACCTTATTATCGTGAGATGGTTCATCCATGATGCCGAACTTGGTCGACTCATCCAAATATTCCCAATCTTCCACTGGCATATCCAAGTAGAATGGATCTCGACGGTCATTGAATTTCTTATCCTTTTCCAGGTTATCATCTATAGATTGGCCATCTGATTCTGTCGGTGGCACCATATCCCGAAAATCCTTGTCAAAACCACCCACAATACCAATGTCGTTGGAGGATGAGTATATAATGACACCATCTACTTCAACCACAACACCTGCATTCAGAGTATTGACCGACCTAATATCATCCAGCCAATCGTCCTCATCTTGGGTATAGTCAATGGTCATCAGTGTGTCCAACGTGTCTGACATACCTCGCTTGACAGAAGCATAATAAAGAGGCTTCAGCAACAGACTATTAGCCACAAGCAACATGGCCGAAAAGCCAACAATCAGCGTCAACATCATAACAAACAGACGAATGGATATCTTCTTATTCTTCATCAGGCACCTCGAACTTATAACCATAACCTCTGACTGTCTGAATATAGTGGCTGGACTCGGCCAACTTCTTTCTTAATCTGTTAATGTGTGTATCCACAGTACTCTCAGAACCTAAGTAATCATAGCCCCATACTTTTTCAAGAATTTGGTCACGACTTAATGAGATGCTGCTGTTTTCAACCATGAACACCAACAAGTCGAATTCTTTCCTATTCAACTCTATTCTCAGGCCATCAACAGAAACATCCCTGCCTTCTCTATTGATGTTAAGTTTGCCAAATTGATTTTGGCTGCTTTTTTCAGATGTGTTGCCCTTTAACCTTGCCGCTACCCTTGCTGCCAGTACCATTGGTGTAAAAGGTTTGATTATATAATCATCGGCCCCAGCTTCAAAACCATTGACCTGATCATAGTCCTCCCCTTTTGCTGTCAACATGATCGTAGGACACTCAGAGAACTGTCTGATTCTTTCAACTGCAGCTAATCCGTCCATGACTGGCATCATAACATCCATAAGTATCAGATCTGGCTCCGCTGTTCTAACGGCGGTTACAGCCTCACGACCATTTTCCGCTTCTGTTACTTCATAGCCTCGATTTTCAAGAATCATTCTAAGCATTTCTCTCAGACGCTTATCATCATCTACTACCAATATTCTTGCCTTTGCCGCCATCGCTTGTCCTTTCATGCAACCTATTCTTTATATTGTTGCTGTCATACACAATTTTCTTATATTTTCTTTCATTTTGCAATGGTCACTTTATTTCAACAGAATCCTATTGACCAAAAGACTAAAGACAGCCTCTCGGCTGTCATTACCCTGTCCTAACTATTATGCAGCATAATCACCATCATAGCTAAGCATTGCTACACGTTTCATGCCCGTTAATTTATCCAAATCATTCACCAAGTTACTCTTATCTGCCTTCGTCTTTATCTCAATCGTCAACTCATATTGGTTTGGAATACTTGTCTTTGATTTTATCTTATAAGCCTTGACCCCAGTGTTCAGCAAGCTATATATCTCCCCTTCAATGGATGGGTCCTCGTAGGACATTATAAGTAAGTAAGGGTCCTGATGCGCTTCCATCTTAGAGAACAGATAAATGACACCACCGATAACAATAAAAGAAATTAGCGCCAAAACATAGAGACCTGCACCTACGATAATACCCGATCCTATTGACCAGAACATGTAGACAACATCAATCGGGTCTTTAATTGAAGTTCGAAATCTTACTATTGATAATGCACCAACCATACCAAGAGACAGTACTATATTATTTGTCACTCCAATGATGATTGTTGCTGAAATCAAGCTTAGAATCACCAGGGACATATTGAAGGTCTTCGAATACATGACCCCTTGAAAAGTCCTCTTATAAATGATGAATATCCCTGCACCTACTAAGAATGCAATAACGAGTGTCATGGTCATTTCCAATAATGAAAGTGTGCCTGTCGTCTGCTCCAAAAAATCGCTTTTAAAAATATCGTTAATCGTCATAATGTTATCCTTACCTTTCCCTTATTAATATCCTGCGGTTCTGCAAAGTGTGTATTTGCTGATGCTTTGCTGGCGTGTAACACTTTGTTGCACCATATCTTTTATATAACCCGGTAGAAACCCGGTGTATTTTACTTCCAATACAACTTGACCGTCCTGTGTAGCCGGAACGTATATCTGATTCTTCGCAAATAAGTCTACGTTACCAAGTGAATGTTGCACCTGATGATCTAATGTAACCCTGACTGTGCCTTCATCACACACGAATGTCTGTCTGTGATAATCCACAATTACTTTTGGCTTAAGGTGTCTGAAGGTCGCTTCAGTTGCAAAAGCTCTAAGTAGTGCTGAATCACTTTGCTTAAGGGATTCGTAATCCCCTTGGAGAATAAGGTCATATTCTTCTCTGGTAAGAGGTGCTGATATCTTCATGCCACCTTTGTTATGCTTCACTTTTTTCTCAAGGCGGATGAATTTGTCACTGCCATTGTAGATTCTTATTCTATATTTCTTCCTCTCAATTTGACCGATGATGTTGTCATTAAGAGCACTGTTGGCAAAATCGTCAAAGTAAAGGCTGCTGACTCTATAGAAGCCATTTTCATCGGCATTCTTATCGAATTCACAGATCTGTCTGATCTTATTAGAGAGGACTAGTGCCGTTCCTTTATTTATCATATATTTAAGTTCATTTCTATACATCATTTGTAGTACCTCCTTGCTATGATTCTATAATACTGGTCAGCTCTAACTCAAACTTAACAAAAATATGGACAAATTGTGAACAATGTAAATTAGGGTTTACAGGGGTTTCTTAAGGTTGTGGGGCGTTCCGCCCAAATAGGCCATATGTGTTTTGCTTGCCTTTCCTTTCAGCCGGTCTTGCGCAAAACACATATGGCCTATTTGGGCTCCACTTGTTGGCGAAAGGATAGATATGGTGATCTATGTTTTCCTCGCCTTTCCTTTCAGCCGGTCTTGCGCAAAACACATATGGCCTATTTGGGCTCCACTTGTTGGCGAAAGGATAGATATGGTGATCTATGTTTTGCTTGCCTTTCCATTCTGCCGGTCTTGCGCAAAACACATATGGCCTATTTGGGCTCCACTTGTTGGCGAGAGGATAGATATGGTGATCTATGTTTTGCTTCGAAAAAAAAACAGGACACAGCTTAAGCTGTGTCCTGTAAAAGGGAGGTTGGTGGTATGGTATAACCACCTTATGAAATTATATTCTCACTGCACAGTTAGGACTGTGATGGAAAAACGTGTGTTATATGTGTGTTGCTATTTTGATGCCCAGAGGCTATTGCCTTTGTTGGATCCGGCCGTGAATGTCATTAGCCACTGGTTGTCAAATTCACTGTATTGTTTGATGAAGACACCGCTATATTCGGCGTCTTCAAGGGTTATTGTGATGGTGTTATCACCTTCAAGAGTCCAGCTTCCCATATGCTCTCCTGAGACTGAACCGTCTTTGTTCAAGTCGACTAGGACGGATTTCTTCACTTGAGTTGTTATATCCATACCATGGTCAACGAGTCTATACGTACCACTCACTTCTTCTTGAGTCACTGTAGCCAATGTCTCACCTGAATATCTGTAGGGTGCGATAACGGGCCAACCTTCATTATTAAGGAAGAATTGATGCACTCTTACTTGGTGGGCATTGCCAGTCTTTTTGAACCTTGTATGAAAGAATATTAAGTATTTGTCAAGTGTTTCATCATATAAGGTTGAGTTATGACCTGGAGATATGTAGCCGTAATTCATGAGTTTTTTTTCATCTTCACTCGTCGTGAATTCAAAATTACCCATTAACTTATGGCCGTAGGGTTCGTAAGCCGGATCATCGAAGATCTTACCTGGCGTTCCACCTACATCTGCCATCTCATTTCCCTGACTGTCATAATACGGGCCATCGGGGTTCTTTGAACGGACAACACGTATATTATAACCACCATTGGCATCTAGGCCGCCAAATGAAAGGAACATATAATAATAGCCCGTATCCTTGGCATATTGAATATAAGCACCTTCAATTCTTGCATGATATGCACCAAGTAATTTGGTGCCATACCCTTGGCCGTCAACTGGAAAGCCTGTCTCACTATCCATCTCAAGTATGAATATACCGCCAGAATATGAGCCATAGACCATCCAAAGTTTGCCTGTCTCATCAAAGAATACATGAGGGTCCACAACATTCGGGTCATAATTGGCATTATAAACACCGTCATTCATCCCTGACTTTAAAAATATACCCAGATCTTCATACGGCCCCTCAACATGATCTGATACTGCCACGCCAAGAGCGGACAACGGACTATCGCCTCTACAGGCACAATAATAGAAGTAATACCTGCCGTCGTCCAACTGAACCACATCCGGTGCCCAAAAAGTATCTGTTTCACAATATTCAAGGGTCGCAGCCAACGTTACATCCACATCGGGAAACATAGGATTGTTCGGCCTTGGCAACGTACTAATCTGTTCCCAGTGCATCAAGTCCTCACTTTTGGCTGCTGCCAAATGAGAACCAAAGATATAATAAGTATCCTCCACCTTGATCACAGATGGGTCATGCACTTCTACATTATCATATGTAGGGATTACAGGTTCTTTTTCCTTAACGCAAGCCGTCGCCGTCAAAGCCAACAAGGTGATTAAGAACACCGCAATGATGCGCTTCAGCATTTTGCCTGCTCCCCTCTATATAAGCCGTCCGGCACCGGTTCTCCTAGAATCAACTCACCATCAACAACGTGGACAACTTGTCCTCTAGCATGTCGGTTCGGATCTCTCAAGGGATCACCTTCTATCTCCTTATATTGACGGGCATGATAGATCATGACAATTTCACCATCTGGTGTCTTTACAAAAGCATTATGGCCGGGCCCGAACTGCTTACTGACCTCAGAGGTTGCAAACGCCGGTTTAGAATGTTTGAACCAATGATCTGGGTTAAGTGGGTCGTCCCCAACCTTCATTTCCAACATACCCATACAATAATTGAAGTCCGTTTTACTTGCCGAATAAGCCAAATAGACTTTATCCCCTTCAATTAAGATCGCTGGACCTTCATTCACACGATAGCCTATTACTTCCCAATCATATTCAGGCAGACAAATCATCGCCTGTTTTCCTGCCAGCTTATTTGGCGCTGTCAGTTCATCAATATAAAGATTGGTATTGCCTCCGATTTCCGGATCATTCTGAGCCCATATAAGATAGTGCTTATCCATATAGTGCATCACAGTGGCATCCAGACTGAAAGATTCCCAGGATGTTTTGATCTGTCCCAATTCACTCCATTGGCCTGTCAGCGGATTCTCTTCAGCACACTCAAGAACATACATACGGATACACCATTCATCTTCACTATGAGCAGCAGCAAAATATATGTACCACTTATCATTCATACGGTGAAGTTCAGGGGCCCATATATGGTGCTTCATTTCCCCCTCTTCATGCTCTTGCCATATTGTTGTTTCCTCAGCATCTGTAAGCCCACCAATAGACTCTGCCCGTCTCATGGCTATTCTGTCATACTCCGGCACAGTGGCAATAAAGTAATAGAAGCCATTCTCATACAGAACCCAAGGATCCGCCCGTTGCTCTACTAGTGGATTGTTCCATTCAAGTCGTTGTTCTTTCATAATCAGGCCTCTATTACGTCAAAGAGCATCATGTGCCATGATACTTTAGGCAATGTCACTTCGAACTCATTGCCCACTGTTGTATCGACTTCCACAGCCTCAGGCTTAATCTGCACTGGATTGTCGAAAGTGTTTACTGCAAACAAGTCTTTACCGGTCATCACTTGGTGCTCTTTCATTTTGAGTTTCCCAAATTCGCCGAAGCTAAGGGTCATTGTCACTTCATCTTCTTGTTCTGTATTTAGTATAAAGTAAGCTAATTGTTTCTTCTCTTCATCATAAGTAGTCAAACACTCTACTGCATTGTATGACCCATACTTGTCAGACTCTATCTTGTCACATTGGACAAAGTTCTGGAACACCTTGCCTCGTCCATAATTACTGACTTGCTGGAATGGATAATAAGTGCTGTGAAGCAAAACCCCACCATCCGGCGCAGTATGAATTGGCGAAAGAGCATTGACCAGTTGAGCCAAGCAAGCCATTTTCACTCTATCTGCATTGTTAACTATGGTGCACAACATACCTCCGACAACAAGTCCGTCTAACAATGTGTACACATCTTCAGCGATTGCCGGCGCTTCTTGGCAGCGCTTTGTGTTCATATCTTTGATGTTCCATACATTCCACTCATCAAGGCTCAAGTACATATCTTTGTTACTTCGATGCTTAGCTTTTACATAATCCGCCGTTGATTTGATTGTATGGATAAAACGATCCAAGTCCTTAGGTGCCGCAAGGAAGTCCGTCACATCCCCATTATACTCATAATATCTATGAAGAGATATGAAGTCCACTTGCTCATAGCAGTAGTCAAGTACCGTCATATCCCATTCTGGGAAAGTCGGCATTTCCTTGGATGAGCTACCACATGCAACAAGCTCGATGCTTGGATCTACCCATTTAAGAATCTTTGCTGTTTCTCTGGCTTTTTTACCGTAATCTTCAGCTGACAGCTGTCCTGTTTGCCAAGGGCCGTCCATCTCATTCCCCAGACACCATACTTTAAAATCATGAGGCGCTTCGTGACCATTTTCCCTTCTAAGATCACTCCAATATGTCCCTTGATCAATATTACAGTACTCAATCAACTGACCCGCTTCTGCTGGCGTGCCTGTTCCAAGATTCACAGCAATCATCCCTTTAGTCGAAGCTTTTTTTGCCCAATCTGCAAATTCATCAATACCAAATTGATTGGACTCTATGGAAAACCAGGCATAATCAAGGCGTGTCGGTCTTTCTTCCTTAGGCCCGATGCCATCCTTCCAGTCATACCCGGATACAAAGTTACCTCCTGGATATCTAACAATAGGTACATTCAAATCGTTAATAGCCTGTATGACATCTTTACGAAATCCTTGTTCATCCGCTTCGGTATGGCCAGGTTCATATATACCAGTGTAAACCGCTCTGCCCATATGCTCAATGAAAGAACCATAGATTCTCTCGTCAATCTCAGATATGACATAGTTCTTATTCACAAAACAACTCGCTTTTTTCATCTCATTAACCTCGCTCGTTCATTATTTGATAATTTTTCAAAAATTGTATCCATTTAAATCTCTCTATCCTTTAACAGCCCCAGCAGTCATACCATCAATAAAATATTTTTGGAATGCCAGAAACAGAATGAATATCGGTAATATAGCAAAGAAAGATCCCACAATCAGAAGGTCATAATTATTGCCATAAGGTGTCAAGAGTGTCTTCAAACCGATTGGCAATGTGTATTTTTCATCATCTGCTAATACAATGAAAGGCCACAATAGATTATTCCAAGAGTTCATACCGTTTAAAATCCCCATCGCCGCAAAGGATGGTTTCATAACAGGAATGATTAACTGAAGGAATATTGAGTATTCATTAGCTCCATCCACACGTCCGGAATCAATAATCGCCTTGGGTATTCCTACTAAATATTGTCTAAAGAAGAAGATTGTTCCCGCACTTGCAAGTCCAGGCAGAATAATCGCCGTATAGCTGTTGGTCATATGAAGGTCAAAAATCAACTTATATAAAGGTAACAAGAGGATTTCAAAAGGTACCATCATAATCATTAAGACTAATATAAACAGGAAGTTCTTACCTCTGAATTCATAAGCAGCAAACCCATAGGCGACAAAAGCACTGACGAATAAGGTTAATACCACTTGTACAATGGTCAAAACCAAAGAGTTCTTGAACCATAAGAAATAATCGTGTACACCTGTAAATAGAAAATTAAAGTTGTCAAAGCTCATCACATTCAAGTCAAAACGCAGATTCAAACCATAACGTATCAAATCTTCACCGGGTTTAAAAGAAGCCAAAGTAATGGCATAGAAAGGTAACATAATCAATGCGAATAGCATGATAAAAACTACCAGTAAAAGGATTCGGCTGCTGTTCTTCTTATTCTTAGTTGTCGCAGACATTAGGCGTCTCCCTTCTTAAACATACCATTAAAGGCTAGTTGTGTTAGGTTTATAACCATAGTCGTCACAAGCAATACAATCCCAACCGTTGCCGCATAGCCCAGTCGGTTCTTTTCAATACCTTGTCTGTAAAGATAACCAACGATGGTCAAACCAATATTCTTTGGTGAGTTATTGCCATTGAACAACATGAGACTTTCTGTGAACATTGCAAGTCCTGCATAGATACTGATCGTCAGCACATATATGGTTGTAGGTTTAATTAATGGTACTGTTATGTTCTTGAATTGTTGGAATTTGGAAGCGCCATCAATGGCCGCCGCTTCATAATATTCATTGCTGATGCCTTTAAGACCTGACAGGAAGTACAACATGTTTACGCCTGTCCAACGCCAGCATGCCAAAGCCACCAGGGCGACACGACTCATGTTCTGATCCTTCAAATATTTAAATGGTCCAAGATCAAATACAGCCAATAGACTATTAAGCAGTGACCCTTCCATTTCTCCAAACATCAGTCTAAAAATCGTTCCTGCAACCACAACGGATGTCAACGCCGGTACGAAGAAGGCCGACTTGAAGAACTCTCTACCAATCATGACTTTACCATTAATTAAAACCGCAAATAACATTGGAAAAGGGATCAGAAGTATCAATGTCAGAATCATGTAGATCGTACTGTTAAGAACTGCCTTTACAAAGACCTTGTCTCCCAGCAATTTAGTATAGTTGCCAACGCCTTTAAAAATCGGGTCCTGCCCTAACCGTATTTCTTGAAAACTCATCACAAAGGAGTTCAGCAAGGGGTATAGCCAAAACACTGCAAATATTATGATGAACGGCATAACAAAGACGTAGGGTGCAATCTTCTGTGAGTGCAAAAAACGTTTGATCATGTTACTAGCCTCCTAAAGCAAGTGCCGCCTTAGAGGCGGCACCTTATACTGCTGCTTAATTAACTGTGTTCTCGGTATATCTGTTGCTCTTAATTATTGTAACTCGTTTTCAATCTGTTCTTGGGCTTCTGTCAATGCTTCCATCGGATCTACACCGTCTTCGAAGATCTCGTTCAAAGTCACTGTGCAAAGTACATTGTAGATTGTTGGTGAAGCACTAGTTGATTTGATGATCATGATCTCATCTTTGATCTCATTAAGTACGTCAAATACGTTATTTTGGAAGTATTGTACGTATTCGTTATCTGGGTTATGTGTAACATCTTCCATTTCCCAGACAGAAGTGTTGGCTGGATCAAATCCAAGCGTGTTCCAAATCTCTATATTAGCCGTCTCTGAAATCTTGGCGAATGTCAAGAAATCTTTAGCCAAATCCACATCTGCAGCTGTCTGAGTAACAACTGTACCAGTACCTCCTAGACCAAGAGATCTTGGTTGTCCTTCTTCAAGAACAGGCAATGGCGCAATGGCAATTTTACCTTTAAGGTCTGGCATCTCATTTAAGAATCTGGACATATACCATTCAGGCATCATGGCAGATGCATATTTTTCAAGGTTGTACTCACCTTTTGCTTCTTCTGTGTCAGGCTGTCCACCAGGAATTGTTGCAATAACATTCTCTGCCTGAAGACGTTGCATCATTGTCAAAGCTTCTGCAAGTTCAGGCACATTAAGTGTAGGGTTCCCAGCATCATCTGTGAAATCAAGACCATTCATAGTAAGGAACATTGCTGATTGCCAGATAGCAGATGTATCTGCTGTACCCATATACTTACCAGTAGCTTCATAGACTTTCTTTCCAGCTTCTTCAAAGTCCGCCCAAGTCTTGATAGTTGTATAATCAACCCCTGCTGCTTCAAGAATCTCTGTATTGTAGAATGCCACTGTAGCACCAACGTGAGTTGGGAAACCGTAGATTTGACCATCTTTGCTGTAGATACCAAGTCTTGACTCAACCAAAGTATCCATATAGGGATCAACCACATCATTCAGTGGTACAAGTGGTACCTCTGCTCCTGCAAGGAAGTTAGGGAACTGACCTACTTCAATATCAGAGATATCTGGTGCACCTTCACCAGTTTGAACTGCCAAGAGCAATTTGCTGTGCATATCATCATATGGCATTACTGTTACATTTAAGAGAATCTGACGATCCGGATTGTCTTCATTCCATAGATTAACCATCTTTTCAAAATGCTTACCATGAAGGTCAACGAACGTCCAATATTCCAAAGCCGTTGCATCATCCCCTGCAGTATCCCCACCTAGTACCGCTTCTTGGACTTCTTCTGTTGCAGTTGTCTGTGAACCTTCATCACTGCTGCCGCTTTCATCACTTGTGGTTGAGCCACCACACGCTGTAAACAACTGCATTACCAAAGCCAATACTACTACCAAAGATACCCATTTAATTTTGTGCGTTTTCATTACATTTCCTCCTTAATAGTTAACCCGACAAATACATATACAACTTTAAGTTCTAATATTGATTGTAACTTTTGCACTGCTTTAGACAAATTCTAGAATTTATTTATACATATTATACATTTAACTAAAGTTTTAGTCAACATACTTTTTAATTACTTTATATAAAACTAAACTACATCCATAATATCATGTTTGATTTTTCACATACCTTGATATATACTTGATTTATCACTAATAGTTATATATTAGCTAAACTAATATTCTATATTTAAATGACATTAAAATAGCCGATATAATTTAGATTAATTCGCTATTTATGCAGATATATCGTATCAATTCTAACTTTTCTATGGACAGAAGTTTCTGCTGCCAAATAAATGCTTGCGTACAAAGGAGAACACTATGCTTCACATTCACTCACTTGATGATGGTTTAGATATATTCAAAGCACTTGCCTCTGATGTTCGAATCGGTATCATCAATCAACTACTTATCAACAATGGCATGCCGATGAAAGACCTTGCCGCAGCCCTTCATATAACCAATGGTGCACTGACTGGTCATATCAAAAAGTTGGAACAAGCCGGTTTAATAAAAGTTACCAGCGAATCCACCAGTCACGGAAACACCAAAAAATGTACCGTTTATGTAGAAAGAATTCTGATTGATGTCATCTCTGATCCGACTGTCAGCAACATCTATGAAGCTGAGATTCAAGTCGGCCACTATAGTGACTATAATGTTCTTCCCACTTGCGGTCTTGCCACAGAGGAAGCCATCATCGGCGAAGTAGATGATCCAAGGTATTTTGCTCACCCCGATAGATACAACAGCCAGATTCTATGGTTTACTCAGGGTTATGTTGAATACACCGTCCCCAACTTCATTCCCAATGGTCAAAAAATTGATAAAATCACTATTGCTGCCGAACTGTCTTCCGAGGCGCCAGGCTCCAATGATACATGGCCATCAGACATTAACTTCTACATTAACGGGCGATGGATCGGCACATGGATCAGCCCCGGTGACTTTGGCGGCATCAGAGGTATCTTCACCCCTTCCTGGTGGGAAACCAACTGGAATCAGTACGGTCTCCTCAAACAGATTGTCATCAACCGCAAGGGCACTTACATTGACGGCTTAAAAATTTCTGATATCACCATCGGCGAACTTAACCTCGACTACAAAAGCACCATTAAACTTAAACTAGCTGTCCCAGATGACGCAGAACACATAGGTGGCTTAACCATCTTCGGCAAAAACTTCGGTAACTATAACCAGAACATCGCCATTAGATTGGCATACAGCCCGATTAATATTAGTAAGTAATTTTCACTCTCATAATTTTCACATTCCTTTAACAGGAAAAGATTATCAATTACCGAGATGAAACTGCCATTCTCTAACGCCCCATTCGGAACCGAGCTGTAGTCAGCACCTGATGTTCATCAAGAAACGAAAGGACCCACCACAATGAACAATGACACCATCAGCTACGCGGTGCACAACTTTAGAATACAAACGAGGACAGCCGCCAAATACTCCATGAGCACTCATCATTTCCATGATGCCTACGAAATATATTACTTACAAACAGGCAGTCGTAATTATTTCATCAGTGACCGCACTTACCCAGTCACTCAAGGAGATATGGTCCTAATAGCACCCAATATCATTCACAAAACCATGGATACAGGAGAGGAACATTCAAGAATTCTAATCAGTTTCAGACCCGACTACTTAAATATGACCGGCAGCAGGCAGATCATTGAGAGTGTCTTCTCCTGCTCAGGAATTTTATCGTTGGATTTTGCCTTACAGGAGAAAATTGAAGACATCTATGACGAAATGATTCAAGAAGGTAATACTAAAGCTTTAGGTTATGAGGCAAGACTTCAGACTTTATTGATGAATATGCTTGTGATTATCGCTAGACACAAGGAACATATTACCCCTTCCGACGATGGTTCAACTTCAGTCAACGATAAGGTTCATGACATTATTCAGTATTTGAAAAATAACTATCAGCAACCAGTATCATTGCAGACGTTATCTGATGACTTTTATATCAGTCGATATTATTTGACGCGGGTTTTTAAAAAGACGACTGGTTTTACTATTTTGGAGTATGTGCATAGCCTAAGAATTGTTGAAGCTCAGAGGCTTCTTCGAGAGACGGATCTTAAGATTATTGATGTGGCTCAGAGGATTGGTTTTACTAATGTGTCTAGTTTTGGGAAGGTGTTTAAGGCTTTGACGGGACAGTCACCGCTTAAGTATCGGAAGCAGCATCGCTGAGGTGGTGTAATCGATACCTACTGTCGCAAGAGTAGTAATCGGTACTTCATTCTAAGCCTCAGACACTCGAGAAAGACGCTCGAGAACTCGTTTAGTAATGAAGCACCGATCACTACTCTTGCTCGGGGTCGGTTTTATTTCGAATAACGGCCGAACTATCCATCCACCTCCCATATACATACAATATAAAGCTATAAAATACAGCCCACGGTAAAAGTTCCAAGAGGAACCTCGCGTGGGCTGTTCGTACTTATTGATTAATATAATTTTTTAGAATGTCGACTGTCTCTTTGAGATGAGACTGTGGGATATTCTCTGCCAGTACGTCTATGGCGACTTCACTTGCTATGGCAGCGTCCATGAGAGCCTCAAAGTTGAGCTTTCCTTGTCCTATTGGGAGAATAACTTTCTCCCCGTCCACGAAGTCGAAGTCTTTGACATGGATGACCACTATTTTATCTCCAAGAAGGTCGAACATTTCTTTGATGATGGCTGCTTGATCTTGCCAATTGTCTTCTGTCATGATGTTGCTGATGTCAAAGATGACTTTAAGTCGATCATCTTCAATATCTCTTACCAAACGGTTCATACGTTCCGGTGTATGAATGATATGATGTGAAACAGCTTCTACAGCCATCCAAGTATCTTTTTCATGTACCAATGGCATGACACTCTTAATAGCATCTCTGAATCTTTCATACGCTACTTCATCGTGATTGTCCACATGCGCTTTATATCCAGGGTCCAAAGAACCGGTCTCTGTACCAACCATTCTAGCACCAAGTTTTTTTGCAATGCTAATATGTCCTTCCAGAATCCTTAGATTCTCTTGTCTCACTTGTTCATCCGGATGGGCATAATTAAGATACGCACCGAACACTGAGACGTCAACATTTTTCGCTGACATTGCCGATTGAATCTTTTTTGCATAATCTAAGTTAAGCTTCTGAGTCAGATCATCCACATCTGCAAGGGCTTTTTTTAAAGCCAACTGTGTCGTCTGATAACCATCACCAGCGATTTTAGCCATCAGATTTTCTATTGTATCTTTGCCGTAATCATGTGCACGGCATCCGATTCTTCTAATCATCTAACTGTTCCTTCCTATTATATTAACAAATATCACACCTATGGTTAAAATAGATTGCTTATTTCAATCTACCCTCTTCCACCATTCTAAACACCTCTGTATAGCACAGCAAGAATGGCGCAACACCTTTCGCCTCATCTTTAACAATTGGCTCTGAGAAATAGTATGCCAAGCTGCCATCTCGCATCTGCTTACCACCAAGACCAGCCACAAGACAAATACCGCCAAGGCTTAGACGACCTTCTTGTTCCTCTAAGTAGCGTTCGCAGATATCTTCAAAACACTTAAGCCCATATGCCGCATAGCGTTCAGGTAATAGCTCTAGGCGCACACCTTTAAGGATAGCATAAGCGATAATGGCACTGGCACTTGTCTCAAGGTAATTGCCTTCCGCATCCGGTTGGTCAATGATTTGATACCACATACCCGATTCACTTTGATATTTCACTAGAGCATCCACTGTATCTTTGAACATATCCATCAGGTAGCGGTACTCATAGAACATCTGCTCATCCATGGCTTCTACCACATCAATGATCGCCATGACAAACCATCCCATAGCACGTCCCCAGAAGTTTGGTGACAAACCAGTTTCTTTATCACACCAGAACATTTCCTTACTGGCATCATAAGCATGATAATATAGGCCCGTCTCATCGTCTTTCATCTTCTCTTGTACAGTTTTAAATTGAGTGAAGATGTCCTTATAATTGCCAAAGCGGTTGAACTTGGTTTCATATGCCATATAGAAAGGCTGTGCCATATAGAGGCCATCCAACCAGACTTGATTCGGGTAAATTTTCTTATGCCAGAAGCTGCCCTCTTCTGTTCTAGGTTGATTGATCACCTGACTGTATATGGTGTCAATGGCTTTTCTGTACTTCTCTTTACCCGTTAACTCATATAGCTCAAAAAGTACTTTTCCTTCGTTGATATTATCAATGTTGTATTCATCTTCACTAAAAGTCAGGATACTGCCATCTTCTTTAACATAATAGTCAATGAATTCGTCTGCAAATTTTTTATAGTCCTCATTGCCCGTAATCCCGTACATCTCCAGCACAGCTTTAATCATACATCCATCGATGTAATTCCACTTATTCTTAGAACCGCTCAGAATTTTTTCCATGTTCCAAGCAGGTGTTTCTGCTGAGGATTCTGCAATCAATTGATCCAGATACTTTCTTATTTGATCCAATACACGCATATCTTTTAGCATTGTTCTTACTCCTTTATCTTCATATAACTTTATAATCAGTTTTAACCGGTTGCGTTACCAGGCACATTAAAGGTCGATGACTTCTTCCGTCCCCTCTGCTATAAGGCGTTCGCCTTGATACCCTACCATAACAACATTTTCCAAATGAATTTTCTTCACATTGTTAGCATAGATTCCCATTTTGCTAACATCATCCACGTAGCTCATCATCGCCGGACGACCTTCACTGGCGTCTTCCTTGAATCTAACAACAACGTTTTTCATGATCAATGCTTCAATCGGTTGTTCCGGCAGACCATAGAAGTAAGCAGCTGCCCACTCACTGTCATCGCAAGTAATATTTGTGAAGGTGAATTTGCCAAGATATGGTGTCCATTCATCCACAGGAAGGGTTTCTTTTGAATAGACGTACTCTGTTTTTCCATCCGGATCACAGAAGTAAAACATATTCACAACAAATGGCGTCAAAACTTCTTTCATAGCAATCTGATCAAAGGTAATACCATCAATAATCGCATCCTCTCCTCGACCACGTCTTGTCTTTATTCTAAGCCCTCTGTCCGTATTCTCAAAAAGACACTTTGAAACATGAATATCTTTCGCACCACCAGACATCTCCGAACCAATAACAACTGCACCATGCCCATGACGCATACGACAATTTCTGATTGTCAGTCGTTCTGATGGCTTCTTAAGTTTTTTGCCCATATAGAGCTTGCCTGATTTAATGGCAATACAATCATCTCCAACTGAAAAACGAACACCAATGATGTTCACATCACTACAGGATTCAGGATCTAGTCCATCTGTATTCGGTGAGTGCTTATCGTTTTGAACCTTAAGGTCAATATAATCAAGGTTGGTTGACAAATATGGGTGAATGGTCCATGAAGGTGAGTTTTGAATCGTTACACCCTGTACCAACATCTTATCACATTGGTTAAAGAAAATAGTTCTTGGACGCCATGCCTCTTTTCTCACTTTAGGGTCAATCCACCAGTCTGCATTCTGTGCGTTGCCATCGATTGTACCTTTACCTATGATCGAGACATCCGTAACACCAATGGCGGTAATCAGTGATGCGTAGGCATCCAGCGGATTTCCTTCCCACGTACCAAGATAATATTCGTCTTTTTCATCTGTCGTCATTGTATAACCTGGCAACATTGCATACATAGCTCTATCTGTGTGCCCTTTGAGGACAGCCCCATCTGCCAGCTCTATTGTAACATAGCTTTTCATGAATAGCGGTGCACACAAGTACTCACCTTCCGGAATGTACACAGTTCCTTTAGGCGGACAAGCAAGGATTGCGGCTTGTATCGCCATGGAATCTAAGTGAACACCATCTCCCTTTGCTCCAAATTTCTTAACATTCAACCTGACGGATTCTTCCAATGTGGTGAAAGAGTTCTGTATCTCTTTACCTGTCACCTCGTCCCTAATACCTACAATGTAATCCGTTGAAGGTTCAAGTTCAAAAATACTGAATACATTCTTATTGACGCCACTCGCATAGATTTGCCCATTGACGCTGACAGTATAAGGGTTTTCTGAATTGAACAAAGTGTCATTATCCAACTCAATCGTAGCACTTCTAACCGTTATTGCAATCATATTATAATTCATTCTTATTTACCTACCTATCGTATTCACTTAAATGATGTAATGCTGTTTTGGTTAACACTGAGACAATCCGACTAATTCCTTATGCCAGCTACTCAAAAAACTCATATCCGGCAGGTTTGCCTGTTGCTTGATATAAGGAACTATGTCGTTTTGCTCCAAAGATATTTGGCCCTTAGCATCCTTGCATCCATACTCACTAAATCTGGCCGTCTGTTTGTTTTCTTCCTTGCCCCATGGGTCCCAGTGATCATGACGTATACACGCATCGTAACTGCAGTCCACAAGCATGACCTGTCCATACGGACGCCAAGGACGACCAAAGAATACGCTGTCTTTTGCAATGCCCTCTTCGCCTTCAAAGGTACACCCTAAGAACACATAGCCATACGGTTCCCCCTCCCACGTGGAGGGCGCTGTAACAAACCCATTGATACTTTCACCTCTGTCTCTTGATACCATACGACATCCTTCAAAAAGCACCAACGCTGATCCAAAAATAAAATCAACATCTCCGATAATATAACAATCTTTATAATATTGACTGCTACGTCTATAAATCATTTTTTCAGTCGGACCTTTAAAAGAGCCTGGAATATTCGGTGAAGGTGGTAGTGGCCCAGTATATAATGTATCTTGATACGCTATCAAACGACAGTCATCAAATACCAAACGTTCTCCATCTGCAAATAAGGCTATTGCCTGTCCGACTTTTCTTCCATCTCCAGCCGTATTCTCTATTGTAAGATGACGCACAGTCACATCATCTGCAAGTACCAAAAGGGAATAACTCCTGAACGTACCATAATCCGTACCATCATCATGTATTTTCCTTGCATAATCGTGCCATCTAATAATCGTATCATCAGACGAGGTCCCTTCAATAGTTAACCCCGAGGTTCTTATTTCAACCTTTTCTTCATAAAGACCTGCTTCGATTAATATATGGTCACCTGGATTCGCCAAATCCACCGCCTCTTGTACGGTGCGACATAGTCGTGTACTGGATTCATCCACTGATTTTCCCAGTCGTTTCTTGTCTACAATATATTTCATGAGCATCCTTTCATGTGCCTTAGCAAGGTCACCTATACATCAACGCATAATAATCACATGATACAATTATAGGAAATTCACTAAACAATATCTATGTCAATATTGCGATATAACCTTCTTTTTATTCATATATTGCTCTCGCAAACCACTTCCCTCTTTGTTGTTGTCTCTAGAAAAATTTGACACGCTATTGTATAATCGTCATGTAAGGTGACATTTTGTCACAAAGCATGTACTTACCCACCACCCGCCAAAGGGTGTATGGGTCAGATTGTGAGGATGTATATGAACAAAAAAAATACCAAATTCGTCAGAAGACTTATTATATCTTATAGTGCGTTACTGCTTGTTGTGATGGTTATGGGTGTTTACCTTTATACCGTCAGCATTAACAATGTCAGCGAAGAAATACGTACTCAAACCCAATTGACTTTAAAGAAAACCATCAACGATATGGATACTTCTTTTAGAGCTATGGACATCTTGGCTTCACAGATTGTCACCAATTCAAATGTGGTACGTCTAGCCAATATTCAAGGTGTATCAGACAGTGACTTTTATATACTATCCTACCATGCAAAAGAGGAGCTGGATGTCTACGGTTTTACCGAGTCATTGATGCCCATAAAAAACTCCTTTATATTCTTGCGTAATTCGGGCTATATCCTTTCATCCAGCCAATTCTCACAAGCTGAGCTCTACTATAACGGATATAGAAGTTATTACCCTAGCAAATACGATATTTGGTTGGACATGTTAAAAAGCGATGATTTTTATCGTCACTTCATTCCACTGGATCCTTTCAAAAATTACTCGGACCAAACATATATGTATGTACTTCCTCTAACAGAATACACCTTCAAAAATGTCCCTGCTGTCCTTGCTTTTGAAATCGATTACGAACAAATTCGTGCCATCTACGAAGAACTTTCCTATTACGATCAAGGGTATCTTTACGTAACGGATAATCACAGTAATAAATCATTCCACATAAAAGCCAACGATGAGGTTATTATTGATGCTGAACAATTGGCCAACCTAACTTACAGTGATGATGGCTTCTCTGATTTTCGTCTTGATGGCAAAGAATTGTTCGTTACCAAACTGACATCGAATTATAACCAGTGGCATTATTACTTGGTTCAACCAGCGGATGATGCGCTCTATTCATTAAATACATACCGTAACATCTTTATTGCCGTCATTTTAATTGCCCTTTTATTGGAAGTTACCATGATTTTCATTCTCTCCAGAAGCAACCTCAAGAAAATCAGACAATTGGGTACTGAACTTGAAGACACTTTAGAGCTTCAAGACAATCTTCAGAAAGTTGTCGAGACCCAAAAACCGTTGATTATGCAATCCTACATGTCTAAAATACTGAAGGGGAATATCGCTACCCAACAGGAACTGGATTATGCTCAACATTACTTGAACATTGATACAGAAGGTAGAAAATTCTCCGTCCTATACTTAATAGCATACATCAACCAATATGAACTTTATATAGAAAATTCCGCCGTTACAGTTCCAGAGGATATTGATTACAAGGAACTAATAGAAGAAGGATTTGAACTTTATTTCAGCCAACCTGCTTATGTTTATTCCAACAAGGAAGGAGAATATTCCGTGCTTCTTTCATTTGATGCGAGCGTATCAGATGAAACAGCGACAGCCCAGATAGATGATTCCTTCCAACAGCTCCATAAGAACATACGCGATCAATACGCCATTTGGACCTTTGCCGGACTCGGTGGCTGGAACGAGGGCCTGATGATTACATGGAAATCCTATCAACAGGCCACTGAGGCTGTAAGTTACGCAACCAAGAGACATGTATTCCATTGTTATGAGAATATCAGCAGGGACTCAAAAGGCTTCTATTACCCTATCGAGTTAACACAGCAACTTACCACGTTCATTAATGCTGCCAACGAAAGTCAAGTGCTGGAAATATTCGAGATTATTCGTCATGAGAATATGGAAGCCAGAACCCTTCCTATCGACGTAATGAAATACTTACTTTCTGATGTGCGCAACACCTTGTACAAAATTCGCTTCACCATCAAGGAAACATCCGACAATATTGATGAACTGCAGAATCTAGACACATTATTCAATCAACCTATGTCTCTTAAGTTGTGTGAAGATTTGGCACTTGCACTCTGCCAACTCCACGCCAGTAACTCAGGCACTAACAACATCATTGTGACAATTAGGGAGTACATTGATAATAATTATAAAGACCCTTCCCTTTGCCTGACAAAGATTTCTGATGAGTTTTCTATCTCAGAAAGTTATTTCTCCTATCTATTCAAGGAGAAAATCGGCGAGAACTTCTCCAGCTATCTCGGTCGCAAGCGTATTGAACACGCTTACGAGCTTTTACGTGATACGGAGATTAACATTAGCGAAATATACCACAAGGTAGGTTATAACAATTCCCATACTTTCAGAAGGGCTTTCAAGAAAGTCTATGGCATGTCACCGAAAGAAGCCAGGAACCATTCACGTACAGCATGATGAACAGGAGCAGCCGCATGATCAAACCCCCACACACACCTGAATCACAAGGGATACCATCGGTATCCCTTAACAATTTTTTGGCACGATTAGAGGAACGTCAAATCCCTATGCATAGTGTATTGGTAGGCCGTCACGGCCACTTGGTCTTCGAAGGGTATTATGCACCATATGAAAAGACCACTTTACATCGCATGTTCTCTGTCAGTAAAAGTATGACATCTATAGCCATAGGTCTTTTGGCCTCCGAAGGCAAACTCACTTTGGATGATCCTATCATTCAACACTTTCCAGAGTACACACCAAACCCATGCCCTCCTTATCTGGCATCCATGACCATTCGAAATATGCTCACAATGGAAACCTGTCATACCTCCACAACATACAAGCTCGATATGACGACAGACTGGGTAGAAAGTTTCTTCACCACCAAACCAAGCCACCGTCCCGGCAGTGTGTATAACTATGACACATCTGCTAGCCACACCCTATGTGCACTAGTGGAAAAGATTACTAGCAAATCCCAATTGGATTACCTTAAGGAGAAATCACTGACCGAAATAGGCTTCTCCAAGGAAAGCCACATGCTTGAGGATCCCTTTGGTATCTCTATGGGCGGAAGTGGTTTAATGGCGACACCAATGGATATGTATCTCTTCGCTGATCTTATCATGAAAAAAGGTAACAGTAATGGCAAGCAATTATTACCAAGTGCCTATATTGAGCAAGCCATCAAACACCACAGCGACACCTGCATCAATATGCCCATCAAGGAAGAACGTGTGGGCTATGGCTATCAATTCTGGCGCATCACTCACAACGGCTATGCCTGCTATGGCATGGGTGGTCAATTGGCAATCTGTCTTCCTGACTACGACTTACTGATTGTCACCACTGCTGACACCCAAGGTCTACAGGGAGGGAATCAAGCCATTTATGATGCTGTTTACGAAGAGATATTACCTTACTTGAATAACAGCCCACTACCTGAGGATTCATCATCTATTAAGGGCTTAGCCAAAGCTGTTGCTTCATTAAAAATCACACCACTGAATGGTGAACTATCCTCTCCTATTATGGACGATATTAACGGTCGTAACTATGTCATGGATAGTAACAGCCAAGGCTTTGAATCCTTTAGTGTCCAGTTTGATCGGACTGTGAATTCAGGTATACTGAACTTCAGACATAACAGCGTAGACTATCAACTTCCATTTGGCTTTGGGCACACGATGACTGATTCATTCCCAATGTACGATCAACGCTACACTGCATCTGCCGCGTGGTTAAAAGATACAACCCTCTACATCAAATGCCACATAATAGACACCGCCATCGGGTCTGTCCACTTCCATCTGAACTTCATGGAGGATGGTCTATCTGTCTATATGAAAAAGATTGAAGAATCGCTCTTTGGCGAGTTTAATGGGTATTTGGAAGGGCGGTAAGAAGGATACTCTATTAATGTCATCAGAACCCTTTGGAGGCCTATGATTTCTTCCGGCGACTCTTGTCTCCTCCATGAGACAAAGGTCGCACTCCGAGTCCGTTCTCCGGTACTCCAGAAACCATAGGCCTCCAAAGGAACCTGATTCGGTTCCGTAAAAGTTAGTGAATAGGCTAACTTCGTTATCGCCTTGTTGGTTTTAGTCATTTGACTGCTGTGTTCGCATAAATTAAATCCCAGGCTTTTAGAGTATATTTGCTCCTTAAGCCTGGGATTATCTTTATATTCTTTTGAATTTTTTTGTATTTTTTCTGTTCTTCTAATCTAACATGCGTCTCGTCCAAGAACAAAACCCATCGAAAAGCCATACTAACACCCGAAACCGAGCTAGCGCAGGGAGTGGTATACTATCTCGAAACGAGTTTGATTGCTTGCAAGCATGTCTTAGGCTTCGAATAGTATGCCTCTTCCGGTGACAGCGACACCCCCGCCACACTAACAGCGCCTATGCCTCCCCCTCATACTCAAACCAATCATAAGCCACTTCAAGCCCCTGATCACCTCTAATACCATAAAGACCAACCATAGCCCCAGTAAAACGCTTGCCACGCTTGATGCCTTCATCACAAAGATAATAAACATTATCCAAATGACCAAATTCATCATAATGAGTGCCATCAACGCTATAGTAGAATGTTCTCTTCAGAAAACTGGTATCAACACGAAGAAAAATAATTTCAGCCCCGTCTTCCACTGGAACATCCAGATGCTTCATAATATCCTGATCACCGATATGTTCCTTCAATTGTAGACAACGGCTGCCATCTTCACATCTTGTCAGTCCAAAAGTCAACCATGTATTTTCATCATAATAACAGGTCAAACCTGCTTCTTGCCCCGACTGAAGATTAGGTATAAACATCTTTGTTGATGCCGTAAAGTTAAAGTGCCTTTGCCTTTGCACAAGTATATTTCTAGCATCGACTGAACAAAGAGGCTTGACACTGCCTTTCAATATCAACTGCCCTGATTCAAGACGATAGGCATCCTCTTCAGGTGGCCTTGGGAACATCCATTTCAGGGATAATTCTTCACCAACAAACGTATCAAGATCTGATGAATCCCACTTTGCCAACGGTAGGTTCGGCCTTTTTTGAAGAGCACTTGGTCCTGAAAGATCATTAACCAAAGGCCAACCATCTTCTGTCCATGTAATCGGATCCAAGGCCGTCTCCCTACCAAGAATGCTGTAACCATCACCAATCATCCGACCACAAAGATAGACCATATACCAATCACCATTCTGGGTCTGAACAGGCTTGCCATGACCACAGCGCTGTATCGCTGCATTTTCATCTTTTTGTCGCATAATCGGGTTGTAAGGGCAAGGTTCATAATTTCCATGGAGCTCCTTTGATCTGGCAACAGTAATTCTGTGTCCAGGCCCAGTGCCACCTTCCGCTAAGAACAGATAGTAGTAACCATCTTTCTTAAGGATATGAGGCCCTTCCGGCGCTCTCTTTTGGCTTCCATAATAAAGCAGTGTCGCTTTAGAAATCTGTTCTGTCCCTGACTGGTCCAACTCAAAAATCCTGGCACCACGATTAAGAAGCATATATCTGCGCCCATCATCATCGTTAAATATAGATGGATCAATGCCATCTTCATCGATGAACACCGGCTTACTGTATGGACCTTCAGGCTTCTCAGATGTTACAACCATCTGCTTTCTATATACAGTTCCAGTATCATTGAGACGATAGGTCGCAGCAATTGTGAAGACACCATTGTGATAGGAAATATCTGGAGCCCAGTAACCTCTACCACCTTCAAGATCATCCAGCAACGCCCACTCTGGTTCAGTGATAGCATAGCCGATAATCTTCCAGTGTATCAAGTCCTTAGAGTGGGAAATTGGAATACACGGAAAGAATACAAAGGAAGAATTGACCATATAATAATCCTCTTCCACTCTTACGATGGAGGGATCCGGAAACATACCCGTACGGATTGGATTCCTATACGCTTCCTCCAAAGCGAACCCACACACTTTTTCAAAATATGCAATGAGTCCCTGATGGTCATATTCCTTTGCAATATCATATGGCGTAATCAAATCCTTATCGCCAGCTACAATGGACATACCTACCTTCTCCACAAGATAAGCCGCCAATGATACATTACCAGACATCGCTGCATAATGAAGAATATTCCTATGATATTGATCGGTTGTATTCATGCTTGCTCTAGAGTACTCGACAATATGCCTTACAAGACCGAAGTTACCGGTCTTAGCCGCTCTAAAGCTCATTGGTATGCCTTGTTCATCCAAGTCATCAATGCTGTTAGGGTCCCTTGCAAGCAGTCGAATCAGCATCGGCAGATTCTGTGCTTCAATGGCTTCCAGAAGTGTCATGGTGTTCCTTTCCTTCGTCCCTAGTATGACTACTCATACCAATAGGATCTTGTGCTAATGTTTTATTTATAAGTTATATTTTCAGATGTAGTTTAATGTTTAACCGGTGTTGGTAATCCTTCAACTTGAAAATTCTTGAATACTGCATACCCATGGTCACAGGACTGATCCAGTGCCACAGAAAAGATACCAATCTTAGATCCGACCCACTGATGGTCAATAGGTTCGTATTCGTCACCTATCTCTACGAATTCACCATCCGAAAGACAGTATGCCATCTTCATGGTTACTTTTTCTCCATCATTGTTCAATTGCATTTGTATCGTAATTTCATCTGCTGAATGTCCCCAAGGAACTATGACTTTCGTATTCTCTTCCTTAGTTTCATCCTCACCAAAAGATTCCACATAGACAAGACTTCTTTTGCCATGCTCTTTTCTAACAGCAACATAGGCATATTGGCCACCAAACATGACAAATCCAGCTTGCTCGTTATTCTGAAGATAAGCGACGGACAATGTCACCTGGGCCCTAAATGCCGGACATACCAACTTCTGAGTCAGAACATTGGATGAATGCCACAGAGATCTTGTCGTAGGATCCCCAGTATTCAAGCTGTTAAGTTTCAGACCCGTTTCAGGAACCATCTGACAAAAGTTATCTTTATGATTGCCTAGCCATTGCCACTGTAATCCCAATGAGTCACTCATAAAATCATCAGACGCTTCTAGGTAAGTAGGTTGAACATTCAGCATGCCTTTAGGGACCGGATGTATCAAACACGGTTTACCACAACCGTCCTCATCTGGATCAACCCCTATAATCGGCCATGCATCTTTCCAAACAACCGGCTGTAAATGTTCTATACGTCCATAAAGACCTCGATCTTGGAAATGAATGAACCATTCTTCACCTGCAAGTGTATCAACCAAAGCGCCTTGATGAGGACCGTTAATCACTGTATCTTTTTGAGCCAGAACAATCTTTTCTTCATATGGTCCTTCAATGTTCTTTGATCTCAATACCGTTTGCCAACCAGGCTTCACACCACCAGCAGGTGCAAAGATATAATACCAACCATCACGTTTGTATACCTTCGGACCTTCTATCGTCGGTTGTGTCACTGTACCATCGAATATAAAACGGTCGTCATCCAATACCTTTTTACAATCCGGACTCATTTCAAAGATGCCTAGAATGCTCTTGAAACCAATCCGACTCTTTGCATAGCCGTGAATCACATAGGCCCTATCATCTTCATCCCAAAATGGGCAAGGATCGATGTAGCCTTTACCTTCCAACAGTAAATAAGGCTCTGACCAATCACCCAGGGCATCCTCAGCAGTCACATAGAATATCCCTTCGTCAGGCATGCCATAAAATATCCAAAACTTATTGTCATGATATCTGATTGCCGGTGCCCACACACCTTTTGCGTGGGCAGGTACATCGTACCTAGGATAATCTATATTCTTGATTGCATAATTCTTAAGTTCCCAATTCACCAAGTCTTTTGACACCAATACCGGCAGCCCTGGTGTATAGTTGAAACTTGATGCTGTCATATAAAAAGTATCCTCTACACGAACGACGTCTGGATCCGAGTAGTCCGCAAAGAGGATAGGGTTTTTAAAATGACCGTTTTCCATATCTGACTGCCATAACAGTTCTTTTTGCAAAACGTTCTCCTTTATTTAACTGTGTTTGATATAAGTTCTGAATAAATACCGCCTAAGTCCTTAAGACCTTTAGCGACCAATGCTGCAAACGCCACTGCACCGCTGTAGGTCAAGTGAGTGTTATCCACCTGACCTTCAGGGTAATTAGGGTACATGCCTGCTTCTAGATTCATAAAATGGCTTTCACTGGCTTTCGCCCCCCATGACTCTAATAGCTTCTTGCTTGATGCCGTAAGATCAATGTATGGTACCTCTAGTTGTTCTGCTAGTGCTTTCATTGCTGCCGGATAGTCGCCGTGCATCTTATCAGGATCAAGGGAACCATCTTCCAAGAACCATCTTCGGCATATGGATGAAATGAATACCGGGTGCGCTTTTCTATTCCGAGCGACATTGACAAACTTCTCAAGATTCTCCTGATAGGTACCAAAGGGTTCCGTATATCTTTCAGGATCTTTTGACTTGCTGTCATTGTGTCCGAACTGAATGAAGAGAAAATCGCCCTCTCTCAAATCATTGTATATAGCTGCCAGTCTGGATTCATCAATAAAACTCTTGGTGCTCCTGCCGTTTTCAGCGTGGTTTTTTACCAGCACGTCTTTTGCAAGATACAAACCTATTCCCTGCCCTATGCCAGTCTGAGGATAGGTTGTATGATCATTGGTTTTGACCGTTGAATCGCCGGCCCAGTAGATGATGGATGACATGGTTCTCCTCTTATAGTCGTCTTACTTAATCAAGCGATATTTTTAATGAATACATAGAATACATAAAAGCATTAACCTTTAACCGCTCCTATGTTGATACCTTGGATGAAGTATTTCTGAGCAAATGGGTAAAGTATCATGAATGGGATAACTGCAACTATTGTCGCCGCATTCTTAACTGTATTCTCAGTGGCTGAACCTGTTGCCGCTGGAAGGTCACTCCCCATAATTACACTACGGAGTTTCATCTGGAAGTTAAACAAATCTGAGTTGATCACGTAGATTTTGTAAGTCATATAGTCATTCCAGAACTGTACTGCGAACATAAGACCGATCGCTGCAAGTGCCGCTTTTGAAAGAGGCAATACAATCTTGAAGAAAATACCCATAGGTGTACAACCATCGATGGCTGCAGATTCAAACAATGAAGCCGGAATCCCTTCAAAGAAGTTACGCATAAGTACAAGGTTGAAAACATTAAGCGCAGGAAGCAATACAACAACTGCAAGGGTGTTGTAAAGACCGATGGCATTCATTACAAGGAATGTAGGAATCATTCCACCATTGAAAATCATGGTCATAAGAAGCATCCCAGAAAGAATGTTACGTCCTGGCATGTCGTATTGAATCAACACATAACCACCCAGAGTTGTTAATGCCAAACCAATCAATGTACCTGTAATTGTTGTGATGAATGAAATCATAAGTGGTCTGAAGAGTGTCGGGTTTGTGAAGACAGAAGTATAACCATCAAAACCGAACTTAGAAGGCCACAATTTCATACCATACGCTGTATGAAGGTCTAGGGAGTCAACAAGTACTTTCCAAAGTGGAATCAGCGTCATAATACAGATGAATACAAAGAATGCTCCGAGAACAAGTTTGAATGGTGTCCATTCACTCATGAAGTTTTCTTTAAAACTTGGTTTTTTTACATTTTGATTGTTCATATCATCCACTCCTATACTATGCCACGGCCACGGACTTTTTTGCTGGCGTAATTACAAATGACAACCAGGAAACATCCTACTACTGATTTAACAAGACCAACTGCGGTTGTGAAACCATAGTTCGGCAATGCACCACTGTTGAAAGTCTTACTATATATGTATGTCTGAAGAACATCCGCTTCTCTAATGACTGCATCATTCATCATTACGTAAACAGATTCGAAGATATTCATAACTTTTGCAAGGTTCAGGATCAATACGATGATGATTGTCGTTGCAAGGGATGGCATTGTGATGTAAAGCATTTTTTGCCAACGTGTTGCACCATCGATTGAAGCTGCTTCATAAAGACTTGGGCTGATACCGGAAAGAGTTGCCATATAAATGATCGTACCCCAACCGGTGTCTTTCCAGATGTTTACCATAAAGTAAGCTGGACGCCACCACTCTTTGTTACCAAGGAAATAAATCTCATTTCCTTGCTCAAGAATTCCTAAGCTGATAAGGAACTGGTTAACAAGACCTTCTTGAGTCGGTGAAAGGATCATCGCAAATACGGATGCTGTTACAACCCATGAAAGGAAGTGAGGCAAGTAGATAATTGTCTGTGAGAATTTTTTGAAATGAATACTGACAATCTCATTCAGCAACAAAGACAATATTACCGCCATAAAAGTGTTTAAAAGCAATTTAACAACACTGATTTCAAGGGTATTGGTAAATGCTGACCAGAATCCATCAAGGGATGCCATTTGTTTGTAGTGCTTAAGTCCAACAAATACAGGTTCTGCAAAACCTTTGTAGTCATAGAATGCATATCTTATACCTACGATTGGCGCGAAAAAGAAAATACACGCGAAAACCAACACTGGCAAGAACATGACATAGAACCATCTGTATTCATAGATTCTTTTCGCTAGTGATTTTTTATGTCCCACTACCGGTTTTTTATTTGATGCTTGCATAGGGCTATATCCTTCCTTCATATAAAAAGCGGGGCAGCATAAGCTTTCAGTTCATCTATTGCTGCCCCACTCTCATTTATATTACTTATATAATACTAATGATATGGATCTTTTTTATTGTGCGTTCAAAGCGTCAACAATCGTTTGTGACCACTCTGCACCGCCAGCTGATTCAAAACGTGCCATTTCTTCTTCAATAGAAGCACCATTGATTACTACGTTAGCAACGATTTCTCTCTTAAGAGTGATAAGGTCACCATTGTATTGGCTCATAGCGTCGTTTGAAGGTACAAGTTCAACAAGTCTTGAGTTGTTTGAGAAAGTCTCAAGAGCTTCTTTAGCTTCTGGAGCTACAGTTGCAAGACCTGGGTTCTCACCAACGAAAGTTGCAATAGCGCCCATTGGGTCAATGTGGTTCTTCTTGTATTGAGTACCTGGTTTTTCAAGGGACTCCAGCATGTGGAATTCACCTTCAGCATAAGTGTTACCAGCAACTTCTTCTGCAGCAGTTGACCAGTGAACGCCTTCAACACCGTAAGTCCAAAGAGTTTGCATCTCTGCACCATCAAGCATTGTTTCGAAGAAGTATTTGAATACGCCTTCTGGGTTTTCAGCTTTAGCAGTGATTGTCCATGTTGGTGCTTGTCTTTCAAGGTAAGTACCAACTTCAGCAATTGGCTCAAGAGCAATCAACTCACCATCTTTACCGTTAGCTTCAAGGTTTGTCTTAAGGTTAGACGCCCAAGTACCAGCCCAGTAAGTGAATACACCGTATTTGTCATCATAGTATTTGTTACGACAGTCGCTTGTACCGTTAGTAAGAACTTCTTTGTCGATGTAACCTGCTGCGTATGCATCTCTAAGTCTTTCAAGAGCGCCTACCATAGCTGGTTGTGTGAAACCATCAATCCAAGTACCATCGTCAAGTTGTTGGAAACTTGGGAATGCATCTTGGTAGAAGTTAGGGTTGTAGTTGATGAATGGAATCTCTTTACCGATAAGACCAGCAGAAGACATACCGTAAGTGTCACCGTCTACACCGTTACCATCAGGATCGCCATTTGTGAATGCATCAAGCATTGCAATGTACTCTTCATAAGTAGTAGGTGCTTCAAGGCCTACGTTATCAAGCCATGCTTTCTTAACGTAAGTGATACATCCACCACCACGAGATGGGGCGATACCGTAAAGGGAACCGTCAAGTTTAAGACCATCAACAAGTGATTCGTTAACTCTACCGGAAGCTTTAAGCTCGGAATTCTCCCATGCTTCTGTCATGTCCCAAAGAACACCTTCATTAGCATATCCAGCGTAGTAACCTGAGTTAAGAAGCATTACGTCTGGCCAGTCGCCACTAGCAAGTGTTTGACCAAGAACATCTGTGTAAGCATCGTGGTCTGGTTGGATGATAACAAGATCAATACCAGTCAATTCTTCCCATCTAGCTTCGAATTCGTCACGTCCGTTTTCTTTAGTAAATACTGTACCATCAACGAGCATTGTGATTTGTTCTGGCTTCACAATACCATCACCAGCTGTCTCAGTTGTTTCACCGCTACCGCTTTCTGTACTGCTTGTTTCTGTGCTGCCCCCAGTTTGAGTGCTACCACCACTTGTGTCATCACTTCCGCAAGCCGCGAGTGATAAGATCATCACTAGAGCAAGAACAAGTGCCAGTAAACTACGTTTGTTTGTTTTCACTAACAAATCCTCCTTCAACATAATTTGATTGTATGGTTCGTCGTCGGTGTTGTTCCCGGCGACAAACACAGACTACCACGTTAGCCAAACTTTTAACAAGGGCCGCAATTTTAGTGAGTGGGCGATATTTATGACACCCCTCAAATAATACCGTACAATATTTTTGATAAAACCTTGCCACATTTGTCCAATTCACACATACACACACTCTAAACCCTTGATTCTACTGGCTTTGTACAAATCTTTAGCACACAAATTATGCCATAAAATATTGTACCCTTTACAAATACACTCATGAATTTGACGATGAATATGCATCATATTTTCTTTGAATTGTGTAATTAGCCCAATAAATCGCACTCGATTGAACACCTGCATATATTCTGACAATTTAACCGTACAACTTTCGAATTCGTATAATACAACCATTAATATCATCAACAAAATAGTCTAATTAGATAGCCATATCAAAATCAAAGCCATCGACTTATCCAAATATCGCATACCAAAACAATACCTTTCTATACCTTATAGGACAAACTTGATTTAGGATTGTCAAGAATCTAACACTGTCACTCTTCCAACTTTTAGACAGCATGCACAAGAATACTGACTCCGATTCCTGAGAATAAGGCGAAGCCACAATTCTCCATGCCATTGTCTAACGCGGAACCGAGCGAAAATCAAAAAAAAAGAAACCGAACACAAATTAATGCATCCGATTCCAAAAACAAACCTATATTCATCTTCTATCACATCGTATTAAAAACAAATCAAATCACAACACAACATCCACCACTACATCCCCATACACCAATCGAATCTTTTCCCCGGCAGCGTCACCTTTAAATATAGCTAAAGCCTTACCATTGAAAACATGCGCCTCAGTACCAGTGTAATTCTCTTTCGGTTTAGGATCACCAGACCCCAGCCCCATAAGAATACATTCAGGTGCTTCTACAGACATGATGCCTGATTCGACTGGCAAAAGTGTTCCGTCATCATCCGTCAACTCAATATTAACGAAAATCAATTCACCTTCATTACCTTTTTCAACTTCTGCGTTAATAACCATTCCCTTATTTGGCGTCGTCAAAAGATCTCTCCCTATCTCAACACCATTTTCATAAGAAATTGCCTCAAGGGTACCAGCCATATAACTCGTATCAAAAGTATTGATTCGATTTTCGTTAACTGCCTCTCTGCCAATTTCTTCACCATTAAGCATCAATGCCACTTCATCTCCTGGTGAATACACTTCAACCAACACTGGTTTTGATTCAAAGCCATCCCACTGCCATGAACGTACACTATCACTAATAATCCAAGGCGTTCTCATCAGATGTTGCCCGTACCTATTTGGGTCCTGTACACTGATATAAGGTTTATTCCTTATGCCAAAAGCGATTTCTCTATAATAGGAAGCCGGTCTCCTTGAGCCTATAAGGTCAAAATCACCACAATAAGCCAATTGACAAGGGAATTTTGCACCAAAGCCACCTTCACCAAAGTTGTAAGCCGGGATTCCAACCCCTGCTTCACCGATATAATCCCAACCAGTCCAAGTAAAGTCACCAATAACATGAGGCAATTTCTCAACCAAGTCCCAATTCTTAACAATCGCAGGTGGATAGGTTTCACTTCCAACAATCACTCTGTTGGGATAAGTTTCACCATCAGCTTCATATCTGGCAGTCATATAATTATAGCCCGCAATATCCACACTGGCGCTGGCATTCTCAAGACGTTCACCGATAATCGGATGGACAACAATCGTATCCATGTGATCTTGCATCAAAGCCATGAAGTGATTAACATTCCCTTCAATCTTACCTTCCGCTTTGAGGGTTGCAACAACATCCTCAACGATTTCATCCACACGGTCACCAGATGCAAATACACCATTAACCGAAGAAAGTGTATATCTTGTAGGGTCCAAGGACTTGATCTTTGAAACTATCTGATCTGCAATCATCATCCCTGCGTCAGTCCCTACTTCCGGAATCTCATTGCCAATGGAGTACATAATCACTGACGGATGATTCCTGTCTTTCTTCACCATAGCGGTCACATCTTTTTCCCACCACTCATCAAAAACCATGCCATAATCAAAATCAGACTTACATCTGGTCCACATATCAAAGGTCTCATCCATGACATAGACACCAAGGGTATCACATGCTTTTAACATTGCAGGTGCCATTGGTTGATGAGCCATACGTATTGCATTAAAGCCCGCATCCTTAAGTCGCTTCACTTGTCGATATTGAGCATCTTGGTATGTGGCCGCCCCAAGCAAACCACTATCATGATGAATGCACGCGCCTCTCAACTTAACTGTCTTTCCATTAACACGTAGTCCATTACGGCTGTCTAACGACAAATCTCTAATACCAAAAGCATTGGACGCTTCATCAACCACATCTGTACCACACATCAATTTTGACTGGCTTTCATACATATCAGGCGTCAAATCGCTCCAACAACTTGGTCCATCCACAACAATTCTCTGACTAATTGTTCTAATAGTGTTGCCTGGCAAAACAACCTGAGTTGTCTCACAGCCAACAACATCACCTTCTGGAGAAAGAATACTTGTGACCAGAGACTGATTCACTTTACGATGTGAGCGATTGACGACCTCTGTCTGAACAACCACCACTGCGTAATCCTCTTCTATGACTTCAGTCTGTACAAATACACCCTCTGGACCTATATGGGTTAAGTCACTTTCAAGAAGATAGACATCTCTGTAAATACCACTGCCTGAATACCAACGGCTATTGGTCATCGCACCATTTTTCACAACAACTCTGATTTCGTTGTCTTCACCATATCTGAGATAATCGTTGAGTTCAACATAAAAGGTTGTATAACCAAAGGGTGACTTACCAGCCAATTGCTCATTTACATAGACAAAGGCATTCATATAAACCCCTTCAAACTTAAGGGAGAGGACTTTGTCTTTCATCTCTACTGTAGGATGAATGGTTTTGACATAATTGTAATTGCCACCATCACGGTAACCACTGTTGCCGCCATTACCACTTTCAGCATAAGCATCACATGCAATCATCGCATCATGTGGCAGTGTTACATCTTGTGCATGCTCCGGAACATTCCAAACCAATGCAAAGGCATCCCCTTCATTCCAGAATTTCCAGTTATCATTGTACTTTGTTGTCTTCATAAGAACCTCTCCAAATAGTATCCTGTAGCGCTATATCATACACTACTAATTGCAGGAATGTTCTTTAACCAACAAACATTCCCGAACTACAAGTTGTCCTCGCGAACCAGTTGTTCCAGTCCACTCAGATTCTCAAGATAATACACACCCTTTTTTTCCCCATGGGACAATAGTTTTTTGTCCGATAAGGCCTTAAAACTCCTAAGCAATTGCCTGTAACTGCAATTGATGGTTTTGGCAATCTGACCGAGACCTGTTATCTCACTACCCTCTGTATAACCTCGCCTCAAGATATATACTGCAAGGCGTGTCTGAGTGCTCACCAATCGCCTATCAATAGCCACATGACTGATTGCCGTCATCTTAAGTGCCAAATCCTGATTCAAGAACCTTGAAAATGTAACATCCGTTTCCAAGTACTTCTGATTCATCACTATTGGAATCTCAATACAGACTGTCTTGGCAATTGCAGTGGCTTCCGTCAATGTTGGACAATTCAATATATATTCAACTTCACCCAGAACAGTAATCGGCTGAATTGTGGTGATATTCATGATGTCACCTTGATCGTTATAAAAATCAAGTTCAACCAAACCATTTAACATGAAGTAAAGGCTGCTGATACGTGAACCCAAGGTATAAATGATCTCACCCTTTTCGAAGGTAATCACCGATTTGTCCATCGCCTGCCAGTGTTCAAAGTAATCCCCTAGGTCAGTCTGCGCCATTAGGGATTCAAGTTGTATATGATCTTTCGTCTTATCCATATTTTACCTCGGTATTAACAAATTATTATGTGACATTGTCACATCTCTTTGTCGCAAACAATCCTGTTATGATGATCTTTAGACGCCTTAGTCATTTATGATAAGATCATCCATTTATGAAACAACAAAATTGGCTTCACTGCCTTTATTGGTCGTCGTTATTTCAAGTCTTGCATCCATACGTTCCTTTAATTCCTGAACATGAGAAATAATACCAACCAGTCTACCTGACTTTTGTAAATCAATAAGACAGTTGATGGCACTGTCCAAAGATTCCTGATCCAATGTGCCAAAGCCTTCATCAATAAACATGGTGTCCAATTGTACTCCACCTGCATAAGATTGGACAACATCCGACAATCCTAACGCCATTGATAAAGAAGCTTTAAACCCTTCACCGCCTGACAAGGTCTTTACATGCCTTGATCTACCAGTGAAATTGTCAAAGACTTCAAGCTCAAGGCCACTTTGCTTGTTCTTTCTTTGAAGCTCCTCAGTTCTTGATAGAATATAACGACCTTGAGTCATTTTCTTAAGCCTTATATTGGCAGCCCTTAGTATATCCTCAAGAAATGCCGCAAGTACGTAGCGTTCAAAAGTCATCATTGCCGAATTATTGCCATTGGCTACCTTAGACAATTGCCCAATCACGCTATAGACCGCTTCTTGTTTTTTCATGTTATCTGTTAATGCAGTCACTCGATTTAATGTGGCTTTATTGTCTACTAGCCTGTTTTTCAGATAACTCTGGACACTTAATCTTTCTTGTCGATCTAACTTAAGTTGATCCAATGACTTTTGAATCTCATCACGATCCTTATGTTTGACCGTACTTGTTTTCTTTTCGAGTTCCTTTGTGAGCAGTTTAAGTTCATTCAAACGCTGATGGTATTCTTTTATTGATTGTTCGAGTTGACCCATCCCGTCTTCTTCCATTGAGTATTTAAGATACTCTTCTTCATCGGAAAAACCATAAGCCAATAACTTACCCTCAAATTCTCTTTTGCTTTCCCCTAGCCATTTCTCCAGAGACTTAATCTGTCCTGTCAAGGATGCGTATGCTTTCTCAGCGTCAGACAACTCTTGACTGTTCTCCTCATACTTTTTGTGGATTTCTTTTCGTAACTTTTCCCTATTAGCTACATCCTCTTTAACCATCTGAAGGCGTTTCATAACCACTTCATTATCTCGGCGATTATCCGGAACGACTTCGTAGATTCTCTGAAGTCTTTCTTTCAACATAGCAAGGGCACTGATCACCTGCTCTTTATCCTTACTAGAGGCTTCGATAGCGTTGATCAATTGCTTTATAACAATGGCATCCTCTTCCATTGCCTTTGCTAATGCGCTTTTCTTCTTTTGTTTTTCCTTTAAATTACTTATGGTCAGATTGCTATCAGACAAATATTTACCATGATAACGCTGCAACTTCTCAATATTACCTTTCAAATCCACTACATCAATTTCACCTAGTTGCTCAGTGTCCCAAAGCTTTTTAGTACCATCCAGGAACAAGGACTTACTATTTTCCAGCCCCTTAGTTGCTACGGCAAGGGATTCCGCTGACTGCTGATATTTCGTCTCATAGGTCTGCAAGTCCTTCTCTGAGGCATCCACCATCGCCTGTGTAACGGCGTTCTCCAAGAGTTCTGCCTTGTGTGGATGTTCTACAGAACCACAAACCGGACAAGGGATTCCCTCTTTCAGCTCAGTGGCCAGTAATGCCGCTTGACTGCTATAAAAGTTCATCTTTTCCCGTTTGAATGCTTCTTTCATCGTTTCTAATTCATGATTCAGCCCCTTATGAACCTTTTCCTTTTCCATGACAATAAGAGATGCCTGCTCAACAGATGCCTGCAACACCTTCAGATTTTCTATCTCTTCAATGTTTTTTCTTATTTTTTCCTGTTCATTCACCGCTTGGACATACTGGACATCTACATCATCCAAATGCTTTGACCGTTCTTGATTCTTTGCTAACTTTTCTTCGGTGGATTTTTTCTGCTCTTGTAGTGAGTGCCAGTGCTCTTCAACTTCTTTCTGACGCTTTTCACCATCACCTATTTTCTTAATGGTATGATTAAGCCTGGCAACTTCCTCTGCATATCGCTCCAAGTCTTTCACTTCGTTTTTAAGGGCTTCAAGTGTCTGCACTTCTTCATCTGATGACACCTTTTCTTTTTCTTTCAAAAGACTTGCGTTTAACACTTTCAGCTGTTCCAACATACCTAGCATCTTTTTTTGTTGTATACTGTTCTCTTCGAAGGCCTTCATGTTATGACTGATTTGATGGTGGAGAGATTGAATGGTTGATGCCTTACGCGCTTTTTCCAATATTATTTCTTGTTGTGATATGGCAGATTCTTCAGCCTTGTGGCTTTCGTAACGCTTCTTTGTCTCATCAAGCATCAACATATTCTTATGATACTCCACAGCGATATTAAGGTTATTCACTGCTGCCTCTATTGCCTTGTCAAGTTCTCGGATGCTTGCCTCGGCACTGTCAAGAGACTGTTCATCTTTACCTATTAATTGTTGCACCTTTGATAAGATATCCTGTATATTCAGATCATCTCCTTCAAGAAGTCCTTTAAGCTCACTGTCCTCATCTACCTTAAAATGCCCTAGCAAGGTATCACGCTCGATTTTCCCGACTTTGATGCTGTTGTATACTGCAGATGCCTGCTCCTTCAGCTCGCCTTGTATTCTTTTATAGATCGTTGTATCAAATAACTGCTGAAGCACCTTCTCCCGATCCTGGCTATCTGAGGTCAACAGCTTTCTGAATTCACCTTGCGGTATCATCATAATCTGTTTGAATTGTTCTGCATTGATACCGATGATGGCTTCTATCTTGGTATTGACATTTTTCACGCCTGTGATAATACTTCTTGGCGAACCATCCTCGATTGTCAAGGTTGCTTCCGGCTTTTGCTCAGTTAAACCTTCACCTCTACTTTTAGGACGCATTTGACTGGGGATTCTATGAACATGATATACCTTCTCCTTCAACTCGAAAGTCAATGACACTTCTGTAAGCAACTCATCTTCAGCAAAATGGCTCCTTAAAGTATCTTCTGTGCGGAGTTCCCCACTGGCTTGCCCATACAGTGCGTAACTAATAGCATCAAAGATTGTTGTCTTTCCAGCACCGGTAGGCCCAGTAATCAGAAAAAGATTGCGATGATCCAAGTCATCAAAATCGATGATCTGTGTACCGCTGTAAGGACCAAAGGCCTGCATGGTTAATCTTAATGGTCTCATCCTTTAATCCGTCCTTTCTTCATAAGATCATCGACCAGTTCACCGACAATGGTCTGCTTTTGCTCATCAAAGTATTCTCCAGATATGTTTTCATAGAATTCTTCAAACAAGCCTACAGGACCTTTTTGAATAAAGTCTTCTCCTGCTGAGGTTTGTTGTTCTCCCGCTTCCCGTTCGTAACTTTCTTTCTCAACCCTAAGCACATTAGGGTATATAGCTCTTAGGACATTGATTGGATCTATCAGCTCACCTTTATCCGTCAGCGTGGCCATAACATAATCCTCAGTATTGGTGCCTTTATACACTTCCTCATCCACCAAATGATCGAGCGCACCTTTCAGCACACGCATATCACGCAACACCGGTAATTGATGGGTTTCGATTCGAGTCGATTCCGTCGACATAATAACCTCTGTAACAGACTTCACCTGAAGGGCTTCTGAAAACGAGTACTTAAGTAATGACCCTGAATATCTGATGGTTTCTTTACCTACTTTCTGCGCTCGGTGAAGGTGTCCCAGTGCGACATAATCGAAACCATCAAAGTGAGCAGCATCTACGAATTCCGAGCCCCCAATGGAAAGAGGTCTTACAGATTCACTGACTTCCTCTTTCTCAATTCCCATCAAATAGGCATGTGCGACACAGACATTACGTACCTCCGGCAACATTTTGCTTTTAATACGTCCCATAATTGCTACCATCGCATCATCGTGAGTCTTGATACTTTCGTCTTCATACAGTTCTCTTACGATGACCGGTTCAACATAGGGCACCATGTAGAAATGAACAGGTCCCTCATCATCTTCAATGATAATAGGTTCAATATCTAACTGTAAATGTCCAACCAAGTGTAGACCATGCTTCTTAAGAATATTTCCTGCAAAACTAACCCTGTCCGGACTGTCATGATTACCAGCAATAGCTAGTACTGCGATATCTTTGTTCATGACAAGTTCTGTCAGCACCTCATCCAGCAGCTCAACCGCCTCTACAGGCGGTATGGATCTATCGTACAAATCCCCTGCAATAATCAGGACATCCGGCCTTTGTTCTTCAATCCACCGAATCAGTTCCTTCAATATATATCGCTGGTCGTTGGTCATATGAATACCATGTACCAGCTTTCCAATATGCCAGTCGGCAGTATGTAATATCTTCATGTGATTCTCCTTAGGTGACACTGATGTCATAATGCACTTATTATAACAAAAAAGGCCGCCCTTCGGCGACCTTTCTACAACATATCAAATATTAAGACATAACTTCCTTATAGTAGTTCAAGTCAGCTTGGAGACACTCGACTCTTGTGCCTTCGTAAGTGCGCTCACGTTCAACAACATATGCCTCACACCCATGTTCATCTGCGACTGTTTTCAATGCTGCCCAGTCAACGATACCTTCTCCTGCTGGACAGTTAATAGATTTGGTAAAAGCCATGCTTTCCTTAACATCATCCGGTATGATAATTCGTCCCATTTCATCTTTTTCAAAGGATGCAAAATCAAGTGGTGGTTGTGGTCCTATTGCTTCCGAACTTTCCTTCAAGTGAATCAGCTTGATTCTTCCAGAATACTTCTTAACAATCTCTATGGGCTCATGACCTGCCGCCGCACACCAACCAGCATCCAATTCAAAAGATACTAAGTTCGGATCTGTCTCTGCTACAAGAATATCCATAATGGTCTTATCACCATAGACTGCAAATTCTTGAGTGTGGTTGTGATAAGTCAATCGAATGCCTTCTTCGTCGCACGCTTTACCAAGTCCATTCAACTTCTCGGCGTAGGCATGGACCTCTTCCTCGTTAAACATATTCTCCATGGCAATGCCCATATACTTAAGTCCAAGACCTTTGGCATAAGGAATCATATCCATTACCATATCTGTCATAACATGCATAGAAACGACTTCCAAGCCCACATCACTTAACAACGTCTTCATTTCATCCACTGGAATGTCAAAACATGGACCAAATAATTCAACGCCATCATACCCCATCTCAGCTGCTGTCTTTAAGTTCTGTCTGTAATCCTCCATTGTACCGTCATGGAATGAATACATCTGAAGATTGATTTTGCTCATACCCTTCTCCTTTCGAATACGCTATTCTTAACGTTGCATCCATTATAACACCTGGCAAAGCAAAATAACGCTATTTTCAAATATCCGAAATAAGAGGTAAAAATCATGATACTTCTACACGCGACTCATCATTGAGTCTCAAGATTCCGACAAGAATCAAGCCAAATATTTGACCTGTGTCGCATAGAGATCCCAGTAATGACCCTTTTCCTTTAACAGGTCATTATGGCTTCCCTGCTCCACAATCCTTCCACCATCTATATATAGAATGCGGTCGGCATTTCGTATTGTAGACAACCTATGAGCAATAACAAACGTTGTTCTTCCTTTAAAAAGGACTTCCAATCCCTTTTGAATTTCCCGTTCTGTCTCGGTGTCAATACTAGCCGTCGCCTCATCCAATATGATGATGCTAGGGTTCGCCAAGAAAATTCTGGCGAGCCCAATCAATTGCTTCTGACCAATGGATAGTCTTGAACCGTTTTCATGCACTTGAGTATCATAGCCTTCTTCCATAGACATAATGAACTCATGAGCACATACTGCTTTTGCTGCCTCTTCGATTTCTTTATCCGTTGCGTTCAATCGACCGTAACGAATATTCTCTCTTACATTTGCACTGAAGATGAAGGTATCTTGCTGCATGACCCCCATATTTTTTCGCAATGACTTAAGGGTGATATCGTTGACATTATGGCCATCAATGGCGACACTACCGCAATCCACTTCATAGAACCTGCTGATCAAATGAATGATGGTCGACTTGCCAGCACCTGTGGGTCCAACAACCGCAATGGTTTCTCCAGCTGTTACATCAAGGGATAAATTCTCAAGAATTGGTCGTCCCTTTTCATAGCTGAACGTCACTTGATCAAATGTCACATCACCTTTTATGCTTTCAACTTCGATGGCACCTACGCCATCAGCGATCTCTGGGGTCTCTTCAAGAATTTCAAAGATCCTTTCCAAATAGGAAAGTGCATCAGCAACCTGGGCATAAAAGTCACTGATTTTTGACATTGGTTGCCAGAATTGTCCCATATAACCTAAGAAAGCCACTATAATACCAAGAGTAATCCCCTCATTACCTATCCAATTGGCACCCACAAGCAAGATCATCAATGTCACGCTAACTTCTGAGAAATTCAAAATCGGCGTTGCCAAGAACTTGATGCGCTTACTTCTCATAAACTGGTTCTTGTTTTCCGTCATCAAAGTCTCAAGTATGGCCATGTTCTCTTCTTCTCTGACAAAAAGTTGTGTTACCTTAAGACCACTGATGCTCTCGTGAATATAGGCGTTCATATTCGCTTTCTTATTGTTCAGAATCTGCAGTTCTTTGTGAAAACGCCTCCTGACAAAAAAGACAAAAGTAAAGGTCACCGGTGTCACCACGACACAGATCAACGCCAACTTCCAGTGCAAAGAAAACATAAAAACAAGCACCATGACTAATGCCACGAGTTCTGCCAACACATCAATGACCCCTTGTGAAAGCAAATCAGATATGGCATTGATATAATTGACTACTCTTACGATGATCTTACCATGTGGACGTTCATCATAGTAGCTAAACGGCAGCTTCTGTAGATGGTTGAAAACATCCTCTCTAATTTGAAAAATGGCATTCTGTCCAATTCTCGTCACCAAGCTTACCCGATACTTGAATAACTGTATGTTTAGAACAATAATAAAGGCCAAGCCGCCAACAATCAAAAATAGCATTTCAAGATTTTCACTTGGCAGCACCTCATCCAAAGTAACCTTAAGCAGATATGGCCCTAAAGAGGCTAAAAAACCTGACAATAGTATGATAACAACACCAAGGAGCATTTGCCCCTTATATGGTGCCATATAGGTTAGAAGCCTTTGGTAGTGGGCTTTAGTCATCCCACCTTTTAATGCTTCATCTTCAAAATATCTATTTCTCATGCTTCCAACCTGCCTTCTTCAACGTCAAAATCAAAATCTCCCATCTGATTTTTGAATACTCTGTAATAATACCCTCTGTCTTTAATCAAAGAGCGGTGAGTGCCGCGTTCTATAATGCGACCACCATCCATAACAACAATCTCATCTGCATGCTTGATTGATGATATTCTGTGAGCAACTAACAAGGTCGTACGTCTATTATTCATATCTTTCAGGCCTTGATGAATTCTGTACTCTGTCTCCATGTCAACACTAGATGTCGTATCGTCTAGAATAAGGATCGGCGGATCTTTAATCAATGCTCGTGCTAGAGCGATACGTTGTTTCTGTCCACCTGAAAGGCCAACACCATTTTCACCAATAACCGTTTCAAAACCTCTTGGCATCTTGCTGATAAATTCCAGAGCACCAGAGACTTCGGCGACCTGACGTACTGTCATCTCATCTGCATCCGGATAACCATACCTGATATTATTTTCTATAGTGTCAGAAAATAGAAAAACACTTTGCAGGGACATTGCCAATTGACTACGAAGTACACGAAGGTCATAATCCTGAACCGGACGCCCATCAATTCTAATTTCACCAGCGGACACTTCATAGAACCTACCGACCAAATCAATAATCGTCGACTTACCAGACCCAGTTGCGCCAATCAATGCCACCGTTGTACCCTGCTCCACCGTCAGGTTAAAATCTTCAATGACCGGTTCATCTTCATAACCGAAGCTAATATGATCAAATTCAATTTTACCTTGAATACTCTGATCTGCAGGAAGACTACGCCATTTGGCGGATGTGGCAATAGGAATCACTTTTGGCACCTCTTCATCTTCGTTTCGCGGCATCAAGGCTGACTCAACTGACATCACTTGGCGTATCTTGTCCGTCGATGCCATCAATTGCTCAATTTTGTTAACCGCCCATCCAAAAGAACGAATGGGCCTGTCAAGTAATGTCAAATATGCCGCCATCTCAACAATCTCTGCCATACCTATGTAACTTTTAATATAAAGAGTACCACCGACCAATATGAGAATACCACTCATCATCAAGCCTGCACCATCGATGATCGGGACAAATCTTTTCCATACATCGACCGAAGCTAGGTTAGCTTCCCTAAACCCCTTGTTGGCGCCATCAAATTTATCGAATTCGTAACCCTCATTCATATAAGCCCGAACCACACGGTTACCAGCGATATTTTCCTGAACCACCGTATTAAGCCTGGCGTACTGTTCTCTTATCTTAACAAAGCCAGGTCTTACAGCCTCACTGTGGTGTCTACTGACACTATATAAAAACGGCATTGGAATAAGAAATGCAATGAAAAACAATGGATTAACACGATACATCATTATAAGGATAATCACTAGTGTGATGATGTTCACAAATATCTCTTGCAAGCCGAAGGATAGAAAATTCATCACACCTTCTGTATCACCAATCATTCGCGACATCAATGTACCTGTTCTATTTTCTTTCACTCTTGCCTGATCCATCGTTTGGATTCGGTCATATAAGTCATGCCTGATATTAAAAATAACATCTTGGGCCATAGACTGGAACATTAATAAATATATGTATTTACCGAATGAACATAACATTGTAATCCCCAGAATCACCCACAAGAGCCTCATCTGATTGGTTTTATCTGATTGTTCAATAACCTCTTCCACATATTGTCCTATATATCCCGGATTACGTGTCAGTAACCACGTCAATGCCATAGATACAGCCGCCAATACAAAGAATTTCACTCGATATGGTTTGTAATAATGCCAAATCCACCGAGCATTATCTTTATAATTCATCATTAACCCTCTTTTCTATATACTGCTTGCTTTCTATGGGACATTGTAGTACAATCACCGTGTATTTTCTATCGAAAATCTGGCATAATATGCAAAAGTATTCATATCTTGCGTCAAATATTGCCAAACTCGACCAATATTGCATGTATACTTAGAGGAGTTCCTTAACGTGGAAAATTTTAAGATTACCTTGTTTGATAAAATGGGCAAATCCATGGCATCCACACACTTTCACAGCAGTTATGAGATATACTATCTTCTTGAAGGAGAGCGAGATTTTTTCATCAAAAACAGAACACACAAGGTCCGAGCAGGTGATTTGGTCTTTATCAATCCCAAAGCCATCCACCGGACGAAAGTGACCAAATCCCTGTATGTCAAAAGGTACGCAATGCTGATTCCAAAGGATTTTGTTCAACGCTTTGCACTGGATTATGATGATAACCTGTTCGAGTGCTTTATTAACCCTAATCCAGTCATCCATTTAAAGGAAGATCAGCATCTACATTTGTTGAACCTTTTCACTAGAATTTATGAAGAATTCGAAAGTGAGAACCCACATAAGAACTTCATCCTAACGGTGTTGGTGACAGAACTTCTTTATTACCTGAACCGTTACCATGGTGGGGATCACTCCTTGCCGATTGACCAAACAACCAGCTTATCCCAACAAGCCATTGAGTATATTTTAGAAAATTATACCGAACAAATTACTTTAGATGAACTATCCAGCAACTTGTATATAAGTACATATCAACTCTGTCGTACCTTTAAAGCCGAGACAGGCTTCACCGTCATGGAATACCTGACTTTTGTCAGACTTAGAGAATCTATGCAATTATTGGATACAACTAACCAATCTGTCACCGAGATTGGTTTTGCCGCAGGCTTCAATAACATCAATCATTTTATTCGAACCTTCAGACAGCATCTTGGCACGACCCCAAAGCAATATCAACTTAAAAGAAGATAAAAAATACCACTAAACCAGATATGAGTGCATATCTGGTTTAGTGGTATAATGACTTATGATTCACATAAATCCTATTTTCTCTACACCAAACTCAAGGATGAGCTGATGGTTCATCACGAAGCAAATTTAATTGCATAGCAAGCATGTCTGAAGCTTATGCTAAACCGAGCTCGAGGGGGAGACGATGGTTCATCACGAAACGAGTTTGATTGCGAAGCAAGCATGTCTGAGGCTTCTGATGAATCATCGGCTTCCCCTCGAGCGACATCCTTTAACTCTGACACACCTTCCCTTTAATAACAACTTCTTTCTCAGCACTCCCTTTATCAGTCACCTCCATCATCAAACCATAACCATCCAACACCTTTTCGAACCATGGTGGTACATGACTGCATATGACGCTCAACTCAAGAAATTGTCTTTTTTCTAGAATAGGCATCATAATCTGTTTGGAGCTTTTTTCACCTTCAAGTTTTTTCATTACCTCTTTCAAGTTGATAAAATAACAGCCACCTTCGTTGATCTTCTGCGGCGTCATTAGGGCTTCAACACTCTCCTCTTTAACCTCTGCTTCCGCTTCCCTTACAGCATCTTCCAGGAATGCTTCAACCGGTCCATCTATTTCCCAAAGTTCAAAACCTTTCGGGTCAAGAATCGTGTACGCAAGACCATTGATCTTCTTTGCGATGATGACGTCACAATTCTCCAATGTAACAGCCAGATCCCTGAATTGCTGTCTCACATGAGCGATGCCTTTCTCTTGTTCAATGCCAAATGTAATTTTTTCTTTTACCGTCCACTGCTCATTGACTTTAACATAGATTTGAAAAATTCCATTTTCATCCATCGACAATGTCATACTATTATCATCAGTGAATATCCCAATTGTGTTGATCATCATAACCTCCTTATGCGTTAGCATTAAAAAAAGGCGCAATGAATGAACATTGCGCCTTCGCTATATACTGCTTCTTTACAGTGTCAAATTATTTTAACCATTGTACCATCAATGCATAGAATGAACAAGTCCGGTGCCAGTCTTAATATGATCTTCTGCCTCGACTTTTACTCAATTATAAGTCTGCCGATAACCTGAGACAAGGCGACAGATGGTTCACGAAAATATCTGGAATCTTTGCTCACAGGACCATTATCTCCTAACAAGAATATAGAATTATCTTTTACTGTGTACGGCCCAAAATCATTTGGGTATCTTGTCCCATAATTTTTGAAATAACCATTCACATACAATTTGCCGTATTCAATCTCTATATTATCACCGGCGATACCGGCGATTCTCTTAACAATGTATGGCGTATCAACACCCTGTTCCGGTTCAGGATCTTTCAAAATAACGATATCACCTTTTTGCAATGATGCCAGGGTCATCTCAGAAGTATCCGCCAACCATACATCACCATCGTGCAATGTTGGTTCCATGCTGTCACCACGAATCTCTATCTCAACTTTGGTGTCATCTACCTGAGTTATTCCCTCACTTCCCGATAGGGACTTGACCATATGAATATTAAAAGCAATGACAACGATGGCAATGAATGCCACAATCCCTGTCCATAATGTTCTGTTGCTCATGATCATCTCCGATCAGTTGATATCGCGAAGTACTGCTGTGTTATTCTCTAATTGTTGGTAAAAAGCCTTCGCTATTTTTTCGTATAGTCTTTGACCTTCAACGCCATCTTCCACACCATGCTCAATGCTTGGATTGTCATTGACTTCTATAACATATACTTCATCATTATACACTTTAAGGTCTACCCCATACAAGCCTGTCCCCATTGTTGCTGCAGCCTTTAAGGCTCTGTTTGACACAATTGAAGGTACATCCTTTAAGGCAATGGACTCATATGCCCCTTCTCTAAAGCTGCTTCCGGAAGCTTCCCAATCCACGATCTGCCAGTGACCTTTTGCCATGTAATACTTACATGCATAGAGCAACTTACTGTCAAGTACACCAATGCGCCAGTCATAATCTGTTGGCATGTACGCTTGAGCAATCAACAGTTCCGAACCTATAAACATTGCATCTAATTTTTCAAGGCACTCTTCTTCATTCTTGACTTTGAAAACACCTGCCGAAAATGCGCTGTCCGGCAGTTTAAGGATTGTTGGGAATTTTAGCTTTTTAACTGTTTTCTTATAGTCGCCTTTCTTATTGATGACCCAGGTCTTAGGCATCTGCACTTTTGCTTTCTTCAGGGCTTCATACAAGTATATCTTATTGGCACATCTCAAGATGGACCAAGGATCATCAATAACAGCTAACCCTTCTGCATATGCATATCTGGCAAAGTCATATGTATAATCATTGACATTCGTAGTCGTTCTTATAAAAAGTGCGTCGAACTCAGGAATCTTACTATAATCTGACTTCGTGATATAGTCCACATAGAAGCCCTGTGCCTCTGCGGCACGTTCAAATCTAAGCAATGCCGCTTGATCCGATGGTGGCAGTTGTTCATCAGGATCGATTAGAATTGCCATATCATACTCATATTGCTTAAGTGATGTTCGAACAAAACGTTTGCTGTCAAAATACTTGACCGCAGCTACCTTTGTGTCAAGATTGGATTTGAGTGCTTCATCAAGACCAACGGTTCGAATCCCCTTTAAATACCACTCCCTCGCCTTAATGAAGTGATATTCAATAAGAGGTGCATGATACAATGTATTCAAGGCCTTAACCAGACCTTTGTACTTTTCTTCCTCAACCATACCAAAACAACTTAATATATGCACTTCACTATCCGGTATGTCTTTTAAACTCTTCTGGACCAATTGATCGATTTCTTCACCAACACTCTGAATCACACTTTGGTTATCTATATCTTTAAGCAAGCTCGCACTTGGGTAGGCGACTTGATTCCTTGCCATCGCCAGCAATGATACATAATAGCCGACTGTCTGATAGCTGTAGTCATTACAAAAATTAAACACCCGGAATGCCTTAGTGTTCTGGTAAACCTGCTCATCGAAGTAGTCACTGGCTCTAATAGCCATGACACCTGGAATAGCATCAAAGAAATCTGTCTCATAATCAGTGATGGCTAAATAACGGCTACTGTCAATAAGCTCCATGAGCATACGTACGCCGTGCCTGCTTTTACCATAGTAATCTGTCAGTACTTCTTTCTTTTCAAAGCCAAATGATTCATACCACCTGAGAAGTCTATGATTATTATTATCTGCTTCCAGTGATATTGTTGTTACTTCCAGATAACGCCCAAACTCAATGGCCTTCTCAACCATGACTGTACCATAGCTATGTCCCTTTACATTAGGCAATACTGCTACAGACATTATTCTTAGTTGATGTTTGTATAATCTAAGTCCGATACTCCCACAAGGAGCACCATTGTCGTCTTCTATGATAAGCACAACTTGATGTTCACTGCTTATAGATCGTCTTATGCTTGCTCTTGTAGAACGAATCGGCCCTTCAAAAGCAGCTTCCTCCAAATCAAACAGAAACTTTAAATCATCAGCGCCAGCAATCCTTAATGGCGGTGCCAACAGGGACTGAATGTCCATAATAGCCATATTTTACCTTTCCGTAGATACATTCCGCATCCTACAAAATGAGCCTATTTGGCTCACCTTTATCACTTTGATAATAGTCCTATGGAAGAAAAAATTCAACTGCTATTTTCACATATTTTTAACCATATAACGGCAATATATTGACAGAACTATGTGGCAATGATACTATGATAAAGCAAAATACAGAGGAGTGGCTCAGTTGGCTAGAGTACTAGACTGGGGGTCTAGGGGTCGCGGGTTCGAGTCCCGTCTCTTCTATTATAAAGAGGACTTCAACTTCTGTTGAGGTCCTTTTTATAACACTGGAATAAAGACTTGAACGTGACCTGAAAGTCGAAGATCTTTATCTCTTACCCCAAAGAACTTTACTGAATCAATGATTATATTATTCTTGATTATTATACTAATGAATCAGCTTTTCAGTCTTGAATGTTCAAAAATTCATCTGTTGACTCTCTTGGCATACGTTGATTCATCAGAATTCGCAGTAGAATAAGACGATCCATATTGTGAACAAAGTAATTCTCATCATGGTAAAAACCCAGTATAATGTAACGCCTTTTTTAATCCAACACAATCGCGATCGGCCCCTCGATCACATCCATGATGTCCGATGCCGGCAATCCATTTTCAATCAACTGTACCAACACCTTCATATAACGATGAATATGTGTAAAGAATTTTTTGTAATCCGCGCATAGGTAACTAAGGCCCGTTTCCCCCGAGGAAGTTCTGTCAAATCGATGTCTTGGACATTCGCCTTGGCAAGCAAAATTGACTTCACATTGTTGGCACACAAGAGGTAATGTCCCTTTCTTTCGTTCACCAAATTCTATCATCCTCTCACTATTGACAATATCCAGAATGGAGCCGTCTTGGATATTGCCTAAGTGATATTCAGGGAAAACAAAGTGATCACAGGCATACACATCCCCAGTATGCTCGATTGCCAATGCTCTACCACACTTTTCAGAAAATATGCACACGGTTGATGGCAAGCCCATCCATGATTGAAGAGCCCACTCAAAATTGGATACAAAGATTTCCCCCACATCATTTCGTACCCATTCCTCAAATATTTCAATCAAGAAATCACCATATGCCCCACGTCTGACACTAAACGGTGTTACTCGCATTCCTTGTCCCTCATCATCAATAGAGGATGGCGTCGCATGTTTGAACCCAATATCCTTGGCTTCTTTATCCGGCAATCTTTCAACTATCGGCGTGAATTGCATATGCTTAACACCACATCTCTTCAGTTCATTATAGACCTCTATACCATAAGCTGATGACGCTTGTGAAACACAAATCAAGACGTTATATGGAATATCATACTTAATCAAATGGCTTATAGTGTTCAGAACAGCATCATAAGTACCTGTTCCTTGGCGATTCAACCGATACGTATCATGTATGAATTTCGGTCCATCGATACTGATACCTACCAAAAACCGATTTCCTTTTAAAAATTGGAACCACTCTTCATCCAACAATGTTCCATTGGTCTGTAAAATGTTAACGATACGTTTTCCATTTGCATAACGCTGCTGAATCTTTAGGATCTTCTTATAATAATCAACACCCAATATTGTCGGTTCCCCGCCCTGCCATACGAATTGAATTTCGGGTATCTGTTGAGATTGTATATAATGGCGAATAAAATCGTCCAACACCTCATTGTCCATTTGAAACTTGTGTCCTACCTCTTCATACAATGCCATCTTCTCTGTGTAGAAACAATAGGTGCAATCCAGATTACACAAAGGGCCCGCTGGCTTTGCTAATAGATGATAGCCTTTACCTATCTCTTCTTTTCTCATAATATCCTTCTTTCATCGTCAGCACAAAAAGCTTTTTCAAGCGTTTCATAGATTGAAAAATGCTGTGTATTAATTCCTGCGGAGCATTTTTTATTACATAGGAACGCAATTTCCTATGTGATAAAAAATGCCGAGGCCTTGATATCCAAAGCCTCGGCGATACATTATCGAATCTCCATTAATGCGCTGGTATAAAAGGGATCATCTCATACTGAATATAATCAAACTCACCAGTATAAGTATAATCATCCATCTCTTCATAAGCATCTGACACATGGACAAATCCATCATAGCCAATGGTCAGACCTTCTATTGTTTGAATAGGAGCCGTTTGAAGTTGCTTCTCACCAACCTTCACATCATTAATGTACATTGATGCAACACCTTCATAGGCAGGCCCCTTATAAATAGCACCTCTTTCAAATTGAACTTTCAGCACTGTTTCACCTGAGGGCATATCCTGATCTGACCAGACAATATAATGATCGCCATAGTAATTCCAGTCAAAGACCGGTTTTCCATCTTTAATATAAAGCACATAACCGCCCATTTCACCACCCATCGCAGCAAGCACACCTTCATCGCCAGCCTCGTAAGTCAATGGCACCGTTATGGAAAAGCTATTGGTAAGAACCGCTGGTGCTGCCGATGTACTAATCAAGCCAGTCATCTCAGGATAATAGGTGAATGACGTTCTATCACCAGCAGAACCTTTCTTCACGTAAGCCATAGCATTATTAGGTAATGCTTTAAATGGTGTCAGACCAAGTTCATCCGCTGTATCCATAAATGCCACTTGAAGCTCTTCCAATATTTCAGGATGTCCATCAGCTACATTCATCGCTTCACTGTAATCCTCAGCAGTATGATAAAGTTCCCATTCAAGATTCTCCAAGTCACTTGAATCTATCGGTGTTCCAATTGCACGCCAGCCATCTGCGTACATGGATCGTACACCTGAATGATAGAAGAAGGCCTCTGTTCTAGTTTCTTTTGTCTCCTCATCACTGAAGGTTGATGCAAAGCTTACGCCATAAAACGCCATCTGTTCAACGCCGTCAATAGATGCTGGTGCTTCTACATCAAGAATATCCATCACTGTAGGCGTAATATCCGCAACCTGTACATATTGTTCGCGTATTTCACCGGTAGCCTCTATACCATTAGGCCATGAGACTATCAAAGGATTCCTGAGTGCACCTGAATAAAGACTTCCTTTGTATCCTGCAAAAGGTGTATTCGAAACCTGCGCCCATCCTTTTGGATATAGAGCTTCAAAACCTTCAGATCCAATGAGCGCATATTTGTCAAGCAAACTGCTAATATCTGCCTGATAGAAACCAGTCATCGATCCAATAAAGCTATCGGTTCCATCAGCACCACCATCACTGGTAGCTCCATTATCTCCAATAAGGAAAATCAGTGTGTTGTCATACTCATCAATCTCTTTAAGATAATTGATTAATTTACCAATTTCTTCATCTGCCTGAGTTATATAGCCTGCATAGTTCTCCATGAACTTCACATATAATGTTTGTTCCTCATCCGATAGAGTATTCCAGTTGCGAGTATCAGATTCTGTTAATATAGCACTTTCAGGGATAATGCCTAGCTCTTTTTGACGTTCAAATCGGGCTTGTCTAATCACATCCCATCCAACATCATACACGCCTTCATAAGCTTCGCTATAGGACTCCGGTACTTGCTGTGGTGAATGTGCTGTCCCAAATGCATAATTCATAAAGAAAGGCTTATCGGGGTATATGGATACATGACTTCCTATGTAGCTTTTTGCTTTAGAAAGCATGTCTTCGTTCAATGTATAATCATCTTCATACTCATAGTCAATGAACTCATTACCATTGATTAGCTGTGGTGAATATTGATCTGTCTCACCATCTAAGAAACCGTAATAACGATCAAAGCCTTTTGACAATGGCCAATAATCAAAAGGACCTGCTGGTGTCACCGTATTAATTGGTGCTATATGCCATTTGCCTATCCCATATGAGCTGTAATCGTAATCGTCCAGTATTTCTGAAATCAAACCTGCTTCATCCGTTACCTTTCCCTGATAACTTGTATATTCCTCTTCGAGATTGACATTGGCAACATGGCCCATACCCACAGAGTTATTTTCACGACCGGTTAACAGGGACGCTCTTGTTGCTGATGAAAAAGGACACGCTTGAAAGTTATTGTATATCAAGCCATCAGCTGCTAACTGATCAATATTTGGTGTTTTTATTTCAGATCCATATGCCCCCAAATCTGAAAAACCTATATCGTCTAAGATGATGTACATAACGTTTGTTTTTTCTGTCGATTTTACCCCATTGTCAATGTACTTTGTTGTCTCATCATTGCCGTTAGCCGGTACATTGCCAGCTGAATTTTCTTCAGCAATAACCATGTTTCCACTAGAAAATAGTCCTGTCGTCATTGTCAAAACAGACCCCATCGCTATCATTTGCTTAACAAATTTGGACTGACACCTTCTTTTCTCCATTCATTTACCCCGCTTCTCACACATAGGTTATAACTCAGCTTTACACTGAATCTTGGTTCAATCTTATTTTAACTTTAATCAAATCATGCTACAATGTACATGTGAATAATATATAGCACAATCTTTTGTTCATATGCACAAAGAAAGAGGCGGAAAGCTCCATGACCATTAATATTGACTATTTCATCAAGGATCTGTATACATTTAATCCCATCATACGGATGTCACCTTCTGCCAAAAAAGATATCGAAGGTGTTGAACTCTATGAAAATGACAAAGCGCTCTCAAAGGAAACCACCCTATATCTACTTAATCTAAACAGAGATGACCTGCACACACTTCCAAATAATATTTCCTGTAATCTCATAATTTTCACTAACGCTCCTGACAAAGTTAAACTATCCGACCTCTATGAACACAATGTCCTAATCATGCATTGCGATGACTATATCTCTGTCACAAATAAGTGTCTAATGCTTATGAACCAATGGCATAATGATCAAATGGCAATGTCAAATCTTTACAATACCCTTAATGAGCGTGACAGCATTGATAAGATACTGGATCAAGCTTATCAATATCTCGGCAACCCTATTTTCATCAGAGATCGACATTTTAAACTATTAGGATTTACCCAGAATGCCATTTCAGATGATTATGTCTGGAACCGTGAGATCGTCGAAAAAAAATATCAGTCCTATCGAAGTTTCCAACAAATTATGAAACGAGGACTCTTGGCAGTTGCAGCATCAACGCGTTTGCCAATCTATTTCGAACACTGTAATGATCCTAGTATCTATTCATCAAAAAATGAAGAAATACCGTTGTGTGGGTATCAAAATAGAGCTTATCTAAAATCACCTATCCTTGATGAGGATGAGCGTATTAAATATAGCCGGCTTTGGGTTAATATATTGGATCAAAATCGGGTAATCGGACAAGTCGTACTCATTGAAAGCAATAAGCAACTCTGTGATAGGGATATCCTCTTTTTACAGGCAGTAACTGATGTTATTGCCATAGCAATGAAAAGAAATGTACAGTATATGATCAGTGAAACAACCAGCTCTGACAGACTGTTTACAGACATACTCAAAGGTGATTTGATTGATACTGAATCCATTAACGAACGTCAGAAATTTATTGGGACAGATGTGACACGCCCCAAACAAGTGATTGTCCTAACGTTGCCCACCAGTCGTATGACTGAGATGGCACTCAACTACATTAAAGGCTTTTTTAACAACACCTTTCGTTCACTTGCATGTTTTCTCTATCAGCAACATATTGTTGTCATTATCAACAATGCAAAATTACGAAAGTCACAACTTGATGCCTTGAATCAGTTTCTCACGGATACAAGGATGATCTGCGGTATAAGCCGGACATTCAGTTCACTAACCGATTTGACGCGTTATTATAATCAAGCAATGGCTGCAAAAAATGCCATTAAAAATCCCTCTGAAAAGGTAAAGCTATACGACGAATCAAGGTTACATCATATGCTCGACATCTGCGACAAAAACAGCAACCTAAGAGATCTGTGTCATCCTGGGATATTCAAACTAATGGCATTTGATTCAGATAATGGTACAGATCATGTACAATTGCTCCAAGCCCACATAATGATGTTAAAGAAACAAGGGGAGCTTGCTGCCTATAAACATTTACATCGCAACACTCTTTATTACCGATTGAGAAAAATTGAAGGCATTATGGGTGCAAGCCTTGATAATCCTGAAGACTTCTTTAGCATTTATTTATCCTATAAAGCCCTTGAATACCTCGGAGAAATTTCTCCCTTGCATTTTTAGCGGTTCATAGGATGTGCATTCTAAAACACAAAAAGACGGTGATCCATTTCACCGTCTTTTTGTATCATTTCAACAGAGAGCCTCTAATACCTTCTGTGTCTTAAGTCCTTCTATACCAGTTGTATCCAAATCATTCAATCCATGCATACTATCAACGACCATTTGTATGAATGGTTGTTCCACATGCTCTATTGCATCGAACTCAAATGTCTCTAATTGTCCATTTACGTTCATTGTAACAGGTTCATTATTCATAATAGATAACTCAATCCAACCATCTGCACCCAGGATTCTCAATACATCTTCTTGAAATCCGGCATTAAAGGTCATTTGAATCGTTCCCTGCACGCCATTCTTAAATTTCATATAACCTGATGTCACATCATCCACACCATAGGCTTCGGTTTGATTGGCTGAACTTCCATTGACTTCATCTAAGTCTCCAAAAAAATACAGTAGGATATCGGTCATATGAGATCCAATATCATAGAGCAAGCCACCTCCGGCTTCTTCCTTGTCCATAAGCCATGATCTGTTAGGATCGACCTCAATAAGTTCATTGGCATAACTGTAGTGAAAAGCTCTGATATCACCAATCACCCCTTGTTTAATCAATGCCTTGACCTTATTGAACTTTGGTTGACCTCTCCTATAATATGCCACATATAAAGGCACCCCCTCCGCTTTACAGACATCGATCATCTCTTGACATTCTTGAATGGTGAGGGCCATAGGTTTTTCTACATAGACCGCCTTTTTGTGTCTTGCCGCTTCAAGAGCGTAATAATGATGCCACTTTGGTGGCGTCGCAATATAGACAGCATCAACAGAATCATCCGTGAGAAGTTCCTTATAATCTGTTGTGTACCTTTCCACTTGATGCCTCTTAGCATAATCAATCAATTTTTCCTCGTCACGACGCATGACCATCTCCAGATCAGAACCTTTAACTTTTCTAAATGCAGGGCCGCTTTTAACTTCTGTGACATCACCGCATCCTATGATGCCGAATCTAATGTTTTCCATGGTGTACTCCTTATACTTCTAACATAAGCTACTTCTTATAATTACACCTTAATTATATCACGACACTGCTACCAATATGACCTGTAATCAATAGCGCAATATTTTAAGCTTATGTATCCTAGCACACACATAGATAAATTATACATATCACCATGCCCTAATCAAGTTCGATAAGAACCATTGATTTTGATGTAATCGTGTCCAAGATCACAACCCCATCCTTTAGCGCTTGCCCATCCACTATTACAATCCACCTTGATGTTGATTTGATTTTCTTCAAGAATGCTTTTTGCCACATGCTCATCAAAGTCAACTGGTGTACCTCGGCGCATCAAGCTAACCGCTTTATTGTTGTTCACAAAGGACAAATCAACGTTCCTGGGATCGAATTCCGCCTGAGAATAACCCATCGCACATAGGATTCGTCCCCAATTGGCATCACCACCAAAAACAGCCGTTTTGACCAAACTAGAAGAAATGATTGCATGGACCATCTTTCTGGCATCTTCCTTTTTAGAAAGGCCGGCAACTTCTACTTCTATCAATTTTGTCGCCCCTTCACCATCGGCAGCAATTGATTTTGCAAGCTGCAAATTCAGCGCATTAAAGGCTTTTTCAAATTGACGATACTGGGTCGTTCCATATCTGATCACATCATTCCCGGCACATCCATTCGCCAACAATACAACCATATCGTTCGTCGATGTGTCACCATCGACAGAGATCATGTTATAGGTATCATCCACCGAAGTCTTTAAAAGCTTTTGAAGCGCCTGTTGTTCGATGTATGCATCCGTAGTAATAAAGGCCAACATAGTACCCATATTAGGATGAATCATTCCAGATCCTTTAGCCATACCACCTATCTTAATGGCACACCCATCAATCTCAATGCTGACTGCAGCTTCTTTCTGATAAGTATCAGTTGTCATGATTGCTTTAGCACTAAGTTGGCTACATTCTGTACTCCGACCTAAATTCTCAGCCAATGTCCTAATGCTTTCTCGGATGGGCATCATCGGTAAAGGTACACCGATGACACCTGTTGAAGCAAGCAAAACACTTTCCTTATCAATCCCCTTGATTTCAGCCAGTAACTCTGCACTTTCCCTGACCGCATCGCGTCCATCTTGGCCTGTGCATGCATTGGCATTACCACTATTCACAAGAACTGCAGATATCATGGATTTCTTTTCCAATAGAGCTATATTCCATTCAAGTGGCGCTGCTTTCAGTGAATTCCTTGTAAATACACCAGCATAGGTACATGGCTTTTCTGAACTAATCAGGGCCAAATCCAGACCTTCCTTCTTTATACCTGAAGCCATTCCGTATGCCGAAAAGCCTAGAGGCGCAACAATACTACCCAACATCCATTCCATCCTTGTCCTCCTTAAATACCTTCAAAGACATCATTCTTATTCAAATGCTCAAACAGAGGCTGCCACAACGTTAAATTCTTCCAATTCGCTAACAACCTCTTTAATAATGGCAACTGCTTCATCACAAAGCTCTTTTGTTACAATCAATGGTGGCACCATACGAATAATGCTAGTACCGATGGCCGTCACCATTAGTTTTTTACTCATACATGCTTCTTTCACTTTAAGTGCAACAGGTGCATCAAGCTCAATAGCCACAAGCAAACCTTTACCTCTTATTTCTTTTACATTGGGTACTGATGCAAGTTGTTCCATGAAATAGGCCCCCACCACAGCCGCATTGTCTGAAATATCAGCGTCAATAAGTTCTGTCACCTGAGCCAAAGAAGCTGCACAGCATACAGGGTTCCCACCATATGTCGTACCATGGGCGCCCATACCAAAGGTCTTTGCCACAGTATTTGTTGCACAGATTGCCCCAATCGGCATACCGCCGCCCATACCTTTAGCCATACTGACAACATCAGGTTTGATATCGTAATCCATATAAGCCATCAGTGTTCCTGTTCGTCCCCATCCTGTCTGAATTTCATCCAACAGAAGAAGCAATCCCTTCTCATCACATAATGCTCTAATACCATCCATAAATGCCTGTGTAGCAGGAATGACGCCGCCTTCACCCTGTACCGGTTCCAGCATAATCGCAATAGTATCCTCAGTCACTTGTGCTCTGAATGATTCCACATCATTGAAGTCAGCATAACTGAATCCAGGCAACATTGGCTTAAACCCAACTTGTACCGCACTTTCTGGTTGCCCCGTTGCCGTCATTGCGCCGTAAGTACGGCCATGAAAACTCTTTTTCGCCGTTATGATATGATACTTGTTCGGTCCATAATTATCCATGCCGTATTTTCTGGCAATCTTAATCATCGCTTCGTTGGCTTCTGTTCCCGTACTTTGATAGAAAATCTTATCCATCCCAATGGCATCACAGATTTTTTTTGCCAGCAACGCTTGAGGAATGGTATAGGGATAGTTGAATGTGTGAATAACATCCTGAGCTTGATCCATAATGGCAGCGACGACTTTAGGGTTGCTATTACCAGCATTTGCTACCGCAATGCCACCATAAAAGTCCAGATACTTTTCACCGTTCTCATCGTAAAAATACATACCTTCCGCTTTTTCACATACAAAATCAAATCGTTTGTATGTTTCAATCATATATGTATCAACCAGTTCTTTAATTTCATCCTTTGTCATTTTTACATCTGATAATTTCATTTGCTTCCTCCTTGATTATGTGGATCATCTCAACTCTCAGTGGATGATTGTATTGGATAGTTTTGTATTGTTACTAATACTTTTGATTACGCTGCAGCTTGTGTCTGCGGCATCGTTTGACGTTCTGGTTTTTTCAATATTGCGAGAATTATTATACCAACAACGCTTGCACCTGCTGCGATAATCAGTGACAGCAATGTGCCCATTGTCGATGCTTGAACTGCCTTCACAAGATATGGACAGCCCAAAGAGCTCATACCGTACCCAATCATTACGGCGCCATAATTAATACCATTGTTCATTGATCCAAAGTAGTCCGCCGTCAGGGTTGGATACATCCCCATAAATCCGCCATAAGTGAAGCCAACCATACCAATAGCAATCATAAAGGCAAATTGATTAAAGAAAAGTACAGCTAGAACGGATATGATATTGATTAAAAACAACCCTATCATGATGCCTTTTCTTCCTAACCTATCGCTTACCCAAGGGGCCAGCAACCTTCCACTGGTGTTCATAACTGCAACAAACATCACACCTGCTAATGCCATATCTGCACTCAGACCTTTCTCTGCTCCCAGAGACATCAACATTGGATTGATAAGAAAATAACCCGGAACCGCCAACATCATTGACAGAGTAATCAAATAATATTGAGGTGTTGACAGCACTTCTTTAATTGTGTAATTATCTTCAACCGTATTTTGCTCCTTGGCGGGACGATCAGTTTCATCAGGTTTACGAATGAATGCCGTTCCAAGCAGCAGGCACAAAGTAATGATGCCTGTAACCGCCAAAGTACCACCTTGATAACCGTAAGTTTGCAACATCTTTTGTGCTACCGGATTCATGACCAACCCGAATGACCCTGTCGCGCATATCAGAATCCCTGTAACAAGACCCCTTTTGTCCGGGAACCATTTTTGAACAGTCGCTATCGTCGTGTTATAAGCCATGCCACCACCGAATCCACCTAAAATACCATAAGTAACATTCAGCAAATATCCTTTATCAAATGGAACGAAAGCTGTCAATAAGAAACCTAGAATCAGCAAAACATTTCCTATACTCACCAGAAATCTCGGCTTGATTCTCTTTTGCAAAAGACCGCCTGCAACATTTCCTAACGAGAAAGCTGCCAGCAACACACCAAATGGCATATTTGCAGAACCGGTATCCATTTTGTAACGTTCCTTGGCATATGGTTGAAATACACTCCAAACATAGGCCAACCCATAACAAAATTGCAGAAATACACTGGCACTCAATATTAAGTAACGATTTTTCAAATGATTAACCATAGGATGCCTTTCTTTATGCCATTGCCAGTCTATACAGGTTTTCAATATCAGAAAGATCACTTTGGCGTGGGTTGACCTGAATATTACCACTCTTCATAGCGTCTGCTGCCATAGCAGGAATCTTCTCCTCACTGACACCAACTTCAGATAATGTTTCCGGGATCTTCAAATCAGCCAGCAATGTCTGAAGGTATGCTACTAGCATATCCGTTTTGAAGTTTTCCACTTTCTCACCAGTAAGAAGCTGATATATTTTCTCATATCGCCCATTGTCTGCAACAGCATTGTATGCCATAACTATCGGGAGAAGAATGGCATTGGCGACACCGTGCGGTACATTGAAATAACCACCGAGTGGATGAGCCATTGCATGGATGTTGCCAAGCCTTGCCCAGGCAAATGCCAAACCTGCAAATGTTGATGCCGTAAGCATGCCAGCCGCCGCTTCTTCATTTTCTCTATCCTCAACAAACAGTCTTATATTGGCACCAATCATTTCTATCGCTTTTTCAGCCATAGCATCCGTAAATGGGGATGATGCCTTAGATAAATAGGCTTCAATCGCGTGTACGAGTGCGTCAATGCCAGTGGATGCCGCTATTGCCGGAGGCACCGACATGATCATAGATGGATCCAGTACAGCTTGTGATGGAATCAACTCATAACTAAAAACCGTCAGTTTGTAATTTCTCTTCTTATCCGTGATCACCGAAAAAGCCGTAACCTCACTCCCTGTACCCGCTGTTGTTGGTACAGCAATCAATGGTATAATCGGTCCTGGGACTTTGTGAGCACCCTCATAGTCGATAATTGAACCGCCATATTTAGCCAATACACCAACTGCCTTCGCAACATCCATAGGGCTTCCACCCCCTAGTGCGACAATACCCTCACAAGCATTTTGCTGGTAGGCCAAAACAGCTCCATTCACCGTCTCCACTGATGGGTTTGGTTCAACATCAAAGAACTCTGTCACTTGGATATCTTGCGCTTGTAGGCTGTTAAGGATCCGTTTCGTATAGCCAATCTTCTCCAAAGTACGATCGGACACCAACAGGACATGGCTTAGTCCCATATTGCTGATCATCGTTCCCATCATATCGACCTTGTTCATTCCAAAAAAGATTTCTTGAGGTACTTTAAATTCAAAATTATTCATCGTTATCCTCTTTCTATTGTCATGCTTCCGAACTTATTGCAGAAGTTGTATGTTCTTTTTTGTGCGTAAGATGCTCACTTTTTGGTGACACCATCCAAAAGATTCCCCCTAAGGCAAACCATAAGATGATAATCAACCACTCATAAGGCCACGCCAAAGCTGATGGCATACCCGGCATATAGAGGATTGCCATAGTTGCCGTCAATATGCAGGCTATGTATCCGACAAGCTTTCCATATTTGACTGTATAAGGTCTACTCATATCTGGTTCTTTATATCGCAGTCTCAAGAATGAAAGAGATACGAGGAAGTATGAAATCACGATAGTAAGACCTCCGGCATCAACAACCCATACAAGCATTGATCTTCCTAGTAGCGGTGCCAGTGTTGAAATACCGCCAATCAGCAAAATAGCGTTGGTTGGTGTCTTGTATTTGGGGTGAAGCTTTGCAAATACAGAGGGTAGCATCCCTGATTCAGCCATTGAATACATGGCTCTTGATCCACCGACAAAGAAAGAGTTCCAGCTTGTCAGAATACCACCAATACCTGCACAGATCATGATATTACCAGCCAGCTGTGAATGACCAAATACTGCTTTCATTGCATCCGCTGTAATAAGTGCGGATTTTGCCATTTCAGCACTTGGCATCGCCAATGAAACACCGAAGATAATCATGATGTACCAAAAGATTGCAAGGACGACCGATAGAATCAAAATACGTCCAATCTGTTTAAATGGCAGATCGATCTCTTCTGCTGCCTGTGGAATAACGTCGAAACCAACAAAAAGAAATGGTGTCATGACCAAAACACTTAACAAACCACTGGATCCATTGTTAAACAACGGTTGAACATTTTCAAAACTACCATTGGCCAATGTTCCGCCAAAGAAACTTAATCCGACCACTGCAATAACAATGGTAAAGATGCTTTGCATGACAGCTGCCGGCTTAACACCAACATAATTCACCAACGTAATCAGCATAGAACTGACAACAGCCACCAAAACCCAAGTCAGGTATATATCATACCCTGCTACAGAATACATATATCCTTTAACATATGACGGTACTAAATACTCTAGCACCGTAGGGAATGCAACAGCTTCAAATGCAACAACTGAAACGTATCCCAGAATGATTGCCCATGTGCATATGAAGGACATCCTGTATCCTAATGCCCTTAATGTAAATACATGTTCTCCACCGCACTTTGGCATGGCTGAAGTCAATTCTGCATATGTCAGGCCAACAAACACGACCAATATTCCTCCCAGAACAAATGCCAGTATTGCACCAATTGTTCCGGCCATCATAACCCAGTCACCTGCGAGCACTATCCATCCCCAACCGATCATGGCACCGAATGCCAGTGCCAATACATCTTTTTTTGACAGTACCCTTGAAAAATTACTGTTGTTCTTGCTCATATCAATCTCCTCACTTGACGAATAAAAAAAGACACACCTTCCCAATCTGTTTGTAGATTGTAGAAGATACGCCTTTGTATCTGACTTATATTGATACGCCCTTGTATCATGTGCACTTCAGTACGCCCTTGCACCAAAAACACTTTCTGATACCAGTATAAAAAATACTGACTATAATAACAATGGTACAGGCGCACAGTTTTATTTGGTACAACATCACAAAATATGCTATAATAATTCTAAAATATCACTTTATTTTATGACAGGAGCACCATATGAGCACAAATCTAAAAGAACTCTCCAAACTCCCTATCCTAAAGGATTCAGTGCTTCTTACGAATCCTTCAACCGTTGATCAAAATGTGAATTGGGTGTATCTAGGTGACACTTTCCCGAATATCGCAGACATAGAATCATGGGTAGAACCAGGAAATTTACTGATCCTTATCGGGCATTTCATCAGCATCGGCAACTATACGTTAAGTGATGTCATTGACCTTGCTCACAAGATGCAACTGTCAGGCATCATTGTTTTCGAAAGTGACTATATCTGTCCTATACATGAACAGGATATTCGCAAGAGCAACACATATAATTTACCCCTGATGACAATACCATGGAAGATACCATACAACGAGCTCAACAAAGCTCTTCTGACACGCATTTCCTTAGAACAGGTTAACAGCAAAACCAATATTGAGCTGCTGAACAATATCCTGTTTAACCCGCATCTGAATTATGATCAAGAGACACATAATTTTATAGATACACCACTATCGCTTAATAGCAAGAATGTTATTTTAACTTGCCACATTGATCTTGGTGACCATGTCCTCGATGATTTTGATATACAAAATATCTATGCATACTTCCTAAGAATTGTTACACAAACAATGGATCAAATGAGTATTGACCACCTATCCATCAATCGTGGATCCGATATCATAGTTCTTATGCCAGCCCAACAATGCGATAAAATGGTTCATATCTCCCTTGACGAGCGCCTTACCACGCTTATGCAAGTCAAGTATGAATCACCTTCTATATATGTAGGTATCGGGGGTGCATACAGTCATCCTAAAGAATATACAAAAAGCTATACAGAAGGATGCCACGTCATCAAAGCAAAGCAGTCGGGGCTTTTGCTTGGGCCTATACTGCAGTATTGCGACCTTGATTTCTATAGGTTACTCTTTGAAATCAATGACACAGAACTGTTGAGAAAATTATACCCTCAACGACTCACCAATCTAATTGCCCATGACAAATCGGATTACGGTTTATTGATGCAAACCCTGGAAAGTTATCTCAAAAACAATCGTAGTATCAACAAGGCCGCCTCTGAACTGTTCGTCCACAAGAACACTGTTTCCTATAGGATTGAAAAAATCAAGGAATTGATTCATGTATCACTGGATGAGGAGCAGATTGATTTCGCCTTAATGACTGAGATTGCCGTATGTCGCTACCTTTATATGATGAATCACTGATGAAAGCTATCCACTCACTTAGCGCACACTAACAAGTTAAGTGAGCTGCTTTTACTGCGGTTGGGAACTTAATCCCAATATATTCTTTAAGCATTGCAACCGTACTATCTACTCCAACCCTGCCTGTATTGAATGTCAGGTCGTAATTCACTGGGTTCGTCCAGTAGTTCCCACCAGTATAATGTTGATAATATTCAGCCCTATATGTATCTGTTGTTGCAATGGATCTATGGGCTGTTTCCTCGCTGACATCCATCTTACCAACGATTCTAGATACACAAAATTCTCTAGGCGCTTCTATATAGATACTTATAACATTGCTGTGTTCCTTAAGAATCCAATCGGCGCATTTTCCAACGATGATACAGGATTCATTAGCTGCCAAATCCAAGATAATCTTCTTCTGGAATTCAAAGAGACGTTCATCAGAAACAAAATCCTTGCTTATGGGGTTGGGTCTAAGAGTCCTGGGAATCCCCTTAAGAAGGCGTGAGAATTTGTTCTCGCGTATCCTTTCATTGACTTCATCAAATAGTTCCTCATCAAGACCACTTAACTGTGATGCAAGTGTTAATATCCGGTTTTCATAGCATTGAATCCCAAGGTCTTCTGCTAATTTTGAAGCAATCTCTTTGCCTCCACTACCAAACCCTCTTGCCACTGTAATAACAAAATTATCCATATACCCTCCTTTAAATGAACGCAAAACCTTTAAATGTATTTTTTATTGTTTGAATGCAAAGACAACTAAAAGTCTGGTCATCTCACTGCTTTCATTACAGTATCTATGTTCCACATCAGAATCAAATCGAAAAGCATCCCCGGGCTTGATTACATATGGAATATCCTCTATATACAATGTCAAAACACCATGTGTGACAGTAATGTACTCAAGTGTTTTCTCACCATGTGATCCACTGTAATAGATCCCTGACGGGTATAAATTAATCCCATAAATTTCAAACTGACGATTCTGCTCATAAGGAAAATAAGTATAGATACTATATTTACCTTCTATTTCTTTCGTTGGCACCATCTTCTCTATTGGAATCTGATGAACAGCTTCTCTCGGTGATTCCAACAGATTATTCAACTCTATTCTTAGACCACTGGATATTTTAACCAAGCAGGCTACGGATGGATTGCCTTCGCCTCGCTCAATTTTTGCAAGCATACTCTTGCTAACACCCGTCTGCTCAGCCGCCATATCCAAACTAAGGTTTTTGGCTATTCGTATCCTTTTAAGATTAATGGATATATTTCTATTCACGTAGTCCAAATATATACTCCTTCAATTCATTATTAACGCTAGTCCTAGTGTTTATCCCATCATAAAACGAGTAAGAAATTCACGGGTTCTTGGATTATTGGGTGATGTAAAAAGACGCTCAGGTCGATCACTCTCAGCAATAACACCCTGATCCATGAAGATCGTTCTTGTTGATACATCTCTAGCGAAAGCCATTTCATGGGTCACGATGACCATCGTCAATCCTTCTTCAGCAATTTCCCTGATCACTTCAAGTACTTCACCGACCATTTCAGGGTCGAGAGCACTTGTAGGTTCATCAAACAACAACACTTCCGGTTGCATTGTCAAAGCCCTCGCAATGGCAACACGTTGTTTCTGCCCTCCGGAAAGCTGAGCTGGTTTGGCATTGATATAAGGTGCCATTCCCACTTTCTTCAAGTACTTGATTGCAAGAGCATGCGCCTCATCTTTATCGGTTTTTAAGACCTTCATACTCCCCGACATACAATTTTCCAGAACCGTCATATTGTTGAATAGGTTAAAGGATTGAAAAACCATACCTACTTTTGAACGATACTCATTAATTTGCTTCAAAGAACCACCAATCTCATCACCTTTAAAGAAAATCTGTCCACTGGTCTTGTGTTCCAACAGGTTCATGCACCTTAACAATGTTGATTTCCCTGATCCGGATGAACCAATGATGCAAACAACTTCCCCTTGATCGATACCAAAATCAATGTCTTTCAACACTTCGTGATTGCCAAAGCTTTTTCTCAGATGTTGAACAGTAATAATAGACATAAGCTCACCTCCTAATCCGTAATATATTCTGCAGCCAATTCATAGTCATTCTTATCTTCAAGCCTTCTTTCCAACATTACCAGCAACTTGCTAGCCGCAGCACAAAGGATAAAATATATTGCGCCAGTAATGAGAAATGCCTCGAAGTACCTGTAATAGGTATTGGCCGCTGTTTTTGTTGCAAAATATAGTTCAGCTATGCCTATGACATTTAAAACTGAGGTCATTTTCAAGTTCGTTATGAATAAATTGCCCATCTCAGGAATGATATTTCTAAATGCCTGAGGCAGCACAACTGAGAACATGATCGTAAAATGAGACATTCCCATGGCCATGCCACCTTCAAACTGACCTTTATCAATAGATATGATGCCACCTCTAACTGTCTCTGCCATATAAGCGCCTGTATTAAGCATAATTACCAATGCAGCAGCAGTAAAAGAGGTAATATTCACACCGTTTTGTCTCAAGCCATAGTATAGAACCATTGCTTGAACCATCATTGGTGTACCTCTAAATACGTGTACAAACACACTACTGATCCATTTTAACATTTGATAGCCGATCTTCTTGATAAATCCATCGTCCTGATGAATTGGCGTCGACTGTATGATACCTATCAGAAAGCCCATGATAAAACCTAGAAAGGTTCCTAAAATTGACGTTTCCAATGTTATGATTGTTCCTTTAAGAAAATAAATGCCATATTCTTGAAGTAAGAATATGATCCATTCGAAAATGTTCTTTTCCATACCGCATATCCTCCGTATTGCCATTGCCTTGTATTAATATATCTAATGCGGCCGATTGAGATTGATAACATCATTCCTTACTTAATCCACAAACCGGCCGCCCTCATCATGAATATTAGTTACTTAATGGCTGAAGCGTTACAGAAAGATCCATCAACTCAACCATCTTGTCACTGTCCCATTCAATAGCATCCAAAGCATCATCTAAAAGACCTTGAAGTTCTGTATCGCCTTCTTTCACGGCAATACAAACATTAAGTGACTGACCTTCAGGTACAGCAAACCCATCTTCACTGTCCAATTTTATAACTACCAAGTCCGGATTGGACATGGCGGCTGACATTGCTGTTGGTTCATCTAAAACGGCACAATCTGCAGTACCGGTTGTCACTGTCATGACCACTTCAGAAGTCGTTTCGTAATAAGTCATTTGGTCGACATTTGGTATCTGTGGTACGTACTGTTCCCAAATAGTACCAATCTGAGTTGTAGCAGAAGCACTATCGAAATCAGACAATCCTTTAGCATCCGCATATGGGCTGTCCTTTCTCACAATGATGACATTGTCCCTCAAATAATATGCATCAGTAAAGTCGACACTGTTGTCTCTTTCCTGGGTATAGCCCATACCTGCAATAATCGCATCATAATCACCGGAGTTCATACCAAGAACAATACTTGACCATTCAACTTTATGGATTTCCAATTCCATGCCTAATTGATCCGCTAATTTTCTGGCTATCATAACATCATAGCCGTAGGCAAAATCGCTTGTGCCAAAAATCGGTTCTGCCGAGTCACCATTTGATACATCTTCTGATGATTGTGTCCAGTTAAAAGGCGCATAAGCACATTCCATTCCTACACGAAGTACCGGTTTCTCAGATTGTGCAGAACTGGAAACATCGGATCCGCAACCAGCAAAGAGGGTACCCATCACTATTAGGCCAAACAATAAATTAACAATTTTTTTCATAATCACTACCTCCTGATTTGTCTGTTGATCTTCTACAGTTCCCTTTATCTGAGCTCAATCTAAAAGAGTACAAAAGCACTGCAACTTTCACCTTTGCAGCACCGACCCCTTTGTCGGTAGCTTTTGTTTCGGCGGTTGAATCAAATGAAGCAAGTCGCCAATTATTTTCTAAACAGGTAACTGCCTCCAGAAAATAAAAAAAGACAAAGAAATCGGGTAATCTATTACCCGACGCCTTTGTCAGTGATAGGTACATAATATCTGTGCACCGCCACTTTGTCAATAAAAAAATGCACTAAATTAGACATTTTTGCCTGTTTTTTGCGTTATATCCGTGTTTATGGTGTATAAAATTCACTATAGTGCACAAATCGGATTATTCTATTACTTGCCACCTTTTACCCACCCGATGTTCCAACTTCAGATGATCCATAATCTTCATAACCTGATGGTCAACAATTTCTTCAATTGACTGAGGATTGTTGTAGTACGCCGGCATGAGTGGCATTATATCCACACCCAGTTTGGAAAGCTTCAGCATATTTTCCAGATGGATGGCACTGACCGGACTTTCTCTTGGACAAATAATCAGCTGTCGCTTCTCCTTGAGAGCAACATCACAAGCTCTTGCAATTAGTGTATCACTATAGCCACAGGCAACTGCTGCAAGAGTTTTCATCGTACATGGTAGAATCACCGTCGCATCAATGAGAAAACTGCCACTGGCTATAGAAGCACCAAGATAGTTATTGCTATGTACATAGTCCGCCATAGCTTCCACTTGTTCGACTTCCCAATCTGTCTCAACTCTAATGGTCTCTTTACCAAACTCACTGATCACCAAGTGGATGATCGGTGGCTCTTCCAGTGATTTTAACAACTCAATCAATCTTATGCCGTATATGGCACCAGAGGCTCCGGTGATGCCGATTGCAATCGATTTTCTCATCCTATTTCTCCTTCGGTCAGTCTCACAATGACTTGCTGGGTGTACTTTAAGCAATCCGTCTGTAGTAATTCTATATCCAACTTACTGATCCCGTCGATATGAATACCACAAGTCACAACGACTGTTTGGCCAATTGCAGTCGATATCTTGCTTGCAATAGTTCTTGCCATCATCTCCTCCATATGACCTGGAAGTGACACAGATGATAATGTCGTCACCCTTTTATTAGGTTGATGTGAAAGGGCTGTAGGGTATGCTATGGCAACCGCACCTATATGAGGTTGGTCACCTCCATGAATCTGAACACTGAGGTCTTCCCCCAAGCGGGACAGTTCAAAATAAACTTTCTTATCCCTGATTGTACTTATGACTCCTAACATTCCGACGCTCACTTTCTTCTGTATTTCTTGAATCCGATTATTATGAATCAAATTCATTCACAGATTCTATTTGGTAATCCTTTAGATTGACCTCTTTGAATTTCGAACGTGTGAACTTCTCTTTAAGATGAAAAGGCACTGTGCAGTCAAAAATCGTTTTGCATGCAATACCCCTATCACTGATCAGTGGATTATAATCTGAATCAGAGGAAGGTTCCAATGGATGACAACGAACCCCTGGAATGGTGATGGTGTCCATATCCCCCTGATACCTTGTATTCAACGCCCACAGCACATCATTGCTGTCAAACAAATCCACATCCTCATCGACGAGAATCACATGCTTAAGCTCAGAAAATGCTGAAAAAGCCAGTAACGCTGCCTGTCGCTGTCGCCCTTCGTCACTTGCAACTTTTTTACAAAACTGAATGACAGCCATATATTTACCGCCACCCGCAGAGTGCGCATACACATTCTTCACTTTACCCGGCATGGCCTGTTCAATCATTTGAAGAATGCTGGCTTCCGTTGGTATCCCTGCAAGATTCACATGTTCTTCACTAGGACCTATCACCGTCTGCATAATCGGTTGTCGTCTATGGGTCACTGCCTTAACTTTGATTACCGGAATTGATTCGCAGGCATGTCCAGTATATCCCGGGAATTCAGGCATCGCTTTGCCTGTACCTGTATTCAGGTCTTCTCTTATGCGTTTATTCGGTATCAATTCCCCTTCAATGACATATTCTGCATTAGCGATACAACGTTCATCGATGGTCAGACATTGAGTCAACCTCACAGCCTGCCCCCTGATACCACCGGCAATAGACAACTCATCAAACCCTAAGGGTGTTGTCGGTGGCTCAAAGCAAGCACCGATCTCTATTGCCGGATCAACCCCAATACTGATGGCTATAGGCAACGGCTCACCGGCTTCTTCTGCTTTGATCCTGAAGACATCCAGATGTCTGGCACCCGGTGTGAAGAACATCGAAAGCTCATCTGCACCTTGAAGGCAAAGACGATGTATGGTCACATCCGATGAACCTGTTTCTGGGTCTGAAGCGTAACACATACCCATGGTAATATATGGTCCTGCATCCTCTTCTGTATTGGTGGGTGCCGGTAGAATCTTCCTTATGTCAAATCCCGGTTCGTCTGCCTTATGAATCACTTGCTGGCAGACCGCTTCCTCATTAGGCACTACAATCGGTGCCACTGCATTTTTCACTGCATCTTTAAGCAAAAAAGCCAGCTTGTCAGGATCTGTATCCAGCATCAATCCTACTCTTTTTCTATCCGCCAGCAAACCGATGAGCACTTTTGCATCAGGATGTCCCTGCACATTATTAAACAACATCGCTGGTCCCATCTTTGTGGGTCTCATAACCGTGCCACCTGCACCAATATGACGGTAAATACCCGCAAGCTCTGCGTGTGGGTTCACCAAACTATCTGTTTGCACCAACTGTCCCTCGTTCTTTGCAAGAAGGCTTAAGGCACTTCTCAAATCATAATCTTTCATCTGCTTTTCCCTTTCCGACAATAAAGTTCTCTTGCTTATTCATCTATTTTAGAACAGAGCAAATTGACATACCATTCCAATTCATGTATGATTTATTCCAATAGCGCATATATCATAATGGATTATACGAATATCCGAGGTAAACATATGAAAACAGAGTATCTCAAGGAATTTCTAGCGGTAGCAAAACTAGGTAGCTTCTCTTCAGCTGCAGAAGCACTTTTCATCTCACAATCATCCCTTTCAAAGCATATCAAGCAATTGGAAAAAGAGCTGGATATGATTCTTTTTGATCGTTCCACAAGAACTGTAACCTTAAGTGATTTTGGTAATGAACTGCTCCCTTTGGCTGAGAAGATATGCCTTCTCGACGATGAGATTTTGCAGATGATTCGTCAACATGATAAAGAGCCTCAACTGACGGTCAGCATAGCATCCGTGCCAGTTATGGCTCATTATAATATCACTGGTGCGATCAACCGCTTCCAGATGAAATATCCAAGTATTCGTATACGCCTCAAAGAATTTGAAGGCAATGTGATTCAAAAAGCTTTAGAAAATGGTGAATGCGAGCTCGCCTTTCAACGAATCACAAAAGAAAACGAAGGCTTGGCTGATCGACTTCTTTTTGCCGATGACCGATTGGTTGCGGTCTTACCCGAAAGTCACCCTTTATCGGATCATGCAACCATTCAGCTTGCAGACATTGCTGGCGATGATTTCTTAATGCTTGGTGCCGACACCGCCTTATTTGATTTAGCACATCAAGCCTGCCAGGAAGCCGGTTTTGTTCCCAATGTTGCCTATACAAGTCAGCGACCTGAAAATCTTATAGAACTGGTACGCAGTCAAATGGGCGTTGCCTTGATGATGGCAGGTCAAGCTACCTATTATAGCCTACTAGGCGTTCGTATCGTTGAACTGACCCCCTGTATCAGCAGAGAAATGTGTCTTACTAAACTCAAAGGCAAGAAACTTTCAAAAAATGCTGATATCTTTTGGCAGTTTATAGAACAGCTCCAATAAGCTTGTACAAACATCCCTTCAAGGTCCCCTTAATGAATAGAAAAAATAAAGGTTGCACCGCCACCTTCTGTTTCTTCCATCCAAATAGTCTCACCTAATCGGTCGAGCAATCTCTTGGCAATAGAAAGTCCAAGTCCCGAGCCGATCATAGCTCTGGATTTGTCTACTTTGTAATACCTTTCAAAGATAAATGGAATATCTTCCTTTGGTACACCACAACCATTGTCTATAACCTTCACTAAATAACCGTCGTCTTTTCTTTTAAGAAGTACTTGGATTTTCCCATCTTCACCAGTGAATTTAAAACTGTTGTCAATCAAGGAACCCAATACTTGAATAATCGTATTCTCCTCTGTCATCACAACTGCATCCTCCGGCAAGACCTCAACTGAAAAATCCAGCCCCATATCATCCGCTATGACAGCATACTTGTTGTAGCTCTCCTGAATAACCTGATTCAAATTCACCTTGTTTCTGACAATATCCCCATCATCGCTTCGAAGTTTAGACAGTATCATCATATCTTGAATCAAGTTTTCCATACGATAGGTTTCTTTTAGTATGATCGACATATAATGTTCTCTTGTTTCTTCGTCCTTCACCATACCATCGTGAATGGCCTCTGCCATAGCTTTTACAGCAACTAACGGACTTCTAAGTTCGTGAGATACATCTGAAAAATAAGCTTCTCTATATTGTTTTAACTTTGCTGAACGTTCTTTTTCACTTGCCAGGTTCTTTGATAGCATATTCATGCTTTCAGCCAATTGCCGAACTTCGGAGTAGCCATCTTCATCTAACCTCTGGCCATAATCACCTGTTGACATATGATGCGCTACGTCAGACATCTTATTTAGAGGCTGAACCACTTTTTTAAGAAGCACATACAGCATGATTAAAATACCCACAGAAAGTATGACCATCGTTATGATGTAAATCTGTATATAGCGAACCATTAAACGGTCAAAATCAACCGACGGTTCTAAATAGAACAAGGCCCCCACCACACCTGTGCCATCCTTAATAGGGACACCTATGATAATAGATCGATCCGAAAGGTCATTGATGCTACCGATAATCCGCACATCCTTATCTTCAAATACAGTGCTCATATAAGGCATCAAAAGATTTCTTATGGTTTTGTCCGTTGGCATTCCCCATGTCAATGTCTCATCAGCCTGATTAAGCATAATCGTCGGTTTCGGTGTCTGTGTGATTTCATTACCAGAGGCATCGTAGACTTTAACAATGATGCCCGGTACATCGAGAGGTATCGGCTCTGGATTCATCATATCCACAGCTTCTGCCAACTCATATACCAGTAACTGCTTATCTTCGGCTGTAATTTTAAGATATTGTTTTTCAATCGTCATATACCCAATAATCAGGACAACAGCCATCATGACCATGATCAATACACCAGAAATGCTGAGTGTTTTTTTTACCAAGCTTTTATTCATCTATTGTCTCCAATTTGTATCCGATGCCATATACTGACACCAAGCTCCAGCCTTCACATGCTGTCGTTGCCAGCTTTTTTCTGATACGGTTGATATGGGTATCCACAGCACGGGTATCCCCTATATATTGGTAGCCCCATACTCTTGTCAAAAGATTCTCTCTTGTCAGTACTTTGTTGACATGCTCTGCCAAGAACTTGAGTAATTCAAATTCCTTTGGTGTCAATTGCAGATCCTGACCAGCAACAAAGACCTTGTACCCATCGATACTGATTTCCAGATTACCTATTTGAAGAACCTGGGCTTCACTTTTCTCTGGTGTGCTTGTTCTATTCAATATTTTGTTCATTCGAAGCAGAACCTCTCGAGGCGAAAATGGCTTTACCACATAATCGTCCGCACCAATCTCCAACCCATTGATTCGGTCAAACTCGTCAGCTTTAGCCGTCAACAACATCAGTGGTATATTGCTTGTTCGTCGTATTTCCTTTAAAACATCTGTACCAAACACGTTGGGCATCATAATATCCATAATAATAAAATCGTATTGATTACGATGAAATAGAAGCAGTGCCTCTGCACCATCCATTGCTGAATCATATGTATAGCCCTCTGCTTTCAGATATAAACCTATTGTGTCATGCACTGCTTTATTATCATCTGCAATCAGTATGTGTATAGCCTTGTCCATTTATTGCCTCTTTCCATCATCTAATGTATACATCACTCAATCTTATGACCTTATCTTAACCCTACATTTCATCTTTTTTCAACCCCAGTTTGAAAGATGTCGAGGCATTACGTTAATTGTGACATTTCCGCCACATTCTTTTTATCTTTTGATGAACTTCCATTCTTATACTATCTATTGTAAATACAAATACAGACAATATTGGAGGTAACAAATGAAAAAAATCGTCTCGTGCCTACTTATGGGTATCATGATGTTAAGTATTGCCGCCTGCGGCAATAGCGTTGATGTTACAGAAAGTTCGACAGAAGTTTCTCAAACAACCGTTGAAACAATTAGTAAAGAATCCGATTCAGAAACAACTGCGGTTTCCCAGTCAACATCTGCGGTTGCTGATACTGAGTTAAAAGCTTCTATAGAAGAAACACTGAACTTAGCAAATAACGAAGACCAGGAATGGACTTATTATGCCGATTCAGACGCTTGGGTCTTATCTATTGTGTCAGCAGTGCTAAATCCAGAACTGCCAGACCAACAAGGCGTCTCCGTAGCAGTCCCTGGCGCTTATGTAACAGGTATTGATACCGATGGTGATGGCAACGAAGATATCACTTCTGCCACTTATACCGATGCGGTCAAAGGATCTCTTATTATCGACTACAATGCCAGTATCACAAGTACGAATGGTCAAGTCTATACAGCGTCAACTGCACCTGTCATCTTAAACACTGGTGCCGCCGGTTATGGCTCTCAAAACAATCAAGCTGCAGCTACTACTTATGCTTCAGAAGGTTATATCAACATTGCTTGTGGTAACAGAGGTAAGCAAGACAGTTACACTGATGAAGATGGCAATACTGTTTATACAGGTGATGCGCCTTCCTGTCTGGTGGATCAAAAGTCTGCTGCCAGATATGTGAAATACAACATCTTGCTTGGCAACCTACCAGGCAGTGTGGACTATTTCGTTTCAACCGGTGGATCTGGTGGAGGCGCCCATGCAACCATGTTTGCTGCAACATCTAATAATGAAGATTTTTATGATTATCAGATTGAATCCGGTTCTGTCGGTGTCTATCTGAATGAAGATGGTACATATTCTACATCAGTAACGATTGACGGTGAAGAAGTAGAGATTTCCGACGGTGCATGGGGTACAATCGCCTACAGTGCCATCACTTCTCTTTATGAAGCGGATATGGCAATGGCCTTTGAGTACTATCTTGATACGGATTACACCTTTAATACAGACTTCCAGGCACAATTAGCAGAATATCTTTCAGCAGAATACATGACCTATATCAACGAGCAAAATCTAAGCGTTGAAGAAGTCGGTGTTGGGTTCGACCTGAATGACGATGGTGACTTAGAGGATACAATCAGTTTATCCATCGAGTACGACCTTAATGCTTATCCTGAGACAAACGGTTACTATGGAACTTACCTTGATCTGTACCTTGCAGAATTCAACCAAAACCTTCAATGGTATGTGGATAGTCTTGATTATGCAGAAGGTTGGACTTGGTTTAATGAAGATGGCAGCGCTATGAGCGATGAGCAAGTTGCTACTATGTCCTCTGATGACAGAATCACCGCTTTCCTTGAAGGACGCTATGCAACAAGCAGCAGTATGGGTGGCCCTGGTGGTATGATGATGGGTGGTGGCCCTGGTGGAGAAATGGGTGAGATGCCTGAAGGCTTCACACCTGGTGGTGATATGCCGGAAGGTATGAATCCTAATGAACTGGTTGTTGGTACCCCTGATGAAGGAACTACTCAGTCTGCAACCAGCACAACCAACTCTTCCAATTACGCTACATATGAAGAAATGGTCGCATCATATTCCGCCGACATAGAAGAAATCTATGCTGGTGACGAATACGGCAATAACATTGTTGCCCTTTATAACCCATTGAATTATATGAATGCAGAGACGACAGAGAATCCAACATGGACACGAATCCTTATGGGCGCTTCCGAGGGTGATATGTCTATGTTCTCCTCACTTAACTTGCAAATTGCTTGGTTAAACGCCGGTGTGGACGCAACAATTGAATGGCAATGGAATGGTGGTCATGTACCATCTGAAACATTAGGTGATAGCTTTGCTCTCTATGTGGATCAAATGTACGGTGAATATGTTGACGGTGCTGTAACCATCACCAAAGCTGAGGCAACACCGCAGGCAACCAATGGTACAGAAGAAGCCGCAACAGGTGATGATATCACCAGTTGGGTAAGCCTTGATGATAGCAACAACGTGTCATTTAGCCTCGCTGATGCAGCGTCATACAGAACTGACGGTGCCAGCAAAGCAATCCCTGGATTCGATGTCATTGACTACGGTCAAGAAGATTACGTCTTCGGTGATGAGGATTCCGATGCCAGACACTGGAACATTTATTTGTTGAATATCTTTGAGGAATACTCAGATACATTGGCCGATTTATTCTAGCATACTATTAAGAATTACTTATAGCGTCGATTTCAACTGATGCCATAAGCTACAACACTTTCAAAAAAGCAGTGCTGATTCAATGATCAGCACTGCTTTTTATTTTCCTATGTCGTTGACATAAACATACTTGTAGCAGTTAAAAATCATTTCAAATACTTATCAAAAAAATCAACGATCTCATCCATAACCACAGTCTGGAAGAAGTGCTGATCCGCATGATTAGCACCTTCGATAGAGATCAAATCCACAGGAATGTCTTGCGCTTCCAGTGCATCGTACAATTCTACACTCTGATCATGGGGTACAACCACATCTTCTATGCCATGAATCAATAAGAATGGTGTTGTGTTACTATTGATATAAGTGATAGGGCTTGCTTGCTTCACCTTATCGGTTGCACCTCTAGAAACTTCATTGAGTAATCTGGCTTCAGGTGATAACCCTTTTTGAATCAAGACCTCAGGATCTTCACTTGGCCTCATTGAAGCAAAGTTGCTAGGTACATACCATGAACAGGTAGCTTGTACTGCACTGGAAAGTGATAGATATTCGCCGGTATCAAATTCTGCTCTATCACCTGTCGTTCCGACCAAAGAAGACAAATGACCACCCGCAGACTCGCCCATGACACCAAAACGTTCTGTATCGATGTGATATCTGTCAGCATGTGCTTTCAAATATCTAATCGCCTTTTTGACATCTTCCAACTGACCAGGAAATGGCGTTTGATTGCTGTCACGATATTGGACACTTGCAATAACATACCCTTCACGTGCCAATTCAACAAAGTTCGGCACATGAGCATGGTGATCCATCTGAACCCAGCCACCGCCACAGATCCAGACAATACATGGCCACTTTTCTTTAACACTCTCCTGGGGATATATGACATCCATCTTCAAATCTTGGGTCGTATGCCCAAACCAGTGCCCCACTTGACCAAAAGTAACATTGCCATCCATCCAAAGTCCCGGTCTATCCAATTGAACATTCAGTGTTTTCTTCATAATGCCTCCTCATGATTTTGTTATAAATCTAATTAATATTCTATATTAATATATCACAAAGAGTGGCTTCTGTCACACTAGTATGATCCACTTTAATTAATGTGGGTTATACTACCATTAGCCCCATAAGTCTAGACAACTCCACGGCTTGAAGTGGTGTTACTTTCGCCCCATTCAAGTCCTCAATCTGTACACTGATACCTTCTATATCACTGGTTGTAAAATCAATGCCACTTAGTCTTGTTCCATTCATTTGCGCCAATTTCATCAGGCATTCACTAAATCCTACCTTCGTGAGCGTCATATTCCTGAAGTGACTCTCCTTTAACATCGTTTCTTTAAAACTTACATGCTTTAACTTAGATAAAGAAAATGATGCATACGCACTATGACAGTTAGCAAAGGTGACATTCTGTATGCTCGAATCACTGAAGTTGGTCCCCATCAGCTTACAGTTGACAAATTCCGTCCTATGTATGATGGATTCGCGGAAATCCGCATTGGACAAGTCACAGTTCTCAAACCTGACATCCAATAAATCCAGATATCTAAAAGCGACATTGCTGAATGTGACATTTCGAAAGACCACTTGTTCGAAGCTGACATTGTCCGCTTCTTGACCGTCAATATATTCGTCACAAATCATGCCTTTTGAAAAAGCTGCTTCGTCTTCAAAATAATCCAATCCTTGATTAATAAGTGGCATATTATCTATTAGTTTTGGTGCAATGACATTGATTTCCATCGTGTATCCCTTCTCTCTTGTCGATCCATTACAAACATAATTGTGACTATTCAGTCACGCATAATTAACATTTTAACATACATCACAAAAAGGACAACGATGATTTGATGATTCACCGCTGTCCCAGTCTTTAACACTTCATATTAATACCCAATATTATTTCTTCAATACCTGTTCCATCCAAGCAAACAACTCATCCAAGTCATAATCACCACCATGCCCTTCGCCCCACGGAAGATGAAAGTCAACAGAAGCACCAACATCTGTCAGCCTGTTCTGAAGGATGACTGGTATTGCTAAAGATGTATCTCTATCGACTGCCCCATGCCTAATACGCCAGTACTTGGCCATATTGGCTTTATCATCGTCTAAATACGACATAGGATTAAGCATTTTGACAATTTTCGGATTTGCCATACCTCCTTTAGCCTCACTATGTCCAAAAGCATAACTTGTGAAGTGTAAACGTTCTATAGATGCTGTGCCAAACAAATCATTTTCCCCTGTGGATAAATCTAGGGCATCAAAAGCAAGGGTTGGTTTCATACGCGTTGCAAATTGGACATAGGATTCAAAATCTATATCAACGATGCGACCTGCTTCTGACACAGCCCAAGCTGGAAGTACCGTTAGACTTCCAACTTCATTCGCTGCATTCATTGAATCTACAACAAAAGACTTCACATACTCTTTAAAAGTACCATTACCATCTTGGTCTAAAACAAGTTGCTTACCTTGACCATCATAGAGGGCAAGCTCATTGATATATGTTGGAAAGTATCGCCTGATTTCTTCAGCTACTTTTAGCTGGTCATCAGACATAACCCCATTATCCGGTACCATGATCGGACCATCTTCACCAATTCCCATGAACTTAAGCTTATAATAGTCCTTTAAACGATAGTACATCCATTCATAAGCCATATCCGCATTTTCAAGATTCGTAATCGGACAATAACAGGAACTAGCATAGACATGATCTTCTGCCTCGCATGCCCCTGCCTCCTGTAAGTAAAGGTCGTAATCCGGATGGTTCCCCGTTGCACCCAGCAATGAAGATAACGCGCCGCCGGCGCTGGTGCCATTTGTAATAATCTTATCTGTATCACCAGGTATAAGATCCTTGTTGAACCTCAAATATCGTATAGCCGCTTTAAGGTCAACAATACATGCTGGTGCTTTACCTGTGAAAACACCTTCCTCATTCTTATTAACACGCCCCCTTGCTCCAGGTGCCACAACAACGAAGCCCTTTTCAAGTGCTCTGAAAGTGGCATTTCTACTATTTCTTCTGTCACTTCCAGGTTGATCTGAAACATTCGGCATATAACCCCCAATGGTTATTGGAAAGAAAATAGGCGCATTCTTAATATTGCATCCATTGATACTTTCACCTGAATAATATACTTCCGGTACATAGATATTCAATGATTGATGCTTAGGCTCTAGTGGTTTCGCTACATATACAATATCGGCAAACACTCTATACTCGATCGTGATGCCGTCTATTGTCATCTCTTTAACTTGGTAGTTGGATGGATCAAATATCAGTTTTCCCAAAATAAATACCTCTCTTTATGTGAATTCACTGCTATAGTCTATTTTATATGAGGCATACAACACTTCCTATTCTATTTCAACTGAGATTTATTCCATAAGTGAATAGTTATGCACGCACAAAAAGGCCTTTCGGCCTTTTCATGTGTGTGTATGTATGGTTGATATATCTATGACTTAAGTACATTGACTTTAATCATTTTAAGGTTCGTTCCACAGCTTTATGCCACTCTTCCATCCAAATAGGATGAATTTCTTGACGCTCTGGCAAATAAGTCGTTTCCACATCTTTAAGCTCTTTCAATGATTCTTTAGAAGCCCACATACCAAGCTTTAAGCCACCAAGAAATACAGCACCCATGGCTGAGAGTTCCTGATTTCTAGAACACTGAATTCGTGTATCCAACAGATCCGCCTGAAGCTGCATAAGGAACCCATTCTTTGTTGGACCCCCATCGGCATTCAGAACCTTTAGCTTGGTTCCTGCTTCATCTTCCATAAGTTCGATTAAATCAGCTACCTGGTACGCCATAGACTCCACTGCTGCACGGATGATATGTGATTTGTTGCTTTTTCTCGTCATCCCTACAATGGTCGCCCTTGCCTCTTGATCCCAATAAGGAGCGCCAAGACCGGAAAAGGCCGGCACGATATAGACACCTTCGTTGGTTTCTAATGCTTCAATATGTTCTGTCACTTCAGCATCTTCTGTGTATAAGCCCAAGTTATCCTTAACCCACTTAAGCGTATCCCCAGAACTATTAATCATACCTTCAATGGCGTATTCCAGCTCATCATCGTAAGACCAGGCAACAGAGGTAACGATGCCTTTATCTGAACTCACTTGCTCTTTTCCGGTATACATTAATATGGATGAGCCAGTACCATAAGTCACCTTACCATGACCGATCTCGTAGCATTGCTGGCCAAATAATGCCCCCTGACTGTCACCTATGATACCTGCAATTGGTAACTTAGCCCCCACAATATCCTCAGAAACTTCGCCATAGCAATCATTAGACGACCTAATCTCCGGTAATGTATCCTTCGAAACACCGAAAGCCGCAAGAAGCTCATCATCCCAACACCTGTCCGTAATATTATACAGCAAGGTTCTACTGGCATTGGTATCATCCGTGGCGAATATTTCACCTGAAGTCAATCGATAAACCAAATAGCTGTCAACGGTCCCTATAGCAAGGGTCCCTTCTGCCAAAGCCTTTTGAATGTTGACGCTATTTTCTAGAGCCCATTTGATTTTGCTGGCGCTGAAATAAGGGTCAATTCGTAGACCAGTTTTCTCTTCCACCAGAACTCCGTGTCCTTGTGCGTTCATGGTCATACAGATATCCGTTCCCCGCCGATCTTGCCAAACAAGAGCACGCATCAAAGGCAGACCTGTCTGTTTGTCCCAAAAAACAATGGTTTCACGTTGATTGGTAATGGACAGCCCTTGAATATCATAATCATGTTGCAGATGCTCGATGGCGCCTTTAAGAAGACTTTCGCAATTGCTAAACACTTCTTCCATATCATGCTCAACGTAACCTGGTTCAGGATAATACTGCTTATGCTCAATAGAATCCTTATGCTTGATTTGACCTTCAACATCAACGGCGATGATTTTTGTACCTGATGTGGACTGGTCCAAGCCAAGCATCACCTTTTGGCGACTCATGATACAGATACCTTCAAGGCTTGTTTTTCTTCAATATAGCTAGCAATATTCTCAGCTGTCAATCCATAATGGGCGAAGACTTCGTCTGTCACACCGGCAATTGCAGGTTCATCTGGAATGCCCATAATCTTCATAGGCACCGGGGCATTTTCAACAACCACTTCAGATACGGCAGCACCAAGTCCTCCATAGACACTATGTTCTTCAATGGTGATAATCAGTCCTGTTTCATTTGCAGCGTCAATAACGGCTTTTTCATCCAATGGTTTTAGGGTATGCATATTCAACACTCTAACCTGAATGCTTTTATCTTCCAGTATAAGTGCTGCATCCAGGGCGATTCTCACGGTTTCACCACAAGCGATAATTGTTGCTGTGTCACCATCATGAAGCTTTACAGCTTTGCCTATTTCAAATTTGTAATCCGTACTCTGGTACACATCTGCCACAGGATTTCTACCGACTCTCACATACGTAGGTCTTGAATCTTTTAACATTGCATTAACCAGTTGCTCTGTTTCATATCTGTCTGCTGGCAATACAACTGTCATGTTAGGGATTGCTCTCATGACGGCGATATCCTGAACAGAATGATGACTCATACCAAGGGCACCATAACTGATACCTCCACTGATACCTATCAGCTTAACATTGGTATTGGAGTAAGCCACATCGACTTTTACCTGTTCAACACTTCGCATGCTGAGGAAACAGGCAGGCGATGCTACAAACGGCACTTTACCGCTATGAGCCAAACCAGCTGCAACACCAACGATGTTTTGTTCTGCAATACCTGTCTCTACAAACTGCTTAGGATGGTTGGTCGCAAAAGGACCTAACTTAGCGGACCCTCGGGAGTCACTGGCAAGAACGACAATTCGACTGTCCGTCTTGGCCTTTTCCACCAAGACATCGTTGACAACTTCCCTATTAGGTATTTTATTCATGTCCTACCTCCAATTGTTCAAGTGCACAGTTCAATTCATCAATACCTTGAAGATACTGTTCCTCTGTTGGTACTTTGTGATGCCAAGCCGGCTGATTCTCAACAAAAGAAATGCCTTTCCCCTTGACTGTGTTGGCGATAATTAAAGTCGGCTTGCCTTTCACCGCTTTTTCCGGTGATAAAGCTTCAACCAACTGGGCCATATCGTTCCCATCAACTGCAACGACGTTCCATCCAAAGGCACGCCATTTATCACCAAACGGTTCCAGTGACATAACTTCTTCCGTCGTACCACTGATCTGGAGACCATTACGGTCAATCATTGCAACCAAGTTATCCAAGCCATAGTGTGCGGCAAACATAGCCCCTTCCCATACACTGCCTTCTGCTTGTTCACCATCACCCATAATAGTGAATACTCTTACATCCGTTTCATCCATCTTTGCAGCAAGTGCCATACCTGAAGCAACTGAAAGACCATGCCCTAATGAACCGGTATTCATCTCAATGCCTGGAACCTTGTTATTAGGATGACCGATCAGCCTTGAACCGAACGTTGAAAACGTTGCCAACTCTTCTTCGTCAATGAATCCTTTATCAGCCAAGATACACCATAAAGGTTCAACAGAATGTCCTTTACTAAGGATGAACCTGTCCCTGTCAGCCTTTTCTGGCTCATTGGCATCAACATTCATCACACTGTAATAGAGTGCAGTCATCATATCAGTGGCTGATAATGCACCACCAGTATGCCCTGTCTTTGCTTCGTAGATTAATTGAAAGACTCTTTTTCGAATCTCGATGGCTTTCTTCTCTAATTCAATAATATTTGTATCTACTGCAACCATTTTGCTTCGCCTCCATTTAACCAAGCCACAATGTCATCTTCCGTCGTGTCAACCAGATCAAGGTCAATACCAGGAATATACTTAACTGCTTCATACAAGACCGGTATAACGTCCGCATGGACACCAACACTGTGATGAACATATGGCCCTTCAACCAACTTACGTTCCCACTTAACCCAGTCATCCACTTCTACCCACACATATGAGCCTCTGGTGTATTTACCTTGAATCCCTCTAGCATGCCCCATGAATAACTTATACTCACCGTGGTCACCATCAAATCTTAAAATGGTCATCTCGCCGCCTTTTATTTCAGCCTCATGTGTACCAGGTGCATGGTCTTCAAAGAGGAAGTGATTATTAAGTGTAGCATTGCATCCTTCACAGCCCAGAGATAATGGGAAGTTACCGCAGTGGAAAAGAAGTTCTCCATTGTCATTGTCTGAATGTCTTACTGTAAGGTCTGCAAAGAAAGTCGGTGTTTTTCTCATGGCAGCTTCTTGAGCCATAATCGATGTGATAGCACCGTGAATATCTGTCTCGCAAGTTACTGGCAAGAATTCATCTGTCAGCAACGCATTGGCAAGGCATGGCATGATGTGCATACTGTCCTGAAGAGCGGACCAGCATTGAATAGCGATGGCCTTACATCCTTTTGTCTTTGCGTAGTATTGCATCGCTACTTTTAGTGAAGCAATCTTTCGAATATCTTCGTCCTTTATAAGTGATGTATCCAATTGCGCCTTAATTGTATCAATGACATTCACAACCTCTTGATCATCAGAGGCAAAGAATTCATCGGACTTATCCTTGATTTCCACCAAAGAGATCGGGTAAATCTCAATGCCAAATTTTTCAAGAAGCTCACCTTCGTTATACATCATCGTCCAGAAACCTGCAGGTCTTGTTGAGATCTGAAGTAGTCTGAGCTTCTTCATATGCTTAACAACGTTGACAGCTGCGACAAAGTTCTTGAAGCCTCGTTCAAAGATTGGATCATCCAACCTTGTGTTAGGAATATATGTAAATGGTACGTTGAATCGTCTTAGTATCTTACCTGTAGCAAACAGACCACACTGGGTATCACGAAGTCTTGATCCGTCTTCAAGTGGATCTTCATCTCTTGGTCCCCATAGCAGTACCGGTTTGCCTACACCCTGAGCAACACGGCAAACAGTGTTCTCTGTCCCGAAGTTAGTATGTGGGAAAAAGACCGCATCGACTTTTTCTCTCGTAAAGAGTTCAATGATCTGATCCGCATGGGCATCATCGTCATAAAGCAGCCCTTCTGAATTGATGCTCTCAATATCGACCACTTCAACGTCGTCATAACCTTTGATCTTCTCAATCACCAAATCCTTATACTTATGGGCATCTTCTTTAGAGAATACAAATCGTCTGGTTGCAGCAATACCAATTTTTATCATAGCTTTTCCTCCGATACACCAACTTAATCTTAGTTAATTTACCTTAAACTCAGTTATATATTTCAGTTTCTTTCAGCTACATTATACTTTCTATTTAAGTATATTTCAAGTTGATTTTAGTTGTTTGGCTTAAAAAAAGAACTTCAGTCAATTAAATTAACCAAAGTTCTCAATTATTCATATTCATTTAACAAAAATACAGATGCAATCATTCATCATTGGGTGATTTCTTGAACACTCTCCCTTTGAATCAACTCTGTATCCACCATAACTGTCCTTGTGGATTCCGATTCACCATCAATGTCTTCCACCAACATCTTCACCGCCTGGCGGCCTATCTCACCTGTGTATATATGCACAGTTGTCAATTGAGGTGATACTAAACTGCAAAACGGCATATCATCAATACCTACAACGGATATTTGATTTGGAATCTTTATACCGGTTTCCTGCATGGCATTGATTGCGCCAAGAGCGATGATATCATTATCTGCAACAAAAGCTGTTGGTAAGTCTTTTAATTCTCTGTTTGCAAGGGCTGGCATCATATCTTCATACGCCCCTTCAATGGTAGGCGTAAGTTCAATGACGTCATTATCCCTGAGGACTAAATCATGCATCGTCATACTCTCTTTAAAGCTTTTAAAACGACTGTTAAAATTATAGATCATCGTGTTGCTTTTCAAATAACCGATTTGCCTATGGCCTTTACTAACCAAGTGTTTGACCGCTTGTCTGACAGCTTTTTGATTATTCATCAAGATGGTATTGCGGTTATAGTCAAATTTACTGTCAAGAAGTACTACAGGGCATTTAAGATTCATGACACCTTGTACATCTTCTTCCATCAGCTCCGTACATAGTATGACCATCCCTGCCACATCCTCATGATACTCATCCGCAATCTGTTGCTCATTATTAGCATCCAACGTCAGATTAGAAATCAAGAATTCGAAGCCCATTTTCTTAGCCTGTTTGTCAATGCCTTCAATAACACTGGTAAAAAAAGCTGTATCCGATACAACCAGACCATGTTTCCTGATTCTCAGCAACTTAATGAACCTTTTATCTCGTGATTCTTTTTTTAAGTTAACTTTCTTCATATCGTATCCAAGACGTTTGGCTACCTCAATCACTTGAAGCCTCGTCTCTTCACTCACACCACTTTTATTATTTATCGCCATGGATACCGCAGCAACGGATATACCCATCTCTGCAGCGATGTCACTTAGCTTAACTTTCATCTAACCACCTCTATATTTAGCATTACCATCCATCTTATGGTAATACCATTTAATAACTGCTGTTCAGTTCATTGTAGAGGATATTACTTAAATATTCAAGTTTTAGATTAAATTTAAGTTGATTTACTTGGTTGATTTACTTGCTTGTTCTACTAGTTACCTTTTTGTAACTTATTGTTCCTACTAACATTCTGTTATATACTTAGATTAGAAATGAAACCTACGTGGTGATTTCTGATATAGAATCGGGAGGTGATTGTTATTTTATCCAAAGATGAGTTACCGGCATGCCCAGTGGCAACAATGGTAGAAATCATTGGCAATAAGTGGAAGCTCTTAATCCTGAGAAACCTATTGCTTCGCACTTATCGATTCAATGAATTAAAGAATTCATTGGATGGCCTTAGCCAGAAAGTACTGACTGATAATTTGCGCCAATTGGAAGCAGATGGTATAGTGAAACGCACTGCTTATGCAGAAGTTCCTCCTAGAGTTGAATATTCACTTAGTGAAATAGGAGAAAGTCTTCGTCCGCTATTCAAGTCCATGGAGGATTGGGGCAACAGTTATAAAGAAAAAGTTAATTAATCTTCTATTAAAGTTAAGGCACTAGCGAATCCTAGTGCCTTAACTTTAATAGAAGATCTCTGTCCTATAAACCTCTATTTTCTCTATATCCCATTTCTTTGTAGATCATCAATCACCATAGAAATATCTTCTGTAAATGCAACGGTCTTTTCTTCATTTTCTTTCGGTCCTTCAGGATGATCTTTGTTAAATCTTATCAATGTCGCATTCTTGTTCTTATAAACCATCTGTTCAAAGGGATAACGAATAATGCCGGGAGTATTGTAACCCACACCGAATTCGAGAAATACCACTTTCGCCTGATGTATTCTTTCAATGACGTCGTCATAGGCTTGCTGTGCTTCATACCATTTTTCATCTTGAACAAAATAATTATTATGCCTTAGATTCACATCCATATCCTGTCCGCATACCGGACAATGAGGGATTAACTCAGATGCTATCCGACATTCATGAATTGTATTGACCATATCTTTAATCAGTGTTTCATTATAATAAAGTTGATCATGACATGCTTTTGCGCATTGCAAGTATGCATAATTGCCTTGTACTTCAAAGATTTTTTGATTTGGGAATCCAGCTTTTTCAAACTGACTTTCAACATTGGTTGTAATGATATGATAAGATTTATCCTTTACCAACGACAATAAATCCTTGTACAACTGGCGTGCGGGCTCTCTGAACCTATTAACATCTATATGCCTCGCCCATTGAGCCCAGAATTCTTCTTTGGTTCTAAAAGGATAAAATGAGGCACTGTACATATCTGTTAAGCCAAACTTTTCTTTAAAATCAGAGAAATGTTCTTCAAACCTTTGGCCACCATAATTCAGCCCTGCGGCAGTGGATAAACCTGCCCCTGCACCAATAATAATCTGTTCACTTTCTTCAATTAATGTTAATGCTTTGGCTATTCTTGATTGATAATCTTGGGACATCGATAATCACCTCGTATGTGCTTACTATATTTTCAGCTAAATGCTCATAATCACTAAGTTAATCATACCTTATTTGAGAATCATTCGTAAGTAGGTACTTATTCATTAGTAGGTAACATATATGTGCCTACCCCCTGTAAGATTGATGGTATGTTATAATATTGTCTTGGATACAATTCAGTAATTGTATGGAAGAACAACCCTTGCTATAATGGGTCCATTCCCAACATATCATCTTCACCGATGATGTCAATCTCAAGAAATGAGGGTGTCACTATGAAACATGACAAACACGAAATCAAGAATGCGTTCTATGCGGCTTTCCCCAAAACCATTCCAATACTGGCAGGCTTCATGTTCCTAGGCATCGCCTACGGTATCTATATGAATACTTCCGGCTTTAATTTTTTATACCCGATGTTCATGAGTCTAATCATATTCGGTGGTTCAATAGAGTTTGTAGCCGTTGGATTACTCTTAGGCCCTTTTGATCCTGTCAACGCGCTTTTATTGGCCCTTATGATCAACTCAAGACATCTTTTCTATGGCATATCTATGTTGGAGAAATATAATTTGCCAGGCTTAAGAAGGTACTACCTAATCTACGGCATGTGCGATGAATCCTTCTCCATTAACTATACTGCGAAAGTGCCAAGTGATGTTGATGCTGGTCTATTCATGTTATTTGTCACATTACTCAATCAGATTTACTGGGTTACAGGCGCTACAATTGGTGGGTTGTTCGGTTCTTTAGTGACTTTTAATACAGAGGGCTTGGAATTTGTCATGACGGCTTTATTCGTTGTCATTTTTCTCGAGCAATGGATGAATGAAGCCAATCATACAAGTTCCATTGTTGGAATAATAATCGCCGGCATATGCTTAGTTATCTTCGGTGCTTCCAACTTTCTCATTCCAACCATGCTATCATTACTGATTGCTCTATCATTACTTAGAAAATCAATTCAGACCGAGGAGGTATTGGAACCATGATGTCCTTAAGTCAGCAAATTATCATCATAGCACTTATAGCACTAGGTACAATTGCCACGAGATTTATTCCGTTCCTAATATTTCCACCATCAAAGCCGATTCCTGCTTATGTCAAGTATCTAGGTTATGCCTTGCCTCCTGCTGTATTCGGTATGCTGGTTGTCTATTGTTTGAAAAATGTTCAAATAACGACAGGTACTCACGGAATTCCAGAAGCAATCGCCATCCTTGCGATCATTGGTCTGCATGTCTATAAGCGCCAAATGTTGCTGTCCATTGCCGGTGGTACAGTGCTTTATATGGCGATTGTTCAATACATAAGTTGATATAACTCTTTACTTAAACAAAGGCATCATTACATTCATCCTTCAAGATGATGCAATGATGCCTTTTGTGAATATAGGCGTTATGCAAGTTCTTCTTCCGTCAACATGGGTCCATCGCATCGTCCACAGTCGCTGCATCCATTACAAATTGGCCTGGAACCGCATAGTCGACATTGATCTCTATACATTGGTGTATAACATTGATTACTTTCAATCGGATAGCCCATATCATCCACCAATTCGTACTGTATCTCTTTCCCCTTTACATTCACATCAGCTTTGTAAGCAATTTGAGTTTGAGTCAGTTTACTGTTGATTTTATAACCCTGATTGTCTTTTACAAAATAAGTGCCTGTCTCAATAAAAGTATATTTCACATCATGGGTCCTACATTGTTCACTCAGTGACTTTACCCATTCAAAATCACATATCCTATTGCCATCGTAATTCTCGCCACCACATATGACCTGCTCTATCTGCCCTTTTTCTAAATACTCAGCAAGATCAACACTGCCAATAAGTGGTGCACACATGACCCCCTTATGCTTAAAAGGTAAACTTAAAAGAATCGGAATCCGCTCATCAACTCGTCTTTGATTTTCTGCTGAGACATTAAAGCTGACATTGTTCATCGCCCATCTGCCCTCTTCCCAAGATTTTGGCAAACACGACATAATGCGTTCTGGTCTTTTTGTCAGAAGATAGAAGATTACATCACGCCGTTCTTCCATCATTCGCCAGACCTCTTCACGCCATTCATCCGCCTCTTCGAAAAAGAAATCCGAGGTCATACACACGCGGATCATTTCGCCACTTTTTATCTTATAATCGCCTCTTCGGTTCTTTTTAAGCGGTTTATCAAACCCATTCTTTGTAGGATAGAATTCCCTACCATCCTTGCCATGCCTCGCATCAAGACAATACATATAACAGTGATCACAGCCTTCACTTATTTTCTTACAGCCATGCCATGGATTCCAAATGTCATGCATTACAATAACCTAACCTTCTTACCTAGACAATCTATCACACTGTATTCTTAACCAAACCATTGCAATCTAATCAACCAAGAAATCAAGAACAAGTCGATTAAACACATCTGCACTTTTTAGATGCATATCATGTTTGCCACCATGTTCTTTTGAAATAATCTCAAGCTTGGATTCACGAATATGCTGATTCATCCATTGCCAAAGTTTCTCAGAAGCATAATGGCTATCAGCGCCCATGACAATAAGCGTTGGTATATTAATATCTTCTACAACCGATCGCCAATCCCTTCCAAGGTGGTCACGTAATAGCAGTAATTGCTTCTGAATCAATGGATCCTCATTTTCATCTGTATAAGGTCCAAGAGGCTCCCACACACTTTCCCATTGAAATAACCCAGTATACATTTCTCTTTCCTCTTCCGTCCACACTGGATTGCACACCATGCAGGGTGCTTGGTCTTCAAGGACATATTTTACTATCTTTTCCTGTCCAAAGATCGACATATAAGACCATGCAATTGCATTGCCCATTGAGTGAGCAATGAGATAGAATTCTTCCCGTTTTAAATACTCAAGAAAATCATAAAAATCTTTTGCAAATCGCTCTATTCGATAACCATTCGATGGCGCTTCAGACTGTCCGTGCGCTCTGTAATCAAAGGAATAAACCGTAAAGTGTTTTTCCAGAACTGGATAGTTATTGTTAAAACCTGTCATATTTTGTCCAAAGCCAGACAACATAATCAGAGGCGGACCTTCACCGGATTGCCTATATTGCAATGTCACACCATCAGACGTTAAAAACTTACCTATATGTTCAGTCATCTTTTTCTGCTCCATCTTTATCAGCTACTTCATTTTCTAAATCCATAAAATACCAACTTTTATGAGGTCTACGATGTATCGCCTCTTTACTAGGATAAATGTATAGCTCCATCAGGTTTTGAACCGTGCCACTAACCAAGTGACCACCAAACATATTGAAGTGATTATCAGAAATCGTCACATGAATATGCGAGTGCACTTTGTCATTTAGCATGGATATATTGCCTGTTAAATTCGTTAGCTCCATGTGGCTTTGGTTATCTTGCTTAATATCATAATCAGCTTTCTCATTATTCCAGATACCGACTTCTATGGCTTGTATGCCACCAAATCCAGTGATGGATCCCATCTTAACATTCTCCAATTCACACACTTCATTTATCGACTTATGAATGTCCTCGCCCGTTACCAAGACAAGAACAATTTCGTGTTCAAATTTTTTGTATTTCATATAATCACCTAAAATTCCAATGGTCACACTTATAACTCTTTACATTACAATTTTACCCCAGCGCGAATTAATTTTGTAGTAGGCACCTTTATATGACATAGTTACAAATAAGTGACTAAGCAAATAAAATAAACCGACTCACCAGTCATTGACCACTCGGTCAATATGTGTTATTCTGACTTCCGTGATACATCGATACCGCGATTAATGATTGATAATTAAAATCTAATACCATACGAAGTCGTATTCATTTTTTTATAGGAGGACTCAATGAACAAAGAAATTTCATGGATTTTTGAACTGACGTTAGCACCTGATACACTCAATGACTTGAAAGTACTAATGGCAGAACTCGTCAAATCGACACAGGACAACGAACCAGATACATTAGCCTACGAATGGACCTTGACCGAAGATGAGAGTAAATGTCACATCTATGAGAAATATAAATCATCTGAAGCCGCAATCAAACATCTTGATACTTTCGTTAACAACTTTGCAAGCAGACTTATGAATCTTGGTGAAGCCACTTACTTTGTTGTATACGGATCACCATCCTCTGAACTCAAAGAAAGTTTGAAAGGATTCAATGGTACATATATGAACCCTATCGGAGGGTTTTCAAGATAAAAGAATCAACTAATACACCCTTCACTTAAGAAAGGACAACTAATTATGAGTAAAATGATTGCTGCGCCAGATACTTATATTCAAGGCCCTGGTGAAATAAAGAAACTAGCTACGTATTTCAAAAACCTAGGCCAAAAGGGCGCTTATATAGTCGTGGATTCCTTTATTAAAGAAAACTACACAGAATCAATTATCGAAAGTTTTATCGACTCGGATATTATTTTTAAACTTGAGGAATTTGGTGGCGAATGCCATATGGGTGAAGTGAATAAACATATCAAAGCAGTAGCCGATGCAGATGTTGTCATTGGTATCGGCGGTGGAAAAACCCTAGATACGGCCAAGGCCGTAGCTTTCAACTTAGATATGCCTGTCATGATTGTTCCTACAACGGCTTCTACAGATGCACCATGCAGTCGGCTGTCAGTTATGTATACACCCACCGGTGAGGTTGAATCCTACCTTTTCCTTAAATCCAGCCCTAATTGCGTCGTAATGGATACAGATATAATCATCAATGCTCCCGTCAGATTTCTTGTCTCTGGAATGGGTGATGCACTAGCAACTTACTACGAAGCTGCTGCCTGTCAACAGGCTGGTGCTAAGACGCTTTATGGATATGAAGGATCAAATACAGCCCTCACCCTTGCGAAACTCTGTCTAGATATTTTACTTAACGATGGTTATCAGGCAAAACTTGCTGCAGAACGCAAAGTATGTACCAAGGCAGTGGATAATGTTATCGAAGCAAATACTTATCTAAGTGGTATAGGTTTTGAAAGCGGAGGTGTTGCAGCTGCTCACTCTGTTCACAATGGACTTGCCAACCTACAAGAGTGTCATCGTTTTTTGCATGGTGAAAAAGTAGCTTTCGGTGTTATTACCCAACTTGTATTGCAAAATAGTTCATCTGAGGAAATCGAATCAATCATCAAATTCTGTCAATCTGTTGGCCTACCAACATCCTTTTCTGATCTGAATATTGCTGATATCACAGACACCACTTTGATGCAAGTTGCAGAAGATGCTTGTGCTCCCAATGAAACCATTCATAATATGCCCTTTGATGTCACTCCAACAGATGTCTATAATGCAATGAAAGTTGCTGACATTCTCGGATCAAAATAACCATATCCTCATATTAAATAAGCCAATCAGATTAGCTTAGTATGGTTAATCCGACTGGCTTATTTATTTCATATGAGATTCGCTTTTATAAAGTGTCCACTCTCATAATATGCTTTTGATTTTGTTCAAGATGTTCTCTCATGGCTTTTGCCGCAGATGTGCTATCTCTTTTTTCGATAGCTTCGACAATCATATTATGTGTCTTAAGGGTCATGTCTCTCAACTCAGAGTTGGTCATCTTGATAAAAACAACGATACTTTCCTGAATAATCGGTACAATTCTTGATACAACATCGTTGTGACTTGCTTCAGCTATTGCCTCATGAAACTCTACATCAGCTTCCACATGGGGTACACCTTCAAGTATAAGTTCTTCAACCTTAGAACACTTATCCCTAATATTCTTAATTTCTTGATCAGATGCTCTTTCGGCCGCTAAAGCTGCAATCTGAGGTTCCAGTAACAACCTGATTTCACAAAGATCCGCTGATATTTTCCCTTTGTCCTCGCTGAAAGCCAGACCCAACGGATCATTAACCTTTCCAGGACTCTTTGTCACATATGTTCCATGACCTCTTTTAATATATAATATATTTTTTGATACAAGAATCTTTACGGCCTCTCTTATAGTGCCTCTACCTACACCAAGTGCTTCCGCAAGCTGAAACTCGTTCGGCAGTTTCTCACCATTTTTGTAGGTCCCTTCAATGATATCTTTCCGTATCACATCGGCTATTCTATCTGCAAGTTTGACATTTGACTGTAACATACTGTCTTCCTTTCATTAATGTGTAGATATTATGACACACCGATGATCATTTTTCAAATTTGGATGTGACTATACCATATAGCCACCTTTCATCGGAGCAATGGCAGTTTTTGCATACCTTGCTAACACACCATTACCTTTATCTGCTGATGTGTAATGCCACTTTTGACGTCTTATTTCAAACTGACGTTCAATCGCCTCTTCACTTGCTTCTTTGGCATCAAAGCCTATGACAGCCAGTGATCTTTTATCAATGTCAATCTCAATCAAATCATTCTCTTCAACCAAAGCCAATGGACCACCCTCTGCTGCTTCCGGCGATACATGACCAACAACAGGACCTCTGGATGCTCCTGAAAACCTACCATCTGTTATTAAGAGAATCTGACTACCAATCACTGGGTCACTGGCTATTGCCTCTGTTAAGTAGAACATCTCCGGCATGCCTGACCCTTTGGGTCCTTCATACCTTACGATCACCGCATCACCAGGCTGAATTTCTCCTTTAAACAATGCATCTAGGGCATTCTCTTCAGAATCATAAGGTCTTGCTCTAAGTACATTATGAAACATATCTTTCGGAACACCGGTATGCTTTATAACCGCACCAGCAGGCGCTAGGTTACCTTTTAAAATTGCTACACTTCCGTTTGTACTAATAGGTGATGAGGAAGGATAGATAATTTCCTTTGCAGTCACATTATATTTTTCCAGTTTTGCACTATACCGTTCGTAGTAATCAGTGCTTCTAAGATCCTCGAGATTCCCTCCGACAGTTTTACCAGTAACAGTCAATTCATCCAAATGTAAGTATGATTTTATTTCTTCCATTACGCGTGGCACACCACCTGCATATGAGAAGAATTCGGCTGGCCATTGACCAACAGGTCTGATATTCAAGATATAAGGGATGTCTCTATGAAGTCGGTCAATGTCATAAGCATCCAATTCTATTCCAAAGTTATTTGCGATGGCTGGAAGATGTATAAGAGAGTTCGTCGATCCAGAAATCGCCGCATGGACGCGAATAGCATTCTCAAAGGACTTCTTCGTCACAATATCTCTTGGCTTAATCCCATCTTTTGCCATTGCCAAAATTCTTTGTCCAATCATATCTGGCAGGGCCAACAACTCTTGACTGGTTGCATTCATAACCGCTGTTCCGGGTAGCATCAGCCCTAATGCTTCTCCCATAATCTGCATGGTTGTTGCTGTTCCAATGAATGCACAGGCGCCACAAGTAGGACATGCACTATGCTTATAAGTATTCAATTCCTCTTGAGTGATTTCTCCCCTAAGGTGCTTTGCATTATACATGCCAATCTGTTCAAGAGTGAGTAAGTTGGGTCCGGCCTCCATGACACCACCTGTCATAAGAATTGATGGAATATTGTTTCTACCGATGGCCATCAGGTGAGCAGGTACCGCTTTATCACAAGAGGAAATAAATACAGCACCATCAAATGTTGTGGCATTGATATGTATCTCAATCAAGTCTGCGATTATATCTCTAGATACCAGTGAATAATTGATGCCATCATGACCTTGTGCTATACCGTCACACATGTCTGTAGCAAAGTATCTTGCTCCTTTACCGCCATTATTATTCACGGCGTCCCTAACTCTGTTAGAGAATTCAAATAGATGTGCGCTACCAGGATGACTGTCACCGAAAGTACTTTCGATAATAATCTGAGGCTTTGCCAGGTCTTCGACCTTCCAACCCATACCGATTTTCAATGGATCCATCTCTGGCGCTTTCTTCCTTGTAATCTGACTCTTCAACATAATCATTCTCCTCCTTTAAACATACGACGTATGACGTCGTATGTTTTGTATATTTTATCATATGCCTCTATCGATTACAATATGTATTTTTCTTTATTGATAACATCATTGATTTCCAAAGAAAAAAGTAGAGATACATCTCATTTACCATGAATGTATCTCTACTTAACTAAGCTTCAAATATGCCTATTACTGCATTCAAATCAGGCAGATCATCTTCCTTTTTATTGACATCCTTAAGCTCCAAAACATTCCCTAACAAATAGTGCCAATAGATATCACCATATAAGTAAGGGTCGCCCTGTTTAAACTCACCTGCGCTAATACCTTTGTCAAATAATGGCCCAAAATATTTCCGCCCAAATTCCTTGTATAAAGGATTTCGATTCATGTATTCCGGATTGTCCATTTCACCTTTGACAAAAACCATAACGAATACTTGAAGGGGCGGTATATAACCACTCTCATCCACTTCACGGAGTAAGAAACGTCTGCCAAACTCATAAATACCTTCCCGTGGACTTGAATATTCATTGATTTCCAGAAGACATTCCTCTAACTGAGTCTCATAAGAGAACAAAAGTTCTGCTTTATTCTTAAAATAATGATAAATCAAGCCCTTACTGATTTTAGCTTCTTTAGCAATATCTGTCATCGATGTGTTTTTATAGCCTTTATCATAAAAAAGTCGTAGCGCTACAGAAAGAATTTGTCCTCTTCTCTGAGCTTCCAGTTCTTTTTTTCTTTTCTCAGTAATTGACATGCTTGTACCTCACAAAATTTCATCACTGAGGGAAGTTTAGCATGTTATAAGATTTCATGTCAAGGAACCCATGAATATGGAAAACAACTTTATCTACAACGCGTGTCACTCCAAATAAGCGGGATGTGTACTAAAAAAAGTATTCTCTTTCAAATATACATTGCGCTCTTCTTCTGTAAGTTTATCCAATGTTGGTTGGAAGTTCTCTGTCCATTCACCAAAGTCCATCGCATTTTCCCCAGCATCCTCCGGTTCTGTAATCTCACCGAAAACTTTGGTCGGCTGCAATATATGACGTCTGAAATAACGCTCACCAGAACGTACGATAATTCTATTACCATCAAGATTCACCTCATCAGCTGGCAAATCTTCTGGAAGTGATACGATGATATTCAGGTTGCCAACAGCTGGTGTGATTTGAATTCCCCATTCTGTTGCCAAATAAAGATAATCGCCTGCGTCGTTGCACAGATCCGATGCTCCCAAACGACTTGACATAGCATTGATATGAATCATACAGGATAGTACGTTTTTATCAGTTAAACATCCATCTTCCAAAATCTTCATAACCAGTACTTCTCTAAGATTAGAATCTGTTATATAAAGAAATGCTTCATCGCAAGAAACCTCTAAACCTGATATGTCACTGAACCCTTCAGCTACAGTAATGCATCCTTCCTTGTTCGTTAAGGTAATCCTAGCACCATCGCCATTGTAAGTACCATATGAACTCATGACAGTAGTGCTGTTTCTCATTCTATAGGTATCTATCTCTTCCCAAGGTTCTTCTTTATTTATGAACTTACTGAGATATTTGTTATAGGTACCCACTTGAACAAGACACGTGTCCCAATCTTTCCATACCCATTCCATTGCTCTTAGTTGCTCTTCATAGTCCCCCATCCCCCAAGTATGCACTTTATCCTCTAGAAGCTGGTAATTATAATCATAGTTATTCCAGTAGAAACAACGCATTAAGGATATCGCTGCTTCGTAATTGTGACCCCAGTACCCTAAGCTCTCATATTTTCCAGTTGATACATAGGATTTTATCGGTCTGGGTTCACATTTCGTAACATAATTGACTAATTCAGCACCACCAGACAAAGAATGCATACTCGGACTGGAAAGGTAGCAACGCCTAAATTCATCGTTAGCGTACCAACAACAGTTGAATGCTATTGCGCCACCTGTCGATCCACCACTGGTCATTCGTAAATCCGGAGACGTCGTGATATTCAGAGCCTCACGATTAAAGATCTCTATAAGTACCGTTAAATAACCTACCCTGTAGCACCATAATAAACTCCCAATATTTGTCTAATACATTATTTTAAGTTCGATCCACCTATTATTATATCACTCAACCACTACAACCAATTTACCACTGACATAATGCTTCTCAAGATATTCATGGGCTAATCCAATCTCTTCAAACCTGAAGACTTTCCCTATCACAGGTTTTATATTATTCATCTCTATCAATGACATAATCGCATCGATATCTGTCTGTCTAGGGTAATTGCTGTGAAAGGATGTGACATAAATACCATTTGGAATGGCTTTGATAAGACCCATAGGATTGCCACCTTTACCTAGCTGACCCGTAACACAGACAATGCCTTGTTGACGCATAGCGGGTTCAAGATATGGCAATGACCCTGCACTAACGAGTTCTAAGACTTTTGTAATACCCTTCGGAAACTTAGTTTTTAGGAACTTAAATATATTCTGATTATCTAATACTGCCTCATCAGCCCCTACTGATTCCAAGAATTCCAAGCGCTCCGGTTGCCTTGTCGTCGCTATCACATAAGTACCGAATGCTTTTGCAAGCTGTATCGCTGCCAGCCCCAAAGCGCTTGTGCCTCCTCTAACTAAAAGAACATCCTCTTTAGACAGTTGAAGTCCTTGTACCAGCGAGCCATATGCGGTGTAAAAAGTCTCAGGTATTGCTGCTAATGTAGTGAAGTCCATGTCAGAATGAGCAGAGAACACATGGTCGCTTGGCAGCAAAGCATATTCTGCATAGCTGCCATCAAAGCTTCTTCCCATACCACCCATAAGTGCTACGACTTTGTCACCTTTAATAAATTGACTATCCGATCCGTCTTCTATCACCCCCACGCATTCAATGCCTGGAATGATCGGTTTCTTTATATAGTCGGCACTGATTTCGTGGCGTCTTAGTACCAATTCTGAATGGTTGAGTCCAAAAGCATTGATTTTTACCAGTACCCAGCCAGGTTTGACCTTGGGTATTGTCACTTCACTAACTGTCAACATATCGTAAGGAGTAACCTCTGATAGTACAACCGCCTTCATCTTCACACCGTCACTTCCTTCCAGCATTGCGGGTCTGCGTTGTACAGATTCCCATTGTAGCCATGTGTTACAGCAGGACATCCTCTACAGAATCGTAACAGTTCACATTTTGCACATTTTTCAAACTCATCATACCTACGATAAGTATCCATCTTTTCCCCTTGAAATATTCTAGCCATTTCTTCTTCTAAAGCATTTCCTACAGTGCTGTCCATTCTCCTGCATGCTAAGACCTCTCCAGTCGGAAGAATCGTCATATGGGATCTGGCACAATTGCATCCATCATATATCTTGTCCTTATTAAGATTATCCGGTATTTTGAATAACCCTTTTTCATAGAGATATAATGTCCACAGATGTTCTTTCAAATTAAAGGTTGTCTCTGAATCCTTGTATTTCTCAAATTTTGCCCACAGCCTATCGAGTAAGTTCCTATAAGCCATTGGCTCTATGTGATTATCTTTTTCAAACCCTGTTGGGCAATATCTGGCAAAGGCAAATATATCCGCCATATTTTCAACAACTATATCTACAATCCCTTCAATCTCATCCATATTCATGCCTGATACAGTCGTCATGATGGCTACGTGTATGCCAGCCTCGCGAAGCAGTGGTATTTTTTCCAGTGTCGTATCAAAGGAACCTGGCTTACGAATTTTGTCATGGGTTTCTCTTAAGCCATCAATAGAAAGTTGATACTTAAGGCAACCATATGCCTTGAGTCTTTGACACACATCTTTCGTCAGATGAAATGGATTGCCTAGTATTGCGAATGGAATGTTTTTTTCTTTTAATAATGCTGCAATAGACCAGAAATCAGGATGCAGAATCGGATCACCACCAGTTATATAAAAATATGGTTTTCTCACCATCTCCTCACACATTGCTTCACAATTTTCTATAATTCGCTCTGCATTTTCAAGGGATATTTGCTGTATGGGTTTGTTGTGATCTTCTGCAAATATATAACAGTGTTCACATCTTTGGTCACACTCATCGGTGATATGAAATTGAAAGGCGAAATAAGCCATATTAATACCTCGTTTCTTCTGTTCTTATAACTGAAAAAAGAGAGAATGGTTCATGCCCACGACTGATCTAGCGAAGCCCATTCTCTCTCAAGTAAGTCCAATATGCTATGTTACAGTTCACTCTGGCGCTTTATCATACGAAGTGCAGTGCTTTGTTCGACTTATTTGTCGCCAGCACCACAAGCTGATCCACAAGCGCTCTCTTGCTCATCTTCTTTGTCTCCTGCACCACAGGCTGAGCCACAGGCACTTGTTTCTTCTTTGTCGCCACTGCCACAGGCTGAACCGCAGGCTGACTCTGGTTGGTCCTCACTTGCCGCACGCATATATGCCTGTGCACTCATTTTTTTTACATAACTTGACATGGTTCTTCCTCCTTTGATCCATACACTTTATCGTTACATTAATCTCTTTTTTACCATTTAATCATACCGCAACCATATTCTGATAGAAAGTAGGCACTTTTTTATTATCTGGTTACTAAAAGGTTACCTTAGACCTATAGGCCTAAGTCATTGTTACTGGTATAAGAATCCGGCGGTCATTTCCAGATAATTGACACCGTCGTATTCTGGATATGTATTCTTCATAGCTTCAATGAAGTCTACCATCGCTTCATTTTCAATAACGTACTGCTTTGTTGTGCTTAGGTATTCTAACTTGGCTGATACGGCATCTTGTCCTTCCGGTTCACTGTGAGCTGATAATATCAATGCATAATCTGCATTCTGGTAACCTACCAAGGTCTCCGTCATGAAATCAATATAGGCCATCGTCGGTAATATTGAGTGGGTTGATTTACCAAGCATATGCGTATAGATGACATTAGCCTCTGGTATAATAATTGAGAAATTATCACCGTCATCAATCACCTCAAAGTCAATGCCCCCTACCACTAACGGACCTGGCTCAATCACATCTGTGATTTGGACCATATCCTCACCACCGTGGAATTCTTCACCAAAAACGCCAGCAAGACTTTGAGTCGTTGCATAAGTAGAGCCTGTAGCAATGGCTTCTTTGGCACCTTCAGTTCCAAGTATTCTTAAACCTTCAACATAGCTCTTTCCTGTAGCATGATTGGCCACGAAGATACCTTCCATTGGTTTACTCAAGCTTTCTGCATAAGTTTCCCAATCGTTAAGATGTGCTGTAAAACTAGGTAATTCAATACCAACCAATGCCTCCTCATTCTCAACGATGAAATACTCATCATTTAAAGCATCTCCTGTGCTAACAGCATGAATTTTCAGTTCTCCAAGTTGATAGATCGTAACGATCTCCCCTGCATCCAACGTGAATTCATTCAAGATTGTCAACGAAGATTCGTCAGACACTTCTTCTACCTCTTTGACTTCATCCGCTTCTTCTTCATTTTTTTCTACAACTGTTTCATTCGTTTGTGATGCTACGGCCGTTTCAGTTTCTTCAACTTCAGGTACCGCTTGACTACTACAGGCAGCCAGTACCATTATCATAATGCCGACAACCATCCACTGTGTCATTTTTTTCATTGCTTTGTCTCCTCGCTGTCAATATATATCTTGTAACAAAGCTAGTATAGGCAAATGGCAACACTGCAACAAGTACGCACTTTTTTTTAACATAGTTACCTTTTTGTATCTATTTACATCTAAACATAGATTGATATACTTAGGTTAAGAATGTTTGTAACTGGCAATGCAATTCTGATTACGAGGAGTATCTTATGAATAATACAATTAAACCAATCCCATTAAATCATGATATATTAATACCTGTTGGTTGTTCTATGACACTGGAATCGGGTACGGTTCGCGTCGTGAAAAATCCAGAAGTAATTGAAGATGATGAACCCACATATGTAAAATTAAAGAATATTTCTTTCAAGGATGGTATCATAAAGCTTAAAGTTAAAAGTCAATTGCATAAGGATGCCCCTGATCATGCTCGTGGTTTTATTGGTGTCGCTTTTCGGATTAACGATGATGATTCGATGTTTGAGGCAATGTACATACGTCCACTGAATGCACGTTGTGACAATCAGATCAGACGTAATCACAGCACACAATATTTTTCCTATCCAGATTATAAATATTTCACCCTTAGGAATGAATTTCCTGAAAAGTATGAATCCTATGCCGATCTTGCAATGAATGAATGGATTGATATAACCATAAAAGTCTTGGGCACCAATGCTGAATTGTACCTCAATCATCATCCTTATCCTTCACTCATCGTCAATGACCTTAAGCATGGACCAGATGTGGAAGGTTCTGTTGCTATGTGGGTTGACATTGGCACTGAAGGTTATTTCAAAGATATAGAGATCATAGATTTGTAAATTTAAAAAAAGTACGACGTCACAATACATCGACGTCGTACTTTTTTTGTCTTTTAACTTTGACATTTTATGAAACTATTCTTTAACAAGCACTTTCTGTATCTCACCAATATAAACCTCATGAAAATCCTTCATCGGATAATTGTTGGTGATCAGACTCTGGTCATGAAAACCTTCTTCTACGAGTGGTGCATTGTAAAGCTTCTTGCATTCAAAGACCATCTCAGCTTCTTCATAGAAAACAGTACCGTCCGCGAATACAGGTGTAAGTCCTGCCTCTTTTACTTTGTCGCTATCCCTACCTGAATGAGATCCCAGGTATCCTAAGGCCTTTTTATTACCTTTGCTCAGTACAGTTAAAGTAAATGTATCTTCTCGATCTAAGTACTCTTTTGTATAACGGCTTGGTCTCACATAGACAACGATTGTCGGAAGCCCCATATGTGCTTTATTTTCAGGCCTTTCCCATAATGCTCCCATATGTCCCCATGACGCGGTCATACAATTGTATCCATCTGCTTCATTACCAGCACTGATCAACCACCAGTCTCCGCCAATCATCGTCATTGGATTCACTTGAAGTTCGTCTAAACTTATCTCTTTAAGTGCCATATTTACCTCCGTATTATGGATTAACCTTACACCTTACCTTCAATATTGCTTCTTAAAGTTTATCATAAGCATATATCCGAATTGAACTACCCATGACTTAAGTCACGGGATTCGGTTGGTGCCGAAAGGCACATACCACTTTTTCCTGTTTCACAGACAACTGCTTTTTGCCAAATGGTGAAAGAAGTCTCACACTGTCTCCTACAGAGATAAACTCTGCTCGCTGATGCGACAGGCTCCCCCCGTTGTCCCAACGGTGAATAAGGTATTGCTATATTTATGCAGCTACCGTCATTAGAACTCGGATACCCTCGTTTCTAATGTTGATTGCAGCGTTTTCATCTCTTTCGTGAACAACACCGCAGGTGCCGCAAATCCATGCTCTGTCATTAAGTGTCAAGGCAATATTTTTCTCATTGCAGGCAGAGCAGGTCTTTGATGATGCATACCATCTTTCGATGATGATTAGGTGTTTGCCTTGCCATCCGAGCTTATACTTAAGAAAAGTTTTGAATTGTTGCCAGCCGGCATCAGAAATCGCTTTGGCTAACCGCTTGTTTTTGACCATACCCTTTATGTTAAGGTCTTCAAGGATCACAACTTGGTTTTCGTTAGCGATCCGTGTGCTTAACTTATGGGCAAAATCCTTACGCTGGTTAGCTATGTGCTCTTGGAGCTTCGCAACCTTTGTTGATGCTTTATAAAAGTTATTGGAATATTTGACTTCTTTGAAAGTCGTCGCTGAAGCTTTGATGTAGTTGACTTTATCGACAAACTCCGTATCGTCTCCATCGGAAATGACGGCAAAGGTTTTAAGGCCAAGATCGATGCCAATAATGATGTCCGCTTCGACTGTATTTATCGACACCGGGCAAACGACATTTACTATTTCTTCAAGAGCAAGAGAAACATAATATTTTTTTCCTTTTTGGAATACCGTCGCCTTTTTTATGCTGATCTCGCCGGCCTCAATGCGGGAAACGATACTTTTGCTCCGTGCAGTCTTTAACTATGCCATTTTCACTTTGCCGAGTTTCGGCAACTTCAGTGAAGTGCTGTTAATCACAGCAATGTTATTGGTAGTGAACTTCGTTGTATACGCTTTCTTTGCAGTTCGCTTCTTCTTGAATCGTGGGAACCGGTTCTGTCCTTTGAAGAATCGGTCATATGCATCGTCAACCTGTTCGCAAGCCGCTTCAAGGGCAAACTTGTCGACCTCACGAAGAAAGCTTAATCCATAGGTTTTTTTGATGGATTTAAAACAGGTTTTTTTATGCAGAAACAGACAAGGCATTCCCATATTCGTGATAATGGTCCTGTCTTGCCTGTAGAAAATCGTTAAAGGTTCGCCTGGCGCATCCAATGGTTTTTGCAATTAATATTTGTTGCTCATCCGTTGGATAAATGCGTAAAAAAACACCATAATTCTTAAGCTGTTTTCCGCTTTTGGCTAATTCATTATTACGTTGTTTAATTGTTTTATGAAGTGCCATATAAACCCTCGATTGCGAATGATTACGAATGTATGTTCCCTTATTTATTATAACATTCCATGGCACTCAAAGCAACGAAAAGCATGCCCTAACTCACAGCTGAAGCAACGAGTGTGCGGGCACAACTTCATCAATATGTGTCCGAGTAAAAATACAACCACTCCAAGAAGCCCTAAGTTGGCGTAAAAGTAGATAGGCCATATCAATATAGGTACAGGAATCTTAATTTTTCGCCTAATCCAATTGTGCAGGTGTTCAGGGAGTGATCATCTCTTTTTGCAACCGAATAAAGCTCGAATCCATAGCAACGATAACAATCGCCACCATTTTCATTCGTTCCTGACCGCCTATGAATTGACAACTGTACGGTTGTGGTCCATATAATATTATTTCCCGATAGATATTTCTCATATTTGTTATCAATGTATTTCGGCTTATCGTTATCTTATCTGGTTTGACATGATATACCCTTCGATGATTACAAATCCAATCACCTGATGATGTTCCCATCCAACTCAATATTCCAAAAACTATGATTTCTAAAATTCAGTAAACTTGAACTTCTCAATCAAATGAACACAGTCATCCGTTGAATCAAGTAGTTCCTGTGTAAAACCACTTTTTGAAAACAGATAATAATGAACTTTCTCCGTTGAAAAATTGTTCTCAACTTTCTCTTTAAGTGCATTTAAAACTTTGACTCCTGTTTTCTGATTTCGCCATTTGCATTCACCAGCAATATAATTTCCTTTCGTAAAGCCCAAGATATCTATTTCATCTTGCTTATGCCACCACCTACCTAAACGTTTGATTCGATATGGATATTTTTCTGTCCGAATCCACTTCATCAATAGATTACGACAGACCTCTTCATATATTTTTCCTGCGTAATCACTGAGATTCGGTTCAATCTCATCTTCATAGATTTCTTCAGCAAGTCCTTCCTCTAGTTCGGAGAGATTAGGGAAAACAAACCTAAACCAGAATTCAAAATAACTCGTCGATACCCTATACAGACCTGTCCGTGGATTGATTCGTGCTTTCACTTTTTCTGTTACGGGGTACTCTCGCTCTATGATGCCAAGCTCAATTAGGTTTTTCAAGTATACAGAAAGCTTTCCAGTATCAATTTGTGTTTTAGTATGGATCTCATTAAGCTTAGTTGCACCCATAGCTATTTTTTCAATTATTGTATAGTATACCTGTGGTTCCCTTAATTCTTGACGCAATAGAAAATCCACTTCACTATAGAGAATACGTCCCTTATTCAAAATGGCTCCGCATATATTCTCCTTTAGGTTATTTTTGTCACTGAACTGAAGCAGATAATGCGGTACGCCACCTAGAATGCCATATGTCATCAACGTTTCTTCGTCATCATATGCTGGAAAGAAATCTCTCACTTCATCAAATGTAAGTTCGCCTAATTTATATATGCCTGTCATCCGACCATAAAGCGGATTTTTCTCACTCAGAATCTCTTTCTCAATAAAACTCATGCTTGAGCCACAGATAATAAGTTTCAATTGCGTGTACCTTAACTGATGATCCCACATATTCTGAATCAATGATGGCAATCCTGGATTTCCTTTCACCATATATGGAAATTCATCTAAAATAAGTACGATTTTTTCTTTTTCTGCCACTGAACCAATATGTTCAAATAAACCTTCCCATTGCTCAAAGCGTCTCCCTTTGCCAAGAATTTTCTCAGATATTGATGTCAATTGCTCGTAGTCCGTACATTCTCTGGCGCTGTAGAAAATATGGTTCACATCTTTAAATGCCTGTCTAAGAAGTTCTGTCTTACCAATCCGCCTTCGCCCATATAGAGTTAGAAATTCAGCGAATGCTGAAATATATAACTCGTTCAAATATTCAAGTTCTTTTTTTCTACCAACAAACATAGCATCCTCTTTATATAATCGTGATTAGTATAATCATGATTATATTGTACCACCTTTGCATTAGTGCATCAACAGAAGATTTTCATTAAACTAAAAATCTCTTGTTCCAATCTCCTATATATTCCAATGAAACGGCGAAATTGTGCAGGTGTTCAAAGTGCGATCACCTAATTTCATTGTCGAGTTAGACGGACCTATAGGACGGTAGACACATCTAGTAATTACCCATCTGTTTATGAAGTCATATCCTTTGAAAAGTTCTTCAGTATATATTGTGATAACGACATCTTTGTTCTGTGCTTTTTTTCAATAGTTCACCTAAACTTCCACCTGATGTAGTATGAATCATTACTGGTTGAACTGCCATTGGTAAGTACTCATTTTTGTCCTTATCTACATATGGTAAGCCCATAATATCTTGCGTCCCCGATATAACACTCATGAGAAACGCTGTTACATTGAGTTTCTGCCACATTTCTAAATCCACCATCTCTTATCCTGAATTATTCACAATACCTTACCTCTTTATTTTTTATTTTCCTTAAAGCTAAGTATAAATGTTGTTCCTTTACCTAATTGACTAATCACTTCCATCTTGCCGTGATGCATGGCCACCACTTCTTTTGCAATGGATAAACCCAGACCATATCCCGGTTCTGTTCTTGTCCTTGCCACATCAGCCCTGTAAAATCTATCGAATATTTTCTTAACAGATTCTTGATCCATACCGATACCATTATCTTGTACCTTAATGTTAATCAATGGCTTTTTCTTATTAAGAGTCGACTCAATGCTGACCATAATGTGCCCATGATCCGATGTATATTTAATCGCATTTTCAACCAAAATCGTCATCAATGAATACAATTGCTTGTAATTACCTCGTATATAGGCTTCTTCTTCTAACAGACTCTTCAATTGTATATCTTTTTCCATGGCTAGGTAATTCAAGGATTTTAGGACTGCCGATGTCACGTCAGCCATATCTATCCTCTGTTTATCGTATATGATTTCATGTTTATCATGTCTTGCCAACTGCAATAAACTTTGTACCATCCCTCTCATATAAAGGGCTTCATTCCTTATATCTGCCAACGCTTCTTCCATCATCTCACTATCCCCTTCGGCTTCTGCAGCATCGCAGGACAATAACATCACGCTGATGGGTGTTCTAAGTTCATGAGAAACATCTGCCAGAAATCGCTGTTTTGCAAAATAAGCATCCCTAATAGGTTTCATAATAATCCCGGAAATGAAATAACCCAGGATTAGCGATGTCACAGTACCGATGACCATACTGTAGATGATGATTTGACGCAGATTATGAATGGTTTCATACGCCGTTGAAATATCCCTAACCACGATATAATAGCCATAGGTATGCCCATCTGCTTCAATAATGTTTTTTGCGGTCAGATAATAATTTTTGATGACCCCTTCCATGACAATCACCTGAGGGTCTTCGCCAACCTCAAGGGTCATTGCCTGCTTCAAAAAAGCATCATCCTCTTGTTCACTCTGACCTTTCCAACGCAAAAGTGTGCCGTCCAAGTCATAAATATAATAATAGGTGAATGCTTCAAGGATTTGTGGCATATAAAGCTCTGACCCATCAGCAAACAACACTTCCCTTTCCTCATTGATATCCGCTTCCTTAGCGCCGTCCAATGATGCTGCAAGGGATGTTTTCAGTAGACGGGGTGAACTATCTTGCGTTTCTTTTGCCAATATTGGAACTTGAACTAAGCTGATATCATCATCTTCTTCTTTCTCTTCTTCTATTTCCTCTATTTTTTCAATTTCTTCTTCCTCTTCTATTTCTTCCTCTTCTATCACATCATCAGAGACTTCTCGCTCTATTTTATTTTCTTCTTCTATTCCCTCATCTGATCCTTCATCGTATGCTTCATCCTTCAAATCAGAATCTTCTAATGGTTCATCATCAATGACCTCTGTCCCTGTATCCACATCCTGTTCTAGATGTATTTCTTTTTCCCAATTGGATGAATTTACGGCATCAAGCATGGTCTCTGTCTCACGGGATAATTGATAATTGTTATAAGCAGACAGCAAAAAATACACTGATAGATTGGTTAAAATCAATATCAGTGCCAAAACAATGGTATAAAAAATCATCAACTTGATCTGCATTCTTTTAAACATCGTATACCTCCAAACGGTAACCAATGCCTCTTTTATTGACGATTAAAGGTCGTTTATCAAATGCTTTCAATTTCTTTCGTAACAAGCGAATAAAAGCATCCAGATTATTATCAGTGATATCACCATCCATGCCCCATACCCGTGATAGGATCAGATCTCTTGGCACAGCTGCACCATTGTAATCAAATAGCAACTGAAACAACTGAAACTCCCTGGATGTCAGCGCCATATTTTCCCCCTTATAATAGGCAACTTTCATCACCGTATCAATTGAGAAAACCCCTTTGGTCACCTGCTTGCTTTGAATCTGACGGTTACTGCGACGACCCAGAGCAATGATTCTAGCGCTTAATTCTCTATATTCAAACGGTTTAATCAAATAATCATCGGCACCAGCTTCCAGGCCAATGACTTTATCATCCAAATCATCTTTCGCCGTCAGCATTAAAATACCACCCTCATAATGATGTTGCCTAAGTTTCTTGCATACATCGATGCCTGACATTCCTGGCATCATCCAGTCTAATATGATGAGTTCGTATTGATTCATTTCAACAAACATTAAAGCTTCTTCACCTGTTGAGGCATGATCCACTCGGTGGCCTTCTTTTTGTAATAACCGCAGGATGAGTTTTGCTATTTTAGGATCATCTTCCGCTAACAATAATAACACGCCAAGTGCCTCCCTATTGAATCATGCGTCACTCCAAATTTATTGTCCCTTTTGGAGTGACGCTATCTATTTGCTCAATTAATCGTCGTCATCTTCATCGTGGCCTTCGTGGTCGTGGTCGTCTTCATCATCTTCGTCATCGTCATCATCTTCGTCGTCATCGATATACTGATCTACTAAACTCGCACTGTTGATTAATGCAATGTCGACCAGCTCTCCTATTTCTCCCACTATCGGTAGTCGTCTTAAAATAGAAGCGCTATGAGGCGATGATGCAAAGGCAGATGTCAAGTCCTTGCCTGCACTTGCGCCACGATGGGTACCACCAGACCATGCAGAACTACCTGTTACATCATATATTATACCATTTACAGCAATATAGGCAGAAGCCCCATTTTTACCGTCGTATTCTGCTAGTTTAGTGTACGTCCATACTTCCGGCTCATTAAATATCTCTGTCGTTTCTGTCATGTTGTCTGATGGTGTCTCTATTGTGGTATTTGTTGCATCCGTGTTAACAGAAGTCCCGCCACTACTTTCCATAGCCTCACCAATACGGCCAATAACTGGCAGGCCATTTAAGATTGAAGCACTATGGGGTGATGAAGCAAAAGCAGATGTCATGTCTTTACCCGCGCTTGCGCCATGGTGGGTGCCACCTGACCAAGCAGAACTATCAGTCACATCATATATGACACCATCTACTGCAATATAGGCCGGTGCGCCATTTTTCCCATCAAAGGCAGCCAGTGCAGTAATGGTCCAAATGGTTGCTGTTGCTGTTTCCGTCTCTGTCACATCCATTGTTATTTTAGTATCTGATGAGGCACCATCACTTTCTGGAGAGGTTGCAATCACCTCTTCTTTTTCATCGGTTACCGTTACTACAAGCGCCTCATTACTGCCATCGCCTGTGTCTACCACTGAAGAAACAACCTCTACACTGGCGGCCGGCACGGTCTCAATGAATCCTCCAACAACGGTTGCCAGGTCTAAAATACTCCTGCTATGGGGTGATGAAGCAAAGACCACTGATACATCCTGCCCAGCGCGGACACCATGATGTTCACCGTCCACCCACGAGCCTGTGTCAGTCACATCATAAACAATGCCATCCACTGCAATATACGCTTTTGCACCATCGATGCCATTATAAGCACTTAATGATTCTGGGGTATATTCCTTTGTTGTCACCCGTGACAGACCATCTGATTGGTCTGTTACAGACATCAAATCATAATCCGCCATTTTTTCTTCGGTATCGGCACCAGCCTCATGCTGTATAATCACATTAGCCGTATCCAAAACTTCTTCATTTGTTTCACTTGAATTCATAGCTACAGAATCCGTATCATCCAATACAGCAAATGTTGACGCTTCATTCTCATAGATCCCCACAATCTCCGCTAGATCCAATATGCTCATCGTATGGGGTGATTTTAAAAAGGCTTCCGTGACATCCTGGCCAGCGCGGACTCCAAAATGTTCACCATTCTCCCAACTGCCAATGTTGGTCAAATCATACACCACACCATCCACTGCTACATAGATTAAGTCGCTATTTACACCGTCGTACTGCATTAACGTTTCATCCGTAAAAACAGGTAAATCAGCTTCACTTGTTAATGCTGCTGCATTCTGACCTGTCATTGCCACTTCTACAGCTCTCTCCACTGCTGTTTCTGTTGGTTGCTCACCTTCGTCCGCCATCAAGCTTCGTCGTTGTGTTATCATATCACCAATTAACCAGCCACTGTATAAAACGAATATCATCATAAGTGTGCCTGCTGTCACTTTCATCAAGAATCGTGTATTCATCATGAACCTCCTATATTATCGTCATTACATACTAAAGGACTCATAGTGAATCCTTTCACCGTCAATACCCATTTCTTTCAGTGCTTTGATACTGAGTTTCTGCAAAATCCTTGGTCCACATATATAAAATCCAGTCACTTTAGGGTCTAGACCTGCGGCCAACATATACTGTTCTATTAAGACTCGATCAATGAAACCAGTCTCCCCATCATATGAAAAATCATCCGAGACGACCGGTACGATCATCAAATAAGGCATTTCTTGCTTAATTACATTCAATTCATCCGAAAACGCCATCTCATCTTTTGACTTTATGCCCCACATAAGTACAATCTTTCGTGTCTTATCCGTTGCCCAAAGAGATTTGATCATACTTAACATTGGTGTAATGCCTACGCCACCTGCAATCATATAAAGATGTTCTTCCTCTTTGTGCTTCATATAGGAAAATTCACCGAATGGTCCTTCGATCATCACTTTCGTCCCTTTACTAAGCTGACCTATCCCTCCTGAAAAATCACCAAGGTTTTTAACCGTTATGGCAAGGTTCTCCCTCTCATCCATACCGGATGAAAATGAGAAGGGATGGGTTTCTTTACGGCCATTGACTTTTAAAGTAAAAAATGCAAATTGTCCCGGATGATACGTCATATTTTTTGACAACACCTTGAGTTTTAGTGTAGCCATCATTGGACTTTCCTCAATCACTTCAATGATTTCACTGGCGTATTCTTGTTGGTACCATCGCTTTAACAGCTTATGATACAAATAAAGTGCTACAGCAATCATGAAATAGATCATCAGCGTAACATAGACCTTATTGGATGATTTGGCAGCTGATGTCATCAACACATGTCCATGCATCAAGAGTAAAGCAATAAAAGTTAAGTTATGTACCAGTTTATTGTGCTCATAACGGTATTTTTCAATGACAACCCTAAATCGACTAATCTGTTGCCACAAAAGCCACCGGTCTTTTGTCGCAATGCCAACAGAAATGATGGTGATGCCAATAAAAATACCCAGAGCAATGCTGCCCAGCTCTGTCATGAATGTTTCAGCAAAAAATGCCTCCAAAATAATTTTATGACCAATCCCAGCGACAAGTATCAATACCGCCGTGACGCCATGTAACCGATATATCCTATCCAGTGGAACAAAAATCTCAATCCACTGCGTTCTTGCACTTAAAATGAACTGCCAAACAACCCAGTTATAAGCGAGTACGCCAGCAAGCATTGCTACCATCAGGGATGTATTGGTATATTTCACTGGATTCGCCATATAGAATGCATGAATCAGTGGTATTGGACTAACCACATAAAATGTAAAAAAAGCGAACTTACGCATACCTTTGTCTCCTTCCAATATCTACCTTGCTATTAGTTTAGCAAGTGAATCTGAAAACAAACTGAAAAAATCGTCTCCTTATGATAAAGAGACGATTCTTTCAGTAGCTTATCCTAATCAAATTTCCTAACATAGTTAACCAACCGTTCTACATGAACCGGATCCTGATGTGAGAAGAAGGACGATTCTTTCATGTCTAACGTTTTGATTTGATTCATATCCTCATCTGACAGTTCAAAGTCAAACACATCGAAATTCTGAATCATTCTTTCTTTGTGTACTGACTTGGGTAATACTGACACACCTCTTTGAATAAGGTATCTCAAGGTGACCTGAGCTGCGGATTTACTATATTTGTCTCCAATACCTACTAGGATAGGATTGGTGAAAAGATCATGTTTTCCTTCTGCAAAAGGCGCCCAAGCTTGGATTTGTACATTCTTTTGCTTCATGATTTCGTGTGCCACTTCCTGTTGATGGAAAGGGTGAACTTCCACTTGATTGACCTGTGGGGTTATTTCATTGAATTTCACAAAGTCCACCAAGCGGTCCGGATAAAAGTTACTCACGCCAATGGCTCTTAATTTACCTGCCTTGTAATATTCCTCCATAGCTCTATATGTGCCATACACATCATTGAATGGCTGATGGATCAGCAAAAGGTCAATATAATCCATCTGAAGTCTTTCCAGACAACCATCAATAGCTACTTTGGCCCTTTCATACCCAAACTCAGTAATCCATAGTTTCGTTGTAATGAAAAGTTCATCCCTTGGTATACCGCTCTTCTTCACCGCACTTCCTACAGCCCGCTCGTTGCCATATCCCATGGCGGTGTCAATCAATCTATAACCGACATCAATGGCATCAAGGACACACCGTTCACATTCTTCATGATCTGCTATCTGAAATACGCCGAAGCCTAAAATAGGCATTTCCACACCGTTATTTAATTTTACATATTCCATTGTCATCCCTCCTGGTATGATTTGCTGTATAACTGTTGATTATTAGTAGTGAATGGTTTAGGTGTCATAAGTAAGTGTCTAATCATGTATTTTTTTTGAAATACACATGCGTACAAATTCAGGATCAAAATGCTTTACGGCTGTTCCTACATAGCCCCTGTCCAAAGTGCTAATCAACTTCATTTGTTCCTCACTTAGCTCAAAGTCCCAGATATTGAAGTTCTCTTCTATTCTATGGGTATGTGTTGATTTAGGGATAACGACGACACCACGCTGAACATTCCACCGCAGCATGATTTGGGCAACTGATTTGCCATGTTCTTTGGCAATGTCTTTAAGAATCTCATTATCATAAGGGGCATACCTACCGCCACCAAGAGGTGCCCATGCCTCTGGAATAACATTATAATGTCGCATTGTTTCAAGAGCGTTGTCTTGTGCGAAGAATGGGTGCAACTCCACTTGATTAACCATCGGTGTTATTCTTACAGTTTCACAAAAATTGGTTAAAATATTGGGGTAGAAATTAGAAACACCTATTGCCTTAAGTTTACCTTCTTCATAGGCATCTTCCATGGCACGCCAGGCGCTAAAATAATCTTTCATCGCCTGATGAAGCAAATACAAATCCAGGTATTCCAATCCGGATTTTTTCAAAGAAGCATTAATGGCTCTTTGAGCTGTTTCATAACTAGCCATGTCCTGAACCCATAGTTTGGATGTTATGAAGAGTTCCTCACGAGTGCAAATCCCTTCAGCTATTGACTCACGAACTGCGTCCCCAACAGCATCTTCATTGGTATATACGGCAGCTGTATCAATTAATCGGTACCCTGCACGAATGGCATCCAGAACAGACCGTTTGCATTCTTCCTTGTCTGTCACTTGAAATACGCCAAAGCCTTCCATCGGGAGTTTTAAATCATTGTTCATGGTTGCATATTCCATTTCAATTCCTCCTGTGATGTGTTCATATCTGAGTACATATCAGTTACCCTAAAATATTGTTCTGATATAATCATATCACCCTGGAGTTACTTCAGGTCAAGGGAAATAGCAAAAAAAATGCACCCTGGTGATTTATTCACCAAAGTGCAACGTTTATTACAGAAAATACACATTATTTTTCAAATATATGATATCTAGGCGTCCTTGTTTCACAATCTTTATCTAGAACCAAATAGTGGCAATATACATCACCATTCAATAGTGTTACTTTCTGTGATCGATTACCTTCTTCATATTTCTCTATTGAAAAAGTCGGGTCCAGAATCCTTAATGTATCATCTGCCACGTCTGCAGCAAGAACAAAATGACCTTCATGTGAGAAAACGCCTTCGTAATCACCATTGTCACCACCAACGTTTGCTATCACTAATCCACCTGCTTCGATTGCAGCCATCATCTCATACACATCATTGCTGGTTTTATAGGTTAATCCATAGTGTTCTGCTATAAATGGGCCGACTCTTTCCATATCTGTCCCCGGTAAGAGATTGGCCTTAGTTTTGTAAGCATGACGGACACATTCCTGAATAGACATACCTTTTGTAGTCAAATGAGCAACCATCATACATAGACAGCAAATTCCGCAACCTGCTCTGCGGATTGTACCGCTCTGGGCAAAATGGCTCGTAGGATCTGTTATGTTGGTCTTGTATGTAATATGTTCGTAATCCAATTGACTAATATGATTCATATGTCCGTTCTCCTTCAAGTATTTGATGATAGGATTATAACACAGACATTAAACCTTATAAACCGTTAAGTTAATTCGGTAATATTTCTTTTGTTTTGGATAGTAGATACTCCAGCAGGACCGAAGCACCTATAAAAATCGACTCTTCATCAAAAGTAATCTTCGGGTGATGTAGACCTAGTTGAGTTGAAGGTTCATCATTGGCTGTGCCAATTCTGAAATAACAACCTGGTAAATGTTCCAAATAGCAGGAAAAGTCATCTGAGCCGGATCTAGGCTCATTCATCGTCACGAAATTACCTTCTCCAATATAGGGTTCAACCTTTCTTATAAAACTTCTCGTCACCTCATGGTCATTCTTCAAAACAGGTACACCTTCTTCAACCTCAACAAGTATGTCACATGCTGAGCTTATGGCAATGCCTTCTGCTATTCTTTTTATACCATGAATCAATCCTTCTCTATTCTCTTTATCAAAAGCTCTGAGATTACCTGTCATTCGCACTTCTGTTGGAATAATATTGGCACTGGAACCGCCATGAATAGTCCCAATGGTAAATACAGCTGGCTTCATTACCGGATTAACCCTAGAAACCACTGTCTGAAGTTGCGTTATTAGATGGCCTGCAGCAACAATAGGGTCTGGTGTCTTGTGGGGATAAGCACCATGACCGCCATGACTTTTGATAGTAAAGTGGATGTTATCATATGAAGCACTCATAACACCATTGATTAAACCAATTTTACCTACTTCCATATCCGGAGAAGTATGTATGCCAAACACTTCATCTGTCTTAGGTATTAAATCCAACACACCGTTGTCAATCATCAGCTTGGAGCCTTTAGCATTCTCTTCACTTGGCTGAAAGAGGAACCTTACATTGCCTTCCAGTTCTTCCTGGTATTGCTTCAGAACTTTAGCAACTAAAAGGACAACGGATGTATGTATATCGTGACCACAAGCATGGCACGCGCCTTTATTCATGGATTCATATGCCAGTCCTGTGTCTTCAACAATAGGTAGTGCATCAATATCCGCACGAATCATGACTGTCTTACCAGGTTTAGCACCCTCGATTAACCCAATGACCGAATTCTTTATAGGGAAATCCTGAATGGTCACCCCATAACCTTTCAATATCCCTCTGATAGTAGCTGCTGTTCTAAACTCTTCACCACTAAGCTCCGGATTGCTGTGCAACTGTCTTCTTATTGATATAATTTCGTCTCTGGAAGCTTCCAGTAATTGTTCTATGATCATGCTTAACACCTACTTTTTCTTTTTATGTAAAGTATTATAACATCATCTTTAAACCTTATAAACCATTATGTTTATTCGATATTTACTTCCACATAATTAAAAGAGACTTATAACGATAACCTGATCGGTTTAAGCCTCTTCATAATAATAATAGATTTGAAGTTTATGCCTCCACAATGACTTTTATTGATTCATGATCTAACATCAGCAATTTATACTGCCACTGACTTGAATTACCCGTGACATCTAGATACAGATTATCACCTTCTCTTCTGGCACTCACATGCATTGTGATATTACCACTTAGGTCCGCGATATCGGTTTCACACTGTCCACCATCTTCGAAATATGAGATGTACAATGTCACTTGATCGGTAAAATCATAATCAGGTCGGTTGTCCTTATGACCAACTGCTATGACGCTGTTAGGACGTACCATCAAAGGCAGACTATGGTAATCGTGAACTTCCTTCTGCCAAGTACCACCTTCAACCTCAGCGCCTGTAATCAGATTGATCCATTTGCCTTTTGGCAGATAATAATCCACCTCACCAGATGACTTGAATACTGGTGCTACCAAAAGAGAGTCACCTAACATGTATTGTTTATCCAATGGTTCGCAAGCTTTGTCCTCTGGAAATTCAATAAACATCGGTCTCATCATAGGCACCCCTTCCACGTGGGCGCGTACCGCTTCCCTGTAGAGGTATGGCATTAGGCGACATTTAAGCTTTGTAAAGTCTCTAAGGACATCGCAAGCTTCATCATCAAACAGCCACGGTACACGGTATGAGGATGAACCATGCAAACGGCTATGGGTGCTAAGCATACCAAAGGCGCACCACCTTTTATAGACGTCAGCCGGTGCAGTATTTTCAAAGCCTCCAATATCATGGCTCCAAAACCCAAAGCCTCCACAAGCTAGTGATAATCCGCCACGAATCGTTTCCGCCATGGATGGGTAGGATGCTGAACAATCACCACCCCAGTGAACCGGAAATTGTTGCCCACCAACGGTTGCTGATCTGGCGAATAATGCCGCTTCATTCTTACCACGTTCTTCTTCGAGAAGTTCAAAGACTGCTTTATTATAAAGGAATGTATAATAGTTATGCATTTTCACTGGGTCGGATCCATCATAATAAGCAATATCATTAACAGGAATCCTTTCTCCGAAGTCCGTCTTAAAAGAATCTACACCCATGGCAAGCAATGGTCTTAACTGTTCCTGAAACCACGTCGTTGCATCCGGATTTGTGAAATCAACAAGTCCCATACCTGCTTGCCACATATCTGTTTGCCAAACATCCCCGTTAACTTTCTTAACGAGATAACCTTTTGATGCACCTTCTGCATATAGCGGTGATTTCTGAGCAATATATGGATTGATCCATACACATATTTTCAAACCTTTATCGTGATAACGTCTTAGCATGCCTTCTGGATCAGGAAAAGTATCCGGATCCCAAGTGAAGTTGCACCACTCATAACCCTTCATCCAAAAACAGTCAAAATGAAATACATGCAGTGGAATATCTCGCTCTTTCATTCCATCAATAAAACTGCTGGTGGTCTCTTCATCATAATCAGTAGTAAAAGAGGTTGTAAGCCATAGTCCGAAAGACCATGCTGGTGGCAGAGCCGGTTTGCCCGTCAGTTCTGTATACTTCTGAATCGTGCCTTTTGGTGTTGATCCATTAATAAAATAATAGTCTAAGCGCTCACCTTCTACTGAGAACTGTATTCTTTCCACATTCTCACTGGCAATTTCATACTGAGCATCCCCTTCATTATCAAGAAGAACTCCGTAACCCTTGTTGGTTATATAGAAAGGAATATTCTTATATGCGATATCACTGGTTGTCCCACCATCTTCATTCCACATCTCTACCAGTTGACCATTCTTGACAAATGGTGTGAAGCGCTCGCCTAATCCATAGACATATTCATCCACATCAAGAGCCAACTGCTCCACCATGTATTGACGGTCGGTTTCTTTGTTCTTCATATAGGCCATACCTTTATAGCCTGTGCTGGTCAGTTCCTTATCACCGTCATAGAATCCTATGCGCCATCCGTATGGTTCCTTGTTGATAACAGCTGATGTATTCCCTGTCTTATATACAATAGACGTCTCACTTTCAGATATCGTTACAGACGGATTTGTTCTCGCCACTTCGACAAAGGGACCTTTATACTTTGTTCCTTCAAAATGAATGACAGATACCTTGATGACATCCTCCATAGGACTGGATAGCTTTATGGTAAGCATACCAAGGTTCAAGGTTGCACCTCTTCCTTCTACATGTTTAAAGGGTGCATAGATCGTGACTTCATCTTCTTTAATATGGGCATCTGAATATTCTATTGCATAGTTGGCCTCGATTTCTTTTTTGATGCACCAGTAGCCTTCTGTGAATTTCATGTTGTGTTATACCTCCTGTGGAAAGTTTTATGGGGGCTTCCGCTTCCGAAGGGGTTGTATGTTTTGCTTGCCTTTCCATTCTGCCGGTCTTGCGCAAAACATACAACCCCTCCGGGCGCTAGGTTGATTTCACCTGATATTGCTCATCTATATCTCGTTTAATTCAAACAAAAATTATGTTCTCAACAAGAAAAAGAAGCACTAGAAAAAGTAATCTTTCAATATTATTTATTTAGTGGTATCCATTATCATCCCTTCACCGAGCCGGCTGATATACCCCCGACGATATACTTTTGTCCGAAGACAAATACGATGAGGACTGGTACTAATGTTAAGATGATGTCGGCACTTACTAGATTCCATGAGTTTTCAAAAGCACCAAAGAAGTTGTAAACAGCTAGGGTCATTGGCCACTTGCTTGAATTATTCAAATAATAAAGTGGCATCATGAAGTCATTCCATACTGCCATGAAATTAAGGACAAATAAGGTGGATATGATTGGTTTTAATAATGGAACGATGATTCTGAAGAATAATTGATTGGATACACAGCCATCAATGACCGCTGCTTCATCCAACTCTCGTGGTATTGTTCCAATGAAGCCATATGCTAGAAATAAGCTTAATGGTATGTTAATGGCAGCGTATAATAATATAATACCGTAACGTGTGTTCACTAGGTGAAAAATCTGCATGAATTTCATCAAAGCAACGTTGTTGATCGGCATAGCAATGCCAGAGATAATGAAGAAGTATAGGAATTTGTTGCCTCTGCTCTGGTTTCTTGAGATGACGAATGCTGCCATAGTAACAACGCTGATGATAATAACAACACTGCCAGTAGCATAGATAAAACCATTGAAAAATGAGGTGATCAGTTTTCCTTGCTCTATAACCGTCATATAATTCTCAAAGGCCCATACAGATGGTAATGAAAGTGACATACTGTTAGCTTCTGATGAAGTTTTAAAGGAATTGAGCAAAAGTACAACCAGTGGAATCAAAACCACCGCTGAGCAAAAGATGGCGAAAACATTGCCTGTAATGGCGATGATATTTTTCTTAAATGAGGTCATTAGGCTTCCACCTCCTTACTGTTCATGGACTTGATGATAAAGTACAGTATCGTCAGTATAAAGATATATAAGACACTGGATAATGTGGTTCCCATGGCCAAATCCCCTTTAGAAAATTCCTTATAGACCGCTGTATTAATAACACCGGTCGCATTACCCGGCCCACCATTAGTCAAGGAGTAAATCATATCGAAAACTCTTAGCCCATAGGTAACATTAAGAATGGTGACATTCACAAGAATAGGCTTTAACAGTGGTATGGTAATAAATCTCGTCTTCTGAAAAAAGTTAGCACCATCAATACTTGCAGCTTCATAAAAGGTTGGTGAAATGGACATTAAACCGGCTATGGTGACAACCATGATATAGCCCATACCTTTCCATGTATCTACAGCCATAACACTGGTAAAGACAATATCAAGGTCAGTGAGCCAACGCATGGTCAAGCTTTCAAGACCGACACTTCTTAGAAAATTGTTAACGAAGCCAGTCGTAGGGTGCAACATACTTTTAAATACAAGACCTACAACCAGATAAGACATGACTTGTGGCGAGAAGATGATCATCCTCTGAATATTTCTCCCCTTAATAAATTTCTGAGTAAGCAACAAAGCCAGCATGAAGCCCATAATTGTCTTAGCGATGGTTGTAAATGTTGTAAATACGACCGTATTCGCAATGTAGATCAAGTACTCCGAATCCGCTTCGAAGATTTCTTTATAGTTGGCAAGACCAACAAAGTTCAGTTCATCTGAATAGATATTCCAATCAGTGAATGAGTATAAAATACCAGTTATACCGGGTAGGAAACATAGCATAACAAAGATCAGTGTTGCACCGACATTGAAGTACCATGGGTACAGTTTTTTTGTATTCACTTTAACACTCCTTTTCTATTGCCTACAAATCAGTCCTGTCAGATGACGAATGACCGTTGACAATTCCGACTTATAGGTACAGAAAAAGAGCCCCTTATAGATCATATAAAATATCTAGTATGAATCATAAGGGACTCCCTTAGTTAACACTTAACGATGATGACTATTTGACCCAACCTGGATCTTTTTGAAGCTCCGCCATATCTGAACGACGTTCCATCATAGAAGCCAGTACGTCTTCTGGTGTCATCGCACCTGCAAACATACCTTCAAGGTCACTACCAACGTCCATCCACTGAGCATCAATATAGTTCACAGCCACTTGAACAACCGATGCTTTATCCATGGAATCGATATAAGTCTCTTCCTCTTCTGTAAAGCGACTAGGTACTTCTGGCCAGGAAAGTTCTTTAAGACCAGGTTGACCTTCCAGACGTCTTGCAAGATTCTCTGGTTTTGCAAGGAAGTCAAAGAATTGCTTTGCTTCTTCTATATACTTGCTTTCTTTATTTATAAAGTAAGCGTTACTTGCTGGATTAACACCAATGACTTGGTTGTCACCCCAAGGCATTACGAAGATACCAAGCTTGTCTGCACCGAATTCTGGAAAATCTGCTTCAACTTCATTCTTAAAGCCTGCTTCAGCCACTGTCATTGCATATTTGCCAGAAGCGATGGCCTCTTTAGCATTTTCCCAGTTATTGCTTAAGTAGTCCTCTCCAAAATAGCCTGCGTCGGCACATTCCTTAAGTTGCGTGATAATCGTCAACAATTCCGGTACTTCATCTAGGTCCATTTCATTGTTGTTTAGCTTGTTGTATAGGTCTGCATGATTTTGCTGATACAAACCACCCGTTTCAAACAACGGCAATACTTGGTGCCACCCGTTAGTTGTTGGTTCATACATAGGAATTGTCCCTGCATCAAGGATGGCTTGACTCACTGCTTTCAATTCTTCATAGGTTGTTGGAATCTCAAGACCAAGATTCTCGAAGATCTCCTTGTTGTAGATGAAGAACCACATCTTCTTACCTGGGAATGTGATACCATAGGTTTCACCATCTACTGAGACTGCCGGAAGCACATTCTCGTCCATTCTAGCTACCCACTCCTGATCTGTCAGTGGTGTTGCATAATCGTCCATTCGAAGACTTGAGATCAAACTGATTGGTGTATCAACGCAGATGATGTCCGGTGCTTCACCAGAGTCCATCTTCACCTTGATCAGATCACGCCACTGAGCGTCTGGTGATATTTGAAAATCAATCTTAATGCCAGTCTCCGCTTCAAACTCTTTAGCCAACTCCTGAACAATACCTGATGTTGGCAACCCGCTTTGGTGACTTCCAAAAGACAATGTCACACTTTTGGTACTTTCAGCTTCCCCATTCACTTGTGTACCTTCATCTGTTCCACACCCTGCCAGAACATTGATCATTAGCAGCATCGCTATGATTAAACTTAACGTTTTTTTCATCTGCTTCTCCTTATTAGGGTTAAAGTGTATAACCCAATATGTGATTCTGTTTAAAGTTAATTCGTTTTATCGATAAAACATTTCCCAATTGACTACAAACACATTCTACCAAAGAGTTGCCTTCGTTAAAATACACAAAAACGATTTGACGATTGCACTTTTTTGAACTATCTTATAGAATACAGACCATAATCATCGGAGGTGAACAGTACAATGGCATCCAATATCACTAAACAACCTAAGAAATATTCCCAGAAAATATACCTATTCATCGTCTATGGCTCTTTGATCCTTGTACTACTGACGATATTCTTCGTTTTTACCTACACCCATTATCGTAACAATACAATGGTCGAAGTCCGACAAGAGGCAAAGAATATCTGTACTGCTGTCACCAATTCCGTCGAAAACCAACTGGACAATCTGGCGACCATTTCGATCAACATCGTCACCTCCAATGCCATCAAAGAGAATTTCAGAGAATTTTCTACGGCCTATGCAGCGTCGGAACAAACAGAAGAGGACCTGACTGAATCCTGGGAAAAAGCCCAGCATATGCGAGACATCATCACGGCAATCATAGGCACCTATCAATCAGCATCTCAGGTCAACCTCTATACCATGGATGGTTATTTTGTTGAAGGTGGTTTTTTACCAAGGATTAATAAAATTGATTTAACTCAGATGCCATGGTTTGATGAAACCTTTGCTCTCCATGGTCATAAGTACTTTTCCGCCCCATACCAGAACACTAATCTACCCGCCTCAGGTGCCAATCAGGACAGTCGTATGTTCATTTCCCTTACCAGACTTTTTCTCCAGTTTGACAACACTCCAGAAGGGATTGCTGAAGTTGTACAAGATTGTGATAAGATCTTTGCCCTTACTTCTGAACTGGAAAATTCGAACTTTGGTACCAGTATCTATGTCTATAATTCAAGAGGTGAACTGGCTTATCCTTATACCGGTCAAGATACAGAGCATTATTTTTCGTACATCGACAGTCTAAATCTAAGCCCAAGCACACCATCAGTTATCAATACCGATTATGGAACCCGTGTACTCATGACCTATGATGTCATGGAGGATTATGAGTGGACGACCATCGTCATACAAGAAGAAGGCTACGTTTTCAAATCACTCCATGCCTACCGTCAGTACTTTATTATTATTGCCACTTTTTCGATCTTAAGTACACTGTTGATTTGTTTCTTCATCGCCTATAGATTAACCACACCATTACAACGTTTAACAGCAACAACTGAGCGCATCACCTTAGATCGTGTCCTTGATAATGATGTGAATCTCATTAATGTTACAAATAGCCAGATCAAAGAGATCACATTGCTTGAACAGTCCATACATGATATGTATGAGCGCTTAAGGGATACTTCTAAAGAGGTTCTGCTGTCACACTCTGAGGAAACCAAAGCCAAACTTCAAGCGACACAATCCCTGGTTAATCCTCATTACCTATACAACAGTTTGACAACCATCAGTATTATGGCCGAAGAAGAGATGAATGAAGATATCATTCAAATGTGCCATGCCATCAGTGACTATCTTAGATATATCACCTCTAGCAATGAAATGCTGGTAACCCTTTCTGATGAGTTTCTGAACTCCAAGCATTATCTGGATTCCATGCGGTATCGTCATTTGGACGATTTTGACTATTTCTTTGAAATTGGTGATGGCACCCAGGATCTGATGATTCCAAAGTTGATTCTTCAACCTTTCCTTGGTAACGCTTTCAAACACGCCTTTGACGGTACACCACCTTGGATAATTCATGTAGAATCTTATACCGACGGCACCAACTGGACCATACAGATCAGTGATAACGGCGGTACACTCACAGATGTGAAGAAAGAAGAATTGCTACATTTATATAAAACTTTGGACGTTGATGAGGCATTAAAGCATATGCAACTTGGCGGCATGGGCCTTAAAAATGTCTATCTCAGATTGAAGCTACTATACGGTGACCAAGCCATCTTTAAAATTGATAATTCTAAAGTGAAACGAACAATATTCACCATTGGCGGACCAATACACCTGACAAAGGAGAACTTGCTATGAACACGAACAACACCTATAAGTATGTATTGATTGAAGATGAGAAGTTAATTGCCAACAACCTCATTAAGAAGATCAACAGTTTAGGTCTTCCTTTGGTACTTGCTGGTTCAGCCAATAATGGTAAAGACGCTATAGCGTTGATTGATGAAACATTGCCACATATTGTCTTTACCGACATCCAGATGCCTCAGTTCAACGGTCTTGAATTGGCCGCTTATATTCACCAGCATCATAACAGCATGAAGACCGTCATCATCAGCGGATATGATGACTTCAGTTATGCTCAAAGCGCCATCAAATCCAACGTCTTCGACTACTTGCTAAAACCAGTCACCGTAGAAGCTCTAGCCACAACCATCAATCGAATGTTGCTAATCCTAGCTGCCAACAGCGATGCCATGGATAAGCTCCATGAGCCATCCAATCATTTGTCTCAGGATGAAATCTGCAATCTTATGCTTGAATATCTGGAGCTTAATTACAAACATAATTTATCCCTGGCTGGTCTGGCGGAACACTTTGGCTTCACCCAAGAATACCTAAGCAAGATCTTCAAGAAAAAAGTTGGACTGACCCCGATCAAGCACCTAACCAAACTAAGAATGAATCAAGCCAAACTCTTACTTAAGAATCACTCCAATCTAGAGATACAAAAAGTAGCCGAGATGGTCGGCTACAATAATGCCTACTATTTCAGTAGAGCTTTTAAATCTTATTCTGGGATGCAACCCAGCGAGTATCGGCAAATGTAATAATTAAAATGCTTCTGCAATTCGAGATTTTCAGATTACAACCGAATTACGGAAGCATTTAATTTATCACTCGTCTCATCAGATAATCAACTTGTTCATCTTCACCTAGTACAAACGTATGTTGGCCAAACTTTTCAAATCCAAGTTTTTCATAAAACTTGATTGCAGGATAATTATGTTCCCAAACACCTAGCCATACATAGTCTCGGTTCATTTGTTTCGCAGTATCTATTGCAATCTGTATCAACTCTTTCCCTATACCATTGCCTTTGAATCTTTCCAGTATGTATATCCGCTGAACTTCCAGTGCATCTGGATGCCCATCTTCCGTCTGAGCTGAACAGATATTCAACTTCATATAGCCGGCGGTTTCGCCATCCGTATCTACTAGATAATAAAATGAATGCTCGTTCGTAAGTTCTTTGATTATCTGCTCCTCATTAAAATTCACTTGAAGATATTCGGCCATATCCTCATCCGTATTCGTATCTGCAAAAGTTTCCTGAAATGTCCTTTCGCAAATATCTTTTACATTTTTCACATCATCTGCAGAGCATCCTAAAATTCTAGCTTCATTCATTATTATTCTCCAATATTCTAATTAATTACTTCATAAAAAAAACAAAAAGATGCCAGGAATACTTCTTCTATGACCTAACGAAGTACTCTTGGCACCTTTATAATTACCCGGTGGCAATTATATGTGCTTGATTATTAATCATTATTCTATCGAAATCCTTTGTTAGCGTCAAGTTCAACATTTAACAGCCCTACTTATCAAAATAAAGTAACCGAGTTAATCTTAAATCCCTCTGGTCTGACAATATCCATGTGAAGTGCCATAGGCTGGCTCATGGAACCTGTTTCAATCTTGATTGACTGATGATTCTTGTCCAAATATCCTTCACCAACTTTCACTCGATCCAAGTACACACTCACTTCCGCTTTACCTTCAAAATCAACCGTCAGGCTTTCAAATCCATTCGTATTATATACATACCTGAAGGTGACTGTATCACCATCCTCTATCCCTGTTAGATGCTCACTGCCCTCACCATTCAGATCAATTCTTACATGACCACTCATCTGACATGCCTGATATCCCATGATGGTTTCTCCTGACTTGAAAGGCTCACCCAAGCCTTGCGATGTCATTAGAACTTCATCAATGGTGCCATCTGGATTAACGGTGATTGGTTCAATACAGAGACGACGGTACTGCTGAACACCACGACTACAACGGTGATAGAAAACATACCACTGATCGTTAAAGCACTCTATTGAGCCATGGTTATTCCAGCTGGCAGGATCACAGCCGTCATTGTCAATAAGTATGCCTCTGTATTCAAATGGTCCTAAAGGACTCTTGCTTGTTGAATAGCCCAGAGACGTTGGTTTGCCACGTTCTATATTGGTATAGACCATGTAATAGGTATCACCAATTTTTCTCATCGATGATCCTTCATGAAAATAATGTTCTTCCTCTGTCACCAAGTCATCGACAATCTTATTCGTGTCAAAGGAGCACAAGTCCTCATTCATCTCTACGCCGTGGGAGTAAAGTTGCCCCCAATAATAATAAACCTTTCCGTCTTCATCTCTAAAAATAGCCGGATCAATGCCACCACAAGGCAACTGTACAGGATTTTCAAATGGTCCATAAGGCGTGTTTGATACAGCTACCCCTTCACTGTCGTCTGGCATACAGAAGTACAAATAGTATTGGCCATCTTTTTCAATGGCATCTGGTGCAAACAAAAGAGGTGGTTTGATGCCATCCTTCTCTTTTTCAAATTTTTCTTTCTCCGCTTGATGATCCATATTAGCTAACATTGCTTTAATAAATGGTGTTGGATTCGTCCAGTCAATGCCTGGATACTTTATTGCATTGGGGTCATTAAACCAAGGCACATTAACACCTTCAAAGGCAACTTCGTGAATTTGCCATGCCTTCATATCACTTGTCGAGATCACATGATACTGCTCACTGCAGAATACATCTGATAAATTATCGTAACTGCCATATAGATAAAGTCTGCCATCAGGCATTACATGGGCTTCTGCATCAGGCACGTGATGTTCTAAGGGTAATATTGGATTTCTTTGATTTTTATGAATCTGCATATATACGTTCCTTCTTCGTCATGGTTGATGACTTAATGATATCACCATTTTTTAACAACCGACAGAAGGGCAAACAGACAAGTATAAGAGTCCTAATCGGACACGACTGCATAATATAATTAGACCTTTGACTTAAAAGAAATGACCCTATATAATTCTAAATATAAGCTTTTTCCAGTGAAAATTAAGACAATCCAACAAATTATGAACATTTTATTATTAATAAAGGGGTCCTAATGGAATATCAGCAAAATCATCGTATTGTCATTGACGATAGGCTCTCTGATTTGGAACAGCAGCTTAAGAACTATCACGAATCTCATCCTAAAGAACAACTTGACTTACTACCTGGATCACCTGATGCTTTACACTTCATCGAACCTACGACCCAGAGCAACAAGTCCGTCGTATTACTCGAGACGACTTTGGATGAGGACCACTTGATTGATGCCGGCAAGGATGTAGCCCTCTATAGACATCAACGCTATCTGCCTGCCATCCAACACCATCATAATTTTTTTGAAATCATCGTTGTCATTAATGGTCATTGCACCAACCTCATTGGTTCCACCCCAATCACTATGTTGCAAGGAGATATCTGTATCATTCCACCTGATGTCACCCATGCTTTAAAGGCTTTTACCGATGATGCCTTGATTCTCAATATACTCATTCGCTCAAGCACCTTTCAGAAGAGTTTTTTACCACCCGAAGGAGACGATGACCTTATTAGTCACTTCTTCATCCAGGCACTGTATGGAAAGAAAAAAAACTCCTACCTATTCTGCCGTACAGGTAACGACATGAATGTTCTTAACTTTGCCATCTATGCTTATGATGAGATGATGCATCCATCCAAATATCAGTCCAGAATGCTTAACTCCATCATTACTGCTTTTTTCATATCCATACTAAAAGATCACGAACAGAATATTCTCGTCTCGGATAATAAAGGCTGCTTAGCTAACGAAGACATCATTTTCATACTGCGTTATCTCCAAGAACAATTTTCAACCATCACTATGAAAGAATTATCCGCCTTCTTCAACTACAGCGAACGTCAGATGCAACGTATATTATTGACTTATACCGGGATGTCCTTTAGAGATAATGTTCGAAAGATGAAGATGAGTCAGTCAGCACATCTACTGACCCATACAACCCTCAAAGTATCGGCTATAGCAAAAGCTGTCGGGTACTCTGACACCAGTAACTTTAGGTATGAATTCAAAAAGTACTATCATAAGACGCCCTCTGAATTCAGAAAAGAATGTTCACATGCTCATAAGTAAGAAAGTGGTAGCCTCCTTGTGAGCTAAGCTCATATTACTCAATATTTCATAGCCTGCGAACAGATCACCCTAATCATGTCATATAACTTTATCAAACAAAGAAGCAAAACTCTATCGTATATAAGAGTTTTGCTTCTTTTCTTGTTTAAAATGTTAGTATATCCATCTCTGGAATCGGGTGATGTCGACGACTGTTCTTCGGTTCATACCATGTATCAAAGGACTTTAACTGAGATCCTTCAATGGCCAAACTTCTTAGAGTAGCCAATCCTTCTTTCACATCTTCCTTCTTTTTCAAACCATTAAGAACTTCTAAAATAGTCCGTTTGAATACGTGCTGTTCTTTTAATAGGGTCAAAGGGTAAGTGAACTGATCATTCCAGACAACAAGGCGATCATCCTTCAACGTACTTTCAATGTCTTCCGATGTCTTTAGCACCTGACTCAACAGGTTACAGTGACTTCGTGCATTCTCCAGCAACCAGCCATAGTGACTATTATCATTGCCTTTTGCTCTATCACAACCATCCTCTTGTAACGCATTCACCTCTTGAATCAATGGGTATATCTCAAAGAACATGGTCCCTGTGAACCCTCTGTCCAGATCACTTTGATCCAAATAAGCCGGTCTATGGGCTATCGCCTCATGAACCTTGGCAATATCAAGAATAAATCTATCGATACGCTGAATCAATTCAGCATCCATAATGCCCAAGATACGCTGGCACCAGTCAGTTATATAATTGTGGCGGCTAAAGTGCTCTCCCTCACTGACCATATGCATGATGGCTTCTATGTTAAAAACAAAGTTCTTAAAGCTTTGACCATTAACAAGGATATAGTTGGTCAATCCAAGCTCGTCTGCCTTAGTGATTGAATCGGCAAGGATATCAATATGTGGGTCCTGTACTGTATGATTAAGCCAGAAGCCGGCGTGAAGGTATATACCGCCTTGAATATTTTGAACATCTTGATCGATTGGCAGTAACTTACCATAACCACTGTCAGCAAAGAGCATCGTCCACCTATCACTGACACTAAAGCTACCGTCAGCCCATAATTCATAGCCTTCCGCATACAGATCACAGATCAGCATTGGCTGTTGTTTCTTTTCCAGAATGATGTCTTCTAGTACTTTGAAAGCCTCTGTCATAACCTGTCCGGTACCTTTAGACGTACAATCCGGACATTGGCATCCATACTTTCTATCATAAACAGGTGACCTTGGTCTTAGAAGGAAGATATCCCCTTTACCTAATGGGGAGGTCATATAGTCACGCCATTTTTCTTCCCATAGCGAACCATGTTCATGCCAACACTGGGCATCTTCCTCTATCGGATTAAAGGCCCAAGCCAAATACATAGGTATCTGTACAAGCATCCCTTCTTCATGAATCATATCAATCAAAGCGTTGATATGATCAATGTCCCCTTTGTAGTCCCAGAACTTCTTATATCTGTCCCAGTTATAGAACTCCGCTCGGCCTAACTGATCGTGGATATCTATGGCATTATAGCCCATGCCTTTCAAAGCACGCACCATCTCTCTATAGACTTCTATGTCCACGAGACCATTTTTACCTTTATAATTAATCAGCTCATCGCTGTCGTTATCAAAATAGCAACGTACAGGGTAGCGCTCTATATCCTCGAACACCGGATTTTCCACCGGTGCTCCTACCCAATAATCCAAATATGACTGATGACTCATTATCCTTTGACACCTCCAACAGTAAGTCCTGACATAAAGTACTTACTTGAGAAGATGTAAAGTACAACAATCGGTACAATAGACATCGTGGCCCCTGCAAACATAAGGTTCCATGCCGCCGCACCCTCAGACAGATTCTGAAGTGAAATAACCCCAACTGTTAACGGTTTTAAGTCCGGTTGTGACATAGTAAAGATCATTGGCAATACATATAAGTTCCAAGCGCTTCTGAATGAAAGAAGGGCGATGGTAGCTAGGGCCGGCTTAAGCAGTGGCAATATAATCTGAACATAGATTCTAAAGAACCCACACCCATCCATGATTGCCGCTTCATCCAATGACTTTGGAATTGTGTTCATATAGCCACGTACCAAGAAGATATACGTCGCCTGTCCACCGCCGATGGCAATGAGGATAACACCCCAGAGGGACTTATGCAGGTTTGCCTTTACAGCCAACTCAAATAACGGACGGAGAGAAATACTACCAACATTAATGAACATGAACGCAACCAGTAGACCGTAAAGCAAGTTCTTGCCTTTGAAATCTTTTCTATCGAAACAGTAGCCTGCCATACTGGTTGTAATCATGGTGATCGCCATAATCGCTGTGCTTAGAAAAACACTGTTAAAGGTGTATCTTGCGAAGTTGGCTAATTGCCATGCCTCCACGTAGTTATCCAGAATGAAGTGTTCGGGAATCAGGTTAAAGCTTCCCGCAACCAGCTCTTGATTGGTTTTGAAAGAACCTACTACTATATATATGATTGGCACCAAGGTAAACACTGTCAATATACCCAAAAAAATGTATACAGTCACGTTACCGGCGATCGTCCATAAGGTTTTTGAATCCTTTTGTTTCATGATTTACCTACTTTCTATTAATAAACATCGTCCATCTTTTTACTTAATTTCAGATAGATCACTGTAATAATACCAATTATAAAGGCTGACATTAGACTGACAACTGTGCCGTAACCAACCTGTACCTCCATACCACTGTTCGGATTGCCAAACATCAATTGATAGACGTACATGAACATAACGTTGGTTCTTCCAGATGGACCGCCACCGGTTAATACCATGATGCCTTCATAATCCTTAAGAGCCTGTGTAATGGCAAGCATTAGAACCACCTTTAGTACAGGTCCCATCATCGGTAATGTAATATAGAAAAAATCTTGTATCTTGTTGGAACCATCAATACTGGCACTTTCATAGACCTCTTCAGATATACTTTGCAGGCCTGCCAAGAATAAGATCATATAGTTACCAAAGGCGCCCCATGCAGCCACAATAACCACAGAGATCATAACAAGATTCGTATCACCCAACCAGTCGATTTTTGATGAAATCAACCCTATTTTGTTTAATGCGGAATTCAGCAAGCCGTTGTATGGGCTGTAGATAAAATAGAAAATCAAGCTGTAGATAGCACCACTGATAACTGTCGGTACAAAGAAAACGATTCTGAAGAATTTGGTGCCTTTTAGTTTTTGATTCAGAAGGACAGCGGAAACGATGGCGATTGGTATGACGACGATAAGTTTTAATGATGCGTATTCCAAAGTATTGACAACGCTTGACCAATACCACTCATCCCTGAAAAGCCGGCTGAAGTTCTTAAGACCGATATAATAGGCCTTGAAACCGTTATAATCGTAGAATGCGTATTTCACTAACCATACAAAAGGAAATATCGAAACGACGCCTAGAAGAAATACCGAAGGAAACAGCATAAGCCCCAAGGCCACATCCCCTTGTTTAAATTTCTTTTTTATGTAATTGACTGCTTGCATTGACTGCCTCCATTCTTTTAATATGGGAGGTCGCCTCTAGACAAATGCGACCTCCCATAAGTTAAAAACATGTTCCTTAACTGCGAACTACTTTACTGCCATGTACAAAATTAACTTTAATTATTGCTCAAGATACTCAAAAGTACCTGCTTGTGGGTTCATAGGATCAAAGTCCTTAATCACAAGACGCTTAACTTTACCCATAGCAACTTCGCTGTCAAGGGCATTGTTATAGTCTTCATTAAGTGAAACAATTACCTCATCAATGTCTGGTCCACCTGGCATACAAGCTTCCCAAAGAGCATCTTTGTAAGTCATACCTTCTGGTGTTACAGCTGGAGCAGTTGGGTATACACCTTCATAGGAAAGTGGCATGAATTCGCTCATTTTACCTGTACCAGAAAGATCAACTACGCTCTGCATGTAAGTACCAAGAGGCAATCCAAGACCAGCTTCGACATACCCTTTAAGGAACTCTTCACTACCGAAGAACTCAATAACTTTCCAAGCCGCTTCAGCCACTTCAGTATCTGCTGCCATCATCCAACCAAGGTTTGGTGTTGCAGACAATGTACCAGCAACTTCACCTGTCAAGCTTGGCATTGCTGTAGCGCCCCAATCATCTTTAGCAGGGAACTGAGTTGTAAGGACACCGACTTCTTGTGATGCATTACCATAGAAACCAACATTACCTTCTGAGAACTGTACACGTGTAGGGTCAACTTTCATACCTTGCGCCCCTGGAAATACACTTTCCTCTTCATACATTTTTCTGAATGCTTCAATGATTGGCTTATAAGCGGTGAAGTCGTATTTTCCATTCACGTAATCATACGGAAGGATACCACTCGTCTCTGCAATTGGAAGGAACATACGAACAATCGGTGCGCTAAGTCCAGGAATGATTGTACCGTATTCAACGCCATCACCATTTTCAGTGATCACTTTCGCTGCTTCAACAAGGCCATCAAGGGTTGTTGGCAACTCAAGATTGTTGGCCGCGAAGATCTCTTTGTTATAAATCATACGTACACCACTTCTAAGACCTGTTGGTACGAAGTAAGTCTCACCATCAAAGACATTAAGACCATTGTACTTAAGTTCATCTGCATTGGTTACTGCGACGAACTCATCAGTGAAATATGGATCCAGTGGTTGTACAAGTCCTGTTTCAACCATTGACTGAGGGTTGCTTACTTGTTTGAACAAGTCTGGCATCTGGCCAGATGAGGCAGCCATAGTCAACATGTTGTCGTAGTTGTCTGATTGAACCACATAGTCAATATAGATACCATCTGTGTTCTCAGCATTGTATGCCGCAATTTTTTCTTCCATGTACGCAAGGTCATGGCGGTTACTGCTCCATACTGTTACAGTCGTAACGTCTGCTGGTGATTCCACTGTTTCATTTGTTGTCTCAGTGCTTTCTTCTGTTACTGCACCCTCTGTTGATGCAGTACCTTCTTGTGTTTCACTGGCACAACCAACGGTCAATGCAAGGATCATCATCATTGCAAAGACGATTTTCATAAGTTGTTTCATCATAAAACCTCCTCAAATGTTTACAAATGTTTCTTACTCATACATAGTACCAACCTGGAGAGTTTTGGCACATAGCCGATTACACTGCATATGTAACATATTCTTTTGTCTTGCATTAGAATATGTTACACATACTGCACTAATTTCCACACCCAGAACTAGCGTCTTTTCAATCTTAACGTCATGATTTCATAAGCCGAGAATGGTATCTCTGACAAATCAGCGACCTCATAAGGACGCTCTAGCAAGTCACAATAATGAGCACTTTCCACATCAAATCCAACATCCAATGACATAGTACCAAAAGTCTGTTTAACCTCAGTCATTCTCACAATGACGTCACCACTACCATCTTCTGCCAGCTTAACGGATTGAACCAACACTTGATTGTTGGATGTCTTAAGCAGCGCTTCATTAAGGACATCCATCCCCATACCGACATAGCCTTTAATTGGCCAGTTCAGGTTATAGGCCGTCTCAATCAACGCACTTTTCTGCCATTGTCCATCGTGAGCAAAGAAAGAATAAGTAAAACGATGCTGTCCTCTATCACTATGACGGTCAGGTCTTATCGGCGCACGAAGCAAACTCAATCTGATCTGATGGTCTTTCACATCACAACCATACTTGCTGTCATTTAAAATAGCAACCCCTACGTGGCCACTGGACATTTCCACCCATTTATGGCATGGCACTTCAAACTTAGCCTTTTGCCAAGTCGTGTTGCCATGATTAGGATGAGTCATTATCCCTGCTGAGGTATCTACACGGTATTCTGAGCCTTTGAAAGATAGTGGGAAAGCCACCTTAAGCAGCTTTTGATCTTCCTGCCAGTCTACCCAAGTTTCAAAATCTATTCTAGGACTGGTTCTGTATAAGCGGATAATCTGACAGGATCTACTGTTAGAAAAAGATCTTGTCACTTTAACGGCAACACTGACACAGCCATCTTCAACCACCTCTATAGAAGCATCGCCATCCATATCTATCGGATAATCTGTATAATTATCAACGATGTCCCAAGCATTATAGACCCCTGGACGATCATCGTACATCTGCCATTCATTGGCAATAGACCCTTTTTCAAGCAATTCAACCTGGCGAACTTTGTCATATAACCGACTGATTTCTCCAACCCCATTCAACTCAAGGGTGTAGTAATCATTTTCCATATGGTTGACCGTAACGGACATGGCATTTTCAATCATCTCTTTTGCCAAGCCATCCGCCAAGTTCACCTGAATCATTGACAACTTTGGTACAGATGGTACTTCAAAGACCGTTGATAGTACGTCATCTTTCATCAAAGGTGCTAATGTCTGAGTATGATAAGTCTTGCCTTCATACATAAAATGTCTATCCGCAAGTGCTTCGTTCTCCACCCTCGCGATGCCCGCTCGATCCAGGCCAATGGTATTGGCTATTGTCAACGCTGTGGCGCTTTCTTCCTTCAATACATCTGCTTGACATTTATCCTGGTAGGCTTTGATTTCATCGCTGATTTCAGCATATAACGCCATAGCCTCATCAGCAACAGCGGTTGTATGACTGCCTGGAATGATATCATGGAACTGGTTAAGCAAGAGTTTTTTCCAGGTCTCTTTAAAAGCTTCTTGTCCGACGACCGCTTCACCCTTTGATATGTTGGCAAGAGCGTTCAAAAACTCAACTTCTCCAAGGGCAAATTCGCCTTTTCTATTTGCCAATTTCATGGCGCCTTTGGTTGTAAATGTACCTCTGTGCATCTCAAGGTAAAGATCCCCTTCCCATACAGGGTACTTTTCTTCATCAGCAAAAGCCTCTTCCAAATATGCTTTACCCGTTACAAGGCGTTGTTTGGGAATATATGGCAGTTTTTCCTGTCTCTTGTATAATTCCAGCATCTCTTCAGTAACACCACTGCCACCGTCGCCATAACCATACATCTGAAGGGATTCATCACAGACATCCTTATTCTGAAAGTCTTCCCAATGGCCAATGGCTTGGTCCGGCTCTGCCCATGAGATAAAGTGGGTTGGTGGCACACAAGCCGCTATGGTCGTCCCGTCAAGGCCTTTCCAAAGAAAGTTATTATACGGGAAACGATTGGTATCATTCCATGTGGACATCTTATTAGATACAAAATAATCAATGCCACCTTTCTTTAGGATCTGTGGCATGATTGGAGAATTGCCAAAGACATCCGGTAACCAACAGTTATCCACTTCTATGCCGAATTTATCAATGAAGTATTGCTTTCCATAGACAATTTGGCGCACATAACTTTCTGCTGATATAAGGTTACAGTCCGGTTCAACATATAGGCCACCCATAATTTCCCACTGACCGTTCTTCACCTTTTCCTTAACCCGTTCAAAAAGTTCAGGGTAATACTTTTCAAGCATTTCATAGGTCCATGTCTGAGTATGGGCATAAGTGAAATCTTCATATTGATCCATCAGTGCCAACTGAATCAGAACTGTACGGGCATTCTTTTGTACAGTTTGAGCCACTTTCCAGTGATAAGCAATATCCAGATGAGAATACGCCACACAGGCCAAACGGCCATTCTTGGCAATAACATGCTCATCTTTAAGCACTTCTTCTGCTATGTAGCGTTTCACTTCATCAATGGCACCCATATAATCTTCGTATGGCGCATCGTAATGAGGCAATCGTTTCATAACCTGTGCCACTTTATGCTCAAGATATTCTTTTGCCGCATCCGGCATCAAGTCAGCGTATGTGGCATCGTACAATGCCTGCAAGTCATAACACACATCTAGAATTTTCTCATTGATAACCGCAAGTTCCGGTATTAAGAAGTGGTGAGAACATCCTTTTAGACGTTTAACACTTAAGGAACGGTCATCATCCGGCTTTGAACGCGTATACGCTTCCATAACCAATTCATATTCCTGTCCACTGTTACCGGATTCAAACAATAAGAACCTGTCTCTATTAGGATCAATACCACCGATGTACTTACCATCTAGCTGAACCATCACTTCACAGGCTGCTATCATTTTAAAGTACACTTTTTTGCCTTGAAGGCTTTCAGGCAACTTGAACCGACACTTGAAGACAGCCGTTGTGTCAGGTCCGCCCCACATCTCCTGGTGCTTAATTGGATGATAACACTCATCATCCCAAATATAACCATCCGGCGTGTAAACCCCTTCTCGAACCATCCAGTCATCTATTGCAAATCTTTCTTCATAGATGAAACTATGAAGCTTATCAAAAACAAGTTTTGACCATTCTTTGTTACCGATACTTCTTCGTTCTACTTTCTCATGAGCCATGCTAGCACCTCTAACTATTTCTTATAATAATACGGAACATCTTTTTCCAGTACGACGGTTAGTGTCTTTCCAAACTTTTGTCCAAGTCTTTTCCCTATCCACCAAGGTAGGTTACAATCTACGTGAGTGCATATAGCGCAGTCGGCATAGACACATACCGTCACCACATTCCCTTCAAGAGATACAAAACTCATGTCACCACCATCTACCTGAACTCTTTTTCTTAAGTCACTGTTGATGTAAGCTTGTATAAGAGACGATAATGTAGTGTTGTCATAAGACTTAACCAAAGGACGTGTATTCACAGTTCTTGGTGTTACCTCTACCAAATCCATCTGGAGATCTTCCGTATGCCTTGACCAGATACCACAAGCATCCACATCACCAAAATTATTGTTCTCCGGATATTCATAAAGGTATTCTTCAATGGTCTCAGGTACATTGACCACTTCCTTATTATCTCTGTAAGTCACATCAAAATTCCTGATTGAAACATGCTTGATTGGCTGTTTGACAAGTTTGCCAGCTTCCGTCATAATCTCAAAACCGGATATAATGCTTGGCGCCTCCACATTCGTTGCTTTAATGTCTTCTATCCTTATATGCTCGATAGTACCACCGTAAGGTCTATCCTCTTTTGAGGTCTCCTCATAGGTCACACCGTAACGGTTCCTCATATTAAGGACGATGAATAAAGGACAGGTAATCTGATCCATCTTGATTCTTCTTGCAGTAATATTAGATACTTTTGACCCATCCGCTGATTCTATGGATATACCCGATACCGTCCCTGGATATATGTCAGGAAAGATAAAGTCACAATCTTCAATGACGACATCCGATATATCGTACTTTGTCTCTGTACCAATTTTGAAGGCATTCATCACCGTTAGGATTGTACAGTCTTTAATGTGAATATTCTTCATATCTCTGCCTGTATGGGCAGGGTTCTTAAGAACGATGCCATCGTCTGCAGTGGAAATAAAGCATCGGCTAATGGTAACGTTGCTGCTGCCAGTGACATCAATCCCATCTGTATTGGCCACATGCCTATTGTTATTAATCACCATATGGCTGACTGTGACATCATTGCAGCTGTCCAAGTTCAAGGTCCAGCTCATGGCATCTTCAAGAATAATATTCTCTACCGTCACATCCGTACAACCCTCAAACCATACCATAAAATCCGGTCTGGCCGTCGGTGGTAATCCTTCATTATACTTATCTTCGGCATAGCGGATTCTACGACGGTAATAACGTCGCATTGTCCCTTCAACATCATTGATGTCTTTTGCATCTCTAGGTGGTAACATACTTGTATCTAGCGGTGTCAGCAAAGGCTTTTCTTTTGGTTCATAGACAAACCACTCACCTCGACCGATGATTCTACCACCGCCCGTAACCGTTACATGACTGGCATTCATACATCGAATCATTGCCTTGTCAAGTAAGGCACAATCTCTCGTTGCTATCAAAGCGGAATCTTCTTCGATGAACAAGGTAGTGTTGCTGTGAAGATATACCGTACCGACAATATAACCGCCATTTCTTACAAGCACGGTACCGCCACCGGACTTTTGGCACTGATCTGCAGCTGCTTGGAACGCTTCAGTATTAACATGGTCCTTGCCTGCCACTGCGCCAAAGTCACATATATCAAATATTTGATTGCTTTTTTCTGTCAAGGTTACCTGTTGAATGTATTGCTCATAAGGTATATCCTTAAAGTAGTCACCCTCGTAGATATTTCCCAGTTCAGGATAAGTAGGTATATCCTTTATTACTGCCGTCATAACTTGTCCTCAATTCGTCTTATCTTAATCATCTTCATACTGAGTTACACTATGATAAGATTATCAATGACAGCCACTTATGAAAATGACTTAAATGATGGAATATGTAACACATTCCACTTAAGGTATTCACGGTTCTTGACAGCCGCAATAAGTAAAAATATAATGTCCATATCATAGATAGGGTAGGGAAATATAGCATGACACAGCTCAAATTAATGATAGTAGACGATGAAGCAACTGCAAGAAATGGATTGGCCCAACACATTGACTGGCAATCACTGGACATAGCTATTATTGGGCAAGCCAAAGATGGTGATGATGCTTATTGGCAAATCAAAAGTAATAAGCCTGACATAGTCATCGTTGACATCAATATGCCCAATTGCGACGGATTGACATTGATTGAGCGTACACAAAGTGATGGTCTGAATATCAAATACATCATCCTTAGCGGGTATGATGACTTTTCCTATGCTCAAAAAGCCATCTCATTAAACGTGGCATCCTATCTTCTTAAGCCTGTTAACACAGAGAAACTATTACAGGTGGTCGCTTCAATCCGTACCCAGTTGAACAAAGAAGTTAAACAGATTGCTGTAGAAAATGCCGCTATCGAAGGCCTCCTTGTGCGAAAAGAAAAATTCCTGAATACCCTTATTGATTATCAACTTAAGAGCCTTGACGAAATAACAGCTCAATACGCAGAACTATCCATTTTGGTGCCTATGACCGACCTTCGTCTTGTCGCCTTCGCCTACAAATACGAAGATCATCTTTCTATCTCCAGCTTCAACGAGGCCGATCACCGACTTTTTAGATTCTCTATCAAGAATATCCTCAGTGAGTTCTTCATGGATATTCCTCTTGAATATATAGAAAAAGGCAACGACGAAATCTCTTTCATCATTGCCAATGACGCCTTAGACCTTACATCCTTCAAACTAAAATGTGATGAATGTCTTGATATTATTTATAGCTTCAGTAAAATCTCATTGTTTGCAGGCATCAGTGAACCTATCAGTCATATCAAAGACTTAGCTACTGCCTACAGAAGTGCTCATGAGAGTCTATCCTATAAACTGTATAGCCCCAAGCAACGGGTATTTCTTCCTGTACCGCCTTCAACACCCCAAACAACTGTGCCATCGGCTGCAAACATCGATACAACCGCCATTATTGATGCCATCATACGAATCGATTTTGACGACATCGAACGCTATTGCGACGACTTCCTAAATGCCTTGTTTTATGTGCCTGCACCACCGCCCAGATATACCAAAGGCATGTGCGCTTACATGGTCATCGACGTTCATAAAAAATTATCTGATTACAAGCTTAGTCAGGTCTCTTCCTTGGAACATCAAGAGCATATTTATCGCATGGATTCATTTTCGGATATTCGTGCCTATATTATCCAAATATTCCAAGGCTACAGCCAAGAGCTTAAGGATCGTAATCTCCTTGTTCAAGATGAAACCATTCAACATATAAAAGATTACCTTCATGAGAATATTCACAGGAAGATTGTCCTAAGTGAAATTGCTGACCAGATTCACCTAAGTGAGAGCTATCTTGCCGCCTATTTTAAAAAGAAGACCGGCGATAACTTCCGTGACTATGTGATTCGTGTAAGAATGGAGATGGCAATGGATGCCCTAAAGCACACCAATAAAACCATCTCAGAAATCTCTCTGGAACTAGGTTACTCTGATTATCGATCCTTTAACCGGGTTTTTAAGAAATTCACAGGACAAACCCCAAGCGATTATTACGCACTTTACCACAAAGGGAAAAACGATGCTGTCTAAACTAAGAAATTATTACATGAATCTCAAGATTCGTTATAAAATTCTCATTAGCTTAATACTTGTCTCTACCTTAACAGCCATTGTGGTTAGTTTGGCTTCTTATCGCTATTTTGCTGATTATGCCCTGAACCAAGCCACCTATGAGATAGAAAAATCCATAGACATCATCACACACACCCTAGATTCAGACTTGTCGGACCTATATTTCGATGTGTCTTATTCATTGGATTACGAAGGCATTATCGAAGAAATCCTCGGTGACATTTCTCACGATCATGCGGAGGATTATATCAATGACTACTTGAAGATTCAGGACTTGTTCGAACAAGTTATGCATAACAATGACTTAATTAAAAATATGGTCTTATTAGGTGCTAATGGGGAATTTTACAGTACCTTAACCACTGGTCTGAACCATCACTTTGATGATGCATATATGTTCGATGAAGGTGTTATACGTTCTGTCAAATGGTATGAAGTAAAAGCTAATCCTTTGACCAACGAGAGAGATTATATCGTTCCACTGGTTTTTCCTTTAAAACGAGATTATTTTAATACCTTCTCTTTTTACCTGAATGAGGATGAAACCCCTATCGCCAATCTTTATGTCTTTATGGATGCCAATAAGTTGGATCAGTATATTGCCCAAATGAATAAGAATGCCTCTTCTAAAGCGATATTGTACAATTACGACCACCAACCCATCTCACTCCCTCCTAACAGCAATTATTATGAACTCGCCAAATCCCAGGCTATCATTGACTTCATAGCCGATTCGAGCATAGCCGGAAACATGGAGTTTATCTATGACAATCAAGCCTATAGGGTCACCAAATCTTCCTTTGGCATCAATGGTTTTACCTTAATCAACATCATTTCAAAAACACAATTATTAGCGCCTCTTGATGCTCTTAAGGGTCAGGTTATACGTCTTCTGATCTATGCAGTGCTGTTTTCTCTTGTCATATCCTTTGTTGTATCTAAGTCCATCACATCGCCTCTTAAGAAACTGATGGTGCTTGTAACAGACATTGGAAAAGGCCACTATCGACAATCCCCTCACTATGCTTATAACGACGAAATCGGTAAGCTTCGAAATAGTCTGAATGAGTTATCCAGCATCATCAATCGACAAATCGATGTGATCAAATCCCAGGAAAAAGCCTATGCAGAGGCCGAAATTGATATATTAACCCAACAAATCAACCCTCATTTTTTATACAATACCCTTGATTATATTCATTGGGAAATTCTTGACGGCAATAAAAAGGGTGCATCAAACATGATTGAAAGCCTGGCGGTTTTTCTACGATTAGGGTTGAATCAAGGTGCCAGACTCATAAAAATAGAATCTGAGGTCAAACGATTGGAAGAATACATACACATTATCAATCAAAGGCAAAAGAGTGCCATTCGTTTAGCAACCCACTACGATGAGTCAATCGCCCATCATCCTCTATTGATTCTGATTCTACAGCCTCTAATAGAAAATTGTATTAAACATGCCTTTGATGAAACCACTCAGATGATTGTGTCTGATCCGTTGATTCGAGTGACCTTGAAAGTTGACGATGGCACCCTCACCATTATAGTCGATGATAACGGTAAGGGTATGGATGTGGCTAAAATGACGGCTTTGATCGATGATTCTGATGACAAGACTTCCAGTCATGTTGGACTAAGAAATGTGTATCTTAGAATGAAGGCATATTATGGGAATGGTGCAACGATGACCTTCAGCTCAACACCCTTTTACAGTAACGCTGTTGTACTGACTTTACCTAGAGTCGACTCGTAAGAGTATTTATTTTAAACTTTAAAGAAGGTGGCTACGATCAACGAACTGTTGACCATAGCCACCTTCTTCTATACACATGCTTACCTTGTATGATTCTTAATAGTTATTACTTTAAATATTCTATTGCTAATTATCTTCACTACTATTGTTATAATGCTTACTAACCTTTCAACTCTGCCAAAGCCACAGTTTTCTTCTCTTTCCACATCTTATAAATGTCAATCTTATGACTATTGGACACATAAACCAACAGTAGCAATACAACAACACCATCGATGACTGTCTTCAAAGAGCTGGATGCCCCCATCTTGACAACACCGGATGAAAGACAAGCTTGCATAAACGCCCCAATGAATATCCCTATGTTACGGTTGGAATACCTTTCAAGTAAGCCACTGATAAATAACGGCAAGAAGGCCGGTATGAAATACTTCGAACTTGCCAAGCCGGTCTCTGGTCTTATATAGCCGTACTGAGATAAGTATATAACACCAGCACAGGCCATTAATCCACCGGCGATCATGTAGCATAAGACCGCATTCTTTTTCTCATTAATACCTACAGCTACAGCATTTCTTTGCCCCATCTCCAGTGCCAACGTATTGTAGCCAAACTGAGTGTAATAAAGTACATAACTTAGTATAACTACTGCAACCAGCAATAAGATAATATTACGTGGCCAAGACGCCCATATAAGCATATCAAATTTACCGATGAGCTTAATGCCATTGCTGTTGTTATAGGCAAAAGCAGCCGCTTCATAGATCATGGCCAATCCTAGGGATGTGACCATGGACGGTAAGTTCAAGGTAATATAGGCGATACCTGATACAATACCAATGATTGCACCACACAGGACAATCATTCCTAATAAGCCATAAGCACCTAGCCCCATATCCTTTGCTATATTACCTCCAACAATCATGGCAAGAATCATCACTGAACCCACCGAGAAATCAAATCTGCCGGATTTCAAATTATATGCTACTGCCAGAGCAATGAAACCGGAGTAACTCGTATTGTAGATGATGGTTCGTAAGTCAGCACCTACGCCGAATCCAGTATTACCCATGGCATTTGAGGCAATATAGAAGAATAGATAGACAATTATTGGTCCTGCCAATGTCGTTAATAATGCCTTTACTTTATTTTTATAATTCAAGTCCATGAACACACCTCACATTTTAAAGGTTCTGTGACAGCAAGCTGTCACCCACATTATTCTGCCCTCATCAATCATTTTTTCTCGCAAGTATTTGCTCTACAGATACAGCAGAATAAAGAGTATTCATGTCCTCAAGTGTGAATTCAGGATTGTATCCACCCAAAACGCTCTTAATATCTTCTATATCCCATATCCATTCACCATCACCTTGAACAAGGTTCGCATAGAATTTCATATCTTCAACATTATAGACGTTAAGACTCTTTGAAGTTACAAGTGCCGCAGTGCCATCTTCATGACGCTGATTGTCATTATATCCTGTTACTGCATTAATGATTAATGGGATTGCTGTACCAAACATACCAGTCGGTTCAGCACTGACACCTACATAAAGACCAGCGTCCATCATGTCTACAGTACCCTCAAATATCGTATCGATACAAGCAAACTTAATCTGACCGAATTTACCGGCATTTTGCAGTGGTTGTATCCACATCATCCCTGTCAAAGTACCTGCTAGGCTATCCGCATCCATCTCAAGTGCCGCTGTCTGGTGGGCTGCGAACTCTTCTGTACCTGGCCATCCTGGCACTTCATAGACCACTTCAATATCTTTGCCCGCTTCCTGTGCTTCTTTGATACCATCCATAATGCCATTGTATCTATTTACGAACATCTCAACACCATATTGTTTACCACCACTCATAACAATCACTTTATGAGCATCATTGGCAACAAGCATATCAACAAGGGCTTTGCCATTCATATAGTCTGCATTGTCACCAACAGTTACACCACCAACATACATTGGATCATTTTTTACAAGCTCATATGTTTCTGGTAAACCACCATATCCCCAATAATACATGCCTAGACTTGATGCTAATTTCTGTGACTCTTCTAGACCTTCATTGTAATAGCCAATGATACCTTGGCATCCCGCTGCTGCACACTGCTCAATAAATGCAAATTCTTGTTCCGCATTTTTCAACGACTCCGACCATACGATTTCAAAATTTAGGTATTGCTGAAGGTATTCAAAATAAGATTGAATCAAAAGAACCTGATCCGCTGTCGTATCAAAGTTAACAAATCCAATTTTTACCGTCTCAGCAGGGTATCTGCCATCTGCTGACAATTCTATACCTGCAGTTGTTTCTGATGTCTGACCTGTTTCTGTTGAAGCCTCTGCTCCCGCTTCTTCAGTAGACACTTCACCCGTTTGGGTCTGACTTCCAGCATCATTCCCGCACCCTACCAAGTTAAATAACAACATTGATGCCAATAATACCGCCAATATTTTTTTCATAAGCTTCTCCTTAAATGTCGTCTGATCAATATTTCTTATTATCTTGTCAGTAATTTGGTTCTATAGCTCATACTCGCAAGGAACACAACCACCAAGAATATGAGTCCCCTTGAAGTCTGAATCACGGATAAGTCCAGATTCATCATTGTGAGTCCTGCGTTAAGCACCGATATTGTGATAGCACCTATAATCCCTGCTGAGACTCTGCTGAGTGGTCCGCCACTTAAAGGCATCCCCCCTAAAACCAGTGCAACAACCACATCCATCCCCGTTGAAGTCGCTGTTGTCGTTCCAACTGATCGAATTCGAATCAGCAAGATGAATGCTGCCAAGGCACAACCAATAGCACTGATCAAAAATGCCGTAATCTTAACCCGCTTGATATCAATACCTGATTGACGCGCTGTAATCGGATTACCACCAAGTATCTTGATTTCCCGCCCTAACTTCGTATAATTAAACAACACCAAACACAATATGAAGTAAGCACCAAGAACCAGCGCATTAATAGTTGCCATGGCTGCAAAATCAAAAGAAGGAATCTCAGAAACCGCCTCATTCATATAAATGGATACGTCATCTCCCATTAGAACCAGTATGAAGGCAGAGAGTACAAATCCAATGACCAATGTCACGATAAACATAGGTACATCAATGAATGCGGCGAATATACCTTTAATCAACCCTATAACCAGCGCTACGACTAGGCAAGTCAGCAATGCAAGCCATATATTACCCGTTCCTATGGCAACGTACCCTCCTATCACAGCCGACACCGCCACATTACTGCCTAATGAGATGTCAAAGTTGCCTGAACCAAAGATAAAAACCGCACCGATTGCAACCAGTGCCGTCGTCATTGTCGAGTTGAGTATACTCTGAATACTGACTGTTGATAAAATTGCTCCTTGTGTTGCAATAGCAAAGAATATTGCAACGATGCCAAGGCCAATAAGAGGCACATAGGCTTTAATGTAATGTCCATATTTCGTCATGTTTGCCTCCTAAATCATACACTCAATAATGGCGTGTTCATTAAATTCAGAACGATCCATCTCACCGACCTGTCTGCCATCTTTAAGAATCAGTAGACGATCACACATACCTATTAATTCTGTCAGCTCCTCTGATATCATGACGATGGATTTGCCACTGGCCTTCATGTCTTCAATGAGTTGATACATGGCGGCTTTGACACCAACGTCCACACCACGTGTCGGGCAATCCAGGACCAGTATGTCGCAATCCCTGCCAACCCATTTACCGAAGACGACTTTTTGCTTATTCCCTCCCGAAAGATACTGGACACTCTGATGGATGCTTGCACATTTCACCGATAATACTTTCACCTGCTCATTCACATAGGCTTTTTCGTCTTTCGGTAATATGAAAGGACCTTTTGCCACCTTATCCAGACCTCCTGCTATGATATTATCTTTAATGGATGCGGATAATATTAGCGCTTCACTATCTCTATCCTTGGATACATATCCCATGCCATACTTCATGCCAGTCATCGAACTATCAATAGTTGCTCCGGATGCAATATGAATAACAGAACCAGTTAAAAGCTTACTCTCTCCGAACACCGCTCGCCCCAATTCATGCATACCACAATGAGAGAGTCCACCGACACCCAGAATTTCACCTTTATGCAGTTCCATGGAGAAATTCATTAATAAACCTTCACCAGTGGTCACATGCTCGGCCTTTAAAACCACTTCTTCCTCTCTGGAGCTTTCTCGTCCTTCCCGATAGTACTTCTCGCCCATATCTCTGCCAACCATTTGATGCTTGATGGTTCTTACATCAAACTCGGCTCTTGGCATAGTGACAATCAAGTCACCATCCCTAAGCACCGTCAATGTATCACAGATATCCATTAACTCTTCTAGATCATGAGATATTAGGATAACAACTTTGCCCTCATCTCTCATTTTTTTCATAATGCCATAGATAATATCTCGCCCTTGTTGGGACAGGGCCGTTGTTGTCTCATCCACTATTAATACGTCTGGTTCATCAGCCATTACCCGTGCGATCTCAATCAATTTACGATCTTGAAGATTCAAACGATCAATTCTCATGCTAGCATCCACATTATGATAACCAATACTTGCCAAAATCTCGTTTGCCGCCTTAACCATCTCTTTACGACGTATGAAACCTCTGCTCTTGAACTTAGCTTCTTGTCCAATGAAGATATTCTGAGCGATGGATATGCCAGGTATATACCCTTGTTCTTGAACAATCATACCAATCCCCATACCAGCGGCTTCTATCATTGTCTTTGGTGAATGTAACTTACCTTTATAGTACATCTCCCCTTTAGTCTGAGTCTGCATACCTGCTATAATGGAAGATATGGTTGATTTACCAGATCCATTTTCACCGATCAACCCTGTAATGGCACCGGCATAGATCTTCATGCTTACATCATCAAGGGCTATGGTGGAACCGAAGTTCTTACACAGACCCTTTGTCTCAATCATCGGCTGATTGAGGTCATAACTTTTTATACCCATAGGCGACACCCCATAACTTTTGTCCTACATCTGGATCGCGGCAGCCCTTCATAGACACCCAAAGACTGCCGCTTCATAGACTTGCTTCTTAATACCGCAATATATTATTGTGGTATTATGTATTCTGCATAATCTGCAGCAGCGCCGTTCTCCACGATAACTTTAGCACCATTCTCTGCATACATACCGTAATCAATGAGGCCTTCTTCTACTGTTAGATCACCTAATTTATTACCATCTGCATCCACTACATAGATTGTTACCGCAAAGGATCCTTCTGTGTGTACCGGGAATGTCATACCTGGTTCAGGCACATCTGTACAGTACACCACTGTGCCTTCTCTTTCTTCAAAGAAGATGCCGACTTCACCGGCTGCCTCTTCACTTGTAGGTATGATATATTCTGCATAATCTGCAGCAGCGCCGTTCTCCACGATAACTTTAGCACCATTCTCTGCATACATACCGTAATCAATGAGGCCTTCTTCTACTGTCAGATCACCTAATTTATTACCATCTGCATCCACTACATAGATTGTTACCGCAAAGGATCCTTCTGTGTGTACCGGGAATGTCATACCTGGTTCAGGCACATCTGTACAGTACACCACTGTACCTTCTCGTTCTTCAAAGAAGATGCCGACTTCACCGGCTGCCTCTTCTGAAGTAGTCTCAGCCTCAGTTTGGCTCGCTTCTTCCACCGTCTCCTCGACTTCTTCAGTAGTTTCTTGTGCCGCGTCAGCGCTTTCTTCTGTTGTAGCTTCATCCTGAACAGTTGCATCTTCTGTTGCCTCTGCTGATTCAGCAACTGTTTCTTCCGAAACAACCTCTGCCCCTTCTTCCTTTGACTGGGCACAAGCAACCATCACCAACATCAGTAACCCCAACCAAATCATTAGTGCTGTCTTTTTCATGTCCTTCCTCCTTAAATACAATATGTGTTATATGTTTCACTACACTATAAGGTTAACACCTTGTTATGGGTGTTATAAGCGGACTAACCGACAGGATATGGGGTGATTTTACGACAAAAGCGCCCTCCGGTCATTTGACCGAAAAGCGCTTCAATTACCTACGCCACAGACGTAGTCATATTTTATAATCGACCTTCTTAACAATTAGAGTATTATCGCTCATCTGGTCATTTGCTGTAGCAAAAACACCTAACATTGTGCCAACCATACCACCAACCACTTCAGGATTGATCATCCTTCCATCAACATCCTCTATCAAAAGGTATCGCTCTTCATTAGAGTCCATATAATAAAAAGTATATGCTTGCCCTTTAGCTTCAACACCTAGAGTGATTACCGGATGTAAGTAAGCTACTTCGGCTAGCACTTCTTCCTCTGTTACAGATTCAAACCCCGGTATATGTGGTGCATGATTCATCTTGGTTGTCACTTGAACAAGGCGAAGCAATTGCTCCCCTTCCTCATTACAGATTCGTTCATAGCGTATATGATGATTGCTCGCCTGCAACACTACAAGACCTGCTGCTTCATTCGCCTTGGGGTAAAAATCCACCTCCACCTTTAGGTTGAAATTCACAGCCGTTTGCCTAATACCGTAGAATCCAACTGTATCGTCTTTTGACATCTCCGGCTGTCCGATCTTAATACCTTGAAGTCCACGGGTAAAATGTCGCTTCATGCATTTCAAATGCATGCCTTCTGAGTCATAGTAAACTTTCGATTCATAAGGTGTCCCCCAATAGCACCATCTCAGGCCTGCTTTTTGTTCTGCAAAATCCAGTGAAAATGACCCCAGTACCTCTTCGCCTTCTGATATTGTATCATCAATATCATCTTCTGGTTGAATGGTTACTTCACCCAAATCATATATCCATTCTATTTTCCCTGTGTCCCCTGAAAAGACCGGCCAATCCCGCTCCCAAGTCACAGGACACAAGAAAGTCTCTCTTCCCAAATTCTTGTGGTAGCCACCGATAGTTCTCGAAGCAAGAAGTACAGCAAACCATTGCCCTTCCGGTGTTGCCACCAAATCAGCATGCCCGACATTGACAATATCTGCTTCATAGCCAAGATGTCTATGGGTCATCACAGGATTCGCCGGATTCCCTTCATACCAACCGAATAATTCTTTGCTTCTTGCTACAGTCACTGCATGATAGTGTTCAGTTCCACCTTCAGCAATCATCAAATAGTAATAGTCACCAAACTTATAGATATGCGGTGCTTCTGGCGATGCAGCGCCTCGTAGGGCGCAGTTCCATATGGCTCTTCCCTCACCAACCGCTTGTCTCGTAGAGTGATCAAATGGTACAAGATAGATTTCACGTGTCTTACTGCCATCTGTCTTTGTGGTTGTTGATGGGTATACCACATACCCTTTACCATCATCGTCAAAGAATAAGGATGCATCAATATCATGGACATCTTCAAGCCAAATAGGTTCTGACCATGGCCCTGCCGGATTCTCTGCGACAACAGTACAATTCCCCTGATCGCCGAAGTTAGCGACAATGATATAGAACATCCCGTCATGATAACGTATTGTCGGTGCCATGACCCCATTAGCCACCACATTGGCATGCACATGAAAGCCATTGCTTTCCCCAAAGGCATGACCTATTTGAAGCCAGTTCATTAGATCCTTACTGTGAAATACAGGCACACCAGGAAATAATTCAAAGGACGAACAAATCATATAGTAATCTTCTCCCACCCTACAAATGGATGGGTCTGGATAGAAACCTGGCAATATTGGGTTCTGTATCTGCATCCTATCTCCTCACTTCCCAAATCTAACATCGATGACATCACTTATAGTATCTTTACTGTTGCCACCAACATACACAATAAACTTGCCATCTTCCAAACAGTAGTAACCGCTATGATCATAAAAACCTAGCTGTGACTTCTCTAGTTCAAATATCACTATTTTTTGTTCACCGGGTTCCAAGGTTTGTTTCTTAAAGCTCTTAAGTTCCTTAACAGGCCTAACGATACTTGCTACACAGTCTTTAATATATAACTGAACCGTTTCAACCCCAGCTCGTTGTCCAGTATTCCTGACAGTCACCGTTGCCGATATAGTATCGCCTTCATCGGTCAGTTGTAAATTCTCATAGTCAAAACTTGTATAACTAAGTCCGTATCCAAATGGAAACAATGGCTCATTCGGCGCATCTAGATATCTTGAGGTGAACTTACTCTTCCCACCTGGTCTTCCTGTACTTGGGTGATTATAGTATTTCGGACACTGCCCTGTGTTTGCGGGGAATGTACAACTCAGTTTACCCTCAGGCATATAACGCCCTGATAAAAGTCCAGCAATCGCTGTACCCATCTCGGTTCCTAACTGCCAGCCTTCGATGATGCCATCGGCCAATTCTACAACCTCTGGTATTGCCAGCGGTCTACCATTCATCAAAATAACAACTACTGGTTTCCCTGTTTTTTTCGCCATCTTAATAAGTGCCAATTGATCGCCTGGTAAGTCAAGACAGGCTCTAGATGCCGCTTCACCACTCATGGAGATTGTCTCTCCCACCACTGCGACAATAACGTCCGTTTTATCAGCCAGTGCTTTCATGTCATCTTCCAAAGTATCAAAAAGCTTAAATTCTTGATCTACAAGAGCATTATAAGCCACGCCAAATCCTTCATTAAGAAGACCTTGCTTGATTGATACACATTCATCAGATAGGCCAGCTATAGCCCACGCTCCCATAACCTCATCCTGTTTATCTGCCAAACCACCAACAAGGCCTATCTTAACGCCTTCCTTGAGGGGTAGGATATCCTGGTCATTTTTCAGAAGTACCGCTGACTTTACTGCCACCTCAAGGGCCAATTGTCTATGACTTTGGGCAACTGTACCATTACCGGCTAAGATTTCTTCGGTTATATAAGGATCGTCAAATAATCCTAACCACATCTTGACTCTAAGCACCCTAGTGACGGCGTCATTCAAATCATCTATAGACAAAAGCCCCTTTGCTAGATTTTCTTCAATATGATTATAGAAAGCGTATGTATTCATATCCATATCCATACCCGCTTTCAGTGCTTTATATGCCGCATCTGATAAGTCCGCAGCATAGCCATGATTAATGGTTTCCTTGATGGCGTTAGCATCCGAAACAACAAAACCATCAAAGCCATAATCTTCCTTCAGCACTTTTTTCAATAGATATTCATGACTTGTACAAGGCACCCCGTTCATATCATTGAACGCAGCCATAACCGTCGCTGCACCTTGGGCAACACTTGACCTAAAGGGTGCAAGATAGACGTCATGAAGCACTGAGTTAGACATGGATACCGTATTATAGTCCTGACCGCCTTCACAGGCACCATAACCGACAAAGTGTTTCAAACATGAGGCAATCCTATTTTGAATACCATCTTCATCAGACTGATACCCTTTAACTTTAGAATCTGCATATATAGAAGAAAGGTATGGATCTTCACCTGGCGATTCACTGATTCTCCCCCATCTGGCATCTCTTGAGATGTCAATCATCGGAGAAAACGTCCACCTAACACCTGCTCTGACAGCCTCTAATGCTGATGCTCTGGCCGTCTTCTCAAAGAGTACTTCATCAAAACTACAGGCCTCAGCCAGTGGAATAGGAAAGACTGTATTAAAGCCATGAATCACATCAAAACCGTAAATCAAAGGTATACCAAGTCGACTTTCCTCCACAGCGATCCGTTGCAATTCATTACATTTTGTTGGATCTTTTATCAGAAATGAGCCAACTTGGCCTTTCCTTATGTCTTCCTCTTTGTAGTCCATCTCCGCTCGTCCCATCATTTCTTCAAATTCCTGATGAGTGATACGTCCGTCTGTTAACATCTCTATGACTTCTTCAAAGGGTAAATCAAAGCCTCCAACTATATTGGGGGATAATTGATGCAACTGGCCAATCTTTTCCTGGACTGTCATTTGATCGACAAGAGCTTTTACGTCATTTTCCTGTTGCTTTGTCAGCGTCATTTTCCATTTCTTCATTGTATTAACCTTTAACGCCACCAAGGGCGATTCCTTTAACAAAATATTTTTGGGCAAACGGGAACACGATCATTATTGGAAGAACGCCGATCACAGCTATGGACATCCTAATGCCATAGGTGGGAATCTGCGAAGCAGCTTCAGCTGCCGCACCGGAGACACTGGCATTGTTGCTCAAGAATTGTGAGTCTGTAATTATGCGATTCAATACGTTCTGAATACTGAAAAGCTTCGGGTCCGTAAGATAAATCATCCCATTAAACCAATCATTCCAGTAGGCCATCCCCGCGAAAAGACCGATTGTTGCCATAATGGGCTTTGATAAAGGAAGAACAATCTTATAATAGATGGAAAATTCTCCGGCACCATCGATTTTTGCCGCCTCCAACAAGGATACAGGAATGTTCAGCGAAAAGAAGGTTCTCATTAACAGAACATAATAGGCATTCATCAGAAGCATTGGAATCATTAAGGCCAAAATGTTATTTTTCAAATGAAATAATTGTGTATACATCAGATACGTCGGCACTAGACCACCGTTGAATAGTAATGTAAAGAAGACAAAAAACATCATGAATTTACGGTATGGTAAGTCTTTTCTCGAAAGGGTATAAGACAAAGCCGATGTGATTGCAAGACAGCCTATAGTACCCACGATTGTAACAAATATGGTAATTAGGTATGCTCTGCCAATTTGGTCGAATTTATTCAGCAAATACTGATAGGATTCAAAGCTGACCAACGTTGGCAGTAGTTTGTACCCTTCCCTGACAATGGTATCTTCATCTGTAATAGATGCTGTCATTAGAAGTAAGAAAGGCAATAGACTCAGTAGGGACATTGCCCATAGGATCCCTTTTGAAATCATATGATATATACGGTCACTTTTAGTTGTCATTGTATTACCTCCCTTAAAAAAGACTGCTGTCCGGATCGACTTTTCTCACAATATAGTTTGAAAACATAACCAACAAGAAACCAACAACAGACTGGTACAAACCTGTAGCAGAAGACATACTGATATCCCCTAGTTGCATTAAACCTCTGTACACATAAGTGTCAATAACGTTGGTCGTTGGATAAAGAGGTCCGGCATTCATTGGCACCTGGTAGAATAGACCGAAATCTGAATAGAAAATTCTCCCAAGAGCAAGCAGTACCATTAATATAATAACCGGCTTGATCAACGGTACAGTAATCTGAATGATCTGCTGAACTTTTGTTGCACCATCAAGAGAAGCTGCTTCATAATAAGCCGGATCGATGCCAAGGATCGCTGCTAGATATACAATGCTTGTATAACCGACTGTTTTCCATATATTAATGAGCACCAAAATAAAAGGCCAGTATTTTGCCTCTGAATACCAAGAGATACCATCAGCGCCAAAAGTTGAAAGAATCGTATTGTTAATAAACCCTGTGTCAGAGCTTAGAAAAGCAAAGGCAAGATAGCTGACAATGACCATCGATATCAGATAGGGCAGTAGTAAGGCACTTTGAAAGTATTTCACTAAGGAAGTACGCTTCACATCATTGATGAATATGGCTATGAGTACAGCAAGGAGTGTTCCAACCAGGATGAATGTCATGTTATAGAGTAGTGTGTTCCGAGTGATAATCATGGCATCTTTCGTTTTAAAAAGGTATTTAAAATTATCAAGTCCAACCCATTCACTTGTAAGGACTGAGTCGATCAAACCTTTTCTTGTGAATCGGATATTCTTGAAAGCAATGATGGTACCCACCATTGGTATATAGTTGTTAATCAATAGATATAACATTCCCGGCAAAGCCATCAAATAGAGGGGCCAGAAGGTTTTGAATTTTTTTGTGGTCATAACGTTTCCTCTCTATAATGGAACGAGCTGCCATTCAATCGGCAGCTCATTCCTAATACTTATTATTCGGCTACCAAATACGCGTCCAGTTGTGCTTGCTTCTCTGCAATAATCATGTCAATACCAGCATCTTTCAAAGCCTGTGCATACTCCGGAAGTGCTTCCTCCGGGTTCAGCATACCTGACTCCAAGGCGATTTTATATTGATTCTTCACATTGATACATGCAACAAGTTCATTCTTAACGTTATCAGACATATAGGTAAAGCCAGATGCCTTTGATTTGACTGCACTGTCATTCTGAGCTTTAATCTGTTCCCAAAGATCCGGAGCGTCCCCTTCCCAAACGTAAGTTAGGAATTCATTACCAAACTGCCACCCTGAGTGAAGGTTGAACCCGGTATTGGTAGCATCCACACCCTCTGGATAGGTGATTTGACCATCGTCCTTTACGACATAATGACTGCCTTCAATCCCCCAACTTAGCAAGTTATTGATCTCAGCATTGCTATAAGTCAGGTTAAGGAACTTCATTGCCGCTTCTGGGAACTCGGCCATGTTAGGAATTGCCCATTGGAATGTCTGCATAGATGAAGTCGATGCAAATGGTGATAATAGTTCTGCTACCACCATCTCAGTGCCACCAATCTTCGTATTTTCGGCATCTGAATTAGGCTTTGTCGGAGAAATAAAGGAAAAACCTTTACCTGATCCAACCAACTGAGCACCTACCACTTGAGCGGTCAGCGCATCTTCTAGAACATATCCTTTTTGATACCAATCATAGACTTTGTTGATCATTGCCCTATAGGTTTCACTTTCAGTCAAGTCAATGACAGACAAGGCAACATCTTGACCTCTGTTATCCAATACACCGATACTGTCAGTTAATGGATCATAGAATCTGTAATGTTCCATAACACTTTGCCCTGCACCTGGTGGTACAATTGGCGCAACGTCCGGTTCGTTTTCTTTGATAATTGCAAGAACCGCTTCAACATCATCCAGAGTTTTGATTGCGTCCACATCAATTTCATATTTATCCACAAGATCCTTGCGCATAATAAGACCAACACCAGATGCCAAGTCTCTGTTCGTTGTAACTGCATAGATCTGCCCATTCATTGTTCCTGACTTGATATAAGTCTCGCCCAGAGTTGATTGAATGTCTTGACCATAGTCATCCAAAAGTTCGTCCAAAGGCATCAGCTGATTCTTAGCCACTTGAGCGGTAAAATTCCAGTAGATTGTGGACATCAAATCGAGCTTTTCACCACTGGTAAGCATCAAATTGGTTTGCTCACCGTAACTGCCGATGCCGATTGGTAAAAACTTGACTCTGACATTAATTTCTCTGATTGAGATTTCATTCACTGCATCTTCCACTAACTGCATGTCTGCAGGTGTTTCCCCAAACGTCATGAAGGATACAGTAATGTCAGTTGGTTCTTCTTGTTGTGTCCCCCCACCTTGCTCAGATGAAGTCTGTTCCGAACCTGACGATTCAGATACATCGCCTTCACCTGATTGCCCGGTACATCCTGCCAAAAGTACCAGTACTGCCACCATAAGAAGACTTAACCATTGCTTGAAAATCTTTTTTTTCATGTTGAACCTCCGTACAATATTGTTGTTGTTTACTACAATATCATCTTACCCATTTTTCACCCTTATATCTTTCACTATCAGTACATCGTATTGTTCCATTTCGTACTTCATGCTTTATAGGAAGTTCATTTTGTATCAATGCTTACTGTGCCCGCATCTCACTCGGGCTGACTTCATAATATTTCTTAAAGACTCTAGAAAAGTAAGAGAAATTAGGGTAGCCCGTCTTAACCGCAATTTCACTGATTGACATCGAGGTCTGAGTCAGATACTCTTTTGCTCGATTCATTCGAACATCTGTTATATAGTCCGTCAATGATTGACCTGTACCTTTTTTGAAGAGCCGGGCCATATAACTTGGATTGAGATAGACAAGCACAGCTAATTGCTCACGATTGATTTCCTCTGCAATGTGATGATCTATGTAGTCCGTTATTCGATCAACAATCTCTTTTTTCTCATCCACCATATCCGCATAGACAAAAGTTTTGTCGATAAGTTCATCCAACCATACTTCCATATATTTCATGGAGCCAGTTGCTTCACTGTAACTTGCTTTAAAGCTCTGGTCTTTTAATAAACTGGCACCATCGATGCCTCGGTTCGCCAAATAACCATATAATATATGAATAACGTCATGATATAGTAGGTTCAAAATATCGGAGTTGACCGCACGGCGCGCCCCCAAGCCTTCCATATATCGCTTCACTTCTTCCTTCAACCGATCAGGCTCGTTATGAAATACCAGTTCATTCCACAAGGTCAAGTTTGGACTGATGTATTCAACCGCATTATCATCAATACCACTCAGATGTAGCATCTTTGCCTCGTAGAGAACCATATTCCCTTCTATCTTCAGCATTAGTTTTATGGTCACAGACAATTCAGATAGGCCAATGTCATTGCCCAATAAGCCAAAGACCTGAATGTCAAAAGTCTCTTGAAGATAGTTCGAAAACTTTTCATAAATGGCATCCATTTCTTTTTGTCTGATCCCCTCTGAATCATGCATCAATGCTGCATATCGACCTTTACCAATACTGATCAAATAGCCACGCCTATTACCAATAAACATTTCGGTGAAGATATTCTTGATGGTGAATTCTTGAAGCACCGGATCCCAACGCTCAAATTCACTGCCCAATTTGAATAGATTAAGTAAAATCAGTTCAAACTCATCTGGGATCTCCAATGATAACTTTCTAAGTTCTGCAATAGCCACCAGATCTTTTCGCTCTCCAGATATCTTCCCTAATAAGACATCCTGCCAGAACTGTTCTATCAGCCTTTTCTCATTGGTAAGCCACTGTTTGCCATGACTGGTCAAATCTTCTACTTTTTGCCAAACATGGACTTGTTCGACAGCCTTCTTTATGGTCACTTCTAAATCAGAATAAGGTATTGGCTTAAGAATATACTCGAAACTTCCTAGACTCAGTGCTTCTTTTGCATATTTAAAATCCGCATGACAAGTAAGAAAGATATTGAGCACATTGGGATGATTCTCCTTTACCCAACGATACAGTTCAATACCATTGCCACCTGGCATCTCAATATCACACAGCATAATATTCATCTGTTCCTTATCAAATATTTCTTTAGCGCTATTTATATCATAGGCTGTAAAGACTTGGTCGATCTGAAGTGATGACCAATCATAATGTTCCTTTATGCTTTTTACCATCAGCTTCTCATCGTCAATAATGATTAGATTCATGGGTATCCTCCCCGCCAGAAGTTATCGGTATGGTAATGACTGCTTTTGCGCCACCTTCTTTTTTGTTCATCAGTTGAATGTCTCCTTGATTGCCATACAAGATGGCCATTCTTGATCTAATATTATATATACCAAAGTGATTGCCTCTCTCATCCATAATCACTTCATTTCTCTTATATTGCCCAAGAATTGTCTCCGGGTATCCTTCTCCACTATCTTCTATGATTAACTGATAATACTTATTAGGGTACTCCTTATGTGGGTGACCACTAATCCAAATCTCCACATTATCATTGAGACGAATAGCGTATTTAATTGAATTCTCAACAAAGGTCTGAATAGCTAGTGGCGGTAATTCATATTGCCATATATCCGGATAAATGTTCAATGTGTAGTCGAACTCCTTATCGTAACGGAATTCCTGTATGGTCAGATAATTCGTGACAAACTCAATCTCTTCCTGTACGGTCACAAGCCTGCCTCTCCCTCCAAGAACATAGCGGAAATGATTGACCAAATACATGGTCATCTCCTGGACAAGCTCATATTCTTCCCGTTCAGCCATCGTATGGATGATGTTAAGGACATTCATATAGAAGTGAGGGTTGATCTGCAATTCCAAATAGTGCAATTCTGCATCTTTTTTACTGATTTGCTCTTGTATGACCTCTTCCATAAGATGCTCTATCCGATCCAACATCCCATTATAGGTGTCGTTCATCATATGAAACTCCTGAAAGTCACTTGAAAGGTCTACTCTAGATGATAGCTTTCCAGTCTTAACTTCCTTCATCGCTGTCATTAACTGACGAATTGGCAACAATACTTCAGAGTCCATACGTTTTACCAACACTGGAATAAAAATCAAACTTAACACAGAGAAGGCGACTAAAGCCGGTAGGAAAATATCAAGTCCAGACAAAAAAAGTCTTTCTTTTGTTCGTGCTACTAAGGAAATAGCTTCATACTCTGAGTCTTTTACAATATTAATGTAGGTATCCCCATCAATGGATGTCTCAAATTCAACCTCACCATTCGTAAGAAATAGGTCTTTGTTAATGCCGAATTCTGACATTCTAATATTGTCTAGAAGACTGTCCTCTTTAATGACAGCACCAGCATAATAGTTGTCCAGCCTAAAGAGACGAATAACATAATCATGATCATCCATATGGATGATCGTCCAACTTTTATCCGGTATATAGTCATCTGATTCAAATAACCCTTCGAAGTATCCACGTAGCTCCAGTAATTCTGAAGAAACCAAGGTACTTTTATAATCCGCAATGAACTCTACATGGCCAATATCATAGGAGAAAATCATATCCACATCCACATAGATTTGATTGGCTTCTTTAATTCTTTGTAGAATCTCATATTGACGCTTAACCTTCTCACTATTACTTTCGTACGCTCTAAAGGGATAATCATTTTGAAGTGAATAAATGTTGTTAGCCAAGTAACGTTCCGTACTGCTAAGCACTTGTTCATAAGTGCTCATATACAACTCCAGTGTGGCTTTAATACCATCTTCCGCTTTGTTCTGCACAACTTTAATGGCGTACAGATTACTCGCTACCAACATTAATACAATTGGCATCATTAGCCACAAGAGCAACTTAATCACTTCTGCCATTAACTTTTTCTTATGTGAGTGCATTTCTAACATTGGGATGCCTGCTTTCCTCATTGATTCATTCTAATAATCCATTATATTTCATTATATAATGGTTTTTACACTTTCTGCTATCAAAAAATAGACCTCTGTTTGTTCATATCCGAACCTCCTTTAATAACGATCCGTGTTTGCATAACAAAAAAGACGTATAGTGCATACTAGAATATATGCCTACACGTCTTCTGTATCATTTAAAACCATATTTATTTTTACATCAGATTACTTCAAATGCCTGCCACTTACCACTTCTGTATCTTATCATTAGTGCAATAGCTCTGATGGACCAATCCATGACCATGGCAACTGCAATACCTATGACACCCCATTGCATCCACAACCCGAAGATGATTGAAAATGCCACTCGAATAATCACTGTGGAAAGGACAGATACAGACGCTGCAAACTTCACATCCCCTGTTGCTCTGAGGCCATTGGCGAACGGGCTGGTAATAGAGAATACAAGCATTTGGAACACATTATGAATAATGACCAGAATTATAATCAATTCTTTGGTCTGGGCACTGATATCGTAGAAGTTCAAGAAAAATGGGGTTATGACAATGAGGAGCAGATTCCAAGCACTAGTAACAATATAGGAGATTCTAAGCAGCTTATTCATGTAATACTTGGCCGCTTCAATATCCCTGCCTCCCATCATTTGCCCGATGACTGTTACAAAGGCCGGTCCCATTGCAATACCTGAGAGCGCCCCAAGGCTCCAGAAGCTCTGAGCTATACCATTCGCCGCTATTTGAGTCGTTCCAAAAGTGGCTGTGATTGTTCCAAGAATAATTTTTGTCAACTGAAAGATACCACCTTCAATACCACTCGGTACTGCAATCCTTAGAATTCTACGAATCATTTCTTTATTAATACGGACAATATCTTTTAGGCGTATGAACACTTGATTACTGCTTCTAAAGCATAACCCAATGATAATCATCGCCGACAAAGTTCTAGCGATGAAGGATGGCCATGCTACACCGGCCACACCGGCATTTAAGACAAAAATACCTATGGCATTACCAACGACATTCAAGGCATTGGCACCGATGGATATATACATGGTTGTCTTTGTCTTACTCATACTTCTGAAAATAGCGCCACCCACATTATATAATGCCAAACCTGGTAATGAGTATGCTGAAATACGTATATAAATCAGGCAAGCTTCCATAACGTCATTATCGACACTGCCAAAAAGCAACGATAAAATCTGACGGTAGAAGATCATAACAAGAAACATGAAGCCTATGGATATAAGCACGCCGATTGTAACCAACTGACTAGCCGCGAGAACACTGTTTTCCCTATCCTTACTCCCGATATATTGACTTACAACAACGGCTCCCCCTGATGCCAACGCCATGAATATGAACATGAATACAGCGATGAACAGACTGACCAATGAAACACCCGATACAGCCGCTTCGCTAGCATAGCTTATCATGAGAGTGTCTGCTATACCCACTAGCATGATAAAGAACTGCTCGCCTAGCAGTGGCAACACTAAGGCCACTAAAGCTGTATTTGAAAAGACCTTCTTCTTCCCCTCAATCTGAATTCTTGGTTCAATAAGATTCGATAGCATCATAACGTTTCTTCCTTTCTTGATTCTTAACCTGTCTTAATTTTATCACCCACCTTATTCAATGTAAAATTGTAATATTTCATGCTTTATCATGCATTATTTGCATAATAAGATTGATTGCTCTATAATTGAAGTTGTATCAATAATTGGAGGTGTCTTATGGATAGCGAAGTCTTAAAGAATTTCATCACGATCGCCCAGATGGGGAACATCACCAAAGCAGCCCAAGCCCTTAACATCACACAGCCCACTTTAAGCAGACAGCTTAAAGCCCTCGAAGAGGAACTGGGCGGCCCCCTTCTAATACGTGGCAAACGGGCAGTCACCTTGACTGAAAATGGCGTTATTTTTCAACAACGGGCTAAAGAAATCCTATCTTTAATTGATAAAACTGAAAAAGAGATATCAGGCAAAGAAGAACATATAACAGGTACTATAATCATCGGTTGTGTACAGTCTAAGGTATCCAACCTACTGGCCGAAGTCATCCTAGGCTTTAGCAAGCAATACCCACATGTTACTTACGACTTATATGATGCCAACGCTGATGATATCAAAGATAAATTGGATTGGGGCAGAATCGATCTTGGCATTGTTCTTGAACCTGTAGAAACTGCTAAGTACGACAATCATATGTTAGGCGTCAAAGAACGTTGGGGTGTCATCACTACTACAGATGACCCGTTGGCAGATAGAGAGTTCATCCAACCGGAAGCACTGACTGATCGACCGCTACTTCTCCCTAGAAGATCCATTGTCGTCGAGGATATTGGTCACTGGCTTGGTGTGCCTCCCGAAGTGTTGAATCCCATACAGACTCACAACTTACTAAGTAACTCGCTATTGTTGGTCAAAAAACATTTTGGTCGATCTATTACCATTGAAGGTTCAATGCATCTAGCCCATCACGAAGGCTTAACCTTTATCCCTCTAGAGCCTGAACGTATCTCTGACCACGTTTTGATTTGGAAGAAAGGGAAAGTGTTCTCACCAGCAACACAGCTATTTATTGACTACTTTAAAGCCTTCGTTGATGAAACATCCCCTTAGATATAGACCCTAAATTCTTCCAGTCGTTTCTTAATGCCTTCAAAATACAATAGTAGCTTCGTCAATTCAATGCTCTCGAGCGAACCGTTTTCACCATGATGGATTATGGCATCGAGCATCTGTACACCTGATTCGAATTGAAGGCCTTCGGATTCCAGTTTTATGAAACGAGCAATTTCAATAGCAGCGTCAGCATCATTGCTCTTAAGTGCCTGCTCCAACCGTTCCATTTCACCATTGAACCCCAGGAAGAAATTATCCAGCAACATCTCCAAAGTGACTTTATCTATGCCTGCCTCTTTGGCCACTGAATCAAGGTCATAAGGTATCAGTGCAATCTCTTCATGTTTTGTTTGGCTCGAAGTATCATGTTCCCCCTCTTGAACCAACTCATAACCATGGATCTGAGGTACAAGATATTTTCTCAGTATGCCCAATAAATGGGGCTCAGAGATGGGTCTGGAAATATAATCCGTCATACCTAGATGTGTATATTTGGCTCTTGTATCTTTCAGTGCATCATCTGTGATTGCTATTACAGGCACATCCTTTTGCGCCTCGAGATCAATTACTTCTTTAAGAATTGCTTGCCCTTGGAATTCAATGACATGCATATCAATAAATACTAAATCATAGGCTTTGCCTTTAATGGACGACATCATCTCATTTCCCATAGCAATAACATCCACTGACATTCCAAGATTCTCAAGATGTATCTGCATGAGCAAGCCGTCAATATGGCTACCTTCAATAACAAGGGTTCTGCCGCCAAATACCGGTCTATACTGATGCCCATCATCATTGCATGCAAGGGCAGTCTCTATGATGCTATTAATGGTCTCAGGCGTGTCGAATACCTCAATAAAGTCTTCAAAACGGCTGATATCTTCTGTGTCTAAATATTTTTTATCCCCAATATAAATCACAGGTATATGAGGATAAAACAGCCTAATTGTGTGATAATCTTCCATGACGGACTTTCTGGCAAACAAGCCTATCAAGTCCATCTCAACATCATTATTAATACTGCTTAATAATTCTACATCCCCACTATGCTAAATAACCTCCACTAAATCTTGATGCATCTTTAAAAGCGCTAAAAATTGTGGGTATAAAGCAATGCTTTTCACATCGCTGTCTGACGCCTCTTCAGAGTGTCGCAAGTCCTTATCCAATTTTATCTTAAATGTAAATTCGCTTCCTCGACCCGGCTCACTCGTTAGAGACAACTTTGAATCCATCAGCTTTAAGATATTCTGTGCAATACTAAGCCCAAGGCCAGTACCGCCAAAATGCCTTACAACACCACCATCAGCTTGACTAAATGGTCTAAAAATACGTTCTTTCGCTTCTTTAGGAATACCTATTCCTGTATCTATGACGGCAACCTTCATATAGACCCAGGTTTTGTCTTCCTCTATGCACTCCACTTGCAAAGTCACAGTGCCTTCCTCAGGCGTAAACTTAATCGCGTTACTTAACAGATTGGAAATCACCTGCTGAAGTCTGAGTGAATCCCCCCTTACCATTCTAGGTATTCGACTGTCTATATCCATATTCATATGGAGGTTTTTCTCAGCCGCTCTGATTTGATACATATCTGAGATATGATGAAGCAATTCTTTTATATCATAGGGTCGATTTTCCAACAGAATATTTCCACTTTCAATCTTTGATATATCCAAGATGTCGTTAATCGTCGAAAGCAGTAAATTGGCACTTGATTGAATGACATCTGCATAGGCACCATTTTTTGTCTGAATTAACTCTTTCTTAAGTATCTCTGAGAAGCCAATGATTGCGTTAAGGGGTGTTCTAATTTCATGTGTCATGTTCGCCAAAAACATGGTCTTAGCCTTATTCGCCTGTTCTGACTCCACTACACTTGCTTCCAAGCCTTTAGTATGTCTCCTGATGTGCTTGTAACCTTTAAGAGATATGACTAGCAGATAAAGCATCAATACTGCAACGAAAATAACGAAACCATACAATAGGATATGACCAACATCTTGAAAACGCACATCACTGTGGAGCAACAACCAATAGAAAACATAGCCACTAGTAGATAATATCACCCCTATGACAATGGCAAATTGTAAAAGTAGCCGCCTAAATCCCGCCAAACTACGTTCTATATCCGTTTGGTTTTTCTTCATATCTAATCCTTATAATTGTCGTGAATCTCTTTAATTTCATCCAGACACCCTGTAAATGCATCCACCAACATAGGATCAAAGTGCTGGCCTTTTTCTTCTTGAATGTATCTGACAGCTTCTTCAAAAGGCCATGCCTTCTTATAGGGTCTATTGGTAGTCAGCGCATCAAAGACATCTGCAAGGGCTACAATTCTGCCAGCTAATGGTATCGAATTTCCTTTTAAGCCTTTCGGGTAACCCGTCCCATTATATTTCTCATGATGGGTGAAGGCAATAATACCGCCTGCCTTTAAATATTCGCTCTTAGCGTTTTGTAGAATCTCATACCCAATTATCGTATGACGTTTCATTGTTTCCCACTCTACCGCATCCAGCTTCCCAGGCTTTAAAAGGACAACGTCTTTTATTCCGACTTTACCGATATCATGAAGTGGTGCTGCCAAATAGAAGAGTTCCTGCATATGTTTAGGCAGTCCAAAAGCCTTTGCAATTGCTTTGGTATACTTTGCGACTCGGCTGATATGTTCCCCTGTCTCCGGATCCTTATACTCTGAATTGCGTCCCAGTATACGCAATGTCTCAATCTCTCGTTCTTCAACAAGCCTCGTTGCTTTCTCCACTTCAAAAGTCAAGTAATCTGCTCTCTCTTCAATCATACGTTGAGCTTTTTTAAGTTGGAGTAAATTCTTAATACGGCCTGTGAAAACAGCGTAATTGATGGGCTTATTAATAAAATCCGTTGCTCCCGCTTCAAGTGCCTCAACTTGAACCGTATCCTTATCACCAACAGCGGTCACCATCACCACTGGCGTATTGTGATCCATCTGCCTGAAGCGACGGATAAATTCAATACCATCCAGTTCTGGCATCATGTAATCCACAACTATCAGATCATATCCTTGACCCTCTGCTGCTGCCAGCGCCTGCCTTGGGCGAACATAGCTGTCTACGGACAAATTCATTTGTTTTAAAAAAACCTCAATCATCCTAAGATTGTTACGATTATCATCAATCGAAAGCACATGCATACCTGTAATATCCATGAATTCAATTCCTTCACTGATCATCTATATCTATTTCATAGTAAAGTTCTTTGAACTCAGCATATAAATATGAAACGTCTTTATATGCATTTATGGATACTTTACTGTGAAACAGTCAGAAATATGAGCTAAGCTCATAACGAGGCAAAGCCTCTTTTCTTGTTTGATAGGGAATGAATGCTTTATTGGCGTTCTTGCATTCTCCATTCAATTATAACAAAAAAAGTGATGACAACACACATCAATTAACATAATATTCCACCAATTAACTCCCCAAATCGCAAAAGGCTGAAAAAGACACACAAAAGACACACCTCAACGGACATACTTATCATAGCCCTATGTTATAATGAGTTTAGCTGTATATATGTTTTTTAATGGGAAAGGCGGTGTTAATATGAGAGTCCTAATATGCGACGATAGTATGACTGTCCGAAAAAAAATGGGTGAGCAGATTCGTGATATTTGTCACTGCGATGTCATCGAAGCCAAAAATGGTGATGCAGCTATAGAAGCCTACAAAGCTCACCGTCCCTCATTTGTTCTTATGGATATCATGATGCCTGTAAAGGATGGTCTGACCGCTTTACAGGAAATACTTCAGATGGACCCTGATGCAAAGGTCATCATGCTTTCATCTGTTGGCACCAAAGAGAATCTACAAGCAGCACTAAGAGCAGGTGCAATTGATTTTATTCAGAAACCTATTGACACCCAGCGTCTAAAAGAACTCTGTGACAATTATCAGTAGGAGGGTTTATGTTCAGTGCATTTTTCGGTAATTATCTTCTTAACAAAAAAGCCGTCACACCAAAACAATTGAAAGAAGCTCTTGCTCTTCAAGATAAAATCCATGTTAAGCTGGGTACCCTAGCAATCGGTGCCGGTTATATGTCCATCGAAGAAGTCGAAGATGTACATAGCAGACAGTTAACAACCGATCAACGTTTCGGCGAGATTGCCCTTGAACAAAACTACTTGACCGCAAGTGAATTAGACGCCCTTCTCAACAACCAGCAACCAAGACATATGTCTCTTGGACAGGCCCTTGTTGATTTGGAAGTTATGAGCATGCTTTCTTTTAAGAGACATCTTAATAACTATAAGAAAAATGAAGCACTAAACGACGAAACAATCGAGCATATGTGTCACTGTAATGCAGAAGCCTTAGTTGATAATTTCATTGCCTTTGATGATACAGAGCGTAATCAGTTTTATAAACAGTACATGACTGTCTTCATTAAGAACATGGTTAGGTTCATTAATCGTAATATTCACTTCGGTGAACCTACACCAATTCTTAAGAATAGTTATGATCATTTGATTTATCAAAATATCCATTCCGAGACAACCTACTTTACTGCACTTGCTGGAGATGAGAAAGAGTTGACAGCTTTTGCAGGTATCTACGCGGACGAGCAGTTCAAGTGTTTTGGCGAATACCCTATTGATGCTATTGGTGAATACATGAATCAGACCAATGGACTTTTCATCGTTAATCAGGATGATGGTGGAATGCCTCTTAGGATGGACCTGCATAATCATATTGATGCGCCGACCCTTAAGCCTTATAAACCTTTGTATGATATTCCGATTAGTTGTTGTAATGGGAGGGTGCATTTGATATTGGGGCAGTTATAGGGTTAGGTTGTGAAAGGTCGCATTAGGCGAAGTCGGTACTGCATCATAAGCCTCAGACAGGTCTGCTTTGCAGCCCAACTCGTTTATTGATGCAGCACCGACTCCGCCTAATGCTCGGTTTCGGGTGGGGTGGTTTGTGCGGGTGGCAGGTTTGTTGGGTAGTTCGAATAATGTTCATAGGATATGTTGTTAACTTTGGCACGGTTATGACCGTGCCTTTTTCTATGGTTTTCTACGACTTGTTTTATATTGGTCTGCATACTATAATGAATGAGACTGTGGCGTCTTAGTGGATTTGGTACTTATGGCGCTCTTTTGTTGATATATGTTTGGTTTCGGTGTCAAAACTATATAGCCGAACTTACAGATTGAAATATTTTGCCTGAAAGGATAGAATCATGGCACAGATTACAATTGAGGGTCTTAGCAAGAGTTATGGTATGAAAGACCTTTTTAAGAATATTGGTTTTGTTATTAACGATGAAGATAAAATAGGACTTATTGGTATCAATGGTACTGGCAAGTCGACTTTACTGAAGATTATTGCAGGTCAAGAGGCGCCTGATTCCGGTTCTATTATTGCCGGAAAAGGCACACGGGTTGAATTTCTCTCTCAGGCGACAGTATTCTATGATGACCTGACAGTACTTGAACAGGTACTTGAGGGCGATTCTGAGATTTTTCGTACATTGAGAGAATATGAATCCTGCCTTGAACACTCGGATAAAAATCCAGGAGATAGCACATATACGGATCTACTGATGAAGTTATCCGAGGAAATGACAAGACTGGATGCTTGGGAGCTTGAGAGTCAAATCAAAACCATCTTGACCAAGTTATCCATCACGAATTTTGACCAGCCAGTTAAAGAGTTGTCCGGTGGCCAGAAAAAGAGACTAGCCTTGGCGGCTTCTTTAATACGCCCATGCGATCTTTTGATACTTGATGAACCTACTAACCATATGGATAACGAGATCATTGATTGGTTGGAAACATATTTACAGAATAGAAAAGGCGCCTTGTTAATGATTACCCATGACCGTTATTTCCTGGATCGCGTTACCAACCGTATCCTTGAGATTGACCATGGTAACCTTTATGCCTATGACGGCAACTACTCCACTTTCCTGGGTAAAAAGCTGGAACGTATTGAGATGTCTGAATCACTTGAACGTAAAAGAGAAAACTTATACAGACGTGAATTAGCTTGGATCCGTCGTGGTGCTCAGGCTCGTTCTACGAAGCAAAAAGCTAGGATTGATCGTTTTAATACCCTTAAAGACACCAGCTATGTTCGTAATGACCAGAATGTGGAAATAACCGTTGGTTACACACGATTAGGAAAGAAAACAATAGAACTTCACAACATCAGCAAAGCCTACCCAGATAAAGTTTTATTCAAGGATTTGACCTACCATGTGTTACCGGATGATCGCATTGGGATCATAGGTGCCAATGGTGCCGGGAAAACCACTTTGCTTAGAAGCATCATCGGTCAAGTTGCATTATCCTCCGGTTCTGTTGAATTGGGTCCTACGTTGAACATCGGTCATTTCACACAGGAATCTGATGATATGGATCTTGACCAGCGTGCCATTGATTACATTAAAGATACTGCAGAATACATTAGCACAGAAGATGGTCAAAAGCTGTCTGCGACCGTTATGTTGGAGAAATTCCTGTTTGATGATGAACTGCAATACGCACCCATCAGCTCCATGTCCGGTGGTGAGAGACGACGTCTTTATTTACTTAAAATATTAATGATGGCACCAAATGTTCTTATACTGGATGAGCCTACCAACGACCTTGATATTGATACCCTCAAAGTACTCGAAGGCTATATAGATGATTTCAACGGCATTGTCATTACTGTCTCTCATGACAGGTACTTCCTTGACCGAATCTGTAATAAGATATTTGCTTTTGAACAAGGTGGACAAGTCGTTACGTTCACAGGCAATTACTCCGAATATCAGACCTACTTGAAGACCCATCAAGCGTCACTTATTGCAGCGAACTCAGAATCGGATGTCCCTAAGAAGACAAAAGCCGCTAAAGTCAGGACAGAAAAAATAAAAATGACTTGGCAAGAGAAAAAAGATTATGAGTCTATTGAAGAAGATATTATGACCCTCGAAACACAACTTGAAGAAATAGACAGGAAACTCGCCGCTAACCAAACGGATTTTGTCGTGCTTCAGGAGCTTTCTGAAGAGAAAGAAAAAGCGGAAGAGACTCTACTGGAGAAAATGGGTTACTATGAATATCTGGAAGATTTGGCCGAACAAATCAAACAACAGTAGAAAACACCCTAGACTAAAAGGATCCTCTCAGAACTTATCTGTTAGGATCCTTCTTCATATTATAGGAAATTCTATTTATACTGAGACAGCCATGAACTAAGTTTACGTTCAAACTCTTTAGGTTGCTCAAGGAAGAATGAATGGCTGGCATTCGTCATCATACTTACCGTAGCCTTAGGATAGTCTGTCATTTTATCCAGCATATCCTGATAGCCAACAACATTGTCCTGATATCCCAAGAAAATAAGTGTCTTATGTTCATGAATCATCTTGTTGTTCTCAATATACTCACTTCTGTAATGCCCATCGGAATACAACTCAGATAGGAATCTCTTATCTGCCAGAGCAATAGCTCTTGAGAAATCCGCCTGCATTCTGTGATAAGTTCTTTCATTGATGACAACCATGTCTTTCATCATTTCCTTTTGCTGTGTGGCGGTTAAGCCTGCAAAGAACTTCACATCTATCTCGTGATGAAAAATCCTAGCCAGCTGACGTTTCGACATCTCAGGTATAACAACCGGCGCTACTAGCACCTCACCAATTGTCTGAAATCTGAACCTCTTAGCAATACCCTGCGCTAGATAACCACCATAAGAATAACCCATAATAATAAACGGACGGTCATCAATCAGCTCGCTGATACACTCACACAGCAGGTCAAGCATGCTGTCTGTATTATTCATTAGATTATGCCCTGGTGATTGTCCCATCCCCGGCATATCAATATAGATTCTACGGAACCCTTTTAACTCAATGGTTGTATCTTCAATGGCATTGATCATGCTCAAACTATCTAGGTACAAACCATGTAATACAATCAGGGGCAAACCTTCCCCAAACTCCTCATAATAAATATTCTGGTCTTTTACATTTATGATCATTCTATGCTCCAGTCGATCTTAATTTTCTCATTGTAAACACTTCATCACGTTAATAGCATTATGCATCAAATCAAGAAAAAAATCAACGTATCCAAGCATATGAAATCATAGTTTCAACAATGCTTACTCATGACATATTACCACCATAGATCACTTCTTTTTGAAGGTGATATAACGTTTATTATCCGTGAAGATGATTTCGAAACCTATTTTCTCAGCCATATAGTTAAAAGTCCTTACAGTAAAGAAGCTGATATGAGTAATATCTCTCCGATACCACCAATCAAGAAAATGTGCCTCATCCTCTTCATGAAATAGGGTCATGACTGCCAAAACACCTCCTGGCTTCAGATGTTCATGCCATAGCTTCATAACAGCCATAGGATCCTCAATATGTTCAATGACCTCTGTAGAAACAATATAATCGTACTGTTGGTGCTCATAAACTTTAACAGGTTGGTAATGCAAGTCATAAATATCGACCATAAGCCCGTAGTCTCTTTTTAAGACCTGTGATAATACCGGCTCCGGACCACTACCAAAGTCCAGGCCTTTACCCTGGTCTACAAAAGGAAGTATTGAAGCCTCAATAAATCTCTTGAAAAAGTTAACGTACCCCTCGTTCTCAATAGAGTTCTCATGGCGATCATACTCATCTCTCGCATCACTAAAAGCCGGTATACTCTCTCTGTCCTGGCTTATAAAACCACATTGAAGACAATAGTAGTAATTCAAGCCAAACTGCTGATCTTCTATTATTCGCGCTTCTGAATGACAAATATGACAATTCATTTGGACTCCTTCTAAACACGAGTAAAGCGTCAAAGTTATTGACGCTCTTCTCATTAAACCTATTAACCTATAACATCTTTTATGAAACAACTCTCATTACTGTATGTTTAGCACTACTGAAAAATACTGATGAAAGTGGATGAAAGAACCTTCATATTATTCAAGTAATCTTCAGCTAAAGGCTCGAATGCCAAAGCCTCTCCATCCAATTCTTCAGCGATGGTCTCTGCCTGGGTACTGTCAAATTCCTGCTGATAAAGAACCACATGAATATCATTGGCCACTCCGTAGTCGATAACATATTGCAGGTGCGAAACACTGGCTTCTTTCCCATCTTCTTCAATGGCAACCATTTCTAAATAATAGTCATCCGCAAAATACCCCAAAGAAGGGTGCATAATGATGAACTTGTCACCTTCATGACCACTTAGATTCTCTGTCAGGGTTTCATCCAATGTACGCAATTCTTCTGTATAAGAAGCAGCATTAGCCTCATAGATAGCTTTGTTATCAGGATCTAATTGTATCATAGTATCCCGTATAGTCTCTATCATAACGACGACACGTTTTGGAGACATCCAAATATGAGGGTCCCTTCCTTCATGAGCATGTTCTTCTTCCTCATGTTCTTCTTCGTGGTCTTCTTCGTCTTCGTTCTCACTATCATGATCGTCTTCACCATGAGCTTCATCCTCAAAGTACCTAGCTGGATAAACCGCATCAACGGCATCTGCCAGCGATACAATCGATAAAGTTTCAATTGATTCGGCAATATTAGGCAATATATTGACTGTCTCCGTTGCAACACCAATGGTAAAATACACTTCAGCATCACTAAGGGACGTCATCTCCTTTGGACTAGGCTGGTAATTGGACGGGCTCGCCCCTGGCGGAATCAAAACAGTGACATCTGCCAAATCTCCGACAACGGCCTCAACAAAGCTCTTCTGCGGAAGAATGGATACAACAATCTCAGGCTTGGATTCTTGTGTTTCTTCTGCCGCACAGGATGTTAACAACATAACCAATACCGCAATCATTACTATATATTTATTCATCTTCATTCTCCTTATTGCAAGTCACTTGCATTAATGATTATAGCTGTTATGAGAATAAATGTCAAATATGAATGTAAGAAAATTCAAGAATAATTTACCCCAAGTTTTCATTGACGAATACTATGAAATGTTATAGAATAGTTCTGCAAGAGAAATGATATCCTATAATTTCTTTTGTTCATATAAGTCGTTCGGTTATGTCAAATCTGTAACCACAAAACTTTATAAGGGTGCTTAACTCAGTTGGTAGAGTGTCAGCCCGACATGCTGAAAGTCGCTGGTTCGAGTCCAGTAGTACCCATCAAAAAACATCTGATTGAATTCAGATGTTTTTTACATTTCATTACTTGCGTACTAAATCTTTAGTCAGTACCCACAAAACAATTATATAACTTACAACTGCAACAAAGGCGTCAAATGGTAAAGCTCTCACCATATGACGCCTTTAAATTGTTCCGTTATTTTCTTCTCATACCACCTCGACCGCCACCGCCGAAGCCGCCACCCATTTGAGATTGAGTGATGGTTGTGATCACCTGTCCGTTGACAGTAACAGTACCGCCATTAAGTTCTGCTGTTCTGTCTGCATCAAAGGCCGAAGTAGCTTCAACATCAATCATACCGCCATTGATGTAAATGCTGCCATTGGCATCAAAAGCATCTGTATCGCCACTGCCCATCACAACACTTATGTCACCGCCATTCACTTCAATGACAACATCATAATTGGTCTTGGCCGCTGCATTGATACCGTCATCGGTAGCGTAAATGTCGATTGTTCCACCATTGATTTGTACATATGTACCTTCAATACCTTCTGCCGCTTTGATTATGTTTATGGTACCACCATCAATCTGGGTGATACTATTACCCATGATGCCATCATCAGCAGCTGTAATCGTCAGATTACCACCTTGAATAAATACATAGCCCAAAGTCAGATCTTCATCATTCTCACTGTGAATGGCATCCTTGTTAGACACGATTGTGATATCACCATCATAGATACGTATCGAGTCATTTGCTTCAAGACCATCCTCTTCTGATGTAACGATAAGAATACCGCCTGTTACTTTAAGATCGTCCTTAGATGTTATCCCATTACCTTCTGCGGAAACCACTTCCAGTGAACCAGTGCCATTGATTACCAAATCGGATCTTGAAAAGATAACAGCATCCAGATTGGTATCACCATCCGGCGTATATAAGCCACTCACTTCAAAATAGTTGTTGCTTGAAGTTGTTGTCACGAATACTTTGTCCCCTGATTTAACATAGATTGCCGGTGCATCTTCATTAACAATGCTGACACCATCTAGCACCAACTGAACTTTCGCTTCGTCGTCTGCTTCTACAACTATAGTTACCTCTTCAACAGAGCCACTGATGAAATAAACACCTTCTGATGTAATCGTTATATCTTCACCGTCCGTCAAAGTCAGATAGGTAGCTTCACTAGTATCAGCGGTCTGCTTCAAGTCTCTGTTACTGAACATATCCGTTGTATCAAGGATACTTCCTTCAACAGTTGAAGTTACAGTAGTACTAGACGTCGAATCCGTCTCAACCAGATCAATCTCCACGTCAACATTCACGTCTTCTGTCGGTGCCTGTGGCACTTCACCATCTGGCATTTGTGGCATATCGCCCATCTCCGGCATATCACCAGGTGGCTCTGGGGCTTCGCCGTCACCGAAGTCACCTTCAGGTGGTTGTGGCATTTCGCCTTCTTCAAAATCACCTGATGGCGGCACTGGTGTATCTCCAGCTTCAGTCAACTCAGACTCTACTGGAGTAGACAAATCTTCCTCTACAATACCCTCATCTGAACTTTCATCCGATGCCGTTGCTTCAGAATCTACACCCTGTTCTGCATCAGATGCAGTACCTGTATCTACGCTCTGAACCACCTCGTCTACAAGTGTACTCTCAGTACACGCAGCCAAGGATAATACTAAAATAATCATAATCGCTATGGAAAAGACTTTGCTCTTTACTTTCTTCATTTTCATCGCTCCTTATCTTTCATCAATACTTATACTATAAAGAATAAGGTGTCTTCCTCACATAAACTTCATATAATTATGAACAAATTGTGAATACAGTTAACTTAGCATTAAGTCGTAGGCACCTCACCACCCTTTTGATCTATATGGTTTTGCAAATGATCTAATGCTGTCTTAAAATCATATTTACCCATTGATGACTTAATTGTCTTCCATGGATCCACCGTCACATCATATTGCTGCTCAATACGCTCAAATAACTTGAACGCATCCAAATCCGCTTGCTCTAGCATAGTAGCTAATGATTCGAGGTGCCCCTGATTCGTTTCGCCTGCATTTATCTGAGCCGGACTATACGCTCCTTGTTGATTGTTTTCACGGTACTGTCTAATCTTTAGACTTACTTGTTCGATGGCTATCAGTGTATTGTCCATATCTCGTTCAAATTCCCACAAATATGGGCCATAGTCAATCTCGATACCATCATTAACCGCGTTCATTAGCGTTGTGCTGGAGCGAAATAGATTTGTTGCAGCTATATTGCCAGAACAACCCTTTACCTTATGAACTAATTTATATGCTTGATCATAATCCTGGTTCCTCATATATTTTGTCATCAGCATATTGCAGGTCTTCATATCCTCTTTAAATTGTATCAATACCTCTTCATATAACTTGATATTGCCGCCAATTCTTGCAAGACCCTGTTTTAAATCTATCATACCATCTGTATTGATCTGCTGAAGATCCAATGTCATGGGTGGTTTTACCAACTCATTCTCATCCTCGTTATTTCGTTGGTTATTGTTACTGAACATCATCTTTTCCAATTCATTGAACAAAACCCGAGGATCTACAGGCTTAGTCACATACCCATCCATCCCAACGTCCATCGCCTGTTGGCTCATTTCTTCAACAGCGACCGCTGTCATAGCAATGATAGGTACGTTCGATCCCGCTTCTCTGATTTTAACGGTCGCTTCAAATCCATCCATCTCTGGCATATGAATATCCATCAGTACAATATCTATGTCCTGATTTAGCTCAATAGCCTTAACAGCCTCACCTCCATGATTGGCAACAATCACTTCATAGCCTTGCTGAAGCAAAATTTCTTTTTCTATCATCTGATTGACTGGGTTGTCTTCAACCAACAGGATTTTTCCTGATACCCTCGACTTCGTTTCTGGTGTCATAACGGATGTTTCTATCGTCTCACCACAAAGTGACTGTACAATGCTGTCAAATAACAGAGAAGGAATCACTGGCTTCATCAATATATGATGAACACCCATCCTCTCAATTTCCCTATGCTTAACCTCTTGTACATCTTTTGACATGCCTATTACAGAAACACCTCTGTTGATGGCCTCTGTTAACTGCTCCATCCATTTCCCTTCAATCAAGTCAATTTCACAGATAATCAAATCATACGATTTAGGTGAGACCCCCTTCGAAACCACAGTATTATTGACAGGTGCCACTTCAACCTTAAACTGATAGGATTCAATATAGTCCATTATAATATCTCTATTAATCAAATCACTGTCCACAACCAATGCTCTCATACCTGCAAAGTCCGGATGCCTACGCTCCATTTTTTCATCAACGACGACAAAAGGCAATTGAACACAGAACCGACTGCCAACCCCCAAAGTCGATTGAACATCAATAGTACCGCCTAAGGTATCCGCTAATTTTTTACATATGGTAAGGCCCAAGCCTGTACCCCCATATTTTCTTGTAATCGATGCATCCAATTGGTGAAACGGAATGAATAGATTATCTAATTGGTCACCCTCTATACCCATCCCTGTATCCGTCACAGCAAAAAGCACTTCACATCGATGTTCATAACATCGAACCAAAGAAACTTCAATTGAGACACGACCAGTACGTGTAAATTTAATGGCATTGTTCGCAAAGTTCAACAGTATCTGCTCAACTTTCGTAGGGTCGCCTACAAGTTCATTTGGAATATTCATATCACGCTTCACATGAAATCCAATGTTTTTTTCAGAGGCTTTCACTGCAAGGATTGCACTGACTTTGTCCAGTATTTTATCAACATTCATGGGTACCGCTTCAACATCAACTTCCCCTGCTTCAATTTTGGAAAAATCCAGTATATCGTTGATGGTGCTAAGCAAATTATAAGACGCGCTTTTTATTCCGTGTATATAGCGATTTTGTACAGATGAGGTCTCTGTATTTTCAAGAAGATAAGTGTGACCCGATATAGCGTTAAGAGGTGTTCTGATCTCGTGTGACATATGTGCTAGAAATCTACTTTTAGCCTGATTGGCTTCGTCTGCTGACAGTCTTGCTTCAATGAGTTCAGACTCAGTTTCTTTTCGTCGCCTGATTTCTATTTTCAATGTATGATTCCAGTAAATAAAAATGCCAACCAATAAACCTGCTGCTATGATGACAAATGCAACACCTAGAATAATACGTGTGTAATCAATCTTTTTTTCTATGCCTAACCAGTTATTGCGAATCAGTACCTTTTCTTCTTCTGTAATACTGGCTAAAGCTTTATTAATAATGCTTTGTAACATCTGATTATCATTCGTAACACCAAAAGCAAACTCATTGATATGATCATCAAATACATAATCCACCTTGATATTGCTAATTCCTAGCATCTTCAATCTATAACTTGAGGACGCATAATTTGTCACCGCACTATCTATATCACCGTAAGACAAGGCAAGCAACAATTCATCTTGTGTGGTAAAAAGTGTTGCCTCTACATTGGCTTCAGTACTGAGAAAGCTACTATGAGAACTATTCTTCTGAGTACCAACCACAACATCTTGCAAATCATTACGGTCATATCTCGGTGCATCCGTCCTAGATAAAATAACTCTCTGATAAGTCATGTAAACGTCTGAAAAAAGAAAGAAATCAGCCCGTTGTGAAGTAACACCAACACAAGGTAATACATCAATATCTCCCTGAATAGCCATCTCATAGGCTTCATCCCAGGATAAACCCTCTACCACCTGAAAAACCAAGCCTGTTCTTTCTTCTATTAGTTCAACATAATCAGCAACAATGCCCTTATATTGTCCGTCTGTATCAATAAACTCATAAGGGCTAAAAAAAGGGTCAACACCTACGGATACTTCCCTGTGCATATCAATATACTGCAATTCTTCATCTGTCAAGGACAGACGATTGTTCTGCCGGGCAGTCACCTCTGAGTCAAAAGATACACCCCCTAAACAAAGCAATAGCCAAATGACGGCGAAACGCCTGACTAAAGAAATATCCCTCCTCTTACTTCGACCAAACACACACTTCACTCTCCCTTTTCTACTTTCTTTGTTCCTACTAGTCTGTAATGACCTGGTAGCCATACGCTTCACTGATCGAACGGAAATCACCTTCGATTGCCATGAATGCATCCACAATCGTAGGATCAAAATGCGTTCCTTTACTGTCAAAAATAATTTCCTTGGCTAATGAGTGACTGAATGCCTCCTTATAAACACGTTCACTTACCAAGGCATCATAGACATCGACTATGGCCATCATTCTACCTGGTAAAGGTATTTCAGTCTCTGATAAGCCAAAAGGATAACCTCTACCATCCCAGTGTTCATGATGTGTACCAGCAATTTCCTTAGCTACGTTCAAAAAATTCGTATCCCCCAGCCTTTCATCCACGTTAGAAAAAGCATCAATCGCATAGACCGTATGTTGCTTCATGACTTCATACTCATCTTTGGTCAACCTTCCCGGCTTCAACAAAATTCTATCCGGTATACCAACCTTACCAATATCATGCAGTGGTGAAGTCCTGTATATGTTAGAAACCCTTTCTTTTGTCATTTGATCCTTATAGGGACCTTGTGATGCTAGATAATGACACAGCTTCTGCATATATAGCTGAGTTCTTTTGATGTGCTGCCCGCTTTCAACATCTCTTACTTCCAGTAAGGACATCATCGATTGAATTGTCACATCACGTGTAATCAGAATCTCTCTTGTTCGTTGTTTGACCTTCGCTTCTAAAATATCATTTTGATGCTCCATAAACACTTTAGCCAACCTTAGATTCACATGTGTATCCACTCTAGCCTTAAGTATTGCTGTATTAATTGGCTTTTTAATATAATCCACAGCACCTAGCTTAAGTCCTAAGGCCTCTTCTTCTATTTCATCTTTTACAGTCAAGAAAATGACAGGTATTTCACATAACCGTTCATCCTCTTTAATGATCTTGATGAGTTCATAGCCATTCATGACAGGCATCTCCACATCCAGTAGGATCAAATCAATATCTGAATTTCTCCTGAGGACGGTTAAAGCTTCTTCCCCATTCATGGCAAACCTAAGATGATACTCTTCAAGAATACTTGATGTCAGGTGAATGATCATCGGTGAATCATCCACAATTAAAACTGATGATCTCATTGACTTACCTCCTTTAGTCCTTCTTCTATGCTTATCTCGTCCGTCATAATCCGGTGAAGAACATCCGGATACACGTTTTGCTGTATTTCATACCATGCTTCACATGGTGTATTGATACTTGGTAATTTGAACCCCTCTATAAATGACAAGAACTCAGGGTACTTTTCAAAAAAAGCCGAGCTTTCCATATCCTTACGCAGTGGAACACGGAAAGGATAATAGGCATCATACTTGGGCTCATACTCACCTTCCATAATCTTTTCCAGACTTTCTATTGATGTCATATAGCGAATGAACGTTTCTGCTTCATTACTATGACTTCCTTCAACCATGGATAACATCATTGGGCCCACTTCAGAATAAACACCTATGTCACTTAATGGTATGACGCCTACCTCGAAAGGAAAACCTTTTTTCCAAACATCAGAAATACCCCACGGACCTTGTATTTCAAATGCGATATCACCTGCTGCAAAAGCTTCCATCACTTCAACGCCTGTATCCTCCACCCAGCCTTCTTGTGCAAAGTTGCCTAAAACGTTTTTGTAAAAATCGATACCATCTGCCGCTTCCAATGAGCCAATCAGTATCTCTTCTCCTGTACAATCCATTAATTCGCCACCATAGGTATATATGAACTGTGAAACCATCCACGTAATATCATGACTATTAGCGCCTACCAAGCCCAAAGCACTCTTGCCAGTTGCCTCAATGTTATCCGGCAAATTACCCACACCACAAATCATCTATATCAGTCACAATAAAAGAAGGTACTGGATAAAATATTCTGCTGCATAACGCGTCAGATTGTTTTATCCGGTACCTTCTTGTGTTATCATGAGTCGGTTGCTTTTCATATGAGCAGCAGAAATCTCCCCGTCCAAAGTTTGATTTCTGCCACTCGACATCATTAGTAAGGAATACCTCACTGATAACAACTCACATGATAACTATTTTTACGGATAAATGCAATCCTGTTTCACAGGTTTTATATAATAATGTTCTTTGTGATCTCCAGTTTCACCAGTTGACCTGCACCTGTGGCCATTCTGCCTGTCTGTCGATTCACGGTTATTACAAACGTCATATCAAGCATGGAGATGCTCTGGTGCCTTTGCGCATCTGCAGAGTCTGCTGTTCTATGTGTCGCAAGACACACGCTCTTCTGCCGTCATCCATCGTCCCTTATTCAAGGGTAGCTCTTTCGGAACACATCAAAATCATTTCCTGCCATGAATCTCATGAAGATTTCTCTTCGGTAATGGACGAACATCCTTCAATCGATGAAAGCAACATACGCTATATCATTCGTCAGTACTTTTGTCATTGGCTCCAAAGATTACTCTCTGCTGCCTTGTCTCTTTCATCCCAGGGAGAGCTTGTTTTCGGATGCTTTTCATCCTTTAGCCGTCAGTTCATGCAGATTAAACGAACGCCAAATATTCTCTTTCTTGATACCACATAAGCTGACACGACCTTCCATGTTTCCTCTTTTATAATCAAAGAAAAAACAAGGAGGTTTCTACAATGAAACAAGATACAGCCCATGCCATAGCCCTTATGCGCTATTCAGTCATCTCGCCACTTATTTCAGGCCTTTCGGACCAGTATGCTTCCAACGAGGCTTTCTTTCGTGATGCCTCGGACAAAGGCGTTCTTACTCCGGATGGCAGTCTCAAGCATTTCGCAGCAGCAACGATCAAACACTGGTACAACGCTTATAACAGAGACGGCTTCGATGCTCTTATCCCATCAAACAGGTCAGATACAGGTAAACCACGGAAGTTAGATGAAGACCTTCAGGAACAGATCATGTATCTAAAATCAAACTATCCGCGAATGTCTTCTGCTGCCATTTTCCGTAAGCTTCGAGAAAACGGTAGCATCAAACCCGGCGAACTGTCTGAATCAACGGTCAATCGTTTTGTTAAGCTTCTCGCCATCCAGTCAAAGACCACCACCAATCAAGACATGCGTCGTTATGAACGTCCTCACATCAATGAGGTTTGGTGCGGTGATGCCAGTGTCGGACCTTATCTTAAAACAGAGGATGGAAGAAAGCGTAAGGTTTTCATCATTGCTCTGATTGATGACGCCAGCCGTTTTATTGTAGGCATCGATGTCTTTTTCAATGACAACTTTGTTAATGTCATGTCTGTCATGAAATCCGCCGTTGCAAAACATGGACGTCCACAAATGTATAATTTCGATAATGGCAGCAGTTTTAAAAACAAGCAGATGGAGCTGCTGGCAGCCCGTACCGGTTCAGTCATTCATTACGATCGCCCTTACGAACCTACCGCTAAGGCAAAAATAGAGCGTTGGTTTCGCACCTGTAAAGAACAATGGCTGGCCTGTCTGGATATCAGGAATTTCAAAACTCTGGATGAACTTCGAGGTAATCTTATGGCCTATGTAGACACCTATAACAGGACACTGCATTCTTCTCTTAAAGGGACTTCACCACAAGACCGTTTCTTTTCAGAGCCCGAACGTATCAGACGTCTTTCTGATGAGGAAATCGATAAGCATTTCCTTTTGGAAACAGATCGCCGCGTCTCCATCGACAGTGTCATTACAATCGATAAGGTGGAGTATGAAGTAGACTGCCGGTTCGCAAAACAACGGGTTCGCCTGCGTTATTCCTCTGATATGAAGGAAATCTTCATCGTTGAGCAGGACGGTACCTTTACGCCAATTCGTCTTTTAAACAAACATGAAAATGCTTTTATCAAACGCGAAAAAATACACTTATGCCGAGGTGAAGAATGATGAACTACATTTCACGTTATGGATTGGAATTCAATCCTTTTCTTAAAAACTCAAAAGAGATACTCATTGATACAACAGAGCACAAGGAAACTCGCTTCCGACTGGATTATTTGGTAAAAACCAAAGGCTTTGGCATTCTTACAGGCAGTCCCGGACGTGGTAAGACGACCGTTATTCGTCATTGGGCCAAAGACCTGAATCCATCCCTGTACAAAGTTGTTTACTCCAGCTTTTCCACTCTTACCGCCAATGACTTCTACAGGAATCTTGTACGGGAGTTCGGTGCCGAACCCGCCTTCCGGAAGCCTGATAATTTCCGTATCATTCAAGAGGAAATCTCACATCTGGCTCTTGAAAAGAGAAAAACACCGGTCGTTATCATTGATGAAGCTAACTACATCAACGGAGCTATTCTTAATGATCTGAAAATCCTCTTCAACTTCGAAATGGATTCCAGAGACCGTGCAGCCATACTTCTTGCTGGGCTGCCATCTCTCAATTCTACCCTTCGGCTTGGCATCCATGAACCTCTCCGCCAGCGAATCGTCATGAACTACGACCTTGGCGGACTTACCAAGTATGAAGGACGGTCTTATGTGGCCGATAAACTTAAGGGTGCCGGTTGCCATCAGATGGTTTTCGAAGAAAATGCACTGGAAGCTATCCTTAATGCGGCTGACGGAACACCGCGTGTGATCAATAAGCTTTGTAACGCAAGTCTTCTCATAGGTGATAGCCAGCAGATTTCTACTATCAATGCCGATGTTGTTATGCAGGCAGTTAATGACACTCAACTCTAGGAGGTGCACAACATGTTTCTTGACTACAGTTGTTCCAAAGAAGAATCAGAGTCCACCTCATGGATGGGAAAAGTTCATCTTAAAACGACGACAAATCCATATGAGTTAACGGTCACGGCCCGCCACAGTGGTTTTTATATCATATGCGGCTCTTACGCCTATGGTAATTATCTATGCATTCCCGATCTTGGTATCAGTTCGGAACTTGCTGATTTTGGTGACACTTTCTGGAATCTGGAACGTCTTATGATGAATAATCCGGACCTTGCTGAAACAGATGCAATCAGCATAACTTATGCGCTAAAAGCAATAAGTCCATACTTAAATATTTAGTGGAAAGCAGGGTGACCTGCTTTTCTGCTTTTCTTTGATGAGCGAAAGTGCTCGGTATTTGGCACAGTTGATTTAGCTTGCGGGATTAGGTGCAGATAATGTGCTTAACTGATCCCTGCACACCTCATTCCTGGATGAAATAATGTGCCTGATGGAGGATCGTCTAATGTGACGGACAACACCTCAACAACTCTCTGGCAACCGGTTACCATATCATCTAAAGTAAGCCACTGTTGTGGATCTACCTTCGCCTCAGATGTCAGCTGCTTATTATATATAAGCGCCATTGAATGGCCTAACCATGGTAAACCATAGCGCTTATCCCCTGAGCCAGTTAGAGATAAAATGCTATCATAGTAGTGGGTCCACTGATCTTCAAAAACGTCTGAGACCTCCACTAGGTTATCTACAACCTGTTCATCCTTAAGAGCCCGATAAGGCAACATATACACATCTGCTTCCTTATTTTGAACAGACGCTACAATGTCCGACTCTTCTTCATTACCACTTATGACAGTCACATGTATGTATTTGTGAGAATCGTTGAAATCTTGTACGATATTGGCGATGGCTTCCCCTCTACCAGATGTTACATCCCAGGTGATTCTAAAAGTGAGCTCAATCACCTCTTGCTCCTTACAGCCACAAACACCTAAGAGAACTATAAGTAGCCCTAACACCACAGATATAGCTCTAATCTTATATTTCATTCACAACTCTCCTGTACTTTCATCCAGTGGTTAAAAATACCGCCATATATATTTACGCGGATCCCAATAACCAATTGTCCCATACTGCCCCTAACAAGTATCAAAAGTATGAACCCATCTTTGATACTACTTTTATTATAGCATACTTTAAATGAACTTCTACCTTTTTTAACACATATAGGTTGTATGTATCATTTCTTAAGATGTCATTAAAACGACAAAAAAGTCAGAACAACACTGTCCTGACTAGAGTCCATTTCTATATTCTTATTATAAGCAGTAGATATCAATCTACAGTAACTTTTTCTTCACTGTCCTGTGACTTATAGTAAGCTCTTCTATACTCACAACTTCCACACTTACCACTACCACCTATTGCTTCTTTATTAGCTCTCGAACCTCGTCCTTCACCTGAACCTGACATCTCGAATCTATGTCCACCGTGGTGCTTGTGTCGAAATTCACGACGGCCTTCACCATGCTCGTGCTTTCCTCTTCCGTGATGGCCTTCACCATGCTCATGCTTTCCTCTTCCGTGATGACCTTCACCATGCTCGTTCTTTCCTCTACCGTGATGGCCTTCACCATGCTCATGCTTTCCTCTTCCATGATGGCCTTCACCATGCTCATGCTTTCCTCTTCCGTGATGACCTTCACCATGCTCGTTCTTTCCTCTTCCGTGATGGCCTCTTGCTTCCTCGCTATCCCTGTTATGTCTTTCCTGTTTATATTCTATTCTATCCTTTTTCATCTCTGCTTTCTCCATTCTTCTTGCTACGCCATTTTGTATTCTTTTTTTTTTCATTTTAACTTTCATCATCTATATCCTCCGAATCATTTAATCGTTCGCATTTTATTTAGGTACCTAATCTTTATGTTTATATAATAATACTTCGGTACCTAAATATCAAGTGTTTTTTATTTATTTTTCAAATTATTTTCTATGGGTGCATTTCAATATGCTTGATTATGTTATAATGCTCTATAATAGCGCCACATTCTTAAAGAAATTGACAGAGGTAATATGACGATGAATACTCAGATCATTTGTTTTGCAAACAATAAAGGCGGCAGCGGTAAATCAACCACCTGCTCTAATACAGGTTATACTCTAGCAAAAAAAGGCTATAAAGTTCTTTTAATCGATGGTGACATGCAATTGAATTTATCTCTCTCAGTCTTTGGTGAAGAGAAAGTCATTGACATTGCCCAAAGCGACAAGAACCTATATCATGCTATTCGTGAGGAAAAAGATCTCACTGATTACATCTATAAAACGGATTATGAAGGCTTAGATATTATCCCTTCCTCTACGTTGATTAGCGGTATAGAATATGAGTTATTCACCAAGTGGCAACGTGAATTCATCCTAAGAAAAGGTTTGGAAACCATCAAAACATCTGGTGTCTATGACTATATCCTTATCGATGCACCTCCAACCCTTGGCACTTGGGTCATTAACTTACTATGTGCTTCTGACCACATCATTATCCCCGTCGAAGCCAGCCCATGGGGACTATTCGGTCTTGCCAACATGTTTGAATTCATACAGGCTATTCGCTCCATGAATCCTGACTTATCTCTTCTAGGCATCGTCCTTACAAAAGTTCATACCAACAAGAATTATTTCAAGCAGACACTGGAGAGCCTGGAAGCACTAGAAGACACAACTGTCTTTAAAAATTATATTCGTATTGATAGCAATATAGAATGGGCTCAGGAGAATTCGAAGCCTGTAGGTGCCTATAAAGCCAGCGCCCGTTCCGCCAAAGAATTTGATTTATTCGCACAGGAGGTTCACGATTATGTCCATCAGTAAGAACAGTTTAAGGCGTGTCAATGCCAATGCCGGAGCAAAAGCTATGATGAACCCTCTAGCCACAAGTTCTGCTTCCATTGAAAATGTCCACTATTTGGCATTAGATAAACTAAAAGCCGATGAAGCCCTTGATTCAGCACATTGTTCTGCTTATGAAACCATCATAAACAAGTGGGGGCTCATCGAGTCCTTTATCGTTCGAGATATGCAAGATGGCTCTTTCGAAGTCTTATCCGATCACCATAGATACCACGCCGCCATCAACCTCGGCATCACTCAAGTGCCATGTCAAGTCATATCAGATATTACAGATGCAGAAGCCAGTTCCCTAAAAAAAGTGCTTAGAAATACTATATTGCCAAACACAGATACCATACACGACCAGAAATTCAAGGTAGTCAGATCATTCAAAGACAATGATATGCCGGCACATCTGTTGTAGTTTATCCATACTAAAACAAAACAAACAAAACAAAAGCCACAGCATACGCTGTGGCTTAGTGGAGGTGAGGGGACATATGATTCCATTGTTTCCAATGGTACTGACTATATCTTGAACTTGATGTTGTGTCGTATCAAGCCCTCTGGCGTATTATGAGTAAGGTAATATTGTTGTTCTTACCCATCCTAGTACTTCATATCTCATTGGATTTAGAAGCCTATAAGTCGATACAGGGCTGTTGGTTTTCACCACATACCCCTCGGTATTGCCATCAGCAGTCTGTTACGGTTTCACCGATAAAGCCAGATTATTCACTGATCAATCGCTTGACCAGGCGACCCATTATTATTGATCCCACCGTAAAAGGTCCACTGGACCTTTTTCTTTCAGGCCACGTTCGATTCCCCTCACCTCCAATAAAAAAAGAATCCGCTGTATAGCGAATTCCTTTTTAATGGAGGTGAGGGGAATCGAACCCCTGTCCGAAAACCCGTTCATGAAAGCATCTCCCATCACAGTCTTTGATTTGACATTCCCTCTACTATACGCCCAAAGACAGGCTTATAGCTTTAGTAGCTTCATAAAGTCTTCCTCTGCCGCAAAGCTTAGGCAGTGAAGTTCCCCACACAGATAAGTGCCCGATCTCCTAAGGGTGGGATGTTAGGAGGGGGCTACGGCATTAAGCCGCGAATGCGAAGTTATTTTCTTCAGCGTTTAAATTATTTTGCCAGATTTTAGCGTAGCTCCAGCACTCTACGGATGGCTTCTCTCACTTCAGTGATCCCCGTCGAAACCTGCACACCCCCGTAATATCAGCTGTATAAGCTGAAATCATCGTTATTATCCACAGCATCCATAATAATGCGCATGACTATCAACAATCATTTCAACTTATTCCACTGCATCAACAGCTCGTACAGTCTAACTAAAGATACCAAAGAACTTAAAGATTTTGAATCTTGAACTGCTTCTCGGCAGCTCTTCTTTGATCTTTCTTTGCAATGTCTTGACGTTTGTCGTATAATTTCTTACCACGCGCAAGACCTATTTCCATCTTCATCTTACCATTTTTCAGATAGACCTTCAAAGGTACAATGGTGTAACCTTTGACCGCCACTTGACCAACAATCTTGTTAATCTCATGTTTGTGAAGCAACAGCTTTCTAGGTCTTAATGGATCTTTATTGAAGATATTGCCCTTTTCATAAGGTGTAATGTGCATATTCATAGAGAACACCTCGCCGCTAATGACACGGACAAAGCTTTCTTTGATACTGCACTTGCCCATACGCATGGATTTGACTTCTGTACCGGCAAGTACAATCCCTACTTCGTACTTTTGCTCAATAAAATAGTCATGATATGCTTTTTTATTCTGCGCTACCAGCTTATAGCCTTCTCCAGCCATGGTGCTTCACCTCTTTTCATCGTGCATGACCTATTATAGCATAATATCCATCTTCTGCAAGGGTAATATATGCGTTAATTTAAGTCTACCTATAATGTCTATTAAGTGTTCCAAATCAGAAAGAAAGGCGGCTGAGCTCTTAGTTTCAAGCTTCGCTACCTTTCTTTCCGGAAACAAATAATACAACTAACAATGTCTAATCATCTTCTTGGCACAATAATATTGTATCAAGGATATATGTCAGAATTTTGTATGTTTTGTAATGAATCTTTTAACAATTCGTTAACTATACCACGACCCTATAAGCCGTAAGTTCTATGAACAAGCTTATACGATGCTAAAATCTATCGTACGATCTTCCTTGTTACATGCTACGACCTTAACTTTAATGACATCACCTAGAGCAAAGACTTTCTTATTCCGTTCACCTACATAAAGGTAATTTTTCTCATCAAAGATGTAATAGTCATCTTTCATTGCAGTCACATGAACCAAACCTTCAATGGTATTTGGCAACTCTATATACATCCCCCACTTAGTCGTACCGGATATAACACCTTCAAACTCTTCGCCTATATGACGTTCCATATACTCAACCTTCTTAAGCTTGATAGTTTCACGTTCCGCCTGTTCAGCCCGGCGCTCATACTCAGAGTTCTGCTTGGTGATATCAGGTAACAATCTTTTGTAGCGATCGATTCTTTCAGCTGACAATTCACCATTTAATTGCTCTTTGATTATCCTGTGAATCTGAAGGTCAGGATAACGACGGATCGGTGATGTAAAGTGTGTATAATATTTAGCAGCCAAACCAAAGTGACCGTTATTCACCGCTTCATATCTAGCCTGTTTCATGGAACGTAGTGCCAGCCGGCTAATCAAAGTTTCTTCATTGGAGCCTTCAATATCCACCAGTAGTTTTTGAATTGCTTTTGGATGGACATCCTCTTTCCCCTTAATATGATAACCAAAATTATAAATGAAACGACTCAATGCTTTGAGACGGTCTTTATCTGGTTCCTCATGATTCCTGTACACAAACGGTATTTCCTGCCAATAATAGTGTTCTGCCACCACCTCATTGGCCAGTAGCATAAACTCCTCGATAATCTTAGTGGCTTCATTCCTATCATAGACGTAGATTTCAAAAGGAACGCCATTATCATCAAGCTTCACTTTTGCTTCAGGAAAATTAAAATCAATGGATCCACGATTCTTCCGTTTTGACCTTAAGATATGAGCAAGGTTCAGCATATAAGTGAACATATCAATGCAATGACTATACTTCTCAGACAGTTCAGAGTCTTGATGTTCAACAATCTCAGAAACATCATGATACGTCATTCGTTCATCCACATTAATGATGGTCTCAGTAATCTGATAATCCATGACATCACCATGTTCATCAATATCCATAATACAGCTTAGGGCGAGTCTATCCTCATGGGCATTCAGCGAACAGATACCATTAGACAATTGCCTTGGCAGCATTGGAATCACTCGATCTACCAGATATACACTGGTACTACGTTCCAGAGCTTCATTATCAATTGCAGATCCCTCTTTAACATAATGGGTCACATCAGCAATATGTACGCCCAGTCTGTAACCACCTTTTATAGGTTCAATCGTTATTGCATCATCTAGATCCTTTGCATCGTCACCATCAATTGTCACCGTCAAAGTATCCCTAAGATCCAGCCTTCCCTCAGCCATCTCTGGTAGAACTTCTTGTGGTATTGCCACCATCTGTTCTTTAACCGCAGCAGGGAATTCAGTTGGTATCTCGTAATTCTTCACTATGGATAGGATGGCCGTCTCCGGATCTTGAACGTGACCGATGATCTCGATAATCTCACCTTCCGGTTTCTTATCTTCACTGCCCCAGTCACGGATACGAACGACTACCTTGTGACCTTTCATAGCATTCTTGTTCTTCCCTTTCGGAATGAAGATATGCTTATCCATCTTCTTACTGTCCGGAATAACGAACCCAAACCCTTTACCAGGTTCATAAAGTCCAACTAAGGCAGACTTTCCTCGTTCAAGCACTTCAACAATCTGCCCTTCCCTGCGCTGACCTCTGCTTTCTGCCAGAATCTTCACAGCGACAATATCACCGTCAAAGGCTGTTCCTGTGTATTTTCCAGGGATGAATATATCCTCATCCTCACCTTCCACATCCACAAAGCCGAAGCCCTTTTCATGACCAATGAACTTACCCGTAATATGATCCACGCGGTCGTTCAACATATATTTGCCGCGCTTTGTCAAGATCACTTTGCCTTCTCTCATCAAAGACTGTAAGATTTCATCCAGTTCTTTTTTATCGTTTTTATCCAATTGCAGTAGGGTCGCAATATCCCTGATCTTCATTGGCTTATAATCATCATGGGACATAACATCCAGTAATAACTGTTTTCTATCTAATGTCATATTAACCTTTCCTAAAAAGCACATTTGTTTTATAACGCTTTTTCACAGCTTATAAATTCATCATTACATAGCTGTGCCTTTATGTCAACTAATAGACGAATGAAAAAGGACCTTAACAGTCCTCTTCCATTCGTCCTATTATTTCATTTCAAAATTCAAATCTTGCACCAATACATTAAATGCTTTTAATCCTATAGCTGTATCATTTTCCGGGTCTGAAATCTCAGCATAGACAGTAACCACTTCGTATGGCTTTAATGTTGTCAAATCAAAATCATCCGAAGTGAATGTTCCATCAGCTTCCGATATAACGTTGCCACCGACAACCGACTCCAACATAACCGGCAAGTCATCATAATCGTCTCCAGCAACATAAATGTATACCTCCATCGTTGGGTCTGTTGTTCCTGTAAAGACGACATTCGCCAATTCTGGTTGATACAAAAGGTTATCACCAGTAACATCATCAATAATCGGTGCTTGAGGTGTCACATTTATCGACTGTTCGATACCTCCAATAACGGATAACGTTTGGCCGTATAAATCTGTGAACTCAATTTCAGCAGAATTTTCCGGGTAGTTCACATCATGCCAGTCCTTAGGTTCAGCTGTGATTTGCAGTACCACATCTTCAACTTGATATTCCCCGGAACCAAGTCTAACCAACCTTACGCCTGTAACGTTACCATATACAATGTGCCTTGTGTTATCCACCGTAAATCCGGTAGGCACATCTAGAACATTCACATCACTTGGGTAAGCCAGTTCAATATACACAGGGTCAAGATCAATATAGCTGCTTGTCTCAAGTGCTACGCCTAAAGGGTCCCCTGAAAAAGTATAGGTCATTGTGTAATCATCATCAACTACAAGGTCGTAACTATCAGAAGCCATTGTGATTTGTTTAAAATACGCGTTATCAGACTTAGTGGCAGTCTTGCTAACAACATCACTTTCATAAACATGATCACTGTCAGATGGTCTATAAACTGCTTTAGCATAGACTTCCACACTTCCAACACTAGAAAGAGCCGTAATCTCATCATCCGCTGAATAATTGATCCACGGACTTGACTCACCCAACTTGTAATACAGGTCTAGGGATTCTGAAGCCAAATCATTTTGTACATGGATGCCACCGATGAGTTGACTATCTCTTCCATTGCCTGATGAATCTTTAACAGTAGTGCTGTCACTGTCTGAGGCATACCAGTATGCATATACTTCTGTAGCACGTCCTGCATAAAAATCTTTTTCTCTATAAGGTTCATCAAAGAGCCCTATCTCAGAAATACTACCTGAGTAGAACACATCCGAATGAAGTGTCCCACCTAAAATAAGACTTGACCCAATTGCATCATCCACCTGATTATCTGTTACATTATAGTCAGTTATTTTGTATTCATTACCGTCTAGCGATACATAGACCAGTCCATGATCATACGTAACAATCACTTCATGTTGTGAACCTTCTGTCAATTCACCACTGCCAACGCTGATTGCTTGTTTGTCAACCTTATCAGTATCCAAATACAACAACAGATTGCCACTGGCATCATCAATCCCTATCTCAATATTATCATTATGGTCATCAGATGCCTTAGCAAAAAACACGTTCTTCACATAATGATTGCTATATTCACGATCAAGATTATCCGGACGTAGTACAGCACGTATGGTCCATGAATCGTTTGAGCCACTAAAAAACTCATCACTCCATGTTGTACCAAAGTCAGCGTACTGCTGCTCACCGCTAGCATTGCCCCCAAAGTACATATTACTTAGTCCATTGTACTGAAGTGTGAATGTTTTGTCCGCAGTCGATATGGACTGACTCATATTAATAACAGGTGGATTCACTTGAAATACATCCAAGTTTTTTTCTTCAAAATCTATGTAGTGAGTCACACCATCTTCATCCTGGTAGGAAACATACGAAGACCCTAACCCACCAAAACTCTTCAATCCGGCCTGTGATGCCTTGATACGAACTTTGACTTCTATTGGTTCCGCTGTATACATAGACAACTCCGTATTATACGTATACTGAATCGGCCACCCGGTATCACTAGACGAAATAACACTCATACCATCCACTTGCGTCACCTCAACCATATCTGAAGTGATGCCTGTTAAGTCACTATCCAATATTGCATCGACTTCTATGGATGCATCAAAGACTTCTCTAAACTGCACTTTTTTACTAATAGCATCTTCTATATCCTTGGCAATCGACTCATATAAAGCAATTAGTGCCGTGCCTGAGCCTACATCCGAGTACTCAGTGCCTTCCACCCTTGGCTCATTCAGGTCCCCACCAACGTGTGCAATACTCCTTAGATAGGATGCATTGTCAGAGAATGCAATATAATATGGTTTAATATACATATCCTCATTAATCTCGCTACCTACTGCCAAACGCTCTGCCATGTAGCGTGCATAGACCATGCCACCACTGTATGAAACATATGGCGCACTCCCCTCACCAAAATAATACTCATATGTGTAGCTGTTATATCCGCCACTGGCATTGTAGCCACCTTGATTACCGTTGTTGCCACCATTATGATTATTGCCACCATTGCCACTATGATCATCTGTACCGCTTTGATCCACACGATAGAACGTACTATAATTCGCATAGCCATCTGTCATGAATACCATATATTTATCAGCATCTTCCTCACCATTCGCAAGCTGATAATAAGCCAAGCGTATGCCGTCTCCAATGTTGGTCATACCGCTTGCACTCAAGTTATCTATGGCTGTAATCAACGATGGATCATTTGCATTCAATAGTTCAGTATCGATATATCCTCGAGTATTGTAATCAATAATTGATATCTTCACATGATCATCGGACGCAAAATTCTCTATGAACTGTTTCGCAGCCTGCTTTGCTGATTCAAGGCGCGACGCATTCCCATACCAAGAGGACATACTGCCCGAAGTATCGATGACAAGGGCTATCTCCGCATCTCTTGTTTGCTCAACCTCTATATTATTAGGCTGAATATTATAAGTAATCTCAGTTGTTTCGCCCACCATGACTTTACCATCATCCGGTACCACTGTTCTTGTCACTGTAAAAGTAACGCCATCTTCAACTGCCCCTACAAGAGATGATGTTAATACAGAAAACATCACACCTATAAGACTGATTGCCATTATTTTTCTAATCATAATCTCTCCTAGCCCTTCACCAATTTAGAATCATCTAATTCGTCGACGTTATGTAGATTTCATAAACATTGGATGTTGTAGAATTCTCGTTTTGAACTTCATACCCAATAGTTGATATCATAGTACCACCATCTGTTTGTGACACATCACTTTGATTCGGATCTTCTATGATACTCTCTAACTCAGTAATAATAGCTTCTGTAAGCCCCTTGTCATTGATCAATTGATTGGATAGGTCAATGAACGTTTGTTTCATAACTTGATTGTCAGAATCCATTAGCATCAGCCCAATAATTGTATCTGTCCCTATAGAAACACTAAGTTCTGATCCGTCGCTATGCCTGATTGTGACCGATGATTCTCCAATATCTATAAAGGAAGCATACGACATTTGACTCAATTCATAGAGTGTTGACGCAGCCTCTGAACCAACATTTTTTATAAACGCCTCGAAGATAACAGGGTAATCCTTCTCCACCATATCTTCTGATATACTAAGTTGTTCATATGTCAGCGCAGTGTTCAGTTCAAGTTGGGAACTTAAGCGTGAAAATAGTATGATCGCCTGTTCTCTGGTCGCTTCGCCTTTTGGATTAATAACCACCTTTAACAGTCGGTCTTTTCCAATCCCTTTTATCAAACCATTAGCATAACAAAATGATACATAGCGACTTGCCCAATCCCCAATCTCTTCTTCATCAGAAAAAGCAACTTTTATCTCTTGACTTATAACAACATCGTCATCAATCAACTTATACAGGTTTGCTACAAGCGTAGCAATCTCCTGGCGACTGATGTTCTGATCTGCTCTGAAGGTTCCATCTTCATAACCACTAATAAGCCCAACATTATAAGCTTCAATGATTTGTTTTTCATATGGGTGATTTGCGACATCTGAAAATGGTCGCTCATAGATAATCGTCGTTGTTACATCTGTATGCTTAAGTAGCTGTAGTCCGAGTAGCACATACTCATACCTTTTAATAGGCACCTGATATTCCGATTGCAATACCTCCGGTACCAACCTGTCTTCTATCGCTTCAGTCACTTCAGCTATAGCCCATTCACTTGGGCCTTCTGCTGCTACCACAAACATTGGTGCCGACATCATCAAGCATACCAAAGTAAGGATAACACATGGAAAATGTTTCCCTCTCATCTCATTCCCTCTTCTCTCTTATTAATCAGCCATTATTATTGTAACCCCTTCTTCTTATATAGACAAGAAAAAAAGACATTAACCTTATTCGGTCAACGTCCCCAGATTTCTCTCCAATATCAAATATCTGTTTCATTGATTAGCCTTAGCACTCGATGCAGATAAATAACAACCTCCTCGCGTGTTGCAGCACTACCGCCTACGTAGACACTGTCTCCACTATAAATCTCAGCATTCATCATCATACCAACTGCAGACTTAGCCCATGATGAAACATCACTGTTTCCTGTCAGATCATAGTCACCCATTTCGCTTGCCAAATAGCCGTATTTGTTGATTAGTAAGCGGGACATAATCACAGCCAGTTCATCTTTTGTCACGCTGTTTGCCGGTCTGAACGTGCCATCTTCATAGCCTTGAACCAAGCCCAGCTTTATACTTCGACTGACGTATAGATAGTACCAGTCATCCATTGAAACATCAGTGAAATCGACTTCTTTACCCTGGCCCAACGTTTGATTTACTTTCACAAGCATCTTCGACAACTCGGAACGACTGACAGTATCCAAACCTCTGAAAGAACCATCCTCATAACCATTGATTACACCAATGGACGATAACACATCAAGGGCTTCTTGCCCCTCAATGCTAAGTGTCTCTTTATCAATAAATGTCACAGATGATTGAGCTGTATGACGTAACAACTGATCGTATGAAAACAACTGTCGATGCAAGGAAACCCCTGCATCCGCCAAATAAGTATCATAGGCAATACGCCATTTGATTGGTTCTTCTTGGCTTCTGATATCTGTTTCGATGTTACGAACAATGACTTCGGCATCATAAAAACTATCAACTTTACTTATAGCGTCCTTTACTTCCATTACTTTTTCTTGCATTAACACCGATGAGACATCACTAATCAGCGCAGAATCCTCTATGGCGTATTGATAATCCAATGTATATGGATTGGTTGCTGTTCCGACACCAGTGACAATCGGATAGCGTCGCAAATCCAATCTGACAACTGGCAGCACACCTGTTTTGCTATAATTAGCCGATGTAATAAACAAGCTGCCGCCTGTGTCCACTGTCCAAACCAGTGAATCACTGCCACTATAGGTCGATCTAAGCCAATAGTAATCCTGATCACCACTTAAAGTTCTTTTCACAGCTGTATAACCATGCCCCAGAACCCAATCACCCAGTTCTTCAATAGACAGCAGGAATACCTTCGAAGTAACCAAGGTACCTGCAGAACTTGTTCCGTCCATCGGTTGATCACCAATAGCGTAGTCCTCGGTCATACCAACCTCATAGTCCGTTTCCATGATTGCTGACTGTTCATTGTCACTGAACCCATTCAAAAAACCCGCTTCATCTGCCAAGATACTTTCAGTCACATTACCTTCAAAGTCCTCAGAAAAAATAACGCTGTCAGCTGAAGGTGCTACATCCGAATATTGAACCCTGATACCGTCACTGTTAAGCCATTGGAAGAGATTGCTCTCCACATAATCATTGCTGCCATTTTGCTGAACTTCTGTATCGCCTACGCCCGCTTCACCACTTTCCGAAGCATCATATGCCATATACGCAATAATATCAGAACTAACCAATGTGCCAATACCTGTCGCTGGATCGACATTGACTATCTGCCAGACAATTGGTTCTCCCTTATAGGAACCCAATTGTAAATGATCTCCCTCCTCAGGAAAGGATGCCGCCGTTACAGTAACTGATGCCAATAATAATAGTAGAAAACTCAGTATACAAACACGCTTCATCATGGGGCCTCCTATCATAGTAAATCAAGTGCTTTAAGGAAACTAAGCAGCTTCAGATCAGTGAATGTATAGGTACGATCAACAGGGGTGCCACTTGCATCATCTAGATTCACGGTAATATCCGGCATCAATTCGTAATACGCCTGACTGCCAGCACTGGCACCACTATAGAACTGATGGGTGAAAACAAACCTATAATCGCCGATTTTTGCCTTTTCACTGTCTGTCCAATCGAAGGTATTCCCGCTGGTATTGTGAGTGAAGCTAGAAGTCACCTCAGTCTCATTTCCTTCTGCATCTGTATAAATAATCTTTGATAGAACCATGGACATCACACCTGCTGCTAAACTGTCATCGTACTCAAAGTGGATGCTGTTCATCTCTCTTAAAGTGGTAAATCTAATTTCAGACACTGAAGATTCTGTGTTATCAAGGACTTTCATAACCCCTGGAACATCCGGCGCGTCCTCGTGTATCCACTTGAAACCATAGATCTGTGAAGCAGTCACTTCTACATCCACTTGTTGGTTTGGATTCACATAATCAAGATAGATGGCTTTTGATGATGAACCAAGATAGTTATCTTTCTCATCTGTCTTCACAGCGTAGTAGCCCGTCTCTAGAATCTCATCAGGGTCATCACCTAATACTGCCTTACTGCCTACTGTTTCGAAATCCTTCACAGGCGTACCGTTGTCAAAATCAGGATCATCCATATCACCAACATCATCAGCTGTATCAAATCGGTAAAGTGTGCCTTCCACCTCCTGGTCAAGTGTTCCACCTAAGTCATCAGAAAAATTATAGGTGATCTTGCCCCGCCTTGCCTCAAAAAGCTGTCCTGTTTCAATTGTCTCAGCCAGACCATAATAGGCCAAGTTGTAGTGAATGCTGGAACTAAGGTAGTAATCACCGGCACTAATAGCCTTAAAGTCATAAGACCACTTGTCAATACTTTGATCAACAATGCCCTTTGACGGATTGCTGATATCTTCTGGGAGTGTTCTTAATACATCACCAAGCACACTGTAATCTGTACTGTATCCAGTAACCTGATAATCCGTTGTGTCAGACACATCATAGGCCACTGTGATATCATCCTTATCATATAATCCCGATAACACGGTCATATCATAAATGCTCGTCTCAAGACTTAACTCAGGATTTGTCAAGTAAGCTTCCGTTGTAATCGACGCCTCGTCGCCAAGCAGCATACCTCCCGGCGCATCCATCTGCAATGTGATCACCGGTAAATCCACCAAAGGATGCTCTGATTTCTTGGAACCACTGGCGCCCTCAGTATCTGTGGCCACAACCTTAAAAGCGAATTCAGATATGCCTGCATCAAGTTCCGTCAAATCAAGTACCACAGATTTTGGCACCCCATTCTCAAGGGCTGCGTTTTCACCATCTGTATGATCGTCTGCATCATATGTTGCCACAATCTCATCATCGGTAAAGTTACCATCACCATTCTTGTCTAGATACAAGACACCATCCATATACTGGTCATTGATGTCCGGGTCTTCAACCAGTATTGAAAAAGATAAGCTTGTTGCTGTTCTAGCCACATCGTCACCACTGTTAACCCCTTGAATGGTAATTTCAGGGGCAAAGTTCGCTCCCCGCAGTGCTTTGATAATCGTATTAACAAACAGTTCGCGTTCTGCATAAGAACTGGCTGCATTCAAATTAGAGTGGCCTGTCCCAGAATAGGTCACATTCCCCTTACTGTAAGTATAGTAATAATTGGCAGGGTCCCTATAGTTGATTCTTGCGTCAGTGCCCGCAAGGGTATACCACACGACCACTTCTTCATCATTAAGATCCAACTGATAATATTGATAATGAGTATTGGCCACGTTCATCGTTCTGCTGCCATAGCCATAATCATAGAGTTCGTCCTCTCCACCATTAAGGGTAAAAGGATATCTGGTCATGATGCCTTCGTTGAAGGCATACACACTTGTCGTTGTTCTAAAATTGTTGGTAGCTGCCCTTTGAAAAGCCATATCTGAAAACCCAATGGTAATTTTATCCGCTAACGGGTATTCACCATCTGAGTATATGTTCTGCCCAACAAACTCTCTGAAATAGCGAGTGATATTTCGCCCCCAACCACCGGAATATTCCAACCTGAAGGTGACCGTATCATGGGTGAACATAACACTCTGTCCTGTATTGATAAAGTTCTTCAGATCATTCGCCATACGCTCATTACTTATGTCTGCACCGCCATAGGTATCCGCGAACCCATAGATGATCATATTGTACGGTTTGGATCTACCAGGTCCAATATATTCTGTCAGCTCAAAGTCAGCGTCATTGTATAGATTCTTGTATTGATCCACTGTAATGACATCGACATCAATCACATAATCATCAGAAAAATCCTTCAGCAGATCCGCACCACCACCACTGATCAAGTCACTGGCAAGGTTAAAAGTACTGCCATTAGGCGCGATTTGAAGAACAAGTGCTTCAATAGGGTCATCACCGCGAAAACCCATGTAACCAGTCGTATAATTAATGGCCCCAGTCGTCTGATCGATGATTTCCAACTTGTAGGGCTGCAAGCCCTTAAAGTTGTCCGGTACGACCAAAGACATGGTTAATTGCTCATCCGATGCAATATCGGTTCTTGATTTTATCAATTCATTTTCAGATGCCTTATACTTATTATCACCGTCTAGGTCAAAGTATAGATTGACATCAAAGAAAGTTGTGCCTTCATAACCCAGGGCATCAAAAGTAAAGTCGATGCTTGACACTTCGGAGTTCAACGAGGTGTCAATATAGGTTGACTCATCAGTAGAATCAAACTGAACCGGCGCACTGGTAACATTCAAATAAGGCCTAGGCGTTGCTATAGCCGTATAAGCATCATAGTATGTATACTCCGGAATTTCCTTAGAGACATTCTTAACATCGACAAAATTAATGCGTGATTCATTCGCTTGTATAAAACTATATAGACGACTTTCTTTGTCTTTGGAAGGGTCAAAGTCTGCTTCAAACTTTGAATCAGCGAAGATCAATTGACCGGCGTCAAGCAGATCTTCCAAATACCCTAAAATCAATTCTGTCGCATCATTTCCAGGCCAATATTCATAGATCGGCACCGTTGTGCTGATCTGATTGATAATACTGTCATTTGCATAGTTGCCGGAAGGAATCTTCGACACAGGATCCCCAAGGGTATAGTATTTCGTATCCTTGGTGTTGGCATTGCCAATATATATGATATCGTACTTACCCACCATGTCTTCACGAATGGCGTTGTATTCTTCTATTGAATACTGATATAGCTTGACGTTATCACTTTTAAAGTCGCTCTGCTTCAGGTCAAACTTATCCTGTTCAGGGGAAATCTCAAGGACCTTAAAAAAGTAATCCGTCACATCTGCGGTCAGAACATCTTCCGCAATGGCTTCATGCCATTGAAACATTGTGGTCAACAAGACCATTGCCATAACCACACTCGATATTTTCTTTATCATACTGCCTCCAACCTAATGTCTTGACACTTTTCAACATGGATTATCCACTTATCTTAACTTCGTATAAAGCCTTCTAAGAAAATTGTATCAAAGGCCTATATTTACGTCAATGTTAACAATTCACGATAAGTATGCAAATAAAGATAAAGGACGTCATCGCTGACGTCCTAAACCCTCTCCACCTTTACAAAGTAATGCAAAGTCCTCTATATAATTGATGCTTCAACACTTACTCCTACCTTACATCTCTGTCTAAGAGATCATTCAAATCCACATTCTCCAGTTCAATAGGCAAGATGCTCTCATTACCAAAGGCATCCACAGCGTATATTGTAATACTGCCTGTAGCTTGCAACATATCATCCACTAACTCAATGGTTAGCGGGAACTCCGTACCAAAATCAATGATGTTGCCTTGATCAATAATCAACTCATCGTCGAGTTCAACCACTTCCGTCTGAATAGCCATCTCATCCATTGTCACCACTGTTGGATAAACGATATAAGAAGTAATCTTGATCTTATCCGTGATATTGATATCATAGACAGCTCTATTGATATTGGTCTCTGCCTCATTTATTGTTGGTGTAATTACAGGTCCTTCGTTGTCTTCCAATCCGATATATAAGGATTCTGAAGTCACATCATTGGTTGATGCCGATTCACCTGAACGCTTAGTTGTCAACTGATTCACATCAACAACATAATCATAATCAAGGTCATCACCTAAGGATGGTGGTGGATTGATTGTACCGTAAGCCACATACTCACCTACCGGTAAAGCTGATCCAGAATAACTCAAAACATTTCCAACCATCGTGAATCCAGTGACTTGATTCCCGTCAGGACCTATGACCAGACTTGTGCCACCACTTAATTCAAGAGTGAACACATGGTCGGAAGGCTCGTAATCATCGTGCAACCTTAAACCAACCTGTACAAGAGGTTCATCTAAGGTAAACAGCACCAGCGCCTCTGTCGTTTCGTCTATCTCATCAATCTTCGCTACAGAATTGCCCAACCTATCTGTTACTGCAATATTCTTTATGTCGAGCTTATAGAAAGACACTGTTCTTGAGATGACTGGATTGTCAAAGCTCCAAGTATCTGTAAATGCGATATCATCATCTACTAATACAACACCGGTACTGGCCGGATTGAATACATAACCACTTGGCACCATAAAAGTTACGTTATGAGCACCACTGACAATGCCTGTCACAACAATCCTTTGGTTCACTTCGTCATATGTGTCAACTAGCAGCTCACCATCAGCATATGCTGTTATATCCGTAATTGGATCACCGTAATCATCTGTCAAGGTAAGCAATAACTGACCTTCCTTAACTTCTACATTCTCAGGGTCGGATCCATTGTTAGCAAAGTCAAAAAGCAACCCTGCTGAATTGGTCAGTTGGTAATCAATCGCGTACCCCAAGTCATAGGTTCCCGGTTGTGTTGCAACAAGCAACAAATGAGATTCCCCATACCACTCAAGATTTTCTGTTCCAGTGACAGTGGTGACTTCATTGATATCATCCCTTAGAACACTGCCTGATACAGCCCACTCAGTCATGACTGAAGACAGTACCAAATCCGTATCAAAGCTACCGCCACTAATGGTCTTATCCAAATCATTCACATCAATGCTTACATAGTCAAATGGAACAACGTTGATAAAGTGCATATCGTGATGAATCAGTATCTCATCTCCGACCAAATAACCATACTGATCGCCTTCATAAGTGACATCGACTTCTACAAGAGGTTGATTGCTAAGTGGCGGTATTGTTGTTTCACTGCGACCTAGGTATTCAATCACCGCTTCACCGTTAAGATCCGTATAGCTCAATTCTGCATCCAGGTTGATCGGAATCTTAATCGTACCACTTCCAGTAGGATAAACATGGTCTTTAACCTGTACTTGATAACCAAAGGCATAGTCCGTCTCGATAACGTTGCCAAGTGGCCATTTAATCACTGTTCTACCCAATTCATCGGTTGATATCGTATAGTCTTCAGGCGTAATGCTGCCTTCCACAACATCGAATTCATCCTCTACCACTTCCGTAACAAAGGCGTCTGTTCCAATGTAGTTCAGGTCTTCAACAATATTAGAAAATATCGCCGTCAACTCATTGGTACCTGCAGCCTCGAAGAATCCGGCATTCTGTGAACGCTTCAAGGTACTTCTTGCCAAATCTTGGGTTGCTTGTATTTCTATTCCTTCAAAATAACCTACAGTAATGATTTCCGCCACTTCCTGCGCTGCCAGTCCTGCTTCATAGGCCGCAATGGTGTTGGTGTTGTCAGATGTAGGATAGTTAAAGTTCTTCTGTGATTTGCTACCGCCTTGGGTTGCCACACCGTCTGTGAAAAGAATAATAACATCCTGACTGTTTTCCTTCGTTACAATTTCTTTCATTTCAACTGTTCTTGCTGAATAATCAAACGCTTTGGCAATATTGGTCGCTCCATCTGTAATCTGCCAGTTCTCCCAAGCATACCTGTAACCATTGTTCCAATATGCTCTGAAATTACTGCTGTAATTCACATACAAATCCCTGTATTCATAGACTTCTTCAATCTCTTCAAGAGTCTCTTCCAGATCATCATAATACTTCCAGTTATCACTCTTATTGGCATTCGTACCAAAGGATACAATGGCAATATTCGATTCCGGGTATTCAGTAAAATACTCTGTTACAAAGTCATTAACTGCACCCCATACAGCATCAGCTACCGGCAACCCTGTATCAGGATCGATTCGAAGCATCGAGTTGGATCGGTCTAATGTTAAAACAACATCGAGTCCAGCAGCTTTGATATCAAAGTTGACACCAAACTCATAGCCAATGTCAAAGATTCTTTCACCAGCCTCTGACAATGTCACCGATGGCTCATTCTTCTGAAAGTCAACCAACAACTCACTTTCAGCATGTGTGGTCATCATCGGAACTACCAGCACCAGTAACACCGCCATCAAAGCACTTAATCTTAAAAATCTGAATTTATATCCACGTGTTATCATCTTAACGCCTCCACTTCAAAACGTCTGCAATACCATCACATAGGTCGTTCGGATACAGCAAACCACCATATCATTTATCGTGACCTAACTAAAGTATATGCCCAAACTTAGCCGATAGTCAATTGAGATTACGTATTTTGCCAATAAATGAATCTTAAGACTCAGTCGCTAGGTCTTATGACTTATATTTGTAAAATAGCTCAGCCTAATTACCCTTAAGTTGTTCATAGTTTATTCATTTATATTCTTTTAAAACAAGGTATAATTATACTCATAAGTTTCATGTGAGTATTCAGTCCCCCTTTTCTAATACGGCGTTCGTCTAACGACAAACCCTAAACTGATAAGGCGGCTAATCAAGAATTAGCAATTATGTTAGGAGGCAATCATGTCCAAAAAAAACATTGTGTATATCCTCGTCACCCTCATCGTACTAACATTCTCAGTACCGGTGAATGCCGCGCCAACAGATTATTCAGATGTGGAAACCAGTGATTGGTTTTTTGGTTCACTTAGTGCTATGTCGGCAACCAATGTTATCAAAGGCTATCCTGATGGTACTTTTCGGGCCAATGACACTTTGACTGTCGATCAATACGTTACCATGTTATGTCGTTTGACCGATAATGATGTAGGTGTTGCTACAGAAGGCTACTGGGCACAGAATTACATCGATTATGCCAATGAACAAGGCTGGTTTGATGGTATGAGTTTATACAATTTCCAAAAGCCCATCAATCGCTTTGAAACTGCCAGATTAAGCATCAAAGCAATGGGACTTACTGAAGATACGTATCCAGCTGAATATCCTGACTACGAGATCTATGTAGGCGATTACGACAGCATCCCTGCCCTTTATAAAGACGATGTTCTTATTAATTACGCTCTCGGTATTACACGAGGTTATCCCGATGGTACTTTCCAAGGCTTCAATACACTAACCCGTGCTGAAGGTGCTGTTATCTCCCATAGAATTTATAGTGATAGCGTTCGAAAGCCACCTTTGGTACCAGAGAAAACAGAAGCATTAATGATGATGTTCGCCGCAATGCCAGCACCTGTCATGCCTGTTGCTGAAGAAGTCATTATGGAAGGACCTGTCATGACCTTCCCAATGGGCGGTGGCGGTGGCGCCGTGCCACTGACAGATACAGGATTGGAGCCAGATATTGCGGTCATCAGCGAAAGCATATTGGCTGACGCCATCTTGGAAATGTCGGACACAGACTCCACCAACCTACTTGGTGCCGGTTACAACTACGGAGTATTCAACCTGAACCTACTGACTGCCGATGATGACAGCTTATTACTTTATACCACTGAAGACGGCAGTAATGTCATCACCATAGACCTCCTTCAACTCACTGATGAAGAAGGCGGCATCCCGGCCGATGCAGTAGATCTTCTAAGACTCATATGTCAGAACATTGACTATGATAATTCCGAAGACATGCTGACATGGATTCTGGTGAACTACAAGAATCGTACCTCCATCCCAGAAGACGGCAACGACATCTTCTTCGACACAACACTCATGGGCATCAGTTCCCTGATCCACGACCATAACGTCCTGAAAGTCACTATCCAAACGGACGTACAAGACACAGCTGAAGGCGAAGACACCAGTGGTGGCGGTGCTTTTAATTAGACTAATACACTGTCATCAGAACCCTGTTGGTGCGTATAATTTCTTCCGGCGTCTCTTATCAAATCCATTTGATAAAGGCCGCACTCCGAGTCCGTTCTCCGTAACTCCAGAAACCATACGCACCAAAAGGAACCTGATTCGGTTCCGTAATAACAAAAAGAAAAGAGGCTGTACATCGCAATTCAATATTGCCAATGTACAACCTCTTTTTTTAGCACAATATCACCAACGGTGATAGCAGTGCGCCCCCACACGAAACCGAGAGGCTTCTGGGCTGGGTGTTGTTCAAGAAACGAGTTCTTGAGCGTATTTCTCAAGTGTCTGAGGCTTCTGAACAATACCCAGCACAGAAGCCTCGACAACCCTACTCTTTATCCGTATACCCATAATTCTTCAAAAGAAAATCGCTATCCCGCCAATCCTTCTTAATCCGAACCCAAATCTTCAGATTCACCCTAGAACCCAAAAGATTCTCAATATCCCTTCTTGCCAGGGAACCAATCTTCTTAAGCATAGCCCCTTGTTTACCAATGACCATACCCTTATGGGAATCTTTTTCAACAACAATAGTCGCGTCAATATCTACCAGTGATTGCTTACCTCGTTGCTTCATGCTGTCAATCACCACTGCAACACCATGAGGAATTTCCTGCTTCATTAAGTGAAGTACTTTCTCACGAATCAATTCAGCAACGATTTGCCTCTCTGGTTGATCTGTCACCATATCCTCAGGATAGTATTGAGGTCCTTCTTCCAAAAGGTTGAAGATACGATCCATCAACACTTCAGTGTTCTCACCGTCCTTCGCAGAAATCGGAACAATGTCCACGAATTCATGCTTATCCTTATAAGTATCGATAACCTCAAGGATTTCACCTTTACTTAGGGTATCTATCTTATTAATAACAAGAATCACAGGGCTTGTAACGTTCTTCAAACGTTCAATGATATAACTGTCACCTTTACCTACCTTCTTATCAGGTTCAACCAACCATAGCACACCATCCACTTCATTCAATGTGGTCTCAGCCGCATTATTCATGTACTTGCCGAGCTTATTCTTTGAAACATGAATACCCGGCGTATCAATGAAGACAATCTGACCCCTTTCGTCAGTGATAATGGTCTGAATTCTGTTTCTCGTTGTTTGTGGTTTGTCAGACATAATGGCAATCTTCTGTCCGATCATGTGGTTCATTAGTGTGGATTTCCCTACATTAGGTCGTCCGATAATGGTTATAAAACCAGATTTCATATGAATCTCCGATTCAAAGGTCAGGCAATGACCGCACCCTATGCGTACAGTTCATCATCTTCATCACGTGTTTCTTGCTTTGTTGGCAATTGGGTATGCTTGTTCTCCAGATTATCGAAAGCAACAGAAAGCATCAGCTTGATACGATTCAACTGATTGACTTCACTGGCACCTGGGTCATAATCGATAGCAGCGATATTCGCTTTCGGGTACATTTTCTTAATCGGTTTAATCATGGATTTACCAACCACATGGTTAGGTAAACATCCGAAAGGCTGTACACAGACAATGTTCTCAACACCATCTGACATAAGTTCAACCATTTCTCCAGTCAGGAACCATCCTTCACCAGTCTGATTACCCAGTGATATCAACTGTTCAGCCAATTCTGCTTTCTTTTCGATCGTTGAAGGACTATGGAAGTGGGTATCTTCCAAAGCTTTCTTAACCGGTGCTCGGTAAAGTTCCATAGCCTTAATGGCCATATTGGACATCTGCCAACTCTTCTTAGTGCCATTCAACTTTTCGTACTTGAACTTAGCATTATAGGCACTGTACATGAAGAAGTCAAGAAAATCAGGCAAAACAACCTCGGCCCCTTCTGATTCTAGTACCTCCGCCAACTGATTATTCCCTGTTGGATGGTACTTGATCAAAATTTCACCAACAATACCCACTTTCGGCTTAATAATATCTTTCCTTGGGATTGCTGCAAATGCTTCTACAATGGCTTTGATATTCTTCTTGTAGGTGATGATATTCCCTGAAGCAATATTCTTCTTCGCCACTTGGCGCCACTGCTCATACACTTTATCCGTTTCGCCTTCATTGACTTCATAAGGTCTTGTGGCATAGATCAGCCTCATGAACAAATCTCCATAGACCGTTGACATCAACGCTTTATGTATCAACTGAGGACCTATTTTAAATCCCGGATTCCCTTCAAGTCCTGAAGCATTTATGGACACAACAGGCACTTGTTCCATACCGGCATCCTTAAGTGCCTTACGAATGAATCCAATATAGTTAGATGCACGACATCCACCACCTGTTTGGGATATGAAGACGGATGTGTTGTTCAAATCATACTTACCGGATTTTAGGGCATGCATGATTTGGCCAGTCACAATAATAGAAGGATAACAAGCATCATTGTTGACATAGGTCAATCCTTCATCAATGGCCGCATGATCCACTGTCGGTAGTATTTCAACATTGTATCCCAGTGATTCGAATCCATCCTGGAACAAATCAAAATGTATCGGTGCCATCTGTGGGCCAAGAATCGTATGATTCTTCTTTGCTTCTTTCGTAAAAGGCACTTTGGCATATTCAACCTTTTGAGGTTCAATACGTTTGTTTTGCTTTTTACGTTCCTCAATGGCAGCCTTGAGAGACCTCATTCTAATTCTGATAGCCCCTAGATTATTGCCTTCATCAATCTTAATCAACGTGTATATCTTACCGAATCCAGTCAATATTTCCTGAACCTGGTCCGTAGTAACCGCATCAACACCACACCCAAAAGATGTCAGTTGTACAAGCTCAAGCCGTGAATTCTTACCAACAACATTCGCTGCTGCATACAGACGGCTGTGGTATGACCATTGGTCTAACACACGCAGAGGCCTTTCAACTTCGCTTAAATGAGATATACTGTCTTCTGTTAGTACAGCCATCCCTAGCCCTGTAATAATATTAGTCAAGCCATGGTTAATCTCAGGATCCGTATGATAAGGCCTACCAGCAAGGACAATCCCTAACTTCTCTTCTTTTTCAAGCCATTCAAGGACTTTTTCTCCCTCTGCTTTAATGGCTTCCCTTACATGAAGTTTTTCATCCCATGCCTTCTTGGCTGCCTTTAATACCTCGTCCTCCGATAGCCCCATAGATCCAAATTCTTCAGCCAACCTCTGGCCCAATCTAATTGGATCATCCATCGGCAAGAACGGATTCATGAATGTCACTTCACCTTGTACAATAGCATCTGTGTTATGCTTAATTGTCTCTGGATAACTGGTGACAATTGGGCAATTGTAGTGATTGTCTGCCCCTTTGACTTCTTTCGTTTCATAAGGGATACAAGGATAGAAAATAAAATCCACCTTACTATCCATTAATTTTTGAATATGCCCATGAACAATCTTAGCCGGATAACAGGCCGACTCAGATGGAATATTCTCTATACCGGCTTCGTACAACGCCTTGTTGGATCTTGGTGAGAGCACCACACGGTAACCCAATTCGGAAAAGAATGTATGCCAATAAGGGTAGTTTTCATACAGATTCAATACTCGTGGTATACCAACAGTGCCTCTAGTTGCCTCGTCTTCCTTCAAAGACTTGTACTTGAACATCTGCTTATACTTGAAGTCATACAGATTCGGCATTTCATTCTTTGCTATCGGCAAGCCAGCACCACGTTCACAACGATTCCCTGAGACGAATCGTCTGCCATCACTGAATTCGTTGATGGTAAGAAGACAACGGTTATTACAGAGTTCACATCTTTCCATGGTGTTCACAGCACTGAAGGCATCAATCTTATCAGCTGTTAGTGTCGTCGTTCCCTCTACTTCCATTGCTCGTTCTGAAGCGATAATAGCAGCACCGTAAGCACCCATAATACCAGATATATCAGGACGCACAACTTCTCTGCCTGATACCATTTCAAAAGCTCTTAACACAGCTCTATTATAGAAAGTACCGCCCTGAACGATGATTTTCTCACCCATTTGTTTTGGGTCTCTTATTTTTATAACTTTTTGAAGGGCATTCTTAATAACAGAATAGGACAGGCCCGCAGATATATCCCCAACCGATGCCCCTTCTTTCTGAGCTTGCTTAACCCTCGAATTCATAAAGACCGTACATCTTGATCCAAGATCCACAGGGTATTCGCTTGCAAGCGCTGCCTCAGCAAACTTCTCAATAGGCATATCCAACGAACTGGAGAAAGTCTCTAGGAATGAACCACATCCCGATGAACAAGCTTCATTCAGCATAATGTCATCAATAACACCATTGTGAACACGCATACACTTCATATCCTGTCCACCAATATCCAGTATAAAATCCACACCAGGCAAAAAAGTATCCGCCGCTTTATAATGAGCAATCGTCTCAATGACGCCGATATCAAGCTGAAGCGCTTCTTTCATCAAGGCCTCGCCATATCCGGTAACACAACTTTTTCCAATGTATGCATCCGTTGGAAGTTGTTCGTATATCTCTTTAAGAATGCTTTGAATCAGCACTAATGGCTGTCCTCTATTACTACCATAATAGCTGTAAATAAGGTTACCTTCCCTGTCAATCAAAGCCGCTTTAGAAGTTGTTGAACCAGCATCAATACCGAGATAACACGGTCCAGAGACTTCTTCTATAGATTTCCTCGGCGCCTTATTGCTATTATGACGCTCTTCAAAGGCAATCAATTCATCTTCACTTTGAAAAAGGGCTGCTAACCTTGGCACTTCCTTACTACTGGCCGTTTGAAGATGACTCAAACGTTCATATAAGGATTTGAAAGCCATAATGTCCTCATCCTTAGACTGAATCGCCGCACCGGTTGCGACAAACAGCTGAGAATGATCCGGAATGATCTGTTGTTCTTTTGTCAGAGCAAGGGTTTCAATGAATCTAATTCTTAGCTCTGACAAAAAGTACAAAGGGCCACCTAAAAAGGCTACATTCCCTCTGATCGGTTTACCACAAGCCAGACCACTGATTGTCTGATTGACCACCGCCTGAAATACAGATGCAGCAATATCTTCCCTTGCGGCTCCTTCATTGATCAGTGGTTGAATATCTGTCTTTGCAAACACACCACACCTTGCAGCAATCGGATGAATCACCTTATGATTCTTAGCAAGTTCATTAAGACCTGATGCATCTGTTTGAAGCAAGGCCGCCATTTGGTCAATGAAAGCACCGGTACCACCTGCACAGGTGCCATTCATCCGTTGATCTATTGATCCTGATTCGAAGTAGGTAATCTTAGCATCTTCCCCACCGAGCTCAATGGCCACATCTGTTTTAGGAATTCTATGTTCTATGGTCTTCGCACTGGCAACCACTTCTTGAATAAAGCCAATACCCAACCACTTTGATACTGACAGGCCGCCCGAACCTGTCGCCAATACCTTGATATCAAGATCTTTGAATTGTTTGTATGCACCAAGCATCATCTCGCTCACAGTTGAACGAATATCAGAGAAATGACGCTTGTATTTACTATAGAGCATCTCATTGCTTTCATTTAGTACAACCATCTTTACAGTTGTAGAACCAACATCAATACCCAATCTTATATGATGTTTCATTATATCCTCCTATGATTCCTGATGGCATAACGAAAAATGATGCGTACACACCATTCACCTCATCCAGGACTCAATCCGTGTTTATCTCCATCCATTATATCACATGGATTTTTCCATATGTAAGCAGTAATTTGTATAGAATATCTTAAGAATACCTGCATTTTTACTTGATTTCTTACAACGTCATTACGAATTCATACCAAATTTAATTAGCACATCTAATCAAATCTTCCCATATAGTGAAATTAACTTGATTAATAGGCACTTCCTAGCTACAATAGACATAGCTATAATTGGAGGGATACAATGTCAGATAAACCATTGTTATTGATCATTGAGGACAGTCAGCTGTATCAACAGCACCTCATCTCACTTTGCGAACAGAATAATTATGACTATATTGTTGTTGATGATGGCCTGAAAGCTGTTGAAACACTCTATTCCATGCGCCCGGATCTTGTCTTGCTAGACGTCAACCTTCCCGGTATGTTCGGATATGATGTCTGTACCCAAATGCGAAAAATCCCTTCCCACTATCATACTCCTGTTATTTTCCTTACGTCAAGTGACAAACAAGAAGATATTGTCAGAGCCTTTGATGTAGGTGGTAACGACTTTGTCAGCAAGCCATTTAATGATGTTGTCCTTCATTCCCGAATCAAAAACCAACTTGAACAAGTCTATACGAAGAAAATGCTCAATTCATATATCTTGAAGCTTGAGCAAATAAATAATGATCTTACAGTTCAGAAGGAACTCTCTGAACACCTTGCTTCAAGGGATCACCTTACAGGTATCTACAATCGCAGATATACCCAGAATGCGATTATTGAAACCGTCGAAGAAAAGAGACTAGAAGAAACACCTCATGCATTGGCTCTGTTCGACATCGATGATTTCAAGTATATCAATGATACCTATGGTCATATGTGTGGCGATTATGTACTCAAAAAGGTCGTAACAATTATTTCCAACACCATTAAAGAGCATGATATCTTAGGCCGTTGGGGTGGTGAGGAATTTGTTCTTTTTATGCCATCAATCAACCTTGATGATGCGGTCGAACTCGTCGATTCCATACGCAAGAACGTTTCTGCCGCACTTTTCACTTATGATTACAACACCTTCCAACTAACGATTACCGCTGGACTTGCAACCTTTGATGAAAGCAGTGATTATGATCAGGTTTTCTCGCTAATAGATGAAGCACTGTATGAAGGTAAGAACAACGGTAAAAACCAAGTCGTCATTAAAGATGACTTCATCGGTAAATACTACTAAATAACTTCTTGACTGAACAACCTAAGAAGTTATTTTTTTGTTCAACACATCCGCCAAAAGCAAAAGCCCTTGCTCCATATCATCTTCATCAATGCCTCTGTAACCAACAATCAGGTATGCACCAGATTGACTGTAAGTGTTACCGAACAGGTACTTTGACAATCCATCTATTTTGATGGATGCTTTCATACACGCGTCTATCACTATTATTTCATCCATGGATTCCGGTAACCTCAGAAGCACCTGAAGTCCAGATTTGACTCTGACAATCTCTATGTCCTTCATCAATCTGTCTTCTAGTATCTGAATAAGCTTCTGTTGCTTTCTCATATAGATCTTCCGGACTTTTTTTACATGTTTTTCAAATTCACCCGTACTGATGAATCTAGCCAGCGCCAGCTGTTCTATCTTAGAGGCGGTCTGCGGAAACATTGCCTCATCCTCATCAAACTTTCTGCTTAACGCTTTGGGCAAAACCATAAAACTAATTCTAATAGCAGGTACAAGGACCGTGGAAAAAGACCCTAGATAAATCACTTTATCATTCTGATCCATGCCTTGCATGGCCGGGATAGGTTGCCCTTCAAAGCGAAGTTCGAAATTATAGTCATCTTCGATAATATACCCATCCACATCTTCAGCCCACCTTAGTAGCTGTACTCTTTCATTGACAGGCATGATCACACCCGTTGGGAAATGATGAGATGGACTGACATAACAAGCCCTAGCTGTGCCGTATTTCAACCCCTCAATATCTACACCGCCCTCCCTTACATCCAAAGAACTCACACTCATCTGTGACGCTACAAAGACACCAAAAGCTTTTTTGAATCCTGGATTTTCCAAGGCAATTTCACCAATCCCCTCTGTACAAAGGAGTCTTGCCAACATCGTCAGTAATGGTGTCACACCAGCACCAACAACGATATTTGATGGATCAGCATGGACACCTCTAGACCTATAGAAAAGTTGGCTTATTTCTTTTCTTAAAGCTAATTCACCCCTTGCCTTACCATAGGCATAGAGCTGTCTTTGCTCATAATTCAAAACATAATTAATCTGTCTCTTCCAAACCTTAAAGTCAAAAGCACCTTCAGCAACATACTCACCGGCAAAATCATAGAGAACAGATGCCTTCTCCTCCTCAGACGCGTCATAGTGCTTCCGTACTTCCGTCGGTAACATGGATACCGCTTCAACATAGTAACCTTTCCCCGGGTAACTAATGATATATCCCTCCGCCAAAAGCTGGTTATAGGCATTTTCAACGGTTGTACTGCTGATTTTCAAATGGGCTGAAAGGCCACGCACCGATGGTAAGCCATCACCGCTAATCAACCGTCCCTCTCTAATCTCATTGATGACAAAGTCATAGATTTGACTATATAAAGGTTTAGCACTCTTCTTATTCAATATTGGTGTAAGCATTCATTCCCTTTCCTTAGTAAACAAAAAGCCCTATAGGTTAATGCCATAATGATATGACGCTAACCTATAGGGATCTTCATTCAATACCCTTTAAACAGGACAATTATGTGGAAAATACCAATCAGTACATTCATAGCGATACCTATATGAGCTGTATTCTTGAACTTATCCACACGTGTCTCTCCAACAATCCCGAACAGAAAGCCCACCAAACACGCAATCATCGCAAACAATTCTATAAAACCTATAACAATCTCACGTCCATCCAACATATAAGCAGCCTGGTAAACTGCGCTAATAAATAGCAGAATAGAAAATACAGCCAGACAAACCGATATGATGCCAAATGTCGTCTCCGTACGATTGTTGATTCTTAATGACGTCTTCTTATCCATAAAAATACACCAAGCCACTTCTTAATAATACAAGCACGAACGACGTCACACCTAATACTAAACCTGCAAGAGACCACCCATCCTGATTGCTGTCAATCCCCATGTTCCCATAGCGAATCGCAAGTAATGACACAACAAGTCCCGCTAAAGGTACAAGCCAGCAAATCATGGCAATACCACCTAAAATTGCTGACATGATCCCATACTGAGTTCTATCGCCATCCAAATTCAAATTCATCGCCTCTTCTTAATCAATCAATGAACTTCTGCTGGCCAACAACTTGCCGCCATGAACAATTGACAAAGTCCCCAGTGTGATGCCACCAACAATCAATAGAATGCCTATGACAATATTTGAAGCACCGGCTCTTCCGACCCGTGTATATGTTTTCTCGTTAAATTCTAGCATAGATTCGTCTCCTTAAAAATGTTGAAATACCTGTACTCATTATAGCAATCCCCAACAGACAGCGCAAGAGAATGCACTATTAATATTCCATAAAGAAATACTGCCAGGTGTAACTTGTATCCCATTGACCAGTCCTGTATAATGACCTCACGTAGAATGTCAGAGAAGAAGGTAATTACTATGCACATAATAGAAGAAATCAATATCAGCAAAATGGCGGTCCATATTCTGGACAATCAACTTACAGTACCGGTCATGTCCCAAGACGAAGTGCCATCCGGCATGGATGTGAAGCATTTTTTTGCCACCCATATTCTTAAGACAGTCAACGATGATGCTCTTAAGACTTGTGCCTTTGATGAGGAACATAATATGTTCATGCAGCATTTGACTGATTATAAAGAGAACCGAAAAGACTTCATTGCCTTTTCTCAGGCTGTTGCAGAGCAATTGTTTGCCATTATGTCAGTTCATGTGATGATACCCCCATGTGATCTGGCCGTCATTCAATTCAACCTAATGACCCAACCTCACATCGCTTTACTTAAGCTCAACTATCAAAGCACTTATACCCATTTTACCGATTATGAGAGCCCTCAGAACGTCAACACCATTATGGAGTATAAAACCACATTACCGAGTCCTAATCAGAAGGTGGCAGAAGCCATACTCATACGCCTTGAAGACTTTCAAATCCGTGTCCTTGAAAAAAAATACGAGCTTGACGGTCAGTTGGATTACTACCTTAGTACCCACTACTTGAAATGTGGTACTAAACTTTCTTCCAAGGATCAAATGAAGATTGTTCAACAAACCACCGATCATGTCACCAAGAAATTTTTCGATCACAATCCTGAGAAACAGGCAGAAATTCGCCAAACCCTCTATGAGACCTTAGAAGAAACCGGTAAAATTGATCTTGAGAAATTTGCCGATCAGGCTTTTCCTACAGAGAAGGAAATCAAAGAAGTCTTTATGGATAAGTTAGAAAAAAAAGGGCTGGAAGAACCGATCGTCACTCTAGAAGAAAAGACCATTACAAGAACTTTTGAAAAGCAACGGGTCAAGACAGATAACGGTATCGAGATCAAGATCCCCATGGCCTTATACAACGACCCGAGTATTATGGAGTTTATTACTGGTCCAGACGGCAAAATCAGCATAGTGCTTAAGAATATCAGCAAAATTTTGCCTTGATTTTGCAAGACCACAACCCTCAACTTGCAAATCATTCTAAAATCGTCTATAATATTGATATGGATTATTATTTTCATCAACTCTGACAAAGAAAGAGGAGGTGGCGTGATGGTCATATGGACGATTTCTATATTGATGCTGGTGTTTGGGTTGCTATGTATGGCAGATTCCTTCAAGAGCATCCAAAACAAAAAACACCGGTTGAAATTTCCTATGCTGTTATCAGCCAATAATAAGGAGATAACACAGCAACGGCTGTTTCATAATGAATTGATTTATGGTCTTTTTCTCGTAGTTCTTGCACTCATCATATTGGAACTAGGGTATTTCAGTATAATACCTAAGCTTACTTTGATGATTGTTGCCTACTTGGTTATTGACCTTGAAGGCTATTTAGCCGTCAGTTAGCTATTAACATATCTTTACATATGAAAGACAAGGGTAACTCATTCTTCTATGAGTATCCCTTGTCTTTTATTAACTCTACGCCTTGCCCTTATCCCCAATCAAAAATGCTTCTGGTTCAATTGCTCTAATCGATTAATTTTCCGTTGTATGAAAAACCACCGAATAGGTCAGTGGTATGAACACCAGTGTCAAGAACGTGCTGATCAGCAATCCGAACACCAACGCAACACTCATCGGTTTGAACAGCTCACTGTTGGAAAACATCAGAGGAAGCAATCCGATAACAGTTGTCACCGTCGACAATATAATAGGCCTGAACCTTGCTACTGAGGCATTAATGGCCGCATCATCCACGCCCAATCCCTCAGAACGTTCCATATTGATATAATCCATCAGAACAATCGCATTATTAACAACAATACCAATCAAACTGATAATACCAAGCATCGCAGTAAAGGAAATCGGTTGATCCATAACGAAGAGTCCAAAGATTGCCCCTGCTGCCGACAATGGAAGTGACAGTAATATGATTAGTGACTGTCTGTAATTTTTGAATTGCACCAATAAGATACTGAATATGGCTATGACAGCAAAAGCGGCAGTAATACCCAGATTACCAAAATAAGTACCTATCTTCGAGGACTCGCCATCATAGATCAGATCCACACTGCCCAGGTTCACCTCTTTAACAGCTTCTTTAAAGGCTCTTTCCACCGTACCACTGTCGTAGCCTTTTTCAAGATCACTCATCAACGTTATGGCAATTTTTCCATCATACTTATTGATAGATGGCCTAGACTTAATCAAACTGATATGGCCAAGATCTTTTAGCAGATGCTTATTGCCGCTTAGGGATGATTTGATCATCAGGTTTTCCACGTCATCCGAGGTTTCAAGATCCCCTTCTAAGAGAATGTCGTATTCACTGCCGTCTTTTCTAAAAGTACCAGCCGTACGTCCACGCAGGGCAATACTCACTTCATTCAGAACATCATATTTCATAAGTCCATAGTGACCAAGAGACTGCTCTTCTAAGTCTACTTGATATTCATAGACATAAGGGCCATAATCCGTCCTTACGTTGGTAGACCCGGGAACACCATTTAACAGTAGCTCCAAATCATCGCTAATGGCAAACAACTGCGCTTCATCTTCACCAGTGATTCGAATGTTGATTGGGGCACCTATTGGCTCTGCATATTCAAGTTCTTTTACCGTCGCCTCGCCACCTTCCAAGACAGCATCTATTTTCTGTTGAAGGTATTGACCATAATCTGTATTCTTCTTATAACCAGTTGCTTCAAGATTCACTTCCAATAATATCTGGGCATTTTCAGGAATTTCTGCCGAGATAGGCAGTGTATCATAGTACTTCGGAATGGAACCACCGATGGCAGTCGTATAGTTTAACACACCCTCTTCCAGATCTAACAGATCCTCTATCTGATCCGTTATGCCTTTAGTAAAGGCCGTATCAATATTCTTCTCAGCGACAACATCAATGTACATAAGCGTTTTATCCGCCTTAGGGAAGAAAATGATATTCAACAATAAGAAGCTACTGCCCAACAGCCCAATAATCAACAGTCCCGAACCAAAAGCGATAAACTTGTGCTGAATCGCTTTTTCAAGGAGTTGTTGCATGACTGTCTTCTCTTTGCTTTTACCCCTATGTTTACCGGGCTTGAAAAAGACAAAGGCAAGGGATGGTGTCACAAGAAATGCAAAGAAAAAGGAAGCCGCCAAAGAAATAACCACCACTTGCGGTAGGGCCTTCACATAATCTCCTGCAAGTGAATTCAGCATCATCAGCGGCGAGAACGCCGCCACCGTCGTAAGCGTAGAAGAAAGAATACTGATAATCACTTCTTTAGTTCCCTGTACACAAGCCTCTAGCTTATCCATACCGTCATCCAGCTTATTTTGTATAGCATCACTTACAACAATGGCATTATCCACAAGCATACCAAGAGCAACAATAAATGCCGTTATGGATATCACATGTACCTTTATGTCAAAAAAAGGCATCATTAGCAATGTAGCAACAATAGATGATGGAATGGCCATAGATACGATGATTGCGTTCCTGAATCCCATTCCTACAAAGACAACAATGATGACCAGTACAATCCCCATCAGTAGGTTCATAGCAAATCCATCAATCGCGTTTTGAACTTCTTCCGGCTGAAAGATCACTTCTTCAAAGCTTAGGTCATCCGGCAACGTTAATTTAACCTCTTCGATGGCTGCCCGTACATCTTTTCCCACAGACAAAACATTCTTATTGTCTTCAAAGTAACCAGTTAACAGAATCGTCTTCTGACCGTTTCTAAGGAATACGGTAGACGCCTCTTCTTCTTCATAAGACACTGTTGCAATGTCCTTTAACTTCAGCACCGAATAATTATCTTGAGATACCGATATTACTATGTTCTCAATATCCTCAAGGGATGAAAATGATCCTTTTATCTGCAGTGGTACAGCCTCACCACCCACATCCAGATCTCCTGATGGTATTTCCAGATTCTGAGCTTGCAGCAACTGCAACAATTCACTGTAACTTATATCCAGTCGATTCAAAGCCGCATGGTCAACTGTTATACGCACTTCACTACCAACATCCCCATCCATTTCAAATTTGGTGATCCCTGGTACTTCTTTCAAACTTTTTACAATGCGTTCGCCATAGAATCCTAGAGCATCGTAATCATAAGCCTCGCCTGTCAATGCAATAATAATCCCAGCCGTCTCCGTCAAATCCGTATCCACTTGGATTGTCAAGACCTCCTCAGGCAGTTCCTCCTGCAACTGAGTCATTTCCCTTCTGACTTCATTGAAGGATTGTTCCGGATCCTCCCCATACTTCATGAAGCAGATAATGGTCGTTACATTGTTATATACATACGCATTAGAATAGTCGTAACCTTTAAGGTTCATTAATCTATCTTCTATCTTCTCAGTGACAAAACCATTCACATCTTCTTGCGATGCCCCTGGATAGATTGCTGTAATCCTAACAACTGGCGGGTTGATGTCAGGTGCTTCCTGCTTTGGCAGCATAATGTAGCTGACTATACCACCAATGAATATGACCATAAGAAAAAAGAAGATAATCTTTCTGTTTTTTACTGCTGCACCAATCATAATCTACTCCTGTATCTCTACGACACTGCCAGGTTCCAGACGGTTCACATTGCTGATAATGACTTGATCCCCTGGGATGAGGCCACCAACTGACACATATTCTCCATATAACTTCAATATATCAATCTGTCGAATGCCGGCAAGGCCGTCCTCTACCACATAGACATAATCAATGCCATCGTTCAATATAGCTGTCACAGGTACCGTGATAACTTCCCGATTGCCCATGGATAAAGCACAAGAAGCAATATCCCCTACCAAGTAATCATCCCCCGCAAGTTCAATCGTCACCTCGTACAGAAAATGTGTGTCATCCGGAAGCTCTGCAACCTTAGAAACAGTTCCTAATCCCGTACCAGTTCTTGTCTCTACAACAGCGCTTTGACCTGTGTACACTTTTGATAAATCTTCTGCTGTCAGACCCAGATTCACTTCCATCGTCGTACTTCTAAGGACAGCTACAGGATAACCTGCTGGGACTAGTTCACCAATTTCATATAACTGATCAACGAGTACCATGGATTTTGATGCTAAATAACGGCTGTCTTCAAGCATCGCTTCATTGGCTTTGACATTCACTAAGGTCAAATTCATCTGAGCCTTGGCCGCATCAATGACCTCTTGCTGGCTACCGAGCTTGGCCTTGTCATAGTTAGTGGCTGCCAGTGCCAGATCTTTTTCAGCCAAGGTCATTTCAAGAACCAAGCCGTCATATTCAGATTGACTGACCACTCCTTCGGTCAATAAGACGCCAATGTCTTCTAGCTGTTCCGAAAGGTATTCAACCGCTTCTGTTGTTTTTTCCACACTGATCAGAGCCAGATCCAGGTCCTCTTGCGTTGCGCCGTTAACGGCTTGTTGATATGTAGCCTTAGCAGCTTCATACTGCCTGTTCGCACCTTCTAAAGCCAATGCTAAGTCCTCATCGTCCAGGGATGTTAGGATTGTCCCTTCTTCAATGACGTCACCGACATCTCCATTGAACTCTGCCAAGCGTGCTGTGGATTTGAAGCTCACCTTTTCTACACTTGTTGGGCTAACACGCCCTTCATAGGTCAGCGACTCTGCTACTTCATTCAATTGAACATCCATAACACTCACTGGCACAGTCAGTACTTCTTGGGCCGTTTCTTCTTTATTGACGACCTGTATAATTCTGTAACCACCTAATAGGAACACCACCAACAGCATGATGGCCATCGTCACTTTCATCTTCACGATTGTGTTGCCTCCTGATTTCTTGCCGTAAAATAACCTTTAATTAATCGTCCTGTAAAATTTCTCAACTCATTGTCCAAAACTGCTTCCGAACAGTCATTCAATAGTTCAATCACCGAGAACACAACCGCATGGGTCAGCGCATTCACTTCTGTTCTACTTATTCCATTAGTGTGAAGATCACTCCCCCAGAACCTGTAAAAATAATTCTGCAATATAAGAATGATCCGTTCCACAGTTCTTTCGTAGTAGACATCTCGCCGGTTCTTAAGAAGCATCTCAAATATGGGCCGTTTTGCTTTGTACAAGTCTGTGAACATGGCCATGGGTTCTATCATGTCCTTAAAGAAGCCCTCTGTGTCCATCGGTTCATGCTCGAGCATCTGCTTATAGCAAGCCACCTCTTCAACATGATTCATAATGTCAATGACACCCTTTTCCACATCACTGATCAAGGCGTAGTACAATGCCTCTTTATTCTCAAAGTACCTATATACATTCCCTACAGATACACCAGCTTCACCGGCAATCACCTTAATGGATGCCAATTGAAACCCTTTGTCCGTAAACACCGTTAAAGCACTGTCAAGAATCTTCTCTTTGATTTCATCTTTCTGAAACTGAGCCATAAATGAATCTCCATTCGCTTTTATCTCAAAATTATAGGCACCCGAATTCGCGAATGCCTGTTCACTATTATTATAAATCCGTCAGATTAAAATGTCAATGCATCAGTCCTGATGCACTGCCATATTTCACTTCTGTTGCATCATTTCAACCGTCTCAGATATGTGTTTCAATTCTTCCGAAACCTGATTGATATCCGTTAGGTTATTGTCGCTGATTGTCACCACTTCAGTCACCGATGCTGCTATTTCTTCACTTCCAGCTGAAAGTAACGACACATTATCTACTAACACAGTGTTCTGTTCATGAAGTAGTTTCAGTTGACCATGGATATCGTGAATATGATAATCCAATTTTTTCATATCTTGCATAAGTCTGTTGTAGTGATCGAACAGATTTTCAATAGCACTACTTTGATTCCCAAAAGTTTCAACATTTTCTCGCACTTGCTCATTGACATTTTCCGCCTCACCCTTTAATCCTGTTAGAATTTCAGATATGCTCTCCGTTGCTGATTGTGTTTGGTTCACTAATTTCTTTATTTCATCAGCAACGACAGCAAATCCTTTTCCTGCACTGCCTGCTCTAGCCGCCTCAATAGCAGCGTTAAGTGCAAGCAAATTTGTTTGTGAAGATATATTGACGATCATTCCTATGATTTCCATAGCCTCATCTAATTTATCATTCAGCTTTTCTGAGGAAGTTGCCATAACCTTACCAGATTCAATAGTTGATAAAGCACTTTCTTTAATACTACTCAGTAACGCTTCATTTCTCTTAGAAGTGTCAATTGTTTGATTTGATACAATGGCTATATTATCAACATTCCTATTAGTTGAAGCTAAGCTCTCTTGTATTTGATATGTCATTTGGGCCAGCTGTTCAATAGAATTCACGCTGCCTTGGTTACCTGCGTCCAAACTTTTCATAGCTTCGAAAACCGTATCAATGCCTTCAATAACATTCAATAAGCCATCTTCCAATTCTACAACTTTTTCCGAAACATCTACTGCGGTCTGAGTTATTCGTGTGGCCGTCTCTTTATTTTTTTCTGACTCAACGTTTATCACATATATATTCTCATCAAGCAGTTTCTTTTGTATCCCAATCAGCAACAATGCAAATACATACCACATGATGGCGTTAATAATAATAATCCCTAATCGTTCATTAGGTTCAATACCTAATTGAATTCTTTGAATTATACTATAGGCTATTGTGAAAGTAATTAAGCCAAATGAAATCATGGATGTATACTTTTTGTCCAGGTAAACAACAGACACAAGAAGCAGAAACAAAGAAACTTCAAGCTCTGATGTTCCCGAGATAATCACACGCCCTGCATAAACAACAGCAATCACAATAACTGTCAGTGTTTTAAACTGCTTATGAAACCGTTGACTTTTCCAAAAGATCATCAACAGGCACACCATAACTGCACATAATAAAATAAAGACAAGATTGCCAACCCCAGCCCTTATATTTATCGCTGGCGTGAAGCAACTCAAGCTTATGAAAAAAAGCAAAGCTCCTAACATCAATTTATTTGCTCGTCTGAATTGTTGTACGTTCATGCAGATCTCCTATTTCCTGTACAATTTGCTTATCATCGGTTAAGGTGTCAAAACTAATTCACCTAGGAATTCCAGCATTAACCTCATGTTCTCTTGTGCAAATTCTGTCCCTGTTACTTCGTAAGCATGTGGTGTCTCTCCATCATTCAAATCAGTGATATACAGTTTCGAAATGGTACCTAACTCTTCTAATCTCGCACTTAGATCTTTCGCCTGGTCCGCAAAACTGCCTGCATTACCATCTGTTATGAATGTTGGCGGATAATCCTCATTGACATTATTAATAACATTAGCACTCATTGCAGCTGTATTCACTTCAGGCATACCTGATTTGAAATATGTCCGCCCGCATTGATACCAAATATAATCCAGTACAGCGTTACCATTATCACTTATTCCAAACCTTGATATATCTAACAAAGCACTATTGGGCACAACTGCCATCACCTTCTCACCTTCATAAGTAGAAGTAATATTCAACTCATCCGCATAAGCTTTATTGGTCAGAACAGCAGCTAGCTGAGCCGCTAAATGTCCTCCTGCGCTACTTCCAGACAGAATAACTTCATCCATATTCAGCCCATATTGCATATCGTTATCTGCCAGGAAAGTCAACGCTTCAATACCTTGTATAATAGGCACAGGATATGGCACTTCTGGGGCTAAAGCATAGTTGACTGAAACTATATTATACCCAGCATCCAGAATCGACTGAAAGTACCAGTCGAAACCACCGGTTTCTGCATTCGGGTCTCCAGCATATTTGTCTCCCCACACATAACCACCACCATGAAAGTAGACAAATGTCGGGCGCATCGTCGACTCTACTCCAGTGTCTTGTGCTATATAGATATCAAGGTAGTTATCACCATACTTGGACACATATTCAATATCATTGGTATATGATGCACCGCTCTCTAAGACAGTCGTTATCGTTTCTTGTGGATCAGAGGATGTCATATTCGTTGTAACGCCCATAAAGTATATAAAAGGCAACGGCGTTATCGCTGTAATCATCAAACCAAGTGCCAGCACACCGCTACCAAGCAATAAGGATATATTGATAACTTTGAATAAGCGATTGTAGCCTTTCATACTTCTTAGCCAGATAACTATTCCAATAATAATCACAACAATCTGTGTTATACAAAGAAACACATACTGTCTAGATATAAACCAAAGTACTTGGGTAATAATCGGGATTGACAGGAATAAAGAATCTCTCTTATTGCCTTTGCTAGTTCTATCAACGCCCTCTTCCGGGGAAACTTCAGCAATCGATAATCTTTGATAGCCCATCAGCACTAGCAGTACAGCCAGCGACATGCTCCCTGTCACCATTCGGTCGTTAATCAAAAACATCGATGCACATCCCAAAAGGACGATTAAAGCACCTACTGACTTCGTAATAATTTTTTTCATTTTATGTACTCCTAATTCTCTAAATCTAATCATCATATAAATCTATTGCCATACTCTACTAAGACGATTAACCTTCAGTTATTATGCCGTTCTACCGCGTCTTTCTTCCAAATCTGCGTGTATTTTATCGTGCTTTTTATCCAAATCGAATTGCATAATCAATATGAAAGAAATCAATGCAACAGCAAATGGTATATAATAAAATCCAGCCTTAATCGCCATAATTGCACTCGGTAACTGAGTCCCGACCGCACCATTATAGTTACCAATATTTAAAACCCCCCCCCATAATGCTGCAGAAATACCCGAACCCAATTTCATACAGGCCGAATAAGCTGCCATTCCCATACCAATGACACTTACACCATTTTTCCATTCACTGTAATCCAATGTATCTGCAAGAATTCCTGTCATACATGCTGCCGCTAATCCAGACCCAACAGATCTGACGAACGTGCCAAAGATTAGTATATACATAACTGTTGGGAAGAATATCATAATCACCACACCTGCAACAGCCAACACCATGCCGATTCTAAAGGTATTTTCTTTACCTAACTTCTTCATAAATACAAATGCTACAAGCAATGCGCCTAGCATTGAAACATTACCAGTCAAAGCAAGTGTTGCATATGCACCTTTATCCATGAGAACTGAATCACAGTAATATATCATAGCCGTGTTTTGCAAACCTACAATCATCCAAAGTCCAAAGCTCATAATGATAAACATAACCCAGTACTTATTCCTAACCAAAGAACCAATCGATACTCTTATGTCTGTGTGTTTATGCTCTCCATCTTCATTGATATTATGAGACGGTTTAACACGCTCTTTAGTCCCAAAAAAACTCACCAGTTCAAACAGCGCGCCCACTACCGCAAAAATTATGGCCATTTTAATCCATGCATTTTGATTATCGCCAAAAGCTTCTACCATAGCAATTGTCAAGCCGCTAATGATCATCCCAGCGAACGTACCGCTAAACATAGAGAAGACACCCAGCAAGCCTCGCTCATAAGGATTATCTGTAAGTAGTGCAGCCAAAGAAACATATGGTACTGCAAAGGCAGTTGTCAGAATCGCGCTTACAAGCATGTATACGATTGCAACATAGACATATTTCACGGTATCTACAGCACCTACCGGCACCGTAAACAATAGCACTGTCGCAATAGAATAGGGAATACAGGTTCTCAAAATCCATATTCTTGCTTGTCCATGCTTAGACCTTGTCTTATCCACGATTCTTCCCATAATTAAATCTGTTATACCATCCGTAATTCTAACCGCCATAAAAATCGTCCCAATGATCCCCGGATTCAAGTGCATATAATTCGTATAAAAGAACAATAAGAATGCTGAAATAATAGCTGCAAATAGGCCATTTCCCAGATTACCACTTGCATACGCCAAACGCTCCAGTACCCCAAGCGATGTATTAGACTCGTTAGAATTTGTTAATAATTTCATCTGATTCTCCTTATCATTGCTACATATAATATTTTCTTAATAGAACAATTACACCACAGCTCCACGCATGACAATAACTGTTCACTAAGCATGACCCATAAGGTGACCCTTGCGGATCATTAGGATAGAACACTTCAAAGAAAGTATCTGCACCTATTTCCAACATTCCACCCCAATATTGTTTAATAATCGAATAAGCCTCTTCTTTCCTTCCATACATAAGCAACGCTGTGAGTAGATAATAATAGATATAGGGCGTCACCATTTCAGGTCCTTCATGTAGAGTTGTCAATCGTTCTGCAAGCCTTGATGGATCTTTGGGTATTCCTGCCAAAAGCATCCAAATCTGAGTATGCTTGGATATTTGTTTCATGGATCCACTGTGGTAATAGCCACGTTGTTCGTTCCAAAAATAATTGCTGATAGCTTCAACAAGCGTTTCTCTCATTTCTGTATAAGACTGTCTATCCTCAGTGTAGCCTAAGATCTCAGATGCCCTAATGGCATCACTAAGGCAATAGGCCAGTATTGCATTGGCAGAAGCTTCTTTATTCAAATCTTCTCCCCAGTCTACAAAACACCAGAATTCCCCTTCTTTGTCCGGCAAGAGACCCCTTTCATCCACTTGTTTGTAAATATAGTCAAATTGAGCTTTGGCATAGGGGTACAACTCTTTCAAGGTTTTCATATCACTTGTAAACTCATAGTACTCAACTAATGTACTCATGAATTGAAGCGCATAGTCATAAAGATAAGTATCATCTGGTTCTAAGGTTGGCTCAGTAAAGATACAGGAACTGATCTGTTGATCATTAAAAAGCAACCCCGCAAAGAGGTATAGACTTCGTTTCACCAATGTCGCATCTTTAAAAGATGCATAATTTGCTAATGCCTGTATCCTTAAATCTCCCAACCACATCCGTCTGTCACGCTTGGGTCCATCTTCATATACATCTTGCATACAATTGGCCAATGTGTGTTGACATACTTTGTCGACTTTTTGAAGAAGTACATCTCCATTGTACTCCGGCATAACCATTCGTGCAGTGGCTGACGTAACTGTTTCAAACGTAACCTCGTCCACGATCACTTTATACTTGGGCGACGTATCAATCACATTGATTTCAAGATATCTCATTGCATACCTTCTTGGCAATTTCACGACAGCCGGCAAAACATCTACATGTAGTACCTCTTCTTGAATCCAACTTTTACTTAACCAGCCATGATAATCTTCCGACTTATACTCAAATTCCTCCGATCTTTCCGCAAACCTTAAATTCAAAGACAGCGGTGCATCTGGATGAGATCCAATACTTCTAAAAATCAAAGTTATATACCCGACATAATGATTACCAAAATCAATCAATTGTGAATCCCCACGGCCAAGGTGTTTTTCATCAGGTTTGATCACCTTACTTGAATGATTCAATACAGGTTTATAGGTCTCTGCGATCTCTAGAAGCTTATCTTGCTTCTTTACAACAAATTCCTCTAGTATTGTAAATGATGCCATTGTCTCTATCCCCTTCCGACTTCATTACAGAGCTTAATGATTCCTTGCAGCATCTCTTTCGTGAATAAAGGTTTGCCAGCCAGTGGCTCAGTCAATCGATAGATTGGCAACGCAGCAATTAATGGTAAGTGTGGATTGAAACGTTGGTCCATCATCTTTGATGCCTCAAGTGAATGCTGCTCTATAGCGTTTCTGAATGTGGTGTTATTCAAATAATCACCCAATGGCGTCATTTCATCATAAATAATATTCACATCCTCTGAAGTTATCTCAATGTCGGTTCCGAATATACGCTCACGAGAAGATGTCGCCAAATAAAGTTGATATATCCCACCTTCCAGAACCCAGTCTTTCTGGGATTCACTAAAGATCTTCATTCTCGAAATCGGAATTTCCATTCTTATTTCTTTTGTTTCTCCAGGACTTAGGGTAACTTTTTCAAATCCTTTTAATTCCTGCTGAGACCTCTTGAATTTAGAACCTTTTTTGCCTGTGTATAATTGAATAACTGTGCTTCCCTCTAATGCACCCGTATTGCTCACTTTGATAGCTACTATGATTCTTTCTAATCTTTTTTCAACACCCATCATCTCATATGAGAATTCTGTGTAGGATAAACCGTGTCCAAATGGATACAGCACATCCATTCTCTTCTTATCATAGTAACGATAACCTACAAATATATCCTCACCGTAAAAGACATTTGGCGTATCTTCGCCTTCTGCTGTAAAGCTGAGATAGGATGGGGTATCTTCTAGCCTCACTGGAAACGTCTCTGCGAGTCTTCCGCCTGGTTCAGATGTTCCAAACAAGATATCTGCTATAGCCGTTCCATATCCTTCGCCAGCCAACCCTGTAAAAACAACACCTTTAAGACGATTATTAAAAGCGCCTATATCAACCGCCGAACCCGATGTAATGACTAAGGAAACATTCCTATGGGCTTCAAGCAGTGCTTCTATCAGAACCCTTTGTGATTTTGGCAATAAAATATCTTCACGATCTCTGCCCTCTGTCTCATGACTATAGGCATATCCGGCAAAAATTATAACTTTATCTACTCTAGATGACATTTGAACCGCTTCTTCTACCAGTTCCGAATTCTCAAGATAAACAGCAGGTGCACCTTCACTTTGCTCATATCCTTGGGTAAACTGCACATTCGGATTGTAGTTTTTGATCTTTTCAAATGGAATATCTGTTCTATAACCATTCATATGACCAGAACCATACCCCATAATCACTGGACTATTTGCCAACTGGCCAACCACTAATATCTTATCATCCGAAGCTAAGGGCAACACGTTTTCTTCATTACGAAGCAACACAATTGAATCTCTTGCCATATCTATGCTCTGTTCATGTAACTCTTCCATATCCACTTCAGTATACTGAATGCCCTCAACCTTTTCTTGAAACGAAAGGACCCGCTTAATAGATTGATCCAAGTAAGATTCTGATATATCGCCATCTAGAACCCCTTGCTCTAATTCAGCTGAATGACATTCCACCGGCGCCGTCTCAACATCCATGCCATTCAAGTGAGCTGCCACTTTATCTTCATGAACCGCCGCCCAATCACTGACAACCAGGCCGTCATACTGAAGATCGTTCCTAAGATATCCCATAAGTTCTGGTGAAGAGTTCACCCACTTACCATTAACCTTGTTGTACGCAGTCATCACAGACCATGGCTTTTCAACCATAAAAGCTTCTTCAAAGGATTTAAGATAAATCTCCTTCAATGCTCTTTCACTAACAACCGCATTCATTGTCATTCGTTGATATTCTTGATGATTGACAGCATAATGCTTTGCACAAGCACCAACCCCTTGGCTTTGGACGCCTTTGATATAATGCCCACCAATGGCACCTGACAGAATAGGATCTTCTGAGACATATTCAAAGTTTCTTCCACAAAGAGGTGATCTCTTAATATTTATTCCAGGGCGGAAAATCCAAGAAACAACCTCTGAATTGGATTTACATTCTTTTGCAATGCTTACACCTGCCTGATAGGCCATATCCTTATTCCAAGTCATACCTATATTCGTCATTGACGGAAAACACACAGGATGATACTGGCTTGTACAAGCTTCCTCTGGTAAACGATAATAATCATCGCCACCTCTTGGGTTGTCCAAAGGTTTAATCCCTGTACCGATAATCCTATCAACTTTACCAACGAAACCATCTTGCTGAGCAAGAAATGCACATTTTTCTTTTAACGTTAGTGACTTTAAAAATTTATCTTTATCCATCTTGTTCCTCCATCTGCTACCTATAATAGAAGTTTATCAAAAAAATAAATAGAATGAATCAACGTTACATAACGCATTTCACCATCCAAACTTAAGATTCCATTGACATTATCTTTATCTCTACTTAGAATGAAAATATATAGAAATAATCACTGGCTTATAAAAAGAGGTTTATTATGAATATTGAAACTCTCGATAGAAATTTAAGAGAACATACCCATGAAGAAAAACGTCTTCTATCTGGTATGCAGCACGATTATGATATCTACAAAATCGCTGGCTATTACAATGGCATCCCATATTATTCATTTGACCCTAATATAGACCGCAAAGAGATAATGAATGAGTACAACATGTTATTAGAGTATGAACATCTTGGTTTGATGAAACAAAACAGATTCGAAGAAGTGCCCATGCATGTTCACGACTGGATCGAATTAAATTACATGTATTCCGGTAAATGTACGTTACATATCAATAATAAGAAGTTAGAACTCAAAGCAGGTCAAATGTGCTTAATTGATACCAATGCGCCGCACGCCATTTCCAAGTGTAATGAAGATGATATTCTAATTAACTTTCTCATTGATAAGACCTATTTGGACAGAGCTTTCTTTAACCGTTTAACAGAAAACAATTTTGTAACAAGCTTCTTTATAGATGCACTCAATACAAAAACAAAACACGATAATTATATCGTGTTTCATTCTGAGTCCAGTTCAAGATTATCTGTATTTATCAATCAATTCATGTGCGAATATTATGATACTTCATTAAGTTCCATATACATTCTCGATAGCTTGATGACATTGATCATATGTGAATTAATTAATGTATTTGAAAATGACTTAAACAAAGAACGAAGTGATTCACCAGACAGCACCATTCTGCCGATTATTCGCTTCATTGAACGCAATTACAATACCTGTACGCTGAAATCTACCGCTGAATTCTTTAATTTGCATCCCAACTACCTCTCAGTATACCTAAAGAAACATACAGGCAAAACATACAAGGAGCTTGTACAAACCCAAAGGTTCCAACAAGCTGCACATTTACTTAAGAACACACGCCTATCAACCTCAGATATATGTCTTCATGTTGGTTACCAGAATTCCAGTTTCTTTTTCCAAAAATTCAAAGAAGCTTACGGCTGCACGCCCAAGGAATATCGCGAACGTAATCATGGTTAATTCTTATTTCGCTCAACTGCGAATCCGGCAAATCACTATGTTCAGTCAAATCATTAGTCATCTACAACCGTCATAAGCCAGTGCTTTCAGAAAACACTTTCATGGCTGTTAGTGCATCTGCCATCATCTTCTCCTGAGCAACGCGATCAATATCATGATAGAAGACCACATCCTCTTCAGAAAGAAACTCTTTTACTGCCTTAACGCCTGCATTTGCCATGTAGGAATAATAGTTGATTTTTCTGACGCCCTTACTTATGGCCTTTCTATAGTCTTCTGGGCTGACACCTGATCCCCCATGCATAACCAAAGGTACTTTGCATAGATCATAGATTTTTTCCACACGACCAAAGTCAAGATTTGGTTTTTTCTTGTACAGACCATGTGCTGTTCCAAAAGAAGCAGCCAACGCATCAATGCCCGTCTCATCAACAAACTTCTTGGCTACTATAGGATCCGTGTACAAATCCTCATAGGATTTTGTGTCTTTTGAACCAGCCTCTCTACCACCAAGAATGCCTAATTCTGCCTCTATTGAGGCATTATGTGCTCTGGCCATTTCCACCGCTGCTTGTGTATTTTTTACGTTTTCTTCGTAAGACAATAGCGAACCGTCATACATGACAGAAGTAAAACCTATTTCAAGAGCCTTCTCAATATATGACAGGCTCTCGCCATGATCCAAGTGAACGCAGACTGGCACTTTCGCATTTTTTGCCATAAGAAGCATTACCGGCCCAATGTCTTCAAGTGGCGCTACCTCTTCATGCAACTCCGCATGAGAAATGATGACTGGTACATCAATAGATTCCGCAGCTTTTATCACAGCTAATACAGAAGTCAAATTCGGTGTGTTAAATGACCCTATGGCACATTCCTTATCTTCTGCAATCTCTAGTATTTCAGTTAACGTAACTAACATTTTATTTCTCCTCTATTGACTCTGTCAGGTGAATGGAAACCTCAAATTCTTTTGAGGTCCCCGGTTGCAAGTACTGAAGTTTGCCTTCTTCTCTCATTTTATCCCTACCATCCACATGTGCATTCGCAGGTTCCAACCCTAATACATAATCTTTAACCCCTAACATTTTCCACTGAATAAAATAATTAAGCATTTCTTGGGCATAGGACAAGACCAACCCCTTATTCATCTTAGGATTATAAAGCCTGACTGCCTCATGTCCATCCTGAATCTCGTGATAATAACACTGCTCAACAAATCCAGCTTGCGGCGCTTCAATTTGACACCAACTGTTCGCAGCTGCCTGAGCCACTACATCCCTTGGAACAATTTTATTCGAAGCCACTTCTAATATAGTATGCTCACTTAATAGCGGATATCCAATATTCAAGTGATACAATATCATCAACGGCGTCTCACGATCACCCACGTTTTCAATTCGATCATGAATGGTAATTGAATTACATACTTTTGAAATCTTAATGTGACGGTGCATTACTAACTTCTCTGCAAACATTTGGCCGTGGTGTACGATCCCACGAATCTCTATTAAATCATTTGTCTCTAAAATATTAATGCTTTCCGCTGGTGTTGCATGAATTGTGCCATGAAGTGGTAATTGGACACCCTGATCCACAGATGGCTTGCCAATATTTGTCAAACCACAGGTAGTTAAAAAACCCGCTGTAAAAGATTTTAGAAAGCCACTGCCTTGAGCATCGTAGTAGGATGGATGAACATATCCACTCGGCGAAAAGTAGCCATAATTACACCCTTTCAGAGACAATCTAGCAATATCCAAAGCTCTGTCAGCCAAAAGCGTCATATGTATACCTAAGCCGTTTCTCACTTCCAGAAGACGCATTCCATCGCCTCTACCTCCGATTAATCTATGCTCCTCAACGCCTGCAATCTGACTCGGATGTCCTACATATGCCTGATTCATCTATTCACTCCTTGCGATGTCAAATCCATCACATCATACCCTAGATAATAATTGAATGCTTCGTGAAGTACAGACTTCATATGACCAACTCCAACAGCAGTATGGTGCCTGAAGCCATTTCTTCCTAGCGTCATCAATACTTGTTGAAGATTATCAATCTTTGCCACACCAGCACAGCCAAAATAACCTTCCTCAATGACATCCTCCGTGAATGCTCCCTCCTCAACATAAACCGTCAACTTACCATCTTCTGTTTTGCAGTTAGAATATGTCATAGGAAACGCCCGTATCCTGCCTTCATTACTCCCCCAACCACACCCTGGGTTGGTCTTAGCAAACATTTTATGGTCCGTTACTAACCCTTTTTCTGTCATCAATTTTTGTGGCACTGGTCCACAGTGGAACAGTATGACCTTGTCAGGATCATCACCATAATTATTGTTCCAGTCCAAACATGTCGTAGGTTCTTTAGATGCAAGTTGCATTGAATACATATTGATTGCACTGCATAAATCAATTTCACAAGATGCGACAACACCTCTATCATTCATTTCACTAAGAAGAACACATGGTGCAATACCCAGAACCTGTTGCATCTCTTCCCAACAACGTAAAGTTATTACATCCAGGTGATACTCTCTGATATAGCTGTCGATAGCAACACTCGTCTTAGCTAGCACCAACATTTTTTCATCAGGCACTAGTGTGCAATTCGTGTAATTCTCAAGGCGTTCTATGCGTTCCAAAACCTCAGTGTTTAGATCATCTAGTTTATTTACACGTGCAAATAAATCAGACAAATCAAAACTCTCCACCGTGATACCATACTTTTGAAGGGTTATTTCGTCATAACGTACCGTCTTAAATGCGGTTGTCCTTGCGCCTATAGCTCCAATGCTCATACGACTCATGCCCGAAACGATACGACATACTGCAGCAAAGTCATCTAAATTCTTACGGAATGCCTTCATCAAAGGATGTACCACATGTGGCTCAAACACTGTATACTTAATACCATATTGATGAAAAACATCTTCAATACTAAATTTTCCACAGTATGCATCTCTTCTGTTTGCAAAATCCATCTTTCCGATTTCATCAGGATATGCCTGTATCAAAATTGGTTTCCCTGCATCTTGAAGTGCTGCAACGGCACCATTTTCATCGCTAAAGTTTGGCATACATAATATGACACCGTCATAATTCCCCTCTTCCGCTTTTAGCCACTCGGCATAAATGCGTCCCTCCTCTCTTGTCTCAACAGAACCAAACCTTGTTGCTTTTTCATCCATGACGATGTATCCATAGCCAGCTGATGTCACTGCCTTAATCATTTCATCTCTTGCACTAATCGCCAGTGACTCAGGCATAAAGCCCCTATTCCCGAAAAATAATGCAAATGTTGTTTCACTCATATGTCTGTCCTCCCATAAATTGTTTTAATACCACCATATAGTTTTTTATACTGTTCATAGTACTCCATATAAATTTTATGTCTCTCCAGATTTGGCTCAAATCGCTTGTTCTTCTCAACAAAAACGGCCATCGCCTCCTCAAGGGACACAAAAGAGCCACAAGAGACACCAGCCAACATAGCCGATCCAAGGGTTCCTGATTGAGCTGCCCCGAATGATATCAACGGCTTATTCCAGATATCTGCTTTAATCTGCATCCATATGTCAGACATGGCACCGCCGCCAGTGGCATAGAGAATCTCAATATTGATCCCGGCCTCTTCAAGCCTTTCCATATTAAGTTTCATCTCATAAGCCGCACCTTCCATAAGTGCTTGGTATATCTGATTTCTGCTTGTCTTTGTTGTAAGTCCTAAAATAGCCCCAACGGATTCTGAATCCATATATGGCGTTGCAGCGCCAGAGAAATGTGGCAACACAAGTAAACCTGATGTCCCCTTATCATTTAGCTGTTTGCCAAAGCAGTCATAAGGATTTTCGCCTGCCTTCAAAGCTGCTTCAGCCTCTAAATTTGCCAACTCATCTCTATACCATTTCAGCATCGCACCCGCTGTCATCGTAAAAGCATATGTTACATACTGATTTTCTATATAGGGTACAATGCCATAGCTTCCACTAGCCAAAAGAGATCTATCGATTTGATTGTCAAACACGGGTGTTATGCATTCAACAGTACCTGTACCATCAACGGCAGATCCTTTGACAATGGCGCCTGTGCCAATGGCTGCAGCCACCTGATCGTGACAGGCAGAAACAATCTGAATATGATTCGACAAGCCCAATTCCCGGACTACAGAAGACATCATATTACCAGCTATTGTTCCGATTGGTACAACAACAGGTAACATCGTCTCCTTTATACCACAACTCTGAAGCATCTCCCCCCACCAGCAATATTGATTGATATCAAAAGCCATTGTACGACTAGCTAGAGAATAATCGATTTGATGAACGCCACATAATTTGTACACAATGAAGTCCTCAAATAAACATATTTTACTTACTTTCTCGTACAGTTCAGGCTGATTTTCTTTAAGCCATAGAATTTTACTAATGCTGTACATTGGACTTGGTGATAGACCTGTATGGTTTATGATTGAAGTGTCACCTAGTTCCGCTGTAAGTCTGTCGCACTGCTCCTTCCCTCTGGGATCCGTATATAGCATTGATGATGTCAGGACATCATCATCATCACCTAGGAACACCACCGATTCTCCAAAAGATGTCACTGCCAACGCCGTGACATCTTCACTTATATTACAAGCCTCTTCAATAACCTCTTTTACACTTTCCCACACCAACACTGGATCTAACGTATGTGACTGTTCGTTAATAACTGCTGTGTATTCTCTATAAGCTTCGCTTATCAATCTACCATTTGGTGAATAAACACTGCATTTACATCCAGTTGTTCCAATATCAATGCCACCTATTGCCATTTTGCCACTCCTAACACCTTAAGATAAAAGCATCATTTTGACACCTGTATATATTTTCTAAACGCTTGTTACATTATCTATAGTAACAAAATCCATGATGATGAAATAGCAACTGGCGTTCTATAAAATAGTAATTTTGACTCACAAATTCTTATATTCAGCCATACACTATCCGTTGTGTAAATAACATAAACATGGTAATATTGACTCATAATTTCCCTGCGGAGGATACTATGGAGCTTCTTTTCAATATCGCCGATATCAAAGGCCTTCTTCACCATTTCTATCAACTGACAAATATCCGTATCGTCTTCTTCGATCATGAGTTCCACGAACTTGCATGCTATCCATCGGAACACAGAGAATATTGCATGAAAATCCGCTCGTCCCAAAAAGGCGAATCACTATGTTCTGCCTGTGATTTGAAGGCATGCAAGTATTGTAACGATACTGGTGAGCCATATACTTACAAATGTCATGCAGGTTTAACTGAATCCGTTGTACCTGTCAAGTCAAATGATATGGTCATTGGGTATATTATGTTTGGCCAAATGAACGTTGAACCCCTTGAAGAGACATTATTGATAAACCTTGTAGAGATTCTTGGCCAGGATGGGCCATCATACAGTGACTTAAAGAATGATTTTGAACGCTCACCATCTATCACTGACGAGTATCTGGATTCAGCTAGACATATCGTCGATATCTGTGCCAATTACCTTTACCTTTCCCGAAAGGTCATGCTGAAGAAAAATACTCTTGCTACATCAATTGAGTCCTATGTTACAGAACATTTGGCAGAAGACTTATCTGCTCAGCGAATCGCTGAAAAGTTCTCATTAAGCAAATCTGCACTATACCGCCTTTCAGAACAGTCCTTTGGTGTCGGCATCGCGACACATGTAAGAAATATACGCATACACAAAGCAAAGAGGCTCCTAAAGGATACCTCTTTGCCAATTTATACCATCGCGAATCAAGTTGGTATTAATGATTATAATTATTTTACAAAAGTCTTTAAAAGAGAAACCGGTCACTTACCAAAAGATTTTCGGAAACCGTATATTTTGGAATAGCACATAAAACTAATTTTAAATGTAACTATTCTGTCAGCAAGTAGACATCTCCAGTGATTCCTGTAGGTGCAGCATCTCTTACTTTCTTTGCATTTTCTCTTTCGAGAGTTGTAGCAACTTCAATTCTCAACTGATTTCGTCCATTATTACAATAAGGTGTTATATCAAAAAGACATTCTGACAATATTTCTATGCCAACACTTTTTCCATTAACAAATACCTCGACACCTTCATATGCATCCATAATTTTTAAAATTATTTTACTAAAATCACCTATTTGAAACGATGTTTCGTAAGCAATAAAACCACTGAATTTAGGTTCAGACAAACCAAAGTTCTCCATTTTCTTAATGTTGCCTTTGCTCTTGAATTTCGGATAATCCTTGCTTCTACATGTGGATACAGTAAAATTATTCAACAATATGACATCATTGAAAAAATCTGATGAAATTGCATTCTCTTTCAACGCGGATCCATTTCCTTTGATGACAATAATACTTTCTGAAGGCCTTAGGTCCAATAGAATACCATTTTTTTCATACTCGGCTTTGTATTTGCAGTTTCGCCAAGGATCATATAGGTAGGATTCTCCCTTCCATGGTAAACTTACATGACCTTTATAGGCATTGCTGTCTTCATTCACAAATAATACAGCTTCAACCTCTCCCACCACATGTCTGGCACGTATCCTCTTATTCTTAGGCATTAATGACATTCGGGAAGGGCACCATTGATTGACATAATCCAAAACACTGTCAAGTGTCACTACGTCACATTTTCTCAGAATATCAGGTAATGGTTTCCCTTGACAAGTTCCTTTAGGTAGTTGTTCAAGAAAAGCAACTTTACAACCTGCATCTATCAGCTCTCTGATGCTTTCAGCAAACTCTGCCGTAATGTACTTACTATAAGGCACAATCAAAATATCATGTTGATATCCATTGATTGTTAACCCCCCTTTTATTTCTGTTTTATAAAAATCACGCTCTAGAAAAACATCACTAGGCACAAATCGGAAATCTATCTGATTCTCTTGAAGGATACGAGCAGGTTTTTGCATCAACATATAGCCTTCGTTTATTGCATCCTTTGAACCTGCGTCTTGTGGATTAGCTCTTTCCAATGAAGTTACTGAACACCATTCCGCTTCACCATGATAAAGAATACCAATTGTCGCTTCAGTTCTTGACCCATCAAATAGTGATGTGATTCTATTGGTATAGCCCATCAACTCGCCAAAATGCCTGTATAACGGATCATTTCCATGTGCATAGAAATGAGGCGGACAGTCCTTATCCGGGTATGCTTTACAACTGAAAGCATGAGGTACAAAATAATTGACGCCACGAACCATACAATGATCAATCAAGAATTTTTCAAGTCTTATACCTTCTGACCATGAATAATTCCCGAATAATTCACACATCGTCCTATCTTTCATCTGAGGGTTAAGTTCTCCTAGGGATGACCCTAACTTTGCCAGAGCGAAATGATAGAACTCACCATCTATCGGCTGTTTTTTCCATATGAAAGTATTGCCTTCCATTTTTTCCTTCTGAGGATAGATGGAACCGCCAATAATATCAATTCCACTCATTGTCTGCCATTTTAGTCCCCTGAAGAAATGCCCTAAACTGGTTCCGGTTCTGGCATGTTGATTGTTATCTTCTATCACATGCCCTATATATTCAACCCCATGATTCCTACACCAGATCCCAATCTGTTTAGAAAAATTTTCTTCCACTAGACGAGAGACATGATTCATATAGATAAAACGTACTTTTGCCGTTAATTCATTGTTGCCGTCATTGTGCCATAATAAAGGTAATAAATCTGCATAATCATTACCTAAAGACAGTTGCATCTTGGATTCAAGTTCATTGCTCCACGGAAGGTCTTGTGGTGTACCAAGAAAATTATACATCTTATACATGAACCCATTACCAAGCTCTGGTTCATCAGAGAAAAAGCCAGCTATCGTATTGCCAAATTTATCTCCAAAATGCTTGTAATGTGGCTCATAAACCTGCTCTATCTGGATTTTGCAAGATTCTTTATCCATCATATTGATATAGGAGCGATGCGATCCACAATTTCTAGATAGAAAACATACAACAACCTTCCATGTGCCTGGCGGTGAATTCCAATCAAGAATTCCGTTCTTTACATATTGATTCAGAGATATAGGTTGTGCACTCGTATCATCCATCTGAATGGCTGTTATACTCAAAACTCTGTTGTCATTAAATCGATTATGCCTGCCACCATTTTTATTGAGCACATTCGTAAGTAGTTGAGGGTAGGATATCGGTGGGCTGAATCTTTGATTAACATTTAATTTTATATGGTTGTTTCTCACAACATACTCTTTGCTAAGTACACTTTGACGTCTCAAATGAGCAGGCATTTTTTCAACACCACCGTTGGCATAACCCGTAGGAAAATGTTTATCATCAAGAATCCACACTTTCATACCCAATTTCTCAGCCTCGTCAAGCAAAATAGCAAGATCATCCCACCACTGTTGCTTACAGAATGCCTTATGCGGTCTTGCCTCAATACAAAAAGCTCGTATATTGGCATTGTATATCGCCCTTACATTATCACGATAAACTTCTTCTTCTTCACCATGAATCCATAAGAACGGTAGTATATGATTGTCGAATTTACCATTTAAAATGTGTTCAATGTTCATTACAAATCATCTCCATTACTGCTAATCACCTCGGCATAGAAGTAGGCCGAGTCTTTTAAAATTCTTTCTTGAGTTCGATAATCCACATAAACCAGCCCGAATCGTTTATCAAATCCCTCTGCCCATTCAAAATTATCCATGAAGGACCAGTACTGGTAGCCAATAACCGGAATCCCCTCTTCAACCGCTCTTTTGAGTTCCTTTAAGTATCGTTTCAAAAAATCCACTCTCTGTGGATCATGAACCTTCCCATCAAGCATCACCCAATCACAATTGCTCATGCCGTTTTCTGTGATTAATATTGGCAATTTATATCTTTCATAATGAAATTTAGTCATCCAATATAAGCATTCTGGGGTAACTGACCATGCCATGGATGATCTTGGTACGCCAGGATACGTCTTAGGGTTAGGGAATGTCCCCTCATAATTCTGAGAATTGTAAATATTGAACCCAAAAAAATCCAATGGCTGGCAGATCGTTTTCAGATCAACTTCGTCAATTGTTTTCTTTAATGCATCCGGCACCTGCCCCAAGATCATTACATCCTGCCACCAGTCATTGCCGAAAGAGCCTGCTGCAGAAGAATAATTCAGAGCTCTTGCAAATTCAATCCCCTCCTCACTTTCTTCTACTGGTGTGATGCCATTGCCAGTAGGTGCCATGCCGATTTTCGGTACCTTTTGAGCATACTTTCTAATACTCTGCACAGCTTCACCATGAGCCAGCATGATATGTCTTGATACAGTTTCAATGACTTCTGGCTTCTGAAGAAATGGTGCATGTTCACCGGATACATATCCTAAAGTAGCAAACATTTGTGGTTCATTTACAGTCAACCAGTAGGTGACTCTATCAGAAAGTTCGTTTACAATGATTTCTGTATAGCGTTTAAAATGTGCAACAACATTTTCATTTTCCCATCCCTCCATTTCATGAAGCCACATTGGCAAATTCCAATGGAACAATGTTACGATAGGCTCAATGTCTGCACTTAACAATTCATCAATCAAATTACTATAAAATGCAAGCCCCTTCTCATTGATCTCATTCTCAGATGGCATAATTCTTGGCCAGCTTATGGAAAAACGATAAGAATTCAATCCTATTTCTTTCATCAGTGCTACATCTTCTTTGTATCTGTTGTAATGATCAGATGCTATGTTACCATTTTCATCTCTACGAATATGCCCCTCATTTAAGGCATCCCATATTCCCAATCCTTTACCATCTACGTTATAAGAACCCTCTATCTGATGAGCTGCCGTTGCCGCTCCCCATAAAAAATCTTTGCTAAATGACATTCCTTAATCCTCCAATACATTTTTCATTACTGATAAATTTTATTCAACCATATTTCTGCCATGTCTGGCCACATTGCAATTGCTTTGTCAGGTGTCTCTTCCCCCATAATCTTCTGTATCGTTGGTTCGATAAGGGAGAATAAATCTGTTCCTGCTGGTAAGGTTCCCATAGCGCTAAAAGGTTCCGGTAGTGGTTTACCTTGATTGACAAGTACTTGGAATGCGGCAACCGTTTGTTTCATTGTATAATAACCCTTATAGTCACCTTTAGCCCATTTATCATCTCCCAAAGACATGCCGTGTTTTCCATTCATAAAGATATGTTGTTCATAATAGACCCCATTGCTTTTACAAGCTTTAGCAAAGAGGTAACTATTTTCAACTGGTACTGCTTCATCGGTAACAGTATGCCATAGGAAAATAGGAGGCACCTTTTCAGTTACCTGTTTCTCTAAGGACATGTACTCTTTATCCGTTTTTTTTGCTTTTTCACCAAGTAGAGCTACAAATGAGTCTTCATGGCCATATTTGCCTGATGATATGACCGGATACGATAGGATGACAGCATTTGGTCTATTGCTGATTCCTTCCCATTCTCCATCCAGTTGAATAGCAGGTGCATCGTGATGAACCGCCAAGCTTCCTGTCAAATGTCCTCCTGCTGAGAATCCACAGACTGAAATCTGTTCGGGGTTGATATTGAATATATCTGCATTTTTCCTGATCATGACAATTGCTTTTGACAAGTCTTTTAAAGGTTGTAAGCCCAATGGTGCTACGTTCATCATGTTTGTGGTATAAGTGACAACAAAGGCATTATAACCCTTCTCGTAAAATTTCTGAGCAACGATTTCACCTTCTGTATGTGACACCATTCTATAAGCACCACCGGGCACTACAACAAAGGCCGGTCGAATACAGTCAGCCTCCTCATGAATGTAGGATGTCATAGTAGGAACAAATTCACCCACAACAGGATATTTGTATTCTTCCTTTTTCCATAGCTCATAATGCTTTATAATCATATTTCACCTCCATAATTTCTATTACTATATTGTGATAACCATTATATCTCTACAGGCGCATATGGCCTTGCAGGTAACTTCCCCTTATTGTATAAATTCATGATTAAATAATCTTTATAGGCAAAGGAAAAATTCACCTTTTTGCTACTGTCTAAATGTTTGCAAGTCAAAATTACGCCATCAGCATCCATGTCCACATCATATTGAATCCGCTTCCCATCCTGGACAATATCAAAGAGTTGAACACGAGTATCCATGTTAATGAGACCTTCTTGGGCATGGTCAAATTTAACAATAATCTTATCTTCCGTACGAACAACTTCTCTAATTCTAGGCGCATAGCAATGTTTTTTTTCAACGCCATACGTCTGTTTCAAAGCCAGCAAGGATAGACGTTCACCGACTGGCCGTTTTTCTTTTGGATGAATATCATATCGGCAACCCAAATCCATAATAGATGCCATACCAGTATTCTCAACATGATCCTCTACCCATTGCTGTTCCTGTCGTAGACTAGGATAATTTCTCCCATTCATGCCTAACCACTCATCCCACGGTGCCAATTGGACAAAATAGAACGGCAATATCTCATTCCAGGCTTTTCTCCAACAATTAATCATACTTGAAAACAACTTGCCATAAATATCCGCATGGTGTTCGTCAGACTCACCCTGATACCAAATGACACCACGACAAGAAAATCCAGAAATTTTACTCAACATCATTTTATAAAGACCGCCAGGTCTATTAGGATTATTAGGACCGGTTTTACCTAAGTACATCGCTAAACGGACTATAAGTTTCTGCCTTAACGTTGTTGGCTTAGTATTTTCATATTTTAAAGCTCTCATCGAATCGGCTATTGCCTTCTCTGAACTTTGCTTCTTTCTGAAGAACAAGTCTCTTTTAATATATTTTTCGTAATTCTGATTACTCACAACTTTTTCATAGTCATCAATGTAGATTTTCAGGTCTTTATCTTTTCTCAAAATTTCTTCATCTAGCCAAGTTGAAGCGGTGGTGCCTCCCCAGTTGCATCCCACAATAGCAACAGGTACTTTCAACTCTTGTCTTAGCTTCAATGCGTAATAAGCACCAACCGCCGAGAACCAGCCCGCATCCTTTGAATCGAACTTCATCCATCGATCCCAGTGTGAGCCATCTTTCAGACCTTCTTCTTTTTCAGCTTCAAAGGCATATTCCCCTACGTCATAAAAACGTAGGTGTGGGTCATTTGCCGATGCCATCATAGAATCTGATTCCTTATCACAGCAAATCATAAATTCCATATTACTTTGTCCGCCAGCTATCCAAACTTCACCAAAATCAACATCCTCTAAAATCAGGTCAGAGCCTGTCTCTGTCTTTATTTCAATTGTACAGCTTTCATCTGGCTTATGCGGTGGCAGATAAAACACAAAATCACCTTTTAAAATACTCACATTAACGATAAAAACATCATCTATAATAACGTTGATTTTTTGGGATTCATCGGTAGTTCCCCATATTTTCACTGGTTTATCGCACTGTAGCGTCATATGACTTTGAAATATTTCAGATAACTGTATCATTCTTCTCCTCCGTTATGCTTACAAATATAGTAACCATCCAAACTCTTTATCTACTATACTTTTTATTGCTTAGTGATAACAATTGCTATTTCAAACCATTCTATTGTTCTATTCAAACTTTTTGTCCTTCAGGGCTGTGATAAAAACTATACAACGGTACAATAAAATTATACCAATACAATATTTTTTTTATACAACTTTACATAACGACTTCTACCAACCAAAATTAACAATTATTTATCCCCTTATTACACTTTAAATACACAATCTGAAAATAGAGACACCTATTTGGTGTCTCTATTTTCTAAAAATCTATTCAACCTCTTTGACAGCGTGTTCAAATTCAGTTTACAGTTAGTCCATACACCCTCAGTCCTGATACCTGCCCAGTATTCTCTTAAACTCATCTTCACAACGTTCAAAAGCCACCACCACATCGGGATCAAAATGGCTGCCCGAGGAATCCAGAATGATTTCCTTAGCTTTTTCGTGGGAAAATGCTTCTTTGTAAACACGTTTGTTCACAAGAGCATCATAGACATCGGCCAAAGCAACAATTCTTGCACTGATTGGTATATCCTTTCCCTTTAATCCTTCCGGATAACCACTGCCATCGAATTTCTCGTGATGGGAAAGTGCTATTTCTGCACTCATTATTAAGTACTGGGCATTAACACCTGCTTTTGCCGCTTCCCTTAGTGTTTCATAGCCTATCTTGCTATGGGTTTTCATGATTTCAAACTCATCCACTGTCAGCTTGCCTGGTTTTAGAAGAATACGATCAGGTATACCCATTTTACCAATATCATGCAGCATACTCGTCAGGAAAATGTTATCAATGAAGATCTCATCAATCACCTCTGGCATGATGCCATTGTCTTTCAAGTTGGTTGCTAATGCCTTGGAGTAGTAACGAATACGCTCCAAATGTTGGCTCGTATCGTCGTCCCTGCTTTCAGCAAGCTTAGAAATGGCCATGATGATGACGTCTCTGGATTCCAATTCTACGATACGCTTACCGGCATTGATCCTAACAGCAAGTTCCTCTTTAAGATAGGGTTTGGAGATGAAATCATCTGCACCGGCATTCATACCGACAACGATGTCCTCTTTATTGTTCTTGGAAGTGACAATAATCAAGTATGTGTACTGTGAAAGCCCTGATTTTCTTATTTTCTGACATAACTCCAAGCCATCAAGTTTGGGCATTACCCAATCTGTTATGACAATCCTTGGCTTTTCTTTTTTCCACAGTTCATAGCCTTCGTCACCATCTTTCGCCACCAAAGTCTCGTATCCAAGACTCTTGATTAAATATTCCAGCTTCTTAGCACTTATAACATCGTCCTCTACAATAAGTATTTTCAACTGCACACCTCTTCGTATCTTATCTACCAATACGGTCTTTCATATAATCTTCAAAAGCTTCAAATTGACGGATTAAATCTTCCAGCACGTCTGTGTATCTGCTATCTTCCTTATTTCTTGCTGCGGACTCCAAAGCCAAAGACAGCCCTCCAATGACATCTGCACTCATGTTCAATGCAGCACCTTTAATCGTATGAGCGATGACCCTGACGGTCTCAGCATCTTTATGGTTGATTGCCTCTTCCAGCTTCACAATGTTATGCCTTGTGTGGAAGACAAATTCTGACAGAAGTTCATCCAACAAAGCTTCATTACCATCCAGCTCCATCAACATCTGCTCATGATTATAAGGCTTGGGATGATGTTGATGATCCATGGACTGGTACACCTCTGACCCGGCTGTCAATCCATCATCCAACCACTTACCAACCATCTGTAGTAATTGTGCTTTTCTAAACGGTTTAGTAAGAACATCATTCATTCCTACATCCCTATAGGTGGATAAATCCGATTCATACGCATTGGCTGTCATACCAATAATTATTGGTACCTCACCATAGAATTCCCGTATTTTCTTCGTTGCATTGACCCCATCAAGCACCGGCATCTGAACATCCATCATAATTAAGTCATAAGTCTTTTCCGAGAGCTTGTCTAAAGCTTCCTGACCATTGACAGCAACATCCACCTTTGCATTGATTCCAGATAGGTATGCAAGCGCCAATTTTCTGTTAGGCGGGTAATCTTCCACTACCAGCAAATCATATGCTTCAAGCCGTTCTAAACTATGATGGATTGTTTGACTTTCCTTGTCTCCACCTTCATAGCTTGATAATTCTTCCTCCGTATAAGTCTCAATCGGTATCTTGAAGGAAAAAGTGCTCCCCACGCCTTTAACACTTTCTACCCATATTTCACCACCCATAAGATCCACCAACTGCTTCGCAATACTTGTACCTAACCCTGTACCGCCATAATACTTGGATGTCTGATTGGACTCCTGTTCAAACACATTAAAGATGCTGTTAATACGAGAGCGCTCAATACCAATGCCTGTATCATGAATCTCAAACAATAAGCATCCGGCATCATTGGCTTTAACGATGATGTTGACCTTGCCACTTTCTGTGAATTTCAAGGCATTGCTAATCAGATTCACTAGAATTTGACGTAGACGTAGGCCATCGCCTTTAACAATACGAGGCACGATTGCCTCAATCATATAATCGAATGACAAACCTTTTTGAACCGCAATCACCTGATAATTCGATACAAGAGATTCCAAAAGCTCATGAAGGTCAATGGGCTCTTTTAGCATCTGTAATTTACCGGACTCAATCTTACTAAGGTCAAGAAGTTGATTGATCAGTAGCAGCAACTTCTCTGTCTCTTCAATAGTCATCTCTATATACTCGGATACCTTTTGATCCGTGGCTATGGACTGAATCATATCAGAAAATCCAATGATACAGTTCAGTGGTGTACGAATTTCATGGCTGATATTGGCGAGGAATTGACTCTTTGCCTCATTGGCATTCTGAGCTTCTTCCATCGCTTTTTCCAGTCTGTTGTTCACTTGTAGGATATCCTTGGTACGCTCAGTAATTCTTTTTTCCAGCTCAATATTCTCAGTCTCTAAAGTATGGAGTAATCGAATTCTCTCTTCTTCCACCCGCGTCAATGATTCAAACAAATAAACTCTGTACAAGGCCCCGCTCAACTCCGTTGCCAGTATTTGATAAATGGACTTATCAATAGGACCAGCTTCAAAGATGATGTACCCATAATTCTCATCTTTATAATATAATGACTGAGCAAATAGACAAAACTGATCTTGTCGATTCATGAAGCCATCCGGCAATAGTAAGTTCGTATCAAAGACTTCCTGATTGGAACAGTCCAATGAAATACCACTCTTAAAATCAAACACCACCCGCCCCTTGGTCATGTCACCTGGATCTTCATATAAAACAACAAAGCAACCTGGTATATCAAGTGGTGCCAGCAGATTTGCAAAAAGAGAAAGGACCTGCTGATATTCATGCGCTGTACGCAAGGCCGCATTGGTTTGATTCACAACCCTAAGCATCTTGTCCACCTTGTTCTGATTGCTGGCCATCTGTCGTTCAACAGCCTCAGAAACAAGTATTCTAGCCTCACTAATGATATCATTGAATCTCTGAAGCTCTGCCATCGAATCAATGTAACGAGCAACTCTAAGCCATATCTGGGTCAGCATCGTTTGCCAAATATCAAGATTCTCAAGTGTGTCACTTAGATAAGCCATCACATCCGTCCAAAGTTCGATAAATGAAGACCCGTCACCCTCCACAACACTTTTCATCAACGCCGCATTCAGCTTATTGAGTATATCCGAGTCATGCTCCATAACGGAACCTTGCATCATCTCAAGAAGCAACGCTCTCGTATTTTCTTCAGCCGTCACAGTCACAGTTCTATCTTTTATCAACTTTTCAAAGTCATCTGTTCCTGAAGTATAATGCTGATGTATCTGATTCTCTACACAACCGCATGATTTTCTAATAACCATCAATGGTGGCACATACTGTATTCTCTTGACTGGATGATTGAATATTTTATCCACCAACGTAGACATTGCTAGGTATCCAACCTCTTGAAACCTTGGATCCACCGTTGTTAAAGGCGGTTTCGTTAAGCGGCTTTCCGATTTGTTATTGATTCCAACGACAGCAAAATCCTTTGGAACCTTGTAATCAAGCGTCTTCGCCTTTTCGATCAATGTCTTTGAAAAAGCATCACTTGTACAAACAATAGCGTCCAAATGCACACCAACCTTGCCTGGCCACTGCTTTTCATAGGTATTCATGGCTTCAATGCCTGTTTCATATACAAAGGGTTCAGGTGGCGTCACCCATCCCTCTTCGATCTCTATGTTTCTATTCTCTAGAGCCTCCAAATAAGCATAATAACGCCCTTGTGCCAAAGTATGTTCCTTCGGTCCTCTAACAAAGCCTATCCGAGTGCAGCCATGATGGTCCACTAAATGATCAATCAGCATCGTAATACTCTTGGCATCATCCGTCAACACAACCGGACAATCCTCTATCACACCAGCCAGGGTCACTGTTGGCACATTCGGAAAATAATGACTGATACTGTTTTTTTCATTTTCAGGTAATTTTTCACCAATCTGAGAGGCCCAGACTAAGAGACCATCCATCCAATCAGCATCCATATGACCATAGATGGCATTGGCTTGATAGTTAAAGTCTACAGGGTCTCCAAGACGTTGACCTATATAACATATGATGTTCATATTGCTCTGACGAGCCTTTTGTAAAGCACCCTTAAAGTAACTAAGACTTGTATCTCCCCATATGAAGGGGGTTACATACCCTATGGTTTTTCTGTCATTACTCACGAATCCACCACCTATCACGTCTATTAAAGCCATAAGACCTACTACAATCATTGTACACCTTGCCACAGCATAATAAAAGCATCAGAGACAAAGCATAAAAAACCTTGATGCCGTTTAATGCACCAAGGTTTTTATGCTTAATATACTTATGAAGCATACGATGCTAACAGCATCATATAATGATAAAAGGTCATATTATTATTCAATGACACGAACAATAATTTCCCCAGTATAAGTACCCGGTTCAATGGATGTTTCTACACCATCCACCGTCATTACTAAGTTCTTATCAGAAAGCGCTGCAATCACAGCTGTCTCATCAATGGTCAGTGAACCAAGATAGGAATCGTGGGTCACAATCCAACTTGCACCAGTTTCAAAGGAGACCGATATACCCCAATTACCTTCAGCCCCATAGTAATTGCCGTTCAAACTGCTGACATTTCCACTGCCATCAACATAATCCAAATTTGCCACATCCCACAAACCGTTACTGCCATCGGCAAAAGAACCTGTGTAGTCACTGTTATTGAATGTGATAGCTATTGCACTGCTTCTTTCTGAAGAGCGCCCTTCAACACTTCTAGTAACATCTCCCTCATTCCATATGATGCCTTCGGCATCTGAATTGATAAAAGTTATGACAGGTGCTGATCCTGCTTCAGAAGCTACTAGATATTGATACTCTTCATCATTATTATTCTGGAAATCACTGTCCAATAATTCAAGTTGTATGCCTGAAGCTTCAAACTCAAAGACCGAACTTACCAGTCCACCAAATGCACTGCCTACAGTCATATATGGTACATCTGAAAAATCAGTCGACCCGGTATAAGCACCTGCCGAATAGTTATAATATGTATTATCCAGTACACTATTTCTTAAAAGGGTCTCTTCTGTATAATCACTGCCGGCAATACTGCTTAACGTTGAAAGTAGTTGACTCTTTGAACTTTCTGACACGTCATAGTTGTCACATAACTGCCCTATTGTCATTGATGGGTCACTCATCATATAGTGTATCAGCGCACTGCTTCCTGTCGCTTCTTCCCATGTGTTTACTGCCGCTTCAGCCTTTTCACCATACGTATAGCCACTTAAATCCTTTTGAGCTGTGAAGCTAACACCATCAAATTCTGATTTTGAATCCGTATTGATGCCACCTCTGTTTCTAAAGGCCATCTGACCTGTTACAAATGTATCATCCACCAAGAATGTACCACCTGAAGCAGAAACCATTCCCGCATCCATCATAGATGTGAAGCTTGAATTCGATGCTGTAATCACACCGCCACCAATGACATATGCACCAGCGGACCTATTCCCGTAGACAATCGTATCAAAGTCAATCACATCAACTACGCCATTACCAAAGTCATTGGCTAAGGCCGAAGCCTGTCCAACCGAATAACTGCCTGCTATTCCAGTTGTAGAAGTCACATCCTCCAGATAAGCATAACCACCATACACCACGTCCGCCACATGGTTATTCCATCCTTCCAACGTGAATGAAGCATTATAGACAGATACATTAGCTGTATCTGCCGGTGCACTTGCATCTCCAGCGCTTGTGCCTGCACCACCTGCAATGATGCCGTTAGCACCATCACCATTTGCTGTGAATACGCTTTCCTCTCCTGACAAGTCTCCTACAGTAATAGACCCGCCGTTTGTTGCATACAAGAGAGCGTTCATCCCCCATTCCATGACAATTTCAACATTATAGGCACTTAATCCTGATTCGAAGGACATCTTCGCCCAATCCCCTACAGCTGTAGAATCTGCAACCAAATGATTCACTGTAATCGTACCATAGTCATCTGCCCATAATATACTGCGTTCTTCGTTACTGTTCGCATCGATGACTGCGCCATCAACAGACGTTTCAACACTAATAGCATCTTTTACCGCAACGTTACCTTCACCACTAGCTTCAATGATAGCATTGGCATAAGTCAAATATTCCGTACTCAAAATATCTCTTGCACTTAGCCCATTCAGATTTTCATTGTCACTAAGAATTGTTACGTTGTTGTATGAGTACGTTACAGTGTATGGTGAATAATAAATAACGTCAACATCTCCATCATTATCCTCATCTCGATAAGTCACGTACTTATAATAACCTTCACCTGTCGAAGGAAATAAGCCTGTGGTACCATCTCTGTTAATCAATTCAGCTGTCGCAACATCATAGGCTGTTGCCTCATCATCTACCGTGACTGGATTTCCATTTATATAATAACCTGCCTCGTACTTCAAGCTACTTTTCACATCACTATAGGATTCATCAGAAGCAATGGATGCGTTCAAAGACAGCGCCTGTTCTTCGGTTAAAGACCTAAAAGTCATGCTAAGTTCCGCTTCTGTAATTTCATCCTCAAAAGCCTCGTTGATTTCAACCACTTGCGCCTTCGCTTCATAAGCCTCTCCGCTAACAGTTAGTGTACCATCTGAATAGCTGACATCGTTCACCTCATATGTCGCACTTGCAGCAATGGCCGCCACATCCTCAGCAGAGATCCCATAGTCCGAGGTTGTTATATTCAAGTAAATGCCACCAGCAACGGCTGCCGACTTACTCCCCACTATGTTCACAGCAATGAATTCTGTTCCTGATGATACAACCTCTTTACCACCAGCACTGCTTTGCCCTGTTACCTCTGGCATATAGAGCGTGGCGTTACCACTGCTCTGGAATGCATCATCATCAATGACGACATCTCCATTTGCAAAAGAAATTAGTTCTGCTGTATTCAGGTCATAAAATGCCCAATCTGCAACTGTCTTCACTGTGCCTGGAACATACACAGCCATAATTTCGCTGTGATGACCAAATGCCTGTGCTGCGATTTCAGTCACTGTTGCTCCACCAAGAACACTTGGTACTATGACAACCTCTTCTGTTTTACCAGCATAATAAGTGATGGTGCTTGTTACAAGTGTTTCATCTGATGAGGTGGTGGTTACAAGATCAAAAGACCAGTCACCTTCGGTAACAGATACTTTAGATGTATCGGTTGTACCAGCACCTCCTGGAGGTGCCCCTGGTGCATCTCCCATACCACCCTCTGGTGGCATACCCATATCCCCTTCACCTTCACCTTCAACAAAGGTATCCTGATCAGTCAAATCCGATTCGGTCTGCCCGGAACCACTGTCTTCTGCTCCTGTCATTGCCTCTGAAGTTGCAACAGATACTATGTCGGTATCTGTTGCTCCCCCCGAACAAGCGGATACAGTCACCGCTATCATTAATGCCAGTAGGATTGATGATATCTTTTTTAATACGTCCATATTCTCCTTAGGAAAGATTCCCCTCTCCCCTTCTCCTTTCATTTACATGATCTGCGTGAAAATTTAAAGGATCTGCAACAGCAGATCCTTTAATCATCGTTTATTCAATTTAATCATACAAATGTGTTGAAAGTATGGATACCAACCATATATCTGATTTATTTTTCTCTTACAGTCATAACCCTTACAACACCACCGGCTTGAAAGCCAGTATCGTAATAAGCAGCAATTGCATAATCCTCTGTATTAATATCTGCACTGATATCAATCAGATATGCTTCATCTTCTTCCAAATAATAAACTTGTACATCCGATGAAATTGTATATTCTTTGTTGCCTGATTTAACAGCAGTCTGCGTCATGCTTTCTACAGTTACTCTTGATAAATCCACAAGGTCTTCCAAAATACCGTCTTCGTCATAAACGAACCTTACACCGCCAGTCGTTGCGTCAGCATCGTCTGCATCCAGAGTTGTACTTCCTGCATTGCCCTCGATCATGAACGTGTAGGACTTTGATGAGTAAACCGAAGTCAACCCGTCCGTGTCCTTAACATAATTCTTCTCTGTCTCATAGACAAGGCCATACGTGTAGATATCTCCAGTCACATCGTTAAGAATCAACTCGTCGATTTCTCTGTTTTCATCATAGGCTGCTAAGTATACTTGATGATTCTTAAAGTTAATGCCATCCAGTTGGTCAGGATAGACCACAATGTAGTCCCCTTCACTATTCACATCGATGATACGGATATTCTCTGCCATAGATGTACCACCGATGGTCATCGCCTCAGCGTCGAATTCTCCGACTACACTATTAAGTGTTGCCGTATCAATAGCAATATTACCGCCTGAAATAACAATTTCTACTACTGCACCTGCACCCAGTGTCAAGTCACCGTCATAGTAATATGTATCAACTTCACCATCTGTTCCAACAATCACGGCACTCTTAACAATCTCGCTCATGCCGTCAGCATTCTTAAAGGTTGAGACTGCCGTTGAAACAACCACACCATAGCTGATGTCATTAATTTCAGAGAGGGGTACAATAGCAACCACTTCGTCATCTGAGCCTAGAAGCAATCCCACACTGTCTCCAATACTGTAAGTCCCACCAAGCATAACCGAGGATTTTGCCGCTGTTGTTCCTAGAGTGTAGCTGTTCCCACCTACTGTTATAGCCGTTGGTGCAGATCTGTTAGGTTCGATATCAGTAATGGTACCATAAGCTTTCTCGTTATAAGTCCATACTTCTTTTGTCAATTCATTGTAGTAATAAATGTCATTGGTGTTAACGGAATTTCTCAATACCTCTTCACCATTTCTGTAAATGGTCGCCAGAGATACGGCAAATGGTAACTCTGTATACCAGTCAGCTGAGGTCACTACATAAGGGCCGGACATTTCATCTTCTACAAGGGTTGCATAATCAAGGGTTCCTTCATCATCCATTGTATAGCCAAGGGTCTCGCCATACACAGTGCCCTCTGATGTCTCTGCTTCCATCATATTGATGAACAAATACATACAGTCTTCTCTTGTAAGGGTTTCACCCTGACCTGCTGTGACAGAATCATCTAAGTCAAGGGATGCATATTTGTATAACTGTGCCATAGGGTAAGTCCCTACCAGATTACTCTCATCGTAACCAAGGATACGTAATACCATGGCTGCGGCTTCTTCCAGTTTAACACCCTCGTTGGGTCTAAATGTACCATCGCTGTAGCCATTAATCCAACCTTGGTCTGTCGCTGCTTTGATGTAACCCGCTGCCCAGTGACTGGCGCTGACATCTGCAAATACTGAGACAAAACTATTACCTGATACTAAGTTATTAAGACTTGATGCTGATACCAACATCTTTGTAAATTCTGCCCGGGTCACTTCCTGGTCCAAGTTCAAATCCCCTGTGCCGTCACCGTTCATAATTTCCATATATTGGATCATTGCCTCAGCCTCATTAGTACTGGCTGCCTTTACCTGAACGTCTCCTATAGAGACAGTTAATATTAACATCAGCACAAAAGCTGCATACTTTTTTATTCTCACTTTTATTTCCTCCAATTAGTCGTAGCGCAACGCATCAATAGGGTTGAGCTTAGCCGCTTTCTTTGCTGGTAGGTAACCAAAGACCACACCGATCGTAACAGAAACACCAAAGGCCAACAGTATCGACATAGCCGTTGGAGCAAGGATAATTTCTTCCTCTGCAATGGTTGTAACAATGACCGTTCCAACGCCTGAAATCACATACCCAAGGGCTATACCCATCAGACCTCCGACAGCACTGGTCATCGCTGCTTCGATAACAAACTGCCTTAGGATGTGTTTGGATTTGGCACCAAGTGATTTCCTTATACCTATTTCTCTTGTACGTTCAGAAACACTGACAAGAGTAATATTCATGATACCAATACCGCCTACCAGCAAGGAAATCGCCGCTATCGCAGCCAGCACCATAACAAGTATATTGATCATACTCGTCATGGATTCCAGCATCTCTGCCATACTCATGACCATATATGTATCTTCGCTTTGAAGTTCTTCATACAAATATAACTTCAGTGCGTCTTTAGCATCAGAGTTCACATCATCTGAGACTACCTGTACTGTATAACTTGATGCAGTACTTGAGCCAGAAGCTTTAAGAGCCGTTGTGTAAGGCAAGTAAATCACATCATCCCCATCGCCTTCTTCACTGTCAGCCGTCTCTGTCAAAACACCAATGATGGTGTACTTTTCCCCATTCAGCTTAATATAATCCCCTACAGCACTACCACCGTAGAAAGTATTATTGATGTAGCTGCCGACAACAGCAACCTTGTTGTAACCCGTCAGATCCGCATATTGTACAAAACGGCCTGACGTCAACTCCAAGAATTGCATATTGTCATACTCCTCTGATACACCAGTGACCGTCGTTGAACTTAACGTACTTGTTCCGACTTTTATCGTTGCACTTACTGACACTGACGGAGATATATAACTATATAGTTCGGGATTTTCTTCTATATAGGCATACAAGTCTTCTGTGTTAACTGTCCTGGAAGTTCCCCGTCCAAAGACACTCACTGTCAGGTTGTTTGCACCCATACTTTCAAAGCTCTCTGTCATATAATTTTCCAGACCATTACCAAGAGCAATGATAACCATAACCGCACTTACACCGATGATGATCCCTAGCATGGTCAGGAACGCTCTCATTTTACTGGAAAGCATGTTCTTAAAAGCCAGTTCAAAGGTTTCGATAATACTCAAGTCAACCCACCTCCCTATGTGTTACGACAGCACCGTCACCGTCTGCCGCCCCATCATAGACAATCTGACCATCTTCGAGACGAATAATTCTCTGTGCCTGTCTTGCTATCTCATTATCATGGGTAATTAATATGACCGTATTGCCTTCCTGATGAATCTCCTGAAGCAACGCAAGAACTTTCTTTCCAGTCTTGGAATCAAGGGCACCAGTCGGCTCATCCGCAAGGATTACTGAAGGCTCACCAGCAAGGGCTCTCGCAATGGATACCCTTTGTTGTTGACCACCTGATAACTGGGACGGAAGATTCTTCATCTTCTCTTTAAGACCCACACGATCCAGTACTGCCGTCGAACGCTCAGTACGGTCTTTTTTGCTTAATCCTGCATACTGCATGGATACTTCCACGTTTTCTTTTACAGATAATTTCGGCAAAAGGTTATATTGCTGAAAGATAAAGCCGATCATTTCATTTCTCACTTCTGAAAGCTGATCATCTTTCAGACCACTGACATCTTTACCATTCAAAAAATACTGACCTGTGGTCGGCACATCCAGACAACCGATAATGTTCATACAAGTGGATTTACCTGATCCTGACTGTCCGACAATCGCTACAAATTCACCTTCATATATTTGAAATGAAATGCCATCTGCCGCGTGAATTTTGGTTTCGCCCATTTGATAGATTTTATAAATATCTTTAAATTCAACCAAAGGTGTTAAAGGTGTTGTTGCCATTAGAAACCACCTCCTCCGCCGGATGGTGGTGCGCCACCGCCAGATGGTGCTCCGCTACCACCTTGTTGACCGCCCATCATACCAGGCATTCCTGAAGCATTGTCATCAGACAAGACTGTTTCAAGTAGTAAGATCTCATCGCCTTCTTCAAGACCACTAATTATTTCCACATAATCATCTGTACTGATTCCAGTGACAACTTCTACATACTCATAACCTTCTGGGATGTTTTCATCATCGGATACTACTGTCGTACCTGTGTAGGCAAGAACACGATTACCTCTAACAACAGCATTAATCGGTACAACCACTGCATTTAAAGATTCTTCAACAATAATTTCAAAATCAGCGTTCATGCCAGGAAGCAGGTTATCAATTTCATCGATTTGAACAGTAACCGGATAAGAAGTTACCCCGCTTGATGTTGTACCATTGATGTTGATACTTGTGACAATCCCTTCGTATACTGCATTGTCCAAAGCTTCTACAGTGATTGAGACACTTTGTCCTTCTTCTACTGTACTGATGTCAAGTTCATCAATGCTTAAAGTTGTTGTCAAATAAGTCAGGTCAAAGATTGTACATAACGCCTCAAGGTCCGAAATGGTGTCACCTTCTTTGTAAATCTTCTCAACGACAGTACCTGTAATCGGTGATGTTATCAGGTAATTGTCCAGATTCTCATATTGCTTCTCAAGGGATATCTCAGCATTTCTGATACTATACTCGCTGTCCTCAAGAGATTCTGTCAAAGATTCATTTTCAAGGACAACCACCGTGGCACCTTTCGATACCCAGTCGCCTTCATTTTTATAGATGGCAATTACATCACCGGATACAGAGCTTGTAATATATTCACTGGTTTTATACTCGAATTCACCTGCTGCAGTTGCAGATATCGCGCCTACCATCACATAAGCCGTCATACCTTCTTGCAAGCCTCCCGGGTTAGCAACAGTCACTGTCACTTCACGGACAGGTACATTGTTGCTGTTGACACTGCTTGCTCCGCTTACTGAAGTCACTGTACCAGTGATTGTTTCATAAGAGCCTGTCACAGTAACTTGCGCACTGTTGCCAACACTTATATTTGCTACATCACTTTCGATGAACTCAACAGCCACTAACATATTATCTGAATCAACGACTGTTCCGATAGTTGCTCCAGCAGATACACTGTCGCCAACTTCCACGGTCAATTCAGTGACTGTGCCACTGGCATCGCTGGTAACGTATAAATCATCCAAAGATGCCAGTGTACGATTGTAGGATAGTTGTGTTTGTTCCAAACTCATTTCCGCCTGTTCAATGCTGCTATCAAGGTCTGAACTGTCGATCTCATACAAGAGATCACCCTCTTCTACAGTATCGCCAACTTCAAAGTCGGCTGAAATAACTTCTCCAAGTACCAGAGGTGTCACTGTATACGAATCTGCTGCTTCCAGTGTGCCAGAACCACTTAGGCTGTCACTTAAATCCATTACAGTTACCGTTGCTTCTGTGTAACCATCTGTTTCTGCTGAAGCATCCATCGTACTGAGGTTAAACTTGTAAACAAGACCTCCTGCCACGATGGCTAATATTAAGACAACAGCGATAATCTTCTTCTTACTCATTATCTTTTCCTTTCGTTATGACCAATACATTGATTCTTATGATTCAATGTTGCTATAATGGGACTATATCAACGCTTTATTAACTGAGTTTAAACTGTGAAGGTCATAACCTTAAGATAAGATTAGAAATGAATAAGAAGCACTGTTTTCTTCTTATATAATATGACAATCAACAAAATATTTAAATGTTGATGGGATGATTGCAGTCATTACTGAATTCATAATCAGTTAATATTACCGTTGTAAACTGACACACATATGTCACACACAAACGCTCTATGCCACCGGAGGTTAATAGATGTTTACAATACTCGTGGTTGAAGATGATATAAAACTATCCAAACTTTTTTGCACAGTCCTTGATAAGGGTGGCTATAAAACAATTGCCGCTACTGATGGTAGCCACGCTATGGACATATTGGAAGATCACTATGTGGATTTGATTATCAGTGATCTTATGATGCCAAACATGGATGGCTTTGAACTTATAGATTTACTTAGAAGTGTTGATACTGAGATACCAATACTGGTTATTACCGCAAAGGAGCAGTTCCAAGATAAGCGACTTGCCTTTAAGACTGGTGCAGACGACTATATGGTTAAACCAATTAATGTCAATGAGATGATTCTCAGAGTTGAAGCCCTTCTTAGACGCTCACAGATGATTCACAAGCAGGAACTCAGCATCGGCTATGTGACGCTTAGGTATCAAGAACTAGAAGTTGTCTTTGACGATCAGAATTTAGTGCTCCCACAAAAAGAGTTTCAAATCTTATACAAGCTGGCTTCTCATCCAAACAGGACTTTTACACGCCAACAGCTTTTTGATGACATATGGGGACTTGACAGTGATTCTGATATTCGAACGATTGACGTTCATATTAATCGTCTAAGAGAACGATTATCCGATGCCAAAGATATTCGCATTAAAACAATGCGAGGATTGGGGTACAAACTTGAAAAATAAAATCTTACGGTTTGCAAAACAACCTTTTACTTTGTGGTGGTATTTCACGTTATCCACATTCATCATTTCAATTTTGACAGGTATGATCATGGGATTTGTTTTTATTGTACTCTCAATAAAGTTTGGTTTTACCGATCACATGCGTGGTGCCGGACCATTGGGTATGAGCGTGACGACAAGTGCTGTACTTTCCACTTTTATCACCACATATATAGGAAGAAGATTCCTCGAACCCATCGATCGTATGAGTAAAGCTACCCAGACTGTCGCCAAGGGTGATTTTAATATGGCTTTATCAACGGATAAGCTGCTTCACCCCCTAAAGAACATGTATCAGAACTTCAATACCATGGTCAAAGAACTTGCCAGTATTGAGACTTTAAGAAGTGATTTTGTCAACAATGTCTCCCATGAGTTCAAGACACCTCTGGCAGTCATTGAAGGTTATGCCATGCTCCTACAATCAAAAGACCTGAGCGATGAAGAACGAAATTATTACTTAGATATGATTATCCAAAGCACTCATCAACTGACCAACCTGACGACCAACATATTGATGATCTCAAAGTTGGAAAATCAAGGGGAATTTGCACTGAAGTCTTCATACGCCTTGGATGAACAATTAAGACAAGCATTGCTTTTATTGGAGAATTCATGGTCCGAAAAAGATCTAGAGCTGGATTTGGACATTGAGGAAAACGTGCAGTATTACGGTCAGGCGGACCTGATGATGCAAGTTTGGCTTAATATCATTGGCAATGCTATTAAATACAGCTATAATAGCGGTTACTTAAGTGTATCCTTGAATAAGGAAAACAACCGCATCCATGTTGCAGTACAAGATACAGGTATTGGAATGGATGAAGATACCAAGAAAAGAATCTTTGACAAATTCTATCAAGGGGATAACAGCAGAAGCAGTGATGGCGCCGGACTTGGATTGCCCCTCGTCAAGGAAATACTGGATCTTAATCAAGGGGAAATAGAAGTCACCAGCGCTCGTAATGAAGGGACGACGGTGAATATATATCTGCCTTTATAAATTACATACATACCAAAAGACACCGATCACTACATAATCCATGTTGTGGGGCGGTGTCTTTTATGATGGTAATATTTATTGCTACAAATCAATGACTATGCTGTTTTCTAAAAACATCAATCTGCCTTTGAACTTCCTCGGTCACTTTATCAATTCCGGCAGAATCAAGTGCCCTCTTCAGTTCTTCTAAGCCTACTTGCGGGTCAACTAACCCTAATTTCAATGGCACATAATATTGTTGCATCACATCACTAACAGCCTCATATTCTAACTTGATTGGTTCAATTTCAAGCTTGAACATAGTGTAGACATTACTGACCGCTGAAGCTTCTATCTGTTGCTGCACTTCATAATATTCATCTGTATAAGCTGCCATATCATATTGCATTTCTTGGTCTCTAAAGCCCCAAGAACAATAAGTGTCCGCTTGAAAGCCATCCACATCCAAGGCCACCATCTTGCCTTCATTGTTAAAAGTATAGTGAACATCTTCAATGCCATAGGACATCAGATCATAATACCTTCTGTCATTTCTAAGCAGTTCTAACAGCATCAAAGCCCGTTCAGGATTGTCCGATGATACAGGAATTGCCATACCATCCTGCATATAGGGTAATTTGTAAGATTGATCAATAAAATTAGTATATTCAGAATCGTATTCCGGATTACTAACCATCATCGAACTCCATGATGAAATCAGATGAAGCATGGAGGCCGCATCCCCTTTACGCATCATATTATTGTCTTTCATAGAAAGAACGGCGCTCTGCCAGTAACCTAATTGATACCAATTCCTTGTCATTGCCAACATCTCAGGCAAACTCTCCATCTCCACAATATTCACCACTGTGCCTTCTGGATCATCAATGTCAATCCAATATGGACTATTGGTTGCCACATCACCACTCAAAGGGTAAAGCCCTTGTGAATAGAAGTATAATCCATCAATCGGTGTCTGCGTTGCATACATTGCCGTCGGTATAAGCTCAGGGTTGTTCTCTACTATCGCTTCCAAGTATGCACCATACCCTTCAATATCTTCAATTGGATCAATGCCATATGCCTCTCTTAAGTCGCCACGTACCAAAGTGCCAAATGTCGCGTAAGCACTATAGTTTGGTGGTAAGGCATATATATGTCCGTTAACTGTCGCCTCAACCAATGCAACAGAAGATTCCTTCTGAAAACTGATGGATGCGTACTCTGGACCAATTTCATCCAGTGCAAGAAACGCACCTCGTTGTGCATGTTGGTAATAACCCAACCATGAGGAAGTATAAATCAAGTCTATCTTCTCCCCCGACGCAAGCATTAAAGGATATTGGTTTGAAAAGTCGCCCCAACCGATCCATTCCACTTTCAAAGAGGCATTCAGGTCTTCAAGAAGATACCCATTCAGTATTTCAAGCATTTGATCATAGTCTCTTGCCGGTGAACCGATCAGGACCATTTTTAATTCAACGTAAGGCAATGTCTCTTCAGTGACAGATTCTATGTTCACCGCACTAGGTGTCTGATCACTCTCACGGCAAGAAGTCGATAATAGCATCAGTAAGACCAACAATAGGCTTAAGCATATTCTTTTTACTGAATCCAATATATCACCCTCCTTTAATCCCCTGAGATAATCCATGTACACATTAACATATTCTCGTCAGATTACTTTATAAAATTCTACAGATATCGTTATTTTATCATTGGCGATGTTTTTTGTATAGGTTTAGAAAGGGGATGGGCAACTTCTTAAGTCACACCATCCCCCATAGAATATTGGCCGCTATTTACTTTGTAGCAACATTCTTTTTTTACTTTTGAGTCTCCAACCAAGCATCCAACTGCCCTTGCTTTGCAGCCATAACATCTTCAAGACCTGCAGCATATAATGCTTCATTAAGCATTGCCACTGTGGCTTCCACTTCATCAGAGCCTACCGTACCTGTACTGAGTGCTGCACGGTACGTTTCTAATGCATTGTTAAGGGCTGTAATCTGTGTTGCATACTCTGTACTATCCCACATGAAACCAAAAGCACCAGTGTATTCCGCCCAGTCGTTATGCTTTTGAAGTTTAGACCAGTAATCCGCTTCTTTACTACCATCGTTCCATACATAATTGTTGAATTGGTTACCCATGAACCAACCGGTATTCTGGTGGTATCTATAGTTGCTGCCATCTTCACCATCTACGTAGTAAGCTGTACCATCTTCAAGGACTTGATAATGAACGTCAGGAACACCATATTGCCATAAGTTCATGACTTCTGGGTCTGCATACAACGCTGAGATGAACTTGAATGCCATCTCAGGATCCTGACTGTTGTTGGCGATGGAGGTATTGAAGAAGCTTACGTTAGTAGTAGAAATACCGCCCTCTACATGATCACCAAAATACATTGCATAGAGGTCCATACCAATTGCTGACTCTTGTTCTGCAAGAAATCCTGGTTTGATTGCTGACAAGAAACTGAATGTGTTGCCACCCTTCATCAACGTTGCAGCACCTTGAGTATCTGTCGCCGCATCTTTGTATATGTAGCCGTTATCATACCACTGGGCAAGACGCTTAACTGCAGTCATGTAGGTCTCAGTTTCAAACTTGTTGACCACTGTCGTTGAACTATGATCTGCTTCCCAGTCTAATGTTCCAAAGCCATCTACCAATTCATCGAAGAAGACAAATCGCTGAAGTTGCTCTGTGCTGTTCATATAAAGTGGTACCATATCTGGGTATGCTTCTTGAACCTTAGCAAAGATTTCCTCTGCCACTGACCAGTCATAAATAATGCCTTCGTACTCATCTTTGTTCTTTTCAAGGCCATACTCTTCAGTAATACCAAGGGCATCTGCAACGTCAGCTCTCATACAGAGACCACCAAGTTCTATGGATTCTTTGCTTGCTGGGAAGCCATAAAGAACACCATTCATGTTACCAACATAAGCATTTGCCTCACCAATGGCATCAACAATTGCCTGTCCATCAGCCGTCTCCATCAACGGCGCCATATCGAACACACCACCCATATTTATCCAGCTAGAAGCATATGGGTAATAAATCGGCATTACGTCAAGCTCGTCGCCACCAGACAACATCAATTGCACTGTTGTATTGTAGTCTGCAAAGGACATTGGCAAAAATTCCACTTCCAAATGATAATTCTCAGTCATATAAGCGTTAAGAGAATCTTGCACTTCTTTTCTAGCCGCTTCATCTTGCTCGTAGAATTCCACATAAGCAAATACAAGGTGGTATGGATCTGCTGAAGTATATTCACCATACTCCGTCACCGTTGTTGCCATATCGGATTCACTGCTGTTACCCCCATCAGTTGAAGTGGATGAATTGTCTGAAGATCCCCCTGTAGACCCCGTATCAGAACTGTCACCACCACAAGCTGCCAAGAGTGATAATACCATGGTTAATACTAATAGCATCGATAATACTTTCTTCATAACACGTATCTCTCCTTAAAATATATGTCAGCGTTCATGATCTATGATTACCCTTTAACACCACCAAGCATTAGTCCTTTGGAATAATACTTCTGGAATGTCGGGAAAATCAACATAATTGGTAAAATAGCCACCACTGCAATCGCCATTTGAATGGCTGTAGATGGTATGCTTGCTGCAGCTGAACTTACATTGGTGTTGGTACTTGTCGTTAAGAATTGGATATTTGTCACCATCTGATTCAACAGATTCTGAACATTATAAAGGTCCTTGTTACGAACGATATAGTACAGACCATTCGTCCAATCATTCCAATACATAAGTCCTGCAAAGGTACCCATAGTAACCAGTATCGGCTTACCTAATGGCAAGACCAATTGGATAAAGATTCTAAACTGTGAGGCACCGTCAATCTCAGCCGCTTCATAGAGACTCTCAGGAATATTTGTTGAAAAATAGGTTCTTATAATCATGACATTCCATGCACTTAACATGAAGTTTGGCACCAACTGAGCCCATATGGTGTCTTTGATATGGAATATCCCCGTCCACATAAGGTAAGATGGAACAATCCCGCCATTAAATAGCATTGTGAAGAATACAAAGAATGCAAGTATGTTTTTGCCTGGCAACTTCTTAAGGGACAATGGATAGGCCATCAAAGCTGCCAGCATGACGTGTATCACCGTGCCTGTTATGGTTACAAAGATACTGACACCATAAGCTCTGACAATCTGCATCCCAGAACGGATAATGTAGCTGTATGCGGCAAAAGACAATTCCTTTGGGAAAAATGAGTAGCCGTTTGCAACCAGTACATTCTCATCTGTCAAAGACGAAATGATCAACAGTAGAAATGGTAGGATGACAATGATTGTCCACAAAATCATGGTTGTGTTGGCTAATATCTGAAACTTGGAAAATGGTTTATCTTTCATCTCTGACCTCCTAGAACAATGCGTTTTCTCTGCTGAGCTTGCTAACAACATAGTTGACCGTCAGCACCAGCAAGAAACCAACAACGGACTGATAGAAACCGGCCGCCGCCGACATCCCAATATTGGATTGTTCCATAAGCCCACGGTAGACGTAAGTATCAATAACATTGGTTGTGGAGAAAATCATGCCTGAATTTCTCGGTACTTGATAAAATAAGCCAAAGTCTGAGTAGAAAATCCGCCCGACACTCATCAAGGTCAGAGTTATAACCGTCGGCACTAAAGTTGGTAATGTAATATATTTGATTTGTTGCCATTTACTGGCACCATCAAGCATAGCCGCTTCAAAGTAGGAAGGGTCTATACCATTGATACCGGCGATGAAAATCAAGCAGCCGTACCCGATACCTTTCCATGTATTGGTGAAAATCAGAATAAAGGGCCAGTACTCCGCTTTAGCATACCAATTGATGCCCTCCATTCCAAAGAAAGGAAGAATCGTATTGTTCAACATCCCAGTACTCTGGCTTAAAAATGCATATACGATGTAGCTCAAGATAACCGCTGACATCAAGTATGGGAATAAGATAGCACTTTGGTAGACTTTCTTCATTTTATTGCTAAGAACATCTGTAATGAATACTGCAAAGATTATGCCGATAATCATATTCAAGGCAATGAATGCAATATTGTAGAGCAAAGTATTTCTTGTAATCACCCAGGCATCCGGCGTTGAAAATAAGAATTCGAAATTGCTGAGTCCAGTCCAATCACTGCCCCACATACCTTTTCTGACATTGTATTTCTTAAATGCTATAACCAGTCCGGCCATGGGAATATAATTATTGATTAACATATATACTGCCCCAGGTAAAAACATCAGATACAGCGGCAAATAACGCCTAAGCTTTGTTGCTGTACTACCCATAGTAAATCCTCCTCTACTGCCACAACAAAAAATGAACCCCATCTTCTTGAAATCAACACTTTCTATTTGAACTGCTGTTTTTCAAGATTGACTTTATTCTATCATCAGGTCGAATCAAGGTGTACATCATCACTTTTCGATTATGGGTAATTTTTTTCGTCTTTTTTGACATATAAACAAGATTTCCTGTTGTCTAACAAAAAGGAACTATCCCTTTGGAATAGTTCCGTGAATGTTTTATGTTATAAAATTGCAACTGCAGGCAATTTGACAGTAACGGTGGTACCTTTACCTAACTCACTTTGATAAGCAAGTCCATACTCATTGCCATAATGAAGCTTCAAGCGATCATGAATATTCTTAATGCCGTAGCCATGGCTTTCTCTTGTTGCAGTGTCTAACAAGATGGTATGCAGTATATCCGGCTCAATGCCCAAGCCATCATCTGAGATTGTAAGTATCAGGTCACCTTTTTCTACATGACCCTCAATGGTAATACAACCATCCTGTTGACGTTTTTTTAATATGCCATGAACGATGGCATTCTCAACAATCGGCTGTAATATGATCTTTGGCACCTGATAACCCTGTACACCTTTGTCTACGAGGCATTCATATTGGATTCTGTTGTCGAATCTCATATTTTGTATTTTGACATATTGCTCTACATGACTTAACTCATCTTCTAGAGACACCATGTCACGGCCTTTATTGAGACTCAACTTATAGAACTTCGCCAAAGCTCTTGCTATCTGAGCGATATCTTTATCCCCTTGCTCCATTGCTTTCCAATTGATCAAATCAAGGGTGTTGTATAGGAAATGAGGATTAATCTGAGCCTGCAAAGCTTTAAGTTCGGCACTCTTAATATTCTTACCATCCTCGTATTGCTGTTCTACAAGATGATTGATTCGCTTGAGCATGTAGTTGAAACTGGCATACAGTTGCCCGATTTCATCGGATTGATTGCTGTAAGCATAGGCATCCATATTGCCACCTTGAACGTCTACCATTGTATCGGATAAATGTCGAATACGACCTGTAACATTCTCTGTCAAAAGGTAAGCGATTGTATAGGCAATGACGCCAAGCAACAACAGCAGTACCATCATAATCAATCTGATTTGTCGGCCTTGTTCCAGTATCTCAGAATAGGGAACGATGGCGATTAATTCCCAATCTGTATCATCGATACTTTCAACTCGTACACTATACAGTTCATCACTGATTTCTTGTTGAAACCAAGTATGGCTTATTGCATCAGAGTCTAAAAAACTAATATCCAGTGCCCCAAGACCTATCTCCTTCAATTTATTCGTATCAGAAGTTGAGATCAACTCATCTCGACTGTTACGAATCAGCACAACACCTCTTGAAGTGATGTCTGCTTTAGTGATAATCTCTTCAAGCCTAGCTTCCAACATTTGAATCTCAATGATGCCGTTGAATTCTGAGATTTTCTCTACATTATTCACTTTTCTAAGAACTGTCACAACAGACACTTCATTCTCATAACCAGCATCCAGTACATTCTCCGGTTTGAACCAGACAACCTTATCGGTAGACTCCGATAATATATCGTACTTATCGGTCAACATGAACTCATAAAGCCCGCCGTAGTTCTCATTTTCCCCTGCATAGAAAAGATAATCACTGACATAGAGCTTGATTCTAAAAACATCCTCACTGGTTTTAATCGAATAAAGCAGATTGTCCAAATAAAGGGAATCCTTATACTGTTGAATCATATCCCCTTCAATCACCGCCATATCCCTTGCCAGAATAGCCTGAATCTCATTATTCAGATAAACAATATCCGATGATCTGATTAAGGCATCCAGCTTATAGGTGATGAACTGATGTGCTTGATCGAAAGATTGGTCCGCTGCGTGTACAATCTGCTCCTCATAACTTGTGGAAACTATATTGTAAGTAATCGTTGTTAATATGACCAAAGGCGTGAAAATAAGGACAAAAAAGGCCAAAAGAACTTTGACCTTGATCGTTGGGAATATTTTTTCAATGAAAGAATCCATCAGCTGTTTCACGACTACCACACTTTCTCTCGATACTCCGAAGGGGTCATTCCATATTGTTTCTTGAAGGCCTTCGTGTAGTAATTGGCAGCAGCATAGCCAACACTCTCTGCCACATCCGCCAGTTGTTTTCCCTGATCCATTAACAGTTCTTTCGACTTTTCAAGCCTTGTCTGTTGGATGTACTTACTGATTGTCGTGCCAGTTTCTTTTTTGAATAGGGTCGATAGGTAAGCTGTTGTCAGATACACTTTCTTTGCCAATGTCTTAGTGGATAAATCCTCTGACATATACTCATTCTGAATCGTATCAATAATGGTTCTAACTGTCTTAGAGTAGCGGTTACAATGCTCAATCTCAGAAAGTATACCTGTCATGGTATCATTGACATAGGCCCTTAAATTCTCGAAGGTCTCTGTACGAAAAATCTTCTCCCAAAGAAAAGACCCGTCCTCTCTTCTACCTTCCTCTTTCTTGAAAGATATCTGCCGCTGGGCTTCGTCCAGCAACGTCAGACATAAAGAAAGGCTGATATTCTTGACATCATTGCTCATATATGGGCCATTCATTCTGAGACTATTGTAAAACAACCTCAAGTATTCAAGGACCTTTTTTCGTTCAAGCCCATTACAGGCCAATTTGAATTGATGAAGCACAGCTTCTGTATCAATGACCTCATATGGCGTGACCATATTGCCATCATAAAGACTTACTTTGCCATAACCATCTGCAAATAAGCCCTGTAGGGCAATCACTGAACTCTGATAGGCTTGATAAATCTGATCAATATCATGAACGGTCTCACTAATAGAGAAGTACATAGCCTTCTCCAATGTACGATTTCGAAATTTATCTTCTACAAAATCCGCCAGTGCTTTGCGCTTCCCCTGTTGATCATAACCAATAACCGTCACAATATGCTGATCATCTTTAACAACCAAAAGCCTATGGACTTTGGTTAATGCCTCAGACCACAAGCCCTTCAGGATACTAAGGGTCTTATCAGCCTCCTCTCGGCCGTTACCTGAGGGAATCTTGGTGATCATCACCATATAGTATCGGCAAGATAAGAAACCTGGCTCTGTCTGTTCAATTAATGCGCTATCTTCTGGTGTCAAACCGTTCTGTCTCAACAAAGCTTCTACAGCTAACTTTTGAGCATCACCCATTTGGCGTTTCATCTGGCTCATCTGCTTCGTCGCTAAGCGTAAGTCCACAGCTTTTTGAATCGCTGCTTCCATTTCTTCCAAGTCGATAGGCTTTTCCACATAATTGACCACACCAAGGTGTATGGCTGCTTTTAAGTAGTCCTTATCCGAATAACCACTGAGGAAAATTATCTTGGTGTCAGGGTATTGGTTCACTATAGAAGTGGCTAGTGTCACCCCGTCCATAATAGGCATACGAATATCCGTAATAACGATATCCGGCTTGAAGTCATTGCACAGCCCCAGTGCCTCTTCACCATCACAGGCTTCCGTCACATCATCGATTGTCCACCTAGACCAATCCACGTTGTTCTTCAAACCATTGCGTGTCGCTCGCTCATCATCCACAATCATTACCTTCAAGCCATTCATACCATCTTCACCCACCCTAAAGATTCGTCTTTATCACTTACTATAATTAATGATTAGTTTTGCATAAAAGTCTTCCATTGTCAATCGCGTGTCAAGGGTATGGTAGACTCGAATTGGGCGGTTGTTCTGCTCATGAATATAGAACATGTCATCCGTTATTCTCGGTGCTGGGATCCAATCATAATTCATTCTTTGTTGTTCTTCCAGCAATACAGTAACAGTCCCTTGATCCCCTAGCCCCCAAGATTCACCATGTGGCCAAATCATCAACTCACCTAGCTTATCGTTGAACTCAACCATTTGTTCGAAGAGATATTTACCAATTTCACCATATGGTTTCACCCTTACTTGAAGCTCTGCCAAAGACACTGCCATCTGCTTGTAGACATTAATCGGAATTTGCCAGAATGGCATAGTTGATGCGAATGCCACATTGGCTGCTTTGATATCCTGAAGCAAATTAAACTCAAAGCCACCACTTGGGTACATACCACCGCCAATCCATACGGCCGTCATACGATCACATATGGCAGGTTCCATTAAAATTGCTGAAGCAAGGTCCGTTATCCCCCCCTGGAATACAACGAACAATGGATGATCGCTTTCTTTCATCGCTTCATCAATGATCATCTGAGCACCATCGGATGGTTGTGGTGTCTCTTCATCTATCATTGGGTATTCTGCGCCTTTAACAACCTTCTCTCCGTATTCTTCTGTCAGTCCCATCAGCTCAATGACTTTCATGACTTCATCATAACTGGCCTTTGCTGTTGTCCCAGCTGGATAAAAATGTGTGTTGGCATTGAAGTGTCCAGCTATAATGCCAACCACATCAAACTTAGGCGTCATCAGGTGATGTGCCAAAGCAAATTGGTCATCCGCTTCATTCTTACAGTCTGTATGTACAATAACTCTATACTTCTTAGCCTTAGGTACTTGAAAATCGTAATTCATGTTTGCCCTCCATGAGTATGTGAAAATTGACTTAACCTAAGATTATATTAACTTAAAGCGACTTAAAAATAAAGCTTAATTTTATCATTAGCTCTTTAATGTCGTCAGGGTTCCCTAGGAAGCATATGTTTTCTTACAGATTTAGATATCATAGGCAGCAAACATGCCATCCCTTACAGCTTCAAGAACTCTGGCGGGACGATTGGCATCGCCTATGATTCTAGCGTTCGGATATTTTTCAAATAGTGACTGTGCTTCTTCTAACCTAGGTTTCATGCCTACAGCGTACAAAATAGTATCACCTTCTAAGGTTGTAGCTACACCTTGTTTGTTTTCAATAACAACATTCCCCTCTTCAACTTGTTGACACTTCGTATTACACAAAACAGTCACAGTATCAGGCATAAACAGTTGAATGGCCTGACGGTGACTGTTGAAGGCATCTTTTGCAAAGTCATCTTGCATCTCGATAACCGTCACTTTGGCTTTGTGTACATCTGCCAAATGCAACGCCGTCTCCATTCCAACAAGCCCACCACCTATCAGAATGACTTCCTTTCCTACAATCTCCGGCTCCGTATAAACATCAAGGGCATATCTTGCGTGTTTATCAATGCCTTTTATCGGCGGTACTACTGCCGTAGCACCCAGTGCCATAATCACCTTATCCGGATTCTGTTCATCAATATATGCCTGTGTCACTTCCACACCTGTTATGACTTTAACCCCCGCTCTATGAACTCTGGTGATCAGACTGTTCTTGTACCTTTTCAAGTCCTCTTTGTGATGATCGTACTCTGTAAACCACAATGCACCTCCAAGGGTGTTTTCCTTTTCTACCAATGTAACTTGATGACCTCGCTGTGCCGCTGTGATGGCTGCATACATACCTCCGGGTCCACCACCGACAACCAATACCTTCTTAGAAGATTTCACCGGTGGTTGCCATTGCATTCTCAGTTCCCGCATAGAATAAGGGTTCACAGTACATTGAAAAGGCTCTGCCGATGGTCTTTTATCTGGGTCCGGCGCTAAGGGATTGAAACAGGAACACCGCAAGCAAGGGGCTATCTCATCTTCTAGTCCTTCTGCTGTTTTTCTAACAAAATCCGGGTCCGCCATCAATTGACGACCAAGGGCAACAAAATCACATTTGCCCGTTGCAATCGCTTCTTCTATCTGTTCCGGACTGTTAAAACCACCAACAGCAACCACTGGAATGTCCACAGCCTTTTTAATGGCTTCTGACAAATCCAAGTTACATCCATGGTCATGAAACATAGAAGAAAAGGCCTTAGAATAGACATGGTTATGGTACAAACCACTGGTAACATGAATCAAATCGACTTTATCCTGTATCAGCTTTGCAAACATAGCCGCTTCTTCTATCTCAATACCACCTGACACACGTTCACTGCCTGATAGCCGATACTCGATTAACAGGTTCGGACAGGACTCGCGAATTCTATCAAGGACCATAATAGGAAACTTCGCTCGGTTCTCAAGGCTCCCACCATAACCGTCCTGTCTTTTATTCGTAAGGGGTGATATGAACTGACCCAGCAACCACCCATGGCCACCATGGACCATAATCATGTCAAACCCAGCAGCTTCAGCGCTTTGGGCTGCAAGAGCGAAGTTGTCAGCCACTTGCCTCATCATCTCTTCATCCATCTCTTCAACTTCAATACCATCTTCTCGTATAAAACCAGATGGCCCTATAGGATTCTTACCATCTTTAATGGACGATGGATGGTTCACATTGCCGATATGATTCAACTGAATACTGGCTACGGCACCATGAGATTTGATGCCTTCCGTTAATAAGAATAGGGATTCTAAATGATGTACCGATGGATGTGCCTGAACCAAATTAATACTATGATCATGCCTCGCGCCACGGTCAAAATCTACAAATGTCTCTGTTACAGTAACAGCTCCAACACCACCTCTTGCCTTTGTTTCATAACTGTCGATACACTCCGATGTGGGCGTACCATTTTCCGATACAATCCTTGCTGTTGTCACCGGTGATGCCATCACCCTGTTTCTAAAAGTCTTGCCTCTTATGGTCATTGCTTTGAACATATGTGGATGTGAATTCATGTGTAAAACCTCCTCAGATTAGTAACAATACCTTATCACTGATTCGGCCCAAATTGAATTACGCACTAAAAAGACCCATACTGACATATTTGTCAGTATGGGTCAAAATATATCACTTAACCTTATAAGCATGATACATCAAATCCTGCTCCTGCTCCCTATACCCATGCCACATCTCCCCTAGAGGATCTATAGCCAAACCTTTATCTTTCATATCATACCAACCCCAGTCATACATCGTTGTCAATAAAGGCAACAGACTCTTCCCTTTATCTGTCAAACGATATTCTACCCTTGGAGGTACCTCTGGAAAGACTTCTTTTGTAATGATACCATCTTGTTCCAGTTCTTTCAGATTCCTTGAAAGCACTCTTTCCGTTATTGGTAGTTGTTTTGTAAAGGTTGAAAATCGGCAATAATGCTCCGCTTCGAATTCGAAGGCCTTAATGATATAGGGTTTCCAACGATTACACATCAGTTTGATAATGTGTTGGTATGGATCGTTTTCAATTGTAAAGAATAGTTCCTTCTGTCCTGACACGATGGGCCTCCTGTTAATGGAATTCTGTTTATATGAAGCTTTAAGCCATATCTATAGCTTAAGTCGTATGATTCTAGACGGTCTACCAGATTGAGACAGCATTCTGGTTCCCTCAACTTCTGCATAACCTGCCCTCTCAAGTTTCTCTAGAATCCTGTTCATACTTCGTCTTGTGTTACCAAATTCATTGGCTAATTCAGCAGAAGTAAAACAGTCTTTTTTCATCTTTTCCTTGATACATTGAAGCTTATAGATGTTATTGATACTAATGCCTGTAGCACCCGATATGACACTGTATAAGGGATCTGCTATTGGGGCGTGATCCGAAAGATTCTTCATCATATCTTTAATCGGCTCTGAGTAAGACCCGTTCTTAAGGCAGTAAGCTTGGTTACCGCCTTGTTTCAAGGCTTTATTCAGACCGAGAGATGCATTGACTTTTGCCTCTCTTGCAGTATTGCCATAACCGATACCTATGCTAACCGTATATGCAGAATTCTCGCTAATAAGCCCCAATAAAGGCATATTATTGAGTTGATCTGTTGCATGCTCCAACATCTGCTTGGTCGAAAAAAGCATAAAGCTTTTATCCCCCGTCCCAACAACTGCCGCTTGTACTGATTCTGCGAACTTATAAACCTGTTCAGAAACTTTTGCCTTTTCAAGCATCAGCTGGTATTCATTCTCTAATATAAGATTGTACTCGCCAGGCATGTCCATCTCAATGGATAAAACAACAATCTGACTTTCTGAGTTTTCCAGAGCATCCATGCTTAGCCAGAGTTGATTGATACCATTGTTGATCGCCTCTTCTGTCAATTGAAGTAAGAGACAGGGTCTACCTGATTCAACCATTCTTTCGTGGACCATTGTAACACCTGTCATTGAGAAAGTTACTTCACCTCGATCAATACAACCCGAATGAAACTGATAAAGAGACTCCAGCATATTTTCATCTATCTCATAAGAGGGTGCAATAACGAAAGCCATTGCTTCCTGCAAAACACCTATATTCCTGAGATTTTTTTCAATATCTTCTCTCCAATAAGAATCACAGCTAAAAGAGCATATATCGTAGCCTTCTTTAAGGGATGCCTGTAAGATTGTCTGCAATAAGATGCTCTGCTCATGTGGGATATAGACTTGTGGAATACTAATATTGATGAAGTTGTTTATAACTTCGTAGGGCCTTTTACCAGTAAAGATGATACCATCCAAAGTTGGTAAAAGAGCCTTGATGTATTCCACCGCCGCATCTGTCCTCTCTGTCACGACAAACTCGACTTCTACAATCTCAATTTGTTGTTGAAATTGCGCCAATGCTTTTGTAATGGGTTGTATGGTTCTCTTATGTCCTATAATGGCAATTCTTCTCATGAGTGCTCCTATTTGACGGCATAAACTATGCATTTATCATAGTACACCCCCTCTCAAATAACAACACTATTTAACTTTTACTAAAATGGACTTTTCTCCCATTCTATCGTATCCGGAGCTATTTTATGCATCAGAAATTTCTTCGCTAAAGGTACCCATTCTGATGCAACCCGTTTCTTGTCCTCTCTAAACGGTTCAAAGAGATTTCTCCCCAACGAAAAACCATGATCACCATATCTGAACATATGTAATTCATAAGGAACACCCTTGTCATTCATTGCCTGAGCTAATTTCAAAGAATGTACTGAAGGCACCAAGCCATCATCATAAGCTGCTGCTATGAATAGTTCCGGTGTTTTATCTGTCACACGATATGCCGGACTGTATTTTTTTAGATTTCCCTCCGTGCATCCACTCTCCCCAAAGGTCATTTCATGAAGGTTTTCCGGCATCATCGGATGTCTGTTAATTCTTTGGATCTCATCCTGATAGACATAGTCAGTTAGAGGGTAAATCAAAAAAGCAGTTAAAGGTTTGAAATGTTCCGTCGGAACTTTAAATGTATCTGCCAGCAACGGCTCGTGCCAAGTCGTCGCATACATACCACTAAGGTGAGCTCCTGCTGAGAAGCCCATAATAGAGATCTTTTCCACATCAACACCCCAAGCGTCCGCATTTTCTCTAATCGTTAAAAACGCTTTACCAAGGTCCAAAATCTGCGAGGGAAAGAGCACGTTCTCCTTTGATGATTTTTCTGCGACACTGTACTCAAGAACAAATGTCTGATAACCATCCGCGGCAAAGGTCATCGCTACAGGGTCTCCCTCGTTACCATGGCGAGGACAACTCATATAAGCGCCTCCTGGACAGACAATTAATGCTGGTTTTTTTAATGGATTTGGTATGAACATATCAGGCATATGGAGGAACATTGTTAGTTCAACATCTTCTCTGCTATCCCATAATTGAATTGTTTCGATTTTCATCTATTTTCTCCTTGTAGTCATATTTTCATACATCATACCAATAGTCACCTCAGTAAAAATGTTCACAGCGGTTATTTCATATTTTTTCTTGTCCATTTACGTCTTTTACTTTTTCCCTAAATACAATATAATAGTACTCATTACTTTGATATAATGATAAATGCGATATATAATTAGTGAAAGTGACTACATACCATGGAATATGTAACATATAAACAAATTCAAGATCAAATCGATTTAGCTTACAATTCAACCGGACACGTAATTCGATTTGATGAAGCTGTCGATCAATTGAAGGCCAATCATAAACTCCAACATTCTGACCAGCTTCCAAGTATTGACTTCTATCAATGGAACATTCATCGCCCCCATGACTTCCGAGAATATATGAATCAGACACCAGTAAATATACCGTCCGTCATGCAAACGAAAAAAAGAGTACTGTACTCCTTAGAAAGAAATAAAGCACCCTTCTTAGCATTGGATACACCTATACAAGCTTATATGCAAACCTATCATTCTTTCTCTGGTTTACATCGCTACGATGCCTTTGCCTTATATTATGTTATGTCAGGAAATGTAAAGGTTCTTACAGAATCTAATACCCTATTACTAAAGGAAAATACATTAATCATTCTAGCACCAAATTCTGCCCACGACCTTCAACTTGACAACAGCACAAGCATCGTAATCTGCTTGCTAATAAGAACTGACATATTCAACGAACGTTTTTTTAAGCGTATTAAAAGCAACACTTTGCTAACTACTTTCTTTCAAAATAGCCTTTTAACTAACGGACCTGGATATCTTCTCTTTACCATTCCGCCAACGCCAGGTTTTCATTCATCTGTACGTGCTATCTTCGCAGAATACTACTCCTTTAAACCTTACGCAACGGAACTCTGTATCAGCAGCTTAGAGACTATGTTCTTACATTTACTCAGAACTTCGACCAGTGAAGAATACCAAAACATCCGCTCAGAAGAGAAGAGTAATGCTATACATGCAATACCTGCAATATTAGATGAAATACACTACGAGTTACAAACAATCACCTTAGAGGGCTTGGCAATAAAGTATCATTACGATCCTTCATACTTAGGACGTCTCATCCACAGAACCACCGGGATGACTTATCAAGAAATCATTAATACTCACCGTGTCGAAGTTGCTAAAGAATTATTAGTGACCTCTGATTTATCCATGCAGCAAATCGCTGAAAGTATAGGTTTTCAGACAGCATCCGGTTTCTCAAAAGCCTTTAAGAAAAGTGTCAGTGTATCACCTCTTAGGTTTAGAAAAAAGTCGATACAAGAAAATAACTAACCTTTTACTCATTCAAAAGGATACTTAAGCCCCCACCGTCCCCTCAATTCATCACACTGCTTTATTACCGATAAGCTCTCTTCCCATGTCACCACAGGCGATTCTCTTAACCCTTTTCTAAGACAGTCGTTCACATGCGCAATTTCATACTGGTAGCCTTCATCTTCAATGCCACCTATCCGTTGCAGTACTCTTAACTCTTGGCGTTCTTCTTTACCATCTATGACAACAGTCATCTCTGTTGGTTTCCAGAATACTGGAATCTCAATATAACCCTTAGTGCCATAGATTCTTGCTGTATCCTGCATATTGGTTCTTACACCACTGGACATTGATACAAGTTCCCCTTGATCGTACATGGCTATGTAACAGGCTTGTTCATCCACTTCTATATGGTGCTCATCTGTACCAATTGAGGCTAATCCGACTGTCTTCACTGATATTTTTCCTAGACAGGCATTGGCAAAATGAAAGTTATATATGCCTGTATCAAGTAAGCCACCGCCTGCGAGATGAGTGTTCAAAAGACGATGATTCTTGATTGTACCTGGCACTCTAAAGGAAAATGCAGAGTGAATAGCCCTGATATCTCCTATACCATGATCGCCCTTTAGTGACTCTATCATTTTCATAATTGGGAAGAATCTTGTCCATACTGCTCCCATTCATAGAAAAAACGTCTAGCTATCTTCTCTTACGAGAATGATGCTAGACGTTTTGCCTTAGTCCTTATATCGTTTGATTCTAGAGAACTTCACCATTGGTCTCTATGACTTTTTGATACCAGTCAAAAGAAGCTTTCTTACTTCGACTTAGATCCCCGGAACCATCATCATGCTTATCCACATAGATGATGCCATACCTTTTGGCCATCTCACCAGTTGATGCGCTGACAATATCAACACATCCCCATATGGTATAACCAATCAAGTCAACACCGTCTTCAATGGCTTTATCCATCTCAACAATGTGTTGTCTAAGATAATCAATTCGATACGGATCATTGATTGTCCCATCGTCTTCTACTTGATCAAAAGCACCGATACCATTCTCGACAATCATCAATGGCACCTGATAACGGTCATAAAGATCATTCAAAGCTATTCTAAGGCCAACCGGATCAATCATCATATTCCATTCAGATTGCTTCAAGTAAGGGTTATTGACCCCTGAACCACCAATCATACTATGGCCGTTCTTCTCAACATCCGCATCGGCTGAACAGCACAGTGTAAGATAGTAGGAGAAAGCATAATAGTCTACACAGCCATTTGCCAATATTGCCTTGTCTTCCTCTTCCATTTGAACATTGATGCCTTGTTGTTCAAAGTACTTCATAGCATAGTATGGGTACTGGCCTTTCACCTGAACATCACCACAGAATTTAGAATGCATATTCTCTTCCTGTTTGGCGATAAGAACGTCCTGTGGCTTACACGTGTGAGGGTATCTTGGCATATATGAGATCATGCAACCAATCTGATAAGCCGGATCAATGCTATGACCAAGTGCAACCGCTTTTGCACTGGCGACAAACTGATTATGCAGTGCTGTATAACGTTTTGATAAGTCTTCAGGCTGTCTGGTAAACTCACATGAACCTGTCTTGATACCTAAGGACAGGAAATTACCTAGATTCAAGGTTGCTGTATTGATTTCATTAAAGGTCAACCAATACTTTACCTTACCTTTATAACGGGTAAAAATGGCTTCACAATATTTCACATACAGATCAATCAGTTCTCTGCTGTACCATCCATCATACTTTTCGGAGAGATATGCCGGCACATCAAAATGAGCAATGGTCACTACCGGTTCGATGCCATATTTATTCAACTCATCTAATACATCATCATAGAATTTAAGACCTTTTTCATTTGGCTTATCTTCTATTCCTAGTGGAAATATTCTCGTCCAATTAATGGAAAAACGAAATGACTTGAACCCACATTCTGCGAAGAGTTGAATGTCCTCTTTATAATGGTGATAAAAATCTGTGGCTTCATGGCTTGGATACCAATGACCGTCTTCTATATATTCTGTAATCTTTCTTGGTACTTTATGAGTACCGCCGGTAATCAGGTCGGCACAAGCCAACCCTTTACCATCTTCGTTAAATGCACCTTCGTACTGGTTGGCCGCCGTTGCGCCACCCCATAAAAAACCTTTTGGAAATGCCATTAGCTCACCACCGTCAATAATCCATCGTTCTTAGTTACATCTGACTTATCCGTCGCTATGACATCCAGGAATTTATCCGTATTCGTAACAACCATCATGACCGTAGAGTCAAAGCCTTTGCTTTGAATGAATGCATCGTCAAACTCAAGAAGCAAGTCCCCTTGTTTGACTGCCACACCAGAAGCAACACATGGCTTAAAGCCCTCGCCTTTAAGACTCACCGTATTGATACCCACGTGAATCAATGTCTCAATACCATCCGCTGTTGTTAATCCGATAGCATGATTCGTAGGGAATATTGCCGTCACTTCAGCGTCCGCTGGGGCATAGATCTTACCATCACTTGACTTGATCGCACAACCTTTTCCTAATGCTTCTGATGAAAATGCTGCGTCATTGACATCACTAAGCTTAACTGTAGCACCTTCTGTACAAGCGTTGATCACTACTTCTTTACCTAGCAATGGTTCTCTTGTCTCTGTCTTTCCTTGAGCAACTTTTGCCTTAGGATTAAAGTCTTCTTGTTTAACCATTAGCCAAGTAATAACGAAAGCTGCCACTAAAGTAATGGCCACTGAGATCACCGCGTTGACAAGGTTGGCTGTTGTCACCATAAACGTTGGCAAAGAAGCAAAAGATGCAATAAGAACATATGCTTTGACACCAGTAATACCAGCGTATAGACCACCAAGAGCACCAGAAATAATAACCGCAATCAATGGTTTTTTAAGCTTCAATGTAACACCATAAAGGGCTGGTTCTGTAATACCCATTGAAGATGTGATGGCTGTGGAGAATCCAAGTTGTTTCCACTCTGGATCTTTTGATTTGAAACCGACTGCAAGACATACGCCAGTCTCTGCAGCAAGACCACACATCATACCTGGTACAATCAGGTTATCATAACCAAAGGTTGTAAATGTCGCAATAAGAATTGGTACCAACGCATAGTGCATACCTGTCATAACAAGCAACTGTGCAAAAGCACCCATCAACATCAAGGCAATTGGCGCATAGCCATCCATAAGGAACGCCATGACATCTGCAACGACTTGACCGACACGACCACCCAATGGCCCAAGCACCAATAACGTTACAGGTGCAGCAATCGCAATTGTGATCAATGGTCTAAGAATGAACTTCAAGAAACTTGGCACATATTTATCTGCGAACTTATAGATGTAGGACATGAACCAAACACCTAGTAGAATCGGAACGACAGATGAGCTATAAGTAACATTGGCAACGGAGAACCCGAATAATGTAATGCCACCTTCTTGCCCAAGCAATGAAGTCATACCTGGTAATACCAACACACCACCAAGCATCATTCCTAGGAATGGGTCAATTCTGAACTTACTTGCTACAGAGTAACCAAGGTATATTGGAAGGAAGAAAAATGCCGCTTGAGTCACTTGATACAGTACCAAATAAGTATCACTAGTGTCAGACATCACCCCGGCCATTGCCAAGATAGAGATTAATACCTGCAACATACCACCAGCTGTAATAACGGCAACAATTGGTGTGAAGCTGCTGGAGATGAACTCAAGGACATTGTCCCAGATCTTTCCTTCCTTTTTTTCACCAGCATCACCGCCAGTAACACCAAGGCTTAACAAGGCGTCATAGACACTTGCAACGTCTGGGCCGATGATAACTTGAAATTGTCCATTACCATTAACAACGCCTGAGACACCACGTAGTTCTTTTATGGCATCAGCATTCGCTTTATTGTCATCCTTTAATGTGAAACGTAATCTTGTTGCACAGTGGATGAGCTTTTCTATGTTCTTTTGACCACCGACCTGATCCAGGATCGATGATGCTAATTTGTTGTAATCCATTCGTTTACTCCTTCTTAGGTTGTGTTACTTTTTGAATATGAATGATGAGATAGACTTCTTCATCTTCTGTCATCAATACATTATGGGTCTTATAGACATAAAGTTTGATTTTTTGCACGCATTTGTAAGCCAACGGGTATAAGTTCTTCAATTGAAGGTAAAGGTCATTCTCACCTCTAGATTCCTTTATTTCCTTATGGGCAATGCGCTGAGCATAGTAGTGTACATGAGTGACAAAGCGGCTGTAATCAAAGGAATTCACGTCAAAATTAATCTTATACTCATATTTGACGATATTGATCAAATCATTGACAATCTTCGTGATCTGAACTGTTTCATGCATATCCGTATTGTTATAACGAATGTTAATGAAATGCAGTGCAATGGCACTGGCTTCACTTTCAGGTAATACAGCACCATTGTATTCATAGATGTACGCCAACGCTTTCTGGGCTATGGTGTATTCTTTCTTATAGAATCGCCTAATCTCCCAGTGCAATGGACCATCAAAAACAATGCCATCCTTGAAACGTTTCAACGTGTACGAAATATGGTCCAGTAAAGTAAGATAGATGTAATCTCTGATCTTAAGTCCAAATTCCTGTTCTCCGTATGCCACAATTTTTTCAACAAGCAATAGCAGTTCCGGCTCCACCTTGCTTAGCTGATAACTAAAATGCTCTACCATCTCATGGGTTTCCAGTACAAAGATCTTATCCACATCTGCTTCAGTAATTTTTTGTCCAACCTTCTTGGAAAAGCCGATACCGTTTGCCAGAACAACCAGTTCATTACTGCCCTTGCTTACCAAGACGGCGTTGTTATTCAAGATTTGTTTAATCTTCATACGTTCAGTCCCATTTCTTTATTGTCTGTAAAACACCCCATAATTCGTATGATCCTCAGTGATTAAGAAGCATCATACCAGTGACCATTCTCTCGAAAAAGCAATAAAAAAAGCCCCTACATAAAGCTGTTCCATAACAGCATCATGTAAAAGGCCTGCCTGATCGAGTCAGTAACACTCCTAAACTCACAGCACCTTTGCTGCGAAGGGATTCACTTTATTACAAATTGACTATAACATGGATGATTTCTTCTTGTCAATGACGAATTGACGACTGCTAGCGTCAAATTGGTGTAGGAAACTTCAGGCAGAATTGCCCCCAAAAGATAGTAATGCTTCTAGATTCAATTATACATTACTTGCATAACCAATTCCAGAAGCATCTATTACCGAGTAAGACGGCCCAGAAATGAAACAACAGGAGATTCTCAAATATATGAAAATCTCCTGTTACTCATGTATTATTCTAATGTGTTGCAAGCTCTTTACCGTGCTTAGGTACAAATTTAAGTTCAAGCTCCATCCCCATTCCTTCAGCCAATCTCTTAAGCATTTTCAGACTTGGGTTTCTGGTACCATTCTCTATTTTACTAATATCAGCTTGAGATATACCTGTAGCGGTCGCAAGTTCCTTCTGCGTTAAATGCATAATATTTCTTGCATCAATCACAGCCCTGACAATCTCCATCTCTTGTTTCTGATCATCATAGGCATCCTTGAAGTCTTCATTCTTCATCTGCTCATCAACATATTTATTTAGTGTTTTCATTCGCTTCAATCCTTTCTAAATAATCAGTACGCCGTTCTTTGGCAATCTCAATCTCTCGTGGTGGTGTCTTTTGACTCTTTTTGATAAATCCATTGGTCAAAATTATCTTCTTCCCAACCATAAAGAAAAACAGTGTTCTTGATATATTACTGCCAACCTTAGCCCTTACTTCAAAAATTCCGTCATCTAAGTGTTTAGTATAAGGTTCTCTTAAACTGTTTCCTTTTTCTTGTAATATCTGGAGTGTTCCAACCAGCTTTGCTCGCATTTTGGGTTCTAGGCTATCTAAGAAGTCTTCAACTGGTTTATCATTATCAGATTTTTCATAAAAAATAATCTCAAACATAACTTTTCCCCTGACTTCGTCTCTAATTATAGTATATGGCGTATATGCCATATTGTAAAGTGCTTTTTTGTTTTCAATGCAGCTTTCTAACAGTATTAGGGTATATACTAAAGGTGAGGTGATCTTATGCGAAGTGTTACAAAAATAATTCTAGACCGACTTGACGACGAAGGAATCCTTACTGACTACATACTCGCATCAAACATCATTGATTCTACTTTAGCTAACTATCGAGTTGAACCTCTTCCAAACTATCCGGTTACTACAACAGATTTACCAGAACACATTCAAACATATTTGAAAACCCGAGAGTTTGATGGTCTATCTAAGAGCACACTAAGAATCTACTTCTATATGCTGCAAGAGCTTACCTACTATATAAATAAACCAGTAAAAAACATTACAATCAATGATCTTAGAGATTTTCTCCACTACAAAAGCCACAACAATACACTGACCTCAATATGTGGCATTATCTCCTGCATCAAATCATTCTGGGAATGGATGGAAATGGAAGATATAATGTAAGCGCATAATAACCACCCGGCTATTCTCGCCCATATGTTTATGAGATAATTCCCCTAAAAGTTAGAGTGAATTACTCCAAGTTTCATTGATCCGCTTAGCTATTGGTAGCTTTTTACTCTAACTCTCAACCGGGAAGGAGTAAAAATATGGCTCATAAACGACGTACAGACGCTGAATGGATTAGCCTCATACAGGATTGTAAATCCAGTGGTTATCCAGATAGCGAATGGTGCCGAATAAATCAAATCCCACCGAGCACCTTTTACAACAAACTAAAGATTCTTCGTGAGAAAGCTTGTGTCGATAATCTACGCAAGCCTGTCACTTTTGAGGAACAAGCTGTTATTGAAGTAAAACTTCATCAGGAAGAACCTGCTCCAGTGAAAGAATCAATCCGTTCAAACGAAGTTGCGCTCCGTTTAAACGTCGGCGGTGTTACTGTTGAGATTCTTAACAGTGCTGCTAAAGCAACGATCGAAAATACCTTACAATCCTTGAGGGCCTTATGTTAGGCGATCTATCTCGTGTTCAGAAAATTTATATCATTACTGGTAGAACTGACATGAGAAAAAGTATCGATGGATTGATGGCCATTATTCGTGACACTTATGAAATGGATCCTTATGCCAATGCAGTCTTTCTATTCTGTGGACGCAGCCGTGACAGAATCAAAGCATTACACTTTGAAAAGACGGGTTTCGTGATGCTATACAAAAGACTTGATAACAGCGGAAAGTTCCAATGGCCACGAAATGAAGCCGAAGTAAGGGCTTTATCCCGCCAGGAATTTCGTTGGCTTATGGAAGGCTTGTCCATTGATCAACCAAAAGCCATTAAAGCAAACAAACAAAAACGTGACTACTAAATGCTTTGTGCAAAACAGAGAAAATATATCAGGGTATTTTGTCTGTTTTTCAGAGAGTTCATTGTAAAAAGTCTCTTATCCACAGTTGTGATTCGCCATTCAATGAATCTCTTTTATGACAGACTTCAACTGTGAACAACCAAAGCTCAATCTTATGAATCATACAGATTTTCACCCAGTTATCCACGGTTTTACTTTGGTAAAAATGCCATATGTCAGCTACCTCTGGATTCGCTTATTTTCATGCTTTTCGCTATAATAATAGCAATAAAAGAAAGAGCGAAAATGTGATGAATCAAGCAGAACAAAAGGAACTCATTCAGCTGTTAAAGGATGCATTAGAGCAGTCGAAAGACAACAATAATTATCTTAGGCAGCAGAATGAAGCACAGCAAAACCAAATACAGGAGCTAACCCAGACCATTGCTAATCTTAACGAAACAGTGGAATACCTTAAGAATAAAATCTTCGGCGCTTCCAGTGAAAAGTTAAAAACAGCAGATGACGTAACACCGGGTCAGCAAAGCTTCTTCAATGAGGTTGAAGCCAGTGTCGATCCATCCGAGGATGAACCTACAGTAGAAACCATTCTTGGTGGCACTGACAAGAAGCCACGGAAGAAAAAGCGTACCCGTGAGGATTTGCTTAAGAACCTACCGATTGTTGAGGTTCTCGTGCAGTTGGCTGATGAAGATAAACAATGTTCCTTCTGCAGTACTGAGATGGTTGTCCTTGGTAAAAAGTTTGTCCGTGAGGAACTTCGCATTACCCCCGCTAAAGTGGAACGAATTCACTACATCCGGGAAACGATGATGTGCCCTCTGTGTAAAGAGGATGATGAACCCGTCATTAAAGCAGCCACTGTTCCAGCCCCATTGATGAAACACAGTTTAGCGTCACCATCAACGGTTGCTCATATCATGTATCAAAAATATGTAAACAGCATGCCATTGTATCGTCAGTCAAAAGATCTGGAACAAATGGGTGTAGAACTTTCCAGAGCTACACTGGCAAACTGGGTGAATACCTGTGCTATGGATTATATGAATCCGATTTATGATCATCTTCACAAGTTGTTACTTGAGCGAGAATTTATCAATGCTGATGAGACCACTTGCCAGGTATTAAAGGAAGATGGTCGTGCAGCTACATCCAAGTCATACATGTGGTTGTACGCTTCGGGTAACGACGGATTGCCTCCGATACGGCTGTACGAATACCAGCCGGGTCGAAGTGGTGATTATCCGGTTAAGTTCCTTGGCGACTTTTCAGGCTATCTCACCTGTGATGGATACACAGGATACAACAAGCTGGTAGGTGTTACAAGATGTGGTTGCCTAGCTCATATGCGACGTTACTGGCATGAAGCCATACCTGCAGCACGTCGGAAGAAAAAGCCTAAAAACCAATCTGCTCTACCGGCAGAGATTGGTCGGGAGTATTGTAATCAGCTGTTTGACCTTGAAAAGCACTACATGGATTTAGATCCAGACAAGCGAAAACAGCTACGCCTCGAGACAGAAGCACCTGTCTGGAAGGCTTATTGGGCTTGGCTTGAATCCGTCAACCCAACCGGTGGTAGCCGATTAGCTAAAGCTGTCACTTATGCAAGGAACCAGAAACCATACATGGAAAACTATCTTCTAGATGGTAGATGCTCAATCTCCAACAACTTAGCCGAAAATATAGCCCGTCCATATGCTGTTGGAAGAAAGAACTTTCTGTTCCATGACACGGTTAAAGGCGCTAAAGCCAGCTCCATCATTTACAGTCTCACAGAGACTGTAAAAGCAAACAACTTAAATATCCTAAAGTATCTCGAAACGGTACTAACCTTCATGTCTGATTACAAAGATCAGTCGGAAGTTCTTAACATGCTAATGCCTTGGTCAGAGCATATGCAGGAGAGGTGTAAAATTTAAGTCTTTGTTTTGGGAGTTGGAGTATTTTGCTATCATTTTATTGTAGTGAAATACTCCTGTTTTGTGTAGCCGGTTTATTATTGAGCGCTTACGATATAATTGAATACAATCCCGCCAAATTCCTACATTATCCCAAATACACCAAGAATGTAAGAGAAGGACTAAGTGTAATTGACATTGAAGTTTGTCGCGAAACTTGTAACGCAGATAGACAAAGAGCTGTCTTTGAATTTTTGCTCGCTAGTGGCTGCCGAATCAGTGAGACGCGAAATCTATTTTACAGAGATGTGATTACCGGTGAATTCCATGTAACTGGTAAAGGCTCCAAAGTCAGATACTGTTATCTCAATGAAAAATGCTTAATGTATTTAAAACGCTATCATGATAACCGTAAAGGTGATAGCCCTTACTTATTCACCCAACTTAGGTATCCTTATAAGCAAGTATCTACCAGAGCTTTGCAAGATGAGATAACATCCATTGGTAAAAGATGCAACATTCACCTTTACCCACACCGGCTGCGTCACACCTTCGCCTCGACTGCTCTTGAAAATGGTGCTTCACTTACATCGGTCCAGAAAATCCTAGGACATAGTAAAATTAATACCACTCAAGTATATGCTAAATTATCACAGGCATCGGTTAAAAATGAATATCAAAGATACTTCAATGTTTAACCCCAAAAAGCTCTTTCAAGTCAATAAGAAAGAGCTTTTTGAGTGTGAAACTGCTTCATTTTTCGGCCATTTAGGTCAGCAGACACATCTAGTTACAGCCCAATAAATTTCAATTTAGAGTGAAAAACTAAAAACCTATAAACTAAAGAGAAAAAGTACAATCTGTATTATAACAATAATCGCAAGTAGAATAATCTTGATATCTATTATATCTTTCCAAGAATTACCTTTTACGCCTTTTTCTCTAATATATTTTTTAAAATGGCATAGCAAAAAGCAATATTGATTAACCCAATAATAAAAATATCCACCTGAATACATCACCTCAAATCAAAATTTGCATAGCTGTTCATTGCTAGTCGAACTACCGATCAAAAAAACCGCGGAATCGGCAACATTTCCAATCCAACGGGCTCCTATATATTGAAATAAAATATACTCTAACTTTTAACTTTTCTATATTTTTGCTTGCTGCTATTGGGTTTGTCTGGAATAGTCATCTCAACCAAACCTGCTTCAAGCGCTGGAAGCAAGTAATTTTTTCTAAATGTTGGCCTGTGCTTCAAATCGAGTAATTTCATAAGCTCATTTCCAGCTAACGGCTCTTCACCTATTACATCCAAGAGCTTTTCTACTTGTTCGGTCACTTGTACGCCAACTTGTTCGGTACCCTCAAGTTCATATAATGCATCGCGGATTGCTTCCAAAAGAAATTCAATAAATAAACCTGAATCCGCGGCCTTATCGCACATCCCAAGTACCTCATAATACTTTTCTTGGCGCTCCTTGATCAGCGTTTCCACTGGTAACCAACCAAATACAGTTTTCCATCTATAAAGAATCAACGTCTGCCACATTCGCCCCATTCTACCGTTACCATCTGCAAAAGGGTGAATGAACTCAAATTCATAATGAAAAACACAGCTTTTTATCAAGGGATGAATTTCCGAAGACTCTGCCCAGCTGATAAGAGCACTAATTTGTTCAGGCACTAAGTCTGCTGGCGGCGCCATATGAACCAATTGTTCTCCGGCAAATATACCCACACCGCCACTTCTGAACACACCTGCTTCTTAAGTTTACCAAATACTTCTTGCATCATTCCCATGTGCTTCCTTATTGCCCTAATTCTTTCAGGAGATATTTCCGGTACTTCAATAATTTCATATGTTGTTGTCTTTAAATCTATCTTGCCTTCCATGTGCCGTTTCATTTCCTCAACACTCTCCAGTAATAAATCAAATAGGACTATTCGCTCAAGAAAGTTAAAGTCGTATGGCTACTTCATATGATAATTATTTTAAGCTTCGTTTTCTAATCTGCTTCTAAACCGTTGATGTCCGAAAAGAATAAACCCCAAGACCAGTAGCAATGATTACGCCTATAGCGCCAACAATAACGATAGATGATACCCCCATGGTATCAACGGCAATCCCTCCTGTAATTGCACCAATAGCAAAGCCGAGTTGAACGAATGAGCTATTCAGGCTAAGCAGGATTGAAGCAGCGCTAGGCGCTACCGTAACCAAATTCACATTCAGCAAGGGACCTGATACCCATGCTGATAACGCCCAAAGCAACAATAACGGGACTGTTACCCATTGGCTCATAGGAAGAACTAAAATAAGTAATAAACAGATAGTCTGAGCCAGCATCCCAATAGATAACATCTTTCTTGGACTAAAGATATCCGATAGATGTCCCCCACTTTTAGCCCCAACCAAACTGACAATACCTAGCAATACCAGCACTATGCTGATCCCTTTACTGGACATGGATAGTACCTCTAGCATAAAGGGTGCGATGTAAGTGTTGACGGATGCGTAGCTGATGAACATGAAGATAGTAACACAGAATGCAATGAGTATCTTTGGATGTTTCAGTTGAATAAGCTGTTCTCTTAAAGGTATTGGTTTTTCTCCATCGGTTCGTGGCAGTGTTTTGGCCAAAATAAGTATGACTAACAGCATCAATACACCGATGCCAATGAAAATGACACGCCAATCATAGTCATCAGCAATCAATCTAGCTGCAGGTACACCAATAATCAGTGCCGCACTTGCTCCTATAGCAAGGTTTGCCATTGATCTTGCCAATCTTCCAGTCTCAGATATCTCAGCTATGATACTATATGCACTGACAGTATAGACGCCAAAGCCTACACCCAATATGATTCGTGCAAGCAACATCATAGAAAAATTCTTGGCAAAGATCGTGATCATTACACTAACCCAGACAGCAATAAGGGCGCTTAATGATACAGCTTTCTTATTCACTTTCGCTGTCAACAATACGACAATAGGTGTTCCAATGGCACTCCCTAGAGAAAATGAGGTTATCAGCTGTCCGGCAACTGAGACCGATACCCCAATAGAGGCCGCAACCTGATCCAATATCCCAGAGAACACAAATTGTAATATCCCTAATAGAAAACTTATGAATGTCAGTAAATATATGATATTACCATGCCCATTTTTATGATCCATATTCTATCTTCCCACCATTGATTCATACTTACCATTTTGCTTATTAATATGTGACATTGTCATTCCGATCCTTAGACACACTGCTTCCATATATCGCGTTTACTCAGCGCCCACAATTTCATGTGGTACATAAGCTTCTTCAAGGTATGCAACGTCTGCTTCTGATAATTTTATTTTCAATGCATCTACCGCATCTGTAATATGATACTCTTTCGTCGCTCCAATGATCGGTGCTGTCACCCCATTCTTTTGGATGACCCAAGCTAGGGCAACTTGAGCTCTTTTAACGCCAAGTTTTTCTGCAATCTCACCAACGCGTTTAATGATCATAGCATCCTTTTCTGCTGATTGGTCGTATTTCATACGTATGATTTTATCCGTATCACCTCTTAGGGAATGTTCGTCTGGGTCTCTTGTTAATCTGCCTCCGGCCATTGGGCTATAAGGTGTTACAGCAATTTTCTGATCTCTACAAAGCGGCAACATCTCACGTTCCTCCTCACGATAAATCAGATTCAAATGATTCTGCATGGATATGAACTTTGTCCAACCATTTTTATCGGCTGTATACAGTGCTTTCTGGAACTGCCATGCGTACATGGCAGAAGCACCGATATATCGTGCTTTGCCTGCTTTCACCACATCATTTAATGCTTCCATAGTCTCTTCGATAGGCGTATTGTAATCCCATCTGTGAATGATATAGAGATCAACATAGTCCGTCCCTAGACGTTGTAAGCTCTTGTCGATTTCACTCATGATGGCTTTACGTGACAGCCCTCTTCCATTTGGTCCCTTATGCATTGTTCCAAACACTTTGGTCGCTAGAACTATTTCATCTCTATTTGCCAGTTCTTTTAATGCTTTACCCATATATGCTTCACTTGTACCCTCAGCATAGACATTGGCTGTATCGAAGAAGTTAATCCCTTGGTCCAAAGCTAATTTAATCAGCTCCTTTGTCCTACCTTCATCAAGTACCCACTCATGAAAGCCTTTAGTAGAATCCCCAAAGCTCATACCGCCAAGGCATAACGGTGAAACGTCCATACCTGTATTCCCGAATTTAATATAATCCATTGTTTGACCTCCATCATATTGTGGTTTTATTCTTAATCGTGCTTTCTCATGTATTTATTTTACACCAATGTACGTTGACATAGAATCACCAAAAGGTTAGCATAGTATCAACTAATAGTTTATACACATTCGGAGGTCACTATGTACGATCCTTTACTTAAAGTCTTTATAATCGTTGTTGAATCCGGTAGTTTCGCAAAAGCTGGTGATCGCCTCTTCACCTCTTCCACCGCCATCATGAAACAGATGAATCAACTGGAAAAAAGGCTAGGTTTAACCCTATTATCCCGTACCCCGCGTGGGGTTCAGTTGACGAAGTCAGGTGAGTCCATTTATAAGGATGCCAAAGATTTTATCAAACTTGCTGAAAAATCGATTGAACGTGCTCTTAAAGCCCAGTCTGAGTCTCAACAACAGATCAGCATGGGTTCATCACTGCTATATTCCGGTCAGTTATTGTTGAACACATGGCACCAGATCAGCGATCGTTATCCAGGATTCAGCTTAAGAATCGTACCTTTTGAAGAAACAGTCAATCCTCAACAGGAAGTCGGCAAAAGGTTTGACTTCTATATGGGTGTCTATAACTCCTCCATTGCAAAGAACTATTGCCAATTCACTCAACTCGGCTCTGAAAAGTTTTGTATTGCAATGTCAAAAAACCACCCCCTAGCAAGACATGATAAACTCCAACTTTCTGATCTAAAGTCAGAAAAACTGATGATGACTCGTCGCGGTGTAAGTCCTATCAATGATCAACTAAGGGATGACATTGAAAACAATAATCTGGGCACTCGAATTATTGATGTTCCACACCACTATAATATCAACTTGTTCAATGGCTGTATGGAACAACATTACGTACTGTTATCTCTTGAAGGATGGAATGATATACACCCTTCAATAACCTCTATCCCCCTTGATGTTCCCTATGCGATTCCATACGGTATCATCACATCAAAGACGCCCAGCAAAGCCACTAAACAATTCATTCACCTGATGCTTTCCATTTAATATTCAGTAGAAGAATACGCTGAAATTCATCTCTTCCATTTTCTAAAAGGTGGCTTTTAGGTATCGAAAAAAGGATGCAGTAAGTTCACCAACTCACTGCATCCTTTACACAACTAATCACTTATCCGGTCATCTACTTCAAACAAGCACCATTCGTCCCAATGACCTCTTTATACCAGAAGAAAGAGTCCTTCTTACTTCTGTTAAATGTGCCGTTGCCTTCATTATCACGGTCCACATAGACATAGCCATATCGTTTCTTCATTTCACCTGTACTAGCGCTAACAAGGTCGATACATCCCCATGATGTATAACCCATCACTTCTACGCCATCGAGTTCAATAGCATCATGCATCGTCAAAAGATGTTGTCTCAAGTACTCGATTCTGTAGTCATCATGAATACTGCCGTCTTCCTCTACTACATCGTTAGCGCCAAGACCATTCTCAACAATGAAGATTGGTTTTTGATAACGGTCATACATGGAGTTCAGCGTGATTCTAAGACCAAGTGGGTCAATCTGCCATCCCCATTGTGAAGCTTCTAGATAAGGGTTCTTCATAGTAGCGAACACATTACCGTCTGTCTGCTTTTTCAGCAATTCTTTGTCACCACTTGTAAGTCTGGATGCATAATAGGATATGGAGATAAAATCAACGGTGTGCTCTTTAAGAAGCTCTTTGTCCCCATCAGCAAAAGGAATCTTTATACCTTCTCTTTCAAGTTCTTTGAGTAAGAATGCTGGGTATGCGCCTCTTGACTGCACATCAATTAAGCCATATCCCTCATTGTCTTTTTGCATCGCAGCCCAAACATCATCCGGATGACAAGTGTTAGGATACGTTCTACCCGCTGCAAGCATACACCCCACTTGTATCGCTGGATTAATCTCATGGGCAATCTTAGTGACCATAGCACTTGCCACCAATTCATGGTGAACTGCTTCATAGCATACCTGAAGTTTATTGTCTCCTTCTTTGATCACAACACCGGCAGCCATGAATGGCAGGTGAAGAATCATATTGATTTCGTTGAAGGTCAACCAATATTTGACTTTGTCTTTATAACGTCTTAGAACGGTCTCGCTATATTTAACAAACAGGTCAATCATCTTCCTGTTTCGCCAACCGCCAAAGTTCTCAATCGTTGCCACTGGAACATCAAAGTGACACAAAGTAACTAACGGTTCAATGTCGTATTTAAGACAAGTATCAAAGACACGGTCATAGAAAGCCAGTCCCTCTTCATTTGGCTCAGCTTCTTCACCTGTCGGATATATTCTTGCCCAATTAAGAGACATTCTAAATACTTTAAAGCCCATTTCTGCCATTAGACGAATATCTTCTTCATATCGGTTATAAAAATCCACGCCAAGATGACTTGGATAGAAGCATTCATCCTTAATGGACAACTGGTCGATATTCCCAGTAGCAATTCTCATACGTTCTTTACCATGCGGTATCAAATCCACTGATGATAAACCTTTACCGCCTGCATCATAACCACCTTCATATTGATTGGCCGCTGTTGCACCGCCCCAAAGAAATCCTTCTGGAAAAATTCTATTGATTTCGGACATACCTATCTCCTCTATAATCGTTTGTATTCTAACAGTTCTAACTTATAGGATACGCTTTTTATCGTCCAAATTCCAGCGCCATATCGAAAGAAATATTGCCACAATGAGGTAATGAAAAATATTCATTGCAAATATCGCGGTAAGCCAATAGAATATATACTCTGGCCATAAGCTCGCCAAACACTGTTTTATAACATTCCACACTAAAATTATGCTATGATTGGATTACACGATACGGAGGTGCACTCTATGAATGGTTATGAATTATATCTAATCGATAAACTCAAAGAAATAATATTCATTATGTCAACTGACCTTACTGTCACCTTTGTTAACAGTGCTACTTGCAAACTTATAGGCAAGCCTTCTGAAGAATTAATCGACTTACCCGCTTGGGAATTACCAATGTGGGATTATAATATAGAAATTCAGAACGAGCTGATGTTTACTCTTGGCCATGTCTTTAGTTCTGAGGAACCTAGGCGAATTGAGATTAAAGCCAGGAATGCCACAAACGAGATGATGGAACTGGATATGTTTATCCAACCGTTGTTATCAGATGATGTTGTTACCGGCTTAATGGCAACCTGTTATAACATCACTGACTTAGTTCAAACAAAAGGTTTCCTTACTAAAAAGGAACGGCAGATTGATGCTTTCTTCGAGAACTCCACCCAAGGCTATTTCTTTCAAACACTTCCTGAAGCTGCAATAATGCCTGATATCATCGGGCAGAAGTTTGTTAATCAAGTCTATGAAGCCCAACGCCTTGAATCCATTAATAGACAGGTTTTTGAATATCTTGGCATAGATGCCGGTGAGCAGCTGAATAACTTGGATCTCATGAACCGACTCGGATTGACAGACGATGACCGTATCTCCATCTGGATCGAAATGATGTCCAGTGGCGTCGCAAGTAGACAAAGCGAATTGACGAATCTTACTACAGGTGACAAAGTTATCCTTGATCTTAAGTTTGTTGCCATGATTTATGACAACAACAAATTTGAGGGCAACTTCTGTATTGTCAGCAATATCACACAGCAATATATCTACGAAAGAGAACTTAGTTTTCTAGCCAATAAGGACCCACTTACCGGCCTTAACAATCGTAGAAGTTTCTACCGATTAGCGGAACAAGCCATTCTCTATCAGCAAGACATCTATAGCATTGCTATGATGGATATTGATAACTTTAAGAGCATTAACGACAACCATGGTCATGATGTAGGCGATATCGCAATAAGAAGTGCTGCGGATAAGATTGATGGCTTAGTAGGTGAAACAGGGATAACCGGTCGTTATGGCGGTGAAGAATTCATTGTTATGTTACCTATGACAGCCGTCGAGGCTAGAGATATCATCGAGGACATCCGTAAGGATCTTGAAAATACTCATGTCAGTTATGGTTCCGGTTCACTAACGATGACCATTAGCTCCGGCTTGCATGAGTTCAGCTATAACACTCAAGACGATTTCAACCAAGCCATTACTTACGCAGATAAAGCACTTCTTGAAGCAAAGAAAACAGGCAAGAATAAGTCCATCATTTACAAAGATGAACTGCATGGTTTAAAAGCCATTGATAAACTGACCGGTGTGTATAACAAAAATGCTTTATTATACAAACACCGACAATTCCATGATGATCTACGTCGATTTGATACCACTTATGGCTTCGTTACAGTGAAACTCAAAGCTAAGATGATTCGTCAATCTGAGATATTGAACCAATTTGTCAAACAGACAGCTGCAATGTTAAACAGTACCTTGCGTGAACATGATGTGATCGGACGACTTGATGACTTATGCTTCATCATACTGATTAAAGGCGTCAACCGACATGTCGTCAAGAACATCCAATCACGTATTGACAATTCACTGGATAAGTTAAGTACCAAATTTGATCATCTTGTGTCTGGCGAAACTTCTCAGACTGCTGTTGAAGACTGGTCTATTCATTTTGAATCCTTATATGAGGGTTTTATCGACTTAACTGAAGATCAAATAGAATCTTAAAAAATCAAGGCTATTGCGACAACTCTCATAGACTGTCGCAATAGCCATTTTTTAACACTTTTTATGATTAACGGTTACAGTGCCAGAGCACTTTCATCTATTTTTCCAAAATGAGTACCGCCCTTGTACCCTCTTGGCAATGGTGATGATTTCCTAAAAGATGATGATAGTTCATACCTTAAACCACTCTCTGAACTGATACGTATGCCATGAAGTACTTCAAGAGCATGGTAAGCCGCTTCCTTACTGGCCCTATTCGACCTTCCCTGCCTGATTGACCAAGCCATCTCAGCCACACCAAGCCCTCTGGATTCATCCTCATACCCATGACTTGAGGTCATGATCATTGGCTCTGTATTTCCTTTTATAAGTACTTTCACTTCACCACCAAACATATTCGGATCAGCCATGTACATCACCCCCATACTGCCATGAAGTACCAGTGCTGGCTGTTCCGGGATGATAAAAATGGATCTGGCATCAAATAATACATTACCAATAGTGCCTGATTCAAATTCAAGTGTACCAGAGGCAATATTTTCATTAATCATTGTGTATGATTCACCAATTCTATCCACAGACTCATAGATACGTTCTGGTGATACGGTTCTCATAAGCCCACTAACACTCTTGACAGGTCCAAGTATACTGAGTAGCGCCGTAATATAATAGATACCCACATCGAAGGCAATGCCACCACCGGCTTTATTTGCAATAGAAGAGAAGTTGGCAGATAAGGCACCGTCCCGTGTCAAAGCAGCGTAGCATGAAGTCACTTCACCAATCATACCGCTTTCAACGACATATCTTGCCGTCTGTATTGCAGAGCCTAGAAATGTATCTGGGGCAATGCCAAGGTATAAGCCCTTCTCGTTTGCAAGATCAACCAATTCTTTGCCTTCTTCCAATGTTAGTGCCAAGACTTTTTCAGAATAAACATGCTTACCTGCGTTCAACAAATCCTTGGTCACCGCATAATGAGCAGGAGATGGTGTGATATTTACAACAAGCTCTATTGTAGCATCACTTTTTATTTCATCCATTGTCATAGGTTTGACACCATATTTTTCTGCCGTAGCCAACATTTTTTCCTGATGTAGATCACTGCACCCAACCACCTCAAGTATTTGAAATTTGGTTGTCATTGTACTCATATAAGCATCGCTGATATTGCCGCATCCTACCACGGCTGTTTTCATTTTTTTCATCATTTCCTCCAAGTGTTGCTGTGTGTTAACGTTACCATATTTGTGAAAAAATCTGCCGGAGGAAACTCCGACATGATAGTACTCATCTATTTCATATATCCATCGCTCTATCAATGCTTCTATCGAATACAGCATCCTTCAGCATTACTACCAAATCACTCATATGAAACATAGGCAATATGCTCGTTGTCCTGCGACCATGAATTCACATTTATAGTGCCTTGCCCACCCTTAAACTCAATCAACAATTGATCGTTACTACCATCTGTCTGCATGATTCTTAATTGCACATGCTTATCCGCCGGGTGGTCTATTGGCGCCACTTCATCAACTCGGTAAGCCAAATAGACGACTTTTTGTCCATTTGGTGATAGGTGTGGAAACCAGCAGTTCATTTCTTGATTCGTTACTTGTTCCTGATTACTGCCATCACAGTTCATCTTCCAAATTTGCATTAAGCCACTCTTCGTCGAGTTATACCAGATTTTTTTCCCGTCTGGACTGTATTCCGGCCCATCATCATGACCGTCATTGTAGGTCAAGCGGGTTTCTTCCGTGCCATCCAAATTAATAGAATATATGGCATCAAATCCTTCTCTAACACCGCAATAGGTCAGTTTTTTATTATCCGGTGACCAACCATGCAGGTAGCTACCACCATTTGCTGTTACTCTTCTAGGCGTACCTCCCTCTATTGGCAAGATATATATTCTTGATTCAAAGTCATCTTCACCCATATGACTTATCGCTAACTCAGAGCCATCCGGTGACAGCACATGATCGTTATTGCACAAATCAGCAAATCCTGTATCTATGATTGATTCTGAATCTGTTTCTATGTCATAACGATAGATTAATCCCTGTCTGTTATAAATCAGTGCCTGACCATCCGGTGTCCAATTTGGTGCTTCTATAACTTGATCAAAGGTCTTAAGGGTTCTTTTTTCTCTAGTGACAACATTAAGAATATTCAACTGACATCTTTGAAATCTATCATTCATGTACGCCAATATTTGCTCTCGCTCCATTGTGTCCCCCTTTGCTATACCATGATTTCTCTAACAATATAATCCTTACCAGCCTTGAGTTCATCCATCATATTGCTAACAGCGTTGTCCTGATCGATGATCATAGCTGTTTCCATTAGGGGCATTTTATTCATCAACTTTTTAACGACTAGGCTGTCAACATCCCCGGCCCCAATGGCTGTACACTGAAGATTCCCTTTTTTCCATTCCTCAATAAGCAAATCTTTATAGTGGACTGTGTAGATTCTGTCTGCATACTTGGTGAGTATTTCCTCTATCGGCCCATCGCCAGCCGCCATCCAACCAATATCCGGCTGCAAGGATAGCCCCGGCACTGAGTCCAATAACTTTTCAAGCACAGTTATACCCTCGTTTGTTAAACGCATCTCTTTATCATGGTTATGATAGGCAAGATGTATGCCTTTCGCCTCTAATTCGGCGGTCACTTTTTTTAACATTGGAACATATTGTTCTGTCTCATCCCATGTCGATAATACAAGACTAACAACGTATTGTTTGATATTGTAACTTCTTGCAAACTCAACCATTGGAGCAACATAGTCTTCCAATAAGGTGTCATAGGCATTACCAAAGAATATATGGCACGACTCGATGGTCAATCCTTGTTCTCTCATATAAAGTAAATGTTGCTTCGCCTCTTCAATGGACCAGACACATCCTGGCATTAAGCCAAACATCTCAACGACCTTATTGATTTCTTCCTGTACCTTTGGATGATCTTCACCAAAATACATCCCCATCTCATAACCGTCAAATCCCAGGGATTTGATCAACTTAACTGTCCCTTCAAAATCCTGTGTCAATTCATCACGTATGGCAAAACCTTGTACAGTTGCTTTCATTTGGATACCTCCTCTGATATGTGTTAACGTTAACATACATTGTCTGGAAAAGATCCTCTTACAAGAACAGGACCGTTTCTCTATCGACTAAATATGGTTTTATTACGACTTTTTCTTCTATGGCACTTTTATCTGACATCCTTCTAAATAGAAGTCGGATCGCCTCTTCACCAATCTCTTGACCTGGTAATGCCATAGATGAAATCGGTGGTGCCAACATCTTTGCAATTGTATTGTCATACCCAATAATGGATATGTCATCAGGAACACGCAACCCTTGTTGATAGCAGTATTGAAGCACACCACTTGCCAAGACATCTGATGTGGTGAATATAGCCATGGGTCCCTTATGATTCTTGATAATGCTATAGGCACCTGTCTTACCTTCACCGGTAGAATAACCTTCTACATAGTGAATCCAATCATCATTTGGTTCAATACCGTATTTTGCCAATGCACCCTTATAACCTTCAAATCTACTTGATTCAACTGCTTGTTCGGGTTTTATTCCAATAAAACCAATAGCCTTATGACCATGCTTAATCATATGACTAACCGCCTCATAAGCACCAAGATAATCATCTACAGCTATACCATCTACTTTAGGAATATCCTGAGTTCGCTCAACCATTACAACAGGGATGCCTGCATTGGTTAGCTTCGTTATCAACTTAGCATCAATGGCTGGATTCGATGTAATAATCACCCCATCCACCTGTTGGCCAATCAACTGATCCACTTGACGCCTTTCTGTCTCAGAATCTAAGTGAGAAGTCAAAGTCAGCACATGATAACCTGACTTAGAAGCCGATCTGGTAATGGCATCAGAGATCATCTCGTACTGCATATTGTCACTAAAAACAGTCATATGACCAATAAGCTTACTCTCACTTTTCTTCAAACCTGAAGCAATCTTATTAGGTACATAGCCTGTTTCCTGAAGAATCTTCTCAATCTTCGCCTTATTCTCAGTGGATACATATCCGTTCTGATGTATAACACGGCCAACAGTAGCAATGGACACACCTGCCATATCAGCAATGTCTTTCATTTTGTAATTGGCCATGTGACACCTCCATATGTTAACGTTAACATAATGATATCACACAACCAATATGTAATCAAGCAATCGTATAATAAAAGCTTCAAAAAATAGTGTTAAGATTGACGCGTGACTATTCAAACCCCACAACCTTATGAGGAATATAAGCTTCCTCCAGATAGGCTATCTGCTCCCTAGAAAGCGTCACGTCCAAGGCTGCAATGGAACTTTCCAACTGACTGACTTTGGAGGTACCAATAATAGGCGATGTAACATATGATTTGCTAATATTCCATGCCAATGCAACCTGAGCCATTGTCACACCCAGATCTTCTGCGACTTTAGCAACTCTCTTAACAATTTCCTGATCGTTTTCTGCAGATGCTGGGAAGAATCTGTCTGCGGTCGTATCGTTAGATGAACGATTTGTCTTAGTGTCCCAAGGTCTTGCCAAGCGCCCTTTAGCCAATGGGCTCCATGGTGTTACAGCCACTTTTTGATCTTGGCACAGTGGCATCATTTCTCTTTCTTCTTCACGGTAAACCAAACTATACATATTCTGCATAGACACAAATTTACTCCAGCCATATTTCTCTGCAATGTTCTGAGCCTTTGCGAATTGCCAACTGTACATGGAAGAAGCACCTATATAACGCGTTTTACCCGACTTAACCAAATCGTGCAACGCCTCCATGGTTTCTTCTATCGGCGTATCATAATCCCAACGATGTATGATGTATAAATCCACATAATCCGTCCCAAGACGTTTAAGACTTTTATCCATCTCGCTCATAATTGCTTTTCTGGACAAGCCACTACCATTGGGACCTTCATGCATTTTAAAATACACTTTTGTCGCCAGAACAACCTCATCTCTGTTAGCAAAATCCTTTAATGCCCTTCCGACGATTTCTTCACTAGTACCATCAGAGTAAATATTGGCAGTATCAAAAAAGTTGATTCCAAGTTCTAGGGCTTTCTTGATGATTTCTCTACTTGGTTCTTCAGGCAGTGACCATGGTGCTATCCCACGCTCAGGGACGCCAAAGCTCATACACCCCAAGCAGAATCTAGATACGTCCATACCTGTATTACCTAATTTCACATACTCCATAATGACCCACCTTTCCAATAAGAATCAAAAGCAACTCTAGCAACAATACCCTAAAAAAAATGATCCTATTATGATAAAAAAACTATTACTAATCCAAATTCATGATATTAATATTCCGCTGTCTTTCGGCTTCCATAACCTCATCCTCAGAATATCTCTCAGGATGACGCCTCATCAGCTCCCACTTCGCCAATGTATCATCAAAGTGATCGATATTGAACTCTAACTCACTAAGGACCGCTTCAAGTTCATTGATCTGGTTTCTGATGTCGTCCCGCTGCTTTATCAATAATTCTTTTCTCTCAGGCAACGTCTCCTCACCATCATAAAATAAAGCTACATAAGCTTTCAGCCGTTCTATGCTAACGCCGGATGAACGCATAAGCTTTAAGAATCTTAGTCGTCGTAGATCTTTTTCCCTATAATCCCGGCGTCCACTATCATCTTTCCGGACCATCTCCATTAGACCTATTTTCTCATAGTAACGAATCGTATCCACTGGCATATCATATAATTTTGCCACCTCTGAAATTAACATCTCTCGTCCTCCTAATAGCGTTATACACTTTTATCCTATTATAACACTATTAGGTCCTATAATATCAGCAATGTAGTCAATGAATGCTTATGATCCACCTATAAACATGCACTCTATCTATTTGCCTAATCTTTTAGCAAACGCTGAATTAGGATCCCATCGATCTGCTTTAAGGTTCATTTCATTAAGGGCTGTGTTGATCGTCATTAATTCCTTTTCAGAAAGCACTATGTCCGCTGATTGGATATTTTCCTCAATTCGGCTAAGTTTTCTACTTCCTGGTATTGGTACAATCCACGGCTTTTGTGCCAACAGCCATGCCAAAGCTATTTGTGCCATTGTCGCTTGCTTCTCATCTGCCATGGTCTGAATAAGTTGCAGAAGCACTTGATTGGCTTCCATGCTCTCTTTTTTGAACCTTGGTTGTCTGCTCCTTGTATCTGAAGCATCAAACGTATGGTTTGCACTCACCTTACCAGTAAGGAATCCTTTGCCAAGAGGCGCGAAGGGTATGAATCCTATACCAAGTTCTTCCAATGTATCAAGCAACCCTTCTTCAGGTGTTCTAAAAAACATCGAATATTCACTTTCCACAACTGTAACCGGGCATACTTCATGGCCTTTTCTAATGGTCTCAAGTCCTGCTTCCGACAAGCCCCAGTGTCTTATTTTCCCTTCATTCATCAGATCCTTCATTACATCAGCCACTTCCTCTATGGGTGTATTCGGATCAACCCTATGAAGGTAATAGATATCGATATAGTCCGTCTGGAGTCGCTTCAATGAACCTTCAATGGATGCCCTGATTACATCCGGTTTAGCATTCAGCACTTGTTTGCCCTCTTGGACTTTGATACCAAACTTGGACGCTATGACCACTTGATCTCTATAAGGTTTTAATGCTTCGCCAACAAGGGTTTCATTATACTTAACTTCATCTTCAGCACGATATTGATAGACTTCTGCAGTATCAAACATCGTCACCCCAAGATTGTAGGCACCGCGAATAACATCCATCATTTCCTTGTCGTCTGAAGGACCACCAAAGCCGTGTGTCATCCCCATACAGCCCAATCCAATACTTGATACTTCTAATCCCGATTTCCCCAATACTCTTTTTTTCATTTTTCCTTTCCTCCTTAGTCGTTGATTGTCAACTTTTATAGTGATATGGTCATTTCGATTCTACTCGAACGCCTCTGCTACCTGCTTCATCAAATCACTGATCTTCAGATGCTGTGGACATACGAATTCGCATTTGCCACAAGCGATACAATCCGATGCTTTGCCGTTGTTAACCGTATAAACATTGCTATAGTAATAGTCTGTATTCCAATTCCCATACATTTCTTTCGCATTCATACAAGAGAATAAACTTGGTATATCAATGTTCTTAGGACAGCCATCAACACAATATTTACATGCTGTACAAGCAATTAGATTCATAGAACTGAATATATCACACACCTGATTGACTGCCTCTAATTCCTTTTCATCCAAAGGTTTGAAATCACTCATGGAGGCAATATTGTCTTTCATGTCTGACATGTTGCTCATCCCTGATAACACCATGATAATTCCTTCAAACCCTGCTGCAAACCTAAGGGCATAGCTGGCATAACTGCCACCATTTAAGTTATCAAGGACTTCTGACGCTTCTTTCGGCAAATTAACAAGATTACCACCTTTTAGTGGTTCCATGACAATGACTGACTTACCATGTTTTCTGCACACTTCGTAACACTCACGGCTTTGAACCGCAGGATCTTCAAAATCCATATAGTTCAACTGAATCTGAACCACTTCAATGTCCGGATTCTCTGTAAGAATCTTATCCAATACAGCCGCTTTATCATGGAATGAAATACCAAGATGCTTAAACTTCCCTTCTGCTTTAAGTTCTCTTGAAATCTCATACCCGCGACATCTTTTGAACTTCTCATAGATTTCTTCACTTTGGGCGTGCATCAAGTAATAGTCGAAATAATCAACACCACAATCAGCAAGCTGCTGTTCAAACAGAGGACGAATATCTTCTTCCTTATTGAAGCAATGTTGTGTCAGCTTTGTTGTCAGAATATAGTCTTCTCTAGGGTAACGTTTAACAAGACATTCCCTTAAAGCAATTTCACTTTTACCACCGACATATACATGGGCCGTATCAAAGTAGTTGAAGCCATTTTCAAGAAAAGTGTCCACCATTTCTGAAAATTCTTCATAATCTACTGCACCATTCTTCATTGGTAATCTCATACATCCAAAGCCTAAGTTCTTTTTAATCTCACTCATTTTGCCATGCGCCTCCTATTATATCTATCCTTAGTCTATCGTTTATCTAGTCGTACTGCCTCCGAAAATATCGGACATGTTCATTTTGCTAAGCAACTCATCGATTGTCTTGACTTCCGCCAAAGTCAAATTCACATTCGCTGCACTTGCATTTTCTTTTAGCCTCGCTGATTTTCTCGTCCCTGGAATCGGCACAATATAGGGTTTCTTGTCAATCATCCATGCCATTGAAATGGCTGCTGGGGTGGTTTCTTTCTCTTTCGCCAAATCGCCAAGCATCTTGAATAGTGCCTGGTTTGCCTCATATGCTTCAGGTTTGAATTGTGGCATGAGACTTCTGTAATCGCCAGCTTCGTCAAAAGTAATTCCCTTCTTATAGGCATCTGTCAAAATACCATTGGCAAGAGGACTAAACGCAACAAGACCAACATTTAATTCCTCCAGTACAGGGAATAGACTTTCGGTATCTCTGTACATCATAGAATACCTGTTCTGTATCGCTGTTACAGGACATACATCATGGGCAATCCGAAGTGTATCCGCATCCACTTGTGATATACCCCAGTGTAAAATCTTGCCTTCTCTAATCAGGTCCCCCATTACCCCAGCAACAACCTCACTAGGAGTTTTAGGGTCTACACGATGTTGATAATACAAATCTATATAGTCTGTTCCCAAGCGCTTCAGGCTTGTTTCCACTGATTGCCTGATGACAGATGGTTGACTGTTAGCCAACAGTCCACTATCCGTAATCTGTACACCGAATTTAGTGGCAATCTTCACCTTACTTCTATGTGCCTTTAACGCATTACCGACAAGTTTTTCATTGTAGGCAATGGTTCCATCCGGATTTACACCCGTATAACACTCTGCTGTGTCAAACATGGTATAACCTTCGTCTACTGCCTGTTCAATTAATCTGGTCATCTCTTCTACATCTGATGGCGCACCATATGCATGTGTCATTCCCATACATCCTAGGCTGACTGCTGACACTTCCATGTTCCCTAAAAGTTGCTTTTTCATCTGAACCTCCTTATTAGTGTAAGAATTTTTCATCTGATATTTTCCATTTCATCTAATCAATGATCCTTTAAGATCATTATAGATGTTGGAGTTCAGTCCATAACAAGAAAAATTTTACATTCAAAAACAACTTATAGGCTTTCTATTTTTCTTCATCCGGTGGCTTGAGTTTCTTCTCTGCTGGCAACATCACTTCTTCATAACGGTCAATTTTGCCATCCAATCGGTCAATGGTTGCTTGAATTGTTTCGAGTTTTTCAGCTAAAACCCTTCTTTGCTCAATAAGCAAATCTTTTCTGGCTTCTACAGTTGATTCACCCGCTTGAAATAATGCAACATATTCGATGATGACTTCTATCGCCAGTCCAGCACTTCGCATACACTTGACAAAGTTCACCCAACGGCAATCTTCCTCCAAATAATCACGTACACCACCCGATGTCCTGTTTACAGGTGGAATTAAGCCAATTCGTTCATAATACCTAAGGGTATCCGCACTTAAGCCATATTGTTCGCTTACCTCTGATATTGTCATTTAACATCACTCCTTACTAGGGTATCTTCCTCTCTTTGCTAACTACAACTTCAATTGATCAAGCCATTTCTTAACATCATTATCTGCTTTTCCAACTTTATGGCCATAGATACTCCATGAACTTTGTACTCTTGATCCTTTAGCTGACTTTCCAATATCTTTAGGTCCGCTGCCTAATCCTGATCCCTCATGGGTACAGAATGGTATAACCGTTTTCCCTGAGAAATCATGCCCTTCAAGGAAGGTAAATACAGCCATCGGTGCAGTTCCCCACCAATTGGGGTATCCTACAAAAACAACATCATATGCAGATACATCGGCAATATTGTTTTTTAGAGCTGGTCTGGTTCTGGCTCTTAGTTCGTCTTTAGCTACCTCAGTCGTCTCCATGTAATCAACCGGATAACTTTCCACTGTATCAATTTCAAACATATCTCCACCAACATGTTTTTGTATCATTTCAGCAATAACTTTTGTATTGCCTTTTGATAGGTTCTTAATAGATCCGTTGACATAATTTTGTCCAACTCTTGAATAATATGTAATCAGTATTTTCTTGTTCTTCATTTTAATTTTCTTTTCCCAACTTTAATTTTTTTGCTAACCTGTTAAAAATTCCATTGTGTATACAAGATGTTTCAATCAAGCGACACGAGTTGTTCATGCATTTCATATTGCTTCAACATTCGTCCAACGACCAGTCCTGTCATACCATTCATACAGTAATGCCTTGACCGTCCAATCGACAAACATTGCTATCCAAGTGCCAATCATGCCCATGTTTAAATGAACGGCAAAAATGTAAGACAATGCGATTCTGAAAATCAACATAGATAACATACTGGTGATCATCGGAAACTTTGCCTCACCTGCCCCGCGAAAGACAACAGGTAACATATACCCAGATGGCCAAATCAACGTCATCAAGATCCCATGCATAATGACAATAGTCCATGTCATGGTTGTTGCTTCATCCGAAAGATTATAAATACGCATAAGTAAAGGCATCAAGGCAATTACAACCGCTGACGTCACAGCAAAAGCTGTATGTATGATCAACCTAATCTTACGTTTGTAGTAATTCGCTTGTTCATAGTCTCCAGCACCTACACACCTGGAAATAATGACAGACAAGCCGATATTAATGGCCATACCTGGCAACACTTGAAACATGATGATACTTCCTGCGACAGAATTCGCTGCAATGGAAGCTGTCCCAAAAAGCGCAACCACACTCAGCACAATCAACCTTCCAAGGAAGAACATCCCGCTTTCAAATCCAAAAGGTGCACCGATGCTTAAGATTCTCATCATCATATCTCTTTGTATTCTAGTAGAAAATACTTTGACAAGCCTCAATTCACAGCTTTCTTTATGAGCAAACCATAGCACTGTTACTGCTGCACCTATTCTTGATATCAGTGTTGGAATAGCGATTCCAATAACGCCCATATGGAAAACCAATACCAACATCGCATTACCAACGACATTTATAATATTCATCACCAGCATGATTTTCATAGGCAGATGTGCATTACCTACTGTCCTAAATACTGCTGCTCCAGCGTTATACAACGCAAGGAATGGTATCGATAGCGCGACCACCAAGAAATACGTATTTGCAGCCGAAGCAACTGCAGGCGATATCGAACCAAACAAAGTGCTGAGAATCCACGGTTTTATCACATACAAGATGGCTGTAATAACCAGCGAAAATATCAAAGCACCCTTAACCAACTGATTAGCCGCCAGTTTTGCATTATCCGTATCTTTTCTTCCGATATATTGACTTGCAATGACAGAACCTCCAGTCGCTAAGGCTGCAAAAACACTAATGATTAACATCATGATAAAATCAATCAAGGAAACACCCGAAACTGCCGCTTCCCCTACCTGTGCAACCATCATTGAATCTGCCAATCCAACAAGATATTCCAGACCTTGTTCAATAATCAAAGGCAAAAATAGGTAAAATAATGCCTTATTGTTAAAAAATCTAATGTTACTATGTTCGTCCATTGATGACGTCTCCTTCCGCTACAAAAGTTTAAGTTAATGCTCTAACAAGAAGTCTATCACTTGGAGTTTGCTCCATGTCAATAACCACTTACTCAAATCTCTGCGTAAGATAGAACACAAAAAGCGGCATGACACACTTTTTCAGAGGTCATACCGCTTCTGTAAGAATACTTTATACCAACATTTTCGGGCAATGTTATGTTAAAGGTATATTTTTTTTAAGTTATCCTTAAAATACAGACTTAAGAATTTCACCTGCAACTTCTGGCGTAATTTTCCCAGTCTCTGAAAGTTGCATCATGCCATGAGCTGTGAGCTGTTTTACAACATCCGCAATCTGCTCTTCTTTCACGCCATAGTCAGAAAGTTTGATGCTCACACCAAGAGATGTGAAGAACTCCTTTGTCTTAGCAATAGCCAAGTCAGCTTTCTCGTCATCTGAACCTTCACGAATGTCCCATACGCGCTCTGCATATTGAACCAACTTCGCTTTTTTCTCTTCCTTAAGGTATTCAAGAACGCCTGGGTAAACAATTGCTAGTGTCTGTCCATGATCAATACCGAATAAGCCAGTAAGTTCATGTCCAATCATATGTGTCGCCCAGTCTTGAGGCACACCTACTGCGATGATGCCATTAAGAGCCATCGTTGCTGCCCACATATGGTTTGCTCTTGCGTCATAATTTTCAGTGTCATTGATACAGGTTTCGCCTACTTCTACAAGCGTACTTAAGATACCTTCTGCCCATCTGTCCTGAATACGACCCTCTGCTGGGAAAGTGATGTATTGTTCAACTGTATGAACAAAAGCATCGATAATACCATTTGCAACTTGCTTGGATGGTACCGTATAGGTGATGGTTGGGTCTAGTAATGAAAATGCAGGATAGTTATTGGCACACATGAATGGGTACTTATCGTGGCCGACACTTATTACAGCACCTGTATTCATCTCTGAACCTGTAGCTGCCAAAGTCAATATGGCACCGAATGGCATTGGTTTTGGAAGAACATCAAAAGGTACCGGCATCATACCGTACTTAAGTAAGTCTTTATAATCGTCAACTTTTGCTTCAAGACATGCTGCAATGAATTTCGTACCATCAATGACGGATCCGCCACCGATTGCAAGAATGAAATCAACATCATTTTCTTTTGCTACTTCAACAGCTTTTACTAAAGTATTATATTGAGGGTTTGGCTCAATGCCACCGAATTCAACGACACTTCTTGGGTTAAGTACCTCCGTTGCTTTTGCTATCAATCCATTTTTCTTGGCACTTTGCCCACCGAAAGTTATCATTACTTTTGCGTCACTTGGGATTGCTTGATTCAAATCATCAAATCTATCTTTCCCAAAAATTATATGTGTAGGGTTACAAAAATCAAAATTAAACATATGTTATCTCCTTATTTGACTAAAAAAACAATCGTGTTAAAATCACTTCAACAAGTTCAATTACATTCTACAAGTTAAAGTTAACTTTAAGTCAACAGTTTTTTTAATTTTTTTTCAAATGGAGAACAAAATGATCTATACCGTCGGTGAAATTGCAAAACAGATGGATATTGCCCCATCAACACTCAGATATTATGATAAAGAAGGCTTACTCCCCTTCCTTGAACGTTCAAGCGGTGGTATTAGAATGTTCAAGGACGAAGACTTAGGCTGGTTAGAAATTATTGAATGCTTGAAAAAAACCGGTATGCCCATTAAGGAAATCAAGCATTTTATTGATTGTGGTATGGCTGGTGATGAGACAATCAATGAGCGTTTGTCCATTATTCAAAGTCAAAAGAATGTGGTCATTGCAAAGATGAAGGAAATGCAGGAAATGCTCGATATGCTTGACTTCAAGGACTGGTACTACACGAAAGCCAAAGAAGCCGGGACATGTGCCTTCTATAATGCTATGGATCCTGAAGACATTCCTCAGCCTTTTAGAAAATATAAAGATTAGATCTGCTAATATTAAATCCTTTACTACACGAAAAACAAGGCGCTCCCTAGTATTTAAAGGGTGCACCTTGTTTTTATTTCTCTTCATCCACCAAATAGATATATAGCGAACCATTCATAATAAATTCTTGTATTCTTGCCTACTGTCTACAACAGCATATATTGTTACTGTCTCATTCTCTTTATCTATCTTGTAAAATGCCAGATGCTTCTCAACAATCAACACCCTATAACCTTGTTTGCGTAGTATTGCATATCGCGGTTCACTACCAGATTCAGGGAAATCAGCAAGACGCATCATTCCTTTCTCGATTTCCGCTAGATACTTCAAAGCTATATCCACACTTCCAGTGTCATCAGCAATATAGTAAATAATGTCTCTTAACTGATTATCCGCTTTTTCAGTTCGTAATACTTGAAACATATCAGTCCTCCCTGCTCAGCAGTGAATTTCTGATGTCGTCAAACGTATCCTGTAATGGTGCAACCCTTCCATATTTTACATCTTCATCTGCTTCTGCCAGTGTACGCAGCAGCTCCAATTCCGATGTCATCTGCCTGTATTCCTGAAGGCTTATAACAGCAGTGTCCCCTCTACCATTTTTTGTAATAATCACTGGCTTTCTGGTTTCATGGCATTGTTTAGAGATTTCATTGTAATGATTCCTTAAATCTGCTGAAGGTCGTATATTGAATTCCATAAAGTTCACCTCGCTTTTCCATATCCATAGTCATATTTTATCACTTAACGACTATATCAGCAATTCAATTTCTGTTTTATACTTTGGTCGAGATGATCTTATGCGAAACGTAGCAAAAATCATTCTTGCACAATTAAAATATATAAATTAGCTTATATGAGCTATTATAAGTGCTTGCGTTCAGTCCATAACAAGAAAAACCCAGCAAAATACTGCTGAGTTTATCCTTCATCACTTAATGATCCACGTTAATTGAACCCTATTCGCTTTTGAGCCTGATTATAGGCATACAACGTCACTTTTCTACCGGTTCTTCCCGGTATGGTTGTGATACTTCCTATCAAGCTGTTCTTCATTTTGAAGTGTAGCTTGTAATCATGTTTCCTTATCAAGCGCCATAGTTCTGCTTTTTGCTGCAATGCATCCTTAGAACCCGCCTTACACAAGAATACTGTTGAAATCACTGTAACGATGTTCAAATAATGAATCATATAACGCCTTTTACTGCGTTCTTTGATGGCATGAACATCCACATTTTCTATCATGAGCTTATTGACTTTTAATTGCTGGTCAATCCTTTTGATCATATTCTTCTCATTGACAGACTGATCATCACGGCCAATGAAGTAGTGATAAAGACATTGATTCATATAATACATGGTCTTCACATATGGCAGTGGCAGATAGACGAACAGGTTATCCACATAAAAGGTATGTTCCGGCAAAGATAACTGACAATCCTCCAGCACTTTTCTACTATAAATAACAGAGTGCATCAATATATACTTACCTGGCCGAAATCTTCCTAATCTCTTCCATGTGAATATCTCATCTTCAGGTAATGTGCCTCTATAGCTCATCACCTTCTTCTTATCCTTACCCACTTTGTCATAGACAAAATCAGTAATGAACATATCCACCTTCTGCTGTTTGGCAATGAATGAGCCCAATTTGGTGACTGTATTTCTTAGAACTTCAGGGTTCACCCAGTCATCGCTGTCGACCACCTTAATATAGTGGCCTGATGCAACTTTTAGTCCTGCGTTGATTGCACCACCATGTCCAGCATTTTCCTGGTGGATGGCAATGACTTTGCCAGGATATTTTTTTTCATATTCATTGGCAATCTCTTTTGTTTGATCCCTTGAACCATCGTTGACAATCAGAATCTCAATGCCCTCACCACTGCTAAGCAAAGTATCTATGCAGTGATTCAGGTAGGCTTGTGAATTGTAACTTGGCACTATGACGGACAATATCTTCATATGAAACTCTCCTTGCTTAGATTCACTTCCTCATTACTCTTTTTTCATTATAACAAATTTAAGCATCGGATAGTTAATAGCAACCTGAATGCCTATGTTCACAACATTGGCGATGGTTTCTGCCAGCCCACCAACATACGGTCTGATCAAGGCAATAACGTATGGTGGTAACCAAATAGAGATAATACCTGCAACCGTCACCGTCAGAATATACCATGGCATAACTTTGGCAATATCACAATTCGCTCCAAACACCACTTTCCTCTGTACGACGAAATTAACTGCCTGAGCACATACATATGCTAATAAGAAAGCTAAGAAGCCACTAAGGCCACCATTTTCCACGCTGTAGTTAAAAATGAACCAATGAAAAGATGTCTCCGATAGTGCTTTGAAAAGAAAACCTGTCCCCATCCATAAGACTGTAAAATTAGTAATTGTTGCTACATTACTCATTATGTTAAATAGAAGAAACTCATAAAGATCCGGATGAGCTTCTTTCCAATCCATCACCGTCTTATAAATACCACTGCTCTTAATCATTTCCGCCATAAGATACGCCTCCGTTATCATTTTTGCCCTGATTGACTTCTGTCTTAACATTCTTGTGCATTGCACCTTTTATAAGTTTCTTAATGCCCTTGAATCCGTGTCCATTAACCATTTCGAGGATGCCTTCTGCCATCTCCATGCTAATAGCACCACCCATCATCTTAGCTATACCTCTAAATGGTATGTCATAAATGAAAAGGATATTCAGGTTCGGTTTACCTTTCTTGATGCTGTTATCCTTAATATGAGCGATGATCTTCAGTGCAATTCTTGCCATAAAACTCTTAGCATAGAACATCTGACCAACCGTATCGTTAAGATTAAGTGGCTTACTAGTATCCCACTTGGACACAGGCAACGCTCTCCCAAGCAATGCTTGAAATTGTGCATCGTCGATGTTCTTTATGTTCCCTTTGTAGTAGTCCTTTAATTCTAAAGCATCATATGGCGACTGAGCTGCGGTTCCCTCCACTTGAATCTCTCCTTGAAGTCTGATGTCCGCAACACTTGCACCAATCATCACTTGATATGTGCCACCTTCAACTTCCCAACTATTGGTTCCCGTATTGTAATAACGGAATGTTTTATCATCAAAAGGAATTTCCACCTGAATGCTTGCGCCTGGCTGAAGATATACTTTACTGAATCCCTTCAACTCCTTTACAGGTCTATAGATCTTCGTGCCCGCCTTGGAGATATACATCTGAATAACCTCAGCACCGGCAACATCCCCAACATTTGTGATGTCAACAATCACACCATGTTCTGTCACCTTGAGGGCATCAAAAGAAAATTCCGTATAACTTAGACCAAATCCAAAGGGGAACAGCACAGGTACTTCAGCCGTTTCATAATATCTGTAACCTACAAACACACCTTCTCTATATTCTGACGTCAATTCAGTACCTGGATAATACGAGTGACATGGCGTATCCTCTAATTTCAATGGGTAACTTTCAGCCAATCTACCTGATGGACAAACATTTCCCAGTACAACATTAACCAGAGATTCTGAACCTGCCTGACCAAGTAAGTATCCATGGATAAGACCTTTGACTTGATCAATCCATGGCATCTCCACTGCTGCCCCTGCCGATAATATGACGATGATATTCGGATTAACTTCTGCAACAGCTTCTATAGCAGCCACTTGATTCTCCGGCATCTTCATGTGGTCTCGGTCACGTCCTTCAGACTCGCTGACTTCATCTAAGCCAAGATACATCAGGACAACATCGGATTTCTTTGCAAGGGCCACTGCCTTGAAAATAAGCTCGGAATTTGATTTTCCATGGCGCTCAAAACCTTGTTCATAGCCTATAACTTTAGCATCCGTTTTTTTCCAAGCTTCAAGAGCATTGTCAAGCTTCGTTGGATTTACCAGGCTTGAGCCAGCGCCCTGATACCTTGTATCTTTGGCAAAGTCACCGATAATACCTATCTTCCTATTGCTTTTAATCGGTAAGATCTCTTCCTCATTTTTCAGAAGGACGATACACTCTTCTGCCGCTTTTCTGGCTGATACATGATGGTCTTCAATATCAAAGTCACTTGGCGTATTCTTGGTAGCTTGGGCCTCTTTTAATCTAAAGACAACACTTAAAAATTCATCCAATCTCTCGTCCAGGACGGATTCATCCAACTTACCACTTTTTACAGCATCGACAATAAGTTTGATCCCATCTTTCCCGGTTGTGGGCATCTCAAGGTGACTACCATTAGCTACACCTAGCGCATGATCATTGCTGGCGCCCCAGTCAGAGATGACAAAGCCATCAAAGCCCCATTCATCTACAAGTATTCCCCTTAGAAGATGCTCATGCTCATTGGCATAAATGCCGTTGACTTTATTGTAGGCTGACATAATGGTCATGGCTTCGCCTTCTTTTACAGCGATCTCAAAACCTGTTGTATAGATTTCTCTCAGAGTACGTTCATCAAGCACTGAGTCATTGTGCATTCTCCTAAGCTCCTGACTATTAACTGCATAGTGCTTAGGACATGCTGCTACGCCTTCTGACTGAATCCCTATGACATAGCCAGCCGCCATCTTTCCTGCAAGGTATGGGTCTTCGCTGAAGTATTCGAAATTCCTACCACAAAGAGGGCTTCTTTTGATATTCAGACCTGGACCAAGGAGCACATTGATGCCCTGAACCATTGCTTCTTTACCAAGGTATTGCCCCACAGCTTCCCCAAGGGCTGGATTCCAAGTATTTGCCATTGATGCTGCAGTAGGAAAACAAGTGGCTGGAACACTTTTGTTTAGACCTAGATGATCGGCATCCCCCGCTTGTTTCCTAATACCATGGGGACCATCTGACATTTTAATAGAAGGTATGCCAAGTCTCTGGATATTAACAGAATCCCAAAAGCCTTTACCGGATGTAAGGGCGGCTTTTTCTTCCAGTGTCATATCACTGATTAATTTCTCATATCTCATATTTCTACTCTTTCCATTGGATGATTCAGGTTGCCGTTGTTATTTTGAATGATCTTTGTCAGCTTCTTTAACAGCCATGACAAATGCTTCATCCTATTATACATACGAAAAGACACGCCTTGAGAATTTGGGTATAACTGGTCATATATACGGTATAATTGGCGTTTCCTCCCGAAGAAATGGCAAAAAAAGACACGCTAACCTTTGCTTTTCATCACAAAAATTGCGCGTCCATTTCTACTAATCTCTTATTCAAATTCCGCTTTCACCAAAGCCAGCGCCTCTGAAATAACATGATGCATATCATAATAACGATATGAGCCAAGCCTTCCTTTGAAGATAATAGTCTCTTCTTTATCAGCCAAAGCTCTATATTGGCTGTACAATGCTGCATTCTCATCATCGTTAATCGGATAATACGGTTCATCCCCAACTTCCCATTCTGATGGATATTCTTTGGTAATGACTGTCTTATCACAGGTCAAAAATTCGAAGTGCTTATGTTCAATGATTCGTGTGTACGGTGTCTCACTATCTGTATAGTTAACGACTGCATTTCCTTGATAGTTCTTTGTGTCCAATATTTCATTTTCAAATCGTAGGCTTCTGTAAGCAAGTGGTCCAAAGCAATAGTCGTAATACTCATCAATCATTCCTGTGTAGATGATCTTGTCTGCCATGACGGACAATGAAGCCTTATTCTTCAGATAATCTGTTTCCAGTCGAACTTCGATGCCTTCTAACATTTTTTCAATGATGACATTGTAACCACCTTCAGGAATACCCTGATAACGATCATTGAAATAATTGTTGTCATAAGTGAACCTAACCGGCAACCTTTTAATAATGAATGCAGGCAATTCTGTGGCTTTTCGTCCCCATTGCTTCTCCGTATAACCTTTGATTAACTTCTCATAAACGTCCGTGCCGACAAGGGATATTGCCTGTTCCTCTAAATTCTTCGGTTGATCTATACCGGCAGCAGCCTTCTGTTCTTCAATTTTTGCCATAGCCTCTTCAGGTGTGACAACACCCCAGAGCTTATTAAAAGTGTTCATATTGAAGGGCAGGTTATATATCTCACCATTATAGTTGGCAATCGGCATATTCGTATATCTGTTGAAAGTAGCGAACTGGTTCACATACTGCCATACCGCTTCATTACTGGTGTGGAAAATATGAGCGCCATACTTATGAACATTAATCCCTTCTACCTTCTCACAATACACATTCCCTCCAACATGGCTGCGTTTGTCAATCACAAGGCACTTCTTGCCCCTCTTATTTGCCTCATAGGCAAATGTCGCACCAAACAGTCCCGATCCGACAATCAGATAATCATATTTCATCCGCTTTAATCCTTCCGATTCAAATTTCTTATTTATTGGAGCTGATTTTACCATACATCATTGGGGCTGGCAAATACGCCAAAAACTTGTTTTATAACATCTATGACTAAAAGACAAGAAAAGTGGCTTCGCCTCGTTATAAGCTCCACTCATATTTCTGACCGTTTCATAGTAAAGTATCCATAAATACATATAATTATTCTTCATATTCATATGCTGAGTTCAAAGAACTTTACTGTGAAATCAAAAAGAGCTTTCCCTAGCACGTCAAGACGTTATAGAAAAAGCTCTTCAAATCATTATTTCAATTTCCCACCATACACTGGGAAGAAGCTTGAGTCTCCATAATCTTTTATGGTCTCAAGGTTTTTGAGTCTATCCATGTCCTCGTCTGAGATGACAAAATCAACATCCACATTGTTTTTCATATGTGCAGGATTTGCCGTCTTAGGCAATGGCAATGTGCCAAGTTGTAAATCGTAACGGATACACAACTGAGGAATTGAAACTTCATACTTCTTAGCTAGTTCCGTGATCGTCTCATTTTTGAATGCTTCACCGTGAGCGATTGGTGAGTAAGCTTCAACAAGTATGCCTTTCGCCTCACAATATGCCATAAGCTCTACAGGTGTGTTGCTGGCGTGAACAAGCAATTGGTTAGCCATCGGTGCCACTTCGCAAGATGAAAGAATGTTCTCAAGGTCTTCTTGCAAGAAGTTGGACACACCGATTGCAAGTAGTTTGCCTGCTTTGTATGCCTCTTCAAGAGCACGCCAAGCTTCCTTGTTTCCTTCAAAGCAACGGTCTTCATCAGCACCATATTCCATCCATGGTTGTGGACTGTGGATGAGCATCATATCTATGTACTCAAGGTCAAGTGCTGCCAGAGAGCCTTCAATAGCCGCTACTGCAGAATCATAGTCTTTTGCTTCAGCTGCAAGTTTCGTCGTGATAAACAAATCCTCGCGAGCGACGCCACACTTTTTGATTCCTTCGCCGATACCTTTCTCATTGCCATAAGCCTGTGCCGTATCAATATGACGATAACCAGCTTCAACCGCATCACACACAGCCTGTGCAGCGTTTGCATCCTCAATGAACCATGTTCCAAGACCTAATTTAGGAATTTTCACACCATTACTTAATGTATAATTTTCATTTAACATCATAACAATCAATCTCCTTTACTAATATCATGCTAGGGACAATGTAACCTTTATACTACCTTCAACGAACATGTTTTTCAGTTCATTTCCTGTAACACCGTTGATTCTTCCTAATCTTGTGAAATTCCATGAATTTGGGGCATAATAGATGACAAATGCATTTCCCTGATAAAGGATCAAGTCACCTGCTTCTGTTGTTGTCTGCTTATCGTTTCTTGGCAGGCTTCTTCCCAAATCACCGACTTTTTCCATATTACCAAAGTCGCGCATCGCTATTGTGACAGGTCCTTTATTCAACATATCAACTAACGCTTCAGCACTTGAATTATTGGCCAGTGTTGCTGTCAATGTATGATTGCCAAAGCTTAAATTTACCTGATTTTTCATTCATTTCACCTTACGCTTCCTGCTGATCTGCGACTTTCGTGATACATCCAATGGCATTAAGACTTCTTGGGTAACCAATATAAGGCAGACACTGTGAAACAACCTTGATCAAGAATAATTTGTCATTACCCAAATTCAAATTACCCATAACATGACTCATAAGTTGTGGTTCACAACCACCTTGAGCTGCAAGGAAACAGAATGTAATAAGCTCTCTTTCCTTAAGATCTAAGCCGTTTCTAGTATAGTAGTCACCAAAACAGTTCGCGGCCAACCAGAGATTGATATGACCGCCTTTCCAGAAGTCCTTCATTCCCTCGCCAAAGATAGCCACTTGTGCTTCTGCACCTTTTTCAAGTCGATCTTCCATCGTTGTTGTTGCTTGGCTTTCAAGTGGTAATGTAATACCCTCTGCTTCCATCACTGTATTTGTGATGGTTAAGAACGGTAGTACTCTACCCATACCAAGGTAATCCACTGATTGGTAAACGATTTCTTTCACTTCAACTGGTGAAAGGGCTTTAGCTGCTAAGGCATCCTTTAATTTCTCAGCGTACATATCGACACCTTGACAACCGATCAGCGTTGCAAGAATTGCCATATACCTGGTCTTATCGTCCAGGGTCATCCCTTGTTCATTAACGACTTCCTGCTCAGCAAAAGCTTCGTGCCTTGCCATAAATTCATAGTCGTTTTTCTTAAGATCATTCATAATCATGTGCTATTACCTGCTTTTAAAAACAAGACTGTTGTAGTCTTCATCTGATACAGGCTCACACCACTCGTTGCTCGTATCTTTTCCAGGTACTTCTACACCGATGTGACTGAACCAGCTATCCGCTTTTGCACCATGCCAGTGCTTAACACCCGTAGGAATATTGATGAATGAACCTGGCTCAAGACTTACAGGCTCTTTGCCCTCTTCTTGATACCAGCCACTGCCAGCTGTACAGATAAGAATTTGTCCGCCACCTTCAGAAGCATGGTGGATGTGCCAGTTGTTACGACAACCTGGTTCGAATGTTACATTGTAGATGAAAAGTGGGTCTTCACCTGGTTTTGTCAAAGGATTCAGGAATGATTCACCACTGAAATACTTTGCAAACATAGCATTTTCCATACCTTTTCCAAATACGTTCACTTCATTGAATTCTGCTTCGTTCATAAATTTCATTTTGTTTCCTCCAAACGCAATAATATCCACGTGTTGATTAATTCCTATATTGGAATTATAATACGATGTAAAGAAACGTTCAATTTCCAGTATTTTTATCGTGTTGCTTATGCCACACATTGCAAAATATGGACATTAACTAGTGCCATTTGGTGGCATGAAATGAAAGGAAATCATCATGGAAAACAGAAAAGTAGATCTTAGAGTTCTTAAAACAAGAGAGGCCATCAAAAGCACATTTAAGGAAATGGTCTGTGAAATGGACGCACCCAAAATCACTGTCAAGGAACTGACTGAAAGGGCAAGAATCCATCGTAAAACCTTCTATTTACACTATACGTCTATAGAGGCACTTTTTGAAGATATGTTGCAAGAAGCCGCAAATGCTTATTTTGCAGAAGTGGACCAAGTCCCCTTGCCAATGCCTATGACTGAAATCAACCGAGTTTTTTTCACTTATTTATCTAAGCAGGATGCCTTTACAGAACGCCTCATCTGCACCGAAAGTTATCGGGATTTTTGCAACAAGCTGTTTATGACTGCCTTAAGGCATAATCGCAGCCGATATAACCCCTACTCACACCTAGATGAAGCAGAACAAAATATTGTCAATACTTTCACTTCCGAGAGTTCACTAGATATGTATCGCCAATGGGTCGCTGACGGCAAAAGGGTTCCTGTGGAAAGACTGATTGAGCTGACAGGAATGTTGTTGAGCAGGGGTACAGAGTCTATAACAAAAGGTTAAAACACTCGTTAACAATACAAAAGAGATGCGCTTCACCATACGTGTGAAAGCACATCTCTTTTTCTATCATATCCTACCAAAATCTTCTAGATTATTTTTTCTTTACTACTTTATAGGCTGTGAATAGACCGACAGCAACGATGATGATTGTGATAATGATGATCGTCGAGTTGAAAGAACCACTCTCTTCTTCTACATCGGCATTTTCACTCATGTCGACTTCAGCTTCATCATTAACAAAGATCACTTCACCTGTTTCAACATCCTTCTTATAATTCATGAAGAAATCATAAATATAAGCTGCTTCAGGCTTATAATTCCAGTGTGGTAAGTTTTCCACTGCAACCAATTTCATAACAACGCCTTGGTCATTAGACAATGTACCTGCATAAACTGTCTTGTCACCTAATGCTTCTGCTTGCCAATCATCTAGTGCCATACCATAGTATTCATTCAATGTCATATCCATCTCAGTCACTTCCAACCCATTGATGAATTGGTATGCCTGCAATGCAGAGTAGATATGAACATTAGGGTCTTCTTGCCAAATATTCGCAGCACCATCAGTCAACTCTGTCAGGCCATGAGCACTCGTTCCGTCTACCGGAATCATCTGGAAGAAATCATGGTCACCACAAAGATAGAGATAAGGCGTTGAGTATCCTTCATATTCATCTACAAGACTTTGGATCTCCTCAGCAAATACATTAACCCCTGACACAACACCTACAGCAGCAAATACATCACTGTATTTGATACCGTACAGACTTGATTTTGCACCCCCTAGTGACAATCCAGTTACATAGATTCTTGATGGGTCTATTTGTGGGTATTTGACTTTCAAATCTTGAATCAAATGATAAACGCCCTCATCACCGAGTCCTTCACCACCAAAGAAGTTGTTTTCTGATTTGTCTTGGTACTCTGGTGAAACAAGAATAAAATTCTCTTGTGCAGCAAGCTCAACCCATCCGGATGCATCTCCTTGAAGTCTAGGGTCATTCTGGTTACCATGTAACGTAACGACCATCGGCACTGAGGCAGCTTCTTGATCAAGTACCGTTTCTGGAATATATTCAAACCAAGTATAGGCACCGCTCATTTCAGATACTGGTTCATCATACATCTGATTGTAAATGATTCCAAGGTCTTCAAATACTGGGATTTCTTGTAATGTGAATGGCTCAAAAGCATTCTCAAGAACACTGCCAACAAAGTTCACACCAACCACTGGCATGTTGTAAAACTCAGTGGTAGAAAGATGAATTCTGTAGTTTCTGGAGAACACAGCATTCCAGGCATTGTCAAAGGCTTGAGCCAAAGTCTCTTCTGCCTTAGCTACGGCAACATTTTGTAGTGGTGCTGTTGTGTTTGTTTCCAACGTGTATCCATCTAATTCTTCAGTAGCATCAGTGCCATTAGCCATTTTATAATAGTCTACTGCTGTTTGTCCCTGTCCACTTAGGTAAGCAGGCACTGGCACATTGTACTCATGACCTTCTGCCATATCACCGCTATAGACCATGATTCCTGCTACAAAATAGCAATTTTGACTGATATAGTCATTAACAAAAGTGGCACCGTCTTCGATACCGATGACTTTGACATTTCTTGCAATACCAACACCTTGGATGAAGGCATCAAGATCTTCTTGTGTGTAGTCGTTGCCATTCAATGGCGGTGCTATATAAACTTCACTAGCCCACTGTTGCACGTTATCTACCATACCAAGATCTTCAATCAGGGCGTTCGCTTCTTCTGCAGTTTTATTCCCAGCAAAGATATAGTAGGTAGGTGTCATCAAATCGCTATAAATAGATGAATAGCCATTTTCAGCCGCTTTATAAAACAAAGCATTTTCAGTTTTGTTCGCCTCTGTAAAATGTTCAGATTGAGCCATTGCAGTATTTCCTGCAAGTGCAAATCCAAGTATAAGAACAAATAAGGTTAAAGCAATCCAATTCTTTTTCATAAATGTACCCCTTTTATGTGAAAGTTTTCGCTACTCGTACATCTTATTGAATTATGCCAACCACATCAATAGAGGCTATTACCGTATTAAAAACGGTAATAGCCTCTTCATGACTGAATTAATTATTTTATTTACAGATACAACTTATTCAGATCGCCATAAAACTACATTTTTCAAACGCCATTTGATGCAATTTAAAACCGTCTTTAATGATTATATCAATGTTATGAACTAATATACGGTGTAAGACAGAGATGTCATCGGATCGGCCAATTGCTCACTTACGTCAATCCCATCTGGCACCGAAGCCCTTACTATAAGGCCATCCTCGCCTTTTTCCCAAGATACGCTCACCATACCTTTTGGTGTCATAACCTCACCTTTTGCCCATTTCAATTTTCCTGACACCGGCTTAATGGCAACCTCGCCGTATCCTGGCTTTGAAGGTCGTACCCCCAGAACCACTGACGGTAATTCATAAAGAATCAATGATCCCCAAGCATGACAGTCGCTTCTACTCATGACCGAATCCTCTTCACAGGTTGTCAGATTCTTATTCACCATTTCTCGCCAAATATCCCAAAGTTGATCCGTGTATTCATACATATCACATTTTTCAAGCGCCCTAAAAAGATAGAACATCATCGCAACAGAGCATTGTGCATATGCTTGTGTATTTGTGAGTGTTTCTTCCAAATAAGTTTTCCCCTCATCAACACCGACTGTTTCAGTCAATAAAGCAAATACCTGAGTATGCTGACTGTAATGATTCACGCCTGGTCCATCTGTGTACATGCCGCCCTCTCCTCGACAATATTCATTAACAGCTGACTGAACCTCCATTGACAGCACCTTACATTCCTGTGCCATAGAGTCATAACCAATGTAACCAAACAACGCTTCTGCATATTGCAACCCCATAACATAGAGAAGACTCTCCATTGTCAGTGGTCCAGTATGCGTTGCGAGAGGAACACCCGCTGTCTCGCGCCATTCACTTGTCCAATCAATAAATGACCAAATCTCTGAAGTAAACAGAGGACCGCCTATTTTTTTGACCAAGCCCTCATCCGTTCTATGATTGCGGAAGTAATTCAGTATCCCAATCACTGTTGGTATATGATGCCTGATAAGGTCCTTGTCACCAAAATACATCATATGATCATAAATCATCCCAATGTAATATATGGCAAAACCCGGTATGACATTTTTCTCGTAGTTCGGGAAGGAACAGTTGATGATACCATCGTGCCGGGCAGCCCTTCGAAAATCGTCCATACATTGTCTTGCAAGACGGTCGTCAGCTGACGTTGCATATGTATACAATATCTGGCTTCTTGAATCCATCGCATACTGAAGCTGCTCATAGAACGGACAATCCTCATAGGTTTCATGCATACACAATCTAAGGGTTCTTTCACTGATATCCCATATGGATGCCATTGTACTGTCTGATGTCTGTACCTTTGAGATCACTTCAAGTGGATATGCCGTGTAAGTATAGTTGAATCCATGAAGGGTCAAAGGTTCATCGCCTGTTTCTATGGTAAGCTGAATATAGCGAAACGTTCTGAACCAGAAAGGCTCATAGTTTTCTGGGCTGGCTGGCATACCTTCGCCATGAGGGATATATTCATCAACGAATCCGAACAACTTACCATTAATACTGTCTGTTCTATCACCTTTTCGTGGAACAGGTGGACCATCCTTGTCCAAATCAGGATCATAAGCATACGCTTCCGATGTGAGAATACGTAGTTTAGCGTTCTTTCCGCCTGTCATAATCAGCTTGAGATAACCCGTCGTCTCTTCACCAGCACTGATTTCTACAACCTCTTTGCTGTTTGGTGGTATGGTAATTGTCACATCACCTTTAAGAAAATCATCCCATTGTTCTTGCTCACAGTTTGAGGACCTTATGGCTGATATACCTTCAAAAGCCCTTTTCTCCTTAACAAGAAATGGAATCTGTCTTTCTTTTAAACGCTCGGTTTTAAGCACTGGCGATATACTTCTTTCATCATAACATTTTACATCTTTCCACAGAACATCATCATAATCACCATCGAACACACCCTGCAGATTTGCATCCCCTTGCATTGTCTCGAATATGTGCAGTGGTGCAAACCATTCATTCTCCGCTTTAAAAATAACCTGAGCGCTGTGGCATCGCCATCCCTCATGCTTGAAAGGGTAGCTTTGGGAATCTATCCGATAACTGCCATCAATGTATAAACCAGGTGTCTCCGTTCTAAAAAAACCGAAGTTACCTTGTTGATGTTGAATCGGTATGGATAGAACCGTTACCAAAAATACGTTCAGACCAGCCTTCAAATAAGACGCAACATCCAATTCATCGTAGTATCTGATGGTATGGTCTCCCTTTTGTGGCCCAACATTGACAAGCTCTCCATTGATTTGAAGCTTGTATTTGGCATCAGCGCTAATCTTTATAACCATCTCTTCCGGCTGTTGGCAGAGTTCTATTACTTTCCTAAAGTACACCATTCTGTGTTTGTTTAGCACATCCCCTACCGGTTGCTCATCCCACATCCAATAGGCCGGTCTCATCTGTTCCATCCTTATTCTCCCTATTCCAATTGGTCTCTATAACCCTGCGGACTAAGGCCGGTCTTACTCTTGAAGAAGCGTCCGAAATAGCCTGAACTTGTAAAACCCAATACAGAGGCTATCTCCTTAACTTGCAAACTCCTGTCTGCCATAAGACTTTTGGCTTTGATGATCTTCAGTTCATTGATGTAATGAAGCACTGTCTGATTCTCACTCTTCTTGAACAACCTCAAAAGATATTCCGGACTAAGACCCACCAAATCAGCCAATACATCGAGTGATGTATCTTTGTCCAGATTCTCTTGTATGTATCTTTTGACCTCCAAGACAGCATCGCCTTTTTGCTTCTCCATCGATGCCTTTTTAAGCTCAAACAGAAATTCAGTGATCTCAATCAGATAATCGAAAGCCTTTTGCCATTTCTCATGCAAAGTGACATTATAAAGGTTATAGACGTTGATTTTAAAACATATTTCCTGAGATAATTTAAATTGATTGATATACTTAATCAGTTTTACTGCTATATCACTGTATACTTCGACTGCAAAAAGATCGTGCATACTGGTTGTATTGCCGAATAGATCTTGTGCTTCTCGAATAAGCGCTATAACATGTTCCTTATCAAAATTCTCAAAGTAATAATCCAATAACTCAAGTCTTGATTTGATAAGGTTCTTGTCGTACTCTTCCCTCACCCCATCCAGCTGCTCCAAGTCTGGCATCTGATCAATCATCTGCAATTGTTCATCACTGCCCATAAGCAATTTTGCCTTCACCGTCTGATATGACTTTAGGATGTCCTTTAAAGGTAATGGCATACCACCTATAGCAATGGCCACGGATATACCAAAATTCTTCTGGCAAGCTTTTTGAAAAAGTTCACTGCTAGCTTTGAGTGCAATGGCATTTCGTTCCGATGTGATCAACTTCGTCGGTTGCAATATAAGCAGTATATATTTCTTCGAAAAGCAGACCATGACACCGTCCATATAATCAAAATAGTATTTTTCTATCATGAGCTGCATGGCTTCACTGATTGTTAATTGCTCCTTATAAGAGTCACGAATGACACTATCGTGGCGCATAACGATATAATACATATCCATAGACAATTCTAATGGAATTTCCAAATCCACGAATAAGCTTTGTGACAAGCCACTCACATTAACAAAGCCATTGATCAGATCTTTCAGAAAATCCGCTCTTTCAAAAGCCTTCTGCTGTTTTTGTAGTTGATTGGTATTTTCTACAATGGTTTCAATCATGAAATCATTTTCAATCTCATCGATGGTCTCCATGACTGTCTGGATAATTTTTTCGTCTTCTTCCGCCTTCAAAACATATTTCGCATGCTTATGCACCTTATAGACGTAATCAAACTCCGAGAAACCAGTCAAAAAAATCACTTTGGCATATGGCCATCGCTCCATGATACTGTCCAGAAGCTCTATGCCTGTCATCTTAGGCATCTGAATATCCGTCAGGATAATGTCCATCTTCCTCTGCTCAAGAATCTTCTCCGCTTCTATAGCCGAAGCAGCTGTGAACAGATTCAGTTCAAGTCGCTCATCCATTGAAAACAGTTCAAAAAGCCCATCACGTATGATTTTTTCATCGTCAACAATCAGTAAATTATACACAGCTCATTATCCTTATTCTTGGTCTAGAGTTTGTTTTGTAAGATACAGCAATTTGTATCTATTATACCATCACTCCTTAACACTTCCTAAGGTCATTCCACTAACAAAATACTTTTGAAGAAGAGGGTAAATCACCAGTATCGGTATGATTGCAATGAAAATCTGCGCAGCTGTCAATGTTTTCTGAGAAATCAGCTTCATGATCTCAATGTTGTTCAGGTCAAGATTTGTCGCATCCACCGACTGAATGACGTTTCTAAGGTAGGTCTGTAGCGGATACTTCTTTGGGTCGCTCATGAAGACAAGACCATCAAACCATGAATTCCAGTGAAAGACCATTGTAAACAAACCTACAGTTGCAAGTGATGGCTTTGAAATCGGAAGAAATATCCTTGCCAAAACTTGAAAATGATTAGCCCCATCAATGAATGCCGATTCCGAAAGGGCATAAGGCAATCCTCTGAAGAAATTCAGCATCAATATGACATTGAACACCTGAACCGCCATTGGCAGTACCAAAGCCCATATGGAGTTGTATATGCCCACAGACCTGACAACGATGAACAATGGTATCAAGCCACCATTGAAAACCATGGTTATGATAAATAACCAAGAGTAAATTTTACGTCCGTGGAAACGCTCATCGGTTTGAGACAAGGCATATGAGCTGGTTATAGTTAGAAACATACTTACCGCTGTTCCTACGATGACTCTTATAGCCGATACGCCAAAAGCTCGAAAGAACTCGTCTTTGCCCAGGATGTACTTGTAGGAACTCAGAGTAAAATCTACTGGAACGATGGTAACCCAGCCAGCCTGTGCTGCGGAATTGGCACTAAAGGACAATGCCAGAATATGAAGCAAAGGAAAGAGCGAAATGAAGGTAATGACTGACAGGATTATATAATTGAAAAACACAAATACTTTCCTGCTTATAGACTTATTTGCAACCATGTCCGCCTCCTAAAAGAGTCTGTAACCCGCCAGTTTTTTGGCCAAGTAAAATGATGTGGTTATAAAAATCAAAGAGACAATTGACTTGAAAACACCAATTGCAGTCGCTACGCTGTATTGAAGCTGCTGCATACCGATTCTATAGACAAAGGTATCTATGATATCCGCCTTCTCATAAACGATAGGGCTGTAAAGATTGAAAATCTGATCAAAGCCTGCATTAAGAATATTACCCAAGCTCAAGACCGTGAGCAATATTATGATCGGTTTCATACTAGGCAATGTTATATGAATCAACTGGTGGATTTCTCCAGCACCGTCAACCCTTGCCGCTTCATATTGCGTTCTGTCTATACTTGTGATTGCTGCAAGGAATATAACCAGGTTATAGCCCACTTCTTTCCAGATATGTGATGCGACTAGCACAGGTTGTATGGTGTTCAGATTTCCCAAAAAATAAATCGGATCATGCCCTAGGGCAACGATGATCTTATTGATGAACCCATCGGAAGGTGATAATAGGTCAATCAGTATCCCACCAAGAATGACCCAGGACAAAAAGAACGGAATGTATACAATTGTCTGAGACGTTTTCTTGAACTTGCCATTTTTCACCTCATTAAGCATCAATGAAAGAATCAAAGGTATAGATATCCCTGCAATGATCTTAAAAACAGCAATGGTTATGGTATTAACCAGTACCCGCTTAGTATCTGACATGGCAAAGACGTATTCAAAATTATCAAGGCCAACCCATTCTGATTTGAAGAACTGACCGATACCGCCTGAGGGGACGAAATCTTGAAAAGCGATGACGATACCCACCATTGGGTAATAAGCAAATACAAGGAGTATGATCACCGCCGGTAACATCATTAGGTGCAGCGGCCACTCCCTCTTGAGAATTTTCAGTGCTCGCATTATAAATCCTCCTATTCATGAAAAGAGGCTATGCCTCGTTATGAGCTTCGCTCATATTTCTGTCTGTTTCAGGAGAAATTATCCAACATGCAAATTGGAATGAATCTATCCATTTTGCTTAATTCAATGAATTTCTCATGAAAGAAGAAAAAAAGAGTGAGGTATTCGGGTCACCTCACTCTCATGTCGTCATTCAGGTATTATCTGTTGCTTTGCCATTCATTGACTTCCACAGTGATTTGATCAAGACCCAATCGATTCAACTCTTCAACAAAGCTGTCAAAGGTATCAAGGCTCTCAACACCCATAATGGCTTTTGTGAAGTATTCCATCTCCTTATCATTGATTAGCTGCATCTTCTGTTTCATCGTATCTGTTGGCGCTCCAAAGAATTGGTCCATCATGAACAAGTCATTGGAATAGTAGTAATCCATCACACTAAAGGATCCTGTTTCTCCAAAAGTCTTAACGGACCCGGCGACAGAGTTGTCTCCTTCATTGTATTGAACGATAGAATCATAGTAGCTCAACTCTTCTGCATTCAACTTGGAAGTATCATTGTTTGCAAATGCTTCATTAACATGCCAGTACGCCTCGAGGTTCTTAAGAGCATTGTATGTCTTAAACATCGTTTCATGAATGTTGAAGCTGGCAGGTCCATTGTCGAGTACAAGGTACTGCTCATATTCCTCGCCTGAAGTATAAGCGAACTTTTCAACAAAGAAATTCATCAATTTAATCAACGCTTCAGGATTCTCACATTTCTTGCTGACCACATAATAATATGGGATATTCAGTCTAATCTGTGGCTTTGCAGGCTCACCAGTACCTGAAGGAATTGCCACAGGAACCCAATTCGCATTTGGATCATTGTCAAGGGAACTTTGAAGTGGCCACATTGCGTTCCACATTGCACCATATTGAACGCCTGCCGTACCCGATGCTGGAAGTTCAGATACTTTCATAACATCTTTGACACCGAAGTCTTCTTCTATCAATCCCTCTGAGTAAAGTTTGTTAAGGAATGCCAAAGCCTCTTTTGTCTCTGGCGTTATACTGCCATAGACCAAGCTGCCAGTGCCATCATCAATCCACGCTCTTGGGTGAGATCCGAAACCATTGAATAGTCCAAGTCCATCCCCTGATGCCATTGTTAAAAAGTCATTATTCAGGATCAATCCGATGGTATCATCGGCTCCATTACCATCTGGGTCTTTTTCCTTAAACGCCTTAAGAACCGCATACAGATCATCTGTTGTTGTTGGTATATCAAGGCCTAGTGTATCCAACCAATCCTGTCTGATCCAAAGGAAAGGTGCTGTATCAATTGATGAGTCTGTGCTTGGGATGGCTATGACTTGCCCATTGTAGGTAGCGGAGTCCATTGCCGCTGTCCCCTCCTGATACATCCATTCCTTAAGGTGGTCTGTCGCATACTGGTCAAAAATTTTGCCTATATCTCGGTTTATCAAATCACTCTTAGCCAATAGTGCCAGTTGCTCCTTATTTACCATCATCAAGTCAGGCAAATCCCCTGAAGCAATTGCAATATTCTTTTTTTGCTCGCTGTCTTCTACTGATTGAGCTGCAAACCACAGATATTCAACATTGATACCGAGCTCTTCTGCATATTTCTGTTGGAATATGTTGCCCAAGATTCTCTCTTCTGTAAAAATATTTGCAATCGGTGGTGCTATTTCAAAAAATGTTGTTACAGTAATCCCGTCATCATATTTTGCCATCGGATCGGCAACTGGTTCCGGCGTTACTGTCGTTTCAGCTGATGTAGCGTTCTCCACGCCACTTGCAGCCTCTTCATTTGTCACTTCGCTACTACTACCACACCCCGTGGCCACAACTGCCATAATAAGAACAAGTGCTAACCATTTCATTCGTACATTGAATAACGTTTTCACCATCATTCCTCCTATTTTTCTGTAGCTTAGTCTGTAAGATGATCATCTAATAACATTGTAGCCCCGCCATGATTGTATTTATATTGAACATTATTGACATCACTGTTCATTTCTTGATATATGGACTTTCAGATGATTTCCTAAGATTATAATTGAACCGTTGTATCAATTATAAGCACTACACAAAGCCCACCAAAGTCGCCCACCTCTACAATTACTCCACAGTGTTCTCCATAGGCAAGTTTAAGACGTTTGTTGATATTTTGCAGCGCATGAATCTTACCATCTTCGCTCTCGCCTGCTATACCTCGTCTGATGGCCTTGATGTTTGACTCGTTAATCTCTTCTCCATTGTCTTCAACGATGATTCTTATGATTGACCCTTCCTGTTCATAAGAAACCCTTATCAAACCATCTTCCAGCTTATCTGCCATACCATACTTATACGCGTTCTCAACAATGGGTTGTAATATAAGCTTCGGGACTTTCACACTAGACATTTGTTCGGGGACGTCTCCAAGTTCAGCGGAAATTTTTTCACTGAAACGCATCTGTTGAATATCAATGTAGTTTGTCATATGATTGACCTCTTCCTCAAGAGGTATGAACTGGCTGGTTTCCTTATTCAGGAACCTGTAATACTTGGCCAATGAAGTGACGAATGTGGTAATCTGATCATAAGATTCGTTCTTTGCCATACGATTGATGATAAAGAAACTGTTATAGAGGAAATGTGGGTTAATTTGAGACTGGAGTTGCGCCAACTCAGCATTCTGCAGAAGGTTTTCCTGTTCGTAGATGTTCTCTATCAACTCCTGGATATAGCCAACAGAATCATTGAATCCTGAATAAAGATAGTTGAACTCATCATGGGGTTCATGGTATATCCGGACGCTGAAGTCCCCCTCACTGATTCTGCCGAAAGCAGATATCATTTCTTGAATAGGTTTAACAACAATCCTCTTGCTATAAAGCAAGGAGAAAGCAAACATGCCGCTGATGATGACCATGACAGCAGTAAGAATGGCTATATACCTAAGCATGATTTGAGATATCAATTCTCTATTGATGAAAGCAATGATGGTCAGTGGGTATTTCATGCTTTTTGTTGTGACGAACTGATAACCTTCATACTTGCCCTCCCATTCATTAGACGTACTTGAGAGGTGTTCCGCCTCGCTAGCATTGATATAGAGGCTGGACACTTCTGATGAGCCGCTTTCAATAACGAAGTCATCTTCCAACATGAACCACAAAGCACCACCGCTCCCCTGTTCGTCAACAAACACATCCAAGGATTGTCTGAGCAACGCCTGAGAGAGGACAACTTGTATATTACAGTCCGGCGTGTATCCCTCACTAACAGAGAACATCAGAGGGTAGGTGAAATTAAGCAGAATATTATCATCGTAAGCAATCAAGTAATTATACTCTGAACCAGGTTTGACATGACTCCATACGTCAGAATTCTTTCTGAAGTAACCTTCATCAGATGACAATGTAATGTTCAATCTAGGAAAAGTGATGATGATATCTTCAATCAATGGATTCATGGACTGGATGCCTTCAATTGTCCTTAACAACTCAAGAATCATCTGATTCTTCTCATAAGCATCGTCGTAGATGCTATAGGATAATTTGGTCACATTCGCATTATTGATCAAATTCACCTGTTGCTCGTAGATATTATCCAACTGTTGTTCAATGTTCTCCAGGTAATTTTCATTCATCATTTGCCTGGAGGTGACAAGTTCTCTGCTGGACTTATTGATATTGCCCACAAAGACAGCAACCAATACCAGATAAATCACCACTAGAATAAGCGAATATAAAAAGAATAGCCTTCTAAATACACTGAATCCATCGACTTTTGATACCATCACCAACATTACTCCTTACCTGCAAGCCTTTTATCTCGCTCTTTATCTATCACACACCCTGTCTGAAAAATGCACCAATTTCTTTAAGGGCTTCATCTGTCTCCGGGCAATTGAATAATGGGAACACATGAAAAAGCTCATCCCACACCCTTATTTTAACATCTATTCCCACTTCTTTGCATTTTTCATAAATCACGACCGCATCATCATATAGAACCTCTTCTGAACCTACATGAATCGCCATCGGCGGAAATCCTTCAAAGCTGCCGTTATATGGGGTCACTAACGGATGAGTGACATCGCCATTGGCATAATATGGTACAACCCCTTCATAACTGATCATTGGATCTCTTTCATCCCTTTCGGTATGAGAAGGCAAGTCCAAAGACTGACCCGCCACCGGAGAAAAAACCAACGCTCGTCCTGGCAAAGGCAATCCGTGTTCTTTTAAATACAACATCATCGTCAAGGTCAACATCGCCCCTGCCGATTCACCAAAAATGTAGATATCTTCTGGTTTATACCCTTTGTTCAACAGCCACTTATAACCGGCAGCTGCATCCATAATCGCCTGAGGATGTTCTGCTTCAGGCCACTGACCGTACTCGACAGACAATGCATCGATTAAAATTTCTTGCATGATATTGGTGCAAAGAGGTCTCCTTGATAATACAGACCCATTCATAAAGCCACCGCCATGTAAGAAAAGCAGTACTTTCCCAACGAGTTTCTGTCCTCTCTCGACATTATAAGTATAGAATTCCCCCTCGAAGTCATCACTTTTGATATGTTCTACAGCAATATCACCACTGATTGGCACATCCCTAAGAATGTCATCAATGTGATTTCGTTCCTCTAAAACGCCTTCAGGTGTCAATACTTTCGTTCTGGAAGCTTCTTTTGATTCCCTCAACATCTCCATGATACTCACAACTTCTTGACTTGGCATGTTCTTCTCCTATTCTGTCATCTACTATAATCCAGGTACCTATTCTTATTCTAGAATAGTTGTCCGTTGTTCAGAACAGAACTAAATTGACATCATTGTACAATTATTGACAAAAAAAAGAAGAGAGCCGACTATAAGCCTACTTTCTTCTTTTTATAGGATGATTGTATTAAATTAATCCATTGAATTAGAATGTAGCTGCGATGTCCTGTGCTTGTGCAATTGCTTTGCCAACGATACCATCAACATCTGCACCGATGACATCAACGCCTTCGATAGCGACTGTTTTGAAGTCTGTAATGCCCAAGAATCCGAACAGCACTCTTAAATAACGGTCGCCCATTTCAAATCCTGTTGCTGGACCTTCAAGGTAATGGCCACCGCGTGAAACGACATGAACCGCTTTCTTGTCTTTGCATAAGCCAACAGGACCATTCTCCGTATATGCGAATGTAATGCCTGTAACACAGATATAATCAATGTATGCTTTGACAATCGCCGGAAGACTCAAGTTCCAGAATGGTGCTGAAATGATGTATTTGTCAGCCTCGAGGAACTGATAAGTGTATTTGAGGATTGGATGGGATTTGCTCTCCTCTGTCTTAGGCCCAAATACCGCTCCAAGATCTTCTCCATGCAAGAAACCGATCTCTTCTTCATAAAGGTCCAATGTAATGATTTCATCTTCCGGATTTTGCTTCTTATAAGCATCGATGAAGGCATCTGATACTTGGAAAGATTTTGATTCCCCATCAGGTTTGACATTTGCTTTGATATAAAGTACTTTGCTCATGATATTCTCCTTATTGTTAAAATATTGTTTATTGATTACACAAAAATGGTATTATTGAAATTCGTTCAATCCATTGTAATTATTTTTATTTCTGATATAATCTTAACACATAGTTTCTTTATAACAAGTAGGTACTTATAAGTGCTATAGTATCCAAAAAGATACTTAACCTCTTCTAAAGGAGTCAAGCATGCAAACAATTACACACGACAAACACGAATCGTGTCATATGAAAGATAACTGTCAACAATACCACCTTTGCCCTATGGTCACCGTCCAGAACCTTCTTTCGGGCAAAAGGAAAATACTGATTCTCTGGTATCTCAGTTACCAGACACTAAGGTTCAGCGAAATTAAGAACAAGATGCCTGATGTAACACAGAAGATGCTTACCCAACAGCTTAGAAGCCTTGAAAATGATGGGCTTATTGATAGAACGGTCTACCCTGTAGTACCACCAAAGGTAGAATATTCATTAACAGACCTTGGTAAGAAAGTCATCCCAATATTAGAAGCAATGCACAATTTCGGCAGTGAGTTCTTGGAACTCAATATGGCTGAGGAAGCCTAAGAATACGCCAAGAAGGTTTGAGAGCTCGCTCTCAAACCTTCTTGGCTTTCATCACAATTAATATTTCAACCCCTATTAAGGTAGTTGTCAGATTTTCTTCAGATGAATATGGCAACTTTTGAAATCCCCTTCAAGTACGGGAATAGGTATGCCAATATTCATCAATTCATCACCACCATATACGTCACCTTCTGATGTCATATATAGGCGATCCTTTGATAAACCTTTGAGTTTTAGCTGTACAAATGATTCTTGAGGATAAGCCAGCTTTTTATAATAAAATACCAACACCTCCATACGATCGTCACTTATGAACATCCAAGAAGTATCATTGCTTTCAAAAGGGCTAATCAAACGATAAAAATCACCCAATTGAACAATATGCCGCCATTCTTTGTATCGCTTAACCTGTTTGCTAATCGCTTGAAGCTCATCAGCCTCAACCTTCGTTAAATCCAACTCATAGCCTAAATTCCCTGCCATTGCAACATCCGCTCTCATAGCCATTGGCGTCTTTCGATGCACCTGATGATTCGGTATATCCGACACATGGGAACCCATGGAGATGATTGGGTATACAATACTGGTACCATACTGGATTTTCAAACGTTCCACAGCATCTGTGTCATCACTTGTCCATGTCTGTGGCATGTAATAAAGCATTCCTGGATCAAACCTGCCACCACCGCCTGAACAACTTTCAAAAAGTATATCCGGGAACGCAGCCGTCAATCTTTCCATGATACCATACAGACCGAGTATATACCGATGCATCGTTTCTTTCTTACGATCCTTTGGCAATGCCGCACTATAGGCTTCTGTCATATGTCTGTTCATATCCCACTTAACATATTCAATAGGCGCAGAAGCTAAAACTTCCATGAGCATTTTCTCAATTGCAATACAAACCTCATCTCTTGAAAAGTCCAATACCAACTGGTTTCTTGATTCGGATGTTCTTCTGCCACCGACATGTAAGCACCAATCACTATGTTCTTTATATAGATCACTTTCAACTGAAACCATCTCCGGTTCTACCCATATACCAAAGCTCAGTTCCTTTTCATTGACCTCTTTGACCAATCCTGCAAGACCGTTTGGTAGCTTTTCTTCATTGACGAACCAGTCTCCCAAAGATGTCTTATCATCATCTCGTTTACCGAACCAACCATCATCAAGGACAAATAATTCAATGCCTACAGAAGATGCCCGATCCGCCAAAGCCAATAGTTTGTCCTCATCGAAAGAAAAATAAGTCGCTTCCCAGTTATTTATAAGAATCGGTCGAACCTTCTCACGATAGGTGCCTCTAATGAGCCTCTTTCGATACAGACCATGGAACGCACGTGACATGTGGCCAATACCTCTGTCAGAATAAACCATCACTGCTTCAGGTGATTGGAATGCTTCTCCAGCACCCAATAGCCATTCAAAGTTAAAAGGGTTAAGTCCCATATGCACCCTGGTATTCCTAAAGCTATCTACCTCAACCTGACCCAGAAAACTTCCGGAATAAACATAACTGAATCCGTAGACATCACCAGTATCCTCTGTAGCATTTTGAGACAGCAACGCGAAAAATGGGTTATGCTGATGCGAACTGGCACCACGACGACTTTCAATATTGAACACCCCTTGATGTAGCGTCTGAATGTCGACCTCCCTCTCTCTTCCCCATGCTCCAGGTAGATGTAAAAGCTTGAAATCACGGCTTCGGTAGTCAATGTTAAAACTATCTATGCGCTGAATTTTCAATGATTCTGACATATTATTGTAGAGCTTGACAGATCTGACGACCACAGGCCAATCTGCATAAACAGTGTACATAAGGTCCATCTCTATTGGATGAAGGCTGTCTTTCATCGTTATGACCAGTGTCTCCGCTTCTTCTGGTTCTTCAACATACGTGTGAGGCAGTCCTTCCAATGCAGGTTTTCCCTTTACAATTCTATGTGATTTGTACCTGAAGTCAGTTATATGATCACCATCTGGCATCATCAGTTGTATCGCTGGTGTCCTAAAATCCGTGTTGCCATAAGCCGGATATTCTCTAGGCATTGTATCAAGCGAGAAGGTTCTGTCGTCTTTATCAGGGTTTGGCGAGAATGCCCTATCTGCAAAACGAAGAGGAAATGAGCCATGGTATGCATTCACTTCTTTGCCCCAATAAATATGTCCTAAGTAACCCTCTCTGTACACCTGAATGATATAACTGACATCCTTGGCTCTTAGATGAAATATCTTATTTTTATCATTGTATTGAATTCTATTCATAATATCCACCTGACTAATGTTTGACTGACCCTGCTGTCACGCCGCTGATGATCCACTTTTGAGCTACTGTATATACCACAAGCATAGGCATGAGCGCCATAAGATACGATGCAAATGCTAAGTTATAATCGACACCAAATTTTGACTTGAAGACATATTGAACCAATGGTAATGTCATTAATTCCGGTCTTCCAAGTAAAATCAGCGGTAATAAGAAATCATTCCAAGCCCAAAGTGCTGTTAGTATTGCCACTGTTGCATTGATTGGAGCCATCAAAGGGAAGATAACCTTCCAAAAGGTCATCCATGGTCCGCAACCATCAACAATTGCTGCTTCATCAAGTGATTCTGGTATGGATTTGACATAGCCTATGTATATGAATAAGTTGAAGGATATTCCATAGACCACATAGAGGAAAATCAAGCCTCCTGGATTATTCAAATGCACTTTAGATGAAAGTTTTACAATTGGCAACATGATGATTGGAAACGGAATGAACATAGCACTGATAAAGTAAAAATATAAAAATTTAAAAAAACGACTCTTCTTCATGTTTCTTGCAATGACATAAGATACCATTGAATTAGAAAATATGGTTAATGTCACTGTGAAGACTGTGATGATGGCACTGTTCTTAAATGCGTTGAAGAAATTAGTCACTTCTATTGCATTGATGAAATTCTCCCAATGTATTGTCTTGGGAATCGCCCAAAGTGATTCTGCCATCTCTTGAGGATTTTTCACGGCAATATTCACAGTCATGTATAGTGGTATGAGGATAGCTAATGATGCCAGAATAATGAATATTGTTCCTGATAAATTGATTTTTCCACGCATGATTAATCCATCTCCCTTTTCTGCAAGAATTTGATTTGAAAGATTGAAATGGTTCCGATAAAAAGCAAATATACAACTGCATTGGCTGATTGGTAGGCAAACTCACCGCCCGAAATACCCGTCTGGTAAATCAGCACTGATATTGCTTTAGTCGCATTACCTGGCCCGCCACCAGTCATTGCCATTACGTGGTCGAATACCATTAGGAAGTTCTTCATGGCAAGTACTATATTAATCGTAAAAAACGGAGCAATAATTGGAAATGTGACGTTCCAGAAAGTCTGCCATTTGTTGGCACCATCTATACCGGATGCCTCATAAAGTTCTTCTGGTACAGTCTGAAGACCAGAAATGTAGAGGACTGTGTTAAAAGCACTGCTTTGCCAAACTGCCACAAAGACAATTCCAAGCCATGCATAATCCTTCGTACCCAGTATGTTCTTCTGCAAAAATTCCAAACCCAATTGAACCCCTATATCCGGTATGACATTAGAAAATATATAATTGAATATGAATCCAACAATCAAGATACTTAATATATTAGGAAGAAAAAATAACCCTCTGAAAAAATTTTTAAATCTAATATTGGAGTTCAGTATAACGGCCAAGAACAAACTGATGATGTTGACAAGTACTGTTGATAACACTGCAAATTTAAAGGTAAAAATATACGAAGCAAAGATTCTTGAATCCTTGATCAGATAGGTGTAATTCTTAAAGCCGATGAAGTCATATGTAGGCCTTAAGCCATTCCAATTGGTGAATGAATAGTAAACCCCTTGCAAAGCAGGGAATGTATGGAATGCAAAGAACAAAACAAATGCCGGAATCGTCATCAGATATACAACTGTTTCCACTTTCTTTTTCTTTTTTTTGACCATAACAGACCTCATATAATGAAGTTTTTCCATTACACGATTCCTTTCTTTCATCTAACTTACAACCAGATTTCTTGTTGTGTAAGGCGGTATCTCACCGCCCTACACACAAGTATATGATTGATATTAATAGGTGTGCGAGCTATAAATTTTGTCGTTATTGTTGTCTTTCCTTATAAGCTTCCCATGCATCGTCCATTTGTTGTAGGGATGCATCAATGTCCTGTTCAAGAGCAAACAGCTGAAGCAATCCTGCAAGATCCATGGAACTTGGAATGTAATGATCAGGGAAGTCAATGACATCGCCATTAGCAAACTGCGCTTTAACACCCTCAAGTTCAGGCGCTTCCTGATCAACGCCTTTTACTGCTGAGAAAAGCCTTTGGTTATCAATGAAACGTTTAGCAATATCTTGCTTAAGGAGGAAATTAATAAACGTCATCGCAGCGTCTTGATTCTTTGAAGATTCGGCTACAGAAAACAGAAGGTCAACGCCTGATACTACTTTTGTAGGATTCCCTACAGGATATGGGAAGATGCCCAGTTCGATATCAGGGTTCGCTTTCTTGATTTCATTGATCGCCCATATACCTTGGAGGTACATCGCTGATTCACCGTTTGCAAAAGCGGTATTACCATCTGGATAAGTCTTACCCATATTGTCTGAATGACCATATTGCGTTATTTGTTGGAACATCTCCATAGCTGTTCTGTAACCTTCTGTGTAAGTAATTTCTCCTGCGTCAAGTTGTGCGAAGTAATCACTGTCCACTGTATTGGCTGCCAAAACATTGAAAGCCGGTAGCGTTGTCCAAGTATCTTTAAAGGTCAGGTAGAATGGTGTAACACCTGCTTCCTTAAAAGTCTCTGCTGCAGCAATGAACTCATCCCAATTAGTTGGCACCTCTACGCCATTTTCAGCAAAAATTGTCTTGTTGTAAATAACAGCATCCGCATTGGCAACATATGGGATTGCATATACCTGGTCCAACTTGGAAACATCTTTAATTGTTTGGATATAAGCTTCATGAACAAGATCCAGTTCAGGGCTACCTGTTAAGTCTTTATAGACACCTGACTGTGCCAGTTCCGTATAAGTATTGTCTGCACCCACGGCAACAATATCTGGTACATCACCAGCAGCCACACGCGTCTTTATGACTGTACCTGCTTCTGGTGGTGATGATAAAGTCACCTTAATCGTTGGATTCTCGGCTTCAAATTCTGCAATAAGTTCTTCGAAGATGCTTACCGCTTCTGTTTTGTATTCAAAAAACTCGATTTCTGTAATATCTTTCTTATCAACGGTCGTCTCAGTTGATGCTTCTGTGGATTCCGTTTCCGTATTTTCTGTAGAATTGTCTGTACCACACCCCGCAAGTAAAGTGATAAAAATGGATAATAATGTTATAACAGCAACTATTTTTTTCATTTCATACCTCCTGAATTGAGTTTTTCACTCAAAAAAGTTATAATGGAGTAGCTTACTATTGGCCAGTATTAGTTTCATGCTATGCTGGCTTATTTTTTTTATCTATTGTGTTTTTACTGCATTGCCCTATTGTCCATCACTCCTTTCCCTGTTATAGGGACCATGACTTTTTCTTGCAACAAGCTGGGACTGTATGGTCGTCTTTACAGGAACTTCTCTTCCCTTGAGTCGATCCACTAATAAATTCACAGCTTGCTTACCGACCTCTTCTGTATATAATCGTACCGATGACAATGGCGGGTCCAAATAGGCTGCCGCTTCGATATCATCATAGCTGATGATCGATACATCTTCCGGTACGCGAAGTCCCGATTCTCTAATCGCATGTAGAACACCCATGCTCATCGGATCACTTGCTACTAAAAAGGCACTTGGCATGCTTTCCTTATCTAGAGCTTCTTTCATCAGTCTATGCCCATCCGATGTGGTCCAATTTCCTATATATATATCATGTTGATTATATATACCTTCCCTTATCATATAATCAGCAAATGCCTTCATCCTCATATCATCTGCTGATATGTTCGTTCTGAATGTAAGGTCTTTCACCCAATCCACCCCACCGATGAAACCAATGCGTTGATGCCCATTCTTTTTTAAGTACCTGAGTATTTTGACTGTGGCATCATACAAATCAGAACTTACACAGTCATAACCTTTCACATCATATGTCATGTTGTTGATCATCACCGTTTTAGATCGTTGGAATCCAATAGCCTCTAACGATTCTGGTTTGACCGATCCCATGACAATAGCGCCATCAAACTCACCAATCTCTTCTTCGCTGAGGGTGTGATCCAAGCGAACCAAACGTTCTATGATCATACCGTGTTCTTTCGCTTTTGCCTCTATGCCCATACGAATCGATGTCCAATACGGGTCGCTATTTTCTCCTTCTTTACTGATTGTTATGGCTAACGCTATTCTTGGCTTGGTCGTCTTTCTTGGAGAAGTACTACGGCGTCTCAACGGTTTATAACCAAGTTGATCTACCGCATCATGCACTTTTTTCACCGTATCCGTCGATGCTGAAAAGCTTTCGTCCTGATTCAATATTCTTGAAACTGTCGAAACAGACACACCTGCTTTTCTTGCCACATCACTGATCTTAACCATACCATCACGCTTTCTCTATTTTAGTAAAATAGCTGTTTGATTTACTAATTAAAGTATACTCTTTAGTAAAAACTTTTCAATATGCTGTTAGTATTTTTGCTTTTATGTCTATTTTTCACCCTATCATCTATGCAATATGCATGATTGTATGGATACTATGCATATAAAGCCATCTTATTTTAGTAAAATAAATAATACCTCATTTTACTAAATAGAAAAAAAGTCCCTACGGAAAGAAAAGAAGACCAGGACAATCTTATTCAGATTGTCCTGGTCTTCTTTTCTTTCCGTAGATAATAGAGCTTTAATTCCGCTTATTTCTCTAAGCTTTTTCCATTTGTCTCAATGACATCCTTATACCAATAGAAACTCTTTTTCTTATAACGCTCTAAGCTTCCACTGCCATCGTCATGTCGATCAACATAGATGTAACCATAACGCTTCTTCAACTCGGCAGTTGAAGCGCTAACCAAGTCAATACAGCCCCATGACGTGTATCCCATCAATTCGACACCATCTTTTATCGCCTCTGCTGCCTGTACAAGATGATCGTTCAAATATTTAATCCTGTAATCGTCTTCAACGGTTTTATTGCCATTTTCATCTTCTACCAACTCATCAACAGCACCAAGACCATTTTCAACGATGAACAAGGGTTTTTGGTAACGGTCGTAAAACAAGTTAAGCATATACCTTAAACCTTCTGGATCAATCTGCCATCCCCAGTCGGATGCTTTCAAATAAGGATTTGGTACACCACCGATTAGATTCCCTTCACCCGCTTTATCTTCAGGGTTTGAAGATGCACAGGAACTTACATAATAACTAAAGGAAATGAAGTCCACGGTGTGGCTTAATATCGCCTCATCCTCAGGCCCCATTTCTATGCATATCTTATTTTCTTCAAAGAACCTGTCCATATATCTTGGATACTTCCCTCTAGCATGTACATCAGCAAAGAATAGATTTTGCCTATCTTGCTGCATCGCCTCAATCATATCTTTTGGCTTTGCCGTCAAAGGATATGTCGGAACACCAAGAATCATGCATCCAATTTTGAAATCCGGGTTAATTTCATGACCGACCTTTACAGCCAGAGCACTGGCAACCAGCTCATGATGCATTGCTTGATAGAGGTCCTGTTTACTAAGTTCTTCTTTGGGCGTCCAGATACCCGCACTCATATAAGGTTCATGTGTCGCTGAATTGATTTCGTTGAATGTAATCCAGTATTTGACTTTATCTTTATACCTAGTGTAGATTGTTCGAACATAAGTTTCAAAGAAATCGATGAGCTTTCTGTTGACCCAACCATTATAATTTTTAGCCAAAGCAAGTGGTGTCTCATAATGAGAAATGGTCACCAATGGTTCAATACCGTATTTTGCCAGTTCATCAAAGACATCATCATAGAACTTAAGACCAAGTTCATTCGGTTCTGCATCATCACCATTCGGAAAGATTCTTGACCACGCAATAGAAAGTCTAAATACCTTGAACCCCGTCTCAGCAAACAACTTGATATCTTCTTTATATCGGTGATAGAAATCAATACCAACCAACTTCATGTTATCTTCAGTGGGTTGATCAGTTCTAGGCGCTTTTATACCTCTCGGCAAAATATCCTGTGTTGAAAAACCCTTACCATCCTCATTGTATGCACCTTCCATCTGGTTGGCCGCTGTTGCACCACCCCAAAGAAAGCCTTTTGGAAATACTATAGACATCTTCATCCTCCTATCTAACCTTACTGAATACCTGCATCTAAAAAGAATCCGACGTGGCACCAAGGCATTCCTTCGTCAAATTTGAAGCCGGTCTAGCATGTAAGCCTTCCTCAAATAAAAGTTCTGTCGTAAATGTAACCATCTTATGATTCCCTTTCTTATACTAAAAAATTAAATTGCCCCTCTTATCGAAGACAACAAGAGGGGCAATTCTTACATATATTATATGATAAGAGCGTCAAAAGGTAGTTTCATAATGAATCTGCACAATATATAGTATTTCGTTGAAACGTCGCAACACTATATATTGTACACATTCAACTCAACTTAACCTTTTGACGCCTTAGTCACTATATCTCTACTGTTTTTTCTTCTCTTAATGCATGTAATTCTTTATAAAGCATTCCAAATTCAATCGTCAGTGTTCTAAACACCTCTGCTGACATCATCTGGTCTTCTGCATGAAGGAGCAATAGGGAAACGTCTGACTCACCGCTGGAAGCTTCAGCAGTAAGAAGCTTTGAATGAACTTCGTGTGCTTCACCGAAATAGTCATTCCCTTCTTCAATCAGTTTGTTCGCTTCTTCATAATTCTTTTCACGGGCTTCAGATATCGCCTCAATATACTTACTTTTGGCTGCACCTGCCGCACTGATCATTTGCACAATGATCATCGCTTTTTCATCGTTCATAATTTCACCTCTATAACTTTGTTACGCAGCCTCTTCTGCTGCTTCTTCATTACCTGCTTCAACTTGCAGATTCTGCTTGTCAGCCATCTTAATGAAAGGCATCCAAACTAGGGTTGATGCAACCACACATACCAACTGTAATACTGCGCCTGCAATACTTCCAGTTACTGCAAAACCACTGAATATGATTGGCGTTGTCCAAGGCAACTGCACAAGACCAAGTGGAATCGGAACCAATCCTGTCGCAAATGCGATATAGGAAATAATAGCGGATATTGCATTGGTTGCAATAAATGGGATGAACAATGTGAAGTTCATCATAAGTGGGAAACCAAACAATGCTGGCTCACCTACATTAAACGCATATGGTACAATGGCAATTTTTGAAATCTCTCTGTATTGCTTACTTCTAGCAACGATTAGCGCAGCAATAACGGCACCTACGACACCAATAGAAGCAAAGTGTGTGAAGAAACTGTAGTTGATGATGTTTTGAGCAGCTTCGCCTGCCATAGTCGCTGCTTTGTTCTGATCTTCAAGTACTTGCCAGATTGGCAACATAACACCTTGAACGATGGATGAACCATGGACACCAAAGAACCAAAGCAACTGTTGGAATGCCGCAACGAAGATTGTTCCAAACAATGAACCACCAATCAAAAGCAATGGCAGACCCAAAGTTCCATTGATCGCAGAAACAGCATCTGTTCCGAATCCATCAAGGACCAGTCTTAGGATAAACGCTATTGTAATAACAATGAATGATGGAATCAGTGACTCAAATGGTGCTGATACTGCAGGTGGTACAGATGCTGGCATCTTGATTTTAAGGCCAAGGTCATCAATAAGTTTGTACAATTTGCTACCACCGATTGCAAGCAACATAGCAAAGAACATGGATTGTGCACTCATGCTTGCCTGTGAAAATGAAGGACCTGCATCAGACATAACACTTGGTGTCAATGTCAGATATGCAACAAGTGATGTAAGTATGACTTGTATCTGGTTCAAGTTCAAATAATCTGCCATTGTCTTTGACATTGCAATCAATACAAGCAGACCACCAATGGCAAGGCTGGCACTGTATACAATGAGGAGTTTCCCTTGCCATACAGCATATTCAACGCCAATTGTATTGGAGATGAAATCATTGATACCTTGTGATGGAATAAATGCCAATATCAGGAATATTGATGCAATGAATGTAAATGGTACATAGGCGAGCATACTATCTCTGATCGCCATAATATAAATGTTACTGCTTAGTTTAGAAGATATTCTAGCTAACTTCTCTTGCATTGCCTCTGTTTTATTCATTGTTTAACCCTTTCTCCTTCTTGTGTAAAAGTCTTACTGATCCCCAAGTACTGTTTTGACGTGAGAAAGAACCTTGGCACCGTCCATTCTTCCGTAATCCGCCATAGCGATCGCTTCAATATGCTTCTCTGGAAACTGCTCTTTAAGACGCTTCAATTCGAAAGCAATCTGAGGACCAATCAGAATAATATCCGCAGCCTCTGCAGTATCCTTTGCTTTTTGAAGAGCGTGAGCATTGATTTCACATTCGTACCCATCATTCTTAGCTGCAGTTTTCATATTGTTGACAAGTAAGCTGGTAGACATTCCCATGTTGCAAAGTAACACGATATTTCTCATTGTTTGTTCCTCCGTTTTTTACCTTTCGATATTGAATCATTAATGATGCTTTGTGATTTGAATTGTTCCGTTAGCGCTAACTCTGATTATATGTTACCCCAGAGGCCTTCCAACCTCCATGCCCAATCATTCCGATATTAATACGGTAATCTTTTCCTTAATCTTCCAATACAGTCATATTATCCGGTAATTGATAGGTTAATTGCAGTCCTTTGCCCTCATCTTTCCTCCAAGAAACGGTAATAGGTCCTTTTGGTGTTATAACCGTCCCCTCTGCATGAGTTAAGTAACCTGGCACAGGTTGGATATATACATCACTAAAACCTGGTGAAGCCGGTCTCACACCCAGTGTGACCGCTGGCAATTCATATAGAGCAACAGCTCCCCATGCATGACATTCACTTCTGCAATAGGAATCTGATTCAGCACTGGTAGTCATGTTCTGTTCGATCATCTTGCGCCACACACCCCAATACTCGTCTGTGTAATCATATAAATCAACTATCGCAAGCGCTCTGAACAGATAATGAATCATAGCGACACTGCATTGTGCATGTGCCTGCTTATTCTTAATCGTTGCTAGCAACGCCTTCTGGCCTTCCTCTTTGTCCAAGGTCTCTGTGATGATTGCAAACACCTGACTGTGTTGGCTGTACTCTTCAAATCCAGGTCCATCCTGTACAAGACCATTACTGCCAATACAATGATCTCTAATGCTCTTCTGTACTTCTCTAGCCGTTTTAGCATATCTTTCTGACTGTTCTTCATATCCAATGAACCCAGCCAATTCAGAAGCGCGTTGCAACCCAAGGACATATAACAGACTTTCCATGGTTAGAGGTCCTTCGCTAATGGCATTCGGTACACCGATCTTCCAATCTGCTGTCCAATCAACAAAAGACCAGAAATTGGCCTGACGGTAATAGCCACCTATTTGACCAAGGTAACCCATGTCCGATTCGTGCTTTTCAAAGAAATTAAGAATCGCTTCAACCGTCATCATATGATCTTTGATCAATGTCTTATCACCGAAATACATCATGTGATCATGAAGCATCAATATGTAATAAAAAGAAAAGCCAGGTATAATATTCGGTTTCTTATTAGGGTAAGCACTATACAACAGTCCATCATACCTTTGTGCCCTTTTGAAATCATCCATACACTGCCTTGCCAATCGATCATCTGCCGATACTGCATATGTATAGAGGATCTGTGACCTTGAATCCATCACGTACTGAAGCTGCTCGTAGAAAGGACAGTCTTCATACGTTTCATGCATACACCTTTGTAACGTTCGTCTACTCAAATCCCAAATCGCTTCCAGGTTTTCATCGGATGTCGTCACACTTGTCGACACTTCAAGTGGATAGCCTGTTTCGCAGTAATCAAAACTATAGATGGTCAATGGCTCATCAGTCGTCACAATATGTAACCGAATGAACCTAAACGTTCTGAACCAAAAAGGCTCATACACTTCCGGTTCATTGACACTGCCATCCCCAGCAGGGTAGTAGACATCTTCAAACCCTTCAAGGTGTCCTCCTATATAATCCATACGATTTTCCTTGATCGGTATATTCCCTTCCATCTTTTGACCATTCTGAACATAGGCCTCCGACTGCAATAATGTCACCTTTGCTCCAGAGCCATGGGACATCAGCATTGTCAGGTAACCGGTCATTTCTTCCCCTGCATCAAGCTCAATGATCTGTTCAGTATTGGGTGCAATGACCACTGGCACTTCATCAGAAATCAATTGCTCCCATAACGCTCGATCTGTAGATTGGGCTGAAGGCATCACCGCTTTAAACCGTTGCGGTTTTCTGAACATATACGGTATGGTACGCGGCTGAAGGTTCCCAGGACTCATACCATCTCTAACATGTCCTTTGTGATAAGGCTTTGCCGTTTCCCATGTATCATCATTGAATGATATGGATTTCCACTGCCACACCCCTTCTTTTTGATGAATCGTTTCGTATATATGCAATGGCGCAAATCCTTTATCCTCAGGATTAATCGTCATCTCTTCGTAGATTCTATAACACCAGGTTGCATCTGCCGAAATATCGTAATCAATATTTTTAGTATCTAGAACATGACCGTCAAAATACAGACCAGGTAAATATGTCGTGACAACACTTTGATTGCCCACCATTGGATGAAGGGGATAACGCAACACCATAACGGCAATGACATTATCCCCCTTTTTCAAATACTCAGATATGTCTAGGCGGTCTTTATACCAAATTTGCAAATCACCTTTGCTTGGCCCCACCTCCACCAATGTATCATTGACATAAAGCTTGTACCTTGAATCTGCTGAGATCCATATTTCTGCTTTTTGTACCGGATTCTCTATTTTTATTTTTTTTCTAAAAAACACCATCGTCGGTGCCTTCTCATGTTCATCACGCCATTCATTTACCCATATCCAATTTGAATCCATTACATAGCCTCCTTAAGATGTTTGTGATTGTAGCGCTACTTGTCACTCACCAAGCAACGATACGAATGTCTCATAATTAGGCTTTTCGATAAGCCTTGTCACTGACTGACCATTGGAAATGAATTTCGTCGTTACCTCATAGAATTTTTGCACATCACCAGTCTCCTCTTCTGAGAGTGCAACCAGTATGACAATTCTAACGGGATGCTTCGACCAAACCAACGCTTCCTTCAAAATACCTACAGCAATAATTGTTTCATCTGTCGTCATCTTAATCGGGTGAGGGATTGCTACCAGATTGCCATAATCCGTCGCTCCCATGCTCTCACGCTCAAGTACTGATTCATAAAATCCTTCCGGTAAATCAGCCCTCTCTGAAATCTTCTTGCACATTTGTTCAAGGACTTCTTCCCTTGTTCCCCCATCGATATCATAGAAAAAGAAATCCTCCTTATAAAATTCTTTCAGGAAATGAAGGTTACCGAGTTGTAAGAGGTCTTTAACCGCCATAATTTCATAGCGCTCTAAGATATCATGTATTTCCAGAATCGGAATGTTGACTTTCTGGAATATCGGTACGGTCGTAAAGATATAATCGTAGTCCTCCATCTCCATGTGGTCCAATTCATAGACATTGCATACATTCATGGTGTCAATATAGTCACCGAATTCCTGTCTGAACTTATAAGAAAGAAGCTGGGAGCTTGCTTTTCCGCTCGCACACACCAGCAAGATATTTCTCTTTTTAATTTCAGACTTCGTCTGTTCCAAAGCCAATGCAAAAGAAAGAGCAATATAGCCTATTTCCGATTCTGACAGTGTACGTCCAAAGGATCTGACCAATGGAATGCACGCTTGCTGTGCCATGGTAAAAGCAAACAGATGTTTGTCTTTGATTTCGTCCAATATTGGATTCTCAAGAGGTATACCATAACGGATTCGAATCTCCATCGGCATCAAATGCTGATTCAACATCATTCTCAAGTTAAGGTTATTGCGGAACTCGATCTTATAGGACTTATGTATTTCCGAGAGCATCTCCATTACGAGATTATCGATCTTCTCAGATATGACGAAGTTGAATTTACCTTCCGAGCCACTACCTATACTTCGTTTGCCTGCAATGTATATGCCTGTGTAGTAAATCTCATCTTCCTTCAAAGGGTGTTCCCGGTCTTTCATAAGAACTTGATACAGTTTATCCGCCACTTCAAATCCTAGAGGGTCAATGACGTTGTCCTCTTCTTCTATCGGTCTTTCTACATACATACCTTGCTTCATTCTGGACAGGCTAAGGAAGATATAAACAACCAGGTTTTGAAAGGCGGATTCGGAAAACCTCAATCCATATTCTTTTCCTAAAGATAAAAGTGCCTTTGCAATCTCTTTTGTACCTTCCTCTTGCCGTTCTTTCATCCCAGGTAAGGAATAACCCGAAAGCATGAAGTTCCTAATAAGACAACAGCGCATGTCAAACTCATGTCCGATAACCCTTATGCCATAATAGGGTTTTCTCTCAATGCTCAGATTGAATTGATCTAAGATGATTTCCACTTTTTTCAGTTCTGTGGATATGGTTTTTTTGGATATATATAAGAACTCACTGATATCGGATAATTTGACATAATCCATACGATTTAAAAGAGTGAACAAAAGGTATCGTACACGCTCCTCAGAATTTGTCGGTGTTGTATCGAATATATTGTCCTTTTCCTGAATGAAAGACATCCACTTTTCAGATTTGTTCACCTGCAGAAGATAACCGCATCGTTGCTTCGATATGATTTCTGCCCCGTGATCTTTAAGTGTCAGGTTAAGTTCCTTAATTCGCGTTCGAACTGTTTTTTCACTAACATTCATGACACTTGCCAGATAATCTGATGTTTTGTAAGAGCCCGTTGATAATTCTTCAATCAATGCCCATAATTTGTATTCAATCATTATTTCCACTCAGTTCTTTGATCAAAATTGTTTTTATCTATTTCAATATTTCCAAATATAACGAAAGTATGACTAGTTTAATTTTAATTTAGTCCACATTCGTCCTCAATAAATGATGTTACCGTAATGAATACGGTAATATCTTCACCGAGTACAAAGAGAAAAGCCACCCCCACTGCATTAGTAAAAAACAATACAGTAAAGACAGCTTTATATTTATACCTAACGCCACGCCATTCATTTATTGAAATAACGTCATTTAGTTTCGCTGTTTCATCAACTTCATGAACTTACATGGCTTATTATATTTGATATGAATACCTAAACATATGACACATTCTTGACCTGAGTGTTCAAATCTTGACTGCACATAAAAAACAAAGCAACGTATATACACCTAACCTTTGCCTTATACATAGTCTTTAGTCTTCGTCAAAAATATCCCTTACGGTCCTACAGGCCATTTTCTCTCTAAGGTACATATCCACTAGACCTTTATTATTTTGACACTTAGGTCTAACACCGAATCGGTCTGGTAATGCCTCCATAGGAATAATAATCGTTAGGTACATGCAGTGAGGCATTCTCATGGAATGATTTATCCACCTTCACTTCAATGACGTGTTCTTCATACTTCATATCCGATAATACAATAGAAAATTCTGTATAGGCATTATAATGATATGCCACTTATATTCCGTCTACATAGACATAGGCCGTATGACTGACTCCTTTAAAAACAAGTCTTACGTTGCCTCCGAATGTCACCTTCTTAGTGTACAACGCTTGTCCCTTATAGGCAGATAAGTTCAGATTGCTCTCCCTTAGATAAATTATTCGAATCACTGTCTACTGACTTTTATACAAGACGGAAGTCCACTTTATGCGACAATTTAAAAAGCAGACAGGTTTTACACCGTCTGCTTTCAGAAATTCAAATGAATGAAATATAGTTTATACTATTTTTATTATAATTCATGTGTTTCAACCCAGGATTTTGCCAACTCAACGGCTTCTTCACTAGGAATATTAACATGTGTATCTTTTTCAAAATACTCATGATCGGCCCAGGCAGCATTGACAGAACTACCGTGTTCGCTTTTAGTATTTTGCATCATATCACCTCATTATATTTTTGTGTTCGTTTGAACATTATATCAGGTCATTTCAGTCGCTTGCGATTTAATTAATTTTAACACAGATGATAGTCATTGTCAATTAGGTTCTCGATTTGCTTTTAGGTAGGACGCCAACCTGATCAGTCAGCGTAGCTTACGACCAGGGCCACGTTCAAATCATCCATATCAAAACAAAGGACCCCAGCTTTGCTGAGATCCTTTGTTTTGATGCGGACGGGGGGATTTCCTCCGCAAATCGTCCACCGGACGGTTTGCTTTCTGGCCACGTTCAAATCTTCCATATCAAAACAAAGGACCCCAGCTTTGCTGAGATCCTTTGTTTTGATGCGGACGGGGGGATTTGAACCCCCACACCCGAAGGCACTGCCGCCTGAAGACAGCGCGTCTGCCGTTCCGCCACGTCCGCTTATTTTTGGCACTAGATTATGATAATATATATTGATTTGAATGTAAAGGGTAATCTTATATTTTTTTCACTTTATTATGCACTTTAAGCCGGGACACATAAAGGACTAACATCTTAATTATAATGTTGTTGAGAGGGACACGTATAGAAAGATGAGTAAGAGAATGATAGAAAGAGAGATGTCCTACCGGAGAGTAAAAGAGCATGTCAAATCACAATTAGTCGATGAAGCATACCTTGGTATTATGTTGCTAGCTGTACCTATTGTTTTTGCGCTATCTTTGACCCATGAACTCAAAGGGATGGTTCAGTACACCATCGCCATTGCAGTCATGATGAGTTTTTTCGCTATTGTCTATCACTTCCGAAAGACGATTCCATATCATTATCGTGTCAATCTGCTGATTACCGCAGCGTCTTTATTAGCCATTGATGCTTTTTTGCGCTGGGGTATGTTAAGCAGCGGGCAATTGATTATGTTCATCGGAGTCTTCATCGTCAGTATGCACTACCCTCGCCGAACGACAATTCTATATTTCCTCTTTACTGTTTTGACGTACTTTTCTATTGCATACATTATCAGTAAAGGTTATGTTGATCGTTTCATCGATGTGAATTTTGACACGGACTTCTACAGTCTGACAATATGGCATGTGAATATCACTGTCTTCATCTTAATGCTTCTAATTGCAGTCCGAAGTGTCATGAAGATGGACCGTTTTATGGATAACTTCATATTTGATCTTAATGAACAATACAGTGTTTTACAAAAAAAGGAGAAGGAAATCCAGTCCAAGGCCTACTACGATCATATGACCGGGTTACCGAATAGACTGCTGTTCGGTAAGGAAGTCAAAAACGCCATTCGTACCTGTCAGCAAAACCATGGATCCTTTATTATGGCCTACTTGGACATAGACGATTTCAAAAAAATCAATAATATCATTGGCCATGACACTGGTGACCGTGCCCTAAGGTCCATAACAAAGAAGCTCCAACTCCATCTGCCTGATGGGGCGATCATAGCAAGGATGGGTGGGGATGAATTCGCTATACTGGCAACATGCATCACCTGTCAACAAGATTACTCAATGTTGTATTCAATCATTCGTAAAGCCTTTAATCAAACACTAAAGGCTCATGGTGCCGTTTACAGAATCTCAACCAGTGTCGGTTTCATCACTTACCCTGACCACGGGCAATCCTACAGTGAATTGTTAAAAAACGCTGACACAGCTCTATACAAAGCCAAAAGCCTTGGAAAGGATCAGTACATTGTCTATGACAGCCAAATGAAAGCCCTCATAGAGGAAAGAATTTCTATGGAAGGAAATCTTGAATCTGCTGTAAAAAATAATGAAATATACCCTCATTATCAACCTAAGTACGACCCTCATACTGGTCAGATCATTGGTTTCGAAACTTTGGCACGGTGGCACTCCCCTATACTCGGTCAAGTCTCTCCTGTCAAATTCATTCCTGTCCTTGAAGAGAGCGGCATGATCGTTGCAAGCGATAAGCAGATTATGAATCAAGCTTTGCACCAACTTAAGGCATGGCACGATATGGGTTATACACAGTTAACAATGGCTGTTAATATCAGTGCCTTACAATTCAAGCATCATCATTTTACAGATGAAGTGTTTGGTATGCTAAATATATTGGATCTACCCCCTTCATCTCTTGAAATTGAGATCACCGAGAGTATCCTGATCAACGATTTTGATCATGTTGTGAAGACCTTGCACAAATTGAGACAAGGTGGTGTCTCTATTGCCCTTGATGATTTCGGGACAGGCTATTCATCCTTGACGTATCTAAAGAATCTGCCTATTAACACCTTAAAGATAGACCGTTCTTTCGTTCAAGATATCAACAAAAGTGAAGTAGACGAAATCCTTCTGCCCACGATTATTGATTTAGCCCACAAACTCAACTTTAAGGTTGTTGCAGAAGGCGTGGAAAATGCAGTACATGAAAGCTACCTTGCCCAACATCATTGCGATTACCTTCAAGGTTATTTTTTCTCAATGCCAGGTTCTGCCGAGGACATGACACAACTATTGATTCACTTAGAAAGAGAAGACATGAAGGAAAGGTTAATGAATGGGCAATAGTCAATCCTATGTGGATTATTTTAAAAAGAAAGACATAACGATATGTATATAGAAAAAAGCCTCAGTAATCTCAAACTGTCTACCTAAAAAGGAGCGTTCAAGATTACCGGGGCTTTCTTATTGCGATTAAGCTTATTGCAACTTTGCTAATCCTTCAAAATCAGTTCACTGCTTGCTTCTTAACAATCGTATACTCATCTCCCATACGATAATATGGACAACTTGTATTTCGATTACTAATCAGTTTTTCCAAATCATCTTGATCCATATTCATGGAACAATAATACTCATCAACCAACTCATCATATGCCAGGTAGAGACAACTGTCACACTGATTGTCTTTCATGGGGATCACTTCCTTATTCTAATCACAGCCCAAGTGACGATCACTCAGGTTTCTTACCAACGGGCGCAATATAGACAACAAATTCGTCTTCACCATCGGCGCCAATCAAAGTATCCATCTTCTCTTGATTGTATGCAGCAATGGCACAAGTACCGGCTTCTATTGTTTCACAGGCTAAGTATAGGTTCTGACATACATGTCCAGCATCCAGCAGCATGGTCTTATGAGAAGCGATGTCATAACGCCATTCCATTCTATATGGCACACAACTCCAAATAAATGTCACCGCAGCAGTACCTGCAAACTTTTGACCATTAACACCGTCAACAAGTGTTACATCTATCGTATCATCTTCACGCATGAGAATCAACTCATGGGTGAAAGGCTGATACCTATATAGACCTTTCTTCAAGCCTTCTACATCATTGACAACCATATAGGTTTCAAAGGCATGTCTTGCACCACCAGAAGGTACTGTTCTAAAAGAAAACTTTCCTTCCTTGAATCTCTTGACCCCTTGGGTACTATAAAGTAAGAAACCTAGTTCTTTAAGACTCAATGGTTGCTCACTGTGTTTTCTGTGACTCACTCGATCAATGATGCCATCATAGATGGTTTTTGTGTTGACGTCATTAACATCAACCGGTGGCAAACCAATCACCTCTTCACCTTCAGCGACTTCTTTACCAAGGGCTGGGTATGGCATCTTCTTCTGCTGATCAGTCTCTATCTGATCAAACTGGTTAAAGTTTGACTTCATCATTGCTCTTTGTTCTTGTATGATTTCTTTTCTATCATTCATAATGTCTTCATGCCTCTCTTCAAATCTGCGATGACTTATACCACTGTTCGCTTACACTATAAAGGAATATAACCGAGATAGCAACGGTGTTTCCTGTCTATTTATCTTTTCATAGAGAATCCTCACACTCTAGGATTCCCTATAGCGTTTCTTAAATTGTGTGGCAGACATCCCCTTGTATTGCTTGAACACCCTGCCAAAGTGACTTTGACTTTCAAAGCCTACTTGATCAGCTATGCTTGCCATGGTATGCTTGCCTCCCTCCAGTAACCTTTCCGCTGAAATGATTCTTACCTGATTGATATACTCTTTAACATTGAACCCGGTAGCTTTCTTAAAAGAACGACTCAAATAATATGGGCTGAAGAAAAATTGATCTGCCAATGATGTAAGCGTTAACTGTTCGCTGTAATGTTCATTGATATATTGAACCACTGCCTCCATTTGACCATAAATAGGGTCTGAATGGTTATGATCATGATTCAACGCCAACTGATTGTCCCTTATGTTCTTAATATAAAGCAGCATCTGCATCAAATCCAGCATAACATAGTTCATTGAAGGCCTGTCCCCTTCAAGATTTTCATAAATCTGTGTCATGGTCTTCTGAATATAGGCCAACTGTTTATAGTTCAGCTGAATTACAGGATAATCCAATTCAAAACCGATTAACCAATTTTCCTCTTCGAATCCCAATGTGAATTTGTCAAGGCATGTTTCAGTAAAATTAATCAGCAGTCTTTCATGTGAATCTTGGTCTGATTTTATTGTCCTGTGGATTACATTTGGCTTGATCATTACCAATCCACCTTGCTTGACATGATACGTTTTATCCTCTATAAAGTACATCCGCTCCCCATTCGTCAATAGATAAATCTCGTAGGAATCATGTATATGAGGCCTGGACATCACTGGCATATGCATATTCTTATGGGTATACATTGCCATTATCGGTACTTGATGTTCAATATGGTCAAATCTATCCAAATCACCCTCCGCAAAAAATGTATAAAAGACTTATCATACAGCAAATTATTAATAGTTTTCCACTAAATAATATTCTATCATATAAACAACGATGTATCATCAACAATCATATAATGCAAAAACACAGCGATATATAAGGCTGTTCAAGCATTCAGTTAGGAGAAAACAATGGTTAGAACAGAAAACAAAGTATCTGATTTAAACATCGCTTATATTGGTGGTGGCTCTAAAGGTTGGGCATGGGGGCTCATGAGTGACTTGGCTAAAGAAAAGCAATTAAGCGGGACCGTCCGATTATATGATATCGATCAGGATGCCGCCAAAGCAAATGAAATCATTGGTAATAGCATTATGAAGCTAGAGGATGTATCTGAATGGCACTATACCACTTCTGATACTTTGGAAGAAGCACTGACAGGTGCAGACTTTGTTATTCTTTCCATCCTTCCTGGCTCATTTGATCATATGGATATGGATGTGCACCATCCAGAAAAATATGGCATCTACCAAACAGTCGGTGACACCGTTGGTCCTGGTGGATTAATGCGTGCCATGAGAACGATTCCTATGTATGTGTCCATTGCAGAGGCTATAAAGAACTACTCCCCAGATGCGTGGGTACTCAATTATACCAACCCAATGACCATATGCACGAGAACCTTGTATAAAGTTTTCCCGGAAATCAAAGCATTTGGTAACTGTCATGAAGTATTCGGCACTCAAAAAGTATTGTCAGAAGCGCTTAAAGATATGAAGGGCATTGAAGAAGTGCCTCGTGAGGAAATAAAAGTCAGCGTAACAGGGATTAACCACTTCACATGGCTAACAGCAGCTTCATATAAAGATATCGACCTGATGCCTCTATATGCTTCTTTTGTCGATAAGCATTATGAAACTGGTTATGAAGGGGAAAATACCGGCAACTGGATGAATGACTTCTTCAGCAGTGCCAATAGAATCAAATTCGACTTATTCAAAAGATACGGTGTCATTGCAGCAGCTGGTGACCGTCACTTAGTCGAGTTCTGCAACAAGAACTGGTATCTCAAAGATGCTGACACCATCTCCAGCTGGAAATTCAGCCGTACGCCAGTATCATGGCGTAAGGAAAATGAACAAGAACGGATTGCCAAATCAAAACGTCTTGCTTCTGGTGAAGAGACTTTCGAAATCACTGAAACAGGTGAAGAAGGCGTTCGTCAAATGAAAGCACTCCTCGGCCTCGAAGACCTTGTCACCAACGTAAACATCCCGAACCGAGGACAAATACCATGGTTGCCAATGGATTGCGTTGTAGAAACCAACGCCCTCATGCGTCATAACAAAATCATGCCACTGACAGCCGACCCTGTTCCAAGCGCTGTAGAATCCATGATCAAAGTACATGTCTCCAACCAAGAAATGATCGTCGAAGCCGGCCTCACAAGAAACCGCGACTTAGCATTCAAAGCCTTCATCAACGATCCACTTGTAGACATCTCAGTAGAAGAAGCCAAATCCTGCTTCGATGTCATGTACGAAGCCGTAGCAAGTGTGTAATCGTATAGCCCTCTTAAACATCTAGGTTTCAGCTTGCGCAAAACCTAGATATTTTAGTCAGGCTTCCTACCAGTCTTCACCTCATACGACACCGAGCTGAGATTGGGGCCGGTGGTTCATTCCTAAACGAGTTTGGCTGCGCAGCAGACCTGTCTGAGGCTTAGAATGAATCACCGGCCCCAATCTCAGCGACACCCCCACACACAATCAAAGAAGAGATATCCCCCAAGTGAACCCAATTCACTAGAGCCGATATCTCTTCTTTTTCATTCTATATCACAAACACCATCCAGCAACAATCACAAACCAAACGCCCGATCCAACCACCGCATCGCTAACCCAAACCAACTAGAAACATGATCATTGATCTGCTTCGGTTCAGTCGCGGTAGCCTCCGTCGCCAGTGCCAACCCATGGACACCTTCTGGATATATATGCGCCTCATAAGGCACCTTTTCCTTTTGTAGAGCCGTCATGAACATCAACGCATTTTCCACTGGTACACTTTGATCATCCACAGTATGCCACAAGAATGTTGGTGGCGTCTTATCGGACACATTTCTTTCAAGGGACGTCATCTCAATCAATTCTTCAGATGGCGTTTCACCAATCAGATTGATAAACGAGCCCTCATGACTGTGCTCACCATAAGCAATAACTGGGTAGCATAGAATCATAGCATCCGGTTTTATTGCTTCTGCTGTAACTTCCGCTGCTTCATGTAAAAATTCCTTGTCCCAGTGTACGCCTAGACTGCCTGCTACATGTCCACCAGCCGAAAATCCCATGACCGCAAATTGATTCACTGGTATCTTCAACACATCCAATTGGCTTTTCACCTCAGCCATAGCCTTAGCCACATCAACCAACGGTTCTGGAAATGCAGTTGGTGCTATCGAATAATGAAGCACATACGCATGATAACCATGGGCATTCAATGCCTTAGCTATGGGTTCACCTTCACGTTCAGAAAGATGACCATAACCACCTCCAGGACAAATGAGGACCGCACCTTTTGCTTCAGTTGACAATGTATACGACATAAGCTGCATTAGAAATCTCCTTATTCTGACTCATTTCAATCGACCAACTACATATAGGTTGTCCGAAGGATAAGTCTTGTTTCCAGTGTCATGTATCATTATTTTCCTGTGGGATTATACAAGCATAATAGCTTGAACTGCCCGCCAAGTCAAGGTAATACAACTTACATCGCTTGTATTTTATAAGAGCAATATTGGAACATAATCAAAACATAAAAACTATACGGGTAATCTATTGCGCCACCATTCTAACTTGAATCCTCTTTGACAGGATAAGAAAGAGTATGATCGACACCAAGCATATGCCAAAAGACAGACCAACCGTATTGTTGAGTCCAATACCATCAATTAGTATTCCTCCAGCAAATGCGCCCATTGCTTTACCAACACCCATACTTACAGCAAGTACAGCCTGGCCTGTCGTCTTTAACTCTTTCCTAACAGTTCTATTGATATATACAGCCAACGTATAGTTGAAAACGATAAAAGCTAAACCATTTAACACCGATATTGGGTATAACCAATTAGGGTCATTGACAAATAAAAGAAGAAACACCCTCAACCCTATTACAAAGGTAGAAATGGACAATGTAATTTTATTGCCTAACTTATCAATAATGCGATCTGCAAATACAAGAAATGGTACTTCACTCATTGCAGCAATAAAGAAAAGCCACCCCATCCTGTCCCTATTGCCGCCTAACTGGAGATAATATACCGGCATGAATGTGTAAAAGAAGCTCATTAGCATCATGGCGACAACTGCCAAGAGGACATACAATAACAACATCCTATCTTTAAACACCTCTTTAACAGAAACTTTATTGCCTTTCGATTGATGTCCTTTCACATGAGGCATCTTCCATATGGCAAGCATATTCAATACTGCCATCAATGCCGCCAAATAAAAAATGCTTCGTTGATCATATTTGATACTTACACCAAAAAGCAACGCGGAAAAAGAATATAAGATCGTACCAAACATTCTCACTGGTGCATATGAATAATTCAGATGTTCAAGAGTTTCTAATGATATACTCTCAGAAATCGGTATCAAAGTACATTGGAATAGAGATAAGACAATCATCATAATCAAGACAAAGTAAAAAGCTGTGCTTATAGGCAAAAGAATCGCAGATAAAACTGTGCCACCCATCAAATATACATAAAACATATTCTTTGAACGTGCTCTATCCACATGGACCCCAACAAAAGGCTGCATGATAATAGCAACAATCGGATTAATTGCCATCAGTAACCCGATTTGGCTTGCGCTGAATTGTACCCCTTCATAATAAGCAGGCATGAAGCTCCACAGTACTGGTATACCCGCCCACAATAATCCACTCTGTATAATGGTCACTAGATGTATCGTTTTCTTCTGCATCTGCAAAATCCTCTTTTCATATATTGGAGATCATTCACTCCAACCAACCTTTTTTATTATTCAATCGCCATTTCTTCCTTAATTAAACAAGGTTTTCCTCCTTAAAATCTTATACTTACCCTACTCAAAAGGCAAGCTTAAGTTATCGTTAAAATTTTTTCAATAATTTCGTGAAGTTAAATACCTATATCTGTAGTTCCAAAGTCCCAATAGCGGTTCCGATAGTCCTAATTATATCTTACTACGAAACATTTTAACGACGTTTAAAATAATGCAAATTCTGCATTATGCAATCCAGCGAGCAATTGATATAATTTTTTCTAGATAGACTTGATAATTTTGTGCAATTTCACATCTTTCAGAATCATCAAGAAACTTCAGCTATAGCGCGCAAATAGCAACCAAATCTGTGCATGTTATTTAATTCACAAAATTTGCACCAATTGCATCTCAAGGAGGGACCTAAGCATTGAGCAACATGGAAGAAATGTTACATAAAATCGACCGCATCATCGTCAAGGTTGTCAAGAGCATCTCTTATGTTTCGGGGGTATGCTTGGTCGGCATCATGTTCGTCGCTTTCTTTAATGTCATCGGCGAGAAACTCAGAATTGCCGGACTGCCGGTCACTGGTATTCCTGCTTCAACAGAGATCATTCAATATCTGCATATCCCTGTCGTATTCATGGCAAGTGCCTATGTATCCTTTGACAGGGGGCATACAAGGATCGATCTGCTCTCAAGCAAGATGCCGCAAGCAATGCAAAGCCTATTTGAAACATTGGGGTATGTCTGCGGAGCTGCCATATGCGCCTTCGTCAGTCAAAGAGGCTTTGTACAAATGTTAAAGTTCATCAAACGTCATAAGATGAGTTCCGTATCCGGCTTTGGTTTTCCTTTATGGCCTTTTGCCTTGATATTGGGACTGGGGTTCGCGCTACTATCTTTCTCCTTCTTATGGAACATCGTAAGACAGTACTTGATCAAAACCGAGCCAGTGGGAGGAGAAAATTAATGGAACCTTGGGTAATCGGCATCATTTGTTTCCTATTAATGATGTTCATGGTCTTCGTCGGTATTCCCGTATTCGTTTCAATGATGATGGCATCCTTTGTCGGATTCATCGCCTTATACGGTGGCGATATGACCATGGCGCTGACACAATTCACCAATGCACCTTTTAACTTAGGTGCCAACTACAACTATGCGGTATTGCCGATGTTCATGTTACTTGGGGCTTTGACTGGCGATACCGGCATTGCTGAGGGCGCTTTCAAGGCTATGAAGGCATATCTTGGTCGTATCAAAGGTGGCCTTCTCTATACAGTCATCGGTGCCAACGCTGTCTTTGGGGCATGTTCCGGCTCATCTGTAGCGGGTAATATCGTCTTCGGTAAGCTGGCAATGCCTGAGCTTGAAAAAGAGGGTTATAACAGACAATATGCTCTTGGTTGCATTACTGCATCCGGTGCGCTATCCACATTGATACCACCTTCCATGGGTATTATCATGTTCTGTCTGATTGCACCATCACCTTTAATTTACCAAGGCAACAGTATTAACTTGTCTGTTGGTTCTGCTTTGATGGGTGGTATCGGACCTGGTATCCTTACTGCTTTGGCTCTAGGACTAACCGTCTACTTACTCGGTACATTTAGAAAGGGAACTTTACCACCTGGCGGTGGCCCTAAAGTTCCAATTAAAGAAAAAGTGAATTCACTGAAATTGCTTATACCAATCCTTTGTCTGTTCGGCCTGATTATTGGCGGTACTTTCTTAGGCTGGTTCACAGCGACTGTTGCAGGAGCTATCGGTGCAATGGCCATAACCATCTACGCCTTTGTAAAAAGAGTGCCCTTTAAGAAAATATGTTTTTCCATCTGGGAAGCCGCTGTCATGGAAGCTGGTATCTTTCCAATCATCATCGGGGGACAGATTTTCGGACGATTCATCTCTGATACAAAACTTGCTGATTTCTTATCTCAGGCCATTGCCGGTGTCAACGCACCACCATTTATCGTCTATCTGCTGGTTATGGTACTGTACATCTTCTGTGGATGTGTCATGGATATTATTTCAGTCATTATCATCACTGTACCTATTGTGTTTCCAATCCTTTGTAATCTTGGTTATAACCCTTATGTATTGGTTATAGCGCTTTGCTTCATGACTGAGATTGCCGGACTGACACCACCAGTTGGTATGAATGTATTCGCAACGTCCAATGCTTTAAGAGTCAACCCATCAGAGATCTTCAAAGGTGTGCTTCCTTACTTCGTCGCCGAGATCTCAATGGTAGCATTGATAGGTCTGTTCCCACAGATTGTCAGTGCCATTCCTAATCTTCTTGGCATTGCAGGGTTCCAGTAACACTGATGTAACAGGCATGGTTTATCCTTTACATCATCATAATAAACGCCTCAATTCACACATACCCTGGGGTAAGGGTACTATTGAGGTATATCAAGTTTTCATTTAGGAGGATATGAAATGACAAAAAGAATAACTGCATTGGTAATGAGTTTTATGATGTTGATCTCCCTCTTCTCTTTAACTGGCTGTGGCAGCCAAGAGAACACTGACTCCGCTGAATCCTCTGAGGCTTCTGTAGCTTCAGAAACATCCGAGACTTCAGGCGATTCAACGACTGCTGAAACAAGTGTCGAACCGGTAACGATCAAATTCAGTTCGACATTCCAAGAATCAGAAACTGGTGGTGTTATTATCCAACACTTCATAGACCGTGTTGGTGAATTATCTAACGGTGCTATTGATGTCAATGTTTCATGGGGTGGTACACTGTTCACTTCTGCCGACGAGTTGGATGCAGTCATTGACGGTTCCGTCAATATGGTAGCAATGGGACACATGCCTCACCTAAACACTCTTCCTTACCTTGCTTTTCCGGCATTTGCTCCAGGTGGAACACAATCAGCCCTTGATTACTTCCAAACATTGATTTTTGATGATCCTGAGACGTCTGCTTTAATCCAAGGCGAAGCAACGGATCTTGGCATCAAGTATCTGAATGTTATTGCTGGTGGCGCCAATGCATTCTGTGCAAAGTATGAATTCACCGATCTTGATTCTTTGCTTCAAGGCTCTACTGCATTTGGTAATATGGATGCTGCAATCTTCGAATCCCTTGGTTTCCAAGTAACGTCTATCTTCCCACCAGATGTATATGACGCTCTTAACCGTGGTCTTATTGATTCAACTCAGATGGCACTCTCACCTATGATCGCCATGAGCTGGTATGAGCCTGCTGAATACTGGGCACTTGACGGTACTTATACAGCTGGTAATTTCTTCACAGTCAATCTTGACTGGTGGGAAGGTTTGAGTGCTGCTCAACAAGAAGTGATTCAAGCTGCAGCGACAGAAACACAAGCTTATACAGCGGAATTGTATGATGCTGCTATAGCAGAAGACATTGCCAAAGTTGAGACAGCAACCGAGATAGCTTTCGTAGAATTCAGTGATGCTGATATCAACCGCCTGTGGGCAGCTGTATTCGAAGCCAAAGCTGGTTCTGCTTTAGAGTTGGCTGAAACATCTGGCAAAACTGAAGGCATGATTACGATTCTTGAAAAAGCCGGGGAAATAACAAATTACGACTGGCAACACTAAGATCTATGCATAACTGACATAACAACATAACACTATATACATAATGATTCAAAGGACCCTGTCGCCGGTACCTTGCCGGTTGACAGGTCTTTTTCAACAGGAGGAATTAAATGAAACCCACGTACGAACACCTCTTATCTCCACTCGTTGTCCGGGGACACGTTCTTAAGAATAGAATGGAGGCTGCCAACTCACTCCCACACTTTTTACAAGGCCCTGAACCTTATCCGGCTGACTCTGTTATCGCTCATTACGCCAATAAGGCTAAAAACGGTGCAGCTATTGTCACTTGTATGGGTATAAACAACTTTTCCCGTGGCAATCAATTGCCCATGGAACTTGATATCGCCCATTTCCCTGACTACGATCTGTATGATCCTACCTGTCAAAATTATTTACTGCAACTAGCGGATGCAATCCATTACTATGATTCCATTGCATGTATGGGCTTTTTCGTTGGTCCTCAGTCCGGCTATCCCCTAGTCGAAGAAAATGGCCTTCGTTTGGTACCTGCTCACAAGGATGTAGGTGAGTATACAGAAGAAACGATGAATGAAATCGCTGACAGTTACGCTGAACAGATTAAAATACTTAAATTTCTAGGTTTTGACATGTGCAGTGTTCACTATGCCTACCGCGGTCAGTTACCAGGTAAATTCCTATCACCGTTGCATAATCAACGAACGGATGAATTTGGTGGATCAACCGAGAACAGAGCTCGCTTTCCACTGATGATCCTACAACGCATCAGAGAAGCTGTAGGGGATGACTTTATTATAGAACTTCTTATGAGTGCAGAAGAACCAGATGGTGGCTATACATTAGATGATACAGTCACATTCCTAAAAATGGCTGAACCTTACCTTGACATCGTCCAATTACGAGCTATGGACGTCGATGCTGCTCATCCTACAGGTTTTACACTGGAAGAGACGCCGTTTATTGATTATGCTGACTATATCAAGAAAAGTGGCGTTGACGTCTTCATTTCTACCATTGGCGGTTATCAGAATCTTGATATCTGTAATGAAGTCATAAAAGAAGGTCAAGCAGATATCATCGGAATGGCTAGAAGTTGGATCAGTAATCCTAACTATGGTGCCCTAGCTTATGAAGGTAACCAAGAAGATGTTGTGCCCTGTATCAGATGTAACAAATGCCATGGCCGTGGCCGTAACGATCCATTTGTCAGTGTGTGTTCCGTTAATCCAATCATCGGACTTGAGCACTGCATTGATCGCATGATAGAAGCGCCAAAAAGAAAACAAAATGTGGCCGTTATTGGCGGTGGACCAACAGGTATGAAGTGTGCCATTGAGCTCCATGACCGGGGCCACTGTGTAACACTTTACGAGACTGAAGACACATTAGGTGGTCTGATACGTCACGCTGACTATGTGGATTTTAAATGGCCATTACGGGATTTTAAGAATCACTTGATTCACCAAGTGAAAAAGAGGTCCATTGATCTACGTCTTTCCACGAAAGCAACACCAGAACTTATTGAACAAGAAGGCTATGATGTTGTTGTGGCTGCTCTGGGTGCTGTGGCTAACACGCCTCCAATTCCTGGTATAGACAAGAACCATGTTATCTATGCGACCGAGGCTTTATCCGATCTTAGCAATACAGATCTTGGTAAGAATGTGGTGGTTATCGGAGGTGGAGAAGTCGGTGTTGAAGCCGGAATGCATGTAGCTAAAGAGGGTTATCAGACAATCGTACTTGAGATGAGAGACGAACTTGCTCCGGATACGACACTCATTCATTATCGTGAGATGTTTGAAGCAGCTTGGGAGGCGATTCCTGAATTCACTTTCAAATTGCAAGCGAACGTTAAAGAAATCACAAATAATTCTGTTGTCTACACAGATGCAGATGGTAGGGAACAATCCGTACCGGCCGACAGTGTCATTATATCCGCTGGTATGAGGCCGTTAAAAAAGGAAGCCCTCTCCTTTTTCAGCACTGCTCAGTATTTCTATATGGCCGGTGACTGCAAAAGACCAGCCACTGTTCAAGAATCTATGCGGAGTGCCTATGCAACCGCCTCAAGAATATAACCTCATTATCTTGTGACGCTCTAATTACCTAATAAGAATAATTTAAGACCAGTCCTTCAACGGACTGGTCTTTATATTTTTCATAATAGAACTAACTATACTCGCAACTACTTTAATAAGTATTCCTTATTACTCTGCCGCTTTTTCAGTCGCTTCTTCTGTTTGTTCTTCAGTACCTTCTTCTGTTACTGTCGCTTCTTCTGTTTGTTCTTCAGTACCTTCTTCTGTTACTGTCGCTTCTTCAGTTTGCTCTTCAGTACCTTCTTCTGTTACTGTCGCTTCTTCTGTTTGCTCTTCAGTACCTTCTTCCGTTACTGTCGCTTCTTCTGTTTGCTCTTCAGTACCTTCTTCCGTTACTGTCGCTTCTTCTGTTTGCTCTTCAGTACCTTCTTCTACTACTGTAGCTTCTTCAGCATTCACTTCAACAGTTTCTTCCACTGTTGTGTCAGCTTCAGTTCCAGCTTCTGTACCGCATCCAGCGATCATCCCTAATACCATCATTAATGTCATAATCAGTGCTAATTTTTTTGTCATACTTTTCATCTTATTTCTCCATTTCTTTGTCTTTAAAGTCGTCATGTTGCAACGTACTACATAAGTATTATATGTAATTGCAACATAATGTTTTTTTCACTTGTCAGTAACAAGCTTGCTTATTTTAATATCAAAACGGAAAAAAAGCAAGTTTCATATAATGGGACGCTTTTTTATTATATTTGTATATTTTATACATATTTATAACTTATTAGCCACCAACACTATCAAATCAATGGATTGCATATTCTAAAATCATGAAGGTTCCATAAAAAATCCATCAATTCTTGCTCAATTTATGACCTTGTCCTCTCTTATTATCATTACCTTCCATAAATAATTCCTTTAACGTCAAAAAGAACGTTCCATAATTTTTCTCATTCTTTTCCAAATACCGATTTGATCCTAGTGTTGTATCATCCCTCTAAAATATGCTATAGTAATTGCAGACAAAGAAGTCCATACCGGACCTTTCTTTGTCTTTTTTGTTATCAAAAACGCTCCTCAATAACCCAAAACACTCCTTAGGATGTATACGAATTCAAAAAAGAGGTGATCGCATGTCCATAAAAATAGCTGTCGGCAGCTCGGATGGCAAAGTAGTAAACGCGCATTTTGGTCGAGCGGCTCAATTTCTAATCTTCCAATACGAAGATACCGACCTAACTTACCTTGAGACCCGCGTCAACAAACCCGGATGCAGCAGTCTCAACGCTCCTATCGGCACCATGGCTGAGACAATAGAATTGCTTAGGGATTGTCATTATATTCTCGTCAGTCAAATTGGCAAACCAATGGTTGAACGTCTGGCTTCTCAGGATATCACCGCCTGCTGTATACCTGATTTTATTGATGATGCTTTGCAACAATTGGTTGACACACATCTGTAGAATGGTCAAGAAAAGAGAATTTCCTGTAGTATTCAAAAAGCAGGTTCAAAAGAACCTGCTTAACTCATACTCCTGACTAGAACTATAAGAAATTCTACTTATTCCTTCCAGCTAATAACGCCACCAGTAACCGCTGGGTCCAATTCCCACACCAACTGGTAAGCTTCTGTGATGTCCTTATAGGACCAGCGATGGCTGATCAAGGGCTTGATATTTATTTTGCCATAGTTGATCAGGTCTAGGAACACGCGAATATCCTCATCACTTGTCCACACATCCGAATCCACGAAACGTCTTGTTTTTTTCGGCATGACTGGTGGCCATGTTCCTTGAATCTCCAAATCTGCTCTTCTTAATTTGAAAGGTTTTGAATTAACATATGTGCCTATCAGACTAGCGCCTTTCATCATCAAAGGTCCATCAATAGGTGGCATCTCTTCGCCATGTACCTGTGAGATCATCACAACACGGCCTCTGTCAGACACCAATTCAACGGCTTGTTGCAAAGGCCCCCTGGCACCTGTCGCTTCAAATATAACCGGAACGCCTCCTCTGTTCAGATCATCCACAGCCTTCTGAAGTCCCTCTGGGTCCTCCATTGGATTGATGGTCATATCAACCCCCATCTCTTTAGCCACTTCAAGTCTGCCATTGTCTAAATCCGTTACAATCACCGGAAGGGCTCCGGCACATCTAGCGCACTGAGCTGTAATGGCACCGACAAAGCCTTGTCCCATAACAATCGCTGGTTCACCAAGGGATAGCTTTGCCTGGCGAAGGGCATACATACCCGTATGACCCAAGTTCCAAAAAGCCGCCTGCTCCATATCAATGTCCTTAGGAGCAGGTGTACAATTCATCTCATCCATAATCAAATACTGGGCGTGTTCGCCTGTTGTAACAACACGATCACCCACTTCTAAGTCGGTCACTTCATCTCCCACCTCAATAACAGTAGCTGCCATACTGTAACCTATACTCGTTGGTAACGGAACAATAAACCCATTCATAAGAGCATTCTCTGTCCCCGGACTTAACGTACTATACTCTGCTTCCAACAACAGTTCTGTTGGACCAGGATTTCCAAGTTCTTTTTCTTTAAGTGTTACTTTACCTTTTTCTACACATGCATATAACGTCTTCATCTTTCTCCTCCAGATTTATAATTGAATTTCTATCAAATGTCATCACTGCCAGAGAGCACTTGCTTAGGATCCTGATAAATGTCAGCGATGCTTTCCCCAAGGCCTTCAATCCGAATAATCCCCTTGTAAAACTCCCCTGGCACGATAGATGTTTCTTGACCATTGACATAAACTTTCGCATCACCAATAGAAGAAGTTTCGTCCACCATCAACCCAGTAATATACCCAGTGCCTGTCACAGTCCATGTGGTACCATTCTTCAGTTCAACAACAATTGCAGCATTCTCAGGTGTTCGGACAACATTGGTCACATCACCTATCTGGCTGTAGTCAATATGGCTGATGACAGGCTGATGATGAAAAGATTCAGATGTTGAGATCACGCCGCTATATTTGACGTTATCAAGTACTACACTTAAATCCGTTACTTTTGAGGCACCACCACCCACTTCGTTGTCATAATCCCCCATACCTGCCAATTCCGTGATCGCTTTGGACTCTTCCCATCCTGAAGCATTGTATATATCACCATTTAGTGTCATATTGGAGAATGTTGAAAATACGCCGCCAATTTCAACATGAGAACCTGCATTCGTACTGGTTTCAGTGGCTTGTGCTTTTGCATGATTCTCCACATAATCCGTTGTTGTTTCTAGATTCTCAAGATTAATGCCTGCATCATCATTATCCATCACTTGTAATACAACACCATTACCACTGAATATATTTGATGCATCAACATTGATGATCGTGCCACAACCTTTAACCAAGAATGTGGTCTTGCCAGTATACATGATCGACCCTTTTTCAATAGTCGTCACACCAAAACCGGCACCGCTATGATACATAACACCGAATCTTTGTGATATTGCTACTGTCTTTTTTGCCTTAAGTTCATGGACAATATCCAGATATTTGTAGGTGTCGGCCATATCAATCGCATTACTTGTCGTTAATTTGAGCCCGGCCGGACCATTGGCAACTACCGCTATATAATCCGGAACAATAATTGTAGAGCCTGCAATCACCACGTTCGTATTACCTATTGAATAGGTGCCGTAACCACTTGGTTTATTGGTAGATTGCCATTCCCCTTCTGGAAAATCATGTTCAAAAGTCTCGTCATAAAATTCAAAGCACCCTTGTGATGCATTTTTGAAGATTTCTTCATCGGATTTTTTTCCGCCTGTTATTGCAACACTACAATTGACTGCCCAAAGGGCCACACTTATATTATCATCAGTAGACAGTGCCCCCCACTTTTCAGCCTCAATGGTTGAATTGAAGTAGGTTGCAACAGTATTACCCATAAGGTTCGTTGCACGAGCATTACCATTAATACCAAGCATCCAAGGCGTAGATTTCATCTTATCCGGCGCAACTGTCCCCACATAGTCCGCTTCAAGATCGCCATCCCTCGCGCTCAGGTGAGCATTCTTCACCAGTATCTTGGCGTGGTCTTTTGCAACGATCGGTGTTCTCGCCGCCCCCTCACAGTGGATCTTAACACCATCAAGTACAAGCTCTGAATCCCCTTCAGCCAGAATTCCTGATCCAAGGCCAATAAAATCATTACCGATACCACCTTTAACCTGAATACTCATATCCTCAAGAATCCATTTGCCACCTTTGAAAAGCCCCCCATTATAAACGCCTTTTGAGTGATCAACCAGACCACCTAGAATCTTATATTCTTGGTTGATAACATCACCAGTTGCATCGGCATCGCCAGCTTCTGTTCCACTCATGATCTGAGCGCCCACCAACGTCGTTAAATCAGATAACTCATGATTAATCCCATCAGCCTCTCCCCATATAGCGGCTTGAAATTCTGTCGTCATTTCTTTTGTATGATCCATTACCTACTCCTTAACCTTGTGTCAGCATATTGACTGTAATTTAAGTATAGCAATGGTACATGGCCCTCTCAATATTCATTTATGCTAAATAATTCTTATCTTTTCAGGGTCTAGATCGCATGATTCAGTGCATTTTATTTTGCATTTAGATATTAATTAAAAATAATAATGTCATTTTATTTTTTATGTTATAATATATTTCAAATAGGAGGTGTTTATATGAATGACAAAGGAAAAGAACTTATTGCTAGATTATCCATTGATGAGCCAACTGCTCTTGAATCCAGGATACAGTTAGTCACCACACGAAGTCTTGGTGTACTGTGTCATCATTCTAGTGATATTCAGATAGATTTTATCCGTTACATGAGCGTTAATAACATCAGTTTCAGCGAGAATGGCCACTATTTCGTCCTTCTTATATCCAATACCAGCTTATCTTATGCTAATGAAACAAATGAGACAATCGCCTCAAGTTACGCGTATTCATACTCAATTATCAAGGATGCTGTTGCACAAATATTCACCGGAAGGTGTATGTTCTACAGCTGTGAAATGGATGGTCGGTTAGCAGTGATCCTCTGTTTTCTTCACGGTATTTCAGAAGTCGATAAGAATGGCCATATGGAATCTTGTGTTAAAGACGATTGTAAAAAAATTGCTGCCATATGCCAATCTGAGTATGGCTTGAGCATAACGCTCTTTCTCAGCTCTCTTTTCGAAGGCATACACATGATCAGTTCTGAATACAGACGATTATTGGACTATGATATCTATCAACATTATTTGGACATCGAAAGCCCGAATATGCTTATGCAGCTCCCAGCACCAGCAATGAAGACCGAGTTCATTCATTACCTCCACTCATCTGCAACCGAACTGACAGGATTCATTCTGAACTTCGGTGATGCCACAAACTATTTGCATGAGATCATGGAGCGTATTGCTTTCGAAGAGGTCATATCCATAACAGAACTAACAACGCACATTTTCCATTTTATTGATGATCTTTGTAAGGCATTCAGTGACTATGGCGTACCGGTAGACATAGATTACATCAATAGAACATTCCCTTTGATTCTTAATAACAGTCAGCATTGGTCAGATGTTGTCCAGTGGTTTGAGGATTTAGTTGGTGATGCCGCCATACGCTACAATCGACGTTGCCAGTCCTCTGGTTTTCAAAGATTTGCAGATATCAAGACCTACGTTGATGCCAATTATGGCAATCCGGATTTAAGTGTTTCATTTCTTGCGGATCATTTCAACATCAATCAGACTTTTTTATCCACTACCTTCAAGAAACAGTATAAGACAACCCTTTCTAATTATATTCAAACAGAGCGGTTGGCGCATGCAAAGAAATTACTAACCGAATCACCTCAACCTATCGGTGATATTGTTCGCCTATCAGGGTTCGGAAGTCCTGAAACATTCTACCGGGTGTTCAAAAAAACCTATGGATTAAGTCCGAAGCAAATTCGTACAATGAGTTTGTCCTAAAAACCTGACTACAAAAAAAGATGCAAGCCTTCTTATGAAGGTCTGCATCTTTTTAACACTTTAGTCCTATTCTTAATGAACAATCACATCGTCATAAAGGTTCGTCACCTTGTCATGACTGTCTCTATTCATACCAACTATAGAAACTTTCTTGTTATTCTTATTGAATCGCTCTTTCGCCTTGTTAATAGCAACAACAGCCGAATGGTCCCACACATGGGCATTCTTAAAGTCAATAATTACATGAATGTCTTCATTGTTGTACTCAAACAAATCAAGAAACTTAGACGTTGAGGCAAAGTACAACTGCCCTTTGATCCGATACACTTTGTATATCATACCATCATGAACCAAGTCATGAGTCGTCCCTTTTATCTCTGTCATCTTCCATGCGAAGATGACAGCACTAATCGCAACACCTGCAATCACACCATAAGCCAAGTTGTGGGTCGCAACAACAATCACCATTGTCGCTACCATCTCCAGATTACAGCTAATAGGTAATTTGGGCATGTCCATTATGGAGTGCCATTCAAAAGTACTGACAGAAACCATAATCATAACACCAACCAACGCTGCCATTGGAATCATCATAACTACATCACCAAGTACCATGATAAGGAAGATCAAAAACGCGCCTGCAACAAAAGTAGAAAGTCGCTTACGGCCACCGGATTTCATATTGATTACAGACTGACCGATCATAGCACATCCTGCCATACCACCAAAGAAACCGGTCACCAAGTTTGCAAGACCTTGCCCCGTCACTTCTCGGTTCATATCTCCCTTTGTCTCAGTCATTTCATCTACAATGGTTGCAGTAAGCAATGACTCGAGTAGACCGACCATGGAAAGTGTCAAGGCATATGGGAGGATAACTTTTAGTGTTTCAATCGTTAGAGGTACTGCTGGCAAATGGAACATAGGTAATGATCTGGTGATTGTTCCCATATCACCAACCGTTCTTATATCCAACTTCAATGTCACTGAAACAATGGTCATAACGACTATTGCAACAAGTGGTGACGGCACTGCCTTTGTAATTCGTGGTAAACCGTAGACAATGACCAATGTAGCAGCTACGACCAGATACATAGCAATGCCTTCGCCTGTAAAATGTGTCAGCTGAGACATAAAGATTAAAATTGCCAGAGAATTGACAAATCCCAAAACCACCGAGTGGGGTACGAAGGAAATCAACGAACCAACTTTTAATTTACCTAGGATAAATTGTATAATCCCTGTAAGTATGGTCGCAGCAAACATGTACTCGATGCCATGATCAGCTACAAGATGGATCATGACCAAAGCCATAGCGCCTGTTGCCGCTGAAATCATACCTGGTCTTCCCCCGAATATGGAGATGACGATTGCGATACAAAAAGAGGCATAAAGTCCGACCATCGGATTGACACCACACAGTATGGCAAATGAGATTGCCTCTGGAATCAGGGCCAATGCGACGGTCATACCCGACAGTATGTCGTTCTTGACGTTACCCGTCCAACTTTCTAATAGATTCATATTCTTCATTAAAACACTCCTTAAATGTCATTTACATTACACACAAATGATTAGTATAAAGGAAATACACGTTGTTTACAACCCAATTACAAATTAAATACAGACTTTTTTATTGCTCATATGAACATTTATGCAAGTATTTCTTCATCCGTTGGAAACTAAGGTATGTGTTTTGCAACAACCATATTCACTTGACAGGATCCTATACATCCGTTACGCTCCTTATATCTTATATTGTAAAGAAAGAAAATTATTATGAATCTATATTTGGCACCACTCCAAGGTATGACAACAGCTGCTAATCGTAATATCATTGGCAGTATATTCTCCGGTTATGATCTTTTTTATGCGCCATTCATCAGTACAAGCAGTATGAGAAAGGCCAATGCTCGTTCTTTTAGGGACATACACCACAATTATAACCTTTTCTTCGAAAAAACCATTCCTCAGTTGCTTGGTAACAACGGAGAAGATTTTCACTATTATGCTTCTGTCATCAGAGATATGGGTTATAAAGAGGTTAATTGGAATATTGGCTGCCCTTATGGAAAAGTAACGCGCAAGAAGAAAGGCTCAGGGCTACTGGAACATCCAGATGACATTAAGAACTTTTTAGATATTGCTTGCAAAGACCTGGAAGGATTCATCAGTGTAAAAATGCGTCTTGGTCTGAATACGCCTGAAGATGGTGAAAAGGTCATTGATGTTCTAAATGGGTATCCACTGAAAAACATCATCATCCATGGTCGTATCGCCAGTCAACTATACACTGGTGAAGTTAATCTTGATTGCTTCGAGCATCTATATAACATGAGCCAACACCAGGTTGTTTATAACGGGGATATTTATTCAGTTGAAGATTACCATAGAATCCAGGCACGTTTTCCTGAGATCACTGATTTCATGCTTGGTCGTGGAGCCCTTAGAAACCCACTCTTGGCGGCGGAAATCAAGGGCAAGACTTTTACATATGATGAACGGATGAAATTTATCCAAGACTATCATCAATCCACCTATGATTATTATCGCAAAGAAATCAAGAATGATAACATTTTAATCAATAAAATGAAGGAGTACTGGTCCTATATGGCTTATCAGTTGCCAGAAGGAGAAGCTTTCTTTGATCTGCTAGCTTCCTATCAGGACATAGACGATTACTTGAAATTAATGAATTCAACCTTTTGATGCCTTAGGATAATCCACTATAATTAACGTAGTGCTAATTATAATGGGTTATACTGGTTATTTAGATGTGGTAGAATATTAGTATAGAGTCTTTAGTATGGGACGACTGTACATTTACTGAAAGGATGTGATCTTATGAAAAGTATGACTTGCAAACAACTCGGCGGTGCCTGTGATATGGTCTTTACTGCCGATACTTTTGAAGAGATGGCTGAGCTCAGCAAAAAGCACGGTATGGAAATGTTCGAAAAACAAGACCCGGCGCACCTTGCTGCAATGGAAAAGATGAAAGTTCTTATGAAGGATCCGGAAGCCATTGAAACCTGGTACGAAGTTAAACGAGAAGAATTTGAAGAAGCACCAGAGGAATAGATATAAAGCCAAGAGGACGTCACTGCAATAGTGACGTCCTCTTGGCTTTTTCGGAAGTACTGTTTGTCATTAAAGCATGTTCATAGCATCTGGAATATATGCCGTGCTCTCATCAATCAACAACAAATCCATCCACAATCTTATTAAGATTAGTCGCCGTAATGTACAGAACTTTGGACATCTCGTTAATGTCGTGAGTTTCTTGGAATATCTGATCAACAACCGCCATGACGTTATCGCTGTTACCTTGAACCGTTGCGTTGTCATCTCTTAAGGATGCCGTCGTCTTCTCCATCTCATCACTCATGCCAACAAAATCTCTTGACTGGGATGATACAAGCTCGGCAATGGCCCCTGCTGTCTTTGCCACCGATACAATCTCTTTTTGAATATTGGTAAATGTATCAATGGTTTCACGTACCGACACCGTCCCAACACTTACTTTTTTATTGATTTGCTGAACATTGTCTGTGGTCTTATTGGTTTCGCTTTGAACATTCTCAATAAGTTTGGCAATAGAGACTGTCGCTTCAGCACTTTCACTTGCGAGTTTGGAGATACTTTCTGCAACGACTGCAAAACCTCGGCCTGATTCACCGGCTCTTGCCGCTTCTATAGAAGCATTGAGGGACAAGAGTTGTGTTTGCTTGGCAATACCATCAATGGTCACTACAATCTCATTGATTCTACTTGAATATTCATTCAATACATTAATACTGTCAATCGTCGTCTCCATTTCTGACTGGAGACTTTCCATCGTCCCTAGGATACTTTGAGAGGCTTCGATACTCTTTGTGGCATTATCATTCGTACTTTGAAGACGATCGTCTATGTCAGTGATGGATGCATCAATTGTCGCTGATTCACTTTTTAGTTTTTCAAATCTATCCCTGGTAGTATCAAACAGTTCATTTTGTTTTTTTAGGTTATCGATAATCTGTTTGACAGACATGGAGATGACCGGCGCCTGTTCCTGAATGTTATCTGTCATATCCTTAAGCCCGTTGGCTGAGTCAGCCGACGTCTTAGATACAACACCAGCCCTTTTGATGGTCAGCATCTGACTGCTAAGGAATTTATTGAACCATCTGGCAATCTCTCCTATTTCGTCTTTAGACGTTCTTGGCATCCTAATGGTCAAGTCCCCTTCACCTTCAGCTAGTTCTCTAAGAATATCTGTCAGCCTTTTTACAGGCTTTACAGTCAGGACATTGATAATCAGCGCCATGATGAATGTGTTGAGTACCCACGGGCCTACGGTCATCAACACGTTCGTTAGACTAAGATTCTCAAAGTGACTGAACAATTGTATCCCCATCATTGGCAAACTAACCCCAGCCAATATCAGTGGCATCTTCAAGTTCAAACTTGTGTATTGAAAGATTTCCTCAATATCCCCTTCACACATCATGCCCCAGACTTCGTCTGAATATGGCGGCTCTATCAATACCCCTTTACCACCAACAAGTATATGTCTGTATTCCGGGTAACCTGGCCACGCCTCAAGATTGCTGCCGTTATCAATGGTCTTTTGAACACCATCGTGAAGTCGTCCGGTAGCAGGGTCGTTAAAAACAATCTCAAACTCCGTATACTTCTTAACTTTGACATCGCCCCATTTTTTCGTATGAATACCATCTTTCAGGTTCTCTCCATGACTGAAGGTATCATCTTCAAAACGACTTCTTGAGATGGCTGTTCCTGGTGCTATCCCTCTCGCATTCTTCACCATGAACAAATAGTTGTCGCCGGATTCCTTATAGACATGGGTATCTTCCATCTGAATGACATCACTCATAACATCATTTGGTACTCTACCACACAGGACTGCAGTACGACCAGTCAATTCATTGTACAAAGGCATAGCAAACATCAGCGTCACTTCATCAAAAAAATCAGACGCACAGTTACCAACAGCAAGTGTATCCGGATCAATATAGGGTCCGAACATACATTGCTTACCTTTTATGGCCTTCTCATAATATGTCTTGTCTTTAAAATGTTTGCCGATTTGGCATGATGCAGTAGAAATGTTGACATCTCCCTGGCTATTGATAATGAACAACTCAGAAAAGTCAGCGAATTCTTTTCTTTTTGTCTCAAGAATCCTACTCAACTCGCTCTGGTAATTCTCTTTATCACCGGATAAATATCGCCCAATACTGTCTTTTACAAATTCCAACTGTAACCATTTGTCTTGAAACCAGTTCTCCAGTTCTCTAAGTCGCCCACTGGCAATGCCCTCAAAGACAGCCTCACTTTCCTGTTTTAATCCAGGGTTCGTCAGATACTTCATAAAATACCGATTCATTTTTATACCATCCTTCTAATTCTTCCCGTGCTCACCCTTGACACATATCCGTGAACGAATGCCCGACTAAACATTCACGATTTATATAAAAAAAGACAAAAAAAGATGACAAAGACGTCGTTGTTTGACGTCTTTGTCATCTTTGTAAATTATAGTGTCATATTGTGAATAAATCATGAACTTCAAGTGAACAAAACGTTAATACGCTAAAGTTCTTTAATATCAATAATCCAAACGCATAACAATATCCTGATTATAATCACCGAACTGATGACCAAAAAGATTCATACCACCAACATGAACAGCGTCGGCTTTGACCCCAATTTTTACCGTGATAAAATCGCCTTGTGATAAAGCAAGGTCCTGAATCTTAACATCACCAATTTTTTGGCCATCTATGTACACCCCATCCTCCGTCACGCGCCAGTTCTTCAGCATCCCAAATTGTGTCGAACCATCGGACCAGAACGGTGGGTTTAACTTACCTCTTCTACCGCCAAAGTCACCTGGACTGGTCCATGTGCCTACTTCGATGTCGTTAATCCACAGGGTTATGTCTGATGGCCAATCATTCTGATAATTCGGTGCTTCAGAGCAGATCTCCATGGATACTTCGATGAGATGACAATTCTTATTCTCGATGGCCTTATTGGAAAAACGATACGCCAAATACCCGCTGTGAAACCAAATCAACTGGGCTGAAGTGTGATCCGGATGATAAAAACTCCTTGGGTCATCTTCTGAGTCAATATATACACGATCATTAACCAGTCCACAGGTTGGTGTAATATCAAAGTCAGTATAATTGCCTATTGGCATCTCAATGAAGGTTGTATTGTCATGATCAATAACCGATGTATTCAGGATAATTCTAATCAAATCCCTTTTATTGCTACAAAGCTTCATTGCCCCTCTTGTCCCCGGTTGTAGCTCCGTATGTATCAGTCCTGCTTCTTCAAGTACTTTCACATTGAGTGCGGCTGAAGATGCAGGTATCCCCAGCTTCTCCGATATCTCATTGACATTCAGACTGTTCTTGTTCAGTAGCCTGATGATGGATAACCTGACCTCAGAAGATAGGGCTTTTGCCACTGCCGTCAATACCTCTACATCATCAAGTCCCAGCTCTATTTCTTTTGACATGTTCCACCGTTCCTTTCACTAAGCATCAAGTCATATTTTTCCTATTATATCATATCCTTAACTGTCGAGTAAGAATCACTTTCCCACTTTCCCTCAGGACTATACATAGTTGTCATCTCTATAGGCAACGTTCTATTCACTTTATCACCACCCGCTGAAATGAAACGCCCTAAAAAAGCTATGGTCCAAAGAATCAGCACTGTAATACCAATACCTTGAATCGGAGTGACACCAATCAGTGCTCTGGTGCCACTGAGACTGAAAATCATAAAATTACTTAGCAACAAATAGAACATCGAGCCCCGGCCCAAATCAGTGATATATTTTTGAGGCATGCTTGAACGACAGATGACTCTAGCCAAACGATAGTAAGCATATACTGGCACTGCAGGCAGCAATAGCCAAAATATAGAGGGTGGAAACCTCTCAGGTAGCACGCCATCATTTAAAATAATATAACCGACACCAATGAATGTACTAACCAGGGCCACGAACCAGGGTTTTATACCCTCTGTGTTCTGATGCTTATAAAAGTATATGCCAATCAAATAATACGGCATATATTGTATTACAGGGAAAGATGCAAAGGTTCTAGTCCCAACAAGTACACCGATGACTTTATTTGTCACAAGGTCATAGGGAAACCAAGTTGTTGTCAGTAACATCAGTGCAATCGTAAGCAACGCATGATCCTTTTCCATCAGCCACTTGAACAAAGGAAAACCTATACACCCGATTAACATATAACCGGCGAATGACAAGATGAATTCAGACCAACCAGGGATATCTTTCAGCAACAGGATGGGTATGACCGTATCCGATGATAGAACCATCCCTCTTACGAAGGTATTAAAAGCAATACCTGATAGGTAGAATGCTATCAGCAATCTGATAGCATTCATTAGCATACGTTTATAGCTCACACCAAACTCTTTACTATAATAGGCCAAAGCATTGGTATAACCAAAGGCGAAAACAAAACCCGAGAAGGTTACTGCGTTAACATACCAAGTCATGTACACGGAAAGTGGATGTTGGTTCAGCGGTACAAAGAATTGAAAAACATGGCATAGAATCATCCCCGCTACAAGCAACCCCTTCAAATAGTCCATTTTTGTATCTCGACGTCCCATATTAAACTTCCTTTCCAATGACTGAGCACGTTAGTGGCGATAGCATTCTACTGACTATACTTCCCTTCATTAATCGCTTTTATGATGGACAAATCCACTTTTGGCTTCCGATCATAAGTCAACAAACCGTTGATCTCCTGCTCTACATCCGTAATCTGGGTGTAGACAAACCCTTGCACGTGTTTTGAAGCCAATAGTGGTGCGATGACAGCCTGATACCGTTCAACAAAATCCTCATCGTTTTCTGCACTGGAATATCCCCAACCTTCCCAATCACCTGTCTGGTAAGAGATGCCGCCGAATTCAGAGACAATAATAGGCTGCCCCTCGTATTGCCAACCTCTTGCCACTAAGCCTCTGGAAGAGGGTCGGCTCTCCAAAATATTCTCCAAAGTGCTGTAGCGCTCTTTTAATACTTCGGCTCTATATTCATAATCATGCATGGTGAACAAATCAGATTTGGTATGGTCCCATCCGTCATTGGATATGACACATCGCATTGGATCAATGGATTTCGTCAGATAGTACATCGCTGCACTATGGGCTTGTTCATCCTTATTGTTCATTATGCCATCAACACCCCATGACTCGTTTAAAGGTGTCCATGCAACAATTGAAGGATGATTATAATCTCTTGCTAGAACTTCAAGCCATTCCCTGGTCATACGCTCGACATATTTCCTCGAATACACGTATGCGCCTGCCATTTCTCCCCATACAAGAAAGCCCATTTTATCCGCATGATAAAGGTATCTTGGGTCTTCAACCTTCATGTGCTTTCTGACACCATTAAATCCCATTGATTTTGCCAGCTCAATATCAACAACATAGGCTTCATCGCTAGGCGCTGTTAGTAATGAAGGTTCCCAATAGCCCTGATCCAACAACATTTTTTGATAATAGGGCCTGTTATTCAGCATGAATATACCGTCAACAACCTCCACTTTCCTCATGCCGAAGTATGTGTCAATTTTATCTGTAACCTGGTTATCCCTAACAATCATCAACTTCAGGTCAAAAAGCACCGGTCTCTCTGGCGTCCACGTCCACATTTCAAAGAATTGCCAGACATCGCAGATACCCTGATCCAGATAGATGCCTTTCTTCCCTTTATCATTAAGCAGTTCGAAGGTTTCTTTTACAAGGAGCTTGCCCTCCAGCATCACTTCAATATCCATCTTACCACCGACTGCAGACATATCACATTCATATTCCATATGGAGCATCTTATGATCAATATCCGGCGTTAGCCATAGACGTTCCACATGACCTTCTTTAAGGGGTTCCAACCACACAGTCTGCCATATACCGGTAGTTCTTGTATAGAAGATGCCTTCTGAACTTCTCAGCCAGTACTGCTTACCTCTCGGCAAAGATAAATCCCGCGTCGGATCAAAAACTCTTAAGACAATGACATTATTACCCTCTACCAAAGCCTGTGTTACATCACCGTAGAAAGGGACATGGCCACCTTCATGTTCACAGATATATACACCATTCACCCATACATCCGCCTTATAATCCACAGCTCCAAAATGAAGCCGCATCACCTCATCCATAGTCTCTTTATCTAATGTCACTTCTTTTCTGTACCACACAACATCATGAAAATCCTGATCATTGATGCCTGACATTTCACACTGGTATGTATAGGGTACGATGATTTCTTTGTCAAAATAAGCTTTGCCTGTCTCAGGATCAAACCAACGTTCCTTTAACCCACAATCCCTATCATCAAATGCGAAAGCCCAAGGGCCGTTCAAATTATGCCACGCCTCTCTTTGAAGTTGTGGTCTTGGGTATTCATTTCTAGGTGTCTGCATAATGCCTCCTGTATGTTCTAACCCTTAACGCCGGATGTTAAGTTGATACCGTTAAGGAAATATTTTTGAGCGAAAATGTATAGTACAATGGGTGGTATAATTGCCAGTACCGCACCGGCACTTAATGGTCCCAACTGAGCAGCAAAGGCTCCTTGAAGCAACTTAAGACCAGGTGTCAGTGGCATTCTGTCAATGTCGTTCATCACGATGGAAGGCCAAAGAAAGTCGTTCCATGAGCCTGTAAAACTAAATAGTGCAACAACCGTTAGTACAGGTCTTGATAACGGTAAAATGATTTTTGCATAGATAAGAAGATAACTTGCCCCATCGATTCTTGCTGCTTCGTCCAAATCCTTTGGAATCCCAAGAAGAAATTGACGGATTAGGTAAATATTAAAGACGCCGCCAAGTCCAGGAACAATCACTGCGGTCGGTGAATTGATCCAGCCAAATAGATGCACAATTTTAAAAGTCGGTATCAGGTTCACCACTGCCGGAAACATCATCGTAGCCAACAATGCCCAGAAAATCGTATTTCGACCTTTGAATTCAAGCCTTGCAAAAGCATAGGCTGACATGGATGATATCAATAACATCAACACCGTATGGGCGGTTGAAATAAAGACACTATTTCTAAACCAAAGGACAATCGGTGCCGTCTTACTGGCCAGTATCTCAAGGTAATTATCAGTCACCCATTCTATGGGCATGAATTTGTAGCCGGTCTTCATGATCTCAACCTCTGATTTGAAGGATGAAAATATGGTCCATACCATAGGAAAGAGCCATATGACCGCTAATAACGCCAAGAAAACAAAGGCGATAATTTGACTGCTGTTCTTTTTCAATGCTTTCATACTGCCCTCCTAATCCCTTTCTCTAATAAAGACAAATTGAACGATGGATACCGCCATAATGCATAAACCCAGCATTATGGACATCGCAGATGCAATACCAGCAATAGAGCCACCCGTACCAAAACCATGTTCCCGGATATACATTAATAATACCCTAGTACTGTCTCTTGGCCCGCCACCGGTCAACATCAATGGCTGTCCATAGATATTGAATTGGGCAATCGTCGTCAACACAATTGTATAAGCCAATGGATTAATGATACCTGGAATGGTTATATGCCTGAACTTCTGCAAGCGGTTGGCACCATCTGTCTCTGCCGCTTCATAGAGGTCTTTTGGAATACCTGCAATGGCTGCCATATAAATAATCATATTCCCACCCACACACCACCAAACAGTGACGATGACGATCGCTACCCAAGTATAAGGCTGTTCACCGAACCAATTGATGTTGATGCCAAGTATGTTATTAATAGGACCCATTCTTCTATGAAACATGAACTGCCATGCTAATACCACAGAGGCAATCGACAAAAGGGATGGTGCGTAAAAAATCGCTTGAAAAATCTTGTGTCCTTTTGTCCGAGTTGTTAATGCCGTCGCCAATAACAAAGGAATGATAATGGCCGGTGGTACACACATGACAACAAACTTGATGGTATTGCCTAATCCGATTCTTAACTGTTTATAAAAAGTAGAGTCCTGATGGAACAGAATCTCTTTAAAATTATCAAAGCCAACGAACACAGGTTCACTGAACAAGTCCCACTTTGTAAAGGCAATGTAGACGCCAAATACTGCCGGGATAAGAAAGAACAATGTAAACAGAATCAGATGAGGGGCGATAAATAGATAAGGTGTCGCTTTCTTCATTAACTTATTCATCTTTTTCCTCACTATATGTTGGAATATCTTAATAAGATGGTTTCATTTGAAACTGTACATAGAGGTTGGATGATAACGCCCCTATGTACAGTCACTTTCAGCGCAACTTCCTTGTTACAATATGTCTATTACTGATTCGCCTGTATTCTGTCCGCTGTTTCCTGCTGTGCTTGAGTCAGTGCCTCCTCAACGGTCATTCGACCAAAAGGCACTTCCATAACAATCTTATCCAGCGCTTCTACAGCATAGCCATAGTACTTGTAATCATGAATAATCAGCGAATCTGTTTCTTCAAGGAGGAAGGATTGACCCATTTCCATGTATTCATCATTTTCCATGATTTTAAGACATGCTGGGTTTTGACCTGCTTTTGCCCACTCTATGGAATTGGCACCTACCCACTCAACAAACTTCAGTACAGCTGCAGCCCTATTATCTGTCATTTCTGGATTCTTAATCATGACCATTTGATGACTTGAGGTCCAGTTCCCTCTAACTGCCGGGTCAAACTGAATAAAATGGGCCATGCCAAAGTTCAATGTGTCTATTTTCAACAAGTCATTCTTCATCCAGATGCCTTCAGGCCAGAAAACCATTTGACCAGATTTGAACAGTTGCCCTGGATCATCACCATCAAGGCTAGTGTAGCCTTTATCATGCAGGTCTTTCACTGTTGTAAAGACCTTTTCCATCTTGTCATTATTAAAAGAAGGGTTCACACCGTCTTCAGATAGTTCCCCACCCAGTTGTGCATACCATCCTAAGGTCTTTACACGCATCCAAGTAAGACCCATACCAACGATGCCATCTTCAGATGCTTTTGCACTAACCTCTTCTACCTCGTCAAAAGTAATCGCACCATCGTCTAGAACGTTAGGTCCATACTGCTCAAGGAGATCCTTGTTGTAATATGTAATGAAAGAATGGACATCCAAAGGTATAGAATACTGAGCCCCATTCAAGTTACCACCCTGCCATGCCGCTGGTACATAATCTTCTTCTTTGATATTGCCATTGGCTGCAATATAATCATCCAGTGGTGTTAAAAGTCCCTGTTCAGCAAACAGCGGGAGACGTTCCACATGAATAATCGCCAAATCTGGAATATCTTCTCCGGTCTGAGCCATCGTTGGTAATTTGGTATACAAGTCACCAGCTTCGATAGGTCTATGAACCACTTTCACCTCCGGATTCGTTGCATTGTATGCCTCAACCATAGTAGTCATATTGTCTCCATCAGGTCCAGTGAAAACTGTCCAGAACTCAATCTCATCGCCTGTCAGATTCTCATCTGCCGCCTCTGCATCAGTACCACCTTCACCAGAAGTAGATGAAGAGCTTGAGGTATTGCTTGACCCATTACCACAACCACTCACAAGCAAAGCTACCACAAGCACGATCATTACCATTCGTTGCCACAATCTGTTCATAAAAACCTCCCGTTTTCCTGGGTAGAACCCTACCCTCAATCCAAATTGTTTGTTACACCCTTTATCAACATTTTTATTATTTATATACATAATTTATGTTGTAATTAACAAAATTTTAGACGGCACACCGTCTTACTTTCATCTTTTATGTATTAAAACATAATTTATGTTGATAAGAGTATTTTACATTTATTTGATGCTACTGTCAATCTTTTCTTAAAATGATTTTAAGGTTTATAATCGAAAAAGGACCGTCGCAAACTCAGCGACGATCCTTTTCATTCCAATAACTTCTATCTTACTCTTGTAACACCACAAAAACTAATAAACAATCACCTGACCCACATAAATCATATGCGGATTCACAATCGCCCCTTTATTCAATGCATAAAGCGCTTCCCACTTCTTAGCATCCCCATAAACAGATGCCGCAATCTTAGCAAGGGTGTCCCCTTCTTTGACTGTATAACTTCTAACATCATTTTCAAAGAAAGCACCTACCTGAGCTACCTCACCAGATACAGGCATCAACAGCCCCATCATAGCAATAGCACCATTCTGGCTTCTGACCGGTATGGCGTCAACATTTGTTCCTACGAAGAAAGAATCATCCATAACAAGGCCTGCACTATTAACAGATTGACCATTCATATAGAAGTAATTATCCTCACTTACAAGTTCCGGCATCTCTTTAATATCATCATCTGACCCACCTGCGACAGATACAAGACCTTTGACAACAAAGGCTCTGCTAACATCGCCTTTACCATAAAGGGCCACGTTCTGACCGCCATTACCATAGGATGTTGAATCTTCAATGATAACCTCAGGATTACTGTTACTTGTAATACCATCGTTGTTATTATCAAAAGATACGGAGTTGATCAACTTGTGTGGCACAGCAATACCGTCACCACCCAGTTTGAAACCATTACCATCACCGTTGCCAGTGCCATCTGTCAACGTACCATTAGCATACGCAACTGAATTCTTGATAACGACAACACCAATAGGACCGGATTCAATCTTGGCGAAGAGATCCCAACCATCATCCAAGTTGTTGTGGGCAATACAGCCATCAAACACATTGCCTTCTCCGCAAGTCAGTTTGGCTGCAAAACCATCGGCATTGTTCATTCCCGGATCCATATTATCATAGGATGTACAGTTAAGAATCAAATTGTAGGATGGCCATTTATCAAACCCTTCCAGGCTTGTACCACTGATTTGAATACCTGTATCACCGTTGCTGTATGCATTGACAAGTTCAATGGTATTATAACTACCAGCCACTTGGATACCCTTCACATTACCAGGCGTATGGCAAATGTCTATGTTCATAACATGCCAGTAATCGCCCCATAACTGCATACCGCCGTCAGCGTTGGTAAAATCAAGAATGGCTCTTTCACCCTCTGCACTTGCGAGAATAATCTCACTGCCTTCAGTACCGTCATTGCCTCTGGCGATGACAAGTTTCTTAGGCATCATATATGTACCGCCTGCCAGCTCAATTGTCTGACCTGCTACTGCATAAGCAGTTGCCGTATAAATATCAAGTGGCGCTGCGGCTGAGCCGTCACCTTGTGCAGTGCCTTCAGGTGTTACATAGATAACACTACCTTCGTAACTGTTATAAGTCACTTGATGATTGATGGCTACTGCATCATAGCTCTCAAGCAATTCGTTCTCACCTGGAATATAGCCAGCTACTGGTGTAAATGTCAAAATGTAATCATTAATACCTTTTGCCAAAGTTGTTGATAATACTGTGTCATCTTGACCATTAACCGCAACATCTTGTGCAATCACTGCACCATCTGCCGTCACAACGTCAAGGCTACCAGGTACGTCTGATACAAAGACAAGGTCATAATCAGCCTGAGCTGAAGTTGAAGGAGAGTCAACTTTCTTAGTGTATGACACAAGTTTCGCTGGTTCTTCTTCAGCTTCCGGGTCTGTAGCTGGATCTGTAATGGTCAATGAAACATCCTTCACTGTTACATTACACCCACGTGCTACAGCGAACCCAAGATAGATGTTCTCTGGATCCAATTGAAGCAATTCGTCAACACCGTAAAGAATACGCTCTTCACTACCGTCAATACTAGCATGGTAACCAGTATTTGTTTTCTTGAGTGTCAATGTATAGCTGTTGCCTGTTTTGATAAGGTCTTCCTCTGCATAACTGAAACCTGAGCTGACACTGTTGCCGTTTTGAGCGATGCCACTGTCTCCAGCCGCAAGGACTTCAGGTGTAATGCCCGTAACGAAACGGCTGCCAAGGGTATCCTTTGATGAGTATTTGACATCATCAATGATGGCTTCCATCTTCGTAGCAATGACACCTGCTGAGTTAGTGTAGTGGTTGACACTGTTCACACCGTACTCCCCAAGGGAGTCCATAGCAAGAAGCCCAAAACCTTCTTGTCCATCTGGTGTACTGTTGATGTAGTTCACATCGAATGTCGCCGTAAGAACAAAGTTCTCAGTCTCTGGATCAATCACAGTGTAGTAGAAGGATACACCATCGTGGTATGTTGTGAATTTACCACCTTTACCGTCAATGGTCACTCCGTCGCTCTTGATTGTACATGAGTTAAGGTCAAAGACGAAGTTCGCTTCATCCACCATCTCAAATGTATTTCTGCTTTCACTTGTAGACTGTCCAAAGTAAGTGAATGTCCACTCACGCTCAGCCTCAGCCTTGACTGTCTTAGTCACGACATCTGATGCTTTTGTATCCTCGCCTCTCACAGCTGTAACAATAATTTCGTAAGCTGTATCCACTTCAAGTCCTGTTACCACAGCTTCCAATTCACTTGTTGTTGCGCCAGTTTCATAATCCTCTTCACCTATAACTCTATAGGCGACTTCATAAGTAACTGCTTCTTCTACAGCCGTCCATTTGACAGCAACATCACCATCTCCAATATTCACAACATTTGCCACCGGAGATGTCAAAGGCAATGAATAATCGTAGCTGACTGATTCAGACATTTTGCCCTCTTCTAACTTGTTTCTCATGGCATTAACAGTGAAAATATAAGTGTCACTGCCTTTAGGTGAAAATACAGCTTTTTTGCTAACATCGGCACTTTTACCTACAAGAACTTCAGATAACAGTGCGCCGTCCGCATCAAACATCGATACATAAGCCTTATCAGCACCATCATTACCTGTGACAAGATCAAAAGCAACTTCAATCTTTCCACCAGCTTCACTGACTGCTGTTATTGCAGGTGCTGTTACCTCTGCCCAATCAAGACGAATAACCTCCACATCATCACCACCACTGATAACGACGCCGTAGACATTGACACCACTGCTTGGTGAAGCCAAGTAATAATCACCAACCGGTACAACAAAGGTCTTCATGTTAAGGCCAGCACCTGGTGCGTCCATCGTATCAACCAAAGTTCCATCAAGGCTATACAAATCAAGTGCTCTGTCAGAAGAACTGGAACTGCTCATTGCGTATACTGTCAATTCCGCTTCAGCTGACGTTGCGAAATGGATGGATCTGTAATCAACACTTCCTGATCCACCCATCTTGATTCTCTTACTAAAAGTCGTACCATCTTCAGCCACCTTCGTGTTACTGTCGATTTTGACTGTTTTATCTTCTCTTGCAGTAATGGTGAAGTTACCGACTTCCAAACTTCCTGTCAATTCTCCATCACTCAACTGATCCGCTATTAATTCATTCCCCTCAGCAGCCAATACTGGTACTGGTGCTGCAAACATCGCAATAACCATTACCAAAGCCATGATGCTGCCACTTAGACGTTGCCAACGCATTTTCATCTCTTCCCTCCAAAGCTTGTTAGACAGCCATTTGGACTGTCTGTTCAGAATGACCGCTTACACGATCGTTGTTGCCAAATAGATTTCATGGGTTTGCAAACCATAGTAAAAATTATATATATTAATCCTATTGTTTTCAATATATATGCACATTTTCAGCATTACCCACTATCTTATGGTCTGATATTGCCTTATAGAAACAGATATCCGTCTTATATTGCTATTTTTTTCATCAGATTGTACAAAAAAATCAGCCATGGCAAAAACCTTGACTGAAGTTGATGCTAATCTTTATTCACTTGCAAGATGAATAGCCTATACTTAATTGGCTAAATCATAAATGACCGCTTCTATATTTTCAAGAAGTGTCACCCGCTCCAGTTCACCACTGAAGTACTGGACGAAATAATCATGGATTTCATTGATTGTACCGTTTGGTAATCCTACCCAATACCAATCGTAATAGTCACCTGCTGCTCTAAAGGATTCAACTTCTGCTGATAATGGCCCTAGTTCATCGCAATCGTACTCAATATGATTAAAGGGTGGTATGAACCTAAAGCCCTTTACCATATTCTCCTGCCCAGCTTCTGATGTTGCCATAAAATCAAGGAAGTCTTTGGCAATCTCCTTAACCTCCGACTCAGCATTCACACACCAATAAGATGGAATGCCAATGGGAAGCTTACCCGAAAGCCGTTCATTAAGTGGTACAGGCATCAACCCGATCTCCATACCTGGTGTTAATTCATCCAACTTGTCCTGCACCCAATTACCTTGAAAAATCATCGCCGCTTCACCCTTTGAAAAAGCTAATACAGAATCGTTATAGCCATACATGAAAGGATGATCTTGCCCATACTCAATGGTAAGTTCAATTAAATCCAACCACTGGTTCATCGTCTCATTGCCTACCAAATCAACCGTACCATTTCTCAGTCCACGAATGAACCCCTCAGGATCCTCTTGCCCAGCCAGAACCATGTTAAAGCTATGTTGGCTAAGTACCCACCATGCTTGATAATCATTAAAGAAAGGTCTAATGCCATGGGCATTCAGCTTTTCTACCATAGTAACAAAGTCGGTATAGGTAGATGGCAGATCACTGATGCCCGCTTCTGCCAAAAGCTTCTTATTGTAGATAAACCCGTAGCCCTCAATAGCGTAAGGCATACCGTACAATTCACCATCAAGGGTCAATCGATCTCCAGTCCCTTCTTTCAGGTATGGGACCCACGATTCTTCGGATAGATCTTCTAATACAGGTGACCAAATTAACAACTGGTCTCTAGAAGAGATATTAAAAATATCCACCGAATGACCTGCGGCAAATTCCCCTTTAATGACCTCGTAGTAGTCCGTTCCACCACTGTTTTTGAGAATAATCTCCACATCAGGATGGCTTGTTTCATAGGCATCTGCCAGCGCCCGTAAGGACGCCAGTATTTCAAGCTTGTACTGATAGATAATCAATTGTTTTTTACCTGAGTCCGCTAGATCTGTTGTTGATTCAATCATGTCCTTGTCGCCCCTTTGACAACTGCATAACAACAGCATAACCACCCATAACCCCAATACGATTTCACGTCTCATAAATGCCTCTTACCTTACTTGATTGCCCCGCTGGTTACACCTCTTATTATATGCTTTTGTGCAATAAGATAAAAGATGATAACCGGAATAATCGCCAACGTTAGTCCCGCCATGGCATAGTGCCAGTCTTTAGAATAAGCCCCAAAGAAATATTGGGCTGCAAGAGGGATGGTTCTTAATGATTTTTCCTGTAATACCAATGAAGGCAGAAGAAAGTCATTCCAAATCCATATGCCATTAAGAATGGCAACAGTGACCGAGATTGGTTTGATCAAAGGCAATATAATGTGCCCAAACACTTGAAAGACATTGCATCCATCCATATATGCCGCAGATTCCAAGTCCAAGGGTATCGACTTGATAAAACCATGAAATAGAAATATGGACATGCTGGAACCGAAGCCCAGGTACATGAACACGATACCCAAACGTTTGTTGACAAGGTTCAGCTTGTTAACACCAAAGAGGTCCACAAGTGGCAACATTACCGCCTGGAAAGGGATTAACATCGCTGCAACAAACAGCATGAATATCCAAGTACTTGTTCTGGTTTTATTCCGTACCAACACCCATGCCGCCATAGCTGAAAATAGTACAAGAGCCATAAGGCTAAGAGCAGTAATAATCGCTGAATTTACAAACGAGCTGGCGAAGTTCATCTTCTCCATTGCCTTTGGATAATTTTCCATCTGAATAGCCATTGGAAAACCCAGTGTATCCAGCAGTATATTTTTCTTTGATTTTAAACTGTTACTAAGAATGATATAGAAGGGTGATAAATAAACGATGCCCAACATTAGACCAAACAGTTCCAAAAGCAATAGTTTCTTTTTGACCTTCCTCATTACATCTCCACCTCTCGTTTCTTAGTGAAATAAACCTGAATCAGTGACAGGGAAGCTACAACAAGAAAGAACAGGATGGCATGTACTTGTCCCTGGGCGAAATCAAGTTCTTTAAAAGCCTTACTAAGTATCTCCATGGCAATCAATTCAGTTGAGCGTATAGGATCACCATTTGTCAACGAAACATTAACGTCGTAGACCATGAAAGCTGACCGCAGCGTCAAGAAAAGACTGACTGTGAATGCCGGTGCCACCAAAGGGAACACAATAGCTTTAATATTCTGCCAACTATTGGCACCATCGATTTTCGCCGCTTCAAGCAATTCCATTGGTATCCCTTGAATTGCTGCCACGTATATGACCATGATATATCCACCCATTTGCCATGTGGCAACGATGGCCATTGCTATCAATGCAGTCGATGGCTTAGATAACATGTTAGAATCCGTATGAAGCACCAATGGTATGATTTTAAGAAAAATGAACTTCCATACGTACCCGAGAATCAAGCCTCCAATCAAGTTCGGCATGAAGAAGACCGTACGCAGCAGGTTAGCTGAGCGCATTTTCTGAGTGACCAATAAAGCCAAAGAAAACCCAATAACATTGATGAGAAGTATTGCATAGACACTATAAATAAAGGTTGTCACAAAAGACTTGACCAATTGTGGGTCATCAAAGGACTCTTTATAATTAGCCCATCCCAGAAAATGAATGGCTTGATTTGGCACTGCATTCCAATCAGTGAACGAATAATAGATTCCAACGATAAAGGGTATAAGCACAACCATAATAAATGCTATAAGACTAGGCGTTAGAAAACCCCAGAAGATGAGATGCTGTTTCCATGTTTTTTTCATTGCCAACCTTCCTTTAAATATCTGCAGGTTCACGATTTTGAACCTGCAGATTATGATTCATGTTCTAAGGTTCATTACTCAGTTACAGCACTTAAATCTTGCCAACCGGCATCCAACGCTTCAACGAATGCCTGTTTATCATAATTACCCAAGTAGTAGTTCTGAATGGCATCTTTAGTAGTAATATCTGTAAATCCACTTGGTGCATACATCCACATCCATGGTACTGTATAGCCTTTCGCACTGTACTCGATGATGGATGCTGCCAATTGATCTGATGGTTCTAAAGTGATATTGCCAAAGGCCGGTATGAATGAACAGTCTTCCACAAGGAATTTCGCTCCACGATCACTGGACGCCATATAATCTAGGAATAATTTGGCGGCTTCTTTTTCATTATCCGGTGACGTCTTGTTAACACACCAATAGTTAGGAACGCCAACTGGTATAGAGCCATTTGGCCAACTAGAGTCATCGTTTAATGGATGTGGCAAGAACGCAATCTTCATCTCAGGATCAATCTCGCTGATCATGCCGATAGTCCAGTTACCCTGATGAAGTACAGCCGTTTTTCCAAGGGCGAAGTTACCCACCTGATCATCATAAGAAACTGTCATGAGATCTGAATAGCTATACTCGAAGTACAGGTCCAAAAGATCCGTAAATGCCATGAATCTATCATTGCCGGCCATCGTCTGAGTACCATCCTTGAGCCCCTGTATAAAGTACATTGGATCCTCTTGCTTAGCGAATGGAATATTCATTGCATGGATTGCAGCTGTCCACCAAGCAGTATCCCCTACCGAGAATGATAAGACATTGTCTATGCCCAATGTATCCTTCATACTTTCCAACTTAGCGAATGCCTCTCTAAGCTGAGTTAATGTCTTGATACTTGATGCATCAATTCCAGCCTCTTCAAACATGGACACATTATAGATTAAGCCGTAACCTTCTAGGTTATAAGGTTGTCCATAGACTTCACCATCTATTGTCATCATGTCCAAAGTACCATCAAATGAATTTTCAACCCAAGGTTGATCTGTTAACGGTTCCAGGAAATCAATCCACTGGTCTCTGTCCGTTGGTCCGCCTATATTAAAAATATCCGGTTCATTGCCTGAATTCATACGGCTTCTGAAAGCACCGCCATAATCCTGGCCACCACCCACTGTATCAATCACTACGTCAATATATGGATATTCTGCTTCAAAATCTTTAATCAGGGCATCTAATTGCTCAACAATTTCTACTTTGAATTGAAATATCTCTAAGGTTACATCTTCTTTTTCTTCAGTAGATGAACCTGATGGCTGAGTACTTTGTTGATCTGTAGTCTCTGCCTGTGTGTTCGCCGAAGTTTGATCCCCCTCTGATGTCCCCTGTGAACATGCGGATAAAATAAGTACCGTCGCCAATAACAATGCTACCATTTTTTTCATGTTACTTCCTCCAATACGTTGCAATATAATAGTTAATGCCGGCTACCACGATCGTTAAGATCATTATAGCCGGCATTATTCTGCCAAAACACAGCCTATATTGATATGTAAGGAGTAAAATATTGATACTAAAAAGTGCGTTTGTACAACCAAGTCCTTCGCACCATCATATACGCCGGTACTCAAGCGGTGATAAGCCAACCACTTTTCTGAACACCTTAGAAAAGTACTTTTCATCCTCAAACCCAACCATACTTGCCACATCTTTAACAGTCATCTGTCTATTCCCTAGAAGCTCCTTCGCCTTCTTCATTCTTACATTCGTTATATACTCAGTTATATTTCCCCCTGCTTCCTTCTTGAATTTTCTTGAAAGATGTTCCTTCGAGAGATAGAATTCATCTGATAAACTCTTCAATGAAAGCCGCTCATCGTAATGATGTTCAATGTACACCTTAACGGAAGAAATAACATTGTCACTTGAATTGCCATATTGATCCGCCAAGGACATTAGTCTCTGTAAATCCGTAATGATGGCCTCATAAAGCCCTTCAATAGGTTCTTCTTCCGTTTCCGGATCATACCCCCATACCGGTACAGCTCTTGCTCCCACCTCAAAAAGTGACGATACCCAGAAAGCTCTATCCAACTCATACTCTGCTATAAGATGCTCCATCATATGAACAGACAAGAATCGTTCCCTTCGATATTGATCTAAATAATGATTTAATAGGTCTCTAATTTTGTGGCTATTATGACTCTTTAATGCAATAAGAAAATCTTCACGGTTCATATGAAGGTACATGATACTTCTTACCGACGCCGGGTCATATTCGAACACTTTCCTCTGCCGATCAAAGATATTTCTATGGCGTAATGCCTGTGAGGATTCATTTAAGAGACAAGATAACCCCTCTGGATAACCGTGAATCTCACTCAAACCAATAATCACTTCAATCTTATACGTATGATAAATGGCTGCTGCCATGCGTCCGAGCACATGAATGCAACCTTCATCCACACCCCAAAGAAAAAGCCCAATAATACCATCTTCTTTTTCATTGGCATAAGCAATCCCTTCTATACCCTGATTATCCATAATCTCATTACAGATATTTTTTAGAGCAAAGTACAGTAATTGAATGTCGGTTTCGAATTGACGTCTTACTCCTTCATTAATTTTATGCAGTTTGATTTTTGCAAAACGTATTTTGACGCCCTTATTAATTCCAAACTGTTTGGAAAATGTCTCAAGATGTCGTTCATTCATTTCTGGTGCTTCTAAGATACTCCCTAACATTTTTTCCCAGTACAGTTGACTGGCTATATGGTATTCCTTATTCCGGTCATTGTCCTGACGCTCCTTTAGAATCGTATCCACTGCTTTGTGCAAAGCGGTCTCTAGTTGACTTTTATCTATGGGCTTTGTTATATAATCCAATCCGCCATACCGGATTGTATGCTGAATGTAGTTAAAATCCGAATACCCACTGATAACGATGATCTTTGTTCTCGGGCTAAACTGACTTAACCATTCAATCAGTTTCATGCCATGCATATTGGGCATCTGCATATCCGTCAAAACAACATCCGGCTTCTTTTCCTCTACCAACTTGACGGCCTCGTCACCATCCAATGCCGTCATAACCTCCTGGAATGGAAATGCCTCCCAATTAACCAGTAAATTAACAGCATCTATAACATGTTGTTCATTATCCACGATTAAGAGTTTCACGACTTACCTCCTTATGATCAATCATCTCCCACTGAGATAAATCCATATGCATTGGTATAGATAACTGTACAGTTGTTCCTTCACCTTCTTCGGAGGATATCACAAGTGTGCCTGATTCCCGATAATAAAACTTCACACGCTTATAGACATTTTTCAAGCCAATGGAATACCCTGTATTCTCTAAGATTTGATCCCGCTTTAGAAAATCATTCAAATATGCCAATCGGCTACTTTCCATACCTTTCCCATTATCTGTGATTGATATGACCCCTTTACCGTCTTCTTCAACCACATCTATCCGAATCTCACCCATATACTTCGTTTCTTTAAAACCATGAACAAAACAGTTCTCAACAATTGGCTGGAGCAATAACTTAGGCACTTTAACCTGTTTCATGGTATCCGGTAGATTCACAGTATAATTGAAAGCGTCCCCAAACCTGTGTTTTTGCAATTTCAAATAGCTGATGCAGTAATTCATTTCTGCTTCAAGGTTCACCAGTTGCTGCTGATTTCGCATGGCATACTGCATCATATTACCTAGTTGAACCACCAGTTCATAGACATCTGTATTACCTGATTTTAAAGATTCGGTACCAATGGATTGCAATATATTATTCATGAAATGAGAGTTAATCTGGCCTTGAAGTGCCTTCAGTTCATTGGACGTATTTTCAATCGCCAGTTTGTACTCCTTATCAATGTGCTCATTGATTGCTTCCATCATATCATTGAATTGGTACTGCAACTCTCCAAACTCATCTTTTCTGACAGCATCCGTCGTCACTGCCAGATCACCTTTTCTAATGCGTCTGATGGTACTTAGCAGCGTATTAATTGGCCTAGTGAAATAATAGGAATTGACAACAGACACCGTAACTATGATCACTGTCGTAATGATCAACATCAAAAAAACCATACCAAATATCCGATCCAGCTGCCCATTCAACTGTTTTTGAGGTATCTCCTTAACCATCATCCAAGACATATAGGGCTTCTCAATTGTATTGACGACAACAATATGTTTGGCATTTCCTGTTGTTCTATCGAAGATATTGTTGCCTTCTGCCAGTGATGCTTCCACAGCAAGGTGAAGATCCTCTGGTGCCACCTGTCCAACCAATGTTTTATCGGAGGCATACAGTACTGTACCATCTTCCCTGTCAATCAAATAAAATAACTCTTGATTGTTAGAAAGATTGCCACATAAACGCTCCAATATACCCGCATCCACATCAATGCTCACTTGACCTATTCTGTTGTCTGTAGGTATATCATAGATATTTCTCTGAAATGTCAGCACCTGTTCTTTGATACTAATCATATGATTCATACTATAATCACCGCTTAGATGGGTCTTGGTGATATAAGCCGCCCTTTTATCCCACTGGGTATACCCATCTTCTCTAATTTCTGACGAAACCATGAAATTCCTCAAAAGGTAGGACCGATTGATCCCTTCCAGATACAGATAGACTTGCAAGATATCCTCTTCAAATTCCTTCATCGAGGTTAGAGTGTCATAAAAAAAGCGCTCTGAGTCTTTATTGTAGGTTTTGGTGAGCATAATAGACAGGTGCTGTTCCCTGTATTGATTACGATACACATACAGGGATGCCCTATTGATGATGTCAAAATAGAATTCAATGTTATGCTTCCCCTCATCAAAGAGGGTCTGGGTTTCACGAAGCATCATATCTCTAACGATATTCCTTGAATAGGTATACGATAGAATGGACATAACCAACATAGGCAGCCCAACAGATAATAATAGGACAACGATCAACCGGTTCCTGATACTCTTTGACATCCACCCCATGACGTTACCTCCCCGATTGACCATTGCTAAAGTTTCTTACCTACAGACAATATATCGGTTGCTGAATCCATTGAATGGATTATATTGATTTTGTAGGTGTAAATTTCAAACAACTTTTATAGCCAGTCCAAATCAAACAACCATCTTCCAATGGCTGGCTGATAACCAAGCTTCTTTTGCTTCATAATCCGGCATGATTTTCCCCACCAGTCGCCAAAAAGAACGGTCATGGTTCAAATGCACCATGTGACACATCTCATGGACAACAATGTAGTCAATAACCGTCAACGGTGCCATAGCCAACTTCCAGTTGAAGGTCATCTCCCTTAGATTATTACAGGTCCCCCATGTTTTCTTGTTTGAAGAAATACTGATTTTTCTAGGTTTTACCTTAAAATTAGTTTGATAAACCTTAATGCGTGCTTCAACTAATTTTTTGCACTGTTGTTTGTAAAACCTTGTCATCAACTTTTTAAGTTGGGCTTCATCACGCACTGCAACATCAATTTTCAGTACCTCACCATCAAAGCTGACACGCCCCTTTCCGTATCCTGCATCTTCACTCACAACAATGGGATATTCTTGACCTAAGTAAAGAAAATGCTCGCCATCTTCATAGTTTTTCTCCTTGAACCCTTGGGTCTTTTCCTTAGATTCATCGCTTTTACGATTGATCCAATCCCATTTATTCTCAATCAACTCAACAATCTGCTTTTCTGGCGTCTCTCTTGGAACTCGGAGTTCTATATTGCCATAAACATCCACGTAGATGCCTAAGGATTTTCTTTTCTTAAATGTCAGCTTATAGTGAATCGTTCTGTCCTGATACGTATGTTCTTTAATCATAAAGTGCTCCGTTGTTATTCATATTTATAAATGATTTGTGACGCCGTCAGCCGTTGATAATGTTTAGCTTGCTGGTTCAATTTCTTCATATCGAAGAACCATGCTGAGAACATCTCCCATATCATTACCCAACCGCCAATGTATAAGCCTTCTGACAGTAACTCAATAACAATTGAACTGCCACCCATGGTAGCAATATAAGTACCGCCGAACAGGAGTATCGTTCCGATAACAAGAAATGATACGATATCACCAAGAGTCCTGAACCTTCTGTTATTCAACCTTCTTAGCTGGTATTTAAAAAAATTGATCATACCTAACTTGCTTCTTTCTTCCCTCACTTCATTCTTCTCTTGGTTCAATATATGGAACTTCATCTGAACGTCATACTTGAGAGGAATCTCATAGGAACATTCCAGTAAATACTCATGAAGGTCATCATCCAAGTCCCTATTGTAGAAAGGCGAAAAATCCCAATCACTATAGGCATCACGATAATCCTCCAGCGCCACATCTAATGTAAAGGTCTTACACGCCTCATCATATGGGTATAGACGCCTTAATTCTTTCAAACGCATTTTCATCGTTACCACCTCATCTGTATCTCAGATTTTCTATACTATAGTTATCATTATAGAGAGTCTTATATCTTTGAACAACCTAATTATGATTATGGGAACGAATTATTAGTCCAATGAACTTCTAACCATGTATACCATAATACAATGTGCCTTGTTTATTTTCCTTAAAAGAACCTTCTGAAAGCGCCTTTGATTATAAATTTTTCGGCAAGTGACATTAGGGGATTGATAATAATTAACATATAGTAAAAAAATGTTTAAAGAAGCCCTGATCCCATGAAATTATTTGTTCCAAACAGAAAATCATGCAAATCTGTTTGACACTCTAATAGGTGCGTCGTATAATTTATCGTGGAAGCGAAAGAGTGGTAAATAGTGTTGAGTGACTGGTAATTTCAAGCTATACACAACGATGTATGTACGAATATTAGGCCAGTCAAGCAAGAGTATGGACCAAGTATAGACAACCTCAATTAATGTAGTTGGATACCTTAATTGTTCTTGTTTATATTTGGTTTTTTTTATTGCTTTTTACCGTCCTTCGTTAACCGTTCTTAATTCATGATGGGTGAACTGAAATATGAAAGGAATGTTATGACAACATTATTAGGACTTGGAATCGCTATTGTAACTGGTTTTTTAATCGGTAAGCTCATTGAGCTGCTGAAAATCCCCTCTGTGGCCGGTTATATCATTGCCGGTATGCTTCTTGGAAAATCATTGGTCAACTTACTTAACGACAACTTCATCAATAATGCTGATGCCGTCAGCGAAGTTGCCCTTGCCATCATCGCCTTCACCATCGGTGGGGAACTTGTCTTTGAAGAACTGAAAAAAATCGGTATAAGGGTTGTCTTCATCGCTATGGCAGAAGGTGGTATGGCCTTTGCACTGGTCTTTGGAAGTATGCTGTTACTCAAACAATCTATGGCTACGGCACTGCTTCTTGGCGCTGTCGCATCAGCCACCGCTCCGGCAGCAACTGTTTTGATACTGAATCAAATGAGGGCTTCAGGACCTTTAACTAAGACATTGATTGCCGTGGTTGCCATCGATGATATCATCTGCTTGATGATCTACGCTATCGCATCATCCATTGCCAAGGTTACTCTTGAACATGGCGATGATGTTCATATTAGTAAAATACTCCTGGGACCAGCCTATGAGATAGGTTTTTCCATCCTACTCGGTTTGATCGTCGGGTTAGTATTGATGTTCCTTATTCGTTTTTTCTCAAGAAACAGCGAAGTATTATCTCTTGTTGTCGGTGCTATATTTGTTACTGTCGGTTTCGCTGACTATTTTGAATTATCCACATTGCTTGCCAACATGACTTTAGGTATAATCATAGCTAACTACAGTCAGAATAAATTAAAAGCATTTACCGTTGTTGATTCCTTTACAGCTCCGTTGTACATCAGTTTCTTTGTTATCGCAGGTGCCAGATTGGATATTCGACTGATAACACAGGTCGGCCTAATTGGTATTGTATATCTGTTTGCCAGAATGGCTGGTAAAATCAGTGGTGCCTCCGTTATGTCTTTGATTACAAAAGCGGACAAAAATGTATCCAAATACCTTGGCTTTGGCTTGCTTTCTCAGATTGGTGTAGCCGTTGGTCTAGCCATTGTCATCAGCCACGAATTCAGTGGCACTGGTATTGGGGATCTAGTCATCACTGTACTGCTGACAACAACCATTGCAACTGAAATCATTGGTCCGCTTATGACCAAACTAGCTGTCACCAAATCCGGTGAAGCCTATAAATTACAACCAAAAGAATAAGGGGGACAACGATGCAAGCACTAATCATCATCCTTAACAAAACAGAATATACAGAAACCGTTATTGAACTTTTAACAAAATCCGGCATTCGAGGTGCTACGATCCTTGAAGGTCTTGGAAGCCGAGCTAAAAGCAATCGACAGCTGACCACAGGTTCCTTCCTTGCAAGTATTGTAGAAAGTCTTGAACAACGTAATGAAGTGAAGAAAATCATCCTTTCCGTTGTAGAAAAAGACTCTCAAGTGGATTGTGCTGTCACTGCCATCAATGAACAAATCAATTGTAACGATGATGGTCAAACCAGCGCCTTCATGTTCACATTACCAATCAACTATATGCGTGGTGGTGAACTGGAAAGACATATTGTCCGCCGAGATGGTAAATACATGGAGAAAGGAGATTGATATGGATCTGATTACTGTCATTGTCAATGACAATGCCAAGCGTAGAAAGGTAGAATCCTACCTAAAGGCCACAGGCCTTGAGAATTATCTGTCTTCTCCCTCCTTCGGCACTTACGGTATGACCACTTCGGATAACATCAAACGACGCTCCATCGATGTTGTGTTCGATGATAAGTTCGACATCATGAATAAAGGCCGTATTCTTTTCGCAATTAACAGCAGCGAAAAAAGTACCAAGTCTGTCATTGATGAAATCTATGAAATACTTAATGACCCTAAGAAGCCTTTTAATACTGGTATCGCCTTTAGTATCAATATTAATGAGATATTTACAACTGCTGTAAAAGAATAAAGTTAGCAATACTATAAAAGAGAAATCAACCCAAACTGAACATCAGAATGGTGATTTCTCTTTTTTATTGATGTATTATAGATTTTCTACCTTATTAAACGACTATTGTCAATAAACCATCAAGGCTTCTTCGCCTTTAATCACTCTTAGTACGCCCATTGCCAGGGCTTCCATTTCATCTTCCCCTGGATATGCGATGACTGGTGCCACAAAACCGACATAATTCGTTAAATCCTCAATGATTGTCTTGTCATAGGCTATCCCTCCTGTCACGAGAATTGCATCCACTTTACCACAAAGTACGGCTGCACATTCGCCTATAGCTTTTGCAACTTGATAGGTCATAGCTTTTTGAATCAGCTGAGCTTGCTCATTACCACCCTTTGCCATCTTAAGCACATCGCGATAGTCATTGATGCCTAGGTAAGAAACAATACCACCTTTGCCGTTGATCATCTTCTTAATCTCTTCTTTTGAATATTCACCACTAAAGCAAAGTTCCACAAGGGCACCTGACGGGATGGTTCCCGCACGTTCCGGTGACATCGGCCCTTCGCCATCCACAGCATTATTAACCTCCACTACGCGACCATTCATATGAGCACCCACCGAGATGCCACCACCTAAATGGGCAATAATCAAATTCAGGTCTTCATATTTTTCACCTATAGACATAGCATGCTTCTTAGCGGTCGCTTTTTGATTCAATGCATGGAAAATACTTTTTCTTGGAATAGATGGTATCCCTGTCAATCGCGCCTCAGGTTGTAGTTCATCAACCACAACTGGGTCTACAATATAAGCCTTAACACTGGCTTTTATGCTGATTTCTTTTGCCAGTACACCACCCAAATTAGAAGCATGTTGACCTTGTTTTCCTATCTTCAGGTCGTGAATGACTGATTCACTCACCTCATAAGTACCACCAGTCAAAGGCTTTAACATGCCTCCTCTACCGACAACTGCAGTAAGGCTATCAATACTTACTGACTGCTTTTTGAGAACATCCATAATGACATTGAGTCTAAAATCAGTCTGGCTCATAATATCTTCATACACACCTAATTCATCGCTGGAGTGTCTTAACGTCTCTTCAAAGAGACACTGTTCATCTTCAAATAAAGCTATTTTAGTGGACGTGGAACCTGGATTAATTGCTAAAATACGACTGCTCATACTTACTCCTAACACTTTTGTTGTTTTATGTGGTTATTATATGTTGTATTTAATCTGTTTATGTTGTATTATGTTGTCTATTTTAGCATTAATACTTGTCTCAGTAAAGAGCTACTGTGTTTATTATAAGAGTAAACACAGTAAAAGGGCCCAACAAAGGTATGAAGGGCCCTCTTATACACTCTAATCACTTTTCTTGAATACAACTCTTGTCACGATATAAACAACCTTGGGCTGTATCTTATTTCTTATACAACATCCATACACCATCAATACCACTTTTAAGTGGCATGATCTTATACCCGAACTCAACATTTTCAGCAGGCAGTCTGTACTGATCCAACAAATCTGGTCCACAACTGCCATTGCCAATACCTGCCTGACCATAATCGATATTCAATACAGAACCTCCACAAGTTTCAAGTTCGTAAGTGTGCATTGCTTTATACAGCATATCCTGTGAAAACACACTAACGCTGGTGTCCATCTTGTCCTTGGCAACAACCAACAACCCTGTACCACTTTCATTGGTCAATGCGCACCATCTTGTATCCGTCTTGTTCCCATGTTCCTGAGGCACAATGTATGGTTCATATTGATCTGCTACTGTACCTGTATAAAGGTCAATAATCGCACTTTCTTTTTTATCCACATAACTTTCATGCGGCCCACGTCCAAACCACGCGAACTGCTCATAACTTTCATGAGCTGTCAAAGTCATCCCTATTCTGGCAAGGCTTTCAATCTCACGTAGTGAGCTCAACGCCATACTGACATCAATGGTACCATCAGGTGTTACAATATACGACACGGTTGTGGAAAGGGCTGGATATTCTGCCGTCTTCGCAAATACACTAACCACTTTTATCGAACTCTGCTTGTTCTCATGATCAATCTCAATACTTCTAACATCTCGCTGCAATGCATCAAGTCCAAGCCTACGCCATGCACCTGCAAGGCTGTCTTCACGCATGACCCAACCTTTTTCATCATTATCAGTAGGGGCTCTAAAAAAGTTTTCTTCAAGGCCTTCCATTAGAATTTCCTTACCATCAACTTCGTAGCCTACCAATTTACCATAGATTTTATCAAAGCGAATGACCGCTTCATCAGTAATGATCTTCAGCGTGTGTTCAGATTCAAACACATCAAAGGTACCAGAAAGGGCACTGTCACGACCTTTCACTTCGGATACAGTCGGTAACTCCACTTGATAAGTATAGACATTCATGATTTCATCCATGAATAACGGTTCTACTTTTGTGTCAAATGTCACAGTCAAATGATAATGACACTTTTCAATCTGATGCTTGGCAATATTATACGGTAGTCCAATGGACACCTTCTCATGTGGTTGACAGTCAAGGTTCTCAATGACACCCTTCTCAACCACTTGCCCATCCCTGGTCAAGGTCCAGGTCATCACCAATTCATCCAAGTTCGTGAAGTCATAACGGTTTTCCACCTCGATATCACCCGAAAGACTATCAAGTGCATATACCTTAACAGGGGCAATTACCTGCTTATATTCTATCAAACCTGTATGTGGAATTCTGTCAGGGTAAACCATACCATCAATACAGAACTTCATATCATTAGGTGTGTCACCAAAGTCACCACCATAAGCGAACCACTCTTCTCCCTCTTCTGTTTGACGTCTTAGGCCATGATCTGCCCATTCCCAGATACATCCTCCAACAAGTCTTGGGTATTTGTAGATGGCATCAAAGTACTCTTGCTGATTCCCCATACTGTTACCCATAGAATGAATGAATTCGCAGATAAAATAAGGCCGTTCGTCATCGGTTCTTTCACCTTGACGAATCACTTCCGGAACAGATGGGTACATCACACTGACCATGTCCGCAAAAGGCAACTCCCCTGCACTTTCATAATGAACCAAACGCGTTGTGTCTTCATCACGAATATAAGAAAGCATCGCTTCATGGTTCCTGCCAAAGCCGCTTTCATTGCCTAATGACCAGAACAGAATACTTGTATAGTTCTTATCTCTTTGAACCATACGTTCAGCTCGGTCCACAAAAGCCTCTTCCCATTCTGGCAAATCATTGATGACTGCTTTCTGTCCGATACCGTTTCGCTCTAGCTTCTCATTTCTGATGAAGCCGTGAGTCTCCAAATCTGCTTCATCCATACAATACATACCAAAACGGTCACATAACTCATACCAGTAAGGGTCATTTGGGTAATGAGAGGTTCTTACCATGTTAATGTTGTGGGCCTTCATTAGGCAAATATCTTCAATCATATCCTCTCTTGTTACCGCATAACCTCTATCCGGATGGGTATCATGTCGATTGACACCTTTCATGATGGAAGAGACGCCGTTAATATAGAACTGGCCACCTTTAACTTCAATTGTCCTAAATCCAAACACATGCTCCCTTACATCGACAATATCACCTTCGTCATCTAGTAAGGCAAATACCAACCTGTATAAGTTAGGCATCTCTGCCGACCACGGTTTAACCTCTTCAAGTAAATAATCAAAATTGGCAAGGCCTTCTACCATCTCTTCTGACTTAACAGCGATCACTTCACCGTCTAAGGTCTGAAGTATAAAATTCATGGTTAAATCCGCCCCAACAGCTTCAACGGCAACTTTTAAAACACCATCCTTATAGGTTGCATCAAGCAACCCTTGAATCTTGTAATCTTCTATATAACTTTGGTGGGTTCTATAGATGTAGACCTCTCTAAAGATACCACTTAATCGCCAGAAATCCTGATCTTCCAGATAGCTGGTTGCAGCCCATTTGTAGACTTCCACCGCCAGAAGATTCTCACCTTCAACTAAGTAATCACTAATATCAAATTCTGAAGGCATATGACTGCCCTGACTGTATCCAACTTCTTTACCATTGACGAATACTGTAAAAGCAATACTGACTCCGCCAAAATGAAGAATGTGACGTTGCTCCAGTTGATCGGCCATGATTTCAAATGACCTTCTATAAAGACCAACAGGGTTCTCGGCAGGCACGTGTGGCGGATCCACTGGAATTGGGTATGCCACATTGGTATAAACCGGAATACCATAGCCATGTAGCTGCCAATTGGATGGCACAGGTATTGTGTCCCATTCTCCATCGTCATAAGAAGTCTTGTAATAATCTTCCGGAACATAGGCGGGGTGCTTGTAATAATTGAATTTCCAGTCACCAGTAAGAAGCATAAAGGCTGATGAAGCTTCTCTGTCAGCTGTCATGGCTTGCTCAATTGAGTCATATGGTGTCTTGCAACCATGAGCGGGCAATGTGTTTTTGTTTAATATTTTTAGGTCTTTGTAGTATTCTCTAGTCATCCTAACCTCCAAGGCTGTTTATGTAAAATATCTATTGATAAACTTTATTAACTTAATCTACATGTTAACATTCCATACCTGTCCATTGTATAACCCATTGGCTATAACTTCAATGCCCATAGACATAGAAAATTTTTTTCTATAAAAAAAACATCCAAGATTTCCTTGAATGTTTTATCCTTAAAGTCATTTATTGTGTAGCGAATTCGACCCAATCAAAAAAATGTTTTGAGCCATCCGTGATTGGCAGTTCAATAATCTCCGGGATATCATAGGAATGAAGATTTCGTATTGTCTCTTCACATTGCTTGTACAAAGACTTCTTCGTCTTAATCATCATACGAATCTCAGAATCGTGGACCACTTTACCTTTTGAGTAAAAATGACTATGTACCTTATTGGTCTGCACACATGCCGCCAACTTGTCCTCAAAGAGCTTCTCCATCAAGTAATCGGCTTCATTATCATCTCTGCAATTCGTTAAAATCAATATATACGCGCTGCTCATATCCACTATCCACCATACCTTTCCCTAACGCAATATCTCTATTTATCCATCATCATCATCAAGAACCCTGTGAACGCCGGATTATTGGGCCTACAGGATTCATTAACATGTTGCTTCATTTCTCTAATATACGTTCTATATCTTTGATAGAACTCATATGAAGGTCTAGGCTTATAGACTATGTCCTCAAGTTCAAATACCCGAATAACGTTCTTCGTTGTTGTTGGTTTGACGAACACTTCTTCTTCAGGTCGAAAATAAGCAGGAATCAGCGTCATCAATGACCACTTTGCCAACTTCCCATCAATAAGAACATCCAGCATCATTTCAAAACCAACGGCTTCGTTACCATACAGTAACTCCTTGAGTCCTGCCGCCAGCTGTGCTTTACGCTCTGGCGATAAACTTCTTGCATAATCTCTGAATTTAGGCTTCTCGAAGAGTGAAATCATCGATGATTTGCCAATCACTTTCACCATATCTTCAATAATCTGTTCCGTAAAAAGAAATCTATCTTCAGCAAATAGCTCGTGGACAAGATCCGTCATCTTATCCAGTCGGTGTTTTTTAGCTATCGTCTTCATCTCTTCATTATCAAAGCCGCCTGGATACAAGGTATAAAATTTATCTTCAGCTGCCTTAAGTAAACTAATATTCATTCTGACCTCACTATCAAATATGCCATCACTACAACTCCAGGTAAATGCCTTCATCCGATGCAATATCTGCAATCTCAGACATAATCTCCTGTAATTCAGATTCTGACAACCCAAGATGCTCCAAGGTACTTTCTGATATATAATAAGATAAGCCATCAATCCCTAAATGCAACCCCATCATCATAATCAAGACATCACCCACATGAACAATGGCTGTCATCTTAGGATTGATCTGAGCTTTCTCAGGCTCATGATGCAAAGCAATCGCTTCAACAAGTTCTTCAGGCAAGTGCCACTTCTCTGCAATCTTTGCCCCAACTTGGGCATGGTCGAATCCTAACACCTGTTGTTCCACTTCAAGGAATGTTTCATCTGAAGACTCCATCTTTTTGATAACCTCTTCGTAAGATTCCACCAGGTAATGGTCTAGAATCACCTTCCCAATATCCTTAAGCAAACCTGCAGTATACACCAAGTCTGCCTTATCATACTTGCATTTCTTAGCAATGGTTCTCGCCATCACAGCACTAATTTGGGATTGACGCCACAAGGCTTCCTTCCCTAGGGCATAACCTGGCATTTCTTTATCAAAGACCTTACCCACAGAAGTGGCTAGTACCATACTTTTCACAGCTTGAAAGCCTAATAACACAATGGCTTGAGAAACAGTCTGAACATCCCTACGAAGACCATAATAGGCTGAGTTCGCCAACTTCAAAATCTTTGCCGTCAACCCTTGGTCTTTCATGATTTCTTTCTCAATATCCTTCGCACTGGTGGTATCTTCTTCTATGAGATGAATAATCTTCATCACCGATGCCGGAAAAACGGGAATTTCATCCACTTTTTCAATGAGTTCTTCTAACGAAATTTGTCCCATAAAACGCCTCCATCTTCTTTAGGTTGGCCCTATTGCCATTATACCACAAGTAAAGAGGCTTCGTATCATGATTGTTCTTATGTATTATAGACAAAAAAACCGAAAGATGATGATTCATCTTTCGGTTTCTACTATTAGACAATATCAATTCTACTTGAGTGCAGCCTTCAAAATTTCAACTTTATCGGTCTTCTCCCAAGGAAGATCAAGGTCTGTTCTTCCAAAATGTCCGTAAGCTGCTGTCTTACCGTAAATTGGTCTTCTAAGATCCAAAGACTTGATAATGCCAGCTGGTCTTAAGTCGAAATGTTTGCCAATTAAATCCGTTATTGCTTCATCATCGATCTTGCCGGTTCCGTGAGTATTCACATAGACAGATACAGGGTGTGCAACACCAATGGCATAAGCAAGTTCAATCTCACATCTGTCCGCTAAACCTGCTGCGACAATATTCTTTGCTACATATCTCGCTGCATAAGCTGCTGAACGGTCAACTTTCGTTGGGTCTTTTCCGGAGAAAGCGCCACCGCCATGGCTCGCATAGCCGCCATATGTATCAACAATGATCTTACGTCCCGTTAATCCTGCGTCCCCTTGTGGGCCACCAATAACAAAACGTCCTGTTGGGTTAATGAAATATTTGGTCTTTTCATCAAGAAGTTCCTTTGGCATAACCGGCTGAATCACTTCTCTTAACAAATCTTCGCGAATCTGCTCTTGCGTCACTTCTTCGTCATGTTGTGTTGAGATGACGATTGTATCGATACGAACCGCTGTATGGTCATTGTATTCCACTGTGACTTGTGATTTACCGTCAGGTCTTAAGTACGGCAAAGTGCCATTCTTTCTAACCTCAGCAAGTCTTCTAGTCAATCTGTGGGACAAGGCAATAGGGTATGGCATCAACTCTTCTGTCTCGTTACAAGCATAACCAATCATCATACCTTGGTCACCTGCACCAGTTGCCTCTATATCCTGCTCCTCACCAGTACGAGATTCAAGGGCTTCATCAACACCCATAGCGATATCTGCTGATTGCTCATCAAGAGATACAAGTACCGAACATGTATCCGCATCAAAGCCATACTTGGCTCTCGTATACCCGATTTCACGAATTGTCTCACGAACGGTCTTAGGGATATCCACGTAACAATTGGTTGAAATTTCCCCCATAACCAACACCATTCCCGTGGTAACTGCTGTCTCACAAGCAACTCTGGCATTGGGGTCTTGTGCTAGTATTGCGTCAAGCACTGCATCAGAAATCTGGTCACATACTTTATCCGGATGTCCTTCTGTTACTGACTCGGATGTAAATAATCTTTTTGACATAATTGCCTCCTACACTATACAAATGTATTATTTATGACTATAGCGTCATATATCTGCATTAATTATAACATATCAAATGGCATAGCCATACAAAATAACGATACTCACTATCAGTTTTATTCTATCACTGGTTCAAATGCAACCATGGAAGAGAAAACGCGCCTTTAAAAACAAACAACAAAATCAAACCACAAATTGCAGCCCCCAAAACAACTGTCGGAAATGCTTTTTTGAAATCTAATTTCAGAAAAGCAGCAACAGCAGATCCAGTCCATACGCCAGTCATAGGTAGTGGTATTGCTACAAACATCAACAATCCCAGTAGTTCATACTTAACTATGTTCTTGCCACGTCGCATAGCATTTTTTTCATACCAGTCAACCAACGGTTCTAAATACTTGAATCTTCTCATAAATTCGAAGACTTTAGGCAAAAAAAGAATGATGAATGGTGCCGGTATCAATGCTCCCAATAACGTAATAAAAAAAGCCGTAGCATCTGAATAACCAAGGGCCATGGCCGTCGGAATGGCTACTTTTTGTTCCAATATCGGCACTGCTGCCAATATCATAATCCACAACAACTGCATACAACTAACTCTCCTTATGCGGCTCTACCGCTTTCTGTCATCAAAATGCAATCCATTATACCATACATATATTAGAGAAACAACTGCTTAAGAAAGGTGACAAAAGTCGTTTTCAGTTCGTTTCACTCGCCAGAGCCATCCTATTCAACAATCAACAACGCATGGGCAACAGCCCTTTCTTTTTCACCGGATGGGCGGTTAACCATTTCACCTTCATAAATCATCGTCGACGACGCACCTCCATCCAAATAAGCCGCATTGACACACCCATAACTTAGCATTAATTCTCCGGCATCATACCCGCTTACCCCAAGGCTATAATCTGATTGACGTCCATCAACGACAACAAATATCAAATGATTATCCTCAGTCATACCAACAAGGGTTCTTGGCTGAGGTGCTGTCGTATAGCCTAGAAAGCTATCATAAGCCTCTGCAACATTCACGCCATCTTTAACAATCCAGTTCCCTCCCTGAAAAGCCGTCTTAATGTCACCTGTCTCAATTCCCAAGTCTGTTTCAATTCGTACCTGATCGCCAACAGCAAAATGAACCTGTTCACCGGCATAGGTCAAAATCATATCCCATCCCTCTATAGCTACGGGGCTATCCGAAATAACCACCTCTTCAACCACATCATCTTTAATCTTATAATTAACACTTGGCCGACTGATTCTTGTTGTACTGCCGTAAACGGGTGTATATAAACCCCAATGGTCATTGGGTGTTGCTCCGTTAACACTATACAACCAAGTATAACCTTCGCCAACGTAGACGGTTACTTTAGGTGTCACTTCACTGAATGTGACATGATTATCTGTATCAATGAGTACTGCAGGACCACCGGTATCCTGAATTCTAATTGGCTGTCCTTCTTCCATCATCAAACCAATAGGCATACCAAGGGCATCATAGAACATACCGTTAACAGCCGCAACAACCCCTTCATCCGCAGCAATCTCTGATGTGGTTTCAAATCCATACAATAGCCCAAAAGAGAATCCATGTTTCACTTCAGCCCTTGGATCATTCATATCCACGTCCAACACATGGGAAACAACCGGCTTGCCACTATACTCAAGCTGTTCCGTACGATGCTCAGCAAAAGGCAGCAACCCGGTTGTCAGCGCAAGAATCCCAAGTATATAATTAATACTACTTTTCATCATTTATCATAAACCTTCCATAATATGTATATACGGCTATACGTTTATTCGAACAAAATTTGGTACCCAACTCAACAACTTTTTCAAATTGGTCTTATGGTACCATATCATTCTATACATCTTGCGTTCATTTGGCAATCCATGATATCATTGTGATACATCCGATAAAGGCAAACTGTCTGAAAAGGCAGGACGCAAAGCTAAAGGGCCTTCTATGTTCCTTGAACGAACCATTCAAGGGCATTATGGCAGCCAGTTACCGAAGAGAAATATTCATATATGACTCTTCAAGCGCAAGTGACCCACTCGGATGGGTAGGAACAGCGTTTTTTTATTATAAGGAGGAACATATGAAAAAATTCAACAAACTATTCACCCTATTAGTTATGATCATGATGCTGACTTCCATGTTCACGCTCATGGCCAATGCAGAAGAAACAGAGGCAACCACAGAAACTGATACAACCGCTTCAGAGACCACAGATGCCGATGTTGATGAAGAAACCTGTGAAGTGTCCACCAATGCTTCTATCGTCATCAGTCTTGATTCCGACTATTTATTGACTGTTGGTGAAGAACAGGAAGTACTGTCTCTTGAAGGTTTGTCTCAGGAATCCTTAGACATATTGTCTACAGTTCTTGACAGCGAAGGCAATGTATATGACTTTACGACTTTAACTGTTACAGAGATCATTGATATTCTGGTTGCCGCTTCTCCAGTCGATACTGATGAAGATGGCAATGCTGAAGAAACAGAACTTTCCTTAACCGTCCTGACAGACAACGAAGCTCTTTTAAATGCTGTTGGTGAAATTCTCTCTACGACCTATGTGGATGCCGAAGTAGAATTGGAACTTGAAGAACTTTGTGATGAAGAACAACCGGCGTGGATTGTGGAACGTTTTGCTAATGCAGAGTACTACGGCATAACTCCTGGTAAAATGCATTTGATTGAAAAGTATATCGACTCACTGGATCTACCAGAAGGGACAGAGCTAACCGAAGAAGAGATTGCTGCTCTTGCCGAATCAAAAGTCAAAGACATCATAAAAGGTACCAAAGCTAATAAGAATGCACACAAATTAGATACGGATGATAATTCAGATAACACTGCTGAAACGACTGTAGCAGATGAATCTGAAGATACAGCTACTGAAGATGTTGCCACTAAATCCGAGATAGAATCAGCGCCTAAAAAAGAACAGAAAAATACCGCCAATAGCAAGAGTACTAAGGAAAAGAAAAATACCTCTAAGAGTAACGGTAATAAAGGTGGCAAAAAGAAATAGTGTTCATTAGGCATAGTGGCGTATAATACTATGCTTCAGAATCATATGCTAAGTTCAAAGCACTTTACTTTGAACTATCGAAGAGGTAGATTCCATTAATAGAATCTACCTCTTTTCTTTAACTAAAATGATAACGTAATTTTGCGTAAAAATCTTCCAGTATGACTCGACTGTCAATATTATTGTAAACCCGAATAAGCCTATGGTCACCTATATACTCTCCGTATGTACCATCAGGGTTGAATCTTTGTCCTTTGATCATCGACATATTCTGAGCCTGAGGTGTAATAAGAACACCGACAGCCGGGCTATCGCCAAGGGACCATCCTTCACTCGTTCTGATAAAGACACTCTTTGCTCCTCGGCTCATCTTACCGCCAAAGTCGATGTCATCCAAGTTGCCCGAACAGTCTTCCTCATTGACCGCCATCATCTTTTCAATCAGGTACGCACCGATTGTTCCACAAGGTGCTACTTTTTCCATTAGCTCGTAAAAAGAGACGGCCATGCGTGTATAGGAACCTAATGGTATCTGCCATAGTTCCATGTTGGAGGCCATAATCGTGTTGGCTGCGGTGACATCGTTGGCCAAATTAAAGTCCATATGCCCAACAGGGTAAGTACCGCCTCCAATCCATATGGCAACGATATGGTCGTCGATGGCTGGATTCATTCTGTGGGCCGTTGCCAAATTGGTTATAGCCCCCATGTTCAACACGAACAGTGGGCGGTCATCCTCCTTAAAAGCTTCATCAATGATAAATTGAACACCTTCTGATACACCTTCATTATCTAGAAGGTCAAGAGCCTTTTCTTCCCCTTTAAGAACTGTCACCTCATCCTCTAACCCCATTTTACGGACAACACGCTTAATTTCATCATAACTGTCCAGCATCGTCGATTCGCCTTGACGGTCACCAAATTGTTCAGCTATAATGCCGACAACATCGAATTTGGGTGTCATAAGGGCATGGGCTATAGCAAATTGGTCATCCGCTTCTGCTCCTGCATCGGTATCAATTATGACCCTGACCTGCTTACTGCGTGGCACAATATATCTTTGTTCTCTCATGTTGTTCTCCTCTTTCTTAATGATTCAACTATCATAACTATCCTTTTACAGCACCAGCCATCAATCCTCTGGCAAAATATTTCTGAAACATCGGATAGACAATTAGTATTGGTAATATGCCAACGACTGCCACTGCCATTCGTATGGTGGTGGATGGTAAATTCGCAGAGCTGACCCCCGCCGATGCGCCCATGGATGACAGTACCGTAATACTTGTATTGACCGCATTCAGCCAAGCTTGTATCGAATACAAAGCCTTATCATCTATATAGTAAATGGCATTCATCCAATCATTCCAATAGGCAATGCCTGCCATCAAGCCCACTGTCGAAAGAATCGGCTTGGATAAAGGTAATACCAGCCTAGCAAAAATGGTCGCTTCTTTTGCACCGTCTATTCTTGCTGATTCATATATGTCCTCAGGAATACTATTCTCGAAATAGTTCCTAGATAGCATGACCATAAATGGGTTCATCAACAGGTTCGGCACCAGTAAGGCAAATATCGTATTTTTAATATTAAAAATTGTGACATAGCTTATGTACGTTGCAACCAAACCGCCGTTGAAAAGCATGGTGAATATAATCAGGAAATTAAGCACCTTAACGCCTGGCATTCTTCTCTTAGACAATACATAGGCTGTTAGCGCAACCAATATAATGCTGCTCAACGTTCCAATTGATGTCACTAGTAGTGTAATACCATATGCACGAACAAAAACCATACTGTTCTGAGCAATATACCGGTAAGCGCTTAAAGATAATCTCTCAGGCAAGAAGCTATATCCCTTCATCAGCGCCGTTTGATCATCTGTAAATGAGGCTACTACAAGCAATATAAAAGGTAAAACAGCAGCTAACGACAATAGTATCAGCACTAAATGTGCTGCCATACGCCATCTTATTTGATCTTTTGACTTCATTGTATTTCCTTTCCTAAAAAATCGAACTACTTGAATTCAAGTTCTTTACGACCCAGTTTGCCATAACGATGAATATAAACCCTACAACCGATTGAACGAAACTGGCCGCCGCTGACATACCAAAGTTGTTATTAACCAACAAAGCTGTATAGACATAGGTATCAATGGTCTGAGTGGCACTTAACAACGCTCCCTGATGCATTGGCACCTGATAGAATAAACCAAAGTCTGACCTGAATATCTGACCAATACTCAAAATCATCAGCATGACAATGGTCGGTTTTAACAGTGGCAATGTAATGGTTCTTATTTGTTGCCATTTTGTAGCGCCATCCAACATTGCTGCTTCGTAAAAAGACTTGTCAATGCCCAACAAAGTCGAAAGATATAAAAGCATACTAAAGCCGATCAGTTTCCATTGTTGAACGAATGTTAAGATAAACGGCCAGTATTTTGCTTCTGTATACCAAGATACGGTTGCTTCTTCACCGAAAAATTTCTTTAGGATACTGTTATTGATTAGACCGGTATCTTTTGATAAAAAGGCATACACAAGATAGGCAACAACAACTGTCGACATTAAGTATGGTAACAATATGGATGTCTGATAGATTTTTTTTGCTGTGTCATGAATGATTTCATTAAAAAGTATTGCGACTGTAACACCGAACACAATGCCAATGAAAATCCATGCAATATTATAAAGTAAAGTGTTTCTAATCATGATTGTCGAATCACCGCTGGCTAGCAAGAACTTGAAATTCTTAAACCCAACCCAATCGCTCCCTGAGATGCCCTTCTTATAACTGAAAGATTTGAATGCCAACTGTAATCCGTAAAGCGGTATATAGTTGTTGATAAGTATATAGATAAATCCTGGTACAGCCATTAAATAAAGAGGTAGCCATTTCTTCCACCTGATTTTTTCTTTTATTTCAGTCTTTGATTTCATATATCATCCTTTTCAACTGCTCTATTCCATTAACTTCTGAGTGTTTCATAGTAAAGTACAACAAAGAGAGAGCACTATGTTCGGCTCTCTCTAAATCCATCCACAATTTATAGTACTCGTAGATGCGCTCGAGAACTATATATCGCATCTGGAAGTTCGGCTATATAGTTTTGACACCCAAACCCTATTTACCTTCTAAAAATGCATCCAGTTGTGTCTGATTCGCCTCTATAACCTCATCAATACCGGAACTCAGTAATTTATCATTAAAGGCATCCAGTAGTGCCAACATATCTTCTTCACTGTCTGCCATACCATTGGCAATCTGTGGAAGATACTCTTGAAGTGTTGATGTAATCACTGAGGATTCCGTTTGAAAGCCCGAATCATCGAAAACATACCCAAGAATTGGTGACACTGTGGCAGTAGCTTCAAATGCGGCACATTGCTCCAGATAGTCGTCTGTTGCTGGTGACTTAATGTACATTTCCTCTGTATCACCACCTATATAAAATGTCGGTAAATATGTTCCATTAATCTGAACCACTTGATCCGATCCTTCTACAAAACTATAATTCGCACCTTCCAAACCGTAACTAAGAATATTTGCCAATTCAGCATCTGTGTACAAAAGGTTCAAGAAAGCCATCGCTTTGTCCGGCCTGACACTGTCCGAATAGATCCCCCACATATATTCTGTTACACTGGCATTGGTCACTTTTGGCGCTACCATCTCCACCCAGCCAATTTCTATCTCAGGATTATTGGCACGTATATTGGTCTTGACCCCTTCATTGAAGTCCGCCACAACACAGAATAATTTAGCGGCATTAAAGTAATCTTGTGGTAGGCCTGTATCCGTAGGATCACCTGGTTGCAATCCTTTGCTACTCCACTCATACATTGTTAGAGCGTATTCCCTATACAAGTCTGAGGCATAAAGGTTTGTTACATTATGGTTATTTTGCTCATCTAAAAGTACGCCGTAAGATGAATTACCACCAAAAGAAGCATAATTTGCCATCCATGCGAGGGTATTATTGGTACCTTCTCCCGTATAAAATGGCATTACATCTGGAATATTATCTTTTACCATAACCAATAATTCTGTCATCTCTGCAAGGCTTTCAATTTTTTCCGGTACCGTAATGCCTGCTGCATCCGCCAATGACTTGTTATAATAGAAACCTTTTGCATTGGCATTGTATGTTTTTGCTGGAATCGCCAATTGTTTTCCTGCAACTTTACCTGATGCCAATAAGTCTTCACCAAATAATTCTATGATGCCCTGACCATGAATCTTAAGCAGATCATCCTCTTTCATATCGATCAGCATCTCTGAGCCAACCATTGATGACAGTGGTGATACGGTCCCAACATGAAGGATGTCCAGCTTCTCCCCACCTGCTGCTGCCATACTTGTCTTTTGGTTTAACTCACTGATCCACACTTCTTGAATATCCACCCTACAATTGATTGCAGGCTCGATTATGGCATTAATTGCCGCTTCCCTGTCTTCCAGTCCTTCAAACTCAGTCCCTGGCAATGTCACCACTTGTATGGCCACAGTGTATGGCTCTTCATCAGAGACATCACCATTACCAGCCTGTTCATTCGTCGATGATCCCTTAGTGTCATCCGACCCTGTACTTGCAGTCTCCTGGCCACCACATGCTGCCAATGATATCATCATTGTTAAAATAACCATTACCCCAATAAGTTTTTTACCTATCATCATGACTTTCTCCTTGATTCGGCTCATTTATAGTTACTATACACCTATTATAGGTGCATGACGTTCAATAAACCCTATATTAATCCTCTCATTATCCTAGATTATTTGACATCAGTATCCACCTGTTGATATACTCATCCCAAAGGAAATAGGTATTGGAGACATAATCGCAGGAGGATTGGCAATGAATTACTTAATATTGGGAGACATCCAAGACGAAATCATAGAATACCATAACAAATATAACCAAGGTTATGAATTTATGGACGCCGCCGCATCCCTCCGTGCCAAAGGAAAAACATACCACGGTATACCTGAATACCCAGATTTTTTATCTTGGAATACCATGGATTTGGAAGGCTTGAAAAGTCTTGTGGCCAAGATACCAGTGGCCTTAGATGAAATACGTCCAATTAACCCTACTTATCATCCATCTGTCCAGATCAACCTGGAATTTTTTAACCCTTCGGTGTTTAAAGAATTGCATTTCGTTACAATTCTCTATGTAATAAAGGGAATCGCTACGTTTCATACACATAGCGATTCCTTAAACTTAAATGCTGGTGATCTGTTGATTCTGTCACCAGACCTTGCCCACCAATTGTCTTGCACTTCTGAAGATATTGTTATCAATATCATCTCAGAGCCCGAATTGTTCAAAGAGCATTTTTCTCAAATACTAAGCAAAAATACTCTATTATCCAATTTCTTTCATTTGAGCCTTCAACATCAAAAAAAGATGTATTTACGATTTAATTTAACGCCTTCTGCTGAGATTTTAAATATCATCAAGCATCTTTTTGCAGAATTCAAATCCCTTAAGACCTTTTCCACGGAAGTCTTTTTGAATTACCTTCAAATACTTTATGCCCATATTCTGAGGAATTGCGATAACAGCAATACTTATAACGGACTATCAACGTCCAAGCAACTCACTATACTACCATCCATTCTTTTATATTTACAAAAACACTTCAAAACACTGACACTCTCAGAACTGGCAGAACATTTTAATTATACGCCTGCTTACTTAAGCCGCCTGATCAAACAAGAAACCGGTAAAAACTTCAACAAAATCGTGGCAGAAATGAAAACAAAGGAAGCCAAGCAACTGCTAACTCACACCGAATACAGCATCGGTTACATAGCTGAACTTGTCGGTTATAACAGCGCTGATCATTTCGGTTATTGCTTCAAGAAGATGCTTGGTACATCACCAAGCCAATACAGAAAAATCCAGAGAGATTAGCGTTCAATCTATCTCTCTGGATCACCGTGGTTCTATATTTTGTTGATGCTTTTAGCTCAGTTCTAAGGCCCCAGTATACAACTGGTAATATTCGCCTTTCTTTTCAATCAATTCATCATGGTTGCCTCGTTCAATGATTTGCCCATGTTCAAGAACCATGATGGCATCTGCATTCTTTATTGTTGAAAGTCGGTGTGCAATGACAAAGACTGTTCGACCTTTCATCAGAGCATCCATCCCTCTTGATACAATGGATTCTGTTCGGGTGTCAATCGAGGACGTGGCTTCATCAAGAATCATCACCGGCGGATCAGCAACAGCGGCTCTTGCGATAGACAATAATTGCCTTTGACCTTGAGACAAACCACTGCCACCAGCATTCAACTCCGTTTTATAACCATCAGGTAACATTTCAATAAAGTCATGGGCATTGGCTAACTTAGCCGCCTCAATACACTCCTCATCCGTAGCGTCCAGTCGACCATAACGTATATTCTCCATGACCGTTCCTGTAAAAAGATGAACATCTTGAAGAACAATCCCTAGTGATCGGCGTAAGTCTTCTTTACGGATCTTGTTAATATTAATGCCATCGTAACGGATCTTACCATCATCAATGTCATAAAAACGGTTAATCAGGTTGGTAATCGTAGTTTTACCAGCGCCTGTTGCTCCTACAAAGGCTATTTTTTCACCAGATTTGGCATCCATCGTAATATTATTTAGAACTAGCTTATCTGCCACATAACCGAAATCCATATCAAATATTTCAACTTCACCAGTAAGCTTCTTATAAGTAAGCTCGCCATTCGTATGAGGATGTTTCCAAGCCCAATGGGCAGTCCTTTCCTTGGTCTCAACCCACTCGCCATTCTCTTGCTTCATATTAACCAAAGTAACATAACCTTCGTCTGCTTCAGACGCCTGATCCATTAACTCAAAGATTCTCTCAGCCCCTGCAAAGGCCATAACTACTGCATTCATCTGTTGTGATACTTGAGCGATAGGCATTACAAAGCTTCTTGACAACTGTAGAAAAGAAGCGATCATCCCCAAGCTCAACACACCTGTACCTGTAAGAGCAATATTCGGACTACCAGCAATAGCCATCATACCACCTACAATAGCGATCAACACATATAATATGTACCCGAAGTTATTCATAATTGGCATCAATATGTTGGCAAACTTATTTGCCAATGTAGCATTCTCACATAGCTGCTCATTTTTCTCATCGAATTCTTCTGTAACCACCGACTCATGATTGAATACTTTCACAACCTTAAGGCCACTGATCATCTCTTCTATATATCCGTTGACATCACCCAAGGACTTTTGCTGTTCAATAAAGTACTTACCACTTTTCTTAACTATGATGCCCGCCGCCCTTACAATTAGAATGACCATGATCACAGCGAATGCTGTCAATGGAATACTAAGGTACATCATGGAAAACAAGACTGCTACAATCGTAATGACTGAAGAAAATAATTGAGGCAAACTCTGTGTAAGCATCTGTCTTAAAGTATCTGCATCATTGGTATAATGACTCATGATGTCGCCATGACTATGACTATCAAAATACTTGATTGGCAATGTTTGCATATGCGAGAACATGTTATCCCTTATTCTTTTCAGAACACCCTGAGCAATGATGACCATCAGACGATTGTACATATAGGTGCTGATGACACCAACGATATAGATAATGGCCATCATCATTAAGGCTCTAAGCAACCCTGAGTAATCTGCCTCACTTGCCAATAGAAGAGGTGATATATAATCATCAATCAAACTTTGCAGAAACAAACTAGATGCCGCCGTTGCAAGGGCCGCAATGATGATACCTGCTACGACTAGAGCAAGCAACAAAGGATAATCCAACAAATATGCCATCAGTCGTTTCATTGTTCTTTTGTCCACTTTTTTTGGTGGTTTCCCTGGCATCGGACCACCAGACATCGTATTTTTCTTATTATCAGGCACTGGCTTTGCCTCCCTTCACTTGTGATTCGTAGACTTCTTGATAGATACTTGAACGCTGCATCAAACTTTCATGATTGCCTACATCTGAGATCTTACCATCATCCATAACCACAATCTGATCCGCATCTTTCACGGAATCAATTCTTTGAGCGATGATAATCTTTGTTGTATCTGGTAATTGTGTTTTCAATGCTTCTCTGATCTTCTTATCCGTCTTTGTATCCACGGCACTCGTCGAATCATCCAGTATGAGAATCTTCGGTTTCTTCAAGAGCGCCCTGGCGATGGTAATCCGTTGTTTCTGTCCGCCGGAGACATTGGTCCCTCCCTGCTCAATATAGGTATCGTAACCTTCTGGGAATTCTGATATGAATGGATGGGCATGAGCCAGTTTACAAGCCTCTATGAGCGCTTCATCTGTTGCATCCTCGTCACCCCACCGTAAGTTCTCCCTAATCGTTCCTGAGAACAAGACATTCTTCTGTAAAACAACAGACACTTCATCTCGGAGCGTCTTAATATCATAGGACCTGACATCTTTCCCACCGACTTTAACAACACCTTTTGTCGTATCATATAACCTTGGTATAAGTTGTACCAAACTGGTCTTTGAGGAACCTGTCCCTCCAATGATGCCAACTGTTTGTCCCGATTCAATTGTAAGGTTGATGTCATGCAATACATCTTTATGAGCCTTCTCTGAATAAGCAAAGGAAACATTCTGAAAAGTAATACTGCCACTTTCGACACTCATAAGTGGCGAATCGCCATTACCTAAATCACTGGTCTCATCAATCACTTCAACAATCCTTTGTGCCGAAGCTCTGGAAATGGTAATCATGACAAGCACCATGGATAACATCATAAGACTCATGAGAATCTGCATGGAATAGGAAATTAAACTCATTAACTGGCCTGTACTGAGACCAATGTTCGGGTTGTTGCCACTGCTAACAATGGCTCTTGCGCCAAACCATGCCAATAGGAGCATTGTCACATATATGACAAACTGCATTAAAGGCATATTAAAGGCCATGATTTTTTCAGCCTTTGAGAAATCGTCGTGGATTTCTTCAGAGTACTCACTGAATTTCTCCACCTCATGGTGCTCACGTAAGAATGACTTAACGACGCGTATACCTGAAAGGTTCTCTTGCACCACATTATTCAACTTGTCATAGGTTCTAAAGACCCTTACAAATATCGGATGGACACTGGTCATGATAAAATAAAGCCCAATCACCAAAACCGGAATCACCGCCAAATAAATCAATGTCAGCTTTGGGCTGATGATGGCTGCTGCTGTTAATGAGAAAATCATCATAATCGGACTTCTTGCTGCCATTCTTATAATCATCTGGAAAGCATTCTGTAAGTTCGTCACATCCGTTGTCAATCTTGTGATTAGGCTTGATGTTGAAAACTTATCAATATTACCAAAAGAAAATTCCTGTACATTATAGAACATGTTCTTTCTCAAATTCTTGGCAAATCCTGCGGATGCACTGGCCGCCCGATATCCCGCCAAAACACCAAAGACGAGTGAAATCAGTGCTGATATCAACAACCCCGCACCTGCTATCACCACGATGGTCATATTACCTTGATCAATACCATAGTCAATCAGGTAAGCCATGATAAACGGTATCATTACTTCCATCAATACTTCCCCAATGACGAATACCGGGGCAAGTATCGTATCTTTTTTATATTCGCCGATGTTAACCATCAGCTTCTTGATTAAATCCATATCCATTCCTCCTACTGGTCTATCTATATAAGCGTATCTGCAAAATTGACAATCCGCTCATTACAATACAGCTCGATTGTTAATTAATCATTAACTATCCACTTCTTCCTTAGACATATTACGCTTCATACGTTCGATAAAACCTTGAAGCTGTATAACTTCCTCTTGGCTGAAGCCATCCGTCAGACGACTCTCGATGCCACTAATGTGGCTGTCAATATCCTCATGAAGAGCCAGTGCTTCCTTAGTCAGTTCAAGTTTTTTCAACCTTGCATCATAATCAACTGGTGTTCTGGTCACAAGGCCTTTATCAACCAGAAGGCTGATAACCCTTGAAGCTGTTGATCGTGCTACTGTGAATTCCTGCTCAATGTCTTTCTGAAATATATCTTTTCCAGCGTTGTTAGCCAAATACGCAATGATCCATCCATTGGTGCCTGTAATCTTATGAACAAACTGCAAATGTTCCGATTCGTCAATCCGTCTTTTTATCAAATTGAATACGGCATGTAGTTCTTTCCCTATTTTATATTCTTCCATATCGACTCCTATACAGCGTATCACACGCTCAAACCTTCTATTCAAATTAGTAACATGACCAACCTTTTGACGCGTATATTATATGCATTCAATTACCAATAATAATGTTGCATGTAGAACAGTTCTATATGCAACATTATTATAACCCTTATTTAGTCATTTTTCAAACTATTTTTCCCGTAGTAGAAAAACTTTTCTTGAAAATCTTGTGTAAATTGATCAAAATATCAAATTTTCCAATATTCCTATCATAATTTCCAAGGAATCCTTAGATTTTCTGCTTTATACTTAAGCCAACGATAAGCAAACAACATTCATATATGAATAAACAGCTATTGACTGACTGAATAAGTCGAAAGGAATTTATTAAATGATTATCAGTAAAGAACTTGTTAAGTTGAACCTTAGTGCAACATCCAAAGAAGACGCTCTGACACAATTGGCAAAGATTGCTTCAGACAACGGCAAGCTTAAAGACGAGCAAACGTATATTGAAGCCGTTCTTAAAAGAGAAGCAGAATATTCAACAGCTGTAGGTTTTGGCGTAGCCATCCCTCACGGCAAATCCGATGCTGTCAACGAACCATTCTTCATGTTCGCTTCAACTGACGGTATCGATTGGAACTCCATGGATGGTGAGCCTGTCGATCTGGTATTCATGATCGGTGTACCTAACAGTGATGCATCATCCACACACCTTAAAATTCTTGCAGCCCTCTCAAGAAAGCTTATGAAAGCCGACTTTAGAGACGAACTAAGAAGCTGTACAACACCTGAAGGCGTCATTGAATTCCTTGAAAAGAGTTCCCTCGGCATCTAATGAGTGTTTATAGACCATAATGTTTTATATTTAAGGAGGAAAATATGAAGATACTTGCAGTAACAGCTTGTCCTACGGGGATTGCGCATACTTACATGGCTGCTGAAGCCATTGAAGAAGCCGCAAAAAAAATGGGGTATGAAGTCAAAGTTGAAACAAGAGGATCTGTTGGTGTTGAAAACGAACTGACAGCTGAGGACATTAAAGGTGCCGATGCCATCGTTCTTGCCTGTGACACAACAGTACCTATGGAACGTTTTGAGGGTAAAAAACTTGTCTCTGTCGCAGTAGCAGAAGCACTTAAAGACACAGACAAACTTATTGAAAAAGCACTTGCTTCTCCAGTATACAGCTCAGGATCCAAGAACCTTGCTGATGAAGTGGCTGATCTTAAAGCTAAGAGAAGTTCCGAACGAAAAGGTCCTTACAAGCACCTAATGAATGGTGTATCCTTCATGATTCCATTCGTCGTAGCCGGTGGTATCCTGATTGCACTCAGCTTCCTTGCTGACAGCCTTATGGGTGGATGGGAAGCAACTTACGCAAGCGATACTCTTTCAGGTGTACTCATGAATATCGGCGGCGGTGCTGGTGCCTTTGGTCTGATGATTCCAATCCTTGCCGGTTACATTGCTTACTCAATTGCTGACAGACCTGGTCTTGCCGTTGGTATGATCGGTGGTGCTGTAGCAACTCAGATTAACGCTGGTTTCCTTGGTGCTATCCTTGCCGGTTTCCTTGCTGGTTACACAGTCAACCTAATTAAGAAGTATGTGAAACTTCCTAAGACCCTTCAAGGCATCATGCCTGTATTGATTATTCCAGTATTTGGTACTTTGATTGTCGGTCTGTTGATGTTCTACGTTCTTGGTGCTCCTGTCGCAGCTATTAACAATGGTATGACCTCTTTCCTTACAAGCATGGAAGGCAGCAGTGCAGCAGTACTTGGATTGATTCTTGGTCTTATGATGGCTTTTGACATGGGTGGTCCTGTCAACAAAGCCGCTTATGCTTTCGCAACTGGTACACTTGTTGCAGGTTCCGGTTCAGCCATCATGGCAGCCGTTATGGCAGCTGGTATGGTACCACCACTTGGTCTTGGTATCGCAACACTTATATTCAAGAACAAATTCACAGCCGCTGAACACGAGTCAGGTAAATCTGCTCTTGTACTAGGTATCAGCTTCATCACTGAAGGTGCTATCCCATTCGCAGCTGCTGACCCATTGAGAGTTATCCCTTCCATCATGATCGGTTCCGGTATCACTGGCGCTCTTTCAATGATTTTCAAAGCAACACTTAGTGTTCCACACGGCGGAATCTTCGTATTCTTCGCAGTTGAGAACATCATCATGTACACACTTTCAATTCTGATAGGCGCTGCTGTTACAGCAGTAATCATTGGTTTCCTTAAGAAGCCGATTGAAGGTTAAGTTGTTAAAGGTCAACGGCAGTCTCTTACGAGACTGCCGTTTTTTATTCATATTTTGCATTTCCTCATGCATTTTTATTTTCGTATAATAAAGTAATGGGCAAAAATAAAAATATTATATTGTTAACGGAGGACTGCATATGCAAAAGAATAACCTACAGTCGTTAATGGATGTAGCACCATATCTACCAGATATGTTCAATATGGACTTCTCTTTGGCCGTCATGAATGCCGAAGAATTCCTATACATCCAACCGGGGAAACGACTTGCTTCTGAAGCCAAAACAGGTGCACCAAATGCTTATGATCAAGAAACGCTTCAAATTATCCGTAACAAAAAACCAGTAACCATGATGGACCAATCAGGACATTTTGATATTCCGGTACGTGTTACTCTAATTCCTGTATTGAATCAAAACGAGTCAACGGATAATATGATTGCTATTGTAACCGATGCCGAAAGAGAAGTTCGTTCAGAAGAAAAAGCCAATGATATCTACCATTCATTCGAACAAATCAACAATGGCATTGAAGAAATCGCCGAAGACTCTTTGAATCTCTCAACCATTATCGCTCAGGTTGCTGAGGTTGCTGCATCAACACAGAAACAAATTCTAGAAGTTGACAGCATCATTCAAGCGATTAGCAACGTAGCCACACAATCCAACTTACTCGCCCTCAATGCTTCCATTGAAGCCGCAAGAGCTGGTGAAGCCGGGAGAGGATTTGCTGTCGTAGCACAAGAGATGAGTAAGCTTTCTCAGCATAGCAAAGAGTCAGCAGCCAATGTTAACAAGTCACTTTCAGATATGCGCCATGCTATAGAAAATATCACGCAACAGATTGAAAAAGCCAATCACTCTTCTATGAACCAAGCCGCCTCAACCCAGGAGATTTCAGCTACCATCAACGCACTATCCGAAACTTTCAGTGATCTGACTCAGATTCTTCAAGTCAAATAATTAACAACATCCAATCAAATTGGCTTGACCAGGCGCAAAATATTTCCATAAGAAAACGACAGTCTAGTAGTAATAGACTGTCGTTTTCCCTTTAAGACAAAGGTCTCATATAATGCATACACTCAAATACACCCTCAGATGCCAAAGTCACTTGATCTTCCTTATCTCTAAGTTCACCATCATAGCCAACAAAATCAGCATGACCAAACCAAGGCTCAATACAGACAAAAGGCGCACCACCAGTTGGTTGCCATAGACCAAGAAATGGGAAGCCTTCAAATCCCACTTCTATACCGTTACCGCTTTTCTTATTGATGCACTGAACCCAATTCGATGTCAGGTTTCCAAACACTAGGGCGTCATCGTCGAATAGCCCCTTCTTTAGTGGTATAACATTTTCATTCTCAAGATATGGCACCACATCCCGTTTCAACATACCTTCTTCTGATAAAGGGAATATGGCTGCCGTTTCGGTTTTCTCAAAAACAAAATCATAGTCCTCCATTCGCTCTTCCTTCAACATAGGACACATAAATGCAGGGTGGGCGCCGATACAAAAGGTCATTGGCTTGTTGTCTTCATTGGTGACTTTATAAGCAATCAACACCATATCCTTTTCCAAAGTATATGTAATCTCCAATACAAAATTGAATGGATAGCGTTTCAGCGTTTCTTCAGTTGCTGCCAATGTAAAGGTCGCTGAAGTTGCATTCATCTTCGTCTGCTTGAATACCATATCTCTGGCGAAGCCGTGTTGTCCCATGTCATAATGCTTCCCATCCACTTTAAAATGGCCATCTGACACTTTACCCACAAAAGGAAATAACACCGGTGCCTGTCTACCCCAATACCTCTTATCACCATACCAAAGCATTTCCATGCTTCTTTTCTTATTAAACAGGCGCGTCATCTCTGCACCATCTTCTTTAATTGTCACCAGTAAAAAATCATTTTCAAGTGTTACCATTTATTTTTCCTCCACACATTTCTAATCGACTGTCAATCTAACACATCACTCCAAGAAAGGAATCAAGAACTTCTGTATCTCTTCATCAAACATATTCTCTTTTGTAACCAATACCACATCCACATTGGTGAATTCCGGCTTTTTTTTATAAACCGCTTGATCATAAGCTTCTTTTACACTGAGATAGCCCATATTAAACGGTCTTTGAATGACAATCGTATGAATGACACCTTTTTCCAGATAAGATGCCGCGGCATCGCTTATGTCAAAACCTACAACCGTAACCTGATCCTTCAACCCCATAGCATCCACCGCTCGTGCAATACCAATCAACGTCGCTTCATTGGTTCCGAAGATCCCTTTAACTGTGGGGTACTTTTCAATCAAATCAACTGTTTTGACATAAGCCGTCTGGGCATCATTATTACTGTATGGAATTTCTTCAATCACTTGAATGCCTTCATAAGATTCTATACCTTGCAAAAAACCTTCTTCTCTGTCGAAAGCAGATGTCGTACCTTCCAAATGGGATACAATACCAACCAGACCTTCCCCACCAATAGCTTCCGCTAAGGTTTCCCCTAGAATCTTCGATGCGGCAATGTTATCAGTAGCAATAAAGCTGTGATCTTCAATCATGTTAACATCTGAGTCGATCGTGACAAAAGTAATCTTCGCTTCCACCACTTTTTCAGAGACTTCCACTAGACCATTATAATCACTTGCAGCCAGAATAATGGCCATCGGCTCTTTTGAAATACCTTCTTCGACAAAAGCAATCTGATCTGCCAAATCAATTTCACGTTCCGGCCCAACAAACACCACTTCAAGCCCAAGTTCATCTGCTGCCACATTGACCCCTCGCTCAACACTATGCCAGAAGGTACTGTTTTCCGAACTTGTCTTAGAGACGAAATATACGGTATCAGCACGTCTCCCGCCTTGTATGACACCGAACATATACAGTACCGCTGCAACAATCACACATGCGATAAGCCCGAAGGCATAAAGACCTTTATGCTTCATCTTCCGATACCTCCTCCGGGAATTCCTTGGCAATGGTCAGTGTCACTTTGGTACCTTCAAACTCAACACTCTCTATTTTGACGCCGTATTCTTCTCCATAATATAGTTTGATCCTTTGGTCCACGTTAGCTAGGCCGATACCACTGCCTCCGGTACTGTTATCCGTCTTACGAACCAAATGCAATGCTGTCTCCTCATCCATACCAACGCCATCATCTTCTACCGTTATACAGATATTGCCGTTCTGTTCTCGTACTTTAATGTCTATAAAGCCTGTACCCGGCAGTTTTTTTATCCCATGATAGATAGCGTTTTCTACAACCGGTTGTATAATGATCTTAATAATACGACAGGACAGCAAACTAGGATCAGCATCAATACTGTAATCCAGTTTTTCACCATAACGGATTTTTTGTATGGCCAAATAACTTTCGATATGCTCTAGCTCCTGTTCAAGGGTAATAAACTCAGAGCCTCTATTGATACCTATTCTAAAGAGCTTTGACAATGAAAACGTCATCTTGACCACTTCTTCATTCATGCCAGCCTCAGCCATCCAGACAATCGAGTCCAGTGTGTTATACAGAAAATGAGGGTTTATTTGCGACTGTAAGGATTTTAATTCAAACTTACGTTTTGCTTTCTCCTTAAGCTGGTTTTCCTTGACCAAGCTCTTAATCCTGACTGTCATATCATTGAAATCTTCTGCCAATTCACCGAACTCATTCTCCATCGCCACTTCAACCGTAGCATCCAGATCGCCGTTCTTAAAACGCTCCATCCCATCACTAAGATCTTTGATTGGATGCAAATAGTGTCTGGAAATGAATATGGATAAGAGAATCGCCAGCACAATCGATAATCCGGATATTAGAAAATATATCTGTCTTGTAAGTAAATCATACGGTTTCAACTCATCCTCATAAACCGCACCAACAACTTTCCAACCCGTATAAGACGACGTTACTACAATATAATTCTTAGCTCTAAAGTCTTCTGTAGATGATACATACCCATCCTCTGAAGCAAGGATCTTATCAATATCTTCCGACCGTATACCGCTGTAAATCAGCTCATGCTTGGGATGGTAAATGATATCCCCCTCAGCATCGATAATGAACAAGTATCCTTTGTCGCCAAGACTCAGGTTCGCTACCATATCATCTATAAGGTTGAAATTCAAGTCAACCAACACGACGCCCTCTGCTTCATCAGTAATAGGGTGGTTCATCATCGAACCTAATGATACAACCCACTTATAGCGATCGACAATCATATTCTGAATATGGGAATTTGATATGACTGTGCCGGTCTGCTTTATAGTGCCTGTATACCAATCCTCAGAACGAAAATCCAAACCCGGTTTAACCGTATAATCCCCCTCGTTGATGACAATCTGACCATCTTCACGAGCCAGAAAAATATTAATGATATCCTCTCTACTGACCATGTAGCCACTTAACTCTTCACTCAATGTTACCAGTTCATCTTCTGTGCGTCCCATTTCTTCAGAAAAATAAGCAATCACATCATCTGAAGCCATAACAGAATTTAGGGTATCTTCTATATTTTTCATATAATACTCAATGTCATAATTGATCTGCTTCACCAATTGAAAGACGTACTCGTTGGTGTTCTCTTCCACAGTCCTGGAGGTTACAGTATAGGAAATAACCCCAATTACCGTCACAAGTATGACAATAACAACCGCATAGGCAATTGAAATGAACGTTTGGATGCTTAATTTATTCCAACGCAATATTTTCACACACCACTCCCCCTTTTTCGCCACTGCGATGGCGTTAATTGGGTATGCCTCTTGAAATTATAGCTAAAATAATTGGGATCTTCATAGCCGATGCCGTTGGCTATCTCATACATCTTTTGATTCGTATTCGCCAACAGGTATTTTGCCTGATCCATTCGAACCTTTGTCAGGTAATCAACAAAATTAACACCCATACTCTTTTTAAACAACCGGCTAAAATGACCCGGGCTTAAATACAGCACTTTACACAAGCTTTCCAAGCTCAACATCGGATCCTGATAATTATTCTGAATATAATCGCAGGCTTCTTTCACATGGCTTTGATCTTCATCTTCTCTAATGCCTTTTATTTTATTTGACAGGTCTTCACATAGATCAAGGAAATAGTTTTGAACCTCTGTCAGGTCACTGATTTCAAAAATCTTGCTAAAGATTGTGTAATCAAAAACCACCTGATCTTCATTGCGTCTAATATCATTATATGCTTTGAATATGGCAATGCCCATTTGCATAAGGAAGGTTTTAAACTCATTGATTTCCAACCCATCATAATTAATCATTGAAAAAATATAAGTAATGATCTTTCTAATGGCATCCGCATCCCCCACTTTAATGGAGTATTCCAGACGTACCAACTGTTCTTCAAGCTTTTTCGTTGCCATGGAGGATTTCTTTTCAACACTGGATTTTAATATAACCCGTTCACTGCTTTCAAGGACTCGATACTCTAGTGCCACATTCGCTTCTTCATAAGCGAATGATAAATCCTCTAGCTTATCATATATTTCGCTAAAGCCTATGGTGGCGCTCATTTTGAAATAGGTCTCAATCTGCTCAGCCACTTGTTCGAGACATTGTATAATCTTATGAATCTCATCGCCATCTTCTTCTGAGACTAATTTAAAAATCATACAAATCTGATTTCCCGGCCCAAGAAAAATGATGTCTTGCCCTATCTCACCCAACAGTTCACCGGTCAAATTGTATATAGCGAATTCCAACAGTGGTCTATCTTTTCCCCAAAAACTATTTTCCTCTTCCAGATCCCCTCCCACATCCATTGCCGCCACAGCATAAAAAGGCGCATCAATAGATACGTCAAGGATATCTTTATGCTCCATATAATAAGGTTGGTTATAGCCCAGAATCAGATTGATGAAGAACTTATTCTTAAGCAAATCCTTACTTTGGTGATATTGCTTCCTTAGAAATGCCAAGTCTCTTTGAGCATTATGTTTTTCATCCATCTCTGCCTTGATTTCTTCTAAAGTAGCTGTGAACCCATCCTTAGTAATTGGCTTCAGTAAATAATTAGACACGCCAAGTGTAATAGCCTTCTGAGCATAGTCGAATTCATTATGTCCCGTTAAAATCACAATTGTTGTCAGGGGTGACAGCAATCTGATATGTCGGCATAGCTCAAGGCCGTCCATAAAGGGCATGGAAATATCTGTTATGATTAAATCCGCCTTATTCTCTTCCAACCAAGTCAAGGCCATCTGACCATTATCCGCCTGATAGACCAAGTCAAATCCTAGCTTATTCCAATCAATGATTCTTGCTATGATATTTCTAATAGGAATTTCGTCCTCGACGATCATGACTCTATACATCTCTTACTCCTGCCTTATAATCCAATTTTGACAAATTCCATACAACGTTATAGAGACGTTGCGTCAACCAGCATTATACTCTTGTCAATGTTTGCCATATCCAACAAAGATTTTGTGAATCCCGACTTGGAATATAGAACGTAGAACTTATCCTTAGCTTCAGGAATAGAAATTGATTTTTCTTGTAGCGTCTTTAATACATCCATGCCAACTTTTTCATTTCTCCACTTACATTCACCAAAGATAAAATTCCCTTGAACATCGTGTCCAACGATATCAATTTCAACATCTTTCTTCCACCATCTGCCCAATTTCACACATCGAATGGGCAATTTCTTCGCTGCATTATTTTTTCTAATATGATATAAAGCTATTTTTTCAAACTCTAAGCCAATAAAGCTACTCATCTGCTTTTCGATAATCTCTTCGTATATAATATCGGCATTACCATCCGCTAATTCTGAAAGGTATGGGTACACGAAGCGATAATAAAAGCGAAAGAATGAGCTACCAAGAACATACAAGCCATTTCTTGCTTTAATTCTGTCTTTTGCTCTTACTGTACTTGGATATTCCTTCTCTACAATACCCATCTCTATCAAATTATTGATATAATAGGGTAACTTCGTCTTTTCCAAAGATGTTAATTGAGCTATTTCATTCTGTTTGGTCCTCCCCAATGCAATCGCAGTGATGATTGCATTGTAGACTGCCACTTCGCGAAGTTCCTGCTTTAGTAAAAATTCAACTTCATTAAATAAAACAGAACCGTTACTCAACAGATTCTTTATAACGTTCTCTCTTAAACTTAGACTGGCATCAATAAAACCCAAATAGTATGGAACCCCACTAAAAGTGCTATAATAGGCAATCTGGTCTTCCTTTGATGCTTTAGGATAAAAAAGCTGAGATTCTTCAAAAGACAACTCACCTATTTTCAAATTCCCAGTCGCCCTCCCATACAAGGGATTCTTCTCGCTTAGTACTTCTTTTTCCATAAAACTCATTGATGAACCACAAAGTATTAACATGACATTTTTCTTCGATAGCTTATGATCCCAAATGCTCTGCATTACAGATGGGATACTTTGATTGGCTTCGACCATGTAAGGGAACTCATCAAGTATGTACACCGTTTTCTCATCACCTGCATGATCAGCGATATAGTCGAATACATGCTCCCAAAGCTCAAAGGTCTGGCCATAAATCTTTACGCCGATTTTTTCTGTTAGTATGTCTGTTATTCTTTTCAGCTGAAGATTATCGGTAATCTGCTGTCCAGAGTAAAAGACATGTTTTTTATCTTTGACAAATTCTCGCAATAATGCCGTTTTGCCAATTCTGCGCCTTCCATATATAACAATCAATTCCCCTTGATCGCTGGCATATTTATCCTCTAGAATAGACAATTCTTTTTTTCTTCCGACAAACATTAGGCACCTCCCTGTTCTAGCTTAATTTTAGCATAGCACCCAAAAAGAGTATAGTCAAGATTAGTATAGTTACGACTATACTAATCTTGACTATACTCTTTTCAATTTCAAGCCAATATTCACTAACAACAAGTCTTTTTCAATTCTCTTAATACAAAAAGCTCCCGCTTTACCCATGGATTGGCGGTACTGGTATTAACCACACCCTCGTTCTGACGGATTGCTTCATCAATCGCCACCCACTTAGGCTCAAAGTTCATTTCCGCTTCATAGTCATCAAGGTTCATGGCTTCTATAGCGCCAGTCACTTGACACCTGTAATAATGTGACGTCATTTCGAAAATCATATCGTCCACGTAAGAATCAATTCTACGTTCAACGACGACACCTATTTGCTCCTCAACTGTAGCTACGCTATGTCCTGTTTCTTCAAGGACTTCTCTAACAACGGCCTGTTCATGATTCTCAGTCAGCTCAACACCGCCACCCGGGAATTTTATGTCCCCTTTATTGTTCGTTACCATTAATAGTTGGTCATCTTTTATTATGACAGCCCTAACAGCCGTTCTTGTCTGCAATCGTTTCCCCTGGTCTACTTGTTCCAGCCCTATTGTATGGTTGAATAACATCCACGTCTCCTTATATATTGTCCAGTATTATTCTTATTCCCGAACATTATATCACATGAGGCTTTCTTCCGTATGAAGATTAGGATTAACTCTCACAGGTTGCTTAACCGTTCTAACGATTTCATCAATCGCTTCCGGCAAAACGAATAGTATGAACATGATATATGCAAGGAAACATTGTTTCAATACATAATACAGAACGATCACTAAAGCATTTCTTATATAAGCATTTTGAATAGCCACAGGTGCAGGTATAAGGTAAATCGTCACCAACGCTACGCCACAGCCTATTATACTGTATATAAAAATTCTCATATCCGACCAAGTACACTTAAAGTACCCTATCAGTACCGGAATCAGCATTACTGCTAATGTTAATATCATCACTGTCCACAACATATTGTTTCCTCCTTATCGACCTATTCAAGTATAAAAAAACACAGCGAAGAAGTCTTTAAGCTTCTTCGCTGTGTTGGAAACAGTATAGCATGGGTTGATGCAGACGTCAATATGAGCTTATAATCTGGGTAGTTATGACATACTGCAATATTTCTGATCATCTGTCACCATGCCATATTCTTGTTGGCATCCAGTTCTTTGAAAAACTCCCTTGTCTTAAGCTTTTTTTCTATGGCTCCTAATGTCTCGTCCTTATATTCCAAAGAATCTTTGCAGTGAGTATAAAGTTTATTTTTCAGTGCGTCCTCAATCTCTTTATAAGCCGGATTATTCGCCATATTCACTGATTCATCTGGAAATTTTAGACAGTCAACAAAGAACATGTCTTCGTCTTCCACCTTAACCGATTGACTGTCCATGCGCGTATTTATATCTAGCCTGTACCTGCCAGTGCGGATACAGCTTCTTCTTGGCCATCCATGATTGTCCTTGTAACGGCCAACAGCATCATACTGCATTGGATAACTTGATGAACTGCCATAGCCGATGGAGGCATATACTTCCTCTGGATAATCCGATGTATTCAACAGATCCGTCCCCTTGAATTGCTCCGGCGCATCAATATCCAACAAACCAAAAAGTGTCCTTGGAAAATCGATATTGGAACAAACCCTCATCTCTTCCACATCTTTTTCTACCATTTTTGGCGATGATATGATTAACGGAACCTGCTGACTAACCTTATGATAGGTGAACTTCGACCACTTTCCCCCTTCACCAAGAGCAACACCATGATCTGCACCTATGATGATCATCGTATCGTCTAACATATGATTCTTATCTAGGTAAGCCATGACTTCACCAACTTCATGATCCACCCATGACACAAGGGCATAATAATACTTCTTCATCAATACACGTTGGTCCTCCTCCACCGAAACTAAGTTCAATAGTTCGGCAAATTCCTTCTCATAACCACTCAGATGATCCGTTGGCATAATCTTGCCGCTGAAGTTTTCATTCTCGTAGATAGCTTTATAGGCATTCTGAACAATCACTGGTGTATGTGGCTGTAGATAGGAGAGTCTCAAAAAAAATGGCCCTTTGTCTTTATTTTCTTCCAACCACTCTATTGCATTTTCCTTAATTTTTTCAGGCCCGTATTTTCTTGCGCCAGGAAAAACACTGCCTAGATTTTGTACGATTGGTCCAGTAGGCGTAATTTTTTCTAGTGTAAATGCCTCTTTCCCTAGACCTAGATCCATCCCACTCCCACTCTGATTCATAGTTTGAAAAACTCTCATTCCATTGGGTAAATGGGTCTTACCAAAATTAGCCGTCTTATACCCATGCCTTTCCAATACTTTCGTATAGGTGTCATAGTCTTCCTTCAACTTAAAAGGTGCCAATGAGGCCTCATTACCATATACCCCTGTATCTTCCGGGTACAATCCTGTCATCATACTCATTCGAGACGGCACACAGACCGGACTATTACAGTAACAATTAGAAAATCGTATACCTTTTTGAGCTATAGCGTCTATCGCAGGGGTTTTGGCCTTAAATTCACGACTTCCATAACACCCCAAAGCATCATTTCTCAGTTCATCAAAGTAGAAGTACACAACATTCATTTTTTCTGATTTGTTCATAATAAAATTCAATCTGCTCTATTACAGATTATTCCTCCATGTTTTTCTTTAATGTTATAATGAAAAAAAAGAAGGAACCATGACGCAACCAACAATGAATCCGACTTTTTCGGACATCATTTCTTCGTATAAAGGATAGATCTATGAAAACAGATGACGTGCTCTATGCAACCTCCGGTCAAATTGAAGATATCATGACGGAACACTATATAAAGACAGGCTTCTATCTGCCTTTTCAAAATGCCGTCTTAAAGCTTCTTCAAGAAAATCAGCTTTTGCATGTGCCCAAAAAGCCTATTCCCCAGAATATAGGCTTATTGTCTACTGATGCTTTTCTTGATATGATTCACTCTACATATGTCAATGTGCAGCCTGTGATTGCTCAGAATCATGATAAGATTCTATACGAAGCCGGTCTTTTTTCAAAAGACAGAAACATTCTGGCTTTCAAAGCCCTTCCATACAAAGAAATTCATCTTCGCAGTCATGACCACTTCGTAATCAACTATGTTTACTCCGGTACCGCTTCCCTTTATTTCGAAAAGAATCGCTATGATCTTGTACAAGGTGATATAACCATCATTGCCCCTTATTCACTTAACGATATTAGATATGACAACGAAAGCATACTGATTCGTATATTCGTGCGAATGAGCACATTTCATTCTCTCTTCAATCATCTGTTAAGCACCGATAACCTGCTGACAACTTTCTTCAAAAACGCCCTTTTTGAAACTACGCATCCTAATCATATCTTTTTCAAAACAGATAACAATGCCAACTTGAAATACATGATTCAGAACCTTGTATATGAGTCATCCAATCTGGACCCCTTCAGCAAACAAAATGCTGCTTCGTGGATGAATATGCTCTTTGTTCATCTACTTAGAAATTTCTCTAACCAAGTCACATTATACGATTTTAAAGCAAGTGCACCGACCAATACTGATTTCATCTATATTCTCAAATATATAGAGGCTAACTATCAGTCTGTAACACTTGCTTCTCTAGCTGATTTTTTCAATTATAGCGAGACGTACTTAGGTAAGTTGATCAAGAAAAATCTCAATATGAATTATTCTGCAATCATCAGAAGAATACGTATGGAACATGCCGTGAGTTATCTAGAAACAACTGACTATCGTTTGTATGAAATTGCCGATTTAATCGGATACGAATCTGTTGACCATTTCTCACGAGCATTCAAGAAGCTCTATGGACTGAGTCCGTCCAACTATAGAAAGCAACAGGCTCTTTTTAATCAATAAAAAAACGCCTACATGATAGTAAGCGCTTTAGCAGGAAGTAGTATTATTCTGTAGTTATTGAGTCTTTAAAAACTCTGTCGCTGCCACCATGGCAATGGACCTGGGTCGATTGGATAATCATCAAGGGACCACTCATCAGTCCATTCCACATAAGCGCGATCTCCATGGAATCGAATTGGCAACCATATGTATGTTGCTTCTTTGGTCTCAGCTTCTTGGTGGCCATCAATCATCGTTGTCTTTGCCATCCACCGATCACCGATCGCTATATACAACCCATATCTTGTCGGATGTTTGAAAACACAACTGAATTGACAATCAAAACTGGTTTGTTTAACATCATCCACACAAAACAATTCCTCTTCATACGGACCATGCATCAGCTTACTGACACCTACCTCGGTTGGGTTAGGATGGTAGCCTGTTGTTCCGGAAGAAATCAAATAATATCGATCCTCTTTCTTAAAGAAACATGGCGCTTCTCTTGCCAGTGGCGGTTCTGTATGAGGAAAGTGACTCGAATAATAACCCGTCACATCCATATAATCATCTGTAAGATCAGCTATAACCACTTCCGTATGTACTCTGTCTGCAATAAAATAACCTTTACCGTCACGCTCATCCACCCATAGGTCGAAATCACCAGTCTCTATACCTAATGGACGAATCGTTTTGACCATTTCAAATGGTTGATCCATGCTATCTGATACAGCAATTCCCATGTACTGAGTCATCCAATCATAATGATCCTCATCAGTACCTGCGAATTTAATCCACATAACAAACTTAGCCGTTCGCTCATTATAGATAATATGAGGTCTGTCCATAATTCTATTGGGGTGCATTGGATTCTTGATATCATCTGATACATCAAGAATTGTCCCCATATCTTCCCAGTTCAAAAGATCCGTTGATCGATAACAGCGTACACCATCATGCCATCTCGGTTGCTTTGGTACATAATTCGTCTTATCTTCACCATACCAGTAATACGTGCCTTCATGATGAAGAATAGAACCGCCATGTGTTTGTATCAATTTCCCTTCTGTATCACACCAAGGTTGCCCTGGTCTTATGGTTTTGTTCATTATTTTTCTCCTAATTTGAAGTAGCGCTTCTTCTGAAAGCTGTTGGTGTACAGCCCGTATTCGCTTTGAAAATACGGCTAAAATAGTATTGATCCTCATACCCAACAGCCTGCGCTATCTCTTTCACAGTCATTTGATTGGTTTCTTGAAGTAGAAATTTTGCTTCTTCTAAGCGTCTTGAAATGATGTATTCATTTGGCGACAAAGCCATAAACTTTTTGAAGATAATACTTAAATAAGAATAATTAAAACCGAAGCGCTCAGCTAAATCCTGTATTCTAATGCTTTCAGCATAGTGATAATCAATATAGCTTCTTACTTGCTTGATTGCCATCTCAGCCGATAGATTACCCTTCCCTTTCTTAATTTTTTCATCAAAATATTCTTGAAGCAAGAGATTCAGTTGCTCTAATAATGCCTCATATGTCGAAGAGGTAACGATCATACTATTGATCAGACCATCCTCAATTTCTGTATGATTATCACTAACAAGCGCAACAAGCATCTTACGCATCCACATAATCAGTTCTGCTTGAGTACAATTCACCTTGCTCAAATACCCGAAAAATCTGGCTGTGATTTGCAGCATTTCATCGAGTTCTCTTGTGTTAGTAGGATTAATCATCGAACGAATCATAGAATTGGCTTTCTCAGCCCTTTCTTCCAGACATCCTTCAGTCTCTACTGATGTCAATATGCCTTTCGCAAATATACTTGTATGATATAGCGTACTCTCCATACTAACCAAACAAGCTCGCAAAGATGCCTCTGACTGACCTTCCATTTCATATACAAGGGATATGTAACTTTGTTCCTCTAGACCGTCTTTCAACCGATCATATAATTGCTTTGAAATAATCTCTGCACTCTGATACCCTTTCGAATATATAATGGTAAATTCATTAAGGTACTTCCCTTGAATCATAGAGATAGAGTGATCATTACCGATAATCGACCTAAGTTCGCCACAGATGCTGTCTCTCTCAATATAGACAGGTGTTGTTTCTATGACGCTATTTCTAAAGAAATTATATGGCCCAAGACAAAGTTTAACCATATGATAGTCAACCTTGTCACTCTTTTCTGATGCTTTTATCTGACTGGGATAATGAAGCAACTTATTAAAACGATCATCCGTAGCAAGTGCTTTGTTCTGAGTCAGACGTAGCTTAATGTCGCCAAGAAAATCTTTAAGTTTCAAAGGATTCAAAGGTTTGACCAAATAATCAATAACCCCTAATTGCAGTGCCTTCTTGGCTTTATCAAAATCCGCATAGCCACTTAAAATGACAATGGGTGTTTGATTATTAGACAAACGCAGCGCCTCGATCATCTCTATACCTGTCATAACTGGCATTGAGATATCAACAAAGATTAAATCCGGCATCAGTGCCGCCACTACATCAAGTCCTTCCTCACCATTAAAAGCAGTACCGATGACCTGATAGTCATGATCTTCCTTAGATAACTGACGACTCAGATTACGGACCATTAAAGGTTCATCATCAATAATTACAACTCTAATCCCCATCTTGTCCACCTTCCAATACTAACCCATCAGCCACTTCGATTCTAAACCATGCCCCACTTTTTTCATCTCTATTTCCAAGACTGATGTTCAACCTATGCTTATACTTCAGTTTCAAGCGGATATAGATGTTCAGTATTGCCTTATCATCGGTCTTGATCATATCATAGGACAGCTGTTCATCCAGTATTCTATCAATATGCCTCATTCTCATCAGCAGGGATTTAAGCTCTTTTGCTTCAAAGCCACCACCGTTGTCCTTAACTTCAAAACACCAGTTTTTTGCATTGACATGACATGAGATTTCTAAGTTATACGGTGGATAAATCTTTTTGAACGCATGGGTGAAGGCATTTTCAACCAAGGGCTGTAGTACCAACTTAGGTACCTTTATTTTTGCCATATCCCCATTACAAACCAATGAATAGCTAAACATCTCTTCATAGCGCCACTTAGCAAAATCCATATACGTCTGAATATGATTGATTTCATCTGCCAATGTAGTAGATGCTTCACTATCGCTGCTTGTATAACGGAATAGCTCGCTTAGCTGATAACACATCAAAGGGACTTTTTCATCCCCTTCATCATCCGCTACGGAACTTATAGCGTTCAATGCATTGTACAAGAAGTGAGGATTAATCTGGGATTGAAGGGTCATTACACGAAGATTCAATTCAGTTTCTCGTGCCACAAGAAGTCGTTCCACAGAATCATCCAGCCTCTTCATGAGCCTGATAAAGGCTGATTGAAGTGTTTGCACTTCTTTAATTTGATAATGTGCCATCAGTGGTTCTTCTCTTAGATTATAGCCATCAATTTCCCCTATTAAACCTTGAATAGGTTTTGTCACACTGCCCACCGTCAGCAAGATTGCTACAAATACCAACACCGATAGAGCTCCAATACCAAGTAGAAGCTGCGACATGAAGCTCCTAAATGGTTGTCTAAAGGCTTCATCAGATTGAAGCAGTACAACATACCATGGGTATTCCTCCAATGAACGATAAGCCATTCGATAATCCTGAGCCTCCATAGTAAGCGTCAGCAAATGTCCCTGTTCATTGTCTCTAGTGACTTCAAAAATCTCATCAGATGTTGTTCGAATCCACTCGTCACTGGCATAAATAACCTGGCCGTTATAATCCAACACCGCCATACCAAGTGACTGCTCGTTTTGTCCCAATATACACGCGTCTATAACATCTTGGTATTTCTCAACAACTTCGATGACACCAATATCCATGAAGCCGTAGTTCGTTGCCACAAAAGGTCGAATCAGAGATATGACCTTCAGGGAATTAACCTGATCCATCCCATCTGTGTGTGCACCCCGTAAAAAATAACTTCTCCCAGCTTCGTATACCACTTCATTAGTCAAAGCATACGCTTTCACTTCAGCCACACTAGGGTTGTATCTTAAGCCTAGATAAGAGGCATTAGTGTATATGTGAATATTCTCAACACTGGTTTTCGGTGAATTGAACGTCCACAATATATCCTGGGCGATTTTACGGTCATCTATGTTATGTTCAAAGTAGTTCTGTTCTGCGTAAGCTGCTTTACTTGCTTCAAAGAACATTTTTTGTAATGTCGTGCTTGCAAGCAACTGAGAAGATACCCTGTCCATACGATAGATAAGGTTATCAAGCTGTTCCACAGTACCATTGATTTTTTCTAAAAAATACTTATCTGATTGATCTTTGATTTCCTCTGAATAGAATCCATATGCAACGACTGTAATCGTCGTGAACATGATCATCAGGTATATAGTAATTAATGAAAGTAATCGTGTTTTTAGCCCTGTGAACATACGTTGTCATCCCTTCAAATCAGCTCTTTACGGCACCTGCCGTCATACCTGATATTATATACTTCTGACCAAATAGGTACAACACAAGCAAAGGCAAAATTGTCAGAATGATGTCCGCAAATATCAAGTTCCATGCTGAACTATGAGCACCATAAAAACTATAGACCGTCAAAGGAAGCGCCCACTTGTCACTATTGGAAAAATAAAGTGGAATCTGTATATCATTCCAACTCCCTATGAAGTTGAAGATCACCAACGTAACAGTGACAGGTTTCATCAAAGGAAATATCACCTGATAGAACATACGAAGAGGCGAGCAACCATCAACAATCGCTGCTTCGTCAAGCTCTCTTGGCACAGTCTTGATATATCCCGTATAAAGAAATATGGACATCGGAAGACCATAGGTTGCTGATACAAGTATCAAACCAATATACTTATTGAGCAAATATAGTTCATTTAACACCAAGTATGTTGGTATAAACGCGACAGGGATCACCAACCCACTAAGAAATACATAATAAATAACATTGGACCATTTTCTATCCGATCGTGCAATAACATAAGATGCTAAAGCCGCAATCACTAGTATAATCATACCTGATCCGGTGGAAATAATCAGTCCGTTGAAAAAAGCTCTGACAATGTTTGCTTCCTGAAATACTTCCACATAATTACTTAAATGCCATTGATCTGGCAATCCTATAGAAAAAAGCCGAGCTTCTTTATTGGTCTTAAAAGAATTAATGAAAACCATGTAAAGGGGAATAACAAAAATAAAACCAACGACAGTTGTCGCCAAATAATATAAAGTATTATGCCATTGCCTCTTCATAGCTCCACCTCCTTCTTCCTAAGATAGGCCACAATGCCAAATGTCATGATCACAATCAAAACAGTTGTAAAAAGCCCTACTGCCGATGAATACCCTAGATAACCATTCCCAAAACTCTTATACAAAAATGTACTGAGTACCTGTGTCTTATCTGCTGGACCACCATTGGTTGTTCCATAGACCTGGGCAAATACTTTGATGCCTGAGACAACACTCAACATGAGGGTCACATTAATCGACTGAATAATCAAAGGTAATGTAATATACCTGATCTGCTGGAGCTTCTTTGCGCCATCAATCTGAGCAGCTTCATAATAATCCTTTGGAATGGACTGTAACCCAGCGAGAAAGATTGCCATACTGAACCCTGTCTGCTGCCAAATCTCCATCATACTGATGGATGTCATGGAAAACCTTGTATCAAACAACCAATCCTGTTGAATGAACTCCAGATGAAGCAAACCCAAGAAGCCGTTCAAAATTCCATTGGTAGGGTTGTATATGGATAAGAATACGATTGCAAGTACTAAAGAACTGATAGTAATTGGCATAAAGACAATGGCCCTGATTAGGTTGTTGTACCTTGTCTGTCTATTGATCAGCAAGGCCAAAACAAACCCTAATACATTCTTCCCAATAACCGTAACAACAGAAAAGTAAAATGTGTTACGTACCGCTAGCCAGAAGTTACGTTCTGTAAAAAGTTTCTTGAAGTTATCCAAACCGATAAATCTCATCTCATCAAAATAAAAAATCGACCAATCCGTGAATCCCAGACCAAAGCTTGCCACATTAGGTACGATGAAGAAAACAGCAAACAAGACCAACGCAGGCACCGCGAACCACCAGCTATAAAATCTTGTTCTGTAATGCTTCAATTGCCGGCTCTCCTTTTCAAAGTTCAGTGGCAGCTTGACGCTGCCACCGTTATCTTGATTCATAATTAGAAGCCATCGACCCTTCTTGCTTGTGCATCTGCCGCATAAGCTTCATACCAACGTTCAAGTGCTTCCTCAACGGTCAATCCGGCATAAAGACCTTGAACTTGCTCATTGAACTTTCCATAGAATGGCTCTAAAGGTGTTGCACCGTTATATGTACTGTTGTTGAAGTCACCCAAAGACTGCATTATCTTCGCGTAGTCCTTCATTTCTCTGTTAAACGGACTCATATTCAACTCAAACCCTAAATCGGTATAAGGGACTGCCCCTGGAACGAGTTCATAATATAATTGTAATGGTTCTTTTGATAACATCATGTTAACAAACTCTTTTGCCACCTCAGAGTTGTCACTATTCTTAACGACACTCAGATAATTGGTCGCAGTTCCAAATAATACATACCCCTCATCAACATCATCCCAAAGAGGTGTATACATCATACCGATATCATCGACACTTTCAGGATAGAATTCCTGAAGGGTACCATAGGCACTATCCAACATTGCATAGAAGGCCGTTTCACCATTTGCCAATGCTTCAAAAGCCATATCATTGGTGGCTGACATATAGTCTTCATTAATCAATCCTAAATCTTTCAATGAAAGCGCATTTTCCCATAAATCGACAAGTTCAGGCACCTCAGTTGGCTTAATCTGATTTGTGACAATACCATCAATCAACTCTTGATTATCAGCGAAAACAGATGTCATCGTTGTTAGAAGAAGTATCTGCGCTGTCCATACTTCTTTATTTGAAAGGTATACAGGTGTGTATCCAGCTGCTTTAATTTTTTCACAAGCCACTATGAATTCATCATAGTTTGCAATCGGTAAAGTAACACCACTCGCCTCAAGAACCTTCTTGTTATACAACAATCCCATATTGGATTCGCCACCAAGCGGTGCCTTAAGAACATTACCAGCTTCATCCACCGTTAAAGGTTTGGTGGTCATTGTAACCTTCTCGACCCAATCCCCTTCTAATGGCTCCAAGTCTTTAGCCGATACATCCGTAAGGCCAAAATTATGAACAATGAGATCTGCTGCATTCTCTGTGATTAATCTTGTATTGACGACATTCAGCATCTGATCATCCGGAATTACATCATACTCAAGGGTAATGCCCATTAATTCTGCAGCTTTATCCAGTGCTTTCTTAATGTTGCCTGGTCCAGCATCCCCTGAACTCATCATAATTCTCAGCGTTACAGGCTCTGATGCTTCTGCAGTCTCACTTTCCTCTTCAATGGCCGTATTTTCTGACTCTGTCGTCACAGTCTCCTTATCATTCGAGGATGAAGCTGTTTCTTCTGACCCTGTTTGTTCGCCACACCCCACGAACAACATACTAATCAATACTAACATCATTGCTACTGACAAAAAACGTTTCATAAAATGCCTCCTCCATATCTAATATGAAAGCATGGATTCCTATATCCCGGCGCCGTTGGGAATAACCATCCTTATTGACACTTTTAGTATAACCATTTATTCACTTTTACAAAATAGATAATTTTTTGTTCATAGATGGATATTTTTTGTATTAAAAGAGCTTCTGGAATCATATGACACCAGAAGCTCCTGTATTTGATACTTAACTTTTATTAACCTATAGACTATTTTACGATCTCGTAGACAAACTTCCCATCTGCTGCACCGCCTAGAACATATAATCGGGCCGCTTCTTCAGCGTACTCACTGTAGTCCAAGTACCCTTCTTCTTCTGTATGCAGATCAGCCAACTTATTGCCATCAGCATCCACAACCCAAGCCTGTACTGCAAAATCACCGGAAGTACTGGCTGGAAAAGCCAATTCCTCATTGATGATGTCTTCCACATACAGAATACTGTCGCCTTGATCTTCAAAATGAATACCAGGTTCATTTTCACCCGGACTCTTAACACAATAATATTGGTACTTACCAAAAGTGAAACCACCCACTACATAGATCTTATGTGCCTCGTTGACATACTCTGAGTAATCAACCATACCATCTTCCGTTTCAAACTCAGCAATTTTTTCACCCAAATAGTTGATAGCCCATACTGTTACAGGAAAATCGCCACTTGTTGCTATATCGAATTGTTTCCCTTCTTCGATGAAATCGTAAATATATAATTGGTAGTCCTCAAGGTCTATAAAATAAATCCCCGGCTCACCTTCAGCCGGAATCATGACCTCCATGTTTTTCATATCTGCTTCTGTCAACTCAGCTTCCTCTGACTCACTTGCCTCGTCATTAGATGCTTGCTCTTCTGTTGCAGGTTCCTCTGTCGAAACTTCGTCCTCTGCCACATCACCTTCTTCAGCTGTCACTGAACTTTCAACCTCTGTATCTGCGACAGTTTCTTCAACATTGCTATCACCACCACCTGTACAGGCTGCCATAGACAGTGTCAGTATGCCCAGAATCATTAACCATTTCAATCTCATCATTTGTACCTCCCAATAGTATAATTTGATGAATAAATTTCACTACACCAATAAACTATCATGAAAGTCCTCTACGGATACGTTGTTTTTTTCATATGAATCCGCTATAATTTTATATCTAAGGAGAAAATGATGTTATGCCTGATAAGAAATTTCTAAAACACCGACATTTACAGAAGTTGCTCAGCGACTACTATGCTGAAAATGGACAACGATTAAGTTTCATGGAAGGTTTGAAGAAAATTGATTCCTCTCACTTTCATACATCCCTACCTAATAATCAGAAACAAGTTCCGCAAAACTATCTTAATGTTGAGGCTTTCTTGGATGCCATCGGTGATACTTATATTAATGTCGATAAAGTACTGTCTGATTTTGGCTACTTTCTTCACAAAGAAAATTTCATCTTTCCAAACAGCAAAGACATCTATGCCATCAAACCTTTGAACTGGGTTGATGGCAGCCAAATGCATCGCCATGACTATTTTGAACTGATTCATGTTTATAAAGGATTTTGCCAACTGCGATTTGAAGATGAAACATTAGATTTAAACGAAGGTGACTTGTTAATTTTATCCCCATTTTCATTACACGAATTACTTATTCAGGGCGAAGATATCATCATTGTCACTGCCATACGAAGCAGTACCTTCACAGTGATGTTCGGTAATACCTTCATCTATCAGGATGCAATATCCATGTTCTTACGAAATTCGCTCAACCACTCAAAAGAACCTAACTATATTAACTTCTCCACAAAGAATAGCGGAGAAATATGTCGAATCATTCAAAACGTCTTTTTCGAATCCCATTCATCGGATCCATATTCGAACCGCCTCATGATCAATCTTATCAACATCTTATTTATCACGCTTCTAAGGCATACACCACCAAGCCATATGATGATACGAAGTCGAACTTCTGAGGAAGACCTTTTTGATGGTGGTTTACTGATTCAATATATAAAAAAACACTACAACAGCATCACATTAACTGAGCTGTCTCAAGTATTTCACTATAGTGAAGCCTACTTAAGTGGCCTCATTTACAAACATATGGGTAACTCTTTTTCAAGTATCCGTAGAGATATCCGCCTAAAAAAAGCTGTAGCATACCTAACAGAAACCAGCTTGTCCATAACTGACATCGCAATGATGATTGGTTATCAATCTGCTGACCATTTCACAAGAATTTTCAAAAAGAAATACGGTGTATCGCCACTAGGTTATAGGAAATCATCTGCGGATAAAGTTTATGGTCACAATGACAAAAAAGAGACTGGGCATCCCAACAATTAAATCCTGCAGATGCATCAGTCTCTTTAAGTTAAATCTATGTTGTACTAATATCCATTACTGGTGATCCTTAAGTTTGACCTCAGCTAATGTAAGAGCACCAGCCATTGCCTTATGACCAGCATCTTTGCTATTAAGGCTCTTAAAAGCTCTGTTAACAGTCTCTGGGTGTTTATCCCCCAGTCCGACTTGGATTAAAGTGCCAACTATGATTCTTTCCATGTTTAATAGGAATCCATCAGCTGTCATCGAGATGATGAATTCTTCATCTGTCTCAAGGATGTCTATGTCATAAATGGTCTTGATTGGTGACTTAACCTTACTCTTCGTTGAAAAAGCCCTAAAGTCATGCTCTCCGATAAAATGGTCTGCTGCCAACTGCATGAGATCACCATCTAATACCCTATCCATACGGTTCACCAGTTGCCTGTCAAAAAGTGGTCTATGTGGCGCATCACGCTTCCAAAGTCGATAACGGTATGTCACCATTTCAACCAGATACCTGCTATGAAAGCGATCGTCCTCTGGCTCAATATCCAAGGTGATGATATCATCCGGAAGGTATAGCTCAAAATAATCAAAAAGTTCTTTTGTATTTACTGCATCATCCGGTGTGTTAAAGTTCACAACCTGGTGGACGGCACTGACACCTGCATCGGTGTTCACTGAACCGATCACTTCAATGGGCATCTCGTATTTCTTTTCAAGAATTGCTTCCAACTTACCTTGAATTGTATTGGTACTGTCTTTGGCTGTTTTCCTAAAGCCCTTGTAGCGTCTGCCATCATAGGCTATGGTCATTTTATAATTGATGGTCTCATACCTCAACTTTCATCTTTCTCACTGCTAAGCATATTTTATCAATGCTGTATGATTTGCTTTTGTTCTACCCCTAATTATAACATATTAAGGATAAAGTAAGACAACTCTTGACAATGAAAAAGGAAATCTTCCGAATGTCCGAAAGATCCCCTTTTCTATAGCCCAACTGACAGAGTGTTCTATCAATCCCAGACTGTATTTTCTGAACTTTTAATTCTGTTAGGAATTATTTAATGATCTATTAAGCTCTTGCTGCCTTAACAACTTCTACTGCTTCTGCTGTCATTTCTTTGATCTTATCAAATTCACCAGCTTTAATCAAATCGCCTTTAACCATCCAGCTTCCTCCGCAACAGAAGATCTTGTCACACTTAAGGTATTCTGAAATGTTATTAGCATTGATGCCACCAGTAGGCATCACTCTCATATCTGTGTAAGCTGCACACATAGCTTTGATCATGTTAAGACCACCTGCGGCTTCAGCTGGGAAGAACTTACATCTTGTAAGACCTCTCTTAACAACCTGTGCCATTTCTGATGGTGTAACAATCCCAGGACATACTTCAACATTTTTTGAAATACAGTAATCCACAATCTCAGGATCAAATCCAGGGCTTACGATAATTGTCGCACCAGCTGCAACCGCACGGTCAACTTGCTCTGTTGTAAGAACTGTACCAGCTGCAAGAACCATGTCAGGATATGCTTCGTGCATGATACGAATGGACTCTTCCGCTGCTTCTGTTCTGAATGTCACTTCAGCACATGGAAGACCACCTTCAACCAATGCTTTTGCAAGAGGAAGTGCATCTTTTGTATCTTCTAAAACTACTACTGGTATAACACCAAATTGTTCAAATTTAGCTGCTTCTGTCATTTTAATTCTCCTTCGTATATCATCTATTAAGTGTATACTACTACATTTATCAGTGCTCCATCAACTAAATATTTATTATATACAATAATTCGTTGAATCTTCCATAAAATCCAATTTCTGTTAAAGACTTTTAATACTATTCGTCAGTGATTCCTGCGATAATAGTACCAATTTAATTGATTCACCTATCAAATCATTCAAATATTGCACTGATTCATTGTTGAAAACTTTGACACTTCTATACTAGCGCTAACATTAATCCTCATAATTCGATTACTTTATCTAATATAATCTTTACTTTAAAGACTATAAATTGGCATCATGCACTACACTGTCACTTTACAAGCTGTAGCTTCTTTCCCTGAAGTTGCTCAATAGCCGTAAGAAATCCTCTCTCATCCTTACTGCAAAAAGAAATTGTATAACCCTTCTCTCCAGCACGGCCGGTTCTTCCTATACGGTGAATGTACGTCTGAGGCACATTAGGAATATTGAAATTGACTACGACCTAAAGTTGATCAATCTCATCAAAATTTTAATTGAGCCCTAAATATTTTTTTTTGCATGCTCGCGCATCAACTGGCTTCACTGTATCACTTGGAATAGACCAATTCCTTCCTATTTTGACGGCACCTTCTATTCTTCCATAACTGAAGACGACAGCACCATAAAGAATGAGGCTATTATACAGATTCTTATTTAAATAGAACATAACCAAATAAAAGCAACTCATTCACTATTTCACATATCATTATAAGGCAATTTCATATTCCATAATCTATCATTTACTAATCACAATCCAATATCAATGCATACAACGCTATGTGGTTTTATCACCCATTCAAGGTGCTCCTTGTTTTCTATGGTTTCTTTAGTTAATTCTGAAGCACCATGAAGCTGTTTTACCATCTCTTTGCTGATATATTCCGGCGAACCTTGCTCGACCCACAATTTCTTAGAATTTCCATGCTCATCATCTATACGCTGCATTTCAATGCTCTTTATGGGACCCAGATTTGAAATATCAATGGAAAATTTTTCTTCATCTATCGGCTCTCCGATAATATTGTGGTTGTAGGCAATCACGCGATATCCCTTCTCTGTTTTTGTTGCAATTATTTCCACAGTACTGTCGGCTTTAGAGCTTTCAACTTTCAGTCGTTGATTGCCTAACCCATGAAACAGTTGAAACAATCGATAAACAGGTTTTGCAACACCTGCATATGTTAGTAGACCAAAGCCACCATGATAAGCTCCTGCCAACTGTCCGCTTTCTTCAAAAATATCAGAGAATGTCCAGAATGAATAACCTTCAACCAGGCCATCATTGTCTGACAGTGTTTTGGCAACCATTGCTGCTGCATAAGGCTCATCATGTTGAGCATCATTTGTCATTGCAGAGGTATTCCATTCTGTAAAGTACACAGGCAAGTCACCAGCTTCTTCTCTAACCTGCAGCGTCATCTTTTTTAGAACCCCTCTGTGATAAACCCGGTTCTTTGATGCAATTGACTTGAAGAAATCCATTATGTCCATACCTGATGCCCATAATGGATCATCCGTCGGGTAATGATGGGTTGAGATAAAATCCAATGGTACACTATTTTCCTTGCAAAATTGCACTGTTTCCTTGACCCATGCATTACATGAAGTAGCAGGCCCCCCCACCTTCAGTTCCGGATCAATACTTTTAATGGTTCTTGCTGTCGACTCATACAATTTGAAATATTCTTTTTGATCGCCATCAAAGAAGAAAAAGAGATTTGGCTCATTCCAAACTTCAAAGAACCAGCTTCTAACCTCTTCAAGACCATAACGGTCAATTAAATGATGTGTCAGCTTGCTTATTAGTTCCTCCCATTCATCGTAATCTTTGGGCGGTGTGATATTACCTTTATAATGAAAAACCGTTCTGTCTCCACTGGCGATTGCTGTAGGCATAAAACCTAACTCAATAAAGGGTTTCATGCCATTGTCGAGCAACCAATCAAAAATATTATCAATGTTGACAAAATTATAGACAAGCCCAAGGTTGTTCCCATAATGGTCCTTTTTCATGATTAAAGTGCTCATCTTATCATCTAATAATCCATGAAACCGAACATACTTAAAGCCCAACTCCTCATGAGCTCGTTTCAGTTGATTCCTATAATCTTCCCTTAGAGCTGTATATGCATTTGAACTACCTACACACATCTCCCAATAATGTGGAAAATCTTTAACTTTATCTACTATTAATTTAAACTCTATCATCATTTTCTCCATCATATTTTTTTATATTTAATAAACTTATCTGGTTCTATTCGCTTTTCAATAGACATTCTGCTTGAGAACCAATACTCTCATGCTAGATTCTCTTTCATGGCATTGATCCAATAAGCTTGATTAATTTCGTTGATATTCCCTTTAAGGAACTTATCGAAATATTCATCGACAAATACCTTCCATGAATACGTCTCCCTTGATACCAATATCGGATAAAACCAAACATCGTTATATACTGCGGCTTTTTGATCACCAATGGCATCGCCAATCATAATTATATTCTGCTTCTCGTAGCCTTTCTTCTTCAACATGCTTATGCATTCTGCCTTAGTTCCGTCAGCTTGGGAATAAAAATAATCGACCATATCATACAAACCGCTGGTCTTCCACTCTTCTTCTATCGCAGCTGGATTGGCCGAAGAGACGACCGCAATATGGGCATGTTCCTTAATTATTTCCATAGCATGCTTCACACCATCAAATGGTTCTGCGAGTGCTAATGACTCAATGATCTGATTGACGAGTTTAGACCACACCAACGCCTTTTTCATGATTTGAAGTTCAGTTTTCTTGTACTCTTCTTCCAGAACAGTTGGTGAAAGGGCTTTGGTCGTTTCTGTCCATGCTGCCAATCTATTTATTTCACTTTCATCGTCAAGTTCCGGATACATCTTAAGAATTGCAACTAAACCTTGAAACCGGTTAATACCACGAGTCAATGTATAAAGATTAATACGATTCCATTCCTCCAACACCGTATCCTTCATTTCTTCCCCTACATTCCACACTTCTGCAAATGCAGGTCCAAAAGCCTTCAAGTGCTTGACAGTCATCGAGTCAATTGCGCATCCATCAGAATCCATACAAACTAAAAAAGTACTGCTTAACGTCGTATTATTTTCCATAAAATTGATTCACCTTCCCTATCTTCAATTAATATTCTTTTCTATTTTTATCAATTCACTGTTGATTGCCATGATTTCTGATTCTGTAAACAAAGCTCTCATCTTATTAAAAACCCATAATAATGTGACTGTAGCGCCAGGTGTTGCGCGCTCCACTATCTGTGGTGCTTTATCAATAAGGATAGACCACGCTTCTTCAGACTCCATGAGATCACCAATCTTATCTTTAATCGAGTAGTAACCCTCTGGGAAAAAATCCAACTCACTCTTTTCCTGACTGAACCAATTTTCGACATTCAGTCCCGGGTTCGGATCGACATAGACATAAGATTGATCTTTTTCCTCTGTCCTTATAAACACACATTCATCCGTATAAATACCAGTATCCATTGCTCCAATAATCCGAATGCTGTTTTCACCCATCTCTAACCTGATATCTTCGAAAACAAATACAGATTCGCCTTCTATTGTTCCGACTGATTCGTCATTGACAAAAAGTTCAAGACTATCAAGATTACTGTATGCTTTTATCGTTATGCTATCCTCTGGTCGATTCACAAACCTTTTCTCACATAGATGAACAAAAAGTTTATCTGACCATTTTGACTTATAGAAGTAGTAGGCATCTTTCTTGATTTTACGATCAAAAGTTACAAGACCTTTAGCATTTTTACCCTTGGTACCACCTTCATCTCTCACAAAACTTCCGAAATCAAACATATTCCACACATAGCTTCCCCACAGATATGGTTTTAACTCTATGATGTTATATGTTTTCTCATGATAAATTGACTGGAATTCCTCTGAATAGTCTTTGACTTTTGGTTCAGCACTATGAAATTTCAAGTTGCAATCCGCACCATATTCTGACATGCCTAAGACAACTTGTGGATTTTCTGCATGGAACTGGTCAAACCATTCATCTAAATCTTCTACCTGACCATAGTACCAACCGTAATACTGGTTATAACCCAATAAATCTGTGATAAAATTCAAAGTACTGTCGTTTTTCACAAAATACATATTGGCTGATGCAGATATAGCGTTAGGTAATAGCGAATGGAATAGGTCATTTAATTCATTCACACCTCTGTACATAGCCAGCGTCTCACCATCCATTGCAATTTCATTCTGGATGCCCCAAAAACAAATAGATGGGTGATGTGAATTCTGATAGACTAGCTCCTTCAACTGTTCGCTTGCATTATGTAATACGCAAGCTTTATCAGGCATAGACATCATTGGAATCTCCGCCCAAACGATATATCCTTCGCTGTCACAGATATCATATGTTTCCTGGCAGTGTTGATAATGAGAAAGCCTCACACTATTTGCTCCAATATCCTCAATCAACTCAAAATCCTTGATTATGTGTTCAGATGTAATAGCATTGCCTACACCTTCAAAATCCTGATGTTTTGCCACACCATTGATCTTGACGTGATATCCATTCAAGAAAAAACCTTGTTCGCTGTCAAGGTGACATTTTCTAAAGCCAGTCTTTAAATTGACAGCATCCACTACCTTTCCATCACGGATCAAATCAGCTTGCAATTCATAGAGGCATGGATCATCCTTCCCCTTCCAAGCTTTACAGTCATTCACTGTCATTCTATATTCTGTCACTTTATTTTCTACGAAATTCTCTTGATGATCACCATTCTGTGTTGTGCCCGCAGAGACTGTATCCGTAACCTCAACAGACCCCTCTAAAACCACGATACCCTCCCCATCTTTTAGAGAATAGTTAACCGTCACATCGACATCACTGACAATATGACTTTCAATGTCTAGTATCCCTACACCATCTTCGTTTACATCGCTTCTTAAGATCACGCCTGAACTTCCATAAAACAGTAAATCAAAATGAGATTCCTGAACACATATCAAATTAACAGACCTGTATAAACCACCATAAATGGTAAAATCCCCATTCAAAGGCGATACATCTTCCGTCTGTCTGTTATCAACGTAAACCAACAACTGGTTCTCGCCTTCCCAAGAATAGTATTTAGTAACATCAAACCTGAAAGTCGAGTAGCCGCCCCTATGTTCTCCAACAAACTGCTCACCACAATATACCTGACATACGGCATTAGCCCCCATGAATTCTAAGTATAGACGGTCATCCCTATGCTTCTCGTCAATTTTCAAATCCTTGACATAAAGATGCATGTTTCTTTCAGTATTGTCATCAACATTCCAGCTATGTGGCAAATTCACGACTGTTTCTTTTTCGCCCCTTACAATTTCCTTATTTGCATTCACTTCAAAAAATGACCAATCTCGATCCAGCGAGTATTGTTTTCTCATGGGTTTTCCTTTCAATATAAGACAACTTCCCACACCAGAACAAAGTTGTATACCCTAAGGACTCTGTCTTATGCGAGAAGTTGCTCTGTCTACCTATATGTTTTCAATTACAATTTTGTCATCCAAGTATCACACCAGACATTCTCATTATAAGTACCGGTAAAAGGTGATTCTCCTACAATTTTATTGATTGTAGCTCGAATATAATCTCGTGTAGGTGCATAGGCATTGATAAATGTTTTCATCATTGGCAAGTCATACAAGTGATTTGTATAATTTAGGGAAACACAGACGGTTGGGACTTCATGTATCCACCATGCCAACTCATTGGAGTGGGATGCTGACAATTTGACACGTACATTGTTCTCTTGAGCATACCCTTTCATGTTGACAAATACAAACACAATGTCATACTCTTTCTTGAAGTCTTCAACCTTTGGCTTATGCATGACCTTAAATTTATTGAAACTGGATAATTCTTCAATTTCATAATCGTAGTAAGATTTATTGACATCGACTTCAAAGCCTGCGTTTTGCAATTCTTCAACGACAATATTTCTGGCTGGGTCAGCGCCGTTTGCCAAAGATACTGGAGCACTCTCATAAAAATATAGTTTTGCTCTTTTCATTTCGTTTACTGAAACAGGCAAAAGATTCTGCGTATCCTTAACCAATGTAATTGCTTTTTCTGCTACCTCATTAGTAATTCTAATATGTTCTTCACAGCCTAACACCTGCTTCTCATCAAATATCCCAAACATTCTTTTTTTGTGAAGTCCAAGTTTTGCCTTCATACCCAAGATACGAGTGAGGGCTTCCTGCAACCGTTCATCTGTAATCATCCCGCTTTTGTAGCCTTCCAACATATATTGGATATCTTCTGCTGGGTCCTGGAAGAATAGGAACATATCACAACCGGCTGCAATCGCTCCTGGCACTTGCCTTGAACGTGGCATGGCCGTATTCAAGCCACCCATATGAGACGCGTCTGTTACAACAATCCCTTGAAATCCCAGTTGATCTCTCAGAAGGCCCTGCACCAATTCAGGCGCTAAAGTTGCTGGCATAATTTCTTCGTTTCTAATATCAGGATTGAATCTTCTACTGTAGGATGGCAATGCAATATGACCAACCATGATAGATTCAATGCCATCATCAATCAAACCTTTATACACTTTACCAAAGGTATTATCCCATTCTTCACACGATAGCTCATTCACACCTAGTACCAGATGTTGATCTCTTTCTTCTGTTCCGTCTCCAGGAAAATGCTTAACGCATGAAAGAACATTACTTTCTCTGCTGCCTTTCAAATACGCTCGACACATTTCGAGCACTGTATCAGAATTTCGTCCAAAGGACCTGGTATTGACGATGGTATTTCTCCAGTTCAATACAATGTCCGCCATCGGGGCAAAGTTCCAATTGCATCCGAGTGCTTCAGCTTCTCGCCCACTGACAAGACCCATTCCATAAGCGGAACCTGAATCACCAGTTGCTTCGCAAGCAGCCTCAGTCGCTACAAATGTCCCTTCTTTGCATATCCCGTTACCGCCCGTTTCACCATTAACGGCTACAAACATAGGAATTTTACTGTATTTTTGATAGTATTCATTTTGTTCAAAAACTTTTCTCGCGTCTGTCTCCGTGAACCTGGCACCGCCAATATGGTGGTTCTCCACTAAATTGCGAACATAGCCCTCATCACTGCTGTACCCTAAATTTATAAACATCTGTCCCATTTTTTCTTCTAAACTCATACCACTTATGGTTGTATTAACCCATTCAATCGCCTCGTCATCCAGAAAAAACGGACTTTTCTTCAAATCTACTGCCATCATTTTACCTTCTTTTTATTTATGTTGTTTTTAACAAATTCTTCTTACGCTTCCACGTGCTGTACCACTCGATTACCCTGCTACCATATGGGGTTGTAATGACATTGAATACGAATACGAACACACCCGTTACAGCCATGGATACTGCAGCGCCCATTTCATTGGATAATACTGCTTGCAAACCGTAAGTCATTAAGGAGAGTGTAATAGCGCCCATAACCGTTCCAATAGCTTCACCACAATATTTGCTTAATGCCAATCCGATGAAAACCGGAAGAATATTAGTGAATAAAGCGCCCACCGTTGAAAGCGATGAGAATGATGCCGCTTTTATTGTTTGTGGTGTCCAGATTATTGTTGCCAGACCGAATAATATCCCACTATATACATAGGATGTTATGACATTTTTCGTTTCATTGATGCCTATATCCACTGCTGCCCCTTGATTTCTAGCCAACAACAGCGACTGTTTCCCTGAAAGTGTGTATTTCTTGTAAAAGCTATACACCAGAACTGCCAGTATAAATGGTATTAACACACCAGGATATATTGTCAACTTCTTGAGATCCATATTCGCTACTAAGTTGATACCTGCACCATTAAACACCAACGGGGTTATAGCTTCAATAATCAATGCCATTGTTATGGTTGTAATGGCTACAGGCAATCGTCCATATACATATAATAGAGACACTGCTACACTGAATACTGTCGTCAAAACAACACAGAGTACTGCATACACAACTATATTGCTACTCATCTTAACTGCAACATTCCCACTGATGATTGCAGCCAACAACATGATTGCACCACCAGAAAAATCAAAACGTCCATTATTGAATTGGAGGCCAATCCCTAAGGCCATAGTAGTCGCGACAGCAATATTGCTCATCAATGGTCGCCACATATTCCATGTACCATAGTACATTTTGCCGTTGGAATAGCTAATTGTCATCATTATCAAAAACATTAGCCCTGGTAACAGCAATGTCCCTACTATTCTTTTACCTATACTCATTTTCTTGTTCATCTTAGGAATTGACCTCCTTGTATCTTTACTTTAATTATTCGTAAGCTTTTTCAGAGAATGCATCAGACATCATGAATTCTCTCAATTCTGCATAGGTAGCATCAGGATTATATCTAGTAAGAAACTCTTTACCAACTTCCAAAGAAACGGATAATTTTGACATGTCCGCACTTGGGATAGGACTATTTTGCTCAATAGTGCTCATAATCTCATCACTAGTAATTCTAATGTACACGCCATCAAGTACTTCTGATTGACTGAAGTCAGCATATTGATTACCTTGAATCGCATTATCCAGCATTGTAATTGCGAAGAAAATTTCTTCGTAGTTAGGTACATAAAGCGCCTGAACAATGCCTGTTCCTACATCATCCATCAAATACTGCTCATTCTGGAAACCAGCTGTCAAAAGCTTTGTTTCAGAATTAGCCAATCCGTTCCCGATTGCCGAAAGAAGTGTTGGATAAATAAATTGCTGCCCTGCACACAGACCAACGATTGCATCCAAATCTTGATTTTCAGGTTCATTGAAGAAGGACTCATCCAACGGTCTGAACATCAGTACTGTACCCTCTTCGCCTGTGATTTCAATTGGCTCAGCAGCAGTTTCATTATATGTTGCAATCTCTGATCGGATTGTTTGGTCAGCAATTGTATATTGTGGGAATGCAAATCCTGGGAACATCGCAATAGCCACTTTCTTATAGCCACTCTCAATGATTTGGTCAACATACATATGACCGATATCAACACCACTTGCATAACCTCCAGCAACTGTTCCTAAAAATTTCTCGTTTGTTGCCGCAGCTGCACTGGCCCCATCAGCACCATATACAGAAGCCATATCAGAAGCAAGACCTGCTACATATAGGTCAGGGTATTCATCTAAGATATTCCCGATACCACCATCTTGCATAGCAATCAAACCTACAACATCGTTCGTCATAGCATTTTTAACAGCTTGAAGATTTCCAGCAGGATCATTGGAGCTATCTCCGTATACGATTTCATATGTATAACCCAACTCTTCAGTCCACATGTCCAAATACGCAACATTGAAATCATAAACTGCACCACTACTTGAACTTGTCAAAAAGAGAAGTTTACCACCAACTGTTTCAACGTCAGTTTCTACCGCTGCTTCTTCCTGACTGGCTCCTTCACCACTTCCTGCAGCCGTTTCAACTTCATTTTCTGTTGTTACACTGTCTGTACCACATGCTGCCAACATAATAATTGTTAAAACCAACACCATCATACTTGCCAACATTTTTTTCCCCGTTAATTTCATAAAATCCTCCTTAAAATCAAACTTTATTGAGATTACAGCATCTTGCGCTTAAACAAAATCAAACCCCTAATGCCGCAATCAAATTTATATAGAAACAGACACTAAATGATATGTCCGTAGTCACATCATATTACCTGTTTTCTATTTAGGTAATGCACCAAGTTTCTTCCTGCTTGTCAGTAATACAACTATCAGAAAAATCACTGCTTTGACAATAAAAGTCATTCTGGTCGGAAGTCCTATCAAAGGTAGACCTACATCAAGAATGGAGAATGTAAATGCACCAACGACTGCCGCTGATATTCTTGATCTCATCCCACCTGAAACCGGCATACCACCTAGTATAATTGCTATCATTACATTCATATGAAAACCTGTGCCTGTTGAATCTGATGCTGAACCTGTATAACCCATTTGAAATAGTGCAGCTAGCACAAAACCTATGCCTGCAATAATATAAGCATAAACCCTGTATTTAACAATGCTGATACCACTTTGCATCGCTGTAGTTTTGTTGGCACCAATCGCTCTTGTATACTTTCCAATTGCTGTAAAGTTAAAGAAATATACTGCGATGATAATCTCAGCAACCAATACAACCATCATTGCTATTGGTGATTTAAAGAAGCCATAGTCAACTGTCTTTAGAGATATACTCCTAGTACCTAGATTGGAATATATAATCATCGTGATTCCTGAAAGCACCTGCATCACAACAACAGATGGAATGATTGAAATAACATTAAAGACAGGTCCTGAAGCGCCATTTATGACAGCGATGATAATAGACAGCAAGATGCACAGGATAATCCCAAGCAACAAACTTCCCGTTGCATTTCCTGTAACAACGAGAATGGTCGAATATAAACCAATTTGCTTCCCTATACTTATATCTATATTCCCTAAGGAATATATAAAAACCGCCCCAACAGACATAAGGGCTGTAACGATAACATCTGACATCAATGTGGATAGTTTTTCAGGCGACCAAATACTCTGTCCTGTTAAGGGTGTAACAATTGTGAACAAAATAATACAGAACAGTAACCCGCTATAGGATATAATCGTAGCTCTATAGTCATGCCACAATTCTTTTATAGAACTTCTATTGTTTGCTTGTACGTTTTCCATTTTTTCTCCTTTTAACAATTTTCCGTATTACACTCTCTAAATCATATATTCAATGATGTCATGCTGTGTCAGATCCGGTGAACGCATAAATTCTTTCGTCACTTTATAATCTTTCATGATCAAAATTTTATCTGCCATGCCTACGAGTTCAGAAAGTTCTTCAGAAATCATCAATATTGCCTTCCCCTCACTTTTCATCTTTTCAATCAGCGCATACATCGATTGCTTTACACCAATATCAACACCACGTGTCGGACAGTCCATGATGATGACATCAGATTCTTTCGCCGTCCATTTAGCAAATGAAACCTTCTGTTTATTACCGCCTGACAATGTGCTAACTAATTGTTTACCCCCATGGCACTTGATACGAAATGCATCAATTTCATTTTCAGACAATTCATGTTCGTCCTTCGGTGAAATGAATCCATTTTTGGACAAACTTGGTATTGAAGGCAATACAATATTTGCTTCGATGGTTGCATCTAGCAACAGCGCCTCTGTATCCCGATTCTTGGAAATATAACCGATTTGATTATTGATTGCTTGTAACGGCGTTTTTATATTAGCATCATGGCATATCACTTCACCTGCATCGATTTTCTCAATCCCATAAGCGATGCGTCCGATATCACGCATACCACATCCTGACAAACCACCAATTCCAATGATTTCACCTTTATGAAGTTTTAAATTGAAACCCCTTATATTCTTATAAGTGATGTTCTTCAGCTCCAAGGCAACTTCGCCAGCATGGCTTGTATCGTAGTCTTCGCGGTAGTACTTTTCGCCAATCTCGCGCCCAACCATCAGATAGCGGATTCTTTTAGCCGATTCCACTTGATTCATTTCATCACGACTCAATTCACCAACAATATCGCCATCTCTAAGTACCGTAAGCACTGAACAATGCTCCAAAATCTCATCCATATCATGTGACACAAAAACTATCGTCTTGTTCTCTTCTTCAGCCATCCTATGCATCAACTTGTATAGTATTTCTCGTCCATCCAAGGATAAGGCCGTCGTTGTCTCATCAACAACAAGTATTTCTACATTATCGTTCATCAGGCTTCGTACGATTTCAATGAGTTTACGGTCTTCAAAAGTATGTGCATCAATCGGGTCACTTCCTTTGATATGGCCAATATCAAATTTTCCCAATAGCTCATCTGCCGCTTTATACATTTTTTTCATATCCACTATGCCGAATTTAGTGAAACGACTTTCACAGCCAGCATAAATATTCTGAGCAACACTCACACCAGGAATCGTATTTGCCTCTTGAAGAATCATTGCGATACCATGCTCTTGAGCCTCCAGCATGCTGCTTGGCTCCCATTCCTTCCCTTTGTAGAACATTTGTCCTCTTGAGGCTGCTTGTTTACCACTTGCGATGGACATGATTGTTGATTTACCAGAGCCGTTCTCACCAATCAACCCTCTAATTTCGCCTTTTTTCAAAGTCATATCCACATCTTTCAAAGCTATCGTAGGCCCAAAGGCTTTATGCATATTTTTAATTTCCAGGATTGTGTCACCCATTGTGTTCCTCCAAACTCAGCTACCTTATCAGACATACTTTCCTAATATACATTTCTATGATTTATAATCGCATAGACCTTCACATTGGTATATTAAATACAGTATGTGTATGACTGAAATTTATACAACGTTATTGATATGCTCATTATAGCAACAAGCCCTCGAATCTAATATGACTATTTAAGCCATTACTAGAAAAATATTAATCTAATTATGTATTTTAGGATATTTCATCATATTTCTTGACGTTCACCTGCACATATATTATTCTAAAACCAATCTATCACTTAGGAGTTACAGTTATGAATAGCACATTTATTAGTTTTCTAAAAAAAATACTTTTGGACACCCTATCTGTGAATCTGAATTACTCGGAAGCACCTTACAACAATATTACCAATGTTGATATCGGACTAAGAAAAGGGCTCAAAAACAGTGATGCACTTTATGATGGTTTACGACAAATCATGGGTTCAATAAATCATCATTGTTTCTACCTTTATACTGATCCCTATTTTTTAAGCTACTTCTTCTTTCACCCAACTGACAACGAAGATGTTATTTCTTTTGGTCCATTTCTTCAAGCACAAGTTGATATGGAATTCTTGAACAAACTTACTGAAAAACATCACCTTAAATATAGCGAGTTAGAAAGCATTCAAGCTTTTCTTCATGAATTGCCTGTCTTTACTGACCATATAAGGCTCACATCCGTCCTCGTTGACATTGTTAACTACATAAATCCTGACGTTAGTTTCACATCAACCACTTATAATAATGAAACTAAGTACTCTGAAGAGGAAATTTATACCCCCGTTGATGATTTCATGCTAAAAGCGCAAGCAACCGAAAATAGATATCAGCTAGAAGAGCAACTTTGCGATGCTGTATCCAAAGGTAATACAAGCGAAGCAATATCCATTACAAGGCATTTTATGAGTATGAGATACGAGCCAAGAATCATTGACACATTGTACGATAACAAAACCTCCTTATTTACTGCCAATACAATACTACGAATCGGTGCTGGACGAAGTGATATTCATCCTATTTTTTTGCATGAGCTTTCAAGTAAATATGTAAAACTAATACATTCAGCCGCTTCAACGACTGAACTCAGCAAGCTACATGAAAAAATGGTTCATGATTATTGTTTATTAGTCAAAAACAAATCCCGTTCACATTATTCCACGCTCATCAGCAACGCCTTAAACTACATAGACTTCAACCTCAGTCAGAAGCTGACATTATCCGTATTGGCAGAATTTTCACACGTAAGCCCCCAATACTTATCAAAATCCTTTAAGAATGAAGTGAAAATTACCATCACAGAGTATATTAATACTAAACGCGTACATGAGTCCTTAAAGCTCCTATCAACAACAGATATGATGGTTCAAGACATTGCTTCGTATGTCGGTATTGTAGATTTCAATTATTTCACAAAAATATTCAAGAAATATATTGGTGTCTCGCCGAGACAATATAGAAAGAACCTGGATACCCCTAAGGAGGCGTAATCCTGTAATTTTAAATAAGGGCGAGTTCCAAAAATGCTTCAATCATGATTAAAGAATACATCGGCTGTGCTCTTGGATTTGATCGCCTGATTTATACTGGCAATGACAGCGAATTATGTTTTCGGCCACTTGAACCACCATTGACAACACCTATGTACATTATTTGGAAAAAATATCAGGTGTTTACACCAATAGCAGAAAAATCAATCGATGAACTGAAGAGTTTACTTCCCAAAAACTAAACGAAGCCAATCGTGATTGAAGGTAGTTTAACATCCATGTCGTTTTTTTCTAGAAAAAGGACCTCAACACTTCTGCTGTGGTCCTTATAGATTTTAACATTTCCCATACCGCTTGAACCAGTGAAATGCTGCCATGTATCAGGAGATGGCGCTCCAACTTTAACAAACTCGACCCATGCATGATGCATTTCTTATTGCGGGGTTTCAGAAGATATTACACTTGATAATTTGGCTCAAGAAGTGAATCTCTCCAAAAGCCATATGTGTACGTTATTCAAGCAAGTAATGAACCTTACTATCATGCAATATCTACTGCAGACCCGTATAGGTTGGGCGCGTCTATTTCTTGAACAATACCCAGAGATGAACGTCTATGATATCGGAAAAAATGTAGCTTTGAGAGCCCTAGCTATTTTGGTAAAAAGTTTCTTGAAGTCACAGGTGTCACACCTGATAAATACAAATATTCTAAATCTATTCGAATATAGTTCTTATAACATCATTAATTCGTAATTGGTAAGATCAACTTCGATGGATACAACTTACTATGGTAGACTGAGTTTATTGTCGTCCTATATTCTTCAGCCTTTTCGTTGGGTATATCCCCCCCGGTATTGCTGTTGCGGTTGAACTTAGGAAAATTTGCACTGGCAATTTCCAAGCGTATTTGATGCCCCTTCTTAAACAGGTTTGCGGTTGCACCCATATCAATAACGAACTCATATACTGTATCCGGTGTTAAAAGAACTTCTTCATCAGTGCCTTCCCTAAATCTTCCACGGACAATACCGTCTGTAAGAAGGAAAGCTCTTCCATCAGGATTTACATCGACTAGTTTAGCTGTGAAGTCAGTATCAAGTGTTTTTGTTGAAGCATATAAATGCATGGTAACCGGTCCAATTACCTCAACGTCCTTATCAAGAGGTTCGGTCGTATACACTAATACATCACTACGCTTTTCCATTTCCTGCTGGTCCCTTGGGCCCATTGCGTTTTCACCTGGCAAAATAACCTGTCCACCGACGGTCGGCGTCGGTTCGAGAGGATCATAGGTGTAGGTGTCGACATGTTCATTATTCGATGAGACAGGCTCTGTTGTACTTAGCCGGCCATCGCCTGAAGAAGAATTGGCTTTTCCCTTACTGTCTATATAGTAAGGTTTATACTCAGTCCTTGGAATTGGCCAATCCTCTTCATCCTGCCAACGATTAGCACCCATAACAAAGACCTTCACATGAGTCGGCATTGGCACCACATCTAACCCCTTCATCCATTTATCGTACCATCTCAGTTTAATATCCATGAGTCCCATATTCAAACTGCTGGCTTGTTCTCCATAGTCGATTTCCGGAAAGACACCGGTGAAATTCATATGTGTCCACGGTCCCATAATGAGATACTGATTATTTCTGACTTCTTCTGTAGGACCTTCTTTTTTCATTCCCATATAGTTTCTTAGGGTACTGGGGACAAAGATATCATACCAGCCACTGATATTAAGAACCGGAACATGGACATTGTCATACCCTTGGTTGGGCGCTGTCTTCTTCCAGTAGTCACCTTGTGTATTGTTTGCAAGCCATTCTTTATAAAACAATCCATAGTCGTCCATCATGGGATGAGCAGCCATAGGTAATGCCTCAAGAACTGTATCCACATCTGGTAATGGTCTTGTTTCTTTGATACCAGTTTCTTCCTCAGCCCTTCTTACTGCATCCGGTATGATAGAAGCAGCTGCCCACCTCAGATCGTGAAGTATCTTCGCCCCACTCTGATAGGTCATTCCTTCGTATGTATCATCGAATGTCACTTCAGTAATCATTGCATCCAGACCTTCAGGATTATTTACAGCAGTTAACCATTGAGTACCTCCTAAATAGGACGCGCCAAAGGTACCAATATGGCCATTGCACCACTTTTGAGCATTTATCCATTGGATATTGGTCAAACCATCTTCCTTTTCATGGGCATGAGGATTGAACTTTCCCTCTGAACTGTATCTCCCTCGTACATCCTGGACAATAACTATGTAACCATGCTCAGCAAATTTCATAACATGTTCGTCCATAAAGTCCTTGTTATAGGGAGTTCTTGCAATCAATACCGGTCCTGTGGTCATATTCTCAGGTGTATAGATATCTGTCGCCAATTTAACCCCATCATTCATTGGAACCATAATATTCTTCATAACTCGCATTGTCACCAACTCCTTTATCTAATCGAATTTGCACAATACATCCTTATGTAGATCTGTAATGTACGATACATTACAGATCTACATATTCAGTCAATTATTCACCAAATGCTTCGTTAAAGAAACTCTCGAACTTGTCTACCGGAATCCTATCTACACGATCATACAAATCAACGTGATTCGCATCCTCTACAACATAGAGTTCTTTTGGCTCTGATGCATTTTCATAGGCCACTTCACTATATGAATAAGAATGTGCTCTATCTCCTACGACATATAGAACCGGACGTGGTGCAATTTCGCTTATATGTTCCAAACCTGGATAGTTCATCAAGTCCATCATAGACGCATTCGTAACATTACCTAGAGCATTTGGATGATGGCCTCTTTCCATCCCATAGAATGAGAAAAATTCTTCTGTAATTGGATCAAGGCCTTCTGGCATTTGATCTGTAGGTTCCACAGGATAAGCTGTACGGAATGCTGCTGTTTCACTCTCGAAATCCACCCATCTTTGTTGACTAAACATATCCAGCATCTGCTGTCTTGCATCACCTTCAATACTATTCATGTTACCAGCGATGTCATACATGACACTAGTAGCAACCGCTTTGATTCTTGTATCCATTGCTGCTGCGGACAGAGCAAATCCACCACTTCCACAGATACCTATTGCACCAATCTTATCTCGGTCAATAAATTCCCTGGTTCCTAAATAATCAACTGCAGCACTGAAATCTTCTGAATACAGTGTTGTGGATCCCACCATACGGGGCTCGCCACCACTGTATCCATGGTAAGCAGGATCGAAAGTTAGTACTACATAGCCTCTTTGAGCTAACTGGTTGGCATAAACACCAGGTCCTTGTTCCTTCACACCGCCAAAAGGTGCCCCAACAATGATCGCTGGATATTGCATAGATGAATCGAAGTCAGCTGGCATATATAAGTCTGCAGCGATTTCTATACCAAATCTGTTGTTATAATAAACATGTGTTCTCGTAACCGCCTCACTCAACTCGAAGATATAATATTCTTCTTCCGGCGAAACACGAATAGCTGCATTAGGGTTTGTCATTTGTTCCATCGCCTCTTCTTCCTCCTTCATTTCTTCCTAGTCATTCTCAGTTGCTTCCGTATCTGTCGTCGCTGTTGTTTCTACTACCGCACCGCTATCTTCACTCGCTTGTGTAGATGCTCCATTGCCTTGTGAACAAGCAGAGAACAACAGAACAACCATAAGCAGCATTGATGTGATAAATGTTAATTTTCCTTTAAACATGTCATTTCCTCCAATATAAAAAAACACACTTCTTGTTTCGTACCATTATTTTAAGTTACAATTTATTGCTTAACTGAATTCTAAGTGACATTTAGTCGATTGTCGACTATTTTTTTTTGTGCTATACTAATACCACTCATATTTCAATCAGGAGAACAGTAAATGTCAAAGTACATAAGAGCACGAAGCCCAGAGCACAAAGAAGAGCGAATGCAAGAGATTAAGAATGCAGTAGAAGTCCTATTTGAGAACAATACCTATCACGCTATTTCTTTATCCACCATTGCAGATCAACTGGAATGGTCCCGTGCCAACTTATATAAATATGTCAAAACAAAAGAAGAGATTTTCCTAGATATCTTAACGGACAAGCAACAGGCATATTACCACGCATTGATGACAGCTTTTCCATTAAACTCAAATTATTCCCTTGAAATAATGGCTGAGATATGGGCCGGTATCATTAATAGCCATAAATCCTACTTGCGCTACAACAGCATATTCACAACCATCATAGAGACAAATGTTACGTTGAGCAAACTGACCAGTTACAAGGTCCAATTTCACGAAGATATCTCAAAAATAAACCTGCACTTTAGTGAGTACTTGAACCTTCCAGTTGTACAAACAAATATTTTGCTCACTACAATACTGTTTCATGCTCTTGGTCTTCGTGATATCTGCGAGAATAATCCTCTGGCTAAAGAAGCTGCAAAACTTGCTGGTATGCCTGAGCAATCCATCGACTTTCAACAGAGCATGAAAGAATTTATACATATGTGTCTGAATCAATATTGTAAGACTCACTAAATCTTGTAAATTTATATTAGCAAATAATCCACTTTCTTCAGATGGCTCCATGGAATCAAACTGATTGACTATTGGTTATATTACAAGAAGGCAATTATCGTTACTGACATCGTTTTTTATTAAGCCGTATACGAGGGTTAATATGAATTACAACTTGATCATAGATGAATTAAATAGTTGGCAGAAGGATGAGCAGCTTTTTCGTGATTTTTACAATACGACCGAGCAGTGCCTATCGCTGGATGACTTTAAAAGTAAATATGCGGATGACCCAACAAACCTAAGCTTTGCACTTCACCCAGAGACGATCAACACTTTTCGTCATGAAGATGAGTTTATCAGCAAAGGCCAGAACATCGTCGTCATCAAGCACCCTAGATATCTCCCTGTTTTTTCACATGAACACGCATTCTTCGAGATCATTTATGTCCTGTCAGGTCAATGTGTTCAACATTTTGTTGAAAAAGATGTGTCTTTGGTTAAAGGGGATCTTTGCTTACTTGCGCCAAATGTCCCTCACGGTATTGAAGTGACTTCTGATAGCATTGTTATGAATATACTTATCAGAAGAAGCACATTCATGGATATTTTTATCAATACGATTAGAGATAAATCTCAAATTTCTCAATTTTTCATAGATAATATTTATGCCCAAAAGAAGCCTCGATATTTATTATTTCATACAAAAAGCGATGAGCTGATAAGAAACTACATACTAGACATCTACACAGAGCAACTTCACTTGGACGAATATTCCGATAGAATTGCCTGCAGTATACTCACTATTTTCTTTACGCAACTTATACGTCGCCACAAACGCGATTCTGAAAAACCGACTGTTTTCAATAAGAATGATGATCACGCCAATAAGATCATCAATTATATAGTCACTCATTATGATGATATTTCTGTTGAAGAACTAGCGAACCACTTTCATTATTCCAGGCAATACTGCTCTAAGCTAATAAAAGAGTTCACTGGGTATACCTTTTCGGAATTGCTCACAAATATTCGACTCCAGCAAGGGATCAATCTCTTGCTGTATACTTCTATGAGCATTGCTGATATAAGCTTCAAAGTCGGTTATCAAAATCCTGAGACTTTCATACGTATGTTCAAGAAGCATGAAGGCATCACCCCGAGTCAGTATAGACGCCAGCAGCAATAAATCCCCACCCCATTGCAATAAGTAAAGTGAAGAATCATTTGATTAGTCGTCAATCCGGAAGGTTATAACTATGAACTACAAGCTGATTATAGATGATCTAAAGAAATGGAATCAGGATGAATTTGTCTACAGAGAATACCACTTTGCAAAAGCTGGTTTACCAAATAATATTCATTTAATAGACATACCGTCCATTGATTTGGAAGCTTCCAATATTGCCACCCATCCAGATATAATGGAAATTGACATGCGCGAGTCAAGATTTTTCATGAATGAGCGAAACGTGTCCATTATTAAGCATCCTCGATATCTTCCTTTGTTCATGCATCAACATAGCTTCTTTGAAATGCTATATGTACTTTCAGGTTCATGCATTCAAGTTCTTGAAGACACCGAGCAAACCTTAACTGAAGGTGATATTTGCATACTTGCTCCAAATGTTCTCCATGGTCTTAAAGTATATGATAACAGCATAGTACTAAATATATTAGTCAAATACAGTACCTTCAGCAATATTTTCCAAAGCAGTATACGTGATAAAAGCCAGCTTTCATTGTTTTTTTCAGGCAACCTTTTTTCTAAAAATAAAATCAATTACTTGCTTTACCACACGTTACATGATGAAACAATACGCAACTATATATTGGATATGTATTTGGAGCAAATCAGACTTGATGAATACTCTGACCGTATCATCTGCAGCATCATGACCATATTCTTCACACAATTGACCAGGCGTCATGGCAAAACAGTGGAATTTCCGGACACCGACGATACAAATACTAAAGTTAACAATGACATCATTAATTATATCCTTACGAACTACAGTACAGTATCTTTACAGAGCCTTTCGAATCAATTTGGGCATTCTGTTTCATATTGCTCAAAGATCATAAAGTCGATTACCGGAATTTCTTTTTCAGAGCTACTGAGAAACATGCGCTTACAAAAAAGTGAACATCTGCTCACTTACACTCAGTTAAGCATATCAGACATCAGTCACCAAATTGGCTATAAAAATCCTGAAACCTATATTCGATGTTTCCAGCGAAACTATTCTATGACACCTGGTCAATTCCGTGTCAGTCATCTTAATAATTGACCGAATAGTAAGAATTGTTCTAGATTCTATGAGAACAAAAAAATGATGTAGGCCTTTCTCTTAACTAGAGAACTAGGTCTGCATCATTTTTTACTCAAAACATATCATTATGTAGCTTTCACAATAAAAGTCTCATAGATAGAAGCTTCTAATTCACGCGATATATAGGAATCAGCTCCACCTAAATCTGAACGCTGCAATACCAACGTCGCACCAATATTATTCAATGGGTCCACATAAAAATGTGTTCCAAATGCCCCACTCCAACCATAGGAGCCTTTTGAAACGGACCTCTTGGTCTCCTCTTCATTACCAAAGACAGCCATTCCTAACCCCCAGACGACGCCTGGCATCAGTTCTTTACTATGTGTAGCACTTTCTTGCACCATCAATTCTAGGGTTTCTTGACCGATAATCCTGACCTCTTCATAGACACCTCTGTTTAAAAGCATCTGTACAATTTTATCGTATTCAGCAAGTGTTCCAAAAAGTCCTCCCGCCCCTGAATAATAACCATTGATTGATGCGTCTAGCATTCTTATAAACGAATCTGCTGATTCATCTTCTATCATCTCATCATCTACCTTTTTATAGATACAAGATAATCTCGTTCTTTGGCTAGCATCCATGATAAATCCCATATCTTTAATGCCCATAGGGTTAAAGATGAATTTTTTGAAATACGTATCTAAATCATCCCCAGAAATTATTTCAATAATTCGTCCAAGAACATCGAAAGCTACAACAGCGCTATACCCTGTCATTGTACCCGGTTCAAAATCCAGTGGTGTTTCTGCAAATTTTTCAACACGCTCTCGAAGATTGTCATCCTCACCAAAGCAATTCATTACGGCTTCATTGCTGACAACCCCCATGCCAAGCCCACTTGAGTGATTCAATAAGTCTCTAATCAATATTTTGTTCTTCGCTTTAATCATCTTAACCTTATTCATTTCATCTTGAATCATAACAGCCATCATTGGATTGTCTGGATCTGCATTATAACAATCTCCGAAGCCTATCAGCCGGTCAGAAACGAGCATTTCACCAAATTCAGGTAAGTACTTATCTATAGGGTCCATGACACTCAGTTGTCCCTTTTCAACTAACTGCATTGCAGCAATAGCAGTTATAGGTTTCGTCATTGAAGCTAAATGGTATACTGTATCAATAGTGGTCTTTTTTTGTGATGCCACATCACTGTAGCCGTCTACAAATCTAATCTCTTCATGACCATTTCGCCTGACTATCAGACCAGCACCTGCAATTTCACTGTTTAGAATGAGTTTTTCAAGTAATTCATTAGGTTTTCTCATATCCAATAACCTTCCTATATCATGCTTTTATAGCATATATTTCTCTTACACTGCATCTAAATGTATAGTCACCACTGCCAATTTCCTCAACGGCCATGCCAGGTAGAATAATTTCAGCTGTTGTGTTTGCCGGAATCCTCACCGCCACCTCTGCAACCTCATTTTTAATGGTCCAAGAAACAGAGGCCTCACCGTATAGTGTATGCTCACTAACATGAACACTCTCTAGACCACAGTCCAGTGATGGCTTAACACGCATTTTCTTATACCCAGCACTTACAGATTGTAGACCACCTAATTCCCGATACATCCAATCACCAACACAACCAAAAGCATAATGATTATAGCTATAAGTGCTTACGGAACCATCTTCACCTATGGCCCCCCAGCTTTCCCACATCGTCGTAGCGCCATGTTCGACTTCATATAGCCAGCTTGGACAGTTCGTTTGATATAACAAACTATAGGCCAGATCTCTACTATCTTGATCACAGAGTACATCCATAAGAAACAATACACTTAAAAAACCCGTATCCAAACATCCATTATTTTTCCCAATCATAGTTCTCAGATGTTGCACCATTTTGGGCCTGATCTCATCCGTAACCAGATTATTCTTAAGACAAATAACATAAATACCCTGGAAGTCAGCATCCAGTGTCCCATCCTCATGGACATATTCGGCAATAAATGCTTCTCTGATACGGTTATATAAACCTCTATAGTAGTCCGCATCCTCCTTCTTACCAAGGGCTTCTGCCACATCAATCATGCTTTTTGCACTGTAAGCATAGTAGGCAGGTGCAACAATCCCCATGGTGAAATAAGCGGTATCATTCATCGCAGTACCATCCGGGTTACCAAGGACAACACTCGGAATTAGCCAATCCCCAAAATGAAAATCTGTATTCCAAAGGTATTTACTCCTTTCCTTATGTGTAATATCCCACTCGTCATATTCTTCCGGATGACTATTCTCTGCTCTTTCTTCCATATATTTCATCCAGCCAGTCATCGCCTCATAGTTTTCAGTAAGGATTCTTAGGTCACCATATGCATTATAAACAGCTAAAGGTACCTGAATGACAGCATCACCCCACCCACAGCTTGTCTCTGTGCCAAGTACATTAATGGCAAATTCCTTATAACCTTTCAAGTATGGCACAATAATTGGTATCGCCCCATTTTCCAACTGGTCATGACGAACGTTACTCATCCAGCGAGTCAAAAATGCACCTGCTCTTTGATTGAAGCACATCGTTGGCGCATATGCCATAATGTCACCTGTCCAACCAGCCCGCTCCCTTTGTGGACAATCTGTTGGTATAGACAGAGTATTGGAAATCTGACTCCACCAGATATTGCTTTGAAGCTGATTGATTTTCTCATTTGATGTTTCAAATGTACCAATCCTATCCATATCTGTAGTAAGAACATAAGCTTTGAAATCTTTTGTTGACATTTCACCTGGCCAACCTGTTATTCGCACATACCTGAATCCATGGTAACTGAAAAGTGGACGATAAGTTTGATCGCCTTCTTTAGTAATATAATAATCCGTTTGTTCCTTATTCACACCGATGATATTATTGTAATAATTACCTCGTTCATCCAATACTTCTGAGTGTTCCAATTTTATAGTAATGCCAGCTGGTGCATTTAGTGTAATTTCCAGTTGCCCTGCCATTACCTGTCCCATATCAAGCACCGATTCACCCAATGGGGTTGTTATTACTGCTACCGGTTCCAATTCTTTAATACACCTGACCGGTTCCCCGTATTGACCGACTAAATTCTCCATACTGTACGCCACTTGATTAACAGATTTCCATGATGCATCGTCATAATCTGGTTTACTCCAGTTTTCCAATTCTAATCTAGCATCATATTTTTCTCCAACAAAAAGATCAGAAAACACAATTGGCCCAGTTGCTGATTTCCCACGCTCCCCTGTCACAATCTCTTTGCTGTCATCCTCATATGTCAACTCAGCTTCAAACAATAACCCCAGTTTATCATCATAATGCCCGCTATCCCCCATGAATCCAAGACGTCCGGTCCACCAGCCATCAGCTATGATAATACCAAATACATTTTCACCTTCAACTAAATATTCGCTTACATCATAGGTTTGATATTGGAGCATCTCCCAATAAGAAGTATTCTCCGGCGCAAATAAGCGATCATCCGGTACCAAGCCATTAACTTCTAATTTATAGACACCATGTGCTGTCATGTAAACTCTTACTTTTTTTAGTCTTTTTTTTACTTCAAAAGGAATTCGTATATACTGAGCAGGTTGAAATTCTTCATAATCTCTTTCAATGTTATCAAAGGCATCTTCCGCAACACCTTCAAGGGACCATTCTTTGTTCTCCAAAGTTGAAACTGTAGGGATTTGAGCCGGTTCTACCCAACTTGCTTGCCATACTTTGTCTAAACGCCCAGTCTCAAAATAATCTTCAGCTATTCCTTGATAACCATAATTATCCCATGCCGTTATCTTTATTGTGTATTTTGTCATTGGCTGAAGTCTGATATCCTCAACAATAACATGCGTACTCTGGTCACTATCAACCAAACCTGAATCTACAGTATAATCCCCATACTCATCAGTTACCTCTATTTGATATGCCGTCTGAAAGACATTTTTTTCCTCACTACTCAGTTCCCAACTAAATCTGGGATTTGTACAATCAATACCTATTGGATGTCTTTGATATTCTACCAATACATTTTTAACTTTCAACATTTGCTTGACCTCCGTATATTTTCATCACTGCAAATTCTCAATAAATTCAATGGCTCTCTCTGGCCAGCCATGGGCATCTGTTCCGCTGCCATCACCAAATCCGTGTCCACCCTTTGCTACCAATTCTAGCTCTACCGGTATATCTCGATGCTCCAACAACTCTTTTAACTTCACTGAGTTAATTGCTGATACAACCATGTCGTCTTTCGCATGCACAATATAAGCTGGTGGATAATCTTTCGTAAGTATATTCGGTATATCGTACTCGACGATCCGGTTATTGTCATAGCCTTTACCATGCATCATGGTCAAGAACCACTCTGCTCCTTCTTCAAAAAGATACTCTGAAGAAATACAGGGATATATCGGTAAAATAGCTTTTGGTTTTGGTAAGCCATAGTACCCGTAACCTTTACTTTCAGTCCCCCACAGTGTTGTTAGATTCCCTCCAGCTGAATAGCCATTCACGATATATTCTTCTGAACTCAATCCATATTTATCCTTGTTAGTAAGTATATGTTTAAGAGCCATTGCCAGATCTTCAAGAGGTTTTGGTAATAAAGGATCTTGATTCACACGATACGTCAATACAAACACAGTATAACCTAGTTCATTGAATCTAGCCGCAGTAGGAAATGCTTCAACCATTGAACATACACATGTGTATGCACCACCTGCGATACACACAATGAACGGTTTGTCATCTTTCTGCTTCTTCCCTTTCATATGCCATATGCAAACATCAGCTTTATCTATCTCTGCTTCACATGTTTCCGGGTCATAGACTTGATGCAATATCTCACCCTCCGCTGACAATTCACTCAGTCTGCTCAACCCGCTCATCATGCTGCCAACATCCCAGGTGGGTTGATCTTCATGCATCTGGAATAGACTTAGTTCTTCAGCTGGCTTGTCACGCATGATGCATTTATACATTAAAAAATTGGCATTATTCTCTAGCACACCTATCTTTGCAGGTACAGTTTCAGGTGTCATTATTATTTTTGATTCCATTTATTTTCCATCCTGTTCACCAATATCAAGGATTATTTGTTTCATCCCGTATGAATTTTTTTGCCGCTCGCACTATACATAAATTATAAATAGTATAATTATCTTTCTCAATGACCTCGTAAAATCTATCCGATTGACTTTTTGTAAACTCCCCTAGTACTACTATTAACAAATTCAACAAATGCTGGAGTATCCATCACATTAACCGTTTCAAATACTCCAGCAATGTCCCACACTAAAAATTATGCTTCAGCAGGAACCAGTTTTTCTTTTAGTTGCTTTTGTATATCTGGAAGCTTTTTATCTAAATCATATCTCAGAATCAATGTAAAGGATAATACTGCACAGATTAATGGCAAATAGGTATAATTAATGTAAATGGAACGAATGGCACTAGCACTCTGCGTCGCAGCTGTTCCATCGTAGCCCCCCATACTCAATACCAAACCGAATATTGCACTACCTAAACCGGACCCGATTTTTTGACCGAAGGATACGGCTGCAACCCCCATACCAGATACGTTTTTCTTGAATTTCCACTCACCATAGTCCAACGTATCCGGATTCATACCACCAAGTACAGCACAGAAAATACCATATCCCATACCATGCAACGCGCTGCAAACAAGGATCATTGAGAAATTGGCATCCGCAACTATTTGAAGTGCAAAAGATATGATGGCAATAACAGCTCCAATTCTAGCGCTATTTGCTTTCCCAAATAATTTCATCGGAATGATTGCCAACAGCATTGAAACCAGAGTCACTACCTGAATGACATTCGCCATTGTTGGCTGATATCCCTGATCCCCAAGAATATATTGAGCATAATAGATGTGCCCTGCATTCATCAAAGTAAATCCAACCCAATAGATTGCAAAGGAGCTAGCAAACATAACCCAATACTTATTCTTCAGCAAATACTTGAAACTCTCGACAAATCCTACATCATTCTGAGATGATTTACCCTTTTCCTCATCATCATATATACGCTCTTTCGTTCCAAAAATACATAACATATGAGCAATCAAACCAATGATTGAATAGACAATAATCGTTCTCGTCCAACCACCAGGTCCGCCACCGAAAAAATCCACTAACCTTAGACATGTTGCCGTTACAATCAAACCTCCACACGTAGCAAGCACCATCAAAAATATACCTAAGATGCCACGCTCCAATGGATTTCTCGTTATTTTGACCATAATTGTATTATAAGAAACAGCTACAGCTGTATAGAACAAGGAGTTACACAGATTGTATGTTACAAAAACAAATACATACTGCATCAGTTCTGTCGTGTTTTGCGGTACCATAAAAACAATAACACCACTGATTGCAAAAGGAATACTACTTTGTAATAACCATTTTCTTGCCTTTCCAAATTTTGTAGGCTTGGAACGGTCAATCACATACCCCATCACCAAATCTGTAATACCGTCAAACAATCTAGAAACTAACATAATCATACCTATAATTCCAGCATTCAATCCAATCACATTCGTGTAATAAAAAATCAAAAATGCCATGATTGCAATGAACATGAATGCATTGGCAAAGTTCCCCAATCCAAACGCCGTTCGCTCAACAATTCCCAATTCAGTATCCGTATCCAAAGAATTCGTAAATAGCTTCATATTTTCACCTTTCCTTCATTTAATAGCAGTTAATTTGTATCACATCGATGTTTGTAAACGGATTATATCGTCTAATCTAACTCAGAACAATGATTCCACATAATCAATAGTATTGATTAATTTTTCCACACATAAGCAAAAAAGAAAGCCTCCTTAGAGGCTTTAGAAAGATGCTTAAAAATAATTCTACAAATTCTCTGCTCGAGACACCTCCGTATTTGAACGTACCTTTATCATACCCCATACAATGGTAATGAAAAAAATCGTGACCATTCCTACAAATATCGGCAATCTAGCTGAAGAATCCCCTGTAATTTGATTAACAAGTCCAATATAAAAAGATGACAAAAAGCCACAAAAATTCGTCACTGCCAAAATAATCGCCGAACCCATTGCAGAAGCGTTTAGCGGTGAAATATGCCCAACCTCAATGATTACAGCTGGCCATATAATGAACAACGCAACGCCTAATAAAGTACAGCCAATAGTCATCATTATAATACTTTGTGAATAATTGACAATTGTAAAGGAAACACCTAAAAATAATAATGCTATCGGTATTGTAAATTTACCAGTAATCTTATAAACACCAGCAAATAAGGCCCCACCTATAATACCGCCTACAGTGTACATAGACAAAATGGTTCCGGCTGCAGCCGCTGTTCCGATGTTTTCACTAATTAGTATTGTCGACATATTTAGAATCATGGCATTAACTAGTAAAAATATAAGGCCATAAACACCTGCTATCCCATATACACCTACCGGTAATTTGATCTCGCCCTTTGTTTCTTCATCAACGATCTCAACCTCAGGTAGATACTTCATGATAAGTAACATAGGTATCAAACCCACCAGATGTACGAACCATGTATAATTCACATTTATAGCACATACATATCCCCCTAGAAAAAAGAAAATCGAACTACCTAGATTCAGCACGAGTGTTCCCAAGCCCATCATTTTGACACGTTCTTTTCCATCAAAAAGCCCAATTACCAACGCATTACCGAGAGGTGTTGCAAGCCCTACACCAATGCCAAAAAAAGCTCTTGTTATAAGGATGACATAAAAATTACTCATAAAGAAAGGTAGTGCACCACCAACAACAAATAAGGTTGATGCTATCATCAGTATCGTCTTGTATTTCACCTTCTTCCCAGCAATAGCACCAGAAATCAGTGTTGACGGAACCACTGTCAAAGAGGGTAAGGTCGATAACATTAACACAATGGTATATGGTATCTGTGGAAATTTTTGAGCCAGATCCTGTAATGCAGGATTGATAATCAGCCCACCTGGCATTAAAAAGAAGATGGATAAAATTGCTAAACTTCCAAATTTATTGTTTTTATTCATAATAATTTACGTTCCTTTCATATTTCAATATGTGACATACAAGCCAATTATAAGCTATTAAGCACATTAATAGAATGACTCCAGAATGTCTATTTAGTTGATCATACGGAATGTATCTTGGATGATAAAACGTCCTTACAAATCAAATTCTTTATAAATTTGGATTTGTAAGGACCACGCAATAAAGCCCGTGGAATCGGCAACATTTCAAATCCAACGGGCTCTTATATAATCTCAATCATATTGCTTTCAGTTAGATACTATATACTTTATCAAGGTATGTAATTTCTAATTCGGATTATACAGTTTAGTAAATCTTACTTTTATTACAAAAGCTTCAGAATCTCATCAATACTCTTAATCGGATGCGTCACATCAGGGTGCTGACTTGCTTCACCGATACCTGCAGTCGGAAATCCGCCTGCATGGCCCGCTTCAACACCTGCCCCTGCATCTTCTAGAACCAGACAGGCAGCTGGTGACTTCCCAAGCATCCGGGCAGCTTTTTGGAACACTTCCGGATCCGGCTTGCTATTGGTGATGTTCGTACCATCGCTGATGGCATCAAACTGATCTGTCATCCCTGTCTTCTTAAGAATCAACTTGGCATTTCTGCTTGAACTGCCGATCGCCGTCTTGATACCTTTTTCTCTAAGAGCTGTCAGCGTATGCATCACCTCATCTGTCACATCCGCCTGGGACATCTCCTCAAGAAGGGCAACATAGATGTTGTTCTTATCTTCAAGAAGGATCAACATCCTTTCTTCATCTACCGTCTTATCGTTGTTGTTAAGAATGATCTGAAGACTTTCTCTTCTTGAAACACCTCTAAGCTGATGATTCATCTCTTCATCAAAAGCAAGACCTTCCCTGTCGGCTATTTTTTTCCATGCGATGTAGTGGTAGTTGTCTGTATGAACCAACACACCGTCCAAATCAAAAATCACTGCTTCTATCATTTTATACCTCCACCTTGGCAAGGCGTTTAATCAGTTTACCCATTTGTTCATGAGAAACACCGAACATATCAAGATAGGCAAGCTCTGCAACACGCATGATGGTGAATTCCTTATTCTCACCAGAAACAATTGCACTCGCCTGAGGGCATAACTCCCTAAATATCTTAACTGCTTCTTCATTGTTCAGAACGTCCATCACATATGACCCAGGACCGAACGGATGTATCATATCCCTCGCCAGTTCATAGGCATAATTGTAAGTACCTTCCTGCAGAACATACGTTGAGTTACCATTATACTCCGGTAAGACCACTGTCGCTTCAGCACCGTATGGTATGGTGACACTCATCTTGAAATTCTTACCTCCGGTAATGGACCACTCTACCTTATACTCACCAACCGGTGACTGGTAGGCAATCTTCATATCCTTTAGTTGATGGCTCAGCTTAGGTGCAATCAGGGCTTTCTTCCATCCTGGCGTTTCGCACTTAAGACCTGCAATATAAGCATAGACCGCTTCACACACTGCACCAAAAGCATAGTGGTTAAAAGAATTCATCATAGTTCCGCTGATCTTTCCGTCTGGATTCAATGAATTCCAACGTTCCCAAATGGTTGTAGCGCCCATATTGATGGCGTAGAACCAACCTGGAAGGTCTTCGTTGAAGAGGATACGGTACGCTTCTTCGTCCATGCCGTTTTCAAAAAGGGTCTTGAGGAATAACGGTGTCCCGGTAAAACCACTCTTGATCTTGAAGAAATCCTTTTTGAGTCTATCCTTGAATCCTTCAATCACCCTTGCTTTACTTTCGTAGATCTCAAAAGCCAAGGACAGGATGTAGGCTGTCTGGGTATCGATACTCAATCTGCCAGAACGTGTAAAGAACTCATGCAAGATGGATGTTTTGACTTGCTCGGCTTTTTGAAGGTATCTTTTGGCATCTTTTTCTTTGCCGATAACCCTTGCCGCTTTGCTAATCAACTGAAGGCTTCGATAGTAGTACATGGTCTTGATATAGTTATCGTCTGTACCACCTTTCATAGACTGGTCGCAGACACCATCTTGTGCAAGCCAGTCACCGAAGGTGAACCCTTCTGTCATGATATGAGTATTATTGATCGCTTCATCCTTACGAATCAATGTTTCCACATAATCATACATCATCGGATAATCATGTTCAAGCTGATGGACATCGCCATAGGCCTGATACAGCTCCCAAGGAATGATGGTTGCTGCGTCTGCCCATACGGCGCCGCCATTTCCTGAAGATTTCTTCAATGAAGGACAATACATGGGAATGTCCCCGTCATAGAAAGTTCTTTGGTCGTATCGCATATCACGTATAAACTTCTCATAGAAGTTGAAGCTGTCCATTTGATAACATGCCGTGCTGACGAACACTTGAGCATCCGCTGTCCAACCAAGACGTTCGTCCCTCTGAGGGCAATCTGTTGGTACGTCCATGAAGTTGCCTCGCTGACCCCAGAGTGTGTTCTTCATGAGTTGATTCAACTGAAAGTGAGACGTTGAGACTTCTAAAGTCTCCCTAAGGCCAGAGCTTAAGACAACACCACCAAAGTCTTCCGGATCGACCGTCTCTAGTCCTTCAACCAATACATATCGGAAACCATAGAAAGTGAAATATGGTTCGACTTCTTTCACCTGACCGTCTGATGTGTAGTGATAAATCGCATCGGCGCTTCTATAGTTATCGTTGTAGAATTCATCGTCCTGAAGGATCTCACCAAAGGAAAGCTTCAGGCTCTTGCCTGCCCCCAACCTGTTGACAAATCGACAGACACCCACCATGTTCTGTCCGAAATCAAGGATGGTCTGACCGCTAGGGCTCGTATAAAGTGTCGGCTTCAGAACCAACTTCTCGACAATCGGTTCACTGAAATCCGGCTCCAAACGGTAGTCCGTCTTTACAGTCTTGACACAGCCCGGTTCGGACAATGTCACCATATCGTCTCTTGTTTCGCCATCATAGATGGCTGTCTTTGTTACATAGCTGGTATGGCATTGCCATGACTTATCTGTTCCAATGACCTTGATACTGCCATCTTCTTCCTCAATGACAATCTTGGCACTGAGCAGGTACTGACTGCCATATGTGTTGCCACCGTGGCCATCAATACCGAATCTACCCATATACCAACCATCACCAACAACGACTTCTATTCGGTTGTCATCTTCAAGCATCTCTGTAATATCATAGGTCTGATACCTCAAATAATCATTGTAGTCATTGAAGTATGGTGCCAGATATTTGTCCCCGACACGTTCGCCATTGATCTTAGCATGGTAAAGACCTAGTCCTGTTATATAGAGACGGGCGGACTTTACTTTCCCGGCTTCAAAATCAGTGAAAAATGTCGGTACAGAGTGTGATGCCTGTGGTGTGATGAATGGTGCATCAAGGACTGATGCTGTTTCAAATACAGCATCATCGCTTTCATAGTTATCGACACTTACCTGCCATTTATATCTAAGTCCTGGCTTCAAGAGCCCTTCAATATATACATTCCCTGTATCTGCCAAGTCAACCGGCGCAGTGTAAACCTGTGCACCTGTCGTCTCTTCTATGACAGATAGACTGAATCTATGGCCTTCTGTGGCTCTGAAGCTGAGTTTAACTTTTGACCAGTCTACGCCAAGAGGGTTGTCCATGTGGTTTGTTTGCATATCGAATATCTTCATATCTATTCCTTTCACCACCTTAGAATCTTGTATCCCATTGACCGCAGAATGGATCCATCGGTGATGCCCCTTTAAAGTCGCTTCGTCCCATAACTTTATCAATGACCGCATCAATCACTGATGGTGCGTGACAATACGCATTGACAAATGTTTTGATCATCGGTACATCGTACAAGTGGTAGGGATTGCCTACACTGATGAACATTGTCGGTACTTCAGTTGCAAACCAAGGAAGGTTGTTACCTGCTCCGAACAGTGTGTGCCAGTTGATTCTTGCCACTGTTTTGTTGCTGGCATTTTCAATGTTACCTATATAGATGACAGCATCATATATGCTCTTGAAGCTTGCCACATCCGCATTGAGGAAAATTGTTTCCATTGTCTCCGGCACATATTTGGTCACGTCAAAGCCTTCTTCGATAAATTTCTTTTCGAAGTGGCTGTACACGCGCTCATTTGATGCAAAGTCACCGATGATCTGAAGCAACACTTTCTTATGCTTCGCTGGTGATAACGGCAACATATCTTGAGTGTCTTTTACAAGGGTGATCCCTTCGTCAGCAACGGCCGCTGCAATAGCCATGTGCTCGTCACAACTCAATACACTCATATCACCAGTACCCGCTTGGTCCAATACAGGAATGACTTTAGATGCCTTAAGTGCAAGGATTCTCGTTACTGCCGCATTCAGACGCTCTTCGGATAAGATGCCATTTGCATAACCCTCTTTCATGAACTTGATGTCTTCCTCAAGGTCTCTTGTAAAGAGGAACATGTCACACCCGTTCTCGATTGCCCTAGGTACTGCAAGGTGACGCTCAGTTACTGCCGCAAGACCAACCATTGGGCTGGCATCTGTAATCAACAGGCCATTGAAGCCCATCTCTTTTCTAAGATAGCCTTCAAGAACATTCTTGGATACTGAAGCTGGAATAACCTTTTCGCATGGTTTGCCATCAACAAATTCTTCCATGGCCGGCATAGCAATATGACCTACCATGATTGTCGGTGCTCCCTCTGCAATGAGCCTGCGGTAGACTTTACCGAAGGAATTTTCCCATTCATCGATACCAAGACTGTTTACAGATGTTACAAGGTGTTGGTCTCTTCCATCGACACCATCACCAGGGAAGTGCTTAATGGTCGGAATCATGGCTGCTTCTTCCATACCTTTAACGTATGCAGAGGCCATATCGCTCACCTTGTCCACATCATCACCATAAGTTCTGACATTCGTAATCGGGTTACTCCAGTTCATGTCTATATCAACAATCGGAGAGAAGGACCAGTTGATGCCAACAGCCATTCCTTCTTTACCGCATACACTACCAAGTTCATAGGCACGCTCTGATTTACCTGTAGCACCAATCAGCATCTGTCTACCGACATAAGTACCTTCGTTGGCGATACCGGAACCACCATCTTCAAGGTTTGCTGATAACAGCAATGGAACCTTGCTGGCAGCCTTTACTGTGTTGATTGCTGTGGCGATTTCCTCAGCCGCACCCGGTCTGAACATGAGTCCGCCGAATTTGAACCTTCCCATCATCATGGCAAGATAACCAGGATCATTAGAATAAAGAAGTGGGCAGAACAGTTGCTCAATTTTTTCATCATCGTTCATGGATGAAAATGTGTCGTTCACCCATGCGACTTGTTCTTCAGTCAAGTTAAATGGTTTTGCTTTCAAATCAATCATAATACCCTCCAATTAGGCCACCTTTTGAAACAGACCTTCTCTAATCCTGTTAACGAATAATCTACCTTTTGCCGAAACGACGTTAATGCCGAAGATGAACAAACCTGTAATGATGGTAGAAATGGCAGATCCCATCTCTGCACTGAATATGGCGTTAAGTCCATATGACATCAGGACAAGTGTCAGTGATCCCAAAATGATACCGATGGTGTCACCACAGTAGGCAACCAACATCAAACCGATGAATACCGGAAGAATGTTGCTGAACAATGCCCCAACCGTTACCAATGAAGTAAAGGCCGCCTGATGAATCCCAAGGGATGCATAGATCATTGTCGCAAAGCCGTAAAGAACACCACTGTAAAAATAAGTGATCAGAATGTTTTTCTTCTCGTTGATACCGATGTTCACAGAGGACTGCTGGTTATTCGCCAAAAGTACGGACTGAGCACCAACAACCGTGAACTTGCTATAGAAACCGTACAGAAGGATTGCCAATACCAGCGGCACCAATACTGTAGGGTAAGTGGACATTTTCTTAAGGGTCATATTGGCAACCAGGTTGATACCACCACCGCTGTAAAGAAGGGTGGTCAATGATTCATAGATCAAGGCCATACCGATGGTTGCAATAACGATTGGCAAACGACCGTATATATATACCATTGCGACCAACATGCTCAAGACGATGCTTACAACAAGGCTTAAGACAAGGAAGATCATTATGTTGTTATCATTGGCAGCAGCGACTCTCCCTGCAATGATGGATGCCACAAGCATGATCCCACCACCGGAGAAATCGAACCTGCCGCTTTTGAACTGTATACCAATACCAAAAGCTGTTGTGATCATGGCTGCTGCTTCAACAATCAGCGCACGCCACATTGGCCATGTGCCGTAATAACTGATGCCTTTCGCTCTGGTCGCCCAAAGCATTATCAAAAACATGAGCAACGGCAAGGCAATGGATACCGCTGTTCTTTTCAGTAAATCGACCAACTTATTCATCGTTACCTCCTACCTTGGCAATACGCCGCTTGCTTTACGGCTTGTCAACAATACAACAACCAGGAATATAAGACCTTTGATGATGAATACCTGGTTTGGTTGTGCGCCCATCATTGGCAATCCCACGTTAAGAAGTGAGAATGTCAAAGCACCGACAACCGCATAGACAACTCTGGATTTCATACCACCGGAAAGTGGCATGCCACCAAGGATCAGTGCTACCATGACGTTCATTTCGAACCCGGTACCTGTAGCATCTGATGCTGAACCTGTATAACCCATCTGGAACATGGATGCAAGAACAATGGCTGCGCCCATGAACATATAACTGATGATCTTGTAACGCATGATGTTGATACCGCATTGTCTTGCAACCGCTGGATTGGCACCAATGGCTCTTGCGTATTTACCGTATTTGGTAAAGTTGAAGAAATAAGCGACAACAATGAATTCAATAACGAGGACCGCAAGCATGAACCATGGGTTCTTAAAGATGCTGTAATCGACAGTTCTAAGTGAAACATTCCTTGATCCGATGGTGTTATAAACGATGGAACTGATACCACCAAGGACCATCATGAATACCAAGGATGAGATGATCGGATGGATATTAAGAAGATCACCGGCGGATGCATTGATCGCAGCAATGACGATGGCTATGACGATGCATATAAGAATCCCAGGCACCATGGAGCCTGTACGGTTACCCATGACAACCATGATTGTTGCGTAGACACCAACCTGTTTACCGACACTGATGTCCATGCTACCGAGGGAATAGATGAATATCGCGCCTACTGAAAGCAGTGCCAACACGATAACATCACTCATCAATATGGATAACTTAGCTGCCGTCCATAGGTTTTCGCCTCTAAGAGGCGGAAATATTGTGAACAGAATCAGACAAGCAATCAGGCCACCGTAGACACTGATGCTTTGCCCGTTTTGTTTAATGACATTAATCAACTTCATTATTTCACCTTTCCTAAATCATATAATCTATGATGTCCGTCTCTTTAAGGTCTTTAGTCCTGTCAAACACCTTGGATACTTTAAAGTCCTTCATGATGACCAGTTGATCGGACATACCAATCAACTCAGAAAGTTCCTCAGAAATCATCAGGATTGCTTTGCCTTCAGATTTCATCTCTTCAATCAATTGGTACATGGATTGCTTAACACCAATGTCCACACCACGTGTCGGACTGTCCATAATAATGATGTCAGAGCCTTTTGCTGTCCATTTGGCAAAGGATACCTTCTGTTTGTTACCACCAGAAAGGGTATTGACCCATTGTTCCCCGCTGCCACACTTGATTTTGAAGGCGTCAATTTCCTGATTGGAAAGGCTTTGTTCCTTATTGGGGTGAATCAATGTCTTTTCACCCATTCTTTCTAAAGATGGAAGACAGATATTGTCTTTGATAGAGCCTTCAAGGATGAGGGCCTCACTGTCCCTGTTCTTAGAGATGTAGCCAACACCTTTTTCGATGGCTTTAAGACAGTCCGTAATCGGCTCATCTTTACAGGTGACACTTCCTTTTTTTAACTTCTCTAGGCCGTAAGCGATACGACCGATTTCGTGCATGCCACTTCCAGAAAGACCACCGATACCCAGAATCTGACCTTTATGCAACGTCAGCGAGAAATCTTCTATCGGACCTGAAGTCACTTGATCGATGACCAGGACCGCTTCATCAGAGTGACTGCAATCAAAGTCCTCTCTATAATACTTATCACCGATTTCTCTACCTACCATCATATAACGTATTCGCTTCTCAGCTTGAAGAGCTTGCATATCATTCTTTTCAAGATGACCGATGATGTCACCGTCACGCAGAACCGTCAACGTGGTACAGTGCTCGATGATCTCTTCCATGTCATGGGAGATAAGAATGACGCTCTTGTCGTTGTCCGCCATATCTTTTATCAAACGGTAGAGGATATCCCTTCCTTCGTGAGACAACGCTGTTGTCGTCTCATCCACAACAAGAATCTCCGGCTCTTCACTGACTGCCCTGACAATTTCTATCAGCTTACGGTCCTCGAAAGTGTAAGAGTCGATGATTCTACCTGCATCGATGTGGTTTATATCATAAGACCTCAGCATTTCGTTTGCTGACCGAATCATTTTTTTCATATTGATAACACCGAATCGTGAGAATTCCTTTTCTCTTCCTGCATAGATATTCTGGGCAACCGTCACATTCCCAATCGTATTGGCTTCCTGAAGGATCATAGCGATTCCTTCTTTGGCAGCTTCAATCATACTGTCAGGGGACCAAGGTGCGCCTTTATAGAACATGTCACCGCTGGTTGCACTCTGCATGCCTGATGCAACGGACATAATAGTTGATTTGCCTGATCCGTTTTCGCCGACAAGTCCTCTGATTTCGCCACGTTTGATTTCAATATCAACGTTTTTCAGCGCTATGGTCGGTCCATAGTTCTTATTCAGTTTTTCTGCCCTAAAAACTGTCCTATCACTCATTTATTTCTTCCTTTTCATATCACATCGGCAACTGCTCATTGCAATGCCATATCTAATCGTTGTTCACAGGGGTTATACCAATCGGGTGAGATATTGAAGAGGGGGACCTAGCGCATATTTGCTAAAGTCTCCCCTCCTCTTTCTATTTCCCAGCCCTACTCATTATCTCTTTTCACCAACCGCACCAGCGGACAGTATTTTAGCCAATGGTGTTAATTATTTCAAAGCTTCTGTAGCTAATTGCTTGGATGAGAAGAGAATCTTAAGGTCGCTGTAAGTAGCACCCTCATTGAATCTAGTCAATACGCTCTCGATGTCTGCATCACTAAGTTGTGCAAGACTTACGTCTGCAGTACCAGTCATTGATTTTGTCATTACGTTGTTGATGTCTTCTGAGCTGCCAATCAAGTACGGTACGGAATCAATCGCCTCTGAATCGCTGAAGTCGCTGTACATACCACCAACAAGTGCGTTGTCAAGCATGATCAAGGACCAAGCAACGTTTTCAGATGGAGAGATTTGAAGAAGTTGGATGACACCTTCACCACCGATATCTGCTACGATTGTCTCGTTTTCATTGAAACCACCAGTAAGAAGCTTCATGTTAACGTTAGCACTACCGTTTGCAATGGCTGTTTTCATTGTTGGGTAAACAAAGTCAACACCAGCACAAAGACCGATGATTGCGTCTAACTCGTTATAACCTGTCTCAAAGAAATAAGTTTCTTCAAGAGGTGAGAATTCAAGGACTTTTGTTTCACCAACAATTGTAATCTTGTCAGCATCCGCTGCTGTAGAGTTGTATGCTTCAATCGCTTCAGTAAAGCCAGCATCGGCTTCATCAAGATTCGGATATGCATATCCTGGGAACTTGATGACAGATACTGTTTTGTAACCGCCTTCAATCACTTGCTGTGCCATAAGAAGACCAAGGTCAGCACCATCTGCAAAACCATCTGCGATTGTCCCTAAGAAATGATCATTCTCTGCCAAAGCTTCGTTTGTTCCACCGGCATTGAATACGGATCTCATATCAGCGTTGTAACCAACAACATAAAGTTCTGGGTACTCAGCCATGATGTCCTTAAGACCACCATCTTGGCTGGCAATAAGACCTACGACATCATCGCTCATGTTGTTCTTAACCGCCGAAAGGTTACCGGCAGGATCATTGAACATGTCACCATAAACAACTTTGAATTCATACCCGAGTTCACCACAAAGTTTATTCATGTAATTGACAACAGTTTCGTACTGAACACCAGATGAAAGGTTTGACAACCACATGATTGTTCCATTACTTTCTGCTGCTGTTGATGTCTCTCCAGATGTCTCAGTGCTTGATTCTGTACCTGCCTGTGTGCTTGTTGTCTCTGTTGCTGATTCGCTTCCAGCATCACCGGATGAACATCCCACAGCTAGCACGCTCATGATCGTGAGTATTGCTAACATTCCCAATAAATTGCGTTTCTTCTTACCAAACATAAGAATACCTCCTAAAATATTTACATTGTTTGATACTGCATGGTAACCCTACTCAGCATTCCTAATGTAGCTTGGTCACCAGATGTATATTCATTATAGGAGCTTTGCTCAATCATTTTAACGGGGGTTTTTGGCAGATTTCCCATCATTTCTTCATATAATTCCAAGATTGCTATGCCATTTTCCTCAACAAAAAATAATATGTATGCTAATGCATAATAAATTGTTCATTGTAATATCTTTCCAAAGTACATTCGAATTGTATGTACATTTTATTGACAACATGACGATTAGCATCTATCATTTTATTAAGGAGATGATCAACCATGAACAGCATACAAAACCTAATTACTTTCCCGAAGGACCTTCCCATTAACATTCAGATTTATAAGAATGATATTCCGACTGTCCATTGGCACCCATCGACAGAGCTGCTTTTTGTCCTTAGCGGCTCAGCAAGCATTGTCATCGATGATAAGAAGTACACTGCAAAGAATGAGGATATAGTACTTATCAACCCAGATGCCAACCACGTCATCTATGGCGATCAGTATGAAATCTTATCCCTTTCTATCCAGTTGAACCATCTAAAGTTCAACCAACAGGACGATTCTTACTTTGACCTTAATTCCTGTGACGACACATATAATTCAAGATATAACTATACAAGACAGCTCGTGGCCCATCTAGTTAAAGTCAGTTCTTCCGGCGAGAACAGATATATGACGCTGAGCCTCCTCTATGCTCTAGTCAGTCATTTTATGGATAATTTTCTTACTAATGCCCCCTTGCGTTTCAATAACCCTGAGAAAAAAAATCGAATACAAGAGATAATATGCTACGTAGATGAACACTATAAAGAGAATATCCAACTCAGCAATATGGCCGATTATTTTTCAATTACCCCTTCCTACCTGTCCACCTTCTTTAAGAAAGAAACCGGCACCACCTTCTTGCAATACTATAATGAAAGGCGACTCACCTCTGCTGTTAATGAGATGCTTACGACAAATGATCCACTTGAGCAGATTGCTCTTGGTAATGGTTTTAGTGATTATCGTTCCTTCACGAAAGCCTTCAAGGAAAAGTACCATATGCTTCCAAGCCAATACCGCCGAACCAGCCAACATGATGCCTCCGACTCTTCCATACAGTCAATTCAGGACGATAGCAAGTCCTTTGATTCTTTATCCAAGTATCTATCCCCCCTCCAAGCGACCAATAACTTCGGACTCAGTCAGCAAATTAGGTATAATAACCTTCATTTTGATAGTGGTACGGTTGACTTTTCTCAAGATGGATTGCCTTTATCCCATAAGTTCAAGACAATGTGCACTGTCGGTAGCGCAAAACAATTCTTATACTCTGAAGTACAGGAAATGGTTAGGCGTTCCCAATCAGAGATTGGCTTCTCCTATGTGAAATTCCACGGTATCCTCTCTGATGAGATGATGGTCTACACGGAAGATAAAACCGGCAATCCCTCTTACAGCTTCACCCTTGTGGATAAAGTCATTGATTTTCTTCTGAGTGTGGGGTTGAAACCATTCATGCAGATATCTTTCATGCCAATAGCCCTTGCAGCAGACCCAAAGAAGATGATTGATATGTGGCATTTCAACACATCACCACCAAAAGACCTGATCAAATGGATTGACTTGGTAGAAGCATTTGTTATACACCTTGTTGTTGAGTACGGCATCAATAAAGTGACCAGTTGGCTCTTCTGTGTATGGAATGAGCCTGACGGCTCTACTGAAAGCTTTGGCTGGGAATCTCAAAATGAGTTCTTTGATTTTTACCGTGCGACCTACAAAGCCGTAAAAAAAATATGTCCTGATGTGAAATTCGGTACACCTTCCCTACTGCTCCAACCCAACTCAGATCAGCGATGGGCATTGGATTTATTTCATTATGGGCTAGCCAACGATTGTAGCGCCGACTTTCTGAACATTCATTATTACGACAATGATTTTTCCAGCCAGCACGCCAATTTCTTTGAGAGCTTCACATTGGACAACCTAGCCAAGCCTTGCCCGATGAACGAGGATCCTTTTGCATTCAACAAATTCATCAATGCCATCAAACAAGACCAAAGACAGCTGGATATTGATGACTTTCCTATATACCTTACCGAATGGAACCTGACAGTTTCTCAACGTGATCTAATCAATGACACCTGTTTCAAGTCATGTTATCTGGCAAAGAACCTTCTTGAGAATTATGATAGATTGGAATCCTATGGCTACTGGGTACTGACTGACTTTATAGAAGAAATGCCCATTCCTAAAGACTTGTTTCACGGTGGACTTGGTTTGTTCACTTACAATGGCATACCAAAGGCTCACTACAATGTCTTCAAGTTGATCAGTCAACTTCAGGACACATTGATTGCCAAAGGCAACGGTTATTTCATCACCAAATCCAATAAAAAAATAAGTGCCATCGTCTATAACTACGAACACTTTTCAAAACTATTCGCCACCGGCATTCTATTCGATGTATCCACTGACAACCGCTACGCCGCCTTCAGTGAGAAGAAGCAAGCCAAGTTCCATCTCAACTTCAACAACCTGCCATATAAGGGTGCTGTTGTTAAAGACCACATCATCAGCCAGGATGCCGGCAGTAGCTACGATGCTTGGGTCCGAATCGGCGCCCGTCCTTCACTGCGCAAGGAAGATATCACAACCCTTCGCCAGTTGTCTTACCCTGGAATCGAACTCGGCTACCACACCATCGAAGACGGTATCCTAGAACTTTCTAGAACTCTTGCGCCTTTGGAGGTTCGATTAATAGAGATTGACCTGGTTTAAGAGTTGTAAACCTTATTTGCATTTTATATAAATGGAGATGTAGATTAATATCCATACTTAAAAAGATCTTTCAGCACTCATTTAAGCGCTGAAAGATCTTTTATTTGTTTACCTTTGAATTGCATCATGTCGATCTTACTTAAAATGCCAACATCTCTTTAATATGCATATGGAAATATACGCCTTGATGACCATTGTTCATGTCATGACAGTCTTTCAAATAGGACATAGCCTTGTCTGTTTCTCCTTTACCAAGTAGTCCCAGTGCCATCAGATATTTACAGTGAATGATATTCTTGACATTCAAATCCTCATCAAACACAAGGAAGTCTGGCAGTGAAACAGCGAAGTAGTCAATCTTCAAGTCATCATGTATGTGCTTTTCTCCAAAGTCATACATTCTGTTGAACTCTGATTTCGCCTTATCAACCTCTCCAAGCTTGAGATAAGCCAAGCCTTGGTAGAACATCATGTCCGCTGGTTGATCATTGTAGAACATTGCGTCAGTCGGTTCATCAATCCCGGTTGAAGCAAGCTGAAAGTGCATTTCTGCCATGCCCTCTTTACCAAGCTTCTCGTAACAAATGCCAATAAAGTAGTCAATATCGTTCTCAGCCGTGTTCATCAGCTTACCTTCCCCAAGGTTATGTGGGTATACTTTGCATGCTTCAAGAAGATCAATCGCTTCATTAAAAGCTTCATTCTTGATTGCTTTCTTGGCAAGTTCAATACGGCACCGCTTATATTGAGCCGTAACTTTACCTTCGCCACCTTCCCATGGCTTAAAGTTATGAGCATCGATTTCTTTCAAAGCGGTCTCATAGGCACCCATATTGTTGAGTACCGCAAGGTATTCTGTCAGAAGATCGTCTCTGCTGTGCACAAGCGTCGTATATCTTTCCATGAAGGCCAGACGTTTTTCATAACTGTAGTTAAGCTTCTTGTACAGCTGATCCAACTCGAAGAATACCCGTGCATCTTCTTTGTTGCAGTCAAAAGCTTTTTCAAGGAAGTCAAGACCATTTTCAAGGTCATTTTTCTTGTTCACATATGCAAGTGCAAGGTTACGGTTCGATGTTGCAAAGTCAGGATCTACATCGATGCTCCTCTTCCAAAGGTCCATTGCCATATCATACTGACGTTTATCGTAATAAAGGTTCCCAAGATAATACATCGCCTTGCTGTCTGCGTCATTATAAGCAATCGCTGCTTCCAGAACAATCAGTTCATCCAAACGATGTGGAAAACAATAATCCGGTTTTGCGGTAGCTGCTTTGGCAAAATATGTCGATGCATCTTCACAGCCTCCTTGCTTCTGAGCGAAATAACCCATGAAGTAATAAATCATTGCATAGGCATCTTCCTCACCGACATTCTCAAGATAGAAGCCTAGAATCTCCAATGCTTCTTCATACAGCCCTGACATACCATAATCCGAAGCCAATTCTATGTAATTCTGGTCATCATTTCTCAATAGTCTGACAAGGTTTTCTTTGGCAGCTTCCTTATTCGGTTCCGATGCGAGTTTATAAATCTCATACAATGCTACAAAAGAAGTGCAGTCGATTTCCAGAGTCTCCTTAGTTAAAGCCAGAGCCACTTTTGTGTTACCCATGATTCTTAAAATTGCAGATTTCAAGCCTCTTGCTTTAATATCATAGCTGTTTCTAACAATGGATTTGGTGGCGTGGTCCAGCGCAGAAGTATAGTCTTTTTTAATTGTATCAATTGATGCTACTTCGTAAAAGCCACTGTTTTGCCATGCACCATTCCAAGTTGACTTATAGAAGGCTGCATAAGCCGCATCCAGATTGCCCAATTTTTTCAGTGCAAGGCCAAGATTATAATATGGTTCACTGTCATATGGGTTCGGATTCCTTTTTGTAACGGCTTTGACGGCTGCCTCAAAATGCTTCTTGGCAATATCAAAACGACCTCTTCTGTACATAAGCAAACCGTATGCATTATTATTACGGATATCTTCAGGATTCCTCTTAAGCGCTTCGAGATAGTAGTCTTCAGGTAAATACGTTGCGTGCCTGTACTGTTCGATATGCTGACCGGTAAGGAAAAGTTCTTCACAGCATAGCATATCCTCTGGCGCGCTAGGTGCTGTCGCAGGATCTGGTGTTTCGAGGATTTCCTCTTTCTTCCCTTGATAGGAAATGATTTCCCTGCCTTTACTGTCAAGCACTAACAGCATATAATCATGCTCTGGCGCTGCTGTTGTCAATTCAATACTTTTCTCGTAAGATTCTACAGGTGTCAAGGACTTGATGGTCTCATTGAAAATGGTTTTTCCTTTTTCAAGAAGCACCAACTGAATGTCCGTCACTGGTGATGGAACATAGAGTGCAATCTTCGCTTTATCTTCTTCAATCTCAAGATTAATCAATGCTTCAAGAGTGGCATTCTTGACTTCCCCAACCGCTTTATAAGGCATGAAATATTGGGTAAATGTCTTACCTTCTTTTGGAGCGAGCCATGTGAAGTCAGGCTGGTTGTCCGTATAGATACCAGTCATCAATTCAATATATGGTCCGTCTTCGTCTGTTAGATTTCGGTCCCACGCCTGTCCGAAATCGCCGTTACCCCAGGTCCATTGTTTTTTACCTGGAGATATATGATGACTGGCAAAGTGGAGAATTCCCGCACCAACCCCAAAGTCATAGCCACCGACAAAATTATAGTCTGAGTGATACGCCATATAAGAAGTAGGTACTGGGATGTTTTTGTATCTTGAAATATCAACGCCAGCCGAGTAATCCATTTTATAGTACTCACCTGTGGCAATCGGGAACTTGCTGACATCTCTCTTACCATGGTCGAAAACAGCATGCACATCCGGTGGGAAAATAGATTTGGTATAGTCATTGACTGCCACTGCAGGGTTAGCCCACCATAAGAATGTCTGTGGCGTTTCCGTCCTGTTGTAAAGCTGACCCTTTATTTCAATATAAGCTTTATCCTTGTAGAGAGTGAATCCTGCTTTACCTTTAGTTCCATACATCCTGTCAATTTCGCTGACCCAACAAGTCTTTGAACCATCCTCATTCTCGACAAGTGTATATTCAACAGGCGCATATGTGCTTGGACGGTGATGTTGTGGCCAGTTGAATTCAATACCACCAGACACCCATGGACCAACAAGACCTACCAAGGCTGGTTTCACCACTTGATTGTAGTACACAAAATCATAGTTATTGGTCTTATCCAGCGCTCTGTAAATCTTTCCACCCATCTCAGGCATGATCATCACTTTGATGTATTCATTCTCAAGGTAAATGACTTCATAGGATTTCATGATCTTTACATCTGCAATAGTATCCGTGAACGCCAAAGGATAAATCTTACCTGAACTACCTTGATATACTCTCTTCTCTAAAAACAAAGGATTCTTGTTAGGTTCCCCCACCTCATAGGTTGGGAGCTCGATTGTATCAACCCACATCTTTGGTTCCTTTAATATCACAGCATCATCTTTAACCACACGACATTCCTCACTTTCAAACAAGTATATTATAGTTGCATTATAATCCCTGTTCACTCATTGATACATTGATAATAATACGACATATATGGATTATATTCTAAAAGTTAGTAGGCTTATCCTTCATACTGTGATAAACTGAACATATGAATACACTATTTAAAAAAGATGGATTCCTTCACGAAAAGCTCATTGTCGTTCCTAAAAATGTCATAGCCAACAGTCTAAATAATCCTATTGTATCCTCGCTATATGTGACAGATATAGGCTATTTCCCAAGTGCAAATGGCCATCGTCGCCAAAGAGAAACCGGCAGTGATAATCATATCTTTATATTCTGTGTTGATGGAAAAGGCTCTATAGAACTGCCTGACGGAAGTTATCTTATGGAAAAAGGTCACTTCTGCATCATCCCGGCTGGGATGCCTCATACCTACCAAGCAGATTTCAGAGAACCATGGAGCATTTATTGGTGCCACTTCAACGGTACCCTCTCCAAAGCTTATATTGACTTGGTTTCCAAAAATACGTTCATCACCAAATTGGATCAAATACAGCATTCCAGTCTTATTCGCCGTTTCTACAACTGCTATTCTCTTCTTGAAAAAGGCTATTGTATGGAGAATATGGTAACTTTAGCCAATATGTTAGGATTATTGCTTTCCGGCACTCGATATACTTCTGATACAAGGAATGAAGTCACTGATTCAAAGAACCCTGTCGACCTATGTATCGATTATATGCTTGCTAATACTCGGATAAAGCTGGATTTGGATGAACTCACACGTCAAACGAGCATCAGCAAAAGTCATCTTATACATCTGTTCAAAGAACAGACAGGTTTCACACCTATTGACTATTTCATCCATCTAAAAATACAAAAAGCCTGCAGTCTATTAGACACAACAGGCTTAAGTATCAAGGAAATAGGGTATCATCTAGGGTATGACGATTCTTTGTATTTTTCAAGAATCTTCAGGAAGATCATGGGTGACTCACCAAAGAAATACCGGGATATTCAAAAAGGCTAGAAATAGCCATTAAATAAAGGCACTCAATCCTGTCGTATCACTTCTACTAGGTATCCATCCGGATCCTTTACAAAATAATACTTTGGAGCACCACCAGCCAATCCTTTAAGATCGGTCACCTCATATCCGAGACTCTTATGAAACTCTCTAGAACCTTCAAGATCTTTTACACCAACTGCAATATGGCTGAATCCATTACCAATGGTATATGGTGGGTCTTGATCGTAGTTGTAAGTCAGTTCTACTGCATAGTGACCAGCTTCATCGGTGTAAAAAACCAATGTGAATTTATGATCAGGAAAATCCCTATAGCTCTGTTGTTTGAATCCCAAAGCCTTCTCATAGAATGCCATAGACTTCTCAAGATTCATAACTCTTAAGCATGTATGAAGCATATTATATTTCATAATCATCTCTCCTATTATAACGATTCGTCGTTTGTTATGTATTGTACTGTCACGTATTATTATAGCATGAAATTTTCAATTAAATGAACACAGTCATCCGTTGAATCAAGTAGTTCCTGTGTAAACCACTTTTTGAAAAAAGATAATAATGAACTTTCTCAGGTGAAAAATTGTTCTCAACCTTCTCTTTAAGTGCATTTGTTTCTTCATCATCATAAATAGTACCCCTACAAATCAAAATTTAATGCCGATTATTAATGACGAGATGGAATTTTGAATTATGTCATGCATCCGTATTATGTTATAATCGTGAATAGAATATGTTGAAAAGGAGAAGAAACATGAGCAATTCAGTGATTGAGACTATAAAGACACGCAGCAGTATCCGCGCATATAAGAAAACAGCATTGACCGAAGAACAGATCAAGACGCTGACTGAAGCAGGCCTTGCAGCACCAAGTGCTATGAACCGCCAAGACTACAAATTTATTGCCATCAGCAATGAAGAGAAGCTGGCTGAATGGGAACAGGGTGTAGTAGCTTTCTTTGAAGACATTAATGAAACAGCCATGATCGATCGACTAAAAGAACGTAATAACAAAGTGCTTTATGATGCACCGACGGTGATCATCATCGCCAGCGGAACGATGGACAGCAACTACAGCGGTGTGGATGCTGGAATTGCAGTTCAGAATATTGCTCTAGCGGCAAAATCCATGGGACTGGACAGTGTCATCCTTGGTATGCCTTCTGTTGTCTTCAAAGGCAAGGACAGTGAAAAGTTCAAAGAAGTCCTTTCCATACCGGAAGGCTACAGCTATACCATCGCCATTGGCGTGGGGCATGCCGATATGGAGAAGGACCCTCACCCGTTGGATACATCCAAAGTTGTATTGGTGAACTAAACCGCTGGTGCGGTGGCTCTCTATTGACAAATGAATATGTCTAAACTAAAGCTAACCCAAGACGTAAAAGGCATGAATGGTCTCAGGGGTCCCAAGGGGTCCCATGTTGACTAAAATACAAAAACGCCAAAACCGTTGATTTCTCAAGGTTTTGACGTTTTTTAAGCAATGCAGTCGGCGGGACTTCCACCGAAAAAGGTCCACTGGACCTTATTCTCTCAGGCCACGCTCAAGTCCCCATTAGCCAACAGCAATAAAAAAGCTCCTACCACATAATGGTAAGAGCATTTTCAATGCAGTCGGCGGGACTTGAACCCGCACCCAGTTAACCCGGACTAGATCCTTAGTTATGTATACCCACAAATAGCCTTGTAGCTGTACATTTATAAGTGTAGATAGTACTAGATGAAGAAATGGTAACGTAGAGAGAGCGGGAGGGGTAGCCCGTAGTGGCTGACCCTCTCCTCTCTTCATCTAAACATCGCCACATCAAGAGATTATGGCAAGTTCCTTAATACTTGACGATGGCAACACTTAACGCAGGAATGCATACAAGGAGTCCATTTGTATAACGTAAAAGTATACGATTATGGCTCGGAGACGGAATACAGAGTATATGATAAACCAATAAATTCAGGGCGAAAAGATAATATAACGACTGCCTTAGATGCTGAAACAGAAACGTCGGATAAAAAGAAAAAAAGCCCAAAAAAAGATGAAAAGAAAAGTAAAGATAGAAGCCAACTTTCGAGCATGAATCGCACAATTAACAAAGTATATGAACTTACTCGCTCCAATGAATGGGAGTACTTTTTAACATTAACCTTTAACCCTCAAAAAGTAGACCGATACAATTATGATGCCTGTATAGAGGCTATGAAGCTATTTATACACCGAACAAAGTACCACAATCCAGATATGAAATATGTTATTGTACCTGAGTTACATGAAGATGGTGCATATCACTTTCATGGTCTATTTAGCCAGATTCCTAAAGTACAGATGATTGATAGTGGCGTTTATAGTTTTGGTAAATACACTTTTAAGAAAGAAAATATACCAGAAGAACTATTGGATAAAGTCCGATTAATTTATAACATGGAACGTTATGATTTTGGTCATAGTGATATGCAGTATGTAGAAGATAGCAAAAGAGCTGCCAGTTATCTGACTAAGTATATTACTAAAGAACTGGTTACTAATACGCCTGGAAAGAAACGTTATTGGTCTAGCAAGAACTTAAATAAACCAGATACAAAAGAAATGCTCCTAACCAGTACGGAAAAGGAGCAATTAAAGGAGATTATTCAAGAACAATCGAGTTATCATAAAATTGTTAAAGTTGACGCTGGTGATTATAAAAATACAATTGAATACATTCACACTAAAACCCCTGAGTAATCGGGGGTTATTTTTTATTCTCATATTTTGAATGAAATTTAATATCATTTAACGTGTTTTGTGATAGGTGAAATGGTTCGCCGTTCTTTGTCTGTATTTCGCTGTTAAAATTTTCAAGGTAGTTATCTATTGCAATTTCGATTTCTTTTGATGCAGACCGCCTATTCAGCCCTGCAACAAAGCTGATTTTATCAAATAGTTCTTCATCGACTCTTAGTGTAAATCTCTTGTTAGTCATATATCTTCCCTTCGCATCAAAGTGACGTCACACCTTGATTATACATAAACAATAAAATAATTGCAATTATTTTGTTTGACGCTATTGACGTCACATGCGTCACGTGCTATATTATAAACATCTAGTGACGTCAAATGCGTCACATCGACATTGAAGGAGATTGAACAATGCAAGGAACAACTATCAAAGTAGCAAATGTAAAGATAACTCAGCCAACAAGAGCCAGCCGAAGAATTCAAAGACCTGTTACTATCAATCCTTATTGGGTTCATGAAAACGAAAAGGACATAGTTGATTTAGAGGCTTATCGCAGGGCAGAAGCTGTCTATGAGAGTGTATATAAGTATCCAGAGATAGAAAGTGTACATGAGAAGCTTCGGACGGTAGCTGAGTTATTAGACAATCTGATACTTAGCCCTCGTGAACAGGTATACAGCCGAATAATTAATGACGTACTTATTGAGATGGAACGTGAATTCATCACGTACTATGAGTTTGGGTTACCAGTGTTAGATTAACTAAGATATGAATATTGGAGACTAAAGATGATTACTTACAAAGGATTCTCAGTAACAGACGAATGTCAGGCAGATGCCATGTTAAAGGCTTGCGGTGTAAAGCATGATGTAAACGAAGATAGTATTGAGATAGCTAAACCATTGGCAACCTCAAAATTTACTGTCATTAAACATACGCATCCTTTCGACAAATATGAAGTACAAAGTTATGTTGTCGCATTTAATGAGAATGAATATGACGGTATTGTAAGATATCAATTAAGCCTTATTGACGGTTCTGATTTGAACGCTCTACTAAAAGCATTTGGTGAGGTTTCAACTCACGTTTGAAGCCCAGATAAAGAGGTCGAGTCAAGGGCTACGCAGTAGCAAAGTTTACCCTTGACCGTACCGACAGCAACCAATACACGCTATCGCTTGGGGGTTGACCAACACTCTCTATTTAGGGCAATGTGTCACGATACACCCTAGCGGATGCATTAGGACAACCCCTCGCCCTCGGCGGTGTGGGGTCTGTAGGGGCAACGCCCCTGCGTCCGTCTGACAGACGTTTAACTAATTATAGAGCAATGACAAAAAGGAGATTTTACATGAACATTCGAGATGCATTTGAGCAATTTATGCTCGACAAAGAAGTGGCGGGACTTTCACCTAGAACGATGCAAACGTACAGAAACGTTATTGAACACTTATTTATAGACCTCTATTTCACCGATAAACCATTGAATGAATTGACTGTTACTTCAGTGAAAAATTATATACTTGATTTACGTGGTCGTGATTTAAGTGATAATACGGTAAAAAGCTATGTAAGGCATCTAAGAGTCTTTTTAGATTGGCTGTATGTTCATAAACATATAGACATAGACTTTAGACGTGAACTTCCTAAAATCAAGGGTAAAATAGTGGCAAAGAAAATTTACGAGGACGATGAAATACAGCTAATTTTTGCATCTATTGAGGGTAAAAGTCCTTTTGAATGGAAAGCACGTACAATGATTGCATTAATGCTTGATTGTGGTTTAAGACAATCAGAAGTTTGTGGACTTATGATTGATGATATTAATCTGGATAGGCGTTATATTACAGTTAGAAATACCAAGTCAAGAACTGATAGGCTTGTCCCCTTCTCTGCCCAGACTAAGCGTCTTATCATGAGATATATACAATCTCGAAACTGGGATAAACCGTATTTATTTGTTAATGATGGTGGTGAACAAAGTAAAGCCCGAAATGTCCGCTATATAGTCAACAAATATGTAAAGGGTCATGCAGGTATCAAGCGAGGCAATTCGCATCTATTTAGGCACACATTTGCCACTAGGATGCTAATGGAGAAGGAAGATGTATATTATGTACAGCAAATGCTGGGACATCATGACATCAGCGTTACACGCGTGTATCTCCATGAAGCTCAAAGGTATAGGGTTTTAGGCGTGAAATACCAGACAATCTCTAGCTTAATAGGGAGCGTAAAAATCGCCTAGGTAGTACTATACACACATTTACACTACAAGGTTATCACTAGACAGAACATATGTTCTACTAGATATAGTGGCTGGGCATTAAAAAAGCCCCTACATATTGTAGAGGCTTGCTAATGCAGTCGGCGGGACTTGAACCCGCACCCAGTTAACCCGGACTAGATCCTTAGTTATGTATACCCACAAATAGCCTTGTAGCTGTACATTTATAAGTGTAGATAGTACTAGATGAAGAAATGGTAACGTAGAGAGAGCGGGAGGGGTAGCCCGTAGTGGCTGACCCTCTCCTCTCTTCATCTAAACATCGCCACATCAAGAGATTATGGCAAGTTCCTTAATACTTGACGATGGCAACACTTAACGCAGGAATGCATACAAGGAGTCCATTTGTATAACGTAAAAGTATACGATTATGGCTCGGAGACGGAATACAGAGTATATGATAAACCAATAAATTCAGGGCGAAAAGATAATATAACGACTGCCTTAGATGCTGAAACAGAAACGTCGGATAAAAAGAAAAAAAGCCCAAAAAAAGATGAAAAGAAAAGTAAAGATAGAAGCCAACTTTCGAGCATGAATCGCACAATTAACAAAGTATATGAACTTACTCGCTCCAATGAATGGGAGTACTTTTTAACATTAACCTTTAACCCTCAAAAAGTAGACCGATACAATTATGATGCCTGTATAGAGGCTATGAAGCTATTTATACACCGAACAAAGTACCACAATCCAGATATGAAATATGTTATTGTACCTGAGTTACATGAAGATGGTGCATATCACTTTCATGGTCTATTTAGCCAGATTCCTAAAGTACAGATGATTGATAGTGGCGTTTATAGTTTTGGTAAATACACTTTTAAGAAAGAAAATATACCAGAAGAACTATTGGATAAAGTCCGATTAATTTATAACATGGAACGTTATGATTTTGGTCATAGTGATATGCAGTATGTAGAAGATAGCAAAAGAGCTGCCAGTTATCTGACTAAGTATATTACTAAAGAACTGGTTACTAATACGCCTGGAAAGAAACGTTATTGGTCTAGCAAGAACTTAAATAAACCAGATACAAAAGAAATGCTCCTAACCAGTACGGAAAAGGAGCAATTAAAGGAGATTATTCAAGAACAATCGAGTTATCATAAAATTGTTAAAGTTGACGCTGGTGATTATAAAAATACAATTGAATACATTCACACTAAAACCCCTGAGTAATCGGGGGTTATTTTTTATTCTCATATTTTGAATGAAATTTAATATCATTTAACGTGTTTTGTGATAGGTGAAATGGTTCGCCGTTCTTTGTCTGTATTTCGCTGTTAAAATTTTCAAGGTAGTTATCTATTGCAATTTCGATTTCTTTTGATGCAGACCGCCTATTCAGCCCTGCAACAAAGCTGATTTTATCAAATAGTTCTTCATCGACTCTTAGTGTAAATCTCTTGTTAGTCATATATCTTCCCTTCGCATCAAAGTGACGTCACACCTTGATTATACATAAACAATAAAATAATTGCAATTATTTTGTTTGACGCTATTGACGTCACATGCGTCACGTGCTATATTATAAACATCTAGTGACGTCAAATGCGTCACATCGACATTGAAGGAGATTGAACAATGCAAGGAACAACTATCAAAGTAGCAAATGTAAAGATAACTCAGCCAACAAGAGCCAGCCGAAGAATTCAAAGACCTGTTACTATCAATCCTTATTGGGTTCATGAAAACGAAAAGGACATAGTTGATTTAGAGGCTTATCGCAGGGCAGAAGCTGTCTATGAGAGTGTATATAAGTATCCAGAGATAGAAAGTGTACATGAGAAGCTTCGGACGGTAGCTGAGTTATTAGACAATCTGATACTTAGCCCTCGTGAACAGGTATACAGCCGAATAATTAATGACGTACTTATTGAGATGGAACGTGAATTCATCACGTACTATGAGTTTGGGTTACCAGTGTTAGATTAACTAAGATATGAATATTGGAGACTAAAGATGATTACTTACAAAGGATTCTCAGTAACAGACGAATGTCAGGCAGATGCCATGTTAAAGGCTTGCGGTGTAAAGCATGATGTAAACGAAGATAGTATTGAGATAGCTAAACCATTGGCAACCTCAAAATTTACTGTCATTAAACATACGCATCCTTTCGACAAATATGAAGTACAAAGTTATGTTGTCGCATTTAATGAGAATGAATATGACGGTATTGTAAGATATCAATTAAGCCTTATTGACGGTTCTGATTTGAACGCTCTACTAAAAGCATTTGGTGAGGTTTCAACTCACGTTTGAAGCCCAGATAAAGAGGTCGAGTCAAGGGCTACGCAGTAGCAAAGTTTACCCTTGACCGTACCGACAGCAACCAATACACGCTATCGCTTGGGGGTTGACCAACACTCTCTATTTAGGGCAATGTGTCACGATACACCCTAGCGGATGCATTAGGACAACCCCTCGCCCTCGGCGGTGTGGGGTCTGTAGGGGCAACGCCCCTGCGTCCGTCTGACAGACGTTTAACTAATTATAGAGCAATGACAAAAAGGAGATTTTACATGAACATTCGAGATGCATTTGAGCAATTTATGCTCGACAAAGAAGTGGCGGGACTTTCACCTAGAACGATGCAAACGTACAGAAACGTTATTGAACACTTATTTATAGACCTCTATTTCACCGATAAACCATTGAATGAATTGACTGTTACTTCAGTGAAAAATTATATACTTGATTTACGTGGTCGTGATTTAAGTGATAATACGGTAAAAAGCTATGTAAGGCATCTAAGAGTCTTTTTAGATTGGCTGTATGTTCATAAACATATAGACATAGACTTTAGACGTGAACTTCCTAAAATCAAGGGTAAAATAGTGGCAAAGAAAATTTACGAGGACGATGAAATACAGCTAATTTTTGCATCTATTGAGGGTAAAAGTCCTTTTGAATGGAAAGCACGTACAATGATTGCATTAATGCTTGATTGTGGTTTAAGACAATCAGAAGTTTGTGGACTTATGATTGATGATATTAATCTGGATAGGCGTTATATTACAGTTAGAAATACCAAGTCAAGAACTGATAGGCTTGTCCCCTTCTCTGCCCAGACTAAGCGTCTTATCATGAGATATATACAATCTCGAAACTGGGATAAACCGTATTTATTTGTTAATGATGGTGGTGAACAAAGTAAAGCCCGAAATGTCCGCTATATAGTCAACAAATATGTAAAGGGTCATGCAGGTATCAAGCGAGGCAATTCGCATCTATTTAGGCACACATTTGCCACTAGGATGCTAATGGAGAAGGAAGATGTATATTATGTACAGCAAATGCTGGGACATCATGACATCAGCGTTACACGCGTGTATCTCCATGAAGCTCAAAGGTATAGGGTTTTAGGCGTGAAATACCAGACAATCTCTAGCTTAATAGGGAGCGTAAAAATCGCCTAGGTAGTACTATACACACATTTACACTACAAGGTTATCACTAGACAGAACATATGTTCTACTAGATATAGTGGCTGGGCATTAAAAAAGCCCCTACATATTGTAGAGGCTTGCTAATGCAGTCGGCGGGACTTGAACCCGCACCCAGTTAACCCGGACTAGATCCTTAGTTATGTATACCCACAAATAGCCTTGTAGCTGTACATTTATAAGTGTAGATAGTACTAGATGAAGAAATGGTAACGTAGAGAGAGCGGGAGGGGTAGCCCGTAGTGGCTGACCCTCTCCTCTCTTCATCTAAACATCGCCACATCAAGAGATTATGGCAAGTTCCTTAATACTTGACGATGGCAACACTTAACGCAGGAATGCATACAAGGAGTCCATTTGTATAACGTAAAAGTATACGATTATGGCTCGGAGACGGAATACAGAGTATATGATAAACCAATAAATTCAGGGCGAAAAGATAATATAACGACTGCCTTAGATGCTGAAACAGAAACGTCGGATAAAAAGAAAAAAAGCCCAAAAAAAGATGAAAAGAAAAGTAAAGATAGAAGCCAACTTTCGAGCATGAATCGCACAATTAACAAAGTATATGAACTTACTCGCTCCAATGAATGGGAGTACTTTTTAACATTAACCTTTAACCCTCAAAAAGTAGACCGATACAATTATGATGCCTGTATAGAGGCTATGAAGCTATTTATACACCGAACAAAGTACCACAATCCAGATATGAAATATGTTATTGTACCTGAGTTACATGAAGATGGTGCATATCACTTTCATGGTCTATTTAGCCAGATTCCTAAAGTACAGATGATTGATAGTGGCGTTTATAGTTTTGGTAAATACACTTTTAAGAAAGAAAATATACCAGAAGAACTATTGGATAAAGTCCGATTAATTTATAACATGGAACGTTATGATTTTGGTCATAGTGATATGCAGTATGTAGAAGATAGCAAAAGAGCTGCCAGTTATCTGACTAAGTATATTACTAAAGAACTGGTTACTAATACGCCTGGAAAGAAACGTTATTGGTCTAGCAAGAACTTAAATAAACCAGATACAAAAGAAATGCTCCTAACCAGTACGGAAAAGGAGCAATTAAAGGAGATTATTCAAGAACAATCGAGTTATCATAAAATTGTTAAAGTTGACGCTGGTGATTATAAAAATACAATTGAATACATTCACACTAAAACCCCTGAGTAATCGGGGGTTATTTTTTATTCTCATATTTTGAATGAAATTTAATATCATTTAACGTGTTTTGTGATAGGTGAAATGGTTCGCCGTTCTTTGTCTGTATTTCGCTGTTAAAATTTTCAAGGTAGTTATCTATTGCAATTTCGATTTCTTTTGATGCAGACCGCCTATTCAGCCCTGCAACAAAGCTGATTTTATCAAATAGTTCTTCATCGACTCTTAGTGTAAATCTCTTGTTAGTCATATATCTTCCCTTCGCATCAAAGTGACGTCACACCTTGATTATACATAAACAATAAAATAATTGCAATTATTTTGTTTGACGCTATTGACGTCACATGCGTCACGTGCTATATTATAAACATCTAGTGACGTCAAATGCGTCACATCGACATTGAAGGAGATTGAACAATGCAAGGAACAACTATCAAAGTAGCAAATGTAAAGATAACTCAGCCAACAAGAGCCAGCCGAAGAATTCAAAGACCTGTTACTATCAATCCTTATTGGGTTCATGAAAACGAAAAGGACATAGTTGATTTAGAGGCTTATCGCAGGGCAGAAGCTGTCTATGAGAGTGTATATAAGTATCCAGAGATAGAAAGTGTACATGAGAAGCTTCGGACGGTAGCTGAGTTATTAGACAATCTGATACTTAGCCCTCGTGAACAGGTATACAGCCGAATAATTAATGACGTACTTATTGAGATGGAACGTGAATTCATCACGTACTATGAGTTTGGGTTACCAGTGTTAGATTAACTAAGATATGAATATTGGAGACTAAAGATGATTACTTACAAAGGATTCTCAGTAACAGACGAATGTCAGGCAGATGCCATGTTAAAGGCTTGCGGTGTAAAGCATGATGTAAACGAAGATAGTATTGAGATAGCTAAACCATTGGCAACCTCAAAATTTACTGTCATTAAACATACGCATCCTTTCGACAAATATGAAGTACAAAGTTATGTTGTCGCATTTAATGAGAATGAATATGACGGTATTGTAAGATATCAATTAAGCCTTATTGACGGTTCTGATTTGAACGCTCTACTAAAAGCATTTGGTGAGGTTTCAACTCACGTTTGAAGCCCAGATAAAGAGGTCGAGTCAAGGGCTACGCAGTAGCAAAGTTTACCCTTGACCGTACCGACAGCAACCAATACACGCTATCGCTTGGGGGTTGACCAACACTCTCTATTTAGGGCAATGTGTCACGATACACCCTAGCGGATGCATTAGGACAACCCCTCGCCCTCGGCGGTGTGGGGTCTGTAGGGGCAACGCCCCTGCGTCCGTCTGACAGACGTTTAACTAATTATAGAGCAATGACAAAAAGGAGATTTTACATGAACATTCGAGATGCATTTGAGCAATTTATGCTCGACAAAGAAGTGGCGGGACTTTCACCTAGAACGATGCAAACGTACAGAAACGTTATTGAACACTTATTTATAGACCTCTATTTCACCGATAAACCATTGAATGAATTGACTGTTACTTCAGTGAAAAATTATATACTTGATTTACGTGGTCGTGATTTAAGTGATAATACGGTAAAAAGCTATGTAAGGCATCTAAGAGTCTTTTTAGATTGGCTGTATGTTCATAAACATATAGACATAGACTTTAGACGTGAACTTCCTAAAATCAAGGGTAAAATAGTGGCAAAGAAAATTTACGAGGACGATGAAATACAGCTAATTTTTGCATCTATTGAGGGTAAAAGTCCTTTTGAATGGAAAGCACGTACAATGATTGCATTAATGCTTGATTGTGGTTTAAGACAATCAGAAGTTTGTGGACTTATGATTGATGATATTAATCTGGATAGGCGTTATATTACAGTTAGAAATACCAAGTCAAGAACTGATAGGCTTGTCCCCTTCTCTGCCCAGACTAAGCGTCTTATCATGAGATATATACAATCTCGAAACTGGGATAAACCGTATTTATTTGTTAATGATGGTGGTGAACAAAGTAAAGCCCGAAATGTCCGCTATATAGTCAACAAATATGTAAAGGGTCATGCAGGTATCAAGCGAGGCAATTCGCATCTATTTAGGCACACATTTGCCACTAGGATGCTAATGGAGAAGGAAGATGTATATTATGTACAGCAAATGCTGGGACATCATGACATCAGCGTTACACGCGTGTATCTCCATGAAGCTCAAAGGTATAGGGTTTTAGGCGTGAAATACCAGACAATCTCTAGCTTAATAGGGAGCGTAAAAATCGCCTAGGTAGTACTATACACACATTTACACTACAAGGTTATCACTAGACAGAACATATGTTCTACTAGATATAGTGGCTGGGCATTAAAAAAGCCCCTACATATTGTAGAGGCTTGCTAATGCAGTCGGCGGGACTTGAACCCGCACCCAGTTAACCCGGACTAGATCCTTAGTCTAGCGCGTATGCCAATTCCGCCACGACTGCATATAATTGATACCTTCGATGGTCTTACGACCAAGTCCGTATCGGAATCAGCTAGAACATAATACCATGGGAAACAAGGCAATGTCAACAACAAATATCGTTTTTTATAAATGCAACCTTCTTCGGATCATTTCCTTGGTTGCCTCCGGTATACGACTAATGACAAACTGTAAAATAACCGCGACCGACAAACATCCAACAGCCACTACAAGTGACCAACTCAGCTGTGCATTGCCATGAAGGTTCCAACTGATGATTGCATCCACACCTATAGAGTGACTCGTTACTACCAATAGAACGAAAGCCGGTAAATACCCGAGTCGTTTCTTCTTGTCTGAATGTGCGAAGATGTACCTGAAAGCAATAGCATTCAGATAGGCCAGCAACGAAATTGGAAAAGCGTAAGTCCAATACCACTGGCCATTACTGATTACTGCAATGACATAAGTTAAGACCATCGTCGTCCCACTGACACCTGTTATGTTCAAGTACCAATTATGAAATCCAAGACTAAAATAGACATACGCTGCCAAAGCGATAGCAACTGCATAAAAATAGTCGATAATAATCGCATTGACATCGAATACATGTTCAATCACCATTAAGATCAAAATGACACTGATTAATAATACTGATACCACAAAGAAAATCTGATTTTTTAATCCAATCAAGTAATCTTCGTATATGTTTGTGACATAAGGGTACTTACTTGGGGATTCACTTGGTATTGTGGAATTTTCACGTATGTCTGGTACGGGAAATTCACATAGAGGGCAGGTACGGATGTCATTATCCACTTCTACACCGCATTTGGGGCAATAAGCCATTACTGCCCACCTCCTGTCTGGTTCTGGTTAGTCTCTAGTTTCACTGGTACGCCCATTTTTACAAGACGTCTAAAAAAATATTTCTCTATATCCGTATGATCTGTTGTTCTTCCAAAGCTGATGAACAGTCGGTCATTATATGAAGAAAGACACATTTTTATCTTATTCATCTCACTCGGTGCAGGAAAGAACTCCACCGCTGATACATACGGCTCAATCTCTCTAGGTAATGTCACTCTGCCTAAATTAGAAACACTGCTTGTATAACTCCGTTCTCCAAACCATGTATACACCAAAGGCATAAATAAGTTCTTAACAAACAAAGGTAACACCCTTATAACCGGATGACGTTCTTTACGCACATTACGGCTAATTTGCTGTGCCAAGTACTTAGGTGTGATATGAAGTTGCATATAGCCCTTTAAATAATCGACAATTTCGACAAGCTCATATGTACCAAGACGCAAGTCAATTACCGGGGTCAGGCTAACAAAAAAATTCTTCATCGTCTTAGATGGAAACAATCTTCGTAAATCAACAGGCATATTCATGGCTATTCGTCCTGTCATCTTTCGCTTTTTTGCCCCCGATAAGCTGTCTACATAGTCTTGTATCGCCAAAAAATACAGTGCTGTAATCCATTGCGTTACTGTACAATTATATTCTTCCGAAAGACGTTTAACTTCCTTGACCGGTACAATACCTGTCAAAAAGCTATATTTTCCTTTATCCATCAACGGAAAGGGGAAGTTGACGGCTTTGCTTGGCTTCTTTGGTACTGGTACATCCTTCTGATAATATCTTACGAAGGCGTCTTCGCATTCTTGTGGGACCGGCTCTTCACTCAGGTCCATTACGCCTGACAGATCCGAAACTTTAATACCCTTACACTGTTCAAAATAGGCAACCAACAATGTTTTCAAAAACAACAATGCGCCGTTACCATCGGCTATGCTATGGCTGATTTCCAAATGGACATATTGTTGGTAATACAGCACTCGAAACGGGAACGTTTTGCCCCGCTTAAAGCGTAGAAACATACATGGATAGTGTGTCTCCGGAAGTACAACAGGGCGATGATCCGATTCCTCGAAATAGTACCAGAACAAACCTCGCTTAAGGTTCACTTTATAATAGGGTAGCCTGTCTATCGTCATATCAAGAGCTTGCTGTAGTATGGAAGGCTTCACTTCTTCGGTCAATTTGGCTGATAACCTGAATACAGTCGAGCGTCTCGTGCTGGCAATAGATGGGTATAACTTCCCGGCATTATCCAATTTATACCAATTTTTTTCAGCCATAGAAGCCCCCTTTTAATCACACTTCACTAAATCTCAATCTTTATTCTTCGATCACTTATCCAATTCCTGTAATAGCAGATGAAAAAAGTTTTTTCAACAGTTTGATACGTTTGTTGACGTAAGTATCCACATGTGCGCTGTTCATAAAGTTATCATAACCATGAACACCACCTTCCACTTCATACAGGATAACCTTATTCCCAGCCGCTTCAAGGGCATTGGCATAAGCAATGCCTTCATCACGCAAACAATCGAACTCAGCAACTTCTATATACGCCCTAGGCAAATCTTCTAAATCCATACAATTCAGAGGTGATGCGTAACCGATCATCACCTCTGACAGTTCATCTACCAAATATTTCTCCCACATAGACTGATTCTTCTTGGCGTCCCACACTGGTGCATCCCAATAGGTTGCTAGTGACTCCGAAGACTGGGTATAATCTGTCACAGGGTAAATCAGAATCTGACCTAGAAGTTTAGGACCGCCTAGATCTCTTGCATAAATCGCTGCTCCTGCCGCCAAAGCACCACCTGCACTGTCACCGCCAACGACCATTCTCTGAGCATCCAGCCCATGTAAATGACCTTCTTTTGCCACCCACTCCACTGCAGAACAGACGTCCTCAAAGCCCTTTGGAAAAGGAAATTCCGGCAACAGGCGATAATCGGGTAACAGTACAGAACACTTAAGCCGCTCTGCGTATTCCATCATATTCTTAACGAGTACTGAGGAAGCTTTCAACATGAAACCACCACCATGAACGTGAATATAACATGGCAAAAGCCCTTGTGAGTTCTTATATCTAATAAGATAAGCTTCAAAGAAAGTACCATCTTTTGACTGAATCTCTATGGTTTCAATCGTCAGTTTAGTACCCGGTTCAATCCGTTCTATACCTCTTTGATTCAGATAATTAAGTGCCGTAACACCCACTGGATCCGTAGGTGCATGAATTATGTTCGCCAACTTAAAATCCGGATGTACTTGATAATTTTTTTTCATTTCTTGCCAACCCCTTTAGCTATGCCCTATAACTTAATAATTTAAAGCACTACAAAGCACAGCTTTAGCCATATTAAGGTACAGGTTAGTACATCAGTGCACTGCCTATACTTGCAAAAAAGAAGCCTAGACCTAGACCAAAGACAAGCGCCACTAAAATACCTATAGCAGCAAATATAAGAGATGCTTGAAAATAAGTTTTCTTGCTTTGCTTCACATCTGCCCCAAATGCCCATACAAAAAACATAATAATATTAACAACGGGAATGCTCATTACTAAGAACGTAATCACCCAGTCACCTATTGTCATTGGTTCTTCCAGTTTACTGTCTTTATTGCTATTATAGGTTGAATTTGATGGTCTTTGTACTGAGCTTATTGCATTGGCCTCAACTTCTTTATAGCTACCTCTGACAACATCCTCTTCTTTTACGCCACTTTCTTCAGATTCAATTTCCAGCTCTTCGTAGGTATCAGACACCGTATCTCCATCGGTTTCCAAGCTTGAATCTATGCTGATGCTATTATCCTCTATAACAACATCAGCAACATCTTCCTGCACATTGTCTGAGGCTATTGTTTCCTGTTCATTAACTTCTTGTTCTTTGATCTCTGCAACTGTTACAGCTGGTTCTTCATATACTTTTTCCTCTTGGGCCTGTTGTAACTTCTGACCACAATGGACACAAAACAATGCAGAATCCACCACTTGTTGACCACATCGATGACAATACATATGTCTTCCTCCGTCTCTAATCATTAATACCTATAACGGTTATATCAAAATGCTGATAATCCTTACTATTATTCCAATCACCGCCCCAATTGAAACCACGGGACGTAAAGGCATTATAACATGCATCGCCACGCTTTATCATCCCTTTTTCCTCTAATGACCGATCCGCATAGACTGTGCCTTCTACCGGGTAGACATTGCCGGATGAAGTCACCCACGGATTCACTAAAGGATTGATGTCTATAGCGAGCCCCCACGCATGGTTGGATAATCTATCTGTGCCAGCAATCACTCTATAATTAAAAGCCGATGTGTTATTAGCAACCATAGAAGCATCATCATCGCCTTTATAATTAGCTACAGGCTCTATACGCTCAATAGGGTATCTAGCCTCATACAATTCTTCGAAAATTTCTTTAACATCCTCTGCAATTACTTTATTGACAATCACACTGCCTTGTTGTGGTTCATCGTTATAATCTATGTAACCGACTTTCACTAGGCTTAGGTCATCAAGAAATATTTGATTATTTTCATGATAGGATTTACCCGTCATAAATGCTGCTGTTGCCTCATCAATATTTACAACTTCAAAAACTACCACCCTGGATTCAGTAGTTACTGAAATATCTTCTTCTATGTCCTCGACACTTTTAATGGTGTCAACATTTGATTCTTGATCAATAGTCTCCGCTTGGTCCGTCGAACTTTCTTCCGCTAATGGATCTAATAAAACTTCTGTATCATTTGTATCTTCGCTATCAAGTACCTGAACAGACTCTTCATCATCTAAGTCCTTAACTTCCATGCACCCTACAAAAAACACAATTAAAAAAAACGTCAATATTATTCTTCTAAACATTAAACCTCTAATCTCCTCACCAAATATATTCTTATCATATTATACCATGTCATCAGTGTAATAGACGCTATACGTCAACATCGTCGTACTCAAAGGCTTCTGCATCATGAGTCCCGAACCTACAGCAATCTTTGCTGTATTCAATCCAACAACACCGCCTCCTGTGATATCATTCAACAACAAAAATATATTTCACCTTAACATAATTTTACCATAAATTTTCAATGCATCATCGGATATTTACATAATTAAAAACTTTTTCACAAAAACCCTTGACCTCACTCTCAGATGTTGCTATAATCCCGTCTTTGACACTTGTCAGAAAGTAAAAGCTCGTAAACCCTCAGAAATTAGGGGGTTCGAGCTTTTTTGTTTCTTATTTTTTTGCGTACTATTTCTTACTTTTTAGTTTTTTTGAAAATTTTCTTCATTTCTTTATCACTAACTATCTGATAATCTGTTCTGAATCCAAATGAATCATGTAGCGCATCTGTAAAATCAGTTCTTCTATAAGTTGGAATGTAGCCTTGGCCAGTAACCGAATAAAAGTTCATGTCCTTTAATTGACTCACTATCTCGGAGGTTGTGAATTGGTTATCTAATTGTTTTTCTAAATATCTGTACAAAACAAGAGCTAGGAAACAAGTCGTAAAATGAGCTTTTATTCTTTCGTCTTTTTGAAGATATACCGGACGTGCTTTAAACTCACTTTTCATAATTCTAAAACACTCTTCAATCTCCCACCGTCTATGGTTGATTTTAGTGATTTCGCTAACGTCTTCATCTAGATTGGTGCATACAGCATAGAAGCCATCATACTTGCTTTCTTCAGCAATGCTATCTTCGTTAAGATAGTAGAGGGTTTCTTCAGCAACTTCTCCGTCACTAGTAACGTTTGTAGAAGCTATGAAACGTTTATAATCGTTTTGTCTTTTCTTGCCTATACTTTTTGGATTGGTAGCAATAAGTTTTGATGCACGTTCAAGTTGCTTATTCCTAATCTGGCGCTGATAGCCGCGATATTTAAGAGAAAAGGTAACAATCAGTTTTTGCTCTAGATCATTTTCCTTAATCCAACGCTCTTTGTAAAAGGTCACATTCCTATACTTATCCCAAAGTTCATCATCCTCATCGAATTTGCGTAAATCAAAGGTTTCATTTGATTTGTTATGCATCCATCCGGTTGGTTCCAAAGCCCATTCTTTTAGAAAATTCTTAAGCTTTTTGATGGATTGAGTTGTGATGAACGAGCGATCGCTTATATTGTTGAATTTTCGATTGTCATTCGAAGAAAGGCCGGCATCAGTGCAGACAACAAACTTCGAAAGCTCGAAGTCCTTGATAATCTGTTTCTCTAAAGGCTTTAGCGTCACTTGTTCATTGGTGTTCCCACTGTGAATGCTAAAAGCCAGGGGAATACCATCTCCATCCATGAAAAGGCCCATCTCTACGATAGGAGTGGGGCGATGTTCTTTTGAAGGGCCGTATTGTTTAAGACCATCTTCCTGCTCAATCTCAAAGAAATAGTTCGTACAGTCATAGTAAAGAACTCGGTCATTGCGTTTTGAAACAGCAAGGCTGTTTTTATAGAGTTGAGACTGTATGAAATCAGACTCCTCAGCTATAACTTCTAAAGACCTGTAAATGTGTTGCAGTTCGAACTTCGGTTGTTCAAGAAGAAGCTTAGAAGATTCGAAGGTACTAAGTTTAGAGGAAGGAAAAAGGATTCTTCCGTAAATCAACCGAGATAGAATGGCATTGAGGTCATAGGTGAATTTATATTTTGAAGAAATATCGTTGCAGATTTTGTCTAAGCCAAGCTGGTGATATATCTGCTGGAGGAAAAGGTAACCACCGTTGAAGGATTGTTGCTTGTCTTTGGTTATAAGCTTGGATTGTTTGCATTTGATTATAACTTCGCGCTTGTTTTCTTTTTCTCTGCGGTTAAGCTCGGCAACATATGCTTTTGCCCATTCGTAAGGATCCTTGCCATTTGCTTTCTCCTTAACAGCTTCTTCAGTACCAAGTGTTTCAACAATCTGCGTTGTACGTTTGCCATTTTTATAAACGTCTTTTATTACATAAAAAGATAGGGAATTTTTTGATGAAGAAGTTTTCAGTCTCATAAGTCACCTCGTTAAACCGTAATCGTATATTACTATTATATCATAGTACGAAATAGTACGAAAGAACAATGTGCGAAATTTGACAAAAAAATAAGCCCTTATCCCTTATGGATTAAGACTTTCAGTATTTTGGGTTAGTACTGCAAGTGTCAAAGATCCGTGTAATAGACGCTATACGTCAACATCGTCGTACTCAAAGGCTTCTGCATCATGAGTCCCGAACCTACAGCAATCTTTGCTGTATTCAATCCAACAACACCGCCTCCTGTGATATCATTCAACAACAAAAATATATTTCACCTTAACATAATTTTACCATAAATTTTCAATGCATCATCGGATATTTACATAATTAAAAACTTTTTCACAAAAACCCTTGACCTCACTCTCAGATGTTGCTATAATACATCTTGTCGCTAAGGACAGCAACAAAATATGCGCGAATGGCTCAGTGGTAGAGCATCGCCTTGCCAAGGCGAGGGTCGCGAGTTCGAATCTCGTTTCGCGCTCTATAATGAATGAAGATCATCCAATATGGATGGTCTTTTTTCATTATAGGTGAAACTAGAGATTCGAAGGAGCTAGCGAGTTATAGCAGAAGAAAAAGGCCATCTCATCGAGACAGCCCCTTCATTTCAATCACTTTATTCAATTCAATCTTAGAATGGCAACTTAGTTGTCATACCTGCTTCATAGGCATCCAGCCTTTCATCTATAATCTCTTGATAACCTGCATTCAAGTAATCTTGTGCAAGCTTTTCATATAATGCATCGAATTCCGATGGATCACATTTAATCAACTTAACACTGTATTCTTTGTAAAGATTTAGCAGCGTTTGAGAGTATTCACTCTCCGCTTCAATAGACGTCGCAAAGACTGGATCTGTATATGCCCATCCGTTTTCTGCGATTTCCTTTGTTTGTTGCCATGAAGTATAGAGATCTTCATATAAGTCTTGTGGAATGCCTTGAGGTGTTATAGCTGTAATACTGTCTTCAATCGTACCGGACACTTTACTTGCGTGAACGATGCAAGTCATATCGATATTGTTGTTGTGGTTGAGCATTTCTTCACCACGATACTCACCATCGACTATAGGAAGACCGTTTTCACCCAATGTGTATGTTACGCCTTCAACACCGTTTTCCATTGTGAAGAGTACATCTTCTTGGCTCATCCATTCCATGTACATCCAAGCAGCTTTTAGCTCTTCTTCCGTTGCATATGAACTGAATCCAACAATCATACCGAAGGCGTTATCCGCACGAAGCTGAGGATTTTCCACCACACCTGGTTCTACACCAGCGTAAGCATCTGCTACAGCAAGCTCTGCACCTGGATTATTCTCGTAGAATGCTTGAAGCCAGTCTACATTAGCACCCATATAACCCCAATAAGAGAAAATCTGACCATTGATGAAGTCCGCCTTAACTTGTGAACCGTCCACATCCAAGTCATACTCTGTAGAATAGTAACCCTTATTATACTCACTATTAAGTCTCTTCAAAAGCCCTTTGGTTGGCTCCCATGAAAGTGAAGCTGTACCAAGACTTGAGTGCATCGCCCACTCTGCCTCATCTACAGGGTAATCTCTGAAAGCGAAATTAGTCACATATGCACTACTTGGCAACTGCATACCAAGTGGTTGATCTGTAAGTCCTGCCGCAACAATAGCATCCAAAGCTGTTACATACTCTTCATAGGTAGTTGGCACATCAAGACCTACTGCATCCAACCAGTCCTTACGTACAAAGGTATAATAGGTGTAACCAGCATTATAATATGGTCTTTCTGAAAGCACAAAGTATGTATCACCATTGATTGTTGAGTATCCTAGCTGATTATTATCTACCATCTTTTGGTAGTAGGTTGGTGCAACATGTGCAAAAGCGTCTAGGTCAATTGGTTGCATAGCCCCGTCTGTCGCCCATTGTGCTACTTTAGGGTAGTCATATTCCATCATAATGGTCGGTGTATCACCCGCTGCAATTAACAAGCTGTATTTCGTCATGACATCGCCACGAGGAATCGCTACGAATTCCACATCAATATTCCACTTGTCACCAAATTCTGACTGGATCCACTGAGTCCAGTAATTGTCATCCACTGCTGGATAGCCTTCTTTGGATCTGTCGTAGACAGGGACCTTTAAAGTCACTTGATCAGCAAATGCTTCCCATCCTTCCATACCCGCAGCCGTTGTTTCATCAACACCTGCATTGGATCCTTCGGCTGGTTTTGATTCACCAGTCGTTGTTGTAGACGAATTCTTACCACTATCAGCAGATGAGTTTGTTTCTTCTTTACCACACCCTGCAAACATCGCCATTACCATGATGCCTGCAAGTACAAGTGCTAAGACTCTTTTGATTTTATTACGCTTCATAAAACCCTCCTTAATCATTGTTCCGTTGCATATTCAGCTAATCTAATACTAATGTCTGTTACATCTATAGAAACCTTATAATGGTAACTACCTATTAAATACTACATATCTGTCACCTGTGAACTACAACTATCAACCCTAACCCTTAACAGCACCAATTAGCGCACCTTTTACGAAATACTGTTGTACAAATGGGTAAATACAAAGAATTGGTAAGGTTGCAAACATAACCATTGCCGCTTGGTAAACTTCAGGGGTACTCACAATTTCAGCGGATTCCGACAGGCTAATGGCATCCGACGTACTGGACAGCACCATATTACTAAGTAGATATTGAATAGGCTGCAACGATTTCGTCGTAATATAATACTTTGCATCCGCATAAGCATTCCAGCGCCCTACAGCATAAAATAGGGACAAGGTTGCCATAATTGGTTTTGACAGCGGCAATACAACCCTAAATAATATTTGAAAATTTGTCGCACCGTCTATGAACGCAGACTCCACAAGGCTGTCCGGAATGTTGGCACTTAGATAACTTTTCATGATCATCATATTAAATGGCGAGAAGATCAACGGAAGAACCAATGCCCACATGGTGTCAAGAAGCTCATAATTCTTTAATAATAGATACTCCGGAATCAATCCTGCACTAAACAGGTATGTGAACATCAATATATAATTGATCACCACACGCCCCTTCAGGTTCTTTCTTGATAACGGGTAAGCCGCACATATAGTCACCACCATACCCAAGGCGGTAAAAACCACCGTTAAAAAAACAGTATACAGCATCGAATAGGTCATTTGCCCATCCTTAAATACTGATTTATATGCGTCAAAATTCAAACCTTTTGGCCAAAGATACACCGTTTTGGCCAACACTGCTGCATTACTGCTAACTGATTTTGCCGCAATATGCATGAACGGAATAATACAGGTAAGGCTGATTAGAATTAGTATTGCCATAACAACAATATCGCCAACTTTAATGCCTGTCTTTTTTCTTCTTGCACGTACCTTCACTGCAGATTTACTGTACTCCATTATCACCCCTCCTATATAAGCCCATCTTCACCAAGAGCTTTAGCTACCCTGTCTGCTACAATGATCAGAAGTAAGCCCACCAATGATTGAAAAAGTCCTACGGCTGTCGCTTTGCTGAATATGCCGCTGGCCAACCCTTTTTCATAGATATAAACGGCCAATTGATATTGGAAATCACGTACTTGAACATTATCAAATGCATTGAGACGTTCAAAATTACTCCCCATTAGACGACCCAGATTCAAAATCAACAGCGTCACTGCTGTTCCTTTAAGGCCAGGCAATGTAATATGCCATATTTTATTCCATCGATTAGCGCCATCCACTGTCGCAGCTTCGTATAACTCCTGACCTATACCTGTAATCGCCGCCAGGTATATGATGGTTCCCCATCCCATGGTCTGCCATACTGCGATTAGAAGGTAACTTACAGCCCAATGCCACTTTTCAGTCATAAATGGAATACCATCCTGAATAACACCTGCATTGACCAGCAAGATATTAACCAAACCCGTTTCAGGTTTGAATAAGGACAAAGCAACACTAGCAACAATAACCCATGAAAGGAAATGCGGTAAGTACATGATTGTCTGGTTAATTTTTTTAAATCTTGGGAATTTCACCTCATTAATGATAATGGCCAATATGATTGGCATAGGGAACCCTAAGGCCAAGTCAAGCATATTAAAGACCAACGAGTTTCTTAAGGCACGTCTAAAGTCGTTATCTTTAAAAATCTTGATAAAAACATCAAAACCGACCCATTCGCTTCCTTCATACCCAAGGGCAGGCTTATAATTCATAAATGCCATTCTAAGTCCTGGATACGCCGCATACTTGAATAATATAACCATCACAATCGGTACAGATACCAATAGGTATAACTGCCAATCCTTTTTGAGGTAATAGAGTGGTCCGCGTCTATTGACTGGTGCGACCAGTTGTTTGTTCATACTTCCGCCTCCTTGAAAACACCGCTTAGTTCCGCCGGTTAATCTAGGAACATTATAGAACGCAGCTCTTGCCACTTCCATTCACATCTTTATCAAAACTGTGCAGTTCCAATCTTCATTCCTACAAATTATGTATAATATTAACAAACGAAGCATTTTCCAAATAAAAAAGAGACTCTTGATTCTCATCAAAAATCTCTTCGTGCATATGTATCTTTTTTTATAAAAAAATTGACTTCTATTGTAAGTCCGTAATTCTAAGCAATCATATGGGCATTCACTGCGGCCGCGACACCATGATCTGCATTGGACTTGGTAATATTCGCAGCAGCAGCTCTGATCACATCCGTCGCATTCTCCATCGCATAAGACAACCCTGCCCATTCCAGCATCTCCTTATCATTACCAGAATCACCGAATGCCATAACTTCACTTCGATCAACACCATATTCTTCACATAATCTTGCCAGTGCAACGCCTTTATTCACATCGCCACGTGTAATCTCAAGATTACCTGGTATTGAACTGGTCACAGCTATGCCGAAGGTAGAGGACACAAATGCTTCCACCTCAGCTCTGGCTTCTACCGGAACTTTAAGAACATTAATCTTCTCGATGGCTTTACCTTTAAGAATCATTGCAGGGTCTTCTACAACTTCTGAATGTCTTTTGATCATTGCAACAAAGTCAAAATGAAGATCAGGATCCCTAAAGTCTTCAACAATCCTAGATTCTACATACGCTTTCCCATTATAGTACACTTCACATAGACACTGATGTTTCATCATAAATTCATAGATTGGTAACCACACATTATAATCAATGCCATGGACTTCAACCGTGTCTTTCTCAACATCATAGACATAGGCGCCATTTGAGCAGACGACGAAACGGATAAACGGCAACATATCTATCACTTTAGATGCTAGTGAACGATTTCTCCCGGTAGCAATACCAATATGGACACCTCTCTCAGACGCCTTCTTAAGGGCAGTCATATTTTCTTCAGATATGGATACGTGATCATCTTGCAGCAAAGTGCCATCAAGATCAGATACGATAACTTTAACAGACATAGTCGCCTCCTGTATTCTAACGTTCTGCAACCATGCAGACTTATTCTTTAACATTACTTTTCTTCACTCAAAGTATATTACACTTTCGTTCGAAAGTCAATCCCACGTTCTTTGAAACATCTTTTACCTTTCTTCAGAAATTATTTACTTACTTTCATTGTATCAAAAAGATATCTATGCTATATTAGCCTAAAGTAAAGAATGGTTTAGGTGTAAAACTAAGTCTCTCTAAATCCATTCACAATATATAGTGCATGATAGATGCGTTCAAGAACTATATATCGTATCTGGAAGTTCGGCTATATAGTTTTGACACCTAAACCAATAACGTACGCATATTAAACTTAAGGAAATTATTATGGAAAGACAGACACGTATACTTGAAATAGTAAATGAAAACGAAAAAGTTGGTGTCACTGAACTTGCCACTCTACTTGGCACATCCAAAGTGACCATCAGAAAAGACTTGGATCAATTAGAAAAGAAAGGATTGCTTGTCCGTCAACACGGTTACGCCCTTTCCAACATAAGAGAAGATATTCATAATCGTCTAGGCATCCATTACGAAGCCCGGAGAAAAATCGCTTTGGAAGCTTCAAAGATGGTCCACGACGGTGACACACTCATGATTGAATCCGGTGCTACCTGCGCCCTTTTTGCTGAAGAAATCACCAATCGATATAACAATCTGACCATCATCACTAATTCTGTCTTTCTTGCCTCACATATAAGAAATACAGGCGATGCCACAATTATACTACTTGGTGGAATACTTCAAAAAGGTACACAAGAGATGGTTGGTCCATTATTAAAACAATCCGCTAAACAATTTTTTGTGGATAAGCTCTTTGCCGGCACCGAGGGCTTCATGCCACACATCGGGTTTACCGGCAGTAATCTAATGCGTATTGAAGCCGTCAGAAGCATGGCCGAATCAGCAACAGAAGTTGTCGTTTTGACAGATGCCAGTAAGTTCAACCAACCTGGAACGACACCTCAGTTCCGTTTCGAAGAAATCCATCACGTCATCACAGATGATACATTATCAGATGACCATCTTCAACTACTCAACAAAAGAGACATTCAAGTACACATCGGTCAATAGTGAGATGCTCAAGGCTTTCTGATCATAATAAGAATGTCTTATCATTCTTCTAATATAAGAATCCTTTCTCTTGGCACTTCAAGTACCAGACTATCCAGCCGGTCTCTTATAATGTCATAACGTTCACGACTAAGATCCCATTGTAGATTCTTACTAATATGACCTTCTTCTGACACAGTAAAATAAATCATCACCCTAAATGGTGATATAACCGTTTCCTTTATAGTTATAGCAAAATGATTCCTTTGCTGTAAAAGATTTTCTCTCTCATCTTTGGTATCAGGTAAATGGCTTATGAAATGGTGGGCTCTTATGCCAATGAACTTATGATCCTCTGTAAGCTCTTGTCCCAATTCAAGGGACATCTGCCACTTGCCGATAGTGACCTCATTTCCCAGCTTTCCTACTACTTTGGATACAATTCTGCCAATATTCTTGCAACCTGTAATCTTAGCAATGCCTATATGCCTTGGTTCCGTAAATAGAACCTCCTTATCTCCGTTGCCAAGGATCCTACCGGCATCATAGACCAGTATTTCATCACTGATTCTATACAATTCATTGATATCGTGAGAAACCACAATCGCCGTATGACCATAGGCTTCAAGCACCGATTTGACTTCATGTTCCATCTGAGTTCTAAGGTGGTGATCAAGGGCCGAAAAAGGTTCATCTAATATCAGTATATCCGGTTCAATAGCCATCGCTCTTGCTATTGCTACCCTTTGTTGTTGACCACCGGAAAGCTGTGCAGGGTAGCTTCTACTCAGATGCGTCATCTGAACTCGCTCTAGATGAGCCATGGCCTGTGAATGTCTTTGTTCCTTATTTAAATGTGTCAAACCAAAGAGGACATTCTCTTCTACAGTCATATGTGGAAATAGTGCGTAATTTTGGAACAAGAAACCTATTTTCCTATCCTGTGGTGGCAGATTGACACCGGATGCATGGTCATATAAAACACGATTATTAAAGATAATATACCCTTCATCCGGCGTTAATAGTCCAGCAATACATCTAAGGGTCATGCTTTTACCTGAACCGGAACCGCCAAGAAGGCCAATGGTCTGAGCTTCCGTTACAAAATCCACATCAAGGACGAAGCCTTTAAATCGTTTCTTAATCTTCACTTCCAATTTCATAGGCTTCCCCCTTCCCCATTGTCATCTTCTCCTGCTGACGATCAAGCCAATAGTTCATCATAAAAATAACAGTCAAAGATATGGCCACAATGATACTGACCCATAATAAAGCCTCCTCTTCTTTACCGGCTTCTGAGGCAAAAAAGATAGCAATCGGCATAGTTCTTGTCTTTCCTAGAATAGAACCAGCAATCATCAAGGTAGCACCAAACTCCCCCATGGCCCTGGCAAATGATAATATGGCGCCGGCCGCCACCCCCGTCCAGGCTATAGGAAAACGTACTTTCCAAAATATACGTCTCTTTGAAGCACCTAAAGTTTTGGCGGCATCAATGATGGAGGCATCCACCTGTTCAAAAGAACTCCTAGCTGTTTTATACATCATGGGAAAGGATACTGTAGTTGCGGCTATAACATTGGCTGCTTGGGTAAATATAACTTTAATGTCCATCAATCCAAGGAGTTGACCGACCCAACCATTTCTACCAAAAATCATCAACAGAAAAAAGCCAACAACCGTTGGCGGCAACACCAACGGTAATTGAAACAATCCATCTAATAATCCTTTGAACCTACCTTGATAGTCCGCCATCTTGTTGGCTGCATACAAGCCGATGAAAAAAGTAATACAAGTGGCAATGACTGATGTCTTAATCGATATCCATAATGGGGAATAGTCCATACCAACTACCTTCCGTCAGTGAATCCATAGCTTTCAAAAATCGGCATACCTGATGCCATTAGATATTCTACAAAAGCCTCTGCTTCCTCTATATGCTCGCTTTCATTGATGACAGCAACCGGGTAGATGATTTCTTCATGAGCATCTGCTGGCGCCTTACTAACAACGATCACTTTCTCAGAGATAATCGCATCCGTCTGATAGACCATTCCTGCATCCACTTCATTCATTTCCACCCAGGTTAATACTTCTTTGACATTTTTACCAACAATAATTTTATCTGTTATTTTGTCATATAATCCCAAATAGTTCAACACTTCTTTTGCATACATCCCCGCCGGAACACTCTCCGGTTCACCAATTGCTATAAGTTCAACCTTCTCACTGTCTAAGTCATCAAAGGACTTCACTTGAGATTCATCCTTCGGAACAATTAGAACCATGCTATTTTTTAATAATGCCCGATAACTGTCTTTTAATAAATATCTCTCTTCCATTAAAGTGTTCATTTTATCCAAAGAGGCTGATATGAAGACATCCGTTGGAGCACCCTGCTCAATCTGCCTTTGTAAGCTGCCGCTGGATCCAAGGTTAATAATGACATCCACCTTAGGGTTCACTTCTTCATAGGCGATTTCAACCTCTTCCATAGCCTCCGTCAAACTAGCCGCCGCAGACACAATGATTTCAACCTTCTGATTCCCTTCGCCTGTACTCACAACATCATTAGTACTATTCTCATCAACAGCTTCACTTAAAGTAGTTGTTCTACAGCCAGTCATCAATATCATCATCAATATTAACAGTATTTTTTTCATAAAACTCACCCGCCTTTTTCGTTTCGTAACGTTTCATTACGTTTTATATCTTTTTGTCACGTTTCAATTATTTTAATACCATTTGCATCGTTTGTCAAATCATACAACTTTGTTGCTCTACCACTTTAGCACTGCATCTTTTTACAAGACTCTATACTTTAGTTCGCTAATATGGTAACATAGCGTGGTGCTTTTCTTACATCACTCTATAGTAATGAAGAAAGACCGTCAAATTAACACGGAGGAGTTTTACTATGAAAAGAAATCTATTAACAATGACCTTGACGATGATCATGCTGTTAACATTCGCTGCATGTTCACAAACGACACCATCCGAAGACACTTACAGCGAGGAAGAGACCGCATCCACTAAGACAGCAGAGACTGAATCTGAGACACTGGTTGTTGGTTTTGATCAAGACTTTCCACCAATGGGCTTTATCGGGGACGATGGTGAATTCACTGGCTTTGATATCGACCTGGCAAAAGAAGCCGCAAAGCGACTCAACAAAGAACTAATCCTACAGCCAATTGCTTGGGATGCAAAAGATATGGAACTTGAATCCGGTAATATCGACTGTATCTGGAATGGATTCACCATCAACGGAAGAGAAGAATCCTATACATGGACAGAAGCATATATGGCCAATCAGCAAGTATTTGTCGTTAGAGACGACGCTGGTATCTCAACCCTTGAAGACTTAGCTGATAAAGTAGTTACAGCTCAGGCAGATTCCAGTGCAGAAGCTGCCCTGAACGATGCAGTTGAGTTGTCCGCGACTTTTGCTGAATTCATTAAAGCTTCAGATTACAATGTTGCCATGATGGACTTGCTCTCAGGTGCAGTGGATGCTGTGGCTATGGATGATACGGTTGCCCGTTATCAAATTGAAAAACGTGGTGACAACCTAGTTGTTCTTGAGGAGGCAATTGCTACTGAAGCTTATGGTGTTGGTTTCCTACTTGGAAACGAATCCCTTAGGGATGATATCCAAAAGGTTCTTGAGGAAATGACAGCGGATGGTACGATGGCTGATATTTCCACTGCTTGGTTTGGAAAAGACATCACAACCATCGGCCAATAATCGAGCTATGATCTATATACGAAGTAACATCACCAAATAAGCATACGCTTATAAATGAACATCAAAGCCCGAAGTCAACGACTTCGGGCTTATCATGGTTAGGAGGCTATTTTGGAACTGTCCATATTATTGTCAAAACTTAGTGAAGGTATGGTAACGACCGTACTTATTTTCATACTGACGCTGGTAATCTCACTTCCCCTGGGATTACTGGTTGCTTTCGGACGTATGTCCAGTAGCAAATTGCTAAGCGGTCTCATCAAAATCTACATATCCATCATGCGTGGCACACCCCTGATGCTTCAACTTATGATGGTTTATTTCGGCCCATATTTCATCTTTGGCATTCAACTCTCTCGGGAGTATCGCTTTTCAGCCGTTATTATCGGCTTTGGTCTGAACTACGCCGCTTACTTTGCTGAGATTTACAGAGGTGGGATCGAGTCTATGGCTATTGGTCAGTACGAAGCTGCCAAACTCCTTGGATACAGCAAGACACAAACCTTCTTTCGAATCATATTGCCACAGGTTTTCAAGAGAATACTTCCCTCAATCACTAATGAGGTCATCACTTTGGTCAAAGACACCTCCCTAGCATTCGTACTATCCGTTTCAGAGATGTTCACTATGGCCAAGGCCATTGCATCAGCACAGACTTCAATGATTCCTTTTATTGCAGCAGGTGTCTTCTATTATATATTCAATCTTATTGTTGCAGTTATCATGGAAAAAACAGAGCACCGCTTAAGCTATTATCGATAAAGGAGTTCTTATGCACTTATTAGAAATTAAAAATGCAAAAAAAAGCTTTGGTGACCTAGAAGTCATTAAAGATATATCACTCAAGGTTACAAAAGGTCAGATTGTTGCTATAATCGGACCTTCCGGATCAGGTAAATCCACCCTTCTCAGATGCGCGACAATGCTTGAAACCTTAGATAGCGGCGACATTCTCTACGATAATATTCCTGCCGTACATACTGATATCGATGGCTCCGTACACCATGCAGGTCCAAAAGAGATGAAAGAAATCCATAAGTCTTTCGGTCTCGTCTTTCAAAACTTCAATCTATTCCCTCATTTTTCTGTTATTAAGAATGTCATCGACCCCTTGATCCATGTAGAAAAAATGACTAAAAAGGAAGCAACCAACATCGGTATATCCCTTCTAGAAAAAATGGGCCTCGAGACTAAAGCCAACGCATACCCTTGCGAACTATCAGGCGGCCAACAGCAACGTGTATCCATCGCCAGAGCTCTTGCCCTTAATCCTAAGGTACTGTTCTTCGATGAACCAACTTCTGCTTTAGATCCCGAGCTAACAGGTGAAGTACTAAAGGTCATCAAGTCATTGGCTAAAGAGCACATGACAATGGTCATTGTAACTCACGAAATGAACTTTGCAAAAGAAGTAGCCAACCATGTCGTATTTATGGACGGTGGCGTTATTGTAGAAGAGGGAACACCTGGCGAGGTCTTTGACGCGCCAAAGATGGACAGAACCAAAGCTTTCATCCAACGCTTCACCGAATTGTAATAGACTAAGTGAAGTTATTGTTGAACGCGAAAGAGCCACTGACATATGTCAGTGGCTCTTTATATTTGAAGACTTAGTCATTAAATATTCGCTTTAGCAGTCTCAACAAGACTTGCAAATGCTGCAGCATCATTTACTGCAAGATCAGCAAGCATCTTACGGTTGATGTCGATACCAGCAACTTTAAGACCGTGCATGAACTTAGAGTAGCTCATTCCGTTCATTCTTGTTCCAGCATTGATTCTAGCAATCCAAAGTTTTCTGTAATCTCTCTTCTTAAGCTTACGTCCTACGTAAGAATATACACCAGATTTAAGCAGTTGTGTTTTAGCTGCTTTAAATTGTTTAGATTTAGCGCCGTAATAGCCTTTAGCTAACTTGAGCGTTCTTTTACGTCTTTTATGTGTATGCAATGCACCTTTTACTCTTGCCATGTTCTTAACCTCCTATAATAACAATCCTATAAATATGGTAAAAGCTTCTTAATCACTTTTGCATTAGAATCAGCAGCAACAGCAGCTTTTCTAAGAGCTCTCTTAGTCTTAGGACTCTTTTTGGTCAAGATATGACGTCTGTAAGCTTTGTTTCTTTTGATTTTACCAGTACCTGTCTTTTTAAATCTCTTAGCCGCTCCGCGGTGTGTTTTCATCTTAGGCATTCTAGGTTCCTCCTTAATTTCTTTCACATATCATTGGCTGAAATATCGCCAAGTATGATGTTACTTGTTTTCTTTTTTCGGAACTAGGAACATAGTCATGCTCCGTCCTTCCATCTTAGGTCTCTTTTCGATGTCTGAAATATCACTGAGTTCTTCAGCAAATCTCAAAAGCATCTCTCTACCGATGGATGTATGGGCCATCTCACGACCTCTGAATCTTACCGAGATCTTCAGTTTGTCACCCTTTTCAAGGAACTTACGTCCATTCTTAAGCTTAACATTGATATCATGTTCTTCAATGTTTGGTGACATCCTTACTTCTTTAATAGAAACAATTGTTTGCTTCTTCTTATTCTCTTTGTCTTTTTTGGCCTGTTCGTAACGGAACTTACCATAATCAATAATCTTGCAAACCGGTGGTTTAGCGTTTGGTGATATCTTTACCAGATCAAGATTTTTTTCTTTTGCAATTTGTTGTGCCTCTTTCGAAGACATGATGCCGAGTTGGTTACCCTCATCATCAATAACACGTACTTCCCTATCACGGATTTGCCCGTTAATCATATGATTATTGCTGATAGTTCACACCTCCATATATCACTCAGATCGCGTAGGTTTCCACAAACAAAAAAGATAGACATAAGTCTATCCACGTATATAAGTAAACCTAACTGCTGCTAGATTCAACACTTATATTAACCACAGCGCTTATATGCACAGGGTGAGAGTGGATACTCTACTTCTTTTCATCTGCAATAGAATAACACGCATCCAACTTTTTGTCAACAGTTTTCTGCGTGTTATTCATCATCTTGTCTTATATAAATATTCTTATATACTTATGTACTACTTACTCTCAACAGCATGTTGATGATATATATACTTGCTTTCTACTTCTTCTGCAAGTCTTGCCACAAAAGCATCCAGTGCTTGTGATCCTTCATCACCCTTTTCACGGCTTCTCACTGACACAGTAGCGTTCTCTTCCTCTTCTTGACCGACAATCACCATATAAGGTGCACGTTCAAGACGAGCTTCTCTAATCTTATAACCAATCTTCTCAGCGCGGTTGTCAATATCAACACGTATCTTCTTCTTACGAAGGGCATAAGCCACTTTCTCTGCATACGCCATGTGTTTCTCAGAGATTGGCAGTAATTTAACTTGAGTTGGTGCCAACCATAATGGGAATGCACCCATATACTTTTCTATCAACATGGCCAAAGTACGCTCATAACAACCGATGGAGCTTCTGTGAATAATATAAGGACGCTTCTTAGTGTTGTCCTTATCTACATAGCTCATATCAAAACGCTCAGCCAAAGCAAAGTCCAGTTGGACAGTGAACAATGTGTCCTCTTTACCATGAACATTCTTGAATTGAACGTCAAGTTTAGGGCCATAGAAAGCCGCTTCGCCATCAGCTTCTTCGAAATTCAACCCTGCATTCACAAGGATATTTCTCATCAATGACTGAGTTGTTTCCCAAGCTTCTGGGTTGTCAATATACTTATCAGTCTTTTCAGCATCCCACTTAGAGAATCTGTAAGTCACATCTTTCTCTATACCGATGGCTTTCATCATATCCTGAATAAGAATGATAACATCTGTGAACTCTTTTTCAACCTGCTCCGGTGTACACATAATGTGAGCATCAGCGAGGTGGAATTGACGAACCCTAATAAGGCCATGCATCTCCCCAGATGATTCATTCCTGAACAGCGGGGAAGTCTCCGAAAGTCTCACTGGCAAATCTCTATAGCTGCGTTGCTTCGCTTTATAGATCAGATATTGGAATGGGCAAGTCATCGGACGCAGTGCATAGACTTCTTCATCCGTCTCTTCATCCCCAAGAATGAACATCCCGTCTTTATAATGATCCCAGTGACCAGACACTTTGAATAGATCACTTTTTGCCATGATTGGTGTTCTTGTGAACTGATAGCCACGGGCTTCTTCTTCATCCTCTACATAACGAGATAACACCTGAATAACTTTTGCGCCTTTTGGCATGATCAACGGCAATCCCTGGCCAACAAGCTCCGACGTTGTGAATATTTCCAATTCACGACCTAGTTTATTGTGGTCTCTTTTCTTGATATCCTCCAAATGTTCCAAGTGTTCCGTCAGATCCGCTTTCTTGGCAAAGGCTGTGGCATAGATTCTTGAAAGCATCTTGTTCTTCTCATCACCACGCCAGTAAGCACCTGCAGTGGATATGAGCTTGTATGCCTTGATTGCTTTTGTATTCATTAAGTGAGGTCCTGCACACAAATCAACAAAGTCCCCTTGCTGATAGAAAGAAAGCTTCGCATCCTCAGGCAAGTCATTGATCAGTTCAACTTTATAGATTTCGCCCTTTTCTTCCATCAACTTAAGGGCTTCTTCTCTTGATAACTCGAATTGCTCAATTGGCAATGACTCTTTAATGATCTTTTTCATCTCTTTCTCAATCGCCAGCATATCCGCATTTGAAAAAGACTCACCTCTATCAAAATCATAGTAGAAGCCGTCCTCAATGGATGGCCCGATAGCCAGTTTTGTCTCCGGCCATAAACGCTTTACTGCCTGCGCCATAACGTGTGCAGCAGTATGTCTATAGGCGCTTTTACCTTTTTCATCATTAAATGTGAGAATATTCAATGATACATCTTCTGCAATGACAGTTCTAAGGTCTACAACCTCACCATCAACTTCACCAGCACAGGCCATACGTGCCAAGCCGGAACTGATTTCATTAGCAATATCAAGCACTGATTTTGGTTCGGCAAAATTCAATTTTGATCCATCTTTTAATGTTATTTCCATTGTATTAATCCTTCCTTTGGCACTTGATTAGGCCAAAACACTGACATATTTAGTATCAGATTCCAATATATGCGCTACTACCCAGTCCAATAAGAATTCCGTCAGTTCCTCTAGTACTGTCAATTGATGATAATCAATATCCGACTCAAAAAACACTTGAATCTTTTGGATAAAGGCATCATGCTCAGCTTTATGATTGTCAAAATCACTGTAGTTGTTTTTTTCCATCAAGTCTTCTTCCGCTTCGAAATGATATACTGTATAGTCCTTCAACTCATGAAGCAATGTATCAATCTCATCGTAACAATCAATGCCATCTTCCGCGTCACGGATCAACCCCTTCACTTGCCCGACAAAACTTACAAGTGTCTTGTGTTGTCCATCAATCTCTGGAATACCTAGTTCAAACTTATCTTGCCACATACTGAATCCTCTTTTCCTTTCAAGCTATTCTCATCTGCCATTTTAAATGTAAGAAACAAAAAAACCCCCATCTCTTGCACATTATGCAAGGGACGAGAGTTGCCTCCCGCGGTTCCACCCTTCTTGTCGAAACCACTCTAACGAATCTTTACAAAGATTCAAAACCATCTCATTCGTATAAGCCATCTATTTAAACATTCGTTTATACAATGGACTATACCAGATATGATCATAGGCTATAACGGTGCCACCGGACCGGATTGGGGTCACTCTGAGGTAGTCTTCGGATATACGTTCATAGAAGCTTCTCAGCACTTCAGCTTCCTCTCTGAATGTTGTTATATCGTACTCGTCTCATCAATGTGTTATCCATATCGCTTTAGCCCTATTATATCACTGGACGATCCCTTGTCAAGAGCCGTCTATATGGGTATACTCAATATATGAGTAAAACCCATGAAATATAACCAATTTATCTTCCATTACTCTCTCTATTCTATGGTTTTTTACGTTTTTAGTCCAATACTGCTTCATTCTCTTGCTTTTTACATTATAAGGAAGTAAACTGTATCAGGTGCGCTGATAGCCTGTCTATGGGATTGGTCAACAGCGCTGTCAATGTCAGAACTAAAGACATCATTTCGGTATACTTTGAAATCCCACCAAATTTAACGAATCCACAGACTGATTTTGTTTATTTCAACAGGATTTCGTAAAAGGTACCATGACATACGTTCCAATTCATTACACTTTGGGTATAGCCCAATCGAAAGCAGGCCTAACATGAATAAAGAAAAAATAATTAACATTGCCGTGATTGCCCACGTCGACGCTGGTAAATCGACTTTGGTCGATGCCTTCCTAAGTCAAAGCGGTGTCTTCAGAGACAATGAAGAAGTCGTAGATTGCGTCATGGACAGCAATGATCTTGAAAGAGAACGTGGTATCACCATTTACTCCAAGAACTGTTCCGTCCGTTATCAAGACTACAAAATCAATATCGTGGATACACCGGGACACGCCGATTTCTCTTCTGAAGTTGAGCGTATCATGAAGACGGTTGACACAGTAATCCTACTCGTTGATTCCAGTGAAGGACCGATGCCACAGACTAGATTCGTACTTCAAAAGTCTCTGGAAATGAATCTACGACCAATTCTCTTCATTAATAAAATCGATAAGAAAGATCAACGTGCTGAAGAAGTTGTGGATATGACTTTCGACTTGTTTGTTGATTTGAACGCATCCGATGAACAGTTAGACTTCCCTGTCCTTTATGGAGCAGCAAGAGATGGGTATGCTATTGCCGAAATGGGTGATGAAGTAAAAGACCTTTCACCACTTTTTGAAACCATCGTCAATCACGTAACACCTTACCCTAATTATGACGATGAATCCCTTCAACTTCAGATTTCCGCACTAGGGTACGACGACTATATCGGTCGCCTAGGGATTGGACGTGTAACAAAAGGCTCAGTAAAATCCGGGCAACAAGTTGCCATCTCAAAAAGGAACGGTGATGTTGTAACTGGTAAGATTCTTAAGCTTTTTAACTATGAAGGCCTTAAGCAGACAGAGCAGGATGAAATTTTTTGCGGTGATATCGCCGTTGTTTCCGGTATAACACACATATCCATCGGAGAGACAATCTGTGATATATATGACATTCAACCACTGGACATGATACATATAGAAGAACCTACGCTTTCCATGAACTTCCTTGTCAACAGTTCACCGTTTGCCGGACGTGTTGGTAAGTTCGTTACCACTAGACATCTACGAGACAGACTTGAAAAAGAACTGGAAGTTAATGTTGGACTTAAAGTCGAAGAACTTGGCGGTATGGATGGTTTTAAAGTATCCGGCCGTGGTGAGCTTCACTTATCCATCCTTATTGAAAACATGCGACGTGAAGAGTATGAACTTAGTGTCTCAAAACCGGAAGTTATCATGCATGAAGAAGAAGGTAAAACCGTTGAACCAATCGAGCGTGTTATTGTCAACCTTCCTGATGAGTATGTAGGTACTGCAATTTCTTCTCTTAACAACCGTAAAGGTACAATGGAAAACATGGAAGCAGATAGCGGCTTCACAAAGATTGAGTATATTGTTCCAACAAGAGGTTTGCTCGGCTTCCGCTCCGAGATGATCACCGAATCACGTGGAGAAGCTACCATCATACGTTCTGTTGCAGGTTTCGAGCCTTACAAAGGTGAGATTCCTAGCCGTAACAATGGGGTTCTTGTCTCCGGTGAGCAAGGGACAGTTACACCTTATGCACTTAACAGCCTTTCCGACAGAGGCACGATGATTATTCCACCTGGAATAGAGGTGTATGAAGGTATGCTCCTTGGTATTAACAACCGCCGTGAGGACATGACGGTAAACCCTACCAAAAACAAAAAGCTTACTAACACACGTTCCTCCGGTAATGATGATGGCATCAAACTAGCACCACCAAAACTCTTCTCCTTGGAAGAAGCTTTGGAATTCATCGCAGATGATGAACTTGTAGAAATCACACCTGATAGCATTCGTCTTCGTAAGAAACTTCTCAGAGAAGCCGAAAGAGCAAGAGCAGGTAAGAAGAAAAAATAAAGTGAAGAAAAGGCGTACAACACTTTCAATACAAGTGATGTGCGCCTTTTTATATGTTTCACTTCTGGACTTGGATGCATTTCAAGGAATCGTTGGCAAAAGAAGATCGAAGCGTACTGATGGTTTGTAAGAATTTCCTTTGCCAACGCTGACGATGAAACTCGCCAAATCCTAAAGTGAAAAGGGTTGGTCAAAATTCGACCAACCCTTATTGTTTGCAATGTTAAATTTTCGTTCATCCATTTGACTTTAGTCTATAGTGATTCAATGCTACTTAGCACTATACTTACCTAACTTTGTTCATCAGGTATGGCTTGATTAATCGTGGGCCAAGTCACCACAACGCCTTTTCATGACTTACAGCCAAATGTCATTTGAACATATAATAACACAACTTATATGTCCACAGTCTGCCAACATAATTCGTATTCCGGTTGTTGAGACCATATAAAAAACATACACATAACTCATATATCTAACTAACCGAAAGCCCCTTGATCATTTCTTTGCAATCCCAAGCGGCAGCTGACTGCTTCATGCCCCGCGACTCATAAATTGGGGGCGATTCTATACTGCTCTAATAAATCCCACCAAATGGAGCTTCTTCATAACAATACATCACTCCTTCATTAGTCATCATTTCGTTCGAACTTTTATCCGTTTAAAAAGGAATACCGGTCTTTCCTTTGACTATATTATACGACTGATTCTCAGTATTTTCAACCCTAATCTTTACTTAGTTTTTACATTTTATTACTACCATGCATTTAGTTGGATTTATTTTAGTATTCTATATAGTTTTCAGAATATTCCGAACATCGTCGATACTGAAAATATATTGGGTGCTGCAAAAATGACAATTCATCTCAACAGGCTCACCTTCCTCAACAAGACTTGCAAGGTCATTCTTCCCAATGGTCATCAATGCCTTTTCAACTTTCTCACGTGTGCAGTCACACTTATACCGGGTCGGGATATTCTCGTGAATTACCGGTTCCAAACCATTTAATACCATACTGATCATACCATCTGCCCCTAGGTTATTATCAAGCATGTTGGTAACTGAAGGCAGCTTTTTTAGATTTTCTTCTACACGCTCAATTTTATCCTCAGGACAATCCGGCATCAACTGTAAAACAAAACCTCCACTCTGTTTAACCGAGTAGTCTTTATCAACAAGTACACCCAAAGCAACTACCGAAGGTGTCTGTTCGCTGCTGGCAAAATAATAGGTCAAATCATCTGCCACTTCTCCAGATATTAGCTCAATAGTACCATTATAAGGTTCCTTTAATCCCATATCTTTAATAACGGTTAATGTTCCTTTGCCTACGGCACCTGATACATCTAACTTGCCATTATCCTTTAGTGGTATATCCACAAGATTATTCCCAACATACCCTTTAACATTTGCCGCTGCATCTGCCGTCACAAGAACTGTACCGATTGGGCCATCACCTCTGATCTGAAGGGTAAGAACATCTTTATCTCCCTTCATCATAGCGCCCATAATACTACCAGCGGTAAGCAGACGTCCTAATGCTGCTGTCGCTACAGGTGTTGTTTGATGATGCATACGTGCCTCTTCCACCAAACCTTTGGTCACAGCAGAAAAAATTCTGATATGCCTATCCTTATCCGTGGCTCTTAATATAAAATCACTCATTCTTATTCCTTTCATAAGGGTCATTGATACGTCAAATACGCTATCTATAAAGGTTCCTTACCTGATTCTTTTGCGACGAAGTACATTCTATCTGTGGACAATTTGATGTCCTCAAAGGTATTGTCATGGTAAATCCCTTGAAGTTCCATCCCAGCTTCTTTTAGCAATGCCTCTATATTCTCAGGTTCATAACCCCGTTCATGATGGATCTCAGTAGACTTATCATAGGTACCTTGTTCATTCTTAACGAAGATATTGACCTCATATTCATTGATGCCTTCATCCTCATAATAGTAATTCTCCCATATATAAGCATAGTCATCATGATTCTCTGCGTATGTACGGTTCCCCAAAGTCTCTTTGAACTTATGTACCGTATTCATATCAAATACAAACAACCCACCTGGATTCAAAAATAGGTTAACTCGCTTGAATGCCGCAAGTAAATCCTCCTCATCCAGTATATAGTTCAAAGCATCCCCACAGGAAATAACCGCATCAATCGTGCCGTATAAGTCTAACTCTGTCATATCCTGATTCAGATAAACCACGTCAAGGGATGCCATTTTTGCTTTTTCCCTTGCAACTGCCAACATATCTTCCGATAGGTCTACCCCAATCATTTCATAGCCCCTCGCAGCCATCAGATTGGTCATAGAGCCTGTGCCACAGCCCAGGTCAAGTATAAGCTTAGGGTTTTTTTCATATTTTTCAAAAATGGATTCAATATACACAAGCCACTGTTCATAGGGTAATTCATTCAATGCCCAATCATAAATCTGGGCAAACTGTTCATAAGATGCCATGGTTCAATCCTTTCCTGTAAAGAGGTCAACTCACTGGGATTATACAAGCTTATTGCCTACCTTGCAAGTTCTTTCTTAATTACCTTCGGTAACGCTCTTTCTATTATAAAACCTATTTAGCGCAACAAAAAAGCCAAGTTTACACTTAGCTTTTTCATTTCATAAGCACCCCTGCTTACCCGACATGTTATCTTAACATGGCACTCCTCAAAAGAGAAGAAATGCCCTGTTAAGGCAAATGCTTTCGCATAGTCGGCTCAATACAATTAGATGGAACCATTATTGCTTCTATCCCCAAAACGTCAACTCATCTATAATATGCTTGTGACTTCTGCCTCCGCTGCCATTGGTTAATTGCCGATGCATCATATCTCTGATAGCGTTCCCTATCAAGCACGCCTCGAACATGTACTGTCGGTCAATTGCCGCTGGTGTCATTTTGCTATAGTTCGTTGTAACCTGTCTGCTTATTTATTTGCGATCGGTTAAATGTTCAGTAGGTCTTATCACCTATCTCGGTTCCGAAATTCATTATAGCACAGAATGTTGATTATTACCAGTAAATTTTAATTTACTCTTTTCATATGCAACATATTAGATAAGTCAGATACTAAAAAACTTATTATATGTTAGCCACTTGGTCATTTCATTTGATCTATAATCATACTTGATTGTTAATGTTTTTGATTTGTACACAGCACTATGGCCTATGAGTCTGTACTTTGGACCCAAGAAAAGAGGCGCTTATCTGAATAAACTCAAATAAACGCCTTCCTAATATTCTTAATTATTTACTTAGCACCATATTGCTCGTAATAAGCGTCAATGGCTGCTTTCATATTGTCGTCAATGTACACAACACCGTCTAACGGACGATTATGTAGATACTCGACAACCTCACTCATTGTAACGATAGCGCAAGTTTCAAAACCAAACTCTTCCTTCAATTCAGTAAGAGCCGACTTATCCCCTTTACCTTTTTCCATACGATCCACAGAAATAATCAGACCAAGAATATCCACATTCGCCTGTGCTTTCAAAATCGGAACCGTTTCGTAAATGGATGTACCGGCTGTAGTCACATCCTCGATGATCAGCACCTTGTCACCGTCAGTCAGCTTGCTTCCAAGCAAAATACCGGTATCACCATGGTCCTTCATCTCTTTTCTATTCGAGCAGAAAGATACATTAGCACCGTAGGATTGAGACAATGAGATGGATGTGGTAACACTCAGCGGAATCCCTTTATAAGCTGGTCCGAAAAGAATATCAAAGTCTGTTCCGAACTGGTCTTTGATAGCTTTGGCATAATAATCACCAAGCATATTCAGTTGTCGACCTGTCTTATAGTTGCCTGCATTTATGAAAAACGGCGTCTTACGACCACTCTTCGTTGTGAAATCACCGAATGTCAGGACACCACTGTCCACCATGAACTCGATAAAATCCAATTTGTACTGTTCCATATTTTCTTCCCTTCAATAACAGTTGCCAATATCACCTTAACCGGTGTATTACTGGACAACGCCAACGATGTCGTTGATATTTTCTATCCCATTATTTTGCATGAAAAGTATCATTTCGTCAAGTACTTTCATTGTCGCTGTTGGGTCTAGAAGGTTAGCCGTACCAATAGCTACAGCGTTAGCACCGGCCATCATGAACTCAATGGCATCCTCGCCAGACATTATTCCACCCATACCTACAATCGGCAAATTAATGGCATTTGCTACTTGGTAGACCATTCTTACCGCCACCGGTTTGATGGCCGGACCCGAAAGCCCACCTTGCTTAGTCGATAGAATGAACTGACGTTTCTTGATGTCAATCCTCGTACCGATCAATGTATTGATCAAAGATACCGCATCAGCACCACCCGCTTCTACCGCTCTGGCAATCTCAGTGATATCCGTCACATTCGGACTTAGTTTGACAATCAACGGTTGACCTGACACCTTCTTCACAGCTTCTGTTACAGCCATCGCCATCTTAGGGTCTATTCCAAAAGCAACGCCACCCTCTTTGACATTCGGACAGGAAATATTCAGTTCCAGTAAATCCACATCCGCATTGCTCAATTTCTCCGCTACTTCCACATATTCATCTATCGTTCTGCCGGCTAAGTTCACGGCTATCTTCGTATCGTATTGACGAAGAAAAGGTATATCTTCTTTTATAAAGGTATCAATCCCTGGATTTTGCAAACCAACTGCATTAATCATACCTCCATATGTTTCTACGATTCTTGGTGCTGGGTTGCCTATCCATTCCTTATTGGCAACACCTTTCACAACAACACAGCCAATCTTATTAAGATCCACATATGGTTCAAAGTCTTTCCCTGAGCCGAAAGTGCCAGATGCCGTCATAATAGGATTCTTCAACTCTACACCAGCAATATTAACGCCTAACTTCATTAGAACAGCACCTCCGTTGCATCAAAGACCGGTCCGTCTTTGCATACCTTTTTATAAGTGAATCCATTGTCATTATCTGTTTTGATCTTTGTAACGCAACCGACACAGCCACCGAACCCACAGCCCATACGTTCTTCCAAGGAAAGACATGCCTTCAGATCATTGACTTCTGCATATACTTTGAGTCCTTTTAACATCGGTGTCGGGCCACAGGCATAGATTCGCCCTTTCAACTGCTTATCTTCCATCAAAGCAACCACATGGCCCTTGAATCCAACACTACCATCGTCTGTCGCAACATAGACCTTACCATATTGGGCCAAACGATCAACTAAATAAGGCTCCGTTCTAAAACCAACGATAATCGTCTTATTGCCAGGCAGCTGTTTCGCCAATTCAACCATCGGTGGTGTTCCAACACCACCACCGACAATAATTAGATCATCGCCATCGTAAGATGTATCAAACCCATTTCCGAAAGGCCCCATAACATCTATACAACTGCCTGCTTCATAAGTAGAGAACTCAGCCGTACCATCCCCCAGTACCGCGTAGACCAAATGCAGTCTCCCCCTATCCTTATCGATCTCACAGATAGAAATTGGCCTAGGTAATAATCTGCCTTGATGGTGACAGTACAGATTTACAAACTGACCCGCCTTGGCGTCGGCAACAATCTCAGGACACTCAACTATCATCTCATACACATCTGTTGCAATGACATGATTGCTGATAATCTTTGAGGCCATTCTTCCCTGTTTATTCGTATTACACATAACGGGACCTACCTTTCTTATTCTCCAAAGTCGAAGATGCCCATCTTCTCTTCACTCATATCTGCAACAATAATGTCCAACATTCCCTTTGCTGTATCTAAGGAAGTGAATACAGGAATACATGCTTCAATCGCTGCACGGCGTATTTTGAATCCATCTCTAGTAGCATCATTTGCTTTCGTTGGCGTATTAATCACCGCATCAATCATACCTGAGCGAATCAAATCCAAAATATTAGGTACACCTTCGCTGATCTTTTTCACATGCTTGACTGGAATACCTTCCTTCTCAAGAACAACTGCCGTACCTTCTGTTGCAACAATATTGAAGCCTTGCTCAATGAATGACTTAGCCATTGGTATGAACTCTGCCTGATCATATGGTTTAATCGTAGCAAGAATGTTTCCTCTGCCCTTAATCATTTCATTGCCTGATCCGACAAACCCTTTATAGAGTGCTTCTTCGAAGGTTTTACCCACACCAAGCACTTCCCCTGTGGAACGCATCTCCGGTCCGAGAGACACTTCAACGTCAGGTAATTTTTGTGTTGAGAAGACAGGCACTTTTATCGCAACTGTATCCGCTTCTTTGTAAATACCTGTCCCATATCCAAGGTCTGACAATTTTTCACCAAACATACACTTAGTCGCAAGATCAATCATCGGTACACCTGTGACTTTACTGATATATGGTACTGTTCTTGAGGATCTAGGATTAACTTCTATGATATAGAGCTCACCTTCGAATTCAATGTATTGAATATTAATCATACCGATAATTTTGAGGGCAATAGCAACTTTTTTCGTCTCAGTCAAAATCTGTGCTTTTAAATCCTCAGAGATATTCTGCGGAGGATAAATGGAAATACTGTCCCCAGAGTGAACCCCTGCTCTTTCAAGGTGTTCCATGATACCTGGAATCAAGATTTCATCACCATCGCAGATCGCATCAACCTCTATCTCCTTACCAATCAAGTAGCGGTCAATCAATACTGGATTCTTCTTATCTCTTTCGAATGCTGCCACTAAGTAATTGGTTAATTCTGTCTCGTTATAGGTAATCTCCATACCTTGACCACCTAGAACATAGGATGGTCGCACAAGCACTGGGTATCCAAGTTCAGCCGCTTCTTTTACTCCTTCTTCAAGAGACCATACTGCTTTTCCTTTAGGTCTTGCAATATCAAGGCTTTCCATAAGTTCATCGAATTTCTCTCTGTCCTCAGCTTCATCGATCTGCTCAGGTGCTGTACCAAGAATCGGAACACCCATTTCATTTAAGAAGTCGGCCAGTTTGATTGCCGTTTGACCACCAAATTGAAGGATAACCCCATCCGGCTTTTCTTTCTCGATAATATTAAGCGTATCTTCTTCCGTCAGTGGCTCAAAATACAGCTTGTCCGCTGTATCAAAGTCTGTACTGACAGTCTCAGGGTTATTATTGGCGATAATTGTCTCGATGCCCATCCCTTTAAGAGCAAGAATAGAGTGGACGGAACAATAATCAAACTCAATCCCCTGACCGATACGAATTGGTCCTGAACCAATAACAAGCACCTTCTTCTTATCAGATACTTCAACCTCATCATACTCATCATAGGTTGAATAGTAGTAAGGAGATACCGCCTCAAACTCACCACCGCAAGTATCAACCATCTTATATACCGCTTCTATTTTATATGCTTTTCTCAGGTCCATGACCTCTACTGGCTCACAGCCAACAAAGTCAGCAATCGCCTTATCTGAGAACCCTTTTTTCTTCAGCCATAACATATAATCCCTATCGATATCCGTAATGTTCAAATCATAGAGTTTTTCCTCTGCCTCTACAATATTCTTGATTTTATTCACAAAGAAAATATCCATGCCAGTGATTTTACAGATTTTCTCAATTCTGTAGCCACGACGAATCAGTTCTGCCACATCAAACAGACGCTCATCATCCGGCACTTGTACACGACGTTTCAGTTCATCTAATGATCTGGTGGCCGCTTTCTTATGAAATAAGCTGTATTGTCCTATTTCAAGGGATCTGACTGCTTTAAGCAATGCTGATTCAAAGCTATTACCGATAGCCATAACTTCTCCAGTAGCCATCATCTTCGTACCAAGAGTTTTCTTCGCACGACGGAACTTGTCAAATGGCCATTTGGGAATCTTTATGACACAGTAATCCAGTGTTGGCTCAAAACAAGCTTGAGTCTTCTTTGTTACGGCATTTTGAATCTCATCCAATCGGTATCCGAGAGCCAATTTGGCAGAAACCTTAGCAATTGGGTAACCTGTTGCTTTCGAAGCAAGGGCCGAAGAACGGCTTACACGAGGGTTAATCTCTATAACAGCGTATTCAAAACTATCCGGCTGCAAGGCAAGTTGTACATTACACCCACCAATGATACCTACTTCATTGATAATGTCCAAGGATGCTTTACGAAGCATCTGGTATTCTACATCAGACAAAGTCTGAGATGGCGCAACAACGATACTGTCACCTGTATGAACACCAACAGGATCGATATTCTCCATGTTACAAACAGTAATGGCATTACCTGCACTGTCTCTCATTACTTCATATTCAACTTCTTTCCATCCTTTGATGGACTTCTCAAGAAGCACCTGTCCAACTCTTGAGAGTTGAAGTCCGGATGCCAATATTTGCTTCAGTTCTTCTCTGTCTTCCGCAATACCACCACCGGAGCCACCAAGTGTGTAGGCTGGTCTTACAACCACTGGGTATCCGATCTTCGAGGCAAAATCCACCCCCTCTTCCATGCTGGTAACAATCTTACTCTCAATGACAGGCTGACCTATACGTTCCATGAGCTTCTTAAAGTCTTCTCTGTCTTCACCTTCTTTGATCGCATCAATCTGAGTCCCAATAACTCTGACATCGTACTTTGCCAGAATACCGCTATCATGTAGTTCAACTGCAAGGTTAAGACCTGTCTGTCCACCCATTCCAGCAATCACGCTATCAGGACGTTCCTTTGCTATAACCTTCTCAATGAAAGGCAGTGTCAATGGCTCAATATAGACATGATCAGCGACCTCTTTATCAGTCATGATTGTCGCTGGGTTACTGTTAATCAATACTGTCTCTATACCTTCTTCTCTTAAGGCTTGACAAGCTTGTGTGCCTGAGTAGTCAAACTCAGCTGCTTGACCGATAACAATTGGGCCTGATCCAATGACCAGTACTTTCTTAATAGATGTATCTTTTGGCATAATTCTTATCCTTTCATCAATGCTACGAATTCATCAAAAATCGGGTCTGTATCATGTGGTCCTGGGCAAGCCTCAGGATGGAACTGGATGCTGTAGATTTTTTTCTCCACATGCTTCATGCCCTCGACTGTATAATCGTTCAAGTTCAAGTGTGTCACCTCGACACCTTCTGGCAAACCATCTTCTTTAACCACATAGCCATGGTTTTGAGAAGTGATCATGACTCTTCCTGTTGCAAGGTCCTTAACCGGGTGATTGGCACCTCTATGACCGAATTTCAGCTTTTCTGTGTCACCGCCCATAGCCAATGCCAGAAGCTGATGTCCCAAACAGATACCTGTCATTGGTTTTTTGCCAATCAGTTTCCTAATCTCTTCGATGGCTTCAGGTACATCCTTAGGATCCCCAGGTCCATTAGACAAGAAGATACCATCCGGGTTCACTGCAAGTATATCCTCAGCTTTTGTAAATGCCGGAAAGACAGTAATTTTACAATTTCTATGCTTGAAAGAACGTAAGATATTATTTTTAATACCAAAATCCATGGCAGCAATATGAATGTTATCACCTTCAAAAGATTCAACCGCTTTTCTTGTAACAGATGCCACCGCATCTGTATTATCAAAGCCTTCCAACTTACTCTTAATCTGAGCTTCTGTTAACTTTTCAGTCGTAATGATACCTCGCATTGTCCCTGAGTTACGAATCATTTTTGTCAAAGCACGAGTATCAATGCCCTCAAGACCCATAATTTTATGTCTATTTAGATATTCGTCAATTTCAAATTCACAACGCCAATTATTTGGTGAGTCTGATTTTTCTCTTACGATGAACCCTTTGACTTTTACACCATTCGACTCGTTGTCATCCAGGTTCAAACCATAATTACCAATCAATGGATATGTCATGGTGACAATCTGACCATAGTAAGATGGGTCTGTCAATATCTCTTGGTAACCTGTCATCCCTGTATTGAAGACAACCTCTCCAACTGTTTCTTTCGTATAACCAAAGGCATTTCCTTTGAATACGACACCGTTCTCCAGTATCAGTCTTGCTTTCATATCGATTCCTCTCTTATTCAAACGTCTCAGTGCCTACAATCCTTTAGGCTTGACGATTCATTGCTAATCTCTATACAACTACTTACTCACTCTATTATAACACTCTTGTCAGGTCATCTCTCATATCAATGACAGCCGCTCTTGACGCTTTAGCAAAATCTTCAGGAGAGAAGTCCTTTGAATACTGCTCTTTTTGATATGCCGCGATAATACCTCTTGAGGAATTGACAATTGCCCCTAAGCCATCTTGATCAAAGCACCCTGCGAGGTCTTCCGCAGTAGCTCCCTGTGCACCATAGCCTGGTACTAGGAAGTATGTCTTTGGCATCAACGTACGCAGTGCTTTTCCTTGTTCTGGATACGTTGCACCCACAACAGCGCCGATTCTGCTGTAACCCGAGTCTCCAATATAGGCATCACCCCATTTTGCTACCAAGTTACCAATGTACTCATAGAAATGTTGATCGCCAACTTTAATATCTTGAATTTCACCACTGTTCGGATTAGATGTCTTCACAAGTACAAAGAGGCCTTTATCATATGTTTCACAGTTATTCATATAAGGTTCTATGGAATCATACCCCATATATGGATTCAAAGTAATGAAGTCTTCTTTGTAAATTTCGAATTTCTGTTCTCCCACATCCACTCGACCGATATGGCCATCTGAGTAATTTTCTGCTGTAGACGCGATATCCGAACGTTTGATATCCCCTATAATGACAAGGTCTTTCGATTTTGCGTAAGCAATGGTATCAATATAAGCCTGAATCCCTGGTGCGCCGTATTGCTCATACATAGCAACCTGAGGCTTCACTGCCGGAATCAAGTCATGAACTTCATCGATAATGGCCTTATTGAAGGCAAGAAAAGCTTTTGCTGCACCTTCAGGTGTTCTACCATATTGATCAAAGGCTTCTTCCTTAATATGGTTAGGGATCAAATTCAGACGTGGATCCAACCCCACAACAGTTGGGTTGTTGGTTGCTTTGATTTTTTTTACCAGAGTATCGATCATATTAAACCTCCTTGGGTGCTTGTTTCGTTATCATTTCACTCATTCTAAAGGGATTAGACCTCACGCTTGTAAACAATCCTTCCATCCATAATGGTACATTCTACAAGTCCCTTAAGCTTCCAGCCATCAAATGGGGTGTTTCTACCCTTACTTAAAAATTTGTTCTTATCCACTGTCCAGACCGCTTCTGGATCAGTAATGACGATATCTGCCACCTTGCCTATGGCTATATCTCCCTTGTCTATCCCCAATACTTTTGCAGGATTCAAGCTCATACGTTCAACTAATTCATATGGTGTCAGCAAGCCTTTCATAACAAGCTCTGTTACAGAGAGACCGAAGGCTGTTTCAAATCCTACAATCCCGTTAGCCGCTTTATAAAAACCGCCGGATTTTTCTTCTGCTGTGTGAGGCGCATGGTCTGTGGCGATACAGTCTAGTATGCCATCCTTGATCCCCTCCAATACAGCTGTCAAGTCTTCTTTACTTCTCAGAGGTGGGTTCATCTTAGCATTGGTATTGGTGCCATCGATAAAATCATCTGTCAATGTAAAATGGTGTGGACAAACTTCTGCTGTGACATTCAATCCTTCTGCTTTGGCTTTACGAATCATATCAACTGCTCCTGCAGTGCTGACATGGCATAAATGCAGATGAGCGCCTGTTGATTTACTAAGCAGAATATCTCTAGCTGTAATCAGGTCTTCTGTGTCATTATGAATGCCCTGTAGCCCAAGCTCTCTGGATTTGTTACCCTCATTCATACAGCCGCCTTCTGCTAGACTATCATCTTCACAGTGTGACATAACGACCATCCCCTGCTCTTTAGCAATCACCATCGCATCTTTTAGAAGCTTAGCACTTAGAACCGAACGTCCATCTTCACTAATAGCCCCTGCTCCACTACGCTTCATCGCTTCTATCGGTGCTAAGGTTTCACCTTTTTGCCCAATCGTAATGGCACCACATGGCACCACATGGCAACTGCCTTCTGCTTCCACCTTATTCAAAATGTATTCAACAGTCTCTGACGAGTCAGTAGCTGGTTTTGTATTCGGCATAGCACAGACTGTCGTAAAACCCCCAGCGGCGGCACTTGCAGTACCCGTCTTAATATCCTCTTTGTATTCATATCCTGGATCCCTTAAATGCACGTGAGTATCAATAAATCCTGGCGTTACCCATTTCCCACTGGCATCAATCACTTGATCCGCCTCTTCTGTGATCCTTTGACCGATAGCTCTAACCCTGCCATCTTCAATATAAACATCTGCCTGCTCATTCATTTTAGTTGCCGGATTGATAACCAATCCATTCTTAATCAATATACGACTCATATCTACCTCTTCACTTTCGTTGCCATGAAGTTGTTACGAAGTTATTGCGAACAATAAAAAAGACGATTAGATAATAGTTAATTACTATCATCCATCGTCAAATTATCAAGAACGGTAAATGGAGACATAAGCCCAAGAAAATGAGCTGATGTCTTGATTTTACTCGTATTAATATGCTGTTTTTTCGCACAATAAAAATACGCACCGATGTCTCGCATCATTTGTTCTCCCTTATAAGCCTCTCTGGACCTACTTAAAGTTAGTCTGCGTAGTTACTTCTGTCAATGTTAAATTCTAATAGATAATAGCATACAGATTATATGAAGTCAATTGATAAATGTACTAAATCATGTTTTAAGACAGCCGCTTTATCCTGCTAAAATATATCAGAAAATAAACACATTTGAGTAAAAGAAAAACCGACATCTCTGCCGGTTGCCTTTTACTCTTCATTGAAGCGTACACCTTCACTTCTCATGATAGGTATTGTAAACATGATGCCTTTCCCCGGCTTCATGATATCGATATTTTGAACCTCTTCAACAGCGTCCATAACTGTTTCCACATCCTCTTCTGACTCCAGTACCATGAATATGGTTTTGTTATAACTCTTGTTGCTCTGACCACTCATCGTACCAGACAGCATATTGGAAAACTCCATGCTCGTAAGGACATCTGTTGTTCCATATGTATCCATCACCGTATAACGGCTATAGCCCAGTTCCTTGAATTTCACCTTAACCTGTCTGAAACGTTTGGCATCGTTTAAAATGATGAAAAGTACGTAACTTTTTTCCATAGATGCCTCCCTAAACTGTGTGGTCGTCGTCAGACTTCTTCGCCTCTTCAGCTTTCTTGGCCGCTTCAGCTTTTTTTGCCAACTCTAACTTGGTATCCCGACTTATGATATGGCGGTTAAGTTCACCTCCGCGCATATGACTAACAGGTAATGCAAACATGATCCCTTTGTTAGGTTGCTTCATATCACCACCGATGATTTCCTCAATACTTGCCATAGCTTCTTCGACCTGCTCTTCCCTTTCAATAACAGAGAAGACGGTTTTGTTACTATGGGTATCGCCATCTATGGATTTCATAAACCCACCAATAACAGGCACTTTATACAAATCCTTCGTTATTGAGGTTGCCCCCATACTATCTATGACTGTCGCACCTCTAATACGAAGTTTCTTCAGTCTATACAAAATGTCCGGTAAGTACTCCGGTTGATTCAATACGACAAATAAAACGTACATCTCATCACCTTCCCCTTCTACTCTTCCTGAAAATCATTCATGATGACTGGCCGTTCGCCTTTAAAAAGCATTTTTAGCAATGGTGGCGTTACGATTGTCGACATCAGAACAAGGAGAACAATACTGGTAAAAGTCTCTTCTGCAATCATACCACTTCGAATTCCCTGATTCGCAACAATCAATGCCACCTCAGCTCTGGCGATCATACCAATACCAATTTGGAGTGAGCGCTTTTTGCTAAAGCCTGATAGTCTTGCACCAATGCCACATCCAACAATCTTTCCGATGATGGCTACAGCAACTATGGCAATAGCATATCCCAAGAACCCAAGAATCTTCTTATCAATCAGTACACTCAGACCGATACTGACAAAGAAGATCGGCGTAAATAGAGTATACGCTATGGATTGAATTTTGTCCACAACCCTATGTCGATAAGGTGTTCCAGCAAAGATAACCCCAGCAGCATACGCACCGGTAATAGCCGCAACATTGAATATCTCAGCAACATACGCTAACATCAAACAAGTGATCACTGCAACCGTCAGAATACGTTCACGCCACACAGTCCCTTGTGCAACCCTCGTTATGAGTTTGATGCCAACGAAACCTATGACAAAGATCAGAATCATGAAAGTAGCTATTTTTAAAAAGAGTGTCTCCAGGCCAGCCCCGGCCCCTGAAGGAGAAACCATACCAGACACAACCGCTAATAGGATGATACCGAAAACGTCATCAATGATTGCGCCACCAAGGATAGAGATTCCTTGCTTACTGGCTAATTGTTTCATTTCACGAAGCACCGATACAGAAATACTGACAGAAGTTGCTGTAAGTATTGTCCCGATGTATAATGCACCCATAAGTTTTTCGTGGGATGATCCACCTGGTATAAACTGACTGAAGAAAATCAGAGGAACGGCTGTACCTAATGCAAGAGGTGCTACGACACCACCAGCGGCAATCATCGAAGCACCTTTTCCTGAAGCCTTCAACTCTTTTAAATCTGTCTCCAAACCAGCTAAGAACATCAGAAATACAACGCCAAGCTGGGCCATAAAATGAATCAGTTCATCTTCACCATCAAGAAGCCCTAATACAGAAGGGCCAATAATAATCCCTACCAAAATCTGTCCCAAAACAGGTGGCATATTGATCTTCTTTGCCAACAGTCCCCCAAAACCTGCAGCCGTTAACACCAACGCCAGCTCAACAAGGAAGAAATACTCTTCCGCGTGGATGATCATTTCATCTAAGTTCATTATCATTCCTCCATACAAATATATTAATGACATTTTACTCCCTACTGAAAAACATCACAGTACCTAAGCTTCTTCATTCATGGCTTACAATATCGCCCTAAACTGTTGATACCCATTCCTCATCCGAATTTTTATTGTTAAAAACGTGCACAAAAAAAAGACCAATTTACCCATACTTAAAATCATACGCAAAACAAACCATCCTTTCAACCGTCATTTTGTATAAAAATGTCAATAATATAACTTTTTTTCACATCATAATGACATCTTTTCTATTTGTTACATAAATAAAAAGCACACTCTCTATGTATTTTGTACAAATAGAAAGTGTGCTTATTCAACATACTATCCAGCCCTTGCTGGTTACTGTTCCATATTTTTTAAACGTTCTGCTTGATCAGCAGTAATAAGACTATCGACAATTTCTTCGATATCGCCACCCATAATTGCATCCAATTTGTGAAGGGTCAGCTTAATTCTATGATCAGTAACTCTTCCCTGAGGGAAGTTATAAGTTCTGATCTTTTCAGCACGATCACCTGTTCCTACTTGACTTCGGCGTTGCTCTGCCTGATCATCCTGTTGCTTCTTAAGCTCAATCTCATATAATCTAGCTTTAAGAACTTGAAGAGCCTTATCTCTATTCTTCAACTGTGATTTGCCGTCCTGACATGAAACTACGAGTCCTGTAGGCAAGTGTGTTACACGAACTGCAGAATCTGTTGTATTAACTGATTGGCCACCGTTACCAGAAGACCTGAATACATCAATACGAACTTGATTCATATCCAACGCCACTTCAACATCTTCCACTTCCGGCATCATCGCAACCGTTACGGTCGATGTATGAATTCTGCCACCTGATTCAGTTGCCGGAATACGTTGTACCCTGTGTGTACCTGATTCATATTTCAACCTTGAATATGCGCCTTGACCCTGAATCTCAAAGATGACTTCCTTAAATCCACCAATACCATTCTCATTAAGGGATACAATGGAAGTCTTCCACTTATGACTCTCTGCATAATACTGATACATTCTATAAAGTTCAGCAGCAAAAAGCGCCGCTTCATCTCCGCCGGCCCCTGCTCTAATTTCAACAAAAACATTCTTGTCATCATTAGGGTCTTTCGGAATCAGGAGAATCTTAAGCTCCTGCTCGATTTGCTCCAGACTTGACTTGCTCTCTGCCAATTCTTCCTTGGCCATTTCACGCATCTCTTCATCCGTCTCTTCGTCAAGAATCATCAAACTGTCTTCGATATTCTCTTTTGTCGACTTATAGAGTTTATACTTATCCACTATGGCAGAGAGATCGGAGTGATCCTTCATCAATTTACGCCAACGGTCTTGCTGGGCTATCACCTCAGGGTCATTAATCATCTGAGAAATATCTTCAAAACGTCCAACCAGTCCATCCAATTTATCAAACATGTTTTCACCTCATACCAAGAACCATCCGATCCTTACCGAACAAGTCCTTAAATCCTTCTATATTAACATAACTTTCTTCTAATAATATATTACTGACCGCATCCATCTGATCATAACCAATCTCAAACAAGAGTATACCATCCGTATTAAGGTAGTTTTTTGCTTCCTTGGCTATCTTTCTGTAAAAATCAAGGCCATCGGCCCCCCCATCAAGGGCCATGTATGGATCGCCTCTCTTTACCTCTTCATCGAGACCTTCTATCACCTCAGTGACAATATAGGGAGGATTAGATAAAATCATATCAACCCTTTGATCATCCACATTAGCGAACAAGTCCGATGCAATAATCTGAACTCTATCAGCCACATTCAAAGCATCCGTATTTCGAACTGCAACCTCCAAAGCCTCTTTCGACAGGTCCACAAGAATACCACTCATCCATGGGCATTCCATCAACACAGTCAATCCTATACACCCTGATCCGGTGCACATATCAATCAAAGATTTTGCTTCATTAGCTGTGGCCCATTTTATCGCCTTGTCCACCAATTCTTCTGTTTCGAAGCGTGGAATCAACACAGATGCATTCACTTCAAAATCGTAGCCATAAAAAGACTGGTAACCCAATATATGCTGTAACGGTCTACCATTCAACCTCTCAGTCAGCATATGACGAAAAGATGAAACCATCGTTTCTGGTAACTCCTTTTCACCTTCCAAAGCTAACACGGTTCTGGATAAACCTGTAATTTCACAGAGTAACCATTCAACATCAACAACATGCTCTTCTTTGTCTGACAGAACCATCTGATGAATGCCTTCAGCCAATAATCCTTTAATGTTCAAGAATCTGTGCCTCTTCCTTGTGGTCAGAATTGGCATCGTCTTTCATGGTGTCTTCCACCACTTCCCAAGACGCTTCATTAAGCACCGCCAAGAATGATGTGATAGCAATCTCTACTTGAGAAGCATCAGGCTCACTGGTGGTTATTCGTTGAAGAGCCATTCCTGGTGCAGCAAAAACACTGACAAAGCCGTTATCGAACTTCCCAAATATCTTGAGTAATTCATAAGATATGCCTGCAATCAAAGGTAACGTCAATAGCCTGACACCTATGCGCATCCATAGAGTCTCTTGTCCAATAATGGTCAGTACAATAATACTCACCGCGACGACGATAAAGATAAAGTTTGTACCGCAACGCTTATGGAATCTTGAATGCTTCATAACATTCTCAATCGTCACCTCATCACCACTTTCGTAACAATTGATTGTCTTGTGCTCTGCACCATGGTACTCAAAAACCCGCTGTATATCTTTCATCTTAGAAATTCCGGTAATATAAATCAAAAGAATCCCTACTCGAATAAGGCCATCTATTAGGTTCATCCATCTTGTACCTTCTGGCAGAATCGGACCTAATAACTGACTGATCAAAGCCGGCAATATGAAAAATAAACCCACTGACATAACCATCGCTAAAACGACCGCAATGCCTATAACAATATCATTCATTCGATCACCGAAATGACGTTCTAAAAATCGGTCCACTTTTGATGGTTCCGTATTAGCATCTTCCTCAACTTCAAAGAAATCTGCCGAAAACGTAAGAATCTTCATTCCCATAACCATAGATTCAATAAAAACAACGCCGCCACGTAAGATTGGCATATTAAGTAGCTTATAACGTTTTGTAAAACTTTTAAATTCCCGTTTATCAAGAACAATCTCTTGATCAGGTGTCCTGACTGCGGTTGCGTATTTTTCATCATTCCGCATCATAACACCTTCTATGACAGCCTGCCCACCAATGCTCGGTTTTTTATCCATATAATCACATCCATATTCATCTAATTTGTCTATAATGTAGGCAGTAATCCATATGCATAGCACTACCACCAACCTTTATACATCATATTAGTATACCACAGATACCATATAAAACAAAAGCTGAGGATGATGGATTCATCCCCAGCTTCATATTTTTCATTAAGCTTAATTGTTTTGTCTGTACTTACGATTGAATTTATCAATACGTCCACGAGCAGAAACAGCTTTCTGCTGACCAGTGTAGAATGGGTGACATTTAGAACAAATCTCTACGTGAATGCTTTCATTAGTAGAACCTGTTACGAATTCGTTACCACAGTTACACTTAACTGATACTTGCTTGTACTCAGGATGGATATCTTGCTTCATTCGATTCACCTCTTTCGCCGGTCTCAACACTATATTCCAACATAGCGTATCCAGCATTACTTATTGTTGAGTGGATACATATCCACAAACAGCTCTCAAATTATAACACATTAAGCCTATGTTGACAAGTCTTTTTAATAATTTGACAAAATCTTCTTGGATAGCTTCTCCACATATTCTGCATTAGTCTTAGTATCCATGAAGACTTTCAACATTGAATCAATAACATCTTCTGAACGCATATTCGCGCTTACCTTACGTAATTTATTAATGGCTTCAAGCTCTTCCGGTGAGTATAGAAGGTCATCCCTTCTTGTGCTTGATTTAGTCATATCAATCGCTGGGAAGATACGTTTTTCAGAAAGTCGTCTATCAAGAACTACTTCCATATTACCAGTACCTTTGAATTCTTCAAAGATAACATCATCCATCTTGGATCCGGTTTCGATCAAAGCTGTTGCCAAGATAGTAAGGCTACCGCCTTCTTCAATATTTCGTGCCGCACCAAAGAATTTCTTAGGCATGTAGAGAGCCGCCGGATCAAGACCACCGGATAATGTTCTACCACTCGGTGGAATAATCAAGTTATAAGCTCTGGCTAGCCTGGTAATTGAATCCAGAAGAATAACCAAGTCCTTCTTCTGCTCAACCATACGTTTAGCTCTTTCAAGAACCATCTCTGAAACACGCTTGTGATGTTCGGGCATTTCATCAAAGGTGGAATGGATAACTTCCACATTATCACCAATAATGGAACGTCTGATATCCGTCACTTCCTCCGGACGTTCATCAATCAACAACACAATAAGATGGACATCTTTATGATTGGAAGTAATTGAATTAGCTATCTGCTTAAGTAAAGTTGTTTTACCAGCTTTTGGTGGTGCAGAAATCATGCCCCTCTGCCCTTTTCCTACCGGCGCAATAAAGTCAATCAAACGCGGTGCGAATTTGCGTGGCTCTGTTTCCAAATGAAGTCGTTCATTAGGGAATATTGGTGTCAGGTCCTCAAAATTAGGTCGTCTCAACGCATGTGATGGCGGTTCCCCGTTCACTTCTAGGACGTACAAGAGAGCGCGAAATTTTTCGCCTTCTTTTGCGACCCTTATGCTACCTCTGATCATATCCCCTGTCTTCAGGTTAAACCTGCGAACTTGAGATGGTGATACATAGACATCATCATCACCAGGCATATAATTCTCAGAACGAATAAAACCAAAGCCATCTGGTAGTCTTTCCAATAAACCAAAGGCCACTTCACCACTATCCAGTCCATTAGTGTCTACTGGTACTTCTGATCTGTTGTTTTTTTTCTGCTGTGACACTCTGGACTCAGACGATGCGTTTCGCCCCTGATTCTTGCCTTTAACAGGTGGTTGCGTCGTTCTAGGTTTTCTATTGCCTGTTGAACCCGTTTCTTGGTGAACCTCTTTGGACTGCTTTTCCTGACGTGGGTTGCTTGTCTCAGATGGACTCCCTTGACGCTTACGCGTCGGCTTCGCCTTTTCAACATCCGATGGTGTTGTAGTCTCTTTTTCTTTCTCAGCTTCCTGACGTTTCAGGGCCTCTTTACTTTGGATATCTGTCAAAAGTTGAACGAGTTCTTTCTTTTTGAAGCTCTTGGCGTTCATAACACCAATCTCTTCCGCTTTTTCACGCAACTCCTTGACCAACATCTTTGAATAATCTACCGTCAAAACTAACCTCCGATTCCGGTCCAGGCACATTGTAATAAGCCTCTTAGCTCAAATTTTTTTAACCAAAAAGCACCATCACAGCCTGTATTCATTTTTTATTCTATTGAAATATTCATTAAACGTGACCGCCTATTGCACCACAAACATCAACAAAAGAACGGTTGCCGCAAATATACATCTTTAAATCCGAAAAACTCATTGATTGTATAGGATCATTCTATACACATCTATCTGATTTCTTAAATTCAGTTCGTATCTTATTTGAAATTTTACTCTATGGGTATTCAGATGATGACTTTCATCATATTCATTGATCACTAGAAATACTTTCTAAGAAATACTAATCTCATATATTATAGACTCATAACATCTTTCAGAAAAAAAACATATTACCTGAAAATCATATTATGTCACAAAAACATTGTATCACCAGATGCATATAATAGCAACCCCAGAAAAAATAAACGATGAAGCTTTGATTAATGATTCAATCAAAACCTCATCGTTATATTCTATGATAAAAGCTTCATACTCAACTTAACTATTTAACGCCATTCAAATCGTAAGACTGTATTCTACGCTAATAACACTAATGCTGATATGGCATAGAAAATTACCAATGTCAAAGCATCTGTAATGGTTGTAATCAAAGGGTTTGCCATTGTGGCTGGGTCTAACCCTACTTTCTTTGCAAATATTGGCAGAAGACCTCCCATGGTCGTCGCTGTAACAGAAGTTCCAATCAATGTTAAGCCAACAATCAGAGCCAAGGATAAATCACCTTTAGTGAGGAACAGTCTAATAAAGTTAAGGCTGCCTAAAGTACCTCCTATAAACAGACCAACTTTCGCTTCCTTCCACAATACATCTTGTACATTTTTGAAAGTAATTTCCCCTAAGGTAAGGCCACGAATAATCAACGTGGACGATTGTGCACCAGCATTGCCACCTGCTGACATCAACATAGGGACCATGGTATTCAAAATAACAAACTGACTTGTCAAAACAATGTTCGCTTCCATGATAAAACCCGATAAGGTTGCAGAGAACATAAGAATCACCAACCAGACGACACGTCTTTTCGCCAAGTCAAACGAGCGAACATCCATATATTCCTGATCGGTGGGATTGATGGCTGCCATCTTCTGAATATCCTCAGTAGCCTCTTCTTCCATGACATCGACTACGTCATCAATAGTAATAATACCAACAATGCGACCTTCATTATCAACAACTGGCAATGCTAAGAAATCATATTTTTTGAAAATATTAGCTATTACTTCTTGATCATCTGAGGTATGGACATAGATTAATTCTTGTTCCATGAAATCACTGATTATAAAATCAGAAGGTGCTAAAACCAGTTCCTTCAGCGTTACAATACCTTCAAGTTTTCTTTTTGTATCTGTCACATAACAGGTGTAAATTGTTTCTTTTGACAAACCGGTCTTTTTAATATGAGCCATTGCCTCTTCAACTGTCATGGAGGCTTTTAAATGGACGAATTCTATCGTCATCAGGCAACCGGCTGAATCTTCTTCGTATTTAAGAAATTGATTAATAAGCTTTCTCTCAACTACTGTCGCGTTTGTAAGAATTTTTTTCACAACATTTGCAGGCATCTCTTCAATCAAGTCTATCTTATCATCAAAATAAAGTTCATCTATGATTTGATGCAACTCAGACTCAGTTACAAGAAGAGAAATCTCAGCCTGCTTTTCAACATCAAGAAAAGAAAAAACCTCCGCTGCCATCTCTTTAGGCAGCAATCGAAAGACAATAACGGCGTCTTTTACTTCAAGTAGATCCAGCAGCTCTGCCACATCTGCCTCTTGAAGTTCAATTATCTTTGCTTTGAGCTCTTTATAGTTCCTTTCAAGAACCAGCTCCATTAATCCATCTATCACTATTGGAACCCTCCTATAATCACCCATGTGCTCCAGGAGAGTAGGACACACTTACACTCATCAAATCTTGCTGTGCATGTCCCTATGTTGTACCAAGAATCAAGGGTGATCTATTATTCATTATAGTATTACACAATCGACTCTGTTCAGGAGAACTGTCCATATAACCACACCCTTTCATACCGATATATATTTGCCTTATAAAGGCCAATCTTATTCTACTATTGTCATATTCAAATAGCAACTAAAATAATTTCACACAAGCTCGAAGCATTTGCATAATCACTGTAAAACAAAAAGACTACATAAGTAGTCTTTTTTGTAACGTGCGGCAGAAGATTCGAACTCCCGACCTCTTGGTCCGTAGCCAAGCGCTCTATCCAGCTGAGCTAGCCGCACATATATAGTTTTAAATGGGCGCAACAGGGCTCGAACCTGTGACCCCCTGCTTGTAAGGCAGGTGCTCTCCCAGCTGAGCTATGCGCCCTGGGAATTAAATATTCAATCATTTCTGTACAGTAGCTTGAGTGAATCTGTGATTGAATATTCAGTAATTCGCTTTCAATAGTACTAGAGTACATTGAATGTAAATTAAAGGTTATTCGATTTGCAGATTCGCCAAGATGCGAAACAGAAACGACCCAGAAGGGACTCGAACCCTCGACCTCCGGCGTGACAGGCCGGCGCTCTAACCAACTGAGCCACTGGGCCAAATTATTTCTAGCTTATATAATCTGGCTCAGTGCATGCATCCGAATAAGCTCATCTCATATCCCGCTTACGCTAGAACAGAGTCACTGGGCCAAATTATTATAAATAATTTGAAAATAAAACGTCACAATATAATGTTTTCAAGTGGGCCCACAGGGACTCGAACCCCGGACCCTCCGGTTATGAGCCGGATGCTCTGAACCAACTGAGCTATAGGCCCCCATTGAACTGAGTTTCCTCAGTAAAGCCGACGATCGGACTTGAACCGATAACCTGCTGATTACAAGTCAGCTGCTCTGCCAATTGAGCCACGTCGGCGTGTACTTTTAAAATCATCTTAGATGATTATCCAAGTACACTGACGTATCTCAATCGTGTACATAAAACCTTTTACAAACGGTTTTACTTCACGTCCCGCTCTAGAACATACTTGTTCTTCGCTAGAATTGAGCCACTGTATACTGGCAAAATCTTAGATGAATGACCCGTATGGGAATCGAACCCATGTTACCGCCGTGAAAGGGCGGTGTCTTGACCGCTTGACCAACGGGCCATATCGTTTACAAACCAACTGTCTGCAAACCACGATAAAATCACTAACTTCGGCCATGATTTCTTAATTCAGCTAAGTCGCTGAATCAATCTCTCAAGTCTCCTTAAGTCTATTTTATCTCTTAACTCCCCGAGCTGGACTCGAACCAGCAACCCTTCGGTTAACAGCCGAATGCTCTACCATTGAGCCATCGAGGAAGATTAGTACCTAATCTTAGCAGATAACTCAATCGTGTGCATCAGCCTTATGGTAGACAGGCTGCCTTCACGTCTCGTTCATGAACTTACAAGTTCATCACTAGCATTGAGCCATCGAGGATTATTAGTACTTACTGATCTTTTCAGACCTTGAAGATTATAACATGAATCTTCAAAATTGCATAGAGTCTTTTCATCGATTATCTAAGAAACTTTATTCTAACTTCAAACTACTAGGTAACTTTAGCTTCGCTAAATTACCATACTTAGTTCAAGCCCTCGACCTATTAGTACCAGTCAGCTGAACGTGTTACCACGCTTACACACCTGGCCTATCAACCTGGTAGTCTTCCAGGGGTCTTACTCCATTAAGGATGAGATATCTTATCTTGAGGGGGGCTTCACGCTTAGATGCCTTCAGCGTTTATCCCTTCCCGACTTGGCTACTCTGCTATGCCTTTGGTAAGACAACAGATACACCAGAGGTCAGTCCATCCCGGTCCTCTCGTACTAAGGACAGCTCCTCTCAAATATCTTACGCCCACGACGGATAGGGACCGAACTGTCTCACGACGTTCTGAACCCAGCTCGCGTACCGCTTTAATGGGCGAACAGCCCAACCCTTGGGACCGAATTCAGCCCCAGGATGCGATGAGCCGACATCGAGGTGCCAAACCACTCCGTCGATGTGAACTCTTGGGAGTGATAAGCCTGTTATCCCCGGGGTAGCTTTTATCCGTTGAGCGATGGCAATCCCACATTCATACCACCGGATCACTAAGTCCTACTTTCGTACCTGCTCCACCCGTCGGTGTCACAGTCAATCCACCTTATGCCTTTGCGCTCTTCGAATGGTTTCCAACCATTCTGAGGTGAACTTTGAGCGCCTCCGATACACTTTCGGAGGCGACCGCCCCAGTCAAACTCCCCACCAGACATTGTCCCCACACCGGATAACGGTGCTAGGTTAGAAACCCAATACTACAAGGAAGGTATCCCAACAACGACTCAGTACACACTGGCGTGCATACCTCTAAGTCTCCCTTCTATCCTGTACATGTAATATCGAATCCCAGTATCAAGCTAGAGTAAAGCTCCACGGGGTCTTTCCGTCCTGTCGCGGGTAACCGGCATCTTCACCGGTACTACAATTTCACCGGGCGCGTTGTCGAGACAGTGCCCAAATCGTTACGCCTTTCGTGCGGGTCGGAACTTACCCGACAAGGAATTTCGCTACCTTAGGACCGTTATAGTTACGGCCGCCGTTTACTGGGGCTTAAGTTCGCACCTTCGACCAAAGTCTAAGCACTCCCCTTAACCTTCCAGCACCGGGCAGGCGTCAGCTCATATACTTCACCTTTCGGTTTTGCATAAACCTGTGTTTTTGCTAAACAGTCGCTTGGGCCTATTCTCTGCGGCCATCCGAAGATGGCACCCCTTCTCCCGAAGTTACGGGGTCATTTTGCCGAGTTCCTTAACAACGCTTCTCCCGTCGGCCTTAGGATTCTCTCCTCATCTACCTGTGTCGGTTTACGGTACGGGTACGTATAAAACTATAGCGGCTTTTCTCGACGGCATGGATTCAGGAACTTCTCTACTTTAAGTTCGATACGCATCACACTTCAGCCTCAGATTGCCGGATTTGCCTAACAATCAGCCTTTGTGCTTGCACCAGTTTTTCCATTCCTGGTTTTCCCTATCCTTCCGTGTCCCCACAGTTCTGTTTATACGTAGTACAGGAATCTCAACCTGTTGTCCATCG
>OY762509.1:997500-2400000 GCA_963666005.1 Vallitaleaceae bacterium | reverse complement strand
AATGTAGTCGGTGTATAAATATGACGACACTCCTGACATGTCATCTCGCATCTAAACAATATATGGTCACCACCTACAATACGTATACCATGGCCATTCACCAATGCATCTGTCACTTTCTTTCGCCCGGATTCAATGATATTTTGAAACGTCTGCCTTGATATTCCCATTATTTCAGCCGCTTCTTGCTGATTCTTCTCTTCTAGATCTTTCAAGCGCATTGCTTCTAATTCTTCTAATAGAAGTTCATTGACCTCTGTTTTTCCCTTTGCACTCGGTGAAAATTTTTCAACCTTCGGATAATCTTGAACGCGCCGGGCAATTTTTCTTCTAGACATGTGTACTCCTTAATAAATCATTGTATATCACTTTTCCTACCGCTAAATCATAAGGCGTCGTAATCTTAATATTACGTTCGTCCCCTTTAACCATCTGAACAGCGACATTCTGTGTCATTTCTACCAGCATAGCATCATCATAGATAATGCCACTTATAGTTGCCTTCTCTCGAAAAGCACTAATAATCAATTCCTTTTTAAACGCTTGTGGCGTCTGAACCGCCCACAACTCACTTCTATTGTACGTTTCTCGAATGCGCCCTTGCCGATCAACTGATTTGATTGTATCTTTAACCGGCACTCCCAACACAGCAGCATTCGACTTTTTCACTTCGACCAATAAGCGTTCTACCGCCTGTCGTGTAATAAACGGACGGGCGCCATCATGTATCAGGACCCACCCCACGTCGTCACCAAGCAGCCTAATCCCATTATAGACAGAATCAGCTCTCTCCATTCCACCTGCGACAACACTAATAACTTTATTGAATTCACAAGTGATACTCTTCTTAATATAGACAATCTCATCCTCTTTGGCAACCACGATCATCTCATCAATATCGCTAATGTCTTGAAACGCCTTAAGGGTATGCCATAAAATAGGCTTGTCGCCGATTTCTATCAATTGCTTTGTCGTTTCAGACTTCATTCGGCGTCCCATTCCAGCCGCCACAATAATCACTGATGTTTTCATAAATTCTCCATTTCACCATTCACTCCATTTAATTATACTAAAAGAGACCTATATGAAGCAATAGGCACTTTCTTTATGATTTTATACTTGGTATAATGGATACCATAGATAGTATTTCAACACACCCCAAATAAGAGATGGAGATTATTATTATGATGACCAAAGAACTTCACGAAGCAATACTCGATCAAATCAACTTTGAATTCTATTCAGCCCATGTTTACTTGGCAATGTCCGCTTACTGCAACAGGATTGACCTGGATGGTTTTGCAAACTTCTACAAAATCCAAGCAGAAGAAGAACGATTCCACGCGATGAAATTCTGGAATTTCCTGGTAGATATGGATGAAGATGTAAGAATAGGTACATTTGAAGCGCCTGAAAATGACTACGAAAACATTATCGACGTATTCGAACATGCCCTTGCACACGAGAAAATCGTCACAAAGAGAATCTACAACCTTATGGACATATCCATTAAAGACGGAGAACACGCAACAAGAAGCTTCCTCCAGTGGTTTGTCGATGAGCAAGTAGAAGAAGAGTCTAACTTCAAGTCCTACCTTGTTAAGCTTAAGCGTATCAAAGATGATGTTACTATGCTCTACACACTTGATGATGAGATGGCTGCAAGAGTCTACACCGAGCCTGTTTAAAAGAATCATCAAACTCTTTAAGTCAAAAAAGGCGTGAAACCTTATTTACAGGGTTTCACGCCTTTTGTATTTCGATAGTTATTTATCGCCAAGCTGGAGGTTTGAGACAGCATTCAAGTCCATTCCATGACGGATGCCTTTCTGGTAATCGTAATACGCTGCAACACCAATCATAGCAGCATTATCCGTACAGAACACCGGTGACGGGTAGTACAAATCCAAGCCATTAGCAGAGGCCGCCTCACCCATTGCCTCTCTTAGTCGACTGTTAGAAGCAACACCACCAGCCATCGCTATATTTTTAAGACCACGTTCCTTTGCAGCTCTTATAGTCTTAGCCACAACCACCTCAACAACCGCTTCTTGAAAAGATGCCGCAATGTCTGCAGGAATAATCTCCTGGTTCTTCATCTTCATATTATTCAAGTAATTAAGAACAGCTGATTTAACACCACTAAAACTAAAGTCATAAGAGGCTTCTTCAAGCCAGGCTCTTGGGAAATCAATTGCGTTCTTATTGCCTTCTTTCGCCAACGCATCCACCTTGGGTCCTCCCGGGTATCCCAACCCTATGCTTCGTGCCACTTTATCATAGGCTTCGCCAATGGCATCATCTCTGGTTCTTCCTAATATATGATAGTCTCCATAGTCTCTTACTTCAACCAGATGACTATGGCCACCGGATACAACCATACAGATAAAAGGTGGCTCAATATCATGTTCTATGTAATTCGCACTAATATGCCCTTCAATATGATGTACACCAATCAAAGGTTTATCTAAAGCAAAGGCTATTGCTTTTGCTTCTGCAACACCAACCAACAACGCGCCCACAAGCCCTGGTCCATAAGTCACAGCAATTGCATCTATATCTGCCAGTGTAACACCTGCATCTTCCAGTGCTTCTTCAATGATAGGATTCATTTTTTCTACGTGCTTTCTTGAAGCAACTTCCGGTACAACGCCACCGAATTTCTCATGCAAAGCAATCTGAGACGATATAGCATTGCTTAGTACCGTCCTGCCATCCCTTATAACTGCAGCCGATGTTTCATCACATGACGTCTCTATCGCCAATATCAATATTGATTCTTCCATATACTTCCCTTCACAGTGGGTGTTATTCAATCATTGAGATTACTCTACAGTAATATCATCATAGCCAACCCAACCCTTAATGTACCATAGTCCACTATCACGTTCCACTAAATACCGATGATGTATATCCGTACTTTCCCCCAAACTGCTAGGTATGAATGTCACTTCAACAACCGCAATATCGCTGTCATTCTTATCATAGACAGGTGACTCAACACGATAGTCAACAATCCAACTCTCCGCTTCGCGTGCCTTCTCAATTTCTCTCACGGCACCTATCAATTGAAAATCCCTGTCGTTGATGGCCAAAAGTTCTTCATGATAATACAACCTTTGAAGGTCAATGAGAAGACCGATTTCCTCTTCCGTCAAAGGTGTCACACCTTTACCATAACGATACATAACTTTCATGACCATGGCATTGAATTTTACAATCTGGTCCGGCGTACGTTGAATATCCTCAATACGAAAATCCAAAGTATCACCACTAATAGCTCTCGCTAAAGGTAAGATGTCTTCTTCCTCAATAATCCCATCAGCTAGGCCATCAATTTCATCTACATTTCTTTTATTATAGATACTAGGGTTAAAATAGACCAAGACTCCTAAGCCAATAAGTATGACAATGGCTATGACTTTTCTCATGTTGCCTCCTACTAAATGTTAATGCCACCTACTGCGGGCAAAACCACCAAACACAAGTTACCTTATATGTATACTATATCGGAACAAAACATGACTCTCTTCACAAGGTTCTTACGCTCATTCTTCAAATCTAAGCTCTATGGTCTGACGGTCTTTAGCAACCAATGTATTCGGAAAAATCTTTTTTGCCACATGAGCAAACTCTTTCGGTTTAACAAGAGCCGGACTAAAATGGGTCAACCACAGTTCTGTAACACCTGCGCGTTTTGCCAATTCAGCCGCTTCCCAATAAGCCATATGCTTATATTCCTTGGCTTTATTAGGTTCAGACGGATCTCCATACATACCTTCGCAAATGAACAAGTCCGCTTCTTTAGCATATGTGATAATATTCTCTACAGGCCTGCTGTCTGTGCAATAAGCCACTTTTATACCCTTACGTTCCTCCCCTATGACCATTTCAGGGGTGAAAACCTTACCTTCCATAGTGACCGTCTCACCTTTTTGAAGTCTTGACCAAGCTTTTACTGGAATCATCGCTGATTTAGCTCGATCAACATCAAACTTACCTTTACGGTCAATCACAAGGTTGTAGCCATAACATACGACTTTATGATTCAATCGATATGCCTCTATTCTATAACCTTTTCGGTTAAAGGATTGAAAGTTCTCTTCCAACTCGATAAATTCAATCTCAAAGGGCAGCTCAGGCGCGATCATCCTCAAACCGCCAACAACCCTTTTTAAACCTTTAGGACCAATCATGACCAGTGGTTCCCTACGATCTGAATTGCCCATAGTAAGCAAAAGCCCTGGCAAACCACTAATATGATCACCATGAAAATGGGTAATACATATTGTGTCAATCGCTTTAAAACTCCACCCCTGTTGCTTAATGGTAATCTGGGTACCTTCACCACAGTCTATTAACAAATTACTTCCGTTGTGCCTCGTCATCAAGGCTGTAAGCCAACGGTTCGGCAACGGCATCATACCACCGGTACCTAACAAACATACATCTAACATTTCATTTCCTCATTCTTGTGAGCCACGTTTGATGTTTACCAAACAGAAAGGCAAGGACATCTTCATACCTTTCCGTGGCACCACATTATCATTGCATCCTCATTCGGATGATCGTAAAAGTTCTTCCTTATTCCCGCTGATTCAAAACCATGCTTTTCATACAAAGCAATGGCCGGTCTATTGCCTACCCTCACCTCAAGCGTATAACTGTTTATACCAAGGCCATAACCATAACTTTTCATGGCCTCAACTAAAGCACTGCCCACACCTTTACTTCGCCATGCAGAACTTACAGCAACATTTGTCACATGCCCTTCGTCAAAAATCTTCCAAAAACCGATATACCCAACGATACGCATCTCTTCTACTGCCACCAGATAATGGCTCTTTTCACTTTCCAGTTCACCTAAAAGTGCTGCCTTCGTCCACGGAGAAGAAAAACTCTCACATTCAATGGTATACACTTCACCAATATCATCAGAAGCCAAACCTCGGATCAACATCGGATATTCATCTCCCTTTCCGCTTGGGATGGTCGATAATAATTCGGATGGTGTGTCAGGTAGGAGTCAGTTTCACCACGTCTGTATTTCTCTTCCGCAACCAAGGCTAAAGTCGAGGCCTTTGGCAAAGCTTCTTGTGCTCTAGCTTCACACCAAGTTCTTTCGCCCATGTGTATTTCTACTAGTTTTCGGTGATTACTTAGACCATCACCTAAAAACAAAGCTTTCATACCTATATCTTTTATACCCTTTACAAACGTCTCTACACTCCGAAGTTCAATAGGCATAACCGTATCTAACCCATCCTCAGTATTCCTGTACGCAGCACAGTACGCATGTTGACGTCTCGCATCTAACATTGGACAAATCAACAAATCCATATCTGAAACATTATACGCCAAACTCTCAAGGGTAGAAACACCGATGATTGGCACTTGCCAAACTTGCGCAAGTCCTTTTGCCGTTGAAGCTCCTATTCTCAAGCCAGTATATGAGCCCGGTCCAGCTGAGACAGCAATAGCATCGACCGTTGTCAAATCCACCTCTGTTATCTTCTTAATTGATTCTAACATTGGCATAATTGTCTTTGAATGTGTGTACTTACCATTAATGGTAAAATCACATAGTACCTGTCCATCTTCTACCAAGGCAACCGATGCGACCTTTCCGGCACTTTCTATTCCTAATATCTTCATCGTTATTCCTCTAAGGTAATTTTTCTATAATCCAATCCAGCTTCAAGATCTTTCTCTATGGTTATACGAATAATTGAGTCTGGCAGTAATTCTTCAATCAACGTTGACCATTCAATCATGGTAACGCCCTGTCCGTAGAAGTATTCCTCGTAGCCAATCTCTTCAAGTTCGTATGGATCCCCTATACGATAGACATCAAAATGATAAAAGGGCAATCGCCCTTGCTCATATACGTTGACTATAGTAAATGTTGGGCTAGTTATATGGTCATCGATACCTAACCCTTTTGCAAATCCTTTTGAAAAAACAGTTTTGCCCACTCCAAGGTCACCATCAAGGCAATAGACTTGCCCAGGTCGTGCACCCTTACCAAGCATCTCACCAATTGACCACGTCTCTTTTTCATTGCAGCTTTCATAGATTCTCATCATGTATCTCAACTTCCAGTCTATGCATCTTCGGTATTTCAAGTTTGTTACGCTTTATAAAGTCTTTCACCAATACAACATCCTCTTCATCACTGAAGTTAGCAACAGGTAAAACAAACGCATTGTTCTTCTCTACATACACCAGCATATGTTTCTTCAACACCTTGACCTGATACAACTCCTGCCAAGGAATCTCACTGATGCCAGTGTACAAATCAATCTTCAAATCATCGCTTGTAAACACGAACGTCATCGGATGTTTGAAGACTGGATTCGTTCTCATATAACGCCTTGTCCTGGAATAAAACCCGATTGGCGTTACAATACCGTACACCAAACCCATGCCTGCAAGAATAAATCCTGAAATCAAATCGTTCATCATGAACATCACCGGAGAAATTATAATGCCGATAACACCGCATATACCTGAAAGCAGACCGCCAATGGTACTGTAATTATGATATATCATGAACGACATGACATCTTTAGTGTCAATCATACCAGTGGCTTTAACTTCTCTTACCATCATGCCTCCTACTCTACGCTAAAATGACCCTTACCAAACAAAAGCAGATACTTTGTAAAGCATCTGCTCCTGTCATCTATTCATATTCTAGCAGAACCTGCTTAATAAGTCTACACCATCAAAGCTTCATAGTCAGACCAATACGCTTCTTCTGCAGGTCCACACTAAGCACTTTAACATCAACCACATCACCAACAGAGGCTACTTCCAAGGGATGCTTGATGTATCTGTCTGTCATTTGACTGATATGCACCAAACCATCTTGGTGAACACCGATGTCAACGAAGACACCAAAGTCAATGACGTTGCGGACGGTCCCTTTAAGAAGCATCCCTTCTTTCAGGTCTTTCATATCCAATACATCCGTACGAAGGACTGGTTTTGGCATCTCATCCCGCGGATCTCTGCCTGGTTTGTCCAGTTCCCTGACAATGTCTTTCAGGGTCGGTACACCTACTGCCAGCTTCCGAGCTTGTGTTTCAATATCATTGACACGTTTGCTGATTTTTACTTTACCACTGTGAATGTCTTCCAAGCTGATTCCCAATTCTTTTAGCAGTGCCTTTGTCGCTTTATAACTTTCAGGGTGAACACCTGTATTATCTAAAAGGTCCTTACCTTCAGGCAACCTCAAGAATCCAGCACACTGTTCATATGCCTTAGGTCCAAGCTTAGTGACTTTCAGCAGTTCTGAACGTTTGGTAAAGGGGCCATTTTCTTCCCTGTAGTTGACAATATTTTTCGCAATGACTTTACTGATACCTGAGATATACTGCAACAAAGATGGTGACGCTGTATTCAAATCAACACCAACCCTGTTCACACAATCCTCCACAACACCACTCAAGGTCTCTGACAAACGTTTCTGATTCATATCATGCTGATACTGACCAACACCAATGGACTTTGGATCGATTTTCACCAGCTCTGCAAGAGGATCTTGTAAACGACGACCAATGGACACTGCACTTCTAAGGGCAACATCGTATTCAGGGAATTCTTCTGTCCCAAGCTTTGAAGCAGAATAAACCGATGCGCCAGCTTCATTAACGATGACATATTGAATTGGTTGATTGATTTCTCTAAGCATATCCGCAACAAAGGCCTCTGTCTCTCTAGAAGCAGTACCGTTACCAATAGCAATCAACTCCGGATGATGCTTAGCTATCACTTTCTTTAATTTAGCTTTGGCTTCATCCACTTTATTATGAGGCGCTGTCGGATAAATAACCCCTGTACCAAGAACTTTTCCATATTCATTGATCAAGGCCACTTTACACCCTGTTCTAAAGGCCGGGTCTAGAGCTAACACTTTTTTCCCTTGAATTGGAGCTGCCATCAATAATTGCACAAGATTTTTACCAAAGACACTAATAGCGCCTTCTTCAGCCCTCTCAAAAAGTTCATTTCGTATTTCCCGTTCTATGGATGGGGCAATAAGTCTTTTGTAAGCATCTTCTATAGCCATGACATATTGTCTTCCTGAGTCCGTATCCAGTACCCGAACCGCTTTTTTCACTAAATAGCCTAGGATCGGCGACTCTTCTACAACGACTTTCACCGATAGAAGTTTCTCTTTTTCTCCTCTGTTAATGGCCAATATTCGATGTCCTACAATCTTTCGAACCTCTTCTTCATAGTCATAATACATCTCGAAGACCGATTTTTCTTTTTCATCTTTTGCCTTTGTTACGAGAACACCTTTATCGTAAGTCAGCTTTCTGATGTACTTGCGATAATCCGGGTCATCTGCAATTTGTTCTGCAATGATATCCCTTGCACCTGCCAAGGCATCCTCTGCACTTTCAACTTCATTCTCAATATCGATATAGTCTTCAGCTTCCTGATGAATTGTTTTACGATTGCTTTGCATCATAATCATAAGAGCCAACGGTTCCAGACCTTTTGCCTTTGCTATGGTCGCTCTTGTTTTTCTCTTTGGTCGATAAGGACGATAAATATCTTCAACTTCCACCAACGAAAGTGCTGCTGTCAATTTCTTACGAAGTTCGTCTGTCATAGCACCTTGTTCCTCAATGGTTGCCATAACCTGTTCTTTCTTCTGTTCCAGATTTCGCAGATAAGTAAGCCGTTCACTAACATCCCTCAATGTCTCATCCGTCAAAGAGCCATGGGCTTCTTTACGGTATCTGGCAATGAACGGAATGGTGTTGCCTTCGTCTATAAGTTTTATGACAGCTTCGATTTGCCATGCTTTTACTGAGAACTCTTGCTGCAGCACTTTGCTGATATCCATTGAATACTCCTTTATCTATGTCCAATCAATCGTACTATTCTTGAAGCACCTGTGTCGGATTCTTTTTTGTCTTTTCCATACGGCCAATAATCACAAATGCCAACGTAGCGATTATACCACCAATAAAAACCACTGACCATAGTTGTTTATAATCAGACCCTGTAAATGTCAGCAATATGCCTGCAAGCTTCGGGCTTGCAACATATCCCAAGCTTGTGATAATGCTGATAACACCCATGAAACTACTTCGGTAATTAACTGGTGTATGACTCATCAGATACACGCTTTGATTGGTAACAGCCTGTATTTCACCGATGGTCCAAATCAAAGTACTGACATAAAACATCCCCGTATGGTTAATGACACCCATCATCCCCATCCCTACAGCATATAGCAGCGAGGCAGAAGCAATGTTATAAATCGGCTTAACATGTCGCGTCAAATAGTGGATTGATGCCGTAAAAAGTAGTACGATCCCTGCATTGAACATAGTAAGTTTAGCATACAAAGCCGGTCCCTGTTGCTCACCATACACCTTTGCCAACTGTAATGGGAAGGCAAATCCTACCTGTGCATACATCATAGAGTTGATTACAGCAAACAAGACGAAAACCACAAGCATCGGTCTTTTTATAAAAGCTTTGAACAAACCACCTTCTTCTTTTGCCTCAGAATCAGCAGCGTCTATGGCCTCCATCTCTTCTTCTGTAATTCGACGCTCTTCTACCCACAGACCAACCATAACCACAGCGATAAAGGTTGTGATGGCATCTACCAGAAAGAACCATACCAAATGATCATGAAGTAAATAAGCCGCAACCACAGGACCAATCGCCACACCTACATTGATACCAAGATACAACAGTGAAAAGGCTCTTTTCCTATCTTCTTTATCAACCAAATCAGTCACCATCGCTGTACTTACCGGTCTTACCGCCGAACTAAAGAAAGACGAAGCAATGATGAACCAAGGTACTACATCATAACGTCCTATATAGGCACTATAAGCACATGGTAAAAATAACACAGCTGCGATGGATTGGGCCGATAGGTATATACGCTTTCGGCTATAACTATCACCGAATTTACCACCGATATAAGAACCGACAAAACCGGCAAGACCTGATAAAAGCAAGAAGGAGCCAATCTCTTCTTCGCTTCTACCAAGATAGATTTCCAGGTACATAACCAGAAAAGCATGGACAAAGCCACCAAACCTGTTGATAATCCTGGCAATAAACAATATATAAATGCTTCTTGGCAGTCCTGCATAGTTGTCCAGACCACCTATTCTCTTCAAACTTTTCTTTAACATGAAAATTCCTTTCCCGTAAAATCAGCTCTTATCATAGCATAAATTCATCGGAATCGGTAGGGTGCGTTCGCACAAAAAAAGCACCCGATTCTCCGGGTGCTTCCTCAATAATCCAATATAACAGAACCGTCATCGATTCATTATCTTCCTAATGAAAATTCCTCGTGAATTGCAACAACTGCTTCATCCACGTACTTATCACTAATAAGCAATGATATTTTGATCTCTGATGTTGAAATCATCTTGATGTTAATGCCAGCATCATACATGGCTTCGAACATTTTGCTAGCTACGCCAGGATTAGATTGCATACCTGCACCCACAAGAGACACTTTCGCTACTGCGTCATCAAGAGAAATCTCTTGGAATTTAAGGGATTCCTTATGTTTCTCAAGAAGTTCTTTCGCCCTTACTGCGTCTTCGATACCTACTGTGAAAGAGATATCTTTTGTATTGTTATGACCGATGGACTGAAGAATAATGTCTACGTTGATATTGTCTTTGCCAAGAAGGTTAAACACCTTAAAAGCACTTCCTGGGTGATCTTCAATACCGATAACGGCGATTCTTGCAATATCCTTATCTGCGGCAACACCGCTTACCAACATTTTTTCCACTGTTACATCCTCCTTAACCACTGTTCCTTCAGCATCTGACATACTGGACCTTACCACAAGTTCAACACCATACTTCTTAGCCATTTCTACAGAACGGTTATGAAGTACTTTCGCACCCAATGATGCCAATTCCAGCATCTCATCATAGGTGATTTGCTCTAATTTCTTTGCTGTTTTCACAACACGCGGATCTGCAGTAAAGACACCTTCAACATCCGTATAAATTTCGCATTTGTCCGCCTTGAGTGCTGCAGCCAACGCCACGGCTGTAGTATCTGATCCACCACGTCCAAGAGTTGTTACATCCTCGTACCGATTAACACCTTGGAACCCAGTGACCAACACAATATTATTACGCTCTATTTCAGACATGATTCTCTCTTGAGAAATATCCTTAAGACGAGCATTGCCATAAACTGACGTTGTATACATACCAACTTGGCTTGCGTTCAACGATACTGCGTTATATCCGAGTTCATGCAGTGCAAGAGCCATCAATGATACAGATATCTGCTCACCGGTCGTAATCAGCATATCCATCTCTCTTTTGGATGGCGTATCCGTATAAGACTTAGCCAGTGCTACCATTTCATCCGTTGTATCCCCTTGCGCGGACAATACTACAACGACTTTATGTCCTTTATCATAATCTTCAGCGATTCTTTTAGCAACATTAAAGACCCGTTCCTTATTCGCAACAGAGCTGCCGCCAAATTTCTTAACAATAAGCAATGCTCTTTCCTCCTAATATAGTAGAATTATATCTTCATCTTTTCTAACTCGTATAAAATGTTATACTTCAAGAAAATGGCCCATTAATTCATGACCTTGTTCAAAAGTAACGCCTTTGATAGCAGCCTGGGCTTCAGTATAACTGCATCCACCCTTTGTATCCAACCGACTGTCATACAGTACATAAGGTACCGGATCAGAGGTATGTGTTCTGATGGCCACAGGTGTAGGGTGATCCGGCATAATCAATATACGGAAGTCATCCTCCATTGCCTCTAGACCTTCAAGAATTGGCTTCACAACTTTCTCATCCAACAATTCGATAGACCTGATTTTCTCTTTAAGGTTACCTTGATGGCCACATTCATCCGGTGCCTCTACATGAACATAGACAAAGTCTGCACCTTGTTGTAAAGCGTTGAGACAGGCGTCCACTTTCCCTTGATAATTTGTATGAATCGTTCCGTCGGCACCATCTACATCAATACTGTCCATATCTGCTGCAATGGCAATACCTTTCAAAAGATCCACCGCTGAAATCATGGCACCTTTTTTCCCATACTTCTCTTCAAAAGATGTGAGAGAAGGCTTTGTTCCTTCACCCCATATCCATATGGAATTAGCTTTGTTGAGACCTCTTTCGGCTCTGGATACGTTCACAGGATGGTTATTCAACAGCTCATAACTTTTCTTTTGTAATTCCAGAATCATCTCAGAATTGTCACCATCAGGTAAATAAGCGGTCACTTTCTGTTCAAGAATATTATGTGGTGGTGTCAAGGTCACATCTGTTGACCCTTCTTTCCATATAAGTGCATGCCGGTATGATACCCCAGGATAGAATTTCTTTATTGTGTCACTAAAGGCTTCATCAATGACTCTAAGTAATTCTCTGGATTCCTCCGTCGTAATCTCTGAAGCACTGTGATCAATCATTGTCTTAGCCTCATATGGCTCATCCTCTGATAGTGTTACCACATTACATCTAAAACAAACATCCGAATCAATCATCTTGATGCCCATACTAACTGCTTCAAGAGGTGATCTCCCAGTATAGTAGCGCTTAGGATCATAGCCCATAACCGATAGGTTCGCTGTATCACTCCCTGGCGACATACCCTTTGGGATTGTATCACACAATGCCACTTCACCTTTTGCAGCAAGGACATCTATTGTAGGCTTAGCTGCAACGTCAAGAGGTGTTTTCCCATCGATGGCCGGGTTTGGTTCATCTGCCATACCATCGCCAAGAATCACTACATATTTCATTATGCCACCTTGCTTTCCAGACGAATCAAGTTTTCAATGACCAGTCCTTTTTGACCAAGCTCAACCAATTTGGTACTTAATTCACCCTCTGTCATCTCACCCGTTACAAATCCTTTATGACCTTCAACACCTTCAATCCATTCAACCGAGCCAAAGACACTTTCAACGAGTTCAATTTTTTCATCTGTATCTGCAAATCGCGCAAATGCTTTAACAGGAATTTCTTCTGTAGCCATAAGAACTTTAGGATCTGATGACCATTTAACAATAATGTTCTTACCTTTATGCTTGACAGCATCAATAACATCAGCAACAACAGCACTCGCCGTCGGTAATTTGCCGGCACCGGCACCATAGAACATTACATCTCCAATGACATTCCCTTGTACGAAGATACCGTTAAATACATCGTCCACGTGACTTAAAGGATGTGTATCCGAAAGCAGCATTGGTGATACCATGGCAAATGCTTTGTCATCTACCTTCTCACAACGTCCGATAAGCTTAATCTCCATCTTCATTGCCTCAGCAAACTGGAAATCCACTTGGGAAATCTTGGTAATCCCTTCTGTATGGATATCTTCAAAATCCACATGGCTGCCGAATGCAAGAGATGCTAGTATGGCTATCTTCCTGCATGCATCGTAACCTTCAACATCCGCTTCAGGGTGAAGTTCTGCATAACCAAGATCCTGAGCCTCTTTGAGTACAGTATCAAAATCAAGTCTTTCATTTTTCATCTTGGTAAGTATAAAGTTCGTCGTACCATTAAGAATGCCAGAGATCTCCATAATCTCATCGGCTGTCAATGATTTGTTCAAAGGACGGATAATCGGAATCCCGCCACCCACACTTGCTTCAAACAGAAAATTCACATGATTCTCTTTTGCTATCGCCAATAGTTCAGGTCCATGTTTGGCAACGAGTTCCTTATTGGACGTTGCAACACTTTTACCTTTTAGTAATGCTTTCTTCACAAAGGTATAAGCCGGTTCAACGCCTCCCATTACCTCTGCTATCACATCCACTTCTTCATCTTCTAAAATGATGTCATAATCTTTAACCAACAGGTTCTCGACTGGCGTGCCCGGAAACTCCTTGAGGTCTAGTACATACTTAATATCGATGGATGTCTCTGCTTTCACTGCAATGCTGTCCTTGTTGGTGCTAAGTACTTCAACAACGCCTGAACCAACTGTTCCATAACCTAATACTGCTATCTTTGCCATTGTGTTACTCCCTTGCTAGAATTTTCACTTGATGTATGCCATCTGACTCAACCATCGCAGCAATCATTTCATGGATGTCACCTGTTGTCGGCAGCACCTCGATAGAAAAGGTTATGTCCGCGACACCATTGATTGGGATTGTCTGATGTATGGTCAGTATATTCGCTTTGTAGCTTGCGATTCTGTTCAATACAGAAGAAAGGAGTCCCGGTTCATCATCGATCTTCATACCGATGGTGATGGCACGTCCCCTGGAATTCTCATAAAAAGGAAAAATAGCGTCTTTATACTTATAAAAAGAACTTCGGCTGATATCCACCGTCTCAACGGCTTCTTGTACCGTCATCGCCTTTTCCTTCTCAAGTAGCATCTTAGCCTGTACTACCTTTAAAAACACCTCAGGCAATGCTTTTCTTTTGATGATATAATAATTCGCTTGATCCGGCATAACTGTCTCCTATACCCTATGAGTGTATTTATGAGAAATACATTTGTTTTTCTTAGAAAGAATGATAACACAGATAATAAAAAAGAGCAACCCATTTCGGGTTGCTCAAAAATGACATTTCTTCTTTATTAAGCCGTTTCTACAACTTCGCCCAAGGATAGCTTCTCCTCATCTGTAACAATCAGATCGATATCAATGAGTGTCACCATACGGTCATCCACTTTCGCTACTGATTTGATATACTTTCTATCAATACCCGTAACGATTGGTGGCGCCTTTTCTACATTCACTTCATCAATTTGAAGAATTTCCTTAACGGCATCAACCACAAAGCCCACTTTCAGGTTGTTTGTATAGGCCACAATAATCTTGGTCTCATCATCTGTGTCCTTGTCTTTCAACCTGAACTTCTTTCTCAAGCTGAAAATCGGCAACACTTCACCTCTTAAGTTAATCATGCCTTCGATGTACTCAGGAGAATTAGGAATATTCACCACTTCCTGGTATTTTTCAATACCGTTCACCTTCATGATGTCCAGTCCGTATTCTTCCTTGTCAAGCTTGAACACAACTTGCTGTAATGTAGCCATAGGCCATCCTCCTTTATTGATTGCGATCCACTGTCAGCCACTTAAGATATGCGTTGATGAAGTCATTGATTTCACCATCCATGACCGCATTGACATTACCTGTCTCATGGTTGTTCCTATGATCTTTTACCATATTATATGGATGCATGACATAAGATCTGATCTGGCTTCCCCAGCCAATCTCTTTTTGATCGCCACGAATATCATCCATCTTTGACTGTTGCTCTTCCCGTTTCTTCTCAAGAAGTTTAATCTTGAGCATCTGCATTGCTTTATCTTTATTCTTGTGCTGCGAACGTTCATTCTGGCACTGTACAACAATCCCAGTTGGGAGGTGAGTAATACGAATCGCTGAATCCGTCTTGTTGATATGCTGCCCACCGGCACCACTGGCGCGGTAAGTATCAATTCGAATCTCATCATCCTTGATATCAATATCGATGTCTTCTTCAATATCCGGTATGACGTCAAGAGATGCAAAGGATGTATGTCGTCTGCCTGAGCTATCAAATGGTGAAATCCTAACAAGTCTATGAACACCTTTTTCCGACTTCACATAACCATAAGCGTTCTCCCCAGTAATCTCGAAAGTCACCGATTTGACACCCGCTTCATCTCCTGCCAAGTAATCCAGTACCACCAGCTTGTAGTCATTTTTATCTGCCCAGCGTGTATACATACGGTATAACATAGATACCCAATCACAGGATTCCGTTCCACCTGCACCAGCATGTAGTGACACAATCGCATTGGAACTGTCATACTCGCCAGTCAACAATGTTGAGGTCATCATCTGGTCAAAACGTTCCTTAAAAGATGGAATCATCTCTTCCAGTTCAAAGAAAATATCTTCGTCTTGTTCTTGCATCCCCATATCTATAAGTATATCAATTTCTTCATATTCTTGCAATAATTGGTTGTAACCGTCAATCTTATCTTTAAGGCCTTTGATCTCTTTAAGTATCTTCTGAGAATTATTCGGATCATCCCAAAAATCCGGTGCAGCTGTTTTTGCTTCCAGCTCGTCTACTTTGCGCGCGGCGTTAACCACGTCAAAGAGACACCTTGAGTTCCGATAATTTCGCCTCGTAGCCTTTCATCTCTTGTTTCATCTGTTCCAGTTGAATCAAAAATGTCACTTCCTTTCATCTATAGGTCATAGACCTATGGGGCCATAAGCTTCTTATTCCTAGCTCGCTCCATGGCAATGCTTGTATTTCTTGCCACTGCCACAAGGACATGGATCATTACGCCCTACCTTTTTCTCTTTACGAACAACGGTTCTAACTTTTGCTTCATCACCATGATTGGTGCCTGTCACTTTCGCAACACGTTCACGTTCAATCTTCTTCTTGGCTTTAATTGAATACATGGCTCTAACCGTGTTCTCCTGAATACTTTCGATCATATCGTCAAACATCTCGAAACCAACGAACTTATACTCAACCAGCGGATCTCTTTGTCCATAGGCTCTTAAACTAATACCTTGACGCATCTGATCCATACTGTCAATATGTTCCATCCATTGTTGATCGATTGCTCTAAGAAGCACAACTCTTTCCGCTTCTCTAAGAATTTCAACGATTTCGAATTCACTTTCTTTTTCTTCATACAACTTAATGGCACGACCATGTAGTAACTCTATGAATTTCTCTCGATCGATGTCGTCTTTTTGATCATCGGTCATATTATAATTATGAACTGGAATGATGCGGTTAAGATTCTCCATCATACCTACAAGATCCCACTCATCCGGATGCTCCATACCATTAGAGTAGCCGTTGACAGTCCTTGTAATGACGTCTTTGACCATATTCAAAATAACATCTCGCATCTCTTGACCATCAAGTACCTTGTATCGTTCCTCGTAGATGATCTCACGTTGCTCGTTCATGACTTGGTCATAATCCAACAAATGCTTTCGAGTAGCAAAGTTGTTACCCTCGACACGCTTCTGAGCATTCTCTATTGCATTGGATAAGATACCCGCTGCAATCGGTTCACCTTCCGGCAATCCCAATCTTGTTATGGTGTTCTTGAATCTATCAGATCCAAACAAACGCATCAACTCATCATCAAGTGACAAGAAGAACTTGGATTCACCCGGATCCCCTTGACGGCCTGAACGACCACGCAACTGATTATCAATACGTCTGGACTCATGTCGCTCTGTGCCGACAATCTTAAGGCCGCCTACTTCTTTGACGCCTTCCCCGAGTTTGATATCCGTACCACGTCCGGCCATGTTTGTTGCAATGGTGACTGCGCCGAATTGACCTGCATCAGCGACAATCTCCGCTTCACGTTCATGATACTTGGCATTAAGAACATTGTGTCTTATGCCTGCTTTTCTCAGTCTGTTACTCAATTCTTCTGAAGAATCAATGGTGATTGTACCAACAAGAACAGGCTGTCCCTTCTCATGAGAAACCGCCACTTCACCGATAATGGCATTGATTTTCTCCTCGTGGGTTCTGTATACCTCATCAGCATGGTCCAATCTTGCAATCGGTCTATTCGTTGGAATGACAATAACGTCCATGCCATAGATTTCTCTGAATTCTTCCTCTTCCGTCAACGCAGTACCTGTCATACCTGATCGTTTGGTATAGCGCTTGAAATAATTCTGGAAAGTAATGGTGGCTAAGGTCTTACTTTCTCTCTTGACCTTAACTTGTTCCTTCGCTTCAATGGCTTGATGAATACCATTGGAATAACGACGTCCAGGCATCAAACGACCTGTAAATTCATCAACAATGACAACTTCCTCTTCCTTAATTACATAGTTCTTATCGCGGAACATGGTATAGTTGGCTTTAAGCGCGATATTAATATGATGAAGGATTTCCATATTCTCAGGGTCTGATAAGTTCTCTATATTGAAGTACTCTTCCGCTTTCTTAACCCCTTGAGCTGTCAGTGTTGCGTTACGCTCACTGTCATCAAGGACAAAATCTCCTGTCTCTTCAATCTCTTCATTCATGATCGCACTGAGCTTGGATACCTCACCAATAACCTCACCCTTTTTAAGCCTTTTAGCCAGAGCATCCGCTTGGGCATAAAGGTGGGTTGATTTACTGCTGGAACCAGAGATGATCAACGGAGTTCTGGCTTCATCAATCAAAATGGAGTCCACCTCATCGATGATGGCAAAGTTCAATTCTCTCTGAACCATTTCCTTCTTATAGATCACCATATTATCTCTTAAGTAATCGAAGCCAAACTCATTATTAGTTCCGTAGGTAATATCTGCTTGATATGCTTCATGACGCTCTTCAGTAGTAATACCATTCGTCAGACAACCAACTGTCAAACCAAGGAACTTATAGATCTCTCCCATCTGCTCCGCATCACGGTAAGCAAGGTAATCGTTCACGGTAACAACATGAACGCCCTTACCACTAAGGGCATTCAAATATGCCGGCATTGTTGCAGACAAGGTTTTACCTTCACCAGTCTTCATCTCAGCAATACGACCTTGATGGAGTACAATACCACCAATAATCTGCACACGGTAAGCTTTCTCTTTTCTCAAACGCCATGCAACTTCTCTAACTGTAGCAAATGCTTCTACCAAAATATCATCAAGGCTCTCGCCAGCGGCGAGTCTTTTTTTGAACTCAGCAGTCTTCGCCTGTAGCTGTTCATCCGTCAACGACTGATAAGTACCATCCAGTGCTTCAATCTCATCAACCATTGGTGTGATTTTCTTCAGTTCCCTATCACTGTGGGTACCGAATATCTTCTCAAGAAATGTCATGTCTTTCCCTTTCAATGTCCTGACCATAAGCAACTGAGTCGTTTACCCAGTCAGTCATCCTTTTCTACCGGATTATGTCTTAGACGCCATAACCCACATCATGTAATTTTACCATTATCCGAAGGCTTATTCAACCTAACTTATCACTTAGTTCTCCTCAGTATAGACGTTAATTATTAAGAAGATATAAAAAGGTGCTAACCCAGTTATAAAACTGAGTCAACACCTCCATGATACTTATCGTTTAAATATTATCGGACCCAACAGACAAACCATCACTGCTTAACTGTTCTGAATAGTAAAGGAACGACTGAATGGTGTGTAATCTGTGAAGTACGCAGTTGCACAGCCAGGATTCTTCACATCCGAATCTTCTTTACCTTCTGTAAAATTATGTGCACCAAAGGCAGGACCTATCTCAAGTGCACTATCAGCACTTGCTACTTTCAATGTACCATCTTTGATCACAACAGCCTCTGCTCCGGTAACATTCATGCTCAGATGTTCCGTTTCAAAAGACTTGATACCACTGAAAGCTAATTCAACTCTAAAAGGTGCATCTTTAACACCCTCCACCGACATATCCACAGTCACTGTATCGCCAACTGGCGTCACTTTCATCTGAAGGGACAATATCGGTCCGTCCTTGAGCTGACGTTTGCTTTGGTCCATCTTCCACCAGTCAGATGTTTCTTGCGCTTCTTCAAATGGCAGATAATACCAACCTTTCATCGTCTGAGACAATATGAAACCGCCATCCTCTGTCATTTGGATCGTCTCAGGCTTGAAGGCTCTATGTTCAAAATAGCTGCCAGCCAACTTGACTTCCATCTGAATGGCGCCATTGTGAATATAAAGGCTATTGGATTTGTCCTTAAGGACAGTCACACTTATACGATCGTTGATATAACGTCCAATACCCGACTCTTCAAAGTACCTACAGATGGTTTCGCCACTTGGCTGTCCTTCATACTCTACCTCAATGAGTGCAGGATGATTCATATAGTTCATCAGGAAGTCCGGTGCTGATAATTGATGTTCTACAACCAAGGCCATAATCTTATTCGCTGTTGCCAGGAAGCTTTCATTATTGTATTTGTTGCCTAGGTAGAGATATTCCCAATAATAATCTTTAGGGAAGATCTTCAAGTCCTTATCAAAACGTGTTGAGTTGGCTGTGAAAACACTACCGTCCGGTTCAATATAAGCCTGCATCATCTTCAGATTACGAATAGCATACTCATCATATGAATCATCACCAATACCTTGGCCAATCATCATCATAGCATCGTTATTGATACGATTATAATTACCTGCTGACCGTTCAGCAAATTCACCGTCATCGTTACAATCAACACCTTCCACCAGATAACGTTTCGTCTCTTCCAGGTAGGCCGGTTCATTGAATATTTTGCCACAGATTGCAAGAACACTGGCAATGGCCCATCGATGGTTAGGCGTATGGAATCCGCCAGTCATTAGACCCTCAGCGCCCTTTCTTATGATTTGATCCAACCTGTCTAAAATCTGCTTTTCTTCTTCTGTACAGCCTTTTCCTGACAAGTATTGATAGATAGGAAGCAGCTTCTTAAGAATAAAGGCTGTATCAGGTGCCGCTTCAAAATTACAAGTCTCATAGTCAAAAAGGCCAGATGCGTGCTGGCGATCCAATATAAAATCAAACCCCAACCAAATCCTGCTTAAAATGTCATCATTTCTATAATACTCTGATCCCTCATTACAGTATACCGTCACAAAGTTAGATGTCTTATAGACCGTATGTTTGACCATAACCACACCATGGTCATTGAGGAAGCCACCATAAAACCGGTTAGATTTATCCACCACTTGATGTCTTAAGGCTTTCTTCACTCTCTTGTCTGCTGCCGCAAGAATTAATTCATAATGCTGTTTCATAGCTCCTCCAATTCGGCTTTAAGGCAACACCGATCATTCAGCGCAGCCATTTCTCTGTTCCTCTATACCTTACCAAGGAGTTCGGACAAATTCCAATCGTTATTTGCGTTTATCACTCATTTATCAAGCATATTTTGCTCTTTATTGTTTTCTAATCTGATCAATCAATTCAATCAGTTCTTTTTGTGTTGCCGCTTCATAGTCTGGTTGCCAATCTGATTCTTCAACTTCATGGAAGTAACGTGGTGACCAACTTAACCAAATACTTGTCAATCCATAACGATTGGCACCAGCAATATCTTTCTTAAGATTATTGCCAATCATGACTATACGATCCTTATCCTCTTCCTTCAAATCCATCACTTCCATGGCAGCATCAAACATAGGCTTTTCAGGTTTTTGAACGCCGATCTTTTCTGAAATAATCCAGCCTTCAAAGTCATCCCTTCTGCCATTTTTCTCAAAGACATTCTTAAAGGAGTCCCATTCCCCATCAGCTACCAAGCACACTCTCAGTTGATGCGATTTAAAATAATCCAATAGGTCTTCAGCGCCCTCTATAAATGCCGCTTCCTGAACTATACCATGCTCATCATGTACTTGAGTTGATTCGTCAATCAATGTATCACCGCTATCGATGAATATAATCATTTCCTTCATATCAGCCATCTCCATTCTTCTTTTTCATCCTTTACTTCGCCTAATATAATCCTAACACACGGCTAACTTTCATTAATGATACCTGAGAGTTCAAGACTTTTGGCGAAATGACAAGCAACAAAATGTCCCTTGTCGATTTCCTCAAAGACAGGTGCTTTCTCCCGACAAAGTTCTTTGCAATACTGACATCTGGTGTGAAAGTAGCACCCGCTTGGTGGTGATGCGGGATTCGGTATTTCACCTTCCAGGCGGATGCGCTCTGTATTCTTCTCCGGGTCCGCAATAGGCACAGCGGATAGCAGCGCTTCCGTATATGGGTGTTTCACCTGGCCAAAAATCCTCTCTGTAGGGGCAAATTCCACTAACTTCCCTAGATACATCACACCGACTTTATCCGAGATATACTCAACGACCGATAAGTCATGACTGATGAAAAGGTATGTAAGATTCATATCCTGTTGAAGTTGCTTAAGTAAGTTAATCACCTGAGCTTGAATGGATACGTCCAGTGCAGAGACTGCTTCATCACAAACTATAATCTCAGGGTTAAGGATCAAAGCTCTTGCAATACCTATCCTTTGTCTTTGGCCACCTGAAAATGCATGAGGATAACGTTTCAAGTAACTGACATTCAGCCCAACCTTACCGGCGATATCCGTCACCAGCCGCTCCACTTCATCTTTAGTGAGTTTGGGATAATTAGCTTCAATGGGCTCTTTGATAATATCATAGACCGTCATTCGCGGGTCAAGGGAGGAATAGGGGTTCTGGAAGATCATTTGCACATTCTTACGTAATTTTTTCATCTGGTATTTGTCAGCTGAAAGAAAATCAATGGTATTGCCCTCTTTGTCCGTATAGACAACTTCACCCTCCGTCGCATCAATCCCTCGAACAATACAGCGTCCCATGGTCGTCTTTCCACAGCCGGATTCTCCAACGATGCCTATGGTCTCACCTGCATGGACATCAAAGCTCACACCACCGACCGCTTGAACATGGACGTTCTTTGAGGAAAAAGTTTTCTTTAAGTTCTTGATTTCCAGGATTTTTCTACTCATAGCCATGCACCTCCACATCCTTTCCATAACAGGCGACTTTATGGCCTGAGCCAACAGTTTCAAGCTCAGGCATCGACACATTACATACGCCGTCAATTCGCTTAGGACATCGTTCATAAAAGCCGCATCCACTAGGTAGGTTTAAAGCCAGAGGCACAGTACCTTCAACTGCAAACAGAGGCTTGTTCTTGTCCGAGCCGATTTTCGGTACTGAGCCCATCAAACCATAGGTATAAGGATGTCTTGGGTTCTTAAAAAGATCTTTAACCGGTGCAATTTCTACAATTTTCCCTAGATACATCACCGCAACACGGTCGCACATCTTTGCAACTGTACCAAGATCATGGGTGATGAAGAGGATTGACATACCCATATCCTCCTTCAAACCGTTCATCAAATCCAGTATCTGTGCTTGAATTGTCACATCAAGGGCTGTTGTCGGTTCGTCAGCAATTAACAGTCTCGGCTTAGAAACCAATGCCATGGCAATCAAGGCCCTTTGAAGCATACCTCCTGAAAACTCATGAGGATATTGGTCATATCGCTTAATAGCATTGGCAATACCAACTTTCTCCATCATTCCAAGGGTGATAGCCTTTGATTTTTCCTTGTCTTTGGTCACATGAAGTCTTGTACACTCATTAATCTGATTACCAATGGTATACAGAGGTGAAAATGCAACGAGAGGTTCTTGAAAAATCATGGATATTTCCTTACCTCTTATGTTTCTTATTGCCTTACCTCTCGGTGAAAGCCCCAGCAAGTCCTGGGATTTACCATTTTCTGAACGAAATCTAATCGTCCCTTTCGTTTCACATTTCTTATCATTAATGCCCAGTATGGATTTACTTGTAAGACTTTTACCACAGCCCGACTCACCAACCAAACCTAATGTCTCATTTTTTTCTATGGATAAATCGAGGCCGCGAACAACGGTCAATACACCTTCGTCAATAGGAATATCTATTGTCAGGTTCTCCATCTCAATTATATTATGATCATTCAACATACTTCTTCTCCTACTTGTTTACCGCTCTGCCATTGAAGCTCATTTGTCAACACTTAAGATTTGTACGGATCCGCCGCATCCCTGAGGCCGTCTCCCAAAAAGTTAAAAGCCAATACTGTAAAGACAACTGCCGCAAGAGGTATCAAACGCCATGGGTACTGTGCAACACTTGTGATGTCTTGGGTTTCTTTTAGCAGAACACCCCAACTGGTTGCCGGCGAGCGCATACCAAGACCAAGGAAACTCATGGAAGTTTCTCCAATAATCATATTAGGGATTCCCAATGTCAGGCTAACAATCAAGTAACTCATAAAACCTGGCACCATATGTCTGGTGATAATTTTAAAATTACTGACCCCAGATATTCTGGCAGCCATAATATAGTCTTCATTCTTAAGGGAGAAAAATTGCCCTCGAACAACCCTTGCCAAACCAGTCCAGGAAATCAAGGATATGATCAACGTAATATACAGATACATACTAGCAACCGGTATGTCCGGTGGTATCGCTGCTGACAGCGCCATCCATAAAGGAATGGTCGGCAGGGAGGATAGGACTTCAATCACTCTTTGTATGACACTGTCAACAACACCACCAAAATATCCGGAAATACTGCCGAAGATAATCCCTAAGATAAAACTTAGAAACGTCCCGGCAAAAGGAATTGTCAATGAAATCTGGCTGCCGATCACCACACGAGAGAAAAGGTCATTCCCAAGATTGTCACCACCAAATAGCATAACCCTTGGCGCTTCTTCATCTTCATAGGCTACTGTACCAAAAAGATGTGTCTCTGTTTCTATAAGGCCAAAAAGTTTGTATGGGGTTCCCTTAACAAACAATCGGATCGGATAGTAGGTACTCGTATCTTCTGACCATTCTCTTTTGAAGGTGGTCTTATTCATCGTATAACCGACTTTATAGACAAAAGGACCTTTAAATTCACCTTGATGATACCAGTGGATGGTCGTTGGCGCTGCATTCTTATAATCACTGCTGTAGTCTTCTAATCCATAGGGCGCAATGAAGTTGCCAAATAGCGCTGTCAAATAAAGACAGGCCAACAACATCATGCTGAACTTAGCTAGCTTATGAGCCATGAGTTTTCTTCTGATCAACACCCACTGAGATGCCATATAATAAGCTTCTTCAGATTGCCTCTTCTTTTTGAAAAATGCCATGGTTATGCTCTCCCTTCAAATCTGATTCTTGGGTCAAGCCATGCCAACAGCAAATCCGAGAGCAGTGTTCCAATAACAACCAGAACTGCCTGCACTAACAAAATGGTGCCTGCTAGGTACATATCCTGACTTCTTAATGCTTCGTACAATACTGGTCCCTGTATCGCCAAATTCATTACAATGGCCGATATGGTCGAACCTGAAAAGACATTGGATAGAGCCTTTGCCAAACCGCTGGCAACTGGGTTAAGGGCTGCTCTAAGACAATATTTGTAAACAATCACATGCTCAGGAACCCCCTTCGCTCTTGCTGTCAAGGTATATTGCTTAGACTGTTCATCCAGCATCTGGCCTCTCACCGTTCTGATAATGCCACATGTGCCGGCCGTACCTATAACGATAATCGGTATGACCATTCGTTGAAGAAATTCACCAAAATTGTATAGATGTAACCCTTCTTGGAGCATTTCTTTCGAGAAGAGGCCTAACAGCGGATCCCCTGTCCATTTGAATGAAAAGTACATGAGGATTATGGCCAGTAGAAAGTTCGGTGTTGCCATACCTAGAAAACCAATTGCTGTAAATATATAATCCCCAGGAGAATATTGATGAAGGGCACTATAGATCCCGATAGGTATTGATACCAGATAAGTGAACATGAGGATAACCACTGAAACGATAATGGTTAAAGCCAACCTGTCCATTATGACGCTCCACACCGGTCGTGAATATGAAAATGAATAGCCGAAGTCCCCTTTTGTAATAATTTTTCCCATCCAATTGGCGTATTGAGTATACCATGGCTGATCTATGCCATACTGCGATCTTAGATTCTCAATATCAGCAGAAGAAAATACTTCACCCTCTGCCTGCATTCTAGCTACGTATGAACTGACAAAATCGCCTTCCGGTAATTGAATGATAAAAAATATGACAATAGAGATAATGAGCACTGTCGGAATGAAAAGAAGCATTCTTTTGATTGTATAGTTCAGCATGTGCATTGTCTCCTAATTCTTAAAATCAGGGAGAGCCTTAGACGAACCAAAGGCCACTCCCTTGCTGTGTCAATGTCATATGTTCTTTGTAAAATTACTATTGTACAAAGTAGCACGTATCGATGTGGGCAATGCCAAGTCCTCTAAACTCATCCGAGAAAACGGAAGTTTCTTTAAAGTTACGAAGGGAACTATCAACAGCAAACAAAGTCGTCGGTGCACCCATATAACCAATCACCCACTGATTTGTTTTATGAAGTTCCAGCATTTCAAGAGCAATCTCTGTTCTCTTTTCAGCACTGGTTTCCGATTGAAGTTCATCGTATAAATTGATCAACTTAAGAATATCACCTTCAGGCGCAACGCCCTCTTCTCCACCGCTTGCATACCAATTACCGTATTGACCGTACCAAGCTGCATAGTTTCTTACAGGAACCAATGTATCAGGTCTTAGTGCAATATTCACCGTTTCAGCAGGTGCAACAGGTCCTAGAACCACTTCGAAGTCATTGGAGGTCAGTCGGTTATTCAATAGATCTTTGTCCACTGGCTGGTAAGTTGTTTTGATGCCTGCTTCATCGTAATATTTCTTAAGTACCACATAGGTGTCATCGGCTCCAGATTCTGTAAAGCTTGTGATGTTCAGCACTAAATCAGTTCCATCTGCAAAATCATAGTAACCATCACTACCCTTAACCAAGCCGATTTCCTGCATGAGACTATCTGACTTTGCAGGATCGTATTCTGTCCACTGAGTATCCCAGGATGCATCGTAGCCGAGTGTCCCTTTTGGTGGTGCGGCTTGTTTAGCTTCTGCCCATCCATCAGAGATTAGTACTGAGTATTCTTCTCTGTCAACAGCTACGGATAGTGCCTCTCTGAATCTAACATCCGCAAACAAACTTCTTAACTGTTCATTTTCCACAGTCTGGTTCAATTGTAGCTGTGAAGCCAAATCAGCCCATCCGCTGTTAGGCCATTGAACAATGGCATAACCTACAGATTCCGCATTTTCACTAACAGTCTCAATATCACTCCAGGCAACATCACCTATCGTCACTTCCCCTGCCAGTATCTTAAGCAACCCTTGGCCAGCATCAGCAATCTTTGTATACTCGATTTTGTCCACATATGGCAATTGATTGCCAGCTTGATCTGTCTTCCAGTAATATGGATTGCGAACAAATTCGTAATATTCACCGTTAGTATCGCTTTTGCCCTCTTCAGTAGATAAGACATACGGATTTAACGTTGGCACACCTGGTACATTCCAGAAGTAATACCCTGTATTTTTGCCTAAAGCTTTGATGTCTGAATAACCCATTTCTTCTGCAATCTCAAGTGCCGCTTCTTCACCAATAAACTCTGGTAATATGGTTTCATGATAGTGCTTTGGTGCATAACACCATTTGGCATTAATGGCTAGTTTCTCAAGAAATGCCGGTTGTGAATACTCAAAAGATACTGTGAAGGTGTAATCATCCACCAAGTCAAAAGAAGCGATGGTGGTTTCACCAGTCTCAGGATTCTTAACCTTGAAGCAGTCCCACAGAGATTTACCAAATGTCTCTGGTACACACATGTGGTCATAGAAAAACACACAATCCTCTGCGGTGAAATCAACGCCATCTGACCATTTCATGCCTTCTCTCAAATAAATCGTATAAACCGTCGCATCTTCGTTGACGTCATAATCTTTTGCAACATTTGGTTCTATGCTGCCATCTTCTCTGAAACGGAAAAGACCTTGTTCGATAGGCTTACCTGTATTCCATCCAGCTTTTGTAACTGCAAAACTGTACGCCCCACCATACACGCCTACTTCAGCCACTTTATCTACCATAATATCTTCTGCTGAAGGGAGCCTGTCTTCAAGAGCGTCAATCGTTCCTGCCGCTACCATCTCAGTCAATACCGGCGCCTCATTGAGCACATACTGATCAACCTCTTCCGTTGCCACTTCCTGTACTTCAAGAATCGATTCGTTCTCGTTCGTCGCCTCAGAAGTGTTTTCTCCAACTGAAGCCTCCCCTGTTTCTGAGGACGTTGTCTGCTCTGGTGCTGTACTCCCATTACCACACCCAGCCAAAACCATCGTCAATACTAATAGCAGTGCTGTCATTCTTTTCATTTCAATCCTCCTTGCATCCGTTCGTTAGTATGCATCAAACTGATTGTCAGATATAAGGCAACCACCGCTGCCTTACCTATACATTAACAACCTTAAATGACATACACTACTCACTATTTGCCATGACCCTCAACATTACATTGCATTTATTGCTTTTCTTGTTGGTTTTATATAGATTAGTTCCATTAATTTACACAAGCTTACATATAGTTAACAATTATATTTTATAATTTTTACATTTTGATGGTCAGATTAGAACATCCTTGCAACTTACCGCCCTCTGAACTATACTATTTACTGAAAGAGAGGTATGTATGCTTATAGACAACATGGTGACTTATAACAAGGGCATAAAGCTTACTGTGAATCAACTGGATGATCCACTCTTCTATATTTTTGACTATGACGAGCGTGGTTATGAAGCCAACATGAAGTTTCAACATTCTCACCGTTACTTCGAGATATGTATCTTATTGGACCAAAAAGCCTCCCACATCATCAAAGGCGATTGGTTTGATCTAAGATGCTGTGACATAGTATGTCTGGCCCCTTTTGAGCTTCACAAAACAGAGTATCCCTCTGGTTTACCTTCCAAACGACTCATCATAAGGTTTAACTTCCCTAGAGATACAGGGGATATTCTTATGGATCAGGCCTATATGGAGATGTTGACACTTTTTTACCATCCCATCCCCATTTACCGCTTTGATGGCAGTTTGAAGAAAAATCTATTTGGCAGAATCAATGAAATCGTTTCTCTTGCTAATCAAGATTCGCCTATTCGCCCACTACAGGTTCATCACCGTTTTATTGATTTTTTGTTGCTGATTTATTTGAACAAACATAAGAATCTGTATAAAAAAAAGGAGCCGGAGAACCCGACGTCCACAAAAATGTATAGTGTCGCTGCATACATACACAGCCATTATCACGAATCACTAACCCTCAAAGGCATCGCTAAGAAATTCTACATTAGTGATTATTATCTGTCCCATCAGTTTAAAGAAACTACTGGCTTTACACTGACCAATTATATTCAGCAAACGAGAATCAACATGGTTCAGAATCAGTTGTTCAGCACCGATGATGATATCAGCGCCATTGCCTTTAGATGTGGTTTCAACAGTTTTTCACAATTCAATCGTGTCTTCAGAAAGCACACTGGTATGTCCCCATCAGAATACAGAAAAAACCATATGTTCGCCGAAACATAAAGGCACCTCCAGAAGTTGATCTAACATCACCTTCTGGAAGTGCCTACTTATTATCCTACTATTATCGACGAAACTTATTCTGCTTCAATCAAGCCGAACTTTCCATCTTTTCTTTTGTAGACAACACCGATCTCATCTGTCTCGCTGTCTCTGAATACAAAAAAGCTATGACCAAGGAGTTCCATCTCCATGCACGCTTCCTCAGCATCCATTGGCTTCACCGGAAATTTCTTGCTTCGAACAATCTCTATGCCCTCAGCATGGTCCTCTTTGAAATCCTCTTCTACAAAGGTCGTTCTGAAAGTGCCATGATGACGATGACGATCAATCAGTTTCTTTCTGTGTTTGAGTAATTGCCTTTCAAGAACATCAACAACCATATCAATAGCCGCATACATGCTCTCAGCATCTTCTTCAGCTCTAATCAATGAACCCTTAATCGGTACTGTGACCTCTATAATATGCTTCTTTCTGACAACACTCAAATAGACTTGAGCTTCATTGTCTTCTGAAAAGTATTTCTCCAATTTGCTAAGTTTGCTGATGGTGACATCTTTCAGTGCGTCGGTTACCTCAATGTTTTTTCCAATTATGTTATAACGCATAAGAACAACTCCTTCTAAGCACCGGGTGCCCATGAATTTGGTCTATTTTTTATGACCATATTAATATATTCTATGTCCGAAGCTATTTTCCTTTTAACTTTTTCAAATAGAAAAAAATATTTTACAACAATCGTTTTTACAACATACAATTGTCCGATTCTTTTCATTAGGACCACCGACTTGCCTGTGGATAATTTATTTGTAATCCAATAATCTTACGTATTTTTCTGTGGATAGTGTGTTCAAGTCTGTTAACAACCTGATTCTTCAAGGGAAATAGTCTTTTTGTTTGTGGATAACCCTGATTATACACCAATTTTATGTAAACTTTGTAAACGACTATTACCAACCTCCAAAATTGTATATTCATCATACATAACCAGCTTTTGATGCCTATTATTCTCTATTCAATCAGTTAGTTCTACACTTGTTAAGCAAATTGCGTCTTCACAAATCAACCACAGAAATTTCTATCCAACAACCAAGATGCTCCCACCTCTAACAGTCATTTTTTCATATCCACAAGGCCGTTATACGCGAAACCTATGAATAAGCACAAAGAAATTCAAAAAAAAACTGCCTTAGACACATCTGTCTAAGGCAGTTCCATTTTCAAAGCCTGTATTATGCTTTATCTTTAACGTTGTAGTGCGTATGAAGCAATTCGTGCGCTTTATGACTCATAGGCTCGCCAAGGTATTCCTTGTAGAGGTTCATCACAGCCTCATTCTCATGAGATTTTCTTACAGGCATATCGCTGTCAATCTGATAGATAGACGCTTGACGTGCCTTAATGATGTCAGAATCACCATGGTGGTATGGCTGACCGCCACCACCAATACATCCACCTGGACAAGCCATAACTTCGATTGCATGGAAGTTACGTGGATTGCCATTTCTAACTTCTGTAAGAAGGGCTTTAGCGTTACCAAGTCCGTGAGCAATACCAATGTTAAGCTCAAGACCATCGAAGTCAACTTTAGCAGCTCTCACACCGTCAAAACCACGAAGTTGATCAAAATCAACGCTTTCAAGGGTCTTACCTGTATGTACTTCGTAAGCAGTTCTTGTTGCAGCTTCAATAACCCCACCAGTGGAACCGAAGATTACACCTGCTCCAGTGGACATACCCAGCGGCTGATCGAACTCTGAGTCTTCAAGGTCGTATAAATCAATGTTTGCTTGCTTAATCAAAGCAGCAAGCTCTCTCGTCGATAGAACGATATCAACATCTGGATTTCCATCTACCTTAAATTCATCTCTGTCTGCTTCATATTTCTTAGCAAGACATGGCATGATGGATACAACAACCAAGTCTTTTCTATCAATCTTAAGTTGCTCAGCATAGTAGCTCTTTGCCACTGCTCCAAACATCTGCATTGGTGACTTAGCGGATGATGGTATATCGATCAAATCAGGGAACTGACTTTCTACGAAGTTAACCCACGCTGGACAACAAGATGTAAGGATTGGAAGTGCAACGTCCTTATCACCTGCAAGGAACTTATTGAGACGTCCAAGAAGCTCAGTACCTTCTTCCATGATTGTAAGGTCTGCTGCAAAGTCGGTATCGAATACTTTATCGAATCCAAGTTGCTTAAGAGCTGTTACCATCTGTGGCGTAACAATTGCACCTGGTTCAGCACCGAATTCTTCACCGATAGCAACACGTACTGCTGGTGCTACTTGTACCACAACTGTTTTGTCTGGGCAAGCAAGGGCTTCAACAACTTCCCATGTTTGGTCATGCTCAGAGAGAGCACCAACAGGACATACAGCCACACATTGGCCACAGTGTGTACATACCGTCTCACTAAGAGGTAATTCAAACGCTGTTGCTACAACGGCCTCGAATCCACGGTTGATACCAGAAAGAGCACCGACCTCTTGAACTTCATTACACATTGTTTCACATCTTCTACACATAATACATTTATCCATATCACGGATAATGGATCTTGAATGATCTTTCTTGTAAGTGGACATCTCATCACCAGTGATGCGAATCTCTCTGATACCAACCATTTCGGAAAGGTCTTGGAGTTCACATGAACCGGATTGAGAACATGTAAGACACTCTTTTGGATGATCGGAAAGAATCATCTCAAGAACTGTCTTACGCGCTTCCATTACACGCATTGTGTTTGTCTTGATTACCATACCTTCAACAACTGGTGTTGCACAGGATGGTGCAAGATTACGTCTACCTTCGACTTCAACAACACATACACGACAGGATGCTGTCTGATTCACCATCTTCGTATCGTGAAGGTCCAAGTGACAAAGTGTTGGGATTGTAATACCAAGCTCCTTAGCAGCATCAAGTACGGTGCTTCCTTTAGGAACGCTGATCTCTTTCCCATCTATGACAATATTAACATCTGACATCGGGGTTTGCCTCCTTCTTCCTATTATCGCTTCTCAATAGCATCGAATTTACATTTATCGTAACATGCACCACACTTGATACACTTGCTCTGATCAATAAGGTGAGGCTTCTTAACCTCGCCACTGATACAGTTAGCAGGACATACTCTAGCACATGCTGTACATCCGATACACTTATCTTCGATGATGTGGTAGCTAAGCAGTGACTGACACTGACCAGCTGGACACTTCTTATCATTGATATGCGCTTCATATTCATCAAGGAACGCATCCATAGTTGATAATACAGGGTTTGGTGCAGTTTGACCAAGACCACAAAGAGCAGTGTCTTTGATTGTGCGGCTAAGGCGTCTAAGCTCAGTCAAGTGCTTTGGTTCACCTTTGCCTTCAGTGATGATCTCAAGAAGTTCACAAAGACGCTTTGTACCAACACGACAAGGTGTACACTTACCACAGGACTCTTCAACGGTGAAATCAAGGTAGAACTTAGCGATGGCTGGCATACAGTCATCTTCGTCCATAACGATCATACCACCAGATCCCATCATGGAGCCAGCTTCTATAAGATTGTCGAAGTCAATAGGTGTATCAAGGTCTTTCTCAGTCAAACATCCACCGGATGGTCCACCCGTCTGAACGGACTTGAATTTCTTGCCATCCTTGATGCCGCCACCGATGTCATAAATAACTTCTCTAAGAGTTGTACCCATTGGTACTTCAATAAGACCTACATTGTTGATCTTACCTGCAAGAGCAAATACTTTAGTACCTGCTGAACGTTCTGTACCAATAGCTTTATACCAATCTGCACCTTTAAGAAGGATCACAGGAATGTTAGCAAAAGTCTCAACATTGTTAACGTTGGTTGGTTTGCCCCAGTACCCGGATTCTGCTGGGAATGGTGGTTTTGTCGTTGGCTCACCACGCTCACCCTCCATGGAGTGAATAAGAGCAGTCTCCTCACCACATACGAAGGCACCAGCACCATAAGTCAGTTGGATATCGAAATCGAATCCACTACCCATAATGTCTTCTCCAAGAAGACCGTACTCTCTTGCATCATCAATAGCTTTTTCAAGACGTTTGATTGCAAGTGGATATTCCGCACGAATGTATACACGACCTTTTGTAGCGCCAATCGCGTAACCACAGATTGCCATCGCTTCTATAACTGAGTGTGGGTCACCTTCAAGGATAGAACGGTCCATGAACGCACCTGGGTCACCTTCATCCGCATTACAGATGACATACTTTTGATCTGCATCGTATCCAGCAGCGAATTGCCACTTGAGACCTGTCGGGAAACCACCACCCCCACGGCCACGAAGACCAGATTCTTTGATGACATTGATAACATCTGCTGGCGCCATGTCAGTAATAGCATTACCAAGAGCCTGGTAACCATCTCTGGCGATGAAGTCATCGATGCTGTCCGGGTCAACAAGACCACAGTTACGAAGGGCGATTCTCATTTGCTTCTTGTAGAAGTCCATGTCTTTGGAGTCTGCAATCGCTTCTTGAGTATCAGGATTCTTATAAAGAAGACGTTCTACTTTACGACCTTTCACAAGGTGCTCAGCAACAAGCTCTTCTGCATCTTCAGGCTTTACTTGAACATAGAAAGTATTATCCGGAAGAATCTTAACAACAGGACCTTTTTCACAGAATCCGAAACATCCTGTCGTCAATACCTGTACTTCGTCCTGAATGTTTTGGTATTTGATTGATTTTTCAAGATTTGCTACAATGCTGTCGGCTTCGGCGGATTTACATCCTGTACCACCACAAACCAACACCTGGATTTTATAGTTAGACATTTTATAACCTCCTGACCGATCTACTCGATAGTTTTGTGCGTCTGTGGAATGATACCGTCTACCAAAGTACCTTCTTTGATATAAGTAGTGATGATTTCTTTAGCTTTGTCATTATTGACATTACCAAAGACTATCCCATCTTCTCCCGGACGTGTTACTTCGATTGTTGGCTCTGCGTAGCAGTAGCCCATGCAGCCGGTCTGAGTTACTACGACATTGTTCATGCCTTGAGCTTTGCACTCGTCTACGATATAGTTCATAACTTCTCTGGCGCCGGATGCGATACCGCAAGTCGCCATAGCCACTCTAATTTGAACGAGATTCTCGCTGTTCTCTCCCTGTTCTCTAAGAGCAACCTTTGATTGAACCTCTTCTTTGATTTTTTTCAGTTCTGCAAGAGATTTGATTTTTGCCATTGGTTTGCCTCCTTGAAATTAGTATTCATCAATGATTTTCTTTACATCATCAACAGTGACACGACCATAAACTTTTTCGCCTACAAGCACAACTGGTGCAAGACCGCACGCACCGACACAACGTAGTGCATCGATTGAGAACTTCCCATCCTCAGTGGTTTCACCTACACCAATCCCCAATTGCTTGCAGAATTCGTCCTGTACTTTTTCAGCACCACGCACATAGCAAGCTGTTCCCATACAGATTGCTATTGGATTTTCACCCTTAGGCTCCATAGTGAAGTACGAATAAAAACTAACAACACCAAAAACCTTTGCCGTGGATACACCTAACTTCTTAGCTACAAATTTTTGAACCTCTTGCGGAAGATATCCGAAGATTGATTGCGCCTTGTGAAGCACACGTATCAGTTCACCCTTTGTAGATGGCATTGAATCAATATACTGTTCTAATTCACTGAACAGTTCAGCAGATAATTCAGTAGCAGCCATAATTTACCTCCTTAAGATACAATGATTTTGACCTTTTCAGTCTGTTAATATAACTATATAAGCATATAGAAATATAGTTAAATTGTTAACACACCAAGGCGCACCCTGGCGTTATATTAAGCAAAGTTAAGCAACGAATACCACTTCACTAAATACGCTTCAGTCTTTCCAAAACACCGTGAACCGTTCGTTCTTCCACCTCCAGCTCGCCGTTGCATACCCCTATATGCCCCAGTTCATGAGCATCCGAATTCTGAATCAAAAGATGGTCACCGTATTTTTTCTTATAATCTGCCATAAGGCAATATCTGGAAAGTTCCAGGACTGGATAAGACAACCCTTCTGGCAACATACCTAAGTTAGAGATGATACTATAACTCGGTCTATCGATATGCGCCGGTATACAGACACCACCATGACTTCTGACATATTCTGTCAACACGTCAATACTGATGCCCGCAGAAAATGACAGAAGTTGATCAATACGCCCTACTTCTTCATCTTCATGATCAAACAGAATCTGTTCACCAAATACTTTCGTATTATTTTTCCTATTGGGTAGTCTCTTGAATATCTCATCCTGCAGATTAATCACTTCTTCAACAGTTTCAAAAAGACAGACCATATGAATCTCTTCTAAGGTCTCAACTTCCATTCCAGGGATGACAACCAATGGCGTTTCATCAGCTACTTTCATAACTGAAGCTACATTACCTCCGGCATTATGGTCTGTCACAGCTATGACATCTAATTCACAAAGTAATGACATGTTAACAATGTTATTCGGTGTCATTTCTCCCAAAGCACAAGCAGAAAGTGCCGAGTGAATATGTAAATCATAGTTGATTTTCATAATTTCCCCTTAAATGTTAATAAATTGTCAAATAAGGCCATAATCTCTTAACATTATAGCAGAAAAAAGCACTCAAAGCAATGCAATACATATAATTTTACAAACCAATCAAACCCTTGCAGACAAAGGCTCTAAGCCACTTCGTTAATTGAATCTCGTTATCATTTAACCCTTCAAAATAGATTGTTATTTTTCTGACTATATTGCCGCCTATTTCATTGTTTATCGCCTTAATTTGTCTTGTTTTACAACTTTCCTCTTCATTGGCTAAACGACCATATGACGAATCCCTTGCCATATCTGCTCTTCACTTCGGGTAAAAACGCACAAAAAGGGAACAATAATGTTCCCTTTCGTAATGTACTCTTATGGCATTCAAGAACACCAATAAATTTCACCCCTTCAGCCGACTGATATACAAGCCAAATTACACCCTGCCTTTTTCTAATATTTTCTTTAAAAACTTACCTGTGTAGGATCCTTCGGTCTCAGCAACCACTTCCGGTGTACCGGATGCTATAACCATACCACCTCGGTGTCCACCTTCTGGGCCCAAATCAATGATATGGTCAGCCGTCTTAATCACATCCAAATTATGTTCGATGACAAGTACAGTATTACCGGCTTCTACCAAGGTCTGCAAAATATGAATTAATTTATGCACATCTTCAAAATGAAGACCTGTTGTAGGTTCGTCTAAGATATAGATGGTTTTGCCAGTACTTCGTTTGCTTAATTCAGTAGCCAGTTTAACCCTCTGAGCTTCGCCACCTGATAAAGTCGTCGAGGGTTGTCCAAGCTTGATATAGGATAGACCTACATCATTAAGCGTCTCCAGCTTCTTGTGTATTCTTGGTATGTGCTCAAAGAAAGCCAAAGCATCTTCAACAGTCATATCCAGCACTTCTGAAATGTTCTTTCCTTTATAACGAATCTCCAAGGTCTCCCTATTGTACCTTTTGCCATGACACACCTCACAAGGCACGTAGATATCAGGTAAAAAGTGCATCTCGATCTTATTGATACCGTCACCACGACAAGCCTCACATCGTCCGCCCTTAACATTGAAACTGAATCGACCTTTCTGATATCCACGCATCTTGGCATCTGCCGTCTTAGCAAAAAGTTCTCTAATAGGATCGAACAACCCAGTATACGTTGCAGGATTCGACCTAGGAGTACGACCAATAGGCGATTGATCGATATCGATTACCTTATCCAAGTGATCCATACCGCTGATGTCCTTATGTCGTCCCGGCTTCATCTTTGCCCTGTTAAGATCCCTTGCCAAACGTTTATACAGAATCTCATTAACAAATGAACTCTTACCCGAACCAGAAACACCGGTCACACAAGTCAGTACACCAAGAGGTATATCAATATCTATTGCTTTTAGATTGTTCTCTTCTGCACCATGGATGGTTAGCCACCTTTCACCAACCGGCCTTCTAGAAGAAGGAACCGCTATTTGCCGTCTACCACTTAGGTACGCTCCCGTAAGTGATTTCTTATTCTTCATAATCTTAGTTGCAGTTCCAAAAGCAACAACTTCACCACCATGTACACCAGCGCCTGGGCCGATATCAACAATACAGTCCGCTTCCATCATTGTATCTTCATCATGTTCAACGACAATCAAGGTATTCCCTAGGTCACGAAGATGCTTAAGGGTTGCAAGCAAACGTTCGTTATCCCTTTGATGGAGGCCAATGGAGGGTTCGTCGAGAATGTAAACAACCCCCACTAGCCCCGAGCCTATCTGAGTAGCCAATCGAATCCTTTGGGCTTCTCCACCGGATAAAGTTCCAGCTGATCTTGATAAGGATAAATAATCAAGTCCCACATCAACAAGGAAGTTAATCCTCGCCTTGATTTCTTTAATGATCAGCTCACCGATCATCATTTGTCGATCTGTCAGGACAAGTTCATCCATAAAACTCTTAATATCAATGATGGCTAAGTCCGTCACCTCTGAAATATTCTTATTACCAACCTTAACCGCCAGTGAGGCAGGTCGGAGTCTTGCTCCATGACAGTGGGTGCAAGGGTTATTGGTCATTAACCCTTGATACTCTTGTCGCATATATTCTGAAGACGTCTCTTTATATCGACGTTCCAAACTGTGGATAACGCCTTCATAAGCTGTATCATAAGAACCTTGACCATGACTGTGACTATACACAACATGAATCTTCTCTTTACCCGTACCGTAAAAAATCAACTGCTTGGCTTTATCAGAAAGTTCATCAAAAGGCTTGCTAAGGTCCAACTTATAATGATTCGCCAATGCATCAAATACACTCCTGGTATGGCTGTCCCCATTAGACGCCGATGACCAACCCGGTGCTTTGATCGCCCCTTCATAGACACTCAAAGACCCATCGGGTACAATCAAATCCGGATCATAATCCATTGTAAATCCAAGACCATGACAGGCCGAACATGCTCCGAAAGGATTGTTGAAAGAGAACATCCTCGGTTCGATTTCATCCAAGGTAATATGTCCATCCGGACAGGCAAAGTGCTGGCTGAAATTGATCTCTTCACCGCCAATCACATCTACCGTCATGATACCGCCGGTAATATGCATAACCGTCTCAATAGAATCGGCAAGTCGCTTCTGGATACTGCTCTTGATAACCAATCTGTCTACCACTACAGCGATTGTATGCTTCTTGTTCTTTTCCAGATTAATTTCTTCAGATAGGTCATAAAGGTTACCATCCACCAAAACACGGGCATAACCACTCTTCCTCGCCTGATCCAAAACTTTCATATGCTGACCTTTCTTCCCACGCACAACAGGCGCTAGAAGTTGAATCCTTGTACCTTCCTCAAGTTCAAGAATCTGATCCACAATCTGATCCACAGTCTGACGTTTAATCTCTTTGCCACAAGTCGGGCAGTAGGGAACTCCAATACGGGCAAATAACAGTCTGAAATAATCATAGATCTCCGTCACGGTACCTACCGTCGACCTAGGATTGCGGCTAGTCGTCTTCTGATCAATAGAAATCGCCGGCGAAAGGCCTTCAATGCTGTCCACTTCCGGTTTTTCCATCTGACCGAGAAATTGTCTTGCATAGGAGGAAAGAGATTCAACATACCTTCTCTGCCCTTCTGCATAAAGTGTATCAAATGCCAATGAGGATTTCCCCGAGCCGGATAATCCAGTGAAAACCACTAACTTGTCTCTGGGTATCTCTAAATTGATATCTTTCAAATTATGTTCTCTGGCACCTTTAATGATGATTTTGTTACTTGCCATTGTTAACTCCTATAATCTTCTTAAGTAGTTCGTCGTTAAAAACTCTATAAATCAGATAACCTTATTCAATCTATTGTATGCAACTGTGTCTTCAGCTTCAACAGTTCATCTCTAAAAGATGCCGCTCTTTCGAATTGCAAATCCGCTGCTGCTTTCTTCATTTCTTTGTTAAGCTTCTGAATAAGCACTTCCAGTTCAAACCGATCCATAGATTCCGGATCTTTTTCCAAGCTGTAGCGACCCTCTGACTCAGCCGCCTTGGAAATTCGAATGATATCACGTACAGCTTTCCTTATGGTCATCGGTGTAATACCGTTGGCTTCATTATAAGCTTCCTGCAAATCACGACGCCTGTTCGTTTCTGATATTGCCTTCTTCATGGAATCGGTCATCTTATCTGCATACATGATAACACGGCCATCAGCATTTCTCGCCGCACGGCCGATCGTCTGTATCAATGAGGTCTCTGAACGAAGGAATCCTTCCTTATCCGCATCAATGATTGCCACTAATGACACCTCAGGTATGTCCAAACCTTCACGCAAAAGATTGATACCGACCAGAACATCAAATACATCCAACCTTAGATCCCTAATGATCTCCATCCTCTCAAGGGTGTCAATATCCGAATGTAAGTATCGTACTTTGATACCCATCTCTTTCATATAATCCGTCAAGTTCTCAGACATCTTCTTAGTCAGTGTGGTAATAAGCACTTTCCCTTTAGCCTCGACCACAGAATGGACTTCGTGGATCAAGTCATCAATCTGCCCCTCAACAGGTCTAACATCCACAGGTGGATCCAGCAATCCTGTAGGACGGATTATCTGTTCTGCATAGAGCTCTTGATGTTCACGTTCATATGGACCAGGTGTTGCAGAGACGTACATGACCTGGTGCATCTTCTTCTCAAACTCATCAAACTTAAGGGGTCTGTTATCCAATGCTGAAGGCAAACGGAAGCCATATTCCACCAACGTTGTCTTCCTTGCCCTGTCACCATTATACATACCACGTATCTGAGGCACAGACATATGTGACTCATCAATCATCAACAGAAAATCATCCGGGAAGTAATCAATCAATGTATGAGGTGGCGCCCCCGGCGGCAACCCTGTCAAATGCCTGGAGTAATTCTCAATACCGGAACAAAAGCCTGTCTCACGTATCATCTCCATATCAAAGTTCGTTCTCTGTGCAATCCGTTGAGCCTCCAGGAGCTTGTCTTCCTCTCGGAAATTCTTAACCGTATCTTCCAGTTCCTTTTCAATATCCTTAAGGGCTCTTTCAAGGGTCTCTTCCGCCACAACATAATGGGACGCGGGGAATATAACAATGTGCTCCAACGTTCTTAGCACTTCACCAGTCAGAATATTTATCTCCATAAGCCGTTCGACTTCATCTCCAAAGAATTCTATTCGCATAGCCGTATCCGAGATCCCCGCCGGAATCACTTCTACCACGTCTCCTCTAACCCGAAAGGTCCCTCGGGAAAAATCCACATCATTCCTTGTATATTGCATATCAATGAGCTTACGCAACACTTCATCACGGTCAATGAACATCCCTGGCCGCAAAGATACAAGCATATTGTTGTAATCTACCGGTGAGCCCAAACCATAGATACAAGAGACACTGGCAATTATAATAACGTCGTCCCGCTCAGCCAACGCGGCTGTAGCCGAGTGCCTTAGACGGTCAATCTCTTCATTGATGGAGGAATCCTTTTCGATAAATGTATCCGTATGAGCCACATAGGCTTCAGGTTGATAATAGTCATAATAACTGACAAAATACTCTACAGCATTATTGGGAAAAAATTCCTTGAATTCGCTATAAAGTTGCGCTGCAAGCGTCTTATTATGGGCCATAATCAGCGTCGGCTTACCTAACTGTGCAATCACATTGGCCATTGTAAAGGTCTTACCAGAACCGGTAACACCCAATAACGTCTCCTGTGTCTTCCCGGCTTTAAAACCTTTCACCAAGGCTTCAATCGCCTCTGGTTGGTCACCAGTCGGGCTGAATTCAGAAACAAGTTCAAAAGATGCCATATCGTTCACCTCACTCTTCAGTGAATCCATTATATCATAGCTCATTCCAAAAGCAAACATACGTTCTGATAACTTAAAGATTAAATTAATGTTGCCCTACAAAGTACAAAATAGAAAAAGAGATGTCCCCTCACATCTCCGGGTCATCTCTCTTCTGTATATATCTAATCAGATGCATCATATTCATCTGCGTCACGTCCTCGTATTCATAGATTCTGGAAACATGATGCGGCAGTAAGCCCAACCCAAACTCCAGTTCGATAATGTCAAAACCCTGAACGTCTATCGTCAAAGTACCTTCTTCCACACGCTCAACAGACAATACTCGCTGTACGCCAGAATCCCTATAGAGCACTTCCAAGTCTTTCAGATCCTCAATGTTATGACCATCAACTTGTGTGATCCTGTCTCCCGGTAAGAATCCAAGACTCTTCGCCAATGTCCCACCGCCAACGCGTCCGATATAAACCCCTTTATGATCCATTTTGTAAAGAAAGCGGGTATCGCCTTCTAAATAGTTCCATAGAATCTCAGGTACAATACCGGTAACTAACATGACCATGACAATCAATATATCCATCCCGCCTACCATATCTCCAACGAGACCAACAACCAACAACGTCACCCCTGCACTTGCCTGCAAAAGCACTTGCAACCGTATATGTCTTTTAGGTGTATAGCCAAAGCTTATGCTGCCGTGATTAAGTACAAACAACAACGGCAACACGAACATGGAAGTCTCTGATGGTATTAAGTCAGCTAAGTGAAGCATCGGCCACCATCCAGGCATGGGTACATTCTCACCTGCTATTAACTGACCTACCGCCACCAACAATACCAGAGGCACAGCCCATATTCTTTGCTGAGCAAAACCAAGGACCACATGGTGGTCTTTCGTAGCAACAATTGGCTGAAGATGATTCGTACCAGTCACTGCCAGAACCACGGCAATCAGTACCATCAGCCCCCCCGTGACCAAAGCAATACCAGACACGCTAAAGGCAATATCCGGTATCTCTATTGTACCAATCTGACCACCATTAAGAAAAAGACCTATAATACTCATCATGGTTGCTGCATAGATCAAACTAGTGAAACGTACATGGTAAAATCCGATTATGAACGACATGGGCAATAAAAAATACAAGTATTCACTGAAGACCATTGGTAATCCAAGAAAGACAACAAACCCACTGAAAACAAGACCAATGACAAGTCCCTGAACAAGCATTTCCACGGTGATTTCACCGGCTTTCCTTATGGATATCCTCTTCAGTGCATCAAACTGACCAAATCGAAAGACAGTCATGAACACAACCACTGCCGTCATAAGAAAAAACACATCAATGACGGATTGGGATATTCCCTGTAAAGTTAAATACAAAACATGAAATACGTCGTTCATAACTGCCCCTTATATGCTTCACTATGTCAGTTGGTCATTAGGTCTTCAATCACTTCTATAGCATCATCCAATTGTGGGTCCCATTCTTCCGGTAAAGCATCCACATCTTCCACTTCCGGAATCTCTGAAATCACATCCGGTTCAATACCAGTGCCATGTATATAATTACCGCTTGGTGTGAAATACTTAGCAATGGTTACCTTTAAAGCAGAGCCATCATCCAAGAATACGGACTGCTGGACCAATCCTTTACCAAAAGTGGTCGTTCCAACTATCTCACCGCGGTCATAATCCTTGATGGCCCCTGCCAAGATCTCAGAGGCACTGGCACTGCCTTCGTTCACCAAGATCACTAAAGGTTTATCAAATTCATTTTCATCTTGGGTCTTAACAAAGGTCTGTTCACCACTTTTATCCTCAGTATAATAAATGGTCATATCCTCCGGTAACAACTCATCAGCAATTGCAGAGACAATATTCGTCAAACCACCTGGATTATAACGCAGATCAATGATCAACCCTTCCATACCCTGAGTCCGCAAGTCATCGTAGGCCTCTACAAACTGTTCGTAAGTCACCCGATCGAAACTGGCAATCTGAAGATACCCAATCTGATCCTCCAACATCTTGTGACTGACGGTTGGAACGACGATGGTCTCCCGCGTTACTGTATAATCCATCAAGCCGCCATCTCTGCTGACTTGAATCACCACTTCCGAACCTTTTGGCCCTTTAATGAGCTTAACCAATTCATCGGTCGTCATGCCTGATACTTCTACCCCATCAACAGAAACAATCCTGTCTAAAGGTTCCAGGCCCGCTTGCTCTGCTGGCGAACCATCCATAGGACGCATAATAAGCAATTCATCCCTGGTGTCACCATAACCAACATAAGCACCAATGCCTTCGTAGGTTCCGTCGATTCCTTCAGTAAAGCTTTGATATTCTTCACTAGTGTAATAGACAGTGTAAGGGTCATTCAGGCCATCCACGTAACCTTTCAAAGCCCCTTCATATAGCTCATCCGTATCAATGTCTTCGTAATAATAGTAATCCAGTTTCTCAAGAATATCCTGAAACTTGGCATCCATACTTTCGTATTCGACAGTCACCAGACCAAGCCCCTGCTCTTTAGAAAATTCTATGACGGTTTGTATACCTGTGTAAATCACCACAACCACCATCACCAATGCTGCACCGGCGAAAAAACCGCCGAAAAAACTCTTTTTTGACATGTTGTATCTCCTTCGTCTTTTGCCTGAAGACTCAGACGTCTTTATTGTAACATATGTCGCCAACAATTCCTATCCGTGAGACGGTGATCCCATAGACTATAGCAAACCATACATATTACCATTTATTTTATCACCCTAATGTGGCAATTGGCGTCCAATATTTTTACAAAAGTATGAAGGTCGCCAAAGCGACCTCCATAGCATTAGCATAATGCAAATATCCTGTCAGAATCAATTAAAATAATCCATTGGATCTACCCAGACCTCATTCTTTTGAAAACCAAAGTGAAGGTGATTGCCTGTTGACCAACCTGTTGTTCCAACCTTCGCAATGGTCTCACCAGCCTCAACTTTATCACCAACGCTAACTAACAATGCTGAAGCATGGGCGTACAATGACACATAGCCATTCCCATGGGCAATAGCACAATAATTACCGTAGGAACTGCTGTACTTAGAAATGATGACTTCCCCACTCATAACGGCGATGATTGGTGTTCCACTGGTTGCAGGAATATCAATCCCATTATGATTCTTCCAAACCTGCTGTATAGGGTGAAATCTAGGTCCGAAAGGAGAAGATATTCTAGACCAGCCGGGTACTGGCCACAGTATCATCCCACCGTCATAGTCAAGTCCTGATATTCTTGCTATTTCAGCTGCTTTTTTCGCAAGAATTAACCTCAGTTCCTCATCAACACGAGCTTCTTCCTCCTCTATTTGATCCAAAGTTTTCTGAATCTCATTGATGACCGCTTCTGTCTGGGACTCCTCTTCAGACAAAGTCTGTTGATAGGCTTTTTGCTCATTCATCAAAGTATTGGCACGTTCCACTTCCAGATTCTTTGAAATCACTTTCTCTTCAAGCGCTGCCTTCTCAACAAGAACTTCCGCCCTCAGTTCCTCTAATGTAGCCTCATGAATCTCAAGACTGGACTCTTTTGCTGTAATGTCCGTCTCAAAGGCATTTAGTGAACTGAACAGATCATTGTCCGCTTCAACCAGACGATTGATGTATTCAAGTCTGCTAAACATATCCATAAGATCATCCGAAGAAACCAGAACTTCCAGATAGCCTGTATCACCATATTCGTACATAACTCTTATGCGCTCCATGGCTTGAGCGTGGAGTCGTTCCTTTTCCATACGAATCTGCTTTAGCTCCAATTTAACATCTTCAATCTCGCTCTGCTTCTCTTCAAGAGATAACTCAATTTCATCCAAAGAAAGATTTTGAGTCACAATCTCTTTTTCCAGAGCACCAATGCTTACGTAAAGTTCTTTCAAAGCAGAATTACCTGCTTCAAGACGAGATTCGATGACATCAAATTGTTCTTCAATCTCATTTAGCAAATTCTGCTGCTCTTTCTTGCGTTTTTCCTGTTGTTTCTGCTTCTCTGCCAATTCTTCCTGTCTGGCTTTCTGAGCTTCTTCAAGTTCTTTCAGTTCATCGAGGGTATCACTTGTAGCCCATATTGTCATACCGCCAAATGCCAGCAGTAAAATCGTCATAAGAATGACCACAATCTTTTTCACTTAATCACCTTCCCATACACTTCACCTGATCTATGATACAATACGCCCAATACATATCAAGCACGGAGATACTTACCAACCGTTACACCACTGCCAACTAAGCCAATTACAACCCCGGTGCCTAAAGCGATTGGTATGAGGCTTACGTAGATATCACCAATCTCCCGAAATACCAGAAAATTACTTAGCAACGTAAACTGTTCCACTAACTTAGCAGTCATATTGTCATACATATAGTAAATAATACCGAGTGGGATCAACGTCCCAAGAACGCCAATAACCATTCCCTCAATGATAAACGGACCTCTGATAAAGCTATCCTTTGCACCAATATGCTTCATGATCTCAATTTCTTTCCTTCTTGTTGATATGCCAAGTCGTACAGTGTTTGAAATCAAGAAGATAGAAATAATAACAAGTATTGACACAATTACAAGACTACTGTAACGCACCAGGCTATTAAAACTTTGCATGACATCCACCACTTCATCTGCCTGTCGAATGTATCTTACATCCGGCAAGGAAGTGACATACTCCGAGAGGGCTTTTTGGGTATCCAAGTCGTCGTAGTAGACCACTAAAGATGCAGAATCTTTTAGTGGGTTGTCTTCTTCAAATCCCGATAATTGATCTTCTCTGCCTTCAAAATAAGACGATTTAAAATCTGCCCATGCTTCATCAGCAGAAATATAGATTACTTCATGAACTTCCTTTCTTACTTCAAGAAGGGTTTTGATTTCAAGGATGCGTTCTTCTTCCGTTTCTTTTTCAAAGAAAATCGTAATCCCCATCTCGGATTCTATAGCATCCAGCATATATTCCACATTGCTTCCCACAATATAGAATAAACTGACCATGAAAATGCTGGCAGAAATAGTTGTAATGGCTGCAATGGACATCAGTTGGTTCTTGATAATATTTAAAAGCCCTTGACCTATGAGGTAGAAGAATGTTCTAAGCTTCATGACCGTATTCTCCCCTCTCAATATCCCTGACAACACGTCCTCCCGAGAGTTTGATAACTCTTTTTTTCATTGCATCGACAATTTCCCTATCATGGGTAATCACCACAACCGTCGTTCCTCTAAGATTAATATCAATAAGCAGTTTCATAATTTCCCAAGATGTCTTGGGATCAAGGTTACCCGTTGGCTCATCAGCAAGTAAAATTGGCGGATTGTTCACAATAGCTCTCGCAAGGGCTGTCCGTTGCTGCTCGCCACCGGACAGTTGGCTTGGATGCATCTTCGCTTTCTTAGATAACCCCACCAAAGACAATACCATCGGTACATTTCTTCTGATCTTGCTGGCAGAGGCTTCTGTTACTTTCAAAGCAAAAGCAACGTTATTGAAAACGGTCATTTTTTCCAAAAGCCTGAAATCCTGAAAAACAACACCGATACTGCGGCGTAGCTTTGGAATCTTCCCTCGTCTTAATTTTGTTATATCCTTATTTTCTATGAATAACTTGCCATCCGTAGGGTTTTCTTCTTTCATCAACAATTTCAACATGGTCGTCTTTCCTGACCCCGAACTGCCCACTATAAAGACAAACTCACCCTTATCTATAGAAAACGAAACATTATCCAGCGCTTTAACGCCATTGGGATATACTTTCGTTACCTTCTCAAGTCTTATCATCTACGCCTCCCATATCATTCCAGTCAAAACAAGGGGATGCCCATGCGGACAACCCCCTTTTATACTATAAAGAAATTACCTGATCAACAGGTGATATAAGTCACTTTTTAATAATCTGACTGATTCATATAATTCATATATTTAACAACCATCAAAGCGATTTTGAAAGTGATGGCATCTTCAAACACTCTAAGATCAAGACCTGTATTTTTTTGTAATTTATCAAGTCTATATACCAAAGTGTTTCTATGAATATATAACTGTCTTGAAGTCTCAGAGACGTTCAAGCTGTTCTCAAAGAATTTGTTGATGGTTACAAGTGTCTCATCATCGAAATCATCTGGGGACTTACCATCGAAAATCTCACTGATGAACATCTTACAGAGTGGCATTGGCAGTTGGTAAATCAAACGACCTATCCCCAGTCTATTGTAAGCCATGATATGGGATTCCGTGTAGAAAATCTTACCGACTTCAAGAGCCATCTTGGCTTCTTTGTAAGATCTTGAAACATCTTTGATATCTCTAACAACCGTACCGATGGCAATATATACTGAGCTCATGGCTTCTGCATTCAGTGTGTCAAGAATAGACTTCGCAATACGCTCGATCTCGTCATTGCCATCTGTATCTTTCAATTCTTTTACAAGAATAATGTTCTTCTCATCTACTGCGGTGATGAATTCTTTCGTCTTCTGAGGGAACACGCTTCTTACCACTTCAAGGGCGTTGTTGTCCTTCTCTGACTTTGTCTCAATGATATACGCCACACGCTTCACATCCGTATCGATATGAAGTTTCTTCGCACGGTTATAGATATCAACCAGGAGAAGATTGTCAAGCAACAAGTTCTTAATGAAGTTGTCCTTGTCAAATCTCTCTTTGTAAGCAACAAGTAAGTTCGTAATCTGGAAGGATGCGATCTTACCGATCTTATAGACATCCTCCGCCTCACCTCTTGCAGAGATCACGTATTCAACTGCGTGATCGTCATATACTTTAAAAAACTGGTAACCTTGTACCAACTGGCTTTCTGCCTGTGAATTCACAAAATCCGGCACTGCAAAATTGTACTCATCAATCTTACCTTCTTCTGTGGTTGCCAACACTTTCCCTTCAGAATCCATAACACTAAGCTCTATACGTGTTATAGTCTTAAGGCCATCGATGGTGTTTTGCAAAATCTGATTGGATATCATAGCCTTCTCCTTATCTAATCCCGTTCTTTACCTTTTCGGGTTATTTCTCGATATTAGTCTCATAATAGCATATATTGCACTAAAATAGTTAATTGTCACAATATGTTAACAAAATTTTTTAGGGCTCATATATACGCCTTAATTATATAATAAAATAAATCCTTAAAAATTAAAAGAGGAAATGCACCATTAATGGGCATTTCCTCATCAAAATCATTTATTCAACTGATATTAGTTACAGATAACTTTTTCAGTATCTTTATCAAATACGTGAACTCTGCTAAGGTCGAATGCCACCTTCACTTTTTCACCTGACTTAGCAGTGGAACGTGGGCTCACACGTGCTGTACAGTCGAATGCTTCAATAGCACCGATCAAGATGATCTCAGCACCAAGCATCTCTGTAACGTTAACATCAAAGTCAACTACAGCATCAGGTGAATCTTTGATGAAGCTTTCTTCATCATGGATGTCCTCTGGACGAATACCCATAATGACTTCTTTACCAACATAACCACCGTCAACAATCGCTTTTGCTTTTTCACCATGAATAGTAACGGCATTCTTAGCGAAAGTCAAAGTAACAGCAGAAGCATCACCGGATACTTTGGACTCGATGAAGTTCATCTGAGGAGAACCAATAAAACCGGCTACGAAGACATTCTGTGGTCTTTCGTATAGGTTGGATGGTGAATCACACTGTTGGATGATACCGTCTTTCATAACGACGATTCTTGTACCAAGTGTCATCGCCTCTACCTGGTCATGTGTTACGTAGATGATTGTTGTTTGAAGTCTTCTGTGAAGCTTAGAAATCTCAACACGCATCTGAACTCTCAACTTAGCGTCAAGGTTGGAAAGTGGCTCATCCATAAGGAATACTTTAGGCTCACGTACAATCGCACGACCCATTGCAACCCTTTGTCTTTGACCACCAGAAAGAGCTTTTGGCTTTCTGTCAAGAAGCACTTCGATACCAAGGATCTTAGCAGCTTCCTGAACACGTTTGTCAATTTCAGCTTTAGGTGTTTTACGAAGTTTAAGACCGAATGCCATGTTATCGTAAACAGTCATATGAGGATACAATGCGTAGTTCTGGAAAACCATTGCAATGTCTCTGTCTTTTGGTTCAACGTCGTTAACAAGTCTGTCACCGATGTAAAGTTCGCCGTCTGTGATTTCTTCAAGACCAGCGATCATTCTAAGTGTTGTAGATTTACCACAACCGGATGGACCAACGAAGATGATAAATTCTTTGTCTGCCACTTCAAGGTTGAAGTCTTGTACCGCCGTCACGCCACCTGCATAAACTTTTTTGATGTTTCTCATTGATAAGCTTGCCATAATGTGCCCCCTTAGGTTCTTAATCAAGCATGTGTTTGAATTAGTTCGTTCCGGACCAGGAGCAGTGCTCCAAGGCTCGGTATTCCTCGCCCGTCCATTTCATGTATGTTACTATACTATATCGATTTGCTTGAAACCATAGGTTAAATCAACAAAAGCCACTTACGGAATTTGTTCAATCTGCCCTTACCGCACCCTTTTACATATTCCCCTATACAGACACACTTTTTTTATATCCATTTTCACTATATTTCAATTTTCTCACAGTACCAAACACCCTGTTTTCTGTTGATATTCACCTAAAAACTCAACTTTTTTTTGACACATCGGTTTATCAAATAAAAAAAAGCCCCCGACTGGCGAGCTTTTTTTTTGATACAAAAAATAAAAATGAACAATTTCCTGGCGTATATTGCCTGTTTTGTACACCTGGTGACATTCTTCACAAAAAAAACCACCATTTATAGGTCACTGTTGTGGGCGTACTCTTTAAAACCTTCCCCCAACACTTCCCGCACATCCGTAACAATTATAAAGGCTTTCGGGTCAGTGATTCTGACGATTTCCTTTAGTCGTACGATTTCTCTTTTTGATACCACACACAAAAGCACATTCTTCTGAGTAGCAGAATACATCCCTTCACCATTAAGACCAGTAACACCTCGGTCCAGGTCTTCCATGATGTTCTCTGATATCTTGGCATACTTCTCAGAAATGATAAAGGCCGCCTTTGAAAAATGTAAACCGTCAAGGAAAGCATCTATGATTCTTGCAGTAATAAAGACAGAGATAATGGCATAGAGGGTCTTTTCAACGCCAAAGACCATAGCACCAAACGCGATGATCACCCAATCAAGGGCAAGCATGATTCTAGCAACACTCATATGCTTAAAGAAGTGCTGAATAAGACTAGCGGCCAAATCCGTACCACCTGTAGTCGAAAAGGCTGATAGCACCATACCTAGTCCAGCCCCTGCCATTACGCCACCAAATACAGTGCCAAGGAGCAAATCATCGGTAAGCATTGGCAATCCTTCTGTAATATACAGGGAAAATGAAAGAAATCCTGTTGCAAACAAACTTCTCGTACCAAAGTTCCTACCTTTGATTACAACGGCACCAAAAAAAAGCGGTATGTTGATCAATATGTTACTTAACCACAACGGAACACCACCATCAACCATGCTCTGTGTGATATGCTTAATGACAATAGCAAGACCAGTAACGCCACCAATAACCATATCAAATGGCGCAAACACCATATTAATTGAAGCGGATAAAATCAAAACACCAACTATGATATATAGGTAATCCACCCATTTTTTTCTTTTACTTATCAATTCCATACATTACTCCTGAGGATATCTTCTTCCTTCAATCATCATTTTAACCAAGAACAACGGCAGTCTCAGCATCCTTTTTGCTCTTGTAGGTTGGGAAATCAAACGGTGAAACCATTCAAGGTTCAACTTAATGTAGATCTCTGGTGCTCTAGGCACCCTACCTGAAAAACCGTCCAGCGACCCACCACACCCATATAGCACCGTAGCCGTCAGCCTGTCCCTATATTTTGCAATCCACTTCTCCTGTTTGGGCGCTCCCAAACCAACCAGTAACATATCCGGCTCATAACTGTTGATATACTCAATGACTGTATCATCGTCTCGAAAATAACCGTCATGTGTACCAACAATATTCAGATTGGGGTAACGATCCAGAATCTTGTCCTTTGCTTCGTCTGCCACACCGGGCCCTGATCCTAAGAAGAATACCTTATATGGTTCATTCTCAATCTTTGCAAAAACATCCAAAAGGGTGTCGTAACCGGCAACTCTCTCTATCAACGGATGCCCTATCAATTTAGCACCGATAATCACACCGATACCATCGGGTATGGTCATTTCACTCTTATTCAGCACCTTTTGAAATTCTTGGTCCCTGTAAGCTTCTATGACAATCTCCGGATTCGGCGTAAAAACAGAAGCTTTGCTACAGGTCTTCAAATAACCGACAATCCTGTCAACAGCTTCCGTTCTTGTCACATGGTCGAACCAGGTACCGAGTATGTTTACTCTTTTCCTACTCATTCCAGTGTATAATCTCCTTTTACCAATATATATGCTTTACCTGTTGCTGTCGCCTCAGTAATCAAGATACCGCGGCCGTCGTCTCTAGATACAAGAAGATGATGTTGCCGTGGCACCTCTACTCCACCTGCCAGATCATCACCGTTGGTCAAGTCCGCTAAGCCGTCACCATTGGCACCTGGAATCACCGTCCCTTTGCCACCTCGTAGAATCACTTCAGCTGAAGCACCGCAAATCAGTCGGTCTCCTTCTACCAATTCCAATACCGCAAACAGCAAGCTACCTGCCTGAACACCAGAATTACCATCACTGCCGTCAAGTGCTATGTCTCTAATGGCAGCTTCAACCGCTGTTCCTATAGCATCGTCCAGTGCATCATCAATAGTTTCTTCAACAATAACTGTTGCGATACTGTCAATTTCATCCGACATAGTCGTCGCTATAGCCTCATCGACGTAGTCCTCAATTTCTGACATGCTTAACTGTGATGACGTCGTTCCTGAATCTGTTGTTCCATCCGTTACCAAAGTACTGAGCACTTCCGCTACTTCGGCTACTTTCATGTCCACGTATGACTTGGTTACAAGAGGGTCATTGACGGTTCCGGGTGTTGTACTACCCGCATCAATGCCCCCACCAATCAGCCAGATACTCAGACCTCCCAAAAGCAACACACCACCGATCACTTTAATTTTATGCCACATAAGTCACCTCATCACTGCAAATTCTCGCCATCGTCCATACCAAGGACAATCTGAACTTCCGGCGACTGTCCTGACATAGACGGTCTCAGAACCATCTCCGGGTCTTCAAAGTGGACTTTCAGTTCGTCAAATACCTCTTCCTTTGGTACGATGATCATCGTTCGTTCCACTGGCTTATCTGCATAATTATCCGCATCCATTAATTGGTAGCCTAACTCTTCCAGTACCGCCGTCATTTTACCTGCAATACCACCTATATCAGTTCCGTTAAGAACTTGCATATCCATGCCCTTAACATCAATAATTTCTTCTGGAATGATGTCCACAACCGGCTCTGTAACCACCACTTCAGTCTCTGTATTATCCGTACTATCAGTCGTAACAGATTCGTAAGGCTCATTCATGATTTCATCCAGCAACACCTTAGTGGCGTCATAATCATAGATGAAATCTGCACGCCCTTCTGTACCTGATTCCTGTGGCAATGTATGCATCTCGATGTTCTCTGGGTCTATATCCTCCATGTAGACCAAATAATCCACCGCTGTTTCAAAGTTGGTTTCCACCCGCATTAGTATGCCACTGACAATATTCAGCATATTCACACGGTTCTTCATGGTTAATAATTGTTTCATGAAGGCCTTCATGAACTCATGCTGCATTTCAATTCTGCCTAGATCACCATTACTGTAACCTGAACGGAAACGAATCAGTTGTTCCGCATGAGCGCCATTGATTAATTGTTCGCCAGCCTTCAAATTGATGAACAATTCCTGTTCCGGATCGCTGTATTCCATATCAAAAGGGATGGTCACTGTGATCTCACCGATGGTGTCGACAATATATTTGAAGACATCCAGATCCATTTTGACATAATAATCGATATCCACACCAAAACTCTTTTCCATTACTGCTACGGATGCTTCATTACGGTCATCAATCACATAAGCAGGCACTGAATTGATTTTTACATACTGATCAACGTCAGAGCGTCTTGCCTGTATTTGCTCATATAACTCATCCGGTATCTTAACTTTAGTGTCTCTTGGAATGGAAAGCACATCAATCTTCCCTGTTTCATGATTAAAAAAGACCATCATCGTCACATCGGTCCTGTATAGATCCTCATCCACACCGAAGATGGCAAAAACCGTCATCTTCTTGTCATCAAGACTATCCCCATCAACATCACTACTGCCGCTCCCCACCGTTGCAGTGTTACTGAAGTCCGGTGTTCCCAATTCCTGATTGATACTTTTTTGTGCCACTACCACATAGATAATCGTCCCTATAGCAATGACGATCATCAAGAGCGCGAAGGTGGTTAAAAACACCTGTATGAATTTACTTAACATTCTCTTCTGTTGCTTTCTATCTGCCATTCTCAGTTTCCTCTTCTCCATTGATCAAAGCCTTGACTGAATTCTGTGCCTCTTCAAGGTCAAAGTACTGATACCATGTCCCATCCACCTTTTCTCCCCATGATGGTATGGTCATCATATTCTCTTCTGTCAATATGTGTTCCAAATCCAAGTCAAAGAAAAATTCCGCATAGTCCAACATGACCACCAAACCAAAGTCAGCATTAATCATATCATACCCTGTCGCCAGCAGCTGTTGAATCTCATTAAAATCCGATTGATGAATCACTTGATCCACCATAGCAGCCACAAAGGCTTGCTGCACTTCAATCCGCTGTAAATCGCCTCTGGCATATCCCTTACGATACCTTACCAACTGTTCTGCCTTATCCCCATCAAGTATCTGCAACCCTTCGTCCAAATCAATATATAAGTCTTGAACCGGATCATTGTAGTACATATCTTGAGGGACATAGAACTCAACGCCACCTACGGCATCTACCATATCTTTGAAGCCATCAATGTTCACCGTCATCATGTAATCCATCTCAAGCCCTGTAATCACTTCGACAACAGAACGAATATCCTTTAACGCCTGTTCATCCCATCCAATCAACGAATAGATATTGTTCAATTTGGCATGAAGAATACGATTCTTAGGATTCGACGCCTTAATCGGTGCTAAAGCTTCTTCTGTAAAGTATATTTCCAAATCCCTAGGAATAGATATAATATCCACACTGCCTGTCGCCGGATCAATATGAGCAACCATAATGACGTCCGTTAGTCCATTGGTTCTGTCAAATCCAATTAACAAACCGTTAATTGCCTCTGGCACATCATGAACCTCTTCGACTTCAACAGCTGTCTCAACTTCTTTCTCAGGCAACACTTCTTCAACCCGCTCTGAAATCCTATCTGAATAGGATGTATCATCGTCTTTTGGTTGGGCACCTTGACCGGAAATGCCTCCATAAAAGGAGATCAATAGCAAAACCAAGGAAAATGTGCTTAGAACCCCTAAATGATGCCAATTTTTCAACATTCTAAAAAAACCTCCGTCTTCACGACTACTATCATACCTTATCTCTGTGAAAAATGAAACCAATATAAGTCATTTTCATAGTCCCTGACAGATACGTTTCATCATTAATCTATCAAAGCTTACCACACACTGGATTTTACAGCTTCGGTCATGATATGATAGGAAATACATCAAAGTAATTGATACTTTTTCTCAAATAACACGAAAGAAGGTTCCAAATGTCCATAAAATTAGGTTCTCACGTTTCCATGTCCGGTGGACTCTTAGGCGCAGCAAAAGAGGCTGCAACCTATAATGCTGACACATTCATGATTTATACTGGTGCGCCTCAAAATACCAGACGTAAACCCGTGGATCAATTGAAGATTGAAGAAGGCCGCCTCTTTATGTCCGAAAGCAACCTGTCAGACATTGTCATCCATGCACCTTATATCATTAACATGGGTTCTTATAAAGAAGATACTTATACCCTTGCTAAAGATTTCTTCGCAGAAGAAATCAGAAGAACCGAGGCCATCGGTGCTAACTACATCGTTGTCCATCCAGGGGCTTATACCCAAAAAGATGCCGATTATGGTATCGCAAGAATCGTCGATGCCCTTAACGAAATCCTAACCCCTGAAACAAAACCTTTCATCTGTCTGGAGACAATGGCTGGTAAGGGTACTGAAATCGGCCGCTCTTTTGAGGAATTGGCTCGCATTATTGATGGGGTTAAATTAAGTGATCAGTTAGGCGTCTGCTTTGATACCTGTCACACCCACGACAGTGGTTATGATATCGTTCATGATTTCGATGGTGTTATCAGGGATTTTGACAAGATCATCGGTATTGACCGGATTAAAGTCTTCCACTTAAATGGTTCATTGAATCCAATGGGTGCAAAAAAAGACCGTCATGCTAACCTAGGCGCCTTAGAAGACAACCCAAGAGGCCTCGATCATATTGGAAGGGCAGCCATTCACAATATTGTTCATCATCCTGTTGCCGCCGACAAACCATTAATACTGGAAACACCTTGGCTCGACAAGTCAACCAATCTTTATAAGGAAGAAATCGCCTACTTAAGAGGTGATATCAATGAGTAAACCAGTCGCTATGATCACAGGCGCCTCCAGAGGTATCGGTAAAGCCATCGCCCTTCATCTAGCAAAACGCGGCTACGACCTGATCATTACCTGTCGTCGTTCGATCAACGAATTAGAGCTTGTTGCAGAACAAGTCCGTAACTTAGACGCCAGGTGCCTTGAAGTACCATTGGATGCTTCTGATTTTGAAGCTTGTAAGGATTTTTTCACTTACATCTTGCCCAAAAATTACCGTCATGTAGATCTCTTGGTTAACAACGCCGGCGTGGCCTACCTTGGATTACTGACTGATATGTCCCATAAAGAATGGCAACAAGTCATTGCTACCAATCTGGACAGCCTGTTTAACACATGCAAGTTCACTGTGCCAATGATGGTCAGCCAAAAATCTGGCAACATCATCAACATCTCTTCAATCTGGGGCAATGACGGCGCTTCCTGCGAGGTGGCTTACAGCGCCTCCAAGGGCGGTGTCAACAGCTTCACCAAGGCTCTTGCCAAAGAATTAGCACCCTCAGGCATCCGGGTCAATGCCATTGCCTGCGGTGCCATCGATACAGAAATGAATCAATGGATGACAGAGGAAGACCGGCAATCACTAACAGATGAAATTGGTCTTGGTCGACTAGGCAAACCAGAAGAAATTGCCAAACTAGTCACCTTCATAGCCTCGCCAGAAGCCTCATACCTAACCGGTCAAATCATCACCGCTGACGGTGGTATGTAAATTATACGCGTAACTTGTCGACAACGGCAATATCGGATAGTAATCACAAGCCTCAGTCATTTATGACTGGTAGAATGTCTGAGGCTTCGGATGAATTCCCGGGCTTACTGGCGGGACGGAAGTTGATTACGCTTCAACGCCAAACTAAAAAAACGCCCAAACAGGGCGTTTCTTCATCTAATAATTATTCATCAACTAACTTTACTACTTACCAGCCGTAGCAACCATCACCGCTTTGATCGTATGCATACGATTCTCAGCTTCATCAAAAATCACCTTGGCATTCTTCTCGAAAGTCTCCTCAGTCACTTCATTGCCTTTCACGGCTGGTAAACAATGCATAACGATGGCATTCTTCTCTGTATTGGCAACCATCGTCTCATTAACCTGATAAGGTCTTAGAAGCTCAATACGCTCTTTACTTTTATCTTCTTCACCCATAGATGCCCACACATCCGTATACAGCACATCCGTACCTTTAACATCAGCTGGGTCATCTGTGAAAGTAATCGTCGATCCTGATTGGACCGCATATGACTTACAAACTTCAACCAGACTTTCTTCCGGCCAAAGGTTCTTAGGCGCTACAATCTTGAAGTTCAGACCCACTTTGGCACATCCGATCATTAAAGAGTTAGCCATATTGTTTCTACCATCACCTGCATAGGCGAAATTAACCCCTTCAAGATAACCGATATGTTCCTTGATGGTCATCAAGTCCGCAAGAATCTGGGTTGGATGATAATCATCTGTCAAACCATTCCAAACTGGTACACCACTGTACTCAGCCAACTTCTCGACTACTTCTTGGGAAAAACCTCTAAATTGAATACCATCAAACAGACGTCCAAGGACACGTGCCGTATCTTCAACGGATTCCTTGTGGCCAAGCTGAATGTCATTCTTCCCGAGATATTCAGGGTGACCGCCTTCATCCACACAGCCGATGGTGAAAGCACAGCGTGTTCTTGTCGAAGGCTTTTCAAAGATCAAGGCAACATTTTTACCTTCAAGCAAGTCGCCCTTGATACCCATCATCTTCTTTTCCTTGAGTTTCACAGCTAAGTCCACTAGATATAGAATCTCATCTTTAGAGAAATCTTTTAATGTAAGAAAACTTCTGCCTTTCAAATTCACTGCCATATCTTTCACCTCTTGTATAAATATTCATATAAATTAATATTTATAATACACATTCTTCTGTTAGATGTCAAGAATCTATGAGAATCACTCATCTTCCATCAATAGATGAATTTCACCTGGTGACATAATGGGCCTGAACATTTCCAGCTCCTCTATCTCAGAATAATCCATGGAAGAGTCCACTGCCATCTTTTCACAGTAGTCTTGAGAATTAATCACTTCTTTGCCTCTTCGGTCAATCTTATAATAAGCCCCAGTATTGTCTTTTATCTTACCTTTCACCACATCTCGCAGCTGAAGATTCATAATGAACATAATTTGTTTGCGAATGTCCGCTGAATCAATCGGGAACAAAAGCTCCACACGCCGGTTAAGGTTTCTTGGCATCCAATCAGCACTGGATAGATATATCTCTGTTTCACCTTCGTTACCAAAGACAAAGACACGACTATGTTCCAGATACTTTCCTATGATACTTCTTACTGTTATATTCTCACTGACGCCCTTAATGCCTGGAATCAAAGAACAGATTCCCCGTACAATCAGCTCGATCTTAACACCTGCCTGTGAGGCCTTATATAGTTCCTCAATAATCTCCTGATCACATAGCGAATTCATCTTGGCAAGTATAAACGCTTCTTTTCCTTCCCGTGCATATTCCGCTTCCCGCCTGATCAATTGGTTGAATCTGTTTCTAAGCCCCGTTGGTGCCATAGCGATTTTTTGTAGCTTCGGTGGTTCAGAATAACCGGAGATCGTATTGAAAATTGCTGAAACATCAGCGCCAATCAATTCATTGCAGGTTAACAGACCCATATCCGTATATAGTTTTGCCGTGGAGTCATTGTAGTTACCCGTACCAAGATGAACATACCTGCGAATGCCCGTCTCTTCTTTACGAACAATCAACGTTACTTTACTGTGGGTTTTAAGTCCAACAAGACCGTATATAACATGACACCCGGATTTCTCCAGTCGTCTTGCCCATACAATGTTGTTCTCTTCATCAAACCGTGCCTTAAGTTCCACAAGCACCGTCACTTGTTTGCCTGCATCCGCCGCCTGAGCCAAGGCTTTTATAATCGGCGAATCACCACTAACCCTGTAAAGGGTCTGTTTGATTGCCAGCACCTGCTTGTCCTTTGCCGCTTTTCGAATCAAATCAACCACTGGGTCAAAGCTCTCGAATGGATGGGACAGGAAGATGTCTTTCTCCTGAATAGCAGCGAACAGATCCGTCACACCCAATAATGCTTTCGGTGTCACCGGAGTGAATTTATTGAAGCGTAGATGATCGTGGCCTGACAAGAAACTTAATCTCATCAAAAAGGTCAAATCAATAGGACCATTAATGTAATAGATATCATCCTTATGCACGTCAAAGCCTTTATGCAATTTCTTAAACAGTTTGGGATGAATGTCTTTTGTTACCTCTAAGCGAATGGCCTCTCCCCACTTTCGCTGCTTCAAGGATTTTTCTATTTCCAAAAGAAGGTCTTGTGCTTCTTCCTCATCGATGCTCAAGTCACCATTTCGTGTAATCCTATAAGGACTTGACCCGAGAATCTCGTAACCAACAAAAAGCCGTTCAATATAAGCCATAATGACTTCTTCCAGTAAAACAAAGCCTTTTTCACTGCTGTCATCCATCGGAACCGGTATATATCTACCCAAAACAGCTGGCACCTGAACTGTAGCGAATTCATCATGACCATCTTTTCGAATCAGAACCGCCACATTGAGACTTTTATTCAAAATCAAAGGAAATGGTCTACTAGAATCCACCGCCATCGGTGTCAATACAGGGTAAATGACATCATTGAAGTATTCTTTCAAAAAAGACTTCTGACGCTTGCTCAGCTCCTTCATTTCAAGTATGTAGATACCTTCTTTTTTCATTGCTGGTATCAGACTTCTTTTATAGGAATTGGCTTGCTCATCCACCATGACGTGGACCCGTTCGGATATGGCATCCAGTTGTTGTTTCGGTGTCAAACCAGCGAAATCCGGCTTATCATATTCAGCTTTGACCTGTTCCTTGAGAGAAGCCACACGTACCATGAAGAACTCATCCATATTGGAACTGGTTATGGATAGAAACATCGCTCTTGAAAGCAGAGGATTCTCCAGGTTCTTGGCCTCTTCCAAAACACGCTGGTTGAAACTGAGCCAAGACAACTCACGATTCTCATATAAACTTGTACTATTCAAATCCATTGCTTCATACTCCTTAACTATATTTCTTTTGTAATCTTCAAAACAGGATGAATGCCAAACACCTCTTTAAAATATTGGGCTTTCTTTTCAAAATTCCATTCCTCAAGGGTCGTATCCACATGAGACGTGCCTTTGATCATCAACTTCTTATCTTTGACACGAACGGATTTGATGATAATCTTCTGCCCATGGCCTCGATCCATTGCATCTGCCATTCGTAGAATCGATATGAGTTTCGCCGTCATCAACTGCTTTTGTTTTGGCAAACCAGCAAACTCTTCTGAAATATTGCCTGGCGTCACCATACCATGATACTTCGAAACAAGGGCAATGACTTCCATATCTTCTGATGACATACCAAACAATTCCAACGAACGAATCAATTCATAAGAGTGAAAAGAATGCCGATCCAAGCTAATGAATTTACCAATATCATGTAAAATGGCTGCAAGCCTTAAATGTTGACGTTCCCATTGCAACCCATGAACTTTTTTCAATTTGTCAAACAAGGTTACAGCAATATGTTCTACATAATCACAATGGTCTGTATTATAATGAAATTGTTTTGCCATTACTTTGGCATTATGGATTACCTCTCGAGTCGCCTCATCACCCAGACTCAAGTTATAGATATCTTCATGGATATGTCTTACGATACCATCTACCAGTGACACATTAGGCACAACAATCCTTTTATCCCCTGTAATTTCGCTGAAGTATTTCAACAACATTAATGATGGCAGTATAATCTCTGCTCGTTCCCTTTGAATATTGTACCTATGCCGTATCTCTTCTGCATCCATGTCTTTAAGCTCATCAAAAATATGATAGATATCTTTCTTTCTGATACCATGGTGCTCATCCAACTCAGGATTGTAATCAATGATCTGGCTAATGACGCTCATCTCACCACCGACAACAATTAAATGTTCATAAGAAAACCCTTGTCCTTTGACAACAAGCCCTTCCATATTAACACGAACATATTCTTCCAGAATATCATTGAACTTTAGCATACGTCCTTCCATATCACCAAGAATCTCCTTGATTCTAAGGGCACCGAGCTTCACGTTCTGACTGGATACCAGTTGACCGTCATGATAACTGGTCACTTGAATGCTCCCTGCACCTATAACAACAATGACAGCCCCTTCCATTGTCAGTTGTTCATACCCCTCAAGGTCATACTTAACAGCCTTCAAGGTCAAATATTGCTCCTGACTGTTATCAATCACTTCTATATCGAGACCTGTCTTTATCTGAATCTGATCCACAATATAATCACGGTTCTTGGCCTCCCTGATCGCACTGGTCGCCATTGCCGTATAGTACCTCACGCCATAGTCATTCATGGTCTTCTTAAAATTATCCAGGATCCCACACAGCTTATCGACAGAGTCAAAGCTGACTTTCTCAGCAGTGAAAGTATCATGCCCAATGACTGCAATCTTTCTAAAGCTCTCTAGTTCCCTGAACTTGCCTGCTCGATTGATTTCACCGATCTTCATCCTAATGGCATGTGAACCAACATCAATTGCAGCTATTAAATTACGCCTCATACCCAAACCCTTTCTATTTATATATGGTTTCATAATCAGGTAGAAACCGATTTCATCATATCATATTACATGTTAAAATAGTGTAAATTATCTGCTCGTACTTTCAGTGTAACACAGTTCATTCCCTTTACAAATAAGGCTTTATAACTTATTCTATGATATAGTACAACTAACGATTCTTTTGACACCTTAGTAGGATCATTTTAATTATATTAAATAAAAATGATTCACACTAGTCATACATTGGAGGTCCCATGTCCACCTTTCAAAAAAGCATTGAAAAAATCATTAAAGACAACATACGCAGCCTTTCAGGTGCCAGCAAGCAAAAACGTTCTTTGCATCTCACCCATCAAACCATCGAGATGTTCAACGAGCTTTACAATAAGGAACCGGATGCCATTGCTTTTTTGAATCACTTTGGGCATATCGAATACAGCAACAAGAGCTTTAGCCGTCTATTGATGATGGACAAAACCACCACACCAATCAAAAGCATCTTCAATCTTGATCAACTTAATATCCAGTTCGACCTACAGAAAGATGAAGTGTTACATGTCACTTATCCCAACGGCAAAGTTCTGCACATGAAATTCAGTTATCAGCTGGTTCATCTTCAAAAGTCTTCTTTGCTTCAGTTGCGTTTTCGTGATATTACGGTAAATTATGAAAAAGAATATACGCAGACACTCCAGGCAAATATTGCCCGACACTATATGAAGCGTTTGCCCGTCCCCATGTTCCTGTTCAATCAGAATGGCACAATATGCCATGTTCCTGATAACAGCCTTAAACTTTTCGGCAAGCCCCTAGGGAGCCTATATCACGAAAACATCTTTGAAGCACTGCCCTTTGACTATGCCAATGAGTTGATGGAGAAAACAAGGAATATCACATTAATTACAGACGGTCACTTTATGTACCAACAAGAAAATGATAAATTCATCAAGGTCTATGACACAACCGTCTATATGTTGGAAGATCACTTGTATATGTGCCAGGTTCATGATGTCTCGGACCTGAATACCATGTCCAGTACCATTGAGTATTTGAACTCCTACGACTCGCTAACAGGTTTTCACAATAATAGTTTTTGTGAGTCCACCTTACAGGGCTTCTCCGACTTTGGCCACCTGCCCCTTGGTCTCTTTACATTAAGCATTAACGGATTGAAGCAACTGAACTTCAGATACAGCCCTCATGAGTGTGATCATCTGTTAATTGAGGTGGCCATTGCCATGAAGGCTCTCATCAGTCAACATGAGATTCCATGTAGGGTTTCTGGTGATACTTTTGTCATATTCTTCCCTAACGCTACTGAAGTGACTCTGACTAGATTTGTTCGCAAAATGGACGAACATATCAAGACATTCCTGTCAAAATACTACGAATATCACCTAACCTATACAGAAAAGCATCTTTTGATAACAGATAATGCGACAGATCTGCAGGCATTGCTCAAAAATATATTGATTTAGCGGCTAGTATGACTCACAGGCGTGCCTAACCGAGAACCGTTTCGACTTTTTGAAGAATGGCTTTCTCGTACACTTGAATCATTCTTTCAGCAAAATGTTCTTTGGACAGCATAGAAACAACTTCTTTAGCTTGCTCGATCATTGATAAACGTAAGTCTGCCTGTTCATATGCATCACCTATTTCTTCAACCAATGATTCATCATCATCAAACAGATAACCCGACTGTCCATGTAGAACTATGCCTTCGATGTTCAGGTCATTGGCGACGACAACCGGCACACCGGAAGCCATAGCTTCAATAATGGTTAGTCCTTGAGTCTCGGAACGAGATGCACTGACGAAGACATCTGCCAACGAATAATACATAGCGACGCTGGAATGAGCACTTGACCGGTGAACAGGACTGTTTCCCTCAATCCCAAAGTCTCTACCAGAGATTCAAGGGCACTTTTATAAGGCCCATCCCCTACAATAAGCAATTTCGCCGACGGCACTCGCTTTTTTATCTTCGGCAACTGACGAACAAGCACATCTATACTTTTCTCTTTGCTGACCCGTCCTAGGGCAAGCATGATAAAATCACCTTTCCCCAGGCCCAAGTCCCTTCTCAGATTCTCAATCCCTAAAGAATCGACTTTTCTATTAAAAGCATTGATATCAATCCCTGTAGGGACAATGTCAATAATGTTCTTAACACCATATTGGCGTAAGGCTCTCTCCGTCTTGACAGTTGGTGCTATTACGCGGTCATATCGCCTAATGTAGACCCTACTGGATGTTTTGATGATTCTTTTGATCATACGTTCACCATAGCGACTGTCCAATACATAATGGGTATAGTCTTCATATAGCGTATGGTATGTATGTACAATTGGAATACCCATCAAAGTCGATACATGCTTGCCTATCATACCTACTGTAAATTCTGTATGGGTATGAATCACATCCAAATTCAATTGCTTAATGCGCCTATATGTTTCGTTATATAAAGGTACTCCTACCCGAAACTCCGTCCATTTACGAAAAGGCACTGATGGAATTCGTAGTGTATTTTCTGAAGAGTCCTTATAACCAGGCACCTTGACAGTAATGACCGTCACTTTATGCCCCTTCGCCCGAAGGGCCTCTTCCAAAATCTTAACAGATGTCACTACACCATTAACCTGTGGTGTGTAACAGTCCGTAAATAATCCTATATGCATAGTCTCACCTCATGATCTATATAATTTGTATCAAGTAAAAGTATTACCCTGTTATCAGTATAATTTAAAAGTTGCATCCCTTACAATATCCAATGTAACATCTTTAAATTAGAATATCCTTAGAGAACGGTAACGCCTTCGTTAATCAGATCCAAGAAGACCCTTTGTGATTGTATCCCATCTCTTCTCATGTTAAACTATACTGAACGTGTGATTCAAAAAACACGTGTACTTATCATTACTGTAACACGCTATATTGACTGTTGCAGTCAAGGAGGATCTATGGATAAAATACTCTCACGTTGGCGTTCAGTGACCATCGGATACCTGGTTATCGCCTACTTACTCATTGTCGTATTCTTGCATCAACCAATCAGCACTTGGCTACTTGCTTCTGCCGGCTGGATCTTACTGTTAATTCTGGTATTTCTCGGTACCTTCATTGGAATGCTCGGCATTCTGTTCCAAAGCATTACCAAGAATCCTGATACGGCAAAGCCCTTTTTCAAAAAGGCTTTTAAGCTCGGAACAAAAAATGCTGCCATTTTAGCTTCCTACGGACTAATGTTGCTTCGTGATAATAAGTCCGCAGAAGGATTGGCTTGTTTTGACCGCGCCTTAACCAACAGCGCTTACTTTCTAACAACAAAAACACTGATGTGTAACAGAGGTATCGCTCTATGGAAAACAGGCCAATTGAATCAAGCCATTGAAGCCTATATGACTGCACTAAAGAAATTTGGCAAAGATGACCAGAAATACTTCAGTGACAGATCATTTGACGAAGAAGCCCTCGAAGCTTTGGTCAAGGATAACCATTATTTTTATCCGCAAGATTACACAACCTTGGGCTTCCTCTTAACGCTTAAGGAAGCGTACGACGAAGCAGAATTTTTCAGCCGTGCAGCCTTGATCAAAGAAGCGGATTACGCTTCCGCCTATGACAATCTAGGGCAGATTGAATTCTATAGAGGCCATCTAACAGAAGCCAAAGGACATTTTGATACCGCCCTTGAGCTTAACCCATCTCTTTCAGACAGCCTGTACTTTTCGGGTTTGGTTGCTGAACAAGAAGGGGACACTGACACAGCAAGAAACTTTCTGTTAAAGGCAAAAAATTGCCGCCTGGATGGACTTAACACCATTGATTATCCGATGATCGATGCTGCTCTTGAAAGGCTTGATGATTAAAGACTTGAATGATTGATAGCATCTGTTTAAGGACTGTTGCCCTAGGTGACAGTCCTTTTCTATCATTATAATTCATACAAAAAAGACTGTGCATCGCAAAGCATAATTTGCAAATACAACAGTCCTCTCTCATTAGCGCCTCTGTCTGATAGCCTCGTAGATTAAAATGCCTGTGGCCATAGCCACATTAAGACTTTCGGCTTCTGCCTTCATTGGAATGATCATATACTCACTGGCAAGAGCTGCAATTTCTTTTCGCAGTCCATTGCCTTCGTTCCCCATCAGAAAACAAGTACCCATTTTAAAGTTGCAATCATAATGACTCATTTCACCCTTAAGATGAGCAGCATATACGGCGATATCCTGTTCTTTCAACCTTGGTAGTGCCTCTTCAAGGTTCACATCCCTTTGAATATCCATTCGAAAAATAGCACCCATGGTCGATTTAACCACTTTTGGGTTGTATAGGTCCACTGTCCCTTTGGATAGTAGTATCCGGTGAACACCTGCCGCTTCTGCCGTTCTGATGATGGTGCCAAGATTGCCAGGATCTTGTACACAATCCAGTGCAATAATCAAAGGATTATCAACAGTTAGAGGACTGCTCGTAACATTTTTCATCCTAACCAACGCCAACACCCCTTGGGGCGTCACTTCATTGCTCATGGCTTTCATTACATTCTTGGACACTGTCGTAATGCTCCCAGCAGAATGCGCCAATGATGCCGCCGCTTTATCCGCTTCATTTTCCATCACATACACAGCCTCAAGAAACTCTGTCGGAATCTCAGAGATCATTCGCCACCCTTCCACAAGAAACAAGCCCTTCTCAGACCTGTATTTATGTGATTTTTGAAGTTTTTGTACCTCTTTAACCTGTTGATTGGCTGTACTGCTGATCATTCTTACCCTCGCTGGTTTCTGCTGGCAATATTGATTTTCTTAAGGTCATCATTGGAACCAATCACAACAAGAACATCCGATGATTGAAGAATCAGATCAGGACCAGGTGTGATACTGATACTTTCTCCTTTACGTATGGCCATAACGTTAATACCATAATTGACACGCATATTAATTTCTTTGAGAGATTTTCCAACCCATTCATCCAAAATCTCCGTCTCGACAATGCTGTAATCGTCTGAAAGCTCAATATAGTCCACAAAATTCTCTGAGATTAAGTTATTGGCGATCCGCACACCAATTTCTCGTTCAGGAAAGATGACCTTATCCGCCCCTACTTTTTCAAGTACCCTCTTATGAATATCATTCTGTGCCTTTGCCAATATGAACGGAACGCCCATTTCCTTTGCCAGAATCGTTGACATGATACTCGCCTGAAGGTTATTGGATATGGCAATGACTGCAACATCAAAGTTGCCGACCCCAAGAGCCTTAAGAGCATCACCATCCGTAACATCTGCCTGGACAGCATGGGTTACATAGTCGGAGATATCCTGAATAACTTCCTCATTACTATCTATTGCAAGAACTTCCTTACCATTTTCCGCCAAGGTCTGTGCCACGCTTTTACCGAATTTCCCTATACCAAATACTACAAAATCATTGTTAGCCATTATGCTCTCCTATCTCCTATCCTACCATTACCTTGCCTTCAGGCATTTTAACCTTGGCATGTCGCTTGCTGTTCTTCAATGAGAATGCCACCGCCATCGTTACCGGCCCAAGTCGTCCAATAAACATTGTCACGCTGATAATCAATTTACCAAAAGTATCCAATTTGCCTGTTTGTCCCAACGTCAGACCAACGGTTGCGAACGCCGATACTGCTTCAAAGAATACATCCATGAAACTGCCTTCTTGAGTCAACGATAAAAGCGTCGTGACAACAAGAACAACCCCCAAACTGATAATAATCACTGCCAAGGCCCTTCGTATAATCCCACGCGCGAGTCTTCTTCCGAAGATCTCTGCATCATCGCTACCTCTTACAGTGGACATCATTTCAATAATCAAGACAATGATGGTGATGGTCTTTACCCCACCGGCGGTTCCGGCTGGTGATCCTCCAATGAACATGAGCAATATTGAGACGAATTTTGACGCATCAGTCATCTGGTCAAGGGCCATCGTATTAAAGCCTGCCGTACGGGTTGTCACTGATTGGAACAGAGCGCCTAAGAACTTATCCTTGATGGACAACAGACCCAATGTCTGGTCGTTCAAGCCTTCAACAACTAAGAAGAAGACAAAGCCTACGACAATCAAGATCACGGTTGCCACATACACCAGCTTGGTATGGAGGCTCAACTGTCTGAACCACCGCTTATGGCTCCACCCCTTCTGTATGCTTTTTTGCGTTGTCTTAATTGTATCCACCCAGACTGAGAAGCCAAGACCACCTAGAATAATCAGCAACATAAGGGTGAAATTCACAAGGACATCACCAATATAAGGCGACATACTGCTATCACCCAGAACGTCAAAGCCCGCATTACAAAAGGCTGAAATTGAGTGGAATATGCCCATAGGCAATCCTTTTAACCCATATTCCGGAATGAACTTGATGGCCAAAAGCAAGGCACCGACACCTTCTATCATCAATGTACCGATAATGATGTTCTTCGTCAGTCGAACCATTCCTGATAGGGTATATTGATTCAAGGCTTCTTGAATGATCATTCTTTCTTTGAGGCCAATCTTTCGCCCTAAGAGCATGAACAAGGTCGTTGTAATGGTCATAAAACCAAGACCGCCAATCTGAATCAATACAATAATGACCGTCTTACCAAACACCGTCCAATGGGCCGCTGTGTTCACAACAACCAAGCCAGTCACACAGACGGCTGAAGTTGCCGTGAATAAAGCGTCAATAAAACCGATACTTTGATGGTCATTGCTGGCAATTGGCAAATTCAGAAGCAATGTGCCTATGGCAATCAGAAGCATGAAACCCAATACCAGAATCTGAGTGGGTCTTAAGTCTATTTCCAGTCTTTTTTTCTTTGTTGGCATAATACCCTCTTTCATGTTTCCCTCAAAACACAATACTAACAAGAGAAAAACATTTCTTTACTGTAAAAAATCGTCCTTCTTATTATAGAGTGAAGGTTCGTCAATTGCAACCTTCTCTGAACCATCTCAAAGTTGTTAACACACTTGTATTTTTACGGTCTATTCAAATATACCCCTGTTCACTGGTCAAAAAACCTTACTTCTGATATAATAACTTGACCTGAACAAGATTGAACACTCAACAAATCAACCCATAATATGAAGAAGGAGGATGTGTATGATAAAACATGTCGTTATGTGGAACATCAGAGACGGTCTTGACAGAGATGAAGTGAGGGACCAGATGCGAAGACGCCTTGAAAATCTTATCGGTAAAGTACCATCTCTTCTAAGTCTTGAAGTGGGTATGAATTACAACCCTTCTCCTGCCGGAAGAGACGTCTGCCTCTATACGGTCTTCAACTCTAAAGAAGACCTACTGAGTTACCAGGTCCACCCGGACCATGAAGCAGTAAAAGACTACATCGGTTCCGTCACTTGTGATCGGGTCGTTGCTGACTACATTATATAGGAGAATATGAATACATGTTTACAGTTGAATTAACCAACTTATTAAGTAAAGCTTTTATCGATTGCGGTTTTGACGCCAAATACGGCCAAGTTGTTGTGTCCGGACGTCCTGACTTATGCCAATTTCAATGTAACGGGGCCATGAGCGCCGCCAAAGAATACCGTAAGGCACCATTTATGATTGCTGATGAAGTCGTTACCAAACTAAAGGCGTCAGATGACTTCAGCGCCATATTCCAGATGGCTGAAATGGTTCGTCCTGGTTTCATCAATCTAACATTGACGGACGACTATATTGCCAAAGCTATAGACAGTATCACTGATGATGAACGACTTGGGGTTGCCCAAGCTGAGGACCCACTCAAAATCATCATCGATTACGGCGGGCCAAATGTTGCAAAACCTTTGCACGTAGGCCACCTTCGCCCTGCCATTATCGGTGAAGCCATCAAACGTACATTCAAGTTTCTTGGCCATGATGTGGTTGGCGATGTACACCTAGGGGACTGGGGACTTCAAATGGGGATGATCATCATCGAAGTGGAACGTCTTTATCCTGATCTTCCGTACTTTAATAAGGATTTTAAAGGTGAGTACCCTACAGAACCGCCGTTCACTTTTGAGGAATTAGAAGAAATCTATCCTAAAGCCAGTGCCCGTTGTAAAGCGGAACCCGAATATAACGAAAAGGCAAAGAAGGCAACCTTTGACCTTCAAAATGGCCGTCCTGGCTACAAAGCTCTATGGCGTCATTTTGTCACTCTTTCTATTGCTGACATCAAAGTCATCTATGACCGTCTGGATGTAGAATTTGATCTATGGCTTGGTGAGAGCGATGCGCACCCTTACATCGAACCAATGACTCAGATGTTGACGGATAAAGGTGTCTTGGTTAAAAGTGATGGTGCTCTGATTGTTGATGTATCAAAGGAAGATGACAAAAAAGAAATACCGCCAATCATCCTTTATAAATCCGATGGTTCCGTACTGTACGGCACAACCGACCTAGCCACCATTGATCAACGTGTCAAGGACTTTGATCCTGATTACATCTTCTATGTAGTTGACAGCCGTCAAGCCACCCACTTTGTACAGGTATTCCGTTGTGCACAGGATCAAGGCATCGCTCCTAAAAAAACTGGGCTGGAACATCTTGGCTTCGGTACAATGAACGGGAAGGACGGCCGTCCATTCAAAACACGTGACGGCGGTATCCTCAAATTGACGGATTTCATCAACATGGTAGAGGACAATGCTCGCGTGAAAGTGAGTGACCGAGAAGGCCTTGACGTTGATTTAACCGCCAAAGCCGTTGGACTGGCAACGCTTAAGTTTGCAGACCTCTCCAACTTCCGTATGAAGGATTACGTCTTCGATCTGGATAAATTCTCAGCTTTTGAAGGAAAAACCGGACCTTACATCCTCTACTCCTACGTGCGAATCAACAATATCATGAACAAACTTCGTGATGAAAACTTTGAACCAGGCACTATTCTGCCACCGGAAAGTGACGCCGACCGCCAGCTGATGCTAAAGTTGGACACACTGACTTCCGCACTAGAAGCTGCAGCCAAAGACCGTGCACCTAACATCCTCTGCGAATATGTATACGATTTGGCAACATTGGCCAACGGCTTCTATCATAACCACCATATCATGAATGAAGAGGACACTGCCAAACGTGCCTCCTGGATGCAGTTGCTGCTGATCACTCAGAAAGCCATCAAACTGTGCCTGGACATCCTAGGCATCCCAGTCCTGGAAAAAATGTAAATAAAAAATTACCGGCATCTCCTGCCGGTAATTTTTTTTGCTTTGAAATACAACTAATTCCATTCTATTATCACACTACGGATTAACAACCGCCACCATCACCTTACGAATCCGAGCAGCTTCAGGGGTCGGTTGTTGATCGCGAAACGAGTTTTTGAGCTCGCTCAAATGTCCGAGGCTTCGGATCAATAACCGACTCCTGAAGCTGCGACCTACCACCCGAAATTTTAATGACTCTGATAGTAATTAATCAAACACCCATCAAGAATAACATCTCTCTCAGACGCGCTCATACCAGGCACCTTAAAATCAATTTCATAAGTCTCTTCGCCGATAACTCTAGCCTTAACCGTCTCACTACCGGAAGCAATAGCCTCACGAACACCTTCAAGATAGATGTAATCCCCTACCTCAAGAACAAGATTCTCATCTTCAGTGATCAACGGCAATAATCCCCAGTTTACAAGGTTACTTCTATAACGCTTAGTAGCGTAATCAATGGCGATGTTACCCCATCCACCAAGAACCTTCTGACAAGATGCCGCTTGTTCCCTAGCTGAACCATCCCCTGGACGATTGGCGTAAACAACACTTCCTAGAGACGTCTTAGCAAGATTCTCCTCACTAGCATCAACACCAACTTTTTCAAACAGAGCTTTAAGAGTTTCACTCATTCCAGAGGCACCAATGACTGCTCGACGTTCATTTTCCAGCACCTGGATATCCTTAGCTCTTTGAACATACCCTGGATCTTTACGACTAAGGGTAAACTCAGCAAGGCGAAGTGGGTTAGACCTGTAACTGGACGTTTCCCCAGATGGAATCAACTCATCCGTTGTTGTTACTTCATCACGGATGTTACTTACCACTTCAAGAATCAAATTGTCTGTAAGGGCAATCATCGTTGGCCAATCTTTAATATTTGGCCCGAATTTCAATTCAACACTTGGATCGGCTTTGCCATAACCATTGTACACACGGTTATCATAGATCTTAGAATTAAAAGAATACTCTGGTGCTTTCACAGGCACATCCACATCCGTAGCAGCAGTAAGGACACCACCGTTCATAGCAGTTGCCGCAATACTTCTCGCATCCATCAAGGCTACAGATGAAATCTGCCCTTCAGACGGCTTTGAGCCTTCTCTGTTAGGGAAGTTTCTCGTTGTATGTCTGATACTAAGTGCATTGTTCGCTGGTGTGTCACCTGCTCCGAAACAAGGTCCACAGAAAGCCGTCTTAACAGCACAGCCTGATTCCATCAACTTATTGATAGCACCATTCTTGTTCAAGTCAAAGTAGGCAGGTTGACTACCTGGGTATACGCTCATCATGAAATCGTCATGGCCAACACTGTGTCCATCTAGCATATCAGCAATGATAGCGATATTCTCATATGTACCACCTGAACACCCGGCAACGATCCCTTGTTCAACCATAATCTTGCCATCAACCACTTTATCCGTCAACTTGAAGTCAACTGCATTATTTCCGAAGATTTGTTTGGCATCTTCTTCAACTTTTGTAAGAATCTCGATAGGATTGGCATTAAGTTCTTCAATTGTATAGACATTACTTGGGTGGAATGGTAATGCAATCGATGGCTTAACTGTTGAAAGATCCACTTTCACCAAACCATCATAGAATGCAACACCTTCCGGCTTCAACTCTTTATAGTCATCCTCTCTTTCGTGGAGTGTCAGGTATTCTTTAACCTTCTCATCCGTTGCCCAGATAGATGTAAGACAAGTTGTCTCAGTCGTCATTACATCTATACCGTTACGGTACTCCACTGTCAAATCCTTAATCGCCGGACCGACAAATTCCATTACCTTATTTTTGACAAATCCTTCTTTGAACACTGCTTTGATAATCGTAAGAGCAATATCCTGTGGACCTACACCTGGTGCTGGTGTACCTTCAAGGTAAATTGCCACAACTCCTGGATACTTCACATCGTAAGTCTTCTCAAGTAACTGCTTAACAAGTTCAGGACCACCTTCACCGATTGCCATTGTACCTAGAGCCCCATAACGTGTATGCGAATCTGATCCAAGGATCATCTTGCCACACCCAGCAAACATTTCACGCATGTATGAGTGGATAACAGCTTGGTGTGCCGGTACATAGATGCCTCCATATTTCTTGGCAGCTGACAGACCGAAGATATGATCATCTTCATTGATTGTACCACCGACAGCACAAAGTGAGTTATGGCAATTGGTCAGAACATATGGGATTGGGAATTTCTCAAGTCCTGAAGCTCTAGCTGTCTGAATAATACCTACATAAGTGATGTCATGAGATGCCATCGCATCGAACTTAAGACCTAAGTTCTCCATATCATCTGTTGTATTATGTGCTTCAAGTATGTTGTATGCCATCGTGTTCTTCTTCGCTGTCTGTTTCGACCATTGGCTGGCCTCAACACCCTCAACTGATGGGTTTGCAACATCCGTCACAAGAGTGTCACCGTTGACTAAATAGCAACCGTTTTTGTAAAGTTGTATCATATGCTTTCCTCTTTCCTTAATCTATGTATGACTGTTCAGTCTTCTGGCTTATATTGCCTTGAACGCGAGATAAGATTCGCTATGATTGGGGCATCATATATTCCTGCATATTCATAACGCATCGCGAATAATTATACTGCAAAATGGCGGATAAATCAACTCTGCACCGTACTAAAGTGCAAGTTGACCTATCCGCCATTTCATATTTCTTACTTTTCTAGTTGTTCATTAATGATTCATAGAAATCTTATGTGCCTAATGCCATATACACGTAATACACTCAATGAGCATCTGTCTATTGCTCATCCACTCGATGTATGCCATCTTCTTCAATCCTAATACGCTTCTCTCTATATAATTGACCAACCGATCGCTTGAACGCTTTCTTACTCATGTCAAAAACTCTGCGAATCACCTCTGAATCCGTCTTGTCATGGTAAGGTAAAAAACCGCCGTTTTCCTCCAGTTCAGACCAGATCTTCGCTGAATCCTCATCCATCTGAAGATCAACACGCTTACTTGTGCTTAGATTAATCTTATAATCCTCACGAATCTTAGTGATGCGCGCTGTGACTTCATCTCCCACTTTCATGGAAGGCATGACTTCTTCAGCAAAGATAAGTCCGAAATACCGATGTTCTACAGCAACAAACGCACCGATCTCTTCACTTAGATCATATACAATACCGTTGACCACATCCCCCACCTTATAAGGCGGTACCTCGTCTATCGTCAAGAATTTCTTTAACTTCTGTGTTGCACAGAGACGACCTGACTTATCCGTATAAAGACCAACCAATACTTTGTGGCCCTTCTTGACTTCAGACAATTGCTCTCCAAAAGGAAGCAAAATATCTTTCTCATATCCCCAGTTCAAAAAAGCACCGAAGCGATTCGATCCCACGCATTCGAGTATACCAATCTCACCATTGGCAAGAATAGGTGCTTTTAGAGTGGCTGCCACTTGGCCATCCATATTAAGGTAACAATATACCTCCAATGCATCACCCACTGCGAGGGACTCATTTTCAAGCAACTGCTGCGCTTCCTCTTTTGGCAATTGAATGCTGTCACCAAGAGCTTCAATATCTTCACCCAAAAAGAGGGCCATTGGTGTCTTTTTTACAATATATAACGTTGCTTTTTTTCCTAATTCCATTATTCCACCTTTATCGTCTGTACCGTCTGGTAGGCTGCGCCGTACCGAACAAATCTGTACACTTTCTCACTGGTCATATCATAGCAGTTTGACCCGCTCTTTACAAGGCATCTCGACTATTATTTAAGACATATTTGCAACCTAATTAACAATCTCTTCATCTGCTTTTAACAGTGGGCTGATACAGTTTATCGTAGATAACTAGTAAGAATCACTTTAATTACCTTACTATTTGCTCAAGCCTATCGTTGACTTTTCCGGCATAGAGCAAATGAGCAAACGTAATGGTAATTAAAGTGATTCTTACTAGACCATCTAAGCAAGTTGGCTATATTGCGTCTCAATGCATCCATTAGAATGAAGAGGTATTCCCATGATTCAAACAGTTATAACCATCCAGGAAGTCATAAAAAATGAACATATCCGTACACTTTTTCAGCCGATCGTATCTCTAATCAACGGTGAAATTCTCGGTTATGAAGCCTTAAGCCGTGGACCTGAGAACACCCCTTTTTTCTCCCCAATCACTTTAATTGAAGCTGCCGAAGAAGAAAACTGCATATGGGATTTAGAGATGCTATTTCGCAAAAAAGCCATTGAAAAATCATTTTACCTTGCTTCTAACCAACTTCTCTTTCTGAATGTGGATCCTAACATCATATCCGACAGCAATTATAAGACTGGTTTTACCATTGCTTATTTGGATCGCTATAACATCGACCCTACTAATATCGTATTTGAAATAACTGAACGAACAGCCATACAGGATTACCACACCTTTAGTAATATTGTGGATCATTACAAACAACAATCCTATAACATTGCTATAGATGATGCCGGCAGTGGTTATTCTGGTCTCAAATCCATCATTGAATTCAAACCGGATTATGTCAAGATTGATATGGATCTAATTCGTGACATTGACACCGACACCTTTAAATCTTCTATCATCAAGGGCCTTGTTTCTGTGGCCAGAGATACCGGTCTAAAGCTTATTGCAGAAGGGGTTGAAACCCACGCAGAACTTAAAGCATTGATAGCACTAGGCGTCCACTATGCTCAGGGGTACTTGCTCCAAAGACCAATGGAAAACATGATTACTGATGGCAGTAACATTCGAAATCTGATTCTCAGAACCAAGCGTGAAACCATTACAGCTTTTTCATATGATACTGCATACTTTGTTATCGGTAAAATCACCACTGCCCATCGATGCCTAAAAGAAAGTGCCACCTGTGGTGAAGCCAAAGAGATTTTCAATGCTTCTCAATGTGATAGCTTGTCCATTTGTGATGCCTCCGGCTTTCCTATGGGATTGATGATGCGAAGTAAATTCCACGGCAAACTGGCAGATCGTTACGGTTATGACCTTTATTACCAGCGCCCACTTTCTTTGCTTATGAACCCAAAACCTTTGATTATCGATTACTACACACCTGTTAACCAGGTATTGAGTCTCGCTATGCAACGCAGCAAAGATGAATTATACGATGACCTCATTGTTACTAAGAATGGCAAGTGTCATGGATTGGTTTCTGTCTATGAAATCATACGCCACACAACTGAATACGAAAAGATGTATGCAAAGCAGTTGAACCCACTTACATTGATGCCAGGTAATGCAATCATCCGTCAGGTCCTTGATCAACACCTCGTCAGTGGTGAAACCACTGGACTTCTTTATATAGACTTGGATCATTTCAAATCCTATAACGATGTCTATGGCTTTGAAGAAGGTGATCTGATTCTTAAAAGAACTGGCCAACTCATCGAACAAATCATTGCCAAGGACAATGACCGTAATTTCATAGGTCATATTGGCGGGGATGACTTCGTGGCCATCGTTCGTGGTGAGAAGTCCAGGATTAAAAACTTATGTGAGGATCTCTGCATAAGTTTTCGGGATATGATTACAGATTTCTTCACTGAAGAAGACAGCAGCCGTGGTTATTACATAGGTAAGGACCGTTATGGCGAGATCAAACAATTCCCGTTAACCAGCATTACCATTGCAGGTTTGTATGGTGTACTATCACCTCTTGAGACAGTCGAACGCATAGGTCAATATATGGGCGATATTAAACGTCTGGCCAAAGCCACGACAGGGGACTGTTATAAAATTCATGATTTGAATTCAGATTGCAAGATGTGATGACGATGCGAAGCCGCTTTTCTTGTCAATAGGACTTGTAGGTTTTTTTCACTTTCATCACTTTTCACAAATCGTTTCTTAAGGCTTTTTTTAGCCTGATTCTCATTGACACTCCCAAGTCACGTTGCTACAATATATAGTGTCTTACAAAAACAAACTATACTATATATTGTAATGAGGTGTACGCTATGATTAATGTACTAAAGCGCAACGGCACCGTCAGCTCCTTTAATCCTGACAAGATTACAACAGCGATTTCTCTGTCTATGGCTGAGACAAAAGCTGATGTTGATGAGGCCCTTGCTGCTTCCATCAGTGAAAGGGTGGCTGATACGCTAGAGGGGAACCAGGGACCAGTTTCTGTCGAAGATGTTCAGGATTTGGTAGAGCAATACCTGATGGAATCACCACGGAAGGATGCAGCCAAACGCTATATCCTATACCGTTATGAAAGAGATAAAACACGAGATCAAAGAACCAAGAGGATTGACGGGAGACTCCTTTCTGAAGCTTTCATCAGTAAATACAAACACAAATCCAATCCAATGAAGCAACTGGGTAACTTTGTTTACTATAGAACTTATTCTAGGTGGCTCCCTGAGGAAAAAAGACGTGAATATTGGTGGGAAACCGTTAGACGTGCTGTGGAATATAACTGCTCTTTGGTGCCAACCACCAAGGATGAAGCAGAGAAACTATACGATAACATCTTTAACTTAAGACAATTCCTTTCCGGAAGAACCTTCTGGGTTGGCGGCACCGATGTGGCTAAGCACTACCCGATGGCCAACTTTAACTGTTCGTTTACAGTCATCGACAATTTCGGTGCCTATAAGGACCTCTTCTATCTTCTGATGGTCGGTTCCGGTGTTGGCGTTCGTGTCCTTAAGAAAGATGTTTCAAGACTGCCAAAACTTAGAACCAACTTTGATGTAATCAGCGAAGACTACACACCAGTACCTAAGCAACTCAGAGAAGACAGTACAAGCCTTGAATTCTCTCATAACAACACTGTGAAGATTGTTATCGGTGACAGTAAAGAAGGTTGGGTTCAATCCCTTGACTTCTACCTGAAGATTCTTTACTCCAATGAATACAGGAATATCAATACCATCATCATCAACTATAACAATGTCAGACCAAAAGGTGAAATTCTCAAAACATTTGGCGGTACAGCAAGTGGTCATCAAAGTCTAAAGAACATGTTCACCAAGATTACTTCCATCATTAAGAAGCGTGGTGTTGTTGTAGGAGAAGATTATGTCAGACTGCTTCCAATAGACTGTCTTGATCTTGCTAACATCATCGGCGAGAACGTTGTTGTCGGCGGTGTCCGAAGAACCGCTGAGATTGTACTTGTGGATTCTGATGATAAAGAATGTATTGAAGCTAAAAGTGCTCTTTACAAGCAAATTGATGGTCAATGGATTGTCGATCATGACATAATCCATAGACAGATGAGTAATAACTCCATTTATTACACTGAGAAGCCTTCTCGTGAGCAATTGCATTGGCAGATCCAACAAATGCGCTATTCTGGTGAACCTGGTTGGGTTAATGAAGTCGCAGGTGCCAAACGTCGTCCTAATATGAACGGTGTTAACCCATGTGGCGAGATTCTACTGGATGCTAACGGACTGTGTAACCTGACTACCATCAACGCCTTTGCCTATGTCCGTGAAGATGGTACTCTTGATAAAGATGGTCTATTTGAAGCACAGAGACTTTCCGCTAGAGCCGGCTACAGAATGACCTGTGTTGAGCTTGAGATTCCTGACTGGAACTATGTTCAAAACAGGGATAAGCTTCTTGGATGTTCCCTTACAGGCTGGCAGGATATGAGTAATGCCATGGGCTACTCAAGAGACGATCAAGCCAAATTGCTCCAAGACCTTCGTGAAGTTGCTAAGGAAGCAGCTAATGATTATGCTAATGATATTGGCGAGAATGAACCTCTCCTGGTTACGACCGTCAAGCCTGAAGGCACATTAAGCCAGCTTCCGACCGTATCCAGCGGTGTGCACTATTCCCACTCACCATACTATGTACGACGTGTCAGAATCAATGCCGACGATCCTCTGGTTAAGGTATGTGAAGAATTAGAATACCCAATCTTCCCTGAAGTCGGCCAGGAATTGGATACTTGCTCCACAAAAGTCATTGAGTTCCCTGTCAAAGCACCTGAAGGGACAACCAAGTATGACGTATCTGCCATTGAACAACTTGAAAACTACAAGATGTTCATGGAAAACTATGTAGACCACAACTGCTCTATCACTATCCACGTTCGTGAACATGAATGGGCCGAAGTTGAAGAATGGGTATGGGAACACTGGGACGAAGTCGTCGCCTTATCCTTCCTATCACTGGATGACAGCTTCTATCAACTCCTTCCATACGAAGCGATTAATGAAGAAGAGTACAACCGCCGTAAGAGCGAGATGAAACCTTTCATCACCAACCTGCTCACCAAGTACGAGAAATACGAAACAGAGCTGGACCTAGGCTCAGAAAGCTGCGAAACCGGCGCGTGCCCTATAAGATAAAAAACAACCACCGTTCAAATGAACGGTGGTCTTTTTTTATCTGGGGATTCGTCACGAAACGAGTCCTTGTACGAAGCACAATTGTCTGAGGCTTCTGACGAACCCCAGTGTCGATTTTCGCGACACAAAAGCAATCTTCACCGCCCCTGCCGAAAATCCTTATTGTACTTCCGAGCAAACTTACTAATCTGCTTCCACTTCTTTTGCTCCTCCAACTTAATCCGATCATCACTCTTAGAGGCTATATAGCGTGCTTCCTTTTCCAATTTTTGATAGGACATCAGGCGCTTCTCATCCATGAACCCTTCCTCTACTGCCTCCAATACAGCACAGCCTGGCTCGTTCGTATGGGTACAATCTCCGAAACGACACTTCAAAGCCAATTCAGCAATGTCACTGAAAGCCTTACTGATACCTTGACCATCATCCCAAATGCCAAGTTCTCTCATGCCTGGCGTATCCATGAACAATACGTCATCATCAAAGGGGATCAACTCCCTATGGGTTGTTGTATGCGTCCCTTTTTCATCACCTTTCCTCACCCTATTGACTTTCATCAATTCTTTACCTGCGAGGGTATTGATAAGTGTTGATTTACCCACGCCTGAGGCACCAAAAAGTGCGATTGTATGTCCTGGTATCATATAAGATCTCACCTGTTCAATACCAAGTCCTTCAACAGCACTGACTGCTATCACAGCAACCCCTGGTGCCGCTTCTTCAGCCCTTGCCACATATGCCGCCACATCTTCACATAAGTCTGCCTTCGTCAACAGGATTACAGGTTGCGCGCCTGTATCCCATGCTGCTAAAGTAAATCTCTCAATTTTTCTTTGATTAAAATCACTGTTTAGGGATGTAACGATAAAAACAGTATCAAAATTTGCCCCTTGCACCTGACTCGTCATATCTGCACCGGCGCTCTTACGTTTGAAAACTGTCTTGCGCTCTAACAACTGTTGTATGAGGCCATCTGTGTCATTGTTGTATAGGGACATACCTACCCAGTCCCCAATAACCGGAAGATCACTTATTTGATTTCTAAAACGGCCTGAAATCTGAGCTTTAACCTCCATGCCCTGAGTTTCGACAACGTAACCTGTTCCGTAATCTTTAACAATACGCCCATATACATACCCTGTATCCATTGCATCTATTTGTTGTTTAAAAAAAATTGGTATTTTATCCGACAATGTTTACACTCCTTTAATTGTCAATAAGCTTCTGTCTTTATTATAAACCTGTGTAACAACCATTGGCTAGGTAAGAATCGCTTTAATCAATACAGCACCCTCTTTTTTGTCTCAGAAAGTTAACATGGGCTGTTTCTAATTCTTCCATATTTTGGTATAATTGGTTTGAGCTTTATAGAAGGGACGTACCTTATGGCCGACATTACCAACAAACGTTTAAGTATACACAATCTAAGAGCAGGCATGATGCTGACCGGAGACGTTATGACACCCAATGGTCAATTGCTAATACCAAATGGCACTCAACTTACTGAGAGCCATTTATTTCGCATGAACCTATATCAGATTCTAAGCGCTTCTGTCTCCTTTTCTAACGGTAGTATCGATGATGAGTATCTTAATGCCGATGTTTTAGACCATGACCTGCCGCTCCCAACCGAAGCTTTTCCGAACCAACAACATCGCCTATACAGAACTGAAGGTTTTCTTCGTTTCAATAAGACCTTGCTAAATGCTGACAAGGTTATTCGAGAACATTTCAACCAGATTGTTCTTGGCGGAACGGTCGACTGTGACCAATTACTGGCAGCGGTCAAATCTGTACTGAATACTGTAAGAGTCAAAAGCGAACTTTTCACCTATATGAGCCACATACACGCCAATGATCAGCACACATATATTCATTCCCTAAGTGTTGCCATGTTATGTAATATATTCGGACAATGGTTGAAATACGACTCAAAAGATCTGGATCAACTGACAATGGCAGGCCTTATGCATGATATCGGCAAAACTCAGATTTCTGCAGAATTGCTCAATAAAGAAGGTCCTTTATCAGAAGAAGAATTTGAGCAGTTGCGGCAACATGCCCAGCTTGGATATGATATTCTTAAGGACAAAGATATTCCTACAAGAATTAAAGAGGCCGTTCACCTACATCATGAGCGTATTGATGGTTCCGGTTACCCCTATGGTCATGATGGCACCAGCATTCCTGACTTTGCTAAAATTATTGCCATTGTCGATGTCTATAACGCAATGACGTCCAATAGGTCATACCATATTAAGTTCTCACCTTTCAGTGTCATACAGCTCTTCGAGCATGAGTCGTATGATCACCTGGACAATGAATACCTGAACATATTTCTCGAGAATATGGCTCATTACTATCTTGGTGAAAGGGTCTTACTCACTAACGGTATTGAAGGAAAAATTGTTTTCATACATAACGAAGCCCCCTCACGACCAATTATTCAAGCCTCCTTTGGAATGATTGATTTGATGAAAACCCCAGAAATAGCCATTCAGGAGATTCTATAATCCACTCAATCCCCATTGGCGGCCTTCTATCAATACAGTATAATTAGAAAGATTGATTAATGAAATGGAATGACGGCAAACCGTACAACTCACTGAATCTTTACTATAGAAGTTTATTCGGCGAAAAAGCTTACAAAATTGCTTTGGATATTGGCTGCACTTGTCCAAACCGTGATGGCACTTTGAGTACAGCGGGTTGTATCTATTGTTCCAATGAGGGTTCTGGCGATTTTGCCATAGCTTCCAAGCCCAGCATAGAAGAGCAGATTGATGAAGGCATCCGGCTGATATCCGATAAATACAAAGGTCATAGCTATATAGCCTACCTTCAGTCTTATTCAAATACCTACGGTCCTACACCCCCCCTCATCAAACGTTATAAGGAAATTCTGGCAGACCCAAGAATCAAAGGTTTGGCTATTGGCACAAGACCAGACTGCATATCTGATGAGATGATGGATGAACTGGAAGCCTTGTCCAAAGAACACCCTATATGGATAGAACTTGGACTGCAGACAGTTCATACCAAGAGTGCTGATTTCATCAATCGATGTTACCCATTATCCGTCTTTGACAAAACGCTGTTGGCCCTCACAAAACGGCACCTTAAGGTTGTTGTCCATTTAATTGCCGGTCTTCCTGGCGAAACTGAAGAGGATTTTCTAGAAAGTGTAAGTTATATTGCTAATGCTGGTATCCACGGCATTAAGCTTCATATGTTACAAGTCCTAAAGGGTACACCTTTGGCTAACTACTACACTCAACATCCATTTACATTGATGTCTATGGATTGCTATTGCGACCTTATCGTCAAAGCAATTTGCCTATTGCCAAAAGAAATCATCGTCCATAGAATCACCGGCGACCCGCCTAAATCACTGCTGATTGAGCCAAAGTGGACTTTAAACAAAAGACTGGTACTTAATACCATTCACCAAAAATTCAAAGGATATGGTGTCTGGCAAGGTTTCGACAGAACCCATAACTGACCCCTTAGATTGATGCACAGAATTTACCACTTGACAAGGCACCTATTTGATGATTAGAATATCTGAGGTGCATGACACTTTAACCCATTGACAGGAGGCAACTATGAATGGCAGTGATTACGAACTAAGCCTTAATAAGCTCATGGTTCTTTTTTTGATCGATAAAGCCGGACTTCCTTTGTCCAATACACAGATTTCAGAATTCCTTTTGAATTCTGGCTATACCGATTACTTTTCGCTGCAAGAGTATATCACACAGATGATCGAAGCCGACCTGATCAAGTCTTCTAAGATTACCAGTCACACGCTCTATGACATTACACCGATTGGCCGTGAAACTTTAAGTTTCTTTCAGAATCACATTCCTGAAAGTACAAAGGATGATATGATCCTTTACTTAAGCGAGAACAAATACGACATACGTTCAAAATTCGAGGTTGTCGCTGACTATATCCCGGAAAAGAATGGCGATTTTACTGTCAACTGCATCGCAAGGGAAGACAACACGAATCTGATTGAAATCAACTTAAAGGTCTCCGAAAAAGAAGAAGCCCTTAAGATCTGCGACGCTTGGGAAACAAGCAGCCATGCTATCTACAAACGGTTATTACACGATTTGTTAAGTGTTGATATTGATTAAAAAAAGGAACATTGACCTATTGGTCATGTTCCTTTTTCATACCCTGATTTAGCTGCAATAAGCAAATAAACTTCTAGTCATTACTCCTCAGCATTTTTGATATATTCCAACCAGCCGTCAATCTCGTTCCACACTTCATCTTTCCCTGCTTTGGTCATTGATGAAAACGGAACGACTTGATCAAGAGAAGCCAGATTCAATGCCTCGGCAATGATTTTCACATGTTTTTTTATCTGTGTTCGCTTAAGTTTATCCGATTTCGTGGCAACAACCAGTGGCTCAAGGCCTGATTTTCTAATATAGTCCATCATCAACTGATCGTTCTCATTAGGCTTATGACGGATATCAAGCAAAAGAATGATCATCCCCAAAGTCTCTCTTCGGTTCAGATAATACTCAATCATTTTCCCCCAACTCTCTCTGTTGGCCTTAGATGTCCTTGCATAGCCATACCCTGGTAAATCAACAAAGTAGAGTTCGTCTTCAACATTATAAAAATTGATGGTTTGAGTCTTGCCTGGCTGACCAGAAGTTCTGGCCAGAGCCTTTCTGTTGATCAAGCTATTAATCAAAGAAGATTTACCCACGTTGGATCTCCCAGCGAAAGCCACTTCAGGATAACCTGTCTCAGGAAACTGTTCAAACTTAACGCCCACGGCTTCCAAACTTACATTTTGTACATCCACTGTATTATTCCTCCCGTCTGAACGGCTTACTCCGTTAATAGTGAGTGACTTAGGACTTCTTCCATATCGCTCACATAGACAATCTCAAGTCCTCTAATAATCTCCTGACTAATTTTATCTACGTGACGTTTGTTATCAACCGGCACAAGAACTTTCTCCATGCCTGCCCTCTTAGCTGCCAGAAGTTTCTCTTTCAAGCCGCCAATTGGCAATACTCTTCCACGCAAGGTTATCTCACCAGTCATAGCCACCTTGTTGTGTACTTTTCTGTTAGACAAAGCGGATATAATAGCCGTCGCCATTGTAATACCTGCAGAAGGACCATCTTTTGGGACAGCTCCCTGTGGTATATGAATATGGATGTCTTTTTCCTTGTAGAAGTTGGTATCTATGCCATAAATCTCCGATATAGATCGGGTGTAACTGATTGCAGCTCGCGCTGACTCTTTCATAACATTCCCTATCTGACCGGTGACTTCGAACTTACCGGTCCCCGGCATGACATTCACCTCTATAGAAAGGGTATCACCACCAACTTCTGTCCACGCTAAACCTCTTACGACACCTACCTGAGGTTCATCGCAATGCTTGTCATATTTAAAGAGTATCGTACCAAGATACTTTTTAACATTCTTCTCAGTCAAACGAACGCTTTTCTTTTCGCCAGCAACAATCTCTTTTGCTACCTTTCTACATATTTCGCCAATTTTTCTCTCTAGATTACGAACCCCTGCTTCTTTTGTATAACCGTTAATGATATCAAGAAGCGCATTGTCACTGAACTTAAGCTGTGAGGCTTTTAACCCGTGTTTCTCCATCTGTTTCTTAATCAAATGAGTATTGGCAATATGCACTTTTTCATTGCTGGTATAACTTGTAACTTCAATGATCTCAAGACGATCCATCAAAGGTCGTGGTATCGTCCTCAGGCTATTGGCTGTAGCGATGAACAAAACATCAGAAAGATCCACATCCAACTCCACATAATGGTCTCTGAACTTCTTATTTTGCTCGCCATCTAGAACCTCTAAAAGGGCCGCTGCTGGATTGCCTCGCATATCCGAGCTCATCTTATCCACTTCATCAAGAAGAATCATTGGATTAGCCGTTCCCGCTTGCTTAAGGGCACTGATGATTCTACCTGGCATCGCACCGATATAAGTCTTCCTGTGACCTCTTATATCTGCTTCATCTCTCACACCCCCTAATGAAATTCGGGCGTACTTTCTGTTAAGAGATCTAGCTACAGATCTAGCAATGGAAGTCTTTCCAGTACCTGGTGGACCAACCAAACAGATAATCGGACTGTCCGGACTACTGACGATCTGCCTAACCGCCAAATGTTCAATAACACGGTCTTTGACCTTTTCCAACCCATAATGGTCCTCGTCAAGTATTCGCTGAGCCTCGTTAATGTCCAGATTATCTTTTGATTTCTTATTCCACGGCAACTCCAATAAATTCTCGATGTAATTTCTCACAACGGAACTCTCAGAAGAAGTGGCCGACATTCTTTTAAGACGTTTGATTTCTTTTTGTATTCTGTCTTTTACTGCCTTCTTAGCTTTAAGTTTCTTACTACGTTCTTCGTATTCAAGAAGTTCCTCATCAATTTCCAGCTGATCACCAAGTTCACCCTGAATAACCTTCAGTTGCTCTCGCAGATAGTATTCTTTTTGATTCTGATCAATCCGTTGCTTAACCTGTGCATTGATATCATTTTTCAGCTTAAGCACTTCCATCTCGGCATTAAGCATACTGATCAGTCTAGTGAATCTTTCTCTAACATTCACTTCACCAAGTAAAAGTTGCTTGTTTTCCAAAGAGCTAAGCAAATTGAAGGCCATTTGGTCTAGAAGCTCTCCTAACTCCGTGATATTTAGCAATGACTTCTTAGCATCACCAGAAAATTTGGTATTCGTCTTCGTATAGCGTTCAATAGTTTCTCTTGCTACACGACGCATCGCTTCATGTTCTTCTTCTGACTCAGGCATACCCACGGAGACAAAGATTTCCACTTCACCGATAAGGTGTGGTTCCTTCTCCAGGATTGAATATATCTGCCCACGATCCAATCCTTCTACCAGGACACGAACCACCTTATTCGGCAGCTTGATAATCTGTTTTATTCGACTGACAGTCCCATCCATGTATAATTCGTCTATACTGGAAGGCTTTTCAATAGCTTGTTTTTTCTGAGCGACCAAAAATATCTTTTGCCCTTTTTTCATCGCTGCATCCAATGCACTGATGGATGCTTCGCGTTTCACGTCAAAATGCATGATCGTCCCTGGGAATATATTAAGACCTCTTAGGGCCAGTACAGGCATTTCTAATATATGGTCTGACATACAGACTCCCTTCTAAAGAAAAAAAGAGGGCTAAACAGCCCTCTATATTCTTGCTAATACTACATCTGCTTATGCTGTTTCATCTTCACTGTCAGCATTAGCCGGAACTTCTTCCAGTGCCAGACGCTGCTCAAGTTTTGAAACATTACCGTTGACGATGATCTCAGGCTCATCTGTGCCTTCAACCGCTCCTTTGGTAATGATGCATTTCTCAATTTTATCGTTGGTAGGAATCTCAAACATAACATCTACCATCATTTCCTCAAGAATGGCACGTAATCCTCTGGCACCAGTCTTTCTAGAAACTGCCTTAGTGGCAATCGCCGTTAAGGCATCCTCTGTAAACTCAAGCTCAACACCATCGATTTGGAATAAGCTCTTGTATTGCTTACAAAGAGCATTCTTAGGTTCTGTAAGAATCTGAACCAATGCATCCTCTGTCAAATTACTTAGAGTAACATTGACCGGCACACGTCCGATAAACTCAGGAATCAAACCGAACTTCAACAAATCCTCAGGTGCTAGCTGACTCAACAGTTCACCAACTTCTACCTTGGCTTTGCTCTTAATATCGGCACCAAATCCCATACTGCTCTTACCTGTACGCTGTTCGATCACTTTTTCAAGACCATCGAAGGCACCTGCACAGATGAACAGAATATTGGATGTATCAATCTGAATGAACTCTTGATGAGGATGCTTTCTTCCACCTTGAGGTGGTACAGAGGCTACCGTTCCTTCAAGAATCTTCAAAAGTGCTTGCTGAACTCCTTCACCACTAACATCACGAGTAATGGAAGGATTCTCAGACTTACGGGCAATCTTATCAATCTCATCGATATAGATGATCCCTTGCTCTGCTTTCTCAATATCAAAGTCAGCCGCTTGAATCAGACGAAGTAGGATATTCTCCACATCCTCGCCGACATAACCAGCCTCTGTCAAAGTCGTCGCATCTGCAATGGCAAATGGAACATTCAGCAATCTGGCCAAAGTCTGAGCAAGAAGGGTCTTACCGGAACCAGTAGGTCCTATCATCATGATATTGCTCTTCTGAAGCTCCACTTCATCTGGAATATGGTGACTTCTGATTCGCTTATAATGGTTATAGACTGCCACTGCCAATATCTTCTTTGCATTGTCCTGACCGATGACATAGTCGTCCAAAAAGGTCTTAATCTCCACAGGCTTCGGTAAATCCGTTAATTCGACTTCTTCAACGATGTCCTGGAATTCTTCCTCGATAATCTCTGAACATAGGTCAATACATTCATCGCAAATATAGACATTAGGTCCTGCGATCAATTTCCTAACTTGATCTTGAGTCTTATGACAAAAAGAACATCTTAGTACCTTCTTGTCATCATACTTATTGGCCATAATTTCTGCCTCCTGACTTATGGTCTTTTTTCAATAATCTTGTCTACCAGACCATATGCAACAGCTTCTTCAGCTGTCTTAAAGTTATCTCTCTCTGTATCGTTAGCTACTGTTTCATAAGGTTGACCACAGTTCTCTGCAAGAATCTCGTTCAACTTCTTCTTCATAGCAACAATACGTTCTGCAGCAATCTGCATATCTGTTGCCTGACCTTGAGTACCGCCACTTGGCTGATGAATCATCACTTCGGCGTTAGGCAAAACAAATCGCTTGCCTTTCTCTCCGCCTGACAGAAGGAATGCACCCATACTGGCTGCCATACCTACACAAATAGTGGATACATCCGGCTTAATCAACTGCATGGTATCATATATAGCCATACCAGCTGTCACGGACCCACCTGGGCTGTTGATGTAGAAATGAATATCCTTGTCAGGATCTTCCGCTTCAAGGAACAGCATCTGGGCTACAATCAGGCTGGCTGTTGTATCATTGACATCTTCTGATAAGAAAATGATTCTGTCTTTAAGCAGTCTGGAGTAGATATCGTAAGATCTCTCGCCTCTGCTTGTCTGTTCTACGACATATGGGACTAAACTCATTTCATTGCCTCCTTTATTATGTAGTGTAATATATCCATGTCCGGCTATGAATCAAGCCTAACCTATAATTCTATGATAAGGCGTCAAAACCTATGATGCTTTTGACGCCTTAACTCATCTATAGGTCTTGTATTATTTCTCAACAGCAGCGTCTACAATAAGGTCTACTGCTTTTTGGTTAAGCATATCTTGTGTAATGGAGTCTTTCTCCTCAGCACCAAGAGATTCTTTAAGTTTATCTAATTCCATATTGTACATCTCAGCCATCTTAGCAATCTCTGCGTCATAATCTTCATCAGAAACAGAAAGTCCCTCTGCTGCTGCTACAGCTTCAAGAACGAGACGAGACTTAATACGGTCTTCAGCCTGTACCTTCATCTGATCTTTAAGGGTGTTGATGTTCTGACCAGTGTACTTGAAATAATCGTCCATGTTCATACCTTGGGACTGAAGTCTTTGAGCAAACTCATATGTCATGTTCTCAGCTTCAAGGTCGATCATTGGATCTGGAAGGTCCATGGATGCGTTAGCAATTGCTGCTTCCATTACTTTTTGTTGCTTTTCTTGCTTCACTGCAGATTCTTTTCTGTCAAGAATTGTCTTCTCAAGGTCTGCTTTATACTCATCGAGAGTATCGAATTCAGATACGTCTTGAGCGAACTCATCATCAAGCGCTGGAAGTTCTTTAGTCTTAATACCTTTTACATCTACTTCGAAACGAGCAGGTTGACCCTTAAGGGCTTCTGAGTGATATTCTTCTGGGAAAGTAACGTTGACTGTCACATGACCGCCAACAGATGCACCAACAAGTTGCTCCTCAAATGTATCAATAAAAGAACCTGAACCGATTGTCAAATCGTAATCGGAACCCTGACCGCCTTCGAAAGCTTCATCGTTAACAAACCCTTCAAAGTCGATGACAACTTGGTCACCCATCTCAACGGCTCTATCTGTTACATCCACAAGTCTTGAATTCTGCTCAAGAACTCTGTCAAGCTCAGCTTTGACATCGTCTTCAGTCACTTCAGCTTTTTCAACTTCTACTTCAAGACCTTTGTAATCTCCTAATGTCACTTCAGGCTTAACTGCCACTTCAGCAATAAAGATGAATGGCTTACCGGATTCAATCTGAGTAACATCAATCTCAGGACGAGACATCACTTCAAGACCGCTATTAGCTACGGCTTCATCATAAGCGTCTGGAATGATTGCATTCGCAGCGTCTTCATAGAAGATACTTGCGCCGTAAGTCTTCTCAATAAGCTTACGTGGGACTCTTCCCTTACGGAATCCTGGTACGGAAATCTTGCTTCTATTCTTAATGTAGGCTTTCTGAATTCCTTCTTCAAACTTGGCCTCATCCACCTCGATTGTGAGTTTGACCATGCTGTTTTCAAGCTTTTCAACATTGGTGTTCATGTTAGTTGTTCCTCCTTAGATCCTAACTGTGGGCATACGACCCCATCTTTTTCATTAGACCATTATAGCACAGTAGGTAACGGATTGCACTAGAAAAGTTGTTTTTTTACTATGCCAAGTTTATTTAAAAACAAAGGCAGCCACCCTAACCTAAGTCAAGATGGCCACCTGAATGTTTAAAATTACTCTTAAACGTCATGCATTGAACAATTTATTGTGCAGACCACGGATCTTTGACACTTGCAGCATTAACCCAAAATACTGAAAGTCTTAATCCATAAGGGATAAGGGCTTATTTTTTTGTCAAATTTTGCACATTGTTCTTTCGTACTATTTCGTACTATGATATAATAGTAATATACTATTACGGCTTAACGAGGTGACTTATGAGACTGAAAACTTCTTCATCAAAAAATTCCCTATCTTTTTATGTAATAAAAGACGTTTATAAAAACGGCAAACGTACAACGCAGATTGTTGAAACACTTGGTACTGAAGAAGCTGTTAAAGAGAAAGCAGCTGGCAAGGATCCTTATGAATGGGCAAAAGCATATGTTGCCGAACTTAACCACAAAGAAAAAGAAAACAAGCGCGAAGTTATAATCAAATGCAAACAATCCAAGCTTATAACCAAAGACAAGCAACAATCCTTCAACGGTGGTTACCTTTTCCTCCAGCAGATATATCACCAGCTTGGCTTAGACAAAATCTGCAACGATATTTCTTTAAAATATAAGTTCACCTATGACCTTAACGCCATTCTATCTCGGTTGATTTACGGAAGAATCCTTTTTCCTTCCTCTAAACTTAGTACCTTCGAATCCTCTAAGCTTCTTCTTGAACAACCGAAGTTCGAACTGCAACACATTTACAGGTCTTTGGAAGTTATTGCGGGTGAGTCTGATTTCATACAGTCTCAACTCTATAAAAACAGCCTTGCTGTTTCTAAACGCAATGACCGAGTTCTTTACTATGACTGTACGAACTATTTCTTTGAGATTGAGCAGGAAGATGGGCTTAAACAATACGGCCCTTCAAAAGAACATCGCCCCACTCCTATCGTGGAGATGGGCCTTTTCATGGATGGAGATGGTATTCCCCTGGCTTTTAGCATTCACAGCGGGAACACCAACGAACAAGTGACACTAAAGCCTTTAGAGAAACAGATCATCAAGGACTTCGAGCTTTCGAAGTTTGTTGTCTGCACCGATGCCGGCCTATCATCGAATGACAATCGAAAATTCAACAACATAAGCGATCGTTCCTTCATCACAACTCAATCCATCAAAAAGCTTAAGAGTTTTCTAAAAGAATGGGCTTTGGAACCAACCGGATGGATGCATAACAAATCAAACGAAACCTTTGATTTACGCAAATTCGATGAGGATGATGAACTTTGGGATAAATATAGGAATGTGACCTTTTACAAAGAACGTTGGATTAAGGAAAATGATCTAGAGCAAAAACTGATTGTTACCTTTTCTCTTAAATATCGCAGCTATCAGCGCCAGATTAGGAATAAGCAACTTGAACGTGCATCAAAACTTATTGCTACCAATCCAAAAAGTATAGGCAAGAAAAGACAAAATGATTATAAACGTTTCATAACTTCTACAAACGTTACTAGTGACGGAGAAGTTGCTGAAGAGACCCTCTACTATCTTAACGAAGATAGCATTGCTGAAGAAAGCAAGTATGATGGCTTCTATGCTGTATGCACCAATCTAGATGAAGACGTTAGCGAAATCACTAAAATCAACCATAGACGGTGGGAGATTGAAGAGTGTTTTAGAATTATGAAAAGTGAGTTTAAAGCACGTCCGGTATATCTTCAAAAAGACGAAAGAATAAAAGCACATTTTACGACTTGTTTCCTGGCTCTTGTTTTGTACAGATATTTAGAAAAACAATTAGATAACCAATTCACAACCTCCGAGATAGTGAGTCAATTAAAGGACATGAACTTTTATTCGGTTACTGGCCAAGGCTACATTCCAACTTATAGAAGAACTGATTTTACAGATGCGCTACATGATTCATTTGGATTCAGAACAGATTATCAGATAGTTAGTGATAAAGAAATGAAGAAAATTTTCAAAAAAACTAAAAAGTAAGAAATAGTACGCAAAAATACAAGAAGCAAAAAAGCTCGAAAGCCCCAATTTCAGAGGGTTTGCGAGCTTTCACTTTCTGACAAGTGTCAAAGATGGGATTATAGCACAGTAGGTAACGGATTGCACTAGAAAAGTTGTTTTTTTACTATGCCAAGTTTATTTAAAAACAAAGGCAGCCACCCTAACCTAAGTCAAGATGGCCACCTGAATGTTTAAAATTACTCTTAAACGTCATGCATTGAACAATTTATTGTGCAGACCACTTAGCAAGTTCAGCCTTTGTTGCAAGGATGAAGTGACCTTCTGACACTTCAAGCCATTCTGGTTTCACTTGACTGTAATCGTGCTCTTTTGCCGGGTCATAACCATGACGCTTGCGTGTTTTCTCAGATCTTGGATCAGGCAATGGAATGGCTGACAAGAGTGATTGGGTATATGGATGTAATGCGTTCTTGTAAAGCTCATCACTCTCTGCAAGCTCTACAATCTTTCCTTTATGCATAACCGCTACCCTGTCACTGATATACTTGACCATGGACAAGTCGTGGGCAATGAACAAGTATGTCAAGTTACGTTCTTTCTTAAGAACATTCATCAAGTTTACCACCTGTGCCTGGATGGATACATCCAAAGCAGAGATAGGTTCATCAGCGATGACAAGTCTTGGCTCAAGAATCAGTGCTCTTGCAATACCGATACGTTGCCTTTGACCGCCTGAGAATTCATGAGGGTATCTTGAAGCGTGCTCTCTATTTAGACCAACAATCTCAAGAATCTCATAGACCTTCTCACTGCGTTCTTGCTTCGTCTTATAAAGACCATGAATATCCAAACCTTCTGCAATGATATCCCCCACGGTCATACGGCCATTCAAGGACGCCTGAGGGTCCTGGAATATCATCTGAATGTTCTTGTTCATGATGCCTTTTTTCTCACGGGTAAGCTTACCATCGATCCTATGACCGTCGAAAGTAATCTCACCGCCTGTAGGGTTATATAAACGGATAATGGAACGTCCTGTTGTCGTTTTACCGGAACCGGACTCACCAACCAACCCAAGTGTTTCACCTTTATAAACATCAAAGGAAACATTATCAACGGCTTTAACAACACCGTGTCTACCCAACTTGAAATGCTGAGAGAGATTTCTTACTTTCAGCAGTACTTCCTTATTCTTATCAGACATCGAGTCCTGCCTCCTCCCACAACTTTCTAACAACTGAAGGCGGTGTCACCTTCGGTGCATGCTCATGAAGCAACCAAGTCGCCGCATAGTGTGTATCTGTGATCTTCGTCAATTCAGGATCCATTTCCTTATCGATCTTAAGGGCAAATTCACTACGAATTGAGAATGCATCACCTTTTGGTGGATGAAGAAGGTCTGGTGGAGAACCAGGTATTGAGTATAATGAATCTTCATCCGTATCAAGACTTGGCATTGAAGCAAGAAGCCCCCAAGTATACGGGTGTCTTGGTGTATAGAAGATCTCATCGGACGTACCAATTTCAACAATCTTACCAGCATACATTACCGCAACACGATCTGCCACATTAGCTACCACCCCAAGGTCATGAGTGATAAATATAACGGCAACACCTGTTTTTTCCTGTAGTTCTTTGATCAATTCAAGAATCTGGGCTTGAATTGTAACGTCAAGTGCTGTTGTCGGCTCATCCGCAATAAGAATCTTAGGATTACAGGACAGTGCAATTGCAATAACCATACGCTGTCTCATACCACCAGAAAACTGATGCGGGTATTGCTTGAATCTTTTTTCAGGTTGATCAATACCGACGAGTGAAATCAATTCAACAGCCTTAGCTTTCGCTTCACTTTTGCTAAGTCCTTGGTGTTTGATAATACCTTCCATGATTTGCTTACCAATGGTCATGACAGGGTTAAGTGCTGTCATTGGATCTTGGAAGATCATGGCTATATCGCGGCCACGAACTTTCTCGACTTCACCCATAGGCAATTCAAGAAGGTTGCGACCGTCAAAGTTAACTTCTCCGCCTTTTATTAATGCATTATTAGAAAGAAGGCGCATGAGGGTTTTTACTGTTACCGATTTTCCCGAACCAGACTCACCGACAATGGCGAGGGTTTCTCCTTCATAGAGATCAAAATTAACGCCGCGTACCGCTTGTACTTCGCCGCCGTAGGTCTGGAAGGAAACTTTCAAATCTTTTACTTCAAGTATTTTATGACCATTAGACATAAGTATCTTCCTCCTACATATTTCTCATTTTTGGATCAAGGGCATCTCTTAAACCGTTAGCAAACAGATTTAAAGAGAGCATCAGTAAACTGATGACCACTGACGGTACAAGCATCAGGTGTGGTGCTGTCTTCATCAGTTTGTAACCATCACTAATCAAAACACCAAGAGAAGCGTTTGGCGGCGGAACTCCAAGACCGATAAAGGCTAGGAATGCCTCATAGAAAATCGCTCCAGGAATGGAGAATGTAATCATGATGATCATCTGTCCTAAAACATTAGGAAGGAAATGCTTCATAATCATACGTAAGTCAGAAGCACCGATGGTACGGGATGCAAGGATGAATTCCTGTCCTTTCAACTTCATGAATTGAGATCGGACAATCCTCGCCATACCAATCCAGCCTGTAATGGCAATCGCCAGAGCGATTGGAATAATCCCTGGTTCCATGAAAAGAATGAAGAGAATGATGATAACCAAAGCTGGAATCCCTGAGATGACTTCAATGATTCTCATCATGATCATGTCAGTAGTACCACCAAAGTACCCGGCAATTGCACCATATGTTACACCAATCAACACGTCAATCAGCGCTGCAATCAAACCGATGAAAAGGGAAATACGTGCCCCTTCCCAAACTCTTGCCCAATTGTCTCTGGCAAGCTCATCCGTACCGAACCAAAAGTACGCATCAGGTACACCTTTTTTGACGTAAGTCAACTCTTTGATTTTGTACTTCTGTACTTCGTCACCTGTGCCCTCTTGAATCTCTGTAAATTCGTCAAGAATAATGTACTCGGATTCATCATAACGGGCAAGACCATTAACACCAACTGTCAAGGTCATTGTCCCATCAAAAATCCCTAGCTTTTCAAGGCCTTGAATTCTTGGCGGCAACTTAGTATGAGATGACAGAGGCTGTATCTGTTCATCATAAGAATATTGGGTCATCATCGGACCTATGAAAGCCATAATGACAAGCACGAGCAAAAGTCCAGCCGCGAATCTCGCAGCCTTATCATGCATCAATCGCTGTCCAGCATCCTGCCAAAACGTCAAACTAGGGCGGGAAATCTTCTCTTGTGAAGCCAGGTCCATCTCCACACGTTCAAACATGTCTTTGGTAAGGTTTGTTTTATTATCCATTAGTTAGCCCCACCTCCAACTCTGATTCTAGGGTCAATGACACCATATAGGATGTCCGTAATAATTAAGATCGCAATATATAAAGCACTATAGAAGGTTGCAATACCAAGAATAACAAAGTAGTCATTCCTATTAACCGCCTCAACCATAAGGAAACTGACACCTGGCACACCGAAAATACTCTCGATAACAACAGAACCAGTCAATAGGCTAAGAGCCAAAGGTCCAACCAAAGTTACAACCGGAATTAAAGCATTTCGAATAGCATGCTTATAAATGACGCTAAGATTAGAAAGCCCTTTGGCTCTGGCAAGTAATATGTAATCAGAACCAAGTACTTCTACCAGTTCTGTTCTCATGAATCTTGCCGTTGAAGAAATAACAAAAAGGGATAAGGCAAATGCCGGCATAAGCGATGACGCAAACGTCTTATCAAAGGCAACAGGCAATAAGCCAAGCTTAACCCCAACACCTAACTGTAACAATGCACCAATAACGAAGGATGGCACTGACACGCCAATGATCGCTATAACAACAACAAGGCTATCCCAAACGGAATTTCGCTTTAGGGCAGCAAGTGCACCTAGCACTATACCAACAATAAGACCAAAAACAAGCCCTTCCATACCAACCCAAGTCGTGTATAAAAGACGATCTTTAATCAAGTCAGCCACTTTTTGATTGTCATATCTAAAGGATGTACCAAAATCCCCCTGGAACATCTTAAGGATATAATTCTTGTACTGAACGACGACCGGTTCCCCAAGACCATAAGCTTCTTTCATAATACTAATTTGGTACTCACTGAGCTTATCGTCATTGAACGGTGTACCAGGCATGATCTGCAACAAGAAGAATGTTACGGACACGATGATAAAAAGCGTCATCAGACCAACCAACACACGCTTAACAATAAATTTCAACATGACCTTAGAATCACCTCCACTGATTATACGATTAAAGTTTCAAAGCACTTTTTATTGGCAATCTGCTTTTTCACTCTTATCATTATGATTGAATACCTACTTATACAGGTTTTGAACAGCAACATACCTGTTGCTTCAATAAGATGCATATTGCACTTCAAAACCTCTAAAGTAAAGATATACGTTACCTATGTCACTACATACTTCTAAGACATAATAAATTGCGTGTACATTCGAACCAGCGAATGTGCCACGCAACTTATTGACAATTGCCCTATAAACCATAGGGCAATTGATCATATCAATGTTACTTATAAGATGACTATGCCATCAATACACTTATAATGTATCGATTACTCGCCAAACCCTTCAAAACCAGTGTTCATCATCAAGTAGAACAATGTTGTCTGGTTGTTGATCTTAAGGTTAGGATCATCAAGGTAAGTTGGAAGGTTGTCAGCATCAAGACCGATTCTGTCAATCTCACTTGTTTCGTATAGGTTAACACCTGTGTTTACGTCTTTGATGATTCTGAAGTTAACACCTTCGTTAGAAGTGTTGGCAGCATCCCAGTAAAGGTCATTTTTAGTGTAAGCATACTCATAACCGATTTCCCAAGCACTAAGTACGTAAGCACCGTTATAAAGAGTTGTCTCAATGGAAGTACCATAAGCTTCACCTTGAGCTTCTACGAACACTTGGTTCTGTGGGTAGAAGGAAGGGAAAGTCAACACTTTAAGGAAGTAAGGTACAGCAAGTTCAAGTTCAATGACAACGGTTGATGCGTCAGGTGCAGATACACCAAGATCTTCAGCAGGAAGATCACCAGCAGCGACAGCAGCAGCGTTCTTGATACCAGCAGTCTCAGCCATGAATGCATATTGTGAACCAGTCTCTGGCACTACGAACTTACGGATAGCATATACGAAGTCATCCGCAGTAACAGCTTCACCATCAGACCATACAGAATCACTTCTTAAGTGGAATGTGTATGTAAGACCATCTTCAGACACTTCCCAGCTTTCAGCAACACCAGGTTCTACAACATCATTCTCACCAAGCATTACAAGACCTTCCATAACGTTTGCAAACGCTTCGAAAGAAACAGCATCCGTTGCAACAGATGAGTTCATGGATGGGATATCAGATGTATCCGTCAACATGATGACACCGTCATTTTCAGTAGTAGTAGCTCTCTTATATGTGTAATCACCACCGAATGAATGGTAGTAAATACCGCTAAGGTATGGTCTTTCAACATAAGTAAGAGATCTTTGGAAGATTGGTGCAAGTACAGCATAGTCTTCAAGAAGAATTCTTTCCGCTTCTTGCATTGCTTCCCATCTTTCAAACGGTTTAGTTACAAGTTCACCAGTCTTAGATGCTTCGATGAGACTATCGTACTCTTCGTTAGCAAAACCAGTTTCGTTGAATCCACCACCAGTTACCCACATATCAAGGAATGTCAATGGGTCTGGGTAGTCAGGACCCCAACCAGCAAAGTTCAATTGGTATTGACCGCTAGATTGAAGTTCAAGTTTATTTTCAAATGGTTGAGCGTTGATTGTAACAGTAAGGCCTTCAAGGTTCGCTTCAAGTTGAGCCTTGATGTGCTCACCGATTTTTCTTGAGCTTTCACTGTCATAGTTAAGAAGTTCGATTGTTACAGTATCAAAACCAGCTTCTTCTTTAGCAGTCGCCCAGTAAGTAGCTGCCGCATCAACATCGTAAGCATTCCAGCCTTCTGGGTAAGCGCTTCTGAAATCATTACCGTCTGGATCGGATGCCAAACCAGTTGGTACGAAATAGTCTACCGGCAAAGAACCATTACCAAGAATTTCATCAGTAATGAACACTTTGTCAAATGCCATGGCTATTGCTTTTCTCGCGTTGACGTTTTTCATAACCTCGATTGGGTCACCGTCAACATCCCCCGCAGCTTCCTCACCTGTAGATGTTTCAGTTGTTCCTGTGGTTGCTTCTTCCTCAGTTGTCGTCTCTTGGCTGCCACAAGCTGCAAGGCTTGCTGCCATCACAAGGATCAGAAGCAATGATAGAATCTTTTTCATAACTACCTCCGTTTTCTGTAAATCTCACGATTCACGCCTTTTATTTGTGTTGCAATCGAACTGAAATGAGAAGTCCCATTCCATCCAATTATATAACAAGTTAAAAATTAATGCAAAATACTCTCTATATCGTCGTATTGTTGCACTATTCTGACCAAAAACAACTTTCAGCACACAATGACTGACACTGCAACACTGTACAACTGGACCACTGCAACTGTAAAAATTTGTTTATCGTCAAATACTTTTTAACATGTTCTTGCACTATATTAGCACATTCCCTATAATAAAATCAACAAGAAATCTACTACCACAACCTTAGGAGTCAGGCATGTACAAACAAAAAAAAGTAATTTTCGGAGTAATCACCTTCGTTTTTATCATTCTTTCATCAATTTTGCTAACAATATTTATCAATCTGATAATTACACCGAAAGAATCCCTATTCCATCGGTATATTGACTATCTATTTTTTCTAAATGCACCAATACTACTCATTAGCTGCATCATGTTCATCCAAGAAAGCGGCGCATTTAACAGCATCGGCTATAGTACCGCTTTAATAAGGTCTCGACTCTCCACCAAATACAAACACGAACTCATGACTTCCGCAGAGATCGATGCCAATGAAATCAGCAACCACCTTAAAGACACCTACTTGCATAGACAGATTCATTATACCTACACCTACAGCCTTCTTCTTCCAAGTGCCATTATATTTATCGGGTTAATGGTCTATGTCATTGCCATCTATTAAAAAGAAGACCGCTTAGCGGTCTTCTTTTTTTCATTTCAACTTAGTTCGCTATATATATATCTGATAATGCACTCATTAATGTATCTCGAATTGTCTGTAAACATCAAAGTCACTGAATGGAATCAAATTATAGGTTGATTCCAAATCGCCTTGAGAACGTTCGTGTTCTGTCAAATATATCCACTCACTGTTCTTAATACCTTCCAACGCGTAGTGGTCTCTCACATAATCGATGATATTAGCCAAAGTGCCATGGCTTATGGTTTCACTAATATTCCGCCTCATGTCAACGCCTCCTTTACCAGGGTCGACGGTGATTTCATCTGGTTACAAATTCATTATACGCCCCAGATAGAATCAACGTCAATATTTCTGAACAAATACCTATTTACTTCAGAAATACGCGCCAAATGGATTATTAAAAAATAAATATTCTCCACTAATTTCATTTCACACTAAATAGTAATGCGGATTATCCATCACCGTTAAAGGTTCTATAAGTACTAAGGCAACACCAATCTATTTCTTAAATCCGCCACCTCTTCTGCTGGAATGAACCACCTAAGAATGGCCAACCCAAAATCCATGGCCACCCCAGCGCCTCGCCCAGTGATAATTTGTTCATCAGCAACAATATGGGCTCTGCTGACAATCGCCTGACCCAGACCTTCTTCCATGCCCGGATAGCAAATCGCTTCTCTACCATCCAACAGACCCATACCACCAAGAATGGTAGGTGCTGCACAAACAGCTGCTATCTTTTTTCCCTCTTTGTAAAAGTCACCGATTAATGAGATTAACTCTTCATGTTTACCAAGGTTCTCCGTGCCCGGCATACCGCCCGGAAGTACTAAAGCGTCATAATCGCTGTAATCCACATCAAAAAAGAGACGGTTACATTTCATAATGATGCCATGAGCACCCTCAACCAATTCACTGCCTGATACTGAGATCATATCCACTTCCAAGCCACCACGTCTTAATACATCGATGGTGCTGACTGCTTCGATTTCTTCAAATCCGACAGCCATGAAAACCGCTATCTTACTCATAAGAACCTCCTACACTTTCCTTTACGCATTTCTTATAACTGCATAGACTGCAAAACTGCGCTTATGTTATTATACAAACTAGCAGGAATCACTTTAATTACCATTACGATTGTTTGATTGATTTAATGACCCATCCGTTGAAGTAACCACAAAGCAAAACGTTACGATAATTAAAGCGATTCCTGCTTAAGTTATTGTGTTTTATCAACAGTCTACCATAAATAGAAAGGATTACAATGGAAATAGAGAGAAAATACCTAATAAAAACACTGCCCGATTTGAAGGATTATGAAATGATCCATATTAAGCAGGGCTACATTTCAACCACGCCGGTGATTCGAATTCGTCAAAAAAATGAAGCATATATTCTAACTTGTAAAGGAAAGGGACTTATTGCAAGGGAAGAATTTGAACTGCAAATCACAAAAGAAGAATACGAACATCTAGCCACCAAGACCGACTATCCAATGATCGAAAAAAGAAGATATCTTATCCCCTACAATAACCACACAGTAGAGTTAGATATCTTTGATGGTATGCTATCCGGCCTAACCCTAGCTGAAGTCGAATTCGCTTCAATGGAGGATGCAAACCGTTTCATGCCGCCTCTTTGGTTCGGTAGGGATGTTTCCTCTGATGCCAGATATCAGAATAACCAACTCACAACCCGAGAATCTCTAGGAGACCTGCCATTGGTTTAACCGAAGCCGCAACATTGCCACCTTACAGAACGGTTATTGAATGAGACCCTTTAACATTTAGCACACATCACATGGCGCCCTATCAGTCTTCCCAAGCCAACAAGACAAGCACACAGGATTGAATGACTTCAATCCCACTTCCCCTTGCCTTGTCAATCAGCTCATCACTTGCAGTGCCCGGTTGAAGCAATACTTTCTTAATACCCGCCTCAATAACTTCATCCATAATAGACAAACCAATCTGAGGGTTGACCACAAAATCCACCACATCAATCTCACCTTTATAGTCTCTTATGGATGATACCGTTGGCAAGCCCTCCACCTCTGGATACTTAGGTGACACAGGTACAACTTCATAACCGTGCTTCATGAGACTCGCTGTTATTCTATTACCGTAGCTGCTTGGGTTGGTACTTGCACCAACAACAGCCCATTTTTTTTCAGATAACCACGGATGTTTATTCATTTTACACTCTCCTACTGGATGTGATGATAACGTCATAAGTAATAGGTACGACTTATTATATCACAAAAACAACGGCACATCGACTTCACTTGATAATAATTATCACCCATGATATGATATATAAACATATTTAATGAAGGAGGATCATCATGTTACCCAAAGACCCTATTATACTTTTAAGCACTGTGAATATGAAACTTAGGGATTTTCATCCGACTTTAGAAGACTTATGTCTTAGCTGCAATTGTCAGCCGGAGGAAATAATCGAACCCTTATCCAAAGTCAATTATCATTATGATCCAGAAGTGAATCAATTCAAATAAATTGTAGCACTCATTATTTTTGAAAATTCAGTCTCTATTCTAGTCGTGTCAATTATCAGCCGTCACTAGGCTAATAACTTCTCGTAAATGACCACGTCCAGTACCCTGTCGAATTTCACCCCAACTTCCTTAAAGTGCCCGCACTTAAAATACCCTTCTTTTTCAAAAAGTGCTATGCTCGCTTCATTCTCTGCACATATGACACCTAGCAAAGCTCTGAACTTATATTGCTTCGCAACAGATCCTATATGTTCTAAGGCTTGACGTCCAATACCACGTCCATGAAAGAACTCGTCCAGATATACGGTAACTTCTGCCGTCCCATCATAAGCTTCTCTTGGCTTATATCGATTCAACATGACATAGCCGGCAAATTCTCCATCATATACAATTGCATAAGAAGGAAATCTTTCCAATCCTGTGAACAGGAGGTAATCCATTTCCTCTTTTTTCAGTGGTTCAATACTGAAAGTCGCTGTTGAGGTTAAAATATAAGCATTATAAAGAGCTAAGGCATCTTTTGCATAGCCCTCAGTCATCGGTAAAAATTCTAAAGTCATTCCATTCCTCCATCGACGAATCCTTCGTCTCAAAGAATTATGTTGTCCCCCTTCTTCCAGAATGATATGATAATAACGTCCAAATTTTTCTAACGCTTATTCTTAAGCAGGAAGGAGGCCAATAGTGCCAAACCCAATTATACAACACCTTACGAAACTGAGGCAAGGAATGTCGGATGCCTCTATCGATTTATATATACAGCCAAGTGCTGACCCCCATCTCAGCGAGTATGTTGCCGATAGGTTCAAAGCAAGACAATTCCTAAGCGGCTTCAAAGGCTCTGCCGGTACACTGGTTGTCACAGCTAAAAAAGCTGCCCTCTTCACTGATGGACGTTATTTCATACAGGCTGAACGTGAACTCAAAGGGTCGTCCATCACTCTTATGAAAATGGATATGGCTGGATATCCTACACTGGAAGAATGGATTCTGGAGGAACTTAACAACGAAGGTTCTATTGGCTATGACGGACGGCTTATTGCCGCTTCTGAGGAAAGCAAACTGCATAGATGTCTGAAATCAAAGAATTATAGCTACATCACCTCACAGGATTTGGCCGAATCCGCTTGGGACTCTCGCCCTGATTACCCTCTGACAAAGGTTTTTGTCCACCCATTGGCATACACAGGTCAAACTGCCTCTGATAAAATCAGTACCTTACGTCATACACTGAACAAGCAAAATGCCACCGCCTATATAATGAGCTCTTTGAACGATATCGCATGGCTTTTCAACATCCGCGCCAATGATGTAGCCCACACACCAGTCGCCTATGCTTATGCAATTATCACCGCAACATCAGCTCAGTTGTTTATCAAAAAGCAACAACTAGATGCTAACGTTACCGAAATATTGTATAGGAATCAAGTCGATATCTTGCCCTATGATAATTTTTATAGCTACCTATCACAACTCAAAGATGAAGCCATTCTCTTAGACCCAGATAAGGTTAACGCATTAATGGTATCCTCGACTTCAACCAATAATATGCACATCCATTGCAGCGATCCAGTATTTCACATGAAAGCCCGCCTATCAGAAACAGAGGAAAATAACTTAAGACAGGCTCAGATTAAAGACGGTGCCGCTATGGTCAAGCTACTCCATTGGTTCGATAACAATGTTGCTTCCGGTGAACTGACTGAGGCTGATGTAGAGCTCAAGGCCGCTCATTTTCGTTCCCAGCAATCATTATTCATAGAGACAAGTTTCAAATCCATACCTGCCCACGGTTCCAATGCTGCAATGATGCATTACAGCACCCCCGAAAATAATTCACCAAAGATTCCAGCCAAGAGTTTATTTCTATTGGATTCAGGTGGCCAGTACATGGACGGCACCACAGATATTACACGAACGTTCACAGCTGGTCCATTGACAGAAGAAGAAATTCGAGATTTCACCCTTGTGTTAATTGCACATATACGCCTTAACAGAGTTCATTTCCTCCAAGGTGTCACTGGCACCAACTTAGATATTATCGCTCGTCAAATCATGTGGGAGAACCACATCGATTATAAATGCGGCACAGGTCACAGCGTCGGTTACCTGCTCGGTGTTCACGAGGGACCTGCCAGAATAAAAAAGGAACATACGGATGTGGTTCTAGCACCTGGCATGGTTCTCACTAACGAACCTGGCATTTATAAAGAAGGAAAGCATGGTATCCGGACAGAAAACACCGTCATTGTCAAAGAAGCCGCCTCAAACGAAACAGGTACCTACTTGAACTTTGATGTCATCTCCTATTGCCCCATTGACACCAGGTGCATTGATAAGTCACTTATGAGAAACGAAGAAATCGAATGGCTTAACACCTATCATAAAGAAGTCTTTGAAAAACTTTCGCCTCTCCTAGATACCGACGAAGTCGGATGGCTACAAAATGCAACCAAGGCCATTTAGAAAAAGAGGAAGTTCCCGTGGCTATTGTCACCGGAACTTCCTCTTCTTGATATGCTATAAGCGTCTTTTCATATGACCTACGATACATCCTTTGTATATTACCTTCTCACAAAGGTTTTGTTCTTCATTCATAGCGCTTTGACCATCCGACAAACATATCGTATGGCACTTGATCATCGCTCACCTTCGCCCTGTATTTACTGTAAAGCTCAATCATTTCTTTCTCAAAGGCATCGTACTCCTCACGATTCAAGCGAAGGGTCTCTTTCGCAAAATAACCATTCTTGGCATCTTGATCATCTGCCTCATGGGTCTTAATGTATTCTGCATTACGTACAATGTCTGTCTTATAATCATCCACTACGCTAAGAATCATATTCGTTGTTGAATCAAATAACGCCTTCTGCCCGGAAGTGTTCTGATATGCCACCCTGAATTGATCTGTTGTTAACGCGTAATACTTGGCAGTGATGCCATTGATGACCTCAGTGTGATCCAGCTTCAGGATGTCTATACTAATCAACTTCTTCACATGGTAATGCACCTTCGCCGGCACCTCACCCATTAAGTCAGCAACACCTTTCACCGTCATTGGCTCTCCTGCCTTAATGTATGCATTGATGATTCTCATCCTATATGGATCGGAGAATATCTTAATCTCTTCGTCTGTCTGAATATGTCTTATTTCACTCATGCGACCTCCTGCCCATAGATGATGCAAGGCTATCACATCACCTATCTATTGCCATCTTTACTGATGATATGGCTAGTCCCGCAACTTACGCTCATCCTATACAGCCATATCGATGTTCACCCATTTTAACGTTAAAATGAACTTAAGAAATTCATGTTACTTCAACTAAAATACATTCAATCAATCATTTCATTCTTAATATTCGGTATCAAATCAATGATACCACATCTCATTAAACAAGTCTATCGTTAAAATGTCGCTTCAGCTAACTAAGGGCCCATTTGTTTTTTACCGTCCTAACAAGCTTGACATGTTAAAAATCGGCATAGCCATGGCAAAGATTACAACACCTACAACCAACCCAACCACAAGCGTAAACATCGGCTCTATCAAAGCAACAAGACGTGCTATGCCTGTACTACTCTTCTTTTCATATATAGATGCCAGCTTAAACAGCATCTCCTCTAGCTTGCCTGTTTCTTCACCAATCCGTATCATCTGCACTACCATCGTCTCAAAGGCACCAGCCTCTTCAAAGGCATCCGATATATTACGCCCTCGGATAATCTCTTCTTTGGCCTCATCAATCAACCTTGATGTATGACGATTCGCCGCTATTGTTGATACCACCTCAAGGACCTTTGTCAAAGGTACAGCACTTTGAATGAATATGGCCATACTTGCACTGACCCGAGCAGCAATGATATCTTTCTTCACCTGACCAATGACAGGCATCTGAAGGCTTGTTCGATCGAAAAAAAGTCTCAAAAGCGGCATTTCCCTAAGAATGTAAATAAGAAAAAACGATCCCACTGCAACCCCCATAATTGTTAATGGGTGCTCATTCATATAATCCATGCCACCAATCAGCGTCCTCGTCATCAGTGGTAAATCGTCCATACCAGCAAAGAGCTTTTTCAGTTCCGAGAATACGAACAGATTGAAGAATATAACCATAACAATGGCCACACCAAGCAGAATCAGGGGATAAATTGCTGCCCCTTTGATCTTAGATCGTATGCTTGCTTCTCTGCCGTAAAAATCTTCCATACTAAAAAGCACGTCCACAAGATGACTGCTGACTTCACCTGAAGCAACCATATCCACAAGCAAATCCGGAAAGGATTTCGTCTGTTCCATAGCCAGGGAAAGGTTCATACCTTTCTTAACATTCTTTTGCATATCGCCGATGACCCGCTTATAATACCTGTCCGTGGCCTGTTCATATAGAATCTCCAGTCCTCTCAATATGGATACACCTGATCCCAGAATAACAGCCACTTCTCCACAGAAACCTGAAAGTTGTTCCATAGTAAGGCCACCACCAATGCGAACGTCACCTAGGACAATTTTTTTTCTTATAGCAATAACCTGTAACCCTCTTGAAACCAGTACATCTTTCGCTACTGAGATATCATCTTCCTCAACAATCCCTTTAATAATGGTGTGGGATGCATCAAAGGCTTTATAACTGTATTTTGCCATCTCTATACATCTCCATAAGTCACACGAAGCATTTCGTCAATGGTGGTAACACCATCAAGAACTTTATCCTTACAGGCTTCTCGTAGAAAACGCATTCCATCCGATACAGCGGCATCTTCTATCATCGCTTCTGTTGCACCCTGATCAATCAGATTCTTGATTTCTCTTGTGACTTCTAGTACTTCAAATATCGCTGTTCTTCCTTTGTAACCCGAACTGTTACACAAGCTGCACCCTGCCCCCTGCTTCACTTCTACAGGCGCCTTTAGGTTCAACAGTCTCATTTCCCGTTCATCTGTCATATGACTTTCTGCACAATTGGGACATATTTTCCTTACCAAACGCTGTGCCACAACACCAGCAATGGTTGATGACAACAAAAATGGCTTGATCGCCATATCTTCGAGCCGTGTTATGGTGCTTACAGCAGTGTTTGTGTGAATGGTTGATAAAACCAGATGTCCGGTCAAAGCTGATCTTACAGAAATCTCTGCAGTCTCATTATCCCTAATTTCACCAACCATGATAATATCAGGGTCCTGGCGTAATATAGCTCGTAATCCGGTGCTAAAATGAAACCCAATCTTAGTATTCACCTGCATCTGACTGATGTTCTTAAAGTTGTATTCCACAGGATCTTCAATGGTGATGATATTCTTGCTGACATCATTGATTTCATTAAGGACAGAATAAAGGGTTGTGGTCTTACCACTTCCTGTTGGTCCACATACCAGAACTATGCCATGAGGCTGACTGATGATCCGGGCCATCTTGTCATGATCCGTCTCTGTAAGTCCAAGTCCTTTCAGGTTAGGCATAAAGTTACTTTTATCCAAAAGACGCATGACCACTTTTTCGCCCCACATGGTATTAACTACAGAGATTCTTAGATCAATACTCCGGCCCTTTACCCGATAACTGACTTTACCATCTTGAGGAATGCGGCGTTCTGCAATATTCAGATCAGCCATAATCTTGATTCGACTTACCACCGCCTCAATCATTCCCGGCTCAGTTGTCATAATTTCCTGCATGACCCCATCAACCCTGAAACGAACCCTCATTTCACTCTCCTGAGGTTCAATGTGAATATCTGAAGCACCGTTCAAAAGAGCATTCTCAATGATTGTATTAATAAATTTGATGATCGGTGCATTGCTTTCATCGATTTCTTCTGTATCTTCAAGGAGCTGAGACTTCCTCTTGCCGCTAAAGCTCCTCTTATAGTCTTTGACAGCTTCCACCGCTTGCGTACGTCCATAATATCGATCAATCTGATTTTCCACTTCATGATGTAGGGCAATGGACACTCTTGTCAAATAACCCGATACCGCCCTAATATCTTCAATGGCATAGTAATTCAAGGGATCACTCATAGCAACCATCAACTGTCCGTTGATCAAATCAACCGGTAGTACGTTGTATTTCCTGACAAGATTATCAGGCAGGATATCAATGATTTCCTGCCTGATGTTCACTTTATTCAAATCAATGGCCGGTATACCCAGCTGCATCTCTACTGCTTGGAGAATCTGCTCCTCAGACAGAAATTTCTCACGGATCAATACCTCACCAAGCTTCATGCCTGATCCTTTTTGAATCGCCAAGGCTGTACGTAAGACATCTTCTGTAATCATTCCTGATTCTATAAGCAGTTCTCCAAGTCTTTTCTTAACTTTTGCCATAAAAGGCTCCTAATTCATCCTTGAAATCCTAGTATGACCCACATTAATTACCATTACGTTTGACGGTAATAAAAGTGGATCATACTGTTGTCTTATCGCACAATCTGATACGTAGTAGGAACACCCTCTGAATCATATCCATAGATAATATAGCCATCAGTGCAACACATGACTACGACTTTACCTGCTGCACCGGTTCTCGTTGTTCCAAAGTATCCATTGTTTGTTAATGCTGAAGTGATGCTGGCGTTGTAACCTTGCACTAGTACAGAAGTATCATCTTGCCCATTGTCTTCCCACCAGTTAATTTCATAACCATCGGTAAAAGGGTTAATGATTGAATTGCCTGTAGCACCAGTGGATGTGTCATAGGTGAACTCATCTCTAAGAGCACTGATCAGTCTTGATTCTTCTGTTCCTGTATTACTGGAACGATCATTGCTGTTCAGCTCCAAATAGGCTCTTATACTGTTCATGTTAGCTGCAACACCTTGCTCTCTTGCCGAGGCTCTCATATTCCCCACTCTTGGTACCAACACAACTGCAAGTATTGCGATGATTGACAGTACAATCATCAGTTCAACCAACGTAAAACCTTTGTCATCTCTTAATCGTTTCATATTCTTTTCCTCTCATTCTCATTATTGGTCTTCATTGACCTTTATCGCTTCAAACATATCGGACAAATCCTCATGACTTTCATTAACTTCATAGAATTCATAGCCGAATGCATCTGCTTCACTTAGATTGGCCGTATCCATATACGATTCATAATTAAGGGTTAGCTTTACCGTATCGGCCATCCCTTCAGTCTCTCCCTCCGCAATCGATTCAGACCTTTGTTCCGCTGCGATCTCACCCCCGACAAAAAACAACTTCTCCTCTGTCATATTGGCCAGATCCGCCAAAAACGGTTGCAGACTCGCCTCTGGTACGACAAATACGACCGTTATTGGAACAGTGACGTACAGCGGCAACACTTCTTCTACAACCGGTTCCAAAGACACTTCCACCCCTTCATCCGAAATATCCCCTGCCGCCTCTTCAGTATTGGATACCTTGTAGAGATACTGATCTATCTCAACCATCGAATAGGTCACTTCCTCCGCTTCAACATCATGACGGCTCGCGAACCTGTATATATCATATGCAATTTGAATCGTATCGATATTATTTGCGACCAGGGATTCATATTCCGATTCCGCTGACTGTAGCATATCAATGTCAACTTGAATCTCATCAATGGCCGATTCAAGGTATTGTTGGTAGTCAACATTCTCTTGCCCAGCAAAAAAATCCGCCTTTACTTCTTCCAGACGAACATAAGAGGGTTGAATGTAAAATATATATAGACTGTAATTGATGCCTATGAACATTAATACAATGAGAAGCATCGTCTTGTAGTGATCCTTTTTCCTATTCAAGAGCGTCACCTCCCTGATTCACAAAGGTCAAATCAAGTACAAATAAGTCCAAGGCATCATTAAGGGCCACCTGTTCAAAAGCCAACGGCTCATATAGCCCAGATTGATTAAAGGCAATCAACGTATCTATAAGGAGTGTTGTGTCGGAAATATTTGATAAGGTTAGCACGATCCCCTTCCGTTCCAGACGCATTGTAGATACACTCACACCACTCGGCACCAACCCAAGCACTTGATCTAGCCTGGTCAGGTAAGCAATTTCTTGAGAACTAATATAATCAACGCTTTCAGACATACTCGTAAGCGTGGCCTTTTCTTCTTCATAAGCCTGCAAAACCACTTCATAATTCTGACTGGTTCCATCGTCAGCAATAATACCATCATACAGCGCCATCTCATGATCCAAGTAGTCTGTATACATCACAAACCAACCAACAGTCCCTAAGCTCAATAAGATAAAGAGCTGCCAAGGCTTAAATGATCTCTCTTTCTTTTCAACAAGGGCCGTTTCTTTACTAAAATCAATAGACTTCCCTCGAATGGCCTTAATGGGTATCTGACTCAGGATAACACCAGGGTATGCAATGATATCTTCTGCATTGCCATATCTTTTAAGAGGCAATGGATCAACTTTTTCCACCCTTGAAGTCAATCGTTGATTGAGAATTTCCAGCAAACTGTCGTATTCCGCCAAATGACCTGTAACATAGAGCTTCTCAAGTGGGTGCCCTTCATGCCTTGATGCATAAAAATCTGTAAAATACTCCACTTCATCACAAAACTCCTCATGAGATCCTTGGTTCTCAAAGGATGCGTAAATAAAGGTTGATCCTTTATCATAGATATTCAAGATACTGCGTTGATCCCCTGTGTCCAGAACACCAAAGGCTTCATCTTTCTTTCTTAGATTCTGCATGATATCGGGATAAATGGAAATTCTGCCCATCTTCAGATGCATCGTACTCAACAACTGCTTAATCCCTGCTATGACCCCTCTTGGTACTACAACCAATTTTAGTTGATATAAGTGTTTTGAGTTATTTGACTTTTTCTGTTCCTGTACAATGGTGTAGTCATAATAGTAGTCGTTCATATCCACTGTAAAATAATCAGAAATGTGGTGGGTCAGGTATTCTTTTAACTCTCTTTTCTTCAAATACGGAATTTCAATTGTTCGGGTAATAACCTTATCCAAAGCCAATATGAACTCTGCTTCTTTCCCTTTTCTTTTGGTTTCTGTCAGGAAATCATCCACGACCTGGTTCAACTTTATTACCGGTGTCAGGGAATAATTCTCAACCATTTTGCTAACCATAAGGTCCGTATATGTATTGGTCGCCAGTACCTTTGATTTTTTTCCATTTTTTTTCACGAAAGCAATATGTAATTGGTCATCCTTCAAGGTGAAAACATACTTCTTCATCCATACCTCATCTCATTGACTGTATTCCCACTTGATAATAATCTGCAGTCGTACTGTCCATCTTCACTACATATTTTTTCTCAATCGTACGGACACCGTCCGTCACTTCTAGCCTCACCTGAATGTCTGTTAAATGTATCTCTACAAACAATGACGGATCTGACACACTTCTGTTAATCCTATGTGTTTTGAAACCAATATCATCTTCCCATAGCAGTGAACCTTCATCATCGTCTTCACTGATCATCACTTCATACCTATGGCCAGAAACACCACTAAGACTGTTGCGGGTTAATGTGAATTCACCGATAGTACCCATGACATCCATTCTGTTACAGATTTCAACAATCGTTTCTGCCAATGCTGTATCCACTTGCAGATCCAACTGCACCTGATCTCGTCCAGCATCATCATAACGGTGTTGTCTTATACTGTAGATCAACACAATCGTACCTATACTGAACAATATCGTCATAATAATGACCACGAGAAGCATTACGGCTCCATGATTCTCACGTAATTTAAGAAGACATCTATTTTTCAATATTGATGCCTCCTTTCACCACATAATCACTGCCACCATCATTCATGGTTACCACTGCCATAATGACACCTTCTGCAACGTACATTTGATCATAGGTTATTGGTCCCTCAACAAATTCTATACCTTCAACATGACTGGCTATCACACCGCCATCGGCATCAATCAGTTGTTTTTTAGACCTATCCAAACTGAAGATAGCCCCCTCCAATAACAAATCACTGTCACAATCAACCATAATGCGACCGTTATCCCTAATCTGATAGCGTGACAGACTAAGGTCATTGGCATCTTCTATAACCGACATTAGCCGGTCTATGACTCTCGTAGATTCTGTTGTCATTGTTGCTTGATTCATTTGATGATTCATACGGCTGTATTGAGAAAAGAATGTACCATATACCACTAAAATGAGAATAGCAAAAACAGACATTGCCACCATTAATTCCAGCAGTGTAAATCCCTCTATGTCATTGGTACCCATTATAAGCCCACCTTCTCATTGATAATCCCTAAGTACTGAACCGCTAAGGCGGTATTCATCTGGTTGCCCTTTTGGATGGGCAATAATAATTTCCACAAAACTTAGGTTATCACCTACTATAGTCTCTTCTATAGCCACATCAAAGAGACCATCGACTTCACTGGCAACGAAGCGCCTATAAACCACATCCTCACCTGAAGTCCTTTCCTCATCAAGACTTGCACCCATATTTGACATGAACCCTTCCGGGTCACTGATGCCGGTCTTGTAATTCTCATACACCAACTGTGCCACCAGCGGCATACGACTCTCTATACCCGACTGTCGATTGAATTCATAAACCGAACTGCCAATCCTTGTGACGAAGACCAACATCATGCCAAACAGCATGAAAGCCATCATCACTTCTACATATGTGAAGCCCTCTCTTGCGCCACATACATTTCTGCCTAACAACACATGATTACCTCGTAAGTCTATATACCTAATTATGATGTCCTGAGTCCCTATACATCCCCTCTATAAAATCATTATAATGTCCTATGCTAACTTTTTCAAACAACACTTTGCCAAACAGGTAAAAAGAACTATATTTCAAACAATCCCTTCATATAAGTCTTCAGTTGTTCAAGAACCGTTACCTCAAAGTTGATTTCGTAGGCCTCTAACTCATCCATCGGCAGCTCCTTGAGCATGACATCCGGCAAGGTAGCCATCTGGACCTGTCCTACAAATATGCTGTGAAGACTCATCATAAGCTTAATCGACTGAACCATCGTCATATTCGCCGTCTTTTCCATCATTATCCGACTCAGACCGGTGATGCGTTCATTTAAAAACCGTCTATATTGTTCCGCCATCCTAAGAGATACATTATGCTCTAGCCGACTGTGACTTAGTCCAATTAATCGAAATAGGGTCTGGTTCGTGGTGACTGTCCCACTCACATATTGTAAGAGAATTCGCTGTACAGTCCCAGTATCAAGGGCATCTACATCCACTACTTTAGCTGCCAGCCCATCATACCATTTCCCATACTCTTTAATCAAAAGGAGGAGAAACAACGCTTCCTTTGATTCAAAATAGTTGAAAACTGTCCCTTTAGCAACCTGACAATTTTTTGCTAAATCAGCAATTTTGATGGCGTCAAAATCTTTCTTTTTATATTGACGATAAGCCTCTTCTATTAGTCTGTTGCGTTTTTTCAGTTTATCCTCTTTGGATTTCGCGTATGCCATGAGTCCACTCCTCCTAAAATCATCCGTTCACGTATAAAGTACAGACAGGCTACAAAAATGACCTTTAGTCATATTTTACAACGACTAAAGGCCTTTAACAACTATAAATATCACCTAAATGCTGTAATTACTTTTCGAATTCAAAAATAAATTGACTTAAGTTCAATTCATCTCTGACAGCAATCAGTTCTTTTTGAACAGCATCGTTCACTGGTACGCCTTTATCTTTACGGAATAGCCAGTTATTATACTCTTTTTCACCAGCTGTAAAAATCTGTTTGGAACCTGGTGCTAATTGGGAACCTCTCAGTTCTCTAAGAATGTCCCCTGCCGTCTTCTTGAAACTTTCCAATCCCATAAAGGCTTCTGTATCAATGGCAATGAAGAAATGACCTAAGTGATAAGGCACCTTTTCACCTTGTTCGCCAATACCTGTCAGCATACGCAAGAAATTCCCCTGTTGTAGGGCCGCTGACAACACCTCGACCACCGTTGCATAGCCGTAGCCTTTGTATCCCGCCAACTCCTCGCCAATGCCACCAAGAGGCGCCAAGGCCGCTTCACCCTTCACAAGATCCTCAAGAATTTGTTCGGAATCCGTCATAGCACTGCCATCTCGACCAATAACCATGCCTGCTGGTGTGTCCTTACCAACTCTTGCAAAATACTCAATCTTACCTCGCTGAGTGATGGACGTGGCGCAGTCCAGGTAAAAGTGAAACGGTTCATCCGTCGGGAACCCAAAGGTCAGCGGATTCGTTCCTAACATATTCTCAACACCAAAGGTTGGCGCAATCGAGGGACGCGCATTGGTTCCACTGATACCGATACATCCTGCATCCGCCGCCATGTCCGTGTAGTAGCCTGCTATACCATAGTGGCAAGAATTTCTGGCAGCCACCATACCCATGCCATATTTTTTTGCTTTTTCTATGGCCATTGACATAGATTTATAACCTATTACCTGACCCATACCATCGTGTCCATCCACGACCGCTGTCGTCGGTGTTTCACGGATGATTTCGAACTCTGTTACTGGCTTTTGAATGCCAGCTTTGATTCTGTCTAAGTATATTGGCTTAAACCGGTTGACACCATGGGAGTCAATACCTTTCTTGTCTGATGCGATCAGGATGTCCGCACAGATCTTGGCATCCTCTTCAGGGACCCCATATCCTTTAAAGGCTTCTATAACAAATGCTGTAATTTGATCAAAAGGTACATACACTGGTTCCATAAGTGAAACTCCTTTCATAAGTGTTGCCAATGATTTTTTCTAGCAGCAACTACCATTATTATAGAGGAACCACCATACCTCTTCAATAGCACGTCTAAGTAAAATCCAAAACCCCATTAAGTTAATATTAATGTGGATAACAAGTAGTTTACAATACTATGTTTGTATGGTACACTGTCCTTAATTACTTTGATAATCAAAATTTATTTATTCATAAAGTGATAAAGAAGCCTCAGGCTAAGGGGTTAAGCGGCCTCTGTTCTTCTTTTCACTCAAGTAAAAAAGAGGTAAAATCATGGCTATAAAACCATTACAAATCGGTGATCTTTCCATTAAGATACCAATCATCCAAGGTGGCATGGGCGTTGGTGTGTCCAAATCCAGACTTGCTGCTGCTGTTGCCAACTGCGGTGGTGTCGGTGTAATCTCCGGCGCACAGATCGGGTGGGCTGAAAAGGACTTTGCAGTCAACCCACTTGAAGCTAATAAGAGAGCGCTAAGAAATGAAATCAAAAAAGCTAAAGCCGATGCGCCAAAGGGCATTATTGGACTTAACTTAATGGTTGCAATGCAAAACTATGCAGACTTCGTAAAAATCGCTGTTGAAGAAAAAGTTGATATGATCATCTCCGGTGCAGGCATACCATTGGATCTTCCCGGCCTAGTCAAGGATTCCAATGTTAAAATTGTCCCTATCGTCTCCTCACTTAGGGGTGCACAGTTGATTCTCAAACGTTGGAAGAAGAAGTTCGATCGCATTCCAGACGCCATTGTCGTTGAAGGTTCAAAAGCAGGCGGTCACTTAGGCTTCAAACCAGAAGACCTCTATGAGGGTACTTGCCAAAAGCTCAAAGACATTGTTACTGAACTCACTGATCATCTTCAGGATAATGGACTAAACATTCCAGTCATCGCAGCTGGCGGCCTGTTTTCCGTTGAAGATATCAAAGAAGTCATTAAGGCCGGTGCAAAAGGCGTTCAAATCGGTACACGATTTGTCGTAACACAAGAGTGTGACGCCTCTGATGCCTTCAAGCAAGCCTATGTTGATGCTAAAGAAGAAGACATTAAGATTATGATGAGTCCAGTCGGTCTTCCAGGTAGAGCTTTGAACAATCCTTTCCTTCAGCATGTGGAGGCAGTGGGAAAAGTTAAAGTAAAAAAATGTTATCGTTGTGTTCACAAATGTAATCCTGCAGATACGCCATTCTGCATTACACAGGCTTTAGTGGATGCTGTAGAAGGACGTACGGACGAAGGTCTGGTATTTGTCGGCGAAGGCGCATACAAGACCACAGGCATCTCAAAGGTCAGCGATGTAATGAATGAGCTGAAGGCAGCCTTTGAAACGGATGATTCTATCCATTAATCAGGACAACTCAACCTTCAATTAAGTCCACTTGAATTTAAGACTATACAACAGACCTTTCAAATGTTAGAATGTTTATAACCGACTGAAATCAAAGACAGCAAAAGTTGGTTTAGCAGGAAATAGAAAGGTCGATGATCATGAGCGATATTAAATATGACTTAGAAGTCACCAAAGAACCTGTAGGTTTTCTCGTTTATATTAAAGAAGAAGAAAGCCCTCTATCTCTTGCCGCATTTTGCAAGAGCAGTGGTATTGATGTTCTTGGCGTTATGAAAGTGCTGACGATGTGCAGTGGTTTTAAGCCTGAACCGGAAGATGCCATTGGTTTTTTCCTTTTTGAAGATGCTGCTAACAAATTCATTACAGCAATTCAAGGCGCTTTAGCCGCATAGAAGACGGGGTTCCCGTCTTTTTTGTTGCATAATTATTGACCATTGACCAGATCGATTATGTCATTTGTAACAAAATTCAACTTCTACACCTTGGACACTTGACACCCCCTACTGACAATGATATATTTCTTCACGGTGTTATCATCACCCAACAAGAAAAATTTTCAAACCCTACTATAGATACCCTTTAATTTAGCACGAGAGGCTGAAAAGGAGATTAATATGCTTAAAGGCAGACACCTTATCGAATCCAATGATTTCTCATTGGCTGAACAGGAAGCCATTTTTGATTTGGCTGACAAAATCATCGCCAGTCCAGAAGTCTATCTGGACGCTTGCAAAGGCAAGCTTCTGGCAACCCTTTTTTATGAACCATCCACAAGAACACGGTTCAGCTTTGAAGCTGCTATGTTGAGGCTTGGTGGCCAAGTTGTCGGATTTTCAGAGCCAAATTCTTCTTCTGTCTCTAAAGGTGAAAGTATCTCCGATACCATTCGAACCGTTGGGTGTTATGCGGACATCGCAGTTATGCGCCACCCTAAAGAAGGGGCCCCTCGCCTCGCTTCAAAAGCCTCCAATATTCCTGTTGTTAATGCTGGAGATGGTGGTCATCAGCACCCCACTCAGACTTTAACAGATCTTCTCACCATTCGTTCTCTAAAGAAAAATATCGGTGGTCAAACCATCGGCTTATGCGGCGATCTTAAGTTTGGCCGTACTGCTCACTCATTGGTTAAGTCCTTAAGCAAATACCCTGATATGACTTTCATCTTCATATCACCTCCAGAATTGACAATCCCTGATTATATACTTGAGAGCCTTGATCCTAAAAGCTACAGTATTACTGACAGTCTTGATGATGTTATTAGCGAATTAGATACACTCTACATGACGCGTATTCAACGTGAACGTTTTTTCAACGAAGAAGAATACCTCCGACTTAAAGGGTATTACGTCCTCACCGAGGAAAAGCTGGAAAATGCTAAAGCGGATATGATCATCATGCACCCATTGCCACGTGTGGATGAAATCAACCCTGATGTGGACAACGATCCAAGAGCCGTCTATTTTAAACAGGCCCGATATGGTATGTTTGTTCGTATGGCTTTGATTCTCAAACTGTTGGGAGGTTATTGATATGTTAGAGATTACAGGTATCGAAAAAGGCATTGTTATTGATCACATTACACGTGGTCTTGGTTATAAGATTTTCAGAGAATTAAAGTTGGATCAAGTTGAGAACAAGACTGCCCTTATTCTTAATGTTGATTCTCGTAAGCTTGGCCGCAAGGATATTATCAAGATTGATAATGTGGTTGATCTGGATTTGGATGTTCTTGGTTTGATTGATCCTAATCTGACCATTAGCATTATTGAGCAGGGTCGTATTATTGAGAAGAAACAGATTGAATTGCCTAAGGAAGTGGAAGGTATCCTCACTTGTAAGAACCCTCGTTGTATAACTTCTATTGAAAAGGTTCGTGATCACCGGTTTTATTTGGCTGATGCTGTAACTAAGGAATATCGGTGTGAGTTTTGTAATACTAAGGCTAAGATGTAGGATGCTTTGTTGAAAGGTGTCCTATGGGGATGTGTTGTTGGTTCCGTAGGTTTGTTTTGTTTCGGTTTGCTTGGAATTGCGACTTTGCCTTATTCTTTGTTTGGTTTAGAGATTACTTGAATTATAGAAAATTCTTATGAAATAATAAAAAAGCCTTCAAGACTTTAGTGTGTATTGTACAGCAACTGTCTTGAAGGCTTTTTAGATTTTGTATGTGTCCGCATCTACTCTCGAAATATTGGGTTACTCTGGAATTCTGATATAATTCCCACCAGTAAACCAATTGTTCGGGAAGTCTACATCTAGGCGTATTTCTAGGCTGTTTGGTTTTTCTTTGATATCCGCTACGATGCTAGAGCCGAATTTCTTTTGTGCTACAGCCGGATTGCCTGCTATGGTTCTTTTCTTTCGGTCTATTAGCTCTACTTCTTTGATGCCTTTAAGGTCCATTTCTTTAAGCTTCGTCTCACCGAAGACCAATGGCTTTGGTAAGGTGACTTTATCGAGCCACCCGAAAGTATCAGCCACTTTGCCGTACTGGATACCTGTGATGGTTTCGTAGAGCTTCTGTGTAGTCTCTCCGATGACCATGTTATTAATGACGTGTTCTTCGTCTTCATAGAACATACTGCCCACTGGTGAAATGACTGCGGCTGTTCCTGTTCCGAAGACCTCTTCCAAGATGCCCTCTTCGGCTGCTGCAAAGACTTCATCTATTGTAATTCGGCGTTCTGTCACAGTAAGTCCCCAGGACTTTAGTACTTGAATAACAGAATTTCGGGTAATTCCTGGCAATATACTGCCTGACAGTTCCGGTGTGATGATTTCACCATTGATTTTGAAGAAAATATTGGAGGTTCCCACTTCTTCTACATACTTGCGTTCAACAGCATCAAGCCATAACACCTGAGCAAACCCTTTTGCTTTGGCATCCATCTGTCCCTTTAGGCTCGCTGCATAGTTACCACCGGTCTTAGCTTCACCAACACCACCACGGCATGCACGAACGTATTCGTCCTCCACATAGATCTTAACAGGATTAAGACCTTCTTTGTAGTAGGCACCAACTGGTGAAAGGATAATCATAAAGACATAACTTCTTGACGGATGTACCATCAAAGTCTTCTCCGTTGCATAGACAAACGGACGAATATACAGCGCCGTCCCAGGTGCAGTAGGAATCCAATCTTCATCGATGGCCACAAGTTCTTTCACTGCCTGAACAAAGTCTTCTTCAGGAATCTGCGGCATGCACATACGATCATTGGTCCTATTGGTTCTTCTGGCATTCATCTCAGGTCTGAAAAGATTGATTTCGCCCTCGTCTGTTCTATAGGCTTTTAATCCTTCAAACATCTCCTGCCCATAATGCAACACTACGGTCGCCGGATCCACACTTAGTTCCTCATATTTTTTAATCTGAGGATTATGCCATCCTTGTCCCTCATCATAGGTCATTACGAACATATGATCTGTAAAATGCCTACCGAACCCTAGATTGTCTGAATCTGGCTTTTGTTTTTTTTCGTCTGTCAAAACGACACTTATATCGAGCATGTTGGTGCCCCCTAACTTATTCTTTCAGTCACACCGTCCATATACAATGAACTGGCGTCGACGCTCATCACAAAATTCTTTCCCTATTATAGCAGATTAAGCCCATATAAGAAAGAGTCATTGCCTGTATTTGGCAATGACTCTTTAACTAAATATGCTTATTTTAGTTAATAAGAAAGACCATCATAATAATTAGCCTATCTCTTTAATCAACGGATATGAAAGTCAATAATCATAACTTACAAAGTCTAAAAACTGATTCGGCAAATCCACCACCCTATATTGATAGAGACCGCCACCTTCAAAATAGAGCTGAACGATATAAGCCTGCTCACCCATTCTGGAATAATCCGGCTTCAACTCATACAACACTTTGATCAAATCCCGGTCATAAATATCCACTTCTTCGCTTAGAGGTAGCGCCGTTTCGACAACGACATCTGAGTATCTTATATCATCATAATAATATTTATTCTGATTATCCTCATATATCTCAAACCGACTGATCCTCTCCAGGTCCGGAACACTGTCTGCCATACCATTGAGTACCATCCACGCTTTTACACGATCAAAAGTTGCGTAGATAGGAACATTATAGACCACTATGTTTTCCTGCAAATCTCCATTGCGATCGTAATAGGTATCACTTACAAGACGTATCTCAATTGTGGCAAAATTATCATATCTAGACACTTCATTATAGGTCACTTCAGAATAATCCTCAGTGAATGCTGTCAGCAGACTAGCGTAAGCGGAGGGTGGCACCGTTATATCCTTATTCAAAGCAGAGTAAATACTGACTTCGTCTAGTTTTCCATCATAGACCAAATCACTGATCCCACTAATATAATTTGCTCTAAACTCAGGCATTTCATGGATACTGACCAACAAATCAACCGGTACATCCTGATAATAATAACGATGCAGGGTACGACCATTCTTCATTACATAGACCAGTTCGAAGGTCTCATAAGTCATCAAGTCTGCCTTCACGTCATCAATTGTCGCCTTATGAAGGTTCATGATTTTTTCCATAGATGACAAGTCGTAGAAGATACCTCCACTGGCGCGATCCACATTCAGCATGCTTTCCATATCCTCTCTGGTGAATCCTTCTAAGGATCTGTCCTCGTTATAGTATATGTAATCAATGTCTTCTATATCCGGTTGACGCGACTCATAACCCATTAGGTCAAGGTCTATGATCACCAACGCCAAGACAAAGCCAACTATTACAAGAAGCCCCTGTTTCCAATATTGCCAGACAGACACTGTTTTTTCAGCAATCATCTTCATCACAGTAAAACCAATAAGACTACCAAGGACCAGACCGATGTATGCGCTGGAAGTATCTCCACCGCTGATAATCTCACCTATAAGGGTTGATAGGCCAAGAGTCAGCATTAAGGTTAGGACACCTGAAAGAATTGTCTTAGCCAACGGGAATAGAATCAATTCCGTATGACCTTCTAATGGTCTTTTCTTATACAAATAATATGCACCCATAGTGCTAATAAAGGCAATGCAAATGATTGCTATCAAGGCATAAATAGGTCCACGAGAGAAGGTGTCATCTTTGATGAACATATAAACACCTGAAAAATACGGTGTTAAATAATAATTCAGCTTGTGAGAACTATAATTCTCAGGATACCCTTTTAAAGACCACCTTAAAAGCACACTACTGAGTTCAACAATTGTCACAGGCGCTCCCATTAGAAGATATGTTATTGCAACCTGGAGTACGGACGAACCAACAAGCATACCCATAAATGTTGTAATGCCAAATATCACCACACCTAACAGTAACAAGAGCCCTATGCCTGTGAATCCATGAGCTAGGACCATTCCAGTAGGATAACCCTTAACCATCAGAATCAGCACACCTATGAAACCATTGGCTACAACAGGAACACCATACAAGGTTATAAAGGTTACCCATTGGGTGAAGTAAAGACTTTTTCGTGACAAGGGCATCGCGTGAATTGCAGCAAGGGACCGCTCGTCCATTAGGTAACGAAACAAGGCAATGCTAAACAAAACCGGTACAATAAATCCCATAGCAATGTCCCAAGGTGTACTGAACATCTCATAGATCAAGTCATATGAATATTCCGGGCTGTACTCACTATAATTACTAAGTATAGCAATGTTGCTGATCGTCGCAGTCGCAACAAAAAACAGCACCGCGAAGATACCATACCTTTTCATATTGCTTTTATAAAATGCTTTGTTAAAGAAGAATGTTTGAGACTTCATAGCCTTGACCTCCAATCTCATAGATGAATATTTCTTCAAGGGTCAGAGGAATAAAGTCAAGAAGCACTGGCCTATGGTCCACAACCAAATCTTCTATCTCAGCTCTTGAACCTCTAACGATTAATGTCTTCACAGACCCCAGTGCTGAGGACTTTAGTGGTTCTAGAAAAGACACATCCACTTCTTTGTCAAAGGCTACTTGAATCTTGTGGATATCTGATTTCATTTCATCTAGCTCTCGTTCCAGCAGCAATTGGCCACCATGAAGTATTCCTACATAATCGCAGACATCTTCAAGTTCTCGCAGGTTATGAGACGATACCAGTACTGTCATATTTCTTTCTGCCACGTCCTGTAGCAAAAGTGACCATATCTGTCGCCGCATTACTGGGTCGAGTCCATCCACCGGTTCATCAAGTATCAGCACTTCCGGCTTAGTACAAATCGCTAGCCAAAAGGCCACCTGTTTCTTCATCCCTTTGGATAGCTGACTGATCTTCTTATCGACTTGGATACCAAGGATCTTCTGTATCTTGCTGAATCGCTCCATATCGAAAACATCATAAATATCCCTGTAAAAAGCCGCCATACTCTTAATGGTGGCCATGGGGAAATAATACAATTCATCCGGGATAAAACATATCCTTTGTTTAAGCATTTCATTATCTTCTACGTTCTCTCCCATAATAGAAACATTGCCAGAAGATTGCCTGTAAACACCCGTCAATATTTTAAGCAGCGTTGTCTTGCCTGCACCATTCGGTCCCACCAGCCCATAAATAGATCCTTTAGGAACATTAATCGCCACCTGATCTAGAGCTAGAAATGTGCCGTAACGTTTCGTTAAGGCTTCTGTCTTAATCATGATTCTCCTCCTTGTTATAGCATTGCCTCACCAGATCAACAACCATCTCTTCTGACACACTGACCAGCATCGATTCTTCAACAGCTGCTTTCACTTTAGCTAATGCACTCTCCTTTTCATTATCCAGAATGTTTTGCATAACTTTGGCTACAAAACTGCCACGGCCTGCATTGCTGTATATGTATCCATCCTGCTCAAGGGCCTTATAGGCCTTCTGTATGGTGTTAGGGTTGATGGCTAGATCGCTGGCCAGTTCCCTAACAGAAGGCAGCTTTACATCTTCTTCCAGTAATCCCTGTAATATGAGACGACGGATATTCTCATAAAGTTGCTCGTAGATAGGGATTCGACTTCTTAAATCAACTTGAATCATAACACACCTCCTTAACTGTATTATCACAGATGACACAGTTGGTGTCAATACATTATTTGTATTTGTATTCACATCATGATAGATAATGTTATCATCAGTCACAAAAAAAAGAGTACCAAGGCGGGATCCAAGGTACTCTTCAGTATGGAGAACGTTATATTAATCTATGACGTTGGATTATCTAATATCTATGTCCTATTACGCCATGAACATTTTGATATCATCTTCTACACTTCCGATACCACCGATACCAAAGGTCTCTACAAGGACATTGGCAACGTTAGGTGAAAGGAATGCAGGCAATGTTGGTCCAAGGTGGATATTTTTCACACCAAGGTGAAGCAGTGCCAACAATACGATGACCGCTTTTTGCTCATACCATGCGATGTTATAGGCAATTGGCAACTCGTTGATGTCATTCAGTTCAAAGACTTCTTTCAACTTAAGGGCAATGACTGCAAGTGAATAGGAATCATTACACTGTCCAGCATCAAGCACTCTTGGAATACCACCTATATCACCAAGAGGTAATTTATTGTAACGGTATTTCGCACAGCCTGCTGTCAAGATTACGGTGTCTTGTGGCAACTCATTGGCAAATTCTGTATAGTAATCTCTGCCTTTCATTCGTCCGTCACAACCGGCCATAACGAAGAACTTCTTAATGGCACCTGTTTTCACTGCTTCGACAACTTTGTCTGCCAGAGCAAAAACTTGAGCATGGGCAAATCCACCGATGATTTCGCCTGTTTCTATCTCAGTAGGTGCTGGAAGTGTCTTAGCCATCTCAATGATCGCTGAGAAGTCTTTCTTGCCTTCTGTATTTGCTACTATATGCTGTGAACCTGGGTATCCAGCTGAACCACTAGTAAAGATTCTGTTAACAACGGATGCATCTGAAGGAGGAACAATACAGTTCGTCGTGAACAGGATCGGACCGTTGAAGGTTGCAAACTCTTCTTTTTGCTTCCACCAAGCATTACCATAGTTACCGACTAGGTTATCGTATTCTTTGAATTTTGGATAGTAGTTGGCTGGAAGCATTTCACTATGTGTATACACATCCACGCCAGTGCCTTTTGTTTGCTCCAAAAGCTGCTCAAGGTCATTTAAGTCGTGGCCGGAAATCAATATCGCTGGGTTATTGCGTACACCAATGTTGACTTTACTAAGTTCTGGATTACCAAATTTCTCAGTGTTAGCCGCATCAAGAAGAGCCATCGCCTTAACACCGTACTCACCAGTCTTAAGGGTCAAAGCAACCAGATCATCTGCTGACATAGTATCATCCAATGTAGCCGCCATTGACTCATAGACAAATTGATACATATCATCATCTTCTTTGCCACCAACAAGGGCATGGTGCGTATAAGCTGCGTAACCTTTCACACCGTATGTAATTAGTTCTCTAAGAGATCTAACATCTTCATTCTCTGTGGCAAGCACACCGCTTTCAGCCGCTTTTGCATCCATCTCCGCATCTGTACTAACCGCAAAAGTCGCCGCATCACTCAAATCTATATCCAAACCTTTAGCCAACTCATCTCTTATGCCCAAGTTCTTTTTAATCTGAGCTCGAATCGCTGCTGGATCAAAGTTTGCATTAGTGATTGTCTTAAATAGTGAATCCAGAACTGTCTCATTGATATCCCCAAGATCTGACGCCTTGAGACCACCTTTAACAACCACCTCAGAAATACCTTTTACTGAATAAACCAATAAATCTTGAAGATTGGCTACCTCGTCTGTTTTACCACAAACCCCAATCTTTGTACAACCTTTTCCACCCGCTGCTTCCTGACATTGATAACAAAACATTGACATTTTAATTCCTCCATAGATTCTTCTCTAAATGAATTGTGAGATTGAAATTTTATTGATACTCAAGACCACCATATCACTGTGAACATGTATATTAGTGTCCTTCATGTGTTTTATTTTAGCAGTAATCCTAAAGCCGTTCCGTTGCCATGGCTACAATAAACTCCACCTTTAAAAGTATTTTAAAAGAGCCAATACAACACTGATGTGTTACATCTGGCTCTTCGTTAAGTGACATAATATGATGAAAAAGATAAAGCATCCCATCAGATTATTCATCAAACTCTATTGTTTGGATCTCTTACGATTAAACGCCAATTCCAGCACCGCTTACATTAGCCGGATCAAAGGCATGACACGGTGTCACTGCATGGACCATACCACAGTGAGGGCATACGCTTTCAAAAGTCTCCATTTCAAAAGTTTTCCCACAAGCTTCATTCTGACACGCTACTTCAAAAGGCATCGGCAAAAGCCCTTCTGAAAATCCCATCATTCTTACTTTGTTCAGCACCTGTATTCCGTTCTCAAATGTTCCCATACAACCATCATGCATATGCCAATTCGCCGGATACCATACCTCCGGCTTCCTCCTTTTAATCAAATCAATTTACATAGACTATCTAATCGCTTACTATCATTCACAAATAACTAGTGTCATCCATCGCGCTTTCCATCAAGTCATACGGAACCGAGCTTATAACGAAGCTGTTGGTTCATCAAAAACGAGTTTGATTGCAAAGCAAGCATGTCCGAGGCTTTGGATGAATTAACAGCTTCGTTAGAAGCGACCATTCCTATAAGCAACAATTCCCTTAGATTCCCAAGCAGCATCACTTCAACAACTTACTACCATACAGCGCCTCAACACCAGAAGTCAAAATCTCCCCCGCTCGAAGGGCCGCTCTCTGATTCTGAATATAAGTGTCCACTTTTTCAAGTTCTTCCAGCATGGCCTTTTCATCATCTGTTGTTTCAATGATATTGGCAATACCACCATTCTTAATGATAATCCTCTTGTCCGCCATCAATGCAAGAATCGGGTCATGGGTTGCCATAAGGACTATTTTCTCTTCATCCACCAACAACTTAAGTGCCTTCTTACGGTCAATACCGGCATTCTCAATTTCATCAATCAGAACAATAGGTGATTGACTTAATATGGCCGTATCAGCAATCATCAAGGCTCTTGACTGACCACCACTCAAGCTGGTAATTGCAGTATCCATTGCAAACGGTTCCCCTGCAAGACGTATGGCCTCTTGATAGATTTTTTCTATGACCCCTTCGATGTTGTTGACCATACGACTGGATGCGTGAAGCTCCAAGAATTCCTGAACCGTCAAGTCCATAACAAAGTTCATATTCTGCGAGAGTTGTGCTACAAGCTTATTTCCTGAGGCAAAACGCCACTTCTTATCTGGCACATCGCCATTAATTTTAATCTGTCGCTTTGTCGGTGTATCTCTATCGGCTGTCCATTCAATATCTGCCAACAACCTGCTTTTACCTGATCCAGTAGGACCAACAATAGCAATGATCTCACTCTTCTTAATGGTAAACTCACCAAAGCTCTCTGGCGTCAATGACTTGTCGTGTCCTGCCACCAATGTCAGTGCGTCTATGCTAGCTTCATCTTTAATCCCAAGAAGCTGACGCATCTGCTTATAATAGTCATGAATGCTTGTCAGTATCAAAGTCTTATCAATGGCCCATTCTTCAGCTTCTTCTTCACTGATTAGTTCCAGTACATCTCTCAGATTCACTTGGTGATAGGCTTCAGCATCCTCTTTAACATATCTGTCAAGTCGATTGTTTTCGAGAAAACCCATCATAAATGGGTATCTTGCAATAATCTCCTTAAGAGGTAACTGGATTAATTGTTCTTTTGTCACTTGCCATTACCTCCATCGGTCATGTCCATTTTACGCACGTTACCCATTTGATAATCACTGCCGATTCTTCTCTCACCCAGACAATAGGAGCATAGAGCCGATGGCATAGAGAATCTTAATTCCTTCCCTTGGACCGTCGTGATTTCTTCTTCATGATCATAAATCAAAGTGCTCAGTTCATACGCTCCTTGACCAGTGAGGCCGTTGATATTCATCGTTATGGCTTTAGGATTGACACTTCTAACCCTAGAAGCAAAGACCTCCCGTTCTGCTTGGGAAACGATATCGCCTTTTGTAATAACAACAATATCCGCCGACTTTAGCATTGGCCCGATTTTCTTCGGTGTATTGATACCACTCAGGTTATCTATAACACAAATGGCCTTAATATCCTTAATGTAAGGTGAACATCTGTTGCATAGACCAGCACTTTCAGTAATCAACACATCTAAGGACTGAGCCTGTCCCCATTGGACAATCTCTTCAATATTGGAAACAAAGAAGTGATCAGGACACAAGGCACCCGACAGACCTTTTTTCACTGGAACTTGATGTTTCTCATAGAGGATATCGTCGTCTGTATAAAGGCAGTCAAACTTCACAACGCCCACTTTCAGCTGACGTTCTTGAAGAGCCTTTATGGCTTTGATAATAACGGAGGTCTTTCCCGATGATGGGGGACCCGATATGGTAATCAGATTCACTTTGTGCCTCCTTCAAATATGTCTGTTGTTATCTTAATTAACGCGCCGATATCATTATTTTCGATATAATCCCAGCCAAGCCACATATACTTATTGCCTTTGGCATCTTGGTTGTCAACTTCAGGATGAACACTTGGGAATCGTCCGTTGTGACTGAGAATCTCACCAACACTCTTGGATGCAAAGAATTCAACAAATGGCTTCAAGCTCTCTTCTTTTGATTTCTTTGCCAGCATGAAGATTGGTGAAATGATGGCACCATCTTCAGGCCAAATTGGCGTCATTGGCCCGCCCGGTTTTGCCATCTTGGTAAAGAAATATGGCATAATGGTGACTGTAGGCTTATGCTTCTTCGTATGAGACTTAACCATCTCTGCAGGATGCATTGGTGCCCAGAAGCAACGTTTGAGATTATGTACGCCTTCTTCGCCAAAATTCTTATAAACATTCAACAGGATGGCGTTAAATAAGTCAAAATCGCCTACCGGTAAACTAACAGAGCCGGCAAACTCAGGTTTCAAAAGATCTGCCCATGTTTTTGGCATAGACCTTTCTCCAAGCATATCATTGTTAATCAAGAAAACTGCCGGCACCACACCGATTACCGCATATTCATTCTTAGGGTCCTGCAACTTAATATGATCATTGTCAAAATCCATATTGTAAGTATTGATGCCTGAATAGTCAGCAAAGACATGCTGTTCCTTGAACTTTTCCAGGAGGTTATGGTCGAAGAAAATATCAAAACCCGCCGACAAAAAGATATCCGATAAGGTCCCTTCATCTTCCGACTCAAGTAGTTCATCTTTTAGCCATTCTACACCCATGGATGCCGCTTGTAGTTCATAGTTGACACTGTCAGGATTAACACCTGACGTATCCGCCAGCCAGCTTTCAAAGCCTTCCAATAAAGGAATTCTTACTGGACAAGGTAAGACACCTTTGATATCAATGGCACTGTCTGCCTTTTTTTCTTTCTTGTTTAATGTCGTATCTGCACCAAGTACATCTTCTGTTAATGCCCTTGTCAATTGTTCCATGAATAAGGCTTCATTAATGTTCCTTGCCGCCAAAGCCATTTTTAAAGTTATATTTTTACCCACCGTATCGATTAGGGTTACATCAAAGTCGTTGGCTTCAAGAAATGACTTTGCCCCTTTGTATTGGGATACCAAATCGTATAAGGTTATATCTGAATGGATTGCTATCATCATAAAAACCTCTCTTTCGTTGATATGAGTATACCAATAAAAGAAAGGTGCATCTGTAGCTTAGGCTACATTTATTTTAATTGTCATAAATTTCTCTTTCTTGAACTCATATGAAGAAACCTATTAGTTGTTACCACATGTCACTGATTACTTGGTTGCAGCTTCCTTAAGTGCTTCCATATCAATGATTTTGAAGGTCTGCTTATGAAAATCTATAAGGCCCTCGTCTTTCATTCTACCAAGTTCTCTGGACATAGACGGTCGCGAAACATTAAGAAAATCCGCCAATTCATTTCGATTCAAATCCACTTCGAAGTTAATGGTGTCCTTCCCTTTCTTTTGCTCAATAATATATTTCGCCAACTTGCCACGCATACTCTTTTTTGATAGATACTCTACTTTCTTATTCAAAAGCAATGCTTTATTGGAAACAATACTTAGCATATTCATAATCAATTGTCGATGACCATCACACATCTTACCGCAGGTGTTGAGAATCAGGTGTGGATTTACAGTAATAATCTCCGTTTCCTCCAGAGCAGATACTGTCGCAGGCCATTTGTCCTTCTTTGAAAAGGCAATCATCTCACCAAACATCTGACCCTGTCCAAACTTAGAAATCACGACGCGTTCACCTTGTTCATTGGTTTTAGACACAATGACCGAACCGGAAAGTATGACACCAATACCAGTAAAGGGTTCTCCTTCTATGGCAATAAGACCTTCTTTATGGTAGCCTTTCACCTTTGAATTAAAACAATGCAGCATGCCACCAAGTTCCGAGGCTGAAATCTCATTGAACAGTGGCACGTTCACAAGTGTCGGTATATATTGACTGTAATCCATCCTGTCCTCCTGCTTGTCCATGGTAACCTTCGGTGTAAAATGAAAAGATAAAGCTTCGATCAATGACTATATGGCAAAACCTATTCATCACTTAAAAAAGAAGTCACTTAACTTCTGTCTGTGCCATAAAAGCCTCTATGTCTTCCGTTGTTCGTATGATATCTGCCGATAACACTTCACAGCCATCTTCTGTGATTAGAACATCATCTTCAATACGAATGCCGATATTCTCCTCAGCAATATAAAGCCCTGGCTCAACCGTCATCACCATACCCGCTTCCAGATTGCCTGTGCGATCTGTGATGTCGTGGGTATCAAGGCCCATGGAGTGACTGACACCATGATAATAATATTGGCTGAGCTCGCTATCTTCCTTGATCAAACCAAGTTTCTTCAAACCTGTGGCAAGAACTTCAGACACCTTCTTATTCAAGTCTTTCTTTGGCACACCTGGCTTCATCATCTGGATAACCGCCTCATGAGCTTCCAATACTAAATCGTAAAATGCTTTTTGACGAGCTGTATACTTGCCACTAATCGGATAGGTTCTGGTAATGTCCGATGCATATTCTTGATTCTGAGCACCAAGATCCATCAGGATCAAGTCACCGTCTTTCATAACATCATCATTCTCGATATAATGAAGCACCGTCGCATTGACACCTGAAGCCGCTATGGTCTCAAAAGCATTCCCATCCGCACCGGCCATCATAATATGATAACGGAATGTTTCTGCCGGGACCATTTCATAATCCCCTGGTTTCAAGACCTTCATGATACCTTCTAATCCCACCTTAGTCATGCCTATCGCCTCTTTGATAAGCTGAATCTCTTCATCGCTCTTTATTGATCTGTAGAGACGCATCTGGATATCTGCATTCTTTATGGTGATTTGCGGGTACTCTTGTTGAACTTTATTGGCAAAGCGATGGGCTTCGTGACCTGGCCTGTCATGAAACACCCTATCCAAATCAAGGAATAACTGACCATATACACCCGTCTGAATCAAAGAGTTAAACTGTTGTTCAAAGGTATCTAGAAAAACAACATCCGTAATACCTGTCACTTCTTTACAATAATCCACAGATAGGAACCTTCCTATCCACTTTTCCACATCTTCGTTGGGCGCATCCACAAACAGGGTTGTTTTTTCCTCCTCACCTTTAGCCATAAGGAGAATAAACCCTTCTCTTTTCAAGCCTGTCATATAATAAAAATTCTTGTCAGGTCTAAAAGGGTACAGACTGTCTGCTGTGCTGATAGGTGCTTTCCCTGAAAAAAACAATGCAAAATCACCTTGTTCCATATCATTATAGAGCTTCGCTCTGTGCTGTTCAAATAAATTCATTATGTCCTCCTGAACGTGTAAAAATACCCGTAGTGTTATCTTCGTTAAAAATATTTTAACATAATCCGTCAATTAGGGCCAGACATTACCCTTAAAGATGGTGTACTGTATCACTGCCAATTATTTTCACGATTCACTCTCAGCATCCAGCTTTCTTGCTTCTTTCTCAGCCTTCTTCTTTTCACGAAGGTCCCTGAAAAAGCCGCTCATCATCCGACTGCAACTTTCCTCCAGTACACCTGTTGTTACATTGACGGTATGATTAAAACGTTCATCATTCAAAAGATTATATAAAGATCCCACGCAACCGGCTTTCTTATTCATCGTACCAATCACCAAGTTGGTCATCCGGGATTGAAGAATGGCACCGGCACACATTGGACATGGTTCGACCGTGACATACATGGTACACCCTTCAAGACGCCAATCTCCCATGAACGCCGTCGCCTCTTCTATAGCAAGAATCTCTGCATGTCCTAAAGTACTTTTCTTAGCGTTTCGTTGATTATAACCTCTGCCAATCACCTTGCCTTCAAATTCTATGACGCATCCAATCGGCACTTCTAAGATTGCCGCTGCCTTCTCTGCCTCACTCAAGGCTTCAGCCATATAATGCTCCATCGTCACTTCATCACTCAACTCAATCACACTTTCTATCACAATTAAGATCGCCCTTTCCTGTTAATCTTGACAATCTGATATTCGAAGCCTTCGTAACTGAATACCTCTCCGATTCTCATGCCAAGCAAGCTACGCTTGAAAGCGTTCATTAGCTGTCTGTTAGCCGGGTCACCATCAATACGGATATCAAAAGTCTCCCTTGTCATCGTATCCTTAATAAACACTTGATCCTTAAACCAGATGCCATCCTCATCAATTGAACCTTCTATCATATCCGTGGCATTATTCTCCACCGACTTGATGTCTTGATTGGTCGGTGCCGCTTCTGATGCCAGCAATATTGTCAAGAAGTGTTCAATACGGCTTAGAACTTCCTCAGGGTTTTTCCACCAATCGAGACTCCACACACGAGTAATCTCCCATCCTCTTGATTCAAGGAAGCGTCTTCTGTGAACATCTCTTTCTCTAACCGACGGAATGGACCTATAGGTCTTTCCATCACACTCGATCCCCAGTACAAATTCCTTTGTCCTTGGGTGTAGAATCGCCAAATCAATCTTAGATTCTGAGGCTCCGATGTCTTTCAATACATCGTGCCCTCGCTTAATCAATTCGTCAGCCAGAGCATCGACGAACTCATCACTACTGCTGTTGCTCTTTCTTTTCATCTCAGACATTTGGGATAAAATAGTCTGTATCATCACATCATCTCGTTCCGATACAGCTTTAGCATAAGCAAGGTATTGTCTAAACAACTTCGGTCCGGCGTTCAAGCTATCAGTGACCCTAAGTTCTTCAGGTTCTATGGATGTCACCACATAGACTTTTCTCTTGGATCTGGATATAGCAACATTAAGACGATTCTCACCACCCTGTTGCGACAAAGAGCCGAAGTTAACAGACACCTTACCCTCAGGGTTCTTGGCATATCCAACAGCAAAAATGATAATATCCCGTTCATCCCCTTGGACATTCTCAATATTCTTAACAAATATCGATACATCTTCATTCCCATCATATCGATTCCGTTCTTTTAAATAAGCATCGCTAAACACCTTATCATAACGGCATCTTGCTTCCAAAAGGTCCTCTATCAAGTCTTTCTGGGTGATGTTGAAAGTGATAATACCAATGGTCTCGTCATGTTTCCTGTTTTCTAGAAGATCTGCCACCAACTCGACTACTCTGCTGGCTTCGATATGGTTCTTACGATCCTCCCACAGACCTTCCACTTTGATACGTTCAATCGGTGGGTGCACCATTGCCTTAGTATGCATAATATTAGGTGATATGTTCAAATTGCCATTATAAAAGGCATAATTGCTAAAGTTAATCAGCTCTTCAAACCTTGATCTATAATGATAATTCAAATGAACCGATTCAAAATTCACCTTAGCCAAATCCAATAAACTCTCTTCTTCAAAAGCTGCCACATTGGCTATGGTTGTCTCATCTTCATCATAATCGTCATACTTGGTCATAAAGATAGAAGTCGGCTGCAACTGCTTATCGTCACCGGCAATGACCACTCTTTTACCCCTGAATATGGTCGGAATCGCTGTCTCAACGAAGATCTGAGACGCCTCATCAAAGATAATGATATCAAACATATTCTGCTTGAGAGGAAATATGTCCGATACAGTCTCTGGACTCAACAACCAACAAGGGAATAATGTCAACAAAAGCTCACTGAATTCTATGATGTATTTTCTGATTGGCCATAATTGACGTTTCTTCTCTGCCTGACGCTTGAACTCTTTGAATTCAGGCGTGTCAAGAAACACCTGAAACTGATCATTCCAAACACTGGACGCAATCGCTTTAGTAAGGAAATTCTTTTTGCCCATAGCACTGGTGATTTCCTCTACATTCTCTACATACATATTAAAGTAGAGATAGAACTCATTGAATTCTTCCGACTTTTCTATCTCGCTTATTTGCTCTAAGATAATGAAGTTGAGTAGATAATTAAGCATATTAGCACTGTCTTGTTGTGTCTCGCCCATATCATAAGCATAACCCAGCATCTTTTCTTCTAAAGGTAACAGACTTTGAATCTTTGTGGCCAATGGTCCAAAGGCATTCTGTTCTTCAAGGGCATTCATCAATTGATTCAGGTCCTCTTGCACAAAGAATTGTTCGATGAACTTCTTTTCAAAGCTTAAACGCTGATGTTCCTTCAGATGGGTACCAATTCCTTCAAAATGCTTCATGCCTAATTGAATCATATCTCGGAAGCCTTTGAACAATTGTGCATACTTATCCTGTTCTTGCTTATAAGTCGTTTCATTGGCTTTACGCTCTTTAGCTCTTGATAGTCGCTTAAGTTTCTCTCCCACCTGCCACCAGTTGGTCTCATCTTCTTCAATAAGGTGATGATTCAATGAATCATTATACGTATGAGCGCACTGTATAATCCCATCCTCGCTAATCACATCACGATTGTTATAATACCAATTGCCAAAGTACCTGTATGCCGAGGTATTATCATCCTTCAGTTGATTCATCAGCCTTTGAATCTGCTCAGTGCCATCTACCACATCCTCATAAGCCATAACGTCCATCTTATGGGAGAATCCGTTCATATATGGGTTGTTATCAATCATGTGACGATAACGGGAAAACTGCTGCAAAAGCAGCTCATCCCCCTGAATCTTTTCTAGACTCTCTTTTAGTTCTCCATAATGATAGGCAGTGAAAGGGTTATTCTTTCTGAAAGCTTTATAATAAGGGAAACGTTCGTCAGTAGTATCAAAGATCCCCCGGCTTTTAATATACATTTCCTGAAGGGTCAAGCCAAAGGGTTGTTCTGACATCAAAGTATTGGCAATGACTTCTAGCCCAGCCACTTTCTCATCAATCTTCGTCGCTATGGTATCGTGGAGGATCTTATCATTCAGGTCGTATTTAAGTGCCTCTTCAGTGATGGCCTCCACTACCTTGCCATAAAACTTCTTCTTGTCTTTGTTGGCATCATGAATGATGACCATCTTGTGCTTAAGGTCAGAAAGTCGATTATAGATAACATCAAGGGCTGCACGTTTCTGGGATACCATCAAGATACGTTTGCCTTTACACATCGCATCGCTAATGATGTTCGCAATTGTATGCGATTTTCCAGTTCCTGGCGGGCCATAGATAACAAGATGATCCGTTGCCATCAACTTGCTGACAGCATTTTCTTGACTATAATCCAATTGTGTAAAAAAGTAGGTATCATGTTCAGATAGAGACGCATCCAATGCTTCCTCTTTGAAGGCATCATTGTCCTTGAATACTTTTTTATCTTCGTTAATGAGGAGAGCACTTAACAATTCATCCTCCACCGGTTCCCGTTCCATCAATTGATAATCGGCATAAATGGAATTGGATAATGGAAATTGTCCTAACACAGCATAAGGCATAATTTGCAACTCCCCGGATTCATAGTTTGGGAAGGTCTTTGCTGTTACATCTGCAAAAGGTAATAAAGACATATCCTCTGGCACATTCGCAACGAGCTTGTGTTCATTGACATAATCAATAACACCACGAATCGGGTCTTCGCCAAATTGTGATAAATCAGAGAACTCTGTATCGAAGTCATTGAGCTTAATATTGTTGTATTTTGCATAGCCAAATGCCAACACTTTATTGATCAAAATATCCTGATCCGGAATATTACGGATGTGCCATTTGTTATCCTTGCTGTAAGCTTCCACAGGAAAAAGCAGCAATGGTCCCCTTACAATAGAACCATCATTGAAACGTCCTTCCACAAATGGGTAGCCGATAAATAACTCATACTTACCACTCTCTCGCTCGACTGCTTTGATTTCTCTCACAAGATAGTTGATATTATTGGCATAATCAATGATCTTGGCGATGGCCTTTTCCAGCTGTTTCTTCTCTTCTTCAATTAAAAGCCCATACTTCTGCTCTATCTCCTCTTCCCTCTTAATCATGACCTGCATCTCTTTCTCAGATAAAGGATACATATCTTCTACGGTCTTCTTAAGGGCGGCAATCTCATGAGCCTTCTCCTGGGCAGTCTCTTTTTCGATGGCTTTCATTCGTTGAACTCTTAGTTTGAATGGGTCATCCATCAGCATAAGGGCTGATTTTTTCCCAGATAAGAGGTACTCAATAAGACTTTCTTCCGTTAAGGTCTCTGACTCAATAAGACGTACCAGGTCAAAAGCGCGCTTTTTATATATTTTTCTGAGCACAAGGCTTCTATTGCTTGCATTCAGATTAATAAGACGTTCCTTGTATGTACTTAAAATCTCTTTCATGATAAATCCCTTCATCCATTATTGTCACTACTCTCCAGAACCATTTGACGCCATAGTCATTATATCATAAAAATTATGGTCATCTATGACAAAAGCCTTGCATCTTTATGATGGCTATGTCACTTTTCTTAATGGATATGTAATAATATACACCAATGCTCTTGCCGATAAAATACTATGAAAGGAGGTGCGTCTATGTATCAGATTCTTATTATGGACAGCCAACGGAACAACCGCCAAAAGGTCAGGCACTATCTGACTTCCTTTGATAAAGATTACAAGATCATTGGTGAAGTCACCGACACCCTTCAAGCCAAGCGAATCATTGATAGTAAAAAACCCGACCTTATCATTGGAGATGACACGTATACCGAGCCTACAGCGCTCCAGTTGTTCACAGAATGTAGAGATGAGCATCCTGAACTCCATATGATTCTGTTCACGGACAACCCTCAGTACAGCGAATCCAAGGAAGCCTTAGCAAGTGGCCGGCTTGATTTTCTTACCAAACCGGTAAGGCAAAATGATGTCATTGCCAGTATCAATGCAATGGGTACACGTATCGATGTCGCACAGGCTAAAGCCGCCAGGGCTATGGACCTAAGATACAACTACCAAAACAGTCTTAGTCAATTCAAAGAAAGGTTCCTTATGAACCTAATCTATGGCTCACTGAGGCAATCCAGCTATATTCAAGAACAATTGACCTACTTTAACATTGCCTTTGAAGATCGATTCACCGCTGCCATTATCAAGATCGATGATTATCGCCGCTACGAGCTTGCCATGGAGGATGAAGAAAAACAATTTCTCATTTTTAGGTTGGCCAATACCGCTGACCACCATCTTGGCGAAGATGGTTTAGCGTTCATAAGTCGTTACGATGAGGTGACTCTACTCTTCACACAGTTAGGTGAACGCGCTGATATCATAGAACGATGTGGTTTGATTCACGAGGTCATTCATGACGAGATGTCCTTAAGATGCACCATTGGCATCGGAAGAACTTACGAACGTCCTTCTTCCATTCATCTTTCTTATAATCAGGCTGTTGATGCAGTTCTTGAGCACCACTACCTTGGTAATGATACAGTTATACATATCGATTTCGTCTCTGGTCAGAACGATTTGGCTTATGCCTATGGTCCGGAACAGGAGAATATGATCATCAAGCACATCTTAAGCGGTCAATTAGAGCAAGGTGTCAAAACACTGAAGAAAATCCTTACAGCCGTCAGTACTAAGAAAGACTACAGTTCCGGTTTCTACGGCGCTTTTATACACAAGACATTATGCCATCTCTACAGAGACGGTCTCGCTTATAACTATGCTTTGGAGAATCACTTGAAATCAATTGACGGCATTAATTTTGATGAAATCAGCACAATTACCAGTGGCCCTGCGGCCTTCGAATGGCTTAGTCAAGCTTTTAAGGCTATGACCGACTATATTGTTGAACGTAAAATTGATCAGGACCAAGTCCTCCTTGAGCATACCCTCAAATACGTTCAGGCCTATTATACCAGTAGAATTTCCCTAGCCAGCGCCGCTCAATATCTTATGACAACGCCTAAGCATCTTGAAGATATTCTATTTAAAGTCTACAATAAAACCTTCTATGATTTTTGTATGATGGTTCGTATTGAAAATGCCAAAGAGATGTTGATTCATTCAAGACAAAGTACTGCCGAAGTGGCACTTGCCGTAGGCTTTTCCAGTACGGAGTATTTTGTTGCCATCTTCAAACAACAAACAACTATGACACCGTCTGAGTATCGGCATCAAAATAGAGATACGTCTGATTTGCCAATAAGACTTGAAAAGCCGATACAGTCCAATTATTTCCCAAGGAGATTCCGATGAATCGATACGACCTCACCGACCGAATGATTCTTAAGACACTAACAGAAGATGAAGCACCTTTAGCCCTTGCTTATGCCCTTGCCACAAGAACTTTCTTAGCTCCTTATGAACCCATTAGGGATGACAGCTTTTTCACCTTAGACCATCAACGTCGCTTCTTGAATGCTGAACAGGAGGCTATGGACGATTTGACTCATTTGAGGTTATGGCTTTTTCTGAAGGATGGTACTATAGAACGCCCTATCGGCAACTTTGCCTTCTCTAATATCATCAGAGGCGTCTTTCAAAATACCTTTCTCGGTTATAAACTAGATCCGAATTATATCAACCAGGGCTACATGACTGAAGCCTTGAACCACGGTATTAATATTGCCTTTAAAGAGATGGCATTACATAGAATTGAAGCGAACATCATGCCCAATAACAACGCTTCTTTAGCACTCGTCAGAAAACTGGGTTTTGAAGAAGAGGGCCTTGCTAAGAAGTACCTTCTAATTAATGGCAAATGGGAAGATCATATCCATATGGTTAAATTAAATACACAGCTGTAACCGCCATACGTAAGCGTTTAAGTTAATATTGTATTTTAAAAAGTCACAGAATGTTCATGAATATTACATACGAACAACATATTCTTAAGTTACAATAACATTGTAAGAGATGTATTTCTCTTATATTAATACTCTCCCCCTCATCCTTTACAAGCACTTGTGGTGTTATCTTTATAACTCTCAGGTGCTTCTTTTTTTGGCTTCGGCATTGAGCGATTAGCTTCATCAGGGAAAGAAGTGAAAACTCTTACGTACCTGAGTATACTTCGTACTTCCTCTTTGTTCCCTTCTTCGCTAATCATCTCAATGCCTGTGCCAAAACTCAACCTCGTTTTATGTGAGTTATTCGAATTCTACCAGGTTCTTGCGGTACTTTAGAGGGACGAAGTTTTGTTGGAGCTTTGGATTCTTTCTGCCTTCGATGCCTATGGTGTTGAAGTATTGCTTCCACAGGGTTCTGAAGAAGACCTCTTCTCCCAGGAGATCGTCTTGGATGATTCGGTCAAAATCTGTTAAGATCCATTGGCCTTGGTACCCGATGATGGCAGTTCTACGTTTGGCATCATGGATAATGAATCGTTCTTCTTTGAACCTATCTGCAAAGTGGTCTGCCATCAAGGTGACAATATTATGATCTGGCTCAAACCTTGCATAAAGACATGTGCCAAGGTCACTGAATCTTAATAAGCCTAAGAATCTGTGAGCTTCAAAGGCAACTTGTCGGCCTATCTTTTGTACTCGATAGACTTCATCCACACTACGGAGTCTCTCTGTAGCGATGCCATTCTTAAAGGCAAACATCAAGTATTGCAGCAGGTAATTATCCTTCTCATAATCATTGGATAAAAACGTATGATAAATATTGGCATTCATCTGGCCTGTAAACTTATCCAACATCGCCTCCTGGACTTGATCCGCTTTGGTCTGTTCCGTATCAATGAACTTCACTTCCTCTAGAAGCATTGGTTGATATGTCTTTTCCTCATATATGGCTGTTGCCTTAGCTGTATAATAATGGTGATATATGCAAGTTAGAAAACCATCATACCCACCGTCATGTAAGTAAATCATTCTATCACTTCCTAGAAAAAAGACAGTTGTGTATAGGGCTGAGTCGGATTCAGAGCCGACTTTATTGACATAACATCCAAAGTACTGTCGCCAAAAAACTTACCATCACAGGTAATGAAGTACTTCGCCCTCTTAACGACAACGCCCATTTTTTTCAAATCATCATAATGAACTTTTACCAACCGTCGTTGCTTAACGATTCTCCCTGCGGAAATTGTACCAATGCCTGGAATCCTAAGCAACTCATCATAACTGACTCTATTGATCTCTTTAGGATATTCCTCAATATGTCTAAAGGCCCACTGGATCTTCGGGTCATATTCCAAGTCAAAATCCGACTCTTCCTCCGTCAATATTTCACTGGCTGTGAATTTGTAAAAGCGCAGCAAAAAGTCAGCTTGGTAAAGACGATGCTCCCTAAGTAAAGGTGGTGCCGTTTGAATTACCGGCAAGAGCTTGTCACTATTGACCGGCATATAAGCTGAATAATAGACGCGCTTCATCTTGAAACTTTTGTACAGCTTCTCCGATGTCAGTAAAATTCGCCGATCCGTGTCGGCTGTAGCACCTACAATCATCTGGGTTGACTGGCCTGCCGGCACGAACTTCTGGGCATTCCTAAAGTGCTTTCGCTCATCTTTAGCCTTTGTAATACCATCTTTAATCTGCGCCATGGGTAAGAAAAGCTTCTTTGGTTGCTTCTGTGGCGCCAACAACTTAAGGCTTTCTTCGCTAGGAAGTTCTATGTTCACACTCATTCGATCAGCCAACAAACCTGCCTGGTGAACAAGCAACGGATCAGCCCCAGGAATTGCTTTCACATGTATATACCCTGCAAAACCTTCTCTATTACGAAGTAATTGAAGTACCTTCAGAATCTTCTCCATGGTATGATTAGGGTTCACTTCCACAGCAGAGCTCAAGAAGAGACCTTCAATATAATTTCTTCTATAAAAGGCAATGGTCAGTCTCACAATCTCTTCCGCAGTAAAACTGGATCTAGGTATATCATTACTTGCCCTATTGATACAATACGCGCAATCAAAGATACAATCATTGGATAAAAGTGTCTTAAGCAAGGACACACACCTTCCGTCAGAAGACCAAGTATGACAGATGCCCATACGGGTTGAGTTACCTAACTTACCATTATTGCTCTTCTCATGACCGCTAGACGCACATGAAACATCGTACTTGGCAGACTCAGCCAACACAGTCAATTTATCAAATATCTCTTGATTCACCATAAGATCACCTCATTCGATTGCACTCACATCTTTCTTATGGTTTGATTATACCACGAACATGTGTTCGTATCAATATCCCCCTAGTATAATGGGGTAAAATGAAAAAAGACAACTGAATGATCTTATCACCCACTTGTCTTTGTTATTAAAAAAATACTCTATGTAGTTTTACCTTTATCTAATCGCTCTTTGATGTACTGATCATAAATCTGCCATAGGGTAATGCCAATATTGGCCAATACAATCAATATCTTAATCATCTTCTGAAATATCTTGAAGCCCTTATATCGCCGCTGCCACCTGCGTAGCTTCTTCTTCTGAACTAAGAGCCAGCCTTTCATTTAAAGAAGTTCCAACATCTTCTCAATGATCTTACAGGAGTTATTGGCAGCCACCTGTACGAATTCTTCAAAATTCACATCAGCTGAATCATCTGCTTTGTCAGATATGGATCTGATTATTACAAACGGCGTTCTGTTGATATGGGCAACTTGCGCTATAGCTGCACCCTCCATCTCAGTACAGAAACCATCAAACTTATCGACGAGCCACTTCTTGGTAGATGGATCAGCAACGAACTTATCTCCACTAAGGATACGATTGGTGAATACGTTGGTCTTCTGTGGCAAAACATCTGTTGCTTTTTGAGCAATGTGAATCAAATGCTCGTCTGCCTTGAATGCCAAAACATCCATTCTAGGAATCTGACCTAATGCATAGCCAAATGCTACCGCATCAACATCATGCTGAATCATATCGCTTGAAATAACCACATCACCAATTTCAAGTTCATTGCTCAAGGCACCTGCCACTCCTGTATTGATGATTGCATCCACTTTGAAACAATCGATCAAAAGCTGTGTACAAAGTGCTGCGTTAACCTTTCCAATCCCAGCCATAACAACCACCACATTCTTATTGTGCAGTGCGCCAATATAGAATTCCAGAGATGCAATACTTCTAACGTCTGTTACCTCCATCTTATCTTTGAGGGTCATGACCTCTTCATCCATTGCACCAATAATACCTACAACATCCATCTATAATACCTCCTTCTTATTCGAAGTTCCAATCAGTTTTACTTCATTAGGTTCATTATATCAGACTTGAATCTATAGACAAAGCAGAACCTGTACATTCTCATAGATTGTGATATAATAACATCAAAAGAGAGATTAATATATTCTAATATATGAATGTAGGTATGGATATGTTTAGCTAAAAGAGGCTATTTACTTGTCCAGCTTTAAGAAATGGAGAAATCATATGGAAGTATACAAAACCAAAGGCACCTGTGCCAGAGAAATAAAATATAATGTCAAAGATCACAAAGTCACCGATGTAGACTTCGTCTCCGGATGTCCAGGCAATCTTCTAGGGATCAAAGCCCTTGTTGAAGGGCTAGATATCGATGAAGTCATCGAAAAGTTCGATGGCATTACCTGTGGCAATAAAAAGACTTCCTGTCCGGATCAATTGGCTCAAGCGTTGAAGAAGTATAAGGAAGAGAATTAGAAGCGACGTTTTCGCACAGGGATTCGGATGAAATCCAAGGAAGCACTAGAAATTCAGGTCCGATGCGTACTGTATTTTTGACGCTGATACATCAAAAACACTAAGATACGTGAGGCTCTGAATTGCTGGTGCTGACGACGGAGTTCGCCGAATCCCGAAGCGATATTTTCGCACAGCAAATCAGATGAATGCCTAGGAAGGCCGTCATGCTCAGGATCGATGCGTACCTAAGTACGTGAGAGTCTGAGTATGACGGCCTGACGACGGCATTCGCTGATTTGCGAAGCGAAAAGTTACATGTTGCGCTCGGCGATCTGTGCCAATGGCGAACGCTCCACTTTATTCAGGGTCACATGCCCTGTAATATCATAGTTCTTCATCTTCTCCACTGTATAGATCAGACCGTTAGACCTTGAATCCACGTAGTGGTTATCTATCTGGTTGTCACTTGGGTCTCCTAAAAATACAAACTTGGAGTTATTACCTGCTCTTGTAAGCATTAGTTTTGCCAAGTGAGGTGTCATCTCTTGTGCTTCATCTACAATTATGAAGGAGTTGGTGAAGGTTCGTCCCCTCATGTACGTGAAGGTCTTTGTCTCAATAACACCTCGTTGTCTATATTGTTCTATAAAATCTTCTACCGTAAAGGTTGGTTTGTGACTGTAGTGATGATCTGTCTTGTTGGTATCCCGAAGATCTGTCAAATTCTCGATAGCATCATAGAAACTGCCCATCCAAGGCTTAAGCTTATCAATCTCTGTGCCTGGCAGATAGCCAATATCTTCACCTGCCGCTACGACCGGTCTTACAAAGACAATCTTCCTGTATCTGTCTGTCTCAATAACATTCTGAAGCGCCGCCGCTGTTGCTAAGATGGTTTTACCTGATCCTGCGCCACCGGTGATGGTTGCAAAGTGAATATCTGGGTTCATCAGAAGTTCAAAAGCCATCTTCTGTTCACGGTTGATTGGTGTCAACCCCCAGGCCTGCTCATTGGCATACTTAAGAGGTACAATCCGCTGTCCATCATATCTTGCCAGTACTTCATGACCTGCACGGTCAGTACTCTTGATATGAAGAAACTGATTGGCAAATAGCTCTATACCGGCCGTTGCCGGATCCAGTCCTCCACCGTAAATGGCATCAATCTTATCCGAAGACCACTCAACGGTCATATAACCTGAATAGACATTATCCAGTTCTATCTTATCATTCTGAAAATCCTCTACGAGAATGCCAAGGGAACTGGCTTTGACATGCATGTAAACATCTTTTGTTACAAGAATTGCTTTTGTGTCTGGGTCAGCTTTCTGTAAGTTGATGACAAACGCGATGATACGCGAGTCATTCTTACTTCGGTCTACACCATTCGGAAGAACATCCGTATTCAAATAATTCAGTTCAACCTTTAGTGTCCCACCATTATCCAGCTTAATTCCGTTGGAGATATCCCCTTTGCTCATCAGCAATTGAAGTTCCTTAGCAACATGTCTGGCGTTAAAACCAACCAGACCTTCACGTCTTTTTAGGTTATCCAATTCTTCTATACACAGAACAGGAATAACAACATTGTTGTCTGAGAACTTATACATAAAATCAGGGTCATGAATCATAACATTCGTGTCTATAACATAGTTTTTTACCATACGAACATCTCCTCACGTTCTCCGGTGTCATGTTAGCCAACATCCATGTCACCAGATCATTGGTGTATGCTCTTTCATCAGGCTTGATGCCAAAGAATTCAGCCGCAATGCCTTAGAGGTGATTATGAAAGAACTGTTGATGGCGTCTCATTCCCGATATTTCCTGTATACAGTCTGGCTCTGGAATGATGAAATATTCGGGATGTATTGATACTTATATTATATCAGACAATTCGTGTTTTGAGCCGTTTAATAATTGTTAATTTATTATTAACGGCTGGAATTGGTTGTGTTTTTCTTTTATAGGTCGCAATAGCCGAAGGCGGGTAATCATCAGAAGCCTCAGACATTCGACCTTGGTCGAAAACTCGTTTCTTGATGATCACCCGCCTCCAGCTATTGCTCGGTTTCGTAGTGTTTTTGTTCAATTTGCTGCTTCGCATCGCAATTGTGCTAGACTGTTTCGCCGATACTTAAAGTAGGCAATCGAAAGTATAGCCGTAGTAGCTACATCGAAATTGGCTGATGAGATAGACCGGCGAAAGAGGCCGATGAAACGTAATGTTAATAGCAAATATTATACCAGCTTTCTCTCAATATAAGCCTCGACTTCTTTTCTGTCATCAGCAAGTATCTTGTTTGATAAAATATAGCCTTGATTGGCTTCTGAGTATATTACCAGCATGGTTGGTTTTTTTGAGAGTCCTTTAACACTTTTCCATGGGATGTAGGAATTCTTATCGCCCACTTCTATATGGAGGCCATCCTCGTCAAGTCCAATGGTTACTTCCTCCGGATTCAATTCGGTCTGTTTTTTAGTACGAGAATAGATGAGCAACGGTTGTATTATAGTGAACAAACTTACACCCACGAGCAATACAACTTTAAGAGGTATATTCACTGTTTGCCAGAATTTTAAGGTTAGCAGAATCATGGCTACAGTGAAGATCAAATTCACTGTACCTAGCATGGAACCGTATATACCATACATAGTCAACTGCCATAGGTCTTTTGTCGACGTTCTATAACTGTATTGATATTTCATCCTTTACCTCCAAGATGCTGGTACGAGAAAACCTGCCATCACAGCAGGTTTTCAAACATACATTGTATGTATTTATTATACACTTATTTCATGAACATGCCTATTTAGTGTTCATAACAAATTTCACTTATACTGTGACTACTTGAACATAGTAGGCAACCACATACTAACCTGTGGAATGAACGTTACCATCATCAATGTAATAACCATAAGGATGTAGAACGGTATAGTCGCTTTAACAACTTTTTCCATTGGTACTTCACCGACCGCTGAACCGATAAAGAGTACCGCTCCAACTGGTGGTGTAAGAAGACCGATACCACAGTTAAGGATAATCATGACACCGAACTGGATTGGGTCCAAACCGATGGAGGTTGCAATCGGTAGAAGGATTGGTGTTGCGATCAAGATGATTGGCGCCATATCCATAATCATACCAAGGACAAGAAGAATAAGGTTCAGTAACAGCGCAAGTAAGATCGGGTTATCGGTGATATTAATAATCGCTTTCGCTGCCATTTCAGGTACATGAAGTCTTGTTAGCAAATAACCAAAGATACTGGATGTAGATATCAATATCAAAACGATGGATAATGTGTTCATACAGTCTTCAAGAACACGCCATACACCTTTCCAATCCAATCCTTTGTAGATGAACACACTAACAAGCAAGCTGTATATGACAGCAATAGCGGCTGACTCTGTTGCTGTGAACACGCCACCGACAACACCAACCACAACAATCAATACGGCCGCCAAGGCCCAGAAGGATACGCTAAATTGTTTGACCATGTTGATGATGCTGAATTTTTGACCCTTAGGGTAGTTCTTCTTAACGGAGATAATGTAAGAACCAATCATCAAGGTCACTGCAAGGATTGCTCCTGGAATATAACCTGCAAGGAAAAGGCTACCCACTGAAATACCTCCAGCTGTCATTGCATAGATAACCATATTGTGGCTTGGTGGCACCAGAAGTCCTTCACAAGAAGATGTGATTGTTACAGCAGTAGAAAAGTCATCGTCATAACCTTGTTCTTTCATCATAGGTATCAAAATACTTCCTAGTGATGCTGTGTCAGCTGCAGCGGAACCTGAGATACCGCCAAAGAAATAGGAAGCAACGATGTTAACCATTGCCATTCCTCCACGCATCCATCCAACAAAGGAGTCTGCAAGAGCAATCAATTTATCCGAAATACCACCTGAACCCATGAGCACACCCATGGTAATGAAGAACGGTACGGCCATCAAGCTGAAAGAACTAATCCCCTTAACCATTTGTTGTGCAATGGTTGTCAAAGGAAGTCCTTGATAAAGCAAGGTAAACATGGATGCCAATGCAACAGCATAAGCAATAGGGAACCTGAGAAATACCATCAAAAGGAAACTTCCCAATAATATTAGAATTGCAATACCTTCGGGTGTCATGCTGCAGCCTCCTCACCAATAAAAAGTCGTTTGAAATGATTGTAGATGATCTCCACCTCGAAGATTACCATAGCAACTCCTGCTACAGGAATTGGCAGATACATCCAAAATCTGGAAAGTGACGGAATACTGACATAGGAGCCTCTAGAACCAAGAAGTACAGCGTATTGCCATCCTACTTTTATCATGACAAGCGCAAGTGCTGTTACCGCAATGTCCGCCACTAGGTCAAGGACAAAAAGTACTCTCTTAGGTAAGTATCTGTCAAGGGCCTGCATTCTAATATGCGCCCCACGTCGAATGGCCAATGCAGCTGATAATACCGCCATATAAGCCATACAAGTAAGAACAATTTCTTCGCTCCAAGCAGGGTCCGGTATGAAAGATACATATCTTCCCAGAACCGCCATTGTCGTTATCAATATATCAGTTACCAGCAATAATTTACATACGAACAATACGACTTTGTAAACCATATCATATACCGGCTTAATCTTATCTGCGGTATCAAAAAACTTACGCATGCTTACCTCCTAAAATAATGAGACACAAAGGCAGTTAGCCTTTGTGTCCACAATAAACTGCTAATCCGGCTAACGCCAATTACTGCATATCAAGAATTTGTTGGTAAAGCTCTTTGCTGTCTTTTGTTGCTTCTTCAATAACAGCTTTACAAGCTTCTTGCCATGGTGCTTTGTCTGCTACTTCAACAATGTTAACACCGTCTGCTTTGAGTTCTTCAAGAACCTTGTTTTCAGCTTCTTCTGAAAGAGTTCTGTTGAATTCAGATGCATATTCACCTGCTTGAGTCAAGATGTCTTGTTGCTCCGCAGTAAGGCCGTCCCATGCTTCATCAGTGATAACAACTTGAATTGCACCAAGGGTATGGCCATCAAGGATCATTGTATCAGCAACTTCATAGAAAGCTTTTGCCTGGTAGTTAGCGATTGGTTGTTCCGCAGCGTCAACGACACCTGTTTGAAGTGCTGAGTAAAGTTCTGCGTAAGCTACAACTGTTGGGTCGGCACCAAGTCCAGTTACCATACCAGTTGCTACAGGGTCATTGGAAATACGTACTTTAAGCCCTTCCATACCTTCGATACCAGTGATTGGCTTAGAAGTGAAGAAGTGACGGAAGCCTTCTTCTCCATAGAAAAGACCTCTGATGCCGCTGCCGTTTTCATGTGGTTCAAGCAGGAATTCAGGTGCAAGATCGGATGTTGCAAAATTCCAGAAATGCTCACGGCTAACGAATGTATAAGGGATAGAAAGAAGCTTGGATTTCTCACCGCCGTAACTAGTAAGTGCAAATGCGGAGATACGGGACATATCAATAGTACCACCACCACCGAGCATTGTATCTAGAACGTCATTCTCAGAGCCAAGTACACCATTTGCTTGGATATCAATGACAATAGTACCGCCGGAAAGTTCTTCAACTTTCTCCTTAAATGCAGCACCAGTCTGCCCTACGATGGACTCCAATGGGTTAACTTCCGCATATACCAGTGTTACTTGTGGTTGTGCAGGTGCAGCTTCTTCTGTTGCTGTCTCTGTTTCGGTTGTTGTAGTTTCTTCTGTTGCAGCAGGTGCCTCTTCAGTTGTCTCAGTTGGTGACTGAAGACCACAACCTGAGATTGAAAGCACAAGTACAGCTGCCATGATGATTGCGAATAATTTTTTGCTCATATTTCCCTCCTAAATGTTTGAACATTCTTTCACTACAGTCGTGATTATAGCATAGGATTTTCATCGGGAAATAGCATTATACAGCTCTGTGCTAGTACAATTTAGCTATATTGTACGTCATTACGCATTCATTATTGTGCTATATGTAAAGTGATACGAAAACTTGATTTCTGTTTGCATTCAGAGCTTGTTCCGAAACTCCGTCGGTGTTACGCCTTCATGTTTCTTAAAAACTCTGGCAAAGTAATTCGGATCCATATATCCGACCTTATAAGTGACATCTTTAACGGTTTCGTTAGGATCCATTAAATACTTTTTAGCCTTATCGATACGAAATTCCGTCAGATATTCTGTGAAACTCTTATTAAAGGTTTTCTTAAAAATCTTCCCGAAGTAATAAGCGCTAAACCCTACCACACCGGCAACCTCTTCAATGGTGATGCCTTCGTCAAAGTGCTCCTCTATATATGTTATGGCCTTATCCAAATGTACAGGGGTCTTATTGGTATGTTGAGCCTCAATAGCGTCCAGTATTTCCAACAGATAACGGTGTATATAATTCTTTGCTTCTCCACGTGAATCGATACTTTTTAAGTCATCGTACAAGTAATCCGGCATCGCATTCTTCACTTGACTGTCTCTGGTCAAAAATCGATCCAACAGAGTAAAAAACTCAAATAACTTAAGACGTGTTTCATTGATGTCCGAAGTAGCAAAAACAATTGTATCCAGAATATAATCTGCCATGGGAATGGCTCTGTCTCTGTTGCCTTTTAACAGTTCAGTACACAGCGTATTCTCATCGATTATTTCACTATATGCCTCATCATCATTGTTTTCATTGCTATCTTCTTCATCCAAACGACTATTTCTAAGACCCGCTTTAGCCTGTGCAAATGACTTCCATAAAAGAGAAATCTGATTATAGCCCTCACCAAAACCATAAAAAATTCTTGTATCTGACTGTTCATCTATCTCATCACGAAGCATCTGTATTTCATCTTCTATGGTTCGTACATAAAGAGTTCTTTGCTCTTTTCTATAACCAAAAACAAGGATCTGTATTTGATTTTTCATCTGATTCATCATGAATTGCATCTTGCCATCAAGAAGTTCACTCAATTGTTCTGCAAACCGCTTGATCATAATGTTCCTATTGAGATGCTTTAATCCCTCTTCTTCCGAGAAATTCATCTCAATAACAACGCCAAAGCCTTCCGTAAATTCATTCAACATGAACATAAGATAATCGTCGGCCTGTTGTTCATCTATTTCACCATTCACCACAGAACTGACAAATTCATTCTCAAGGTATCTGGAAATCTGTCCGATTTTTGACTCCAATTTTTCTCGCTGGACCCTAAGATTCTTATCAGCATCCAACTTCTCAATACATTTTCGTACAATTTCAATGGTTGCTTCATCTGAGGCAGGCTTGACGATAAACTCTTCCACACCAAGCTTGATGGCTTCATGGGCGTACTCAAAATTATCATAGGCCGTAACAAGGACAATCTTCATTGATGGGCGCATTTTCTTGAGAACATAGCTTGCCTCGATACCATTAAGCCCTGGCATCCTTATATCAATTGTTACGATATCCGGCTCGAAATCAGCCGCAAGTTTGATCGCTTCTTGTCCATTCGCGGCTTCCCTGATTTCTGAAATCTGAAGATCTGCTTGGTTAAATATATACTTAAGTGCTTCTCGTTCGATTTGTTCATCATCTACAATCATTAATTTATACATGCATTCACCCCAACTTCCAGTACAAATTTTCTGAGCATCATCGTAGTTATATTATAGGGGTAATAGGCTTTGGTAGCAATGATGTAAAAATTAACGACTTACATTAAATTGAGTTCAATTTAATTGTGCTTGACTTTATTCTTCATGCATGTTAAATTATATTACATCAGCAAGGCCTTGAAGCATATCAATCTCATTAATATGAAAGAAGGAAATATCATGTCCATTTACAATTTTACAGTTAAAGACCGAGAAGGTAACCCTGTTTCACTTGAAGACTACAAAGGCTCACCATTACTAATTATCAATTCAGCCACTGAATGTGGTTTCACACCTCAATATGATGACCTTCAGGATCTTTACGAGAAATACGCTGATCAGGGTTTGAAGATTCTTGACTTCCCATGTAACCAATTTGGCAATCAAGCTCCTGGAAGTTCCGATGACATCCATCAATTCTGTAGTTCCAGATTCGGTATCACATTCCCAATATTCGATAAGATCGAAGTGAATGGCGATCATGCAGATCCTCTGTTCCTCTTCTTGCAAAAGGAAAAAGCTTTTGGTGGATTCAATCCAGAACACGAAATCTCTCCAATTCTTATTAAAATGTTTGAAGAAAGTAATCCTAATTATGCAGATGACCCTTCCATTAAGTGGAATTTCACTAAATTTCTAATTGATAAAGACGGTAATGTGTCTGCACGTTTTGAACCTACTGATTTTATGGAAGATGTAGAAGATGCTGTAAAGGGAGTGCTATAAATGACTGTGGCGTATATAACAGAGAATACATGTACAAGGCAAATTAAATTTGAGCTGGAAGACCGTAAGTTAAACAACGTCCAATTCATCGGCGGTTGCGATGGCAACCTTAAAGCCCTTTCCAAATTAATGGAAAATAAAGATGTCGATGATATAAAAGATATGTTCACCGGACTGACATGTGGACGTCGACCAACGTCATGTATGGATCAGCTAGTTAAGGCCATCGATCAAGCGCTGGCATAATACGTGGTTATATAACAAAAGCGACTCGGATTTTTCATCAGAGTCGCTTTTATTATGCCATCATTACTAGAAAGCAAAATTGCCTTTACTGAAGATGGCCATCTCTGTGCCATCTTCTTTTATGCCTACAATCTCAAGATCTTTTGTTCCAATCATGAAGTCCACATGGGTATCAGATTTATTACCACCTGCCTCAAGCAGTTCTTCATCACTCATATCTTCGCCACCCTGAATACATATTGGGTATGCTTCACCCAGAGCCAAATGACATGCTGCGTTCTCATCAAAAAGTGTCTCATAGAATAAAATCTTTTGATTGCTGATTGGTGAATCATATGGCACTAAAGCCAATTCACCTAGGCGCTTTGCACCTTCATCAATAGCAAGCAATACTTCCAGTGTCTCAAGATTCTCATCCGCACCATAATCCACAACCAGACCATCTCTGAATTCAAACCACATACCTTCGATACGAACACCGTTATAGACCAGTGGATAAGAGGCGTAAACCTTGCCGTTGGCACCGTTTCTGTGAGGCATCGTAAAGACTTCCTCTGTTGGCATATTCGCAGTGAACTTATACCCCATATCTGTATGCGCATCAGCACCGCCATACCATACATGGTTATTAGGCAGGTCTATGGTGAAATCCGTACCAAGGCTATTGCTATATCGGAATGTTTTGAACTGGTTATCATTAAGCACCTTAAGCCATCTGTCCAATGCTGCCTGATGATTCGCCCATGCCTGTACCGGATCCTCCAGATCACAACGTGTTGCTTTAACAATGGACTCCCAAAGCTTTTCCTTTGCCGCTTCCGGTGATAAATCAGGGAATACCTTTACAGCCCAAGCCTCTGTTGGCATACTCACAACACACCAAGCACATCGGTTGCTCATTAGCTTGTTACGCCAAGGTTTCATAGGTCCGGCTGCCGCCTTCTGCACACGAGAGATCTTCGTTGGTTCCACACCTTTCAAGTTATCCGGATCTTCTGATAGGATGCTTAAGAACGCAGCATCTTCTTCTGCATAATCATTAAAGAAAGCCACACGCCACGGTTTCACTTCATCGAAAACCTCGTCACTGGCCATATCATAGAATATTCTATCTGATTTCTCATCCTTCCAGTTGATCACCACTTCCTTTGCGCCAGCTTCATAAGCCTTTACAGCACATAAGCGTACAAATTCAGCCAACTCTATTGCACCAGAAATGATGACACGTTGATTTTGCTGTACATTAAGACCGGTTCTTACAACCAATTCTGCATATTTATCCATGTATTTCATCGTATATACCTCTTTTCTTCCTACTGTTATATAGAAATTTCATCCAATATTTTTATTGTTAAATTTATTTTAATGATACCCTATCTCATATCAATTGACAATATCTCATATAGCATAAATTAATCTATACCGGCAGGAGGATTGTACATCTGCATGCAAATTATGACTGCCCATAAACAAAAAAGGTGCCCGAAACCGGACACCTCATCATCTATTGCTCGCTCAAAACCGTTTTCATCTTTTTCAAGTAACTGTCTTTTACTTTATTCTTCTTCTCCAAATCATTGATCTGACGCTTCAGGTCCAGTATGTAGTCGGTACTAACTCTGACACCGCCTCTAACTTCGATATCATCGTGTCTGCCCATTTCATCCAACCACTGTAGAACTGATTTTTCACGGATTTCAGCATATGTATTGTCTTTTTTTTGAAACATAATGACCTCTAACTTCTTTTCATATAATGTGTATGCAACAACTCATGAGCCTTGTGACTTAATGGATGATCCAAATATTCTTCATACAGTTTTGCCACTGCCGGGTTCTCATGAGACTTTCGTAATGTATACGTTTGATCACGGTTATAAATTGCTTCACTCCGTTTCTTCAGTATGTCACGCTCTTGGCTGATTGGTTGACCACCACCACCTAAGCAACCACCAGGACAGGCCATAATCTCAATGAAATGATACTGTTCCTTCACTTGCATCAAACGGTAGGCATTTTCCAACCCATTAGCAACAGCCACCTTGATGGTCATATCGCCAACTTGTACGGAAGCTTCTTTGATACCTTCAAGACCTCTGACCTGATGAAAACTAACGTCTGATAATTCTTCACCAGTTATCACTTCATAGGCAGTCCTAAGGGCCGCTTCCATAACACCACCAGTGGCACCGAAGATGACGCTGGCGCCTGTTGAAATACCAAAAGGCTCATCATATGACTCATCCTCAAGACTCAAGAAATCAATGCCATACAGCTTAATCAGCTTTCCAAGTTCTCTCGTGGTAAGTACATAATCAACATCTCCGGCCATCTCATCTCTAGCCATTTCAAATTTCTTCGCTGTACATGGCATCACAGATACTGAGACAATGTTCTTTGGATTCAGGTCCATCTTCTCAGCATAATAGCTCTTAGCCAATGCACCGAACATCTGTTGAGGTGACTTACAAGTGGATATATTCTCAAGAGAATCCGGGAAATAATATTCTGCAAACTTAATCCATCCAGGAGAGCATGAGGTGATCATTGGCAACTTGCCACCGTTTTTCACCCGATCAAGAAGCTCATTGACCTCTTCCATGATTGTCAAATCCGCTGTAAAATTGGTATCAAAGACAGCATCGGCACCAATCCTCTTAAGGGCTGCCACAATCTTGCCTTCCAATGATTCATGAACATGGCTATCAAACAGTTCTCCTATAGCAACCCGAACTGCTGGAGCGGTCTGGAAGACAACATGTTTGGTCGGGTCTGCCAATGAAGAGATCACTTGGTTGATATGATAGACTTCATGTATCGCCCCTGTCGGGCAAGCCTTAATACATTGACCACAATTAGTACAGTCTACATTGCCCATACCCCTGTCCATAAATGTTGATACCTTGGTCTCAGGGCCACGGCCAGCCATAGTCAGTATACCTGCATGCTGTATCTCTTGGCAAGTCCGAACACATCTGGCGCAGCTGATGCATTTGGCATTCTCTCTGACAATGCTTAAAGAACTTTCGTCCGTATCCCAATCATTATCCTCAAAGACATAATCGAATTGATCAATACCTAATTCACCCATTAGCTGATGTAGTTCACATGAGCCTGTTCTCGAACAAGTCAGACAATTCAGGTGACAGTCGAATGCATGGTTGGCAATGATCAGTTGAAAAATGTTCTTTCTAGTTTGTCGCAACAAAGGGGTATGGGTCTGAATTTCCATACCTTCTTCAACATTTTCGGAACAGGACAAGGAAAAGTCTCTTTTGCCTGCCACTTCAACAATACAAAGCCGACAGCCTCCATAAGGACTTAGTCCCTCCATATAACAAAGTGTAGGAATCTTGATACCTGCTTTTCTTGCAGCTTCTAGAATGGTCATCCCTTCATCTGCCTGTACCTTACATCCATTAATCCTAATATCCATCATGAGATCACATCCTCTCCACTGGCATCTTGGCTTCTATATGCGACAGGTAGTCTTCAGGTAGTTTCTCAATGCTACTGGCAATAAAATTACCTGTCGTCTTTCCAAGTCCGCATCTGGCCGCCAAGGATGTCGTTGATGTAATTCTGATGATCAAGTCCAGATAATCTTCTTTCCCATTTCCTTTTCCCATCTCTTCAAGCAAATGGTATACTTGCCTGTTGCCTTCCTTACAAGGAAAGCACGTCCCACAGGTTTCTTTCATGAAGAAATCAGCAATGCCAACTGCTGTCTCATAGACATCCACTGTTTCATCAGCCACAATAATGGCACCTGAACCAAGACTTGTTCCTGCTTCGTTCAAATCTTCCATAGTATATGAAACATCCAGCTCCTTCGCAGTCAAGATTTGTGTCGAAATACCGCCTGGAATGACAAATTTAGTCGCCTTCCCTTCCTTAATACCACCACCAAGTTCTGTGATGATTTCACGAAGGGTCATACTACCGAAGGCCACTTCATAGACGCCTGGATTGTTGACCTTGCCACTAAGGGATATGAGCTTCGTTCCTGTATCTGTTTCAGTGCCCACTTTGGCGTACTCTTTTCCTCCAAGAGCCATTATGAGACTTATGTTGGCTAAGGTTTCAACATTGTTCACCACCGTCGGTCGATTCATAAAGCCTGAAACCGTTGGTAAAGGTGGTTTCATCCTTGGACTTGGCCGACGTCCTTCAATGCTGTTGATTAAGGATGTCTCATCACCACACACATAGGCACCGGCACCAACAACCACTTTGAAGAGCGGTTGAAATCCCATTTGTTCTTTCAATAATTCTAACGCCCCACTAACACATTCTAAGGACTTGGATATGCTTTCAATAGCCATCTTATATTCACCACGAATATAGATGAAAACATCTTTTGCCTGAAGCATATAAGCTCCTATTAATAGACTTTCAAGTAATAGGAATGGTCCCTTTTCCATAATAAAGCGATCTTTGAAAGTACCCGGTTCACCTTCGTCGGCATTGCAGATAAGAACCACATCAGGTGACCCTTGAACCGACTGCCATTTGATATATGTAGGAAAGGCCGCGCCACCACGGCCACGGAGTTTGGAAGTTTCAAGCTCTTTCATTGCCTGATCTCTCCCCATTGATACTACCTTTTCCAATATTTCAAACTTGTATCCTTGTTCTGTTGTCATTAATGATGCCCGTTCTGAAGACGCATCAATCATATTTTTCAGCAGTCTTTTTTCACTCATTCTATGACACCTCCTCAGCTGAAGCATACTCATCAAGAACTTCAATCACACGTTCTGGGCTCAGGTTGCCAAAGATGACATCATCAATAGAGATTGCCGGAGACACTTCGCAATGTCCCAAGCATTCCATCATTTCCAATGTGAATAACCGATCTTCTGTTGTCTCGCCAGGTTGAATGTTCAAATGATGGCTAATAGCCTCTAGAATAGCTTTGCTGTCGTTCATGCCACAGACGACGGATTTGCATACTCGGATTATATGCTTGCCTTGTGGTGCTGTATAAAATCTGGAATAAAATGATAAGGTGCCATAAAGGGATGCTCTTGGTATGTCCATCTGTTTAGCCAGCTCATTGATGTCTGCTTCTTTGATGTAGCCTTGCTGATCTTGAATCCTTTCAAGTTCCTCCAACAAAATCTTCATACGCACAGTTGATGTCGTAAACACCAACGCCTCCTTTCCATGAGACGGATCTGATGATCTGCTTGTTCGACTATCCAAACAAGCGTCGTTAAATTATTAACATTTCAAGTCAACCACCATCGTTCTAACCTCTTAATTTAATTATAAACCTCGGGCAATAAATATACAAATAAACACAAGTGTGATACTCTTTAATCATTAGCATAATTAAGGAGAGTCTGCAGCATGTCGATACAAACATTAGAACTAACAACACCAGGACATTTCCATGGTATTGAAGAAGATTTATATTACGAAGTCATGGCCTTTAATGTGGAACCATATCTTGAGACTGTTAAACAAAGCAGCTTCTTTTCAAGAGAATCTCAAAAAGACCTTTATTACGAAAAATACATCCATCCTGAAGCTAAATACAGCATCGTGCTTTGTCATGGTTATACTGAGAGCTCGGAGAAATTCAAGGAACTGATTTATTACTTTTACCAGGCATCCTATAATGTCTTCACACTGGACCACCAGGGTCATGGCAAATCTCATCGTCTTGTGAACGATTATACCATCACTCATGTGCATTCTTTTGATGACTATGTGAAAGACCTGAAAGCCTTCGTCGACTTGATTGTTGCACCAGCTTCTGAAGGGATTCCTTCTATATTATATGGTCACTCCATGGGTGGCGCTATAGCCGGCACTTATATGGCCAGCTATCCAACTGATTTTGATAAGGGGATTCTCTCGGCACCTATGTTCCAAATTGATGGCGGTAGCTACCCTGATTGGACGGTACGTCTGATAGCAGAATTCATGACATTCATCGGTAAAGAAGAAGATCGGTTATTCACCCATGCCACTTTTAATCCCAATGCAAAATTTGAAAACAGTTATACCAAATCTATCGAACGGTTCAACTACTATTACAATAAATGTGTTGCCAACGAAATCTATCAAAACTCCAGCCCATCCTATTCTTGGCTTAAACAGTCCTTGATAGGATCTAAGTCCTTATTAAAAAAGAACCATCTGGCTCAGATAGAGATACCTGTAATGGTATTCCAAGCCGAAGATGATTCATTAGTGCGCCCTGAGGCGCAAGTTCGTTTTGTTAAAAACGTCCGTGATGCCATACTGGTTAAAGTACCGGAAAGTAAGCATGAAATTTTCATGAGTGGGACGAAGGTATTGGATGCTTATATGACAAAGATATTTGACTTTGTTGAAGGGCAATAACCCTTCTCACACTCACTCTGATTACATTAATGCAATCAAAGGATCTCCTTTAATCCATGAGATGGCCATCATAAGCAATCTCATGGATTTTCTGATATCAAAGCTTTATATTCTTCTACATTCTCCTTTGTGATCACTTTAAAAGGTATAATGATATTTTCCGGTAACATCTCCCCCTCACTAAGGGATTCAAGTACATTGTAGCACTGAAGGGCTTGTTCCATGGCGTCTTGGTATATGGTCATCGTCAATTCACCGTCTTCTACTGCTTGAAGGGCACGCATATTACTGCCATCAATTCCTAGAATGGTCAAACCATCCAATCGTCCTTGTTCCTTCAGTACTTTGATGGCACCTAGAGCCATTCGATCATTAGCAGATATCACTGCATCAAAATCATCGTAGAGGGTCAGCCACTCAGACATAATCGTTTCTCCCATGGATTCCAAATAAACACCATCCCGACTGTCCAGTATTTGAATATCTTTTCTGGTAGACTGGAGCACAGATAAAAACCCTTCTTTTCTTTCTTGAGAGTGATAACGCTTGACGTCCCCTTCTATATAAAGAACCTTAGATTCCAATGGTAATACGTCAGCGATATACTCTGCCTGCAACCGTCCAGCATTGATATTTGGTGAACCTATATAGCAAAAGTCACCTGACTTTGCTTGAACCCCCAGTGTTATCACCGGTATGCCCGCTTCGTTCAGCTTGATTATTCCTGACGATACCAAATCATAATCCACAGGAATGATGACAGCAACATCCACATCCTCTTCTATAAATTGGTCAATCTGCTCTAACTGTCTAGCCATATCAAAGGCTGCATCCAAAATGGTTATTGACATTGAATCATTTGCGTCAACCAAAGGTTTTAGGTGCACCATTCTAAGATTATCAAAATAATCCGCATTGCTTGAATTGGACACACCGATAACAAGAGGCTTTCCAAACTCCGTCATTTGTTCCTGTTCGTCGCCGATACTGTCTTGTATATCTAGATCTTGATTCTCTATATTAGATTCAATATTTTGCTGACACCCTGATAATAGCATCAGGATCGCCAACATATAGAACCCCCATCGTTTCTTCATAATATTACCAACCTAACCTTATCTTGGGTCCAATGACAACTTTGTCTATAAATCCAACTGTTTTCCAATATATTTCTCCGCCAAATCAGCTGATATTGGTCGACTAACATAATAACTCTGAATATAATCGCATCCCATCGTACCATATTTATTACAGTTTTCTTGACCTTCAACACCTTCTGCAACAATCAATAACCCTAAGCTGTGAAAGACCTCAATAATATGCTCAATTGTTTCAAAACTCTCGTTTTTTATGAAATAATCATTGAATGCTTTATCCAGTTTGATTTTGGATAAGTTGAAATAGGTCAGATAACGTAGGGAAGAATAACCTGACCCAAAATCATCTAATGCCAGATTAATCCCTAGCGCCTTCAGCTCTTTAAGGAATGCCAATGGCTTCTGTGGATCTTCTATAAGTATGCTCTCTGTTATTTCAATCTCTAAACTGCCTGGACTAATATCATATTCTTTAATAAGTCCCTCTAGATACGTTGTATAATCCTGGTCCTCAAGCTGTTTCAATGAAAAGTTAATTGCCACTTTCACTTGATGATATCCCATCTTTTGCCACTCTGCAATCTGACGTACCACTGCTAAAGTTACCCATCTTCCAATAGCAATCATTTGCTGAGATTCTTCTGCAACTGCTATAAATTCACCAGGTCCAATGTCTGTGTGTTTCAATCTAAGTAATGCCTCAAAAGCGTTGATCATTCCAGTCTTAATATCCAATTGGGGTTGATATACCATGAAGAACCCATCATTTTTAATAGCATCGTCAAGTATCGCTTTAATATCATGCTTTCTCTTGAGCATTCTGAACATATCAGGTTCATAATATGAAATCGCATCAAATGGGGATTCTTTTGCTTGATACATGGCAATATCCGCGTAGGTGATCAACTCAAAAGTACTGTTCGCATCTTCAGGGTATCTGGACACGCCTATACTAAAGTGAATTTTGATGGCCTCAGTATCAAAATCATACAGGCCGTCAAGGGCTTCTGATATTCCCCTGATGACTGACTTCAACGCTTCATCTGATTCGTAAGATCTGATGAGAATCAAAAACTCATCACCGCCATATCTGGCAACCAATATTTGTGGATGCGTCTTTGACAACTCATCCAAGCGCTGACCAATGGCAGCAAGTACATGATCACCATACACATGTCCCATAGTGTCATTGATATCTTTGAAATCATCCAGGTCAAGTAGCGCAACAGCACCGCTATTGCCTGATGACATTTCCTTTTCCAATTCATTGACAAACTTACGTCTATTGGGGAGTTGAGTCAGTACATCATGTTCTGCTAAGTACTCTAATTCAATATTCAAACGCTTAATTTCATCTGTACTATTAATCAACTGCTCGTAATTTTGATTGAGTTTTTCATGATGGACTGCAAGCTCCTGCTCCCTGCTAAGTAGGTGTGTCACGATAATCTGTATGGACTTGGCAATCCTTCCTATTTCGTCCTTTCGGTTCGTCAACTTCTTAGGAAGATCACTGTCTTTGTGATTGGCAACAATCATAGAAGCGTATGCTTCAATGGTGTTAAGTGGACGACTAATCCCTTTAGAGAGAATGGTGATGGTGATGATTGTCAGCATCATTACTGCTGCAAAAATCATCAAGGCAATCCTCTGAAACCTAGCACTCCCTTGAAGTGCCTCTGCTGAACTAATCTCAATAATCAACCCAAGATTCTTATCACCTATCGGAACAATGCCTGCCGAACCGAATACTTCTATGCCATCATAACTTTTGTAGGCTTCTGACACTCTTTCGTCCAGTTTTCCTGTAACCATCGCCTCTTTAATGCTACTCGTCATCTGCGTATCGACGGAAGCATTTAATGCACTGTGGTGTTGATAAGAGCCTTGAAGGGTATCAGTCCAAAGAATACCATTTTCATCTACTAAAAAGGCATTGCCTGTCGAACCAATGTAATCAATACCGTCATGTACCTTCTCATTCAACAATGCCTGAGATGTGATTAAGTTAACTGTAGCAATTGGATTAAGAGAATTCTCAAATGTGTATATTGGCGTCGAAAGGACAATAATATTTGTATCAAAATGACTATTATACGCAAGTGATGACCAATTCTGTTCACCCTCTAAAGACCTGATAATGTAATCTGTTCTAGAAAGGTCTACGCCATCCATAAAGGCATCACCATAAATTACATTGCCTCTGCTGTCCGTTATAAAGACATCTTCATACTCAAATTCCTGTTTGACAGAATAAAGAAACCGATCAAGCTTATCCTTTGCCTCGTTGCGTATGGACTCAAAATTATCTTCATCTGTCATAATCTGAATATTGTCTGATATACTCTCAGACCTGGCAATAACCAAGCCATTGCTGACAAGTTTGTCAAAGTATTGATTCAGATTGTCAATCTTAAGCCCTGCATAAGTGCTGTTGGTCCTGTAAGAAGATGCTTCAAGCTCGTTGACCGTCGTCTTGTAAGAGAAGTACATAATGACAAGTAGGGGTATAAAGCTGAAAAAAAATGCTATGATATATATCCAATACTTAATTTTGATACGTTGCAAGGTTATCCCCTCCTATATCAATGAATGACTATGTACGGTCATCAAGCTTCAATCTCGTGTATTTTTATTATACCATTTGTCTGTTGTGAGAGAAACGTATTAATAGAAAAGACAAGGTCAAGGCCATCTATTACTCTGCCTTAACCTTGTCTACATTGTATTTTAATCCCCTCGATACTTTTAAACGTCCTACAACTTACAACATTGTCACCATAATACCAGCAAAGAATACGGAAGCCAGTGTCACAGTTGTAATACCTGCCACCAACATCTTAGGTAACACATGGTCCAATATGTATTCTTTCTCTTCATCCGTTTCACCAACTGCATTAGAGACCTCATGGGAAAGATAATAGGTTGCTGGAAAACCGAAGAAACAAGACACGCCGATGCTTATGGCCATCTGTGGTGAGAACTTAAGGACTTTAGCGCCGATGACTGATGTCACAACAACGCCAGCTACTGCGAATGCAACTGCAATCAACGCAGGTCCAATGAAGGAACTGACCATCTCAGGTGTTGCTTTTGTTAGGTTGGCAAAGATCACCGTCATTGCCAGTAACATAATAAAACCATTGAAATAAGGCCTTTTGTTTTGTGTGCAACGATATCTCCAAGGGCAAATATCCCTAATTTTACAAAAATACACTTTTCTCATATTGCTATAACTGGAATATGTTTGTATGTTTGTTCAACATAACGAAACTACCTGAGCCTTATTGTCAGAAGGTATCATGCCATGGTCTAATGAAAAAACAGTAGCACACGGAATGCAAAGGAGCATGAATACTTGTTTATTGAACGAGGTTTTTGCTCTTTTTTTAATATCTTTTTTGAGAGGTGATGGATATGAACAATACCTGGGGACAGATGGAGTCTTGTTGGCTGCAAGGCAATCTTGACTGTTGGGAAGAATTGATTGAAGATGCTGGTTGTATCTCTATAAAAATGGAGAATACCTCTACCATAGCATGACCCCATGTTCTGGTCTCTATGTTGTAGAAAAGGGTCGCTTTCGAATTACGTCCTACCATGAAGACGGTAATGAAAAACAGATCTACATTGCTGAGGAAGGTTCATTATGCGGTGAAAGTGAGTGTATCTCTTCCTTACCTTATATGACAACGGCGCTGGCCATAACCAATTCAACGGTCTACCATATCCCTGTGACTGATTTATTCAATAAAATGGCACAATCGCCTAATTTGACACGTTTATTGTTGGAGTACGAAGTTCGTAAGAACGCTATGCTTCAAAATCAATTGTTATCCCTATCCTTTGATAATGCTTCCATAAGAATTGCCAGGACCTTATTAGACCTGTGTCAAAGATATGGTCGTCAGAATCAAAGCGGTACACGCTTGACAGTGAAGTTCACTAAGAGCGATATCGCAGGGCTGGTCGGTACCAGTCGTGTGACTGCCAGCAGTGAATTCACCAAGCTTGAGCGTAACGGATGGATTTCAAAGAAGAATGGCTTTCCGTCACTATGAGTGATGAAAACAAAGCTGTTATTTGCGACTTATGTGATGGTTCACCTAAGTGTACAGAGGTCTGTGGCACTGGTGCTATTCGTTATGGGCGTGGGGGTAATATTGAGTAGGTAAAAGATGCATGTGCTTCCGGGAACCTAAGGTGCCTCCCCCTTACAACGGCCACTTTTGAAACGTCCTGTTTCAAAGGAGGCGGCTACGCGTCCATGACTTCGCTGGCTTTTGTAAAGGGGAGGCACCTCAGAACCCCTAGTTCATTGGTATTTTATTGGCTCTTACTTATAATCAAAATCACTGACTTCATGCCAACGTTGTTTGAGATAATGGGCTACCATCTTTGGCCTTCTATCTCTTGTGAAGATCCCTTTCTTGTTGCCCTGTACGCGCATGATGCCTTGGGATGTTGCGAAGTCGGCGAAGTTCCAGGCTTGTTCTCCTACGAAGTTCTCGAATTCATCCATGACTTTGTGGTTCATCTTATAATAGTCGATCTGATATTCTTCTGTGAACATCACCGGTACCGTATCGTGGAAGCCACTAACGGTGTCAGCACCGTATTCAGTCATGATGACAGGCTTGCCTTGGTTGTTCCAGAACTGCATTTCCTCACGCATCAGAACTTCCGCTGCATCAAGATTGCCTCCCATGACATACCAGCCATAGTAACGGTTCAGACAATAAACATCACTAAGCCTTAAGGTACAGTCTTTAAGGTTGTCCTCTACCTGCATGCCGACAATGGTGCATGGACGCTTCTGTGGATCCACTTCTTTCGCCAAGTCAAAAAGTGGCTTGAAATATTCATATGCCCCGTCTCCGGCAGAATCTGCTTCGTTGGCTATGCTCCACATAACAACACAGGCATAGTTCTTATCTCTGTCAATCAGCTCTTTCACTGTATCATAATGGTGATCAAAGGTCCTGATGCCACCGTCTTCTATAGAATCAAAGGTATTGATTTTTCTGCCGTCTTTGAAGTTGGCACCACCACCAAAGTTCAGATGCAACCCTACCGCTGGTGTTTCATCAATGACAACAATCCCATCCCTGTCACAAAGGCGCATCATTTCTTCACTGTATGGATAGTGACTTGTCCTGAAGCTATTGGCACCTTGCCATTTCATCAAGCTAATGTCCTTCACGTTCACTGGCTCATTCAATCCACGGCCAGCAGGAAATGTATCTTCATGCTTACCATAACCTTTGAAGTAAAAGGCTTTACCATTGATCAGGAACTTACCACCTGTTACCTCAACGGTTCTGATACCGTATGGTAAGGTATAGGTATCTTCTTCAAACTCAACAACAAAATCATAAAGATATGGCGCAAGTGGTTGCCAAAGGGTTGGTTCATCAACCTTAAGCAGACCGGAAGCCCCTTCACCTGTGGCCACCACTTCACCATTCTCATTAAGGAGTTTGACACGAACAGTGCCCTCACCGACAGTTGCAATCTTATAGATTACCTCCGCCTTACCCTCTCTCACTTCAGAAACAAGGGCAATATCTTCTATATACTTCTTGGGTGTGGTATAGATTCTTACGGGTCGAATCAAACCTGTATAGTTGAAGAAATCGAAGTTAGGCTTATTCTGTCTTTTTCCAATCTCCACATTGGTCATGTTGCCACCGATCAGCACGGATGCACCGTAGTTCTCTGATCCCACTGGTAATGTGCTATGGTCGATGCGATTATCCACTGCGATGGTCAGAAGGTTCACACCATCAGTGAAGTCTACAGCTACTTCAAAGGGCAGGAATCCGCCTTTATGACTTGCCACTTCCTCACCATTAAGGTAGACAATGGCTTTGTGCGCGGCAGCATCTATCCTCAAGACAATCCTTTCGCCCATCAATGTCTTAGGTATTATCAAAGTCTTCTGATAGAAAGCCCATCCATAATGATCCCTAAGTTCCATGGATTCTTTCATATCATTATAAGCACATGGTACAGGCATGGTCATGGGATTCTCCAATGGCCTTTTGTACCATTCCTCTTCAAAACCTTTGCCGTCGTCTACCTTGAATGCCCAGATACCGCTTAGATCGATGACAGTTCTTGAACTTGTCGTAATCGGATACAGCATAATGTCCTCCTAGCCTTTGACCGCGCCAAGGGCAATCCCTTTGACGAAATATTTTTGAACGAATGGGTAGATAACCAAGATTGGCAGTATACCAATAACTGCTATAGCCATACGTACAGTCTCACTTGGTACAGATGCCATCAATTCGTTAGAGTTACCTGCTAAGCTGGCATTGTTGGCAAGAAACTGAATATCACGGATGATTCGGTTAAGGATATTCTGAATACTGTAAAGCTCTGGATCTGTAATATAGATCAAACCGTTATACCAATCATTCCAATAATTCATCCCTGCGAAAAGACCAATGGTTGCCAATATTGGCTTTGACAAAGGCAATACAATACCAAAGAATATCTTAAATTCGCCGGCACCATCAATCTTAGCCGCTTCCAGCAATGCTTCAGGAATACTTGTTGCGAAGAAAGTTCTCATTAACAGGACGTAATAAGCATTCATAAGCAGAAGTGGCACAATCAAACCAAAGATCGTGTTCTTCAGATGGAATAACTGTGTATACATCAAGTACGTCGGTACGAGACCACCATTGAAAAGCAATGTGAAGAATACAAAGAAGGAGAGAATGCTTCTAAGTGGCATATCTTTTCTGGATAGAGGATACGCAATCATTGATGTAATGAACAAACAGGTAGTTGTACCAATAATAGTAACGAGGATAGTAATCCCATAAGCTCTGGCAATCTGGTCAAAAGTAGACATTAGGTAGCTGTACGCTTCAAGACTGAAAGCCTTTGGCCAAAAGGAATAACCATATTTGATAATTGCTTTCTCATCGGATACGGATGACATTACCAGAAGAACAAATGGCGTCAAACTGCAAGCAGCCATCATGAACAGTACCACTCTTATGAATATGCCGTATTTGGCATCTGTACTCATTTTATTTTTCATCATAACCGCCTCCTAGAACAATGCACTGTCTTTATTGACTTTTCTGACGATGAAGTTCGAGATCATAATCAAAGTAAAGCCAACAAAGGATTGATAAAGACCTGTTGCTGAGGACATACTGATATCGCCAAGTTGCATCAAACCTCTATACACATAGGTATCGATAACGTTCGTGACAGGATACAACTGACCGGAATTCAATGGTACTTGGAAGAACAGACCGAAATCTGAGTAGAAAATTCTTCCGATGGACAGAAGCACCATCAAAGTGATAACCGGTGTAATCAGAGGTAAAGTAATATGTTTGATTTGCTGAATCTTACTAGCACCGTCAAGGGAAGCTGCTTCGTAGTATTCCGGATCAATACCGATGATGGATGCCAGGTAAACGATACATGTATACCCGACTGTTTTCCATAACTGTATCCCCACGAGGATGAATGGCCAGTACTGAGGTTGTGTATACCAACTGATTTTTTCCATGCCAAATAAAGGTAGGAGGGAATTGTTCAAAAACCCAGTCTCACTGCTCAGGAAAGCATAGCCCAAGTAGCTGACAATAACCATAGAAATCAGATATGGTAACAGGATGGCACTTTGAAGGAACTTCACCATATATTTATTCTTGATATCGTTCAAGAAGATGGCAACCATCACCGCTACAATGGTACCAAGAATGATGAACGTCAGGTTATAAAGCAAGGTATTTCTTGTTATGATAAAAGCGTCTTTTGTCTTAAAAAGATACTTGAAATTGTCAAACCCAACCCACTCGCTGTCCAGTATGATCTGAATGATGCTTGCTTTTTTGAATTGAAGGTTCTTGAAGGCAATAACCACACCGGCCATAGGCAGGTAGTTATTGATCAGCAAATACAAACCTCCGGGAATCATCATGATATACAGCGGTAGGAACTTTTTAAAATTCTTCTTATTCTTCATACAGACCTTTCTTTCCGTTGATTTATCGCCCTATTGTGAATCCAATCAAGGCATCAACTTAGAATAACTTTACCCACACACATTAGTAAATAACACTGATTGACTGATTTTTGATATAAAGAGGGCTGCCCAATGCTGTTATCATCGGACAGCCCCATAGACTATGTCTTATATGTCAACAATTCTAATCATGTCTTGTGAAGCTTATTTGTTGGCAACCCATTCGTCAAGCTGACGTTGTTTCTCCTCAACAATCACTTGGATACCAGCCGCTTCAAGGGCCTCAATGTATTCAGGCAATACAGTCTCTGGATCAACCACACCACACTCAAGTCCTAATTTGTACTGGTTTTGTACGTTGGTACAAGCAGCAACTTCATTTTTCACATTCGCTGAGTCATATGTGAAACCGATAGCATCTGACTTAATAGCTGTTGTGTTGAATTCTTTCATTGTGTCCCAAAGCTGTGGATCATCGCCATTCCAAGTGTATGTGATGAACTGGTTACCGAACATCCATCCCATGTTAAGGCCATAACCTGTGTTGGATGCATCAACACCTTCCGGATAATCGATGACAGTATCTTGTACCACTTCGTAGTGAAGCTCTTCCATACCCCAGCTTAAGAGGTTAGCGATGTCAGCGTTGCTATACATCAGGTTAAGGAACGCCATTATCTTCTCAGGATTCTCTGAGTTAACCGGTACAGCCCACTGAATACCTTGAATCTGTGTACTGGATGTCTTAGGTGGTACAACTTCAGCACCAACCATCTCTACTGCTGCAAGTCTGGATTCTTGCTGTACAAGACCCGGTTTACCAGTTGCGATATAACCAAAGGCTCTGCCCGCTTTAATCATAGCAGGACCTGCTTCTTGAGTGGTTGTCGCATCTTCAAGGATGTAACCTTTAAGGTACCAGTCTCTCATAGTTGCACAAATCTCAGCGTATTCTTCTGTTGCAGCATAGTTAACAACGTTATAGTTACGACCGAAATCCGTAAGAACACCGATGTTATCTCCAAGACCATCGTAAGTGAAAAGTCTTTGTGCAATACTTGTTCCTACACTACCAGGTACCAGCGGTACTAAATCCGGTTCGTTTTCTTTAACAATCGCAAGGACTGCTTCGATATCTTCAATAGAGTTGATGGATTCAACATCGATGTCGTATTTATCAACGATTTCTTTCTTCATCATGAAGATGGCGTTGCTTGCAAGGTCACGGTTTGTTGTTAAGGCGTACTGAACACCGTTGATCTGACCTGCTTTAAGGTAGTCCATACCGACTTCCTCAACGATATCCGCGCCGTACGTTGGCAGAAGCTCTGTGATATCAAGCAGCTGACCTTTAGAAGCGAAGTTGTTGAACTGGTCTGCCAGAACAACCAACATATCCACTTTCTCACCGCTTGAAAGCATCAGGTTCGTTTGATCTCTGTAAGACCCGAAGCTTACTGGCATGAAAGTGACTCTTGCATTGATCTCTTCAAGAGCAATTTTGTTGATTTCTTCTTGAACCAACTCCATGTCTGATGGTGTTGTTCCAAAAGTAGGGAATAACATTGTAATTTCATAAGGTTCTTCAGCCGCTTCTGCAGTGGTACTTGTGCCACCAGTAGAAGTCTCTGAGCTTTGAGTTTCTTGGCTGCTGTCACTACTTGAGCCACATGCTGCCAGCGCCATTACCATGGCAAGCGTCAATACAATCGATAATACTTGTTTCAATTTCATTGAAAACCCTCCTTCAATAATTGGATGACCGTAAATGAAAAATCACTATACGAATCCATTTACAAATCATCTGACAAGGCAACTGAGAAGCCTTTTCTCATTGCCTCACCTTGAGACAATCTCATTATATGACGCTACAGGGAACCGCTCTACCAAGATTGCTACCTAAAAATAACACTATCTCGACCTTTGTTTTCTGTAAGCTTTTGGTGTAATACCACTATATCGACTGAACATCTTGGAAAAATAGGAGAAATTCGAGTATCCGACACGACCTGCAATGTCTCTAATAGACAAATCTGAAGACTCTAGGAGATTGGCCGCCAGTTTCATCCTTTCCTGGTATATATAGTCCGTTACAGTAATCCCTTTCTCTTTCTTAAAGAGCTTATTCAAATAGTCCGGATTCAGGAAAACTGCCGCAGAAACTGATTCTCTTGAAACATCCCCATCAAGATTGTCATGAATATATTGGATTGCTTTATCCACGTTGGTCATCTTTTCTTCTGTCTCTTTGATGTAGTTCAATGCATCTTCTATCAATTGACACGTTGCCTGCTTACAAGCACTCATGGATTTGGAAGCAGCATAATAATAATCTTTTATGGCGGATTCCTTTGCCACTTCCTGTATGGTGATGGCCTTTTCCCCTAAGCCCCGCAACAAGATCTGAAGAAAATACTGTGAAAAATCCTCAAGAAACTTTGCATCAATCCCACCAATCATCGCACAGCCATCTAGATATGCGGTAACTTCTTCTTCCAGCTCTGTGGGTTTTCCTTCTTCAAACAAAATGCGCCATAGGTCACCATTGGGTTTTGAATGAACTTTTTTCCTTGACTGCTTTTCTTGATAGGTCAGGATCTGTTGATTCAGAAGTACATTATTCTTTGCCTGATCTGCAAGGTGTTCATAGATTCCAGCCATCTCATACACAGTTGTCACTGGTCCAACATAGGCATAAACCTCACTTTTCAAGTACCTCTGCACACTCCCGATATAAGTCTCGCACAATGCACTGATTGCCTGAACTTCTTCGGATTCAAGCGCCTCTTCTACAATCAAAAGCAGTTGATCCTCAACAGGAAAGGTTACCACTAGCTGACCATTACAGACATCAAACACTTCTTCAGCAATATTCTTAAAGGAGAACATACGGATATCCTTCTCCCATTTTGCCACTAAGGCACCATACTTCTTAATGTCAAATACCATCATTCGATATGCAGGCTTAATGTCATCCGTCAACTTTCTCACATCAAGTACCTTTTCCAGTATCTCTTGTTCGTTTTTCACTTCACCTTTCACCAAATCAAGAAAAAACTGTTCCAGTAATCTTTGACGGTTCACAATCCAATTTTGCCCGTATGTCACCTTAGTATTGATTTCACGTTTCTCATCCACCTTTTCGACAGCTTTCTTAACCGCTGCTGCCAATTCATCAAAAGGTACCGGCTTAAGGAGGTAGTCCATACTGCCAAGAGATATGGCTTCCTTGGCATAAGAAAAATCTGCATGACAGGTAAGAAAAATACTCTCAACATCCGTTTTGTTCCCCCTCACCCATTTGAGTAAATCAATGCCATTGCCCTTTGGCATCTCTATATCACATAACATAATATCAATACTCTTTTTCTCAAAAACATCAATGGCCTGTTTCATGCTATAGGCAACAGACACATCCTCTATTCCCAGATTCTTCCAGTCAAGGGCTTCCACCACACTGGCTACAGCCTGCATCTCATCGTCTACTATGATCAAATTATACATTTGCCACCTCGATACTTTCTTCATCCATCCCTGTCGGAATCTTTATTGACACTTTTGCCCCACCTTCAACAGGGTTGGACAGCGTCACTTCAAAGTCATCATGATAAATGATGCCAAGCCTTTGAACAACGTTCATGATACCAATGCCACCCTCTTTAAAGTCTGAAGGTATACGATTATTATAGTTTTCAAGATAAGACGTCGGGAATCCATCACCATTATCCGTAATATGAACCACCAACTTATCCTCCATCTGATATGCCTCAATGTCAATCTGCAATACCCTGTCCGGGTCTGTCCCATATTTGATGGCATTCTCTACAAAACTTTGAATCATCATCGGTGGCACCATCAGCTCATCTAACTTAGAGTCAACAGACACCTTAAATTGAATACGATCCGGGAAACGTATGGTCTGAATCTGCAAATAGTTTTTTACATGATCGATTTCCTGTTTCAGTTCTATGGCAACTTCCTTACTCATAACCAACAGGGATCTGAAATACCTAACCAGTGATAAAGTCATGTCTTGGATAATCTGAAACTTTTTCACTTCTGCCAAACCATAGATGATGTTCAAAGCATTCATAAGAAAATGGGGATTAATCTGAAGTTGATAATACTGAAGCTGTGCTCTCTGTTTCTGTAGCTGTTCTTCATAGACATCAATCCTAAGTTTCTTAATCTGCTCCAGCATCTCCTTGAAGGTATCTTTAACCACAATGTACTCACTATAGGGTGGCACATGAGTGATTTCCACTTCCATATCGCCTTTTTTTGCCTTCTTCATCGCCTTGACGATGTTGTTCAAAGGTGAGATGACGTTCTTATTGATCAGGTATAAACTTATTGGCACAATGAGCAAGGTCAAGAAAGTCAATACAGTAATGACCATCTGCAGGCTGTCCAAGCCTTCAAGAATGCCTTTTTCACGTATCAGAGCAACAAGGTGCAAGTCACTGATAGCCAGTGCTTCCGACAACATAATATAAGGTTCCTCATGCCTGATGCTCAGGTTCGTATTCTCATTAACATTCAACATGACTTCATCTTCCAACATAACCGGATCATAACTTAGCATACCATCCTTAACCGATGCCATCGCCACAAGCTTGTCCTGGGCAAACTCACTGTTTGTCAATGGTGCCAGAAGGTTGTTCAACTTGACCCATGCACCGAATATGTAATCATCGGTTCTATACAACCTCATCAAGTAATTTCCCTCTCCAAGATTGACGCCAAACCACCGTCCCATCGTATGCTGTACCATCGCCGGGCTATCATCAGGCAAGGAAGATAAATACAGACGCATTGCCTCAACATTCTCAAATTGCTCGTTGGTATTGGTCTTCTTAATGATTTGACGGTTGTTGATGGACACAACAAAGAAACCATCAATCTGAGGGTAAACGATCTTCGCTTCCGACACATCCGTCATCAACAATTGCGACTGCATATACCTTTCGTACTCCACATCACCAGTAGAAGATTCTGTTATTCTTTCATTGCTGAAAGCCAGGTTGGCCAAATATTTTTCCGCCCCAGTCAGGGTATCTGTAATCTGTTGAGCATACAACTTCAGACTTTCCTGATTAGACTTTGAAACCTGACTTTTGACAACGTTGATGGCATATAGGTTCTCAAAGATTATGAATATGGTGATTGGTAAAATCACCAGTAAAATCCATACAACCAGACGTTTACTGATGGAATTCTTTTCTATTGGCATCTTGGACCTCCGACGTCATTGACTGCTAACGTTGACACTTAACATTTCTTTTTTTCATACTGAGAATTTCTTATAATACGCTCATCACTTTCACTAAATATATCATATGATAAGAGCGTCAAAAGGTAGTTTCATAAAGAATACGCACAATATATATTATTTCATTGAAACGTTTCAACACTATATATTGTACCTATTTAACTCAACTTAGCCTTTTGATGCCTTAGTCATACTATTGGCTCTATAGTTAAATTAACATACCTTGTCAAGATTTTTAATCAATATTAAAAGAACCCTGTATTCCTTTTTTATAAGGAAACAGAGTTCTTTCATCTAATGTCACGGAACTAAATCAGATATTTTCTAGACCTAATAATTATGAGTGTAAGAAATTCTTCTTACCTTTTATATCTTTTCAATTCTTCAGCGACCAACTTAACAATCAGGTCTACATCTGCAAGAGTATCCTTTGATGAAACACTTGGATATCTATTGACTGATTCAAACAATTTCAATTTCTTTATCACTTCCAGCTTAACAGCTTCGACCTGAGCAGGTATCAGCTCAATAATGCCAAGATCTGTGTCAAGAAAAGTTCTTAAAGCAGCTTTAACAGCAGCAACGTTGATATCGGTAAAAATATTGACTTTACTGATACCAGCCTGTATTGCTGTGGCAAAATCACCGTCTGTCAATCCTGAGCCGCCATGCAATACTAGCGGTACACCAACGGCTTTTTCAATCGTACGGATTCGTTCAAAATCCAGTTTAGGTGGTAATTTATAGGCGCCATGAGCTGTTCCTACTGCTATAGCAAGGGCATCCACACCGGTTCTTTCTACAAAATCTCTCGCCTGCTTTGGATCTGTATAATATTTGGAAGGATCTATCAAATGTGAACTGCCCTCAGCTGAGCCTTCATTATCGCCGACATGCCCCAATTCTCCCTCAATGGTTGCACCATATGAATGAGCAATCTCAGCCATTTCTTTGACTTTTCTTACATTCTCTTCATATGGCTCTGTAGAACAATCATACATGATTGAGGTAAAGCCGAGTTCAAGTGCTTTAATACATGTTTCCTTATTTAGACCATGATCAAGGTGCACAACAACAGGCACTTTTGCTTTTTTTGCCATCGGTATCAAATAGTAGGATACTTCTTCAAGAGGACCGTATTTAAGCAATACTTCTGCAGTTCCCATGATAATCGGAGAACCTGTGCTTTCAGCTGCTCCAATAATCCCTCTAGCCAATTCCAGGTTCACTGCGTTAAAAAGCCCAACAGCATACTTTCCTTTTTTTGCTGGATACAGCACTTCATTCATATTCACTAGCATATGTTATATCCCCATCAGAAGATTCAGTACGTACATTTCCAAACCTTCAAAATCTCTATTATCGACACATTTCTTCTGATACTCATAATCGAACTTATTGGCTTTTTCCTCTAGAGCTTTACAGATTTTCAAACTATTTTCCAAATGTTTGTAACTGTCTTCATCTTTCGTTGTCCTCATGGCTTTAACATCCAATCCGACATATTCACCTTTTGAACCATAGCCATTCTCAATCAGAACTTTCACCTGATTAAATGCCTGACGTAAGTTTTCCACACCAAAGGATTTGTCTTGATCATATTTAATACCATTCTGATCATTCAGATGAACACTCCACAATTTACCCATTGCCAGGCTGAAACCCATCTCATGGGACGGATCAAGCCCTGCAAGGATTGCATGGGCAGATTCAAGCAGACCACCGACTCTATATGGATCTGATGTCGCGGCTGATATGGCCATGACATGACCCATGGTACCGCATATACTTCTGTCTATTGGCTCGTTAGGTTTTGGCTCTATTACAACTCGTATATCCGAATCATATTCTAACATTTGATCTATTGCATCTACGAGCATATTAGTAGCCCATACAGGACTCTTACTCTCCGCACATAATGTTCCTTCTCTTGCCAGCCAAAGAACAATCAAATCAGTGCCCAATTCCTTTGCAATATCAATTGACCTGAAGGCTCGCCACAGTGCATATTCTCGGTCATCGTTTGAAGTACTCATAAATCCGCCGTCCGCCATATGTGGATCCATCCACAATCTAGGCGCGACAAATTCTGCTTTAAGACCATATTTATCAAGGATTGCTTTAACTTTTCTAGCTTCAGCTTTGATTTCTTTTGGGGTTAAGTCATTCATATTTGGCACAGCATCATCATCATGAAACTGAATAGCTGAAAATCCCATCTCCGCAAATCTTTTAACCTTCTCTTCAAATGAAATTTCTCTTCTTGTCTCAGGACCGTACGAATCTGCACCTGAATGTACATTCCAAGGACCTACTGAATATTTGAATTGATACATAATATCCTCCTGGTTTGTTGACTCAAATACTTATGAGTACTGAAAGTTTTACATCTTTCGAATAATAAATTTATTGAGGTAAGTAGAATTTTTCTCCCAACCTTTGCTGATTTTCACTTCTAGCTCCTCTAAAGTTTTCAAACCGCTTAAGGCATCATAAGCAGTAACATTAGATGCACCTGTTGCCGTCGCAAGTTTCAGGCACATATCCAACGACTTTTGTCTAATCATCGCCGTTAAGAATGCCGCAATAGTCGTATCACCGGCCCCAGTGGCCGATAATACACATTCAGGTTTATAACTTGGTTCAAATCCTTTTCTGTTGCTCCAAGTCGCAACATTGTCCAATTGATCTTTAAGGGTCTGGTCCATTGCCTTTTCATTGCTTGTTATATAATAAAGACCTGGGGCACCGCATTTAATTAAAACAATGTTTGCACCCATACCAATTAAACGCTCACCCAGAGCATCCACTTCTTCAAGGGAAATGATTTCAGTAATATCCCTTCCGCCAGCTCTGTCAACCCATTGGTGGTACATATCAGGTGCAATCATATAGCAGATTTCCTCGACGCTAGGAACAAAAACATCCACATATGGCAGCACTTTTTCCAAGATGGCATCCCAAGGTAATTTACCTGCTTCAGAATTTTCATCCACAGCAGCAAGATCCAGTGACGTAATAATGCCCTTCTTCTTAACTCGCTTATAGAGCGCCACCAATTCCGTTCCATCATTGTGATACATGCTCGACATAATAGATGGATAACCAAAATGAAAAAGTACCACGTCCTGTAATTCTTCTTCCTCAATGTCCGCACTAATAAACGTATCATTCGCACCTGGATGGTGTAAAAAAATCCGATCAGATCCAGGTGCAGCAATAACGACAGAATATGAGGTTGTCACTTGATCATCAATAATCAACCCATCCCCAGCATCATATGTGTTAAAAATATTTGATACAGTGTTGCCAAAGTTATCGTTGCCTATCTTTCCAAGCAATTTTACATCCGTCCCAAAAAACTTCATGGCCAAGCCTGTATTTGCTACAGCGCCTCCTGTAGAAACTGTAGCAGGCTCCATTTGAATTAATTTTCCTGGTAACATAATCTGATCGATATGACCATTCGTACTATTGGGGAAAACAGGTGTAATATCCAAACATACATGACCTGCTACAATTACTTTTGATTTCATCTATTTAGACCTCAAAACTTATTCAATGCCCATTAACAGATTCATAACATACATTTCCAGACCTTCAAAGTCTCGATTTTCGACGCATTTCTTTTGATACGCATAGTCGAACTTAGCAACCTTCTTTTCCAAGGCTTTGCATATCTTCAGACTGTTTTCCAAATGCTTGTAACCGTCTTCATCTTTAGTTGTCCGCATTGCCTTAACATCCAGACCAACATACTCACCATTTGCACCGTAATTATTTTCAATAAGAACTTTCACCTGATTGAATGCCTGTCTTAAATTTTCAACACCAAAAGACTTGTCTTGATCAAATTTTATGCCATTTTGATCATTCAGATGTACCCCCCATAATTTCCCCATCGCCAGTCCAAATCCCATTTCATGAGATGGGTCAAGACCCGCTAGAATAGCGTGAGCGGATTCCAATAGACCACCAACACGTGATGGATCGTTTGATGCCGCCGATACAGCCATAACATGACCCAATGTACCACATATACTTCTGTCAATCGGCTCGTTTGGTTTAGGTTCAATGACTATACGGATTTCTTTGTCATATTCAAGCATTTGGTTTATTGCATCTACCAGCGCTTGTGTTGCCCAAACCGGGCTCTTACTTTCAGCACATAGTGTTCCTTCACGAGCAAGCCATAGGACGATCATTTTCGTTCCAAGCTCGTTTGCGATATCAATGGATCTGAATGCACGCCACATTGCAAATTCTCTATCTTCAGAAGATGTACTCATAAAGCCACCATCCGCTGTGTGTTCGTCCATCCAGAGTCTTGGCGCCACAAATTCAGCCGCCATATTATATTTATCAAGGATACTCTTGACCCTTCTTGCTTCTGATCGAATCTCATCCTCAGAAAGACTATTCATATCAGGCACTGCATCATCGTCATGAAATTGAATTGCCGAGAAGCCCATTTCAGAAAACTTCTTAACCTTCTCTTCAAATGAAATTTCTTCTCTTGTTGCTGGACCATATGAATCCGCTCCTGAATGAACATTCCACGGCCCTACAGAATACTTAAATTGATACATAAAATACCTCCTATAAATGCAGTTGTATTAAGATTTATTTACTTACATTTTCCCTTAAGACTCTTTAACCAAATCCGCTCAAACGTTTGAAACTTTTTCATCACTTGGTACAAGAGCAATTATATATTCTTTAATCCATTAATTCCTTCACTATGTTGCGTTTCAAAACAGACTAATTTGCTTTTTTCCAGCATTTCAGATTGACACCCATCTTTGATTTGATAAAATATAGAGGTATTAAATATAACTGATCATCTAAAGAGGATTTTCCTATGAAAAATGAATATGAGCTTATAGAACATGTCAGCATAAAGAATATGAACGTCTTTATTGTTGAACTCAAATATAGAACCCCACATTATCACAATGATATTGAAATCGGCTTAGTCATCAAAGGAGAAGCCACTATAAAAAAAGGGCTACATTCGTCGGTATTTTGTCAGAACGATATATACTTGTTAAATCCATTTGAGGTTCATGAACTGATCTGCAAGGATCATGGCGCTATCATCTTATCGATTCAATTATCCCCTAACCTTTTTTCAGAATATTATCCATCCATTCGCTCAATAAGATTTATGGACTTTGGTCTAAAATCAGGTCCTTCCATGAACAGCTATAATAAAATACATAACGACATCCTCTCACTAGCCTGTTGTTATTTTGAACATCATCCGCTTTTCGAATTTCGCACCATCATCCATGCTAATCAAATTATGGCGAATCTACTTGAAGGTTTACAGATTAAAATTGTCAGCGAAACAGAGCATCGGTCATTATATGCGCGTATGAATCGTCTGCAGAGAATCCTGAATTATATCGATGAACATTACAGGCGTAAGCTTTTACTACAAGAAATTGCCGACAATGAGAACCTGTCACTAACTTACATGTCACATTTTATAAAAGATATGATTGGGATGCCTTACCAAAGTTACCTCAATTCTGTAAGATTAGATTATGCTTTGCATCTGATTGACTCAACCTCTCAAACGCTTTTGGATGTTGCACTAGAATGTGGATTTTCTGATATCCGGTATTTGAACCGTTTTTTTTATGAAAGATACGGATGCACGCCAAAAGAATATAGAAAAAACAAACAACAAAAAAAGAATGAAGATAAAGTGCACACTGCGACTTTTCAATCCATTCTTTCTTCTGATGAAAGTTTGATATTACTTGCTGAATATAGGGGCTTATAAACTGATTCTCACTACCAATAACGCTACATTGATACCATTGTACATGAACTAGCCAAAAGTACAGTCAACTTTACACAGCCCTATTCTACAAAAGCTAACGTACCTTAAACTATATGACTTTTCTTATCCAGCGCCCCCTCTTGATTTCCAGATACAATACAAGCGCTTTGATGATCTCCAGATATTGAATTAACAGGAACATTGGCACAATTGGCCAATCGGTATACCTGGACAAAATATAGGCGATCGGAATCGTCAGCCCAAGCATAAAGCCTGAATCGATCATCAATGATCTCGTCGTCTCTCCACCCGCTTTCAAGGTACCGCTGGCACCATTGGTAAAGGCACATATGGGCAGTGCTGTGGCCATAACCCACATGATTTTTCGTGAAGCTGATCTTGTGGATGTTGATGTATTGTATAAGTTAGGAATGTAGATGGCAATGAAGGCCATAACAAGTCCAATAACGATACAGATACCTACAGATAGAACAAGGAGATCTTTATTGGCTTTTCTCGCCTCCGCCATTCGGTTAGCACCAAGCAATCTTGCGATGATGATCATAATGGCAATACTTACCGCATTGAAAATACTTACGAAGATGCCATTCACCGTACCTGCAATGTTGTATGCAGCAACGGCTTCAATACCACGGGTTGAGTAGGCCTGAGTGATGAAAGCAATACCAAAAGCCCACACAAAAGAACTGATAAAAATCGGAAACCCTTTCTTCACAATATTTCCAAGAAGCTGTCTAGGTACCTCATAGATCTTATGAATACCTTTAAACATCCCTTTGTTTCTACATCGCAAAGTCACTACAATAAGAATGCTCATCTCAATAACCCTTGCTATGACGGTCGCTATACCAGCACCCTTGACGCCCAAGGCAGGAAGCCCTAATTTACCATAGATTAGCACATAGTCAAGGACCATATTCGCCAATACAGCAGCCATGCTTGCCACCATAGGATAGCGTGATTCCCCAAGTTCTCTTAATGAACTCATATATACCTGGCTTAAACCAATTGGCAGTATACCAAATAGCATGATCTGCAAATAGCTCAATGCCAAGTCCTTGGTCTCTATTGAACGTCCGGGATCATTCCCTCCCAAAACATACATATCTATCAACGACTCGCCAAATACCAAATAGATGCCAAGAGCAATACTACCAATGACAATCGCTAAGAGCATCTTGGCCTGTATAGAATGTCGGACGCCCTCTTGATCCTGATTTCCAAAGTACTGTGCCGTGAAAATTCCTGCACCCGAAAGAGCACCACTCACCCCAACAATATACAAGAGTAACAATTGATTACTGACAGCTACGGCTGTTATACCACTGGTTCCAAGTTGTCCTATCATGATATTGTCAACCAAGCTGACAAAATTCGTAATGATATTCTGAACCATTATAGGGACAGCAATGATCAACGCATCTTTATAATAACCTCTTCTAAATTGTTTCATCATACGATCCTTGTCTACATGTAACTCTGAAAGGCATTGCCGGAATACCTGATTCATTATAAATGTTCACCTCATAGTAAGGCATCTGTACAAATTCCACGTCAACAACACCTCTCCAATATTAATATCCCTATAAGCAATCTTGGATTTTCCATCTTCAATCCCCATCGTCAAATCAAAGGAAGCCTTTAGCGGTGGCAATTCTACAGACCAGTATCCTAAAGGATCTGACAGGCACTCAACTTTTATCATTGGTTCAACAGATTCCGGGCTCATTAGTGTCACCACAACTGACCTATGACTCTTTGTTGTTCCCCACACTCTGATTGGCTTATGTCTTTGTAAAACCATACCATCGCACAACATTAGGTGCCCACATGGCGTGCACGCCCTTTTCATTCAACTGAGTCGAATACATGTGGTTCACCATCTGGAATATATTCGTATGATGGCAAATATGGGTTATAAACCTGTTTAATCATAATTATTCTGCTCCTTAATGTTATTCCTATTCAACATAAATCTGTATATAGTAAACAGAGACATCGTAGTCATTCTTCGCGCTGTCCCTGTTCATTGTTATGCTTTATTATTCTCTAAGGTTCTATCCATTTTCAATCAAAGTCTCATCAAGACCAAAAACGTCTTGACTTACCTTCGATAAACTTGCTATCAGTAATTTCTATTGTTGTTTCCAGTCGAATATCCGCTGATGAAGCACCAATCATTAGATCAATGCTACCTGCTTCAATCTTCCACTTCATATCAACGTCCAAGAAGGCTAATTGGCTTGGGTGCAGTTCAAAGCTGACTTCTTGTTCCTCTTGAGGATTCAACGTTACTTTTCTAAACCCTGCCAATTCCATACAAGGTCTAACCATGCTCGCTTTAGGGTCAGTGACATACAATTGTACAACCTCTGTACCTTGACACTTACCTGAATTCTTAAGTGTCATTGTTACTGTTACATTCCCATCCGGTTTCACTGCCTTAGAGGATACCGTCATTTTGGAGTACTCGAAAGTCGTATACGATAAGCCATGACCAAAGTAATATCTTGGTGTATGTGGCATATCCACATAGTTAGCAAAGCCAATACTGGCTCCTTGATGCCATGCAGAACCATTAGGGTGATTGTAATATAATGGCATCTGCCCTGCATGATAGCCCACAGACACAGGAAGTTTACCACTTGGGTTCACGTCCCCCATAAGTACATTGACAATCGCTTTTGCCCCCATCTCTGATGGATTCCATGCCTCAACAATGGCATTCAAGTGCTGATCCGCAATATCAGAGGAAATTGGTCGTCCATTGAAGTGGAGACCAACCAGAGGAACATTGAGCTTAGCCGCTTTCTCAATGAAACTATCCTGACAGATTGGCAAGTTGATATCGATACTATCAACACCTTCTCCCATAGAAGCAACAGAGCATGAACCGTGTTTACCTCCAAGGGTTAGAACACACACGTCAGCACCTTCCATGGCCTTCAGTGCTGTCTCATGGTTTGAATCATCATCCCCAGCAATTGGATAACCATAGGCATAGACAACCTCAATGTCGGTCAAACGTTGCTTCATTTCCTCTACAAGACTTAGACATTCCGGCTTAATATTCTGAATGATCGCATCAAATTCTTCTGTCTCATCCGATTGTATCTGTGTGCCCTTGATATAAGGCACTTGCTTGGTTTCGTTATTGGCTTTCTCACCAATACCAGCTATGGAGTTAGCGACTGCGTTCACCGCTTCTGCCATACTTAGGTGAGTGTAACCACCAAAGAAACTTCTTGGATTTTTAGCATGAGGACCTATGACAACAATCTTCTTAACGGATTTACCAACAGGCAAAACACCATCGTTTTTCATCAGAATCAGTGATTCTTCTGCTGACTGAAGACTGATCTCTTTGTCTTGATCCTGATAGAAAGAAGCCGTAAGTGCCTCACCTTCCAAAGTGAATGGCTGTTCAAAAAGTCCCATACGGAACTTGCCTTCAAGAACTCGTAGTACATGTTCATCCAGTATCGCAATATCTGCTTCACCTTCCCTGAACATCGCCATCATCTCTTCGTTGTAGCACTCTCTTGAAGGTAACTCCATATCCATGCCGGCTTCTAGAGCATGATACCCAGCTTCTCCGAAGCTATTGTACATCTTTTGGAATCTATGAGCGTTGGATATAGCACCATAATCAGCAACCGTCAGTCCGTCAAAGCCCATCTCATCACGAAGCAAGCCTGTCAATAACCGCTTGGATACAGATGCTGCCTCACCATCTATGGTGTTATAACATGGCATGACACCTTTTAGTTTGGCTTCTACAATGGCAGCCTGGAATGGTTTACCATAGACTTCATAGAGCAATCTTGTTGGGGTTGCACTGGTTGCCCCATGAATACCGCCTTCTGAGTTATGGAATCCAAGAAAGTGCTTGGCTACAGCTTCTGAACGAAGGCTATTACTCTCTTCTGACTGAATACCTGCCGTATACGCTGATCCCATAATAGCTGCTAGAGTAGGGTCTTCGCCATAGGTCTCACCCATACGCCCCATCCTTGCATCTCTTGCAATATCAAGAAGAGGTGCAAAGGTATGTGTAACGCCAATAGCCCTTTCCTGTCTGGCAACGACTTTACCAATCGCTTCTTCCAGCTCTGGATTGAAAGATGACCCTCTTCCTATGCCGGATGGAAAACTTGTTGCATCTTGAATAAATGCACCACAAAGTCCTTCCATATGGAAAATCGCAGGTATGTTGAATCGGCTTTGTTCCATGATCTTCGTCTGAAGTGTTTTCTGGGCCATGGCTGATTCTTCCAAAGAATCCATGATTCTCATATCCAGTGTACTGACGGATCCAATGCCATCCTTACATGCCTCTAACGTCTTATCATCTAATTCACGTGGCATAAACACACCAACTACCTGTGCTACTTTTTCCTCAAGATTCAACCTGCTAAGTAAATCTTTGGCTCTCTCCTCTGGTGTCGCACTGCTATCCAAGTATAACTCTTTCATGTGTTGCCCTTTCTTACTCATAGTCTTCAATACGCCATTCGTCTTGCCACTCTATAGTGACACGTTCACCATCAAATCTAATTGGCAGCCATACATAATCCGCAATCGATGTGTTCCGTGTCAAGTCATCTCCCAGCATCTCTGCAAGCCTTTGAATCTCTTCTTGATCTTCCGGTGTACCATCAAATATCAGGTCATAGAATTTCTTGATAATATCATAACCATACTGTGTCTTATCCGGTGCCCACCGATCGGCACAAGCTATATACAAGTCTTCTTTGCCCACCACCTTAAATACACAGGAAATCTGGGAATGAAACGATGTATTGCTTTCATCGCCGATATGTGGATTACCCTGTACCGTATAAGGGCCATGCCAAGTGTCTGCGATGGCAACTTCAGATGGATTTGGCATATAGCCGCTGGTGCCTGATGTAAGGAGGTAGTGCTTATTCTTTCTTATGAAGTGGGCCGTTGCCTCTCTTACATATGGTGGTCTGATTAGAGGAAAATGTGTGCTGTAATATCCAGTTACATCAGTATAATCTTCCGTCAGGTCAGCAATGATGGTCTCACTGTGAACACGTTCAAAGAAATAATAGGCTTTACCATCTTCTGCCACCGCAAGGTCGAAGTCACCTGCATCCATATTTAGAGGTCTAAGACGCTCTTTCACTTTGGTATAAGGTCCTAAGAAAGTATCTGCAGTAAGTATTGTGCTGCTTTGAGTACCATCCGGATACATGACTTTCACCCAACAAACATATTTCTTTGTCTGTTTGTTATAAATAATATGAGGTCTGTCCACCATTGCTGAAGGGTGAAGTGATGACAACGGATCTTCTTCTTCTGGAGCAATAATAAGTCCCAGATCTACCCAGTTGTATAGATCGCCTGAAGCATAACACCTAATTCCCCAGGTCCATACACCTGAGTGACCGGTTGTCTTCTCTTTATTTTCACCGTACCAATAATAAGTACCGTCTATGTGGATAACAGAACCTCCATGTGCTTGAATTCTGTTACCATTCGTATCGAGCCATACCTGACCCGGTTTTATTGATGTGTTCATACATTAACCTTTCTAGGATAGAGGTTATCCTTTGACACCGCCCATTGTAATACCCTTTACAAAGTACTTCTGGAAGAAAGGATACGCAACTAGGATCGGCAGTATACCAACAACAGCTATGGCCATTCTGATGGTTATTGATGGTGCGTCTGCATTCAGACCTACCATACCCATATTATTGCTCTTAGCTTGCATTATCGCCTTAATATCTTCATTGATGTTGTTAAGTACTATCTGGATTGTAAAGAAATCAGCACCTTCTCTCGCATTCAGGTAATAAAGTCCGTTAATCCAGTCATTCCAGTATGCTAAGGCCGTCATGAGACCAACCGTCGCAATGATTGGCTTACTTAACGGTACAATGATTCTGGCAAATATCTTAAAGGTCCCTGCACCATCAATTCGTGCCGCTTCTTCCAAACTTCCCGGTATACTGTTAACAAAGTAATTCCGTAAAAGAATGACATTGAAGGCATTCATCAGTAAGTTTGGAACAATCAGCGCCCAAATAGTATTTTTAATATGCCAATATTTAACATAAGTATAATAAGTTGATACAATACCACCGTTAAAAAGCATTACGAAGATCAGTAAAAAGCTGACAACTTTCATACCTGGTATCTCTGACTTGCTGATTCCATAAGCAAAAAGCGCTGAGATTATCAGACTTACTACAGTACCTATGACTGTAACAAGGATTGTCATGAAATACGCATTACCAATCAATTCCCACTTCACAACAATGTACTTATATGCTTGTAAACTCCACTCTTCCGGGAAGAATGAAAATCCGTTAGCACCGGCCCATGCGTTATCCGTAAAGGAACCGACAAACAGTAATATAAAAGGAAGCAACGCTGCCAAGGCGAAAAGTCCGCAAACTGTTATTGCGATTAATTGAGTCATTTTGTCTTCTCTAGATTTAATCATTTCTACCTCCTAGAACAACGCACTGTCGGGATGATTCTTTTTAACGATCTTATTCGCTGCAATAATCATGAAGAATCCGACAACTGACTGATAAACACTGGCTGCACTTGACATGGCATAGTCACTATTTTTCATCAGTGCTTGATAAACATATACATCAATGGTTCTTGTGTACTCATACAATGGACCGGCATTCTTGGTTACCTGATAGAACAAGCCGAAGTCTGATCGGAATACCTGACCAATACTCAAGATAAATAGTGTTATGATGGTTGTCTTAAGAAGTGGTAAAGTAATGTATCTTATCTGCTTCAACTTGCCTGCACCATCAATCTTAGCCGCTTCGTAATAATCTTGGCTGATGCCTACGATGGATGAAAGATAGATAATCATGCTATAACCGACGGACTTCCAAGTGTTGACCACAACTAGAATCAGTGGCCAATAAGTCTTATCACTGTACCAATTAACCGTCTCTAGGCCTAACGCCGGCAATAATGTATTGTTCACAAATCCTGTATCAGCTGATAAGAATGCAAACACAAGGTAACTGACAACAACCCAGCTCATAAGAAATGGCAGAAGTACAACGGTCTGATAGAATTTAGATAATCTCTTTATGGCTATTTCGTTAATCAGGATGGCAAGTGTAACGGCCATAATCGTTCCTACGATGAAAAACACCGTGTTATAAGCAACGGTATTTCTTGTAATTGTCCATGCATCCTTTGTTCTAAACAAGAACTCAAAGTTCTCTAATCCTGCCCAATCACTGCCAAAGATTCCTTTCATGTAATTCATTTTCTTAAAGGCAATAATCACACCAAACATGGGGATATAATTATTGATCAATAAATATAACAACCCCGGAATTACCATAATATAATACGGCAATGCATTTTTCATTTTTTTACTAAGTAGGCCTTTTTTTTCAGCATCTTTCATGTTCAATAATTCCTTTCCCTACTGAGGATTCAATTAAAAAGGGGCTTATATCAGCCCCTTTTTATTACTACTTATTGTTGCGCAAGCCAAGCATCAAACTGCCTTTGGTTCTCAGCGATGATTTCATCAATACCTGCCGCCTTAAGGGCTTCATTAAATTCAGGCAAGGATTTGGCTGGATCAAGTGCACCACAGTTTATACTTGTTGCATACTGTGCCATGACTGTTTGAACCGCAGCAATTTGAGAGGTTACGTCGGCAGATTTAAACACGTAGCCTGCTGAACGTGGTACGCGGCCTTCTGCTTCATATTGTTTCTGATATTCTGCTTTCTTGATATTAAGTTCTGGTGAAGTATCACCGAATGTTGGCCATGCAAGTCTGTTACCCCAAAGTCCATAGACATTGTAGAACGGCAAGTCACTGACATCTTCTGCCTTGTACTCTCCTACAACCATGTCACCATCTTCTGAAACGATATCATAAGATACACCTTCTAAACCAAATTGGATCAACCAAGCTGCTTCTTTGTTCTCATAAATGTAAGTGATTGCTTCAAGGGCTTTCTCTGGGTTTGTAGAAGTAATAGGAACTACCCATGAGAAGAATGGTGAAGATTCTCTTACATAACCATCAACAATTTTGAATTGAACCACGCCATCTTTAACTTCACTGTTATCAAGCATACTACTTTCAGGAGCACCCCATCCAAAGTAGCCAACAACACCGTCTCTGTTAACGATATCTGCAACTGTATCAGTAGTTACTGCAGCGTCAGGTGATATCCATCCCTTCTGAGCCCATTCATACATTCTTTGAGCATAGTCTGCATATTCAGACGTTTCAAAGATGTTCACAATCTCAGTAGTATCAAACCCTCTATTCAGCATCAATACACCGTATGACAGATCTCCGCCAAACTTGTCGTATTCACCAAAGTTATAGTTAAGAGGTTCATTGGTATTGTTCCAAGGTATTTGGCAAATAAGGTCCGTACCTTCGCCATCTTGAATCGATTGGAAGATTTCTTCCATTTCATCCAATGTGTAAATTGTTTCATCATTCGGCGTAAGGTTATATTTTTCAGCAATGCTCTTTTTCATGTTGTAAGACAAAACATTATATGTAATATTACCAGCCGGTACACCATACGTATGTCCATCATATGAACCGAGTGCATATGGATCAGAGTTGTTTTCCTTCAACATATCAACCTTACCGGAAGCTACAAGTAACTCATCAATTGGTTGAATCAATCCCCTTTCAAGAAATTGTCCAAGAGTTCCCCATGTCATAGCAACATCCAACTGCTCGCCAGCTGAAACCATCAATGTTGCATCTTGGAAAGCAATGTCCAAGTTTGTTGGTACAAAGGTGACATTAACACCGATGTCTTTTACCATCATCTCATTGAGTGCTGCTTCCATATCATCAAATCCAGGTGGCAACTCCCCTGGTGATGGGTATTGCCAGTAAATGTTGACAATTTCATCACTGTTTGTTTCTTCATCGGATTCGCCATCAGTTTGAGTCCCTTCGCCACTCTCATCTGTTTGTGCTGTTCCAGCACTTGGCTCTTGTGTCTTGGCTCCTGAACAACCACTTACCAGCGCTAACACCATAGCAGTCATCAGAAAGATGCTTAATAGCTTCTTTTTCATTAATAAAACCCTCCTTAGTAAAATGAATTAGAACTTGTTTACAAATCTACAATACTACTAATCAAAGTTCCATTCCATTGTGATTCCAAACTTCAAAATAATGATTTCAAACTTCTGTCCAGATTCAGCACATGAATCCTATTAAAACCAAACCTCCAACTACACAAATCAAACCTAACATTCTATAAACCTTAGAATCCTTCTCAGAAATCCTGATATAAGTGCCACGTCATAGTCCTCTATATAGGATTATTCTTTCTATACTCTCTTGGTGTTCTATGAATCCAGCGTTTAAACAGGTCATTGAAATACTTAATATCAGAGTAACCTACCTTTTCAGCCACCTCGTATATAGCCAGTTCAGTACCTGAAAGCAGTTCACACGCCTTCTCAATCCGTATTTTTTGTAAATATCGATTTGGGGTATAACCTGTTTCAGCTTTAAACTTCCTACTGACATATTGAGGACTGTAGTGGTGTTCAAGGTAGAACCCCTTAAGAGCAGCCTTTTCTCCATAGTGCTTTTTGAAGAATTGAATCAACAACGTCACCATGTCGCTTTTTATGGATTGAAGATCCTGCTCGACAATTTTTCGCATTGTCAGTATGATGATCTCCATCAACTGGTTCTTAATAATTTCCTCGTAGCCTACATATTGGGTCTTGGATTCATATACCATCCTCTCAAGAATCCCTTTGATTCTACCATCCTTGTCTTTGAATATCCTATTTACAGCAGTCTCTCCTTGATATAACTTGTAATACCTTAACAGACACGTCCTTAAAAAGGTATCATAGGCATGACAATCCACAAGGGTATGATCAATGATATCCGGCATAAAAAGACAGTTAATCACTTCTAAGTTATCACTGTTCACATAAGCATGCCTGCTCCCATAATCAATGATAAAGTAGTCGCCTGGTTCAAGGATGCTTTCCTTTTCATCTAATCTGTGCAGCGTCGTTCCTTTTGATATATAAGCCAGTTCAAAGAAATTATGCTCATGCATGGCAATATCCTGTTGTTGATAGATTTTTACAAATAATTTTTCATAACCACGATAGCCATCTCGTCGCATTTCTTTTATGAGTTCTTTTATTCTTTCATCCATTAGGTTAATTTTACCCCCTTTATAAGTAATATTAAGGTGTTTATTTCCATCCTATACTTTGATACCCTTAAAGTCAATTCAACAATAGTTTAGTGTTTAAGACTAAGAGGAGAACATACCTATGAAATGGCAAGCACAATGGATCAAACCTACGACTGACCTGGGCGAAGTCTGTCCTGTTTTTTATAGAGATTTCAAGCTGGATAGCTCAGTTAAGAAGGCCACCTTACACATCACTGCACTCGGTGTCTATGAGGCAACCCTTAATGGTGAACACATCAGTGATGAAGTTCTAGCACCTGGTTGGACCACCTATAAGAAAAGACTGCAGTATCAATCCTATGATGTTACTGACTTATTGGCAACGAATAACCAGCTCTGTATCTCTGTTGGCAAAGGCTGGTACAGAAGTCGTATGGTCGGTTGGCAGGTATCAGAGATTCAAGAAACATACCGTCAGTCACCTGCCGGACTCTTTGCACAATTAGAGATTGAATACTATGACAATATTAAAGAAATCGTTGCAACTGATGAGCGCTGGCAATACTCAGAAAGTCCAGTACGTTTTTCCGAGCTCTATGACGGTGAGACCTATGATGGCTCTTTTGACCGTGATAATGCTGATAAGATGACCGTTTCAACCTTCAATGGCCCTACAGAGACATTAATCCCTCAAGAAGGGGCCAAAATATTAGAAACCGAGTCCTTACAGGCGGCAAAACTGATTAAAACACCTAAAGGAGAAGTTCTGATTGATTTTGGTCAGGAAGTAACCGGTTATGTCGAGATCAATGTTACTGCTAATAAAGGGGAAGAGGTAAGATTGTCCCATGGGGAGGTCCTTGACAAAGACGGGAACTTCTATAACGATAATTACCGAAGCGCAAAAGCACAGTATATTTACATATGCAAGGATGGTCAGCAAAGCTACAAGCCTAAACACACCTTTTACGGCTTCAGATATGTACGGGTTGAAGCTTTCCCTGGTGGTATTGATAAAGCCACATTGTCTAATTTCAAGGCTATTGTCGTTCATTCAGATATCAAACGCACCGGTTATATCAGCAGCTCCAACAGCATGCTGAATCAGCTTTTTGACAATATATTCTGGGGCCAAAGAGGCAACTTCCTTGATGTACCTACCGATTGTCCTCAAAGGGACGAACGTCTTGGATGGACCGGTGATGCCGAGGTATTCGTTAAGGCCGCTGCCCTTAACTATGACGTGGAGCAGTTCTTCTCCAAATGGTTGGGGGATCTGGCAGCAGACCAAAAAGAAGATGGTAGCGTAGGTCATGTCATCCCTAACTTACTGGGGGATTCTTCCAGTGCCGCATGGGATGATGCCGCGACCATTTGCCCTTGGGAAATATACATGGCTTACGGTAATCCTTCAATACTCAAGAAGCAGTATGAGAGTATGACCAAATGGGTGGATTATATCACCAATGCCACAACAACCAAGTACCTTTGGACGGGCGGTACACACTTTGGGGATTGGCTAGGTCTTGACGCCCCTTCCGGCAGTTATAAAGGTTCTTCACGTGAAGACTTGATTGCCACTGCCTTCTACGCCTATTCAACATCCTTGGTGGTAAAAGCAGGTAAAGTTATCGGGAAGAATACCGAAGCCTATGAAACCCTTTATGATGCCATTCTTTCGAAATTCCAAGAGACCTTTACAGAGTATAAGACCCAGACCGAATGTGTCCTTGCTGCTCACTTCAACTTGGCTGATGATTGTCAACAAGTGGCCGATCAATTGGCTGATATGGTTAAAGCCTGTGGTGTTCACCTTGAAACAGGGTTTGTAGGTACTCCTTACTTGCTTCATGTATTAAGTAACTACGGTCATAACGATTTGGCTTATGGGTTATTGCTTAGAAAAGAATATCCGTCATGGCTATACAGTGTCGGCAAAGGTGCAACCACCGTTTGGGAGCACTGGGACGGCATTATGGAAGATGGTGGATTCTGGAGTAAGGATATGAACTCCTATAACCATTATGCCTACGGTGCTGTTGCCGATTGGGTATACACAGTCGCCGCAGGTATCAACACGATTGAAAAATATCCAGGTTATGAGAAAATTGTTATTGCCCCAAAACCGGATCCTCAGCTTGACTGGCTAAATGTTAGCTTTGATTCAAGACAGGGCCTGATTCGCTCTAACTGGAAGAAGTTCAACGGCCAATGGCGCTATGAGATAGAAACACCAGTGGAGGCAACCATCCTCATTGATGGACAACTTCACGAAGTTAGTAAAGGTCTTTACACGTTTTATGCTTAGTATAAGAAAAAGCCGGTCGAAATTGACCGGCTTTTCTTATAGTTTTATACTACTCATTGTTTAAATTAAGTATTCGTTCAATCAAAACTGCCATTTCAGCTCTTGTCGCAGTCCCTTTAGGATTGATGCCACTGCCATCACCATTGATCAGACCTGCACCTATAAGCAGTTTCACACTTTCCTTCGCATAGTCTGAAATCATATCAACATCGTCAAAACCTTCCATGTCAACGTCTGTATCTGACTTGGCAAGCAAACCTGCGCCAGACAATGCCCTTGCAACCAAGACCATCATATCTTCCCTTGTCATTTGACCTTCAGGGTTGAAACGGCCTTCACCATCACCATTGGTAATACCCAAAGCCCTAATGGTCTTAATTGCTTCCGAATAATAATCTTCATCTTCAACATCTTCAAAGCTTTCATCTGAATCTGCTTCAAGGGATAAAGCTCGCACAAGCATAAGGGCAAAATCGCCACGCTTCATCTTCTTATCTGGTTCAAAGGTAGACTCTGAAGTACCCTCAACAATGCCTAATGAGCTCAAAACATCTATAGCCTTTTTAGCCCATCCGAATTTTTCATCAATGTCTTTGAATTTCTTTGGTGCCTTCTGCTTCCCATCCTCTTCTGATGAACCTTGATCCTCATCGACAACATCCTCTACAGGGCTCTCATCTTTTGTCTTGTCTTTTTTGCTTTTCTTCTTTTCCACAACAATCTCAATAGCTGAATCCGTTGTTACCGTTACCCTTGCACGTCCGAAGTTCTGTACGCTTGCAACCCTTGTGCCCGTGTCACCGTCACGCTTGGAGGTCACTCGAACCTTAGGGAAATAAGTCCCTGCTTCTGTGTATAGATAGTTTTCCTTTGCATACACATCGCCATTCTTCAAAGTTGTGAAAGGCAATGCCTCAAACTCGCTGTTTCCAAGGAAGTCCCATTCCACAGAGACAATCTCACCACCGATCGCCGGCAATTGTACATCAACTTTGAATTCTATTGCTTGACCAGTGGTTGTTTCTCCGTGTTCCTTACCATCTGCTGTTAAAATAGCTACGGGCTGTAATCCTTTTCTGGCACTGGCATTCTTAGCCAGTACAACCTGAGTGTCTTTCACCTCATAATTGGTTGACTCAGCCGGTTCAATTCCGTCTTCAACCCACGCTGCCATATCACGAAGGGCTTGTTCCAGAATACCTAAGTACTGGACAACATCCGCATTCTCCGGTTCAGCATAATCCAAATGGGCCGCATTATCGTTCATGTAGATTCTATAATCGTCCTCTTTCCCTGATTCTATGACTCTTTGTCTATACCAATCCGCATTCGTTGCAAAAGCACCACCGTCCATGGTGTTTTGAATGACCATGACCTTACAGTTAATATCTCCATCATAGGCTGCCCAGCTTGAAAGAAAAGCAGCTGTTCCCATAGCGTCATTTGGTGGATACAAGGAGTATTGTGGGTACAAGCCTCTTAGATGATCCCACATATAATATGATTCGCCAGGATCAGCATAGCGATGATATAGGGACGCTGCCAATGTGGCATCCGTATAAGTACCTGCTTCTCTTAGGTCACGGAAAAAATCACCCAGCTCAGAGTCCTCTGTGCCTAAGTAACCTTCATCGTTCCAGAATGCATCCACATAACCTGCTGGCAAAGTATTGGCGTCAATCTCCGCTACATATCCCGGTACCACGGATGCCCAATTGGACCATGGTATGCCAAGCTTGACGATTTCTTCCAGGACGTCACTCTGCATCTGGGTTAGTCCTTCATAAGGATCACCACTGCCACCGACTTTTACAGCATCGTATATTTGCTCTGCCTGATCGCCAAGTACGATACTCATAAGATTGGTTGCACGGGACATACCAAGCGTCGTCGGTATACACATAACAAAAGGTACGGCACCGTCAAATACTTTTGGTGCTTGCCCCTCAATAAGTCCGATCATTTGATAAGACCCACCACTGCCACCATAGGCGTAACCGTAGATATACTCATCATAATCATAATAGTTTTTTGCAATTGTTCTGGATAAATGGGCAATGGATGCTGTAGAAACGATATTACCCAAAGAGTAATGTTCTACTTGATAAGCACCACTTGAGAAGCTGAACACGAGATCTGTTTGAAGATTATTCGTATCAAATGGATAAACCCTTTGATAAAATCTACCTTCGAATTCAGATGCCTTTGGCAAATAGATATTCCATGTTGCTGTATCACCATCACCGAAGCAACCGGATACTTTAACGTGCTCTGATGGTGTGTCCCCATTGGTGATTGATAAGATCTTAGGGTCATTCTGGTCCAACCCATCCATCTTTTCATAGCCTGATAGCAAAGCCTCCGCTTCTGGCAATGCTTCATCCCCTGTGGTGGCCTTAACATCGATAGACGATGCAGGCACCCCAAAGGATATTGACATGATGCAAGCTAAAAGAAAAACATAAAACCTCTTCATACAATACCTCCGTCGTAATTGGTGTTTTTCACTACAGATACTATTATACAAATGAAGTTTTATGTTCAACATAATGGATTCAAACCTAAACATCACAAAACCAAACGAAAAATATAGCCCTATCGTATTATCTATCATCCTTATCAGCATACTTACTTGGTGTACACCCATAGTACTTTTTGAAAGTTAGATTAAAGTTCGAATAGCTTTTATAACCCACTTCCTCCGATACGGAATTGGCACTTAAGTGACCATCCGACAGAAGGGTTGCTGCCATCTTCATACGCTCAGATATGATGTATTGGCTTATGGAAGAATCCGTATATTTCTTGAAGATACGGTTGAGGTAATAAGGGTGCAGATACAAACTATCCGCAATTTCCTGCACAGACAGACTTTGGCTACTCAAGTTCTTCATGATATAACCAACCGCATTTTCCACCAATTGTTTTGGGTTTAGCTTTTCCCCATGAACTTCGACGGCATGTTCCATTTTTTCCTGTATGGCTTTCTTACCAAATTCCTGATACTTCAGATCTTCCCGATCTTTCAAAATACGCTCAACCACCCCCTTGACTTTATTGCCAATGGTTTCATATTTGGCAGGAACCAACAAATAATCCTGGCAATCCAGTTCTATTGCTGCTTTAGCATAGTCAAAACTAGCATGGCAGGTCAAAAAGATACACTCAATTTTCTTATCATTTTCCCTGACCCATCTTAAAAGTTGTATACCATCTTCATCAGGCATTTCTATGTCACAGAGCATCAAATCCACCGTATCTTCATTGATGATTTTTCTTGCACTGCTGGCGCTATAAGCCGTCTTAACTTCGTCAATCCCATAATCTGACCATGAGATTTCTCTCTTCATTGTTTCTGCGGTGATTTCTTCATCATTGATAATCAATAAGTTCATCATCCACCTCCAAATCGTACTTGAATCTAATAGTAAACAAGGTCATAACCCCTTGTTCCGACTCAACTTCGAGACTGGCATCGTCGCCATAGAAGTATTTCAGCCTTTTATAGGAATTATACAGGCCCAAGTGGGCATTCTTATTGACCGGTTCCTTCTCTCCAGAAAAAAGTTCTTTACTGGACTGGAGACTTCCATCATCAAACCCATTGCCATCATCAAGAATGAGCATTGTCACCCAACCTTTTTCATATTCCGCCCTTAAGGAAATATGCAGAACTTGGCCTTCTTTTTTTCCATACTTCACCGCATTCTCAATAAAATTATGTATCATAAGTGGCGGCGTACGAACAAACAGAACTTCCGGATCAATATCCTCATCCAGCATAATCTGCCCTTGATAGCGAATGGATAAAACCCTAATATACCCTCTAATCAGTTCTATCTCTTTAGAAAAATGTGATAATTCACGTTCATTTCTAAATATATATCGGAAATAATCGGACAAATATAGAATAATCAGTTGTATTGATTCGGTGTTGCCTTGTTGGGTCAATGTGAATACAAGGTTGAACGTATTCAACAAAAAGTGAGGGCGAATCTGTAACTGAAGATTCCTAAGTTCCATTTTTTGTCGCTCCAACTCTTTCTCATAAACTTCTGTCTTATACTGATGGAGTTGATCCACCATTTGGTTGAATGATTTAAACACTCTTTTATACTCAATGCTCTCATGGGATTCTACAATATGATAGTCATAATTGCCGTTTTCAATTTCACGATGAGCAGCACCAATGAGTCGTAAGGGATTCAGTAGGAGCCACTTTAAGAAAAAGTATAATACAGGAATCAACACTAGGTACACAAGAGTGAATCCTTTAAAGAACTTCAAATAAAAGTCAACACCTTCTAAAATTTCATTTCTCTCCAAGTATAAACTCAAGTATATATTCTTCTCAGTGGCATAAAGATGAATCTTCCCCGCATTGTTTGGCAGGGATTTATTTTCTGCGAACATCAAATTGACATAAGTGTACTCAATTTCCTCACGAATCTCAGCCTTTTTCTTATCTAAATTGATCCAGGCACCGTAAACAAAATTACTTTCACGAAAAACATAGATCAGATACTCAGTATCGTCACCCTCATAAATATGCCAGCCGACTGTTGTTCCGTTATTTTTTTTGTTTTTTATGTCTATATCATTCAACAAAATCTCTCTGACTGCTCTTGTCTCAGCGGCCGGTCCGTAGACGATGTCGTCATCCTTTGTCAACATGTAATAAAAATAACCATCTGCCGCCTCTGTGATGGCGTCCATCTGCTTTAAGGTAGCAAAGAACTTCAGCTTTGCTGAGCCATATATATAATCATCATCTCTTTGCTGTTTCATCTCCAGACAATTGGGATCCGAAGAATTGAAATAAAATAGAAGATTACTTGATTCGCTCATCGTAGTTTTCAAATCCGTCATATACAGATTAATAACCGCCTGTTCTGAGTTCATTGCCTGAACCTCTGTGTTTTCAACCACTTTGTTTGAAACCAGTATGGCAATCGTATTAAGGGGAAGAATGAGAATACTGATTAAAAGCAGTACCTTAACATTGATTGACTTTGGCTTTCGCCATAAACCTATAATTCTTCTTATCATAGTCGCTTCTTCCTTATGGGTTCTGTCGTGATAAACGAACAAATAGTTAGTACATTCACCTTCAATGAAAATGCTTCCATATATTGCCTTATAGTTATAATAGTAGTCTCTTAGACTAATTAAGTCAAAAGTATCTAAAATAACGATTATAGATCATTATTTAACATTTGCAATCACATTTACAAACCATTATCTATAGAAAACAAACTTTATACCTTCAACATTATGTGTTTTCATTTGATTTAACGACAATTATTATATATAGTATGGCCTGAAAACCATCCAACTTACAAAGATTGGAGGCGTGTTGTGAAATACGAACCAAAATTAGAAAAGAATATTATGTGTCCCGTGGAATTTGGCCTTGACCAATTCGTGGGTAAATGGAAGTCTAGAATCATCTGTGTGCTTAGCTCTGAAGACTGTATGAGATACAGTGAAGTACGTAAGGTGCTGAATAATATTTCTGACGCTGTACTTGCGTCCATGTTAAAGGAACTGGTCCAAGATGACTTTGTTCATAGAGAACAATATAACGAGATTCCTCCCAAGGTGGAGTACTCACTTACTGAGAAAGGCCGTTCTGTTTTACCCATTCTTCAAAGTATCTGTCAGTGGTCAAGAACCTACTCCGCTGATCATCTTGAACAAAAATTACCTTCATGCTTAAAATGTGACCAACTTCCATAAATCTTTGACATCTGCAACTACTGTAGATGTCTTTTTTGAAAGTCAGTCTTCTGTCTTGAAATCACTGTGGCATGCTGATCCAGAGGTAAGAATCTACCCAGTCGTTGCTTAATCAAGCTTCTAATTAATGTAGGTAAAGGAGGCAACCATGGGAATAACTGAATTAATCGGTTTTATTGTCTATGCATTGGTTAATGCATTTACCCCCGGCCCTGGAAATCTATTGGCACTCAATACCACTGCCAGGGTAGGCTGGAAGAAAGGTATTAGGCTATTAATTGGTGTATTTTTAGGTTATTACTCGGTTCAATTGGCATGCGCGTTCATCGTCTATGGCATCGATCAATACCTTAATTCTTTTATGACAATCGTTACTTACGTCGGCGCCGCTTACATCCTCTGGCTTGCTCATCATATATACAAAAGCAAGCCGACATTCGATGAAGACGACGATACCCCTTCCTTTTGGACGGGGTATCTGCTTCAACTGATCAATGTTAAAATTTATCTCTTTGGCATTACATCCTTAACCGGATTCGTAGCCCCATACTACAATGGCTTGAGCGCCTTTGTTACTGCAACAATGAGTATTGCTACAATAGGTACCATTGCTACCTTTACATGGGCAATTCTCGGTGCTAACTTTCAACATTTATATAAGAAGCATTATAAGCCTATCAATGTGGTACTAGCACTGGTGTTGGTGGAAAGTGCAGTGAGTATATTGTTCAAATAAGCAGATCACCAACTTACATCATCTCAATCAACGCATCCACATCACTTTCCTTCGTCGCCCAGCTTGTTGCAAATCTTATAACTGTATGATCGGCATCATAAGGTTCCCAATAGCTGTAGACGACTTTTTCGGACAACCTTTCCATCTTATGGTTCTCTATAATGATAAACTGCTGATTGGTTGGTGAATCTAAATAGAATCTATACCCTTTGTTCTTCAGACCTTCTTTTAGTTGATTGGATCTTTCAATTGCATTTCTTGCAATCCCATAATATAGGTCATCACTGAACAAGGTGTCAAATTGAATGCCTAGAAAACGTCCTTTGGCGAATAAGGCACCTTGTTGTTTGATCAAAGTGAAGAAATTGCTAAACAGTGACGTATTGGTCACCACGATAGCTTCGCCAAACATGGCACCAACTTTTGTACCGCCAATATAGAATACATCACAGCAGTGGCTAATCAGTGGCAGATCCACATCTGTTCCATCAGCTACCAGTCCATAGCCAAGTCTTGCACCATCAAGGAATAGGGGAAGTTCATATTCCTTGCATATCTCCCTAATACCTTCCAGTTCTTTCTTTGTATATAGGGTGCCATATTCTGTTGGATGTGAAATATAGACCATTCCCGGTTTCACCATATGTGAATGATTCTGATCATTATAGAAAGCCTGCACATACTTTTCCAGATCTTCTGCTTGAATTTTTCCCATAACATTAGGAATCGTTAAGATCTTATGTCCAGTGGCTTCGATAGCACCTGCTTCATGGGTACTGATATGGCCTGTATCTGCAGCAATAACCCCTTCATAAGGACGAAGAATTGCCTTAATGACTGTTGCATTGGTCTGAGTACCGCCAGAGATAAAATGTACTTCTGCCTCTTGGTTGCCACACGCCTCTTTTATCTTCTCTCTTGCACTGATACAGTATACATCTTGTCCATAACCTGAAAGTTGTTCCATATTTGTTTGAATCATTCTCTCTAAAATTGCCGGGTGGGCCCCTTCCAGATAATCGCAGCTGAAGTTCATCATATTACGGTCTCCTTGCCTGTTGTCATTAATCTTTGCACCTTCGTCATACACTCTAATAATTGTTTTGTCTCTTGTCTGTTCAAATGATCAATCATCGATCCTACTTGCTGATTGGACAGCATCTCCAATGTGTCATATAGCTCATTGCCTTCGGCTGTCAACTCTAGTACTTTCACTCGCTTATCCAATTCAGATTGATATCTCTTCACAAGACCTTGGCTAATCATTGACTTCAATATTCTACTCAGATAGCTTTTATCCATCTTAAGCACAGCGGATATCTCATTCGCTGAACATCCCTGATGTCGGCCAATTTCTCCAATAATCCGTCCTTCGACCAGTGAATATTTTGTCCCCAAAGCATAACGGTCAAACACTTTGAGTTGCACTGTAATGAAACGGTTGAATTTTCTAATTGATGATAATGTTGATGGATTCATGCAGGCCTCCTAATAGTTGATTTCATCAACTATTAGGAGTATGATGTATCGTTGATTTTGTCAACTAATTGCTTCAAAGTAAAGTTTCCATAATGCTCATGAACACACTTTAGATTCATATGCTGATTTCAAAGCACGCTGCTATAAAAAACAAAAGACGCTTACCAAGTATAGTGTATCACTACTGTAAGCGTCTCTCATTAATTCAGTTAGCGCGACATGGATTTTCAACTTGACCATGAAACCAATTAAGTAAGAAATCCAGTCACTCTGACTGAAATGGGGGTCATTCATTCAATTGTATAGCATCTTACTCGAAGAGAATCGCTTCTCCTGTTTCAGCTGACTTTCTTGTTGCTTCCATCAATGCTAACACCCTGCGCACTTCACAAGCGAAATTCTTGACAATCATCATCCCCTTACCGCCTGCCACCAACCATCTCGGCTGATATTCAAGGAAATAGTTGGATAGTTCGATATGCGCTGTGATACCGTTTGACATTTTCATGATTTCACCTTTCCCATGCCCTATATGACAAAGTTCCTCAAGTATTTAGCACTTAGTTTAATCGCTTTCTTCGCTTCATCCAGCGACCCTTCAAATGCTTTATCCTCAACTTCAATGCAACTGTATCCTTTATACCCAATATCTGTTAACGCAGAGACATACTTGCCCCAATCCACATCTCCAAGCCCTGGTAACTTGGGTGACATATATTCCAGTGGTGTTGCCATGACACCAACATCTGCCAATTTATCCTGATAGACTTTAATATCCTTGTAATGCACATGAAAAATCTTATCCTTAAATTCATAAATGGGCTTTATATAATCGATTTGTTGCCAGACAAAATGAGAAGGGTCATAATTCAACCCAAGATTAGGACTGTCAATCACTTCGAACACTTTTCTCCAATTAGATGGTGTAGACATAAGATTCTGTCCACCTGGCCATTCATCATCCGTAAATATCATCGGACAGTTCTCTATAGCAATTTTCACCTTTTTCCTCTCGGCATAATCCATTATCGGTTTCCATGTATCTTTTGCGAGAGCCAGGTTATCAGTAACATTCTTTTTTGGATCCCTACCTATGAATGTTGTCACCATATTAACACCTAGTAATGATGTTGCATCAATGAGCCTGTATAAATGATCAATGTATGACTGTGCTTTTTCAGCATCCGGATCCAAATAATTAGGATAATATGCAAGTGATGAAATTTCTACACCTTTATCTTGGCAAAGATGGAGGATACTGTCCGCTTTTTCTTTCGTAAGATTACTCACATCAATGTGACTGACACCCGCATATCTTCTTGTTGCATTACCTTGTGGCCAACAGGCCACTTCAAGGCATTCTATGTTATTATCAGATGCAAATTCAACGACTTCCTCAAAACTCATTCCTTCGCATATTGCTGTAATAAGTCCTAACTTCATTATTTCCTCCAACTATGTATGATGATTTCTCAGATACTTTCATGACTTATATCTTGGCACAATAATACCCTTGCTCTTATGAATATAGCCAGCTAAGAGCAAGGTTATTATCGTGCACAGGTTGCAAAATTGTATTATATAAAAAGTCTTCTCTATTGACAGCCCTTAGTTTTCGAGAAGCTTCTTAACCATCCCTAGATGTCTCGTACATTGTTCGATAGAATCATAATCACCTTCGTCTTCAAATTCAGTTACAATATACCCTTCAAACTCACTCGCTTTAATTACCGGAATAATCTCCTCATATGGAATCGCAACCTCGTGAAGGTTTTCATCACAGTAATGGAACTTACCATGCATCTCAAAGCAATAAGGCATAATGCGTCGAAGGCCTTCAAGCTCTTTTTCAATGGACTTCTTGAACTGTACAAAGCCATACATACTGTTTAAGGCTTGTGCCAGAGGAGGACACTTTTCCATATCTTCCGACATAATTCCAAGGGCCTCTTCCTTTGGCACTTCATCATACCGAAGTTGAGCACATTTTTCTAGCTGCGCTACAGTGGCACCACCGGCAAGGGCCTTGTCCCAAAATGGTTTGTTTGGTGATGTCGCAAAACAGCCAAAGTCCGGAATCAAACCAATAAACTTACTGCCTGTTCTCTCGATAACCTCTACATAATCCATGATAGATGATGTAATAGGACTTTCAGGATTATGTATTTCAATACCTACACGTACGTTGTAAGCTTCCGCATATGGAGCAATTCTTTCCAAGCCTCCTGGAGAAAGCAAATACTGTTCTCTCATAACAGTACACCCTAATTTGTTGGCCGAAATAATATCTGTGATAGCTCTTGCAACCATTTCATCTTCTGTCAAATCCCTATCATTTAACATACCCCGATCCATATTGGCGGCGTAGCAAATAGGACCGATGCCATATTTCGTTCTACACATTTCTACAAATTCAAGAAACTCATCCGATACATAAGGATAAGATGGAATCATTTGTGTTGCTACAATTTCATAACCCTGGGCACCCATTTCAGCCGCTGTACGAATAACCCCTTCAAGATCCAGCTGACCTCGTAAATATGGTTTAGTCAGTGAAAACAGGGTTATACCTGATTTAATTTTTGCCATTACCTAGTTCTCCTAATCTACGATTGTCAGCTTTTTTTGTCCACAACTGTCAATGGACATGTATTGATGGTTATCTCCAATTGGCATATATGGTGAATGGAAGAACATGGTAACGTCAATTTCGTATTCACCAGTCTCCAATCCTCCAGGCTTAAATACCCTAATCGTAGCAGGTTCCAGTACATCCCAGAATTCCGTATAGCATTTGTCAAATTCTGTAGGACTGAATTCTTTATTATTTATACAGAACTTGATATGTTCATTGTCAATGGCTTCACCGTTAACTTTTACACCAAACTCATCAATGACTGTCAAAAAATGTCCTCTATAATAACTTAGGCGCATATCGAATTGATAGCCCATCTTTTTTCCATCCACATAATAATTTTGTAGACTGTCGTCAACAACAACATCCACAAAATTAAGTCTCATCGCGAATCCCATAACTTCTTCCTCCTGTCAGTTTAGAATCTAATCTCTCTTTTTTCTGTTGCCGACTGGTAAATCATATCTAGTATTTTTGTTACGACCAAAGCTTCCTCTGGCTTAACAAGAGGCTCTGTATCATTCTGAACTGACTCCAACCACTGCTTGCAGTCCATAACACCTTCTTCTCCGCTGCCACCACCAAAATACGCAACGCCGCCAACTGGAGAAATCTTTTCTTCCATCAATTGATTGTTTCTTCCTCTGTTATAAATCAACTCATTCTTTGAATGACTCATACCAGAATGTATCTCCGCTCCAGCTTTTGTGCCACAAATGGTTGTTGACGCTTCCCTTGATTCGAGCATATTGATTGCCCAGCTTGCTTCAAGATTGATTGTCGCACCATTCTTCATTTTGATAAAACCAAACGCCGAGTCTTCAACCTCATAGGTCTTAGGATCCCATGGACCAAAGAGATTACCTTCTGTTGCCTGTTCAAGTCCGCCTAGTTTATAGAATACGGACCCACTGACAGTATCCACATCATAATTACCCATGCACCAAAGTGTAATATCCAGCGCATGTGTACCGATATCAATCAAAGGCCCACCACCTTGAGCCTCTTTGTCCATGAAAACACCCCAAGTCGGAACGCCACGTCTTCTAATTGCATGAGCCTTTGCATAGTACAATTCACCAAGATCACCGTTTTCGCAAGAGGATTGAAGGTTTAAAACTTCTGACCTAAATCTATTTTGATAACCAACTGTAAACTTCATTCCTGATGCTTTCCATGCATCAACCATTTTTTCAGCTTCCACTGTACTGTGGGACATAGGCTTTTCACAATACACATGTTTTTTTGCCGCAAACGCTGCAATCGCGATTTCACTATGTGATACGTTGGGCGTACAGATATGAACGATTTCCACATCTGGATTATCTAGTAATGCCTTGTAATCCACATAAACTTTGGCATCATCCGTACCAAACTCTTTTGCAGCTTCAATGGCTCTGTCTTCAACAATATCACAGAAAGCAATCATCTCATTCAACCCTGCGTTTGCTTTTAATGCTGGAAAATGTTTTTGGTTTGCTATGCCACCACATCCGATGATACCGACTTTTATTTTTTTCATTTGTCTATTTCCTCTTTCTTAATCTTATTCGAATGAATACTCAATTATTGATGTTTCTTTTTACATTTTTATAGTTGCTCTCTTTCCTTACGCTTGGCAATAAGACTTTCCAAAACCTGAGCACTTCTCTCCTCGTTTAACGGGTATAATGATAAAGGAATTAATCCAGCAAAGAACATAATGCCAAAGACGAGATTCGTCGTCATATTGATACCATTCATTGCTGCTACTGTTTGCTGGGCATTTGCGACATATCCGGTCGCTCCCATAATAAGCAAACCAATTGAAACGCCAAAGGCTGATCCGAATTTAGTTGAAAGTGATATTGTTGCATAGGATGTACCATCTGATCGGATACCTGATTTTTCTTCCTCGTAGTTGATAGCATCCGGAATCATAGCCATTGGTATTGGGAAGGCAAAACAGAAAATGCCGAATATACAATGTAATCCCAACAATAAACCAATATTCGTATAACCGATTGTCATACCTACAAGATAAATAGCAATTAGACTCGTGCCTGCGCCGACGTAACCAATAGCCGCCATCTTTTTCTTACCAATCCTTGTAATGAAATTCTTCGTTACAAAGATACCGACAACTGTACATAATGAAGGTAGGGACATAAACGCTGCTATAAGATCAAAACGTTGAACATTATAGATTAAATAATAAATAACAACACCCATACGTCCAAAAAAGGCTGTCATGACTATAAGCTGTATTGCAAATATAAGCATTAATGGTTTATTCGTGATGACGGACTTAATACTATGACTTATTGGTATTTTCACCGAGCTTGTCACTGGTGCAACTGTTTCTTTACATTTGGCATACACAATATAGAACATTGGTAGTGATAATAATCCGAATACCATAGCAACCTTCATGTATGCACCAGCTGTATACCCATCGCCGCCACCAGAGAAGATCATTAAAAGTGGTGCGATCACTGCGTTCAATACAACCGCACTTAAATTAGTTCCCATCATTCTATAGCTATTAAGCTGCGTAATGTCATCTGCATCCATGGTCATGACAGTCGACAATGACCCATAAGATAAGTTAACAACCGTATAAATCATCCCACATGCAATATAAGTTCCTGCCGCCCAAATGACTCTAGTGGTTCCTGAGCCAAATGTCGTAAATACAAGCACTGATAATACTGCTAAGACGGGTGCACCGTAGAATATGTAAGGTCTGAAACGTCCCTTCTTACTAACCGTTCTTTCTGCGATGGCACCAAACATAGGATCGTTAACACCATCCCATATCCTAGCAATCAGCATGATGGCTGAAGCAATGGCAGGCGTCAACCCCACCACATCCGTATAGAAGACACTTAAATAGCTTCCCAAAAGTGTCCAGCACAGATTACTGGCAAAGTCCCCCAGACCATATGCCATCAATGTTGACTTCGGCAATTTGTTTACGACATTTTTATTTAACACTTGTTCCATTTCATGTTCTCCTCTTGATGATATATCCGGCAAGCTTATTGCCTAAAAAGTGATACGTATTGCATAAGGGTGTTATTTGAACCTAGCTTTTAAGATTCTTGCATTTTTATTCTTTCACACCACCAAGGGCTATTCCGGCTACAAAGGCTTTTTGAAAGAATGGATATAGTGCCATAATCGGCAAGATACCTATGACAGCGATCGCCATTCTAACACTTGCGCCTGGTAGATCCGCAGAAGAAGCACCGCTGGCTGATGTACTGATTTGAGCTAATGCCTTCACATTGTCCATTATAGATTTCAATAATAATTGAAGACTGTAAAGATCCTTATTGCTGATATAGTACAAACCGTTCATCCAATCATTCCAATAACCCAATCCAACCATTAATCCTATTGTTGCAAGAATTGGCAGGGATAATGGCAATACGATTTTGAAATAAATTGTCCACTCATCGGCACCATCTATTTTTGCCGCCTCTAACAGTGCCGGATGAATATTTGACTTGAAGTTACCTTTATATAGCATAATATAAAAGCCATTAATCATAAGATTTGGAAAAACCAACGCCCAAATAGTATTCTTTATATGAAATAGCTGAGTCCACATGATATAGGATGGAACTAAGCCACCATTAAAAAGCAGGGTGAAAAATACAATGAATGTAATGATTTTGCCTCTTTTATAATCACTTCGCGCTAATGGCCATGCCAGCATCGGTCCTATAAAAAGGCTGATGGCTGTCCCTAAGATGGTCACTAAAAATGTAATCGCATAAGAGCGAAGCACTTGCGCTGCATTGGTTTTGAAAATATACTCATACGCATATAAAGTGAAGTTTCTTGGAATGAATGAATACCCCTCTCTCATTAAGGTATTGTTATCACTAAATGATGATGAAAGCAAAAGAATGAATGGCAATAAAGCCAATAATGTCATCACACCAAGTATCAAATAGATGATCACCTGAAATGTCTTTTCACTTTTCCCCATAACCCCGGTTGCCGAGTCAATTTTTGCCATTTGATACACCTCCGATATTAGAACAATGCACTTTTCTTGTCTATTTTCTTGACAAGTGTATTTGCAACAACAACAACAACGAATCCAATTACCGCTTGATAGGTGCTGGCCGCTGAAGATACAGATATATTATTAGATACCAATAGACTGTTATACACATAGGTATCAATCGTACTTGTTACTGACCTTAGTGTACCTGAATTCAAGGTTACTTGATAAAACAGCCCAAAGTCTGAATAGAATATCCTTCCTACCTGAAGCAGCACTACCATGATAATTGTTGGTTGTAACATCGGTAATGTGATTTTAGTAATTTGCTGCCACTTGCTGGCACCATCCACTTTTGCTGCTTCATAAAGACTTCTGTCAATCCCCACAACAGATGACATGAAAATGATCCCATTATAGCCAATCAGCTTCCAATTGTTTACAAACACTAGGATAAATGGCCATATTTTTTTCATACCATAGAAATTAACAACTTCATCACCAAAGAATGTTTTGGCTATAAGTCCATTGTCTGTTCCCAAAAAAGCAAAAACTATATATGCTACTACCACCATTGAGATCAGCTGAGGCAGCAAAATACTTGTTTGAAAGAACTTCTTCCAAAAGCTGCTTAACACTTCCGATAACATGATTCCAGTTGCCACACCAGTGATCACGCCAACGGTAATGAATGTTATGTTATATAAAAGGGTATTTCTAGTAATGATAAAAGCATCACTGGCAAAGAAACTACCGGCTGTAAAAAACAGATTTTGGAAATTCTGAAAGCCAACCCATTCACTTGCTAAAATACCGACACTATAGTCTATCTTCTTAAAGGCAATCATTATACCGACCATAGGAATATAGTTATTGATAACAAAATATGCCAACCCTGGTAACACCATCAAATCCAAGGCAGTAATCACTTCTTCTTTATATAAGATCTGAACGGCTCTTATTAGAATCAATAGCGCAATCACAAAACTCATCACGGCGCCGTACTCCCTACCCATATCCTTTGTACCGTCAAGAACAGTTTTCAATGTTGATGAGTAAATCATCTGCATAATAAGCGTAACAGCAGCCAACAACGCCATAACGATACCTGTTGTTTTACGCTTAAAATATGTATGCATAACCGATAACACACCCATTAAAATGACCACTGACAATTGAAGCCACAACCACGTACTTGGAGCAATCCAGACACTTCCACCCGCTACAGCCTTGCCTGTCAAAAAACTCAGACCATCAACAATATACTCTGATCCCCTGTAAGAGTATTTTGCGAACGGTAGAAAATACGCAATAAAAGATACCACTGATAACACTAAAACATCGAATAAAATTCTTTGACTTTTAGCAGGTGTTCTTACTACCATAATTCAACCTCCATCTAATGTTGATCATAGCGATTAAAATCCATCGCCATCTATCACTGTGCAAAGCTGTGGTCGACAAATCGCCGACCACTAGCATGCTTATGATTACTCCCCTTGTGATGCCAACCAAGCATCTAGCTGTGCTTGATATGTCGCTACAATCTTATCAATGCCACCTGCATTCAACTTCTCTGCAACTGTTGATAGAGATGTCTGATACTCTGAATCCATGCCTGTCTCAAGGCCAGGTCGGTATTCTTCTGTAGCATTGTAGCAAGCTGTAATCTCATTGGTTATCTCTGAAGTATCCGCCACAAACCCCATATACTTTGGTACTTCTAGTTGCTCGAAAGCTTCCATACACACTTCGTTATAGTCTGCTGGATTGCCCTCCCAAACAACTGGTAACAATCCGTTTCCTACAAGGTAGGACTGATAGTGGTAACCCACACTTTGTAAATCTTGACCTTCTGGGAATGTTGCGATGCCATCCTCACCAACAACATAGTCTGTTCCCTCTTGTCCCCAGGCAAGTAGATTGTTCACTGCTTCATTTGTGTATAATAAATTCATGAACGCTACAGCTGCTTCAGGTTCTTGTGCACTATAAGGAACACCGTACCCAAACATCGTTATGAGTATTGCTCTTGCAGGTGATGGACATATATTAGTGACCACGACTTCTTTTCCAATTTGTCCTAAATACTTGCTTTCATTGTCGCCTTCACCGCCATTTAAGCCAGAGAATGCTTCACCACTTTTTAACATGCTGTTCAATTCTTCCTGTGATACCATACCATCCGAGTATAGGAGCCCTTTTTTATACCAGTCTGCAGCACGTTCAATCATGCCTTTGTAAATATCGGATGTGAAATAGCTATGTACTGTATCTGTCATTGGATCTACATACACCAAGTTATAATGATCACCAAGGGAATCTATAACTTTATTTTCAGCAAACGCATTGGATGCCATATCATATCCTGCAATTGCCAAGCCTGAATTCGCAGTATAGCTTGTAAATGAAGGCACTACATCTGGAAATTTCTCATGAATCTCTGTAAGAATAACCTCATATTCTTCCCAAGTGGTCATATTCCTTGCATAGTCCACACGGTCAATTGCTTCAAGCATCTCTTTATTCATAACAATAAAGTAGTTACCTCGAGGGTCGTAAAGCTTAGGCATTACATACAGAGCATCACCGACTTTACCCGCTGGCAGAAACTTCTCCATCAGTTCTAATGTCTCTGGTGCATTTTCAACTGCTGCATCGCTAATGTCCATCAGTTGTTTTTGTTGAACAAGAGCGCTCATGTTAAGTGTTGGTGATATAGACATCAAATCAATTTCATCCCCTGCAGAAAGCATCAGACTGATTTTCTGATTCCATTCCCCAATATTAATCCACTCGATATCAGCTCTTACCCCAATTAGCTCTGTAGAAATCTTATTGATTTCTTCTGTTATCCGATCCCCATCTGTAACATTTCCATTAGTGTTGATTAATTTGACAGTGATGTCTTTGATTTCAGCCACTTGCTCTAAAGTGCCTTCATTCGTTTCAGCCACATTGGTCTCAGAATTGACATCCTCTTCTTGTCTAGCATCACCACATCCAGCTAAAGTTACTATCATGGTCATCACTAATAGAATTGCCGTTAATCGTTTCATACCTTTTCCTCCTTAAAGTTGATAGATACATGATACTAACAATTTTGCACATAGACATTCCTATATTTTCCATATTTCTCGTTCATTTTTTCCATTTTGCTTATGTTTTCTATATAAATGCAAAAATCGACAAGTATACTCATAGTTATTTGATAAATGAAGGCAAAAAAAGACCTGGTTTGTTGATATGTTACAACAAACCAGGCCTTACATAGCATTTGACCAATTAAGAATAAATATTTTGATTAACAAAGCTTATCTTTCAAAATCTCTAGAATTTCGTATTATTTGTATAAATTTGATATCATGGGCATCCAGCTCTTCATGTATAATCATACATCCTTGATCTGCCACTTGCCTTCTGACTTTAACATGAGGCACACATATCCCTTTTAAATACTCCAAATCTGAAATGTTCAGTGCATCCGATTCCCCCATCTCGCGCCACTCGTCAAATACACTTCCCTTACTAGTACCAATTTCATATGTCTTTACAATATACTCACCTGTATTCATATGTTTAAGTTCAATATTAATGCCTGTAGAATCGACGTTTTCAAACAGCTTGGGCATTTCGCTAGGTAAAATCTCGTACTCCTCTTTCATATAATAATTCCAGCTAAGCTTCTTATAGTTATACAGCAGTATGCTATAATTACCGTTGCCATCCGTAGTGACGACATACCCTTCACCGGAATCCACCATATATTGACCAAGTCTTTGTAAAAAATATAAGGCATAGTATGATGGCTTAGGTAAAGCGTCCTTACTTAGCAAGCCGTGTCCACCAAACAACATCTGACTGGTATCATAAGCTCTGATATTCAGATCACTACCTCCCCAATATATCCCCATCTCAATCTCGTCTAATAGATCAATCATATTCATAAGCATCAAGCATGCTTTACCGCAGGTGTCATGAAAGTAATTTCTATCAGAAAGGCTCAGATTCCATTCTGTCAAGTAGATACCAATCTCCCCAAGACCGCTTTCTTTCAGCTGTTGTTTCCTTTTTCGCAGTTCATTCTTAAAAAAATGAAAATCCGTTGATCTTTCAGTACCGTGAATTTTTGGTAGATAACCCGGCAGCGTTCGCTTATATGGAAATGCAACAATAGAAATGAAGTCCGGCTTATACTGATAACTGATCCATTCATGAATAAATGGTTTGAATGCATTGCCTAATTCGAGACCACACCCACCAATCTTCACCTTAGGTACATAGGAACGAATCGATTCACTAATTGAATCGAACATCCTAAAGTATTTACCTTCTCCATTGCCTTTATATTGCCTTGCATCAAACCAAACTTCAAAGATCCATTGTTCAGTTTCTTCTATTCCATACCGCAAGCATATGTGTTGCATGAACTTTTTCAAGACCCATTGTGCCTCTTCTTCTGATTGAAAAAAAACTTCTGGTGCTTCTTCGTATAACGCTGAATCAGCCGAATACAAAACTCTTTTGGGTTTGCTACCAAGCTCAAATATTGGCTTCATATTATTGGAAACGACAAAATCGAGTACATTGTTCATTAATTCAAAGTTCAGTGTTTTCTTTTCCCCTGGTTCTCTAATCATCATTTCATGGGAGAATATATTAAAGATTCGAACATAGGAGAAGCCCAGTGATTCCTTTAAAATTCTCAAATGTTGCTGTAATTTGGCTGAAAGCAGCTCGCTGGCTGCCCCTATATTGATTGCCTTATTCCACACCTTTCTATAAGAAGTATAATCATTCGTATCCACCGTCACTTCGCGAACAAACACATGTTCATCACTATGCTTTTCATGCTCATTGACAAAACGTGTTATGTCCTCTATGTACCTACTGTGATTGCGATCAGCATTCCCTTCAGACACATTGACTTTATTTTCTTTTTTCAGACGTTTGTACTCTGAAGGTGGCATATTGTAGGCAGCTTTAAAAGCTTTGCTGAACATCGATGGATTTGTGAAACCATTATCCAAAGATATTCTTGTCAAATTATTGCTCGTATTAAGTAAGTCATCCAATGCCTTCTGAAGGCGTAACCCATTCAGGTATTCAAGAAAGTTAACACCTACCTGCTTCTTAAAGTATCTGGAGAATGTAGATTGATTCATATATGCCATTTCGGCAATCTCTGTCAGGGTGATTTTATTTTGATAATTATCATTAATATAACGCAGAATCTCTTTCAACGTATAATCGTCTGCGACCATTTCCAACTTTGACTTGCTTTTAATGACGTATTGATTTTCCATACAATCCAATAACTCAAAAAATAGGCTTTTCTTTTTAAAAGACAGGTATTCCATATTAACGGAATAAGCCATAATCAAGTCGCCAATACTTTTGCGAATACATCTATGGTCTTTGTTCTTATCAGCAACAGTATTACACCAGAAAGTCACATACGCATGTCCCATAGCGTCCGCAAGCATATCTACATCAACATCTATGGTACAAACTAAAGAGCCCTTTGATTCAGTTAAGGCATGCTCATGATTGGCATTAATGACAATCACATCATCTTTATCCATCAAATAGCATTCTTCACCTACCTTAACACTTAGAGAGCCTTCCATAATGTATATAATCTCGATATTATTATGTTGATGCAGGCTTTCTAAAGATGGCTGCAATATTTTCAGATCAAACCACGAATCATATTTTTTTTCCATTTGCTCTCCAATATTATATCAACTGAATAGTAACTTATAACCAGTAGTCCATCTATTCCTATCCCCATGAATCCTGGGAAATAAACTTATTGCTAAGCACTATACCCCTTCTGCGAATATCATTTGCAATAATATCACACTGTATTTCAATACACAATTTTATAAGTCGACTATTTACATAACTTCACTTTTTTTCACCACAATCAAAGCCAATAATAACGGTAAAACACAGAACCAAATACCTTCTGAAGATTTATAAACAACAGCGATGAATCCAAGTACAGCACCCAAATAATAAGAGAAGAGCGTTACCGCGTAAAAATGGAAGCGCTTCTTCTCTTCATCCTTTCCTGCACGGATATACTCAGCACCTGAAATAACAGTCTGCTTTAAATTATTTGTAGAAAAAATAGTCGAGCTGCTGTAGCCGCTTGCACCGCTGTATGTACCCCACTGTAATGCAGTAATGGCAAAAATCGGGTAAACTGCCAGCAATGGATTCACTTCAAGGGGTATGAATCCAACCAATACAACCCCTATTATTTCAATGCTTATACACAGTCTTCTAAAATCAGATTTGAAATAAATGGGTACAAGTGTTGCAATCAATAATGTAGCGATATAAATCACTACTGCCCCCATTCTAAGGATCGTTTCAATAACATCACCACGCATCATATCAAAAATCAAATAGATTAGGTTGGTTGTCTGAGCTGAGCCAAAGTTGCCATCTCTGAGTAATATGGCATAGCTGCCGAGAAATCCACCAACAAGTGACATCAACCAATGCAGCTGTATATCCATATGCCGATATGCATCCTGTCTAAACTTGCTTATTATTGTCTTACTTTTTTGAATAATATAAGTCATATGATAACCTTTCATAATATCAAATGAACAACTGCCAATAGCCAGCTTAGACAGCTGGCTATTGGCATATTGAACTCTTCATCCTTATCACGAAAAAAATCACTCATTTTCGCTAAATTTTTGCCATGTTGTTAAGAATCTTTTCAAATGCTCTGTAGACTTCGTCCGGTAAACACATCATCTGGTCTGACTCTATAGACGAAAGATATTCAAGTCGTTTCTCAAAGGCTTCTCTCAAGGCAGTACGGTACTCAGGACTATCTAAATTATCTAACTCGCTCATTGTCATGATGGTACATCCATCAACTCCTGACCAGGGTGAAAAAACACCAATACCTTTAACAATATTTTCCATTCCTTCAACTGTAATTTCCTTCGTAACCTTCTGATCCAAGAAATATCCCGTATTAAAAATATAGCAATCCGTGTCAAGTTCTATGAAAAGCTTCTTAAATTTTTCATAATCCTCAGCCAGAGGATACGTTCTAAATGGATTCGCGTAAGGTTCGAAAACCAATTGACTCATATCATCCTTATTTACCACACGCTCTGCTGAAGTACGTTTTGTTGCAAGCAATGCTCCCATTGCAGAAGCCAGGATTGGATCATCTATCCTAATAACAGGAGGTAACACAGGGTCTTTCATCAACCATACAATGGCATCAATCTTCTCATTGACCTTATTGATCCGATTATCAGACCATAGCATGGATTTGATTGCTCTGCCATTTTTATTACGAATATCTTCACACACAACAACTTTATTGCCCTCATTATCAACAGTAACGCCACAGTTTTGAACACTGAGGAGATATTTGTTATCCTCACAAGCAAGAGGATAGTCCTGAGTCTTATCAAAGTATGATGGTTCAAGTGCTACAGAACTTCCATCATCCGTTGATATGATAAAGGCGTCATCATGCAATACAGATACATCAAATCTACCATTATGTTTTGCATGGGTTAATGTTGACTTCCCGGATCCTGATAGACCAAATATGCCCATAACATAGTTTTTACTGTCAGGAATATTATACCGTTTTAGTCCTCCGTGACAAGAAGCAAAACCATTTCTACCCGCGATGCTCCATGCCAACGTCAATGTGCCTTTTTTAAACTCACCAAAATATCGCATACCAAGTATCACAGCACAGTTACTCTCCGAGTCGAAGAAGCTCAGACCATAGGGATAATCAGGATGTCGCCAATCCGGATCTGCAAATATATAGATATCACCTTCTTCATAAGCCGTTGAATGTCTGTATTTCTTGATATACTCTTGTGTAATGGTTTGAAAATTCAGCAACCAATTGTATAGGATATTCTCATGTCCTTCCGGAATCAGTAATCTTGCCCGAACCATGAAATCTTCATCCAGACCAATAAAACACTGTGCATGATAGGATTTCTTCTTACCAATATCATACGCCGCTTCCTTCAAAATCTCTAGAATCTTATCCTTTTCTGGCATGGATTCGTGAAAAATTCTTCTTGCTGCAGCACACCGCCCATGAACGCCGCCATCATTGCTCAATAGGATCTTGGCATCCTCAATCAATCCCAATTCTTCAGGCCTATAAATGGGCATATCAGTAATAATGGTTCCTGGGCTTGCTGCGGCTAATTTGTAAGCCTCTTTTAATGATGTAACACTTACAACGGTATTAACATAAAAAGCCGTTTCAACGATGGATCTTGTTTCTGTAAAATACCTGTTGCCTGACTGAACTTCACTTCTCAAAAAATGTTCTCTCGTAGACATAAAGACCCCCTTGTCTTATATCACATACTTAATCCTATACTAATGAAAAATACTCAATAGAACACCTGCAGCTACTGCGGAACCAATGACCCCTGCAACATTCGGACCCATGGCATGCATCAATAAGAAGTTGCTAGGGTTTTCTTCCTGACCAACCTTCTGCACAACCCTGGCCGCCATCGGCACTGCCGAAACCCCTGCCGCACCAATCATCGGGTTGATCTTACCACCTGATACAACTTTGAGTACCTTGCCGAATAAAACACCCGATGCCGTGCCTATAGCAAATGCCATAAGCCCGAGAGCGATTATTTTCAGTGTTTCCGGATTGAGGAATGTATCTGCGTTCGCTTTTGCACCGACGGTTATGCCAAGGAATATCGTAATAATATACATAAGTGAACTCTGAGCTGTTTCCACAAGCTTTGGTACAACACCGGATTCTTTTATCAGATTCCCGAACATCAACATACAGATCAGTGGTGCAGATGAAGGCAACAGCAACACAACAAAGATTGTCACTGCCAGCGGAAAGATAACTTTTTCTAGTTTGGATACTTCCCGCAGTTGTTCCATTTTGATCATTCGCTCTTCTTTTGTTGTAAGTAGACGAATGATTGGTGGTTGAATGATTGGCACCAACGCCATGTAAGAATATGCCGCTAATGCAATTGGGCCTAAAAGATTTGGCGCCAACTGTGAGGTCAGATAGATTGCCGTCGGCCCATCTGCGCCACCTATGATACCAATGGCTGCCGCTGCGGCGCCGTCAAATCCAAGTAAAATAGCGCCTATAAATGCAAAAAATATACCGAATTGAGCTGCCGCACCCAATAATATATTTTTTGGGTTAGCAATCAATGGCCCAAAGTCTGTGCCTGCACCAACACACAAAAATATAATCGGTGGATATATACCCATCTTCGTACCCATATACAAATAATGATACAACCCATTTTCACCCATCAAACCTGTCATCGGCAGATTAACTGTAAGCATACCAAAGGCAATAGGTATCAATAGGTACGGTTCATATTTTTTATAGATTGCCAAATACAAGAACAACAAGGCAATCATGATCATTAATACTTCTTTCCACGTCAGGGCCAAGAATCCGATACTGCTAATAAAATCTGTTAACATATTGCGTTCCTTTCCAATAGAAAATCAAGTTATCTACCCGAGAACAACAAGACATTCTCCGGTAGTGACATTACTGCCCTTGGTGGCTGTGACTTCCTTTACAACACCATCTACTGGGGCGAATACTTCATTCTCCATCTTCATGGCTTCTAGTATCAATAATAGCTCGCCTTTCTTCACTGCTTGACCTACAGATTTTTTGATATCCAGTACAACGCCTGGCAGAGGGGCTAACACAGATTCGCCCGCACCAGTGCTTAATGGCTGTTGATTACTTGTAGGTGCAGCGTTTGCACTTGGCTCCGCTTTTATTGACATATCTGCAATTTCTTCTGTTAGTTCCACTTCAAGTTCATAGATTTTGTTGTTCATTTTCACTTTATATTTCTTCAGCATTTTACCGTCTCCAATCATTGAATCTGTCTGATCGACCTTACTTTGACACGCATATTGTCATTGCCATTCGTTGCATCTGCACATACAACCATAGCCATAACCATCTCTTCTTCACTGTTAATGTCAATCTGCTCGTTTATACCATTTGACATGGTTGTATTAATTTCACTGACTGCTTCTTTAACATCTTCGTTCCTTTTTGGTGATAGTATATAAGGAAAAGCACTAATCAACATCATAATGGCAATGAGTGCTAAAAAAACAATGCCCATACATATGCCTGTGATTTGTAATGCTTGAATGAGTGTTATTGTTTGATTCATCCTTACCTCCTTAGCCGACAACAATCTCAAGATTTATAGGCTCATTCGCTGCAACGCCACCTTCCAAATACGCCCTTGCATACTCTGGAAAAAGCAGATACGCTAAAACCATTTCCTCTTCTTCTGATAAATCTTTTATCTCCAAAGCCGCTTCCTCATACGCATCTGGAAGTAAATCAGCAGGGCAGCAATGGATAAAAGTCTCCTCACCTATGGCCTTATTCTGTATCTCTTTATCAATAGGTGCTGGTGGCATACCGTATAATCCTTTACAGTAGGCTCTGATTTCTTTTGGAAATAACTTGTAGCGCTCTCCGGTAATGATATTAAAGACCGCTTGTGTCCCTACCATTTGGGAAAGTGGTGTCACTAACGGAGGATACCCTAGATCTTTTCTTACTTTTGGTATTTCTTCAAGAACCTCTTCAAAACGGTCATCCATACCTTGATCTTTTAATTGTGAAAGTAAGTTAGACAGCATACCACCCGGTACTTGGTAGGATAAAATCTTTGGCTCTGTCATCATGACACGTGGGTTAAAGTTACCACAACTTATATGAGTATCTTTAACTGACTTAAAATATTTGGCCGCTTCTTCAAGCTTGTCAACATTTAGTGGAACTGTATCTCGGTAAGTGCTCAATATATTGTACTGAGACTCTGTTGCCGGCTGTGCTGTACCACCTGAGAACGGTGACAGCGCTGTGTCAAGAATATCAATGCCTGCTACTGCTGCTTTCATATAGGTCATTTCACAGATACCACTTGTACTGTGGCCATGAAGTTCCAATGGAATATTCACAGACTCTTTCAGTCTTTGAATCAATTCACTGGCTGTCTCAGGTATGAGAATACCTGCCATATCTTTAATGCATATGGAATCAGCGCCCATCTCTTCCATACGTTGACTAATATCACAATAATAGTCAATTGTATGTACCGGACTTGTTGTGTAGGCAATAGCACACTGGCTATGAGCGCTCTCCCTTTTAGTTGCTTGGACACTGCGTTCAATATTTCTCAGGTCATTCAGTGCATCAAATACACGGATGATATCTATCCCATTTTCTACTGACTTTCCGATGAACCTATCAACAACATCATTGGCATAATGCTTATACCCTAAAAGATTCTGTCCTCTCAAAAGCATTTGCAACTGAGTGTTCTTTATATGTTTTCTAATCGTACGCAGTCTTTCCCAGGGATTCTCGTTCAAGTACCTAAGACATACATCAAAGGTAGCACCACCCCACACTTCTAATGCGTGATAACCTATCTCATCTAGCACAGGCAGTATTGGAACGATCTCATCAATGGTCATTCGCGTAGCGATCTGACTTTGATGACCATCTCTTAGTACCGTCTCCGTAAACTTCAATTGACTCATAAATACCTCGAATTCTTGATAAAAAAATGCCCGGTCACTCTGCACCTGCAGAATAATCCGGGCAGTTATTGTATCTGTTACTATAACTCTATGGCTTACTTAATAAAGCTAACATGTTTACAAACTTCTTCAATAGCTTTTTCTTTTTTCTCATTGAAGGCAACTTTGTTTTCCTCAAACATATTACGACCTTTTGTATCGATTGAAACAATCAGTGGACCGAATTCTTTGACACGACATACCCATAGTGTCTCAGGCATACCAAGATCTCGCCATTCTGCTCTTTCAATTTCTTCAACTTCCTTTGCTGCCAATACTGCACATCCAGCAGGAAATACACAGTGAATTGCTTTCTGCTCTTTGCAAGCTGCTTGTGTTTCCGGACCCATGCCACCTTTACCGACGATAACTTTGACACCTGTCTGCTCTACGAATTCTTTTTCAAATTTTTCCATTCGCATACTGGTTGTTGGTCCGACTGAGATCATCTCAAATTTATCATCCCCATGGTCCTTGACAATTGGACCAGCATGGAAGATTGCGATGCCTTCCAAATCTACCGGAAGAGGACGTTTCTGTTCAATTAGCCTTCTATGGGCAACATCACGGCAGGTTACGATATAGCCATCCAGATAAACGATGTCACCAATATTGATATCTTCCAAATCCTCAGACTTGAGTGGTGTGGTCAGTATTTTTTTCTCGTTCATTATAGTGTCACCCCCGAGTGCGTGTTAATCGTGTAATTAAGATCTTTATCAAATACAATCTGTCCCCTTCTATGAGACCAGCAACCTACATTCACAGCAACACCGATGGTCGAGGGGTGACGCGCTGTATTTTCAATATGAACACCCATAACGGAGGATTCACCACCCATACCTTGAGGACCTAAACCGATAGAATTGATACCATCTTCCAACAACTTCTCCATCTTCGCCGCATTCTCATTCGGATTGCTTGAGCCAAGTGGTCTGAGCAAAGCTTTCTTTGAAAGTAATGCAGCTGTCTCAACAGAAGTGGCAACACCCACACCAACAAGGAGAGGTGGACATGCATTCAGACCGTAACTGGTCATCACATCCATTACAAACTTTGTAACGCCTTCATAACCGGCCCCTGGCATAAGTACCATAGCTTTACCTGGCAATGTACATCCGCCACCAGCCATGTATGCATCAATCTCTACCTGATCACTTCCTGGAACAATATCCCAGAAAATTGTCGGCGTACCTTTACCAACATTCTTGCCGGTATTATACTCGTCAAATGTCTCAACACTATTGTGTCTTAGTGGCATATCAAAAGTGGCTTGAACAACCGCATCTTTTAGCAATGCTTCAAGTTCCCCAATCAAAGGGAAGTCTGTTCCACATTTAACCCAAAACTGCAGGACACCTGTGTCTTGGCAACTTGGTCTGTGAAGTTCATAGGCCATCTTCTGGTTCGTGAACATTGTTTCATATATTTTTTTTGCCAGAGGATTGGTTTCTTTGACACTCAGTTCCTCCAATTTTGCTTCAACATCGTCCGGAAGTTTCATGCCGATATAACCAACGAATTTGGCCATTGTATCCTGCATGCTTTGGACACTTTGCTCTTTGTTCATAAATGCCTCCTAAGATTTTAATGCTTCATTAATTAAAGTGTTCTCTTAACTTATAGAATCTATATCACCCAAAACAATTCATTTACCGCCTATCAAGGATAGAACGGGAAGAAAATAGGTAAAATCACCATACTGACAATTGTTGCAATCACAATCAATGGCAGTCCGGCTTTCACATAATCCTTGAAATGATAGCCACCGACACTAAGTACCATGGCATTAGCCGGCATACCGATTGGTGTTGCATAAGCTGTTGATCCCCCTATAACAACTGCCATCATGACGGCTCTTGGATCTGCCCCCATCTCCATTGCTATAGACATACCAATTGGTACAAGCAGTGCTGTTGTCGCTGTGTTAGACATAACATTGGTCAAGACAGATGCAATCATGAACAATGTGAACATCAATAGCATCGGTGATGCATTATCACCCAATTTACCGATGACCGTCTCCGCTATCAGAGCACCCCCACCACTCTTTTGAAGTGCTGTAGCAAGGGCAAGTGTACCGCCAAACAAGAATATCGTTTTCATATCTATTGAATGATACGCTTGCTTTTCTGTAATAACATTCAGTGCAACTAAGACAATCGCACCAACAGAACCGACGACATGAAGACTAATGCCAATCTGCTTGCTGAAGATCATTGATCCGATTGTAATAACGAGAATGATCAAAGACGCCATCTTTTTCCAAGCTGGAATCATGCTATAGTCCACGGCATCGTCAAAAGATGATTCACTTTTATCCACATGGTCCGGTAAGAATTTATATCCGATGAAGGCAAAATAAACAATTCCAATGACCAGTATCGGCAAACCTACAATACTATATTCGAAGAAACCGAATTCAAGACCCGCTTCCTGAAGCGCTGACTGTGCAATCATATTGCCGGGTGCACCAATAAGACTTAAGTTCCCACCCATTGCTGCAGCCATAACCAGTGGCATCAAAAGTCTTGACCTTGCAAATCCAGACTTGGATGCGATACCAATGACAACTGGAATTAATACCGCTGCAGTACCAGTATTAGAAAGGACACCAGACATTAAACCTACAACGATCATTACAGCAACAATCAATTGGCGTTCTGTCTTGGCAAACTTAGTGACAATACCACCAATTTCATTAGCCATACCGGTTTCAAACAAAGCGCCACCGATAACGAACATTGCTACAAACAAGATAACATTTTTGTTTACGAATCCTGCATACGCTTCAGAAGCATCCAAAACACCTGTAAGATTCAACCCCACTGCTACGATCATGGATGTCAATGCAAGAGGAAACTTCTCCCATACAAACATGACGACCGCGAAAAGCAAAAATAGTAACGTAATAGCCGCTGCACTCATACTTCTTCTCCTTCATAATTAGTTTTTATCATTTTCTCAGAGGATCAGAACATCAGACACTGCGTTATCTGATGTCCAATCCTTTGGAGAAAACAATCATCCCTATGTATACATTACCAAATATTCGTTGTGTGTGGAATCATTTGTCTTGGGTGATATATGGTATTTGATATCTGATAATGTATCCATTTCTCGTTCATCATATCAGGGACTTTTAGTTCTGTCAATATATTTGTCCAATAAATTTTATTTATCGCTTCATCTCTTGTCTATTTTTCCCACTAAATCATGATATAGTGCCAAATCGACTGACAAACCAACACTGTTGTCAAACTTATTGGTATTATTTCGTAGACTCCATTCAACGAAAAAAGAAGGTACATTAAGTGGCGTTCTCACTCAATGTACCTTCTAACAAATTCTAAGTGTTATTCTATTCAAATGTGGACAATCAATCGCTAATATTGAAATGTGTTAATATGTTATCCAAGCTTCGGTAAATATGCTGATGCATTAACCTTCCGGCTTCCTGTTCATCGCGTCGTACAAACACTTCCAACATCTCAATATGCTCACTTAGGGACATTCTTGCGTAGGACTCTTCTGTTACATTCTGTGCCATGGACAACCCATTCCACATGGATGACAACAAGTCTTTAATCTTACCGTTCCCTCCTGCTTCCCAGACAGCAACATGAAATGCCTGATTATTGTCTGAATAAGCTTCAAATCGTTCCTCACTGATTATACGTTTGCCCTCTTCGACGATGTCAATCAACTCAGTCAGGTCCGAATCATTATTACATAAAGCTCGCGCGCAAGCCTCTTCAAGAAGGGCTCTGGCTTCATAATGGTCACTGATACTTTTTTCATTCATCCCAAGAACTATTGCGCCTTTATTTGGCCTAAGCTTAATGAACCCATCCCTAGACAACATTTGGAATGCCTCTCGAACAGGTGTACTCGACACGCCAAGCATATCCGATACACTCTCAAGGGTCAACTCCTGTCCTTCTTCAAGTTCATGTACCATAATGGCTTTTCTAAGAGCCGCCGCAACTCTTTCACGAGCCGGCAGCATTTTAATCGGCTTTAAATTCTTCATTTGTTACTCCTCTAATGCTTTCTGAGCAATATACTCATAATAGGCTTCAAAGGCTATTCTTATATTCATGGAATTACCATCGACAACTGCATTGATCATATCTTCATGAAGATTGAAAAGTTGACCCCGGTTGAATGCCTTATGCTCATATAAAAATCTTGGATATCCTTCTACCATCCTATTGTGTAACTGATAAAGGTAAGGATTATCCAAGGCTTTACTGATGCTTGTATGTAGATCAATAATTGCGTCAACCCAATCTGCCAAATCCAACCCAGTCGACATACTCTTATATACTTTCATTGCTTCTTTAAGTGAACCTATGTCTGGGTGATTGACACTCATAGCAATTTCTATTGCACAGAGCGCTTCCAAGTTTTGTCGTATCCTTGTTTGTGTCATACCTACAACAATGATATGCCTATTCTGAAGACGTACCAAAATACCTTCACTTTCCAGTTGAAGAAATGCTTCTCTTACTGGCATTCTTGATACACCAAGTTTCTGAGAAATATCTTCCTGCCTTAGTTTCTCACCATCGTTAATATTACCTAAATATATTTCTCTACGCAGAATATCTGCTATTTGATCCTTAAGTACCGCTGCCTTTTTTCTTGCCATGATCCCTCACCTAATATTTATGATATTGGATACATTTTACATTATGACAACTGATATGACAAGTATATCATCCCCCAGCTCATCCCATCATCTGTTCACTTCACCATGAACCAATCCCAAATAAGCGCTCTGAACCTCTTTTAAACGGCGTCGACTGATGAGCAGCACTTCACCATCATTCAACTTCACTTCTTCTGAGCCGATTTCGAAGATCATATGATAGTTGACCAAATAGCCCTTATGGATGCGAAGGAAGCCGTATTGATTCAGACGTTCTTCAAAGGACTTCATAGATTGCCTGACTTCTATGGGTTCGTCGGCTGTCGACAAGTGTATCAGTTGCTTTTTGCCCTGCCCTTCTATGTAAGTGATCTCCATAACATTCAGTCTTAATAGTTGTTGTCCATCTTCTATAACAATCGTCTGTTGTTCTGTCTTACCCAGGGACTGAATCAGGTGGGGCATTAGCTTGGTGAGATCCTCGATAAAATGATTCTTCCGAATAAAGCCATCCGGATGAATGTGTAGGGCTTCAAACACAAGATCCTGCCTGTTTGAGACAAAGACGATTCTAGCACTGTTGTCCCTTTCCTTGATGGCTTTAGCCAGTTCAATACCATTCATCTTCGGCATCTCAATATCCAAGAAAATCAGGTCATAGCTTTGCTCATTAAGGGCCATTTTTAATAAATCCACATCTTTGAAACGTTCAATTGTACTCTTTTTGCCATAGGCTGCCAGAACACCTTCTAGGGCGCCATAAACAATGGTCAACGCTGCTTCTTCGTCGTCACAGACAGCAATTCTTAGATTAATTTCTTCGCGTCTCATTTGATATATCCACCTTTTAACATAACTTTCATTGATATTTCAAACCACCGGTTACATTGGTTTAAGCATTGCTTCTGCACAAAACAATGAACCTTTGATACTAAACTCAACAGTTCCCTGATATTTTTCTACAATCATCCTGACGATCCGGACACCAAATCCATGGGTCCCTTTATTGTCTTTCGTCGTCTCAAGACTAATGGAACCCTCTTGAATCAAGTGATTTGCCACATCATTCTCCACCTTAACGAAAAGGTAAGCCCCGCGCATAAAAAGCTTAACAGACACTTTCGGCTTCTCTTTCTCTGATGCTGTGGATGCTTCTATGGCATTCTCAAGTAAATTCGCCAACAAGCTAAAAAGTTCACTATCTGATATGGCCAACTTCTTCGGTACTTGGCAGTCTGCATCAAGTAACACCTTATTGTTGTTCCCTTTATGCATCATTGTATTGATGACACAATTGACCACATTGTTGCCACAATCATAGTATTGAAGGACATGGGCTTGGTCCTGGTTGATCTTGCTAAAAAGCGCGTTCAGCTCATCGTACGCACCTTGGGCAAGCAGCTTATTCGCATACAGAATATAGTTCTTCAGTTCATGATGTAAGATTTTCAATTCATCGTTAAGACTCATATCCGTTTGAAACTGGTCTTGTAGGGCTTTGACTTTGTATTGCATTCCTGTCAAGTCCATCAACGTACTATGCTCTTTTGACAAGGAATAAAAAAGGTAATAGGCAAGTAAGTCTATTCCCCATAAGGCAAGAGCAATAACCGCCGCAAAATAACTATAGACCTCCACTCTTGTCATAGGAATAAACACAAAAAAATTAATCAGAGCAACAATAACCACCATCACACTATAACGGTATTCAATGTATGAGAGCCCATCAAGGGATAATTTGTTCAGAAACAAATAGACGCCACTTAACAGGATAATCACCAAGATGCAAGTTAAATCGAAGCCGTTCTCTGGTCCCGTCGGTATTGTCTCAAGACTTCTTAGGTATTCCACCAAACTGTTGGTGATCACCAGAATCTGCATCACTGACGTATAATAAACACTGCCAAGGGAAAGTTTAACCAAACGTTTATCTCTACCTTGAAAATAACCGTATAGAATCAGAAACAATAACATAAAGATATAGGTAGGTATTTGCTGTGTCACCTCATATATCACAGACTCCACTATCAGCATACCCATACTCAGGCCAATGCCCTCTAGAACTCCCACTGAAAAAGTCTTCGCATTATAGACCTTCCTGTTGCCAAGAAGAAATACTGCGAAGACCATGAATAATATATAGGTTATGACAAAAGCAAGGCCATAATCCATCTTTATAAAATAGGTGATAAAGAATTTCATCGAATTGCCACCTCGATATAATCAATTTAGCTCAATTATAGCTTAGGTGTCATTGATAATCAAACCTTCCCTATCACTCCACTATCTTAGCACTGGTCACTTGCTCTCCAGCGAAGTCCACTCGGTCCACATGCAATCCAGGCACAGCAACCGGTATACCAAACACCTCTGGATTCTGCCATAACGTTGTTGTGTAGGCTTCAAATGAACCGGTTCTTTCACCACCTGACACATGGATTGCCAACACATCACTTGGCTCTGATGATTCGAAGCTTGATGTATCCGAAGAAACTGCCTGACAAGTCACATAATAATCCCCTTCAGGTAGTGTATATGTGTAGATAGCTTCTTCAAATCCATATTGACCTTCGTTCATATATAAATGATCTGCTGTTCCTGTGAATCCCCATATAAAACCACCAATTGGATGAGAATCAACCGTCTGAGCTAATGACCCCAAGTCAACTTCATAAGTTTCCACCAAGTCAGTCAAGGCTTCATCCTTATAAAATGAAAAAGACATTACTGGTAGATATTGATAGCTATAATAGTCTGATAAGGTATACCAATCCGGTACGAATTCCACATCTGAACCATCAACCATCACCAATATCTCCGGTTTTTCCAATTTACCGCCGACACCATACCTTGCCTGCAACATCACATCTTCTTTAGGTGCTGTATAGCCTGAACCTGCTGCTGCAAAAGTAAACAGCCTAACATTATAGGTTCCCCATCCAATACCAGATACATCCACCTTGCTGGTCAACGTACCAGTGGATCCTCCAGTAATGCGTTTAGAACTGGCAATATATGTGTCCGCTTCCTCACCACCAGATGTGGCGAAAACCCGGACGAAGTAATAGCCGACCTGTTCATCATTGGCTGCAAATCTTACCTCGCCTGAATTAGGGTCAAAAGAAAAATCCGACGGTGCCACTAATGACTTTTCTACTACGCTTTCTACCACTGCCGCTTCCCCTTGACTCACCTCATCACCGGTACTGCAACCAGTCATGGTAAATAGCGCAACCACTGATACAAACAATACAACTAACCTTTTACACTTCACACCCATAATACACTCCTTTATCGTCGATATTCCATTCACTTGAGTTTCACTAACCTAGGCTCAACATAACATCTACCTTAAACGCCCCTGAGTCAATATCGTACTGAACAATGCCATTGTTCTTGGAAGCAATGATGCCAATAATCTTTGTGCCATAACCATGGAAGCCACTGTCCGCTTTCGTGGTCTTAAGAGTTAAGCGCCTAGAGTACCGAATCTCTCTTGAAACCGGATTAGTTACTCGAATCAGCAACTGTTTCCCATGAACTTTAATGGTTATGTCAATCACCGGCTTTTCTACATCCGAACAGCCTTCCATAGCATTTTCAAGAAGGTTCATCAGTAAGCTATACAGTTCTGAATCTCTTATACCCAACTGGCTCGGGACAACAATATGGTGATTGAGGTGAATTCCCCGGGACTTACAACGGTGATAAACCGTATTCATAACACTGTTGATGACATCCTGACCACAATCGATGACCAAAGTATCTCCAAAGACCTCTTCCGTTACTTCTTCGAACATGGTTAAAGCTTCTTCGTAACGCTTTTGTTGTAACAAAGCACTGGCGTAACCAAAGTAATTCTTAAGTTCATGACGCAACAGGCGCATTTCCTCTTGATTGGCCTGGGTTAACTTGAAGTACTCCCTTTCACTGGAAGACTTCTGTTGCAGAAGCATCAAAGCTACCTTGTCATTCTGCTCCTTTGATATCACATAGAACAGATAATAGGCTAATAGTTCCACTGTGGTGAACATAGTGGATAAAATCAGCAAACGTCCATTGGATAAATCGCTTTCATACCCCATGGAATAGATGACTAACCCCATAACCGAAATCAACATAATCAATATGGCATAACGATCCGCATGATATGGGAAATCAGTAACATTGAATTTTCTTATGAATAAAGCAATCAAGAGGATGATGATCATAACAATCACCCCTGTTGTGTCAAAGCCGTCCTCAGGACCTACCCACTTAAAATTAATTTGCCTAAGTAGGCCCGTTAAGTTGGAGCCTAATATGATGACTTGAAGGTTCGTGGAAAAATAGACCGTCACCATAAGCCATTTTGCCATTCTTTTGTAATCCCTTGATACCAAGGTATAAATCAACATCACAACAAAAAGAACCAGATTGGTCTTTGGGTCGCCAAGTATCACATAGCAAATACTCGCAAACACCACGGCCATAACCAGTACACCACAGACTTCAGCGAACCAACGCATACGCATACTAACCGTCTGCATAGACCCACCACTCAGCATCACTACCATGCCGATAATGAAGGCAACAAAAGTTATTGGATAAGCATAACCATAGACCTTCTCAATAAAATAAATTTGTAAAAACCCACTCATTCCCCAAACCTCCGCCATCGGTTGCCACCAACGATTAATGTCAACTTCAATCACGCCTTATTATAAGAGGATTACCTATAGAAGGGTGATTTTTGACTCAGATGATTCACCAATGGAAGGAACGGTTATTCTCAGGAACAAGTGGTCATTATGGGGCGCAAACGGTCTGAGTTAGGTTTAACCTAATACCCGCACCCTATTTAATCTCAACAATCGATGTTGGGGCCTATAAATACTTAAAGGCCAGTATTAATAAAAGTGCTGACATCAAGCCTAGCATCATCTGCAGTATAACTTTTTCATTCTCATTCTTTAGACCCATTACTGTAAGCAATACTGATACAACCATGGCACTGGCAACACCTAGAGCAAGATTGGAAAAGAGGAAGGTGGCACCGATCAATGTAACTGCCAGAACATACTCTTGTGTCTTTGTCCTATCAAAGCTAAAGCCATGTTTTGCCATAGACAACCCAACGATTACCATCACCGCATTGGCAATACCGAAGCTACATTCAGCCAAAAGCTGCATGACTTTACCGTGATGCCCATACATGTTAAACACAATGTCGTAAGAAGTCACTGTCACAAGCAGGGCTGGAATAAGCCAGACAAACATGGACAGCATGAAACCTATACCTGCAACAATTGAGGCGATGCCTGATTTAGCACCATCTTTGGCACCGGCATAACTTTCTTTACCTATTGCAACCGGCCCTGCCCCCAATAAAGGAGCGACGATATTCATGATTCCCTGTCCAACATAGGTCATCCCTATCGTCCTGTCATATGAACCAGTTTCTTTTATAGGATTTTCAACAAGATCCATCTGACAGCCGGCTACCGTCGCATCCACAGTTGCTTTCGTATCAAATAGATTCATGAAAAGGAACGTTAACACACCAATAAGCATTAGCACTAAAACATTGCCACCTTCAGCCGTATAAGCGCTAAAGTCCATACCTTCAGAGAATATTTTACCAATACTTATCGTTTTAATAACACTACCAATATGGGTGTGCATGGCATCTTCCGATCCAATCATCCAAAGTCTTCCCCACATGGATTCCATGGACATCTTCCCATTCTTCCAGTTCACCGCAACCAAAAGTGTACTCAAAATCAGGAATAATCCTGTTGATGTCAGTACTGTATATAGATAGGGGCGCTTGGTGTAACGACGATAAACCAGATAAATAACGAAAGATGCTAAACTTAGAAGAAAGGAAATGAGCATCAATGGATGGTATTGGTCTGTGCCATAAGAGAAGTGGCTGATGTTGATGAGGCCTGAAAGCATGACTTGATCGCTGACCACATCTAATTCTTCGCCGATACCATAGATGGAAATCATCGATCCGTTCACTGAGATGATACCGGACAATTGAACAGCAATATAAGCAAATAGTAGGCCGGTCGCTGCAGGTAACGCTTTTTGAATGGAAGTAGGTATTGCAGCCATTATCCCTGAGCGAACAACGGGAACAGCCATTAATACAGTAAAGACAATGGCACTGACAAAACTGATTAACAAAAGATTGTAGTACGTCAGCCCATTGCCAACACCAGTTAGGGATATCATCACTGTGCTCAGTCCAAGGGATGTGACCTGAACCAATGGTAAACGTGCCAATAGTCCAATAAGCATACTACCGATAAAGGCAATCAAAAGTGACTTGAAGTAAGTGGAAGCATAGACCTCTCCATTGCTAGCCACCTGGGCGATGCTTGCATCCGCATATGAGCCTGACAGACTTAGTTTTGCAATGAGCTGCATATTAATGAACACACCACAGATTGCCAGTAAGAAGATGGCTATACCACCAGTGATCTCTGAGGATAATTTTCCACCTCTGTCAATGTGGTGGAAATATTTGTTCAAGCCTTGAGACAAGCCGCTATGACTGTGGCTTTGTGAATTGGTATCTAACATAATGACTCCTTCGTAATGCTATCTAAAAGTGATAACATCCTCTATCCTTTGTTCATTCGGATAGAGGATGTCGCCGTTCATATAGAGGTTGCCCTCTTATAAACGGCTGTGTTTAAGGAAACATCCTTTATTGCTATGCCTACTATCAACTACTGAATAACTTGTCCTGATACTGGTTGCTCTGTGCATACATCCACTCTATCAGGTTGTTGACCCGGATTGGCACCAGGCATATCCATTTGTTGAGGATCGGTCCAAAGCTGGGTTGTTGCATAGTTAAAGGCTTCTGTTGGCGCTTCATCTGTCAAAGTGAACATAACCGGTGTACTTACCTTAGAATCCAAGGTATAGTCATCCTTTGAAATCGCCTGGCAAGTCACATAGTAATCGCCGGCATCCAAGGAATACGTGTACAGATCGTAGATGAAGGCAAAGGTAGAATCACTGTCGGTTGTGTAATAATGGAGCCCTTCTGACGTTGTATAACCCCAGATATATTCAAGCCCAGGTGGGTTCATCTTTTGGGTTGCCAACAGGTCATGGAGATCCACTGTATCCGACATAACCGACCTTGTCAGTGCCTCGTCGCTATAAAAGGTGAAAGTCATCATCGGCATATATTGATATGTCTGATAATCACACAGCGTCCACCAGTCAACCACTAGCTCCACTTGATTACCACTGCTCATGACCAACATCTCCGGTCTCTCCAATGGCAAGTCAACACCGTATTGTACAGTGACTGCTTGAGCTTCCGGCGCTTCATAGTTAGAGCCTGCTGCCGCAAAAGTTACAAGCTTGATGTTATAGGTACCCCAACCGAAGCCGTCCAGGCTGATTTTACCGGTCATTTCACCTGTTGCTCCTCCCTTAAGACGTTTGGTGCTTGCTACATATTCCGGTTGTTCCACACCATCGACAACACCAAACGCTCTAATGAAGTAATAAGCAGCATTGGTATCATTAGCAATGAATGAGTATGAGCCTGTATTTGGGTCATAGGTGAAGTCAGTTGGCGCTGTCAGTAGAGTTTTAGCTGACTCTTCTGTACCAGTGTTTTCTCCTGATGATTCTATCTCTTTTTTTGCACAGCCTGACAAGGTTAGACTAAAAACCAATATCAGTATACAGAACGCCCCTATTTTTTTCATAATTGTCATCCCGTTTCTCCTTTCAGGGCTGCCTTAAGCTCTTGCACCCGCAGCTTTTTTCTTTTTCTTATTAACAGAAACGATAATAACACCGCCGATAATCACTACAATTGCAACACCCGCACCAATAATAATCGGAATAACATTGACACCAGTGTCTGTTGCTTCACCACTGGTTACACCGATGACTTCACTGCCTGCGTATTGATAGAGAGTTGAACGTACCATCTCGTGCATTGAGTACTGACCAAAATTACTAGCCATGGCATCACCGTATGCGGCTTCTGTCGCACTGCCATTGATGTAGTTGCTGATGGTCAGCATTGCACCCTGATTCACCAACATCATCTGTGGGTTGTTGTAAGCGTCACCTGCACCACCGTCACCATCTGTAATAAGGAAGCCATCCCATCCCCATTCATCTCTAAGTACAGTGACATACATACCATAGTGATACCAAGTCATACCGATTCTGTTAAGGGAACCCATGATACCGTCTGCACCGTATTCTTTACAGGAGATTTCATAAGTTGGCAGATAGATTTCGCGAATGGCTTGTTCATTTGCCCAAGTCGTGTTACCACCACGGTTCGTGTCCCCATCATTCAGGGCAAAGTGCTTAATGAAAACATTGGTACCAGTAGACTGGATACCCGCTACCACATTACCGCCAATATGGCCTGAGATAAAACCATCTTCTGAATAATACTCAAAGTTACGTCCACCAAATGGTGATCTGTGCATATTCATTGCTGGAGCATAAGCGCCACCAACACCTGCCAATGTTGCTTGATGTCCATAAGAGATCCCTTGTGCATTCGCTAGGTCAGTGTTCCAAGTCGCAGCAATCGTCACTGCACATGGGAACCAAGTCGCACCAGCGTATTGACCGTTGGCTGGCTCACCTGGACCATCTTGACATTTTTGTGCTGGCTTGCCAACAGATTCAATGGCACTGACATTCCACCCTGAGTTACCTTGAATCTCAATGGCTTCGTCTAGTGTCACCATATTCGTCAACTGATCCCAAACAGCAAGCCCCGCTTCTGTCTTGATATCAACGCCGCTCATGTCATCCACACTGAGTACATGGTAACCTGAACCATCTGTCGGTTCACTGTCAACGACGGTTGGAACACCTTGATCATTGATGAGGGCTTCACCATTCTCATCTTCAAGAACATAATATGTCTGTCCCCACAGTTGCTCACCAAAGCTATCCGTTGATGTTCCGTCTGGCAATACTTCTGAGAAAGGCATAACATTGGCACCATGAGCATAGATTGTCTCTGTAATGCTTGTCTTAACACCTTTGATATAAGTCTCAAATGTATAATCGTAAGTATCTGTGTTGGTCAGATCCAAACAAGCTTGTACGTCTGAATCCAAAACTTCATTGGCTTCTTCATTGGAAGTGTGGCTCATAATGGACGCCATGCCTCCAGCAATATCATTTCTTGAAAGATAGCCTTCAAGCATGTTGCCGTCCCCAGCTGTAACATCGTCCATTGCATTCTTGGCAATGATCTCATCTGAGCTTCTTGCACCGGCATATTCAGCACCAGCCACATCACCGCTTTCATCATAGATGATGGATGCATCCAACTTAGCTGTCACTTGATCTGAGACAGCATTATCTGCGTCTGAGGCACCCCAGTGATGGGCATCTGCCTGAATATTAAAAGAATATGTGCCTTCTTCAAGAACATAACAGCCTTGTCCGAAGTTATCGAAAGACGCCAAAGCATCAGTATCAAAATCAATGGTCACTTCTTCCGAAGCACCTGGTGCCAATTCACCAGTCTTTGCAAAACCAATCAGCACAACTTTTGATTTTTCAAGACCTACACCTTTGATACCAAAGTTCTCTGTATCACTTTGATAAGGGGCTTCCATATAGAGCTGTACCACTTCCTTACCGGCAACATCACCTGTATTGGTCACTTTCACAGTAATGCTGTTAGTTTCATGGGCATTCAAATCTACCTTTGAATCAGCTATTTCCTGCTCGAAGGTTGAATAAGACAACCCATAACCGAATGGGAACTGAACCACTTGATCATAACCACTGACAGAACCATTCTTGAAGCTCAAGCCTGAAAAGGATTCTGAATCAAAGTAACCGACTGCATCCGCAGTTTCATAATATCTGTATCCTACATAGATGCCTTCTTCATATTGATAGAAGGTCTGACCGCTCGTGTAAGCATTGTCATCCGTATTGTAGTAAGTTGGATTCGTCGTCATATCATAGCCGTATGTATCCACCAATCTACCGGATGGATTTGTTCTACCAGTAAGGATTGTACCTGTACCAACAATACCCGCCTCACCAGGATGACCGATCCAAAGACAAGCATCAATGTTGTACGCTTCAGAATCAATGAATCCTAGCTCCATTTGAGCCGCTGAGTTAATCAGTACAATGGTGTGACCAAAGTTTTCAGCCGCGAAGGCCAAAAGGTCTTTTTCATCATCATTGAGTTCCAGATATGTGGTACCTGTCAAAGTACTGCCATCACCATCATAATCCATCGAAGGCGAAGCACCTTCCGCACCTGATCTTGAAATAGTAACGACGGCATAGTCAGTGTACCCATCTTTCAGGATAGTTGACTGATTGCTTTCATACACGTCGATGCCAAATTCATGGATCTTCTCATATTGATCCCAGCCCACACCGGCTGGATCCGCTTCATCCACACCACGAGCACCGCCACAAGTCTCTTCCAACCAATACCAAGCATCTTGGTTGACATCAAGCCCTGCTTCAACAAAGGCGTCCATCATAAGAACAGTATTCTCATCGTCCTTACCACCGGCAGAACCGGTACCACCTTCAACGTAGTTGTAACTCATTGAGCCAAGTATCGTTACTTTTGCCCCCTCTTCAAGAGGCAATAAGTCATCGTTCTTCAAAAGTACAGAACCTTCAGCACCAATTTCGACACTGACATTGTATCCTTCCTCATAACAATAAACCCCATCAATTACCTCTTCTTCACCAGTGTCTGATGTTGCATAGACAGCTGATGAACCCAGTTGTACCAACATCATCACTGATGCCAGCATGGCTGCCAACATTTTGTGCAGCTGTTTCATTTCTTTCATACCTTCTTTCCTCCTGTTTGTCACTTATCTTCCCTATACCCTGATGCAATCACAATTATTCTATGCACAGTCCAAAGGAAAAAGTGTCCTATCAATAATCAAACAAGGGTCAGTATACATATGAAAATATGATGCAACAATGGCTTAGCAACATAAGCCGTCATTGTGCAACAAGATGTCTTTGTGATAGAACAAATGGTTGGCATGCAGGATAAACGGTCAACAGGCGTGGCAAATGAGCGTTAAAAAAAGATGGTATTTCTACCATCTTTTAAGTCTTCATTTATATTCTGATACGAACTATACGAAGAGATAACTATATTTCCTACGTTGTTGATTTAGCACAGTTGTAATTCTTGCTTTCACCTCATCTGAATAATTACTTTCCCTATCCATAAGCTCTTTGGTATCACTGTCATTGAAATTGAACTTTATAGAATAGCCATACAGCTTCTCTGCCACATCCAATTGTTCATCAAAACTTCTGGAAAAAGTTTTTGACTCAACCTCATTCATAAGCAATAGAGGATCTATATCGAGTGGGTAATCCATCATCGTATCTGAAAGAAGGCATCCACCGTTATCAAATATCGGACAATATTGATACCTGCCTTCTGCATCAATAAGAACTGCGATATTATGCGTATGTCTATCTTCATTCAAGAAAAAAGCATCTATCGTCAGCAACTGACACATATAAGTTCCAAAGCCTTGTAACCCAGTAATTCTAACAGTTTGGTCTACAAGAAATCGTAATCTTTCTTCAATCTTACTAATAGTGTAGATACTCTTGTTAAGGCTTTGACCATAAGTGCTCATGAAAAGCCGTTCTAATGTAATCATCTGCCAGCCGTCCGGCAAAAAGTTGTCGCTTTTGCACCCTAGATATTCTGTACGACCGTACTTGATCTTTTCAGTATCGTAGGTTTGAAAACTATTTGAATCTAGTGTCGATTTACCTAATAAGCCAGACACAACATACTCAGATAACCCCTCATATCCTGTGTAGTCTGCCTTATACCACATATTATTCTTTAGCCATTTCATCTGATTGCCTTTAGATGACTGTCTATGTTGCATACGGATATCTTCTTTAAATAACTCTATCATATGTTAAGCCCTTCGGTATTATACTCAATATCTATCCAAAATTCGTCTTCCGCCATTCTTCCCTTTGTCTTCTCAATGATCAGCATCGGGTCGTAAAATGGTATATCCAATTCTCTTAATTGAATCTTCATCTTATCTCGCTCTTTTGGTATACATCTGGATGCCAAAAAATCTTCATAGTCTTCATAGGAAGGATTCTGGATTTTTCCGAATGCCCTGTAAATCAATTCATTTTGATAGTTATGAATGACAACATGCCTATTCTGCTCATCAACATCGATGATTGTGCATAATTGCTTTCGAAAAAAATATTTTAATCGTAATGGATAAGTCTGAACAGGCATTACAAATTGCTCAAGAACCCTAGGACTATTAAGCAATACCTGTACCAATGTAGTGATTGGACCAGTAATTTCCTTATTGGTTGACTCCCATCTTTCTACTGTTTTTTTTGAAACGTTAACAAGCTTAGCAAACTCTGATTGTGTCATAGATAGTTTATTCCTTAACCGTTTTATATCATGTTTATCTATCGCTTCTGGAACATAATATTCTTTCATATAAATCACTCCATCTATTCTTTCTTCACTTAGTATACCCTTATTTTAAGGGTAAGTAAAGGTGATTTAACCCTTATTTTGAGGGTACATATAGTAGCGAGTATTTTCAAAATAGAAAAGGGCAACATCCATTTAATATAATGATACAAAATGGTGTTGCCTCTCTTAATAATGAACCATATGTAATTGAAAAGAAACTTAGAACTTTACACATTCTTTGCTTGCCCTCAAAATAAGGGTATAAAAGCCCATTTTCACCCTCATTTTAAGGGTTATTGAAATTTATAAAGTCACTTCCACCTGCTTCAATAATTTGCCAAGTCTCTTGATTCCCTCAACAATCTTTTCCTCGTCCATATTGGAAAAGTTAACACGCATATGGTGATTCTTCATACTATTTGGGAAGAAGGATTCTCCTGGTACAAAAGCTACTTTTTCTGTCTCTAAAGAAGTCTTCATAAGTGCTGTTGTATCCACCCCTTCAGGCAACGTCACCCATAGAAACAGGCCACCATGAGGCACACTGAATTTAGCCCATTCAGGGAATTTTTCCCTCATCTGTACAACCATCAGATCACGACGTCCTCTGTAGACCTCTTTGATTTTTTCAATGTGTTCCTCGATGGAATGATTGTCTAAATAGACCGATAACTGCCTCTGAGTCATGGAAGTGCTTTGCAAATCTGAGCCTTGCTTAACAGCGATGAATTTACCTAGTTTTTCTTCACTGGCACAAACCCAACCGATGCGCATACCTGGAGCAAAAGTCTTTGAAAATGTCCCTAAATAGATAACCCGATCTTCAGTATCAAGGGACTTAACTGCCGGAAGTATATCACCTTCAAATCTCAGTTCCGCATAAGGGCTGTCTTCAACGATGATCAGGTCATATTTATTGGCCATCTCTATCAGTCCCTGACGACGCTCCATGGACCATGATGTTGATGATGGGTTTTGGAAATCAGGGATAACATAGATGAATTTAGCCCTGGGATTCTCCTTGATGACTTTTTCAAGATCGTCAATATCCATACCATATTCGTCCGTCTCTACTTCTGCGAACTCGCCTTGATAGGATCTAAAAGCATTGATAGCCCCAAGATATGTAGGACTTTCGCAGATAACCACATCACCTTTATCAAGGAAAATCTTGCCGGTAAATTCAAGCCCCTGCTGAGAGCCACTGGTAACAAGAACATTATCCCTTGTGCTCTCTATGCCGACAGCCGCCATTCGCTCAAGAATGTGATCCCTTAATGGGTTGTAGCCTTCAGTCGTGCTGTACTGCATCGCTTCTTCACCCATTGTATCCAGTACCTGTATAGTGACAGCTTTCATTTCCTCTACTGGAAACAGCTCCGGTGCCGGTAGCCCGCCAGCAAAAGAGATGACATCATCCCTTTGAGTCAATTTTAATAGTTCTCTTATGATGGATGTCTTCTGTCCTGACATCCGCTCTGAATATGGGTGCATCTGCTTTTCCTCCGCATTTCCTGTATAGATTCTTCTGTGTTGCCGCCCTGTTTATGAAAGTAATTATTCACATGATAATTTATGTGAAGCACGACTTGCGTTTAATTAGTTTTCAAATTATTATTGGTTAAGACACACTATATAATATTTTTCTTACATTGTCATCAGTTTTTCTTCAAGTCTCATACGATTTTCCAACTGACAGCTTAGTTGTTCGAATTCTTCAAGGTTCAAAGATTGCGGACCATCAGACAAGGCATTTTTAGGATCATGATGAACTTCGATGATGACACCTGCTGCACCTGCTGATATGGCTGCATGGGCCATTGGTCCGACCAAGGATTTGACGCCTGTTCCATGACTTGGATCGACAACGACTGGAAGGTGTGTTCTTTCTCTGAGCAAAGGCACCGCCGTCAGGTCAAGCATGTTTCTGGTTGCCGTGTCAAAGCTTCTTATGCCTCTTTCACACAGTATTACCTGTTCATTGCCTTCAGACATAATGTACTCAGCACTCATAACCCATTCTTCAATGGTGGCTGATAAGCCTCTCTTAAGCATCACTGGCTTATTCAGCCTTCCCACTTCTTTCAACAGCTCGTAGTTGTACATATTCCTGGCACCAATCTGTATGATATCCACCTCTTCGAAGTGATCTATATGCTGTACGCCTGTAAGCTCTGTAATAATCGGCAACCCTGTTTCTCGCTTTGCCTTAAGAAGCAGACGAATGCCCTCTTCTTCTAGACCTTGGAAGGAGTATGGGGAGGTCCTTGGCTTGTATGCGCCACCGCGCAACATAGTTGCCCCTGCCTCTTTCACGCCAAAAGCAATGGTCAGCATCTGTTCCTCATCTTCCACAGCACATGGACCGGCGATAATCTGCCTTCTCATCGTCGTATGATCACGACCATCCGGTGAGGTGAAGATTAAGTCACTGACCTCAATTTTACTATTTCTATTATCCTTATCCGTTCTAAGCTTCTTTTCCATCATCATTGTCTCCATGTTATTCTTGTCCTTTCTTTATTCCAATTGTCTATGCCTAACTGGCTTTATGATAGTCATTGTACGATTATTTTGGTACAAAAAAAGGATGGCAGCTTTTGTCTCCAAAAGCTGCCATCCTGTAAGTTCTAAGTTATATATTCTCAGGTTCTGGCAAATTTTGGATAACAAAAGAAGGCACGGATAAAATACACGTACCAAAAAATAAAGAAATATACATTTGTCATCGCTGATTTATTTGCTGAATTTGCCATTATAATCCTCTAATGTGGGGTCTGATTCGATAAAACCGAGCCCATTAATTAATCAATAAATTATTTTCATAGGTTTGATAAATTGTTTTTATGAATTCTAAACTGTTTTCTGACAATTGTCAAGGGGAAATATTTTATAGGAGGGTTCTAATATTTCGTTTATAAGTGTTTTCTCGAAGTGATGATTGAATCATTTTTGCTATTCTATCTGAGAAAGTATCTCTTTAATTTTCGGTAACTCAATCGCAACAACGTTCCAAACTATGACCACATCTATACTGTCATAATCATGAATAAGAACATCTCTGATACCAGCCATTTGGCGCCATGGTACATTGGGATAATCACACTTAAATTTCGTCGTTACACGTTTGGCAACTTCCCCAATAACCTCAATATTCCTGATTACAGCATCTTGTATCATCACATTATTGTAAAATTCAGACTTTCCATCCTTTGTGAACATTTCGACTTTGCCGATTGCATCAAGAATTTGCTGAATATATACAGTATCTCTGCACATACTCATATCGCTACTGCACTCTTTCTGATATCATTGCCAATATCATTATTCTTTAAGCCGTTTTCTGAAACAACATCCACTTTTTCGCCTAGCAATTCCTCAAGTTCAAGCTTGATTTCGACAAGATCAAATAATGTAGCATTCTCATTTAATTTCACAAGAAAGTCAACATCACTTTGCTTAGTACTCAATCCTTTAGCCGTGGATCCAAACACCATTACCTCGCTACCATTGTTGTTCAGAACAGCCCTTAGTATCTCTTCTCTTCTCTTTCTTAGTTCTTTCAATAGCATTGGAAACACTTCCTTCCTTGTATTGATTATATCACATTCAATGAAACATCGTCTTTCTTTTGCTGCATATTGAAGCGCACTAAACATCTCTACCTGAATATAAAATTCTAACAACCGTCACTTGTCGTAATCGGGAATTAACATTATAAATAATGGTAAAATCACCAATGAAAAGTTGTCTATAACCGTTATTGGTAAACATACCGATTTTTCTCTCAGCCCCTCGATAGGGCATGATCTCAAGAGAAAATATCGCTTCCTCAAATTGATCAACCATACTAAGTGCTACTTCTCTGTTTTGAAGGCTTTCAGCTATATATTCGTATATACTGTCAATGTCATCGTATGCCTTTGCTTTGAGCATCACTTTATATTTATCCAAAGTGTTTCCTCCTGAGAGAACCTAAAGCTTCTCTGGCATCAATAAGCCCACCCTCCTTGTCACTTTCTGATTCAAAAATCAGGGCGTCTGTCTTATTCATTTCCATGATTTGCTCATAGGTTTCAATACTCATAACGACCATATCACCATAACCGTTCTTAGTGATAAATACCGGTTCTAGCTCCGAGTGGCACATTTCAGATATCTCAGTTGTATTGCGCAGTTCTGTAATAGGCTTGATTTTCGGCATAACAACACCTCCTTTTGTACATTATTATAGCATTATTATGTTTGAATGTCATATTTATAATGGCTGGGTTTGTTATACATATTACCTATTAACCTTTTGACGCCTTAGTCAAATAACAAAAGAACAACCATTCCACTTATAAGTGAAACAGTTGTTCTTTTGTTATTTTTATTCATTTATAAAACAATAAGTTTATCTTAATAATACCATCACCCTATCCTAGCACTGCTTCCGAACCAAATGAATCCTTAGATCCCCATCCACCACTTCAACCGTTGCCTCGTCTACCATGGCGCCGACAAGAAACAGTTCATCGCCTGTATCATCATCACCGCACAACTGCCAGTAGTAGCCTTCGACTTCTGACTGACGTTGTGTGTTCAGACTGTACTGAAGATTCGTCAGGAATTCTTCATCAAAACTGCATGGATGCTGAACGACAGTAATGGCTGTTGTATCGCCATCCCGCTTAATTTTCACATCCACATCCTCTGATCCGTTCTGTAACATCATCGTCACCAGTTCATTAATGATCAAAGTGACTTTCTTTACCTCATGTTGCATATTATCGCCCTTTCTTAAATGCATCCACAACCGGAATCAGTACCGCTGCAACGATACCGCCTGAAAAACCATTGTTATAAAGATTCACCCCACCATGAATGACGCCCACATTCGTCACAAGTACCATATGGAGCATACCACTGATTAATCCAATAATTGGCCCATATGTTCCGGCAATCGGTGCCAGGGTTGTTGAGAATAATACAGAGATAATGACCCCTGTTGAATTCAATTCATATCCTAGAATCATAGCACAGATGATGACACCAAGCATCACTGGGATTATATTTTTCAAGTGCTTGCCAAAAGCCCCGAATCCCATCACAGTAAAGACTCCGGCAAGAACCGGCCCATTCACGACGCCACCAACTAGAAGTACATATCCAAGACTAACCATGCCAATAAGGGACATGTTCACCAAGGTAACACCATATCCCACCAGGTGGGTATAGTCAGAAATAAGTCGGCCTTTGTAAACAAGTATTCTCTTATACTCGCTTAATGCTTCACCATTGATATAAAGACCACAAAAGAACAAGCAAACAAGAATGGTGATAACCAACAAAATAATCACCCAATCATTATCTGCGTAGATGATGTTCACTGGTGTCACCGTGATGCCGACACTTCGTAGAAAACTGGTCATCACAGTGCCAATAATACCTGATGTAAAGCCAATGTTATATAGATTATAACCATCATGAAACTTCAACATATGAGAGGATAGCGGTACGATGACAAAGCCTATAAAGACGCCTACCGCCACTGCCAAAGCCAATGCTATCATCGGATTCAAAAAACCATAGAATCCTATCTCACTGATCAGTGGTGACAACGCTGTACCAAACATAATAACGGCTATGACTTCTTTAAAAGAAATCTTCTGATATTTGGTGTACAAATAGCCACCTAAGTATATTGGGAGTATATTAAATAGGTTCTTTCCAAAAAATGAGAAGCCTAGAACCGTAAAAAATGCTGCAATCAATACCCCATTGATTTTTAGTTCATATCTTCTGATCAGATAGATATTAAAGAATCCTACCAGTGCCACATTAATCAGCGATGATGCAACGCCGCCGACTTCAAGGAAGTCAGTCAGTAATATTGTCGGTGATAGGGTTATTGCCTTCAACCCTATGAGGATGGTTGCCAAGTTGTCTGTGCCAAGTCCGTAGATCAGACCGATGATTAAGAATACCAAAGGCAAGAGAATCAAGAATCTGGTCATGCCAACACGGCCAATATCTTTTTCTTTTACGATGTGTATGTTCATTGTATACCTCTTTAGATTATTTGTGTACAGTCTATAATAGAATTAAGGTTTTGTACAGGTTCGTTATTAAATAGACGCAATATCTTATATTAAAAGAAGGAATCCTATAACCTACAGGATTCCTTCTCCAATCATTCAATGATAAGACCGTCAAAAACACAACTTAACATTTTGACGCCTTAGTCACTTAATCAATTCAATTACCCAGCCTGAGTTCTGCCAATCTCAAGCCCTTTTTCAAAGGCCTTCTTATTAAGTGGCAATAACTTTGCTTTGCTTGCCAACTTCTTCTCAATGGTATCCCATACGATGGCTGGTTCTATGACATTGGTATAACCAACATAGACACCAAGCATAATAACGTTGAGAACTTTGGCATTGCCCATCTCAAGAGCCAGTTCAGTTACCGGCGCTTTAACAATGGTTACATCGTCACGTCCCACATTCTCATCAACAATGGAACTGTTGATGAAGAGGGTTCCGCCAGTTTTTAGCTTGCCTAAGAATTTATTCATGGAAGGACCGTTCATGACAACCAAGTCATCCATAACATCCATCAATGGCGCACCGATGTAATCATCAGAAATAACAACAAAACAGTTGGCTGTACCACCTCGTTGTTCCGCACCGTAAGATGGGAAGAACGTGACATTCTTATCTGTAGAGTCGCAAGTCGCAGATGCAAGGAATTTGCCAAGAGTCATAACACCTTGTCCGCCGAAACCGGCTACACATATATTCGTTTCCATTCCTTATACCTCCTATTTATCTCTGTAGACACCCAATGGGTATTCAGGGAGCATCTTTTCTTCAATGAACTCAAGAGAACCAAGGGCATCAGTTCCCCAGTTTGTTGGACAATTGGAAATGATTTCCACAAGGGAGAATCCTTTACCATCCACTTGATTTTGGAACGCTTTTTTGATGGCCTTCTTTGTCTTAAGAACATTCTGTGGTGTATTGCAGCTTGTTCTCTCGATGTATACCGGTGCCGTCAACTCATTCATCACTTCACACATGTGCATTGGATAACCGTGTTCTTCCGCATTTCTGCCCTTTGGAGCAGTAGATGCACGCATTCCCATTAATGTGGTCGGTGACATCTGACCACCTGTCATGCCGTAGATGCCATTGTTAACATGAATTACCGTGATGTTCTCGCCACGGTTAGCTGCCGAAAGGGATTCAGCAAGGCCGATAGAAGCAAAGTCACCATCCCCTTGATAAGTGTAGACCAAAGTGTCTTTGTTGGTTCTTTTAAGACCAGAGGCTACTGCAGCTGCTCTACCATGAGGCGCTGTCGTATTATCATAGGCCATATAGTTCATATGAAGACCACAGCATCCAATACCTAGGACCCCAACCGCCTTATGAACAAGGTTCATTTCCTCAAGCACTTCACCGATCACTTTCATAATCGTGCTGTGCATACAACCAGGACAGAATCCGGACACTTTATCTTCTTGAATCGTTTTTGTTCTTGCATACATTTGTTTCATACTGCTTATACCTCCTCAAAGCCTTTGACTGTGCTGATGATTAGGTCTCTTGTCATAATGTTACCGCCAGATCTCAGACATGTTCTCGCCGGACAGCGATCCTTTACAGCATTCTCAACGTCGCCGATCATCAGTGCAGGAATGGACATTTCTACATCCAGAATGTACTTCACCTGATTATAGTCCAATGTATCAAAAGCATTATTCGGGAATGGGTTCACCGTAATTGGACGAATCAAACCAGCTTTGATGCCATCTTTTCTAAGAGCATCTACTGCTGATTTGGCAATCCGAGCGGATATACCATATCCGGTTAAAATCACCTCAGCGTCTTCAACCATATAGCTCTCAGCCATGGCATCTTTTTCCCAAGACTTATAGAGTTCATCCGCCTCCATATTCACGCGTTCCATCTCTTCTGTCTGCCATTGTCCCGGTTGGATCCATGAGCGTTCTTCATTCAATGCATGTCCAACACAAGCCCAGTCTCTTTTGCCTGTTTTGATGGCTGCTACATCTTCATCAGCCATCATATCAGGCAGTTCAACCGGTTCCATCATAGCGCCAATAACACCATCAGAAAGTACAAGCACAGGGTTGCGATCCCTGTCAGCAAGTTCAAAAGCCTTATAAGTCAAATCAACCGCTTCCTGTACTGTCGCCGGTGCAAGAACCATCATTTGGAAACCACCGTTACCAGATGCCTTGGTTGCTTGAAGGTAATCCATCTGTGCTGGTTGAATAGAACCAACCCCCGGTCCCCCACGGGAAATGTTGGCATAGACCATAGGAATTCTCGCTGCTGCGCAGTAAGAAATCCCTTCACTCTTCAGAGCAATACCTGGGCTTGATGATGAAGTCATAGACCGTGTACCACCAGATGCTGCACCAAAGACCATGTTAATGGCAGCAACTTCTGATTCTGCTTGTAGGAATACCCCTTCTTCCACTTCCGGAAGTCTTCTTGAGAAATACTCAGGAATTTCATTCTGTGGGGTGATTGGATAACCTGCAAAAAAGCGGCATCCGGCTCTAACAGCCGCTTCAGCAATAGCTTCACAGCCTTTCATAAAAACTCTAGACATAACGTTCCTCCTTATTCCGCTTATTTATAGATCTCAATTGCGCCGTCCGGGCAGATTCTGCCACACATCAGACATGCAATACAATCATCCATTTTTTCAGGTGTCACATATTCATAACCTTTTGAATTCACTTTCTTGCCAATTGCAAGAACATCTTTCGGACAGAACTTAACACAATAACCGCAACTCTTGCATCGTTCCGAAACAATCTTCACTTCAGCCATTTTTTACTCCTTCTTTAATTGATATTCCCCGTTAACATAGGGCAGTATCCATTTATATCTCACTCATCATAGGTACTAAGGAAACACTGATTAAATCAGTGTTTCCTTAACTTAACTACCAAGGGTATGCCAAGAACAACTTTAGGGGCATGACCTCAACGCTGACTAAATCTTTTGCTTCGTCATATAAGGATTCATTGACACAGGCAAAATCAATACTTTTGTATGGAGAAACGTTCTCTTCTATCTGATCGCACCCTTTTTTAAAGTCCTCAACCGTTGTCGAAGGACCCAAATTAGGGTTATTCACCAGCCGAACGTTATCCACCATCACCTTTGATACCTCAAGGATCTTCCCTAAAGTACCGTCAATGTGTTGAATATTGGCTGACCATGGCCTAAAAGCATTCAACACGTAGTAAACTGAAGTATATTCCCTATTTAATTCACTGAAGAAACCACCAATGGATCTGGCTCCTATATAATCGCCTCCCACATCCATTACCACATACACTTCTTCATCTCTTAACAACTTCAGCACACCTCCCACAAGGGTTGGCGCATCCATGAACTGTTCCTCATAATGAAAGACGATGCCTTGTTCTTCAGCTTCCTTCAGACAACTTCGAGACCTAAAAAGAGGCTTGGTCATATCCATGTCGAAAAAATGTACCGGTTTATCCCCTAGCAATGCTAATTTCATCGCGTAATTAAGGGATAATTCACTTTTCCCACTGCCTGCTTCTCCAAGAAACACAAAGTTTTGTTTGCCACTGTTTATGCTTTCAATCATATGTTTCATCTTTTTTCTCCAGTATTGATGCCCGCATCAATGATCATTGGTACTTCTGATATTATTTACAACTTCTGCTACATTGCACCATGCTGCTGGTCATTGGCTTACCAATAAGGTCTTCAAGACCAAACACAATCGGCATCATCTTATCGATGTCATACTTGGTGGTAAGACCCATTGATTTAACCATGTTAACAAAGTCTTCTGAACCGATATTACCTTTAGCGCCTGGGATAAATGGACAACCACCTAGAGCTCCTAGTGACCCTTCAAAATTCACAACGCCTTCCTTAATCCCTACATAGGCATTGGCAAGACCCATACCTCTGGTATCATGTAAATGCATAATAATATCTTTAACATCAAACTTCTCTTTAACCGCTTGAAGTACTTCTTTCGTATGATCTGGCGAACTTACCCCTGCTGAATCAGCTAACCCAATTCTGGTAGCACCCATATCAACAGCGGTCTGACATATCTTAAGGACTGTTTCAACCGGCACTTCGTCACCAAATGGGCTTCCAAAAGCACATGCTGTCGCCAATCGAACTTCAACCCCATCAAGCTCTGAGGCCAAGGCTTTTAAGTCTTCTAATGACTCATCAATCGTCTTGTTAACGTTCTTCCTGTTGTGCTCCTCACTGGCTGAAATAACCAGATTCACACACTCCACACCAATTTCTTTGGCACGTTCAGCACCTTTCTTATTGGGTACGAGGGCAATAAGCTTAACACCTTTCTCTTTGGCATAGTCCTTAACACCTGCAAAGACTTCTGCCACGTCTGCCATCTGTGGTACCCATTTAGGATGAACAAAGGCAGAGAATTCAACCTCGTCTGCACCAGCATCGATGATGTCCTTGATCAACTTAATCTTATCTTCTGTCGGGATGAACTTTTCCAAATTCTGAATGCCGTCCCTGCTACATACTTCGATGAATTTCACTTCACTTGGATTCATGGTTAGCCTCCTTAGTTGATGACACCGTTTGACTTGAAGTTCTCAATGTCCTCTGAGGTGAATCCAAGTTCACTGAAGATCTCCATATTGTGCTCTCCAAGTTCAGGTGCTGCGGTTTCGTATGTACAAGGGTATTCACTCATCTTAAGTGGGTTGCCGATTACTGTCAGTTCACCAGCTTCTTTGTGGTTCACTTTAACAAGCATTTCTCTTACTTCTGTGATGTTCTTGTCGTTACATGCCTTCTCACAGTTATAAACTGGTGCTGCCGGAACACCAACTGCATCGATGATTTTGACACATTCGTCCACAGTCTTGTCACTTGCCCAATCATTAATGATGGCCTTTAGTTCAACAAAATTGTCATTTCTAGAAGGTGTGTCACAGAAAAGTGGATTCTCCGCCAATTCTGGCTGACCAATGGCGCCTGCAAATTTCACGAAGTGGGCATCTGTTCCACTTGCAATAACAAAATAGTCGTCTTTTGCTTTGAATGAATCATAAGGTGCACTGGTCACATAACGGTTACCTGTTGGCTCAGGATTCTTGCCATCATAGATGTATTGCATCATCTTCGCTTCCATTCCAGAGAAGATTGTATCCACAAGAGCGACATCAATCTGCTGACCTTTACCTGTTTCTTTACGCTTGTACAAGGAAGCACAGATTGCCATTCCTGCATTAAGTCCAGCAAACATATCCCCAACTGCCATACCTGCTCTAGTCGGTTCTTGTCCTGGCCATCCTGTGATGCTCATTGAACCACCCATAGCTTGAGCAATAAGGTCATAACCCGGACGGTAAGAGTTTGGCCCGTATTGACCAAAGCCAGATATTGAAGCGTAGATCAATCCAGGATTCAGTTCCTTACATGCTTCATAAGAAAATCCTAATTTTGTCAAGACACCTGGGCGCATATTCTCTATCAACACATCTGAACTCTTGATTAATTCGGCAAAGAGTTTTTTACCTTCTTCTGATTTCAAGTCAAGGGCAACCCCTTTTTTATTTCTGTTCAGGTTCTGGAAGTACATACTTCTGCCTGTTTTCTTCTCATGAGGTCTTGCACGCCGTACAAAATTACCGCCACCTCTAAGGTTTTCAACTTTAATGACTTCAGCACCCATATCAGCCATATACATGCCTACATATGGTCCTGCCAAGAAATCTGTCATGTCTAATACTCTGATCCCCGTTAATAGTTTTTCACTCACTTGATGTTCCTCCTGTTCATATCTTGATAAGTCTTCAAAATGTGTCATTGAAGACTTAATCTTAAATTGATGTATCATTTATGATGTCAACAGACTCAATTTCAATTAAGCCTGTGACATATAGGCTACTTTACTTGCTTAAACGTTATAGCTAGATGGTGAGAAAGTGTTGTCTGACAGTCACTTTCTTATGAATGTTTTACTTTCCGAGTACTAAGTTCGGTAAGAACGTAACAATCCCCGGAATATAGGTAAAAAGGAATAAATTGGCAATCAGTACCGCCAGATACGGCAATATCTGTTTAACGATTTTCTCCAACTTGACGCCGGATATGTTCGATGCAACAAACAAATTCATCCCTATCGGTGGCGTTATTTGGCCAATCGCCAAGTTAATGACCATAATGATGCCAAAGAAAGTTGGATCAATACCGTAAGAAGTAACAAGAGGTACCAATACCGGTGTTAAAAGTGTTATGGCTGCAACGTTATCAAGCATCGCTCCAGCAATGAACAGGGCAATATTGATTAGGAGCAACACCACTAATGGACTATCCGTGATACTTGTGATTGCCATAATTAACTTGCTTGGTATCTGCTGTACTGTCAGCAACCATCCGAATACGGATGCCGCACCTATCAAAAATAATATGACGGATGCACTGATTCCTGTTTTAACAAAGGTTCCATAAATCTTACGTAAGGTCAGTTGCTTGAAGATGAAATAACCAACCAACAGTCCATATAGTACAGCAACACCTGCAGCTTCCGTTGCAGTAAAGACACCGGAGTAGATACCACCAAGAATAATGACCGGTGACATCAACGCTGCAAAGCTGTGAAAAAGCAACTTGCCTTTGTTCTCCTTAGGCTCGTCCTCTTCATCTAAAGTCAGTTCCCCATAATGGTTCTTCTTTGAGATGACATATGACGTTACCATGACGCTGGCACCCATGATCAACCCTGGAATTATGCCACCTATGAACATTTCCAATACGGAGGTATTGGCAATGACCGCGTATAGAAGCATTGTGCCACTTGGTGGGATAAGTAGACCCAGCAATCCGGAAGATGCAATCACAGCTGCAGAAAATTCCTTTTTGTAACCGGCTTTACTCATTGTCGGTATCATGATGCCACCAATCGCAGCCGTCGTTGCCGCAGATGATCCTGATATGGCGCCAAAGAACATTGCTGACAAGGTAGCAACCATGGCGAGGCCACCTGACAACTTGCCAACCATCGTGTTGGCCAGAAGGATAAGCTTCTTGGAGACGCCACCTTCCGTCATGACTTCCCCAGCCAGTATGAAAAATACAATGGCAATAAGGGTGAAATGATTGATGCCCGTCATCATCTTCTGAGTAACAATCAATGTTGGGATATTCCCGTCAACAGTCAGTGTCAACCAGGATGCTGCTCCTAGTGCGATACCAATCGGTACAGACAAGAACAATAAGATCGCGACACTTAGCAATAGAAATCCAGACATATTAAGAGACCTCCTTTACTAGAATCGCCTTAAGCTTATTACCAATCTGATTAGCAAAATTCAACATCATGAAAAGGCAACCGATACACACCACCATGTAGTAGACACTCAACGGAATCGGTGATGCACCTACTATCGTGCCCTGACATTTTTCTATTAGTACAATAGATTGATACATAATAATGACCAGAAACGTGATGCTGATACAGTCTGCTAGTATGATCATGATATTCTTGACATTCTCAGGCACATATTCAATAACTAACTCCAGAGCAATCTGCTTGCCGTTTGCCACAGCAATACCAGATCCGAAGAAAACGCTGGCAATCATAAAGAAAGTCAATAAATCTTGTGATGCCGGTAAGGGTATGAAAAAAAGGAACCTTACAAAGATTTGCGCCAGCAAGATGACGAACATGATAACAATAGAAATGACGAGAATGATTTCATTGGCTTTGTTAATCCTCTTAACCACATGATTAAATTTATCCAAAACCTTTCCCCTTCCTACAGTTCGGATCGGATCAATTCAATAAGTTCAATCCATTCCTCACCGTACTCCTCTGCATATTTCTCATATAAAGGATCCAGTAACGTTTTGAATAAAGCGGTGTCAGGATAAGTCACCGTCATGCCTGCTCCTTCAAGTTCCTTCAACTCTTTTGATTCATCTGCTTCGACCATGGCGATGTCTGCCATAGCGACTTCTTTGGCTGCGTCCAGAAGAATCTGCTGTAGCTCTGGTGAACATTGATCAAACTTATCCTTATTCATGACCATTGGCTCTGTCGTATAAACATGTCTAGTCATAGCCAGATAATCCTGAACTTCGTACAACTTATTGTTCAGAATATTGGTTGTTGGATTCTCTTGACCATCAACAGTGCCTGTCTGAAGAGCTGTGTATGTCTCAGACATAGAAACAGGTGTTGGATTCGTTCCAAGGGTTGTTAATATCTCTGATATGAGCTTGTTAGAGCCGATTCTAAATTTCAGACCTGCAAGGTCATCTGGCTTCTCAATCGGCACATTGGTTGTCATGAGTCTGAAGCCGTTGGATAACCACCCAAGTATAACGAAGTTGTCTTCCTTAGCCCTTTCCTCAAGACGTGCTGCGAATTCAGTCTCAGGAATCTTCTTTACTTCTTCAAATGTCGTAAAGAGAAATGGCATACCAAGAACATTAAAAATCGGGTCATGGTTCGCAAGGAATGCATCTGGTGTGATGACCAGATCCTGTGTTCCTACTTTTACAGCTTCAAGTTGATCCGGTCCAGAGCCTAGTTGGCTAGATAGAAAAATATTAACTGTAACAGCCCCGCCTGTTTTCTCATATACAATCTCTGCAAACTTTAGTGCTGAGATTTGATAGTGATGATCCGTTGATCCTGAATGGCCCAAATTCAGTGTCATCTCTTGAAATGTTGAACCATCTGAAGCCTCAGAAACTCCAGATTCAGATGTCGAATCATCTTTACTGCATCCACTAAGTGATAACACAATAACCAAAAACAGCGTGATGGCTTTCATCATAGAGTTCTTTTTCATTTTATATACCTTCACTTTCCACACATCTTATTGATACGTTACCCCTAACTGTCCCCATTCTGACCTGAGCGGTCTGATCTATTACTAACTGCAATTTTCAAATCATAGATATCAGATGAGCCACCGGTGTCCTACTGGCTAACGTGCAAAACACCGGTGGTTATTAACAAGCGCAACTTAACTTAACCCAAACGCCATGTGGTGCTCACCTATCTATAATTGATATCATCTATATAGGCCAATCAATCCTAACACTGCACAGAACAGTACTGATGATATTGCAACTATAAGCATTTTATTAAAGTATTTCTCCTTATCAATTTCCTCTGGAAGAGCAGCAAGAGACATTGCTCCCAATGTAGAAATCGGACTGTAAATAACTGAGTTAGAACCAGCAACAATTCCTGAAATGATGGCTGAGGTTGCTACAACACCACCCATATTGTCTGAAATTGTCTGGGCTGTTGGAATCAATGTTGGCATAACAACCCCAACAGAACTGGATACAGAAGACATAAGACCACCCATGATAACCATGACGGAAGGCGCTGTTGTTGCTGTCATCACTTTTGAGAGTGAATCAGCAAGAAGATCAATACCACCTGCTACTTTCATAACGTTAACCATCATTGCCACGCCACCTACAAGAATAAGTGTGTCCCATGATACAGTACTGATCGCTTTTTTACTGTCAATGGTTCCAAGAGCAACCAAAACAGCACCACCAACGAAGGCAACAATACCAATGTCATATTTGAAGAACAAGACGGTAACAACAACTGCCAAAATAACGGCGATTGTAATAATTTGGTGTCTGTTGAAAGCACCCGGCTTCTCTGTCTCACTCATATCTTTAGACTGTATTTTCAAACCGCCAAACACGACAAAGGCAATGATTGCTTCCAGTACCATCGTCAATAAGAAGGATCCATAGATTGGCAGATAGTTTGTAACGTTTTGTTCCGCTGCAAGAGTCCCTGCAACAATGCCTGATACTGCAAGTGGCGATAGACCACCACCGATTGCACCAGCGATTACCATGACCCCCATCAAAACTTCAGAGATTTTATTCTCCAATGCAATAATCATAACGATTGGGAACAACAGACCTGCAATACCTGGTCCAGCGCCAAGGCCGGAAAGTAAAGCTGTAATGACAAAAAACAAGAATGGCAATACTTTATTTTTCCCTCTAACGAGATAGGTTAGTTTGTATGCCAATAATTTCAACGTACCATTTTCTCCGGCTATTCCAAATAAGAACATCAAGGCCATCATTAAGAAAAAGATCTTCGTCGGCCACCCGGCTGTATATAACTCTCTTCCACTCATTCCTACAATGAATTTCCCCACAATAAACGCGAAGATCACTGCAACAATACCGCAATTCACTTTTCTGACAATCCCCACAACAACTGCGGCTACTAAGGCTAAAATTGTTATCAATTGAACACTCATCTTAACTCCTCCATTTGTTTTCAACACGTCTGATACACTTACCAGACGTAACCCCGTATATGCTTTTACATGACTAAACATATGTACGTTTCAGTTTCACTTCTACTTCTTTCGATCATTTGTCGGAGACTTATATGTCTCTATTATCGTATTATTCTTCTATCACCTCTTTCAGTACTTTATGAAATTATTAACAACTTTGATTAAGAGGTGGCATTTGGGTTGATTTAGTGTGTGGTTATCGAATAGAATGTCAACCCAAATGCCCATTATGGGAACACTGATGAACTGTATTTCGTCATAAGAAAATTCATCAGTATCTCCAAAGGTATATAGGTAAGCACTGAGAAATAATTTTCAAAAGTTGCTTACATCATTATATATAGCAAGTACCGTGCCAAAAATTGAATTACAGCAAATTTTATTAGTATTTCTCTTTTAAATCTTGAAAAAAGCCTTTAAATATGGTCTAAGTTACTAGTATCATTCATTATTTTGTGTCAAAACCATCTGTTACCCTTTAGATAACCCTTTCATTTCCTTCACTTCACATGTTATAATCACAAATGTGTAAACTTTTATTTACATCACTTTACACCATTTGTACAAGGAGATCATAATGGACAAAATTGCTTTTATCGCACCAACAGAAGAATACAAAGTTGAACTCATTCAATATATGCAGAACCATAATGACACAGAAGACCTTATTATTGAGGTTCTTGACCCTAACGGTCTCTTCGAGCAGGCGGATCGATTGATTGAAGAAGGCGCTAAAGCTTTCATCGCACGAGGCGGTACCTATTATGATCTCAATCAGTATCTTTCCATTCCTGTTATACCCTTTTCCATTACAACGGAAGATATTCTCTCCGCTCTAAATCAGGCAAAAGCCCTGAATAAGAAAGTCTATCTAGTCATTGAGGAACATGTGACCTTTGACTATGAAGAGTGGCGTGACCTTCTGGCCATAGATATCCATGTTGTAAGAATTCAGAATATCCCTGATATTAAGAATAAGATTGAAAAAATCGCGATGCTTGAAGAAAACATTGTACTGGTCGGAGGTGCCTATACCATTGAACTTGGTGCTAAGCACCAATTGCCATGTGTCTTCATCGGCAATAAGCTTTCCTTCTTTCTTGACACTTACAACCAAGTCAAAACGTTGCTTCTAGAGTCTATGAAGCGACAAAAGAGAGTCAAAGTCCTTGAAATGGTTCTTGCCAACATGGCAGATGGGGTTGTTAGCTTATCCACCAACGGTACTATCGAACTTTTTAATAAAAAGGCAGAAAAGCACCTTGGTAAACGGGCTTCAGATGTGATCAATCGATCCATTCACGACGTATTTCCTAAGATTTCACATATTGCGAACCTTGAGAATTCCTCAGAGGAAATAATGACCTATAATAAAAAATCACTGACTCTGAGAGTCTTACCCATCTCCGTTGATAACACACATCTTGGCAATATATGTACCATACGTGATATTACCGAGATCCAGGAATATGAGAAACGCCTTCGTTTCAAACTCAATAAGAAGGGGCTATTAGCCAAACATACTTTTGATGAAATGATCATTGTTGACCATAAGATGACCTTGATGATTGATTATGCCAAACGCGCTGCAGCCACCAATAGTACAATTCTCATCTATGGTGAAAGCGGTACTGGTAAAGAACTCTTGGCTCAAAGCATTCACAATTGCAGTCAACGTAAAAGTTCGCCATTTGTTGCCATCAACTGTGCCGCTCTTTCTGAAAGCTTACTGGAAAGTGAACTCTTCGGTTATGAAGAAGGTGCCTTCACCGGTGCAAGAAAAGGCGGTAAGGTAGGTCTTTTCGAGTTAGCTCATGGCGGTACGATCTTTCTTGATGAAATCAACAGTGTCACCCGGAACCTTCAGACAAAACTTCTTAGAATCATTGAAGAAAAAGAAGTCATGCGTATTGGCTCAGACCATATCATCCCCCTGGATGTAAGAATTATCGCTGCCACCAATGAAGATCTCATCAAACAAGTTGCTGACCAACAATTCCGAGGTGACTTGTTCTTCCGTCTAAGTGTCATTGAATTAAGCATCCCACCCCTTCGCGAAAGAAAAGATGCCATAATGCCACTATTTATGTCTTTCCTAGAAACTCTTATTGGCTTTGAAGTGTCCAAGGATGAGATACCACAAGAACTGCAAAAATGGCTATTAACTCACCCGTGGCATGGCAATGTCCGTGAACTTAGGAATATTGCAGAACGTTATGTGGTCCTTGGCAACATTGAAGACATCACCCACTTAGCACCACATCACAAGCCTGAACCTGATCTACTGGATGAGAACCTTCAGCTCAACCTTAAAGAAATCAGTCATGCAGTAGAAGGCATTATCATTGATAATCTTTTGAATCAAGGTCGAACCAAGAAAGAGATTGCCAATCTCCTGGGTATAAGCCGGACGGCTTTGTACCAAAAACTGAATCGTGGCGATACCGAATAATCAATATGATTCACTCATAATAATTCTCGTAATAAAGTTGTAAGCCCTGCAAAGCAGGGCTTATTAATTTCTCCTAGACAGTCATCTCCTGCTTCTCTTTCAAGAAGTTCAGAGCTCCGCCAACTTTCAATATTTCCTTATCATTGACTGATAATTCCAACCGTAGCGTTACTTCTTCACCTGTTGTCTTGTTGAGTACAGTGCAACCATCGTTATCAAGAGCCGCATATAAGTCTTTTAACACCAACGTATCTTCAAACCCAAGCTTCTCATAATCGTCCGCATTCTCGAATACGAAAGGTAAAATACCATAGTTGATCAAGTTCTCTTTGTGGATACGGGCATAAGATTTTGCAATGACCGCTTTCACCCCTAAGAACATTGGCAACAATGCTGCATGCTCTCTACTGGAACCTTGACCATAGTTCTCACCGCCAACGATGATGGATTCACCGAGAACTTTGGCACGTGATACAAAGGTTGGATCCGTATAACAGAAAGTGTATTCAGCAAACTGAGGTATATTAGCGATAAACTTAAGGATGTTCGCACCACCTGGGATAATATCATCCGTTGTTATGTTATCACCAAGCTTGAGAACAACCGGTGCTTCTACAGCTTCATCCAGTCTACCTCTCATCGGCAATGGTTTAATGTTCTCGCCACCCATAATCTCCACTTCATCACGCACAGATTGAGGTTGAGGTTCGATCATCAATACATTATTCTGACCGTAAAGATCCGGTTCCTTGATGTCTGCCAGTATTTGACAGTCGATAAAGTCTCTTGGATCTGTAATGTAACCATTGATTGCCGTTGCCGCCGCTGTCTCTGGACTTACAAGATAGACGTTAGCATCATTGTTACCACTTCTGCCCATGAAGTTTCTGTTAGATGTTCTTACTGCAACCCCACCACCTGGTGGCACTTGACCAATTCCGATACATGGTCCACAAGCATTTTCTAGAACTCTGGCACCTGCATCCACCAATGTGGAAATGATACCGTCTCTAAGAAGTGCTTCAAAAACTTGAATAGAACCTGGCGCAACAGTCAAATCCACATCCTTGTGCACTTTTTTACCTTTTAGTACTGCTGCCGCTTTGGCAATATCTGAATAAGAAGCATTGGTGCAACTTCCAATGAAAACAGAATTGGCCTTCACATCACTAAGCTTTGCTGCTGCCTCCACAAGGTCTGGCATATGAGGCTTGGCTGCCAATGGAACAAGGTTGGAGAGATCAATTGTCAACGTGTTATCATAAGTAGCATCTGCGTCTGCTGTAAGAGCCACCCAGTCATCCCCACGTCCTTGGGCTTCAAGGTAAGCTTTGGTCACATCATCACTTGGGAATACACCAGTGATGGCACCCATTTCTATGGTCATATTGGCAATCGTTGCTCTTTGAGGTACAGATAGGTACTTAATACCATCACCTGTAAACTCAAGAATGTAACCAAGACCACCTTTTACACTGATTCTCTTCAAAATCTCAAGTGTAATATCCTTAGCTGAGACACCCGTTTCCAATTCACCTTTCAGCTCAATATTGTATACTTTAGGTGGTGTCATTCTGAAGCCTTCTCCGAGCATCGCTTTAGCTACAGACAAACCGCCACTACCAATAGCCAACATTCCAAGAGCCCCTGAAGTTGGTGTATGGCTATCTGCACCGAGCATCAGCTTGCCTGGCTTTGCAAATTGCTGACAGTGCACGAAGTGACAGATTCCATTGCCTGGCTTTGAAAAATAGATACCGTATTTCTCAGCTGAACCTTTAAGGTAACGGTGATCTTCAGAGTTCTCGCTAGATGCCGCTATAACATTGTGATCGCAGTAAAAGACACTGGCTTCTGTCTTAACTTCAGATGCACCAACCGCCTCCATAATCTGCGCTGCCATGATGCCTGTCAGATCGTGACAAAGGGTTTGATCCACTGTAAGAGCAATCTCTTGCTTGTTGCTTAAGTCACCTTCCATCAGGTGACTGTCCAATATCTTGTAAGTTAAATTCATGCCCATAAAAGCCTCCTCTATAACCTCACTAAGTTTTCTACTACTTTTGCACCCATTTCCTCGGTAGTAACGCTAATACCACCTTCTGTAACTATATCCCCTGTTCTGTAACCTTGATTCAAAGTCGCATCTACAGCCGCTTCAATGGCTTTTGCTTCTTCTTCCAAGTTCAGACCATAACGGAACAACATAGCTGCAGAAAGAATCGTCGCCAATGGATTGGCAATCCCCATACCGGCAATATCCGGTGCTGTACCATGGATTGGTTCAAAGAGACCAAAGCCATCATCATTCATCGCTGCTGAAGCCAACATACCTACAGAACCTGTAGCAACACCTGCTTCATCAGAAAGAATATCGCCGAAGATACTGGTCGTGAGCAATACGTCAAAGCAACTTGGATTACAGGCAATCTCCATAGCCGCTTTATCCACAAGCATATTCTTCACTTCAACTTCCGGATAATCTTTAGAGACACGCTCTACGGTCTCACGCCATAGTCTTGATGACTCTAAGGCATTGGCCTTTTCAACGCTGGTCACAAGTTTTCTACGTCCCTTTGCTGCTTCAAAGGCACGTCTCGCCACACGCTCCACTTCGAACTCACTGTAACACTCCACGTCGTAAGCTTCTCTTCCATACTTACCTTCTCTAACGCCTTTTTCATTCCAGTAGATACCACCAGTCAGGTCTCTGATTAGCATGATATCGAATCCTTTATCGATGACACTGTCCTTAAGTGGTGACTTTTCCTTAATTGCTTCAAAGATTCTTGAAGGTCTATAGTTGGCAAATAGATTAAAAGTTCTTCTGACTTTCCCAAGACCAAGTTCCGGACGTTCATGTCTTGGTAGATGATCCCATTTAGGACCACCAGCTGCGCCAAAAAGAATGGCATTACAGCTTTTCATTGCTTCTATGTCTTCATCTCTCACATTTACGCCGTAAGCATCAATGGCACATCCACCTACCAAAAATTCAGGCAGTTCAATGTTATGTCCGTATACAGCCGCTACTTTTTCTATTACCTTAACACCTTGTGCGACAACATCCACACCGATGCCGTCACCAGGGACAATCGCTATTTTATAATCCATCATTACACCTCTTATATCGTCGTTGGATGCGTCACCACACCGGTAAGGGCCGTTGCAGCCGCCACTGCAGGAGAAGATAAGTAAATCAGCGACTTCTTCGTTCCCATTCTTCCGATGAAATTACGGTTATTTGTTCCTAGAACCACTTCATCATCACTCATCAACCCATAAGGTTGGCCACAGCAAAGTCCGCAACATGGATGTGATACAGTACCTCCGGCATTAATGAAAGTATCGATATAACCCAGTGACATGGCTTCTTTATAGATACTCACAGTCGCAGGGATCACCACCAACTTCATATATGGGGCTATCTTCTTGTCCTTAAGCAGTTCTGCTGCAACAGCAAGGTCATCTATGCTTCCGTTAGTACAGGAACCGATATAGACTTGGTCAACTTTTGTCCCCTGAACTTTGCTGATAGGATGCACATTATCCACACCTTGTGGGCAAGATAAATGTGGTTCAAAGTCCTCTGCTTTATAATGCAACACTTTGGCATATTCAGCGTCGTCATCTATTTTCAACCATTCGATGCTTTCGTAAGGCACATCAAAATACTCAGCAGTCTTCTCATCCGCTTCAAAAAGACCTACTTTCGCACCGGCTTCGATACTCATGTTCGCCATGGTGTACCTTGAGTTCATATCCATTGAACGAATGGTACTGCCAGTGAACTCCATGGACATATACGTAGCACCGTCGGATTTGATATCCCCAAGAATCTTCAGGATAACATCTTTGGAGTATACGCCTTCCGGCAAATCACCTTCGACAACAATCTTCATAGCTTCCGGTACTTTCATCCACAGTTCACCGCTGCCTAAAGTCGCTGCCATCTCTGTAAATCCAATACCGGTACTGAAGCAGGCACCGCCACCATAAGTTGGCGTATGAGAGTCTGTAGCGACAACAACAGTTCCCGGCATTGCATAGCGTTGTTCATGCATCAATGTATGACAGATCCCTTCGCCCATATGTAATTTTTCTATACCGAATCGTTCCGAAAGTTCGATGCCGGCATTGTAGTGTCTTGGGTCATTCTTTGCAGCATTGGTCGGCATCAGATGGTCAAGGACAATGACGCCTTTATCCGGGTCTGCCAGTTCTTCGAATTTCATTTCATCCAACTTCTGTACAACAAAAGGGGTATAGATATCATGAATCATCATCATATCAGGCTTGGTTGTCACGATGTCTCCTGGTTTAAGCCCTGCTATACCGGTATTTTTTGACAGTATTTTTTCAGCTAATGTATGTCCCATCATCAAACCTCCTTTGTCTTGGCGCCAGATGCTGCCGCTTTTTCTTCATTCTGTTTGCGGTAGCTTGGTACCAATCCGCCTTCTTGGATAATTTTCAGAAGGTTCTCAGGCATTTTTTTGATAGCATATTCTTTACCATTGATATACACAGCTTCGTTAAGAACAACTTCAATTACATCGCCTTCTTTGACCTCTTCAGGCACATCCGGACTTTCAATCAGGAACATGCCGTTATTAATACCATTTCTATAAAAAATCCTTGCAAAGGACTTAGCGATAATACACTTGACACCACTGGCCAAAATACAGCCTGGCGCTTGCTCTCTAGATGAACCACAACCAAAGTTCTTACCGGCAACCAAGATGTCCCCCTCTTTGACTTCAGTAGAAAACTCAGGTCTAAGAGGCTCCAAGCAGTGCTTACTCATATCCTTGAGGGTCGGAAGAACACCGTAACGACCAGGGATAATCGTGTCTGTATCCACATCATCCGGCAAAAGCCATACTTTTCCTTTAATACTATTCATGTGTTTGCCCTCCCTCGATATAGCCGGTCATGGCCGCTTGTGCTACAACTTCTGTCGATGCAATATAGACCTTTGATCCGTCAGTACCACAACAACCTGCATAATTGTAGGAGCCTGTTGACACCATTACCTCACCATCACCAATAACACCGATAGAGGTTGTCAAACATGAGGAGCAGCCAGGATTACAGATCTGAACACCCGCGTCTATAAGAGAACCAATGAGTCCTTCTTTTTCTGCTTTCAGATAGGTTTCATTGGTATCTGGTGCAACAAGAACACGGACACCATGCTTGATCCTTTGACCTGCAGTCATTTTTGCAATGTGACGAATGCTGTCGATATTGCCCCCAAGACATCCACCGACGAAACAGGCATCTACAGGTTGCTTTTCCAAACCATCTATGCCTCTAATATTGTCAATAGCCCCTGGTTCAATAATGGCTTTTGTCACTGTTGACAAGTCATATTGAACGACTTCCGTAGAGGCGTCAACCATATCGCCAGGTACGCATACCCCACTTCCAGCTCTTGTAGCCAGTGATGCAATTACTTTTTTGCTATCCACATCAAGACTTTCATACCCTTGACCACCAAGGGCCAAGCAAGCACCTTCTGCTTTGAGCGCTTTTACAGCTTTGTACAAGCCAATTGCCGCGTCGGTGTTGCTTATGCCGTCTTTTAACTGGCCAGCGACTTCAACCTTTATTGTCTTGCTGCATTGAACAGATGTCTGCCCATCTGTCAAAAGAGATACAAGTGCCTCTTCTGACAGCTTGATACCTATACCGCCACTTACGGTATACATTCCAAAATGTTCACCAGTACCAGCAACCGTCATGCCTTCACCAACAATCTGATTTGTCAGATAGTGGTAGCCAATTCCCTTGGCTGTCTCAAGTTTGATTCCCTTTGATTTTGCAAAAGCAATCAGCTTCTTTTGCTTCTTGGCCGTCTCAAAGCTTCCTGCAGGAATATCATGATCAAAAATCACAAGCACCCTATTTGCTTCTACAGACATCGATACGTCTGATAACTTATTAATTGTCTCAAGAGATAAACCATCATTCACCACTATCAGATCAGGCTGAACTCTTACCCTATCGCCTTCCAATAGCTTCCCAATTTCTTTCAAACAAACACCTCCATCAGCATTAGCAAGACCTATTTGATGCCATTCAATCATCCGAACAAGCCTTCCTAGTCATAAAATTAACAAATACAATCATCTTTGCTTAATCGTTTAGCTAAATCGTTTAAGCAAATTGATAATATCACAGAATTTCTACCAAATCAATCCACTTTTTATTTTTTTGCCGGGGAATCTATGTTATGATAAATGGCAAATCAACATTTATTGGAGGAGAAAATGGCGACTTTAAAAGACGTTGCAAAGCTTGCCGGTGTATCTGTTGCCACCGCATCATTTGTCATTAACGGCAAAGCCGAAAGCAATCGAATCTCAGAAAAAACAGTGGTTAAGGTCATGGAAGCCGTCAAGACTTTGGCTTATAAACCAAACCTATCTGCAAGGCGCTTAAAGGCCTCTACACCTAACCGTTATACCATTGCGCTCTACTGGAGTGCGGACATCCGTACGGCCTATATGGCGCGTATTCTCATGGGTCTTAGAGAACAGTGCAAGGCACTAAATTTTGACTGTGATTTGGTAATCTGTCTCTTTGAGACAGGCATGTTGCAATTCGAAGAAGGGCTTAACAGTGAGCATTTATTTGATGCGGCAATCATCGGTGCTATTTCCAACGATGACTTAGATTATCTGAAAAGCAAAGAAATCAGTATTCCTGTGGTGCTTTTCAACCGTCTTCTTGATGATTTCATGTGTGTGACGACAGAGTACAAAAGCGTTACAGAAAAGCTGATTCAAGATATAAAGAATAAGGGATTAAAGGATATTGCTGTATTCAAGGATATGTATAGCTTCTTAGCTACAAGTGAGAGAACCAAATATCTGGCCAGCTTGTGCGATGAGAACGATATAAAAGTTCATGAGTACACTGCCCCACAGAGTTATGAAGGTGGCTATAAGATGGCAACGGAATGGGCACTGAACCCAACACCGTTTATCTTCGCAGAATCAGACCTAATGGCGATTGGTGCCTCCCATTATTTCTTTGAAAATGGCATCCATATTCCCAACGATGTTATGTTGATCTCCGTTGCCCTGTCCGAGATCTCTACAACGCAGTTTTCAAACCCACCTTTGACGGTGATTGCAATGCCAACTGAAGAGATGACCGCATCCGCTATTGATATGATTCATAGTGCATTAATTGAAAAAGACACGGAGAAAAGAGTTAAATTTCATGAGCTTTCTATGATTGATCGAGGATCGTTTTAATATTACACATATAAAGTAGCCGACAGCTAGAATAATCCACTATAATTAGTATTACGTTAATTATAATGAATTATTCTTGAGAATTATAGTTGTCGGCTACTTTATATGTGTTGTTCCTCCAAATATTACTGTTCAAGAAGAAAATCTGGTAAATATTGGTGAACAACACCATCACGGATTCCAATTGTCATCCTGTCCATTGACAAGACTAATTTAGGATAGGCATCTTTTATCGATAAAAGAGAACCGTATTCTCGTTCGACAACTTCAGGCGTTGCCAGTAAATAAGTAACCTGAATATAAATTCGTTCATCTCCTTTTGTAGCAACAAAATCAACTTCTTTCTCCCCTTCCTTTCCTACAAAAACCTGATAACCTCTCACAAGAAGTTCATTATAGACCACATTTTCTAGTAACTGGCCAATATCATTATTTCTATAACCAATTTCACTATAACGAATACCAAGATCACTAATGTAATACTTTTCCATACGTTGCATAATCTTACGGCCTTTAATATCATATCTTTTTGCCTTTTCAATGATCATGGCATCAGTCAATGCATCAAGATAAGTATTTACTGATACAAGAGATGCTTTAAAGCCTAAGGATTTCAAGTAATTCGTAACGGAGTTTGCCGAAAAAACTTGACCAACGTTATCAAAGACGTAGTTCATAACACGCTGCAGTAAATCTACATCTCGAATATCATAACGCTGAACGGTGTCCCGTAAAATGACTGTATTCCGGACACCACTGAGATATTGCCTCTTTGCTTCATCGTCATCTACTACGGTAAATAGTCCTGGGAAACCTCCGTATTTTAGATAGTCATTGAACATATCTTCAATACTTTTTTTAGTATTGTGGTATTCTTTATTGAAGACTTTAAACTCATTAAAGCTTAATGGAAAAGCTTTAATTTCAATGTATCTTCCTGCGATATGAGTTGCTAGATCGCCTGACAACATAGTTGCGTTAGAACCTGTGAGATAGATATCATACCTTTCTTCAGCAAGTAGAGAAGCAACGACTCGTTCCCAACCATCACAATTTTGGACTTCATCTATTAAAACATATGACTTTCCTTCGTCTGAAGTATTTTTTTTTATATGTTCATAAAGTGCATTGGCATCTTTTAGGTGGCTATTTTCAAAGAGCTCAAGATTTAGATAACAAATTGACTCATCTAGGATATTTCTTTCTCGTAGAAGTTCAATGATCATTTTCATCAAATATGATTTGCCACACCGTCTGATACCAGTAATGACCTTAATCATCGGTTTATCTATCCATTTTTCAAACTGCTGAATATATCTATATCGTTTTACCATATTAACCCCTTTATATATGTATAGATTTGATATGCATGTATTTCTATAAATAACTAATGTATACATATATTATAATTCAATAAATCGATTAATTCAATATATACATTAGTTACTTCGGTTACTTCAGCTACTTCATCTAGTATTTTATTCACACCCTTTAATCTATATAGGCACCAAGTCATCCTTTTGATCTGCCAAAATCAGAAAACTGATCAACCATTGAAAGTATCACTTCCTAATCATTCATTAAATGAAAATTCCGCTTCCAATGGATAGTTTTGCCAAGTAGCTTTATAATTGAATTATTCTACCGACAAACAATGTAAGTTATCATTTATAGGAGACCTAATCATGAACATACAAATAAGAGCCTACCACCAAGAAGATACTGCTGAGGCCATCACCCTTTGGAATGACATCGTTGCTGATGGTATCGCTTTTCCTCAAAGGGAGCCGTTGACCGAGATTACTGGTCCCATTTTCTTCAACGAACAATCATTTACTGGCATCGCTTATGACACAGACACCGCCGAGATTGTCGGTCTCTACATTCTTCACCCTAATAATATAGGCCGTTGCGGTCATATCTCCAATGCTAGCTATGCAGTAAAAAAGGGCGTTCGTGGCCAAAGGATCGGAGAAAAATTAGTCCTCCACAGCATGGCCAAAGGCAAAGAACTAGGCTTTAGAATTCTACAATTCAATGCTGTCGTAAATACCAATGGTGCTGCCCTGTATCTATACAAGAAACTAGGCTTCACACAACTTGGTACGATTCCTGGCGGATTCATGATGGATGATGGGACTTATGAGGATATTATTCCTCATTTTATTGAGTTGTATAAGTTCATACAATAAGAAACCCTGACTGCAATTATACGAATCGCAGTCAGGGTTTCTTATTATTTATTCTTCTTCATCTTCATACATGTAGTCAATATAATCCAAGCCCCAATCGCGTAATGCATCCAATACTTTATCAAATTTATTACCGATATCACTGAGAGAATATTCGACTTTAGGCGGTATCTGATCATACTCCACACGGTTAATCAATCCGTCTTCCTGCAGTTTCTTAAGTTGCCTGGATAATGTCGCATGGGTCATGTTCGGAAGGCGCCTTTGGAGTTCATTAAAGCGAACCGGTCCCTCCTCAAGCAGATGCATGATTAGCATTGTCCATTTACCAGTCAGTACTTTTTGAGCGGTTGCATATGGACACTTTCCGAATAAATCCTGTCCCATTTTATCATCTCCTATATAGGGCTTGAGGGCATATTGAATTCCAATTGCACTATACAATTTACGGTATCATTAAATGTCGTATGACATAATTTGATTATACATTATGTCAAAATCAATTTCAATAAATTACTTTAGAACTTGCCCACATCATTGCCAGGTTCCTCTACGATTTCATCGACAATATCCCAATGCTCTGCAATCTTTCCATTCTCTACTCTGAATAAGTCGAAGAAGGCATATGATACATCACCCTTATGGCCCTTACTCGCCGTCAATACAAAATCCCCTTGTGCAACAACAATATGCACTTCATCATAAATAGAGTTCGTACCTGCAGCAATCGCTTTCTGAGCCTCTATAATTGCAGTATCAACGCCATCTCCGACACCTACATGATGCTGTAGATATTTATTTCCTTCAAAGTAACTTGGCATATTAGCTGGATTTTTCCCCATCATAACATCGTTGACTGCTCCTAAAACCACTAACTTGCTATCTTCCGCTGATACTGAATAGTCAATTTCAGTCGGTCCGTTGGTTTGGGTTCTTCCTGATGGATTGGCTTCTGCTACATCATTAAAGTTATCCCAATGCTCAACGACTTTGCCTTCTTCAAACCTAAAGATATCGAACGCAACCTGTGCCCTTGCATTATCAGTATAGGTACTGTGGAGTGCCACATAATCACCTTCTGTTAGAACACGATGTATTTGAACCGTTGTGTTGTCTACTGCTGCAGCTTCAACCCTATTCACAAACCCTTCTTTACCGTTGCCCGCAGTTGTATTATGATCGACGAAGGATTCATCCATATACCGATCAATCAATTGAGTGTTTCCTGATTCATAAGTAGATAGCAATATCTTCGCTATATCGACTTCTGCTGCCTCAATAGCATCTGATGCAGGAATATGTAACTGCTGATCCACGTAAATCAAATCAGGATTCTTAATATTGTTTTCAAGCACAAGGGCTTCAATCGTTACATCGTATTGTTTTGCTATCTTCCATAACATATCGCCTTTCTTAACAACATATTCAGAAGCATTTACGGGAATACCAGCTGTGAACAACATGATCACAGCACATGACATTGCCATTATTCTTTTTTTCATTTTAATTACCTCGCTTAATATTGTGTAATGAGCGTTTACGGTTCTATTATATGAACTTATAACAGTAATACTAGTACGATATTTTATGATAGTGCTATCTTTCCGGATAGCATAGGTATCACTATTGATACCAGTATCATAAAATATCGTACTAGTATTATTCGAACCAAGAGATATAATCGATGCATAACCAAATTACACAGGAGGAATCAATATGAAATATTTAGTAACAGGCGGAACAGGTAAATTAGGATCAAGAGTTATTGAAACACTAACAAAGTCAGTAGATGCTTCTAATATCATTGCAACAGTGAGAGATCTTGGAAAAGCAGAGAAGCTACAAACACTCGGCGTAGATGTAAGAGAAGCTGACTTTAATGATGAATTTTCTTTGGAGAAAGCCTTTCAGGGGGCTGATCGTGTGCTGATCATCTCTACAACCGAACCAAATAACGACAAGCGTATTAAGCAACATACCAATGCCATCACTGCTGCAAAGAAAAATGGGGCAAGCCTTATTGCTTACACTAGTGGACTTCATGACATTGATAACCCTAACATATTAGCTTTGGCCCATAGCGCCACTGAAAAAACTCTAAAAGAGAGCGGTGTCGCTTACACAATCTTAAGAAACAGCGCCTATCTTGAGAATGAACTGGCAACCATCAAAGCGGCTATTAATGGCGCACCGATCATCACAAATACGGCAGATGGTAAAATAGGATTCGCACCAAGAAACGATTTTGCAGATGCTGCTGCAGCCGCCTTATTGTCAGACAACAGTAACAATAAGATATACAACTTATCCGGAGAGCTCGTCACCTACGATGATTTTGCGAAAGTTCTCGGAGAAGTACTTGGCAAAACAGTTCCAGTAAAAAGAGTCAGCGACGAAGCCTATGCAGAAGTTCTCAAATCCATCGGTATGAATGAAATGTTGGTACCAATATTTGTTGCTAACAAGGCAGACTTACGTCGTGGTGTGATGGAAGTTGATTCTAGTGACCTTTCAGAACTACTCAACCGTCCTGTTACTTCGTTAAAAGATAGCTTGGCAGTACTTGTTAACTTAATCTAGCCTATACATTAGACACTTAAACAAAAAGAACAACATACTATCACTTATAATTTATTTAGGAGCCCATTGTGAAAACTATTATAATCTACTTTTCAGGCAAACAGAAAAACACATACAAAATCATTGAATCAATTAATACTTCAATAGATAATATCGAAGTTTACCCAGTTTCATCAGCACCTACTGATTTGAGGTCATATGACAAAATATGTTTTGCTTCTGGAATATATAAATTCAAATTCGCAAAACCCATGTTATCTTTTATAGAATCTGCCAAATTATCACCTAACCAAGAAATATTCTTACTTTCAACAAGTAATTCTGGTCTTTCTTTCTTTGGAAATGCTAAAAAAATCCTTAAAGGTAAAAATGTTAATGTTATAGGTGGTTTTACAAGCAAAGGTTATACAGAAAGAGGAAAAATCAAAGCCAGTAAAGGTCACCCAACAACGCAAGACAAAAATAACTCTGTTATTGCTTTTAAAAATTTCATGAGTGCCTAATTGACTGTTCTCCACTTCTGTCATACCCTGTTTTCCAACAGCTCTCTGACTCAAATGTATTCGCTACTGTTGCTGTTCAATATGACGTCATTGTATGGCTTGATGGTGAACTTGATATTGCAACTGAAAAAGTCTATGCACTTAGCTACCCGTATCCGTCTAAAAAAGTTGGATAAATAATGACTGTGGTAGCTAATGCCATTTCATAATAACGTAGGAAACAAACAGCCACTGTTTGACATTCAATTAAATGCTAAACAGTGGCTGTTTTAAACTTCAAATAACTTTATCTAGCATCAAAATGGGCAGATATAATACCTTTTACTGCAAATTTAGGTGACATTAATACAATTTTGAAAAGTAATACTATACCATTATTTTGACTATCTTTTATAATTCCTCGCAATAAATTCCAGCATTTCTATTGATGCGGCCTTTATTGATCCATTTTCCAGTTTCTCTATAACATCATCACCCAAGTAATCCCGACTACCAACAGCGTCGTTCCCAAAACCTAATTCTAAAAAGCCGTGTGGCATGGAATAAGATAGCTTCTCTGCTACTTGCACACCAGCTTCTTGAAGTTTTCGAGCATAACGTTCAGCCTCATTGCGCAAGTTGTCATCTTCTGCGTAGCTGATTATGGTATTGGGTTGATCTTTAAGCATCTCTTTTGTTGCAAATATAGGCGATACCAGTGGATAGGCACTTTCTTCTGGCTTACAGTGGAGTTCATTGAAAACATACATTATTGGACCACTCAAACTTCCCGCACCTTTTTCATCAGGATCCGTGTCTATATCCAAAAAAGGGTACATTAGGATTTGATTATCGAATTCTATGTTACCCTTTTCCTTTGCATAAAGGCAAAGCGCAGTTGCCAAGTTCCCACCTGCACTGCCACCAAATACAGATATTCTCTCAGGATCAAATCCATATTCATCCGCATGCTCTATTAGGTAATCTGTGGCATCATATGCATCTTCCAGTGCATCTCTATACATAAACTCAGGGCTCTTTCTATATTCAACAGACACTAAATTAACATCTAGACGCTTGCATATTGAATGCCACAAATAATCATCCAACGCACAACCACCAAATAAGAACCCACCCCCATGAAAACAAATTAATAACGGTGCTTGTTTGTTCGTGGTTTTGTAATAAACGACATCAATTGTCCTGTCTTCCAAACATATACTTCGACGTTCTCCTGAAACAGGTACTACCTTATTCAACCTTCTCATTTCCATAGCTTCTTGTATTACGTTACTCTTCACTTCTTCGAGTACAGATGCTGGATACATATCCCACCTCCAATAATGATGAATTAATCAAATCTTTCTGTCTTAAGCTACTATTTCAGTCTTTTCTAATGCTACAATTACTTCTTTCCCTCTTACCGACAGTCGGTCAATCTCTATTCTACAAGCAGTCTCATCTGGTACTTGCACATTTAAATATATACCGGTAATTCTGTCCTCCACCATAACCCTTATCAAACCATTGACTGACTCATAGCTACATTCGAACTCTGACATGGTCACTGGTAAATAAGGCCTGATGGACACTTCTTTGAAACCTGGTTTACGTGGAATGATACCAGCAATACCATTGTAGTACCACTCAATGATATGTCCCATCATATCGTGGCAATGACTTCTTGGGTTATCTTCCCAGTACTCTCCAAGGGTTGTCTCTCCTGCAAGAATAAAAGCATAGTAGCTTGGATGTTGCTCCTTAAGAATATACCTGCAGATCAAATCATTCATCTCATATTTGGAAGCACATTGAATAACATATGGTAAGCTTATTTCTCCACATATGAACGTGCCGGCTTTTTCAAGGGTGTACTTTAAGGCCTTGGCAATATCTTCTTCATACTCGTCCGGTACTAGACCCCAGTATAAAGGTAGCGCTTGACAAGCTTGGGTCAGTTGGAACTCACCTTCACTGTGCCACACTTTATAACAATAAAAATCCTGCTCAGGATGCTTAACCAACAATTTGGCATTGTAATTATCTTTAATTCGAGATGCCATTTCTTGAAGCATTTCTATATCATTAGTATGACCTAATAACTCTGCAAAACCTTTTAGAACCGTTGTATTTGCATATAAAAAGGCTGTCTCAATATTTTCTCTTGCCAATATTTGACTTGGATTTCCCCAGTCACCTAAGCCATGATTAATGAAGCCATCTGCGTTGATTTTTTTCTGCAAATAACTTAAGTAACGCATGCCGGAGTCGTAATTATCTTCTATGATTTTGATATCTCCATAGAACTGATAGTGCCAATAGGGACCAAGTATACAAGTGCTTCCCCATGGAATGATATCGTAAAAGCTTCCCATTCCTGGTACTGGCAGCACATTCGGTATGTAACACGGACTTTGTGATGGCATCAACCCATCGCCAAAGCTAAACTTATTCCCCTCATAATCATAAAAAAAATCTTCTTCTGTATGTTGGTCCATCCGCATATCCTGAAGGAATTTTTCCCATAATCTTCTACCATTCTTCATGTACATAATCGATGGTGCCATGAGATGGTTCGGCTCCTGCCAGGCAAATCTTTCTATAGTAGGGCAATCTGTATGCACACTAAGCATATTTGCCTCTACAGCTTTTTCCACTAAGTCATATATCTTCTCGTATCGAACATCGTCACATCTGAAAGTGCCGTGTTTCTCATGGGCACTTGTAATAGCATGACCAATCAAGCCTCGGATTTCTGCCCCTTCTACCGCTATATAACGACCGGCAAAATAGGTGAATTTCATACGAACCGGTTCCCACTGTTCGTCTTTGGCTATGATGTATGTGATACAACTATCAATCATCGCCCAACCTTTAGCAAATTGATCCACATCTCCCTGATCATCTAATTTTTCAGCAGGATAGAGTCTCACTTCGTCCCCTTCGTTACCGTAGGCTTCAAAGGCCAAGATGCCGGACATATTTTGTCCTAAATCATAAATGCGTCTGCCACCAATGTTACTTATGCAACTGGCTTCATAACTGTCCACTATTTTTATGGCTGGTTGATACTGTTCCATGTATTGGCCTGATGGTGGTTCATCTGTCACTTGAGCAGTTTTCCATTGAGAGTCATCATAAAAAGCATCACTCCAACCCTGTTCATTTAATCGGCCGTCAATGGTCTCCGATCCAAAGACATTACTCATAATAACCGGATGAGCCTGTACTTTTGATTGTTCGTCGGATATAATCACTTCTTTTGTGCCATCTTGATATTCTATGTCCATATAAAATGAATAGACAAGTGCTTTGCCAAAGGCTTTGTAAGGGTTAGGATTTGGTGGCATGAACGGCGGCAATTGAAAGGAATAGTGCTCTTCATCCATAATGAACCAGCCATTCCCTACCTCAGCACCAATGATGTTCATACCGTCTTTTAGGTATTTTGTCACATCAAAAATAACGAATTGAATGTACTTATCATAGTTGGTCCACCCTGGATCCAGTTCATGATCTCCTACTTTTTCACCGTTCATATGGAGAATGAACTGCCCTAGGCCTGTTACTTTTATTGTTGCTTTTTTTACCAGTCCGTTAATGTTAAACGCTCTTCTGGTATAAAAGGGCTTCTTCGTCCCATTACTAATCCATTTTCCAAGCTGTTCCATATGTCTTCCTTTCCTGCCCTTCCCATATGAGTGTGGCTCAACGTTCCATGATTATCTTGTCTTCTTTTTTCTGGAAGATTGCCTCCAATTCCTTATAGCGTCTCTTATGAAGCATATATTGCTTAATCTTTCCGTGATTTTCTGTAATCGTTACAAATGCCAGCAAAAACAAACCTGACATTATGGTGGATATGGTACCGTCTGTTCCCATACTAATAAAGCCTACATTAATGATCTTCATGCTTAACACAGCCATAAAGAGACCTATAGGCATATTGGAGTACGCTGCTAACGTCAACCCAACCACAACAGGCATTATACCGTCGAACATAACCATGGTTGAAGACAGATTTCTCGCTGCGGATACAGTAAGCACATTGGATAGATACATCGTCGCTGCAACGCCTAGCAACGCACCGAATATCATATATCTGATAAGAACATTCTTCTTTTCCTTAACCCCCATGGCAACGGCGATTTTTTGCCCTGTGGCAAGAGCTCTAGCTCTAAAACCAAATGTTGTATATTTCATGATGAACCAAAAAACCAGTGCTGTTGCTATAAATATAATATAGACTGTCGGAGACTTGACCAGTACAGCATATTGTGGTTTGGTGACAATCTTGATACCCCCACCTTTAAAGACAATCTGGGTGATTGCCTCGTAGATCATGACCATCGCCAGGGAAATGACAATCGGCGGTAACCTTAGCGTCATATATGCAAGGCCGTTGATAACACCAAGTAAAAATGTACAAAGTATAATCAAGCCAAACATCGTCCATACACTGTAACCATTGGAAACTGCAATATTGCCTCCAACAATAGCGCCCAGATAGATAATGGCACCAGCAGAAAAGTCAAATCCGCCATTAACAAGATGCAGACTGATTGCCATGGAAATTACCGCAGTCGTACAAGTGATTTTTAATATATAGGCCGTCATTTCGGGTGTTAAAAAGTTATTTGCAGTCACCATGGAGATAACTGCAAATATGATATATAACACCAGTGGCAGAGCTATTGTCTCAATGATTTTCTCTAGTATGTTTCCTTTATACATAATGACTCCTTACTGGTCTGATAACCCATGGATTATCTTATGAAAAATGTTCTTTTCACTTGAAAATGTGATTATTCAGCGTGACGCTCTATGATTTTCTCTATCGTTGTCTCGCCAATGTATTTTTCAAAGTCTTCAAAAGTAGCCTCTGGGTTCTGATATGTTAAGAACAAGGCCACATCATCTGCATCAAAAGCATAAGTGGGGTTGCTTTCATCCACGCTTCTAACATATGTTCTGTATTCTTCAAGCTTCTCTGGGCTGTCAATTACCAGGGATGGTACTTCAATATTCCAATAACCCTCAGGTGTCCCAGATAGCTCTTGTCCATATACTGCATTGGCAATCATCACATAGTTCATGTTAACGATTGAAGTCAAGTTGTCAGTCAGATATAATACCACCCCTGTCCCCATGGCATCATCTGTTGAAGCATCAATATTATGCCCGATCGCTACCGTTTGCCCAACCAAATCATTAGCAAAGATATTACCCACGCCAAAATCCATGACCGATACCGGGCATACAATACCGTCAAAACCTTTGCTGGCAAGTTCAGCTGTTATAGCAGGAAATAAATTATCTGGATATTGAGTAATCTTCTTGTACATCACCTGACTCTGAGCATCCATCGTTTGAGTGAATCCTTGTGCAACTTGGTCCACTGATGGTAACATCCCCTCAGCAAAACCTGCAAAAAGGACATTTTCAAGACCAGCGTCTATCGCTTGGTTGGCAAAATCAACGCCCAATTGGGTGAAATCAGAACGCTGGGCGCTCCCTACAAAATACTCCAGTCCTTCTGCATAAGCTTTATCATCTTCATCGATTGTATTAAGCAATATTGAGTAATATACGCCATTTTCTTCACAGATAGCCGACCATGCCTGAAAGCCAGGTGTCATTGCATTGATGATCCCATCATATTCTGCCGTCACCAGCTCCTGGACAGTATTTACCACTTCATCTGCATCCGTACCTGTTGTGATGTAGTCGAATTCAACTGGAAAGTTCTCTTCCAAATAGGCACCACATTGTTGAAGATACTGCCCTTGATCGTCCGCCCAATCAAACATGACCATAGCAATCTTCAATGTTTTCACTTCCGCTGCTGTGGTAGATGCTTCTTCCCCATCTTGACTGACATCACTGTTTATTGCGGTATCTTCAGTCCCCGCATTTTCTGACTCACTACCACATCCTGCAATACCTGTCACCAAAACTACTGTCAGTAATAACATCCATAATTTTTTCATAACCTTCTCCTTCTACAATTCTTGTTAATATGTCACCATTTATATCAGCCTATCTAGGCAAGATACCTTTTACTTTCGTATGACTAAGGTACACGAGTACTAGGAACAACAGTCCATTGACCAAAGCCACTGTACTGGATTCCACCCCCCATAAAGTCATACCATTACTAAGTACTGTCGCTGTCACACCACCAAGAACAGCACAATGGAATTTAGCTCTAGCACCGCCTGCCAGGGGCAATCCACCAAAGATTAACGCAACCATCACTTCGAATTCAAGACCACTGCCAGTCTGCGCACTGACACTTCTTGTTCTAACCATAGAGAAAAATGCTGCTACACCAACAAGTAATGCGGTCAATACATATGCCGTCACCTTATATTTGAAAATATTAACACCTAGTAAACGTGAAGCCATCTGATTACCACCAATGGCCCTGTTGAATTTACCTAATTTGGTATACTCAAAGAGGAAATATGCTGCCGCGACAACGAGCACCAACACAATAATCTTCAGGTACACATTGTCATACACCCCATATTGGCCATCAATTTTTACTGTTCCCTTATTACCGCTGAATTGCAATATACCTCTAAGTACAAACATTAAACAAAGTGAAGGTAAAAAGGATATTTCATTGAAATTGGCTGAAAGCATACCATTGATTAGGCCAACACCTAAAACAGTCAACCCAATCAGTGTAATTGCCATAATGATAGATTCTGTCTCAATCAGCGTCTTGCTCCCGACAAGTGATGCAACACCTAGAAGGCCTCCAATAGTTAAATCCATTGCCCCATGAGCATAGATAAACAAAGCGCCACAGGAAATGATTAGAATTGGAAACAACTTGTCTGCTATGTTCTTCAGATTTCGCACATCCAGTAACTTACCTTCACTGACAATCGAAAAGAATACCAAGACAAATACGAAGGCAATGTATGGGATATACTGGGTAACTTTATCTTTTGTTATATTCATGAATATACTACCTCCAAAACATCAAATCATGTGTTCAATAATTGTGTGCTCCGTGATCATTTCGTCTCGCCTGAATTCAGCTGTGATCTGACCATCTTTCACAACCATGACACGATCACTCATACCGATGACTTCCGGTAATTCTTCTGAGATAATCAGAATGGATTTGCCTTTTTCCTTAAGTTTTGTCATGAGTTGATACATATTGGACTTTACGCCAATATCAATCCCCCTAGTCGGACAATCCAATATCAAGATATCCGAGTCAACACCTATCCATCTGGCAAAAGCGACTTTTTGCTTATTCCCTCCGCTTAAAGTACTGACGTATTGATCAGGTGTGGCACATTTCACTTCCATTGTTTCAACCATTTCTTTAATATAAGCCTTCTCTTTCTTAGGAGATATGGCCATACCACTCTTTAGACGGTCATATGCGTTCAATGAAATATTGTTACCAATGCTATCTTCAAGAATCAAGGATTCCTTATCCCTGTCCTTTGAAACATAAGCAATTCCATGTCCAATTGACTGTCTAGTACCAATCACATGACAGCCTTTTTCCGGTAAGGTCACCTCTCCGAACACTGGTTTCTCACTGCCGAATGCCAATCGCCCTATATCATGTATACCACTTTCGGACAATCCACTTACACCTAATATCTCTCCCTTATGAAGTTCAAAATTGATATCATAGACCAGGTCATTGGTCACATGTGCCATTTTTAATACAACATCCTTAGAGTGACTCACTTCCATGTCAGCACGATAATAGTCACCTTTGATTTCTCTTCCTACCATCAGCTTCTTGATTCTGTCACCATCAAAGCTCCCTTTATCCAAATGATCAATTATGACCCCATCTCTTAGAACTGTCAGAACATTGCACTTCTCCATAAGTTCCTCCAGGTCATGGGAAATGAACAATACTGCTTGTCCCTCAGATGCCATCTTATTCATCAAACCATATAGGATCACTCTACCGTTATGGGACAGTGCGGTTGAAGTTTCATCAATTATTAGGATCTTAGGTTTGCTGTAGTAGGCTCTCGCAAGTTCAATCAACTTACGCTCTTCAAAGGTATAGGCATCAATGATCATCGCCGGATCGACATGCTTGATACCGATGGATACCATGACCTCCTTTGCAGCCTTATTCATTTTCTGTTTATTCACTATGCCGAATTTTGTGAAGGCTGCTTCCTTACCAACAAATATATTCTCGGCCACACTGATGCCTGAGATTGTCCCCATTTCTTGAACTACCATAGCAATACCTTTGTCTATCGCTTCCAAAGTATCCAAAGGCTGGTATGGCTCACCTTCAAAGTACATCTCTCCATTATCAGCTTTTTGCATACCTGAAATTATGGTGGATACCGTTGACTTACCTGACCCGTTTTCACCAATCAGTCCCCTGATTTCCCCGGGCGCTATTTCAAAGCTTACATCTCTTAGTGCTTTTACAATCCCATAGGATTTGTTCATGTTCTTGACTTGCAACATAATGTCTTCACTTGCCCTTTCCCTACCTATCATCGTATACTGGATATATTACATTCTAGACAGTATTCACCTTTGGGTCTATGTACTATACTGACTCACTCATGTTGTTTTTTTTTACATTCCGGAGGTCAAGCCATGTTCATTCATCAATTTCATCCGACCACAATCGAGGCTCTTTCACCCTTAGAGCAGGTTCTGTATTATATGTATAAGAACAAATATAGTTCCTTGCCGAATCAATTCTCACCAGAAATCCTGAGGCTAATGGATAGCACACCAGACCTTGAATCTAATGTAAGAGGCATCTATACAATGCTTGGAAAAGATTCCTTGGAAGAGGACTTGTTCATTCAGTTTGACTCAGACATCAACGTAGGTATGCACCCAAGATATATGCCTGGTATGATGCATTGTCATAATTTCTATGAAATTCAATATGTGGTCAGTGGTTCCTTCACACAGCAAATCGGCATTGATGAACTTCACTTGACCAAGGGTGATATCTGTTTTATTACCCCCAAGACTTCTCATTCCCTTAGGATTAATTCACACAAAACCATTGTTATCAACATCATCGTTAAAAGCTCTACCTTCCAGAGCACATTTACCAGCTTCATGGGGCGTAATGATATCATCTCAGATTATTTCACCAGATCTGTCTATCATTCCAGCCGATCACCCTATATTCTATGTAAGACCAATTCTGAGGAAATATTGACAGATATTATCTTCAGATTGACCGATGAATGTCAAAAGCCCGGGAAATACTCCCCAAGATATAGAAATGCTATGCTTGAACTGTTGTTCATAGAACTCCTTAGACTTCACGAATATCACTTCACGTTAGGCACCTCTACAGAAAATGTGAATAATGAGAGTATTCTCGCTATCATCCGCTACATCCAGAGCAATTACAAAACCACGACCCTTAAGGACGTGGCTGATTTCTTTAACTATAATGAGACCTACTTATCCAGGCTTATTAAAAAATTTAGCGGTCAGACCTACAGTGAAATGATCCGTACGATCCGTGTACAACATGCCGCGAACCTCATCATCGAAGGGCAACTGTCTATACAAGAAATCACTGATGAAATCGGCTACACAGATCGTAGTCATTTTTATCGAACTTTCAAGAAGTACTATGGTGTTTCACCGGCTCAGTATGATGGCCGGGAAATGATTATATGAGTAACACTCATTCAATCGCTACTAAGACAAAAAGACACCTTGCACGTTCTACTGAACGCTAAAGGTGTCTTTTCTGACTGTGTTCTTATATTAATCTTGTATCTAACAACTTCTTCTCCATGATAAGCACCGTAACACTATTACCTTTGATGGTTAATGGCTTGTCGTCTATTGCCACTTCACGAGTCTCTGGACATACATTCGTTGGCTCTGCAAATGAATTCTCTGCATCCAAGTGAGCTGTAATGGCATACTTCGTGATCTTATCATATGTATCATCTACATTGACTGAGACAGCCTTATCTTCTTCTGAAAGGTTAACCACTTTCAAAACCATGCGTAAGCCATCCTCATCCATCGTCGCGGATACATGGACATCTTCATCGTCTGTCTGACTTTCTACCAGTTGGTCACCAACATAATTGGCGAAAAGTTGCTGTACGTAGTAACTTGGTGTTCCGAAGCACTGGCTATTATTGAACCAAATCAAATCCGGTTGCCATTGCTGATGGTTGTCTCTGGCAAAAAGAGGTGCATAACAAGTCATGACCACGTGGTCTGAATTATTCTCTACCCCTGTAAGGAATGCCGCTTCTGTCAGTGCCGCATACCAGTTATTCTTCCTATCCGGTATGACATCCGTTGTATGTGCCGCATATTCTCCAGCAAATACCTTCGGCATCGTCCGGTCATAGTCATCGTAACGATGAATGCTGTCAAGGAACCACTGTGGTGATTTATAGAAGTGTTCATCCACGGCGTAAGCCTTTTCTTTGTTATTCTCCATCCATGCCACAGCTTCATCAAAGTCATTACCATCGGCAGTCCATCCGGCACTGGTTATCAATTTGATCTCCGGATGCTTCTCGCTAATAATCTCATAAAACTTCTCATAGCGATCAAAGTATACCTTCCCCCACTGTTCATTACCTATACCAATATACTCAAGATTAAAGGGTTCAGTATGCCCCATCTCAATCCGTTTTTTCCCCCACTGGGTCGTGCTGTCGCCATTAGCAAACTCAATCAAATCAAGAACATCCTGAATCCAAGGATCCAGTTCATCCATCGGTACAAGAAGCCCTTCGTGCCATTGACAAGTCATACCCGCATTTACAATCGGCACTGGCTTGGCACCCAGGTCTTCACTTAGTAGGAAATACTCATAAAAGCCTATACCGTAAGACTGGAAGTAATCGCCTGAATCCCTGTCACACTGTTGGTATTCTTCCATTTGCCATCGGTTCCAATTCGTCCGACGTTTTTCAACGGGTCCGATGGTATCCTTCCAATTGTACATATTAGGAAAGTTACGTCCTTCAACAATGCATCCGCCAGGGAACCTGAGAAACTTAGGTGTCAGACCTGCCAACATATCTGCCATATCCTTACGCATACCATTGACACGATTGTTAAACGTCTCTTTTGGAAATAGGGATACATAATCTAACTCAAGACTACCACTTTCAGCCAGTATGAGTTCAAGGTATGCATTCTCATATTCTTCTGAGGTCATTAAAGTCAATGACAACTTCTGCCACGAATCGTTGCTCACAGATAACATCTCTTCTGAAAAAATCTTAGCTTTACCATCGGTAATCCGCAACTTTACAGACATCGGACTATCAGAGATTCTGGCAATACACTCAAAATGAAAAGCCATGCCTTCCTTTACGGCGAATCCTTCGCCACAATACCCCTGATTCTTGATGCCTGATCCCTTAGAGCCAGTCACCTCAGCATAATACCGATCTTGATCGTCCTCATCTTCATAAGTCAAAATCTGAATAGAAGCGTCTCCAAGTGTCTCCCATCGCATTTGATGAAAGTCCTTGGCATTATCTCTGTCATAGTATTCAAAAGACCTGTTGGCCACTAATTCCCCATATAATCCCCCGTCTCCAGCATAATTGATGTCTTCAAAAAATATGCCATAGAGCATAGGACTTACGTTGTGTTTGATGTTCTTAGTACTAACGGTTATGTTCTTCAATGTGTTTCCTCCAGCAATGAATCAAATGATGAACGTTGTTTTCTCATAACACATTGTATAATAAACCAGCATATACAGCTATGCATATCTTGATAATTGTACGTATAAATCGGGCAATTCTTGTTATAAGATTTAACAGGAATTGCCCGACGTTTAAATGATTGAATTCATCGATTCATATCTTATATTCCTGGTGCTATTACACTTGACATAAACAACCTTAGACATATGGCAACCAGACCCTCATTTGATTCAAGCCCCTATTACCCCAAGTGTAGTAAGGCACAAGACTAATCTTGACTTTTTCACTTTCAGGTTGATCGAAACTATACAATGAAGTATCAGAAGATCTCCTGAGGCCATCAACCGTCAAGCGAACGACACCACCAAGTTCATGGACAAAGGATTCATTAAAGATAGCATCTTTTTCAATCACCAGTGACAGCACATCATCATCGTTATCACGACCTTCAGCACAGTACACCAACGGACCTCTTTGTACTGCCAATCTGCCATTATCTGCAAAAAGCTGTTGGTTGGCATAGACTTTTTTCACACTCATGTCAAAGGTCACATCTATAACATCTTCTTTTGAAAATGGACCGCTGATATAGGCATAGCCTTCGCTGATCTTAGGAGAGATATCTTTACCATTGAGACGAATCCCTGTCTTCTCGCTCCAATAAGGCATCCTGACAGCCAACGTCATAACCATCTCTGCATCCGTAGGCTCAAAATGATAGCTTACCTTGTTGTCGTATGGCAACTCTGATGTTACAATGACTTTGCCTCCCATACCTTCCTCCAACTTGAGCTCACCACCGATAAAGAGATGAGAATAGACCGTATCCTCGACGATGCCCAGAGCATAGCGTCCAATGGATGGCAGCAGTCTAGCAACGTTTGGAGGACAACATGCACAGGCAAACCAATTAGGTCGTTCCGGTAAAGCATGCTTGTGGGTCTTCGCCTTACCTGACACACCGGGAATCACCTCCAGAGGATTCACGTAAAAGAAACGTGTACCGTCCAGTTGCATCCCAGGCAGTACGGTGTTATACAAAGCCTTCTCCATAACGTCCGCATACGTTGATTTCGCTGACAATTCAACCATTCTTCTAGCAAAGAATATCAGACCAATACCAGCGCAAGTCTCTGCATATGCCGTATCATTCGGCAAATGATAATCCTCAGTAAAAGCCTCTCCCTCGTAAGCAGAGCCAATACTTCCAGTGACATACATACGCCTTTGAGTGATGCTCTCCCATAGGTTTTCACAAGCTTTTTTTAAGGCTTCGTCCTTATTCTTAAGCGCCATATCAGCCATCGCTGTATATAGATACACTGCTCTAACAGAGTGTCCGACAGCATCCGTCTGTTCCCGTACAGGAAGGTGTGCCTGAGAATAGGCCATATTACTGTTAGGTCTTGTACCACCAAAAGGAAACCAATCTGCATTCTTATGTTCCCAGTTGTAAAATTCTAAATCCACACCTCTCACATTAATGAAATGCTCAGCCAACGCCTTAAAACGTTCATTACCTGTCGCATCGGCCAGCCTCAAAAGTCCAAGTTCCACTTCAGGATGACCTGGGTAACCAGGCGCCTCATTAACAATAAAGCGTTCATACATATGCTCACCCATCCTGGACATAATCTCCATGAGTTTCTTCTTGCCTGTCATCTCGTAAAAGGCAACCGCTGCTTCCATCATATGTCCGGCGCAGTACAGCTCATGTGCCCATTCCAAATTGTCCCATCTATGCTCAGGTGCCTTCACTGTAAAATAAGTATTCAGATAACCGTCTTCCCATTGAGCTCTGCCAATCAGATCAATGATCTCATCGCATCTTTTCTCAAGTTCTGAATCCGGATGCATACCCAAAGAATAGGCTGCCGCTTCAAGCCATTTTGCCACATCACTGTCTTGAAAAACCATGCCATAAAAAGGCTGATCACACTTGCCCGTCTCAATTTTTTCAGCAGCCAATTCAAAGTTGCTTATAGCATGGCTTTTTTCAGCAACCCCCGCCTGATCATGTAGAATTTTTTCTTGAAATGGTATGACCACCTCCTGAATCAAGGTCTCATACTTCCCCATAAAATCATCTTTTACTGTAAAGCGCTTCAACACATCTTTCATTTGCTTACCATACCTTCCTTTTTCACTCGCTAACCCGTCTGTTTCATCACAACAAAAACTCCATATATGAATTATATTCCTGTAGAAACATCATATACATGGAGCTTTTTCTGAAAAATATGTATTTTATTCATACAGCTTACAATCTAGGCTGATAATTCTTCCTGTACTTTTGAGGCGATACTCCCTTCATGTTCTTAAAAACTTTACTAAAATAAAAAGGGTCACCAAAACCGGTCTCTTCTGCTATCTCTGCTACAGACATCAATGTTTGTTCCAGATACCTGACAGCCTCCCCAATTCTTCTTTGGGTTTGATACGACTTGATGGTCATACCCGTCTTATCTTTAAATACCGTTGAGATATATTTGTAGGAGAGACCCGTCAGCTCACTGATCGTCTGCATATCTGTCTTGTCAGCAAGGTGTTCATCTATGTACCCCTTGATCTGTTCAATGCGTTCCCTATCCAGGTCGGGTTTTATCGGTTGACATCCCAAGCGGCATGTCTCAATTAATGTCTGCCACATATGGATATTACGGGTGATTGGGTCTGATGGTGTTCGTTCTACAACCTTTTTCACCCTATCTATCACTGATTGATCTTCACTAACTGACAGATGCTTAGGTATGACAAGGTGTCTGGGTTCATCATAAAAAAACGTCAATGGCATCCCTGAAAAGTCGTCTGTCAAATCAAGTGCCGTTGATTGCTCATCCAGTGGCACTGTTAGAAAGTGGACATAATACCACGCTGTTCCAGGCTCGAAAGATTTCTCCCCCCAATGGTGGATACCGGCTTTCAGATAAAACAAAGATCCCGGCAATAAGTGATGAACAACCTCATCCTCTATGATCTCCATACTGCCACAGGTCACATAGATGAGTACATTGAACTTGGTGATCCGATCCATATGCACATGATCTCTTAGAATTTTGCCTGTACCAGCCTCTATGACCACTGGCATGGAATTAATTGGTATGGCGCATTGATGCATCGAAGGAACTCCTTTATAAGAATAGTTTTTCCAATAGTTCTATCCCTGATTTTGTTCTAAAAATCTTGTCCCTGACACTGACCAAAGAGACTTCAGACATCTGGTCTTCATAAGCATTGACAAGAAAATCCGCTTCAACAAGAATTTGATAATCCATGTCTTTGATGTCCTTATATGTATGATGATGGGCAATCAACCAACAGCACCGCTCGATAACCTCATCCTCAATCCCCAGCTCACCTAATAGTTCCCTTGCAACTGGTGGTCCTTCTATTTGCTGATAATGACCTGAGGCATTGCCGTATTTCGCCTCACTGTTCTTGATGCCAATATCGTGAACAATCGCAGTAACTTCAACAATTCGTCGGGTGGCATGATCCAGCGCCTCCATCTCACAGATTAAACTGGCATAGCCAAACACTTTCATAAAATGGTTGATACGTCTTGGATCCTTCTTGTAGTAATCGATCATACTGCTAATGATCCGTGTATTCTCTGTCATTTTCCCTCTCCTTCATCTCTTATCACTAATGGTATCATTATTCGAACCGTCGTGCCAACCCCAACTTGAGATGACAATTCGACTGTTCCTCCGATTCGTTCTATGTTTTCTCTGACGATATACAAACCAAGACCGTCGCCTCCGACTTCTGATACAGAAGAAGTTCTGTAATATGCATCAAAGACTTTTGCTATCTCATCTTCCTTAATCCCCTGGCCATTATCCTTGATTGTCAGCATCACATAATCTTCCTTTTTAGAGTAATCAACGATCACTTCACCACCATTAGAGGTGTATTTATAGGCATTGGTCACAATATTATATAACGCTTGACTAAGCTTATAGCGATCCGTTGTCAGGGATACTTTTTCATGTTCTTTCATGATAAAGCTAATCTCTTTTTTTAGAAACTGTGCCTTTAGGCCATCTTTTATTTGCAGTAGCAATGTTTCAAGATCAAAGGTCTCAAGGCTAAGTGTGTCTATTTCGCTACCTGCATCAATCATAGAACTCATATTGGCAATGATCGCTTTGATATCCGCAATCTGGTTCTGACATACCATCATTTCGTGATCATCCGGCTGTACTATGCCATCTTCAATAGCCTCCAAATGGCTCTGTAGAATCGTCAGAGGTGTTCTCGTTTGGTGCACCAATTGATCAATCAAAGATTTTCTTGTCATCTGCTTCACTCTTAAGCGACGGTTCAATTCAATTAGACTATTTCTTATGCCATTCACTTCTCTAATACCGCTGATATGACTACTCACTTCTTTACCTAATTGAATATCCGTTGCCAGGGCTTCGGTTTCTTTCATAGAGCGACTCATCCTAGCACTAACTTTAATGCCAATAAGAATACTGATGCCTATAGTAATGACAATAGCAAGAAAGCTATTGACCAACAAAGCCGACTTGAACCTTCTGGCAACAAAAGAATTCTCAGCAAGGCTATGAATGGTTATATTTACTGTTCCCAAATCCTGACCGCCAGCATCTGCCAGCTCAAATTGTCTTGTCTCTTGAGATGTATTGTCGATAATTCTATCCATCATTCTGCTACTCATCATGCCGCCATTCATCATTGGTGAACGCATGTAAGCACCATCACCAACATCGGCTATTAGTTCACCATTGACGTCATACACTTTAATCTCCGTAATCGGATCATTGATATGAGCTTCCAACTCTATTGCCATCTGGTTGATATTGTAATCCTGTGAACTTAAGGCAGATGTTGTGTAGCTCAAAATTTGATCTACATGAAGATGATAGCTTTCTGTCAAATACTCTGAAAAGTATCGGTCTGTTAAAAATGTCAGAATCAAAGTGTTAATAGCAATCGCTATGACCGGCACAACAATAAGCACTATTAGCCATATTTTTCTTAATGACACCTTATTCACCCCCACCGAAGACATAACCCTGTCCATATTTTGTTCTAAGGAGCTTTGGTCTTCTTGGGTCAATCTCAATCTTTTGCCTAATGCGTTTGATATAACTGTCTATATTCCGGTCGAAGCCTTCATATTCCACACCAAAAGCAAGCTCAATCAACTGTTCTCTGGTTAGAACCTGATGCACATTTCTCATGAGAGCATAAAGAAGCTTAAACTCCGTTGTTGTCAAATCAATGGGCTCACCCTTCCTTGTCACTTTCATGGATGCTGTATAAAGCTTAAGGTCTTCAACTGTAATAATCACCTCATCGCTAGCGTTGTAGATACGTTTCATAAATACCTTAACACGTTCTACCAGCTCCCTAGGACTGAACGGCTTTACAACATAATCATCCGCACCATTCTTGAACCCTTTTAACCGATCCGTTTCATCCTGCTTTGCTGTAAGCATGATCACTGGCACTTGAGAAATCTCTCTAATTCTTTGAAGCACTTCAAAACCATCGATGCCTGGCATCATTACATCCAATATAACAAGGTGGCACTCATGAACAGAAAAAAGTTGGAGAGCATCCAAACCATTGTCCGCCAAGAGACATTCATACCCATTTTTCTCTAGATACTTAATGACTATTGAGCTAATCTCCGGCTCGTCCTCTACAACTAATATTCTATGCATAAGCCCACCTTTTCCAGTTATTATATAGTTCTTAATGGTTCATTATCTAGCGACGTCGCTTTCATAGTAATGGCAGCCACCAAACCTGCCTGTGCCTTCTGCCCATGAATGATACCATACCTCTCCAGTATAACCATTAACCATGATCATGCCAACCGTATCCTCATCATCAAGAATATAGAATCTGTAATAACCAAAGTCATCATGAACCAAACCACCGACAGTCAAGTCAGCATCGTTCTCCGCCGTATAGGATATCGCTGCCGTATAAGCGTCCTCTTCAGTCAAATCATACTCCTCTGAATCTATATCCTCATAGTAACCGCCCATCATGCCGCCACCCATGTGACCTCTGCCATAGCCGCCCCTTGTTTCAGCACCTACTTGACGATATAGGCGACCTGCGAAATCAGCACTTTCTTCGTCACTTGCTGTTATCCCTTCCTGCTCATCATCAAAGGTATCCTCCACGGCCATGACGTAACCACCAATGCCTAGAACCATAATCAATGTGCCTACGATCAATAACCACCAATTACTTTTTTTCATTATCCTTACTTCCTTTCCAGTACTTTTTTTCTGTTCAAATATTCTTCTTCAGAAATCTCACCTTTTGCATACATGCGCCTGATAATCTCAAGTGCATCTTCTTCACCACCTAATGATCCCTTACGTCTAGAGCGGAAGACCGCCACCAATATCAGTACAATCCCAATAATAATCAACCATTGCCAGAGGCCAAAGAAGCCAAAACCCATCGGGTACATGCCATGCCCGAACCAATTATAACCATGCATCATCGTCATCTCCTTCCATGAAAATCAGATCCGTCTCGTTAGTTTTCTCTTTATACAGTTTATTATCAAGGATGAATATGACACAATTATGACTTTTAGCAATAGGTAGCTTTAGCTACAGTAAAACTTTCAATATATGTTATAATACTTCTAACTTGAGAATGATTTTCGACTTATAAAGAAGGGAATAACTATGAGAATCGCTTTTTATGATACGAAGAATTACGATCGACAGTCTTTTGACAACTATAACGAAGACTTTAATTATAAAATCAAGTATTTTGATTACAAGCTTAACGAAGATACTGCTGCGCTGGCAAAAGGGTACGACGTAGTGTGCGCTTTTGTCAATGACACATTAAATGAATCGGTGATCAATACACTCTATGACAATGGTGTTCGATTGATTGCAATGAGATGTGCCGGTTATAATAATGTGGATATAAAGGCTGCATACGGTAAAATTCATGTAGTACGTGTACCTGCCTACTCCCCATATGCAGTTGCTGAACATGCCCTAGCATTGATTATGACCTTGAATCGTAAGACCCACAAGGCCTATTCAAGAACAAAAGACAATAATTTCAACATCAATGGGCTCCAAGGTTTTGACCTTAGGGACAAGACCGTTGGTGTCATTGGTACAGGTAAAATAGGTCAGATCTTTGCCGGTATATGTCGCGGCATCGGCATGAAGGTCCTTGCTTATGACCTATACCCTAATGCCTCAACCGGTTTGGATTATGTTGATTTGGATACGCTCTATGAAGCCTCTGATATCATTTCACTTCACTGTCCTTTGACAAAGGAAACCCATCACCTGATAAACGATGACAGCATCCAGAAAATGAAAGATGGTGTCATGCTCATCAACACTTCGAGAGGTGGCTTGGTGAATACGGAGGCGTTGATTGATGGACTTAAGTGTAAAAAAGTCGGCTATGCAGGTCTAGACGTCTATGAAGAAGAAAGTGATTATTTCTTTGAAGATTTGTCCGAGGAAATCCTTGGTGATGATGTTTTAGCAAGGCTATTGACGTTCCCGAACGTTCTTGTTACCTCTCATCAAGCATTCCTTACACGGGAGGCTCTCGGGAACATTGCCACAACAACTTTGAATAGCATCAAAGCATTCCTTGAAAGCGAACCACTGGATACTGAGATATGTTATCGATGCGAGAAGAACGGCAAATGTCCTACAGGACCTAATAATCGCTGTTTCTAAGTAATGAGCAGACTAAGCTATTTTCTGTAAACTTACAAAAAGACACCAGCCTTTGGCTGGTGTCTCTAATCATACTTAATCGTCTTGTTCATCGACCATGAGCTGGATATTCTTCGTCGGAATAATCGTCGAGATGGCATGCTTAAAGATCATCTCCTGCTTATTCGCCACATCCAGAATCACCATAAATGCATCAAACCCTCTGATGGTTCCTTTCATAGGAACCCCCTTCATCAAAAAAATCGTTACAGGTATTTTGTCTTTTCTAAGTTGGTTAAGAAAGACATCTTGAATATTAATCGTTCTTGGCATCCTTCCACTCCTTTTCTATCTATATTAGTTCGCGGATGTTCTGATACCATCATAGCCTAATGGTTATAGAGCGTCAACTGTATCTGCTATATTCTTAAGTTTTTTTGCTTAGCTTACAACTGTTAGCTACTTTATTGAAAACTAATCTCTTTGAAATCAAGGGCACCTGTACCGTTATAGGTAAAATAGAGCGCATAAATCCCCTTTACAGATTGACATTTTATTGTTATTTCTGTCCACTCCTTGGAAGTCACATTCACATCACTTTTGCCGACGATATTTTCAAAATTCAGATCTGTTGAGACAATTAATGAACCCTCACCTTCACCTTTTAGTACTACGTTGATGATGAGCTCGCCACTAAATTCAAAATATTTAAAACCGACTTTTACGCCATCAAAAATATTCGTAATATACTGGGTATAATCATTTTCTAAATCGCCTGTAGCGTCTTCATAGATTACCGGCATGATAGTTTTTAGTGACTCACCATACTGAATCTTTTCCAACTTTCTTGAGCTTGTTAAATGACAGGCTATAGCTGCTGAATAAGTACCTTCCGCCTTTAAAGGACCTCCGTTCAAACCGCAACTTGTTATTTCGACTTGATCAATGGAACCTTCCTGATTCACCACAACTTTTTCCGCACATCCTTGCCTGGAGCTTTCAGTACCATGAGTCTGTCTATGATAAAACACATACCAGTCTTCCTTGATTTTCAAGAGACTTCCATGGTTGTTACCAGTCACATAGACCGGTTCTTCATTACCATCAAGTCCTACATCACCGTTAGATATAAGGACGCCACCATAAGTAAAACCACTATCTGGCTTATCACTGACTGCATAGCTAAGTTGATGACTGAGCTGGTTGGAATAGATGAAGTAGTACTTGCCATTGATTTTTCTCATAGATGCCGCTTCATAATAGCCATAGCCTTCAAAAGAAGTACCTTTTGCCAACTTGCCCCCAGGTATTGCCATGTGCGGTTCGCCAATCGCTGTGAGCATATCCTCTTCCAGTTCAACCACCATACCACCTGGGCTTGCATGGTTATTAATCATGTCCACCAATCCTAGAAACTGCTCCTTGGACATCTCCATATGCTCATAGGCGGATTCGTCTGGCACCGGCATTGTTTTTACAGGGCTAAAACCATAATAAAGAAATACTCTGCCATCATCGTCCACTAATACCCCCGGATCAAAAGGCAGATATTCACCAATCTTCTTGCCACCCATGATGGCATCGTTATACTTGATGTGACCATAGAATTCGAAAGGTCCTGCTGGTGAGTCACTGACTGCAACGCCAAACTCAGGCACAAATGACAGGCAATAGTACAAATAATATCTACCATCTGCCCCCCTTGCCACATCTGGTGCCCACAGTTGATACTTGCCGTCTTTATTAGATGGGTCCTGGTCTTTTCTGTAAGTAACACCTCCGTATTCCCAATTGCCTAGGTCATCTACTGGCGCTGACCACACCACATAGTCGCCTTCGCAGTATTTAGTGCCACTGGCATAGTCATGAGAACCATAGATATAGACCCGGTCACCGAAGACATACGGTTCTCCGTCAGGGATATATTCATAAAGTGGCAAATACGGATTCACAGCTTGTTTTTTCATAGAATTCCTCTCTTTCGATACTCATAAATTACAACGATACCATCATGTGCGCCTTAAACTCATATATTTGACTTTGCTTATCGACTTAGGTATCTGGCACTTAATCTTGTTTTATATGTTCATTATACAGAACACATACATGGAATCGAAGTGGAGTAAGTGACCAATAAGCATATCAATAGTATCTTTTTATTTGCCCAAAAGAGGGAATATGTCTATAATGCAGGTATATAGTGTCGCAGTAAAAGTAGCTAGTATTATTATCATCTTCGCTTGTACTCCAGTCTATTTCAAAAGGAAGGCCACGTTATGTTGACAACCAATTTTTCCAATTATGAGAATATAAAGCCCAACCCGAAAGATGAAGCCATTGGTTTTGCGGCAATGTCGACAGGGGATGTCACGCCCTTCCACTGGCATAAGGCTGCTGAGATCATCTATATTGAAAGCGGTGATCTGACAGTATCCTATGAACACTCAGAAGTCTCACTGTCTGCCAACGAGTTCACCTTAATCAATACCGGTGTCATTCACTCCGCAAGAAGTATCACAGGCAATACCGCCTTGATTCTACAGATCCCTGATAATTTCATCACTGGTCAACTAGCTTTTGATGAAGTGCCCCATTTTATATCTCCAGTCCCCGATGACCCAAAGACATATAATACCTATTGCGACCTTTTAAAAAAGTTGATTGAAATGCATCATGTATTGAAAGAAAAGCCACCTCACTATCGTCTTGAATTTAAAAGCTTGTTATATAGCATTACTTACCAGATCATTACTGAATGCGCCATCATTGACACCAGTACTCAACATCAAACGGACACCAATGAGACCCTTAGAAAAGTCATCGACTACACGAACCAACATTTTACGAAGCACATTTCCATCGATGAAATTGCGTCTATAGCCGGTTTTCAACCTAAGTATTTTTGCCGTTTTTTCAAAAAAAATATGAGCCGGACCTACTTTGAGTATCTGGCTCACATTCGACTTTCTTATATTGTTAAAGATATGATTCGGACTGACATACCGCTTTACAAACTTAAGGAACAGTATCACTTCACCAACGACAAGCTATTTTCACGAACTTTTAAGGAAGCATTTGGCATGTCACCGACTAAGTTCCGTCAGCAGATGAAGCTGTAAACCTAGAATACCATAAGCCTTCTTAAGTCCAATCACTCAACAACTTCCATACTGGCATCCTTCAGTCTTACATAAGTGGCCTCATCCAACCCCTCCTTATAAGTTTGATAAATGCCAGTAACAATTACCTGCTGCCCTTCTTCCGGATATTCGTCAGGAAAAATATGACTGCCATCATCCCAGACAAACTCAATGCCCGAGCTGCAACAAGCCAGTGCATCTTCTATTAGGACTGCAAAGTAGTACTTATCATTCGGCTCATAATAGTATGATGTAAAGCTACCATACATCTTGATTGTCTTACCCCTAAAATCATCCGGGTTAATCATCATCTGATAGACCATTGCATACACCATATCCTCATCAAGAATGGTTAAGTCAATAAAATCACTTTCTGCTACGTCTGATAGTTCATCAACACCGATACCATTGATGTCGACAAGAGCCTCAGATAAGTCCGTCTCAGCAAATGCCACTTCTTCCGACAATGTTTCATCAACAAGTTCATCGGTGAAGTCAAGCGATTCCAGTTCCTCCTGCTGTATTTCTTCATACGCTGTCACTTCAGCTTGTAAAACATCTGTGATGGATGATGTACTACTACTTTTCACCCTAACACTATTGCCACTGCAACCTGATAATATGAGCATACATACAATCCCAATCAACAACCATTTATTCATCGTTTCACTACCTTTCTAGTCATCGATGCCATAAGCAAAATCATAATGTACACTGCAACGATCGTCGATCCCACAGGCGTAGACGCCAAAATTGATAAAATCATTCCTATTAGCGCACCAAGAGTCGAAATAGTCATTGTAGAAATGACCACACTTCTAAAAGATTTAAACATAGTCATCGATGAAACCGCCGGGAAAATAATCAGTGCTGTAATAAGCAGCGATCCAACTAAATTCATAGCAAGTACAATGATCACAGCTGTAATCACTGAAAAAATCGTGTTGTAAGCATTGGTAGGCGCCCCAGTGATAACGGCGAAATCCTGATCAAAAGTAATCGCAAATATATAGTGGTAGGACAAACCAAAGGCTATCAGGACTACTAGAGACATGACGATTGATAGAATGATGTCCAAACTTGTTAATGTCAAAATAGATGTGGAACCAAAAAGCGTCGTACATACATCAGCTGCTATGTTCGCTCTGTCTGAGAAAACATTCATAACAAGATATCCAATGGCTAAAGAACTGACAGAAATCATTGCTACCATGATATCACCACGCCATTTTAGTTGTTTGGATCTAAGAAGAACCAATGCAACAACAATGGTCAGTGGCATCACTAACAGCATATCATTCAGCAAACCTATAACCATAGCAACACCGTAAGTACCAAATGCGACGTGGGATAGACCACTACCAATAAATGAAAATCTTCTAGCGACCAGAACAATACCTAGCAAAGAGGCGCTAAGAGCCGTCAACATCCCTACTAAGATTGCATTTTGAACAAAGGGGTATGAAAGATAAAATGCCAACTGTTCCATCATCTTTTTAGTCCCTCCTTGACGATTAACCCACCATCCGATAATTCGATAATCTGCGTCGCATAGGAATAGGCAGTATCAATGTCATGTGAGATCATTAAAATGGTAACCCCATCTTTGTGCAAAGTATCAAGCAAGCGATATATCCTGCTTCTTCCCATAGGATCAATGCCATTGGTTGGCTCATCTAGTACAAGAAAAGTTCTTGACGCCATCAAAGCCCTGGCAATCAACATACGTTGCTTTTGACCTCCAGAAAGTCTATGAACGCTATGATTGGCTATATGGGTCAATTCCATTCGTTCCAGGACATCTTTCAACTCATTTTTAATGCTTCTATTCATTAATAAATTATACTTCATATAATTAAGAGCACCTGATTGTACAACTTCTCTTACTGTCGCTGGAAAATCAGGTAACAGATCAGCCTGTTGTGGTACATACCCAATATTTTGCCGACCTTGTGGGAGATAATTAACGGTGCCTGATATAGGGCGTATTATACCAAGTATCGTCTTTAGCAGAGTACTCTTGCCACTACCGTTCTCTCCGGCAATCACAGTATAAGAACCTTCCTCGATACTCAATTGAATGGTATCCATGATTGGATGATCATAGCCAATCAATAAATCTTGACATTCTAATAGGGTCATCTATTTAACCTCCAATCCCTGAATAAGAACCTTAAGGTTATCCGTCATAACATCCACATAGCTAAGCCCATAGTCTAAATCAGAGCGTGTTACAGATTGTAATGAATTAAGGCTTAATATCTCTGCATTTTCAACAGTTGCATTATCGGCTATAAGCTTCGCTATAGCCACATCCGACCCTTCTAAAGTAAATATATGCTGACTGCCAAGTTCACTCACTTTACCTGCCAAAAAAAGTATTGTTTCAAAACTTGCTTCCGTCTCGGCACTACAACCAGAAAAAGCCGCATAATATTGCAACCCATAGTCCTCACAAAGATATCTAAATGGAAAACGGTCACCAAATATCAATACATTGTCTGATAAAGCTGTCATTGCCTCTTCATAGTCTTGATCCAATTTTGAAAGCGCCTCCGAATAAGTCTCGTAATTTTCTTCATAGGCGTCAGCATTTTCTCTATCCAACATACTAATTTTATCTCTGATCATGTCTGTATAAGTTATGGCATTTTTCATCGAAAGCCATACATGCTCATCATACATATGACTCTCTGAATCATGTTCATCAGGTTCCTCATCATGATCATGATCTTCTTCCATCCCCTCTACAAGTTCCTCAATAAGGGCTAATTCCGGCGCCTCTTCTAAAAGATTCAGTACCATCATATCCGGATTATTGATAGTCCCAAGAACATCCTCTACCCATTCATCTGATTCACCACCAACGTGGATAAACAAGTCACAAGAACCGATTAAAGCGATATCTTCAGCTGTAGGCTGATAATTATGAAAATCGGTTCCTTGCTCCATAAGCATCCGTACGTCAATACGTGGGTTAGCGTCACCAACGATATTTAGCGCCCAATCATACGGGGCAAAGGTCGTCGTTACAATTTGTATTTTATTTATGGTTGAATCCTCTGCTGCCTCTGAAGCAGACAATTGACTTTGTATGCCGCAACCGCTTAATATAATTAACATCAGCGACATCATAATACTTACAATTTTTTTCTTCATGATAACCTCCAATAAGCCTAATAAAAACACGAGAAATAAACCAACACAGCGTTGGCTCAAAATATCTACAAGAACTTATCTCAATTCAGAAGTTTCACTTTTAAAGTTATTGGTGTTATATGAATGGTCACCTGATCGATCAATGCAATGGTCACTTCTTTTACACTGCAAAAGCTGCCCAATAGAAAAAAGCCTACAATCCATAGACTTTTTATTGAAGATAGGGTTTGTTCCGATATTTCAAGTTGAACACAGGTTTCACAACCTTCTCCAGAACATACATGATCTTGGTGCTCAATAATATAAATTGTATGATAGAAGGTTGTGATTGTCACTGCAATAATCAGAAACAATGCCACCATGTGTTTAAACTGCTTCATAGGATTCCTTTATCAATGGACGAAACTAGGTTCAATATAATCGAAGGTAGCGACTCTACCCAACAATTTACCGGTTAAAGGGTCACGCTCAATGAGCTCTACCATGTTTTCACGTCGGTTGGCAACGCCTACAAGGGTATCTGTCACCATGGACATATGTCTTGGCCAATGACCGGTATGAGTATAGATGTCGAACCTTTTGACCTCATTTTCAATGTTGAAACAAGCCACAGAATCATGACCTCGATTGGTCACATATAGGAATCTATTGTCACCGCTCACATCTATAGCACCACCATCGTTGACACCTTCAAAACCTTCTGGCAACATCGGGTGATAGCTATTCACTTGGTAATCATCCCCATTAATGTCTATTACGATCACATCACAAGAATATTCCGTCACAACATACAAACGATTTCTAGCATCATCCACAACAATATGTCGTGGTCCACATCCTTCTTTCACATCAATGACCTTGAATTGTTCAAGCCCTTCTTCTTTCACCTTATAAACATAGATCTGATCGGTCGCAATATTCGCTACATAGACAAGACTTTCATCACAATTTGGTACAGCACAATGAATTCTAGAAAGTCCATCTTGGCCAGGTTGCTGATGGATGAATGCTGGACTTCTGTCAAATTTGCCCGAGGCAATTCTAGCCACAACCAATACACCTTGATGGTAAGAACTGGCAAGAACAAGACCACTTTTTCTTAGATAGGCAATGTGACAAAGGCCCATTGTATCGAACACAAGCTCATCCACTTTCTTATAGCCTTCGCCTTCGGCCTCAAAGTAGTGCAAAACGCCCTCCTGCTTACTAGCGGTAATTGCCAGTAAACAGTCATCGTCATAATCAATATAGGAGGGTGCTTTAATATCTGAGGTCCAAACCTTCGCGTAGTCCCCTGTCTCACCCTTTTTTACCCACTTTTCAATGGAATCACAACCATCTTTACTATATCCTGCTATAATCATTTCGTAACTCCCTTTTAGGTCTAGTGTCATCTGTTATTCTGATTCACCCAATATCAATAGGTATTTTGATATTGGATATCATTTAACCAATGCTTACATTTTATCACTATAGGGCTATATCAACAAGCTAATAATGTCTTCCAATTCTTCTGAAAGTTTTCTTGCTGATTCAAAATCCTTCTCTTTCAAGGCCAAAGCTATCTTTGTCTCGACAGCTTTTTTCTTTTCTTCTGAGGCAAGATAATCACGGTCAAAATAGTTGGCGTAGATCATACGCTTAAACTTTTTCATCTTCACTTTACGAATGGTCTTATCTTCAATCAGCAACACATAGTCCATACAATTTACAATGGAATAATAATCATGGGATATCATCAGTACAGCACCATCATAGTTCGTGATAGCTTCTTCGAGAGCCATCTGAGAGTAAGTATCCAAGTGGCTGGTAGGTTCATCCAAAAGAAGTAAGTTACCACGTATGACAGACATCTTTGCTATCTGTAATATGTTCTTCTCTCCGCCTGACAATTGGCTGATCTTCTGATTGACCGTCTCATGAGTATAGCCATAGTCCATCAAGAATGTTTCGGCTTCGGAATACGTGGCAAATCCCATATCCATAAACTCTTGAAGCACTGTGTTACTTTCATTCAGTACTTCACTTTGTACTTGTGAAAGATAAGATACGGTGACATCCTCCCCAAGAATAATCGACGGTTTTTGACCTTTGACGATTTCTCTCATAAGTGTCGTCTTGCCTGTCCCATTACCACCAATCAATGCCACTTTTTCATTGGCACCAATGGTGAAATTAACCTTTTCAAGCAATACGTCATCAAAAGCAACGCTGTAATTCTCAACCACAAGAACATCCTTACCATTTCCCTCGCTATCTTCCCCAGACTCTTTTATCTCTGCCCCTTCCAACTTTTCCAGTGTTGAATTGACAGAAAGATCTATCTCAGGTCTCTTAATCTCCACGTATGGAGATTCTGTACGATTATTAAGCAAGCGTTCTTGAATCTTCACGCGTGCTTTTAAGGATTTCCCCCTGGCTTTGTCCGCATTATAACTGGCTACATCTCTCAAACGCTCAATGAGGGCTTCGTTACGTTCAATCTCCTCATCATCTGCTACTGCAAGGGCTTGCTGTTCGATTTTTTCCTGTAAAAGACTAAAATTATATTCAATGAACTTACCATCGAATTCCCTGATATCCTCATTTTCCAAATGAAGGATCTTGTTAAAACAATGGTCCAACAAATACCTATTATGAGTAATAATAAGGAGGGTTCCCTTGTGATGATTCAATAATTTTCTAAGGGCGTTCAGATTCTCAAAGTCCAGAAAAACATCCGGTTCGTCCATAATCACAAGTTCAGGGTTGGCCATCATCTCTTTGATGATCTGTATAAGCTTGAATTCGCCGCCACTGAGCTTGGCAACATTAAGGTCCCTATACTTGGATAAATCAGCCAAGTTCAGCTGGCTGTTGATTTGACTTTCGTAAGCATTACCGCCCATTGCTTCAAAACGATCAAATGCCTCCTGATAACGCTCCATAACTGATTCCAGATCCTCGGCTGTGGCCATCTCTTCGCAGATTATCTCAATGGCCTTCTCAAGGCTTACAAAATCATTTGCCAGATAGTCAAATACCGTCATGTCATCTCTTTCGACCACATGGGAGAACTGACTGACACAACCGATCTTGGTGCTTATCTCCATTGCAAGTTCACCCTTAAACATGATGTTGTCAGGGTTTAGGATAATGTCCACCAAGGTACTTTTACCTGAACCGCTACTTCCTATAAAGGCGCAATGCTGCCCTTGTTCAATGGTGAATGATACATTATTGTATAAATTCTTTTGTGGAAAAGAATACGACATATTTTCTACTTTTATCATGGTACTAAGACCTTTCTTACTAACTGATTAGGCGCCACTGACGCTTTTTAGAGATTTCATCCCCAACATACTGCCTGCAAAACCAAGCAATAAACTAAGGAATATCATTGTTATCGTAATATTGTTCATGACAGATGTCAAATCAGGCAACGGAATAAATGGCAATGGTCCAGCAAGCATTGGATACAAACTGGATAGGGCGCCATAAGTCATGACTATTGACATCAACCCACCAACTAGTGTAAGCCCTACACCTTGAACAAAAAAAGGTGTGGCTATGAACGCTTTTGACGCACCTAACAGAATCAAAGTGTTGATTTGCTCACGGTGGTGATATATCCCTTGTCTGATGATATGGGACATGATAATGAAGGTCGTAAAGCCCACAGATGTCAACACAAGATAGCTTAGTAGATTCAGGACACTAGAAATCTCTTTCAATCTCGTCAACACCGCTCTATTATCTCTGACAGTGGTCACTGCTTCCATATTGTCCAGTGCGGCTAGTGTTAGCTCTAAGTATTGAGTATCTATTGCCACTTCAACAAAAGCTTGAAATGGGTTCTCATCATACAAAGTCAACACTTTAGCGCCTTCGCCAAGGACTTCTTCCATTCTTGTATACGCCATCTCAGCGGAGATATATTGTGCATCCCTGACACCAATGACTGAACTGATTTCCTCTAATATAGCGTCCAGTTCCATCTCAGTTCCTTCGTCAAGATAGATACTCGTCATGGCTTGCCCCTCAAGAACATCCACAACTTCATTGCTGATCCACCAACCGGCTATGCCAAGTGACAATACTGTAAATATGAGCATCGTACTAACCAAAGACAATACATTGGTCAACAGATTTAGACGAAATAGCCCATATGCTTCTTTAATAAAATAACCACTGTTTTTCAAGAACAATCTCATTTGTCAATCACCTGTCTTCGATCTTCAAGTCGCCTTTATTAATGTACATGTATCTAGCTGCTGGGTTACCCTCTATCAAATGGGTTGCATGGGACGTAATGATGACGGTCGTTTTGTTATCCCTGAAAGAAGATAACAGGTTGAGTATATTCATAGCGTTGTCATGATCCAGATTGCCTGTCGGTTCATCGGCCAATATAAGTGCCGGCTTCCTAGCAACTGCTCGGGCTATAGCAACACGTTGACGCTCACCATAAGAAAGATTATCTACCTTGGCGTGGATTTTATGTTCAAGACCTACGCGATTTAAGGCTGCCAAACTCTCTTCCTTAATGGATACCCCTGGTTGATCTAATATACGCATGCCAAGCATCACATTATCCAGCGCCGTTTTGCCAGGAATTAAGCGAAATTCTTGAAAAACCGCCCCCTCTTGTAACCTCATTTGACGAAATGATTTTTCATTTTTCTTTGATATAAGCGTTGAAAGGACTTCAAGCTTTCCTCCAGATGGAAATGTTTGGCCGATCAACATCTTCATAAAGCTGGTCTTGCCTGATCCACTTGGCCCGGTGACATAGATTAATTCTCCCGGTTTTATGGCTAAATCAAATGGCTTAAGTGCCACTGTGCCATCCGAATAAGTTAACGATACATTTTCTCCTCGAATCATTGAACAAACCTTTCTTTTATCGCAAGTACAAAACCATATAGCCGTCTGCTGTACGTACTTCCTTAATATAATAGTCACCAAATAACAGTGGCTGAACGTTTAGAACCAACTCACTTAGGGTAAATAAATCGTCTATAGAGGATGGCTCTAAGGGCACATCATAGAAGCTGCCTTCATCCACTTTAAAGATTAAGCGGTTCTTATCATCAGGTACAAAGTTACCATAGAGTGTTAGGTGGTAACTTGGCATATCCAATTGAATACCGCCTTCATTAAAGTCAAAGGACATATTGGGTATTTCATCGCTGTTTTGTATAACCTTATTAAATGATTCTTCTGTTATGGTAACTTTGATGCCCATCAAGGACAACCCAATACTAAGCATATCCGAAGACAGTTCACCACCTTCAGCCAGCTTTTCAAAACCTTGGCTTGCCTGATAGAATTCTTCTTTCATAACATCCCAAGCATTGTTGATATCGGTAATCAGGGCTTCATAATAGGCTCTGTCTTCAGCCAGCTCAATCAAGTAGTCCTGTTGTGCCTGCTTTGCTGACTCTAGGGATAGGAGCTCCTCCTCAAGGTTTGTGGTTTCAGTCTGTAATTTCACCTTATCTTCATTTAACTGAGTCGTCTGAGCTTCAAGTGCCTTTTGCCCATCCTCAAGGTTTGTCAACAGTTCTCCTGTGCCTACAGCAAGGTCACGTAGTACATTGATTCGATAAACCAAATCACCGATACTCTCAGAATTGAGAATAATCTCAACGAACGAGGCAGGCCCCTGCTGTTGATAGGCTACTAACACTTCCCCCAACAAGGCTTTGTTTCTATCGAATAAAACTTGCTTCTCCATGATACTTATTTCATTCGTTTCCACGGAAGATTCAATCGTAGCAATTTCCTCCTGTAATCTTTCAATCTTGTACCGACTGCCCTCAATCTCCTGTTCAAGAACATAGAGATCTTCAATAACTTTCTGTTCTTCTGCTGTAAGCAGCTCCAGTGACTCTTCGGCTTCAGTCGAACTGGTTGCCCAGACTTGTACCGTCCCTGCCATTGTTGCTACAATCACTAGTAGTAAGAGTGAATATATACACTTAATATTAAGACGTTGTTTCATGTCCAAAGGACCCTTTCTATTATAACCAATACTGTTGGTGTCATTCCTTCTTATAATACCCTTAAGCAGTGGTTTTGTTAAGCAAATTCTGTAGCTGTTTATTGTCGAATGATGTGAGTCTACAAAAAAGAGATGCTAGTGTGTCAATAGCATCTCTAGATAACGTCATTATTCATTTTCATTTATAACATCTTTTGTAGTTCCACGATAGTCTCAATATATGGAAAATCGACAACCATTTGACGGTTCCCTAACAGCCATTCAAAGGATAAGCATCAGGTGCTTCACCTATCAGATTTCAAGCTGACACCCAGTTAGTTCTATATAGGCTCGGTTCTTTTTTGATTACCACCAAAAACAGCATTCCTGAAAAGTTGAGTAAATAGCATTTTAATCCAATATTATATATTGATCTTCAAGAGGAATCATAATTTTGACAACCCAATTTTCTCGCCTAAACGTGTCGAGAGGACCTATCAACCACTCTTCAATACTAACATTAGATAGTCTATAACCGTTCTCTTTTGCCCAATGAAGCATATCGATATATGCTTCACTCAAGCCCACTAAATAATCACCGAAATAAAATGTTGACAAAACTTTTACCGCTTTAATCCTTTTGTAATAAGGGCAAGGAGTCCTTATTTCAACAACAGGCATACAAAGATTAATTTCATGTGGATCGTCGCTAAATTCACAAGCTACGCTATCGAAATGTCCATTGAAGATATTGATTACTGGACCAGAAGTAATAAGATCATATTCATCTATGATATTTGTCAGTTTAGCCATTTCTTCTATTTCTTTATTTCCAATGAAGGTACCTTTCGAGGAAACGGAAATCACATTCTTAGCTTCAAATTCTATCACTTCATATTTTGGTGAATTACCTTCACTAACATGGTCTTGCAACATAGAAATTGTATTTGTAAGTCGAAGATAACGATTATTGTACTGTTCATAGAGTAAAAGGCTACGGTTCAAACGATCTTTTTCAATGAAAATCTTTTTTTTAATTGCCTCTCGAATAGCACTAACACCTGGTTGAACTAACATGTCACGAATTTCTTCTATTGAAAACTCCATTCGCCTAAACTCTCGAATGGACATCAATTCTAAGAATGCATAATCGGAGTAGTATCTATAGTTATTGACATCATTACGTTTTACACCTTTGATTAACCCTTTCTCCTCGTAGTATCTTAATTGTTTACGGCTAATACCACAAAGTTTACATATATCACTTGTTGAATACTTATAATCCATATTGCTATCCTTTCTTTTTATTTAATTATACTTTTTAGAATACACGTAGTAAAGACATCTGGTTCCAGCGGTAATTTATTTTCTTATCTTCTTTAGTAATTACTTCAAAAGAAGGTGTCATATACAATCTAAGATCAGTACGATAAGATAGTTGCATCATTTTTAAGTTTTTTTCTTGCAGTTTTCAACTCTGATTCTTCCACAATATGATAAGAGCGTCAAAAGGTGATTTCATAACCTTTTGACGCTCTTAGTCATATAATATTCTCTAATTTTCAAAGCTTACTTCCACCGGTCAAAGGAAGCATTCATTTTTGGTTATGTTATAATAAAACATTTTCTTTTGAAGCGCTTATAGTAAGAACCCTCATATACTTTAATTTAGGATACCTTAATAACTATAGAAGCGCCAACATCTCCAGCGGCACATCCAGTAAATGCACCATAACCACCGCCTTGTGCAACCAACAATTCAATAAGTTCAATAATGGATCTACCGGCCGTTGGTCCTTGAGGATGTCCATAGATCATTGAAGAACCACAATTATTAATGATTCTCTGATCAATATTCAGCATTTTTCCTAAATTAACATCATTAACAGCAAATGGATTATGTGTTTTAACTTGTGTTAGGTCGCTTACTTTTATTCCGGCAATGCCAAGAGCTTTTTCTAATGCCGGCACTGGAGCCGCAGCCATACGTCCTGCACCTATTCTTACGATACCATAAGACAATATTTGTATATTAATATTCTTGTCAGTACTTATTTCATTTGCTTTTTCTCTTGTAGTTGCAATAATACCACAGTTTCCATCAGCCGGATGTGTTTGACTGCCAAATGTTAAAACTCCGCCTTCTTGGATTGGTTTAAGCTGTGCCAATGCTTCTGCAGTTGTAGGAGTGATGCCTTCATCCTCAGAGATTATTTTGGTTTCTTTTTTTCGTTCTTTTATCTCAATTGGAAACATATAACGTTTTTGAAATTCTCTATCATTCGCAAGTGCATCTAGATACTGCTCATATCTTAGCAATGCAACTTCATCACATTCTTCTCTGGTAATCCCGGCTTCTTTTGCAACTAACTCTGCTGTTTGATACATTTCCAAGCCAGCTCCAGGAGACGGATCTCTTTTGAAGTTATCTAAAACAATGTTTTCAGTATCAAATCCGTTAGTTCTTGGATTAGGCGTTATCAGAAGCGGACTGCTTGAACAGCGATCAGTAGAAAGGCAAAAGACTCCATCGTAGTTGCCTAACTCTATGTCATTTGCTGCTAATCCTAAGGTCGTTGTAGAAGTGGAACATACTTGGTTTACTCCAAGTGCTGGAATTTCTTTTTTCCTGTCTGCTATCACGGCAGAAGCATAAACATGACTGTAAAAAGTCAGTGGGTTAGTTACTGTAGTACCCATATAAAGGAAATCAGCTATAGTAGGATCAATATTCTTTTCAAGAAACCATCGTCGTGCGGTATCAGCACTCAGAACAACCGGATTTTCTGAACTAAGTGCCCCTTTCCAACGAACAAAAGGTGATGAATAATATCCTCCATAGGGGATATATGCTTTAGTGAATGCCATAAAAAACCTCCGTGTGTATATAAAATTTCTCAGCTTAATTGCTTAACTTCGTACACCAAAATACACATTCAAACATTAAATCCAATGTTTAACAACATAACCAACGGATACATGCTTTTTATTATCATTGAATTTTATAAGTTCATATGTTCTATTCCGTGCAATTTTTCAATAACATGATTATAACTTCTTTAAAACAGCAGATAGACTTAATCTTCCGTTCATAGTTTAATTTTTGTTTACCCGTATTTCAACTGTACTTTAAGTATGAACGCCAGTATTAAATATTGTCATGTTTAAAGATTCTCAAAATATTCCTTCGGTGTTGTTTGCACGTCAGATGGTACGATTAACGTACATCCTGTAGCAGCTTTTATCTGTTCAATAGTATATTCAGGATTATACTCACGAACCTTTATACCTTCAGGTGTGACATCGAAAACTCCCATTTCTGTGACTATCGTATCAACTACTTTTACAGCTGTAAGTGGTAATGTGCACTTTTTGAGGATCTTTGGTTGATTTTTAACAGTATGGTAGGTTGCAACGATAACCTTCGGACAACCCGTACAAAGATCCATCGCACCACCCATGCCTGCAACCTTTTTTCCAGGAATCATATAGTTGGCAATATTCCCTTCTTCATCTACTTCCATTGTTCCTAAAACTGTTACGTCTACATGCCCTCCGCGAATCAATCCAAAGGAAGTCGCACTGTCAAAGAAAGATGCACCCGCTTGAATTCCAACCTTCCCAGCACCAGCATTTATAACCAGTGTATCCTCTTCACTGATGGTATTATTTTTTCCACTGGTCTTGTTGATGACATTAAACGCAGATTTGCCTAAACCAATTACGCCATTCTCACCATGCATAAGAATCTCTCTGTCAGGACTAACATAATCTGTAACTGCGGTCGGGAGGCCAACACCCAGATTTACCAAAGTCCCATATTTGAGTTCTCCGGCTATTCGCTTTGCGATAAACTTCGCCATTAATTCTTTATCCATTTTGTCCTCCTTTGACAACCACTGCATCAATCAAGACTTGTTGAGTATGAATTTCTTCAGGGCTGAGTTCGCCAATCTCCAGCAGTTCACCAACCTCCAGAATCGTATGTTTCGCAGCAGCTGCCATACTTGGGGACTGTGCATGAGCAGAACCATAGTATTTTGCGTTGCCGGCACAATCACCCTTCGAAGCGTAGATCAGTGCAAAGTCAGCCTTTAGTGCTTCTTCCAGCAGATATTCTTCACCTTTAATGATGACTTTCTGTTTGCCTTCTTCAATCAAAGTTCCTAGTCCTGTCTTTGTAAGGATTCCTCCCAAGCCATAACCACCTGCCCGAATCATCTCGGCAATACTCCCCTGTGGAATTAACACACATTCAAACTCTCCTTCAGCCAACCTGTTTACAGCATCTGGATTTGGACCCACTATTGAGGTATAGAGTTTTTTGACTTGTTTGTTTGCGAATAATTTTGCAACACCAAAATCTGGAGTACCTGCGTCGTTACATATGAGTATAAGATCCTTAACATTTTTTTTTACTAGAGCATCGATAAGTGAGTGTGGTGACCCATTTCCTCCAAATCCACCAATCATGATAGTATCACCGTCTTTTATAGATTCAATAGCCTGTTCACTTGTTACAACTTTATCCATTTTATACCTCCTATCAAACGGAATAGTATTTCCGAATTTCCGAACCTTGATTTGCAAGGCTTTTAATGTTCTATGTTATTATTTATACTTTGTAGAATCTCATCATTCCCTTGAAAATCAATGACATTTCATCGTATTTTCAAAATGTATTCGAATTTGACCTTGATTTCTACTTTTGTTATTGGTTTTCATAAACTACTTTTCCATCCACTAAAGTTAATACTACTTTAGTGTTAAGGAGATCTTCTGCTGGAATATCCATAATATTTCTATCCAAAACAATGATGTCTGCTAGTTTCCCAGCCTCCAAGGTACCCAACCGATCCTCCATACCTAATTCATAAGCGCCATTAATGGTATAACAACGGATACCTTCCTTAACTGATATTTTTTCTTCCATCATAAATCCACCTTGGGGTTTCCCATCCAAAGCTATGCGTGTCAAACCACGATATATCTGTTCAAGAGGGTTTAGAGATTCTCCAATACAATCAGCTCCGTAAGTAACCGTTGCCCCACTATCCAACAACGATTTAAAGCGCCAAAGTTCACTTAACTGTTCTTCGTTATAGACATAATGAAGGGGATTATTTTCCCATTTCACAGTTGGCATTATAAACCAAGGCGTAACATTTGCTATAACTCCAAGCTTAGCAAAACGTGAAATATCGTCTGCATGAACCAAATCGTTGTGTTCAACAGAGTGACGTCTATTCCATAAAGGATTCTCTTTGATCGCTGCTTCATAAGCATCTAGTGAAACACGTACTGCTCTATCTCCACTGCAATGAATACGAGTATAAAAGCCTTCTTTATCTGTACTCATAATTTTGTCCCGTAGTTCTTCAGGAGTATGGTATAATTCTCCCGCAAAATCAGGCATATCCGCATAAGGGGTTAACATTGCTGCTGAATGGGTTGACCATACGCCATCCATAAATATCTTTGTCCCATTGAGCCTTAATTTTTCACTTTGGTATTGTTCCCGATCCTGTTTCAAGGTTTCTATCGAATTTTCAAAAGGACAATAATGAAAAAATATGCGAAGATTCAACTTGTTGTTTTGCTCAAGCTGGCTCCAATAGTCTACAATAGGATCTCCATTTTTTCTGTTGTACATCTCGTTGATGGAAGTAATACCAAGTTCGTTATGCAAGTTGAGAGATTCAGGCAAATATTTATCAGGGTTTTCCTCAATCGGTTTGGAAACTGCTAAATGATAAGCATGAAACACATATCCATCCTGAATATAACCCGTAGGTTCTCCACTTTCATCCTTTTGTATAAAACCACTGCTTTCACCTTCCGGAGTATCCTTATTGACCCCAATCAATTCCAACGCTTTACTATTAAACCAACCATTGTGATAGTCCTGGTCCTGCAAAAAAACCGGTCGATCTGGAATAATGGCATCGAGTAATTCTTTTGTCGGTAAAGTACGATCCTCCCAATTACCCAAATTCCATCCTACGCCTCCAACCCATTCATCATCAGGATGGCTATCCGCCCATTCCTTCATAACTTTCACACATTCTTCTTTTGATTTGATATTATAAAGATTCGCTCTTTTTTTCATGCTGAGCGGACCCTCAATGTGTGTATGAGAATCAATAAACCCAGGCATAATCAATTTTTCACCCATATCATATATTTGGGTGCTCGTATTAATTAATGTTTCAATTTCCGCTCTTGACCCTACTTTCAAAATGGTATTTCCCGAAACAGCTACACCACCATCATAATTTTCATCTTTATTTACAGTATAAATATTTTTACTAAATAGCACTAAATCAGCATACTTATCCATTTGATTTCTCCCTAAATAATTTCATCTTGTATATTACAAATGTCTGATTGAAGCATTCGCTTAGGACGTATCTTAAGAAACACAATCGAAATGACTAGAACAGCAAGTGGAACTGCACCAAATATCCACCATATCTGAACGCTACTGCCGTTTGGAGACAGTCCGATCAACCACACAAGTACATATGAAGTAGACAATCCCGCCAAAGCCTCACAAATACCGACAATCGATGTTGCTGTGCCGAGCTTTTCCACCGGAACTAGATTTGCATAGTGGGAGTAGAAATAACAATAAAAGGTAATATAACCAAAACCAATACAGCTACAAGCAATAATCGCAACAAGTCTTGTCGGGTAGAATGCCATAGCTAAGAAACTTAGTCCCACTAATAAGACTCCAGGCATATAAACCTTATCATCTCCCAACTTCTTCTTGAGAATTGGATATACTAAAGCCCCCCCCGCGGTAGACAATATTTCGAATGAGATCAACATACCGGCGAAGGCCACGTTCCCCAATTCGGAATCAGCAACATAGAATGAAACCATGTACTGAATCTGAAAGTAACAACCAGCAATAAATATAATCTGAAGTGTAAGTGGAATCAGCTTTGTCCACCAGTTATTCGGTACAGTAACATGCCCTTCTGCACTTTCCGACTTCTTTGTCACCGGCGGCAAAGAAGGAAGTAAAATAATCAGCCCCACAAGAACCGGGATTGAAATCCAATATCCGTAAAAAACATTACGCCAGCCTTGAACAGCAAGCATTCCACCTAGTAAAGAGAGCGATGCGCCTGCAATCGCAACAGAAATGCTGTACCCTGACACAGATTGCGCATGAGCTTGCCCATCATCGTTGAAGAAGTCAGATAAAATTGTAAAGGCTGCAGTGTTTGTAATTCCCCATGCTGCTCCCACAAGAAAACGCATAAAAACAAAATAGTATATATTTACTATAAGTCCACCGAAAATTCCTCCAATCATATAAATCATGAAGCCACCAACCATTATTTTCTTTTTGTCAATACGATCGCATAATAAACCTGAAATGATCATAAAGGGAATGGCAGATAAGGAAGTCCCCGTAATTCCAAAGCTAATAAGCCAAGTGGGAGCCCCCGCAAAAATTTCATACAAATCATTTGCTAGTGGTGTAATTAGCAAATCCGCCATAGTACACATAGTGCTTAGATATAGCATTGCCAACATCAAAAAAACTCTGGTCTTAGATAAACCGTGTCGTGATTGAAAAATCCCCATAAATAATACCAATCCTTTTCATTTAATTTGGTTGTTAAGTAAATAACAAAGCGCTTTGAATACAATTAAAAGTATATATATGTACATTAGGTTCATGTCAACACCTGATTCAATGTGTTTAGTAGATGAAAACACCTGATTTTCACTAGAATTTGTTTGATTTAAGAAAAAAAACCTATCCACAGTGGATAGGTTTTCGCCTCGAAGATACACACACATTAAGTTATAGCTCTAGTCGAATACTTTGCTGCATTTATCCTGCCTCTACGCCCCGAATAAGGCCCTTCCAGGCTTATATTATTTTACCTTTGTTATCAATACTACCGTCTCCACATGGCTTGAGTAGACAAAAATGATGTCGAGAGAGCAGGAACGAGCCTTGGAAGTAACCTATATTTAAAAACTGGTCGCCTAGGCAAACCACTTTTTTCGTCAATTTGAAGCCTACTTTGCTTTTGATACAATTAGCTATTCTTATAATCTCTATCTGATAAATAGCTGACCCTACCGAAAATAAATCGCAGGGTTTTGTTATCCTTCAATATCGACACTTACCAAACATGATTCCGCATAGAAGCGATTTTCACAGATGATATTATTTCTTATATTCATGTGCCCATTCAGCCATAACCTCTAATATTTTGTATATGCTTTGTCCCGCTTCTGTTAAAGAGTATTCAACGCGTGGCGGAATTTCATTATATTGAATTCTATTTACCAATCCCTGCGCTTCAAGTTCTCGTAAAGTTGATGTCAACATAGTATTTGTAATATTAGGAATTTCTTTCTTTAAGCTTCCGAATCGTTGAGGGTTATTTCGTATCAAAACAAACAAAACGCTTGTTGACCACTTTCCTTGAAAGATTTCAAAGGTTCGTTTTACTGGACAATTTGAACTATTATCCATCGTTTTTATGTACTTTTTGAATTCTTCATAAGTCATGTTGATATCCCCTTTAGTATGGTATAGTATACTTAGTTTGTACAAACTGCGTACTTGATATAAATTATATACTATTATAAACTGAGATGTAAAGAAATAAAATTCCGAAAACTAGGAGGTTTAATAAAATGAATGAAGTTGTAAAAAATCTTGTTTCCCGTAAAAGCTGTCGCAGCTATAAGCCAGAACATATTACACGTGAAGAAATAGAGGACATCGTTTCTGCTGGATTGAATGCACCATCCGGAATGAATAAACAATCTCAACGATTTGTTGTAGTACAGGATGATGAAACAGTTAAAAAACTTTCAAAAATGAACGCTGCTATTGCAGGTATGCCTTTTGATCCATTCTATGGAGCAAAGGATGTAATAATTGTTCTTGCAGTAAAGGAACTAACTTATATTAATGACGGTACTCTTGCAATGGGTAATTTAATGAATGCAGCTTGGAGTATGAATATTGATAGTCGTTGGATACATCGCGCTAAAGAGGTGTTCGAATCAGAGGAAGGTAAAGCTTTACTTTACAAGTGGGGAATTACTGAGGATGTAGAGGGCATTGGATTTTGCATTCTTGGTCACGCTGCCGAAGAAAAGGAAAAGACTAAAATTAATCTCAATAGAGTTTTTTTCGTCTAATTGATTACGTCTTACAAACCGCATAGAATTGATTTAAACAATAGCATTAAACGGTGGGTTTTCTATGAAATATTAAGGGAGCAACTTCCTGTTTCAAACTAAAAGTAAACGACTTATGATAACACAAGAAGGTACCGGATAAAACAATCTGACGCGTTATGCAGCAGAATATTTTATCCAGTACCTTCTTTTATTGTGACTGATACAGATGATTTGTGGTGCGGGTAATTTGCCGGATAACAACATAAATAGTTTTGATATTCACTTGTCCTCACTTTCTTAATTGTATGCAATAAAAAAGACCGAGTATCTTTATCGCAATTTATCACGATTTGAACTCGATCTTTCTATACTTATAATTTTTTATTTTATTATCAAACTACAAAAATATTTTGATGCAGATTATTAGCAATATCAATATCCAGATTACTACAAACGGAATAGCGTAAAACCATTTTTTCTGCTTCTTGGCTAAGTCGTCAGCTTCTGCTCTATATCTATTCATAACCTCATCCGGAATCAATTTAATAACAAGTATTATTAATGCCGGGAGGATAATAAGGTCATCTAAATAACCTAACACCGGGATAAAATCTGGAATAAGATCTACCGGAGACAGCGCATAAACAATAATTATTCCGGCTAGAACTTTTGCCATAATAGGTGTCTCTCTATCTTTTAAGGCAATCATTATCGCTGGTATGTCTGTCTTTATTCGACGTGCTCTATCCTTCAAATTCATTTGTATATGGTCACCTCCTCTAAAACTAAATTAGGGTGATTTAATGGTCAATTCATCAAATCACCCTATGTCATCTATATTTCGACCCCATTTTTGCCTCAAAATCGGTCCGCAACCACATCATTTTGTGGTCAAACTCTACTTTTTCGCCTTCGAACCATTATTTATCAGCAGAATTATCGTCTCAACATGGCAAGTACAAGGTATAGGAATACGTTTAATTAACACTGTACCGCTAGTATGAATACCAATAAGTATTTGCAACATAAAACTTCAACTTCTTTTATATCCCGCAAACAAGAACCGTTTCTTCATAAGTAAACACAATAGACATTCTATTGTAACATCACGTTTTAATTTTTGTATTATATTTTTTATCAGATGCAGTTCGTCGGAATTTCCGACATACTGAACTTTCATCAAGTTCATCTAATACGAATTTTTGGGGTGGTATTTGGGCTAAGAACATACTTGCTTTCATATTCTTATACATCATCAATTAATCCTTCACTTCAACCATGAGCAACACTTTGAAATGTAATTTCCATTAACTCCTGTGCAACGTCCTTACTTAATACTCTCATTAAATTGTCATTTTCTTTTTCTCCTGACAACAAATTCATACTACCATACCATACAATCTCTTCATCGATGATGGCATAATGCTCGTGCATGGTTGACCGTCCTATAACTTTGATACCCGCATCAGTTAATTGCTCAACTAATTCTCTTGTCTTTACAATTCTTTTTTCAGGATAGCTTTCAGGTGATAATGTTAGAACCTTAACTGATATACCTGCTTCCTGCCTTTTCTGTATTAAAGCTATCAATTGTTTTACTTTTCTCTCGTTGATTCCAGGACTAGATATAATCACGTTTTTGTTTGATTCTTTTAAATCCTTTAAATAGACTTCCTGATAAGATTTCTTATCATAAATAGCATTTGCACTTTGTTTCTTATCAATCAATGCCATACATATTTCATATCCAATTTTCTTATAAGCTCTAAGTCTTTTGTGATACATTCTTTCAAGTACCCGGATATGTGAATCCACATAGTCATAAATAATAACTTCTTGCTTCCCATCAAAATCTCTATGAAGTCTACCTGCATACTGTTCCAAATTGCCTTCCCAAGCGATTGGAGTTGTAAGCATCATCGTATCCAATCTTGGGTAATTAAACCCTTCACCAACATACTGTCCAATTGCAACAAGAATAATCGTTTCTTCTTCTGGAACTGCTTTCATCTGTTGTCTGATTATGTCTTTTTCCCTAGCTTTTTTACCGCCTTGTAAAAGAAAAATGTGATCAGCTCTATCTTCTAGCAAATCAAATAATATAGCAGCATGATCTTTGAATTTTGTTAAAACCAGTGGTGTTCTTCCATTTTCCAAACATATTGAAACATCAGCAATAATCTGCTCATTTCTGATTTCACTTTCTCTAGCCAATTTATAGGCATCATTTATTTTAATCGTTTCTCCATCTGGATGAACAAGCCTTGTAAACCGTGGATATACAAAGTGCTCAATTCCCTGCTCCTTCGCTTTATCTTTAGCAGTATAACGATAACGTATCGGTCCAAACTGCATAAATATTTTGGCTTCCTGACCATCATCTCGTTTTGGTGTTGCAGTAAGTCCATAAACATATTTGGCATTCACTTCATTCAGTACTTCTTCTGATGTTTGCGAAGCGCCATGATGACATTCATCCATAATAACAAGACCGTAGTCTTTTACAAGTTGATTTATCTCACCATTCTTCCCCAATGATGAAATCATAACAACATCGATAATTCCAGTTACTGAATTATGTCCTGCATACATACGACCGATGACACTTTTTCGCTTTTTTACTCTACCTGTTGGTGTTCGATATTCTGGAGGTTCTTCATCTACAATCAAGAACTTTTCAAAGTCCTCAACCCAGTTTTTCATGATTTCTGTATTATGAACCAGAATTAACGTATTCACTTTCCTGGCTGCAACTAAATAGGCACCCACCGCGGTTTTCCCAAATGCAGTTGCAGCTCCCAATACTCCAATATCATGCTTCATGATTTCTTCAGAAGCCTTCTGCTGTTCAGGACGTAGTTCACCAATAAACGTAACTGCAATCTTTGTACCTTCCTGCCTTCTGTCTATTTTTTTGTAGACTATGCCTGACTCATCAAGTTTTTCCACTAGTTTTTCTTCACAGCCACGAGGTATACAAAGATACTGATCAATATCTCGACTACACGATATAATCCTAGCTGTTCCTCTAGTCCCAAATCCCATGGCTTGATTCTTATAATACTCTGGATTACTAAAAGCAGCCAACCTTCTAATTTGATTCAGTAATCTTGGACTTACATTTGACGTATCAATAAATATCTGATTAGCCATTGTGATATCTAATGTACCATCTACATCATCAAGTTTAAAATTTCTCTTTTTCTTTTCCCAGGGCTTAGATATGCTATTGCTACTATTTTCTACTGATCCATTCATATCTCCTGCAAGCATTCCCAGCAAACCGCCAGCAGACCATTCACTTATTTTTTCATCAACAAATGTTCTCGATATTTTGTTGATTGACCTGAGTTTTTGCCACTGATCAGGATATGCATCCCAGTTTTCGTCAATAAAAGCACTATGCCATATTTTAAAGCTTGCCCTTGTAAAGGCAATGCAATAAGATTTCCCAGTCTGCCTTCAGGCAAATAATCTTGTGCAGGTAACATTCGATCATAGGACTTAAAACTTTTTTGATTTACAGACTCTGCTCCTTTAGTGAGTAAGGCAGCACCAAATTTTCTAGCTATAGCTGCTGGAATAGACTCCTGAAAAAAGAGCCAAATATGTGCACCTTTTCCGGATCTTGATCGCTCAACTAAGATATTTACATCATTAAGCTGACAGATTGATCTCATTGCATTAACTTCACCAATCCATTCATCATCTGTATTAGCAAAATCATCAACCTCACTCTTTTCATCATGGTTATCAAAATCAAAGACGAGAAAATTACAGGTTTCATCTTCTAATATTGGGTACAATCCAATAACATCGGAGCAATCTTCTTTTTCTCCAATCAAATGCTGCATAATTACTTTACCTCTTAGTTGCTTATACTTCTGATTATTGCACTCATTGCATTTGATCCTTTTCCCATTCTTCTTAGGACATATACCATCTTTCCAAAAATTCCAACACTGAGTATAATAACCTGTCTTTCCTGTTTTAGGACTTGGTTTTCCTCCTCGTTTACTATATACATCCATTCTTCCTTTGAACATGGAGTAGAAGAATCTGAAATGACTCTTTGTAATCTCCTCTTTTATAATGCGAGCTCCTTGGTCAATATTTTTATCAGCAGTGCTAATACTTGTTTCATTATTCAAGCACACTTCATAAGAGATTTTTGCGTCTTGCAAAATCCCTTGAAGATATTTAACTTTTGACTCGAGAAGAAGTATTTTGTCTTGTAATTCACTTATAACTTTATCTTTGTTTTCCACAAGAATTCACCATTTATCAAATCTATACTCTATGTCCCAGATGATAATAACTCATCATTATAGTTCCACCTACCACAAAACATTGGGCGTTTTTGTACTATGCAAATTTTATTTCACTTTCAAAGTTTATTATGCAATTCTACGGCTTTCTTCCAATAATAAAACCCTTCCGGTGTTATCTTTTTAATCGTCTTGAAGTATTTATCATAACCTTCAAGTTCAATGACTTCCTTGCTCAAATTCATAGATTCATCAAATCTTTCAATAGAATTATACTTTGACATAAGCAACATTGCACAGTATGCTGCCTTTGAGGCGCATAACAGAGCTTCCTCAATAATAAAGTTTCTGGAGAAAATATGGCTCCTTACACGCTTAACGCCAAGCTCCAATTCTTTAAATTCATTTTTATTTACTGCCCCCCTCATTGAGACGATGAAGGACGTATCATAAATATCACGAAGAACATCATCCGGCGTTTTATCTGTCATTTCCCTATAATTCAATTCATTCTGCGCAATTTCAGTAAATGTCTCTCTCACATGGTCCAGATTTGAAACTTTATCAAACAAAATACTGACATCAAACAACTGCTTCATAATTTCCAGTTCTTTATCTTTCCCGTATGGTATCCCAGTGGTATTGGGTGCAAATGCCGTTAACTTGTCACCTAAGATACAATCAATTGTTGGCATAACTACATTTACCGGTTCTCCATCTGTTATCAAAAAAGCACTTTCTATGGGCATTGTCACCATCTCAACATATGGATTATCCTCGTGCAGAATATCTAGCAAAATATACTTTTCGGTATCATCCAGCAACGATGTGAAATAAAACTTATAATGTACCTTCGGTATTCCATTTTCATTTTTTCGTTCGTTCTTCTCATATTTTGTAAAGATGAAATTATCGGCTACTACTCCATCCATCAATGCATCAAGTCCCTCATACTCTTTAAGTATAATGTCAATATCGATGGAGAACCGGTGAACTTCATCCAAAAGCAAAATCAGAGACGTCCCACCTTTAAAAATAAGATCAACACCACTTGCTACTAGCTTCTCTAATAGATACAATGCGCACATAACCTTTTCAATCAGCTCACTGTTTCCCTTCGCTTTACCTTTTTTGAAATGGTTACTTCTATCTTCAATCCATCCTCTTGTAAATGTCTTTTGGTCAATCATTCTTTCTCTGCCCCTCTTTATTATAAACCAAGCCAATTTCCTGCTGTATATAATCTGTTATCTTGTCCTTGATTCCACGATTACGTGCATATCGGAAAAGTGTAGTCAGATTGATTTCATATTCCTCAAAGGTTCTCTTAAAAATATTATTCATTTCATCGCCCTGATAGGATATCAGAAGCGTTTTGTCAAAGAACAGATCCACCAGTATTTTTTCAATCTTTGGAATTTTCACATTGCCACTGTCTTGAACCGGTGCTTCTTTTAACAGCGGTTTTACAATAATGGCATCACTGCTCAAAATATAATTCTCAACATCACTTTCAGTGGGATTCATGTAGACCCTGTCCTTTTTCTCCTTCAAGAGATTAAAAACTGAACTGACAACTTCTTTATCCACTTCGAATATCGTAAAGGAATTATAGAGCTGATGATTCATATAAGTATCCAACCAAGACGTATCCCAGACGCTGACATCGATATAGGGAAATCTTTTTCTGATCTGGTTGTAAAGAATTTTGGTGTTTCTGGATATTTCCGGTTGAAATTTTTTCTTATGATCCAATATATAGACGCCTCTTTTAACACTGCGAAGCACACCTTCTTTTTTCAGCTCATACACACGCCATCTAAAAGTGCTTTCAATCAAATCTCCTTCTTTTGCCTTATATAGCTCAAATAGTTCCTTTGATGAAAATGGTGTTTCATATCCAAATTTGTTAATTATATCCTCAAACGTTGTTTTTATATTTTTCATAGTAACTCCTTATGCCGAAACTATAAGCACAGTATTTTACACTTCCCTTTTTCCAACAAATCGGATTTTTCACATCATATTCCGGTTTGTTTGTTTTAATTATAGCACCTGTTTTCTCCATTCACAACCTCAACTATTATATTTAGAAATGTATTGCTAATTTTCAATTTCAAACAAATGGGAATATACATGATATTTCCCTATCGGTTTGATTCAATTTAGATTTGTTTTACACAACTACACATAAGCCGAAATTTCAATTCAGTGTGTCAACCAAACGTTTTCTGCTACAAACACTTTTCTGGAAATAAGTAGATTTAAAAATAAAAGCCATCAGATTATCTTAACGATAATCTGATGGCTTTATTTAAATCGCAAATCTTACATCTATGAACTTTCTTAGTGACTTTTCTAAATACCCACTTTGATTTCTATCAAACGAATAATAATCATGATAAAATCTAAATGCTAAAATTATGACGGGTTCACATGTTTCAATAGCGCAACTACTTCGCAATGTGGTGTCATCGGAAACATATCAACAAGTTCCCACTTGACCACCTTATATCCCGCCTCTATAAGAAGTTTCAAGTCCCTGGCCAAGGACGATGGCTTACAGGATACATAGACGATGTGGTTAACACCGAAGTTGATGATCTTTGGCATGGCTTTGGGGTGGATGCCATCTCTTGGTGGATCGAGGATGATGGTGTCCGGTTTATCCACAGAATCGTGTAAATCGTCAATCACTTTCAACACATCACCGGCAATGAATTCACAGTTGGTGAGACCGTTAAGTTCTGCATTGACTTTAGCGGCTTCGACGGCTTCCACGACAATCTCAACACCTACTGCCTTCTTGGCAACTGGTGCTACCAATTGAGTGATGGTACCTGTGCCTGAGTAAAGATCAAAGATTACCTTGTCCTTTGTCTCACCCACATAATCGCGTACCACTTCGTATAACTTCTCAGCGCCTAAGGTGTTGGTCTGGAAGAAGGAGAAGGGTGAAATCTTGAACGTCAAATCAAACAGTTGCTCATAAAAATAATCTTCACCATAAAGGATATGGACTTCATCCACCTTTACCGCATCTGACTTTTGGTCATTAATAGTATGAATTATACCTTTAATCTCATGGTCTAACTCTAAAGCACACATACCCTCTACATATGACCCCAAGTCATAACTTTCCTGAGACGAAGTCACCAAGTTCAGTTGAAGTTCCTTAGTCTTGACACCACGTCGTACCACGAGATATCTAAGATAGCCCTCATGACGACGCTTATGATAGTGTGTTGCGCCCAACTCTGTGAAATAGGCAAGCGTCGCCTCAACAACTTTATTGAAATCATCATGAACAATATGACAATCCGTCGCATTGACGATATCATACATAGAACCTCTTTTATGAAGCCCAAGGGCTAGAGGTCCATCGAAAAACTCGTCGCCAAAAGAATATTCCATCTTGTTCCTGTAACGAAAGACTTGAGGACTAGAAGTAATCCCTTGATAACAATCGTCGATTTCAAACTCATCAAGAAGCTGTTTTACCTGTGATTCTTTAAGTTTTAACTGTTCCTCATAAGGCAATGACTGATAAAGACAACCACCACACTGGCCGAACACAGGGCATGGCGCCTCTTTTTCCATAGGTGAGTGTTCCAGAACTTCCAGTAATCTTGCTTCGATCTTCTTGCCACGTTTCTTATTTACCACAGCCTTGATTTTTTGTCCTGGTACGGTATTCTTGACAATCACTTTATGACCATCCACCTCAACGATGCCCTTATTAGGAAAATCAACTCTAGCAACGATACCTTCAAATTCGGTTCTCTTCTTCATAATATAACTCCATCAAATCTATTCTACAGCCATGTCCAAATGGCCTAATCAACTTCAAAGCCTGCCTATTATAGCATACATGCAGTGAAGAGTGAACAACAAAAGAGGCTGGTAAATGAACCAGCCCCCTAATCAACATCTTACAGAGTTAAAACTCAACTTCAGTCTTACTCTTCTTCATCATCTTCTTCTGCAACAATCTCTTCATCAAACTCTTCGAAGTCTTCGTCATAATCTTCGTCAAAATCGATGTCTTCAAAATCCTCATCATCGAAATCTTCAAACTCGTCGCTCACCTCAAAGAATAACTTGTAAACAACAACGCCTACTGCTGCAAGGCCAAGTATCACACTTAGCACGATCAACCATGTGTAGTTCTTTTTCTTTTCTACAACAATCGGTTGTCTTGGATCCACCGAATGAAGGTAATCCAACAATGGCTGAAGACGATCCAGCTCTGCTTTCTTCATCAATAATCTCAACATAGTCTCACACCCTTCTTATGTTTAGTTTAACACTGATCAATACAAATTGACCAACATCTGCTAATATCATTATAACATTCTTCCGTAAGCGAAACTAGCAGAACATCCTACATATCATAAAAATATAACATAGACATCTTTTACATTTTCGGATCTTTGACACTTGCAGCATTAACCCAAAATACTGAAAGTCTTAATCCATAAGGGATAAGGGCTTATTTTTTTGTCAAATTTTGCACATTGTTCTTTCGTACTATTTCGTACTATGATATAATAGTAATATACTATTACGGCTTAACGAGGTGACTTATGAGACTGAAAACTTCTTCATCAAAAAATTCCCTATCTTTTTATGTAATAAAAGACGTTTATAAAAACGGCAAACGTACAACGCAGATTGTTGAAACACTTGGTACTGAAGAAGCTGTTAAAGAGAAAGCAGCTGGCAAGGATCCTTATGAATGGGCAAAAGCATATGTTGCCGAACTTAACCACAAAGAAAAAGAAAACAAGCGCGAAGTTATAATCAAATGCAAACAATCCAAGCTTATAACCAAAGACAAGCAACAATCCTTCAACGGTGGTTACCTTTTCCTCCAGCAGATATATCACCAGCTTGGCTTAGACAAAATCTGCAACGATATTTCTTTAAAATATAAGTTCACCTATGACCTTAACGCCATTCTATCTCGGTTGATTTACGGAAGAATCCTTTTTCCTTCCTCTAAACTTAGTACCTTCGAATCCTCTAAGCTTCTTCTTGAACAACCGAAGTTCGAACTGCAACACATTTACAGGTCTTTGGAAGTTATTGCGGGTGAGTCTGATTTCATACAGTCTCAACTCTATAAAAACAGCCTTGCTGTTTCTAAACGCAATGACCGAGTTCTTTACTATGACTGTACGAACTATTTCTTTGAGATTGAGCAGGAAGATGGGCTTAAACAATACGGCCCTTCAAAAGAACATCGCCCCACTCCTATCGTGGAGATGGGCCTTTTCATGGATGGAGATGGTATTCCCCTGGCTTTTAGCATTCACAGCGGGAACACCAACGAACAAGTGACACTAAAGCCTTTAGAGAAACAGATCATCAAGGACTTCGAGCTTTCGAAGTTTGTTGTCTGCACCGATGCCGGCCTATCATCGAATGACAATCGAAAATTCAACAACATAAGCGATCGTTCCTTCATCACAACTCAATCCATCAAAAAGCTTAAGAGTTTTCTAAAAGAATGGGCTTTGGAACCAACCGGATGGATGCATAACAAATCAAACGAAACCTTTGATTTACGCAAATTCGATGAGGATGATGAACTTTGGGATAAATATAGGAATGTGACCTTTTACAAAGAACGTTGGATTAAGGAAAATGATCTAGAGCAAAAACTGATTGTTACCTTTTCTCTTAAATATCGCAGCTATCAGCGCCAGATTAGGAATAAGCAACTTGAACGTGCATCAAAACTTATTGCTACCAATCCAAAAAGTATAGGCAAGAAAAGACAAAATGATTATAAACGTTTCATAACTTCTACAAACGTTACTAGTGACGGAGAAGTTGCTGAAGAGACCCTCTACTATCTTAACGAAGATAGCATTGCTGAAGAAAGCAAGTATGATGGCTTCTATGCTGTATGCACCAATCTAGATGAAGACGTTAGCGAAATCACTAAAATCAACCATAGACGGTGGGAGATTGAAGAGTGTTTTAGAATTATGAAAAGTGAGTTTAAAGCACGTCCGGTATATCTTCAAAAAGACGAAAGAATAAAAGCACATTTTACGACTTGTTTCCTGGCTCTTGTTTTGTACAGATATTTAGAAAAACAATTAGATAACCAATTCACAACCTCCGAGATAGTGAGTCAATTAAAGGACATGAACTTTTATTCGGTTACTGGCCAAGGCTACATTCCAACTTATAGAAGAACTGATTTTACAGATGCGCTACATGATTCATTTGGATTCAGAACAGATTATCAGATAGTTAGTGATAAAGAAATGAAGAAAATTTTCAAAAAAACTAAAAAGTAAGAAATAGTACGCAAAAATACAAGAAGCAAAAAAGCTCGAAAGCCCCAATTTCAGAGGGTTTGCGAGCTTTCACTTTCTGACAAGTGTCAAAGATGGGAATACAAATTGACCAACATCTGCTAATATCATTATAACATTCTTCCGTAAGCGAAACTAGCAGAACATCCTACATATCATAAAAATATAACATAGACATCTTTTACATTTTCTTAAGACCTGACAACGCAGCCAAAAGCTTCTTCCGACCAACACTAGGGAAGTTTACTGTCACCTGGTAGTCTGCGCCTCCCGGTTCTATAGCCACAACCTGTCCGACGCCAAATTTGCCATGTTTAACCAAATCCCCTTCCTGATAATCAAGGCTGACGCTTTGATTCATTGGTAACGGATTCTTCTTAGTGGGCTGTCCCATCTGGTATGGCGCTTTACTGAAGAAGCTTCTGTCCCTTTTCGATGGCGATAGAGCACCATTAGAGGAACTGCTTGAGGCATTACCGATTTCTCTGGCAAATGATCCTCCACCACTTAACTGACCATCCAGCAGGTCCTGAGGTATTTCCCGCAGGAATCTGGACACGCCGTTGTATTGAGTCTGACCATGCATCATCCTTGACTTAGAAGCAACCATCATCAAGTTCTCTCTTGCTCTAGTAATACCTACATAACACAGACGTCTTTCTTCTTCTATATCTTCGTCGCTACCTGTAGAAATGCTCATATAGCTAGGAAAAAGACCGTCTTCAAGCCCTGTCATATACACATTAGGAAACTCAAGGCCTTTGGCACTGTGTAGTGTCATCAGCACAACCACATTGTTGTTTTCTTCCATGTTATCAATATCAGCAATCAAGGCCACTTCTTCCAAGAACTCATCCAAAGCCGGTTCTTCACCAGCTTCTTTCTTGGCGAGTTCAAACTCCGTTAGCTTTGTCACCAGTTCGCCGATGTTCTCAAGCCGCCCCTTAGCTTCGTCACTGCCCTCAGCCTTTAATGCTTGTACATAGCCAGACTTATCAAGCACATCTTCCATGAACTGCATCAAAGAACCATTGACTTCAAGAGATACTTTCATATTCATAATCATGTCTCGAAATTCTTTGACTCTAGCAGCACCTCTACTCATACCCGGAATGTTATCAATCTGACGTACCGCTTCGAAAAAGCTGATGCCTTGCATTAAAGCAAAATTCTCAAGCTTCTCAATAGATGTATTCCCTATGCCACGTCTTGGCACATTAATAATTCGCTTCACTGCCAGATCGTCAACGCTGTTGTTGATGACACGCAAATAAGCCAATACATCCTTTATTTCTTTACGCTGATAGAAATTGGTGCCACCAAAAATTCTATACGGTACATTTTCATAAACCAAACGTTCCTCAAGGACACGTGACTGGGCATTGGTTCTGTATAACACGGCATGATCGTTGTAATCTTTGCCGTTGTTGGTCACATTCTTCAATATATCATCAACAACAAGCTGGGCCTCCTGCCTCTCATTATCTGTATGATGAAAGTTAATCAGGTCTCCGTTCTCATTATCTGTCCAAAGGCGCTTGTCTTTTCTCTTAGAGTTATTCTTAATGACATGATTGGCCGCATCGAGAATGGTCTTGGTCGAACGGTAATTCTGCTCTAGCTTAATCACTTTGGCATCCTTATAAACCTTCTCAAAGTCCAAGATATTGGATATGTCCGCACCACGGAATTTGTATATGGACTGGTCATCGTCCCCTACAACACAAAGGTTATTGTAACCGCCTGCGAGCTGGCTGACCAACTTAAACTGTACACCGTTGGTATCTTGATACTCATCTACCATAACGTACCTGAATTTAGCCTGATAGTAGTCCAAGACATCTGGACGCAGCCTGAAAAGTTCGACTGTATAGAATAGAAGGTCATCAAAATCCAGAGCATTATTCTTTTTTAGTCGGTCTTGATAGAAGGCGAAACAGTTGGCAATCTTTTCTTTACGAAAATCCCCTGCCGCACTTTGTTTGAAGGCATCAACACCCATCAATTGATTCTTGGCAGAACTGATAGCAGAAAGAATTGCTGATTCCTTGAACTGCTTTGGATCCAAGTTATAGTGCTTCATGGCTTCCTTAATAATCCTTTTTCCATCATCTGTATCATAGATGGTAAAGCTTTTATCAAAGCCGATCTTGTCGATATCTCTTCTTAAAAAACGTACACAGGATGAGTGGAAGGTACTAACCCATACGTCTTGACCACCATGTCCAATCAAGGCATCCACACGTTCACGCATCTCTTTTGCCGCCTTGTTAGTAAAAGTAATGGCCATAATCTCCCAAGGCTTCGCCAGACCTTTTTCAATAATATAGGCCACTCTGTGGGTCAATACTCTGGTCTTACCGGAACCGGCACCAGCCAGAAGCAGTAAGGCTCCTTGGGTGTGAAAGCAGGCTTCCTGTTGCTTGTCGTTCAACGTATCATATATGCTCATAGTTTAACTCCTAAAAATTCAAGATTAAATGTGGTCCGTAGGAGATCTTCATCGCCCATCCATGTACATCCGAAAGTCGTATAATCTACTACTTGAAGGACTGTCCTTACTCACCATTGAGAATCCTTCTAATTCCATTGCTCTAATCAAATAATTCCCTATACAAGAACAGATGTACCCGTGCACTTTTATCATAATAGCATACCTAGATACCAATTACCACTCCCGTCTTGCCAAGTAGTATTGAATACTATATAATAGGATTAGTTATATCACGAGGTGGCTTATGAGCAAAAAGAATTACGATAAATTCATCCAGGATTTACTGGATTTCATCAAAACCAGAGACTATGTTTCCTCTGGTGATATCCCCAACATCGACTTGTATATGGATCAAGTGACCACCTTCATGGACGATCACTTAGGCCTTTTCAAACGTTCTGAAGACGAGAAAATACTCACTAAGACTATGATTAACAATTATAGTAAGTGTGGTCTTCTACCACCATCAAGACGTAAGAAATACACCAATGATCATATTGTGTTGTTGCTGTTTGTCTACTACTTCAAGAATATCCTGTCTATTCCTGATATTCAAGCGTTACTTGATCCGGTAAAAGAGATCGTTCTTAAAGAGGATGCACCCTTTGGTATGGGTGAATTCCTTGACCGGATTATGGCCGTACAGACTGAGCACTATGACAGTCTTGCCAATCAAGTCAATTATACCGTAGAAGTCAGCAAAGGACTGTTCCCTGAGCTTAGCCCTGAAGACAGTGAGAAACTGTCTATCTTCACAACTGCTTACTTACTGAACATTCAGGCCACTGCCCAGAAGCATATGGCAACTCAGCTGATTGATCAATACCTGAATAAAACCACACCTGAGAAAAAGACGAAAGATAAAGCACCTTCAGCCAATAAGAAGAAAACGACAGAATCAAAAAAACGCCCATAGGCGTTTTTTTATTTCTTTGTGATCGTCATCACTTATTAATACGTTCCAATACCATATCATAACCATCTGTTCCATAGTTTAGCGAACGGTTAACCCTTGAAATTGTCGCTGTAGATGCCCCTGTTTTCTCTGCAATCTCAAGGTAAGTGTTATGGTCTCTCAGCATCGTTGCCACTTGAAGTCGCTGTGCCAGCGAATGAAGTTCATTCACAGTACATATGTCTTCGAAAAAGGCATAACACTCTTTTTCATTCTCCAAGCTCAGTACTGCCTCAAACAGGCGGTCCACTTCTGCTGATTTGATATTCTTGCTCATGTTGGTCTCCTTCTATGTATGAGAAACTTTCATATAGAGTACTAGAACCTCTTCTGAAAATGACTGACACCACACGCTGTCAGTCTGTCTAATGACACATAATTAATACATAGATTTTACCACGATAAACTGATACAGTAAAGAACCAATTCTATTTGTCATGACATAACCCAAATCTTACGGTCTGTCATTCTTAAGGTTATATTAACTTAACATTTTACTGACTACTTACCAATCTTCTTTAAAAATTCGTCCAAACTGTGACTTATAACCAGTTCTTTAGGAAAACCAACCTCTTCTATCACATCAATACATCGTGTGAAATCACCGACTTCTGGTGCGAAATGGGCATCAGAGTTGCATACAATACGTACCTCTTCTTTGGCGCAAATCTCTAAATACTTCAAAATCTCACCTTTAGCATTAGACCTGAAGCCTCCTGGACGCATGGAAGTATTATTCACTTCCAACAACACATCATAATGTTTTGCTGCTTTAGCGATCTCTGCATAATCCTTAGGGTACCTATCATCATCTGGATGACCGATAATATGTATGCCCGGATGCTTCATGGCACCGATAATTGCTCGCGTGTTATCCTTCTTATTTGAGGGATTAATACATGGAATATGTAAACTTGCGATACCATAATCCAATTTGGACATATCCAGTTCATTCATATCAATACCACCGTCATAATTGATGATATTGGCTTCAACGCCTTTAAGAACCCTGATTCCTTCCACCTCATCAGGTATGATTCCAAGATTCATGAAAAAACCCTGGTAGGTTGTTCCCACCATAGCCGGTGCATGGTCGGACATACCTAGACCCTTTAATCCCTTAGCCTTGGCTTCCCTAATATTCTCTAGTACTGTGCTATACGCGTGACCACTTGCCAATGTATGGGTATGGACATCAAGTTCAAACATAATGACTCCTTTTCGCAGCTGTTGCATTACCCCTGTTATTAGACAAAGGTGTTAACGGCTTCCATTGTATAGCTAGAAACCTTCTACGTCAAGAAATCCATCTGTGTCACACAGCTGTTTAGAAGTTGATGCTAAGTCGTTACCATATCGCCTTTTATAGAGATAAAGGCCAATCCCAAAACTGATGCTGCCATATAGAATAATGCCAAGTATCTCCTGCCATATAGACCCTAAGCCTCGTCCTTTGATCAAAACCTCCTGAAAAGGTTTGGCGAAATGAACCAATGGCCATAAGCCCTGTAAAATACTTTTAAAAAGGACCGGCATCTGATCCACTGGCCAGACGGCACCACTGCTGACAAATGTTGGCAATGAAAGCATAAAAGAAAATTGAGAAAATGCGGTTCTGTCTTTCACCACAGACGCTATGATCATTGCCGGTCCAGATAGGGATAGCAAATAAACAATCATCATTCCTATTGCCAAGAGGCTATTCCCCTGTATCGGCACATGATAGCCTTTAACAACGATCAACCCGGAAATAAGTGCCGCCGGTATAAAGGCAACTATAATAGATAATGCTGCTCCAAAGATTTTTTCATGGGATTTATTTGAGACTAAATAACCTTGATCACGTATCAACATAGATCCCATTGCTGAAAGATACAATTGCTGAAAGAACACCGCGAAGAATGGCAAAATCAAATAATTCATATAGGTCAATTTAGAATCATATAACAGCCTTTCACCAATGTTAAATACTTTTGCAATCCTTTCTGATTGAAGAGGTGTCATCCCTTTACCTTCTAGCAACTTGATTTCAACACCTGCGGATATGGTCTGGATAATGGAGGTTGCCTGAGCATATGCGTTGTTGGCAACAACCAGATTTGTACCGTCAACAATAAACAGTATTTCTCCACCTTGAAAGCCGGTCACATCTTCTGAAAAATCCTTTGGCAGCCAAAGCCCCCCATGAACCGTTCCCTCTTCGATCATGGTTTGCATCTGCGCTCTTGATTCCGGATAGGCAACCAGTTCAAAACGGTCATCATCCCGAAAATAACTAATCAATTGTCTGCTTAAAGGTGAACCGTCCTCGTCCAGTACAGCAATCGGAATATCGTTCACATATGGGTTAACGTAAACGCCACCCATAAAGAGAATCAGAAATATTGGCCCTATGAACAACAGAATCATCAACCCTGGTACTTTGAAAATGGATTTTCCCTGCTTTTTAAATGCCTCTAGCCATGTCATAGGTGCCCTCCTCTTTTCTAAGCAACCAAGTTGTCAGTTCAACCATACATAAGACCACAGCCCCAAATACATATAGGTACATGACATCTTTGCCGAACACTGTCATATCTACTCCTTTTAGATAGATGCTTCTTAGATTATTGGCAAATCGAGCAAATGGCAGATAGGCAGAAAAAGCTTGATAGCCTATTGGCATAGCATTAACAGGCCAGGTTGTGCCTACCATAATAGAATTTGGAATGAAGATCACTGCGCCTGCCACCAAGGCAACATTCTCTTTTCGAATAAGACTGCTGATCAACACACATATGCCACTCACTGAAAAACTCAATCCACCTGACAGTAGAAGTACATCCATCATACTGCCCTTGAAGGTGGTTCCTATGAACAGTGATTGAATGGCCACACAAATCACATAGCTTAAGGTGCCTACTATGCTGTAAAATAATATCTTACCAAATCCGTATCCAACACGTTCTTTACTCTCCATACACCAGATTCTTTTATCCACTGAAACTGAAGCGGTCAATGCAATAGCAGCCTGAATGTAGCCTGCCATTAAGACCGGTGTTAAAAAATCTTCAAAGCTCTTTGAAGGATTATATAAGAATCGATTCTCATAGCTGAAAGTTCGAGCAATACTCATGGCACTGTCTTGACTAAGACCTAACCGCCCGCTGATTTGCCGTAATGCGGCACCGGTTTTATAGGTTAAGAGTATTTCCACTGCTTTTGCCTTTGCTGTACTTGTCACGGACATGCTCGTGCCGTCATAGATCATCAGAACTGTCGGTGAGCCAAGAGCTACCACATCTTCATAAAATCCCTGAGGTATAATCATTCCGACACTGACCTCACTGTTTTGAATCAAAGCTTCCATATCCTGTGAGGATGCGGGTCTGGCAACAATTTCAAAGGTTGAATTGTCTGAAAATGCCGTGACCAACTGTCTTGAGAAGCTAGAATTATCCAGATCCACAATGGCCATTGGGATATGATTCATTACTTCCTTATCAAATTGTATCCCCATCATCAACACTGTCAATATTGGTAAGATGAATAAGACGATCCACGGTATCTTTCTTTCTTTGAATCTGACAGCTTCTTCCTTCAAGCTTTTTAACAGCATCTGACCACTCCCTATTCAAAATCAACGATGGCGCTCATCCCTGGATGAATGATGTTCTCACCGTTATCAAGCTCAATCTTCACGCCAAAGGTGACAATATCGTATTCGCCGTTCTCTGATGTTGCTTTTTTTACAGCAAAGTCAGGCAAGGCGTTTATTGCTGTAATGGTACCAACTTGGTCTGAATCTCCATAAGCCAGAAAACGAACGGACACTTCCTGACCTGAATGTACACTTGCCAAATCATCCTCATCTACATTCACTGTCACATAACACTGGCTAAGGTCTGCAATTGTGCTGATTGCTGTTCCAGTAGAAACCAGCTCGCCTTCATCAACATTGATTACAGTCACAGTACCATCAATCGGTGCAACAAGCATTGTATCTTCCAGATAAACATCCACTTCCATGAGCCCTGCCTCTGCCTGAGACAGTAGCCCCTGTGCAGCTACCAGTCCTGCTTGGGCCTGAGTTACCTGAGCCATGGCTGCATTACTGGCTTCCATTGCCTGATTCAGCACCGCTTCACTGGCTTCAACCCCAGCTTGAGCCATGGATAACTGAGAGGCTGCCGCTTCTTTATCTTCTTCTCTAGCACCCTCTCTTGCCATAGATAATGTTTGGGCTGCCACTTCTTTTTGTGTACTGATTTCTTCAAGCTTCTGTTTGGAAATGGCACCACCCTCATACAATGCCAAAGCCCTTTCATAAGTACCTTCCCAAAGAGTATAGGCACTTTCAGCCTGTGCCACTTGTTGTGTCCTTGCACCATTTGTCGCTTTATCGTTCACAGCACTGGCCATATCCCTTTGACTTTTGCTTGCTTGAAGACCGGCTTTTGCCTGCTCGACTCTTTCTAAGGAAATGTTATAGTTTGCATTCGCCATCTCTACAACAGCCGCTGCTGCATCCACCCCAGCTTGTGCTTGGCTGATCTGAGCCTCCAGTTGGAGCTTCTTAGCTTCAATTTCATCAGAAGATATTTTCAGTAAAGGGTCTCCCGCCTTAACAATGTCTCCCTCAGTAACATAGAATTCTACAACTCTACCGGGAATTTTTGTGTTTATACTAACACTTTTGGCTTCTACAGTCCCCTGAATACCCGTACTCGTCCCTTCTGCATTTTCCAGGGATGCCGCTTTGACACTGATGCCTGTAATAACACCCACAACTACCACAGCAATGATTAGTGCCCGCATATGATTTTTGATCCAATTCATAATTTGATTATCCTTTCATCTACAAGCGTTCTGCTACACATAAAGTCGCTTGGCTCAATCTTATGTCAATATCCGTCTTATGATAAGAGCGTCATCCTATTAGTCAAATAACATGGCACTGTCATTATAGTATTTACATCTTGCCATGATATAGCTGTACTTAACCTGTGCCACTTGCGCTTCAATGGTTGCCAAATTCTCCTGAGCTGCGATATATTCAACAATCGTTCCACTGCTGGATTCCAGATTCATGGATGTTAAGAGCGAGCTCTCTGCACCCATCCCTTGTTCATACTTCAACTCGGCTATGTCAACAACCTCTTGTGCATCGGCAATCAATGCTTCAGACATGTCCAGCATATCTGCTGTTGCCATCATCAACTCATAGGACTGTCTAATCTCTGTTTCAACCAGCATCTGATTCTGCTCTAGAGTCACTTCGGCCTGATCCGTCAACAATGACGCTTCTGTCTCTTTGTATGTTTCACGAGCCGGTAGATTCATGTCTTTAATCAGGTCCTCGTTCAGCTCACATAGCATCTTATTTGCCAGAGATTCTTGTATCTCAATCCTTCCAACAGTACCCGTGGCCAATCCTTCACTCAGATTTTCTTCTGTTATTTCAACATCAAGGGTATCGCTAAGGGTTAATTCCCAGCTCTGATCCATATTCATGGTGTTCTTAAGGGTACAAAGAGCATTCTTATATTCAGCTTGGGCAAGACGATAGGCAATCTCTGTACCGTCTCTATACATCTTAGCCAGCAAATCATCGTTTAGAGCCTTCATGCCATTTTCATAAGCAAGGTGAGCCATCTCGTACTGACGATTACCTCTCTCCAATGCTATTGCCTTTATAGATAATATTTTACCTGCGTACAGGGCGTCATAATAGTTCTTTCTTATCAACATAGCGATCTGGTTCCTGTAGATGTCCTCTGCGTACTCTGTAACAGAAAGATTCACATCCGCCATGGTTCTCATCAATTTTTTTATATCGTCATCTTCAAGGGCTATAGTAGATTGGTAACCAAGGCGATCTTCTATACCTCTAGAGGCATCCCTTATAGCACTTTCATAAGAACTTCGTCCCCCTTCAAGAACAGCATATGCTTCACTAATAGCGATTTGCCCTTCTGCCAGTTCCTCTTCACTACTTTCTATGCCAGAGGTCACCTTGGCAGTAATGCTGCTAACATAGGTGGCGATCATCCCTCGTTTTTCTTCTTCTGTAAGGTCTATATATTGACTGTACACCAACGCTGTAACCGCCTCTTCAATATTCGTCCCTGCCTCAATTGTAAAGACCCCTTCAAGTACCGGAATATCAAAAGGGGCAATACCAGCTTCAAGGGCCTCTTTAGCATCTTCCAATGATTCTTCCCCTTCAAGTAAAGCTGTCTTTTTTACTGAAAGTAACACCTCAGCATCTTCTATGGTATTTCTTGCGTCAATTAAGTCGCTTGATGTCATTCTTGCATTGGTCACCATCAGATTGGCTGTTGCCACCTTATTTTCTAGCGTTTTTAAGTCCAGATTGTGGGCTAGACCATAGGTTACCGCCTCCTCAACGCTTAGAGTTAGTTCGAAATTCTCTATCTTATTCTCGTCCACTGTTGTTTGGTGTTCTTCCAAAGCCAGCGGTGGTTCTGTCCCATGAGCAGGCACGGATAGCACCATTATCATCACTATCCCTAATGCCAGTATTCTTTTCATCCGGTCAACACTCCTTTATACCTTACTGTTATATTTGACGTTGTTGTGAAGAATCACTTCGTGATAAGAGCGTCAAAATTCCACTAAACTTTTTGACCCTTTAGTCACATTGTCGTTTTATACTTTAGGGGGAGAATGTGACTTGGGTTTGATGGAAATGTGAACAATTGTGAAGTAGGGGTGGGACTGTCGCCGATGGAGTGGGGAATGGTCTTTTAAAGCCTCGGACATTCAAGCTTTGCTTGAAAACTCGTTTTACAAAGACCATTCCCCACTCCATCGGCTCGGTTCCGGGTGTTAGGGATAAAAGATACGGACTGTTATCGCCTTTGGCGACATCGCGTTTATGAGTGCTTGATTTACTAGTTTCGGCGGGCAGCTTCGCTTAGTTCCCGTCTGATGGTATGGTAGCTTGATGTAAAAAGCACTTCGTATGTTCCCATAAAAATACCCCTCACACTTAGGTGGAGGGGTGGTGGATGGTTAGGGTGAATATGAATTTGGTGCCGGCGCCTTCTTTGCTTTCGCAGGTGATGGTTTCACCCATTAGGTCTAGGATTTCTTTTGCTATGGATAGACCTAGGCCGGTGCTTTTCTTGGTTCTTGGTTGGTCTGCTTTAAAGAATCGGTCGAATATGTATGGCTGATATTTTCTTGGTATACCGATGCCGTTGTCTTCAATGACGACTTGTATTTTTCCTGCTTCTACGCTTGTGTCTATAGTAATTGGTTCATGATCGTCTGAATATTTGACGGCGTTATCTAGAAGAATGACGAGGATCTGTTCGATTCGGTCACTATTGGCAATGACTTGTGGCATAGGTTTATCCTTACATAGCAAGTTGACGTTAGCGCCCATATGTTTGAAGCGTTCGTAAGCTGATAAGAGTATTGGCAATAGATCTGTTGGTATCATTTGTATCATAGCTTCTGAGTCCTGTAATCTTGACAGTTCCATGATGTCGTCTACAAGTCTGGCTAAACGTCTATTTTCTTGATAGATAATTCTGTAGTACCGCCTCTTATCCCCTTCATCTGATACGATGTCGTCCATCAATGGTTCTATGAGCCCTTGTATGGATGTTAGCGGTGATCTTAATTCATGAGAAACGTTGGCCACATAATTTTTTCTGGTGTCTTCAAGACGTTCAGATTCCGTTATATCTCTAAACAAGATAACCGCCCCGGCCACCTGGTCTTTCTCATCTTCAATAGGTTCAATGATGATTCTGTAGGTGCTCTCCATATAATCCATTTTGACATTATAAGAGGCCCTTTCATTAATGACCATCATTAATTCCTGGATACGTTCACCGATCATAGGAAGACCCTCAATGGTCACGCCTTTTTGCCCATTACCGTCAATGCCAAAGCGTTCTTCCATAACATGGTTGCAATGGGTTATGCGTCCATCAGTGTCCACTGCCAGCATCCCTTCTTCAAGGCTGTTAAGCACATGATCCAGGCGATTTTTTTCAAGATACAGTTGAGATATATTCCTGTACAAATCCGTCGATAATCTGTTAAGGACACGTCCTACCAGACCTATTTCCCCTTTAAGGTCCTCGTCCGCCTTGATAGAAAAATCCCCCTCCGTAATGGCCAGTGCCGCCGATACAACGTTTTGTATTGGTTTTATGATACGCCTGAGAGCTATATTGGCAATAATATTGACAAAAATCATGACAATGACAATAGCGATGAATAGGGATCGTAAAAAAGAATACCTGAGCTGTGCCACATCGACCATTAGCGCTGCGTCGAAGATAGCACCCACCACTTGCTCATCACGAATAATCGGTACCCCAATAAGTTCAATCAGAGGATCACCGACGCCATCAAGCCGTGTAAAAACAGTATTACCGGCAGTGATGTCATTTAGGGATTTCAATGTTGCCGTCTCTATATACGCCGGTAGGGTTTCTGACTTATACAGTTCATGACCGTACATATCATAGATGATATACCAGTCCTCTTCTTCTGAGCCAGCAACCAAATCCCTAAACATAGCATCCATCACATCACCGTCCATGTAATTCAGTGATAACTCAGCCAATAACGATAAATTTGGCATTCGACTTTGCCCCCTATAAAAGGACACAACATCTTCTGACAGATAGATCCCTAAAAGTGAGATCAAGACAGAGGTAAGCACGATGGCTGTTGACATTAGTATAATGATTTTACGTCCTACAACACTTTTCATCTTTGAACCTCAAATTTGTAACCCACGCCATACACCGTTTGGATATTCCAAGGACTTTCATCCCAAGGCAGTTTGCTTCTTATCTTTTTGATATGGGTATCAACGGTTCTTGTATCTCCATAAAAATCATATCCCCAGATACGGTTCAGTATCTGTTCTCTTGTGAACACTTGTCCGGGTTTTTCCACAAGCATATGTAATATTTCCACCTCTTTCGGTGTTGCAATGACCACTTCCCCTTTGTAAAGAACCTGATATTTTACCATACTGATCTCTAGGTCACCAAGTCGAATCTCTTGAGACTTCAACAACGTAAAATCGCCTTTCATCCTTCGACACACCGCTTTGATTCTTGCTACAACCTCCCTAGGGCTAAAGGGTTTGACAATATAATCGTCCGCTCCTAGTTCAAGACCAATGATGCGGTCAATCTCTTCTCCTTTAGCTGTAAGCATAAGGATTGGTACCATGCTGGTCTTTCTCACTTCTCGGCACACCTCTAGCCCGTCTAATTTTGGCATCATTATATCCAGTACCACCAAGTCAGGTTTTTCTTCAATCATACGTAAAAGAGCACTTTCGCCGTCATAGGCGCTGATACTCTCAAACCCTTCCTTTTTTAGATAGATGGTTAAAGATTCATGCACCACCGGATCATCGTCACATATCAGTACTTTTCTCATCTCAATTCGCTTGCTCCTTATCCACTAAGATCTGCATGGCTGAAACATCACAACAACAAAGGATATACCTAAGTATACCCTTTAATAGATTTGGTCTAAAGGATTATAGACCCATTATTCATATATCCGGCAACTACAATGATTCCAGCATGAAAATCATCTGAAAGACACAACAATACCGCCGGTATTAGCATAAGTTGAGCTCAATCCCTTTGTCTGAACAATCAAAACCTCTGCCGGATTGTAGGCATCGATAATCTGTTGTTTCACCTCTTCTGCACGCTCCGGCACATGACAATGAGCAATCACCACACGGCTATCCTTTGTCACATGACGTCGCTTCTCCATTAAAGCAATCATCTTTTTAAGGGCTTTCTTTGTACCACGCGCCTTATCCAAAAGATCGATTGTCCCTTCATTGGTAGCAATCAGTATCAGCTTAAGATTAAGAGCCCTGACTATCTTGGCTTTCATCATGCTCATACGTCCATTTTTCTCAAGAGTGTCTATCTTATCCAGTACAAAGATCACTTGACTTTCATCTCTGAATATCTCTATCTCCTGAACAATATCTTCAAAGGCCATGCCTGATTCTGCCAGCTCAATGAGCTTCAAGGCAATTAGTACTTCGCCCGAAGCCGCCCCTCTTGAATCCACCACATGAATCTTCTTATCTGGATGATCTTCCAGGAACATCTCTTTAGCATTCATCGCTGAATTGTAGCTGCCACTAAGTTCTGAAGACAGTGTCACAACAAAGAAGCAATCATGATCGCTTTCAAATAGCTTCAAATAATCATTGATTGACGGACACGCGCTCTTGGGTACATTAGGACTTTGATCTATCTTCTCAAGATAGTCTTCCAAATCAAGTGTGTCATCATCAATATACTCCACACCATCCAATGTGAAAGATAAGGGGGCTATAGCAATATCATAAGCCGCTTTCATCTCGTCGGTAACATCACAACTGCTGTCACCGATAATCTTATATTTCATCTTAGTCTCCTTAAATATGTCCCATTAGCCATCCATACAAGTCGGCAGCTCTCCTACTGTGGGCATCTATTTTCCAGCACTTCTTGTGCTATAATCTTTATGATATACCAATACGTAGTATCGGTTACTACGTATTATAACACAGAAAAATACAAAAGAAAACCATACCTTGACAAATATCACATCATCCTATCTACACCTTATCAATACCCATAAAATGCCTTGAACAGCGTCATCATGTCCTCAAAGTCATCAGTGCCAAACAACTCTCTTGCAGAATGCATCGCAAGCATCGGCAAACCGACATCCACACCTTTTATTGGAATGTATTTTGCGACCATCTGCCCCAGTGTACGTCCCCCTGGTTCATCTGATCTGTTGACAAGGTATTGGTAAGATAACTGATTTCTTTCAAAAATATCCTTAATGATGCCTGCAGAAACCCCATCTGTGGTATAGCTCTGCTTGGCACTGACTTTGACCGCCACGCCGCCGCCAATAATCGGTTCATTGGTCGGGTCGTTCTTCTCCGGCACGTTTGGATGCAATGCATGAGCCCCATCTGCCGACAACATAAATGATGAGGCATACATACGGTATAACTGATCGCCCATTTTACCAATACCACCGGCGATACGCTCAATGATTTGGGAAAGCAAAAGAGAATCGGCGCCTTGTTTCGTTGCACTGCCAATTTCCTCATTATCAAAACAGGCAGCAAGGGCAATGCCAGTCGTTGGTGCGCCATCAATCAAGCCTTTGATCGCTCCATATACACTGGCTTGATTATCCACACGCGGCGCTGATACCATTGCTTTATCCTGACCAACAAAGGATGGTGCTTCCTGAATATATAGGTACAGATCATAATCAAGAATAGACTCTTTTGAACAGCCTGTCTCTTTTGTCAGCAGATTGAGAAGATAGCCCTCTTTTTCGAAGGACTCCTTAACAGGGCCAAGAATTGGCAACATATCTTTCTGAGGGTTAAAGGTCGCACCTTTATTCACTTCCCTGTTAAAATGTATTGCCAAACTAGGCACTGTCATCAATGGATATGGAATATCAAGGGGCACCAACGTCGGGCTAAACACATCTTCTCCCTTTACTACCACATGACCGGCAATAGAGATGGGACGATCCAGCCAACTGTAGAACATAGGCTGACAGTAAAGTTCTGTGTTTAATTTCAAATACCCTTTAGTCGTCATCTCCGGGTTCGGTTTGACTTTAAAGCCTGGTGTATCCGTATGTGCTGTAACAATCCTAAAGCCCGGCTGGCCTATATCACCACCGCTTACTTTGAAGGCAACGATCGTCGTTGGATAAGGAATGACATAATAACTACCGTTGGCACTCAGACGCCAACTGTCCTTCATCTCCAATTGGATGAAACCAGCCTCATCCAACATCGCCTTTGCCGTCAATACGGATTGTATCGGTGACGTTGCTTTTTCTATAAAGTTCATAAAATCATGAATGTATGTCATAAGATAACCTCTTTCTAAATCATTTCGTATAAACATTTAAATTGTACCAGAAAATACTCACAAACAACAACAAAAGGACCCAAAATCAGGTCCTTATTCTCAAAGTGTTTATTTCACTATCGTTCTACGAATATTAGAGCGCACAAAGTAAGGGGCTATGTGGCCGCTGTGTCAGCTCAGACAGCAGGATACTTCCCATATCTGTCCCAGAACTACATCCAACTCCGCTTCGTCCAACATCTCAAATGTGAGATCTCTGTTATGGTCTTCAACTGTATATAAATAATTGCCCTCATAATAGATATCCGTATTCATGACATCATAGGCATATTCAACTCTGTGTCGCATATTCTTGAATTTTGGCATAACACTCTCCAAATAGCATATCTGCTTTTGCTTCATTATAGTACATACCATATGTTGTGTCTAGTACATTTCCCCTTAAATGTATACGTCGTACCATTGCCCATCCAACCATCTTTTTATAATTTAAGAAAACGCAAAAAAATGATACGAAACAACCGCTGTGGCAGTAACCTTTTCATCATAATAATTGCTACGCCATAAATACTAACACAATAATGTAGATTAGGGTTCTTCCTTGACAAAATCTTCTCTATTCGCCGTGCCACCTTATGTCGACGATCATAAGGCACCACTTTCGTCAGCATCTTGTTCAGCATTTCATCACTTTGTTTCTGATGTTCTGCACATTCCCATTTCACATAATCGATTCTCGGTGTTTCCTGATCAATCTTAAGGGCTATTGGCTCAATTAGAGACAGATGAATATCTGATCCAATCAACTCATAGTAAAGACTTTCACTGACAGCACTTAGTGCCGCCTTAGAAGCGCCATAGGCGCTGTTATAGGGTAAGGACATCCATGAACCAACAGAACTGACGTTAATGATACGCCCTGTTTTTTGCTGCCTCATAATAGGCAAAACTGTCTTTATCATCAACATCGGACCGTAAGTATTAACCTCTACTACCCTTTTCCACTCCTCTTCTGAAGTCCCTTCAAAGGAGCCGATTAGATTAACACCTGCATTATTAATGAGTATGTCCAACCTGCCTTCACAGTCTATTATCTCTTTAACACAATCCCTGATGGATGAAGCATCCGTAACATCCAAAGAAAGCAGACCACTTTCTGTTGCCTGCCTGCTTGTGCCATACACTTTGTATCTGCCTAAATTATCAAAATAATCATATAGTACCCGCCCAAGCCCCCTGCTGGCACCAGTAATTAGCATTACTTGCATCTACAATCACCTCATGACTAGGATTTACTTTTCATGATTCGTTTCATCTTATCACCATTATTTTTGTTCTTAAGTGAATTATAGTGAACTTGAAGGTGTCGGCGCAAATTGTAGTCCCCACTGAAAGGTCTTAAAAAAGTCGGACGACGCAGCCTTGGCCTTAAGTGATTCACCTTACCACTTATGCCTTCTAACTTACCAGTAATATCATCCACTCTCTCAGACAAATCATCAAACCTTTCCGCAATATCCCACTTAAGCTGTTCATACTGAATAGCAATATGACTGTTCTCCAGATTGGCTGCCAAAACCTTCAAACGATTGATAACATTAAAGGATTGAACCGTATCCACAATAGCCACCCCGTAAAATATCCCGATAAACAAAGAGAATTCCAAGTTCTGATAAATGAAGCTGACTTGTTTGAAAAAATAAGGGTATAGAACGAAATAAAAGAACAAAGATAATACCGTCCAATAAAATGTATATAATGGTGCAATGATGCCTTGAACATTGAATTTTAGCTTATTATAATCCCACAGCCTGGTATTGTAGAATTTCAGGAAGAAAATACCGGTAACATACTCCACCGTCGTCGTCACAATAGCAAATAAAAGCAACTTGACACCAAAGGCCATCTGAAGCTCGCTAATTATATATAGTAAGCATACACCTGTCCCGTATAGTGGCAGATAAGGCCCTGAAAGAAAGCCAGGGTTCATCCAACGCTTTGCTTTTCCCAAATACCGGCGATAAAAAAACTCAAGAACCCAACCCATAAGGGCGCCGGATAAGAATAAAAACAAGTACCTGAGTATGAAGATAATCATCAGAATAACTTCGGCTGCAAAGGAGCAATCCTTAGATACTCCAGCAGTGTACAATATCGGTCAGCAAACATCATGATCCAAGACTCTTTGAATTTCGGGAATCCGATATTAAGTGGCCACATATGCCATTTGATGATATCTTCTTCCACTTCACTAAGGTCAAAATACTTCCTGGCATTGGATAGGGCTATACCTGCATGACGAAAACCATGCCTGCCTTCATGCCCCCCTTTGATATGCCAGTCATATAGGTAAAAATCATGTAGCAGTCCAGCTCTAGCCAACGCTGCGCTGTCCATATTGAACTTCCTTCCGATTCTGTAGGCCATGTAAGATACTTGGAGAGAATGGTTCAGACAATCGATATAACCATGATGCATGTATTTTCTCATTTCCTGAACTTCATCCTGCCTTAAAATTGGTTGAATCAACTTAAGATAGACTTTGTCCATATGCATATCCCTCTGTAAGTAGGCCAGTGCCGTAATGTATTTATTCATCTACTCTCTCCTCCAAAAATGTTACCGCTGATAATATTCTGAAACATGTCTGCCATCTTTTTAGGTGAATCCTTGGCACCCTCACCTAACCATTGATCCATCACCTGCCATACACCACCAAGATAAAATTCAGTGGCGTAATTTAGTGCCATATGACTGCCCTGTATATGAGATGTCTTTTTAAACAGCTCTGAGATGCCTGTACTGTAACTTTCGACACGGGCCATATTAATAAGCCCTCTATTCTTAGCTACCATCATGTTATCCTTGTCTTCAAGAACCAGTTCAAATAATGTCTCCGCCATTTTACCCGGGCTGAACTTCCCTTCAGCAGACAGTCTTTCTTCAAGACGGTGAAAAAGATTCTGAAAATAATACTGTATAATCTCTTCCTTTGACGCAAAATTACCGTAGAAGGTTCTTCTGGCCATCTCTGCTTTTTCCATAATTTCTTTAATGGTAATCTTTTCAAAGGATTTTTCCTGTAAAAGATCCATCATCGCATTAACAATGTATTTTTTGGAACGTTTTGTAATTGGATTCTCTTTTCTATTCATTAATAGGACCTCTTCAGTCATACTAGTATTTCGTGCAACTTTGCACATCTGCGCAACTTTTCTCACTTATCATATCATACTATCTCCTATACGCCTAGAGCCACTTCGCCAAACTCATAATAATCATTTCATTCACGACATAGCCATTGCTTATAAGTGGGCAAAACATTATAATGAAGACTGTTCCTATGCTGTCCAAATGAGAGGATTTAATATGATACAGCTTATCGCTGATGATACGAAACAATTTATGAATTGTCTGCTTCGCTCTGAAGCCTTTGATCAATTCCTTCTATATGAAATGTCCTTGGACGTTCTGCTCAGCTATCATTTTGATGGTGAAATCAATAAGCCTTATTTATCATCTGATGAAAAAGAGCTCTATGAAGGCCAAGTCTATATCACTTGGGCATCCCTAAAGCCCCAGATCAATGAGATACTAAAGAATAGCCACACACCTTCCGGCATAAAAATCACCATGTCCTTAAATAGCGTTGCAACCCTTGATATTCAGAAGCGCTTTCTTGGTGAACAGCTCACTTATCCAGTAAAGAGCTTCTTGATTAATATACTGTTCAATGGGACCCAAGTCACAGTAACCACAGGTGTCAATTACAGTCAATTCACCTTGGACAAAGGCATTGAAAGGTCTTTCGACACAATGATGGTCCGGTTCTTCAAAAAACAGGAAGTACTCATGGTTGAAGTACAATAAGTATGAATATTCATCAATTTGCTAGCACTCTTTTGCGAAGAGTGCTAATTTTGTCTTGACACCTTTTCCTTCAATGGCTATTATTATATTAGCTTAAAACATAATCAGCATTAGGAGGTTTAATAAGATGAGCAAAGAAAAAGGAAGCTTATCCATCCATAGTGAAAACATATTCCCTATAATTAAGAAATGGTTGTATTCAGATCACGACATCTTTATTCGTGAGGTTGTATCCAACGCTTGTGATGCCATCACAAAAGTCCGTAAACTGAATGGTATGGGAGAAATCGACCTGCCTGAAGATGAAATCTTCGCTGTCGATGTTATCTATGATGATGAAGCTAAGACCATCACTTTCAAAGATAACGGTATTGGTCTTGATGAGGAAGAAGTTAAGAAGTACATTAATCAGATTGCTTTTTCAGGCGCTGAAGATTTCCTCAATACCTATAAGGACAAAGCCGATGCCGATCAGATCATTGGTCATTTCGGACTTGGTTTTTACTCCACTTTCATGGTAGCTAATCAGGTTGAAATCAAATCCCTCTCTTACAAAGAAGGGGCTACACCAATCCACTGGACTTGTGATGGTGGTACTGAATTCGAACTTGAAGAAGGCACTAGAACCTCTAGAGGTACGGAGATTATCCTTCATCTAGGTGATGATGGCGAAGAGTTCAAGAACGCTTACAAAATCAAAAGCACCATTGAGAAATACTGTTCTTTCATGCCTTATGATGTGTATTTTACAGAAGCAGGCAAAGAGCCTGAAAAAGATGAGGATGGCAACATCATCGAACCTAAGGCACTGAACGAAACAACACCTCTCTACTTAAAGAATCCAAGCGAATGTACAGACGAAGAATACAAAGAATTCTATCGTAAGACGTTCATGGACTTTAAAGAGCCATTATTCTGGATTCACCTGAATATGGACTATCCGTTCAACCTTAAAGGGATTCTTTACTTCCCTAAGCTTGGCAATGAATTCGAGAACATGGAAGGTAAAGTCAAACTTTACAACAACCAAGTGTTCGTAGCCGATAATATTAAAGAAGTCATTCCTGAGTTCTTGTTGTTACTGAAAGGGATTATCGACTGTCCTGACTTGCCACTGAATGTATCCAGATCCTTCCTGCAAAACGATGGGTTCGTTAGAAAGATCTCTGACTACATTACAAAGAAAGTAGCTGACCGTCTTAAGACCCTTCACAAAAAAGAAAAAGAGACCTATGAAAAATTCTGGGACGACATCAACCCATTCATTAAGTATGGTACTCTTCGTGACGAGAAATTCTTTGATCGAGTAAAGGACATCATGCTCTACAAGACGACTTCTGATGATTATGTGGTGTTGCCAGATTACCTTGAGCGCAACAAAGAAAAGCACGAAAATCAAGTCTTCTACGTGACTGATCAAGTACAACAAGCTCAATATGTGAAGATGTTCAAAGACCATGACATGGAAGCCGTTATTCTAGAGCATCAAATTGATCAAGCTTTCATCTCACATATAGAAGCCAAAGAGGCTGAAGTAGGTGTCAAATTCGCAAGAATCGATGCTGATATCACTGATACAATGAAGGACACTATCTCTGAAGAAGATCAAAAGTCTTACGATGAAGCTTCCGAAGCTCTACAGAAAGTCTTCGCCGAAGCCCTTGGCAAAGAAAGTGTCAAAGTTAAAGTAGAAAACCTTAAGTCAGAAGACATCTCTGCGGTCATGGTTCTTGCAGAAGAATCCAGAAGAATGGCAGACATGACAAAGATGTACGGCATGATGGGCATGGGTCTTGGTGATATGCCAAGTGATGAAACCCTCCTCCTCAACAAAAAGAACAGCCTAGTGAACTTCATCCTCAACAACTACGAGGATGACAGCAAAAAGTCCGACGTCGCACTCTTCTGCGAACAACTTTACGACCTGGCAATGATGAGTCACAAACCACTTGAAGCAAGTGCCATGACCAAATTCATCGAACGCAGCCAGAAAATTCTAAGTCGCTTGATTTAATTCAACTATAAAGAAAGCCCTGCACCTCTCCAAAGAGACCGCAGGGCTTTTTTTCTTTTCCTCATCTATCCGAAACCGAGTAAGATATCGGCTCATGTGTTCTTCACGAAACGAGTTTGATTGCGTAGCAAGCATGTCTGAGGCTTCGGAAGAATACTCGAGCTGATATCTTGCGACCTTTCCATGCTTCTCACTTACCCACCCGAATCCGAGTAAGATATCGGCTCGTGTATTCTTCACGAAATAAGTTTGATTGCGTAGCAAGCATGTCTGAGGCTTCGGAAGAATACTCGAGCTGATATCTTGCGACCTTTCCATGCTTCTCACTTACCCACCCGAAACCGAGTAAGATATCGGCTCGTGTGTTCTTCACGAAACGAGTTTGATTGCGTAGCAAGCATGTCTGAGGCTTCGGAAGAATACTCGAGCTGATATCTTGCGACCTTCCTTATTCATACCTCAAAGACTCAATAGGATCCAGATCTGCCGCCCGCATCGCCGGATACACACCAAACAACAACCCAAGAAGTACTGAACCAAAGAAAGCAAGAGCCGCTGTTTTCACATCAACAATTGGCGGAATGTTAATGGCATTAGAAATCACCATGCCCGCTATTAGACCAAGAAGAATACCTATACTGCCAGAGAAACCAGTCATCATAACCGACTCCGTCAAAAATTGAAGAACAATATCCTTCTTCTTAGCACCAATAGCCTTTCTAAGACCAATCTCACGAATCCGCTCTGTTACTGAAACAAGGAGAATATTAACAATACCGATACCACCGACAATCAGTGTAATAACCGCAATCACCAGCAATACCATAGAGACAACATTTAGTATCCCTCCAACAGATTGCTGAATCTGTTCTACATTGCTTGCCAGATACTTATCCTCTGACTTGTGAGTGAAGTTAAGCAGCCGAATGATTTTTTCACCTGTCACCTTAAGATCTGCACCCTCGGCTGCTGAAACAGTAATTTGATCCACTGTCGTATCATCATAGAAACTTTGAATACAAGTTAGAGGAATATAAACCTCCACAGGATAATCAAACCCTGCTAATAAGGTAGAAAATAAGTCCCCTTCTGTGCTTCTCACACCAACGATGCGGTACTTTTGCATATCACCGTAATAATTAATCAAGGTCAATTCTTCTCCAAGAACCTCCAATGTATCGAAACGTTCCATAGCATAAGTATCATTGATTATAATAACGCGACGTTCCCCTGAGACATCCTCCGGTGTTAAGAATCTACCCTTAGCCATAACCAGCTGTTGGAATTGATCATACTCACTTGTAATCCCTTGAATGATGGCATCCCGCGTGCCTTCCTCTTCTCTTATGTCGCCATAGAATACAGTGGCGCCAGCCACATACTCGAGTGCGTCCACACCTTCCTGTATCCGTGCCATGTCTTCTATTGTCAGATAGTCACGCTCATCTAGGTCCTCATTGTTATTGGTTTGAATGTTAATGGTACTTGCCCCCATTTTATTCAATTCCTGCGTCATATAGACCTTGGTTGCATTACTGATAGCCATGATTGCCACAACAGAAAAGACACCCATAATAATGCCAATCATGGTCAGAAAAGACCTTAGTTTATTGGTCGTCAGACTCAGATATGCCTGTTTGAAATTCTCACCCAGATGCATCTAATTACCTTCTTCCCCTTGATCAATAACCACTTTTGTACCGTCAAATATGGTTAAAGACGGATTGATAATGACAGTCTCTCCTTCCTCTAGCCCATCAATAACTTGAGCATCAAAATCAGAGGTGGCACCAAGCTCTATAAGACGTTCTCTGGCAACACCTTCCTCGTCAACAACAAATACCATATCTTCATCTTTATCGCTTTTTGTCAATACATCATATGACACAGTAATCACATCTTCCATCTTACTTGTAATGATTTCACACTCTGTCGTGTAACCCGGCTTAAGAGCTGACTGTCCCTCATTGATATCAATAATAACTTCTACTGCCGTCACCTGACGATTGTTAATAATCATCTCTTCCGCTGTTGGCGCTACATAGCCAATGACCCCTGTTACAGTCGTGCCACGTTCTATGGCATCGCCACTTATGATTACTTCTTGTCCCAGTAATACTTCAGCAATATCATATTCTCTAATATTAGCTTTTACCTGAAGTCTACTCAGATCCGTAACCGTCCCCATGACTGTCATCGCTGGAACAATATCACCTGCTTCAATATTGATAGTGGTCATTACGCCTGCCATCGGAGCTTTTGTCATCGCTTCCAATAAGTTTTTTTCAGAAATCAATTCATCCAAGCTTAATTCAATGCCTTCAATGGTCTTAAGCTGTATGGCTTCATCAATTTCCCCTGACACGCTGGCCTGCTTATTGTTCTTTGACAATTGGTTTAACTCCGCTTCCATGGACCTGTAATTGATGGCAGCAATCTCCATCTGAGAGGATGCCTCTTCCAGCAAGTCCTTAGCGTTATCCAGCTCGACAGCCGTCATGATGCCCGCATCGTAAAGCTGTTGATTTTTTTCCATCTCATTTGATAAACTATTGTAATTTCTCTGGGCTGAGCCTAAGGATAGCTCTGCCTGTGAAAGAGCCAAGGTCGCACTGGTCAAATCATTTGTCACCGAGACCGATTGCAGTCTTTTAAGGGTTAAGTTCTGCACTTCCAAATTATTGCTTAACTTTGCAATCTCCCTATCAAGATCGGATGTATCAAGGACAAAGAGTACATCTCCCTCTGCCACATGATCGCCTTTCTCCACCAAAACCTGTTCTACTTTAACACTAAGTTCCGGAACTAAATCTCTCGTATCAATCTCTTCTACTGTCCCTGTGATGATGATACTGGAGGTGATCGTATCCCTTGATACCACCATCGCTTCTACCGTTTCTTCCCGTCCTCCAACAAAGGAAGATCCATTTCCTCTCATAACATTAATACCAATCATAGCGCCAATTACCGCTACAACCCCAATGATTATCAATACTTTTTTCATATAGACTCCCTTATCACATACCACCGATTCCAGACATCAAGAAACTGGTTGCTCCCATTAACATTGAAATGAGGATGGATACCCCAACAATGATCCCTGCCGCCTTTTGACTCATACGGCAAACGACACGAAGCCCAATGAAGAGAACCACTGCATGCCACATAGCCACAACCTCTATTGGCATCAACAATCCATAAAGAACTGTACCATACATGTCTTCCGGCAACAGACTGGCTATACTTGTCATCGGAGAAAGAATATTGCTTTGACCTGTGATCGTTGTTATAAGAATATGAACCAGCCAAATCATATTGGCAACTACCATCGCATGCAATACCATCGAGAAAGTCTGTTTATAGGTGACTTCTTTCTTCATAAGTCGACTAATACCAAAGTATATGACTGAACCAATGAGAGCGCCAAACAAATTGCCTAACGCCGCGGACACAGGAGTTGTGTATTTGATCAGATTCAGTGACATTGCCATCATTTCCCTCGTTGGCTCTATCCCCTGGGAAGCGAACTGTCGTTCCAGCATCTGAATCATCTGGACTTCATAGGACTTCCAGAATGGGATGTAATACAATAATGGCAAAATTGCAACAACCATCATTACCAACAACACCGTCGGCTTATTACGCACAGCTTTCATTGCCTGCACTGGCGATACGACCACCATTCCTATCTTACCCAGAGCGGAAACCTTTGTCACGGGTTCCTCTGTTACTGTATTATATGTCTCTCTTGATTCTTTCGATGATATTTTCTGTTCCCTCTCGTCACTCATCCTAATACCTCCATCTTGATTTCTTGTTTGACTATTTAATTGCATTCATCGACATTGATTGGTTCAGTGCATGTTTCCTATCCTCCAACACCTCTAAAGCATCCAAAGGCTCTGTAACTAATGTATCCGCTGTAAGCCAGCCATCAGCAAAGGTGATAACCCTTTTGGTATGCTCTGCAATATCCGGCTCATGAGTAACGATGAGTACCGTCACCCCTTCCCTGTTCAACTGTTGAAAAATCGCCATGATTTCCTCAGAGGATATGGAATCCAAATTCCCTGTTGGCTCATCCGCCAACAAGATTGAAGGCCTGTTCACCAATGCTCTTGCTATTGCGACCCGTTGTTTTTGTCCACCTGACATCTCGTTTGGCTTATGATCCATACGATCGGAAAGGCCGACTCTACTCAGAGCTTCTTCTGCCCGTTCACGCCTTTCTTTATGGTGCATGCCTGCATAGACCATGGGTAATTCTACATTCTTAAGAGCTGATACCCTAGGTAGCAGGTTAAATGACTGAAAGACAAAACCAATCTTCTGATTTCTGACCACAGCCAGTTCGTTATCAGACATACCTGCAACAGCCTGACCGTCCAGTTCATACTCACCTACAGTTGCCCTGTCAAGGCAACCAAGAATATTCATCAAGGTTGATTTCCCGGAGCCAGATGGCCCCATCACTGCAACAAATTCATTTGCTTCTATTCTGAGGTTAACGTTCTTCAACGCTTCAACAGCAATCTGCCCATTGCCATAGGTCTTCCCCAGCGCCTCTATATGTATCATATCTTCACCACTCCCAGTCTTATTGAACCTCGAACCTTAAGAAGTTTACCTTCCATACCCATTTTACTCTTTCGCCTGAATAATTGCCATGAATCCTCCATTAGAATAAGATTAAAATGGTGATAACCTACAAATGTACGGATACCGATTGACAATCTTTCTCAATAGATATACAATAAATATACCCCCTACTACGGGGGGGGTGGTACCAAGAGGCATTATATCACTTATCATACTTTGACCCAGGAGGTTGTTATGGACCAAAAGAAACTTGATATTAAAGGTATGACCTGTACCGCCTGCGCTGGCACAATCGAGAGAAGCCTTGGTAAGCTAGAAGGTGTTTCAGAAGTCGCCGTTAACTTTGCCACAGAGCAAATGCATATACAATATGATGAGAACACACTAAATCTGACACAGATTATGGATACAGTGGAAAAAGTCGGCTATGAAGCCATTGATCCGTCAGCTTCTGGCGAAACAAATACCGCCCATCGTAAAGCCCCTGGCGATGCCGCCAAGGAACACGCCGATGCCATGTTCAAAAGACTGATTTTGTCATTGTTCTTCACAATCCCCCTCTTTTATTTAGCAATGGGACCTATGGTCGGTCTAAGTGTGCCTTCTTCTTTATCCGGCCAACAGAATCTCTTGTTCATGGCTATGACCCAGTTTCTACTGACCCTTCCAGTGATGATGATTGGCAGTCAGTTCTACAAGACCGGTTTCAAGACCCTTTTCAAAGGTGCCCCTAACATGGATACTTTGATTGCCGTTGGTACAGGCGCTGCCTTTGTTTATGGTATATTTGTCATTTATCGCCTAATCTATGGCTTTGCTTATGCCATGCCTTCCATCGTCCACCATTACGGTCATGACCTATACTTTGAAAGTGTAGCGGTTATTATTACTTTAATAACCCTGGGCAAATATCTTGAAGCCAGAGCAAAAAAAAGAACAAGCGCAGCCATCCAGGAATTAATGGCATTAACCCCTGATGAAGCTGTTATAATAGTGGATGGACATGAGATTACAGTCCCATTGGAACAAGTAAAAGTCGGCGATACCTTAATCGTTCGCCCAGGTAGTAAAATCCCTGTTGACGGTGAAGTCCTATCGGGTACTGGCGCAGTTGATGAATCAATGCTTACCGGAGAAAGCCTTCCAGTGGATAAAGCCACAGGCGACCAGGTCATCGGTGGTACTTTGAATCAAACCGGCCTGTTTAAAGTCAGCGCCACAAAAGTTGGTGAGGACACTACGTTATCTAACATCATACGGATGGTCGAAGATGCCCAAAGCACAAAAGCACCTATTGCTAAATTAGCGGATCAGATCAGCGCTTACTTTGTACCTGCTGTTCTTGGTATTAGTGCTATTGCCTTTATCGTCTGGTCACTTATTGGCTATGACTTCGAATTTGCCTTTCGTGTCGCCGTCTCCATTCTGGTGATTTCCTGTCCATGTGCCCTTGGGCTGGCGACACCAACCGCCATCATGGTCGGTACTGGTAAAGGTGCAAAGCAAGGGACATTGATCAAAAGCGGTGAAGCACTTGAACGGATGCATCAAGTGACAACAGTGGTCTTTGACAAGACCGGCACACTGACCAATGGTGAGGTTATCGTAACGGATATCGATTGCAAGCAGGATAAGCAGGACTTCCTGAGACTGGCCGGCTCATTGGAACAAGGTTCTGAACATCCATTAAGTAAAGCTGTAACAAGGTATGCAATGGATCAGGGATTATCCTTATCAGAACCCAAGACCTTCGACAATATTCTTGGTCATGGCGTCACCGGCCAAATAGAGTCAATAATCGTCCATATTGGCAATCATAAAATGATGAAACGATATGGGATTGACACCGCTGACCACGATGATATCATTCATAGGTTTGCTGAAGAAGGCAAAACAGCCGTCATGGTCGCTTATGATAACCAGGTTCAAGGCGTCATAGCCCTTGCTGATACTGTTAAGAAGGATGCTTCAGAGGCCATTGCACAGTTAAATGCTATGAATATAGAGACCATTATGCTGACAGGCGATCACCAAGTCACAGCCAAAGCCATCGGTAAGCAGATTGGTGTGAACCGAATCTATGCGGACGTACTACCTGATGAGAAAGCTGATATTGTCAGCCAACTTCAAGAAGACGGCTCTGTGGTCATGATGGTCGGCGATGGTATCAACGATGCGGTTGCACTCGTTACAGCTGATATTGGCTTAGCCATTGGTACCGGCACAGATGTAGCCATTGAATCCGCGGATGTGGTTCTGATGAAAGAACGCCTAATGGATGTTATCGCTGCATTGCAACTTAGTAAGGCTACTATTAGAAACATTAAGCAAAATCTCTTCTGGGCATTTATTTACAATGTCATTGGTATTCCTGTTGCAGCCGGTTTGTTATATCCATCAACAGGGCTTCTTCTGAACCCTATGATTGCCGCTGCCGCAATGAGTTTCAGCTCTGTATCAGTCGTTACTAACGCTCTGCGATTAAAGGGTTTCAAACCACGTTATCTAAAAACAACCATAAACAACATCGACCCTACACTGATTGAATCAGAACATAAGGAGATCATTATGAAAAAAGAATTGATTGTAGAAGGCATGAGCTGTATGCACTGTGTCGGACGTGTGGAAAAGACACTCAAAGAACTGGATAATGTCACCTCTGTCACTGTGGACCTTGAAAGTAAAAAGGCTGTTGTCGTGTCAAGTACTGACATTGCTGATGATACCTTCAAGACTAGCATAGCAGATCAAGGTTATGAGGTCACCGACATTACCGTTCTATAGTCATAACAGGTATATAAGCCAATGGTATTTAGATTAAGTTAGGAGTATAACACACATGAACGAGCAGCAAATGAAAGCATTGAACCTTATGAAAACCGCCCGTGGCCAGCTGAACCGCACAATCGAGATGCTAGAGGATGAACGTTACTGCGTCGATATCTCAACACAGCTTCTTGCAGTCCAGGGCCTCCTAAAGAAGGCCAATCTTCATATTCTGGAACAACATATGAACCATTGTGTCAGGGAGGCCTTTTCTTCAGGCAATGGTGAAGATAAGGTGAATGAGATTATAAAACTGCTTGAAACCTATACTAAATAGTGATACTGATAAGAAAAAACTGATGCCTCGTGTTAACGATGCATCAGTTTTTTTGTGTCTGATTAAGATAATCAATAAATACAGGGATCAATTCCGGGTCAAATTGTTTGCCGGAGCATCTCGTCAATTCATTGATAGCTTCTTTCTTATTATACTTAAGTTTGTAAATTCGATCATGGGTCATGGCATCATAAGCATCAAGGATCGTCAATATTCGTGATAACAATGGAATCTCATCTCCTCTAAGATTCCTCGGGTAACCGGTGCCATCGTACCACTCGTGATGGGCCAAAACAATATCAGCAATATCATTATATTCAGGGACAGCCGAAAGGATTCTAAAACCACACTCTGAATGTCTGTGAATCTCTACCCGTTCATCGTCATGAAGCGCCCCAGGTTTATTGGCCAATTCTCTATCAACAGCAATCAAACCTACATCGTGATACCTGGCAGCTTCCTTAAGAAGCTGGCTTTGCTGCAAAGAAAGCCCAAATAGCCCTGCTGATTTGGCAGCAAGTTCTGTCACCCTATTCTGGTGATCATCCACATCCATATAGTCATGAGCGACTTTATCGAAGACATGATGAATCATATTGGCTCTAACCTGATGGCTTTCCATCAGCTTTTGCCGATACATAGCATCCTCCGCTTTCTTGTATATGTGAGGAATCTCTTCACTGACACTGTTCTTTGTAGCGTCACCAACAGATATGGATAGCTGAATAGGACCAACATAGGTGCCTTTGATTTTGTGTTTCAATCGTTCGACCATGGTCAGGGTAATGTTTCTAGAGGTATTCGGCAATAGTATCACAAACTCATCACCACCGATTCTTGCGATAATATCATCCTTTCTGAAAATGGACTTAAATATATCCGCCGATTGCCTAAGCAGATGATCACCCATATTATGCCCAAAAGCGTCATTGGCTAGCTTGAGACCATTGACATCCGCCATAATGATGGATAAGGGCAGATGTCCCGGCACATCCAGTACATTCAGTTGCTCCTCCATATAACGCCTATTATGCAATCCGGTCAACTGATCGTGATTGCTTAAGAAATGAATTTCGCGTTCTGAATTATGCATCTTGTCAAAAAGCTGCTGATAATCCATTTCACTCTTCTTAAGCAGTAAGCCGAGACGCTTCTGCTGTCTTATGGAACGAAGCAACAACATTAAAACAATGACAAGAACGGCTATCATCAAAGGCATACCGTAGATGCTAAAGAACATGGTTCTGTCCTGCTGAACAAAGCTATCTTGCCCCGCCAATACAATCATTCTCAGACTTCTATTCACTAGTATTAATATTAGTACAGTCGTCATAACTGCAAGGATTCTTCTCCTGACCATCGTCCAACTCTCCCTATAAAAGCCCACAGGAACGTATCCATTATATCACTACAGAAATATGAACCTGTGTTCTTCATGTGTACGATGATCTTACATTTGTTCTAACATCAGGCACTCACCCTTTAAATTCAGCAACTAAGCCCTGGACAGTCTTCTTAGCATCCCCAAACAACATTCTGGTATTCTCACAGAAAAACAATGGATTGTCAATTCCTGCAAACCCTGGATTCAAGGATCTTTTTAATACTATGACCGTCCTTGCCTTATCAACATTGATGACCGGCATCCCATAGATGGGCGAATGTTCATCAGACCTTGCTGCCGGATTTACAACATCATTGGCACCTATGACAATAGCAACATCCACCATCTCAATAGTCGGATTCACATCATCCATCTCCTTCAACTGCTCGTAAGGCACATTCGCTTCAGCCAGAAGGACGTTCATATGTCCTGGCATTCTCCCTGCTACCGGGTGAATAGCAAAGTTCACTTCTGTGCCATTTTCTTCCAGTTGATCAGCTAATTCTTGGACAGCATGCTGTGCTTGAGCCACTGCCATGCCATAGCCCGGAACAATCAAGACATTGCTGGCAGCTTCAAGAATCAGGTAAGCATCCTCTACCGATATCGGTTTGGCCTCACCTTGTACACCACTGCCACCACTGCTGCCAGCACCACTTCCAAAACCACTGAACAGCACATTGGACAATTGTCTATTCATTGCTCTACACATTATATTGGTCAAGATTATGCCACTTGAGCCAACCAGTGCCCCAGCAACAATCAAAACATTATTCGTTATGGCAAATCCAGCAGCACAGGCCGCCATACCACTAAAAGAATTCAACAAAGAAATGACCACCGGCATATCCCCACCACCGATTGGAATGACAAAAGATATCCCCAAGATCAACGATAACAGGACAATAATCAGCAACACGCTGTAGGATGACAACGGTGATATACTGGCCATTGGTCCGAAGAAAACCGCCCCGATAATCAGCAATGCCAAGATCATAAAATTCACAAACTGTTGTCCGCCATATTGAATCGGCTTACTGGATACTTTACCTGCTAGTTTAGCCCATGCAATGACAGAGCCAGTAAAGGTAACACCACCAATCAGGATGGTTAAGATGATTATAAGCAACGAGAAGCTGCCTACCTTTAATACAGTACCTTCTGAAACATAGCGTTGATACTCAGCCCACCCAACAAGTAAGCTGGCCGCACCACCAAAACCATTGAACAAAGCCACCATCTCAGGCATCGCCGTCATCGCTACCATTCTAGACGCAGCAGCACCAACCAAAGCACCTGCCAAAACGCCTACCAGTATCCATAACCAGTGTATCTGTAGATTGGTCAATAAAGCTGCTATGATTGCCAAAAGCATACCAATCGCCGATAAACGATTCCCTTTTCTTGCACTATCTGCCTTTCCAAGCATCTTTAGGCCAAGTATGAATAATATCGCTGCTACAATATAGAGTAGGTTGATTGCATCTGATCCAATCATTTTCCGGCCTCCTTCTTATCTTTCGGTACAAACATAGACAGCATCCTATCCGTTACCATATATCCCCCGACCACATTAATAGTTGCAAAGAATACGGCCATGGTACCAAGTACTGTCCTCCCAATATCACCGTCTACAACAATGGAACCGGTTAAGCTTAAGATGGCACCGACAATAGTGATGCCTGATATCGCATTAGAACCTGACATCAGAGGTGTGTGTAACTGAGAAGGCACCTTAGAGATCAACTCGAACCCTAAGAAGGATGCTAATACCAAAACAAAGACCAACATAATCATTACATTCATTGGGTACCTCCATAGATTTCTTTCAGGCGTTCATTCACCATGAGACCACCATGAGTTATCAAACATCCGTTCATAATTTCATCCGATTGATCCAGTGACATCACCTGCTTCTCTTCGTCATAGAAATGAGCCATTAAATTCACCAGATTGCTAGCATACATGGCACTAGCATTATAAGCCACTTCCCCTGGCAAGTTGTCGATACCTATAACCTTAATTCCTTCAATAATTGTGGTGTCGTCAACAACTGTCCCTTCAACATTACCGCCTGTTCCTGCCGCAAGATCAACCACCACTGAGCCTTTTCTCATGGATTTGAGCATATCCTTTGTAATAATAATCGGTGCCTTTCTACCAAATAACTTCGCTGTAGTTATGACCAAGTCGGCTTGAGCACAGCTTTTTTCCATAGCTGCTTGTTGAAGCTTAAGCTGTTCAGGTGTTAAGGCTTTGGCGTAACCGTCTTTCGTTTGACCAGTCTCCCCTAAGTCCACCTTAATGAATTTAGCCCCTAATGAGGCAACCTGCTCTTCAACCACCGTTCTTGTATCAAAGGCCTCAACACGTGCCCCTAACCTTTTTGCGGTTGCTATTGCCTGAAGTCCTGCAACACCGGCTCCAATCACAAAGACGCGCGCGGGAGATATAGTCCCGGCCGGCGTCATCATCATAGGAAAAATTCTATCCAGAGCATTGGCCCCAAGCAATACTGCCACATACCCTGCCAGTGAAGCCTGAGAACTTAATGCATCCATTTTTTGAGCCAATGTCGTCCTTGGAATCATCTCCATGCTAATGGCACTTATTTTATTGGTCATATATTGATTTACAAGGGATTGATTGTTATAAGGATCCATAAAGCTAATGGAAATGGCGCCAGGCTTCATTTCCAGAATGTCCTCTTCTACTGGCGGCTGCACCCATAGCAATACATCACTTTCTTTAAGAATATTTTCTCTCTTCCCTAAAGACACGCCTGCATCAGTATAAGAAGCATCCTCAACCATAGGGGTCAAACCTGATTCAACTTTTATCGTGATGCCCTCTAGTCGTAACAATTTTTTTGCGGCCTCAGGCATCATAGCAACTCTAGGATCATTAGTTCCTTTGACTATACCAACCTTCATCTCTTTCTCCTTATCTATTCCCGTGAATGGTACTTGTACTTTTATTGTACACGACTTATATTTAGTTGACAATCGTTATCATTTTAATTTGGGTAAAAAAAGAAAGTACCTGTTTTGATATCTAAAGAGACTCACAAAACAATAACGGTACTTTGTAAAGGATGAGGGGGAGAGTATTTAGTAAGGGACCGAATGTCCGCTTACAAACATATATTAACGTATATATATGTATAGAGAATGAAAAAAATATGAACAAATTGTGTACATTATCTATTTATTAATATATACAGCAACTATGTCACTAGGGCCTTAGTCTTTCTGCTTCCTGGCCACTTAGGGCTAGTCTCTCCACCAAAAGATCTATGTCCTCAAAATCACCATCTGACACATACACCTTCATCAGATGGTCCTTTGCTTCATCAAAATGACCTGTTTCAAGATACAAAGATCCAAGGCAATAATCCAATAACTTTTCTCTTTCATCAGTTCTGTTTGTTATGCTTCTTGCCTTTTCAATAATCCCTTCAGCAATAATGAAACGACCTCCGGCCAGATGACACCTTGCCAACAATAAAAGTCGTTCAATGTCTTCCTCATCGGGGAATGTAAAAGATTCCAAGACAGTCTCAGCATAGTCGTAATCTTTTAGCTCGAACAAGCAGTCTGCTATGGCCAATTTCATATCCTCATTATAATTAGCTTCTTCTAGTTGATCAAAATAATCTATTGCCTTTCGATAGTCCTCTATATAGAGATAACATATAACGGACAGAATCAGTTTAATCTCCTGATCTTCCGGTAAATATGTCATAGCCTCTTCCAGCAAAGTCAAAGCCTCCTCAAACAATTGCTGATTATAGGCTTCTACTGCCTTATTATATAATCGATCCCCTTTGGCTTTTGAGGTGAAACGACCCATAGTACGACGTCTATCCAACACAAGAAGCAGTTCGTCTTGTACCATCCCATCCTCTTGATTCATAGCTCCATGAGCATCCCCCTTTGAGGCAGTTGCCGTCATATCCGAATGGCCGCTTTTATTGCTTTTGCTTGTTGTCGTCTTCTTTTTCTTATGTTTTTTCCAAAGTTTCTTGAAAGACAATAATGTATTTGTCTTTGTATAGCCTGTTCCAGGAACCGTCACATGTGTACGAATCCCTTTCGTTCCAACACTTAGACGTAATCCTTTGACACCACCACTGACACTGATACCACTTCTGCTGGCATTTAACCTTATATACTTACCAATCTTAACACTACCCATTATACGCTCCCTATTTGTCATTACAGTCATCGTACAATCATTATAATATGAGCTTCTTGTTTTCACAAGAAAAGAGACTTCGCCTCGTTATCGTCTCTGGTGATATTTCATGTAGAACAAGAAAAGACTGCAATGTTCTTCTGAAAAGAACACTACAGCCTCTATAAATCTTAAACATTATACGATTTTTCTCAAGAATGATTTAGCACGGTCTGTCTGTGGGTTGTCGAAGAATGCTTTCGGTTCTCCTTCTTCCATGATAATCCCTTCATCCATAAAGACCACACGATCGGCCACTTCACGGGCAAAGCCCATCTCATGGGTTACCACCATCATTGTCATACCATCTTTGGCAAGCTTCTTCATAACTTCAAGCACTTCACCTACAAGCTCAGGGTCCAGTGCGGATGTAGGTTCATCAAATAACATGATCTTAGGACGCATTGCCAACGCTCTAGCGATAGCGACACGTTGCTGTTGTCCACCTGACAACCTTGAAGGATACTCGTCTCTTTTCTCAAGAAGGCCAACCATCTTAAGTAGCTCTATAGCATATGGCTCAACTTCTTCTTTTTTCTCTTTCTTAACCACGATGGGACCGCATGTGACGTTATCAAGGACAGTCATATGTGGGAAGAGGTTGAAACGCTGAAACACCATACCTAATTCTGAATTAATCTCTGCCATCTTCTGATGGGTCAGCTTCATCTGATTCTTACCAAAATCATTGCTGTCAACCAATTCACCGTCTACATAGATTTCTCCTGCAGTGATACGTTCCAGATGATTAACACATCTTAACAATGTGCTTTTCCCTGATCCTGATGGACCAAGAACACAGACCACTTCTTTTTCCGCTATTGATAAGTTGATGCCTTTAAGGACTTCCAACTCACCGAAACTCTTATGTATATCTTTGAATTCTATCATCATCTCAGACACCCCCTACTCATATACAGAATATTTTTGTTCCAGCTTCTGGAATATAAAAGTGAACAACGTTGTAAACATCAAGTATATGATGGCAGCTACCACGTAATAAATCATATTACCGGTATTGGCGAACACTTTCGCTGTTCTAAGAAGTTCAGTCATAGCAATAGTCGCTACTAAAGAAGAATCCTTAAGAAGCATAATCGCCTCATTGCCCACTGGTGGAATCATCCTTCTATAAGACTGAGGAATGACTACTTTAAACATGGTCTGATAATAACTCATTCCTAAAGCCTTAGCCGCCTCATGCTGTCCTTTATCAATGGATACAATGGCCGCACGAATGATCTCAGCCAAATAAGCGCCTGAATTCAGACTTAACGCCAACACTGCTGATAGATAATCCGGCAATAGAATCCCTGCAAAGGGCAGACCATAATAAATGATGAACAATTGTAAGAGCAGTGGTGTTCCACGGAACACCCAAATGTAAAACCAAGTCAAACCGTTCAGTAGACCATTCTTGGATATCCTTCCAAGAGCCAACGCCAAGCCAATGACCATACCAATCAAAATTGAGATGACCGTCAATTGAAGGGTTAGGAATGCCCCTTCTGCTATTGCCAGCCATTGAGCTGCAGTAATTTCTAACACGATAACACATCCTTACTTAAAATATAATAGTAGATTCAAGTCCCCCGACTCATATTACCCAGACAGCGCTACATTCAAACCAATGAATGCTATACTTATTCTCATTATTGCAATGCACTAATTAGATAAAGTGTTATAGGAAAAAAAAGTGCAAAGCCAATATCAAAACCACTGATGGATATTTCAATTCATAGGAATCAACATTCCTATGAATTGAAATATCCGCTTACGGATGACGCAAGCGGATATGGGATATTAGCGAAGTTCTTCGTCGATGTTATCAACGTAGTTGCCACCAAGCCACTCTTCTGAAACCGGTACAAGTGCACCGCTTTCTTGAAGTGCTGTAATAGCAGCGTCTACTTGAGCTTTAAGCTCAGTGTTGCCTTGCTTGATACATACACCGATTGGCTCATTAGTCAATTGCGTTGGTGTCACTTTGTAATCACCAGGGTTGTTGGCAAGGAACTCTATTGCTACTGCATAGTCAACAACGACCGCATTCAGACGACCAGCTTTCATATCTGTGAAAGTCTGTACGATATCATCGTATTGCTTAAGTTCAAAAGAAGTGGTTTCCATGACTTTTTGAGCAGCAATATCTGCTGTTGTTCCAAGTTGGACACCAACTTTAAGACCTTCAAGCTCTGATACAGACTCAACCATCTCTGCATCTTCAGTAACCACGATCACCTGACCGTTAGCAAGGTATGGCTTGGAGAATTCGAATTCCTCAAGACGCTCTGGTGTAATACTTACAGAAGAGATGATCATATCATAACGCTCTGACTTAAGAGCTGAAAAGATACCATCCCAAGCAGTTGGTACAAATTCAATCTCAACTCCCATTTCTTCCCCAAGAAGCTTAGCAAAATCCACATCGAATCCAACAAGCTCGTTGTTCTCATCTCTGTACTCCATTGGAGGATAAGTGTCATCAAGACCAACTGTAATAACCGTCTTTTCTACTGTCTCCGTAGTCGTTTCCTCTGTAGTAGATTCTTCTACTGTCGTTGTTTCTTCAGTTGACTCCTCAGTCGTAGCTTCTTCAGAGCCACAAGCTGCGAAGGATAGGATCATAAGACCCGTTAATAACATCATCCATAATTTTTTCATCTTTGTTTCCCCTTTTCTTTATTAGGCATTTTGCCTTTATATAATACGCAAATATTGTACTATGAATCTTTCACTCTTGCAAGACCCTGCTATATTTCCTGCAAACCCATCAACCACGATTCAACTTATCAAAGATGCCATCTCTGACTTTTGTATTGGTATAAATAATGTTGGAATCTTCATTTATCAAGGCTTTGCGAATATATTCAATCTCTTCCTCCGTCAATGTGATAGTCTTACCGACCTTAGAAGGTCTTAACCTGGCGTTGAGAGATTCAACAGCGTCCGCTGCATTACCACGCTTTTCAAAATAGTAAACATGCTTGTCGGCAGTGAACACACCATGATTGTCTTCATAGATATGATGGATTTCATTCTCAGTGATCCCCGTTGTTCTGCTGATGCCGGCAATCTCATACTCACCATCAAAGTCGATGTAATAGCAATTGTCCTGCAAGGCGCTTTGTCTAATCATAAAAGTATTCATGTCATACCTCCTGTTTAGTGTCTAATTCAAAAAGCGGCATAGTAGTATGACCCATTATGCCGCCTTTATAAATAGTATTCGTAACTTACGCTAACACTTTATTGCTTATTCTTGATACTTGCACCAACAAACTCTCTGAAAAGAGGGTGTGAATGGTTTGGTCGTGATTTGAATTCAGGATGGAACTGAACACCAACATACCATGGGTGATCTTCCACTTCCACCATCTCAACAAGACGTTCGTCTGGAGAGACGCCTGTAATCTTAAGACCAGCATTTAGTAAGTCATCTCTGTATTCGTTGTTGTATTCATAACGATGACGATGACGTTCATATATCAGATCTTCACCATAAGCCCCATGTGCATTACTGCCTGAAGCCACTTTACATGGGTAAGCTCCAAGTCGCATGGTTCCACCAAGTTCGTCTATGTCCTTTTGCTCCGGCATAAGGTCAATAACAGGGTATGGTGTGTCCGGTTGAAGTTCTGAGGAATGGGCACCCTCAAGCTTCAATACATTTCGTGCAAACTCAATGACAGAACATTGCATACCAAGGCAGATACCAAAGTAAGGCACTTTGTTCTCCCTAGCATACTGTACTGCCACTATCTTGCCTTCTATACCACGGTCACCGAAGCCACCTGGTACAAGAATACCGTCAACATCCCCAAGTATCTCACCTTTATTCTCCTGAGTGACCTCTTCTGAATTAATCCACTGTATATCCACAACCTTACCATGATAGATACCAGCATGATACAAGGATTCAACTATTGAAATATACGCATCATGCAATTCAACGTATTTACCTACAAGGCCAATCTTAACTGTGCCCTCACGGCCTTTTTCTTTCGCAACCATTTCTTTCCATTCTGAAAGATCCGGCGTAACATTCTCTATTCCGAAGTGGCGACATGTGATGTCTGCAAGACCTTCATCTTCAAGCATCAACGGTACTTCATACAGTGAGTCTGCATCCATATTCTGAATGATACAGTCAGTCGGTACATTGCAGAAGAGGGCCATCTTAGCTTTCATGTCTTCTGTCAATTCATGTTCTGTACGGCACACAAGGATATCCGGTTGGATACCGATGGAGCGAAGCTCTTTAACAGAGTGCTGAGTAGGCTTTGTCTTCATCTCACCAGACATGGAAAGATATGGAATCAATGTAACATGAATATAAAGCACATTGTTACGTCCTACATCACCAGCCACCTGACGAATCGCTTCCATGAATGGATGACTTTCGATATCACCAACTGTACCACCAATCTCTGTGATAACGATATCCGATTGTACGTTCTTACCAACACGGTACACACGCTCTTTGATCGCATCTGTAATATGTGGAATGACTTGTACTGTCGCACCAAGGTATTCACCTTTACGTTCCTTGTTCAGAACGGACCAATAGAGCTTACCTGTAGTGACGTTACTATATTTACTGAGGTTTTCATCTATGAATCTTTCGTAGTGGCCAAGGTCAAGGTCCGTCTCAGCACCATCTTCAGTAACGAAGACTTCTCCATGCTGATATGGGCTCATTGTTCCTGGGTCAATATTGATGTATGGGTCGAATTTTTGAATGGTTACCCTTTTACCACGAGCTTTCAGCAGTCTTCCAAGAGATGCCGCTGTAATCCCTTTACCAAGTCCAGATACAACACCACCTGTGACAAATATATACTTCGTATCCATGTCCGATTTACTCCTCAAATGAATCACTGTTGTTATTAACTGTTCGTTGCTGTCTTCAACACAACTAATACATTCTAATGGTACAGAGTGCAAATGTCAAGGACGAATCAGCATTATCATTCTCCGACTGAACTCATAACCATCTCTGTAATCGTTTCCAAACCTTTATTCAACTGAACATCGTTCTCCCTCATTGAAAGAAGGATGGCTGTGTTCAATGTTCTCTGTGTCGTGAAATCGCATACACCATATGGGTACAAGGCTTCATCCTCCTGGAACTGGGTAATGGCAGCCATGGTTTTCTGATCATAAACATTGTCTGGCGTATTCACATCATAACCCAAAAATAAAAGCATGCTCTCCACCAATTCAACTTGGTCGTAAGTGTCACCCAAATGGTACTTGATATCCACTGTCAAGTAGTCCGGTACATCCACAAGGATATCCGGTGTCACACCGACGCCTTGAATCTCTTCTCCAAGTCCTGAGTAGAAGGCCTCCTGAGTCAGTTTAAACATAGCACCATCCTGCAGGTTATAAAGATTCTGAGCAACACCTTTGCCATAAGTTGTCTCGCCAACCAATACCCCCTGTCCAGTCTCCTGAATGGCCTTAGCAACAAACTCCGTCGCTGAAGCACTGTTTTCATTCACCAAGGCAACGATTTCAAAGGTCGGGGATTCATTTTCAGAGTTGAACACAATCTCCCTGCCATCTTTATTGATAAAACGAAGTACCGGACCTGCCGGCACTAACAAGTCACATACTGCAACGCCTGCATCTACATAACCACCACCATTGTCTCTTAAATCAATGAGTAGGTGAGTCTTACCCTCAGATTCATAACGGTTAAGTAGATCTTCCAATTCATCTGCGGCCGCTGAGGAGAAACTTTCAATCCTTAGATAACCTATCTTCTCAGCAATCTCCACTGGCATGTGCGGTGATACCTCCTTAATAGACAGGTCTTCCACTGTATTAATGACAACCGTCCCTCTTACTATCGCCAAGTCAAATATATAACCATCCCTGTCAATAGTGATGGTCACTTCAGTACCCTCATCACCAAGGATCTTCGATGCCGCTTCAGCCGTCGTATTCCCAACAATCGATTCCCCATTAACACCGATGATTTTGTCATGAACAATGACACCGGCACCTTCTGCCGGTCCGTTCATGAATACCCTTGTTACGACGACATACGCTTCCTCTTGAATCAATTGAACACCGATACCTACGTAGGTGTTGTTCAAGGAATTGGTAAAGCTTGCGCTGTCTTCCGGTGGAAAATAGGAGGAATAATCGTCCAGTATACCGAACATGCCTTCCAGTGCCGCTTCATAGAGCTCTGTTGCTGTCAGATCGTCTGCATACAGGTAATTGTTCATAATCATGCTCATAATCTGATCGAACTGCTCGCCATAGGTCATGGTTGCCCCGTCCCGTTCATCTGTAATGATCTGGCTTGCATAAGCCGGCATACTCAAACACACTGCGACCACAAGGATAGCTGTTGTCAATTGAAAAACTCGTTTAATACCACTCATCAATGATCCCTCACTCTTTTGTCATTGGCATCTTCTTGGCATACGCCTTTATAATGTCATTTCTTCATCTAACTTGCTTCGATCACGCTTCTTTTATTATACCAGTCTTATTATAAAAAAAGAAGCCATCCAGCTTCAACCATCACCACAAATCGTCTGTCTATCCAATTCATGGTGTCGCTCACTGAACAACTTCTATAAATATAACCCGTGAAAAGAGCATTTAATGATAAGATCATCTAATTCCTGTAATCTTGTCCTATATCATCTCTTAAATAATCAATAAGGCGATTGATGATTGCCGCTGCCTCAGCCTTTGAAATCCATTGTTGCGGGTATACGTAACCTGTTGTGCTGCCTTGAATGATACCGAGCCTGTACCCAGCCATAATTTCCTTCTTGGCCCAACTGGAGATATCATCATCATCCACAAAGGGTGTCTCGGGTGATTCAGTCACCCCCAACCTTTCAAGGCCTATGATTCTAATATAGACAACGAAGGCCTCTTCCCTGTTAATGGGTCGGTCCAAATCAAAGTTAGCACCAGTACCCTTAATCAGCTTATGCTCATAGGCGGCCATGATGTATGGATACAAAGGATTATCCGGCTGTACATCACCGAAGATTATCTCGTCACTTTCTTCGAAAGGACTAATATCGATGTTCATCGCATTACATAAGGCTTTGATGAAGTCACCTCGGCTCATCGCCTCATATTGCATGCCTTGATGCGGCACATCGGTCAGTACTTCCATGCTGTACAGTTTCTTAAAATCGTCCTCAGACCATTCACCCTCAATAAAGTCCAACCCTTCGGGTATGGGTAATTTTTCTATCTGGTTGGCCGAATGTACCACAACACTGCCGTTGTAATCCTCTTCACTAAGCTCTGGGTGGTTAGTCAGTATCTCATAGGTCAATGTGCCCTGTCTCTCCATGCGTTGATTGTAGGTACCATCAAAGCTGATCGGGTATGGTTCAGTTTCATCGTAGTATATGGTCTTCTTAGCTTCTAATACGGATTCTATGTTTGCCGCAAGGGCCATTGCCTCATCTGAGTCATAAGAAATCTCAATGTCCCTACTCTGAGTTTCAATTTTTGACCAAGGTTGACTGTAACCATAGTTACTACCACTAGCTGACAACAAAACACCTTGACCATCCCCATCTAGATACCTTGCAACATAGGACAGGGATGTCTCAAAGTAATCCACCCCCGGCGTCATATCTGTCACACCAGCCATTGTGAAAGAGGACATCTCTTCATCCAGTGTATATGTCGTATCCCCAATGGTAATATCCTCTGACCAATTACTAAGGACTGATGATGTTACCACCTGTTTCTTGAACTCACCTTCTATGACACGAAAGTAAGTCGTAAAAGCAAGGCTTCTCTCCAGTGTCCCGGTAAACTCAGTATTGGTGGCGCTGATACTATAACTTTCACTGTAGCTGCCACTGGCGTTCGTCTGGGTTGCTGCTGTATTTTTACTGACCTCAATGGTGCCGTTAAACACCACCGGCTCACCACTCAAGAAAACCACTTCTTTATACACATAAGTATTGGTGGTACTTGATGGAATGGTCACATATTTTTCTATGGTCTTTGGCAGGTTCTTACCTGATGAAACACCTCCCATATGACCCATTTCACCTTCTTCAGCATACACAGTCATACTTCCAACAACCATCACCACCAAGGTTAAAAGCCCTATTAATCTTCTCATCTTATTGTCTCACATTCTTGAATCGACCTTATATGCGTCCTTTTCACCTGAATACATTTTCACTCAATAAACACAATGTAACCGTCTACAGCCCTGTTACCATTAATCTTAACTTCTTCTACCAAATCAGCCGTAATGAACACCCTGATTTGATCCCCTTCTTTAACCGCCGATGCATCAACGACCTTATTGTTCTTGATGAACACCGTCTCTGTCAGGACATTAATCTCTGCATAGTTATTAGTAAGGCTAAGGGTTTCCCATTCCTTGGTACCACTGGCATAGACATAGGTGTCACGAATATAGACCGTAGCATCATCTTGATCATAGACCTTGCCTATAACCCCTTCCGTTGCATAAGGCATATCGTAAAGGTGGGTTGCCTCTGTCCCTTCTGCAATAATGGTATATACTTCATCCACCTTGCTAAGATCTGAATAATCGATGAATTCATCAAGGGGGACAATCCCATCCGTGTTAATAATCAACGTTTCGTAAGAAAGGTTGTAAGTTCTTTCAACCGGGGAGTAGACCCATTCCATCTCTTTAAGGAGTACATTGGATGCCACAGTAAAGGATACCCCATCTTCAATACTGGCAATTCTACCACGCATCACCGTCAAAGCGTCGTTGGTTGGCTCTTGGGTGATGTTCACAAGAACCGCATCATTATCATCCCCGAGAACTACCTGGGCGTAATCTGGCGCAAGAATACTGCTTGCCGAAACGATATGACCATCTTTAACGACGATGGTTCCTGCATTCACATCATAGGTGTCAGCCGAACTCACCAACCTAATGGTATCGTACCCATTTGAATAGGATACATTGGTTGTTGCCATGACCGTATCTCTTCCATCATCCAGTATCAATCTTGATAGAACTTCTTCACCATAATGATCTTCCGTCACACCATAAACGTTCATATTCGACTGCCTAAGATAACGGTCCATATAAGCAAGACTCACTCTGTCACCTTGATAATAAATCTCAATATTCTCTTCTGCAAGATCCAGTGATATCATCTGCTTGTAGTCAATCCATCCGTCACCACTTAGCATATAACTGTTTATCAGGCTTAGGGTTTTCTTAGCTTCATCGTAGATCCCTAACCCACCTTTATATAAGTTCACAGCCATATTGCCATATGGGTCAATATCCACTTCTTTGACTGTCTCCAACACTTTACCCGGTTCGATCACCGCTTGATTCATGAGTATCTTCACAAGCTGCCCTTCCACAAGGCCATCGACCCCAACATTGGCACTTCTTAAGAAGACAGGCACACTGCCACCCACTTCCAAGAAACCTATAGAACCATCATTGTAAGCAATCCGCATGGTTGCACCTTCAGCACCGTAGTCCGACAACTGTGTGATTTCACCGAATTTTACACTATAATTGGTCTTAGCGCTAATGGCCGTCACATATTGTGGATTAGCACTGTCCAACTTTAAGTGAACAATGTCTCCAGGCTCAATGGCACTTACATCTGTATCCCGTTCGTCAAATTCATAAGATGGGAAAAGTTCATCAATATAACCAATCTCATCCTCTGAATCATAATAGTTCTCTTTTTCAACACTCAGATCATCTGTCAGGTATTTGGTTACTTCGCCCCCATTCCATGCTTCAATGGTGATATACCCAAAAGTTTCATTGATTTCTTTGACAATACCACTAACCCCCATACTTAAGTAAGCTGCCCCTTCATAGGCAATATCTGTCACAACATTGTTCTGTAATGTTATAGTGACAGTATTCGCCACTGGCATACTGCTTGAAGGATAGCTTACATCGCCGATCTTCACCGTATCACCCTCTATATCATATAAGCCATCCATCATCTGGTAAGTCACGTTTCTACCTGCATCTTTAGTGATGGTGATTTTCCCTTCAGCCAATTCATCCAGTGGCATAAGAATACCTGTCACTGTCACTTCACCGAACGCGCCCGTTTGATGCATATAATAGATGTTGTCTCCACTAGCATCCACCAGATATTGAATATAATCGCCCTCCTCCAAAGAGGCCAGGCCAGTTAGGGCATTGTCTGTAAGTACTGGAATGTCTTCCACTTGGGTTTGACCGTTGCTGTCAGTAACCGATCTATAATCAATTCGATCCACAAGTCCCAGATCATTTCGAACCCATATGCTACTGACCGTCTCCCTTCCTAAGGCAGACTGAGTCTCCGAAGTCTGGATTTCACCGATGATGCCTGCCTTCAATGAAAGATTCATGGTTTCGTAGAGAAGGGCCTCCATATTAATGATAATCTGAGCCATCTCAGCTCTTGTCAGATTAGACCCAGGTTTAAACTGAGTACCATCACCAACCATAATCCCCTCTTTGATCACTGCCTCCACATAAGGGGTATAAGTGGCACCGATCTCACGCCAGTCACCCAAAGCGAAGATTTCTTGGTAATCGTAACTAAGGGCAATGGTACCAGGTGTGTCGGCATTCACTGCCTGAACCAACCACATTGCAACCTGTTCTCTCGTCACAGGGTCTTGTCTGAACCAGTTAAAAGCCGGATCCAAAGACGCCTGATCCAGGTTAAGACCATCCGCTAGCTGCGCGGCGTCGATAAGTCCCAGGTTAAAAGCCGTCTGCAGATAACCTCTTGCCCAAATCTCTGTCAACGGATCATCAGGGTTTGCCCCCAGCGCATCGGCTGCCTGAACAGCAACTTCTTCCTGTCCAATAAGGCGCACCAAAAGGGTTAAGACCTCTTCGTTGGAAACACTATCAGAAGGTCGATACAATCTGCCGCCTCCTTCATCATAGCCTTTTATAACAGAAAGTGCGCCAAGCCTTGTAACACTCTCCTTTGCCCAATGATCAAAAGGCAAGTCTTCAAATTTTAAATTAACGGTTATGGTCTCACCATCTTCCACCGGCACATACACATTGCTTACCGGATCAGAAAGTATATCGCCATCCGTTGCCCCGTTGGCAATGCCTGTGCTTGAAAGAAGATATATAATAACCAATAACCAAATCAGCAATTGTCGTCTCATGATGCCTCCAATATAGATTCCTAATATATTAGTATATCGACCTACCAACGGCATTTCACAATACCTGTAACCAGACTGTCATATGTTCTTCAGAAGCTGTTCTTCTTAGCTGTAGTGGATTGTCTCCGGTGACATACGGTAAATCATATCTTTTCTTTCAACGATGATTTGCACCTTTTCTTTTACCACTGAGTCAGCCATAACTTTTTCAACCAATTCTTTCGTAGGATTCATGGCAAAAGGATGACCCACAAGCGAAAGCATCTGAAAATCACCAGCCGTATCGCCATAAGCATAGGACGCATCAAGGTCAATGTCATAATCATTTACCAACTGATCCACTGTTGCCTTTTTGTTCACACTGTCCCACATAGGCTGAACATCACCTGTATATCTTCTGTCTTTATCCACCTCATAGATGGAGCCTACATAGACATCAAAGCCATACTTAATGCTGATTGCTTTTACAAGCTCGTAAGGAGATCCTGAAATGGTGATTAGCGTGTGTCCCTGATCTTTGTGCCACTGAATACGATCACGCGTAAATGTGTAAACACGGTCCCCACTTTGTTCTATAACCTTATCGGCTATAAAGGCTACTTGAGTCTCATGGAGCCCTTTCACCGCCTCAATATATATCTCAGCCATACGTGTCAGATAATCATCATAATTACCTTGGCGTTTATCCCACCGGTTATAACGGTCCTTTAACTCTTTGTACCAGACTTCACTGCTTATGATGTCTGAGCGAATCATCTTCTTGAAAATCGCGGTAATCATGCCTTCTCTGTACAGGGTACCATCGATATCAAAAAATGCAGCTATTTTTCCCATAGTGCCTCCTTATCATCATCCACTTTATCCTCTTTGTGTTCGGACAGATAGAGCCCAGCAAGAATACCTACAGTCCCAAGCAGCGTTAGGCCGGTAATCTTCTCACCTAGTATCAGATAAGCAAAGACCGTTGTCATAACCGGCACCAAGTATATATACAAGTTGGTTCTAATTGGACCAATACAATGAATGGCATCGTTCCACATGATGAAGGCCAATGAGGAAGCCACAATCCCCAGGTAAAGGAGGCTACCAATCAGAGTTCTATGCCATACCACATGTGAAAAGCTTTCTCCTGCAAAGAAAAACATCCCTATAAGAACCATCAGTCCATAGATGAATACCTTTCTTGTTTTTTGAATCAAGTGATATTTCTGTTTTGACTTTTCCATTATGACCGTGTATATGGCAAACATCACTGCCGCCCCAAAAGCCAATAGATCGCCTAACGGGTTCACCCCTTCTAAAGATGAACCATTGATAATGACAACCGCCACCCCTGCATAGGCAATAATGAAGCCGATAGTGTTCTTAACAGTCATCTTACCAGACTTCAATAACCATATGGACAAAACGCCTGTCATCAAGGGGATGGTTGCTACAATAAGACTTACATTGGAGGAATAGGTTCTTTGAAGGGCTGAATTTTCAAAGACAAAGTACCCAACAAGGGATGCACCAATACACAAAAACAATAACTCCTCCCGCCATGATTTCGGCCTTTCAAACTTAGGGTACAGTAAGAAAAGAAATACAACTGCCATCATATAGCGAATCAACAATACTTGCAGTGGGTCTAAAGATGTTAATACCATTTTGCTAATGATAAAAGTGGAGCTCCATATACTTATTGTTATAATGGCAAACAAATGCCCTCTTAATTGACTTTTCATCGGTTCTTTCCTTTTCGAAAAAAGCTGTCCTTTCAGACAGCTTCTCATAATCGCTACAAGTCCATTTCACTTAGGTTCTTTTTAATCATCTCATCCGCCAATCGTATCAGTTCAATCAGGCGTTGGTCCTTGACCTTGTAATACACATTTAATCCCTCTTTCCTCTGTACCACCAATTCTGCATCCTTAAGGATTCTAAGGTGTTGGGAAATATTCGATTGAGAAAACATCTCGTCTTCATTCAATTCGCAAACGCACAACTCATCTTTACAGAGCTTCTTCAAAATCGTCAGTCTTAGTGGGTGTGCCAGTGCTTTAAATATATTCACTTCATACTGAGCCAAATGCATAACAGCACCTCCATAACTATATTAGAACTTTCTAATGTAATTATAGCACAAGGGTCAAGACTGTCAACAAGAAAAGTGGCTTCACGCCGTTTTGAGCTCCGCTCATATTTCTGACTGTTTCATAGTAAAGTATCCATAAATGCATATGAATACGCACAGTATATTGTACCTATTCAACTCAACTTGGCCTTTTGACGCTTTAGTCTCACTATGAAATTATGAAATCCATCGGCTGCGCCTGGTTTCATCAATAAAAAAAAGAGCTACAAGTACCATCAAACCGCCGCTGATATGATGAAAGGCCAAAGCACCGTTCCCACTGGCACTCATTACCATCATGACAATCAATGGCACGACATTGATAAAGACAACTGTCGGCATGATGCCAAGTTTTTTTAGGGCATACACATATAGACAATATGCTCCTGAGTAACCAAATAAAACCAACTGAATCATATGGCCGATCACCGTAATATTCTCCGATTGCCTAGCCCATTCAAAGGGCATATAGTATGGAACAAGTGCCATCTTATACACCAGATACAAACCCATTAATACAAAAGCAATTAAAAACTGCATTGCAACCCCAAACATTGTATCCGTGCTTTTCACCAATTTCCATGATTGAAAGGTATATATCCCCCATAACAGACCTGCAACCATCATGAAGCCCAAGGCGCTTGAAGCATACTGATGAAATCCTTCTCGAAAGGGGTTCATAACAATCAAACCACCAACCGATGACATCATCACAAGGAGAATATTCTTGACCGATGTCCTATAATCAAAAAAAATCATGCCGATCATCAACGTCAGAACAGGCATAAGTCCGATGCCTGTCATGGCACCCCCACTGCCAAACGAGCGAATATTCATCTGAGCAAAATAATTATAGAGCACAATCCCACTTAAGCCTGACAACAAAAGGGTTGCAAGCTGATGCCTATCCAATTTCACACAGGCACCTCTAATCCAACAGATCATCCATAATATCAATGCTGCTGAACCATAGGCGACAAAGTTCATCTCCGTCATATCCACCATTAAAACCATCTTCTCTAAAGACAGGTAGCTTAGCACCCAAAACACTACAGCGCCAGCAATCCCTATTATACCAATTATCTTTTCCATATGACATATGGTAACATATAAGATAGCCCGTTAAAACCCCTCATCCTCAATTGCTTTAGTCTAAAGAATCCCCTAAATAAACCGATATATACTATGACACTCTTACTGGTTTGCTTGTAAGTAACTATAGCTAAAACCCCATGATTCGATGCGTTATAAGGAGATATCATGACCCCCGAAACAACCATCCTCTTAATATTGCTTTTATTGTTCATTGGTATTAGCATGACCTTCAATAATCAATTTATCACATTTGTTCTGAACAATCTGTTTTTTGGCAGTAACTTGAGCAATGCCATTGTCCGATTTCTGGGCCTAGGTGTTCTTTCTAGCATTGTGTTGATACTGCTTCATATGAATTATTACGCTTTGCTGGTCAACACATTGGTTTTTCTTCTTTTCCTGTTTTTCACTGTACAGGGACGAGCCCGTGTCAAGCAAGTTGCTGAGCAAAAAAGACTTGAAAAGGAAGCACAGCACAAAGCAAACATCGAAGCCCAAAGGGTGGAGCTCGCCAGGGCAAGGGCACGCAAAATCAAAGATTTGGAAGATTCCAGAAACAAACCCCAGTCCGTTAAGGATATGAAAGGAAAGCTGTGGAACGATGGCAGTCTTACCAGTAAGGAACTTATCAGAGATTTGAATAAAGAATAGAAAAAAGCAAGGTAACAGCCATTATGGATGGCTGACACCTTGCTTTGTTATATTGCTTTGTATTATCTCAAAAAGACTACTCGTACATTCTGTAAAGGAAAGCCGCTCCAATGATGCCTGCATCATTACCCAACTGAGCCACTTCCACTTTTGTCTTAAACATTTCTTCTCCGCCATAGATTTCCTGAGCCATACGCGCTCTTAGCGGCACAAGAAGATTATCCTTCTGTGCGGACACACCGCCACCGAGGACAATAATCTCCGGTTGGAAAATATTAATGACGTTGACAAGGCCCACAGCCAAATCCTCAACATACTGGTCAATGACAGATTGAGCAATCACATCGCCTGCCTGAGCAGCGTCAAATGGAATCTTGGCGTTCATACGGTTCAGATCCCCTTCAACCATTTTATTAAGCGCTGAATCCGGATTAGCCATTGCGGCTTGCTTAGCTTCTCTGATTAAACCAGTTGCGGATGAATAGCGTTCCCAACAACCTTTACGACCACAGGTACACTGAACACCACCGGACTTAATAACAATATGACCAAGTTCAGCGCCACCATTCCAGCTACCGCCGATTATTTTATGGTCAACGATAACACCGCCACCAACACCAGTTCCTAAGGTTATTGCAATAATGTCTTTGTACTGTTTACCGGTACCTGCTTCGTACTCACCGATTGCAGCAACATTGGCATCATTTTCCACATAGACCGGCAGATTCAGATGCTTCTGGAACTCTGATCTAATCGGTGAATTCTTGAAGTTCAAATTGTTGGCATAAACAATGACACCATTCTCTGGATCTGGTATCCCAGGGCTACCGATACCAACAGAGTGAATATCTTCTACCGTAAGATTCGCTTCTTCTATCAATTCCTTACAAAGCTTAGCCATATCTGCGACAATAGGCTCGTAACTTCTTTCGTTCATTGTCTTTGTTGATCCTTGCACCAGAATGCTGCCTTCATCGTTGATGATAGCTGCAGCAATATTGGTACCTCCCAAATCCACACCAATATTATACATTTCATAACCTCCTAAGTTATACATTATGACAAGGGCGTTACTATATGAAGGAAACTCTACTATTATGCGCGACCGCTTTGTTTATCACCACGTCTTTTCAAATTGCCTTGAACTCTGTTGTTCAGTTCAACAGCAGCATTATATCCCATGTTTTTCTGTCTGTGATTAATGGCAGCACTCTCAACAATAATGGCAAGATTACGGCCAGGACGAATAGGAATTGTGTGTGAAACGACTTGGTTGCCAAGAATCTCCGTGAATTCTTCATTCAATCCCAATCGGTCATACTCCTGATTCTTATCCCATTCGGTCAAGTTAATGATAAGGTCGATACTTTGACGTTCCTTAACGGATTCAACACCAAAGAGTGTCTTACAGTCAACAATACCGATGCCTCTCACTTCAATAAAATGGCGAATGATATCTGGTGATGTTCCAAGCAATGTTGCATCAGATACTTTCTTAATCTCAACCACATCGTCAGCCACAAGTCTATGACCACGTTTGATCAGTTCAAGGGCAGCCTCTGATTTACCGATACCACTCTCACCTTTAATCAGAACCCCTTCACCATATACATCAACGAGTACGCCATGAATAGAGATACTTGGTGCTAATTCGACTTTCAGATATCTTGTTAATTCAGACATGAAGTAGGATGTTGCCAAATGGGTTTGAAAAAGAGGAATATCGTACTTTCCGGCGATTTCTCGCATATCCTCACACGGTTCCAAGGATCTGGATAAAATAAGACAGGGAATCTTACAGCCAAACAACTTGTCAAACATCGCTCTTTTCTCTTCCCTGGACAATTTTTCCAAATAGGCGTCTTCAACCTTACCCATGATCTGTACACGCTCAGAATCAAAATAGTCAAAGAAACCGGTAAGCTGCAATGCAGGTCTGTTCAGATCTGTCTGATAGATTTCTCTTTCATCCAGCTCCACTTCCGGCGTCAGATTCACCAGCTTTAGCTCATTGACCATTTCTTCTAGTCTAACACTATACATATTGCCTCCTTGTAAGCCCTTACGCTTCCTAAAATAGAGTATCATAAATCCTTAGGATTCACTATCAATTATATTAACAGTTATATCAGAAATTTGCTATAAAATATGAGAATTATGTTTCTTCCGGTGCATGAAAAAAATCATACACGGCCTGTGCCGCCTTTTGATTCATCGTCGGTGCTTCTAACAATTCTTCCACAGATTTGTCCTTCATCTTATTGACCGAACCGAAATGAAGTATTAACGCTTTCTTTCTCGCAGGTCCGATGCCTTTGATATCATCCAAAAGGGATTGAACCTGCTTCTTATTCCTGAGCTTCTTATGGTAATCGATGGCAAAGCGATGAGCTTCATCTTGAATTCGTGTTATGAGCTTAAATCCTTCAGAAGTTTTTTTCATCGACAGTTCTCGGTTGTCAAAGAGTAAACCTCTGGTCCTATGTTGGTCGTCCTTAACCATACCGCACACTGTAATATCCAAACCAACTTCTGCCAACACTTGCTTGGCAATACCAACCTGACCTTTTCCACCATCCATAAGGATTAAATCCGGCAGTCTGGTGAATTTGCCCATTTCCGGATCCAACCCTTTAAGCAGTATCTCTTCCTGTTCCTTCAACGCACGGTCAAATCGACGTGTCAGCACTTCTTGAAGACTTGCATAATCATTAGGACCCTGTACATGTTTGATTTTGAATTTCCTGTAGTCACTTCTTTTAGCCTTACCTTCTTCAAAGACCACCATCGAGCCAACAGATTCAAACCCTTGGGTATTGGAGATATCGTAGGCTTCTATTCGAGTGATCGGTTCTTCCAATGACAATAACTGGGCAATTTCTTCCACAGCACCTTTCGTTCTTGCATCTTCACGCTTCATTCGGTCACCAAACTGCTTAAGGGTCAGTTCAGCATTTTGTGCCGCCAAGTCCACCAACTTCGACTTTTCACCTTTTTGAGGTACTTTGATATAGACCTTATGACCACGCTTGCTTGAAAGCCATGACTGTATGATGTTTGCTTCATCCAATTCTTCCTGGAGCATTAATTCTTTTGGAATGTAAGGTGTCCCAGCGTAGAACTGCTTGACGAAACTTCCCATGATTTCACTATTGGTCTGTTCATCCACATTTTCCAACCTGAAATGTTCCCTGCCGATCAATTTGCCATTACGTATGAAGAATACCTGAACCACCGCCTCTTTTTCAGACTTGGCAAAGGCGATAACGTCTTTGTCATCCATGGCCGAATCAATGATCTTCTGCTTCTTAGATATTACCTTGACGCTTTCAAGTTGATCCCGATACTCTGCCGCTTTTTCAAAGGCCATTTCCTCTGACGCCGCATACATGGCATCCTCTAGCATCTTAATGACAGGATCATACTTACCATCAAGAAACTGTATGACCGATTGAATATTAATCTTGTAAGCATCCGACTGAATGTATCCTTCACAGGGTGCATCACATTGGTGAATATGGTAATAAAGACATGCCCGTTCTTTGCCAATCTCCTTTGGCAGCTTCCTGTTACAGGTTCTGATTTTATATAATTTTCTTAATAAATCAATGGTTTCCTTTGCTGCATAGGAACTAGTGTAGGGGCCATAATACTTAGCACCATCTTTTTTTCGTTCCCTTGCAATCATAACCCTAGGAAAAGCTTCACTGACTGTCACCTTTATATAAGGATAAGTCTTATCATCTTTAAGCATCGTGTTATATTTCGGCCGGTGCTTCTTTATCAGGTTGTTTTCCAGAATCAGTGCTTCCAGCTCAGAGTCTGTGACAATATACTCAAACCACTTGACTCCTGCCACCATCCGCTTGATTTTATTGGTGTGCTGATTGTTTTTCCTAAAGTAAGACCTGACCCGATTCCTTAACTTAATAGCTTTTCCTACATAAATGATCGCATCCGTCTCATCATGCATCAGATAAACCCCTGGCAACTGGGGTACATTTTTCAATTCTTCCTGTATATCAAACATCGCTTGCTCCTATAAAAGCCGCTTCACAACCTGATTCATCATCATGACTTCTTTATAACCTTCAGATAGAGGGTCATGTTCCGCAAGGTACGCTTCGTTCAGATTCTTCACCTCAAGAAGCCTGTCTTGGTCAAATTTATCTTTATAATAACGGATTTCTTCAAGGATTTTTTCGTGGTCATGTTGATACCCATTGGCCTGCATTTCTTTTGCCATATGCCTAATGAATCCCACGGCACATCGTTCCCCCATACAAGTCCCACAGTGTTTCACACCTCTGCATATGCTGTCTGCTGTAATCTCTAACCGGTGCGCATAGTCATACAGTTGTCTGGCAACACGTCTATATGGTGTTAATTGACCTTGTCTATGAGCCTGTATCGCTGTTCTAAAGAGCATGAAAGCTGCTATTATGACAACGATGCCAGCTATCGACGCAACAACTGGACTACGCCATAACGCAGGAGCCTCAGGCAGACTTGCCGCACCAATCAACTTAGTTGTACCAAATATGAGAAATAATGTACTGGATACTACTTTTATCAGAACTTCCGGTAAGCGGTCACCTACCTTACTGCCTACAAAGATACCGATGCTACTTGTCAGCACCATACCAGAAACAGTCCCCATAAGAATCCATACAGGGTGAATCGCATCAAGAGCTAAAGTAATAGCTGTCAATTGTGTCTTGTCCCCTAATTCTCCGATAAAGAAGGCCATGGCCACAATCATGATGGCTGATCCCTTCCCCTTTACATCTTCCTCATCATCGTCCTCATCTGCAACCATGAGGGTCCACAAGGCAAAACCGATAAATGCGATGCCAGCTATGGTCTGAAGTAAATATATTGGAATGACATTCCCAAGGACAGAGCCTAACAAGACAGCAATTCCATGATTCATCAAAGAACCGATGAACACCCCCACCAAGACCTGCCTGACCTTGTATTTTGTCGCAAACATCATTGCTAGAATCTGAGTCTTATCCCCCATCTCAGCTGCAAAGATCAAAAGCAGCGCTTTAAGATACTCATTTAACATATTTCTAAACCTTTCTAAACAAAAGCTGCCTCCTAAAGGCAGCTTTTTCTCATTGAGATTGAATCTGTTCAATTAATTACATGACTAAAGCGTTAAAAGGTTAAGTTGAGTTGAATATGTACAATAAACGGTGTTGCTACGCTACAACAAAATACCAGATATTGTGCAGATTTTTTATGAAACTTCCTTTGACGCTCTTATCATTACATAAAAATATTCTCATCACTGACAATACCTTCGACTTCTACCATGATTGTATTCAAGTCACTTTCGCTTAGACCAAGAATCTTCACTGCATCACTGAAAAATTCATGTGCCAGTGTATCGATGCCATCATGAAGGCCCATCATCATAACCAGAGCATCTGAAATATGAACAATCGATACTAGCTCAATGTTCATGAACGCCTGAAAAGGACTGTGATGGTGTTCAATGGCTTCTACCAGTTCCGGCGCCAAGTGCCATTTATCCACAATCTTAGCACCAACCTGTCCGTGATTGAAGCCGAGCACTTCTTCCTCAGCAGCCACATAGCTCACTGTCTCGCTTTGAAGCTTCTTAAGAATTTCTTTATAACTGTCTGAGACGTATTCATCAAGAATCACCTTACCGACATCCTTTAACAAACCTGCCGTATAAGCAATATCCGGATTGCCGAACTTACTCTTCTTTGCTATGGTTCTTGCCATAATGGCACTGATTTGTGACTGACGCCACAAAGCATCTCTCTCGTAAGAGTATCCTTTAAGCTCTTTCCCCATTACCTTGCCTACTGTAGAAGCCAAGACCAAGGCCTGGACCGTATCGAACCCAAGCAATACCGTTGCGTCGACCACAGTCTTAATCTGGCGCCGTCCACTGTAAAACGCTGAGTTCGCCATCTTCAAAACCTTAGTTGTCAAACCCTGGTCTTTCATGATCTCTCGTTCTATATCAACGGCAGCAGATCTTGGTTCTTTTAAAAGTTCCATGATCTTAATGACCGTCTGAGGAAATGCAGGTATATCATCAACTTTTGCAATAAGTTCTTCAAGTGTTATTTTTGACACTGTATTCACCTCTTCGTTCTTCTTACCAGCCCTATTGTATTAAGCATATCACACCATAATAGGTACTAATTAATGCTTATTATACACTATTTATCTCATCCTTTGTAGTAGCTAATCACTAAAGTCATATTTTCCTGTTGGTAAAGTTGTGTTATACTAACTCTAAGAGTGAAAAACAGGAGGCCGATTATGGTAAATGTCGAATACATCAATCCGTTTTTAAGTGCTGCTAAGTCTGTTATGCAGGACATCTGCCAGATTGAAGCAGTCATGGGGAAACCCTATATCACCAAGACTATCTTTGAAGGTGACAAATTTGTCATCATGGTGGGCATCACAGGTCAGCTCACAGGACAGGTCATCTTCAGTATGTCTAGTGAAACCGCTTGCGATATCGCATCAAAGATGATGATGGGTATGCCAGTTCCAGAGATGAACGATATGGCAGCCAGCGCTATCAGCGAACTTTCCAATATGGTGTTAGGCAACGCTGCAACCATCTTCTCAACACAAAGCAAGCTGATTGATATTACACCACCTTCTGTCCTAGTAGGAAAGGACATGGAGATCACCGTCTCAGACTCTCAAACAATTACTGTACCGTTGACGTATGACAATGGCGCTAAAGCATTTGAGATTAATATTGCCGTCAAAGACAATGTGAAAAAATAATGACTAAACCAACAAGAAAAGAGGCTATTCACTAAGCCTCTTTTTCTTTTCCTCTTTAGGATTCAAGTCATCCCAGAGGATTTCCTCAAATTCTATCTCATCTTGGAGTTCGTAAGCTCTGAAGCCCCTGTTTCTACCATTTCCCTTCGCTTTGTACAAAGCTCGGTCCGTATACTTGATTAAGTCTGTTACACGATCCGCTTTGGTGCATGGAACAACAACCATACCAATCGATACTGTACAGCCGATAATAGCTCCTCCTTCAATATGAAAGTCGTGTGCAGCAATCGTCTCTCCTATCATCTTCATAAAGGATACCAAGTAATCCTCCGTTGTCAGCTTAAGGACAATCAGGAATTCTTCTCCACCAAACCTAAGCACGTCATCCGACCTTCTTACATGACTTTTTAACAACTCTGCAAATTCTTTAAGCACCAGGTCACCGGACTGATGACCAAAAGTGTCATTGATTCTTTTGAAATGATCGATATCCAACAAGAACATACCGTACTTTGCTGCCCGAACATCTCCTAGACGCCTCTCAATATGCCTTACCCCCATAGACCTGCTGATAAAACCTCTCAAATCCTGTTCAAGAACTTGTTCAAAATAATGGCGATTGTACAGCCCGGTAAGCGCATCTCGAATAGCTGACTCAGAAAGTTCACGGCGAAGTAGAAATTCCTTCTTTGAGCTTAACTCCATTACATAGGCGACACTTGTTCCGATAATGTTCACTGCCAGATACACAGCAAAGTGATAAAGAAACCATACTGCTTCTGGCGCGTTCAGATACCACTCTGTTAATAGGTAGCCTGCTGATAAGACAATCCCAAGAAAGAACGCATCCCTGTACGGCAATTTCAAAAATGAATACATCAAAAAGAAAATCATCAGCATATAGGCATTCAGCAAATAGATGCTAGAAGCACCCGCTGAAAAGGACAACATTAATATGATGCTGACACCAGCTATCATAAGAGTCATCAGATTGATGTAACGGGCAAACTTCTTGTAAAACTTAAAAAAAGTCAGTACCAATGCAATGGCAAAGGTTGGTATAACCAGCAATATTTTTATTTTTAAAAACAGATGAAATACATCTTTAAAAATGTGGTAATCGATGAAAATGAACGCAATATAATAGATAATGCCCAGTGAGACAGCAAAACGAAACTGACCCAAGCCATCGTCCATGGACTGGATCCTATAAGCTTTTTCCCATTCTTCATTCACGATTTTTAACGTAATCGGATTGATCTTCTTTGCTTCGTTTCGCATAGTATCCCCTCTATAATATACGATGACGCCACTCCTGGACTAAAACCTAAAGTAGCCCATAGTGATATTCAGTGCACCTATCATAACATGGTTCAAGATTAAATAGTAGTATTGCCTACTCACATGCCAATGCCTGCTCGTTGGATTCAAGTTCTTCAAGCAAAGCACCGATCTTTGGTGTACATCGCCTTCCCTTGCAAGCACCACTACCAGCCCCTGTCATATATTTGATGCGATTTATCGTTCTAGCACCATCTTCATAGGCCTGAGTCATCTTGTCTCGGGATATTTTTTTGCACAGACAAACATGTCCTTGTAAATTACTTTGAGTCATTACAATACCCTCCATCTAGAGTCGTCTAATATGTCGTATTACTCATCACTTACAAATATAGTACCACGCCTCCTTCTTATAAACAATACGACCTGACTGGTTTCCTTGACTTTTCCTCTACAACGTTATATCATCATAAAGTTAATGATATAAATATATAGTTGATGTCATGGCTACATCATTTGAAATATTGCAACGGTAACCGTCCAGATAGAAAGCAGGAGTCCTATGTCTACAAATTACTCTTTTAACGAAGAAATCAAGAGAAGGCGCACTTTCGCCATCATCTCTCATCCCGATGCCGGTAAAACCACCCTCACTGAGAAGTTCCTTCTTTATGGCGGAGCAATTCGTGAAGCCGGAACTGTCAAAGCAAGACGCTCTAACAAGCATGCTGTATCTGACTGGATGGAAATCGAGAAACAAAGGGGAATCAGTGTCACCTCTTCCGTTCTCCAGTTTAATTATGACAACTTCTGCATCAACATCCTGGATACCCCAGGTCACCAGGACTTCTCTGAGGACACATACAGAACTTTGGTCGCTGCAGACAGCGCCGTCATGGTCATCGACAGTAATAAGGGTGTTGAAGCACAGACAAAGAAGCTTTTTGCTGTATGTAAAATGCGTGGCATCCCTATTTTCACCTTTATCAACAAGATGGACCGACAGGGTCGTGATCCTTTTGACCTTATGGACGACTTGGAAGAAGCTCTTGGCATCCGCTCTTACCCCGTCACCTGGCCAATCGGTAACGGTAAAGACTTCAGAGGTGTCTATAACCGCCTTGAAAAACGTGTTGAACTATTCAACGAAGGTAATCATGGCCAATCCATCGCTGAGATGGTAACAGGCGATGCAGATGATGATAAGTTTCGTGAAATTCTTGGTGATGCTCTTCATGATAAATTATTGGAAGACATTGAACTCCTTGATATGGCTGGTGATGATTTTGAAATTCACAAAATTCTAACTGGAGAATTGACACCTGTCTTTTTTGGATCAGCTTTAACCAACTTCGGTGTTGAGCCCTTCCTGCAAAGGTTTCTTCAATTAACACCGCCACCATTGCCTAGACACAGTAACAAAGAGTACATTGATCCCGAAGACGAGAATTTCACTGGGTTCATTTTTAAGATCCAGGCAAACATGGACCCTTCACACCGTGACCGTATCGCCTTCCTAAGAATTTGCTCAGGTAAGTTCGATAAAGGGATGTCCGTAACCCATGTGAATCGTGGCAAGAAAATCAAGCTGGCTCAACCTCAACAGTTCATGGCTCAAGACAGGGTTATTGTTGAGTCTGCCTATGCAGGGGATATCATTGGTCTTCACGATCCCGGCATCTTCAACATCGGTGATACGCTGACAGCCAAAGGCAATGATCTGCTTTTTGACAGCATCCCTCAGTTTGCACCAGAGCATTTCACCACAATTTCAACTGTCAATGCCATGAAACGTAAGCAATTCCTTAAAGGTCTTCAACAATTGGCCGAAGAAGGGACGATTCAAGTATATAAAAGGCCCTACGCCGGCTCTGAAGAACTGATCGTCGGCGTTGTTGGTGTCCTTCAGTTTGATGTGTTGGAATACCGACTGACCAACGAGTACAATGTTGAAGTCAAGTCAGTACGTCAACCATACCGATTCATCCGATGGGTCAATGAAGACTTTGACATGGACAGCATTTCCATGACCATGGATACCATAACGGCTGTGGATAAGAATGACCGCTCTGTGCTTCTCTTCCAAAACGAATGGTCCATTCGTATGATTCAAGAGAGAAACGAAGGGTTGATTCTTAGAGAAACATCCCTTTCTCATGCCAAAGGTGAAATATAAATACTGACTACAATTCAAAAGGAGTGGAAAAGTCACAACCGTGACTTTCCCACTCCTTTTTTGCTAATTTCAGAGTAAAGTTCTTTGAACTCAACATATGACTATGAAGAACGTCATATAGCCCGTCAATCTTCTTCCAAAATCTCATCATAAAAGTCGGTGAGACGGTGCCATTCTGGCTTACCGACATATTTCATAGCATTCCTTGGATGCATGTTCATGACGCCTGTAATCTGATATGGTATGTCATATCCCCACTCCAAGCCATTCTTTTTCAAATCAGCTATGCCTGTCTCAATGACTTTAAGAATCGGTCTTAACTTATACTTTGGATTCTTAAGGAAGCCAAGAAGAAGTTCTAACGGACAATTCCCCGCTGCTCTGCCTAAACTGGAGACAGTCGCATCAAGGTAGCTGACACCAAGAGTCAGTGCTTCAATAGTATTGGCAAAAGCAAGTTGCTGATTGTTATGAGCATGGATACCAATCACTTTATCATACTTAGCCCCTACCTCCAGGTACATCTTCGCTAATGCACGAATCTGTTCTGGACAGTAATGACCGAAGCTATCCACCAGATAGATATTATCCACTTCAGATTGTCCTAGGATTTCTAGAGCTTCCATCAGCTCGGACTCTTGACAATGGGAAATCGCCATAATATTGATGGCAGTTTCATACCCTTTTCCATGAAAGTTCTGCATCATCTCAATGGCAGAAGGAATCTGATGGATATAACAGGCTGTCCTAATCATGTCGACAACACTCTCGGATCGCTCCGGAATGGCTTCAAGATCAGTTCTACCTACATCGGCCATGATTGAAATCTTAAGGTCCGTATCATTATCACCGACAATACGACGTAAATCAGCCTCTTCACAGAATTTCCATGGTCCAAAGTCCTCTTTAGAAAACACTTCTGTTGATGCTTTATAGCCAAATTCCATATAATCGACCCCAGCACTGACACAGGCATCATAGACACTTTTTACAAAAGTGTCATCAAATCTGAAATCGTTCATCAACCCACCATCTCTTATGGTGCAGTCGAGAACTTTGATGTCCTCTCTATAGGACAGAAGGCTTCCAACTTTATTAATCTGCTCAATCATAACTCTTCTCTTTTCTAAAAATATGGTTAAAAGCGCACGGCACTTTATTGCTGTAAAGTTTAACACTGTTATGTGCTAAAGTCAACCAATTCTTAACTAACCAGCAATAGAACCTCCGGCAGAAGTGGCCTATACACCTATCATATCACTTTCAACAGAAAAAGTATTCAAATATTCGTTGGCCGCTAATGCTGCTGATGCACCCTGAGCGGTGGCAATGATAATCTGCTTATAAGGCACATTGGTCATATCCCCTGCTGCAAATATTCCGTCAGTATTGGTCTGTCCTTTGTCATCAACCAATACCTCATTATGATCGTTCATGGCAACAATGCCTTTGAATGTCTCTGTATTCGGTATATGACCGATTTCCACAAAAACACCATCACCTGCGAGCTCAAAGACCTCTTCCGTTTCTTTGTCTCTTACAAGTGCACCAGTGACGAATTCTTCACCAACAATTTCAAGTATTTGAGTATTCAAGTAGATGGTCACATTTTCTCTGGTTGTCAGCTGATCCAACAAAACTTGATCGGCTCTGAACTTGCTTCTATGAACCAACTTAACGCTTTTGGCAACTTTTGATAAATCGATGGCCGCTTCAACAGCAGCGTTTCCCCCACCTGCAATCAGCACATCTCTGCCTCGGTATAAGGGCGCATCGCATGTAGCACAATAAGCGACACCACGACCTGCCAGTCGATCCTCTCCAGGGACACCTAGCTTTCTGGACTGGCTTCCTGTTGCTAAAATAACTGTCTTGGTATGAACCACACTACCATCCGTCAATTGCAGTCTATGAATCCCCTCGTCATGAACAATATCCTCTACCATGACGTATTCCTTAACAGGGATTCCAAGACTTTTTACATGTGCCGTGAATTTATCTACCATACCAACGCCAGTAAGGCTTTCGTATCCCAAGTAATTTTCCACAACCGAAGTATTCATAATCTGGCCACCTAACTGTCCGGCAACGATGCCTACTATATTCCCTTTTCTTTTACTGTAAAGAGCTGCATTCATCCCTGCCGGCCCACCGCCAACAACAATAACGTCAAATAACTGATCATTATCAAAAGTTACTTCCATTAATTCTTCATTCGTGTTCATATTCAGTTCCATGATGTAATCCTCCAAACAAGGGACGGTACTTGAATTTCATCCCGAAAATTATACTGCAACCCATCTCTTTGGTGTTGCAGCTCGCAGGAATCTCTTTAATCAATGCAACGCTTGCTTCACAGTGATTCCTACCTATTGACTGTTTCAGTTGTTCTCATGATTGTTATCTATAAAGTGCTTACTATGGCTGTTTAATAATTTTACTGACACTGCTCTCGGAAATACCACCGAATACTTCACCGATTCTTTTTAAGGATAAAGTGCTTGTGCGACGTATCTCCTTCATGAGTTGGTTACGTACCCCTTTATCACTAATGGCCTCATCAAGGGTAATGCCCATACTTTTTACTCTGTAGGACAAATAATCCACCGCATCCTCTACCGAACCGATACAGTCTATACAAATCATTGGCTGTGTTGCGTATGGCTTGATCTCCGAAACACAGAAGCTTGAGAAACCACCTTCCTGACTGGTTGCATTCCTGATCATCACCCTAATAGACTCTAAAGAAGTCTCATCCTCGATTACTTGACTCCTATATCTGTCTTTAAATAACTTCCCATCGCACGTCGCATGCATACCGTAAGGTATGTTGATGGTCTTCATTATCTTAGATAAATCACCACCGTTGACATCAATGATCAAATGATAAGTGTCGTTCTCCTGAACACAGTATTCTATGATGTGGCAATTAAACATATTGACGGCTCTTTGAAGCAGTTCGATGAAATAAGTTCTATCCCCATCAGTTAGAAAGAGAGGTCGACAGCCGCTACTTTGCTGAGTCACATAATAGGTACCATCTGTCCTTTTTTCCCGTGCTTTCCTTGCCATATCCACAGCCCCTTATGCTCGCATGACCTCTTCACCAGTCTGATTCGGTAGATTAAAGTGTTTCTTGAAAGTATCATAATACATTACCAAACAAAATTCAAGTACCGTCCCCTTTTTTTATACTTTTTTTATCATTTGGCATTACCGCCCTAGATATGACCCCCTTGCGCATTCTCTTAAGTATCCGCTATAATGTGACCATGATGATGGGTTCAATAAGAATTCTCATCGACATACCAGCAACATATTTGTAAACTTTATATAGGAGTGATTCCATGCATAAAATAGAGATTTTTAATACTCAAGGACAGGATCAAGTGACGATGGGGACCGCATGTGGTACCTGCAGCAGTGGTTGTGAACCTGTCACCCACAGTATATCAGAGACCATCAAAGACTTTGAAGAGAGATACACTCAGGAGGGGACTATTACCCGCTATGAGCTTACAGAGGACAACCTTGATGATCTTGCCAACAGACTTCAGGCCTTATATGAAAATAGCGGAGAACGCCTAATCATCACTGCGTCCAACGTTAAATTCATTCTTGGTCGACTGACACCGATCGTTGCCATTGATGACCGTCTGGCCGCCAACAATTATGTTCCGGACGCAGACGAGCTTAAGTTTGCCTTAGACACCAATGGCGCTATTTACAATTCTGTTTGTAACTGATACGCATACAAAAAAATCCCAGGCCTCCTAAAGGTCTGGGATTTTTATCATATTCACTTGGGATTTACTAATGGAATAGCCCCTTTTTCTTAACAGAAAGTCTCGCTACAACATGAACACCGACGGCTAACGGCACAATAATCTTAGCTATACCATGTATGCCATGAAACAGATTGTACATCGCTCTTGTTCCGTAAAGGTTCATGTTCAGAACCACACCGCTCACCACACTGAAGAAAAAATAAAACATGATTACCAATGTGGATATACGAGCAATCTTCATATTCCGACCGCACCGCATACTAAAGTTGCTTTTGAACATCTGAATCACGACTCGCTTATTAGGCAACAGCAGATATACCAGAAGTGATACGCCAACTGTAGCCATGCCGAGTATGGTATGGAGCCTATAAGCCCACACAAAAGTGCCTCTTAGCAGGCCGGCAATAAACGTCAATGCGTAAAGAGAAGCAAACACTGCATGCCATTTAATAAAATCATTTCTAAAGTAAGCCATTGTCTCTTCGTCCTTATTGGACCAACTCACCCACCACCGTCAAATTCTCTAATACCTTCGTACCATGGGGTGACATTTTGTTGATCTCCTCTGTCAGATCATTCCCTGCAAAGTTACCATTGTGTGCACCGTTACGCCATGCTGGAACATCGGTCACATCATAGATCACACCGTCAACAGCAACATATGCAGGCATATCGTCTTCTCCATTATAGGCCGCCAATTCCTCCACTGTCAAACTAAGTAAGCCATCCACATTACTAGCCTCTTCGTTAACAGCTTCATCCTCTGACAATTCTTCATTGACCGTACCTTCACTGGCTGGATTTGAATTTTCTTCTGACACTGAGGTGCCATTGGATGTCTCACTTTCAGTCCCTACGGTTGCTTCTTCCTTTGGAGCCGCACAACCCGCCAGAACTACAACGACCACCAAACACACCATGAACCATCTATAAATATTTTTCATATGCATCTCCTTTTCAAGTTAAATCGTGAGCGATTAACATAACTACTATAACACAATTGATATGTATTATCAATAAATGCAGAGCAATTTAATAGGCGCTTCACCAAGAAGCGCCCTTACTTATAACTTATGCTTTTGAAGCAACAACTTCGATTTCTACCAAAGCATCTTTCGGAAGACGATCAACAGCGAAAGCCGCTCTTGCTGGGTATGGTGCGTCAAAGAATTGATCATAGACAGCGTTCATATCTGCAAAATCACTGATTTCCTTAAGCAATACGGTTGTCTTTACAACATCGTCCATTGTGTATCCGGCTTCTTCAAGAATCGCCTTCACATTCGTAAGACTTTGCTTCGTCTGAGTCGTAATATCTTCACCAGCAAATTCACCAGTGGCAGGATCAATTGGTATCTGACCTGATACGAAGATCATGTCGCCTGTTACAACAGCTTGTGAATATGGTCCTATAGCACCTGGGGCTTTATCTGTATTAATAATTTTTTTCATCGTTACCTCCTGTTGGTAATCCCTTTTATTTCTTGGAATGCTCCATTGATTTATAACGAAACCATCATAACATAAAGCCACAAGGAAAATCCATCATGTTTTCTGCCATTACCTCTTCTAACCCCTTCAATTATATGCTATGATGTTCACAGTTTTGAGAGGTCTTTATGAGAAAATACAGCATTGAAATACAATTACATAATCATAGCCAACTTATTGCCATTAGCGATATTCATGGGCATCTATCTCTCTTCGATGAATTGATTGCCCGTATTGCACCTGAACCTGACAGTCACCTTATCATTTTAGGGGACTTCATTAATAAAGGGCCAGATAATATCGGTACAGTAAAAAGGATGATGACCTTGGAAAACAGGCCAAATACCTATGTTTTAAAAGGAAATCATGAATATTTCTTATGTAAGTATCTATACGATACTACTGACAGTCAAGATTTTCTTTTATATTTGAAGGAAGAACACTTCAAAACACTGATTCATGATTGTGTTGACGATAGTGGAATGAGCATTCATGATTTTTCAGATATGACAACCCTTAGGTACTGGTTAATGACCAACTATGGGGATCTCTTTGATTACATCCATACAAGGCCTGCCATTCTATTTGCCGACGATATGATCTTTGTTCACGGCGGTTATGATAAGTCAGTCGACATAACGAGGCACGAAGGCAAACTGCTTAAGTACGACGATTTCAACACTTTAAGTGATATCAATGAAGGTCTGGTGATTGTTGGACACTGGCCTACTGCCAACCTACGTAAGAACCGCAACACCAACACACCTTTTTATAACCTTGAGAAGAACATCATTTCCATTGACGGTGGCATCGGCGTTAAGTCTTCAGGAGAACTGAACGCACTGCTCATCAACTATGATCATGGAAAACGAACTATAAGACATCAACAAGTCAACCATTTTGAAAGGCGCCAAATCCTAGATACCTATGTATTTGAAACAGAGGATAAGTTATTTATCAACTACCCGGACTTTGAGGTTGATCTGATAGAAGTAGGCACCGTCATATCGAAGTGCCGTCACCTTAAGACCGGTAAGATTCTATCTATCTTTAACGATGTCCTTGATCGTTCAACTTCCCAAGCCAGAGTTACAACAACCTATATCAATCATTTTTTTAATTTGAACATTGGCGATGAAGTGGAGCTGGTCACATTATATGATCATTGTGCTCTTGTTAAGCATAATGATGAATTCGGCTGGGTATGGCGTTGGCAAATATGATTCCCACGACTTATCAATCATCCATTTGCAGCCCTTTTATCTAAGTATACCTATTACATACACACTGATTTTGGAGGCATTACCATGCTTTATAGCCTAGCTTTAATCCTACTGATTGCCATGATTCTCAACGCCATATTGGTGAAAATCAAACTCCCCGGTCTGCTTGGTATGATCGCAACCGGTATTCTTTTGGGCCCTTATGTCCTCAACCTTATCTCCTCCGATATTTTGACAATATCCAGTGATCTACGTAAAATTGCACTTATTGTCATACTTTTACGCGCCGGACTATCCCTAGACCTTAATGACCTGAAGAAAGTCGGGCGCCCAGCCATACTGATGTGCTTTATCCCAGCCACACTGGAGATTGGCGCCATTACAGCTTTGGCACCTTTATTACTTAACATTAGTTACATAGAGGGTGCCATATTAGGTGCTGTTGTTGCTGCCGTATCACCTGCTGTTGTCGTTCCTAGAATGATTCAATTGATCGATAAGGGTTACGGCAAGAAACACAGCATCCCTCAACTGATTATGGCCGGCGCTTCCGTAGACGATATCTATGTCATTGTTTTGTTTGCATCTTTTATGGATTTATACGATGGCGCCGCATTTAATTTCATGAGCTTGTTGAATGTACCTATATCTATTATCACTGGTATTGCTTTTGGGATTATTATTGGTTTAATGCTCATAAGACTTTTCAAAAAAGTTCATATGCGGGATACAATAAAAGTGTTGATTATTCTTAGTGCTTCTTTCGTTATTATTTATATAGAGGAACTGATTAAGCCAGTTCTCCCTCTGTCAGGACTACTGGCAATTATGGCCCTCGGCGGCACTATTCTTGCCGTCTATCAACCACTTGCCGTACGCCTTAAAGCAAAATTCGGCAAGGTATGGGTTGGTGCTGAGATTATCCTATTCGTTCTGGTCGGCGCTGCTGTTGATATCAGCTATGTCCCACAAGCCGGGATTGCTGCCATCGTCATTTTGATCTGCGCCCTTGCCGCAAGAATGGTAGGTGTCGGTTTAAGCGTTGCCGGAACGAAACTTACACCAAAAGAACGTCTTTTCAGCGCTCTGGCTTATTTACCAAAGGCAACTGTACAAGCCGCCATCGGCTCCATACCTCTTAGCAGAGGTGTTGAAGCCGGCAATACCATCTTAGTCGTCGCAGTTATGGCAATTATTCTTACAGCACCAATTGGCGCTCTAGGTATTGACCGTACTTATAAACAGCTGCTTGATGGACCAAAAGAGGCATAAGCAAAAAAATAAAGAGCGTTAAACCCATGGACTTCGTTGGTTTAACGCTCTTTCTCTATCTATATCTTCTATGATAACCTTTATCGTTATAAGGCTTCAATTGTTCTTGCCACTTTTTCTTAATAGCCTTCAATTTTTCTTGTGTAACCGCTTCTTCTTCATCTAATTCAATACGTTCCAAAACTTCAAAGGCAAAACTACCTTCTCCAAGTGCCACCCAATCCTCTTGTAAACCTTTATTAGCAAAGGCAATGACATTTAACTTACGCTTATAGTCACTCAAGTCATCAATGTTCATCGCTGTACCTATATAGAGCTTACCGTTGAACATATTTCTGATTTGGAATACGCCGGCAGATATAGGTTCGTGAAGTTGCATCTGCGTTAATTTGGATTTCACAGATTTAGGTTCACTGGTAACAGCAACAGGTTCCGCCACTTTTTCATCTGGCAAAACACGCGAGTATTTATCGTTCTTATCCACTTTCAGCAGTTCAAGTTGCAACATACACCGCAACAACAAATCCGGATCCTGAGGATATACCTGATTGACCAACTCAAGCAATTCCTTTTCTGTATATGATTTCTTCGCCTTGAGTCTTTGCAACAACTGTTCTAGGATAAAACGCCGTGTTGCTTCAGGGCCATCAAAACGAATTAATGGTCCATTGACGCCCTCAGGAAGGTAATGTTCAATAATCGCCGCTTTATCTAATGTGGTATCCACTGACTTAGGGCTAACCTTCGACACTTTCTCAAGAAGAGCGAATACCGCCGCCATCGCCTGAGCTTGACGTTCTTTATCTTCAAGGGCATGTTGTTGATTCTTCAAAGTTGATTGAGCAATGCCAAGATCCTCTTGAATTGTTGTTTCCTCGCAACCTTCTGCAAGCATTCTAATCACCCTGCTTTGAAGTGGCGTCAATCCGGATATTTTCTTATCCAAACTTGTCAGGTATCCAAGTACACCGCCATGCACTTCTTGAATATGAAGCTTCATGGCTTTTTCAGCACTGACCAGTCGATCGTCATGCTTATAGATAATACCTTCCTCAAGAACACACTCACAGAAAAGGCAATGGTACACCTCCTGATTATAGATGTATCCAGCCATTTGTTCTTCTTTACCGGCACGCCAAAATATATCGTTCATAATGTCACACTTTCTAAATCATATTACCTGTCCTTTTGACAGCCCTTATGATTCTAACGACCGAATCGGCGTTTGTCAAATACTATATAAAGAACTTTTGTTTAGCCTTTCTTCCCATTCATTCCGGCTCATGAAATCTCAATGAATGTTTTTCTATTTCCAGCTCTATATCACTCAAAAGCTTTTGAACATCTTTAATCTGGGGAATCATATTTCTCAACTTCACAATTTCCTGCTCATCAACGATGCCATCTGACAGCACTTCAAACAACTCACCTTTGAAACGTTCTAAAACACGGTTGGCATTAATCAGACCATAACCCGACTCAAACAGAGTCTTTGGCGCACTGTAAGGATGGTCTTCCTGACCGATTGGACAGTAATCCGAACAGTGTCTACGCCTAAGAGCAGGATTTTGATATATTCTGCTCATTGCATGTACCACTTCAGGTGCCGGGGCGCTTTCATCGTTCTCATAGCGTCCCAATGTTGCAGGGCTTACATGAAGCAATTCAGCCGCTTCTTCTCTGTTAAAGGGTCGTTCCGCATCCTTATTATAGTGTTCTCTTGCCTCTCTATAAATATTTTCATTCTTCATAAATGTTCACTCTTCCTCCACATTAACTTACCATACTGCAATATCTTTATTTTTTGAGGCTTCAGCTTGGTACAAGGCCAGATCAGCCAATCTAATCAAATCCTCACCTTTTTTTGCACCTGAAGAAACCCCCGAGACCAAGCCACCTTTGACCTTAGGGTTGAAAATATTTCCTTCAAAGATGAAATCTTGTCGCTTCAATAAATGAATCAAGTGGGCACTGTATTGTCGAACCTGCTCCATGGTCAGTGTTTCATAGCAAATTATAAAGGCATCTTCTCGAATTCTCCCTACTTTGGCATTGTCAAAAACTTTGCTCATAAGAAGGTTGCCAAGGACCACCAATACCTGTTCTAGGCTTCTGAAACCGTACGCGTTAGCCACTGTTTCCGAGTTATTAATACGTAATAACAGCACGTTAAACTCTGAAACTTTCCCATCCCCAATCAGCTCATCGAGACATTCAATCATGTACTTCCTACTGTAAGTACTTGTCAATATATCATAATCCTTATCCATTGCTCTTTGTAAATGACTCTCGTGCTTTGCCGCCAAGGTCTTTTCTTTCTCAACAAGTGCTAGTTCCGCCTCCGCTTTAAGGCGAATCATTTGCTGAATTCTTGACGACAGTTGAAGAGCTAAGTCTGCATGATCCACCAAATATTGATTGCTTTTCTTGTAATCACCCATCAATTCATAGGCATCCGCTGCATACTTATATAACTTTCTAAGTTCATATTGATAGCCGAACTCTTCTGCCGTAGTAATGGCTTCTTCGTAGAAATCCACCGCTTTATACAACTCATTGATTTTACAATGATATGCACCTAATTGTGTGTACAGCTCAACCTTCAAATAGGTCATTTTATCTATATCCGGCCAATGAAGTATTTCTTGAAGATAATCATTTGACTTTTCCAAAATATTCATTTCAAGATATACCCATGCAAGATTGGCTTTACATTTCATACCATGAAACGATTCTGTTTCACCACATTTTTCAAGTAAAATTCTTGCATCAGTCAAGCTATCCAGTGCATTTGTATAATCTTCCATCATTATTTGTAATACGCCAATATTTGAAAGGCAACCAGCACGTACTCTAATTTTAGTCGTGTCATGTAATTCTGCTTCTTTTCTAACATGATATAAAGCTGTCTGAAAATCCTCTTCCATATATGCTAACGTTGATGCAATACCATGATAATAACCACATACAGGTATTACATCTTTCTTTACCATATTCATATACTCAATACCATAATAAGTCATCTTATCCAAAATGTTGTTCTCATGATAATATTCAACAACGACTATATAAAGTTCACCTAACTCATCAAAATCCTCTTGCTCCATTAAATCGATACGACAAGCTTCTATCAAGCCTGGCATCTTATCCAGTTCATGCTTCTTTTGCGCCCTGAGGAGAAGCCGTTTATTCTCTTTATATGTATCCGGCAACATCTGATCTCCTTTAGTCCTAATATAATTTATAAAACGATGATTGATATAACGTTTTCATTATACGATATGCTGTATAGGAATACCAGTCTGTAATCGCGCAATCATCTATAGTATATACTACGAAAATGCGTTAAAAACGCCTCAACTTGAGCCATGACCACCTCGACTTCAGGCGCCTGATTCATATTCTGAAGGTTCAGGTATTGATCCCCTATTTTCTCAAGGGTATACTGAATGTTCTGAATAGCCATCGATACATTGATGCCCTCTTTAAACAAAGATACATCGATATTATGCTGATAATATTCATCAATAGGCACTGGATGATGTTTCTCAATAATTTGCTTGAAGGTTTCGTAGTCCATACCTGCATACATGGCTTTTGAGAATGTCACCAACGCGGGCATTTCGTGAATTATTTTCAGTTTTAATTTAGTGATGCGCTCTATTCGTCTCAGAATATCTTGATCTTCTAACCCTATTTCCTCAGCAATGGGCTTAGCCACAGCATCCAAGGCATAATCGAACAGATAATCAAACAAGTCTTCCTTTGAATCAAAATAATGATAAAGCAGCCCTTTAGAGATACCCGCTTCCTTGACAATCTTATTGGTTGATGCTTTATCGAAGCTATTTTCTCCAAACTCCCTCATGGCAGCATTAATCAGCCGGATTCTCTTTTCAGGATTCATTTTGTCTAATGTGTCTTTCATAGTGACACCCCCTTCCACTGACCATATCGGTCAATTTCCATTTCTATTATACACCTTCTTTCTAAAGCGGGTCAATCGTGATAGGATTGTACTTTTAATAAAACACTTGATAATCATTTAACAATTTTGTGCATATTGCCACTATTCAAACGCCAGTTTTAACGGTATAATCAATGTCATAAAGGATATTTGTTTATATAAAACCCGATTCACCCATCTTAAAGCTTATATTTTTTTATGAGGCATCGTTAAATTATTAACCATAAAGGAGTGATACTGCTATGTGCAAATCCTGTAAATCCATCAAAGATTATCAAAACATCGATTCTTCAGCTACCCTTAATCAGATTAAAGGTGATGCCGATAGCTTAGTCAGTGAAGGGACTTTCAGTGTTCTCTATGACTACAATCACCCGGAAGCTGACTATCGTGAAATTCAATTCCTCTGTGAAGACTGCGGGAAAGTGCATGTCTTATGGCTGCATACATTCCTTTGCAGAACTGGTGGCGAATGGCGAAGTGCACCTTCCTCTCTATGCCATTAATATGCCAAGAGCGTCAAAAGGCTTAGTTTTAATATGATTATACAAACATCAAGGAAGAACCTTTGGTTATGACCATCCACCCCAGGCTAAGGTTGGTAATATCCGCAGGTTCTTCCCTGACATATATTCTACACTTCGTATTCTAAGGATTTTCTTCCCTCATATCATCAGATTCAACAAACCGATTCATAAATAGACTTTATCATTTCCCTTTTTAGTCGCTACATCCTTATGGCTATCAATTACTATTACTATCATACTTAAGACTATCAACTCAATATAACTTCACCATCGAATATCACTAAAAGAGCTGTCTGGTTTTTTACCAAACAGCTCTTTTGAGGATATGCATGATTATTTCTAATTGGTTTTATAAGACGCGCTTATTACCATTTTCCAACAAATATGCCTCCGCTTCAGCATTCCAAAGTCCATTGCCGCGTTCCACGCACTCTGCAAGACCTTTGAAGAACGGATCCGATTCACCCAATTTGGCAAAATCATCTATGGCAGTTAATGGCATATCTATTTCATTATAGACCAGTTTCTTTCCTCCTGGAACATTCGGTAAATCAAGAATTGTATCAATAGCGCTATTGATACCTCCGATATGGGTCAGCATGACGGCAGGGTCTATCAATCCTTTAGCAGACATTTCAAGAGATTCTCTCATATCATCTGCGTTACCACCAGTGGACCCCATGATATGGGTAGGCGTATAATGGACGTTATAGAAATTCACTTCTGCTGTAAATGCTGTGTTGGATGGTCCTGCAAAAAAGTTCATACATCCGTCTTTACCAAGGATCTTGTCAGCATCTTCAATGATTGGTCTGACTGGTGCGTAGACGAAGACATCATCATAGCCCGATCCATCTGTCAACGCCAGCATTGTCTCTTTGTAATCCTCCTCATCGTTAGGATTGACATAAACCAATTTAACACCACACTTTTCTGCATCCTCCTGAGTGAAGAGTTGCTTTGCTCTTGCAAGACGTTCTTCACTGATGTCAGTGACAACCAGAAGTCCCGGCTTTCTGTTAGAGTGAAGAGCATAATCTATAGCACCAAGCCCCATTGGACCTACGCCTGCAAGAAGGGCCATGTTACCACCTTCTTTAATTCCCATAAAGTGCTCATATACACCGGTCTTTGTATGATAGTTGGAATGAAACCCACCTATGACACAGGACATCGGCTCAGATAATGAAGCCTCGTAGAAAGCCTCTCCTTCATATTTAAGAAGAAAATCCAATTCCATTACCTCTTTAGGAATGACACAATAAGTTGTCAAGCCACCGAAGAATTCAAAGGAATAGCCTGGCGCATAAGGACTGCCTTTATAGTTAAGGGCTGGTTGAATCGCAAACTTATCACCAACATGATATCTGTCGCCATAATCCTTACCTACCTCGACAATGACACCTGCAAATTCATGCCCCATCATTGTAGGATTTGTTGCTATATTCTCAGGCACTCTTTTATGCTTATTACCTTGGATGACCGCTTTGTAAGTGGACATACATATACTGTTACTTACCACCTTAACAAGAATCTCATCGTCCTTAATGGCTGGTAATTCAAAGCTTTCAAGCTTCAGGGTATTCACATCATACAATCTAACCGCTTCTGTTTTCATCACTATAATCTCCTAACTTAATTGCTCATAAATAAAATCAATGTCTGTTGTTTTGCTTAATTCTTCCACACGGTCCATATCTTCCACAATCTCAGCTAAATTGGACAAGATGTTCAAGTGTTCGTTACCGACACCAGCTATACCGACCACTAATTTAACCGTATTGCCATCAAAATCCACACCCTCCGGGAACTGAAGGACACTAATCCCTGTGCGTATAATATTTTTCTTGGCTTCACTGACACCATGAGGTATCGCTGTCATATTACCAATATAAGTGCTTAGTTCTTTATCTCGTTGAACCATCGCATCAATGTAACCTTCTTCTACATAGCCACCTTCAAAAAGAATCTGTCCCGCCATACGTATGGCTTCTTCTTTTGTGGTACCTTCAAGCCCTATGCGGATGTTCTCCTTCTTCAAGGTCTGAACGTCTGCGCCCAAGACTTCTTCAACCGCAGCTTCTGCACCATTCCCTTGACCTGCCACATAAGCTGCTACATCAGCATAGACACTTGTCATTAAGAAGTCAGAGATTGAAATATGATCCGCTGATGGCAGAACACTCATTGCTCTAGGAGTCAATTGATTATGTGTAATCACAAGATCCACATCAGCAGACAATTGATCGATCGCCAGATTGATCACCTGAGCTGTACCACCTGCTTTTTTGACTGCTGAACGAAGTTTGCTTGCGCCCATAGCGCTTGACCCCATACCCGCATCACATGCAACAACAATCTTGCGAATTTCAGACGCTGGTCTTAGGTTGGCAGGCAATTGATCAACACCAGCCTCACCCTTATTACTCACTGCATCAAGTACTTTAGACTTCTTTCCTTTCATAGCCGTAACAGAATCTCTGGCACTTTGAAGGGCATCTTCGTCGGATGCGTCTTTCTTAATCAATAAGGATGCAACCAAGAAGGAAACAACCGTTGATACCAAAACACCTGCCCATACTTGCAACAGACCACCTTTGGGTGCCATGATCGTCAAGGCAAATATACTACCTGGTGATGGTGCTGCTACAAGCCCTGCACCTGTAAGAACGAATGTGAAGACACCTGAGGCACCTCCTGCAATGACAGCCAACAAGAGAATCGGCTGCATCAAGATGTATGGGAAGTAAATCTCGTGAATACCACCAAGGAAATGGATGATGATTGCCCCTGGCGCTGACTGCTTAATCATACCTTTAGAATAAACCCAGTACGCTATCAATATACCAAGCCCAGGTCCTGGGTTTGTCTCAAGAAGGAAGAAAATTGATTTACCTGCTTCTGCTGCCTGCTCTATACCAAGTGGACTCAACACACCATGATTGATGGCATTGTTAAGGAAAAGAATCTTTGCCGGTTCAATGAAAATTGATGCAACTGGGAGCAATCCTATACCAACGATTCCTTGAACCCCTGCCCCTAAAGCATTAGAAAAACTTTCCACTACAGGACCAATGCCAAGGTATGCCATCAAAGTCAATGCCATGCCTATGATGCCGGCTGAGAAGTTATTAATTAACATCTCAAATCCTGTAGGAATCTTGCCATCTATGGCTTGGTCGAATTTCTTAATGACCCATCCACCAAACGGCCCCATTAACATACCACCGATAAACATAGGAATACTTGTTCCAACGATAACACCCATGGTTGCTACGGCACCGATAACCCCACCTCGTACGCCGTATACCATCTTACCGCCTGTGTAACCGATCAGTAGTGGTAAAAGATATAGGATCATTGGTCCAACCAATGTGGCCAGATTTTCATTTGGCACCCACCCTGTCGGAATGAAAAGTGCTGTAATCAACCCCCATGCGATGAATGCGCCAATATTTGGCATCACCATACCACTTAGGAATCGACCAAATTTTTGGACCTTCTGTTGAGAACTGCTTGAACCTGTACTGACATGTTCTGTCATTGTTATTCCTCCTAACACAATCGTAAAACAATGTTCTTGTTAACACCCGGTGTGTTGCTTTCTAAATTCAGTATATACCCGGTTGTGTATAAAATAAAAGCAATAGAAAAACGTCTATGGCTTGTGTGACAAGTGACATTATGAAATATTGGTGGGAGCTGTCGCAAAAACAGCCGAAAATGCTCTTGGCATTCTCGGCTGCTAAACCCCTCCACAGATAATTCTATTGAGCCTTAAGCTGCTCTACAAGTTTGTCATAAACATCTGTCATGATGAAATCTTCCAGTGACAGATGTGTTGCGTTAGGCGCTTGACCCATTGCTCGCTCTGTCAACTGACTGTGTGTGATAACGATATCCACATCACCTGGGAGATCGTCGATGGCAGTGTTTAGGACTTCTATGTTAAGACCTGCTTTTTTCACTTTATTTCTAAGTTTGCTTGCACCCATAGCACTGGATCCCATCCCAGCATCACATGCTACGATGATTTTGCTTACTTTTGTGCTGACAACACTGGATTTCTTGCCTTTCATGTCTACCATTTGCTTCTTGGCAGATTCAAAGCCTGTTTCATCCGTCTCTTCTTTTTTGATAAGAACTGCCGCAACAAGAAATGAAACGATTGTTGAAATCAATACACCCGCCCATACTTGCAATAAGCCGCCTTTTGGTGCCATTATTGATAATGCAAAGATACTACCTGGTGATGGTGCCGCTACAAGACCTGCACCAGTAATAACGAAAGTGAATACACCGGATGCACCACCTGCAATAACCGCAAGAAGCAATTTAGGCTGCATCAAGATATATGGGAAATAGATCTCATGGATACCGCCAAGGAAATGGATAATGATCGCACCTGGTGCTGATTGCTTGATCATCCCTTTAGAGAATACCCAATATGCAATCAAAATACCAAGCCCTGGTCCTGGATTAGTCTCCAGCAAGAAGAAGATGGATTTGCCAGCTTCTGCAGCCTGTTCTATACCAAGAGGGCTAAGAACACCATGGTTAATCGCGTTATTAAGGAAAAGAATCTTTGCTGGTTCAATGAACAAAGATGCCACCGGAAGAAGTCCCATACCGACTATTGCCTGTACGCCCGAACCCAGCGCATTGGAAAAACCTTCTACAACAGGTCCAATACCTAAGAATGCAAGTAATGTCAGACCCATCCCAATAATACCTGCTGAGAAGTTGTTAACCAACATTTCAAAGCCTGTAGGTACTTTGCCGTCAATCACTTCATCAAATTTCTTGATAACCCAACCTCCGGCTGGTCCCATAATCATACCACCGATGAACATCGGAATACTTGTTCCTACAACAACCCCCATTGTTGCAACGGCACCAATAACACCACCACGAACACCATAGACCATCTTACCGCCTGTATATCCAATCAATAGTGGCAATAAATAAAGGATCATCGGTCCAACCAAAGTCGCCAAATTTTCATTAGGTACCCATCCGGTTGGAATGAACAGAGCCGTAATCAACCCCCATGCTATAAAGGCACCGATGTTCGGCATTACCATACCACTTAGAAAACGACCGAACTTTTGCATCTTCTGTCTTGTGTCTACCCCTGATTTCTTTTGTACTACATCCATCATATTCCTCCTTAAATGTGTCGATGAATAACCGGCACACCATCGTGCCGCCTGTGAACTAATTATATGCACGACCTTGAAAAAAATGAAAGTGATTGAAAACGAGATTTGGCACAAGCAACAAGTGACATCTAATTTTTACCTGTCAGTTGAACAAAAAAATGTCACTTGTAAAAAGTGACATTTTTGAGAACTCCCTGTTTTAAGGGCTTTGAAAGCGCCTTTATTCTTTTGCTGTACTCACCGGTTTATGATACGCATTGGACACTGCTAACTTTTGATAATACAAATCAAGAATCCGGTTCAGTTCCTGATATGTTTTTCTGTCATCACCTCTTAAAAGATACTTAGAAAAACTGCTTGTTATGATATTCCTGCTGATCTCGGACAACACATCTAACATGATCTGATTTATTTCAAGGGGTCCCACCATGACAACAATGGTTTCAATCGGCTGACACCCATGACCATGGTCCTTCCCTTCAAGAGGGATACCTGTTGCCAATCGTATCACTTTCATAATGGCTTCCTCTACAACAGTTGTTCTACAGTGGAGCAGCAACATACCTTTTTTACTCAGTATCGTTGATCCTTTTTCTTCTCTAAGAGCAAAAGCCTTTATGAGTTTTTGCCTTTGGTCATCTGTATTTGCAATCTGACTGCTTGCATAGAGGATTACGTCGTTCATACTCTTCGCCGGCACGTCTTTATCAAAGCTAAAATGATCCAATATTTGAATCATAATCTCACCATAACCATTGAGCATCTTCAGCTTTTCTCTCAACTGTGTTGATGATATCGAATCCCCTGATGCATCAACAGCCCTGTAATTCTTCAAAAAATGACCAATCTTCATGATATCCTCATGATTCAATAAGGGATTCACCACTATAACCGGTAGTTTATTAGATTCTATCGGTACAGTCGATATGATCAAGTCTGCCTGCTCACGCTCAGCCTGCTCTTCATCATAGTCAATAACACTGGCTGTATGAATAATGTCGATGTTTCTAAAGTTCTTTTCAATATTGGCCACAAGGAGCTGTGATGCTCCGATACCATACATACAGGCTAGAACAACCCGAAAGCGTTTGATAATTTCTCGATCATCTTTCTGTATGACAGCACCTATGTGAGTCGCTAAATAGGCGATTTCATCGTCCGGCACTGTGATTTTTTCCTTCGTCTCGATAATATGCACGCAGTTTCGTGTAGCTATAAAAAGCTTTGGGTACCTATTTTGTATCTCTGTCAACAATGGATTGACAATATCAAGGCCCATTTTCATTCTGTATAAGGCAGGTCTTAAGTGCTTAACCAAACCATATAACAACCCTTCGTTATCAGAAAGATATATACCTGTCTCTCTTTCAATGGCCATAATGAATTCCCTGGTGAGTTGGATGATTCTAAAATCCTCAATCATCGATACACGGTTATCGTCTTTTTGGTCCCTTAGTTTTGTTCCTTTAATATGGATCGTCAGGTAGGCTAATTCATCTTCCGGCATACCTTTAAATAGATTCGTTTGCTCATTTTCCAAAACCGCAAGAAGGGTTTTATAGACTCGATCTTTCACCACCAAGGCTCTGTCCGTATCATTAACCATCCTTTGTCCCCAAGTAAGCCTTCTTTTCAACGTAACACAAAATCGAATAGCCAACACCATAAAATCATTGTCAGAATACTCATACCCCATCTTTTGTTCAATGCTGTTGATGATGGTTATGACTTCCGGTAAATGATCAAGGTCTGCCAAACCATATATGGATTTGCGTATATTATAGGAGGCTGTGCCCTTATCCTTATCATAAAGTCCCTGTCCATTAACCCATGCCAAGAACATCGCCATATCCATATACTCATATAATAAAGAAACAACCGCTTTTCTGCGTGCAGACTCTTCACCTTCCAGTACGACACCCAGCCCCTGACGTCTGATAATGTGTATCCCATAACCTTCGAACCAGCCATCAAGACCCGACAGGTCATTGGCAACAGTACTCTCCGCCACCCCCAATAAGGTAGTTAAAGCAAAGATCTTCGTACTTTCTTCCTCAGAAGCTTTCAGAAGCTCTGCCCTAATAATTAGTCCTCTTTCCGTCGGTGTGTAAACAATCTCACTTTTTTCCTCTGAAAGCAACACAAGAAGCCGTTCCCGTTCATCGGTCCCGCCTTCCACAAATATTCCTTTACCTTTTTTCTTAATGAACTTGCCACCCTGGGCCACCACCCATGCCTGCAAGTCATCCACTTCACGAAGCAGTGTTCTTGAACTGACGCCAAGTTCTTTTGCAACTGCCCCCAGCGTTATGAAGTCATCACTGCCAAGAACAATCCGTAACGTCTTTCGCATTCTTGATGTCAACATGTCACTTCTCCTTTTAATCCCCATTTAATTGTAACCTAGCCCTAACTATAGTACAAGAGTGCTATCTTTTAGTGTAGCAAGTATTCATCTTACCGTATAGTTTTTAATTCAATAAAAAAAACGGAAATGTCACCTAAGATACATGACATTTCCGCGCAGTTTTTATTATGACTTATTTCAGTACAGTTATTCTGTTGCTAATTTCTTAATAAGGTCCTGCAACATCTTCCCTACAGGATCATCACTGTTGGACTTAATGAATTTAATCCACATGCCTGGTGAATCCGTTTTTCCTTTTAAAATGTCAATCACCTGAGATTCTACACCCTCGGATTGCTGCAGCGTCAAGACGACATCGCCTACATAAGTGCCTTTTTCAACCTCTGTTACAACGCCATCCACTGTCATAACAACTTCATAACCAATCGGTGCTGTTATTTCTGCACCGTTTTGAATGGATAAAAGAGAAAGATAACTTGTCCCTGTTACCGTCCATTTTGAGTCTTTATCCAAAGCAACCAGCATACCATTACTAACCGTAGGGCTTGCAACAGCATCTACTTCGCCAAGTTCTTCTCTAGTATCTGGTGTAATTAGCTCACCTGGTTTCACATTCTTATGTGATTGCGTCGCTGATGAAATCACACCTTCTATGCTAGCATTTTCAAATGAAACACTTAGATTCTGACCAGCAGTCCATCTGGAATTATAGATATCACCAACCAATGCTGTATTGGCAAATAATGCATCCATCGTCATATCAGCTTTTGTATCCGCTGTATCATTATCATCTTCAACAGGTACAACTTCTGGAACTGTGTATGAAGGCGACCACATATCATCTGACCCAGGGCCACCGCCATCAGGGTTGATACCAGGATCATCGCTTTCCATCAAGTGAAGAATAACACCTGTTCCCGAATGAACCTGTGCATTGTCAACAACAAGATTCGGATAAGCGGTATTCGCTGTATCGCTCTTTACAAGGAAAGCCGTTTCACCAGCATTAATAACGGTATTATCTGTTATCGTTACTGTTCCATCCTGATTCTTATGCCACATGATGCCGAATCGATCTGCATCCACCACTGTTCCACCATCAAACAATGCACCACATTGTCCGGCAGCAACAATCAAGCCATAATCCGGCACATCAAAAATACAATTCGTGTATGTGTTAAAAACACCACCATCAGCATAGGAGCCGTAACCACTGTCAGTGACAACGATCGTCGTATTAATTGCTGTCAAGGAGGCATCTTCGCAGCTATCCGTGGACAGCGCGCCCCAAGCTTCAGCTTCAACATAGCAATCCTCATAAGTCACATCCGCTTTTGCTAACACGTTGGTCGATCTGGTGTTTCCATAGATACCAAGAAGCCATGGCACTTCCTTCATCATCGGTGCACTTACCCCTTCCAATGACTTAGCATTACCGGTAATGATGGTTGCATCTTTAACGTATAACGTCGAATCACCACCTGCAAATACGCCGACACTTATAGCACCTTCAGTATCAATGGTCACATTTTCCACATCAAGTATCGATTCACCTGTGCTCATGATTGCAGCACCATAGCCAGCAAAATCATTGCCTCCATTGCCTGAATAATCAAAACTCATATTGCTGATTGAATATTCAGTGTCACCATCTGTTACGATGCCATTAAAGCAGTCACCTTCAACCGTCACTGAACCACCTTCAGCAGACTCACTGTCAAAAGTAACCCCCTTCAACACTTCACCAACAGACTTCTCCTCAACGATTTGGCCATCATTCACATACAACCCCATTCTGAATGCATGACTGGCAAACATGAAGTCCACCATATGTGTCTCAGTGACAACAACGCTGATGTCTCCCTTGTAATTACCCGCTTCCAGGTCCACCTCAACACCATCGTCAACCAATGTCAGTTCATAACCTTCAGGCGCAGTAATACTAACATCTTTTTGAATTTTGAGTCCATCTGGATAATTTGTCGTTTCCGAGATGTCAACATCCTCCGAAATCGTGGTCATGTCAGCCGCCAGCACTGTCCCCCCTGGCAATAACATCCCCATAGAAAGAATAACCCCAATGACCCAAGACAACATTTTGTTCCTTTGATACACCATAACACTTCTCCTTTCCATCCACATTGAATTTTAACGCTTAACACAGTTCATCATATCACAATATTCCCACCGTGCAATCCTATGCCATTTTCATCATTCACTCTACAAAGTAGACCGACACACGTGCCAAAACCCTTCATTTTCAATGTTTCATCAGAATTATTCATTGTTATATTCTATCAATTTTACTATATCAATTTATTTTATGCATCAACCAATGCACTTTCTGCATCCTACACCTTCACTTTCTCTTAAGTTTCATTTTGACGTCCAATATTATTTAACAATACATAAAGTCTAGTAACACCAGCACGACGCTTCATACTTCTTAATTCTTCACCCTCCCGGAACCTGATGACCCCAAGTTTTCTGATGACCCAAGATTCTAATAACCTCAAACTTCTAACGAAAACAAAAAAAGAACCACCACATAATGCGATAGTCCTCTTAATCATCTATAGTCAATGACACTCTACAATCATCTAAACCTTATCGGCTTTTCCAAAATAACCACATCAATCCGCTCACCAGTCTTCGTGCTAATATCATTATGCAGTGAAACCACTCGGATCCCAGTTATTTCTTCAATTAACGCTTCCAACTTAGGTCGGATAATTTCTTCCAATCGAAAACGCATCTCTTTAACCAGAGCTTTGCCTTCTTCCGTCTTAGCCAATTGACTTTCTGCAGAAGTAAGGACGCCTTTCAATCTGACAATAATCATATCATCAATAATATAAGTCTTGGCGGATTCAGCCCCACGTCCAAGTTGCTCTCTTTGAAATGTAATCATATTGTTGCTGATCTCAGCTTCTAGCTTGCCTCTACTTTCCATCGTCAAACTCCTTGTTCTTGCACTTTGGCACCAAGTCATCCCCTTGCCCCTTTTCAAAAAGTTCTTCAGCATTGTCCTTAATAATCTCAATCTCCAAGCCAAGAGCCATAATCTTCTTGTGAATCTTATCGACCTTTTCACCTGGAATATTATAGTTAAGAAACGTGTCTTCGAACATTGTGAACGTGTGGTTGATGTCTCGGGCAATCTTTATAAACGAATCAATATGATGACATTTTAATGCATTCTTAAACTTATCAACGTCATTCTTAATCAAACGAACAACATCTTTTTCCGAATCAAACTCCTCTAACGAAAGAGGGTAAGGCTTGATTCTTTGGATAAAATAGTTGCCCTTATGATTAACATTATACACATATTCCAGAACAAAACCATAGATATCGAAAGTCACATAGCATAAAGTTGAGTTAATGACATTAACTTTAGCGCCTAACTGCTGAAGTTTCAGCGTGTGCTGAGAAATCTCCGATTTGATGATATTAATATTTCTCATGAGTCTTATCTCCTTTTCCTACATCAGACATAGAACACCACCAGGTATATGGTTGCGATCCCAACAGATAAAAGCATGATCGGGAAAGCCGTCTTGAAAAACCTCATAAAACTTAAGCTATTGCCGTGTTTTTCCATCATACCGCTGACAATCAGATTCGCTGACGCACCAATCAATGTACCGTTCCCACCCAGACACGCACCTAAAGCCAAAGCCCACCAAAGGGGTGTTATGCTAAATGCCGACATGGCACCAATACTCTTAATCAAAGGAATCATTGTCGCAACAAAAGGGATATTATCAAGAAAAGCAGATGCTATAGCTGCCCCCCACAAGATTAGAATGGTCATCATAACCAAGTCCCCACCAGTCAGTGACAACATCTTCTCCGCCAAAAATTCCAAGACCCCAACTTCTTCCAATCCACCTACAAGAACGAATAACGCTGTAAAAAAGAATATCGTTGGCCATTCAATCTCTATAAAGATTTCTTCCGGGTCAATATTACTAATCAACATAAGAAGACCTGCACCAATAAGGGCCACAGTCGCCGATTCCAACTCCAGCATCTGATGTGATACAAATCCAATCATCGTCAGAGCCAATACTGCTAAACTCTTCTTCAATAATACCACATCTTTAATCGCCAAGTCTTCATCCATTGCCATGATGTTGGCCTTATTTTCTTCTGTCACCATAAGGCTATTCCTGTATTTGAACTTAAATAATGCGATGACAATTATAAATATTACTACTATGACCGGAGCAAGATTTATGACGAAGTCATTAAAACCCAGATTCGTCGCACTACCAATCATAATATTGGGCGGGTCACCAATCAAAGTCGCTGTCCCACCAATATTCGAGAAAAGAACCAATGGCATAACAAACGGTATTGGATCTGTTTCCAATGTATCCGTGATTACCAAGGCAATCGGTACAATAAGTAATATAGTTGTTACGTTATCTAGCAGTGCCGATGCTACTGCAGTAAAAATTGAAAAAACGACGATAATCTTCCAAGGATCGCCTTTTACGGCTTTGGCGGCTTTGATGGCCAGATAACCAAATATCCCTGTACGTCTAAGAATGTTAACAATGATCATCATGCCTATAAGAAGGCCAATGGTATTGAAATCGATGGCTTCAATAGCCGCATCTTGTGATACCACATGAAGCAACAGCAACATCGTTGCTCCAAATACTGCAATCACTGTTCTGTTGATTTTTTCCGAAATTATGACCCCATAGGTCAGGATAAAGACCACTATGGCCGGCATTGTATGGCTCATAATGTACACCCGCATACTGAATAAAGCATTGCTACTACCTCACTTTTCGCAATCCTAATTGACAGAATTATGCCTCATCAGATTAAATGACACGTCCTCACACATAGTCGTTTAATCCCTCATACATACCAAAAAAGGGGTTAAAAAAACAGCTACCTCCCCTATATGCCCTAAACTATAAGAGAAATAACTGACCTACAACATTACCCACTCAATACACTTAAGCACTTAATGTCATCTATCAATAAAAACTTCCACTGTTCCTTTGATCTTTTTTGTAAATTCTGTAAGTCCAACAGATTCGATTCTATTCCGTTTTGGTGATATTGTCAATTAGCTACCATATTTTTCATGATTATCGCCACGGTATTTTTTTTACACACCAAATACTCCGTCAAAATACACATATTTACATGGTACTTCCATGCATAATTGTTAGTTTTAAGCACAAAGCAACTTTAGTAGATAATCCCTCTCAAAAACCTTCGCCATATTTTAACCGTGAAAAAAACCCTTCCTCCGGCCTCTTCAGATTCTCTTAATCATACGGCTGGGTAATTTCACAGACATTTGATGTAATTTTTCCCTATTCTCTGCAGCTAATCTGAAAGCACCATTGGCTTGATGCATTCGATAAGCATAATAGGTGCCCATATACTGATCCTTTATATCACTTGAGTCGATCAAAAGGCGACAATCACCATATCGTACACCACCATACCCACCACCTATTAGGATGCTTGCCCCAATCCTATACCGCGCCAAGGCCAGCTCAACTTCATTTCCCTCTGAAAGCAAACATTTAATTTTACCGCCGTCACTATAGCTGTATCCAACTCGGTGAGGCATTAAGGTTATGGCGCCAACTATAAGTGATAGCACCCCTAAGTTATACCAGTACATCCTAAGGTTCAAATAACCTATCAGAATACTCGCAACACCAAATACCAGAGAACAAACCGGCCCAGCTGCTACAACAGTCAGTAGATCTTTTCTAGTTACCTCATGATAGTTTATACTAGCAACTGCGGCAGCTCCACCCCATCTTCTCATCTTTCTTTCAAGAAAAAAACGGTTACCCCCAGTAGGCAGATGCTTTACCCCAACCGGCCCTACTATCATATAAAAAAAATACCAGCCCTTATTCACAGCCAACAGAATATGACCGACTTCATGTATACCAATAACGATCATACATTGGAGTATAACGACTAGAACAACTATGATGAACTGATTGATGTACATGTCTCACCCCTCTTAACTTTAACGTATTCGCCTCTTAGCTTTCTGCCTTAATCGTGCAACACAAATAAGTCACTAATCATAATTACATATACACGATCTCTACACATAGTATAACCCATTATACTTAACAATAGGATGCTCTTATCTTAATATCCTTCCATCCGTTGACACACTTATTCATTTATGGTAATATTTGATTATCTTAAATTTAAGATATTTAATTTTGATATAAGAGGTGTTGTTTATGAACATGAATGAATTCAACGAATTGTTGCCTATTAAGTTTATGATTGTACTAGAAAAAATGCGCGCTTCACTGATGAATCCAGTTGAACAGCACATTAAGACCATGGACTTAAACACAACCGAATTTCTGATTTTATACACTATCGCAACCCACGGCAATATGACCATCCAAGCAATAGCCAATAAAGTATCTGTCACTTCAGGCAACATGACCTACACCATAGACAAATTAGAGAAAAGACAATGGATTGAGCGGATCAGATGTCCGGAGGACAGACGTAAAATCTACATTGCTTTAACAATGGAAGGTCGAAAAAAGTGGGTTATAGTGATGGATAAGCATCATCAGTACATGCACGAAGCCTTTCAGGCGATAGATTCAGATCTACTTGCCATGACACTTGAGAATATGAAGACTATTGGTATGAATTTTAATAATCCAAAGGAGTGAACATCATGAAAATGCCAGCAATATTTATCGGACACGGTTCCCCTATGAACGCTATAGAACACAATCAATATACAGAAGCCTGGACAGAACTTGGCCGTCGTTTTGAACCCAAAGCCATACTTATGATATCTGCACACTGGTTTACAGAAGGTGTCTTAACCCAAAATGAAGAACATCCAAAGAAAATCAACGATATGTATGGGTTTCCCGAAGCTCTTTACACTTTATCCTACCCAGTAACAAGCGATGCCTCTTTAACAGAGTCTTTGATCTCCATTCTGGGCGATACAGTCTCAATCAGTGATGGATGGGGGTCTGACCATGGATCATGGTCTGTATTGGTTCATATGTATCCGGAACATAACATTCCAGTGGTGCAACTAAGCGTTAACCGTCGCGGAACACCTAGAGAGCAATACGAAATCGGTCAAAAAATCTCACATCTTAGAGAGGAAGGTTACATGGTTATAGGCAGCGGTAATGTTGTACACAACCTAGGACAAATCCGCTGGGATATGGACGGTGCATTGCCATGGGCAAAATCCTTTGATGATGCTATAGAGAACGCTATTAGAAATAAAGCCTATGAAGATGTCATAGACTATCATCAATACGGAGAGCCTGCCTCACTAAGCGTACCTACACCAGATCATTACTTCCCTCTTCTAAACATCCTTGGTGCTGTATCTCCTAGTGATCAACTCACCGTTTTCAACAAAGGCTATGAATATGGAAGTCTTTCTATGACCGGTTATCTCTTTGAATAAAAAAAGATGCTTGTATAGGACATTGTCACATTCATATCTTCTTCCCTGGTATATGATCAAATCATTATGTGCTTAGAGTATTAGTATCATTCATACTAATACTCTAAGCACAGATCATATTCCTAAGGAGGCACCTATGATGACACTAGAAGACATCTACCTGCGAGACCCCTTCATACTGAAGACTAAGAGCAAATACTACATGTATGGTTCAAGAAGTAAAACCTTGTGGACAGTTGCCGATGGATTTGACTGCTATATCAGCGAGGATCTAATCCATTGGGAAGGTCCGGTAGAAATCTTTAAAAGAGATGAACAATTCCCCTATGACAGAGCCTATTGGGCACCTGAATGTTATGAGATCGATGGTAAATATTACCTGGTTACCACCATGGCATCCGAAAACAAGAAGAAAGCGGTCTATGCCTTAATAGCTGACAATCCGACCGGGCCATTCAAGATGCATAGCAAGGGCTCTTTGACACCAGACGACTGGTGTGCTATTGACGGGGCCTTATACAGAGATGATACGGACCAGTTATTTCTCATTTTTTCGCACAGTTTTGAGGATCAGCCTGATGGCAATATGATGGCCATTCCAGTATCTGATGACCTGTCTCAATCAACCGGAGAACCTTTCTATCTATTCAACGCAGTAGAAGCACCATGGGCAAGACCTGTACCTTTTGCCAAGAAGGCCTTCAACCTGGATGGAGATGTCTACTTCACCGACGGCCCCTGTTTGCATCACCTTAAGGATGGTAGCTTGATTAACATATGGTCCAGCTGGTCCGAGCAAGGTTATGCTGTCGGTATATGCAAGTCCACCAATGGTTCAATAAAAGGTCCTTGGCAACATTTGAAAAAAACACTTTTCCCGGCGGATGGTGGCCATGGTATGCTTTTCACAACCTACGAAGGACAGCTCAAGTATCTCTTACATTCACCAAACACTTTTGAAGAAGAAAAACCTGTTATTTTTGATGTCATCGAGCAAGATGACACCTTGATCATACTTTAGTTAATCCCTACAAAAATGGGCTTACATTAAAAGAAGAAGTAACTTCTCGACTCTACTTTTAGCGTAAGCCCATAACAATACAGAAGAAAATGAACATTATGGACAGGAACAGCCAATATACTTTCCTGTCTAACTTTCCACTTGTATACCAACTAAATCTTTGTCCCAATTCTTTATGATCATCGACTATGTCGTAGGCTTCGTCCTGTCCCCGATTTTTCCTATAGCCCATCTATCTCATCTCCTCTGGAAATGGTATATTCATGAACAAGAGCAATGCGATTTGGCACGTGCGCTTTTACTAGAACACTCGCAATATGCTGATTCACCATGTGCTCTGTCATATGAGTGACTGTTGCAATCTCATTAATTGTCAGGTCATCAAACAGCATTTTCCCTATAATAGCTTCGTTTTGTGTCAGTCCAATTGTATCAATACTCACTTTTCCAATTGGCACTTTATAAACAACACTATGATTCCCTTCATAATTAACATGAAACAAATCTATGAGCATCACCATGAACATCCCGTAGAATAAAGGCAAAAAATGATCAATCACACCCTGTATTCTTACCGCATTCAAGTCATGATACAAATAATTCCCCTGATACAACAGCGTCAAGAAAATACCTGATAGGAATAAATTCATACTTAATTTACTTCTCAGTCCATCCTGCTCCTTATTCCTTAACCAACGCACCCAGGTCAGTAAAGCTGTTATGACCAAAAGGTACATCATCACAGGAAAGTTTAACAATTTTGAAATTCGAAAATTCAATGTTGCCGCCATCAGTATCATATATATGCCAACGAGTACAGTCCTTAAGACCTGATCTTTCATCTGTCGATGCCTACCTTTCAATGCCTGTACTTACATTATAGATGATTGAAAGTCATATGAAAGCCAATATTCGACCATTTTTCATTTAAGTCATACAACTGGACAAAGTTAATCCTTATCTAATGGGTGCTGCTTCATCTGAATTGATGGCTTCTTTTGAAGGCATCAACTTCTCCGTAACCATTCTGTTAAAAAAAGTCACTACAGGTCCCAAACCAAAAGCACACACCAGTGTTCCAAGTCCGATCAAGCCACCGGTAAGGTAAGCAACCAAGGCACATACACCATCAAAAAATATTCTGGCCCAAAAATAAGGGATTGGCAAATGATCCTCTACCATAAGAGCTAAGCTATCATATGGCGCCACACCGACATCCGCAGTTTGATACAACGAAAGGCCAAAACTGGCAATAATCACGCCAATTAACATCACTAGGAATTTACTTAAGAAGCTTGACAGCACCGGAAGATTGCCTTCCAGTATCACAATGGAATATTGCACCACATAGCCCAGCAGGAACCAGTTGATCATCGTCCCTATACCTATGTACTTTTTCCCGAATTTGACTTCAAACAAAAAGATGAACGTGTTAAGACAAATCAGAAACAATGCGTAACTGAAAGGTGAAAACCTATGAACTGACAGCACCATCGCTGTAAAAGGATCATTGCCCATATTAGAATATTTGAATATGCCTATGCCAATGCCAAGCAGTAGATTGCCAATTGCCGTACCAGCAAAATGTCTTGGTGATACAATAAAATTACGCCACATACGATTCTCCATATTTTCTTAAGTTATTCAGGAACCACATCTATATTCTCTCATTCTATCAGTTCACAAAAAATATTCAATGAAATTGTGGTCTCTATATTTATCAAAATGTCGCATTTATTTTTTCTAACGACACAGCCCCATCGATTAGCATATGCCAAAAGCTTTGACTCTCAAAGTTTTTTTGCCTAATCCCTTGAATTATGTGCTATTACCCTTTATAATACATTATAATCTCTATGACATTATGTCACCCATCTCACTTTACACCCATGTGCTGTAACACATTAATTCACTGAAGGAGTTTTTTATGCGCCAATCTCGCCGTTACCTCGTCGTCCTTGGGGCGATCATGATACAAGTATGCCTTGGAGCCATCTATTCATGGAGTCTATACAATCAGCCCCTTGCCCAAAAGTATGGGTGGTCAGTGGATGCCATTGTTCTTGCCTATTCCATTGCCATTTTTGTCTTTGCCTTCACCACCATGTTCAGTGGCAGGCTCTATGACAAAATCGGTCCTCAGAAAGTGACCGCCATAGGCGCCTTTTTCTACACTTTGGGCATGATTCTTTCCGCTTTTTCAACACAACTTTGGATGCTCTATTTAAGCTATGGTGTCCTCGCCGGCATCGGTGTCGGTTTCGCCTATGTTTGTCCTCTATCCACTTGTGTCAAATGGTTTCCAACCCACAAAGGCTTCATTACAGGGATTGCTGTCGGCGCCTTTGGTTCAGGCAGCCTTATTTTCAAAACTTTGATCGAAACCTTGCTTGAAAATGTTGGCGTTGTCCATACCTTCATATACTTGGGCGTTATCTTTGGTATCTTGGTTCTGTGTGGTGGTATGCTCTTAAAGCTTCCTGATGAGCAAGCCTCAAAGAACTCAAATAGTGACAATATAGATATGACGCTAAAAGATATGTTGAAGACCAGTTCCTTCTACTATATATGGATTATCTATCTACTGGCAAGTATGCCAGGGCTTCTGGTCATCGGCTTAGCTAAGAATATCGGCCTCGAATTAGTTAATCTATCCCCCTCCGTCGCCGCTGGCGCTGTCAGCGTCATTGCATTGTTCAATGCCGGTGGACGGCTCATATGGGGGATAATATCTGATCGTATCGGGCGACTCCCAGTAGTCATTGTTCTATTTATCCTTACCATTTTTTCACTATTAATAAAGGCAATCATCCCTCTTAACCTGACACTCTATTACATCAGCCTTATTGGTGTAGCATTCAGCTTTGGTGGTTTCTTATCCGTCTTCCCCGCCATCACTTCCGAATTCTATGGTATCCGTAATCTAGGTGCAAATTATGGCGTTATCTTTCAGGCCTATGGTATTGCAGCTCTTTTTGGACCGATGGTTAAAAGTGCCGCCAACGGTTACACTCAGACATTCTTGATTGCTGCCGGATTTGGCATTGTAGGTCTGATACTGACACTACGTTTAAAGAAGATTGTAACGACAGACCCTATCAAAGCTTAGAACTCGAAAATAAGTGACAAATAAAAAAACCATCTAGATACCTATATCATTCCTATAGGATCTAGATGGTTTTTATAATTTTTACTCTCTGTACATTTAATTTTCAGCCGTTTTTCTGTAGAAAACAGCACCAAACCCTATGGCAAGCAAGCTGATAATCAGGTAAAAACCTATGCGTGGATTCGTAATACCACCATAAAGAATTATGAACGCGCCAATCATAGCACACCCTGGAATAACGAATCTTCTAAAAATCGACAGATCTTTAAAATTCTTCATATACCAAATGTAAAGCAACACATAAAGCCCATAAATCATAACAATCGGTATCTCGTCCACAGAGATGAACTGTCCAAACACATTATTCCAGCTTCCCCACCAAATAAACATATACAGCACCGATACAAAGAAAGCGAACACAGTCGCTTTAAGAGGCATTCCTGTTTTCTTATTCACTTGACCGAGACTCTTATAGAAAGGTCCCTGACCTCTCACTGCCAAAGAAAATGGTGTACGAATACATGCCATGACAAGACCATTCAAAGTTCCCAGACAAGAAACAACAACAAAAACAGTCAACAGAGTGGCTGCTGTATCACCAAAAAGAGTGGCAAAGACGATATTCGCGGCCTTGTCCCCTTCGCTGACAATCACCTCTGTTGGCAATACACCAGCTATACCTAAGAAATAAGTAACATAGATGCCGAATACAATTAAGGTGCCAATCAACAAAGCCTTTGGAAGATTTTTTTTGGAATCCTTGATTTCACTATTAAGTGTAACAGCAATCACCCAGCCTTCATAAGCAAATGCTGTCGCTACAACCGCCGCCGAAAAAGTACCACCCTGACTGGAAAGTGCGCTAATACCATGACTAAAATTCGAAGCAGTCACACCATTCACCAAACCTGATACTGTACCCGCTATTGCTACAACCAATAAAGGAATCAATTTGATGAATGTGGTTGTTACTTGAAAGTAACCTGCAAGTACGGCCCCAAAGGCATTCAATAAGTATAACGCCACTAAATATATGGATGCTATAATCCAAGTCATAGCGCTGTTCGTTGGGTTGTCGCTACCCAAAATGATCATTGTATAAAGTGCTGACACCCATGCGAGAATTGCTGAAAGCGGCGAGTAATAAAGCATACCATTGAACCACCCCACCAAATAGCCGGCTCTTTGCCCATAGGCAACCTCAAAGTAGTCCACAATACCATTGCTCTTTTCTACCCTTGTCGCAAACTCTGCAAAGACCAAAGCACCAAAAACCATGGCAAATGCACCGACGATCCAGGCACCTAATGCCACAACTAAGTTCCCTTCCGTAATTGATAAAACATCATCCGCCTTAAAAAACACTCCTGAACCAATCACAACCCCAACAACCATGGCAATGGCTGTCAATAAACCATATTTCTTTTCAAGTTTTTCCATCATTTCTCCTTATACAGAGCAAATTTTATCGTTCATACTCAATGCTCCAATAATATAACTTGTATTATAGATGTAATTACATTATATGGCAACTATAACACAAGAAATACCGCAATATTTGCGCAATACATAGTAATTGCCTATAAAATGTGGGATATACCTTTACAAAACAGGCTATTTCTTATAACATTGTCATTTGTGGGATATATTTTTGGTCACATAATCAAATGTTTGTCCCAAGAATTCTTTTAAGGAGTAAACTATGGAAAACAAAAGAGGACAATGGGGTTCCAGATTAGGTTTTGTCATTGCAGCCATCGGCTCAGCAATCGGCCTGGGCAACATCTGGCGATTCCCATACGTAGCAGCAAGTAATGGTGGTGGTGCATTTTTGATACCCTACCTATTTGCATTATTAACAGCGGGTATACCTATTCTGATTCTGGAATTTGCCGTTGCACACAAGATTAAAGCTTCCGCACCAGGGGTATTTGGGCGTACCAACGGTAAAATGGAGCTTCTCGGGTGGTTTCAAACCGCCATATCCTTTGGTATCGTCATCTATTATACTGCAATCATCGGCTGGACCTTCAACTACCTTGGCTATGCTGTAAATGGTGCTTGGGGTATCGACACCAAGGATTTCTTTTTCAGCCAGTTTCTTAAGCTGTCATCAGGCCCTTTTGAGTTCGGTGGCATCAACACAGGCATGCTCATTACATTGGCTGCCGTATGGCTCATCAATTACCTGGTACTCATGGGCGGCGTAAAAGCGGGGATTGAAAAGGCCAATAAGATTTTCATGCCTCTTTTGATCGCATGTCTCGTGATTGTATCCATTCGGGGCTTGACCCTTGAAGGATCCATGCTTGGTCTTGATTATTTCTTCAAACCACAGTTTGGCAAATTAACCGATCCTACCGTTTGGATTGCTGCCTACGGACAGATTTTCTACTCACTTAGTATCTGCTTTGGTATTATGATTACCTATGCCTCCTATTTGCCGGAGAAAACCGACTTGGTTAACAACGCTTTCCTTACCGGCCTTGGTAACTGTTCCTTCAGTCTGCTGGCTGGTGTGACCGTCTTTAGTGTACTTGGTTACATGGCATCCTCCCAAGGGGTTGGTGTAGAGGAAGTTGCTGCCGGCGGCATCGGTTTGGCTTTCATTGTATTCCCAACTGCCATCAATGCACTGCCTGGCATGAACGGATTAATCGGCGCTTTATTCTTCTTGTGCCTGATATTTGCCGGACTCAGTTCAAGCATGTCTATCTTAGAAGTTATTATTTCAAGCTTCTCTGATAAATTCCATGCTTCTCGTAAGAAAGTATTGGCGATTACAACTATTGCCGGTTTCCTTTTCTCTTTGATTTTTGTTAGCGGTGCCGGTCTATATATCCTTGACATCGTTGACCACTTCATCAACACATACGCTATTGCAATCACTGGATTAATTGAGATTATCTTCCTTGGATGGTTCATCAATCTTGAGGAAGTCAGACAATACGCCAACGGTATGTCAGATTTCGGTGTTGGTAAATGGTGGAACTTCACCTTAAAATTCCTTACACCTATACTTCTTAGCATCATGTTTATCTTCAATGCCTATACCGACTTTACCAAAGGCTACGAAGGATACAGCCTTCAGGCACTTCTTGTAATGGGTGCAGGCACCTTGTTATTGATGTTACTTCTATCCATCATTCTTAAATCCATGCGTGGTAAAACTGAGCATGAGAATAAATTAGGAAAAGGGGTTGATCTTTTTGAGTACTAGTGCAATCTTATCAGCCATTATCAGCATTGGCATCACTTGGGGCGGCTTTGCATGCTGTTTAATCATAGCCACGAAACATAAGGACGCCTAATAGCAAAGGTGCTGTGGAACAGATATATCTGTTTCACAGCACCTTTTAAATTTAGATCTACTAGTTCAACATTCAGTCGAATCATTCACTTTCAAGCTCAACTTTAAGCTCATCACCTTTACGTCCAAAGGCTCTTACCACAACATACAAAGCAATTATGGCCAATACTAAAGAGATTGCCGGATGAACACCAAGACCAGCCGGTATAAAGCCAAACACCATTGCAACACCGGCAACAGTCAGTGCGTAAGGAATCTGAGTTCTTACATGGGCGATGTGATCGCAACCAGATGCCATTGATGACATGATGGTTGTATCAGATATCGGCGATAAATGATCACCCATTACTGCTCCAGTCAGGACTGCACCAACAGCAGGAATAATCATCTCTACACCACCAGTCAGGTAGCTCAGTTGAATGGCAATCGGCATGACGATGGCATTCGTCCCCCATGAAGTTCCTGTTGAAAATGCAACCACTGCCGGTACCAGGAATAAAATTAGTGGTACCAAGAAACCTGGAAGATTGTCACCAATCACACGCACCATTAACTGTGCCGTACCTAATTCGCCATTGATAGACCCTAGTGTCCAAGCCAAAGCTAGAATCATCGATGGCACTACCATAGATTTTACCCCTTCGACAAAGGCTTCTGCTATCTCGCTGATCTTTAAAGTTCTTGTTGCCAAGGACATCACCCAGGCAATGACAATACCAGCGAAGGATGACCAAAGTAGTACAATACTGGCATCAGCATTAGAAAAAGCTTCCTGGAGACTATTGCCTTCAAAACCGCCTCCGTTATAATACAATCCGAACACAGTAATCACAATAACCCCTAATATTGGAACAATAGCGTTATACCAATGACCAGCAGCAACCGAATCCTCAATGCCACCATTATGACTTCTAGCCTTCATCGCCGCTTCTTCAGCTTTCTTCATAGGCCCAAAGTCCTTACCTGTAAATATGATAATCAACACAAAAACCAATGCCAGAATACTGTAGAAACGGTACGGAATACTCCGCAAAAATACGTCATAAGCGCCCATCTCAACACCTAACTGAGCCAATCCCTCTTGAATCAATCCGAGTTCCATGCCTACCCATGTTGATATCAGTGCCATTGAAGATACTGGTGCAGCAGTAGAATCAATGATATAAGCCAGTTTTTCTCTGGATATCTTCATCCTATCAGTAATACCTTTCATTGAGTTACCAACAATCAGGGAGTTGGCATAGTCATCAAAGAATATTGCTACACCAAGCAACCATGTTGAAAATAACGCAGACTTCTTGGTTCCAGCTCGCCTAACCATCAAAGAGGCAAGCCCCTTGGTACCACCATTCTTGTCCACAATGCCAATCAATCCACCAATCAGCAGGCAAAACAACAAAATTGACACATTCCAACTGTCTGTCAATGCACCTACCAAGTGGGTATTCAACAATTCAACAAATCCCTCAACGGGATTGCCAACTATGATTGTTGCACCTGCATAGACTGCGATAACAAGAGATAATAACACTTCCCTAGTCACCAATGCCAAAACTATGGCAATCAGTGGTGGTAATATTGCTAACCATTCCATCATTCTTCTCCTTCATAAACAAAAGACACCTATGAACACAGGTGTCTAATAAATTATCATAACCTCATCATCCATAATTCGATAGCTCAACAGTGCCGCCCTAGCACTGACAGTCCTGTACCTATTCGATACAGACCCAGCATAGATCCTGGAAATCTACACTTCGGCATTGTTTCCTTTTATCACAGATCATTGGCTTCCGGCCTCCCTGTGACGACTCATAAACAATGCGCCTCTACCTCATCACCGATGAGGTCATATCTTATTGAATTTTCGATGGCTATGATAGCATATGTCTTAAGTAGATGCATCAACACATAGGCTGTCTTTGTTTTTTTTTATTCAGACTATTTATGTTTAGTCATTTTATCGTATTTTTATAAAACACGCCATCCCGCAACCACAACATTAATTTTTTTGGCATACCGTCATATGAATCGAATATCATTACGCAATCGCACAACCGCAACCACATAACTGAAATTAATTCAGCTGTATGCTTATATGCAATATGGTCGTGTGTGTTTTTGACTATTAATGGACAGTCGTATTCACTATTTTATTCATTGGAATTTTAAAGTATTTTCAAAATATTATTCTTAAAATAGTGCATCAAATTCACAGTCCCCCTGAACCATCAGAAACTCTGCTATTACATATGCCATATTTATTCGCCCATGTAGCGCCTAATTAGCTCAATCAGAGTTTTCTTTTTTATTGGTTTCGTCATATGTTCTGTACACCCTGAATCAATACTTTTCCTTATTTCTTCTTCATATGCATATGCTGATAACGCTATAACAGGCGTGGGTTTAATACTGCTTTGTGCTTCGTATAATCGAATTTCTCTTGTTGCCTCATACCCATCTTGAATAGGCATCTGTATGTCCATCAGCACCAAATCATATGGCTTGATTTTGAACATTTCAACTGCTTCCTTCCCGTTCTCCGCTTCATCAATAATCAGATCAAGTTTGTTAAGAAAAGCTTTCACCAACATTCGATTGTCTGTCACGTCATCCACCAAAAGTAAATGATTATTTTTTTTCATGACATCTACTTTATTCTCACTAGACACTTCTGTGTATTTCTTTTCATGAACCAAAACACTAGGAGCTTTGTCAATCACTTGTATCTTCGTTTTCTTTTCGAGCATCTTTTGTCCTAGTGCCATAGCTATTTTGTATTTCAGTACATCTGGTGTGATTGGTTTTTCAAGTACGTAATTAACCTGTTCCAAATGATATTTATTCGTGTTCAATGCATTCTTATCGGAAGATAGTATGATGATAGGTAGATACTCTTTGGAGTATTCTTTTCTAATTGCTTGTACCACGGCCAAGCCATCCATATTCGGCATACGATCATCGCAGAGAACAATATGATAAGGCTCGCCTGATTGCTCTGCTTCCTTCAGCAAATCCAATCCTTCAGTTCCGCTTTTAGTATCTGTCACTTCTATCTCATATCTATTTAGTATATTCGAAAAAATCAATCGATTCTCGAAACGATCATCAATGACCAGTGCTCTGATAACCTGGTCTATGGCGGGAAGTTTCTTCTCAAATGCTAAATCATTACCTTTGCTAACCGTCAAATCAAGCGTAAAAGTTGTACCAATCCCCACTTGACTTATCGCTTTAATCGTACCACCCATGAGATGAATAAGCTCTTGAGTTATCGTCAAGCCCAGACCAGTCCCACCATATTTTTTCGTCGTAGATGCATCTGCCTGGCTAAAGCTCGTAAAAATTTTATCTAACTTGCCTTCTTCTATTCCTATTCCGGTATCGATAACTTGAATAATCAATTCAACACTGTCATTTGATAGTTGTCTTCCGTCGACAACCAATCTGACCGAACCTTGGTGTGTAAATTTCAAAGCATTACCTACCAAGTTAATTAATATTTGCCTCATCCTACTTTCGTCTGCAACTATAACCGCTGGTACATTGGGCGAAATAGCTTCAATGAGATTTACTTCCTTCTCATTGTATTTCATCTTAAAAAAAGCAATGACTTCATTAACCAGATCGTGAATTTTAAAGGCTTGCTCATATAATTCAATCTGATGTGCTTCAATCTTAGATAAATCCAGAATATCGTTAATTAAATCCAACAGGTTTTTACCGGATTTGTTGAATATCTCAACATACTCCCTCTGTGTTGCATCCAAATCCGTTGCTAGTAGCAATTCAGACATTCCAAGAATAATATTCATCGGCGTTCTAATCTCATGGCTCATATTTGCTAAGAACTCAGACTTGGATTTAGTCGCCTTTTCTGCAAGTTCATGGGCATGTAGAATCTCCAAATGATCATCTCTGCTTTTGATTGCCGATCCGATACCAGCTGCAGTAGACTTGAGAATCATCATTTCCCCCTCGGACCAAGGCCTACCTATTGTACAATCATCAAACCCGATCATCCCCCAAAGTCTGCGCTCAACAAAAATTGGTACAACCAGCAGTGACAAGATATCCTGCGCTTTTAAAATCTCCTGCTCTTCTCTTGGAAATTCTGCCACACTACCAGAAATCATTCCTGACTGTTCCAGGGTTGATAACCAACGTCCAAACCCCGCTTCTATATATGGTAAATTCTGCAGTTCTGGACTATCAATCTGCGGCTCTACCCCCTCCTTGACCCATTCATATATTTGGTTGCAATAAACGTCCCCTGTATCCTCATCCGTATGATTCCTAAAAATGTATACCCGATCTACTTTCGTTGCTTCTCCCAAAATTTTTAAAGCACGATTAATGGCTTCCGATTGGTTAATATTCACCAATATAAGATTATTCACTTCTGCTACTGCTCTTAGGAGATATTCTTTACCTTTTAGACCTTCTTCCATCTCGACACGTTGAGTTACATCATTAATCAGACCCACATAATAATTCAATTCACCCGCTTTATTGACCACCGGACTCAATGAGAATTCATTCCAGAACTTACTGCCATCTTTTCGATAATTAATTATATTAATGGTGATCGCATCATGTTGATCAATGGCATTTCTTATGGCCAGAGCAGAAGCTAAATCTGTCTCTTCGCCTCTTAAAAAACTACAGTTTTTTCCTAGAACTTCTTCTTCAGTATAGCCTGTTATTTCAGTAAACGCCTTATTTATATATATGGCTACTTCGGTATGATCTCTTAAGTCACTTATAACAACGCCACTCTTAAGATTCTCCATGGCAGTTCTCATTTGATGATTTTTTTCAATCATTTCAATACGTACATTGTTTTGAATATCAAGAACCTCTCGTAACTGTTCCTTAGTGATAATCCCCTTATCTAGAAGCATATCGCCAAGTTTGATCACAGGCAAAGCATCTCTTAGCTGAGCCTGCTCATTGAGAATTTCCTCAAGATCGCGTTCGTTTATGATACTATTTTCTATGAGTAGTTCACCTAGTTTTCTTTCTGGCATAACTGTATAACCTCACTTGACCAATCAATAATCATCTTTGAACAACTCCAGTTGATAAATTCCTGTTAGCTCATATTCAATTATATCGTTATAAACATATATTGTATAGAAATAGTACAACAACAACTAGTACGATGATAATGTAAAGATAATATATGACCTGTCTCTTTCAAAGAATCAAATCATAGAAATTCATTATTTGTGGTACGGTTCATTTCGCATAATCCGGAACCCTCTATATATCTGTTCTAACAATATTACCTTCATAAGTTGATGAGGAAAGGTCATCCTGGAAAAACAAATCTGAGCATTACTTCTCTTGATTACATCATCAGAAAGTCCAAGACTTCCACCAATGACAAATACAATGTCACCATCACCATATATCGGTAGTTTTTCCAGTTCTGCTGCAAATTCTTCTGAACTGCGCTGTTTACCTGATAGATCAAGAGCATACAAAAACTGACTTTCTTTAATCTTACTTAGTATTTTTTGTCCTTCTTTTTCCTTTACCATCAAAGCTTCTTTATCACTAAGGGTTTCGGGTGCCTTTTCATCGGATACCTCTATATGGGTTAATTTACAATAGGCTGATAACCTTTTACTGTACTCTTTAATGGCGTTCACCAAGTACTTCTCTTTTATTTTTCCAACGCTAATAATTGTGATTTTCATTTATGCCTCTTTCTTATAAACGGTATGAGTCAATCAACCCTATTGTAGCATATGAAGTATGGTGGCGTAAGGAAAAGCCCTAATCCTTGATGTGAAGAATTAGAGCTTTCATATTGGTTTCACTAAGTTAAAAATCCTCTTTCCAAGAAATAGTTCTTAAGATTCTTGTACCATCAATCGACTCAATGGCCGTCTGATCATTGGTGCCAACCATGTGATACATCTTCCAATAAATATCGTGGATATGATTGTCCCAACGCCAACACCTATGGTTTCACCCGTCAGTATTAGTGCAATGCCTACTGCCGCAGATATAGATAAAACGTCCATCAAGTTCTTAGCAACACCGAAATCCCGCTTGATCCGATACCCTATTTCTTTTGTCAATCCGTCCGGAGCAAGTGGCTCAAAGGACATGGCCAAAACTAGAATAACGCCTACAGATGTTATAAGGATTGCAGTGGCTAAAAGTGCTAAACGCACCCAATGCTGGCTTGGATTCAAATTAATTGACTGATTGAATATGTTCGTAAATTGTCCGAAAAGAATACTGATTGGTAATTGAAGTAACACCGTCTTTCTAATCCTTCTACCCATCATAATCATCTGAATAACAATGTAAGTCATGAATACCAGTGTCGTCATGCCACCAAGTGATATACCGGTAAGTTGTGATAAAGCATAGGGCACAGAATTAATTGGCGCTACACCATAGCCCGTCTTCGTATTAAGAACAGATCCTAGAGAAAGGACTGCTAATCCCACTATATAAATGCTGATTCTATAAAATATCTTCATGTTTGTCCTTCCTTTCATCTTGTTTTCTTTGATTGAACACCTTGTATAGCTATTATAACAACTAAGCTAGCGTATACATAGGTGATAGCTTTAATACGTTGTTTCGTCCCCTAACGCTCTTAAATAAATTTTATCGTTCAAAAGTGTTGTCATATGCCATCAACTGACCTATAATTGGTCCTAATGCGGTACAATGGAGTACCTGATTTAGCAACGGCGCTAAAAAATCATAGATAGCATTCATCTATGTTTTTTTAGCGCTGTTTTTTTATTTCTGCATACGTCAACTACTCCTACCTGTACCCCCTTCTCCGGGCAGAGAAGGTTCTGTTACGAAAGCATAGATACGGGCAAAATCTGTGTTTTCCAATCCACTTGATTTGAAACAATATGACCAGGTTGTCAGCCTATTGTTCAATCAAGTACCACTGAAGAATTCTTTTAAAAGGAGTAACTTATGAGTTCAAATGATGTACTTTTCTTACTGTTGGGCGCAGTAATGATTCTATCCATGCATGCAGGCTTTGCATTTCTTGAAGCTGGTACTGTGAATCGCAAAGATGAGGTCAATGCTTTTAACAAAATTATTTTCGATTGGTCTGTAGCAACAGTTGTATATTTTCTCATCGGCTACCCATTAGCCTATGACATCCAATTGTACAGCGACATTCCTACCTTTATCCAAAACAATGGCTACGAATTGGTACGCTTTTTCTTCCTTGTAGGTTTTGCCGCATGTATTCCTGCCATCATATCCGGTGGTGTGGCTGGAAGAATGAAGTTCTATGCACAGACCTTTGCCGGTATTGCTTTGGTAGCCTTCATCTACCCTTTCTTTGAAAGTCTCGTATGGGGCAAGATCCCATTCATGGGACAAGAAGGTTCTTTCTTCGAAACCATTTTCGGTGGGGTCTTCCATGACTTTGCCGGTTCTGTAGTTGTCCATTCCCTGGGCGGTTGGGTTGCATTGCCTGCAATCATCATCCTTGGCCCACGTAAGGGTAGATATTCCGGACGTTTCAACACAATGCCTAACAATATATCTCACCTGGTACTAGGTAGTTGGATATTGATTGTCGGTTGGTTCGGTTTCAATGTTATGAGTGCTCAATCCCTTGACGGTATCTCCGGTCTTGTAGCCATTAACTCCCTCATGGCTATGGTGGGTGGTACGATTACCGGTCTGCTGTTCTCTAAGAATGACGTCGGGTTCACCCACAATGGTGCCCTAGCAGGTCTTATTGCTATCTGTGCAGGATCAGATGTGGTTCACCCTTTAGCCGCCCTAATGATTGGTGGTATAGCCGGCATTATATTCATAGTGATGTTCCAGGTAGAAACGATGAAATTCAAAATTGATGATGTTCTTGGTGTCTGGCCACTTCATGGTATCAACGGAACATGGGGCGGCATCGCTGCAGGAATCTTTGGTCACAAATCCTTCGGAGCTGTTGCAGATCTTAACTTCGGGGCTCAATTAGCAGGTTCACTACTTGCTGCACTCTATGCAGTTGCTACTGGGTTCATACTCTATAAAGTTATTGACGGCGTCTATGGTCTTAGAATGACTGACAAACAACAAGAAGTTGGCTCTGATTTGACCTATCATAACATTCAGGATACTCAAGGTGACGATCTAGCCGCTTAATTCGTCAATCATAAGGTTCACATGTGTTTTATATAACTATAATTATTTGTAATATGTTATATTTGCATAATGCATACTGTTTAAAAAACAGCTAAAAAAGCAATATTCGTCTTTTTTAGCTGTTTTTTTGCATTTTTTGACTTGTATGATGTCAGACAACGTATTATACTATGAAGTGTACATAGACATAAATATTGTTTCAAATAGTGAAACTTTCGTGTTTTTTAACAAATCATCAACCATCAAGTATTTACAGGAGGCATATCATGGAATGCATAACGTTCGGGGAAAGCATGGTTCTATTCAATCCAGAAAGCCAAGGACCCCTCAAATATGTGCACAGCTTCACCAAAACAATTGCAGGTGCAGAATCTAATGTTGCTATAGCACTAGCACGCCTTGGACACCAAAGCGGTTGGTTCAGCAACCTCGGTCATGATGAGTTTGGCAGATACATCAAAGCCATCATCGCCGGCGAAGGCGTAGATGTATCAAGAATTACTTTTGACCGCGCCCATCCGACAGGCTTGCTTTTCAAAGAGCGCCTTGGTCATGTGGACCCTAATGTTTATTATTACCGCAAGCACTCCGCCGCAAGCCATATGACACCTGAAGTACTTGATGCTGACTATATTCGAAGCGCTAAGATTCTTCATATCAGCGGTATCACCCCTGCTCTTTCCGAAAGTGCACGAGCCACTGTTTTCGAGGCCATAAAGATTGCCAAAGCAAATAATACCTTGGTATCCTTCGACCCAAATATTCGTCTTAAACTCTGGTCACTTGAAGAGGCAAAACCAGTACTACTTGAGATCGCAGGTATGTCTGACATCATTTTCCCAGGTATCGATGAAGGACGTATGCTTCTTAATCTGACTGATCCTATAGATATTGCTGAAGCCTTTCATAGTATGGGTTGCAAAACTGCTGCTGTTAAATTAGGAAAAGAAGGGTGCTATGTCTCCGACAGCAAAGCTGGCGGCTCTATCGTTAAAGGTCATAAGATAGAAAGTGTTGTGGATACCGTGGGGGCTGGTGATGGCTTTGCTGCTGGTTTCCTCTCTGGTATCCTTCAGGAGCATTCCATCATTGAGTGTGGTTCACTGGCCAACTGCATCGGCGCTATGGCTACCCTTGTCAGTGGTGATATGGAAGGCTATCCAACAGAAGAGCAAGTTGACCGTTTCCTTGGACGCGGCAATCATGTCGACCGATAATTTTATCTATTTCTCTAGAAATTAATAAGGGAATCTCACAAGTATGTTCTATACTTGATGAGATTCCCTTTAGTAATTTTATCATACGCTTGCCTCAATATCATAGGCATTGTCACTTGTCATCGTCTTTTGTATAAACCAGAAAACTCCAGCAATCAGAAATAAGTCACCAATGCTTAACACTTTAGGCAATGGGTACGGTGGTCCAACGAAAAATAAATCCGATAACCATGGAAACTTCGTATTTTCTGTCAGAAGTGTATGACCCATATCAAAGATCTTCGAATAGCCTTCCGGTACCTTAACAGGCATTTTTCCACCATTCGCTATAATTGGAATGAAATTCAGTACCGTACCGACTGCCATATAAAGAAATCCACTCAATTTAACGTTTAGTACGACAGGCACTAAGATCAATAGATACGTGAGTAAATGACACCAGTAAAAGTATTCATATAACCACATTCTAAATCCCATACCATCGGCATCCGCCAGATTAAAAAGTAATGCTTGCCCCAGCGCGCCAAACATGAACAAGTAAATCCATTGAACATCCACATAGGCAAGTCTCATGACTTTGCCCTTTCTCAACCATCCAATTAGAACAGATGATACGACCGCTTCAAGAATCATAGACAACCTCCGTCGATTCTTTTTCTATCTCTTCTTGTTTCGTTTTCTCAAGAAGGTCGTCGTAGGTCTCAGGCAATTCGAACTCCAAAGCCATCTCATCCATATCTTCAATACACTCTATAAATACATCAACGAGTTCATCACGAAACTGTGTCCCTCGGTATTTTCTAAGTTCTGAGAAGGCATATTCCTTTGTCATGGCCTTCCTGTAAGGACGTTCCGATGTCATTGCATCATAGGTGTCTGCAATGGACAACATAGAAGCATCCAAGCTGATCTCGTCACCTACCAAACCATCTGGGTAACCTCTTCCGTCTGGTCGTTCATGGTGTTGTCTAACAATCTCAGTAATACGTTTAAAACCATCCACATTGCTAAGAATCTGAGCGCCCATAGCAGCATGATCCTTAATACGTTGGTACTCTTCGTCTGTTAGTTTACCTGGCTTATTCAAAATCCTGTCCGGCACACCAATCTTACCAATATCATGAAGCAATGCCGCTTTCTCAATTCTTTCAAGATCTTTTCCATGATACCCCATCTTCTTGGCAAGGACCACTGTATAGACCTTAACCCTGCTGGTATGACCGGCAGTATAGGCATCTCGATATTGCAAAGCCGCATCCAAGGCTTCGATGGTCTCTTGACCGGTTTTTTGGGAATCGAAGTAGAGTTTGAAGGAGTAGCGTGCTAGAAGGAGTGGGATGAAAACGATAAGCACTGCTGATTTACCGTAGTAATGATCAGCGAAAGCCAAAATTAATCCCAATGCACCTACAGCCCAACTATTAGGCAGCGCTCTTAAAACACTTCTAAATAAAGGTATCCTTTCACCCGTATCTCTAGTAAGGAAGAAAATTGAAATCAATAAGATGCTAATAAATTCACTCAAACTAAGTAAAATCAAAGCTACTGGAATTATCTTTCCAAAATCATTAGGTGCTAATTTCAAATATGTGTATATCTTCCCGATAGTTCCTATAAAAATGATGTGAGATGATATATTATATAGCACAATCAAATAATTATACGTAAATAAATGCCTTCTTTCACCATTAAAATCAGGCATTCTAAATAAAAAAGATAAAATTGGTAAACTAACCGCAAGCAATGGATTGGTTGTTATTAGAGCTGCAAGATAAACAGCCATTCCGACTGATGTAGCTACTCCATTTGGTAGTGAAATAAGAAATGTTTCAGCTATAATGGCAAAGAATCCCCAAAACAAAATATCTAAAATGCTTATATCAGTTCGGTAAGATAATAAATAGTGAGTATATATAGTCACCGCAATTAATGTAATGGTAAATATATATGCTCTATGAATAATTTTATACATAATAATCTCCAATTTTATAAAAGCCGACCAAACCATAATTAATTCACCACGTTCCAAGCTGCGCCTGACGCGAGAATAAAAGATACTAAAGAAACGATTGTTGCTACTGCTTTAACTTTCAAATTTTTCATGAATATAGCCTCCGTATTTTTGGTCTCTGCAATATCCACTATGAATTGCAGGCTATATTCCGCTCCTCTAAATATAAAAGTTAATGATATTAATAAAAATATATGATTTAGTCGGCTTATATACAGTATTCAGTTTTTGGCCCTGCTTTGGTCAAAATGAGATGCTCTACTGGAGAAATACCCATCCATCATCTCCGCGTCCCTCAACGCGAACTACATGGCATCAAGCTGGAGCACATGTCTATTGACAGCATCCAGCGTTGCTCTTGCAATTGCTTCCTTAGGGTCGGCATTGACTTTAGCCGTTCCTGTGAACAATTCTTCTCTGTTGTTAATAACAGATGTGATACTCACCACAACAACGTTCACATTGGCCAGTTCAACGAACTTAACGTCCTCAAAAACGAAGACCTCAGATACGTCCAAATAACTGGCAACAGCTTCCAAAACAGCACGGCCAACCAAACGGTTAAAATTGTTGGCCGTATTAATGCCAATCAATTCACTTCTGTAGACTTCATCTTGTTTCTCAAGTTCTACTCTAACCATTACGTTATTACCATTATTGTTATATTCAATTAATCTGAGTTTGAGTCTTGGATCTTGATCCAACTTGATAGATTCACTACGGACTTGGGCAATTGAAACTTTCTTATAATCTATCGGAAGATCAAACTCCGATATCATCACTGCTTCAATGTCTCTTAAGATCTGCTTTGGACTTCTTCTAAGGTCAGATACAATATGTATCTCACTAATCTGACTTTCTCTGTCCATGACAACTTTACTGCCAATCACTGACTGAACTTTAAGTAAATAATTCTCTATATTCTTTGTCTGCATCCCATACTCCGTCCGCATGTATAGTCCCGTATACTGCTATTTTCTATCTGTAATAATGTTCGATATCCAACTATCTACCTGGAATATCCAATCATTTTTCTATATATCGACAAAACTCTCAGTTGATATAACCATCTAATTCAAAAAATCCAAAAATGTCTCAATCGACAGAGGAATTGTCTTCGATGTATCGTGAAGCAATCCCTTAGAACAATTATAGTACATGAGTAGAAGTCAATCAACACACATCTTTTAGTACTATAAGACCAATCAGTAGTTCTATGTGACTATTTTTTTGTAAAATAAAACTTAAGATAATTGTAAAAAGACTGAAAATTAGATGCCATTTAGATCCCACAATATTTATTTAACTAACCTTAACGGCGTATTTAGAAATCATGTTCTAGACAGATAATCGTGATAAACAGAGAATATCCCCATAAAACAAAATAGACCGTTGACATCAACATCAACGGTCCCCATATGAGTAGGGAATAAGTGTTAAAAGGACTAAGCATGTAACACTAATTGGGGCAAAAGTGTACATATAGAGAACGTCGTTCTCTATTTAGTAGTATAGCTAAACCCAAACATAGATTCCAGTGCCATTGGTCACTTTGTCCGGTTACTTTAGTCACTGCTTTTAGATCACTTGATCAAATATCGCCTTAGCTAAACCGTCTCTAGAGGCAGTGTCACGTGAATGTTAAATCCATCTCCATCCGGGGACCCACAGGAAAAATAGCCAGCTAACTCATTGACCCTATTTTCCATGCCACTGATTCCATTACCTTTGACAATCTCCGGACAGCCTTTGCCATCATCAATAATGAACAGGTCCACATACTGCTCTACGTATCTTAAACCAACGGTAACATTCTTGGCCTTGCCATGCTTCAGTGCATTGGTCAAACCCTCCTGACATATACGGTAGATCGTATCAAACACTTCTGAGGATAACTGAACAGCAGCCTTTTTGTAGACATAATCCACTTTTATACCTGATTGCTCATACTCTTCTATAAGATTGCCTAGCTCCTCATTGAGTACATTCGCTTCAATATCCCCTGAGTTTGTTTTTCTAAGAGATTTTTTCAAATCCACCAAGCCGCCTCGAATAATCTCCATGGACTGTTTGACCTTACTATGCGCTTCCGATTTATTCTCTGATACCATGACATCTGCCATACTTAGCAATGAAATCACCATGGTCATCGTATGCCCCAAAATATCATGAATTTCTTTAGATATTCGGCTACGTTCCTTGGCTATCGCTAATTGTTTTGTTGCTGATATGTTCTTGGAAAGCTGATGATTGATTCTTCCCAGAGCTTCATTCTTTTCCTCTACACTTGTTACCAAAGAGCGTTGCTGAGTAATATCCACCATTCGTATCAAATAACCAATCCTATCCCCAGCAGCATCATCCAACCTTTCCATTTTGAAAAGATACGTCTTCAAGCCGTCTGGCACCATCACTTTCAGCTCTGTTTCAAACTTTCTATGACTGTTCTCAGTACAAGCTCTGACGCGTTCAAACAACAGCTCTCGCTCCATGATTTGATTCTCAATATGTTGACCAAAGACCAAAAGATCCGTGAACTTACTTACCTTGCTATAGTTATCAATATTGTTTGTAATAACCGGATTACGATAAATAATCCGGTCATTGGCATCAATGATGAAGATCCCTTCGTGGATGTTATCAAAAATCTGTGCCTGAGATACCTTGTTAATATCCAAAAAACTTCCTCGATAGGCAGAGAAGCCAAGGGTTAATGTGGATATATTAAAGGCAATTGGCGTCAAATCAAAGCTGAAAACATCCTTGCCAAAAACATAGATAACATTGACAAACAAAGGTGTTAATATCCCCATGCTGACAGCCAAAGACTTGCCTATACCAGCCGATTTAGCATTACGAATTATGGCACTTTGAAGTAATAGGAAGGCAAAGAACAGCAACGTATAACTCCATAACGTATGAAAATAAAAATAAGGCCCCTTAACGCTGCCAAGGGCATCAAATGATCTGTAGAACCAATGATGCACGGGGTTGGTAAACAACATAATATAGTTGAAGCCGGAAAGACTATAGGCAAAAAGCCTAAAGGGATATATAACCCTTTTTCCAAACCTGTAAATATAGGAAAAATCAAAGAATATGATCCCAAACATACATACTGCAAGATACTGGGTGACAATCCACAACCAAGCCACCTCTTCGTTTGGCGCTGATTTTCTTAATACATTGGCCAAAAGCCATATTACCAGCATTATCTGCAAATTCATATACGCTGTCAAAAATATGGATTTCCTTGACCTAAGAGCGAAATAAAAATTCACAGCAATGGAGACGAACGCCGATATGGTATACAGCATCATCGAGTAAAATATCTCATAATCAGGATTCACCTTCATCGCCTCCTCTCTTCTATCAACCTTTGTGTCTTGGTCATACTATGATAAGAACGTCAAACTATGATGCCTGCCGACATTCAGCACTTACAATATATTGTGCTTTATTGCATAAACCGCCACTTGAGTTCGGTCCTTAAGATTAAGCTTTCCAAGAAGCTTGGAAACTTTATTTTTAATGGTCCCTTCGGTAAAGTTCAATGCATTGGCAATTTCCTTATTACTCTTACCATCCACCATCAAACGAATAATCTTTATTTCCATCTTCGAAAGACTAATATCCATTTCCAATGTGCCAACAGTGTTGTCAGCAAAGCTGGTATCTCCTAACTCACCCTTCACCACTGATATGACACTGTTATGCATGACAAACATATTATTATGCACGCTTCGAACGGCAAGCATCAACTCTTCCGGACGAATATCTTTCACAATATAGCCGTCAGCATTATACTCAATTGCTTTAAAAATACTGGCTTTGTCCTCAAAAGTTGTTAAGATAATAACCTTTGTGCCCTCGCATTCATCTTTAATCCTTTTTGTGGCTTCTATGCCATCCATATTGGGCATCCTTATATCCATCAAAACCACATCAGGCCTATACTTCCTACAATTCTCCACTGCTTCAAGGCCATCGTTGCCCCCATCGACAACCTCTATATCAGAATCCCGCTCCAACATAAAAATCAACGACTCCCTTAACAGCACCTGATCGTCTACACACATAACTTTGATCATAATTCGACTCCCATCTTTTTATAACTGCTTACAGCTTCCCTAATCTCCGCAAGGCTTCTTCTTGACTCCTTCAAAGCATTTTGTATAACTTGCTTACTCCGTTGTTCATCCGGCATATCATCTGAAAGAATCATCTCACATTGCTCCAGAAGTGCCAACACCTCTGCCATAGAATGCCCCAAGGTATCATGTACCTGGGCCATCAGACGATTCCGTTCATTTGCTACAGACAATTCCTGGACAGTAAGTATATGTGCCTCCAACTGATTCTTCGCTTCAATCAACTGATTTTTCTTATTCTCCAAGGTCTGATACAGATTCTGTAATTCCGTCAAATTATGAAATGTGACAATACTGGCCACCTTAATCCCTGCATTGTCTCTGATTGCTTTGGTGGTATATTGTATATACTCATTGCCTTCTTCCAGCTCAAAGACCAATTCTCCACTGATAAATGCACCTAAATCAACATTCAATGAGTACTTTAGGTTCTCTAAGGCCATGCTGTTAGGCACTTCTGCCCCCATCATCAAAACCACATCCTCAATATCCCTACAACGATCCAGATCACCTATTCGATTGAAAAAAAGCTGATTATATGTCTCAAGATTCCCTTCTACATCAAAGACCATATACCCATCATCTATAAACTGAACAGCTTCCTTGAGGGTATAAGGTAGAATATCAAGAAACTGATACTTCAAAATCGCTATACCGATGAAGATCAGTGTGAAGGGCATTAATACCAGTGGTAGATTCAACGTTGTTCTAAAAACACCAAACACCTGCAATAAAGCAGAGCTACCCATAACGAAAACCGCTCCGCCAACATTATAAAGCTGGTTGCGCCAGTAGACTCTCGGCTTTTTAACCCCTGTCATAAAATAATATACACTTAACATAAAGCATATGAATTCAAAAACGCCCAGATAGTAATAACTTCTGCCATATTGTATATAGGACAGCTGAAAGCTTCGGACGAAACCATGATGCCAATCATTACTGACCACATAAGCGCTGCCTAATGACGCTGTAACAAAGGTTAGCCATACGATGACCGAGCGTCGATTCTCCCACCCCCTGTAACTCCTTGCAAAGCTTAACAAGACCGGCCCCAAAAAAATGACCGATACAACTTCCACCAGATAAAAGAACCAAGCAATCGTGACAGAAGGCGCCACACGTCGCATCATATACGTCCAATTCCAGCTAAGCAACACATACATCCAAGCCATGAACCAATTCCTTGATCTTGAAGACTGCGTATTCACGTAGACATATACACATATGAATAATACCCCAACCGATGTTAATAATATGGTGATCATCAGTATGGTGTTATTAAAATCCAGTATATCCGGTGTCATCCCTCCATACCGACCTTTCTCGTTCATAAACATTAAAGTCCCATGATTTCCAATGGTTAATGGACATCCCGGCAACAAACAAATTCAGGTTTAATCATACCATAGCCCGGTGGCAATTGCGACTTTTGTCCAGTGATTTTCAGACAAATAAAATAGACGTGTTGCCACGTCCATTTATTCTCCCGAATCCTTTACAAACTCTATATATGTCTCTTTATAACGGATATCCTTAATTATGAGGATCCTGATAGGAGGTTGATTGCAACCACAGTCTACCTGGTCCTTGAATCGTTGCTACACAAGCTACTGAACGGCCATCACCGCCTACAACTTGATAATCATACATAACATTATCAGTCATTGCCAATAAGCAATCTACGTCCACACGCAATATCTCTCCCACGTCAAGATCTCGATATGCTACTGTGCCACTTGAGGTTAGGAAAACTGTCCCATCACCAACTATATGCTGAACTTCGTAAGCCTCACAATGTTTACAAAAAACATCACTGCTTCGACGTTTGACAATCTCAAGATCACTTTCTTGAGCAACACACAGAAGGGCCTGTTTAATACAGAAGATAGATTGGACTTCACTGATTTCAACCGGAAGAATCCTGTTGCGCTTCGCTGATGAGAAGGCAATATCCCGACTGACTGTATCCACATTAATATACTCTGTCAATAGTGCATCAACTCCCGATGCGGCAATGCCCTTCTCTTTAAACAACAAATCCTTACCTGTTCCAAACACACGACTACCATGTCGCAATGTTATTTCAACAGATTGAACGTTACTCAAACGAAGGTCATAAGAATAAGCACTCATGTCATCCATCCCTCCAAACGATTCCATTCTATCATATAGGATTCTTGGCAATAACACGAGTAACGAAAGTAATTGATTCCGATGACTTTAGTCACTGGTTCTATTGTATCTGTAATCACAGTACTAAAGTCCCATGATATATTCGTATTAAGTTATTAACCTTTTTGAACATTCGGAATTTTCATGTATTTTATTAGGCTTATGCCGAATAACACTACAGCTATAAGGAGCAGGTAACCATTCGCCTCCAGAACGTCTGCCATGCCGCCTCCTTGCACGATAATGGTTTTCATGCCTTTATAGGCCCACCTCTGGGGTGTGAAATCGGCCAGTACAAGCAACACTTTCGAAGTGATGATTTCAAGTGGCCACATGCAGCCACCAATCATGGATGTGCTGACAATAACAATTGGCGAGAAGGCTCCCAGCTGTTGCATGGTTTGAACCATACCTGACATCAACAGCCCAAGACAGGTCACAGCAATGACATAACAGGACAAAACAAGCAATAGTGCCACCAAGCTGCCTCCCAGATCAATACCAAAAATAAATTTACTGATGATCATCATAAGCATCAACTGACACATCCCAACAATGTACGCGGCAATCATATTACCGGCTAGTACTTTACTCATACCAATCGGCGCAACAGCCTGCCGCTGCCATACTTGATTTTCCTTCTCATCCACAATCGATCCAATGCCAAACACCATGGTGAACATGGAAAAAAACAGTATATAGCCAATAAAGCTATGCTTCAAACCATCATAAGCCACTACAGCACTTCCATCGTATGTTGAAGACATAATGCGCACAAGGGGATATTGACTTACTTGATCACGTAAGCGCTCCCTTAAGGTTTCAGAACCCGTTGTTGAATCCGCTAGTGACATTTCGTGTAAAAAAAGCTCCTCCATACCCAGTCTTCTTCCAACACTGGATAGGTTAGATTTCAACGTGTACACCTCTATACTTGCACCGGCATCATATACTGTCACTTGTGCAGTCCCATTTAACAGACCAGCTTCAAACCCATCATGTATGACCACCACAGCAATTGTCTGACCGTCTTTTACAGATTCAAGCCCAACTTCAAAAGAACCAGCTGAATACTCAAAGCCCCCCAAAGCATCAAGGCTTGAAAGCATTTCCTGACTTGCAGCGCTGTTGTCATTATCTACAACAACAGCTTTCGTAAGTGCGGTCCCTTGAAAGCTAATACCAAATATATAGATCAACACTAAAGCCAAGCCGGTCATTACCCCTATCATTGGCAAAGACTGACGATAATCTTTCAGTTTAACCCAGATTACATTCAACATAGTGCTGCATCTCCTTTCTTAGCTGCCATGATAAATGCCAGCACCGTCGTCATACAGCCAAAGGACACAAGAACAATCATTGGGACCAGGCTTTCTGTCAAAGGTAACCTGTACATACTGTTCAGGTACATTTCAAGCGCTTGCCCATTAATGGAAATAAAGCCCAAACGCTGTATAGCTGCCGGCAGACTTTCCACAGGCACGAAGCTGCCACCGACCAAAGCCATCAAATACACAACACCAAATTCAAAGGCATTGGCTATTTTATAGTTATTGGCCATCAATGTCACAACCGCAATAAACATCCCTATGCCTGCCACTGCAAATGCTGACAGGACAATAACAGGCAGCAAGCTTCTCCATGGACCCCAGTCAACACTAAGTGCCACACCTGAATAAACAATCATAACAACACTTTGCAACATCGCCAGAACCATAACTCTAAAGAAGTTACTTAGCATAATAACCATTAGACTCACATTACCTGCACGTAATCTTGCCATTGTATGGTCATTCTTCTCTTTTAGCAGGGCACGTCCACCTATTCCTGCTGTGTAGAGCAAGAACATACACATAATCGCAGCGGCATAGTACTGAAAACTATTAATACTTTCACCCTCTGCCGTTACCTGAGCCGATTCCTCTAATACGTCGATGCCAAGACTTTCAAAATCAATAGCAACTGCCATATCATCGATCTGCCATTCTGTCTCTTGATCAAACATGGACATAACCATTAACCGTTGCCTTGCATAGATATAATTATTCATATCTGCATATGCTTCAATAATCCCTAAGAGTATGTTCGCATAAAAATCATTATCCGGATTTGTGTAGTATGCAATATCCGATGTCAACCTACTCCCCGTTAAAATCATATAATTGTTATAGATAAAATTCTTTGGCAAAACAATCACAGCATCCAAAGCGCCACCTTCCAATTTTTCAAACCCTTCGTCTTCTGAAAGGATGCTATAGGATACAAAAGTTCGCATCTTAGGATGATCCATTAATGAGAAGAAATTCTTCTGGGCATCCAGTGCATCAATCGTCTCTTGACTATAACTCTCTAAACTCAGTCTGCCTTTCACCATATCCAATTCCTTGTTATAATCATAGTCTATAACAATCCCAATGTGGGCCATGACTCTGTTGTCTGTATTATCTTCACCAAATACACCTTGAAGGGACATGCCTAGAATTGACATCAGCACTACTGGCATCAGAATAATAATCGCCAATGATTTGACATCATAAAGTATCTGCTTCATATCTTTGATAAACATATCTTTCAAATGCACATAATCACCTCCTAATGCTAATCACGCAATTCCCTACCCGTCAGGTTAAGAAATACTTTCTCCAAGTTTGGTGCATGGACATTGATTGCCTGAATATGGGTTTCGAAATTCCCGAGGACTTCTATGAGCTTCTTAAATATTTCAAGGTCCTTTTCCGACTGAATCACCAAAGTATCTTCTACTAATGTCACAGATATCACCGTATCAATCTTCCCTATCGTCTCAATAATCTCGTCTGAAATCACCTCTGGCACCAGATGAATCTCCTGACTCTCCACAAAGTCATCAACAAGTGCCGCCTTTGTGCCAACAGCAATAATTTGACCCTGGTCCATAATACATATACGGTTACATAGATATTCAACCTCTTCCATATAGTGGCTTGTATATATGACTGTCTTTCCACTTTCGTTAAGCCTAAGCACTGTATCAAGGATATGTTTTCTTGACTGAGGGTCAATTCCAACCGTCGGCTCATCCATGATGATTAAGTCCGGTTCATGGAGCAATGCCACACCAATATTAAGACGCCGCTTCATACCACCTGAGTAGGTTTTAACCTTATCTTTCAATCGTTCCTTTATTCCGATAATCTCCGAAACAGCTTCTACCCGTTTTTGTAGTTGCTTACCTTTAAGTCCATAAGTTCTGCCCCAAAAATTCAGGTTTTCTTTACCACTCAACATAGGATAAAGAGCAATTTCTTGAGGTACATAACCTAGATGAGGCCTGATTGCCTTTGGCGACACCCCTATATCCTGACCACAATAATGGATAGAACCTTCATCCGGTTTCATCAATGTTGAGATCATGGATATAGTCGTAGATTTTCCAGCGCCATTAGGCCCAAGCAAACCAAGTATTTCACCTTTTTCAACAGAAAAGGAAATACCCTTCACAGCCATTAGGCTTTTATATGACTTTTTAACATCTTTCACTTCAAGTAACGTCATCGATTCTCTCCTCATCAGTCAAACAATCCTTCCGGGAAGTAGGACTCCCAAGTACTGTCCTCATCAAACTTCAAATAGTCTTCCTCTGTAAGCACAGGCCACACCAATGCAATGTCCTCACCAAGTCGATCATACTGGCTTTCATAGCTCACGTGAATAGTTTCTACAGCGCCTGGTTTACTGGATTCATTCATCAATTCACATTCGAACGTCTGCTTTACCAAGCGACCATCAAAGTCCACATATGCTTCACCTTCAAAAGTGACTAGGGACATGCTCTTAAATGCTTCTTGTAAAGCAATACGTATCGCCTCTGCTGGAACGTCTTGCTCTGAAAAGTTGCCTGCTTCACTGAGAAAAGCATCCATGAATGTCTCATCCTCAATCAAATCTAGTAAGACCTCTTTCATTCTTTCGAACTGCCCCTCATCAATGGATAAAGCATAAGTGGTTGTCTTGATTTGACCTTTGTCCGTCATTACATACGCTTTTTGGCCTGATACGACATCTTCTTCCTCTAAGACAGCACTCCAGGTATGTAGCAGTTCTTTAACTGCGTCATAAGTGACATCCCCGGCAGTGGATGAAATGCTGGATTCATCTGCTACTGGCTGCACATCCAGATATTTGTCCATCAGAGGCATCTTGACCAACACTTCATCCCCTGACATGTAATAAATCATATCGAATCCCAAACCACCGAAATTAAAATAAGCATCCATTGCCATTTGGAACGCATCTTCCCTTGCATCATACAGCATGTCTGTCTGCATCTGTATCACTTCAAAATAACTCAGCTCACGTATTTCATCGAATGACAAGCCCTCTTCGTTATAGCTTATTTCAACGTTCAGCGTTGTAAGCGTTTCACCAGTCAGCACTGCCTCTGTTTTTTCAACGGCCTCATTGTAAGCTGTCAAATCAGTTTTACCACAACCAGCAAATATGATCAGCATGGTATTTATTGCAACAATGATACCAATCCAACTTTTTTTCATGATACAACCTCCATCTTGCGCACGTTATTGCTTCATGTCTACAATTTACCACTAAGCAAAATATGACGCATCACACTTATAGCATGAAATTACCGTGACTTTTGGCACGATTATAAGCCATTTTTCACTGCGAACAGCGCCAGTTGTGTACGATCCCGTAATTCTAGTTTATCCAATACCTTGGTAATATTGTTTTTGACGGTACCTTCACTAATATATAGGGCTTCACCTATTTCCCTATTATTAAGGCCTTCTCCAAGAAAATGGCATATATCTAATTCTCTTGACGTGAGTAGACTTACCTTCCTGTCAACTTTCATCCTTTGTTGACTACTGTCGCCCGCTAGTTTTGCAACCACCTTCGTTGCCACAGAAGGATTCATCCAAGCCCCTCCCTCATAGACCGTCTTAATACCCTGTATAATATCTTCAGGCGGAGCATCTTTTAATAGATAGCCACTTGCACCATTCTCAAGACTGCCAAATATATAATCGTCCTCCAAAAAAGTGGTCAGAATCAACACTTTTATATTAGGATGATGTTTTTTTATCAGCTTCGTCGCTTCAACACCGTTCTTATTGGGCATCCTAATATCCATTAGAACCACATCCACATCTCTTGTATCACAGAGCATCAATGCTTCGTTCCCATCACTCCCTTGCCCCACAACTTCTATAGAAATGTCAGAGGCCACAATCATAGCTAGCCCCTGTCGTAATATTTCTTGATCGTCAACAATGATTACTTTCACTTTCGCCTCCTATATCCAAATACCTCACAAACAGTTTTATTCACCTTGAAGGTCATCCAGGAATATTGCCCCATAATCGAAATTGAGGGGTACTGCTAATCTCCAGATTACCGCCAACTTCTTTTAAACGTTCCCTCATACCTTGAATACCGTTGCCTTCCTTCAACGTTGTTGCAACCGCACCGTCATTGCCAATTTCAAAGTTAATTCCGTCACTACCATATAAGACGGTTACATCCACGCGATGAGCATGACCATGTCGAACCGCATTCGTCAGACTCTCCTGAACAATTCGATATAGGACCAGTCGCTGATCCTGGTTATACTTCTTCGCCTCTCCCCGGATGATCAGATTAACCCTACATCTTGTCTTCTCTTCAAAATTATTCACCATCGCTTCCAATGAATCCAGCTGAACAGGAACCTCATTGTCCTTCAGAGCCTCAACAATACCTCGTACTTTTCTAAGACTTTCTCTGGCAGAAGTCTTGGACTTGGCCAACAGCTCCCGACCTTCATCAACACGACCACTGGAAAATGCACCATCTGCAATCTCCATCTGCATAATCAACCCTGTCAGATCATGGCCTAGGGTATCATGTAAGTCTCTTGCAATCTTGTTGCTGGATTCAACTCTAGTCAATTCCATAATCTCTGATGCGTAAGACGATAATTGTTTATGACTGCTAAGCAACTCCGTATATAGTGCTTTTGTTCTTTTTGTTTCCCTTTGATAAACTTTCAAAAATATGCCGACAATCAGGACCAATAATTGGACAGATACAAAAAAGACCAATGTCGCCATATTGGCAAAACTTGGTTGAATCCACATGACCTGTATGAACTTAACAAAAGAAACACCGGTAATCAAGATACTGATACCAATAGAATAACGATATTCCACATAGAAAATGCTATAGACAATCAATACGATATAAATGGCATGGTAAAAATAATTCACGGCATACTGGGCATTGTATTCAATCAACATCAAAAGGCACAACATCAAAAGGTGAACACTTAACGTCCTCACTTTGTTTTTCTTCATTATTATGCCTGCACCATAGACCGCTAGCATGCTTACCGACAACGCTACAAGCAATACTTTTCGTTCCCCATAAGGCGCCTCAAACAGCCCTCCTAAAAGCAACAGCATTGCTGTGATACTACCTACCAAGGTACTGCCAATTTTTCTTTTCATATTCTCACCTCTGACGAAGGATTCACTTTGCCCTCATTGTAACAAAGCAAACCATATCCGTCAAAAATAAGACTTAAAGGTCAGCAGGCCACTAACAGAAATACTTCCTATTGTCCCATCGAATGCTATAGCAACCAAAGTACCATCCAGATCCACCAGAATCCGTCCTCTACCTACAAAGGATGACTCTGAAGTAGGTACTAATTCGTTAATGCTCGTTAACGCATCCATGCTAAGGTTCTTGGACAAGTCCCAATCATAGGCAATCATATCTTTTTTTACGTCTATGGACGTATATCTTGGATCGGACGTTATTAAAGGCTTTGGCGTCAAACCTTCATAAATTCCAGACCAAGCTTCGTCGTCTGAGAGTGCCTTGGGCAGGTCCAACAGCTCCGTCAATGAGATCGTCTGCTCCTCCTCGCCATCCAGCACCAAAAAAAGTGCATCGTCAATTGCCGTAATTCTACCAGCAGCTATTCTGTCCGACGTTCCAGGCATGACTGTGTAGACTTCCCCGATAATGCCCTCTTCCGATGCCTTATATCCCTCAAGATGAAAATCAAGAGACAACCAAGCCACTTCCTTGTCAGGTTGTATCGTTAGCTCACCTGAAAAAGCCACCTCATCTTTCCCCACTAAATCTTGAATGCTTTGATATAGCAAGCCCTCATATCCTCCGTACAGCACCGGCCGATAATGAGTAATAAGAAGAGCCAGCATCAAACAGATACCTAACACAAAAGAAGGCCACCATAACCTAATACGCTCCATCGATACTCCCTTCAGCCACTTCAATGAACTTCTTATAAGTCCATACACCTTCGTTGCCTGCAAGCATAAAGGGATGAAGTAAATCAATAATCTTCTCACATTGGCTATCCGAAACCCTAAAGATTATCTGCAGCCAATGAACAATCAACGCCGTTTCATCTAATGCTTGTTCATCCTCAAAAGGCATATACAGGAACCTGGCCTCGCCTCGTTCATCCAAGGTCACATCGGATGGTTCTATACGCCCGTTAGCAGGTATTAGTAGGTATTCCTGACAGGTTCTAAGGAACCTTGACAATCCCTTTATGTAGATCAGCACCTCGTTGTAATTCAAAGGTGTGTCTGTCTGATTCAACAACAAACACGCTTCATCCAGCAGCTCATATCGACACCCTGAAGGGATTTTCACAATACTGAATGGCCTGATAGCCGGCGGTTTGGCATACAGGCACATACGATATTGATAGTCAATGAGTTTGCTTTCATATAACTTAGTTGCCATTGGTATGTTCATTAACTGTCGGAACGGTGATTGGATCCAGTAATTTACCCAATAGACCCTCCACTTTATTTCTGAATAACAACGCCAAGCCAACCAACACAATAATAATCACAGCAATCTCTATGGTGCTTAGACCTGTTTCATCTCTGAAGAATCCCATCATTTTTTCTTTTAAAATAAACCCTTTTACATATAACTTTGTCATAATACTCTCCCTATTGACTTAATGTCATCATGGTCGGTGCCAAGACGATAAGAATCACCGTTATAAAGCTAATGCCCATTGGCAACAAAAGCTTCGTACTGGCTTTTTCTCCTTGTATCCTGGCGTTGTTGATACGCACATCCCAGGCCTCTATACTTAACTGCTTCAAAGCGTCCGCCAGCGAACTGCCACCAAGGCGTACATTCTGAATCAAAATACCTGTCATTCTAATAATTTCCTTATTGCCTGTTCTTTGACCGAATCGTTCCAGTACCTCTCTCATAGGCATCCCATTTTCTATCTGATGGGTCGCCGTTATCATTTCCTCATATAGGGGTCTTTTAGATACATGCCGTGATTGATAATCTGCGACCACCTTCATCCAGGCACGCTGAAATGTCATACCCCCGTTAATCAGCATGGTTAACTTCCCTACCACATCCGGGAAATCACTGCGTATTTGTTGTTGCCTTATAGCCAGCGCAGTCTCCAGTTGCCTCTTCCTCGTAATGAGCGCAAGTACTGCGAGCAATACGAACACAGCAAATACCTTTTGCCCCTGAATACCACTAGCTGGCCTAAACCAAAGTATTTGGCCCTCCCCCTCTAAAAGTTCCACAGGCAATTGAACCTTCGATTCATCCTCTTGTATTCTTTGCGCCAGTGCACCTGCTTCTTCTTCAAGGCTCATCGGCTGCCTTAGCGCTTCAAAGTTCAGGACACCTTCTATGCTACTATCACCGATCTCCAACTGCACCTTAATCGCAATCGGGTATTGCTCTCCTATAGTCATATTCAGTGGTATCAAAGCACCCTTGTCTGTCATAATCTCTGGTGTAAAAACCTGATAGCTAACCGCCACCTGATCCTCAAATGGATAAGCCTCAAAACTTAGTCCCCTGGTCACTCGATCAATACTGTCACCTTCCTGAAGCATATAGGTAGGCAATTGTGTCATACGCTCCTGAAGAATCTCCTGAGCCTCTTCTTTTACTGGCATCACTTCCTGGAATGACAGGGGCATCTGCCCGGTCACCTCCTGCTCCCCAACAACGATTTCATATTCCAACAACATTTCTTCCGTTTCAATACCATACGAAGGTTTTTCTATTTTGTCTTCGATGATTTCCTTAGGCGAATAATCATGACCAACGATTAGTGAAATAAACCCACCAGCAACCAAGACAAGGAACACCACTCCCAACTTTCCAGCCACATAATGGTCGGTGGACTTTTCAATTTCATTGACTGGCGCAAGCTTACCCAAGTTCAAGCGTTCTTCCTCAGACAAAAGCTTACATCGTAACAAACCAGGCAATAACCTAATCAGTGGTATGCCAAGAAGGGTTGTCATATCCAGTTCTTTTTGTGTTGAGTCTGCCCATTTCTTAACAGCAACCCCATAACCAAGAAACACTGCCAGATAAATCAATACGATGATTTCAAACATATCACACCTCAACCCTAATGATCTTACGTCCGATGTAACGACTCAGTAGATACATGGCAAAAGCTATGGTCATCAACCCTCTCCCTGTTAAAGATGTATAAAGTGGACGAAGGAAATCCGGCGCAGTTATTGAAAAGAAGACAATCATCCCGGGTATAATCAGGGATAAAATCCATTGTTCGAAAGTCTTCTGAGCCACCAACACTTCCAACTCTTTTTCCACATCCATCTTGTCACCCAGCATCTTGCTGGTCTCACGGATGATTCGAAGCTGATCCCCACCAGAGCGCTGAGCTAAAGAGAAAACACTGATGAAATTTTGAATATCTTCAACACCAGAGCGTTCACCAAATTCATTGAGTACTGTTTCAATCGGTTCATTCATACTTAACCGATCAACAATCTGCTGCCATTCCCTGACAATCATATCTTCTTCTCTGTAGACCATTCTAAGATCCTTAAGAGATTGAATGAAGGCCTGTTCTGTTGATCTTCCAGCACCAAGGGCAGAAGAGAGACTGTAAATGCCTTCTTTGAACTGACTTGTCAGCACCTTTTGCCGTTTGATCCTGGCTTCTTCCTTCTTCTCACGAATAAAAAACCACGCCCCGGAAGCGATGCAGAGAGCTATCAACAGATGCTGATAAAAAATCATGCCTAGGACAAAGAGATAAGCGGTACTCATAGCACCAAAGTAGAGCCATTCTTTTGTGGTTAATTTGTATTGGTTATAGTCAATCCCCTTCTCCATATATCCCCCTGAGCAGCATCCCATTGTCGGTTAAGTAAGGTATCCTCAAATCATCAAAGGTCCAGTCCAGACCTTAGCAGTTTTTCACTTGAAATCAATGACCTACCTGTGGGTACCAATTGTCCTGACACACTTTCAAAGGTTGAAGTCTCATCCTCTTCAAAGCGATATAGCGGATTAAGTTCTATGCCTTGATCCGAAAGAGACAGCACTTCGTCTATTGTCATCACCTTCCGCGTCTTATCTCGCATTCTGCCAAGGTGAACAATCACATCAACTGCCGAGGCAATCTGCTGTCTAATGGCTTGAAGAGGTATATCATGACCAGTCAGCACCATCGTCTCAAGGCGGCTTAGCATATCTTTCGATGAATTGCTGTGTCCCGTACTTAGTGACCCATCATGACCTGTGTTCATTGCCTGGAGCATATCAAGAGCTTCTTCCCCTCTGACTTCTCCAACAACGATTCTGTCAGGTCTCATACGAAGGGAGGCTTTGATCAAATCCCGTATGGCAATTCTCCCCTTACCTTCTGAATTGCTGTTTCTTGATTCAAGGCTGACAAGATTCTCAATGTGACGTATCTGTAGCTCTGCCGAATCCTCTATGGTAATAACCCTTTCATCTTCGGGTATGGCATTACTAAGGACGTTCAGGAAGGTTGTCTTCCCTGATCCTGTACCGCCACTGATGAATATATTGTACTTAGACCTGACAAGTTTCTTTAAAAAATCGGCGGACTCAGAATCAATGCTTCCTAGCTCAATCAACCTTTCCATGGTCAAGGGCTTGGATGGAAACTTCCTGATAGTGAGGGTCGGTCCTTTCATTGCAACCGGCGGTAAAACCACATGGATTCGTGATCCGTCTTCAAGCCTGGCGTCGCAGATAGGGTTAGATTCATTGACCGTACGGTTCACCTTTGAAACGATCTTTTGTATAACGTTTTCCAACTGCTCCAAACTTTCAAAAGCAAAAGACAACTTTCTAATCCTACCTGCTTCCTCAATAAAAATTTCGTCCGGTCCATTAACCATAATCTCTGTAATGTTCTCATCCTCAATCAGTGGTTGAAGAATATCTAGCCTTCTAAGTGCATTGAAAATACGCTGCCGCAATAGCACTTGATCTTTTGCAGATATATGCATAACAGAAGTTTTGCTCTTAAGCGCCTGGTCAATGGCTTCATAGACTGAATCATCCTGCCCGTCATCCCCAAATCCCAGGTTAAAGCGTATATCTCCTATCAGTTCTTTATAAATGGTATCGTGTGTTCTAACTGCCATAACTCAAAGCTCCTTTTATCACCATATAACTGTCGCTTTGAGGATTGATTCTAATCGTATCACTCTTATTCTTTTTGAACATGCCCGGATCATATGGCAATGGGGTATAGCCCTCTCGATAAACGGCCGTCATCCTATTCTCGTATTGCCGATAGAATCGAATTGTCTTCGACTCATCACCTTCATAGCCAAGGGCTGCAATATCCGCCATATACTTATACCATTTTCCCTCTGTGTTTCTATCAGAACCAGTTATATATATGTGCTTATCAACAATTCCCATCACATCAGCAATCAACTTGATATGTCTTTGCCCCAAATCGATGACCACTGCTTCATAGACACTTCTCTCACGTAAGCATGACAGTAAGTCCACCACAAGTTCAGATGATATATCACATAAATCTTCTTCGTGATTGGCCCCTTCGAAATAATGTATACCTGTCACTGTATCGACTGTCACCATCTGCTGAATGCCCATCATCCAGCTCTTAGAACTCAATAAACGCACCAGTAAATCTGAAAAATTGAAATGAACCTCTCCTTGAAAATAAAGGGATTCTTTGTGATAGCGGTCTAACGAAAGATATAACACCTTCTTGCCTTTTTCTGCCTCAACCATTGCTGTCACCTGAGCAATACTGGATACGCCAAGACCACCATATGGACTATATACAGCCATTACTGTCGTATCCTTCTGCTTGGCATGAACCAACTCTCTAGTATCAGATTCAGCAAGTTTTGACAGGAGTATTTTTTCTATTGACCTCATCGATTGGTATTTCATCAATGACATTTCAACCAAAGGATGGGACGGCGTCACCGGTTCTGTCAGTATGATAACCCTATCTTCTTCTCCCTTTATAATGTCAGGATTCAGTGTTTCATAAAAAAAAGCATCAAAAATAAGCAAGTCATATACTTCGGATTCTATGGCTTCCTTCAGATCTTTTTCCCTGTCTATGACACGAATATTCAATTGATTCTCATTGGAGTTCATTAGATAGTCAACAAAGGCGCATATGTACCCCTCATAGATACCGCCAATCAAAACTTCCCCATACATTGGTTATTCCCTCATTCCGCTAATTCGGCACTCTCTTTACATCCTTATCCCGAGACATCCTTTAAGAAGCATATTCCCAGTATTTATTCAGCACAATGCATTATAGACAACAGCAAACTAAACCACCTTAGCCCAGTGGCAAATATCACTATTAAGTCTGTTAAATACATTGAATGAAAATCAGATGTATTATTTATAATCCCTGTCAAGATAATAACATGACTACCTAATGTTGTAAAGAAACTTTTAGAACATCATTATTAAACCCTCAAAAACAAATACAAATCCAGCAATCCCTAATGAGGAACGCAGCCGATATAACGCATGATTATTCTGTCTCTTCAATAGTAAATCCCCGGTACCCTTTGACCGTATCATAGAATTCCTTCTCCAAACGGCTAACCTTGCTGAACCTTGGGCCTTCTTTGACAATATCAATAAACCGATCCACTACCAGATCCGGTCCTTCCCCTTCAATCTCTACCGTACCATCATAGCGATTCCTCACCCAGCCTGTAATACCAAGTTGTTCAGCCATCACAAACGTATGATACCTGAAACCAACGCCCTGAACCTGCCCATGAACAGTTACATGTACTCGTTTCATTCAAAAGCCCTCCCTTTTGACGCTCTTATTATATTTCATGAAACAAAAAACAGGACCATCCATAAAAAGACAATCCTGTTCATACGTTCTTACTTATTAAGATCTTCAATAAGCTTGTTCACGTCCATACCGTGAACCATAGCTGCTTGCTCAAGGCTTTCCATCTGTGATGAAGGACAACCTACACATCCCATACCATTGCTCATAAGAATGATCGCTGCATCCTCTCTAGCCTGAAGGATATCTGCTATAAGCATTTCTTTGGTAATCATTGCTTTCACCTCGCTTTGTTCGCTATTCTTAGCCCTAGAGTTGCCCCATAGAGCATATGATGTTTTAGTATACACGATTATCCATTATTTGTCAGTATCTATGGCTACGAAATTATTCCTGCTCTGAAAAGTTCTGAGAGGACTTTTTCTCATATAACTTTGGAAAATAACGTTTGTCCAAGGCGTAATTCGACCAAACAATGCCCACACAGATCATTCCCATAACTACCAGTATGATGAATGTTATGTCGTACCCAATATACTCCGTTGCAAAGCCTCCTAACAATCTGCTTAACAAATCGCCAATCATATACCCCATACTCATATAACTGGACACACGCCCTCTGTGAGAAGCCGGGATACGGCGACTCATGTAGGGTGATGAACCGATGGTGTTGATGATTTCACCAATGGTGAAGACAAAGATCATTCCAAAGAAAATGTACCTTGTAGGATGCCCAAGAATCATTAGGAAGCTTAGTGCGTACAGACCTATCCCCATCATAACCTTTGATAATTCCTTATGACGATTAAGCACCGCTGTCAAAACAGGAGTGAACAATATGACGACCGTTGCATTAAAGGACGTCATCATACCATACATTCTCGCGCCTTCATTGTCACCATAAAGATCCTTGATGTATAAAGGCAATGAGAAAGACCACTGTTGATAGATGAAAGAAGCCAACGTAAAGACCAAAAGCATGATTAATACAGGCTTTCTATCCATAACAATCGCCATGGTAGGTATATGGTCTTCTTCATCATCTTCATACTCGTTCTTCTCATGTTCTTCAATGTCAGCCACTTTAACACCTTTTACCAATAAGACTATTAAGATAGTTGATGTCAGCGTCGTCAAACCATCCAGCAAGAAAGCAAGACTTAGATGATCCTGATATAAAAAACCGCCAATAGTCGCACCAAATGCAAGCCCCAAATTCATCCCTAAATAGGAAAGAGAATATACCTGCTCTCTTTCATTCGGTTTGGAGGCTTCAATAAAAAGAGCGTCAAAAGCAGGCCATTCCATCGTTGCAAACAAGCCTGCCAATATGAACATCACCATCATCTCTATACCCGGCTCAACAAAAGCGCAGCCAATAAAGAAGGAAACACTAAGAAGGTCCAGTATAATGATCAGTTTCTTCTTATTGAACTTGTCCGCTAATTTACCCCCTAATATATTAAAGGGTAAAAAAAGTGCGGCACTACCAGCAGAAACCAAACCAATAACCGAATTGCTATAACCCAGCTTTCCGCTCATAATCATCATGAGCATCGGCCAAATAAAAGCCCCCATACTTGTAACCATTCGTGCAAAGAATATCACATATATCGACCTGGACAAGCCTCTATATTGAGAAAATATCAATTTCAATCCATTAAACATAACGCTAACCTCTTCTTGTACAGGCACCGCTTCAATTAAACAAACTTCATAACCTGCAAACCTACCTTATATTCTAGCACGTCAAAACTATTTAATCGATATAAATATTTTCTTAACTTATTCTTACCATAATTACGATACCCCTTCACCTTTTTTTCATATAATGCTATTATAAGACCCATATTGACTAGGAGGTCTCATATGACTGAAATGATTACCATATTCTGGGAAGTCCTCATGCCCATCTTCATGCTGATTGGTGCAGGGGTCATTCTCCAGAAGAAATTCAACCTTGACTTGAATCCGCTGACGAAAGTACAGCTATATCTCTTCATACCATCTTTAATCTTCATTAAAATTGCAACCAGTGAACTTGAAGAATCACTAGTCGTTGCCATTGTCGCCTATACGGTGGTCGTCTTCTTTGTGCTGATGGCCCTTAGCATGTTCGTTGCGAAGATCATGAAAGTGGACCGTAAGAAAGAAAAAGCCTTTATCAACGCTGTCATCCTTAGGAACCAAGGCAACTATGGCATCCCCTTGATCACCTTGGCTTTTGCTTCACTGGACAGTCCGTTCCCTCTGTCTGTCCATATGATCGTCATGTTTACAACAAACCTATTGCTTAATACTGTAGGATTATATAATGCCAGTTCAGGTACTTACACAAAAAAAGAAGCTGTAGTGAAAGTATTGAAATTACCGATGATATATACCATCTTCGCCGGCTTCGCTTTTAATATCTTCAGTATTCCAATCCCCTTACCTGTGGAAACCACCATTACCTTGATGAGCCAAGCGGTCGTACCTTTAGCCCTTGTCACTCTTGGCGCCCAGTTGGCAAAAACGAACCTCGGCCTGACAGACCCTTCTGTTTTCACTGCAGTAGGCATGCGCCTGATCTTATCGCCGGTCATCGCCTGGCTTTTGACAATTGCTTTCGGCTTTACAGGCACTATTGCTCAAGTCTTGATTCTTGGTGCCGCAGCCCCATCAGCGGTCAATAGCGTACTCCTTGCAATGGAATTCAATGGAGATGCCGATTACGCCTCCGAGACGGTTTTCTTATCAACATTGCTCTCCGTCATCACAGTGACCTTAACTATATTGATTGTACTATAGACAAAAAGAGAAGTTGCGATTGCAACTTCTCTTTTTGTAATATATGTGATATAGACTCTTTATTAAAAATCCATTTGTCACTCTTCCATAAGTTGATCTTACAGTGGCTTCCTAATGATTCTCATAGCGTTGATGATGGCTATAAGGGCCACGCCAACGTCAGCGAACACTGCCTCCCACATCGTTGCCAAGCCACCAGCACCAAGAATAAGCACCAGACCTTTAACCCCCATAGCGAAGGCAATATTTTGCCATACGATGCCATTGGTTCTTCTGGCAATCCTTAAACTATCCGCCAATTTGCTCGGTTCATCTGTCATTAGAACAACATCTGCCGCTTCAATGGCTGCATCGGACCCAACACCACCCATAGCAAAACCCACATCTGCTCTAGCTAGTACCGGTGCATCGTTGATACCATCTCCAACAAAGGCTGTTTTTCCAGATGTCTTCGCTTCCAGAATCTCCTCAAGTTTTTCAACCTTTTCATGAGGCAACAATTCTGAATACACTTCATCAATACCAATCTCTTTTGCTACCGCATCTGCCACATCCTTGTGATCGCCTGTCAACATCACCACTTTTTTAACACCGGCTTTTTTCAGTGCCAAGATTGCCGCCTTGCTGTCTTCCTTAATCTCATCAGCAATGATAAGATGCCCAAGATAAGTGTCGCCCTTTGCCACATGGACCACTGTACCTACTGTCGCAGGCTTAGTATAAGCCACCTTATATTCGTCCATCAACTTGCTGTTACCCACCAGTATCTTGTTGCCTTCTACAACACCCGTCAAACCTTTTCCAGGGACTTCTTCAAGCTCTGTCACACCATCTACCGGCACCTGTTCTTTGTAAGCGCGTATAACTGACTTTGCAATTGGATGATTGGAATGGCTCTCCACATATGCTGCCAGTTTCAGGAGCCGGGCCTCATCTCCTGTAACGCTTTTTATGAACTCAACTTCAAAGACACCCTTTGTCAATGTTCCTGTCTTATCGAAGACCACCGTATCAACAGACTTCAACGCCTCAAGATAATTACTTCCTTTAATAAGGATACCGTGTCTGGAGGCACCACCGATTCCTCCAAAAAAACCAAGAGGTATGGATATGACCAAAGCGCATGGACAGGAAACAACAAGGAAAATCAATGCTCTTTGAATCCAATCAGCAAAGGTCGCCCCGCTGATCACTAGTGGTGGAATGATGGCTAATGCCAATGCCAAATATACAACTACAGGTGTATAATATCTGGCGAATTTTGAGATGAATTTTTCAGTCTCTGCTTTCTTGTTAGTAGCATTCTCAACCATGTCAAGAATCTTAGATACTGTGGATTCACCAAAGCTTTTTTTAACTTCTATCTCCAGCAGTCCCGACTTATTCACTGAACCTGACAGTACTTCGTCACCTTCATTAGCCGATCTTGGCACGGATTCACCTGTAAGTGCTGAAGTGTCCAGCATGCTTTTACCTGATACAACAGTACCATCCAAAGGAATTCGCTCACCCGGCTTGACAAATATATGTGTACTGACATCCACAGAAGCAGCAGCAACACTAACCAACTCATTATTTCTTTTGATCCACGCAACATCCGGTCTAATATCCATCAGAGATTCTATGGATGCTCTTGATTTTTGTACTGCCATATCTTGGAACAGCTCACCAATCTGATAAAACAGCATTACAGTGACCCCTTCCGGGTACTCACCGATGGCAAAGGCACCAACCGTTGCCACAGCCATTAAAAAGTTCTCATCAAACACATGGCCTTTAAAAATATTCTTCACCGCTCTAAGAAGCACATCGCCACCAATGATAACGTACGCGGCCAAGAATATGACAAGTTCTATCATTGGTGCCAGGTGCATTATAAGACCAGTCGCAAAAAGCACTGCCCCAATACCCAGCCTGATCCATATAGCTGGTCCACCTTCTCCGTGACTATGACCATGGCTATGATCATGCCCATGATCGTGATCGTGACCATGATGATGATCATGGCTGTGGTCGTGGAGCACATCATTCATATGATGATGGATATGGTCCCCTTTCAGCTGAACTGTGACACCATCTTCTATTGCATCCACCTCACGCTGGATAAAACCAAGATAATCTGTCTCCTTCGCCTTAAAACTCAACGTCTGGGTTGTAAAGTTCAATGATACATCTTCAAACCCTTCCACCTGGGTCATTCGTCGTTCTATCTTCCCTGCACAGTTCGCACAAGTCAGACCTTCCAACTTATATTGAATATCTTTCATATGCCGTCTCCTCTTAATCTGTCTCACTTCTTATCGATATATGAATACTTGTTCATACGTTAATTATAATTCCCTTCCTCTAATCTGTCAATGACTATCGTCATATAAATTTAATATCTACGCCCATACCTCCTCACACACCGATATGTTATAATCCAATAGATGGTTTTCCATAAAAAAAAGTAAAGGTGGTTGGAAAGTATGAATTACTTAAAACGAATGCTCATCACGCTTCTGGCACTTACAATGATGCTGTCATCAATTCCGGTGTCAGCCGCTGATAGCGCAGATCGAGATGATAAAGCTGATTTTCTTAATGAACTGACAATATTACGTGGAGATGGTACCGGTTATAATTTCGACGGGCAACTTAAGCGTTCAGAAGCTGCGACCTTCATTGTTCGTATGCTTGGTGAAGACAGTGAAGTCACCGCAGTCCCTGAGGACTATATCAAAGATACTTTTTCTGATGTGACAGCAAGCGATTGGTTTGCACCATATGTTGGTTACTGTGTAGAAGAAGGAATTGTTGCAGGTTTTGAGGATGGCACCTTCAGACCTAATGATTACGTAAGCGAGAAAGCCTTTCTCAAAATGCTTATGACCGCTATGGGCTATACTTATAATGAAGATTTCACTTGGGCGCAGGTTTACAGCTACGCCTATGAAATCAACCTTGTTAGTGATACAGCATACAGAACTAAAATTAATGACAACTATTCCTATACCCGTGGCGATGTCATCAGCTCTTTGTTCGACACGCTAAGTGCTACCAAAAAAGGTTCCACGGAGAAAATGATCCAATATTTCGTGGATGCCGAGATCATTGATGAAGCCGACGCTGTTGAACTTGGGATGTTGGAAGATCCAGTGGACACTGAACTGGAATCCATAGAAGTATTCGATGAAAAAACAATCCTACTAACCTTCAACGAAGCACTTCAAGACATTACCGAAGAACAGATTATTGTCTATGAAAAAGACGATACGGACGTTGTCCTTACCATTGATGAAATCAATGCAGATTCATCAAACAAAATCTTTACTATCGTATTTGACGAAGACCAAGAGCCAGACTTAGAGTATGGTGTGCTTCTAGATGAACTACTTGACACTTATGGCAACGAATCCGAGATGCTTAGCGATACTTTTGAGGGTTTCAGACCCGACGTTATTGAATCTAATTTCTTTAGAATCAGCAAGGCAGAAGCAATCAGCAACAAGATGGTCTATGTGTACTTCACCCATCCTGTGAACATCAATATGACTCAACCAAGCCTTTATACTGTTGCCGAAGGTAAAGATGTTTTATCTTCATCTTCTAATGTGAATCTTACAGCTTCTCTTGTAGGAAGTGATGATACAATCGTCGCTATCTCACTAGACGATGATTCCTTCGATGCAGATACCGAATATCAAATTACCATTTCCGGTACTGCAACAAGCCAATACAATGTTACTCTTAACGATGGTGATGGGGACTATGTCAAATTTGAAGGTGTTGAAAAGGAAGAAGAAAAGTTGAAAATGCTTCTTGCTAATGCCATCAATGACAGCACAGTCGAAATCAACTTCAACAAAGAAGTCAATGAAATCATCGCAGAGTACGTCTTCAGCTATCAATTGAAAGATTCTGATGGCGATGCTATTGAGATCACCAATGCGACTCTTTCAGACGATGGTGAAGTTGTTACCCTTCAGGTAAATGATACGTTAAAAGATGATGCCAAATACACACTTGTCATTGTCAATGCAAGCGATGTCACATTAACCGACTCAATCATGGTGACTTCCTATACATTTACCAGTAATTTCAATTCATCTACCAGTGATGTGACGATTAAGTCTGCAAGCAGTATTGATAACAATACTGTTGTGTTGACAATCTCAAGAGCTTTGGATGTGGAGACTGCCACCAATGCCTCCTATTACGATATTGATGGCGTTGGTAATACTTTCAGCGCGAACCCAATAGCGGTTTATTATGACCCGGAAGTAAACCCTCTGAAGGTCAAACTGTTCTTGGAAGAAGACGATGACCTTGCTAAGAGCAAGACCTATGAAGTCTCCATGTCCAACCGAGTAAAAGATGCCGGAGGCAGACGCCAGGAAGACAAGCAAGAAGATACGTTCACACACAAATCCTCCATCGACCCTGATGTATATATCAAAGACGCTGTTGTTGTAGGGGAAAAAGCCATAAAGCTTACTTTCTCTAAAGAAATCGCTGTAGCCATACCAAATGTCCTGAACGACAACTATCTCCTTAAATACACTGTGGATGATACAGACTATACGAAGATACCAGTTAGCGCCAACTATATTGATCCTCTGACAATGATTGTTCATTTTGATCAGTTAGACGAGGCCATCGAATACGAAATCACCTTCGAGTCCTTGGTTAACTATGCTGGAATCGAGACAGACAACAGCACTTACGAATATATTGAAGAAGTTGATTGGGACTAATTCCTAGAATAAAAGGATCGAACCATATAAGTACTCACTTATATGGTTCGATCCTTTTTATGGTTGTGTTATGTGCTGTTGCATCATGTTTCTATCTTTCAATACCTTTCATTTCAGAAGTTTTGGTAATGACTTTTCTCTTGATTTTGTCTACATGTATCGTTCTCTTTCCCATTCTAACCATGTAGGAATCTCCATCATCCGCCAGCTCAGGCATCATTCTCATATCAGCACCCGTATTAGATCCATATACCGCCGAAATCAGCCAGTGCTCACCCACTTCAAGACTGTACTTTATAGTTGGTAAAACTGTACGTGGCGTAACTAAGTTCGTATTGGAGGCGACAAACAAATGAACTGCTTCACCCTCATACAACAAATCTACAATACCACTAGCCTTATTTCCCGCTTCTTTGTTTTCAAGCATAATACCATGGTTGCCATGGTTGTCTGTCATCACTTTCTCAAAAGACATCAAACCGTGCTTGTTCTCTCTCGTTAAACCATAGCCACCTTCCGCTGCATCCAAAGGACGATTATTCTGTATATTATGGATTCGAATGTGCCATGGTAAGCCTGGAATGAGCCAGGTATGTATCTTCACATCCTTCCACGGGAACCATTCGGATTCGATCATGTTATCATCCATATGTAAAACAGTGCTTCGATGTCGCCCTCTGTAATAATTGTCTTGTTCACTTAGAGCTAACATATTATCAAAGACTCCCTGCTCCAAGCCATATTGTCCTTTTGGTACGCTAAAGCCGAAGATATTTGAGTAGACGAATTTCTCATATTTATTTTCCATATGGTCAGGTTCAAACGGCACATGTTGACCCGAAGTGAATGCAGCAAAGTGATTTTCATTCTCACGTTCTATGACCATATAGGCATGTTTTTGAAGCCTGGTTGTTTCCAATTTCGGTAATGGTTCTTCTTTAGCCTGCCAAAATGGATGTTCTACTGGCATCGCCAATATCAAGAACGTCTTCATCGCCCAATAAGGTGATCCCGGAGCATTATAATTTTCAGCCATAATCAAATTCTCATAGTTATAGCCAATGCTTAATATGCCTTCCTCTGTAAAAATATCCTGCTTGAACCAATGACGTAGATGTCGAAGTATAATCCCTTTAACAACACCAAGTGAATATACCTCTACATCCGCAAACACAAGCGCAGACCAAAAAGATGCTTGCGCAAATCTATAAGTCAAACTTCTACCAAAAGGCAACGCATCTCCTTCAGCTGAGAACCAGTATATAAAGTCTTCTGCAAAGAGCTTCGCACGATCCACATAGGTTTGGGACCTTACAGGGTCTTCTTCTCTCATAAGTTTACTGTAAACAAGACCGTAATAATGCATTGCCATAGAAATATAATAATCTCTGTTGTCACCTATTCCGTCAGAATACCAACCATCAGACAGATAGTATTTATCCAGTTCATCCAGTTCCTTTTCCATTCTTTCCTGATTGTAGTTTGCACCAACCTTCTTAAGACCAATGTTAGCCAACACTAGGAAAAATCGCCAATTTGTAGGGGGCAATTCTTTTTCATTCACCTGGTTCATCCAGCTAGAGAACCTATTTTTTACGGATTCATCCAGCGGTGTCCAAATTTCTTCTGGGGCTAATGCCATAGATAATCCTATGGGGGCTATTTCAACAATCTTTTGATCATAATCACCAATATCTCCCCAATAATCCTCACAATCCGGGTTAGTACCATATGTAATGGCCTCTCGATATTTCCTCCATAAGTCAGATTGGTAACCGCCACAGGTTGCTGGGCCAAGCCCCCATAAGGGTCTGAGTAACCCTTCCATCGCCGCTGTACGTCCACAAGTGGCTGAACCTGTATGACCAAAATTCAATTGCGTGCTGTGATTTCCAAAGTAACTGCCTACCGGATCCAACAGTTGTCCCAAGGCCAAAACCACTTCGTCTCTTGTATGCAAATAATTGTCCTTAATCGGTAATCCTGACATGCTATTCACCTTTCATATAACTGGCTCAACCCTTGATTGCACCAATCATTACACCTTTTGCAAAATACTTTTGTAAAAATGGGTATACAATCAGGACCGGTAATGTTGATACAACAATTGTCGCGTATTTGATTGTATCTGCAACCGCAACCAAATCCTCTCCTGATGACCCTTGTGTCATGGCAGATACGTCATTACTAATCAGTATCTCTCTTAAGACAAGCTGCAATGGATACAATGATCTGTCTCTAAGGAATACAGATGCCCAGAACCAACCATTCCATACACCTACCCCGTAGTAAAGTATCATTACAGCAATAACCGCTTTGCTCAGGGGCATAACCACCTTTGCATAAATTTGAAAATGACTTGCTCCATCAATCTTTGCTGACTCCTCCAAAGAAGCCGGTATCGCAGCAAAGGATGTTCTCATGATAATCAAATTATAAGCACTCACCATAAATGGGAAAATCAAAGAGACCAACTGATTAACAAGACCCAAATCCCTTACTAGAAGGTAAAGTGGAACAATCCCTCCCTGGAAGAACATGGTGAATGTAATAAAGAACATTATGATATTCTTCAACGCAAAGCTGCGTCTTGACAATACATAGGCACCAATTGAGGTCATCAGCACTTGTATTGTTACACCAGCGAACAGCAAAAAGAGAGTGTTTATATAACCCGAAAGAATATTAGGATTCTTTATGACCGCTTCATACGCATCAAAACTTAATCGTCCCTGAGGCATAAGCAAAAGTCCATCATGAGTTGCCAGCGCTACCCCATCACTTATTGAAGCCCATAACACATGAATCATAGGATAAGCTGCCAATAATGTCAAAGAGATAAGAAGAATCGTGTTAATGACTTGAAAGACTCTATAAGAACCTGAAACTCTGATTTTATTACTTTTTTTATTCTCCAACTTCCTTCTCCTTTCCTACCATAGACTAGTATCGCTGAACCTCTTACTTAATTGATTGGCTGCAATGAGCATCAAGAAATTCAAAACTGAATTGAATAACCCGACAGCCGTGCTGTAACTGTAATTCATTTCCAATAAGCCTGAACGATAGACGTATGATGATATAACATCTGCCACCTGATAGGTAGTAGGACTATACATCAATATGATTTTCTCAAAACCCACAGTAAACAAACTACCCATTCTTAAAATCAGCAGGATGATGATTGTATTCTGTATGCTTGGAAGCGTAATGTGAATCGTCTGTTTCCACCTGTTTGCACCATCAATCCTTGCCGCTTCATACAGTTGCTGATCAACCCCCGACAATGCAGCTAAGTATATAATTGAGTTCCATCCGATGGTTTGCCATATCTCACTTGTTACATATAGAGTTCTAAATGCTTCCGGTTTTTGTAATAATGGAAATCTGCTCATCCCTAACATTTCAAATACATCATTGATCAATCCGCCTGTGACAGTAAACTCCTTGAGAAGTCCTACAATAACTACCAGCGAGATGAAGTGAGGCAGATATGTCACCGTCTGTATTGTGTTCTTAAACCACCTTGTCCGAACTTCGTTGAGCATCAAAGCAAGGAATATCGGTGCTGGGAATCCAAAGAGAATCGTAATGAAGCTTAGTACAATGGTATTCTTAACAACCCTATAAAAGTAAATACTGCTAAAGAATCTTGAAAAATGCTTCAGGCCGACCCAATCACTTCCTAGTATTCCCTTTGATGGTACAAAGTTCTTAAAAGCAATACTGGCACCATACATTGGGATATACATGAAAATAAAAAAGTATATAACGACCGGAAGAATCATCAAATATAATTCTTTGTTCTGAACTAGTTCTCTTTTCAGCCGAATCCATATTCTATTGTTCTTAAATTTTGAATCTTTTACGCTCTCCAAATGGACCAACCTTCCTAAAAATCAAGGGATGATCCTTTCATCCCTTGATTTCCAATTGTCATTCACATCATGTATGAATATATTGCGATGTGACCTGAATGAATTACCTATTGTTAAAACGTTCTAATGCTGCTGTATAAATCTCAATTGCACGGTCAATGCCCATACTCTTGATATTATCTACATAAGTGTCATAAGTGGATTCGACATCTTCAATCCCCATAATGTAGCTTGATTGCATTTCATCACGATAAGTGTAGATTTCGTTCATAATCATAGCAAGCTCCTCACTCTCTTCAGGGGTTGGCGTAACTTTCGGTAGAGCATGCTTATCTATCTCTGAAATCTTCCAAAGAGTATTGGCTTCTTTCTGAGCTTCATAAGTATAACCGTATTGCTGTATATACTCTTTTTCTTGGATGAAAGGACCATGATATGGCGCTCTTGCATACATCGTCAATGCTTCAGAAACAGTCCAATCAGGATTATTCATGATGACATCTGTATAAGTCGGGTAACCATCGATCATTTCATATGATTCCCCTTCAGCACCGTAGTTGTATACATCCCTACCTTTTTCCGAATAACCGAAATCAAGGTATCTTAGTGCCGCTTCAACGTTTTCACAATTTGTTGAAATAGATACATCGCCATTTCCGTTCATGGCAAAGTCCTTTTGTGAAAACATTGGTATCTCACCTTCATTTGTCACAGGATATTTAACCCCAACCCATTGGTATTCCGGGTTGCCTTCTGAAACACTTAACCAAGTTCCCAGTCGTGAGGCACCATATGCCAAGGAAGCGCCTGACTCACCTGTCGTCAATTTAGCAGTCACCTGTTCTCTCGTCATAGTACCGTAATCCGGATCAAGAAGGCCTTCTTCATACCATTTATTGAACTCAAGAAGGAAGCCTTTATAGCTAGGCTCAATAGAACCAAACTTCACTTCACCGTTATCATCAATATAGAAATCTTCACCTATACCATATGCACCGATGAACGCAGAACCTAAATCATTACCAATCATCCATGGCTCAAAAGTCAATGGAGAGGTTGCACCTTTTTCAGTTTTGAACAAGGTCAACATTTTATACCAATCATCCATGGTTTCTGGATATTCAAGGCCAAGATCATCCAACCATTTACCATTAACAACAGGCCCAAAAAAAACTTTCAGTTCATCGTCATCTCTGATGAATGGAAAACTGTAATATTTCCCTGTATCTGTTTTTGCCGCTTTCGCAATCTCTGGATGCTCGTCAAAATACTGCATAAGATTTGGCGCATACACTGGTAAAAGCTCTGTCAAATCTATAATCACCCCATCAGAAATTGCTTTTTCCGGTCCGCCTGGATAAGCAGCAAGAAAATTATACTCAATCAAGTCCGTCATTTCACCAGACGCAACCATCAAGTTAAACTGCTCTTTCTCTTGGGTCTGAGCCGGATGTTCATAAACAATATCCACCCCTGTCTGTCTCTGAAGCTCTTCCCCAAGGGGCGTTTCATCGAGGCTGGAAACAATCTGAGAAATATTATTCACCAAGCCAACCCAATACGTCAGTTCAACACCCTCCATCGGATATGTGAAGTCTTGCTGAGCAAGGTCGTTTGACGCGTTCGCCGTCTCTGTTACCGTTCCTTCACCAGCGGTCACCCCATCATCCGCTTGAGTATCAGCCTCTCCAGAACATCCTGTCATACTGATAATCATAACAAGTGCCCATAACAATGCTAAGATTTTTTTCATAACTTCCTCCTTAAAATAAGTGAATTTATTCTGATAAAATCATCTACCACATATCCAGATGATTTTTCTCATACTTCAGTAAGGCTTCAAGTAAAAAATAGTCTGCATAAATCAGTGTTGAAATATCTGTGTCAAAGTGGTAAGCCACTGAACATTCTGCAACCAGCGATTCTTTCGAAACGTCTAAAGTTAACCTTTCTCCGCATACTCTTTCCAATATATTTGACGCTTCAGCTTTATATTTGACGGACTCAACACCCTCTAACTGCATTGCCAGTTCCAACAACCCACTAGCAGCAATACAAGCAGCGCTGTTGTCTTCTCTCGAATCATCATTATCCTGATCGAAGTCGATAGGAATGATATAATGCCTCTCTTTGGCAGATTCAATAAATCGATTGGCAACTTTAATTGCCGTTGCCAGATATTTCTTATCTCGGGTGCTTTTGTAGGTATTTGTAAAACCATACAACGCCCATGCCTGTCCTCTTGTCCAACTGGATTCTTGGGAAACACCTTGTCCGCCATGTGCCTGTATCCTCTCACCGGTTGATGCATCAAACTCAACGATATGATAACTTGTTCCATCATCTCTGATGAATTGATCCATCACCGTATCTGCATGCAATCTTGCTATGCTTTCAAACCTAGGATCACCAGTCTCTCTTGAGGCCCAGAACAAGAGAGATATATTCATCATTGAATCAATAATTGTAAACCCCTTCATCTTATCTTCAGGAAAATTCCATGCTCGTATATAATTGCCATTGACATTAAATCTCCCTGCAAGTATTGTAGCTGCATGCAAGGCTCTACTTCTTGCCTTCTTATCCCCAGTCTTCTTATAATTGGCTACTGCTGTATGCAGCCACATGAATCCTACATCGTGATGAATCCCTGAGAATATATCGAAGCAAACATCTAAAAGTTTTTCCTGTTCTAGAGCGTATCCGGCATAAATCGACTCTCCAGTATGATGATACATTTGCCATAAAATGCCACCAAAAAAACCATTAGTCCACCAACTAACACCTAAGTCATCATTTGTCGGATCTATATAATCTAAATCATTATATTGTCCATTTTTCAAAATCGTATATGGTAGTTTTCCCTTATTGCGTTGTGATACCCACTTTAGTTTTTCAACCACTTTACTGGTATATATTGCAATATTAGCATTACTAATCACCACTTCACTGTGCATATCGTCATATATCTCCTTTGATTATTTGATAAGATTATATAATATTGCCTTATCCAAAAAAATGACCTACAATACTAATTACTAACCTATTTAATTATTTGGAGGTAACACTTTTGATTTCAGTAGTCACTGGCGGATATAACCTACGCCATCCTAACAACTTTCAAATGCGGTGGCCCGACGGCATCCCATACTATTTACTGCTCATAGTCAAGTCTAATGCTGAGTTTTACATTGACGGTCGTTTTTTTACTGTGGAACCGCATACGGCTGTTATTATCTCGCCCTTTACCCCTTATCAATACACCAACCCCGAAGGTGAGTACAGTGATGACTATTTAAGATTCACTTGCACTGAGAAATATGATTTGACACTATTAAAATCACTGCAACTCAATGAACCTTTTCCAATAGGAGCTTCCACAAGATATACCATATACATCCAGCAGATCTTGTGGGAACACCATTATCTTGTCGATCAGTATCGCTTGACCAATGAAAACCTACTGCTAAACGCTTTATTCAATAATCTCATTGCTGCCTATACCGAAAAAAATATGACACTCCAATCACATCCCCATTACGAGAATTTTATGAACTTACGTATTGAAATGCAATCTGCTTCAGATAGAGATTATAATATAAACAATCTAGCTGATCGGATGAATATAAGTACCTCCCACTTTCAGCACCTCTATAAACGGTTCTTTAATGTTGCCTTTAGAACAGACTTAATCAAGGCTCGAATTGAACATGCAAAATTCATTCTTTCAACAACAGATTTCACCGTTGAATCCATCTCTGAAACATGTGGCTATACCAACGTCATCCACTTTTACCGCCAATTCAAAAAAATAACCGGTGTCACCCCTTCTGAATTCAGAGAGTATTCACCGGTCATATACAACGAAGAAGAAGCAGAAAAACATCGATGATTAAACCCGCTTCATTCTCTTCCAGTAAAACGCAGGTATATCGAAGATAATAACTAACTTTTACAAAAAAAAGTGCCTTAAGCACTTCAATTACTCGCCCTACATTCATGAAGGATTGGGGTTTCACTACATTTTCCAGCTATTTATCAAGTGATTCTGAAATTTATTTTAACAAAGTACTATACCATCTTTAGGTATAACGCTTTGTTCTTTTTGCTTAACTTCATGGCCTTAGACGGAGCCTCTTTTCTTATTTCCCGATTAACACTATAAGGATAGGCTGTGATATAATCCCATCTTTGACACTTGTCAGAAAGTGAAAGCTCGCAAACCCTCTGAAATTGGGGCTTTCGAGCTTTTTTGCTTCTTGTATTTTTGCGTACTATTTCTTACTTTTTAGTTTTTTTGAAAATTTTCTTCATTTCTTTATCACTAACTATCTGATAATCTGTTCTGAATCCAAATGAATCATGTAGCGCATCTGTAAAATCAGTTCTTCTATAAGTTGGAATGTAGCCTTGGCCAGTAACCGAATAAAAGTTCATGTCCTTTAATTGACTCACTATCTCGGAGGTTGTGAATTGGTTATCTAATTGTTTTTCTAAATATCTGTACAAAACAAGAGCCAGGAAACAAGTCGTAAAATGTGCTTTTATTCTTTCGTCTTTTTGAAGATATACCGGACGTGCTTTAAACTCACTTTTCATAATTCTAAAACACTCTTCAATCTCCCACCGTCTATGGTTGATTTTAGTGATTTCGCTAACGTCTTCATCTAGATTGGTGCATACAGCATAGAAGCCATCATACTTGCTTTCTTCAGCAATGCTATCTTCGTTAAGATAGTAGAGGGTCTCTTCAGCAACTTCTCCGTCACTAGTAACGTTTGTAGAAGTTATGAAACGTTTATAATCATTTTGTCTTTTCTTGCCTATACTTTTTGGATTGGTAGCAATAAGTTTTGATGCACGTTCAAGTTGCTTATTCCTAATCTGGCGCTGATAGCTGCGATATTTAAGAGAAAAGGTAACAATCAGTTTTTGCTCTAGATCATTTTCCTTAATCCAACGTTCTTTGTAAAAGGTCACATTCCTATATTTATCCCAAAGTTCATCATCCTCATCGAATTTGCGTAAATCAAAGGTTTCGTTTGATTTGTTATGCATCCATCCGGTTGGTTCCAAAGCCCATTCTTTTAGAAAACTCTTAAGCTTTTTGATGGATTGAGTTGTGATGAAGGAACGATCGCTTATGTTGTTGAATTTTCGATTGTCATTCGATGATAGGCCGGCATCGGTGCAGACAACAAACTTCGAAAGCTCGAAGTCCTTGATGATCTGTTTCTCTAAAGGCTTTAGTGTCACTTGTTCGTTGGTGTTCCCGCTGTGAATGCTAAAAGCCAGGGGAATACCATCTCCATCCATGAAAAGGCCCATCTCCACGATAGGAGTGGGGCGATGTTCTTTTGAAGGGCCGTATTGTTTAAGCCCATCTTCCTGCTCAATCTCAAAGAAATAGTTCGTACAGTCATAGTAAAGAACTCGGTCATTGCGTTTAGAAACAGCAAGGCTGTTTTTATAGAGTTGAGACTGTATGAAATCAGACTCACCCGCAATAACTTCCAAAGACCTGTAAATGTGTTGCAGTTCGAACTTCGGTTGTTCAAGAAGAAGCTTAGAGGATTCGAAGGTACTAAGTTTAGAGGAAGGAAAAAGGATTCTTCCGTAAATCAACCGAGATAGAATGGCGTTAAGGTCATAGGTGAACTTATATTTTAAAGAAATATCGTTGCAGATTTTGTCTAAGCCAAGCTGGTGATATATCTGCTGGAGGAAAAGGTAACCACCGTTGAAGGATTGTTGCTTGTCTTTGGTTATAAGCTTGGATTGTTTGCATTTGATTATAACTTCGCGCTTGTTTTCTTTTTCTTTGTGGTTAAGTTCGGCAACATATGCTTTTGCCCATTCATAAGGATCCTTGCCAGCTGCTTTCTCTTTAACAGCTTCTTCAGTACCAAGTGTTTCAACAATCTGCGTTGTACGTTTGCCGTTTTTATAAACGTCTTTTATTACATAAAAAGATAGGGAATTTTTTGATGAAGAAGTTTTCAGTCTCATAAGTCACCTCGTTAAGCCGTAATAGTATATTACTATTATATCATAGTACGAAATAGTACGAAAGAACAATGTGCAAAATTTGACAAAAAAATAAGCCCTTATCCCTTATGGATTAAGACTTTCAGTATTTTGGGTTAATGCTGCAAGTGTCAAAGATCCGGTATAACGCTTTGTTCTTTTTGCTTAACTTCATGGCCTTAGACGGAGCCTCTTTTCTTATTTCCCGATTAACACTATAAGGATAGGCTGTGATATAATGAAGTAAAACGAGAAGTATTATCAGAAAGGATGGTTACCATGTCATTTTATACGAATATACTCCACTATTATGACCGCCTCTTCCCTTTGGATGAGAAGAAATTATCTTTTGTCGCTGATACTCAAACCCCTCAGAAAATACTGGATATCGGATGTGCAACCGGCACACTTTGCCACGAACTTCACCATAGAGGCCATCAAGCCGTGGGCATAGACATTGATCAAGCCATTATAGAAAAGGCCAAAGGCAAAGTACCCGACGGCCCCCAATTCGAAGCAATGGATATGTTGACCATCGACCGACATTTTGAACCTCATTATTTTGATCAGGTATTATGTTTTGACAACACCTTAGCCCATCTCCCCAACGAAATGGCCGTACGCAGATTCTTTGAAGGTGTAACAAAAATCTTAAAAAAAGACGGTAAATTCAAATGCGAAGTCGTCAACTATGATCAAGCCCATGAAAAAGGCATGCTGGACTTACCCCCTGTAGAAGTCGATGGCTTACTCCTAAAACGCCACCAATGCCTTGAACAACAATGTATGGAATGCTACACAGAACTTAACGTCAAGGATTCGGAAGAAATTCATCAAAACTGTATCCCCCTCTTCCCAATCCGCTACAGCCAAATAGAAACCCTACTAAGAGAAGCCGGCTTCAACCACTTCAACCTATACAGTGACTTTGACCGTAACACGCCCCAAGGCGACCACATCTACAACATCATAGAAGCCTGGCGGTAGGTCAACTCTCACTCACCATTAGTTCGGATGGGCTTTTAAAACTACAATACCCAAAACCGAGACAAGCCGGTACTGGTGTTCCGTCAAAAACGAGTTAGTTTGCGAAGCAAACTTGTCTGAGGCTTAGGACGGAATACCAGTACCGGCTTGTCGACATCTATATTTTCCCAACCAGAAAAGGCTACCAAGATAATCCTGGTAGCCCTCTCCAACACATACACACACATCTCATCCAATAACAGCAAGCTAAATCGCCGTCATTAAATCACCTCTTGTACAGCAACCCCTGTCTCAGCAGATACAAAGGACGCCTCCATCACCTTCATCACTCGCATTGCCTGAGCTGAAGTGATGGTTAAATCCGCCTTACCTTCTATAGCATCGATGAATTGGTCATAGACAACGGTAATGCTGTCCACCACATCTTCCGGTTCAGAGATTGCAATCTCTTCCAGTGTATCCTTACGGCGGGGTGCCATGACTTTGGTCGGTCCTGCCTTGGTATAGACAATCTCGTCTTCCCAAACAGAATCCTTATCCTTACAGCGGACAACCTTACCATCACATTCCCAATCATCAATTTGAAGGGTACCTTCTGTTCCAAGAACATACCATCTAGGGTGCTTAATATAATTATTTGTTGCCACTTCCACCTGAACAGACTTGCCGTCTTCAAAGCCAAGAACAAGCCTAAAGTTATCATCCACTTCTGGATACTCTATAGAGTTCATACGGCAATAGACACTGTTCACAGGCGTACTGAGCATATTCAAAACCTGGTCGATCAAATGTACGCCCCAATCAAGCATCATACCTCCACCAAGTTCCTTAATGGTACGCCATCCTTTTGGCATGCCACGTGAGCCTTCAACCCTTGATTCAATGTGATACACCTCACCAAGGTCTCCCGCCTCCACATGCCGTCTCATCAAGACAAAATCCCTGTTGGTACGTCGATTCTGATTGATGGTGAAGATCATACCTGTCTCTTCTTCTACAGCCATGATTTCTGCCAATTCTTCTGATGTCAAAGTCACCGGCTTCTCACAGATGACATGCTTACCGGCCCTGAGCGCTTCAATTGCCAGTTCTTTGTGCACTTCATTGGTGGTTGCAACAAGAATCGCATCCACCTCTTTTGACGACATCATTGCTTCTTTTGAAGCAAAAGTTCTGTAGCCTAACTTCTCGGCTTTTTCCATTTGTGCCGGGTCCACATCATACATACCAGCTATGGTCAATCTATCATAATCACGAAGGTGCTTCTCATGATAGCCTGCCATACCTCCGAAACCAATAATACCTAATCTAATCATGTGTCACTCCTATGCCCACCACATCTCGGCAGGACTTTCATAGATAATCACTTCCTTGAGGAATTCAACCGCTTTGGTAAGCCCTTCGTCAATAGACATCAACGCATCCTCATGTTCAATACTGATAACACCATCATACCCTACAAGTTTCAAGGTACTGATAATATCGTTCCACACCTCTTGGCCATGACCGTATCCCACTGTTCTAAATAACCATGAACGATCAGACAAGTCTCCATAGCCACCTGTATCTAAGACACCGTTAACGGCTGTATTCGCTGCATCAATCTTTGTGTCTTTGGCATGGAAATGATAGATAGCGCCTTTGAGTGCCTTAATGCTTTCAACAGGGTTCATGCCTTGCCAGAACAAATGACTAGGGTCAACATTGGCACCAATCACATCACCTACAGCTTCTCTGAGCTTAAGTAATGTGGCTGGGTTATAGACAGCAAATCCCGGATGCATTTCAAAAGCAATCTTATTCACATTATGACTTTTGGCAAAAGCCGCTGTTTCCTTCCAATAAGGAATCAGCACTTCATTCCATTGATAGTCTAGAACTTCCTGGTAATCCGTTGGCCATGCACAAGTCACCCAGTTTGGAAGCTTTGCACCCTCATGATCTCCTGGACATCCTGAAAAAGTCACTACTGTATCCACATCCAATTTTTCAGCTACCAGCACAGCATCTACAAACTGATCATGGAATTCTTTAGCAATCTCCTTGTTAGGATGTACGGCATTACCGTGGCAAGCAATGGCACCAATTTCAATATTATATTTATTGCACAGTGCCTTCACTTCCTGAACCTTGCTGTCATCAGAAAGCATCCCCTTGACATCTAGGTGTGCGCTTCCTGGATATCCGCCAGCACCTAATTCCACAGCCTGGACCCCCATAGCACTTAGCTTCGCCAAAGTCTCTTCAAAAGAAAGACTGCTATAAGGTACAGTCAAAACACATAATTTCATTTATTGTCTCCTTCTTCACTGATCAATGATTAATTTTTTTGAATAGACCTTTAATATACTCAACTGACTTTCTTACATCGTCTGCCATAGATGCATGAGCTGTCTCTTCCTGCTCGTAGACAAAATAGGCATTAGGCAGCATTGTCATAACGGCTGCGAAATCAATGATACCTTCATCTGCAGCCACATTCCTTTTACTGCTTCCGTCCGCCATTTGCTTAAGGTGCACCACAGGCATACGTTTGGCATTTGCTGCCAAATATGCTTGAAGATCCGTCTTTGAATGCTGTACCCAATAAACATCCGGCTCCTGAAGAACCGAACCTTTATGAACAGTCTTATAAAAAATATCAATAGGCTTTTCTCCAGTGTTACCATGGAATTCATGACTATGATTATGATATAGCAAAGGCAAGCCTTCTTCTGCTGTCTTTCGACCAATCATACTTAACTTATGAGCATAGTGCTTGGCCTTCTCCGTATCATCCATATCCGTCCATGGGCATACGATATACTTTGCACCTAAGGTTTTCAGAATATGAATCTGATGATCTAGATCCTCATTAAGTAATTCGTAACTAACATGTGTAGCGAGTGTCTCAAGTCCCAGAGCATCCATATGTGCTCTTAGTTCGTGGGCCGGTATATCATAATAGCCTGCAAACTCTACACCATCATACCCCATGTCAGCCACCACTTTCAGGGTGCCTAGAAAGTCCTTCTCTGCCTCATCTTTTAAAGACCACATCTGCAAATATAGCTTCATCTTCCGTCTCCTCAGACACTGTCAAACTAAAATTCTATAGTCTTTCCAGTATTAGCCGACTCATAGATTGCTTCAAGAACCTCTGTTACTACAAGGGCTTGTTCCGGCTTAACAACCAATTCTGTACCATTCATGACAGCACTGTAGAAAATCTTTGCTTCAACAACTTCCGGCACCTCGGCGCCACCATCAAAAAAAGCAACGCTGCCTGCATCCAAAGCCGGTTTTTCAACGAGTTGCTTATTATATTTAACTGAGTTGATTCTAAGGCCGTCTTTCATATCTGCCCCAGCCTTAGTACCGCTAAGAGATGTCTTCGCTTCTCCCACATCTAACGTATTCAGTGCCCAACTGGATTCCAGTATGACTGTCGCACCATTCTTCATTGTAATGAACCCAAAAGCAGAATCCTCAACGGTGAATTCGGCAGGATCCCAATCACCAAAAGCATTGGCTGTTTCCGTTTGATCACCCAACTTATGATAGACAGTACCTTTAACAGATGCCACCTCATAATTGTCCATCATCCATAAGGTCAGATCCAATGCGTGAGTCCCTATGTCAATAAGCGGACCGCCCCCTTGAGCCTCACCGTCAAGAAAAACGCCCCAAGTTGGTACAGCACGTCTTCTAATGGCATGTGCCTTGGCAAAATATATATCACCAAGGTCATCATTGCGGCATGCACGGTTCAAGTATAGACTGTCCTGTCTATATCTATTCTGATAGCCAATTGTCAATATTTTGCCCGTCTCTTTAGCAACTGCAACCATTGCCTTGGCTTGTTCGGATGTCTTTGCCATAGGCTTCTCACACAAAACATGCTTATCTGATTTCATGGCAGCAATAGAGATTTCACTATGGGAAATGTTAGGTGTACAGACATGTACTGCAACAATATCCTCTTTAAGTAGCTCTTTATAATCAGTGAATACCTTTGCACCTTCTGCGCCGTATTGTTGTGACATTGTAATAGCTCTTTCCTCTATTATGTCACAAAACGCAACAATTTCTACATAATCAAGTGCTGCTAACGCGGGTAGATGCTTTTGTTTAGCAATCCCTCCACAACCTACGATACCTACTTTTACTTTGTCCATTCTTTCGTCTCCTCCGTTAATTAAAAGTTTGAAATGGTGCCCCCATCGACAAAAAACACGTCATAAATTCCACTGATTCTTGATCAACTTTTGACGAATATCTTGTTAACCTGTAATTCGAGTATAGTAAAATAATCATTTTTGTCATATAATGGTTTCATTGAAAAATATCAATTATTTGTCTTGTCTATATAAACATACGCCTACGACTTGGAGGTCCACATGAAAGTCCGTCACGAAGACATACATATCATACAGAATGGTTTGGAGTACCCTTTCTCTGCAATGGTGCAAACAGTCCACGGCAAACGCATGGTTGTTGATGCCCATTACCATGACTTCATCGAGATCCTTTATTGCCAAAAAGGTAAGTATATGATTCTGTTAGATGGTATCAGCCATACTTTTGGGGCCGGTGATATGGTCATCATCAATTCAAATGAAGTCCATTATGTCCAATCACTGGACGAAGCAGAAAACACTTATGTGGTCATACGTTTTGATCCGGAACTTCTATATACAACAATTCAAACGGTCTTCGAAGCCAGATATGTTCTTCCCTTCACCATGAAGACCTCCACCCACCAAAAGGTTTTTTGCCATCACGAGATAGACACAACCCCTATCCCTTCTCTTGTCATGCGTATACTGAATGAGGATGAAATACAAAAATATGGTTTTGAGCTGGCCATTAGAAGTTATCTCGGTGAATTATTTCTATGGGTACTAAGAAGCTGGCATGATAAAGGTATGGATTTGAACTTGGACAGTGGGCTTAACAACGAACTCATGTCAAGGCTTGTAAAAGTTTTCAACTACGTTGACCAACATTATCCTGAACCAATTGGCATGAATGATATGGCTGATTTGTGCGGCATGAGTTACAGTTATTTTTCCAGATTCTTCAAGAAATATATGAACCGAAACTTTAGTGAATATGTGAACCTCGTTCGTGTCAGCAAAGCAGAACACCTCCTTGCAACGACGGATATCAGCATTACAGATGTGGCCATGGAGGTCGGCTTTGTCACTGCCAGTTACTTCATAGAGCAATTCAAGAAAAACAAGGGAATGACACCAAAAAAGTTCCGAAACTCTTTCTTAAAGAACAGTTATGCCCAGTAATAAAAGACACATATTCCCTTACTTGACTCTTAATACCGAAAACTTCATTATGTAAACATTGCAAATGTGCTTTCATCACGGTATAATAGCCTTCATAGGATAATGGAGGGATATGAACTATTTGGGTCGCACATTCACCTTGATGCTAAGGAGGCGTGTTACCTAATGTTTGTAGCTGTTTTTATTGACCGCAACGGCATGACTGCCAAACCGGAAACCGCCCACCAGCTGGCTATATACAAAAGAACCTCCAGCGGCTGGGCCATCACGAAGACCATTCGATCTGCACAGACTTCCACAAACAGCAAGTCTCTATCCATCACCGGGCTGATTGATAACCTGATCGACTGTACCATCATCGTTGCCAGTACATTTTCTGACGAAACCTGTGCCATACTCCACCGAGAGGGTTACACGATATTGGAGTACCATGGCAATCCGATGACCTATCTAAGTGACATCGCTGCAAAGACCGAAGATACTGATTCACCACCTGAGCACCCTAATGGTTATATGAATTATTACAAACATCACGGTGCAGGTGTTTACAGTATCAATGCTAAGATCGCCCTCTTCAACGACGGTTCCCTTTCTTCAAAAGAATTGCTTGTACCCTTTCTTGACGGAAATACCTTCAAAGAACTGCATGCAACTTTTGCCCATCTACCTCTTTGGTTCAAAGAGATCATGACCGAAAAAAATATGAAATGGGAGCTGGTCGAGCACAAAGTCGACACGCATGTGGTCCTCATAAGACCACAACAAAAAAGAAATGACTCAGATTAATCGTCTGTGTCATTTCTTTTTTTAAGAATTACAAGTATGTTTTAAACTTCCTTCAATGCTTCCGCCAACTGATTCAATGCCCGCTCAAGTATAGCTCTTGGACATGCAATATTAAACCTTTGAAAGCCTTCTCCGCCTACTCCGAACATCGTACCACCATCAAGCCATAACTTAGCACTGTGCGCCATAAAATGATCCATCACCTCATTGGACTGACCCACAAATGCCGGAACTTGTGAGAAATCAACCCATACCAGATAAGTGCCTTCAGGTTCGACTAATTTAGCCTCAGGTATATGCTCCTTGATGAACGATCTGAAATAAGACAGATTGCCCACCAGATATTCTTTGAGTTCCTGAAGCCATTGATCCCCATGAAGGTAAGCCGCCTTAGAAGCTACCAGTCCCATAACCGTTGGTTGTGAATAACCACTTTGTGTCACAGCATGTTTAAATGCATCTCTAAGCCTCTTGTCTGCTATAAAGACATTGGAGATTTGCAACCCTGCCAGATTAAAGGTCTTTGACGGTGCAGTACAAGTGATGGTCATATGTTCATACGCTTCCTTTATATCAGAAAATACATGGTGCTGATACCCTGGGTAAGTAAAGTCAGAATGAATTTCATCCGCCACCACAAGGACACCGTGTTTTTGACAGATATCCCCCATCGCTGTCAGTTCCTCTTTTGACCATACACGCCCAACAGGATTATGAGGACTGCACAGAATGAATAATTTCACCTTATGAGCCTTGATCTGTTCTTCAAAATCCTTAAGGTCAATGGTATATCGCCCATCTTTGTATACCAGCTGATTGACAACCAATCGCCTGTTATTTGCTTCAATTGATTCTCTAAAAGGATAGTACACCGGTTCCTGAATCAGCACGCCATCCCCTTCACCTGTGTAGGCATGTATTGCTGTTGTCACAGCATAAACCACCCCTGGTGTCTTAACCAACCAACGCTGTTGTGGTCGCCAGTCGTAGTGCCGCTCGTACCAACCTGCTACAGCCTCATAATAATCTTCCCGACCTTCTGAGTATCCGAAAATGCCATGTTTGCTTTTTTCTACTAACGCGTCAATCACTTCATCCGGTGCCGGAAAATCCATATCTGCAACCCATAGGGGCAATATATCCTCAGGCATTCCTCTTCTAGCTGCAAAATCATACTTGATGGAATCTGTGTCTGTTCTTTCGATAACCTTGTCGAAATTGTATGCCATTATTTATACCTCCCTGGATGCCTGCTCCAAATCTTTAAGTAAATCTTGAGTTGCCTCTAAACCAACGGACAATCTTAACAGTCGATCGTTAATACCTTTTCTATTCCGTTCATCCTCTGGAACATCTGCATGTGTCTGGGTCATTGGATAGGTAATCAACGTTTCAACCCCACCAAGACTCTCGGCAAACTGTATAATTTTTACCCCTTCAAGAATCTGCTTAACACGTTCTGTCGTGTCCACCTCGAAAGAAATCATACCACCAAAACCGGAACTCTGCGCTTTTGAAACTTCATGACCCGGATGTTTTTCCAGACCGACATAATAGATCTTTCTCACCCAAGACTGTTCTTCCAACCACTTCGCTATCTGAATCGCGCTGGCCTGCTGACGATCCATCCGCAGTGGCAATGTCTTGATCCCACGGATAATAAGCCAACTGTCAAAGGGTGACAAACTAGCCCCCATTGTCTTTGCTATGATAAACAATCGCTCATAATCCTCTGGGGATGTTACAACCGCCACACCCGCCAAGGTGTCGTTATGTCCTCCCAGATATTTAGTCCCACTATGAATGACAAAGTCTGCACCAAACTCAATAGGTTTCTGAAAGTAAGGGGTCATAAAGGTGTTGTCCACAATTACTTTCAATCCATGTTCTTTTGCCAAATTGCCAATAGCCTTAAGGTCGGTTACCTGCATCATAGGGTTTGTAGGGGTTTCTATATAGATTGCTTTCGTATGTGATGTAATGGACTTACAAACACTGTCAAGGTCTGCAGTATCGATGAAAGTGACATCTAAACCTCTCTTACTGCCAATCATTCTAAAATACCTTAAACTACCTCCATAAAGGTCTTCTGAAGCAATGATATGATCTCCTGGTTCAAACAACTCCAATACAGCATTAATCGCCGCCATGCCCGTTGTAAAAGCAATAGCATCGTACCCACCTTCTAAGTTAGCAACGGTCTTTTGCAAGTGCTCTCTTGTCGGATTGCTAAGCCTTGAATAGTCAAAACCTGTGCTTCGTCCCAAACCTTCATGAGCATACGTCGCCGATTGATAAATCGGTACACTGATAGCACCTGTCCTATCATAGCGCTGATCATACCCATGTATACATTTGGTTGAAAATTCTCTATCTGTCATGAAACCTCCTATAACTTTCCTTAACTTTATAATCGTACTGCTCATCCTTGTAATGAGACTAACACATCATTAAGGGTTCTTCTTCATATAAAAAACATGTAGCCATCATTTCTTTGGTATTTATTGGCTTCTTCTACTAGACTGTCCAGTGTCACCGACGTCAACATGGATTCAATCTGTGTGTCCAGTGCGGAAAAAACCTTTCCATCGATTGCTTTTTCAATACCTGGTGCCTTATCGGATACGGTTGACTTGACTTGTTCAAATATTGCCCCATCTGTCGCTTTCAAAATCTCATATGAAGTGATCTCTGAAGGTTCCTTGGTTAGCTGATAACCACCATGAGGTCCTTTAACCGATGTTACTAAACCTTCTTTCTTCAATAAACTAAAGACTTGCTCCAGATAGATTTTTGATATATCCAGTTGTTCTGATATATGAATAACCGGCACGCAACCTTTTGCACCGTGCTGACCCAAATACGTCATAGCTGCTATGCCATATCTGCCTTTCGCTGAAATTCTCATATGAATCTCCATTTCTTATTGTACAAGATGGCGTTGTTATATACTGAGCCATTTAACGCTCTTATCTTTACTTCTCTATTACATACTATATATGGGCAACCCAGAAATTGTCAATAGCATACTTAACATATATGTTTTTTATTTTCTTCTTGACAAAGTTATTTAACCTGTTGTAGAATGCAATCAAGAGCACAAAGCATATTAAACATATATGTTTTTATAAGACGAATTAAACTTACTCATCTTGTTGACATTATTTAATGGTCAATAAATACAATAACGGAGGTTATACACATGGCAAACATCTATAAAAATCTTCCTTCCTTAGTAGGAAACACACCACTTGTCGCACTGGATGCTTATAAGGAAAGTGTTGGTGCAAAAGGAAATATCATCGCAAAACTAGAATACTTCAACCCAGCCGGAAGCGTTAAAGACCGTATTGCAAAGGCAATGATTGAAGACGCAGAAGCCAGAGGCGTTCTTAAAGAAGGCTCTGTTATTGTTGAACCAACCAGCGGTAATACAGGCATAGGACTAGCTTATATCGGTGCATCAAAAGGCTACAGAGTGATTTTGACAATGCCTGAGTCCATGAGCATTGAACGTCGTAACCTTCTTAAGGCATATGGTGCTGAACTTGTATTGACACCGGCTAAAGGCGGTATGAAAGGCGCTATTGATAAAGCAAAAGAATTGGCTGATGAGATTCCTGGTGCTTTCATACCTGGTCAGTTTACCAACCCTGCCAATCCTGCAATTCACGAAGCAACAACAGGCCCTGAGATCTGGAAAGATACAGATGGTGAAGTCGATGTCTTTGTTGCAGGTATAGGAACTGGCGGTACAATCACAGGTGTTGGTGCTTACCTCAAATCTAAAAACCCAGATGTTAAAATCGTCGCTGTAGAACCAACTGGATCCCCTGTCCTATCCGGCGGTAACCCTGGACCACACAAGATTCAAGGCATCGGTGCCGGTTTCATCCCAGATGTTCTTAACACCAACGTCTATGATGAGGTCATACAGATAGAGAATGACGATGCTTTCGCTTCAAGCAGAGCCGTAGCTAAAGCCGAAGGTCTCCTCGTCGGTATCTCCTCCGGGGCAGCATTAAAAGCAGCTGCTATCATCGCCTCCAGGCCGGAATATGAGGGCAAGAATGTTGTGGTATTCCTCCCAGATACAGGGGAAAGATACCTCTCCACAGTGCTTTTCAGTGAAGAATCCTAATTGATACAAATATATTGCTGAATTCCAGTAACAAACAAAAAGAAGGACTGTCCCACAACGACAGTCCTTCTTTTTGTTTGTTTAATCCCACATATAGGATCTGATTTTATTCACTTACTGCTCCAGTAATCTTACCGAAACCGAGCACCGATGGTGTCAGGTGTGTCGTCCTAAACGAGTTTGGTTGCGCAGCAAACTTGTCTGAGGCTTAGGATGGCATACCTGATTCCTTTGGTGCGACCCCACTGATAAAAAATCTCCCCTATATCCACATCCCCGTATCCGGCTGCAAAAACTGCTCACAACTCTCAGGATCCATAGGCTTGGCAATATAATATCCTTGAATCATATCCACATGACAAGCTTCCAATATCTTGTACTGACCTTCCGTTTCAACACCTTCAGCCACAACTTCCATACCGAAGTTCTTTGCCATCTTCACAATCGTATCAATGGTCTTAACACTTTTGCTGTCTTCTTCTATCGGATCCACAAGTGATTTATCAATCTTAAGGACATCTATGGGCAAACGATTCAAATAGCTAAAAGAGGAGAAGCCAGTACCAAAGTCATCCAAATAAATTCTAATGCCGGCTGCCCTGATTTTACTTAGCTGTTTCTCTGCCAAGACCACATTATCAATAACATACGTCTCAGTAATCTCAATTGCAATGCACTCAAAAGGCGCATGTTCCGTTTCAACAAGATTTATAAAGCGCTCAGCAAAACTCTCATCCAATAACTGCTTCCCAGATACATTGATTGAAACCGTATACCGATGCTCCACTGCATTGATAAGACTACAGAATTTACAAGCCTTTCTCGCCAAATAATCCCCTAAGTTAATAATAATACCTGTCTGCTCAGCAATCTCCACAAAATCAGCTGGTGATACAAATCCGTGTACTTTTGAAATCCAACGTGCCAGACCTTCAAATCCAATAACTTTTTCATGTTTGACATCATACTTTGGTTGATACTGTAAAAAGATTTCATCGTTTTGCATTGCAAGATTCATAGCATTTGTTAACAGAACTCTGCGTTCCACACTTAAGCGTTGTGACACCTCATAGAAAACAGGTGTTTTTATTTTGTGTTCTATGGCGTGATATAAAGCCGCCTGAGCATTGCCCATCAAACGCATAGCTGTAATACCTTCTTCATATTTGGCAACACCAACACTGAAGGTCACATCAAAAAACATATTGTCATTCACATAATTCATGTTGCTTTTTTCAATCAAAGCCATTGCCGATGCCGGATCCATCACTCGCTCACATGCAAGTATAATTTGCTCTCGATGCATCGTTCCAAAAAGAGCAGTCTCCGGCAGAACGCTCTTCAAATTATTAGTGACAGAGGCTAACAGATGATCTGCAGTCACTTGACCATAGATATTAGTAAAATACCTAAAGTCATTTAACTCCAGTAAAAATACTGTAACCGTGTCATTGCCTTTCTCAATCTTTTTTGTTAACGCTCTTTCAAAACCATTCTGATTATAAAAACCAGTTACACGGTCATAATAAGCAGCCTGATACATGCTTTCTTCAAATTTCTTTTCAGTAGTAACATCTTTTACAGCAAAAAGCAAGGAACCACAACTACCGTCCTCGACAAAGCTCGTCATAGATATTTCGAGATAGTGGATTTCATCATCTGAAGTATAGGATAAGGTGACATAACCACTATCTTTCTCTCTTGCAACCAGTTGTTCCCATAGCACCTTAGCTTCTGGATTTCGTTCAAGAATCTTATGGACTGCTTCATTGATATCCGCACCTTCTTCAACACCTGATGCATACAAAATCTGTTGTGCTCTCACAGAAAGGTCAAACCTATCATCAGCAATGATATATTCCGCAACTCCGTCCGATAGTTGGTTCACGGTCATATTCATCTTCTCCAAGAGAAGCTCTCTTTCTTCACCGAGACGGTTTACCTCATCAACCTGTTCATAAAGAGCTGCCTGGGTTGCTATATACTCCTCATTATAAGCTTCCAATTCAGAGTTCTGTTCCGTAACTTTTCGAATTCTATCAAAGAGTAACTCTTCGTACCATTTAAATAAGCCTATACCACGATGAACCACAAGCAGCAGTAAAATCATACTGCCAAATACAGTCGCGTAATAAACCTTACCTAAATACACTGTAGGGTCAGGGTTTACGACCATGTGCCCAATCAAGAAACATATCTGAACACCAATCATAATATAGGCATATTTTCTTTCAAAGGTAAAAAAAGCGACAAGAATGTAAGAAATGGTAATCGGTATGGATAGTGTCATGAACCACTCCATAGTAATCATGTTGACCACTATGACACCAAGTATGGACGCAAGCATAAAAAGTATAAACTGCAGATATTCACTGCCTTTTTTATATCGAACGAAGTAAATCGCCCCGATAGAGACAATCACTATACCAAAACCAAAAACAGCCCTCGTCGCTGCATTTTCCAACACATCAAAAGCCAATACACTAATGACAACACCAAGTATAGAGAAAAGCACCATCAAATCTCTAAATACCTTAAACAAGACGTTCAGTCTGTATTTATTCAATTCTTCATGGGTTATTTGATCTTGGGATTTCATCGGACCTCCATCAAAACAATCGTACTTGACATGCATATATAATACGACTATTGTACTATTTTATAATACCATAATTCATAATAATTATCACCTATACACAGTTAGTGTTCACAAATAATTGACAACTTAGAGAATCTATGTAACGATATCGAATAATGGCGTCAGCCATTTGCCTAATCTATGTATAAACTTATAAAGCAGCTTACATTTTAACTGTCAATACCTTGAACAAGAACATGGAGATTCATTTAATGCCTATTATCTATGCCTTCGTCGCCCTGCTTGCGACAATTTTCGGTTCATTGGCGGGCTTGGGTGGCGGTGTCATCATCAAACCCGCTCTTGACCTGCTCGGTGATTACGATTTGACCACCATCAGCCTGCTGTCCACTTTCACAGTTTTTTCTATGGCCGCAGTCGCAACCTATCGCCAGTTTCGTACAGGCTTCAAACCGGATAAAAGTCTATATTTACTAGCTATAGGAGCAATACTTGGTGGTATTTCCGGCAAGCAGCTTTTTTCATTGTTGCTGAGGCATATGAATGACACTATGGCTTCAGGATTACAAGCCATCATTCTTGCACTACTTCTTTTGATTGTCTTATTAAGACATCATTTACCAGATTATGAAGTTAAAAACCCTATAATTGTCCTTATCGTCGGACTTACACTTGGCACCTTGGCATCATTCCTTGGCGTTGGTGGAGGCCCTATTAACGTCGCCGTTATTATGATGTTTCTACGGATGGATATTCGAAAATCCGCTGTCGCGTCAGTTTTTGTTATACTGCTGTCTCAGTTGGCTAAAATACTTACCTTTACATTCACCACCGGACTAAGTCAATATAATCTAGAAATGCTTTGGTTCATGGTACCATCTGCCATCATTGGTGGCCTTATAGGATCAAAGCTCAATCGAGTCCTTCATGACCAACATCTCAAACGTATATTTGACGGGTTGCTAATTGGACTAATCCTACTTAATATTTACAACGCCTATATCTTTTTAGCATAAAAAATGGCAGTTTACCTATTATCGTAAACTGCCATTCTACTTTTAGTGACACATTCATCACTATATCTTATTCTTCAATTCATTCGCTAACTGCTCAAAAGGCATAGGTCTGTAATAATAATACCCTTGAATACATTCACAACCGATGTTACTGAGATAATCTGCCTGATCTTTCTCTTCAACACCCTCCACCACTACAGCATATTCAAGTTCCTTAAGCAGTTGAGCTAAATATTCCATCATTGCTCTAGCCCTATGATCCGACGGTAACTTAAGTACAAAGGACCTGTCAATCTTGATCATATCAACTTGCATAGAGGAAAGATATGATAAGGATGAATAGCCTGTTCCAAAGTCATCCAAGGCAACAGCAATACCCATATCCCTTATTTTCTTCAGAACACGATTGGTTCTGTCCTGGTCCTCAATAAATACTGTCTCGGTCATTTCAACCGCTAAATGTCTGGCTGTTATTTCCCATCTTTCCATGACGGAACGAAGTTCTTCCACAATTGCATCATCCCTTAATTGCATTGGAGATAGATTCACATGCATAATGAAATCAGGTCGAATCTTCATCACTTCCTGAAGATCCTGACATACATTCTCCAGTATCTGCTGACCTATGGCACGAATCTGATCCGTCTCTTCAGCAATACCGATAAACACATCCGGATAAACTGTCTTGCCATCTTCACGTTGCCATCTCGCCAAGGCTTCAGCACCAATGATCGATTCTGTCAAAGGATCCACCAAAGGCTGATAGTACGGGATGAATTCACCTTTAGCGATACCTTCTTTTATTTCACGTTCCAACTGGATTCGCTTGGAAAATTCCGCTTTACCATCCTCAGAATAAAACTCAAGTTTCCCTCGTCCTTTACCTTTAGCAAGATTAAGGGCCAAGTCAGCTTTACCAAGAAGGCTCATCGGTGCTTCGTCCTTAGTATCCGGGAACGCTACGCCGAGGCAAGCACTGACCGTCAATAACTCCTCATTATCAAGATTGAAAGATGTCTCAAAAATCATCGAAATACGTTCTACAGGAATATAGACCCGGTTCCTGTGACGAAGGCGATCAAGAATCAGAACAAATTCATCACCACCAAGCCTTGTCATTGTCACTTCCTTATTAAAAGCTTTTTTGACCCGATCAGCCACCTGTGTCAAAATATAATCCCCTGTCTCATGACCGTATTGATCATTAATTTCTTTGAAATTGTCAATATTAAAGGCAATCAGAGCAACCTGCTGCCAGCGGTCTTCTAACACCTGCCCTAACCTATCAATAAATAAGTCTCTTTTAGGTAAATACGTTAGACTGTCATAATACTTATGAAAATTCAGCTCTTCCTCATAGCTATGCTCTGCTGTAAGGTCCCTTATAACAACGCCAACTCTTTTTTCACCAACCGGGAACAGGGCGCTTCTGCATTTAAGAATCTCACCCTTTGTATTCCTATGAAGCCATGACATGACTACCGTTTCGCCGCGATATACCTTCTCAGCTGCTTCACCACCAACAACATATGACTCTTTGCCATTCTCTTGAAGCTCTGGTGAGAGTTCTACTGGCGTTTTACCTATAAGCATACCTTTTGTCATACCAAACAATAAGGATGCTTGAAGATTACAATCTATGATTCTTGAATCCTCTAACATCAGAATAGCATCATTAGCATTCTCAAAGAACCCTCTGTACCGTTCATTCCTAAGGTCATCCTTATACTTCAGGTATTCAAAATCCATGACAATCAATGCAAAGGTCATAAACGCAATCAATGCTGCCGAAGCCAAATACCCAACAATCACTGTCTCCGCGTTGTATCTTAAATAAATAAAGTCAGTTAAATGCAGGCCAAAGAGAACAAAAGCAACGCCAACCCATTTGGATGCCTTGATATGAGACAGGACACTTCTAAACCAATAAACACCTGACATGATAAAGACGAAGCCCAAGATTAAATAACCAGTACTTTCCAAATACTGTACTCTATCTGTAACAAACAAAATAATGCCCATCAATAAGACACCAACAACAAATAAAATATGCATCAAAGGTCCGACGGACCTTTCTTCACCATAATGAACCGATTGATGTACAAAATGAGCTGTCCCAATAAGCATGAAATACTTGATCAGCCCTTCCACAACTAACGGCAGCTGACCGTCCATCCCAATCGTCGTAACAAGAACAATGCAATACAATACAAAGGCAATCCTAAGATCCATCAATTGCCTGATTGGTCCATACTGGTATACCAACCCCAATGCAATGATCAAAATAAACGCACAGCCTATCTCAATCAATTGTCCTATCATCAATCCGTCCATACATGCTTACTCCCTGTCAGTAGTATCTTTTAACATCATCTGTAAAAGTACTCTCCGTCAATAACAGCAAAAAAGTCATCCGCTTTCCACTGAAAAGGAACATTATTGAAGTATAAACAATCCTCAATATTGTTCTTTCCTTCAAGAGCGTCTCTCGCTGCCTCATAACTTTGTTCATCTGGTTCTAATGCTAAAAAGCTTGCCCTATGGGCCGGTGGGAACTGTGTTGCATAGGCTGTATCCATGATGACATCGTAAACAGAATTCGGATAAATATCTGCCTTAACCCTATTAAGTACTACATTGGCAATAGCAAGCTTTGCCTCGTAACCAATATCCAGTCCCTCTACATTGACAATCCTTGCCAACCATAATAAGTCTTCTTCTGTATAGGCCATACCCGCTCTATAGTCTTCAGGAAGCTGTGTATCTTCGCTCTGAATATACAAGATCATCTCTTCTTCATTCCAAGTGACATTAAACCCAAAGTTGTTTGCCACCACATCAGCTGGCACCAAGGTACGACCCTCAATAATCATTGGGGCAACATCCATAGCATAATTACTACCATACATCATGTAAGCCGGTGCTCCAACCCTCATATAAAGAATTGCGCCCTCAAGTTCAATTGTTATGAACTGTCCAACCGGTTCCCATGTGAGTTCAGCACCAATAATCTCCGTCATGGCTCTAAGAGGTACCATCGGTGTGTGCCCAACCAATACAGGGCGTGTATCAAACGTCATCAACGTATCGTTGAACCTTATGTCAATATCTTCCTGTGCCACAGCAACACTGCCAATGAACACCCATAACATAACCGTAATCATCAACCATCTTTTCATTAAATCCGCCTCCACTTATACGACGTCCGCATAAACTCAAAGCCACTGACCTATGCAAACAGTTTTCACCATCATCTCTTGAACCGCAGTGAATGTCAACCCTTTAGGATAAAAAAGCTTTTGGTCATTAGGCCACTACATGGTAAAATAATCTTCTGAGGAGGATTTGTGTATGGAAGGTTATTTTGAAGACGCTGCATCAATTGATTATTCATTAACGCAGAAGTACCCCTTTTATTGTTTTACCAATAGCTCCTGGCAGAACATTTTCCCGATGGAAGCCCATTGGCATTATTACGTTGAAATCTTGTACTGTACCCTTGGCATTGGCAAGGTCATCATTAACGGCTATACCTACGAATTTTGCCAAGGAGATATTATCTTCACATTCCCAAGGGATGTCCATACCATCAACACCATCTCCGGAAGACCCTTTGAATATATCGTCATCAAGCTGGACCCGGAATTTCTGTTCGACATGCCCAAAGATGCCTTTATGTTCAAACATTTCAGGCAATTAGTCGCACCTGTCCCAGCTGACCTTCAGTTGATTCACAACCTTGAAGGCTTTAATCATGATTGCCTTAGACAAATTCATGACTTATTCGTCAACCGCCCCTATATGTTCGAATGGCAGGCCAAGTCTCTTATCTTCAGCTTTTTTTTCACCTTTAGCCACTACCTGAGACAACAGGGCTATTCCATCAACGGTGACACCATGTCCACCGAAGACTTCTCAAGTATCACTCCGGCGTTCGAATACATCCACAACAACTTCACCAACCCAATAACAGCAGCAGACACAGCCTCTCACTGCCACTTAAGCTATAGCTACTTCTCCAGACAATTCAAAAAAATCACCGGCATCACCTTCACCCAATACCTGAACTTCATTCGAATTACAGAGGCCGAGAAACTACTCCTGGGAAGAAAAGACTCCGTCACAGACATCAGCTACAAAGTGGGCTTCACCGATACCAGCTACTTCATCAAACAATTCAAAGCCCATAAAAAAATGACCCCCAAGAAATTCCTCCAACTGGTAAGAGAGGACTTTTAGTATGACCCATTATAATTAACATTACGTTTCATTGGCCTCTTTCACCGATTTTCTTCATCAGCTTCCAATGAACTTAAGCGACGCTTGCGACAATCCGAACTTGAGCATAACTCAACTAATACGAAACCGAGCCTGAGTCAGCGTCGAATGTTCATAGCGAAACGAGTTTGACGCTAGGCATGTCTGAGGCTTCGCATGAATATCCGACGCAGACTCAGGCGACCTACGCCATCTTAGCCAAATAATAAGCCCCAATCATCCCAGCCTTCTGCCCATTCTTAGGATACATAATATAGTCCTCCAAATTCCCAGCAACCACCGGATGATCGATATACCCATTCATATGCCCCTTAAAAGCCTTACGAATCTTCGGAAACAGATGCGCCTGCTGAGCAACACCGCCACCGATCAGAATCACTTCCGGTGACAGAATCAGATTGTAGCTCATCAACGCCTGACCAACATAATCCGCTACATAATCCCATACCGGATGATCTTCACCGATTTCATGACCTTTTATACCATACCTTGCCTCTATAGCCGGTCCCGCGACCATCCCTTCAAGACAATTGCCATGTGATGGGCAATTCCCTTCAAAATCATCTCCCGGCACTGGCCTAACAAGGATATGCCCCATCTCTGGATGCGTCAACCCAAATAAGGTCTGACCATCAATAGCGAACCCAGCGCCTACGCCTGTGCCAATAGTGATATAAAGAACGCTTCTTTTACCCTTGCCATAACCATCCATGTACTCACCAAGAGCGGCTGCGTTCACATCTGTATCTATCTTTATCGGCACATCAAATACCTCTTTCAATGCCTTATACATATTAAATCCACGCCAGTTCAACTTGGGCGTCTGAAGAATCTTGCCATAATCCGGACTGTTAGGATTAATCTCAACAGGACCAAAAGTACCGATTCCTATACTTTTAAGCTCGTAAGCCTTAAAGAAATCAATGGTTAATGTCATTGTTTCTCCCGGTATCGTTGTGGCGATGGTTGTCGTCTCAATAATCTGTCCATCATTGTCCATAACTGCACAGACAAATTTGGTTCCTCCTGCTTCTATTACACCATAATACATTGCGCTTCTCCTTCTATCTTTAATAAATTACTTTAAAGTATCTACATTAACTAACATACATAATCCTAGCATAAAAAGAGCGCAAAAAATCGGACTTTTTTGCGCTCACATAGTCGTATATTAGCTAAACTTCATAAATGATCAACAGCAAGGCAACGAATCATTTTTAGATGCCAAACTAAAGATGTGGTCACCTGCCACCTTCAGATTGACCGCTATATAATCTGCTTTGCTTATGACAACTTCTGAGGGTTGCTTCAAATCAGGCACATTAATACAGTGCATCCCCCCTGCATGAGCACCAATAATACCATTCTCTGAATCTTCAAGAACAACTGCTTCTTCCGGTCTGACGCCAATGGCCTTTGCAGCTTTGAGAAAAATCTCTGGATGTGGTTTACTGTTGGTTACTTCATCGCCACAAGCCATACCATCCAGCAAAGGCAATATGCCTGCCAGCTCAAGAATCTCTGTTGCCCTATGCCTACTGCTCGAAGTGGCAACAGCTAACTTATACCCCTTTTCCTTCAAGTCTTCCATAAGGGATAAGGCACCTTTCTTAGTCGGTACTCTTCCTTCCCTGAACATATCGCCCAGTCGGTCGTGCATCTCTGCTATAATCTTTATGGCCAGTGGTTCACTGCCCATGTACTTTCCAAGCTCATGCTGTATATGGGCACCATTCGTTCCAAGCAACCCATAATAAAAATCCTTATCCAGAGCCCTGCCTTCTCTTTCACAGATTTCACAATATAACTCATATGTGGTGATCTCACTGTCCACCAGCAGACCATCCATATCAAAAATAATGCCTTGAATCATCCAATAACCTCTTGTCTTCCTTGATTTCTGTATGCCTTTGGTGTTACCTTGACATACTTCTTAAACTGTATCGCAAAATATTTATAGTCATTATAACCGATTTGCTCTGCAATTTCATATATTTTATCATTGGTGGTGATCAGAAGATGTTTAGCCTCTTCCATCCGTAACCGCTGAATATAATCGATATAAGTTGTTCCTGTCACCTTTTTAAACAAGTAGCTGAAATAAGTCTCTGACAGGTAGACATGATTACTGATCACTTTTAGATTGATCTTATCGTTCAGATGTTCTTTGATGTAGTCCTTAGCCTTAGCGATGACCAACCTTTGTTCTGTGGCAGCCTTAACGTCCACGGTACGGTTGATTTCTTCCGACAGTTGAAGCATGGTTTTTCTTACGTACTGATGGAGTTCCCTTACTGTCAAGGCATCCTTCACATAATCTGAATACATATTACCGATGACTCTGTTAACCAAATCACTTTCATCTTTCAATTTCGACTGAACCATCAACTTCAAGGTAATACAGTAATTCTTTACAATCTCCGGCATCAATCGGTTGTCAATCAACCTTTGGAACATCTTATCCATCGACACCCTGGCTTCATCCTTCTGTCCACCTACGATATAACCTGCAGCCCGCTGCATATCCTCTGGATAATACTGTATATAATTCTGTTCGAATTTGGATTCTTCGTTGTCTTGATAAACCTGAACACACTCCGAACTTTGATAAAAGCTGTTCTGTATTGAACGTTTTGCCTGATTATGAGACTTGGTAATATGATATACCGAAGGGTAAGTCAAGCCTATCCCAATGGTATAGGGTACCACCACATGTTTAAAAAGACAATTCTGAATATTCTCACTGATATTTTCCAGTGAAGGGATCAAGGATGCTTCTTTCTCTGCTAAAGTGTCAAAGCAGTAAATCAGATGAATCGTATCGTAATCCTCGACAACAAAGTAAGCCCGTTCCATATCCCCTAACGCTTCTCTAATAATGTTATCATAAGCAAATCTAAGCAAACGCTTATCTGTCTCCCATGAGCATGCAAGCTCCTCCATAATACTCTTCTTGTCAAAACGAATCACTGCTGAGACACATTGGTTTGTTGAAAAATCAAGTTCCAACTCAGCCGCTTTTTCATCAAAATCCTTATACAGACTTTGATCCCCTTCAAGCAATCCAATGAGAAATTCCCTTCTAACACTTTCATAACCAGCGGTCAGGTAAATGTTGCTGTGAAAAATCTCTTCTTTACGCTCGCTTTTTTCATCCATACGCCTTTTCAGATTGGTAAAAGCATCTAACAGCCTTTGTTTATTCGTTGGCTTGAGCAAGTACTCATATGCCCGAAAGCTGATTGCAGCCCTGGCATATTCAAAGTCAGAAAAACCACTAAGAACAACAATCTCTATATCCGGATACAAGCGTCTGACCTTCTTCGACAGCTCAATCCCGTCCATTAATGGCATCTTAATATCCGTCAGCAGAACATCCACAGGATGCTCAGCCATAAATGCCAAGGCCTCTTCCCCGTTTTTCCCTTCCCCTACAACAACAAAGCCAAGATCCCCCCACGGAATACTCTTGATGATGCCTCTGCGAATCATCGCTTCATCTTCCACTACCATCAATCTGTACATACACTACTCCTTAATTGGTATTGTCAGGCTCACTGTCGTTCCAACCCCTAGCTTGGACTGTATATGGATACCATATGCCTCTCCAAAATATATCTTGATACGTTGATTCACATTACGCATGCCTATGCTGTCCCCAACCCCCAGTTGGGCACTGTTCATCTTTTCCCGTATCTTTTGACAGGTCGCTTCTGACATACCTTTGCCATTATCACTGATTTCAAAAAGTATTTGATTCTTTTCCTTATAGCCATTGATGCGTATCATACCACCTTCTTCCACCCCTTCAAATCCGTGGTTGATACAGTTTTCTATGATTGGTTGCAAAACCAGTTTCACCGTCTTATGATGTAATATTTCTGGCTCAATCGACCATATGGCATTGAACTGATTCTTATGCATAATTTCCTGTAGCCTAACATAACTTTTAGCATTCTCAACCTCTGTGCCAATGGTGACATAGGCACCTTTTTCAGAAACACTTGTCTTAAAAAAGCCACCTAAAGCCGATACCATCTCCCCTATCTCATCATAGCCTTTCATCTGTGTCATCCAAAAGACATTATCTAGAAGATTGTAAAAAAAATGTGGGTTGATCCTCTGCTGCAAGTCGATCAGTTCCAGTTCCTTGATACGTGTTCTAAGTTCCGCTTCGGTAATTTTCGACTTATACGTTTCTTGAAGGATTCTGTCAAGTCGCCTAAGCATCGATGTAAACTCCCTATTCAGTATACCGTGCTCATCCTTAGGATAAGCTTCCATTGTCATCAAATCAGAACTTTGTTCCTTATCATTGTTAATCGCGTCTATTCTTGACAGTAACGCTTCAAGTGGTAAACGTATGCTCTCATTAACAAGATACAACGTCCCACCAGCTACGAATAATACAATAACAAACAGAATCAAGGTCGTCCATACCCCCTGCCAATTATAAGCTTCCACTAGAAAGCTACTTTCAATATAGTAGCCTGTTTCTCCTATGGGGTGGGTAATGACATGAATTTTTGATGTGATATCCTGTTCGAACCCTCGGCCTACAATCACCCGGCCGTTGTTATTCTTAATGACCAGTCTCTGTTTATAGGACCCTGTTGCATCACGAAGAATCCCTTCTAGGATCTGCTGATCCAAGACCATTACGAAGACGGCTTCCACTTCATGGATGTAATCAATCTCAATCTCTTCCATTCTGTAGAACATTGCTTGACCTTCCTTAGGGTTATAATACCACCCTGCACTTTGAATATCTCCGGACTCGGCACTCATATACCACGCAGCCGACTGATTCTTAGGATACATGAAGCTCTCTTCATTCTCGAGACCGATTGCTGTATAGAGGATTTCATCTTTGGTGGACATAATACTTGCAATAGTATTCTCTATTCTGTTGACTACTGCCACGGTCTGATATTCTTCTGTACTTGAATACAAATACAGATCCGTCAGAACGTCATTGTTCTTTACCAGGTAATCAAATTTGAGCTCTAGCTGATCAAAGACATCATTAACTCGAATAGAAGACTCATATGCGAAATTCTCATAATTCTTTCTGGCGTTATTTTGACCATACCAATATTCAAACCCTGCGCTGACAAACATCAATGCTACAAGGGGCAAGGCACATAGTATGACGAATGCATACATCAAGCGTCTTCTAACGGATATTTGACGAAGGCGTTCAACAAACCTATTCATCGTCTTCACCACCCTTTGCTTGATTTTGATAGATTGGTACAAGCACTTCTATATGACCTTTGGCAATGTCTTTCACCACGCCGTAGGCATCGCCATAATAAAGCAGAAGCCGTTCTCCAACATTGTTGATACCGCTTGTGTTATTCGCCTCTTGACTGTCACTTTCAGCCAGGTAATAGTCCACCGCCGACCCATTCAAAATAATGCGTAACGCATCTCCCAATCCGTCCACACTGATATTCAACGTAATCGCTTCGATAATATGATCTAGATTAAATGCAATCACATCTTCTACAATAGGATGAATTACCAACTTGGTAATCTTTGTCTTCTGTAAGTTTGCTTTTATTGCCCAATCTATGTGTATGCGCTCATCAAAGCGTCGATTTTGAAGAAAGATATAATTGTTAACGCTATCCACCTCATCTTCCACGGTGACATATTCTCTCCCTTTGTCGATAATGACACGTAGATAATTTCCAAGAGCATTAACAATCTCACTGATTTCATCATCTCCTTCAAGCTGCCCACTCCAATAGATGGACTCCAGGCTATTGTATAAGAAATGAGGATTGATCTGCTGTTGGAGAGCGGACAATTCAGCTTCTTTTCTTAGAGCTCTAAGCTCTGTCTCCTGAAGTTGCATCGTGAACTGACCTTGGGCCGCTTGAACCAAATGGCCACTCATAAGGTTAAATCCTTCAATTATGAGATGATATTCGTCCGCCCCATGATCTGCCACATATTTATTAATTCCTTCATTGCCCATTTCCTCTATGAGCATATTAATAGGCCTACTGATACTTTCTGTGAAGAGCATTGCAAGAAAAAGGGCCAGTAAAGCAAAGACAATCGCTACTAGCAGAGTCAATCCGAATTGTATAAAAGCTGATCTAAGGAGCGTGCTAAGGGCAATCCGATTAACCACGACAAGACCTGTACCAGGTATGGACTTGCTTATGGATATTGAGCCAAGACGTTCATCAATAAAGGTCGCCCCTACATATGTCTCATCAGAAGCACTGATAATCGTCTCATTTTCATCAATGATTAGCACATCGTTCAAAAGGTCTGAGACATTCTCAAAACAGGCCTTGTTAAAATAGGACAACTCCAGTGCGGCAATGATGTTGCCAACCAAAAAACCTTCATCTGTAAAAAGACCCTTTGACAAAATAGCATAACGTATACGATCACTGGGAATCTCCTTAGTCTGTACGCTAAGGATGACATCTTCCTTATTGGCCGTCAATATTTGACTTTTATCAAACAGCCCATTGGATACAGGCGAAGGGAAATAGAAGTAAGCCTCATCCACGGTGACAAGTTCCACTGTATTAATGGCACCGCCTGACCCAAAGGTATGTCCCATAATTAGGCGTAGGTGATTTTCTATGTCACTCTTCTTTTCCCAGTCACTAAATTGATAAACAGCCAGATCACTGACAATGGATCGGTTACTTGCTACTTCTTCAAGGAGCGCCATATGATCATAAAGATAGCTGGATAGGTTATTGGCAATTTGAACGGTGGATTCTTCTAGAAATGCATTTGCCTGTCTGGTGTTACGAATCAGTGTATAACAACCATTGTATATGCCAATCAGGAGTATCGGAACAACAAACACATAGATGAAACACCAAGACAGACGCTTATAGATGCCGTACTGATATAATTTTCCCAGCCCTTTGGCTTTGATAAGACCACCCCAGTGACGTAACATATCTTCCCGCTCCTTAACCGCTATTTATTGTATTGGAAGCCCCAAAGTTTTTCTGCTTTGTAAGCCCAATGTCTATGATCACTGCTGTTTGTCGCATCAACAACATAAGGTGGAATGGTCACCTTGATTTGATCTTCATTCAGGCTTATTTCACTGACGCGCCAATAGGTATTTTCACTGTAATAAGACCCTACAATCATCTCAGCCTCACCAAAGACATAGTTGGCGAGCAGGTCTATGGTTATGTCACCGTAAGCAATAACATCCTGGGATATGGCAGAATCTGCATATCCTTTGTTGATCAGATTCACAAAATACGGTTCTGCATCGATGGTAACTAGAATCACATGTGCTTCTTCCCAGAAAGGGTACCACATCCCTCTTAGCTGCAAGGCTTCGACAAGGCCCCTCCCTGGATGTTCACTGGAAGCATGAACCGCATCGACTGCCACACCACTGTCCAGCACTTCAAGCAATGCTTCTTTCACCAAACCTGGTTGTCCTCTTGTTGATTTTGCAATATAGTCAATATCAGGGTACTGCTCTATCACTGACTCGAAGCCTTCTTTTCTTAAACGCCAGGCATTGCTTGTCAACTCACCATAGGCATTGAATACGACCCCCTTGGGTGTACCATATTTCTCTATCAATCCTTCAATTATTTCCTCTGCCGCCATCTCACCGGCTTTAAAATTATCAAAACTAACGTCAATAGCAATTTCTCCTCCAACAGCACTGGTATCGATTGTACAGAATGGCACACCGGCTTCGTTGGCTCTATTGACAACTTCTTCTATTGCAATGCTATCAATAGCAGTGGTAATAATGGCATCTGGTGATTTTTTTATCGCATTGACAATCTGCTGGTTCTGTCTTAAGGCATCATAATCGGCGACAGAATTCTCGAAAATCCAACCTTTAGCTTCAACGGCCCGCTTAACGGACTCATTCATAATGGTATAAAAGTAGGAATTAACACTTTTATGGGCAAAGGATATAACCACTTCCTTCTCTAGATTATCCACAGAAGAGTCCTCTACCGTATCCCTAGTCCCCACATTCTTACAACCTGCTAACAGAATACACAATATAATGCCTAATAAACCCAAATGAAGTTTCATACCGCGATCTCCTAACAGCAGTCGTATTAACAGTACCTATGAACACTTTCCAAAAGTAAAACAGGTTCTTATTATAGCAAATTACTCAAGCGACATAAAGAGAGGCAGTCCCAACCCATGTCAGGACAAACCTCTCTCAAGGATTATTAACAGCTTATGCGTTCTTCTCTTGCTCTGCTCTTAATCGCCTTTAATCTTTTCATAACATCATTTTCACCCTGACCAAAATAGTCATGCAGGGTCTTGTACTCTCTAAATAGGCGTTCATAACGCTTTACCATCTCTGGTTGAGGTCGGTATACAGTATCTTCCAGTCTGGACATTGCCTCAGAGGCAAACTCTATGCTGTCATAACCACCTTTTTCCTTACCAGCTGCCACCGCACCAAACAGAGCCGCTCCAAGGGCCGGAGCTTGCTTGGATGATGAAATACGTATCTCTTTGTTCGTCACATCCGCATAGATCTGCATCATCATCTTATTCTTTTGAGCAATACCACCTGCCGCATAGAGTTCATCAATAGGAACGCCTCCTTCTTCAAAGGCGTCAATGATAATTCTTGTACCATAAGCCGTCGCTTCAACCAATGCCCTATAAACTTCTTCCGGTTTTGTGGTCAGTGTTGTACCAAGGAGCATCCCAGTCAAATCCGCATCTGTCAAAATACTTCTGTTGCCGTTCCACCAATCAAGTGCAAGCAGACCACTTTCTCCTGGCAATTGATCCTTCACTTTTGCTTCTAATAGTTCGTGGATGTTAAGACCTTTCTCCTCTGCCTCGTCTTCGTAGTTCTTAGGAACACAGTTACTGACAAACCAATCAAAATGATCACCAACACAGGCCTGCCCTGCTTCATAGGCAAAGTAACCTGGTATAACACCATCTTCAACAACACCACCTACGCCAGGAATGAACTTTTCTTCTTCACTCATCATAATATGACAGGTACTTGTACCCATAATCATCAACATCTTACCTGGCCCAGTAATCTTCACTGCAGGCAAGGCCACATGAGCATCAATATTAGCAACGGCTACAGGTGTCCCTGGATTAAGTCCGGTCAATGCAGCCCCATCTTCTGACAGGTGCCCAGCACAATCCGTTGTAGCATAGATCTCGGTACTTAACTTATCCTCAACAAAGTTCTCCATCCTTGGATCCAGATCTTTAAAGAATCCTTTTTCAGGATATCCGTCTCTTTTTGACCAAACAGCTTTATAGCCCGCTTGGCAAAGACTTCTCTTCTCTTCACCTATGAGACTCATGACAATCCAGTCGCCAGCCTCAATAAAACTGTCCATCGCATGATACAGTTCTTCATCTTCTCTGAGAATCTGCATTGCCTTAGGAACAACCCATTCCGAAGACATACGCCCGCCGTACCTGTCGATAAAGGATTCACCTCGTTGGAAGCAGACTTCGTTGAAAAGATCTGCATCCGGTTGTGCTGCATGATGCTTCCACAACTTGACATACGCATGGGGGCGGTCTTTATACTCCGGTCTCATACAAAGAGGCGTTCCACTCTCATCCACCGGTAGAACCGTACATGAGGTGAAATCCACACCGATGCCAATGATCTGATCTTTTGATACATTCCCTTCTTCAAGAACCTTGGGAATTGCTTCCCTGAGCACTTGCAAGTAATCCTCTGGATGCTGTAAAGCAGTCTCTGGTGCTAAAGGTACCTCTGAAGTCGGTAGATATGTGTCCATAACGCCATGGGGGTATTCAAGTACCTCATAACAAATTTCTTCACCGTTCTCAACATCCACCAGAACCACTCTTCCTGATAGGGAGCCGTAATCGATACCTAATGTATATTTTTTCATCCTCTTCTCCTTAACCCATAGCCAATTAGAAACAGCTGAAGGCGCCGTCTATGATAAAGTCAGAACCTGTCGTGAAATCACTTGTATCCCCTGCAAGATAAACTGCCATCGCCTGTAGTTCATCCGGGCGTCCCATACGTCCAAGTGGTGCTAACTCATTCCATTTGGCAATCAATGGTTTAAGGTCTGGTGAGTTCAATGTAAGTTCTGTTCCAATATAGCCTGGGCTAATGCTGTTCACCCTTACATTCTTCTTGGCAAATTCCACCGCCATGGATTTGGTCAATTGAATAACCGCCGCTTTTGAAGCATTGTAGGAACACTGGGGCTGAGGTACGTTAACAATATGACCGGACATGGACGCCGTATTGACGATAGAGCCTTTGCCTTGCTTGAGCATCACTTTTGCCGCTGCCTGTGATGTCAGAAAGACACCTGTCAAGTTAATGTCGATTACCTTCTTGAACTGATCTGCTGTCATTTCATCTGCCGGGATATTCATACAGATACCAGCGTTACAGAAGGCCGCATCCAGATGACCGAAGCGATCCACAATGGATGCCACCATTTCATCGACTTGCTTCTGATCCGTTACATCTGTCTTTATTGCCATCGTTTCAACGCCTGTGGCTTCCGATATGGCATCCGCCGTTCTAACAGCCTCATCAATATCTATGTCAACAATCGCTACGTGGCTGCCTGCTTCAGCAAGCGCTTCAGCAATGGCTCTACCAATGCCCCTTGCACCACCAGTGATAAATGAAACTTTGCCGTCCAGTCGCATTCTTTCCATGATTCCCATAACTCTTCTCCTTAATTTTCAATGTCAGCTATTCATGACGCCAATTGCGTTCCCCTACAATATGTCCATTGCTTTTAACGCTACATTCAGAATACCTTAGATAAGCGGTGAATAATATCCGACTAGATTATACTTTTATCCTACTTTTTTATGATTCGAATAAGGGTAATACGAAAGACAGGATTGCCTCATCATATGGATGAAACAATCCTGTCTTTCGATAGCATGTGTGTGTGTCCTGAGTGTATGGTTCGTATGTAAAATAATGCTTCTTTAATTTACCGTATTATAAGATGCCTGTATATCCCAATTATCCAGTATCAATGGTGTATTTTCTTACGCCACTGCACGTTTTTTCTGATAACTGTCAAACCCTACAGCCAAGGCCAGTACAATCCCTTTGACGATCATCTGCATATAAGTACTGACGTTCAAAAGTACCATACCGTTGGTTAAGATACCGATGATCAGAACACCGGCAATAACATTGGAGATCTTTCCAAAACCACCGGATATGGAAACGCCACCTAGTACAACACAAGTGATTACGTCAAATTCGTAACCAAGGCCGGCTGTCGGCTGGGCTGAGTTGGTTCTTGAAAGCATAACAATCCCTGCAAGACCAGCAAAAAGTCCAGACAAACCGTATACCAGATATTTGGTTAAGCCAACTCGAATCCCTGACAGTCTGGATGCCTCTTCATTACCACCTACAGCATAGAAATAGCGACCAAAATAGCTCTTATTCAAAATAAAGGATCCTATTGCAAAGCAAAGAATCATAATAATAACCGGTACAGGAACAGGTCCGATATACCCTTGACCGATGACCTTGAAACGTTCATCAAAGCCATAAATAGGTGTTCCTCCACAGATTAGATAGGAAGCCCCGGCAAAAACCGTCTGAGTAGCGAAGGTAGCAATAATCGCCGGTATACCAATGGTTGAAATCAAGAAACCATTGACTACCCCTACTGCAATAGCCGTCATCAGTCCCAAAAGAACTGCCGGCACCATACCCATACCACTGTTTACCATCAGGTATGCTGTGACAATATTCACCAACGTAATGATGGATCCAGTAGAGAGATCAATACCTGCTATGAGAATTACAAAGGTCATTCCAATGGAGGCAATACCAAGCATGGATACCTGTCTTGCAATGGTGAATAGGTTATTGGATGACAAGAATCTTGGGTTAGCCAAGGTAAAGCCGAAGAATAATACGACGAAGACAAACCAAATTGCTTTGTCCTTAATGATATAGAGTGCTTTATCTTTCATGTTTCATTTCCTCCTGGTTTATACGGCCGATGCCATCCTCATTATTGCATTCTGGTTGAATTCCTCTTTCTGAAGTTCTCCTGTTATCCTACCTTCTGCAAGAACGATGATTCGGTCTGACATCCCCATTAACTCTTCCATCTCGGAGGATATCAACAATATGGTTTTACCTTGTTCCAATAATGCGTTCATGAGCTTATAGATTTCGAACTTTGCACCAACATCAATCCCACGCGTCGGTTCATCAAAAATAATCAGCTCGGAGTTGGCTGCCAACCATTTTCCGATGATGACTTTTTGCTGATTACCCCCGCTTAGATTCTTTACCAGCTGATGTAAGGTTGGTGTCTTAATCAATAGCTCCTGTTCATATTTCTTGGCTATTTCCCACTCGGACTTAGAGTGAATGACAGAACCGGTAGAAATCTTCTTATAAATGGGCATGTTAATGTTGTTCTTAATTGAGACACCTAATAAGGCACCATGACGCTTCCTGTCTTCAGGTACCAAAGCGATGCCATAATCTATCGCCTCACGTGGTGTTTTAGGATTAATTTCCTCCCCTCGGAAAATAATATGTCCGGAAGTTTTCTTCGCCGCACCAAAAATCAGCTCAGAAAGTTCTGTACGCCCAGCGCCTACAAGCCCTCCAAGGCCTAGGCACTCTCCTTTATGAAGCTTCAGACTAATATCATGATCCCCATTCCCACTAAGCGCCTGTAATTCCAATAACACTTCATCTTTTTGGATACAGCAGTCCCTAGGTGGATAAGTCTCTGTCAAGTCACGTCCCACCATCAAGTGAATCAACTCATCCACATGGGAATCTTTTGTTATCAGCGTTTTGATATATTCTCCATCCCTTAGGACAACAATTCTGTCTGACAACCGATAGATTTCTTCCAGTCTGTGGGATATATAAATGATTGAGACGCCTTTTTTCCTAAGCAGTTCGCAAACTTTGAACATACTTTCCACTTCTGCGCTTGTCAGGGGTGCTGACGGTTCATCCATAATAAGAATCTTGGCATCTTGTTGAATGGCTTTGGCAATCTCAATCATCTGCTGATAGCCAACGGTCAATTCACCGACCATGGCTTTAGGGTCAATCTTAATGTTCAATTGGGCAAAGGCTTTTTCAGCTTCTTTCTCCATGGCTTTACGGTCAATCATAATACCATTCTTAATAGGGTTGCCTAGGAAAAGGTTCTCTGCCGCTGACAGACCCTTAACATTATTGAACTCCTGATAGATGATGGCGATGCCGTTTTCCGCAGCCAGTTGAGGGGTCATGTGCTCAAATTCTTTGCCGCCTATAACAATTTTTCCAGATGTGGGAACGACGGCACCTGAGCAGGTTTTGATCAGCGTAGATTTACCGGCACCGTTCTCACCGATTAAAGCCAGAATTTCCCCTTCTCTGACCTCCAGTGAGACATCTTTCAGTGCTGTCACTCCTGGATACTCTTTTCTTATATTCTTCAGTTCCAATATATATTGATCTTTCATCATGCCTCCACATCGCTTTCATCAAAATTCAGGGGCCGCTAGCAACAACCCCTGAACTTGTTTATTGTTCGATGTTACTCATCTGCGTTCTATTAGCTATATGCCTATTTATAGTCTGCCAGGAAGTCTTGCGCATTGGCTGCATCGATGACTGTCAATGGTCTCACCAAGTTCTGATCAGAAAATGTCTCCCCAGACATTAATTTCTCATACAAGTCTACAACAGCAGCAGCGGTCTTCTTATTTGAACCTTCAAATCCAACAGAAGCACGTGTTGCCTGACCTGCCACAATGGCCTCGAGCTGTTGTTCAGTAGCGTCCGCTGAGAAGATGCCAATATCCTCCGTCACATTACCCTCAGTCTTAGTCATGAAAGCTTCATTGGCACCTATATCCCCTCCAGCACCGATAGAACAAACCACTTTCACATCCGGATTCGCTTGGAAGATTGTCTCCATGTTGGTCAATGCTGTCTGAGCATCCAGTGCCGGTTGTTGTGCAACTACTTCGTAGTTCCCTGCCGCCACCTCTTCTAGAGCATTTAGAATACCTGTTTCTCGTTCTAAAAGAATCGGCGTCTGAGGATAATTCATAATCGCCACTTGCGCTTTATTGTCAGCACTGTAATGGTCGTTGATAAATGCCGCAGCTTCTTTACCGATGGCATAACCAAGCTTGGTGTTATCAAGTATCCAGTTAAGGTCTGTATTGGTCATAGCATCGTCCCAACTCATGACTTTAATACCAGCATCCATCGCCTGTTTCAGATAATCTTCGATAGCGTTTGGATCAGATGGGTGTACCATGATCAAGTCTACTTCATTGGTAATGAAATTCTCGATCTGTTGAATTTGAGTGGCTGAATTATCATTACAGGCAAGAATGGTGTAATCCCAGCCCTTTCCTTTCATCAATGCCTCAACTTCACCGAACACCCCAGCCCAGTAACTGTTTTCAAGGGATTGAATCGTTATGCCCACTTTGTAAGGCTCCGCTGCTTCTGCTTCTGCTTTTTCCTCAGTAACTTCTGCTTTCGTTGTTGCTGTTTTACTTTCACTAGGTGGTTGCTTAACACCACAGCCTGCCAAAACAGATACCAGCATAACCCCAATCAATACTAACGCGATGATACCTTTTTTCATTGTTTTTCCTCCTTAAAGAAACAATTGACGATCAGAAATGACTGACCGCTTATTTACCGTCATGAAAGGTAACTTTCAAATGACAAGGATTACGTTACAGGAATGTGTTATGGCTGACCATCCTAGAAGGTTGCTATTTATACCACAATCTTACGAAACTCTTAATAAGAACAAAAAAAACACCTTACTTTCGTTAGAAAGTAAGATGTTTTGTCTATTTAATAAAGTATGCTATATATAACAAGGTGAACAAAACATTCAACTTGCTCCAAGGCTTAAAGCAATGTTGCTTTTTCTACCAAATAATCAAGGACAAGCTCTTGAAGTACAGAATACTTAAGGAATTCCATACCGTAAGTTGCTTCGTAGTCTGTATAGTCGCCTGTACCGTTGATCTCTGTAAAGAAATCAGCCAATACATCGTCCGTTACAGTAAGTTCTTCTTGTTCAGCAATTGCCTGTACAACCAATGTAAAGTTAGCCATCTCATCAAGTTGATCTGCAGCAGCTACGTATAGTTCATCCAACGTCCCATAACCTACGTAAGCACTTAAGAACGTCTCAACATCAACACCGTAACTAACCGCTGCGCTTTTGTAGTAATTGGCCATTGCAAGCTTTTGGAAATCAAGAACCGCTTCAGGGATCTCGGATACTTCTGAATTCTCAAGCATCTCTGTCTGAATATATGTACGAATATTGCTGTCTTGAAGCTCTGAATAAATACCTTCTTCAGTCTCAGTGACTGTCGCCCAACCATACACTGCTTCAAGGTTCTGCGCAACAAAATCATCTGTCAACTCTGGCAATACTGTCTCAGAAATATAATTAATTGTAATGGCAAATACTGCATCTTTACCATTCAGTTCTTCATTGCCATATTCTTCTGGAAATGTCACTTCAATATCAAAGGATTCGCCTGGTGTATGACCAATCAATTGTTCAAGGAAGTCATCGATGTAGCTTGTAACACCAATCGTCACTTCAGTTCCAGCACCACCAGTGCTGCCACCGTCAAACTCAACGCCATCAACACTGCCTACATAGTCAATGTTCACTGTATCACCATCAACAATGGCTCTGTCCGTTACTTCTTCATAGGTTGTATAACTTGAAAGGATACTGTCAACAGCACTTTGAACATCTTCATCAGTTACAGTATGAACATCCGCTGGTACTTCCAATCCTTTGTAGTCGAGCAAGTTGACAAAATCAAGGGCTGTCACATTCTCGTAAAAACCTTCTACATCAAGACCCGTCTTATAATCAAGCTCAATTGCCACTTCTTGTACAGCCGCTTCATCTGTGGCTTCTGCATCTGCTGCACCATCTTCTGTCGCTTCTGTTGCCGCTTCCTCTGTTGAAGCCTCATCAGTATCTTCAGATCCACACGCTGCAAAGACCATCATCGCTGCAAGCATCAGCATTACTAACCATTTCTTACCCATAATTTTTCTTCTCCATCTCTTTTTAATAAAAAAGTATTAATACTATTGGCACACGCCATAGGCGCTTTTAATAAATCCGCACTAAAATACAGACCAGACTAGTATTATACATCGAATTTGTGTCAATTTGATGAAGAATTTAATATTTTTTTATTTTGTATACAAAAACTATTATATGAACTAACCTAATATTGCCAAAACACGCTCATAGATTCCCTTACCCAAGGCTTTTTGGTCCTTAGCATCCATATGAATCGAATCAATCGCAGAAGGTTTGGCAACATCAGATGCCGCCATATAATGACAGCCTTGCAGCCGACAATTAGCTTCCATATGCTGTCCCAAATCAATGGCTTTCTGATATGTGGATTCATCAAATACATCCATATAACCCCTGTTCAAGATGTTCTTATGAACATGAATCGGTGATATGACCAAAACCTCAGGTGAAGTATTGTCCGGACCACTGTCAGAGGCCAAAGCATACTCAGATAGTTTTGCTGCACCAGCAGCGATATCATATGCCCCCATGCCGAATCTCGTCTTTAAATCATTGGTGCCAAGCATTATAATAACCAAGTCCACCGGCTTCTGGGAAGCAATACATGGCCGAAAGTAAGTCAGACCATTCTTGATATACCCATCTATAGGATCGTCGAAAACGGTTGTACGGCCATTTAAGCCTTCTTCAATGACAATGTATTCTTCTCCGAGCAATGTATCAAGTACGCCTGTCCACCTTGTATCTGCCTGGTACCTACTGCCATCTATCGGGTTGAAACCCCATGTATTTGAATCACCAAAGCATAATATTCTTTTCATTGGATCACCTTCCTTATATTAATACGTATAAACCGTAGTTATTTTACACATTATATAACAAGTGACACAAAGATAAAACCCTATTTTCCTATCGGAGTTGATTATACACGCTTCTTAGACATACTACGTAAATAATCTACCGTCTTCCCGTAATATTTCTTGATGCTTACCTGCCAAACGATTCAAATCAACATAGCCTTATGACGCCTTAGTCACAATATGTTATCCATTCATATAAAACTAAAAACATACAGCACTTTATCTAGCTTATATACTTTTTATAGTTATTATGTACTTATAACTTGCATCCAAATTGTGTTTATTGACTAAAAAAAGTATTTTTAGTTGTGAATTATCAACATTTTTACAGTAGACTTTTTGTCTATATCGCACTATAATAAAGCTGTAATCAAGATTCATTGAAAGGAGTGATAAAAATGTTAAAGTTCATTAAAGAAGCGATTGCTGAAAATGCAAAATACTATGAAATGTGCGCTAAGTACAATATCCGTCCATTCTAACCGACTAAAAGAGGTTCACCATGAAGACTATTGTAACGCACTAAAAGCAGCTCGATCATACATCGAAGCTGCTTTTTTCAATTCACAAAAATAATTGGCCCTCATAACAAGGTCGTGCCTCTAGTCCAGTAGCTTAGTTAATTGCTTGGTAAATCAACTCTGATCACTTGGCTGCCATCTATAATCTCAACTCTATTCTCATTAACCATCACCTTAGGCAACCTGCAGGCTGAATATTGACCTTGATCACCATAGACGATTGACACTAAAATAGCTTCACCTCTACTAATACGTCCTTTCAGCGTCGGAATGATGGTTCGTGAATTCATTAAATTGGTATTGGATGCTGCTCTAACTAAATGACACTCTGAATAGCCACTTACACCTCTAATGCCTGAATAATCGACAGTAGAGACAACTTCAGCAAAATTCTTATCCATCACTTCTTTCAATTGCTTTGCACCGTCTGAACACTCAATGCCAAGAGCAAAACCACCTTCAGCAACAACCAGGTTCCTCCCTGACTTGATCCGATGAATTCTCACATGCCATGGATAACCATATATTAAGTAGGTATCAATGGACACATCCTCATAAGGACGCCAAACTGTCCTCATATAAGTCTCATGGATCTCAATCTGTTCTGACTTTTCTTTATGTCTGTAATAACGATCATCTACTGATACAGCCAGTGTACTATCAAAAGCACCAAATCGTAACTCTTTATGACTTCTTGGTACCGAGAAACCAAAATAAGTCGAATAGGCGAATTTCTCATACTTACATTCAACATGGGTATGACCGTTGGTGTGATAATTCCCGGCATTATAGGCTATCAAATGATGCCCTTTGTCATCCCGCTCAAGAACTAATCTCGGCACCGTCTGTATACGATGATTTTTTAGTTTCGGCATAGCCTCTTCAGGGATTTGCCAAAATTCGTCCTGTTCATCCAACAGTAGAAGAACCATCGTTTTCAATGACCAGTAAACCGACCCAGGTGCGTTGTATTCTTCCGACATAAATAAATTCGGATAAGCATACCCAATGGTCATGTGTCCTGATGAATCCAAATAAGGCTGCTCTTGCCACCACCTTAGATGTCTGAGAATCAGACCCTTAATCACCCCTGTCGAAATCGAAGTCTCTACTTTGGTCACTGCCATCATGGACCAAAAAGCCACCTGAGCAAAACGGTAGGTCAAACTTCTCCCGTAGGGCAACGCCGTACCTTTGGCATCAAACCAGTAGATGAAGTCCTCTGCAAAAAGAGCTGCCCTGTCCCTATAAACTTTCGAACGCTCTGGGTCCTCATCCTTCATAGTCCAACTGTAGAACAATCCATAATAATGCATAGCAAAAGGAACATAGTAATCTGCATGGGCTTGATTCACATCACCATCAAGGTACCAACCCTCAGATACATAATAGTCATCCAACTCATCAAGGTACTCAGCCATGCCTTCTTGATCATAGTTTAGCCCTAATGATTTGAATCCAAGGTTCACCATCACTCTAAAGAACTTCCAATTACAGTCATATGCCTTATGAGTGTTCACGCCTTCCAGCCAGCTAATCAACTTGGACTTTTCCATCTCAGTGAGTGGATCATAGATGGCCTCAGGCCTTAAAACAAATGCATAGCCTATTGCAGCCGTCTCAACAATTCTTTGATCATAGTTACTGATATCGCCAAAATAATCCGGATGATCCGGGTCAGTGCCACAGACTAGCCCCTGTCTGATAATCTGCCATATGCGATCATCCACCGACAACTCAGGCATTGCTGCCAGCGCCCAAAGGATTCTTGAAAAACCTTCTATTTCACTAACGGCATCGCAAGCCCCTGAACTTGTGTTGCCTATATGAAGTCTTGTATTGTTTCTATGAAAGCACTTTTCCAGCGGCCTCAGCAGAGATAAAGTATACGTTAATAAATCTTCCCTGTTTTCAAGGGTATTCATTGTAAATTCTGATTCAAATGTATTCATTATTACCCCCACCTGATTACCAATACATTTCCCAGTCGCCTAGTAATCTTGTTAACGCCTCCATAAAATAGTAATCTCCCCATGAAGTACACTCATCTACACCGTAATGATTACAAGTGTTAAATGGTGAATGCTTGGAGTACGTGCCATGAAGCAATAAACCATTGGACTGATTGATATCCTGTACTAAGTAGTTGGCTATCAGCGACTGAATCATTTCTTCTGCCTTTTTCTTATAGAAGCGCTGATCGTCACCCTCAAGGTATTTAGCCATCTCCAAGAAACCACACGCTACTATGGCAGCAGAAGAGGAGTCTCTTGGTTCAGCAGACCCATCGGTAAATATCAAGTCCCAGTAAGGTACCATATCCTCTGGAAGTCTGGAAAGGTAAAATTCTGATACATGCTTAAATATATCAATGTACTTAGGGTCTTTCGTGTACTTATAACTAAGTGCTGTACCGTAAACACCCCACGCCTGACCTCTTGCCCATGCTGACTCATTATTATAACCTTGACAAGTTTCACCATACTCGGGCGACCCCGTCTCTTGATCGAAATAAAACGTATGGTGGGTTGAGTAATCCTCTCGTATAACATTATCTAGGGCTGTCTTTGTATGGATCAAAGCTATCTCTTGATATTTTTCATCCCCTGTCACTTCCGTAGCCCAATACAACAGAGGTAAGTTCAGTAAGCAATCAATGATCAGTCGATGATTCTCAGGCGCATCCATACTGCCCCACGCCTGTAAGAATCCCCCTTTAGGATGAAACCTTGCCATAAGTTGGTCTGCCGCCATAATTGCCGCTTCTTTACCCGTTTCACTCCCTGTCAGCTTATACCCTGCAACACATGACAAGGAGTATAGGAAGCCCATATCATGGTGATCCACTTCAACTTTATCAACAATACGCTGATGAAAACTATCCACTTGCTTAAGAGCCGCCTCTAAAAAGGCCTTGTCTGCACAAAACTCGTATGCAAGCCATATCTGCCCCGTCCAAAATCCTGTTGTCCAGTAAGTGTTCTCAATCGGTTTATAGAAGCCGTCCACACTTGCCGCATCCTGAAACCGTTCAGTAAACTCATGCAAATTTCGTCTGATTTGTTGAACACAAAATTCCATTGCCTGCAAAGTCGCTGTATCATTTAGTTCATTTCTCATCATTGCCCCCATTACCTTCTCCTTATGATCGTATTATCAGAAAACCACCCGATGACTAGACCTCAAACACAGCCTTTTGGCACCTGACTCATCCTGTCACCGAATCTCAAATTTCAACTTAGTCGTGCCTTTTTTAATAGAAAAACTAAAGTCCGATATATAAACAACCACTTTAGTACCGTCATGTGCATAATGGTCTGTTTCCGTCACCTTAATCTCCTCTATCTCGACTTCATCACTACAGTACTCTAAAACCACGTCTCCCAAGAGAACAGCATCTTCTATTACATCCGGTTTAGTATAAGAAACAAAACGTTCAACAACAGATATTTCTTCATCTACAGAATAGTCATCTGTCAATGTCATGCCATTTTCATATGAAAAATCGAAAGTTCGAATAAAACCTGTCAATATTGATACTTGATATGCACCTGTCATATCCAAAACCATCTGACGATCACTTATATCTCTTAGAATACTGCGATACCTTCTGCCCTCCCTTTGCACCTGATTGTCGATGATCGGTATGCTGTGAGACCATGCGCTATTGCAGAAAATATCATATCTACCATCACCGAAATATTCTTTTGTGTATTCCCCTGCACCAAGGTCCGCCAGATAATCCTTACCATTTTTATAAAATATGAAATGACCAATATCATTATGATTATGTGGTTCATCGTTATGCCCACCCTTAAATGCCGCCGCATACCGGCTATGAGTAGTCTGTGGGAGTAAAAGCCACTGGGCCTTAGGAAGCATAGGGTTATGTCTCTGATTTATTGAGGGAACTTCTTCGCCTTCTGCTATGTCATTAACCCTGTATCTAATCGACCAGATTAAGTCCCTTATAGCAGGTACCCATCTGTAACAGCTATCACTATGCAAACCAGATGCACTCTCTAAAGGTGGACGTACAACCTCTGCAAATGACTGACAAAGATAATGAGTCAAACCTAACCTAAAGGTATCCTCTCTGCTGCCGTCTGAAAAACTGACCGTCATACCGTTGCCCATATAACACTTTTGCTGAAAAGTTACTATGGCCTTAATCCTCGGATGATTCAAAAGACTATAGTCGTCTCCTAACCGCATTACAATCAAATCAGATGCCGCACAATAAAAGCTCATGCCATAAGTCCAATACCCAAGCCCTTCCAGACAGGTACCATCATCTTCAAAGCTGTCTACGAAATTACGGAATGTAAGTTCAAGTCTTCTGTAGATCACCTTCAATAAATCCGTATCACATAGGTACGTCGCTGAGGCAAGAATAGACCCACCACATACAGCAGCCCAATTGTTCTTCATTGACTCCCAGTTAAACATTGAATCGTGACTGGTAAAAGGGACCAACACACGTCTTTTAACTTCTGATTGGCACCGTTCTACAATCACCGGATTCAATATATAACCAAATAACTCCGCAATCTCCGCCAAAGCAAAGCCTGTCTCTGTTGCAAACAAGTCCAGAGCCTGTGGATGATCCAAATCAGTGTGGGCAGGCAATGCCCATGTGTACTCATTGCAAATAGCAAAAAGCAGGTCTTCAAGGATTCTTTTGTCTTCCTCTCTTTCATGTAACCAAAGACTTAGTCCAAACACAAGCAGACGCTTTCTGCGTTCAAAATAATTACGCTCATAAGTCAATCTATTGCCATCCACATAAAACTGGTTCATAGCACTAAAAGAAAGTACTGGTATCTCCTTACACAGCAATGCCTCTCTCTCTACTTCAAGGGACTTTATATAAGATGAAAGTACCCCAGAACTGAGTACATCCTTTTTTAAAGTCTCATTTCTCCACTGATGCAGCAAATTAGACATTCGTCTCGCTCCTTTTTTTGAAACCGGTTTCAAATCTCTACATAATAGCTTACTCTATTTTTTTCTGCTCTGCCACCTTTTTTGATAAATTTGTGTTATTGTTGTTTTGTGTGGTATTTTGTGTTATATTAGATTGGTGAAAAGTCGTCTTATTTCTAACGAGTTTATTTAATATAGGAGCACCAAACATGGATTTAAACAATCTTACGTCCCAAGATGGGAAAATGAGAATCATACAAGAAATCGTACCGGGTAAACAGATTACCCTTGCCCATATCATTGCCAGTCCCGAGCCGGTAATCTATCAGAAGTTAGGTCTTAACCCTGACGTGGATTATTCTAAGTTAGCTATTGGTATCTTAACCATGAGCCCAGCTGAGACTGCGGTAATCGCTGGTGATCTGGCCATCAAAACATCCGGTGTTGAAGTCGGCTTCATTGACAGATTCAGCGGGACTGTCATCGTTACAGGTTCCTTATCAGAAGTGGAAGCCTCATTAACGGCTGTCACAGACTATTGTCGTGACAAGCTGAGCTTTACTGTCTGCCCTGTTACAAGGACTTGATATGAAGAAGATTATGCTTGTTGGCCGAAGTGAGAGTGGTAAAACAACTTTAACCCAAGCCCTAAAAGGCGAGCCTATCGGCTATCACAAAACACAATATGTCAATCATCACGACATCGTTATCGACACCCCTGGGGAGTATATAGAGACAAAGCAACTTGGTGGTGCGTTAGCTGTCTATTCCTATGAAGCTGACGTGATTGGGTTATTGCTTAGTGCAAGAGAACCTTACTCCCTTTTCCCACCGAATCTGGCGGCCGTCGCCAACAGGGAAGTCGTTGGCATAGTGACGCAGATTGACCGCCCTGGTGCCAACCCTAACCAAGCAGAATTATGGCTTCGCCTTGCCGGTTGCGCCAAAGTCTTTCATGTCAATTCCCATAGTGGAGAAGGTGTTGATCTGATCCTTAAGCACCTTGGTGCTTAATATTACAGTGATTCTACACGAGCCCCCTTCATATAAGATGATGGGGATACACCAACAATGTCCTTGAAATTTCTATTAAAGGTTCTAAAGTTATTATACCCGCACTTGAAGGCAATCTCCCCTATCTGATAAGATGTATTTTCCAGCATATGCGTTGCGTTTGATATCCTGTAGTGATTCAGATACTCTGTAAAAGTAATGCCCGTCCACTGGATAAATGCCTTAGACAAATAAGCATAATCGTACCCTAGAGCCTTGGCAATCACTTTTAGATTAATGTCCTTATGATAATGGCTTTCCACATACATCAGCATGTTATAAATGACTTTAGGCCTCTCAGCATATGCCAAAGGTTTGAAACTAAGCTGTCTGACTGCCATGGCGCAGATCTTATATAAAAATGCTTTTTTCTCATAAATATTTTCTAAATCATCTATAATCTCTTGAGTCACACCATCAAGCTTGTTGCTTATTGGCACGACCCCCTTATAGTCCTTATAAAATTCTCGAATCATCTCTGGCGAAAATAAAATTATATCAATAGAGGCTGGCTGGTCCAATCGAATATCATGCAACTGATTGGCAAATATCAACACCACATCCCCCTGAACAAATCGCTGTTCTACGTGATCTATCATCATTTCCAACACACCTTGTTTAACAACAATCAGCTCATAGGCCCTATGAAAATGCATGGGAAAATATGTTAAGGAAAAGGGTCTTCTTTGAAATAACGAAGCATCATCCAAACCATGTCGTTCAAAAAACATATCATTCACTCCAATCACGAATATTGTCTAATAGCTTACAACGCGTTGTCTAGCTATTTTTCCTATGTCTGCCTATAATCATATTATAATGACTTGGTTGCTCTACATCATATTTTCAATCAGCAACCATCTGTCTCACTATAACACATCCACGCATAATGTTGTAATTATTATACGCTAATTCAGCATTCATGCACCACTGAGGGAGGTTCATACGATGATTTATCATGTAGCAAAGACAGGCAGTGATATCGGTGCTGGCAGTGAAGCACAGCCATATTTGACCATCAATAAAGCCGCATCTGTCGCCATGGCCGGCGATACGATTATTGTCCATGAAGGTATCTATAGAGAATGGGTAAGACCTAACTATGCTGGACTCAGCGAACAAAGGCGTATCACTTATCAAGCGGCAGAGGGTGAGAAGGTTGTTATCAAAGGTTCTGAGGTCATCAACACTTGGGAAAATGTTGAAGGTACCGTTTGGAAAGTCGCTTTGGACAATGCTTACTTTGGCGAATTCAACCCCTACAAAGAAACTGTCTTTGGCGACTGGGTTGTCAGTGTAGAGAAAACAACCCACCTTGGTGATGTGTACCTTAACGGACTGTCTTTTTACGAAAGCGAAACTTACGAGGCTATTGTATCCCCAGAAATACGCACAACACAGATCGACCACTGGACCAATCTGGATACACCTGTTCATAATCCTGAACAGACTAAATATATGTGGTACGCTGATGTGAATGAGCATACCACAACCATCTATGCCAACTTTCACGAAGCCAATCCAAATGAAGAACTTGTAGAAATCAACGTACGTCAAAACTGTTTCTATCCAACCAAAATCGGCATCGATTATATCACAGTTAAAGGTTTTGAAATGGCACAGGCCGCCTGCCCTTGGGCGCCACCAACAGCTGACCAACCGGGTCTAATTGGCGCTCATTGGAGCAAAGGTTGGGTTATAGAGAATAATATCATCCACGATGCCAAGTGCAGCGCTATCAGTATCGGTAAAGAAGAAGCTTCAGGTCACAATTACAGAAGCATACGCCGTGACAAGCCAGGCTACCTATACCAGTTGGAGTCCGTCTTCTCAGCCAAGCGACTAGGATGGTCCAAAGAAATGATTGGTTCTCACATCATCCGTAACAACACCATCTACGACTGTGGTCAAAACGGTATCGTAGGACATCTTGGTTGTGTATTCTCCGAGATCTACAACAACCACATCTATAATATTGCTTTAAAAAGAGAGTTCTATGGTCATGAGATCGCCGGGATCAAACTTCACGCGGCAATAGATGTGCAGATACATAACAACCGAATCCATGACTGCTCCTTAGGCCTATGGCTCGATTGGCAAACACAAGGTACAAGAATCAGCAAGAACCTCTTCTACCGCAATAACAGAGATGTCTTCATCGAAGTCAGTCATGGCCCTTACATGGTTGACCATAACATCATGGCCTCTGACTACAATGTCCTTAATGTATCTCAAGGTGGTGCCTATATCAACAACCTCTTTACAGGTAAGATGGCTGTTAAGAATGTACTTGACCGGGCAACTCAATACCATTTGCCACACACAACGGAAGTCAAAGGATTTGCTTTGATCTATGGTGGTGATGACCGTTTCTACAATAACTTGTACCTTGGTGACAGTGTGGATACAGAGGATTTATTAAGTACACCAGTGACCGCCGGTACCTACCATTTCAACGGACGTATGACATCCCTTGAAGATTATATCGCTAAAGTCGATGAGGTGCCTGGTGACCACAATGCCTTCAATCCAGTGGATCAACCTGTCTATATTAACGATAATGTGTACCTGGGGTCCGCCAAGGCTTTTGATGGTGAAAACAATCAATTGGTTGAAGCAGGATATGATGCCAATTTCAAACTTGAAGAAAAGGACAATGATGTCTATATAGAGCTAACCTTACCGGAATCTTATGACACATTCAAAACCATTATTCGTTCTACAGACAACCTTCCTAGAACAAGGATTGTTGACGCCGAATTCGACCAGCCAGACGGCAGTGCTCTATGTCTCAATGAGGATTACTTCTCTAAGGTCAAAGATGAATCACCCCTTGCTGGACCGATATGTGCATTAAGTAGTGGCAATAACAGAATTAAGGTCTGGTAATAGACACGTTTACGAAAACCTTTAGCAAAACCAAAGGGCTGATATACGGTAAATGGTATATCAGCCCTTTTTATAATTGATGTCAATCAATTAGTAAGTCCTTAATTTTATCTCTATATGCAGCATCTAGCTTACCATGATCCACCATATCGCCTATGATCTTCCATGCACGGTCATCACCCATAGAATTACGATAAGGTCTTGGCTCTGTCAACGCCTGATAAATATCAATGATCGCCATAATTCTTGACAAATCATCCAACTCACTTGCATCCAGTCCGTAAGGATAGCCAGAGCCATCTAATTTCTCATGATGATTAGCAGCCCATTCTGTTATCTCTTCAAACCCATCAATACGTTCCAATACCCATCTTGTATAATAGGTGTGCTTATTGATTTCGTATCGTTCCCAAGGTTCTAGAGGACCGTTTTTATCCAGAATGTCATTGGAAACAAAGACTTTACCGATATCATGCAATAGTGCCGCTATGTAAGCTTTGTTCCTAACATCCTCTTCAATTCCCAGCCCCTCAACAACACATTTTACTTTCTCTGCAATACCATTCGAGTGTTCTGCCGTAAAAGGGTTTCTCAAGTCGATCACATCCGAGAATGCTCTAGACAACTTCTCTACTTCATCATAATTCAGATAATGCTCTTTCAATGATGCCGAGTGTTTAGCCAATACTTGATCAAGGTCTTTTGACAAATAGTCGTGAAGGTAATACCCAGATTGGCCAACACTTTTTGTCGCTTCAATCAATGCATCATCAAATAACCCTCTTTTAGTCTCTACGTAGCTAAGTAATTTCTGTTGAGTTTTCAGACTGGAATCGGCCCATAATTTCAAATGATTGTCTAATAAATTAGCTATATGAATAATCTGAGACTCAACTGGAATATCCTCACCACTGATACCAAAGGGACCCGATCCATCTTTTAATTCATGGTGATATAGCATGATTGCCTTTTCCCTATCACCGTATCCAATTTTTTCAATAATCTCTTCACCGGCTATGCAATGATTTTTCAAACCATAGACACTGCCTGCACCTATATCATGTATCAATGCAATACTATATAAGCGCTCCAGACACTCCTCTTCAATTCCGGCTTCTTTTCCAATCAATAGCGATGTATAGGCAACATGCTTCGCATGATCAAGATAATTACCTTCAAATACATCCACCAAATATGATAACGCATTATAGATACTTTTCTTTTCTACTTTCATGTCCATTTCCTCTTCGTGTCTAGCTATAATCCTTTTATATCATAATAACACGATTCTTAAGATGATAGTAGATATTATCGATGCCTAGACATCTCCCTGTAAGCTGTCGGAGAATAACCAGTATGCTTCTTGAAGGCCAAAGAGAAATAATTCGTATCCCTATAGCCAACATATTCTGCAATACTACCCGTTTGAACACTGGTGGTCTCCAGAAGGGCCTTCGCCTTTCGAATCCTTTGCATGATGATATACTCGTTGCACCCTATACCCGTCACTTTCTTAAAGAGACGGGACAAATAATTCGGTGTTACATATAATGCTTCTGCCAACAAGGCCACACTTAGCTCACCGCTCAAATTTTCACTAATATATTTTTTTGCCTCACCAATCAAACGGTCCTGCTTACTATGATCATCGTGGAAAAGATAGTGTAGAAATTGCTTGGTCGCATCATACGCCACCTCTCTGTTTGAAACATTTAACACTTCTAATAATTTCATGAGCTGATCGTCTACCTCATTACCAGTTTGAGCAATGTAAGCATAGTATAATTCCGATGCTGTATCAAAATAACAGCGTCTTACCTGATTAATGCTTAAGTTATAAGCATCTGTTGCTCTCCTTAGGGTTTCCAATATCTGAAGCATTCTTTCATCATACCCCATATGGCTAATCATATGATGCTTTATCTCAGTAAATACGTCCTCGAATAATTTTTGCCGCTTTTCTATACGGTGATTATGAACCACATTCTTGATGATTTCCTTTTCATTCCTCTGTAACAGTAGCGCATCATTATAGGATATGGCAATATCGCCAAACCCATGCACAACACTGCCCCCGATGATTTTAACACGACTATCGTATTCTTCCTTCAAGATGCCTGATAAAGCCTCTAAGGCTTCCGAGCTTTCATCTTCCTGTTCAATAAAAAGTGCCAGTATCAGGCGATGCTCTTCATCCGTAAAAGTGATTCCCTTATCTTTACTATCAAAGAAATCCACACAGATATTTTTAATGGACAAGATCTGATATTCCAAATCAGGGTCATTCATCTTCAAATTAGGTTCGACGATGACCAGCATCATGTCCTTATCCGTCTGATATAAGAATTCTTCTTCCAATTGCTGACGATACCCCTTTGGCCTCTCACCAATAATCATTTTTCTCATCAGCTGTTCTAGAGCCAATTGATTTCTTAAGCTTTGACCCAAGTTAGCCCGATTCTTCTTTTTCTGCTCGCTGGAAGTTTGTTTCATTGAAGCCACGGCATCACCAATAGCTAAAGCAAGCACTTCCTCATCCATTGGTTTCAAGAAAAAGTCAACCACATTCAACCTAAGGCTCCGCTGTGCATAGTTAAAATCATCGTATCCAGTCAGCACAAAGACTTTCGTATCCGGCTGAACCTTCCTGGTCGCTTCAATCAGATCAAGCCCATTCATGCCATTCATATTAATGTCAGTAATTAGAATATCCGGCTTTTCATTCGCTATGATATCTAGGGCTTGTTCACCACTGCCTGCCTCATACACTTCCTCAACCCCCAGCGCCTGCCACGGAATCACTTTATGTATACCATTTCGAATCATCATCTCATCATCAACGATCAACGCTTTATACATTGCCTGCTCCTTCTGACCATATCCCAATGTCACATCACAGATTTATAGAATAATTTCTCCTTGATTACTATGTTGCCAATCCTCTTGAGTCATATTGGGCAAATGCACTTCCACAGTTATGCCTCCACTTCTATTTGAATGGAACATCAGCCCATAATGATTACCATACAGCAATTTGATCCGTTTATTAACATTTTGAAGACCATAGCCATAAGCAACACCATCGGACATCAGCGCCTCATTGATTTTCTTTAAATCTTCTTGATTAGCCCCTCGTCCATCGTCACCCACCATGACAATGACCCTATCTTCTTCACGTTTTGCCGTGATCTCGATACAACCGGTTTTATTCTCTTTAATGCGGATACCATGGTATATGGCATTTTCTACAAGCGGCTGAAGGGTCATTTTGGGTATTTTCTGGTTCGACAATTCTATAGGTATCGTCGTCGTAAAAGTGACCATCTGATTGTACCTGATATTCTGAATATCCATATAGCTGGTGACTTGCTCACACTCCAGTCCCAAAGAAATGATGTCCTCACCCTTACTGAGACATAGCCTATAGTAGCTCGCTAATGCCTTCACCAATCTTGATACTTCTTTATTACCATCTGCTGCCGCTGACCAATGAATGCTGTCTAAAGTATTATATAGAAAATGTGGCTTAATCTGTGACTGAAGAGCATTGAACCTGATTTGCTCTTTCTGATCATGTTCTGTCTTCACCTCATTAATAAGACGGTCAATGGTGTCCATCATATCATTGAATCCTTCCGTTAAAAGCAAAAAATCTACCCCCGAATCATCTAAAGGTAACCGTGTGGACAAATCTCCTGACACCATCTTTTCCATGCTCTCAACAACCTTTTTCATAGGTTGATAGTTTCTTTCAATTAAGTGTGACACCACAAAAACACTCATTAAGACAAACATGAAGACCAAAACCGCCATGACAACAGCAATATAAATCGCCTCTTTATAAAATTGTTCAACAGGAATCTTGCCTACGATATAGAAATCATATTGATTGATCTTCTTAAGCACATACATACTATGGTCTTTTACAAAACTACCACTGTCAACACTCCTGTATTCAGCGAGATCAAAATCCAGCCTGTCTGTATCATTGCCCTCTGCCATTACGACCCTACCCGCCGTATCGATGACATACATCTCTATGGAAAAATCCGATTTCTCATTATCCGGAAGAAGATAGTCTTTGTTCACATTAAGACAAAGGGTTCCAAGGCGTCGATTCAGCTTGGAAGTATCTATGAGAGGCTGATACACTGTCAAAGTCTTGTTGTCACCATCAAAGTAAGCCGAGCCAAAATTGATCTTCTGAAGACCGCGTCCTGAACCGATGGATTCGTCAAAATCATTTTTGTACTGGGCATTAAAGTCACTCTCAATCAATGCATAATAGCCTGAATACACCGTATCGTCAAAGGCGTTGTCCACCACTGCTATGAAGTTGATGTTGGGATTCATATTCAGATAACTTCTTAGATCATCACTGACTTGATTGACCATAGAATAATTGGTCGGTGTATCACTATCTTGATTACGAAGATAGTTTTGAATGCTGCTGTTTAGGTTTATACCATAACTAATCTGAGTCAGGGCATAAAGTTCAGCGCTAAAGTTGTCGGAAAGAAGAGACACCTGCTCATAAGCGAGTTTTTTTGATTTGTTGGTCATAGAAGTTGTTTGATAGACAATGGTCACCACAAAGATAATCAACGCAACCAAGCTGATAGCCACAGCGACAAATAGCTGCATTTTTTTATTGAAGGTCATGTGCCGAATTTTGCCCTTAATGCTTGCCATGCGTAGTCTCCCCGTTCACTGAATCAAGTCAAAAATTCCAGATAACTGATCGTGTATAGCACACTAGGGTGTTAAAGACTCTTAACCCTTAACACCCTTACTTATTCTACAGGAAATATCGCCAGAGGCGATAACGAGACGAAGTCTCTTTTCTTGCAACTATATTCTATTCTACACTATATGATCAAAGCATGAACAGGTAGTTTCATAGAAGTATGCATAATACTGGTGATTTCTTTAAATCTCCTTATCATCCTTTAATCGCACCAGCTGTCATTCCTCGGACCAATTTATCCTGGAAAATGATGAACATGATAATCATCGGTAGTACAGACAAGGTCAACACTGCCATAATCATGGGCGTATTCATAGAATATCTTCCTTGAAATTCCCAAACAGCCAGGGGCAATGTCCGGTTTTCCACGGATTGTGTCAGTGTATAAGCAAAGCTGAATTCATTCCACATATTGACACCATTATAGATGGCTAAGGTCGACAAACCAGGCTTTGTTAACGGCAAAATAATATGAAAAAAGTTCTGATATCGGTTACAGCCATCAATCTCTGCCGATTCTTCAATCCCTCTTGGTATGCCTGACATAAAACTTGTCAAAATGAACACGGATACCGGTATACCAAAAGCAACGTAAGGACCAATCAAAGACCAGATAGAATCATATAAATTCACCTTGGTCATTAACTTGAATACTGGAATCAATGTGATATGGATTGGAATGGACATACAGGCAACAATCAATCCGTATATGGGCTTTGCCAGCTTGAACCTGAATCTTGCCAAGGGATATGACGCAAAGGCAGAAAAAGCTAACAATAGGGTTAAGGAAATGCCCAAAACAATGACACTGTTCAAAAAGAAACGTCCAATACCACCACCTAAAACCTCAATATAATTAACCGGCTGCCATGAGTCCGGTAATTCAAAGACGCCTTTTGTAAACATTTCGAACCGTTCTTTGAAGGAATTAATCACCATGAACATGAATGGGGTGAAAGTAACAACGACCCATAACAAAGCAAAAATGGTTGCCAATGTCCATGCAATGGTCTTTTTGATCTTCGTCTGTAAATATATGTCCATTAGTTTTCCTCCCCTCTGTTAAGAATCTTCATCGTTGTAAGGGCCATAAGAGTAATAAGAATGAACATACCAGATGCAACCGTCGCACCGTACCCCATATTGAATGTCTTAAAAGATTGCTTATACATATAGGTTGCCATAAGCTCTGTGGCAGTACCTGGCCCTCCATTGGTCATAACATAGATTAAGTCAAAATACTTAAGGGAACCTACCATGGATAGAATGGCAGCGCTCCTCATAGACGGTACCAATAAAGGTAAAGCGATACTTCTGAAATACTGCCCCTTCGTTGCACCGTCAATGATGGATGCTTCAAAAACATCATAGGGTATGTTGGTATAAGCGGCCATGAAATAAACCATATAAAAGGGAATGAACCGCCAACATATGACTGCGATGACAGCAAATAAAGCTCTGTCCTCGTTCCCTAACAAGTCAATATTTCCACCTCCGAAATACGCTGAGATTGTGCTGACGATGCCACCATTTGTTGCCAAGCCATATCGAAAGAGGAAGCCAATGGCAACAGAGGACATCAATAAGGGAACGAACCACAATACCTTGAATATGGTCGTTCTTTTACCACCAAAATCAAGAAATGTTGCAAGGGCCACACCAATCGGTATCTGTACGCCAATGGACAACACCATAATAATCAAGTTATTTTTAAATGCTCGCCAGAACACCTCATCTGTCATCAACTGTTTCCAATTGTTCATACCTACGAAGATTCGATCTGCAGTGATGCCATTCCAATTATATAGGCTGGTATTAAAGGATGAAACAATAGGGTACAACACAAACACAATCAAAATTAACGTGACCGGCAATAAAAAAACTGCTGACGCCACATAGATTTCATTATTTCTTTTATTCACCAAAGAGACTGCTTTCATAATGACTGCCACTCCTTTCAGCTTTGCCTGATAATTGAATGAGAGTGGAACGCCCACTCTCATTCAATGCAACATACTATTCAGCCAAAGACGATTCCATCGCGGCCTGCAGGGCGGCATTGGCTTCTTGTGGCGTCATTGTCAATCCGAATAATTCTTGGCAAGTATCTTTATGCACTTCGGCTACTGCCGGTGGTAAATACTGGTCATACCAAAGCTGTGTACCACTGGCAGCCATAGATGCATTCAATACATCTTTAAGGTTAGGATCTGTAACATGATCCGCTACACCTTCCACCGCTGGCATTCTTCCTGCATCGTACAATGCTTGTGTTCCTTCCTCTGACCAATAGTAATCAAAGAATTCCATTGCCGCATCCAATTTCTCTCCCTCACAGTTCATGGTAATAAAGTTATCACCTACAGTACCGATAACAAGGCTTTGATCTGCGTCGGATGTTTCAAGTTCAGGGAACAGGAACCAACCCATTTTTTCATTGTAGAACTCTTCACTTTCACTAGGCATTGTGGAAGCATACCATGAACCGATACAAGTCATCGCGGCAGCTTCCTGATAAAGCAACTGTCTTGATTGACCGTCATCCTCGCTAAGGCTGTTCACGCCTTCTGGGAAGTAGCCTTTACTAACCCACTCTTGAATTTTCTCACCAGCAAAGACAAAGGCATCATTTTCAAAACTGCCTGTTCCTGCTGCGGCTTCCTGGAATGGCTCAAGGCCACCGTAACGTGTCGCAAGGTTCATGAAGTACATGGAACCAGTCCATTTTGAAGCATTAGCCAAGGCAAATGGTGTGATGCCATTAGCAACCAACGTGTCACAAACTGCTTCTAATTCTGCAATGGTCTTTGGTACTTCAAGACCGTATTTGGCAAACATTTCTTTGTTATACCATACACCAGATAAGGTAATACCGCCCATTGGCACTGCATAGATGTCCCCTTTATAAGACGCTTGTGCAAGGGAGGCATCCATAATCTTACTACCCCATTCGCTATTATTGACATATTCAGTGATTGGCTGTCCAAAGCCTGAGTCTATATATTCATTCATTGGTCCGCCTGACCAAGTGATGTACATATCAGGCCCTTGCCCTGAGCTCATGGCTATAACCAACTTTTCCTTATACGTATCATTCTGTGTGGATACATTAGTAATGTGATAACCGGATTGTGTATTGGCATTGTATCTGTCTACAGCATCTTGCACAATGGTTTTCATTGGCTCCTCCGTATTGATATTCCAGAAGACAATTTCCTTATCTTCTTCTGAACCACCGGATGTTGTGGCACTTTCATCAGAAGCACTGCTGTCACTTGACGTTGCATCACTGCCACTTGTATCCGCCTCTGTGTCGCCACTTCCCCCTGAACTACACGCAGATACCATTAACATTATTGTCAGTAACAATCCCAATAATACATTAAACCTTTTTTGCATAACTACCTCCTCAAAATTTGATTGACAGTTACAGGTGAAACTTAATCGGATAACTGTATTTTAGCAAATGCTTTTGCCCCATCCTATCAAATAATCTATCCTCAATCTATAAATTTGTGTCTTATGCTTATAAAAAAAGAACACAACCCCATGTGAAAACAATTGTTTCAACATTAGCATTGCATTCTTTATATCATCCATGTATCAAGGTCCTATTGCCTGCTTTGTTTCGACAACCATCGAAGCAAAGTCACTGCCTCACCTTCATGAATAACTGGCTGGCCATCGAAATCCAATCTGGATTCATCATTCAGCATAAGAATCCATGAGGCATGGCCAAAGTTATCGTATTTATAACCCTTGCTGTCAATCACCTCGTCAAAGTAGGAAAAATACGCCTGCTCATTGCCCGCTTCGATGAGTCTTTTATAAGTAGGAACAACGGTTAAGTCAGGCGCTACAATGGTATCGTTCTTGGCATGTGTAAACCAAATCGGGATATGTTTGATGCTATCAATCTGCTCATCGGTAATCACCCGATCATAAAGGGCTTCACATACCGGATAAGCAGCGGCAAAGTAATCCGGATAAGCAATAATAAGCTTCATGGTCATGAAACCACCATTGGAACAGCCACCTAGATAGATTCTATCTCTGTCTATGTCCTCATGAAGCTCAACAAACTCATCTATAAGATTCTTTAGAGCCTCAAGGTAAATGGTTTCACCTTTATCACCGATCATGTCGATACCATCGTCCATCCACATGGTCGGAGATTGAGGTGCTAGAACATAGGCACCATCAAAATAGCTTTGCACTTTATCTTTGGATAAGTTCACCACATTATTGCCAATATAAGCAACTGTAGGGTCATCGCCACCTTCCCCTCCACCGTGAAGCCATATGATCAATGGCCGTTTGCCTTTACCGATTGTGGGTGCATAATAACCGTACTTTAAAGGCATCTTCTTATCAATGGATGTACCATTCACCCATCCAGATTTATGAGGAATCGTTTCATTCATGAATCTGTTGTAAACAAGGCCCGTCAAGCTGCCTACCTCTTCATCGCCAATAGGCATTACTTGTGTTACCTTAAAGTCATTGAACACAAACTGATTGTGATGCTCACTGACAGCAATGGTCGATGACAACTGGTAAAAAGGCCTCGTCGGTAAAGCCAAAGTAATATAAGGGCCTTCTTCTACGGCTTCACCATCCATTGTAGAAACATAAGCCCCTTCAATCTCACAGTAGCCTCTTGAAGGGTACTTAACCTCTGACATCCACCCCTGTCTAACCTCAACGGTGTCACCTGTGACAATATCTCGCCTGTCAACATAGACAGAGAAGGTATCTTTTGTCACCATCTCTGACTTAACAGGTCTTGGCACCTTGAATATGATCTTAGATACATAAGGCCCAAAGTCTGTTACATCCACTATTGTTCTATATACACCATTCATTCCGATTCTCCCTCCAATTGACAATTAGATTATGAGGTACTTATAACGTCTCACCATACTGATACTTGAGTTTTGCAAACAAGTCTTCTAGAATCACTCTACTGTCAATGCTGTGATAGACCCTTACCATTCTGTCTTCACCAACAAAATCACCATAACTGCCGTCTGCATTAATGTATTGTGCCTTTCTTACTTCCTGGTGCTTACCTTGCCCTGTAACAAGAACCCCAACTGCAGGACTATCCCCTAAAGACCAGCCCTCACCGGAACGGATAATCATGGTTCTTGCACCCTTGCTCGCCTGTTGGAACATTGGCCAGGCACTAAAGTCCATGGCACATTCCACATCACTGACTTCCAATAGATTCTCGAATATGTATTTACCCACTTCACCGTATGGTCTCACACGGTCATACAGCTCATGAAAGGATACTTCCATCTGTGTGTATGCCGTCATAGGAATCTGCCACAATTCAATGGATGACCCAATAAGCACATTCGCTGCTGCAGGGTCATTGCCTGCATTAAAGTCCATCACTGCACCACCATAAGGTCCGCCACCAATCCAGATGGCAATCATTTTATCACCTATCTCCGGAGCCACCTGGTAAGCCTTGGCAATGTTTGTGACAGCGCCCATATTCAATACAAAAAGAGGTCGCTCATCCTCTGACATGGCTTCATCCATCATAAACTGAACACCCTCTGATATCGGTTCATCCGGTGCATCCGACAGTCTCTTGACCTGTCCTCTATAGATTGGCACATCCACCCCATCCATCTTACTGATCAGGCGTTCCAGTTCTTCATAACTTTTTTCCATAGTGTTCTCAAAACGATCACCAAAATGTTCCGCAACAATGCCCATCACTTCAAACTTAGGCGTTAAAAGTGCATGAACAATGGCGTATTGGTCATCGCCCTCTGCATAAGCATCCGTATCAATGATCACGCGAATCTTCTTATTGTCAGGTACTTGATAAAATGGTTCTCTTCTCATCCTTTGACCCCTCCTAATGTAATCCCCTTAACAAAATATCCCTGGACAAAAGGGTATATGATGATCACCGGCAAGATGCCAAGTGTCGCCATCGCCATCCTTACAGTCGCCGTTGGAATCTGACTAAGACCTTGCCCCGCCTCATTCAGATTGGTTGCGTTCTGGGTCAAAGCCTGGATATTCTGCATCAAACGGTTCAACAAGTTTTGAATACTAAATAAATCCGTTCGTTTCACCAAATATACATAACCATTCATCCAGTCGTTCCAATAGGCAATGCCCACAAACAAACCAATGGTGGCAATAATCGGCTTAGCCATAGGCAGTGCTATGGTCAACATCGTTCTGAATTCATCGGCACCGTCGATATATGCCGCTTCTAGAATTTCATCCGGTACGTTAGAAACAAAATAACTCTTCATAAGCAATACATTAAATGCGTTCATCATCAAAGTTGGAACAAGAATCCCTGCAAAAGTATCCTTAATGTGGAAAACATTGGTATAGTTAATATAAGTCGGCACCAACCCACCATTGAACAGCATGGTGAAAAAGACGATGAATGTAAGGAACCCTCTAAAAGGCAAACCTTTTTTTGACAAACCATAAGCTAGTAAGGTTGTGATGACCAAGCTGATACTAACACCGGTAACTGTAAGGATCGCTGAGATACCATAAGCCCTTATGACCATACTGCTGCTGGAAGTGAAAATCCATTCGTAGGCATAAGTGCTCCACTTTTCAGGTAAATAAGAATACCCATTCTGTAGCAGTGAGGCATTCTCTGTAAACGAAGATATGACCATTAATAAAATTGGAATCAGTGCTGCCGCTGTCAGGTAAATCATGACCAAATGAAAGGCCCCATTAATGATTTTATTCTTTCTTGAATTCATAATGCCTCCTATATCAGCGCGCTGTCTCTGTCAATTTTTCTAACAATGCCATTGGCCGCAACTACTAGAATGAACCCAACGACGGATTGATACAAGCCGGCGGCAGAAGACATGGATATGTTGCCAAGTTGCATCAGACCTCTATAGACATAAGTATCGATGGTATTGGTCGTTGCGTACAAAGCCCCTTGATTCATTGGTACTTGATAGAACAGGCCAAAGTCTGAATAGAAAATTCTTCCAATAGCCATGAGTACCAGCATAATGATCGTAGGCTTCAAAAGAGGCAAAGTGATATAGAGGAATTGCTTCCAACGCCCGGCTCCGTCTATGAGTGCTGATTCGTAATAAGCCCTATCAAAGCCTAAGATCGAAGCATAATAGATGATGCACAGATATCCGATACTTCGCCATGCATTGGTGACAATGATGATATATGGCCAATACTGAGCTTCACTGTACCATTTGATTGGCTCTATATTAAGCAGTGGCAAAATGCTGTTATTAACGAAGCCATTCTCCACACTGAAAAACCCAAAGACCAAATAGCCGATAATGACCGTTGAAAGTAAGTTAGGCAGTAAAATAGAACTTTGATAGACTTTTTTCACACGTCCTCTAATCTCACTTAGCAATACCGCAATCCCTATGGCCATGACTGTATTCAGAATAATGAATGCCACATTGTAAAGAATTGTGTTCCTCGTAATCACCCATGCATCACTGGTCTTAAATAGGTATTCGAAATTCTTTAGACCAATCCAGTCACTGCCGAATATGCCTTTGACCGCATGGTATTGTTTGAATGCGACCACCAATCCCGGCAGAGGCATATAATTGTTGATGAATAGATAGATCAGTCCGGGCAACATCATGATGTAGACCGGTATGAAATGTTTGAATTTTTTCACATGCTTTGTCATGACTCCAACCACATCTTTCTGTGTAAAGGACAGCCCGAATTATCTGACCTAATCCGGGCTGACTCTTTTTATTCATGTGCTACTTATTGGCTGCTGCCCAAGCATCAAGCTGGCTTTGCTTTTCAGCAATGATCTTATCAAGTCCTGCTGTCATCATCTTGTCATTCATTTCATCAATGGCTGTGGCTGGATCAAGGAATCCATACTCAATACCCATCTGATATTCACTGTACACGTTGGTGACACTAGTAATCTCTGTAGCAACGTTGGTTGTGTCAAAAGAGAAGCCCATAGCTGCTGATTTGGTTGCTTCTGTGTTGAAGGTCTTGATGTCCTCCCAAAGTGTCGGGCTGTTCCCATCCCAAACATAAGTGATGAACTGGTTTGGCAATTCCCAGCCAACATTATGGCTCCAGCCTGAATTACCGGCATCCACACCATCTGCATAGGTGATCAAACCGCTGTCAAGAACCTTATAATGGGTACCTTCAATCCCCCAGCTAAGTAAGTTCGCCAAGTCTTCATCCGTATAGAACGCATTCAACAAAGTCATAGATGCTTCAGCATCAACAGTATTAATCGGAATAACCCAAGGGAACTGAGTTGGTGCAGCAGAAGCGACGTAATCATCCATGGTTTGGAAGATGGTCATAGGCATACCGCAAAGGTTTGTTTCCTGTTGCTTGATCCCTGGTTTACCACCTGTTGTATAGCTCATAAGAACACCGGATTTCACCAATTCTGTTACTGCAGTAGTATCTGTTGCCGCATCCTGGCTGATATAGCCCATCTGATTATAATCGTACATTCTTGCCGCATAATCTTTAAAGTAATCACTGGTGAAAAGATTCTCCACCTTTAGTTCCTGACCATTATTAAGCAGAACACCAAAGACAGTACCGCCTAATGCGTCTACGTTGGAAAATTGAAGCATGGAGTTGGTTGTTGGTCTATAGACCTCAAGCTCAGGATACGTCTCATGAAGTTTCACGTAGATCTCATTAAGCTCTTCAACAGTAATCTGGATGATCTCCTGACTTTCATCCACCTCGTAGCCAATGCCTTCAAGGTACTGAGTTCCTATGGCTGCACAACCTCGTCCCTGTGCCATATCACGTCCATTAGGCACGCCGTATAGCACACCATCGATACGACAGGCATCCACATAAGATTGTCCTATTGCTGGTGCAATACCTGTACCGTAGTTGTCTATTAAACCATCCTTTTCCAGATCCATTAAGAATCCCTGTTGTGCCAAGGTATTGTATCCAGCTGTAATAGTCTGTACTAAGTCCAGCTGTTCGCCACTGGATAAAGCCAGTGTCAGTGCTTGCCTGTAAGAACTGATGTCGGATATCTGCAATTCCACTTCAATATTATAACGTTCTCTCGTAATCTCATTGATGGCATCCTGTACGATCTGAGTATCATTAGGCGCTCCGATGAAGGTCATGAAGTTCATCACCAAGTGTGTCGGCTCACCTTTCTCATCTTCATTTGCAGCTTCGGCCCCTGTTGTTGTTTCACTTGAAGTGCCGCCACTGTTTCCCCCAGAATCAGTGTCCCCACCACCACAAGCTGTCATGCTCAAAATCATGATCATGATACATATTGCGCTTAGTAATCGTTTCATTTCTTCTCCTCGCTTTCGAAATGCTCGCCGGTTCATTGCAATCGGCTGCAGATGCACCGACCGGTTACATCTCTGATTATATAAAGATTCTCCTAGAATAAAAATAAACTATCCTGTTATGAATTTGCACTATTCTGCTAATGTACATTAACAGCCACCTAAAGTATTGTCCCACCTTCCATAGCTATGCTATGATAAGAGCGTCCTATTGGTATACGCATCATAAAACACTATTGGGGGAGGTCGATATTATGTCATTACAATCGTTGCGCGCAAAGCTCATGTTGCTTATTGCGGGTATCTTTATTGGATTGATGCTTGTCGTATTCATTAACAACGCCATTGCTTATCGAGAGCTTCAAAACCGGCTTTATGATGTCACCCAGACCAACCTTGCCACCTTCCAGAACAGAATCGATGACCTGTTTACGTTGACTGAGAATTATCTCATCGATTATGCCTTAAATAATAGCGATATCTTTATTATAGAACGTAATGAAATGGGTAAGTCAGAGTGGTTCTCAGCCAATTACCGCTTAAATCGTGACTTTGCTTCAGCCACAACTCTCTATGATCTGGATTGTTTCTTTCTCTACAGTCAGCCAAGCGATACTTTCATCTCCTCAATGCGAGGCACTGTACAAACCACGACAAGCAATCTGATCAATCAGCATATAGAAGATTATATTCTTGCAAACACAGGTTCCAATGACGTTAATATCCACCACTGGCATGCTATGAATGTTGACAGCCATCACATTCTTGTACGAATTCTAAAAATAAACAACAGCTATATCGGCGCTTGGGTATTGGTGGATAACATGCTCCAACCTTTTGCAGGAGAAGACTTGCGAGACCTGATTTTCCTTACGGATATGGATGGCCAATTTCTTACTTCCGATCCTTTGATTGCCTCTGTGTCCATACCACCCATATCAGAAGGTGCCAATGCTCATACGGTTAAAATTGAGGACAATACTTATTTGTTGGTGGATGCCCCGATGAGAGCCAACCCATTCACTTTAATAGCTCTTATACCTGAGACACAGTTCAATGTGGATATCCAAAAGTACCGACCAGTACTCATAGTTGTGCTGTTAATGGTCACCTTTTTCATGTTATTGACTTTGTCAGCCATCACCCGCTTGGTAGTAAACCCTCTTGATCGGTTGCATGAGGCTATTATAACCCTTAAACAGGGAAATCTAAACACCAGTCTTCCAAATGCCAAAGTAGCCACAGAATTCGCCGAGATCAATACCACTTTCAATGAAATGGTTCAGGAAATCAAGACATTACAGATCAGCTTCTATGAAGAGAAACTGGAGAAACAAGATATCAGCCTTGATTTCTTAAAACTTCAAATAGCGCCACATTTTCTCATCAATGCTCTAAGCCTTGCCTATCAACTGTCTGATCTTGGACGTAACGATTTGACAAAGGCGCTGCTTCAAGATCTAAGCCAACACCTCCGCTACACCCTTTCTTCTGAAAAAACTGTTACACTGGATGAAGAAATGAATCATGTTCGTAATTATATTGAGATGTCCTTAATCCGTTATCCGAATGGCATACAGCTCTATGAAGACATTGCTCCAGAGACGCTGAATGCTAAGGTGATTCCTCTCATACTACAAAGTTTTGTTGAGAACACCATCAAATACGAAGTCGTCAACGGCAAGACCGTCGATATACACATCAGCAGTGAACGCATACTTTCAGACAATGAAGATTTGATTCACTTGACCATTTGGGATACCGGTAGAGGCTTTGATCCCCTTTTTCTGGAAAAATTACAGGATACCTACACCTATATCCAACACAAGAGCTCCAAACACTATGGGATTCGCAACGTTTATCAAAGGGCCTCCTTGGTCTTCGGTGTTGACAATTGTTACTTCAGCTTTTGCAATCATCCGGATGCCGGAGCACAGATCGATATAGAAATCCCATACGAAAGTGCTATGACCCACAGGGAGAGGACAGATATATGAATTTACTGATCGTCGATGATGAATTCTATTATGCCGAAGGCCTAAAAAATATCATACAAAATTCAGATATCCATTTTAATCGGATTGATTGTGCTTACAATATGACACAAGCCAAGGAATTCTTTCAAAAAGAGCGTATTGAGGTGATGGTCTGCGATATCGAAATGCCTCAGGGATCCGGTCTGGAATTAGTCGAATGGGTACTTAAGGAAGGCTACGATACGGAGACAATCTTTCTGACTGCCTATGCCAATTTTAATTATGCCCTTGGTGCACTGAAGCTCCAAAGTGCCGACTACCTGTTAAAGCCTGTTGGAAAAGAGGAACTGATGCCATGCATCACCAACGCCATCAACAGTTACAAGAAGAAACAAAAGAGAAACTCCCTTGAAGAACAGTCACAGCACCTTCAGAAGCATCAAGAACGAGAACAGTTCTGGAATGCATTATGTCACGATGTCATTCCTCTTTCTATGGAACATATCAGCAAAAATCTTCGTCGGTACAATATGCCAAATACAATGTCAGGGGACTATTATTACGTTGGGTTGCTTAGAACATTCCTTAGTAAAGAAGATGAGCGACTTGAGACAAATCTTTATGATTATGCCATTAAGAATGTAGTAATAGAAACATTAGAGCCCTTCAACGCCTTTGAAGCGATGATTCGACTGAATGAGCAGGATTTTTTTCTGTGTTTACAAGCCGATGCTACCGGCGACTTTTCCTTATTCACTCACTTGTGCCACCAACTGATTGGCAACCTGAAGGAATGGCTTCCTGGGAACTTTCAACTCTATATCAACGAAGCGATTCAGCTCACTGATGTAAGCCCAATCCTCACAAGCCTCAAGGAACAGGCTTATCAGAACATCCACCACAACAGGGATGTCATCAGCACATTACAGCCATCTTCCGGTACTGATACTTTCATATCTATACCTTTAGAACAGTGGACCGAATTACTAACACAAAAGAAATACGACGAAGCCACCGCTTCAGCCCTTGATTATCTATGTGAACTGCAAATAAACCATGCCGCCAGCCGGAGGGATCTCATCCGGTTCAAACATGATTATCTGCAGATTATCTATTCAATTCTTGATAAAAAAGGCGAATCTGCCCACATACTTTTCAGCGATAAAGAAACCACTGCCATCTATGAGCAGGCCTGTGATTCAGTAGGAAAAATCAAAGAATGGTTGAATCATGCAATGGAAACCTTCCGCCAAGTGGTGGATGCCACGGATGAATCAGAATCCACCGTTAAGCTTGTTAAGCAATACATCAAAGCCAACCTAAGCAAAGAACTTAGTAGAGGCGAACTGGCTACCCTAGCCTATATCAGTCCAGACTACCTGTCACACATTTTCAAGGAAGAGACCGGCGAATCTCTTTCCAGTTATATACTGACAAGCCGAATGACTTACGCCAAAGAATTACTGATCACAACCCAGCAAAGCGTCAGCGAAATTGCATTGGCCAGTGGCTTTCCCAATGTCTCTTATTTCTCCAGGCAATTCAAACGGCTTAATGGATGTACACCTATGGAGTATCGGAAATCCACGAATTAGAAGGGAGTTGCCTTAGGCAACTCCCTTCTGTTGTTTCTGTCGCAGTTCATCATTCTTACTTACTTTGCATCGCTAACCACTCAAAGATGCTTGTATCAACGCCACCTATCGTTTCAACACACTCATTATTCAAAGTGTGAATCCAAGACCAGTGACCCATATATTCATATGGAGTTACCCCATCTTCCTGGAGGTACATACCAGTTGTATCTTCAACCTTTTCAAACAACGAATAGTGGACATTTGTTGCTCCGGCCGCTATTAGACGTTCATACATAGCCGTTGAAAAATCATCCTTAAGAACAATCTGACCATCTGCACCAACGGTTGGAACGAAATCCATCACACCACCTGTACCTTCAGCTACAGGGACGACACTGTCTGATTTGGCATGAGTAAACCATATTGGCATATCCTTAATGGCCATGACTTCGTTCTCCGTGATCCAATCCACGCTGTAAGCTTCACAGACAGGATAGGCTGCCGCAAAATACTCAGGATAGGTTGTGATCATATGAACGGTCATGTAACCACCATTGGAACAGCCTCCAAGGTAGACTCTGTTTGGATCAATCTCAGGATGCATCGTCACATAGTTCTCTATCAATGCCATAAGTGCTTCTGTGTAGTAGGAATCGCCCATACTGCCTTCAACAGAGTTGTTGTAAGTATGAGTACCATCGTAATCCATCCACATGGTTGGTGCCTGTGGCGTCAGAATATATGCGCCTGTAGTACCATAGTACTGTTGAATAGTATCTGTAGCCAGGTTAACCACCTTGTTGCCAAGAAGTGAGATGGTTGTATCTGTGCCACCTTCACCAGCACCATGAAGCCATATTATCAAAGGATTGCTACCTGCCTCTGTAGAACCGGTCTCTGGTACATAGTCTGCATACAACAAGTCGATGCCATCATAACTGAAAGGCTGGTCATTGTTGAATTCATCAGCGATCAACTTCATATCCCCTGTATATTCTTCTGAATCTGTAGGAATCAGTGCAAGTTCTGTTCCTTCCATCGTTGTCAACTCTGCCGTATCCGACAAACTAATCTTATAGCTTGTCGTCACATATTCATTAAAACCGTTAAGGAAGTTGTAATTGAACGGTGACCCTTCAGACATCGTTGGCCCCACAGGCATCTCCAATGTTATGTATGTGCCACCGGTTGTTTTATTCCCCTGTGCATCGGATAAATAGGCCGCAGTTACTGTTCTTGCTACTTCATGGTCGCTGGCAGGATCAGCAAAACTATATGTAGAAAAATCAAAATCCTTATAGCTTCTAACAGATATCACTTCAAAAGTATCTTCAGATAATGTGTTCTCGTCAATAGCAACACCAGGGTACAAGACCAACTTAGTAATCGCTGGCCCCCAATCAAATCCTTCTGTCACTGTCATGTAAGTCATATCCATTACCTCTTTGCCCTGAGTACCAGACGCCAGTTTCATTAATAGTAGAGGCAACCATTTACCCATGGCATCCTCTTGGTTCTCTTCAAGAAAGTCAATCCACATCATCGGATTATTGGTCTTCTCATAGAGAATACGAATGACATCATCACTTAATACCGACTCTTCTGCTGCGCTGACCCCAATACTTGATAGCGACATGAGTAGAGCCAAAACAATAACTGTTGTAAATAACCGTTTCACATGTTTCATCATTGATAATACCTCCTTGATCTATGGTTAAGTTTCTACTACACATTAATAAGTATGAAAACCATTACGCCTTTGCTTATCAATACAAGCAAAATCAAAGTTGTGATATGATTCAACATTCATAAGACTTATAACACCTCTTAGGGTTTAAGCCTTAGTACCTATTTATTTACATAATTTTAAAAATGAAATTCAACCTCATCCAATGGCGATTGCCTTGTTTATCATTATATCATAAACGCGCGTTAAATCTACAGTCATTCTTAAGATTTCTAACTTAATTTATCGATGGAATCACATGGGTCATTGACTAGTATATCTTTTATTTGACCGTTTATACGCTCTTTTCTTACTGGATTATTCTGCTCACTTGTGTATAATATGTAATAAGAAATCTAACTTACCTCGCGCCCGATTTACCAAACCGTTAAATTACGTGCATTAAGTATATATGGTGTCTAAGAAAATATCACTAAATGTCATATAAATAAAATAGCCTGGGAGAAAATTATGAACGCTAAACCGCATCTATGGACCACCAGCTTTATCGGTATCGTTGTAATCAACGCCTTCCTTTTCATTGGTAACCAACTACAGCTCTCCACTTATCCTTTATATGTTCACGCATTAAGTGATGGAGCGAACGAACTGATTGGCATCAGCGGTGCCCTGTCGACTGTCGCTGCATTGATTGTCCGGCCTTTTGCTGGATATGGGGTTGATCGATTTGGAAGAAAAATCATATTATTCATTGGCGTTGCATTTCTTCTTACCGCATTATTGGGTTATACATTATTCAGCACCATAACAATCGTCTTAATCTTAAGAACCATCTTTGGTTTCGGATGGGGTATCTCCACAACTTCCAGTAATACCATCGCAGCAGATATCATTCCAAAATCCCGCTTCGGAGAAGGTATGGGATTCTTCACTCTTTCACAAAGCTTTTCATTAGCACTGGCGCCGATGATCGGTCTTTTCCTCTTTGAAAAATTCGACTTCAACGGTGTTGCCTTCACCAGTATCTCTTTATTAACAATCGTCGCATTCATTGCCGTATCAGGCAATTACAAAAAACCTTCGAAGAAGATCAAAAAATTCTCCCCTTATGAGAAAAGCGCGTATAAACCATCACTTATTATGATTACGATCGGTATTGCTATAAGCTCTGTCTTCAGCTTCATCATTCTCTACGGTAAAGAAATGAATTATGCCCATGTCGGTCTCTTTTTCACCCTGTATGCCATTACCTTATTCATTTCCCGCCCTTTACTTGGTAGAGCCATCGACCATTATGGGTATTCGCGTGTCTTGATTCCGGGCTTTATTGGTTTCATAATATCCATGGCTTTGTTGGCCTTCTTCCCATCTGAGATTGTGTTCTATATGGCGGCTATGATTCAAGGTGTTGCCTATGGTGCTGTTCAAACCAGTCTGCAAACAATGGCTGTAACCGATGCACCTATGGAACGAAAAGGGGCTGCAAACGCCACATTTTTCTCAGGCTTCGACATCGGTATTGGTACCGGTAGTCTAATTGCCGGCTCCCTTTCCGGACTGATTGGCTATAATCTTATGTATGGCTTTATGATTATACCTTTGGTCATTGGGTTACTGCTCTATATTCGGTTGGTGGTTATAGAGAATAAGAAAGCTGTCGTATCGGCTTCTAATGATTGTACCGATGTTGGTTAAAGACTATCAGTACAAAAACAAAAGGGTAGCATCAAGTTTTTTACTCCTTGATGCTACCCTTATTTATTCACTGTTCAATATTTCAATTATTAACTATTTGACTGTTACTGTTACGATATTTGATGTTATATTCCCATCGACATATAATGCCTCGATGGTATAGTCTCCAGCAGGATTCCTTCTGCTATTGCCAATCTTGAATAAAAAGCTCACATTACCATCCGTATCCGTTAGCTTCGTTTCCTCCCAAAGTATGATGCCTGCTGTGGATGTACCGTCTACTCCTTGAGCTAAGAGCTTAACCGAAGTAGGATTCAAGACATTTTCTAGAGATACTGATACCGTGACAGCATCCTTGAAGCTATATACATCACTGTCTATAGACGAATCTATTGTTACTATTGGCGTTAATTCACTATTCGTATTGACTGTTACTACAAAACTGGTGCTTCCTACCAATCCACCACTATCTGTAACGGATGCAGTAATCGTATGTGTTCCAACAGATAGATTTGCTGTAAAGCTTCCGCCTGAACCTATATTGCCATCAAGATTAGATTTCCATAATATATCAACGGTCAAATCCCCATCTTCTGAATCTGTGGCACTTCCACTGAATGTAATTGATGCATCATAGTCAAAACTACTTCCATCGATTGGTTCATTGACTGTAACTGAGGGCGCCGTATTAGGCGTTACTGACAAGGATGACAATGCTGCTTCTGCGTCAATCAGTCCATAGCCATAGTATTTATTCCAAGTGCTGTCAATTAACCCAGCAAGATCCCCATAATAGTCAGTGCCATAAAAATTCTCACCAACCTTTAGTGCTGTCTCTGCAAGCACCTTCTCAACATCTGTTGGTGTTAAGGTCGAGTCTTTTGAAAGCAACAATGCTGCAACGCCGGCAACATGTGGGGATGCCATAGATGTTCCTTGGTAGAAGTAATAGCTGAAGTTGTATTCGCCACCTACTATTTCAAAAGTATTTTGCAATATACCATCCCATGAACCATCTCCTGGATTATTGTTATCATCATAATAGTCGCCACCTGGCGCCATTATATCCAACTGATTACCATAACTGGAATAGTATGCTCTATCAATATCATTGATTGAACCATCGTCTGGTTCTGAAGACCCTGTCGCACCTACTGCAATGACATAATCGTCATAAGCCGCTGGATAACCGATTCCTTGTCGTCCGCTATTACCTGCTGAGGCAACAATTGTCACACCTTTATTATAAGCATAGATAATTGCATCCTCAAGGACAGTAGCACCACGAGAACCACCGAGACTCATATTAATAACATCAGCACCCTCATCAGCCGCATACCTAATACCATCTGCTATGTCATAGTACGAACCGGACCCTGAACTGTCTAATACTTTAATTGGCATAATGGTTGCATCATATGCAACACCAGCCACACCTTCGCCATTATTAGTCGCTTGAGCTATTGTACCAGCCACATGGGTTCCATGGCCTTCATCGTCATATGGGTCTGTGTCACCATTTGCGAAGTCATACCCATCCGTGAATGATGTACCAAGCAAGTCGGGTGCGTTATTAGCAACACCGGTATCGATGACAGCGACAACAACACCTGAGCCCGTTGAATAATTCCATGCCGCCTCGGCATTCATACCACCTTCATCGGCACTTCGTAAATTCCACTGGTAATCATAATATGGATCAGAAACGCCATGAGCATGAGCAATATAATTCGGTTCTACAACCTCAACATTCTTTAACTTCTTATATTTCTCAATGGCCTTTTCCACATCGCCTTTTTTCACTTTAACGACCTTAAATTTCTTTTCTCCAGTGTATTTGACAAGTATTTCATCGTCCACATATTCAACGTCATCTGTCAATAATTCGTCGGATATCTCACTGGAAATCAAATCTTGGTCCTTTGCCTCAATAAAACCTGACGGCATCAGATATACCATTAATAATACGGATAATAATAATGCTGTTACTTTTCTCATGTGTCTTAGCCTCCCAACGTTATGATCTATATCCACTATTATTTCTAAAATAGGATATAGCGATATCAAAAAGTTCCATTTGTGGCTGCACTTACCCCTTCTTTAATTATCGACCCATCACATTTGAAATTAGAGATATAAATTTTTTTCATGAACCATTTCAAAAATATGGACTTCCCTGTAATTAAATTACTCCTCTCTCAGTAAAGTATACGAATTATACGGATACATTTCGTCCCCTAGTGCTGCACATGATCTAACGTTATTGTCTTAGATAATGATACCGTTACAGTGATCCACTTCATGCTGGATAATCTGCGCCACCCATCCTGAGAATTTCTGTCGTCGCTTCTTGAAACTCACATCTTCGTAAGCCAATTCAATCTCTTCATACCTTGTTGTTTTCCTGACACCAGTAAGGGACAAACACCCTTCCTCCGTTTCATATGTTCCCGACTTACCTATAATCTCCGGATTCATCATCGCCACATTAATCATGCCCATATTCACAGCAATGATCCGCTTCTTTACACCTATCATATTGGCGGCCAATCCAACGCACTTTTCTTTATTAGCTTCTAATGTATCCAACAAATCCTGCGCCACTGTTATGTCTTCTTTGGTTGCAGGTTCTGATGGTTGGTTCAAAAAGAATATGTCTTTCATAATCGGTCTGTTCATTTTTATCACCTTTCATTGGTATATTTGCATATTTATGACATTCATTCTATCACGACCTTATTCCTGGCATCAATCAGTATCTAAATGGTCTGTTGGTCATATCTCTTTTATCACACTAACCCCCAATAATCTGCTATACTGAAGATAGAATAGGGTGATGCTAATGAATAGATATTTATTAAGATTCAGGATACTTTTCTTCGTTTTCCTCATGTCGACCCTTATATCCGCATCTATTAGTTTTTCTAATGAAGACACTTCAAGACCGCTGATCTATACCATCAACATCGAAGGCATCATTTCTCGTGGCACAACCGATTATATAAGTAGAAGCATTGAGCTGGCTGAAGCAAATCAGGCAGATGCTCTTGTGTTGCTCATCAATACCCCTGGCGGTCTCGTCGATGCAACGCTGGTGATTATAGAGGCATTGCTTGCCTCAGATGTACCCATCATCACCTACGTTGCACCTCAAGGTGCTATTGCCGCATCCGCCGGTAGTTTCATTCTGGTGAGTGGACACACAGCCGCTATGTCCCCTGGCACCACTTGCGGTGCCGCTATGCCTGTGACTATAGGTTTCAGTGAAGAAGGCAGTACATCAAACGCTGCCGATGAGAAGACCATCAAGTTTCTGGCCGGACACATCCGAAGTGTTGCAGAAGAAAGAGGACGAAACGGTGATGTGGTCGAACAGTTCGTTACTGAAAATCTGACTCTAAATGCGCAGGAAGCTCTAGACAACAAGGTCATCGATTATATTTCCAGAGATTTGAATGCACTATTGGATGAGCTTGACGGCGAAGAGATTATCATTAATGGTAAAGCCACCACTTTGAATACATCAGAACCGAATATTGTTCCCTTGGGCATGAACACGCAAGAGAAAGCCACTTCTTTAATCAGCAACCCACAACTCAGCTTCCTATTGGTCATAATAGGACTCTACGGCTTGGTCATCGGCTTCAATGCACCAGAAACCTATATTCCCGAAGTCGGAGGCGCTATCGCACTGATGGCCGGCTTATATGGGCTTGGTATGTTCGAGGTGAACCTTTTTGCCGCACTAATGATTGTGCTGGGTATCATCATGCTGATTGCAGAAGCATTGACACCAACTTATGGCGTCTTATCCGTCGGAGGTATCCTCAGCATTGTTCTTGGCGGCATCTTCTTACCAAAAGAACCATTGATGCCTCTAAGCTGGTTTTCCAATTTAATTTCCTTGGTACTTGGTCTCGGAATTGGTGCTTCCCTTCTAATGATTGTCATACTCAGAGGCATCCTTAAGATCAGGCGCAAAAAGGCCGTTCACGGCATGGATGAATATTCAGGCATCACCGCAACCATTCTCGAACTGGACGGACGTCATTGTACCGTCATGGTTAGAGGTGAATTATGGCAAGGTCTGGTATCTGGTGATATACCATTGAAAATAGGACAACCTGTACAAGTCATCAACCGTGAAGGCATTGTTTTGAACCTTACAATACCACCAACCGACCAACAATCATGAATTTCCATAGAATAGGAGTGATTCCATGTTACCAATCAACCTTGGTCCTTTCATCATCATTGGTATCGTCATTGTCGTACTGGCAATATTCTCCAAAGCCATAAAAGTCATTGTTGAATATGAACGGGGTGTACTGTTCCGTCTTGGGCGTCTAGCAGGCGTCAGAGGACCGGGACTCATATTAATCATCCCATTCATCGATAAACTGATCCGTGTCCCTCTTAGGACGATTGTCTATGATGTGCCTGTACAGGAAGTTATCACAAAAGACAATGTCACCTGCAAGATCAACGCTGTCCTATACTATCGTGTCATAGAACCTGCTGAAGCCATTGTTAATGTGGCCAGATACCATGAAGCTACCATTGAATATGCCCAGACAACGCTAAGGGGTGTCGTCGGTCAAGCGGATCTTGATGAACTTTTATCAGAGCGGGAGAAACTTAATAAAGTCATTCAAAAAATCGTCGATGAAGCGACGGACCCTTGGGGAATAAAAGTAACGGCAGTTGAAATCAAGGACGTTACCCTTCCTCAGGAAATGCAGCGTGCCATCGCAAAGCAGGCTGAAGCCGAAAGGAATCGACGTGCCATCGTTATTCAGGCGCAAGGTGAAAAGGAGGCTGCAAAAAAAATTGCCGAAGCCTCTGAAATACTCAGCAAGCAAGATGGCGCCATGACACTAAGGGTACTAAGAGCTCTTTCAGAAACTGCCGACACCAAGGGCAACACTGTCATCTTCCCATTACCAATGGAATTCCGTTCGTTATTACCTGATTTGAGGAAGAAAGACAATGACTGATGAACCGATATCTGGATCTGTACGGTATCATAATTGATTCGCAGCAAAATACTTACAGTAACAAAATGAAATTTGCACACAAAAAACGCTGAAGTCCCAATATGGATTTCAGCGTTTTTTATTCACTCTATAATCAGTTAATCTTCAAGCCACTTGAATATTTCACGCGGCAACTTTTAGAATATTTTCTTCTTCAACCAAACCAAGTTTTTTTGCTAGGAAGCCTGCTGTAGTCGCTTGGAAAAACAATGTAAAGCCAATGGTCATAAATACAACTGCCGAGACAATGTCAGCATGCAAGACACCACTGCTTACAATCACACTGGATAATGCCGCTGGTATAACCCCTGTCTCTCGCACCCACATCATAAACAGGATCTCATTTTTCTGCCAATGAATGGATCGATCAAGCTTTGTACAAATCAATACCGATATCGGTCTTGCCAGAAACACAAGAATCATGACAACCGCCAGTCCCTCTTTCATATAATGACCTACAGCTGTAAAGTCCACATGCATACCAAGCACAATAAATATGGATATCTTCATAATACTTGCAACGGTTTCTCTGACATGCTTTTGTATAATGAATTCTTGATCTGGTATTCTAAGTTTCAACTCTATCTTATTACCACAGATAAGGCCTGCAATGAAGGCTGACATATAGCCACTGCCTCCAATCGCTTCAGCGATAGTATAGGAAGCCAATACGGCAATCACAGAAACAATCGGTGCAAATTCAGTAAATATTGCAAACTTTCGATCTGAGACACTGTAAGAGAAGAACAACCCAACAAGGATACCTGTGATTGCGCCAAAGCCAATCATCCTAACTAACTCGATCAAGTCCTCTTTCACCGAGAACACACCTGACTGAATTACCAACAACATGGTCAATACCAACACAGCACCGACAGCATCATTAAATGCCGATTCACTGATGATGGTTTGCTTGAGTCGTCTCACGATATTGATATTCTTGAAGATTGGCACCAGCGCCGCCGGATCTGTCGAAGCAATGACAGCACCTATTAGAAGTCCAAAAATCAGTGGAAGATGGAAGATATATGTAGCAGCCATTCCAACGACCAACATAGATATAACCACGCCGAGAGTCGCAAGTAGAAAAACGGTCACCTTAATCTCACGAAGAACACTAAGTTTGATATCCCGCCCTCCATCATACAATATGAACGATGCACCAAAAGTAAGTATAAATTGGTTGACGTTCGAATAGGTTTCTACATTGGCAATATCCAGTACCGTTGGGCCAATAATAACCCCTGCAATAAGATATAAGACTATGTCAGGTAGTTTTAACCACCCACTTAGTTTAGATGATACTATGCCAACAAACAGTATAATGGCCGGAATCGCGTAGATTGAAAGATCGGAATTTTCCATATATGTACCTCGTAATTTTAAACGTTATGCATTACATCTGAATTATACGCTTCTTATACTGAAATGCAAGTTCGGCGATAAACACAGCCTTACAAAACCGTCTCATTTTTTACTAATCGAAATTCTAATCACTCTGATGATTTTGTTCATTTTTAAACGCGTTATACCTATTGTTGACACGGCTTCATCGGACCCTTTAAAAGATAATGGTAATTTCATCTGTTAGCGACTCAGTTTTTGCTGATATCCATGAAATTTCATCAATTTCATCTTATTCTGTAGGAATAAGGCGGATGCTTTTCGAATACCATTATCACCGTTTATACTTCTTCCCCTTATAAACATACTCATCTACACCAAGAAGATCCAAAACTCGCTTTTTATCTGTTTTAACCAAGTTTCTACAGGCCCTATGGGCAATGAAAGTGCTGTTGTCATCATTCATTCTCATAAGCTCCTCAACTATACCAAATATCAACTCAGGATTCTTTCTTGATAAATCACTAAGATTATTACCTACGGATACCCTGGGAAACTCATGCTGTTCCTTGAATAAACATCGTAGCACCTTTAAAGAAAACTCTGGTTCATCTTGTATCCAGCGATTCTCTACAACCGGCCGAAGTGCTTCACTTGCAAAGCGCCTGTAATTAGGATTGTCTGATTGGGCCGATTCAATAAGTTTGCTCTGTACATAGTCCTTATGAACCTTGGTCATCTTCCTGACAAACATCTGTATGAATTCTTTAACTTCCCAAAGTTCATGATCAGCCCCTTCAAGGATTACTGGCCATACTTTCTCCGGCGTCTTAACTCCTACATGGGAGATTACCCCAAAGCCAACACATACGCTTCTGAATCCGGTGAATCCTCGAATCATACCTAAACCTATCTCATATGGATCAAGCTTTTGTTTCAAAATTCTTGAATAGAGGTCCTTACATAAGTTATTAACAACATACACGATACCATACGATGAACGCCTCTTCTCATCGATTCCTTTATGCATTATCTCAAGCATCTGTATAATTTTCATCTCTGTCCATTCATAATCATTGGACCGAATTCTATTCCAGAACTCTTCAGTGAATATATTATTGACTTGCTCTTTTGATTCATTGTTGATTACAGACATGTTATCCCTCGATTGTTTTTATTAATAGATTATATTTATAAATTATTTTAACACGTATTAAATTGTCTGGTGCCACAGCTTGATCAGTAATTCTACGAAGAATGCACTCTAAATCTACGGACTCGAACCGTACCCATGAACAAATGTGTTCATTTGTGATAACTCACTAGCTCCTTCGAATCTCTAGTTTCACCTATAATGAAAAAAGACCATCCACATTGGATGATCTTCATTCATTATAGAGCGCGAAACGAGATTCGAACTCGCGACCCTCGCCTTGGCAAGGCGATGCTCTACCACTGAGCCATTCGCGCAAATTAAATTGTTGAACTAAGTTCGCAGGATCTTAAGTCCTCTGCAGTGCTTAGCAGTGCCCAGAGACAGAATCGAACTGCCGACACGAGGATTTTCAGTCCTCTGCTCTACCGACTGAGCTATCTGGGCCCATCTTAGTGATTCAAAAGTGCCGATGACCGGAATCGAACCGGTACGATGTCGCCATCGCAGGATTTTAAGTCCTGTGCGTCTGCCAGTTCCGCCACATCGGCTGACTTAGAAGAATCATAAGATTCAATGGAGGGAGAAGGATTCGAACCTTCGAAGCTATCGCAACAGATTTACAGTCTGCCCCCTTTGGCCACTCGGGAACCCCTCCACGGGGTGTTCTGTCTCTCAACAGAACAAGATATATATTACCACAATACCAACGATTGTCAATACTTTTCTACAAATATTTCATATGGTTATCATATGTTACACCCCAAGGTCATTAAGACTGATTCAAATCACTGTTGCATATACTGGTCTGTAACCAGATTGGAGGCTTCATCAAAGAGCTCGTTAGCCTTTGTATATAGGGCATCCATATCACTGTAAGTGCCTACATAACCTGCTCTTGACTCGACCCATCGACTAATGCTATCTGCAACCATCGTGATGACGGGCGTTTTTTGCTCGTCCAATATTTGCTGATACATGATTGTATATTCATTACTCAATATACCTTCTTCTGTTACAGCACCATCAAATGGATTCGGCGCACTCAGCTTATAGATTGTCACATTAAGCAGTCGGGTAATCATCTCCGTATATACTTCCGGACGTTCTGAATAAGTCATCAAGAATCCCTCTAGCTCTACAGCCCTCTCACCTAATTCGGCTGGAGTGATTGCAAGGTATTCCTCTACCGTCGTCTGATTCACCGTATTGTCATTCATAATCTTTAGATAGGCTTCTGTCATTTCAGACACATGGCCATTAGCAACACCAAGAATCATTTGATAATCGACGGTCGGATAGTAACTCCCTTCAGCATTAATAAGACCAAAACCACTGTCAAAAATCACCGCCAACGAACGGCTGTAATTCTGAGGCAATAACTGCAGCAATTCATCTTTATCATCACCTAATATCAAGTAACTTCTGTCAAACATTCCCTGATTAGCCGCCGTCGTATCATAAATCAATTGATGCAGCTCAAAGTCACCACCAAATAACAGGTCATCACCAATTGTCCATGATTGCTCTTCCGCCAACGTCATAAATGAAATCAACATGGCATCGGCTGTTACAACATTGACCTTTGATATGTTTTCTTCAATGTACTGCCACATATCTGCTAAGTTCTTATTTCCTGCCATTGACTTGAGCTCCTGGATGAGTATTTCATCAACCTTGGCTTTTTCAATGTCAAATTCCTCTTCGGTGACAGAAGGCACTTCCTCTGGTGTTTCATCAGGCGACGTCTCCGATCCCGCTTCTTCCTCTATAGGTGTTTCATCAACAACCACTGTGGATGTTTCCTCCGTTGTAGGCTCGCTAACCTCTTGATCACCGGCTCTACAAGCGCTAAGGACAAACACCATTACAATGATAAAAATCCATACTTTTTTCATGAAATCTCCTTTTACTGTCTGCATCTACTTTCCCCATATTATCACAACGTCTCCCTAGTGTCACCGATAGATTCAATGCATATAAGCATATTTAATCATATTGACACAGTTGTTCATACATGTTTTAATAAACATATGATTATACTATAAACATTTGATTAGAAAGGCTACTTATGACAGAACGTGAACGAGAGATATTCCTGCTTATTGAAGCAAATCCTTTGATTTCACAAGCGGAGATTGCCAACACTCTGTCCATTGCCAGAGCCTCTGTAGCCGTCCATATCAGCAATCTGATTAAGAAGGGCTACATACTTGGCAAAGGTTACATCATGGCTGAAAGCAATGTCATCACCGTTATTGGTGGCGCTAATGTGGATATACAAGGACGTCCATCCGGCAAATTATTGATGGAGGATTCCAATCCAGGATTCATCGTCAAATCTCTGGGTGGGGTTGGACGCAATATCGCTGAAAACCTCAGCTTGTTGGGTATGGATGTTCGGATGATCACCGCTATTGGAGATGACCAAGAAGGTCGCTTAGTACTGGAAAATGCACGTCACAACAGCATCGATATGCAAGACAGTATCATCTCCAACAATCACAGGACATCCACTTATCTGTATATCGTTAACCAGCACGGCGAAATGGTCACTGCTGTATCGGATATGTCCATCATAGATGCGCTGACGCCATCCATGGTCAAACCTCTTATTACAGGACTAGAACGCTCACCTTATACAGTAATTGACGCCAACCTGCCTACTGAGACAATCCAGTATTTGGCCGAAACGTTATCTCATACCAAATTAATCCTAGACCCAGTCTCTATTGCTAAAGTCGGAAAAACGGTCAATGTTCTGGAACATTTTTATGCTGCCAAGTTCAATCGCAATGAAGCAGAAGCTCTATTGTCCATGACCCTTGATAGTGAGGCATCTTATTATGAAGCCGGCCAAGCCCTTCTTAGTAAAGGTTTGGAGAAAGTGTTCATAACCCTCGGTGGTAATGGGGTTTACTACTGTGATGCAGCTACCAGTTTCTTTAAGAAAGCTCACCCCATTCATGTTAAAAATGCTACTGGCGCCGGTGATGCTTTCACCGCAGGTATTGTGTATGGACTTAGTCAAGGACTAACGCCAGAATACCTCGTTGATTTTGCCATGAGTGCTGCCGCCCTTACAATTAAGGATGAAGCAACAATCTCTCAACAACTTTGCGTCAGTTCAGTGGAACATCATCTAAAAGAAACACAGATATAACCTTAAATTACCAAAACTGCCTTGCCCAATCAGAATCAGTAATATTCACGGCAAAGCAATTACCATATGATCCATTAAAAACATGAGACACCAGTAACAGGAGGAAACACAATGAACCCATATATCGTCATCAGCGATGAAGTCCAAGCCGCTCTTAATGCCGGTCAACCAATCGTGGCCCTTGAGTCCACCATCATCTCCCACGGGATGCCATACCCTCAAAACGTTGAGACAGCCCTTAATGTAGAAAATGTTGTCAGAGACAACGGTGCCGTCCCTGCAACCATTGCCATCATTGGTGGTCAACTAAAAGTTGGTTTGACCACAGAAGAGATTGAGTACCTTGGAAAAAAAGGTCTTGATGTCATCAAATGTAGTCGCAGGGATCTGCCTATTGTTGTAGCAAAGAAAGAAGATGGTGCTACTACAGTCGCCACAACAATGATTATCGCTAATATGGCTGGCATCAATGTCTTTGCTACAGGTGGCATTGGTGGTGTCCACCGTGGTGCATCAGCGACTTTTGATATCTCAGCCGATCTTATGGAACTTGCTCAGACAGAGGTAGCTGTCGTCTGTGCCGGGATCAAGTCCATTCTCGATATCGGTCTTACCCTTGAATACTTAGAAACTCAAGGCGTTACGGTTCTAGGATATGGTACAGACAGACTTCCTGCTTTCTACTTAAGAGACAGCGGTTATGGCGTTGATGCAAAAGTCGACAGCGGAAGCGAAGTTGCTGATATGATGAAAGCTAAATGGGATATGAAGCTTAGAGGCGGTTTCGTCATCGGCAATCCAGTACCAGAAGAATTCGAAGAAAACAAAGAGCAGGTAACTGCAGCAATAGAACAAGCTCTTGCAGAACTAGAAGAACAGGGGATCAAAGGCAAAGATTCCACCCCATTCCTCCTTGCAAGAGTCAAAGACCTTACAGGTGGTGACAGCTTAGAAACCAACATTCGCCTAGTCTACAACAATGCTAAGGTAGCCGCTGGTATCGCCAAGGAATTCTGTAAGTAGTATACAAAAAGCCCCTAGTCCGTTCAAACTAGGGGCTCAATCATTTCAAAACCTATCCATTATTTCGCAGCCTTAACCACAATACCTTTAATCACTTCCACAGCTTTTTCCATGGATTGAACAGGAACAAATTCATGCTTACCATGAAAATTATGACCACCGGCAAATATATTCGGACACGGAAGACCCATATATGAAAGTCTTGAACCGTCCGTTCCACCTCTTATCGGACTGATAATCGGCTCAATGCCAAGTTCAACCATCACTTCTTTAGCATACTCAACAATCTCATAGACTGGCTTGATTTTCTCGCCCATGTTGTAGTAAACATCCTTCATAGAGAGATCAACAGTGCCAGCCCCATACTTATGGTTGAGAAAAGCCACTGCATTTTCAAGAAGGGCCTTACGTTCTACAAACAATGCCTTGTCATGATCCCTAACAAGATAGTACATTGTTGTTTCCTCTACTGAACCTCTGATATCGTGAAGGTGGAAGAAACCTTCATAACCTTCTGTATATTGAGGACGTTCAGCTTTAGGAAGTAAACCATTAAGCTCCATTGCAATTTCCATAGCGTTAATCATCTTATCTTTGGCATGACCCGGGTGAACATTCCTACCATGAATGGTAATATGAGCATTGTTGGCGTTAAAACTTTCATACTCCAGTTCACCAATTTTACCACCATCAAGGGTATAAGCGTAATCAGCTCCGAACTTCTCAACGTTGAAAAGGTCCGCGCCCCGTCCTATTTCCTCATCTGGTGTAAAGCCGATCTTGATGGTGCCATGTGGCACATCCGGATTACTTGTAAAAAATTCCGCAGCAGTCATGATCTCCGCCACACCAGCTTTATCATCTGCCCCAAGAAGTGTCAAACCATTTGTTACTACCAAATCCTGGCCAACATAATTCAATAAATCCGGAAAAGCATCTGGTGAAAGATCAATACCCTTCTCTTCATTTAAGACGATCGCTGTTCCGTCATAACCTGTCACAACCCTAGGTTGAATCCCCACAGTCGTCAAATCAGGTGCTGTATCCACATGAGCAATGAACCCTATAGCAGGCACGTCACTATCAACATTTGAAGGAATGGTTGCCATTACATAACCATTTTCATCCATGGTGGCATCTTTAATGCCCATACCTTGAAGCTCATCCACCAACATTTGAGAAAGTACTTTCTGATTCTCTGTGCTTGGGCAAGTCTTGCTCGCCTCATTGGATGTGGTTGGCACTGCAATATATTTTAAAAAACGTTCTAATACTGTCATATCTTCAATCCTTTCCTATCATTCATATTACTAACTAACCCTATTATAGTATATTCCTAACGTAAAAGAAAGTTTAACGTTAGGAATAATGAAATAATGACTTTTATATAAACGTATCAAGAAAAGAGGCTACGCCTCGTTATGAGCTCCGCTCATATTTCTGGCTGTTTCATGAGAAATTATCCAAAGCACAAATTGAAATGCTTCTGTTCGATTTGTTAAATTAAGAGTAATTTCTTATGAAACAAAAAAGACTGTCCACACGAACAGCCTTCTTATAGTTCAGGAATTTCTTTTGCACTCAGATCATCTGGTCCAATCATCCACCGTTTCTTAGTGTATTGATCAAATCATCACTGATGAGATGCTCTTTTTTTATCGCCTCTTCCAAGGCTGTCTTATCATAAGACACTTCCTTGATTTCTACACTGAATTCATCATCTGAATGACTTAATACCACATAGGTAGACAGATCTTTTCCATGTTTGGGAATACCCACCGACCCTGCATTGATAAAGTGCTTACCTCCAACAACTTTATGGTAAGGTTTATGGGTATGTCCTGAAATCAGAACATCCTCTTTTAGACCTGCTGCTACTGCTTCCAACCTAGGACTGTCTTCGAAAAGATACTCATCCACCCTGTCAGGGCTTCCATGAACCAATTTCACTTTCATACCTTCAAAATCAATGACCAATTCAAAAGGGAGCTTTTCCATATAGGATCTGTTCTCTTCTGTTATAGCAAGCTGAGTATATAGCTTAGACCCACCGCCGACAAGATCATATAAACTCATGTGTTCAATCTCTGATGGTGATGGCAGATTAACCCTCTCTATCACCACATCATGATTCCCTTGAATGCACGGTATCTTATTCTCGTACAATGTGTCAATGACTTCATTAGGATATGGCAGATACCCAACTTGATCCCCAGTACAATAGATTTCTTCAATGCCGGATGACTTAATATCTGCCAATACCGCGTTCAATGCATCAATATTCCCGTGAATATCACTGATGACAGCAATCTTCATGATGTATCCTCCTCTTTACTGACCCAACAGTCTATCACTCTTATAGAGTAATCTGTTAAAGTCTGTGCCCAAAAAAACTTGTTCTCATAAGATCTTCTTAAATAAAACGCTTAATAAAACCATATAACGATATACCTTCAACGTCAAGAGGCACAGTATCCAGAAAAAACAAAAAGGCTGAGCAGACTTTGTACATATCACCAAAGCCCACCTAGCCTTAATACTTATGTCGTTACATACTCACTCCATAACAGCATGCAAATCCAGATCAATCTTCGGTAGTTTCACCGGTTTAACCTCGGCCTGCAACAAAGCCTGCACCACTGTAGGATCAAACTGACTGCCACTGTATTTTCTTAGTTCAGCGTTGGCTGTCTCAATCGGCAGTGCTTTTCTATAAGGGCGATCGGATGTCATTGCGTCAAAAGCATCTGCTACCGCGATGATTCTCGATTCAAATGGCACTTGTTCCTTCGGACAATCATTTGGATAGCCCGCACCATCGTAATGCCTATGATGATACTTAATATAGTCCAGCATAAAAGACAATTGACTGATATCCTTAAGAATGATTTGGCCTTTAACTGGGTGACCTTTCATCTCAGTCCATTCTTCGTCAGACAACTGCTCCGGTTTATTCAAAATCTTCTCAGAGACTGTCAACTTGCCTATGTCATGAAAAAGTGCCGCAACACAGATTTCCTCTGTTTTCTTTCGGTCATACCCTAACTGCTCACAGATCTTTCTGCTGTAATAGCTCACGTTAAAAGAATGGTTCTGCAAATAATGATCTTTCGCATCTATGGCTCGTATGAAAGCATGAATCAACTGAGTGGTCAATTGACAGTTCTCATTGTTCTTCTCGTCGATACGTTCGATATATCGGCTTATCTCTTCTCCGGCGAATGCCGCTAAAGACAAGCATGTTATGAATACAACACCTTGCACAACAAACTGTCTAAGAGGAACACCACTCACTTCTGTAGCGTAGACAAATAAGAACAAACTGGATGCGTAGTATATTAAAAACAGCTTACTGCTAAGAACAATTGCTGCCACAGTACACATTACCAATAGAACCCCGCCAATAAAAAGCCCAGTTCCAAGGTGAATTATGTAGACACCAATCAAAACCACAAAGACAAGTAATCGACTAAAAATCGTGCTGTTTTTATGTAGAAATGTGAACATGCCAATACCTCCCGCATATCATTCACCTTCCACTATAGCCAAATGCCTATTATGTATCATTATACCATCATGAAATATAGGTCTCAATCCGTCCTCATGCCTATAGGACTACATATATCGCCTTACGCCTCAACAGTATCAGCATCTTCTTTATTCTCTTTGACATCATCAAACCCTCGCCTTAGAAGACGTCGTTTCGTCACCTCACCGATGATACTATAAAAAGACGATAACAAAGGTATTCCTATAAGAATACCGGCAACACCAAAAAGGTTGTTGCCTACAATGACTGCCATCATAATCCAAAAACCAGAGATACCCATAGCATCCCCAACCACCCTAGGATAGATTAAGTTAGCTTCAATCTGTTGAAGGGCTATCACATAGACCAAGAACCAAAGAGCATGTACCGGGTTCACGCCAAGAAGCAGTAAAAACGATGGCACAGCGCCAATATATGGACCTAATAAAGGAATGATGTTGGTAATCCCTACTAAGAAACTTATTAATAATGCATATTCAAACCCGAAGATCAACATGCCTATATAACAGATAATCCCAAGCACTAAGGCTTCCATCAACTGTCCTCGCACAAACTGTTCAAAAGACTTGTCAATGACCTTCAAGTGTGCCATGACCGGTTCAGTCACCTTTGGTGGAGAATACGCTCGCCATCCATCACTAATGACCTGCGCCAATTGTTCCTTACCTAACAGCATATAGATGGCAAGTACAATACTTAGCAGGGTACTGAATACACCTGATAGGAAACCAGTCACAATCTCCCTTGCTGAATTCATTAGACGCATCATAATGTTTGCAAATCCGCCAAGAAAACCTGTCCAGACTTCTTGAGCCCGTTCCAGTAGATCACTACCCAGATTCAAGCGATCAAAAATACTGTAAAAGAAATCATTGATACTGGCTGCGATATCCCCGCTTTGATCAACCAGCAGTAAAATACTGTCTGCCAACTGAGGTACCGCAAACAAAATGAACACCGTCAGAAAGAATACCAACACTAAAACTGTCGCCGATAAGGCCAAACCTCTTTTTAATTTTGGTGACAACTTCTCACTTCTAAACAGGTTATTCTCAATACTTTTCATTGGAATATTAACAATATAGAAAATAATAAATGCCACCACAATCGGCGACAAAACATCATTGATCCAACCCAGGAACGCCAGTGTGGCACTGAAATTATCCAAAATGTGGTGACCAACCAATGCCAGACCTATAACCAGACCTGCCATGAGCATTTTTCTTTTTTCTTCTTTATTGAACATAGTCTCCCTTTACCTTTTCAACTAAACTTAACACGGCACTTACTGACAGTCTTTCAATACCAAACACTGACGCATGGCGTCTATCTTGATTATTAACATACTAACAAATCCCTTACAACTTATCATTAAAATACCATTAAGCCTTCTTAATACCGAACGCCTTTCGCCTTCTCATAATACCAAGAACACCATAAATCACAATAGCATTCAAAATGATGCTCGCACCGGAAGGGATATCTAAGTAGTAGGAAATACATAGTCCTGTAAGGCTATAGACAACCCCAAAGATTGTTGCCAATAGCATAATGGTGCTTAGTCTATCAGAAAACAACTTGGCTGTCGCTGTTGGAATTGTCAACAAGGCCAGAGCTAGAATAATCCCCACCACCTTGATCAGAACAACAATGCTAAGGGCAATCATCACATACACTGTTCGTTCAAGACCTAGAACATTAATGCCTAATATAGCCGCATATTCTTCATCAAATAAATACAATTTGAAATAATTGAAAAACATAAAGACAAGAAGGCTCATACCTATAGCAAGGACAAGCATTATTCTTAGATAGATGTCACTGACGGTCAAAATGTCACCAAATAAATACGATGTCATATCCGGCGGGTAGCCTGGTGTCAACGCAATAAAAAGGATGCCGAGTGCCATGCCTGCCGACCAAAACATACTAATGACTGTATCTGCTTTGGTTCTGGTTTTTCGTTGTATCTGCCCGACCCCAAGAGAAGCACCTGTCGCAACCAACAGACCTCCAATAATCGGTTCAATACCAATGAAATATCCTAGACCGATACCGCCGAAAGACGCATGGGCGATGCCTCCGCTCATACTTACGAGCCCCTTTTCAACAATAATTGTCCCTATAATGCCACAGATTAAGCTAGCGACCACTGCCGCTGCTAGGGCGTTCTGCATGAAATTGTAAGACAATATACTTTGCACCATAATTCAACTCTCCGCTTTTCTTATCTTCTGACTTTTTCTTCTAGCACTTCCTGAATTTTTTGTCCTTCTACAAACCAATCAATAGGACAATTCTCAATACCTTTGATCTCTTTCTTCTCACCTATCTGATCATGAATATGCGCTGTACGATTGATGTAGATGCAACGATCCATAAACTGCCAAAGCAAGTCCGTATCATGAGTAATCATAACAATGGTCATCATACTGTTAAGCTCTTTTAGCATGCGATAGATATCAGATCTGGTATCTGGGTCAACACTTGCTGTTGGTTCGTCAAGAACAAGCACTGTTGGATGGTTCATTAACGCCCTTGCAATAAGTACTCTTTGCTGTTGACCACCTGATAGTTGTCCAATCTGCCTGTCCTTCAGATGACTGATTCCCAGTCTATCCATGACCTTCTCAGCGTGGCTGGTATCATGTCCCTTGAACCTATGAAGGATTTTAACCTTCTTGGGCAAGTGCCCTGTCAAAATAACATCCATAACAGATATGGGAAAACCCTTATCAAAGGAGCTAACCTGAGGCACATAACCGATGGTTTCATTGACATCCACTTGAATACTACCTGAAGATGGCTGCATAAGCCCCAACATGGTCTTTACCAATGTGGTTTTACCTCCGCCATTAGGACCAATGATTCCAACGAACTCGTTTTTATCTATATGAAAATCAACATTCTCCAAAGCGGTATGCTGACCATATTTCACTGTCAATCTCTTTGCATCTATTACGGACATTTGGATATCCTTTCTTTCTAAGGTCGCCTTTCAATTGCCACTATTGCAACTGAGTTGCATTTGCATTATAATTGTAGCATATAACAATGTAATGTCAATTGACATTGTGCTTCAGAGAGTTATTTATTATAGTAAAAGCGTCATATTTTCATTGGATATATTAGAAAGGCTCAATTATGGATCACCAAGATTTACTTGACAGACTAAAAAAACATGGCTGTCGCATGACCCCTCAGCGGACAATCATCATCGATTTGTTGATCAAACATCAACATTCCCTAATAAGTATTGATACATTGTTAGCAAATGCAAAGGCGCTGAACCCTGCTATTAACGCCACAACGATTTATCGTAATATCGATCTACTTAGCGAAATGGATCTGCTATATAGCCGTAACACAGATGATGGCAGTAAACTGTATAAACTTATATGCCATACAGCTCACCACCACCATATTATCTGCAGTCATTGCGGGAAGATGCTCCCTATCGATTATTGTCCTATTGTACCTCAACTTGAATCACTCGTTAAGGATTCCGGCTTTATTTTAGAGGCACATAATTTAGAACTGATCGGTCTATGCCCTGACTGTCAAAAGAATCCATCATTATGATTCCAGTTGTCCTTTTACAGCATCAGGTAACGCATTAAATAAGTCATATCAAAACCATCACCAACCTTGAATGCTACACTGCATTCCGAAGCATGAATCACCAGGTTCTTAACACCTTCAAGCATTGGTTCATCTACATACTCAATCCGTTCAATGTCCGTTAACCTTATGATTGTGTGTCTGTAGCTGTAATCCGGTTCCTCTTCTGTCCTAACTTCATGAACACTGTCAATGCAGATCAACTCTTTATCGTTTGCCAGAAGCAACAAGTCTTGAAGGTTATATTTCTTATAACTGTTAATCAGACTTTGAGCTGCCGAAGCATAATGTCTGGTTACCCTTGTCTTAGGCTGATAACCTAGCAGCGTCAGCGTTTCCCGCTCAGTAAAACCGCCTGTCAAGATACGGTACGTCTCTTCAGGCACATCTGAAATATCCATATGTATACTCGATTCAATCTTAGCTTCATCAATAAAGACACGCTCCCTCAGCATCATAACAACTTCACAACTAATATCGTTGGATACTGCATTATAGTCAATATCAAAGGACTTCTGATCCGTGCCTATAATTATATGGCTATCAAGCAATTCTCTACTGCTTGTGATATAACGAATCTCCTTATAGGGTATTTCATAGTCTGTCAAACTATCTGCAGAAGCCTTGAGAATAAGAAGCTTGTCTTGGTATATACACACAACTGTGTTATACATCAACATACCCGGTCTAAGTCTGTGTCTATCGACTTTCACAGGCACTTTGAAGCAGTAGTCTGATGCCATGATTTTATCTCTGTGACTTAGAAATTGTTGTGGAATCTCTTCTTCATCTTTCACCTCAATCAACCACGGACCAAAGGCATTGTACTCTTTTTGAAGGCTGTTCATGTAATCACTCCTAACTGAATCATCATGGATGTTCGCCAGAAAAGCTACAGACTTATCCAGCAGTTTCACCAACGTCTGCCCTTCATTGTCAGTCTCTAGACCACTCAGCACTTCTTCAGCAAATCGCATCTTAAGAAACTTATTGTATGCGATGATGTCCTTCCCACGTTCCGTCAGTACCAATACGAATGCTCTGCGATCATTACCGTCTACCAGCTTCAGCACCAATCCTTTGTCCATAAGCCGGCCTACAGCACTCGTCACTGTACTGTTAGGCAATTCCAGCGTCCTGACAACTTCCTTGATACCAATGCTCTCCCGTTCTTCAAAAAGTCCGATTAACCGAGCCTCGACAGGGTTTAGCTTTGCAATGCCTGGCATTTGAACAACGTTGTTCTTATTGGCTTCATAATATCCGAACAGTCGATTAAGTTGTTCGTACAGCTTTTCAACCCTAGCCTTCCTTTCCATAAGATGCCTCCTTAATATTACGAATTACGAAAGGTTTTTATTACGATTATCGTAATTTAATTATACACCTTGGTGGGGGATGTCGCAATAACAACAAAAAAGCCACACCAGATATTTCACTATCCGATGTGACCTCATCATTAACTACAATCTTCTCTTATAATCCTCATAACCAAAAGACTTGATTACTTCAATGCCGTTCTCATCTTCCAAAGCAATATGAGGTAAATTCACACCATTAAAAGTATTATTCTTCACCATAGTGTAATGTCCCATATCTGTAAAGACAAGTCGGTCCCCTACTTTCAGAGGCCTGTCAAAGCTGTAATCACCAATAACATCTCCGGCAAGGCAAGTCATGCCACCAAGACGATATGTATGGTCTTTTTCCTTTGGCATTCCCGAACCGATAATCATTGGTCTATAAGGCATCTCAAGAACATCCGGCATATGACACGCTGCTGAAGTGTCGAGAATTGCAATATCAAAACCATTATGTACGATATCAAGAACCTCTGTCACCAAGAAGCCTGTATCAAGGGCTATTGCCTCACCTGGTTCGAGGTAGACCTGAACATCATAGGTCTCTTTTACATGGTTAATTAACTTAATCAGCAAGTCAACATCATAATCATCACGTGTGATATGGTGCCCTCCGCCAAAGTTAATCCACTTCATCTGATGCATGTAAGAACCGAACTTATCTTCCACAACCTCAAGGGTACGCTTCAGTGTGTCCGAGTTCTGCTCGCACATCGTATGGAAATGAAGACCGTCCAGTTCAGACATACGGCTTACATCCAGTTGATCCAATATAGTTCCCAGTCTTGACCCCACAAAACATGGATCATAGATTGGTGTTCTAATCTCAGAATACTGAGGGTTAACGCGAATACCAACTTGTGTTGTCTCAGGTAATCTGTCTCTAAAACGATCCAATTGGTCAAAGGAATTGAAAACCACATGATCAACAAGAGAGCTGATTTCATCAAATTCCGCAGGATGATAGGCAGGTGCATAGATATGCACCTCTTTTCCCATCTCTTCTTTACCAAGTCTCGCTTCATTCAGTGAGCTTGACGTAATCCCCGCCAATACTTCACCAATCTGCGGGAACACATGGTACATAGAGAATCCCTTTAGCGCCAAAAGTATTTTACACCCAGTCTCCTTTTGCACCCTGTCAAGAACCTCAAGATTCTTTGCCAAGAGGCGACGGTCGACTATATATGCTGGCGATGGTACATCGTTGTACCTATTTACTCTGTCCATTAGTCCACCAATACTGGGCTGAAGTTCTCTTGCCATGGCAAACCTTGAACATTAAGTTCTGCCATGAATGGGTCCGGATCCATTTCCTCAACGTTATAGACGCCGGCTTTTTTCCACTTGCCTTCCAGAAGGAGCTTAGCACCAATCATAGCTGGTACACCAGTTGTATAAGAAATCGCCTGTGATCCTACCTCTGCATAACACTCTTGGTGATCACATATGTTATAGACATAATACTGTACAGGCTTTCCATCTTTAACACCTTGGTAGATACAGCCAATGTTTGTCTTACCTTTTGTTCTTGGACCAAGAGATGCCGGATCCGGAAGAACAGCTTTAAGGAATTGCAATGGTTGAATCTCTGTGCCATTAATATTAATTGGCTCAATAGACGTCATACCAACATTCTGAAGCACTGTCAGATGGTTGATATAGTTCTGGGAGAACGTCATAAAGAATCTGATTCTCTTAAGTCCCGGCATATTCTCTTTAAGGGATTCCAATTCTTCATGGTAAAGGAGGTACATATCCTTGTCACCAATTTGATCAAAGTCAAAAACACGTTTGATATCGAGTGGCTTGGTCTCTACCCAGTCACCATTTTCCCAGTATCTGCCGTTGGCAGTGATTTCACGAATGTTGATCTCTGGGTTAAAGTTGGTTGCAAAAGGATATCCGTGATCCCCACCGTTGGCATCCAAAATATCAATGTAGTGAATCTCATCAAAGTAATGCTTAAGGGCATAAGCACTGAAGACACCTGTGACTCCTGGGTCAAAACCACAGCCAAGAATGGCCGTCAAACCAGCTTTCTCGAATTTTTCTCTGTAAGCCCACTGCCATTTGTACTCAAACTTAGGCACTTCTGGCGGCTCATAATTCGCTGTATCAAGGTAATGTACACCTGTTTCAAGACATGCATCCATAATGGTCAAATCTTGGTATGGCAATGCCACATTAATCACCATATCCGGCTTAAAATCATTGATTAAGGCAACCAATTCAGGCACACTGTCCGCATCCACCTGTGCCGTATGTATAATCGTCTTGCCACCATCAAGTTTTGCTTTCAAATCATCACATTTGGACTTTGTTCTGCTGGCAATACAGATTTCTTCAAATACTTCAGGATTCTGACAACATTTGTGAACAACAACACCAGCGACACCACCTGCGCCAATAATTAATGCTTTACCCATTATAATCCTCCTTTGGGATTGTTTCTTCTATAATAATCCGTTCTATTAACGTTCGTAATATGTGTAACCTTTAAGACCAATATCAAAGGCATTCATGATATCCCTACGTTCAGTTGGCGTAATCATGCCGCTCTTAACAGCCCTCTCTGCTTTTCTGAGGAAGTTGCTGCGCATCTGTTTCGTATCAAACTCCACATAGCTTAAGACATCCTCAACCGAGTCGCCATGCAATTCACTGACAAGATCCCATTCACCGCTTCTGTCAATGCTGACACTGACAACGTTGGTGTCACCAAATAGGTTGTGAAGGTCTCCTAGCGTCTCCTGATAAGCCCCCACAAGGAAAACGCCCAAGTAATATTCTTCCTTGCCCAAATCATGAAGTGGCAGGGTGCGCTTTACATCATGAAGATCAATAAAGTGATCAAGCATCCCATCACAATCACATGTGATATCGGCAATAACCGCTTCATTCCTAGGCATTTCAAGCAGCCTGTGAATCGGCATAACAGGAAATAATTGATCAATAGCCCAACTGTCAGGAATGGATTGGAACACCGAGAAGTTACAGTAGTAAATATCTGCTATGGCACTCTCGATATCCTCCAAATCCGGTGGTGAGAATTTCATCTTATTCTTAAGGTCGGCAATTCTATGAATCGTATGCCAGAATATCTGTTCCGACAAAGCTCTGCCACGCAGGTCAATACGTCCATGTTTGAATAGACCTTTTATTTCATCTCTATAATACAGGGCATCATTATAACATTCCTGAACATTCTTGATGGTCAGGTTCTTACTGACGTCAAAAAGATTCACAACCTGCTCAGGTGTATTTTCCGAAAGTTGCTCTGGAATTTCATAATTCTCAAACTTGGTCACATCCAGCACATTAAATATGAGTACTGAATAGTAGGCAACCAAGGCTCTTCCGGATTCTGTAACGATGGTTGGGTGTGGTACACCAGCCTGATCCGTTACACGCATAACTGCTTCAACGATGTCTGTGCAATATTCTTCTAATGTATAGTTACGGCTGCTGGTGAAATTCGTGCTGGAACCATCGTAATCCACCGCCAGCCCTCCTCCGAGATCCAAGTATCCCATCGGTGCACCTTCACCAACAAGCTCAGCATAGACTCTGGCCGCTTCAAGCACTGCATCACGAATATCACGGATATTGGGAATCTGTGAGCCTAAGTGGTAGTGAAGCAAACGTAGTGTATCCAACATATCATGTTCTTTAAGGGTATCAACCACCTCAATGACCTGTGATACATTAAGACCAAAAATACTTCTGTCTCCGCCAGATTCTGTCCAATGCCCACCGGCTTTAGCAGAAAGCTTTATCCTAACACCAATCTGTGGTGTTACCTCAAGGGCTTTTGAACGTTCAAGAATAATATCCAGCTCGCCTGGCATCTCTATAACAAAGAAACAGTTATGACCCATCTTAATAGCATTAAGCCCCAGATCAATGAATTCTTCATCTTTATAGCCGTTACATATCAAGCAAGCTTCTTTATCATCCAGGTATGACAGGGCCGCAATCAGTTCAGGCTTACTGCCCACTTCCAATCCATGATGATATTTTTTTCCGAACTTGGCCACTTCTTCAACAACCTGATGCTGTTGGTTAACTTTCACAGGGTATACACCTCTGTATGTGCCTTGGTAGTTCAGGTCTTTCATCGACTTCAAGAAAGTATTATTAATATGGGTGATTCTTGCATCCAACAGGTTCTCAAACCTTAAGAGAACCGGCATGTCCAAGCCCCGTTCTTTCACACCGGAGACAATCTCCAGCAAACTAACGGAAGCTTCCTCGTCTTTGTACGGATTAATACGTACCTCTCCATCGTCAGAGACAGAGAAAAAGTCGCTACCCCAATTCTTGATGCCATATAATTCCTCTGACTTCTTCTTGGTCCAGCGACCCAAAACTTCAGGTTTATTCATCTTTCATCCTTTCAGAAAAACGGCTATGCCGCAACCCATGAGAAAACCTATCGATTCATCTGCTTTCTCATATTCCTTGGTTGTAGTGGTGGAGCGGGTCGACCATATTTTATGATGCAAAAAGAGGGGTCCCGCTCACGTGTTAAAGTAGCATGTAGACCCCCCTTTGTCAATCATTTTATTATACCTTTCTGAAGTTTTTACATCCCCTTCAAAAAGGTGGCATAAATGGTCTCCAAAGTCAGGTCATATTCGTACATGAACCCTGCCACATCCTGGCCGATATAGCGAATGTGCCAAGGCTCATAATCATAACCGGTATTGCTGATAACGTCATCCTGATAACGGATGACAAAGCCAAACTTATAGGCATTTTCCTTAAGCCAAACGCCTTCATCCGTGTCCCCCAATGTCTTTTCAAGAGCATATCCCACAGATGCTGCTGATACATCTATCGCTAGACCTGTCTGATGCTCACTGTGACCCGGTCTAGCACTGACACGATCCGTTGCTTCAACACCTCTCGTGCTTACGTTATAGGCATAAATGGTGTCCTGTCTACCATAGGATCTGTAACCAGATACACCGAACAGATCAATACCCTCTTCCTTTGCTACTGCGAATAAGTCTTCCAATGCGTGGGCCGCATCAGCTCTTAGGTTTCGTTTCATATCTGAGCCACTAAATGAAAATGGCACATCCGGTTCAATTAAGTCTTCGGGTACATAATCTGCCGGAAGCTTATTCAACTTATTGCATAAAACATACAAACTGGACGGGTCACTTACAAGGCCAATACTGCCTGTCAGGGTATTATAGGTATAAGCTTCCAAGTGTTCCCTGATTGGTGCTAATGCTTCTGAAGTATACATTGCTTCAAGAATGGCTTCATCTTCAACATACCACACCTCAATCTCGTCATGATACGTCGCCATATCTTCTTCCACAGTCTCAAATAATACGCTGTCACTTAGGTTTAGACTTAACACCAGTACGGAGTCGTCCCCAGTCGATCTCGCTGTATCTTCAGCTTCGACTTCTATGGTCGCCTCTTCTTTTTCAGATGCAGGTGTGACAACCTCCATGGTTGGTTCGGGCAAACCATTCGCCGCCTCACCATAACAACCTGTCAACATGACGCCAATGGCATACACAACGGCTACTTTACTCTTGATTCTAATCATTTTTATCCAACCTACCTGATCATCTGTCTTGTAATATCAGTGCCACCGGACAGTGATCACTACCTAATTGTTCCATGTGTATCTCTGCATCTTCAAGACGTTCTTCAAGTCTGTTTGACGTAATGAAATAATCGATGCGCCACCCTGTATTATTGGCTCTGGCATTACCCATATAGGACCACCAGCTATACATGTCATCCTTATCCGGATAGAAAAATCGGAATGTATCCGTAAAGCCTGCTTCAAGAAGCAAGGTCATCTTCTCACGTTCTTCATCCGTGAAACCTGCATTGCGATGGTTGGTCTTATCGTTTTTCAGGTCGATTTCCTTATGCGCTACGTTCAAGTCACCACACATGATCACTGGTTTCTTTTCATCTAACTTAAGCAGATAAGCTCTAAATTCATCTTCCCAGTCTTGTCTATCCTCCAAACGTTCTAAGCCTCTTTTTGAATTGGGTGTATAACAGGTCACAAAGAAAAAGTCTTCATACTCGCAGGTAATGACTCTGCCCTCCTGATCATGATGCTCAACTCCAATATCATAAGTAACACTAATCGGCTCTTCTTTTGTAAAAACTGCCGTGCCTGAATAACCTTTTTTTACCGCTGCATTCCAATACTGATGGTATCCAGGCAAGTCCAGTTCTACCTGACCCACTTGACACTTTGTTTCCTGCAAACAGAAGATGTCCGCATCCATTTCATTGAAATAATCCATGAAACCCTTTTTTAGGGCTGCACGAATACCGTTCACATTCCATGATATTAACTTCACTATATTGCCTCCACTATACTGTAAAAGATGTGACTCGCACACCTAATCTTCATTGCCATTCATCAATGTATCCAGTATAACCTATTAAAAGTTGGTTGTCAGCCTTCTGTCTTTTTTCCATAAGAATCTTTTAACCCTTCCTTCTTAACCCTCACCGTAACGGTTGTACCGACTCCTGGCTGAGATTCTATGGTTAAGCCATAATCCTCTCCGTAGGTCAACTTAAGCCTTTGATCCACGTTCTTAATGCCTACACCACCTAATTTAGGGCCTTTTGTCTTTTTATCTATGGACCCATGAACGTCGAAGCCAACCCCATCATCTGACACACGAAAGACAAGGTCCATTTTTTCTTCAATCACTTCAATCCCTATATGACCGCTACCATCTTTGTGGCGTATACCGTGATAAATGCTGTTTTCCACAATAGGCTGTAAAATAATCTTCGGTATCAACAGATCTGCCGTGTTTTCTGCACCCTCAATGGTATAAGCCAATTGTTCTTCATAACGCTCCTTCTGTATGATAAGGTATTGCCTAACATGATCCAACTCATTTTCAACGGTGGTTGTCTCACTGCCACCACTTAATGAAAGCCTAAAAAAACGTGCCAATGCTTTGGTCAAATGTATGACCTTTTCACTGTCCCCAAATTCTGCCATCCATATGATGGTATCCAATGTATTATAGAGAAAATGGGGATTGATCTGACTATGAAGGACATTCAATTCATAAGAGCGGATTGCTTTTTCCTTCTGGGCGACTTCTATCATCAAATGATGGATTCTGGTGGCCATCTGATTGTAGTGGTAAGTAAGACTAACCACTTCATAACAGCCATCCTCTGGCACATCAATTACTTCAAGACCTTCGTCCACGTCTTTCATGGCATCTTCCAGCATTCGGATAGGCTTAACAATTCTCCCTGCCACATATGCCCCAATACCACTGACAACAAAAAGACCTACGAAGCCCACTAATACAATGGATTCCATGACTTGACGTCTAATGGCTTTTAACCCATCCAACGATGCGATACCATACATACGCCAATCTGTGCCTTCAACTCCCGTCTGATGCATCAGCAAGTTCAATTCATGATCATACCCTTGATCCATATCACTCATCTCAACAAGGGTCTGTCTAAGTTCCTCTGACTCGAAATAGGCAGTATCCGGATGATACACCACATCATCCGAACCATTCAGGATGTATAGATACCCATCATCCCCAAGATCCAGACCTTCCAGATACCGATCGATGAAACTATATTTAAAATCAACCACTACAACGCCAAGGTGTTCACCCTGCTCACTGATGATTTCCCGACTCATTGATATAACCCAGTGATCTTTGTCCATGATAAAAGGCCGCATTCGTGCTGAGGTGAGCGCAGGCATGCCATCACCACCAACCACATCCGCATACCAAGACTGCCGCATCATATCATCCGACATACTCATATCTAGGGAGGTCTCATTTGAAAGGAGTTGCCCTTCTTTCCCAACAATGATTATTGAAGCAATATCTTCATCAGTTGCAATGGCCGTCTCTATAAGGTTCATCACATCCAGAGCATCTGTACCGTCTCCATAAGTCAAGTACCTTTGAAGTGTTGAATTCTTAGCTATAATCATGGTCAAGTCCTTAACCTTATCAATATAGCCAGCGATATGCCCACCACTTTTATCCACCGCCATCGAAGTACTAGAAAGCGCCTCCTCAAGAACAATGGATGAAATGCTATAGTACAATATAAAGCCAATCATAATAACCATCCCAAGACTGGCCAGCATATAATAAATAACCACTTGATTCTTAAGTTTCATTCTGTTTCTTTTTATCACAGGCCATCCCTCGCCTTCTCACGGTATTTGCCCGGACTTGTACCGTATTGCTTCCTAAAGGCAGAACTAAAATAGTTGGGATCATTAAATCCAACCGAGTCGGCCACTTCATATAACTTCATATCCGTACTCAAAAGTAAGATACGACTGCGGTCCAACCGCCTTTTAAGCAAATACTCTTTAAAAGACATCTGAAAATTCTGCTTGAAGAGACCACTGGTATAACCAAGACTAAGTCCCAGTTCTTCAGCCATCAAGGTTAGTGAGAATTCACTGTCGTAACAACCTTCATCCATTATTTTCAACATGGCCATCTTATAATGATCATCATCCACACTGCTGTAAGCTTCCTGGTAGGCGTCAACAATTGATTTCACCTCATTGTCAGCAGCACTCTTCTTAACCATTGCCACCAACTTAACCAAAAGCTGCCGGATATCTTCTTTCGAGACAGGCTTCAGTACATAATCATCCACACCAATCTTAATCGCCTTCTGAGCATAATCAAAATAATCATATCCCGTTATAAGAGCAATCTTAGCATTTGGTACAATCCCTTTCACCTTCTCGGAGAACGCCAGACCATCCATCTTCGGCATATTAATATCTGCCAGAACCACATCAGGGCGATGGCCTTCAACAAGCACCATCGCCTCAACACCATCCGCCGCTTCAAAAACCTCATCAATCCCAAGGGCATCAAAATCAATAAACTTCTTAATCCCCTTCCGAATAATAGGCTCATCATCCACAATCAATAATTTCATATTCTCCACTCCCTGTACTTGCGACTTTAGACCTAATCTACCGAAACTGAGCAAGTCTTGGGGTTGAGTCGTTATATCGAAACGAGTTAGACTGCAACGCAGGCTTGTCTGAGGCTTCGAATAATGACCCAATCCCTATACTTGCGACTTAAGCCCTAATCCACCGAATCCGAGCAGATACCGGTGGTGGGTTGTCATACTGAAACGAGTTTTCGAGCCTGCTCGAATGTCTGAGGCTTCAGATGATAACCCTCCGGCGGTATATGCGACCTGTCGAAGTATCTACTACCTACTCAGCTCTAACATACTTCTTATAGTCACCATATCCCTCAGCATCCATATCCTCATAAGCCACAAACCGCAAAGCCGCACTATTCACACAATACCGAAGCCCTGTCATATCCTGAGGACCATCATCAAACACATGACCTAAATGACTGTCACCATAAGCACTGCGAATCTCAGTTCTTGGCATATACAAGCTGTTATCCTCATCTGTCGTAATAAAAGTCTCTTCAATCGGTGCCCAAAAGCTAGGCCATCCTGAACCAGAATCGTACTTTGCCACTGATGAGAATAGGGGCTCACCAGTAACAACATCCACATAGATGCCCTCTTCTTTATGGTCCCAATATTCATTGTCAAAAGCTCGTTCTGTTCCTTCGTTCTGCGTCACTTCATATTGAATGTCTGTCAGCATCTCTTTTAATGTTTCATCATCTGGTACTTGATATTTCATCTCTTCTGATACCTCCTGTGCCTCTATCGCATCAAATTCAATGTGACAATAACCGTTTGGGTTCTTTTCCAAATAATCTTGGTGGTACTCTTCAGCTATATAATAATGTTGAAGTGGTTCTACCTCAACAACAATAGGGTCATCATAGGTCATTGCCAAAGTCTTAATCACCGCTTCAATAACCGGCAAATCACTTTCATCTGTATAATAGATGCCTGACCTGTAAGATATACCTTTGTCATTGCCTTGTTGATTCAAAGAAGTTGGATCAACCACCTCAAAGAACATATCCAGTAACGTTTCAAGCTCTACATAAGAGGGGTCATATCGCACATGAACCGTCTCCGCATGCCCTGATCCACCAACAACATCGTAATATGTAGGGTTGTCTGTTTCACCATTAGCATACCCTGATGTCACGTCATAGACACCATAGATTCTTGCCATATAAGCTTCAACACCCCAGAAACAACCGCCTGCGAGATAGATCTCCCGCAGATTTTCCGTATCAAAAGTCAATGCCAAATTCGGGTTGTCAGGCAATGGACTGTTCACCGGTGGCACCAGCGTTGAGGAAACCATACCCGCCACATTGCCCTCAGCCATCGGTGTTGCTTCCTCTTCAATAGTCATTGCTACCTCATCTTCTTTTACCCCTTGCCTCATACAGGCACCTAAAGCTAACATAAGAATCAAACTTAATGCCGTCAATACTAGTACTTTCATTATAACACCCGCTTTCTTCCTGTCTACTAATCAATAGAAACTTGCCATAGCTGCGTCAATTTGCTCATTGCTTACATGGCCCGGCAACACTTTAATCAGCACCCCGTCAGATCCTATGTAAGCCGATGTAGGAAATCCCCTAACGCCAAATTCTCTTGCATAAACACCATCTTGATCCAACAGAACGGTCATATCATCAAACTCTTTCGCAGCAAACCATGTTTTGAACTTGTCGATACTCTTTTCACCGTAGCTATCTGGGGTAACAATGGTAATAACCTTGTATCCTTCTGCTGAAGCTGAAAGCTCATTGATATCAGGTAATCCAGTATTACAAACCGGACACCACGATGCCCAATACTTCACATAGACCTTTTCTCCTGCAAAATCTTCCAAAGAAACAGTGTTGCCTGATAGATCCATCAATTCAAACTTCGGCGCTTGCTCCCCATCATTCATCATTGTCTCATCCATCATACCGTCCTTCTCCATGGCATCCTCTTCCATACCGTCCATGGCATCTTCCTTCATGTCACCTTTGTCCATGCCATCATTTGACATATCATCGTCCATATCCGCATGTGGTTTATCCTCCATGCTTTTGTCCATTTCTTCTTCCATCATGTCATCTTCACTTTCATCATAGATATCTGAAGACGTCATATCTGTGCCATCTCCAGCCGGCATTGTCTCATCTTCTATGACCGCCTGACACCCTGCTGCTACCATCGCCATTACCATCGCAACCACTAACAATTTCATCATTTTTTTCATCATCTTGACCTTTAAGGTATACTAATAAGCAAATATACCTCTTTCCTTTCTTCAATCGTCCAATTCCAAAACTTCAGAATTGCCTCACGTTAACATTGATCTGTTACAACACTCCAAACAGCGTTGTTAGAAGTTCAAGTCGGTTCGTCATAAGCAGTAACCCCATTAATATGATGACTACCCCGCCTACGACTTTTATTTTATTCATGTGTCTGTTCAAACTTTTGGCTCGCAAAAGCAATTGGTCTGAGAACAAGGCCATGATCATAAAAGGCACCATCAGCCCAAATGTGTATACCAACATCAGCCAACCGCCATAAGCTGCTTGACCGCCACCGGCTGCTACGCCAAGGACTGCGCCTAACACCGGTCCTATGCAAGGGGTCCAGCCAAAGCTGAATGTTAGCCCTAGAAGATAAGCACTCCACATACTATTGCCCCTTGAGGCTTTTAAGCTCAGTTTCTTCTCTCTGCTTAGAAATGAGATATGTACCAAACCCATTTGGTGTACACCTAACAAGACAACAATCAGTCCAATAATTCTAAAAAACCATACGTTATACAGAATACTGCCTAAGGCACCAGCGCCAAACCCTAACAAAACAAAAGCTGTTGCCAGACCCAGAACAAATATCCCCGTCTTAAGAACCAATCTTGGCCTGAAGCGCCAGAACCCAAATGTATAAACCGAAGATTCATTACCGCTGGGATCGGCTGATAAAGTTGAAACATACACTGGTAACAATGGTAATATACATGGTGCAAAAAAAGATAATATGCCTGCTGTAAATACTGTGCTCATGAATAATGGTTCTGCTGCCATAAGATCACCGCCTTTCTTATAGATACATTGTATAATGATAACCAATATCATTCTATAGAGTGACTTCATGTGAATCTTGAAAAACCTGTACTTATTTGACTTTTAAACAGAATAGGGGGATAATATATTGTAAGAAGTTTGAATTTTCCAACATTTTACCGAAGGGTATTTGATATGAGGTGATTCTATGAAGAAAGCATTGGTACTTGGCGCTTCTGGTTTTATTGGTAATGCAATATGCAAGGAACTTAGAGATGAATGGGAGGTCTACGGTACCTATTACAGCAATCGACCCTTATTAGACGATACGATGATGATGAAATGGGATCTAAAAAACAGCGAACAACTGTTGAACATTCTTAAGACAGTTGAGCCAGACGTGGTTATTTCCTCACTAAGAGGTGATTACCTTTACCAAATCGAAGCCCATCGTATCATGGCTGATTATCTTAATACCCATGGCGTGAGGCTCTTTTATCTTTCCTCTGCCAATGTTTTCGATGGTGTTACAGCTAAGCCACACGGTGAATCAGACCTTGTTTGCTCCAATTCAGACTATGGCAAATTCAAGATAAAATGCGAGACCTTGCTACATGAGCTTATGGGACCACTGGTCACAATCATTCGTTTACCAATGGTCTTTGGAGTCACATCCTCTCGTACAGATACAATCAAAGATGAAATAAGGAAAAATGGTACCTTACCTATCTACAGCGACTTCTATATAAGCGTTCATTCGGATAAATGCCTTGCCAAACAACTGGCCTATCTTATAAAAACAGATACAGAGGGCATCATCCATTTAACTTCTCAGGACGTTATTGCTTATAAGACAGCCATGTCCATGTTCTTGAAGCTATTGGGGTATGATCATCTTCCCTTCCGTTATGAACGTATTCAGGAACAACCATACTATCTTGCGCTAAAAACAGAAAAAAATCTGCTCCCCGTAGAGTTGATCTACAGCGCCGAGCAGATAATGAGTGAGTAAGGAAGAAAGTGGACAAGTCTACTTCAGCACCCCACCCCCTCAATCATAAGGGACTTAGTCCACTTTGTGTGCCGAATTCAGTCCGAAGGACATCTACCTCTTGAATTCGTGTACATCCTACGGAGTATTTTTTGTTATAGGAGATTGCTTCCTATAACAAAAAAGAGATCTATAAATCAGATATATCCTCTGACTTATAGATCTCTTTTTTGCTAAACCATATTCTTATACTAACTTATCTAATAGGACAAACACCATTGACACAGTCAGAGTTCATTGTATTGCTCAGAACATTCAATTCTGAGTCCAACTCAGCTCCAACTCTTGGCGTTCCCTTAATCTCTTCTACGTGGTGTCTTGACCCTTGATCGGTAAATACAAAAGGATAGTTGATAAATTCGATCTTCATTATTATACCTCCATTTTTTGACAATTGCCTTGTTATGACATAACGATGTTATCACCAGGATGACAACAACTTATCCACAAGATATGCACATTATGCACACCCCAGTACACAATATCTTGTGTTTATCCAAGGAATATTGTACCACTCATAAAGAATGATTTGAAGGGGAATCTTAAGAAATAATGGTCCCATCTTTCCCTAACGGACACCTTGTAAATGCCAATCCCCATTTAGAGGTACTAGGACCCGTATTGGATATACAATGACCTTTCAACTTGTCCGTCTCAAAGCGATGAATACATCCAATGCCTTGCCGTACCACTATTAGCTATAAACATCTTAAGTTTCACACCACAGGTCACGGAATCACCGTCCGTTATACTTTTTTGCCAACCCTTTGTACAAATCAACACCGATAGATAATGCACGCTCATCTATATCAAAATACGGGCTATGCAAAGGATAGGATGTGGCTTCGTCTCCCCTTGTGCCCAAGAAAAAGAAGGCACCTGGTGCGTGATCCAAGTAAGAGGCAAAATCCTCACCTAGAAGTCTGGACTTATCCGCAATGACAACACCTGACTCGCCTAGTATCGTCTTAGCTACTTCAGTAAGTTCCTTGACAACTTGCGGGTCATTATCTAGAATCGGATACCCTTCGGTCCATTGAATGTCACAGCCTGCGCCGTAAGCATCTGTCATGCCTTTAAGCAATGTTCTGATTCTTGATTGAATCATCGCTCTCACCTCAGAATCTAGGGTTCTTACAGTTCCTTCAAAGGTCACTTTTTCTGGTATAACATTGAAGCTTTCTCCGCCATTGATTGTGCCTATCGTCAGAAGAGAGGCATGCAACGGATCCGTATTACGACTCACCACTGTTTGCAGATTAACAATTATCTGAGATGTCAGAACGATAGGGTCAACAGTTCTGTGAGGCATAGCACCGTGGCCACCTTTGCCTATGACTGTCACCTTGAACTTATCCACCGCTGCCATCAACGGCCCTGGTTTGGTCATAATCTGACCAACTGGATACTCCGGATCACAGTGCATACCAATGATTCTGTCGACACCAGTTATAATACCTTCTTCAACCAACTTGACTGCACCGCCAGGGGGTATCTCTTCCGCATGTTGAAATATAAAGATAAACTTACCCGAGTAGTTGCTCAGACTTTCCTTTATCTCTTTTACAGTCTCCAGAAGCATCGCTGTATGGGCATCATGGCCGCAAGCATGCATATAGGCTGGATTCAGTGATTTATAAGGTACGTCATTAAGCTCTTCCAAACAAAGAGCATCTATATCCGCTCTAAAGGCAAGGGTCATCCCTGTACGTCCTGTATCAATTTTTCCAATGACCGATGTATCGATTCGTTTATAGGGAACCCCCAATTGCTCCAAGCACCTACATATATATGCGGATGTTTGATTTTCTTCAAAAGAAGGTTCAGGGTTCTGATGAAGATATCGTCTTGTTTCTACCAGTCTACTCAATTGTTCCTCCTTATGACGCCCCAAAGGCTGTCATTTCAACAATTTTCTAAAAGCCGTTGGCAGTGGGTACTCTGAGAACGTTGTATCCTTAACCCAGTGGACCTCAGGGTCTTCTATCGCCACCATCTCTTTGGCCTCAAACTGTACCATGGTCATGTCCCAAACAAGATGTGTGAAAACATGCTTCTTACTCACCATGAATGCTTTCTCGGTTGTTTTAAGTCCATACTGCTCATGTAGCCATTCTACTGTATTCTCATCTGCTTCCACAATGGGTAAGCCCCAAAGGTTTGCCAAGAGACCGTCAGTACCACGCTTTTCCACCATAACATAGTCTCCACAGGTGATATAGGCAACCGTCATTTTCTTGTGCTTCTTCTTAGGCTTTGGTAATCGCTTCGGTAATGATGTCTGCTCGCCCGCTTCATAGGCCATGCACCATTCACTTATCGGGCATTCTTCACACCTCGGTTTTGTCGGTGTACAAATTGTAGCGCCAAGCTCCATCAACCCTTGATTAAAGGCACTTATTTCATCCGGTAGATCTTTTCTGACATAAGGGTCAAAGTGCTTCCTGGCATCTGCCTTGCCTACATCATGAGTAATCTTATAGAGTCGCGAATAGACACGCATCACATTACCGTCAATGGCCGGTTCTTTCACATTAAAGGCAATACTAAGAACAGCCCCTGCTGTATAAGGTCCAATGCCTGGTAATTGAATCATTTCATTATAGTGACTGGGGAATTGTCCATCATATTGCTCGACAACCACCCTAGCACATAACATCAGCCGTTTGGCTCTTGAATAATAGCCAAGACCCTCCCACAGCTTATAGACTTGGTCTTCATCTCCCTGAGCCAAATCATATACGGTAGGAAATACTTTAAGAAAGCGATTATAATAATCAATCACCGTGGCCACTTGGGTCTGTTGGCACATGATTTCAGAAAGCCATATACGATAGGGTTCCTTTGTTTCACGCCATGGGAGTTTTCTGTGGTTGTCTTCATACCATTGTATCAACGCTCTTTGCATGGACATAGGGTACCTCACATAAAAAAGGGTAGAAAAAAAGGACAGCTAATCCGATCGCTGTCCCATTTTTAAGGAGAAGGTATTAACGCTTCTTTTGGGGTGTAGTAAAAACTTAAATATTGTATTGGGGGGGGTTTTACAGTTATTATTATAGCACTGCCCCAAGAATAAGTCTCACCAAAGAAAAAAAGTTTTTTTCGTCCTGGTTCGTCAAATTAACGACAAAGCTCTTTTTTTGACGCACAATTGACACATTAATTGTCAATATCTGCTTATTACACGACTGGATTTTTGACGTCGTAACATTACAGACATATTCTTAACAATTTAGTCACAAATCCAGTAAAATCAGCCCTCTACAGTCTAAAAAATGGCAGAAAAAAAGGACAGCTAATCCGATCGCTGTCCCATTTTTTAAGGAGAAGGTATTAACGCTTCTTTTGGGGTGTAGTAAAAACTTAAATATTGTATTGGGGGGGGGTTTTACAGTTATTATTATAGCACCGCCCCAAGAATAAGTCTCACCAAAGAATCAATGAAATATCCTAAATCCTTCGTCAATCTAACAACACATTTTCACTTAAGTTAAGTTAACCCTTGTAAGAAATGCAAAAAAAACCGTCTTGTATACAAAATACATTGTACCTGTATTTTTCTCTTCTAGACCGTCTACATTATCGTATATAAGTCTTCCTCAAAACGCTCTTTTATCATTTTCATATTCTTCGTCACATCCAGCAAAAGCATTAATTTAATTCTCGCTTTTTGCCCAGAAAGATTATCCCCAAGTATGATGCCACGGTTTCTAAGATCCCTACCACCACCAATATAACCATAGCTATCAAGGACTCGTCCTTTTAGGCACCTTGACACAATCACCACCGGAATGTCCATTTCAATTGCCTTGTCTATACCTTCTATCATATCCGGCGGAACATTGCCTCTACCCATTGCTTCAACAACAATCCCTTCATACCCCTGATCAATCATGTAATTCAGTACACCACTGTCATCGCCTGCAACGGTTTTAATCAACCCAACCTTACCATAACTTTTGGCCTGAATGGCTTTGGCTCTTTTTTTCTTAGCTCGGTAATAAATCACCTGGTCCTGATCGATAACACCCAACGGACCAAAATCAGGACTCTGAAATGTATCCAAGGCCAGTGTATGTACTTTCGCCACTTCATCCGCAGCATAGACTTGGTTATTCATGACAACCAGTACACCATGGCCAACACTTTCCTCTGAACAGGCTGTACATATGGCCGCCGATAAGTTGGCCGGCCCATCATATCCAAGCTCAGAACCATTTCTCATAGCGCCTGTGACCACAACAGGTTTATTGCCCTCATGAATCAGATCCAGAAAGTACGCTGTCTCTTCTAAAGTATCTGTCCCATGAGTCACAACAATCCCATCAATGTCGTCTCTTTTCTGCAAATCTCCTATCATAGATGCCAATTCAAACATCTTATCAATTGTCATATGGGGACTTGGAAATGAGCCAAAGGAAAAGGACTCAATGGTTGCAATTCGGTCTATTCCAGCTAAGGAGGACATGATTTCCTCGTCACTCATTGCCGGTACCGCTGATTTGAGACGTTCGTCCACTTTCATGGAAATAGTGCCACCGGTAAATATCACTGCTGCTTTATACATCTTCTTCACTCCAAAACTCTTCCAACGCATTATAAAGCGCCTCTTTATTATTAACCACCTTGCGGTGAGACCATTCCAACGGGTACAATTGCCTATATTTACTATGGTTGAAGCGTTCATCCAAAAGGACCACAACCCCTTTATCACTGGTTGTTCTAATGACACGGCCTGCCGCCTGCAATACCTTATTAAGTCCCGGGTATACATAAGCATAGTCGAACCCATTATGGGTTGATATGTCAAAGTGATTTCTAATCAGATCATTTTCATAACAAATCATCGGCAAACCCACGCCAACAATAATGGTGCCAATCAATTTTTCACCAACCAAATCAATGCCTTCCGAAAACATGCCGCCCATTACCGAAAATGCAACCAGTGATCTGTTACGCTCTTTTCCGAACTCATGGATAAAGGCTTCTTTATCTTCTTCTGAGAGACCTCGCTCCTGGTAGATCACATCAAAGGTATCATTGATGCGACTGACGTAAGTTAGGTGATTAAGTATATCTTCCATATACTTATAGGAAGGAAAGAAAACCAAATAGTTCCCAGGCTTCTCTTTTGCTATGGTCATTATATGTTCTGCTATAGGTTCAATAGACGCTTCCCTATGAATGTACTTGGTTGATATGGACCTGTCTATAATGAGACCTAATCGATCACTGTCAAAAGGTGACGGTAACAACATACCAAAGTTTTCTTTTCTACCACCCAAGAGATCCATATAATAATTCATCGGCAGTAGGGTTGCTGAGAAAAAGACGACGCCTCTCATTTCCATTATGGCATCTCTGATATTGTCACTAGGATCAATACAATACAGATTGACAATCAGGTTGGTCCCCTTTTTCTCATAATAGGTGATGTACTTGTCGGAATAAAGTTCCGTCTTCTTGATATAGTCATAGGCAGTAAAAAAGAAGTCAAGAAGCTCATCCATGTACTGCCATTCCTGATGTTGTTTGAAGATTCTCTCGGTTCTATAGATGATCGCCCTTAATTCATCTTCAATGTCATAAGGCATATCCTCTGTTTCGAATCGTTGCTGCTCATAACTTTCACATTCTTTTCTATAGCCAATCAACTTCTGATTCAAGGCTGACACATACTTGTGAAGTCTTTTATCCAGATTCTTGACTCTCCTCTTCAGAGAAAGCACCTGCTCCTTTTCGAGTTTTGCCGAGAACATGGACCTGCCACGATCCACTAAATTATGCGCTTCATCAATTAGAATCGTATAGGCGCCATTACCTTCAATAAAAAAGCGTTGAAGCTTCGCACTGGGATCAAAGACATAGTTATAGTCACAGACAATCACCTCTGAAAACAATGCTAAATCCAAACTAAGCTCATACGGACACACCCGATGCTTCAGTGCATAAGTTTCGATGACTTCTCTCGTGTAGATATCCTCATGAGCAAAGAGATCTTCAATGGTCATATTGATTCTATCATAATGACCATCTGCATAGGGACAGTCCTCTTTATTGCACTTGGTCTCTTCTTGAAAACAGATCTTGTCCTTGGCGGTAATAACAACCCGCTTAGCAACCATGCCATTTTCTGCCAACAGATTCATCGTGTTCATGGCCACTTCTTTACCGATGGTCTTTGCTGTCAGGTAGAAGATACGTTCTGTCTTGCCGTGAGCAAGGGCTTTAAGAGATGGAAATAAAGTCGCAATCGTCTTTCCAATACCTGTAGGCGCTCTTGCAAATAACTTCTGTCCTGCTTCTATGGTCTTATAGACCCCACCCATCAGTTGCTTTTGCCCTTGTCGATACTCTCCAAAGGGAAAGTTCATAGCCAATAGACTCTTGTTGCTAAGCTCCTTGAACTGTTGCAAGTCCCTTGCCCACTTAGCGTAACGCTCCACCAAATCATAAAAGAACTTTTCCAGCTTTTCCAATGAGTATTCTTGAGTGAAATGCTTGGCCACAAAAGTCTCCAGTTGGACATAGGTCAGACGACATGTAATCGTCTCCAGGCGATTCTGGTAGGCATAGATGAAAGCATACATCTTACACTGGGCCCAGTGCATCTGGTTGTCACCATCAAGCTTAGACAATTCAACACCTGTGGACTTAATCTCATCGATAATCACATCAGACCCGTCGTCTATCAAGCCATCCATCCTGCCTTGAATGACAAAATCAACACCACCAACACTGCACCTGTGCTCTAAAGCAACTTCACTTTGATAAGACTCATCCTGAGCTTTCTGAAACTTCTGATGAGCTCTTGTGCCATCAACTGCCCGAGTACTTGATAAAGCGACAGATTCAATACTGCCGCTTCTTAAAATGAATTCTATTAAATTACGTACGGATATTTTTACTTCATGATTTGCCATGTGGACATTATAACAAATGACTATGGTGATGTATATTGTTTGTCCAATGATCCTTAAGACATATAACGTATTCTCGTTGCACACCATTAGTTATACTAATATGCTCATTAAGAAAAATCCAATTTTTTTGCGCCAAAATGTCAAATCCTATGCCCGTTAACGCGCTTTTATTGACAGGATATATCTGTCTCATTATAGTTGATTCTATAAGACACTTACCCACCTCCAAATTGACCTTAAGATAGATGCGCAAAATTTAACTTGAACTTATGCGCATTGCCTATCATAAAAAGGACGACTTCAATGATTGCAACCTTATTGCTCATCATCATATATCTTGCTTTTATCAGCCTTGGATTACCGGATTCACTACTTGGCGTCGCATGGCCTGCGATGCGAGTGGAATTCGTCAAACCTTTGGACGCCGCTGGCCTTATTTCTTCCATAACAGTTGGTGTGACAGTACTGTCGGCACTTTCTAACGGCTACATATCAAGAAAACTAGGCACAGGTAAATTAGTATTTATAAGCTGTATCCTTACCGGCACAGCCCTCCTAGGCATCAGCCTTGCGCCTTCTTTCCTATGGTTGATTCTCCTGGTACTGCCTCTGGGTTTCGGTGGTGGTAGTGTTGATGCAGGACTTAATAACTATGTCGCCCATCATTTTAAAGCCCACCATATGAATTGGCTACATTCGTTCTGGGGCGTTGGCGCAACTGTCGGACCGATAATCATGGCTCGTTTTCTTACTAATAGCACTTGGCGAGACGGTTATAAGAACATTGCACTTATTCAGCTCTGTCTCGCTGTGGTTCTGTTTCTTACTTTGCCTTTATGGAAGAAACACCAATTTAGTGAAGAAGCTTTAGAAGGACAAGCTCATCTGAATAGTGAACCTGATCCCAAACCTTTAAAAATAAAAGGTGTTCCGGTGGCACTGGCAGTATTTCTATTCTATGTTGGCGCTGAGATGTCTGTTGGACTATGGGGCAGTAGCTACCTCGTTCAACACCGGCAGATAGAAGTCGGATCAGCAGCAAGGTGGGTTGCTTTATTTTTCGCAGGTATAACCATAGGTCGAATGGCTTCCGGTTTCATCTCTTTTCGTTTGAGCAACAGACAGTTAATTCGCTACGGCACAGTGATTGGCTTACTCGGTGCCTTATTGTTAGTACTCCCTGTACCCGAACCAATGCTGATGCTTGCACTGATTGTCATCGGATTTGGTTTCGCTCCAATATTCCCGTCCATGATCCATGAGACACCTAAGCGTTTTAAACCTAACAATTCCGGTGTCATCATTGGGTTTCAAATGGCTGCCGCATACCTAGGCAGTGCTATTTTGCCACCTCTGTCTGGCATTATTTACAGGAATATTTCCATCGGTTTATTTCCTATTTTTCTAATAGCGTTTATTGTATTGATTCTGTTATCCAGTGAATACCTGAATCACCTGTATCCTGAGAAAAAGGCCTAAAGCAAACCATATGTTATTGTCATTGATGATAAGAGCGTCATATTATGATTGAATAGTGAACAATTGTATGAATCGTTATATGTTATAATTAAGCATAGTATTTATATGGCATTGACCATTTAATCAACTCTTAAACATAGCAGACATATAAGGACGGACAGACATGCAGCCAATAGCTAACTATATCACCCCAGAAGAAGCAAAAGACATCGGTATTATGGAATGGACCTCTTGGGACTGTGAATGCTCTGTATTCGACTGGGTCTATACCTCTGAAGAGTCTTCCTACTTTATCGAAGGGGATGTGACAGTGGTCTATGAAGGTGGCTCATTACATATCACTCCCGGTATGCTTGTGACTTTTCCTAAAGATCTGGTCTGCACATGGCACGTGGACGTTCCTGTCAAGAAGCTTCTGAAATTCGTCTAAGCGAAAGTCCAAGAAAGTATCTTGAAAAACTAAAGCCTCCGATAGCATCTAAGATTATGAGCATTACCTCATAATAAAGATGTTACCGAAGGCTTTTTATCGTTTCTGGATTCGTTTATGACAATGGTGTCATTGAACTATTTGAGAATGTCATCCACTAGACCCATAACAGCGTCTTCAAGTGCTTTGGATTGACTCTCTGCGTCAGCAAGGTTTTCCCCTTTAACACCAAAGTAGAACTTCACTTTTGGTTCAGTTCCGGAAGGTCGCACACAGAACCATGTGTCATTTTCAAGCTCATAGTAAAGTACATTGGAGGTCGGAAGACCTGTCGTTGTCACTTCACCTGTCGCAAGCACTTTCACTGTATCATTGGCATAATCCGTCGCCTTAATGACCTTAAGCCCAGCTAGCTCTGTAGGAGGATTGGTTCTTAGGGTTGTAAGGATGTGCTCAATCTGTTTAACCCCCTCGATGCCTTTTAGTGTAATGGACTGAAGAGTCTCTTTGTAATAGCCATACTTCTCAAAGAGATCCAAAAGGGCTTCATAAAGAGTCTTGCCTTGAGTCTTATAATAAGCTGCCGCTTCTGCAACACCCATTACAGCAACAACCGCATCTTTGTCACGGGCATGAGTTCCTATTAAGGCACCATAGCTCTCTTCATAACCAAATTGGTATTCATAACTGCTATCTGCTTTGAATTCTTTGATTTTCTCTCCGATGTACTTGAAACCAGTCAAGGTTTCAAACAACTTAACACCAAAGTCTTCGGCAATTGGATGTGACATATTCGTGGACACAACAGTCCCAACAACCGCCGCATTCTCAGGAAGTACTCCAAGCTCAGCTTTTCTTGACAGAATATAATGCATCAAGATCATGCCGATGTTGTTGCCTGTCAAAGCTTTGTAATCACCATCGGCCGTCTTAGCAAATACACCAAGTCTGTCCGCATCTGGATCTGTTGCCATGACCACGTCCGCATCTTTTTCTTTAGCGAGGGCAAGGGCCAATTCGAAGGCCTTCGCATCTTCCGGATTAGGGTAACCAACTGTAGGGAAATTACCGTCTGGAAGCTCTTGTTCCGGCACTACGTAGACATTTTCAAAGCCTATTTCTTTAAGAATTCTTCTGACTGGAATATTACCTGTACCATGCAACGGCGTAAAGACAACGGTAAATTCTTTACCCTCTTTTTTAACAAGCTCAGGGTCAATAATCAGCTTCTTAAGTTCAGCAATATAACGGTCATCCAGTTTTGCACTAATCACTTCATAAAGACCAGCTTCATTCGCAGCTTGTGTTGTCATTGTCTTGACGTCTTCAAAGCGCTCAACCTTGTTGACCTCTTCAATGATGGCCACATCTTTAGGTGATGTCACCTGAGCGCCATCATCCCAGTACACTTTATAACCATTGTATTCCGGTGGGTTGTGGCTGGCTGTAATGACGATGCCTGATGTACAGCCTAATTCTCTAACAGCATACGATAGCATTGGGGTTGGTCTTAAAGAATCAAACACATACGCCTTGATGCCATTAGCAGCGAGTACTCGTGCCGCTTCATCACAGAATTCAGGGGACATTCTTCTTGAGTCATAGGCGATGGCAACACGACGTTTGTCTTCATCTGACACCTCTTGATTGATATAATTCGCAAGACCTTGTGTTGCTTTTCTAACCGTGTAGATATTCATACGATTCGTACCGGCACCAAGAACACCTCTGAGGCCACCTGTACCAAAGTCAAGACTCTTATAAAATCTGTCTTCTATCTCTTTTTCATCCTCTTTAATTTCAAGAAGTTCCGCTTTAGTTGCTTCATCAAAATAATCGCCTTCCAACCAGGCATTGTAACTCTCCAAATACGACATGGCTCTCCTCTTTTCCAGTTCATAGACACAATATTAAACGTTTCTTGTATAAACGGTCAATATGGCGTTAGACAAGCTTGTATGATGTGGTTAATGCACTGCAGTTACCTCTTTGTCATTGACCAGTAGTACCGTATATATCCTCTACCACTGTGTCTGTCTCTTCTGTGCCCTCTGTTTCTTCCGGTGTATTCTCTTCAGCTTCCTGAATCAGTTGAGGCAGCACCAAATAGCGGTTCATACCATCATCCTCCCAGAGATACTTATACGCCTCTGAAGTGATGTATCCTTCTCGTCTAAGCTGAATCGTATGTGATCCCGGTGTGAACGGTGCCTGTGTCGGTATGGTACCGATCAGAACATCATCCATATATACATCTGCCCCTTCAGGCTGATTGATAAAAACATAGGTCGGCGTTTTATCAAGATCGATCTTGAACTGCTGATACGCCTGACTTAGAACCAATTCACTTTCCCAAGTCACATAATTCTCAGCTTCCGCCTTAATCTGATAAGTTCCAAAGTCCAGTACAATCTCTTCTGTAAGATCCACCGGTTCATCATTAATATATACTGTCACCCCATCTTGAAGTACAAGGAAATCAACCTGTCCAACCTTAGGTTGTGCTTCACTAAGGTCAATAATCACTTCCTGGTCTTCTTCCACCATGATCTGCTTCACATAGGGGGTCATGTTATCCTTACTGACAACAATCTGATGCACACCTGCCGCCAGAGGAATGGACATATCCGATTCAATGGTATAACTAAGTCTGTTGCCCACTTGCAATTGACCGCCTATGAAGACATCATGGTTTACCAAGGTCACAGTACCATGACCATTCACCAGGACCACACTCCATACAGTATCCTTATACCCTTTGACCAAGGCTTCGTCTGCTGTTGAAAGCTGACTGATGTCAAAGGCCTTACCATTGTCGGAAGTTACCAGTTCATCTGTATAACTATAAACATCATTGGAAATCTTGATGACTTTGCTCTCTGTGTCCACTTCCATATTGCTGACATCTTTTCTTTCCCATGTCTTGGCGGTAATACGAACATCTTCCGGCACCATGCTGATGGTATCGTATTTCACCTCAACCATATCTCCTACATCAATCTGTGCAAGGACAATGTCTGTGCCATATTCATCTTTAATCTCGATAGCACTGTTCATCTTCAGCGTCACCATGGTCAAATCTTCGATATCATAGATCATAAGGCTGTCTGCCTCAGCATCCACATAGTTGACAACCGCCAGTGCACGGTCAAAGACCTTATCCGTCTCATCTTCTACCACTGTATCTGTTGTTTCTGTTTCATCTGTTGCTGTTGTTGGTTCATCATCACCACTGAACGTGGTGACTAAGACAACGGATATGACAATAATCAGCAGGGAAATCGCCGCAATCCCGATAATGGTCATCTTTGATACGATGTCTTTATTTTTAAAATTTATCATTGATCCACCTCTGTCCGGACTTATTCAACCTTGTTAAGAATGATTGACTTAAGCCATAACGCCTCCTGAAAGTCCTTATTCAGGGACCTTGTCATGGTCAGGTCCGGTTTATGCTTAACATTATAATCAGTATCCCTTTCTTTTGCAAGTTTCGTCAAACTATCTGGGATAGCCATAATTTCATCTATATACCTAAGCGCATCTTCATCATCACCATAAGCATGCCTGTAGGTAGCAGCATAGATCAGTCCATGGCTGTATGCCTCATGATGCTCTATCAGCAGTGGACTGTATATGACTAAGTCCCGAAGGTAGCTTATACCTTCTTCAAAAGCCAATCGTTCCAGCGCTTCCGATGCTAGAATTTCATAACTTTCAGTCATATATGGATTAATGGCAATCGCTTCTTTTGCATAAGATACAAGGGCCAGATCATCGTTATCCTTTAAAAGTTTGCGGTAGGCTTCCGTATAATAGGGATATATCTTTATGGCTTTTTCATAGTCTTTTTGCTCATAGGCATAGGAGGCTTGCCACATATATAATGCAATCGTACCAATAAATAAAGCAGAAAAATAGGTTAAAAGTCTAGCGGTTTTTTTTTCATGGAAGAGGATTGGTTCCTCTACTGTCATTAGTAAAATCAACAACCATACAATAGGAAATTCAAGATTAATGTCAATCAGACTGTGACCAAGAATCCCTAGTAAGACCAACCTGTTTTCAGTTGGCAGATGCTTCTGTAAAATCATAAAGGCCATCCAAAGACCCATAATCAGGCCACCAATCAACCCTCTGTCTAAGGCCGCCTGCAAAAGACTGCTGTGAACGAATTTCACATGATATGTAGAGCCTGTCTGATAAAAAGACTGAGCATAATGATACCCGTTAAAACCAAACCCCCAGGGCCTGTCGAGAATCATCCCTATGGCATCCTTATAGTAGAGAAGCCGAGTCTGCCACTCACTGGCTTGTGTTGTCACTGTCAATCTAGCCGCCGTATCACTGGCATCAAACAGCCTTAAAACAACAATCCCTATAATAATAGACGTGATGAATTGAAGAATGGTTGCCTTATTGGCTTTTTTTAGGATCAGGGCGCTCATAAGCATCGTTAATGATACCAAGTAAACAGCCCGAGACATGGTTAAGATGATGCCGACAGTAAGCACGATACGTACTGCCCATAATAGATAGGGCTTATCTTCCCTGGGAATTGACAGGATCAGAGCCGATAAGGACAGAATACCAAAAGTGTTGGCATATTGAAGTGGCCCTGAAACCCGGCCGTCAATCACCAGCCCATAGGCATCTCCCCAACCGGTAAGATAAGCAAGAATTGTCACAGCACAAGCAATAGCCATGGCATAGATGAACGCTCTTGTTAAGTCCCTAGTACGGTCCTCAGACAAGGTCGTTAGCAGCCTGTAAAAAGCTATGTAGAAAATCCATAACAGCACCGAAAACACAAGCATGCCACGTTCTTGATAGTAAAGATAGCCTGATATGGACAACAGGAGATTGCACACCAAAAAAAGGCCGGTTACAGTCCATCCATTGGCAAAAGGGCCGTCTTTCATCCTGACATAAGCGACCGCCCCTAAGCAGAATACCAATGCCACCAACCACTGATCGCTAAAATATAAGCCTTGGGCAAAAATCACCAAGGCTGCTAATAAGGTGTATAAGCATAATCTAAGATTGCTCATTATGGGAATTCTCCCCCATATATCTCTTTGCTTCATCCAAAAGCCATGAAGCTTCATTGTAATCCGGTTCCTCAAGGACTCTTTCTAGAAGATGGCTCAGTAGCACGCCTATTCCCTTGCCTTTTGCCCCCAAAGCAATCATATCTCTACCATCCACCTTCAGGTCTGCAACAGTGACACATTGATTCTGGACCAGAATCTGTTGGTAGAGGGCTTCCTTTTTATCCATTTCTTCCAGACGACTGGCCATCTTTGAAAAAGCCTGCCCTTTAATATCCGCACGTTGAACCGCCAAATAATCCTCGAACAATTCAGGTCCCATCTTAGCCATTGCTCGCCGCACCCCTTTCAAGGATGTGTCAAAACGGTAATCATGGTAACCAATCAAGGTCGTCACTCTTTTCCGAGTCTTATTATCAAACTTCAGACGCTTAAGAATAGCATCTGCCATGGACTGACTAAGGGCAGCATGACCTTTAAAGTGGTCAATGCCTTGATCATCCGTTGTCTTAGTATAACCCTTGCCAACATCATGAAGGTATACAGCCCACCTTAACCCTTCATCCGATGGTGTGTGCTTCAGACACTCATAAGTATGCTCATCCACATCAAAACGATGATATGGATGGTTCTGCGACATTCCGATACAAGGTACGAATTCCGGAAGAATATGGGTAAGAATACCATACTCATGAAGGCGTTTCATATAGTAGGGATTATCGGAACATAAGGTCTTCGTCAGTTCCATATGAATGCGTTCTTCACTGATGTTCTTAATCAGTGGGGCCAGTTCACCAATGGCCTCTGCCGTACTGTCTTCAATCTCAAAGCCAAATCTTGCCGCAAAGCGTACAGCACGCAGCATCCGTAAGGCATCTTCTCTGAATCTTTGTTGCGCTTCACCGACACATCTGACGATGCCTAACTTCAAGTCTTCTTGACCGTTAAAAAGATCAACAACACCTTGCTCTTCGTTGTAGGCCATTGCATTAATGGTAAAGTCTCGACGTTTTAAATCCTCTTCTAGACTTTTGGTGAAATCAACGGTGGATGGCCTTCTGTTATCCAGGTATTTGCCATCAATACGGTAGGTGGTTACTTCATACCCTTCTGAGTTCATCATAACGGTCACCGTACCATGTTCAATACCTGTATCTATGGTCTTGTTGAAGATGGCTTTCACCTCTTCAGGTTCTGCCGAAGTGGTAATATCATAATCGTATGGCGAAATATCAAGGATCATATCTCTTACACAACCACCAACGATGAACGCTTCATGACCATGGCTATGAAGTTCCTTTAATACCTTTGTTACATTGCTTGGAATTGTCATTGTATTACCTATCTTTCACTTTGGTACATAGCTTTTCATCAAGGTCATTTCACCTTTGAACGTATAGGCATCCATGCTATACGGAATAATCAAGCTATCCCCTTTCTTAAGGGATATGGCATCAAAAGAACCTTCGATATGACCTTCTCCATCCAGTACCATGTAGATTTCAAAATCATAAGCCCTTGTATCGGTATAAGCTGACCTTACATCGATCTTCTCAAGTCCAAAATAAGTGTTCTTCACATAATCTGTCTTGGTGTAACCATCGAATTGTGACACATTGCCTTTGACAGGTTCTTTACTGTGACGTCCTTCAAAGTCAATAGTGGCCAATGATTTGTCCACATGCAACTCACGGCCTTTGCCGTCAAGTCCTACACGATCCCAGTCGTACACCCTGTAGGTGGTATCTGAATTCTGTTGAATCTCTGCTAACATGATGCCACTGCCAATGGCATGAATCAAACCGGCTGGGATATCGATCACGTCCCCTGGTGTTACTTTCAACTCGTTCATGACATCTTTCAACTGACCATTGTCCAGGGCTGATTGGAAGGCCTCTTTTGTCACACCATCTTTTAATCCTACAATCAATCTTGCATCTGGTTCAGCTGCCAGAACCAGCCAAGCTTCTGATTTACCAAGTTCACCGTTCTCATTAACTTTGGCATAAACATCATCCGGATGGACTTGTACAGACAGATCATCTTTTGCATCAATTAGCTTAAGGAGCAAAGGGAACTTATCCTCTTCACCAAAAGCTTTGCCAATAATCTTGTCACCTGCTTCAAGAAGGATATCTTTAAGGCTTTTGCCTTTGAATTCACCGTTAGCCGCAATGGAGACACCATTGTCATGACAGGCAATCTCCCAACTTTCACCTGTATGGTCATATGGAATGTCCTTACCATAGACTCCTGCCAACTTCTGGCCACCCCATACACGTTCTTTAAATTCCGGTATAAATACAATCGGTTCCATAGACACTCCTATCTGTTCATCACTTTTTAAGTAATGTATATGTCATTCTATTCAATGTTCATTCAATGTGTTGTATAGATGATACTCTTATCACATAATAGCGATTCGACATTATAATTCAAGCAATTACAGTCAAGACCGCAAATATTTACTACTTTTGAAATTAAAATTTTGGTTTAGATGTCAAAACTAAGTCTCTCTAAATCCATCCACAATATATAGTGCTCGCAGATGCATTCGAGAACTATATATTGCATCTGGAAGTTCGGCTATATAATTTTGACACCTAAACCAAATTTATAAAGCCATGGCTTACACCATGGCTGAATTTTGACGATTGATTCTATTCTGAGGCAAGTTCAACCGAAGTCTTAACGGTTGCCCACATAGCTTCGTTGACTTCCACGTTATAATCTACAACCCACTCTTCATAAAGTTCACTATAAAGTGCCTGCTGTTGAGCCATTGTATACTGCTCAACCAAGTATGCCTTGTAATCCTCTACACTCTGGACGTCTTCTTCATCCGGAATTGTGTAGGAGATATTCCTAATAATATAATAACCGTCTTCTGTTTCAAGAAATTCAGTGCTGCCCTCTTCCATGGCAAAGGCTGCATCTTCAACTTCTTCCAACATTTCACCTCTGTAATAGGTGTATACACCGCCGTTTTCCAAAGCATTAGGGTCTTCAGAATAGTCTGCCACCAATCCATCAAACTTCACATCATAATCGTCGGCATCTTCAGATGCTATAGCCGTATTATAGACTTCTTCTGCTCGTACTTTGGCATCTGACAATTGCTCTTCGGAATAGGCTGAACCATCTGCTGCGACTTTTCGAATCAAGACGTATTGGGCTGTCACCTGTTCAAGAATACCTTCAGTACCATACTTCTCAATCTGCTGGTAAGTGACATCATCTGCCAAGTCCTCTGCCAATTGAACCTGATTGACTTCGAAATCAACGAACTCTGAATTCATGATCTTCTCGCCAAGGGCATTCATGACAAAGACCCGACGCATATCCTCTTCAGTAATCTGATCCCTTGTCAAAACTTCCTCAGGATAGATGGTCATATACTGAACAATCATCCCTTCAATGGTTGCTTCTTCCTGCTCATCCAGCTCAATGCCATTCTCTTCGGCCACATTGGCTGATACAAGCAATCGCTTCAAGGACTCCATGGCCTGTTCTTTGGCAATCTGGTCAAAAGCCACGCCGTCAAGGACTTGCTCCCAGACCTCACTGCCATATTGGTTCTCATACATGGACTCCATCTCCCGTAGGACGAAAGCCCCTTCCCCTACCGACGCACTCATGTCACCAACAGTCAGAACACCGTCTGCACTGCCACTGCTGCATCCCACGAGAAGGGACACCATCACAAGGGCCAGGGTTAATATCATCAATAATTTTTTCATCATATCTCCTTTAAGCCTGCCATGACAAACCGATTGTTCATCAATACCCAGGCTACTCTATTCTATAAGAATTGAGGGTATAAATCAAGATATGAGAGGGTGCAAATCACGTGTTTATACTAAGTATGCTGTTTAAAACCAATGTTATTTGATTTACTGTCAATTCAGTGGAACAGCCAATATCTATAGCTCTGTTACTACTTACAAGCAATACCCTGATCATTTGGCCTTCTATTTTTTCAGGTATATAGAGCGTATAGCCATAATCCGCCAGCAGATGCTCATCTATCTCAAGATCACCCGCTTCTTCCTTATACCTAATATACAGACCAAGGTATCTATTCATAATAAATTCATTGTCGCTTTCAAACACAGTCACGTTCATATACGGATAATTATCAGCCAATGCGTCAGTGGTTTTATAGTTCTCTGGAGGTCTATATCTCTCGTCAAATTCTACCTCTTTAGCGAAGAGAGTCTTATCAACATTCATAGAACTTTCTCTATAGGCATAGTCCTCCAGTGGGTATATTCCTAAAGTCTCTAATGTTATAGGTATATCATCGGAACTATAAAAACTCATAGAATTCCTGCCAAACACCACACTCTTACCAATGAACAACGATCCTATTGCTAAACCTGTTAGTAGTTGAACCATTCCAACTGCGATTACAATAGTCATCATTATGTTCGTTCTTCTATTTGATATCTCACTTTGAAAAAACTTTCCTTGTAGATAGATCACAACCAATAATGTAGCAAGTGTCAAAATAATGAACATAAGCACCTGCCTTTGATTATAGGTAGCAATCATTAACCCCAGCATCATAAGCATCAGAGTACCAAAGCGAAAAGTAATTCGCTTCTGCGCTTTTTTCAAGTCAAAAAGTACGATATCACGCCCTAAAGAAAGATTCTTTTTGTTCCTTACATAAAACATCAAAAAATCTATAAACCCGTAAATCCCGTATATTACAAAAAACCCTGCGAACACAAATAAACTTATTTCTAGTCTAGACGTAAGGAACCTTCTGAACCCATAATATGAATTCAGCATTCTGATACCCTGATCCGTTCTAATTACAAGAAGGAAAATTGCCACTAACCATGATGTCATTTGAGCCCATAGTGTCGCTTTTACAACAGATTGAAATCGTAATTGGTCATCAGTTTCAATCTCAGAACATTCATCACCTTCAGCATAAAAACATTGCATCTGCCCATTGCTTAGGCAATGTGTCCAGCCTGCCTCTTGCCAGCAATCAATAAATTCTTCTGTTTTCCTCTCCGGTTTAGAATCGAATATAGAGGCTTTTGAAAAAAATTCCACACGGAAACGCCTTCTTTTAGGATCACATTTTTTAAACTCGTAAAGACTATTAGTACCACCAATCAACAAATAGCCCTTTAGAGACATTTTTTCAAAATACTCTTCCAATGCCAATATTTCCATTGGCATAGCCGGAAAGAACCTTTTGATGGTATTTCCCTTATTCTTTTTAAACATAGTCCCTCCCTTCTTTATGAATCATTCATCCTTACGCACTATAAACAACTGTTATAGAAATAACTATTCGTGCACCAAGCAATGCCCTTCTAAATGGCGACAATGTTTTCCCGGCCAATCCTATCTTTTCCATATGTTATTTCTCCTCTAACTACGTCAACTTCACCCATAGTAGAATAAAGCTAATAATCAAAAACACGTATCCTGTAATCCTCAGCATACGCGCAGATACCTTATTAATATCCGGCATTACGAAGTATCCTATACTGACTGATCCAAGCCCCATCACAAACAAAGCATGTAGGGCAACGGACACTTGATATGTCAGTATTTTATCTAAAAGTACTCCCGATATAATACCAAGTAAAAAGGTAGAAAATATGACAATCAGCCACTTGCTCATTCTAATCTCCATTTTCTTCACTCATATTGTAGTCAGCCTCTTCTTCCTTTAACACCGGGATAAATGCTATGCACAATCCAAAAATTATGCCCACTGGCATTCTCAACATGGGTTCTTCAAGGCCTCTATGCTCAAATATTCTTTCAGTCAACATCTGAACGGCTACTCCGACTATCATCCATATTATAATTCTCAATGATCTGTTCTTTAATCCCACCTTATCATGAAGAAAAAGCCACAACTTTCTATTCAGCCCGAATTTTCTAGACAGAACAGTACATGATAAACCTGAAAAAAGTATTGAGATAAAAAAGACTATTGCTTCAAGCATAGTTACTCCTCACCCTTCCGCGTCTTAATCATGCGTTTGAACATACCCTATCAATAACTTACGCTTTAATATTATCCGATAACTTGTCCCTTGTTGTGAAAGCGTTGTTGGTAACACAACTTGCATTCGAGTAAAAATCAATTATTTAAGATCCGTATAAGTCTATCTATATAATGTTGACCTAAGGAAGATAGTTCAATGTTTTTAAGACTTGAATTTTTCTCAACACCCAAATACATAAGCTTTTGATCAATATATTCAATCATGCTGAAACTATCATCGCCCCTCTCTCTACCAATATTGTTTAGATCAATGCTCGTTCCGTCTTTCAGTGTAATAACGTAATAAAATTCCCCTTTATCTTTCCTTAACCCTTCTGAACCTCCATAGATTCCTGCCTCTACATTAACAACATCACTATACAGATATTCTGTTCCGGTAAGATTATAAAATGATCGGTGGTGAATTGTATCATCTGTAAACGAAGTGACATTCGGGTAGAGAACATATACACAGGTCATCAGTACCAAGATCATCATCATCTTATGGGTTCGGAGATATAGTAGAATCGAATTTGGAATTGTATTACAAAAGACTTTAGTATAACGACCAATCAAGGACAATAAGTAGTAATCGAACACGCCAATTAATATTAGTACTATGGTATATGTTGGAGGGTTAACAGTCCAAATCAGATAATCCTTGGGCACTAAAAAAATTTGCTGTAATACGGACAGAATGAATATCATCCCAATACTCAAAATAGCAATTAAAACAACTGAAATAATAAATAAGAGTACCTTTCTTATAAACTTCATTGTCCCCCCTGTCAAAATCGTGATTTCTTAAAGCATTTCAAAAAGAATAAATATATTCAACAACATTTCTAGGAAATCAGACACCCATGGAAGAATTTATCCACCATATCAATTTTCTTTCAATTTTCGCCCGATAGCTCATATAATCCCGAACGCCAACCACTAATTGTCTTTTATAATTGATAACTACATCTTCACCCTCTACAAATCTTTTAAATGCTTTTAGCTTTTCTCGTAAATCATAAAAGAAATTTACTTGTGTTAACTCTATAAAGTACTTATACATTTCCTCCTCAAAAATATCAGCATATGGATTTGACTCAATATATTTTGATAATATACCCATCATTTTCATTTGGTGATTTTTTTGTGCATTTGATTTCACACTGTGAAATTTCATAAATGCTCTATCTTGGAATACTTCTGTATAGATTTTTTTCATTGTTTCATCATTTAAATATACTGCATCCTCCATCACACATGCATATAGATAATTTTCAAGAATATCAACACATTCATAATCACACAATGCATTCTTTTTCATCATTCCGATCAAATATTCTCCATAATCCTCTGAAGTAAATTCTCTAAGATTAGGCAAACTATATATATAGATTTTCAATAGATTCTTGCTTAAAATATATCTCGAACCTTTCCAGCTAGCTCCATATGAACAATATGATAACAACACGTATCCAGTAAATATGAACAGATAATCATATAAGAATGAAGCACTTAAATAACATGAAAGCGAGAAAAAAACCAAACCGCCTGACACAAGAAAACACAGCGTTCTAGCACGAATGATTTTCTGATATTTGCCGTACATCTCAGCTTCTAGAGTGTTATTTTTTATATCATCAATTAAATTAAATATGCACCCATCATTTAAGCACTCGTAATTAGTAAACATTTTTAATGGTTTAAATGACCATTTCCCATCATAGCAAAATGGATACAAAAGAAAATACTTCACTTGTACGACCTTCATTATTCGTATGAGTATGAACTCTCCTGCAGAGCCTACTAAATACATCAAATACAATAGAGATAAAAAGAACACTAGATATAACTGAGTTTGCAATATATTTATGTCATTGAAAAAAGGGTTTATTTTCATAATATGGAAATAGCAAGGTACCAACGCAATCCAACTAATAGCTACTACAGCAAATTTATTTTCTCTTAACATTCCGACTTTACTCATACATTTCCCTTTGCAGTCCTATTAATAGAATATTCCTATAGTCTATTGAAGAGTTACTGACACTGCACAGTCTGTCGCGTCATGTTGTTTGATAAATGTATAGCGCATGAAGTTAAATCTCTCCCAATAGTATAACCATAAATAGTATGATAAGAGCATCAAATTAGCGACTTTTTTCTATCTATCCATAGTCTTTATCATTTTAAACTACCTCTAAATTCAGTGCGCCTTTTCTTCCCCAATAGCCCTTTTTTATTCCCCAATGGTTATTTGAACAAGTTACGATAAGTCTTACCGCCTCGTTTTGAAATGAGGCATACAGCGCCATTATCCATCATTACCTCACCTTTATTCAATTTTGTCTCAACGACGTGTTCCATATTGATGATATTGGATCTGTGAGCATGGACAAAACGATCATCCAAACTTTCTGCAACTTCTTTCATTTTGCCATAAAAGGTTATCATCCGGTGTGTACTGTGAATTCTTAGCCGATGCTTCTTCTCTGTTGTCTCAATATAGATGATTTCTTCATAAGGGAAATTAATGCGTCTGCCATCTGTTTTTACTGTAAAAACTTTTTGCAAGGTATTATTGGTATTTGAGTACTTGTCTATGGCATCTGCCATACATTGATTAATTCGGGTATGGTTCACAATCATCTCACTTTTAGGGATGAAATCCATCGCTTCAATTCTATATCTGAATGAGTCTACACTCATATCAGGATGATCAGTAATAAAGACAATAAAGCCTCTTGGGTCCCTTTTTCTTATTTGACTTGCAAGTTCAATGCCACTGATATCCGCAGATAAATCAATATCCAGAAAATATAAACCAGTAATAGATGCCACATCCAAATAATCAATCACTTCATTAGGGTTATGGGTCGATAATGCAATGGACATATCATACGCTTCCATTAATATGATATCTTTGAGAATAGATTCAATCTGTTCACGTTGTTGCTTATTATCTTCACAAATAAATACACTTAGCATTCGACCACCTCCCTGAATGGCACTACGAAACACTGTATGAAGTGACCGTTATTATTATATGAATCCAAATTGATGTCGATCTCGTCAAGAATTCTGCGGACAGTCGACAAACCAATGCCTGTGTGACCATCTTTGGTTGTATAGCCTTCCTCAAACATCTGATCAATATTAGCTGTCTCACTGCACAGACTATTCTCAATATGAATAATCACCCCTTCATCCATAACTTCCAAGAGAACATGAACCAGCATCTCATCCGACTCACTAGCTTCTTCCATGGCATTATCAAGAAGGATACCTACTACCCGACACAAATCCACGATACTGATTGCAAGATACTCGATGTCCTCAGAAATAGTTGTTCTTACATTAAGCATCATATTTATTCCTTGAGACAACTTAAAGGACAGAAGCCCCTTAAGAGCTTTGTCCTTTATATACGTTAGTTTATTAAGTTCCTGCATCTCTACATCGATGTTCTTCTCAAATGGGATGATGTGAGTTTCCACATGTTCTTTGAGGCCAGCCATATCGCCATCTTTAATATAACTATACATAGATGATAGAACATTTTTATAATCATGTCTAAAACGTCGCATCTCTTGATTAATGGCTTCTATACTTGCCATGTAGTCATTAAGTTGGTTTAATTCCTCATCCTTGAACTTCAGTTCTAATTGTTTCAACCCACTATAGTTGATCAGCGCGACAATGGCAGCCACTGTAATAAGAACAATGCTTAATAAGATGATATAGATACCACGGCCCACGGTGTCCGCTATATAGAAAAGCCCAAAATAGGAAATAATAAAGACAGCATATGTTAAAAGGACAATTATGTTCTTGATTTTGTTGTTCATATCCATGAAAAAAGGCTCTACTGTACTGTAGATACGACGCATGATTGATGAACATATCACATAGAAGCACATCATTAACGAAAACATCAGTATTGCTTCCAAAATCCACTCCTGAATTATTAAGCCATCCAATTTTATTTTCCTGATAATTATATTGAATAAGAACTGACTTAAATTACTCGTCACCAACGATGCCGTCAATGTGAGAACCGAAGCGAAGAATGCTATTTTTTTTCGAAGAACACAGTAACTATATATAGATATGCCGAAAACAAATATAAGACCTTTTATTTCTTCAATAAAGTATACTGCCGTCAGAAGAGATATAATCTCCATTATCGTCCCAGATACTATTAAACAAATCCACTTTGGTCTAATTGATAAAATGATATGCAGACAAACAAGGACATATACGCCCTCAAATAAATATACTACTCCCATACGCCCTCCGAGAATGAAACGTCAGTGGCTATTTGAAGATTAATTATCTATTTACCATCTTCAAAGCCCTAAAATACTCATCTCAGATATCATACATTTATTCAGGTATTTTATCAAGGAACAACTCTTTTGGTCTCTCTATTTCATCCATCACCCCTGCACAACCGCTCCCATTTGTGATTATGTCAATAATCTCACCCCAGAAATTTCTAACATTACCTCTTTTCAAATCTTCCATTTGATCATTTCCCTTTGTTTGATCACTCATGGATTTCATAATTATTTCTACTCCTTTTTAGAATTTTATAGGTTAGTGGCAATACAACAACAACGGCTATTGTAGAGCCTATTAGGTAATAGATTTGAAATGTACTTGGCCCTGCCATACTGACTACTGCAACAAAAAGCATATTCCGACTGGATGAAATCCTCATTTTGTCTCGATGGTGTTTACCTAATATTGGATTCTTGACTGTATCCGCCGGCGCGTAAGTATGAAGTAGATATGCCAAAGTTACGTACCATATAGCTGCAACCCAGTCTGGAATAATGACCAAATCGAAGCACATCGGCAGTAGAACAAAAATCACAAGACTTACCAGTAAACACTTCAAGGAATTGCTTGCATGGAGCCCAGACGCTTTCACCCTAACAATGTTAAAGGCTACAAGGACAATCACTGTCTCCTGTAGCCTCTCCAGTAATAGGACCACAGTCAAAATAACTACTGCCTTCTCAGTTGTACTGATGATTATATCCACGGCATATCGCACCTTGATGGCCATCAGCTTGCTATCTTCAGTATGGCCAATACGCTTCAACAGCCATGTTACCATTTTCTCTTTAAATACATCTCCCCAACTCATCTATGTAAGCCTCCCGCAAATAGATACTACCAAAGATCACTTGAAGAAAACCATTTCAGGGATAAACGACCATTATTTATTCATTTTCGTTCATTAATAATGCATAAGTGCCTTTACTTCTTTCATCTTCCTCGTAGAAGCAATCCTTACATCATCATTCGTCAACTGTATCTCTCTATTAGACAGGTCAACCATTTTGACGGCATCTTTTCTAACAATACATGAGGCGCTAATTTTCATGAAACCGTTGCCCAAAACCCTCTCTAGTTCTTTAAGTTTGCCGATAAAATCAAAGGAGCTATTATCGCTTTGCAAGTGCAAATAATGGGGCTTACTGGTTGTTTCAATTAATACAATTTCTTCCTTTCTCACTCTACTGATTCTATGACTGTACCTTAATGTGAGATAATTATCCTTTTCCTGAGTTAACTCTGTCATACTCCTAGCTCCTCATATAATACAGGTGAAGGGGATATTCCCTCATTGATTGATGTGTTCCGAACCTTAATGTAAAGAAGTCCATATGACTATTGGCAAAGTATAACAAACTTTTGTTGTCCGTTTGTAATTTACTCATAAATGGCCACTATTCCTTCATTTTCGACAATTCATCCCTTGTTAATGCCTCAATGTGTACCACATACCATTTCACGTTCCAAGTACTAACTCACATTCAGTCCTCAACCACTAAACAGGTGGCATTTCCTCCGATTCTTAGCTATAATACAGACATAATATTAACTTCAGCACCACATACCAGAAAGGAACTCCCTTTGGAAAATACATTCATTCAAGCGCAGTTCGATGAGTCTTTGATTAGGATTATTATCAGCGGACCTAGAAAAAAAACAGAAGAGTACCAAAAAATCATCATCAAGTCATTTCTTCAGAATGGCCATTTGATGTTTCAATTCGAATATTTTACTGTTACACAGGCTTTTCATGAGAATTATGACACAAAAGAATCGATTGCTGAGCTACAGCGTATTATAGACCTGAATGCCTATCGCCAAATCAACGGCGAGCGAGCAGATGGTAACTGGCAGATGCTTGTCAGCAAAAAAGGTAAGATCAACTTGAAGCAGACCGCTTCTGAAGTAAAGAAAGTAGAGGTCAAAGAGCACAACAGGAAGAAGACCTATATCTTGGAGGAAGGCGTTGCCGTACCTTTCTTTGCTGCTCTTGGTGTTATGACCGAAGATGGGCGTGTCGTCAAGAAACGTTATGATAAATTCAGGCAAGTGAACCGTTTCCTTGAGATGGTGGATGATGTGGTTACTTATTTGCCTCAGAATCGACCTGTGAAAGTTATTGACTTCGGTTGTGGCCGATCCTATTTAACCTTTGCCCTTTATCACTATTTAGTGACCCTTAAAGGCATGAAAGTGGATATGGTTGGCCTTGATCTTAAAGAAAAAGTCATAGAAGACTGTAATCAATTGGCAATGAGATGCGGTTATGATCAGTTGCATTTTGAACATGGTGATATCGTTGATTATGACAAGACAAAAGACGTGGATATGGTCGTCACCCTACACGCCTGTGACACTGCCACAGACCTAGCTCTCCAAAAAGCCAATAACTGGGGTGCCAAAGTCATCATGTCCGTCCCATGTTGTCAGCACGAATGGAATAAGACCATCCAAAACGACACCATGGCCGACATCTTCGACTACGGCATCATCAAAGAACGCATGGCAGCCCTAATGACAGACGCAATGAGAGGTAACTGGCTAAAACTACACGGCTACGACGTCCAGATCATGGAATTCATCGACGTTGCACACACCCCCAAAAACCTCCTAATCCGCGCTGTAAAAACAACCGACGTGGAAGAAGAAACCATTGACTACACCAACTTCGACAAACTAGTCAACACCTTCAACGGAGATTTGACCATCCGAAAGTAACGCTTAGTAAACAAGCATCGTCCCCCTATCCAACTATAGAAGTAATTCTACCAGCTATAGGTTGAGTTCTATTCGCAAGAATGTACTGTTAGCATACTACATCATCTTCCATATGGACCAACCCCAACCGAAACCGAGCATCCGGTGGCGTCGGAGATTCATCACGAAACGAGTTTGATTGCGAAGCAAGCATGTCTGAGGCTTCTGATGAACTCCGACGCCTCCGGATGCGACCTAAGAATACCATCTAAGAACACCACCATAAACAAAAAAAGAACCGTCACACGAGGCAAACACAACAACACCTCATCCGACGGCTCTTCTAATTAACCACTATATCTTATAAGCCCCTAATATCTCTTCAAAATCCTCCACCAAAGTTTCCATATGAGCACTTGAATGACTCACCTCTTGAATAGAAGCCGTCTGTTCCTCAATGGATGCCGAAGCTTCTTGGGTCCCTGCTGCATTTTCCTCTGCTAGTGCAGATAGATTCCCGATAACATCTATCATCTTTTCCTTCTTATCATCCATCACTTCACTTAACTTCTCAATATCATCCAGGAACTGTCTCATATGCAAAATAGCCTCATCAATCCCTTGGAACTTCTCGCTTGTTTCAGCCACCTTCTGATTCTGTAATTTGGCAACTTCATTAGCTGAATCCATGGTTGCTACTGCGTCTTTAGCATTGTTCATAAGCTCGTGAATAGTCTTGGAGATCTCATCCGAAAAACTGCCTGACTGTTCTGCCAGTTTCCTGATTTCATCTGCAACAACAGCAAATCCTCTACCGGATTCACCAGCTCTTGCCGCTTCAATAGCTGCATTAAGGGCCAGAAGATTCGTTTGTTCAGAGATGCTTTGAATCATCTGACTGGCCGCTTCAATCTTCGTCGCTTGTGTATTGGTTGCCATAACAGTCTGTGTTACAGATATCGATGCCCTGGCATTTTCCTCTGAAGCTGCAACCAAAGCTTCCATGATTGCCATACCTTCACTCTTTAGTGTCTCTACCCCTTCCGCCGCATCGAGAAGCTGGTGGGTCAGTTCTTTATTATCAACAATCAACTGACCAATATCCGATACAGCCATTGCCCCTTCTTCCGTATTGTGGGCTTGGCTCATAGCCCCTGAAGATATCTCTTCTACAGCTCTGGCAATTTCAAGAGAGGTTGTCGATGTACGTTCTGTAATCTCCGTCAGATGACTGCTGGTATCTGACAGTTTTCCTGAACTTTCCATGATTGTCCCTATAATATTTCTCTGACTTTCCTCAATGGCCGCCACCGCTTTAACCAACTGTCCAATCTCATCTTTTCTTCGCATCATAGCCTGAGGAATATGGTGTGTCAGATCATAGTTCGCCAAATATTCAATGTCCTCAATCACTTGACCAATTGGTCTTGCTATACTTCTTGTAATGACCGTCGCAATAATACCACTCAGAATCAATGCCAACAAAGCAATGGTCACATTGATTGCTGTTGCTCGCGTCTCTGCTGTTGCTCTATAGACATTCAATTGATCAACAATGGTCTGATTAAGCGCTGTCGCTTTAAGAGCACTCGTTTCCATCAATTGCTGTTGTGTTTTCTGGGCAATAACAAGCTCATCGTAGCTTGTAAACGCTTCATTGTAATGCTCTATGGATTTCTTCGCTTCTTCTACCTGGGCCAAAACACCAGCGTCATCGATACTGCTTACAGCCTTATCCATCGTTGCTAGGGTTGAATCTATTTCTCGCGTGAGCATATCAGCATGTTCTTTAGACTCACTATCTGCATATAGCAAAGATGCCGATGCCACTGCATTGTAACCTGCCAAAGCATCCGTTAGAAGGGTATAATTCTTAAAAGCACCTTTCATTTCCATCAGTTCTTTTCTACTGTTCAAAAAGCCTTTTTCCATAGCAATTGCTCGTTCTACTGCCGCTTTGGCTGTATCGCCCGAACTTTTCTGACTGGAATACTCTGTTTCCTTAGAGACCTCCATCGCCACATAAGCGTTGAAGGATGTCTTGTAGTCAGTAATAGCCTCTAATGCTTCCTGTGCTGATAACCGATCTTGTTCATCACTTAGAGCCTCAACTACCATAGATGAAGCCTCAATACTTTCGTCCAAGTGAAGATTGACTTCATCTACATAACCGCCTTCTTGAGTTATCTGAAAATCAGCTTGAATCACTCTTGCCTGTGTCAAAGCCATCTGAGCCTTATTAGACAGTGCCAGCAGTTCATCCTGAGTCGTAATATCCGTGAAATTCAAATAATTAGAAACGGTCATAATGGCTATCAAGAGGATAATGGCTATGAAACCACTGTACATCTTGCTTCTGATTTTCAGATCATCTAAAAAACCTGATCGTTGTCTGCTAGTTTTAGCGCTTTGTTTTTTTATCCTTGGTTTCTTGATTCTTAGCTTCTTCACTTTTCATTGCCCCTTTACTTAACCTATGTATGATATTTTCAGCCCTGTACAAAATGTGAATTTATGCCAATGATGTCTTTCTCGCCTAAATATACAAAAACAATGGTGCCATAAAATGACACCATTGTCCGAGAAAATATCTTTTTCTATAAAATTATTTTAATGTAGTTGCGCTATAATTGCAATACCTAACTTTATGATCCTACTAAAATTTCCAGTCCTTAGTTAAAAAAGTCATGTAATTTAAAAGGCTATTTTAAATCACACAACTTTCAGGTTTTACTATTCTACATTCTACATCAAACTTTTAGCAACAACATAATAATCGAGAATAAGCCAAGGGTTAAATTCGCCAAACTCATGACTGCTACGACCTGCTTCTGATTCAGTCCTTGAGACATCAATCTATAATGCCCTTGGCTTCGATCTGCTATATAGACAGGCTTGCCTTCTCTCATCCGCTTAATCACCACAAAGATGCTGTCAAAGATTGGAACACCTAGGGCAAATACAGGAATAAACAATGAAAGAACTGTTGCTTGTTTGAAAGCACCGTTAAGGGCAATGACGGCTAAAATGAACCCTATAAACGTTGCACCGGCATCCCCCATATATATCTGAGCTGGTGCTCTGTTATAACGTAGATAACCCACAACTGCTCCAACAATCATAATGGCCATCATTGCTGACTCATTTTGGCCTTTTGCCAATGCAACAACAAATAAGGTTGTTCCAGATATAGCTGCAATACTGCCTGCTAAACCATCCAAGCCATCCATAAAATTAATGACAGTTGTCACGCCAAAGATCCAAGTCACTGTAAGCGTGAATTGCAAAGCCGTTGGCAGTAATACATATTCATTGGTCACAGGGTTCGTAAACCCATAAAAAACAACACCTGACTGATAAACAACAATTGCCGCCATCACCTGAACAACAAGCTTAGGAAGCGCCGGAAAGTCCTTCCCCTTTGTCTTGTACCAGTCGTCCACAATCCCAATAGCAATAATCAACACTGAACCTACTACCAAACCAAAATCCATTTTATCAAAGGTTCGGTTCATAATAAAATACGGTATCATAAAACCCATTAGTATACCAATACTTGCCAAATGAGGTACCGGCTCCTTATGAATCTTTCTTGAGCTTGGACGGTCAACGAAATCAATCTTAATTGCCAGTCGCTTCATCCAAGGTATAATAATGACAGCAATCAAACACGCGCTAATAAACACTGCTGTATAACCAAACATAACTGCCTCTTTCTCCGGATCATCCTATTCCGGTATTGCAATACATCTCACCCTTTTACTTATGTGATACATCTTTACTCTAGCTCAGCCAAAAGCCGATAGCTTTTGCCTGTTGGCAACTCTTGGCGCACTGCACCTGCCTCAGTTGGTCTAACAAGGTAGGCTTTTGCCCCTTCTATGCTTGTCAATATTCTGTACTCATGATCTCTGATCTCAATGGCCGCACCATTCTCCAGGGCTATACCGTTCATCTGAATGTCGCATACCATCGTGTCAAATACCGGTGCTCTATCCTCTTCGTTATGGTGTGGACAGATAAACAAAGGCACAAGGCCCGTGCCTGATACATAGATGTATGGCCGCTTCTCTTTTGTCTCATACGTGTCAGAATCACTTTGTCCCTGAAGGAACCAGCAAATAGCGCCCGCACTCAACCCACTCATGATTGTGCCACGCATCCATGCCTGAATCAGCAGGTCGTCAACACCTAAACGTCCCCAAAGAGACATCATACTTCTGGTATCGCCACCACCAACATAGATAATATCCGCCCATTCAATCTGTTCTTTGATACGCTCATATGGCGTCTTCAATTCTATTAGATATAAGGTGTCCACCTGGCATCCAAGTTGATCTGCAAATACCTTCTCAACCTTTTCCACATAACCAAAAGGCTCCCCACTGGCAGTTGGGATAAACAACAAGTTAGGGTGTTCCTTCCCTGCAGCCGCAACGATTTCTCTGTCAATCTCTAGGGTCTCATTGTTGCCGATTTCTCCACCGCCAATAGCAAAAATATGCGCCATGCCTTTTTCTCCTGTCTTACTTCTTCAACCTGAATCCCACACGATTCACAGTCACCTGTAGGTGTTCAATAATTAAACTCTAAATCGATTCTATCACTGTTGATTCTGCCCTGCAATGGCCGTAACAAAAATTTAATCATTCCAACCCGCCGCGCATTTGCACTTCACGTACGAACTGTGCTGCGATACGTCCAGACATCCCGCTGTGACGCATAGACCATCTCTTCGCGGCTTGTTCCATAGCTTCCCTGGTGAATTCTATGGATGCATCTTCTAACATCTTCGCCACCATATCGTAATAGTCCTTCTGCTGTAGCTTGGCGTAAGTCAATCGCAAACCAAATCTTCTTGATAAAGAGGTCATCTCCTGGATGAAATCCTGAATATGAATATCCCCTTCACGATCAGAACGATCTTCTTTAATCAAATGTTGTCTGTTGGAGGTGACATAGAAAGCTATATTGGAGGACTCGTTCACCACACCACCTTCTATATAAGACTTCAGCAGCTTATAGTGTTCCTCATTCACTTCAAAGGACAGATCATCTATGAAAATAACGAACTTGAAGGCAGAGGATGCCAACTTATTAAGAAGCCATGGTAGATTCTGCATTTGACCCTTGTACAGTTGAATCAGCCTAAGATTCTGATCCTTGTACATATCAATGACCCCTTTAACAGAAGAGGACTTACCAGTACCACTGGCGCCGACCAGCAAGGCGTGATGGTAAGCTCTGCCTTCAACCAGCGCTTTAGTATTTTCCAGAAGCTTCTCTTTCTGTGTTGGATAGTCATAGATATGATCCCATGACAATGGCTTGAAATGTTCAACCGGCACAAGCTGGTTATCATGATTGATATAATAAGCCGGATTAACAGCGAACTCACCGGTACCATATCGCTTAAGCAGCTCTATAAAAGCATCGCAACGCTGTGATGCCAACTGTTCATCATCAAAAAAATCTCTATAGGCCATTAATGCCGCCGGGCCTGAAGATAGCGTTAACATGGATGTAAGCAATCCATGATCATCGGAAGCACTTGCAATCTGCTCCTCAGAATTACCGTTAATAATCCTATCTAATATGCTTAAGTCATTTCTCAAGCAGGCTTTATCCAAATCTGTCGGCGCATAATCTTTATGAGTCATACGCTCTAAAATAACGTTGTCTGTCGCAATCATCAGACCAAAGAAATGACTTTCAAGGGTCTTGCCGATATTCAGCAGCTTCTTGGTCAATTGGAAATAATTCTGCCTCATTGCCTCCTGTGTATTGCTGTTGATGAAGGTTTCATAGCTTCTTACAATTGGATCGCTGCCAATATTTTCATATAATACCAGTTCATTTAATTTCATTCTATTCTCCAAGAGTTGTCTTCATGACGTATTTATTGCCATTAACATTTTTCCACAGATTCTACGCATATTAAAGATATTATACCCTATATCCACAGATTACATAAGTAATACCTTTTAGGAATCACTTATGTCCTAAGACTTTGACGCTATGCGCGGGTTCCGTTATAATATTGTGTATAACCTGATGATGAAATGAACGATATAAGGAGATCTTTGGTATGTCAGAATATATGATGGAAATGAGAGCATTGGTTGGTAAGCGTCCCATTTTTCAGAATGGCGCTAGTGTGATTGTTATCAATGACAAGAATCAAATCTTATTGGGCCTAAGGTCTGACAACCGATGTTGGGGCTATGCCGGTGGTTCTATTGAGTTAGGCGAGCAGCTTGAAGAAGCTGCTGCCAGAGAGTTATACGAAGAGTTCCATATTCAAGCTAGGGCTTTGACCTTATACGGGGTTTTCTCAGGCAAAGATATGTTCTATGAATACCCGAATGGTGATCAGGTTTATAACATCGATACGGTGTTCCTTTGTAGGGATTACGAAGGTGTGCCGGTGGCTGATGGTATTGAACAGCTTGAGGTTAAGTGGTTTGATTTGGATCAACTGCCGGATTCTATCAGTCCACCAACGGAGAAGATTACACGAAATTTTGCCAGTGAATGGCTGAGGTCAAAGGTCAAGTAGGTCAGGTCACTATACGCATTCGTGTGATTGACTACCGCCTCAAACCCAAGTCTTCCACACATCCGGTCGATAACCGACGGTTGCCTCCTTGCCATTTCTTACAATTGGGGTCTTGTATAAAGACGGCATCTCAAAAAGTTTATCTTCCTTTGCGTAATCCACAAGATAGGCGATACGACTATAATCCTTGTTCTTCTCGTCGATCAAGTCTTCCAAATCACCTACAGCTCTAAGTACGCTGTCAAACTCTCCTTGACTAAGGCCTTTTTTCAATATATCCACTGACTGATACTGTATATTGCGTTCTTTGAAGAATCGCTCTGCTTTTCTTGTATCCTGGCATTTTTTCTTACCGAATATCTGTATACCCATAACTGCTCCTTTTTAATTAACTTAACAGTGACGAACTTCCATTCATTGATTGACTAAGCTGTCAAAAGCTCATTCAATAAATAATGCACCTGTCCATTATTCATGACAGATGCATTATTACTTTTGGTATTACTGGATTCCCGATTAGCCTAATAGCTTCTCTTTTATCGATGCCGCCGCTTGTTTGCCTGCGCCCATAGCAAGGATGACTGTTGCAGCACCTGTTACTGCATCACCGCCGGCATAGACATTATCCATGGCAGTGGCCATTGTAGCCTCATCCACTAGAATACATCCTCTTCTGTTTAAAGACAGGGCTTTGGTCGTATTCGTCAGCAATGGGTTAGGTGTCTGCCCTATGGCAATAATCACCGTATCCACTGGCATGACAAACTCAGAACCTTCCACAGCTCTTGGGCTTCTTCTTCCGGACTCATCCGCTTCACCAAGTTCCATTTTTATCAACTTCATCGCCATGACTTCACCGTTTTCACCGACGATTTCAAGAGGATTCATCAATAACTTGAATTGTATTTCCTCTTCAACGGCATGGTGAATTTCTTCGTTTCTTGCTGGTAATTCATCCATGCCCCGACGATACACAATAGATACTTCCTCTGCCCCGAGACGTTTCGCAGTTCTTGCGGCATCCATAGCAACGTTACCGCCACCGACAACAACCACCTTTTTACCGATTCTAACTGGTGTATGGTTGTTAGGGAAATCGTACGCCTTCATTAAGTTAACCCTTGTCAGGAATTCATTGGATGAATAAACACCATTCAAATTCTCTCCAGGAATATTCATAAATCTTGGTAGGCCGGCACCTGATCCAATAAAGACGGCTTTAAAACCATCGTCAAAAAGATCTTCAATATCCACAGATTTACCGACAATGACATTCTTTTCCACATGTACGCCCAGTTCCAACACCTGCTGAATCTCGTCACGGACAAGATCCTTTGGTAAGCGGAATTCTGGAATACCATACATTAGGACACCACCAAGCTCATGAAGGGCTTCAAACATAGTGACCTCAAAGCCATCTCTAGCAAGATCCGCAGCACAACTAAGGCTGGCTGGTCCACTGCCTACAACGGCAACTTTGATGCCATTTTTATCTTTTGTCTCTGGCTTATTGTCTACATGCATCATGTGCCAGTCAGCAACAAAACGTTCAAGTCTACCAATACCAACAGATTCACCTTTAAAACCTCTGACACACTTGCCTTCACATTGGTTCTCCTGTGGACAAACACGTCCGCATATGGCTGGCAGTCCATTATCTTCTGTGATGATACGGTAAGCCTCTTCCATATTGCCCTTTTTCACTTCATGAATGAACTCAGGAATCTTAATGTTAACAGGGCATCCTGCCTTACATGGCTGATGTTTACACTCAAGACAACGCTCTGCCTCTTCTATGGCTTCTTCTAGTGAGTAGCCAAGGGCCACCTCGTCAAAATTCTTATTTCTAACCAGTGGATCGAGTTCATTCATCGCCACTTTCTTCATACTCATATTAGGCATTCTTAGAACCCTCCAATCGGCATATATGATTCTCTTGTTCCTTGTAGTAATTCTGACGTCGCATCGCTTCATCAAAATCAACCAAAAGGCCGTCAAAGTCCGGTCCATCAACGCAGGCAAACTTCGTCTCACCGCCAACTGTAACACGACAGCCGCCACACATGCCTGTACCGTCAATCATCACTGGATTCATAGACACACCTGTTGGAATATTTAGAGGTTTCGTCACACCAACAACCGCTTTCATCATAATCAACGGCCCAATGGCAATAACTTCATCATAAACCTCCCCTTTTCCAAGAAGATCGTTCAGTACATCTGTGACAAACCCTTGAACACCTAGTGAGCCATCATTGGTCGCATAGTAAACATTACCACAGAACTCTTTGTACATATCACCAAGAATGACCAATTCCGCTGTACGTCCGCCAATAATGACATCCACTTCAACACCCATGGCAGCAAGCTTCTTGAGTTGTGGGTATAATGGTGCTGAGCCTACGCCACCTGCAATACCAAGAACTCTTTTATGGTTATGTAACACAGTTGGTGCTCCTAGTGGTCCGACAAAATCGATTACATAATCCCCGACTTTTTTCTTTGATAGTTGAGTCGTGGTGTGCCCCAGGATCTGATAGACAATCGTTACTGTCTTTGCATCTCTGTCATAATCCATGATGGTCAGGGGAATTCTTTCTCCACCCTCCTCGACACGTAAAATTATGAATTGACCCGGTTCACATTTTCTTGCGACAAAAGGCGCTTCAATCACCATCTTCTGAACCACCGAGTTCAGCACTTCTTTTTCAATAATCTTATACATTTTTCTTTCCTTTTCATTTCCTGCAGGTACAGAATGCCCATATGCTTCATAACACATCCCGTGTTAATCCACACCAACCATACCGACATTTTTGGCTATGCCGTTGACTGTCTCTTGCCCGTTGACAATCCATAACAGCTCGATTCTTTTAGCCCGAATAAAAGAGTGTGATCCGTTATGACATCTGTCCTACAGTTTAGCGCATATCCTGTTTTTTGTAAATCCATGAATAGAGCTTTAGGGTACTAACAAATTCATAAGTGGTGGATTCTAAAATATCTCTTGACTTTCCAAATTGAATTGAGTACAATTAAATCAAGTTAAATGTATATGAGTTCGAAAGGAGCACTCCATGATTTACGATTACACTGTTAAAGATTTGAAAGGCAACAACGTATCACTGGACAAATACAAAGGTAAAGTAATGCTTGTTGTCAACACCGCAACCGGCTGTGGGTTCACACCACAGTATGATGGACTTCAGAAGCTATATGAGGATTATCAAGGAGAAGGTTTGGCTATCTTGGACTTCCCTTGTAACCAATTCGGTAACCAAGCCCCTGGCACCAATGATGAGATTGCTAGCTTCTGTACCGGCAAGTTTGGCCTTACATTTGATATGTTTGCCAAGATTGATGTGAATGGTGGCAACGCATCACCTCTGTATGATTATCTTAAAAAGGAAAAAGGTGGTCTTCTTGGTAGTCGCATCAAGTGGAATTTCACTAAGTTTCTTGTAGACCGTGATGGTAATGTTGTAAAGCGTTATCCACCGACTGCTACACCTGAGAGTATTGAGGCGGATATTAAGGGTTTGTTGTAGGAATAGGTTCGAAGAGTTTTTATTAAAATTTTAAAGGATCAGCTTGAGAATTGCTTCTCTTGCTGATCCTTTTTGGTTTGGATTGAATTAAGTTGGGTTGGTGGAAGGTCGCGAACCAGAGCATGGGGTCTTCATCCGAAGCCTCGAACATTCGAGAAAGGCACTCGAGAACTCGTTTCGTGATGAAAATCCCATCCCCTGGTTCGCTCGGTTCCGGTTGGGGTAGCAAGAACCTGCCATCTTGGTGTTGTAGCTCATAATTCAAAATTATGATAGAGCGCCCACCTACCTTACATCATGCAGACTTTCCAATACCCTCGAAAGGAAGATAGCACATTGGGCTCTTGTGGCTGGTGTTTCTGGGGTGTAGTTCTTATAGAGGGTGTCTGTTGGTAGGATGATGTTATCGGCTACGGCATTTTTGAAAGCAGTGTTGCTCCAATGGTCTGTTAAAGTATATGGGTATGAGTTTTCTTCACCATAGAGATCAAAAGTTCTGGTGATGACTGCAAGGACTTCGCCGATTTTGATTTGTCCTGTGGGGTCGAAGGTTTGGTTGCCTTTACCGTTGAGGATCCCTTTAGACGCTAATGTCATGATGAAAGCTTTGCCCCAATAGTCGTTGCGAACGTCTGTAAAGGTGGAATTAAGTGATGTATCCAAAGTATATTCTGCTGTCATTAGGAGCATTTTGGAAAACTCTGCTCTTGTAACATTATTTAACGCCTGGAATGTACCATCAGGATAACCACCGATAATGCCTCGATGATATAAGTTCATAATTGACCCATAGCCTTCGGTTGCTTCAGTCATATCTGAAAATACTTTCACTTCACTACCTTCCCCTTCCAAAAGGACTTGCATAGGAAAGGTGTAACTCTCGTGGGTGACTGTTCTAGTCGAGAATCCCACTGGTACATCATTGCCCGTTCTATATGTCACAACTAAACGTTCCTCTTCAAATCGCCAGCCGGTAATCATAACCCCTTGGCTCGTATTGTCATCTGACCAACTCAAGCTGATGCGTGCGCTATGATCTGTTAGAGCTGTGACCTCTGCGATGACACGACTTTGTGCAAGAACATTTGTGCCTTGTATTGCAAAAAGAAACAATACTGCAATTATCCAACCTCTTAACTTCATAATAACTCCTTATTTACGAACTTGAGCCAACGCTATGGCCCAAGTTCATAATGTCTTACTATCTACTTATACCCACTAATCAATCATCCGTGCCCACAAAGTGAAGAATTCACCGTAAGACAAGGCTTCATTTGGTCTTAGATTATTGACGCTGCTGATCAAGCCAAGTGCTTTTGCCTTGGCTATATTCTCTCCAAGATCACCGCTATAGCCGGCCACCCTTGCTTCTGCAATATCACTATCACTGAGACTTACCTGAGTACCTTGATATATCTCAGTTGCTCTTCCAAATGCAGCTATAGCTTCTGCCCTTGAGATACCGCCACTCGTAAGATCCGTTGATACAACACCCGCTCTTACAAGCGTCTGTCTTTCCTGACTACTCAGGCTGTCAGTAAGATCAATGGCGTCAGCATCCATTAACGTACCGTAAATTCCTTGAAGGAAGGCTACTCTGGTTGCAGCTGCATCAGGTGAATAGGTAACCAGGCCTTCAACACTATAATTTTCATAGACTTGCTCTCTATAGCTTTCTGACCAATGATTCGGCTTGGTATTACCTGTGACTTCTGTCTCACGATCATAAATGACCACACCATAAGTCCCAACCTTGGCTGTATCAAATTTCATTACCGCCTCATAACGGTCATAACTGCTGTCTACTTTCTGCCATTTGGCCTGACTGTCTTTTACATAGACGGCAGACTCTTGCTGATAGACTTGATATCTGGAGTTGGTCTTCATCTCCAAGCTCATCTGTTCATCTGTATAATTGACAGACTCAGTTCTTCTTGTGCTTTTAACTGTAATGGCCATTTCCTGAGGTACCGATACAGAGGTCAAACCGCTTACTGGTATGGTCTCTGTAATATCCGTCTCTTCTAGACGTTCCAAATCAATGATCAAGTTAGGTGCTATACCATAGTCAGCTACCTGATCCTCTACAAAGGCAATCACACCTTCTGCTGGTATGGTCACGTTGATATCATCCGCTTCAATTCTCAGATCCACTGAATATCCCGCGAACGCTTCCATCACCGTATGAGGTATAATAATCCTTCTAGTTAAAACATCCTGATCACTATAACTTTGAAGATCGATGACATACTCATGAAGGTTATCTTCAATAAGACTGGTAATCAGCCTTTGGTCTACTTGATTGTCCATATTACCATCACTATCTTCCTCATCTGTTCTGAATCGGAATTCCAAGGACTGCCCTGTCTCATCATAGATGAGCTCGTAATCATCTGTCGGCAAGATTGTCAGTGCCGGATCCACATAACCATCATATTCATCGCCAGATGCTAAGGTGATAATCTTGATTGGTGCTGTATAGGATTCAGATTCTTTACTGATGACCTGTCCCGCTTCACTGCCTGTCACAGTCAAAATGGTCTTAGCCCTTGCATAATAGAACCTGTTACCAACCAAGTCCGTTACCAACAATACGTTCTTATCCAATAATTCGGTCGTATCCGGTATAATATCTGCACTGCCACCACTGCTGACAACATAGAGTGGATCAATGAACTTAGGGTTATTGGCCACTTCGACAATATAGGAAATACTTGTCGTCACTTTTGCCTCTGAGTCTTCATCAGTCCCATCGAGAGGGTCTTTTATCCACTCAAGCATGATATGATCCTCAGATACACTCAGGTCATAATCATACGTTTCCCTTGTCTCTTTGGATGCAACTCCAAGGCCTCTAGGAGGATTCGGAGCGTCTATGTCCAGGGTCGTTCCTGAAGCAGGATTGCTCCACGCCGACTCAGCCCCATCGGCTGACTGTACCGCCTTAATCCAAAAATAATAGGTGGTCAACGGAAACAAATCATCTACCATAAATTCATAGTAAGCACCATCAGTTGGGTAAAGATCATCCGTCACATCTTCAGGTATCTCAAATCCAAGACTTTCTGCAGTATCAATATCATCTTCCATGCTATAGACAACCTCATAACCAAAGTCTGTATTGTACTTCCATGTTAACGTAATTTCACCTTCCGTAATATCGGTTGTGAACAAACTAGGGACTGTTGGATCGGGTGTTACAATAACCTCTTCGGGAAGTGTCGTTACAATCAGTGGTGTCGGATAATGAGCGTAAGCCAAATCACCATTTTGTAATTTCCTATAGGGATAAAGAACGAACATATAGGACGTATTAGGCAGTAGACTCTCCTGACGATAGGCCATGAATGTATTGTCATCTTCATCCAAGTGTGGTGTTATTTTTTCCCAGTCTATAGGGGAGGTGCCTTCTTCATCTGCAGCTATCCAGTCAGTGAAATAATCCGTGAAATCATAGGTTTCATCCGCCAGTTGACCATTTTCAATACCATTAAGGACCGTCTGATAAGGGACATATGTAAAATAATACAGGACATCCGATGCACCAAAAGCATCTGTACCAAGGTCAATGGTTCTTGTGGTCAAGGACACTGCTTGCCCCAAATTGCTCATATAATCTTCAAAATCTTCTACAACATCTTCACCCATATACAGATCAAAATACTCTGTATCATCTGTCTCAACATCATAGAGATTGCCAGAATCATCCACCCAAACTTCAGTGGTCCAAGTTGATAAGACGCCAGTGTCTGCAGCATCTGTTGAAATGACTTCTGTCCATGTTTCTAACCAGTTCATCGTTACACCGGTTGTATCCGTATCTTCCGCCTTTTCCTGAAGTGGCGGTTTCGACACTGTCGGTGGTTCAAAACTGTCACCATCATAAGTATAGTATACCGACACAATGGTTGCTACCGATGTCAGTGTCGCATTGGCATTGACTTTTTTTGCCACAATCTTGATGTAATAGACGTCGTCTGGTGTGATATCCTTATATTCACTGTCTTCTGTATCATAGTAGCTATCGATATCATATCGATACCCGACAATCTGCTCTGAAGCATCCAGAATCACATTGTTGCCTGAGGTTGCCGAGAAACGTAAGTCCTCTGCATACTTCGTGGCATAGATCAAAGTATCCAGCTCATCAGCCACCCATATATCGTAGTATACATTCGTGTCATAGATGTTCTCACCATAGGTAGCCGATGTCTCGTCCACATCAAGACGTTGGAAAGCTCCCCAAACAAGGTTAAAAGTATCTGTCTCTTCATCAACGCTAAAAGTCACCTGTTCCTCGAATAAATCATCCAGATCCCCATTATAGGTATAACCAGGAACAAAATGATTGTCAGCTAAATAATCATAGACATCTTCAAGGTCCATGGTAGATTCATAAGCCGACAACATATCTTCCGAGAGAAAATCAGGTACATATGGCTTAGTCGGTTCAATATAATAATCCGATGGTACATAGGTCACAATATTCGATACCGGTGTTATCTCTGGCTTGGAAGTATCATCCACAGCACTGTAGACCAACTGTATCTGGTATTCAGTCTCCCATATGGGTGCGACGATTCTATAATAACCAACCGTCGCCGCATCCCCATCGAATATGACCAGATTACGACTATTGCCGTCTTGATACTCAATCAAAGTTGCCTCTGTCAATGAGTACTCATTCTGATCCTGTCCCACTTGAAAACTAGCAGGCACTTCCCAACTTAATCTTAGGTAATCCCCTTCAACGCTTAGGTCAAGAACAACATTCGTCGAAGCACTCCTAATATAAGGATAATTCCTATTCCTGTATAACAAATACCCCTCATAGTATTGATTTGTTGGTTCAACCATGATGGAATAAACTTGTCCTGGATAAATATTCGTATCAAGAGTATAGCTTAACTTATTTCGATTCGTGTCCTCATCATAGAATGAGGTCACATCGTCACTATCCATGGTCAGACCTAAAATCTCACCTTCCTTATTCTCCACCAGCTCTGTCTTTGTTGAACTGGTATAATCACCGATTGCATAAACGATACGGTATTCAAGACTCTCATCACCATAGTCGTCCCATATGACTTGAATGCTGTCCTCATCCGCAATGAATTCAACATCCAGGTCCGATACTGCGTAGACTGTCTCTGGATAGGAAGTATTAGTTGCGAGAACGCTCGTAGTAACACCGTCCGTTGTTGTATTGTGATAGTGATATGGCTGGACAGATATTCTATAAAGACTGCCTGTATCCAGATTCATCTCATTATGGATTTCCAGAGATTTACTTTCGTATTCGTCCGAACCTGCATCTACCTGTATGGTCTCTTCATCATCCAAGGTCAGGTTAGTGACAATGATCTCATAATAATCCGGTTCGTGAACTTCATCGTCATCCGCCCAATTATTAGGATCTTCCCAACTGATGATCATGGTCGGATTTAGCAATGTCTCACCTGTAACAGCATTCTCACCAACGGCATAGTACACATCGTCCACCGTCACTTCATCCACTGGTAGCTGTACATTAGCAATGGCAGGTATGCCTATGGCTAACACCAATATTATGACTGTCAGTATTTTACCGTAATGTTTCATTATTGCCTCCTGTCAGTGGTTCCCTGGTGCAGAATTGTCAAAAGATTCAAGGCATCTTCCATTGTCAGATCTTCTTTCGGATATACCATCCCGTCATCCAGTGGGATGATGCCCAAATTTGCCCCTTGAATCAATGTCTGCCTGTATGAACTGGCAATATCATCCATATCTTCTATGATGCCATAGTCTGTAATATATACATCACCCAAAGTCAGATTATACTTATAAGCATAAGACTGTGCAAATACATATAAGGCTTCATCTTTATCAAGGGGATTATACATACTGCTTTCTACTGCCATCACACCTCGACGTGTCAAATACGCTACCGTATCTTCCCCTGCCCTGGCACCAATCAACCTTGCCACTGCATTGACCCACTGGTATTTTTCCAATTTTTCCCCTGGTCGTTCCAAATCATAAGTGGAGAAAACAGAGGTCAGATCATACTGATTAATGACATCGACAGATGCTTGTCCGTATACGGATGAAAGACTGGTGTCATCATCGCCTTGGGCAACAAGGATATATGGATCTAGAGCAGTCGTTTCCACATGGAATCGGTTATTGAGATAAGTACTGGACGCAAAGGACCAACTGCTATTGACCCTTCTGTAAGCATCATGAGTTCTATCGTCCTCTTCTGGAGAAAGACCAATATAATAGGCCTTGTTCACCTCGGTGATAGAGGTCATATTGTCGTTTAGATAACTCTTATACAAAATAGATGCCTGTCCCATGTACTCACTTTCAACATCTTCTAAGACTTCCTGAACGATGGCCAAGAGACTTGCATCGTCAATACCATTTTCTAGGTCCTCTTCAAGTGCTGCGATAACGTCACTTTGATTAGAATCTATGACCGTATCAAGCAAATCTTCCATAGCATCATCCACAGTTTCTTCAATGGTATCACTGCCGACTACGGACAATTCCAACTGTACTAAGTCACTTGATGGCTCACTACCGTTAACCTTCCCGTTATAGGTATCTGTATAAACACGGATACGTACATAATAATCTTCATCGTCTGAGGTGTATTGTTCGATGCTGGTTACCATATCATTAATCTCATCGGTGATGCGTACCCCAACAGTATCAGGGCGTATACCAACAACATGATCCTTTGATTCTATAAGCAAGGTAACATTCTCATCATTGATCAGCTCCAGTGATCCTGAAGGAATATAGTAAGTGTTCACCGCGTTGCTTTCGCTGTACAAAGTCCACTCCTGATTCCCATGAAGCTCTATAAGCCCTGTGGCATAATCTTCTCTGTACTTGATTTCAGTCTTTTCTGATGAGCTGTTCAGTCTAAAAAACGGTACAAGCTTAAGTTCGTCCGCTTTCATCTGATAATATTCCAAATACTCATAGTACTTATTTTCTTTGTCATAAGATTCTTGATCGAATTCGGTTCTTGAACTGATGATGTTGGAAAAGGCGGATGCCGGATATCTTGTACTGCCATCCGGCAACACTTCAACCGATTGGGTTCTGTCTTCAATCCGGACTTTGATGGTATAGGATTTGCCTGAACTCATCTCTGTTATTATATAAGAGATACGCTCATAGCCGTCTATAACAACTCCTTCTGTACCAAGGTATTCAGCAGGATAGGCCGTCGTAGAATATGTCTCATCGTCCTCACCACGGACATGAATCTCCATGATATACTCATCACCAATCAACGAGACATCTGATATAGGGGCATCAAAACGAATCACCATCTCGGTCTTGGCATCGTACTCATACTCAGTCGCGTAGTCCACAATCAGATTGATCGGTCCACTAACTGGTGATGTCGTGATAACCGATGGCACCCAAGCGGATGCGGATATGCTGCTGGTATCACTCATTTTCACGGATCGAATATAATAATAGTTCACCCTGTTCGGAGAGTTGTCATCATCCACGATGGAGAACATGCTGTTAACAATCGCTAAGGCATCTTCGCCAAGTGATACATAATCTCCTACTTCCGGGTCATATTTCATCACATAAACATCACCCTTATGAACATACATACGCCAGCCCTCAACGAAAGTATCATCAAACACGCTGTCCTCGATGACGTCTCTAAGCTGAAAGCTTTGACTCTCTACATCCTCAGGTAAGGACATATCTTCAATGGCTAGTATTTCAAAACCAAAGGTGTCGTCCTCAAAGGTCATTTCATCAGGCATTACCCAACTGAGTTCGGCAAACAACTCACTGTCACCTGCAAATGTTGCTTCAAAGTCCTCTGGTGCTAAAGGCACTATTTCACTATCATCCGGTTCACTTACGTCGCTTGGGACTGTCACACTTAAAAGACTGGAGAATCCTGAATATTTCAGGATAGGATCATTGCCCTCATCCGGTTCATCATTGACCATCACTTTGGTGATGATTCTAATATAATAATTACTGTTGGCATCCAGACCCATGACATCTATGGCATAATCCTCTGTCGCCTCTGGATTCACATAGAGGTCAAAATAAAGAGTCTCCCCTTGGCGCAAGTCCGTCAGTTCTGTTGCATCATCACCACCGATGGTCACTTCATAATCATTGTCCATCTCGATTTCACGATCACCACCATTGCTGTCCAAGGCTAGCATAGCATCTTTATCCTCACCTATGAAGACGCGGTAATACATCTGCTCTATTCCCATGTCTATCGGACTTAACATAACACTGTCGTATGTATTCACATCCACGGAAGACCATTCAAGGGTAACACCAGCCGTCTTATCTTCTGAATTACCATATAAAGCTTCATAGACAAGGGTGTCCACCGCCGGGAGCTCGTATGTCTGTAAGCTCAACGACAAGCTAATAGGCACTGACAAATCCGACTCGGCAATTTCGCCGTCTTTAATAGCAATACCTCGAATACGCATATAGTTGACGCCTGGGAAAAGAATATCCGCCTCTTCCCCTGTATCCGTGACCGAATAGGTATCTGCTATATCATCGATGGCAGTCTCAAGAACCGTTGTCCATTCACCTTCACCTCTGAATAATACATTGTCCATTCTAAATAGTTCATCTGTGTCATTGTAACCATCGGTATAATTGACCGTATTGGATCCTGTGGCTGTACCGTCATTTGGCAACATAAGTTCAATAGAGTAATTGCCTTCATCATCTTTTAACACTTGGAACACCTGAACGACTTCAAAAGGATTCGCCTCTGTATCTGTTGGCAAATCATTGACCAACAATTCGTAGTACAGCGCGTCATCATCCGTATTATCATTCAGATTTTCAAATATTGTATCCAGCTCTGCCACTTCTTTATTGACCGGTGCTGTCCAGACAATATCGAAAGTGACTTTTGCAGGCTCTGTATCAGACTCATCAATGGATGGCACCACATAGAGATTGTCCACCAATTCAATGTTTGGTGTGGTTGGTGGTACATCTTCATCATCCTCAGCACGATAGTTCAAAACTTGTGAGTAAATATCCACACCCGAGAAACTAACAACCACTTGATAAGCATCTTGTGATGACGTACTTCTAAAAGGTACCGGTATGAAGATTTCATCGTTATTATCTTCTGTTGTATGGTAATGCTTCAGCCAAAGGTCTTCATCAATGTCCAAAGTCTCTTTGATGATCTTGCTGTATAGGACTGTATACTCGATTTCTTCTTGATCACCCACATTATAAGGCACTACCTCAAGGTGTGCTTCTTCTGCGCTGGATCTTTTCAATTCATATGCCATGTACGTATAGCCAAAATTATTCTCTGGAAGATAGGTGGCAAATTCATAGGCATCAAAATCAGAGGTCGACAAATCCACCTCTATTCCCATATCCACATCATAGATACTGCTGTAAGCTAATTCTGGCCACTCAATAAAAGTCTCTTGTTGAGCCAGTTCACTTTTGTCTTTCACCAAGTGAACCGTGTACGTATAGGTGGTCGCATCATAAAGATAAACAACGCCTTCATTAACATCACCAGCCCCATCTGATACATTCCCAATTTCTTGACTTGACGCATTCTGAAGATCCATCTTAAAGTCGATATACGCTTCTGTACCAACATCTTCCAGCTCTATGACTGCGGCAATACCATCCAGATCCGTTGTACTGTATTCATATTGCCAAGTAGATGTATTCAGTTCTTTAGGTTGCTTGAAAGTGATATCCAGACCTGGACTGCTTCCCGGGGTCACATCATCATCATTGGGCTGTGATACGGGGTTCAATTGGATATTGAAGGCCCCATCGGTTGTATAGTAATGGGTTGGTGCTACGTCAAAGTCTTCAAAACGCTTAAGAATCTTAGTGCTTTGACTCTCACCTGAGGGCGTGACAAGTTCAACGGGCATAATCTGTCCGCCTACATAGTCCTTTATCAACATATAGACCATTTCTTCTTGGAAATCCCACTTGATATAAAGACGTTTGTTATCCACTTCTATGGCGATCCCCGGATACTCTGTACTTGCAGAACGCACAATGGTGTATTCAAGTCCGCCTGAGTCGCCGACCAGTTTTTCACCATCATATTCCCAGTCTGGAACGTCCAAATCATAGGCAACTTCAAGGTAGGCACCAATCACAAGGTCCTGGGTCACATCTGTAGATCCCTCAGCACCATCACTCTCATTAATATGATACTCAATATTCAAGCTATCATACGCCTGCTCAAAAGCAATATATGTTTGGTACCCATCTTCAAGATAATAGGTCAGATCATAAAGACCTGTCTCGGACATAGGAATCTCAAGTAGGATGTCATCATCCCCGGCTTTATTCTCCACAATATTAAAGTTAATATCCATGGTGTCCTGCTTATTCCAATTGAACAGCTCATCCGCCGCCAACAGATTCACGGCCATGAAAGCCGTTATCACAAGCACTACTATAGTCCCAAGCCATATTTTACGATTATATATGAACGTTCTCTTCATAAGAGCCTCCGAAATTAAGTCGTTTAAAAAAAGACAGATATAGTCTAAATATATATCGACACGACGGGGCTATAATTTAAGGGGGATGGATTACAATTGGGTAACAAGTTGATTTGTAAGGCTTTCAGTAGATTGTTGCCTCAGTTTACCGTCGAATGACGTAGCCCCAGTTATAACGTCATAGGACGTAGCCCCCAAGTCCGGACATCCATCCGAAGGCTCAGACATGCCTCATCGGCAAACTCGCTTCTTGATGGATACCCGAACTTGGGGGCTACTGTGTATCTTTGTGTGACATTTACTTGAAGAATTACTTAATATGAGTTATTTTGAGATCCAAATTTATAAAACACTCGAGTGCAAAGTTTTTATGTACAGAACCATCGCCATTGCTAATAATATTGGTACAAGTAACCAAGAAATTGTTTCTAACGGTACTTTCACATTTTCGCTTAGTAAAATTGGTACACCGATTGATAACAATGCTATGACACTTGATAATACCACAGGGATGCTTTGCTTAATGACGAACACCTCATTATCCCAATCAAACTTGGGAAATAAACAGTTAAAAAATAGTCCCATCACGGTAATAAAACTACTGTACGAAATGGGCAATACAATTAGTAATATTATTTGGCCTAAAGCTAATTCGAACCGAATGACAAAGGCAATAACAGCTATGAACAACGCAACAATATGCAAGGTTAGATTAAACAGGATTTTGGCGTTTATTAAAGCCTTTTTTGAAAGAGGTATACTTCTTAAAATCTGTATATTAATCCCCTCCAAAGAAATCGAGGAAGCTGTCGTACAACTTAACGCCAACATTGAAGCAATGAAGTAGGGTCCGAATTCCCCTATCAACTTCGACGTTATAACGATCCCCATATATTTTTCAACAGTACCCAGTGGCACTACGCAAAATGCTAAACTTACAAGGCACAGACTAAAAATACCTAACCCAGCATTCAGCATATAAATATAAGAATTGCTAAATCTACCAGCTTCTTTTATATACAGAGCTCTAGTTTGAGTCTGTTTTTTGTAGTTGATTACTTTAAGCACTTTATTGCTACTAGGTGTCATCAATGCACTGATTTTCATATAATATCTACCTGCAATAGTTATCGTAAATATGTATATCACTACAGAGATACTATAAAACAGTACATTTAACACCGTTGAGTACTTGCTTCCATATAAAAAAAACATAGATGGTGGGTAAAGCCAACGTATTTGTTCACTCAACATAACACCATAACTGCTTGCATCAAGTCCACTTTTCATACTGTTCAGAACAATCGCAAAGATACCGACTAAAAAAAGCAACGACATCATTAAAGAAATAGTATGAGTGTTATTAAAAAACGAAGCAATGAAACTTACCAATATACCCATTAATATTGCCATACACATAGGAACTAAAGGCACCATTGCAACACCCCAAAAATATAACGTTTCTGAGACCACTGTTACTGGTGTCGAAGTAAGCCAAATTATTCCAGTCGGTACTAAAAAAAGAAAACTCAGCAAAAGACTAAGAGTATACATCAATAAGAATTTACTGCCTATAATCTGACGATTTGATACAGGTAGAGCGCACAGCATACAATAATCTTTTGTGCCAAATATGATGCTATTTGAGCATAGAAAAGTAAAAACCAATATTATCAAACTTACCGTTGCAACCATATAGGAAGGTATTAAATGTTGCTGATTAGCATTAGCTAGTGTCAGGGCCACAACAACATTATATCCAGCCATAAAAGCTATCAGTAGTAAAATTCCAACAACCGTCACCACTATGTGTTTTCTATTTTTACTTTCTTTATTGACGATATCGTTCAGTGAAAGTGTTTGAAAAGCTAACACCTTCATTAAAAGCATAACATTATTCATTCTCCTGCACCTCCATGAAAACAGACTCTAAAGATTGTGTACCTTTAACTTCATCAACAGTCCCACCGGCAATTAATTTTCCATTTTTTATGATTGCCACTTTATTGCATAATTTTTCAGCAACATCCAGTACGTGGGTGGAGTAAAACACAGCACCACCTTTTTGGGCCAGTTCCACCATTACTTGCTTCAAATGATAGGTACCCTTCGGATCAAGTCCAACAAAAGGTTCATCCAAAACCAATAATCGTGGTGAATGAACAAGGGCTGCAATAATTGCCGTTCTTTGTTTCATACCATGTGAATAAGAAGAAATGACTTTTTTTAGATGATTGGTCATCTCGAAAAGATAACTATATTTTTCAATTCGTTGCCTACGTTCTTCTTGCGATACATTATATACATCTGCGATAAAGTTAATAAACTGATACCCTGTTAAATGATCATATAACATAGGGGTATCCGGAATGTAAGCTATTTTCCCTTTACATACAACAGGTGACTCTTTTATTGAAATCCCGTCGATGATTATTTCACCCTCAGTATATTCATGGATACCAACGATCGATTTAAGCAACGAGGTTTTTCCAGCTCCGTTTGCCCCAATAAAGCCATAGATATCCCCCTCTTGAATATTAAGGCTTAATTGGTCCACCGCCTTCTTACCATTTTCATACACCTTAGTTAGCTGTTTGATTTCTACCATCGCTCTCTCCTTACATTTGACAAAGTGTCAGTCATCTTCAAAAAATTTTTTACTGTTGCTTTCAGGTCTAATCACTTAAACTGACACTCTGTCAGTCAGTTGCCAAAAAAAAGTCGTGCTTCTTACACACGCTTTTTCATTCCTAAAGATCTTTCTAGAATCATATTAAAACTTTCTAAATATTTATTGTATTTATCTACATCATGACAAGTCCTATTAATATCATTGGAAACAAAGATATAGCCTGTCATCAAAAAAGTGGCTGTATCCTTCGGATAAAGGACATCAAAAACCCCTTCGCTATTACCTTGTTCTATAATATGAGCGAAATATTCAATAACATGTTGAGAAAGCTTATGTGAAAATCTATCCATTAAATAACGATTTTGTTCTATATTTATAATTTCTTGAAGAACCTCATCATCCTTCGTTATACTGCTTGGCGAAATCATTGTCGCATCAATAAATGAACCTATCTTCTCTATTGCCTTTTTATCTCGAGCATAACTAATATCATATAATTTGCTTAGTAATGGCTCTGAATACTTTTCAACAATGCAATACAAGACATCTTCTTTATTCTTAAAGTGATAGTATAATAACCCGCGTGAAATACCTACTTCATTAATAATATCCTGTGTCGTTGTCTGTAAGTAACCTTTAGCCGTAAACAAGTACATAGCTGCTTCCATAATTTCAGCTTTTCGTACTTCTGGGTCCTTTAAGTCTCGCATTATTTCACCTCTTGAAAAATAGTATATAAGAAGACTGACACATTGTCAATCACGTATGTAGCAATGATTAAATGTACTTACGGCTTGATATACGTCCTCACACAACAGCCAGGTGTGGCTAAGTCCGGGTATCCATCACGAAGCGAGTTTGGCGCCAAGACATGTCTGAGCCTTCGGATGGATGCCCGGCCTTAGCCACACCGTCATTTAAACCAACTACTTTAAACTTCTAAATAAAACAATTGAAAAAAAGCCACCTTAGACAATAAGTCCAAGATGGCTTTTCATTACTTCTGCTGCAAGCTCTGATAAGCTTCGATTCTTGCGATGGCTCTTCTAAGAGAAGCCTCTGAGCGAAGAACCACTTCTTCAGGATGGGTCAATTCTTCGAGACGACGTTCAGCCCGTTCTTTAGCGGAACGTGCTCTGTCGATATCGATTTCCTCTGCCCATTCGGCAGCGTCCGTCAGGATATTCACTTTTTCTTCGCCGACTTCTGCAAAGCCATTGTGAAGCACTGCTTCATAAGTGTCTTTGCCGATCTTGAAGATAGCCTCCCCACTGGTCAGGGTTGCGATGACCGGAATATGGTCATACAACACCCCCATAAGACCTTCTGTGGTTTTAAAGGACATGTAGTCCACGGAAGCTGTGTAGAATTCCTTCTCAGGTGTTACGATATGTACTTCTATCTTATTATTTGCCACAGGAGCACCTCCTATGCGCGTGCCACGACGTCTTCGATTGTACCTGCCATCAGGAAGGCACCCTCAGGAATGGCGTCATGCTTGCCTTCAAGAATTTCCTGGAAACCACGGATGGTTTCACTGAGAGGTACGTATTTACCTTCAAGACCTGTGAAGTTCTCGGCAACGAAGAATGGCTGAGAAAGGAATCTCTGAATCTTACGTGCACGCATAACCACAGTCTTGTCTTCTTCAGAAAGCTCGTCCATACCAAGGATGGCGATGATGTCCTGAAGTTCGTTGTATCTTTGAAGAATCTCCTGAACACCACGGGCAACTTCATAATGCTCTTCACCAACTACTTTAGGGTCGAGCATTCTTGAACTGGAGTCAAGAGGGTCAACCGCTGGGTAGATACCAAGCTCAACGATAGAACGGGAAAGTACTGTCGTTGCATCAAGGTGGGCGAAAGTTGTCGCTGGTGCCGGGTCAGTAAGGTCATCGGCTGGTACGTATACCGCTTGAACGGATGTGATGGAACCTTTCTTTGTAGATGTGATACGCTCTTGAAGAGCACCCATCTCTGTAGCAAGTGTCGGTTGGTAACCAACAGCTGAAGGTACACGACCAAGAAGGGCCGAAACCTCAGAACCTGCTTGTGTAAAACGGAAGATGTTGTCAACGAAAAGAAGTACGTCACGTCCACCTTCGTCACGGAAGTATTCCGCCATAGTAAGTCCTGTAAGACCTACACGCATACGCGCTCCAGGCGGCTCGTTCATCTGACCGAACACCATGGTTGTCTTATCAAGAACGCCGGATTCAGCCATCTCATGATAAAGGTCATTACCTTCACGAGTACGCTCACCAACACCTGTAAATACAGAGAAACCACCGTGTTCTGTCGCTATGTTACGAATCAGCTCTTGAATCAGTACCGTCTTACCAACGCCGGCACCGCCGAAGAGACCGATCTTACCACCCTTTTGGTAAGGGCAAAGCAAGTCTACGACTTTAATCCCCGTCTCAAGAATCTCCGCCTCTGTTGACTGCTCCTCAAATGCTGGTGCAGATCGGTGAATAGACCAGCTGTCCTTTGCAGCAGGTGCCTCTTTGTTATCAATCGGCGCACCTGTTACATTGAACATACGTCCGAGGGTTTCTTCCCCTACCGGAACCTTGATTGGTGCGTGGGTATCCACTGCTGCCATACCTCTTACCAATCCATCTGTCGCACCCATGGAGATACACTTAACCGTGTCATCACCAAGATGCTGGGCAACTTCGACAATCAGCGGAATATCATCCTTACGCTCAATGGAAAGGGCGTTATAAAGGGCTGGAAGTTGTCCGTTCTCGAACTTAACGTCTATTACCGCACCGATGATTTGAGTGATTTTTCCAACATTATTTGCCATTTTTACACTCCTTTATTTCAGTGCTTCAGCACCGCCGACAATCTCAGAAAGTTCCTGAGTAATGGATGCCTGACGGGCTCTGTTGTATTGCAGGGTCAATTTGTCGATCATATCCGATGCATTGCTTGTTGCAGAATCCATGGCCGTCATACGTGCACCATGTTCACTGGCAACAGATTCTCTAAGAGCACCGAAGATAATACTGTTCACATATTGTGGGATGATGTTGCTCAAGACTTCTTCAGGACTCGGGTCGTATTCAACGCCACTAGCCAGATTGTCTGGTGAGCTTTCATCAAGGGCAAAATCATTAAGATCAAGAGGCAACACCTTCAGAAGCTTTGGCTCCTGGCTGATGGTGGATTCAAAAGCTGTGTAAGCAATATACACATGATCAATCTCACCCTCAACAAACTTATTGAGTACCGTTGTTCCGATCTTAACCGCATCGGTAAATGTAGGGCCTTCTACAATCTCATCAAAGGATTCAATGATATCAAATCCTTGACGGCGTAGTGTGTCTCTACCTTTCTTACCGATAGCGATGACACTGGCGGATTCTGCTTCATCCTCTTTGTGGTGATTGATAACCTGCTTACATACGTTGTTATTATAACCGCCTGCAAGACCTCTGTTGGAAGTGATGACAATATAAGTATTCTTCTTGCCTTCTCTTTCATCAAGGAACTTATGGTTGATCTGACCACTTTGAGCAATGACAGAAGCAATAGTGTCATGCATTTTGTGGAAATAGGGGCGTGTCTCTTCTGCGCCTGATTTTGCCTTCTGGAGTCTAGCTGTTGCAACCAACTTCATCGCATTGGTGATCTGCTGGGTGCTCTTGATGCTGTCTCTCCTTCGTTTTATATCGCGCATTGAAGCCATGTTCTTACACCTCTACATTCTTCTTAACGAAATCAGCCTTGAATTCCTTAATCACATCTGTAAGAAGCTGATCAAGTTCATCTGTCAGACCATCTTTGGATTCTGCCATCTCAAGAGCTTGTGGGTATTTGTCCTGTACGAATACAAGAAGTTCTTTTTCAAATTTCTTGATAAGCGGTACTGGAATATCCATAAGGTATCTTCTTGTTGCAGCATAAAGTACAATAATCTGCTGTGCAACATTGAATGGCTTGTATTGATCCTGCTTAAGCACTTCGATAATTCTCTCACCTTGTCTCAAACGCTCAAGAGTGTCTTTGTCAAGATCAGAACCGAACTGTGCAAAAGCTGCAAGCTCACGGTATTGGGCAAGTTCCACACGAATAGGACCGGCAACTTTCTTCATCGCCTTGATCTGTGCGGCACCACCAACCCTAGATACAGAAAGACCTGCATTGATCGCCGGACGCTGACCTGCATTGAACATCTCTGTCTCAAGGAAGATCTGACCGTCTGTAATGGAAATAACGTTGGTTGGGATATAAGCGGAGATATCTCCGGCTTGTGTCTCAATAATCGGTAACGCTGTAATAGAACCGCCGCCGTTAGCATCAGAGAGCTTCGCCGCACGCTCAAGAAGTCTTGAGTGAAGGTAGAAAACGTCTCCTGGATAAGCCTCACGTCCTGGTGGTCTACGAAGAAGAAGTGACATGGCACGGTAAGCAACCGCATGCTTGGAAAGGTCATCATAGACGATAACGACTTCCTTGCCTTCTTCCATCCACTCTTCACCAATAGCAACACCGGCAAATGGCGCAAGGAATTGAAGTGGCGCAAGCTCAGATGCGGACGCCGCGACAACCGTCGTATAATCCATAGCACCGTGTTCTTCAAGAGTCTTTACGAGTTGTGCAACGGTAGAAGCTTTCTGACCGATGGCAACATAGATACAGAGAACATCTGTGTTCTTCTGATTGATGATCGTATCGATAGCAATGGCTGTCTTACCAGTCTGTCTGTCACCGATAATAAGCTCACGCTGACCACGTCCAATAGGAATCATGGCATCGATGGCCTTGATACCTGTCTGAAGTGGCGTATCAACAGATTGACGTTCAATAACACCTGGTGCGACTCTCTCGACTGGTCTGTATTTGTCCGTCTTGATTGGTCCTTTGCCGTCAATCGGCTGACCAACCGCATTTACTACACGCCCAAGAAGCGCGTCCCCTACCGGAACCTCTGCAATACGGCCGGTAGATTTAACAATATCACCTTCACCAATGGCTTTGTCGGAACCCATGAGCACGGCACCTACGTTGTCCTGCTCTAGGTTGAGTACCATACCATACACATCGCCAGGGAACTCCAAAAGCTCTCCAGCCATGGCATTTTCCAAACCATGAATACGGGCAATACCATCGGCAACCTGAATCACTGTACCTACGTCAGCTACTTCAAGGTCTGTTTTATATCGTTTGATCTGTTCTTTAATAACCGAACTGATCTCTTCGGGTCTTAAATTCATACCGAGGTTACACCGCCTTTCTTATTTAAGATTCTATTTTTGTCGCCATAAGCACCTTGGACAGACTGTGCATATGTCCCTTAATGCTGTTGTCAACAATACGATCACCTATTCGAATGATGAGACCGCCAATAAGGCTTTCATCAATCTCATATATAGGGATCACTTCTTTTTTCGTCTCTTTAGCCAACTGATGGATCAGCTTGAACTTCTGATCTTCTGTCAGTACATCAGCAGAAGTGACGTAAGCTTTCACGCGACCGTGATGCACGTCAATCAACTCAAGAACTTCTTCGAAGATCTTATCCATCTCTTGATAACGGCCCTTCTCAACAAGCAGAACCAATAGACCCATAAGGTCATGGCTGATTTTATCCGAAAGGGATGATTCAAGAACAGTTACTTTCTCTGTCATCGGTACTTTCGGATTGCCTAGAAAGTCCTTAAGATCCATCATCTTGAACGCTTCTTCCAAAATGATGATCTCGTTTTCTAAAGTTTCGACAGCATCTTTTTCTTTGGCAAGCTCAAAGATGGCTGTTCCATAACGTTTCGCTACTAGCCCTGCCATGTGGATTCACCCATACTTGACAAAGTTTCTTCCACAAGCTGATTCTTCAGCTCGTCATTAATAGTAGCTGCAACAAATTTGCTTGCCATGACGGTTGCAACTTCAATAATCTCTCTACGGATTTCATCTTGCATTTGCTCTTTCTCACGCTCAATCTCGAGGTGAGCACGCTTAACAAGTCTGTCCGCTTCGACTTTTGCTTCCGCAACAATCTCATCTTCTCTCTCAATGGCACGCTTACGTGCATGAGCAAGGATTTGATCCGCTTCCGCATTGATATTCTTAAGCTTGTCTTCGTATTCAGTCTTCAGTGCTGCTACAGCTTCTGTGTCCTCGTCAATACGTTTGAACTCATCAGCAATTTCCTGCTTCCTTTTATCAAGGATGTTGCGAACAGGGTTAAAGAGCAGCTTCCCAAGAACGAAGAATAGGACAAGGACCGTTATCATATGTAGAATCACTTGAACAATTGTCTGTTCGGTGAACATAATAACATATGGTTCAGCCTCTGTTGTCAGTACGGGAATCGTACTTACTACGCCGGAAATGATTCCTAAACCATTCAATCACCTTTCCTCCTTTCGTAAGGGTAATGGAGCTTCATTCTTTGATGAACAAAGAACGCCAGGCCCTTTTAGTTGCCGCTCAGTTCCATATATTTGGTAATCAATGGGTTGGCGAAAAGAAGAATGATGGCTACGATCAGACCGTAGATACCTGTTGTCTCGGCAACGGCTGCACCAAGAAGCATGGTTCTGATAACGTCTGACTGTGCGCCTGGTTGACGACCAACGGCCTCTGCACCTTTACCTGCTGCAAAACCTTGACCAATACCAGGACCGATACCTGCGATCATCGCAAGACCTGCACCAACTGCTGAACAAGCTAATATTAACGCTTTACCGTCTATTTGATTTACTTCTGACATGATTTCTTCCTCCTTTAGGCTAATTCTAAATCTTTAATCATGTACGACATGCTGCTTTGACAGGCCCTTGGACTTACACCAAAGATCCATCTGTGGCCTTATGAACTATCCCTGTTTGTATAACAATGGATTTCTCCTGTCTAACTTTAATCCATTCTTACACAAACGATGTTCCAAAGACCGATACTGCTGACTACACCAGTACTTCAACAAACAGAAGTATCAGTGCAATAATCAATGCATAAATACCTGTCGTCTGAGCAACTGCTTGCCCAAGCAACATGGTTCTTATGATCTGACTTTGAAGCTTTGGTCTCTTACCAACAGCTTCGGAGCTCTTTCCAGCTGCAAATCCTTGACCGATACCTGGACCGATACCGGCAATCATTGCAAGGCCAGCACCAAGGGCACTACCGCAAAGAACTAATGTCATACCCGTCCGACCCACCAATGGGTTGGCGAAGAGCATGATGATGGCGATAACAAGTGCAAAGATACCTGAGGTCTCTGCTACCGCAGCCCCTAGAAGCATTACCAACGTCGCTGGTCTGCCCCCTTCAGGGTTGTTGCCGACAGCCTCTGCAGCCTTACCTGCAGCAAAACCCTGACCAATACCTGGACCGATACCAGCGATCATCGCAAACCCTGCCGCTACAGCAGAAGCTCCCAGAATCAACGCGTTCCTGTCCGTGTACTGAAGCCAGTCAATCAGCATATCAAATAAGCCATCCATAGTCTCACCTCATTTCTTGTCTGTAAACTACCTTGGTTACACCGTAGACACTTTGCCATGTGGCGATCAGATGCCTACCCGTCAATAGCACTTGAAACAAATGTCATACTAAGCATCGTAAAGATGAACGCTTGCAGAACCCCTGCAAATATGTCGAAGTATGCATGCAGTGCTACCGGAATACCGATTAAGGTAAACCATGGAAGATTGTAGTACAGACCCATAATGATGGTACCTCCCAGTATGTTACCGAAAAGACGGAAACTAAGGGAGATCGGATTCGCCAATTCACCGATAACATTAAGCGGTGTCATAGGCCACATCGGCTCGGTCAAGCCTTTAAGCCAAGAACCGACACCATGTGTCTTAACCGCATATCCCTGAATCATCGCAAATGTGATGAGGGCAAGGGCGAATGTTACAGCAAAGTCAGCAGTCGGGGGACGCATGAAATCGATGAGCGCTTTCGGACCACCATCTGTAGGTGTGCCGATATTGGGCCCTAAAAATAATCCGGAAATGTTACAGAAAAGCAGGAATATAATCATGCTTCCATAGAATGCGCCAAACTTTCTACCTGACTCACCCATGGTTGAGACAGCAAAATCATCGAGAGATTCCACAAGGAATTCCACAACATTTTGTACCCCATCCGGTATATTCTTAGGTTTGCTCAGTTTCCTGTTGATCAAAAGAGCAATCAAAACCAGGATACCACCGATAATCCACGCGTTAATCATTGATTCCGTTATCCATATTTCTATGCCGAAGACATTGACGACTTTAGCAACATGAATATTAAAATCCATCCGTGATCATCTCCTTTTGCAAACTTATGCCAAACAATGTCCATAAAAGAAACACTGTCTGGTGGCAGTTGGGCAACGCATTAAAGCGCTGCAGTTACATACACATTATTCCTACTTTGTTCTCTACCTTGAAGTGACTTAGTCACTTCGAGTCAACAAGGTGTGAATAATGAGCTTATATAATAAGCACCTTATCAGTCTGATTCATGCGGTCTGACCTTAGGGCGTCAGGCCTAATGCTTCAAACTAAAAATCCGAAGGCTCGTCATCATCTTCCCACTCTAAAAACTCAACGGAACCGTCAAGGGGTGTCTTTGGTTCGACAATTCCCTGCCAGTAAGCGGCGCCTTTGAGTGTCAACAGTGATAAGATGATGGCGATACTGTCGATAGTTGGTGTTACTATCCCAACAAAAAGTACAACGAATGTCAGCAGGTAACGGAGCATATAATGGGCCTGAACATATTTCTTAGCCGACTCCGAATCCTTCTTCATTGCACGTTTAAAGGTTGTTTCCATTAATCTGATTTTTAAAAGGGTGAATATACCGCCAAGGAGTATCCCTTGCACATAAGCTGTCAGGTTGTTGGTCAACATAACACCGACACCGAATATCAAAAGCAGCAGTATAATAACTTTAATTGACAGGGTTCTCCCCATCGAGATGTTCTCCGACATACATACCTCGGTTCTATCACACACGGCTGTTTCATCTCTATTGATTACAAAGTCATTGTAACAGCCTTACAAAACAGCATACTTCAGTATGCTTATTTCTTATGTTTCTTATTCTTTGGATCAGCTTTACCAAGTACCGTAACAAACAGATTCCTAAAGGATGCCATGACCCCTAGAAGCATAAAAATGATTAAAAATACACCATTGGTACCGAAGAAACTGTCCAGCTTGATTCCCACAAAAATGCACAAAAAGATAGGAATCGCCATTAATAATCCGACTTGACTGATTAAAGCCAAGTATTTCACATAGTCATATTTCATAGCAATCACTACCCTTCACGTACCATATACAGTATACCTTCTACTATATCCTCTGTCTAGACAATTGTTCACATCTACCAATATCTATCGTATTTTTTGCCTACTTTGACGAATAAAACCTTCATATTCAAACAAACCAATAGCCAATGACCGTCAAATCAGGTCACTTTGCTATAAAATGCTCATAACCATTCTGGCATGAATCATCAGACATCAAAGTGTTCTTTAATAATCTTAACAATTCTCTCTGATGCTTTGCCATCGCCATAAGGATTCTTCGCACCGGCCATAGCTTCATAAGCATCCGGCACAGTCAAAAGCTCAGTCGCCGAGTCGACAATGGTCTTATAATCGCTGCCTACAAGCTTCAGGGTCCCAGCTTCAACGCCTTCCGGACGTTCTGTAACAGCCCTCAACACAAGCACAGGCTTGCCAAGTGAAGGCACTTCCTCCTGAAGACCACCGGAATCTGTCATAACCAAATAAGACTTAGCCATCAAGTTATGCATATCCTCCAGTTCCAAAGGTGGCAATAAGTGTATTCTCGAATGTTCACCAAGCACTCTGCCTGCTACCTCTTGAACTTTAGGATTCAAATGAACGGCATAGACGACTTCAACATCCTCATTGGCATCAACAATAGACCTGACAGCCTGACAGATATTCTCAAGGGGTTCACCCAAGTTCTCGAATCTGTGGGCAGTCATGGCAATAACTTTCTTATTGTCATAATCAATGGTATTCAAGGTATCAATAGAAAATTGATAATCCTCTTTGAAAGTTGTAGACAACACATCAATGGCCGTATTGCCTGTCACAAAGATATCTGATGAAGCCACATTCTCAAGGAGCAGATGCTTTTTTGCCGTCTCAGTCGGTGCAAAATGAAGATCTGTCAATGCCCCTGTAAGCTTACGGTTCATCTCTTCTGGAAATGGTTGGTACTTATCATAGGTTCTAAGGCCAGCTTCAACATGACCAACTGGAATCTGTTGATAAAAAGCCGCCAAAGCACCGGCAAAAGTCGTCGCTGTATCACCATGGACCAGGACAAGCGCCGGCTTCACTTCTTTCATAACCCCTTCAAGGCCCTTAAGGGCACGGGCTGTAATATCTGAATGTGTCTGGCCGTGTTGCATCATATCCAGATCATAATCAGGTACAATATCAAACACTGCAAGAACCTGATCCAGCATTTCTCTATGTTGTGCTGTTACGCACACGATGCTTTCAAGTCCTTCTGCAGCTTCTAAGGCTTTAACCACCGGCGCCATCTTGATTGCTTCCGGTCTTGTGCCAAATATGCTCATCACTTTCATAAAACCCTCCAAGATACCGGATGACTTGGAATACTAGTATGAGTCATACTAACCTCGTCACCCCGATCTGACGCCTTCTCAAATCTGATTCTAGCGTACACCTTAACAATTATAGCATAGGGCATTTAACAGAGATAGGGTTATTAATGACATTATTTTAACAATAGTTGCACGAGATTTTGCTCAAATTCTCCAAAAAAACCCCGAAAGGTCAACTTTTGACACCTTCGGGGCAAATTCCTTCTTACTGCCATGAATGAAGGGATGCAAATTTTGCATTCCAAAGCACGAGAAGACTTAATTGTATGTCATCAATACACAGCACAAGTGACCTGAATAGTCGTTCAATAAATCCAAGGACACAGAATGACCTTTCTTAATATCAGTTGAAGCCTAGCATATCCAATATTGCTTCATCAGGATGACGGTTCTCACCTTTATATGGAGCAATATGAATATGTATTGCCGGATTGAAGTTCAATTCAATGATGCTATAACCTTTCTCATCAAAGCGATCAATCTCTTGCACGACCATATCCACTCCACATACCTTTGCATCAACCGCTTCTGCTGAAGCTATAGCAATGTGCTTATAGCCTTCAGCCATTGCATCAGTGAAATCAATACTGTCTCCACCTGTGCTTATATTGGAGTTCTTCCTTAAATAGACAACTTCTCCAACAGCTGGAACATACTCGGTAGTCTTCCCCTGCTCTTTCAAATACGATTTTTCAAAATCACCAAGCTTGATTTTCTCCAGTGGTTTGGTATATTTATAGCCTCTAAGAGGATCTTTATTCTTCTCGCCAACAAGCCATTCAATATCATGTTCACCATCACCCTCAACGTTTGCAGGAACACGGTGTAATATTCCGATTACCTTACCGTCTATCACCAGGAATCTGTATTCCTTACCAGGAGCAAAGGATTCAATCAGAACCAAGACATCTTCTGCAAAAGCGTCCCTTAGTGCTTTTTCATACATTTCTATACTAAATTCCTCAGGCAACATCGTAATCCCTACACCAAAATTTGTGGATTGGGGTTTCACAACCATTGCTTCACCATTGAATTGTTCAAAAAGAGCAAGACCCTCTTCTATAGAAGAAACACGATAACCCGCCGGCACACGAATGCCTGCTTCATCCAACAGAATTTTGGTTACATGCTTGTTGGTCATAACTAGGGGCGCTATGTAATGGTCCGCAGACGTACGTGTCGCCTGCATAAGAATCTCTACCTTTACTCCCTGAGTCAAACGAATGATGTTCTCGATTTCATCCAGAATCTCAACCTTGATGCCACGTGCTATCGCCGTTTCAATCAGAAATCTCGTCGAAAGTTCCAATCCCTCATAATTACAGTCCTTAAGTTCCATGAATCACTTCACCTTTTCTTTCCCAATGCTGTGTCTGACACCTTGTTGAATAAAGGTCATCGAATCGTTCATCAGTTCTTCAAACAATTGCTTTGAAGGCAATAGTTCCGGATTATCGAGTACGTCTTTAGCGCTTTGTACAGCTTTTTGATATGGTGTGTAACCTTGATCCCTGTCCATATGCACAGCTAACTCAGATAAATCTTCCAATATAGCACATCCCAATGAACATATGTCGTGATCCTTATCCCAATAATAAACCTGTTCTCCTTCTTTTCTGCCAAAAAGTGAAACCTTTTGACCATTGGCATAGATTCTTGCCATCTCATCCATATCAATACATGGACTAGGTTTCATGAGGGAGTAAACCAAGAATAAATGTGTTAGGTACATTTGATCTTCTGTTACCCCATAACTCTCGTACGGGTTAAGGTCAAACATTCTTAATTCCAGATATTCAACCCCATCGGCTTCTAGGGCATCCAGCATAGAGCCTTTTATGCCTTTGCTGTTCTTGAACCTAAGTGGTGCGTAATATTCACTTTCTTTCTGGAGGATGCCCTTATCGATGCCATTTCTCATCTGACTGACATATTCTTCAAGCCTGTTATAAGAAACACTCATGCCTTCCTGCAATTTATTGTGATAGCCATATCGACTCATCCGAAGGGATGTGGCATAATCCTCATAATAGGTATGAGCCTGATTACAACAGTGGCAATTATGTTCGATGGCTTTAAGTTCTTGCGTCACATCTTCCTTGTAGCTTACGTCCACAAAAGGTGATGCGCCATAAATGTATATTAGTAACCATTTGTAACGAAGCATATTCCGTGCCACATGAAAATAAAGGAGGTTCTTAACCTGTTGATCTTCAAGGTCTTGATCTTTAAGATAGATCTTCTTAAACAGTGCGATCATACCCGTACCGAAGGAAAAATTATAATGAACCCCTGAGATCAATTGCATCTTTCTGCCGTGCCTCTTTGCAAGCATCTCCCGGTAAGCTCTGGCACTTCGACCTTCCGGTGTATCGTCGTACTCAGCGATACGTATATCTAAGTCTTCTTTAATACATGCCGGCATACTGAAGGGCCATAACCTAACATCATAAGTCTGTATAAAGTGATCCTGCAGTGCCTTCAAAGCATTCAGCGCTTCCATAGGATCCTTTGCAGGTTTTGTAACAAACTCCGCTTGACACTCAGCAAAATCCTTAACGATATCCTCATAATAAGGATCATCTTTCTTTACCGGGTGATCGCTTTGATCGAGACAACCACCATCGTTGATTCTCAGGTTTTCCTTCTCCAAACCAAAAAGACCCACGCGAAATAACGCCGGGTTCCATTCTAAGGCACTCACCATCAGCTCGTAGGCTGTTTTCTCATCAGAGATCATGTCAAAACGTTCTGTCAGATCGTCAAATTTCTCACAAACCACATCACTTTTCAACATATAAATCACTTCCTTCCCACATCTTTTTGCCGAAATAATACCAGCTTTCTTTAATATCGTCAGATGGTGGGAAACCGAAGGTTGCCGCATATCAAAATACCGGCAAATCTCCGAGACACACATAGGTTTGTCTCTGAGTAAATCCATCATCTTCAAACGATTCTCATCGGCCATCGCTTTCAGAAAATCCATTGTTTCAGTCAACATCTGTCACCTCAAACCACCTACAGCACCATACAATTTTGTATGAATGATGTGGCTTAGTCATCACAGGATAAGTTTATCATATAGATATATATCTATATGATAAACTTATCCTTGTAGGCTGTCAATCGAATAAAATGGTATAATAAAGATTAAGAGCTAAGAGCCATTTATCCATGCCGACTTAACCCACTGCAAAGGAGTCTAATTATGGAAGCCATACATTCAAAAACCCTTCTGGATATTGAAAATCGTGTCTTTTCTCTTCCGAATTTAACGACTGATACTTACGACTATCAACATCTCCTCCACGTCACTTCCAACATTTTGACCATTGCAAATTCCAATCACCTGGACGCCTCCATCGCCAAGACTTGTGCCTTACTCCATGATCATGGTCGCATCATCAGCAGAGTCTATGGCAGACCTCATGCCGCTGAAGGCGCAAGATTGGCCAGGGAGTGGTTGAACGATTATGATATAGATCCACATATCATTGATATTATCTGCGAAGCAATCAGTTATCACAATCAGAAGAAGGAAATCCATGCCCCTTATTGTGAGATCCTCAAGAACGCTGACAGCCTAGCTCATAAGGAAGAAAGCTTCGAATTGGGTAGATATGAGCAACTAAGAGCTGAATTAGCCTTAACCCCTGCTTTTAACTTTCATCTTTCTACGGATGTTTCCCCTAAGAAATGTCTGATAAAAGAACGGCAAAATCTTCTCAAACGCCTAAAACAGCTTAAGAAGGCGGGCATGACCCCAAAACAAATCCATCAATACCGAATCCACACCCGACGATTACGCGCTATGTTGTGGCTTAACAACCTTGAACACAAGTCCAAAAAGGCAAAAAAATTGGATATGCTTCTAAAAAATACTTTTCAAGAGTTTGAAGAACCAAGACAGCTACGGGTTTTGTATAAATTCTTGAAATCAGCCAATGCCACCCCCTTAAAAAAAGCCGTCAAAAAAAGACTTGAAATTGCTGTCCCTAATGTAACAACCTTAAACAAGACAATAAAAAAACTGAGCATCATAAAATGCCCAGTCTTAAAATATTCAGACTCATCCATCTCTATGGTTCATAAGTTTTATCAAACGCGCCTAAGTAATGCATGGCAACGCCAAGATCAAATCGAGTCCCTGCACCGATTAAGAATCGCCGGTAAACATCTGATCTATCTTGAAGCTTTAGGCATTATCAAGATCGATCAGCCCTCCGATTTAACTTGGTTGAAGTCTCTTCACAAGACCATCGGTCAACTTAATGATATCCACGAGAACCTTCTCCTACTGACATCATTAGCCAAGCGTCACCACATTAAGCATCGCCACTTGAAGAATCCCCAACTGGCTGATTACGTCTCATCTGAGATCAAGGAACTAAAGAGAGAGGTACGTCTTTTACTATTCACCGCCAATCTACGGATGCCTTACGATGTTTTTTTCTCACCAGACAATAAGGGCTGAAGAAAATAACTCAACACTAACAACGCTGAGCCAAAGGCCATTGAGACGATGATCTTCCAGGCCATAGTCCCTTCTGAAAGGTCAATCAGAATGAACTTAGCCGCCACGACAATGATGAAAAACATACCGACACGGACGATTTTACTCTCCGATTTAACAACCCCATAAGCCAGCAGACCAATAGCAAAGGCTGCCCATAAAAGTGTGATGATGCCCCTTCCTGATGGCAGTGGACTCATGTTGGTGTAAACCATCAACATAAAAAGCAACCCCATAACAATGGACAATATATGCTTGGATATTTTGCGAATACCATACTTAATATGAAACAGTACCAAGACAATCAAGGCCCCATCCATAACTAGGGTGAACTTATCGAACTTATTGTCACCAAGGGACAGAATGCTATAAGCTGCTACCATCAAAAACCATAGGTAATCCACGACCTCTCTGAACTTCATGAACATGCCCATCTCTCTGTCTGAATCAATAAACATTGCCACAAACATCAAGAGACCCATCACGACGAGACCTGACGCAAAACTATCAAGAACCTTAGAAACATCCTGCAGCGCGACCATGTAGAGGGTCAAATAACTGAAAATCTTCATTGTCGTACGCTTTTTGTCACCAAAGAATTCACCGGCAAAGACAGCTAGACCGTAAGTGGCAAGCGCGGCAACGATCAGCATACCAACTTCCATATAAGCAACCTTATCACCAAAGAATCCATCACTCATGAGCAGTAGTTTAATGACTGGTATAAAGCCTATAAATATAACCAAACTCAACCTTGGCACAATACTTTTCACTTTATTGACCGCAAAAACGCACCATGGCCATAGTCCAAGGACAGCAATCACCCAGGAACCTTCGTACTTGTAAGGCACCAGCGCCAGACCTTGAGCCAAGATCAATAAAGGCATGTAGATAATCATTGTCAGAACACCTACAACCTGACGCGCCTTGTCCCTATTGATGTAGACCATAGCCATCAAAGCCATTGCATAGACCAGCCGTACCAACAGCAAAGACAAATCAAATTCTTGCGGGAAACCTTCATCAAAGAGAACATACAAAGATGTCACATAACTATATGTCCCTATGATATGTCCAATAATCTGAAAGTACCTTTCCTTAGTTTTCCGCCAGGCACCATAAAAGATGATGGCTAATGCAGCGATTGCTATGGATTCAACACCACTGCCAAGTTTAAAGACCAAAGCCATAAGTCCAAAGGCACCGGCTAAACCAAAGGTGATGACTTCAAGAGGCATATCCGCCCCATACTGTATCAAGAAATACCCAAGTATGACGTAGATCAAAGCTGTAATCCCAAGAACAATCGCCCAACTTTCATAAGCCATGGATAAGGTCAGATGCACTTGCAGCATCGTCATGATTGGCAAGGTACCGGCTACAATATAGGTGATGCCAGGGAATTTGGAAGACTGTTTACCAACAAAAGCCAGTCCATAGGATACACCAACAAACAGCACTAATAACAACAGCATTAAAAAGGCCAACTGCCTTTGCATATCAAAAGTGGCCATATCAATTGTAATGAAGTAACTTGTAACCACGTAAGCTCCAATGATCGTGCACACTTGAAGTAAACGCCAACGTCTGTAGATATAGACACCCATAGCCATGGTGCTGATCATAACTATATAGATCCCTGTCCCTTTAAGACCTAGCTGATCCAGCGCCAGTATGAAAGGCGTCAAAAGCCCTCCAAGTACTGCGATAATGGACATAGAGACATTTCGACTCAATAACGCCAGCACAAAACCACCTGCTGTCACTGTACACATCAAAACAAATGCCATAATACCACCAATCAAGCCATAGCCCTGATAGGCAGCGTAGGTTGTTATATAAAAAGTAGCTATACCACCACCAAAAAGTACCTGGCTTAGCACTGTGCGACCTTTGGAGGCGCTTTTGCTTCCAAAGAAGACAAGTACGCCCCCGATGAGAAAGCCAAAAAAGACAGCCAACCGCTCAGTAATATAGCCATTGTCATAGGCCAGCTTAAAGAGATAACCCACACCGATCAGTAATAGAAGTATACCTAATTTACTGATTATGGACTCAACGGTGAATAACTCTTCCATCCATTTAGGCACTTCTTTTTTCTGTTGAACCGTTTTAACCGTTTCAATCTTTGGTGCCATATAGTGCTTGGACTTTTCTTCTTGTGCTTGGTGTACTTCAAAGTCATCCTGCCTTACTTTTCCCGAAGCTGTAGCAGATACACTCTCTTCAAATTTCACCGGCCTCTCCTGGCCGCCAACTGCCTCTTCTTTCTCTTTTACAAAAGTCTGCGATACCCTCGTCTCTTTATTCTCTTTAACATAATGTACCTCTGATTGCATGATACCATTTAGCTGATTCTCCAAAGCTTTGATTTTATCTTCTGCTTTCTTCATACGCCCCATGAGTATCAACACACCTACTACGGGTCCAATCATCAGCGCTAATACCATCATCACAGAAATAATACCTATAATCCACATATGTTCACCTTACTCTCCATAAAAAAAGGATGAACAAAACACGTTTATCCATCCGGTCAAATCATCCCATAATAGTACGTCATCAATCTTTGATCTCTTTAATATTCTTCTCAAGTTTCACCCTTGGTATCATAATCAGATGACCACACCCTGTACACTTGAGTCTAAAATCAATACCTGTTCTTAACACTTCCCAGTCGTAGGAACCGCAAGGATGTTTCTTCTTAAGCTTAAGCACCTGCCCTACTTGAATATCCATAAAATGCCTCCTTTAGTTAACGCTGAAATGAGTATACCGGCAACAATTGCCACATGATAACGTAAACCAATCATGCCAATAAGCCCCATCATTCGATCTTTATTCTCTTTCTCTTTAGGTATGCTGCGGAACTTGAATATAGGTCTGAATGGAAAGACCAAAAGCGCCAAGATAAATGAATCAATTGGCCAGTAACCAACAAAGGCAAAGACTGCCGTAAAGGTCAGCAGTGAATGACAGCTAACAATCCACAGCAGTTCCGCCCAGTGGATACCAATATGAATCGGCAAGGTCAACCTACCTGCTTTTCTATCCTCATGATGATCAAATATATTGTTCGTCAGAAGAATTGTACCTATATAGATGGATGTTGGCAATGCCACAATGACTGTCTCAAGGTCCACAATACCACTCTGAATATAAATGACCGTTGTCATAATCCCAAAGCCCATGGTTGAGCCTGCAACAAACTCTCCAAAAGGGGTGTGTGAGATCGGTCTATTGCCAGCAGAATAATAGTACATAATCAGCGTACCAACAACACCAACCACTAGAATCCCCGGGTGTGCTGTGACGGCATAATATATACCAATCGCCACATCAATCATCAGAAAAACAACAACATACCTGATGACCTGTCTCGGGGTTGCTTCACCAGATGCAAGCACTTTTTCATCTGCCTTATCTGTACCATCGGCTCCACGTTTGTGATCAAAGTAATCGTTCACCATGTTGGCACAACTTTGCAGCAGGAGTATACCGCCTGCCAAAATCAACATATGCACTACACTAAAGCTGCCAACTCGATAGAACGCATACAAAGATCCCAACACAACCGGGAATATGCCTGCTACCAAGGTTTTTATATCCATAAGCTTAATCAACGTCTTCATGGTCTCTGTCCTATAAGTCCTTTTATGTCCAGCGAATCAGTTTTTCCCGAAGCTTGTCTATCCCTCTAAATATAACATAACCCATTGCCCCTAGCAAAAGAATTCCACCATACATGGCCTCATAATTAAGTAGCGACCATTGGGTCATTATATAGTATCCGATGCCTACTTTCGTTGCGTATGTCTCTGCAAAAAACAAAACAGCGATGCCTATGCCAACACTGGTTCTAAGAGCACTGATTGTATTAGGCAGAACCGCAGGTATCACCACGTGTATGTAAGTCTGAGTCTTACTTAGACGTAAAGACCTAGCCGAAAGAAGCAAAGCTGAATCAATGGACTTGACTGCGTCATAAACCGCCAAAACAATCTGAAAAAAAAGGATCGACCATATTAAGATGACTTTAGACGCATCCCCAAGACCAAATATTACAAACAAAATAGGCAACAACGCCGCCTTTGGTACTGGGAACATGACATACATCAGTGGAGCAAGAAGCTTTTCAGCCAGAGCACTTCTACCCATGAGCACACCAATAACTGTACCGGTAGTGAGTGCCGCTAAGAGCGCTAATGCAAGACGTCCCAAACTATACAAGGAATGACGCGCCAAATCACCAAAGACTATCTGTTCAACCATGGTCATAAACGTGGTTATTGGATCAGGTATCAATTGAGGTGAAAGAATCAAATGGGCGCACTGCCAAATGATAAATATCAGTAAGAAGCCGATCCATATATGTTGTCTCTTCAATTGGCCATCACCTTCCTGACCTTAAGACACATCTCATAGAAGTCTATGCTGTCTCTGGCATCTTCCTTTCCATAGCACTCATTAACCATCATCTCTGCAACCATTCCCTGTTCCATGATGATGATTTTTTCACCCAAGTATACAGCTTCTTCAATATCATGGGTGACCAAGACTGACGTCACTGGATACCCTTGATACAGATTCAGCACAACTTCTTGGAATTGCTCCCTACTGACCATATCCAAAGAGGCCGCAGGTTCATCCATAAGTAAAAGATTCGGTGACTGCACAAGTGCTCTTGCAATAGCGACTCGCTGCCGTTGCCCCCCACTAAGCTCCTTCAAATAACGTTTGCCAACGCCATCAAGCCCTAGTGTCATTAGACTTTCTTCAACGATACGATCCTCTTCACACCTGCTGAGACCTCGTCCTATAAGCCCCATTCTGATATTATCTGATACTTTCTTCCATGGAAACAGACCGCCCTCTTGTAAAATTATTGCCGTACCCTCCTGCACATCCTGAATCCCTTTATCACTAATCAAAATACGCCCTGAAGTCGATGGAATCAATCCGGCAATGGCCAATAGTAATGTTGTCTTACCACAACCCGACCGACCGACGATGGCTACTTTATCACCATTGCCTATTTGAATGTTCATATGATCCACCGCAGTGGTATTCTCATAACAAATGGTCAAATCTTCTATTACAATCATACAGCCTTCCCTTAGATGTCTACGGTCTATTTGATGAAACCATGATCCCTCATTGCCTCAAAGTCAACTTCCGCTTCTAGAATACCATTTTCATGCATCCAAAGCACAATTGCATCGAAGTCTTTTTCCTGAACCTTATTCAACCCAAACTGATCCACAGGTAATTCGTACAAATCAACGGTTTCTTCCGTAGCAAGTCCATAAGTAACAAGCACCTCTTTATACAAGTCATAGTCTGTCGATGCCATGTAGTCGATTGTCGCCGAATACCCTTCATAAAATGCCTGTATCGACTCTTCGTGTTCATCAATATAATCCTTTGAAAACACCATGACAACCGGATAAAATGCTTCATCATCGGTGCTAACAACAACTTGTGCCCCTTTTGCCTCCAATATGCTCACAAATGGTTCCGGAAACACACCGTGGGTTAATTGACCACCAAGAAGGGCACCCATCCGATCAGGCAATGCCAGTACATTGACCTTTTCCTCTGCTCCGCTCATGTAAGTATCAGCAATAAAATCAACAATCGTATTCTCTGCAATACCAACGGTCAAACCCTCACTAGCATTAGAATTTGGTGCAACGACAACACCAAACGTGTCATACTCCCGAGATGTCATAGTAAATTGGAATCCTTTGACATACAGGTTAACAGCACCCATGATGTCTGTCATAAAGCCATCCAACTGGCCTGCCGAAGCTGCAGCATCCCTGTCTCGGGCGGATCTGAACACTTCCAATGTTACATCCACCCCAGCCTCTTCAAAGAATCCCTTTTCAATACCGACGGCATAGATAGCCCCTGAATAAGTCGGCATGCTGCCAAGCCTAAGTACTTCAGTTTCTTGTTCACATCCTGTAAGTTGCAGCAATCCTAAGGATAATACCAATAATCCAACGAGGAGTTGCATCCTTAACTTCCTTGCTTCTAGCCTCATGTGCATCACCCTCTCATAGCCATGATATAGTTCAGCATCGTTTCCAAGCTCTCAGTGAATATATTGGCTGGCATCCGTTTCAGCAGTAGCTGTGTCTTCTTGAACTGAGCATCGATATGCGCCTCTTCCAGATACTTTAAAGCGTTAGGATCCTTATCCACTACATCATCTACCATCTGATAGGTCAGACCAATATTCAATCCAAACTGATAAAACAAATCAATCATTTCATCTTCTGCACCGCCATACCTTGCACCAAGAGAGCAGGCAACAGCCATAAACTCAGCAGTCTTACCTTTGATGACACGAAGGTAGCCCTCATAGTCTGTCACTTCATTGGCCTGTTCAAGTTCAGCCATACACATATCAAGTGCCAGTTTGGTAATTGGAATGTTATAGGCCTTATCATAATGAAGGGTCGCTTCACGAAAGGCGTATGAGAATAACGTATCCCCTGCCAACACTGCAATCTTATTGCCAAAGACCTGATTGATGGTCTTCTCTCCACGCCGCATTGTATCGCCATCAACGATGTCATCATGAACCAGACTCGCACTATGAAGAAGCTCAAGTATTAGCCCCAATCGATAAAGACCTTCATCAAACCTGTGGTCATTCCCCGACACCGCTCCAGATGAAAGCATTAATAAAGAAGGCCGAAGATATTTCCCTCGGGCCTTAAAGAATATTTCATAGTTTTTTCGTATTTTATCATGAGGCACCTGTTCTAAGAATTCATCAATGATCTGATTGAACTTAACCAGATGTTGTTCTATCGGTGCCAATACCTTATCCATTGCCATAGATCCTTCATCCCTTGCTGTCATGCTACACTGTTTATGTTGCTCATATAAAGGTCATACTAGAATTTGTCACAGTAGATTCGTTCAGACGGCATCCCGTTTCGCTCAAGGACAGCGAAGCAGGCATCAATCATGCCTGGTGAACCGCACAGATAAGCTTCATCCTCTTCCAGTCCTTTACAATACTTATCGACCACTTCTGTAATCAGTCCAATATCCCCTGTCCAGTTATCTTCTGGTAGAGGTTCTGATAATGCCGGATAGTATTGGAAGTTAGGAAATTCTTTCGATAATTCCTGGAATTCCTCGGTGTAATACAAATCTTTTTTGGTCCTTGCACCAAAGAAATATTTCACATTTCTAGTCATACCTCTATCTTTTAAGTAATAAAGAATGGAGCGTATAGGCGCTTTGCCTGATCCCCCGGCAATACAAACGATATCTCTATCCGAGTGTTCGTCCAGATAAAAGTGCCCAAAGGGACCAAGTATCCTTATCTTGTCACCGACTTCCAGGGCTTTATGGACAAAAGTCGTTGCCTTTCCACCAGGTACTTGGCGAATAATCAACTCCAAATGGTCCGTTTCCTTGGGGTTCGATGCTATAGAGTAAGCTCTTTGAATCTCTAGCCCTGGTACCTCAATCTGAGCGTATTGGCCTGGCCTGAATTCAATGGTCTTTGGTTCTATGAGCTGGAATCTCACCAACTTGATATCATGGGTCAAAGGCGTAATCTTTACCACTTCTGTTTTAAATTCCTGAACACTCAGCATCTCTTCCGGTACAACAATCTTGATGTCCTCTTTAACCTTGCACTGACAGGCCAAACGAACATTCTTCTTGCGCTCCTCATTGTTCATGAAACTCTCTTCTGTCGCCAATAAATCGCCGCCACCTTCTTCAACAATGACTTTGCAATGACCACAAGTGGCTTTTCCACCACATGCAGAAGGAATGAAGATCTTCTCATTGGACAAAGCATTGAGTAAGGTATCATCGCCTTTGACAGGGATCACCTTACTGTCATTGATAATGATCTTTTTCTCGCCACTACCACCTAGTAAATACCCTGCCAGAGCAAGAAGGACGGCTGCTATAGTCAGTACTGCAACCAAAATAACTGCTATTGTCATGATATACCTCCTCTTAGGCTATCGATCATTAAAAGTTCACCATACCACCAAAACCCATAAATGCCAGTGATATGAGTCCAGCAATGACCATTACAATCCCAGCACCGTCAAGCCCACTTGGCACCTTACTGTTAAGAGCCATTTTTTCACGAATCGCTGCAATCAGTGTTATTGCCAATGCCCACCCCAAACCGGAACCAAAGGAAAAGAATACAGTCTCAAAGAACCCAAAAGTACGGTTGACCATGAAGAGAGATACTGCAAGTACTGCACAGTTCACTGTAATCAGTGGCAAGAATATGCCAAAGGCGTTATAAAGGGATGGTACGAATTTGTCCAGAAGCATCTCAAGCAATTGGACTGTAGCCGCAATAGTTATGATGAATACAAGCAAGCTAATGGTCTCTGCACCATTATTCTTAAGAAATCTGTAAATCGGCCAGTTTAGCGAACCTGTAATCGTAATGACCGCTACAACGGATATGCCCATCCCCTTGGCGGTCTTCAAGTTCTTAGATATGGCAATCAACGGACACATACCCAATATATAAGTCAAGGCAATATTATGGGTCAGTACAGAAGCCAGAAATACAGTGATCATTCTTTCCATACTATGCACCCTCCTTATCTAGTTTAGCGATGGTTCTCATGATCCACATATACAATGCCATGACAAAGAACGCACCTGGCGCCATAGCCATAACGGTCCAGTTAACCCAACCTTCACCGACGACACTAAAGCCGAGCAGCGTACCAAATGCCAGTATTTCTCTGACAATGGACAACATGAGTAACGTAAAGGAGTAACCCAGACCATTAGCCAATGCATCAAGAACCGAGAAATGAACAGGATTCTTAACGGCAAATGCCTCTGAACGTCCCATGACGATACAGTTCGTAATAATCAAACCGGTATATGCGCCAAGTTGTTGGCTCAAATCATAAAAGAAGGCTTGAAGAATCAGTTGAAAAGCGATAACAAATGTAGAAATCAGCACCATATAAGTAACCATCCTGACCCTGCTTGGAATGAATTTCCGAATCAAGGATGTAGACGCTGATGACGCAATCAGTACAAGGGTCACACCGACACCCATACCAATGGCATTTTCCACTCTATTGGTTACAGCCAATGCTGAACATATGCCCAAGGCCATTGCATAGATTGGATTGTCCTTGAAGATGCCTTTACTGAATAACTGATACCACTTGGTATAACGCATTCTAATCAGTCTCATTGGCCAAGGACCTCCTTTCTTTCCTGATAGCTGGTATTTAACATCAGTTGGAATGCATTGCTTGTCATGGTTGCACCAGTGATGGCATCCACCTCAGTTAGTGAAGCTGGATCTGCCTCTTTCACAATGGCAATCTCAGGACTGAACTGTTTCCCTTTGTACTTATCCAAGTACCATTGTTCGGCGACCACACCACCAAGACCGGGGGTTTCTTCGTTATAGATAATCTGAATACCCTTGATTGTAAGGCCATCCGGCTCCATGGTCATGAAACCGCGTATTGGTCCCCAAAGCCCTTTACCTTCGAATCTAAAACCAGTATCGCCTGACTCACTATAATAGAAAGTCATACCATTAAGTTCAGACTCAGTAATGCTATCATCATAGACCGATACTACTTCATCTGCATCATAGTCAATATCAAAAGCATTCAATATGGTGCTTTTAAGGGCATAGTCTTCATTGTCGTTGATCCGTTGCCTTGTATAACCGTCTGTACCAACCAATATCCCTGCAGCAACAACGCCTAGGATTACAACGAAAAAAATCATAGAAATTTGTTCTTTCATGCTTCTCCCCTCCTATTGCGACATGGGCTTGAACTTACGATCAAGCACATATGAGTCAATGAGTGGACTAAAGGCGTTCATAAGTATAATACTGAACATGACCCCTTCTGTGTAACCGGAGAAACTTCTTATAAGTATCGTCAGAATGCCAAGACCCAGGCCAAAGATAATCTTCCCACCATTGGTATAGCAAGAAGACACAGGATCTGTCGCCATGAAAAACGCCCCGTATAAAAGGCCTCCCGTCAACACTTGATAAACTGGTGCAGCGATGGTCTCAGGCATAAGTAGATGACCTATCGCTGACAGAACCAATACCGTAGAAATATAAGTCACCGGTATGCGCCATGAACTGACTTTAGAAAGTATCAGCAATACGCCTGCTATAATAATGCCCAACCTGAAAGTCTCACCCATAGAGCCAGGTGCTGCGCCTGTCAACAATTGCCATACTGTATAAGCCATAGGTTCACCAGACTTCAAAAATGTCAGTGGTGTAGCCGTTGTGATGGCATCTGGAATTGTGCTAAAGTCCAAGGTGAGGAAGTGCCCTTTGGTGAGTAACGGGTTCGCCCAGTTAGAAGCCATATAGAATGGGAACGCAATCGTAATGAACAATCGCCCCACCAATGCCGGATTGAAAATATTCCGCCCTGTACCACCAAAGACTTCTTTACCGAAGAATACACCAAAGACAATCCCAACAGCAAGCATCCATAATGGAATGGTCGGCGGCAGTGTCAACGGGTAAATCATGCAAGTGACGAAGATCCCTTCATGAATCTCATCCTTTTTGACAATAGCAAAGATCCATTCTGTAGTAATACCAAAGACATAAGAAAGGACAATCATCCAAAATGCTTTAATACCATAGTAGTAGATGGCTGCGCCAGCCGATGGAAATAAAGCAAAAACAGCAATGATCATAAATCTTTTAATATCCATCGCCTCTCTAATATGAGGTCCCCCAGCAGTCACTTCCGGTGTTCCCTTCAAGAAGAAATCCAAGGCTTCCCACGCCGGCTTGAGTACTCTGTTCTCTTTGAAATCACTCATCCAAAGCCACCTCCTTTGGTTCAAGCAACATATCGCATCCAGGCATCAGGTACTTGTTGTGACCTAACTCCGCTTTCTCCATCTCTTTTTTCGCTTTCTTAATATCCGTTGACACTTCAATCTTAGAAGGACAGACATAATCACATAAGCCACATTCGATGCAATCGAAAAGCCGATATTCACCAAGTCGTTTATTGTAAATACCTTTATCCGCATGCTTGTGCAACAAATGTGGAATCAGCCCTACAGGGCACACATTCTGACAATAAGTACAAGAAACACAAGCTCGACGCTCACCGTGAAGATTTGTTCCTGCACTTTTTTTAGCCCTAGGTAACAGCTTGGATAAGAATGAATTGCTGAAAGAATCCGCATCTTTACCGCTCCTTAGGAAGAAAAGCGTCTGCCTTTGACGGTCTTCCGGTACTGCAATTAGCACAGAGGTGTCATAACCTATCAACGTATCCTCGTCTATTGTCTCACCAGTTATAATACTGTTCTTCACAATCCGTTGCTCACCTTCGGCCAAGTGCCTGTCCATAAGCGCTTTAACCGGCAAACCGCAAGGGACTTCTAGAACCATGTTTTCAGACCAGCCCGGACCAGCCAATGCAACGATGACTGTATCCGCAGGATGATTTTCTGAAACAACTTTCGTCACATGCAAGACATCTGCCGCTTTTATAAAAAGCACGCCAATATGAGCCGGTGCATAACCTACCGGGTATTTTTTTTCTAATAATGTTGGAATAATAAGTTCTTTGAAATTCGCAGGGTAAAGCGCAGGCATGGTCGCAATCGTCAGCCAGTCCAGATTATCGGATTCAGGTGCAAACATCTGAATCAATTCTTCCTGATTCTCTGAAAGGACTAATGTGATTGCCGTATTATGATAGGCCTCATGAATTGTCTTGAGACCATCAATGAATCTGGCTTTTGTTTCCTGCTTAAGAAATGATTCTACAGGCAGATCATATGGTTCAACCGAAACCGTGCTGACAATAATGGATGTCACTTGATCCGGTGCGATATGCCCCTTTGTCGATACCAAGGCATTCTCAGGTCCTTCAAAACCTGTTAACCCTAAGGCATCCAGTACTGTTTTCGCGGTGACATCTTTTCCCGGTTGAATCACTTGATCAGATTCAATCCCAGATGCCTCAAAGAGTGTCAAATGAGCCGATGGCTGTCCCTCAAAAACGCCAAATCGATACCCACCGCCAAAAGTCTTGTGTATCACCTTCATACTAACTGTCCTCCATCGTTATTCATCAAACGATGGCACCTCAAATGACCCTATTACGCAATCTTCCCCATAAAGCAAGTCATTTCCTGCCAACGTCCCGTTTCAATGGTGTAAGTGCTTAAGTAATGTTCTAATAATCATTATACTACAGGCGAAACTTCTTCTTACATAATAACATATTAACGCAGAAGCTGAAAGATATTTCACCAATATCACGTACAGCAAAAGTACACTAAGAGTGCGTTACGGTTCATACATATTTATTTGTACATTTTGTTACTGAGACTGAGATGAATAGCGTGCCGGGTGTGGTCAGCTTGCTGACTTCTACCAAATCGCCACTGAGTACATCCGGATAAAAATAAATAAGAAATCTTGCACAGGGATGCGGATGAGTTCCTAGGAAGCCTGAGATTGGGAAGCGTGATGCGTACCTACGTACGTGAACGTTTCACTATCTTAGGGTGACGACGGAAATCGCCGTATACCGAAGCAAGACAAAAAAAGACCTACCTTCGGAGGTAGGACTAAGCATATTATATAATAAAAGGGGGGATAGTTATTACTCTAATATCATAACAAACAATTATGTCTAAAATGTGAATGGAATATATCTTTTCCCCACAATTCCTGTAATATCAGAAATTTGTCTTTATCCGGTTGACAAATGGCCGTCTCACAAGACAATTGTCTGAAACAGAAGAGACTGACAAACCATTTGAACATTAAATTTTACGTTATGTTGCTATAATTGATATTTTTTACACCTTATTTACTTTGGTACATTTTCCCAATCTTTCAGAAACTTTTCAATACCTATGTCCGTTAAAGGATGCTTCACCAACTGCTCTATAACATTATATGGCACTGTAGCAATATGGGCACCAGCAAGAGCTGAGTCAACCACATGCTTAGGGCTCCTAATGCTCGCTGCAATAATCTCTGTATCGATTCCATGTATATCAAAAATCTCAACGATTTCACGAATCAACCCAATGCCATCGTTGGATACATCATCAACGCGTCCGACAAATGGGCTAACGAAGCTAGCACCTGCTCTTGCAGCCATTAGGGCTTGGCTTGGTGAAAAAATCAAGGTCACATTGGTTCGGATGCCTTTTGCTGCCAATCTGCTAACCGCTTTTAGCCCTTCTAAAGTGATTGGTACCTTGATGACAATATTGGGATGAATCTTCACCAATTCTTCTGCTTCTGCTACCATGCCATCTGCTTCTAGACTGACCACTTCAGCACTGATTGGTCCATCAACGATGCTAGTAATCTCCCTAACCACTTCTTCGAAGTTGCGACCTTCTTTCGCAATCAGGGATGGGTTTGTTGTTACACCTGATATAATACCTAAGTCATTGGCTGCTTTAATCATGTCCACATTGGCTGTGTCGATAAAAAATTTCATAGAACTTCCTCCTGTTCATTCGGCTGAAATATCAAGCCGACAGTTGTGAGATAAAAGACTGACGCATGCTTTTAACAAACCGTCACCATATCCTATCTCTGTCGCGTTCCAATCCACACCTGATGACCTCCCTTGTACAATATCAAGAATATTCCGTCATTTAAGAACATCCTTTTCTGCTGTACAGACTCATCATATCATCCTATAAGTTGTCTGACAAGACATATGAACTGTCTGACATACCGAAGTCAATCATACCTTTTCGTAATCTTATAAATCAATACAACATATCATGTTACTTATACCCCTTAACATGATATGGATCTCTGTATTCCATATTAATCTGAGAAATCTCTTTCTCACCATCAATATAGGGCTGATACATCTCATAGGGGTCAACCCCGCCAAACACACCACATCCTGAACAGGCATCACAGCCACCACTGCCACAACTTAAGGCATCTTTGATGATCTTCTCCCGTTCTTCCCTGGTGGTATTGGCAATAGAAAATTTATTCACAATAAGCCTCCTTCCATGCCAGCAAGCATATTTGAACCATCCTATCTATATTATACACCAACAGAGAATAATTATCATCTATTCATCGCCAGTCATTATGGACATCATCAAGTCTTCAGCCATAGGTTTTCCCAAAAGGAATCCTTGTATCACATCGCAATCCTTCTTTTCCAAATAATTCAGCTGTAGGTCTGTTTCAACCCCTTCAGCTACAACCTCTATCTCAAGGCCACGGACCATTGCAATGATGTCCGCGACAATATTGTACTTATTATCGTTGTCACTGATGGCATCTATGAAGGATTTATCAATCTTAAGACCATCAATTGGCAAGTCCATCAGGTAGCTGAGAGAAGAATAGCCTGTTCCAAAATCATCCAACACCACTTTAATGCCATAGGCCTTCAATACCTTGATAATCCCCACAGCCCTATCCATATCATGGATAAAAACCGTCTCAGTAATTTCGAAGATCAAAGAAGATGGTGGTATGCCAATCTCCTCTATGATTTCTTTTGTCTTGCGGATAAAAGCATCATTCTTAATTTGAACAGAAGATATATTCACTGAGATGGTCACATCCATGTGTTCCTTTTGCCGCATCTCACGAATCTTCTTACATGCCTCTCTTAAGACCCATTCACCGATTTCTTCTGCAAAAGGAATGAAGACCTCTGGGCTAATCCTGCCAAAGCCAGGTGATTCCCATCTTAACAACGCTTCAAAGCCTATAATCCTCTTATTACTTGTTGCAATAAGAGGCTGGTATTCCAAGAACAATTGTTCATGTCTCAACGCATCAAGAAGCCTGTTCTCCATCTCAATCTTAGAAAGAACTTCCTCTTCCATCTCTTTTCTATAGAACTGTATCTCGTTTTTACCTTTATACTTCGCCTTGTACATGGCCGTATCAGCTGCTTTCAACAACTCTTCAGCCCCTGTACCATCACCCGGCCATACTGCAATCCCAAAACTGGCCGTTACACGTGTTGACTTTTTTTCAAGTAGAAAAGGCTTTTGCAATACATCTCTTAGCCCTTGAACATAGGTCAATAATTGTTCATTGCTGATAGTACGTCTAACAATAAGCACTAACTCATCGCCACCAAGCCTACCTAACAAATCCCTGGGATGAACGACCGTCTTCAACCGTTCAGTTACCATAATCAGCAACGTGTCGCCTGCTGAATGTCCCATGGAATCGTTAACTTTCTTAAAATCGTCCAAGTCAATGAAAATTACAGCAGCGCTGCCACCCAAATCCCGCTCCATTTCCAACAACAGATTCAACTGTTCATGGAACATTTTACGGTTCGGCAATCCTGTAAGGGTATCGTTATAAGCCAAATGCTCCAGTCTTTTTTGTGCTGCTGACAACTCGTCATTGTATTGGGCCAACACTTCATTTTGTGCCTTAAGAGCCTCTTCACTGGACATCAGCTTGCTATTCAAGACAACAATCTCATTGTTTCTCCTAATAATATCATTGTACTGCTGAAGCTTACGGCCTAGCACTTCTCTGTAAAGACTGTTTGAAAAAACGGAGATCAGCATAACCAAGCCAATCATAATGATCAAAGCAATATTAAAATTGGCGTCAATAACAATCGTGTTCAGCGGGAAAGCGAAAACACTCAACAAAAAGAAAATTGGGTATCCTGCCAGACTATAGTAAAGCATTGTTTTATCGTAACTTAAAATACCTACTACAGACAGAATCACCAGAATAAACCACATCAGTACGGATAGGCGCTCATAGTAACTAACAAAGGTCGCAATCATGCAAACCAGATAAATCAAACTGGTGACATGGACCTTTTTCCTGCTTTTATATGGCAGTCTTTGAGTATGTAATACCCCAATACCCCCAATAATAAAAACAACAAACATGACTGCAATCTTCCATAGATCCAACTGCCAATAGATACCTAGGAAAATATTGATAAATGCCACAAACAAAAGTATCGGACCGATTATTGTGGTCATCAGCTGATGCTCATATGTGGATATATCTTCAATTTTAAAAGAATTGGACAAATTTTTGATAATGGTCTCAATAGAAACTCGACCATCTCTAAAAAAGAATTTCATAACTAACCTCTCATTAACCATACGCCGACACGGGCATTATAGCACATACACCAATCAAAGTATACTATAACACCAGCAATAAACCGTACCTATCTCGGTACAGTCGCTATCCCATAGTCATCGTCATTTGTCGTTTAATTCAAGTTTAGAAATGATTAATGCGCTAAACTGTTTCTGTATAGCCTCAGAAAGCAAATAAATCACACAAATCATTGCACAGAAGATGTCCACACACGTCAAATTTAGGACTATAGTCCTAATATACCACAGATTTGATTCATAACCCTTACAATCATTAAAAGTTCAAAAACTGTTCACAGTCTATTCAGATTTATCTCGCCCTTTTTGTTTCGTACAGCAACTCATCTGCACTGTCAATATATGACCAAAGGTCCTGATGTTCTGTTGCTTCCCCTAGGTAGAGGCCAACACTAACCGTTAATAAACCCGACCTTTTATCTGCTTCATTGGCAATGCCCATCTGCTGGATATCATGAGTGATCTGTTTTTTCATGAACCTTAAGTTCTCCATGGAACAGCCTACAATCACTGCACAGAATTCATCACCACCATACCGGCATCCAATACCTTCATACCCTGCTATTCTTTCTTTAATAACATTAGCAACCGACTGAAGAGCCTTGTCACCCATGATATGGCCATATGTGTCATTGTATCCCTTAAAATAGTCAATATCAATCATAAGGATACCCACAGAGATTTCTTCCTCATTACGGGACAATTGATCCAGAAAGGCTTCTAACCCTCTTCGGTTGTACAAATCGGTCAAGTGATCTTTTGATACCAGGACTTCCAAGTCTCTTTTCTGCTCAATGATAATCTGTTGTGCAACATAATAGTTACAAAAAGACCGATAGATAATCACACTGATAACGAATGAAGTAACAACCAAAGCTGTCGCATTAATGATATTGCTAAAAATCAATTCATTGGGCAATTGAAATATATAGTTCAGCATGAGGAATACACTGTGAGACACTATATATATCCACACACTCCTTCTAGGTCGCATGACCAACACAACACCTATGACGATGACAATAAAAAGATATGTATATCCCGTAAGTCCACGACTCATATCAATGACACTGACAACACCACTCCATATAATGAAAAATCCAACGGATACATACATCATATGTTCCGAAACCGAGGCCTTATTGCGAAGCACCTTACCATATAACTTGACTATAACAAGCAAAAAGGCTGCATATGCCATCATGATTAAATATAATAATCGGTATACAGAAGTATACTCTCCATACAGACCATCTGTATATTCTGTATAACTAAGCAAAAAAAACAGCGCTTCAAGAACAACAATAACCATGTTAAGCGGTATGGACCTATGAAAATTCCTCTTTGTTGCTTCGCGAAGAACTGATTCCCTATACACTTGTGGTAGATCGTTGCCAAATAAGTATCTGAACAAATCAATGCCTCCGTTGGTCAAAAATATACGCCGACTTCATATGCCACTTTATGTTAAGAAACATATCTTAAACACTTTGACACCTTAGTCATATTATTATACTACATCGCGTCAACTTGTTGCCGCACTAATTAAACTAGGCAGGCCCGGTCATTTATAAAAACTTTGTAAAAAATGTCCTCATGCGTTATAAAAAGTTACTTAAACATCTATATAAAGAAGAAAAAAGGGTTACTGGCATGATATGATAGGGTTCAACCATTGAATTTAAAATTAACAGGAGTTGATTATTTTGGATAAAATCAAATTACCAAAAAACAAGCAGATTTATTATGTGTCCCTAATACTCTTATTGGCATATATAACCTTCTCGGCAGTGCCTGCGATGCTCATGGGCCAATACAGTGAAGTGGATTACAGCACTTTTTTAACTATGCTGGACGCTCAGGATATTGAGAAGGTACAAGTAGGTGAAACCTACATATATTTCCAGAACAGTTCAGAAGAAAATTTTAGAACCGTTAAGTTTGACGATTCTGATTTGGTTGACCGATTATCGGAAGCTGGTGTTGATTCCTTTAGTACAGAAGCTGAAACCGGTGCCTCCCCATTACTAAGCGCTTTAATTTCGTGGGTATTACCCCTTGGTCTGATGTTCCTTTTCTACAGATATATCGGCAAGAAACTCATGCAGAACATGAGCCAGGGCATGGGCGCTTCCTCCCCAATGTCTATGGGAAAAAGTAAAGCCAAAGTCTACGAACCTTCTGACAACCGAATTCTTTTTGATGACGTTGCCGGTGAAGACGAAGCTAAAGAAGCTTTAACAGAGATCGTTGACTACCTACATAACCCTGAGCGTTATAGCGCCATTGGTGCAACCATGCCTAAAGGCGCATTACTTGTAGGCCCTCCCGGTACTGGTAAGACACTATTGGCTAAAGCAGTTGCCGGTGAAGCCGACGTACCTTTCTTCTCTATCTCAGGTTCAGAATTCGTCGAGATGTTCGTGGGGATGGGCGCCGCCAAAGTCCGCGACTTGTTCAAGCAAGCCAATGAAAAAGCGCCATGTATCGTCTTCATCGATGAGATTGATACCATTGGAAAAAAACGTGATGGCCGAGGCTTCGGCGGTAACGATGAGCGTGAACAGACACTGAATCAGCTTCTAGCAGAGATGGATGGATTTGACGGAACCAACGGTGTCGTTATACTTGCCGCAACAAACCGACCTGACTCACTAGATCCTGCACTACTTCGCCCAGGACGATTCGATAGAAGAGTGCCTGTTGAACTGCCAGACCTTAAAGGACGTGAGGCCATCTTAAAAGTCCATGCAAAAAAAGTCAAACTCTCTGATGATGTGGACTTCAACCGTATTGCCCGCATGGCCTCAGGTGCCTCAGGTGCAGAACTTGCCAATATGATTAATGAAGCTGCCCTTCGAGCCGTAAGACACAATAGAGACCTGGTTACACATGCTGACTTAGAAGAAAGTATTGAGACCGTCATTGCCGGTTATCAGAAGAAAAACAAGATTCTTTCCGACAAGGAAAAGCTCATTGTTGCTTATCACGAAGTAGGCCATGCACTGGTGGCTGCTCTCCAGACACATACAGCACCAGTCACCAAGATAACCATCATCCCTCGTACCTCCGGTGCACTTGGCTACACTATGCAAGTGGAGGAAGATGATAAGAACCTAATGTCAAAAACCGAACTAGAAAATAAAATCGCCGTCTACACAGGTGGTCGTGTCGCTGAGGAACTCATCTTCGATTCCGTCACCACTGGGGCTGCCAACGACATAGAGCAAGCCACAAAACTGGCTAGGGCCATGATAACCAGATACGGCATGCACGATGACTTCGGTATGGTCGCCTTCGAGCAAGTCACCAATCAATACCTTGGTGGCGATACCAGCCTTGCTTGCTCACCAGACACCTCAGCAAAGATTGACCAAAAAGTTGTGGACACTGTCAACAGCCAATACTCGAAAGCCAAGCAATTATTACAGGACAACATCGAAATCCTTCACAGCATCTCTAAGCACCTATATGAGAAGGAAACCATCACTGGCGAAGAATTCATGGCAATTCTCGAAAAGCCGTTGGTCGGTGTTGAAGCTTAGTCGACTTCCAAAGCCGAGCCAAGGACAGGATCGGGTGATAATCAACAAACGAGTTTTCGACCTTGGTCGATTGTCTGAGGCTTGTGATTATCATCCGATTTTGTCCTTGGCGACAAGTTACAGCTACTCACCTTGACCGACTTCCGTCCCACCAGCAAGCCCGGGAATTCATTCGAAGCCTCAGACATTCTACCAGTCATAAATGACTGTAGAAAACTCGTTTCGAGACGAATCCCCGACCTCACTGGCGTGACTCTGTTACAGCATAATTTATAACTTTCGAAACCGAGACAACGACGGAATCGGCTGATAATCAACAAACGAGTTTTCGACCTTGATCGAATGTCTGAGGCTTGTGATTATCAGCCGATTTTGTCATTGGCGACATATATCGCTGGTCTCTTTAGTTTATAACTCCCAAAACCGAGCTAACGGCAGGATCGGGTGGTAATCAACAAACGAGTTTTCGACCTTAGTCGATTGTCTGAGGCTTGTGATTACTACCTGATTCTGCTGTTGGCGACACTATATCACTGATCCTTCAATTTTATAACTCCCGAAACCGAGCTAACGGCAGGATCGGGTGGTAATCAACAAACGAGTTTTCGACCTTGGTCGAATGTCTGAGGCTTGTGATTACTACCCGATTCTGCCGTTGGCGACACCTTAGCAATAAAAAAAAGGCCACCTCACCCGAGACAGCCAAATCCTATCACTACTTCATTTCTTTCAAAATCAAAGCCTTACAATAATCAAAATAATGCTCCACCGAGAAAGCCTCAGGGTCAATCAAATACTGAATCGTTGCCCCTTCCAGAAGTGAAATAATCACACTAGCTAGCAGCAACCGCTTCTCAACATCAATCTGGGGTGCATACGTTTTAATCAACTTCTGTAATTCCTCACGCCACCCTACAAAAGAACGCTTGAACTCTGCCTTAAAATCATCATCAAATCTGGACTGAATCCAGAAATCAATCTCAGCATAGTCATACTTAGGTTCCGTCTGAATAAACGTCAATTTCTGCTTCATGAAGACATCCAATTGACTTTCCAGATTATCTTCTGCCTCTTCAAGAGCTTCTACTCTTAATTGAACACAACGATCCGCCACTTTCTTCTGAACCGCCATCATCAACTCTTTTTTTGACTTGTAATAATAATGAAGATTGGATTGATACACATCTGCTTTCTCAGCAATGAGCCTCATCCTTGTTCCACTAATGGTCTTGTCTTCAATGACATCCAGGGTCGCCTGAATAATCATTTCTTCCATGACCGCACTTTTTTTCCCTGCCATTTCATGATCCTCTCTGTCCCCAAATCTCATTATGCCAATGTTAAGCTAATAAACCACATTTTAAAACTGAGTAGGTCCTTAGTCAAGAACCTACTCAGAAAAACACATTATTCGATTATTCTACGAAAGTACCAGCCTTGATTTGCTCAACTGCTTCAAGGTACTGTGTTTGAACTTCTTCAGATACGAAAGCACCGAAAGTACCAACACTAAGCGCACCGTTTTCAAGATTACCGTAGACTGTCTTATTACCATATGTACCATTAACAACATCTTGCATACAAAGTTGAATCATTGTTGCATTATCTGTCACTACAGAGTTAAGGATGATATCAGACGCTTGAGTTGCAAGAAGGTCACTTGGCTGACCGATATCATATCTACCTTCGAAAGTCGCAAGCACTTCACGAGCTCCGGAGTCAACGGCACTGGCATCACCGAACATAACATCAACATCGTTAAGGGTTACCATGGAAGATGCAATCTCTTTACCTTTAGCAGTATCTGAGAAAGAACCAGCATAAGCGGAGTAAACTGTGATGTCAGGATTGATTGCCTGTGCACCTTTTTCATAGTACTCAAGTTTAGCCTTTGTTGTGTCAAGCTCAAGACCACCGATGAAACCGATAGCGTTTGTCTCTGATACGATACCAGCAAGTGCACCAGCCATAAGACCGATCTGCTTTGCATCTGGAAGAAGTGATGTTACATTGTCACTTTCAAGTGTACCGTTAAGAAGTGCAAATTTCATATCTGGATAATCTGCTGATACTTCTGCCACAGCATCAGTATACTGATTACCAGGTGCAAATACCATATCAAAACCAAGATCAGCATAACTTCTGATTGTGGATGCAAAGTCTGCGGATGCAAGTCCATCCGTATATTGAGTCGTCCATCCTTCTCTTTCTGCCGCTGCCACCATTGCGTTGTAACAGGCAGCACCCCAACCACCATCAGCGATGTTGGAATCCAAAATCATAGCCACTTTGTATTCTTTTGCCACTTCTTCTGTTTCAGTTGTCGCAGCTTCTGTTGTGTCTGCCGCTTCTGTTGTTGTCGTTGCAGGCTCCTCGGATCCACAAGCAGCGAAAAGGCTTGTAGCAAGAGCAAGGGTCATCATTAATGCGATTAATTTTTTCATTTGTAATCCTCCTGTCATTATAAACATGCATGATACACTTCTATTTATAGCTGCTGATGTTCTAGAGTTCCACGAACAATCTGTAGCCATCTATACTCAAACAATACATTATCCTCTGATAAGCACTGTCGGTTTAGCGTTCCTCTTTAAAATAAGCCTTACCATTGGCTTTTGGTCCTGATTTCTTGATGCCGAAGAATGCAAGAACAAACAAGGTACTAAGATAAGGAATCATTGCCAATAACTGATACGGCGTTGTTGAACTCATAACTTGAAGTCTAAGCTGCAAGGCATCTGTGAATCCGAAGAACAGCGCTGCAACAAGAACACCTGTAGGCATCCATCGTCCGAAGACAACAGCTGACAAGGCAATAAAACCACGGCCAGACACAATACCATCTGAATAAGTACTTACATAAGCTGTCGTCAGATAAGCACCACCGATTCCGGCTAACAGACCACATATGATACTTGCCATATATTTTTTCCTATAAACGTTAATCCCTAGTGACTCAGCCGCTTTAGGATGCTCGCCAACCGCCTTGAAATCAAGTCCGGCCTTGGTCTTTTCAAAGAAAATATAAGACATCGGCACCATTAGATAAACGAAATACACAATCGGCGTATGGTTAAAAAGTATCTTTCCAATAAATGGGATATCACTAAGCAATGGAATCGGCATTGGAGCCATCAATGTCGCCTGAGCCAATGTAGAACTGATACCAAAATATGCTTTGTAGATGAACGAAGCTAAAGCCGGTGCAAATATGTTGATGGCCATACCATACACAATTTGTTGCGCCCCTAGCTGAATGGTGGCAAAAGCATAAACCATGTTAACCATCATTCCACCAATGGCACCGGCCATGATACCAAGATATGGATTGCCTGTTGTGTAACTTGTCAAGAAACCGATCAGTGCTCCAAAGGCCATAATCCCATCAAGACCGATATTAACCAACCCCGCCCTTTCAGAATATAACTCTGCCAAAGCAACAATCAGTATGGGGGTTGCCATCCGTATAGTGGACAACAACAATTCCTGGATAAAAGTAGCATTAAGAATACTGTCCATTAGGCGGCCTCCTCTTTCGTCTTCTTTGTTGTAAAACTAATGATCATCTGGCGGATCTTCGGTTGGTTGGTAAAGGCACTACCTGCGACCGCAAAGACGATAATCAATGCTTGAATAATATCGATGACAGACGTTGGCATGCCTGTACCTACCTGCATCGTCGTCGCACCGGTTCTTAGAACCGCAAAAAGATAAGCTACAACAACACTTGCCAACGGGTTCAACATAGCAATCAGTGCTATAGCCACACCATCAAAACCGTAACCATCTCCAAAACCACTCATCAGTCTGAACTGAGTCCCATGAAGTTCCACACTGCCTCCTATCCCAGCGATAGCACCGGATATAATAAAGGAAATCAACATCAGTTTCTTCACTGGAAAACCATTGTAGAAGGCCGCTGTCTGATTTAAGCCGACAGCCCTTAATTTAAAGCCAGCAGAAGTATGGAACATAAAGTAGTGAATCAAAACCGCCAAAACTAAGGCGATGATTATACCTGTGTGTAATCGTGTTCCGTCAACAAATCTCGTCAAGTTAACGCGAACTGCAGCTGTCTGTGGTACACTACCGTCTCTAAGCGGCACGGTATACAAGTAGCCCATGAACAGAATTGCCACATAATTCAGCATGATACTGACAATCAGCTCGTTAAGACCTCTGGTGATCTTGAGGATTCCAGGAATCGCTCCCCAGAGCCCCCCTGCAACAGCACCGAGTACCAAACTGGTTACCATAAGAGGCATACCCTCAAGTCCATTGTTCGTCGTTGCCACTGTTGCACTTACAACAGCCCCCATAACGAATTGTCCCTGTCCACCAAGATTGAAAACACCACATTTATATGCGAAAGTTGCCGCAAGGGCAGTAAAAATCAATGGCGTCGCTTTAACAAAAGTCTCTCCAATATTAGACTTGGAACCAAATGCGCCCCTAATCAGGTAATAATAGGCATCCTTAGGATCACCACCGATAATTGATATTAGTAAAGCACCAGTAAGCAATGCCAGCACAATCGCCAGAATCGGTATCATGGTTTTAATCAGATTATTTTTTACATTCATGACATACCCTTTCTATTCGACTTTGCCAGTCATTGCCAGTGAGATTTCTTGTATATTAGGGTCTTTTCCTGAGAAAACACCAACGATTTCACCTTCAAACATCACTGCAATTCTGGTAGAAAGCTTCAATACTTCGTCGAAGTCAGCACTGATCAATACCACACCACAGCCCTTATCCCGTGATTCAATCATCTTATCATGGACGAATCTTGTAGCACCGATATCAAGACCTCTTGTCGGATGAACTGCAACCAGCATTTCCGGAAGCTCATTCAACTCTCTAGCCAAGATAATCTTTTGCTGATTACCACCGGATAGGTTTCTGGATTCCTGTTCTACGGATGCACATCGAATGTCGTATTTGTGTCGCATATCCTTGGCAAAATTACGGATGTCTTTCTTCTTAAGGAACCAACCTTTAGCATTGGCTATATGGGCATCTTCCGTAGCCTTAAGAATCAGATTCTCCTTAACACTCATGTTACCAACCAGCCCCATCTTGTTGCGGTCTTCAGGAATATGAGCGATGCCTTCATTGATAAAGTCCTTAGGTCTGAACTTATCCACCTTTTTGGCCTTGAGAGTGACATGACCTTTTTCCGGGGCGATTACACCAGTCAATAATTGAGCAAGCTGTGACTGACCATTGCCATCTACCCCTGCTATACCAAGAATTTCTCCTTTATATACTTCAAGTGAAACGTTGGATAAACCGTTGTGCTTAGAACTCTCATTGTAACTAACAGTGCTTAGTGAAATGATCTCATCACTCACTTCTACATCCTTGTCATAATCGCTTTCAACCAGTTCTCGCCCAATCATTAGACTGGCTAAAGTATGAGCATCCGCCTCTTCTTTGTCTAAAGTCTTGACCGTTTCACCAGCTCTTAGGATTGTTATTCGGTCACTGATTTCAAGTACTTCCCGCATTTTATGAGAAATAAAAATCACCGATTTATTCTCCGACTGAAGCTTGCGAATAATTTCAAACAAACCGCCCACCTCTATGTCCGTTAAAGCCGCTGTTGGTTCATCTAGAATCAAGACCCTCGCACCTCTGTAGAGCGCTTTTAGAATCTCAACTCTCTGCTGTGCACCAACGGAGATCTCCGTAACTGGTTTGTCAATCTCAATATTCAGACCATAGCGATCGGCCAACTCAATGATTTCTTTCTTTATTTTAGCTTTATTAATAAATGGTGACTTGTCATGTCGTGTTCCCAATATGATATTCTCGAATACTGTCATGGCTTCCACAAGCATGAAATGCTGATGAACCATCCCTATGCCGTACTTTTCCGCTTTCTTTGGTGAAGCGATATGAACTTCCTTACCATCCACATAGATTTGCCCGGACGTGGGATGATATAACCCTACCAGAATGTTCATCAATGTACTTTTTCCAGCGCCGTTTTCCCCTAACAGCGTATGGACTTCACCTTCACGAATGGTCAAGTTGATGTTTTTGTTGGCATACATCTCACCGAATTTCTTGGTGATCTGTTGCATCGTTAACACTTCTTTCATTGATTATCCCTCCGGATTGTTTGAGAAGATAAACGCCTTCATCTTCTTACAAAAAAAGACGCAAAGTACCCCTTAGGATACCTTAACGCCTTTGCAAGGTTTCACTGTCATAACTTGAATCGTTCGTACTTAATCCATAAGTTTGGTCATTTGATAAATATTTTACATAAATATATCATCATTTGATCATTCAGTCAATGATTTTCCCGAATGTTTTTTGATCATTTGATCGAATCATTCGGCCCGAACGAATCCCGGTAAAACGCCCTTGTTCTACCTCTAGTTTCCCATTGACCCATACGTGCCGTATACCAGCTGGATGTTGTATCGGATCTGTGTATGTTCCGAGATCTTTCACTTCATCAGGATCAAAAATCGTTATATCTGCATAATAACCTTCAAGCAGACAGCCACGTTCTTTGATATGCATGGCCATAGCAGCTTTACAGGTCATCTTATGAATGGCTTGTTCCATAGTCAGAACACCTTCATCACGGACATATTTCCCTAGAATTCTTGGAAAAGCGCCATACGCTCTTGGATGTGGCTTTCCACCTAGCAAACCATCCGTACATGCGTTCATCTCTTCCCGCTGCATGATGGTCGCGATGTGCGCCTCCGTACCGTAAAAGTTCACCATTCCGACAGCATTTTTTTCCTCTAGAAGAAGATCATATGTGGCTTCTAAGGCAGTTTTACCCCTCTTCTCACCGAGCTGGGCTAAACTTAACTGAATGACATCCTCATTACCCTTTGTTCCCACACTTGTGATGTAGATGTTCTCTTCACCAACAAAATCAATGAAGTTATCCCAGCCTGGAATCCCTTCCTCTATTGCCTTGGTCATACGGGCTCGCTCTAGTGGATCACCCAATCGTTCAACAAGTTTATCCGTGCCACCGTCGTGGGCCCATGGTGGTAAAATAACACCGAGCATCGTACTGCCCGCAGGATAAGGGTATTGGTCCAGTGATATTCGTATACCTTTACGTCTGCCTTCATCCAGCAGCGCTAGAATGTCATCCATCTTAGACCAATTCCGTTCTCCACAGACTTTGAAATGAGAGAAATGAATATCCACACCTGAGGCCTCACCAATGTGCAGAACTTCTTCCATAGATGTAATGATATCATCTGCCTCACTTCGTTGATGAACCACAAAGACGCCATCATATTCAGAAACTACTTTACATATTTCAACCAGTTCTTCTGTCTTGGAGTAGGCACATGGCATATAAATCAGCCCTGATGACACCCCAATACAGCCACTTTCCATGGCCCTTCTTGTGATGTCACACATACGTTTTATATGGTCAGGACCTGTACAGTCATTACCAAGTCCCATTGCTGCCATACGGATGTTGCCGTGAGGCAATAAGTACGCCTCATTCAGTGCCGGACCGCTTTCTTCGATCATTTGAAAATAACGTTCACAGGTCTCGTAGTACCAATCAATGTCATCTGTGGTGCCATTAAGTCCTGCCAAATTCTTCCGCCAAGGTTCAATGAACTCTTTTGGCAGCGGTGCCATGGATATACCATCTTGTCCGAGGACTTCTGTGGTAATGCCTTGCATCAGCTTTGGCAATAATTCAGGCTCTATCAAAACTTTCAGGTCACTGTGACTGTGAGTATCGATGAAGCCTGGCGCAACCACAAGACCTCTGACATCTTCTATCCGATCGGCTAGCAATTTGATTGCATTAAACTGTGCAACACTCATCTGATCATAATCAATCACTTGTGAAATGCGGTCATCCTCAAGAAATAATGCTCCAACAAAAGCCTCTTTACCGGTACCATCAACGATGGTACCATTTTTTATCAGGGTTCTCATGACTTACACCAATAACATTGCTTTCATTATGCTTATATAACATTCCACTGCACCAATCAACTGATCCACTTCCACATACTCATCGTTGGTATGAGCCAGCTTTTCTATTGATGGTCCAAGGCCGATTGTCTCTATGCCGGCTTCACCAGCGTAGTGACTGCCATTGGTGCAAAAGTTGTAATAGGTAACCTCTGGTTTAAAGCCGTCATTTTCAAGCATCGCCTTAATCCCTTTGATATTTGGTGCATCCGCCTCAAAAAGCCAACCTGGAAAGAAGCGCTCGCCTCTTATTGTCTCACCCGTGTAACAGGCTTCTTCACCGATTGCATAAGATACTTTGGCTTCTATTTCACTATCCATTGCCTGCAACTTTTCAACCACTGCCTTAATAGGGGCTAAGACACTTTCCTTTGTTTCACCCACTAAGAGTCTTCTGTCATAAGTAGCCTTACAATAGGAAGGTACAACGGATGCACCGGGATATGGACTTGACTTGATGTCTGTCAATTCCAATATGCCTTTACCTAGAATTGGGTGTTCCGGTGGAACAATATCCCTTACCGCATTGATGATCTTTGTCATAGCATAGACGGCATTTTTCCCTGCTTCCGGATTCGCCGAATGGGCTGGTACACCGAAGGTTTCAATCATCACTTCACCTCTACCACGCTGTCCGATCTTAAGGTTAAGATTGGATGCTTCACCAATAACCACTAAATCCGGCTGTACGGAGGCGCTCATCTTACGGGCACCGATCCCTTCAAAGCACTCTTCGTGGACAATACCTGCTACGTAGACTTCCCCACCAAAGTCTCGGCCTGTCACCTCTGCGAAATCAGCCGCAGCACAAGCCATAGCAGCAATAGCACCCTTCATATCAGTAGTGCCTCGACCGTAAAGCCTGCCATCCAACACTTCGCCGCCAAAAGGGTCCTTGGTCCAATCAGCTATATCACCTATTGGCACCGTATCCATATGACCGTCAAACAGTATCTTTTTTCCCGGTTGATTCCCTTTGATAACACCATATATGTTGCCATAACCATCAACAACAACATCATCAAATCCTTTTGACTGGAAGAATGCTTTCAATTCATCTGCCACACCGCCTTCATTTCCTGAATAGCTCTGCTGGCGTATCAGCTTCTGTGTCAACTCAATAACTTGCTGTTTTTTCTCATTCGTCAACATCGGCTGTCTCCTATCTCTATGGTCTTGGGTGCAGACCGTCCCAGACGATTCTGCGGTAATTCTCTTTGTCCGTATCCCCTTCAGTGTTGACAAAAAGAAGCACTGAAGATTCATCAATTCCCAGTTTCTCTTTAAGATCTGACATGACTGGGTTGGTAAGTATTTCATAAGCAGCACCAAAACCGGCAGCACCACTTTCACCGGATATGATACGGGCATCGTCCTCCAGCGGTGCAGACAATACACGCATGCCTTGAGCTGCTACGTAATCATCACATGCTAGGTAATGTTCTGCAAAGTAACGTAGGATATCAATCCCCACCGTCACTGGCTCACCACAGGCAAGTCCTGCCATGATCGTGTCCATATCTCCATCGACTACATGAATATTGCCATCGTTGGCTTTGGCTGTTTTGTAGATACAAGCCGCTTCTGTAGGTTCCACGATAGTGATGATTGGCTTCTCAACTCCGTAGACAGAAGCGAAGAATCCTGTCACTGCTGAAGCGAATGCACCAACCCCTGCTTGCAGGAATACATGTGTCGGCTTCACCTCTTTAAGCTGTTGATAGGTTTCGTATGCAAGGGTCATATAGCCTTGAATGATATGGCCTGGTATGGTTTCGTACCCTGACCATGAAGTGTCCTGGACTAGAATCCAACCATTTTCCTTGGCGTGTTTGTCAGCCAATCTAACCGCATCATCATAATTCAAATCCGTGATCGACGCTTCAGCACCTTCACCTTTTATACTGTCCAGTCGCTCTTTAGCACTGCCCTTTGGCATATAGATAACTGATTTTTGCTGAAGCTGTGCCACTGTCCATGCCACACCACGTCCATGATTGCCATCCGTAGCAGATATGAACGTAAGGTCGCCAAGCTTTTCCTTTACTTCCGGTGAAATCATTCGCTCAAAACTGAGTGATTCGATTGGTTCACCTAATTGCTCTGCAATATATTGCCCAATGGCATAACTGCCACCAAGAACCTTAAAGGCATTAAGGCCAAATCGGTAAGACTCATCCTTCACATAGATATCTGACACACCTAAATGTTTTGCAAGTGCGCTCATCTTCTGAAGTGGTGTTTGCTCATAGTCAGGAAATGTTTGATGAAAGCCAATGACTTTCTCTGCAACAGATTGATTCAAATGATCAACCTTAGGTTCTTTGGAACCATCAATATCACGATGGACAATTTTTATAGCCATACTGCCTCCTAATGCTCTCAATAACGTTCAATACTTCGTTCTCATTTATACGGTTCTCATATGTTGGATTAATATGTCTTCATCAAAGGTGCTGTACCCTGTTAAGGTCCACTTGTCTCTATAGGGATCATGTCCTTTGATACAATACGCACTGCAATTGCCACAAGCATTGCATAGAGCTTCATAATGTATGACCACTTTTTCCCCATCCATAACCATTGCCTCATTGGCTCGGTTGGGACAGGTATCCACACAGTTGTTACAGGCGGCGCACAGGTCACTATAGACACTGGTACGTTCAAACTGTTTTGTCGGTTTCATCTGATAGTGTTCATCCGTCACCCCTTGATCAGCCAACTCAACAAGGTTCCGCCAAGCAACAGACTCATAACTGCCAATGCCCTTAAGGGCTTTTCGCATTCTACTAAGGTGTCTGTAACCACCTGGTTTTAACAGTACAGATGATACAGTGATTGGTGTAATACCTGTTAAAGCAATATCTTTAACATTGGTCGCATCAGCACCACCCGAGTAGGATATGGGCAATCTACCTTTAAAGGCTTCCGCCAACTTGGCAGCCACTCTTATGGTCAACGGATACAGTGCCGGCCCTGACAAATATGCAACTTCATCTAGAAGGGGAATCCGACTGTTTTTCACCGGTAATGTATTCGTTAGCTTCACACCAAAGGTAATATCATTGTCATTGCCAATGCTCTTCAAACGTTCCAACATCGGAACCGCTTCTTCCATAGACAAATCCACTTCGAACATATGGGGATTAAGCGTCAAATCCCCATACCCCATCTTAGTGAATGACTCTTCAATAGTCTCTTGCCCAAGAAGTGTAGGGTTCATCTTCACATACGTATTGATGCCCTTTTCTTTCATGAGGTAGGTGGCGATTGCTTCAATCTCTTCCTTATCGCAACCATGCATAGTGGATAAAGTCACTGTCTGTGATACCTTCGATGGTATGCGATCCAGATCTTCTAATGTCATTTTTCTGAACAATGTCATATGTTCTTTCATGTAAGCAATGCTGTTCTTCCAAACCATCGTCCCTCTGGCGTCTTTCATCCCATCAATGAAGGCATCCACCTTCTTGGTCTGAATCCCTTTCAAATCATAACCTACGCTCATGATATAGGTTAGAACTGTGGGGTTAGCAAGATCAAATTCAATGGCCAGTACATAGTTCAAAATATAGGCTTTAATGTACTCATCAAGGGCACCGGCAACCGTTAATTCCGTTGACCACTCTGTGTTATAGACTTCATGTTGCGTATATATACACGGCTTCTTTATACCAAGTTCATCACCTTCCAATACCTGGACGGTTTTTAGCTCAAAATAATCCGCTCCAGCACCAAAGGCTGCTACGATATTACCAGCAAGCTGTGTATGGGGCCCTGCAGCAGGACCAATCGGCAATGGACTTTCCTCTTTTTCTCTATCAACTTTAACACCTAGAAAGGACTGCTTTTCTCTGTATTCTTTTAACAACTTCTCAAGGAGTATTGAGAAACTTGGTGGGATCATTCGATCGTTCATCAGCGGTCTCCTTCCATTTATTTTCTATACGCCGTCTTCTCAAGAGGCAATGATGTTCTAAATATGCCATCTAATTTGTAATAAGCATGTTGCAGTGCTGGTGCTGTTGGTATTACAGGAATCTCACCTACCCCCTTGGCACCATAAGCCAATTCACTGGTATTTCTCTCTACTATAAGTGTTGTCAACTTTGGCATAGCTTTAGCTCTAAAAAGCCCAAGGGTTCCCATCCGTGCCGTTGGAAGTCCATCGACAATCTTCATATTCTCTGTAAGAGCATATCCAAGGCCCATCATTACGCCGCCTTCTATCTGACCTTCCACATTGACTGGATTAATGGCTTTTCCCACATCATGAGCAGCGGCCACTTCTGTCACTTTCCCATCTTCATCTAAAACAACCACCTGTGTTGCATAGCCATAGTTAAGGTGACTGATTGGATTGTGCTTCTTTGAGCCAAGGGGGTCTGTGATACCGGTGAACTCTTCATAATATTCTTTGCCTTCAAGAGCCCTTAGACTGGTTGACTCAAGGTCTTTTGCCAATCTTAATGACACTCTGCGTGTGGTCTCACCTGTAATAACTGTCTGCCTGGATGCTGTAGAAGTCCCTGAATCAGGGGTTATACTGGTGTCAGGTTTATCCACTGTCACCAGATCAATGTTCAATCCGGTTGTTTCACAACAGATAGCGCGCATAGTGCCCGCAATCCCCTGTCCCATACATGCAGCACTGGTTCTTATGATTACCTTGCCATCTAAGATTTTTAGCTTCACGCGCCCTATATCCGGAACACCCATGCCAATACCGGCATTTTTTATCGCACAGGCAATCCCTGCTCTGCCAATATTTCCTTTGTAAATATCTTTTACAGCTTCAAGGGTTTCGACAATACTCGTTCCCTCGTCTGCCAGTTGGCCATTTGGTAATGTCTGCCCTGGCCTCACTGCATTCAAATAACGAATGTCATAGGCGTCCATACCAATCTTTTCAGCCAACAAACTCAAATTCGCTTCAGAAGCAAACATGGTCTGTGTGACGCCAAACCCTCTAAAGGCACCGGATGGAACGTTGTTGGTGTAAACAGCATAGCCCTCGATATCGATATTATCAAAGTTATAAGGTCCGGCCGCATGGGTACAGGCTCTTTGTAATACAGGACCTCCTAATGAGGCATAAGCGCCTGTGTCAGATATGACTTTCATTCGGACGGCGGTAATATGTCCCTCCCTGTCGCAGGCAGTTGTCACCGTCATTTTCATGGGATGCCGCTTGGGATGAACTAGTATACTTTCCTGTCTGCTAAGGGTTACTTTAACTGGTTGCTTCGTCAAATAGCCAAGTAAGGCTGCGTGGTGTTGAACACTCATATCTTCTTTGCCACCAAAGCCACCGCCAACCAATGAACTGATAATACGAAGGTTCACTTCCTCACCGAGCATATGGCCAATCTCTCTGTACTCATCATAGATACTTTGACCGCCAGTATAGACTGTCAAGCCATTCGGATCGTCACCATCTGGTACAGCCAATGCACTCTCTGGCTCTAGAAATGCATGTTCCTGATGTGGCGTTGTATAGGTGTTGGTCACAACACAAGCCGCCTGAGCCAGAGCTTGATCCACATCGCCACGCTGTATCACTTCCTTGCGGTATAGATTGCCTTGTTCATGTATCTTATAGTCTTCGAGAACCAGCGCTTCTTCAGGATCAAAAACAGGTTGTCGTTCTTCGTAATCGACTTCAATGAGTGCCTTAATCTCTTCAAGGCCTTCTTTAGTATTGGATGCAACCAGCGCTATGGCATCTCCAAGGTATCTTGTTTCTTCTCCGACTGCAATTAACGCAGGCCAATCGCTGGTCAGATGACCCAAGAACCTTTCACCCGGCACATCCTCTGCTAGAACAATCTTGACCGCGTCCGGGTGTTTCATAGCTTTATCAATGCTGATGCCTTTAACCAAAGCCCTTGGGTACTTGCTTCTTAATGCACTGCCAAAAATCATCCCAGGCACTTTTAAATCATCCGTGAATTTCCCGGTGCCTAAGACTTTTTCTTTGGCGTCTGGTCTCATGACACTTTGTCCAATACCACCGTCCCTAGGCGAATTCTCGATTGTCTTTAGACCTCTTAGGCATTCACCAGCCAGCTGTATACCTTCAATAATCTTCTTATATCCTGTACAGCGACAAATATTACCTTGTATCGCCTGTTGCACATCTTCGATCGTAGGATCGTTGTTCTCATCAAGTAAGGCCTTCGCACTAATGACCATACCCGGTATGCAAAAACCACACTGCACCGCGCCGGCAGTGGCGAAGGCATAATGATAGACATCCTTTTCATATTGGGTCAAACCCTCAACTGTCAGGATTGACTTGTCCTGAACCTTCTTGGTCGTTAGCAAGCAGGCTCTCATCTTCTTACCGTCTACAAGTATCATACACGTTCCACAGGCACCCTCTTTACATCCGTTCTTCACCGATGTAAGGTCCATGATATCTCTTAGGAAATCGATCAGAGCCATCTCTTTGTCTGTCTCAACTCTTTGACCGTTCACGTTAAAACTATACATCGTCTTTCTCCTTCCACAGATCGTTACCATCATCGTACTGATACTTACATTATACCTCTTTATGAGCCACGGGAACATTTATTGGTCATTTGATCAAAAAAATATTCAAAAAAAATCGTCTTCTGCATTTTTAATACAAAAAGGGACTATTCTCCTAAAAGAATAGCCCCATTGCTATTAAATATAAAAATTATATTGAGTATTATAGCAAGGATTCTGCCTTTTGACCAGTGCTATTTTAATTTTTTTATTTTTCGTCTGCAGATATGACCAGTCTCATATGCTTGTGACCCTCTTTATTGTGATGCAAGGCCAAGATCTCAGCTGCTATGCTCACAGCGATCTCTGCAGGTGAACCGCCACCAGTATCAAGACCTACAGGACCGTAGAAATTAGTCAGGTCTGTATCATTGCCAAAGTTCTCATAGGTTCTGGCCACATAGTCTCGCATCTTCTTCTTGGAACACAGAAGCCCCATATACTTAGGTGCCCTCTTATCTTTGAAAATTTTGTCGAAAACATCAAAATCATACTTATGGGAAGGTGTGCATGTAATGATGTACTGGTTGGATTTGGCAGGATTTTCCTCCAAATAAGGGACAAAATCCATGACCGCTTTTCGGTTCGCCCCTTCAAATTCAGCCATAACATCTTCTCTAGGATCAATGACTGTAATGTAGAAATCCAGAGTCTTAAGCACATTAACAAGGGCCTGGCTTACATGCCCGCCACCAAAAATGACAACCTCCGCCTTCGGCCCCATATATTCGAAGAACAATGTCGCCATGCCACCGCAAGCCATCGGTAATGTGGTTGCATCTTTGACAACATTACCTTCGTTCAAAAGAAATTTCTCCATATGACACTCGCCACTGACAAGGAGCCCTTTGGCAATCTCGATAGCTTCATGTTCTAAGGCACCACCACCGACAGTGCCATACATCTCATGTTGCTTGGTAAGTAACATCTTCTTTCCCACAGACACAGGCCCTTCGCCGCTTTTTTCAACAACTGTAATAACCACACAATTGTCACCTGCCTGCATCAGTTCGTTCAACTTCTCTATTACTTCCATAACGCCTCCGTATATTTCACATAATCTTCTTGAGTGTCAATGTCCAACAGAATGCCCTCATCGTCTACGTCAAGCCATACAACCTCTTCCAGTTCTCTCAGACTTTTCAAGTTGGATGTACCTGTTGCTCTAAGAAGGCGTTCGATCACAGGTTGTCTAAGCAAAATCGGATGGCCGCCCCTTCGTTGATACGATGGAACAACAAAATCCCCTTGAACCTCCATCAGAGACTCAAGGGTACTCATTTGATAAAACGGACTGTCGCCGGGTACCAGTATGACATCGCCACAGCATTCTTTCAGACCACACTGAACGGATGAGAACATACCGGATTCATAACATTCATTATAAATCACACGCAAAGCCGCTTCAGGAAATTCGCTCTCCAGATAGTCCTTGATTTCATGATGATACCTGCCTGTGACAACCACGACAAGTTCTGCTATTTCAAGTAGTTTTTTTATGTTCGTTCCTATGACTGTTGATTTTCCCAAAGACAGCAGCATCTTGTTACTTCCCATGCGACAGCTTTTCCCACCTGCCAAAACTACACCATGTACCATTCGTTTATCCATCTACAGCTCTCCGTTAGTAATTGTAGGCTATTATAATCCCTAGGAAAAACACTGTCAATGATGCATCATGGGTTCGGCAATAAGAACTGTGCCTGATCTACAAAGATTCGTACTATAGCAGGATCAAACTGTGTTCCAGCATTAGCCTCTAGTTCTGCTACAGCCGCCTCTTTAGTCACTGTCTCCCTATAATATCTCTCTGCTGTCATTGCCTCATAAGCATCAGCAACGGATAAGATTCTCGCAGTCAAAGGGATTTCTTCTTGGGTCAATCCCCTTGGGTAACCAGTACCATCCCATCGCTCGTGATGAGAAAGTATATCCTCTGCCATGCCCGCGTAGACATCGATGGACTTAAGAATCTGATAACTGCTTTCAGGATGTTTCTTTATGCTTATAAAGTCTGTTTCCTGGAATAGGGTTTTCTTGTTCAATATCTCATCGTCTATAGTAATCTTACCAATATCATGTAGCAAACCGGCCGTTTCCAATGCTTTTACTTCGTTATAGCTCATGGCCATAGCCTTACCAATCGCCTTACTGATGGCACTAACCCTTTCGGCATGCCTTTTTTCTTTTTCACTTTTATTATTCAAAGTTGTAAGAATGGTCTTGATCGTTTGCTGGCGCATGCTTCTGCTTTCTTCCAACTTCTTACGATACATATTGGCCTCAGCAATATTAAAGACATCTGTAACCCGTTCTTCCATCACCGTCTTACGCGCCCATCCGATCGAAATGGAAATCACCGGCTGATCCACATCTGAAGCTTCTAATTCCTTTGAAATGGCCTCCACAATGCTTTTGACCGTAACTTCGTCCGTTCTTGGCATCACCATGACGAATTCGTCACCACCAACTCTAGCCACAAAACCTTCATCTCCATACTTAGAAGTGCTTAATATATTGGCCACATGTTGAAGCAGTTCATCCCCTTTAATGTGGCCAAAAGCATCATTGGTTAACTTAAGTCCATTAACATCAATCATAGCAATGGATAGGGGCAAATACTTTGAACTGTCAAGGCGTATCAGCTCCGATTCACAATAACGTCGATTGTACAGACCCGTTAGTTGATCATGAGTACTCAAATACTCATTGTTCATCTGAGTCAGTTTCAAATCGCTGATATCACGAATAATGGCCATTACCTTATCCTCACTCAAAGGCGTAATTCTCGCTTCGTAAAAGGCCCTAACATCCTTATGCATCAACTCATAGTCAAAAATCTGTAATTGCTTTGTATCAAGGGACGCTCGAATATGACCCATCGCCACCTTAGTGATGTCTTCTGGAAATAATCCGCCTATATTGGCACCAAGGAATACTTCCTTTGGTACCAGCAGCCACGATGCATCGCCTACTTCGCAATCAACGAAAGTACCCTCTGAGTCTATAATAAACACGACATCCGGTAGCGCCTCAACAATAGAAGCATATCGGTGTTCTCGATAAGATGACTTCATGCCATTTGAAAACTTAGTACTGTCGTAAGCTTTTCCATGTCTTGTATCTATTTTATTTACCATCATCGCACAACGTTTGTTTTGCCTAAAATGCCTTGTTCGATTAATGGTTCTTTTTGAATTCTCTCTTACTTTATTTGCTGGAATCATTTTGCCACCGCCTTATAACACGTAGCCCCTCTTCACCTTAAGCCATTATAGTGCGTTGTCACTATCTATTATACCAAAGAGAATACAGGCTTACTATAAGCATTCATGGTCATAGCGATGACACTGCGGACAGAACACATATTATTTTATCGCATATGTCGCTATTCTATGATAAGTACACCCTATCAAAACCACTTACGCCACTTAAAAAATCCAACCATAATAAATGCCGTCGCGATGCATCCACCAATAAAATAAAAGAATCCGCCTGACTGATCGAGCCCCGGAATGTAATTAAAATTCATGCCGAAGACCCCAGCAACAAAGGATAAAGGAATAAAAATCGCCGAGAAAATAGTCAGCGTTGTCATAACACTATTCATATCGTTGGCATTGGTCATCATATAATGCTCATAGATACTATCCACTGTTTCTCTTTGAAGGGTAAGCTCATTAACAACCATTCTGACGTTGGTGGCAAGAGATTCGAAATAGCTATGGTAGCGCTCCCAATTCGCTCCTTCCTCTTCTGTCAATATCTCCATCAAGTCATCCAGTGGTGAGGCGCTCAGTCGCAAAATCATCAGATGCTTCTTTAGGGTCAGCATTTCCTGATTCTTAGGGTTAAGCCCCTCAATCATCCGCTCTTCCAAACCTTCAATACGTCGCTTCAACTGTTCAAGAACGTGTAAATAATTATCGACAATAGCATCCAGAAGGCAGAAGTATGTATAGGTGACTTCCTGATCCCTTATCTTCCCATAATCTTTTTCAAGACGATCTCTGACTGAGTCAAAAACGTCCCCTTCTCTTTCTTGGAAGGTGATGACACAATTCCCTGCCATATATATACCAATATTCTCATAATAAAAATCATCGTTTTGCCAACGAATCATCTGAAGATCATTAAAAACATAGTCCTCCCTTTTCTGATAAATGCCATGCTTGGTTATTGTCAAAATCTGTTCAAGAACGAGAGGGTCGATGTCATAAAGACGGCCGATCGTCTTGATTTCCTCAACATTGGCAATGCCTGTTATGTTCAGCCAATGAATACATTGGTCCTCTTTAAAATCCGTTGAGCGCTCAAGAACCAAGCTACTGTCATATGTATTGGTTCTATAGAGCGTATCATTAAATAAGGTCATTTCTATTTTAAAGGATTCTTTATTACTGCCCCGGTAAACTAATGTACCTGGCACGATATTGATGAATCGCTCTAAATTCTGAGTCTGTTTACCGATTTCTTTAAGTCCGTTCATCATTACTAAACCTCTCCTTGAATCTATTATATATTCAACTCAACTTAATCTTTTGACGTCTTAGTCCATCTATTAGTATAATATGTAAAGAGCAACAAAAGAAGGTAAATTTATTTTGAAACCTATAGCCATTTAAAACTGGAAAACACACGACAGCAAAGGAGTATCATATGATCCGAATCGTTGCAGAAAATCTTTTAAAAGAAGGCAAAAAAGAGGCATTCAAGGAACTGTGTAAAGAATTGATAGAAAAAAGCCAAGCTGAGGCAGGTTGTATCGAATACGATTTGTATGAAGATACAAAGAATCCGAACCTCGTGGCTTTTCTAGAAGCATGGAAAGATGAAGATGCCCTTGCCAAACACGGCGCCTCCGAACATTTCACCAGGATTGTGCCTACCCTTAAAGAATTGACAACTGGTGGCGAAGTCCATATGTATACGAAGGCTGATTAAACCTCAGTATAGATAATAGATGATAAGAGCATCATATATTGTAAAACTCACTCTTTAGGTCGAATCTTATTATTTGACTTAACCTTTGGAGTGAGTTTTATTCGTTCTAATGGTTATCTGCTGGGAACACAATACCTGACTGCTGTCTTGTACGATCCATGATTGTCAACGCTTCAAGGGATATCTGATTGTATCTGGACACGTCCTTCTCACCTTTGATTGCATCGATGAAATAAGCGATTTCATAGACCTTATTATTCACGATATTGGGCACAGGTACAGTCTCTTCACTACCATCATAGTAACGTATCTTAATATCTCTTTGGCTGGCCACTTCAGTGAAGATCATAACACCCTTCTCGCCTTGAATCTGACTTGGTAAAACACCGCCTGTAATTTTTGAATAGGATACACTAACGACTTTATCACTATATTTCGCTGTGATACTTCCTGCACCGTCAATACCATTACTTAACAGCACAGAAGTACCATAAGTGAATTGCGGCGCATCAAATATGTCGATCATTGCATGTATGCAGTAAACCCCAATATCCATTAAAGCTCCGGCTGACATTTCGTGCCTAAAGATATTTTGGATATCACCTGCTTTAAACGCATCATATCTGGATGAGTATTGGCAATATTCCAGATGAGCGTTCCTAACATCCCCAAGCTTATACAGATTATCCTTAATGGCTTTCATACCCGGATCAAAAGAAAGACGCATAGCTTCTAGCAAGATTACCTTATTATCCGTGGCTGTCCTGATCATTTCTTCAGCTTCTTTTCTATTGGATGCCAGTGCCTTTTCACAAAGCACATGCTTACCCGACTTCATTAATAACATTGCCTGCTCATAATGGAGACTATTAGGGCTAGCTATATAAACAGCATCGACCATCGGGTCAGCCGCTAACTTCTCAAGGCTATCATAAGCCACTTGGGCCCCCTGGGACTCGGCAAAACTCCTTGCTTTTTCAAGTTGTCTAGAATACACCGCGTATAATTCAAATCCTTCACATTGGCGCGCTGCTTCCAGCACACCTTCTGTTATTTTACTGGTTCCAATTGTTGCAAATCTGATCATTGTTCTGCCTCCGTTGCGATCTCATTTAATACGACACCTTCATGTCTCAGTAAATTTATCTTTTTATCAATGCCACCTGCATAGCCCGTCAACTGACCTTGACTGCCAAGAACCCTATGACATGGTATGATGATTGACAGTGGATTCCTTCCCACTGCTTGTCCTACCGCCTGAGCAGACATGGTGTCTCGGTCCATTGAACTTGCCACTTGTTGTGCCAAAGATTTATACGTTATAGTTGTTCCCACAGTAATCGTCGTCAGCCGTTGCCAGACCAAACGCTGGAATGGTGTTCCATCCGGTTCCATGGGCAAATCAAAAAGGTATGTGCCATCATGCTCGTAAGATTTGATTTGATCTGCCAGTGATTTTGCTGTTGTTTCTACACAATCATGGCTGTATTTGTGCCTATCATAAAGTAGGATACTTTTATTTTCTATTAGTGGATAATGTTTTTGTCCGTCAAACCAAAGCCCTTTCAAATGACCATTTTCAGCTATCGCGGCTGTCATAAGACCCCATCTCGTTTGGTACTTCACATATGTTAGTTCTTTTTTTGATTTCACTCAATCACCTCTATTGGTTGGTTTGTATCAGTATGATTCATACTAATTACCTTTATATGATGGCTTGGTCTTTTTAGTATAGCTTGATATGGTGGTTGTGTAAATGATAATGGGAGTTGGTGAGTGTCGCTTGTAGCGAGCCTGGGATTTCATTCGAAGCCTCAGACATGTCTGACGACAAACTCGTTTCGATATGAAAACCCAGCCCCGCTACAAGCTCGGTTCCGAGGAAGGATGGGGCGTTTGAGTGTTTATATATTTTTCCACAACTAGCATGGGTCATATTAATTCCCCTTATGTTTCAGCTAGACTACTATACTAATAACCAAAGAAGATAATTGAAGGTATACTCATTGCTACTTCAAAATTATCTGACATCAAAGATTAATGAAAATATCTATCTTGTGGCACCCAATCATGTATTTCAAAAATGATAATAATAATATGACTAAGGCGTCAAGAGCACATCATTTTTTATTCCCCGAAACCGAGCTTGCGCCGGGAGTGGTGCGCCATCACGAAACGAGTTGGGTTGCGCAGCAAACCTGTCTGAGGCTTCGGATGGCGTACCACTTCCTTCGCAAGGGACACCCTCGCCAATAATCGAATCAAACAAAAAAATCTGCCAAACCGAAGCCTGACAGATTTTTCATTATTCTATAAATATTTTTCAAGGGTACTGCGAACAGCCCCTGGTCCTGCAATCATTTCATTGAAGTAACCTTCAATCTTCTCTCCAAGGCCAATGCCATACAGGTCAACCCCAAAGATATTCTCATTAGCTAGAATCTCTTTGATATTGCCTGTTGCATCGCCAAGCTTGATACCACTAACCACTGGTTTAAGAACATCCAACAATGGGTCGGCACTTAATTCAAATGCCTGCCCCTCGTCATCGATTGCCAAAAGGTAACGACACCAAGCTGCAATCGCCAATGGAATACCAATAAGGCTTGCTGGCTCCAAACCATCTTCCTTGATGTAGGATTTGATGGTTTCACCGAAACGAATACCAACTTTTTGAGAAGTATCCGTAGCGATTCTCTGAGGTGTATCTGGAATGTAAGGATTGGCAAAACGCTCACCAACAACCTCATCAATGAACGCTTTCGGATCAACGATGCCAGGGTTAACAACAACTTTAAGGCCTTCATCATAACCAATCTTATTAATCAGCTTAACAAGAACATCGTCCTTCATCTCATCAGCAATCAAAGTATGTCCAAGAAGACACCCCGTAACCGCCAAAGCTGTATGAAGTGGGTTCAAGCATGTTGTTACTTTCATGGTCTCAACACGATTCACCGTATCTCTATCCGTAAAAATCACACCTGCTTTATCAAGGGCCGGACGACCGTTGGTAAACTTATCCTCAATAACAAGGTATTCTGAGATCTCTGCATTAACAAATGGTGCCATGAAAGATTTTTTCTCAGTAATAACAACGCCCATATCTTCAATGCCATCTTCTTCAAGAGCTTTTTGTACACTTTCAGAAGGGCGTGGCGTAATCTTGTCAATCATGGAAAGTGGGTATGTCACTTTGCTTTCATCTGAAAGATATTCTACGAAACCAGCTTCAACAAAACCTTTCTCTTGCCATCCATTAGCAATGGTAAGTACCGCTTCCTTGACCTTATCACCATTATGAGAACAGTTGTCCATAGAAACAAATGTGAATGGATAGGCGCCCGCTTTATAACGTCTATAAGCAAGAGCCGTCACCTGACTCATAGTATGAATCGGATGCTCTGGTCCTTTTTCAATATCAGAAAGGATCACACCTAGGTACTCACCATTCGGTGCTTTGGTTGCATAACCTTTCTCAGTGATGGTAAAGCTGACCATCTGGAATGCAGGGTTCTCAAAAATTTCTCTAAGACGTTGAAAATCCTCAGGTCTATCCTGTGCTGTTGTAATGGCTTCAACGATAGAACCTACAACCTGCTTCTCAAACTCGCCACTGGCTTTCATAAGCACAAGCATGGTCAGATTATCATATGGCTTATAAACACGGTCAATCACTTCGAAGTCAAAGGAATCCACTGCCACAATACCGGTATTAGCCGCACCAGCGTTAAGTACTTCTTGGTATGCTCTTGCAACAAATCCTCTGAAAATGTTACCGGCCCCGAAGTGTACCCATGTAGCATTAGCATCTGTATTCCCTTTGACTTGATTCATGTCAAAAGTCGGTAAAGCAATCCCTTTATCTGCCCAAGCTTGTGTGTTCTTGATGCTCTCAAGATTCATCTTCATTACTTGGCACCTGCTTTCTGCTTATCAAGACTGTCCCATACGCCAAGCATATACATAACACCAAGAGCTCTGTCATAAAGACCATAACCTGGGCGACAATTTTTTTCTTCACCCCAAAGGTGTCTTCCGTGGTCCGGACGTGCATAACCTTCAAAGTTATTATCATGGTAAGCTTTTAGCACTTCATAAACATCCACATTACCGTCTTTTCCTCTATGGGAAACTTCGATGAAGTCACCATTTTCAAAGACTTTGACATTACGAATGTGAGCGAAGTGAATACGATCATGGAATTCTCTAATGATCTCCGGAATATCATTCAACAAATTCGGACCAAGAGATCCTGTACAGAGGGTTAAGCCATTATATGGGCTGTCAACCAAATCAAGAAACTTCTTGATGTGGTCTCTGCTTCGGATAATTCTTGGAAGCCCGAAGATTGGCCATGGTGGATCATCCGGATGAATCGCCATTCTAACATCGCACTCTTCGCAGACAGGGATAATCTTTTCAAGGAAATACTTAAGATTCTCGGTAAGCACTTCTTCGGTCACATCCTTGTATGAAGCAAAAAGATCATCAAGCTTAGCCATACGTTCTGGTTCCCAACCTGGCATTGTGAAGTCCCCGGCTCCTTCGAGAATACGTGCAGCCATTACTTTAGGGTCCTGTACAATAGCATTTTTCTCATAGAAAAGTGCGTTAGAACCATCTGGCTGCTCTTTGTAAAGATCTGATCTTGTCCAGTCAAAAACAGGCATAAAGTTATAGCAGATAACTTTTACACCATACTTGGAGAGCTTTCTGATGGTATCGATGTAAATATCGATATACTTATCACGATCTCCGTTACCAATCTTAATGTCATCATGTACGTTGACACTTTCAACGACGTCAGCATTAAAGCCCTTGCTCTCAATAAGTGCCACCGTTTCCTTGATACGTTCTTCTTCCCAGACTTCGCCAGCCACTTTATCATGCAGTGACCAAACGATACCTTCTACACCTGGAATCTGACGTATGTGATCTAATGTTATGGAGTCATTGCCTTCTCCATACCATCGCCATGTCATTTTCATGTGGGTCCTCCTTTTGATATGAAACACCAAACACAAGCCCTTTAGTATTCCTCACATTTTACTTGTATACAAGTTTGTTGTCTTAATAATAATCCAGACACTCTCAATTGTCAACATCCCTTATATTACTTATTTATCTTTATTTGACTTTATGTTATCATGTATACTAGTTGTTAAATTCGTGACAACCTATTATAATGGCTCTAGTAGCCAGATTCCGTTAAGCAAGGAGATATGCTATGGCAAGTAAAAAAGCCGAGATTATCCATATATTAAAAAAAGAAATATTAACTTTGACCCTGACGCCAGGGACTGTCGTCAGTGAGATGACTTTAACCGAGCGTTTCTCTCTTTCAAGAACGCCTATTAGAGATATATTAAAGCAATTGTCTGCAGAGGGTTATATTGATATTTACCCACAACGGGGCAGTATTGTTTCCTATATTGATCTGGAATCCGTTGAGCAAATCATCTATATGAGAAGCACAATGGAGAAAGACATCATTAAGTCACTTGGTGGCAATGTGCCACTTCAAGGCATACATCAACTTGGCTTGATTCTAGACCAACAACAAGCTTGTATTGACAATAAAGAAGATGATCACGATTTCTTTGATCTGGATGATCAATTCCACAAGTTGATTTACAGCTTGGCCGGTCACGAATTCATTTGGGACATGATGCAGCAGTTCATTGTTCACTACACCCGTTACAGACGTTTGCATATGCTTAAGCAAGACAAACGTTTATCTATTCTGGACGATCACCGTAGAATCAAAGATTATCTGGTCAGTGGTCATGAGAAAGATGTGGACGAGATGGTTCATCACCATCTTAGGGCGGATGTTAAGTCCAAGTATTTTCAAGAGCATTTTAGCGACTATATTAAGAAGTGATTGTTGGCACCTAGGTTCCTTGTTTGGAGCTGGGTGCTTTTTTGTATGCTATATACTATGAAACCGTATCAACCCAGAAGAGATTCCTTATATCAGACAAATGTAACGCCTCTTTGTATCCATCGTTCACAGTTTGTTCACATCTATGTTAGTTCCTTTACAGATTCCATCCTTACAATAAAGGTAATTCGGTAGCCTTATGCGCTGCCTTGTACTTATTAACTTTCAGTAAGGAAGGAATTGATTATGGTTCTTCACAAAGGACGTGTTTTTACACTTTTAATCATTTTAAGCATACTTAGTGTAATCTTATACAGCTTAGCTAATAGATATCTGTTTGAACATGTTGAGGTTGCTAATGTTAGCAGTATGACTTCTGAGAATTCTGTCATGGTTACGACCGCTGAATCTACGACAGAGGTTGTTACTGGCCAAGATTCAGTTGATACCACTGTTAATTCTATCAGTGATGATACGGATGCAATAGAAGTCGACGAACCCACTATAACCATTGAAAAAGTCGAGATGGGCTCCGGTAACAGCATGGTCACTTACTATGTTGCAGATGTCATCCTTGGCGATGCGACGCAGTTGATGGCCGCTTTTGCAGATGATGCCTTTGGCAGTAATATCATCGACTATACCTCTTCTATCGCAGAGGATAACGACGCTGTCTTTGCCATCAATGGCGATTATTATGGCTTTAGGGATGATGGTATTATCATACGTAACGGTATCGTCTTTCGTAATTCTCCGGCCCGAACTGGATTGGCCATCTATTATGACGGCACTATGAAGGTCTATGATGAAACAGCCACTGACGCAGAGGCGTTGATCGATGCTGGTGTGATGCACACCTATTCCTTTGGTCCAGGCCTCATTACTGATGGTGAAATTATTGACGGCATTGACGATATGGAAGTGGATACCAACTTTGGAAATCACAGCATTCAAGGCAACCAGCCTCGGACAGCAATTGGTATGATTGACGCCAACCACTTTGTCTTCGTTGTCGTGGATGGTCGAAGCAAAGGCTATAGTGCTGGTCTGGATATGAATGAATTGGCAGAGGTAATGTATTCTCTTGGTTGTACAGAAGCATATAACTTGGATGGTGGAGGCTCATCAACGATGTATTTTGATGGTTCACTGGTTAACAACCCCCTTGGCAAGAACAAAGAGCGGGGTACCAGCGATATATTGATGATCGGAGGCGCTTTATGATTATTCTGATTCCCTCCTATGAACCCACTCAGACTTTGATTCAACTTATAACCGATTTACAAACTGAATCCGATGCCAAAATACTTGTAATCGATGATGGTAGTGGTGCCAAATACAGACCGATTTTTCGCAAAGCCCGCCATATGGGTTGCAACATCATCAGTCATAGTCACAACTTGGGTAAAGGACAGGCACTTAAAACAGGCTTTAAACACTTATTAATGAATAACTGCAAAGAGACCATTGTCTGTGCTGATAGTGATGGACAGCACACACCTCTCGATATTTTAAGAACCGTATCAATGGCTAAAAGGGACGCTACCATGGTGCTTGGTGTAAGAAGCTTCACTGGACATGTTCCTTTCAGAAGCCAATTTGGCAACAAGTTTTCATCTGCACTCTTTCAGGCAGCTGCCGGTTACAAACTTTCTGATACCCAGACTGGCCTACGTGCCTATAGCCCCGATCTTTTGCCTTGGCTTCTGGATGTTCCCGGTGACCGTTTCGAATATGAGCTCAATTTACTGCTTCATGCCAAGAAACATGAAATCAACATCGACACTATTTCGATTGCGACGATCTATGAAGGCAATAACAGCGGTTCTCATTTCCGTCCTGTTAAAGATTCATTATTGATTCTTGCACCGATGCTGAGATATGTCTTTTCCTCGGCCTCTGCAGGCATTCTGGATTTCTTTCTTCTATTCCTTTTTGAATGGTTAAGCGGAAGTCTTTTGATCGGGGTCGTTCTTGCAAGAATTGTTAGTTCTGTTTACAACTACACCATTAACAGCCACTATGTCTTCAAAGGCCATAACGAGTCTCATAAACGCAGTGCTTTAAAATATTTTTCCTTGGTTATCATCATCATGGGGCTGAATTACCTATCCCTCTATGTAATGATCAACTGGTTATATATCCCTTCATTCTGGGCTAAACTATTAACTGAAATACTTCTTTTCAGCCTAAGCTATATCATCCAAAAGGCCATCGTCTTTCGTAGACGACAGCCTCACAGCAAGGGTATGAACTATATGTCATAATGAAGCACCTTCGACGCTAGTATGACTCATACTAGCGTCACTTTCAATTGGTGATCTGTCCCATCTTGCTGATTGCCCTCACCATAACCCCTTACCGGCGGGATCATAATAACTAACTTTCCGCTTTTCCAGAAATATGTCAGCGAGTTACCATTAAGAGTCACATCACTCGGAGAACGCTCACTATATAACACATAGGTGGAACCATGACGAAAATTCACATATCTTAAGCTAATCACCACCGTCGATAGTCCTAATTGAATGCCCTTAATAATCTGGTTGCTGCAACTGACATGCTTCGACACATCACCGAAGATTGCCAATCCCATCCTAACTGGTGCCACAATCTGGTAGAGGAACTTACGCCTGCTCATAGAATGGTTATTGATATCCGAAGCCGCTAGCACCACTATTTTCTCTGTAAAATAATCATATACAGCATAGGACACCTTCATATCCGCACCAATTTCCTCCAAAGTATAGGACATGTGAACCTTTCTGCCAAAGGGATGTACATTGAAAACCAAAAGATAAAACACCCTGTATAAACCCTCGTTATCAGTCTCTTTCAGGTCTGTCCGGCTGTAAACCGCCACGCCCTTATCACTTTGAAACGTGTGCGGATTATACAGATAACATCTGTCCAAAGGCACCGCCGGTACGTCAGGCTTGATGATTTCACCATCCTCCTTAACAACGCGCTGTAAAAGCTGAAAATTCTCTTTTCCCAGTTCATCCCCAATTCCGATGGGCCCACAAGACAAAGCCAGCCATATCAACTCAAATTTCGGATAAGAGGCATACGGATAATAATAACGTTTGTTGGTACGCCTATTGTCATAATAAGCATACTTACCAAGAGCCTGAATAAATGCAGACGAATACAAATGCCACCACCAGCGCTTCGTTCCTTCAACAAAGAAGCTATACGCATCCGAAGTGCTCCTAATGGATGTAACTGATTGCATGCTAACACTGTTCAATGTCATATGGGGTTGCGTCATACACAGTTGAAGAGATAAATGCCGACACTTGTTATCCACTGCTGGTAAATCCATACACACCTTATCCAGTGCCTCAAAATAGGATGTTGCAACGGACATGTCCCTGAACCCTGAATGCCTGTCATTCATATACTGAAGCCAGTCATGAATAATATAAGAAAGTCTCCAATCCCTTCTATCAAACATCCGGCGAAAGAGTCTTTCTGCCGTAACACCATCTTTGGGTATTGGAAACTCCTCAACCAGATAGTTGCCCTCCTCATCAATCATATAGACCGTATCATTTGCCAGCTGTTTGAAGTGGCACCCCAACGGCTTGTCCAAGATCTTCTGCACGTAACCTATACAATGCTCCTCAAAAAGTTTCAAGTTCTTATATCTCTGTAAAAATGGTAACATGGCGTTAAAATTCTTACTTCGCGTCATCTGCTTGGGCACCCACTCGGTAATCCCTGACGTATAAGCATCCCCCTCTTTTCTGTACCACCATGAGTCCAACTGGTAGCTGCCAAACTTCAAACCGTTCTTTTCATGATGGGCCTTAAGAAGTTTCAGTGTCTCTTCATAGTTGCTTTTCTTATGCACCTTGTACCAATAGGCACTGCCGGCATTGGTCCAGTAACTGATATAAGATAAAGATACGTCTGCCTGGCAGGCTATGGGTTTTATGCCATGATGTCTTCTTAGGATCTCACCCCATCTGCCCAACGTCTTGTTGACACCTATGCCATAGACCATAACAGTCATGCTTCGTGTCTTGGCTTCAATCCTCTTAACCGATCTTGGAATGCCGCACTTGATACTGTTAGAAGTGCTGTCTGTTGAAACAATACTATGAAGCAACTGGTTGATTGGGGAAAGTATCACCGTTTCATATGTGTCGTTGGTGATCAGCAAGGGTATATGACGCCCATCCCTGAAACTATCAACAGCACTTCCCTGCCACTGAACAGGATAATTAAAAGGCATCCTAGGTTTGAAGGATAGGCAGCTGCAATTACTCTCCCACTTTTCACCTTCAAAACATGGAAATGAGATATAGGGTACGTCATGATGAAAATAACGCTTTTTACCTTTCACCTCAAAATGATTGATCGTCTCAAAGATGCAGTGATCACTGTAGACTTTGATTATGCCGGCAAAGGTCTTGCTCTTGTCTGAAGGGCTGACGTATAGTAGACGCCATGACTTACAACTGTCGTCTTCCTTAAGGTCCGTTACTTCTTCAAACTGAATGAGTTCAGCTTCCTTTTTACCAATTCTTGCCGTAAGCCTAGTGCCCAAAATATCCTTACCAAATATTCTAATGTCAAAACGGCCATTGGACCTGTACGCCAGTTCCAATGGCTTGTTATCGTACTTATTCATTCAATTTCTCCACTCAGACCTTTGACATAGGCACCTGTAAACCTAAGATGTCCTATCGGTGTATCCAAAAACCCTTCAAATGCATCTCGGGTATAAAAATGGATGACCAAATCCAACTCAATGATATCCACGTTGAATCTGAGAACCAAATCCTTACCACTCATACGTACGGTTGTTAATTTCTTTTTAAACCTCATATAACGAAGGTATCCTTTAATCCGGTTACCTTTCCTGTTGAAGCGTAGCACAATCTTAGGTCTGATCAACATTAGAATCGGATGCTTGATACGGTAGACACCTTCCATATATGGTGATATTCTCCGTCGTCTCTTTATGTTTCTTTCTATCTTTTTCAGCCTATCAGGGTCATAAATCATCCTTCGTCCTTTTCCTTCTATGCAATGCCAGAGCCCTGTTCTTTCAGTCTTGCTTGGGCTCTTCTCCTAATCAGCCCATCAAAACGCTCTAACAACTCATCAAACACCCTTGTCCATGATCTGTTCTCTGCGAACAGTCTACCTTGTTGGCCCATTCGATACCTTAACATATCGGATATGATCAGCTTTTCAACATATCTGGTAAAGTCCTCTGCATCTTTGGCTCTCGCCTTGTAACCGTTCACATCATGACGTATCAGATCCCTTACACCACCTGCATCCACGCCTACCACTGGAATACCGGATGCAAAAGCTTCCTGCACCACGTTGCCGAAAGTTTCGAAAGATGAGGGAAAGACGAATATATCTGCAGAAGCATAAATGCCAGCCAACTCTTCCTTCTTCTTATAACCGGTAAAAATCACATTGTCCGGCATCGATTCCTTCAATGTCTTCTTCATCGGCCCATCACCCGTCATCATCAAAGTAATCCTCTGCTTATAATGTTCATTCAAAGTGTTCATCATCTCCTGCAGCATGAACAGATCTTTTTCCGCTGATATCCGTCCTACATAAAGCAGAACGATTCTGTAATCCACTTTATAAGAGCGACGAAGCTGATGGTCCCGCTTGTCCGGCGAAAAAAGGTCTGCATCTATGCCACGGCTAAAAACCTCGCAACGTGTGATACCCATATCATGCAAACACTTTACAGACTCATCCGATGGTGTCACTGTCAGGCTGGCTTCACCATGAAACCACCTGAGATATTTGTTCAAGGGTTTCTCAAAGATATTCATATTGTAGGCACCGAGAATCGTACCGAAGTTAGTCGAATAATTTGAAACAACTGGAATACCGTGTTTTTTCCCATATACAAGGCCTGAAAGTCCAATGGTGAATTCCGTCATCAAAAAAATTATATCCGGTTTGAAATCAGACATTGTCTTATTGAGCTTCAACATATTTGGCAATGGCACTCTGCATTCTGGATAGAACAGAAATGGTGTCGAAAAGAAGGTCTGCACATTGTATGGACAGCACTCCTCTCCCTTCTGTTCTGGTGTTATGAAGATATAGCAAATCCCTTGTTCTTCCAGATAATCACCGAATTTTTTCAAAGTATTTGTCACACCATTCACCTGTGGTAAAAACGTATCTGTAAAAATAGCTATTCTCATAGTGCCCCCTATGCAACCACTTTCCCATCCATCATACTGTCCCGATCGTCCATCAACACTATAGGCACCTCTGCTACTACAGCATCATTTTCTGTATCTAGCATATCCTTTATGCCCATTACCCCAGAGATCAGGTGATTCAATGCATTGAGCGCATAAATCATATCCACCTCCATTGATGGTGTTGCCTCTGAATAGTCCTCCAGTAATTTCCTTATGATTGGCGTCACATAACTGATGGCATCCAACCCCTTGATTTCCATATAGGATTCAAGGGATTTGTTTTTTTCCATTGAATGAGTTCTGTTACTCGGCTGTAAATCACAGAATGTATTTTGCTCATTAAGGGCCAACTGAACTACCTTGTGAAGCTTCCATTCATATCCTAGATGTTCAAACAAAGAAGCCCTAGTATATGGATCTTTTGCATGATACTTACAAAAATAGTCACACAGAAAGTGGCAGGCAACACCAAGAGCCACCGATCGCTTCCACTCGCCCTTTTTATTATCCAAAGCTTCTCTTCGATGGACTTCATATAACTCATGGGTATCTGTTAAGTGATGCTTCATGGACGACATTGCGGTTATATCGGGTTTGATATTGCCATAAAGGAACGCTGTCCAATCCAATGTGAATGCCGCTAAAGTCTTTTGTTTCTTTAACCGCCAATAGAAAAAATTCGCAAAAGTCAAATGTGTGAATACAAGCATAATGGAACACCACCTTTCCCATTAACCCTAGCATCAGGATATTAACTCACGTTCATCCTTAAGTAAGCAATAGATTAGGCAATGTAAAATTCTCAGTCGGATTCATATCGCCATATCCCGCTTAAAGCACTGACTCTGACTAGGGCATGGTAGCGCCAAGTAACGCCGATCAAATCCATAGACCAGCAATATAATGCTCAAAGGCGAGCCTTACCATTATGGTAAGGTTCGCCTTTGAGCTCCTAGTCATTAAATGACTTAGTCGTACTTATATGTAATATTGTTCAATATATCTGTGTCTATATAATCGTTATCATTAACTAATAAAGCAAACACTATAACCGCTAAACCAAAAAACAAAGCAAAAAAAACTATAAATGTATAGATTTTACTAACCACAAGTAACTGGATAGGTAATAAAAAAAACTGAATATCAGAGGTCAGAGAAGTTCTAGGAATTCATCTAATGTAATGTTGGCTTGCTCAAGAATACTTTTCAATGTTCCGCGAGCAATTTCAGAGTGCATTGGAATTATTACAGTTTTGATAGGGTCAGACTGATTTCGATACTTAGCATGGCTACCGCGTTGTGATACTTTCTCGAATCCAACTTTACCCAAAGCCTTGATAATCTCTTTAGGAGATAAGATTGGATATTTATGCCCCATTAGATTGCAACCTCCAAAGTAGTGACAAGAGTTTGGTGGTGCTCAATGATTGCATCATCGTCTTCATAATATAATTGGATTGCTTCTGTTAGATTATTGATAGCTTCTTCGATGGTTCTGCCTTGTGAAGCAACACTGTTTTCTACGCATTTTGCTACATACCAATCGTCTTCTTTTTGAATAATTGCGGTTATTTGAACACTCATATATTTCACCTCAAGCTTTTATTGGTCAGATTTATGATTTAATTATATCATGACAGATCGGAGAATAGAAGATGAGAAGAAGATGGGCTCTACTTGAATATTATCGGTAGTTACTGTCAGAGCTTTCGCATAACAGCGAATTGACGACATTGACAGGAACAAGGAAGTATATCCACGTCGTCAATTCACAGAACGTTACGGAGGATATGAAGATACTATTAATAGGCTGGTCCGAGAGTACAATTCATAATTTATTCAATATATGAGTATTTAACGTTATCGGATGATTAAAATGCATAATACATGCAGAATATGAGGCCATCATTCCTATGATAACGAATCTATCAATGCTATGATGAAGTAAAACTTCAGGAGGAATAGAGAGAGATGCTAGAAGATATCAGAGGAAAAGTATTTATTGTCACAGGTGGTGCAACGGGTATTGGCAAAGCGACCGCGCTTATGCTTGGGAAATATGGTGCAAAAGTGGTTGTATCCACTGGGCGAAATATTGAAGGAGGACGTCAGTGCGCTGATGAAGTGACCAAAGCTGGTGGTCATGGGGAATTCATTCAATGTGACGTTAGCGATGAAGAGCAAGTTACTGCTTTAGTCCGCGAAACCGTTGCTTTATTTGGTCGTCTTGATGGTGCGTTTAATAATGCAGGCATTGGTCCCGATGGGGTAAGGATTCCTTTTGGTCCATTGACTGAACTGGATGGAGATACATGGGATAAAATCATGAACGTTAACCTTAAAGGCGTGTTCTTGTGTATGAAACATCAGATAAGGCAAATGATTACGCAAGACTCTGGTGGTGCTATTGTCAACGTCTCTTCCGTGGGTGGCATCAAGATGGCGCCTGGTTTCGGTGCTTATGGTCCAAGCAAAGCCGCCGTCATCGCCCTTAGCCGAACGGCAGCTGTCGAAAATGCAAAAGCCGGCATACGTGTGAATATCGTTTGCCCTGGTCCTACAACTGGCACAGATTTGATGACTAACTCTCTAAGCGCCAATCCTAATGAAGAAAATATACTCAAAGAACACGTCATACCGATGGGATGTTTGGGGTCTGCCGAAAAAGTGGCCGAATCTGTTTTATGGTTATTGTCAGACAGTTCAAATCACACTACCGGACAGACATTGTCTGTAGATGGTGGCATGGCAAATCTGTAACACAATAATTATAATCAAGAATGCAAAAAGCCGGCCTCGTCATAACCACAGGCCGGTTTTTGTACTTTTATGTAATTGTCAAACGTTCATTTTAATAGCGTGATTTATGACGTTCTCTGCCTTACCCATGCCATAATCAATAGCATTAATTATATCGACAGGCTTCGTCGTCATTTTCATTACGGCATCTTTGCGATAACCAATCTGTGGCCCAAGGAGAATGACATCAAAATCGCCTTCCAATTCTTTAACTTCACCAACAGGGTGGGCTTCCACAATCCAATCGGAACGATCTGTTGTATCCAAGTGACTTTTCATCTTTTTAACAAGTAATCCGGTAGAAGCACCGGCTGCACATACCAATAAAATATTCATTAATGACTCCTTTCGACTCTATCATCCCGTCTATGTGGCACTACGTCGCATGTACTCATATAAAAATTCAGTAGAGTATCTTTCATTTTTATTATCTGTTCTTTGTAATTCTCATCATCTATAAGGTTATTGACTTCATTAGGGTCATCGGTAAGAGCATAAAATTCATCCATCTCATAATGTCGACTTATATATTTAAACTTTTCATCACGTACCATGATGGCTTTCGTATGCCCGGGAATCTCGTCCTGCACGGCTGTTCTTGCCCAATACTCATTATCTATATTATGACCTGAATCCGTACAGTGCTTCTCACCTTCCATGCGCCCGCCTTCGGTAAATACATATTCTCTGTGTGTATTGCTTCCTTTTAGAACAGGCATTAAAGATTTGCCAAAATGGGTATGTCCAGGCTTGATACCCGCAACCTCATAGATAGTCGCTTGAATATCAATCAGCTCTATCAAAGCATTTTCACCATTCTTATGGTCTACTTTGAAATTCGGTTTGACAATCAATGGTACATTTGTCAACATATCTTCATAGGTGTTCTGTGATTTTTCTGCAATTTCATAATCTCCAGTATAATCACCATGATCACTGAACATGAAGATGAAGCTGTCATCATACATGCCTTTTTCCTTTAATGTCGCCATCAATTTTCCAAAGGCATCGTCAAGCTTGGTTCCCATAGCCAGATATACGCGTTTAATTTCCTTCAATTCATCATCTGACATCTCGTACAGCCCTTGGTTATCTCGGATACCGTTAAACATAGCAGGTTTTCTATAACGCTGGTCTTGAGTCAAACGTATCGGATCCAATATTTTTTCCGGATCAATCATGTCGTAATATTTCCTGTCCACCTGATACGGTGGATGTGGCAATGTAACTGCCAGATACATCATCAACGGTTTATCCTCGTCATAGTTTTCAATGTACTGGATTGCATCTTCGATTTCCTTGATATCGGACAAATCAGAAAAAGCTCTATCACCCACACCATAATAATGCGAGTACTTATAACGTTCCGGCATTGCCAACTTTTCTCTATGAACTTGTTTCCTATAGTCGACAACAGCTCTCGTATCCATATCCAACTCAGATGGGTCAATTTTACCCCGCATGACTTTAAAGAAAGTTTCATATCGATTATTTCTCACATCACACACAAGGCTACTCGGAACATCCCCTCTAAGAAAATCATTACGTCCACCCCAATATACCTGGTATCCGTTGTCTTTCATATTCCTCAGTAGGTTCGGATAATTCTGATCTGCAAGATGATGCATTGTTCTGTGACCGTTGACGTGAGGGTATAGCCCTGATAGGAAACTTATTCTACTTGGTACGCAAACAGTATTTTGGCAGAAGGCATTGTTGAATCCAATGCCCTCTTCTGCCAATCTGTCAAAATTCGGAGTAACCGCTGCATGACAGCCCCCGTAACCGATTGAGTCCATTCTATATTGGTCTGCAACCAGCATAATCATATGTGGTTTTTTCATTGTTATTATACCTCTTGAGCGCCTGCTGCAATCATATCATTCTTTTTTTCAGCTTCAGCGGCCTCTATTTCATCTTGCTTCTCTTGCTTAAGAAGTTGATAATCATACGCCTTAACAAAAGGAATATAAATCACCGTCACTACCGCTGTAACGATAAACCAAAGTACAACTGTTTTCCAATCGGCTGTTGAAAGGAACAGTCCTGCAAATCCAGGGATCATCATAGGCACCTGGAATGAAGGTAGTGCAAAAAATCCTGATGCCATGGCAAAATACCCCACAGTGGTAGAAAAAATGACAGCGACAATACGACCTATTGCTAGTGGTGGGTTCAATACAACCGGCGCACCAAAACCAACTGGTTCTGTAATATTGAAAATCATCGGTACAAGTCCCATCTTGGCAACGGTTCTGATATGAACTGATCTGCCTACAATCAACATCGCAATAACCATACCGATCAATGGCATAATGAATGCACCATAAAAACCAACCGTAAATATATTTGTCGGTTCCAGCCCTGCGGATATTTTTTCCATATTCTCAGCAGCATTCCGAACCATGATAGGCATCGCTATAGGCATGACAACTGCCCCACCATGAATACCAAGACTCCAAAGGAAATGAACCATAAATGCAATAATCAGTACACCGACAAATGAATCCGTAAACTGAACCAATGGTTTGAATATAGCAACAATCAGTGTTGGGAAATTCATCTCAAACATGCCAAGAATGCCGTTAATACATACGCCAAAGATAATAATAATCACTGCAGGCACCAACGCCTTGAATGGTCTGGCTACCATATCAGGTACTGAGTCAGGGAAATGTATCGTGACATTCTTATCAATCAGGAACTTGATCATATACACTGATACAATAGCAACAACCATCGCTGTAAAAAGACCCATCGAGCCGAAATATCTTGCGCTTATACCACCGTCAACCGGAGTGTAAGTAAATACGAAGAAAAGTGTTCCTGCACCAAATATATTACTTACAGGATCTTGATCAAGACTTGTTGCAAGTACATACGTGATGCCTATCAACGTCCATATGGATAATGTATCCATCGTCGCAAAACTAATCGCACTCAGTGGTGTTGCAAAAGTTGTTGCAAAATTGTGCCATAGTAGCATTATGCCACTTGCAGTTTCAGCCGATCCAGGTGGCGATGCTAATAGTGTCGCCATCCCTCCAATGATCAATAGTGCAATTGTTGCCATAAAACCCCTTTGAATGCTTTTAACCACAACGTTTTCCGAAAAACTTGCTAACGCTGGCCCCAACTTATCCCTCAATGATTCAAATGTTTTACCCTTCATTACCCGTTAATCCTCCTTAGATTCATATAACTCGATAATTTCCTGAATCAACTCAATGGCCAGCATTGCTGTCATCAGATGATCCTGTGCATGAACTGTAAGAATACTCATCTCAGTCATTTCGCCTCTTGCTTCCATGGTAAGCAATGATGTCTGTATTTTATGTGCCTCCGAGATAGATGCTTCTGCCTCTGCAATTTTTGCATATGCAGCATCAAAGTCACCTTTCTTAGCATCCAACAGTCCCATTTGTGCTTTACTTCTTGCTTCGCCTGCGGCTACAATCAGCCCGACGATTGTTTGTTCCATTTGTGTATTCATGTCTACACCTCCTGCATGAACTAATCATAATGTCTATATATTCCCTTGTCAAAATCATGTATTTGTATGTTTTACACATAACGTGACTCATTAATTTCCTTCCAAGTCATAAACAGATACTTAGTGCACAAGTTCCTGGCTTCTTCCACTAATATCCTCACTTATAAATACACATACCGAACACCTATGCACAGATTGTAGCATTTCATTGTATCATTTTATATTTGTGTGAAATTAGTATGCTATACTCTTGCTACCGACACAGTACCACTGAATTAATACTGGATATAATGACATTCCCTTGACATTCGATGTATAATATCTGTGATACAGCTGTCTTAAAAAATATGCACATATGCCCCAAGGAGGCGCACACTTGGAAACTGCTCGCGATATGATCATCAACTATATGGAAATACACTCCAAAATTACTATCGACCAAAGATTCACCACTTTTACAACTAACGAAATTGCCGACAACCTTTTCATAGAGAGAAGTAGCGTCTCAAGGGTTCTGAATACACTTACAAGAGAGGGCGTTGTAGAAAAAATCAAGGGTAAGCCGGTACTTTTCCATCTCAACTATAGCCAATATGCCGGAAAGAGAGATTCTTTTCATTCTATGATTGGACATGGTGATACTCTCTCAGAAGCCATTCAACTTGTAAAAGCCGCTCTCCTTTATCCAAATGCACCTATTCCGATCTTGATTAAAGGACCGTCAGGAAGCGGAAGACACCTTATGGCAGAAAGTATTTGTAACTTTGCACTTGATCAAAGCATCTCCTGTTCAAGAGATGATTTTAAGCTCATAGACTACACAATTAAACCCATTTCTGACTACGAACACTTACTTGAAAGTAATTCAATCAACATCTATATTGCAGATGAGCCTTATAAATCCAACGCACATGATACGGCAATAATGGAAATCTCAATGCCAGCCCTTTCAAACTATACCCTCGAAGAGCGTTTCCAACTTGTAAAACTTTTTCTTCTTGATGAAAGCCAAAAAATTAAGCGTAACCTTCAACTACACGCAAATCTACTAGCGCTTTTTCTTACTTATCAATGCACTTATAACATCCGCCAACTCAAGAATGATATACATCTCTCCTGCGCAAAAGCCTATGCTGATTATGTCAACAAAGAAGGTTCTGTTATAATAATGCCAAAACATTTGTCCTCAGAAATCCTTAAAGGAATGTTTCGATATACCAGTATAAAAACGGATCTAATTAAATTGCTTCACATGAACAGGTCCTATCTATTCGAACACCTTAAAGGTCAGATGGTTATTAGCGAAAGCTCAGAAGCTGATAATATCTCCGCAGTAAGAATGTTATCCAAACTCAACAGTCCCATAGCAAAAGAAAATGTTCTCCCTGTAGCCGCCCTTATGACAGGACAGCGTTACGATCTTGCTGATCAGATTCTTTCAGATAAACAACTTGAACGAAAAATTGGACGCAGCCTTTACCTGAATGCCAAACAATTCATCGAGGATTGCAAAAACACTTTCAATCATATCTACAGTGTTAAGGATTTTTATGCTGTCGGTCTTTTTTTGCATGATTTACTAAATAATAATCTCAACAGCGAATTCAACAGTGATCAGTTATCCTTTGTTATGACCAGATACCAGGATGCTTACAAGTTCGTACAAGCATTTCTAATGGATTTAGAGCGGGAATATCGGATCGACACCTCTATAAGCGATGCCGCACTGCTATGTCTTATTGCTGTAAAAGTGCATCAAGACGTTAACGCATCGTCTCATCCAGGCATACTTATACTAATGCACGGTGACGGAACTGCCAAAAACATGAGTACTGTGGTCAACACCCTTCTAAGTGCACCAATAACCCACGCTTATGATATGCCTTTAGATGAATCCCTCAACACCGCTTTTAATAACGTTGTAAAAATCGTATCTGAAATCGATCAAGGTCATGGTGTTATCATTTTATCTGATATGGGCGCACTGTCGTTTTTTGGTAGCATCATATCGAAGGAGATGAATATCAAAACAAGAACCCTTGAAATGACCTCGACACCTATAGCACTTGAATGTGCGCAAAAAGCGACAAACGAGAAGGATATAGATATCATTTATAACGACCTTAAGCATTACAGCACCCATAACATCAATTTCCAAGCAAGCTTATATAAGATGGCTACCGCTTCAAAAGATAAAGTCATCGTCACAATATGCCTTACCGGTGAAGGTAGCGCCATTAAACTAAAAAACATGATTGAAAGCAGCGCGGTTATAGATTCACAGTCTATAGACATCATTCCCCTGTCCATCCTTAACCATACAGATGCTTTAAAAAGAATTGAAAAAATTTCTCAGAAAAGAAACATACTAGCTATCGTTGGTACAATCAATCCTAACATTCACAATATCCCATTCATATCCATAGATAAGATGCTTATGAATGATAATTTTACCGAACTGGCCCACATCCTACAGACCGAAACCACACAGGCAGTTGTCGAAGAAACTATAGACATTAACCCGATTGAAAATGTCCATAGTTTCCTCGTAAGGGAAATCCTAGCATATGACTACTCACTCATCCAAGAACCGATGACTCAGGTAATCGATGTATGGGAAAAGACCTTTAACAAGACTTATAGCATTGATAAAAAGATTGGTTTGATTGTTCATACTGCAAGCGCACTAGAAAATATGCTAATGGGACGTTTGACAGCATCCCTTGAAAATGAAGATCTGTATCTTAAAGCCTACGATAATGAAATATCTATGATTGAACAATCGATGAAAACAATCGAAAAGACACTTTCCATAACACTCCCTAAACCAGAAGTAATCTATCTGTTAATCCTGCTTCTTGAGCTAGAACTATAACACTTAACCCATATGACCTATCAGAATGGAGACATTATGCAACCAGAAACTTTAAAAGAAATGTTTACAATCAGTGTCACTGTAGAAAAACCGATTCTTGTCGGTCAAGACAGCATTAATGGCAGACGGCAACTTATACCTATCATCCAAGGTCAACTTAAAGGCATTGACACAGAAAACAAGCCTCTTGAGGGTGTTGTCTTGCCAGGCGGTGTGGATTCTCAAGTCATTCGTCCTAACGGTAGGTGTGAATTATCCGCACGATACGGTGTGCAACTGGATGATGGCAGGTCCTTCTATATAGAGAACAACGGCATAAGAACTGTTCCTGATGCATATGTCGATACCGTCATCAAAGGCGGTTTCATAGACCCTTCCCTTTATTACTTCTGTACGAAACCGGAATTTGAAGTTTTTGATCCATCACTGAACTGGTTAAACAACTTTATTTTTATCTGCAAAGCAAAGCGCTATCCAGACCGGGTTGATTTAATCTTTTATCAAGTACTATAAAAAATCCCAACATAACAGGCCCTCATTAGATTGGATTATATGAATCATGATCCAATCTAATGAGGGCCTTACTATTTTTCATCAATATTGTTTGTCAAACTCATCACTCACTCCTCAAGCCAAGCATTAAGCTGTGCTTGATTCGCTTCTATAATACGCTCAATCCCCGCCTCACTTAACGCTTCATTGAACTGCTCCAATGCTTCATCCACTTCTTCAATAACCCCTGATTCAAGGAGGGGTCTGAATTCATTAATAACATCTTGCACAGCCAACAATTCGGAAGCAACAGCACTGGCATCAAAGGAATAGCCATAAGTTTTTAACGGCTGTGCCTCTTCGACAAAAATTCTTAACTCTTCATAATAGTCCTCTGTCGCCGGTTCAAACTGATATTGCTGCATGGCGTCACCATACATGGAAAAAATCTTACCATAGCCCACAGTAACACCATCGACGCCATCTGGATAACGTATAATACGCTCACTGACTTTTTCATAATGTAAGCCTTCTATACCATGGCTAAATAGATTCGCCAAGTCTTCTCTCGTATAGAGAAGTTCCAGGAATTGCATCACTTTATCCGGTTGCTCACAGGTTGTTGTAATACCCCAAGCATATTCCTGAACAGACGTTAGAGATAAAACATTAGGCGTCGTCGCCACTAAGATTTCTTCAAATGGCAACCCTTTTTTATGAACAATCTGGTCCCCTATAGGAGAGATATTCTGCTGTTGTAACAAAACATTGCCGGCATTGAAGACATCCTGCCCAGTTAGCCCCCAAGTTAATGCCTCTTCAGGAATCAACCCAAGTTCATACCACTCTCTAAGGGTCAAGCAATAGTCCCTATAGACTTCTGTATCATAGACATTGACGATACTGGTACTGACAAGAGGATTGAAGATAACCCCCAGTGAATAATCCACCCCAAAAGTCTCGCTAAAATAAAAAACATCAAATATACTTAACGAGCCATCTGCGCTGTTTATCAAGAAAGCATTGGGGTCCTTCTGCTTCAGCTGTTTTCCAAGCTCTGTCAACGCCTCTAGTGTCACCTCTTCCGGAAAGGAAAGACCATTGACATCCAATAAGGTTTGATTAACCCCCAAACCATTAGCCTTACTCGGATATAGACTGCTTGGAACCGCATATACATGACCGTCAATAGTTGTCGCTTGCAGTAGCGCGCCTTCTTTTTCCATAAGCTTTGGCGCATAGGATGCCAGCAACGTTTCAAGGGGTATTATATTGCCATCCGTTATATGTGATGCCAGACTGGTGGTAAGCCCCGTATTAATCAGGTCCAGCTTATCACCGCCTGCCACAGCCAAGGTGACATTCGTGTCATGATTGGCGATATGATAATTGACAATATCTACCTTACAGTTGATCAGCGGCATAATGATATCGTTAATTGCAGATTCAACCAGCTCTGTGTCTTTATAATCCTGTCCTAGGGATAAGTTCTCGATTGCGATGATGTATGGTTCCTCTTCAGCTTCTTGGTTCATAATACCTGGGTTTGATTGGCAGGAAGTCGCTATAAGAATCACGATCAACATAACCGCTAAGTTCAGCCCGATAGAAGTCCTTGCTGATATTGCAGTGATGTACTCATGCCATCTCTTTTTTAAAACACCGATATAAAATAGCATTGGATTTTTTTTGACATTCATAACATTCACCACCTTTTTATCATATATGTACCACTGACTGTCAAATACTGTCTAACCTAACTTTTTCCTAAACTCCCTAGGCGTCATACCGAACACCCGTTTGAACACTTTGATAAAGTAACTAGAACTGATATAACCGACTTTCTCAGCAATCATATCATTGCCCCAGTCGGTTTTGGTTAGAAGGTCTTTTGCCAAAACCATCTTGGCTTCTGTTACATACTCCACAATGGAATGACCGGTACTTTTCTTAAAAAGGCGCATCATGTATTGAGGGTTAAGGGCTACTTCTTTAGCAAGGTCTGATACAGTGAAGGATTCTGTCAAATGCTCATGAATGTAAGGCAAGATTTTCTTTTGAACAATATCTTGCTTGTCTTCACCTTCTGAAACAATTTCCTCTACTGTTTCAAGTCTTGTGTATTCAAGACGGTTCTTCTCTAACTGTTCCACAGCCTTTTTTATAACACGGTCCAACTCTTTATAGTCAATAGGCTTTAAAAGATAATCGCTACAGCCAATCTGCATGGCTTTTCTCATGAACTCATATTCAGGATGACAGGTCAGGATGACAAATTCCATGATGATCCCCTGAAGCCTAGTGCCTTCACGAACCCACTCAATCAGCTCCAAACCGCTCTCACCCGGCATCTCTATATCACAAAAGGCCAATTGTATATTTTCCTTAAGCATAATATCTCTTGCTTCCTGAGCACTGTAGGCACCATACACTTGATTGATACCATATGATTGCCAATCAATCTCTTCCATCAGTGTCGCTACAGAAAATGCCTCATCATCAACAATCAATACATTAATCTCCATGATTTGCCTCCTTCCTGTTTTGCAGAAGAACTTCCATCTCCACAACCGCCCCTGTGGGTGCTTGATTATAAAAACGTATCTCAGAATCATCTTTATAAATCAGCTTAAGTCTTTCTATGGCATTCTTCAGTCCAACACCAAGTTCTTCTGAAACCACACCTGTACTTTTATAATCATCAATACACTCCAGCACGTCCTCTGAAAACCCATCGCCATTGTCTGAAATCCTTATCTGTATTCTAAACTCATCCAGCTTAGTGACGTCAATAATAATGCGTCCTAATCGATTGTAAACCAAGCCATATTTCATCGCATTGACCACAAAGCTCTCAATGATAAATGGCGGGACCGGAACGATTTCTAAGGATTCATCACAATGGATTTCGTAGACAAAAGCTTTAGGAAAACGGACTTTTTGTAATTGCAGATAATTTTCGATATGTTCAAGTTCTTGCCCAAGAGACACATATTTGGAGTTGATATTCACCACATATCGATAGAACCTGGATAACAACAGTATCATTTCCTTGGTCGCTTTCGGGTCCCTATCACAGTAGTTGTAAAGAGTATTCAAGGAATTCAGAATAAAGTGAGGTTGAATTTGCTGTGACAGATATTGAAGCTTGGTCTCCTGTCGTTCAAGCTTCCCTTCATAAATAACAATCTTCAGTTGCTCGAGCTGATCCATCATCGTATTAAACTGTACTCTGGCGTTCTCAAACTCTACACTGGCGTAAGGTTTCTCAGGGATTCTATAGGTCATGTCACCAGCTTCAATAACAGCCATGCTTCGCTTCATATGGTTCATCGGTGATATAACCCAGAAATAAATACCCAGTATGAATATCGTTAGCACAACCAGCACGACCGCCGCTCCTATGAGAATACTGCTTGTAACCCTAGGCAATTCACTGTCCAATTGTTCCTTGCCGATCAACTTGATTAGTCCAAAATCCCCTTTGACACTTTCATCCGATGCAATGTACCAATCTCTGTCTTCAAAGCGAATCATGTCACTGTCATGACTACCAATGACCGGGTGTTCCAACCCATTCAATACCTGTCCTTCTCCACTGATGAAATAATAGCGAATGTCTTCCGTATTCTTTACACCCAATTTTTTCATCAGACTGTCGTAGGTCAGAAATGCGCCCACATAATATGTCTCATAGCTGATGACACGTGCCGTATAGTAGGTATCACTGCTTTTCAATGTATTCCAATGATTCTTAATAGGCAATCCCGCCTCTTCATCCACCGCTTCACGTATCTGATAGGTCAAATCCGGTTCCACACGACTGTTAATGAATATTTGAGGCTTTGGATAATAAGCAAACACTGTATATGCCAAGGTTGATGCATCACTTAAATTACTGATTTTCAACTTGCTTCTTTGATTGGCCCGCCAGAATTCCAGATTCTTCTCCTGCGTGCTTGCTACCAATCGAAAGTCAGGGTTATTGGCCGTCAAGTTGATTAATGAAATATCCAGAAGTTCCACAATGGTATCGATCTGAGAAATCTCAGAAGTGACTTCCACCTGACTTTGGGCTAACTTTTGTGCCCTTAGGCCTGCAACGCCAGTCCGGTTCATCCAAAGAAGCACCAATAAAATAGGAATGGTGATTAACGCCGTAACCACCAATAGACGAAAATTCAATGTCCATTTATGCTGACGTTTCATGCACCATTCCTCCGATTCATACATTATGTCTATGTTATGTTAATGAAGCGATACGCTTCTTCAATTACTATAACATGTATTAAGGGTGTTGAACAGATAAGAGCAAGGTCCATCTGTTGCTCTTTTATTGCCAAGATTTACTGCTCTGCTAAAGCTTGAGCTCTTTTTTCCTTGAACATCTTGAATTCTACAATACGATACGCATTGAAAGAATATGCGAAGAAGCAAAGAACGATGATCCCTGTTATAACTGACTGCCACGCGGAAGGCACGCCCAATTTACCGATACCGGCAAAGATAATGGATTGTGTCAAGGCACCCATAATCACCCCGAAGTTACGATCGAAGTACTTGGCAAGGATGCCACCAATGAACATTGGTAAAAAGGCATTCTGAATATAAGCCGCACTGCCCAGACCAATCTCAGGTGTTACTGTTCCAAGAACACTCATGTTAACAACGCCTGCCGCCGCCATACAGATACCACCGATCATATAGCAGATAACAGCATTGGATTTCTCATTGATACCAACATCCACTGCAATCTTTTGTCCTGATCTAAGTGAGTTAGTATTGAAGCCAAAAGTGGTTCTGTTAAGTACAAAATACAGAATTACCAGTGCAATCGCCATAAGTATATAGATGGCCGGCTTTTGTGACCAAATAAGAAGATCCATACGGCCAATCATCTTGACACCAGCACCTTGACTGATCTTAAAACCAATGGCTTCATAAATCATAGCTACTCCAAGGGACACAACCATTGGTGGCAAGCCAAGAACCGTATACGCCAGACCAGAAACCATTCCAAGCACTGCACCAACTGCTAAACTAACAAGTAGTAAGCCTATTGGACCTAATCCGAATTGCAAAGTAATCATGCCACCGATGATGGTAGAAAGTATCAAAGTAGATCCAATACTAAAATCAAAACGGCCGGATGTCAAGTTATAAGAGACTGCTAAGGCGATGAAGCCAGTATAAACTGTGTTTCTAAGCATGACGGTCAAATCCACACCGACTCCAAACCCCTCTACACCACGCAGGGCGCACAATGCATAAAATATCAAGTATGTGATGGCTGGAATCAGCATCAGCATGACGGTATTTTTTCCTATTTTTTTTATACGTTCCATTGAAGATACTCCTCTAGGACAGATAAGGTGCGCCGAATCATTATCAGCACTTCCATTGATTAACGAGGTAAATACTTGGTTCTGTAGGACATGGAGGTCACAAACACCACCGCAAGGAATATGATACCCCTGACAATCTGAATATCGTCATTGGATACGTTCATGATACTAAGTCCATTGTTGAGAATTGTTATGGTAGCAGAACCGATTAGCGCTGCACTGATTTTACTTCTAGGTCCACCTGATAAAGGCATACCACCTAGAACGATTGCAACAAGAATATCATTCCCTATTGTGCCACCCGTCTGTGCCGTTACTGTCTTCGTCTTAAGTATCGTGATGATTGCTGCAAGTGTAATACCAAGACCACTCATCAAGAAAGAGTAGATAATTGTTTTCTTTGAACTGATACCGGACTGTCCTGATGCAAGAGGGTTCCCCCCTTGAAGTTTGGCTGATTTACCAATCTTCGTATAATTAAAAATCACTAGCGCAAAAAGGAAAAATCCCACCAGGAAAATAATATTAATCCAGGTCATATCCCTAATCGTAATAAGACTGCTAAGAGATAAGGTCGTCGTTGTACCAAGTAGTACCAAACCAACTGCCGAAAGGAAACTGCCAAATATAATTGTCACAATAAATACAGGCAAGGTCAGATAAGCTGCAATGAAGCCTTTTAAAGCGGCAACACTCATAGATACAATGAATACCGTTAAAATCATCAGCCAAAAACTGCCTGTCCCAAGTCCAACCAAGGCACCTGCCACGGCCGATATTCCTAAAGAGCCACCTGCGGACATATCCAGTGCACCGCTGGCAAAAGAGAACACCATACCGATGGCAACCAAAGCTGTTACGACAATTTGATTTGATAGGATTTTCAGGTTAATTGGGCTGATACTTTTACCGTCTGTCAATATGGCAAATACTGTCACAACAAGGACCAATCCCAAAATAGAAGCCATGCTGATGATTCGGTCCCGATTCAATAGTTTACTTTTCTTTATCACATCTGCAGAAGTCATTTCATTCTCCTTATATCATGAACTCGATGACTGCGTTCTCATCAAAGTTCTCGCCACGTTCCAAGCTGCCTGCCATCTCACCGTCCTTCATAATCATCAAACGATCGCTCATACCAATGAGTTCTGTCAATTCTTCTGATATCATGATGATGGATTTACCGGCGGCTTTCATATCTTCCATCAGTTGATACATGGCTGCTTTAACACCAATATCAACCCCGCGGGTTGGACAATCCAGAATAAGAATGTCCGAGTCACGTCCTATCCATTTACTGAAGACGACCTTCTGTTTGTTTCCACCAGATAAGAACTGTACCTGTTGATCAATGCCCGCGCATTTGATTCTCAGCATATCCACTAATTTGTCCACATATTTTCGCTCTGATTTGTTCGTGATAATGCCTTTCTTAGCAACTTTATCAAAGGCTGTCCCGATAATGTTCTCCTTGATACTGGCAGTCAGTACCAATGCCTCCATGTCACGGTTCTTAGAGACATAGCCCATACCATATTTCATGGCCGTTCTTGCGTGATCAATTCTTTCTCCGGTCGGTACATAAGTCACTTCTCCAGTTAAAATCGGTTCTTCTCCAAACAAGGCTCTACCAAGTTCGTGCATACCACAATGAGATAAGCCGCCAATGCCAAGAATTTCACCTTTATGCAATTCAAGATCGATATTCTTAGTCAAGCCCCTGCCCGTGGTAAGATTCTTAGCTCTTAGAACCACTTCGTCTTCATGAGTGCACTTTTGGTCAAGTCGGTAGTATTTCTCACCAATCTCACGTCCGACCATATGGCGTTTGATGACACTTGAATCAAAATCTTTGTTATCAAGTGTTGCAATAAGGGAACCGTCACGGAGCACCGTCAAGCTATCGCAGTGTTCCATTGTCTCTTCAAGATCATGGGAAATGAAGAGGACGGCTTTCCCTTCTTTTTTCATTCGCTGCATCAAACGATAAATAATGTCTCTGCCTTTTTGTGACAAAGCTGTCGTCGTCTCATCAACAACCAACACCTTTGGTTCGCTCCACATGACTTTAGCAATCTCTACCAGCTTTCTGTCCTGCATATTCAGAGCATCAATATATGTGGAAGGGTCGCAATCTGTGAACCCTATATCATCCAATAGTCTTTTCGCCGCCTGGTTCATCAGCTTCTGACTGACCAAGCCACCTTTTTTAAATTGTTTCTCATTCCCAAGGAATATATTTTGGGCCACTGTAATGCCGGATATCGTGCCCATTTCCTGGACAATCATGCCAAAACCGGCTTTGGCACCATCAATCATTGTTGCCGGTGCATGTTTACTGCCTTCTAATAACATTTCGCCCTGATCCGGACGCTGCATACCTGCTGCTATGGAAGATATGGTTGATTTGCCGGAGCCGTTCTCTCCGATAAGTCCTCGGATTTCACCTTTATAAACCTTTAAATCAACCTTATCAAGGGCTACTGTTGAACCGAAGTTTTTACTTATGCCTTTGGCCTCGAATAAGACTTCTCTTTGATCTACCATTGTTCTCCTCTAATTAAGAAAGAGGGGCTATGGTGTATGCCCCTCTTCTGTTGTCATATCTTATGTTCAATTACATTACGATGATTATCTGTTGCTAATGTTCTCAAGTGTTCCACTGTCAGCCAAAGCTTTGAGTGTCTCAAGATTCGCTTCTGGGTTAAGAGCTACAATCTGCTCTTTCAACATATCCGCTGAGAAGATACGATCGAAGTTCTGAACTTGAAGGATACGCTTGATATCATCTACAGAATTGATTGTAAAGGTTGGAACACTGTAGCTAAGAGCTACGCCATCTTCTTTATAAGCATCCGCATGGCCATCAAGTGCATTGATGATTTGAACAAGGCTAAATCCTGTGGATTCGATGTTACCAGCTACAAGATAGTCAAGCTGACCACCTTCAAATGCGTTCATGTAGTTCTCATTAATCGCACCGATTGTTGCAAGACGAACATCTGTCAATCCAGCAGAAGCAATTGGTTGTGCCCAGAAGTCAACACCGTTAAAAGATGCAATGACAGCTTCAAGACCAGGTGTCGCAAGGGCTGCAGCTTGATCAGCAAAGAACTGATCACCTGGGAAACCTCTAACAACTGTTACATTGACGTCTTCACCAATCGCGTCAAGGAAACCTTGTTGACGTTCTACGAAGATACCAACACCAAAGTCAGCACCACCGTTGGCGAAAATAACATTTGTGTAACCTTGATCTACAACCCACTCACCGAGGGCTTTACCATTCTCATAGTCTGATCCGTTACCTGAGATAACACCTACATAGTTAGGTTCTGATTTTACTGCCTCATAGATTTCTGAGCTACCACCATAATAATACATACCGTATTCTTGGACCTTAAGCATTTGCTCAGCACCGGTAACATTGTAATAAGCATAGAACCCTTGTGCACCTGCAATGGCACAGTCTTCAATGAACTTCATTTCTTGCTCAGCGTCTTGGATCGCTTCTGAATATTTGAATTCAACATTGAAGTGCTCTGAGAGATACTCAAAATACTTCTGAATCTCAATGGTTTCTGATTCTGTTGGATCGTAGATCTCCACACCAATTAGAATCTTTTCTTCTGGATATATCGCTGGAGCAGCTTCTTCTGTTTCTTCCGTTGTCGCTGTCTCTTCTGTTGTTGCTTCTTCTGTTGTTGTCGCAGTCGTTTCTTCGGCCGCTTCTTCCCCTTGACATGCTGCCAAACTAAATATCAGCATCATTGCCATCAATACACTTACAAGTTTTTTCATAACTTCCTCCTAAAATAAGAAAAATGATAAGGTTATGTACTAGGAATGGGTTGCTTGTTCTTCCTGTTAATACCTTACCATCCGCCAAAGGACCTATGTGATTGTATAATGACCTAAAAATGCTCCAATAATGATTTTTTTATGTACAATTGTGATATTTCCAGAAATGCATCTATGTTAGCTACAGAGATTTATTATATTGCATGAAAAGGACCCGCCAATGGACGGGTCCGATTCAATCTACTATTTTGTATGAGGGAGTAAAATATGAAGGATATTTACACCGGGTGTTGGTGTAAATGTTACTGTTGCCTTTTTGTTAGGCACCAGTTTTATGAGGTACTATTACTATAACCTTTGATTGTGTGCATAATGTGATGAAATCATCAAAGAAGTATTAAAAAACTTTATATTTTTCATTTTTCTATCATCGGATCTCATCGAGGATTCAGTTTCTTATGGTCTGTTACCTTTTGTACCTCGGCCACCACCACCCATCATCTGGGACATGGTGATCTCTGTGATCACTTCGCCGTTAACTGTCACATTACCATCGTTGAGGATTGCTGATACATCAGCATCAAAGGCAGAATTACCTTCTACAGAGATTGTACCACCATTGATGACAATACTTCCATTAGCATCAAATCCATCTGTATCGCCACTGCTCATAACAACATTGATCGTTCCACCGTTGACTTCAATCATAACATCGTAGTTGCTCTTAGCTGTTGCATTGATACCGTCATCCGTTGAATATACATCGATATTACCACCATTGATGAGTACATAAGTACCTTCAATACCTTCTACACAGGATTCTATGTTAATATCACCACCATCAATCTGTACGACAGTCGTTGCACGAATCGCATCGTCGCCAGCCGTAATATTAATCGTACCGCCTTGAATATAGATATAACCAAGGGTCAAATCTTCGTCGTTCTCGCTATGCATTGCGTCAGCCCCTGAAGTGATTGTCATTGTGCCATCATAAATACGTATTGAGTCGTTTGCTTCAAAACCATCATCCAGGGCAGTAACAATGTATGTACCGCCAGTTACTTTAAGGTCATCTTTGCTTGTCACACCATTGCCTCTAGTGGACACAATCTCAAGTGTTCCGGTACCGTTAAGAACCAAGTCTGATTTCGAATAGATCACTGCATCCAAGTTGGTATCACCATCTGCAGTAAACACACTGCTCACTTCAAAATAGTTGTCACTATCTGTTGTCGTTACAAAGACTTTGTCCCCCGATTTCACATAGATTGCCGGTGAATCATCATTGGTGATGCTAACACCATCTAGAACAATCTGAACTTTGCTTTCATCATCCGCTTCAACAGAGACTGTCACATTGGTTACGTCTCCGCTTAGAACATAGACACCTTCTGAATCAATGGTCACATCTTCATTGCTGACAAGTTCTATATACGTTGCTTCTGAAAGATCCGCCGTTTGTTCCAGATCTCTCTCACTGAACATCTCCGCTGTATCAAGAAGCACCGTTCCTGTGGATGTGCTACTGGAGGTAGCTGTTGCCGTAACGGTTGAACCTGAACTCTCCGTTGATGCGACTGTGGTTGTCGTTGTTGCTGTTGACGCTGTAGATGTCTCAGTTGTTTGTGAACAAGCTGCTAGTGAAACTGCCATTGCTATGGTTAATGCCATTGCGCCTAATTTCTTAATTTTCATAAGTACACTCCTTAATCGACTTTATTATTGTCGTTTCAATCGTTTTTTGATAATACTTATGATACGGCGTTTTCCTCACATAAACCTATTGAAAATATGAACATTCTATGAACAATTAATATATATTTTACAGAGGTTTCTTAAGGTTAGAATAGCGTACTGTATCACTAGTGGCTCTTTCTATATGCACTTGGCGACATTCCAATGGCTTCCTTGAAGGCTTTTGAAAAATAATTCCCACAGGCATAACCACAGCTCTGCGCAATATGCTCAATGGAGTCATGGCTGTTAAGCAATAGATCGACTGCTTTCTTCATTCGAATATTGGTCATATAAGCAATTGGTGTAATGCCCATCTCTTCTTTGAATAGGCGTGTGAAATGACTATGGCTGATTCCTAGAGTCTCTACTATAGTCGCTAGCCCCCTTTGTTCAAAGTAAAGAGCCTCCATTAAATCGATGCTTTTTGTCACATAGTCCGAGGTCGCTTCTTTCTGCCGATCTATGGCAGCTAAAAGATCATGAAGAAAATCGCTGACAAAGTGGCTACCTTCATACTTTGCCATTTCATGGCCATGGCATAACTGTTGATGGATACTTACATAACGCCTAATAAGAGGTGAATCTTCCTTTATATGACAAACCGGCTCACTGTGAAAATGATATTGGCGGTAAAAATCATCCACACCAATGCCATCTATATGTATATAGAAGAACTCCCATGCCGTCGCACCATGCCCATTATAAAAATAGGCACTTTCATCTGGCACTTTTGTAAAGAAAGCCATCCCAGGTTCCATATTATATGAAGTGCCATTATAGGTATAAACACCGGAGCCTTTCAATGTATATTGGAAAATATAGCCTTCATAATGGGCTCTTTTCAAATTGTCATAATGATATGAGGATGAATTTTGTGTCTCCACACCCATATCCAACAGCTGAAAGACCTTCGGTCCATAGGATTGATCAATCAAAAAACCAAAATTCCTAAACTCCATCAAAAAATTACCTTTTCATGTCAAAATCTTATTCTTGTGGATATTATCTAGTTTATCTTATTATTTATATAGGTGATTTACAAGTATTTGTAATATGAAATGTACTATCAAATATTTACCTTTTTATACGTTATATATTTTATCCATCAAAATAAAAGCCAAATCGAGAGGATCCATTATGTTAAAAACAAATTTCCAAACACCGCCTATGGGCTGGAACAGCTATGACTATTATGATACCACCGTTACAGAAGCTCAAATCAAGGCCAATGCAGACTATATGGCAACTCACCTTAAAGGGACAGATTGGTCTTATATTGTTGTTGATATTGAATGGTATGCCTCAGATGCGGGCACAAGAAGAGATGAACACCAATACATTCCCTTCTCTGATCTTGTGATGGATGAATACTCTCGTCTCCTTCCGTGTCCAGAGCGTTTCCCTTCTGCCAAGAATGGTGAAGGCTTCAAACCTTTGGCTGATTATATTCACAGCCTTGGTCTTAAGTTCGGTATTCATATCATGCGCGGTGTTCCAAGACAGGCCGCTCACAAGCACACCCCTATCTTAGGCAGTGATCTGACAGCCAATGAGATTGCTAACCCTTATTCTATCGCTAAGTGGAATCCAGATATGTATGGCGTCAAGAACACAGCAGCCGGTCAACTTTATTACGATTCGCTCATTGAACTTTACAGCCAATGGGGCGTTGATTTCATCAAATGTGATGATATTGCCAATACGAATATGTATGTTGAAAACCCATACAGCGCCCGAGCAGAAATAGAAATGCTATATAAGGCCATCGAGAAAGTCGACAGAGAAATTGTCTTAAGTCTGTCTCCTGGACCTGCCTTAATTGAACAGGCATGGCATTATAACAAATACGCCAATATGTGGCGCATCACAGACGACTTCTGGGATTCATGGCCACTGCTTCTTAATATGTTCGATCGTTGCGAGCTTTGGGAACGACACGTACTTGAAGGTTCCTATCCAGACTGTGACATGTTGCCACTTGGCATGGTTGGTAAGGGCTTTGACAACGAAAGACCTACCAACTTCACCAAAGACGAGCAAGTAACCATGATGAGCCTATGGTCCATCTTCCGATCACCAATGATGATCGGTGCAGAGTTGACCCTTCTGGATGACTGGACACTAAGTCTACTTACCAACAAAGATGTCCTTGATCTTCTAAAAGAGGATTGGTCGGCTAAGCAATACAGTAAAGACAAAACTTCTGCCATCTGGTACTCAGATAATAAGACAACAGGCCAACGCTGCATAGGCCTTTTCAACCTCAGCGAGGAATCAATGACCATTACCATCCCAGAAACCTTACTTGAAGGTGCTTTTGCCAGTAAAAAAGGTACCGAACTCTGGACCGGCGACATTTACGAGAAAGAAAATGGCCACATAGAGTGTACGATACCTGCTCATGGTGCTAAATTGATTCGATTTTAATTGAATTGCTGGATGCGGTCACTCGCTTCTCAGAGTGACCCTTGCGTGATTGTACTATTCACTACTGTGCAAAACGGCCGCAGAATCGTGATTACTTCCAATTCTGCAGGCCTTTTAATGTGAAAATTAGCGATAAACATCTTTCCTATGCCCTATTTCAACCACCGTTATTATAACTTTTTCATCTTCAATTTTGGCTAAGATCCGGTAATCACCTACTCTATAGCGCCATTTGTCACTCAAATTCCCTTGCAACGCTTTTCCAAACGCTCTTGGATTATCACAGTTTACAAGATTAGCCTCGATATACGAAATAATAAAAGCCGCAATCTTTTTATCCATTTTCTTCAACTGTTTGACTGCTGTTTTGGTATATTCAACTTTATACATCATAAACCAAGTTCCTTTTTCAAGTTTTCATGGCTAATTCTTTCCTGATTCTGTTCCTGATCCCAGACTTTATCGAATAATGTCAAATCAAATTCATCTTCAATTTTTTCAATTACAGCCTGTCGAATAAAAGTTGATAAATCCATATGGTGTAATTCCGCATATTTTCTAATTAATGTATCGTCTTTGTCATTTAATCTCAATGAAATTGTACTCATTATGACACCTCCTATTGTACTAAAAATCTATATGTATTACATTGTATTACAAGTTTATTATATCACTGAGAAACTCCCCCGTCAATCTGTAGCAGCATTATATAGTGCTCGTTATTCACAGTTTATCACCACGCTATAAAGCCCGCGGAATCGGCAACATTTCCAATCCAACAGGCTCACATATAGTGAAATAAACTATACACTAACTTTTAACTTTTCTATATTTTTGCTTGCTACTATTGGGTTTGTCTGGAATAGTCATCTCAACCAACCCCGCTTCAAGCGCTGGAAGCAAATAATTATTTCTAAATGTTGGCCTGTGCTTCAAATCCAGTAATTTCATAAGCTCATTTCCAGCTAACGGCTCTTCACCTATTACATCCAAGAGCTTTTCTACTTGTTCGGTCACTTGTACGCCAACTTGTTCGGTACCCTCAAGTTCATATAATGCATCGCGGATTGCTTCCAAAAGAAATTCAATAAATAAACCTGAATCAGCTGCCTTATCGCACATCCCAAGTACCTCATAATACTTTTCTTGGCGCTCCTTGATCAGCGTTTCCACTGGCAACCAAGCAAATACCGTTTTCCATCTATAAAGAATCAATGTCTGCCACATTCGCCCCATTCTACCGTTACCATCGGCAAAAGGGTGAATGAATTCAAATTCATAATGAAAAACGCAGCTTTTTATCAATGGATGCATTTCCGAAGATTCTGCCCAGCTAATAAGAGCACTAATTTGTTCAGGCACTAAGTCTGCTGGCGGTGCCATATGAACCAATTGTTCTCCGGCAAATATACCCACGCCACCACTTCTGAACATACCTGCTTCTTTTGTCAAATCTTGCATCAATAATTTATGTGCTTTAAGCATCGATTCAATACTATATGGATCTTGTTCAAGTAATATCTCATAAGCTTGAAATGCATTTTGAACCTCTGCGATTTCCTGCCAGGGACCAAGGACTCTTTTCCCGTTGACTATAGCTGTTACCTGTTCTAAAGTTAGTGAATTGTTTTCAATTGCTAGTGAAGCTTGAATTGTTTTCAAACGATTGTCACGCCTCAGTCTTGGATTAATGCCCTGTACATCCCTGAAGGATAATCTTGTAATCATCTCCATGATGTCTGCAACTTGGCTGACTGTTTTTTCAGTAATAGTAAATGGTGTTTTATACGGCATAAGCACCTCCCGCTTCGACTTGAACCCATTATACCGTACAAGTCATTATGACTCAATCATAACATCGATTTTTTTAGGGGGGGCAAAAATAAGATACTGCTGTCTCAAGCCTCTGTAAAAAATGAAAATCAAAGTTATTTTAATATCTTAGCTCAAAAAGATCTTTCAGCACTAAATCAAGCGCTGAAAGATCTTTAAATAATCCGGTAATATTCACTTCATGGTCTGGCCTTTATATCATTAGCAGTCATTTAATCTAAGACCTACATATCCAAATTTGAGGATAAAATATTTTTAAAAACTATATAATACTATTCAAAAAATATTGAATAGGAATCTCCATTCTCAATTATACTTTCACCAATTTTCTGAACAACTTCAATTGCTTCATCTCTATCGTATACAGTCTTCGGGACATTAAATATCACCATACTTTTTCCAAACATTGCAGATATCTGGAGATAATTATCTTCCACACTCTCAACCAATGCCAATGTTCCATCTTCCAGGCTTTTGATTTCATATGATGGGTGTTCAGAACCGCTTAGACTCCCCGAAACCCCCTTACTAACACCAACCTTCAAAGAGATTATTTCCGAAAGAGTACCATCAGTTAAAGGTACTTTATATGACATACTTAAGTCCACCACTTCGGCATCTACCCTCACTTTGTCCCAAATCATCTCCCCAGGTTCCATTGCTGACTCCACTGTTTCTTCCTTCAATTCCCAGGACCTTTGATTTACTATATATCCCGAGATCGGCTCAATCGATATTTGGTTGCCTTTCATTACTCTTTCCTCAGATAATTGATCAAGAAACAGCCTGACATATGGAATGTCTTTCGTATCTTCCAAGAATACATCTTCGTCATCCGAATAACTTTTTGTATTATTCGTCACAAAAATAGGTGCACTGTCCTTATTGTACTTGTAATAACCAAAAACAATCTCATTATCACAATCTTTTTGCGCATCAAGAAATTTCCACATTTTTCTATAAGCTTCTATTTCATTTACCTTCACTTCCGGAATTGTAAAAGCATCCAAAATCCTCCATTCATTGTTATCATCACTAAAAAAAGAAACCGACCCATCCTTATTAAATGTAATTCCTGTAGATGCATATATAGTTGTAAGCATAAGTAAAAAAATCGCAACTAGAAATATCAGGCCCTTTCTAGTTATATTATGCCTACTTCTTTTTTCATTCAATTGGTCCATAATACAATCTGAATAATCTACTTTATTAACTTCTTCACCAACAATAAGTTCATCCAAATATTGATCAATACCTATCAACGTAGTTCACCTCCCTAGCTTCAAGTCTTTGTCTGAGTTTTTGCCGTGTCCTTTCGTAACGTTTTCTCGCAGTAGATTCAGATATATCCAAAATAAGCGCAATATCACTAAAATGCATCTCTTCAGACACACGCAGATACAACAGGGTTTTTTCTCTCTTCTTAAGGCCTTCCAATATATCCAATGCATAAAACTTATCTTGACTCGTAAATTCATTACCCTCATCTGCAGTCAAAATTATATCGGTGTCATCAATAGAGATCCATCTGTCGCCAGACGTTTTTCTTGAATATTTAAGTACATGCCTATAAGCTATACGATAAACCCAAGAATTCAATGCCTCTGGACTACGGACTTGATGTAGTTTTCGGCACATCTGCAAGAGCGTTTCCTGAGTCAAATCTTCAGCATCATGACCATTTCTGACCATCCTCAAAATATACCTGAATACTCTCTGCTGATAAAATTCAACAAGCCAACGGATTGCTTCTTGCTGTCCCTGTTGAGCTTCTTTAAGATATAATGTCTTATCTTCCATAAGTCCTCCTACTCTTTAATAATAAAGAGAGATAAAAATCAAGAAATGTGACATTTTTTAACTTTTTATTATTGCTTATTATTCTGATATACTGAATATCACTTCACTACATCTCTTTTCTGTCTATGCACTACTTGCTGATTTACCAAGCACTTCAGCACATTTTACGCACTGGTACACCTTCTTGATCCACTTCAAAGGGTCGCTATTCACGTGATACCGCCATTTTGATTCTTTGATGTTATGCTCTTGGCTTATAATAGTTAGTCTAACGTTCCATGATTTGACGACATGGACATCCTTCCGGTTCACTGTCAATGTTTTCAAATCACTGTTAGAGGACGTAATATTAAAAAGCTTATCCAGGATCAAGAGTTGTTTCGATACTATTTAGTAGCCATCTATGATCTACCTTTATAAAGGATGCCAGACAAAAGTAAATACGTTCATTATTCTCATCAAAAAACTCATATATTATTCCTGCTTCACCAAGATTATAATCTATTGAATAATAATCTATTGTAAAGTAAAATGAACTACTAGGAAGTACAAAAGAATCATTCATATGTATTGTATGTAAATTACCGTCAAGCCACTCAATATTATCTGCTATAAGACTGTTAACATACTCTTCATTACCAATTTCCAGATTAAACATTATGCTCCGGAATGTATCTTCTATATTACAGAGCCCAACTCTTGTAAAGTGTTCTTTGTCCTCATATTCCTCTCTCTTGATGTCTATCAGTTCTGTCATTTCCTTGAGAGAATTTCGTTTTTCTTCAATCTTTAATTTAAGTTCTTCATTAGCACTAATTACCCTATTATAATTCTCTTCTAAAACAAGTTTCTCATCTGACAGGACAATCAGTTCTTGTCGTAAATTCTCTGATTCAGTTTCTAATGCAAGCAACTCTGCCCTCAATTCTGCTACTTTCTCTAGAGAACTTTCAGCTTTCTCAGATGGTACAGATTCTTCACTACATGCGGAAAAAATAATAACCATCAGTATATATGCAAACAGTCTTACTTTCATGATTCTCCTCCTATAACTAGTATATTGGTCGGTAAGTCAGAGGGATAACTCCTTCTTTCTCCTCTAATTGAATTAATTTTATCTTGAATATTTAATTTCTCAGCTAGGCAAATAGGCCCATAAAAATGTCTAGAACTTCCTCATAATTGGATAATGGTAAACACCAACTACGTTTTTCTCGAGACCACTCACCTCCCAAACTCACACTAGACACATTCTAACATATACAGAATTTAAATTTCATGTCATACATATTATATTTTTGTTTAAACATAATGCTTACTTCTGATACCGCGTAAAGAAGCCCAAAGCTGAAACAACAGGAAATCTCCTATAGCTTGGAAATCTCCTGTTGCTGTATTTTCATATATTCATTGAAGCTCATATATTATAGAAGTTACCAATACTATTATCAGCATTTCACTAAAACTTCTCAATCATTACTGCCTGTAGCCTATCATCTTCTAACATTGACATCCTTCTTCTTGCGGGACCAGCTGGATGTATTCGTCTCGAAACGAGTTCTTGAGCGTCTTTTGCTCAAGTGTCTGAGGCTTCGGACGAATACAAGGCACCTGCCCCAGCGACAATCCCCATCAAAACCCAAAGCCCAAATAATCCACCTCACTAAACCGATGATAAATCATATGGGCCCCATGAGACTTCACACAATACCGGTAATCATCCGGCTCACCATCCTCAAAATACAACACATAATCAAACTCACCATGGGTTTCTTCCTGACAGATCACCTTATCAGAAAACCTCTTACACACTTCAACCAAATCCTCAATCGTACACCCATGAACCTCTATCTGCTTAATGAACGCTTTTAGGAATTCATTATCTTTTGCATGCTCATGAACAAACACTGCCCCCACAGGTGGTATAATGAAGCAAAATCTTTCCTCACTTCTAGTCACACGTATTTCACCTAATCGGTCTCTAACGGCTGCCTTAAAACCAGTAATTCCTTTTCTAATACTCTCTAAAGACTCATCCGTATCAAGCATCGTCACCAAAGATTCTTGAGGATAATACAGTCTTATAGTCTCTTCCATAAACCCCAGCTTAATCTGCTGTTCTTCAATAACATCAATAATATTACTTTCCAATCTATCATATCTCATAATTCACACACCACTTTCATTAATATCTTCTTCCCGCGGAACCGAGCAGGGCCTAGCGCCTTGTGTTCATCACGAAACGAGTTCTTGAGCGCCCTTTGCTCAAATATCTGAGGCTTCGGATGAATACAAGGTGTCAGGACCTGCGACAATTTCATCCGGAATATACCCTTTAAACTGCGCCTTATACAAAGACCCATACAGACCATTTTGCTCCAACAACACTTCATGATTCCCTTTTTCAACGATACCCTCTTCTGTCATCACCACAATTTCATCTGCGTTCTTAATAGTGGACAAACGATGGGCAATAACCAAAGACGTTCTTCCATGCGCTAACTTCTCCAGGGCATTCTGAACTTTGATCTCCGTTTGATTATCAAGGGCCGACGTGGCCTCATCCAAAATCAAGACCGCTGGATCCTTAAGGAATACCCTTGCAATGCTGATTCTTTGCTTCTGTCCACCTGACAGACGAATACCGCGTTCTCCCACAAGGGTATCGTACCCATCAGGAAGGCTCATGATAAACTCATGAATCTCTGCATTTTTCGCCGCTTCAATGACTGCCTCATCTGTTGCATCCGTTCTTCCATAGAGAATGTTATCACCTATAGTCCCGGCAAAAAGAAAGATGTCCTGAGATACTAAACCGATATTTTCTCTTAAAGAACTCATCTTGATATCTCGAATATCCATCCCATCTAGTGTAATTCTACCATCTTCCACTTCATAGAATCTAGGAATCAAGTGGCACATCGTACTCTTACCACCACCTGAAGGCCCTACCAAAGCTAATGTATGTCCCGGCGTTACATTAAGGGAGATATCCTTCAAAACCGTGTTGTGCTCATCGTAGCTGAAGGTCACATTTTCAAAACGAATATCCCCTTTAATATCTCTTATCTCAATAGCATCCTTCCTATCTTGAATCTCAGGTTCAATCGACATAATCTCACTGAAACGCTCAAAACCTGCCATACCTGATTCAAACTGCTGAACGAATTGAGTCAACTTTTTGATTGGTTGTAAGAAGGAATTGATATAGAATATGAACGCAATCAAATCCGCATAGGTCATTTCCTGAGCATAGATCAGATAGCCACCACCGGCTAAGGCAATAACATTCAATGACTTCATCATAGAATCCATCCCCATAGTGAAGAACGCCATGTTCTTGAAAGCCACATTTTTCGAGTATTTGAAAAGGGTATTGCCTTTATCGAATTTTTCAATCTCAAATGCTTCATTGGCAAATGATTTCGCTACACGAATCCCCGATATACTGCTCTCAAGATCAGCATTGACACCCGCCATCTTTTTCTTCACTTCCTTAAAGCCTAAGGACATCCGCTTCCTTTGCATCACTGCAAACACAAGAAGGAAAGGAATCATCACATAGACTGCCAGCGCCAACTTCCACTGTACAAGGAGCATCATGACAAAAGAACCAATCAGCATCAGCACTGATAAAAATAAGTCCTCCGGTCCATGATGGGCCAGCTCACTGATTTCATTCAAGTCATTGATCATCCTTGACATGATATGACCTGTTCTCGTCTTATCGTAGTAGCTAAAAGACAGCTTCTGCAAATGATTGAATAACTCCTTACGCATATCGTATTCTATGCGTACACCCAATATATGTCCCCAATAATCAACCACATACTGCAAACCAGCCCTACATATGTAGAGAAAAACAATGACGCCTATAATCATTGCAAAGGGTCTCAGTGCCGAAGAACTATCCGGCAAATAGTCATTCAACAGACTTCTCGATAAAAGTGGGTATACCAGATCAATGGTTGCCACCACTGTCGCTGAAATCATATCCAGCGCAAACAATTTTTTGTGGGGTTTGTAGTAGCTGGCAAATCTTGCCATCATGCTCTTTTGTTCCAAATCTTTCGCCTCTCATTCTATCATTGATGCTCTTATCATCATTTACATCTATGGTTTAAGCATCCAGACTAACGCTCTCTAAATCCAGGTAGACTATAGCGTTTTGACGCCCATATTTATCAGTCAATAAATTATCGCCATTATAACATATGTGAAAATAATTTGCACATGACCAAATAGCAAGGTTCCTAACAAACTAAAAAGAAGACCTTCCTATTACCAAGAAGGTCTTCCTTAATGCTCATTTCTGCTACTATCTGACTACTACGCTGCTGCCATACTTCTCAAGAACCAAAGGTTCTTATCAATCTCAGAGATGTGACCTTCGAACATGGCGACAGCTTCAAAGTCACCTTCATCATCTGCAATAGCTCTTATATCCACTGCATCTTTACGAAGTATTTTCAGATCTTCTGATATAATGGCAACCACTTCTGAAGGGCTAAACTTTATTTGATCACTTTCAGAAATTGTGGCTGCTGCCAAGTATCCCTTCATTGATGCGAGAGGACTCTCACCCTGAATTTTAATCAATTCAGCCACATCATCGTATTTCACAAAAAAGTCATTATATAGAGTCTCTGTGAAGTTATGAATTGCCATGAACTCCATACCGACCACATTCCAGTGTAGGTTATGGAGCTTAACATTCATCACAGCTAGGTTGCTTAAGTATTGGTTTAGTTTTTCAAATTTATTCATATCAAGTTCCTCCATTCGTTTGTTATTTGTTGAATTCATTATATGACGTCAAATAACAAACAAAAAGAGACAAAATTGTTTCTAACTTCTTATGCGGCCTGTGCCACCACTTTGCTGAAACCAAATCTAACTATAGGCCCTGCTACAACCAACTGCAATGGCAGTGCTACAATGAAATTCAATGGGATGTTGATTAACCATGCCATCAAAAGTCCTTCTGTAAAACCGACACCCATAATTGCACCGAACAGAGACATATATATGACCATCCCGGTCACCATACAACTTGAAATCACCAATGCTTTCTTGATCACTGGATCATTGTGACCCACAAACTTAAAGGCAACCTTCTTTGCTAAGGGTCCTACAAGGAACCAGTCTCCAACAAAAGCAACGACGAACCCTAAAGGAAATCCAATCAAGGTCTGAACTATAAGTCCTTCTGTTCCATGGGACCTGAACATGTTATAAAAGGTCATGACGAGTACCATAATTGTACACATCATCAAGGTGAATATAAAACTTTCTTTTTTGTTCTTTGGCATAATGTCCTCCTATGACTGCTTCGAGAATAATAAAGACACCTATCCAATTATAACTTTCGCTACAATTGGGCAGATGCCTAATCCTCACTACCATTTTCATTTAACTGCTTGATGCCTGCAAAAAGCTTGAAGAAACCGTATCATCATCAAACCGTCTTGCCCAACATCATTTTATAATTTTCGGTGATTATAATACCATTGTTACTCACTTTATGTCAACCCTTAAATTTCAAACAAATGACTCTACATCCTGACCCGTTCAATATGAACCGCTAAGTAGCCAATCTCCTGATCTGTATATGGAAGACCTGTATCGTCACCGATTTTCTTACATAGCATCCTAGAGAAATCATAGCTTTTTGGATGCTGATTCTTAATATAATCATTCATATCCAGTTCGATCCCTTCACCTTTTTTCATTCGCATGAGCATATACTTCATATGACTCATCAAACGGTTATATGCTAGTGAATCCGGATCTAAAGGCTTTTCTATGTAAGCTTCAATCATAGACATGCTCTCATGAACCAGCTGTGTCTGTTTCAACACCTCAGACATATTTTCCTTGTCCCTAGCTGAGTGAAGATGAAGTGCAATATAGCTGGTTTCATCCTCCTCCATTCGGACGCCGGTTTTCCCTAATATGATCTCCACACCTTTTTTTGCTGCCATATATTCTTTATCAAAAAGCACTTTGATATCCTGTGCCATCGGGTTCATCAGAACACCATTATCTTTGATCCTGGCAACGGCAAAAGCAATATGGTCAGCCAACGGGAGCAAGATATTCTCATCCAGTTCACCTAGAAGTATTTCAGCTGATTGTATGATCTCTGAAGTGATCTCCAGATACATAGGATCCAGCTTTTGAACCAAAGTGAAAGAGTTCCCACGTTCCGTTTCTTTCTTCAATTCATAAATCTTCACATCCACTTCCGGTTCAAAGCGCTCACTGACTTTCTTCCCGAAGCCAACCCCCTTACCCAAGATAATCACTTCTGTCACATTATCTTCTTTCAGGGCAAGTATGCTATTATGATTCAATACCTTCAGTATACGGAACATAGAAAACCCCCTTTTCTCAGATCCAGATGATTGATGCTTAACTCATTTTTATAATAAGGCGTCAAAATAAATGAACCTTTTGACGCCTTATTATTTTATCACTCGTAAATGTCGATTGCAACGAGGTCATCGCCTGCAGTAACATAACCTTTATGCAACAAACGTACCTTTTGCTTGTCCGATAACGCTGTGAAGATCACAGGTGAAGTCATTGATGGTACTTTGCTTTCGATTGCATCAATATCAACCGTTAAGAGCACATCACCTTTATTCACTTCATCGCCGTTCTTTACATGAGCTTCAAAACCATTGCCTTCAAGCTTCACTGTATCAATACCAATATGAATCAGTATCTCTAATCCATCTTCCGTTACCATACCGATAGCATGCTTCGTCGGGAAGACAAAGGAAATCTTACCATTAGCCGGTGATTTTATGGTTCCGTCAGTTGGTGTAACGACAAAACCATCCCCCATCATCTTACCGGCAAATGCCTCATCCGGTGCTGTTGTAATATCATCTGCTGTACCCGTGATAGGACTAGCAATCATGATGGATTCCTTTATAATACCTTCATTGACTGCTTCAACTTCTTCCACATCAGCAACAGGCATTTCTACACGATCGTCGGAACTTTTTTTCTGACTACTATCAAGGGAAGGCTCCGCATCTGGGGCAGTCTTAAGATAATCTTCCAGATTGCCCTTGATGATGTTCACATGAGGGCCGTAGATGATTTGAACGCCATTGCCTCTTTTTACAACCCCTGCAGCCTTCGTAGCTTTGAGGATAGATTCATCCACTTTAGCACCATCTGCAACTGTCACCCTAAGTCTTGTGGCACAACAGTCAATATCCATTATATTACTTTTCCCACCAAGTCCGGCTGTGATTTGACGTGAGATCGTCTCATCGTTGCCTTCGCCGGCTTTCTTTGCATTGTAGTCCGCTCTTGTATAAAGCTTTGTCTCTTCATCATCCGCTTCTCTACCAGGTGTCTTAAGGTTCAACTTTGTAATCAACGTCACAAAGATCAAGTAATAAATGATGAAATAAGCAATACCGATTGGGAGTATCATCAACCAACCGGTATTTGAATTCCCTTGTAGTATACCGAATAAGAATAAGTCGATGAAACCGCCTGAGAAGGTCAAACCAACTGTAATATTCATAATATGTGCAATCATGTAAGCAAGACCCGTGATCACTGCATGAACACCAAACAGTATCGGCGCAACGAAGAGAAAGGAGAACTCAATCGGTTCTGTAATACCTGTCAAAATAGATGTCAAGGCTGATGAGAACAAAAGACCTTCTACTTCTTTCTTTTTCTCAGGACGGGCACACTTATACATAGCGAATGCCGCCCCAGGGAGTCCAAAGATCATCACAATGAATTCACCTGTAAAGAATCTAGTTGCCGATGATGAGAAATGGGTTGTCGTTGGGTCTGCAAGTTGTGCAAAGAAAATATTCTGTGCACCTTCCACAAGGGTCCCACCGATCTCCATCGTACCGCCAACCGCTGTTTGCCAGAAAGGAAGATAGAATACATGGTGCAGACCAAACGGAATCAACATTCTCTTGATGAAACCGAACAGGAATGTACCGATATACCCCGAATGCATAACCAGATTACCAAGACTGTAGATAGCCGTCTGAACCGGTTGCCAGATATAGAACATAACAATACCGACAATCAAGTACACAATAGCACTGATGATTGGAACGAATCTTGTCCCACCAAAGAAAGAAATTGCCTGAGGTAACTGAATACCACTGTACTTATTATGTAGTGCAGAGACACCAAGACCAACAATGATACCTCCGAAGGCGCCCATCTGCAGGGAAGTGATCCCTAGAACAGATGCTGTAGCACCACTCATAAGTGCCTCACTACCACCATATGCCGTAATCATCGCACTGATTGCAGAGTGCATAACCAAGAAGGAAATGGCCGCTGCAAGGGCCGCTACTTCTTTCTCCTTTTTAGCCATACCAATGGCAACACCTATAGCGAAGATCAAGGGCAAATTGGCAAATATAACACTACCACTTTGATTCATGACGTTAAGGACATTATGAATAGCAGTGCCAGGTCCCATGAGACCCATAAGACCATAAGTCTCCAATGTGGTACTGTTGGTAAAGGAACTACCAATACCAAGTAACAAACCTGCCACCGGCAAGATGGCAATCGGTAGCATGAAGGATCGGCCGACCCTTTGCAAAATACTGAAAATCTTGTCTTTCATTTTTTCTCAACTTTCCGGGGTTGTTTGCCGATTGACTTTTATTGGATAATAATAAACAACAAAAAAGACATCAACCTACAATGCCCCAATTTCTGGGATTGTATCGTTAATGCCTGCCGAACAGTAACACACTGATTTTTACTTAAGCTAATCTATCATTGTTTTATCTATTTGTCAATGATAAGTTGTCAGGCTTTGGTCATCTATCACCTCACTGGCAATTCTATATACGACGCTTTATTGCCACCACAGTAAACCGTCTGATTCGCTATTTTCACTTCAGTCTGCTTGACCCATTCACCAGACTGGTTGCTGTGTATATGGTACTGGGGAAAGTCAGAGGATGAGATATCAACCCTCAGCTTGGAGCCTTGCTTAACAAGATAGTCCACATCCCAACATTCTATGTCAAGGCTGATAACGCTACCGGGTTCATAAGTACCTTCTATACTATGAGATATCGATGCAATAGAAGACCTTATGCTATAGGACTTACCGTCTGGCTGAATCTCCATAATTTTTGCTGTAAAGGCTGTATCCTCACAGTCTGTGGAAACGAATAGACGGACACGAATAGCCCCCACAAGATGTATATCTGAGGTCAGCTCATCTGATACGAAGGATAGAACATCCATCCTTGTTCCTGGACTTTGCTGCAGCAGACTTCCATTATTCTTTATATGGGCCAACAGTGATTCGGCACCTACAGACGGCACTGGATTATTGGGATCGTACTGGTAAGAGGCACTTTTTTCTTCATGAACAGGCATGAATGAAACTTTCCCCACAACAGATTCTTGATGACAATTGAAAAATAGCTTCTTAACTTCTACATCTTGCTCCGGCCAACATTCATGATGCTCCCATCTGTCACCTCGAATGACATAGGTAGCTATACGCTTTGTTGGTGTCTCTTTTCTCTTTAAGATCAAATCAAACCACTCGATGATGGCTTGGACTTCATTTTTACCGGGATTCTCTATTGGTTCCCCTTCAATACAGCTTCTAAACCCATGATTCCAACCGCCTATGTCCAACCAACTTTTCTTCTTAGTCTCTTGTGATAGTGCCGCCCAAGTATTCATGGCACTTCCATGATGATGGTCATACCATCCACTTCTAATGTATAAAGGCACATGGACATTCTTTGGTATCTCATGTAAGGTCTTCCACCAACCCTTTTGCCAATATTCGTCCGTGCTGTGTGTGTTGGTAATCCATTCACGATACCAAGGAATCGCCTTGCCCCACAATGCCTCATCCACCTGAATCTGAGGCATGTATCTGTATGAATCCATCCGGTCTGCTTCCACTGGATAACCAGCATTGTTCATGGACCATGACGTCAGAACATCCTGTCTGAACATACCCTTTTCATAAGCTGATTTGAAACGGTCTGTTCCATAATGGGTCAAACACATCCCCTTCACTTTATCTGGTACGATGTCCGCTATTGCCCATCCCGTCAAAGCAAGATAAGAATTTCCCCAGTAACCGATGGCTGACACCCATGGCTGTTCGTTCAACCATGATACAAAATCAGACCCATCATTACGTTCATTGATATTCGGAACCCATTCCCCCTGTGAACCTCCGACACCTCTACACAACTGTGAGATAAAGATATACCCTCTTCTTGCCAAATTCTCACCATGTATATCTGCTATGACACTTTGCTCCGGATAGCAGGTCCGTTCCAATATAACCGGCCATTCTTTGGACATTGGCGTCATAGAGGATGTTGAAGGCTTATATACTCTAGTTCTTAGCTTAACCCCATCCCTCATAGGGATCATCCATTCTTCTTTCCTGTAAGTGCCATAGGACGGAGTTTCTTCAAGCTCTACATAGGCTTTTCTCGTGATTTCTGAAAGTATTTTTATAAAATCCATGCTTACCCCCCTTTTCTACAGTTCCATTTCAAGTAAAGCGCTGCTCAGTGATTTGCCGTGTCTGTCAAGTGCCAATGAACGGGTAACACCCCCTCCAAGTGCGTTATGAAGGACGAAATTCATCGCCTGAAGTTGATCCAATTCATAACGTTCAACTTTACCATGGCATATCTCCGAAAAAAATTCTTTGACTCTCTCTGCTGTCAGTACCTCTTTAAGAAAAAAATAATCATCCCGAGAGTAGGCGATAACAGATATATTAGAAATATTCCCTTTGTCACCGGTTCTTGCATGTGCCAATTCTTTCAATCTCATTCCTCATACCCCTCTTTCCTATGACTAATCAAGCACTCGACTTGGCTTTTAACTTTTTCTCGTGGAATGAACACAGAGCAAACCGAAACCACCTTCTCAATTCTTTTCCTCGCACCGGAGCCACCGGCTGGGCCATTGGTATATAGTGCTTCCACCTCATTTGCCAACAACCATGCATTGGTTTCATCTTTCGTTCTACCACTGATTCTCAGGCGAACTTCACAGGGTTGCGCCTCTGTGAGTAATGCTGTTATTTTACTTTGATATAGAGAATCATAGCCAATATAGTCGCATCGATATTCATCAGTATCAATGCCTGTATCCACGATTCTTTTTTCTATAATCTGTGCCGCTAACTTCGCTCTAGCCAGACAATTTTGTCCGCCGTAGGATATTTCGCCTTCTCCAATATAGCCATCCTCGTAGCCGACACTTACTTTCAAAGTATCTGGTTTGCCATGTGATGTGGCATGCTCTGCCAGAACTTTGTCTGTGCCTACCTGTGTGAATAACACTTTTGAAAAATCGGCAATGGCATCTGGTGTCATGTATCTGGCAGGATCATGTATTTCATAGATCATCTGTTCTTTACAGGTATCAACGGACACTAACCCTCCCGAACCTGCCACTTTTGATATTGTGAAAGTACCATCCTCCGTCATGTCCACATAGGGGAATCCAATCCGATGAAGATTCGGTACCTCCTTGTAACCCGGATCAGCATAGTAGCCACCAGTCACTTGACCGGCACATTCCAGAAGATGCCCTGCCAAAACTCCCTGTCCCATTTGATTCGGATGTTGGTCTGCCTGCCAGCCAAATTCATGTACCAGGGGACCAATGACCAGAGAAGGATCCGCTACTCTACCTGTAATGACAATATCTGCCCCTTCACTCAGAGCCTGTACAATCCCCTCTGCACCCATATATGCATTGGCAGATATGAGATTCCCCTCAAGATTATTAAGTTTATCTTGTGTCTCAAGCACATCCAAATGGCCACTGGCCTTTATCTGCGTAGTCACATCATCTCCTGTTACACCAGCAATTTTTAGCCCATCTAACCCGAATTCTTCCGCCAACTCGAAGGTTATTTGTACAGCTGCCTCCACATTGGCTGCGCCCATATTAGTGATTACTTTCACCTTATGCTCTCTTAACAAAGGTAGTATTCTCCTCATTCTATAGTCCAGTAGTGGGTTATATCCTTTGGATGAATCTCTTTTTTTCTCCTCTTGCCCAAGAGCGATGGTACGCTCTGCCAAACACTCGAAAATGATATAATCAAGAGCACCTTTTTCTATCAATTCCATGGCCGGCTCTATTCTATCGCCACCATATCCCGCCCCACTGCCGATTCTTATGCTTTTCAATAAAAAAACCTCCTAATTATAACGATGATGTCGGTTCAACCCTTAGTCACATCATTATTATAATTAGGAGGCTTCAACCAAGTCAAAGTGGTTGAAAATAACTTCTAAATATTTAGAAATTCAATTTATTATACAAGGTTGCCAGTGAGATGCCAAGCTTCTTGGCAACGGTTTCTTTGCCTTCCATATCGTATCCATAGACAAAGAGCATCTCTTCTATTTCCTTTTTCTCAAAATCACGAACCCGTTCCTTAAGGGTTCTTTCCGGCTTCATTTTCAATACCTCTTGATCAATGGTCGTCACAATGGAGATTGTACCACTTACAACCTCGCCATCAATGATCGGGTATACATTGGCGTAGTAATCCTGGCTGTCTTCCGTCCTGAAGATGTTTTCCCATGCATTACCTGATTTAATGACATTTGGTACAACAGAGCCAGACCTGATTAGTTCAATAGGTTGGCCTACGACATCCTCAAGGCGATATCCGATAAAATCAGCGTATGCTTTGTTGAAGTACAAAATTTTTCCATCTTTGTCACAGATGAGCAACCCCTGTTGTATCGACTGAAAAATAGATTTGGTATTTAACATCGATATTGTCCCTTCCTATGATCGACGATAGTAGTAGGCTGTATCTATATTGAGTCCGGCTTTTTCTTCCAGATCGTACTTCGACAGATTTTCTTTCACTTCTTCTTTCACTGCATTAGACTCCACACGCTCTGCAGTCATCCCAAGACCATCTAGGATACTCTGTGCCATCTCATACGGAAAGGCAACCATCATGGTATCGTCCGGCCATTGACACATAAAGCGTGTACCTGAGCATAAGAGAGATACAGTAAAGTCCCTCTGTGATAATGGCAATGCTGTCGATTCAAAACAGACACCACACTGACCACTGATTTTAAAATCCGTCTTAAAACCATGGCTATAGGTATACCCCTGAACCAGACGCATTGCTTGAGTTGGATTGCAGGCGATAAGAATAATGTCTGGCTCTACGGTCAATTCTCCTATTGGACCAATAGCGACGCCCGCTGTCTTAAAGTCAACCGGTCTTACTTCATCATGCTGTTTCTCTGCAATATGACGGTCCGCGTATAGGCCACTCTCATGCCAGCCATCAATACCTTCTTCCTCATCGTAGTATGGCCTGAGCCCAAGAATTCGTGCCGCTGTATCACAGCTAAAGTGCTCGCTAGCCGCCTTGACGGCACGTCCTTCAGTAGCTTTTTTTATCATCTGACAGTAAAAAGCACGTCCTTTATGAACCTTTAGAGAACTTTGCTCATATGCCACAGCAGACTTAAATAAGCCTACACCAACAAGGCGTGTTTCTGTTCTCAGATAGCTCTGATAGGACTTTTCCAACTGAGTGAGGATTAACTCTTTTTCCATTCAAACCTCTTTTCAAACCTATAAAACAATCGGTCGACAAGCAGTGCCAGTAACGCCACCGGAATCGCACCTTTCAAAATCAATATCGGCTCATTAGTCCTAATGCCGCTAACTATAGGCATACCAAGACCACCAGCACCGACAACAGCACCAACAGTTGCCGCCGCGAGATTAATGATGACGGATGTCCGAACACCTGCCAAGATCATAGGCATCGCCATATGGAGCTCCACTTTAAACAGCCTTTGCCACGGCGACATCCCCATACCTGTTGCTGCTTGGGTGATTGCGTCGTCTACTTCCTCAAGACCTTTTACTGTATTGGTAAGGATAGGCAAGAGACCATATAAGATTAATGCTGCCATTACAGGTTCAAAGCCATAGCCTAGAACCGGAACCAATAATGCAATCACAGCAATGGTCGGAAATGTTGTTGCAAAATCTGCAACAGTTGCCGTCAGCTCTCTTAACTGATCCCATTCATACACGTGGATCAATATACCAATTGTAAAGGCAATAACCAAAGAAACCATGGAGGATATCGCTACCACCATCAGATAATCCAATGCTAATTCATAGAGTGGTGACCATTCTACCGTTGGTTTTTTCGTACCAAACAAAGCAGTGAACACCGCTTCAAAATAGGAGAATCCAAAAACAAAAGCGACAAATAGCGTTATAATCAGAATCTCTCTAACAAACCATCGGTCAATGATACGACTAATCATCACTTTAGTCAATACCAGCACCTCCAAACATCTTCACAAGGTCGCGAAATCCAACTGAAGCCATACCCTCTTCAAGATGGACGCCCACTTCCGTCTCACCACTTTCAAGCATCTCTGTAATGACCTCTCTAAAAGTCGAGCGATGAGTCAAGCCTGATGCTACGCCTTTTATAGGCTCAATTCTATTCTTCTGGAGCACACTCGGATAACTTTCCAAAGTATATTTTTCTAAAAGTTCAAAGGTGAATTGGTCGCCAAAAAAGGATCTTGCCAACGTCTCTTCTTGACTTGCCATGGATTCCGGTCTGCCGGAAATCTGTATTTGACCATCATGGATCAATACAAGATTGTCCGCCATACGAACCGCCTCACCAATATCATGAGTGACAAAAACCACTGTTTTATGAAGTTTTTTCTGAAGGGTGACAAATTCATTTTGCAGTCTTCGCCTAGTTATTGGGTCTAGAGCACCAAAGGGTTCATCCATAAGAAGTATATCAGGGTCTGCACCAAGGGCCCTTGCAACACCAATTCGCTGAGCTTCACCCCCAGACAACATGGATGGCAACTTACTGCCATAATCCTCTGGAATTCCCATAAGATCCATCAACGCATCCACCCGATCATGTATACGCTGACTATCCCATTTTAGCAGCTTGGGTACTACCGCAATATTCTCCCTTACGGTCATATGCGGGAAGAGACCCACCCCTTGAATGGCATAACCAATTTGTCGTCTCAATATCTCAGGCTTCATCGTTGACGATGATTTACCGTCTATGAAGATTTCCCCCTCATTAGGTTCTATCAAACGATTGACCAGTTTTAACAATGTTGATTTTCCACACCCTGAAGGCCCCAGCAACATGCATAACTCACCTGCTTTAAAGGTGATGTTAATATCTCTTAGGACTTGCTGTGACCCATAGGACTTGTGTATATGCTTAAGTTCAATCATGTTGTACCTCCACAGGATTCAGCCTTTTTATCAGAAGTTGCAGATTAGCAAGTATGAGTTTTAGCACCAGTGCCACACTTACAACCAGTAGAGCACCCAGTATAACAAAATCCGGTGCCGATTGGGCCAATCCTAAGAATAGTATGGCACCAATACCACCACCACCAACAAGTCCAGCAAGGATTGTATTGCCGACTGTCTGAACCAGCGCCGTACTAAAACCGCTGAATAAAAAGGGGAATACCAAGGGTAACTCTACTTTTCGGTGTACTTGTTTCTGTGTCATACCCATTCCATAGGCCGCTTGCAGTATGTCTGGATCGATACTGTTATAACCTGCCAATATGTTGGTTGTCATTGGCAATATGGCATACATGGTCAATACGATGTATGCAGGAATGAACCCGATGCCACTAATACCAAAATTCTTTAAAAATGGAAATGCACCTGCTAGCGCTGTCAATGGAATCATGATTAACCCAAGAAAGGTCAGGGTCGGTATGACCTGTGCCATATTGACAAAAGACATGACCATGCCTCGTCTGCTGGGATATCGATATGCCTGTCCGGCTAAGAATAGGGATAGGAATAGTCCAGTAAAGGATGCTGCCAATGATAATTGCATATGGCGCAACATCTCATCACCGATCCGTCCGGATTTGTTGGTATATTCTCTAACGATGGAAAGATCGTCAAGCAGTCCCATATGATAAGCAATGATAACGTACCCAATGATCACTCCAAGAATGCCTAAGGTAAGTAGTGGCATAGATAATAATTTCAAACTATGCATCAACATCATCGCCATCCCCAAGAACACCAGCCAAAAACCGATACCAAGGGATACTCTGGCCGCAGAGGGCTGATCCATCAATAAGTCTGTGGCACCTGATGCGCTGAACTGAATTAGACACACAAGCCCCGTCGCCAAGCCAATTACCTTAACTAAGCGTATTCCTTGTGTCAATCTGTGCTCATCCTTCGTTCTCGACGGATCCAATGCAGCCAGTAAAATCAACCCGATAACGACAGCCGCCGTAGGTAACCAAAGTTCCCCTACGGCAGTCAGCATATTCATGGATATGCCTTCCTCTATACGGTTCGGTCGCAGCTTCAAAAAAACTGCAACCGTTCCGCCAAGGAGAATCAATCCAATTCCTACATATTCATATAATGACAGGCGCAAAAGCTGCCTACTCATTTAAAAATCCTTTTTCAGTCAGATACGCTCTGGCAACATCTTTACCTTCTTCACCGCCAAAGGCCACTTTTGCATTCAAAGTCTGAAGGGTCACAACATCCAAGGATTCAAAGACTTCTGTAAACAAATCTTTAATCTCAGGGTACTGCTCTGCCACTTCACCACGAACGATTGGTGTTGGCAAGTAAACAGGCGGTACATTCTCAGGATCTTCAAGGATGATCATATCCATTTCTGTTAAAGAACCGTCAGTACCATAGACAAGGGAAACATTCACATCATCTGTACCATCGTTCAGTGCTTTAAGCATCTCAGCCGTGTTACCATGACTAAGAACGATCAATTGATCACTTGTCAAACTAAAACCATACGCCTCTTGGTATCCTACAAGACCAAGGGTATTCTCTGCAAAACTGGATGAGCAGATCAATTTGACTTCACCGCCGCCATTAACGTAATCAGCAAAATCAGCCATTGTCGTCAAACCGTTCTCTTCAGCAAAAGAACGCTTTACTGCAAGCATCTCAGTATTGTTAGCAGGTGCCGGTGTCAACCACAGAAGATTGTTTGTCTCTTCGTCAAAAGATCTTGTGGCTTCATAACCAAGCTCCGGATCAGACCATACTTCCGGTTCTGCGACAGCACCATAATATTGGCCGGATGCTGTATAATCGATGACAAGATCCACCTCCGCACCCATCAGTGCTTTACGAAGAATATCCGGTGTACCAAGTCCAACCTTATCGGTCACTTCAAACCCATCCTGTTCCAGAAGCAAAATCAGCATGTTCCCAAGAACCGCACCCTCAGAATCGATCATCGTTGCAACTGTCACAGGACCTTTGGTTTCTTCTGCACTCTGTCCACATGCAGCAAGCACCATAATCAAGGCTACCATAAGTGTCATTAATTTTGTAAGTTTCATTGTTACCTCCTAATAAGTGTCGACTGCAATCGTCAACTAAATTGTCATTATGACTTAAGACGAATAAAGTCACATGACCTTTTCCCCTCTTATCATAATATGGCTATAAGCAGTAAAAGAAACATACTTTTATCACTTATAGCCACAGAATTAATTGTAACAGAATAGACATGCAATAACAATCCGCATAATGGATCTAGGGTCGTATTTCCTACATTTATCGGCGTCCTAATTTACCTACTAACAAAACGCTCTGGTACTACAAGTATTTGTCGCAACCGCGACACCACAACTCTCCTGAATGCGCTAAAGCTGATCCTTATACCCTTCTCTAAGCATCTTTACTTCACCGGTGCTGGTATCCACATCATAGATACTGAAGTTATGGCGAATATCAAAGCCTTCATAATGCACTGCAATATTGAGGGATGCTGATCCATCTTCTCCGCTTATAATTCTATGGTATACATTCCTAGGCCAAACCAGCATCGCCCCTTCATCTGAAATGAGCTCGCCATTCTTGTATACCTGGTTAGGCGTCACCGTGAAGTGTTCGACTTTGCCGTGTTCCGGCGTATAGATATCCACATATCTAGTGCCGTGTAGGACGATGAGATTGTCATTCTGATGTTGATGCATATACCATGGATTTGGCACATCCGCTACAGGCCCCGGCGATACTGCCGAACCCTCATGCAATACCCTATCCATAGAGTCGATATGGTCGAACATATCCATTGGCACTAAGTCAAAAGTAACACCTTTCGTCTTCCTGAATGGATTGATCTGAATGACACGATACAGTCCTGGTACTTCATCAATGATTCTTCCCATAAAAAGCCTCCTAAGCTGTCATCTATAACCGATGTATTCCAATCACAATACATCAAACATGTTCTATCTTCGTATGTCCTGATATCTCAGAATTCAACGTGCAAAGATCCTCCAGACATAAGTCATGAACATCTTTATGACCACATATCCTAGCAAATGTCTTTATCTCATCCAAAGAAGCATTAAGAAAATTCTCAAGACGCTTGGCACTATGCTCTACATGAAGCCGCTCTCTAAGGGTTGGATCTTGTGTTGCCACGCCTACAGGACATTTCCCCGTATTACAAATACGATATTGCTGACATGCGGTTGCCATCATAGCCGCTGTACCGATGGCAATAGCGTCAGCACCGATTGCAAGTGCCTTTGCAAATTGTGACGATAATCTCAGTCCACCTGTTATGATCAAGTCCATATCCAGATTGTTTTCCCTCATATACTCTTTTGCCCTGTATAAAGCGAAGATTGTCGGTAACGTCGTCGTGTCCTTGACAACTTTCGGACTGGCACCGGTACCCCCAGTCCTACCGTCGATGGTAACAAAATCCGCACCGGCATAAGCAATCACTGCCAAGTCTTTCTTAATATGACCTGCGGCAATCTTAATGCCAATCGGTCTACCACCTGATCTTTCTCTAAGATTGTCCACTAGTGCCTTCAAGTCTTCTTTCGTATCCACGCCTTCGAACTTACTTGGGCTGATAATGTCCTGATTCATTGGCTTTTGCCGGACCCTGGCAATCTCTTCTGTCACTTTTTTCCCCGGAAGATGACCACCAAGTCCCGGCTTGGTCCCTTGCCCCATCTTGATTTCGATGGCATCGACCCTTTTTAGGTTCTCATCAGTTACACTGTAAAGATTCGGGACATATTCAAAGATATATCTGTAAGAACGATTCAAGGATTCCTCTAGAATACCGCCTTCACCACTGCACATAGCCGTCCTTGCACCTGCACTGCCCGATGCCAATGCGCATTTCATTTCCTTGGAAAGGGCGCCGAAGGACATATGGGTGACAAATACTGGGTTCTCTATAATCAAGGGCTTCTTTGCATGCTTGCCAATAACGGTTTGCCCGGATACAGGGGTATCCTCAGGTAGTACAAAGGGGTCCAGCTGAGCACCACGGATTAGAATATCCTCCCAGCTAACTGCCAGTATTTTAGAGCGCATTGGTTCAATAACTGTCTTACCGGTAATCGCCATTTGATGAATCATATTCATGTATGGTTCAATATCATCCGCAGCTCTATAAAACTCTTTTGGATAATCCAAGGTGGCTTCGTAATCGATTTTCTTGGTTCTATCATCTGATGATGTTATCTCCCCAGTATCACTAGTGACACCAGGCTCTGGTACATTGGTTGTCTCAGCTATCTCAAAGTACACCTTACCTGACTCACAAACAGGACATACCCAATCTTCGTTCAAGTCTTTCCATAGGATTCCTTCCGACGCTTCATCGTATACATACCCACAGACACTGCACTCATACAATCCCATATCGTTTCTCCTTAGACAGCAAAGTCGGCTGGTTCAAATACATTCTGGCTGTTTTGACAACCTGGACATTTTTGAGGTGGTTGTGTACCATCGTGAACATAGCCACAGACACGACACTTCCAGATTATAGCCCTGTCTCTTTCATACACATTGCCTTCATCCAATAAGCTCTTCAATGCTTCAAAACGCTCTTTATGCCCTTGTTCAATCTTAGCAATCTGATTGAAAAAACGACCGATATTCAATTCCCCATCTGCAATGGCCTGGCTTGCGATAAAGGGATATAACTCTTCCGACTCTATTCTTTCCCCTTCAATGGCATCCCGTAGATTGGTGCCAGTAGTGCCGATTCTATCAAGCATACGCATCAACTCACGTACATGAGACAATTCGTTCCTAGATGTCTCCTCCAATACCTTTGCGTAATAATGCAATCCCTGCACTCTAGCAACTTCTGCATAGAGCTCATACTTACATCTTGCCAAAGCCTCTTCATACAGAACCTTCTCCAAATGATAACGCAAACCTTCCACCGAATTGCCTCCCTTTATGGCGTTGCTAGGCGACTGAACCTAGTCAACGAACTAATTGCACTTAATGAGTATCATCATAAATGACAAAATAGAATATGCTACATTGCTTCCTATAACCATTATAACAGATTGTACTTTTAAAATACAAAAAGCAGTGGCATTTGTAATCTTTTACAAACCCACTGCTCTAATATCATTTGCACATACTACAAGTCACGGATAGCGCCAACAAACAAGATCGTATCTGTCTCCGGATCTGTAATAAAGAAGACGAAAGGACGATCGATGGTCATCACCACTGGTTGTTCTTCTTCCATGGCAGATTCAGTTGTCATTTCAACGACGGTTACTGCTGCCGCTTCTGTACCGACTTCATCCACTTCAATCACAGCTTTATGAAGCACTTCATTGATATGCATTTGCCATGTTAATGCCTCCTCTGATATACCAGAAAAATCAGCCCCGTAAGGATCAAAGGCACGGTTCATTCCAAGCTCTTGCAAAGGCTTCACCAGTGAAATGGTATCTGTCTCTATCTTAAACTTAGGCATGGTCAAGTTAACCACTGTGGTATTATTGCTTTGTGATAGGACTTCCATATACGTCTCTTCGTTCAATTCCGCTAAGAAAGTATCCAGTTCCATATCTGTTGGCATAACAATGACCATCTGAGCTTCCCAGTTCTTATACGGTAGAACTATAGATTGATACCCTTCCCCCTGGCCATATCTGAACGTCTCACTTTGATGCATCATTTGAACCAAATTATTGCCAGAACTCCCATGAAAGATTTGCTCATAAGTTGCCTCTTTATCAAATTCATTCAACCAATCACCATAAAAATAAACCCCATTGATAAGCAGCATCGCTGTGTCCTCATCGAAAGGCTCTTGGAGCATGTTGGGAATCATTTCTTCCGTACGCTCACTGATCCATTGATTGATTTTGTCAATGGACTTCTGCTTGGACAAATCCAACGTATCGTAGGATGCGTCAAACACTTCCTTGTTATCATTAATGAAACTATCTTTGATGGTTGCCACATTAACATCGTTGCGCCAAATACTGTTGGCAACGTTGATGGTGACGTTCTCCTTGCTATTCAGTGCATTGTACAGATACTTCTGACCGATATTGAATGTCTCAGCGGATATGTCTTCCCAATGGAATACTTCTGCCATCTCTTCTTTGGTGGCACCGACTGCACCGTTATACGCCATACCCACCGCACTTGCGATCGAATAGGGGGAATAAAACAAGTTGCTTTCCTGAGAATTGGCCAAAAGTGGCAGAAAGTCAAAAGCAAATGCATTATTTGCTTCACTGATATTCGGCACTTTTGCTTCAGCATATACAGGGTTCTTAACCCTTTCAGCCACTTCTGTTTCATCATCAATATCAGCGCCAACATTAGAGTTACCAATACACGATGTCAATAATCCTAGAATCAGAATAACCGATAATACATTCAATCCTTTACTTTTCATTCTAAACACTACCTCCCTTGAATGGACTCTTTACTACAATAGACGTAACATGAATTTATTTTGTTCCATCATTGAAGGCGCACACTTAACATTTATGCTTTAGGTGTCAAAAAGATGTTTGCGAACAAATCAAATAAGTTATAAGATATATACTGGACTAATGACTTATAAGTCGTTTCTTATGAATAAGAAATGGAGAAATCTATGAATAGAAAAGATATACTTGAACTGAAAAGAAGATTCAAGAAGAACCAATGTACTTTTACAAAAGTATGCGGATGCTATGTAAACGGTGAAAAAAAAATACTCACAACCTTCCGAGAGAATTTCTTGAATTTGCCTGATGAAGAATTTCATAAGCACTTGGAAATCGCCAAAAAATCCTTATCCGGCGGTGTTGGCAACAACCTCCTTGAACTGAATTTCTTTACTGATGACCAACTGCAAAGCGATACTCAGCGATTTTTGATGCGCCTTAAAGTCAGTGCTCTTAAAGATGATGCACTCCTTGAAGAATTTTACAACAAAGTCATTGATAGCTATGATTATCCGGAGAACTTCTTAATTCTGTTGTATCACGACGCCTATGATGTGATTGTCAAAACCTCCGATAACATTAAGATGGATGACTCCGAAGAGGTCTATGAATATATCCTGTGCGCCATCTGCCCTGTTTCTTTATCTAAGCCTGGCCTTGGCTACTTTGATGAGGAACGTAAGATCAAAGCCCGTATAAGGGATTGGGTTGTGGACGTGCCTTCACACGGCTTCTTGTTCCCGGGCTTCATTGACAGAAGTGCTGATGTGAACACGGTGATTTATTACACCAAGAACGCCAAGGAACCTCATCCGGAACTTATGGAGAATACCTTGGGTTGTACACAAAAACAAACTGCAACCATACAAAAGGAAACCTTCCAATCCATGGTCATAAAAGATGCCAGTGTCGATGAGAGCATTGCTGAAAGACTCTTTGGTGACATCCAGGACAATCTGAATATGATGGTGGAAGAGTATAAAGAGATCTACGAAGATACCGATGTTGAACCTATCATTTTATCCAAGGAAAAAGTCAAAGACCTTCTCATTGACAGTGGCGTTTCTGAAGAAGCCGCGACGAAGATTGAGGATGCTTATGACAAGAATTTTGGCGATGAACCCCCAGTAGCTGAAAGCCTGATTGACAAGAAGGTTCTAAAAGCCAATGAACAGAAAAAAATCGAAAAACATCTAATGCACCAAGTCGAACAACTCGAACAGAAGCTGGAAGTTCTGGAAAAAGAATCTATTCCAACAGATGCCTCACAGGTGGAAAGCTCTGAAGATCAGGATACCAGTGACAGTGACATGGACTTATTAGATATTGAGGATGAAGCATCTCCGGCTAACTATGACGTGGTTCTTCACGTGAAACCGGATAAGCTCACTAAGATTAAAACAGAAGTCATCAATGGACAAAAATGTCTAGTCGTACCTATCGATGACGATGAATTGACGAATATCAATGGCCAGGAACATACCGTTTAAATAACTTTTTTAAAAATGGGCAAACTCTAAAATGAGTTTGCCCATTCTACATCTAAAAGTTGTCCTAAATTGTCATTATATTTACCACCATCAACTGATCAGGATTCCCTACTATCACTAAGCGCACTATTCCTCTCGAACCAATAGACCAGCCCTCCGGCTAGAATCAACACACCAAGCCCAATATACCTTCCAATATCATTTTGCCAATAAGGCACCAAAGCTGATGCTGTATTGGCAATTGCATGGAGATAGATCATCATCCACAGATTGCCACTTGTCCTTTTGTAAAGCCATGTATAAAAATAAGCTATTACAATATTTTGAATCATGAACTGCCAGATAGGCATATTGGATTGGACTGTTCCCTCCATAAAAAACAAAGGCAAATGCCAGATGCTCCACAGTACGCCCAAGATTAGTGATGCATACATTGGTCTTGTTATTTTTAGTAATCTTGGCAATACAAAGCCACGCCAGCCGAATTCCTCTCCCAAAGCACCGCCTATAAGTAGAATCTGAATAAAAACCAAAGGGGCCATATACCAAGGCATCGTATTAACAGGTACAAAATTTCGTACAAATAACCTCATCAGAAAATAACTTACCGTTGATGTTCCGAAGAACAAGATTAAAATACCAATTAGCCATCTTTTCTTAAAATAGAAAGTCAAGCGCTCTCTCATATCTATTTTAAATAATTCTGTGCCAAGAAATCTCCTATGCAAGATTAAACCCACAATACTAGGTGTAAAACTTGCCATCATGGATATAATCAAAAAGCCAATTGGCACACTAATACCAAGCGCCTTCAAAACAGAGGGTAGCCATAATGCCCATGTTATGAAAAATGTTATTACGAAGAAAATACGTAATTCCTTTATTCTATTCATAGAGTCATCCTTAATTAGTAATGTTTTCTACAGTTTCATAGTAAATATCCTAAGTAATTATATTCTATATCATTCGATAATCATTATCAACTTTTAGATTACATAAATGCTCTGGTTCACTCTCAGCTCTATTCCTTCGTCACTTGAGATATAAACAAGGCTTTGTTTGCGATATTCCATAAAATGTTTCGACAGTTCAAAACGTTTGGTTCTTTCTTCTACCGATTTTTTCCAGTTTTCAAACTTATTTGTTATCATTTAACAGCGAAATATACTCATTTATCCCCAGCACTGCCATGCCTTGCCCATAATATGACATAACGCACGGTATCTTATTGTACTCAGAAACCGACCTCATAATTGGCGTCCCTCCCGATGTACCTTTTACTATTCCACGGTCATCAACCATTGATATGAGATACTTTATTCCCCTACTCAGATTATCTGAATATCTGTGATCAATAAGATCCAAGCGCATCATTCTCGATACACCAAATACCACTGCAGAAGTTACCGTCGATTCCTTATAGGTGCCGTGCTCATCAAGTACCGTATGAAAACTGCCATCCTGATTCTGATACCTCATTACAGCCTCTAAATGTGCCAGATAGGCCTCTTCTATATCACTTTTCCCCGGAAATTCGTTTGGAAGTATCGTTAGCATAATCGCCCCTGCAATAAGTGGCCATCCATTAGCTCTTCCCCATCTAACAGCAGACAGGTGTGTTCTAGACATAGAATCATAGCCATGATACAGCAGACCCGTCTCCTCATCCTTCAAATATTTGTAGTGAAGAAGAAACTGCCTTACTGCTTCATGTACATACATATCGTTGTTACTGTACAAACCCCAATAGGCGAGAAATAACCCTGCCATAAACATGGTATCTGCCCATACTTGACCAGTAAACTTGTGCGCTTCTTCAAGTACTGTATGTTCAAAAGCGCCTTCCTCAGCTCTTGGCGCTCTAGCCATGCAGTACGCCGCTCTCTCTTCACACATCGACCAGTATCTTTTGTCACCATAGGTCTGATGCAATTTCATTATACTGAGAAAAGGTACGGTTGAATTAACACTAGGCTCTGGTAGTCCCTTTTCAATATGATGATCGACCCACTCCCTTACAAATTGTATGTACTGTTTATCCTTAATCGTGTCGGCCGCCTCCAGTATACAATAATAGCCAACACCATTTTGCCATTCAAACAAATCATACATCATATCAATGTGCTCGTATTTTTCAGCAGCATCCACATATTCGTCCAATACATACATGCCTTTGCCTTTCTCTATACCAAAAAAATTGAAGTCCACATCCGGTATCTCAAACTTTTCACTCATTGTTTTTTGACATATTAAAGTCATCTTCTCTAAAAGTTCTTCTTGATTGATCATAAACCCTCCTAATCGACAAATTCATACTTTTATGCCCAGTATATGCTTTAAGATCATGGGACAAAAGTAAAATAACCACTCTTGTGTGTATAAAAAAACATACTTTTTAAATAATCACAACAAAAAACCGGCCTCCGAAAGTTAGATGTAACATCTAACTTTCGGAGGCCGGTTCTTCAACTACTCTCTTTTATCGCCTAATTATTATAATGACGCTTTGAATTCATTCCATTTGTTGTTGTAATAGGTTGTCATCTGTATACCAAGATCAATGAAAACTTCACATTTTTCTAACACATCACTTGATGGATATGCAGCAGGATCATTCTTCACCTCATCATCCAGCATTTCTTTTGCTTGCGTCTGTGGTGTTGAATAACCTATGTAGTCCGTATTCTCGTAAGCAATCTGAGTGTCACACATGAAGTTAATGAAAGCCTCTGCAGCAGCTTGATTCTTTGTCGTCTTTGGAATAACCATAGAATCGAACCATAGGTTTGTGCCTTCTTCCGGAATCGCATAGGCTAGGTTTTCATTTTCTTCCATCGTCAGAATTGCGACACCTGAATAAATGACAGCTAGCGCTGCCTCTTCACCGATCATCTTGTCGTTGACCTCATCATTGACATAAGCTTGAACCAATGGGGCTTGCTCGATCAGACTATTGACCGCTTCATCCACCTCTGACTCAGATGTGGAATTCGCTGAATAGCCGAGGCGCTTCAGTGCAACCGCAAAATTATCTCTAACTGAGTCCATCATAATGATGTTACCGGCATATTTCTCGTCCCAGAGAATATCCCATGAATTGACTTCCTCATCCACCATTGTTGTGTTGTAGAGAATCCCTACAGTTCCCCACATGTATGGCACTGCATATTTTGATTCAGGATCATAATCCTTGTTCATGAAGGTCTCATCAATATATTGAATGTTTGGAATATTGTCATAGTTCAGTGGCAATAACTCATCCTCACTGATCAGCTTTTCAATCATGTAATCGGATGGAATGAGAACATCATAATCTACAGCGCCAGATTTGTACTTGGCATACATGATTTCATTGGAATCGAACAACTCATAGACAACCTCAATCCCTGTCTCTTCTGAAAATTTTTCAATAGTATCTTCAGCAATATAATCGCCCCAGTTATAAACATTGATTGTTGTACCTGCCAGCGGTTTGTTTGGATCGGCTTGTTCTTGGCCCCCACAGCCAGAAACAACAAGGACTAGTGCCATTAGAAGCACAGCTATTTTTTTCATTTTAGAACCTCCTGCCTTTCGGCTTTCTTATTACGTTGATTGATGATCAGAAGCAATACCAGAATGGCCAGAAACATCACGGTTGATATTGCGTTGATTTCAGGTTTGATACCTCGTTTGGTCATGGTGTAAATTGTGATGGACAAATTTGTCACACCGTTGCCCGTTGTAAAGTAACTGATTACAAAATCATCCAATGACAATGTAAAAGCCAGCAAGAAACCTGTCACAATGTTTGGCATTATATCCGGAATAATCACTTTCCAGATGGCTTCCATGGGATGGGCACCAAGGTCCAGCGCCGCTTCATAAGTGAACTGATTCATCGAAACCAGCTTGGGCATAATGCTTAGAATCACATAAGGTATATTAAAGGTGATGTGGGCCAGCAACATGGATGAGAAACCTAATTTCAACCCAATTGCCACAAAAAAGAGCATGAAGGCAATCCCTGTTACAATATCCGCATTAAGTACTGGCAGATAAGTTATGTTAATGATTGTCGACTTCATTCTTTTCTTCATCACATGGATGCCAATAGCTGCCAGAGTCCCAATCACCGTCGCTATTGCTGCCGCCAACAGTGCCACAGCCAAAGTATAGTAAAGAGACTTGGCTATTACTGGGTCGTTTAACATGCTCTTATACCACCTAAGGGTGAACCCTCCCCATTTGGCTCTTGATTTCGTATCGTTGAAGGAAAATACCATCAAAGTAACAATCGGTGCATATAAGAATATCAGGATGATACCAAGGTATATTTTTTCCAGTGCTTTTTTTACCATACCCCTGTCTCTCCTTCCATATCACTATCGAATCGTTTGAGTATACCCATAGAGAAAAGAATAATCACCATTAGAACAAATGAAAGCGCCGCGCCAAATCCCCAATCATAGGTCATCAAGAATTGCTGCTCTATTAAGTTACCAATAAGATTTACTTTACCGCTTCCTAGAAGATTCGGGATGACAAAAGAGGTCACTGCCGGCATAAAGACCATCGTAATACCACTCATAATTCCGGGTAAGCTCAAAGGTAAAATTACTTTCATAAGTCTTTGTATATTATTAGCCCCAAGGTCATAGGCTGCCTCTAGCACAAAAGGATCAATTCTGGTCAGTGCATTGTAAATAGGTAAAACCATAAATGGTAAGAAGTTATACACCATTCCAAGTATAATAGCGTTAGGTGTACCTATAATGCTAATCGTCGGCAATCCCAAAGACCTGAGCACCACATTGATAAAGCCATTATTGGTCTCCAGCAATGATAACCAGGCGTAGGTCCTCAGAAGGAAATTCATCCACATCGGCAGTATGAAGATAAATAATGTCGCCGAGCCACTACTGGCATACTTTGAAAGAATCATGGCCAAAGGGTATGCCAAGACCAAACAAATCAACGTTGAAACCCCTGCATATACAAGAGACTTCCATAAGGCATTCAGATAGATCGGATCAATGGTTCTTGACATCTGTGCCAAAGTGAACACAGTTGTACCCTGCTCCGTGACGGTAAATGCGTAGTAGAGAATCATCAACAAGGGTACAATAATGAATAAAACCATCCACAGAAGGTATGGTGTCGCCAGAACTTTTCTGTTCATCTTAAACCTCCGTTTCGACAGTCATGTCCATCGCACTCTCATCCACCATTTTTTTCATAATATGAATATCATATGGGTCTACCTGAATACCTACAACTTCTCCTGGTATGAAGGCTTTAGTATGATGCACAACCCATTCTTTGTCTTTGGTCACGACAATGGTCTCATAGTGTACCCCTTTAAAGATACAATCGGTTACTTCACCTGTAATTATCGATGCGTCCTTTGGAACGATTGTAATGTCCTCTGGTCTTATCATCACATCCACCAACTCATTGATACCAAAACCTTTGTCAACACAAGGCACTTCATATCCGAAGAGTTGCAGCAATTCATCCTTCAACATTTTCCCTTCAAAGATGTTGCTTTCACCGATAAAGTCAGCAACAAAAGCATTAACTGGTTCATTATATATATCTTCAGGCGTACCCATCTGTTGAATCAGACCATCCTTCATGACAACAACCGTGTCGCTCATGGTCAATGCTTCTTCCTGATCATGGGTGACATAGATAAACGTTATACCCAGATCCCTTTGAAGACTTTTCAACTCGTACTGCATCTCTTGCCTAAGTTTCAAATCAAGAGCCCCTAAAGGCTCATCCAATAACAATATCTCCGGTTCATTAACAATGGCTCTTGCAATAGCGATTCGTTGCTGTTGCCCACCGGATAATTGATGAATTTTTCTCTTTTCATAGCCTACAAGATTCACCTGCTTTAATGCTTTTGTGACCTTTTCTTTAATGATAGCTTTATCTTTGCGTTTAATATTCAGACCAAAAGCTATGTTATCGAAGACATTCATATGAGGGAACAACGCATACTTTTGAAAAACAGTGTTGATATTTCGCTTGTAAGGTGGCACCGATCCGATATCTTTACCATTATGCAGTACCTTGCCCTCATCTTGTACTTCAAAACCACCAATGATCCTTAGTGTTGTCGTTTTTCCACAGCCACTCGGTCCAAGCAATGTCATGAATTCATTGGTCTTGATATCAAGATTAAGTTGATCAAGCACCACATTCTCCCCAAACGCCTTACTAACATTCTCCAAACGGATGATCGATGTCTTTTCCATATTGCCTCCTAAAAAGTTGGTGGTGTGCTGATCCATAGGACCACTGCTTTTCCTGTGCCCGCATTCACAATATTATGCATCACATTGGATTCATAATAAAAGGTTTCACCGCTTCTTACTGAATACTTCTCACTGCCTAAATTGATCGTAATATGACCTTTAAGAACATACCCAAATTCTTCCCCTTCATGAGGATTATCCACCAACGTCTCCCCACCTGGTTCAAGGGTCAGACGAATTGGTTCCATAGCATTCTTCTGAGCATTTGGTACGATCCACTCAATTAGACTTCCTGACTCGGTATCTTCCTTACAAAAGAAATCCTTCTTTTTGAATACGATCTGCCGATCTGTAACATCCGAAAAGAAACTTTTCAAATCTGTCCCCAGGCACTGTAATATATCCACAAGAGTGACAATCGATGGTGAGGTCAGATTTCTTTCTACTTGACTGATGAAACCCTTGCTAAGCTCGGCCCTGTCAGCCAGTTCACTCTGGGTCAATCCGTTGGTCATCCTTAACTGTTTTAGCTTCTCACCTATATCCACATTGTCCTCCATTCAACTCGTTTTTTGATTAGTACTACTAAACGTTTTGTTTACTAATGCTAAACTTACTTTATTCATTATATTTATAGTTTTCTTACTGTCAAGTAGAAAAATGTAAATTTATGCATTTATTTTCTATACACAAATAGAGGCCCTTTAAGCTGGTCGCAATCGCCTGCTATAAAGGACCTCTGTTATCTATTATCTTTTATCTATTCCCTTCAGTTCATAAGCATGATGGTTAAATGCTTTAAGTATCAAAACCGTGTATTTATTTAACTTAGTTCCAACTTGAATACCACTGGATAACTTGTATCAATGTTCCCATTGACTTTTAACATCAATCCCTCATCTGTATGATCACTATCAACCTTATACTCATAAGCCAACATGGATACACTTGGTTTGAGACCTCTGTATATTTTTTTTCCTTTACTAAATGTCTTCAAAGACACTTCACCATTCTCAGGCCACTTCAAAACAGTTGCATAGACATATGGCGCCTTGTAAGTATAACGTATATCTTCGGATGTATAATCCTTACCTTTGGTATCTGTGAACATACCTTCCACCGCTTTGGTTGGGCCCTCACCGTAACAAGCCCAATATGTCGTATCGTAGATCGCTTCACCATTGCTATCAAGCCATGTGCCCACCGATTGTAATATGTGCGCATCCTCTTCCGGTATGGTTCCATCCGCTTTAGGACCAATATTAAGAAGCAACGCGCCATTCTTGCTGACTATGTCCACAAGGTCACAGACAATTTCTTCCGGTTTCTTATAGTCGTTCCCAACAGTGTAACACCATGAGTTCTTGGCAACCGCTGTGTCCATCTGCCAAAATCTTGAACTGATATCTGATAGTTGACCTCTCTCCAAATCAAAGACACCGGACCCTCTAACCATTGCATCTTCCTTATAATTGATGGTCACCTCCACGCCCCATTCGACTGCTCTGTTATAGTAATAAGCAGCAAACTTTTTCAAGTAAGGCTTAAAGGCAACATTCTGAATCCACCAGTCAAAGTAAAAAATCTTGGGCTGATACTTGTCAACCAACTCACAACATCGTACCAGCCAATCTTCCAAATGCGCCTTCGGTACTTTATCCCCATATTCCCCCAGTTGATGCGGTACATCGATCGTGCCATCAACTTGCGTCCGATAACCCATCGGCTCTACATAACCTTCCTCATTGCATCCAGAGTCAAAGTCACTGGCGCCGTTAAAGAAAAAGAAATTCTCAGCCCGGTGGCTTGAAGCCGTAAAAACCATCCCTTGGGATTCCACGGCATCTTTCAGCTCACCAACCACATCTCTACAAGGTCCCATCTTAGTCGCATTCCATTCCGATAGTTCACTGTCATACATTTGAAAGCCATCGTGATGTTCGCAGACAGGCATGACATAACGCGCGCCTGACGCTTTAAACAGGGATACCCATTTCTTAGGGTCAAAATTCTCTGCTTTAAACAGAGGGATGAAGTCCTTATATCCGAACGCCTTATGTGGACCGTAGGTCTTGATATGATGTTCGAAGCAACAATTGTCCTTCTGATACATGTTTCTTGAATACCACTCGTTGTCAAAGGCAGGCACTGAATACACCCCCCAATGAATAAAAATGCCAAACTTAGCAGATTGATACCATCCGGGCACATTAACTTTTGCTAAGGACGACCAATCATCCTCATATGGGCCATTTGCAATGACTTCATCAATTTTCTTCAAATAATTTTCAATAATTGACATAACTGTTCTCCTCAACTTTGCTTTCATAAGCCATCGTCTACGTTATGATTCGTCAACCGTACCAACCTCAACCTTTGATGACTTGATCACATTTGATTACTTCTATGCTCCAATTGTGAGCATAGTGCCTTTGTCACATAGCCATTATAGAAATTCTTATGTATAATATAAATATAAAATACTAACTTAATATTTTAATATATTAACACTTAGCAATAGAATCACAGCAAGAGAATGAGGATATATATGTCGTCTGATAGAAGTTTCAACCAGTATATGGCCCAACTTAAAGTCAACCTTTTAGAAGCCCATCAAACACGTGTGACAAAGTCATGGGGCGAGAAAAATTCAAAGCCTGATTATGCGAAATTATACCTGATTCTGGATGGTACAGGATTCATCACCATTAATGATGTCACATATCACCCTGTCAAAGGAGATATTATTTACATTCCGGAAGGATGTCATCTTACTTTTGGCATTAACAGCAGACGCCATTATCTAAAGTATTGGTGTCATTTCAATGCCCATATCGGCACTACACCTCTATCTGAAATCATTGAATTCCCCTACCTTCTTCACCTCGAAGATACTTCTGATCTTGAGGCTACATTCACAGAACTATCCGAAGCATTCCAGTCCTCTGATCGATTCGCCCCCATCATCGCCAACAGCTATCTCATGAAACTGATTCACCAATTTCTGAAGGAAGTCCCGCGCGATCAAATTCATTTGAGACAGCAAGCAGCGTCCCTAAAGATTAACCAACTGCTAGACTTTATGGCACTGTCCATCGATAAAAAACTCACTATTGATGACCTTGTTGAAGTTGCCAACCTACACCCGAACTACTTGATCCGATATTTCAAGTCTTCTTTTGGCACCTCTCCCATTGCCTACTTCAATCGTCTAAAGATAGAGAAAGCCAAAGAACTGCTGTCCATTCGTAACGAATCCATCAAAAACATCGCAGCATCCCTTGGCTATTCTTCCTCATATTATTTTTCATCGGCTTTTAAGAAACAGACGGGGTTCACACCCAGTGATTATAGAAAACGCTATCACCTTCATGATCGTTAAGTGTCCGCAACCGTTCTATATTTTGTTCAAAATTCATTCATCAACGTACTGATGAGTCTATCGAATGAATAAAGGTCCATACTTTCAAAAATATTTTCCAATGTGTCTATATTGGCTTCTAGATGTTCTATATCCTTAGAATAGCTATGGCTTAATTCGACCATATCTGCCTGATAAAAAGCCCCATTCTCCACCCACTTTACAACAGCAAGTTCCTTAATCATGATTGTGCTCATCACAGCGACCTTTATTTTTGATGACATGTCAAAGTCATAAAAGGACTTCATGAAATATCGATAGATAAAATATCCAAGGATCTTCTCAAAATCAGCCATTTGGTCCTTGTAGTAATCATTGAATGCCTTATGTTGATTCATATACAGTGTTTGACCCTCATCACCATTCCAGTAGGTTACAAGGACCTTGCACAACCCTAAAGGATCATTCTCATTGATATGTTCCAAATCCCTGTATGTTTTAAAATACTCATACACGTCATTATACTTGCTGACTTCATGACCCTTATATGCCTTAAATTCCTGCACCAACGCCATCAGGTAACTGCTTTGACTATATGTTTCTCTAACTTGCTGTAGCGCATCCATTTCATCGAAATCCAATTTATCTTGAAGCTCTTCAACAAACTTAAGTACGACGGACATTCTAAGGCCCAAAGACCAATCCGGCATATCAAGAAGATCCATGATGGTTGTCCTACACTGAAAAAACACTTCCAGCAAGTCTTTCTCATCTTCCGGAATCTTACTACTTGTTTGGTCATCTTCTGAGAGTTCATATGACAACTTGCTGTCATGACCTAATATAAGTCTTGCTGCTTCAGGACAGGAAAGGGATATGCCTACTTCTCTCAAGTCACCGAACTCTTCCATGTACCTGGGGTATTGCTGACATGTATGGCAAAGATATTGCTCGCCCTTTTCCTTGTAGATATCACATAGATCACCCGTATTTAAAAACGGACACCTAATACCCTCTAAGATAAAAATATGATCACCATCGTCATCGACAGCCATCTTACTTCTTATCTTTTCTCCAAATGCCCCTTCCATATCCTGATAACGTTGATATGTCTCGGCATCGATGACAACATCCCATCCAGCACAGCAGGTATCTTCGCACTCGGATGCAATACAACTGAATTCTTTAAAGTAACTTGGCACTCGTATTTTCATGTTTTACTCACATTCGTTGATATACTAGAATAACTTGTTAAGCGTCACGACCGTCTCAACATGAGACGGGGCAAGGTCACAGATACTTTAACCCTTGACTATATCAATCAGCCTTCTATTAATATAGATTTTCTCTCTTCCTCTATTTTGTACTTCCAGAAAGCCGGCCTCTGTTAACTGTACCAAATAACCTGATGCAGTCTTTCTAGTCACGCCTAAAGCTTTTTCAACACTACTGATTCTTGTATAAAATTCACTAAAAAGTACTTCGACCAGCTCTTTTGAGTAGATTTTGGGGAGAGCAGCATTTATATCTTCCGTTGTTGAATTGACTAATGCATTAATCTCTTTTAGTTGCTTCAAAGAGATTACAGACATTTCTGATATACCAGAGATGATATAAAGAATCCAATCAGTCCAGGTACCTTTTAGTCCAACATCTTGCAAATGTCTATAGTATTCCTGTCGATGTGCCATTATATATTTACTCAAGTATAGGATTGGCGTATCCAGCAGATTATTTAGTACAAGGTACAGTATATTTATTATCCTTCCTGTTCTTCCGTTACCATCATAAAAAGGATGAATACTCTCGAACTGGTAGTGAATGACAGCAAGCTTTATCAGAGGATCAATGTCATCTTCCATGTCATTTATATAATTTTCCAAGTTTGCAAGTAGCTCTCGAATTTCCCTTTCTGTTTCTGGTGGTCTATAGACAATTTCTCCTGTTTGCTCATTCATGAGCACAGTTCCGGCTTGCCTCCTAATTCCTGCATTGTTGCCCTCAATGATTTCCTGTATTTCAACTATCATATTTGTAGAAAGAAATCCATACTTCTGAATCAATTCGAAACCATGCCATATTGCTTCTTTATAGTTCAGAACTTCCTTTGGTGCACCAATAAGTCGCTTTTCACTGGCCAACGCATCAAACAATTCATCATGGGTTGTGATGATATTTTCAATTGCCGAACTGTCTTTGGATTCATTCAGCGTTAATGCGTTAATCAATATATTCTTGTTAGGAACCACCTCTGCATAACCTTTGAGTTCTGCCAGATTTCTGTGTGCTGTTGTGAGTGCTTTTAACACTTCAACGGTTTCAAGATTAACGAGTTCTTCATTGTCTCTAGGTGGTAATGGCAACAGTTTACACATTTCATTATCCTTTCGAGTAATTTTTTTATTTTTTTACCCATATCTCTATTATATGGGTAGTCATTACCCACGTCAAGAATTTACGGATCATTTCAGCTCTTTTTTACCCATAAAAAGAGGCAGATTTCTCTGCCTCAAACCATGCAATACTGTTAATTTATATATTAGAATGACTTGTTAAGCACAAGATAAGTCTCAACATACGTGGTGACTTGGTCGCAGACATCTATTTTCTATCTAATAAGAAATCAATAATATTTATATGCTTTATTCCGTTTCTAGAAAAATCAAATTTATCTAATGAAAGCACATATTTGGGATAATGATCATTTACTGAATCAAAAGCACCAAACTCTCTTTCAATAACTTTTTCATCTGCAAGTAAATAAGCGACTTGATAATAAATTCGATCATCACCATCCATAACAATAAAATCAATTTCACCTTTTACCGTTTTACCTACATATACTCGATAACCTCGGTGAATGAGTTCATTGTATATTACATTTTCAATCAATGATCCTATTTCTGTCTTAAATCCACTGTTATTGATTTTTGATAATCCCATATCCGACAAATAATATTTATCTGATCTTGTAAGAATCTTTTTTCCTCTTATATCATAACGTATAGCTTTATTTAGGATTAGTGAAGACGTAATATATTCAAGATACGTATATATCGTCTCTGTGGAAACCTTTCGATTTACACTTTCAAAAAAATTGGAAATAGACTTAGCTGAAAATGTCTGAGATGTATTCATGACCATATACTCAACAATACGATTCAATATATCCACGTCTTTTATTTTACTTCTCTGTATAATATCTCTAAGAACAATGGAATTATATAAATCTCGCAGATATACTTTTATTTCGGTTTCTGATTGCATAGAAAATCGGCCGGGCATACCGCCATAATTTATATATTCCATGAAATCTTCATCTGCAGCATTGCCCACATTAATTCCTTTAATTTCACATAACTCTTTAAATGAAAACGGCATAATCCGAAAGCTGACATATCTCCCTGAAAGATGTGTCGCTAATTCACCCGATAACAACTTGCCATTTGATCCTGTTAAAAATATACTACAATTCAAAGTTGCTCTAAATGAATTTATTGCCTTTTCAAAATTTTCCACATTTTGTATTTCATCAAAGAACAGGTATATCTTTTTATCTTCTATGACTTTATCTTTTATATATCTATGCAGATCCATTTCGTTCTGAATAAAAGAATTTTCAAGGTCTTCAAAATTTATATATATAATTTGTGAAACATCTATTTCCTTTTCTAATAATTCATTTTGGATCTGTCTTAGTAATACAGACTTTCCGCAACGGCGTATACCAATAATGACTTTTATTAACTCCGACTCATAGAATGGACGTATCTGTTTCAAATACTCTTCTCTTATAATCATAACATCACCTCTTTAATTCATTTTAACAAATCAAAATACGAGTATCAAGTTATATTTTGTTTAAACGAAATAATTTTATAGTTTTCTGTCATATTTTGTTCATCCCCTCCGCTATCGAGCTAAGCAAAAACTGGGATAGGAAAACCTAACTTACACACTTCAGTTGACAAGCCCAATTTATATATTAGAATGACTTGTTAAGCACCAGAACCGTCTCCACATGTGTGATAATCTGATTTCAGAACATTTAAAACAAATCGGAAGCTATAAAGTCTATTAAATAAACATGTTTTACACCTTGAATATTATCTTCAAACTTATCATCCATTGAAACGACATACTTAGGATAATGATCCTTTACTGTTAACAACGGGCCAAACTCCCTCTCTATTGTTTTCTCACTTTCCATTTTATAAGTTACTTGAACGTATACTTTTTCATTCTTCCGCTCAGCAATAAAATCAATTTCCTTGTCTTTTATTTTACCTATACAAACTGAATATCCACGTCTAACAAGTTCATTATATACAATATTTTCTAGAACTCCTGATATATTTCTATTTCTGTAACCAAAGACAGCATGTTGAATGCCTTGATCTGCTAAATAGAATTTTTCCTGGGTCTTCAATATCTCTTTACTGTGTACATCATATCTATTAACCTTTTCAATAATAAAAGAACTTACAAGAGCATCTATATAATTGTATATCGTAGTTATATCAACTTTTCTATATTGGCTTTTAAAATAATCAGAAATACTCTTCGCCGAAAAGGTATTTCCTACATTATCCATTATGTATTTCATTATTCTGTTTAACAACTCAATATTCCTAATATTGTATCGTTGAACAACATCTCTTAGAACAATAGAATCATAAATGTCATTGATTATCATATAAGCCGTTTCTTCATCATAGTTTGCAATATGAACAGCTGGAAATCCACCTATACGAATATATTTTTCGATTAGTGTATTTTTGTCTTTTTCTCCTGCTAACTCACTTTGAAATTTAAACATTTCATTAAATGATAAGGGATACATTCTAAATTGTACATATCGTCCTGTTAACAAAGTTGATAATTCTGATGACAATAAATTTGAATTTGACCCTGTTATATATATGTCTGCATCAAAATCCACTAAAAAAGAGTTGACAGCCTCTTCCCATCTATCTACTAGCTGTATTTCATCAAAAAAAAGATACACTCGTTGATCTGTCTTTATCAAGTCTGAAACATAATCATAAAAGGTTTTTGATGTTCTTATGTTGTAATATTTCATACTTTCAAAATTAATATAAATTATATTATCCTTGTCTATACCTCGACTTTCAAGATGCGTTTGCAACAACTTCAGCATTGTTGATTTGCCAGCTCTTCTAATACCTGTAATGACTTTAATAACGGGTTTATCTATAAATCTTTCGACATAATCGTAATATTCTTTTCTTTCAATCATCACTATCACCTCCATACAATTATACTCTACAAAACTTCATCTATCAATAAAGTTTTTATGGTTATACTCATAAATACTTCCATCTTTAATGTTTTTATTATGAATATAAAAAGTTCTGAGCAAAATTTCTTACTCAGAACTTGAAATTCAATTCACATATTCTTTATAATGATCGTTTAAGCACCAGAACCGTCTCAACATGTGTCGTTGCGACTGTATGTGTGCATTAGCACCAGTATCGTTGTTACTATTTGTAGGCAATATGGCTGAATCCTTTTTTCTACCGTCTTTACGATATTTTAAACCATCTACTGTATTATTTGGTCCTGCTTTATAGACGAACTTGATATGATAGGGATCTGGATTTCCGTTTTCATCCATTCTTCCAATTACTATTTTTTCTATTAGACTTTCAAACAAGGGACGTTTAAATTCTTCAATTTTCACTTCACCGTTCAAAGCCTTTTTCATACCTATAATTCGTTCTTGTAATAACTTTTCATTTTGTAACTGTACATCCAGTTCTTCTAATTGTGACTTAAGTATTGTCGCTTCTTTACCTAACTTAAATATAGAACTGTCAAATAATTCCTTCTCAATGCTATCTTCCAAAAGCAAATCTAGAAGCTTTTTCTTCTTGGATTCTATCTTGTATAGCTTACTTTCTATACTTTTAATCTTCTTGGATACCGATTCAGAACCAAGTGAACTTTCCAGACGTTTAATAAAATCATCTGCCATCTCTCTGTCTCTGCCACATATCAATGCGTATGATTCAAGAAATGCCATCTCAATAATCTCTTCTGCTATACCTTTACTGTGCTCGCAAGCATTCTTACCCTTTTGCGAGTTCACTCTGCACTGCCATATTGCTTTACGATACTTGCTACTACTGTGCCATTTTCGCCTTGAATGATATCCCCCACAGAAACCACATTCAATCATGCTGCTAAATGCATATTTTCTACTGTATTTTTCTCTTGAGGCATTACTATCTTTTGGCTTCCGGCTAAAGCTTCGTTTGCTTAAGATTTCTTGTGCTTTTTCAAATGTTTCTCTTTCAATAATCGGTTCATGATGATCTTTAATATAATACTGATCTTCTTCACCCATATTGGCCACTCGTCGCTTAGATATTGGATCAACTGTAATCGTTTTACCTAAGAGTAAGTCACCCATGTATTTCTCATTCTTTATGATTCGAATTATGGAACCATTTGTCCAGGTCTTTCCTCTAGGTGTTGGTATCCCTCTTTCATTAAGTTCTTTACTTATAAGCGTTGCTCCGTACCCTTGAGTGTACATGTCGAAGATTTCACGAATAATTTTTGCCCCTTCTTCATTGATGGATAATGTTCTTTCCTCTAAATCGTAATCATATCCTAAACAACCATGAAACCCGGTTAACTCACCTCGTTTCATTTTCATTTTAAGACCCTTTTTCACATTTTCAGATATATTCTCAACTTCTTGCTGTGCAACAGAGCTAAGTATTGTAAGTAAAAGTTCACCATCCATGGTAAGAGTATTTATATTTTCTTCTTCGAAATACACTGCAACATTTTTCTCTTTTAGCATTCTCACGTACTTCAGAGTATCATATGTATTTCTTGCAAATCTTGATATAGACTTAGTAATTATTAAATCAATATCTCCATTCAGACCATCATTTATGAGCCTTTGAAAATCTGCACGCTTTGTAACTTGAGTACCAGTTACAGCTGCATCTGCATACACTTCTACAAACTGCCACTCTTTTTTTTCTTTTATAAGTTCAGTATAATGCTTTTTCTGCGAATCATAGCTGTGAAGCTGATCTTCATCATCAGTACTAACCCTACAATATGCGGCTACTCTCTTCCGTTCAAACTTATTACCGTTCACATATGCGGAAGGTTTCGTAGCCTTTATTTCTCTAATTTCCATCCTTCCTCCTTTTGTGTCTTTTTAGTACGGTACGTTTAAATTATACTATAAGACAATATAATAATCAATTTCATTTTAGGAATTATCAAAGTTTCCTTTTACACCATAATCTTCCATTATTTCTCTACTCAATGTAAGCATTTCATTTTTCGTTAATAACTTTTGTTCATACAGGAAGCTAAGCATAATCATTTCTCGTCCATAGTTAATTAACTTAGGATCAATCTTCTCTTCAGCATTATCAATTAACTCCTTCACCTATTATACTCATCTCCTCTCTACTAAAAAATTCATCACAAGATTAACCATCAAATCTTTTTCTTGTGGTCTTGATTCAGCTATCATAATTACAAGTGCTACCAATGTGTTATTCTCAATAACCTTCTTACCATTAATAAACAGTCTTCCATTCTTATTTAAGAACTCCAAGAATACTGCTGTTGCTACTCGTTTGTTCCCGTCATATAATCCATGATCTTTCACCAAAAAATACAAAAGATGGGTTGCTTTCTCCTCAATCGTCGGATAAAGATCAACACCATCAAAGGTTGCATATATACTATTTAACGCGCCTTCAAAAACACCATCACGCTCACGTCCAAAAAGGTCACTGGTAATTTCTTTTTTCATTTTCTCAACGATATGACGGCATTCTTCATAGGATAACCGATAAATCATATTTGAACCGTCTAATGGTTTTTCAATCCGCTGATGATCATAATCATCAAGTAAGTCAAGGGCATTTGTATATGATTCAACAACATCAAGGACTTGTTTAGACTCTAATAGCTCATCATTTCTACGCATAACCTGAACAGTAGCTTTCAGCTCTTCAAGTCTGCGACTGTTTACTGCAAATCCCTTTAATATGTAATCCTGCAATACTTGCGATGCCCATTTCCGAAATACAACCCCTTCTCTAGATTTCACCCTGTAACCCACAGAAAGAATCATATCCAAGTTATAGTAACTAACCATAACGTTCGCAATCCGGTCCTTACCAGTCCTTGGATCATATCTTTTTAGTTGAGTCGCAAATTTTGCGACACAGCCAATTTCATCTTCTAACTCCTCTTTCAAAGCATTATTAATATGCTTACCGATTGTCTTAACATCTCTTCCAAATAGAGCTGCGATTTGATTCCTAGTAAGCCATACCATACCGTCTTTTAACTCTACTTCTAACTTAATATCACTGTTTTCAGACTGATAAATAATCAGTTCATTCTTCCTTTCCAAATCACCACCTCCAAAATATTATTAAAACTAAACCATGAAGACAGCGACTGGAAATCACTTCATAGGATTTTCACCTCTACCCACTACAGTAGTTGCTTTCATAACGTGCGGTGTTCTATTTTCACTCTGGTCATGACGAAGCAAAAGTATCATTATTGTGACAATGGATCTTCGCCGACAGCTCTCCACCTCTGTTTTCTAGACTTACATGCTCCTGGTCATCCCGATTATCGCAAACTATAAGGCTCAACATTGCCAAATGTATCTTCATGATTATTCAATTGTCAAAGTACAATGGATAATTTATGAATCCGTCAAAGCCCACGAACCTCATGAACTTTAACAAACTCATAAATTACTCCTAAATATATAATGCCTATACTTGAATCTTAAATTTAAGCACTGACTTAATTAGTTTGTTTTCAAGCTGACAGCGTAAAGTCTCATCCGTATAACGATACTGCTGCCCAAATTCATCAGAAAGAATTTTTGTCGCCAACTCAGTTATATATGGATTGTAGTGTTCTATTATGTTATCCGGCAAATTACCCACACCACAAATCATCTATATCAGTCACAATAAAAGAAGGTACTGGATAAAATATTCTGCTGCATAACGCGTCAGATTGTTTTATCCGGTACCTTCTTGTGTTATCATGAGTCGGTTGCTTTTCATATGAGCAGCAGAAATCTCCCCGTCCAAAGTTTGATTTCTGCCACTCGACATCATTAGTAAGGAATACCTCACTGATAACAACTCACATGATAACTATTTTTACGGATAAATGCAATCCTGTTTCACAGGTTTTATATAATAATGTTCTTTGTGATCTCCAGTTTCACCAGTTGACCTGCACCTGTGGCCATTCTGCCTGTCTGTCGATTCACGGTTATTACAAACGTCATATCAAGCATGGAGATGCTCTGGTGCCTTTGCGCATCTGCAGAGTCTGCTGTTCTATGTGTCGCAAGACACACGCTCTTCTGCCGTCATCCATCGTCCCTTATTCAAGGGTAGCTCTTTCGGAACACATCAAAATCATTTCCTGCCATGAATCTCATGAAGATTTCTCTTCGGTAATGGACGAACATCCTTCAATCGATGAAAGCAACATACGCTATATCATTCGTCAGTACTTTTGTCATTGGCTCCAAAGATTACTCTCTGCTGCCTTGTCTCTTTCATCCCAGGGAGAGCTTGTTTTCGGATGCTTTTCATCCTTTAGCCGTCAGTTCATGCAGATTAAACGAACGCCAAATATTCTCTTTCTTGATACCACATAAGCTGACACGACCTTCCATGTTTCCTCTTTTATAATCAAAGAAAAAACAAGGAGGTTTCTACAATGAAACAAGATACAGCCCATGCCATAGCCCTTATGCGCTATTCAGTCATCTCGCCACTTATTTCAGGCCTTTCGGACCAGTATGCTTCCAACGAGGCTTTCTTTCGTGATGCCTCGGACAAAGGCGTTCTTACTCCGGATGGCAGTCTCAAGCATTTCGCAGCAGCAACGATCAAACACTGGTACAACGCTTATAACAGAGACGGCTTCGATGCTCTTATCCCATCAAACAGGTCAGATACAGGTAAACCACGGAAGTTAGATGAAGACCTTCAGGAACAGATCATGTATCTAAAATCAAACTATCCGCGAATGTCTTCTGCTGCCATTTTCCGTAAGCTTCGAGAAAACGGTAGCATCAAACCCGGCGAACTGTCTGAATCAACGGTCAATCGTTTTGTTAAGCTTCTCGCCATCCAGTCAAAGACCACCACCAATCAAGACATGCGTCGTTATGAACGTCCTCACATCAATGAGGTTTGGTGCGGTGATGCCAGTGTCGGACCTTATCTTAAAACAGAGGATGGAAGAAAGCGTAAGGTTTTCATCATTGCTCTGATTGATGACGCCAGCCGTTTTATTGTAGGCATCGATGTCTTTTTCAATGACAACTTTGTTAATGTCATGTCTGTCATGAAATCCGCCGTTGCAAAACATGGACGTCCACAAATGTATAATTTCGATAATGGCAGCAGTTTTAAAAACAAGCAGATGGAGCTGCTGGCAGCCCGTACCGGTTCAGTCATTCATTACGATCGCCCTTACGAACCTACCGCTAAGGCAAAAATAGAGCGTTGGTTTCGCACCTGTAAAGAACAATGGCTGGCCTGTCTGGATATCAGGAATTTCAAAACTCTGGATGAACTTCGAGGTAATCTTATGGCCTATGTAGACACCTATAACAGGACACTGCATTCTTCTCTTAAAGGGACTTCACCACAAGACCGTTTCTTTTCAGAGCCCGAACGTATCAGACGTCTTTCTGATGAGGAAATCGATAAGCATTTCCTTTTGGAAACAGATCGCCGCGTCTCCATCGACAGTGTCATTACAATCGATAAGGTGGAGTATGAAGTAGACTGCCGGTTCGCAAAACAACGGGTTCGCCTGCGTTATTCCTCTGATATGAAGGAAATCTTCATCGTTGAGCAGGACGGTACCTTTACGCCAATTCGTCTTTTAAACAAACATGAAAATGCTTTTATCAAACGCGAAAAAATACACTTATGCCGAGGTGAAGAATGATGAACTACATTTCACGTTATGGATTGGAATTCAATCCTTTTCTTAAAAACTCAAAAGAGATACTCATTGATACAACAGAGCACAAGGAAACTCGCTTCCGACTGGATTATTTGGTAAAAACCAAAGGCTTTGGCATTCTTACAGGCAGTCCCGGACGTGGTAAGACGACCGTTATTCGTCATTGGGCCAAAGACCTGAATCCATCCCTGTACAAAGTTGTTTACTCCAGCTTTTCCACTCTTACCGCCAATGACTTCTACAGGAATCTTGTACGGGAGTTCGGTGCCGAACCCGCCTTCCGGAAGCCTGATAATTTCCGTATCATTCAAGAGGAAATCTCACATCTGGCTCTTGAAAAGAGAAAAACACCGGTCGTTATCATTGATGAAGCTAACTACATCAACGGAGCTATTCTTAATGATCTGAAAATCCTCTTCAACTTCGAAATGGATTCCAGAGACCGTGCAGCCATACTTCTTGCTGGGCTGCCATCTCTCAATTCTACCCTTCGGCTTGGCATCCATGAACCTCTCCGCCAGCGAATCGTCATGAACTACGACCTTGGCGGACTTACCAAGTATGAAGGACGGTCTTATGTGGCCGATAAACTTAAGGGTGCCGGTTGCCATCAGATGGTTTTCGAAGAAAATGCACTGGAAGCTATCCTTAATGCGGCTGACGGAACACCGCGTGTGATCAATAAGCTTTGTAACGCAAGTCTTCTCATAGGTGATAGCCAGCAGATTTCTACTATCAATGCCGATGTTGTTATGCAGGCAGTTAATGACACTCAACTCTAGGAGGTGCACAACATGTTTCTTGACTACAGTTGTTCCAAAGAAGAATCAGAGTCCACCTCATGGATGGGAAAAGTTCATCTTAAAACGACGACAAATCCATATGAGTTAACGGTCACGGCCCGCCACAGTGGTTTTTATATCATATGCGGCTCTTACGCCTATGGTAATTATCTATGCATTCCCGATCTTGGTATCAGTTCGGAACTTGCTGATTTTGGTGACACTTTCTGGAATCTGGAACGTCTTATGATGAATAATCCGGACCTTGCTGAAACAGATGCAATCAGCATAACTTATGCGCTAAAAGCAATAAGTCCATACTTAAATATTTAGTGGAAAGCAGGGTGACCTGCTTTTCTGCTTTTCTTTGATGAGCGAAAGTGCTCGGTATTTGGCACAGTTGATTTAGCTTGCGGGATTAGGTGCAGATAATGTGCTTAACTGATCCCTGCACACCTCATTCCTGGATGAAATAATGTGCCTGATGGAGGATCGTCTAATGTGACGGACAACACTATTACAAGCCTTATACTTTCTGAATCACCCTTAGCAGCTTTTTCTATAACTTCAAAATCAAGTGGTTTTATGTGACTGTTTTCTATCTTCGAGAAATCAATTTTTTCAATCATTTTTCATCCTCCATTAATCTTTTCAATTTTCCTAGTATTTTCTTTTGCCTGTTATAAATGGTTCGTTGACCAACATCGAACTCTTCTATCAAATCATTAGGTTTGCATCCCACGAAAAAAAGAAGCAGTATTAACTCACGTTCCATATCCTTAAGGCTTTCCAATGCTGTTAACAACCTAGGATCTGTAATTGCAATTCTATAGCCCTTTACAACAAAGTCAGGAAATTCTACTTCAGGTTCGTGTTGATCTGAATCAATCCAAACAAAATCACGCACAGATATCTCATGTTCACGTATCCGATTGTTATACTTGGCTATATTTTTCAATTCATTCCTGCAGCATGTCTTTATATAACTATCAAACTGCATGACAACAATTGACCGCTCTGAAGGGGTAAGTTCCACGAAATCACCTCCTCCCCAGTTACTTGTATATTTTATTAAGATGATGACTTGTTATTTCTTCCTTCAACTAATAGAACAACCAAAGTCCTCATTTTTTGAAAGGTTTTCAAAAAAAAAATAAAAAAAGTGAGTTGGCTATGAAACCAACTCACTTTTTTAACCTTGAAACAAGGCTTAATCACAAGTATTAAATTTTATATATCATTATTTATTAGCGACTACTATCCTATCTATAATTTATTCTGTTTCCGTTATTAGTTCCCATGTAGGATTAGATCTAAGTAATTCCTCTGCCCTTTCATATGATGCAACCTTCAATGTCAAAACAGGTTTTTCTTGTTCTAAATCAAAACATTCTATTGGGTAGACATCCAGAAGTTTTTCGATGTTACCATCAACTAAAAATCTAAACACCTTAAGTTCTTTTACCGCTGTGTTTTGAAAGTTTATAGGTACTTCTCTTCTCGAAAAGGTTTTACTTTTAATTTCAATTGATGACATCCGTGCAAGATAAATCTCCTCAAAAGCCTTTTGCTTTATACTTCTAACAAGCACTTTCCAGATTCCGTCCTTTATTCTTAATTCGTATGGTTCAGCTCTATAATCATGGAAGGTTCCTTTTGTAAAATACTTAAATTCTAATACATGCTTTTCAATAGTTGCACGTTTTACTGTTCCAAATTTTTCTTGCATATTAACAGATACATCATCAGTGCCAACCCATAAAGTGGCTGCTTCATTGAAATACTGCTTCATTAATTTCAAAGCATATTCCAGTTGAGCATTAGGCAGCTTCTTGATTCTTTCCAAAGACTGCATTAGAACTTTCTCTTCTGAAGATGTTAGTTTTGATTGGTTTATAGCATACTCATCACTAAGCACTATTCCACCATTGATACCTTGTTGCTTGCGCACTGGAATTCCAGCCTTAGCTAATGTATCAATATCACGTAAGATCGTTTTAACTGATACATCAAAGTACCTAGCTAATTCTTCAGATGTTCTTTGCCTATTATTTAATAACATATACACTATTTCTAAGAGTCGATCTGTTCTCATAAATCCACCTAATCTAAACTGTAATTTCTTCTTTTATCGTAAGTAACTTATTATCAATTGTTGATATATACTCTTGCTTCTTCCTCAAATCACTCAAACTCGATTGCTGTTTTTCCATAATTTGTCTAAAGTTGATTATTTGTGGTGCATACGCTTCAATAAATTTATCATCATCTTCAATGACATCATAAACAGTGCCATAATAATCTTTCACAAAACTAATTAGTTCTCCCTTTACTTCAGATAATTTAGCCTCCGCTTTATTTTTCTGAGCCAGATTAATAAAATCCATTAATACTTCTGCTCCCGAGCCTATAGGTCCAGAATATTTCGCAATCCTCTTCGCCCACTTACTAGCTCCCCATGGCTTAAATTTAATTTTCTTTTTAAATATCTTCTCTACTGCATCCCTAACGGCAAATATCCCTTTCTTAATATCTCCTTCATCAACTTTACTGATCTGTTTAAAGACCTTTCCAGAGTTTCCTAGAGATTTTGATACGATATCATTTATTAATTTTTCTGAAACAGTTATATGATTTTCGATACTTTTACTCACTTCGTCAAGGATTTCAGCAGATTGATCGAAGAATTTTTCTGATTCAAATCCAATCTTTAATCTCAACTTTTGACCAAATTCATCACCCTTCTTGCCTATTTCTTCATCTAAAAACTCATCTACTTCTTCAGGAGCTAAATCTCGTACTTTTGATACAAGAGCATTTTCCATATTATTGAGACTTTTGAAAAAATCAGCTCTAGAATCTTTGATTTTAGTTTCTGCAACACTAATCTCATGAGCAATCCTTTCTAGCTCATTTTCAGTAGTTTCTATATACTCATCATACTGTTGCAATTCTGATTTTAAGCCGGCTGCAACTTCTTCACACACATCTAATACAACATCTATACCGGTCTTATTAATTAGCTTCTTCATAGATGTATTAGATAAAACTTCTTCTACCAAAAGGCTTAAATTATCAATTCTTGAACGTTCTGCATATATATCTTCTTTAGTAAACCAAAATCCCAGACCTCTTTCATTTGGGTCTGCTGATATACATACAATATTCAAGTCATCATCAATCTTCCCAGTCATCTCAGGTATAGACACTAAACGATCATGGACAACTTTTTTCTTAATAACTTCCTGTTCACCGAACTCTTCATTATCAGTAAGATTGGCAACTTCATCCATTTTGTTAATAACAAAAATCGTCTCTTTAAGTTTATTTAGATCCTTTAATATCCATTTGACGGTCTCATAGTGACTATCTTTTAAGGGGTTTGTTGCATCCAAAACAAATAAAATTATGTGAGCACGAGAAATATACTCTTTCGTAAGTTCAGAATATAAAATGTCTTGATCATCCCTCTCAAGCATCTTATCTCCGAATAATCCTGGTGTATCAATAACAACACATGTGTCCTCAAAACCTTCTATATCATAAATAGCAATCTCATTTGAAGACTCATCAGTATCGATTTTCATATTATCTTTAACAGTTCGTAACATTCCTGCTATCGCTGTAGTCTTACCATCAGAAAATGATCCAATCAGAGCGATGTTTACTCTATCACTTTCAATATTTTTAATAGCAATATCTATTTTACCGACTTCATAATCAAGTTTTGCACCTAACAAAATTAGTTCTTCAATTATAACCCTAAGTTCACTTAGGATAGTTATTACTTCATTCTTATTATTCACATAACTTTTAAATTGCTCCATATGCCTTCTCCTTTAATTCTTCTCTAACATCTACAATCTCTGATATTTGACTCATTAACAAACACTCAACTAACTTTAAGTTCTCAACTTCATAATTTAATCTTTCAACAATACTCTTCTGTATAAAACCATCCACTGATTGTTTTCCATTCTTAATAATTTTTTCTAACTCTGTACAATAATTATTCCTTATACCAACCATCTCTTGATCTAAACTTTTCCTAACTTTATTTCGAATTTCTCTTTTTCTTCCAATCGTAACATCTTTTACAACAATACCCAGTTTATATAAGAAAGCTGCAATCCCAGCTCCAACAATAACGAATGGATTGCCAGATTGAGTGGCTAATGCTACTGCATCGAACACAAACTGTCCAACATCAAAAGCATAGGTTAGATAATCTTTGAAATTTAATTTCATATCATCTATTGCATGTATAAATATACCGGTATCAATTTCTACATGTTCAAGCTCCTTATATTTTGAAAATGATTGCATATCTGACTGTAACCATTCCAGAGACTTATTTATTTCTGCTTCCAAAAGGTTAAATAGATTTTTGCATTCTTGGTTTATTCTATCACCCAGATTTCTTTGCATGACTTTGTATAAACCTTCAATATTCTTATCAATTACCTCTAAATTAAATGGTTTCTTATCAAACTCTTCAATAATATTATTCTGAAATTCCATCAATATCTCATCAACAATAATCGGTAATCTATTTTGAATATTCTTCCCAAAATCTTGTTGATGTACTTCAATACGTTTCAGATATATTTTGACTTCTTCATCAAATCGTATACAAAGTTCTGAATGAGCTTTTTTCAAACTCGAAATATCTTCAATTGACTGATTGAGTCTATTGATAATTTTATTTTTATTGCTTTCAACAATGTCATCTTCAAAACTGCTCGCTTTGCCATTGATATAATCTAGTATATTGTCAATTTGGCTAAACTTTTTCATAGTAGTATAATCTTTGAAGTAACGCAAATAACTTTTTTGACTTCTTCCTAAATCATGACTTCTTTCTTCAGCTATTGTTGTTTCATTATCAACACCTTTTGCTAGTGATGAAAAGGCTAATAACCCCTGAACATTGCATATATCATGTAGTTTATCTCCAAGTATTCTCTTCAAGACATCATATGTTTGTTCCTTCGCAGCCACAGAGTTCCTATGAGTCTCTTCTAGATTGATTCTGTCTTCATCAAATTCATAACTATCAGCTTTACCTCTAACATTACAAATTGCATAGACAAAAGAATCATTTCTTAAGTACCCCTTAATCTTATTCGCGGTATTAACTTCTGGTTTTTTATTTGTACCATTGACATAGAAAACAACATGAGCTTTTGCAACCGCTTCTTTAACATAATTTTCAAACTTACTTTCATGACCTTCTATTCCTGGTACATCAATTATTGTAAGGTCTTTATTTTGTATTTTGAAATGATATTGAACATTCCCCTTTGTGAAATCTGATTCACCGGTACCTATAATCCCTCCATCAATACAAAACTTATTTTTTTTAAGATTATCTAGCTCTTCTTTACATCTTAATAAATCACTAATTCTTGATAAAGTAGTTTTCTCTGTCATCAAGCTACCTCCTCACTAAAAAAATACAATTCCTAAAACCATACCAATCACGAAGATAACAGAGTATATAGCTATAATTCTCTTCGGATTTAATAGCCTATTTTGCTTTATCTGGATTTGCTTAATACTATTTTCAATTTTTAGTAGCCTATCAGCATAGTCCATAAAGGATTCGTCTAGTTGATCTATTAGTGAATTGGCATCTGAAGCATATTCTTTCATTTTCTTCTTATACTCAACATCATTATATTGAATTAATTCTTCTCTTTTTATCTCGTTAAACGCTATTCTTAGTGATTCAATTATTGTACTTTTACCTGCATTAGTCTCACCAAAAAAGGCAATTGTAAATTTTTCCCATTCGGAATAATTTTGTAACTTCAATAATTCCTCAGTAAAATCTGATGCTATCTTATCTAACTCGACACTTATTAACTCAATTTGCTTAACGTCTTCATCCTTTTGCATTTCAATCTGCTGAATACTCTCAAGTGAAGCCTTGACACTTTCCATAACTTTTTCATAAATCTTATTCGCTTCTTGATTCTTCATTTTTACCCCATAAATAGATTTCAAATTAAATTCATTATTCTCACTTATATTATTTTAATACAAGACACCTGCTATGTCCACTTTTCATCCGCCACCAATAAATCAGGATTTTAAACCAGACTATATTTTTGTCTTGTTTAATTCCTTGTTTAATATTACAATATCCATATAGAACCGGAATTAAGGAGATGAACTGATGAAGACTCTTGGAAACATGTTACTCTTACCTTTGAAACTAATACTTCTAATAGTATTTATAATTTCATTGGTAGGCTTTGTATTAACTACAGTATTCGAACATTTATCAACTATTATTGTTGGGACATTTATTTCACTATGCTTGCTTATCATTGCTGCTTCGATCATATTGTATGGGACGAGCCTCAAAGAGAACCCAGCAAGTATGATGGTATTGATCGCTTTTGCAATATCAGTTGTTATTACCCTCATACCTTTTGCCTTTAAAGGTTTGCTATCCTTTTTTAAAAAAGGGCTAGCATTCTGGTTTTGAAATGCCGAAGGCATAAATACTAAGAACTTCTAAATCTTTTTTAGCAAGCACAGGAAGTGTAGACACACTTCCGAAATTTCCCACTCCTACCCTCCGGCTAGAAATGGAAAAAGCTTGTTGGGGAGTATCCCCAAACCCCATGAGTGAATACGAAAGGACTTGCACAGTTATGGCAAACAGATCAAGACCATATAGCGTACACATTATGGTCACCGAAGAAGAAAAAGAATTAATTGAAGAAAAAAGAAAGCTTGCCGGTTTTAGTAATACCGGTGCCTATATGAGAAAAATCGCTATCGACGGACAAATTTTCAAACTGGATAACGCACCATTGAAAGTTGTATCATCACAAATGACTGGCATCGCTACGAACATAAATCAAATAGCGAAACGTGTTAATTCTACGAATACAATTTATGATGATGATATAAAAGAAATCAAGGAGATGACTAATGAAATATGGCTATCACTAAAATCCATCCTATCAAAACTACCTTAAACCTTAGCATAGATTATATCTGTGATCCTGCAAAAACAGATGAAGAAATCTTAATATCTTCTTTCTTATGTGGTCATAAAACTGCTGCTCTTGAGTTTGCAAAAACCAAAGAGAAAATGAACAGCCAAAGTAAAAACATTGCCAGGCATCTTATACAATCTTTCATGCCAGGAGAAGTTTCTCCAGAGCTTGCTCATACAATTGGTAAGGAATTGTGCGATAAACATTTACAAGGAAAATATGAATATGTCATAACAACCCATGTTGACAAAGGACATATTCATAATCATATTATCTTTAGCAATGTGAGCCATCTTGACGGAAAAGCATATATTTCTAACAAAAGAAGTTACCACCAGATTCGAAATATTAGCGATTCACTCTGCAGAGAACATCGACTGTCAATTGCCTCTGAATCTAGCACTAGCCAAGCTAGAAATAAAATAAAAGGTAGCTCTTATAAAGAATACCAAGAAAGAAAAAAGGGGAACAGCTACAAAGCAAAACTTCAATATGCTATCGATCTAGCAATAAAAAAAGCTATCGATTGGGATGATTTTCTTAGATTATTGCAATTACAAGGATATGAAATCAAATACGGAAAACACATTTCCTTCAGAGCTGTTGGTCAAGAACGATTCACTCGAGCAAAAACAATTGGGTATGATTATACTGAAGAAAAAATCAAAGAAAGGATTACTGATTCTCAAAAGAATAAAGGACATCGAACATATACTTCCAAGAGCCCTTCAAATAGAATTGTTGATATTTCAAGTAACGAAATAGCATCACGATCTGAAGGTTTTGCTCGATGGCTTAAACTTCAAAACCTTAAAGCTATGTCTAAATCTTGGAATGATATAACTAAAAATAATCTTACTGATCTTGATTCCTTTAATTCATACATTGAGCAAATCCATGATAAACTTGGAAGGTTACAATCAGAACTTAAAGTGCTTGAAAACGATATAGATACTAAAAAAACAGTGCTCAAAAACATACAAAATCTTAATAAATATAATGCCATTTACAAGAATTATTTATCTGCTAAAGATATAGACAAATTCTTCAGAAAACATGAAAGTGAAATTATAATTTACGAGGCAGCACAAACCTATTTATCATCCCAATATAAGAAATCCTCTCCGCCTACAGAGGATGCACTCACGAAAGATATTAAGCTTTTAACAAGAAAATCCACTACTCTTTACCAATCACATAAAGAGCATAAAAAAACAGTCAAGGAAGTCAATCAGCTTCGTCAGAACCTAGATGACTATTTAAGATCGGAAGATACCCGAACTTATATAAAACTTAAAGGGCAAAGTTAAAGACCAGAAATCATATCTGGTCTTTGAACATTTCATAATATATAGATCACAATGTTATTGAGCCATAGAAGCTCTCATTATTGCGTCATATGCCCAATGAGACTCATCCACATCATTAAATGCATTCACTTTATTCGGCGTATTATCCAAATCAACTAATTGATCTATCACATATACTACCTCAGCCCTTGTCATCAATTTTTCCGAATCGAAGTAATCATCAATACCATAAAATTCAAGCTCTAGCGCTTCAAAAGCCTGCAGTTCATCATAATACCAATCATTTGTATCTACATCTAAATATGGTACATTTCCAGCTCCCTTAGCTCTCAATGTATAATCTGCTAAACGCGTAACCATTGCCACAAACTCTGAACGTGTTATATTATTATCTGGTCTAAATGTTTGATCCGTATACCCTTTAACTATATCGGTATTATTCAACTTAATGATATCTTTGTAAGCCCAATGCCTGCTAATATCTGATAAATTTATAGGTCCATTTACAGATGGAAAATCAACAATTCTATTAAATATAGTAGCAATCTCGGCTCTAGTAATATTTCTTGATGGGTTAAAATTATTTTGATGACCTTCTATATAGCTTACTTTTTTGATTTCAGGTCCTGGTGCTTGTTCAGGAATTAGTTCTTCATTAATATCTAATAGTTCTTTGCTACCAGGTTGAGTTGTAGCTATACCTCCTGTGTTTCCTCCACTATTACCTGTACTGACATTACCTGAATTATTTATACCTGTATTTGAAGCGATTTTCTCCTTCCCTAAATCATATTTTATTTGAGATCCATCATAAAATTCAACAATTATATAATTCTCTGAATCATTTAAACTCCTAAGCACTTTAATTTCATTTGTTTGGCCATTAACTGCAATCTTCAATGTACAAAGTTCTGTTTCCTCATCAAACCCAGCATTACTAATCATTGCTTCAGTAATCCCTTTCCCCAGCTTTAACTTGTTTGGTCCGAACTCATCATATATTGTGTCATTACCATCACCTTTCCTCCAAATATATACATCCTCGCCAAGATAACCGCTTAAAACATCGTCTCCTTCTCCGCCAACAAAATAATTCTGAATATCATGTTCTGTAAAAACATCATAATCAAGAGTTCTAATAGTTATTCTGTCAACTTCATCTCCTCCTAATACGGTCCATCCATATGTAAAATAGTCATCTACAGTGTAGTCATACGTGAATTGGTTTTTCCCTTCTGTACCAATGTAAAGATGATTTGTAATTCCTCTTCCAATATAGTCACTTAATTCATCATGCATGATATGTGATTCCAACTCATTTTTATCTTTATATATCTCATTGAATGATATGATTCCGTTAACTGAGTTAAAATCAATTATGGAATAAATATTATGGTTCTCAAGAGGATGATAATATCCATTTGATTCATACTCCACAGTATGATGATATTCATCAAACCACAGATTTTGAACTGCCGCATTAATATAGTAATTGATACTACCTCCTTCTTCAAGATCAAATGGATGAATATCTGTGTAGTTATGAATATTCATGTTTTCATAACCACTAAATTCGATGTCTGCATAATTTTCTAGGTATGCTACATCTAAAATATGACCAGTTGCTGAATCCACAACATGAGCAGTTTCTCCAGTAATAATTGACACAGATGATGCAAGTGCTCCTCCCAAGCTGTGCCCTGTTAAGACAATGTTTTTATCCGGAAATCTTTTTTTAATACTATAGTAGAACTCAAGTGCAAGATCGAATTGCTTAGGTGATTTAGAATTAATAACCATTATTGCATTGGTATTCCACCAATCCTCTGCACCTAGAGGTCGATATTCATGATCATTGTAAAGTACTGCCTCAAATGAGTCTTGCTTTGCTTCTTCACCTAGATTAAACAACTCACTACCTGTATAATTGATGTAGACAGTTTCATTCTTATCATCATACGTAGCCACTGCTCTAAAACCAGTAACACTATTATCATCACGGTAATCAATCACCTCTTGATCACCAATAAACGAACGAATAATCTCCGAATTATGTAATTTATATGGCAAGGAATCGTATTCAGAATTATACTTCCAAACTTCATCATCATTCCTGTATGCAAGCATTAGTGCTCCAACAGCTTTTTCCCTAACCAGTGCTTCTGAATATACATATGCAAAATCAGATAACGCCATACATTTCATAAGCTCATTTTGAGTTATTGCTTCATATTGATAGGATACCACTCCATCATTTGTGTTTGATCCAATAACTTTTTTTGTTCCTTCTGAAAGTGTTAGCTTTGGAGTTGTAAATGACACTTCAAAAGGTTCTTTATAATACTTTATAATAATTGGATTTTGATCATAATATCTTGTTATTCTTGTTGCTGAAAAATCAATACGATATTCCAATCCATAATCAAAGTCATGATAAAAAGTATGTACTTCGTCTAATGCATTTTCATATCGAATGTTTATACTTCCAACTTCTTCACCGTTATACCATTTGGATGCTGTCACTGTTCCTTCAATCTTCACAGGTTCAGTAAACGAAACTGATACACTCAAGTCTGGTTTACTCATTATTGGTAATTGTCTTATATATTTGTCTAGTGAATTGTTAAACTGTTCATCCACAGTTATTGTAATTGTTGATTTACTAATATTACCAGCCTTATCCTTACTAGAATAGTTAAAATGATATACACCAGCAGATAAGTATCCTGTCATTAAATTATCTATATGCTCTTCTTCCCCTTGTGAGTTTACAAACTGACTAACAACATTACATGTTCCGTCAATATTATCAACAGCTGTAGCTCCAGACCAATAAATACTCGAATAACTTTCGTACAGACCCAAATTCACTGTTTTCGGTCCTGGTAATGTTATTACAGGTGCTTGATTATCAATATTTACCACCAATGTCGCCACATCAAAGTCTATGCCGTTTACAGTAGTAGATAATTCTATTTTGTGAACACCCGATTCAGTAGTTCGTATATAATCATTACCAATAACCAGTTTATTGTCCAACACTATATTATCTACATTAAAGTATAACGAATACTTACTTTCAACATCTGATGGCGCTTTAACCTTTACATTGATTTTTTCAATTATCTTACCACCTGCATCAATATTTCCACTTATTCTGATCTCATCTTTCATTCCTGCAAGGACTTTATCTAAGATAAGTGACGAGGTATTTATTGTTACCTCCTCTTGCTCATTATCATTATAAACAACGGTTTTACTTCCTATCTCAGCATCTGCACCTTCTTCATGCCCTACATTTCTTGCAAACACTGTTATAGCATAAGTTCCTCCGCTTTGTATGTAACCTTCTCCAAATACAACGCTTCCAAAAATACTTAAATCAAAGCTTGATCCTGACGGAAAATCTACAGAATCAAATTCTCCACCTAATCCTGGTTGTGGTCCTTGAACTTTTACCGTAATTTTTTCAAAAGTACCACCATTAGAATGTACTGTACCTTCTAACTTTAGTTTATCTCCCTTACGATATGTCTCTTGTGTTTCATCAAATCCTGTTAAGGTAGCTTTAGGAACTTCTACACTTTTTCCTTCAATCAATACATAAGCTTCACTAGCTTTCCAGCCTTGCGCAACCGCTGTGATAAGAATTGTGTAGTTCTTATCTTTAATCTTTTCCCCCGGTATTGTTGCTTCTGTTCCTATTATTCCTATTTCATCATGTGCTGCCTCTGTTTTTCCTTCTTCTATTAAGAACAGATTGTAGCTATCTGGGTTTCCTTCACTTGGTGCATTCCATTTAACTTTTAAATCTTTACCTACTTCTACTTTTTCACCTTGTGTCGGTACTGTTATTGTTGCTTTTCCCAATTGTAGCTCTGTCGCATCATAAATAACGGTTTTACTTCCTATTTCAGCATCTGCGCCTTCTTCATGTCCTACATTTCTTGCAAATACTGTTATAGCATAATTTCCTCCGCTTTGTATGTAACCTTCTCCAAATACAACGCTTCCAAAATTACTTAAATCAAAGCTTGATCCTGACGGAAAATCTACAGAATTAAATTCTCCACCTAATCCTGGTTGTGGTCCTTGAACTTTTACCGTAATTTTTTCAAAAGTACCACCATTAGAATGTACTGTACCTTCTAGTTTTAGTTTATCTCCCTTACGATATGTCTCTTGTGTTTCGTCAAATCCTGTTAAGGTTGCTTTAGGAACTTCTGCTGATTCAACAGTTACTACTAAAGCAGCAGATTTGTTATTCCATGTCGTTGCTTTAATTGTTGCTGTTCCTTCATTTATCGCTGTAACATATCCTGTCGTAGATACTGATGCTATATTGCTATTAGAAGAACTCCAAATCACACTTTTATCAGCAGTTGAACTTGGATATACATCAGCATCAATGTCTTTTTTTTCGCCAACTTTAAGGGTGAAATTACTTCTATCTAATTCAACACTAGTTGGTTCGATTTCTTCTACTATTTCTAACTCAAACACAACCCTTTTTCTGGCAATAGTATTACCATTATCTAGTGCTGTTATCCACATCACATATTCATTTCGATCTTTTTCAAATTTTGAGCTTGGAATTTCTATATACTTTCTTCGTGTAGTTGTTTCATATATTGGGGTCTTAGAATCATTATCTTTAAGAATAAAATAATATTCATCTTCGCTACCATCGCCTCCTGAATATGTGATTCTTAATTCATCACCTTCTGGCAATTCTATCCTATCTCCTGCTTCAGGATATGATTCTTCCATCACTACTTCTAAAAAGAAATCAACACCATCTTGTGCAAGATATTCATTGTTTTGGTCATAAGCATAAACTGCTAAATTATATTGAGAGTCGCCACCTAAATCATCCACATTAAAATAGGCTTTATTATCAAAGACATAGTCTTTTTTTACATGTCCTGTTGATGCATTGGTAAAGATAACATCATAGGCTGACGCACCCAAAACCGCCTCCCAACGCACTGTCAACTTCTCACCTGGCTCTGCTTCTACAGTCCCACCCTGTTCTACAAAATAGATATCTATATCCCATCTACTTGCCGCATGTAGGTCAGTATTAAGTGATGTAAACAACGTAAGCGCTCAATAATAAACCGGCTACACAAAACAGGAGTATTTCACTACAATAAAATGATAGCAAAATACTCCAACTCCCAAAACAAAGACTTAAATTTTACACCTCTCCTGCATATGCTCTGACCAAGGCATTAGCATGTTAAGAACTTCCGACTGATCTTTGTAATCAGACATGAAGGTTAGTACCGTTTCGAGATACTTTAGGATATTTAAGTTGTTTGCTTTTACAGTCTCTGTGAGACTGTAAATGATGGAGCTGGCTTTAGCGCCTTTAACCGTGTCATGGAACAGAAAGTTCTTTCTTCCAACAGCATATGGACGGGCTATATTTTCGGCTAAGTTGTTGGAGATTGAGCATCTACCATCTAGAAGATAGTTTTCCATGTATGGTTTCTGGTTCCTTGCATAAGTGACAGCTTTAGCTAATCGGCTACCACCGGTTGGGTTGACGGATTCAAGCCAAGCCCAATAAGCCTTCCAGACAGGTGCTTCTGTCTCGAGGCGTAGCTGTTTTCGCTTGTCTGGATCTAAATCCATGTAGTGCTTTTCAAGGTCAAACAGCTGATTACAATACTCCCGACCAATCTCTGCCGGTAGAGCAGATTGGTTTTTAGGCTTTTTCTTCCGACGTGCTGCAGGTATGGCTTCATGCCAGTAACGTCGCATATGAGCTAGGCAACCACATCTTGTAACACCTACCAGCTTGTTGTATCCTGTGTATCCATCACAGGTGAGATAGCCTGAAAAGTCGCCAAGGAACTTAACCGGATAATCACCACTTCGACCCGGCTGGTATTCGTACAGCCGTATCGGAGGCAATCCGTCGTTACCCGAAGCGTACAACCACATGTATGACTTGGATGTAGCTGCACGACCATCTTCCTTTAATACCTGGCAAGTGGTCTCATCAGCATTGATAAATTCTCGCTCAAGTAACAACTTGTGAAGATGATCATAAATCGGATTCATATAATCCATAGCACAGGTATTCACCCAGTTTGCCAGTGTAGCTCTGGAAAGTTCTACACCCATTTGTTCCAGATCTTTTGACTGACGATACAATGGCATGCTGTTTACATATTTTTGATACATGATATGAGCAACCGTTGATGGTGACGCTAAACTGTGTTTCATCAATGGGGCTGGAACAGTGGCTGCTTTAATGACGGGTTCATCATCCTCTTTACACAGAGGGCACATCATCGTTTCCCGGATGTAGTGAATTCGTTCCACTTTAGCGGGGGTAATGCGAAGTTCCTCACGGACAAACTTTTTACCAAGGACAACCATCTCAGTACTGCAGAAGGAACATTGTTTATCTTCATCAGCCAACTGCACGAGAACCTCAACAATCGGTAGGTTCTTAAGCAAATCCTCACGGGTACGCTTTTTCTTCCGTGGCTTCTTGTCAGTGCCACCAAGAATGGTTTCTACTGTAGGTTCATCCTCGGATGGATCGACACTGGCTTCAACCTCATTGAAGAAGCTTTGCTGACCCGGTGTTACGTCATCTGCTGTTTTTAACTTTTCACTGGAAGCGCCGAAGATTTTATTCTTAAGGTATTCCACTGTTTCGTTAAGATTAGCAATGGTCTGGGTTAGCTCCTGTATTTGGTTTTGCTGTGCTTCATTCTGCTGCCTAAGATAATTATTGTTGTCTTTCGACTGCTCTAATGCATCCTTTAACAGCTGAATGAGTTCCTTTTGTTCTGCTTGATTCATCACATTTTCGCTCTTTCTTTTATTGCTATTATTATAGCGAAAAGCATGAAAATAAGCGAATCCAGAGGTAGCTGACATATGGCATTTTTACCAAAGTAAAACCGTGGATAACTGGGTGAAAATCTGTATGATTCATAAGATTGAGCTTTGGTTGTTCACAGTTGAAGTCTGTCATAAAAGAGATTCATTGAATGGCGAATCACAACTGTGGATAAGAGACTTTTTACAATGAACTCTCTGAAAAACAGACAAAATACCCTGATATATTTTCTCTGTTTTGCACAAAGCATTTAGTAGTCACGTTTTTGTTTGTTTGCTTTAATGGCTTTTGGTTGATCAATGGACAAGCCTTCCATAAGCCAACGAAATTCCTGGCGGGATAAAGCCCTTACTTCGGCTTCATTTCGTGGCCATTGGAACTTTCCGCTGTTATCAAGTCTTTTGTATAGCATCACGAAACCCGTCTTTTCAAAGTGTAATGCTTTGATTCTGTCACGGCTGCGTCCACAGAATAGAAAGACTGCATTGGCATAAGGATCCATTTCATAAGTGTCACGAATAATGGCCATCAATCCATCGATACTTTTTCTCATGTCAGTTCTACCAGTAATGATATAAATTTTCTGAACACGAGATAGATCGCCTAACATAAGGCCCTCAAGGATTGTAAGGTATTTTCGATCGTTGCTTTAGCAGCACTGTTAAGAATCTCAACAGTAACACCGCCGACGTTTAAACGGAGCGCAACTTCGTTTGAACGGATTGATTCTTTCACTGGAGCAGGTTCTTCCTGATGAAGTTTTACTTCAATAACAGCTTGTTCCTCAAAAGTGACAGGCTTGCGTAGATTATCGACACAAGCTTTCTCACGAAGAATCTTTAGTTTGTTGTAAAAGGTGCTCGGTGGGATTTGATTTATTCGGCACCATTCGCTATCTGGATAACCACTGGATTTACAATCCTGTATGAGGCTAATCCATTCAGCGTCTGTACGTCGTTTATGAGCCATATTTTTACTCCTTCCCGGTTGAGAGTTAGAGTAAAAAGCTACCAATAGCTAAGCGGATCAATGAAACTTGGAGTAATTCACTCTAACTTTTAGGGGAATTATCTCATAAACATATGGGCGAGAATAGCCGGGTGGTTATTATGCGCTTACTAAACAACATAATCAAACACAATAGTAACACTTGAATTTTTTTCATCTTTTATCTCCTTATCTCATCATATTTACAATACTCCTCATAATAAATTATAAAGCTTGTTCATTTTTTGTCAATGTTTCATTCATAATTTGTTAATATTTTTCCAATAACCTAAGAGATGTAAATTATTGCAAATAAATAGAACCCTTACGGGTTCTATGATGAGGGGAGTATAAATAATTAATAAGGGTTGTCATACACGCAAGAAAGCGTTAGAAATATGACCAATTCAATATAACACAAATTTGAAGCATTTTCAATAAACAGCTACATAATAAGATAAGATAACTAAAAGCTAAGCATTCAGCAATCTTGTACCTTTTATGCAAGTATTTCCGCCTTCAAACTCATATCTTTAGAGCGATATACGTCTATTCTTTTTACTAATAAAAGAAAACAAGTTAAGTTACAGCATAAACACTTACCCTGTAATTGTGTTGTAAATCAAATCAGCGTTATTGCACTCACATTATATTCACTTACTTAACCCTACGCAAAACCGGACGGCTGTTATACTGCTCAATAATTGAAGGTGTTACTTTTCGGACAATATCTTCTACAAATGCATCTGGACCACCGTTATTGCTAACGATTTTCAAGAATGCCGCAGTACCGTAGAGCTGTTTTTCACCGTCATAACAGGTGAAACTACATTTCTTACTTTTATCTTTCATATGGCTTCTCCTTTCTTGTATTACTTGCTACGGTATTAGTATAAGCTACCACACAAATAATTGCACTGAAGGAGTTTTTTATTTTTTTTCACCATGTCCGAATATTAACTCTGTAATCCTATCCAGAAAATGATAATTGATAAAATATATAAATTTAAGCGATTCTTCATAACTGAATAGTAGATGAACCTTCTGATACAACTCGAATAATTTAGTCTGCAGTGCATTTTTTTCGTTATACCCCGCCAAACCACCACATTCCCTAAAATATCCTCTATTAATTTTCTCCCGTATAAATAAGCTCTCTGAATCAAAAGAAAATGCTGCGATATCACCTGTCTCTTTATATTGAGCTAAATACTTGCGGATTATACTTTTTGCTTGTCGTGTGTGTTTCGATTTGCTCAAAAAGATCTCACGGTAATAAACCTTCATATCCAGAATATTATCCTCATCAGCTACTCTACCAAAGTATCCTTTGAAAACTCTTATAATCTCTTGAGCCTCTTTTAACTTTCTGTCAAAATCATATTCTGAACTACCTTCAGTAATAAGAATTTGAATTTCGTTTTTGTCAACAACAGTTTCTTTATCAACTTTATAACAAGACTTTACCTCTGCAAAAAGTTCGGAATGCATCAATTTCTCTTCCCTTAGCTTTTTAAGTACTTTAACATACTCACCAAAGTAATTCCTTCCCTTCAGATACAGCATGAACATAATCACGGCATCATCAATATTGATTTCCGACTTCTTTTTCATACTTTGGATTGCATTGTCAATTCCTTGGTCCAAGTCATCTATAACCTGCTCAAGCTCTATAATAAACTTCTTTTTCATAGTCTCTTCGACACCATCATTGCTTACAATCCAATAGATTACTGTTTGCAAGACAATATTCTCTGATAAGTTAAGATATCTACCTATGTCATGGAAATTCTTAGATTCATACAATAGATGCTCAAACAATACCTTATTAAGCTCAAATAGCTCGATAAAATCTGTAGGACGTTTCCTAATGACATCCCTGCATGTAGCAACACAGGATCTAAATAGATCTGAATTCCTCATATTGTCTGCATATTCTCCAGAAGCTTCATACGCATTAAGCCATTGATCATTTTCAGCATTGATATTGATCTTATTCATCTGTGATACTATCTCACGACCATATTGATCTCTTAGTGTTAGTATATACCGTATGAATTTTGAGACTTCATCACTATCAAACCGTGATAATGGAAAGTGACCTAGTACATGCCCACTTCCAAAAGAACACTTTTTGAATAGCTCTTTAATCTGTCTATATAAACTTGCTTTTCTTTCTTCGTATTGATGTTCTTCTTCAGCTTTGGTTAGAACTACATCATCAATAAAACGATTAATATCAAACTCACTTATTTTCATCCATTTCCTTTCTACTAATCAAAACCTAAAGGTATACTTGACCTATTATAATTGTTTACTAATCCCACCCTTTGTGCATTGAATTAGTATTAAATAATCACTTAACAAAATAGAAAGGGGCATTTTCAAACCGTCCCTTTCTATTCTATAATGTTATATTTAGAACAGCAAATGCATTACTAACTATTCTTTATGGAAATACCCAACTATAGACTGTATATCATTTTAAATCAATTCATCTAATCCTAATTCTTTTAAAAACTGATTATGAACAGATTTAGCATTTTTTATCACCTTTTCTATTTCATCTAAGTCTTTTTTAACTTCCTTAATGTCAATGATTTCTTCTTCAGCAGCAGTGTTAACATACCTAGATATATTTAAATTGAAGTCATTCTTCTGTATTTCTTCAATCGAAACACGCTTTGAATATTTTTTATCATCTTCTTTACGGTATTGGTAAGTTTCGACTATTTTATCAATGTGATCTGGTGTGAGCTTATTTTGGCGCTTACCTTTGTCGTAGTATTCACTAGCATTTATAAATAAAACATCATCAAACTTTTTGCATTTTTTGAGAACAATAATACAAACCGGTATGCCTGTTGAAAAGAAAAGGTTGGCAGGTAATCCAATAATTGTGTCTATATTCCCATCCTTCAATAATTTTGTTCTTATTTTCTCTTCTGCTCCTCCACGGAAGAGAACCCCATGCGGAAGAATAATTGCCATCGTTCCTTCATCACTCAAAAAGTGAAATCCATGAAGTAAGAAAGCAAAATCTGCTGCAGATTTAGGTGCAAGTCCATAGCTTTTAAAACGAAAGTCTTCTGCCAGCGTATCAGTAGGCTCCCACCTGTAGCTAAACGGGGGGTTAGCTACTACGGCATCGCACTTTAGTTTTTTAGCCGGATTCATCTCATTCAATATTGACCAATCATTTGCCAATGAATCACCATGAAAAATTTGAAATTCTGTATCTTTAAATCCATGTAGCAACATATTCATACGAGCAAGGTTATACGTAGTAATATTTTTTTCCTGCCCATAAATTTGCCCGATGCTATTTGGCTCGAGTTGTTTTTTTACATTGATTAGTAATGAACCTGAACCACAAGCAAAGTCTAAAAGATTATTGATATATTTTTTCTTACCTGCACTCGGGTCTTGACTATCAAGTATAACTATACGAGAAAGAATAGTTGAAACTTCCTGTGGGGTATAGAACTCACCGGCTTTTTTTCCAGAACCTGCAGCGAACTGACCAATTAAATACTCATATGCATTCCCCAAAAGATCAATTTCATTGGTAAACTCAGCGAGGCCCTCTGCAATAGCTGTGATTATGGAACACAGTGTTTCATTTCTTAGTGGATAAGTTTTGCCCAATTTGTCAGAATCAAGATTTACCTCTGAGAAAAGTCCACGAAAAGTACTGTCAAAAGACTCATTTTCAATATACTTAAACCCTTCCTGCAATGTTTTTAAGAGTTGATCACTTTGAGTTCTTGCTAGTTCATAAATATTATTCCACAAAAATTGTGGCTTAATAATATAGTGAACCTTTCTACGCATCTGCTTTTCAAATGTTGATATATGCTCTAAGTTTTTGATATACCAAATACTAAGAGGCACTAACTTGCCACTTTGTAATAGAACTTCATAGTTATCAATCTGCTCTTTTCGCACTTTTTTTATAACATTTTGATCTTGCTCATCCTCTTTCACAGGTAATTTATTTACAGGAAGAGTTAAGAAATAATCAGATATCTCTTTCTTAAGATTTCCAATAACAGTATTTTGAGTATCGCTAGATACCGCAATTGTAATTTCCTTCTCGCAGTTTGTGTAATCACTACCAAGCTCCTTTTTAACTGCAGTTTCATAATTGTCAGAAAGGTAGCGTAAGAAAAGAAATGATAGCATATAATCACGAAAGTCATCCGCATTCATAGCTCCACGCAGTTTGTCAGCAATTCCCCAAAGGGTAGCTCCTAATCGTTCATGTTGTATCTCGTTCATTATTGACCCTCCTGAATTTAAATATCTTCAAACAACTTTTTATTAAAATTATAGTCTTCTAAAAAGTTATTAAGTATACTGTTAAAATGTTGTTTATTCTCTTCCACCATTTCTCTAGGCTCAAACAAAGAATAGTTTCCATGGCTCAAAAGATTTACAATCCTTGTGTAAACAGGTTCGTTTTCTTCATCACCTTTTCTGATGCAAGAAGAAAAATGAGCATGGCCATGAAATGAAGCAGTTTTTTCAAGTATATTCCTAAGAATATTAAAATGATACGTGTATAGTGCACCAGTACTGGATGCCCTTTTCAACTCCTTCAATAAAGCAACATGATGGAAAAATGGTGTTTTCGCAGTATCTTTTAGAACATATGTGCCATTCGTATTGTTCTTTTGTAAGAATAGTTGCTCCGCTCTACCAATCTCATTACATAAAACATTGAAAAATAACGTATGATGTGACGAGACAATTATCTTTACTTCATTACCACCACTCATAAGTTGAGCCAAATGACTAGCAACAGCGATAACATTATTGTCATCTAAAGAGGAAATCGGATCATCTACATATATATACTTCACCCAATTATAGGACTCTACTTTATCCACCACTAATTGAACAATAGCTAAGAAAAAGCACCATACAAAAATATTTTCCTCACCTCTAGATACTTTAATATTATCAATCTGTTGAGATTGATCTTCAATTATAACTTCCCTAAAAAAACTTATCTCTGCATCCTCATAATCGATAAAAAAATTAAAATCGGCATATCGTTGAAGCAGCGATCGTATTCTACTTTCCATCTCAAGCTCTTTTAATCCTGAAAAAAATCGCGAATCACTATTGATCTTCAATACACGCTTGGTATCATTTACTAAGTCATTGTCCCAATAAAAAAGGTCTTCAGTAAAAGCGTTATAGTAAAGTGTATCCGCAGTTTTATAACCTGTCTCTTCATCCAAAAGTTGCCCCAACGACTTGAACTCCACAGAAAGTCTTGTTTTACCTGTACCATTGTAAGCAAATAATACAATGTACTTCTTATCTTCTGATAGCATTCTAAAATACTCGGCAATTTCATTAACTGAATCAAACTCTTTGTTTCCAACTCTTTTAAGAATATAATCTATTTTCTTGAGAACTTCTTCTGATATACCTTCTTTCAAAACATATTCATCTGAGCCTCTGGCATTTTTATAGTTGTCAGTGATTATTCTTTTGTATTGTTGAAAATCGTTATTATTTAGCTTCTTATTTGTCAACTTCTTAAATTCATCTTTCGTGAATATTCTCTGAACTTCTATGCTCACGATATCACCTCCTCAACAGAAGGATATAAACCTTGTATTAAAGCCTTTTTATGTTGCTCTAGCTCCTTTATTTTTTCTGCTTGTAAGTTAATTAACACATTAATACTTGATAGGCAATCAGCAATTTTTTTCTGTTCAGGCAAAGAAGGACAAAAAAACTCAAACGCTCCATACTCAGTTGCATTTATTCCAGGCTGTCCTGAACGTATTGATGTAACAGCTACCCATTTTTCATAAATACGAGAAAAAGTTTGCTCAAAAATGAACTGTGGATAGTACTTTTCAATAACATTACCGCGAATTAAAAAACCCGCAAAGTACAATATTCCATCATCCATAGAGTATATATAAGTCTTACCTGTACTAGCTCCAGTTCTTGCAAATAAAATATCCCTATCATTTACCAAATATTTATCATCTAATTCACAATCTGGCGAAACTGGATTTTCGCCTAAATACTTACGACTCTTATCATCAATATCAGTAATTCTAATATACTTGTTTTTTCCATCAAACTTCTTTGCTGATGCGTTTAATCCATATTGAAGTTTATCAAAAACTTTTTCAAATGTAGTTTTCTCCCAGTCTCCATTAATCCTAAACTCTGGAAATCTCCATTCTGGAACAGATTCACCTTCTGCAGGAAATAACATTTGCATTAATCCTTTTTTATGAGACATAAGTGCTGTCAATTTTTTATCCTCAGCAGAAATAAGATCATCAAGGGAAGAAAGGCAGTTTGCAATTTTTTTTTGTTCTTTCTTATCTTTTGGGGTAGGTAAAATGATACTAAAAAAATCTGCTGGTTTTATATTTAATAGTCCATCCATTCTTGCACCACTAGTAATAAACTTTATCAATTGCCTTCCATGGAAATTGTTTTCGAAATATCCCTTATAAAAGTTGGGAACATAAGCCTCTTTAAATCTGAAACTGATAAATGCATTTGGCACCGCTGCCTCATTATATTCTAGAAGTTCATATATGCATCCCTGTGGAAAAGTTTTTGAGTTTCCTTTGTTATACGAAAAATCTCCTTTTCTAAGGAAAATATAGTTTTTGTATTGTTTCCCGGATATATCTCTACTAAACTTCTCTGCTTGGGAAACAAATCCCTTACCTGCTGATATACTTAATGTTGTAAGTTGTCTGTCACCAACTTTTTCAATAATCCTATCTGCAATTTCTTCAAACTTTTTACTATCCCATTCATCAGATGCATTAAATTCTGGGAACCTTATTTTAGGAATTAATTTCTTTTTTTCTTTCTTACTCATATGCTTTCAACCCCACAATCTCACGTCCGTTCGCTAATTTTTTTAGTAGTGGAATTAAGTCTTCCATTAACTCAAGTTCTTTTTTTGTCCTATCTCGCCAGCCTAGATCAAGCGGTTCTAATAAATCACTAAGTTTTTCGCCGTCAAAAATCATTCTACTCATTATTCCATCGACAAAAGATTGTACGGATTTAGAGTCTAAACCGTGCTTTTCAGACACCAAAGTTAAATCCTTGGCAGATTTCTCTGCTTTAAAACTCTGATATCCATCCATTACTTCATATTCACTTAATCCTCTTTTTCCATCGAGGGTCTTGATATATTTATCAAGCTCTTCAATATAGTCCTCAATGTCATTTCGCTCTTCCATTAAATTAGATGTTGAAGCAATAAGGTCTACTAATTCCTTTTTAGTCATTTTTTCCTTCTTCGGTACATCTGGTTGTGTATATTTAGAGAGTAATGACATAATATAATCATAATCAATAATTGCAGAGGAAAACAAAACAAACTCAAAGTCTACCTGTTCTAATACAGTTTTATTGTCGTCTGGAGTATCTTTGCCTTGTTGTTCCTTTAGTCTTAAGGCCGTTTCAAGATATGCTCCTTTAAAAGCTCTCAAAGTATCTTCTGGTAGTAATTCAGAAATCACGGTTGCCTGATCTTCTTTGATATCTGTATACTGATCAAGCTGTGTTTTTAAACGCTGTACCTCTTTGAACTTATCAATGAATGCTGCACGTGCAACGTCACCTTTAAGGTTACTAACTTCCTCAGGTTTGCATTCAAGTCCCTGTGATTCCATAAATTTTTCAAGTTCTGCGACGGCCTTATCTAATTTCTTTACTACAACTGGAGCGGGATCAACAAGCCATATTTCCTTAACCTTTTCACTATTTTCCTTTCCTGAAAAGAGTTTAATCGCTGAATTGACTTCATCTTCATGCCCTTTGAAATCAATTATATTACCATAAGGCTTTGTAGGGTTCAATATACGGTTAGTTCTTGAAAACGCTTGTATTAATCCATGTTGCTTAAGATTCTTATCAACATACAATGTATTTAGATACTTAGAGTCAAATCCTGTTAATAACATATCAACCACAATAACAATATCTATTTTACTTTCATGCGGATAATCAGCATTTGTGTATTGCTGATCTTTTATACGCTTTTGTACATCCTGATAATAAAGGTCAAAGTTGTTTATACTATGATTTGTTTTAAATAGTTTATTGTAATCTTTTATAATCCTTTTTAGTGCAACTTTTTTCTTATCAGGCTCTTCTTTGTTATCTTCTTTTTCCTGACAAAGATCTTCTTGCAATTGTTTTACGTCTTTATTACCATCCGCAGGGGGAGAGAAAACACAAACAATATTATAAGGAATAAAATCTTCTTTTGCACTTTTAAGTTCATCTTGAATTTCATTAAATAAATCAAAGTACTCAATTGCCTCATTAATTCTAGCTGTCGCAAAAATAGCGTTATATCGCCTGTTGAAAGTTGCTGCATCATGCTTTGCAATAATTGCTTCGGCAATTCTTCTTTTACTTAATGTCGAATCTGCTTTTGCAGCTTTTTGAACATCATCAGGTTTGAAATAGTCAATATGAAACCGCAGAACATTACCATCATCAATAGCATTGGTAATGGTATATGCATGCAGTTCTTGTTGAAAAACGTCCTTAGTTGTTCTGTAAGAACCTATAGTACCATCGATCTGTTTATATGATGAGTTCTCCTCAAAAATAGGCGTTCCAGTAAAACCAAAAAGCTGAGCTTTTGGGAAAAATGTTTTTATAGCATCGTGATTATCTCCAAATTGAGAGCGATGACACTCATCAAAAATAATTGCCATTCGTTTATCTTGAAGTTTTTCTAACCTTTCTTTAAACGTTAGCTCGCCTTTTCTCTTTTTCTCTTGATTACGCTTGCTATCCTCATCAAGTGCAAGACCCAGTTTTTGTATAGTAGTAACAATCACTTTATCCTTATAGTCATCTGATGTAAGACGTTTAACCAAGTTTTCAGTATTTGTATTCTCTTCAACGCAACCTTCTTGGAACTTGTTGAACTCTAATCGAGTTTGCCTATCTAAATCTTTTCTATCAACAACAAATAAACACTTTTCAATTTCAGGATTATCCTTTAAAAGTGTTGAGGCTTTGAATGATGTTAGCGTTTTACCACTCCCGGTAGTATGCCAAATATATCCATTTCCACGATTTTGCTCAATGCAATCCATAATCGCTTTAACAGCATAAATTTGATAAGGGCGCATAATTAAAAGCTTCTGCTCACTTACAACGAGTACCATATATCTACTAATTAATTGTCCTAGAGTGCATTTCAGTAAAAACTTAGTAGAAAAGTCATACAAGTTGGTAATTTTTTTATTGTCCTCCTCTGCAAACTCATAAATAGGTAAAAATCTTTCATCTGCATTAAAACAAAAATGCTCTTTATGATTGTTTGCAAAGTAGTAAGTTTTTGTTTCATTGCTCACAATAAATAACTGCATAAAACATAGTATTGAGTTTGCATAACCATTTCCAAGATCATTTTTATAGTCTACAATTTGTTCCATTGCTTTCTTAGGTGTAATCTGCAAAGTTTTCAACTCAATTTGTACAACTGGAACCCCGTTAATGAGAATAATAACATCATAGCGATGATTGCTATTGTCTGTGTTTATTCTTAACTGATTGATTACTTCAAACTCATTTTTACACCAATCTTTGATATTAACAAGTGTATATTGCAAAGGAGTATCGTCATCTCGCTTAAATGTATTCATTTCTCTTAAGGTTTTTGAAGCAGCAAAAACATCTGCTGTCACAATACTATCTCGCAGACGTGCAAATTCCGAATCACTAAGTTTTACACGATTTAATCTTTCGAAGTGTTGTCTAAAATTAGCTTCTAAGGAGGCTTTATCTCTAATGTCTTCTCGATATATATACTTTAAGTCTTGCAGCTTTTGGATAAAGCTTATCTCAATTTCTTTTTCAGATTTCATAGCTATCGTCCTTTCAACCATAAATTTGATTTCATCCTAATATTTCAATCTTTGATATATTCAATAAGGTCAGTAAGTTCACAATCCAATTCTTTACAAATATTATTGAGAAGCTCTAAATCAATCCTCTTAACTCTTTCGTTATATAAGTCTCCAATTGTGTTGGGACGTACACCCACTAATTCAGCTAGAGCTTTTCTTGTCATTTTATTTTTTCCCAATAATTCAGATAATTTTATTCTAATCATCAATGTCACTCCTATGCAAAAATAACGCATTTCGATAAAAAATAACACTTTTATTATATCTCAAACTATAGTCATATACAACTCGTAAATTCAATAGCCATTGCTATTTCTTGCTACTTATCAATAGAGTAGCTTTCACTTTTTGATTGATATAACTTTTGTGTCATTGTCTCTTGCAATGTTGTCTTGTTCTTCTTCAATTGGCCTAATAATGATGGTCTTCCTACATCCTCTCTTGCCTTCTCCCTTTCATCCAAATCACCACTAGTCGTTACATTTGAATCACGACTGTCACTATCAAACTGATCAATAACACCATCTAAATCTGTGTCCTTATCAATTGTCAATTTCTCTTCTTTCATAGCTTCAACCCGCTCTATGTCCACCTCATCAACACTAATAAGAGATTCAAAGTCTAAATGTTGCAAGCCAAACTCATTCATGTCCTTCAGGCTATCATACTTATCCTGATGAACCATCACTTCATCAAGGTAAGTAGTGACTGTATAGTTTTCCAGATCTACTCTTGCTTGAATCTCATGCTTTTCATCCGGTGTAGTCGTATAGGCGATGTCTATAGAACTCAACTCTTGACCATCAAGTGATTCAACATCACTATCATACTCTGAAACCATAAAATCAATTAAATAGTCTTTTGCTTTGTCAAGTTCTGAAACTGTTGTTAAGGTTTCACCAAACTCAGATATATTAAGTAGATGATCTAATTCAGACAATCTAGCCGTTTGTGTTTTCAGTTCCTTATCATGTGTAAATGGCTTTTTAACTTCAATTCTTGCATTATCTAGCTGTTGCTTAACGCCTTCCAGTTTTTCCATGGCAGTCTCCTTCTTAGTGTCCAGATTATCTAGAATATTATCCATTCTGGTAATATTACCGAATGTATCTGATCCCAATACTACTCTGTGAGAAATATGACCCTTCAGAAGCAAATTAAACTGGTTAAAGAAGGCATCATAACTTAAATCCATTTTAAAGCCACGATATTCTCCAATCTCTTGTGCCACTCCACTCTTAACCTCTCTACAAGCACTTAAAAGGGCTTTTCCTGCTTCTTCTTTCTCTAATTGAGTATAATCTACCCCTAATACCTTCATGCCCTTAAAAGAGCGTTCTCCACTGGTAGATTCATTCGTATTCTCTCTTGCAATAACTGCATCAGCCGAATAACCCTTAATTGAATTTTCAAGGCGTTTTATTTCATTTGGAAAATACTTTATTATCTTATCTTCAAGAGCATATTTGTTGCTAAGATAATTCGAATGCATCATCTTCAACTTGCTAACTTGAACATCTAAATCCATCTTCTCTTTAATCAAAGGATTGCCGGTTGCCAACGCCTTGATTTCAGCATAAGACAAGGTGCTTTCATCAACATCTTCTGCACTTCTTACCGGTGACTTACTTGTCATAATCTGACTAATAAAACGTTGCTTATTCTCCACAAGTTGCCAGAGGTATGAATCAAATGTATTTTCAGTTACATACCTGAAGACTTTAACTTTAGGGTTTTCATTACCTTGTCGTATAAGTCTTCCTGACCGTTGCTCCAGATCAGCCGGTTTCCACGGACAGTCCAGGTCATGAGTCGCAATCAACTTGTCTTGCACATTGGTACCGGCACCCATTTTCTGTGTTGATCCTATTAAGACTCGAATATCACCACTACGGACTCTGGCAAATAGTTCATCCTTTTGCCTTTCGTTCTTAGCGTCATGAATAAACGCAATCTCCTTCTTGGGAACCCCCTTTTCCATTAGCTGCTCTTTTAGATCATCATATACATTAAAATCTCCATTACCTTTTGGCGTTGATAAATCACAAAATACTAACTGTGTTGATTTATTCTCTTTTGTATCATCCCAGACACCAAAAACATTATCAGCGCATTTAGCCACTTTACCATTTTCATCTCTGGGTAGCATTGGATTCATAAGTCTTTGATCTAGTGCAAGTTTTCGTCCATCGTTGGTAATCTTCAACATATTATCTACAGATGAATCAACCAGTTTAGACCGGACCATATCAGCTCTTTCAGATAAACTCTCAACCATTTCTACCTGATAGTCACTTGGGCTAATGACACATGTTTCAAACTCTGCTTCTGGTACCGGTAATTTAAGCATATCAGCTGTCTTAATATCAGCTACTTCCTTAAACATGTTCATTAATTCAGGAAGATTATAAAATTTGGAGAACCTAGTCTTTGGTCTATACCCAGTACCTTCAGGGCTTAACTCAATAGTAGTCGTTGTTTCACCAAATGTACTTGCCCAAGCATCAAAATGTTCTAAGTTCTGACTCTTTAGCATTCCATACTGGAGGTAGCGTTGCATGGTATAAAGTTCTGTCATACTATTCGAAATGGGTGTTCCTGTAGCAAACACGACACCCTTACCATTAGTGATCTCATCCATGTACCGACACTTTATAAACATATCTGAAGACTTTTTTGCTTCACTTTGACCGATACCGGCAACGTTACGCATCTTAGTGTGTAAGAACAAATTCTTAAATCCATGAGCTTCATCGACGATTAATTTATCTACACCTAATTCTTCAAAAGTGACTACGTCATCCTTTCGACTCTGGTCATTTAATTTCTGCAATCTAACGGTTAATGACTTCTTAGTTTTCTCTAACTGCTTAATGGAGAACCGTTCACCACTCATGGCTTTTAAGTCTGCAATCCCTTGAGTAATTGAATCTATCTGACGTTCAAACTCCAGTTGCTGTCTTTCAACACTCATTGGGATTCTTTCAAACTGACTATGCCCGATAATTACTGCATCATAATCACCGGTGGCAATACGACCACAGAACTTTTTTCGGTTCTTGGGCTCAAAGTCTTTCTTCGTAGCTACAAGAATATTGGCTGATGGATACAGCTTTAAGAACTCACTGCCTATTTGTTCAGTTAAATGATTTGGTACGACAAACATGCTTTTTTGACTTAAGCCCAATCGCTTACTTTCCATTGCACTGGCAATCATCTCAAAGCTTTTCCCTGCACCAACAGCATGGGCAAGTAATGTATTGCCACCATATAATGTCCTGGCAATCGCGTTTTTTTGATGCTCACGTAATTGGATATATGGATTCATACCCTCAAAAGCAATATGCTGTCCATCAAACTCTCGTGGTCTTATTGAGTTAAATCTTTCATTATAGGTTTTAACTAGCCTGTTTCTTCGTTCCGGATCTTCCCATATCCATGATTTGAATGCTTCTTTGAGTGCGTCGAGCTTTTGACCGGCTAACATTGTTTCATGCTTGTTAAGTACTGACTTCACTCTACCTTCATCATCAGTCACACGATCATACACCCTCGTATCTCTAAGATTTAGAGCATCTTCAATAATCTTATAAGCATTCACCCGATCAGTACCATAAGTCATATTTGCTTTGATATTATTCTTATCAACTGACTTGCCTTCCACATTCCAATTAGCTGAAAATACAGAGTAATGTACTTTAATATCCCATTTTGCATAACCCGGTGTATCAAGGGTTTCAAAAATAAACTTTTCAACATCCTTTGGTGGCAACCAAGTCGCTCCAAGCCTAACATCAATATCCGTTGCATCCAAATCTTTTGGAACAACTTCTTTTAGTGCTCTAACATTATGTTCATATGTGATCGGATCTTGTCTTGCTGCTAACTCTGCATCTTGTAATTTATCTCTAACATTACCTGATAAATACTCATCTGCATTGATATATTCTTCTACATCATCATTTGATTCACTTCTTGGGTTCTTAAAGATAATCTCTCTAAGATCATTAGCAATGTCATCTTCTGATAAGTCTGTAAGTTCTGTCATATATGCCATATCTACTTTTGCTTTTTCTGCTATGGATATAGCAAGAGCTTCTACAGCAGAATCTACATGAGTAGGTACTTCTCTTTTCTTAATTGTCCTTTTTGAGAACATATCTGTTTTACTGACAGTATCATGCTCTACATCCACATTCTCTAAAGAACAAATTAAAGCATATGAAGCATCTTCACCAAACAGTCTTGAATTCTTCTTGCTATTAATATGGCCGTATTTCTCGACAAACTGGTCGTATACTTCGTTAAGTCTTGCTTGACCTTCTCTGATTTCTTCATCAGAATATTCTTCCATTTGAAGACGTATCAGCTCACGTGTTGTATCTCTAATCTCAACTAATCCCTTAATCCTTGGAATATCATTATCCTTGATATCAGGCTTAACCATAACAGAGTTTTCTCTAAAATACAGTTCACCATCTACAGAAGTAAAACTAAAGTTCCTAACATCCGGATCTGCAGGTATTGAATCATCTTGTATATCAACGTATGATTCAATATCAACATCATCAATAAACCCTGTGATATTTGCTACAGCTTCTGAAAGCTGCTCTTTTAAATCAGCACCTTGAATAGGTTTACAAGCACTTGCCATTCCAAACCTTGTTGATTCCATTTCCATAGTACCCATAATCATTTCAGGATGGTCTACGAAATATTGATTCATACTGATTCCATTGTCATCCATACCAAGATGTACCCAATCCGGTTCAATCTCAATTGGACGTTCTCTTTTCTTTAAGAAAATAATATCTGACGTAACTTCGGTGCCGGCATTAGACTTAAAAGCATCATTAGGTAATCTAATAGCTGATAGTAGTTCAGCCCTTTTCGCAAGATACTTTCTGACATTAGAACTCTTCTTATCCAGTGTTCCTTTTGATGTGATAAAAGCTACCACCCCACCAGGTCGTACCTTATCCAAGGTCTTGGCAAAAAAGAAGTCATGAATTAAGAAGTTTTCTTTTTCATATCTTTTGTCATATACTTTGTAATCACCAAAAGGTACATTACCTATAGCAACATCGATGAAATTATCTGGTACCAATGTCTCTTCAAAGCCATTGATTTCAATGTCTGCATTCTGATATAGTTGTTTGGCAATTCTACCGGTTAAGTCATCTAATTCAACACCGTAGAACTTGCTGCTATTTAACTCTTCCGGAACCATCCCTAGGAAGTTTCCTGCACCACATGAAGGCTCAAGGACATTTCCTTGTTTGAAGCCTAGCATTTGTAATCCATCATACATGGCTTCAATAATAGTTGGAGATGTGTAATGTGCATTCAACGTGGACTCTCTTGCACTTTTGTACTCATCATCTGTCAATAAACGCTTAACTTTACCATAGGCTCCCATTGCCCAAGTTGATGTAGGCTCTTCCTCAAATACATGAGAAAGACCTCCCCATCCAACATATTTGGATAATATTTCTTGTTCTTCTTTTGTGGCTAGACGATTTTCGCTTTCTATATGCTTTAATGTTCTTATAGCATCAAGATTAAATTTTAGTTTGTCATTATTCGTGCCATTACCTAGATTATAATCAGTTATCTGAAAATCTATTTTTTCAGGCTTTGATGGCTCTATTGAAATGTCTTGCTTTTCTAATCCTGATATCAATCCATCAATCTCACCTAAATCTCTATCCGGTTCGAAATACTCTTTGAGTTTACTGATTGCCTCCAGAACATTTGGATTATCTTTTGTACTTCTAACATAATCCAGAGCAAACAATTCCAGTCTTCCCCGATCCACTAATGAGACTTCAAGAGGGAACTCATCACCATCATAGATATGAATACCAATCTGCTTACCTCCATTACGACGTTCTGCAGGAATGGATTCATAGTAATTTATAGCTTCTTCAAATGTTAAACCTTCATGGTACTCACCTAGATTATGAAACTCACCGGCTTCTGCAAAATAATAACTGATATCCGGATGTTTACTACGTTCATATTCATCGATTTCCGTACTAGATAGATATAGCCCTCTATCAATTAAACTCTTGATGTGTTTATTAACGTTTGACCAGGTATATAATTTAACAACTCTATCATCACCATAGCCTCCCTTAGAAAGCTCAATCCCCTTTGCATCATGGCTTTGAGACGTTACTTCATTTGGGTTTCTACTACCTGAATGACCACCAACGCCATATTCATTCTTTAAAAATTCAACAGCTTCTTTGCTAGTTGGATCATTACTATAGAACTCATAAATCCTAAACTTACTATTAGCAAAACCACTGCCCCGAAGAAGTTCAGCTTCAATATCTGATTGATAAAAAGAAAGGACAGTAGATTCATTTTCTACTGTCTCCTCGATACTCCTAAGTTGCTCTTCTTCTGTTTTGAATAAACCAAGCTGCTCTGTGTCTAATTGTAAACTATCTCGCTGTAAATCGTTTCCTCGATGGTTGACTTGATATTGTTCATCATCCCCACCCACTTCATCGGATCTGTTGCTTTCATTTGTTCGGTCACTTCCCATGCTTCCTGAAGTTGTGGTGTCCGCATATCCAAAAGTCTCTCTGCTTGAATTTCCACTTCTTGTAGGTGAGTCTGAAGTGTTCCCTCGATTATCATCGCTGAATACTGTGCCGGTTTGTTCTCTTCCAGATATCTCTTCCTTGCTCTGCCGTAGATCCCCACCGGGTTCTGTGCCTTGTTCGTCAATTCTATGTTCGGAACTAACATCTCTCCCAGAAGGTGATATGTTCCTCCGCTCTTCTCGAATGATGTTGTTTTCACTACCGGATTCAATATCTCGTTCATTACTTCGTATTCCACTCCTGCCAGTGTCATTGTCTTCATTAACAATACCTCCTTCATCAATACTGGACTGTATTTTTGTCTTGTTTTCCTCGTTTTCATTATACACCTTACTCTGATCATTAATCAAGTTATTCTGGACATTGTTTTGTCTTGTTTTTGTTTTGCTCATTTCCTTGCTTAAGTCAGAGAGAAAATCTTTTGTAATTCTTGATGTGGTGGTAGAAATTAAAGATGTTAAAGTTGAAGAATTCAGATTGATAATATCAGCAAAATCATCAGCCCCAAAGTAGTCTTCTGGGCTAAGTTCCATACGTTCCATCAACTGATATGCAACTGAATTCTCTAGTAACCTATTTGCCATAACACTGATATTGAACTCGTCTTACTCTTCGATATAAGTATCTTCTGCAAACTGAACCATATCTGAAACTAAATCACTTTGCTCATATTCACAAATACGCTTCGCTATTTCATGAACTCTATACTGGATATCCTTTGTACTGTCTTCTGGTGATATATCTTCACGTCTTTCGATATTTATGAGTGCCTCATTGTCCTGTTCTTCATCATACCTCCACAAGTTCACATCTTTTACAGTGTACTTTGTCGTGTGGGTATCAGAAATATCGAACACATATCTTAGCCGAGCTTTTCCATCATCAGAAATATCTAATAATGGTATTCCTTTTGCTCCCCTATTAATCCATCTATGAAACTTGTTATTCCACAAATCCATACTACCACAAGCCTTCGCATCCGGTTTGTTAGCATAAATGAGAATTTGATCATTATAGGGATATTTATTTGTATAAGCACTACTTTTAAGAAAGTTTATCCAGTTAAGGCCATTCTTTCTTATTTCACGCTCCTTTTCTTGAAGAAGCGTGATTGCATCATATGTTTTCGCCATTGAATCCTCCTTCTTTTGGGCATAAAAAAACTTCCGGTCAACTTGTCCAGAAGTTGCATTGTCATATTACCTTTCTTCTAATGTGTTCGTCTTCTCCTTCGGTTTATCCGTTTTTGTCTTTTCTGAAAGTGGCTTATTGCCCTTTAAAGCAAATAATACAGAGCTTCTCGACTTCCTCCCTTCTTCTCTTTCTGCTACAAATTCCGGTATTTCTTTAAATCCAAAGCTATCAACAAAATGTGCTGTAGTTTCTCCATCTCTAACAAGAACGACAACATCACTAACCGATAACGAATGTCCCTGAAAGTCATCAGGTCTATCTATATTGAACTTAGTATAAATATCCTCCAGATTCATCCCTTTTGGAAGTTCATCTGAATAAACAAAATCATAATTTGAGTACTCAACCTTTAAGTCCCTACTTTTTAGTCTTTCCAAATTCTCAAACCCATAATCTCTAAATGCTGCACCATGTTTCACCTGATAAATATCAAACATATCTATACTATCTTTTTTCACATTTTTCACATCCTTGTCTTCTGGTCAACTTGTCCAAAAGTTGCTCCTAATTTAGTTAAACTTATTTAAATTCCAGTTTGTAGTTCACCCATACACCTGTATCATTTAGAACAACCGTAGCTTCATAGTAAGTATCCTTTTTATCAGAATACAATTTCTTCACTTTTATATGTCCTTTTGATAAAAGTGCTTTTGCAATGGACTTGGTAAGTTTTTTCTTTTTCTTCACAAAGAACTTATCTTCTTTCCACATGCTGAACTTACATTCCTTGTTAGCACAGTAAAAGTTTTTGTTACCTTCGTGAACATCCGAGCCACATCTTGGGCATTTACCAATGGCTTCTTTCTGAATTTTGAAGGAATCCGGATTACCTTGTACTTCAAAATCATCCACTAAGTCTATGATTTCTTTTTGTATTTCCAAAAGAAATGCTTCGGCTGATCGTGTACCCTCTGAAATCTCGGTCAGTTTATTTTCCCACTGTGCAGTTATCTGTACCGATTTAAGTTTGTCCGGTACAATTTTAACCAGCTCAACACCTTTATTTGTAGCAATCAAGTTCTTCTTCTTTCTTTCAATATACTCTATAGAGATTAGTTTCTCTATTATGGATGCCCTTGTTGCCGGAGTACCTAAACCTTGTTTTTCAGTGTCTAATGAATCATCCAGTTCTTCAATACCGGCTCTTTCCATAGCAGATAGCAGCGTATCTTCGGTAAAGCGTTTAGGTGGTGTTGTGGTCCCTTCGATGTTTGAGATGCCAATAATATCGAACTCATCACCTTCATTAATCTTTGTCAGTTTGCTATTGTTCTTCTTGTCTTCATCGACTTTAAGACCAAGTTCTTTCCTAAAATCCTGTTCAATCTTTTTAAAGCCAATTTCAACAATAACTCTTGTTGTTGCTGTAAATGGCATATCTCCAACAGTCGCTTTAACATTAATAGCTTCATAAACATGTTCTAAGCTTACAGCAACCAAGAGTTTATTTTGAATGAGTTTCAATACATTAAGTTCATTGTTTGGAATTTTCAGTGTATCTAACCTAAATGATTGTTTTGTTGGTATAATCGCATGATGATCAGTTACTTTTTTATTGTCTATGATTCTGTTTACATCATATGCAGCAGGGTTATCTGCTTTGGGTAATAAATTGATAACGGATTCTTTCATATCTTCGGTAATAAATCGGCTATCAGTCCTTGGGTAAGTCACTAACTTTTTCTCATATAGGCTTTGAGTGTAATCTAAGGTCTGCTTAGCAGTATAGCCGAATATTCGATTAGCTTCTCTTTGTAAGGAAGTTAAATCAAATAGTGCCGGTGGTTTGTTCTTCTTCAGTTCTTTTGTTAACTCTGTAATGACTGCTAATTTTCCTTCACAGGATTTAGCAATTGCTTTTGCTTCATCCATCGTTTGTATTCTCTCGCTCTTCAGTTTGAAATCACCAAGATCAAGTTCTACATGATAAAAATTCTCTTTCTTGAAATTGTTAATTTTTTCATCTCGTTCAACAATCATTGCAAGCGTTGGCGTCTGCACCCGACCAACACTTAGCTTAGTATGATAAGTCGTGGTAAATAACCTGGTAGCATTCAATCCTACAAGCCAGTCTGCTTTTGTTCTAGCAATCGCTGACTGATACAGGTTTTCATATTTTGTACCATCTTGTAGTTGATTGAACCCTTCGTCGATAGCACTGTCTTCCATAGAGCTGATCCAGAGACGTTGATAGGGTTTAGAACAATTGCTATGGTCATAAACAAGCCTAAATATCAATTCGCCTTCACGTCCTGCATCTGTAGCTTCAACTATAGATGTAACTTCATCATTCGCCATGAGCTTAGCTAGAACATTGTATTGCTGCTTAGTCCCTTCCTTAACAGATAACTTCCATTTATCTGGTAGTATTGGCAAATCTGTTTTATTCCATTTTGCATATCTTTCATCATATTCCTCCGGCTTTGATAGACTGACTAGATGACCGATACACCAACTTACAATATAGCCATTTCCAGTGATATAGCCTTGTTTCTTGTCTGTAGCACCAAGCACTTTAGCAATGGTCATTGCAACACTTGGCTTTTCTGCTATAACTAGCTTCATCTTTCACCATCCTTTGAATCACCAAGTTGTTTCTTCTGGTCAACTTGTCCAGAAGTTGCCTGACGTTTTCTTGCTAATTTCTCGACCACACTAACAATATCAGCTTCCTGTTCACGATAATATTCTGGATATCTAAGTTTAATCGCCTGATGAAACTCATCTCCAAATCTGCAAGCATATAGTTCAGAAGGTGTCATCATTTTCTCTTCACCTTCTTCAACATAACCATTCCATAAATTAAAAGCCATTCTTGTAACCCTATAACTTGAACCGGTCTGAAATCCCTTATGCAGGTTTTCAGGTCGAATTCCTCCTGTCTTAAAATCGAACAAAGCATCAATATTATCTCTGGTTTCTTCACAGGCTCCCATACAATAGAAAAACGCTTTATGATACACTTGAACAATTCTAAACTTACTTAACATTTCAAGATAAAACTTTTCATGCTCCTTTGAGTTAAACATTATTTTGGACATCTAAAATCCTCCTATTCGTAATCATCATCTTCATACTCTTCATCATCTTCAAGATAATCTGCTTCATCCACTTCGTCTTCAAAAGCAGCAGCTCTCTTTGGTTTAAATATCTTAAAATACCAACCGGCAATACCGCTTACCACAACAGCAACAATAATAATGATTAGTGATGAATCTACTGGGGTTTCTGTCGGTTCTCCTGTAACCGAATCTTCTGTGACAACATCTTTAGGTTTTTCTTCCGCACTTGCTTCTTGGGAATCTTCTTCAACTGTCGCTTCTGGTATCGTTTCAATTAGCTCTATCTCAATATCAGCTTGTGCTTCAATCAAGTTCAGTAAATCCTGCTCACTTACTTCGGTCAGCATTCTTACATTATCTTCATCTTTTCCATGATCGATGATAATATGAAACTCCTTGCCGGATTTAGTTTCAAAAGTTATAAACTGCCTTAACTCAAGAGGATCTTTATTATCAAAGTCTTCCTCTGTTGGTAGGGTCATATCATATTCCTCACCTTCAATATTTATATTCTCTGTAAGCGTTCCACCTGCTGTACTCTGTTCTGTAGCAAGCAAGTTAATAGCATTCTCGTTACCACCTTCAACAAGGTAGTTCTGATTATCTTCTCCCTCAACATGATAATCCTTTGAAGTAAAATTTGACTCAACAGGCTCATCTACAGAACTAATCACTTCGTACTCTTCATCTTCACTTTCTTCTATAACACTCTCTGTTTCGACTTCCGTTTCAACTGCATAAACATTTTCGTATCCGACAATTAAGAACGTTATGAAAAAAACTGTCGTAATCATTAATCCAATTCTTTTCATCTACTTAAACTCCATTCCTAGATTTTCACCATCATCTGACTTACCCTTATAATTATCTACAGCATTTCTAACGATCAATTTATATTCTTCAAGAGAAATCTCTGTTTCCTTAAAGGTCTTATGCAATTCTTCCTTCTCATAACTGACTCTTTTCTCTTCTGTATCCTTAATCTTCTTCTGTAATGCTTCCATCTGTGCTTTTAACTTAGCTTCTTCCTTGATTGTCTTTTCTAGTCTTTTTTCCATCATTATTCTCTCTTTCTTTAATTTGGATCTTCTGCAATTTCATCTGATAAATAAAAATAAGGATTCAGTCTAATACCAGCTGCATCCTTAATCTCTAAGTGTAAATGGCTACCAGTAGAATTACCGGTCGAACCCATCTCACCAACTTTTTGACCTAACTTAACTTCATTCCCAATACTCACACTAACCTCCGAGCAATGGGCATAAAATGCTGATTGACCATTCTCATGTGTAATCTCAATATAATTCCCATACCCACTCTGGTAACCAACATCTGTTACAGTTCCGTCTATTACTGCAACCAACTCTGTCCCAATAGGCTTAGCAATATCAATACCGGTATGAAACTCAACATGACTATCAAATGGATCTAATCTATATCCATACATACTTGATACAAAGTTTCTCCATTCACCTCTTATGGGACTTGGAAGTGTTGTGAAATTTCCTTTTGTTTCTATCAGGGCATCAAACAACTCTTGTTCCTCTTGGGTTAAAACAGCAGATAATACCGTTTGTAAATCATTAACTGACAAGGAAACATTTAATATATGCCAATCGTACTCTTGTTGGTAACTTGTATATGATTGGACTCCTGTCACAGGATCAGTATATGATGCATACACTGTCCTAGTTCTTACTTCTGTGGTAGCTGTCAAAGTATAAATGTATTGCTCATCAAAAATCCTGCTTAACTCATTACTTACAGAACTGGCAGTGAAATCACCATACACAGCTGTTAAATACGCCATCAGTACTTGTGGATCATGTCCGATAACTCCAACGTTGTATCTGTACTCATCATAACCAGAGTGGTCTGTTTCAACATTTGCAATGGCATATTCTAAATCAGCTTCTAGGTGATTATAGATATTTTCAGTATCGTGGATTTGATATTCATCCGATTGATATGAGGTAGCCATCACAACACTAACACCATTAGAAAAGGCACCCATAACACCACTCAAGATACTTATAAGAACCAAAACCACCAAAGTGATTCCAATGACCGGAAGACCTATTTTCTTCAGTGCTAATGATACAATTTGCTTTAGTTTCTTGGCTGCACCTTTAAGAACCTTTTCAGCTCTCTTTTGAAAACCACCATAGACTTTCTTGTTGTAAGAACGTTTTAGCTTCTGCTTCTGATAGTATTTGTTTAAGCCTTTAGAATTTTGATAGGTCTTATTATTCTTCAAGGACTTTTCAAACCTATAATTGTGCTTTGCTTTTGTGGTTCTTGTCGTCCTTGCAGTTCGTGCTTCTGATCGAGTAGCAACAACTTTCTTGTTCCTACTCTTTAATCCATGCTGAAGCCTATTTGATGTTTCTCTTATAGTGTCAGTGGCAACTTCTCTTCCAAACTCCGTAGCTTGAAGTGCCGAGTTTTCATCTGCATCCTCCATTCGCTCATATTGGTTATGACGTCTTAACACCTCTCGTCCTGAAGGAGCAATCGAGATAACTGATCCTTTCTTAATCGGTTCAAGTTTACCCGGCTCTTTCTTGTCATGAAACTTCAAACGTTGCTTTCTTTTTGAAGTAGCCTTTTGTCCTTTTTCCTGATTACCACTCTTATCATTTACTCCTGAATTACTCTTTGGTCCTTTCTTGGTCTGCTTATCTTGACTGACTTTTTTCTTCTCGGATGAGGCTTGTTTATCCTTGCCTTGACCAACCTTGTCATTCTTAAGGACATTTTTCCTTTGACCATTAGAATCAAACTTCTCATCTTTTGAAACAGCCTGTTCATGCTTCTGTTGACTTACTTTCTTCTCCTTTAAAGTACTTACTTTCTGTTTGTTGGGACTTAACTTATCTTCGTTTAGACCTTTCCTTTGTTGCCTATTAGGGCTAACGGGGCTGCTCTTCTCATAATCAACTTTTGTATGAATTCGCTTATTAGAATCAACATTGTCACCAGAAGGAACCACCGATTCATGTTTATGATTACTATGCTCATGACTAGAATCATTATGATCACCCTTTTCTCTAGTAACTTTTTCATCCTTCAATTTATTCTGTTTTTGCTTTTGCTGCTTAACAGTTTTTTTCTTAGACGCTTTAGGGATATGCTTATTTTGCGTTGTTGACCTGCTCACTTTATTATCTTCAAATTTCAAAGACTTTGTTTGGGAGAAATCCTGAATGTCCGGGTTCAGATCATCAACATCATGAACATCAGCAAGTCCATCATTATCAGAATCAGTAAAATAATAATCATATCCATCGCCATGTTTTGGTTTCTTTTGATATGATTTACGCAAATCATCATACTTCCGGTCAACTTGTCCAGAAGTTCTAACTTCCATTTTTTCTGAACTCAATTAGCCATCTCCTCTGGTTTTGTTGTCATGATTTTATATAGCATCGTATCTTTTGGAAACTTATCCAAGAAAGGTATGATTACATTACCAAAGAACAACAAACCTTCACCTTCATTTGAATTTGTCACATAAGACAATTGATGATTGGATATACTCAATTGTTTCGCAAGCACTTGTCTATCCTCTGCATTTTGATTTAGCATATAAATAAAATCCGAGTTACCAACTATGTTACTGACCTCACGACTTGCCAAGAAATCCTGCACATTTTGGGTTATACCAGTCGGGATACCACCCCATTTTCTAAATCGTTTCCATATCTCAACAGAGTATTTTGATGTAGCATCATCTTTTAATAGCAAGTGAAACTCATCAATGTAGTACCTTGTAGCAATACCACTTTCTCTGTTTCTCGCAACCTTATTCCATACCGTTTCTTGAACAATCAACATTCCTAACATTTTAAGGGTAGAACCTAATTCCTTAATATCAAAACAGATAATCCTGTTTGTCATATCAACATTGGTATGGTGATTAAAGACATTCATTGAACCTTGAACATATATTTCAAGCCTAATAGCAATCCCCATAGCCTTTTCATTGTTTTGCTCTAAAAGTACATTGTAGAAGTCTTCTAATATTGGCATGTTTTCAGGTAAGGGATTCTCCATGAATCGCTCGTACATTACCCTAACGCATCTGTCGATGATAGAGACTTCTTCACCGTCAAGGCCATATCGTCCTCCAACTACTTGTTCACAAAGAGATATAATAAAGTCTGATTTATCTCGTATTGGGTCATACTCTCCGGAGTTCAGGTTAATATCTAAGGGATTGATATGGTCAGTACTATTTGGTGATAACTTAATGACTTGTCCACCTAATTTTTGTACCAAAGGGTAATATTCAGCCTCCGGATCAGAGATCACAATATCATCTTCTGTTATAAGAAACGCATTGGTTATTTCTCTTTTTGCACTAAAAGACTTACCAGAACCTGGAGTACCAAGAATCAGACCATTAGGGTTCTTCAGCTTCTTCCTGTCAACCATAATCATGTTGTTAGATAGGGCATTCAAGCCATAATACAGGCTTTGCCCTTCAGTAAACAGCTCTTGGGTTGTAAACGGTATAAAAATGGCTGTAGAAGACGTTGTTAAGGCTCTGTTAATCTCTAAAAAGTTCTCTCCTAATGGCAGACTTGTTAGGAATCCATTCTCTTGTTGATAGTCCAACCTTTTAATAGCACAGTTATATTTTTGAGCCACACCACTGACTTGAAAAATGATATTCTCTAAATTCTGCTTATTCGTAGCTGTGTTATAAATAGCTACTGTGACCAGAAATAATCTTTCGTTTCTGCTCTGTAATTCTTCTAATAGATTCTTAGCTTCTTGATTAAAGGTCTTTAAATCTGATGGAATGATATCCATGTCATAACCGGCACGAACTGCTTTCTTTTGCTCTTCGATCTTCATTTTATCTAAGTCAGTGATCTTCCGTTTTATCATCTTGATTGCTTGGGTTTGATCGATAGACTTGATATGAAAATTAATGATAATACTACTATTTAAATCCAGAAAATCTGCCAGCATTCTATCTGATAGCTCTGGTGCTAGTATTTGCAGATAACTAACCGCACCAATTGTTTGTCCAACTTTTACTTGCCTAGGGTTTGCAAAATTAAATGATGAAGGTGCAATGTAATCTTTGGTACTCATACCACCTTTTCTTACGATGTCCCAATTAAAATCAGCTTGCTTTCCAGTATCTTGATGACACATACTGTGTAATAGCTCAATTCTTTCCTTCCCATTTAGCGAAAAGGCTTTAACACCCATGACTTTGAAGTTATTCAGTATAGCTACTTCTATACGCTCAAGCCTTTGTTTGGCTTTTTTGTAGTTATCCGCATCAATACTATAGGTTATAAACTTCGTCTTGATTAAACCATTATTTCCTTTGGCTAATTGACTCTGAAGCATCTCTGAATATTCTTTACGAATATCATTGAAGTCATCTTCTTGATGATCAATCTTTATGGTTTCCAGAAATACATTGGCACTTGCTCTCATATTCACAAAAGAAAGCTGAATGGATATGGATGAATCAAAGTAATTCAGGAAATCGCAATAACCATCAAAGATTTGAGATTTATCTTCATTCTGGGCTAGTAGATAGTTTATATCATAAAATTTAATCGTCTTAGAATACTTCCGATTGCTTAGTTGACAAATCCCATCAGGAAATATTGCTTTATACTTAAGTGTTGCTTGTGCTGTATCTGCTACTTTTCTTTTCTTAGCCTTCTTCTTTTGTTGCTTTTTAGGTTGAGTCTTAGACTGCTTCTGCTGCGAAGTCGGCTTCTTTGACAACTTTTTCTTGTTCCCTTTTTGTTTTTGCTTTTTTTGTACTGGTCTTGCCTGTATCTTTTCTTTCTTTTTGAACATACTCTAATTCCTCCCTTCCTAGATCATCGAGAAACTCATAGAAATTCTCTGTTTTATATGGTCTAATCTTAGGGTAGAGAAACCTCTGTTTAATGATGTAACCCAGATACTTTTCAAAGACAATGCCATCTTTTTCAAATATAGCAGCCATAAAAAATGGTAGGACACAACCTATCATCAGATATACCGCAATATCATTACCGACTGCTGTTCTTGAATACCAATACACCGGAAATCCAACCACTGCTCCTATGGAAAAGCTTATAATTTGCCTTAGTGTTAAATTAAGTGCCACCTTTGTCTTAACTTTGCTAAGATCCTTTGGCACTGATACGTACGCCATAATTCTTCCTCCTTGATAGCCTAATGTGCATTCATTACTGATTTTGCTAAGCTACTTGTTTTCACAAGGGCAAAGCATAAAATGACTGTGTAGGTCATTATCGATAGCACACTTAAATGTATGTTGTCTGTTACTGTTATTGAATTGACCAAGACAGCGTATATGCCAACTGCAACCATAATAAAGAATCCTTGAAGACCTAGAGCCGCTAAACTACGAATATAGTTAGTCCCAACCTGACTCCATTCTTTATTTGCCATTGTTGATAATGGTATTGCTGCAACTGAACAGGCAAGATAAATCTCAATCATTCGCCCATATAAGATTACGGTTATAACGATTGATATGGCAGACATGGTTAATCTAACCACACCTGTTTCCAGTGCTATACCTGCCAACTCTGCAACTGATTTTCCACTTAGTCCATCAATCATTGCTGTAACCGATGAATCAATATCAACACTAGCAGTTGTATTAATCGAGCTGGCTGATGCATCCACCATATGTTGAGCTATATCAAATATTGCCATTACAATGTCAAAAGTGTTGGTAACAAAGTAAACTGCAATAACTGCTTTCATAATCCATTTGTAAAACATCCATGTATCAATCTCATGCATGTTGTTTTTCTCTAAGACCATTGATATGAGTTCATAACATAATATCGCTGTCATTACCATTCCAGCGATCGGAACGACAACAGTATCCGACAGATTTCTTATCATCGTAAAGATACTGCTGTTCCACGATTGTGGCGTTGTTCCCACCTCACCGGCAATACTCCCAACCTTGCTATTAACATCCGTTAATAATCCGGTTAGGTTCTGTTCGATCATTCCAATAAGCAGAGTTGTAAAAAATTCCTCTATCTTATCGAAAATTGAATTCATTGTACCTCCTTCTTAGAATAAGTTTGCAAGTAATGGAATTAGTTGAGTGCCAATCAACGCAATACCTCCACCTGCCATAAGTTGCTTGATCCCCTGTGATTTTGCTCCTGGATTGTCATTACCATAACCTTCTAGTAGATTGATAACGCCCCATACTGCAAGCCCTGCTCCGATGGCTGTTACCAATGTTTGTAATGTACCGACTGCTGATTGAAAAAATGTCATTTCTTGTTTCCTCCTTGGAATGTTTGGTTAGTTATATAGAAAAAACACCCGTGAATGAATTCATGAGTGTTTCTAGCTACCTTGAATATTTAGTTCTACAACTTCTATAGGTTCACTCTTTTTGAACCTTAATTTAGTGGATAAGCTCTTATCAATATCATAGTTGTTTCGCTTATCACTGTCACCAAGCAACTTATAATGCTTATGCTTTGTTATATCAAATTTATCAGATAAGAAAGGTCTAACACCTCTTAACTGGAGTATGCACTTACCGGAATCCATAACCGAAAGTTCATCCATGGTCATAAGTTCTTTACCTAGCTTCTGGTAATTAATTCCATAGCTTCGTTCACGCCCTCTATTCTCTGAGTTATTATACAAATCTATAGTTTCTTTCCCCAGGCTCTCTGATAAATCTTTCAACGTGGATTTCTCTTTACCACCTAAAAACAATGATGTATCACAGTTACCTATGATAGTGTCTGCATGGTCACGATAGATAGCTTTTAGCTGACTTTGTGTCTGGAGAATAATACTGGCAGACATCTCTCTGGATCTAATCGTAGCAATGAGTTTTTCAAACTTAGGTATCTGACCGATATTGGCAAACTCGTCAAGCAAGAATCTAACATGAATCGGTAATCGCCCTCCATAAACATCATCTGCTTTATCTGTGAGCAGATTAAACAACTGGGTATACATCATAGCCACAACGAAATTGAACGTATCATCGGTATCCGAAATAATAACAAATAAGGCTGTCAGTTTGTCACCAAGTGTATCCAGTTCAAGCTCATCATATTCCATAAGCTCTCTCAGTTCCTTAATATCAAAAGGAGCTAATCTGGCACCACAACTAATCAGAATTGACTTGGCAGTTTTACCTGCAGCCAGTTTATATTTTTGATACTGCCTAACTGCAAAGTGTCCAGGATCTTCTCTCTCTAAAGCCTCAAATAATAGGTCAACTGGATTCTTAAAATCTTCATCATCTTCCCTTGCTTCATTTGCATTAATCATTTCTAGCAAGGTTGTGAAGTTCTGTTCATTTTTAGGTGCCTTATAATAAATATAGCCGATGAGAGCTGTGTAATAGAGCCTTTCGGCTTTTACCCAAAAATCTTCACCGGCTTTTTCACCTTCACCTTTTGTATTGGCAATAATTGCACTTACAAGTTTCAATATATCCTTTTCTGACCGGATATAAGCGAAAGGATTGTAATGCATAGATTTCTTAAAATTAATCGTATTAAGTACTTTAATGTGATATGGCTCATACTCAACAGCTCCGTTTTTTATCCCTTTTGGTCTTCCTCTTGCCAGTAGCTTGCCACATTCTACAAGTACGGTCCCTTTAGGATCTGTTACAACATAACTGGAATGCATCTGCATCAGGTTCGGTTTAACAAAAAATCTTGTTTTACCTGAACCAGAACCACCTACGACAAGAACATTTTTGTTTCTCGCATATTTTGGATTCTTTGGTCTGCTATTCATCATCAATCGTTCAGACTTGGTTAGAATGATATTCTTATCAAATTCTACATCCACATAGGGTTTAATATCACTGGCATTTCCCCACCTAGCTGAACCATATTCAACACCATGCCTGTACTTCTTAGCATTCTTTCCTTTAACATAAACTATGATAAAGGCTGCAAGTCCACCAACAGTTCCAACGAAAATATCCTGAAGATTAAAACTAATCATTGGTGTATCAAATATCTGACCGGATTGCTCTGACAGTTTTATTAATCTCACTATCAACTTTGTTTCCTCAATCCCCCTATACAATTCTGATAGCTGATTGAACACATAGACAATTATGATATATGGCAAGAACCGGAACGCATACTTCTTAATATCTTCTCTCATAAGCTCGGCTCCTTGTCTTTAAGTTTATCTCTGGTCTTACCCATTTCTTTTGCTTTATCAACCATCTTCTTAAGAGCTTTTCGTATTGACGGTTTATTATCTTTTGCTTTCTCCATGCTCTCTTTTAAATATTCACGGAAGGCAAAATCGATGACATCCAGATCTTTGCCTTTGAAGAAAACAAAATAAGTTGGTGGATCTGTTTTTACATCCTTCTTCAAAGCATATTCCAGATTATATTTCTTGGCTGTTTTTTCAAAGTCCTTTATATTTTTCTCTGAAATCTCAATGGATTTCAGACCATCATGCTTCTTGCTCAAATCTTCAAGCGTCATTTTCCCATCTTTCTTAGCCACCTTAGCTTTCACAGGTTTTCTCTGTTTTTTTTCCTTGCGATGTCTAAGATATGCAGCCATCAGATGTTTTAACTCCCTTGCTGTGAATTTAGCAGCACTCACTTGGAGTGCTATCGTCTTTTCGTTAACTTGTTCTTGCAAAAGCTCCTCCTTTCAGCTACCGACCACCGTAAAGGTCATGATTGACTTTTGACCGGTAGTACTGGGAAATTGTATTTGGTGCATTGTAGATTGTTGTAATCAAGTATGCTCGTATGTTCCGGACATCTGATGGATTTTCTTCAAGGGAACTCATGATGTATTCGATATGAGTTGAATCAATTTTTAGAAACTGTGATTTTACTATGCTGACACTCATAGGCACACCATTTACTTTTACAGTTCTATCTTCTGGCATTGAACAAATGTCAATCATGATTCCAACAATACTTTCAATATCCTCTCTTCTGCCAACTTTATTTTGGAACAGATGCTCATAAGCAATATTATCTTTGATTATTTTCTCATATCCTTTATGTAATTCAATCACATCGTATCCATCTTTCTTTTCTTCTGAAGGATAGATACGATTAGAGTCAGTATCACTAAAATCAGTATGATTAGTATTAGTATCATTAGGTGAAAATTCTTTACACTCTTGACTGAAATATTCTTTCCCTCTTGACTGTAAATTATCTTCACTCTGGAGTGAAAGAATTTTACTCTCCGGACTGAAAGATTCTTTCACTCCTCTATTTTCAAGGGTTACAGCCGTTAAATATATTCGATTTGCTCTATTTAATCCCATCCTCTCTTCTTCCATAAGTCCAGAATCAATAAGTTGTTTCAATGATTTTCTTAAAGTTGGTTGTGAACATCCCAACATATCTGCCATATTTTCTCGTGTGAAAACCAGATAAACCTCGTTATTTTCGTTCACCCAGTTGTTCTGTAGACTTAATTCATGTCTATCTTTCAACAAAGAATATAATACTTTCGCATCATTTGAGAGACCTTTTTTTAGCTCACCATCGAACAAAAATTTTGGCATCTGATAAAATCTTCCTCTTGCAATATCCGTTGCCGTATATCTTGAAAAAGTTCTTCCTCCCATATCACCTACCCTCTTTTATCAAAGTATTCTTTAAGTGCGGCTTCAATGATAACATCCACATCTGATGGACTTTCAATGTCCTTAAGATATTTATCAAAAACCTTGGCACGTACTTTAATACTTTGATATTCTTTCGGCTTGATTCTTTCTTTTTCATTGGTCAATAAAGACTTACTGATTGTTGTTTTATCAAGGGGTTTGTCAGCATTCATTTTCTTTAACGCTTCAGCATTCTTTAGGTTTAACTTAATCCCTATTTCATCACACTCTTGGTATAAATATGTCTGCATTTCGGGTGCTAAATATGAAATATTAACACCTATTAAAAATGCCTTTTTAGTGTTGTCTACAAACAATTTCCATTCCTCAATTAAGTATGTTAATCTGATTAATCTTGCAACTTTTCTATTATCGAGATTGTATTCTTTCGCCAACCTACCACGACTGTCAATCACTTGTGATTCTTCGTCAAATTCATCTCCATTTTCAATAGCATTGAGTTCTCTAAGTATATCTGAACGTCTACCTTGACTGCTTATTTTTTCATGTCGGAGTTTTAATACAGCTCCTTTTTCGGTATCATGAAGATCATTAAACGAGCGTTGCATAAGGTTTGTCTCAATTACATAAATATAGGCTTCTTCATCCGTTAAACCACTTTTAATAACTGCCGGTATTCTTTCTAATCCTGCAATTTTAGAAGCATTCATTCTGTTATGTCCTGAAAGCATTTCGAGTTTACCATCATCTAACTTCCTAACAATAACTGGATTTAACACACCATTTTTCTTGATACTTTCAACCATATCTTCAAGGCGTTGCCCTTCATACAAATGAAATGGATGGTCTGAAAACTCACTTACTTCACTTATTTCTATATCTGTTATTTGTTGCTCATATGAATCGTCTGTTAGAAAATCAATGGCATCTGCAATATTTCTTCTTGGACTATTTTTCTTCATGGCCAATCAGCTCCTTCGCAAATTTACTGTAGGCAATCCCTGCCTTTGAATCTGGACAATACTCTGAAATACTTTGCCCATAATAAACCGATTCACCGACCTTTACCGTCATTGGTATATGAGTCTCATATATGTTAATAACACCGTTATAGGCTTCCTTCACTTGCTCTGATAATATCTTAGATAAGTTTGTTCTTGAATCACACATCGTTAACAAGATACCTCTGATGCTCAACCTTTGATTGATACGTTTTTGTATCTTCTTTGTAGTCTTTAAGAAATCTTGTAGACCCATCATTGCTAAGAGTTGTGGATTGACCGTTATAATAACACTGTCTGCTGCACTCAAAGCATTTATTGTTAATGATCCAAGAGATGGTGGGGTGTCCACAATGATATAATCATATTCATCTCGTAATGGTTCCAATATTTCATCCAATATACGCTCACTTCCCATCTCAAGTCTTAAGTTTGCATCAACCACTGACAAATAAATACTTGATGGAATTAGGTCCAGACCATCTTTTGAAATAATGTACTTCTCTTTATCCGGTAATGGCTCTTCATCAATCTTAGCAATCATGAGATGAGCAATGTTTGTTTCAATGCTATTTGGATTATCAATACCAAAACATGTTGTAAGGTTAGCTTGTGAATCCAGATCCACTAGAGCTACCTTATAACCTAATTCTTTTAATGCATATCCTAAGTTCAATGTCGTAACCGTTTTGGCACAGCCACCTTTGTGATTTGCTACTGTAATTACCTCTGCCATGTTTGTTCCTCCTTCTTTGCATGAAAATAGGGATACCAGTGTCATCTAGTATCCCTAAAATTTATTCATTATTCATTTTCATCTATAAAGTCTTTTGTGTTCCCGTACACGAGGTCAACTCCTGCTGATACTGTAATTCTATCAACCATACGTTTATTACGTGTATTATCTGGGTTCACATCGAAGGTCCAAAACTTAACAAACAGCGTAAATTCAACGATTTCAACGTATAACCTTTTGTAGTCGTACAATACTCTCCACATGCCTTGTTAGGGGCGTAGGTACACGCTACTTGCTTCTCGTTTGTTGCGTAAGTAGACAAATTTTCTTCTTCAATTATAGCAGAAGAATTGGCAACTTTCTCGTAGAATTCCTCATTGAATTTCATTCCTGCTTTGAATACAAACGTAATGACGTAAGGATTAGGTTCTCCATTTTCATCTGTTGCTCCGATTACAATTTTTTCAACCAAGCTGTCTAGCATATCACGGTCAAATTCATTGATCTCTATCCCCTCAGCTAGAACTTGTCTAAAAATTGAAATACGTTTAGTAATGGACTCTTCCCCTTGAAGTGCTTCGTATCTCTCATTTCGTTCAGTCATCAGTTCTTTAATTTCTTGTTCAATCGCCTTATATTTCATATCATAATCTGTTTCTGATATTTTTTCTTCCAATCGCATATCCAAAAGTGTTTGTGATTTATTCTCTAGCTTTTTAATATTCTTTGAGAATTCACTAACTTCATCTCTTATGTGATTAATATCTAATGCTTCTTCGATATTGCTAAAAAACTCTTCGATGTCTGTTGCATTCAACTCCTGAATTTTATTATAGGCGTTCAGAAAAGCATCCTCAAGAAAACTCTCATGAATCCCCTTTGAATGGCCGCAAGTTTTTCGACCTTCCTTAATAGCTTTCCCACATTGCCATGCCGGCTTTTCATGATCTGTTCCATGATGCCAAATCCTTCTTATATATGTACCACCGCAAAAGCCACAGGTACACATACTGCTAAAGGCATGTTTGCGACTGTACATTCTAGAAGTGTTCTTTTTACTGTGTTTTTTACTCCGCATTCTAAGAATTTCCTGGGCTCTTTCGAACATTTCATCTGATACAATCGCATCATGATTATTCTCAACATAAAACTGCTCTTTCTCACCCATGTTATCTAAACGCCTGTGAGTAATGGGATCAACTGTAAATGTTTTTCCTTGAAGCAAATCCCCTTTATACTTTTCATTTTTAACAATGCCTCGAACTGTACTTTCATGCCACTTAGTACTTCCACGTCTTGTCTTATAACCAAGATTGGAAAGCTCTTTGGCAATCACAAAACATCCAGCTCCCTCAACATACCTTCTGAAAATATATCGAACAATATCAGCTTCTTCTTCATTAATGGAGATACTCTTGGTTTCTGGATCATAATCATATCCTAAACAGCCATTGTATCCGACCATTTCACCACGCTTCATTTTCATCTTGAGTCCCATGGTAACATTGGCAGAAATCGATTCACTCTCCTGTTGAGCTAAGGAACTTAGAATTACTAAAAGCATTTCACCGTTCATCGTCAGTGTATTTATATTTTCCTTTTCAAACATGATGGCCACATTCTTTTCCTTTAATAAACGTACATATTTTAATGTGTCCAATGTATTCCTGGCAAACCTAGATATTGACTTTGTAATGATCATATCAATTTTGCCTTCAAGTGCATCATTAATCATTCGTTGAAAATCTACACGTTTATTGATTTGTGTTCCGGATATTGCTTCATCTGCATAAATGTCGACCAGTTCCCATTCCGGTTTGGTTTCAACCAGTTGTTTATAATGAAGCACTTGAGATTGATAGCTCAGCTTCTGTTCATCTGAATCAGTACTGACCCGGCAATACGCTGCAACCCTTAACTGATTTTCAATAAAACTGTTTCTTTGTCTCCTTGATTGTTTACTTGCTTCAATAACTTTAACCTTTCCCATTGAAGGACCTCCTTGTCTTGATTTGATTGTTTGGTGCGAGTTTATCATCTAAAATCTCTTCCGACCATGTTTCGTTTATTTTTTTGGTATAACAAAAAAGCCTTCTCAAAGTCCAATCTTATTTGAGAAGGCAAATCCTTTTACATATTTACTTATTTTGATCTACATCTACGTATTTTTGTACCTCAAGGTTACTCCACCGCATAAATCCCGATTTTATATTTCTTCTTGATGAAAAGTTTGATCTTGTCATATTCTGTCGTTGTAATAAGTCTTTTATTCTTCAAATGATTTAACATTGCTACTTGTTCACTGAATTTTAATCGTTCATCCATTGCTAATTCCCTCCTGCTTGATATCTATTCAAAAAATGTGTCATCTTTTTTATCAATTAGAAATCGTCTAATATCCTTTGTGCCTGATGCCATTTGACATTCTGGCAAAGCTCCAACCACTGCATGATGGTATTTACCGTTTCTACCAGCTCGTGTATCCAAGATAGAGATAACACCGGTATCACGCTCACCACGAATCAATCTACCTACGCCCTGTCTCAATTTAATCAGCATGTTTGGAACAAGTACCTTTTCCAAGTAATCATTCATATTAGTATACATAGCTCTTTCATACTCAGTCACCGGATCAGGTACCGGAAACGGCAACTTCACAATAATCAAATGGGATAATATATCTCCTGGAATATTAACCCCTTCCCACATGCTCCCTGTAGCAAATAAAACGCCATTGCCACTTTGCTTGAATTTATCTAGAACATCACTTTTACCCCTATTCATAACAAACAGTGGGATATCTACTGTTTGTTCTCTTACATATTGATACATCATTCTTAATGGCTTATAGGATGTAAACAGCACCAAAGCATGTCCATTAGATGCTAGAATCAAATTTTTGATTTCTTCTCCAACTTCATTAATATATCTTTCATCGTCAAGCCTAGGATAAGGCATACCATCAGCAATATATAGCATACAGTTCCTTTTAAAATCAAAAGGTGTTGACTTATATAGTTCATCAATTCTCCAATCAACTACCTGATCTAATCCAGTCTGTCTTTTCATATAATCAAATTGACCTTCTACAGCCAATGTCCCTGATGTCAGTATCATTGCATGCTCATTGTTCCACAAGTCACTGCCTAATTGACTACTGATATCCACAGGGATCGACAATAAGATGCGCTGGCCTTTTGCTTTTGGATTCTCCATCCAATAAATACTTTCTTCTTTAACAAATACCTTTAGCTTTTTAATAATGCGACTTATTTCAGATATCATCCGAGAATCACTACTGCTCATCTTCTTTCTAATCTCTTGTGAGCAGAAAATTATTTTTTCGATTTGCAGCTTTATTCTGACCGTAATCTGAGTTGCAAATTTTTCTGTTTCTTCATTAAATAGGTATTTCGGCATCTGATTTACCAGTTCATCAAATAGAAGCTGGTTAAATGCTAGAGTTTCATAACATAGATTCTTAAAGTCCTTTTGCCATTTTTGCTTCAAGTGATTTGGCATGACCCTTTTTATGAACTGGTTGATCTCATACTCACTTATAGATGTACCATACATTTGATTCGCTGCATCTCTGAGTTTATGTGCTTCATCAATAATCACTGCTTTATAATCCGGTAGCAGAGACTGTCTGTTGTCTTTTCGCTTCAATACATCCGCCAAATAATAATTATGATTGCAAATCTGAAAATGATACGAACTCATTCTTGCCTGTTTCATAAACGCTTGGAATGAACACGTCCTGCGATTATTGCAATTGAAACAAAGATTGCTCTTCACATTAATCTTTCGTTTGTCATAACCACTAATTCCAGTTATTTCTCCAAGATCAATAAGGTCATCTCTCATCAATTTCTGTAATCCCTTGTATTCATGAGGCCTTTTCCGTTCCGGATCAAGGGAGTAGAAATAATCCCTCAACCGGTTCGGACACAAATAATTTTCCTTTCCCTTTCTCAAGACACATGAGATCGGTGTTGCGATAATGCCATTCTCCAACAGCATCTTGGATGTTTCCGGTATATACTCATTGATAATGGCATGTTGCAGTTCAATACTTGATGTTGTAATAACAATCGGAGATTGCTTATACTTAAATCTTGTTTTTGAAAAAATGCCTTGTACGATTGCTGCCACTAAATATGCATGGGTTTTACCAAGTCCAACAGCTACATCACTTAAATCGATTCTTCCATCCCGAAGATTCTTGTACATATTCTTGGATAAATCCACTTGGCCATTTCTCACGGTAAATCCGTACTTTGGAAAGATTTCTTTAAAGATCACATCAATCATCTCAAGGCCATCCGAAGCCCGTTTCATATTATAGAAGTCCAGCTTGGTTATTTTTTCAACCATGTTGCTGTGCTTATCTTTTTCAATAGCCTGCTTCTTGTAAAACAAGTACTTCTGATCACCTGTAACAAAATTAACAACTCTGTAGGTATAATTCTTACCGGTAAAACTTTCTACCAAGATACAATCTTTAAGGCTAAAAACACCAGATGATTCAGCCGGTATTTGTTTCTCTTCTATAAGTTTATGAATTATATTTTTTGTTTCATAATTCAGTTGTATATTCTCCACGTTTATCTCCTCTGTTCTAATTTCACTTAACAGCAGGAACCTTTACCAAAACACGGTTGTTTTGAAAAACGTTTCTACTGTTAAGTCTTCTAATCCATCATTAATTGGTTAAATATTTTTAAGCGGTCAACGGTTATCAACCTCATAGAATCCACAAGTGCCATTGGCTTCCAGGCAAAAGCGGTTTTCTCCTGATCATTTTGTCAGGCTGCCATCCATAGGATACTTAGGACTTGACAGAAGTATCGTTCAAATTTTCCCTTGTGAGTCATCGCAAATTATCTTCACCACAAGATAATTAAAAGCCAAATGTTATCGCTTAGGCTGAGCCTTCTTGGCGCATCCGCTTACGTTGCTTTCCTCTCGGTCACAAGGTAACGTACTTAAAATATTGGATATGAGTAAAAGTATTCTTACTGTTTTTCAAGGTTCATAGGGATGTAAAAAGACCCCTTCACTCTTAAGCCGAAAAATGAGGGGGTCTGGTCTATGATTTTGAAAAACTTTTTTATAAATTTAATTGTTTTCTTATTCTTTCAAGAGCTCGATTCTTTCTAAAATGAAGTGCAGTCTTGGAAATATCTAATTCACTAGCGACTTCACGCTCAGTTTTCCCACAAAAAAACAGTTCTTGTATTAGCAATTGATCTTCTTCATCTAAGTAAGATATTGCTTCAAGAACTGTTTCAATATAAATGTTTGTAATTGCCGCCTCGCTTACGTCAATCTCAGCATCACCAATGATTTCATCCGCAGTATATGCTGTACTGCTAATATCACTGAACGATTTAACGCCTTTTTTGATATCCCTTTCTTCTAAGTACCGCTCTCTTCGATCCATCTGATAATAGACCTCATAGATTTCTTTTGTTGTTTCATAATACTTTCCGTCCACCGGAATGAGATACTTCCTCGATTCTTTATTTTGATCATCTTGATGATTCATCTGAAACCTCCTATTTTGTCATGAGTTGTTTTTTCATTTCAAAATAGAAAGTTATGGACCACGGATAAAAACAAAATTGGTATTCGTCATTCTTCCTCCTAAAAAAGGGCATAAAAAAAGGCCAGAAGTCGTTATGACTTCTAGCCTGTAATTTGCCCGTTATAATTTTTTAGCTGAAAAAGGGTATTAAAAAACCTCCGTGAACACAGAGGTTAAAATATGCCTGTTTCTTCCAGCATATCAATCATACCCTATTGACAATACCATGTCAGTACCAAAGCGGTCTCTATTTAGTATCAATTCAGTCCCATTATTGTCCCACGCTGTTATTGCTTATAAACTCCGGTAATACATATCCCCATAAAATAACGCCAAATAGTGAAATAGCCTTTTTACGTTGCCTGAAATATGTTGATCTTGATAGTTTCAAAATATCTAGCATCTCATTTTCAGAGTATTTCTTTTCTGAAAAATATGTAGTCTTCAATATTTCATGATACCGCTCACCTTTGTTTGGATACGTCACCAACTTGAACATTGCTGCATTGATAATTTCTATAATCACTTTACTTGCTTCTGTATCTTCAAGCTGTTCATGCAGCAGCTTCGCTTTCAAATCCGAACCAAATTCTGTAATGACATCCAATACCATAATCGAAGAATTGCCATATATTTCTTTGCACTCATGAACAATATTCGTATAGCTATTGTTCATGCCCCATAAGACATCTGAGTATATATCAAGAAGCAAATGAGCATCATGATATACCTTCTCATCAAACTCATCATAAACCTTGAAAGAGTTCATTAATCTCTCAAGTCCGTTCGTTGTCTTTCCCATTTAAACCTCACCTCTTTTACTGATTTCTCTACTGTTTTTGTTGACTTACTGCAATATTTTATGCTATTATTTCATACGAACACACGTTCTGTTTGTTCATTATACATGAACCATTTGTTCATGTCAATATTTATGATATTTTACAAAATTTATAACTCATGTTTTTAGAAGAGGTGTGTACTATGACTATGACATTAGGAAGTAAAGTTAAGCTTCTACGAAGCGAACGTAGCATGACCCAACCTGATCTTGCCACTGAATTAGGTGTTACCGTTCGTACTGTTGCTTATTATGAAAACGATGAAAGACAGCCCAAGAAGGACATAATTATGAAACTCTGCGAATTATTTGGTGTTTCTACTGATTATCTATTATCTGATAACGATGCGTTCTTAATCGAAGCAAAAGAAAAGTATGGATATCGAGGTAAAAAAAAGGCTGAATCGTTTATTAACGATACAGCTCTACTCTTTGCCGGTGGAGAATTGAGTGAAGATGACCAAGATAAGGTCTTCAAAGCCATCACCGAAATATATTGGTTGTCGAAGGAAAAAAACAAGAAATATACTCCGAAAAAATATCGAGACTAAGAAAAGTAATTTCTTTGAAACTCTGCAAGGGGGAATTATTTGAACGATTACATTATAGAACGCTCAACACGACTTATTAAAAGATATGCGACTAGAGACCCTTTTGAAATCGCCAGTAATATGAATATCGATGTTCTCTTTATGGACCTTGGCAATCTGAAAGGCTTTTATAAAAGAGATGGGCATAACCGGTTTATCGTCATCAATGAAGGTATTTCTGAACCATTACAGAAAATAGTCTGCGCCCATGAATTAGGACATGATCAGCTTCACAGGCATCTCTCTAAAAGCCAGACATTGCAAGAGTTTGCTATCTATGATATGAGAAGTAAGCCTGAATATGAAGCCAACATTTTTGCAGCAGACCTTCTCTTGTCCGAAACTGATATCCTTGATTCATTTGAGCAGGGTTATACATTCTCTGAAACGGTCAAACTGCTTCATACTGATCCACAACTATTAGCCATAAGGCTAATGACTATGAATCACACTATGAGATATTTTGAAATTCCTGTGAGTATACAATCTGATTTTCTAAAATAAGATTAAAGTGGTTGCATAACCATCTTAATCTTTTCTTGGTTCAAGATAAATATCCTAACATATCCAATATTATTAAAACAATCAATTCATAGATCAATTATTTTCAATTGACAGCCATTACGTTTCATTTTATACTTATATTGTATATGATACTAACATTCAATTTTATACTATTGGAGGTGAAACTATGTTGACTAAAGATGAACTACCTGCTTGTCCAGTTGCAACAATGGTAGAAATAATAGGAAACAAATGGAAATTATTAATATTAAGAAACCTTCTTGCAGAAACACACCGATTTGGTGAATTGAAGTCTGCTTTGGAAGGTATCAGTCAAAAAGTTTTAACAGATAATTTGAGACAACTCGAGTCTGACGGGATTATCATTAGAACCGTATATCCGGAAGTTCCACCAAGAGTTGAATACTCCCTCAGCGAACTTGGAAATACACTTAGACCACTATTCAAGTCAATGGAAGATTGGGGCAATGCTTATAAAGAAAGTATTAATTCATAGCGCCTTCATCGTTTAGATAATAACTTGTGATATATTGAATAATCAATATCCTTAAAGACATTAAAAATTATTCTGTCAAAATGATTGGGATGCTTTTCGATGTAATCACTTATAGTTTCAATAGCTATTACTGCTGCTATATCATTGGGAAATTTATATTCTCCTGTTGATATACAGCAAAATGCTATAGTTTTTAACTTGCTTTCATGGGCCATTTCCAAAACAGAACGGTAGCATTTCTCCAATGTATCTTTGTGATCTTGAGTTAATACACCATCAACAATTGGGCCTACCGTATGTAGTACTTTTTTGCATGGCAAATTGTAGGCCTCAGTCACTACGGCCTTTCCTCCCGGTTCGACATAATTTTTATCTTGTGTTCTTTTATTCAGCATATAATCGAAACATGCTGTTCTTAGCTGAACGCCCGCTGCTGAATGTATCGCATTATCTATACAATTATGACAGGGGATAAAACATCCCAACATGTATCCATTTGCTGCATTAACAATACCATCGACTTCAAGGCATGTTATATCTCCCTGCCATAGCGAAATAACATTATTATAAAACTTACTCCTCTCTGAGAATCCTTTAATAACGGGAATATCAGAGAGTTTAACAATGACCTTTTCCATACATAAGGATTTCAAATAGATATCCTGTAGCTCAAGAAATTCCTTATTTACAGGTAAGGGTTTACGAATATTTATCAGTGATCTGAATACATTTTCTTTATCGCCCTGAACCAAATCTAAAGAATTGACCTCATCCTGTTCTTCTAATAAATAGTTAATTAACTTTTCTAAAATTATATCTTTCTTCTTCTCATTCAATAGCATCATCTTTCACCAATACCTTAATAATTTCACCAACATACATTTCGTGAAAATCCTTCATTGGATAATTATTATCAATGATACTTCGATCTACAAAACCCGTTTCTTGTATTGGTGCATTATAGAGCTTCTTACAAACAAACACCATTTTAGCCTGTTGATAATAAGTCGTACCAAAATCAAAAATTGGTTCAAATTCAGATTCTTCCATTTTATTGCATGTTCTTCCACTTCGTGAACCTAAATAACCCATTTCCTTTTTATACTTATTATCAAATACAGATAAGGTAAACAGTTCTTCTCTATCCATGTATTCCTTCGTATAACGCCCAGGTCTTAAATAAACGACTGCTGTTGGCAACCCCATGTGTGCCTTACCTTCCGGCCGTTCCCAAATTGCTCCCAAATGTCCCCAAGATGCTGTCATAGCATTATACCCAGTTTCTTCGTTTCCTGCTGTAATTAGCCACCACTCACCACCGATCATCGTCATCGGGTTTAATTGCAATTCTTCAATTTTCATTTCTTTAAACATGTCATTCTTCTCCATTTCTTATTCTTCCATGTGTTTAATATACGCTTTATTCTTCAACAAACTCCACCCAACTAAACTAATCAAACCTACGATCATATATATACCACCCAAAAACTGAATTCTAAATCCTGACACCAATGGCATAATAAACATCCCTACACTTCCAAAGGCCATCTGAGTAGAACTGATCAAGGATACTGCAGAACCTGTATCTCCTTGAACCTGCTCAAGCATTAGACTCATCCTTGGCGGCCCTAATACATTAGCAAACAGTGATGCAGGTATAAGCAATAGACAAAATATCATTGGTCTTAAGGCACCAAACATCATAAGCACGAACCCGCTTACTGTAATAACAATATATCCAATAGAAATAATTTTTCGATAACTTAACATCCGATTTAGTCTTAGATACATTATCGGTCCTAATAATAGAAAAAGTGCATTAGCAGCAAAATAATAGCTATAAATCTTTTCGCTAACCCCAAACCCATCGACATAGATAAATGATGAAGATGTAATATAGCCTAAAAATGGTATTTGGAGAATAGAAAATATGAGCAAAAGTAAAATTAAACTTCTATTCTTCGCCACAGCACCTAGCCTTGCAATTGTCTCAAAAACACGTGTATCAGACTTTTCTGCCAAAGTCTCCTGCAACATTAATCCACAGAGAAGGCTAATTAACCCAACTACTGTGAAAACAACAAAAATGCCACGCCAAGACATAAAACCTAACACAAAAGCACCAATAACCGGTGATATTACCGGCGAGGTTGTTGACATGGTTTGCACAATTGCTAAAGTCTTAACCCTCGCTTTACCACTATAAGTGTCTTTTATCATAGCTGTCGAAACAGCTGTAGCCGCACCGCACCCAATAGACTGAAGCACTCTATATACAATCAGCATCTGAACATTCGGCGAAAAAATACAAAGAATGCTGGATACTGTATATAGCGTCATACCTATCATTAATACAGGCTTTCTTCCATATTTATCGCTTAGTGGTCCCCAGAACAAAATACCTACTGCGTAGAACACAAAAAATAGGACTAGTGTTAGATTAACCATGCTGTCTGTTGTCTTTAATTGATTCACCATCTGAGGAAGTGCCGGAAGATATGCATCTGTTGAAAGTGGTACAAAAGCACCTAAAAATGCAATATATATAATAAAGCCTGTCTTCCTTAAATAGCGTTGATTTTGATCATTTTCAGACTCTTGTTTTACTGCTATTTCCATTTACATGCCTCCATATTATTTGCTTAATTTGATAACGCAACCATTTACAATTCATCGATATTGAGTATACTTTTATGATACATTCAGATTGATATTAATAAAAGTAGGCACTTTTTTATTATATGGTTACTCAAAAGTAACAATTGAAATTCAAAAAAAAGAAGCATAACTCTGCAATAAGTTATGCCCACTCATTTTTTATTGATATAAAAATCCTGCAGTCATTTCAAGATAGTTCGCTCCAGCATAATCAGGGTATTCTTCATTCATTTTTTCAATGAATTCTTCTTTTGTTGTACAACTATTAGCCAATTCTTTTACTTTTGCAAGGTAGTCAATTTTAGCTGCAACTGCGTCTTGGCCTTCAGGAGCTGAATGGGAAGAGAGGATTAGCTGATATCCTGTTTCCTGATAACCTTTTAATGTAGCAGTCATAGCATCTATATGGTCGATACTTGCAAGAATTGAGTGTGTTGATTTTCCTAACATGTGTGTATATATGACATTAGCTTCTGGTATTACAATTGAGTAACTATCACCTTCATCAACAATATCAAAATCAATTCCACCTACTTTCACATCATCTGACTCTATTATATCTGTGATATGAATGATATCTTCTCCACCATGAAAATCAGTTCCAAAAGTCTCAGCTAAGCTTTGCGTTGTATTATATGTTGATCCCGTAGAAATTGCCTCAGCTGCACCTTGTGTTCCATAAATTTTCATACCCCCTACATAACTAGCTCCAGTTGCATGATTAGATATAAATACATCCTTCATTGGTTTCCCAATGTTCTCGATGTATGATTTCCAGCTGTCTAAATTTGTAGTGAAGCTTGGCATTTCAATTCCTACTAAAGAACTTTCGCTTTCTACGATATAGTATTCATCTCCTAATAAATCCCCAGTAGCAACAGCATGAATTTTCAAATTTCCAAAATCATATATTTGAATTTTCTCTCCTGTTTCAAGTGTTGTCTCAGTCATAGAATAAGTTCCAATATCAGTTTGTGATTCAACTTCTTCTGTATCTAATATTTCTTCTTCATTATTTGCTTTTTCTGATTCAACCGATGTGGTTTGGGAATCTTTTAAAACATTCTCTGATTCCGTTTCAGTATTGTTGCTACATGCAGTCAAACTACTTACAAGCAAAGCTGCTGCAATCATAATTACTATAATTTTTTTCATTTTGCATCTCCTCTTTATCATTTTTTCTTGTGCCTTAATTAGTATAAAATCCATATCTTTTTATAACAAGTACGCACATTTTTATTACATAGTTATCTAAAAGTAACCATAGTGGATTCTTAACAGATCCATGCCATAAGATATGTCTTTATCTTTTAGTACAAGCTCTTTTTGATTTCAATCGTTATCTGTTTCACTTCTACTTTGAACTTGATTGATTAAATTATCTGCAAACTGTCTGGTATGCAGTTTTTTATCTTCATCCATAAATACACTTTTATATCCTAAATAGCGTTCTACTAACATCGAGGTATATTTTAATTTTGAATGTTTGCAATATCTTCTAACGCCTTCTTCCCATAAATCAGCTCCTGATTGAGGTTTATAGCCGCATGTAGTTATAAGTGCTAAGAATTTTCCTTCCCACAATGCTGGACCTTTTTCTTCCCCATAATATTTATTCATACCATATACAAGTCGATCAAGCACTATTTTCATTGGAGGAGTACAGTACCAGGAATAAATAGGTGTTGCTAAAACTATTACATCACTCTTCATAACCTGAGAAAAAATGGGATATAAATCATCCTTAAAAATGCAATTGAAATCCACCCAATCATTTTGGCATTTACGACATGCTATACAGGGATTTAATTCCATCTCATGTAAATCAATCGAATTGCAAGTATGCCCTAGTTCCTCTAACCTAGCAGCAAAAAGAGTAGCCAATTCATTTGTGTTTCCATTTTTCCTAGGGCTTCCTAATAATATGCAAATATTCATAAAAACACCTCTCTTTAATCAATTAATATCTTTTATCCCCTTCACATACATATATTTATCAATTTAACATCTTCCACAGTCACTGCATCCATTGCAAATAATACGACTTCCGCATTGTCTACAATTCTCTTTATATTGTGGTCTATATAGCTCATCTCTTGAAATTTCTAACCCAAGCTGGTCTTTTAGCTTAAATTCATGTTCTTTTCCTGCAAAGCTCATTTTAGACCTATGGGCCATTATACTCTGAACCTTTTTCTTATTAATTCGATACATTTTATCATCTTTAACAAAATAAGTACCCGTTTCAATAAACGCAAAGGTAACCTCATTTTTTTCACACTGATGCCTTAGGTTTTTAACCCAGTCAAAATGACATAGTCTTGATCCATCGTAATTCTCGCCTCCACAAATCACCTGATTAATTTGCCCGTCATCTAATTCAACTCCAAAATCAATGGGACCTAGTAGAGGTGCACACAAGACACCCTTGTGTTTAAAGGGTAAAGTTTTTAATATGGGTATTCTCTCATCTGCTCTCCTTTGATTTTCGCAGGTCACGTTGAAAAAGATATTATCCATATTCCATTGACCAGGCTGTTCACCATAGTTTTTAGGAAGATGTTCAAATACTCGTTTCGGTCGTTTCGTCAAAAGGAAAAATATGATATCTTGCCGACTTTCCATTATCCGCCAAGCATCTTCTCTCCAATCATCCGCTTCTTCAAGAAAGAAATCTGATGTCATACATACCCGAATCATTTCTCCACTTTTTATCTTATATTGACCTTTACGATTCTTATGCAATGGATAGTCAAAGTTATTGCCTGTTTTGTAAATCTCACGACCAGACTTACCATACTTGGCATCCAAATGGTACATATAGCAATTATCGCATCCTTCACTGATTTTTATGCAGCCATGCCAAGGATTCCATATATCATGCATGCTGAAGACCTCTTATCCGGCGCATACATGTCAATATATCCTCGTCGAATGCAATCGTTTTATTAATATTTTCTAGAACACCATCCGGATAGTCACGGTTGAAACGTATTAATTTAGCATCTAGATTTTTATATGTCATCTGTTCAAAGGGATAGCGTATAATTCCCGGCGTATTATATCCTACTCCCATTTCAAGATAGACGATGCTTTTATCCTTTGTATTATCAATATAGTTTTGATAATTTTCCTGTTGCCAATACCAATTTTCATCCTGAACAAAATATTCGTTGTGTCGAACATTCACATCCATGTCTTCACCACAGATTGGACATTTTGGTATCAACGTTGCCGGTATCATGCAATTAGTTGTTTGCTTAACCATTTCTTTTACTATTGTTTCATTATTGTACAAACGATTATGACAGCCTTTTCCACACTGAAAAAATCCGTAATTCCCCTGTACTTCAAATATCCTATTTTTTTCAAAACCCGCCTTTAAGAATTGACTCTCGACATTAGTGGTAAGAACAAAGTAATTTTTGTCCTTAACTATACTCAACAATGTTCTATATAATTCTGTCGATTTCATCTGATACAAGTTCACATTGATATGACGTGCCCAATGCGCCCAGTGCTCTTCAAGTGTTTTAAAAGGATAAAATGTTCCCGAATACATATCTTCAAAGCCATATCTATCTTTAAAATCTGAAAAATTTTCTGTAAACCGCTTCCCACTATATGTCAATCCTGCTGCACCGGACAGACCTGCACCTCCGCCTATAAGAACACAGTCTGCATTCTCAATGGCTTCATATGCTTTAAAATTTTTTTCATTAAAATCATTCATTTAAACAACTTCCTTCCAGCATTGAGGGTCTGCGGAATACATATTATGTGTAGACCCATAAGCTACTGCGGGACATCCCCTACAAAATCTCAACAACTCACATTTAGCGCATTTTTCAAAATTCTCATATTTGCGATACGCATTCATCTTCTCACTCATAAAGATTTCCAACATTTGCTCTTCTATGGCATTCCCGATAGTGCTCTCCATTCTCCTACATGCATAAACTTCGCCACTTGGTAAAATTGTCATATGATTCAAACCACAATTACATCCATCATAAATTAACTCTGAGTCTATGTTTTTCGGAATACTATACATGCCCTTTTCAAATAGATACAGATTCCACAGATGGTCTTTCAAATTAAATGTCGTGCCACAGTCTTTATATATTTCAAATTTTTTCCATAGACGATCTAGTAGGTCTTTGTATTCCAACGGCTCTATATGGGTTTCTTTTTCAAAACTTGTCGGACAATATCTTGCAAAGGCAAAGATGTCTACCTTATGTTCGACAACAAGATCCACAATATCTTCTATCTCATCTATATTCGTTCCAGAAACGGTTGTCATCACTGCTACATCGATTCCTGCATCCTTAAGTAATGGAATCTTCTCTAACGTAATATCAAAAGAACCCGGCTTTCTAAACCAGTCGTGTGTGTCCCTCATGCCATCAATGGATAACTGATATTTGCGGCACCCTTTTTCTTTAAGCCTCTGGCATATATCTTTCGTTAGATGAAAAGGGTTTCCGAGAATTCCAAAAGGTATATCAAGTGCCTTTAAATAATCTGCGATAACCCAGAACTTTTTATGAAGTATCGGGTCCCCACCTGTTACATAAAAATAAGGCAGTCGCTTCATTTCAGTGCACATTTTTACACAATTATCAACAACTTGTTTCACACGCCCCAGATCCATTTCTATTAATTGTTTGTTTTTATCTTCCGAAAAAATATAACAGTGTTCACACCGCTGATCGCACTCATCTGTTATATGAAATTGAAATGCAAAGTATTCCATTTTTCAAATCCTCCTAAATGTTTATATGAAAATAGACTGACACTCAAATATATGCCAGTCTATAAAAGTCTTTACCTGTTAATCTTTGTCAGTCTTTTTTACTTATCACCAGCTCCACATGCTGAACCGCATGCACTCGGTTTTTCTTCAGGTTCTTTGTCTCCAGCTCCACATGCTGATCCACACGCACTTGGCTTTTCTTCGGATTCTTTGTCTCCAGCTCCACATGCTGATCCACATGCACTTGACGTTCCACCATTATCTGCCGCATTCATAAATGCTTGTGCACTCATTCTTTTCTTAAAAAAGCTCATTGAAATTCTCCTTCCAAATAATAATTGTTTTGATAGTCATCACATATATAGGATACAAACAATTACATTATCTGAAAAGTAGGCACTATTTTATTACAAGGTTACATTAATGTAACCAATAGGATTATTCATCTTTGTTCAACAATTTTTGTAAGGTCAGCAGACCATATTCTAATTCCTCTATTGTATTTGTCGAAGCCAACGAAATTCTCAAATAGTCTTCACCATCTTTGCCTCCTACTAGGAATTGATCTGAATGATAAACACGAATCCCTTTATTATCTAATTTGCTAAATAGATGTTTTACATCTATTTCAGCTGGGATTCTCAACCATCTAAAAAAGCTTAACGGATGACCATTCCTCATACTATTTGGAAAATAATAATTGAATAACTGATTCGTTTTTATTGCGAGTTCCTTTTTTCTTTCCACAATTTCATCTGCAACACCTCCATGTATCAGCTCACTTATTATTTCAGCATCAACTGATGACGTCTTAACATTGATATTAAATATTGTTCTCATCAGTCGTTCTTTAAATTGATTTCCAAACACCATATAAGCAACTCGAAGTCCTGAACAAACAGATTTGGATGTCCCACTTATATATATCGTTTGTTCAGGAATCATTTGAAAAAAAGGCATTTTATAGTCACTGACTATACCTGAAGTCAAAAAGGCATGAATGTCATCTTCAATAAGAATCAAATCATATTTACGGATTATTGTGACCAATTCGGTTTTTCGCTTCTGAGTCATAACAATCGTTGTCGGATTTGAACAGGATGGCATTAGAAATATACCGTGTATTTTTGATTGTTTACACTGTCTATCCAATTCCTCAACAATCATTCCTTCCGAATCGTTATCAATGGGAACCAGTTGAATACGATGTAACTTCGCTAACTCAATAAAGTTGGAATATGTAAAGCGATCAACAGCTATTTTGTGTCCCGTTTCAAATAACGCAAACAAGGTTATGGCAAGAGCATTCTGCGCCCCTGAAACGATTGCTATCTGATCCGATCGAGCATCAATACCAAATTTTTTCATCCAGTGTATCCCAGCACTTTTATGATGCGCCATTCCTGTCGGATGCTCATAAGAAAGTAAATCCATGGCATATTTTTTATTCACAGCATTTTTCATTACTGGAGCCACTAGATTGTTACAGGATTCAAAGGATGCTACAAATCCCATTTCAACACACGTTGGTGATGCGTTTTCCAATGAAATTGTGAGGTTTTTAGTCGCATTCATTGCAACAAAGGTTCCGCTACCTTTTATACCATAAATCAAGCCTTTCTCCTCACATAAGCTATATGTCCGTGTCACAGTCGTAAAGTTAATATCTAGATAATCGGCCAATTCTCTCTGAGGCGGTAATTTGGTGCCTTCCATTAAAGTTCCATTCGCAATATCTCTTTCCATTTGATGTGCAAGAGATAAGTAAATAGGGCGTTTCAATTTTTCTTTTATTGGTGTCCAAGACATTGGATAGAATTCAAATGAGTTGACTGGCATATACGACCTCCTTTAAAATTACATAAAAATTATAATCCATACAATTATATCATTGTTTGTATGGATTTGCCTTGATATAATAACTTTAAATTGATAATACTTAACAAATGATAAAAAGGTGATGATTATGAAAAAAATAAAAAACAAAAAGAAAGATGCCTTAATAGCTGCATTTCCTCATACAATTCCCATACTTACAGGCTTTATATTTTTAGGAATTGCCTACGGTATTTATATGCATTCAAGTGGATTCAGTTTTCTCTATCCCATGCTGATGAGCCTTACAATTTTGGGAGGATCTATTGAATTTCTCGCCGTAAACATGCTTCTTGGCGCCTTCGCTCCCCTAAATGCTCTTTTGCTTACCTTAATGATAAATTCCAGACATCTTTTTTACGGCCTATCCATGCTTGAAAAATACAATGTACCAGGCATAAAACGACTTTATCTGATTTTCGGTATGTGTGACGAATCATTTTCCATAAACTATACCATTTCAGTTCCTGAAGGTATCGATCGGGGTTGGTTCATGTTTTTTGTTACCTTATTGAATCATATGTATTGGGTCACAGGTGCTACACTCGGGGGTCTATTTGGTAATCTTATTTCATTTAACACTGAAGGTCTTGATTTTGTTATGACTGCACTGTTTGTGGTCATTTTTCTCGAACAGTGGTTAAAAGAATCCAATCACACCAGTTCTATTATCGGACTTACAGTTTCCATCCTTAGCCTCATTGTCTTTGGTGGATCACATTTTTTGATTCCAACCATGATCGGCATATTATCAATACTCACATTAATTCGCTCGCCCCTTGAAAGTGTAGGTGTTACCAACTCATGATGAATCTCCCACAACAAATAATAATAATTGGACTGGTAGTCATAGGAACAATGGCTACCAGATTCATTCCTTTTCTTATTTTTCCGCCATCGAAAAAAACGCCTGAATATATCAAATATTTAGGCGCTGTTCTTCCCTCAGCTGTATTTGCACTACTTGTCATTTATTGCCTTAGAGATATCTCTTTCTTATCAGACAGCTATGGTATACCTGAAACCCTTGCAATTCTAGTAATTATCGTACTTCATGTATTTAAACGACAGATGCTTCTCTCCATAGCCGGCGGCACTATAATCTATATGCTACTCATTCAATATATCTTTGTTTAAATATTATTTCTTATAATAGCATCGGTCATCAATGCAACCCTTTTATTCTCAGTTATATCATTGACTCTGACAAAGTCACATTTCTTCATTATTCCAATTGCAGTCGTTGCCAACGTTCCTTCTAGCCGTTTATCTTTATTAAGATTCAATGCGGTTCCAATCATTCGTTTTCTCGATGCTGCCAGTAATAACGGGTACCCTAAAGATGAAAACGCTTCAAGATTATTCATAACCATGAGATTCTGCTCATATGTTTTTGCAAATCCAATCCCCGGATCAATGATAATTTTTTCGGGGTCAACACCTCCCTCAATAGCAATTTCTATACTTTCTGATAGATCTAGTATCATATCTTCACTGATATGATTATAATGACAATTGTCTCTATTATGCATTAGCACGCATGCTGCATCATATTTTTTTGCAAGCCTTGCCATACTCTCATCTTTTTTGAATCCCCAAATATCATTAATCATATCTGCTCCTGCATCTAATGACGCTTCAATGACGTTGCTTTTATAAGAATCAACAGAAATGGCTATATCTGATATTTGCCTAATAGCCTCTATAACAGGTATTACTCTTTGAATTTCTTCATCATCACTAATCTGAACATATCCGGGTCTGGTTGATTCTCCACCAATATCTATAATATCCACACCGTCTGCAATCATTTCCTTTGCTCGAATCATAGCCCTGTCAACAGAATCATATCTTCCGCCATCTGAAAAGGAGTCCGGTGTAACATTAAGACTTCCCATGATATAGGTTCTTTTCCCTATTTCAAAAGATTTATTTCCGATTTTCATTATCTACTCCCATTACTTCAATAGCATGTTTTTAGGCACTTCATTAATAATACAGGTACTTTCAATCGGCAACCTATGACCTGATAAGTGTGTATTCGGTTTAAAATCATCTGCTGGGTATCCAACATATAGCATACATACCGGTTGCCACTTTTCTGGAATATTTAGTAATTCTTTTGCTTTATCTTCATCAAAGAAGCTAATCCAAACTGTACCTAATCCGATACTGGCCGCCTCAAGCATCATATGTGTAGCGACAATAGTCGCATCAGTATCTCCGCTTTTTTTTCCATTTTGAGGATGCTGCCAACATGCCGTTTTGTCATAAGTTACAAACAGTACCAGCGGTGCTCCATAATAGAGATTAATTTTACCATTCTCTTTGTCATCACACTCATTGGCAAGATCTACATATTTTTTATCATAGCCAAAGGAACAAAATTCCTTTACTTTATCAAGGTTTTCAGGAGTATTCAATACTAATATACGTTGTGGTTGAGCATTAACTGCCGTAGGAGCCCATCTGCCGGCTTCTAAAATTTTATCAATCTTTTCTTGTTCAACAGGCATTTGAGCAAACTTACGCACTGTCCTTCGCTTTTTTGAAATATCTATAAAATCCATTATTCTTTTCCTTTCATTCATTTACATTAACTACTATTTTTCCATTGACACTACCATTGTCTAATGCCAAGCAAGCTTGACTTATTTCTTCAAAGTTAAAAGTTTTGCCGACGCAAGGCTTTAACCTATGTTCTGCTATGAAATTAAATATTTCATTCATAATGGTCTGGGTGGGATAATTACTGTAGAAACCTGTCAAATATACACCATTTGGTATATCCTTTATTGGGTCAAATCCATTCAGTGTAAAAACACCTCCTAGTATCCCCGTATGACACACAATACCTCCATCTTTAACCAAACGAAGAGAATCCTTTAATGTCTTTGGTCCAACTAGCTCTAATACCTTTGAAATTCCACTGAGTCGATCACTCAACTTTCCATTATCAACAATAAATTCATCTACATCGGCAGCTTTTAATAAGTCTATTTTTTCTTCTTTGTGGGTTGTTGCAATAACTTTGCAGCCAAACGCTTTTGCAAGCTGGATTGACGCATATCCTAGTGCGCATGTTGCGCCTCTGATCAAGAGCGTATCACCCTTCTTAAGGCATAATCCATTAAATAGTGATCCCCAAGCAGTGTAATAGGTTTCTGGTACTGCACCTAAGTATTCCCACGATATATCCTTATTGACTTCAAAGACTTGGTTTTCTGGAACCAGAACATAGTCTGCATAACTGCCGTTAAAGCTTCTCCCCATCCCGCCCATTAAAGAAACCACCCTCTGTCCTTTTTTAAATTGACTATCAGAAGGGTCTTCAATTACGCCTGCACATTCTATACCAGGAATAATTGGCTTCATAATGTAATCTGCTTCTATCTCATGAAGCCTCAATATCTTTTCAGAATGATTCATTCCAAATGATTTTACCTTGATTAATACCCATCCATTTTTAACTTTTGGTATTGCATAATTCTCCAAAGCAACCTCATCCGCATCTGTAATCTTGTCGATCATAACTGCACGCATCATATTTTCTACCATTTTAACACTCCTTTTCCATAATAAACCTATCTATAGTAAACGAATCTCACCAATTATGGATTAAAATAAACTCCTGTTTATCAGATGAAAACTCAAATATTGATGCATTGCAGTTCACTGGGTAAAACATAATAAGCTTAGGATTTCCATTTTCTCTATAATACTCTTCAATTTCAGGATAATTGTTAAATACTTCTTCAATCAGACTGTTTGAATCATCAAAACGGACTTCTCCTGATACCCTAAGTGTTTGAGTGTTATTATCATTAACCGATATAAATTCCATATTAGGATTAACACTTAAATCTTGATATAAAGAAGACTCAATATCTGTTTGAAAATACAATCTGCCATTCTTATAAAATTGAAACCAAATAGTACGAATCGACGGCTTACCATCTGATGATACGGTTGCTATTTGAACATTCTTGTTAATCTTCAAATAGTCTAAAATCGTTTCCATTTTAGAATCCATAATGGTATCACTATCATTTGATTCTTCAAGAACTAAGCTATCTTTTGTTTCAGATATATCGTCAATTCGATTGCAACCTGTAATTATAAATATGATACTCAGTATGATCAATATCTTCGCCATTTCTCACCTCTTTTTATCGTTCGTTATAACGGTACCTTTTGTTTATCCATAATTAATTATCTTTGATACCTCCCTTATCGCTAAACCTCATATCATAGTATAGCAATAAAAAAAAGTGCATCAAAGTACGCACTTTTTTATTAGATGGTTACTAAAAGGTAACTAAAGCAATTGAATGTTTTATGAACATCTATTGCTTTATACGATTCTTGCAATATCTACTTCTCATAATTCTGCGGAGCCGGTGCCTTAACCACAACAAGCTCCAACACATCTTCATCTTTGTTTCCCACATTCATTTTCGTATTATAAGGTATTTCCAGCAAAGTGCCTTTTTCATAGACATGGACTTCTTGATCATTGAGACCGATACTTAGCTTTCCCCGAATAACATTCATATACACATTCGAATTGGAATAATGCTCCGGAAGGCCTTCCTCCTTGCCAAACACCATATGAATGTAATTCACATTCTCATCCATAATCAGTTTTTCAACTGCCTTATCATCCGATGTACTGTATTTATATACTTTTTCAACCATTTTTTGCGTCCTCACTTTCATTATTTGATTCCATTATACTTCAGAATTTTATATAATTAAGTTACATTGGTAACACTTTTCCCCATTAGTTTGTATTATTGTTATGTTATATAATTTTGTTAATGGAGGTACATTCATGTCGATAAATCATTCAACTTCACAATATGAAAAAACAATTTTAGGTGTCTTGCCGCCAATGCTTTTGTCCGATTATTTAGCAGGTGGTAAATTTCTTAAACTATCTTATAACAAAAATGAAATCATTCACTTAGAAGGTGATGAATGCACTCAAATAGAGATTATTATGCAAGGTGAAATCGTTATCGAGCGTATCGGTTTGTCCGGTGACCTCATGACTGTCAATCATTTTGGCAAAGGTGATATCATTGGAGCAAATCTGATCTTTTCAAGTACGGAATGTTATCCCATGACCATCACTTCAAAGAAATATACGGAGGTTATTGTCGTTCAAAAATATGTCCTTTCCGAATTATGCAATAGCTATCCCACGTTTCTCATGCAGTTTATCAAGGTTATCTCCGACCTATCTGTTCTTATTGGAACCAAAATGAAAAATCGAATCAGCAGAACCATTCGCCAAAGCATCATCACTTATTTATCCAAGCAATCCAAGTTGCAAAATTCCAATAATATTACACTAACCATGTCCAAGAAAGCCTTGGCAGAAATGTTCGGGGTCAGTAGAACTTCTTTATCCAGAGAGCTCCAAAAGATGGCTGCTGAAAATTTGATCACCTTCGATGCCAAAACCATCCGGATTCTGAATACTGATATTCTGGAATAACGCCTCTACCCATTTACATCTATTACTTTTGACGGGCATTTTTCAGCAACTGTAATCAAATGTTCTTTCTTACGATCGTCAAGTGCTGTCAATTTCAAATCTGGATTAATGACATAGGCTTTCCCTTCTTTCATTATGAAGATTTCTGGCAGTGCTTTTGCACAGGCAGTACAGCCTACACAATAATCTTGTCGAATAACAACATCTTCTCTGGTGATTTCATCTTCAGATTTTACTCGGATATGAAATTTCTCCATAATCAAGGCGATGACAAAGATGAATACTACTGTCAAAAGCCACCTGACTGCCATAAAGTCTGGACCGAGGAATTTCGCCTCATTGGCTAGCATGGGGACCTTAATCACTGCCCAGGCACTTAATATGATGACAACATTTCCTACACTGGCACCTTTTTTATGGAGCGTCTTTGCTATTGGAAAAGCTGCGTATATCGGCCCAGCTGATAGGCTACCAAATGCCAATGCCAGCACTGCACCGCTCATTCCAGATTGATTGCCTAATCGTTTAACAATCCATTCCTTAGGAATCAATACATCAATAGCAACGGTCAACATAAAAATCACCGGCAATATTTGAGCCATTTCAATCAGATAATAAGTACTGTTTCCCAAAGCTGAATAGGCCATCTCACTCTTAAAAATCATCAATACCCCATAGATCATGACAATCATTACCATGAGCTTATTCTTCTTCAATATTACTTTCATTATAAAATCACTCCCATCAAAATGGCAATCGAAATGGCTGCCCCAAAACTAAGTACATTTCTGGTTACTGCAAACTGAGTTCCGAACTCTTTTTTCTCAAGAGGGAAAGTCACCATGCCAACCATCGTCAAGGTCGTCAGAAAAGCCACGCCGGGAACGATACTTGCTCCTGCATCAACAAAGGAACCCACAAGAGGAAATGCTACAAAAGCTGGAATTAACGTAATACTTCCCACAACTGCCGCTACCAATGACGAGAGCAATAGATTCTCTGACCCTAATACGCTTTCTATGGTTTCCGGTGGTATCAATGTCAATATGAGGCCAATCATAAATATGATTCCGATAATATCTCCTATCATATTCTTCATCATACCTCTTGATTTTTTCATCGCTTCTTTTGATTTTTCTTTTTCCTTGATAATCGAAATGATAAAAAGTATCCCTCCGACAATCCAAAATCCTATTGTAAATATATCCATATCGTTCTCCTTCCATGCAACTTTTTATCAACTATCTACATTTTAGCTGTCTATTACGGAAATAAGAGTTACACATGTAACACTTTTCTACATATTTGCAAAAAAACAGAACCAATCTCAAAATTGACTGGTTCTGTAAGCAACATTCGTATCTTTATCATCGCTATTAAACAAATCTCTTAAATAGGATACTGTTTTCTTTGTGAACATGCTGATACATATCTACCTGTAACTGCTGCAACAATTTATAAGTCACTTTATACGTATTGCATGCATCCTTCGGGAGTTTAAAGTGATCTGTAACCACCGTTAACTGTTTTAAAATGTCACCAGCGACATCATGTTCCTTTTCGAGTGTATCTATTAGATGAACTGCCTCATCATATTTGTGTTCCTGAATTAAAGGGAACAATTGCTTTTCTTCTTTAACAAGATGTTCTTCCAGTTCTGTTCTAAGATCGCCGACCAGATGGTGTACCTCAAAAAGTTCCGGATGATTTTCTCCATGTACTTCAATCAGTTTAAAGAGATAGCTTGCAAGCTCAGGCAAAGCCTGCCTTAAAAATGCATGGTGTTGATTAACTATGTGGTGAATCAACTGATGATTGCTTAGTTCACCTAACTGCAGCGTACTTTCGCCTGATTTTTCAAGAGCAATGAGTTTTTCATTTAGCGACTGGATTATATCATTTTTATCCTCAGCAGAATCATCGATTGCTTCACCTATTTCCCTGTCACCACCGCAACAGTAATCAATACCATACGTCATATACACACCGGCCAATACAGGATACTTTGTCACACTGTCACCTATTGTCATCTTCAGATTTAATTTCATTATATGCACACTCCTATCATTTTTAGATTTTCAACCTGCTGATTTTCTTGCCAAAATCGATGCACTCGAATTCTGACTGACCTTCAGGCATTTCATTCACAATCAAACTTTCCATTTCAACTTTAGCTCCTATATCAACCATCATCTCTTCCCAGGATGCCATCCACTCACCATCTCCCCATCCATAGGACCCAAATAAAGCAATGGATTTTCCCTTGAATACCTCTGCATTCATACGAATAAAAGGTTCCATTTCTGAAGTATCAAGTTCTTCTACGCCCATAGCCGGGCATCCCAGAAGAACAACATCACTTTCTCGGATATCACCTGCCGTGCTATTGCCAACTGTTTTTATCACAGCCTCAATTGCTGTATCTGGTTGATCCAAACCTTTTTTAATCAAAGTCGCCATTTTTTCAGTGTTGCCTGTGCTTGTCCAATATATAATCGTCGTCTTCATAATAGAACCTCCATTCGTTATCGGTTAATGTAATGCGTAGTGTTATTCTAACCTCTATGGGTACCTATGTATGTGATTCAAATCACGAGTGATTCTAATTCTCATTTATTTGTGTTAAGATAGAACTATCAAACAACGAAAGGAGAAATCGCCAGATGGACGACCAAAAGACCTGTCATCACTGTGCACATGGATTATGCATCAGTAAAGTATCTATATTCAAATCGCTAAGTCCGCAGGAGATGATTGAGATTCTGAAAAAAGTCCGCCACATTACAGTCATGAAAGGTGACATAATTGTGCATGAAGGCGATCAATCCTCTACACTTTTTATCATCAATACCGGTATCGCAAAACTCACAAGATCCAGCAGCATTGGCAAAGAACAAATCATCGCCCTACAGTCTGACGGTGACATTATCGGTGAATATTACCTTCTTACTGATTATGAGCCCTATAATTTTTCAGCCGTTGCACTGAGTGATATAAATCTCTGTACACTCGGCAAAAAAGACATGGATGCCATCCTTGACACACACCCTCAACTCTGCCGTTCCATGTTGACAGAGTTATCTAAAAAGATGATTGACATAGAAAATAAACTTCAGAACATTGCCATTACGGAGACAGATTCCAAAGTTGCTTTTTTGCTTATTCAGCTATATGAAAAATTCGGTTACGTTTCTGAAGATGGCCCGGTTATTGATAATCCCCTTAGCAGGGAAGATATGGCTAACTTTGCCGGAATGACCAGTGAAACCATGAGCAGGTATCTCAGCCGTCTGGCAAAAGAAGGTATGATTCGCTTTATAGATAAGAATAAAATTGTGCTCGTGAAAAAAGATGAGTTAGAGATGTGGCTATAAGTATTAATCGTTATTCATGTCTAAGTATTTTTGCCATCGTCTTGCCTTTTGCAAGTTCATCAATCAATTTATCAAGGTAGCGAATTTTTTGCATAAGTGGCTCTTCAACAGTCTCTACACGCACACCACAAACAACACCTTTAATTAAACGACTTAAAGGATTGAAATTCGTTGCTGATTCAAAAAAGTTCTCACAATCTGATTGCTTTAATAGGTGATCTTCAAGATCTTCCTGACTATATCCAGTCAACCAACATATGATTTCATCCACTTCATCTTTCGTTCTGCCTTTTTTCTCGGCTTTCGCTACGTATAAGGGATAAATATCTGCAAAACTCATTTTATAGATTTTATGATTGGTCATTGCATACTCCTTTCGATCTATTCTAATGGTGATTCCCTGTTTCATAACACCATACTGTTATCCTTGTAATCAACTCCAGCGGCAATGGTTGATCATAGGGGAATTGAATTGCGCCTTTACTTGTCTTGTATTCTTTTAGTTCTTCTGCAAAGTACACAATGGCATCCGGTCCCGGATACAATCCGATGTGATTTTTAAACGCCGCAAAATGAATGATATTATCCCCGTCCCAATAAGTCGGCATTCTCCAGGATATCCGTTCTTCTGCATTCGGAAGAACCTTTCTAATCGTGTCTCTTACTTGGTTTAACAGGGGTCGTATGCGCTCCGGTTGTTCTAAGATGTATTGTGCAATACAGTTTTCATGATTGTCCATTTACACCCTCCTTTGTTGTCAGTTCCTCCATAAGATATTCAGTGCCACATCTCATAATATCGATGTGGCACTGCTTATATCTTATATTTCTATTATCCGATTTATTATTGTTCTAAATAATAATCTGAGCCTATTCTTATGCCATAAATAATTCAATGTCATCTTCAACGGTTCCAACACCTGCAATACCAAAGGTTTCTACAAGAACCTTAGCTACATTTGGAGACAGGAATCCAGGTAGTGTCGGTCCTAAGTGAATATTTTTCACACCAAGATATAGTAAAGCAAGCAGTACAATAACAGCCTTTTGCTCATACCATGCAATGTTATAGGCAATAGGAAGCTCGTTGACATCTTCAAGTTCAAAGATTTCTTTCAGTTTAAGTGCAATGACTGCCAATGAATAAGAATCATTACACTGTCCTGCATCAAGGACACGTGGGATACCACCGATATCTCCGAGTGGCAATTTATTGTATCTATATTTCGCACAACCCGCAGTTAAGATCACTGTATCCTTAGGTAGTTTCTCCGCAAACTCCGTATAATATTCTCTGGACTTCATTCTGCCGTCACACCCAGCCATGACAAAGAATTTCTTGATGGCACCGGATTTGACTGCATCGACGACTTTATCAGCCAATGCAAAAACTTGATTATGCGCAAATCCACCAACAATACTTCCCGTCTCGATTTCAGTTGGTGATGGCAATTGTTTTGCCATATCTATGATTGCTTTAAAATCTTTCTTGCCATTTTCATCTGCTTCAATATGACCACCACAAGCCGGGAAGCCTGCTGCACCGGTTGTGAATATCCGGTCTCTTATCTCTTCTTTTCTAGGTGGCACGATACAATTAGTAGTGAAAAGAATCGGTCCGTTGAATGGTCCGAATTCATCGATTTGTCGCCACCATGACCCACCATAGTTTCCGGCAAAGTTATCATATTTTTTGAAGAATGGATAATAATGAGCCGGCAACATTTCACTGTGGGTATACACATCGACTCCTGTTCCCTTCGTTTGATCCAACAACTGCTCAAGATCTGTAAGATCATGTCCTGAAATAAGGATCGCAGGATTGTTTCTGACACTGATACTAACTTGGGTTATTTCAGGATTGCCGTATTTAGATGTATTGGCTTCATCAAGAAGTGCCATTGCCGCAACGCCGTATTCTCCTGTTTTAAGTACTAAAGCTACGAGTTCATCAGCACTTAATCCGTCATTAAGTGTTGATGCTAACCCTTCATAGACGAATGCATAAATATCTTTGTTTTCTTTGCCTATATTAAGCGCATGATGGGTGTAAGCTGCCATCCCTTTAAGCCCATAGATAATCAATTCCCTTAGCGATCTGACATCTTCATTTTCAGTTGATAAAACACCTACTGCTGATGCCTTTTCCAGCATTTGCTCTATTCCAGATACGGTAAAGGTCGCTGCTTCATGAAGATCAGCGGCAGCATTTTGACCTTTTAATTCATCACGCAATGCCATCATTTTCTTGATCTGTTCTTCAATAGCACCATCATCGAAATTCGCATTGGTAATGGTAATGAACAAACTTTTCAGCACTTCATGATTAATTTCTGAAATCGTGATGACGTCTACATTTGCCTTTGTAACAATTTCTGCAATACCCTTACAGGTATAGATCAATAAATCCTGAAGCTTTGCAACTTCTTCGTTCTTACCGCAAACGCCCTTTACTGTACATCCTGTATTCTTTGCTGTCTCTTGACACTGATAACAAAACATGCTCATGATTTTCCTCCTTGAATTCTATATTGAATTTTGATCGGTTTTTCCGTATGAATAGCCCGTCAAAAATCGGTACATGGTCACAAAAAATCAATCCTAATTTAACGCTATATGTTATAGTATATTATATAAGCCAGATAAAATCTGTAACAGCTGTTACACTTATTGGAGGGATAACTTTGAAACAGATTCATCAATTATTGGAAAATCCACTTTTTAAAGGCATTGACTATGAATCTTTTACCCAAAATTTCACTGTAGAAAAATTAAAAATATTTCATTATCCAAAAGGCACTATCATTGTACAGGAAAATGAGAAATGTGCTTCCATTGGTTTTATTCTAGATGGGCTTCTTACAGCTCAGCAATTAGCTCAAGATGGTAAAATATTAACCATCAATTCCTTTGGGTCTAACGAATCATTTGGCGCAGCTCTTTACAGTTTACCAGATTCAATATATCCTTTTAACATATATGCTCAGACGGATAGTCATGTCATGTATATATCTTTTTCAGATATCAAAAGATTTCTTGACTCAAGTACTACCTTTAGCAACAATTTTATCCATTTTCTATCTGAACGCATCTATGCTTTTTCGAACAAGATACAACTCCTTCAATATAATGATGTTCGCTCCAGACTCATCAAATATTTGTCAAATGAGTCGAAAGAATTAGGGTCAACAACATTTGAATTAAGACACACCAAAGTCGCTATCTCAAATGTCATCGGCGTTGCTCGTCCATCAGTGTCGAGAGAGCTTAAAAGTATGGCTGATGATCAGCTGATTAAAATTTCCGGTCGAAAAGTTGAATTGTTGAATACTTCTGTTTTTAATATTACCACTATTTAGCTAAGCTGACATAAAAAAGATTAAGCAGATATCTATCCACTTAATCTGTATGATCTTCCTTAATAAACCGGTCCATAAATTCATCCAGATCTTTAGAACGCTGTTTTTCAACTTCCATAACTTCTTTCTCGCTATACTGTTCCGGATTTCTTCTCATCTTTTCCCATTTTGCAAGTGTATCGTCAAAATGCTCTATGTTATAATCCAGTTCATTCATAACGTTTTGAAGTTCATTTATCTTATTCTGCAATTCTTCTCTTTGTTTGATCAAAATATCTTTTCTATCCGGAAGCGTGTTTTCACCAACATAAAAAAGATCAACATAATCTTTGATTCGTTCAATACTAACGCCTGCAGCACGCATGAGTTTCAAAAATCTTAGACGTCTCATATCTTTTTCTTTATAATCTCTACGGCCGCTTGCATCTTTTTCTACCGGTTCCATCAATGCTATTCTTTCATAATAACGGATTGTATCTATTGGCATATCGTATAATTTAGAAACTTCAGAAATAGTCATCGCATCGTCCTCCTGTTCCCATTATACCATTTATTTCAAAATCAATTGAAAGAGCACTTAATCTATTCTATTGAAATCTCTAAACGATTAAGCCATTTTCTCAATCTATCATCCATTTCGCCTACCTGATATCCTAACACTTCTAATCCATCGTCGACCTTTGAGTTTGAACATGTTTTTTCTATATCCCTTATGCTATCTCCAAATCCACTGCCTTCATGTGTGCAAAAAGGAATGATGCGCTTATTTTTCCATCTGAATTCTTCTAAAAATGTAAAAACAGGCATAGGCATAGTCCCCCACCAACTCGGAAATCCTAAAAGTATGACATCATAAAAATCTATCGTTTCCAATTGATCTGCCAGTTCTGGTCTTGCTTTTGTCCTAAGCTCTTCCATCGCTACTTTTGTCGTTTCATTATAGCCTTTCGGGTAATCCTTTACAGGCTCTATCTTAAATAGGGTTGCTCCTGTCAAACTCTGTATTTTCTTCGCAGCTACTTCGGTATTTCCTATTTTTAAGTCAATAATTTTACCATGATAATAGTTCTGACCACTTCTTGAAAAGTAGGCGATTAATATCTTATTCTTTTCCATCGTAATCTCCTGTCATTTACTCATGCGTTTTGCAAAGATGAGTTGAATTCCAATTTTCCAACTATTTATCCTTTTTAGTCCCACCAAAAACAGCACCAAGTTCCATATTATCCAAGGCTTGATCAATGTCTTTCACTTCTTTATCTGTTAAAATAATATCGACTGCACCAGTATTCTCTTTCAAGCGATGAAGTTTTCTTGTTCCCGGAATCGGTATGATATAAGGTTTTTTCGCTAACATCCAGGCTAATGAAATCTGTGCCGGTGTTGCTTCTTTTTCCTTCGACAGTTTTCTCAACAAATCAAGGAGGACAACATTTGCATCATAATTTTCACCACTGAACTGTGGCATTAACTTACGATAATCAGCTTCATCTTCAAATTTTGTTTCTTTGTTATATTGATCTGTTAAAAAACCATTTGCCAATGGACTGAAGGCTACAAAACTTATACCGAATTCTTCCAATACAGGGAATAGTGAATATTCGAAATCACGGCTCAACATCGAATACCTGCTTTCAACGGCAGTCAGCGGGAATGCTGCGTGAGCTCTTATAACATCTTCTGACGTAGCTTGTGAAAGTCCCCATCCTCTGATTTTACCTTCTTTATATAGGTCTTCTATGACGCCTGCCACTTCTTCCATAGGAATATCAGGATCTACACGATGTTGATAATATAAATCGATGCAATCAATCTGTAAACGTTTCAAGGAGCCTTCGACTGATGCTCTTATGACTTCTGGACGACTATCAGGTATAGGTGCCCCGGTTGAAACATGCTCTAAATGAACGCCAAATTTTGTTGCTATTTTCACTTTATTTCTATAAGTTTTTAAGCCTTCTCCAACTAATATTTCATTATCATAGGGTCCATAAACTTCCGCTGTGTCGAAAAAATTAACGCCTAGATCAACCGCTTCAGCCATTAGCCTTATCATTTCATTTTTATCAGCCGGAGCACCATATGCATGTGTCATTCCCATACAACCAAGCCCTATTGCTGAAACTTCTAAGTTTTCCGGTCCAATTTTTCTATATTGCATTTTTTGTCTCCTTTTTCAATCATACGAATCATTCATTTTCAATTATCTCAAATATCTAAACTTACTGTTCTCCAACTTCTTTTATCTTTAATCTTTGCTTTACATGATACCTGTTAATATTTAAAAACATATAGGCAACAATTGCTGCCGCAGCACTAAACCAAGGAATAGCACGAACTCCCCATTCACTTATAAGGACACCTCCTACAGCCGAACCGATTGCAATACCGATTTGTACAAAGGTGCTATTTAAGCTCAGTACAATTGTTGAAACCTTTGGGGCTAATGATACCAAATTCAAGTTTTGAATAGGTCCAAATGTCCAGCATGAAATTTCCCACATCATAATGGCAACAATGCCGGGTAAGCCCAAATCAACCAGTAGTGTTGTCAATACTAAGAAAACGATTTGAGCAATAAGTGCGATTGTAACGGTTTTTGTCACACCAATTCGATCCGCTAGATATCCACCAAGTCGAGATCCGATTAAACTTCCCACGCCTAATGCCATTAAGATTAAACTAATACTCGACTCCATTTGGGGCATCGTGCCCAATAAAAATGGCGTAATATATGAATCCACAATAGAAAATCCTATAAAGACACAAAATGTCATACTTAGAGCTGCAAGTATTAAAGGATTTTTAAGCGTCTTCAGTTTGCTTTCCTGATTATTCCCGGTTGTTTCCTCGACTTTAAAGTCAGGAATAATGCTCATCACCAATATCAGTGAAATTACTGTAATGACTATAATCATCCCGAAAATAGCTCTCCATCCATAGATTGATGAGATAATTCTTCCCAAGGGAACACCAAAAACCAGTGATGAGCTCACCCCCATTGCCACGTTAGACATTGCACTGCCTTGTTTCCCTTCCGGTGCAAGTTTTACAGCCATTCCGTAAGCAGTCACACTGAATATTCCTGATCCTAATCCGGTTACAGCTCTTGATAAAACTAAAATATAATAATTTGAAAACACCATTATACTAACAACTCCAAGGGCAAATACAATGAGAGCAATAATTAATTGGTTTTTCTGCTTCATTTTCGGTGTTAATATCATGAATACGGGTGTTCCAACCGCATTACCTAACGCATATGCAGTAATGAGCTGTCCTGCCGATGCGATGCTGATATCTAATGATGTCGCTACTTGGTCCAGCATTCCTGCTATTGAGAACTGAGCCGTACCAACAACAAATGCTATAAGTGTTAAAATGTAAATCTTCCATGTATCTTTGTTACCATTTACCATAGTATTCCTGCTTTCTTTTTATATCCAAAATAATAATGCTGTTGTCTGAATTATCTTTATCCTAACAGTTGGAGTTCAGTCCACGTCAAGATTTAACTGATAAAAACCCTACTTCCATTCAATGTGGAAATAGGGTTTTCATGATGTGTGTTTAATGGAATACGATTGAACTGTTAAGCATCAATTTAATTCAGTCAAATATCTACTATAAATACTCATAAAAATTGTACTTTGCTCATTCTCCAATAAATTCATGATGTTTTTCTCAATAAACTTCTTTATCATATTATTCAACAAACTATTCCTGCTCATAAATCGCTTTACACCCATTTGCTTATTGACCCTTTTGCTTTGTTAATGCTGCCCCCATGGAGCGCAAGTCCTCGTTCTACTTTTGCACTTGGGCATAGTTTCTCAATATCTCGTTCACTATGGCCCATGCCACTGCCTTCATGAGTACAAAAAGGCTTGATTGTTTTTCCTTTAAAATCATATTTTTCGAGAAATGTATATACATGCATAGGCATTGTTCCCCAATAATTTGGATATCCCAAATAAATCGTATCATAAAATTCAATATCAGCTGGTTCATTTTGATGTTTATATTCCGGTCTTGCATCCGATTTCAAGTCATCTTTCGCTTCCTCGATACATTCATAATAATCGACTGCATATTCGGTTATCGGTTCAATATAAAACATATCTCCACCAACCAATTCTTGAATCATATTCGCAGCAACTTCCGTGTTGCCTATTGAAAGATTCTTAACCGATCCGTTAACATAATTCTGTCCTTTTCTAGAAAAATATACAATTAAATTCTTTGACATATAAATACTCCTTAAATAAATCTATCGTCCTAAACCAGTAATAAATTCAACTGTCTCGGGATCATAATGAGAGAAAAATGCACTTTCTTCTTCATCCAGTGCCTTTATTGCTTCATGATCGTCTAGAGATAATTCAAAGTCAAATATATCCATGTTTTCGATCATTCTTTCTTTATGCGTTGATTTTGGTATGACGATAACATCATTTTCAACTAAGAAACGTAGTACTACTTGAGCAACAGTTTTTTCATACTTTTCACCAATCTTTGATAGTACCGGATTCGTAAACAAATCTTTACGCCCTTCTGCAAATGGTCCCCACGATTCATGTTTAACATCATAGTTCCGTAAAATTTCATGTGCCTTGTGCTGTTGGTGAAAAGGATGTGTTTCTATTTGGTTGACAGCTGGTTTAACATTTGTAAATTTACAAATATCTATAAATCTGTCTGGATAAAAATTACTTACACCAATTGCCCGAATTTTACCTTCTTCATAGGCTTCTTCCATTGCGCGATACGTACCATAATAGTCTCCGAATGGTTGATGAATCAATAAAAGGTCTATATAATCTGTTTGCAGTTTTCTTAGTGATTCATCTATAGATACCTTCGCTTTTTCATACCCAGCATTTGTAATCCAAACTTTTGTAGTAATAAACAATTCATCTCTTGGAATACCACATTTACTAATTGCATTTCCTACGCCTTCTTCATTTTGATAAGCTTGTGCTGTATCTATTGAACGATATCCTGCACCGATTGCATCCAATACACATCTTTCACATTCTTCCGGTGTTACTTGATAGACACCATATCCTAAAACAGGCATTTCCACGCCATTATTTAACTTTACATATTTCATGTTAAAACCTCCTTAATAAACTTGCCGTTTTATAAACGGTATCACCTTGACTGGACTCCAAGTCAAGGTGATTTTTTATTATCTTGTATAATTAACCGATTTATAATGCTCTAGTTTCAGTGATCATAAAATGTGAAATACGTGTATCGATCAACCATTTTCTGTTTTGACGAACATATACATCTTCATATCGGATGCTATGAGATGTAAGCAATTCCTTACCATCTTCTTCAGTAACAAGGCCAACCTGACAGTATGCAATTCCTGAAGCTTTGTCACCGTCTATAACCACCACTTGTTGCCCATTGATATGGAATGATCTTTTCACACCGTCCGTAAAACTTGTAAATATCTCTTCTAACTGCTTCGTACCTTTAATATCAAAAAGTAAATTCTCACCCATATAAACCTTAACCGTTGTATCATTTGTAAATAGCGGCATCTGCTCAGGTATTTTTTGTTCATCTGCAAGATTTGAAAATGTATCCACTAATTCCTTGATTTCTGATTTTGCTTGTAAAATTTCTAACGACATAATGTCCTCCTAAATAATATTCTCATTATATTTAAATGCTTTAAGTTCAATTGATTTCCATGCATGTTCAAATCAATGTTTCTATAAATAGATTATAGCTCCATCTAATCTAATAGTCTAATCGAATACTGCTATCATCAATTTAATTTTTAAATAACTAGTGCGTAAAATTCTTTACAACCGAGTTATATCATCCTATAATTAATTTAAAAGCTCTATCAGTGTTGTTCCCTAACAATAGATATTTTAAATTGAGGTGTATTTATGAACTTTAAACAAATCGACTATATCCTAGAATTATCACAAACATTGAATTTCAATCATGCTGCGGAAAATCTTTATATTTCGCAACCAACCCTTACTTATCAAATAAAAGCTGCTGAAGATGAAATAGGATTTCGTATTTTTGACCGTACCGGAAAAGGTGCAAGCTTAACACCTGCCGGAACTCAATTTTGTATCTCTTTAAGAAACATAAGAAATGAAATGAAAAAAGCCGTTGAACAAGGTCAAAACGTCGATGTAAAATATACTGAAGACATCTCTATTGCACTGCCATATCGAACTGCTATTTATTTTTTACCAAAAGCAATAAGAGAATTATCTGATGTAAACCCTTCCATTTCTATAACACCGAGGTTTAGTACAACCGGTGGTACTGAACTCTTCCTGAAAGGTGAGGCTGATATATTGTTTGCCTTTGCAGACGACATAAAAAGAGTCCCTGACATCAAGACTCACGCTTTATTCAAAAGCCGAATTTACCTGATCACGCTTCCAAGTGATCCTCTTGCTTCAAAAGAACGTATTGTTATGAATGATTTGGTTGGCAGAACGCTTATGGTAGGCGGCGGTTCTCCACCACCATTACGTGCAGTTCAACAAAGAATTATCAACTCTATAGCGATTGATTATTTCAATAGTCACGATCATGACACAACCCTCACGAATATTGCCTCAGGAAAAGGCATTTGTCTAGCTCCCGGTTTTTTGAATGATCATAATAATGAATTCTTATGGATACCATATGAATGTGATGAAACCATCAATTGCACTTTATGCACCCATGGAAATGATCAACGTGCCATTGTCAAAAATTTCATATCGTTACTTCAAAACATCTACTCTGACAACCCAGATTTTATGGTATGATTCACTAAGTATTTATCGTTTCAATATATAATCCGAGGCTATAGTATCAATAAATCGATGCTACTGCCTCAGATATTAACCACATTTTTTTTATTTGTCTGAACTTCAACGTAAGCTGCAAACGCCAGGTGCTTCTTCCACCACCAAACACAGCCGCTTGAACCAAACTTTGTCCAATCATTATAGGGAGGTTGCAGTCTTTATCCATATACGCATTTTCCAATTCTGCTGAAAAATAATTCAATCTGCCACTTTCAAGATATTCTAGAAATTCCTGTTTACTTTGTCTCATCCCAGTCATATGTATAAGTATAAAGGACTCATCCAGCAATTTATCTAGCCCTTCGATATCCTTATTAATCATATACTGATACATATCCTCATAGCATTTCTTAAACAACTCCTCATTTTCCAAACTGAACATCAAACCACCTCAATCTTAACATGGACTTTATTCTTCTCATTTTTCAAATACTTTGCAACATCATCTTTAAACTCACCAAGATATACTATTTCCCATGGATCAGTTTTCGTATCTTCAATCACGAACGAAAGAGCATTCCATTCATCAAAAAAATAAAGTTTGTTTCGCAGTGCTCTTGTCGTTCCAACCTTTTCTCCGATGTTAATTTTGACAGGCAACTTCGAATAGTATTCATGTTGTCCGCTTCTAATGAACTCAGTCTCAAAAGGACACATTTGTATAATCTGTTCAACTATGTGTGTATTTGGCAAAATTCCATAATATACTTTGCCGTTTATTGTAAATCTTAATTTTTCTTCCATCTGATTAACCTTCCGTAAAACTTCTAGTTTCTTTCTTTATCTAAAGTAGCTGTTCCTTCTATTTTGATTATCATATATGTTAGGATACCCAAATTCAACATAAGCACAAGTAAACTTCTTTGTGTTGTCACAAAACAGGAAATTCCCCAAGAGATAACGAGAGTTAGAACCCCCGCTATTCTTATTTTTGAGATCCTTTTCGTTATGTACCACAAGTACCAAATCTGTGGTAATATAAACAGCATTGGTCCACCAAACAACATAAGCTTTGATTGAATATTCGTCATCGAATTTAAGTTAGATAATACAATGTTAAAACCAGTGGCCAAAAATATTAATCCACTTACAGCTATAATCATTCCGTTTACCGCAAGTCTAGCTGCCAAAAGCGGATTCTTAGTTTCGTTGATGTGTCGCACTGCTATATGTTCTGCACCCCAAAAATACAATGCCCACAATGATATGATTGAAACAAATGAACAGATTGCAGCTAAGACCACATGCCATGTCATTGTAACATGAGATATTGCATTCGTTAATCCATAGATAACCTCCCCAATCGCAATAATCAAAAATAATCTGCATCTTTCAAGCATATGATCTGCATCAAACTCGATATCATCTGTTTTAAACCGTCTTCCTGGTATTGGGTGCGCAAACCATGTACCTACTAAATCAATAGATGCAGAACATATCCACCATATATATCTATACTCCGATTGGTACCATGCTCCAATAAACCATAGCGGAGTTGTAAGAATAATCCATGCTGTCATAATAATATAATGTCTTCTTAATTTTTCATCTGCATTGGTTATTGAAAATATACCATGTGAAATTTGGCTTATAAAAAATGGAATGACAAACACCCAGGGGTGTTCCTCAAAAGCATCTGAAATACCCGAAGTCATAAAAATACTTAATAATAAGACAAACAACATCATCCAATGCGTTATCGTTTTTTTTACATTTACCAAAGTAGCTTCTATACTTGTGTAGGACCAAACATTGTAAAAAACGATCAAGAATACAAAAGTTTCAGCTACGCCTTTTATTGTCATATCCTCCGACAAATGATCCGCAATTTTTGATATTGCAAGTATAAATATAAGATCAAATATCAATTCTAATGGCGATACTTCATATTTTTCTTTTTTCTTAATATTAATCATGGTCTTCATATCTCTGTAAATCTTTTTCAAATGCTAAATTTACCTCGTTATAATTATCAATCTTTCCATCTAAATATTGCAGAGTTTGATTTAATTCATCAATCTTCTCTACTATCAGCTTACGTTGCTCATGAAGAAGTTCTTCCCTTGCATTCCTGGTCTCGTCGCCTTTATTGAATAAATTTACATATTCAATAAGAATCTCAATTGAAAGACCGGCTGTTCTCATACATTTTATAAACTTTACCCAACGACAATCAGCATCCGTATAATCTCTATTACCGCCTAGATTACGACCTATATTAGGTAATAATCCAATCCGTTCATAATACCTTAAAGTATCTGCTGATAATCCATATTTCTTACTAACCTCTGATATTGTCACTATCTTTCTCCTTGTCAAAAAACATGTCTATAAACTATTCTTAAATATCGCTAAAACATCTTTCGGTTTCAATTCTTTGAATCCTTTAATAGATTCACCACGGCAAGCTTTTTCAGCCATAAGTTCAAAGTTCTCATTACTAATGCCAAGATCTGACAATCTGCTTTGCAATCCCAATTTATTGAAATAAAAATCACTTAATCTGTTAATGGCAACCTTTGCACCTGCAATATCTTCTAATTCTGAATCCACCCCAAAAACATTTACACCAAACTTCTTTATCTGCGGTGCAGTAGACTCGTCAAGTATATACTCCAGCCATCTAGGAATCAATATTGCAAGCCCATGTCCATGTGTAATATCATAAAATGCAGATAGCTCATGTTCCATATCATGATTCGTTGCTGCTTGGTATCCTCCTGATGACAAAAAGCCATTTAACGCCCAAGAAGATGCCCACATAAGATTGGCTCTTGCTTCATAATTATTTGGATTTTTAATTGCAATTGGACCAAATTTGACAACTGTTCTAAGAACTTCTTCCATGATACGATCAATCATATCTATTTTATTCATGAATGTGAAATAGAACACATCAAAAATGTGAGCCATAATATCTGCGCATCCACTTGCTGTTTGATACGGACTTACCGAAAAAGTAACTGACGGATCTAAAAATGACACTTTGGGTTGCATCAAAGGATGCATCAGACCATATTTTTCATTAGTCTCAATATTACTGATTACACCACCTGCATCCATTTCGGAGCCAGTTGCGGATAATGTGAGTATGGTCACTAGTGGTAATGTTTTAGTCACTTCAGCTTTATGGGTTACTAAATCCCAGCTGTCTCCATTATAAAAAGTTGCTGCTGATATAACTTTGCTACAATCAATGGTTGATCCACCGCCGACAGCTAATATGACGTCAATATTCTCTCTTTTACAAATCTCTGCTCCTTTATTGACTGTCGTATGTCTAGGATTTGGTTCAATCCCGGGAAGTTCAAAAATGGACAAACCGCCATCTTCAAGTTCTGCTATCACTTTATCATACAGTCCAATTTTCTTTATGGAACCACCGCCATATGTTAATAATACCCTGGTACCATATTGTTTTATTTCATTTCTCAATTTATCTAATTGATGATCACCAAAATAGATTTTCGTTGTGTTTTGAAAAGTAAAGTTATACATTATTTTCCTCCTGGATTTTAAATAAAATTCATTATTTTTTATTCCTATTTTTTATGTTGCTAACACTAGTTCATTATTCCAGTCCCGTCAATCCAACTTGAAATATCCGGTTCTGCCTTATCTACATCTGATCCACGAATTGCAAACCCATCTATTAGTATTGCTTCCAGACAAATATCTTCAATATCCTGTGGTCCTCTCCCCAACCCACTGCCTTCGTGAGTTGCAAGAGGAAGAATTGTCTTACCACTAAAATCGTAATTATCTAAAAACGTAAACACAGGTTGCGGAAGCGTTCCCCACCAGTTTGGGTACACTAAAATTATAGTATCATATTGATCAATATTTTCGATATGAGTTAATAGCGCAGGACGGGTATTGTTGTTTTGTTCTATCTTTGCTACATCTGTAGTATCTCGATAATCAGAAGGATATTTGTCAATCGTTTCTATAAAAACCAAATCACCACCCGTTTTCTCAACGAGCATATCTGCTACTATTTCACAGTTACCAATTAATTCTCCACCATCCATACGTAAACTTGCAGAAGTCACAACATCCACATCATCTTCAAAGTTAGTATTACCAACACGAGAAAAATATGCCACCAACGTCTTGGTTTTCTCCTTATTAGCAATTGTATCTTCATCATATTGAGCATTCGTATCCGACAAGGTAATACTTTCTTCTGACTCTGAAACCAACCTTTCAGAACTATCGCTTACTTCCGGTTCTGTGACCTGCGCTTTAGAAATATTATTTTCTTGCGTTTCTGTCCCCTGCTGTTCAGGAGTATCGCTACTGCCACAAGAAGTTATTGACAAAACAGTCATGGCTATCAATATTAATGCTATTACTTTTTTCACTGAATTTCCCTTTCTCGTTTCTTATCAAATTTGTTTTTAATAACATGTCCCGGTAAAAGAAATGTAAAATAATGTCCAAAACAGCCAAACAATACCATCATTGAAAGATATTCTATGAAGAATACGCTTAGTGACTGTTCATGGTCAAAAAATACAAACATGTTTTTCAAAAACATATACGATGCAATATCATTTTTGAAAAATGCATATAACCCATACAGACTAATGAGCGTAAACAATATTGAAGGGACAGTTTTAACCTGTCCATGCAGCATCTCAACACCCAATGCCTTATTGGCCAATCTTCCCATCATTTTCCCGTGCATACCAAGGTGCAACGACATAATAACAAATCCCCAATATGCTGATACCATATGCAGTTTCCTGGCAAAATCCATACCATGCTTTATTGATAAGAACGAAAACACATAACGTGACATCATCATTCCACTAATCATCAAACCTATCATCGCTAAAAATATCAATAGGTTAATCATTATTTTTAGAACTCTATAAATGCTGTATTTCCCAAGAAAAATATTTCTATACCATTTTATATTAAGAACATTATGCGCAATAAAAAGAAGGAACATCAGCATACCAGCCCATTCATGAACTGCTTGTCCTGTCAGCATATAGGCCATGAGAATTGGTAAGAGCATTGTCATAAGCACATCAATGATAATCTTATATTTTAACTTTCTAGTCATTAATCTCTCCAATTGCAAAACCTTATTCTGCTGTCGCATCCTTTATACATCGAATACCATTCAAAGATCTTGGATAGCCTATATATGGCAAACACTGTGATACCACATCAATCAAAAACGTTTTATCATTACCCAACTTAATATTCCCGCTGACATGGCTTTTTAATTGAGGTTCACAACCTCCCTGCGCCAATAGGAAGCAAAAGGTTATCATCTCTCTTTGTTTATAATTTAATCCGTTTCTTGTATAATAATCGCCAAAACAGTTATCCGTTAGCCAGTAGTTAATATGTTTTACATCATCATCTCCTGATGAATAAAAGTTTCTCATAGACTCTCCAAAAATATCAACCTGTGCTTGAATACCATTTTCTAATCTTGAATCATTATTCGTTGTTGACTGACCTTGCAAAGGCAACTGGATTCCAAGAGATTCAAATATAACATTTGTTGACTTCAGAAATGGAAAGGTTCTTCCTATTCCCATATAAGCCACAGCTTGATACACTATTTCTTTCACCTCAATAGGCGTTACACCAAGATTCATCGCAGCTGGAAGCATTGCATTATATTCATCGATACTTTGGCTTCCTATTAGGCATGCTAATATCGCCATCATTCTCACATTTTCTTCAAGTCTGGTCTTTTGAATCACTTCATCAAATGCAAAGTTATCAAATAGTTCAATAAATTCCGGATCAGTTATTAAAAACTTGGATTCGTAGCCTGGAAACATCTTTTCATGTAACTCTGCCGAAAACTTGCTAATTGCCATTACGTCACACTCCTCTTATGAATATAAATACGCTGTTAATTACACTTCATCCGGTTTTAAAGATCCATAAAAATATGAGGCAGTGGCACCACCGTCAATCAAGAAATCTGCTCCTGTGATAAACGCACCTTTATCACTCATCAGTAACTCCGCTACATTCGCAATTTCATCAGCTGTTCCCGGACGACCGGCAGGGCATTTTGCAAACATATTTTTATAAAAATCACCTCTTGGACCATTAAATTCATCAATAGCCAGTGGCGTTACCACGATACCTGGTGAGATGGAATTAATACGTGCATTCCTTTCACCCCATTTCACCGCTTCTGCCATTACTCTTTTTTCATTACAACGTTTTGCCATTTGATAAGCATGTAATGTATCCTTGATATTTTCAGGTTGCAGGATGTCCAGAGATAGTAACTTTTCAGCCCCTGTCATCGCCAATTGCTCATCAATCTCATGTCCCAGTTTTGCCATCCTATGTCCTGATTGACTGGAAATTGTAATGCCTACACCACCTGGTGCTATTATTTTTCCAACTTCCTCAAGCAATACTGCCGTACCGTATAAATCTACCTTTAATATGACATCAACAGGTGCCTGACTGGGTGATACCCCTGCCGAATTAATCAATGCCTTAATCACTCCATTTTTCTGTCCTTCAGCTATTAATGCAAGAATGGACTCTCTTGACGAAATATCTGTTTCTACTGGTTGTACATCAAAGCCAGCCTCATTCATAACTTTTGCTATGGACTGGGCATTTTTTAAATTCTTGTCACCTACAATTATTTTCTTACCATATCCAATTCTTCTGGCTATGGCCATTCCGATTTGACCTGCTCCGGTCCATAAAATAACATCTTTTTCTTTCATTTCAATACCTCTTTCTTTTATTCGAAAGCATCAGCAACTTGTGTCATCAACTCACTGATTTTTAAATGCTGGGGACATACAAACTCACATTTGCCGCATTTGATGCATTCTGAAGCCTTACCATTATTAATCGTGTACACATTATTGTAGTAATAGTCGGTATTCCAGTTATTGTACATTTCCTTTGCATTCATGCAGGCAAACAGATTCGGTATATCTATATTTTTCGGACATCCATCGGTGCAATATCGGCATGCAGTACATGGTATCAGGTTCATCTTCCCGAAGATATCACATACTTGATTGACTGCATTCATTTCCTTCTCCGACAATGGCACAAATTCTTTCATTGTTGCGATATTATCTTTCATATCTTCCATATTACTCATACCGGACAAGACCATAATAATATCTTCAAACCCTGCAGCAAATCTAAGGGCATAACTTGCATAACTGCCACAATCAAGTTCATCAAAGACAGCCTTTGCTTCATCCGGGAGATTAATCAGATTACCACCTTTTAATGGTTCCATAACAATAACTTTTTTGCCGTGCTTCCTGCATACTTCATAACAGGCCTTACTTTGTACTGCCGGATCTTCAAAATCCATATAATTCAGTTGTATCTGAACGACTTCAATATCCGGATTTTCATTAAGGATTTTATCAAGTACGGAAGCCTTGTCGTGAAAGGATATCCCAAAGTGTTTGAATTTCCCTTCTGATTTTAGCTGTCTTGATATTTCATATCCTCTGCAACGTTTAAACTTTGCATATATATCTTCGCTTTGTGCGTGCATTAAATAATAATCGAAATAATCCACACCACAAGCTTCTAATTGTCTTTCAAATAAAGGTCTAATGTCTTCTTCTTTATTAAAACAGTGCTGCGTCAGTTTCGTCGTCAAGACATAACTGTCTCTTGGATATCTTCTCACCAGCCCTTCACTTAAGGCCGGTTCACTTTTCCCACCTAAGTATACATGGGCCGTATCAAAATAATTAAATCCATTGTTCATGAATTCATCGACCATGGCATTAAATACCTTTTGATTTACTTCACCGTTTTCCATTGGTAATCGCATACATCCAAACCCAAAGTTCTTCTTTATTTCACTCATCATTTGCTCTCTACTTTCTTATAAAATTAGTGGAAATACGTTGTTCCTTATCCGGTTCCATAATTCCGTTTTCTCTACCCATCTTTATTGATTTCATAAGCCATGCCATATTTTTTCCTAATACTCGAATAATTTGTAATCCCTCAAAATCTTGTAAAACCTCTTCAGGTGTGTTGCCGTGAACCATATTCCAATATCTTGATGATACAATGGGCATTTGTGCGTGAAGGAAATATTTATTGAGTTGGTCTAACGTTGCTGTTGCACCGGCTCGTCTGGCTGTAACTATTGCCGCTGCCGGCTTTAAGTGAAAAAGATTTCTGTTACCGCAATGATTTGCGAAAAAGGCTCTATCCATAAAACATGTCATCGCACCACTTGCTGCTGCATAATGTACAGGTGATCCAAAGATAAATCCATTTGCTGATTCTGCAAGTTCTAAAAATTCATTGACACTGTCATCAAACGTACACTTTCCTGCCTTTGCACAATGACCGCAACCAGTACATCCGGATAGAGGCTTCTTTTTTATCCAAAAAATCTCTGTTTCAATACCTTCCAAGTGAAGTGATGATGCGATCTCCTTCAAGGCAGTATGCGTACATCCATATTTATTAGGACTTCCATTAACCAATACTACTTTCATCATATCTCCCGAATTATTCCCTTGTCGGAACAATACTGTTATGCTCAAATTTTCCTGCTACATCTTTAAGATACTGGATAATTGTTAAATGCTGCGGACATGCTTTCTCACATTTACCGCACTGAATACACTCACTTGCTCTTCCATGTCCGGCAAGTGCAATATTGTTATAATAAACCATCTGGCTGGAAAAACTGCCTGTTGTTCTCATAATGTTGTTATATAATGAAAAATACTGAGGTATTGCTATTTTCTTAGGACAGTCATGAGTACAATATTCACATGCAGTACATGCAATTGCAGTTTGCTCATTGATCATCGTGACTGCTTCTTCAAGAATTGAATTTTCCTCACGGGTTAAAGGCATCAATTTTTTAAACGTAGAAGTATTGTCCAGGAGCTGTTCCATACTATTCATTCCACTCAGTACCATAAACACACCTTTTTGATCTGCTGCATATCTTAAAGCCCAGCTTGCAGGTGATGCTGCCGGATTGTATTCTTTCATCATTTTTGCGACATTCTCAGGCACGTTGGCCAAAGTACCACCCTTACACGGTTCCATTACTGCGATTGGTTTATTGTACTTATTGGCAATTTCCAGGCACTTTTTTGATTCAATATTGGGCTGTTCCCAATCCATATAATTGATCTGCAGCTGTAAGAAGTCCAAACTACTACTGTATGCTTCAAGAATTTGCTCCAGTAATTCAGGGCTGTCGTGAAAGGACATACCAATATTTTTGATTTTTCCTTCTGCTTTCTTCCGTGTTACAAATCTGAACACATCATATTTCTTACATTTTTCATATACATTATGTCCCATATTATGAAGCAGATAATAATCAAAAAAATCCACACCACAATTTTGAAGCTGTTCATTAAAAATCTTTTCCAGATCTTCCTCATCCTTGAAATCACGCAATGGCATTTTAGTCGCCAATTGATAGGTTTCTCTTGAATGCCTTTGAACCAAGGCTTTATTAATTGCCTTCTCTGCCTGATATCCATGATAGGTGTATGCAGTGTCAAAGTAGGAGAAGCCTTCATCAATAAATGTATCGAACAATTTTTCAATCTTTTCATAATCAAAAGAGGATTGGACCTTAGGATCTAATAAAGGTAATCGCATACATCCAAATCCAAATTTCAATTTTGTTTTTAAAGTACCCATTTCAAACGCCTTTCTTTTGAGTATAGTCCTGTATATTTAGAAGATTTGTGGCTTGTATCTATGTAACTTAGCTTGATACAAACCACTACTTCTCTCATTAAAATACAGATTTCAGAATTTTTTCACTAACGTCTAATGTTATTTTTCCGGTTTCAGATAATGCTACCATTCCATGTGCCTCTAGCTGTTTGACAACATCTGATATCTGATCTTCCTTTACACCGTACTCGGATAATTTTATAGATACGCCTAATGATTTGAAGAATTCTTCGGTCTTTCCGATAGCTAAATCAGCTTTCTCATTATCGGTACCTTCCGTAATATGCCATACACGTTCAGCATATTGTACCAGTTTCGCCATTTTCGCTTCTTTTTGGCTCTTTAATACACCTGGATATACAATAGCTAAAGTCTGACCATGATCAATTCCGAATAGGCCTGTGAGTTCATGTCCAATCATATGTGTAGCCCAATCCTGGGGCACACCAACCGCAATAATTCCGTTTAATGCCATTGTTGCAGCCCACATGTGATTTGCTCTTGCATCATAATTGTCCGGTTCTTTAATACAGGTTTCACCGATTTCGATCAAGGTCTGCATGATTCCTTCTGCCCATCTGTCTTGAATTCGACCTTCAGCGGGGAATGTCATATATTGTTCTGCCGTATGAACAAAGGCATCGATAATCCCATTTGCAATTTGCTTCTCTGGAACGGTAAAGGTTATGGTTGGATCTAAAAGAGAAAATTGAGGGTAGTTGTTCATTACCATAAATGGATATTTATCATGCCCAACACTGATGACCGCTCCTGTATTCATTTCTGAACCTGTTGCTGCCAGTGTTAATACAGCCCCATAATCCATTGGCTTTTTTAGAACTTCAAATGGTACCGGCATCATTCCGTATTGTAATAATTCTTTATAGTCTTTAACGTCTGCCGTCATACATGCAGCCAAAAATTTAGTGCCGTCGATGACTGAGCCACCACCTACTGCCAACAGAAAATCAACACTTTCCTCTTTTGCCTTATCTACAGCTTTGACAATTGTTTCATATTGTGGATTTGGCTCAATGCCACCAAATTCAATAATTTTTCTTGACCCTAAAGCATTCTTTACTTTATCAATGAGGCCATTTTTAACAGCACTTTGTCCACCATAAGTTATCATAACTTTAGCATTTGCCGGAACAACATGATTCAGATCACCAAATCTGTCCTTTCCGAATATAATGTGGGTTGGATTTTTAAAATCAAAATTAAACATATTGAGTCTCCTTTTATTTCAACTTGTTATATGTGTCATTAACTACAGCTTCTAGCCATTCGTTGGTACTGCCTTCGGCGGGCACTTCAATTGCGATATGTGAAAACCAGCTATCTTTGCTGGCACCATGCCAATGTTTCATTTCTGCGGGTATATTCACGACATCACCCGGATTCAAAACTTGTGGTTCTTCTCCCCAAGCTTGGTAGTATCCTCTTCCACCTGTTACCAGAAGAATCTGTCCTCCCTTATGGTGTATGTGCCAATTATTTCTACACCCAGGCTCAAAAGTCACATTAGCGGTCACTACACCCTTTTGAGTTAACATTTTCAAATAAGCATTACCAATAAAATACTTTGCAAATTGCTCCGGCAATGGTTCTCCTATGTCAAATGGGCTTAATATCTCTTCTGTTTTATCCATCTCACTCACCTTCCTTTCGTAATAGTCACTTTTTACCAGCTTCTACTGTGCCAGTATTTAAACATTAACATCTTGAGTCAACTCCAAGTCAAGGCATTATTTCCGATAAATTATACAATTTGTTTACCTGCCATATATACACTTTCAAGAATAGGCATTTTTAATATATCACCTTTTTCCCATGCACCTGTTCCATAAAAAACACCGACTTCTTCCGCTTCTGGCAAGCAAGCAGTATATCCTCTAAATCCTTCTAGTGTTGCCTCCATCGCTTCGTGACTTGGATCAGCGGCCGTGACTGCAAAATAGAATTTTTTATTCTTAATTTCCTGATATCTAGGCAAGCTTCGATCAATGAACAGTTTCATTTGTGCAACCATTGAATAAAAATAAACCGGTGTAGCCAACAGTATAATATCTGCATCAATCATTTTATCCAAGAACACTTCCATGATATCATTGTGAATGCATTTACTGTCGGTTCTACAGGAATAGCATGCTATACATGGTTTTAAATTGACTTTGGCTAAACTAATTTTTTCTGTTTTATGTCCTGCTTCCTTTGCACCTTTTAGAAATTCATTACAAAGTACATCTGAGTTTCCTTCAATTCTTGGGCTTCCACTTACTGCTAATACTTTCATTCTTCCAACTCCTATTTGTCATGATTTATATATCAATCATAAAACGCAAATCCTGGAAGAACAATTTCAATTTCTAATCGCTTTGATTAGTAAAACTTATCTGAATTTCTGATAGTAATGCTTGCAATAAAAAAGAGTATTAGATTCATCGTCCAATACTCTTCAATACAAATTATTCAGTTTGCATTTATTTAACTTAAAGATTAGAGTCTCTGTACTTATGTGCTTATTTCAAACCATTATCTATAAATTTAGATTTAAGCACTTCAGCAAATTCTCTTATGATCTCTGTATCCTTTTCTTTTTTCCAAAAGGCAAAAAACTTACGTTGAATTTGCTCATTATTTCTAACAAGCGGTATGCGTCGAATCGTCCGTCCGGCTTGCATTACATTATCTAGTCCTTCTATCGGTAAAAAACCTTTATTTGCAGCCACAAGCAATCTTGCATTCTCAAGATTTTCAGCGAAGATGAAATTACCGTGAAACCCCAAGGTGTTCTGATGATAATCTTGTTCTATTTCCTGTTGTTCAGGGGTAGCAATCAATATACAGGGAACTCTTTTCAAATTTTCCATCGTAACGGTTTCCAGTTTACTTAAGGGGCTGATACTGGAAATTTCTACATACGAGTAAACCGTACACAAATGAAAATTTACATAAGCATCTGATAAAGCTCTTCTTTGATCATTAATGACCAAGTCTGCATCTTCAAATCTCAAATAATCATACAATGTTTCATGATTGCCACTCATGCTTTGAAGGTCAAACTCAGGGTGTATTTCCGAAAATTCCAATATAGTTTGCTGCAACTCTAAAAGACCAAAATTTTTCAAATACCCAATCCGAATAATTTTTTCTTCTTTCTTTGATATTCTCTTAGTCTCCTTCTTAACACGTTCAACTTCATCTATCAACATCAAACTTTGCGTATAAAAATAATTTCCAGCAGGTGTTAAAGTGAATTTTCTATTTTCACGTATCAGCAACTGCACACCTATTTCCGCTTCAAGCGCTTGTATCTGCTGTGAGATAGCTGATTGTGATATAAAGCATTCTTCAGCTGCTTCTGTGAAACTATTACATTCCACAACCTTAATAAAATAATTCATTTGTCGGAAAAGCATGTGAGATATAGCCCCCTTTCCGTTATAACATATCCCCTAAGCACTATCTCCAGAACGTAATCTATCATAAACCACATTAACAAGCAGATCTTTAACTGCAACACCAAATTTTTCATCATCAAGAATTTTTTCACAAAATTCTCTATTTTGCATCATACGATCAACTACAATCCCCATAAAAGCGTCATTGAATGGGTATCTAAAATGATCTACGCTATTATTCTGTGCCTGAGTTCTAAGATTTTCATCTTTCTCCATATCATCTATAAACTGCATTAGAACCTTATCCATTTCTGAAAACTCAGTACCAAAATGCTCATTCAACTTTTCTATCAACTCTGATAATGGAGCTTTTTCTTCTTTTTTAGGCCTTCCTGCATGTTTATCATTAGGCAGCGCTTCTCCTTGTTGCAAGCTAATTGAGCCTTCGAATATTTTCTGTAAACGATAGTACTGTAATGATACTTCATTATCTAAATCAACAGGATCTTTTTCACCTTTGGGAAGTTTCCTTTGCAGCATTTTTGCGTATGCAAAAAGTTTATGCATTTGTGGGTCTTCTAACTTTACGATATTCGTTACAAATGCATATGTGCGAACAAACTTAGCCAATGTTGATTTAAATTCATCTTGTTCATCAGCTTCTTTTGCTCTATACCTATCTACTGCAGAATCAATAAAAGAATTTAGTTTACCAAAATCAATATTTGCTTGTCGTTTATTCGGCTTGAAAAATACCTTTGCAAAACCTTCGACCTCACTATCCCAATATATTCGAAATTCTTCCAGTTTATAGACCAAATCATATACCAAATTAGGATCAGTCGCCTCTGATATTGATGTAGTCTCATAATAAGGTTCAAATGCCTTTTGAATATCCTCTGCTGAATTAACAAAATCCAGGACAAAAGTATCCTCTTTCCCCTGACAAGTTCGATTTAATCTTGATAATGTCTGTACTGCTTTCACACCGCTTAGTTTCTTATCAACAAACATACTATGTAGCAACGGTTCATCAAACCCTGTTTGATACTTTTCTGCAACTAATAGTACTTGATAATCACCTGAATGAAATTTTTTAGGTAACTCCGATTCTTTTATCTTATTAATGCCAACTTCAGTATATTCTTGATCATCATCTTCGACAGCACCTGAGAAGGCAACCAGAACACCGAGTTCTTTTTGATAACCCATCGTTTCAATGTATTTCTTAAACTCAAAATAATATCTTACTGCATGTAATCTTGATCCGGTAACGACCATGGCCTTTGCTTTTCCAGCGATTTTAGCCTTTGTAACAGTTCTAAAATGTTCAACAATAATCTGTGTTTTCTGTGCTAGATTATGAGGATGCAGGCTTAAAAACTTCCCTAATGCTTTATTTCCTCTACTTTTTTCATATCTTGGATCATTAACAATTGTTTTCCCTACTTTAAAATAGGTATTATAAGTCATATAATTTTTTAAAACATCAAGTATAAATCTTTCTTCAATTGCTTGTCTCATACTATAAACGTGAAATGGTCGCGGCAATCCATCATTATTTAGACTTCCAAACATTTCAAGTGTTTTTGCCTTTGGTGTAGCAGTAAAAGCAAAAAAGGACAAATTCTTCAACTTACCATGTGTAGACATTTCTTTTAGAATTTCATCTTCACTATCAATTTCATTTACTTCATATTGAGCTTCTTCTTCGGCAACCCTTTGGAACCTTTCATACTCCGATACCCCTTCACCAACATCACCAAGTACAGCCTTAAGTTTTTTACTGGCTTCACCTGTTTGAGATGAATGTGCCTCGTCAACAATCACTGCGAATCGTTTCCCCTTCAGATCATTTACATTATCTAATACAAAGGGAAATTTTTGCAATGTGGTAACAATAATTTTCTTACCTGTATTTAGTGCTTCTGCTAATTGAGCTGAATTGCCATCAATTTTTACAACGACACCATCTACCTGCTCAAACTGATAAATCGTATCTTGAAGTTGTTTATCCAATACAAGTCGATCTGTTATGACTACTATACTGTTAAATATAATCTTATCATCAATACCATGAAGATTGGATAAATGATGTGCCAGCCATGCTATTGAATTACTTTTCCCACTGCCTGCACTATGTTGAATTAAATAATTAGTCCCTATTCCATTTTTCTTAACATCCGAAACTAATGATCTAACAGCATCTAATTGGTGGTATCTAGGAAATATCAATGTTTCTTTCACTTTTCCGTTTTTGGAATTTTTTTCTTCCAAATGTACAAAGCGATGTATAATGTCCAACAAACTATCTTTTTGCAATATTTCATTCCAAAGATAGCTTGTACGATAATTGTCATCACCTATTGGATTCCCCTTACCACCATCATTCCCTTTGTTGAATGGTAAAAAGTACGTATCCCCACCATCCAGTTTCGTTGTCATCCAAACCTCATCTGTATCCACAGCAAAGTGAACCAAGCAACGTGATTTAAAGGCTAACAAAGGTTCTCTCTTATCTCGATCAAATTTATATTGATTTATAGCATTTTCCACGGTCTGCCCGGTTATTTGATTTTTCAATTCTATAGTGACAACTGGGAGTCCGTTTATAAAAATCACTACATCAATTGAATTTTCATTTTTTTGAGAATAGTGTACTTGTCTAGTAATCGATAAGATATTCTTCTCATAGTTCTCCGAATCTGTTTGATTCATAGTACTGGCAGGTCTAAAATAACACAAACTGAACCTAGCTGGTGAATCAACTACTCCTTTTCTCAATACATGCAACATACCATAACGATCTAAATCGCGTGTCAGTTTTTTAAGAAATTCTTTTTCTGCTTCCGTCTCACCATATTTATTAACAATTTTATCCCATTGATTTGGCTGACTATTCCTAAGAAACGAGAACAATTTTTCAACATCCATTGCAGCAGATCGTTCAAAACTTGCTGGTGATCCTTTGGAATAACCCCCATTTTGAATTAATGAATACTCTATCTCATTTTCAAAAGTAATCTCTTTAGTTGTTATTGCCATTTAGACCACCACCTTTCCTGTGACTACTTCGCTGATTATAGCTTGACGATATTCTTTTAGTTTTTCAATCTGAATGGTTATATCATCAATAACGCTATCTATATGCTCATTTTTTTTATCTAAGTAATTTCCAATTCTCACCTGTTCTTCGATTGGCGGCAACACAACGAGCAAATTTTTCAACAGATCCTGACTTAATGAAGCCCTCGTAACTAAATTCATTTCCTTAACAAAATACGATCTTAATATTTGACTCCTAAAATAATATTTTGAGAATTCAGGTATTATCATCTCTGATTTCGGCCTGAATCTTATTAGGAACCCAGCAAAAGTTGCATTATCAATAGTGCGAAGACAAGTTGATGCATATGCAATTTCTTCAACCGTTTCAGATGTTCTTGTAAAAAAGACATCTCCCCTTAGCACAGAATAATTTTCTCTTTCCGCTTCAGTGCTTTCTACGAGTCCATTAACTTCAGAAGGTAATTCTATATTATTATAAACATCACCATAACTAACAAATGGATAACCAGTGCCAAAATGTTCACCTGCTTTACTTATTCCATTTTGGCAAGAACCAATAAACCTTAGTTTCTTAACATTCCAACTCGAGGGCACTTCACCTATCCAATCAATTCCGCTATCTTTCGTAGACTCAGAATTTATCCCTTTGGTAACAACCTCGCTAATAAAAGATTCTCGTTCTTCCTTAATAAGTTCTATCAATTTATTCTTGTTTTTAATAACCTTATCAATTGCTTCAATTTTGTTATCAAGAAAATTCACAATCCTGTTTTGAGTATTATATGGAGGCAACACCATCTTTAGATGAAACAATTTGCTCCCTTTTATTCCCTCCGCTGTTGATCCAGTTGAAAGAGTAGATAAATATTCTTGGAAACCTTTTGACAACATCCAATATTTTAAGAAATAGTTATTTACAATATTTTCTTTGCCTGAAAATTTAATAATCCTCTGTGCCAATGCAATGCTTTCATCATCAACATTTGCCACTTCTCCCAATGGAGCTTCTGTTGTAAACAACACATCTCCAATTTTAGGCTTTCCTCTACTCATAACTTCATCGTATTTATCACAGGCAATATATTCACAGGCAATATTATAGTCAATTTTCCCATTTTTAATATTTCGTGCTGTCACTAAGAAATTTCCTTCATCAACTTTTTCTGGAGTTCTTCCCCTATAATCAATCAAACTATCTAAATATTTTGTAATAGGAACAATATCCCAGTTATGAGGTATTTCACCTATCCATTCAATTCCACTATACTTATATTCAATGCTCTCTTTCATCAGTAAATACCTCCTCGAGATGATTTGAAATCAGATCTTCTAATTTTCTGATTTCAGCCATTATCTCTTTACTGCTTCGAATTGTTGTGTATTTATAAAAATATTTAGTGAATGAAATTTCATACCCTATCTTAGTTTTAGTTTCATCAATCCATGCTTCTGAAGCATGTGGAAGAATTTCACTTTTGAAATACGAGTCTATATCTGATTTAAGTGGTATATTTTCTGTGTCACGAAGTAAAGTGTCAGCTTTTTTATTGCCTTTTTTATCTAAAACAACATTTCCATCTTCTTCTAGTTGTGGACGTTCAACAGTTACTTTGTAGAATCCAAAGTCTTCATTATCAAAATCTTGATAATCCTCATGAAGTTCATACATAGAATATAGCCTTACTATTTCATCTCGATTATTATTTGTTAGATAATTACGTTTACTACCTAATGATTTCCTCATTCTTTCAAAATATTGAGTACCATTGACCAATCGTATCTTCCCTTTACGTCTCTCAGTTTTTCTATTGGTTACTATCCAAATATACGTAGAAATCCCAGTATTATAGAAAAGCTGGTCAGGTAAAGCAACTATGGCTTCAAGCATGTCGTTTTCTATAATCCAACGTCTAATCTCACTTTCACCACTTCCCGCATCTCCAGTAAACATTGGTGAACCATTAAATACAATAGCTATTCGGCTTCCACCTTTTTTCGGATCGTTCATTTTTGATATCATATGTTGAAGAAATAATAATGAACCATCAGAAATACGAGGCGTTCCGGCACCAAATCTACCACTGAAGCCCTCGTGTTGTGCTTCGTCTTTTACATATTTTTCTACTTTTTTCCACGAAACACCAAATGGCGGATTACTCAGGAGATAATCATAATGTTCACCTCTGAATCCATCTTCATTAAAGCTGTTCCCTAATTGAATCTTACTATTTGTGTTGCCTTTCAGAATCATATCTGACTTACAAGTAGCATATGTTTCAGGATTGAGTTCTTGACCAAATGGAATAACTGTAATTCTATTATTCACATCATGTATTTTATTTTGAGCAACTGAAAGCATCCCGCCGGTTCCGCATGCAGGGTCAAAAACCGTGACAACTTTCCCTTCCTTTGTTATCTCATCCATATCCGGCTCAAATAATAAATCAACCATCAGTTCAATAACTTCGCGTGGGGTAAAATGTTCGCCCGCTGTTTCATTAGAAAGCTCAGAAAATCTACGGATAAGTTCTTCATACATATAGCCCATTTCTAAGTTATCTACGCTTTCCATTGCCAAATCTAATTCGGCAAATTTTTGTACGACAAGATAAAGCAGGTTTGCCTTCTTCAATCGCTCGACAACTCCACCCATCTCAAAATGGTCTAGAATCTCTTTTACATCGTCAGAAAATCCATTTATATAATCTCTTAAGTTTGTCTCTATCCCAGTTGCATCATCTATTAACTTTTCAAAATCATATCGACTAAGATTGTAGTAATCATGTCCTGTTACGCGTTTAAATATTGGTGCTTTATTTGAAACCGTTAAAGTATTGTTCATTTCAAGGATTTTTTCTTTTGAAGGTGCAAGCACACAATCAAAACGTCTTAAAACTGTAAAAGGCAAAATAACCTTTCCGTATTCACTTTGCTTGAAATTTCCACGCAGTAGATCTGCGACACTCCATATAAAATTTGCCTTTTCTGTGAAATTAATCATTCAAAATTGCCTCCTGTATTTTTTTCCAATCATCATTATTCTTCCCATTTTCCATGGCAATTCGGATTGTTTTTCTTAAGTTTTCATTCTCAATAAAATACTCAACAATATCACTTGGAATACTTCTCCTTGCAATCGCAGATAAGTCTCTTAATTTTATTTCTTCTTCATGAGTAAGATTTAACTCTTCGATTAACTTATTCAAAAACTCATCTTGAGGGGGAGCATTTTTTCCATTTTCAATGAGTGATATTGTCATTTTCTTTTTATTAACCGCATCACCTAACTGCTCTTGAGTTAATCCTTTTGACTCTCGCAACAGCTTTAGGTATTTCCCAAATACATTATCATTCAAGCTCCACCCTCCTTTCTTGTATGTAAATAAATTTATTTACATATATTCTATCTCACATTGTTCATTCGGTCAATCTAATTACCTCAGATAATCTCTTAATATAAGGTTTTTATAAATTTTTTTATCAGTAACCCTAGTAATTAGAGTGAAAAGTTCAAGGTATGCCTTCCTGACAGGGGGACCGTGACACGCAACTATTGCATAGATCATTAAAGTTGATTGCTTCAATATCCATCTTAGGTGAAACCTGGTCTTTTACAATTTCACCTTGCATTTCTTCTTTATTAATTAGTTCATTCTCATCGGCTTTGTTCTCAAATTTATTCTCTACTTCTAACGCTTCTTCGTCTTGTTCTACTTCGATTACTTGCAGATAATATAGATTCGAACGTTGACCTCCTTGCTCGTGAAAACGACTTTCACGAGCAAGAAATCCTACTTCTTCAAGATCATTCAAAGCTCTCTGTACCGTTCTGCTGCTGATATTACAATCTCTAGCGATTGTTTTGACTCCAGGAAAGCAAGTCCCTTCAATATCAGCACGATTGATTAGGTAAAAGGCAACCAAGGTTGCTCTTTGTGTTAATTTTAAAGAATAAACACATTCTATTAAAAGACTTTTGTTACTCATGCTTGACCTCCTGATTCTTGATGAATGATTTCATTACCGTTGACCATATAGTTTCATTTATCTCACCATCAAAATAATTCGGTGTATAGTTTGAAAAATGAATGTTATCATACCTCTTTAAATGCTTTTGCTGATCTGTCTCTGACACAAATGAAAATACCGTACTTATTGGTATTGAATCTAATAACGCTCTATATTCTGCTATATCTGAAAGTTCATAAGGTTTACCTGTCGCACATAAGATCACTGCATCACAATTATTTCTGGCGGCGCTGATGATCCGATTATCAATCACACCCATGTCATAGATAATGAAATCAAATTCATCATGACATTCAGAATGAAGCGTCAGGTATTTCACGCCGTTATATAGGATGATATCGTCCTTTGCTGTCATCCCCTCATAAAATGCCGGTAGCGTAATTAAATGATCATGCTTATTTGCTTCTACATAACATACTTTTACGCCCATGCCTGCAAGATAATTTGCCAAATTAATGGCCATGGTTGTTGTACCAACCCGATGCTGTAGCCCTGTGACAGCTATCTTAATTTCCTTTTTTATAAAATCGTTTGACTTTAATGCTGTATTCATCTTTGAATTATCAGGTGCAAGCTTTGACATGATTTCTCTTTTGCTGAAGCCTAAATCACTAATGGATTTAAGAAATTCTAATTTTAGAGTTTCAACATCATTTGCAGTGACAATATTAAATATTCCGTTCTCAACGAGCTCAAAGGCTAACTCACGGTGTATATCAATATCTTCAATATAAAATATCATCCTAGATGTAAACATCTTCTTGTAGGCACTGACAGCATCCATTATTTCACTGTATGAATCCTTTATTGCATTCAAATCAACCACAATATATTGGAAGTGATTAAGGCTTCTTAGGTCACCAATGATAAATTGTTTCAGCGAAAAAGTGCCGGATAGCTTCTTAATGATGATACCAAGCTCATCATTAAGAAAATCCATCATATTAATGTGTTCATTACTCGATAGGTATAAAAGCATCATTTGCCCCTCCTGTCTGCTCTACTTGGAAGTCTGACGGTATTACGATTTCTACTTCCTTCGGTTCATACGTATACAGCATAATAATCCCAATAACAACAGCTACTATATAAACTAAAAGTTCTATGACCATTTTCTTTTTCAACAAAAACACCTACCTTCCTCCGGATTTTCCCATGAATTTGAATTTATACTCAGGGATCTGGAAATTGACATGGAGTCTTTTTGACCCAATCATCACCAGTGCATTCCCTCTTTTCTTTTGTGATAATAATTGTTCTTCAGCATCTGTCAAATTAAATAGTTGCTTTGTTTCAATTAAGTTCATACCGTCACAACCCATCAGTATCTTATATGCTGGAATATCCAATAATGCTTGCCCATACATTTTGACTTTCGGATCAAGAAAATCAACGACTGAATGGGAAATAATCGCTATCCCAGCTTCATACTTTCTTGCTCTCTTTTCTACATTTCTAAGGAATACCAATGACTGCGGCACATTAGGATCAATCATCAGATAGCTTTCATCACAGATCAAGAGTACTGGTTCCGTTCGATCTAAACTCATCTGCTGCCAGCACCAAGTAAGAATATTGAAATACTGAGTCCGCTTGATATTATCACTGGTATTTTGCAGATCATGGGTATCCAAACAGATACATCTTGTATTGGTCTCAATCGAACTTTTTCCATTCCATAAAAAAGCGTCACTACCAAGAGCAATATCTTGAAGCAATAACGCCAGTTCTTCATATTCAGTTTGTTCATTAGGTGATACCGATTTGTCTTTTATTTTTTCCTTTAATAGTTTATGCAGATCTAAGAATATTGGAAAGTCTTCATTGGATAACCTATTGATATCCGTATCCCAATAGATGTCAAAGTTATTATAAAGCTCAATCAGTGTATTTTTGAGAATGGCTTTTTGCTTGTCGGATATTGAGGGTAAGTACAGGCTGAAGAATATTTCAAGATTTTTCATGTATATGGCCATATCACCCATGCCATTGCCTTCATCCTTATAATATTGATCATCGTCATCAATGGGGGTCGGTCTGATCTGAAGGGGATTAATCTTACCGTTTGTTCCACCACCTGCATTTATCCAATCGCCATTCAGTGCCATACACAAATCTTTCATTTCTCTTTCAGGATCGATGAAGATGATTTTAGTACCTTTCATATACTCTGATAGCGCAATATGCTTGACGACGGTGCTCTTTCCCACCCCCGCTACGCCCATAATCGTAAAATTAGTATTGGTTCTGTCATTCCCTCTTTTCCAAGGATCAAGAACCACAAGACCGCCTGTATTATCTCTTCCAAAATAATAACCGGTACCATCATTGTAACCGGATGATGAAAAAGGAAAACCCCCGACAAAACTACTCATTGGAATGACTCTTTTCAGAACTTCTCCAATTGCTTCATCGAGGGTATAATATGGGGCTATGCTTTTAAATGCTTGCTCTTGCAGGTTTGCCATAATTCTAAGTTTAGCTTTACTCGTAGCAATGATGCTTTCCGTCTTTCTGCAAATCTTTTGAAAGTTACTGTCTTCCCTTGCTATGGCCATGATGGAAATAATCATGGTTCCAACGGTCTCTCCTTCTCTGTCTATTTGCAACATGATTTTTTCTCCATCAAGCGCTGCTTGTTCTGCTCTTTGTCTCATCAGTGGATCTTTTGCTGATTCAGCAGCACTTCTATTTTGAATTACACTCTTTGATAGTCCTGATATGAATTCACCATTATCGATAGGAATAAATGTGATCCCCACTACCGTTCCAGGAATGTTGGTAATCTTGGCAAGCCAGCCGTAATCGACTTTCTGTGGGTATTTGACGATACCGTATATTCTTCCTGTGTTCTCACCTATAACCATGCTGTTTCGTTTTAGTTCCATACCTACTGGGGTGATGATGTTTAATAGACTGTTGTTAACTGTTGCCTGATTGGTCTGTATCTTTTTCATTTGCTTAACCTCCATTTTGGGTACAAAAAAACACAGCAACGATGTGCTATGTCTTCATATGATTGTTTTCATCTATTTAATTGTTTTTCATTCAAAGAACAAATGGAAATTGCTGTATCGCTTAAGAGAATTGCCATTAAGTTTTATAAACTCCCAAGTCTCTTTGTAATCTCCTGTGACTGCAAACCGTTCATCACGTATGAAATCAACAAATGTCGATTCCGTTTTGTAATAGGAATCTGAAAATCGCTCGGCATATTCCATCTTAAGTTCATCCGCTAGATTCACTTCATTATGCAATACGTGTTCAAGATTACATGAGAAGTAATACATACTATATGGTATCCCTGATATCTTAGGACATAATGATAATCGATTAATCACTTGCTGCTTTCTGTTGTTCCTTTCAGTTACACGTTCGACTGAACTTGCAGTAATTGCAGTCTCAGAATAAGCGAATCCCTCGATGTCCTCCGCTTGAATTTGATCACTGCCAATATATGCCCCATCCATGTCGATCAGGTGAACAATTTGAATGATATCACCTTTTTTAAGACCTATCTCTCTCCCAAGAAAGTTTTTCACATGATCATTAACTTTACTCACGGCATTAGCGCTGTTGGAGAACCGGTCACTGGTTATGTCTCCACCTGTGATATAAAACCTTACCAGATTGGAAGAAACCAGTTTATCGATAATCCCACCTAATGATGTTTTATCCGTAACACCTTCAACAATAAATAAAATGACTTTTTTTGTTTTCATCAATCAACCCTCCCAGCAATCCTGAAAGCACGACTGATATCAAAGCTATTGGTCTCCTTATAGATTTCCTCTTTTTGTCCACCGAGGTTGATGCTTCGATAGTAAAGGTTTCTAAGGTTATTATTGCTCTTCACATTTGTAAAACGCATATATCGGTTTTTGGGATTTGTTGTTGTAAAGATAATCGAACTTGTACTAAGCATCTCAAGTGGTCTTAAGTTATGAGACGTGAAGATCAACTGTCCTTTTCCGTTTTCACTGATGATCTGAAGAATCTCACCAAGTAAATATTCGAAAATACCTGCGTCCAGTTCATCAACAACCATGCATACGGTCGGATTATTGAACATTGTAATCAACGTGCTCAATATCGAAATAATCTTTTTAATACCGTCTGACTCATATTTTAACGGAACTTTTATATCTTCTCTTATAGATATAAGTTCTATACGAATGCCTTCACTACCATCATCAGTCAGTTGTTTACCATGGTTTTTGAGTCCAATATTAAGTCCCGGAACAATCGTTTCCAGTACGATATTCATTTGATCAATAATTTTGACGACAACATTGTACACTTCTTCTGGAACGACCGATGGCTTTAACAGGCCAATTGCCAAGTCACCTTGCGTCACCATTTTCTCATCCAACAGCCTGAAACTAAAGGGAATCAGTAAGTTCATGTTAATCATCCCTGAATGATGGTTCTTGATGATGAAGAGATTGACTTTGGCATAATGCTTCAATGCCAAAATAATATCTGTATAGCTTCTGAAGGATTCACTTTTTTTTAAGATGTCTTCGAACTCCGTGCCAAAAACAAAGGAAGTGCAATTTTTCTCTGACATCTTCTTCGCAACACCCAAATCAATTTGAACATCTGCATTTTTTGACGTGAGTAAACGGTAGTTTTTCACCGGTTTGAACGTATATTCTTTGTTTTCAAGTTGATAATCTACTATGCCAGCCTTGCTCGTCCAGTCTCCTTCAATGAATTCCTTGTAAGCTAAATATTCCCGAATGACTCTGGCTTTGTTTTCATCCGTTCTTTCAATCTCCGCTTCGTAAAAAATCTGATATATATGATTTGCTTGGTTCAAATCAAAACCTATTTTAATGGTTGCTGTTTCTTCTTTTTCAAAGATATAATCACCTGCATTTTTAGCCAACTCTTGCCCACTTATGAGATGTTTTACAATCCACATGGCATCTACAACGGCTGTTTTACCTGAACCATTTTGACCATATATGCCAAGGATTTCAGAACGAGTTGATTTATTTGATGCTGTATTATCGCTTGGGAAATCCAGTTTCCCGTATTCAACGTTTTTTATATTATAGAGTTCAGCTTCTCTTATACGAATCATAGAATCTTTCATTACATACACCTCCGGTTACAATAAATATTATCACAAAGTTCTTGATTTGTAAAATTATATTTCGTTTTAGATACATTATGTGCCTATTTCAAAATATTATATATCCATTGTAACCATTTTACGTTATATTATACTCAGCTTATACTCAAACCTTTCTATTCATAATTAATATATGCTGGATTATTTATTAGATTACACAACCTGACGATTTCTTGCTCTTTGATTATATCCGTGCTGATATTCACACTTTCAAACTTCTGAACCATCTCCTGACACTCTTTCATCAAATCAGCTTCAATGCCATCTCTATATCGGCTCCACATCATGATAAAGAAGTTTCTCTCAATAACCTCACCACTGGTAGCAAAATTGCTGATCTCCATGATTTCATGACGAAGTAGCTCTTTTTGCTTTTGGTCTGTGGTCTCTGACAATAAACTTTGATACTCATTGACCAGTGGCGTGATATCTACTGGTCTAGATACCGCCAGAAACTTAAATGGTTTCTGCACACTGGATAATTCAGCCGTCAACACCTTGGATATCTGTTCCTTTTCACTGTCTGAAAATAAATCCATGCTGATTGGATGAATTTTGATATATGCGATAATCTGACCATCCCTTGTATATAGGAATCTATCATGGATGTCTTTGACATTGACAAATTCCTGAGCAGTCTTCTGCTGTTCATTCACTTGTTCGCTTTTGCTCTGCTCCGGTCTTTTTAAAAAGAAAAAGGCTACTGCTCCTGCAATAGCACATAACAAAATCATAATAATTGGTAATACTAGATTCATACTTAGCCTCCTGCCCTTTAATTGATTAATACAGCCGGTCTTCTATAATATTGAAAACCGACACTCTCTGCCGTTGATATTGTCACGTTATTTGCTTCTGAAGAACAATGTATGACCATAATCTGTCCTTCATCATTTTTACCTATAACAATCCCAATATGATTGATCTTCCTGGTTCCCGGTGTTGCAAGAAAAGCTAGGTCGCCTGCCATAACTGAACTAGCTGATACACTTGTTGATGTGTTCCACTGTGCTGTGGTCCCATGTCCTATGGTTGCTTCAACAGAGTCAGCAGGCAAACCTGCGTTGACAAACACCCAGGTCACAAACCCTGAGCAATCCAAACCAAAAGGACGTATTGTACCAGTCGATGAACTACCTAGTGATGTCACTTCCGTATTTGTTCCGAAACGGTCATCCCATCCTATCGCAAGACTTTTCCCGCCCCAAAAATAATGTACCTTGCCAACCAAGCTTTCTGCTGCATCAACAACGGATATACATTCTATTGTTACTCCCTCGGGGATATAACTTTTTATCGCCTCAATTTCTTCGTCAGTCAAAAACATTCTTACACTACTTGCTGCCAATAAAAGGCAATAGCCACTTTGACGCATTTCTGAAATGACTTGCTTTTGCACATCATCGAATCCATAGATTTGACCAATCTCTTCGGCTGTTAAACTGTCAATAGTAATCACTTTCGTGGTCGTTGTCACTGTTTTGGTTTCAGAAACAGACTCACCGTCTTTGTTTTTTGTGGTTACTTGGACTTCTTTTGATGTACTACTATAAGATGTAGATATTACATTCATATCTCGATAAACCTGTCTCAGTTTCTCAACCTGATCGTCTGATAATACCGCCACCTGTTCAGCGCCTTCATTTGTAACGTTATATCTTACAGCATATGCAATCAATACGTCTTCTGAATTATTGATAAGCGTTCCGTCTTCACTCCCCATAATGATTGTATTTATAACATCTGCTGTCGAATCCGACTTTTCTTGTTCTATGTTATATCTGAACTCTTCTTGCATTTCATTGATTACGCTAACGATTGACACATCTTCTTGACCACCAATAATGGATAAGAAGATTGCAAAAGGTGACGATAACACCAGTAGAATGATAATCAAAGGTATAAGGCAGGCAATCAAAATGAGTTGCCTGCCCTTTTCATCTGATAATGCGGTTGTTGCAATCTTTGCAGCTGCCTTTAGAGTTGCAGGATCAATTGCCATTTTGCATTCCTCCTCTATTTGGGTCCAATGTGCCAATCCATATATAAATCTCCATCAATGGTCACATCATCCGTTACATTTATCCTCAGCATGCCGTCCGGCGTCCATAAATCAATGATTTCTGCATAGACACTATATCTTTCATCTGGAAACCAAAGCGGTGTAAAATGAACCCTGCTATTAAAGGTTGAATACTTATTTTCCTTGAAAACAAACTCTCCTGAACCAATCTCGTCAAGCAGTCTCCAATAAGTTTCATAGCTGAACTCCGGAAAGTACGTGATTACATTTTGTGCATTGGTCACATGAGAAGCTGGAGCATTGCTTGTTGGGTAGGTCGAAACATTAACATCAATACCATAGCCTGATTTCATTATTTCTTCATCCGCTGTTGGTGAATGTTCATCCGGTTCCAACGTCATGGAACCCGTTAAACTTGCATAATAATTTGTATAGTCATATTCCCAATACCCTTCATCTACAAAATTGCCATTATCTACCCATTGACCTCTGTCTACCCAATGATGTCCTGTTACACCCCAATGTCTGTCCTCTCCAGAACCAATCCAACCATGTTCAGATACACGATGCCAATCTGATTCCCATTCCCATTTTGGATGCCATACCCAAACCGGAATCCAGTTACAATCATATATGCCCCAGTTCGCTGTTGTCTTCTCGGCTTTATTAGGAATGTCCGGTAGTATAAAATCATCATTTCTGTCATTAGCCGTCGGATTAGGTGGCTCACTTAAATTCAAATCCACTACTTTACCTGTTAATGTTGCACTTCGACTTGTTCCATCAATCTTAGCAGCGTTATTTCCACTGACATTCACTCGAATCGTAACGTCACCTGGAACACTCGGCGTATGCCATTTCAACCAAACCAATTCAGAACCACCTGCTGGAATAACAACTTCTGTGCTACTGGAATAACCATTAACACTCATCGTAATGGTCGCCGTATTATCCATCGGATTACTGTAGGCAGCTTCACTTTCTTGTCGATTATCAGGGGTTATATCTTCATCTGCAAAAATTCGCACAGAAGTTATCACGTCCGTATCCACACGATACTCATAATCATATCCTGTATCGTTTTCTACAACATTATCAGCATTAGCTCTCAATAACCTCATGCCCCAACCACCACCTGCAATAATTCTATCCAAATCCCAATAGACATTGTCAGGTAAGGCTGATGTTACTGGAAAACCGAACCAGCTCTCCTCAAGGAAAATAGAATTCGGCAAATCAGAATGCGTCATGCCTGATATATACTGCCCATCTGAACCACCTCTAAAATTAAAATACCCCAGCTTTTGAGCTAGGGCATATTCTGTGGCAGTAAACGCTAAAACCGTGGTTCCGTCTTTCAAATATGAAATTATTACAGGCTCATAAACAATCAACCATGGTACTTTATTCTGATACTCCCCATCAACTTTGATTGGCAGAATCTCTTCTGCCGGATAATTCTTTGATTCACCGTTAATGTTGAAAACTATACTTTCGACTAGGCCTTCTCTTGTAGTTCCTTTTTGTGATGCAAAAACATCAATGAAGTAGTTGAGTGTGGCTGTATCACCAAAATATGATTTTACAGAGTTTATATTCCCCCCATTTGTTATAGGAATAGGCGGTGGATTATCTGTAGTTATCATAGGGCCACTGTTAGGTGTCAACGCACTCCCCAATTGATAATTTACCTTATTATCCGAGCCATAAAATACCCCTGAAGGCATTGTGAAATTTGAAGGTTTCACATAAATCGGCTTTGTCCCAATCATCTTCCATTCAGAGTCTAAATCCGTATTCTGATCTGCTTGATCCGACAAACCAACATACACAGATACTTTGTACATATACTCACTTCCCCTGTAATACCCCTTATCTGCAAGAGCACTACCTGTGTCGCCTGTGCCTGAGTCTGCATTATCTTCTGCATATACTGCTGTGCAATTCAAAAATAACACACCTATAAGCACAAGCAGAAGAACATTTTTAATAGATCTCATCTTACTTCTCCTTCCATAAAAAAAAGATAGCTCTTAATAGAACTATCTCAAACGTGTTATTTGTTAGAATTTATCACCTGTTCCAGGAACATAATCGCTAATATCTGATCCATCGATTTCAGTTGGATTACCAGCATTTTCAGGATTAGCAAATGGGTTTTCAGAAGCTGGCACTAACTCACTTTGCTCTTCTTCAGTCACTTCCGGCTCTGGTGTAACAGCTTCTACCTCATCTTCACTGACAACAATAACTTCTTCTGACTCGATAACCACATCCTCTTCGTCATATTGTGGTTCGGTATCCATATTATTCAGATCATCAACTGATACTGGAGTTTCCTCCGGTGCTTCAAGTTCAGGTTTATCGGGTTCTTCCGGTAATGGTTCTTCTATTGTAGTAACCTGATCCTTCTGATCTGTAACATTCGTTTCAGTTTCCATGATTTCAGGTACTTCGACAGTGACTTCTTCGTTTTCAGTCTCTACAAGTTCCTCAACAACAGGATTAGTAGCATCTTCATCCTTCATCACATCATCTGCTACCACATCGCCACTGTTTAAATTAGTGAAAATTATCACGCCAAGTATCATCGCAATAACAACTAATGAAACTCCAGTGATGGCTGTTTTATTTTTCATGATCATCTTTTTCATAATCAACGACCTCCTTCGGTTTTATTCATAATCGACTTAACCTCTTCTATCTTTTCATTTAACAAATCAACTTCCGTCTGAAGTAACTGCTTTCCTTCATCTGTCAATTGATAAATCTTTTTGTTTCTTTCCTTACCTTGATCCTCAATCAGTTCAATGAGCTGATGCTCTGACAACCTTTTCAGCGTAGGATACATGGTGCCTGTTTTTACTTCAAGTCGTCCTTTTGTAAGGTCATAGATTGTTCTGGTCAGTTCATAACCACTCATTGGTTCCTTAGATAAGGCTAACAGAATGTAAAAACTAGGTTCATTCAGATTTATTGTTGGTTTATTTTTCATATGCGTCAGCTCCAATAACAATATGTATAATTTATACATGTTTCATATATACATATTATCATTAGGTTTTTTATTTGTCTATACTTCGCTTATTTTTAGAACTTTGGACTATATCCAGCATCAACTTTAAGCCTGATTTCCATCGGTGGCAAATGATCCCAACCAAAAGAAAGTGGAACCGTTAATGTCACCCATGCCTCAGCCTCAAACCTACTATCATTGTCACCGGTTGCAAATGGCGCATTATTGATTTGAATGTCCAAATCTGATAACTGATATTCCATATACCCACCTGCATATTTTGTCCCCTCAATCAGTCCCAGCTTATCGCTTAGCTTCGTTAACACCGCACCTGAATCGACTTGTTCTTCCCACTGATCTGTCTCACTCAGTTGATAACCACCGGAGTAACCTTCCCGCAAGCCATTGTAGACTTCATCGTAATTTTCAGTAGCCACTGCAATAACCGAAGATTGTAATGCATCCCTTACGCCACTTGCAATAATCTGCAATCTTAAATACTCACTGATTACAGTGAACATCAGCATTAAACAAAGAATTATGATAATGGCAAATAGAGCAGCATTACCACTTCTGTCTTTCATTATTTTGTTCACTTATGATATACCTCCGATCTCCCGTTTGCTTTGGAAGTCAGCGTAATGGGAAAGGAACCGAATTCAAAGAATCCAATATCTACTTGTAACGTCAAGACAACACTGAATTCTTCATTCAAATCAATGTTGCCGGTTGTTGACCATTCGATTTCAGGATCAATTCCAAGGCTCGACCTAAGTTCATTCTTCTTACTATCTGTTTCTGCCCCAACCCGACCTTCTATCTCTGCAACCCTAGCCAGTTCATTGGCAAAAGTATTCAGATCGCTCTTCATTAAAAAGACAGGGTATACTTTCACTCCTAATGCAATAACCATCATTACTACCAATACAACGACCACCACATCGATATAGCCTTCTCCTTTTTTTGATTTTAAAATTGCTCTCACATGCCCACCTCCTTAAAATAGTTTTCCAAGGGTTTCAATAATTTCAACAAACATAACCGACAAATACATCATTAAGAAACAAAAGAGCATGGCAAAGGAATATTTTCTTATCTTTGCCGGCCTTTTCATGGCTATGGTCTTTAATCGTTGTAGTTCCAATTGTTTGAGATCATGGGATAACATTTGAAAATAAACAACACCATCATCACCTCTTAGTACACCAATAAGCCCACGAATTGTTTCTGATAAAGAAGAGCTGTTAAGCCTTGTTTCCATTCTGGTTAATGCTGATTCATAACTGCCTGACTTCATATCCGCAACCGTAATCTCCAGCTCATTTTTAAAACTGCTTCCTGCATTTTGCTTATAGGTTTCTAAAATATTAAGCACATTTCGATTGGCCTTTAGTTCCTGCGACAATGTTGAAACAATACGTGGCAGTTCAAATTCAATGTCCTCTCGTCTTTTTCTGACTGCTTCATCTGCACTTCTGATTTCTCTAAAATAGACAGCAACAACTAAAAAGAGAATAACCGGAAAGACCATTGGAAATATAAGTAAAGCAGGAATGATAAATAGGAGCATCATCCCTGCTTTAAGCCAAGCCTTTGCAACAAAAGTTTCTGGCGAAAGTTTTATATTTGCTGATTTCAAAGTTGCCGCCAATTTTCGTCTGCTGTATTCCGTTAAATGAACAATTTTTGATAATCGGATTGCCCAGTCATTAATGACCACTTCAAAATTCTTTGACTTTTTCCGTTCACGTTTAGCAATCACCTGTACTGCCTTAATACTTCTTCCAGAAGGCAGATGCAATGCATCTTTTAAGATGAGATACATGCCCACTGAAAAAGTCACTGAAAATAAAAATAATATCTGAAACATTCTGTGCCTCCTTTCTACCTGGTATATTCCACAGGTTTTGATAACTTCACAACTGCTGCTAATGAAACGAATATGACAACACCGCAAACAGCTAACACAATTTTTCCAATGCCTGTGAACATCAGTGTTTCATACCAGTCTTTATTCAACATGTACATAAGGGGTATATTACCGATCAAGAGTAATGCCATCGTCACAAACTCTTTTACCGGTTCATATAGGAGATAATCCAATTCCGCTGATACCATGCGCATATCCGACAGTTTAGCAACAATCGGTGTTAATGTGTTCTTCAGATTCTTATCTTCCTGACAATCAATCAACGCATCAATCCATTCATGAAAAACCGAACTGTCTATCTTTGGCTTCAAGCCTTCAAGTGCCATTTTTATATTAGAATTAATGAGTTTCGTCTGTGTCAAAAATCCATAGAAAACATCTTGAACTGGTGGATTAATATAGTTCACGTTCTCCTCAATAGCTGTAATGATGTTTTCACTTCGCATATAAGATGTCGTAATTACCGATAATGCCGTTTCTAGTTCACCATTTAATCCTTTCTTCCATTTCGTTGCTGTAAATTGCACATACCAGAAAGGCAGCAATGAAAACCCGACTGCTAATACCGGCATAAGAAATAGATTGTCCAGCGTGATGGCAATAAAAAAGCCAATCGTCATTAATACCATTGAGAGCATGACAATCAGCATAAATAGATTTTCTTTATTGGTCATTTTTAGGATGTGCTTGGTTTCATCAGTGAGTTTCTTCAAACCCTTTTTCTGTTTCTTGGATATTAACGCTCTGATTCTGTCATTAAGGGCAGGCTCTTTTAACTGTCTTTTCCTTAAAATATCATCTATTAATGCATGAGGTGATATTTTAAGAGTAAGGAAAAATCCAATCACCAGTGCTAAGAATGCGATAAATAACATACTATTCATGAATGTCACCTCGCTTAAATTTATTTAACACGCCACTTGGCATACCATTTTCCAACAGACGCTTTTCAAGTGATGGTGATATTTCATTGACCTTTTCATAATGACCCATGATCTTAATCTTCCCATCTAAGACAATATTGTCGGTCACATTAAATTTATATAATGTCCTGATCGCTCTTGTGCCATCTTCTTTGATTTCGCATTCGGTTATTTCCATAATGTGCCTCGTATTGTCTTCAAGTTTTTTTGAAAAAGCAACAATAGGAAATGCTTCCGTTACCAGATTATAGAGAGTTCTCTCGTCCATATCATAGCGCTGTTTACAAAGTGTCACCATCCGGTAATAGGTGGCTATACATGAACTGGCATGAATGGTCGTTGTTACGCCATGCCCCGTTCTTGCCGATTCTTGGGCGAAAAAGGCTTCTTCCGATTTCATTTCTGCGACACAGATATAATCCGGATTAACGGTCAATCCGGTTTCAAGTAGCTTTACCATGTTGATATTTTGTTTTGGATCATCACTGTGTCTTGTCACGGTGTGGATAACATTATTGATAACTTCGCCTTTGTCATTTCTTTTAACCAATGTATACCATCCCTAATAATTTAGGGTAGGTATTTTTAACGATAGGTAAGTCTTTGAAATTATCTCCAACTTTTCCCCCGCCTCACACCGTACGTGAGAGTTTCCCCTCATACGGCGTTCCATCGGTTATTATTTATACATATTAATTTTGATAATTCAATTAAATTTTGAAATTTCCAACTAACTCACGAAGCTTATTAACTTTTGACAATGCAAAGGTACTAAGATTTAACTTTCCTAAATATTTGGCTATTGTTTCATCATCAGTAGCGTGTATCAATATATGTATTTCGTCTTTAAGATAAATCAAGTTTTCATATTTATCTGTACCCCCTTTATTCTTAGGGATTTTGTGATGTACATGCATGCTACCAACTTCTAACTTCTCATGTGTTACTGCACATTTTCCATTTTGTCCAACATAAAGAGATATTTTGTTATCATTGAACTCTATACTTTCGTAAGAGATTGGTGTTTCCATTAGATATTTTAGAACCTTATAATTCACATTATTGAGTGTGGAATGAATTTTCATTCTACCTTCTTTTGTAAAATTACATTTGTCCTGTGAAAACCCTTTAGGAACTTGGAATTTTATCAATGATATTGGAAAAAGTGCTATACCGTTCCCATAATATACTTTACCTTTGTAATCGCCATAATACTTACTAAATGTTTTACTCTTATTACCTTTCTTTGTACTGTTGTTTCTAAGCCTGTTATAAAGGTTCTTTTGCAAAGGGAACGCAATCTTTCTAAAATCAAGATATACCCTAGTAGCCACTTTATAATAATTATGCATTCCTAGTATGGTCGCATTATACTTATTAACTGTTTGCTTACAAGGACTATGCTGTATACCTTTAATTCTTTCTTTCAACGTTTTTGTAATCTTAAGTTTTGCTTTGTCTGACACATGTGATTTAACAACCCATTTATTTGACTTCTGATATACTTTCATTTTTGTCCCTAAAAATTCTGAATATGCCTTTTTGAGATTAACTACTTTTGATTTTTCCTTATTTACTTCTAAGTTAAGGCGACTTTTTAGCCAATCTTTTACTGCGTACATCATTATTTCAGCATGATCAATGTTTGTACAAAATATACGAAAGTCATCAGCATACCTAACAATAAAACACTCTTTGAGATTTGTAGTTTTTAATGCCCTGTATTTATGTCTACATGCGTATTGATATCTTGTGGGCATGTATTCCCATTGACTAGCAACCCACCAATCAAGTTCATTTAGAACAACATTTGATAGCAAAGGACTTAGTATTCCTCCCTGAGGTACACCTTTTGATTGAACGCCTATTCCTTTGACTTCAGCCTTAAGCATTTTCGAGATAATACATATCAAATTTTTATCTCTGATTCCCATGCTATATAATTGTTTCAATAACTTTGAATGATTTACATTATCGAAAAACCCTTTAATATCAACATCTACTACATAATGAAACCGTCCTCGATTACACAATGATGACGCTCTTGCTAATGCATGATGTGTACCTCTGTTTGGTCTAAACCCGTAGCTATGTTTATAAAACTTAGCTTCACATATAGGCTCTAACACCTGGAGTATACATTGTTGAATTAACCTGTCTTCGATTGTAGGAATTCCCAAAGGTCTGATTCCACCGTTGGGTTTTGCTATCTCAACTCTTCTTATTGTTTGTGGTTTATAGTTTCCTAATCTACTTTTCACATAATTGATTAGCTTTTGAGGTTCACTTTTCCCAACATCTATAATATTGGTTTTATTAGTACCTATTGTTTTGCTTCCCTTGTTTTTCTTAATATTTCTAAAAGCAAGCATTACATTTTCGTCGCTAGTTATTATCGATAGTAGATTTTTAAACTGTTTACCATTTTTGCTTTGTTTATATAGGTTGTCAAATGTATCTTGGATATTGTAATACTCATTGTTTCTAAGTTTCTGCTTTTTGAGAATTTCTCTTTTAATTGTCATAGGTCGGCTTTTCTCCTAATGGATTATTTTGCCTCTCTTAGTCTTACTCGAACCCTATTCGCTGTTGTTTTCAAAATTAACATTTTAATATAATAACTGACTAGTGGCTATCCCTCCACCATTTATTATCATGGCTTCATTGGTACTGTGCCACCACTTTCACTATAGTTAAAACAAGTTATACTTTCATTTTCCTTGTTAACACTTCAACAGAATTTAGCCCTCCATGTCTATAGCTTCCCACGTTCCGATAATCATATCTTTGCATATACTATTAGGTTTTCTCTTTAAGCCTGCTTGCTTGATATTGCCTGTAACAATATAAGGTTTTTCATATCAACCAATCTTACTCAACCTCACAAACTACACACTAGGTGCATTTAGCCTTTCGACTAACACGAATTTTAGACCCGTACATTCAAGAATTCGTCATTCAAGTGTTCTTGCACTTGAAATACTAACCATAAGTATTTTTTAGACCCCCAGTCTATCATACACTTGACCACCTCTGGTTCACTGTTCCTCAACTTAACTTGTTAGGGTGTATTCTCAACTGACTTCACCGAGCTTATGACCCTTATATGCTAAATCATATAACGCCATTCGGAGTATCAGGGTTAGCGTTTCAGGACGTTACGCCTTCATTCCACTATTTCTAATTATCAGTTCTACTAAATTAGAACTTACACGTTCATTATTTAGTGCGTAACCTTTTCAGTTACGAACGTGTCGCACGATTAAACTCTCTCGTTCCATTTTCAATGGTATACAGTCTCTTGTTATCCGGTAAGGTTGAAAGAATCCAACTCATCAATGTTGTTTTTCCACTGGAAGTTGCACCGGTAATGCAAAGGCTTTCACCATAACGATGGACCAAGGATAGAAAATCCAGCATTTCTTCACTGGCTGTATTCTGTCTGATGAAATCTTCTTTAACCAGCTTTTTAGGATTTACGATACGAATGGATACTGCCACACCGATTGCCGGATCTATAACCCCTTGCCCAAGTACCGTGATACGAATACGTTCGGATAAATGACCGACCACGATGGGTTGGGATTGATCCAGTATCATACCACTTTTATGAAGCAATCTTCTGATGACATCAATCGCATGGCCTGGGGAATTAAAGATTTCTTTTGTTGGAATAATGTCACCATTTGAATAAGTGACTTTAATGTCATTCCATGCGTTCACGTTGATTTCCTCAATGTCACTGCGAAACAGGTACTTTGTCAGAAATGAGTATTCAGCCATTTCTGAATAAAGTGATTCAACCAGCTCATCAAGATCCATACCATCAACGGCTAATGAATAATCCATCAGGTATTTTGTGATATAGGACTTCATCTGCTCTTTTTGATGTTCACTATCATTAGATATCAACACCGCATACTTACCGGAAATATACTCTTGTACTTCGTAAAGAATATCCGAGAAGTCACGAATATTCTTTGCTGCTTCAAATGTTATACTGCTCATTTACACATCCCCCCTTCTCTTGAACAATGATTTTTTTGCTTTCTTTTCTTCTTTTTCGGCAACTACCTCTTCTGAAAAAATAACATCCATAACACTTGAAAATTGTTGATTGTATCCGCTACTAGGCTTATCTGTGAGCGGTTCAAATAGTCTTGCCTCTAATGTCTGTTGTTGTAATTCTTCACAATACTCCAGTTCATGACGGATACCGCCAAAATGATTGCTGATACAATCTTTTGGCATCACAGGCTTTACATTAGATAAGACTTTAATATGATTTTCCACATTATATTTTCGTTCACCAAGTAACATAAACGACGAATCGTAGAAACTGACTGCCTTTAAATCCGGTGTCACCAATCGAATGATCTGATCCGACATTTCAAGTGCTCCCCTTGATAATAAATCATGGTGTACCATACTGCTGCAATCCACGATAATATGGTCTGCCAAGTGTTTTAACAGAATAAAAAGATCAAGTACCCTCTCTTTACCATAATCAGCATAGGTTCGAATGTTCTCCCCGTGAAGATAGCTCAAAACACTTAGGTTTTTAGTTTTCATAACCGGGATACATTTTTCCAATATGCTTTCCTGTGATATCTGTACGGACGACAGCAAAGCGCCCAAGGATTGCTCTTTGGTTTCAGTGAAAGGCAGAACAGTCGAGATTACTGGTACATAAGGATCAGCGAACACCAATATGACACTCTTATTATTTTTTGCAAGTTCATTTGCCATTTTGATACTCAGTGTTGTCTTTCCGCTGTTTGGATTGCCCCACACCGCTATGATTTTATTATTCTTCATCCTTATCACCTTCTATCTGATCATCCACTGAAAAGAGATGTTCCTGCATCTGATTTTCATCACTAATTACCTCTGACGTTTCCTCACCGATTTGATTTTCTGTGCTGTTGTCTTCTAAGATTGCTTTTTGCTCTTCTAGAAACTGCTCTGCATTTTCATCGGTTCCACGATACACAAAGACCACCTGAATTTTTCCTTTGGCTTCCATCTCTGCAAGTAGTTTTGCCTGTTCGACATTTACTTTTAACGTCACCGTTGACGGTAATTCTTTATCTTGCTCGATTGCTTCCTGGTCAATTTCATATTCATCGGTATCAAGCCCTGATCCAGCAGTTACTGCTAATACTTCTACATATTGAAGTTCAACCGGACTAACGGTTTCTCTCAGATCACCAAAATCTGATGCCATAACGGTAACAATATCGCCTTGTTCCAACTTACCTGATAGACCGGCAGCAAAGCTTTTAATACTAACCGATATGGCACGTTCACTACCATCAAAGTCGGTTAAATATTCATAATTAGCCAGTGGTTTACTGGAAACCTTGGAGTTTAAAACATAATCGCCTTTATGAAGTTCCGTTAATGCATAATTGCCGACAATGCTATCTTCCTGCCTTAGAACAGTGTCAGGCAAATTATAACCACCAATCTCTACGGTCTCAATCATCTTTGATGTTATCAGGTCTCCCTTTTGGATATTCTCCGTTACTCTTGCAACCGTGACCTTCTCTGCTATGGCTTGATTGAACAAAGGTGTCAATCCAAAACAAATAATTAGAGATAGCACAATACTGGCTATCCCCAAGATCATCCTATTTCGAAATATTTTTTTCATCGTTTACTTTCCTCCTGCTTTCTGTTTTTAGATTATAAAATAAGTTACAATGCATCCTGCTCCAAGAAACGGAGCTAAGGGCAAGCTCTGATTGATCTTCTGACTGGTTATCAAACTTATGACTGCATATGATATTACGGCAATAAACAAGCCCACAATACTTGCTGCATAACCTGCTCGAATGCCTAAATAGAAACCGCAAGCTCCCATGAGTTTGATATCCCCACCGCCTATACTGTTTTCCTTTAAAAGTGCCATGATAAAATATGGGAAAGGTACGAATAATAACCCAAGCATAGAATCCAGCCAATCCAGTCTGATGAATGCCACTACTACAATGAGTACATGAATCCAGTCCGGTATTGTCCTCGTCTTCACATCAATATAACCTGCAATGACTAAGATCAAGGCAAATACGCTGAATTTCAATGTTAGTGGTACTCCACTAATTACAGCCATCAGTTTAATCAATCCAGCCAGTGAACTGATAATCAGAACTTCCCTAAATCTCCATTTCTTCATCCAACACCTCATCAGTTGTCACTTCTTCTGAATCCATTTTGCTTGTATCATCTAAATCTTGCCCCTCTTTTTCATTATGGTCATCCTGTATATGTCCTGACTCTTCCAAATAATTCTGTAGAAATTCCAGCTTGATTGATGGTTCTTTTTTGTATAGCTCACCCATCAACTTTTTAGCGGCAAGTGCATAAAGTTCGTCTTGATAGGCCTTATAATCTTGAGACTCATAATCAATGGTATAGGAATCCAATACCTCGTGCATACTACCAACGATTTTATAGGTACAGTCTCCAAATGCCGCAATCTCCAGATACCCAATAAGGTCATGTCCATCGGACTCTTCAAACCTGCCCATGCTATCTTCAACAATGAACTCTTTAAAGACATCCAGTTTCAAGATTTCCTGACTTGCTCTGTAAATACTCCATCCCTCGGGATCGATAAATTGAAGGCGCTTATAAACTTCATGGTCTTCCAGTTGCGATACTTCCTTTATTGCTTTTTCAATCAATGTGTTCAGGCTTTTCGATACATCTTTTATTTGTTCATGTAATTCGCCTTCTGACTCTTTCAGAAAATAAATATCTTCCCTGAGATCATCAAGTGTTTCATTCAGACTGGTATTGTCACTTTTTAGATTTGTAATTTCCATCAACTGAATATCCAGTTCATTTGACATTGCATCAATGAGATATGGATTTTTTAAAACACCAATCATTGACTCAAACAACTTTTTAACTCTTTTTATCCATTCTTCCATGGGCTCATCTCCATTCATCCAGATATTTATACGGATAAAATTTCTGTGACCTTGCAAAGCGAATCATAAATCCAACTTGATCAACTACAGAGATATTGGATCGATCTTTGGTGAGCATCATGACACTGCCTGCAATAACAACAAGAATTGACACCATACTTACCACCACGTTTTTGGAAATCATGTAATACACAAAATCCATGATTCCTGCTAGTAGCGTTACCATAATGGTTTTAAATAACTCTTCTTTGCCGAAACCATCAAAAATTTCAACTCTTGTTTTAAGCCCCTGCGGAATATACAAGGGATTCTTTCTTCTTTCTTCCATAAGCACCTCCATCACATATAATAGCTCATGACCAAATCTTTAATCTGCCATATACTTTCAGCCAACACATAAAATATCACCGTGTTTTTCATTCGCTTTTTATAGCTGGCACTTTGCTCTTCATCGGTACCGATATGAATAAAGCAATAGACAACTCTAAGTACCGCACCTACTCGTATCAGTATCATTAAGGCATCTGCCATTTCTTTTAATAAATCCACTGCTTCAACCTCCCTTTACTTGGTAAAGACTGCCTTTCCCATTTGATAGATACGAGCCGTTGAGTATACTCTGTTCATCATGCCGCCACCGCCGTTGCCACCGGAAATAATCAAAAATTCCTGCAAGAACTTTGGTGTCCGAAGTGCTAATAAAAGTGCTGCTACACCCCAAAACACATGAGCGTTGAGCATAAGTGAAACACCCAGCTTAGCTAAAACAATTTGCACCAGAACAGCTGTTGTACTTTGAAAGAACTTTTGAATATAGGTTCTAAAAATCCCATTATCCTGATCCATCAATCCAACACATGCTAGGGGTAATCCAATTCTCAAGATAAGAATTTCAAGTCCTCTCGTCAAAAACTGTATATAGAGCATGAAAAAGCATATGAAGAAAATGATTGATACGATTCCGGTAAATATACCGGCACTTGTTATCCCTGTTATAATTGCACTAAAGTCTGTTGCCATGCCATTCGATACCTCGGTAATCAGCTGACTGCTTAAATCATCAATTATATCTGCCAACCATCCATAAAGCGAAGGAAAGCAGATGGCAATCGCAAGGGCTTTAAAAAATCCGGTCAAAAGCATAATTGGATCAATTTCAGCATCACCTTCCGTCCATAAGATATAGCGCTCAAATCCTTTCTTCAAAAATTTCAACACAATCAGTGACACTCCAAATGAAAAGAAAATGTCAAAAATACCGCTTATACCACTGGTACCAAGTAATGCGTCCATATAGTCTTCCGCATGAAGGGCAATCGGAACTAGACCGTCAAGGAGTGTATTTACATATACCAAACAACCGGATAATATCGCACCAATCAAAAGCATAATGACGTATTCCATTTATATGCACCTCCTAAAAAAGGCCAAGGCAAAAGCCCTGACCTTTCATCAATTAATCAAAATAATACTCTACAGAGTAGGTAATATTCGACTTGTTATACATGCAATTGTGATTGGTATAATAATAAAACTCCAACTGCGAATAGATGCCTGCGGTCAGAGTTCTACTAAAGGTGATACCATTTTTTGTTGTCGCATAATCCAGCTGATCCCACTGATTGGTATTGATGTTGTAACCTCTTACTCGTCCATAGTCACTACCACTATGCCCTGATACCGGCGGTACTGTGAACGTATATTCCGTAATCGTCGCACCATCTAGTCCTTCTTCCAAGATAACAGAGTCAGGTCCGGTCAGGGTCATACCACCACCGGAATTAGCATCCGCTACAAAGAATACAATAGCTGACCAAGGTGATTCTGCACCTGCCGCATCCACGGCTTTAACTCGAACGAAATTTTTCCCCAATGGATAGGTCTGTGTTTCTGAATTTCGATTTTCCCATACATATGAAATAGCATCACCATCTGGGTCTGAACTTTGGGCTATTATCGTCACCGCTGTTCCAGGGGCTACACTATTGGTATTTGGGGAACGAGAAATAACCGGTGCCGTTGGAGCTTCATTTGTGATGGTAAAGGTCTTAACGAGCCAATCTGAATAGAAACCTGCTTCATCTTTTGCTCTTACTTTTATGGTGTGCGTTCCGACAGTATAGTAATCATCTGCTGTTCTGCCTTGAAATTCTAAGGTCGTTGCATCCCCATCGGAATCCGTTGCACTGGCATTGATATTGACTAGGAACTTACCATTCTTAATTGTTCTGATCAGTGTGGCTGTCATCGTGACTGTTGGGATCGCATTTTCTACTGTGAAATTCACTGATAGCCACTCTGAATAAAAGCCAGCTTCATCTTTTGCTCTCACTTTTATGGTATGCGTTCCGACACTATAGTAATCATCTACCGCCCGTCCTTGAAATTCCATGGTTGTCGCATCTCCATCGGCATCTGTTGCACTGACTCTGATATTGACTAGAAACTTACCATCTTTCGTGGTTCTCGTTTGTGTTGCTGTCATTGTTACCGTAGGGATAGCATTTTCTACTTTGAAATTTACCGACAACCACTCTGAATAAAAACCGGCTTCGTCTTTTGCTCTCACTCTGATTTCATGATCTCCGACTTCATAATAATCGTCTACTGTTCTGCCTTCATATTCTAGAGTTGTTTCATCTCCGTCAGCATCTGCGGCACTCGCTTCGATATCAACAAAGAACTTGCCGTCCTTCGTCGTTCTAGTCTGCGTTGCTGACATCGTAACTGTTGGGATAGCATTTTCCACTGTGAAATTCACGGATAACCAGTCCGAGTAAAAACCGGCTTCGTCTTTTGCTCTCACTTTGATTACATGACTACCTACTTCATAACAATCGTCCGTTGTTCTGCCTTCATATTCTAGTGTTGTGGCATCTCCATCAGCATCTGCGGCACTCGCTTCTATGTTGACAAAGAACTTACCATCCTTCGTCGTTCTAGTCTGTGTTGCTGTCATTGTGACTGTTGGGATAGCATTTTCTACTTTGAAATTTACCGAAAGCCAGTCTGAATAAAACCCGGCTTCATCTTTTGCCCTTACTTTGATTACATGATCTCCAACTTCATAATAATCATCTACTGTCCTGCCTTCATATTCTAGCGTTGTGGTATCTCCATCAGCATCAGTGGCACTTGCTTCGATATCAACTAAGAACTTGCCGTCTTTCGTCGTTCTGGTTTGTTCTGCTGACAGTTCAACTTCTGGTGCAGTATTCGTCACCTCAATTTTTTCTGAAGTCTGATACATCCTTCCATATAAATCAATGATAGTTACAGTCAAATCAAAAATACCCGTGTCCCGAATAGCGATTTTTCCACCTAAATCGGTAAGTTCACCCATATAATCCACAGGCTCACCCTCTTTTTCCAAAGTCCAATTCACACTATTGTTCTGCAAATTTTCAATGAATGTTATTACCTCAAATGTTGTTCCAAAATGAATAGATTCCGGCATTTGAAATGCTAACTTAATCACTGGTTGAATATTGATTTCTTTACTCATTGAAAAGCTTCGGTTGAGAAAATCAGTCATGGTAGCTGTTAAAACATAGTCACCCTCGTCCAGAAATGTGATCTTACCACCTAATGCTGACAAATCACCCGAAATGGACTTTGCCATATCAACGATTTCTCCATCTTTCTCTAATGTCCACTCTATCGGCAACACATTATTATTCCCATGGGTTCTGACATCAACTCTGCTATCTGTATACGCCAAGGATGGAATATCAAAATCAATATTTAGAACCGGTAACACCTCAATTTTTTCTACCGATTCAAACAAGAACATTCTGCCGGTTTCATCGGTGGCTCTTACGACCAATTCATAAACACCTGATCTTTTTAAACTGATTTGACCACCATTTTGATCTAGTGAGCCACTAACATATGTGGACCAATCTTGAAATCCATACGTATTGTCAAGTAACCATTCAACAGACAGATCATCTAACTCAGTACTTGTAACGTCCACCTGAATATTCGTATCTGTATGCGCAAACGCTGGATATGAGTAGGTTACAACCGGCACTGGATAAACCTTGAAAGTCTGTTCATAGCTATAAACTCTTTCAGCGTCGTCCTTGAATGATACTTTTAATATATAGTCACCTTTTTGATTAAACTGGATATTGCCACCATCATTAGACAGCTGACCAGTTACAACATCAGATAACTTAACTGGTTTACCATCTCTAAACAGTTCCCACGTCGCCTGATGATTGCCAATTTCATTGAATTCGGCCTCCACTGTAACGACATCATCCGTGTGGAAAATTTCAGGCACATAAAAACCGGCAGATCCTACTGGATACACTGTTACTGTTGTATCATCCGTAAATACCCTACCGGTCTCATCCGTTATTGACGCTTTTAAATTATATACACCTTGCTCTTTAAATCGAATGGTTTCAGTTCCTACCTGAATATCGCCAGCAATGAACTCTGATACAGACACTTCTTCGCCATTTTTTAGCAATGTCCATTTGATATTATCCTCATCATCAATGTTTTCTGTCTCAACCGTTAGCGAAATAAATCGATCGGTATGGTTAACCATTGCATCCACATCTACCTGAATGCTTATTACAGGATAAACCACAATTTCTTCTGAAACAGTGATGATCTTTCCCAAATCATCATCAACTTGTGCTATCAACATATATTTGCCTTGTTGCCAGAACTGAATCGTTCCACCGTCATTCGTCAGCTCGCCATTTACCAAATCATCAATAGCAATGTTTTCATCATCTTTTTCAATCGTCCATTCTACCGTTTTATCCCCTAAACTCACAGCAGCTAAATCTACTGGCATAATAGTGTCCGTATGAGCGACTTTTGGTACATCCATTTCCATTGTGATATTCGGATACACAGTGATTGTACGTTCTGAAATAGTTGCTCTACCACGGCTGTTTTCTGCAATAGCTCTCAATGTATATATGCCTTCTGAATTAAAGACAATTGATCCTCCATTATTGTTTAATTCTCCTTCCGTCACAGAATCCATGTCTATGGGAAGATCATCCTTAAGAATCGACCATTCAACGTTTATCACATACTTTGACTCCGCTTTGATACTAATTGTTTCACCTTCATATGCTGTCTCTGGAATCTCGAAATTATACTGAGGCACTGGTACATGGGATGAATGATGACCGGAAATAGCTTCATCATCTGATTTTACTTCTTCCTCTACCACAGTTTCAGTCTCTTCAGCATTTTCGGTAGCAGTTTTTATGTGTTCAAGTCGATAGACCATCGTAAAAGCTTCAGCTCGTGTTGCCAATCCTTGAGGTTTTAATGTCCCATCCGGATACCCATGAACCAATCCATTCTGAGTTGCTTTTTCAACAAACTCAATATCCTGTTCACCTAAATCTGAAATATCCGTATAGCTGATTTCACTATTTTCAATTTTTTCATTTGATAGTTCATCCGTTAATCGCACCATCATCTTAATGATTTCCAGTCTGGTGATTGGTGTATTAGGACTGTAATTGTCACCATATTCCTCTTCAAGTATGATGCCCTTTCCAATCAAATATATGATATCATCCTGCGCAAAGTTTCCTTGTATATCCTTGAAATTTGATTGCACAGTTTCAATATCGTCGCTATCCATTCCCATGATTCTTGAAAGAATGACCGAAAACTCTGCTCTTGTAATCATAGAATCCGGATGACAAAGTCCATCCGGATATCCATGAATAAGCTCTTCTTTTGCTAATTGGTCAATGGTTTCCTCCGCCCAGTGACCTTTTGTGTCGTCAAAGGTACCGTCAGAGGCGTATGCTAATCCTGAAAAATTGGACAACATAATGCCTAAGATCAGAACAAAACTCAACCATCTATTTTTATGCCTATTCATCTTATTCACACTCCTTCTAGCCTGCAAAGTTAAACATTTCTTCAATTCTTTCTTGCAAAGTTGGCAAAATCACATCACCGAAAAGTGCGTATAATCCCGCTAACAGCAAGGCACCGATCACGATGGAAATTAAAATTTTCACCGCTGAATCCACCATGCCTTCACCGCTGTTGCCTGCAAGAACCATTTTCCCTTTTACGATTGTTTTTACCATTTCCATTTTTGCTTTGTTCATTAACTTTCTCATTTGATTTCCTCCATAAATTGTATTTGTATTATTATTGGGCTTAGCCCATGTTAAACGTAATAACCGATAATCAGATTAAGGGTTGCCGATGCTAATACAGCACCGATGACAGATACAATGACCGTTACGATTCGGTTGTTCCATTTCTTCTGATCGATTTCATCTGCTGCACTTCGTCGGATAAAGAAGTAAATAATCAACAGCACCCCAACAATCGGTGCTAAGACCATCAGCCATGTTGTAACATCCTGAATTAGATTTTCCGTTCCTTTGACAAGCTTGCTGTCTTGAACTGTATCTGCCATAACTGGTACAGATGATGTCAACATCACAATTCCTGTTCCTAAAATAACTTTAACTAACTGCGTCACTTTGTTTTTTAACTTCTTAAGATTCACCTTGCTCACCACCTTTCATATTGCGTCGATAAACATAATTTGATTTTTCTTCACCTTGGATGTAGTACTCCCATATATTCCATGTATCAATGGCCTTGGGGGATTTTCTCTGCTTCCTGTTTTTCTCTCTTTTCTCACGCACCTTTCTGTTATGTTCCTTATCACCTAGTCCAAAAAGGACATTAAAAAACCACTCCGATAAATCCGGTAACTGCATCATTGCCGGATGATTTCTCGAAGTGATCAACGTATAAGGTCTATTAATTCGCCTAATCTCGTCCACCGTTAAAAGGGCACGATGCGTTAGGTTAATACTATGGGAACTCGATGGATTGGAATATTTGCCATGAGATGAACTAAGTGAATATGTCGATACCGTATAATTTCCCAGCTTCTTAGAAATTTCATCTAAAGTTGCCAAATCATCGGCTTGAAGGTAGATCCATGTTTCACAGTTGGATTTGATAGTTCCGGCAACCTCTTTACCGTACTTCTCATCCAGCTGCATGAAACTCTGAAGGAACAGATTAAACCGTATTCCTCTACCACCGCCTACCGTCAGCTTATTAGCAAAATCAGGAATCTTTACGAAGTTGCCAAATTCTTCAAGCATGAAGTTGACTCTTCTTTTTAACCGACCGCCTCTTTCATCTGCATTCTTGACTAACTGCATATAGCACTGATTAACAAAGAGACTTGCCAGACTATAATAGGTGGTTTTCTCATCCGGTAAGACAATGAACAGCACCTGCTTTTCAGTTCCCATCTTTCTCAAGTCAAAATCACTGTGTTCTGTCATGGAATGAATCAGTGGATTTGTAAACAATCGTAATGTTGTTAACGCTGATGTATAGAATGAACCTCTTGTTTTACTAGGCGCTACTTCACTGATTGCCAGCAAGGCCTTTGCCGGATGATGCGCCGGCATATTCTTCATATATTTAATGATAGGCATGGTTCCATCCACAACTTTGCACATCTCACTGATGAAAAAATAAACATTACTCATGTTCTGAAATCTTCTAGCTTTACCATCTCGATTATCATAAACAACTGCCATAATTGCACTGGCAATGATGCTCGCTTCCCCATTGGTCCAAATCTTTTCATTGTGACTATTCTCAGGAACCAAAGCAGCCGTCAAATCCCAAGTTGCATCAACCGCTTTAGGAATATCGTTTTCATCAATAGCATCGATGACCGGCTGTAAGAAATTGTACCGATCACTTTTTAGTGGATTCTTGAAGTCCAAGCAAATGACTTCATATCCAAGTGCCTTAAAATACGGATAGGTATAAGTGAAAATCTCGCCTTTAGGATCGCTGACAACCAAACTTTCACCGCACAATCCTAAAAGACCGACTGACTGAAGGACAATGGATCTAGTTTTCCCTGATCTTGTCGCACCTATGCATAGACTATGGGTATCTTCATCGATGTATAAGATACGTTCAGTTTCCTGTTCTTTAGCAAAACCTATGACAATTCCACCTTGACTTAGCTCGGGTATCGAATATTCCTTTGCCTTGGTTTCCGATAAAACCTTTTCATCGGCTCTTTCATCAGCATCTTCTGAAACCCTTTGGTTAGCTTCTTTTTCACAAAAGCCTTTCTCTTTTGAGTATTCTGCTTCTTCTTCATTTTTTTCAATCCTTTCAAGTAGATGTAGTAGTTCGCTTTTTATTAGTTTTACCGATTTGAACGCTTCTTTCTTTTCCTCAAATGTCAGCCATCTGGCTGAACCAAATTGCATTTGCCCTGCTCTGACAGGTGTTGATATATCAGGCGTTATCATTTCCAAATCGGATTGATAAGGTTTCATATTTGCCAGATAGAAATATATAGAACACAAGAGTATGAACCCCTGTAGATAAAGAAATAGCGACAAATGTTGACCACTTGCCGCCATACTTTCAAAACATGATTTCATGGGAATAAATCGAAGCACTTTCATTTTTCCTGACAATAAAAAATGTAGGTTCGTGGAAAAATATATGTTCATCCATAAACCTACAAGAAATATCAGCGTTGAAACCATCATCTTCAATTGTTTGTATTTCACCTTTACTATCACCTCACAATTCTAACCCGTCATCATCCACCAGTTCCAGTTCTTCCAGTTTTTCATGTCGTAATATCTCTGGTATAAGCTGTTCTATTTTTTCAAGTATCGAACCAATGGTCTTCTCATCCTTAAAATCAAGATCGCCATTGAGTCCAACATAGTTCACTAAACTTGTATGAATCAATTTCAAATCCGTTTCGCCAAATAGTCTTTGCGAAGATATCAGACCTGACCGCTTAGCAAAATCCTCCTTGGCTGCATCTAGATCAATAAAATAGTGTCCCAATGTAACGGCATTACCATCATAGGTATATTGCCATGTCACAAACTCAAAACCATCAAACATTTTTTTCATTGCGAGAACATGACCGTTATAATCAAGTATCTTTCGATACCCCTCTCTCAGTCCATTCACGTTCAACGGTTCCAACCGATCATAAAGCTCCATTAATTTTCTCATTCACATGACCACCTTTCATTACATGCTATTTTCACTTTCTTTGTCCCAATTCAGACCTTTCCCTTTCTTGGTTTCTTCAACTTTTTCTTTTAACGATTCGCCTTCCAATGTTGATAATGGATAATTTTTACCGGTATTAGATGGCATATCTATCTTAGCCAGTTGAACTGCTGATAGCAGCATCTCCATCTTATTTCTGGCAATTTTCGCCTCCATCCTCTGACCATTAAGTTCAAATGCTTTTAAGAGTGCCTCCTTTGTAAAATGTTCCGGGGGATACAATTTTCGATTTCTGCATTTCTTGCCTTCCACATTAGTAAAGGTAATGTATTTTCGTGTATTACTCCATTCCACCTGATAACCCAACTTATTCATGTTTTCAATAAAGTCTTCTTTACTTCGTGATATCCATTTCACCTTTTTAACTGCCAAATAGAGTTCGTATTTCCAGCTATGACCTTTTTCCTTTGTACGATATTCTCCACGGTTGACATGATTGCCTGTTTTTCCTTGTGTAATAATCAATCCATATTTTTTACAGATTTCATCTGAATAATCTTTCATCATTTGAAGCTGCTCAGCACTTTGCTTCCACTTTTTACCCGTTTCTTTATTAACGGTATTTACGACAAAATGCGTATGAAGATGATCTCTGTCCGTATGAACCGCATACGCAATTTGAAAACCTTTGAACTGTTCCATCTGTACAAGCTCATCAGCAATTTGCTTAACCATCTCAGGTGTCACTTTATCGTAGGGTGCAAAGCTCTGCGTAAAATGGATATATTGCCTACCGCTTAATTTGCTATATTCAGACTTGGTCATGTAGAATTCGTTATAGGCTTTATCTGCAACGCAGTTGTGACCCCCTATAAGGCTGACTTCTGTTTTAGCAGGATTGGTGATGTATTTCAGAACTCTTTCAAGAGCAGCAAGCGTGTTGTTTTTTCCGTTAATAAATTCTATAACTGCCATTCTTCTTACATCTCATCTGGTTCATGATCCAGCTCATCAGCTAGACTTTTTAAATCCTCAATCATCTTCTTACTGAATTCCGATTTGACGCCAACAGCTTCATACAGCTCGGATAAAGCACCGATCATTTTTTCCGGATTCTCTGAAAAAAGTCTTGATTGCCTGATGTCCTGAGATATCAGAAAATCCTGCCCTTTTGCATATTCACCCTTAATAACTATGTCCACTGCATATGAACCATCTGTAATGCCTATGGTGGTGTACTTTCCATCCGTAGGCAGCTGATTAAAATAATCCGCAGCTTCCTTTAGATTATCAATCCATTTGCATCCATTTCCATACCGATAAATATGATATGTCATTGTCATTTCCCCTTTCTCTTCACTAATTTACATAATTCATCCCATTGCCCCGAAAATACATCTCTGGCTTGTGATAAGTTCACTTCCTTGATTTTTCCTTGATGGGCTAATACGGTCAACTGATTTAAGTTATTGCCGATCTTGGAAAGTTCATGATTCATTTGCTTAATGTCGTCAAAAAAAATAATCTCCTTGTCCAGTGCGGACAAGGAGACATATCTGCTGATGCTTAAATTTGCTTTTTTCGCTTTACCAACAATCTTTTGATATTCTTTTTCTGTGACTCTTAGGTTGATTCGTTTTGTTTTATTCAAGGCATCACCTCATTCCTTCATCAAATAAAACTCGCTTCAAAACTTATATCAATCTTATTTTAACATTGAATGGCTTATTTTCTCTTTTGTAACAAAATACTCATGTTCCATGATATCATCATCTCTCAATCGTAATATAGGATTATCATGATCAAAAATATACCTTTCTTCATATGCATAATAGTCATGTAATCTATTTAAAACTCTATTTATCAGGTACAAAGATTTGTTGTTTATTGCCATGTAATCATCTGAGTCAAAAATAATCTTTTCAATAGGTACACAATATTCAAAACAAAAATACTCACTATTCTTAATATAATCATTCCCAATATTAATATCTCCCAAATAATTTGATAGTACATTTATAAACTCAGGAACTGCAGCTAATTCGCGAGCGTAACTATTTTTATATATTTGATCTTTTAACATGAAGCCATTAAAACAGAAATCAATTCTTTTTGTGTGACCTAATCGCCAACGTAAATAACTGCTCTCATGTTTATAATTATCATCAAGTGATATTACTTTATCTTTATAAAGTAAATTCAATTTACTTCCATCGGGCTCAAAAACGACCCCGTGATGTTTTAAAAACAGGCTCATCGTAGTAGGTTTCGTTAAAAGTTCATATAAATTTAATCCAGGACTATCATGACAAGTATCATTTAATCGTCTGCCAAGATGGAAGAATAATACGTGAGTTAGTTCGTCATAATTCATTCGTGCTTCTATAAAACTATTGATTACATCATTAAATATTTGACCGTCCGTAAAAGAACCTTTATTAGATTTTTCATCTGCTTCAAAGAACAAATCTAGCAATTCTTCTTTGCGAAGTTCAAAATACTCAAATAAAGACCTTTCCATATCATGTTTTGAATATGTGTCTATAAGTATTTTCATATTAAATCCTTTCACTTGCTTTTTTATATGCCTTATTTCTCAATCTTTTAAGTTTTTCATCATTTGTTATTTAGGGTTTGGGAGCAACGCTCCCATGGTTAAAAAGGGTATGGGAAACTCCCATCAAGCACAATGTCATACATTGTGGAAGCTTGCCCTCATGAAAGCAGAGCTTTCTTATTCGGTCTTTTGGGTATTGAAAAATAAGTCATCTCGCACTGACTCAAACATTAAATATCTGAATTGACCATTTCTCTTGTCATCGAACTTGCTATAATCATGCCATTTCAGCTTATAACTTCCAGTCAAAACAATTGGCTCTTCTCGATTCTTCATTGTTCCAATACCCGTATGCTCTGCCCATGCCATGCTACCTGTGACAGAACTACCATCTGCGATACTAAATTCAGCACAACACGTATTTTCCTTACTGTCCTTTTTCCAATAACTCGGATCATTTGTAAGCATAATGACATGACCATTCACAAACTTATCGTGATCATGCAGGACATTTTCCACTCTAAATACATCTTTGAGTACATCATATTTCCCCAAATCTTGAGCCCCATGATTCTTAAGATAAAACTCTTCTGAATCCACTGTAACGATCTTTTTTAATGTTTTATACTTAAGCTCAATGGGAATGTATTCATCTTCATGAATTACCAATACGTCAATATGATAAATCTTATCGCTAATTTTATAAGCGTATTCCAGACGAACGTCAACCTGAGGATATTCACTCTGTATTTCCCATGCTAACGCAAATTGAAAATCGGCTTCCGAATGAAATATCGGTCTCTTCGATCTTAGGTTGTCCATAACTAAACTCATATCAAGTTTTATTTTAATCGCTTCCCTTCATTGAAATATTTCTACTATTTCTATTTTCTCATAACAATCCGATTATTTCATCAACTATTGTAAACTTCTGTAATTACATGAACTTTCAAGTTCCCCTTTACTTAATTTTCAATATCCATACCAAACCGCATATCAATCCCACCTTTAGCCACTATGAAGTCCCTCTTATTCATGACATAAAATATATCTCGAGGTGTTAAATTCCCGTCGTCAAATCCGTTATAAAGATTATAAGCAAGCCTGAGCAGCATTCTGCTGCCGTCACCCAGGCTCATAAGCTCATTCACTAAATTAAACGGCAGAATCTCATGGATTCCAAAATCGTAGATACTGTAACGCCTCAAATACAAATCTTCATTGCCACTGATAATGTAAAATAATGATTTGCGGTGGATATCCTTCGGATGTGTATGGTCCTGGAACAATAGCTTTTGATAATTGGTTACATGCTTTTTATCTATAAAGTACATCGAGCAGTCCCTTTCACATTTCCATTTCTTCTTCCATATCCCATTCTGGTTTATAAGTTGCCATTGGTTCTCTTACCTGCTCTGTTTGGTGACTGTTTTGAATTGCAAGCAAATCTTCATTAAAATCCTTTCCAGTTGGACTATGCCTTAAGAGTTTGTAATCCTCATGGTACTTTTCATTAAACTGCTGACATGCAAAATGCCCTGCTTCGTCGTTATCGAGGCAGAGCATAATGCGATTGATCTCTGGATGCAATTGCAGATATTGGTGTAGCGCACGATCTGCTACACCACCTAAAGATATCATGTGATGATCGAAGGATTGAATTCCGTGAAAATCAAGCAGCGTCATGTAACTCATCAGATCAATCGGTGATTCAAAGACACAAACCGTAGTGCTGCCTCCTACAAATGAAAAAGGAAATGCCTTATCGGAGTTTGTCACATCTCCCCGATAGGATTTCCCATGAGTATTGGTGCTGCGAACACTGGCATATTTAGGCTGATTGTCACCATCATAACCCACAAAGACGCAACTCCGGTGCTTGTTTTCATATAGCTTCCCTTGACTGATAAAGTCATATACAACTTCCTTATCAATCCCTCTAGACTGAATCAGGTAAGCAATAATATGTTTGTAAGTATCATTTTTATCCGGTAATTCAAATGTTCCCTTTTCTTCTTCAACTGGTTCGACTCTTGGAATGAAGTCACTTTTTTCAGTACCTAACAAAGTATATACTGCATCTACCCAAGTCTTGCCTTCCATTTCCATAACAAATTGGATCGGACCACCACCGATATCTCTGGAAAACCAGTTCCACTTAGTCCCATAGGCATTAAGATATAGTCCACCATAATCCTTTACTTTATATGAATTACCTACTTTTTTCAGATTCAGGCCAATCTTCTCTGCATAGGCAATCAAGTTACAACTATTTGCCTGATCCAGTTCTTCCTCAGTAAATCGCTTCATCATTAGCACTCCTCATCCAAGTCACCAAAATTCATGGTTTCAATATCCCCATCAAAGGTTTGAATGACACGTTTCAAAACCTCAATCTTTTCATGTTCATCTGGTTCAAGTTCAAGTAGATCATGATGCAGTAAGAAGCTTTTAACACCTTGTTCCAATATACAATCTTTTACTTTTTCTTTTGCTTCTCCTTTTACACCAAGTATCCAAATTACTGTATCACTGCTCTGCTCCCGAATACAACTGGTTCTATCTTGATTCATCTAATCCCTCCTACATCTCAAGTTCTTCATCAATTGAAATATCATATGAAGCACCTTCTTCTTCAGCAGCATTCAATGCTATAGGATCATAATTAGCAACATCCATCTTGTTATCCGGCAAAACACCATTTTCCGCCATAGAGCTGAATCCGTAGCCACCTACAATAATGTGATCGATCACGTTGATGTCTAATGGCTTAAAAATATCAACGATTCGTTGTGTCAATGCAACGTCTTCATGAGATGCTTTTAAACTGCCGCCGGGATGATTGTGTGAAAGCATTATATTACTGCAATCATTTGCAAGGGCCATTTTCAGAATATCCCTCGGATAGACAACTGCCATGTTGGTTGTTCCTTGAGACACCGTTCTCATTTCAATAATACTGTTGCTGTTATCCAGAAAAGCGACCAGAAACCGTTCCTTGTCTTTTACACCACCTAGAAGTGATGCAAAATATTTACCGGCATCTTTTGGTGACCTGAAGGTGATTTTTTCATTTTCCTGATCCAGTTTTAACACATTGTAGGATGCAATGAATTCATTGAGTTTATTGATTTTCTCTAGCTGTCTATCACTTGGCTCAACAACACCTGGATGCTCTAAGATATTAAATGGATTATTTTCTTTAGCGTAACTTTTCAGCTTGGACATTGATATGCCTGTTAACTTATTTAAGCTTTTGAAAAAGCTGTCTGAGTAGGTTTCTTTCGTTGCCATATTATTGTCCTCCCTTCATTTTTTCAATCGCCTTTGCTTTTGTATCGATAACTTCTTTAAGTGCTCTGATTCTCTCTTTTTCAATGTCGTCAATATCCAATGCATCAATACTTGCAAAGAACATTGAAAGCCCCATATGATTTACTGCCCCAATGACTTTCTGCTCTGATTCCTCTGCAAAATCAAGCACCTCACACATAAGTTCAATCACCTTATCCTGTTTGATATTCTGTACCATTTGTCTCGTCATCTAATTCGTCTCCTTCCATAGAAATAGCAGGGACTATATCCCTGCTATACTGTCATTTCTTCGTCATCTTCAATTACCGTGTCTTCATTAAAATCATCTTCACTAACTGTTATGCCTTCATCTCCTTTATCCATATCCAGTTCAGCATTCAATTCGAATTGTCTACTTAGTTTTTGATTTAGCTCCTCCTCATACATAAAGGGCTTTTCCCATTCTTCTTTGGATTGAGCCAGGTCCCGTTCATACTCTTCAATCTGACTTTCTGTTTTTTCGAGACGTTTTACCAATCCTTCCATCAAATTTTCGAGTCTCACCATATTACCGTGTGGGCTATCCCCGAATTCAACCTCATACTTCTGCTGTCCATGAAGCAAAATCTTGTGTTGTCCAAAAAAGTTATTCTTTAAAATCATAAGATCAAACCCATTAAATGTACCAACATGCATTTCCTTATCCGGCTCAGCCTTTGATAACAGGACCTGCAAATAAGTTCCCGCTTTTTCTCTTTCATCAAAATACTTGCCGTTAATGGTAATCTGAAATGCCTCATGCTTGTTCATGTCACGTTTACTGATATCTTTAATCAGACCCTCAAGACGTTGTTTTGACTGCTGAATCAACTTTGGATACCTATAGGTGAAATTATCCTCCATTGCATAACGTCTGCTGTTATACTCCGATTTAAGCAGGCTCAATCGACTAACTTCATTATCAACCGTCATTTTCTCTTTAATTAATGGATTACCCGTTGCTAATGCTTTGACTTCTGCAAAAGACAGTACAGTTTCATCGATATCCTCTGCATTTCTCGCAACAGATTTTCCTGTCATAATCTGGCTGATAAAGCGTTGCTTATTCTCGACAATTTGCCATAAGTACGCGTCAAAAGTCCCTTTTGTAACGTATCGATGGATGTTAACTTCTTCGTTTTGATTACCTTGTCTTAAAATTCTTCCCTCACGCTGCTCCAAGTCGCTTGGACGCCATGGGCAGTCGAGATGATGTAAGGCAATTAAACGATCCTGAATATTAGTTCCGGTTCCCATCTTGGCTGTCGATCCTAAGATAATCCGCTTATTACCACTACGCATATCTGCAAAAAGACTTTCTCTTTGTGCTTCACTCTTTGCATCGTGAATAAAACAAACTTCATCATCAGGAATGCCTTTTTGAATCAAGGCTTCCTTGATATAAGGGTAAATAGAAAAACGCCCATCTGAATTAGGCGTTCCTACATCACAAAATATGATTTGTGTTCCTTTGATATCATTGCTCTGTTGATATTCTTCATAAACTGTTTCAATGCACTTGTTGACTTTACTATCCGGTTCATTGGGTGCATCTGCATACAGCAGTCTTGGATCAAGACCTAATAATCTCGCTTCGTTTGTTATCTTAAGCATATTGTCGATTCGAGAATCAACTAATCCGTTTCTTATATCACTTGCCCTTTCAACAAAGCTCTCCATAATCTCTTTTGTAAATTCACTGGCATCTGATGAAACCAGTTTATGTCCATCACCTTTAAGTTTGGGAATAGGTAGCTTAAGCATGTTTGCTGTTTTTACATCAGCCATATTCTTAAAAATCGTCATAAGCTCCGGTAAATTGGTAAACTTTGCAAATCGGCTTTTATACCGATAACCGGTTCCTTCCGGTGCCAATTCCAAACTGGATACGACTTCTCCAAACTGTGCTGCCCAAGCATCAAAATGATGAATGCCTCTGGCTTCCAGTTCTTTGTTTTGAATATAACGCTGCATAACATACATTTCAGACATACTATTACTGATGGGCGTCCCTGTAGCAAAGATAACGCCACGTCCTTGATTGATTTCTTGAATATACTGGGTCTTCATCAACATATCCATGGATTTCTTGCTTCTAGTATTGGATATTCCTGCTACATTTCTTATTTTGGAAAATACAGCACAGTTCTTAAAATAATGTGCTTCATCAACATAGATGCAGTCTACTCCAAGTTCTTCAAAATTGATGACATCATCTTTAGGGCTGTCATGAAGACGTTTGATCTCCGCTGTTAGTGATAGCTTGAGCTTTTCCATCTGTTTGATGCTCCAGTTTTCACCATTGCTTCTTTTGGCATCTGCAATGGCCGCTGATATGTCATTGATCTGCCGATGAATCATTTCTTCCTGACGCTCTTTTGACACGGGAATTTTCTCAAACTGCGAATGTCCCATAATAACAGCATCATAAGCACCGGTAGCAATACGACTGACGAAACGTCTCCGATTGGATTTTTGAAAATCTTTCTTGGTCGTCACAAGGATATTTGCTGACGGATACAGCCGTAGGAATTCACTGCCGATATGTTGTGTCAAATGATTAGGAACAACCAAGATTGCCTTGTTAATAAGTCCCAAACGCTTTTGCTCCATACAGCTGGCCACCATTTCAAAGGTCTTCCCTGCTCCCACTGAATGGGCAAGCAGTGTACTTCCACCATAGAGAATTCGTGAAATGGCAGCGGTCTGGTGTTCTCTCAATTTAATATCAGGATTCATACCAGGGAACTTCAAATGACTGCCATCATACTCCCTAAGGCGAATATTATTGTAGTTCTGGTTATAATAACTGACATACTTTTTACGTCTTTCAGGATCTTTGAATAGCCATTCCTTAAATGCTTGTTTGATCTGTGATTGCTTTTCTCTAGCCAGCATGGTTTCTTTCTTATTGATAACATATTTAACCGTGTCACCATCTTCAACACGATCCTTTACTGTTGAATTTCTAAGGTTTAAGCTGTCTTCAATAATGTAGTAAGCATTGATTCTTGATGTCCCATAGGTTTCTTTGGCTGAGACAGAATAACCGTCCACACCTTTGTTTTCAATACCGAAACTGGCGTTGTAATTGTTGTAATGTACCTTGATTTCATTTCTTCCACCAGTGTTATGATAATATCTCGGTGTTTTCAAAATTTCATAGATGAATTGTTCATAATCGGATACTTCAATCCATGTTGTGCCTAACCTGACATCAATATCACTGGCTTCAAGTTCAATGGGTTGTACCTTTTCTAAGGCAATGACATTTTTTGAAAAGAGTTCCGGATTTAGCTCTGCAAATACCTTTGCAAATTTCAGCTTTTGCCTTACATCACCGGATAGATAAGCATCTGCTGTTTCCCAACCTCTTAATGTATCCTCTTCATTAAATCGTTCAGGGTTCAAATAAATGTCTTGTTTCAGCTCTTCAATAATGATTTCCGGTTCTTCATCATAAAGCTCTGACATAAATAACAGATCAACCATACCCTTTTCATTTAACGATGCTGTCAGCGCTTCAAATGCTGAATCAACATTGGTTATGGATTCATAGGGTTTGATTGTCTGCTTTGAGAACATATCTGCCTTTGTAATCTGATGTTCTTCGTCTTCAACTTCTAGTGAACATAAAAGAGGATAGTCATTGTCATCACGAAATGCATTGGCATTCGGTCTTGAAACAAGATAACCGTAGTCATGAGTAAATTCATCATACAACTTATTTAGTCGCTCTTGTGCTTCTTCTAATGTCTCTTTGGTACACCCTTCCATTTGCAGTGCGATGATCTCTCTTGTAATATCCCGAATGGCCATCATGCCTTGGATGCGCTCCAAAGTTTTACCGGTGTAATCCATTCTTCTCATCATGGAATTCTCTCTAAAATAAAGCTTGTCATCGATGAACGCATAAGAATAATTCTTATACTTTGAATCAGCCGGCAAATCTTCAGTGGCTTCATCAGACTTATGTTCGTAATAACCAATTTCTCCTTTTAAATGACTAACCGCATTCATGAGGGCATCTTCCAGATTAAAATTACCATCATTATTTACACAAGTAGTATAGCGACTCTCATGACCAAACATGCGCTCATCAAACACCATCTCTCCAAGCATCATATGGGGATTGTCAATGAAATATTGATTGACGGGGACCCCATTTTCATTTACTTCAACAGACAGCCATGTTGGTAATTCCACCGATCTGCGTTCCCTTTTCTTTAGGAAGAGTATATCTGCCGTTACATCCGTATTGGCATTATCTTTGAACGCCGTATTGGGTAATCGAATGGCACCAATGAGTTCTGCACGTTCATTGATATATTTCCTGACACTCTGGTCTTTTTTATCCATGGTTCCCTTACTGGTAACATAAGCAATGATTCCGCCAGGACGTACTTTATCCAGAGTTTTTCCGAAGAAATAGTCATGAATCATGAAATTATGTTTATCATAGAGCCTGTCATATACTTTATAATTACCAAAAGGAACATTGCCAATGGCTACATCAAAGAAGTTATCTTCATATTGAGTTTCTTCAAATCCCTTAACCTGAATGTCTGCCATCTGATAAAGCTGTTTGGATATTCGACCGGATATGTCATCCAGTTCAACACCAAAGAGTTTTGACTTGTTCATAGATTCTGGAAGGTGGGAAAAGAAATTACCAACACCCATGGAAGGTTCCAGAATGTTTCCTTGTTCAAAGCCAAATCTATCAAGGGCATGATAGATACTTTGAATAACAACCGGTGCTGTGTAATGAGCATTCGGTGTGGATGCTTTGGCACTATCATATTCTTCTTGAGATAACAAACCCTTTAGTTCACCATATTCATTACTCCAACCACCAGCGCTTATATCAAAAGCTTGCGGCATACCACCCCAACCCACGTATCTAGCTAAGATAGATTGTTCTTTGTCTGTTGCCATTCGGTTTTCTTCTTCAATAACTTTTAAAGTCTTGATTGCTTCAACATTGGCTCTAAATTTTGTTTTTAATCCACCAATACCTATTTCATCTTCTGCCGAAAATCGATAGTTGATTTTTGTCTGTTTTTGAATCATATGATCATCAGTATTATCTATTTCCAGATCCAATAAATCGTCTGATTCTTCTTCTAATTTAACCAACACTTCGTTGCCACGCTCATCAAACAACGGCTCTTCATTTTCTTCGACCACATCTTCTGAATAGTAGGCTTTGTATACAATATGACCTTGCCTTGATATATTGGATAACCAATCTTTTAAAAAGTCATTGAGCTCATCTTCCATGTCCGGATCTATTAATTCATCACCCTGAAAAGCTTCATGATAAATCGCTAGATTATCTTGTTGAAAAGTGGCTGCTGTTAATGTCTTTATATTATGATCAACAATAAGCTCCATATCCGGATCACTCATCAAATCCCCATTCTGCACATAATAATGAGAAAGGGAAATTCTATTTTCGTAGAGTCTTTCTATGACAAGGTCCATAAAGCCTGGGGCTTTGAGTTTCATATATCGATATCGACCATTTAAAATTCCTGGGGCTATACTCATCAACTTCTGATAATTTTCATTTCTTATGTCATTGTCCTTCTGTGGCATGTCAAATAATGTTGGTTGATAAGATGCCTTTCTCACTGGCGGTTCATCATTGTGGTAACGGGCTTCAAAATATTTACCATTTTCTATCAAACGCTCTATACCGGCAGCAACTTTTGCCCAAGACAACTGGATATCTTCACCCACTTTGTAGACATCAATTTTGATTCCCTTACTGTCATGATTTTCAAAACCACTTTGACTCTCTGTAAAGGTAATTGAAGACCCACCTGTTCCATATTCATTTTTTAGAAAGTCAGCCTTTTCTTTTGCATTATGGTTGTCTGCGAAAAAATCAACAATACGTTGTTTCCCACCGGCAAAGTTAGACCCTCTGAGTAATACGGTTTCAATGATTTCTTCATTCGACAAAGGCACAAAAAAAGAGCTACGCTCAGGTAGCTCAACTTCTGATTCTATCTTTCCTTGAATACGATTTCCTTCAATACGACTTCCTCTGCTCTCGTCCGAATCATCTCCCTGTGACGATAACTCTGGTAAGTATTCGTCGGATCTTGTATCGGTTCCACCGTTAACATCTGCTGTTGTAGTTTCTCCATCCGTTCCCATGCTTCCTCGTTCACTTGATGCATCTTTTGAAGCAGCGTCCCCTCTGTCAGAAGATAATTGTATTGATTGATGTGCTCCTCTTTCAGATAATTCATCGCCATCTGACCGTATTTCCCCAGAGGTTTCTTGTCGTAGTCTACTTCCTGTGATATTTGAATCTGCGGATGGTAAACTCCTTTCGTTTCCTGATACTTCAGCTCTATGGCTTTCATTGTCACTCACGCTCCTTTTTTCACTTTTGATTGATTTGATTTCTCTTTCAATTTCTCTCAATAGGTATTCTGAAATGGTACTTGTCAAATGTCCTAGTTGTAAGGTTAATGCCTTTGTATCAAAATCGGTAATGGTTCTAAAGGCATCCAGATTGCTTAATTTCGGCCTTTCAATACCCGACCGGATAGCTGTCATGTATTCCACACTATCTACTAGAGACTGAACAAATTCTTTTGTCACACCTTCAAGGGGTAAACCTGATAATTGGGTCTTTGGAACTTCTTTCTGAAGATTAATTTGAATTTCATTAATATGTTCATTAACCATTTCATAAGTACGTCTTGAAATCCATTCCGAAAAAGTATTCGCCTGAAAATGACTCAACAACTCCGTCTCAATATCATTACTCAACCGCCAAACCCTTGGCATGGTATGGGGTTGACCATGAGTGTCTTCGATATCAAACAAATACTTAAGTCTCAAATAATCACTCTGATCATCAAAGACAGCAATACTCTTGGCACCCCTGTTAATCCACCTGCCGATACGACGGTTCCAGATTTCCATATCTGCGACCAATGTTGCTTCAGGTCTCTGTGCATATATGAGCACTGCATTTTTGAAACTGTGTTTATAAACCTTCGCATGGAATGTAAGAAAGTCTTTCCACGCCTGTTCATCCTTTATGATTTCACTTAAGATATAATCATAAATCTCTTTAATTTCTGTTAATCTACTCAATCATCTCCTCCCCCTCCTCTAGCTCATGCGATTGCTCTTTCATTTGACTAAAGTAAAAATCCAAAGCTTTTTCGATGGTTTCTTCAATAGCCTTCTTGTCATCATTTGGCTTGAAATATTTTGATATGATGGTCGGCTGAATCTTGAAAGGCTTAACCTTACCTGTGCTTTTTAAAACATCACCGCTGATAATCTGCTTCGCTGTATTCCAGTTCAGGTTATCCTCTTTTTCATATCTTCTTAAGAGTGCCGCTTTCTTCATGTCTACTTTGAATGTATCTTCTGAAATAATCGCTTCAACCATTTCCTGATTTTCTTGTGATAAATATGAGAGATCTACACCGGCCCGCATGGCAATTTTGCCTTCGTCTACTAAAGCTTTTAATTCTGTGCTTAAATAATTCAAACGTATATATCTTGTAATAGAACGTGGTGACAGCCCATATTCTTCCCCCACTTTATCTCTCGTTTTTAACTTGTGGTCCATTGGGCCACAAGTTTCATCCATTGCTAAATCAGGCGCTTGTGACAATTTTTCAATTTCTTCTAGAAGATCATTCCTTACACCTTGATTTTTCATTGCATTATGTCTCGTCGCAATTACTGTGGCTCTCTCAGAATGCGCCAAGTCGGTAAATGATCTCTGCATCAAATTTGTTTCTGTCACAATCAATGTTGCTTCTTCTTCAGTGAGTCCCTCTTTTATAACTGTAGGAACTTCAGTTAATCCTGCTTCTTTTGCCGCATTAACTCTATTGTGACCAGATAGAATTTCATATTTATCGTCAACTTTTCTGACGACAATAGGTACTATAACGCCATAATTTTTAATACTCTCAACCATATCATTGAAGCGTTCCCCTTCATAAAGTTTGAAGGGGTGATTTCTAAATGCTACCAGATCCGCAAGTTTCAATGTAGTCGTCCCATCAGCTTTTTCTGTTGGTTCCTTTTTATAATCATCTCCAAATATGGATGCAAATGTTTCCACTTTTTTCATTTTCGTTTTATCCATGAATAATCAACTCCTTTGTCAATTCTTGATAAGCAACAGCCGCCTTGTTCATTGGCATATAATCCACAATACATTTACTTTGAAGATTGGCTTCTCCAACTTTTACAGATTTAGGAATTCTAATATCAAACACTCTGATGTGCTCTCCATATGCCTCATCAACCATTTCAATCATGTTCTTTGAAAGATTGGTTCTTTCATCAAACATTGTTAGAAGAATTCCCTCAAATGCAATGTTAGGATTTATTCTTCGTTTAATCTTCATAATCGTTTGAAGTAATAACTCAAGTCCTTTGACTGACAAGTATTCCGGTGTTGCCGGTATTAATACACTGTCACAGGCAGCCAATACATTCAGTGTCATCAGTCCTAAAGAAGGTGCTGAATCTACAATGATGTAATCGTAATCTTCTCTTAGCTGTTCAGTGATTGTTTTAAGAACATATTCCCGGCTCATTGTGCTGACCAAGTTCATTTCAATGGCAGACATTTCAATACTGCTGGGGATCACATCAACACCATCACTCTTGATAATGTAACTTTCTTTAGGCGGGAGATCATCTTCATTCATCACTGCCATCATCAGATGATATAGTGTAGTATCTAAAGTTTCAGGCTTAACTATTCCGAAACAGTCAGTCATTGAAGCTTGATTGTCCGTATCGATTGCCAAGACTTTGTATCCCTCTTTTGCCAAAATTGTTGCTACGTTCCTGCACGTTGTACTTTTTGCCACTCCACCTTTTTGTGAAGCGACGGCAATTATTTTACTCATGATATTTTTACTCCTTTCTGATATTCACTTATTAATGTGATATTACACTTTATAATTAATACATTCAATATTTCATCTATTTTATTGCACCAATTCACTATTAGGTGTATTATTTAACTCAGGTAGGTGATAATTAATGAAATTAACGATGGGTGAAAAAATCCGAATCTTACTAAAAAGAAAGAATATTACAATCATAGAACTAAGCAATCGCCTTGGCACTACGAATCAGAACATGGCGAATAAGCTCAAACGAGATAACTTCTCGATGAACGAATTGGATGCCATAGCTGAGGCATTGGATTGCGAATTTGAGGGGTATTTTGTTGATAAAAATGGGGAAAGAATCTAGCTATAGAATAAGAGGTGGTAAAAGCATGGATAAATTATTAGTAGAAAGAAAAGAACTAGATGAAGTAATATTTTCAATAACACATTGGATCAGCCAAATTCGTCTTAATAACTATCTTGATTATTTCGATATAAATAAGATGTCTGAAAATCTATCCCTGAGATTTCTAAATGAGTTATATGACCTTAAGCTTGAAAATGCTAACTATAATAAACGAAATACACCTTCTGTAGATTTGATTGACGATGAAAACCATGTAGCTTTTCAAATAACTTCTCGAACCGATTCAAAGAAAATAAAAGAGTCCATTCAGAAATTTGTTGATAACAAACTAGATCTAAAGTACACCAACGGCATTCGTTTTCTAATTCTAAATTTTGAAAGCGTAAAAAAGGGACGATATAAGTATACTGATATTTATGCTAACTTTGATTTTGATAAACATGTTATAACTGACAAACAAATTATTTCTGATATAGAAAAACTTTCATTGAATGATAAAGAGAGATTTCATAAGATTTTAAACTTATTCAATGAAAGTATTGCAAACACTGACGTCCCAGATGATGAGTATATTTTGAAAGAAATTGTTCAATGCTTTGATCGCCCTGCTTTTACTACTCCTTTTCATATGGAAAGTAATCTACCGCATTTTGTTAAAGCTATCGAAGACACAATTGCAGCTATTAACACAGGAATTTACCGCATGAGAGATGGAACTTTAATAAAAAATATTACTACAAAGTCCAGTATTTCTAATCAAGATCTCAGAATAGCTCTAGATAAAGTTATTTATAATTTGATTGACCTGAGATATACTTATGAAAAATTAATCGATGACGGTGAAATAAAACTATGCGGGTGCAATCAACCTGATTGTGGCGTACATTGTTCATCTCATAAAGCTTCCAACATTATGAATGATAAAAGAAAACATATATTTAATGAATTGCATAAACTATTGCCTGACTTTAGAATTTCGATATATTACTAAAGATAATGCAAATTATTTTCATGCACTTATCCTTTAAATAGGCATTAAAAAATCCTGATTTCATTTTCACGAATTCAGGATTTTTTACTACCTATTTTTCTATTTTACTCCTCAAAACCGACTGCTTGTAGACGTGTTCCCACGTACCATGTCATATAACGACTTTGATTCTGATACTGCTTTTTAAGTCTTTTTGGTGGTAATTTTCACTGTTTTTACTGAAACTGAAGAACTCATAAAAGTGCTTAAACTCCAGTAAAATCAAGGGTTCTGGCGTTGTAGTTTTACCACCGTCTCCACATGCGTCGTATGAGAAAACATATCCACAGGCTGTACAGCACCAACCTCAAAGCCATTTTCTGTCAGGAAATGAACATCTCTCGCCAATGTGGCCGGGTCACAGGAGACATAGACAAGTCTCTTGGGAGCGATGGCAACAATGGTCTCAAGCAACTTCTCATCGCACCCTTTTCTTGGTGGGTCGACGACCACCACATCAGCAGTGATGCCTTCTTCTTTATACAACCTTGGTATGACCTCTTCAGCTTTTCCAACATAGAAATGGGTATTATGAATACCATTCAACTTGGCATTATGCTTAGCGTTCTCAATGGCTTCCGGCACAATCTCGACGCCAATGACTTTCTTGGCTTTCTTTGCAAGAAATAATGAGATACTTCCAATACCGCAATAAAGGTCAAGTACGGTTTCTTCTCCAGTAAGCTCAGCGTATTCCAGTGCTTTAGCATACAACTTTTCTGTCTGAATTGGGTTAACCTGATAGAACGACTTTGGAGATATATGAAACTTGATGTCACCAATTGTATCTTCTACAATGGTATCCCCAAAAATATGAAGCATCTTGTCACCAAGGATGACATTGGTCTTATCTTTGTTGATATTCAATTCAAAAGAAGACACATACCCACAGCTTTGTAAGGAATCCATCAGTTTATCCACATTTGGTAGCCTTCTACCGTTGATAACAAGAACAACCTGCATATTACCAGTACTATGGGCATGTCTCGTTATAAGATGACGCACCAAGCCCTTGTGCTTTTCTTCATTGTATGCGGTAATGCCATAAGTGGTCATCCAATCCAAGACCAGTTGGCGAATGGTCTCATTACGTCTGTCCTGAATGTAACAAATATCCGTCTCAACAACCCGATGGCTCCGCTTAGCATAGTAGCCAATACGAATCTGACCATTAACATCCCGTACAGGAAACTGGACCTTATTCCTATAATGCCATGGTTCCTCCATACCTATGGTTGGCAAGACCGTAACACCTTCTACTTTTGCAACTCGGTTCATCAACTGCTGAACCTTATTGGTCTTGAATGCCAGTTGGCCCTGATAGCTAAGATGCTGAAGGCTGCAGCCACCACATTGACGAGCGATTGGACAGATCGCTTCTATTCGATCAGCCGTAGGCTTAAGCACCTCTATCAGACGACCGACACCATAGTTTTTCCCTGCTTTGATGACACCGACAGACACTTCTTCACCTGGTAGGGCGCCATCGACGAACATCGTATAACCTTCATACTTTCCAATGCCTTGGCCTTCTGTGCCAATATCATTAATCGTCATGATGATTTCTTCATTTTTCCTAACCGGTACAATCTTTTTACTCATCTCATACACCCGATTCTACAATCAAAAGGACCCGAAAAACTTCTTGCTCTTCGCGCCCCCTTGTTCATTATTTCATTACATGATAAGCGCGTCAAAAAACGCCCTAGTATGTTTCATACTTTTTCTTTATTTTACCATCTGGTTCTTCTTAAGCTTGTCTCAAACAACCGCTCATAGCCAAGCCAGTCTTCACTGCTGTCACCTTCGTCAAGCAACGTTTCAAAGGTCTTGACCTTCGCATCAATGTTGTCAATATAATGCAAAGCGACCGCTTCAATCAGTCCTGGTTTCTTAGGTGAACCGTATGCCAATTCACCATGGTGAGCAATAATCATATGCTTCAATTGATTCGCCAAGGTCTTGGGGAATCCATCAATGGCATTGATCTTTTCAGTCAACCACTCCACACCGATGATGATATGACCGACCAACTGACCTTCATCCGTATAATCGATGATTGGAAAATCAGATAGTTCCTTGAGCTTACCAATATCATGGAACATAACACCTGAGTACAGCAATGATCGGTTCATGATCGGGTAGTTGTCAGCAATGAATTTCGCCATACGCAACATCCCCAATGTATGTTCCAATATCCCGCCATAAAAGGCATGGTGAACCCTCTTAGCAGCAGAATGTTTTTTAAAGGCTTCTTTGAATTTCTTATCAAACACAAAGAACTCTGAGGCTAGGCGTTTCAACCACTGATCGTCCATCTCCTCAATATATCCAACAAACTCATCATACATCTTATTAATATCAAAAGCAGTCGTCGGCACATAATCTGTCGGTTCATATTCACCTTCGTCTGCCACTCTGACACGACGAATATTAAACTGAATACTGCCCTGGAAACTCACGACAGAGGCGTCTACCTTAATGTACTGCCCCTTCTGGAACTCTCTGATGCCATCACTAAGGTCCCAGATCTTGGCATCACCAATGCCTGTCTTATCCTGTAGTTTAACGGAGTAATATGTCTTCCCTGCTCTTGTCTTTAGAACTTGTTTGTCCGCACATAGAAAAATGTCGACAACGTTCTCCCCTTCTCTTATATCTGAGATATAACGCATCTGCGTCTCCTTCCTTATAACAAAGCTTTCCTTATTTTCAAGTAAAAGCTTCATTGCTCATGCCTCTTGCGAGCCGCCATAGCCTTATGTACCATTGCCCATTCAACTATACCTCTGAGACCCTTACACATAGGCTTATAACCTATGATGTATTATAGCTCATTTCATCCCACAATAAAAGTTAGGGAACCAACTTTATTATATTTGCTTCTTGATCAATGCAGCCATTTCTTCAAAGGCTTCATCAGAAAAACTCTGGGTTGGCCAATTGAACTTAAGACCATCACCTTCAAACCTTGGAATAAGATGAATGTGAAAATGCATCACCGTCTGTCCAGCAACGGATCCATTGTTCTGAAGAATGTTCATGCCCTCACACCCAGTCACTGCCTTAATCGCCCTAGCCACTTCCGAGGTCAAAGCGAATAGTTTCCCTGCTATGTCCGCATCTAAGTCATAAATATCCTCATAGTGCTCCTTTGGCATCACCAGCGCATGCCCTTTGCCTGAAGGAAATTTATCCAGAATCACTCGGAACTCATGATTCTCAAAAATAGTAGCTGATTCAAATTCCCCTGAAGCGATTTTACAAAATAAACAGTCTGCCATGATGTAGTTCCCCTTTCGAATAGCATTTAGCTGCTAATCCATTATTATTTGTTTGAATAAATGGTCACATTATCTCTGTCGCTATGCCGTCAATAATTTCATGATTTTAGAACTTAAAAAGGTTGTCTAACTTATAGAGCAAGGTAAAGTTACCTTTAGCCTTTATTTCACCGGTCATGAAGGCTCGCTGTATCGTCAACTTACCTTCGGTCACTTTTGTCACTGTATCCAGGTTTGAGCTAATTACAACATCCGCATCCTTTTTCTGGCCTTTACTGCATTTTAGCGAACTGCCTCTAAAGGTCATAACGAAGTTTGATTTGGCGTCATTGGTAACAATCCAAGTGATACTGTGATTACCAAAGCCATTATCCGCTCTGAAGCGATGTTCGAACAATTCCGGTATCTTCATCCCACCGGTACCAACATCTGTTGCCAGTTTTTCTTTAAAAAGATTGGCAATGTCGTGAATGTCCTGCTGTTGTTTTTCAATGAAGGCATCATAATTGTTGATAAAGGAGATCTGGTTATTTATAGGTTCATCTTTTTTCTCCTGTCCCAGAACCTGAGGCATCTCCAATTGTTCGCCTGATGGCAAACCTTCTTGTGCAGGCACCCTAAGAATAACCTTATTCTCATTGATGCTGGTAGGCATAGGCATCCGTTGCTGATTGATGACCCTATAAAAATCTTCCGCCTTCTTATCAATGGCAAGAAGCAGCTTGTTGTTGGTCTCAATATCCGCAGAACTGGCAATAGAAGCACATAGGTTCACCCCTTCAATACCACCAAGCAGTTCCCATGATCTAAGGATATGATCCATCGCCTCTCTTTCATAACTGTGACGACTGATGGCGATATTAAATAAGTAGGTTCCGTCAAACACTTTGAACTGACCACTCATATAAGCCTTATCCAGAAAAGTCTGGAGAACGCCACCAATGCCGAACCATTCTACTGTCGTGGCCATAATAAGACCATCCGCTTCCGCAAGAACATCAAAGAACTGATCCATCTTATAGTCATTCTTATAAAGATCTATACGATAGACACCTACGTTAAGCTCTGCTAAAACCCCAGCTACTCTTTCAGCAACGACAGCTGAAGGATCATTGGATAAAGCACTGCCACCATAGACCAATATAACCTTATGCTTTCCTGACAAAACATTCTTGGTTCTTTTCGGTACAGGTTTGGTAGGTCGTTCATAGACAACGTTATTGACCTTAGGTTTCTCCTCAGTCTGTAGTACCGGCTCTGGCTCGTCCATTTCTTCAACAACACCAGTTACTGTCTCCGACTGCTCAATTGTATCAAATATTTTTCTGTCCTCTATCAGATTCTGCAGAGGATTCGTCTCATGCTTTTGTAATGCATCCTTAGCTTCGTCTGTCAGTCCCATCTTCGTGAACTTCCGCTCACTTGGGTGAGGCATAAGAATCAACTGATAGGTCTCACCGTTTATTTCCTCTTCCGTAAGTACTCCATATTCCGGCATACTTGTCTGTGCCATATCCATCAATGCAGAGTAGGCCAAATCACCAAGAACCAGCAAGACCTTTGGACCGATTGTCTCAATCTCTGCTATAAGAAAAGGCACAAACATCTTGACTTCTTCCGATGTCACCTCCCGATTGACAATACGGCCGGAACGTTCACTGATGGCATATGGCCGGTACTTGACAGCATAAGTCATATAAAGGTCTTCTCGCTTTATCCCAATTGCCTGCAGCATTCCTTCATAAGATTTGCCTGCACTGCCTTCAAAATAGATGCCTGTCAACTCCTCTTTCGCTGAAGGGTACGTCGTAATGCACATGACATGGCTATTGGTGTTGCCATTTCCAGGTACTAAGTCATATATTTCTTGTGTTTTTTCTGTAATTAATGCGGAACATTCCCGCATAAGGTTCTTAATTGCCCCGTCTTTCATTGAGCGCTCCCACTTCCATCTATTTTTCTTTTACCAAAAAGCAATACCATCGTCAATAAAATCCCAGCAACAAAGCCACCAATGTGGGCCAATATATCAATGCCTGGTGTCATAAGGGAGTAGACAATACCCAAGACAAAAAACAACCAGAGTACGTAAGTCGACATCCCCTCAATATGTCTACGCCTTTTCATCGTAATAAACAACAGGCTGCCCATCAATCCATAGACCGCACCACTAGCACCGGCAGATACAGGATAGTAGCCAGACAACCCTGCTGCACCAAGACTAAAAATCGATCCGGCCAAGCCGGACAATAAATAAATCATCAAAAACTGAACCGGATGTAAAAAACGTTCCAACCTTGCACCGAATATGTATAAACTGAACATATTATGAAATAGGTGAGCCATACCGATATGAATGAACATACCATTTAACAGCCTATAATATTCATGTTCTTCGAAGATAAGGTCGTACTTGATGGCACCTGTGCTAACCAAAGTGCTGATGTCCGTTGAACTGCCCACATAGGACATATATAACCACACAAGCACATTCATGGCAATCAACCCATATACAGCTAGTGGCGGTCCTTGGTTCTCCGGAAGATTGTAGTAAACCGTCTCCTCTTTTTTAAGCATTCTCCGTAGATCTTTCTCTATGCCGATGACATTCTTAAGCTGTTTCTTAGGAATCACAAGAGTCTCTTCTTCCTTATCAATCAGCCAGTTGACATCTATAAAGGATTCTGTCAAATCCGGTGTGTAGTTGAACACTTCCTGAATCTGCGCCACTTCATCTGTAATAGTGATATTAAGCAATATAATCTTATCAGCCGAATTACCGGAGAACTGTTCCATGGTCAATTGCTTATATTCAAGATACCGATCGAAGTCCAAAGTATAACCGTCAACTAATTGGATAATATTAATGAGATACAGATGATTCGCCTCATAAGTACCAAACATCATTACGGCATCACTGTCCGTAGGGATCCGGTCAAAATGTCTATTCTTAAAATATGTGGTTATTTTATCAAAAATTTGTTCCGACATAAACACCTCTCTAACATAATGTGATAAAAGCGAGGTTAGCTTAACCTTTTGACGCCTTAGTCACACTGTGATAAGAGCGTCAATTGGTAGTTTCATATGAATCTGAACAATATACAGCATTTCGTTAAAACGTCGCAATACTGTATATTGTTCAGATTCAATTCAACTATAACCTTTTGACGCCTTAGTCACACTGTTATATTGTAAATCAGTGAATTAGAAAGAGCAAGAAAAGAAGTGATTCCCAGAAAAAAGGACCAGCCCAAATGAGCTGATCCCTGGCATTGTTTTCGCCACTATGATTTCTTTTTTAATCTTGTTCCAAAAGCGATTAAAAGTGTTCCGATGCCGACAAACACATTCGATGGAAGCCCTCCCGTCTCAGGCAGTAAGCCTGCTTCAGGTATGGCATCAATAATTTCTATGATGATTTCTTCCATGTCGCCTTCCGGTGTTGTAATTGTCAAAACGACCTGATCACGACCATCAAAGTCCGGACCTGGTGTATAAACAATACTGCCGTCATCCTTAATCTCAACGGTCCCTTTTTCAGGTTGCTCCTTGACTGTCACCTCACCAACCTCTGTTATCGGCGTATAAACAATCTCCTCCTCTTGGTCGTCCTCAGGTGTGTCCTCTTTTACATAGACCACGTCATCGTCTTCATCTTTGTCTTCTGTCTCTTCTTGAACCGGAGGTGTTTCTTCTGTATCCTCTGGCTCTTCTGGCGTTGGCGTCTCAACGACCTCAACTTCCGGTGCTTTACTTCTTCGCTTATAGACACCCGCATCAATACTGTTATTCACTTCCCCGGAGATAAGCACCACTTCCGTGACCTCTCCTTTATAGTCTGAATCAGAATCCTTGCTATCATCATTGGCACCTATTTCGCTATCCTCTTGATCAGAAGCAGTAAATCGATATCCAGAAGGTGCATTGAATGATACTGCATAAGTATCAGGATCCAACTCATCAAAGAGATAATAACCTGTATCGTCTGTTACTGTCGTTTTAACACTGCCATCACTTCCAGTCAGAATAACTTCTTCACCAACTACCGGTGTTTCACTTTCATTTTGCAAGCCGTTTTTATTGGTGTCATACCAGAAATAATCCCCAATACTACCCTTTCTGTAAAGACCTAGATCCAAGGTATCATTGGTATCATTCTCATTGATAACGACAGCAGTAATACTGGCAGTCCCGACGTCATCACCTGTTATACCATCAGAATCCTCACTGTCATCTCCTACATCCATAATGGTCAGCAGATAATCTTCTGGCAATTCGAATACCAATGTATAAGTATCCGGAATCAAGTCCTCAAAGAAATAGTAGCCATATTCATCGGTCAATAGATACGTCTCACCATCAACCAATACAGGATTGCCCTCACCGTCATTCAGTGTGACTTGAACCCCGGCGATACCTGGCTCACCTTCATCTTGTATACCATTATAATTCAGGTCTTCCCAAACATAATCCCCTAATCCGGCCAGTCGGTACAATCCCAAATCCACCGTTTCAATGATTCGATCGGACAAGTCCGTATTACTGTTAAAGACATAGTCTTTTGTCAACAACGTGCTTTGATCAAAGTCCGAATCCACCGATTCATCTCCAGCACCTTGAGCCGTCACCTTATAGGCTGCTGTAGGAACAGCCTTAACATAATAGCCACCCATTGGTAGATCATCAAAGAAATAATAGCCCTTTTGATCATCCTTCGTATATGTCACCTGACTGGCAATAGGGTTCACATCATCATTCACTTGATACAACATCATGGTTACTCCATCTAACCCTGACTCTTCGGCATCCTGTATGCCATCGCCATTGGTATCCACCCAGACATAGTCACCTATACCAAAGCTCTTATAAAGGCCTAGATCTAAAGTGGTATTATCCTCTCCTGATGCAAGAACAAAGTCAGAGGTGGATGCCCCTTCATCAAAGTACGCTTGATCTGGCGTACCATCCGAATCCAATGAGACATCAGCCCCTTGAGACACACGGGTTACTGTGTATCCTGCCGGCACTTCAAAGTCCAGTCGATAGGTGCCTGGCAATAACTGCTCAAACTGATAAATACCATTTACATCTGTCAACACTTCGCTCACTGTCACATCGTTCTGAACAAGTCTTACAACAACCTCGGCAATGCCCGCTTCACCGACATCTTGAAGGCCATTCCTGTTCACATCTTCCCAAACTTTATCTCCTACGGACGCATATTCAAAAAGTCCAAGATCAAGGGTAAGGTCTGCCCCGCCTGATTCAAGGGTTGTATCATGAGTCTTCGTGGATTCCAAAATACCTGCCTCGCCATCCGAATCCGTGGCATCGTCTCCCTGATTTTGTGTGGTGACAATATAAGCCTTACTTGTTCTAAGGTCTGAAAAGGTGACATAATACTCACCAGGGGTGACATTTTCAAAAAGATAATGTCCCTGATCATCCGTTGATGTCTGTGCAATCTCATTGTCATTGCTGTCAAAAAGTATGACTTTAATATTCTCAACACCTGACTCATCATCGTCCTGTTTACCATCAAAGTCTGCATCCAACCATACATAATCGCCAATACTACCATATTGGTAGAGACCGATATCAATGGTTGTCTCATCCTCACCGTTATCAATGACAATCGTGCTCACCACGACTTGGTCATCGTCTGATGGATCCACTACTGCATCAGAATCTTTTGCATCATCTGCCCCACTATTCAGTTTCGTAAGATGATAGGTCTCAGGCAATATGGCATAGATACTGTAAGTGTCTGGGAACAGGTCGCCAAAATGATAGTAACCATTATGGTCCGTTTCCACATAACTCTCTCCGTCTACCTGGACCAAATTACCATCACTGTCCTTCAGGCCGACACTTACACCTGACAAGCCAACTTCATCATCTTCCTGCACGCCATCGTAATCTTTATCGATCCAGATGTAGTCGCCAATGGAACCAGGCTGAAACAATCCCACATCCACTGTTGGGTTGTGACGATCTAGAGTTGAGGCATCGAAGGTATAAGTGCCTGTCATAGCTGTTGCTCTATCCGCATCTGAATCTACATCATCTGTATCCGCTTCATCCTGATGGGTCAGCAGGTATCCATCAGGTAACGTCACTGCAATCTTGTAAGTCCCCATTGACAGATCATCAAAAGTATACCATCCATCGTGACCGTTAAAGGACGTTGTCGTTGTTGAAAGCAATGTATTACCACTGTAAAGGCTGATACCGATACCGTTCAGGCCACTTTCATCCACATTTTGCTGACCGTTCCCATTAGCATCAAGCCAAATATAGTCACCTATGCTAAAGCTTTGATACACCCCTTGATCCCTTGTCAAATCACTGTCACCGGAGATCAATGTAAAGCCATCTGTGATGGTATGGTCATCTACGTCATATGAATCCGGAATACCATCTGAATCCACATCATCTGCGGTGCTGCCTACTGGTGACGATGAATAACCCACAGGAAGGTCAAACTTTATCGTATAATTGCCTGGCACAAGTTCTTCAAATAGATACATGCCAAGATCACTTGTGGTTGTTACCGCTACGTCAACGCCATTTTGAATCAATGTCACCGTCACATTTTCAACACCTGTGGTTTCTTCAACATCTTGTGCACCATCCCTGTCCGTATCAATCCATACAAGGTCACCTACCTCTGCGTACTCATAAAGACCAAGGTCAAAGGTTAGATTCACCTCATCGGATGCCATCGTAAAGTCCGGTGTTCTCGTCTGAGTTTGCTCCCCTTGTACCCCGTCCGAGTCTTTGCTGTCTGACGTGGCATTGGCCTTTGACACCACATAAGGCCTGACAGTTCTAAGGTCATTGAATTGAACATAATATGTCCCTGGATTCACATCCTCAAACAAATAGTAACCGCTGCCATCGGTTGTATCGCTTGCTGCGATAGTATCATCCGAAGCATAATGCAAAGTGACATTGATACCACTGATACCGCTCTCACCATTATCTTGAATACCATCAGCATCTTCATCCAGCCACACCAGATTACCAACCGAGGCTTTCTTATACAAACCCGCATCGATACTTAATATGGCACCATTAGTGTCAGCAGTACTGTCATTTAACGCAATCGCCCCTGTGACATATAAGTTACCACTGCCGTATGCAGTGAAATTCGAGTCAACCGACTGATCCGTTCCTGCATTTGGTATTGTTGCGTAGTAGCTTTCAGCACCGCTGGCCGTCGTGGGCATCGTATAACCTATGATATAGTCTCCGGCAGGTAAGTGAGGAAACAGATAATACCCCTCATCCCCCTGATAAGAAGTACCCGTTCTAGTATAAGCGACCAAATGATTGTCTCTTTCATCCGAGCTAAGAACACCGTTGCCATCAACATCTTCGTATAAGTTAACCAATATGTTATTCAAACCGGTCTCATTGCTGTCCTGTACCCCATTATAATTGCTGTCGAGCCAAATGAAATCACCAAGGCTGTAGATATTGGCATCAGGTACAGCGGTTATACTGACACCTACCTTATTCGGTTCATTGGCCGCAAAAGGACTGTACCCACTGCCACTTCCCGGATAGGTTGCATTAAAAGCAAAGGAGTTCCATGCATCAATACCTGCAGGTGCACCTACAGGTGCGCGCATATCAAATTCAACTCTAAGTTTCTCATTAGGGTATAGCTGTATATCACTGTCAAAGGCAAAGGCCAATGCCGTCACCGCTGTCAAATCCTCCGGTGCTGTTGCGCTTGACCATAACTGCCATGACCCTTGATTCCCTGCAAAACCAGTAGGATCAAAATTCAGTGGATCCGCTAACGCCTCGTTGTATGTGGCTGAGTCCACCGAATCTGTCGTATAATATACCGTTACATCAGAAGCACTGATGACCACACTAGGTCCTGTCGTTGGTTGAACATAATAAGTGAAACTGTCATCCACTAAATACGGCTCCCACTGACTAAGGCGTGCCTCACTGCTGTTAAGGACTGCAGTGTCATCATAGGAAGGTAACTTGTCTATCAGAACAATATTATTAACAGGCGCGTTCGTCCCACTATTATCCACTTCCAGTCGAAAATTCGCCGGTCCACCACCAATAGTCGAAGAATTCAGACCATCTTTATAATCATCATCGAATTCACCTTTAATGTATTTAGTGGATGCCATGGTACCACTTAGGCTTACATAGACCTTAGCCGTATCATCATAGTCGCTTGCATTTGTCCGATCGTCCACCTCAATATCAGAATCCGGAATAATCACAGCCTCATTGGTATAATTACCAACCAAAGTACCATTGATGACATTGACACTATACTTGAAGTAGACTGACTCACCTGGCTGAAGGACTGTATCTGAAATGGTCCATGAATGGGTCTGATCTGATACCCCATTATAAGTAATTGTCCCCGGATTGCCACCGGCTGACTCCAGACTCCCTTGATCAAAGCTGAAACTGTCATAGACTGGATCACCCAAAGAAGTCATAGGTAAAGTGTCCTCAATGACAATGGATTCGGATGATAAGTCAAGAGGTCCTGTGGCATAACCGCTATTGGTTATTCTAATAGTGTAAGTCGCTGTATCGGCTGACGCTTCGCTTAAAGTCGAATCATCCACTGACTTGGCAACACTTAGCTTTGGCACAGGATCTGAAACAGTTACAATAACAAGGGCGCTGTCCGTTGTCACATTTGGCGCTTCTACTGTAACGTTGTTCGTCAGTGTATCTCCGGTATTCACATTGGTCGTATCATCAAAATACTGATTTCTCAGAGTCCCCTGGACTTGAATGGCATTGCTATTACCGCCATACAAGGAGAAGCCAACTGGTAAATCACTATACACTAACCGGATGGCAGTGATATCTTCATCTCCAGCCATGGATAGATCGGATACAACAAGGGTATTATTGCTTGTAGCCGGTTGATTGGCCCAATCAGAATCTGACAGCCATACATCCACGCCATTCACTTGATACTCGACATCAATAAGAACACCGCTATCATTGTAATAGTTACCAGTCTTAATCAATGTCACATCCATACCATCCGGTATGTCATCTGTAACAATATAACCGCTTAGGGGTACGTTACTGCCATTACTGATATTCTTAATATAGAACTGAAGTGTCTGACCAACAGAATAACGGTCAGAGCCGGTTCTTGAAGATTTGGTAACATTACCTATGCTATAGGATGGTGCCACAAGATTGTGCGTTGCCGTATCAGTATCTGAGAGTATATTGCCTTCAATATCCGTTCCTGTCACCGACACCTCATTATCCACACTGGTCGGTGCGCTAAAAGTGCCTTCCGGATAATTCAGTACCACATCATAGGTCAAGTTGCTTCCCGCCAAAGGCCCTGCTTCCTGCCATGTTATCGTATGTGCTGAAGTATCAACCGTACCACCATCAGCATCTATAACAACCGCGCCTGCCTCGTATGTGTCAACTACCGTAGAGGATGCATAATTCATACCGTCACTGTCATTGCCTTCCACAGTAATCCGGTAAGTGACATCACTGCCAGGAACAGGATCGCCTGCCGGCAAAGTCTTGGACTTGGAGATCGTTATCTCACTTTCAGGAACATCCGACGCCAATACATTGTAGACAATATCCTCTTCTACTACAGAGCCTGTCGATGTGAATGTAGAAGTAATAGAACCATCTGCATCATTGGTCGTTGTCCCTTTTTTGAAACGAAGAGACACTTCAACAAACCCAGTATAACCATCGCCTTTATTGGCCAACATATTATAGGTAATCTGAGATTTATCGCCACTGATGACCGGTGTCACCGTCACATTGTTGTAGTTGCTGTCATTGATTGTAATGGAAGTACCTGAGATAATCTCCATATCGTTAGGAACGTTCACCTGAAGTACTGGTGCAACATCCTGATAGGTAGCACTTCCATATCCATAGGTCAGCTTAAGCACCACTGTCTCATTAGGTGCCGAACTGGTAACCTGATCGTTAAAAGATGTGAAAAAAGTAAGATTGCCCGAATAATCCGCTTGAACATAACTGGTTGTATTCAAGGTTAGAAGCACTGCTAATAGAACAGCGCCCACCGATTTTACGGTCCTGTTAAAATTGAACATATTAAACTCCTTCTCAGCCAAATTAGGTAGATTATACCATACTTGTCCGAAAAGGAGTATTCTTTGATACTTATTCTTTATTTACACCGTGGCACTATCGTACTATAACAGACATATAACTGATATCTATGCCAAGGTACATCCAAGACTTTCAATGAATCGACCAAAGGCTTCCACCCCTGCTTCATTCATCTTATACACGCCTGCACACTCAAGAACTTCTGCGAATCTTTTACCGATGGCATCCTGTAACACACCTATGGCTGCGCCTTCGTCAAGATTCGATCCATTCAGTTCCACCAATGCGCTAAGCCAAGGTACGTGATGTGGTAAAACAGTCTCAATATCCCCTATAGTTTTATCCCCTGTCAGAACACTTGCCAAGACACTGATATCATCGTTAAGTCTTGCCGGTAGCACAGCGAGGCCCATCACCTCAATTAAGCCGATATTCTCTTTCTTGATATGATGCAGATGCTGATGAGGATGGAAAATTCCATCCGGGTGTTCTTCACTTCTTCGGTTGTTTCTAAGAGCAAGGTCAATCTCATAAGCACCGTCATCATTCACTCTGGCAATCGGTGTTACCGTATTGTGAGGGACCTTTTCCCCATCTTGTTGCGAATAAGCAAAGATATCCACACTTTCATCACTGTAGGTACGCCACTGTGTGAATATTTCATATGCGAAATCCACCAGTTGCTCTTTATCCGTAGAAGCCAATCGTACGACAGACAGAGGCCATTCGATCATTTTCACAGAAACATCTGGATACTTGTCACTTCTATATTCGCCTAAGGTCTTGGCATCCACCATGGCAAAACGATGATGCCCCCCTTGGAAATGGTCGTGACTCAATATGGAACCACCAACAATAGGCAGATCCGCATTGGAGCCGATGAAGTAATGTGGCATTGCTTCAATGAAATCCGTCAAACGTACAAAGGATTCTCTGGAAATATTCATTGGTTCATGAGCCCCCTTAAAAACTATGGCGTGCTCATTGTAATAAACATATGGAGAATATTGTAAATACCACTCTTCCTGATTAAGTGTAAGTGGCAGTACCCGATGATTGGCTCTTGCCGGATGATTAACATGCCCTTCATACCCTACATTCTCAAGACAGAGAAAGCACTTAGGATAATTGGACTGTGGCATGGACTTTGCCTTTTCTATATCCTTAGGGTCTTTTTCCGGTTTTGACAGATTGATGGTAATCTCCAAATCACCGTAGGCTGTTGGGGTCTGCCAATACTTGTTTCTGGCAATCCTATCTGTGCGAATGTAGTTGGACATCTGACTCAAATGATAGTAATAGTCTGTTGCCGCTTCAGAACCATCTTTTTCAAGAATACCTTGGTATATGCGGTTAAGCTCTGATTGTCTTGGCATCAATTGAGCCATGATCTTAGCATCAAGAATATCTTTCTCTGTCATACTGTCTTCAATCAGACCGGCACAGACAGCCTCATCAATCAAATCATTCAACAACCTGACAGGTGTTGCCTCCGGTTCATATGAGACAATGCCTTCATAAGGTTCTTTTACCGCCAACAGGATCATGAGTTGATTCCTAACCTGAGGCACATCCAACTTCTCTATCATCTTATGGTGAAGACCAAAAATCAACAGTTCTTCAATATACTTTGAAATCATCCCAGTTCCTTTCATAACACACTTCCCGTCACGCAGGATAGCGTTGATTTGATACTATAATAAGAGAATCATACCCTTACTTGTCGTCGTACCCTTTAGGGTTGGCCTTGTGCCATGCCCATGCTGTCTCAATAATCTTTTCCACGGAGTTATACTTTGGTGCCCATCCGAGCGCTTCTGTTGCCGCTTCTGCTGAGGCAATCAATGTGGCTGGATCACCAGCTCTTCTTGGTGCCACTTCTGCAGGAATAGGATGTCCAGTAACCTTCCTTGCAATCTCCACAATTTCTTTAACGGAGAAGCCTGTTCCGTTACCAAGGTTAAAGACAGCACTGTCTTCACCTCGCATCAGTCTTTTCAACGCCAAAACATGGGCATCTGACAAGTCGGATACATGAATGTAATCTCTAACACATGTACCGTCTTTGGTTGGGTAATCGTCTCCGAACATCATTATTTGATCTCTTTGACCGTTGGCCACTTGAAGGACGATAGGAATAAGGTGGGATTCCGGCGAATGATCTTCACCGATCTTGCCACTAATGTGTGCACCAGCAGCATTGAAGTATCTTAAACACGTATATTTGATACCATGTGCACCGTCTACCCACTTAAGCATTTTTTCCACTGCTAATTTGGTTTCACCGTAAGGATTGGTTGGCAATGTTCTATCATTTTCTTTAATCGGCACTTGCTCTGGTTCACCATAAGTTGCCGCCGTTGATGAGAAAACAATATAATTCACTTTATATTCAACCATCTTCTTAAGAAGACACATCGTACCGTAGACGTTATTATCATAGTATTTGAGGGGATCCGTTACGGATTCACCAACAAGAGAGTCTGCAGCAAAGTCGATAATGGCATCGATCTTCTTTTCTGTAAAAACCTTGTCCAGATCTTCCGGGTTCCTAAGGTCACCTACATACAGGTCAACCCCCTCAGGTACGGCACCGCGATGCCCTTTGTAAAGGTTGTCAAATACCACTACTTCTTCGCCTGCTTCAACAAGTGCTGCTACTGTATGAGAACCGATGTAACCTGCACCACCACATACTAAAGTTGCCATAAATAATCTCCTTCATTCATCAAGTGATCAACACGACGCAGTGCACTATGTAACAAACACAAAGCAAAACACTGCAACGCAAGAGCGATCAAATTAATACGTTCATTTAGCTATCATCAAGTGTCTGGCATAAACCCGTAACATCCACCTAGATTATATCGATTCATACTAGCCACAATAATTCTTACAACCTGCCGGCGCCTTGTCCGACATTGGCCACGTAAAACTCCGGCTTGAGTCCTGTACGGTCTTCATATTGTTTCCCTACTTCTTCAATAAAGGTATCTACCGATTCTTCTTTGACCAAGGCCACTGTACAACCACCAAATCCTGCACCGGTCATTCTGGCACCTATGGTTCCGTCAATCTTACGTGCCTCTTCAACCATTGTGTCCAGTTCTTCCCCAGTCACCTCATACAGGTCCCTCAAGGAATCATGGGATGCATTCATAAGGGACCCAAAGGTACTGATATCCCCTGCTTCAAGCGCCGCTTTAGCTTCTTTGGTTCTGACATTCTCATAGACAGCGTGCTCAACTCTCATTCTTGCAATATCATTGCTGATCACTTGCTTATTAGCTTCAAAAGTATCCCCGTCCATCTCACAAAGGCTACCAATATTAAGGACACTTTGAAGTTCAGCAAGTGCCCCATCACATTCGCTTCTTCGCTCATTATATTTGGAATCTGCCAAACCACGTCGTTTCTTTGTATTGCCGATGACGATCTTAACACCCTCCAAAACCAATGGCACATAATCATACTCAAGGGTGTTGCAGTCCAGCATAATGGCATGATCCTTCTTTCCCATACCTACAGCGAATTGATCCATGATCCCACAATTCACACCGACAAAATTGTTCTCCGCAGATTGACTCATCTTAACGATATCCACCATGGATACCTGACAGTCGAACAGGTCATTGACCACGACACCGGTCAGCACTTCAAGAGATGCTGAAGAAGACAACCCCGAACCATTTGGAATGTTACCATAATACAGTATATCAAATCCGGACACTTTATGACCTAACATTTGGAACTCTTTGATGACACCTTTAGGATAATTTGTCCAATCGTCCTCTGCCTTATAGGTGATGTCCCCAAGATCAACCGATACTTTCTTATCAAAATTCAACGTGGCAAAATTCACTCTCATATCGTCTCTTTTGCGAACTGCTGCATAAGTACCGAAGTCCAATGCACAAGGAAATACAAAACCTCCGTTGTAATCGATATGCTCTCCAATCAGATTCACTCGTCCTGGCGAAAAGAACTCAACGATATCATCGCCTGCTCCGTATAGATTAATAAATGATTCTTTCATATTGTGTTCCATGATTCTTCCTCCTATGAATTCTCTGGGATGAGCTTGTACTTCACCCCTAAGACCGTCAACTTTCCCTTATGATTAACTTGGTTTCTAAGTAAATCTTCTGTCTGTTATGGTCCTCGTCTGTCATCATCTGATAAATTCGTTTGGCTGCCAACCCACCGAGTTTTGTCATCTGTTGATCGATGGTGGATAACTTTGGTTCCGTAATCTGTGATATGATGGTATTGTCAAACCCTATGATGCGCAGATCCTTTGGCACTTGGGTTCCCATACTTTTTGCTGCATTGAGTGCACCAACTGCCATCCAGTCGTTACAGGCCAGAATCGCCTCTGGGCAATCCTCTCCGTCCAGAAGGCCCATGACAGCTTCTTTCGCCTGTTCCACCGTATGGGCATCATTACCGTCCTTGATTCTTACAACTTGTCCGCTATATCCATGCTCTTTCATAAAATGGTCATAGACTTCCTCTTTGATGTCATAAGAATAACTCTTTTTCCCTCTTAGGAAAGCAATCTTGGTCAATCCCTCCCCTTCAAAATATCTAAGAGCTTCCATGACACCGTCTTCAGCTGCATTAAGGACGTAATCACAAGCAATGCCAGCCGAGTGGCCGTTAATCAATAACAGTGGCACCTCTTTGGCAAGCTTCTCTAGATACCCTGATAAGACATTCTCCCGACGAGGGTCAATCATAATAATGCCATCCACTTGACGGTTCAAAAGAGATTCTATCAATTCACGTTCTTTGTCTTCCTTTCCTTCCGTATGGCAAAGAAAGGTGGTATACCCCTTTGGACCAGTCACTTGATCAATGCCTTTAATTACCTCAGAAAAGAAAAGGTTTTCTAAAGAGGGCGTAAGAATACCTATGGTCTTCGTCGAGTTCTGTATCAAACTTCTCGCCAACAGGTTAGGTCTAAACGCCAGCTTCTTAATGGCTATTTCAACCTTCTTACGGGTTTTCTCAGCCACCGGGTAGTTATTGTTCATAACTCTGGACACTGTCGTTATTGACACACCTGCTTCTTTTGCTACATCTTGAATCGTTACTTTTGCCATACAACACCGCTTTCTATAGAAAAGGTTTTCTAAACTGATTATAGAGCGTCTAACTATGCCATGTCAATATGGAAAATATTTTCTATAACACTGAGACTGTTCGCCTCAAATTTTATCGGCGATAGTCACGTCAATGGTGTATAATACTAAATATATCGTGATTCATCTCTGTAAGGGATGACGAGTTATTAATTTTTTTGTGGCTATTGGAGGATATAGATGAAAAAAATACTGTTAACCGGTGGTGGCACCGCTGGCCATGTTATGCCTCATTTGGCTTTATTGCCATACCTTAAGGCATCAGGATATGAGGTCGACTACATCGGTTCTTATGATGGCATAGAAAAAAGACTCATAGAAGGAGAATCCATTCCTTATTATGGTATTGCCTCCGGTAAGTTGAGGCGCTACTTCGATCTGAAAAATTTTACAGATCTATTCAGAATTACTTTGGGCATCGTCCAAGCCACTTACCGAATCAAACGACTCAAACCGGACGTTGTCTTTTCAAAAGGTGGATTTGTGACTGTCCCTGTCGTCATTGGCGCATGGTTTAACCGTGTCCCTGTCATCATTCATGAATCAGATATGACCCCAGGACTTGCCAATAAGATTGCTCTTAGGTTTGCCAAAAAGATCTGTACAACCTTTGAGCCAACTTTGAAGTACTTGCCCAAAGACAAAGGCGTCTTCACCGGCGCACCCATTAGGCAAAACGTCTTAGAAGGTTCCAGAAAATCCGGCTTCGCTTTCACACTTCTAGATCCGGACAAAAAAACAGTGCTGTTAACTGGTGGAAGCTTAGGTGCGAAAGCCCTTAACAAGGCCTTGCGCGACGCTCTACTCACATTGACCAAGACATATAATGTCATACATCTATGTGGTAAGAACAATCTGGATCAAGAGCTGTTGAACGTGGATGGCTACAGACAATATGAATTCATCGGAAAAGAGTTGCCTGATTTGTTTGCCATGAGCGATCTGGTCATCAGCCGTGCAGGCTCCAACACCATTACCGAACTCTTAGCCTTAAAGAAGCCTAACATTCTTATACCATTGCCAGCGTCTCAGAGCCGAGGAGACCAATTGATCAATGCCAAACATTTTAAAAAGAATGGTTACAGCATGGTTCTGCCAGAGGAAGAACTTACAGCTGATACTCTGATCAACGTTCTAGACACACTTTCAACAGAGTCAACTGCTTATATAGAAGCCATGTCAACGGCTGGCGGTACAGATGGTACTAAGCGCATTTTAGACGTCATAGAAAACACTTTGTCATGACACCCGAAAGAAGGCATGATCCTTGTGAAAAATCAACGAATGATTCTCTTCACTTCAGCCGTCATCTTCGGATGGATCTTATCCTTTCCATATGAAGGGCCGGTGCTATACGCTCTAGGACAAGAATATGGTACCAATAGCAGTCAGCTTAACACCCTTACTGTCTTTTGCCTTTTTGTGGGCCTGTTCACTGGCCGTTATATATCAAAAAATCTGCCTGAAAGCAAACGCACCATCCTCTTAAGCCTTTCAGGCACCCTTCTATTAAGCTCACTTCTCCCGCTGGTGGAGAGTGACTATTGGGCCTTCATCGTGCCTGGCGTTGCCTATCTCATGGGCGCCGCCTTATCTGGCTATGCCCACCTGATTACTGCCTACGTGCCTTTGAACGAACGCAGAATTTTTGGTGCGGACATACTGATCTATGCCAATATCGTTTTGGTGCTGGCTCACGCCCTTGCCACCAACATCCCGCCAACCGTCGCCTTTATTCTACTACAACTTCTTCTATTTACTGGTCTTATCCAGATCATTCGTATTGATGTGCACAAGATTCCGGTCCCCCATGCCATTGAACCCACCCATAAGATTGCCTTAAAAAAATTCTTCGTATTCTTTACCTTCATCTTCATTATTTCCATTAATTCGGGGATTATGTTTCGTGTTATATTCCCCTATTTTAGCGAATTGGATAATGTGACTGGCCTTTATACACACTTACCGTATTTGATCATCGTTTATCTGCTTTCAAGGGTTTTCCGACAGAATAAGCTCAATTTTTTATTTACTGGATTAAGCCTTTGGGGACTGACCTTTATCGTATTCTCACTCGTCCCGCCGAACGAACCCAGCTATATCCTCTTATGCACCCTCATGCTGACTGCTTCTGGTATCTTTGATTATTACTGGTGGAGTGTTATGGTCAGTAATTTTGAACTGGTGGATAATCCGTCATCTTTGTTGGGGCAAGGCCTTGCTCTCCACATTCTTGGCGTATGGGTCGGCAGCCTTCTAGCCAATCAAATGATATTTCAGGGCTTAGACCGTCTTATGACCGGCTATCTTGGTCTGTCCGTCGTCTTCATTTCCCTAATAATTGTCCTACCTTTGAACGCATGGCTTTCTTCCTTCATCGAAGCCAATGATTTCATGGTCAGATTTAGTGACAACAGTAAAAAGCAACGACTTACATACAGAGAAGAAGCCAAGTCACTTCTTTCAGCGAGAGAATATGATGTGTTTTGTCACCTAATTGAAGGCAAAACAGACCCTGTCATTTCAGAAGAATTAAGCATTTCTCTGAGTACGACAAAGACCCATAACAGAAAAATCTACCGGAAACTTCAGGTCTCAGGCCGACAGGAAATCATAGAAAAAGCGGGTGACCTATAGTCACCCGCTTTGCTATTTCATAGTAAACTGCTCGATTAGAGCAATTGTTCCAGATGCGTTTTCTTTTACATAATAAAGGCTTATATCGTAATGACTTTATTCGCCTTATCCATTGTCGCAACAATTTCTTCCATATTCGATACCCGCCCTGCGCCGATGCTGTCCATAAGACCATAATGATCAAGACAGGTACCACAAGCGATAATCTCCACACCTGCTTCTTCCAGACCAACCATCGCCTCAAGCTGACCGCCCTCTTTGCTAACTAACTTCACACCACTGTTATACAGAATGATGACTTCCGGCTTCTCTATCTTCACCCATAATTTCTTAAGGTATGCACCCATCAGTTTCTTGCCAAGTGCATCGTCACCATGACCCATGGCATCCGAATTCAATACAATTGCTGTCATATTCATATCCTTTCACTTGAAGATGGCTGTCCAGCCAACTCCTCTATATCACATGCTTAATCTTCCTCTATACCTATCGTCGCCACATCGACTTCATGCCATGTGACAACTTGATTCTTCCCTCTGTCTTTAGCTAGCTTATTCGCTTTCTCAGCGTAATAGATAATCGTGTCCACATCCCGACCATCCGCAGGATAACTGGCAACGCCAATGGACACAGTTGTCTTAAAAGTAAAGTCTTCACTGGCTTCATCAATCCTGCTTCTAATACGTTCAGCTAATCTTTCACCGGTATAAACATCTGTCCCTTCAAGCATGACAAGAAACTCATCACCACTTAGCCACCGGAAGACCTTATCTTCAGAACGAATGGCTTCTTTAATCAGATCTGCCAACCTACGAATCATATCATTGCCAGCCTTATAACTGATGTCATTGTATTTCCTTAAGTCATCACCGTCAATAAAAAAAACGGTATATATATCGGACTTTCTGCCTGTGCTTGTGGTCATCTTACTTAGATACTCATTGGCCGCCTTGGCATTCGGCAGGCCTGACACCTCGTCAATCAAGGCAAAATTATAGACTTCTTCATAATATTCAAAAGACATCCTGACCCTGTTGATTGCGTTGCTTAATATATGCCTAAGGAAACTGTCCCCTTCAAAGGTATACTTAATATTCCGCCGATGGTCCTCATCCATGATGAACATATAATAATCTTCAACAGAACCTATGGATTGGTGATAGATGTACGTAATAGGGTTAAGGGTTAATTCAGAGTAACCTTTCTCCTGCATAAGCGCATTATAAAGCTGAGCAGTCAATTTTTCAGGCTCATCAGATTCAACTGTGTCTTCTTTAAGAAAAACGCCGAACACTGCACCTTCCATTCGATAAACACTTTCTCGATTGAAGTGCTGACATATGGCGTGGGCTGCTGTACGTATCATGACATCACCAACATCATAACCTAAGGACAGATTGACTTCTTTAAGACCCTCAATTTCAAACATGATGATTTTGCCTGCATCACCAAAAAGAAGGGCATAGTCCTCCTCCAAAAACTGTATGAAGTTTTTAAGATTGGTCATTGGATCTCTATGAAGATTTCTACTGACGACAAACTTATTCATGATGGCCCCTATTGATGATAAGAGCGTCTTTATGTCATTACTATGACATAACCCTCTGACGTCTTATTCATTTAATAAAACGTTTACACGTTACTCCAACTATAATTGTAGTGCTTTATACCTTCCTTGACAAGTACTTTTTACATGCCTAAGCTGATAAGAACGTCACATGAGTTCAACTTTCTTGCTCATGATGTTATAATAGATGGTACGAAAGGTGAATCTAAATACTAAAGATTCATCCAACTAAGAAAGGAACTGCCGCATATGCGTTTAGTCGAATTTCAAGACCTTGTACCAGGCATGGAGATTGCCGACAACTTCTATGGCCTTAATGGTGGTGTCCTCGCCAAAAAGGGCGCCGTCATCACTGAAAAATATATAGAAAGCCTATCTCATTACGAGATTCCATTCCTATACATTCTCGATAAGTTTTCTGAAGATATACAAATTAATTGCAGCATTACATCATCCATGCGCAACGAAGCAACTCAGAATCTAAAGCACCTTTATGACGCTATCAAGTCCGGCAGCAGCAGCTATCAGAAACCTCTGCAAGCCTGTCTGGAATCCATAGATAAGCTTACTGAAGATATCATCACTGAGAAAATAGAACTCTATGATGTCTTTGACATCAAGATGATTGAGAACTATATATATCAACAGCCAGTTAACGTCACTGTCATTTCACTCATCATTGGTAAGTCGCTGAATCTATCTTCCTTGGAAATGTATCGCCTTGCCTGCGGTGCCTTTTTCCATGACATCGGCAACGCTCTGATTCCAGAGGAAATACTCTTTAAACAAGGCAAGCTCACAGATGAAGAAATGGCCATTGTCAAAACCCATACCGAAGAAGGCTACAGATTTGCCAAGGATGAATTCAACCTTCCTATGCGGAGTTATCTGGCCATACTTCAACACCATGAACGTTTTGATGGTAAAGGCTATCCTTTAGCCAAATCAGGGGAAGATATCAGTATCTACGGCCGTATCGTTGCCATCGCTGATGTCTTCGACGCTTTGTCCAGTCGGCGACGTACCAGAGAGGCTTTAAGCCCTACCGACGCATTCAAGTTGATTATCTCCGGTGCCGGTTCCCAGTTTGACCCAGAATTAGTCCGCGCCTTCCTTGACCGTGTATCGCCTTACCCAATAGGCTATACCCTTAAGCTTCCGGATGGCCGTATAGGTGTTGTTGTAGAGAACTACAGAGGCAAGCCCTTCAACCCTAAAGTAAGGGTCATATTCGAAAACGGCAGACCCGCCAGCAATCCTTATATCGTTATGGTTAAGTAATTGCCACGCTCAACCAAATCAATATATGCTCTTATAGCATATAGCCGAAAATAAACATAACAACAAAAAGCAAAACCCCTTCCAAACAGGTCGGGGTTTTGTTATAATATAATACGATTCACTTATGGAGAGATGACCGAGTGGCCGAAGGTGGTGCTCTCGAAAAGCATTGTCCGTCAAAAGCGGACCGGGGGTTCGAATCCCCCTCTCTCCGTTCATGATAGTGATTTAATAAGGAAAATAGGACTACATCGCTTTGATGTAGTCCTATTTGTTGTTAAGAGTTTACATGCCTTATCGTCTATTTGGGCGACACTTGGGCGACGTAAGTAAAATATCCCTTGGTGACGCAATCACATATTTATTGTGTTACTAAATATAGCATCATCGATCTGTCTTACAGCTTTTTGCTCATCTTCTTTCAAGACATGACTGTAGATATCCAGTGTAGTCGATATAGATTGATGTCCCAACCGTTCTTGAGCAATTTTAGCAGGTATCCCAAGTGATAGCAACATTGTGGCATGTAAGTGACGAAGGTCATGAAAACGCAAATGCCGCATTCCTGTCTTCTTCATGAATTTGGCAAATCGATTAGACAATGCATCTAGCTTCAGATAATCACCATTATCTTTACAAAGAATCAATTTACGATCAACATACTCTCGTCCAAACTTAAGCTTAAACTTAAGTTGTTCATGACGATGTTTCTTCAGTTGCTGTAAAACATTGTTAGGGATACTTATAGTTCTTACACTACTTTCCGTTTTAGGTGTTTTTACAAATACTTCACCCTTAATTTGTCCAAGGGATTTACAGATAGTGACCTCACTCGTAGCGAAATTTAGGTCGTCCCAAGTAAGAGCAAGAAGCTCTCCACGTCGTGCTCCCAATGCTAATGCTAGTAACACAGGCATTTCAACGTTCGTCCCCACAGATAGGTTAATCAACTCATTGATTTCTTCAATAGTGTACACTTCCCCTTTATACTTATTACATTTTGGTAACTTAGCTTTAGCCGCTGGATTCTTCTTGATTAGTTCATAATCAACAGCCATTTCAAGCGAAGCTCTTAGAACCATATGAAGCTTTCTTAGCGATCTTGGAGAGCGACTTGTTCCTCTGATAGTAGGAGATTTCATAAATTCATTATAAAACTGCTGAACTGTATACGTTGAAAGGCTTTGCAACTTGATTTTGCCGATGCCTGGAATGATATATTGATGAATATATGTTTCATATGCCCGAGCTGTTGACCTCGCTCTTAACGGCTTAACAACATCTTCTTCCCAACGAAGGATGTGTTGCTCAACAGTGATGTTATTGCTGTCGATTAACAATCCTTGCTCTGCCTCTATCAGCATGTTTCGTAAAATTTTCTCAGCTTCTTTTTTTGTGATATTTTTTACCGCCTTTTGAACACGAAGCCGTTTACCAGTCATTGGATCACGACCTTTGTCAATAACTATATTATATGACTTCTTTCCATTTTTCAGTGTCTTTGTTTTAATATGACCACTTGCCATATTCATCACCCTTCCTATTTTATTGTAAAATTGTGGCAGCCCTTATAAAAAAGAGCTGCCGGTAAAATTAATCATTTGTGGATATAATCTTCTTATTAGATTCTGTTAAGCAGTCATGTAAATCTGCTTTTCGGACTCTATACGTGTTATTGATTTTAATGTAGCGTATACCACCGTATTTGATGACATCGAGAGCTTTTGTATAACAGATTCCAAGATAGTGACTAATTTCTTTCGGTGTTAAAATTTCAGGCAGACTCTCAAAGGTGCTTCGGTTATTCAAAACAGTTGATGTATTCATTTATATTTCCATACCTTTCTGAATATCATGTGGTCAATAAGCTGACCATATGATATATTCATTATTTATAATATTTGAATGATTTTTTATTTTATTCCACTTCTGTACTTTCCAAAACATCATCATTAACAAACGCCTTGATCAGCAATGCATTCATGCCATTAATACTTATACAATCTACATCATAATAAGGGAATGATGTTCTATTTTTAGGATACGGAATCGAAAGCTTCCGAATCATTTCTGCAACAACATATTTCCCATAAATATGAACGCCATCTCTTTTTACCCCTGGTGAAATTTTGTATGACATATTACACTTCGGTATATCACCTGCAATCAAGCAGCCAGTATCACTATACGCAATGTTTACTTCATCAGGCTCTCCCAAGTGTTTATATAGAACTTCCCGGAGATAGATACTATTTCTATTAACTGAGTGAGCCAATCTAATTGGGGCCACCTCCTGCTTTTTTTTCTGAACTACAGCACAACAGATATAAATATTGGTTTTGGCTAATAGTGAAAAGTTAGTATTTCACTGTATCTTTAAAACACAATAAAAGGATATCTATAAAATAAGGCCAGTTAACTGATAACCGGCCCATTTCGATACTTAATTAACTTGTATGACAGAAATTTGAGCAAAAATAACACCCATTCACCTGTATATAATATCTCTTAGCTGCTATAACAGCATCTCTGCAACTTGTAAAGTCTCCTAAGTAAATCCTATTCTCTTGATTTGGCAACCACGTACATCCAGAAGTATGTACCTCATGATCTCCATTAGCCTGTGCATTCTTATTAACATAGTACATCATAATATCATTTTTCCTTTCTCACGCCTTTGAATTTTCCGCCAGTTGTTTTGTTATCCATGAAGCGACCAGTAGCTGTATCTCTTTTAACATACAAACCTGTTTTTGGATTGAATGTCTGAGAGCGTCCTTTCACAGCACCAATTCTTCTGTTGTCACCAGTAGGAGCATTCTTTGCCATATTTTTCACCTGCCTTTCTTAATATATTAGTGAAATCATGGCTTGATATAAGAAATTCATAATGATATAATCAAATTCACCAATTGATAATACTTATTATCAAGCCTGCCCTCTGTTGATTGCCGTCATCAGAGGGCTTTCACTTGATTTATATTATAAACCTAACCTTCTTGTATTACAATGGGGGTTATTCTCATCAAAACACAATATATTGTGCTTATGACTCTGTTGACATACTTTATATTGTGTGTATAACTATCGTCTACAACTACGCAACCCCTCTGTTTCTGCGCCTACACGAACATTCGTTCTCTTTTATTTTATCCACATAAATCCATAAATACTGTTGATAACATCACTATTTATGTGTATAACTATATTGAAAAACTTACAAAAAAACTCAGAAATCATGTCGATCCCTGAGTTTTTTCATGTGTTTATTATACTTTGAGTTCCATTAGATGCAACTCTCTTCCATGTAGATTTTTTGTAAGTCGTTATATCCCAACGATTGGCTCCAATTCACACCAGCTAATTATTACCGGATCTTTGCATACAATTTCCTCAACATTTTTCAAGGACTCATCCATCATACAATCAAGTTTTTCAGATAAAAATTCACTTCTTTCAGCAGCGACAACACCAAACAAATCCAATCTATCAATCCCATATACGACGAAAGTTGTAAGTAATCCGGTTGCTAATCCTACTATAGCAACAGAAGCAAATCCAGCAAATGCATTGATAACTGGAATAGTTGTCAAAAATTTTTCAACCGAATCTTCTATCAATATACCGCCGGTAGTCACTAATGCTGCTGCTACCAACTTTGTCACTTCATGCGCCACTTGCTTCTTAGTCATACCTTCAGGTGGATTCATCATTAATTTAAATGCTCTTACCAATGAGAAGAATCCCTCTCTAACAATACGTACCATTCTTGCAGACGTTGTTATAAAACAATTAATAACAAAAGTAATAAGGTTGGAAAAGAAACCAGATATTGCTCCTTCTTTAAATGCTGCGACAACATCCTTCCATTTTGCTAATACACGCTTAGATATTCTTTCTAATCTTATTTTCAGAGCTTCGAAAAATGATTTATCTACCTGCCCATTTTTAAAACCACTTTTAAATATATCACCGATTTCATCAAATACTGCGGCAGCGAATTCACCAATAAGCATGCCAACGCTCTGCTGTAGTCCCATTTTTAGCCCTTCTTTTGCTCCAGTTTTAGCTAACTCCGACCCCTGTTTTTTTATTTGAGCTTGAGTTTGCTTCTTCTTTATTGTTTTTCTGGCTGTCTTGTCTACATCTAGAGCCATTTCTTCATCTACATCAAAATAATCTTTATTCTTAACGGATTTCCATTCTGATGTTCCATCTTCCAAAATTACTTTTCTTGCTTTCTCTTTCTCCATCCATTCACTCAATGGTTCGTCCGCTTTTGATTGATTCAATGAGCTATCTGTCATTTTTAAGTTTGTTTTATCTTGAGACATTTCTAAACGCTCTTTATCAGTCATAAAAAGATGATTTTTCGAGTCTGCATCTATCTCATGTGCTGATACAACGTGGTCTAAATGTGTAGTACCATCTTTCTTGAGTTCCTTTCCGTTATATGCATTTATTATTGTACCATTATCCTGAAATTCTTTTTTTCTGATTTTCGAAAAATTCTTTTCGTATTCTGATCGATCATATTCATCAGTATAGCCTTCGTACCTATGTTGATCCTCAGCTGTTGATGTAATCCCTTTTTCAAAATTAAATTTTGTTGTAACGTTACCGCCATCTTTATCACCTATCAACTTACTTGATGACACAAAATGTCCTAAACCAAACGTCGTCACAACCTGTCGTACTGTTGTCTCTTTACACTCATCAATCAGCTGTTTAAATCTATATTGATCAAACTCCTTATTAATGGAAGAGACCAGTTGTCTAACTTCATCATTTGTTATCTCTTTTGCTTCTTTTAAAGAATTACGCGACTCAATAGCACCTGAAATGTGGTTAACGCGTTCTAAATCCAAATCAGAAGTTAAAAATTTATTAATTGTGTCTGTGTCAGCGGCCTCGCGGATTGCTGTTAATCCTTTTTTTCTCTCTTTAAGTTTCTTCCATTTTTCGTAACGATCCGACTTTTTACCCTCCATGATACCTCCTAAGCTGCCTTAAATATATTCCATGCGTCTTGAAACGCACCTTCTTCACTATCAACATATCCATCCACATTGATTATCTCATCTATTATCTCATCATAAATACACCAAAGTTTTCTATCAACCTTCTTTACGTACTCCATAGCCGTATTAAAGCTTGGTGGATTATAGTACAGTTCACCAATACTTTTCAGTAAATCACCATGTATGCCAGCCTTAGTTCTTCCCACCAAGAATTCTTCTATGTACTCTTTTTGATCATCATCAAACCGATTATTACAATGAGCTGCTGACAAAGCAACAGCATACATGCTTATTACATAAGTCTCAAATGCTTTTTGATTATTCAATGCCTCTTGAGCTTCTCTAACCATCTCTTCCATTCTTTGCATCTTCAATGTGTCTTCAGCCCTGGCCTCTGCATAACCTTTATCATACCCGCTCTGCTGTGCTTTCTTAGTCATACCTTCATGAGCTGACATCCCTGCAACATATGCAGTACCCACTATCGGTCCTCCTATTGCGAATGCAGCAACACCACCTAAAACTTTAAATACTCCCATAAATTACCTCCAATAACTTATTATCATTTATAATTTCAAAATAACTAGTGTGTGAAAAAAAAGAGATATCCCTTGGGATATCTCAGTACCTGCAACCTGACAATCATATCCAAAGGACTTAGACTCAAAGCTTTGCGTCACTGTCTTTCAACAGCTTTGCCTACTCTTTATAAATATATTATCATAATGACAAAATAAGTGATGAATAAACTGTAAATTTTTTGTGACTTATGCCATTTTCTTGAAAAAGTTAAAATAATACATTTTGTATATTACTTTCGCTAGCTCTAACTAGGTAGTATGCACTAAACAACTGCTTAATGCATAGTTAACTATCACCGGACTCTAGAGCCTGTGTTCCCAACAGCAAATCTAAACCTCATTACCTAGTTGTATTTTCACATTCTCAATTCTCATGTTATTAATATTCTGAACCCATTTATCATCCCATTCTCTAATAACATTCACTTCTCTTAGATACTGGAAAGAACGGATTATTCTTGACGGTTCATACATATCTGTTTCAGGTACGTAGGTTGCTAATGCAACAGCATACTCCTCTACTGATGTATGCTCTATACTTGGAACATTTCCTTTTGTGGTTTCTAAATATTTATCAATCAACTCTGGACAATTCTCTAGTAAAAGTGATTTCACATCCTTATAAACCCATTTTTCATATTTCGATAATGCATAATAAGGTACAACTTTCCCATCAATAGGATTAAGATACAAATGATTATAAAAGTCAATATCAATTATGCAACCGTGTACTGTCCCTCTGCCTCCAAAGGTACGTACATAATCTGATAGTCTCTTCAGCATTGTATCATATTTCTCAAATAGGTTTTTGATTGCATAACCGAAAGAAACCATATTGTTATAATAATACGACTCGAATTGATACTCAAATTTTCCACCTACTTTGGTCAGCCTTCCACCTTTAAGCAAGTATAATCTTCCATTATTATTTCTATACATAAATAGATATAATCCATCTCTCTTAAGCATTTTGATTTCGCCATCTCGTCTATTAAAATCTAAAGAAATGCCTAAGCCTTTACAAAAATCTAAATACTCCTCTCTGCTTACGGCATAGATTCCATCAGCCCAATCATGAAACAAATCATAGTTTGATGTTAAGCTAAATCTTTTCAATGTAATATTTGGGTTGTCATACCCAATTTGATTATCCGCAAACACAGTTTTCTCTTTGCTTATATAGAATTCATTTCTATGATTATGTCCATGCACATATATCCAGCCAGAATGGTAATCATCGTTATTCCAATCGGTAAAGGGCATATGTGATTGTACAATCACTTTATAATCTCCAATAGTGTCAATAAGTCTGTCATATATGTTCTTAGTCTTTTGAGATAGTAATATCTCATCATTTCTCGAATTTATTGTATTTCTATAAATACCATTCAATGCATTAAACTCTTCGTTCATCCCTGAAAATCCGACACCACCGAAAACAATCAATGAACTTCTTGAGCATATCTCTCGGAGCTGCTCTTTACTATACTCGAAAATTTCTCTCTCAGATAAGCAAATAAGCTTACCATAAGGACTTGTAAAATCATATGTAACGGTCAGCAGATTATTTTCCAAGAAATTCATCCCTAACTTTTTAAACAAACTTCTATATTTGTCTAGAATATTATCCAGGGACTGTGACATATTCAAGCTTGTTGACTCGGAATAATTCCAGAGTTCATGGTTACCTAATGTAATAATCACATTCTGACTATCCCATTTCATCGCGATTTGTCTGTAGAAAATTTCCGAGATTTTATAGTCAAATGAAACATCTCCAATAATTAATAAAAAATCGTCATTAATAATCGAATATTCATTAGGAGCAATTCCTGATAACATTCTATCCACTACAGATTCGATGTATGACCGAATCTCAAGTTCAGTCGCTCCATTCGGAAATTTCTTATGTATTTTGTGATTCAAGTGGATATCGCTTATATAATAAATGGACCTTAAACCGTTATCAAACCCGCCATCAACATCTGCTTCGTGAAGGATTGATTCAGGTGCAATCAACTCATATTTAACAGATGGTGTTAAATCTAGTAAGTCCACACTAGATGAGACGTATTTTTCGTAAAATCTTTCGTCTTGTTCTGTTTCTTCAATTATATTTGGTATATAACTGCTATCTTCTGTTTCCCTATCAACTAAGGCTTGTCTAATACTTTCCGTTAGAAATCTATTTGGGACATGAATACTCAACAACGGTTCTATCATTACAGCTTCTTCACATAATTCTTTTGTCAGTATTTTTTCTGGAAAGTACTTAATTGCTTCCACATCATATTTATAAGCCATCATACACAGCTTCTTTGACCTTTTTCTTTTATCAATTAATCCAAGTGTACGCCAATCTTTAACCACAGCTGCTTTTCTTAGTTCCATTGTTTGATACTCATACGGCACATTAGAAATTGCATCCGCTCTTTTTGAGACTGCTATATCGCATATTTCCTGAGTTAAATATTTCTTCGGAATATAGCCTAAATAAGGTTCATCGCTAAGAGCCGCAGCAATATATAACTCTTCATCCAAAAACTTTTTGCTTACATATTTTATAGCTCTAGTATTCCTTCTCACTGCAGACATGCAAATCTCTTTGGTTTGGTTCCTCTTAGGAATAAACTTCAATGAAAGTCCATCAGATTTAACCGCCATCATACAATGGTCATTTGTTAAGTCTATATGTTGAATATAATAATATGCATCTTGCTTCAATAGCTGCATTATCTCTTCTTCGCTATAATTTTTAGGTTTATTAATCATCCAGTATTTCCTTCCGTTTCAAATCATCAGAATAACATACGATTAAACCCTTTTATCATTACCTATTCTTTCAACATATCGTAGTTCCTATCCAATACAATATTTTTCCAGACTCTGATAATCTTATTGTTTGTCAGGTATTGTAATGATTTCATAAGCCTTGAAGGCCTATACATGCTTGTATCCGCTGATAGTGTAGGTAAGTTATTGACCGCTTCATCATTACCTGTTAACATAAGCGCATTTTTATTATCTTTAGCTCTAACTTCTAATAAGTTCTTATGTAGGTCCGGTCTATGATTTAGAAGAAAGGTCTCAGCAACTTCGTATTCAATCCTATCATCTATTGCGTTTGCATTGTAGTACATGATAGTTCCATCTTGAGGATTAACATTTATATGATTGTAGAAATCGATATCTATAATCGTTCCATGAATAAAACCACTCCCCCCAATTTTCATTACTTCATCAGATACAAATTCCAAGTATTCTCTAAATCTCCTTGTTGCTTCATTTAAACCAATCGAATAATTAACCATATGCTCATAATAATAGTCGATATTCATTATATCAAGTTTCTTGGGTTTACCTCCATCTAGAATATAGAGTTTTCCCTTGTCTTCCAACATGAACAGGTAGAATCCGGTCCGTTTAAGCAACTTTATGGAACCGGTTTTTCTTTTAAACTGCATTGGTATGCCCATGCCGTAGTAGAATTTCTTATATTCATCTGGCTTTATGTCAAAAATACCATCTTCTAAGAATTCAAAAATGTTATAAGTCGTTCCTAAATTGAATCCTTTTAACATATAAGTGTCATTATAATATCCAACTTGATTATCAGCATATACGGTTTTAAACTCATTTTTTTGATATTCGTTTATATGATTGTGACCATTAACATATACCCAATGCTTATTGTAAGGTTTAGTGGACCAGTCTGACATCGGCATATGTGTCATTACAATTAAGTCTTTAGAACCAACAGCATTGACCAACTTGTCATGCAGACTCTCAAAACGCAAGCTTTCTTCCATATCTCTTTCGTGTGTAGTAATAACATTACTGTATAATCCACTCGTAGCATTATATTTACGATTATTACCTGAAAATCCAATTCCACCCAGAATAAGCATTGGGACTGTCAGGCACATTTCCTGTATTTCCTCATTCGACAAAGCTCGTAACTCATCCTCAGAAACCTTCTCTGGACTTCCAATTTTTTTTATCAATAAGAGCTCATTATGGAGAAGAATAATATCCAGTTCATTTAGCATTTTTCGGTAACTTTTGATAATTTCTTCAAGGCTGAGGCTACAGTGCACTTTATCCCACAGCTCATGATTACCCAAAGTAACGATTATCTTGCCCTTTTTTATTCTACTTCGAAGTGCTGTATAAAATAACTTTGCTATAACAAAATCAAATGATACATCTCCCGTGATTAATAGAGTGGCTTCACTCCATTCTGCACTATCTCTTTCTATATAATTCACAAGCATTTCATTTATGACGCTGTCAATGTACTTTATAATTTCTTCTTCTGAGGCCTTTTCTGGAAAATTAGCTTTGAGCTTATGATTTATATGAATATCGCTAATATAATAGAATCTTACTTTGTTCTTTTCAGCTCTAGGGCAATATAAATCCGAGTCATGAGCAATTAGCTTTGGTAAATGGTATTCTTCTACCTGAGCATTTAGAATGTTTAGTTTTACTTCTTGGCTTCTAATCTGTTCCTCATAGAAAGTGTCATCATACGTACTCATAATTTTTACTAAAGAAGCCTTAACTTTCTGTCCTATACTTAGCCCTCTTTTTTTATCACTCATTACCCTTCACCCTTTTCTTAACTAGTTAAATGCAGACTGTTAAAATGCAAACATAGCACAGATTCCAAATAAACGACTTCAATAATTTTACTAATTCATTCGCTTGAATACAACAAAATCCACCATCCTCTCTCTTGAAAAATGGCGGATTTTTCATAGCAATCTTATAAATCACATAAATTATCTCTCTTTGTATGCTCCTTCTTTATTCAGTTTCAAGTCTAGCACTAAACTCAATCTTCTAAATGATGTACTCAGTTTTGTCAATCCTTCTTTCTCATATTCGTCCAGTTTATCCATAACATACTCCAACAATTCTTCGGAACTAAACTTCTCATGATTATACGACACAACGTCCATTTCACTAGCCCTAGTAAAATTAAGTGATTTAATTCTTTGAATCGAGTCGTAGTTTGTACAATAACTTGATAATATGGAATCAATATGACTTCCTATGTCGACCTGCTCTTTTAGGCGTATTTTCAATCTCTTTTTTTCATCCGGACTCAATCCACTATTATCAATAGCTTCAACCGATAAATACTTCATAAAAGGCAATCTTGCTTTTGCTCCTTGTGTTGCTATATACCTCATCATAGTCTCGGTGTGCTGTCTTTTTTTCACATCACTGAAGTACTCTTTCACATACTGCCTGATAGTAGGCATTTGGAAAATAACAGCTTTATCTCCTACAGCTACTACTAAATTCTTATTTTCAATGACTTCCTCTATATCGTCTAAATCTGAAGGTGATAATAACACTGTATCTAGTGTTCCATTCACACCTCTATCAACAATAAGTTTTTTTATCACATGATGATATCTTCTTATCTCAGATGGTGCTACACCTTGATTTATCTCTGATATTCTATCATAAATATGCTTAAAATTATCAGTGCGTATGACAGTCATTCTACAACCCAAATCATTATCATGAACAACTTCCTCTATCATGCCTTCTTCACCATCAAGCCATTCAACAACTATTAATCGCTTTTCTAAGGTCATCTTTTCAGAATCACCTAACGAACCCACAAAGTCCCTAATAATCTTTCTAATATTCCTATCTGTAAGTGAATATCCCAGAAAAATAATAGGTGAATGTAACAACGTTGATATTATTTTTGCACTAATAAGTATTGAGTTCTCATCAAACTTCTTATAATCACTCTCAGTTATAACGATTGATGAACTATCCGTTGAGCATCCATGAACTTTATATAATTCTGCATAGCCAGGAGTCTGCTCAAAAAATCCTTTTTGCCCAATAAATGTTTTTAGTTCGTAATGACTTATGGCATTATATTTTTCTTCAATTAGTGAATCATAATTCGTTGTAAGAATAATCTGCGACTTATTTAGCATTTTCTCAAAAGAGTTCAGCTCATCATTCTTATCTGGCCAATATTCAGCTTTAGAAAATATGTTTGAAAGCAAAAACTTGAATGGTGAAATACTGTTTTTATAAGCAAGCTCAGCTGTAAGGCCATCTATATCCATTTTCTCTGAGAAAAAATGTGTTTTTATTTCATGTTCAATTTCTTCTGCAACCTTAACATAAACATGAAAGTCTATATCATCAGTTATGCCAGATTCCTCAAGTTCATTTTTAAGCGTTCCCAAATGGGCATAAAAATCACTTCCGTTATGTATATCTGACCAGATACCTTTTAAAAGACCTTCCCAACTTGGATATTCTTTTAGATATCTTTTAGATATTCCTGAACCAATAAAAAGTATCGGAAACTCATTTCTACTAACTAGTAAATCCAATATATTGTCAGTCATAATTCTCCACCTTCATATCATGTATATGCATTAACCTTTATAGTATACTCGTAATTACATTTAATTTTACTCTTTTCTATACATTAATACAACAAAATCCACCATCTTCTCTCTCGAAAAGTGGTGGATTTTGAAAGTGGAGGTGAAGCATTCTACACACCTCTCCAGGAAAAAACCGCAGTTATTTATGGTACGGTTCACTACAAATGATCCTAATACTTGAATAAGATACAATAACAACAAAACTACCTTTTCAGGTATTAACCTATATTTTAAGTTAGTTGGACGACGTTTGGGCGACATTTTTGTTGATAGATGTTATAATTACTCTTATAACAAACGACTGCCCATGGAACTCTTGGATAGAACAGATTGAGGGGATTTTACCTATTGCTTTTTTCGAACTCTCGAAAAGCATTGTCCTCACAAGGGACCAGGAGTTCGAATCTCCTTCTCTCCGCTAGAATAGAAGAACCCATTGAAAACTCAGTTTTCGATGGGTTCTTTTATTTTGACCTGAAGGGTTCGAACGAGACCTGATAGCAAATGGTCCGTGGGACCTTTTGCGGTGGGAATCCCCCGTTTCTATCCTCGTCTATATCCAAGCATTCCACCTTCCAGAACAACAACATCTTTAAAGCCACCGGTGATCAGTATCTGGGCTGCTGTCGTAGCTCTGGCACCAGACCGGCATATGACGACAATCGACTTATCTTTGTAATCGGCAAGTTTATCAATACTGTGACTGATTGATCCTACTGGAATATTTCTGACGCCTGGTATGTGTCCCAACTCACCTTCAAGCTCATAGGGTTCTCGTACGTCAAGGAGAAGGGCACCTTGATCTTTGGCTTCTCTCATCTTATCATTACATACGAAATGCACTTCAACATCTCCAGCATTTGGGTTCATGGTACCTTTAATCTCACAAGCCGGTACATCAGTAGGAATCCAAGCTGCATTCGGGTCTCTGGAACACTTGTAATTGGCCGCCAGAACATCTTTCATCCAGTCTGCTGGACCCAGCTTCAACTCATTGATATAATTGATAAATTCTTCCTTGGTAGATAATTGCATATGAGGGTTCTTTTCTCTTTGAACTGAGAGTTTGGAAGGCTTACGCTTTCTGTATTCATGTGCCGGGTATACCATCAACTCATCCGATAACCCTACCAGCTTCTGTAGACTATCATAGTGAGCGCTTGGATCCCCTCCTGGAAGGTCATCCCTTCCAGCACCTGCATCTTCCAAGAATAAGAAATCACCTGTGAAAATCATATCGTCAAACAGCAAACTAATGGAGTCTCTTGTATGTCCTGGCGTCTCAAGAATCTTTGCTTCTCTTCCAGCCAGATTAATAACATCGCCTTCACTCACATGTTCTGTCACACATTTTGGAGGCGCTACATTGTGCATCATATACTTACAGTCTGTAGCATCCTTAAGAGATGGGCCTGCAGATATATGATCGGCATGGGTATGGGTGTCCACCACATGAGTCAGTGTCAAATCCCGTTCTTTAAGCAACGCTAGATAATCGCTTACATGATCAATTACCGGATCAATCAGCACTGCCTCATCGTTGTTGGTTAATAGATAGGTCCAGCAAGAAGCTGGGTTTAGTTGTTCAACCGTCATTGCTTTCTCCTCCACTTCAAACAGGCGTCATTTGTCTTAATTAATTATAGCACTTGCCAATAAGAGAGACAACTATACACTATCTATATCTTATCAAGAAGTACTACGATAAAGTTTTAATATCAAAGCCAATATTGTATTCACTAAATTCATTGACAATCTCTTTGCTAAATATTACCATGAGTACCAAACACAAATAAAAAGACACCATAAGTCAAGCATGGCTTGACTTGTGACAGGAAAGGATTCAAATGATTACCCTTCATGTTTCCCTCAATGATGCTACCGCCTACAACTCCGTTAACGAAGCATTGATCTCTGTCAAAGACAGTTCGGAACCAGTGACCATTCATATCGCTTCTGGTATTTATGAAGAAAAGGTCTTCCTAAGAAGAAACAATGTAAGGCTTATTGGGCAAGACCCTTTAAATACGATTCTAACTTGGCACCATGGCGCTAAATCTCTAGGGCCAAACCAAGAACCAATGGGAACATTCAACAGTTTTTCAGTCATATTTTGCGGCGCTGATCTATGCGTGGAGAATCTCACGATTCAAAACACTTCTGGTCCAGGTTCCGTGAATGGTCAAGCCGTCGCCGCCTTTATCACTTCAGATCGGGCATCCTTCTACAACTGTCGCTTCATCGGTTACCAAGATACAATTTACAGTGGAGAAATGACCGCGGAATTTCTAGGGCGTATCTACGCACCAGAATGGTTCTTAGATTCAGACGTTGACGTTATACATGAGCAAGGTCAAAATTACTTTGAGAACTGCTATGTAGAAGGTGATGTAGATTACATCTTCGGTTCGAATCTCGCTTACTTTAACCAGTGCCATGTGCATACGATACCATTACAAAGCGAAGGGCACGAGTCCTATATTACGGCACCCAATACATCTGCATCTGCCACCTTTGGTTTTATATTCAACAACTGTCAAATTACAGGAGAAGATCTTGAAGGGGTTTACCTCGGTCGTCCTTGGCGTGATTATGCCAAAACCATCTTTTCAAACTGCCATCTTGACACGTCCATCCACCCTGTTGGTTGGCATAACTGGGACAAGCCTATTGCCGAGATGACTACCCAATATATTGAGATTGATAATCTAGGCCCAGGGGCAGTCGACAGCCGAAGAGCAACTTTTTCCAAACAGCTGAAAGATATGGACAAAGTGTACACATCCCTTATAATGCCTGAAAAAGTACTTACAGGTTTCAACCATTGGCTAAAACCCTTGACGGCTACATTGGATGATTAATTCAAAGTCGAGAAGACCATTTTAACAAAGTGTACTGAATTCAGTTCGAAGGACATCTACCTCTTGAAATTGTGTACGTATTAAAATAAAGAAACGAGTGCAGCTGATCTCAAATCCTTCTGCACTCGTTTCTCTTCTTACAAAACACCTATAGTTATTCAAATATATAAGCACTGATCCTTTGTACTGTTTGTCTCTGCTGTTCTAATCTGGAGACCTGTGCTGTTCCATCACCGTCTTGCTCACCATAGTCACCAAAGTAAGCATGATTACCACCGACGATCTCATAGACTTCATTAGCGGCACCAGTCTTATCTAGGTCCACCACTCCATCATACGTACCATAGATGACCAATGAATCTATGGAGGCATCGTTAACCGGATAAGACCCTAGTAAAATCAACCCCTCATAATCTAAGGATGCCTCCCCTATATAGGTACTTGCCATAGCCCCACCCAAAGAGTGACCCGCAAGGTACCACGTCTCAATATTCGGCATGGAAGCTCTGGCCTTATCCGCTGCGTCTTTGTCGAACACCGCCAAATTAAAAGGCATCTCAACCAACAGACAGTTAATGCCCAGATCAGAAAGCTGAATCATCAGTGGCATATACGCGTCAACTTCCACCTTGCCACCCGGATAAAAGATCAAACCTATATCGCTGGCTTTATCTGGAATCACCAATGTCAAGTTATCCAGTTTGACAATTCTATCGGCACTTGCAACCATAACATCCGACACATACTCGCTTGCCTCATAAAAATCTTGAGTGTAAATATAAAACACCGCCAAAAGCAAAGCAACCACACCAATAAGCACTGATCCGACTTTTCTTCTAATTGAACTCATCGTTAACCTCTACTTTCAAAATTAATTGAATGATCCTATCACGTGATCCTTCATGTACATGAATGGCATCTATTTGTCCTTTCACGTTGTTTAATTCTAAAACAAAAACCCAGCTAAACGCAAGGATAGCTGGGTTAAGTATGTTATATATGATAAAAATGTCGATTATAAGTGATTACTGAATAATCAAGCGAACGACTGCTTCTTCTTGGTTCTCTATATGTCTAGTTGCAATATCTTGAGCCAGGTCACTTTTCCTGTCCACAATCGCTGCGACAATTTCTTCGTGTTCTCTAACAATATCGTCAAAGTCTTCCAGTTCTCTAATATACTCTACACGGAAGCGATATATCTGTTCCTGAAGGTTATTGATCATTCCAACCAATTTATTATTGTTCGTTGCGGCGTATATGGTATCGTGAAATTCCACATCTTTCTTAATAACCGTTTCCACATCATGACGTTTGGCTGCGCCTGTAAAGGCATCATTCACGGCCAATAGATTATTAATGTCTTGCTTCTCCATACGTTGACACGCAAGTTTGACAGCAAGACTTTCAAGAGCCGCTCTCACCTCAAGAACATCTTTAATGTCTTGCTCTGTAATCATAGCCACTTCAGCACCTTTTCTAGGGACCATAATGACAAGCCCTTCCAGTTCAAGCTTACGGATCGCTTCACGGATCGGCGTTCGACTGACACCCATCTTCTCAGCAAGTTGCTTTTCCATCAATCTTTCGCCTGGTTCCAATTCACCTTTGAGTATAGCTTTTCTCAGTGAATTGAAAACAATGTCCCTAAGTGGGAGATATTCATTTACGGATACTTTTAAATCTGAATCCATGTTGCTTCCTCGCTTTCCCTATACTGTCTGTGCTACAAACGCATTCCTTACCAAAGGATGTTTGCTTAATTGCTTTGCCGCTTTTTTGCAGGCATCTCTATCTTTATAAATCCCGAACACGGCGGACCCACTGCCACTCATTAAAGCACCACTAGCTCCCGTCTCAATAATAGCTTCTTTCACCACTGACACCTCTGGAAAGAACTCAAAGGTAACCTCCTCAAGGGCATTCCCAAGACAAGCAGTCACCTGTTTGAAGTCCGACTTATCAAGGGCTCTTATCAGTCCATCGATATCCGGATGCTGTCTTAATGCATCCACCCGCAGATTCTTAAACACTGTCGGTGTCGGTACACTGACCTTAGGTTTGACAATCACCATCTCCAGCTTCATGGGTTGTGAAATCGGTGTCAACACCTCGCCGATACCTTCCGCAAGCATGGCGCCGCCACGAATACAGTAAGGAATATCCGCACCGAACTGCAATCCGATTCTGCACATCTCTTCTGTCCCAAGTTCAAGACCAAATAATTCATTCATACCTAGAATGGCCTGTGCCGCATCAGCACTGCCTCCTGCCAATCCGGCACCAACAGGAATGACCTTATACAAATCTACAAAAACACCCACATGAATCTTATAGTTCTCTTTCATGTATCGGATGATCTTCACCACCAGATTCCGATCATCTGTCGGAAGATAATGAAGATTCGTCTTAAGCACTACGTCATTCTTTCTAATCTTACGCAGCAATAGCTTATCATGAAGGGTAATCGTCTCCATAACCATACGTAGGTCATGATAGCCATCATCTCGTTTACTGACGACATCTAGTCCTAAATTGATTTTTGCATGCGCAATACGTCTGACTTCCTTCATAACCTACCCACTTAATCCAACAAAACGCTCTATTCATTCTTAATGAAAAGAATTACTTTGAGATTTTGTACTTTGTATACTTTATATTATATACAAAGTACACCTCTTTGACAATGCCCAACGGTTCAAATTGAAATGATTCTGTTAGTTTCGCTGATTAAAAGTCATTTCTCAAAAAAAACAAAAAAAAACCAAGGCATCATATACCCTGGTGATCAGTGTGACTATTCTCTGCAAATTGACAACTCTACATTATGTGTCAGCAAGTCAGTATAACTGTAAGAAACGCTCCTGTAGGAATTCAGTTGCTCATTATGAACCTTAACAACGAATATACTAGGATACGTATTCTCAAGCACACCCTCTTTGACCACCACTCTCTTACGGCCTTTGTTGGCACGAATACGCACTTTGCTGCCAATATGCGCATTAACCTGCTGCCTGACTGCGAATATATCTTCTCTACCGATCATTGAAACACCTCATCTTTAAGCTCCGTTGAAAGACACTTATCTCTATTTATACAGTGCCGCTTGTATCAGATTATATCACAATTTGCATTCCTTGTCAAAATGTAACTTTGTATAATAGCAAATCACATACGCCTTGTCAATATGATTTCATGAAATAAATCATTTTTTTAGTGCATTCGACCCACTTTTCTCTAATTCATTGCATAGAGTCGTTAAAAAAATAAACCCGATTCATTGTTTGAATCGGGTTTGTATAAATCATATTCGTTTGATTATGGTTCTTATACTTCTTCTGTGGCTTTATCAATAGACATATCCCCATCACTATCACCAGCCACCGTCGGTTCTTCAACCGCTTCGTCTTTAGCTTGGGACGTTCCAAACAGGATATCGTCAACCTTGACATCGTCAAGTTCTACAGCATCAAGGGTATCGCCATTCTCCTTAGCATCAAATAATAATCTAAACTGTGCACCAGTAATCTTCTCATGTTTCATAAGAAGTTCTGCTGTCCTGTGAAGAATATCCATATTCTCCTCAAGAATGGATTTGGCTTGTTCATAACCATAGTCGACAATGCGCTTAATCTCACTATCAATCAAGCCAGCAATGTTCTCACCATAGTTTCTCGTATGACCCCAATCACGTCCAATGAAGACTTCATCATTGGAATCACCGAACTGAATCGGACCAATAACGTCTGACATACCATACTTAACCACCATATTACGTGCAATAGTACTGGCACGCTCTATGTCATTGGAAGCACCTGTTGTCACATCATCCATAATCAAGAGCTCAGCAGCACGACCACCAAGAAGGGATATAATCTCTTCTTCCATCTTGCGCTTTGTCACATACATCGGATCCCTGCCAGGCAACGGCATTGTGTAGCCACCAGCCATACCTGTCGGAATAATTGAGATGCTGTGTACCGGGTCAAGTTCATCCAGAACTTCAAAGATAATGGCATGACCAGCTTCGTGATAAGCTGTAATCTTCTTCTCTTTCGCACTGATAACACGACTCTTCTTCTCAGTACCAATACCAACTTTAATAAAGGCTCTACGAAGGTCTGATTGAGAAACAATCTTGTTGCTTGAACGGGCAGCATAGATCGCTGCTTCATTCAGTAAATTCTCAAGATCCGCACCGGTAAATCCAGCGGTCGTCGCTGCGACTTCCTGAAGGTTCACGTCATCGGAAAGGGGCTTGCCTTTAGCATGCACTTTAAGGATGGCCTCACGACCTTTAACGTCCGGTTTACCAACATATACTTTACGGTCAAAACGTCCCGGTCTTAAAAGAGCCGGGTCAAGAATATCCGCTCTGTTTGTTGCCGCAACAACAATAACACCTTCATTAATTCCGAATCCGTCCATCTCAACAAGCAGCTGATTCAGTGTCTGCTCACGTTCATCGTGACCACCACCAAGCCCAGCGCCTCTTTTACGACCAACAGCGTCAATCTCATCAATAAAGACAATACATGGTGAATTCTTCTTGGCATTCTCAAACAAGTCACGTACCCTAGAAGCACCGACACCGACGAACATCTCTACGAAGTCAGAACCTGAGATACTGAAGAAAGGAACACCGGCTTCACCGGCAACCGCTTTCGCAAGAAGGGTCTTACCAGTACCGGGAGGACCTACCAAAAGGACACCTTTTGGTATTCTGGCACCAACTTCAACGAACTTCCTCGGACTCTTAAGGAACTCAACTACTTCTTCAAGCTCTTCTTTTTCCTCTTCAAGACCGGCAACCTTATCAAAGTTGATATCCTTATCTTCATCGACCACCATCTTAGCACGACTTTTACCGAAGGACATGACACGATTACCGCCTCCGCCTCCTTGTGCTTGATTCATGATGAAGATCAACAGGAATACAACTGCAACCAGAATCACAATCGATGGCAACAAGGTTACAAACCAGTTTGAACGAGGTACATCATTTTCTTTAATAGTGATCAATTCTTGCCCATTGTTGTATGAGATAATATCTTCCTTGATACGTTCGGTATCCGTCGTATAGAAAGACTTAGTACTCATATTACTATAGACAACGGTGATTTCACCTGTCGGGATTTCCAGATTAGGACTGATTTCTACACGAGATACGGAGTCCAGCTCAGAAAGGAATTCAGTATAGCTATAATCTGCCTGACTGTTATCTGAGTTCATGCTTGTAAAGTAAAGCGCAAACATCAGTACCAGTATTAACAGCAAATAAAAGCTGTAACTTCTGAAGTTTTTCATCTGTCATCCTCCTTTCGTCTTAAAGGGCTTATTGATGGCAGAAATATGAAGAGACTTCTTTCATCGTACCCTATCTAATTGTTTTCAATGGTAACATACTTAAGACCGCTTTGCAATTCAACGGATTTCATATTTATACTTATTTAATAATTAATGTTAATCTGCCTTTACTCCAAACCAACCATCTTCCCAATATAAGGAAGATTACGATATCTTTGAGCATAATCCAGACCGTAACCCAGGACAAACAAGTCAGGGATGGAGAAACCAACATATGCCACATCCACATCCACAACACGTCGTTCAGGCTTATCCAGCAACGTACATATCTTAATGCTGTTAGGATTCCTATCATTAAGAATCTGAACGAGGTAACTAAGTGTTCTCCCTGAGTCAATAATGTCCTCAACAATGAGAACATCCTTACCTTCAATGGTCTCATCCAAGTCTTTGACAATCTTAACGACACCAGATGAGGATGTCTCATTGCCGTAGCTTGATACTGCCATGAAATCCATGGTCACCGGCACATCCGGATCAATCTCCTTAGACAAATCAGACATGAACATCACACCACCTTTGAGGACGCAGATCATATGCAGCTCTTTACCTCTGTACGCTTCAGAGAGTTCTTTAGCTAACTCAGTTACTCTTTTTTGTAAATCTTCCTGGGAAACCAGTACTTGTATCTCACCATTCATTGATGATCCTCCTCTATAAAAGACACTTCCAGAACCAGCTTCGTTGTTTCGCTGATTCTATAACTTTCATTTATCCTATCTCCGACAATCCACAGGATCTCCCCTCCAGCAGCAAGTAACAAAGTGCTGTCCCTATTCTTTCGGGGTACTTTTTTATCGATAAAGAAATTTTTCAGTTTCTTTCTGTGGCCATTCCGATCAATGGTCAGCCAATCGCCCGGCCTTCTTGTGCGCAGGGATAAATCAGTTTTCATTTTATCATAGTCCAACCGTTTCGTACATAGATTTTTGGGATAGCTTTCTGGGGCATTAGAGGGTTTGACGCACAAGCACAGTCCATGTAATACATGAATCCTTCCATCTTCAAGCATCCTCTTATCAATAAGAATCGGGTCCATAATACCGTTCCCATCCGCCACTTCTTTTTCAAGAAAAATCCGGTTGTACTCCAACCTTATGCTGCATTGTTCCGGCAATGTGAGCCTTTTCCCAGTCTCTCCATCTCTAATCAAGGTCACTGCCTCAGAAAGATGGATATATGACACATTCCGTAATCCCGGCATAATCTCTGACAAGCCTATCTTGAGAACACGTTTTCCTATAACCGGATCCACTTCATTGAATATGGTCCGATCCAGACAAACGGACCCTTTCTCTGATATTAGCATCTTGCGGTACGCCTCATTGGCCAATCGGTTAAGAAAAGTATTTTCCTCATCAAGAATCTTTGCTGTTGTACATATCCGTTCCACCACATTCGGATGTACCCTTTCTTCAATAACCGGCAAAATCTCATTTCTCAAATAATTCCTAGTGTATTCGGATGATTCGTTGGACGCATCAGTGACATATGGTACATCATTTGCCTTGCAATAGGCCATGATCTGAGAGCGCTTCGTTGTCAACAGCGGTCTTATATAACCACCTCGTTTTGCCATCATCCCTTTAAGCCCTTGCGGACCTGCACCTCTAAGTAGATTTAATAATACCGTCTCTGCCTGGTCATTCATATGATGTGCCAAAGCCACGAGACACTGGTGAGCTTCAATATGCTGCTTAAATATGTTGTATCTTGCCGCTCTTGCTTTCTCTTCTGTGGACATGCCTTTGTAGGCTTTACACTCTAAGTCAACATGGTGAATATCAATTGGTACGTCGTGACTTTGACAATAAGCTTCAACGAATGTTGCTTCCGCATCAGACGCTTCTCTCAGTCCATGATGAATATGTATGGCTGTCAAGGTTAGTTGCCATGCTTCTCTGGCACCAAGCAGCCAATGGAGCAAAGCCATCGAATCCGGTCCACCTGAAAGGGCCACAGCAATATGATCACCCCTTTGTATTAACTTTTCCTCTTGAATCCATTGTTCAACGTTCACTTAAATCACCTACGTATCTTATGAAAAACAAAAAGGAGCCTTAGCTCCATATGAATGTCTCTTTAAAACCATATACCCTTTTCATCAATGCCATTGACCCCTAATGCCTTAATGGCAACAACCACTTACCATCAATCAGATTCCGATGTGTCTATAACCGTTTCATCAGGATAAATAAGACCAAAACGCTGTCTTGCCATTTTCTCTATGAAGGCACGGCTGTTCATATCATTGATTGTCTGTTTCAACTCGATTGCTCTTAGGTTCTCTTCTGTCTTCTGTGCCTCCAGAACGGCAATCTCCGCCTGTAAAGCCTCATGCTTATCGTAAGAAGATGTCACCTGTACAATGCCGATACCAATCATCAACACCAGAACAAAACTCATGAAATATATAGCTCTTTTATGGCTGTTTCTTAACTTCCGCATCTTCAACCCTCATACATACACGTTGCATCGAATCCACTTATAGATACTTGAACATCTCTTTTGCTTCGTCCTTCTTTGTAGTATCCTTCACCTGTATCACTTCCACCTTAACAACACGATTACCAAACGTAATCTCGATGATATCCCCTTCTTTAACCGTAGCCGATGACTTAACCTGTTTCTCATTCACTTTAACACGTCCCGCGGCGCAAGCGTCACTTGCAACTGTACGTCTCTTTATCAATCTGGATACCTTAAGATATTTATCAATTCTCATACGCTATGTCCTATCTAATACCGATGTTTGTTACTGTCAACCCCATTATACCATTATAAGCCCACCTCCAAAAGCATTTTAGAAAGGTGTCGCATACCTTTTACTCAGTCAGTCGGATGAGTAGCAAGGAAGTTCAGTGGGTGGAGGAACGATGCGTACCTACATAAGTGAGCATCTTCACCTGCTAACCCGACGAAGCTAATCGCCGACTGATAAAGTAAAAGAGACTGAACAGTTTTCACTGTACAGCCTCACATTCACTTCTTAACTAGCAATAATATTACTTACCGTTAACAGCGTCTTTAAGTGCTTTACCGGCTTTGAATCTTGGTGCTTTGGAAGCTGGAATCTTCATTGTTGCACCAGTTTGTGGGTTACGTCCTTCGCGTGCGGCTCTTTCAGCAACATCGAAAGTACCGAAACCAACGAGTTGGATCTTGCCACCATTTGCAAGTTCCTCGGAAATTACATCAACGAATGCAGCCAATGCTTTTTCTGCGTCTTTTTTGCTAAGTTCAGTTTGTTCTGCGATAGCAGCTACTAATTCAGATTTGTTCATAAAATAACTCCTCCTCTACATAGTTTTAATCCAGCACACTTACTATACATGTGCCGGGTCAGATTATTTTTTGAACAGAATACGCGACGATTCCCACCGTCTATATAACAATCGCTGATGCGATCATTAGCCTTTTTTCACTTCTTCCCATAATTGGTCCAAAGACTCCGCTGAAAGCTCGGAAAGCTCCATTTTTCGGGCTTTTGCGAGGTTTTCAACGCCCTCAAATCTATTTATAAACTTTTCAACTGCGTTTGTCAAGGCATTTTCCGGATTTACCCCCAAAAACCTTGATAAATTAACCATTCCGAAGAGTAAATCACCAAATTCATCCTCAATAGCCGATGCACCGCCTAGGGCAATAGCTTCATGCAGTTCCTCAGTTTCTTCCTTGAGTTTATCGAATACCTGGCTCACTTCAGAAAAATCCATACCGGCTTTAGACGCTTTTTTTTGCACTTTTCTTGCCCGTGTCAACGCCGGCAAGGCCTTCGGTACTTGCTTGATATCTTGTGTCGCACTTTGTATGTATTTTTCCGCAAGTTTTAGTTCATCCCAGTTCCTAAGCACTTCCGAAGAATCCGATACTTTTCTGCTGTCAAAGACATGAGGATGACGGTAAACCAGCTTAGATGCTATGCCGTCAATAACCTCTTCTAATGTGAAGGTCTCTTCATCTTCACCAATTCTGCTATGAAAAAGGACCATCAACAATAAATCACCGAGCTCCTCTCGGATATTCGCAACGTCCTTATTGTTAATTGCCTCCACCAACTCATAAGCCTCTTCTACCGCATCGTTCTTGATGCTCTCATGATCCTGTTCCCTATCCCACGGACACCCTGCATCGCTACGCAGTAATGCCATGATTTTCACAAGGTCATCAAAGGTATATTTCTCACCTGAAGGTTCTATTCTAATCACTTGCTTCTGCCTCACCTTCCAATATATCAACCATGGTCTCTATGGTGACATTCAGCCAATCCTCGCCATAATCCACCGACAATTCTTCCTTCCATCGGCTGTAAATGGCATCAAAAGCCTCCTGATTCAATGCACCCACCGCTTCTGCTCTAAGGGATGCCTCCCATGCGCCAAATTGCTCCTGATAGTCAAACAATTCCTCTTCTGTCGGCAGATGTTTTTCTTCAAGATACAGGATATGATACCCTGTTCTGCCTTCAATTACTTCTGTAAACTGACCAGCTTCAAGATCGTCTAACGCCACGCTGAATTCCGGGGGCAACTGGGCCTTATTGTAAATAATGCCTTCCGGCTGATCCTCATAATAGTTCAGATCACCAAAAGCCTTTAATATACTGACAAAGGACTCGCCGCCATCAAGCATTTGGTGCAGGTCTGTCACTAACATGTAGGCTTGTTCCTGTTCTTCTTCCGGCAATGGGGTCCATTGTCGGTTATCATCCTGAACATGTGTCCGAATGACAAGATGCTGAACACGATAAGAAGTCAAGATGTCAACACCTTCAAGTTCAAGCAAACGCTTGTATTCCTCATTTGCCAACATATGATTGGTGATGTCAGCCAACGTAGGCTCATAACCTACAGTTGTCGCTTCCATGACCTGAAGCCCCAAATAAGCATCTTCAAGGACCCGTTCAACCGTATCCGTGGAAATGTCCGCCGCAACAACAAGAGGCTCTGGCAATGTTTCAAAGTATGACGCCGCATTTGTTTCAATCTCTCCACGTGTCTCTTCATCTATCACCACACCCATTGTCACTGCTCTATCAGCCAACACTTTGGCTCTAATCAAATTATCCGATGCACCTTGCTTAGCCACTTCTCCTGCTGACTTACCACCACTAAAATCTTCAATAAGCCACACATCACTGCCTCCATGGGATTCAAATGCCACATAGGTCTGATAAAGATAAAGCATGGCCTCACCTTCATAGACAGCAACAGTATCAATTGTCATCCATGGTTCCGCTCCTCTGGTAGAACACCCACCAAGAACGAGCAGCAGCATTAAAAGAGAAGATAGCCAGACAAACTTTGCCCCCATAGTCTCACCAGCCATTCTCATCGGTCATCACCGATCTATTCCTTCAAAAAATTGGTCGTATCAATCTGTACTAACCCATACATCCCAAAAATAAATATACTAAGATTATGTCACTAAGGCATCAAAAGGTTAAGTTGAATAGAATGTGTACAATATATAGTGTTGAGATGCTTCAACGAAATGCTATATATTGTGCAAATTCTTTATGAAACAAACTTTTGACGCTCTTATCATTATAAGTTAGCTTGGTTCATCCTTCAAATCATTCAATGCCTGTAACAGAGTCTTAATATGTCTGAAAATTTCTTTTTTCTCCTTTGGCGCTACTGTAAAGGAAAAATACGGCTTCTTTGCCACAGTGAATTTAAGCCGGTTTCTATAGGTTTTAATCAATGCTGGAATCTTACTTGGATTGATTGCTGCGTCCGGTTTCATTTCAAATATATAGGCACCATTCTTTTCACTAAGAGCCATAACCCCAACATCGTGGGCCAAAGCTTTCACAAGGGCAATTTCAAGGAGATTCATCACTGCCCTTGGCAGGTCACCATATCGGTCCAGAAGTTCATCCATCATATCAGACATATCCTCTTCATTACCGATAGCAGCAATCTTCTTGTAAGCCTCAATCTTTCTAACCTCATCAGGGATATAATTCGGCGAAATAAAGGCATCCATACTCAGCTCAACCGTCGTCTCAAATTCCTCGACTGCCTTCTTGCCGCCTTTAAGCGCCTTCACCTCTCCTTCAAGCATCTTACAGTACAAATCATACCCAACAGCGTCCATATGACCATGTTGCCTAGCCCCCAGAAGATTACCTGCCCCCCTAATTTCAAGATCTCGCATGGCAATCTTGAATCCAGCACCGAATTCAGTGAACTCCCTTATGGCCGCCAATCGCTTTTCTGCCACTTCCTGAAGCACTTTATCACGTTTATACATCAAGTAGGCATAGGCAACCCTATTGGATCTTCCCACGCGCCCTCTTAGCTGATAAAGTTGAGAAAGACCCATTCTATCGGCATCTTGAATAATCATCGTATTCACATTGGAAATATCAAGCCCCGTCTCAATAATTGTCGTAGCAACCAGTACATCGATTTCACCATTAATAAAGTCGAACATCAGGTTCTCTAACTGCCGCTCACTCATCTGACCATGAGCGAAAGCAACGTTCGCTTCCGGCACCATGGCGCTGATCTTGGAAGCCACCTGATCAATATCCTTCACTCTGTTATAAACATAATACACTTGACCTTCACGACCAAGCTCCCTGTAGATGGCATCCTTTATCAACTCATCGTTATGCTCCATCACATAAGTCTGAATAGGATGACGCTCCTCCGGTGGGTCCTCAAGAACACTCATATCTCTAATGCCAATCAAGCTCATATGCAATGTCCTTGGTATCGGGGTGGCCGTCAGAGTGATAACATCTACAGAGGATTTCAACTGCTTGATCGTCTCCTTATGTTTAACCCCAAACCGCTGCTCCTCGTCAACAATCAACAGTCCAAGATCCTTGAACTTGATATCTTTTGACAGCAATCTATGCGTACCGACCACCACATCCACCAAGCCTTTTCTTAGTCCTTCTATAGCGAGCTTCTGCTCTCTTGGCGTCCTGAATCTGGACAGCATATCCACTTTAACAGGGAAGTCTTTCATACGTTGGAGGAAGTTGTTGTACTGTTGCTGTGCCAGTATGGTCGTCGGCACTAGATACGCCACCTGTTTACCATCCTGAACCGCTTTAAACGCTGCTCTTATAGCTACTTCCGTCTTACCATACCCCACATCACCACATATGAGACGATCCATCACCTTTTGACTTTCCATATCTTTTTTAGTTTCTTCAATGGCAGCCAACTGATCGTCTGTTTCATCATATGGAAACATTTCTTCAAACTCTTTTTGCCACAGGGTATCTTCTTGGTATACATGACCGATCTGAGCTTCCCTTTTAGCATATAATGCCACCAGGTCTTTAGCTATCTCTTCAACTGCCCCTTTCACCCGGGCCTTGGTCTTCTTCCACTCCTGAGTCCCCAACTTATTGAGCTTAGGTTGCTTACCATCAGCTCCAACATATTTTTGAATGACATCTAATTGGGTTGTTGCAATATAAAGGTTCCCATCATCCCTGTAGGAAATTTTTATAAAGTCTTTTGCAATAGCGTCGATCTCAATTTTTTCAACGCCCTTAAAGACACCAACACCATGATTCTCATGAACCACATAATCCCCTGGCTTTAACTCTGCAAAAGATTTGATGCGCTGACCATCTTTGAATTGCTTTTTCTTACGGCTCTTCTTATTGTGGCCAACCAGTTCAGACTCTGTGACGATGACAAAACGTATGTGAGGATATTCAAAGCCCTTGTGAAGGGAGCCATAGGATACTGCAACAGAACCTTTCTCCAAGGTACCTTCCATATCAAATTGCTTATAAGCCTTGACCCCTCTGTCTCTAAGCATATCAACCATTCTGCCCGCCCTGGTTCTCGATGCACTCAGAAGCATAATCTTGTAGTCCTGTTCAAGCCAATGTTGGATGTCTTTGGTCAAGGCCTCAAAACTATTATGGTAAGGATTCACCGAGCGAACCATCATCTCCACCTTGTGCTTGTTCTTAACTAGCGCCTCTTTGTGAGTCAGTGTCGACATACTTATGAGAGGATGCTGCTCCAGTTGATGAATCAGCGTTCCTTGGTCATGAAGGACATTCACTTGACTTTGAAGCAGGTAACCCTTCTCATACCTACTCCGCATGCTCTCACCAAACTCTTGATTCAGATTCTTTAGACGTTCGGCTATACGAAGCGGTTCGTCAAAGTATACGATTGGCGCATCAAAATAATCCACCAATGAAACGATGGTATCATAATAATAATGGACATTGCCCTCAATGCCATTGAAATTCCCCTGAGCACTTACCTTGAATTTCAAGTCCTCATATTGACGCTCCAGACGGTCACGAATTTCCATATCAGCGTTTTCGAACAACTGCCTTGTCTTTTTATAATCTTTTTCTATGGCTTTCAGGGCAGCGTCGATTCTTTCCTGCGTGACAACAATCTCCCTGGCAGGGTATATCCAAATTTCATCCAAAGGCTCTGTTGAACGCTGGGTCTCGCTGTTGACCTGCCTGATTTGGTCTATTTCATCTCCCCACAATTCAATACGAACCATTTCACGTTCAGTCAGTGGATAGATATCGATAATGCCGCCTCTAATGGTAAATTGTCCTCTGTTTTCAACCTGCTCCACACGTTTGTAGCCCATGTACAATAAGTCCATCCCCAGATCGGATGGATTAATGGTGTCGCCTACCCGCCAATGAAAAGCCGCTTTAGCTATGACCTCCTTTGGTAATAACCGATCCAGTAAGCCGTCAATGGACACGACCACTGTCACCGCCTCCTTATCCAAGAGTTTCTTGAACACTTTCATACGGTCTCTAGCTATGTCATTGCTATGGACATCTGCACTGTAGAAGATAATGTCTTTCGATGGGTAAAGCATCGCCTCTTCTTCGAAGAACTTCAGATCTTCACAGATCTGTGCAGCCCTTAAGTCGTTATAAGTAACAATCAGCTTTTGCTTATGGTCGGACAAAGCCTGTACCAAATGGCATTTTTGACTGTCAATGGCGCCGTAAACCGCCAAAGGTGTTTCATGATACTTTATATGGCGCTTAGCCTGTCCAAAAGCCTCAAGACTTTCAAGGGGCCGGTTAAGAATATTCATGTTATTTCCTTTCCATAGAAAACCCTCTTTTCAGAGAGCAACACAAAAGGCCTTAGTTCATAGAAAACTAAGACTTAACAATGTGACTTACATAAGTAAGTCGTATCCCTTACATTATAGATGAAAGATGTATAAAAATAAAGCTGACAGATTGTTTCACCTGTTAATATGCATTTTTCATGCTTAAGTGTGTTTGACACGCGCACACAACCGCGTTATAATTTAATTGAGAACAACTATCATATAAGGAGGTGCTAACATGCCAAGAAGAAGAAAACGTATGCATTACACCGATGATTTCAAAGGTTACTCGCCAAAGACTCATCAACACCGCCATATGACAAAAAAAGATATTCATGATTTTAAATGGCATAAAGATAGCCGCCACACAACGGACAAAGAGCACGAATAAGATAAAAATAAGAAAAGGCCTCCGCATCTGAGGGAAGATACGGAGGCTGGGGCCAAAATAATATCATAGTTGAGCATCTCGGCCGAGATGCCCTATATAAGAATCTAGGAATGCCTAGAATTCTTTCGTTTTGCTGTAGACCTCTGCTGATTTTTCAAATGAATAAGCACGGTCTCGAAGGTACAAATAGGAATCATAGGTTGTGTCCACAATCACCCATCTGTCTTCTGATTCAAGATAAATCTCATTCCAGGCATGGTATACACTCGTCCAGCTAGTGTATCCCTTAACCAATTTTGTCGGTACACCCTGACTTCTTAACATAGATGCCAACAATGATGAATAGTCGTAACAAATCCCTGTACCTGTTGCCAAGGTTACGTCATTATCAGGTAAATAATTATAACTTAATGTACTGATTTTCTGATAGTCGTATTTGATGTTCTTAACGACATAATCATAATACAGCTGTATAAGTTCTTCTGATGTAAGCTGAGCAGACCAGTCCCCTGTTTCAGTTCGCTTTTCTACAAGTGCTTCCTGAGCAAGCTGGTTGGCTAGCTGCACCGCACCATCTTCATCATCAAAATCAACTTCCTGAATACTGTTTAAGTAAATACTTTGTTCATCGGTGATATCCACTGTAAATGATGTTGAAGTTAACTTTCTGTACTTCGTGCCGCTGGTATTCTGATAAATGGCAACCGTATATTGCCCGTCACCCATCTGAAGTGGAAAATTCACATACTCATCACTGGCAGACAGGTTATAATAATATTTCGTATCACCGCTTTGTACCAGCAGTTTCACTTTATCTGTTGTGTCTTTACTGAATCTTATACTGACATAGCCATCTTGAACATGGTCTTTATCAATGTCGATTTCTGAGGCTGCCATAACCGTGTTGCCGCTAAACAGCGCAATCGTCATTAAGGCAAATAAAAATGATACAACTCTTTTCATTATTATCTATCCTTTCGGTAACCGGCTGCCACCTGCTCTTAGCAGAAGGCCCTTGGCTTTGCGTCCCAACCTTTCGGTTGGTTTGCCTTTGTCGATGAACAGCAATGAAATGCTGTATCAACTGTCTATGTTACTCTTAACTTTATGTCCTAATTCTATCACATTAGGACCATCAACGCAATATGTGTAACAAAAATGTAACCATACGCCTATTTTAATAGGCGTATGGTCCTATCTACCTAACGACAGCATGGACGATTAAGCGATGTGTAGAAGTATATAATGGTGTACAAGTGATCAATGTCAAAACCTGGTGTGAACTACTGCTCCTGAGAACCGACGTATCATCCGGCTCAACGACAAGCACTTCATAAACTTCATATGTATAGGATTTACCACCAGATTCAACAACAATCTCATCACCAACCTCAACTTCATCCAGCCGATTGAAAAAAGTGCCAAAACTATGGCTTCGGTGGCCAGCAACAACAGAATTCCCAACAGCTCCAAGGGATGCCGTCTCCGGCATATGTCCCAGAGTGAACTTAAGGGTTGCCAAATCCACTCCCTCTGCAACCGGCAGATACACATCAATCTTGTCAATGCGAATTGTTCCAATAGCTTTAGGCAGCTGTTTGATAACGCCGGCATCTTCCATCACCGTTGCTTCTTCACCTGTGTCGACTGTATCAACCGTCGCTAATGTTGCATCCAGCCCTATATTTATCTCATCCTGATTTTCTGTCGACGCTCCCCATTCCAAAGACTCGGATAAAGCACCCACTTCATCTGCACCCACTTGACTTTCGCTGCTCTCCAAGAACTCAGCCATCATCGCCGCCTGCCTTTGATTCGCAATGTAACGCCCTGCTAAAGGTAATACAATTATCAATATGCCTGCTACAATCAAAAAAGTTCCGAAATGCTTCTTTAGCATCCTACGAAACCACCTTTCCGTTAAAGAGGTTCATCGCCGTCTGGGCGCCATCATCGACAATTGCTTCCACTGCCTCTGCTGACATACCAATCGATGCAAGAATCGTCTTTAATTCACTGTCATCATACCTGGACAGAACATAATCAGCCAAATCCCATCCTGGTGGTTTTTCTCCCACACCCACTTTAACTCGGTCAAACACTTGAGTGCCAAGGTGAGCAATCACACTCTTGATACCGTTATGACCGCCGGCACTACCTTGTTGACGGATTCTTAACCTTCCTATGTCAAGGCTTGTATCATCATATATGACAATCACGTCATCCGGACTTCCTTTATAAAAGTTAAGGGCGTCTGCAATGGCCCGTCCACTTTCATTCATGTAGGTCTGAGGTTTCATCAAGAGCACTTTCTCACCTTTAATGACGCCTTGCCCAACGAAAGCATGATGTTTCTTCTTGTCCACTTTTATATGATTGTCATCTGCCAGCCGGTCAATGATATCAAAGCCAATATTATGTCTTGTTGCTGCAAATCTGGTGCCTGGGTTGCCAAGCCCTACGATAAACTTCATGGTGTTTCCTCATTTCATTAATCGGTTTTAAAAAAATCCCCTGCCATGCCGCTATTATACGACTTAGCCGAGGATTTTGCAATTCTTGTATAGTGATTGTGTGTGTTCTACAATTCAGACTCCGAGTAAAGCCAACATACTTTCTAGGCTGGCCGCCGTTTCATGACTGAGATAGGTCTTTGATTCTACTAATTCTTTGAGCTTATATGCCTTGCCTCCATAACCGATCGTAATTCCACCAACAAGCATATTATCTCTCACAATAAAGCAAATGTATCGGTCATCTTCCGCCAATTCAAAAGCACGGTAGCTGCCATCCTCAACACGGATCGTGCCGACACTGAACAAATCAATGTCCAGAACTTTAAGGGCATTGGATCTTGGTATACCACCAAATGGTGTCTTGATGCCCAACAGATTCATTGCAGCGATAGTCCCCTGAAATTGTGCAGCAGTCCATAGTCCATAGGTGACACCGTAGTGTTCTGTAATATCACCAGCGGCATAAATCAAGTCATCAGAAGTCTTCATACAATCATTGACGACCAATCCCCTATCCACGTCCAAATCAGCAATCCGCACAAGATATGTATTCGGCCTAACGCCTGTGGCTAATATAATCTCATCCGCCACCACAGTACGGCCATCCGAGGCAATGGCCACTAACGCACCCTCTTCTGATCGAATTTCATCTGTAATAAACTCATACGCCACCTCAATGCCTACATTTTTCAAGGTGTTTTCCAAATAGTCTGCAGCTTTCTTGTTAAGCTGTCTTGGCATCAACCACTGAGCACCTTCAGCAACCGTCACTTTTGCACCGCAGGCATTAAGTGCCCCTGCTGCTTCCAGACCAAGGACACCACCGCCGATAATCAACACTTTCGTGCCATCCTTGATTCTCTCCTTTAATTCGCGGGCCTCATCCACCATCCTGACACAAGTCACGCCTGATTGATGAACGCCTTTTATCGGGGGAATGAAAGCATGAGCACCAAGGGCAACGATTAAGCGGTCATAAGGCACTTCCAATCCATCTGAACTCCTCACACATTGATTTTCCCTATCTATCTCGGTAACAATACGGTTCTTGAAAATCTGTATCCTTTGCTGGTCATACCAGTATTGTTCATGAATGGTCAGATTCCCTTCTGTTACTTCATCCGCCAGATACTTCGTAAGGTTCAAACGATAATAAGGAAGATTCTCCTCGGCCGTCACCATAGTAATCTCAATATCCTGACGGTTCTCACGCAAGGTCTCAGCTGCACTAAGGGCAGCTATACCACTTCCTAAGATCACCACTTTTTTTATAGACAAGTCCGGTTCATAGACACCACCATCCATAGGTCTCTTATCACCGCCCTCATCACTACTTTTAATTAATTCAAATTGATCCGAAGGGGCATCACATATAGGGCAACTCTCCGGAGGTGCATCACCAGTGTAAATGTAACCACATACCAAACATCTGTAAGTATTCATCTCTCCACTCCTACTCTATCTCCACGTCAACTTGTTTCAATCAACCATTATAAACTGTCACTTGATTACGGCCATTCGCTTTGGAAGCATACAACGCTTTATCAACCTTTTCGAGCATATCTGCCGCAGTCTTAGCAACCAACTCCGGACAGGCACCCACACCCAGGCTCGCTGTCACAGGTATTGTCATTTCAGAATACGTTGCTGGATTCTCTTCAATAATCCTTCTTATCTTATTGGCTACTTCCAGTGTATTCTCAAGGGAGGCTCCAGGTAAAAGTAACAAGAATTCCTCGCCACCATACCTAATGACCACATCCCCTTCTCTCAATACATTTTTAATAAGACGTGCCGTTTGTACCAAGACCTTATCACCAGCTAAATGTCCATAAGTATCATTCACTTTTTTAAAGTAGTCCAGGTCACACATAATCATGCCCATAGGCAGTCCTGATTTGATGGACCTGTAATACTCTTCTTCTAGACGCTGTTCGCCGAACCTTCTATTATAGACTGCCGTCAACGGATCAATGGCCGCTAATCTTTGAATCTGCTCATGAGCAATGGCATTCTGCATCGCAAGTGACATTGTTCTTGCCAGAATGCCAATCTGATTCATCTCGTCTTGTCCCATAATATCCATTGTCGCTATGACAAGTACACCAATCCTAATACTATTAAAACAAAGAGGCTCCACCAGCACTTCCTTCGGTTTCATCTCAGCCACCAATGCGTCAACCTTTACATCATCCGGCAGTTCGACCCGTGTTCTTTTCATCTGTGACGCCGATTTTAAAACCGTTTTATTCTTTAAAAGTCCAACCGTTGATTTGAAACCATCTGAATAAGCCTCTTCCAACTCACCTTCATGTTCCATCAGAACTGCGCAGGCAAATGCTTTGGTGGTTTCCAGCAGTCGGCACACCGCTTTATCCATTATGACGTCCATATCCAAATGCTCAAGGAGCTCTTCACCACTCATCTTCAGAGCCAACACTTCGACCAACTGGTTATAGGCTCTGGCATTATTACCCATGGCATCTTCCGAATCAACCTCTACAAGACAAGTATCCAGATCGCACTTAATGCTATCAGACCCTTGGGCCACTTCCACAACATTATCTTTAATCATGTGCATCTTATCTGTCATCAAATCGAGACGTTTAACAAGTATACTTCTGGTAAGAAATATGTTGAAACCGCCAACAAGAACGCCGGCAACGACGCATGCTCCGAAGAAAAACGGGGAAAGCGCCAGACTTTTTTCCGCTCCGAATGCCCAAGTAAAAAAAGGAAATATGATACCAATAACAGCCCCAAAGCCCACCATAATAATGGACAAATCTTTAATGATACTACCTGAAATTCTCATTTTTCATTATACTCCTTAAATCCGAAACCGATTATCATCCGCAATGTCAAGGCTCCAAAATCAACTTAATCTTTTGACGCCTCAACCTCACTATAAGCCAAATATATTTTAACACACATGGCGGATATAAACCAAAAAAACTGACCATATAGGTCAGCTTTCCTAGGACTTGATAAGTCATTAATCTACATATATATTTTGCTCTCTATCCGGGCCTACACCTACCATTGTGATCTTGGCACCACAGAGTTCCTCACAACGCTTCACATAGGCTTTAGCATTCTCAGGCAGTTCTTCATACTTCTTGATGTGGTCTATTGCACCCCATCCTGGCAGTTCCTCATAGACAGGTGTACATTCAGCCAGCTCTTCAAGGCTTGCTGGGAATTCCATTAGAGTCTCATCACCCTTTTTGTAGGCAACACAGATCTTCACAGTCTCAAGATCTGAAAGGACATCGATCTTGTTTAAAGCAATACTCGTAAGGCCACTGGTTCTAACAGCAAACTTACCGATGACAGCATCAAACCATCCACAACGTCTTGGTCGACCTGTCGTCGTCCCAAACTCATGGCCTACGTTACGAATCTGCTCACCAACTTCATCAAAGAGTTCCGTAGGGAAAGGACCTTTGCCAACTCTGGTCACATACCCTTTCATAACACCGATACATTCATCAATCTCAGTAGGTCCAATACCTGCACCAACACACACACCACCAGTAACAGGATGTGATGATGTTACATAGGGGTATGTACCAAGATCAATATCAAGCAAAGTACCTTGTGCGCCTTCAAAGAGAACTTTCTTATCAGCCTTCAGGGCTTCGTAGACTTCCACAGTCGTGTCAGTGATGTATGGTGCCAGGCGTTTTGCATAGCCGAGGTAATCTTCGATAATCTTCTCAGCATCAAGAACTATGTCCTGTTCGTATACGAATTTGATAATCTTGTTCTTGATTTCTACGTTCTCACGAACTTTCGCCTTAAACACTTCTTCATTATAAAGGTCTACGATACGGATACCGGAGCGTTCCGCTTTATCCATGTAACATGGACCGATACCTTTCTTGGTTGTACCGATGTCACCTTCACCACGGTATTCTTCCTTGATACCATCCAGTACCTTATGGTAAGGCATGACAAGGTGTGCTCGCTTACTGATTCTAAGGTTATCTGTGGAGATACCTTTAGCAAGAATGCCATCGATTTCACCCAGAATGCCTTCAGGATCGATTACAACACCGTTACCAACGATACATTTAGTACCCTCGTAAAGGATGCCTGATGGGATCAAATGAAACTTATACGTCTCATCATTGGCAACAACCGTATGACCGGCATTGTTACCCCCCTGGGATCTTACCACCACTTCCGCTTCCTCGGAAAGAATGTCAATGATTTTTGCTTTTCCTTCGTCGCCCCATTGAGCGCCGATAATTACTTTTGAAGACATAGTACCGCCCCTTTCAGTCAAGAGATTCCTGTACACAACCAACCGTCTTACTTCAATCATGTACCTAGACTAATATAGTCATCGTGTATTTATTCTTATGCCAATCTATGATATAATGACCTATCACTCATTGGCGTAACAGCAAATGATAAGCTTTCCTAGGCAACAGCGCCTGTGGAAAGCCGTATGTTCGTACTTTGTTAAGATGTATAAGGAGAATTGCCGGCGATTATAACGCCACCGTGACCATTCTGTTAACAATCGGTGAATCTTGCAAGATTTAACTTGATAATTATTCCTGTTTAACCGATAATTAAGATAGAAGGACGGGCAACAAGCAACACTTAGGACAATTTACCTTACTAAAGTGAATCCTTACAAATAGTAACAGATTTGACTCTAGAAATCAACACTTTTCGAACATTTCTGTCTTATTAAAGAAAAACATTCGGATTTTTTACCTGTAGCATCAGACTCCGGTAAAACATAGAAAAGGAAGTGATGATATGAGAATAGAAAAAATCAACAGCAACCAGATTAAATGCGTGTTAGACAAAGATGAACTTCTTAAACGACATATCAACGTCAGCGAACTCGCATACGGTTCAGATAAAGCACAAGAATTATTTAAAGATATGATGCAGCAAGCCTCATTTGAGTTCGGTTTCGACTCAGGCAGCGCACCACTGATGATTGAAGCTGTTCCCCTATCATCAGACGGCATCATGCTCATAATTACCAAAGTTGATAACCCAGATGAATTAGATGACAAGTATAGCGGACTTTCCTTCCCAAGCGCCCGTACCTTCAAGAAGAAAGAAGAGGAAGACGAAGCCGATATGGAAATCGACTTGTCTGATGAACATGACCTTCACACAGAACCATTGGTTGAAGATGAACTGATTCCGATTCCTGAGAACACGATTTCCGCATTTTTTGTTTACGCCTTCAATTCACTTGATGACATCACCGATGCATCTAAGTCACTGACATTCTTCCCTTCAGAAGAGTCCAGGATCTATAAGATTGAAGAGCCTAAGCATTACATCCTCAGCATCCAGACAGAAAGCGTTACAAAGGCAGACTGCAAAGTGATCCGAGGTACATTGTCCGAGTACGGTGAAGCCATTCAATGCCGCAAGTCAAAGTTGAACTACTATGACGAGCACTATGACATTATTATCAAAGATGACGCACTTAAGAAGATGAGCTTGATTTAAACGAGCATATGAAACGCCCCAGCAAACCATTGCTGGGGCGTTTTTTTTACTCAAACAACTCAAACTCACCCTTCAAATAACCATTAATCCGAGCCGTCAATGCCTCAATATCCATCCCATGCACCATGCATGCCTCTTCCAAAGTCTCTGCCTGAGATGACGGGCACCCAACACAATGCATGCCCGCTTCCATAAGAATCATAATAATACCGTTATCTAAATTAATGATGTCGCTAATAACCATATCTTTTGTAATCTGCGCCATGATAAACCTCCTCTGTTAATTAAATCGATTGATTTACATCCGTTTTCTAAGTATCAATTAATATTCATGATTAAGCCAAATCAACACTCATTCCCCATCCATTCGCCGTCGTTGACTGAATAATCACATAATAAAAATATTATACTTTATTTTGATGCACTTCTCAATCGGCCATACTTTACAAAGTCTTTACCAAAAGTCCATATATACCCAACGATGTGCCTATATCCTTATTATGGGACGATGGGGTAAATGCACAAATGGAGGCTATAGAATGAAAATAAAAATGACCGCTAAGATTATGTTTGTTATTGTGATATTCGGAGGTATTGTTGCTGCGCTCATCGCCAACACCTACCGCAATATATCCATATCCGAACAGTCTTATCAAACCGCACGGATGATTGAAGCCGTTGAAAAGGCAATGGATAATGCACACCTCGAAACAATTAAGTATTCCAGCACTTCAGAAATGACCTATTCCGATAGTGCTCTTGAATACCTTGCACTTGCTCATCAAGCTATGAACGCACTTCAAAGAGCCGATACGAGTTTATCCAACGACTCCCTAGAAAGCCTTTCTGCCAGCATTGCTTCCTATGAGTCCTCACTTCAAGGCTATATTACACAGAAAGAAAATACCAAGAACCTAAACAACTTACTTGTGAGCCCTGAATCAGGTATCAGCAGCGCCAGCAAAAGCCTAATCAATGCAATGACCACCATTATGCAAAAAAATGAAGCTGAGGGATCGGATTTAGACACAATAAAAGGCCTTGCTTTAGTTAAAGAAGATTTATTAACGATAGACAGCATGGTATATCAACTCAAAAATAATTTAAGCAGCTTCAAAGCTTCAACCAATGCTGAACGCCGCTTCTATCAATCAGCCATAGCTAATGCTAATGAAATCGAAGCCTTACTTAATAAAATCACCATATCCGATACACTTTTTCAAGGGAAGTTGAGTTCGTTACAAGAAAAGACCACCGCCCTTTCAGAGGTCATTGTCCCTTATGCTGAAAGCAGAATTCAAGACAACCGTTTAGCAAAGGACATTTTAGGATCTTCTGTTGATTATAAGAATGAAATCACTTTATTAAAGGAAGAAAACCAAGGGAACACAGAGCTACTGCAGACATCTATTAGCAAGTTAACCCTTTACATAGCTGTATTTTCTGTCATATTCACCTTGCTAGCTCTCCTGTATCTAATCAGAGCCATATCATCACCTATGTCCAAGATGATGCGACAACTCAGCCACGCAACAGAACGTAGAGACTTAACTACAACCTTCACACTCAAGACGCGTGATGAGTTTCAGGATATGGCGGAATCGCTCAATGATTTCATAGCAAGCATCAAAGATTTAGTACAAGCATCTGATGATAGCGCCACAGAGCTTCACAATCATACTAGTCATGTGATCACATCTATGCATCACCTTAAAGACTTCATTCAAAACATCAACGGTGTCTCTACACAACTCACTGACACCATGGAACAGACCGCAGCTGCTAGCGAGCAAATCTACGTATCTGCAGAGAATCTGGAAGATCGAATGGCCCATATTACCAGCGAAGCCTCTCGCGGCCTAGAGATTACAGGCACCATAGAAGATGAAGCCGATCGTTTCAAGTCAGATATCATTGCATCAGAGAATCTTTCCACAAGTACCTACCAGAGCAGTAAGAAAGCCTTAAACCAGTCCATCGAAGAAGCTAAAGCTGTTGCCGAGATCAATCAGTTAACAGAAATCATCTTGGGCATTGCAGATGAAACGAACCTGCTAGCACTAAATGCAGCCATCGAAGCCGCCAGAGCTGGTGATGCCGGAAAAGGTTTTAGTGTTGTCGCTATGGAAATCAGAAAACTAGCCGAGAACTCAAAGAATACCGCTGGACAGATCCGTAAAACCAATAGCAATGTCGTACGTATAGTTGAGAACGTTATACGTCAAACCAACGAATTGATTACCTACATAGAAACCAACGTTAAAAATGACTATGTCTTAATGCTGTCCCTTGGTGACCGTTATAGCCAAAGCGCCCATACTTTCCATGAGCTTCTGACCAACCTAAAAAATGAGATTGCTTTGTCTAAAGAAGCAGTCATAGAAACCCGTTCATCCATCGGCGATATTTCTAACGCTGTAACGGAAGGCTCAGATGAACTGAGTCATATGGCGGGCACTATCAATGAAGTCGCTGATATCTCTGTCAATGTTGCTGAAGATGCTTCAGAGATCAACGATATTGCCAATCTTCTACAAGAGAGCATCGAGGCTTTCATCATCTATGAGGATTCAAATGAGGTTGGCAACACAGACACAACCGTTTACACCCTTGACGAAGATAACGAGATTCTTGATAACACGATTCCTTTTCCAACAGGAGACGATGAAGCATCTGCTTAACCCATTTACCCATCAAGAAATATTTATTGCACGACATTAATGTCGTGCAATTTTTATGTTATAATAGGGTATAGACATTAACTTATTAGGGGAAATATAGAAGACACAGGAGGTGCTGTTATGTATGTAAAGAACAAAATGACCACCGATGTTGCAACCATCTTCAAAGAAGCATCCGTGGATCTTGCATTTCAAACCATGGTTGAAAAAGGCTGCAAGCAATTGCCCGTTGTCGAAAACGGCAATCTTATTGGCTGCGTCACCGAGAAATTATTGGCTGATGTGACACCTTCCAAGGCAACCACCTTAAGCATGTATGAGTTGAACTACCTTCTTAGTAAAACCAAAGTAAAAGATATTATGGCTACGGATATGCCAACTGCTTCGCCGGATATGTTGATTGAAGATGCAGCAGCCCTTCTAAAAAAAGCTTCTGTGGATTCCTTACCTGTTGTCGAAGGCAGAACATTAGTCGGTATCATTACCCGCACTGATATCATCGAATCTTTCCTTGATTTGACAGGTATTAATGATCAAGGTACGCGGATTTCAATTCTCGCCGAGAACAAGCCTGGTATATTAGCAGATATCACTGCCATTATCAAAGAGCATAATGTGAATATCGTACACGTTGCCAATTATGTTCATATTGGACCGCATAATGATAATGAGCTTGTTATTAGACTTGCCACTCTGGACGCGGATGCTATTATTCATTCTCTGGAGTCTCATGGGTTTAAGGTTTTGAACGTTCGGGTTAATGAATAGTTGATTTAATTGTTTAGTTGTTGGTTATATAGGTCGCCCCGCCGAGGGGAGATGGTTCATCAGAAGCCTCAGACAGGTCTGCTTCGCAGCCTAACTCGTTTCTTGATGAACCATCTCCCCTCGGCGGGGCTCTGTTTTGGGGGATTATGGTTGTCACGCTAAGTTATTTTGGGTGCTTGCCAGAGAATCGTCTGGCTTTGCCAGACATCTTCTCTTTTAGTAGTCTATGGTGATTTTCTTACAGTTTGGACAATGATTTGATTTTACATAGGAGCCATTCCATCCGTTAGCAAGAGGAATTTCTTTGTCATTGGCGATAAAGCTTAGTTTATGTTTTTTTATTCCGAAAAAAATGCCTCTCGCGCTTTGTATAAAGCCTTCTGTCATTTCTGCATTGCAATATGGACATTGCATACTCTTCACCTCATTATTTAATTGTTTGTATCTAAATGTCTATCAATGCTTGACATCCATGCCACCAAATATGACAACTGCACTGATTTCTAAGTCCACCGGTCTGTCCGGAGAGGTTTTTAGGATTGTTTTATTACCCCAGCCACCGAAGATTGGTACGCCGGTTATTTTTACATGCCAGTCTTCTGGTACTTTAATGTCTGCTCCGCCAAAGATGCAGACCATATCGATTCTTGCTGGTCTGTCCTGTACGGATGCATTTCTAAGGTCTAAATTAACGCCACCAAAAACCGTTACGACGTCACCGCCTCTAAAATCATTGGTATTAACTACCATATCCTCTCCTGAGAAGATTCTGATAATGTCCAAGTCTTTACCGCCATAATTGGTTCTGTGTTCGTTTCTATAACTACGCGATCCACTTCTGCTAGTCAGTAATGTCACACCTATGAATATGATGACCAAAGGCCATATCATTGCCCAAATATCTATTTTTTCAAAATACTCATAGCCCAGATTACGTAGTAAAAATACAACACCAACAACGGTCATGAGTCCACTAATGACGATATTTCTTGGCTCTTCCACCAAGTTCGCAAGCCCAAAGGCAATCAATATGACCGGCCAGAAAGTACGCCATAGGCCTTCCACTTCATAATAGCCAAGGGAGCCAGCTAGAGCTATCAACCCGATACCAACAATCAGCAATCCGTATACTGTTCTTTTATTCATCTTTTACCTCCGTCTTCATAACAAAGTGGATAAGTCCACCTCAATACTTTACTCTTAATACATTATAGCTTCCTTGCCTCTATAACGCCTTAAGGTCAAATTAGAATCTCATTAAGAGTTACGAGATAGCATGAAAAAAGCACCCCAGCTGACAGCAGCCGAGATGCCTCATATTTAATAGTCAAATTACTCTTTGTTCTTACCCGAGATAAGCTTTACGCACTTCATCGTGATCAAGAAGATCCTTGGCATTACCAGACAGAACAATCTTCCCTGTCTCAAGAACATACGCTCTATCCGCAATGGACAATGCCATGTGAGCATTCTGTTCAACCAAAAGGACGGTGGTTCCTGACTTATTGACTTCCTCAATGGTGTTGAAGATTTCTTGAACAAGGATTGGTGCAAGACCCATAGATGGCTCGTCAAGGAGAAGAATGTCCGGACGGCTCATAAGGGCACGTCCCATAGCCAACATCTGTTGTTCTCCACCTGACATGGTGCCAGCCAGCTGCTTGCGTCTTTCTTTAAGTCTTGGAAACTTTTCGAATATATTGTCTAAATCCGCTTCGATCTCACCTTTATCCTTACGAAGGTACGCACCCATCTCAAGATTTTCCTGAACCGTCATCTTAGCAAAGACCCGTCGTCCTTCAGGCACTTGAGCCATGCCGTGACCAAGGATCTTATGAGCCTTAATTCCTGTAATGTCCGTTCCATTCAAAGTAATCTTACCCTGCTTTGGCACAAGAAGTCCGGACAAGGAGTGAAGAGTCGTCGTCTTGCCAGCACCGTTAGCGCCAATCAAGGTAACGATTTCACCTTTGTTGACCTCAAAAGAAAGGCCTTTGAGTGCATGAATCGCACCATAATAGACATTGATATCATCTACTTTTAACATATCTTCTTCCTTTCTTCTAGTTACCTAGGTAGGCACCAATCACTTTCTCGTTGGATTTGATTTCGTCCGGTGTTCCTGTAGCAATGATTCGACCGTAGTCGATAACAACCAGACGTTCACAGATTCCCATAACAAGGTTCATATCGTGCTCAATCAACAGAATGGTTACATTGAACTTATCACGAATGAAATGGATGGTGTCCATCAATTCTTTCGTCTCTTGTGGGTTCATACCAGCAGCCGGTTCATCTAGAAGCAACAATTTAGGACTTGTTGCAAGGGCACGACAAATCTCAAGCTTACGCTGCTTACCATATGGCAAGTTACTGGACAACGCTTCCGCATCCCCCTCCATATCAAAAAGTCCAAGAAGCTCTCTTGCCTTACGGTCAATCTCAGCTTCTTCCTTCCAATAACTAGGCAATCTAAGAACACCTGCAATGGTTGAATACTTCATATCCTTATGGAAAGCAATCTTAATGTTATCAATAACAGATAAATCTGCAAAAAGTCGAATGTTCTGGAATGTTCTACCAAGTCCCATAGCCACAATTTGATATGGTTTCTTGCCATTAACTTCTTTACCGTCTATGTAAATACTGCCGTCGGTAGGCATATACACACCTGTCAACATATTGAAGATGGTTGTCTTACCTGCGCCATTAGGGCCAATCAGACCTACCAGCTCTCCTTGTTCAATAGATACATTAAAGTTATCTACGGCACGCAATCCCCCGAAAGTAATGCCGATATTCTTAGCTTCAAGCAAACTCATTATGCCACCCCTTTCTTATTCAATCGATCTTTCAGACTGACAAAGAGGCGCTTGATTCTCTTAGGTGTTTGCACCAAGGAGAATTCATGTCTACCAAGAAGCCCATCAGACTTGAAGATCATAAGAAGGATCAGTAACAATGCGTAGATCAGAAGCCTCAACTCATCATAATCATATAGCATCTCAGTAAGGAATGCCAGGAAACATCCTGCGACAATCGTACCGGTTATTGAGCCCATACCACCGAATACGACGATAATAAATAGTTCTACAGAGAACATGAACTTGAACTTTTCAGGTGTCAGGTAACGTTGGTACATAGCAAACAGACCACCTGCAACCCCTGCCAAGAAGGCAGAAACAAAGAAACCATATACTTTATAGAAAGTCGTAGGAATACCGATGGATTCTGCCGCAATCTCATTTTCACGGATGGAAATGATGGCACGACCGTGTCTTGAACGGATGAACAAGAATACAAATGCCGTAACAACAATCAATACAATGACAACGATATTAAGGTCTACCATCTTAGGAATACGCTTAAGACCAGATGCACCACCCGTCCATTTGCCAAGGTTGATTATTGAATAACGAATCATCTCGCCAAAGCCAAGGGTTACAATACCAAGGTAGTCGCCACGAAGTCTAAGTGCCGGAATACCGATAATCAATCCGAAGATACCCGAAACAATACCTGCAAGAACAAGTGCCGAAATCATCTCTACATACAGCGGCCATTCAACTGCTTTTACAAACAAACCGGCCGCATAAGCGCCAACCGCCATGAAACCAGCATGTCCAAGGGCCAATTGCCCCAAATAACCCGTTGCAATATTAAGACTAATGGCTGCAATAACATTGATGATTGCAAAGACCAGTACCCCTTCTATATAGTTGTTAATAAAATCCGTATAAGTCAATATGAGCCGAAACGCTATATATGCGATAGCTACAGCCACAAAATTGACACCGTAATCTCTTAATGTCTTTTTCATCGCAGCCACCTACACTTTCTCTTTTACGTTCTTACCGAAAATACCGGCCGGCTTAACGAGAAGAACTATAATCAGAATACCGAAGACAAATACATTCGCCCATGATGAACTGATGTACCCTTTAACGAAAGTTTCAATGGCGCCAATAGCAAACCCACCGACCATCGCGCCAGGAATAATCCCGATACCGCCAAGTACAGCCGCTACGAACGCTTTCAAACCAGGCATAGTTCCCATATAAGGTTCCAGGTTACCGTAGTTAAGGGCATACAAGACACCCGCAACAGCACCAAGGGCTGATCCTATAGCAAAGGTGATAGAAATGGTTTTGTCCACATTGATCCCCATCAACTGTGCCGCACCCTTGTCTTCAGATACAGCTCTCATTGCCTGGCCTGTCTTTGTCTTTGTGACAATATACTGAAGACCTACCATACAGATCACTGTAACAACCAGCGTAATCACCGTAATATTAGGCATCGGTATGTTGCCAATCAGATTAATGTCAGGCATGATCTTATCTGAAGCACCAAATTGCCAACGCATGAAGTTAGACAACAACATACTCATACCAAGAGCAGTAATGAGTGCCGATATCCTTGGTGCATTTCTCAGCGGCTTATAAGCCACCCGGTCAATGGTCATACCGAGTATGGCACAGGCTACCATGGATAAAATCAAAAGTGGAATAAGTGACATGTTGAATGTCGTCGCAAGGAAGTAGCCCACGAAAGCACCGATCATAAGAATCTCTCCGTGTGCAAAGTTAATAAGTTTAACAATACCATATACCATGGTATACCCCAATGCGATCAAAGCGTAAATACTCCCGACATTCAGACTATTAATGATTTGATCTAAAAATTGCGCCATTTTTTTTACCTCCGGACGCTTATTTCACCCCTCAACATAAAGCATACGACAACCGCACCCATCATGTATCAGGTATATGTAAAATAAATTTTACTTTTATGATAATACTAATTATAAAGCATAAGCCAGATAAAGGATGTCCCTAAAATAGAAACAAAGGGGGAACATCATTCCCCCTTTGTAATGAAATCTAATAACTTATTAAGGGTATCTACCCATTATACCACGGCAATCCTATTGCCTCGGTCTCGTTATTATTCTGATACTTTTGCTTCAAGAGCAAGAGCGCCATCTTTTACAGTGATAATGGAGATTGCCTTGATGGTATCACCATTTTCATCGAATGTAATCTGTCCACATACTGCATCCATATCTGTTGCTGCAAGAGCATCACGGATTGCTGCACCATCTGTGGAATCTGCCGCATCGATTGCAGCAGCCATAACATTGGTTGCATCATATGCAAGAGCACCAAGAGCGTTAGGCACTTCACCGAATTGTTCTTCATAAGAAGTGATGAAGTTCTGAACGATTTCAGAGTCATCTGTTGTTGCATAGTGGTTAGCGAAGAAATCACCTTCTACTTCAGCAGCATAATCCGCTTGGATACCATCCCAACCATCACCACCAAGAAGTGTTGCTTCAACACCAGCTTCGTTCAGTTGTTTAGCGATCAAACCAACAACATTGAAGTAGTCTGGAAGGAAGATAACATCTGGGTTCTGATCAGCAATCTTAGCGATAATCGCTTTGAAGTCATTGTCTTCTGCTGTATAACCTTCATCAGCAAGCAATTCACCACCGAAAGCTTCTGCAAAAGCATCCGCAAGTCCGATAGAATAGTCATTACTTACGTTTCGGAAGATTACTGCTGACTCAGCACCAAGGTTCTCCATTGCAAATTTTGCAACAACACGACCTTGGTATGGGTCGATGTAACATGCACGGAATACGTATTCAAGACCAGGTGTTACATCTGGGTTCGTTGCTGTAGGAGATAGCATTGGAATACCCGCTTCTTCTGCAAGTGGTCCAACAACCAAAGAAGTACCTGAGATAACCGGTCCGATCAGAGCCACGATTTGATCTTCATCAACAAGTTTGTTGAAAAGATTCATGGACTTCGTTGGGTCACCTTCATTATCATAGTGTACAAGTTCTACTTCAGTGCCGTCGATACCACCAGCTGAATTAATCTCTGCAACTGCCATCATTGTAGCATTGTATACAGCTTGACCATATACAGCAAGGTCACCACTTGTTGGTGCAAGAAGACCGAGCTTAATTGTTGCTGGCGCAGCTTCTTCTGTTGTCTCTGTTGTTTCTTCAGTAGTTGCTTCAGTCGTAGATTCTGTTGTAGTCTCTTCCTGTGCGCCACACGCCGCAAAAAGAACAGTCATCATACTCAACACCAAAAGCATTGATAATAGTTTTTTCATAGTTCCACCCTTTTCTTTCTTTTTTATTGCTTGTTTGGGACACTTGCAGGAATCCGTATCCTTAATCATATAACAATAAGACCTCATCCCCACAATTGTCTCAGTTACAATGACAATAATGAAATTATACATTGTTTCACTTTCATTTTCAAGGAGTTTTACACTTTATCTTGCCATAGCGTTGAATTGCTGCACTCACGTTCATTGCATACACAAATACGCTCATAGCAAGGCTTTGATATGTATTTTGATCAAACAATCTAATTCTCTGCGTTAATGAGATGAAGGTATAACTTCATAAAGCGATGCAGTGAATGAAAGTCCGTCGTTAAACACTTGCATTTTCAGCATTTTCAATGATATTCATTATCTTTATTGGCCTCTCATGGAACCTGCAAATAATTTTATAGTCAAATTATTTTATGACAAAATAAATTAAGGCGAACCCTAACGAGTTCGCCTTGTTAAACAAAAATATAATTTCGTATTCGATGAATACAGAAAATTTCACCTTATCATACATGCTCTGCAACATTAATGCAAGTGCATTTTCAGAAATCAATAAATCACTGATACATGGTACCCTTCCTTAGCCAACGCCTCTTTAATTTCAGTCACATGGTCATGACCATGTGTTTCCAATGTGATTTCCAACTGGACATGTTTGAACCTATCGAGGGTTTTGAATTGATTATGATCCAGCTGAATGACATTAGCGTTGTTCTGTGCAAGAATCGTAGAGATCTTAAGGAGTTCACCTGGCGTATCATGCAACTCTACAGAGAAACAGAACAGTCTCCCCCTAGAGATCAGACCGCGATTAATCATCTCTGATATTGTAACTACATCAATATTACCGCCACTAACAACACAGACGACTTTTTTTCCGTGAAAATCAAGCTTCTTAAGACCAGCCAATGATAGGACACCTGCATTCTCAGCAACAAGCTTTTCTTTTTCCACCATCAACAAAAAGGCTTCAAGTACGTCCACATCCGATACGACAACGATTTCATCCACCATGTCTCGAACCAGCTCAAATGTACGGTCTCCCGGCTTTTTAACCGCAACACCTTCAGCAATGGTTGATACTTCAGCCAATTCGCTGATTCTGTTCTTTTGCAGAGAGTAGTTCAGGGTTTGAGCCCCTTCAGGTTCAACACCTATGACTTTTACTGATGGGTTCATTCCCTTTATTGCGGCTGCAACACCACTAATCAAACCGCCGCCACCTATAGGTACAAGCACAACATCCACATCATCAAGTTCTGCTAGGATTTCTAAACCAATGGTTCCTTGTCCTGCAATAACCATTGGATCATCAAAAGGGTGAACCAGAGTTGCTCCTGTGGCCTCCATGATCTCCAAAGCTTTGCTGTAGGCGTCGTCGTAACAATCACCATATAACACCACGTCCACGCCATAGCTTTTGGTGGCATCCACTTTTATGAGGGGTGTCTGACTCGGCATCACTATCGTCGCCTTAACCCCTAGCTTAGCCGCTGCATACGCAACACCTTGAGCATGGTTGCCTGCTGAGGCAGCCACCACACCGTTTTCCTTCTCAGCCTCACTCAGATGACTGAGCCTATTGTATGCGCCTCTAATTTTGAATGCACCGGTCAACTGAAGGTTCTCAGGCTTGATATAGACCTCATTACCTGACTCATTACTAAAAACGCCACTGTATATCAGTGGCGTCTTCTTTATAATGCCTTTCAGAGTATCCGCTGCTGCTTGAACTTCTTTCAAAGTCATGGATAATCTCTCCTATATTACAACCATTGTGGGACGATCTATCATCGCTCTTGTTACTGCGCTACCTGTATTTGCTCCAAAATCTTATCACTGATTTCTTTAAAAATCCCTTCAACCACATCGTCCACCGTATTGATGTGAGTCATCTCTCCACGTATTGGAAGCTCGGCCAATAAAGCCACCTGCTGATCTGCTAAGAACTCATCAACACTGTCACTTGCAAAGACTTTAATCTTCTGATCACAGCATGGACAAGCCATATAACTCATATTCTCAATGACACCAAACACGTGAACACCTAGTTGTTTCGTCATATCAATGGCCTTAGATACAATCATAGAGACCATATCCTGTGGTATAGATACCATAACCATGCCATTAATTGGCAGTGATTGCATCACCGTCAATGTAACATCGCCAGTTCCAGGTGGCATATCAATGATCAGATAATCAAGTTCATCCCAAATGACATCCTGATAAAACTGTTTCACCGTATTCGTTATGATCGGCCCTCGCCATATTACAGGCTTCTTCTCTTCTTCAATCAAAAGATTAAGGGACATGACCTTCAAACCATTATCCATCTCCACAGCTCGAAGCCCCTCAGGATACATCAGCGCTCTTTCGCCTTCTATACCGAGAATTCTCGGAATAGATGGGCCAGTAATATCCGCATCCATAATGCCGACTTTGTACCCCTGAGCATTAAGGGACAATGCTAGGTTCGCAGCGACCGTCGACTTACCTACGCCGCCTTTTCCACTCATTACGCCTATAACGTTATGAATTGTATTCATTGAATTCGTGCCGATTACCTGACACGATGTTTTATCATCTTTGCCACAGCTATCTTTAGCTGAGCAACTGCTGCAGTCTGCCATCGCCTGCCTCCATTCTTATTCTATCGGATCTACGCCGAGATATATCATCAATAAGAAGCATCGTCACCTCGACATAAAAATTAGCATATGCCATATAGATTCTATAACAAAGGTGGTTGATTGTCAAACACACCCTAGAACAGCCCAACTTATTAGTAAGCTGTTCAATTGTTAAAGATGTCACTATTAACCTATATTACACCAAACAATAATGCTTATCAACTGCAGGAGATAATCCCCATTAATATTTATTAAAACGATACCCCGCGCCCCAGACCGTTTCGATGACTTTAGGGTTGCTTGGATCCTTTTCAATTTTCTTACGGATCTTTTGGACATAGACCGCCACAGCAGCAATATCGCCATATTCATCCTCACCCCAAATACGGTCAAATAAGATGCTCTTACTATGAACGATGTCCGGATTTTCCATGAAGAAGCGCAGCATATCAAATTCCGTCGCTGTAAAGGCAACTTCTTTACCTCTTACCGTCACCTTCCGCGCTTCCTTATTAAGCGTAATCTGCTGATATTCCATCACAGTGGATTCTTCATTGACCTTCATAAAACGCTCGTATCTAGCCAACTGATTCTTGACTCTGGCAATAAGTTCAGAAGGACTAAAAGGCTTGGTTATATAATCATCGGCACCAAGTCCCAATCCTTTGATCTTATCTATATCATCTGTTCTGGCCGATACAATGATCATAGGCACACTTAATTCATCCCGAATCATCGAGACAATATCAAAGCCATTGATGGTTGGCAGCATCAAATCAATAATCAAAAGGTCATAGACCTTCGTCCTGGCCTCTTTAACGCCCTCTAACCCATCAGATACGACCTTGGTCTCGTAGCCGTTGATTTCCAGATAATCTTTTTCAAGATCCGCTATGTTCTTATCATCTTCAATAATTAATATTTTAGCCATGGTTAACCCTTTCTTTGGCACTTTGGTCCATCAAAGTCAAGTGGAAGGTCGTACCAACCCCCAGTTCGCTTTCTGCCCATATATGTCCTCCATGGGCTTCCACAAGTTGTTTTGATATGGATAAGCCCAATCCCGAGCCACCGATATCCTTGTTTCTTGAGGCATCAGCACGATAGAATACATCAAAGATATGATCTAACTGTTCCTTATCTATGCCTGCTCCATTGTCACTGACACTTAATTGTATTCCTGTAACGGCTTCGTCGGCCAGTTGTTTTACTTTTATACCCAATTCCAAATGTTCTTTATCATTATACTTGACAGCATTACTGATGATATTGGCCACAACACGGTATATCAACTTAGGGTCAATGGCCATCTCTAGACCTTCATTCACATTGATGGCGTAAGCCACTTGATGCCCTTTGTCCTCCAGGTCAATTTTTTTCTCTATGAATATATCTTCAAAATAGCTCTGAAGACAAACACGTTCATACTGGTATGTCACTTGATTGATGTCCAGTTTTGAAAAGAGAAACAGATCGTCAATCAGCTGATTCGTATAGCTGGCATTCTTATATATGATGTCCATATATGTGTGCATCTTTTCTTCCGTATTGGCAACGCCTTCGTTGATGCCTTCAACATAGCCCATAATGGAAGTGATCGGTGTCTTCAGGTCATGGGAAATACCTGCAATCAACTCATTCCTGTTCCGCTCATATTTCTCCTTCATAATCTGCCCCTCTTTCAGCTGATGGCTCATCTTGTTGAAGGATCGGAATAAACCACTGATACTAGAGGGCACTTCTTCGTCGATGGTATAGCCGTAATTACCTCCGGCCACTTCCTCAACCCCTTGCTGAAGGTGCTCTAAGGGGCGTATGATATTATTTTTCATCTGGTACGAGAACATCAATGTTGTAATTTCTCTAATGAACATCATTGTGAAAATCCCCATCAGAAGATAAATGGAGAAATTCGTCTTAAGCAAGACAAGCAACAAATAGAAGAAGCCGGCAATCATCACCAAAAACACCACCGGGAACAGCTTCAAGAAATTCATATAGCTCTTGAGCATCCGTTCATGTTCCGCCTGCCTGTTTTGGTCCTGGCCGTTATTCTTATAAAAAGTCTTCACATAGATTCGACTGGCCTTTCTCTGTTGGCCATCCTGTCTATTCTTCGGATCCTGTAACATCTTGTGCCTCTTTTCCAAGTGGTCATACTATGACTCCGCATATTTTTCATGACTTATACAAAGTTCTTAACCACAAATCACATTCGCAACGCCTTTATCTGACGCCACCACCACGGTCACCTCAGTGCTTTCAGGGCAGTTACGTCAATTTTACCATGCCACTCCAATTCAGTATACCCCCGAGGTCTAAAAGCACCTTAGCCAAAGCTTAAAAAGTATATAAAAATTTGTCCAAATCTCTCATTTTTGATAAGCATTCTCACTATGTTAAATTATTGACAATGGTTATTATCCGTAGTATGATAAGATTAATGTTTAGTGGTTCCTAAGACCACACAACTTCATTGTTCAAAACCAAGGAGCATGCTCTGCGGCTAGAACATCCCGGAATCATCAGTCCTAAGACCAAGTGCTTGCATAAGGTTCAGGGGGTGGTATTTCTTGTGCATTTTTCCAGAGGAGATAACCATGAAAAGAATCGAAAAGGACAGCTTAGGCAGTGTTGAACTAGGTAATGACATAGCCTATGGCATACACACAGCCCGTGCTTTGAATAATTTTCATTGCAGTGGGAGAGCAGTTCATATGGACCTGATTGCCGCAATGATCATGGTAAAAAAAGCCTGTGCATTGGCGAACAAAGCCACTAACAATCTTGAAGCTCCTGTCGCTGATGCCATCGCAAGCGCTTGTGATCAATTACTGGCAAATAGCGGACAAGATACTTTTGTCACGGATGCCTTACAAGGCGGAGCCGGGACTTCAACGAACATGAATGTGAATGAGGTCATTGCCAATGAAGCCCTTAGGATCCTTGGCAATGATTACGGCTTATATGACATCATCCATCCTATCAATCACGTCAATATGTCCCAATCCACTAACGATGTCTACCCAACTGCCCTGCGAATAGCTGCTATATATAAGGTAAGAACCCTTGCAGATACTTTAGCCGCTTTACAAGAAAGCCTTCAGGAAAAAGAGAACACTTTCAGTCATATCCTTAAGCTTGGGCGCACTCAGATGATGGACGCATTGCCAATAACCCTTGGACAGGAATTCGGCGCCTATGCCAGGGCAGTCTCAAGAGATCGCTGGCGTATCTATAAAGTTGAAGAGCGACTGAGAGAAATCAACCTAGGCGGTACTGCCATCGGCACCGGTCTTAATGCAACAACGGCTTATATCTATCTTGTGACGGATTATCTCCAACAATTGACCGGCCTAGGCCTGGCAAGAACCGACCTGATGGTGGATACCACCCAGAACATGGATGTCTTCGTTGAAGTGTCCGGTTTCCTGAAAGCCTGCGCCACCAACCTGATCAAGATCGCCAGTGATATCCGACTCATGGCGTCAGGTCCTAAAGGGGGACTTGGTGAATTAAACCTAAGGCCTCTTCAAGCCGGTTCAAGCATTATGCCCGGCAAAGTGAACCCTGTTATCTGTGAGATGTTGATACAAGCCGCACTAAAAGTCATCGGCAACGATACCATCATCACCCAAGCAGCCTATATGGGACAGCTAGAACTCAATCCTTATGGGCCTTTGATTGCAGACAGCTTACTGGAAAGCTTGGACTTATTAATCAATGCTGTATCTGCTTTCAATCAGAATGGTATCCGACCTCTAACGGCCAACGAAGAACAGTGCCTGGCATTCGTTGAGAAATCCTCTTCACTAGCCGCAGTCTTTATCCACGAACTGGGATATGACCGATGTGCCGAATTGGCGAAAGAAGCTTTGGCCGCTGACAAAACCCTTAGACAACATTTAATAGATACAGGTATCTACGACCGAGAGGTCCTTGATACTATGTTGAACATTCACCAAATTACCGGTCCAGGTGTACCAGGGAGGTCTAGATGAGTATGAACCAAACCCCAAAATCCAATCGAACCCACATCGCTTTCTTCGGCCAGACCAACGCAGGTAAATCCAGTCTGATTAACGCCATCACAAGCCAGGAGATAGCGCTTGTATCAGATGTATCCGGCACCACAACAGACCCGGTATACAAGGCTATGGAGCTATTACCCCTTGGTCCTGTCATGATGATTGACACCGCCGGCCTCAACGATACAAGCCAACTTGGTGACTTAAGAAAAAAGAAGACCCTTGAGGTCCTTAACAAAACGGATATAGCGATTGTTGTCTTGGATGCTGGTGCCCCTGATTATCATTTTGAAAAAGAACTTATAGAGCAAATACAGTCAAAAAAAATCTACATGATTGGTGTGCTAAATAAAATCGATCAGGGTACCGTAACCCGAGATGTTCAAAATCAATTAAGCAACACCCTCGGAATCCCTCTTCTTTGTACTTCAACGGTTAACGGTGACGGCATCAAGGAACTGAAGCAAGCCATAGGCAAAGCTGTACCTACCGAAGAAGATAAATTCAAAATCGTCGGAGATTTGATAAGACCTGGTGATTTGGTGGTTCTTGTCACCCCTATTGATAAAGCCGCGCCAAAAGGACGGTTGATATTACCCCAACAACAAACGATTCGCGACATTCTGGAAAGTGATGCCATCGCGGTTGTCTGTAAAGAACACGAACTCCGGGACACCTTAAACAAACTAGGCACCAAGCCCAAAATGGTCATTACCGACTCACAGGCATTTCTCAAAGTCTCAGCCGATACACCAAAGGATATACTAATGACCTCCTTCTCCATTCTTTTTGCCCGTCACAAAGGTGATTTGATGCAGTTAGTCAAAGGCGCTAGAGCAATAGAATCACTTGAAGATGGTGATAAGGTGCTTGTTGCAGAAGGTTGTACCCATCACCGACAATCTGACGATATCGGTACGGTGAAAATCCCCAGATGGCTTCGTCAAATCACCGGGAAATCACTGACCTTTGACTATGTCTCCGGCGTATCCTTCACAGAAGACGCTAAAGATTACAAGCTTGTTGTTCACTGCGGTGCCTGTATGTTGAACAAAAAAGCCATGAGCCATCGTCTTGAAACTGTGGACAGCTTCGGTGTTCCCATTGTGAACTACGGCGTCATGATCGCCTATGTACATGGCATCTTAGACCGAGCCTTAGAACCTTTCCCTCTTGCCAAACTTGCGTGGCAAGGCGAATTGTAGGAGGTGAGGATTCATGAGTGAAAATAGAATCGGTGTTGTCGGCATTGTCGTAGAACCTGAAGGCAACGTCAGCGCTATTAACGATATTCTGCACAACCACGGCAACATAATCGTCGGAAGAATGGGACTGCCCCATGTGGGCAACAGACCAATCAGCGTCATCTCAGTCGTCGTCGATGGAACAACCGATGATATTGGCAGCCTAACTGGACGCTTGGGCGCACTAAATGGTGTCAATGTCAAAAGTGCCTTATCCAAGAAAAGCTACTAAGCATACCTGCATAATGTATATAGTCTAAACCTGTACTAATTACATGACTAAGGTGTCAAAAGGTTAAGTTGAGTTGAATAGGTACAATATATAGTATTGAAACGCCTTAATGAAATACTATATATTGTGCGTATTCTTTATGAAACTACCTTTTGACGCTCTTATCATAATAACTAAGCGTCCAAAGGATGCCTGATCCATCATCGAAAGCTGAGGAATAATCATGGAAAAATTCATCAATGACCAAAGAATCCTGGATTTATTGGAAGACGGAAAAAAAGCAAATAAAGAAGAAGTAAAACGAATTATAGAAAAAGCCAGGACATGTGTCGGCCTCTCCTTAGAAGAAGTTGCTACTTTGCTTCAGTTCGATGATCCTGAACTTCTCAAAGAAATGTACGCTTGTGCCAACCATATCAAGAACACTATTTATGGTGAGAGAATCGTTATGTTTGCACCATTATATGTCTCTAACTACTGTGTCAATGGCTGTACCTACTGCGGTTACAAACACTGTAATGAGATTGGCAGACGTCAGCTGACGGATGATGAACTTAGAAAAGAAGCTTTACAAATAGAAGCTATGGGCCATAAGCGCATCGCCCTTGAAGCCGGAGAAGATCCTGTGAACTGTAAGATTGACTATATCCTTCACGCAATGGATGTCATTTACAAAACCGTTAACGAGAACAATCATGGCGCCATCCGTCGTATTAATGTGAATATCGCTGCAACTACCGTTGAAAATTACCAGAAACTAAAAGCTGCTGACATCGGAACTTATATTCTCTTCCAAGAGACCTATCACCAGCCTACTTATGAAGCCTACCATCCTAACGGACCTAAGGCCAATTATCTTTACCACTTGACAGCAATGGACCGTGCTATGGAAGGCGGTATTGACGACGTTGGTGTTGGTGCATTGTTCGGTCTATACGATTACAAATTTGAAGTGCTTGGCCTGATGATGCACAAAGAACATCTTGAAGAAGCATACGGCGTCGGTCCACATACAATCTCTGTTCCTAGAATCAGAAAAGCGGAGAATGTTGCCGTTGAAGAATACCCTCATGCCGTGTCTGATGATGATTTTCGCCGTCTTGTGGCCGTCATTCGTTTGGCTGTCCCTTACACAGGTATTATTCTTTCTACCAGAGAATCCGCAGAAATGCGCGAAGAACTGATTGATGTTGGAATCTCTCAGCTAAGTGCTGGCTCAAAGACAGATGTTGGTGGTTATACAGACGAAGACCAGATGTCAGCTCAGTTCGAACTTGCTGATGAAAGACCACAACACGAGGTTATTGAAGCTCTCCTTAAGAAAGGACGCCTACCAAGCTATTGTACTGCCTGCTATCGTGCCGGACGCACGGGCGACCGTTTTATGCAAGTGGCAAAAAGCGGACAAATTCACAACCTTTGCCAACCTAATGCCTTATTAACCCTTAAAGAGTATCTGGAAGACTATGCAGATGAAGACCTTAAGGCACTCGGTAATAAAACTATCGAAGAACACATTCAGTACATCCCCAATGAAAAGATGCGGGAAAATACCATTGAACGTCTGGCTCAGATCGAAGCTGGCGAGAGGGATATGTTCTTCTAATTACGAACGAACTTTCTTCATTAAAAAGACCTCGGAATCAAATGGATTCCGAGGTCTTTTGTCATTATAGAAATTACAATCAGGTATTGACTTATTTTATTAGTAAGTCTCTACAAACACTTCAAAGTAAGCTTGTGGATGAGCGCATGCAGGACATTTAACCGGTGCGCTGTCACCCTCGTGGATGTAGCCACAGTTTCCACACTTCCAAAGAACGGATTCGCTTTTCTTAAACACAGCACCGTCTTCAATATTCTTAGCCAATGCGTTATATCTTGCCTCATGCTTTTGCTCAACATCAGCAATCTTTCTGTAAACTACAGCGATATCTTTGAAGCCTTCTTCCTCAGCAATGTCTGCGAATGTTGGGTAAAGCTCTGTCCACTCTTCATTTTCACCAGCCGCTGCCATTTTAAGATTTTCTACCGTCGTGCTCATACCACCGGCTGGGTATGCTGCTGTAATTTCAAGAGCTGTTCCAGCAAGTGCTTCATCTTCGTTAAGGAAATTGAAGAATCTTTTCGCATGCTCTTTTTCATTGTCTGCTGTTTCAGTAAAGATGTTGGCAATCTGAACATACCCTTCTTTTTTTGCAACAGAAGCATAGTAGTTATAACGCATACGCGCTTGTGACTCTCCAGCAAATGATTTCAGAAGATTTTCAGCTGTTTTGGTTCCTTTAAGATTTTTCATTTGTTACCTCCTGGTCTATCTGAGATTGATTGTCGCTGGTCTAAGATGTTGGCGATATCTACGTACCACTTAGACCGTATTGTTTATTGAAACACCTTTCCCGAGACAGGCAAGAGACTACTTGATTCATACCTATTATAAATCAAAACCTTTCTTTTGCCTGTCATAGGTGCTATCAAACTTTTATTAACGCTGCCCCAATATATCCACATGATATTTGTAGAGCTCCGAGCGATAAAGGGATTCTTCATAGAACAACTTATGCTCGCCCTGACTATAAGTAATTCCGGAGACTTTCAAAAGGGCTTCCTGCCGCTTAATTTCAAAGATATCTTGATAATATCTGTTGGCTACGATTGCCTCTATTTCACAGGCACTTCGTGTAATGTCGTACTCGTAGACTTCTTCCAATATCTTGTACAGGGAACCGGTGAGTTCGTAAGCATCCATCCCTCTAGCATATCTTACAGGAATGTAGACCGTCTCAAGAGCAATAGGCACCTCATCACCACATCTTAGTCGCTTGATCTTATAATATGGCTCTCCTTCATCAATATCCAGCATCTGGCTGATGTGTCGTATATGATGCACTCTAGACACTTCAAGAATGCGGCTTGAAGGCTTTAGGTCACGAGCAAGCAAGGTCTGGGTGAAGCTCCTTAGGTTCTCTTGATAAAGATCCGGCGTGGCGACAAAAGTGCCTCTGCCTTTTTCCCGCTGCAGATATCCTTCTTGCTCAAGTTCAGCAAGGGCCTGACGCAATGTCATCCTCGATACACCATAAGCTTCTGCAAGCTGTCGCTCGGCAGGGAGTCGGTCCCCTGATTTATAGGTGGCTTCTTTGATTTTCTTCCCAAGATCCTCTTTTACTTCCTTATATATAGCCATCTATTCAAATGCACCTACAGCAAAGGTAATCTATGTGACTTTGCTGCACCAATCTCAGTCATAGGTCCTATGTTCTTTGAAATCGTGTGCTTCCTCCGGGAGATTTTTGCATGATAGGTATACTGCCCTTTTAAAAAAGTATAATATTTTACACGATAGTAGCCATAGCAACTGAATTGATTCTCATTATCTGTTAGTATGGTATTGGCTAATATAACAGTAAATACTCATCCACGTATCAGGGCATTTAGAATGCCTCTTACACAATTATACGATAATGAAAATGGACTTTCCACAAACATTTTCGTGTGATGGTTTAAACTTTTTGTTTCATGGCAAATGCCGTATTTATAAAGAACAAGAATAATTATCCTTTAGACTTGACGTGTATACAATATACAGTATATAATATCCACATAATCCAGTAACGTTAAAAACACCAATAATTCCGTGTGATTCACACCGGATTATATATATAGGTACTTGCTTATGTCCTATCATAAGTAGGTATCAAACGATGATTGCAAATAGCGCATAGACATAACACCTTCTGGTATACTAGGGATTAGGAAGGCAACTGGAGTCTATCGCATGGGTGATGCAGTGATCCTTAAGTCAACATCAACACTACAACATCCCCCTAAAGGGAAAACCGATAACATTGGAGGATTTCTAATGAAAGAACAATGGCAGTCTTTTAAAACAGGTAACTGGCAAAAAAACATTGATGTCAGAGACTTCATTCAAAGCAACTACACACATTTCGAAGGTGACGATTCTTTCCTTGTAGGCCCAACAGAAGCGACAACAGCCCTATGGGAACAAGTTAGTGAGATGACCAAAGAAGAGAATAAGAAAGGTATCTATGACGTTGAGACAAAGATTCCTTCTACAATCACTTCCCATGGTCCAGGTTACCTTGACAAAGACCTTGAAACAATTGTAGGTTTTCAAACTGACAAACCACTTAAGCGTGGTATCATGCCAAACGGTGGTGTTCGTGTTGTTAAGAGCGCTCTTGATTCTTACGGCTATGAACTGGATAAAGATACGGAAAAAATCTTCTCCGAATACAGAAAAACACATAATGCAGGTGTTTTTGATGCCTACACAGATGATATGAGAGCTGCAAGAAGATCTGGTGTCATCACTGGTCTTCCAGATGCATATGGACGTGGTCGAATCATTGGTGACTACAGAAGAATCGCACTTTACGGTATCGACTACCTTATTGAGAAGAAGCAAGAAGAAAAGAAACAGCTTGAAATGGATTATATGAACGAATCTGTAATCCAGCTTCGTGAAGAACTTTCAGAGCAAATCAGAAGCCTTGCAGAAGTTGTAAAAATGGCTGCAAGCTACGGCTATGACGTTACTAAGCCAGCTACCAATGCTAAAGAAGCTATTCAGTGGACTTACTTCGGTTACCTTTCCGCTGTTAAAGAGCAAGATGGTGCGGCAATGAGTCTTGGTCGTGTGTCCACTTTCTTCGATATCTACATTGAACGTGATCTTGAAGCTGGTGTCATCACTGAGTCTGAAGCCCAAGAGATGGTTGACCACTTTGTTATGAAGCTTCGTATGGTTAGATTCCTTCGTACACCTTCTTACAACGACTTGTTCTCCGGAGACCCAACATGGGTAACAGAAGCAATCGGTGGTGTTAGCCACGACGGAAGATCTCTTGTGTCAAGAACTTCATATAGAATGCTTCACACACTATACAACCTCGGCCCAGCACCAGAGCCAAACCTGACAGTCCTTTGGTCAAACAAGCTTCCAGAGAACTTCAAACGTTTTGTGGCTAAAGTATCTATTGATACAAGTTCCATCCAGTATGAGAACGATGATTTGATGCTTCCTAAGTACGGTGATGATTACGGTATCGCTTGTTGTGTATCTGCAATGCGTATCGGTAAACAAATGCAGTTCTTCGGTGCTCGTGCAAACCTTGCTAAAGCCCTACTCTACGCAATCAACGGTGGTGTTGATGAAAAATCCGGCACTCAGGTAGCACCTGCTTTTGCACCAATCACAAGTGAATACCTAGACTATGATGAAGTGGTTGCTAGATTTGATCTGATTCTTGAATGGTTGTCACAGCTTTACATCAACACACTTAACATCATCCACTATATGCATGACAAATATGCTTATGAAAAGCTTCAGCTTGCTCTTCATGACAGAGATATTCACAGAACTTCCGCTTGTGGTATTGCTGGTCTCTCCGTTGTTGCTGACTCACTTTCAGCAATTAAGCATTCTAAAGTCAAAGTTATCCGTAATGAACAAGGCATCGCAGTTGACTATGAAGTTGAAGGTGAATACCCAGCATTCGGTAACAACGATGACCGTGTTGATGGTATTGCCGAAGAACTTGTCAGCAAGTTCATGAACAAACTTCGTAAGCACAAGACTTATAGAGATTCAACACCAACCATGTCCATCTTGACCATTACCTCTAATGTAGTGTATGGTAAAAAGACAGGATCCACACCAGACGGTCGTAAAGCAGGCGAACCATTTGCTCCAGGTGCGAATCCAATGCATGGACGTGATACTCACGGCGCTATTGCATCCATGGCATCTGTTGCCAAACTTCCTTACGACGATTCTGAAGATGGTATCAGCTATACTTTCTCCATTGTGCCTAAGGCTCTTGGTAAAGATACACACCTTCGAATCAACAATCTTGTAGGTCTTCTTGATGGTTACTTCCATGAACAAGGTCATCATATCAACGTCAACGTGTTTGACAGAGAGATGCTTCTTGATGCGATGGAACACCCAGAAGAGTACCCACAATTGACAATCCGTGTTTCCGGTTATGCCGTTAACTTTGTCAAACTTACAAGAGAGCAACAATTGGATGTTATCAACAGAACTTTCCACGAAAGAGCTTAATCCCATCCAAATAAGCGCATATAATTGCTCACCCGACTGATGGCGTTCTCCCCAGGACCCTAGCGGAAAGGTGGTTCGGATGGTGATTATTCTTCGTCATCCGGATCATCAGCGAGTAATATGACTAAGTTGTCTAGGAGCTATACACTCTTTGACCCTTAATCATCATTTAGATCAGAAGACGGAGAAGGGCAACCTTCTCCCTTCTTTAATTAAGGAGGCGCATATTATGTCAACAATCGGCAATATTCATTCCATCGAATCATGTGGTACAGTAGACGGGCCAGGGATTCGTTTTGTCGTATTCCTTCAAGGGTGTCCTCTAAGATGCCAATACTGTCATAATCCTGATACTTGGAAGATTGGCGACGGCCAGCAAATGACTGTAGCTGAGTTGATGAGTCAGGTGGTCAAGTATAAGTCTTATATGAAGTTTTCCGGTGGAGGAATCACTTTAACAGGCGGAGAACCTTTGATGCAATTGGACTTTGTATACGATGTCATCATGGCCTGTAAGAAAGAAGGCATTCATACAGCCATCGACACATCTGGATATGTCTTCAATGAGCGCTCTAAGAAAATCATCGACGCCGTTGATTTAGTGCTCTTGGATGTGAAGCATGCTCACCCAGATCAATATAAAGAAATCACTGGCGGCAGACTTGATCCAACCCTCAAGTGTCTAGAATATCTCGGCAGCATCAAGAAGCCCGTATGGGTTCGCTACGTCCTTGTTCCAGGTCTAAGTGACCAGAAGGATGCCATAGAGGATCTGGCGGTCATATTAAGCCAATACGACAACCTTGAGCGTATAGAATTGCTACCCTTCCATAAAATGGGTGAATACAAATGGGAATCTCTCGGCATCGACTATAAGCTGAAAGATACCGAAGAACCAACCAAAGAATCCATTGTTGAGGCAATGGCGATTCTCAAGTCACATAACTTGAATACCATTACAGGTTAGTGGATTAGTAATAGCCAGTATTACCTAATAAAAGCTTGGGTATAATTGCTTTACAGCCAAGCTTTTATAGTTTAGAATGATACTGTAAATCATAAGGATACGGGGAAGAAACATATGTATCCTACTTTATAATCATGGAGGTGCTTAAAATGGCATATGTAATTAGTGATGAGTGTATCTCATGTGGCGCTTGTGAATCCGAGTGTCCAGTTAACTGTATTTCTGAAGGCGAAGGTCAATACACTATTGATGGTAACGAATGTATCGATTGCGGCAGCTGTGCTGACGTTTGTCCTACATCCGCTATCAGCCCAGAGTAAGGCTTACAGCGATTTATAAGAAAACACTTTGGTTTGTCAGCCAGGGTGTTTTTTTATTGTCGTAAAAGAAGACATTGGCATCAAAGCTAAGTCCCATGCTATATGTAATGGTTCTTTGGTTCAGCACTCTCTCAAAAGCCAACGGAACATGGACGTGTAGTCGCCTGCCTTTGAAACACGATGTTTCAAGAGCAGGCCGTTGGGAGATGCTGACCCAAGGGTTCTGAGCTTAGCCTGTGTGGATACCAAAGGCACAAAAAAGAGAGCTACATCGTAGCTCTCAATATTATTTGTCTTATATCACTTTAAACTGCTCTTTTCCTGCTTCTTCCTTAAGGCGGTATACTTCGCCACCGATGGAGCGGAATTTTTCCTCGAAGTGCTCGTAGCCTCGATCGATATTCTCAGCCTTTAATATGACAGTCTCACCATGCGCTGCAAGGCCTGCAAGAGTTAATGCCGCACCGGCTCTTAAGTCTGTTGCAGTCACTTCTGCACCTGAATAACGTTCAACGCCTGTAACGAGGGCTGTGTTGCCTTCGATCTTAATCTTAGCACCCATACGTGTTAATTCTTGGGTGTAACTGAATCTGCTGTCAAAGATACTCTCTGTCATAACACCCATACCCTCTGTCAACGCCATAAGTGCTGTAAACTGTGGGTGCATATCCGTTGGAAAGCCAGGGTATGGCAAAGTCTTCACATGGATGTTCTCGTAGTCATTAACATAGTAGACGCGAATGGCATCATCGTACTCATCGATACCAACGCCCATCTCCTTAAGCTTTGCTACAACTGCTTCCATATGCTTAGGAATCAGGTTGCGAACCACCACATCCCCTTTAGTGATTGCTGCTGCAAGCATATAGGTCCCTGCTTCAATCATATCTGGGATAATCATGTATTCACTACCATGCATCTTCTTAACACCTGTAACACGGATAACATCCGTACCGGCACCTTTAACATCGGCCCCCATGCTGTTAAGGAAGTTGGCAACATCTACGACGTGAGGTTCTTTAGCAGAGTTCTCAATCACCGTAACCCCATCCGCTTTGACAGCAGCCATCATGATATTGATGGTTGCACCGACACTTGCCACGTCCAAATAGATGGTTGTTCCCCTTAGCTTCTTAGCACTGGTCATAATCATACCATGCTCAATCTCTACTGATGCACCAAGGGCTTCAAACCCCTTAATGTGTTGATCAATCAGCCTCGCTCCAAGGTTACACCCTCCTGGCATAGCCACCTGAGATGTATTGTAACACCCTAGAAGCGATCCCAAGAGATAGTAAGATGCTCTAATCTTCTTGATATGCTCATAGTCCACCTTAAGCTTATGCAGCTTACGACAGTCCATGATGACCGTATGTCCTTTATCTTCGAATTCTATCTTAACCCCTAAGTCAGCAATCGACTCTAGAAGTACTTTTATGTCGTTAATGACCGGTACATTCTCAATTCGACAGATGCCTTCTGAGAGAAGAGCCGCTGCCAGTACCGGGAGAGCGGCATTCTTCGCACCGCTTACAGAGACTTCACCCTTTAACGGCTTACCGCCTTTTACTAATATTCGTTCCATACACACCTCTTATGCCTTCACTATAACCGTGTAATACTAACGCTACGGCCTGTTAACATAATGCCAACAATCCTGATTAGTATACCACAGCCAGCAGTCTTTGGCAAAATATTATCAGTAATTATTCTTAAGTTTAAAGCCCTATAAAACCTGTATTCTCACATCAATTACTGGACCAATTCATTGGTATAGGCATTGATGAAAAAAGTGACCCCCGTGCTCAGTTTGATTCTATAATAAGGTTCTATAGACATATTATAGATGTCATTGGAGTCATCCTGACCTATATAATAGCCGATATCTATATCCGTTATTTTCCACTGTTCTTCTGGGTCCTTATCCACCTCTGCAATAAGGCTATAGATGGCCTCATCAACCCCATACAGTTCTCTTACCGCATCATCGTATCCATAAGGTTCATACCTGATAGCTCGCGCCTCAGTAATACCGCTCTTTTCCACAACCTTGACAACGACTTCATTGCTAAAAATCAATTCACCTTCGAATTGTTCATTAAAATAATAGATGTAAGCGTTCTCATCTTCAAGCTTCCTGTCATCCGTAAGCACATACTGCCCTTCGCCAAGGGTAAAATCCTCAACAAAGGTCTTGACGATTTCATCATAACCCTCTTTTGTATATACCTTAGGCACATAGGTTGGTTCACTAGCAGAATAAAAAACCGGTTTTTTCTCGTTACTATGATCAAAAATCAGCTTTTCTGTGCCCATCTCATAAGCATAACTTTCGTCAGCTATTGTCATCTTCCCAAGGTCGTCTCCCAGCATCTTCTCCATGAGACCCTTTTCCAATTGCACTGGCTGATGGACATTTAATTCCGGCCTTGGATAATAGTCAATCGGTTCCTTATATAACAGTATATTTTCTTTATCCAATACATCAGCCAACAAGTCTTTTCGCTCTTCCGATAGAATGTACTCATCTTTATCTTGCCAATCAATGAAAAAATACAAGCCAACGTTGACAATCAGGAAGATCAGTATGAACACATTCAGCATTTTCTGCAGATTCATCTTACTGCCCTCCCACTTCCTGATAATAATTGACACCGTCCACTTCAACCACCCAGTGAAGGGATTTTCTGGCGCCTTCTTCATTCCACAAGTAACCTAAGTACATATCCTGTACAATAACATCATCCGACCCGATTGTCGCCATAATATTATCCAAGGCCGTACCATATGGCATATCCAACATCTCAAATTGAGGAAGAATATCTGGAATATCGCGAACTAAGGCTCTGAATTTAACAACATCTTGCCCTTTAACCAATACCTGAGCCGCATAAGCCATACCATAAACGGAAACTGCTTCAGAATCCAAGACAACTGGAAAACCGTTATAGCCCATGTTGTAATAAATATAAGTGCCTTCCTCTGTTTCCTCATAATCAGCAAGATAGTATTCCACATCTGTAGCCCTGTTGATTTTCTCAACAAAGTTGTTGGAATAAGCAACAGCCTCCGTCAGTACCGTTGGTCCTGTCGCCTCTGTCACCGCTGTGTAATTTAATATCCCTTGCATGTTATACCTAACACTGACACTGTAATCATTTGACGTTATACGTACCTCATCCTCATAGGCAGCAATTCCCAACAGATCAGGATTGGAAAAAAATGCCCGAACAAGCAAACGGATTCCTTCCAAATCAAGTTCACCTTCTGATACATAAGGCACATCCCATATGATACTGCTGTGGTAAGGTATATCATTACCTTGGCCATCGCCACCATCCATAGGAAGAAGCATCGTCCTGCCATATAAAGCAAGACTGTTCTTAAGTGTTGAAATATATGCCGGCAAACTATCATCTGCCGCCACATCTTCTATATAATAATTAATGACCTCATTAGGCATGAACACTGACTCGCTATTGATCTGGTATTCATATATACCACCTTTGCTGTCTTCCATATAAAGATGAAGAGATCGCGCATCATCGGGTGCCGGCACTATGAAGAAGGTTGCTACATCTTCAATATCCTTCGCTTTAGATGAGGCCACGCCATAACCTGTCGTCAAATCATCACCACTATATGCAAAGGGCAATACCAGCATCAAATGCCTGGTCCACAGCTCATCCATATCTTCAACGACGCCGACATAAGTACCTTTGCTTAATGTCGTTCCAATCACTTCTGCCGCCGCCTCCAGTAAGTTATCGTAGGAGTTGACGCCCTTGCCTACTAAAGAATATTCAATATCAGGCGCACCAACATAGACACCCATTTGCTGAGGTATCAAGAAGTCTTCTCCATCCAAAACACTCTCTCCTGCTGTGCTAACCGTTTTACTGCCATCATAAAAAAAGTTACGATCTGATGTTTCTTCAAACCATAACTTTCCTGTCTGGTACACGCTGACGACAATCAACATGCATAATATAATTATCTTAAGAAATCCAAGCATATACTTCATATTTCACCATTAATTACTCTTTGTCTTATCAATACTAGACTTATCAAAATCAGACTATAATTCTATCTCCGCAACTTCCGGCATGGTGAACTTAACTGCTGGTATACCACCATTATCCAATTGATTTGTCGGATGCCAAAAATCTATGCTCAAATTCTCAAGCAAGGATTTGGTCGCTTCCTCTTTAATGGTCACTTCATAAGTTCTGGATACGACACGTCCTTCACACATGACTGCTACAACTAGATACTGAGTCGTCATCGGCTTATAAGAAATCTCCTGACTGTATAGACCCGATGCCCCAAGGGTCTTAATACTGCTATCAATCACCTTGATTGCATCCTCATCCATCGTATAAACAATCATCCCTACGGTCGCACCTTCTTCACCATAGCCAACGTAATATTTATCCTTCGTAAAAGAAGAAAATCTCAGATGATTCAATCCGCTGGTAAAACTAAAGGCGCCAAAATCAGAACATCTCTCAAACTCATCTGAATGACTTCCAGATCCGACTTCATCTGTAAAATCATCTGAATCCATACCGAATACATCCTGGAATTCACTTACCTCCGAAGCCTCATCTATCACTTCCTGAGCCAAGGATGAAATGCCAAAGAGCATCACAAATATAGCCATTATAAATATAATCCTACCCAGTCCTATCAACTTTGGCACCTCCTTCATTATAACTAATATCGACCATTAGACGCCGAATCTTAATTCATTAAAACCAACTTTATTATAGCTTATGTACATTACAAGAACATTACAGAGCTTTAACACTTTGTAGCAAATTCGTGAGTCTTACAACAACGCTACATTTATTATAACTTCGGGAAAACCAGTTCAAAACGTGTCCCTTTTCCAAAGACGGATTCTACAGTAATCTTGCCCCCATGTTGTTCCATGATTTCTTTAGCAATAGCAAGACCAAGGCCAGTGCCGCCCATTTCTCTTGAACGTGCCTTATCAACACGATAAAATCTTTCAAATATTCTTTGTACATCCTCTTCCGGAATACCAAAGCCATTATCCGTTACAGCGACAGCATAATACTTGCCTTTCTCCAGAAGCTCGATCTCAATGATGGCTTCTTCAGGACTGTATTTGACTGCGTTGGTGATGATATTCTTAAGGACTTGTTCAATCCGATTGCTGTCCCCTGATATTTTGCAGTCAAAATCCGGTGTATGGAAAATCATGCTTTGTTTTTTCTTGACAGCATGGATGCGATGCTTCTCAACACTGTCCTCTACAACTCTAACAAGGTTGATGTCTTGCATCGAGAAGTTCACCTGACTGTTATCCAGCTTTGACAATTCCAAAAGATCCTGAACCAATGCCGTCATCCGATCTCCTTCGTGATTAATCACCTTAAGAAACCTTACCGCCGTCTCAGGATCCTCTACGCAACCATCCATCAACGTCTCAGCATAACTTTTAATCGTCGTAAGTGGCGTTCTCAACTCATGGGACACATTCGCAACAAACTCCTTTTGCATTTCCTCAAGTCGCTTGTGTTCTGTGATATCCTGAATCACACAGATAAGGCCAGCCGCTTCTTTCCCTTGATCAACAAACTTGGCAAAATAAATGCTGTAGTACTTACCATCAACCGCCACCATATGGGAGATCGTCTCTTCCATAACATGTTGCTTCATTTCGGAATAAGAAAGATCCAAGTAAGGCTTAAACACTTCTTGAAAACTGATTTGCCTAGAAAGGTTCAACATCTTAATCGACGCTGGGTTAGCATGAATCATAACCCCCATTCTATCAAAGACTAAAATACCATCTGTCATGTGTTCAAACACAATCTCAAGCTTATTCTTTTCACTGGTAATCTCATTCAAAGTTTCATTGAGAGAACGGGCCATCTTATTGAAATTCATGGTCAGCTGGCCGATTTCATCTGAAGAAAATACCTTAATCGGCTTATCCAGCCTACCAGCCGCCATATCCCTCGCCTTGTCAGAAAGGGCCGCAATCGGTTTCGTTAAGAATTCTGAAAATACGAATCCCAACAGCGAAGCAACCACTAAAGCCACCATCAAGGACATAAGAATAATCCATATCGTCTCATAGATGGTATCGTTGATCTGAGACACATCCCCTAGGACATAGACTATATAGGCAACATCATCACCTACTTTAACACCATCGGCCAATCCAATATACTCTGTATCCCAGCCTTCAATCCTTTGCTTTGTATCCGCTTCTGTAGCAGTCCCCTCAGTCAAGGCATTTGTCGCTTGAAATGTAGGAAACCTTAAGCCTTTACCCGTTTCAGCCACAGGCAGTATGACATTATATTCCCTATCAAGAACAAATAACCGCTTGTTGGCATAGTAACTCGGTTGCTCTCCAAGAATCTCTGCCAATGCTGCTTTGGCAGTATCAGCATCTGCACCCTCAGGCACTGCATCAACAATATAGGTTATTGCCGCAGCAATATCATCTTCCACTTCATTTATTTCATTGTCTCTGATCATCATCACAATCATCGTACCACTGATCATCATAACAATGACGACCAACATGACATACATCATGACAAGCCGCCATCTAATACTAGTGCGCATAGGTCACCTACCCTCTAAAATAATAGCCAATCCCACGCTTTGTCAGGATGAACTTAGGTTTCGCCGCATCATCCTCGACTTTTTCTCTGAGTCTTCTGACTGTAACATCTACAGTTCTCACATCACCATAGTATTCGTATCCCCAAACCTTCTCAAGAAGCTGTTCCCTTGTAAAAATCTGATCCTTTTGTATCGCCAGAAACTTAAGAAGCTCATATTCACGAACCGTCAAATCAATGACACGTCCTTCTTTAGCCACCTCATACTTATCAATATTAATGGTCATATTATTAAAGGTGTATACCTGGGCTTTTTTACTTTGATCCAAGTCCATGGTCGTTCTTCTAAGATTAGACTTAACTCTTGCAATCAATTCTCTTACTGAGAATGGCTTCGTCACATAATCGTCTGCGCCAAACTCCAACCCAAGAACCTTATCCACTTCTTCTGCACGGGCTGTAATCATAATAATAGGGACATTAGACTCATTACGAATTGTCTTACAAGCCTGCAACCCATCAATCTTAGGCATCATAATATCCAGTAGGATCAAGTCCGGATTCTCAATACGGAACTTGTCAATCCCCTCTTCCCCATCACCAGCGGTCACCACTTCAAACCCTTCACGTTCAAGGTTGAACTGAAGAATATCCACAATCGCCTTCTCATCATCAACAACGAGTATTTTAGACATACGTACCCCCTTATTATCTAAGCTGTAGCCCCCACATCAAAGGGCTTCCCAGCAACTTTCACCAAAATTGGTTTCGGTATTAAAAATACATAGTTTTAACACCCAAACCAATAGTATTATCGTGTCATAAGTATATCAGAGATGGATTTGTAAGTCCACAAAATGCCAGTGTAATACGTAGTTTAGAGCAAACTGCCCCTCTTTTCTGCAAAGACATTCATTAGTCTATCCAAAAGCTCATCAAATATTACTTGGTTACAATTCAGAGCTTTTCAATACTAACTTTGAACTGAAAATATATAGCAATTTTGAAATTGAGCACTTATCAAACGCCTGAATCCACCAATACCGAGCATGGCAAGGCATAGGGTGTTCATCACGAAGCGAGTTCGACTGCAACGCAGGCGTGTCTGAGCACTCGGATGAATACCCTATGCCTTGCCAAGGGACCCCGCCAAAGTTATTCATCAAAAAAACTCCGGTACATAGCACCGGAGTTCCAATCAATTCTTATCAACTCAAAATCCAAATCAAGGATTAATATACAATTCAGGATCAAGGGCCTTACCATTCTTCCTGATTTCAAAGTGAAGATGCGGTCCAGTACTATTCCCTGTACTACCAACTGCAGCTATAGTCTCATATTGAGACACTTCATCACCAACAGATACATACAAAGCACTACAATGGCCGTACTTAGTTGTATACCCATTACCATGGTCAATCTCTATACTATAGCCATAACCACCGTCCCATCCAGCTTGAATGACACGTCCACCATCGGATGCTTTGATTGCCGTTCCAACAGGTGCTGCAAAATCATCTCCTGCATGAAGTCTACCCCACCTATACCCATAATGGGATGTAAATGTATAGCTTAGAATCGGTACTTCAAAAGTACCCGTCGCTGTCGTTACCGGTAATGCTTTTACGCCCCTTGATTGTTTCTCAGTAACCGGATCAATAATCTGAGTCTCACCAGTAATCTCAAGCTCTGTTATAGTACCATTGACTTTCGTCACTGTCGCACGTACTTCTATCAGACCGTCCGATCCTGCTTCTAGCACTTCATAACTACCGATAAAAGCATCTGAGTCGTTAACGTAGACAACGTCTCTATTGACAATCTCTGTATAGATGACATCCTCAATAGTCGTTACATACAATTCTGGCTCCGGCACCATGACCGTCAACTCATCACCAATCTGAATTCTAGTAGCATTTTCTTTAAGACCAGGATTCAATTCATATAATTGCTGTGTCGTCATACCATTGGTTTCAGCAATCGTCGATGGCACATCTCCTGAGACGACCACATAAGTTTTGATTTCTTCGTGTTCTTTTGTAATCATCTCAACCGCTGTGTCCACATCTTGGATCTCTTCCTCCAAAACATAGGAGTTCACAACAAGTACATCTTGCCCCAAGACAACTTCTTTAACAGAAGCCTCGAGAAATTCATCATCAGAAGCTTCAAGATCTTCCATAGGTACGCCACTGATGGACGTCATGAAGGTTCTCTCATCCGGCAGTTCCTTGCTAAGAACATTCACTTCAGGCTTCATCACCAAAGGATTGTGCTCATCCTGTGCCAATTCCACCGTAATCGCACTATCGTCTTGTACATATAAACTCTGAGCTTTTTCAAGAACTTCTTCAACAGAAGCCTCATCTTCAAGAGCCACAACAAAATCGTCAATCTTCAACACACAGGCTGCTACGAGTATTTCGTCCAGACTGTCATATAAGGCCGACGCCAAGTCCTCTACGAACACATCTGTGTCTGTAGGCTCAAGATCAACGTCTGTCACACCATTCACTTCACTACTATAGTCATATTCTGGTTCATAGCCAAGATCAGCCACTAGCTTCGTCTTCGCTTCGGCAATAAGTCGGAAAGCTTCTGGCCTACTAGTTGCATAACCAACCAACTGACCATCAATTTGCACCTCATAGCCTGTATATTCCAGGATAGCCTCCTCAGCCTGCACCTGTGCAGACTGGGATTGATTATCTGAATTCGTCAGTGTCCCAAAATCAACTTGGCTTACGAAAGCCACTCCGCTGATTAAAGCCACTGACAATGCCGTGCTAGCAATAATTTTCTTCTTTTTATCCCACTGTATTCGGAACATAATGTCCTCCAACCACTCTCATGATAAGAGCGTCATCTTATTATTTAACAACCATCAAAAATCAACATAATCTGCTGGATTAGCACATACCCCATCAAAACGAATTTCGAAGTGAACATGAGGTCCTGTACTTCTGCCAGTATTTCCTGACTTTGCAATCACTTCATATTGGGAAACCTGTTGTCCTACAGATACCAATACCTTGCTATTATGGCCGTATCTCGTACGAACACCATTGCTGTGCTTAATCTCAACCAAGTAGCCATAGTTACCGTACCAGCCGGCAATGGTCACTGTTCCGCCATCGGAAGCCATAACAGGCGTTCCTGTTGGCGTTGCTAGATCAATACCATAGTGGAAACCGCCCCACCTATAACCGAAAGGCGACGTTACCCTGTAGCTGCTAAGAGGTGCAATAAAATTACCTGTTGCTCCTTTAGTTGGCAGTGGCTTAGTACCTTTAGAAATGACACGGTCTTTAGCCTCTTCTACAACTGTTTTATCAACGACTTCTCTGTCTACTTCCGAACCATTAACCTTAGATACAATGGCAGTTATCTGCATAACACCATTGTAACCGTTGTCAACAACCGACTCTGACCCCTCATACTTCTCAGGATTCTCAACATAAGTCGTACCTTTATATATAGTCTCCGTGTAGACGACCTTTTCATCTGTTGATACTGACAATTCAGGCTCTGGTACCATAACAATCAATTCGTCACCAATCTGAATCCGTGTCGCATTTTCTTTTAGACCTGGATTCAATTCGTACAATTGCTGAGTCGTCATATTATTGCTCTCAGCGATGATCGAAGGCACATCCCCTGACACGACCTTATAGATCTTAGGTTCATCATTCTCTTTAGTAATCAACTCTGTTGCAGATGCAACGTCATGAATCTCATCTTCTGAAACATAGGATTCAACAACCAGCACATTCTCTGCAAAGTTAACCGATACTGTAGTACCGTCAGTTCTTGCATCATTTTCTACTGTTTCTTCTATAGACTCATCAGATGCTTCAATCTCAGCTACTTCTGCCAAGTCATCTTCTGAAGCGCCAGCAGCGGTAAATGAACGTTCTTGCTCATCTGCAAGAGCGTCCTCTTTAACCATCGTTACTTGCGGCGTCATGACCATGCCGTTATGGCTGTCACTGTTAAGTGTAATATCCAGTACGAACTCCTCAGAATTGACGTAGATATCCTGAGCATTCTTAAGCACTTCTTCAATCTCTTCAGTACTGGACAAAGCAACCGTAAAGTCATCACCAATCTTCATAACATAGGCTTTTGTCTTCACTTCATCAAGGTTATCTATGACGTAATCCTTAATGGTTGTCGCAAGTGCCTCTGTATTCAAGTATGTCTCATCAAGTGAGTAATTATCCTCTAAAACCAACCCTGGATCCATCTCCGGGTTATATCCCAAGGTTTCAATAAGCATCTCCAAGGATAAATTAAGCGCTTCCTGAGAATCATCACTGCTCCTAACCACACCAATGACTTGATCCCCAAGAACAACGTTGAATCCGTTGCTTTCCACAACCTCTTCCACAGCAACTTGTCCGTCTGCAGAAGCTCCTTGACCATTAGGACCATCCATATTCTGATGATCCGGAACAAATTTGACAACTGTAGCCAGTGTCAAGACAGCGCCAGCAGTCAATAGAATCTCTTTCTTATATTTCAAGAAAATGTTTTCTTTAAATTTAAAAACCCCGTTCATGCAGCCTCCAAGTCTTCGTCGAAATCCCTATGACCATTATCCGGTCATTTCATACTATGGCAAATCCCTATTGCCACTCACCTACATCAGCCACTGCGCAAAACACTGCCATCAACTAATTGCCATCGTACTGTCGGAATCAGAACAATGCCTTTGATGGTTGTTTGCTAAAACTTGTGAATATTTTGACTTTCAAAATATTACAGAAATGTTACATTCTAGACTATAGTACCACAGAAAGGTACTACTGTAAAGATTATGTAACCTTATTCCTAGCCTAACTGTGACTAAAGACTCAAGAAGAAAAAAAAGATTAGATACGACATTCATACATCCTGTTCGAAAGTGATTAAAGGACGAAGTCGTGCCATTATCTGAAATAGAAAAGACGTCATACAACAATCATCATATCCTATATAACTGTTGGCTGACGTCTCTAATAAGCTCTATGATTATAGCAAATAAATGTGTCAAAATTATGTAATATTAATAAATATTTTCGTGTAGCTGTAGCACCGACTTAAGATGTCAAAATCCAACATATCACTCTATCGTTATCTTTTGATTCTTGATTCCCATATGCTTATTATTTGACAAATCCCTTATATCATAGCTTGAAATGGTCAAAGTGTACTCGCCGTCGCTCAACCCATCAATAATCAGCCTATCAAAAGCCCGATAGCTGAAGGAACCACCGCCAGCATAGAACAGATTCAAACCAATGGTCAGACGAACTTTTTCACCTTCAGCATCCACCAAATAAATCTCGTTGATTGTCTCAGTTGTACCTGATGCCTTAACCATTTCACTGAACTGAATCTGAATCTTGCCCCCGTTAACTTCAGCTGTCACTTCAGGACGAACCAAATCCCCAACGATCAAAGCTTCAGAAGCCAGTATCTCAAGAGGCGCGGAATATATGTCCGTCGTACTGTCTGAACCGTCAGTGTACAGGTATTGATGCTCATCCAGATACGTTCCGTCATCACTCAGATTAGTGTTCAGAGTAAGAAGCACTGTTGATGCATCGCTATCATCAATATAAGCGGATGTGGCATAGATGAAGCCACGGTCTGTTTCTTCTCCACGGAACAGGAAGTCTTTGGCATTCACATTTGCAAAGGAATGGGTTGCAGCTGTCACTTTAACGGTTTTGTTGTCAATCATCGTAACGCTCAAATCACTTGCACCAAAGACCTCTGCTACAGACATGCTTTTATAAGTACCATAATCATTTAATAAGTTACCGCTTTGATCCCTGACTTTAAGAATCATAAGGCGCCCTTGTTGCATCGCACCTGGCACTGTCAAATCTGCGTAAGTACCATCCGCAGATACAGCCGCAATTACGCCGTCCATAGACGAAATAAGATTCCCTGCCGCACCATCTGCTGATTGGAATTTATAAGCAGACAGATTCCCTATTGTGGAAGCATTCATCGGTTCAGAATAAGTCACACGTATTTTATCACTTCCCAGGAAATTAATCGCTTTAATAGACGGTTTGGATGAATCCGATTTGCCGACGACCAATTCTGTGTCAGGCATATCATTTTCATCTATCGATAAGTCTTTAATCCCTTTTAAGACGACGGTATAATTGCTGCTGCCGGACATCGTTTCTTCCAAAGTGATTATATAGACAGCCTTGCTGCCATTTACTTTTCTAATGGAACTGATTTCTGCCGTCTTGGCATCTTCTTTTACATAGACATGAAGACTGTCTACATACTGAACTTTTTCGTTGAACACCAAGAGTAATTCGTCGCTATCAATCGTTGACATCATCACTGTAGGCCCTATGCCGTCCGACTGTTTTTTTACTTCCACCGACGCCTGTCCCATAACATTGCCCTCCAAGTCCTGAACACCAGAAGAATCCAATGTAATCGCACCCACATCAGACAGTGGTTGTTCAAGGTCAATTACCACCAACACATCACCCATTATCTTCAGATCTTCTATAGGGTAAGTCTCATTACGAATCGTCAACACGCCTTCCAAAGTGTCGATTGCCTCACTAAAAATTACATGCACCGTCTCCTGATCCACTAGCATGGCTGAAAGAATTTCTGGCTTCACTATATCCTGACCGAGGGTAACAGTCCCCTCATAATCCACCATATTCTGACCGGAAAAATCAACACACCCTGTAATCTTAATACTATGATCACCTATCGCTAATGGACTTATAGGCGTCAAAATCAAACGACTCAAATCATAATTGTAACCAACCTTACCTTCAAATGGCTCGCCATCAATAATAATGTTCTCATATGTTCCGGTTCCCACCTTCATCTGGACCGGTTCCGTCATTTGCACCTCTAAATGATTGGTACCTGTTGCCTGAACACTTTCAACTCTTGGTGAATTGGAGTCCCTCATTTTGACATCGTACGATCCATTTAGTACATCACCATTAAGGGATTGGAGCGCGTGGAATTCTATACGACAGCCATTATTCCCTTTGGAAAAGGCCGTACCGAAAATGAATCTTAGGGTCTGAGGCGTCACATGCTCTATGGCCACTTCACCAAAGCCAACACCTGAGTATACATTGTTATCCAATGACAGCAATTGGCCATTTTGATAGACATTAACAATCCCCTCTGTTAATGACATAGGATTAATCGCCTTACTAAAGGTCAAAGTCAATGATTTGTAATTGTCGTATTTTTTACTGGTAATTTCAAACTCAGAAGAAATCAGGCCTACCATCTCTGCCTCGATGGATGTGACAACCCCTGATTCAGAAAGGTTATTGATTAATGAAATGCCATTCTTCTGGTGAATGGCACTCATGGCTCTATACATATAGATGGCCGCTTCACCTTTAGTAAGGTATGTAGCACTTAAATCATCCTCGTTGTCTACAATGCCACTCCGACGCCCAAGTATCACCGCATCATCCCACGCCGCCTGTGTCTCATACCCCAGCGCACGAAGCATAAAAGCAATAAACTGCCTTGAACTCATGGCGCCGCCTGGATTAAATGTCTGTTCACTTACACCAGCCGTTATGCCTTCAATATACGCAAGTTCAGCCCAACCAGCTGCCCATCCGGATACGTCATTGAAATAACTTCTAGACGCAGCAACGTCCGCTTCACTTTGAGCGTATCCAATGGCTTTAAGAATCATGGCGATACCAACATCTCGCGTCAGTTCTTTTTCAAGTGATTCATCCGACACATCATTTAGCAAGCCTAAGTCTGCCAGATCAGTTGCCTCATTGGATGCCGCCCAAACAGAACATTGGATTGACAGCATCAAAATCAATACACCAATGGTAATTACCCCTATTTTTTTCATACGCTCCTTCTCCCCTTTATGAACTTATCAATATTGCTGAATCTATCTATTTGATCGTCCGTCAAGGCTTCGTCTTAATCACCTCAAGACTTTCGACTATAAAGTAGGGCTAGAGTGCCGATTTCTTTTTCTTCTTCGCCACATACATATGATTATCCGCTTCATCCACAAGCGTATCGGATGTCATACCCGTTGTATAAGATGCCAGTCCATAACTGAACCCTAATTGATATGGTCGCATACCGGCATCATTGAAGACGGCTGTGTTATTCTCCAGGTCATTGATATAACCAAGAACAGTCTCCTCTGGCGCATCCATAAAGATGGCGATGAACTCATCGCCTCCAAGCCTTACGATGTCACTCTTATGACCAAAAGCGCCCTTCATCAGATCCGTCATATCAACGATGAGCATATCACCTTCTACATGACCTAGTGTGTCATTAACTTTCTTAAGGCCATCCACATCAATGAACGCGACTGTTAATGACTTGTTGTTGGTGTCACAGGTTTGGATACATTTATCTATGATTTTGAAACCTGCGCGTCGATTAAGAGCACCGGTCATCTCGTCGTGGTTAGCATACCAGTTAGCATTGCTGTGAGACTTCTCCAACTCTTCAAGCATTCGGTTGATGCCATCACTAAGGACACCAATTTCATCCGTACCGTGTACACCAACCCGGTTAGAAATCTCTTTGCTGAATGTAATCTTACCTACCTGATGATTCAGTTTGACAATTCGCTTGATAATGAGGAATCTAACGGCCAAAGTCATAAGAGCACTTAATACCAGTAACGATAGAATCAGCCAACGCATTGTTTCATTCACATGAACACGCCCAAGTTCGATGACATCCCTTGATAGCGGCATTCTAATCTCCATCAGTTTGTCACTGTTTATAATTGGTTCAAGCAGCCTTCCGTAACCATCGATGGACATCATCAGCCTCACACCCTCTGCTGTGACATACTGATCAATCATGAATCGGTCATCCATCAAATCATAGGTATCTGGCTCAATGAATTGAATCATTATATCTTTCCCGATCTTTTCAACAAGATATGATTCTGATTCATCATCGATATAATAGGCGAACACCATCAACCCTTTATAAGGCGCCTCACCGTTACTGTCTGTAATCTCTGTACCAAAATATTGAAGGTAACCATCTTCGCAAGCAATTATATAAACACCCGCACCCATTTCTATAAATAGATTTGAAGCTTTCTCTCCTAAAGGGACGATGTCTGAAGTCTCTCGATCAACCATCCCACCATAGACCATATTCATTGCTTCATCGAAGATAGCAACGTATTCCAAATCATTACCAGTATATATCGAATCCGGAAGATTCTCCTCTATATAGCTGTCATTGTTTCCCTCTATGAATTCATAGGTTGCATCCCAAGTTGCCCAATCAACCAGCAGTACTTCTGTATCATCCAATTCGTTCCAAAGGGCTGCAAATGTCGACTCCATCATATCCCAATTTAACTTTTCCTGAACTACTGCGTAATTATTAAAAGTCGATAATCGTAATATATAATACATCACACCGACACTAATGACGATGAAGGCCATTGACAATATAAATAGTTTCTTATTAAGTTTCATCCCAGATGCCTCCTCAAAGCGTTCCACACTGCGCTAAACATACCCATACCCTATTATACTCTATATCTGATTGAAATCACACCAAAACACCACTTTACTATGTTCTCTTAATGCACTATAATAACTTCGAAGGGGAAATTCTTTAATTTCAATACTATGATATCAATTGAACAGTGACAACTTTTACAGCTATAGACCTTGATAGCTTTACTACTTCTATGCGTGGGTTTATTGGTCTATATCAACTCCTGACATTTCTATATTTCTTAAAATCCAAGACTTGTTGATAGCGTGGATTGGTGAAAGAGGACGATGAAACGCATTGCTATTTATAATGGGTTATACTCGTACTGTTCTGTTTGTATCCGTCACTCTAAATGAATCCCTGTATGAATCAATCAAACCATTTGGCTATGGTTGATTAAATGACGATTGCAGGTATCGATTACACACCTTGGGAGGGTATATAATGAAACATTTCACTGCGGCTCTTAGTGCCGTTCTATTACTTACGTTCTATTCTTTTACTTCTACAGCTTCGACTAACAATTTCACAGATTTGAAGTCCTCTGACTGGTTCTATGATACCGTTCAAGTACTTGTGGATGAAGATATCATCTCCGGCTATGGTGATGGACAGTTCCACCCTAACGACATGATGCAAGTGGACCAATTCATCAAGACAATGGTTGTAGCCCTAGGGGAGAATCCAGGTAACGGCAGTGACTACTGGGCACAAACTTACATCGATCAAGCAATCGCTATGGGTATTCTAAAAGAAAGCGACTTCGATGATTACACCGCCATGATCACCCGTGCAGAGATGGCGATGTTAAGTGTCCGAACTTTAACTTCTCTTGAAGGTGAGGCTGATTATGACTATAAAGCCATCGTTGGTTCAAGCTTATATCGCGGCATCATTGATAGGGATGATATCGAAAATGAAACTGTCGCAGAGTTCATTTGCCATGCCTATGAATCCGGTCTGATCACCGGCTATCCTGACGACACCTACCGGCCAAATGATGGCCTAAAGCGTTCAGAAGCCTGCACGGTCATTCAGCGTGTCATCGATAATAGCAAAAGGAAGCCATATGAACCGGATGAATGGGCTATTCGGGCGGATGAGATTTATGAGGAGACTGGGTATGTGGTGTGGACGGATAAAACACCAAGCAATTCAGGCGATGTTCTTACTACTGATCAATTGAAAAACGATGATGGTAGCTACGAATTTGGTTCTTTACTGCAATATGCTGACACATATAGTGATGATGGGGTATGGGCAGTAACTTTCATGTTCACAAATGATGAAGATAAAAACATCCAACAAATATACGAACTTGAATATATCCTGTCAGAAATTTGGGGCGTAAAGGATGATATTATTTCGCAGATAATTGAACAGATAGAAGAGAAACTGTCAAGAAATACGACACCATATACAAAGTACGAACAAAGTGATGGTACTGTAGTAACAGCAACAGGCGCAGGCCCTTTTTCTAGCACAATGGAAATTAATGGCCTTTACTTTCAGGAATAGGTGATATGAATGAGAAAACAAAGTATATTACTTATAATTACTATTATATGCCTTGTGCTAATGAGTGTTTCTGTTGTCGGGAGGGTAACTAATATTCCAGAGGAAGAAGATATCGTAATTCCATTTGATTCTTCCAGAACACAAGCAGAAACACATATTCTGAAGGATGCTGGATATTCTGTTGAGTTGGCAGAAACCATTGATGAAGCTTTGATTGATTATAATGCTGCAGTAAAGAATGCCCTATTACCTTATCATAGTGAAACGGCAATAAATACAGCCTATCAACTTACAAGCGCACAAGTTAACAGCGAAGTATATTTCCAGTACGGAATTATTGTCAAAGGTTATTCTGTATCAGGAAAGCCTGCTATGGATTGGGCAGACCCAGCGCTACAATTATTACAGACACAGGATGCAGATGGAGATTGGAGATTTCTTGGTCAAAACATAAACGGTGAATGGGTAGAAAATCCATTCTATGACCCAACATTAAGCACAGGTGCAGATATTGACAAGAGAGACTGGCTGTACTGGGATGATTATCCTAACATATCATCTAGTCTGATTGGGGCTGCTGTCAATTCTGATGGAATCTATTGCCACGAAGATATAGTAGAAGACCTGTACCTTAACTACGTCTATGGCTTCGCTCACGACTATGGTGCCTATACCAGTGCTGATTATACCTATGAATTAGGCGTCTCAGAAACCCTTTATTCACACAATTTCATCCGCATGCTCTTTACGATATATAACCCTAATGGCGCTGATGCAATATTCCACCAGGTAGGTACAGCTGGAACAACTCATCCACCAAAGGGACGCACGGAGATGGGCTCTTATATAAGGATTGTTTCCTTACCGTCGGAACACTCAGCAGGTGTAGCGTACCTTTTCCATCAAACCGATTCCGGAGCTGTCTATTATGCTTCTGTGTTCTTATACGACGCAGCATTTGCTCCTAACAACTATGCAGAAGCTGAAATAAGCACAACATCAACTATAAGCGATACAGAAAGTAGTATTAGTGGCACTTACACCTTTGACTTTGGTTCTTTGAGAGGAGAGGAATGGATAAGCTATGAAATAACCAGTGTATCAGGTAACGTCACCATTGACCCAGTAGATATGACAGGTACCATAGCCGGTGGCAATGTCTATAATGGCTCTATTCCAATCACTATATCCGTACCCGGTTCATCAGAAACGGTTTCTATAGAAGTTAAGGGAACAACAGAGTCTGGCAACACCGTTATAGCAGAAGATGATCACACAGTTACCAAGGTTATATCAGGCAGTGCACTAACTTCTTCGTCCATGAGCGCCAATAGTTCGGGCATTCTCAATGCAGATAATAGAGGCAGTGAAGAATTTGATGTGACCCAAGGGATCCCTTCTGGCGAAGATCTGTATGCCAACGTCTTTGCTAAAGAATACTTGGTAGAAGAGCTCTATACGCCTGTCAGTGGCACAAAAGACTATACAGTGGTAGTCAGCAAATCTTATGACTACAAATGGTGGGACACCACAGATACCCGCATTGATACCGATGGGGATGGGATTAATGATGACTGGGAAGGTGGTTGGGACAATGACAACGATGACCCACCTGTGTCCAAGTCATACACAGTTTCAAGAGCTTATGCTTATTATCTGATTGACCAGTTAGAAGTATACAGTCTGGGTAATGCCACTTTAAGTAACAGTGTTTTACCTGGTGGCACGCTAACACTGTCACCAACCGGCTATAACCCACCTACCGCTTCAGCCAGTCATTCGGACCTTGAAAGCGATCATCTTACAGATGCCACTTTCATTCCTGCTTCTGTTCTTGGCGGTGATTTTGAAGCAGTTTCCTTCGATGCTGGCACCAACACTTTCCATGTCACGTTAAAAAGTTCTACCGTTGGTGGTCAGAAAAGTATCCGTAGCAAACCTTCCACACCTGATGAAGATTTTTCTTCTTATGCTGATCAAGCAATCACTGAGATACAGGTAAGAAATGATGCCGTAACCTTTAATGGTAGCACCATCATGGATGATCTGTGGTATGAGACATTAACGCCAGCACCAGGTACTATTCCTAGCGCACCTACTATCGACGAGAATGTCTTCTATAAAAACAATCTGACCATTCCTGCAACCCATGCCAATGGTGTCTTTAGTACCACAGGTTTTGTGGACTACCACAGAGTTATCTCTGTTCACAGCGCATATGGTGCTGTGATTCACGAAGACCTTGCTTCTACTAACAATGTCACTGTCCATACCCCTGTTGTCTGCTATGCCACCATTGATAATCTTTACAATGAGTCTCAAGCCGTGTCGCCTAATACATCCCTTAGTCAATTAATCATTGGCGAAAGCTTTCAGGTTCACTTCCCAACCAACGGGCAACATCGTAACATCCCCGGTTATGGCAACCGTGATTATTCGTCAACCACAGCTAACCGGCAGGTGTTGTTCCAGTTTGACACTTACTTTGGCGACGATGACTCTGGTGCTTTTTATCCCTCTGGTACATGGATTGATCTGACCGCTGATGACACTACCTTCTACATTCCCAACTGGGTGTCGGAGCATCAAAGCATCGGTGTTGGCTTCAGGTCACTGCCTATTAACCTTCAATCGGCAAGTGATGCCTATGAAACGAATTATAACGATGAGTTGAACGAATACAAGGCCATTGCTCAGGCTTCTGTTCAGTTAATACCTAGAGTCTATGATTTCACCATTGACTGGACCAATGACTCTAATTGGACCGGCCACTTTAACCAGTCTGGTACCTCCACGTTCTATGCTGGCAACAAGGATGACCGTGGCAACTCAGACAGCACTCATCATTACCAGTTGCCGATCATGCCGAACAAGAATGGCCTCTCTGCTTACAGTGACTATGCCCTCAAATTAGGTAACACCTTCCATTTCAGCCTGACAACCAATGGCGATATGACCGGTGGTGATGATGTCCTTTACATCCAACCGACTTATTGGCATGTCAACGCTGATGGGACTAACCGTCAGGAAGTGGATGTCTACTATACAGAGGCTAATGGTTTTGTCGGCTTTGGTTCAGAAGGGGATGCCCTTGGTAATTGGATGGTGCTGAACAGCACTGAGCGAATAATTCCAACATCAGTTCTTGAAGACACTGCCAAGGTACTCGATAGCCAAAGTCGTTCCAATGGTTACAGCTATACCAACTACCTAGAGATGCTAACAGGTAGCTACAGCCACAACATCGCCTATGGTAGCAACCTATTACTGACAGAGCTACAGAAGACTTACATCGGTGATGCAACCAACAGACCCTCCGGTTACAGCGATACAACCATCCTTTCTGGCGAACAGCAGTGGTATGGTGAATTCTTTCTGCCTAACTCTGCCTTGTTTGTCCCTAAAGGAACGGACCTAAGCTCATACAGTCAGTTAACAGTAAGCAGTGCACCATTCCTTCAAGACGGTTACATCATCGTCAACTTCCAGATCGGTGCATATCACAATATCTCTACACTAAGCGATCTCGCAACGACGTCACCTACTATCCTCTACGAGACAAGCCGAGGTAATCAATGGGCAAAAGAAGGCTTTGACCAAACCCAAGATGGTATGACCCTTATGGATGGCGATATTGCTTTCTATCACGTGGACTTGGCTGTTGGGGATCTGTATAAATAATATATGCAATAGTAAAGCGCACAGCCACCATGAACAATGTTCTAGGTTCTGTGCGCTTTATTTCATCACAAAATCGGATATATATCCTCCTCAATAATGGTCCTTATATTCTTTTCACCTCTGTTAAAGGCATTCACAGCAATAACCGCTTTCTTAGACGGAATCGTAATGATATACTGACCATATTTCCCATCCGATCGGAATGCATCATCTGGCCCTAGCCAAAACCCTAAACCATATCGACGGGTTTCATCCACAATCTGATTGGTCGTGGCTTCTTTTATCCACATTTCAGAAATGAGCCTCTTACCGTTCCATACACCACCTTGCAAATATAATTGTCCAAATCTGGCTATTTCTGAAAGTGACAGCATCAACCCACTGGAACCAAACTGTCGATTCATAGGGTCCACTTCCCAGGTAGGGCGAAGGATACCAAGTGGTTCAAATAGTCTCGGCATTAAATAATCCACCTGACTCATACCGGTAACTTCCTGAACCGCAACACCTGCCAAGTAAGGGCCGATATTATTGTAAACAAACACTTCACCAGGCTCATATGCAATCGGTCTGGACAATCCATAAGTTACCCAATCCACATTTTTCAAACCCAACCGCCTGGTAGCCATCAATCCAGCTTCATGGTGCCCGATAGTCATGGTTATCAAATGCCTTAGTGTCAATTTTTCCAAGTATAATGATGTTCTTTCATCTATGTCTTCTTCAGCTGGCCAGTATTGATCCAGATATGTTTTCACTGGAACATCCAATTCAAGTAAACCTTCATCAACAGCCATGCCAACAGCCGCCGATGTAAAGGTCTTACTTATTGAATATTGGTTAATCCTGCTTTCTGACTCCCAATGATGTCTAGCAAGCTCTTGCCCATCTTGAATAACCAATGCACCGATCATAGGTATATCACTGGTATTTTGAATAAATCTGTCTAACAATCCCATAAAGCACCTCCAATTATCTTAGTATGCATCCTATGTTTTTATTTGTCCAATAGAAAAGCACACCGACAAGCAGTGTGCTTTCCTCCCCTATATATGTCCTTCTAAACAATCAGCCCTACTGCTCTTGCTTGCGTCTAAGTTTAAAACCTGTACCTGCAAGCATCAATCCAGTTGCTGTGTATAGCATCATTGGTACCCCACTTGTTTGAGGTAAGTTTTCATCCTCTATGGTGTCAACTTCACCAGCAAGTGGTGTTGTTCCATCAAGAATCTCAATATCTATACCATCCACTTCCGGCTCATCAAAAGCAATGTTGCCTGCTTCCGGTATTAACGTTTGATCCTCATCAGCCAAGTCAATAAGCTCTTCACTCGTTTCCTCAATTACATCTTCGACTTTCACAGAAGTTTTATCCTTCGATTTATTGCTTCTATTAGAGGAACTATTATTGCTCGCTACAGTATCATTATTATCATCAACTTGTGTCTGATCATCCGTAAATTGTTCATCAGTTTCTGAATCCGCTTCAGGCTGACCAGATGTTCCACCAGATACGTCCTCATCACTCTCTTGCTCTGTATCGGCATTTTCATCATCAACAGTACCCTCTTGATTCTCTGATGGCTCATCATTTGACTGACTATCTTCTGATGATTGCTCATCGGAACCGCCTTCATCTGATTGATCTTCATCATCAGACTCACCACTGCCTGCTGGTATTTCGTTATCGTCTATAGAAACGTCAGAATCAGGATCATCGGTTGATGATTCTTCCTCTTGATCCTCATCATTGGAATCATCAGAGGCATCAGATGAATTGTCTTCTGGATCTTGTGCACCTTCATCATTACTGCCTTCATCTTCTGTCGAATCCTCATGCTGTTGGGATTCACTATCATTCTGATCATCAGACTCATCAGAAGTATTGGCATTATCATCCGTTCCGCTATTCTCGTCATCTGTTGATCCTGAACCGTCTGTGTCGCCTACTTCGGTGTCGCTATCTGTTGAAGCATCCTCTTGATCTTCCTCATCTTCTGAATCTTCAGCGTCACCAGTTTCGTCTTCTTCTGTGTCATCCTCTGCGTCTTTGGCAAAACGGTATTTTACAGAACCGTTAGCTTCCACATTCAGTTGCTCGATAACACCCTCTGGTGTATCATCGTCAATGACCTCACAAACCGTACCGTCAACAACGAAATAATCAACACCTAAAGATATCTGAAGCGCACTATCCGTCGTCTTCCACTGACCGGCATTACCAGTCTCAAACATCTCAAAAGAACTACCATCCTTAAGATGTACACTGACTTCTAACGCCTCTTTGGATACCTTATCCAGTTGAATCTGTGTATTAGCATTATCATTTTTCTTGTTATTATTGTTACTGTTACTGGCATAGATATTAACCATCATACTTACCATTAACAGCACTGTCATCATGACTAAAAGTAATTTTTTCATAAGATGACCTCCCATAGGCAAAATAGTGTCTAAGTTGTTCGAATCACCTATGATATTATATCGGCGCCAGTCCCAGACACTTGCTGCAAGCAGCAGGTCCCTCAACCATGTCTGGCTGTGCCTCTTATCTCCATTGGCCTTACTTCTATCAATCCATAATGGTTTATAACTGACCTCTAATCAAGTTCATCGGTTTCTCGTTTTCCTAAAAAAGAAAACAAAAAACCGCACCAATCATCGATTAATGCGGTCGAACGGTCGTAGCTGACTGATAATAATGCATCAACCTTAGACTCCAGACTTTGCGTCCCACAATTTCTTATGGTTTGCCCATGTACTTATACTAGTATAGTACTAAAGTCTCAGTCTATAGTCAATTGTATTTACAGAATGTTCACTAAATGTTGAATAATCATACACAGATTTAGTTTTTCCTTCTCTAGGTATAAAATTCAATAGTAGCATCACCATAATATAATGACAAAATATTAATTTGGTTATAAAATTTTGTTCGAGCTTACCCAATAGTGAACTTCACAATTCTCCTTACCCCAGTATCTCCAACAATTCTTCCTTACTAAAGGATGCAACACCCATTTTCTCACCTGACAGCATCTGATCTGATAATGCTTGCTTCCTCTCTTGGAGCTTCATAATCTTCTCTTCAATGGAATCCTTAACAATCAATTTATAGACGTTGACAACATTCTTCTGTCCAATACGATGGGCTCTATCTGTTGCCTGATTCTGAACAGCAACATTCCACCATGGGTCAAAATGGATAACAATGTCTGCAGATGTCAGGTTAAGACCTGTCCCACCTGCCTTCAATGATATACAGAAGACGGACGTCTCATCCTCATTAAATGATTCAACAAGCTTCATACGTTTTTCTTTGGAAGTGCTGCCTGTCAGACTAAAATAGCTGATTCCTTCTTTATCAAAACGCTTGTGAAGCGTCTCAAGCAAAGTCGTAAACTGAGAAAATAACAACACCTTATGACCACCGTCGACAGCTTCCCCAACCAGATCCATACACGTCTCAACCTTTGCGGACATAGCTTTATAATTATCATAGACCAGTGCCGGATCGCAACATAACTGTCTTAACCGTGTCAACTCAGCAAGAACCTTGATCTTTGACGTCTTAAAATCTTCAGATGACTGCCCGCTAAGGCTCTCTTTCAACTGTGCCACATGGGCATCATAAAGTTGTCGCTGTTCACCATCAATGGCCACAACCACATTTTCCTCTATCTTATCAGGCAAGTCCGTAAGAACATCCTTCTTTAGTCGTCTCAGTACAAAAGGCGAGATCATCATTTTCAGACGTTCCGTCACCTTCTCATCCTGTTCCTGTACTACAGGACTTTCAAACTCCGATTTGAACTTTCTGTAGGAATGAAGAAAACCAGGCATCAAATAGTCAAAGATGCTCCAAAGTTCACTCAACCTGTTTTCAATAGGTGTCCCTGTCAAAGCCAATTTAAAGCTGGCAGTAACAGCCTTCACCGCCTTAGCTGCCTGCGTGTTGCTGTTCTTAATAAACTGAGCCTCATCAATCACTTGGTAACTGAAAGTCATATTTGAATAATGTGCAATATCTCTTTTCAACAAATCATAGGATGTTATTAGAATCTCCGATTCACCTGAATGAACAATCAGCTGCTCCCTTTCGCCCGGCGCACCACTTACGGTGGTCACCGACATATCCGGCGCGAATTTTTCAAATTCATTCTTCCAGTTATAAACAAGAGAAGACGGGCTGACAATCAAGGTTCTACCAACAGCCTCTTTCGTCTCCAGTTCACTCTTCAAAAAAGATATGACCTGCAGAGTCTTACCAAGACCCATATCATCTGCCAGAATACCACCAAAGCCATTTTCATTCAGGGTTTTCATCCATAAGAAGCCATTGCGTTGGTAACTTCTAAGAACTTCTTCCAAAGACACCGGAAGGTCAAAATCATTCTCTTCAACCGTCTTCATGTTACCAATTAACGCTTTGAAAGACTTGTCTCTAGACAAAGGCGCCCCTTGATTTTTCTTCAATTGCTCATCAATATAAAGAGCTCTATACTTCGGCAAGCTAATCACATCACCCATCATTGCTTTCTCAGACAGATTCAGACCTTGCTTAAGTTCATGAAGGGCTTCTAGCTCACCTTCACCCACATTAATAAAGTCACCATTTTTCAAACGGTAATATTTTTTCTTAGGATTATAATGGGTCAAAAGCTCACTAAGCTGGTGTTGACTTAAGGTATCGCTGATCATGCTAAGCTCGAGTAAGTCACTCTTAATCGAAACACCTACTTTGACAGGTGTGTGGGTCATTACATTGACCTTCTTTAATTTATCCGAAATGAAGATCTCACCATAGTTTTGCAAATCCGCCAGACCGGTCGTCAAGAGTTCGTATAGTCTTTCCTCATCACCTATAAGTAGCAATAGACTTTTGCTCTCATCAAATTCATTAAAATACCGGGAGACCGCCTTATTAACCTTCGTTTCCAGAACCCTGTCACGTATCTCCAACTGCTCATAGCCATAAAGGTTCACGGACTTCTCTCCATATTGGATCATCACCTTACAGCTGATTGTATCCTTCTCAGGCAGATCGAGATAGATCTCAAAAGAAGCCTGCTCCAATAAATAATCATCTTCATTAAAGTTGACTCTCGTAATATCATAGTGTTCTTCCAAATCCGGCAATAGATACCGACAAAAATTCATCCGATCGTCTTCATCGATGAATATCCTTCGGTCAGGACGCCTAGCCATCAGAGTTAAAAACTCTTGTATTGGTTCAATACTCAGTGTATCCACAAGGTAGATCTTCTGATCACGAAAATAAATATAGGCATCTTCGCCAGCAAACCCTTCCAACTTGTCAATCGACACTTCTATGCCATCGTCTTTACCCACAATCTCCATTGTACGATGCAATTTTTCCTCAGTAATAACATAAGACTTAGATGCTTTCCCATCCACACTTACCTGAATGGAATTCAATCCAGAGTTTCTCAGAAAAAATGCCAAGCCATCGGTTGATACCGGCAACTCACGCTTCACAGGTGGACCGTAATAATAACGGTTGCGCATCTCTTCAGTCACTCTGACTAAAAAGTCCACCATTCCTTTCGAGGACTCTTCAAAGGCATTCATACCATGAACAAAGGAAAGACTCTTACCGTACTCATGGTAGCGCTCACTCACCACCCTATATGTGAAGTCCATAATATTCTTAAGAACATACATACGATCATGCCCTATCTTAAACTCTATGGTTAGGCCATAATTGGATACCTGAATACATGGTTCAAGACGAACTTTTTTTGTCACTGTCTGCTGTAGAAATGGCTTATGATCATGCATCGCTGGCGGTTGGAACAAACGTCGTACTTCCGGTGACGTCGCATGCTTCACCGGCTTATTTATAGTTCTCCCTTGAGCTCTCTCTAAGAAATCAATGACATTCTGGCGATGAACGTCAACTGAAGTCCTCCCCTCCGGATACATCTCATCCATCCAGTCAGGCTCGATCACATCATCTTCAGCGCCCCATTCCTGGGCCTCAACAATCTCTATATACTGAAGCATCGTCGCAACAATATGCTTACAAGGACCGGCATAAGTCCTGTAGGCCGGACAGTCACAGGTATATTGAAGGACAGTATCTGTGCCATAATCATAGGTCACATCCACTTGATATTCGTTATCTCCGCTCCCCTCAACAAGCGCGTGAATATCATCCACTTCGACATCCTCATCACCATCATAATGAAAGGTGATAAACTTATTTCTATTGTATAGGTCCAACCCCTTCTCGAAGGTCTTCGTATTGGTAATGGAGCTGATTTCGTACATGTCTAGCATTGGGGGGTCCTTTCTACTTTTACCTATCATCCGACTATACAAAAAATTTTGTAATATAACAGTGAGGCTTACGCACTAAGCGAAAGCCTCAACTCTGTCCTATGAAACAATTAGACCCAGATATTCTCCGAGCAATTCACAATATAAAAACCTTTATCATTCAGATTATTGGTTCTATTATAAGTCATCTCAGAACCATCCATCTGTCTAAAGATACATCCTGACTCTTCAACAATGCATTGCATCGCAGAGGTATCCCACTCACAAGTATAACCAAAGCGGTAATAGACGTCAGCCTCACCTTTGGCCACAAGACACCCCTTAAGGGAGCTGCCTGCAGATTTTGTCTCTGCAATGAGTTCTTTTTTCTCTTCAATCAATGCCTTCAGCTTATCTGAAGCGTGAGATTTACTGCCTACAAGAACAAGTTCTGAAGCCTTTTCTGTGGCCATAAGGCGCACAGGTTCAGCACTATCCTCTAGCTTTTCAAGCCAAGCGCCCTCACCTTGGGCGGCATAATAAAGTTCTTTTACTACCGGTACATAGATGACACCCATAATGACTTTATTCTTATACGCCAGACCTATATTAACGGTGAAATCGCCATTGCGATTGACGAATTCCTTGGTACCATCAACCGGATCCACAATAAAGCAGTAATCATTTTCCAAACGGCTTTTATCGTCCTTAGACTCCTCGGATAAGATAGCGTAGTCCGGGAAAGAACCCTCCAAGCCAGCAACAATAATATCATTGGCTTCTTTATCCGCCATCGTCAATGGTGACTCATCTTCTTTATAATCCACTTCAAAATCAGTGTTGTAGATCTCCATGATACGAAGACCTGCCTCAACAGCTAATTTCTTGGCAACTTCCATTTCTTGTGTATACATAAGCTCCCTATAACCTTTCCATCAACATCTTCACAACCTTATCCGCTGCTTCCTCAACGCTGATATCTGTTGTGTCGATAATCATATCCGGATTCGAAGGCACTTCATAAGGACTGCTGATACCGGTGAAGTTAGGAATTTCGCCAGCTCTCGCCTTAGCATATAGACCTTTAACATCCCTTCTTTCACACTCTTCAATCGGTGTGCTTACATGCACTTCCATAAAACTATCACCAATAATCTCGCGCGCGTTCTCTCTATCCTTCTCATAAGGAGAAATGAAAGATGTCAACGCAATCAGGCCAGCATCATTCATCAGCTTAGCCACTTCCGCAATACGGCGAATGTTCTCTATACGATCCACTTCCTTGAAGCCTAAGTTCTTGTTAAGACCATGTCGTACATTGTCGCCATCAAGGAGCATCGTGTGCTTACCAAGAGCTACCAGCTTCTTCTCAACTGCGTTTGCTAGAGTTGATTTACCGGAACCGGAAAGACCCGTGAACCAAAGTGTTAAAGGATTCTGCTCCTTCTGAGTTGCCCTTATTTCTCTTGTAATATCTGTATCTTGCCATACAACGTTCGTGGAACGTCTAAGACTATGCTGTACAACACCACAAGCTGACGTCATGTTAGTAACTCGGTCAATCAATATAAGACTTCCCAAAGATCTGGTTATCTCAAATTTGTCAAAAACCATGTTCTCAGAAATAGCAATATCACACACAGCCATCTCATTCTTAAAAAGCTTATCCGCCGGAATATGCTTACCAGTGTTGATATCAATCTTATGCTTAATATCCATCACTGTCGCAGGCAGAATCTTTGTCCCTACCTTCATAAAATAATTACGACCTGCTACCAGTTCTTTATCATCCATCCAAAGAATCTTAGCAGTAAACATATCTGCAGTGATAAGATCTTCGGACTTTGTTAAGACACAGCCTCTTGAGACATCAATCTCACGATCAAGCTGAATGGTCACCGGATGTCCCTTACCTGCTTCAGTAGCTTCTTGATCCGTAACGAGCAAACTCTTAACATGGGCCTTTTCCTTGTTAGGAAGGGCAATAATCTCCTCTCCCACAGCTATCGTTCCAGACTGAACTTCCCCTTGGAAACCTCTAAAAGTATGGTTCGGACGGCAAACACGTTGTACAGGCATTACAAAGACTTCATCGTTCGTTGGTGCAATAACATCCTGTTGTTCCAGATAAGCCAACAGAGATTCACCGTCATACCAAGGCGTATGCTCGGATTTCTTAGTGACATTGTCTCCCTCAGTCGCCGATACTGGAATCACCTGAATCGAATCAAGGTTAAAGTCTGCAACAAGGGATTTGAATTCGCTTTTAATCTCATTAAAACGGTGCTGGTCATAGCCAATCAGATCCATCTTATTCACTGCAAGAACAAAATGTTTGATCCCCATCAATGCACAGATTCTTGCATGACGCTTTGTCTGAATCAGAACACCTTGAGAGGCATCCACAAGAATTACTGCAAGATCAGCGAAGGAGGCACCTACCGCCATGTTACGGGTATATTGTTCATGACCTGGGCAGTCGGCAACGATGAATGAGCGATGATCCGTTGTAAAATATCGATAAGCGACATCTATAGTAATCCCTTGCTCACGTTCAGCCATGAGTCCATCTAGCAAAAGGGAATAATCAATCTTACCTTCTCTTGAACCAACCTTTGAGTCCAGTTCCAACGCTCTCTCTTGATCAGCAAAAAGTAATTTGGATTCATAAAGCATATGCCCAATCAACGTTGACTTACCATCATCCACAGAACCACAAGTAATAAACTTAAGTAGTGATTTCATCTAGAAGTACCCCTCTCTCTTACGTCTCTCCATACTGCCCTCTGCCTCAGCATCAATGACTCTGCTGGTTCTCTCCGAGCTGACTGCACCAAGGGTCTCATCGATAATCTCATCAAGAGTGGTCGCCGTTGATTCAACACCACCAGTAAGCGGGTAACATCCCAGCGTTCTAAACCGAACATTCTTCATCATCGGTTCTTCACCCGGCTCAAGTCTCATACGGTCATCATCTACGAGAATCAGGTTACCATCTCGTTCCACGACTGGACGTTCTGCTGCAAAGTACAAAGGAACGATATCAATATTCTCACGCTTGATATATTGCCAAATATCCTTCTCAGTCCAGTTGGATATAGGGAATACACGCATGGATTCACCTTTATTGATCTTCGTATTATAGAGGTTCCACATCTCAGGACGTTGATTCTTCGGATCCCAAGCATGTGCACTGTTACGGAAGGAGAAAATACGCTCCTTAGCTCGTGACTTCTCTTCGTCACGACGGCCTCCACCATACGCCGCAGTAAAGCCATACTTATCCAAAGCCTCTTTAAGGGCCTGGGTCTTCATAATATCCGTATAAGCTGATCCATGATCAAATGGATTAATACCATCAGCAACACCCTGTTCATTGGTATAACTGATCATCTCAATCCCAAGTTCCTCAGCCTTACGATCTCTAAAGTCAATCATCTCCTTGAATTTCCATGTGGTATTCACATGCATAAAAGGAAACGGTGGTTTCTCCGGATAAAACGCTTTCATAGCAAGGTGCAGCATTACTGAGCTATCCTTGCCTATAGAATAAAGCATCACCGGCTTTTCGCATTCTGCTGCAACTTCTCGGATTATGTAGATGGCTTCCGCTTCAAGTTGGTCTAAGTGTGTTAGATTGTTCATTGGACTACTCTCCTTATTTTGCAAACAATGACAAAGATGACAGTAATCACTTTGAGTATTCCCTATATAAAACTAAACCCAACTCATACTCGAGCATATTCCTATTAGGTAATTACTTTGAAATAAAGATTTCTAATCAATATATGTCACTTTTGCTTTCTTTTAATAAAGCTTCGTAGATATTCTGATAATGTCTGCTCCTGAAGTCGTTTATTCTCTTCTTCCAACAATAAGAGCTCTGACTTTAAAACATCAATTTCTTTACCTTTTTCATCTCTATACCGTCTATATCGTTCAGCTAAGTTACGATTTTTTTGAACAACCTGTTCTTTACTCTTTTTGATATTTGTAACTTTCTCATATAGATTTGTATGTCTTTGTTGTAATGAATTGAAATCAGCAGTTAAAGAGGTAACTTCCATGCTTAACTTTTCATTTTCCTTGGATAGCTTAGCCTGTTCTTCAATGAGTTGTTTATTTTCCTCTAGAATTTTATCCTTCTCGTCTTTCAACTTATTAGAACGTTGTAGTAAAGCCATCTTCTTCTTCCACTGAAATTCAATAATTCTATCAAAATACTCATATTCAGGTATTTCACGATTGTTAGATATCCCAAGGCCATTGCTCAAAATACTCGGTACAGACTCCTCTGAAGGTGTAAAAAATAGTATAAGATTACTTAAATCCTTAGTCTTTGCTCTAAAATAAATTCGATACTGGTCATTAATTTCAAGTATCGCCTTGGTTAGTACATATAAGTCATCTTTCTTATGATAGGCGCTTATAGCAAGCTTGGGCTTATAACGGGCAATGGTTTCCTTTGCTCCTCTAATAACATCTAGTTCGGCTCCTTCAACATCCAATTTAATTAAGCCAATCTTTTGTAGATTCATTTCTTCTACAAAGTCATCAATAGAGATGCCTTGGATAACTTCACCCTTCTCATCAATTCTAGCGGATACCGTATCTCCAGAAAAAATCACTTCTTTTCTTTCATCCGTAAGTGCATACTTATGACAACTAACATTATTTAAATTTAGAGTTGTCACATTTTCCTCTAATTTTCTATAGGTTACCTCTGCCGCTTCAAAGGCATGAACTTCTCCATCATCATTTAAATATTCAGAGAACACCAACGCCGAATTTCCTGTAAATGCACCTCCATCAATAATTACATCATCATTTACAGGTTCAAACAATCCATCAATTATATACGTTCTCTGTAGAACACACTCAACAGCATCTCTCAAATCATCTAAGATGATTGGCTTCTCATATGCCAAAACTTTTTGCTCAAAATCTAGCATAGCTTCAACACTAATTGGCGGTGGCGCAAATAATCTTGCGTCACTCAAATTAAGCAACGAGTACGCCATTTTAAACTTCATTAGCCATAAAAAATCACTTTTAGATTGTTCATCTCCAAAAGACTGATAAAGCCAATCGAAATAATCAATATAATTTAAAACATCAATAAATTCTGTGGGGTGTCCACAGTTAATATCAAATCCTGAATTAAGTATTGAATCATAATATGTTTTGATAATTTGTTTAAACTCATCCATATTGATTCCTCTACGAAACCTGTCCTTCTATCGACAAGCTTTACATAGGATATTCCTTTCTTATGTTGTCAAGTGTGCAAACTTATGACATCTGCGCGGTTAGAGTCATGAACCCTAATATATAATAGAGATACACTCTCAAAAATTACGGACTTATTTATTGCACTGAAAATACATATCCCATTTTGTTCGTAGCTAACTATGATAATGTATGTTTTTGACCATCTAGCTCAAATATAATTTCAACACAAGTTGAATACAATCAAATAAAAATGATTGACTACGATAGTTCAATTATATATCCAAATATTTATACTCTTGATTCTCATTTAACCTTGAAAGGAGTACCGCTTCAGCTATCTTCCAATCTTCTTCGGTGTCAAGATCCGGACATTCATTTTTAGGTATAGGGAACAAACCTAGGTGATTCCCAAATATTGGGTTTTTACCACTATCCTCAGTTTCTATGAAGTATTCTTTTTTCCACGCAGTAATAGCCCAAACAATTTTGCAAACCGGTTCAAGAAATTGGCTATTAATCTTATCTATACCGTCAAAGTTGATTTTTTCACCTTGGTAGAAGGATTCCGTTCTCTCCTCCATTACTGACATAACTGTATCATAATCATTACTATCAACAAAATCAATAAATGCCTCTAGTGTTTCAACCGTAAGTGCTGGAGATGTTGGGTTAATCATAATAACATAGTCACAATCATGCTTCTTTAGGAACTCATAGGTGAAGTCTCTGTTCGTAGCTGTATTAGAAGATAACTCCTCTGGACGCTTATGAAAGTTAATTCCCTGTGTAACAGCATAATTACCAAGTCCATCGTGTTCGGTATTAATCCATACACTGTCCAACTTATCTGTTTTGAGCGCAAGCTCAATCGGGTAATTAATCAACGGTTTTCCACATAAGAATCTTGCATTTTTCTTTGGTATTCTTTGTGATCCCATTCTCGCTGGTATCATAGCAATATACTTGTTTTTCATTTTTTCCCTCCTACAATTGCTCAAAAAAGTTGATTATTTCGTAAGGGCTATCCAGGACAGATACATTGTCAACATTACAAAAATCTTTTGGCTGTTTAAATCCAAACCCAAATGTTACAGCAATAAAATCAACGCCTAATATTTTTGATGCCTTACCGTCGAATCCTGTATCGCCAATCATGATGCATTCTGATTTATCAATTTCTTGCATATCTATACACTTTTGCATTATATCAATCTTTGTTAATTCACCTTCAAAATCTGAGCCCTCAATTACGCTACAGTAATCATCTATCCCAAATTCTTTTGTAAGCATTCTTGCATAGTCATATCTTTTATATGTTGCAACTGACATTTTCACATTATGTTCCTTTAGGAACTGAAGTAGTTCTGCAATACCATCGTATAGTTCTGCTTTGAAAAGATCATGATCTTTATATCTATCTCTAAATATTCTGACCATCTCTTCTTTTTTTCTATCATCAATGTTATATGTCTTTTGAAAACTGTCACCAATAGGCGGTCCAATAAAGCTCTTAAGGGTATCCTCATCTAATTTTTCATAACCAAGCTGGTCAATAGTGTATTTGGCACTTTCAAGTACACCTTCCGTAGAATCAACTAGAGTACCATCAAGGTCAAAAAGTACATGCTTATACTTCATGTTTACCTCTTCTATCTATAAACTGTTTTAGTCAAATAGTTAATGTTAATTTTATCAGTAAACTTATCCAATTCACACTGAATCATTTTGTTCAGCTCTTCACTACTATATTCTTGTTTATACTCAACAAAATCCGTTTCATAATTAGCATTTGAATTTTCAGTGTAGCCATCCAATCCGGCAAATGTAATATCTTCTATTCCCATCTCTACACAAAGATTCAAAAACATAATTGCGGAATTTGTGATAATTTTCTCATTCTGACACTTAAACTTATTAAAACTTATTATAAAATCTGTATCATAAACATCTGTACTAATATTTGATGATGTAATTATTTTTATATCCTCTTTTACGTCAACCAATTGATAGTACATTTGGCTCAACCTTTTATTATTACTAAATAGAACATAATCCGGGGAGTAATGTTTTGAGAAATGATTCAGACATACTACTATCTTATCATCTTCAGACACGTACTTGCTAATTTTATCTTTCTCGTCATATGAGCTTCTACCTGGACAAATAACTACAAGCTCTTTATTCTTAAAATTCTCTTTAAGATCCAGAACAACTGAATCATCGTTTACATCACCGTCAAAATATGCACTGTACAACTCAGTAATGTGCTCTTTGACAAACGTCGTTTTAATATCCTGATCAATCCTGCTAAGAATAGTGTTCATACCTTCAATAGTCAGTGTATTCTTTTCGTTAAGAAAATCAACGTACTTAGGATGACATTTATTAAACGCTGAAATATAATGTTTCAGCTCATAACCCCAGCTATATTTTTCTTTAATTTTCTTTATTTCATAATAAATGATTTCAATAATCACATCCATGTTGTACTTACTATCATAATTCTCATTTAAATAGGTACACAGCAATTCAGTATTTGTATTGCCCGCATTTTTCCCCATTCCATACACAGACGAATCTAAAATCAAATTTCTTTTATCATTGTTAATCTCTATAAGTTCTATACAGTTTGAATATGCAATGTTAAAATTATTATGAGCATGGTAGCCTATATTAATTTCCTCTGGTAAAATCTCTGCAAAGACTCGATAGTAGTCAATCAGTTTGTCTTTATCTACCAAACCGTAAGTGTCCACTATGTAGACGGCATAAGGGTTTAATTCAGAAACTTTCTTAAGCATACTTACTAATTCTTCATACGAATAATCGGTGATAGAAGCCGGCTGAACAAATAACTGATATCCCTTTTCAATTACTCGCTTCGCATACTCAATACCCTCGTCAACATAGTCTTTTTTAAAAACCACTCTAATACCATCTAATATACTTTCACTGCATTCCCCAACATTACTAATATCGCATTCTCCCAATATTACCATTCCTACCGTCATGACTTCGGGGTTCTTAATGTGCTGTGAAAAAATATCATTAAAATACTTTGAATGAGGTGTAATGCTTCTATTGATATCAAATTCTCGCGAATCATTGAGCATACCTAATTCCAAAATCTCTATATTGGATGCGATTAAACGCTTTGATATATTTATTATTTGCTCATGACCAAAATTCCAATCATTTACAAACCCACCATCTCTCAATGTGCAATCAAGCACTTTTAACTTTGACATAATATCTCCTATCTTCTCAATAAACTACTATTTATTACTTCACTGTTTGTATAGGTAATTCACTATACTTCATAGTTATCAAACTAACTATTATTAAGCTTGAATATTCTCAATTCTATTAATAATATAATATCCTACCTGGTTCAGGCAATTTTCCTCATTATAAGTCATACTAGTATTGTCCATTCTCCTTACAGTTCCTCCAGCTTCTTGAACAATACACTGAATAGCGCAAGTGTCCCATTCATACGTTTCACAATAGCAAAGATATACATCAGCAAGACCCTGTGCCACCATAATGCCAGAGTAATTATCACTCACAGAAATGAATTCCGAAATTCTCTCATCATCATTTTTGAATAGTTTTTCCATTTTTCCTGATGGATATATTTCACTTTCAATGATAATAAGATTCTCAAGCTTATCCAATACATTGAGCTTTAATTTTACTCCATCCACTTCAACATATGCGCCTTTTTCCTTTCGAGCATAAAAAAGCGTCTTTTTCATGGGTTCATAGACTAATCCTAATACAGGTTCACCTTTATACGTTAATGCTATTTTCACATTGAAGTTTATGCCATCATCGGACGACCCTTTTGTTATATCTAATGGGTCAATAACCCATACCCAGTCATTACTGTACCTTGAAGTATCTTCAAACTCTCCCCTAGAAATTATGCTTATCCTATGAAATCTCTTTTTCAATGTAGATGTGATATAGTCAATGGCTTTCTTATCTACTTCCTCAAATAAGTTAACCTCACTTATAGATTCTATATTACTATCTAGTTTAGCTTCACATTCTTTTAATATTTCGTCACCAATAGAAACTATCACGTTTCTTGCAAAAAAGAAACATCTTTTGATTTTTTCATTTCGTCTATTAAGGATATCTTTTCGTCTTTCACTATTCTTTCGTCTATTTTCTTGATCCGAATTATAAAGCTCCAACCCCTTATTTACATCGCCATCAAATGCAATCTTATTGTTCCTTATATAGATGACCCTAGAGCAGAAATCCCGTATTGTTTTATCTGAGTGCGATGAAAGTAAAACCGTCTTGCCACTTTTGAGCATTTTTGTTGTTTTCTCTTTCGACTTTTCTTTGAAGTTTTTATCGCCCACTGCAAATACTTCGTCCATTATAAGGATATCAGGATCAAGAAAAGCGACAATTGCAAATCCTAGTCTTGCTTTCATTCCAGATGAATACATTTTCAATGGTAAATCAAAGTACTCTTCAATATCTGTAAACTCAATTATTTCATCAATTATTTCATCAACTTCGTCTTTCTCAACCCCCATCACATTGCATTTGTAATAGATGTTCTCTCTTCCTGTGAAATTATTATTGAAACCAGCTGACAAATTAATGAGAGAACCCACTGTACCAGAAACGTCCACATCTCCGCTCGTAGGGAATGTTATACCTGCTATTATATTCATAAGCGTTGATTTGCCGGCACCATTTTGCCCGATTATACCAACAACTTCACCTTTCATGGCGGAAAAGCTTACGTCATCAAGCGCTATCTTAACATTAGAATATCCTTTGCTTGAGAATATCCATTTCATCTTTTTATAATCTTTATCAAACAGATAATATTTCTTTGTCAAATTCTTTACATCTATTACATTGTCCATAATGACCACTTTCTATATGAAATCCGAGTAAAAACGTCTTAATTTATATTGGATCATTGCGCCAGCTACATACAAGACGACACAAATAAACCAAAAATAGATACTATAACTCACCTCAGGCAGTGTACCTGTAACATATGCATCACGGAATCCATCAATTATATATACCATGGGATTGATACGTAGCATAAGCTTTACCCAGTACATATCTTCTACTCTTTCAAAACTCCAGATGATTGGAAGGGAGAAAAAAAGTATTCTTATTACCGACAAATAAAGTTGATAAAAATCTTCACTGATTGCAACAAAAGCACTGGTAATATTATTAATCATAAACATAAGAACGTACAATGCAATAAAATAATAGATAAAAAGGAATACGCTAAAGTCCATGATGTTTCCAAAGAGACCTAGAACTACAAACGGAAAAGCAAAAGTAAAGAATCTTCTTATAAAAACCGCATTAACCTCAATAGCAGGTAAAATTGTGATTGGAAAATTAATCTTCTTAACAATCCCAGAATTACGTCTCAAAGCAAGGGAGCCGCTGTTAAGAACATCATTCATGATATTCCAAGGAACTATACCCGTCATTAAATAGATGATGAAGTGCATATCATCTACCTCTCTAGAACCAGATATCAGATACTTGAACATAACAAAAGCAAAGAAATATATTATATCTCTAATTAGAATCCAACTAAGTCCAAGGGACGTTCTTATTGTCTGTGTTTTTGCGTGAACTAGACCTATAGTCCACAACTTCTTTCTATTTTTTATATGCTCGCTTAATGAAAATTTTATCGCATCTATCAACTTACTCACCTTTTAACTCATTTTTTTCATATCCATATATTGCCACAACACTAGACATCTGCATTTATACTAAAACATCAATGTCGGAAGTATACTTTATGATACAACGTATTATGAAAATGAAAAACTATATTCGTATAAACTTTTTTGTTCCAGTATTATAGAGGTATTTTAGCCTTATATTCCTTAATTTTTTCATCAATTTCAAGCTTTTTAGGGCTGTACATTTTGGCCTTTTCCATAAACTCAAGAGCTACTTCTATCATGCCATATTCTTCAAGAAACAAAGCAATATCCCTTAAAAACTCGCCATTGCGCTTTTCTTTGGCAGAAATTCGCTTAATCAATTGTACTTTTAGTTTTTCATCTCTAAGTACTGTTTTTTCTTGCTCATCAATTAGAACATCCAGACTATTATTAATTATAACTCCATAGCTATTTTCTATATATGACTTAATTCGACTTAAAGTACCCATACTTGTTGAATCTAATTCTCGGCTCATTGCCTCTTCACTAATAAAGTCATAACTCAACTTCTTTATGACCGGAGGAAGGTTTTTAAATATTGCTATAAACTCTTCATAATATTTGTTATCATATACATTCTCATTATCTATACTTTTTATTTCAACATTAGTATAATCAATACCTAAATTCTCTCTTAACCACTTTTTGTCACTAGCAATAGCCTCCAAACTGTATTCACTTTCCAACTCCTTGAAATCAATTTGGTATTTCTTTCCTGACAAACAGTAAAAATGAGCGTAATCTAAATGCAGACGGCCTCTATTTAGTTTATCATTCTTAAGCATTTGATGTCTTGAATTAATATACTCAATAATCTCAACAGCTCTATCTGATACACTTTCATTACTCTTCTCCACTTTAACTTTACTAATTACAGCATTATCTAATCCTAGAATATCAAGAAAAAAACCTACAGGTCCTTTCTCATGCAAACAAGCATCTTCAAATTTATAGGCAATAATATTTTCTTTCGAAAATACTTGAATCAGTTTACTGAATTTACGCTTATACCTGAATTTATACGGTGTGTTATTTCCCGTCTTCTTCCGCTGTTGAACTACAGAATTAATATAACTTATCGACTCTCTAGTAGCAATTACAATTTTCAACTCTGCATTTGGGAATAACCCAATCATATACGCTTTTATACGTTCTAAAGCGTCTCTTTCGAGTGTACAGATTATTTCTGCTGAAAAAATGATGTTTTCACACGTCATATGAGATAATTCATATTCAATAATCTTTTGATTTCTTTCATTCTCTTCTTTGATTTTTTCAATCCCAAAACTTTTCTTAATATTGCTATGAAATTTTTCTGGGTTGCTATCAAACATATTCACAAACATATACGAATGATTCCTGTATAAGTCTTTAAAGTAATAGTAATCATTCTTTTTCAATAATTCCTGATTACTAAACAATGTATCCTGTATACTGGTCGTACCAGTCTTTGCCATCCCTACATGTAAGAATACTTTTTTTACATTCATATATACCATACATTCACCTATAATCTTCGCATACAATCCTTTTTATTATTGTCCACTCATTTCATACCTTATAATACAATTTGATTTAATCTATTGCTCAAAAACACTTCTGTCTATATCTTCCAACTCATCAAGTGCTCTTTCAACAATTTGAAAAATCACAATATCTGGATTATTAACTTCAATCAATTCATCAAGACTCTGTCCGTGCTTGTCTCCAATTAAAACTGTTTGATAATGCACAATTCCAACTTTTGTGAATGTCTGTTCCAGGGTTGGTGTTAGTCTTCCTGTAAAAGAATCCCTTATTATAAGAACATTAAGATCTTGAAACGCCTCATCATTAGTTAATTCACCGTATCGTTTCCAATTAGTATTTCCATCCAAATAGCTCAAATCAGCCGACCCTTTATCCTTAAAATAAATATCTGCAACTGGCTCCATTATCAAATCGTATCTTCTTCCAATCATTCTCATTTGAGATGCTGCTTGATGCTCATTTATCCTATATTCTTTTATCTCTACAATTTCGTACTCCTCATTTATAGTTCTAACAATCTCGTTGTAAGCAATATATGCACCAAGAGGCGACCAATGCGCGTCAGTATTTGGATATAAAATACTTCCATGTTCTTCTTTTGCATCAATCAAAACGTCCGTGGTATCAAGAAAATCAAAAGCGTATTCCCCCTCATTATAAAGCCTATTAAACTGTTCCCTATATGATTCACTCTCACCCTCAGTATACCAATCGGGCAAATATTCTTTATAAACAGTCGCTTTATTTGGTGCTATGACAAACAAGAAGTCAATGCCCTTTTCTTCTAATGAATTACTCAACTTTTGTATTGTATTGAGGTCTCTATTCACAAGATTATCTTTCCTTTGTATCGAACCTCTTAACTCCCTTATAGTTCCGGAATAGAACAACATACCAGCTTTCCCAATAGTAATACTTTTATTCATCGATACATCGATTGAATAGAGCATACTTGCCCAAAAATCTATAACATCTTGCCTTTTTGCAACATGCTGATTATAATAAGTCTTAACATTTGGAATTATATCTGATAGTTCTTGATCTTCATATATTTCTTCTATTTGCATTGGTGTTTCTTTTATATATGTTTTGTAGTCCGCTTTTGTTTCTTCTATATAAACTCCCATAAATAATGTAGGGAATGATATTACAAACAAAAATATGCAGATGTAAATTATTTTCAATGTTTTTTTCATAATTTCTCCCTAAAATCTAAAGTATATAAATGGATTATACGTCCCACTGTAAAGACTTGCCATAACCAATAAAAATAGCATTAACACAGATACAGAGTATATTGGTTGTAAGACTTTATTCTTAAAGCTCACTTTATATAACCATCTGAATAACCCAGCACTAACCAGTATACCAAAGAACATTGCAATGAGAACATCGTTCTGCAGATATTCAAAAATATCTCGCTTGATGATTCCATTAAATTCACTTGGTATGAACATCATCCTGATAAATGAAATAGCATAGTCCATCGAAGGACTCCTAAAAAACACCCAACCAATCATTACTACCAGCATCGCATATGTTCGTTGAACAAAGCTTGGAAGTTTCTTTATGAATACCCCAAATCTCGTTCTTTCTAATGCCAGGAAGCAACCATGCCAGAGTCCCCAAATGATAAATACCCAATCCGCTCCATGCCAAAACCCACATACAAGAAATACGATTACTAGGTTAACATATGTCCTAATTCTAGATACCCTATTTCCGCCAAGAGGTATATAGACATAATCCCTAAACCAAGTAGACAGGGAAATATGCCACCTTCTCCAAAAATCTTGAATACTGCGTGCTGTGTATGGATAGTTGAAGTTCTCAAGTAAATCAAATCCGAACATCTTCGCAAGGCCAATAGCCATATCAGAGTATGCGCTAAAATCTAGAAATATCTGGAGTGTGTAAGTGATAATGCCGGCCCAGACCAATCCCATATGAAGTTCACTAGCTGGCAAACTGAATATATTATCTGCAGCCTGAGCCACAAAATTAGCAGTAAGGCTCTTCTTTATTGCTCCTGAAATAAATCTAATACACCCAAGATAAAAGTGTTCAAGATTCACCTCTCTATATTGTATCTGTTCGTAAATATCTATATACCTGACTACTGGCCCTGCAATAATCTGAGGAAAAAAAGCCACATACAGCATAAAATCCAATAGGCTATAAGTTGTCTTTACCTTACCCAGATATCGATCAAAAACATAACTGAGTGCTTGAAACGTATAAAAACTGATACCTAATGGCAATAAGATTTTCTTAAATAGTTTTGGTACTGCCACATCAAAACCAGCCATATTAATAATACTTACAACATTTTCCGCAAAAAACAATGAGTATTTATAATATAATAGTATTGAAATCGTACATATTATTGATATTGTAAGCACCTTTTTTTTGAATCGATCCGGAGCTTGCCCCTCTTCTTCCTTTAAATCAAGAAGCAATCCCGTGATATAACATATGATTACTATAGCAAACAGTATTAAAATATCTTTTCCGCTACCAGCTAACATGAATAACAAACTGAATATTAACAGTATAACATTACCCACTTTTAAACCAAACAGCTTCTCACAAAAAAAGTATGCCGCAAGTGTAATGGGCAAAAACAATGAAATGAACTCAAGTGAAGTAAAAACCATTATTTATAATTCTCCTTTTAACAACTTATTCTTAAAATCACTAACAGATTGTCCATAATACATTTCTCTCTTTAGTGTATCACTAAATAAATAATGTCTTAATAACTGTGTCGTGTGTTTTGTAAACATGAACTTCATCTCTTCTGTATAGCCATTCTCAATAGCTTTTATCATCTCTTTTTCAATATCCTCTACATTATATGCTTCATAAGCACAACCTTTGTTTCTTAGCTGGTTATACCCTAACATCAAAGTAGTTTTCTCTGCTATAAGAGACAAATATGCTGTTTGAGAAAACAACGTCACCAATACATCACTAATTTCTATAGCATCCGATATATCAAGATCCGTTACAAAAATGACATTAGGTGGGAACATGCTATCATTGTTGTATATTGTTGAAATTTTCAGCATAAGTGGATGAGGTTTATAAATAAAGTTCCAATCATTCTTTTTACATATTTTCGCTAAGTAAATCACTGTATCATCAGATGATTTAAAATTTGGTGAATGATAGAGTTTTGAGTGCTCTGTATACGGATATAACCCTGCCTCATAATCATATTGACCAGCAAAAACTATTACAGGCCTGCCTTGCTTAAGCTTTGCTAAAACATCTTCCTTTTTACTATTCTTATCATAGATATTACGGTTTTGCTTTGTTTCTTTAAGAAATTTAAGTACTTTTTTTGTTTCAGCAAACTCGTCCTGTGTATACGGAAGCTGGAGGAACTCACTAGAGTGTTGAGATGGGTAACTTTCGCCCATCTGACCATAACCTTCAATGACTAGTGTACCAGGAATAACTCCAAATTCCATGAAATCTGTTTCGATATTCCTTTCTTTACAGAGTCCCATTAATATTGTATTGGTTGCATGAAATTGATTCCACAATACTACTTTTTTGGGTTTTATGTGTTCGAGGAAAGCTACAAAATACTTGTATTGGTAATATGCAAGTGCTTCAGCATACCCTGCGCCGAGTGTTGTACGCCCTCCTTTAATGTTTTCTACCGCATTTTTAAGATACTGCTTTTCTTTGATGACGCTTAACATATCCACTGTTGTATCAATCTTTGTGTGATCAACATAATAATTTTTTGATATTAACAATGGCATGATAAATATATCTAGATACATTCTTTGTTCGGCTTTTTCAAGGGATATGTTTCCGTATTCGGATAACATGATCAGATTGGCTTCTTTTGTCTCTTTATACACTTTATTGAGATATCCTGAAACGCCTTTTGTTGATCCTAACATCATACCCGCAAAAACAATGTTGTCCCTATCAGTAATTTTGTAGTCCTTTATCGCCTTTATTCCTTCTTGAAACTTCGCCTCAAATATGTCTAAAGTTATTTTTTGTTGATCTAGCTCTGTCCCTCTCTTAAGCTTACGCTTTATATATGGTACTATACCCAGCTTATGAGCTACTAAATACATATATTTATATAACGGGAGTGATTTTATTCTATTTACTAGATGCTCATTTTCGTCTTCTTCATTTAGCTCATCAATCACATTTTCAGATATTTTATCTTCGATTGTCTCTTCATTTGCTATTTCTTTTTCAACGGTCAACTCACCATAATTCAATTTGGCAACATATCGAGACATCAACTCAACCATTAAATTTTCGTTCAGTATTTTCTGCCCAGGTTTTATAGAATTTTCATTCAAATATACACCTATGAATTCTAATACAGATGAATTAACGTCACTCAGTATAGTATTCTCTGTATTACAATCAGTTGTAATATAATGGTTAAGTGCACTAATGATAGAATTTATATGCGATAATCCGGTAAATTTCTTATAAATGAATGCACTAGATTTAGCTAGATCTTTGGTCGTTATAAAGACATATTTACTATAGCCATTTTCTTTATCCTTAAACCATTCATCAAACAATTGGGTATTCTCATCAAACTGACATAGTAGTACACTATCGTCACAACTTATATTCTCATTGATTTTTCGTAGTATTTTAGTCCTTTTCTCTACAATATTTTTTTGCCAGAAAACCTCTAAATCATCCAGAATATCATAATAGTTTTCAAATTTCCCTATCTTTGATTCTTTGGTCCTGTAGCCAATCCTTCTAAATATTTTATAGATATGCTCCTGCTCATCTTCCTTTTCTATATGCAATATATTCTTAATAAACCACTCTAATGAATTGTTTGAATTAACGTTCTCATCATGAATATACTCTTCTAGACCATTAATCCCCTTTTCACCAACAATATTTCCAACTTCAACAATTTCAACCTTAGAAGAAACACCATCTTTGTTTCGTCTGTCTAATAGCTGCTTAAGGAGGCTAATAAACATTCTATGATTCAGATTAGATATGATTACTTTTGAGATATTTTTGCGTTCAATAATTTTGACAACATTCAATGCATATTGAAGTACTAAAGGACCTAGGAATATATACCCCATACTCGCATGATCAATATCTTTCTCTATAAAAAACTTGTCCAACTCACTATTAATGTTTCTTATAAGGAGTTGACTTGTATTATAATCTAACTGTTTTATTAACGAACTTGTTTGCCCTTGTTTTTCAAACATATATAATGGTGTTTTAAGTAAAATGGCACTCAAGCTGTGTTTCAACGCTAATTTATAATCATTTGAATAGTGTGAGCCAATATAAAGAATTTGCTTAGTATCACTTATATCATCATCACAATTTGTTACTATCTTAGATAGAACGTTTGATTTACCCTTATTGGTTAAATCACTAAAAGTATATAGATTGTCAATACTATTATAGCCACATTTATTCAGGATTTTCTTTGTGAATTGTTCGGGGTAAAAATCAGACTCTACCAATATCACTTTTTTATTGGTATCAAAACAATAATCATACAATTCTTTTGCATATTTTCTTATACTTGTATTTTCATATATTACTGCCAACTCAGTTTCTTTTAGCTTTTCTATCTCATTTTTTGAAATATTAAACATCCGGGCCATAACATCAAAGACATCATATATATTTACCGATTCAGCAAAGAATGGCTTCTCACGATTGGCTCTATCCTGCGCAGCAAGCCTTCTTGCCGAATAGTCATAGTTCAAGTCCAACCGATTAGATACTTTCTTATAAATGTTATTAATATTCATCACATCACAGTTCACCAATGTTTCATAGACTGAGAAGCAAACAATACTAGAATCATCAATTTTCTTCTTCTGAATCAATATATCTTTCATATGTACCTCTTTATTCATTCTCTCTTAATATCGACTAACAAACTACTCTATCCCACCATCTTGCATATAACGACATTCTTGCCTCTGTGAGCTCTGTAAACTCAATGAAATCTAGCTAGTTGTCCTTTATATATGCTACTATGTAATTTTCCCCTTCATATATTTGATGATTTTCTTAGGATTCCTTATACCTTTTCGTACAAGTTCATTTATTCTATTGATTTTTTTAACAATTCTTACAAATAGCTTTTCAGAAAAGTTGAATCTTGCGTAACTGTAATATGTATCTCCATCATATACTATAATTGCACTCGGCCATAAATTCTTTTGTGCATCAATTATTATACTCCTTCGATTCTGTTTGAATGTCTCTTTGTCAACAACCGTCACATATTTCTGAGTGTTTTGGGTGTTGCATACTCCAGTACTGTTAAATAACTGGCTAAAGTTTCTCAAACTGAATATATCCTTTTGATTTAAAAAACTATTTAGTGAACTAAGCACTTCCAATTCCGATGGTTCAACTATAAGGTCATGATAGTTTATTATGGATTCAAAAGTCATTTCGATACCTGAGATCATCATCTCCATCACCTCATCCAAATCATCGGCTCGATTATAGAACGTTGGCTTAACCAGCTCTCCATCCACTTTAAAACCAGAAACCGGTTTATGAGGCGCTGAGAAAAAAGTTTCCAGCATCATAACATTTTTTTTACACATCTCTGCTACCTTATATGGTTTCCCGCTATTGTACAGAAAGCCTTTAGAACATTTTCTTATTTCATCAAAAATATTATAATTTGTTCCTAGATAGAATCCTCTAATATCAACCCCTGCTAATTTCTGAATTGTGTAATGCGTAGTACCTTGCCACCCTATATCAAAAACACCAATATTATTGGTATCGAATACACCTTCTTGTTTTAGGTATCTTAACAAGCACTCTTTCTCTTTTTTCAACACTTCCTTAATTTCAGTAAGCCTTAGAACCAAATAGTTCTTAACCTTTGTAACAGTGTCATCATTTACCGATATTCTTATATTATCAATCCCACACTCTTTAAGCCTCAGTATATCATCATCTGTGTTCAAACCTACATTGTCAAGAACACCTTTTAGTGTAAGTACTTCTCCAAAACTCTTACTATATGTCGTTAGAAGATCTAATAATTTCTCATCATCTTCCTCCGCGATAAATGGTATATAATACGCTCTTCTAGATGCGTATAAGTACCTAGGTTCTGGTAGGTTGGGATACAACCGCTCTCTTAATCTCTTATATAAATGATACGGTATATAACCATCTCGTGATAAAAAATAGACTGCATCTAAATTCTTGGTAGCTTCCTTTAGCCACATCAGTAAGCTTATATGAAGAATAGACGCAATTCCAGCGCCTAAACCAACCCAATATTCCTTCGTATTTTCAGCGTTATTCCATGCTGTCGCTGCTAATATCGAGTGTCCCAAATCCTTAGATTTCTCTGCAGTATAATGACGTTTATAATGGTATGAATGAATGCCAAATTTCTGGGCATTTAGAACATCAGAAACCTTATTGTCACCTATATGAAGCCACTGATTTTTATCTGCAATTCCCTGCTGCGTAAATATATGCTTATACATTGAGCCGTCAGCCTTGGATGAGCCTATCTCTGAAGATACATACATGTCATCATACTCAGATAGATTATGCTTGAGTAGAAGTTTTTCTATTTCCTTATAGGATAAGTACATATCTGTAATGATAAATATTTTTTTCCCCTTAGCTTTCGCATACTTTAACCACTTTGTAATTCTCTCATTCGACATTGAGATTTTATACTCTATTTCAAGTTCAAGCTTTTTGGCTTTTGTTAATTCAACATCGCTAACCCCTCTAATTTTGTTGTAAATTTCATCGTAAGATATCTCTGAAGAATTACTTTCAATTCTTGCATTTGCTTCAGCACTAATCCTGATCTTTTCAAATTCATTGATACCGGATTCGTTCTCAACTATTCCAAATACATCACTCGGCTGTAAAACATTCCGAAACAAAATTGTATCAAAAACATCGAATGATATATATTCATGTGCATCAATCAATTCTTTTATTTCATGGTCTAACTCATTGTAAAAATCCATTCAAGCCAACCTATCCCTATACCACTCAACCGTCTCAGCAATACCCTCTTCAAAAGTATATACTGGAGTCCACCCCAGTTCGGTTACGATTTTTGTGTTGTCAATTGCATAACGCTTATCATGACCTAATCGGTCCCGAACATAAGAAATCAACCCTTTATCCTTACCCAAATATTCAAGAATCAAGTTGACAATATATATATTTGATTTCTCATTGTTACCACCAATATTGTAGACTTCTCTATCCTTGCCTTCATGTAAGACAACATCAATAGCACTACAATGATCACTTACATGCAGCCAATCACGAATTTGCATACCATCACCATAGACTGGTAACTTTTCACCCTTCATCGCTTTTGTAATCATTAAAGGAATAAGCTTCTCCGAAAATTGGAATGGACCATAATTATTAGAGCATCTGGTAATATTTATTGGTAGTTTAAATGTCTCCCCATAAGCTCTAACGAGCATATCAGCGCTTGCTTTTGATGCTGAATAAGGGCTATTAGGAGCAAGTGGTGTAGTCTCTTTAAACATACCCGTCTCTCCCAGCGTACCATAAACCTCATCAGTAGACACTTGAAGATATTTCACTCCCGCCTTATAAATTGGGTATCCGTTATCATCCTCACCTATAGTCCATATACGTTTAGATGCATCGAGCAACACTTGAGTTCCCATAATATTGGTTTGTACAAAGATACTAGGATTCTTAATGCTGTTGTCAACATGTGACTCTGCCGCAAAATTCACAACATAGTCAAAGTCATATTCATCGAATAACGCATTAACGGCAGCAGTATCTGCTATATCACCATATATGAACATATAATTAGGATTATTTTTTATATCATCTAGGTTCTCAGTCTCAGCTGCATATGTAAGTAAATCAAAATTGACAATTCTGTAATCCTCATATTCATTCAACATGTAACGCACAAAATTACTACCAATAAATCCCATACCACCCGTGACAAGTAAAGTTTTCATTCAACTCTCCTTAACTTCTATTCAAGTTCAATTCCAGCCTCAGTCAACGTCTTCAATTCCCTATCCTTATCAGATAAGATGACTTTATCAATACCTGAAAGTGGCCACTCTATGCCGATATCTGGATCATCCCATGCAATGCCACCACCAACTTCAGGATTGTAAACATCTGTACATTTATATACAAACTCTGCCTCATCCGAAAGAACTAAAAATCCATGTGCAAAACCTTCTGGGATAAAGAATTGTCTATTGTTATCAGCTGATAACAGTACACCTTCCCATTTTCCATAAGTTGGAGAATCCTTTCTCAAATCGACTGCAACATCAAAAACTAGTCCACTGAGAACCCTCACCAATTTCCCTTGAGTATTTTCAGTTTGAAAATGAAGCCCTCGTAGAACGCCTTTCTTTGACCGGGATTGATTGTCTTGAACAAACGGTTTAACAATCCCCGCTTCTGTGAAGCTAGGCTGATGATAAGTCTCCATAAAATAGCCACGATGATCACAACGCTTATTCAATTCAATTATCACAACACCATCAATGGATGTCTCTATGAATTTAAAATTGCCAATCTCTTTTATACTCATAACTCGATTTGCACCTTCTTGATTTTCTTAAAGACCTTCCGCAATATCCATAAGATATTTTCCATATTCCGATTTACTTAAAGGTTCTGCTAATCTCAAAAGCTGTTCCTGATCAATAAAGCCTTTCTTATAAGCTATCTCTTCAATACAAGAGATATAGAGCCCCTGCCTCTTTTGAATCGTTTCAACGAAGTTCCCTGCCTCTAGAAGATCATCATGAGTCCCCGTGTCAAGCCATGCCATACCCCGTCCAAATGCTTGAACATTTAGTGCATTCTGTTGTAAATAAGCATTATTGACTGCGGTAATTTCCAATTCACCCCTTGCAGAAGGTTTTATATTTTTTGCGATGTCTACTACTCGATTGTCATAAAAGTAAAGACCAGGTACTGCATAGTGGGATTTAGGTATCTCAGGCTTTTCTTCAATACTGATTGCCTTGCCATCATCATCAAATTCGATTACACCGTAAGCCTGTGGATTTTTAACGTAGTACCCGAAGATGGTTGCACCATTATCTATCTTTGCCGCTTCTATTAGAAGGCCTGTAAGACCACGCCCATAAAAGATGTTATCTCCCAAAACCATCGCCACGGAATCATCTCCAATAAATTCTTCACCAATAATAAACGCTTCTGCTAGGCCATTAGGAACTTCTTGTACTTTATATGTGAAGGACATACCTATTTCTTTACCTGTCCCTAATAGACGTTCGAACATCGGTAAGTCATAAGGCGTTGATATAATCAATACTTCTTGAATCCCAGCCAGCATTAATACTGACAATGGATAATAGATCATCGGTTTATCATATAAGGGCAATAATTGCTTGGAAATCGCCTTTGTAACTGGATATAATCGAGTACCTGATCCTCCCGCCAGAATAATGCCTTTCATCAACAGTCTCCCTTTTTTTCATTTATTATGAATGCCTCTATAGCTTTTTTCCAGTGGGCAAATTTATGACCACCATTAAGGCCCATCATCATATTTTCAATTACAGACCAATGTGGTCTTCTGGCTAGTCCGGGATATTCTTCAGAAGTACATGGCTTTACTGTTACTTTTATACCTTTGAGTCGAAATATCTCTTTAGCAAACTCATACCAACTACATTGCCCCTCGCAAGTGCCATGATATAAACCATAATTTTCAGTACATAACAAACTCAATATACCCTTAGTTAATTCATATGTGGATGTAGGGCTACCATATTGGTCATCAACGACCTTCAATTCAGAAAGTTCTTCCGAAAGCTCAAGTACAGTCTTAACAAAGTTCTCTCCATCACCATAAAGCCATGCTGTACGAATAATAAAATATTTCGAGGAGAACTCTTTCACAAAATTCTCACCGGCTAATTTACTAGCTCCGTAAACAGTCATAGGGTTTGGCGTATCGAATTCATTATATGGACGTATCTTTCCTGTTCTGTTGCTATTTACGCCATTACCATCAAACACATAGTCTGTCGATATATGAACCAACTTAGCACCTATCTTCTCTGATACAATAGCCAAGTTCCTTGCCCCAATAGCATTGACTGCGTAAGCATATTCAGTTTCTTCCTCACATTGATCAACCGCAGTATAAGCAGCACAATTGATAATTACCTCTGGCTGTGTTTCGTCAATATAAGCCTGAACTGCTTTCATATCAGTTATATCCAATTCAGCAAAATCACATAAAAAAAGGGTGTGTTCCTTTTGATCACTAAGTTGTCTAAATACCTCTTTACCAAGTTGTCCTTTAGACCCCGTTATAAGAATCTTCAAGGCCACACCTCCCCACTATCTATTCTAACCAATACATGGTATCATATTATCGAATATAAGCCAACCTTATGTATTTAAAATACATGCGATTGTAATATTACTTTATAGAGCGGGAGCTATACATGGACCTATCCATTATCATTGTGAATTACAACACTTATGAATTAACAAAACAGACGATCGAATCTGTGATTACAACTGTAAATGACGACTTCACATACGAAATACTACTTGTAGATAATGCCTCCAAGGGCTCTTGCTTAGATTCATTATCAAACGAATACGCGTCACATGATAAAGTAACACTGATTCGAAATAAAGATAACTTAGGTTTTAGTAAAGCCAACAACATTGGCATCAAGGCGTCTGTAGGTGATTATATTCTAACCCTGAATTCGGATACAATTCTACAGAAAAATTGTCTACAAAACTGTCTTGCATTTATCCGAGAGCATAATGATATAGGTGCTCTCGGATGTAAGGTTACCCTTGCTGACAATACTCTGGATCATGCTTGTAAGCGTGGCTTCCCTACGCCAGAAGCATCCTTATTCTATTTCCTTAAACTGCATAAATTCTTCCCTGACTCTGATAAATTCACTCAATACACTCTCGGCACCCAAGACATCAATAGCACAAATGATGTGGACTCACTTACAGGCGCTTTTATGATACTCCCTAGATCTGTAATCAATGAAGTTGGTGTATTCGACGAAGATTTCTTCATGTATGGCGAAGATTTGGACTGGTGTTATAGAATTAAAAATGCCGGTTACAGAATTGTCTATTATCCTAAAGCGTCCACCATCCATCTAAAAGGTGGCAGTAATGGCAAGAAAAAAAGAACCAAAACCATCTATGAGTTCCATAGAGCTATGCTTCTTTTCTATAATAAACATTATCGTACAAAATATTGGCTACCTGTTACAGTATTAATGTATGTTTCGATAGGTGTAAAACTCATTATTTCATTGGCTTTAAACGAACTAAAGAAATCATAATGCTACCTTTTCGTTATTAATGCCAACATGTATCGAACAAACGATATAGATTCCTTAATCATCCAACCTTCCACCCACAAACAGTCAGCCAGCCTATACCCGCTGGCTTTTTTCACCCCTTTGAGTGTCTTAAATGCTTCCAACTTCCCTTTTAAAAATATATTTCCAAAACCTGCCCTAGCCATGAATATATATTTGACCACATCTCCAAGGATTAAGAACGGACTATTCAAAACCAACATCCATAGTGGCATATTCTTATGCAATAAGTACACATTATTCCTGGATGCCAGGCGAACTTTAAAGTCATTATATTTGCTCCCTGATGTAGCGCTACCGATATGATATACAACGGCTGAAGGTTCAAATATAACCTTATAACCCTGCATACGTGCTCTAAAGCATAGGTCAATATCTTCTAGATACGCAAAGAACGCCTCATCAAAGTAGCCAATCTCATCCAAGAGGCTTTTTCTGTATATCGCAGCACCGGCACACGCACTGAACACTTCTCTCGCTTTGGCATAGGATGATCTGTTCATCCCATCACCATGCTTGAATCCCCAGCCCAAGATATTATAGCCATCGCCTGCATCATCAATAATATCTCGCTCATGCCAGCGCAACATTTTAGAGGAGACTGCGAATATACGCTCATCTTGTTCTATTGCCCAAACAAGCCTTTCTAGCCAATCAGGTTCAACTTCCACATCATTATTCAGCAGAATAACATAGTCGCCTTTTGCACACTCAATACCTTGATTAACTGCAGCAGCGAAGCCAAGATTTGTATCGTTACAGATGAGATGCATAGGCTCATTGCGTTGACTGACGAGCACCTCACTGCCATCGGTAGATGCGTTATCAATAACAATTAGTTCATAGTCTTGATAACCCATCAATAGCAACGAATCCAGACAAGCTTCAATATAATTAATACCATTGTAATTAGGGATGATAATGGAAGCTTTCATAGTCAATACGCGTTCTTATTAATAAAGCCTTTCGTCAATGTCTTAATCAGGATCTTCACATCCATCTTAAAGGTCCAGTTCTCTATATAATACAGATCATACTCTATTCTCTTCTTGATGGACGTGTCTCCTCTCAGCCCATGAATCTGTGCCCACCCTGTCATGCCGGGTCGCACCTGATGTTTGACCATATACTTGGGAATACTGTCCCTATATTGCTCGACAAACTGCGGTCTTTCAGGCCTTGGACCTATAAGGCTCATATCCCCCTTTAGTACATTCCACAACTGCGGAAATTCATCCAGACTTGTTTTTCTAATGAAATTGCCAATTGTCGTTACTCTTGGGTCATTCTTCTTAGTCCAACCCTTCATCTCATCTGCCTCAGTCTGTACCACCATTGAACGGAACTTGTACATAGTGAACTCACTGCGATTAAGCCCAACCCTTTTCTGACTGAATAACACCGGTCCCTTAGAGCTTAACTTCACAAGTACACCTACAGTCAAGAACATTGGTGACAAAACGATCAACCCAAACAAAGCACCACCAATATCAACGACTCTTTTGAATGTCTTCTTAACGATATCATTAAGTGGTATGTTTCTAAGGGCAATCACCGGAAGGCCGTCAATTTCTTCCACATAAGGTCTAGCGGGGATGATTCTGTAATAATCCGGCACCAAGCGTGTATAGACACCCTGTTTCTCGCATATATCAACAATTTTTTCCAACTCTGTATATTCATCAAGAGGCATAGTGATGACCACTTCATCCAGCTCATTTTCCAACAAATAGGTCTCCAGATCCGAATACTTGCCAAGAATTTTAGCTGTCCCCTTATAAAGGTTAACGATGTGTCTATGTGTCTTGTTGTCAAATAAACCTAAGACATGGTAGCCCCAGTGTTTGTTCTGATAGATCCTTTTCGAATACTCCATCGTAAGTTCACTATAGCCAACAAATATAATATGCTTCAAGTTCTTATGACTTTTTCTCACATACCTAAGAATCAACCTAAGGGTCAAACGTTCGCCTAGAGCAAAGATTGTAGTGATAAAGTAGAAGATTACAATAACAAGTCTTGAATAATGGACCACACTGAATATATATAGATATGATAAAAACACCAATGCACCAATCGTGTTGGCTTTTAAGACATTTGTAATCTCATCGTATATGCTTTTGGTTCTGTGTGGTCTGTAAAGGTTAAAGAAATAATACAAGAACAAGTACATCGGAATGATGAATATCAGCGGAAACATATATTGGTAAAAAGACAATGTTCCCTCTACCACCGTTAACAAACCGCTTTCTATTCTGATATACCACGATACAAGCAAGGCGATAGCCAATAATATCGCATCAATCACAACGAACAATCCGTTGAAATACCTCATATTCTGTTTAATCATATGACCTCTCCTTTTCCTATCATGGCCATGGTATCATATTTCTCGCCTTTTAACCATAGGCACTATAAAAGCCGATAGCGCACAACTCCATCAGAGTTATTTGCGCCCTATGTTTACCTTCTTCTTTATTTAGCAATATGTTATACTTGGACTAGCAATAACGGAGGACAACATGAGCAGAAAAAAAAGATATAATAATAAGAAATCAAGTAACGAATCATTCAACATATTAATGGTGCCAATCATAATCATCTTATCTTTAATGCCCTTAGTCGTAAGAGCAAAAGTCATCAATTATGACACTAGCAGTCTAATGTGGTATTCTGGCGACAGCTATCAAATGGTGGATATCTTCAACTACTATAAATCAAGCATATTAATAGCCACTGCCTCAATCATGCTTCTTATTCTGGTCTTTCAGACCATTCGCAACAAAGATAACAGCATCATCAAGACAAATTTAATCCCATTGGCATACTGCCTATGTGTCATCATAGCAACCATCGGTTCAGTTAGTGTTTATTACTCGCTGAAGGGCTATATTAACCATCTTGAAAATATGTGGGTGTTACTGAGTTATATAATACTTTTTATCTATGTGAAAAAAAATATCACCAGCAGCACAGACTTCATGACACTAACAAAATTTTGGATGATATCCATAGGTTTATTAACCATTATTGGTTTGACTCAATTTTTTAACACTGATTTTTATAGAACAACTTTAGGACTATCGTTGATAGTTCCCGCAGCATTGCAACCCTATATATCAAATACTGAATTCACGCTATTTGCTAACAATGTCATATACCAATCACTGTATCATTATAATTATGTCAGCTTCTATTCGGCTATGGCGTTTCCATTCTTTTTGACTTTGTTTATTAATAGTTCTAATAAGAAGTACAAATATCTTTACTTACTTACCGCTGTCCTTTGTCTTTTCAACCTTATTGGTTCCCAAGGACGTAACGGCTTTTTTGGTATCTTCGCCGGGCTGGTAATCATATTGCTCTTCGAAGGAAAACGCATTCTATTAAGCAAATATACTTGGATTACTTTACTGTCTATCATAGTAGTTACTTTGATTATCTCTACCACGACTGAAACCAGTATAGAAGGTAGAATTAAAGATACATTTACAGATGTATTCCAAACGACCGACTATGCCCTAAACAGTATTATAACAGATGATAATTCCATTATAATTGACCATGATGATTTCATGGTTACTGCTACGAGAGTCAGTGAAGACTCTTATACATTTTCAGATGAAGACGGTAATCCTATCCCCTTTAAACAAGATGCTGCTTCTATTCAGTTGATACCAAGTGACCTATCCAATAACCTCTATGATTCCCTTGAGATTCAGTTGATGACCTATGAAGACGAAGATGTGCTGGCAATATCAATTGATAACTATACCTGGAACTTCGAGGAGCTTGATGGTACGTTTTACTACCTTAATAGCGCTGCTAAGACTGTTACTTTGGACGAGGTTGATCATATTGGTTTTGAAGGCATCGAACGCTCCGGTTCAGCCCGAGGGTATATATGGTCCAGAACATTGCCTATTATACTAGATCACCCTCTATTCGGCACTGGTCCGGACACATTTACACTATCCTTCCCCCAAGCGGATTATGTCGGCAAATACCAAGCTTATGAAACTTATACCCCCATCGTTGACAAACCACACAATATATTCCTGAACTATGCTGTCCACACTGGTTTAATCTCCCTAATCGCAATATTGGCTATATGGTTTGTATCATATTACAATACGTTCAAGAATCATTTCCACACAGCCAGCTCATCAAGAGGTACCTATTATGCTTATTCAATAGCTTCTATAGCGTCTATGACAGGCTATATTATAGCAGGCCTGTTCAATGATACTAATCTTCATGTCACACCAATATTTTGGATAATCGTCGGTATTAATTACGCAGCCAACCGAACCCTTAACCCTTAAGTAATAAAAAAAGCGCCCTACACATAAGTGTGTGAGGCGCTATTTTATTACTTTATATTTACATGTTATTCATCTATTGTTACTTCTGTTTCATCGAGACCTTCAATTCGGTTGCCATTATCATCTTTGATGTTATGTGAAAGTATCTCTATTGTGTATAATTCACCGCCATTGAGGTCTGTAATGGTTATAGTATCAAAATAACTGAATGTGTTATTGCCACCGCTCAGTTCAATATTCTCACCCATTACAAGGTCAACCAAATCTCCGTCCTCATCATACAAGAAAATATCATCTATAATCTTATCGTCTGAGCTTGCCCCTACAACTTCACTGAACTCAATGATCAATGTATCTGCTTCATCGTCATCCAAATCCAGCTGTGGTTGAGCTGCATCCGTTACACGAAGAGGATTCCTATAGGTAATATCAAGCACCTGATTGAATGTATCTCTAGTTGTGGCATCATCATTCATGTATAAATACTGTGTTTTGCCACTAGCTTCAGCATCATCATCCAGATTACTACTTAGAATAACATATGCAATACTTGCATCGTCCTCATCAATGTAAGCATTGGCAACATAATGCGTCTCAGATTCACTGCTACCAGAGCGAATTAAGAAGTCATCATCGTCTATCGTTGCAAAGTCATGATCATCTGCTGTAAGTTTAATGGTCTTATTGCCTATGTACTCAGCTTCAAGTTCACCTTCGTCAAATTCTGTAACAGATCCCAATGCATAAGTGCTGTTATAGTTCTCGAGAATCAGCCCTGCAACATCACGAAGACGTCCTACACGAATCTCATCATCTTCGTCCAAATCTTCAATCTCGATATCCATATAATCGCCATCTTCACCGACAGTAATATCAAACTCCACTTCGTCCAAGTCATATAATTCATCGTCTGCATCACTATAATATTTGAAATTGTCAGGATCTTCTAGTAAATCCTCATCCATTGGCTCACTAAATGTAATCCTAAGCAAATCATCACCTAAGTATTTGACTGCCTCCACCTCCGGACGAAGCATGTCATACATTTCTAGACTTATTTCTTCTTCACCCATGGCATTGCGAAAAACAGATATATCGTGGACGCCATTGACGGTCAAATCATAGGTAGCAGCATTGATTAATGGTTCATCAAGCTTAATTTTATAAGCTCGTCCTGATGTTCCATATTCACTGACTCCGCTAACGCCTATGACAACATCATCATCCTCATCTTCATCGTACTCCGTTAATGCGAAATAGTCTGAATCAAATTCTTGTACCTCTTCTGAGAACGTCACTATAATGGCATTCTCGTCATTAACGTATACTTCCATTGTTGGTTGTGTAGAATCAGACGCCGCATAGAAAGTAAAACTGGTTTCATTACTGACCCTATTACCAACCATATCTTCAATATCATCAAAGGAAGCAGTAACACCTGTTGTCGCAGCACTTGATTTTAGTGGATCTTCTAAGGTAATCGTGACGACGTTTTCATAGATATCAAGATATTCTTCATCATCATCGTCATCTAGTTCATATGTGCGATCACCAATGGTGATTTCACCTTCATCAGATATGATAATCTCATTAAACTCAACAATGACCTGTTCTCTATTTGGTGCTGTTGCAGACAAAACATATGGCTTTTCATCATCATCCATTGAAGTAATAATAAAAGTGGCTTTATCGCATTCAAAGCCTGCAAAGTCTGATATGCCTTCAACAGTAAGTGTGTAGTCACCTTCATCAAACTCACTGCTAAATTCTATAAACATAGTCTGTGAATCGTTACTTAAAGTCGTCGTACCCACAAAGTCCTCACCATCAATTTGCAATTCTTCATAATCAATGGTACCTGTTTTGGTTTGTAATGGTTCACTGAAAACAATCTCCAAATAGACAGGGTTGATCAACCTTGCACTAATTGGGTATGGTTTCTCTCTATCTCTTAATGTAACTTCACTCTCATATTCTTTAATAAAGTTACCATCACCATCCAATAGACCTTCAATAGAGATCGTTAATTCAGTATTCTGACTCTTATGTGTTCCTAATACAATATCTACCTGACGATCGTTCACCAAGTGAAGTGCATAAGTATTCGCAGAAACGCCATCCTTGTAATCACTATCATATGTCATTAGGTCTTCATACTGATAGACTTCGACCGTCTCTCCACTAAGAGATTCTTCGTCAACTGACGCTGTAAAATACAGTGTAATCACTTTCAGGTTATCCGCATCCACCGAGCTAACTTCGAATTCATCACTTACATAACCATGAGCTATCGCATCTTCTTTAGCAACGACTCCCTCATCTACCAACATCTCAACCAAAGTAATCGTGCTACCTACCATTTTAGATGATAGAGCATTATACATCACTTCAGCCGCTTCGACTTTGGTATAGTTGTCATCTGTCAAGTCGCCTACGGAACTCACAAGTCCAGCATCTATGGCATAATCCTCAGCATTCGTCCACGCTTCTGAGCTGTTATAGCCCAATGCCCTTAATTGGAAAACAACAAATTCTTTAGATGTCATGAATGCCTCTGGAGCAAAAATCCGATCCCCTTGTCCAAGAGTTATACCTTCCATATAGGCTAGCTCAGCCCATCCTTTTGACCACCCTTCTACATCTGTGAAATAGCCATTATTAGATGCTAAGTCTGCATCTTCCTGTGTGTAGCCTAATGATTTCAAAATCATTGTCAAGCCCACTTCTCGCGTGAGCCTGGCAGACATTTCTTCCTCAGATGTATTCAGCAATAGCCTCAAATCTTTCAAAACTTCAACATAATCAGAAGCTGCATATGTAACATTACTCAAGCTAAGCATCATCACTAACAGCAGCATTACCGATATAGCTTTATTAATAAACTTCATAACTTCCTCCTTATCCTATTATATATTCGTAAAACCATTATATCATTCCCCCTATATCCAGACAATTAGGGGCATATTACGATTATATTACTTTTGTATATTTGTTTATAAACAAAACAAAGCCCAGTCATAGTGACTGGGCTTTGTGATAAAGCTAATTATTCAATCAGATAATCCGATTTCTTATTCAGCTGGCTCGAAAGTTTCTTCGTCGATTCCACCTGCAACATTACCTTCACCATCAGCGATGTATCTGGAGAGTACTTCTACAGTATACTCATCAGCTACGTCTGGATCAAGTACAAATGTCATATAGATGAATCCTTCATCAGAATCAACTTCATCAAGATCAACATCATAGAATGTAAGGTCAGCTGCTTCAAGGTCTACATACTCAGAATCATCTTCGTTGTAAACAAGGATGCTGTTGATTACATCATCAATGTCAGCCATAACGTACTCATCATAAGTAACTACGATAAGCATATCGTCATTAGCACTTACACCATCAATATTATCATCATCGAAGTCGATATCAGCTGTTGCAGATACGTCATCAACGATTGTTCCATCTTCATCGTATGCAACAACAAGTGGAATCTCATTAGTATCGATTGTGTCACCAGAAGCTACGCCTAAGTAGATCATGTTAACATTGTCTGTTGTCACGTCTGGCTTAAGGTCTTTGTTGATTGTAAGGATAAGGATAGTATCATCATCTTCATCAACAACTGCGCTTGTGATGTAACGTGAAGTTACTTCTTCACCATCAGCGTAGTAGAATGTAAAGTCATCTGGATCAGCTTCAGTAAAGGAGTGATCAGCACTATCAAGTTCAATAGTATCAACGTCAGTAAGTGTAAGTGTCACATCATCAGCACCGAAGGATGCAGCAGCAGCTTCAACAAGGAAGTCATGATCTTCAATCGCATTACCTGCAGCATCTTCAAGTCCGTAAAGTTCAACTTCTACACCAACAATTGCATAATCATCAGCAGTTTCACCTTCAGCCAATACATGAGCTTCAAAATCTTCATCTTCAGTATCAATGATGATATCAACGTAAATCAAGTCATCATCAACTGCGATTTCATAATCATACTCATCAAGTGGTTGACCATCGAAGATATAGTTTCCATCATCTTCAAGTGTGTCTTCGTCCATCTCTTCAGAGAATGTGATTCTGATTGTTTGCTCATAATCATCAGTATCAATAAGAGTTACAACATTACCAACGATTGTTGGAGCTAGTGTATCTTCCATTGTTACATCATAATCAGCTTCTGAGAATACGTTTTCAAATACAGAACCGTCAACGATATCTTCAGCATCGATGTTGATTTCGTAATCTACTTCGTCAAGATCCATAACATCAAGAGCAATCAAGTAGATTGTAGCGTCATCATCATCTTCAGCGTCATCATAGTCGAAGTCGTCTGAATAATCGCCTTCAAGTTCATATACTGCATCAACATCGATTTCATCATCATCGTCGTTTGTTACAGTGATACCATCAAGAAGAAGATCCATAACTGTAACATCTTCATCGTCTTCAAGAGCGTCGCTGCTTGGGTATACTTCCTCAGAGAAAGTAATAACGATGTAGTTGTCAGAAGTTACGCTAACTTCAGCTGTTGGTGCATTATCATCAAATGTAGCTTTGAAAGTCGTCTCGCCGTCACCAGTGTTACCGATAGCGTCTTCAATATCTTCCCAAGTTACTTCAACTGATACGAATGCATCAGTAGTACCAAGAATAGTTTCGTCTGCAGCATCGAGAGTGATTGTTACTTCTTCACTTTCATCAACATCAACGTTGTCTTCACTTACTTCGTTACCACCAACAGTCACTTCACCGATAGCGTATACGTCTTCATCGAAAACAAGTACGATCTCAGTAGTGCTGTTAACTTCAACTTCAACGATTTGTGGCTCAGCATCATCAGCAATAACAGTGATTGTTACTTCTTCATCATCTGCTACAAAACCAGCGAAGTCTACGATGTTTTCTTCCATGCTGAATACATATGTGTTAGCAGCAAGAGCATCGTTAAGAGTGTATGTGAACTCAGTGTAATCATCGCTGATTTCAAGTTCTCCGACAAGTTTAGCATCGTCAATCAATACGTCGTCGAATACTGCATAACCTTCGTCATCAGTAAGCTCTTCTGGGTTGATTGGCTCAGAGAATGTAACAACGATAGTCTTAGCATTCTCAACTACTACAGAAACAAGTTCTGGATCTTGTTTGTCTTTCATGACAACAGTAGCAGCTTCTTCATCAACTTCAAGACCATCAACACCGATAGCAGAAATCTCAAGATCAAGCTCTTTAGATTGCTCCATAACATCAACAAGTGTTACGATCATTACGTTGTCAGTAATTGTGTAAGACTCAACATCATAGTCGTCATCTTCTACAACAACATCATAGTCTTCATCATCATCAATGTCACTTGTGAAAGTAACTTTGATAGATTTAAGACCGAATGCTTCAACTGACTTAAGTGCGAAGTCAACTTCTTCTTCAACAAGACCAGCAGCGATTGCTTTTGCTTCAGTGATAGCACCAGCAGCGATAAGCTTGTCAAGAAGAGTTTCGCCAGTTGAAGTAGTAGCGCTAAGAGCTTCTACCATACCAACAGCAAGTTGGTTGTTAGTCATTACAGTACCTTCGCTAAGATCGTCAAGACCTACAGAAGTCGCGTAAGCGAATACTTCTTCCCAAGCGAATTCAGTACCTTGAGCGTAACCAAGGGATTCAAGCATTACTTTAACGTATTGCTGAGCAGTGATTGGCTCGTTAGGCATGAAGTTAGTACCATCGCCGATCCATCCAAGTTCTGGGTTAGCGTAAAGGTAAGCAGTAATAGCTTGCCCACCAGCCCATGGGATATCGGATGCATCTGCAAAGTTTTCAGTTCCTTCGAAAGCGAGAGCTTCATCTTCAAGACCTCTAAGTCTAAGTGAGATGATAGCAGCTTGAAGTCTTGTTGGTGCTTTTGCAAGGTAGTCAGCAGTTACGCCATCACCTTCACCAAGAAGAATCCCAAGAGTCTCAGCTTTTTCTGCTGCGCTCATTTCTGCTGCGAAAGTTACGGCGCTCATAGAGAGTACCATAGCAAACGCGAGAACAAGTGCAACAACTTTTCTCAAGTTTTTCATTGTTGTGTCTCCTCCTTTGAATTGTTTGTTTCCTTTTGGAGCCCTTTTGAGTAGGGCTTAAACACATGGTAAATTATAGCACCACGAAATAAAGACCGCAATGATTTAAAGGCTAATGTAATATTACTGTAATTTAGTAGAAAACCACCAATTAGACGGGTGTTCACACCACTTGCAAAGCCTTATTTTTAGGGGATTTTCATAGTTTCATGTAATATTTAATTTTTGTAATGATTGTGTAATTTTAAGAACATTTTCCCTATTTTGCTGTGCTATAATATCGATATGATTATTACAGCCAATACTATTTATCCAGAATTATATAATATTCTTGCCCAACAACATAGCATCTTACTTCTAGATAATGTAAGTGTTTTATATGAAGGAATTCGTAATCACGCTGATCTGCAAGTATGCAAAATAAAGGATCAATGCTTTATTTCAAAAGAATTCCAAAAAAATCACAGCCTTCTGTCAATCAGCGCATCCAATCCCTTCATTACAATAAATGAGACTTTGGGCAATGCGTATCCTAAAACTGCTCGATTGAATATCGTTAGTTCTGAGACTCATCTGATATGCAATACAAAACATGTTGCAAAAGCAGTTCTGAACTTTGCCAATGCCTGTAATATGGAAATCATTCACGTCAAACAAGCTTACACAAGATGTACTACAATTCCACTCGAGGAAAATGCCTACATAACCGATGATCCCGGCATCGCAAAAGCCCTAAGAAATCAACGCTTTGATGTATTGCTGGTGACTCGAGGTAGGGTTTTGTTACCCGGCCATGATTATGGGTTCATCGGTGGTACTGCTGGCATCATAGACGATACCATATATTTCAACGGCGACTTAGCATATCATCCAGATGGACAAGCAATAAAGAATTACTGCCATGACCACAACCATAACACCGTCGAAATCAAGGGTCAACAGTTAATGGATATCGGGAGCATTCTATATATCTAGAGTAGATCATTTGCATTTGCATTTATCTCCACTAAGCTTTTGACACCTTACTCACCTTATCACTCGACCATTTAATTACCTTCATGCCAATAACAACATGCATATCCCATGAACCGGAGTACTTTTTATGAAAAATCACATCAACATACCAATATTCGTCCCACATCATGGTTGTCCCCATGACTGCACCTTCTGTAATCAACAAAAAATAGCCGGCGTTACGTCCAGCTTCAGTGAATCAGAAGTACGCAACCAAATAGAACGTTATCTTTCTTCCGCCCAGGCTGTACCTCATATAGAAATAGCTTTCTTCGGCGGCAGCTTTACAGGTATTCCAACCCAGGAACAAAATGATTATCTTGATGTGGCGTCGGAATATATCCACAGATATGGTCTTGACGGCATAAGAATGTCCACAAGGCCGGATATGATTACAACCTCTATCATGGATAACTTGTCGCAATACCCAATAACAACGATTGAACTAGGTGTACAGTCCATGATTCCGGAGGTCCTTATAGCTTCTAACAGAGGGCATACGACTGAAGATGTCGTACGCGCTTCTTCCCTCATTCGCCACTACGGCATCAAACTCGGCCATCAAATGATGCTTGGATTACCTCAAGACACACCCGAACGTTCATTGATTACAGCCGATCGGATTATCGCTGTCGACCCTGATATGGTTCGCATCTACCCGACACTTGTCATAAAGGATACGCACTTGGCAACATTATATGAAAACGGCGAGTATCAACCCTTCGATATGCCGACAACCATCGACTTATGTACCAAATTGACGGATCGCTTTGAACAGACCGGCATCGATGTACTGCGGATCGGTTTACAGGCTACAGATCAAATCCAGCCGGGCAAGGACCTCGTTGCCGGCCCTTGGCATCCGGCCATCGGTCAACTGGTGGAAGAGAAGCGTTGGTTGGATTTCGTTTTGCAATTCATTAAGGACAAAAAGGAACCTGTGACCATAGTGGCCAACCAACAGTTGTATCAGTCCCTTATCGGACACAAAAAAGCTCATATGCCGATATGGTCGACACATGAGCCTAAAGTCATCCTGCAATTAAACAAAACACTTCCGAAAAATCTCATCAAGATTAATGATGAGATAGTCCATAGATAATCTAAGCTATCGCCGGACTGCATTAAGGTTAGCTAAAGGAGGGCCATCTGCATAAGAGTCCGATCCAGCTTATTGCTATTCACAATCGTCATGCTAATGTTACATCCTCTCTGGATCACCATTATGCACTTCACTGTTATTGTGCCGCAAAGGTTCTTCTTCTGGTGACATATTCACACCATTCTGTAGAACACCTTCTTCCGGCGCCATCTGATTAGAGTCTGATCCAGAAGGCCGATCAGGATAAGACTCAATCGGTTCTGCTTCTCGGACCTCCTCATCTTCCATAGGATTTTCGACCTCATCCGGTTCTTCAGTGATCTTCATACCCTTTGGTGCTTGCTCACCATATTCACCATTCACCGTTCCCTCCGGTGTTACATGATTCATTTCATCACTTTCATCATCAATAGTTTCCACATTGCCTCTGTTCACCTCTTGATCCTCAGAAGGTATATGCTTTGCTTCCACTTCTATCGCCATCCTAAGCTCTTCTTTTGTCGAACCAATCTGCCTTGCCCTATCATCGAGTTGATTTTTCAAACTCTTGGAGGTCTCTTCTAGTATTCCCAGCTGATCATCATCTATTTCTCCTCCCCCGCTCAAACCAGCTTCATAATCCTCAACAGCATCCAAATATTGTTCTCGTAATGTTGTATATGCTGCTTCTTGATTTAAATACTCTTGCTTGAATGCCATCTTAAGGGAACCAGCCTCCGATAACGATTCCAGATGTTGATCAATCAACGAAAGCCTATGTTCTGCACTGGTCTCTGCCAACACATTATTTTCCGAAAAACTGGCTACATTACTTTCTTCGCCAAAGTACTCTTTTACAGTCGTAGAAGCCTCCACCCCATTCACCATCAGCCCAACAGGTATTAATCGTTCTTCTGCCATTGCAAGTTCTTCTTCTGTCGCCCTTGCAATAGCCAAGTTAATACTGCTTAGAATGGTACTGACGTCTTTTTTTACCAACAATGCTGCTTCATCCTGTTCATCAATGACACCGTCACCCAACACATAGGTAATCAGTACATAGTCTTCTTCCAAATCAGAAATATCTATAAACCCAGCTTCTTCAGCCAGCGCTACAATCCCTTCAATCGCATCCTCTGATGCCATCCCAATAAGGTCGTCCACATCCAAAGTCAAGGCATCCTCATTCATTGCCTCAATATTCAACACAATATTGTCTCCGTCCACTTCAATCTTAAAACTCGGATTGATATCGACTGAAATTATTCTTTTTGTATCACTTGTTATCAGCGCAATTTCATCATCGACCACATCCTCATCTAAAACCGGTCTGAGGATTCCACTCATCAAAATCACCAGAATCATCGATGCTACTAAAGCACCCATTCTGTAGACTGGTGTCATAACGTTACGACCTTTTTTACGGGCTTCATCATACACCACCACATCATCTTGTGTGTACATAATCTTCTTTCCAACTGCCAGTCCCTCACGACGTAAAATACGTTCACAATCACCCGTCTTATTGATGACAATCGCATATTCTTTTTCGCATTCGACCACAAGACCTTTTTTAATCAAGTCTTTCACCTCTATATTCTACGACTAACCTATCCAGGCTAGTATATGCTCATATTTCTCTTCTGCAACGATTACCAAAGCGGTTATAAAACACTTGCTTCGTTTGATGATTTTTTTCGTCACAGCAAACCGCAAAGCTATCTTGGTAATCGGCAATCTTTTTTTCTCATATAAATGGTTCACCAAGTCCGCTTCTTTACTTGTTGCGAAACCAATTTCTAGAGCTTTTTTTCTTGTATCTATATGTTTGGGCGTTTCCTTCTCCAGTATTTCGAAGGTTAATCCAAACCCCATCAAACTTTTTCTAAACTCGTTGATTTCATTTCTAAGATGCAGTTGTTCATCAAACCCATCTTCCACCATATCACTTTCATCAAAGTTATGATGAACTTTCTTGCTTTCTCTCTCCCAATAATCCTTTAATCTACTAGTAATAACAGTACGAGCAAAACTCAAGAAATCTCCACGGTTCATTTCATACCTCTCAATAGCTTCGTGAAAAGCTATCAAGCCAATAGAGAATTCTTCATCATTATCAAGGTCGACATAAGCATTTTTCGTCTGAGTTATGACATTAAGAATAAAAGGTTGATACGATTCAATCAACCCATTTATCTCATCACTACTTTTCTTTTGTTTTAATGTGATAACTCTTTCATCTAGCGCTTTACCCATAGTGTCCTCTAAGACAATTTATATCCATAACCGTACTAATGTCTTTTTATCCAAGTCCCGAATATACCTATTACATCCAGGACTTGGATTCATATCTACTGTATTAGTCTTCTACTCTAAGTTTAACATATAATGTAATCTCTTCGTCATCATCATTTTCAAAAATGAAGGCTAACTTATGAGTACCATCCTCTAAGTCTTCCAGATAGTCTTCATCAATGGTCACTTCATCTCCTGCTGAGTTCACTTCATACTCATCATCTTCATCAAGGTCATCAATCTCTACGAATTCCCAGTCATTCAGATCAATCTCAATGAGTAAGTTGCCATCATCATCTAGGTAATCATCATCAACATCCAAATCACCTTCATCAAATGACAGGCTTGTCACTGACAGCTCGGGTAACACTTCTACAACCTTGATTCTAAGAACCAACGATGTCTCTTCATCATCATCATTTTCAAAAATAAATTCTAACGTATGAGTACCATCCTCTAAATCTTCTAGATAATCTTCATCAATGGTCACTTCATCGCCTGCTGAGTTCACTTCATACTCATCATCTTCATCAAGGTCATCAATCTCTACGAATTCCCAGTCATTCAGATCAATCTCAATAAGTAAGTTGCCATCATCATCTAGGTAATCGTCATCGACATCCAAATCACCTTCATCATATTGAACTGTATACGGCGTCATAGAAGGCATATCGTCTGCACTAGTATGATGTCTGTCATTAATATAAATAGAACACGACTCACTGTCGTAGTCAACATCAAGACCAAATGTTTCCGCAATGAACCTAATAGGAACAAAAGTACTGCCATTGATGACACCAGCTTCAACCGTCAACTCTTCCGGGTCTATATCTTCAATGTAATCTTCAATATCCTCAACAGGATCATCCGACTCCTCCAAGTCTCCCAAATCGTCCTCTGGATCTTCGCTTATATAAGCCTCACCGTCTTCCATGTCAAAAATAATAGCCATATCTTCATCTGGACTGATAATAACAGCATAAGGACTATACCACAATACAGTACAACCCAACGCTTCAGCAACGTCCCTAACCGGTATCAGTGTAGTGCCATCTTTTATAACCGCTGATTGCGCCGTATCTACCCAACCATTATTCACTTGAATTCTACTCTGCGAAAAATCTGAATAGTCTTCAACTTTTTTCAACTGCCCCGGAGCAGTCTGTGTACCATAGGCATTGCCCTGACCTTGGTTCATAGCTTGACCACGACTCATACTCTGCCCCTGATTATTATTCTGGCTTTCTTGATTGTTCTGATTACCATGGGCACTAACCGCTTGGGCAAACACCAATAACGCAACTACTGTAATTGACAAAATTCTCATCATTTTATTTTTCATTCTCTCTACGCTCCGTTTCTATTTTTGTAATGTGCCAACCTTCATGACGTTATACAATACGGAAGAAAAAAATATTTGGGGCCCTTTTAACAAAAAAGAATGCCAATTTAATTGACATTCTTCTAAAACAAGCATATTTTAACTCTTCCCCACTACCGAGCCAAGCCAGGCATTGGGCGTTCGCCACGTAACGAGTTTTCGAGCCCTGCTCGAATGTTCGAGGCTTCGGGCGAATGCCCAATGCCTGGCTTGGCGACAGCTAACTAGATAGATAAATCATTTCCCTACAACTTGAACCGTCCCATCATCTCAGCCAATTCCTCAGCCGAAGCAATATTATCCTTGGCAATCTGAAGGAAATTCTCTGTGTTCTTGTTAATCTCCTTGGTTGTATCCAGTATCTGACCAAGCCCTTCTGCACCTTTTCCAGTAGACTCAGCCACTTCTTCTACGGTATTATGAATTGCATCCATAGAACTAAACAACTCTTCTGTCGTTGCACTAAGATCCAACATGACACCATTAAAATAGCTGGCATCTTCGTTATATTGGCTACTGACATCAATTAATTTGCCGTAGTCCTTCAGCACCTTACTGTCTATAAAGCTAAGAATCTCTCTTGAGTCTGAAACCAAACGATTGACCACATTACCCACGTTATCCGTAACGGCTTTGATTTCTTCCACCATCTCCGAGGATGAATCTGCAAGCTTCTTAATCTCCGTAGCTACAACTGCAAAGCCTTTACCTGCATCTCCTGCCCTAGCCGCTTCAATGGAGGCATTCAGTGCAAGAAGATTGGTCTGACTTGTGATATCCAGTATTGCCGAAAGAAGCGTTTGAATCCGTTCAACTTCCTTGGCATCACCGATTGCCTTCTCCAGACGTCCTTTCACCTCTGTATAGACCATCCTAGCATCCGTTTCCGATACCTGAACTTCATTCTTCATCGCTTCTGCTCTGTCACTAATCTCTGATGCTTTAATAGCACCACCCGAAGCACGTTCAGCAATATTCTCTATGGCATCTCTTGCCTCTCCAACAATCTGTGTCACATTGTTGGAACTGCCTTGTGTCGCCTCCATGATTGCATTGATGTTCTGAGTATTATCTGCCGCTTCTTTAGTCACTGATGAAAGCTCTGTCATATCCGATTGAATCGTCTCAAAACTACGATAGATCAAGTCTGAACTCCGCTTGATTTCATCAACGATATCCCGAATGCCTTCCCTAACTTTACTAAAGGCTGTCGATATCTCACCAAGTTCATCTGCCTGCTGTATATCAATCGCTTCCCGAAAGTCATAAACCTGGTATTTCTCCGCTTGAGCAATGATTTTTCTTAGGGTCTTGTTCATTGGCATCGTAATCAAGAACACTATAATGAATGAGAAAACTACCACAATCATCGTAATTAAAGCCACTCTTTGGAAAATGTTCCGCTGAATAATAGATAAGTCGTCAATATATATACCTGTTCCAACAATCCATCCCCATGGCTTGAACTTCTCAACGTAGGATAACTTCGGTTGATCTTCCGTCATATCTCCGTTCCCAGTAGGCTTCGGCCAGATATAATCTACATAACCATTCAATCTACCGTCCCCATCCGCATCGTTAGAGGTTACTTCTACAAAAGCGCCAAATAAATTCTTGCCAACCCCCATTGCAACATTATAATTCGGATTATTCAGCACCTGCCCATCCAAGCCCGGTGATGTGGCATGCATAATCATCGTAGGAATCGGTGACGCATCATCATTAATCCAGAAATAACCAACACCACCATCATACCGAAGCTCAGAAATTCTAATCATGGCTGAAGCCTGAGCCTCTTCCTTACTCTTCTCACCAGCTTGCGATGCATCATACTCCGCCTGAATGATGCTCATAGGAATCTCCGTGTAGCGCTCCAAAGCAATCTTCGTCCGATCCAAAATAATATTCTCAATGGTCGGTATGATATACAGAAGTATCAACAAGATAAATGCAATAATAATACCAAAAGCCAAACCACCAATCTTATAACGCAACTTTATATTCTTCAACATAAAAACGCCTCCTATCGATAAAAGCTTAGTCCTGTCTCTATATATCCCTATTATCTCAAACCCATGTGTATTCGAGGTGTTTAAAACGACACCGAGCAACAGTCGGGTTGAGGATTCATTATGAAACGAGTTCTCGAGAGCACTTCTCGAATGTATGAGGCTTCATACAAACCCTTATCCCACATGTTATGACTTTAACTTCCGAAACCGAGCAGCCAAAATCATCAGGTGTTCTTAACGAAACGAGTTTGGGTGCACAGCACACATGTCTGAGGCTTAGTAAGAATACCCGATGATATTGACTGCGACCTTCCCAAATAATAAAAGGCCGCCAACCAAAAAGGCTGACGACCATCATTCTAAATAAATAACTCAAATCAATATGTAAACAACTTAGAAACCGACTCATTATGATGAATACGAGAAATCGCATCAGCAAAATGATCCGCAACCGAAAGCTGCTTAATCTTCTCAATACGCTTCTGCTCAGGCAATTCCAAAGTATCAAGAACCACAAGCTCAGTAATGGCTGATTTGTTGATTCTCTCAATAGCTGGTCCTGAAAGTACAGGGTGTGTACAAGCCGCAAAGACATCTGTCGCACCTTTTTCTCTAAGAGCATTGGCTGCATTACAGATTGTTCCTGCTGTGTCGATCATATCATCGACGATGATACAACGCTTCCCTGCCACATCACCGATGATGTGCATAACTTCACTGACATTGGCTTCAGGACGACGCTTATCAATGATCGCTAACGGAATATCCAGCTCTTCTGCAAAGCTTCTTGAACGCTTAACTGAACCGATATCAGGGGAAACAACCACAAGATCATCTTTATCACTCTCAAACTTGCCTGTGTAGTATTTGATTAGCAGTGGGTTACCAAGAAGGTGATCCACAGGAATTGTAAAGAATCCTTGAATCTGCGCACAGTGAAGATCCATTGTCAAAACCCTGTCACAACCAGCTGTCTGCAATAAATCCGCAACCAGTCTTGCAGTGATTGGGTCTCTTGCTCTAGCTTTTCTGTCCTGTCTAGCATAACCATAATATGGCAATACTGCAGTAATTCTACCAGCTGACGCTCTTCTAAGGGCATCAATCATAATCAGGGTTTCCATCAATGTGTCATTCACAGGAAAAGATGTCGGTTGAACGATGTAACAATCAACACCACGAACCATCTCTCCAATCTTCACATAGGACTCTCCGTCACTGAATTTGCCGACTTCTGAACTTGCCAGTTCTGTCCCTAACGCCTTAGCGATTGCATTTGCCAATGCATCGTTAGCGCCTCCAGAAAACACTTTAATCCCATCGTTGTTCTTAATAGAACCCATCATAATAAAAAAATCCTCCTGTGTCGCACACACATCTGTTCTCAATGACATCTTTCGACGCCGATTAATGATTTCCAAGCCCTGCCTATTGACCGGCCTATGATCTCACCCTTATTTTTTTCTGTTTTTCTTGACCCAATCTTCAATGATTGTCTGTCTGCTTCTAGCGATGGCAAGGGATTCACCAGGAACATCCTCCGTAATCGTTGACCCTGCCGCCGTATAAGCTCTATGATGGACAGTTACCGGGGCTACCAAATTGGAGTTGCACCCGATAAAAGCTTCATCTTCAACTGTTGTTCTAAACTTCTTCTGCCCGTCGTAATTAACAGTAATCGTACCACATCCAAAGTTAACTTTCTTCCCCACGTCCGCATCGCCGACATAAGTCAAATGGGAAATCTTCGTCCCATCACCAATAGTGGCATTCTTCACTTCAACGAAATCACCGATCTTGATGTGGTCACCAATCGTTGAATTAGGACGAATATAGGCATATGGACCAACAGAGGTCTCATTGCCAACGGTGCTTTCAAGAACTGTTGACTGTTCAACGGTTGTTCCTTCTCCAATAGAACTGTCCACCAAGCGACTGTTCGGACCGATAATCGATTCATCACCAACAGCGGACTTTCCTTCAATAAATGTATTCGGATATATCACCACATCCGAGCCAATGACAGCATCCATAGATATGTACGTTTGCTCAGGGTTGATGATCGTCACACCATTCATCATGTGTGTTTCATTAATGCGCTTCTGAATGATTTTTTGCGCTTCGGCAAGTTGCACCCTATTATTGATTCCAAGGATCTCATCACTGTTCTCTGTGATGAATGCTTCTACTCTGCCACCTTCTGCCTGAATCAAAGGCAGTACATCCGGCAGATAATATTCACCTTGACTGTTGTCATTGGTAAGCCTGCCAAGAGCACCCTTAAGCGCTGCAGATTCAAAACAATACATACCTGAGTTGATCTCACAGACAAGCCTTTCCTCATCTGTTGCGTCCTTGTGTTCAACACTCTTATAAAAAAGCTCTTCCCGGCGAATAATTCTACCATAACCGGTAGGATTGTCAACCATTGTCGATAAGACTGTTACACTGTTGTTATTTTTTTCTGTTACATCAAGCAGTGCCTTAAGGGTCTCACTGGTAATCAACGGTGTATCACCGAACAATACCAACGTTCTGCCTTCATCATCAATGAAATCATCCGCCATCTTAACCGCATGACCAGTGCCAAGCTGTTCTTCCTGCATCACGTACGTCACATCTTCACCAATAGCCGCCTTCACCATCTCACTACCGTGGCCGACAACAACACAGATCTCTTCAACGCCTGCCTTTTTAGCCGCATCGATGACACAGGCCACTAATGGCTTACCTGCCAGTTCATGAATGACTTTAGGCTTCTTGGATTTCATTCTGGTTCCAAATCCTGCTGCAAGAATAATTGCTTTCGTATGACTCATTGACTCTCTCCGTTCCTATATAATTATGTGGACGAAGCCAAGCCTGCCCACCTTCTATACATTAAAAACAGACACATAGCGGTTAGTAATACTAATAATCCTACTTATAATCCCCCGCTCACTGTCCGCGTTACATTGTATACCAAATATCCCATAGATTCAAGTTCTAAAAGAATACGGATAAAAAGACCATCTTACGATGGCCTTCTCTTTATTCTTCGTACTCTTCCGTATCCTCAAGGGAAATGGTTTCGTATTTTTCCAATATAGATTTTTGAATCTTGTCTCTTGTCACCGAATTGATTGGATGGGCTATATCCCTGAACTCACCATCCAAAGCCTTACGGCTAGGCATAGCAATGAATAAGCCTTTCTCTCCTTCAATGACCTTGATATCATGTACAACAAATTCATTGTCAAACGTTACAGACACGACAGCTTTCATCTTGCCTTCCTTAGCGATCTTCCTAACCCTTACATCTGTAATCTCCATGAAGAAACCCCTTTCTTTAAAAGAAACGATGCTGTTCGATTCAAGTACAATATTCGTCCTTACCCCATAGGCGAATCTTTCATGTCGTGTAATTCACAGGTGATGAGGATCGCTTCATATGTGTGACAATTCATCAATAAAGCCATTACACTCTGTAAAAGACCGTCTCATAACATTATATTACAATATCTTTACATTGACAACCGCTAAGTCCGACTGACTGGTATTGCGCTCTATAGATCAAGTCGTTCTTTTACAATGCGAATCTCTTCTTCAGTGCCATTGATCACTGTACCATCCTTGATATTACAGTAGCTTTCAATAATGGCGTTCTCAATATGACAACCATCACCAATATAACTACCATTCAAAATAATGCTGTTCTTAATGACGGTATCTCTTCCAACAAAGACCTTACGGAAAAGCATCGAGTCTTCTACAGTACCGTTGATGATACATCCACTTGAGCAAAGACTATTGGCCACTTTAGAACCATAATTGAATTTTGCTGGCGGTTCATCTTCCACCTTCGAAAGTATGGTCGGTTGTTGGCGAAAGAATTCATCCCTAATCTCTTTCTTAAGAAAGTCCATATTGGTATCAAAATATGATTTAGTATTCGCCACACTTTGCCAGTATCCATCAAACATGTATGCATAGATCTTTTTTTTCTTACGATAGCGAATGATGATATCACTAACCAAATCATGACGTTGCTCATTGGCAATATCCTCAACCAGATCAATCAGCAAACGTCTTCTTATTATATAGATCCCTGTGGAAACAATGTTGCTCTCTGGTTCCATGGGCTTCTCTTCGAACTCCACCATACGACCGTCATCATTCACACTTAGAACGCCGTATCTGGTCAAATCCGTTCCGGCTGGCATCTCTTTGCATACAATTGTGATGTCTGCCCGCTTAGCAATATGGTATTGGAGCACCTTATTATAATCAATCTTGGAGATACCATCCCCCTGAGCTATAATGGCATATGGCTCATGACTGCCTTTTAAGTAGTCGATATTCTGGTAAATGGCATCCGCCGTTCCCCGATACCACCGACTGCCTTCAATGGTTTGAAACGGCGTGAAGACAAAGAGACCACCATGCTTACGTCCGAAATCCCACCACTTAGATGAACTAAGGTGTTCTATAAGCGATCTTGAGTTGTATTGTGTTATCACAGCTACTTTGCCCACACCTGAGTTGCTCATATTGCTAATGGCAAAATCAATCGCCCGATAACTGCCAGCTACAGGCAAAGCCGCCAAAGCCCGTTCATTGGTCAAGACACCCAAACGTTCATTCTTGCCACCTGCGAGAATTATACCTAACGCTCTCATATCTTGTCCTCCTCTAGAATCAGATTCTTACCACTTGGAAGCACACCATCCTCAAACATCAAGGCGCTCAGATTACCTTCAACAGCACAATTCTTACCAATAGTCACACCGGCAGGCACGTAAGTCCCCTGACCGATAACTGATAGTCCCGAATCATACACTTTGGGCAATTCTTCATTTACCGCATCTTCACCATAACCAACCTTAACACCTTCAGACAACACTGCATTCTCGGAGACAATCGTCCGTACCATATCACAATTCTTCTTGATATGAGCACCACTCATGATGATGCTGTCCCTGACAATGGCTCCTTCTTCAATGGTCACATTGGATCCGATGACCGAATTATAGACCTGACCATATACTTCTGTCCCTTCCCCAAGGATGCACTTTTCTACAGCAGCACCACTGGCAATGAACTGAGGCGGTTGAAGCTCATTCTTAGTGTAGATCTTCCAGTAGGCTTCATATAGATTGAACTCCGGAACAAGGTCAATCAACTGCATGTTCGCTTGCCAATAAGCCTCTAGGGTTCCAACATCTTTCCAATAACCATCAAACTCGTATGCATAAAGGTTATGCCCGTTCTTAAGCAACCTAGGTATGATATGCTTGCCGAAATCACTGTCTTCATGATCACGTTCAGCCGCAATCAGCGCCTGTCTGAGTGTCTTCCAATTGAATATATAGATGCCCATGGAAGCCAAATTGCCTTTGGGTTCCTGTGGCTTCTCTTGAAATTCAACTATGCGACCTTCTTCATCTGTCACAAGGATGCCGAATTGATGGGCATCTTTAATATCCACACCAAAAACACCAATAGAAATATCTGCCTCACATTTCTTATGGTAATTTAACATCATCTCGTAGTCCATCTTATAAATGTGGTCTCCCGACAGGATGAGTACGTATTCAGGCTGATAATAATCGATGAATGGAATATTCTGATAGATTGCGTTGGCTGTACCTGTGTACCAAGCTGAGTTGTCTTTACTTTGATAAGGTGAGAGTACGGTGACACCGCCGAAGTTACGGTCAAGATCCCATGGAATCCCTATCCCGATATGACGGTTAAGACGCAGAGGCTGATACTGGGTTAAGACCCCAACAGTATCGACGCCTGAGTTGATGCAATTGCTCAAGGTAAAATCAATGATTCGGTACTTCCCGCCAAAAGATACAGCGGGTTTTGCAAGATGGGTCGTTAGAATACCCAGTCTGCTGCCTTGCCCCCCGGCAAGTAACATGGCTACCATTTCCTTCTTATTCAAATGAACACACTCCTTCCCAAGCTAAAGCCCTCTTCAGACACATATCGAGACTATGCCCCTGAAAAGGAAGCTGTGTTAGCGCACCTGTTTTTTGATGAAGCTTTTGATCAAGCCGTCCAGAAAGATAACACGGTCTTTGGTCAGTCCCAAGAAAGAAAGACCCGCCAGATAAAGGCCATTGTTATAGCGACACCAATGAACCTCCATCATGAACTCTTTTGACATTGTTCCGTTCTTAAGGTTGAAAATCAAACAGTCGCCGATACCCAGGTCACGGTTACACCGTATGCCGATACCGCTGTAGGAGATATCCCTTATCTGTATGCGGATTGGTGATGGATCAGGTCTTACATTACTGGATACGTTGATATGTTTGTAACAGAGAATCCACTCTTCAAAGTCGACTCTGTTTCTAATACGCTTATCTTCTGCCATTGCTTTGTCCTGTCGCCATCATAATAACTTATTCATTTGTCCCCTTTGTGTCTTTATGCGTCCTTTTTCCTATGTACTTATTTAGTACAAGCACATAGCACTATTTATACTAGGATTCCCAGTCAAGGCGGTGAAGACTACCCTCTGTGTTCATGCCGGCAAAGTCCTGTTGACGCAATGCCTCATACAGTACGATGGCCACAGCATTGGAAAGATTCAACGAACGTATGTCCCCCGCCATTGGGATTCTTATAGACGTCTCTGGATAAGCAACCAATATCTCTTCCGGAATACCGGCGCTCTCCTTACCAAACATGATAAAGCTGTCTTCATCATAGGTGACCTCTGCATAATGATGCTTGGCCTTCGTCGTCGCCATAAAGATCTTCGCCCTAGGATGCTTGGTCTTAAAATCCTGAAAGTCATCGTAAACATGCAGGTCCAGCTGATCCCAATAATCAAGACCTGCTCTTTTTACCGCTTTCTCATCAAGAGAGAAGCTAAAAGGCCTTATAATATGTAAGGAAGCCCCTGCAGCAACACAGGTTCTTCCAATGTTGCCGGTATTATGTGGAATCTCGGGTTCGTGTAATATAATATTCATTATTTCTTAATGGCGATATTCAGCTCCATGAAAGCTGATCCGTCTTCTCTATTCAGTGGTACACATATTGTCTTGGAATCGCTGACAGTAAAGGAAAGATTACTTCCCATAACCAGGTTAGGTGGCGTTATATCTACGGATATGCCTTTCGTCGAGAAAATCGTCGCCGCATTACCAAGAATCATGTTCGTCAATTCACTGACAGCACTCTTAGCCATATCATTAAGTTCCGGCACCGGCATGCCCATCATCATATGAGAAGCAATTGTACAGGCTTCTGGTTCCTGCATGGAAAAGATGACCTGTCCCCGCATCTCACCTGTGATACCGATGATTACTGTAATAACGTCCCCTTCATAAGACGGTGACTTTAAATAAGGGCTCCCCATCTTTGTGGATAGTTGTGCCATATCTTTCAAAACGCTTTGTGATGCGCTGATGAAAGGGTTAATCATATCAACATTAACTGACATAGAATCCTCCTTGAAATCGCGGTCTATAGAGTGTGTTTATATAACTGACCGCTGTTATTGTTATTGTATCATAATGGATAAGGTGTATACAATGACAAGAGATGGAAATGTTTTGCCTAAATAGCTTCAATCCCCAAATTATGATAACCATTATCATAATGCACTTAAAAAAGTTGACAAAACTGCGTTTACATATTATTATTAACTGATTACTAGTGGATAATTATTATCGGACTCAACCTATTGATAGGTTCGTCACCACAGACAAGGAGTGCATTATGGAACATTTAACCTCACTGCTTAAATCTAAAAGCCTGAAGGTTACACCTCAGAGACTCGCCATATTCGACGTCCTCTATAACACCACCGAACATCCAAGCGCCGAGTCCATCTATAGGGCTTTGCAGGCAACACACCCTACCATGAGTTTGGCAACGGTGTACAAAACCTTGGATACCCTGAAGAAGTCGGGCCTTATTCAGGAACTGAACGTTGGTGAAGACAGCTTCCGTTATGATGCCAATGCAATGAGTCATCCTCACATGGTATGTACGGAATGTAATGCAGTCTCTGACTTACACACAGACGTTTTGGATAACGTCATTGAGCTAGCCCAGTCCCAGACTGACTTTCAAATCGAATCCGAGAAGATTTTCTTCTACGGAAAATGTTCAAAGTGTAAGACAACCCATTAAAAAAATCCCTCGGCAGCCAAATGGTAACCGGGGGATTTTTTGCGAAACCAAGCAGACAATGGCGTCGGATGTTCTTAGCGAAACAAGTTCGGGTGCACAGCACACATGTCTGAGGCTTCGCATGAATACACGAAACCGAGCAGTCAATGGCGTCGGGTGTTCTTAACGAAACGAGTTCGGGTGCGCAGCACACATGTCTGAGGCTTCGTAAGAATACCCGATGCCATTGACTGCGACCTAAACCCACTACTTAATATACTTAACCACAAACTTCTCAATCCGATCAAGGGCCTCTTTAAGCTCATCCAACGAATAAGCATAACAACATCGAATGAACCCTTCACCGCATTCTCCAAAAGCATTCCCAGGAACAACCGCTACTTGCTGATCATATAGAAGCTTCTCTGCAAACTCGTCCGAAGTCAACCCCGTCCTCTTGATGGATGGGAAAACATAGAAGGCGCCCTGTGGTTCAAAACAATCAAGCCCCATCTTTCTGAACCTGTCCACCATCAAATGGCGTCTCTGATTGTAAGAACGAACCATATGTTCCACATCATCATCACAGTTTCTAGCCGCTTCAAGTGCTGCGTACTGACTCGTTGTCGGTGCACACATAATGGCAAACTGATGAATCTTCGTCATCAAAGCAACAATCTCCGTTGGTCCCAACACATAACCCATACGCCAGCCTGTCATGGCATAAGCTTTTGAAAAACCATTGATGATGATGGTTCTTTCTTTCATCCCTGGCAAGGATGCAATAGACACATGCCTATCACCATAGGTAAGCTCAGCATAGATTTCATCAGAAATAACGATCAAATCATGCTTAATAGCCACTTCCGCAATCCCTTCCAAGTGCTCCTTACGCATAACAGCCCCTGTTGGGTTCGTTGGAAAAGAAATCATCAGCACTTTGGACTTCGGGGTGATCTTCTCTTCAATCTCCTCCGGTGTAATTCTGAATTCGTTCTCCTCTTTAAGAGGAATGGATACAGGCGTTCCACCAGCAATATACGCACAAGGCTGATAAGAGACGAAACATGGTTCCGCAATAAGAATCTCATCGCCTGGGTTGATCAGGGCACGAAGTGCCAAATCCAACCCCTCACTGCCACCGACTGTAATCAAGGATTCTTTCTTATAATCATATTTCAAGTCAAAACGACGTTCGTAATAATCACAAACCGCTTCTCTAAGTTCAAGAAGCCCTGAATTGGATGTATAAAAAGTCTTTCCTTTCTCAAGAGAATAGATACCCTCCTCTCTGATACGCCATGGTGTATCAAAGTCCGGTTCACCGACACCAAGGGAGATAACATCCTCCATCTCTGTAACGATATCGAATAGCTTACGAATACCTGAGGGCGGAATACTTGCAGCCCTTTGATTCAACTTATCCTTCATCATGGGCTCACCACCATTCTTTCATCCTTCTTCTCTTCCTCAAGAATGATGCCGTAATCTTTATATTTTTTTAGTACAAAATGTGTTGCTGTACTAAGCACTGACTCAAGTGGCGCCAACTTCTGCCCCACAAACAAAGCCACTTCTTTCATGGTTGCACCTTCAATAATAACGGTAAGGTCGAATCCGCCAGACATCAAGTAAACAGATTTGACCTCTTTGAAACGATAGATCCGCTCAGCAATCTTGTCAAAGCCCTCACCGCGTTGTGGCGTCACTTTAACCTCTATAAGTGCCGTTACTCGGTCTGTATTGGTTTTGTCCCAGTTGATCAATGTATGATAGCCGGAGATGATCTTTTCTTTCTCCATTGCAGTGATTTCATTTGCCACATCAGCTTCGTTGGCACCTAACATGGATGCAAGGTCAGAAAGAGCCAATTTGCTGTTATTTTGTATAAGTCCAAGTATATCCGTTCTCATCTATAAAACCTCCATGAGGCATTGATAAGCCTCTTCTCGACATTTTTCTATATGACTTTGTAAAGTTCGTCTGACTTTGGTGGTCGTAATGAACGACGCACATCTTCCCCTAATATCAGCCTTTCTTTGCCATCGGTCACCTTCCCGATCAGGGCGCTGTGGATTCCGGCTTTAGCCAGGGCCGCCACCAACGCCGCGCCGTCTTGTGTCGCCATCAACATGGCACCACTGGAAATCAATTCGTAAGGATTGATGCCGAAATGTTCTGTAATCTCAATGGTCGCACGTTTGATTGGTACTTGATCCAACCAAACCTCAAAGCCAACGCCGGATGCCGCTGCCATCTCCCAAAGAGCGCCGTAAATACCCCCCTCGGTCACATCATGCATGGCTTTCACACCATTAGCTACTGCCACCCTACTCTCCGGTACAACAGATATTAGTTCCGTATAAGATTTAGCCTCATCTATAAGACTTGGTTTGACACTCGCCTTTAGCTCCTCTTCTTTTTCAAGAGCAATGATAGCAGTGCCCTCAATACCTGCCCATTTGGTCATGACAATATCATCACCAGGCTCCATGTGGGAGGTCATTGTTATGTTTTCTCTCTTAGCTTTTCCTACGCCGGTCACAGAGACAATCGCCTGATTGACCGCCGCCGTCACTTCGGTATGACCGCCTAGAACTTGCACATTCATGGCTTCACAGATATGATTGATGTCTGTCATAATGGTCTTCAGGTCATCTTCATAATAGCCGTCCGGCAAAAGAATGGTAAGCAAAACGCCGACCAGCTCTGCACCTGTTGCTGCTATATCATTGGCTGTGATATGCATGGCCAACTTTCCGATTTCCTTAGCTGTTCCCGTAATAGGATCTGTGGACATCACCGTCAGATCATCTGCCGCAAAATCAAGTACACAACAGTCTTCTCCTATACCCGGTCCATACAATACCTCATCTCGTTTTACAGAGAGTCTATTTAGAATTGTTTTTTCCAATACAGACTCCGGTACTTTACCGATCTTCATCCTAATGCCTCATTTCCTCTTGCCAAATATCCATAAATGCCCAATAAAAGTTTATTTCAAGTATGATAAAGGCGTCAAAAGGATTTCCTCATGACGCTCTTGTCTGTGTATTATAGCACTATTCTCTCACGATGAAAAGATGAGAAAACCTTGTATACACCCTGTTTAGCTCATTCTTTTTTGACTATTCTTTAACGAGTAAAGTGTCCCACACTATGACGGACATCTCTCCTCTTGTAATCACTTTGTTAGGGTCCACTGCACTGTCTTCCGGTATCACTCCAAGACTCTTAGCCTTATCAATATAGTTATTTGGCCACTCGCCAGCCAAGTCGTCCTGTTCTCCAAGGGCATTGACCATGATTGCCACGACTTCTGCATAAGTGATGTTGCCAAGAGGGTTGAAGGTCATATCAGGATAGCCTTGAATAATACCAAGCTTATAGGCCTTCTGAACAACACCGTAAGCCCAGTAACTACTCTTCACATCTGTAAAATCCCTTCCATCGCCATCAATGGTCACTTCTTCGTAGCCAAGAAAACGTACCGTCAGTGCAGCCACTTCTGACCTGATAATTGGTTGATCCAGCTTCAATGTGCCATCTTCATAACCCCTTAAAATCCCTAAGATTCTAAGTTGGTTTCCTGCATAACTCTCATTGGCTGTTGCTCCCTGAACAGGCACGATGACCATCATCATCACGACCATAATCGATACGACAGCTTTAGCCATATAGCTTCTATTCATCCATTTCATCCTCATCATCCATCTTATTCAGGCTATAGAGGCCTGATCTTGATTTCTTCTTTCTCTTCATCGATGCCCTCAAGTTCTACCAGGGCAAAGTAATTATCGATCAATTTCTTGTCTTCTGTCTTCTGAGTCATCATCATCGCTGTCCCCACTACTGTGGCATCAAACTCTTTCATCAAATCAATAACGCCTTTCGTCGTTCCCCCTGCTTTCATGAAGTCATCCACAAAAAGCACATTCGAACCACGCTTAATGGATTTGATCGGCAGTGCCATTGTCTTAATGGTCTTCTGGGAGCCGGTGACGTAATTCATCTGAATGGTTGTTCCTTCAGTCAGTCTTGCCTGCTTACGTATAATGACTATTGGAATATTCAGCATACCTGCAATGACCGTCGCCAAAGGAATACCCTTAGTCTCTATAGTGACAACATAGTCAAGAGCACTTACATCATAACTGGATATAATCGCCCAACCAATACGGTTAAGCCATTTCGTATCATAAAGAATATCATTCATATACAGATAACCGCCAGGTATGATTCTCTCCGGCTTACTAAGCTGCTGACATAGTTCTCTCTTAATGCTGTCAATCTGCTTCTCTGATATTGTCGGCAGATAGTACACACCACCTGCAGCACCGGAGACAGAATGAATACGGCCGGACTCGTGCCATTCAAAAGAGGCTTCTATGCTCTTGATGTCCTCACTTAACGTGGACTTAGCACAATTCAGCCTATCTGAAAAATACTGTAATGTATATAATTTGGATGGATGTTCCACCAGGACCTTGGTGATCATTGCAATCCGTTCTGTTTTGCTGATTTTCTTATCCATGTAAAACCCCTTGTTGGTCTAAATATCTATACTAAATCTTCTGAATATATCCATAATAAGATTCGACATCTAAACCCCTTATTTTTTTCTTCAAAACCATCCTTATGAGCCCTCTGCTACCCCAAAGGGCCATTGGACAGTTTCGTTCATTATACAACAAATCACTTGATATGATAAGTGACAGGAAGATTAAATGTTCATGACCTTGATTCAAGATCATTTTTAGCATATGATGATGAGTATAACTCAACTTACATTTTAAGGAGATTACCTATGTTTCAAATAGATTTGGAAAAACCAATTCATGTACACTTCGTTGGTATTGGTGGCATCAGCATGAGCGGTCTTGCTCAGATATTATTAAAGAGAGGTTTTGCCATATCCGGTTCCGATGTCCAGCTGGGCTCAACCTGTCAAAAACTCATGGATCTTGGGGCCAAAGTGCATATTGGTCATGATGGCCAAAACGTTGCCAAAGATACCTCTCTGCTTGTTTATACCGTTGCTGTTAAAGACGATAATCCTGAATTAATACGTGCCAAAGAACTGAATATACCAATCATTGACAGGGCTACACTTCTCGGTCAAATTATGGAAGGGTATGCAAAAAGCATCGCTGTCTCCGGAACTCACGGAAAGACAACAACAACCTCCATGGTTGCCCACATCCTTACAAGCGCTGATTTGGACCCTACGGTCTCTGTGGGCGGTATATTGCCTCTGATTGATGGCAACATCAAAGCTGGTACTTCAGAGTATTTTGTTACCGAGGCTTGTGAATACTACAATAGTTTTCACCATTTCTACCCTCGAATTGGGATTGTCCTAAATGTTGAAGAAGACCATATGGATTTCTTCAAGGATATGGATGCCATTCTTGATGCCTTCCATCAGTTCCATGAGAATATCAAAGAAGATGGTGCTCTGATCATCAATGGTGATAATGGCTACTTAGGCAAATTAACGAAAGACCTGAAGACCACAGTCATTACCTATAGTGTTCACAACACTGAATGTGACTATTACGCCAAAGACATCACCTATAATGTACTGGGCCATGCCACCTTCACTCTATGTCACAAGGATCATGACAGCTATTGCATTGAACTCAGCGTCCCAGGCGAGCACAATGTGGGCAATGCCATCTCTGCCGCTATTTCTGCTGAGTTACTGGATATCAGCCAAGACGCTATCACCAAAGGCCTTAAGGCATTCACCGGCACCCATAGACGCTTTCAATTCAAAGGCGAACTTGGTGGTGTCCATATTGTTGATGACTATGCCCATCATCCAACGGAGATTGCAGCAACAATCCGATCGACTAAGAACATGGACATTGGTAAACTGCATATTCTTTTTCAACCTCATACCTATACGAGAACCAAAGCCTTTTTACAGGAATTCGGTGAATCTTTAGCAGGAGCTGATGAAGTGATTCTTATGGATATCTATTCTGCCAGCCGTGAGAAGGACCTTGGTGACATACATTCACGAGACATTCAGGATATTGTACAGTCGAAAGGGACACCTTGCTACTATTATCCGACAGAAGATGAAATCATCTACCATATTTTTACACATTGCAAGCCAGGGGACCTGTTGATAACTATGGGTGCCGGAAACGTATATATGGTGGGAGAAAACCTCCTTAAAGGGTAGTTATTCACATTATCCACAGAGTTGTTCACATAATTGTCAAATTATCGACGTGAATAAATAGTTGACATAATATTAACATTAATGTTACATACAAAGACCATAAAACCATGTGTTTTAAGGGTTTTAGGCAATTTTGAGTACCATTTACATTATTTCATAAAATACAAATCCACATTATCCACAGTTTATCCCCTTTCTGTGGATAATTTTAATCCCTCTGATATCAAGGCTTTTCAACGCTTTTTTTCAGTATATTTCCTTGACTGAGGGCTTTTTTTTCTATATTATATATATCACCGCCATAAGGTGGGGATAAAACGTATTAATACTATGTATCGTCAGGCAGGTTTACATAACGTATGATCTGTCTGCTTTTTGTCTTGAGAGAAGTTGGCAAATGAGCGGCATCGCCCTAAAATCCCAGAATATTCACCAGCACACGCTGGTTAACAACCTATTTATCGATCATTATATGCCCCAGGCTAATGGTGATTACGTCAAGGTCTACCTTTACATCCTGCGCTTGGTCGTCAGTGGCAGCCAGGATTTCACCATTGAAAAAGTGGCAAAACAACTCAACCTGATTCAATCAGACGTCCTCCGCGCCCTCACCTACTGGGCACAGCAAAAGTTGATCGAAGTCACTTTTGAAGAGGATGAGATTGTTGCCATCGGCTTTCTAAGCCTTGAGAAGACTCAGGATATATTAACAAAACCCGAACCAGTAACCACTTTAAAACCCTCGTCAACTCATAACAACACCGAAGTAAAAGCAGAGCCCGCATCTGAACCAAAGAAGAAAAAACAGGCCCGACTTGAGCGCAAGCCTCAATACTCCATGGAAGAAATGGCCATCTATGCAGAGCAAAGTGATTTTAAAGAATTGCTTTATATCACTGAACGTTATATGCAAAAGCCCCTGTCACAGGCCGATGTGAATATGCTCCTTGGATTTATCGATTGGCTTGGTCTTCCTATCGAAGTGGTTGAGTACCTCATTGAACATTGCGTAACAGACGGTCACCGTCATATGAATTACATTGAAAAAGTAGCAATGGATTGGTCTGAGCAGAATATCCGGACAGTAGAACAGGCCAAAGTCTATGCAGAGCAATTCAATAAAAATTACTATAGAATTTTTCGTGCTCTTGGTGTTGCCAATCGACAGCCAACGCCCAATCAGATTAAATACATGGATAAGTGGATTGATGAATACAATTTCGCCCTTGAAGTTATTGAGACGGCTTGTGAAAAAACCATTGCTGCCATCAACGAACCCAGTCTGCCTTATGTAGATACGATTCTGTCCAAATGGTACAATAAAGGTGTCAAATCACCAGAAGCCGTTGCCGAGTTAGATAAGCAATACAAGGCTAACAAAACCAAAGAGCGTTCTGAAAAAGCGACAACCCAAAATACAGCCACAAAGAATCGTTTCCATAATCATAGTCAACGGGATTACGATTATGACGATATCGAGAAGAAAATGAAGGACTTATTAAAGAAGAAGTCCAGCGGAGCATGATAAGTTATGGGACTTAATCGATCACAATTCAACAAAATACGTAATATCATTGACCAGAGGAAACTTAGGAATCAGCAAAACCACTACCAGCGCAAAGAAACCGTTTACGGCCTCTTTCCTGAATTAAAGACAATGGATCAGCGAATTGCAGCCCTTTCCTCCGGTGCAACCAGAAAAATCATTGAGAATCCAACGGACAAGGACCGTATCATGTCAGTGCTCAAATCAGAGATTCAAGAGATTTCTGCCAAAAAGTCGGCTCTACTTGAGGCCAACGGTTATCCTGAAGATTATTTGAAACCCATCTACGATTGTGCCCTGTGTGAAGATACAGGTTATGTGGATGGTGAGCGTTGTCGATGTCTCATAAATGAGATCCTTAAGTTCTCCTATGGTCAGAGCAACCTTGCCCATATTATGCAGGAAGAGAATTTTGATACCTTTGATTTGACATACTATAGTGATCAGAGCCCTGATTCCAACCAAGAGTCTCCTAGAGAAATTGCCAGTCTCAATTACAAGACTTGCTATGATTTTGCTGTTAACTTCGGCAAGGAATACAACAATTTGATTCTTTATGGCCAAGCCGGTCTAGGAAAAACCTTCTTATGTAACAGCATTGCCAAAGAGGTCCTTGATAGAGGCTTTAGCGTCATCTATTTGACGGCGTTCCAATTATTCCGTTTGATTGAGACTTACCGTTTTCACAACGGGGATGACCAGGTGAGTTATGAGGATATACAAGCCCTTCATGATTGTGATCTGTTGATTATAGATGATCTTGGCACTGAGGTTAACAATGCCTTTACGACCTCTGAATTATTTAGTATTATCAACAACCGGCTCTTAACGGAAAAGCCTATTGTTATTTCAACCAACTTAGATCCTAAGGGTTGGACACAGCATTATTCAGACCGGATTGTATCGCGGATTATTGGGCATTATTTGTCTCTTGGGTTTGTTGGTTCGGATATTCGGGTTCAGAAGAAGTTTCGTTAATGAAGAACAGTTAGGCGATTGCCTAGCTGTTTTTTTATTGTTCTTATGTCGCAGAAGCCAATACCGGTTTTTCATACGAAGCCTCTGACAAGCCTGCTTTGCAGTCTAACTCGTTTCGTGATGAAACACCGGTACCGTCTTATGCTCGGTTTCGGAATGCTAATGCTAAAGGCCAAAGCTTATTATAGTGTCAAACTTTGTGAAGAATTCTTCAGAATTTTGTTGGATTGGTTCTTGAATTCTACAGAATTTTTATCAATCTCCCTTTTTGCTATCCGGAACTTGCATGGGTTCATCCATTATATGTGAGAAATGGGCTTTGTTTTGCTTTGATCGCCGTCATTTATTATCTTTGGATGCATCTTTTGGGGTCATATGATGGGATATTCTACAAGAAAGTACTTATCTTTAGGATTGTACTTTAAAAATACACCTCTTTATGCTTTGTCTATTTTTCTCTAAAGTCACGATAGTTTTTTGTCAATTTTGTACAATCATTTTTTGTCTGCTATCATTATCTCATCCATCGGGACCTTAGATGTCCCAACATGTGTAGATTGAAAGGAGGCAACTGGCGCTGTTATAGAATGTAAGACATGGGACGCTAAATCGTATGATCGCATCCCATGATCCCTATAGGCAGTACCGGTTATAAGGACTATGAAAAAGACTTTAAAAGAGACAAAAGTGGTAATCGTCGGGGCTGGTACTATGGGCAGAGGTATTGCTCAAATCTACGCTGCGAAAGGTGTTCAGACTTATTTGTATGACGCTTTTCCCGGTCAGTTAGACACTGCGAAAAAGCTCATTAACGCAGAGACAGCCAACCTTCTTGCTGAAGAGATTATGACAAATGAAGATATCATCAATATTCATGACAATATCTTCTACAGTGATGACCTGGAAGCTATTGCTGGTGATGCTGACATGGCCATTGAATGTGTTTTTGAAGATGCAGAGGCTAAGGCAGAAGTATTCCGACAACTGGATATGTACTGTAGTGAGGACTGTTTATTTTGCAGCAACACCTCTGGTGCCAATGTCTTTGAGATTGCAGATATTAGGAATCCTGGACGTCTTATGATTACCCATTATTTTAATCCGGCCTATGTCATGCCTCTTGTAGAAGTTGTTGTTGTGGATGACACTTCAGAGGATGCACTGAATGATGTCCTTGATCTATTGACTGCTGTTGGCAAAAAGCCTTCCGTCATCAGAAATTACATTCCTGGCTTTATCGTCAATCGTATTGCCACAGCCATTGTTCGGGAGGCAAGCTATATGATTACCCAAGGGTGGACTACTGGAGAAGATATTGACAGCGCTATACGTAATACCAGTGGTATTCGTTATGCCTTTGAAGGGCCTTTAGCTCTCTATGATATTGTGGGATGGGATTTGACCACGAAGGTCTCTGAGACTATTCAGAAGAGCTTGTGTAATGATACTGGAGAGAATAAATTAGGGGCTGAGATGATTGAGAAAGGGGCTCTTGGGATTAAGTCCGGTAAGGGCATCTATGATTATAGTCAGGTGGATGTTCAAACATTTATGAATGAGAGGGCCCATAAGATTATCCAGATGATGAAGGCTATTAGCTAATTAAGGTGGTGGGTCGCAAGAGCAGGCCATGGAAGTGCATACGAAGCCTCGGACAAGCCTGCTTTGCAGTCTAACTCGTTTCGTGATGCACTTCCATGGCCTGCTCTTGCTCTGTTTAATAACATCTCCTTATAAGTCCTATGATTCTTTTGCATTTCACCTATGAATTGCTCAGTGATATGATGGTCACATAACCGTGATTCTCATGTTGCCAAACATTTGAAGACTGACCGTGGGGCGGTTTATATTATTTACTCCTCGGTCGCCTGAACGCGTTGCCTAGAACGCGTCAGCCCTTCTCACAGAGGATGGACTTTGCCAGAGTCTATCCTCTGTAACACTTCTATGGTTTAGCTTGAACCTAGTTTGGCTCATACTAGATGAAATATTGGGTATTTCTTATGAGAATCCGTTGGGGAATGTTTTACATAGCGTAATTCAACAAATGGTATTGCAAAGAAAAGGAGAGTGTTATGGATAAAATCAAAGGTATGAACGTCACCAGACCTATCAGACGTCCTCATCATAATCTCGCTCATATGACTGAGATCATTGATGGTGTGAACGCCATATTAAATCCGGGCAAAGAGAAGATTGACTGGTTTGCACCAGCTTCTGATGCTGTTGCTGCAGTGCATGTAAGGGATGGACAGATTGAAAAGTCCCTTTCAAATAGCAAGGTAATCTATGGTGGACAGATTCATAGTGACAAAGTTGAAGATCTTAAAGTTGTCGGTTATAAAGGCTCTGAAGGTGGTGTCTATGTTGAAGGTGCCGCTTCTGATGTGGTCCTGGATGGCGCTTATATCAGTACATCCGGAGATGGACACGGCATTGGAGGTCCTTCTAGTGGCGCAGCGGTCAAATACAACGGTACACTTACAGTCAAGAATGCAGTTATCAATACCCATGGCCGTACCAGATATGCCACAGCCGCTGAAGAAGGTGGTGTTCTTAAGGTGTACGATTCCATCTTATGGGCACATGGCATCCCTTACGGAAAAGACATTGATCCACCTAAGGCTTTAATGTCCACGCCTCCACCACCACTTGAAATCGACGGCAATACCAGATGCCACTGTACCATGTCCAATGCTTCCAGTTATTTCTACAATTCAAAAATCATTTGCGATGGATGGGCAGCCCTTTCAACAGAATGCTCTGAAGGTTATGTCTATCTTGAAGCCAATGACTGTGATATCATCTGCACAAAAAGCGGTTATGGTGCTTATGCGGATCCTGCATGTCATGACTACTTCAATCGATGTAATTTTGAAATTGCTAATATGGCCGCCATACTTGCCGGCAATAGTGATATGACTTTCACTGACTGCACCGCCAATTGCGGCAGCTACTTTGCCCTTTCTCATAACGTCAATGGCTGGGCTGAGGAAGTTGCTGAGCTTACAGTTACAGGTGGTGAAATTCACTCTGCCAAAGAGGCTGTGCTTGTCAAAAGTAATAATATGATACTCGAACTGAATGATGTCGCTATCACTGCTGATAATGGTGTTATCGTCCATACAATTGTCAATGATGATCCTTGCAAGACTTTACCTAATGATCCTTATGGTGTCCAAGTGGTACTTACTAATATGGCTATCAATGGTGATTTAATCCACGAGGATACAGAGCGGGATATGTGGGTAGATATGAGCTCCAGCTTAATTAAAGGCCAAATACAAGGTGCCGCCCTTAATTTTGACATTGGCAGTAAATGGCTTGCGACAGCCGATTCAAATGTACAACTCGTCTCAGATGTGAATCTATCTCAGATTGATGCACTACCAGGTGTTACCATTACTGCAGAAGGTCTTGAAGACGGAGAATATGAACTGTTAAGTGGTGGTAAGTTGATTGTTAATGAAACCCTGACTGAAAAAATCAGTGCTGACACACTCTTGGAGGTATGAAGATGAAGACTCGCTATGCCATTGCCGAACTCGGCAAAGTCGTTGTTAAGGAAAAAGAACTTGCTTCACCAGGACCTGGCGAAGTCTTACTGAAAGCTGCTTATAGCACCCTAAGTCCCGGTACTGAAAATGGATTGATGGGCAATCACATTGTCCCATTACCCCAACCTATTGGTTACAGCATGGCTGCAACTGTTGAAGAGGTCGGGGTCGGGGTCACTGGCCTAAAAAAAGGGGATAAAGTCGTCACCACTGGCGCCCACTCTGAGTATCTTCTAATGGACGTACGAAACGTCACAAAAGCACCCGATAATGTAGATTTGGAACAGGCGGCTTTCTTTAACCTGGCTCACACAGGCATGTATGCTTTAAGGCGTTCCGGCCTTCAACTAGGGGAGCCTGCACTGGTTATGGGTCAAGGACTTGTAGGTGCTTTGACCGCTCAATTGGTCAAACTTGCTGGCGCTCTCCCTGTCATCGTCACTGACTTAAGTGGCGAACGTTTGGCGATTGCAGAAGAGATGGGGGTCCATCATGCCATCAATGTGGCAAAACACCCTGATAAACTTAAGGAAGTCATTGATGCTACTGGTCATAGAGGTATCCCTGTTATCTTTGAAGCGACTGGTGCCAAAAAACCTTTGGAGCAAGCCTTTGAACTGGTCTCTGAACGAGGTCGTGTAATGATGATGTCACAAACTCATGGGGCTGGCTTGCCGGACATTAGCGAGAACCTGATGATGAAAGGTGCCAGCCTGATTGGTACCTATATCAATTCCAAGCCATTTTCCTTGAGAAGAACAGACTTGACCATCAAAGGTGAATGGCCACCTGTGGTTGCCGATGAAAGCAGCCGCTTCATCAGTTCTGACATATGGACAAGCGACGAGGACATCCGTGTGATCTTGAATCTGATTGCCTATGGCTCATTGAATATCAAGCCGCTGATTAGTCATCGGTTCACTATCGACCAAATACCTGAAGCCTATGATATGGTCTGGGAGCAAGACCCTAACCTTCTGGGAGGGGTCATCTGCTGGCGATAATGCAAGAAAAGAGCAATTTCCTATAGTACAAAAAAGGAAGAATAGGGCGTATAGCAATCCCTATTCTTCCTTCTACGATTGACTTTGTTCATGAAAATACGCCAGCAACCCGCTGTCACTTATTTTAGGGTTCTCGTCATCCCAGACAACCACAGCCTTAGCGTATGCCTTTGGGTGATCAATCTCCAGCAATACAATGTCATATGGCATAACCAAATCAGGGGTCTCTGTGATCATCGTTATGCCCAGACCGCAATTCACCTTCGCTACTAAATGGGTAACCGTTGAGCTGTATGTTATCTTTTTCGGTAGCATATGACTGCCTTTAACCATATGTTTCACATGGTCATAAGCCATTTGATTGCTTTCTTTACTAATGCAGACCAAGCGCTCATCCTTAAAATCCGAAAGATTAATTGGTTCAGTAGCCGTTGCTTTGGGATGACTTTTGTGGACGGCAAGTTTGAGCTTCTGCTCACCTATTTCCAAATAGGATAATGCCTGCATGTCCATGTCCGGATGAATCATGGTAAAAGCCACATCCAGACTTCGTTCGTGTAATCTATCAAAAAGTCTAGGTGTTGACATGAACTCCATCATCACTTGTGTCTGTGGATGTTCCGAAGCATACCTTGTGATTTTCTTAGAGATCATGTCGTTGTATAGGTCATTCATGAGCCCAATTGACAGACTCATGGAGGATTTAGCACCAATCTCCTCCATGTGGTTAAGCAGATTCTCATAATCCTCAAGGAGCTTCTTGGCGTGGTCAATAAGTTCCTCTCCATGGGGTGTCAAGGCGACAGATCGCTTGGTACGTTCGAATAACGGATAGCCAATCTCCTTTTCCAAGGTTGAAATCTGCCGACTTATGGCTGGCTGGGATATAAATAACTGCTCTGCTGATTTGGTGAAATTCAGGTTACCTGCAAGGGTAAGGAACGTTTCAAGATATTTAATATTCATCTCCTACACCTCCTAGATGGAGTATAGCAAGTTTGGCAACAAATTACAAATCTAACTATTTTAGAAAGAAGGGTTATTATGTTAAAACCATTACACACCGGCATCAGCGTTAAGAGCATGGAAGATTCACTGGCATGGTATCAAGATGTTCTAGGTTTCGAACTTGTCTCAAAAAAAGATATGGATATGCTAAAGAGCATCGTCGCTTTTATACGACTCGGCGATTTTGAAATCGAACTGTTCGAACACTATGACAGCTTACCTATCCCAGAAGAAAGAAAAGTGCCACAAATGGATATCCAGACCCAGGGCACGAAACACATCTGCTTTCATACCGATGATATTGATACTCTCTTTGGTGAGTTTAGAGATAAGAACGTGGACATCGTCTTTGGACCTCAGCCGATGGAAGGCACTCGCATGGGCTTCATTCGTGACCCTTCCGGATGTCTGATTGAATTTATTCAAAGGTAGTAAAAAGGCCTGTCGCAATAAGCGGCAGGCCCGATTTCTATTAGACACCTTTTACTATTTCTCTTCACCTTTATTGGCAAGTTCGCTGATGGTCGATACCATCCCCGCGAGACCTTGGTACTCTGATGGAATGATGATCTTGGTCGCTTTTCCGTCAGCAGCTTTTTCAAAAGCTTCCATACCTTTCAACTTCAGAATACTCTGGTTCGGTGCATGACTGTTCAACAGCTCATACGCTTTAGCCTTGGATTCATTGACTTTAAGAATTGCTTCAGCTTCACCTTCTGCCTCACGAATCTGTGCTTCCTTGGAGGCTTCCGCCTGAAGGATCTTCGCCTGCTTATGAGCCTGAGCTTCCAGTATCTGCGCTTCTTTCTTACCTTCTGCAATAAGGATAGCCGATTTTTTCTCCCCTTCTGCACGAAGGATGGCTTCTCGACGTTCACGCTCTGCACGCATCTGTTTCTCCATGGCCTCTTGAATGTCTGCTGGTGGTAAGATGTTCTTAACCTCCACACGATTCACTTTAATGCCCCAAGGGTCTGTAGCTTCATCAAGGATGCTGCGCATCTTCGTGTTGATGATATCACGACTTGTCAGTGTCTCATCCAACTCCAAGTCACCAATGATGTTACGAAGGGTTGTCGCTGTCAGGTTCTCAATCGCAGACAATGGATTTTCAACCCCATAAGTGTATAACTTAGGATCTGTTACCTGATAATAAACCACAGTATCAATCTGCATTGTTACGTTATCTTTTGTTATAACCGGTTGCGGAGGAAAATCAACCACACGCTCTTTAAGATTTACCTTCTGGGCGATTCTGTCAATGAATGGTATCTTCAAATGAAGACCATTGCTCCATGTCCCTGAGAAAGAACCCAGTCTTTCAATAACAAAAGCATACGTCTGAGGAACGATTCGAATGTTGGTCGAAATCAATCCTATGATAAAAATAATCAGTATAGCGCCAAAAATAAACTCCATGCTGCATCCTCCTTATATGTGGATCCCTTCATCTAAAAATAGGGATCATATGTCTATGAATAATTATTTCACCAGGTAACATGACGGTCATTAAATAACCACTATCCTTTATTACCACTACTCTTTTTTACAATCAGACGATTACCTCTAACCTCAATGATTGTCACTCGTTCCCCGACTTCATAAGCACCTTCTCCCGTCGCAGACCAAATAACCCCATTAACGCTTGCAGCGCCAATCTCATTAAAAGTGATGGCTTCTGATATCACCGCATCCTTGCCAATCAAGCTGTCCACATTGGTCTTGTACTGCCCGACCTTGAGCCGCTTCCTTGCAAGTGGAAAAAGAAATATCAACATCAGTACTGTCGCTATGATAAAAACAACCACCTGAAGCCACACCGGCGCACCAACCAATGATATCAAATAAGCCGCCAATGCACCCAGTGCAAACCAAACCGTCACCAGTTGCATGGTCGCTCCTTCAATAATCAAAGCCAAGATAAAAACGCCAATCCATATATATGACCATAACGTCATTGTAGCACCTCCTTCACCAAAGCAATCAGGGTGTACGTTCAACTCTGCAATGCCTTTGTCTCATCTTAATATTATCACATCTGACCCACTTTGCATCAGTCGGGAAAGATTAGAAATTGATTAAAAACGCATAAATATTTGACATATGTATATGATAAATATTTACGAGTAACGCATAAATATTTGTCACTTGATAGTGATGAATATTTACGAGTAACGCATAATTATTTGTCACTTGATAGTGATGAATATTTACGAGTAACGCATAATTATTTGTCACATGCATGTGATGAATAATTACGAGTAACGCATGTTATGCAGTTTTTTAATGCATATCCTTCAAAAAAGATTCAATCGTTTGACATAATGTGATACATTTAACGAATATATGAATTTTTAGTATTTGTTTCTTGCATTTCATCCTTTTTTTCGTCATAATAGAGACGTGAGTGCATTTTAAATTATAGAAAACTTGGTTTCTTATTAAAGGAACCTATGCTGTTTGGGAGGCATATTATGAAAAAATTCAAAAGAATTCTTGTGGCTAACCGCGGCGAGATTGCCATTCGTATCTTCCGCGCCTGTAAGGAATTGGGCATCCGCACAGTCGCCATCTATTCTGAGGAAGACAAAAAATCTCTTTTCCGTACCATCGCCGATGAAGCCTATCAGGTCGGCAAAAACAAGAAACCGATCGATGCATACCTTGGTATTGATGAAATCATCAAGGTCGCCTTACACAAAGGTGTTGATGCCATTCATCCAGGCTATGGATTCCTTTCCGAGAACGCTGAGTTCGCTCGAAAGGTAGAAGAAGCCGGTATCACATTTATCGGACCTACCCACGAGATGATGGACAGTCTCGGTGATAAAGTCAAATCCAAGACAGTGGCTCAATCTGTTAATGTCCCTACCATACCTGGTGTTGAAGGGATTATTGAGTCTGAAGAAAAAGCCCTTGAAGCTGCCGAGTTTCTTGGCTACCCTGTAATGCTCAAAGCCTCTGCCGGCGGTGGTGGACGTGGTATGCGTATTGTCCGCAGCGAAGATAAGCTGGTTCAAGAATACCGCAACGCTAAGAATGAAGCCAAGAAGGCCTTTGGCATTGATGATATGTTCATCGAAAAATTCCTTGAGCGTCCAAAACATATTGAAGTTCAGATCCTTGGTGATAATCATGGTAAAGCCGTTCACCTTTTTGAAAGGGACTGTTCTATTCAAAGACGTCATCAAAAAGTGATTGAATTCACCCCTGCCCTCTCCATTACAGACGAACAACGCCAGGCCATTTGTAGCGATGCCCTTAAGATTGCTCAGGCGGTTAGCTATCGTAACGCAGGTACCGTTGAGTTCCTTGTGGACAGCGACGGCAACCACTACTTTATTGAAATGAACCCAAGAATCCAGGTGGAACATACCATCACAGAGATGACAACAGGCATTGACCTGGTTCAGTCTCAGATTCTTGTCGCACAAGGGGCCACCCTTGAGGAAATTGGCATTCCATCACAAGAAGCCATTGTTCCAAGAGGCTACTCCATACAGACCCGATTAACCACTGAGGACCCGAACAACCACTTTGCTCCAGATACGGGCCATATCGATTACTATAGAACCAGTTCTGGCTGTGGTATACGCCTAGATGGTGGCAATGGCTTTACTGGCGCTGACATCAGCCCTTACTATGACAGTTTGCTCTTTAAGCTGATTTCCTGGTCGCCAACTTTTGAAGGTGCCATCAACAAATCCAAGCGTGCCTTAGCAGAATGTCAAATTCGTGGTGTTAAGACCAACTTACCCTTCCTTTTGAACGTGTTGAATCACCCTGAGTTTGTAGCTGGCACTTGTGATACCGGCTTCATCGGTGATCACCCTGAATTAATGGATATCGTTCATACGACAGACCGTATTCATCGAACATTGGATTATATAGGCAAGAAGGTTGTCAACAGCACTACTGGCGAAAAGCCTGACTTCAACGTGCCAATTATTCCAAGCATTACACCGACACCAGGTCTATCCGGTACTAAACAGATTCTTGACGCTAAAGGACCGGAAGGGCTATCCAGGTGGATCCTTGATCAGAAGAAACTGTTGCTGACAGATACCACTTTCAGAGATGCTCATCAGTCATTGATGGCAACAAGAGTTCGTACTGTTGATATGGCTAAAATAGCCCCTGTTGTTTCTGAAATGGCCAAAGACCTCTTCTCACTTGAGATGTGGGGTGGTGCCACTTTTGACGTCGCCTACAGATTTCTTAACGAATCACCATGGGATCGACTTCGTCAGATCCGTCAGGAAGTACCGAACATCCTTTTACAGATGTTGATTCGTGGTTCCAACGCTGTCGGTTACAAGAATTACCCAGATAATGTCATTCGTGAGTTCATAGGAGAGGCTTCTCGTAACGGTATTGATGTCTTCCGTATCTTCGATGCCTTGAACTGGACCGAGAACATGAAAGTCTCCATCGATGAGGTTCGTAAGCAGAACAAAGTTGCTGAAGCTGCGATCTGTTATACAGGTGATATACTGGACCCTAAAAAGACCAAATACACATTGGATTATTATGTGAAGATGGCTAGGGAACTTGAAGGCGCTGGTGCCAATATACTTGCCATTAAGGATATGTCCTCACTTCTCAAGCCTAATGCGGCCTATGAACTGGTTAAGGCGTTGAAAGAGGAAGTCAAGATTCCAATACATCTTCATACCCACGACACCAGCGGTAACGGTGTGGCTACGCTGATGATGGCTAATATGGCCGGTGTGGATATCGTTGATACTGCCTTTAACAGCATGTCTGGATTAACTAGTCAGCCAGCACTCAACTCTGTCGTTGCCGCTGTAGCCAACACAGACAGAGACACTCAGATGAATCTGGATGACCTTCAGAAGATTGCTAATTACTGGGAAGATGTACGCCCTGTTTATAAAAGCTTTGAATCCGGCCTTCGTTCAGGTACAACCGAGATCTACAAGTACGAAATCCCTGGTGGACAATACTCCAACCTGAAGCCACAAGTGGAAAGCTTTGGCCTTGGTGACCGTTTTGAAGATGTCAAAGAGATGTTCCGTCGTGTCAACGATATGTTCGGAGACATTGTCAAAGTAACACCAACCTCCAAAGTGGTTGGCGACATGGCCATCTTTATGATTCAAAACAATCTGACCCCAGAGAATATCTACGAAGAAGGTGAAGGTCTTGACTACCCTGATTCTGTGGTGACATACTTTGAGGGGATGATGGGTCAGCCTCACGGCGGATTCCCTGAACGTCTTCAAAAGCTCGTTCTTAAGGACAAAACACCAATCACATGCCGTCCAGGTGAGTTGATGGAAGATGAGGATTTTGATGCTCTTGAAGCAGAGCTTCGCAAGAAATTTGACATAGAGCCTAGAAAAGAAGATTTACTGGCTTATGCCTTGTACCCTAAAGTATTCGAAGATTATCTGAAAAAACTCAAAGATGAAGGTGACTTCAGCTTAATGGGCAGTGACGTCTTCTATCATGGTCTTCGTGTCGGTGAGACTTGTGAAGTCACTTTAGAGGAAGGTCGTATTCTTGTGGTCAAGCTTCTGGAAGTTCGCTCCGCAGATGACCAAAGAATGCGTGAAGTGGTCTTTGAAGTCAACGGTAATCAACGTATTGTCAAAATACTCGATGAGAAGATTTCTGCCCTTGCTTCTGGTGCTTTTCAGGCAACACGCTATGCGGATCCTGAGAATAACTATGAAATAGGAGCCTCTATACCAGGTAATGTCCTGAGTGTTCTTGTAAAAGAAGGAGACAAAGTTGTTAAGAATCAACCGGTTGCCATCGTAGAAGCCATGAAGATGGAGACCAATATCCTAGCTCAAGTCAGTGGTACTGTTGGTGAAGTATTTATTGAAGCCGGCGATAAAGTAGAAGCTGCACAACTTGTTATGGTTATAGAAGATTAATGTACAAGAAACGGTGCTTCGGCATCATTCAAGTATGATTTATAATCCGTACTATGATAAGAGCGTCAAAAGGCTAAGTTTAGTTTTAGTGAAGGCAGTCTCAGTATATGAGGCTGTCTTTTCCTATTTTATAGGCATTTATGTTATGACAATATCTCTTATTCCTTCAAAAAAACTCATGCACTTCTAAAAACCCGAACATTTTTTGGTCATTCGACCAATTTGTTCACTTTGACGGTATACTTAGCCTTCTAAATATGATAATATCCTACTCGGGACAGTAGCATCAGGCAGCAATGACCCACTATTAACGAATAATGCTTTACATTTATGTAGACCTATTGGGAGCCATTATGTCAAAGAACCCCTTAATCAAATCCTTTCCAATACACCAGGGAGATGTTATCTCCATCGTTGGTGCCGGCGGAAAAACATCCCTGCTCTATTATTTGGCAGAACATTTGACTGGTCACCGATTACTGATGCCTTCGACAAAGATATTAAAGCCTGTTGTGCCGTGGCCTTGTTACATAGACCAGACTATAAAGTGGTCGGCGCTTGACGAAATCGTGCTAGGTGCCAATCAATTACTTCATAACAATAAGCTCAGCGGTATCAATCGACACTATAAAGCCACTCAATGGGATTGGCTGCTTATTGAGGCAGATGGTTCACGAACCCTTCCATTGAAGGGCTGGGGCGAGGATGAACCCGTCATCATGCCTGACACCACAGTGACCATTGGCATCATTGATATCACTACCTTAGGGATGCCAATCAATGGGGACACTGTTTATCGTTATGATGCTTTAAGCCTACTGACAGAAGCCAATGAACAAGTCACGTATCAAACCCTTTGTGACATTGTCACTCATCGTAATGGGCTGTTTCGAAAAAGCATCGGAAAACGCTGTTTGCTGATCAACAAATGTGAAACCCCCAAGGCAAGACAGGATGCCCTGGCACTACTAGAGCTTATAACAACCTACCCATCCCCTGCACATCCCATTGATTATGTCATTGTTGGCAGTGTAAAAGAGGGGATGAGTTATGAAACTTATAGAGGTATACCATGAAGAATCTGGTCATCATAAGAGGTGCTGGTGATTTGGCCAGCGGCATCATATCCCATTTACATAATTGTGGCTTCTCCGTCTTGGCACTTGAGCGACCTCAACCTTTGGCCATTCGGCGACTTGTCAGCTTCAGTGAAGCCATATGGTACGGCGACATGACTGTTGAAGGCATCACTGCCTATCGCGCAAACACACTCGAGGATGTCCAAAGACACTTGTCTCAAGGCCATGTTACTGTAACCGTCGATTCTGATGGTGCTTATATCAAAGAGCTTAATCCCAGGATTGTTGTCGATGCTACCCTTACCAAAAAGAACATAACAACTACCATCAATATGGCACCATGTGTTATCGGTATTGGTCCAGGACATAATGTTGGTTTTCAGTGTCATGCAGCCATTGAATCCATGCGCGGTCACAATATGGGACGTATCTACTATGAGGGTTCCCCTTTGGCTGATACAGGGGCACCTGGTCTTGTTGGCGGTCAAACATCCAAACGCGTCGTCTATGCACCAGTAAGTGGTACCTTACATGTCATAGAAGATATCACGGCTCAAGTCACAGAAGGTGACCTCATTGCCAAAGTCGATGAGACGCCTGTTTACGCCCCTTTCACCGGTTTGCTCCGTGGTATGATGCGTGATGGCACCCAGGTTTTCAGTGGCTTGAAAATAGCCGATATTGACCCTAGAAGCGATCAGCTGGCTAACTGCTATACAATCTCCGATAAGGCAAGGGCTCTTGGTGGCAGTGTCCTTGAGGCCATCTTCCGATTAGGCGGTGCCAGCATATGAGTTCACTGAGTATCATCGTTATGGCCAGTGGTTTTTCAAGCCGTTTTGGTAAGGATAATAAACTCTTGATGCCCCTTGGCAACATGACGGTCATCGAGCAGACGCTACTTCATTGCCAAGAAGCCAATATTTCCAAAGAAATAATCCTTGTCACCCAGTATGATGAAATCGCAGAATTAGCCAAAGGTATCCCGGGGCTTCGTACCGTTATGAATACGGCACCAGATAAAGGTATCTCTGAAAGTATCCGACTCGGCGTTCAAAATGCCATGCCATGTGATGGTTATATGTTTATACCTGGGGATCAGGTTCTTCTAATGCCTGAATCCATCGAGTACATAGCTCATGATTTTTACAACCATCCTCAGAACATACTGATTCCTGCCTATGATGGTGTATTTGGTAGCCCGAAGGTTTTCCCCGCTAACATGAAACAAGCCTTAACAAGGATTACAGGTGATCAAGGTGGCCGCCAATTAATCAATACACATCAACACTTGGTACGAACCATCACTATGCCCTTCACAAGGGATCATATAGATATCGATACATACGAAAGTTATTTACGCATCAGAGAGGAGTTCCAATGAAACTGAAGGACTATTATAGAGCGCAGACGATTGATGAAGTCGTATCACTGCTCAATCAATCAAAGAAAAATATCATTCTTGGCGGCAGTCATTGGCTTGGTCTGGGCAACGGTACCTATAACCTAGGCATCGATATCTCCTGTCTTGGACTGGATCAAATCGTCGAAACGGATACGGCCATCGAGATTGGTGCTCATGTCTCTTTACGCCAACTTGAAACAAACGACGTTATTGAAAATTACGCTCATATATTAAAAGAAGCTGTTTCTGGTATTGTTGGTGTTCAGTTTAGAAATACAGCTCGAATCGGCGCCAGTGTCTACAGCCGATTTGGTTTCTCTGATGTCACCGCATCACTACTGACGATGGACACTCACGTGGAGGTCGATGGTGAAGAAACCATGCCCCTAAGTGTCTACATGGTCATGCCGAAGCAACGACATTTCTTGACAAAGATTATTATAAGAAAAGAAAAACTCTCCTTTAACTACCAGACAATCCGTCAAGACAAGACAGCTCTACCCTACCTGATCATGGCCATGAGTAAAACTCAGAACAACGAATGGCGTATCAGCATTGGTGCAAGACCTTCAAGAGCCACTTTGGCGCATAAGACAATGCACTATCTTAATCATGAAGGTATGGATACAGATAAGGCCTTCGCACTGCTTCAAAGTGATGTTGCCTTGACAGGTAATCTGTACGCATCCGAAGCATTCAGAACACATTTAGCTCAAGTATTTCTTGAAAGAGGGGTTAAGGCATTATGGAATTAAAATGTACGATAAACGGTAAAAAGTATGTTGGTGAAATCAGCCCTGACATGAAGGCGCTGGATTTTCTTAGAAGCCAAGGTTGCTACAGTGTCAAAAGAGGTTGTGATACCTCCAGTTGTGGCCTTTGCTCAATTCTTGTTGATGGTAAATCCGCTTTATCCTGCCATATGCCTGCACCTGCTCTTTACGGTACCCAGATTATGACCCTTGAAGGCCTTCAGACAGATGCTGAGCAGATCGGTGACTTTCTTGCCGCTGAAGGTACAGAACAATGCGGTTACTGTTCCCCAGGTTTCATCATTAATGTCATCGCCATGAAAAATGAATTGACCAACCCAGGCGATGATGAAATACTGGCATATCTTGCCGGTAACCTTTGCAGGTGCAGCGGTTACCAAGGTCAACTACGAGCTATAAGAAACTATCTAGGCGGTGAAGCTAATGTCTGTTAATGTAGGAAAAAGTATAAAGAAAATTGATGCTAAAGCCTTAATAACAGGCAAGCCAGTCTATACAGAGGATATCGAACCAACGGGCGCCTTGGTTGTCAAACTTCTAAGAAGCCCTCACGCCCATGCGAGCATCAAAAGCATTGATAAAAGTAAAGCACTGTTGGTGCCAGGTATAGAAGCCATCTATACTTTTGAAGACGTACCTAAGAAACGTTTCACCTTGGCTGGTCAGTCTTTTCCAGAACCAAGTCCTTATGACCGTTTGATTCTTGATAAAGTCGTTCGTTATGTAGGTGACGAGGTATGTATCGTAGCAGGCGCGACTGAAGATGCTGTTGACAGGGCAATGAAGCTGATAAAAGTCGATTACGAGGTGCTGGAATCTCTAATCGATTATGAAAAAGCCATTGATCATCCTGTTGTGATTCATACGGAGGATGACTATAAAGTGAATTTTGACATTGGCAATGAGGTTCATCGCAACATCTGCGCCAGTGGCAGCAGTGGTCATGGAAATGTGGAAGAAGTCTTTGCCAAATCCGATATTATTCTTGAACATGTTTACAGAACAAAAGCCAACAATCAGACCGCAATGGAATCTTTCAAGACTTTCACTACCCTAGATGCTTACGGTCGTATAACCATTGTCTCCTCAACACAAGTACCCTTTCATGTGAGGCGCCATGTGGCCCATGCACTGGAACTGAGTCCTTCAAAGATCAAGGTTGTCAAACCAAGAATCGGTGGCGGTTTTGGTGCTAAGCAGACTTTGGTAACCGAGATGTTCCCCGCTTTTGTTACAATGAAGACCGGCAAACCTGCCAAACTTTATTATTCAAGAAAAGAAGCCTTTACAGCCTCAACAAGTCGTCATGCCATGACCATAAAAGTTAAGATTGGTGCAAAAAAAGATGGTACGATACTTGGTATAAAGATGCACACTTTGTCAAACACAGGCGCTTATGGTGAACACGGCCCAACAACTGTCGGTCTGTCCGCCACCAAGACAATTTCTCTATATAACAAGGCCGAAGCTTATCAATTCGACTATGAGGTCGTCTATACAAATACTATGTCCGCTGGAGCCTTTAGAGGTTATGGTGCGACTCAAGGTGGCTTTGCCCTTGAATCTGCCGTCAATGAACTGGCAACAAAGCTCCATATGGATCCTGTGGCCCTAAGGCTTAAGAACCTTTTGGCTGTAGGTGAAAAGATGCATGCTTACTACAACGAAGAATTGCAAAGCTGTCGGTTACGTGAATGCATTCAAACCGGTCGCGAAATGATTGGCTGGGATAATAAATATCCCTCCTATATATTGGACAATGGTAAAATACGCGCTTATGGAATGGCCATCAGCATGCAAGGATCAGGTATCTCAAACGTCGATGTTGCCTCTGTTAGTATACACTTGAACGATAACGGCATGTACACCTTGATGATCGGTGCAACAGATATGGGCACTGGTTGTGATACAATCCTGGCGCAGATGGCTGCTGATGGATTAGGCTGCAACATGGATCAGATCACAGTGCATGGCGTCGACACTGATGTATCCCCTTACGATACCGGTTCTTATGCATCATCTACCACCTATGTGACCGGTGGTGCTGTCCTTAAAGCCTGTGAATCCATGCAGTCCCAGATTCTGGAAGCATCTGCCAAGATCTTGGGTGTTCCAAAGGAAGCCCTGGAATTCGACGGCACTTGTATCTACGGCGAAGGTAAAACACTCCTTTTAGCCGATTTAGCTAACGCGCTCGTTGTCGGGAGTAATACCCAATTGGTTGCAATCGGCACCAACTCCCAAGAGGTATCTCCTCCACCATTCATGGCTGGATTTGTGGAGATCGAAGCCGATCCTGACACAATGGTCTACACTATCGTTGATTATGTTGCTGTTGTTGATTGCGGTACAGTCATCAACCCTAATCTGGCAAAGGTCCAGGTAGAAGGCGGTATTGCCCAGGGGATAGGCATGGCTATGACAGAAGACATCCGTTACAGCAAAGATGGACGAATGTACAATGATTCATTTATGATGTACCGTATCCCCTCAAGACTGGATGTAGGTAAAATACGCGTTGCCTTTGAAAGCAGCTACGAGCCGACCGGCCCACACGGTGCCAAGTCCATCGGTGAAATCGTCATTAACACTCCTAGTCCAGCCATCGCCGATGCCGTCTACAACGCCTACGGCCGACGCGTCAGAGAACTACCAATAACACCAGAACGCATCTTCAATACAACCAAAGAATAAAAAACAGACCGCCAAATGGCGGTCTGTCATTTTTTCTTTTTAATTGGCGAAGCCAATCCATCCTCCCCACCCGAACCAGAGCAATGTCTGAGGCCGGAGTGGAATCACGAATCGAGTTCGACTGCAAAGCAGGCGTGTCTGAGACTTCGGATTCTACTCCGGCCTTAGACATTGCGACCTACCTCTACCGATAACTCTCCTCACCATGACTATCATCACCCATATCTACATAATGAGCCGCATACTTCATACGTCTCTTTTCTTTCAAAGCACGGTCAGAGCTATCTTTGAACCCTTTATTCTTAGAACTTGCATTGCCCTTTTTAAGCTTCATTTTAGGGGTCAGGTCATCATAGTTATCATAATTCTTATAATCCATTTTTTTATCCTCTTCAGATCAATATCAAAAAAATTCGCTTCATTAATATTACATATAATGGTATTGATACTGCCACGCACACCTAAAAACCATCTTCTATGGCTGACCAATACATCAATTATCAACTTAAACAAATGCACCTATGCGACGCGTTAAAATATATGGATAACTCTTCCCTATAAAATCACTCCATTCTTCCAAGGAGCCTTTAAAGCTCCAATGCAAGCCTAATATGATAATAAAAACATCATATGATAATCGAATTATATGTCTAGGAATCCGTAAAGTCAATATATTTTTTATGGCTTAAGAATTTCTTATGTTACAGGATTTTGCTGCCTATAACACAAGAAAAGAGCCCACCATGTGATGGACTCAAATTCTCTCTACTATTTTGTATGAGGGAGTAAAATATGAAGGATACTCATACCGTGTTTTGGTATGAATAAGGGGTAGTTATAATATACCTGCTATTTATGATAAAAGTGTATAGAAGAGTTGAAAGAAGTATATAAAAACTCTAAAAAAAAATTTATAATTAGTATCATACACCTTATATGCATCAATACTGTGTCATTAATATCCCTTCTCCAACAATTGCCCTTTCTTCCCTATCACAATCCCTTTTTCTGTGACTACGCTGTCGTAGACCAAGATTCCTAGCCCCGCATCCTTCCCACTATACAGAGTGTCGGCAAGGTTCATATCCCTTTCATGATGAGGTCTGAAATCCTTAATGCCCCCAATCTGTACTAAAAAGAACACATAATTCCTATAGCCCTCATCAAGACCTTCTGTAAGTTCTGCTATATGCCTAGCCCCTCTAACTGTGGGTGCGTCAGGAAACATGGCAAGACCGTCCACTTCAAGAGTGACCCCTTTCACTTCAATGAATCCTTTTGCTGTAGATGTCTCATAGTAAATATCGAATCTGGAATTACCATGCTTTACTTCTCTTTTAGCATAAGTGACATCCTGAATTTCTTTGATATCCCCTGCCAGCAAAGCTTCATAGACAACCTGATTCGGTACTTGAGAATCAATGTTAATCAAGAGATCCCCTTTATACAGGCTGATTAGAGAAAATCTGGTCTTCCTATCCGGATTGTCGCTAGGCTCCAAATAGACTTTTACCCCTACGGTGAACAATTCCTTACAACGCCCTGTATTCTTCACATGGACTTTTTCTACCTGTCCGTCCACTTCAACCTCTGCAATAAAGCGGTTGATGCGCTTGATAAAGCGCCCCTCTACTAGTGGTCGATATTCCATTTGCAACTCCTTTATATAACACCTATATTTTCAATGCTGCGTTAACAGCTTGATTCACTAAGCAATGAGCGCCTTAAGCCACTGACGCCAATCTGCCACAGGTTCATCAATTGCTACCGATGCTACTGACACGGTGAAAGGTGTTACATCATCGCTGTAATGCTGTGCCACTTTTGCTATTCTCGCCGCAACCTTTTGGGATGCTTGAAGATGAGTACTTGGTAAACCAACCACAAACATATCATCGTTCAAACGACCGATGCAGTCCACATCTCGTGTTTCATTTTTCAATATAATGGCCAAGGTTTGAACAATCAATTCTATACCACCTGGGCCGTGCAATGCATCCATTTCATCAAAATCATTGATCTTAACGACCAACACCGACAGGGATTGTCTATAGCGCAAAGCCCTTTTCGTTTCGTTTGACAAAATCTCCGTTATGCTGTCACCATCGTACAGGCCGCTGATCTCGTCTCTATGCAACTCACCTTTGCCGACATCCATTAGGGTGGTCATCTCAGTATAATTTGAAAACGCCAAGACATAGAGTTCCCTGCTGTCAGGACCCAGCATATCTGAACGTTCAACCACCAAGTGCATCATTTCACCAGAAGATGCTAAGATGTTATACAAGTGCTGACCCTGTAAACTGTCTAACATTGGAAAAACACTTCGCACTGGCCTCCCAAGGATTTCTGAGGCGGAGTAGCCCAATATCTCTGTGGCAGAAAGATTCCAGCTCACAATATTCTGTGCATTATCATAAATGCATATGCCTGTCTTTATCGGTATCGTGCTGCTCATCTTAATGTTGAGGCTCCCTTCTTCTCTTCGGACGACCATTGCTTGATCCATAACTATCCTCTGAAGATTCCCATGGCCTCATTATAGCATATTCAGTTGGACAGCCCTTCTGAACAGGGTAAAAAGGGGTTGGTAAATTGGACCTATGCATTCACTTTACAATTAGTAAAAGCCAGCAACATCTGCTGGCTTTCATGTCAATATAAGAGAGTCTAGCCCCTAATTTGCGACCATAAACGCAGAACCAAATGATATAGCATGCCCACAACCGCCAAGCCCGCAAAAGGCAACAAAAAGGCTTTCAAAGGGTTTATGCCGAAATGAATGTCCATAAGGCCTCTGACAACGCCCAAATCAACCACCGTCGTATAAGCCAATAACAGGCTAACCAGTGACACAACGGTCGCATATGTTAATAATGCCAGCCAATAACGATCTTTCTCAAGATGATGAACACCCATCACACCAAAAAGTAAGAACAATAGGAACATAACCAGTCTTACCCCTATTGGTAAAGCGGTATAACTCAGATCCAGATTCGCAAAGGCCAATAACTTTTGAAGGGATTCATTAAACTCCACGCCAACACCGAACATCATAAAGAAGCCATACACCGCTGCATTAGGCAACAGAATCAACAGCCCCAACAACACCAGACTGATATGTCCGGTATAAAGCCATAATAAAATGCCAAGACCTATACCAGCCACGAGACCAGACGTTCCTAAGCTCAATCTTAACATCCAACGAATCCCTTTAATGCCGACCAGGTGGCTGCTTTCATAATTAAGCCCTATAGCCACTTGGATGAGAAGCGTAATGATAAAAGTCATGAAAAAGTTCCGCCAAGACACAAAGTTCACATCGACACCCAGGAGTTCTCCTTTTGTAAAAAAAGATGTCCCCATCACCATGACCGAAAACACAACACTGGCAACAATGTATATCATCACCGAAGTCATATCCAGTCCTTCTGAGAGGTTGTCCCGCCGGTCTGCCAAGTAAAATGCCGCCACAGGTAGAACACCAAAAACAAGCAAACCTAGCTGTATCGTGCCGGAAACATTGAACACAGAGGCATTCATCATCATCGCTGCACTTCTGATGACAAGGCCAAAGCTAAAGCCAACGTTCTCGCTAAGGGTACCTTGAAGATAATCTTGAATTTTTTCAATTGCTGAGAGATTGATGACCAATGCGAAGGCCAATGCTGTCACATAAGCAATAATATACGCTTTCAGCCCTACCCGCAGCCCTTCGAGTGCTGCTTGCACCCCATTCTTTGACTTCATAGGCTTCTCCAATATATGATGATACATCTACCGTCAACCATATCTGCAGACGATCATAACCCTATCTGCCGAGATCGTTTTATTCAGCACCTGCATTAATGATTTCAACCATTTTGTCAAAATCAGCCTCCATAATGCTGTAAGTCGCTTTTTCAGCTTTCGCTTTTTTATCCGTTGCATCAGTGAGCATAAAAAGGCTGTCCACACCTACCTTGTTCGCACATTTGATGTCTTCTACATACTGAGTACCAATCACCAGCGTCTTCTTCTCGTTAAGTTCTTGATCTTTCAACAGTTTTTTCAAGAACTTAGGTGATGGCTTAGACATATGAAAGTCCGATGATACGTAGATTCCTTCGAACAGACCTTCTAACCCAAGAAGACCAATCTCAGCTTTAACGAATTCCTCTTGACCGTTAACAAGCAGATACAGTCTCTTGCCATCATTTTTAAGGGCAGTCAAACTTTCCTTGATCCCATCGTTTAAGCCTATGCTCTTAATCTGTAAACTACGATACAAATAAGCCGTATCTTTTATTAATCTAGGCTTAGCTTTAACGCCTCTATCCATATATAACTTGGTGAATACATCCAATATATCCACTGACGGATAATCTTCTTCAGAATAGCGGCTTCTCTGTTTCTTCTCTGCTTTCTCAAAGGCAGCCTTTAGCGTATCTGGGTCACACTGGGCGTTCTGATATGCCATGAATTGGCATAGCTTATTCCAAATCACTGCATCGTCTTTCTCAAACTTGACATCCGCAATCGTTCCATAAAAATCAAATATACAGTTCTTATACATGAGCCGTCGCTCCTACCCTTCAGGTCATAAAACTACATGAATCGTTCTTCTTCATTCTAACTGATGTCACCTGAATCAACAAGCGCAAAAAAAACACATGGACTTTCCATTGGGAAAATCACGTGTTTTTGACAAATAGAAAAAAGACGGGTTAAAGAACTCGTCTTTTCTCTTGGCTATAATGAGAGGGGATTTAATATATAGTTTGTTAACTTATGCCTTTATAATACATAAGGTATGTGTCTCTCATAAGGCTTTGATGTGTCTTTTGTGTGTCCACACATTTGTAAGATTCTATAGGAAAATTTCCTATACTATAAGTCAAAACGCATCTGCTCTGGTCTAGGACTGGCTGGTTCAAGACATGCCGCCCCCTTGTTTCTTGATGAGTTAATATAGGTTGACACCTCATACATGGACATCTTTTGCGCTTCATAAGGTGCCAGCAAGTTTTTAACGATATCTATTTTTGTTCGGCTATCTAGCCATGATACTGCCTTTGCTGGATCAAGAATGACAGGCATTCGATTATGTACTTTCGCCATAAGTGAATTGGGTTCACAAGTCAAAACGGCACAACTGCTTAACTTCGAACCATCTTTTTTATAATAGACATTGTAAATGCCGGCAAGGGCCATAATCTTCGCACCCATTACGGAAAAAGCATAGGGCCTCTTAATGTCCTCTCTTTTCCATTCAATAAAATAATCTGCCAATATAAGGCAACGCCTTTGCATAAAGGCCTCTTTGAAAGCGGGCTTATCTGTCACCGTCTCCCCTCTGGCATTAATCAACGTATGTCGAATGTCAGCTTCTTTTGTCCAGTGGGGTACAAAACCCCAAGTAACAGCACCGGCTCTATTGCCGCCTTCTGTCCCCACAATGCTCAGTACCTGATCAGATGGTGCTATGTTATAAGCTGGCACTTCCGGAAGGTTAGCGATACCTGTTACACCGAATGTCTCGCCAAGAATCGCCTCAATATCCGCTTTATCCAATGTCAACGTCACACGACCACACATACCCTCACCTCCCTATTGTTACAACAATTCCGGTGATGCGCTCTTCGCCAGATACTTTTCACTCATCTCTATGAAGTGGCGAAAGATATGATTCAGATCTTTACCGAACTGCGTTAAATAATACCCCTCTTTTTCTTCATCTGATAATTTCTCAATCACTTGACGTTCTTGTAAGAGCGCTAACTTTCGATTCAATTCTGTGTTGCTGATATACTCTATATGCCCAGCGATATCGTTATAACGGTGCTTTTCTTCTGCAATAGCACCAATAATCTCAGGGATCCATCTCAATCTGAAGATATCGTGAATCAGCTGAAAGCCTTCATTCATCTGTGTGTTCATCTCGTCCTCCTTTATGATATATACACTAGTATACATCATTTCGGCTAAATAAGAAACATTTTCAATTGAATTTGTTTCTTATTTAGCTTTGCTTAAGTCTTAAAACAAAAGCACCCATACGCTATCAATCAGATAAGTATGGGTGCTACTATTATAATTCATATTTTTCTCTTAGGTATTCACCTAATCTAAGACTTGAATCGGGGGTCCCAACATATAACAGTCGATCACCAGTACTAAGCAATGCCTGTTCATCCGGTGACAAATAAATCTGACCATCCCGTTTAATACCTACCACCGTTATACCTGTGATACCCTTTAAAGCCAATGCAGCCAAAGTATAAGCTACCGGTTCTCCATCAAAGCCCAGATAATATTCATGCACTGTAATGTGGTCACTGTTCTTGAATCTGCTGGTGTAGTCAATGATGCTATTCATGGCTACATTCATTTTTTCTTCAATCTGGTCCCGCTGTCGCATTAGGGCTATGAGTTCATCTTTAAGTTCATTGACACTGGCTTTAATCCGGTAACGCTCAATGAATTCTTCTGCTCTCTGTATGGAAGAAACAGAGATTCCGTTCCCGTGTTTTACAGTCACTATATCCACATCTTCCAGAAGACGCATCGCCTTTCGGATGGTCTCAGGAGATACGCTGTATTCACTTGCCAGAGTGGTTCGACCGCTGATCTTCTGACCAATCTTTAGTTCTTCTCTTGCAATCCTGCCTGCAACGTCTACTGCGACTTGCATATATCTGGGCGTCGTATTTCTTGCTGCCATACAAAGTTCTCCCTAAATCCATAGTACTTTCCTTATCATATTATACGCCTAGGCGTAGATAAATCAAGCACTTAATGTGTCAAAGCGGACACAACATCCTCATTACTGACGACGCCTTTGAGCCTGTTTCTCTTATCTGTGACTGCAACATCATAATCACTTTCATCCAGCTTACTAAAGACTTCATATACAAAGGCATTTCGGTTGATGCTTTCATGATCTTCCACCATCAGCTCTGCTACCGTACCACCTGATGACTGTTCAATCGCTTCTTTTTCAATATATCCTTTAAGTTCTTTTGTCTCACCATCAATGACATAACAAAAATCTCTCTGGGAATCACTTAATCTTGCAAGCACATCCTTAGGATTATCATCAACCTTCGCTATTGTTACTGGCTGTCTCATGATTGTCTTAATTCTTAAAATCCTTGACTTATCCACATCTTCAATGAAACTTCTAACATAATCATTGGCTGGATTTTCAAAGAATTCTTTTGGTTTGCCAATCTGAACCAACTCACCATCCTTAAGAAGAGCAACGCGATCGCCTAGTCTAAAGGCTTCGTTCATGTCATGAGTAATAAAGACAATCGTTTTATCCATATAGTCCTCTATACTTAGAAGCTCCGCTTGCATATCACGTCGTATTAAAGGATCCAATGCGCTGAAAGGCTCATCCATCAAAAGCAATTCAGGCTCATTGGTCAATGCTCTCGCAAGACCTACTCTTTGCTTCATGCCACCGGACAACTGTCTTGGATAGTAGTTTTCCCAACCTTCCAGGCCAACCAATTTAATGGCGTCTTTGGCTTTTTCGGTACGCTCTTCTTCTGGAACATTCTGTACCTCTAAGCCATACTCCACATTTTTCAGTACGGTTCTGTGGCTGAGTAAACCAAAGTGCTGAAACACCATGGCTACTTTTTTTCTTCTAAGGTGCTGTAATTGATCCTTATCATAATCACAGATGTTCTCACCATCAATCAACAACTCGCCTCTGGTTGGAACATTCAACAGGTTTATACATCGAATCAACGAAGATTTCCCGCTTCCTGAGAGGCCCACAATGACAAACATTTCGCCTTCTTCAATGTCTAAACTAATATTATTAACACCTACTGCAAGGCTTGTTTGTTCCCTTATTTCCTGTATACTCTTACCCTCATCCAGCATGTCCAATGCGCGCTTTGGATTCTTGCCAAATACCAGGCTCAAATTTCTTATACTAACTTTTGTTTCTGACATCCAATCACTCCTTCTCTTTCATGCTGTTGGCCGTTCCCTGAAGAACTCTATCCAAAATAATGGCCAAGAAAACGATGGCAAGGCCTGCTTGGAAGCCGGCGCCTATTTCCAAACGCCTAATAGCAATAAGAACCTGCTCACCGATACCCTTAGCCCCAATCATGGAGGAAATGACAACCATTGCCATTGCCATCATTGTCGTCTGATTAATACCAGTCATAATGGTTGACAATGCCTGTGGAAATTCAATCTTTAAGAGCATCTGTCTAGGTGTTGAACCAAAAGATTTTCCAGCCTCGATAACTTCCTTATTAACCGTAGATATCCCAAGATAAGTCAAACGGATCAGTGGCGGCAATGCGTAGGTTGTGGTTGCTATGACAGCCGGTACTTTACCGAAGCCAAAGAACATAATCGCAGGCAGCAGATATACGAATGAAGGCATAGTCTGCATACCATCAAGTATTGGCATCATAATTTTCTGTGCCATTTCTTTCTTTGCCATGAGAATACCCATTGGCAAACCGAGAACCACTGAAACAATGACAGAGATGATAACAATGACCAGGGTATAGATCATCATTTCCCACAAGCCGAATAACCCTATTAAAAACAGCATTATGGACAACACGACCCCTGTCCTCAGGTTATATAACTTCCAACCAGCTGCAAAAAGACCAATAATCAGCAGCCACCATGGTATGATGCCTATTGCAAACTCCACGCCATTGAAAATCGTCAAAATAATCCCGCTAATTGCATCAAAAAACCAATCCAGGTTTAGCAACAGCCACTGAACCGCATTATCAATCGGCCCCGCTACTTCAAATCTTAATAAATCCGGAAAATCAATCAAATTCTTCACTCCTTTTCCTTTTATCCTCTAATACGATATGTGACCCGAACTGCTTTAGGCAATTCGGGTCATAATCTAACAGCACCTTGTTGTATTGGTATTACTTATTATTCTGCTGCAGCTGTCATGATCTTATCATAGGCTTCGACTGTAACCATTCCCTTAATGAGTTCTGAATTTTCATTGATGAACCATTTTGCTGCTACATCAGCTTCAACATCATTTTCCTGCATATAAGCAAGACCGGCACTGGTAAGAGCAGATGATGTTGTGTAGTTACTGAAGAATGTCACAAGTTCTGGGTAACTCTCTTCAAAGTCAGCATTACATGCAACAACAACATTCACAGATGGGAATGCACCAATACCTGCTGCAAAATCCTCTGCTGAATATGAACTGTCTTCAAGCAGTGTCATATCGTAAAGTCCCATAATCCAAGTCGGCTCCCAATTGTATCCAACCCAAGGCTCACCTTTTTCATAAGCACCTGCCAAGGTTGCTGATAACGTTGCGTTAGAATCAATGGTTCTGAAGTTGTAATATTCTAAAAGACCGTAAGCCGTCATTTTATCATGAAGGAACGCTGTTGCACTCCAACCTTCTGGTCCACCATAGATAATACCTTTGCTGTCATCTTCAGGATCGATAAACAGGTCCACATAATCTTTCAGGTCTTCAACTGTCTTCAAATCAGGCGCAATGGCATCTGGTCCTTCAACCATATAGGTTGGTACATAAAGCCCCTGCATATTATCATCAAAATTGGTCGCCAGCTCAACATAATCACCAGCTGCAAGGTCGTCTTGATATGTTGGTACATTATCTGACCATAATTCCAATACCACATCAATGTCCTTTGTCTTAAGTCCCGAGATCATAACTGCTGTATCTGCGGTGACAACCTCAACCTCGACACCATAACCCTCTTCTACAATCAACTTTACAATCTGGTCATGTAATGCATTACTATCCCAGTCCCCTTCTCCAAGTACAATCTTCTTATCTTCCGCCGCACAAGCAGTCATAGCCACAGCCATCACCACTGTCATCATCAAAATTAATAGCTTTTTCATAACGCCTCCATGTAACAATCCATTACTTACTTATAAGTTGTCTCTAAAGTGACAACCTTATGCTAACATTAAAAATGTCACTTTGTCAAATCAACTGAATACGCGATCCGACAATCTATCGTTTAATTTTTCCATTCGTATAGACTATTATTCACAAATACTGGGCATTTTCACTTGGTCTCCCCCATAAAATAACCGGTTATCTATATCTCTGCATAAAATCAGTGACGGCAATTCACAATATCTAGCTATAATTTTAAGATGTCTTTTCAAAAAAAAGCTATCTCCACCTAAGAACCATAAAGTTCAAAAGTGAAGATAGCTTCAATTTAAAATCCTGCCGTATCAGGGTTCGTGGCCTTGCCACATACGCCGTCCAGACCATCAATGATCGCCATATCTTCTTCATCAAGGGTGATGTCGAAGAATTGGGCATTGTCTTCAATTCTAGAAGGCGTTACTGACTTCGGCAGTGGTAGGAACCCTCTTTGGATGCTCCACTTAAGGGCTACATCCGCTACCGTTGTTCCATGTTTGTCAGCAATACCCAGCATCTCAGGCACTTGGAAAATCTTACCTGTTCCTAAAGGACTGTACCCTTCGAGGATGATGTTCAGTTCGTTACACTGTTTGATAATGTCTTCTGGGGCATCTCCAGGGCACAATCGAATTTGGTTTACATGAGGGATGACTTTAGCTGTCTTCAGCAAAGCTTCCGTATGATGGACCCAGAAGTTGCTGATGCCGATACTCTTGCACTTACCAGCCTCATAGAACTCTTCCATGGCCTTCCAAGTCTGAGCATTCATCTCTTCCCAGTTGTCTCTGAACTTAGCTGGATTTGGCCAGTGAATGAGGTAAAGATCTACATAGTCCACATCCAGATCTTTAAGGGATTGGTTAAAAGCTTCCTTGGCAGCTTCATAGCCATGAGCCCCATTCCACAACTTAGTCGTAAGGAAAATCTCTTCCCTAGGAATACCACTGTCTTTAATGGCTTTACCGACACTCACTTCATTGCCATAAGCCGCCGCTGTATCAATATGACGATAGCCTACTTCCAACGCTTTTAGTACTGAATTGTACGCCACGTCTCCGTCAGGTGTCTGCCATGTGCCAAAACCAACGCACGGTATCGCGACACCATTGGACATTGTATAAATATCTTGTACATTTTTCATCTTGTTACTCTCCTTTCAATCCGTTTAGTCTCATAGATTATTAAGTATTATTCCGATGACACCTTATATATTATACACATCCAGCTCAACCTAAGCTTTTGACGCCTTACTCATTAGATAGTTACTAAAAAGCCTAAACACCAGATAACCAACTAGGCCACCCAGCACATTTAGAATCAAGTCATCTACATCCATAACACCGACACCAAGCAAACCCTGCACCAACTCTATAAAGGCTGAAAGTCCCAGACTAGCAAAAAAAATGCGCCATAGGCCTTTTAAGGATGGTTTCAACACTGGTAACAGTAGCCCAAACGGTATAAAGGCCACAATGTTCCCCAGTATATTTGTGATGATTACCATATTACTCACTGCACCCCAGGCGTGGGTGTATTTCTGTATTGTTGCAAAGGGGATGAGGTTCATATTCTGATACCTTAATATCTGTGCATTGTTTCGTCCATACGCATAAGAGAAAAACACCAAGTAGAACAGGGTGCCCATATATAAGATAAACGACCCAATCAACCAGCGTCTGCGTCGTGTAAATTTATCATTGTTCAATCTAGAACCTGCTTTCTTGAACCATTCGTGACTGTTATTACGAACGTTCTCCGTAGAGGCATAAAGCACCTCCACCGAACACCCGATGGAGGTACCTATATCATTTACTTTCGTTGTATAGCTTTTCTTTTAAGACTTTAGCGCTAAAAGGCTTCAATTCCAACTCAATCTTACCTTTGAACACCGTGTAATAACGATCTTCCGTAGTAAAATGCTCCGGTGTGGTCTCAAGAATCTGTTGACACACTTCAGCTGATGGAATGCCAATCTCCCACACAGGTATCTTAATGGTCTTAGTTGCATCGCTATTGTTAATGGCAACAATGATCTTCGATTCTTCATCAAAACGACCGTAAGCTATCACCTGATGTTCACCATGCAAGAATTTTATGGAACCTTTCTTCAGGCAGGGAATAGCTTTTCTTAGGCTGATCAACGAACGATGCAGATTCAAAAGATCCATATCCTCATTGCCCCATGGGTAGGATCTGCGATTGTCCGGATCGGTCCAGCCACAGACACCAACTTCATCGCCGTAATAAATGGTCGGTGCACCTGGCCAAGTCATCTGCATCACAACCGCCTCTTTCATAATGCCACGATTGATACCATCTGATGCTGTGTTTGCACCATGAGTACCAGTTCTGCCAACTCGATGGTTGGTTCTGGTCAAGAAACGACTATGATCGTGATTGGACAGTTCGTTCATTGCCACCTGTAGTGAATTGGTATGAAATCTTGACATATGATGAGTCATTGCACCAAAGAAAGCTTGGTGATTACCTATAAGATCACCTCTGAATTCATCTGAGTGCTTCTCCATACCCGTCAGAAACCAAGTAATCGGCTCCATGAAGGCATCATAGTTCATCACCGTATCCCACTGATCACCACCTCTGATCCAGTCACTTGGATCCCCATAATGCTCTGCCAGAATAATAGCTTCAGGATTCGCCTCTTTGACCGCATTTCTGAAATCTCTCCAAAACTTATGGTTAAACTCTTTGGTGTAGCCCAGATCTGCCGCAACATCCAGTCGCCATCCATCGGCGTTATACGGCTCAGACACCCATTTTTTGGCCACATCCAGAATATACTGATACAGCTTCGGTGACCCTTCGTAGTTCAGCTTTGGCAAAGTATCATAGCCCCACCATCCATCGTAATGGGGGTTATCAGGCCAAGCACCACGGTTATAAAAGTTAAAGAATGTGCCATAAGGGCTTGACCCGGTCGTAAAAGCCCCTGGTGGATAGTCATGGGAATTGGCATAGAACTTCTCCCTGTCCATCCACTTATTGAAAGAACCACAGTGGTTGAAGACACCATCCAAAATAACGCGCATACCTCTTTTATGGGCCTGATCCACAAGGTCCTTGAATAGGGCATTGGAACCTTCAATGTTGACTGGCTCCGTTGTTCGGATGATATACTTGGAGGCTTTCATGTTGTCCGGATCTTCATCTGTCAAAACACTGCCCCCATCAAGAACAATCCTCCCATAGTGAGGATCGATTGCATCATAATCCTGGGTATCGTATTTATGATTGGAAGGTGAGACAAAGATCGGATTCATATATATGACATCCACACCTAATTCCTTCAGATAGTCCATTTTATCGATGACCCCCTGAAGGTCACCACCATAGAACTCCCGTATACCGTCCGGATCCGGGTATTTATTCCAGTCTGTTACTTTCTTAGCCAGCTTACCCACATAATGGTACTCGTTATCCACCACATCATTGTCCGGATCCCCATTGAAGAAACGATCCACAAAGACCTGGTACATAACTGCGCCTTTAGCCCAATCAGGTGTTTTGAAATTAGGCACTATGGAAAAATGATAATAGCTCTCCGGCTCCCTGGTCAGACCTTTTTTGTTGTAATAAACCTTCAGATTGCCTGAAATGACTTCAAAGAAATAATCTGTCTTAACCTTAAGCGGTGCAATTGTCATTGTATAGTAATCAAACAATTCATCTGAAAAATCCAGCGCCATCAATTCTCTACGATCATTGTAGCAGAGGAACACTTGATCGATGTTATTCTTGGCACATCGAAAGCGAATGGTAATTTCATCATTGTCCGTTGGCTCCGATGGGCTGCAATAAAAATCAGTACCGTCTGAAAAGATAGCCTTGCCATTAAGGAAAGGCTGGCGTGTATCCACATATAAGAACAGCTTCTGAGTCTGTGTCAATTGTTCAAAGGGTATATGTAAGCTCATATAGTCACTGCCCGTTACCGGGTTACTCCTTGTATAGTGCAATGTTATAGAGTAACGATTCAGTCTCTTACATTATACATCACCTAGGGTCATCGCGCCAATAAGGTCCTGATTCTGTCCCTGATCATGGATATGGCGACTGTGTTATAACCACCCTCCGGTACAATGATATCAGCGAACTTCTTCGATGGTTCGACAAATTCTTCATGCATCGGTTTGACCGTATTCAGGTATTGAGAAATAACGGAATCCATACTTCGTCCCCGTTCTTTCACATCCCTTGTTAAGCGCCTGATGATTCTGACATCGGCATCTGTGTCCACGAAGATCTTCATGTCGCAAAGTTCCCGCAAAGCTTTGTGTTCAAAGATAAGGATGCCTTCAACGATGATGACCTTCTTTGGTCCTACATGTACCGAATCTTTAGACCTTGTGTGCAGGACGAAATCATAGAGAGGATGATCGATTTCTTCTCCCCGCTTCAAAGCCTCCACATCCGCTACCATCATGTCCGTGTCAAAAGCATGAGGATGATCATAATTTAGTTTTTTTCGTTCTTCCAGCAAAATACCTTCATTGTCCTTATAATAGAAATCATGGGTCAGAGTAACAACTTCGTCACCGACCACATCTCTCAACTTTTTTACCAGAGTTGTTTTACCTGATCCGGTGCCTCCGGCGATGCCGATCACTATCGGTGTTTTCATCCATTTGTCCTCCTTCATAATATCTTAATCTGTAACTGTTTATTTCTAATCAATATAGCTTATGGCGGAGCCGTTGGTTCATCACGAAACGAGTTTGGCTGCATCGCAGACTTGTCTGAGGCTTCAGATGAATCAATGGATTCGACATAAGCGGGTTTTAGCCAAACCTCTAACTACTTACTCATCTTCTTATAATACTTGCAATAATCCGTCAGTGGACATACCTCACACTTAGGACTTCTTGCATCGCACATATAACGACCATGAAAAATAAAGGTATGATGGGCCTGTATCCATTCATCCTTGGGAATCTTCTTCTGAAGCTGAAGCTCCGTGTCCTTCACATTCTTAGCATTGGCAATACCGATTCTGTTGGAAACACGAAACACATGGGTATCCACCGCAATCGCCGGCACACCAAAAGCATTGCTAACCACCACATTAGCCGTCTTCTGACCTACCCCAGGCAGCTTCACCAGCTCTTTAATGGACTCCGGTACTTTCTGATCATAATCTTCCACCAGCATCTGAGACAATGCAACCACATTCTTCGCCTTGTTCTTATACAGACCAATCTTACGAATCAAATCTTCAACATCCCCAACATTCGCCAGCGACATATCATAAGCAGTAGGATAACGCTCAAACAAAGCAGGCGTCACCTTATTCACCGCAACATCCGTCGTCTGAGCCGACAAAACCGTCGCCACCAATAACTGAAACGGCGTCTGATGATTCAATTCACATTCCGCATTCGGGTGCAGCTCATACAAAATAGCCATAACCTGCGCCGCAACTTTCTTAGTCATTTCCAACTCCTTAATCTTACAACATAACAACCGTTGGCTTTTTAACACCACCCGATACAGAACCTGACAAGGATTGAGCGTTTGTATCAAAACTATATCCCGGCGAAACCGAGCAGACAAAGCATTTAGCTCTTATAACAAAACGAGTTTTCCTGTATCCCCACTAAACCGAGCCGGATGAGGATTGGGGGTTTGTATCGAAACGAGTTTGATTGCGCAGCAAGCATGTCTGAGGCTTCGAACAAATCCCCAATTCTCTTCCGGCGACCTGCGACTGGCAATCTGCGACCACCATCCCCCTACAAAACCAATGCCGTCACATTCACAACAGCCCCACACCCAGTCATAAAATCCCGATCCCGATAATCATAAAACAACCACCGAACCGACTTCTCCCCATCACCAAGAACATCATACTCGTAACATTCCAAATGGGTCATCCTGGTCAATTGCTTGGCACTCATGCCCTCATAATTGGCAAATAAAGTCTCCCTCAGCGCCTCATTCTGATAAAAACATCTGGCCTGGGGACTGACTTTCTCTTCTCTCTGAATAAAAGCCGGCCATTTCTTCGGCTTCTCACGTAAGATCAAATCATGTTTAAGATAATTCCTAAGTCTAGGAACATCCACATAATCCACTTTCGAACCATATGATTCCAATAATTCATACAACTTAAGTTTATTGTGAGGCATATCAAACAAACCTTGTTCATGCCACCAATCAGCCATACCCTCGAATAAGTCAAAAGGGCTGGAGCAAAGCCCAGTCAAATAGTCAATAGCCGTTTCGAACTGATGGCTGTTGTAATAGACCTCGAGCATTTCTTCAATCCGCTTCAGCCGCCTCAAATCCTCATAAGACATCTCCTTAGTACTTAATACCTCATAAGGAGCAAACTGCCGATAAGTAATGTCATACTCACGCTGAAGTTGATGAATACGGCTACCTTTTAACACCTTCAGGAATCCTAATTGCAATTGCTCCGGTCTTATGGCCATCACATCATTGAACGACTGTCTGAAAGTAGGATAATCTTCCTTTGGCAGACCTGCAATCAAATCCAAGTGCATATGGATATTGCCACCTACCATGACTTTGATGACCTTATCCTTAAGTTTCTCAAAGTCCACTTTTCGTTCAAGGGTTATAATCGTCGGTTCGTGAGTGGACTGAACACCAACTTCAAACTGAAAAAGGCCCGGCCGTACTTTTGTAAGAAATTCAATGGTCGCATCATCAAGCAGATCCGCTGTAATCTCAAAGTGAAAATTCGTTACACCATTATCGTGCTCATGCAGATAATGCCAAATAGCCCATGTATGCTTCTTATTGGCATTGAATGTACGATCCACAAACTTCACCTGTGGCACCTGATGGTCTAGGAAGAATTGAAGCTCCTCCTTGACCATCTCTATCGGTCTAAAACGAACACCTTTTTCAATAGAAGACAAGCAGTATTGGCACTTGTATGGGCAACCTCTGCTGGTTTCATAATAGATAATCTTATTGGCTAGAGAAGACAAATCATCCTCGTAGACAAAAGGCACCTCTGCCATCGCCATTGGGTGACCAGCAAGATTCTTAACAACCTTGCTTTCTTGACGGTAGGTAAGACCTGGCACATGATCAAGGGACAGCCCCTTTGACAAGGCCTCAATCAACGCCGTCGTACTGACTTCCCCTTCACCAGATATAACATAGTCCACTGCCATATCCGAAGACATCAGCAGTTCCGAATCATAAGAGACTTCCGGGCCCCCGAACAAGATTTTCACCTTTGGCCTAACCTGTTTGATCATCATAGCCAACTGCCTGACCATCTCTATATTCCATAAGTAGCATGAGAACCCAACCACATCAGGATATGCGTCCATAATGTGGTCCATAATCAAGTCAATGGATTGATTGATGGTAAACTCTGCTGTAGCAACGGATACTCCACGCCTCGCAGCATATTTCTCCATATATCGTATGGCCAGGTTCGAATGAATGAACTTGGCATTAATGCCAACTAAAAGGGTCTTCATATTTCACATCTTTCATTATACCCATACCAGACACCCCAATAATTGAGGTGCCAAACAAGCAAGGGTTGATTAATCCTATTCTAACAAAATAACTACTCGGCAATCACAACCGCCTGTTCATAGATGACTTTCTGTGCATCGCCATAATAGACTTTTAGTGTATAGTTGCCTGCATCATATGAACTACCGCTTTCAAGTTCGAAAGAATTGATGTAGATGCCGTAGCTTAAGTCTGTCCAAACTGCTGAAGTTTCTCGTGAAGTGGCTACTAAAGAACCGTCTGCATCCTTGTACAAGGCCAACTCAATTGGATAGGTCATAGCAATACTCGATGTTTCACCCGGCTCATTAACCCATATAACATAGCTCAGATGGTCCGTGATCAAATCAGTAGCAGTGACCAAAGGCTCCTCAACATCATAATATTCACCCACATAATAGACCGCATCACTGCCCAGTTCCATCACCTCTTCATTGGAAAAAGGCGATGCCATAAAGGACACACGATTAATAGACATTGCCTCTTCATAGTCTACCCCTGGATGAATTTCAACTGTATCTTTGTAACGACCACCCACATATATGTCCATGACAATGGCTTCACCGGCTGACAAGCCGCCATTGTAGAAGGATGTCGGCACATCTGTAAGGGGCAGATAAACTTCCTCTGTCTCACCACTCATCTCAGTGTAAACGGCAATATCATAGGATTGGATATCATCTATAATAGAGGCTTTTGTTGCACCTTCCCCACGAATAGCATACCCAACTTCAAGAGATAAGGCCTGCGTAATATCACCAAAGCTTAAGACCACAGCAGGGTAATAATAATCATCAAAGGCGAAGTCCACTGGTTCTTCACCGTAATAATCGTAGAAGCGAACCTCTTCAACTTCAATGTCATTAATCGTATCCCTGTTAATATCTCCGATATAAAAACTACCTTCATCGACCAGTTCATCGCCTACAAAGGCTTTAATGATATAATTGCCTGTCTTAAGAGGCACATCCTCAGAGCCATAATAGGTGAAACTGTTAGTCCCTGAATAACTGTAAGATGCACCAAATAAGGTGTCATACAAAACATCCGTCACATCATTCGGCCCTGTTACCTCATAGCGCACAAGGAAGCTATGGTAGGAATAGAACATCTCGCTAAAGGTCATTGTATGCTCAATACCAACGCCAGATAAGCTATTCACATCAAAACGATCACTATATAAGGTTGTGTAATCTGAATTATACAAATCCACATCATAGGTACTGATACTGGTTTCGGTCATCACATAATCACCAAACCCGGTATGGTCGTCAAAGCTAACCCCTTCGAGAAGATAACCGCTATCACCAAGATACAGTTCCAGGTAATAGTAGCCGCTGCTTAGATAACTATAATAGGATTCATATGGCAAGTCCAATATAGTGGTTGTACCACCACTTAGATTCAAATTGTAAGTCATATAGTCATAATAATCATAATCACCATCATAAATATCCATTGACACATAGATGGCACTGTCACCAACGGTACGGTCATGGGATAAAGTCACTTCAACGCCAAAATTATAGACCTCATTCAAATCAAAGTGGTTCTTATCTGCATATACCTTTTCACCGGTTATACTATCCACACCATAAACTTTGACATCATCCACATTAACATTCAGACGGCTCATAATGTCCGTATCCCTTTCGGCAAACGCCACCATGGATATGGTATTGTCCGTCGTAAGCAGATCGCCAATCAACGAGATTGGAATGGTATAATTCATGTTCTGAGCATAAAGGCTTGAAGCCAGGGTATTGATCCCGATGACTTCCCCGTACTTATTCACCAATGGCCCACCGCTGTTGCCTGGAGAAATCGGCGCTGAGATCTGAAGGTAAAGCTCATCATAGACTTCATAATATTCTGAACTAATCAAGCCATCGGTGATGGTCAATCCCTGTCCAAGGGGATAGCCGATCGCATAGACCGTACTTCCAATATTCACATCTCTGTCATTGCCTATTCTAACAGGCACAACATCAGTTTGAATATTGCCAATGTTTATGACCGCAACATCTCTGCTGACATCGTAATTAACAACACTCTCAACTTGAACCCTTGTTCCATCATAGAACTCGACTTCAACTGTATAGGCTTCTTCAATAACATGGTAATTGGTGACAATATCCCCATCTTGATTCAGAACAAAGCCGCTTCCTGTCCCAAGGTCATAACCGTAGCTGTCATATAGATAGATTTTGACAACATTCTGGCTGTAAAAGGCGTAGATATCTTCACTGTCTACCACGGATTTCTCCGGTTTGCTGGCAAGAGATGTCTCCATTCTAATAAGCATGACACTGGCTTCAGCTCTTGTAGCCGTCTTGGCAGCGCCAAAGGTACCATTCGGATAACCTGTGATAATGCCTTCTTCTGATGCGATGTCTACATAGCCTGACTGATCGGCTGGAATGCTGGCTCCATCAGAAAAACCATTCAAACTACCACTGAAAGTCTCTGCAGCGTAAGTATTGCCAAGGGCTTTAACAACAATCTCAGCGATTTCACCCCGTGTAATATTCTGATTTGGCAAAAAATCATAGGTGCCTGACGCATCATCATAATAATCTGCCAAATCGATCAGTTCATAATCAAGAGCCGCCCCTACATAGCCATTAGACCAATGATCCCAAGGAACATCAGAAAAAGCGTAGGTTGTCTCCTGATTCAAATCCAAAAGTCTAGTAACAACGGCAATGAACTCTGCTCTTGTCATCGTATTGTCCGGTAAAAAAGTACCATCCGGGTATCCGGTGATAGCACCACTGGCCACCAAACTTTCTACCTGGGTCTTTGCCCAGTGACCACTGATATCCGACATGTCTTCCGACGCCATCAAATGAAGGCCTGTAAATACCTGCATCACCAATGACATAATCAGTGCTGTTACAATTAGTTTTCTCGTTTTAAGACTCATGGTCCCTCCTCATTAATACAATCCAGCAACACGGCATTCCATATGCCACCAGATACTCTCATTGTCTATATTAGCCGGTCAAACCATCTTGCCTTAACCCTTATAGACGAGATTCATTATCTCATAAAAACCTCTAAAAATCTATGGATGTATCCCATTATAAGAGCGTCAAAAGCTCGTTTCATAATTAATCTGCCCACTATTCAAAATACGTAACCTTTTGATGACTTAATCAGGCCATTACTGCATTTTGTAATTCTCTCTATAGTTGATTGTCAGACTGTTACGTTCAATGGTTAACTGAGTATAAGCAACCCCGGCCAAGTCAAACATTTTCTTTGACGCTCTGACACCGTCTGTATCCTTGTATTTATCATCCAGATAGATCACTTCTTTTATGCCGGACTGGATAATGGCTTTGGCGCATTCATTACATGGAAACAAAGCAACATAGAGGCGACAGCCTTTAAGGTTCGTACTGCTGTTTAGGATAGCATTCAATTCTGCATGACATACATAAGGGTATTTGGTTTCAAGGAAGTCTCCTTCCCTTTCCCAAGGTAAAGCCGTGTCATCGCATCCCGTAGGAAAGCCATTATAGCCCACGCCGACAATCTTATTGTCACCATCAACAATGCAGGCCCCAACTTTTGTACTGGGGTCTTTACTCCTATAAGCTGAGAGGATCGCAATCCCCATAAAATATTCATCCCAAGAAATCCAATCTTTCATGTGTATCTCCTTTCTATTTGGCACTGTCCCTTAAAATAAATTCATAGTCCATCACAATCTTATGGTAATCATTAAGATGCCCCTCAATCAAGTCGATGACCATCGTTGCTGCCAGTTTTCCCATATGGTGCTGATCAATTCTTATGGTGGTCAGTGCTGGTGTTACATATTTAGCAAATTCTATATCATCATAACCAATAACCGCTATAGTGTCAGGTATAGCAATACCCTTCTCATTAAGGGCTCTAATGGCACCGATTGCCATATGATCATTGCCTGCAAAAACAGCCGTTGGCCATTTGGATGTGGCATCCAATATGTACTGCATTGCATAATAACCTGACTCTACGGAATAATCCCCTTCTACAACCAATGCTGGGTCAAAGGTAATGCCTGCCATAGCCAACGCTTTACTATAGACTTCACGACGTTTGGCATTTGGGGCATCATAGGACTGTCCATGTATAAAGGCAATGCGCTTGTGACCGCTTTCAATCAGATGAGTCATCACTTTATTCGTCGGCTTCACAAAATCCTGAAGGACACAAGGCAACTTCACATCCGGTATTTCCTTGTCGGTTACAACAACCGGAATCTTTTCCCTAATCCTCGTAATGGCATCTATTTGCTCCTGCATAACATTAGTAGGAAAATAGATAATACCGTCCACTCTTTTTTCAAAGAGGAGATTAAAATTATCCACATCTTCCTTGACTGAATTGCTGTCTTTATGGTTGGCCATAATCATCAGGCTATAGCCTCGCTGCTTGCAGACCTTGTTGATGCCGTCAATACGGTCACTGAAATAATTATTGACCCCTGGCATAACCAAACCAATCACATTGGTTTTTTGATTGGTCAGACTTTTGGCTATCTGATTGGGCCTGAAGTTGGTTTCTTCCAGGACAGCCTCTACCTTAGCTCTGGCCTTTGCACTCACCCCAGGACGGTCATTGATTACCCGAGATACTGTTGCTATTGAAACACCGGCCATCTTTGCTATGTCATATATGTTCATGTTTCGGACCCTTTCCAAACTAAATCGCAAGCGATTATTCGTTGCAAATATAGCAACTACATGTTAGCATGTCAATATATATACTAAGTAGTATCCAATACTACATACGTAAGGAGTGTGTTAATAATGAAAATAAAAGACCCCGTCAGCGCTTTAACCCATTTTGCTGGCGCAGTCCTATCCTTGGCCGCAGTCATTAGGCTCATTCAGGTATCTTTGGATAACGGCGACTTACCTCATATCTTATCTTTTGCTGTCTTCGGTCTGAGCCTTGTTGCATTGTATACCGCCAGTACTGTATACCATATCATCGACAGACCTGAGCGTATGAGACTGATCTGCCGACGCATTGACCATATGATGATCTTCGTACTTATTGCAGGCACTTATACCCCCATCTGTCTGGTTGCACTAAAAGGCGTCGTAGGCTATGGACTTTTTGCTATTATCTGGGCGATTGCTATCACTGGCATTATTATGAAAGCATTATGGATCAATGCTCCGAGGTGGCTTGGTACTGGACTTTATATTCTAATGGGCTGGTTGGTCGTCCTGGCACTTAGACCGATTATGGCTGTACTTTCCTATGAAAGTTTTATATGGCTTTTAGCCGGTGGCATCATCTATACCATCGGTGGTCTTATCTACGCCCTTAAATGGCCACTGAAGAACAATCGTTGGTTCGGCTTCCATGAGCTGTTCCATATTTTTGTCATGGGGGGCAGCTTCTGTCATTACCTACTTGTTATAGGCTTGTGATCTAATATCCTCCAGCGCCTTAAGCAGTGCCTCTTTCGTCAGACTTTCAAGGGCTTGTGCCTGGTCTATCAGACCTTCGATTTTTTCTATTCTATTATTCGAAAGATAGTACTTTGCCAGAAGCAAATAGTGTTTTCTATTATCCGTTCCAAGCTGTATTCCTTCCTCAAGCAACTTGGCGGCATAATTACCTTCTCCTGCCTCCAGCAGTTTTTCTGCCATTCTGTAAAGGGTTGTTACATAGGCATTATAGGTCTCTTCATATTGCTCAATGGATGTAAGCATCGCCGTACCATACTTCAGTCTAAGGTCTGTATTGGTTACATGGGCGAAATTCACCATCGGCTGCTGTATTAACTCTCTTAGATAACTGTCCTGGCGTTTCAACTGTGACAGACCTGTCTCATCATAATAGGATGGTGGTTTCAAGTCTGCCTCCGAGAGGCTGGGATGTACATAATCCGCCTCATCAAGGGCTTTTTTTCTTACGACCAAAGAGGCTTCTTCTTTTTGCCAAAACGCTCTTGTTGCTTCTTCCCTTGTCTTGCTGCTTTTTTTCATCTTGTACCTGAAGACAAAGATGGCGATTAGAAGCCATATGAACAAAATGGGCATGGATGATGTCATATCCTACTCCTGTATTCTACGATTCGGTGGTAACGTGATAACGAAGCCATCTTGCTTCGATGATGTAACATTGAATTTAACGTTCTTTTCCTATATAATATACCTAATATGCTCAGTTCAGTAACCCAAAGGTTATACTAGTAGGAATTATGGTATGTCCTATAGAAATGGAGATGATTAAATGTTCTTTACCAACCGTAAACTCGTCAAGCGTATAAGCGTTGGCATAGCCTCAGTATTAGTATTAGCTATGGTACTCAGTGCCGTTGCTGCTTACTTATAAGATTCATGAGGACTGAGGTTTCATAAGGTTGTTTATGAAACAGCTTTTGACGCTCTTATCATAAATATACTTTTACGAATCCTTCACCTAAAATGTGAAGGATTTTTTTATACTATGCGTTTCATTCCCGTCGCCCATATGTATGAAGGATTTGGTCGATTTTTCTACTGGCTTCGCTCTTGGACAAGTCCTCAATCACATAATCCGGCTCCACCTTGTAGCGATGCAATAGATCGGACAGAAAACGCTTTTGTTTATCAGTAATCGGAGACTGCTTTTTCGGCTTGTAAAAGAAAGGCTTAGGTACGAATACCTTAGAAGTTTCTTCCTTGTAATGATTGGCATAGATATTCTCATAGATCTGCCAAGTTGCCAGAGCGTCATCGAGACCTCTATGAGCGTTCTCTCTTGATAACCCAAACACTTCAATCAGGTTTGTTAAGCTATAACTCTTCTGCTTCTCAAGGAATTGCCTGGAAAGGACCAATGTATCAAGTCCTGTTTTTTCAAAGTTCAGGCCAAGCCTCGAAGCTGCTGTCTTCAAAAAAGAATAATCAAAATTAACGTTATGGCCAAGAATAGGCAGCGCCTCACAGAATTCGATAAAAGAAGGCATTACATCCTCGATGGGCAGTGCTTCTGCCACCATCTCATCCGTAATGCCTGTCAATGCAGTAATCTTCGCCGGTATCGGACGGTTCGGGTTCACTAGGCTGCTGAAGGTCTCTGCGATATTACCATTAACAATCTTAGCCGCACCAATCTCCGTAATCGCTTCAATTTCCGGACTGATACCCGTCGTCTCTATATCCAGTACAATGTATGTTCTCATAATATGCATTCTTTCTCTAAAGTTTTTAAGGCTTCGTCATAGTCAAATCTGCCAATCAACTCAAATGCTTTGACCAATGCGGCACTTAGCACGTTCTTATCCGATGTCTCAAGTTTGATCTGAGCGACGGCTTCTGTAATATCTGAGTAGCGATATGTCTTAAGGGCATGGACCAAAGCCTGACAGGCCTTACCACAGTGACATTCATCCTCTGTTGTCGTCAGGGTCATATCAAATCTGTCTTCAAGAATATGAATCACATCTGAAACCACTAAGGCAAGTTCTTCAGAGAAGCAATGCAGATATGCCTGAATATTAGGCTCATTGTTCTTAATGGCAAGCTCCAGATCCAACGCTCTTTGACGCAACTTAAAAGCCCCCAGATTACCACAGAGGCCCTTCATGCTATGGGCCAAGCGTCTGGCTTCTTCTAAATCAACTGCCAGCAATAAAGTCTCTATATGTCTATCCACATCACTGTAGCGCTCATAGAAACCCTTGACCACCGTTTTATATAATTTTTCTGAACCACCGAGCTGTTCCAAAGCAACGTTGACATCGATCGTGTTATATCCCATCGTCTTCTCCGTGACTTCCCCCAGAATTATTATAGCATACAGGACGACGCCTGGCTATTGGCGCTTCATCTCTTGTCCTGGGCCTTTTGAAGGTAATCGTAAGCCATCTTGTAGTCATCTTTCTGAGAATAACACTGACTCAACTGTTCATATATAGCGTATAGAGCAAGACTCTCCCGTTGTTGCTCATAATAGACCATCGCCTCTTTCAAATAATGAATGGCCTTGTCCATATCACCATTTCGCATCATGGTCGTTCCAGCAATCATTTGAAACCTTGCCAGATTGTTCTCATCAAAATAACGGGTATCCAATTGGTCAATCAGCGTACCTAATGAGTCATCATCCCCTTCCATCATTCGAATGTAGAGGGCTTGAACCTCATTCGATGCATTAAGACCACATACCATCAGACGGCTTTTTTCATAATAGGCCTTAGCCCCATCAAAATCGCCCAGCTTCGCTTTAGCCTCTGCCAGCGTCTCATACACGCGACACATCTGAATCTGACTTCCTTGGCTCAGATACTTCTCATAAGGTAGTATCGCCTCAAGTAACGCCTCAGCTTTCTCATAGCCTTCAATAGCCATCTGTTCGCTGGCAGCCTTCATATGAAAGGTTAAAAAAGACTCAACAATCATCGGGTAACCGGTCCACTCAGGCTGATCGGTCAATGATGCTTCCAAAAGCTTACAAGCCCCTTCATAATCCGTAGCGCCGTCCATCTCTACCAGACGGGTCAACAGATGTGTAATGTCCATCGTCTCATTGGTGCCATCAACAAAGTAACCAATAGGCTTCTGAAGCTTATCCGCCAGGTATTCCATTGTCTTCATCGATGGCATCGCGCTCCCATTCTCAATCTGACTAAGCATATTTCTAGTGATACAGTCCCCTGCCAATTCTTTCTGGGTCAACTGTTTTGCTAATCTCAGGCTTCTAATTTTCTGCCCTAAAGTCATATCACCCATAGGTCACCTCCTATATGTGTAAATTATATTTACCAAAAGTGTACCACTCATTGACCTTTCATGCAACTGCTACTTCCTCAACCTAACATATCCTATACCACCCCGTCAATGGATGATGTCACCTTCTAATCTTCTTTTAATAATGGGATTCTTGACAATGAGATGACCAAAGGCTACAATTATGGTAAATGATATTTACTTAGGAGGTTGATGCTATGACTGATTGGTGGAGCACCCTCAGTCCTCTGACCAAGTTTTTCTATCTTTTCGCTGTTCCTTCAACAATCATACTGTTGCTCCAGTCCCTTATGACCTTAATAGGCTTTGGCATAGGTGGCGGTGATGGTATGGATTTTGGTGACGGTGATATGGACATGGATATGGATGTCGATATGGATTTTGAACCTGTCAGTGACTTTGATATGGATATTGAAAGCGATACCATGATGGATTTTGACAATCTTGCCGGTGGTGCTGACTTTCGTTTTGTTACCTTTAGAGGCATCATCGCCTTTTGCACCATGTTCGGATGGATTGGTGCTGCCTTGGCAGAGACAGACCTTCATCTGGTAATCGTCATGCTGCTGGCCATCATAGCCGGTCTTGGTGGTATGTTCATCATCGCTATACTGTTCTACACCATCTCCAGATTACAACAAAGTGGTAATCTGAATTATCGCAATGCCATTGGCAAAGAAGCACAAGTCTATATTCCAATCCCGCCCTCCAAATCAGGTCTAGGGAAAGTACAGATGTTGCTTCAGGAAAGTCTGATTGAGGTCAGCGCCGTTACTGAGGACGCAAAGATGATCGGCACCAATGAAATGGTACGCGTTGTAGACATGCTGAATGCGACAACCCTGGTGGTTGAGCGTTTGGAATAAATCATAGAGAATGTTACGTTCTCACATTACAGGAAGAGGAGAAAAGTATGATAGGTAATTTGAATTTCTTGATTGGCCTTGTTGTTCTGGTCGTTCTTGTTTTCATGACATTGATGGCTTTGTTGTCAAGATACAAGCGCTGTCCTTCGGACCGCATCCTTGTTATCTACGGTCGCGTCGGTAAAGGCAGCACAGGGACAACCAGGAGTGCTAAGTGTATTCATGGTGGCGCCGCTTTTATCTGGCCCATCATCCAGCATTATGAATTCCTTAGTTTGACCCCAATCTCCATCAATGTTAACCTGACCAATGCACTGTCCAAGCAGAACATCCGTATCGATGTGCCTTCCAGGTTCACCGTTGGTGTCTCAACAGAGGCTGGCGTTATGCAAAATGCTGCCGAACGTCTGCTTGGCCTTAAGCTTCAGGAAGTGGAAGAATTGGCTAAAGACATCATCTTCGGTCAACTTCGTCTGGTCGTTGCCACCATGGATATTGAAGAGATCAACACAGACCGTGACAAATTTCTCATGGCTGTTTCCAACAACGTTGAATCGGAACTTAAGAAGATCGGTCTTCGCCTGATCAACGTTAACGTAACCGACATCAAAGATGAATCTGGCTACATAGAAGCCCTTGGTAAAGAAGCCGCCGCCAAAGCAATCAATGATGCCAAGAAATCAGTTGCAGAGAAGAACCGTGACGGTTCTATCGGTCAAGCAATCGCGCAACAAGACGAACGTGTTAAAGTTGCTGAATCCAACGCCCTTGCTATCCAGGGTGAGAATGAGGCCAAAGTTACAGTTGCCAACTCTGAGGCTCTTAGACGAGAGAGAGAAGCCGAAGCCCTTCGTAAGGCGACTGCGGCAGAAAAGGTTCAATCAGCAAAGGCACTGGAAGAAGCTTACTCTGCAGAGCAAATAGCTGAGCAAGCACGTGCCTCTAGAGAGACTGCTTCCAAGGAAGCCGATATCATCGTTCAGGCTCAAATAGACAAGCGCCGTATAGAGATTTCTGCTGAAGCAGAAGCTGAACAAATTCGTCGTAAAGCCAAAGGTGAAGCCGACGCGACCTTCGCTAGGATGGAAGCCCAGGCTCGTGGTATTGAAGAGATTCTCGCCAAGCAAGCAGCCGGTTTTGAGAAACTGGTTGATGCAGCAGGCGGACAAGCCAACGATGCTATCAAACTGATTATCGCTGATAAGATGGAAGAACTGGTTAAGACTCAAGTGGATGCCATTAAGAATATCAAGATTGATAAGGTCACTGTCTGGGACAGCGGCCAAGGCAATAGCAAAGATGGCAAAACTTCTACTGCAGGCTTCCTTTCCGGCTTGATGGGTTCCATCCCACCAATGCAGGAAATGTTCAATATGGCCGGTATGGATTTACCGGATTATCTTGGCACAAAGAGTAACGCAGCCACACCCGCCTCATTGCCTGGCACGCAAGGCAATGAAGTCGTTGAAACACCAAAAGCTGAAGAGACCAAATAGCCGTTCATTACAAAGACCCCCTTAGGTTATCGTTAACCTTGAGGGGGTCTTGTCATTTTTAAAAAAAATTACAATTTTCTTATTCTAGCGATATTTCTTTTTAACGCTAAACAGATCCAGTAACTTATGGTCCTCTTTCATGGCGTCGATAGTAGGTATTGATCCGATGACACCGTCAACGAACCAATCCATTGTCAAAATGCCTTCATTACCTATATGATCATCCTTCTCCACCCTTAAGTTACCCTTCTGATCATAAATTGGTCCTTTAAAGGGATGGGCTCTTCCTTCAAGAATCATGCTTTTCATGAATTCCACAGACTTAATCAAGTGACTTGGCAACTTGGATCTGGAATACATCACATCCACAACACCTGTGTCCATTCCCCACCAGTAGCTGATGGCACGCTGTTCGCTGCCCATAAAACCGTTGATTCTATTATAATTGCCACTGACGATGCCACTGACGATTTTTTCATAGAAGGTACCCCAATGCCATATCGGTACCGCCAAACTCATGGTTACCTTATCTTCGCCCAAATCATTGGCAAAATAGATACCTGAATGATTCAGACTGGTCTTAAGATCAGCTGATTCCTGATGGCAAATGATATCAGACCCCATCTCCACCAGTTGCCTGTCAATCTGGAGACATTCATCAGCGCTGGTGGCCGTATCACTAACCCATTTTACAAAGACTTCTACATAAGGGTTCATAAACTGTGCCCCTAAGGTAAAAGCATTGATACTGCTGATAACTTCCGGAATAGGATATGTCACCACATAGCCCAGTTGATTGGTCTTGGTCATAGCACCAGCAATCATCCCCACCAAGAAATTCGGCTCATAGATACGACCAAAATAAGTTCTCAAATGTCGATAGGACAAATTCTCCGAACAATTAAGGAACTTCACCTGCTCATACTTCATGGAAGCCTTCAAAGTCTGGTGAATAAAGGCTGGCGATGTAGCAAAGATCACGTCAAAGTTCTGCTCAGCAATCTTCGCAATGGCATCATAAGCTCGGTCATCCTCAGGAATATCGTTGAAGCACACCGTGGATACACTATCACCCAAGGTGTTTTCCAGATGCATCCTGCCTAATTCATGGGCGTAGGTCCAGGCGGAGTCCCCTTGGTTCTTCGCATGGACAAAAGCAATCTTCATCTTCTTACGAAGTCCTGGAAACCCCGAGAATAAAGACCTTTTCTCCAAAGAAGTGTCATCAAGAGCTAACTCAACCATATCCTCTTCATCAATGACTGACAATTCTTCATAGATGTTCTTCACATCTTCCTGAATATTCTCTGCCACATCATCATCCATCGGATGAATCTCCAGATATTTCAAAAATGCATCCCCTGTCGTAACAGGCAGAGCATCGCCACCGATCTTAAAGTAATTTTTACGGAAGTTGTAATAGTTCTTGCTTAATTCACCCTGATTCTTTTCCAGTTGCCATCCGTATTTCTCAACGATTTTATACAGTCGGTCAAAGCAGCCAAGCTCAGAGAACCATATGAAGTTAACAGGCATTTTCTTATAGAAATCAAGGAATTCATAATACATGACAATTGTGGGATCATCCTTGTCATACTTGGGAATCATCCTTGTAACCGTCGCTGGCACCAGTGCTGCTTCACTGTATTTAAGCACACTGACCCGCTTATTGCCTTCTTCCACATAATACCAGTTCATATACTCATAGACTTTAACGGGATCTCTGATACCCTCAGTCATATGGGCTTTATACAAGTGCATCCACTTGTTGGCAAATTCCGTCTCTTTATCAAGAATCGGCATATAATTGGGAGAAAAAGACGAACTCCTCCCCTGTGTCTTGGTGCCAATGACCTTTTTTATGGGTATCTCCAAATACCCCAAAGACACTTCAGACAATATGTTTTGCCTGGAAAGAATGCTATCCAGAACTGGTAATTCGCTGTTGCGGCCACTGGCCTTATACTGACCAATCACCCTAAGACCTTTCTTTCGCGCTTTCTCATACTGCAGCGTCAGTTCTTCAACAGTCATTCTCTACACCACCTCATTAATTATTAGAATAAAATGATACGAGCGTCATCAATCATCCAATGATTCATCCGTTCATACCTTCCCGCTGCCCGTTACCGCCAGCTTCATCCAAAATCTGATCTTTCCCTTGCCCCTTAGCGCTATAAAGAATTCGATCCACTGTCCTAAGGTACATGTCCATCTCCATTTGGCCATCATATGCCGCATATCCCCCGCTTATGGTAGCACCATAATCACCAACGCGTACTTGATGTCTTACTTGACGAAGGAATTCATCACACAGTCTGGCTATCAGACGTGTATCTTCCTGCAATATTACAATGAACTCATCGCCGCCGTACCTGGCAATATCAGCATTATCACCAAAGCAAGTTCGTAGTGTTTCTGCCAACCTGACAATCAATCGATCCCCTTCCATATGTCCGAAGGTGTCGTTCACATATTTGAAATTATCCATATCGATCATCAACGTAACAAAATCCGTTTTACTATTAATCAGCAGATCCATGCGTTCGAATATGAATCCTCTATTGCCCAATCCCGTCAAAGCATCCGTATAGGCCATCGTATGAAGCTGTTCATTAAGGTCCGCCAGATCCCTATGCTTTTCTCTTAGAGTCTCTGCAAATTGTATCAACATCACCGCAGCAATAAGTACGACCATCGGTATTTGGACCATACGATCCATAAAGTGAACCTGTCGACTTATCTGTGGCAATAAATCGGGCATCAGGTAACCCGTCACCTCTGTCAGGATGAATATAAGTATGGCTGAGGCTAAAAGAAACAGCCGTTGCCCACCCTCAAACAATATCGTAGATACAATAACCAGCAAAAAAAGATACGCCAACGCATTGTTTGTTCCCTGTCCTGAATTATACCACCCAGCCGGTAACATAATATACACCAATGAAGTCACAAGTCCGAACATCCGCCACTGACGCTTAGCAGATGTAATACCATAGCGCATCATTAATATAGCAATCACCAACGCTACCACCCATTTGTAATTTGCCGCCGTTGGATAACCGATAATAATATTGCCTATGATATTCACTATACTGGTCAGCATCATGATCCATAGGATCTGCCGATGCAAACGCCGTTGAAACGCATCTCTGGCATCATAATCATATTTATTCATCATAGCCCCTAACCTGTAAGATCCACTGCTTGTATTATACATGCATCACTCATTCAATGAATGGCTGATGCACCCTCTAAGTATAATTGAGTATCAAAAATATAGTTCTATTCTACCATACTTTCTCCAGAATCTCATTACCCTATAGTCCTTTAGACGGATAACATTCACTTACAACCCTGTCTTTAACGAAACATGTCAAGAATGCCGTACAAAACGCCATCCCCCATGCTGACAAGCCATCCAATCACTATAATCAACAATATCCTACTCGTATAAAACCAAAGCTTACCCTCTCTAAAGCTGGTCTTTTTAACCACTCTACCTTCAGCTTTCATCGCCTGGTGATAGGCTTTCTGAGTCTCCGTTTTCCTTCTCATGATCCCACTCCCGTCTCTTTCATCTAATGCTCGTTGTCATAAGACATCAGACAACAACATATAGTACTTATTGTAACCCCTTTTCCGCACATATGATATAATAGAATGGAACTAAATCTTCATATAATCCGATACCCTATCACTATTATGAGCATCGCTCATATTCCTTATAAAATGAAAGGAGCCACTCATGAAGCAACGTTTCGTTACTATGATTATGACCCTCTTTCTAATAGCTCTATTTTTATTCAGCGGCTGCACCAAGAAACCTATTAAAATCGGTTTTACAGGCAATCTTACCGGCACCAGCTCTGAGATTGCCGTTCAAGGTATGTATGGAACGATGCTTGCAGTGGAGGAAATCAATGCCCAAGGCGGCATTAATGGCAGATCCATTGAATTGATTGTAGAGGATGATGGTGGCAGTGATGCAACAGCCGTTGAGGCTGACAAGAAACTTATTGAAGCAGGTGTTTCAGCAATCATCGGTCATATGATCAGCGGTGTTGCTGGCAAGGCAGTACCTTATATCAACGAGGCTGAAATGATCATGATAAGCCCGACAATCAGCTCTTCTCAATTTGCTTATAAAGATGATTATTTCTACAGCATGGTCCCAATCTCTGAATTCCAATCCGTGAGAATCGTTCAGGCACTAAATGATTATGACTACAAGCGCATAGGCTACCTCTATCAATTAGAGAACGAGCGGTATTCTCTTGGTTTTGTCAATGACATTATTAGCGGTATGTCCGTAACCGATATAACCCCTACCTTTATTGAAGGTTTTTCATTAGTCGAAGAATCTGTATTCAACGAGAATCTCGATCAGATACTTACTTCGAATGTCGAGGCTTTGGTTATCGCTGGCCCTGCATACGATGTGGCACGTTTTGCACAGGTTTTGTACAGCAAGAATCAAACCCTTCCCATTTTCACTTCCACATGGGCCATGGGATCTGATCTTATAGAGATTGCAGGACCTGCTGCCGATGGCATTTTCACCATCAACTCCTATGACAGTTCTTCAGCGACAGATACCTTTATCACTTTCGAAAACAACTACATGAACAAATATGGCGAAACACCTACCTTTGCTTCCGTCTATGCTTATGAAGGTATGATGATGCTAAAAAATGCTATGGAAGCATGCGATAAAATCACCGGCCCCAACATCAAGCGTGCTCTTACAGAAAACAGCAGCTTCAGCGGTCTTCAGGGCACGGTCACTTTAGATGAATTCGGTGACGCTCACCGAGAAATGTTCCTTTTTCAAGTTGAAAACAGCAGATATAAAAGGATTGACTGACTATGGCCCAAAAATCCATCCGCAAAAGCATCTTACTCAACAATTTAATCACGATCTCCATCCCCTTGGTGCTGTTCGTATATTTCACGCTGCGTTTTCTGATGGTTCGTTATGAAGAAGAAATCGTTACAAGAAATCAGATTATCACCATGAACCTAGCCGAGCGATTTGATATTATCTTAGAGGAGCCGATTCGTATTACCGCTTACATATACGAAGCCTATGGGAGCCACCATTCTCATGAAGATGCGTCCACTACCCAAGCCCTTGTGGGCATCGTCGGCTCAAATCCTTCCATCCTCAACATAGAGCTTCTTGATAGTGAAGGCAGCGTCATTCAATCTGCTGTAAGACCACAAGACATCGGCATCAATCGCAGTGGTGAAGATTTCTATACCCAATTGGCCCAGATGGATAGGGATTACTATTGGAGTCCGCCATATATCTCCACAGCCATCGGTGATCTGTCCTATTCACTGGCCTATCATACACCAAATGATCAATATATACTCATCTACAGCAGCCTCAAATCCCTTAGCGAATCCGCTCTGTCTTATGCAGGGCAGTTCGGCTCGGATGTTCATGTTGCTATCACCGATAAAACCGGCCGTTATATTTCTCACGAAGATCTTCAAAAGGTGTATATACGAATGGTTGACAGCAATATCGAGGCCATTCGTGATGTTGCCAATGGCAACGCCAGCCACCGAATCGTCCCTATCAATGATGTGGATTATGTCATCAACGCTACGATGATGCCCACGTCCCAATGGTACGTTGTGGTCTATCAGCCTACAGAATCCGTCTTTGGGTTACTGAATACCTTATTGTTAATCATGATTGGCATGGTCATCTTCTCTGCCGCCATCACGACCGTCCATACCTTTGTCTTCTCCGGTCGAATTCACGACTTCATCACAAAGATGAAAACAGCCATGGACCTTGCCATCACCAATGATTTTCAAACCGAGGCAGATGACTTCAGATACAATGACCTAAACGAGGTCAACGACCGTTTCATCCATCTAATGAATGAAGTGAAAGACCGTGATGCACAGCTTCTGCAGATTGCTTATTACGACCAGTTGACAGGACTTGGTAATCGACTTCTGATGAACGAAGACATACCGGAAATGATTGGTGCAGCAAAGGATCAGTCTGTCACCTTTGCCCTTCTTAACATGGACAACTTCAAGATCATCAATGATATTTATGGCCACAACATCGGTGATGAGCTCATATGCTTTACCGCTAATCAACTCAGGTCTATCACAGATAAGCTGAACAGCCGCGTCTACTACCTAGGCGCAGATGAATTCGCATTGGTCATTCCTCTTGCTCTTAATGAAGATGCTCTGTCTGAAATGCTTCTACCCCTTTTCGAGCAAATGAGACAAGGGCTTTACATTAACCGGCATTTCCTCAGAATAAGTGTTACTGTGGGTGTTGCCAATTATCCTGAGCAGACCAGCAACAGCAAAGAACTTTATCAATTTGCCGACATAGCATTAATCGAAGGAAAAAACACCCACAAGGGAACCATCAGTGTGTTCAACCAACAGATGCGCCAGCAAATTCAAAACCGCTCCAATATGAACCACCTGCTTAGGACTGCCCTCGACCAAGGCATGTTCGAACTTTTCTTCCAACCCCAGATTGATGCCAGGACCAAAGAGATCTACGGCTTCGAAGCACTGATACGGTTAAGGAAAAACAACGGCGACCTTGTACCGCCTAACCTCTTCATTCCTGTCGCTGAAAACACCGGCCTAATATTGGAGCTAGGTGCATGGATTGCCAAAGAAGCCATTGATAAAGCTCTGTCCATCAACCAACGTTTCGGGGCCAATTATCATATGGGCATCAACATCTCAACGGTTCAGATGGGTGCCTCCGGCTTTATCGAATCCATCATGGATACCATCACCAACTCAGGCATCGATCTTTCCATGATAGAATTGGAAATAACAGAAAGCGTCTTCATCAATGATGAGAGTACCGCTTTTAACGCATTGCAGACCTTATCTCAAGCAGGTGTCAACTTCTCCTTGGATGACTTCGGAACAGGCTATTCATCCCTTTCCTATTTGACCAGTATGCCCTTTTCTACATTGAAAGTGGACCGTATGTTCATTGCAGACATGGAGTTCACACCGACGAAAAAAGATATGCTGGAATCCATCATCTCTATGGGACACAAGTTGAATATGACCATTGTTGCTGAAGGAGTGGAATCCGAAGAACAATTGATGATCTGCCGTAAATTCGGCGTTGATATCATCCAGGGGTATTATTACAGTAAACCACTGCCTTTTGACCAACTAATCGATTATATTGAACATTACTCCCAGCAGTAAAGAAAAGATGTCATAGACTCAATCAGCGAAATGAGTCCAGACATCTTTTTCTATAACTTATAAGTATATCATCGATAAGCCATGTCATCAGTCGCATTTAATACAAGCGAACACAACAACATTGAGAAATCCAGTAATCAACTGGCCATCGTCCTATTAAGGTTGATTTTCCGGTCCATTCTAACCTTCACATTGGATTTCATCTGAGTAATCTTAGAACCGCCACAATTACATCCTTGCAAATCCGTTATGATATCCTGGCCATCAAAGCCGCTGGCGATCAAGTATTCTTGCATACCAATCACAAAGGCGTCACTACCCACAACATAAAAGTAGGGCATCCTACCAGTTGAAAACATCAAGTCATGCACTGCTGCATCCACCTCATCATATAGTTCATCCCGATGTTTGAGGTAGGTGGATCTAAAGCCTGCATTCTGCTCAGTGGCCTCCGTCATTTCGTCTTCATAGATAGCGCCTCCTGCATCCACGTTAATCTGCTGTAACTTCCCAATCCCTTCCCCGTCTTGGATAAACGACATAATTAAAGGGCGCATAGCCGCAATACCTACCCCATTGGATAGAAGTAATGCCGGTCGTCCTTCCCTTCTGAGTTCGAAGTGACCTTCAGGGTAAGTGATATCAACAAACTCACCTACTTGTAGATGAAAAAGCCGATTCTTATATAGACTTCTCTCTGTTCTGATTCTTGTGGTGAAGCGCACAATATGTTCCTCTGGCAATGTAGCAAGAGATAACTTCCTGCTGTCTTCCATGCCTACTTCTGGGATGTCCACCACCAAGGCAGAACTGTCGCCTTCCTTCCAGCTTAATGGTTCAATCGGTGCAAAATCAAAGGTATATGTATCTGGTGTATCCTGATATTTGTCAATCAGTTGAAGGGCTGTACGGCTGCCGCTTTTACATGAACAAGGCATAACAACCTCCTATAATCCATCGTCTTTATTGATAATCGTTTTCATTATGAATTATAGCATACGGTTCTTTGATTGTCTATATCCGTCGGAAGTGTGTTTGTATACTGCTTGCTCCAAAGTGTGACCTAACCATTGTTCACGTGTGTAGGCATAATACAAAGTCACCTTGCGCTGGTTTTCCATATTAGGTAGCCAAGTATCTTTCGTCAGTCGATAAGAGAACCCTGTTTTTTCTATGACACGCTTAGAATTATAGTTATCCTCGAAGTGGCCGATCCACAGACAATCCACTTCCAATCTTTCAAAGCAATAAGCCTTTATTGCCTCTACCGCTTCAGGCATGTAACCATTGCCCCAATAAGCCGGATGAAGTACATAACCAATCTCAATTTGCACACCTTCTTTGCAACGTTCATCCGGACACTTTTCATATAGACTCACATTGCCCACCACTTTTTTCTCCCCATTGAGTTCAATGGCATAGACATGACCGTTATCAATAAAATGCCTCACAACATGCTTACTGCTTTTCCTGCTCTTATGCGGCTGCCAGCCTGCTTTAGGACCTACCAAAGGATCCTTTGCATAGGCGTATAGAGAATCTGTGTCCGATAGTCGCCATGGTCTTAAGACCATCCTGTCAGTCCATATCGTTTCTAGTGGAAATGGTCTTGTAAGCTCGAAAGTTTTCTGCCAGACAAAGGCTATAACCACCATAGCAAGAATCTGCGTCGACGTGCCAAAGGGTCCCTCATAAACCAACGTTGGTGTATCGAATAACAACTGCAATCCAACCATCAGGAATATATTATCTGTCATAAGATAACAAAGGGAAAGGATGCAACCGAATACAAAGGCAATCATCACGTAACCCACTGAGACATGACCTGCCAAACTCACAACATTTAATAGGAGCACACATACTTCTGTCGTTAAGATACCAAGTAATATATCTTGGGAACGATCTTTAAATCTCTTTAAAATTTGTATCAGAATAACGCCTCGAAAAACCAATACATTCAATATACTGATACCAAGATAACCACCTACCAGACGACCTATATCTCCTGTATAAGCCAGTCCAATGCTTTCCGGCGAATAAACCTTAAAGCTTGTGGTGATAATATTCAGCAGGTTCATCCAAACCCATACCATCAATATCAATTGAAGAGACGGTAATAAGCGTTCCCCCTTAAGACCAAGCTCCCATAACATGATACGTCTGATACAGACTGTATAGAACAGTATTAGTAACAAGCCTCCCAGACCAACCATTAATGATTCACTGACCCATCCTTGAGTCTTTTGAACGATCTCTGTCAGATAATTACCCGGAATCAACCAAACTCTAGCCCAGGTTGTATAGGAAAGCCAGATTAATACAAGCCCCATTAAACTCTTCCATGATTCTAGCCTAATTTGTACATATGGCACCATGATTCTCTTAGCCAAGAAGTTATTCAAACCTGTTACCTCACACTGTCCTATCTTGGTTATACTTTAGTATTCCTAATATGTATGATCCGCTGATCCTATTATAACATAAACCACTCTCTAAAAAAGAGACTATCCACAGGGGATAGCCTCCAAAATTCTCGTGTTTAAATCATCTGATCTTCGTATCTTAATATAACTAAGGCACCATAATGTACCACAGTGTTATGCTGCACTGAATAAATCACTGATCCATCCGGTAACAGCCATAGAGATTTCTTTGATACGGTCTGTCAAAGCACCTTTCTCAGTACCGTTGGCATTGATGTAATCGATCAAGACTTCATCCATGGCGCCAAATTCAGCGACCACCTTCTTACCAACAAACATATCATAGCCATCACCACCGGCAACAAGGTAATCATTAGTAGCAAGGGTGTATGTCATCGCTTCATCAATGGCCATGTCACCAACCATAACGCTGACAACCCGACTACCTGCTGGTTGTGAGGCATCAAATTCAACCGTCATTCCGGCAATGTGTGGGAAAGCCCCCTTAGCATCAGGATAATCACTGATACCATTCTCTATTGCCCCAATGACATCAGCCCCGGTAAGCTCTATAACGCGTACTGTATTACCATATGGCAGAACAGTCAGAACTTCACCCTTCGTAATATCACCAACATCAATAGAGGCACGGATGCCACCACCATTGGTTAAGGCAAGATCAGCACCGCTGACATCGATCAGTGCTTCTGTAATCAGGTTACCAAGGTTTGTTTCGCCTGTCCTTACTTGCTCTCTAACACCGATGAGCTCTTCTTCTGTATAAGCCACCACTTCTTCTTCTATCTCTGCATTCTCCGCCTGAATGCCTTCAATAAGGGCTGCTATCTCTGCATCCCCTTCAATGTCTGCAGATGCTTCTTTTGTAAATAGTTTTGCACTGACGGAAACAACATCTCCGTCTTCAAGAGTAAGTTCAATGATACCGACATTGGCCGTCTTTGATCCTGTACTATTGATCAATGTGCCATTAACAACCATACCGTTTTCATAGGTTGAATGACTATGACCGTCGATGATCGCATCAATACCTGTCACTTCATTGGCAAGTTTGACACTTGTATAGGCGTCACCTTCATCACCTAAGTGGACAAGACCTACAACCACATCTGCCATCTCGTGAAGTTTTGGAACCAGCTCAGTGGCTACAGCAACAGGATCTTCAAATACAAGACCGACAGAATTGTCAGGATGGCTTAAGAATACGGTATCCGGTGTTATTAAGCCAAAAATAGCAACCTTGATACCACCGACTTCTTTGATAACATAAGGTGTCAAGAAATCAGTCCCATCTTCATATGTCACGTTAGCCGCCAATACAGGAAAGTCTGCCATGCTAACATTGGACAATAATTGTTCCTGATCATAATCAAACTCATGGTTCCCAACGGACATGACATCGTACCCTAGGGCATTCATGATTTCCATAGCTTTTTCACCCTTACTTAGGGTTACAAGGTTTGCCCCTTGCGTCGCATCACCAGCGTCTAATACCAATACATTTTCATCCGATGACCTGTACATATCAAAAACAGTCTTGAGCTTTGCTGCACCCATGCCGTCGTAGGCCCCTTCAATAAAGAAGCCGTGCATATCATTGGTATGTAGAAGTGTCAATGTATCTGTATCATCCGGTGCTTCTGTCATGAAGACATCTCCCGGATAAATCAAATGAGGATTCTCTAATGCGTTCCACTGGGCCAATTTTTCCCAACTGGTATCAAACATCTCGGCAATTTTCCATAAGACGTCACCCTCTTTGACAGTGTAGGTACTCTCGGCCGCAACAACACTACCGCTAAGTACCATCGATATAACCATCATGAGTGACAATAAAACACTTATTCTTCTCTTCAAAACAATTCTCCTCCTTTACAGATGTTTCATCCATTATTGCTTACTCCAAACTTAAGTCTAGCACAACAAAAGTCTATATTAGACAGTACATTTTGTTCTTATGTCATTACATGACGTGGCGTGTTATCAAAATAGCTCTATAAGCGGGTTTAATGATAGATAATTTTGTCACATAGGGCTAATTTACCAGAAATACAGTCAGTATTTTATCCATAAACAGAATAAGACTGCCTTGATTGATATCTTTCAAGACAGTCTTATTCGAAAAAAATGATTCTACCTGACATACTCAACAAACATCGGATAAAAATCCAATCCTGTTAAGAGCAACATGCTCTACACTAAATTTGGAATCGGTTGCTGATCTCTGTCAAGGTCACAACCAGTTCATCCACATTGGCGGCAATCTGACTCATCTCAGCAACAGACGCACTGACTTCTTCTGTTGATGCGGAGGTTTCTTGGGCACTGGCTGCATTCTCCTCGGCAATGGCTGACAGATCCTCATTGACCGACATGACATTAACCCTTTTCTCTTCCATTGTATGGCTAAGCTGTTCCAATTCCTCAATCGCCTGATTAATGCTTTTGACGCTTTCTTCTATGGCAGTGTATTGCTTCTTCGTTGAGTCCATGACTGTTACCTGTTCAGCCACACCGCCTTTAACCACTTCACTTTTCTCGCTGATCCTTGCCACGTTCTCTGTCAAGTCTGACAGCATACGGTCGATGGTCGCAGTAGATTCTGCTGACTCTTCTGCCAACTTTCTAATCTCTTCCGCCACAACGGCAAAGCCCTTCCCTGCTTCGCCTGCCCTTGCCGCTTCAATTGCTGCGTTAAGCGCAAGCAGGTTGGTCTGATCTGCAATATCGCTGATCAATTGGCTGGCTTCACCAATTTTTTGAGCGGACTTGCTGGTTGTCTCAATGACACTGAATACCTCTTCAAAAGCCGATCGATTACGTTCTGTAATGTGAGACATATTCTGAACGCTGGCAAGACCTTCTTCTGTTGCTTTGTCAATAATGTGGCTTGTCTCACTCAACTTATGGGTCCCCGAGATGTTTTGACTGATGATTTCACCAAGCTCTACACTGTCACCAGTAGCTTCCTCAGTTCTTTCAGCCTGATGACTGGCACCAACAGACATTTCATAGACCGTCTTACTGATCTCATCCACCGTTGCACTAACCTGACCACTGTTCTCTTTCAAATGTGCTGAGTCTGCCGATAGAGAGTCAATGCCCTGGTGAATCTCTATAATAACTTCTCTAAAAGCATCGATCACATCATGAAGGGCTTTGCCTAGACGACCGAATTCATCCTTATAACGCATTCTCTTTGGATCAATCTGTAACCCAAGATCTCTTCGTGCCAATGTATTCATATCCTTGATAAGGGCTTTAATATTCTTACTGATATAGCGAAGCTGGAATAAGATCACCAAACCAACAAAAGCCAATACAATAACCGATGCTATCAAGACAATGAAGGTGTTCGTCCTTGCTTGCTGTTCCAGAGCATCCGCTTCAATGTCAGCATAGGCCTCAATGGTCTCTGTCATAAAGTCAATTTGGTTACGCATCAGGTTAAAGTCATCTTCATGGCTGGTCGTATATCCATAGGTATTCTTGTCAAAGCCGTTTGTCCATTGACTAAAATACTGTTCAAAGCTATTGGAAAGCCCCGCCAATGTCGACCCTGATCCTTCATGGGCAAAATCCTCATACAACTCTGGCCATTTAGACAAATTGTCCATAGCATCTGTGATACGATCGTATGTCTGACCAACATTATCTTCATACTCTTTAATCATTGCCTGACGTTCTTCCTCTGTAACCCGGCGACCGGAGACATGCAATTGTTCTTCAGCCACCTTTGCCTGGTACAAATCCCTGTCAGCATTCAAGATTAGAGAAAGGTTCTCTATAAGAACATCATGATAAATCTCTTTGTTCTCTGTAATGATCCGTTCCGTATTGACTGTCATTAGGGCCAATGCCCCAAGCAGCAATATGAATGTCAGTGCGATACCTAGTGCCATCTTAAGTACGATATTGATATTTTTTAACATCTTATGTCCTCCTTCATTGCCCCATAGTCCTTAGAACCATTATACACCCAAGGTTAACATAAGCCTATACTTTGTTACTCAAATTATAAATATTTACAGCCAGTTCATAAAATATTCGGATTATTTTATGAACTGGCTGTAACACTGGCTTTATATCGTTGGACATTGTTGATGAAATCTAGAATAAGACATACTAATACTTCTCTTGAATTTCTTTAATGGTCTCGAGGTAGTCGCTGGCATACTTTTCATAGACAGGCGTCATTGCCTCTCTGAAAGCACTTCTGTCCTCAATCACATTAACCTTGACACCATAACCTACCAGCTTATCCTGCGACGCTTTCTCCTCAGCCTGCCACAATTCTCTTTGATAGGCCTCTGTCTCTAAAGCAGCTTCATGAAGAATCGCCATATCTGCTTCTGACAGATTCTCTAGAGCCTTGGCACTTCCAAGAAGCAACTCCGGTACACGGATATGTTCATCCACAGAAAAATAACCTGCCACCTCATAATGGGACGATGTGTCATAACTTGGCCAGTTGTTCTCTGCCCCGTCAATTTCGCCTGTCTGTAAAGCGCCATATACCTCGCCATAAGGTAAAGTCGTTGCCATACCACCAAGGGCTTCAACCATATCAAGCATCATATGACTGTTCATCACCCTAAGATGCATACCTTGTAAATCCTCAACAGATTCAATAGGCCCATCATCGTTGTAAAAACTTCTGGCACCGGCATCCATCCAGCCAAGACCAACAAACCCTGCTTCAGAAACTGAACTAAGAAAGCTGCGGCCAAGGTCACTTTGAAGGACACGCCACATATGGTCACCATCTTCATACAAATAGGGTAGTTGAATCATATTCAGCGCTGGAACGTATTCTGCCATAGGCCCTGAACTGACTCGAGCAAAATCAATGGCACCAAACTTAAGTTGCTTGATCATCTCTTCTTCTTCGCCCAGTTCTTGATTGTTATAGACAATAATCTTGATTCTGCCGTCTGTTTTTTCTTCAACCAGTCGTGCAAATTCATAATCCGCCAGGGTCGTTGGATGATTGTCCGGATGTGATTCAGCCAACCTAAAGGTATGGGCATATTTTTCTTCCATAGGGGCATCCTCTTTCATACACCCCAACAGAAGGCTCATCAATACCAACAGAAGCGTAATAATCTGCATCCTTTTAGAGCGCAAAAGGTTATAAAGACCGCCTTCACCAACCTGACTATTCACCCCCCTGTATTTATCACCCAATACCATTTGATCCCCTCCGATCAATTACAAGCCTAACAATAGTCCCGACACCTTCACGGCTGTACATTTTGAAATGACCTCGACCGCCGTAGTGAAGTTTAAATCTATTGTAAACGTTAGCTACACCAATACGCTGAGCCTTTTTCAGTCTGCTTTCATCAATTATATGGCTTAACTTATTCCTATCAATCCCAACACCTGTGTCAATGACGGATATGGTGGTTTTTTTGTCTGTAACCCTGACCTTGATTCGTAGTCGGCCACCTTCAATCTTTGGTTCTATGCCATGAATGATCGCATTCTCCACAATAGGCTGTAAGGTGAACACCGGTATTCTTAGTTGGCTGGACAGGGTTTGACCTTTGATGTCGTATTCAAGTCTTTCCTTGAATCGCATTTTCTGAAGAAAGACATACTCGTGAATCAAGGACAACTCTTCGTCCAATGTAACCATATCCTCACTGCTTCGAATTCTGTATCGAAGTAATTTAGACAGGGCTTGTATAAGTTTTACCGTATCATCGGCTTTTTCAAACATGGCTGTTCTAGAGATGGTATTTAGTGTATTAAACAGAAAATGGGGGTTCACCTGGGATTGTAGCGCTTGGAATTCGGCTGACTGAAGCAAGTGTTCCATCTTAATAATGGCAATCTCTTCCTCATGAAGTTTTTTCTCAATAACGACCTTCTGCTTAAGGTCTTCAACATAGTCTTTGATACTGGCACTCATTGCATTAAATGACTCCGCCAGGACACCAACCTCATCATTGGATTCAATGGTCACAACAGCGACATCCAGATTTCCCTCCGCCATTTCAATGGAAGCATCTGCCAACCGTTTAATTGGCCGTACCAATCTAAGGGCGAAAAAAGCAGCAAAGAACATGGCCAGCAAAAAGACTCCCAAAATCAAAAAAGTAGAAATTCTCCGCATCAGAGCGGCCTCCTGAGACAAATCATTATACAGTGCATCCCCTTCTCCCAAACGTATATACAGCAGTTCTTGAACATACCCTTGAGTGAAGCGATAAATATCCACGCCATGATAATAGGATTCATAATAGTTGCTAACACCGGATTGTTTTAGCCGTATAGCCTGATCCCACATCTCCCGGTAAGTTTCAACCGAATTCCGGATGGACTTCAACGCAAAATAAGCCTCCTGAGAATCAAGCCTAATAAATAATTGGCTAATCTTAGAGGACATAAGGCGATCCGTCCGGTTATATTCCATTAGTATATCCTGGTCTGCTGTACGCATGTAAGCATCCATATTCTCCTGATTGGACACAACCAGTTCCATCAGTTCATTGATCTGATAATAGTCGGTCATCGTTTCGCTGAACTGATCCAGCATCCGATAATTCACATCGTTCAGATATAAGTTAAAGGCGCTGACAAAGATAATCACCGAAAAGAATGCCGCCAATAATTTGTAACGTATGGCCAAGTTGGACCAATAAGACCTAAGCCGTTTCATGTGTCTCCTTAACATTCAATATAAGGCGGATGCCCTATTAGTGTGCTGTATCATTGACTATTAAGTGAAGGCACCCGCATTTCTACAACTGTATGTCATTTCTTGATTTCTTTTCCTGTTCATCCTTTTAGAGATGGTTTAGGCGTCATACTAATGAGGATAAGTATTCTCTACTGTTCGCCAGTTCGTCACCTGTCAATTCTTCAATGATAATTGCAATGCCTGGCTTCAGGGCCTTTAATTTATCCATAAGATAAGGGTAGTCCATCATACCTTCACCCAGTGGCACACGCTTGATTTCACCCTCATCAAAGATAAAATCTTTGGCATGTATCAGTACGATTCTGTCACCATAGAGATTGAATACTTCATCGATCATCTCATTAACAGCCTGATAGTTGCCTGCATGAACCAGATTCACAGGGTCGAAGATGACTTGGATGTTGTTGCTATCTATAGCATCCAGTACCTTCTTCATACGAGCAGGTGTGGATACAACATGATTATAGACCCCTTCAATCCCAACCATAACACCGTGCCTCTCGGCCTCATTGGTCAGACCCTTGAAAATACCAATGACTTTCTCAAGCGCTTCTTCTGTATGATTGTCTGGATGGTAACCCCAGTCCTCCTTATAGGAACCAGTCTCTGTTCCTACTAAATGACTGCCAAAATCCTTGGCAAATCGCAAATACTCTTTGAATCTTTCTGTCCCTGATTCCACCACTGACGGATTAGGATCCATCATATTAAAATAACTGCCCAGCATGGCAATATGAACATCTTTCTTTTCAAGAGCTTTGCCCACTTTGTAGGCCAACGCCGGCGTTAGACACCCTGCAGATTCTTTTATACCCTCAATGGATTTGTAAGCTACCAGCTGCACACAGTCAAAAGAACCTTCAGCTAACTTTGATGCTAAAACTTCCGGATGGTCAATGCCATTGATGTCGTGTCCCCTTGCTCCTAACATAACTTAATACTCCTTCTAGAATGATTTATGGGTGTTTATATTTATTATCCATATTATAGCATACCTCGAACAACCTCACTATAGCACCAAAAGACGGGTCGTCTTTTTCATAATGATTTCACGCTATTTTAATGAAGGTTCTTTGTTTACCTCAGTCAATATGGGCCAATCATACCAAAAAGCACCAGCCACCTTAATTGCAGGCAACTGATGCTTTCTAGTATGATTCATATTAGTATCTTATGCGTTCAATTCGATGTTGAAATAGTTCACTGCGTTATTAAAGCAGATGTCCTGAACCACTTGACCAAGGAATTCGATGTCATTTGGATATTCTCCATTCTCAACCCATTCGCCAATGAGGTTGCAAAGAATTCTTCTGAAATATTCGTGACGTGTGTAAGAAAGGAAACTTCTTGAGTCAGTCAGCATACCCACAAAACGGCTGAGAAGTCCAAGGCTTGAAAGTGCTTTCATCTGATCAATCATACCTTCTTTTTGATCGCAGAACCACCATCCTGAACCGAACTGAATCTTACCGGCAATACCGCCACCTTGGAAGTTACCAATCATCGTTCCAATAACGTAATTGTCTCTTGGATTCAATACGTAGAGGATTGTTCTTGGCAATTCGTCTGTGTGATCCAAGTCACCAAGAAACGCAGAAAGTTCTGCTGCAAAAGTTTCATCATGGATGGAGTCGAATCCAGTGTCTGCACCAAGGTTTTCGTACATACGCTTGGAGTTGTTACGAAGGGCACCAATGTGAATCTGCATTGCCCAACCATATTTAGCGTAAGCTTTACCAAGAGCGTTAAGGATTGTACCTTTATACACAGCCACTTCTTCATAGCTCATTGCTTCGCCGGCCATTCCTTTAGCAAATACAGCGTTTGCTACTTCAAGGTTAGGACTCTTGTATTGAACCACATCAAGGGCGTGGTCACTAAGACGACAGCCAGCTTCGTGGAAATACGTCACTCGCTCTTCAAGGGCTTTGATCAATGTAGCCGCTGAATCGATTGTATAACCTGCCACTTCACCAAGTTTGTTGATCCATGGGATGAATGTATCCACATCAATGTTGTAGGCTTTGTCAGGACGGAATGTTGGACGTACCTGTACATCAAAGTCCTTGTCTTCTGCAATCTGCTTATGATACACAAGGTCATCAATTGGGTCATCTGTTGTACAGATTACCTTAACATTAGAACGCTTGATCAGGTTCTTAGCACTGAACTCTTTTGTTGCAATCTGAGCGTTGGTCTTTTCCCAGATCATATCGGCCGTTTTTTCACTAAGATTCTCTGTAATATCAAAATAACGCTGAAGCTCAAGGTGTGTCCAGTGGTACAGTGGATTACCTATTGTATAAGGAACTGTTTTTGCGTATGCAAGGAATTTGTCCTTATCTGATTGTTCTCCAGTAATAAAGTCCTCTGTTACACCATTAGAACGCATACCACGCCACTTGTAGTGGTCGCCTCCAAGCCATACTTCTGTGATGTTCTTGTACATCTTATCTTCTGCAATCTCTTTTGGGGAAAGATGGCAGTGATAATCGTAGATTGGCATCTCTTTAGCATAATCATGGTAGAGTGTCTTTGCTGTTTCATTTGAGAGAAGGAAATCTTGATCTAAAAATGGTTTCATTGCTTTCTCCTTTGATTTTATCCGGACGTGCAAAAAACGCAGGCGTGAAATCGCCGCGTTTATTTGCCTAATCCGAGTATGTGTGTGTGCAATGGATTATAAATTACAACGTCACGCCGCTTTTAAAAATCGCGATGTCACGAATGTTATTTTTTTCGTTATTCACATAGTCACCTTCAATGACGCTGATGACATATGCTTTGAATTCTCCTGCCAATGTCTCCATGGTCTTGCCATCAACAAGTTGGCCGGCATTGAAATCAATCCAACGCTTTTTCTTCTCGTAGATTGCCGTGTTGGTACTGACTTTCATCGTTGGTACGAAACCACCGAAGGGTGTGCCTCGACCTGTGGTGAACAATACCAGCTGACATCCGGAGGCTGCAAGGGCTGTCGTTGCTACCAAGTCGTTACCTGGCGCACTGAGTAGGTTAAGGCCTGGCTTTGTGATGCGTTGGTTATGCTTAAGAACATCCGCTACCGGGCTGTTCCCTGACTTCTGAATACATCCGAGAGATTTATCTTCTAAAGTGGTGATGCCACCCTTTTTGTTCCCTGGAGATGGGTTCTCATAGATCACCTGACCGTGGTCACGGTAATATTGCTTGAAGCCATTGACCATTTGAACTGTCTTGTCAAATAAGTCTCTTGAACCGCATCGATCCATAAGGATGGTCTCGCCACCGAACATTTCCGGTACTTCTGTAAGAACCGTGGTCCCACCTTCACCGATGAACCAGTCAGAGAAAACACCAAGCATTGGGTTCGCAGTAATACCGCTAAGACCGTCGGACCCGCCACATTCAAGTCCGATACGAAGCTTAGTCAACGGTTGTGGTGAACGCTTGTCAAGTCTTGCCACTTCATAGATTTCTTCCAGAAGTTTGATCCCTTCTTCAATCTCATCTTCCGTGTTCTGAGTAATGAGGAATTTGACCCTATCTGCATCATAGTCACCAAGGGTTTCTTTGAACGCATCAATCTGATTGTTCTCACAACCAAGGCCTAGTACAAGAATACCGCCAGCATTAGGGTGACGAACAATGTTTTGAAGGGTCTCTTTAGTATTCTGATGGTCATCCCCCATCTGAGAGCAGCCATATGGGTGGGTGAAAGCATGGATGCCGTCGATGTCGTTCAGAGATTTATCTGATGAAAATTCTCTTACGATGTTCTCAGCGATACCATTGACACAGCCAACCGTCGGCACGATCCAAAGTTCATTACGAATACCCACTTCACCGTTAGAACGCTGATAGACATTAACCGTCACATCAGAAGCTGCGTTGGTCTCTATTGTTTCATCCACTTGTGGGTTGAAGGCGTAAGCTTCATCTTCACCCAGTCCCGTCACAACATTATGGACATGGACATGGTCACCTACGGCGACATAGGATGAAGCCTTACCGATTGGATGCCCGTACTTAAGAATTGGACTTCCTTCTTCAAGGTTTTGAAGGGCAATCTTATGTCCCTGAGGTATATCCACATTGACGGTCAATGACTGACCGTCAATGTCAAGAACAGTTGCCGCTGCAATTGGCTTAAGGGCGATAATTACATTATCCTGCTCATCAATTTTAATCCAAGGTTTCATTTACAACACCTCTTCTACTACTGCTTTCATACCTTTTTCAAGGATTGCTACCACATAGGCAGTTACTTTTTCAGTCAAGTGTGGCACATCGTTAAGGTTATTGCCCCAGTTTGCTTCATAACCAAGCACCGCTTTAACAATATTAGCAACACTTGCTTCTGAACCGTCATAAGTCGCCCATTGTTCTTTGTAAAGTTCAAGAATATCATCGTTGTCATTAACCGCAATGGCTTCTTCACCTCTAAGACCTCTGTAGAAAACAACATAGGCACCAAGAGCAAGGGTTGTAATCTCAGGAAGTTCACCATTTTTCTCAAGGTAGCCAAGGACGGAAGGAAGAACTCTCGTTCTGTATTTGGACATACTGTTAAGAGAGATGCTCATTAAGTAATGCTTAACGAATGGGTTCTTGAACCTGTCCATAACATCTGAAGCAAACAATTCAAGTTCTTCTTTGCTAAGTGTCAATGTAGGAATCACTTCCTCATAGACAGCTTTTTGAAGCACTTTGGAGATCACCGAATCTTCAACACTCTCTCTTACCGTATCAATACCATAAAGGTAAGCTATCGGTACAAGAGTTGTATGAGCGCCATTCAGTATACGTACTTTTCTGGTCTTATATGGTGTTACATCATCTACAAAAATAGCGTTGCAGGATGTTTTATCCACTGGGAAGAAGTCTTTAATGCTGTCAGGCCCTTCAATAACCCAAAGGTTAAAAGTCTCACTCTCAACGACAAGGTTATCCTTATAGCCAAGGTCTTCTGTGATCTCATCCATACGTTCTCTTGGGTAACCTGGAACGATTCTATCAACCAAGGTGTTGCAGAAAGTATTGGCTTCTTCAATCCAGTTCTTGAAATCATCACCAAGGTTCCAAAGAGCTACATATTGAAGGATGACTTCTTTGAGCTTATCCGCGTTGTAGTCAATCAATTCACATGGCAGAACGATGAAACCTTGCTCTTTATCACCGCCGCACACTTGGAATCTTTTGTACATAAGTGCTGTCAACTTACCCGGGAAAGAATTCTGAGGTGCCATGTCAAGACTGTCATTCTCATCAAAGGTAATCCCAGCTTCTGTTGTGTTTGACACGATGATCTTAGCCGTCTCTATCTCAGCAAGAGAAAGGAATGCTGCGTAATCTTCATATGGGTTGACTGTCTTCTCTATGCTGTCATTGATGTAATGCTTAGATACAGCTTTACCATCAATCATGCCGTTCATGTAATGAGTATAAAGGCAATCCTGATCCTCAAGCATTTGGCAAAGACCACCTGCTAGGGGCTGAACCACGGCAATACCACCATTGAAATCTGTTGCATCATTGGTTTCCTGAATCATCCAGTCAACGAATGCTCTAAGGAAGTTACCTTCGCCGAACTGAATTACTTTGATTGGTCTGTGCGTTCTGCTGTAATGCTCATTGATTTTCTTCATTTCTTCTCCATTTCATGCCGGTATGGTATTGAGCCATCATCCATATGACTCCGGCCGGCCATCACTGATCTTAAGTCGTCTTAGGTCAGACTTTCTACTGTAATCCAAGCATAGCATTCTGCGATTTGTTCAACAACCGTCAGAAGTTGACGTATTCGCCTTTTTTTGATATTTTCTTGAATTTACATGGTCATATCACTATTGATTTTGTATAATATGAGTATAAATCAGCTTTTTTTGATATGGAGATAACAAATCATGGCGCAAAATGACATAGAACCAATTAGAATGATGTACTATACAAGCCTACTAAATGAGACACTACCAACATCTATGATGACTATGGAGCGTCTAGAGGAAATGGCCATAAGAACAGATGATGTCTTCGGTGTCATTCATATGGTCCTTAGTACAGAACTGCAAAACGCCATTGAGGCGAAGGATGCCGCCTTTGTCGCTGACTGGAAGTCCCAGATACATGCTGCAATGTTAAAAGCCTTTGATGCCAAATGGATTCACACCGCAACCATACTGAATATGGCGCCTTATACAAGAACCATCCTATATAGCTACAATGAGAAGGATCTTCCTAGGTGTCAACCACATATAGAAAAATGGTTTGGCGTGATCAACCGACACCTTCATGATTCAGAAGGTGGTGAAGTGATGGCTTTTACCGATATTCTTCCCCTTACCCTTTGGGATATCAGCAAGAAATACAAAGAGCTTCGGCGTATGCAGGACTATCGATTCATCATCGGGATGGGTTCTCTTACTTTTATGCATCATTTCAGCTTCAATGATGATTATTCTGTCTCCGAATACAAGTACCTTCACCAGTATGAGGCAACTCTGGCCCAGGAAGATTACAACGCTCTGATCAAGTTAACGGACGAGCTTGCTGGCTATATCCGCAAGCACAAAGCTAACGACTCAAAGGTTACTTATGTATTCAAAGAGCTTCTAGCCATGACCATACGTTTTCTATACAGTCACGAGACTGATCATATAAGAACTATCGAATCTCTTAATGACTGTATTAACAATTTTTCCAGCCGCTTCAACGACCTGACCCATGTTGTTGATTATATTAAGTCTGTTCTTCAAACACTTCGTTCCTCGACTGAGCAAGCTGTAGAGCATCATCCACACATAAGAAAGACCATCCGACTCATTGAAACCCATTATATGGATGATTTGACTCTGGACTGGATTGCTGACAGGCTGAATCTTTCTGATGCCTATTTGTCCAGACTTTTCAAAGAGCAAACCGGCATCAGCTATAAGCAATATCTGACCAAGTATCGACTTAATATTATTAAAGAGCTTCTGCGTAATACAGACAAGACCATTCAAGAAATTGCTTCCATGACCGGCTATCAAAGTGCCAATCAACTGACACGGATCTTTCGGAAATATGAGCAGATGACACCTCGTGGGTATCGGCAGTCATGACCTAACCATTACCAGTGTCGCGGGACGGGCGCCGGGCCTTCATCCGAAGCCTCAGACATGCTTGCTTCGCAATCAAAACTCGTTTCGTGATGAAGGCCCGACACCCGATCAGCTCTGTTCCGTGGGAGTGATGTGACAGAGGCTTCGGATAGGAATCCTATTTCATGACCCCGACCTAGCAACCGATCAATCTATATACACTACTTTGTATCAACTCCTGTAATAAAAAAGACCTTATCAGCAAAACGCCAACAAGATCTAATCTCTACCAATATTACTATATCACCATATCAAGCAACAACCCGCGAATCTCATCGACTCTCCCAAGGATGTTCATATGGTTCTTTTCATCTTTAATCAATTCCTGGGCCAACTCATCCAAGTTCTGATCCACTAACTTCACAATACCGTATACACGGTGTCGTCCACGACGGTCAAGAAAGTTCTCTCTTGAGAACTTGTGGGAATGACTGACCACCTCGTTCATAAACTCCTTGACCATCTCCCGATACTTCTTCATATCCTTGATATCCATACGCTTGGCAATCTTATCGCCTTGCTCAGTAATATCTTTAATCATGGCATCTAGCTTGGACTGTAGTTCGGACTCCTCAATCTGACTAAGCAGCGTGAACTTGAAATCCTTGTCATTGCTGACTTCTTTAGTTGTATTGACATCCGATACGTTGGGCATCGTCGTCTTGCTAATACGCATATCCGCCATAATTCACTCCAAAACTCCTAAAACTTAAAATGCTGCTCTACATCAATTACAAATACCGTCGCGCCACCTACCGTCACTTCAACAGGATAAGGCATACAGCCTTCAATACTTGAAGGAATCGGCGGGTTAACGAGGGTCATCTGTTTCTCAGTCTTACAGTTATCCTTTATGATGCCTGTCACGTCTTCAACTCTGTCTTTTGGTACACCTATCAAAAAAGTTGTATTGCCTGTCTTTAAGAAACCGCCCGTACTGGCTAGCTTCGTCGCCATATAGCCTTTGCATGTCAATGATTCCAATAATTTGTGGCTGTCTTCATCATGTACTACTGCAATAACCAATTTCATCGAATCACCTTCTCTAATGTGTCGTATTCAGTGATGTCCAACATATCGTCTTAATCATCATAATGTATATCGGACAAAAGTTAATGAATTATAATATTAATATCCCTGTACTAATCTAATTATAACACAAATGCTATGGTTATACCTTAGGTACACCATAGCATCTCGTATATTTTATTATTCAATTCATGATTATAATATGAGCGTCATAAAACCTTATAACTTAAAGGTCAACGGCCCTTGTGCCTTTATAAATGTGGTCAAATCATCAAAAGCCATTGGCTTTGCATAATGATAGCCCTGCCCACAACGACATCCGGCCAACCTTAGTGCTTCTTCCTGTTCCTTTGTCTCAATACCCTCGCCAACTGTCGAGAGCCCAATAGCTTCGGCAAGTTGGATGATATGCTTAATAATGATCATATGGTTGGTATCTTCATTGATGTGGTCCACATATGACTTATCTATCTTGAGAATATCAAATGGCAATCGGCTCAAGTAGTTAAGGGATGAATACCTAGTACCAAAGTCATCCATAGCCATCTTAAAACCTAAGGATTTGATGAGCCTCATTGTCTTTAAGGACTCTTCCATGTTTTGTATAATCGTATGCTCAGTTACTTCCAGTACAACGCCCGAGGCATCCACATCATACCTTTCTATCAAGTCCTCAAGGTACTGAATCAGATGATCCGATGCAAATGTCTGAGCTGATATGTTCACCGACAATTTCATATCCGGCAAGTGTTTCTGCTGTGCTTTTATTGTCTGAAAGACTTTATTCAATACCCAGTTATCAATACGGTGCACTTGACCTGTCTGTTCAGCGATGTTGATGACTTCCCCAATATTCGTATTGTAAGTCGAAGCCGCGTCAAACCTCAGCAACACTTCCAGACGCTCTGTCTTTCTTTTTTTCAAATCATAGATTGGCTGATAATAAAGGGTAAACCCCTCTTCTTCTAGGGCAGTATTTATCACCCCTTCCAGTAATGCTTTTCTCTCCAAGTCTTCTCTGAAGGTCTTATCAAAGACCTCACACTTGGCACGACCATCTTCTTTTGCCCGATAAAGGGTCACTTCAAGATTCTTAAAAATCGTATGAAGGTCATCACCATGTTTAGGGCACTCTACCACCCCAACACTTGTAGAGGAACGGAAGTCTATGCCATCAAGCACCCACGTCTTATCCGTCAGTTCAAGTATATCCCGGGCAGTACTAAGTCGTGTTGACTCATCGGACTCCTTATCAATAATGATAAACTCATCCCCGCCCCATCTATATATGGTCAAAGCCGGAAAATGCTTGATTAACATACGTGTATACGCTTGAAGAAACACATCCCCAAAGCTATGACCATAGATGTCATTCAGATTTTTAAAGTGGTCCACATCCAGATAATAGACGCCGAAAGTATCGCCCTTACCCAAGAGCTTACTTAACTCGACCTCAAAGGAGTAACGGTTCTTAAGACCAGTAAGTTGGTCATAATAAACCATATGGTTCATCTGGGCAATCTGGGACTGCAACTCTCTGTCTATGGCCACGGTTTCTTCCGCATAGGCTACCAGTTCTTCATTTTTTTCATGGATCTTCTTATGAAGTCTGAAGATCCGTCGATTGTCCCACTTGACCAGCATGTACAAACCACCACCCGTCAACAACACATAGAACAAACCTTTAAAGGTCTGAATATGTTGGTAGAGGTCAGCATCCGTAACCACCATACCTAGAATACTGTCAGAAAAGGCAATCCAAAAAAAACCGAATATCACATAAGCAAGTACCGGCCGCCATGGATTGTTCTTATGGTTCATACGCTCTGGTTGTATGGTTAATAACTCTCTCTCATCCATCATCGTCTATAATTCCTTTATCTTGGCGTTTATAGCGTTAACGATTATTTGATGTATATCTTCAATGCTCTGTGTCGCATCGATTGACAATATTCTCTCTGGATGTCTCTTGGCCAGCAATCTATATCCCTCTGCTACCTTGATATGAAAACTGTCCGCCTGTAACTCAAGCCTATCCAGTGCCTTCTGCTGTTTCTTTCTCTGTAAGCCAACATCTGGTGGCAGATCAAGGAGTATGGTCAAGTCCGGTGTCAAACCAACCGTTGCATAACTGTTGATCGCTTCAACAGCATCGATGCCAAGGCCTCTGGCGTGGCCCTGATACACGACAGATGAATCCACATATCGATCGCAGATGACCATCTTGCCACTGGTCACATTCGGAATGATGTATTCCTGAACATGCTGCGCTCTGGCCGCTGCATATAGAAGGGCCTCGGTCATATCTGCCATCTCCATATGGTCTTTATCCAGAATAATGCCGCGTATCTTCTCACTGATGATGGTGCCTCCCGGTTCTCTTGTCAGCAACACTTCATAGCCATGCTGATCAAAATAAGCCGTCAGTAAGTCAATCTGGGTGGATTTGCCGGAGCCATCGCCACCCTCAATAGTAATAAACAAACCTCTCATATAATACCTCTTAACACATATTCGTGTTTGCCTGTTTATGATATAAGGCAAACGATATATTTAATACCGATTATAACACATATATTGCATTATGTTACAGCTCTTATGCCTTTTATTCCGTTCAAAATATTTTTCAGTGGCATACCAAGTGTTGCCTCACAGTTTAATTGTACTTCACTTAACGAACAGGGCGAACATCGTGGGCGTCTTCGGATCTATTTTAAGATTAACACTTTGACACAATCATCTCTAACCCCAAGAACATCTACCTGCCAAGAAAGCCATTTTTTCAAATGAATGAGTGACTCCCCAGTTATTCTCTCGCCGGCAACCACAAGAGGAATGCCCGGTGGGTAAGGAATAATCATATCACCGCTGACCCTGCCTACGGCTTCGTCCATAGGTACCCACTCACAGGAGATATGGTCAGCATCATATAGGGAAATAACCTGTTCCGGCAGGGCATCATGAACACCAAGAATCTTGTCGGAAGACAGACTTTCTCCTGTTGACACATGGCCATCGAGCTTCCGCAATGCTTTTCCATACCTTCTAATATCCTTCTTGGCATCCGCAGGTGAAAATATCCCCAAAACATGGTAAGTGTCTGCCATCTCCATCTGTATACCAAACTTGTGCCTAAGAATGTTGGACAATTCATGGCCGTTCTGACTGGAATCTATGGTTAATACAATGCTTTTAAAAGGATCCGTTGCGAAGATACCTTCCTTTTTGGACTTGTAATTGTACACTGTTTTTAGATACTTCATCGCCTTTAATGATTTATCCAGGGAACCGATATTTGCCAGTAAGTTTTTCCACAGTTTTTTATCTTTCGCCAACACTTGAACGCATGCATCCATATTGGCCATCATAATATAGGATGGACTGCTCGTCTGAAGCCGTCCAAGGGTCTTAAGCACTTTTTCCTCTTGATCTTTTGGCAGGTTGAGATGCATCAGACTGGCGCCAGTGACAGCAGGAAGGGTCTTATGAACGCTGTGCAGAACAATATCCGATCCACAGTCAATGGCTGATTCAGGTAAGGCATCCGAATAGGGCAGATGGGCGCCATGAGCTTCATCAACAATTAAAGTGACATTATATCGATGGCAGATTTCACGGATTGACTTTATATCTGATATAAAACCATCGTATGTGGGACTCGTCATAATGAACGATACCACCTTCGGATTCGCTGCTAATATTTCTTTGACTTTCTCCGGTAGGATTCCCCCTACAAGCCCCCACTGAGTCATCTCGGGATAAATATAGATTGGCGCTAAGTTGAACAATGCCAAGCCACTGTATACGGAGTGATGACAATTCCTTGCCACAAGCACCTGATCCCCCTGTTGGTGAAGTCCACCCAAGGCGCTAAGAATACCAACTGTTGTACCATTGACCAAATAAATACTTTTCTTTGTATGGTAAAAGTCAGACAGACCCTTCATGCTCTCTGCCAGTATGCCTTCCGCTTGATACAGATGATCTGTATCCGGCACTTCTGTCACATCCACCTGGTAAAAATCTTCCACCAACCGCATGCGGCCACCTTTATGCCCTGGCATATGCATTGGGTAAACGCTCTTCGTATATCTGGTCAAATGATCTTTTAACATTCCCTCATCCTTCTTTCGGTCTTCATATGATGTGTCACCGGTAATCATGGGGCACCCACTATCGACTATACCATATTCCTGCCTGAGTCGGAATCCTTATTGATTTACAATCATTCTCCGTTAGATTATAATTATACGTATGATGCTCTAATCAAAGGGATTCGTCCAGATAAGAGCTGTCTATTTTCGGATGAGAAATTCTAATATTATAAATATGCATCGAACATTGTATTGTAGGTATCATTATCTGTTCCTAACAACTTGGCCACTGGCACCACTTGAGAGGATGAAACAAACCATGAAACCAACAAAAAGCATCATTCGGCTATATTTCTTATTGTCGATGACCGCCGGTATTATGATGGGCCTTATCTTCCCATTCTTCGCAGCATTGTTCACGGACTACAAATCCGAAAGTCTTAGACTACCTTTTACCATATCCTGTGTTGCAGCAGGGGTGATGGTTGGCGTTCTGTCCTTCTTTATTGGGAAGGTCACACTGATCAAAGGTATACGCGACTTATTCGTCACATTCGATCAGATGGCTGAAGGTGATTTGACGGTACGGTCGAAGCTTAGAAGCCAAGATGAGCTTGGTCAATTATCGGATGAATTCAACCTGTTCGTTGAGAAGTTGCAAAACATCTTTATGCAAAACCAAGAGACCGCAGAAAAGATTCTTGATATTGCCAAAACCCTTGATGGTGCAGCAAAAATAACTGAGGCGACATCCATTGAATTATCCGATGGCAACCATGCCCTTTCAGACGGCGCCAATACCCAAAATAATGAGGTCAATCTCATCAAGGAAAAACTTCAAAATAGCCGTAGTCATGTCACCGAAGCTCACAGCACCGCCAAGAATATGAAACACATCTCGGTAAAGGCTTCTGAAATCGCCAGGACCGGTCATGGTGAAATACAAGAAGTTATCCGTCAATTCGAATGGGTCAAAGATACTTTGTCCTTTGCTACGGCTTCTATTCAGCAACTTGGCAGCCGCTCCGTAGAAATCGGAGAGATTGTCAGTGTCATCACACAGATCGCTAATCAGACCAATCTGCTGGCGCTGAATGCTGCCATAGAAGCAGCAAGAGCTGGTGAAGCCGGCAAAGGCTTCTCCGTCGTAGCAGAGGAAATCCGAAATCTGTCTGATAGTACCTCAGAGGCTTCCAATACCATAGCTACACTGATTCACGATACTCAAAATGAAACAGAAAGTGCCGTTATAGCTATGGAAAGCAATCTTGAAAAGGTCAATGTTCAGCTTGCCGCCATTCACAATAGTGACGATGCCCTACATACCATCGTGGAACAAATCGATACAACCAGCCATAGTGCCGATGATGTCTTAACCAGTTACCAGAAGATTCTCAGCCTTTTTGAGCATGTAGAAAAGGGTATTGTGAACATTGCTGACATCATCAGCAGCAACGCTAATTTCGCCAATGAAATCGCCGCTTCTTCTGAGGAGCAAAGCAACACCATTAGCAAAGTCGGCCTATCTGTTCGCGAACTGTCCAACGCTGCGGATCTTTTGAATGAGCAAATGGCACATTTCACCACATCCTGACCAGTTCAATATAAATACGAGTGAGTCGTGTACTGAACGATTTGACCAACTACAATTTTGGCAAGGGGAGCTACTATGATGAGATTAAAAACTATTTTACGTCTAAGCAGTCCCTTATTGCTTCTTCTTAGTCTTTTATTGCTTTTACCCTTAGTTGTCGCAGGACTTTATCATGAAGATAGTCAGACGTATTTAGCGTTCATCCTATCTGCCATTACGTCATTTTTTCTTGCATGGTTTTTTAAACTATTGACCCGTCATCATCGACCTGTCTTGGATCTGGCGACCTCTATGATCATGTGCAGTGTTGCATGGTTACTTCTTTCCATCGTCGGTGCTCTACCTTTTATCATCGGTTTAGGCAAGTCGCCTATTGATGCCCTCTTTGAATCTGTTTCTGGCTTTACGACAACAGGCATTACTGTCTTTCAGGGGCTTGACAACATGTCTCATGCCATACTGTTCTGGCGCAGCTTAATCCAGTGGTTGGGTGGTCTGGGCATTCTGACATTTTTCCTTTTTGTCACCACCAATTCAGAAGGGGACCTGTGGCATCTTTTCAGTGCTGAAGGTCATAAGATCAGCGCTGCAAGACCAGTTCCAAATGTCCATAAGACCATACGTTACTTCTGGGCAATCTATGCCGGTTATACGATTATTGAGATGTTCATTCTCTGGGGACTGGGCCTTGATTTTTATGAAGCCTTGATTCATTCGTTGACAACACTCTCCACTGGTGGCTTTTCCAATCATGACGCTTCCATCGGCTATTACCAACAGGCAGGTTATCCATTATATCAATGGATTGAATACACCATCATGCTCTTCATGTTTCTTGGCGGTATCAACTTTCTTGTTCACTACAAAATGTTAAGAGAAAATCCCAGAAGTATCTTTAGAGACGTTGAAGCGAAAGTATACATGAAGATCATCGCTATATTTTCAGGTATAACCCTCTTTGGCATATGGCTTCACCAGACTGCCAGTCTGACACCCTTAGAAGAGATATTCAGAAAAACCCTCTTTCAAATCATCTCAGTTATAACAACCACAGGGTTTGGTACTGAGGATATTGGCAGCAGTTTCTTCCCAGCGATCACAAAACAGTTGTTTCTCATACTGATGATCATTGGCGGGTGCGTAGGTTCTACTTCTGGTGGTATCAAGGTTTTAAGGGTTATTGTCATGGAAAAAATGCTTAGAAGAGAAGTGACAAAGCTAACCGTCTCAAGCCATGCCATATTGCCTGTCACAGTGGATCATATACCGGTACACCAGGATGAAATCTTAAGAATCACCTCTATTATCTTCGGTTGGTTCTTGCTAATTGGATTCGGCGCAGGCATCACGGCCCTTTTCTCGGACCTTGGACCTTTAGAAGCTTTTTCAGGCATGGCGTCTGCAGTTGGTAATATCGGTCCATTCTATTTTAGTGTTGCTAAAATGGCTTCCATGTCTTGGGTCATCAAACTGACTTTTATTATCGGCATGCTTGCTGGACGCTTGGAATTGCTACCCATCTATGTTCTTCTACTAAAACGTGCTTGGAAATAAGGGAGATTATAATCTATGTATATCATTATTGCAGGAGGCGGTATTGTCGGTCGAGGCATTACCAAAGAACTATCAAAAATTCATGATGTTGTTGTCATTGATCCATCCTTTGAGAACTGTGAAAGAATCGCCTCTTTGTATGGGGCTCTTGCCATTCAGGGGGATGCAACGAAGATATCCACTTTAAGAGAAGCAGGTATTGAGAAATGTGACATCGCTCTGGGGGTTATGAGCGAAGATACGAAAAACCTGCTCTTTGCACTGCTTAGCAAGAACCATGGTGTAGAACAGATCTTTGTCCGAATGAGAGATCCGGAATATAAGGATGCTTACGAATTGGCAGGCGCCACCAACATCGGTCATTCCGTTGATATGATAGTCAGTAAATTCGTACTTGATATTATGAATCCTGAGATTCGAACCGTTGCCTCTCTGAGCAATGGTAAGGCACAGATCTGCATCATCACCCTTAGCGCAAAGGCGAAGGTTGCAGGTATGAGTATTCGCGATATCGCTCAGAACAAAGATTTTCCAAACGATATCGTCATTGCCGGACTATTTGACATAGAACAGGATGCCTTTGTAGTTCCCAAAGGCAATACGATCATTGGTGAGAACAATCAGATATTCTTGGTTGGCCCTCGTGACGCCATTAATAAGGCTCAAAGGTTCTTGGTGAGATAGCAAAGGATTTTTTATTTTACATACTACTATAATCATTTTGATAATATCATGATTAGAGCATCGAAATGTAATTTCTTAAATAACATACACACCATATAGTATTTCCTTAAAATATTTGAGGCTTCGGGCATAGTTGTGGGTAAAATTATTCCCTGTTAGTAAAAATAAAACTTGAAAAACCATCTGTGTTCCGTTAATGTATTAGCGCCTAAACCGATACAGAAAGGAATTACTTACAGATGGTTTCAGCTAATACTCTATGCAAAAAACTAATAAATGTCAATGGTGTTGTCGTCAATCACTTTGATTTTATGACAGATGCCAATGGTGTCAAGCGGATCAGGATCAATGCGCGGCCTTCTAAGTGGTAGCAGAATCTGTGCCCAGAGTGCCATAAGAAATGTCCAGGCTATGATCAAGCAACACCCAACTCCACTGTCTGGAGAGGACTGGACTGGGGTGGTGTCATTGTTGAAATCGAATACAAAACCAATCGCATAGAATGCCCCGGGCATGGAATTGTTACTGCCAGCGTCCCATGGGCGTATCCAGGAAGTCGTTTCACCAAGGATTTCGACCTCACAGCTGCTTGGATGGCAACCTATCTGCCACGCAGCGTCGTTTCTAACTACATGAGGATTGACTGGGCAACCGTCGGTAGATGCATATCAAGGACTCTGAACGATATCGAACCGGAGCGTTCAAGAAGGCTCAATGGCCTTGTTAACATCGGGATAGATGAGACCAGTTATAAGAAAGGACACAAGTATATTACCGTAATAGTTAACCACGATACAAATACTGTTGTTTGGGCTGCAAAGGGTCACGGGAAAACGGTGTTAGAGCAGTTCTATCGCAGTCTGACACCTGAGCAACTTTCTTCGATCAAAGTTGTTACCGGTGACGGAGCAAGGTGGATCACGGACTGTGTCAATGAATTCACACCTGAATGTGAGCGTTGTGTTGACCCCTTTCACGTAGTTCAATGGGCAATGGAAGCTCTTGATGAAGTTCGACGTGAGGCCTGGCGAGAAGCTCATGCAGAAGCAAAAGCACTGGCTAAGGAGCATCCCAGAAAGCCAGGACGCCCGAAAACAGGGGATGCAATTTCGTTACAAGTGACAGCGTCGAAAACAAAGGCAACAGAAATCAAGAACTCAACCTTTGCACTTGGCAAAGCACCCGAGAACCTTACAGAGAAGCAGCAATTGAGAGTGGAAATGATAGCTGCTACCAACCCGCGTCTTTACAGGGCATATCAGATGAAGGAGAAGCTTCGTTTGCTGTTAAAGATAAAGGATCTCGATGAGGCTGAGATTGAACTAAAAAAATGGCTTTGGTGAGCCAGTCACAGCCGGATACCTGCATTTATCGAGTTGAATAAAACAGACTTATCCCAGCCGTTTTCCCATCTTCTGGTTTCGACTACACTCATACTCTTATCGATGCTTCATCAGCTCTTTACTTTCGTTCAGCTTCATGACATACACCTGACTGTTGTAACAGCCTTTTCCATCTACGCTCAGTACCATAACTTTTGATTACAGCACCTAGTGGTGGGTTGCGGTCTGCACCTGAATACCGACCACGGAGGGCCTTCCTCCATCTAATGCAGAGCATTCTCTGATTCTTTCGTTCCTCCTTTCATTGAATCATTGTTTCAGGACACACGGGAAAGTTGAGTTAGTAATAGTGGTTTTGGGTTGTTCCACACTGGGTGGGATTACTCCTCCCCACCAATGCCACCTTCTATGAGAATATAGCCCATACTATTATGGGTGGGAATTATAATTCCTATTTTATCACCCTTAATATAAAAATCATCTTCATGCCTTGCTACATCGTAGTCCATCACATACCGCTCAACAAAAGGAACATTTTCTTCAAGAGTTGCAAAATTATTATCGATAACTTCAAATCTAGTAAATAAATCATCTGCCACAAAAGAAGCATTGACTACATAATAATCATCCAACTTCATCTTTTTTTCTTCATTGATATCATATGTAATAGCATATGCAAATCTATTTTCAGTTCGATAGTCACTAAGTGAACCATAAAATAGAATACTAAACTTTTCATCCGTACTTCTCATAATCTCATAATTCAAGGAATAGTTTATATAGCTTCTATCCGACAATACATTGTGATATAAAATCACCTCATCATAAATTAATTCATTGATACGATTTTGCATATTCACATCTTCTAGTCCGTAAATTTGAGGATAATTAATATCAAGTGATTTAAGCCATTCATTATTATTATCAGGTCTATCCATATCCGTATTGGTTAATGCACTCGGAGCTATGCTGTATATTTGACCTTGATAATAAAGCTCTTTTATGAAATCCTTACCCTCCTCTTGTTTCTCCTGCTCATTATGACTCTCATCACTAATATCACTAACTAAAATATTCCCTTGGCTCTCAGTACTTTTCTCAATATCTTGTACATCAGCTTCTATATTTTCTTCTGGTTTATTACTAACACCATATGATACAAGCAATAAAAAACACATCAATACTATTGTAAAAAAAGTAATCCTTTTCATTCCATACCTCCCATTAGCTTATTTAGACTTTTTCGAAACGCTGAAACCCGCTCTATGACGGGCATTTTTTGTCAAAAAAAATATAACTCCTCACCAGATTATGGTGAAATTAAAGCACGATCAACATATTCAACCGAAATCCCGAAAGGAGTTATATGACTATTTTAGCATATAATCAGCTTACTTTGACTGATATTTATTCTGATTGTTCTAACCTGCTGGAATCTGATAAGCACCAGTTCCTTGTACTTCTTGAAAACACCTTCACCTTGATGAGTTAATACCTAACTCTTTTTATAATAATTACTACGCTACAACTGGCAGGCCAAGAGAAAATCTTCTGACCTCCATTCTTTGGACACTTGTACTTCAACGTTTTTTACAATTCCCACAGATACCCTTTTGCTGACTTTCCATAGATTTTCTATGGAACTCCGAGACTTCTGTGGTTTTAACTCAGTTCCTGATCATTTGATGATCGCTCGATTCAAACTGGAATTTCTTACTCACTTGCTAACTTTCTTTGATCATCAAGTCGATATTACAGAGCCTATTTGTCAGGAAATCGATATTCATAAAGCCGCCATGACCATTTCAAAGAAAGTATAATGTTACACATCGTAAAACACATAATGAAATAACATTTCTCCTGATCTGATTCTAGCTGGAATTACCCAATTATTAATAGTTGTTCTCACTGACAAGATACACAAACCTGAATACATTCATAGTCTGAAACCTCTGATTGCATAGAGTTTGATTAAATCAGATCTATAAATATCTAATCTTTAGATTTTCTGTGATTTTAACCATTTTCTTTCAAGCGTTTGCAATTACCTAATTTATATATTTAACAACAATGTCATAGGCATCTCTTCTCTCTTTATATGAGTCAGTCCATTTGTTTACAACAGTAGTTACATCATCAACTGGAGTATTGATATCTGCACTTGTCAAACCACTTGTATTCCAAAAATATCCTGCTGTTTCCCATGCAAACTTGTCAGCAACATACTCTCTGCCAATATCAACAATATCCGTATAATCACTAATATCATAACCTCTATTGATTGCTTCATCCACCAGATTATTATATTCAGTAAAAATTGATTCACGACTATTATTTTTAGGGTTTCTATACCTTGCAACATCGTTAAGGTCTTGATGCTCATCCAGTATCATGTAAGTTGCAAATGCGGCATAGCTATAATCCCATGTTATTTGGATATAGCCTACGCCACTGTACATCTTCCCATAACTTTTACTATTTAAATATGCATCCGAACCCAACTCAACCAATGAATTACCATATCCAGTTTCAATACACGTTTGAGCAATAAAATGCTGAATATTCTCTACATCTGTAATACCGTAATTGCTTAAAACCCTGTTTAAATCAGTTATCATTTCATCTGTGACTGTAGTGTTAGTATAGATACTTTGAAGTTGTGCCTTTGTCACATAGCTTTCATCAACTTCACTCGTACCCTCTAAAACTGTTCCCGTCTTTGGAAAAAAACGAATTATTTCGTTTGATCCAGCAATATAAATCAGAAATGCTTCTCCCTCATATGATTCAAATGCAATATTATATTCTCCAGAAATATTCTCAAAATCAAATTCTGTATCTCCATCTAGCACGTCAATTACTATCATCAATTCACCTCCTCAATGATCAGTCTTCTGCCAAATGCGTTGCCTATATCTAGGTATAGATTGTTCACTTCCGTTTTGTTATTGTCAATCGTTATTACTACACCTTCGTTCGTACCACTGCAGCTACCTGAACAAGTAATACTACAAACGGTGTTACAGTTAACTACACAAGTGCTATTACAAGCAAGTGCACAGCTGGTGACACAATTATTTGCACATGATACAGAGCAAGTCCCAGAGCATTTGCCTGTACAATACGACTTACATGTTCCTGTACATCCCGAACTGCATGTTCCCACACAACTTCCCGCACAGGTATCTGTACAATAAATTGTGCAATCACCACTGCATGTACTTTTACACCCCCCATGACAATTATCAGCACAGGCTGCAGAACATGTATCAGAGCAACCACCTGAACAGGTTGACGAACATGAACTTGAACATACTCCTGAACATACATCCGAACAATTAGAACTACAACTATTGGAACAATTATTTGAGCAATTGCTCGAGCAATTACCCTCACATCCACCTGTACACGACCCCTGACAGGCTGCTGAACATGTGGAAGAACACTCATCACGACAAATACCAGAACAAGCACCAGAACATGTGCTACTACAAGAAGAACAAGCCATAAATTACCTCCTATTATTGTATATTGGCTTTCAGTTTCAATAATAGGATACCTAGAAACTGTGTGATATTTGTCCTATCTTAGTCGCATTGTTCTCCACATTTGATATAATAAACCAAGCATATATGTCATTATAGTATAACATACACGAATGAGTGTCTACCTTAATCGATCACTGATCTTGAGATTGACCGTCTGTGATTATATCGTGAACTACAATAATCTATTTATCACTAGGGCCCCGGCAGTGGTAAAACCTATTCGACATGTGCATTCGGCTACATGGCAAAGGTGACAAACACCGCACTATTGTTATTTCAGATGAAACTGCAACTTTTATAAGGAACTGTACTTAAAGTTCTTGCATAATGTCATTGGAACACAATCACTCATTACAAACAGATATCATCAAAAGAGAATTGTGGCGGTATCACATAAATCATAAACTTGTATTCCTAAATGATACAGAAGGAAAACCCTTCTTTCCCCAAACACGTTCATTGTCATATGTTTATTCCTAGCAAAGCCATGCTTATGCTGGAAGCTGGTATAGATCTCATTTATATCCGAGACTTTCTCGGCTATGAAGATATTTAAACAACAATGTTTTATGACAGAGCTGATAATCGCTTTATAAATGTACTCAATAAACTGGCACACGGAATCACTAGTGAAACAGACCTGCCTGATAGGAAAAAGGATAAAGATCCCATGAACATTCTGAATTCTATAAAATAACTCTTATGTTATGCCGAGTTGAACAGTTGTCGTCACCTAAAATCTAGACTTCTTGCATCTCGGTATAACATCTAGCTCGACATAAGGTTGATTATGGCTGCTCACGTATAAGGATGCTTTCGGTGATTCAAATATTTAAACCATGTCTATACATATACCCTAAAAGTTCATCCGTCCTCCTGTTCATGCTCAAGATTGGATTTGTCCCTATGAGCAATTAATCATGAAACACTCCATCTCTCATTGGAAAAACGTAGTTAGTAGCTCCGCCAATTTCTGTTTGGATGTATGTTCTGTACATACGCCATATTTCTGAGTGGCTAAAACTTCTTTCTAATATCTTGTCTAACTTGTAAAATAAGCAGTATTCTCGAAGTATTAAGTTATTTATGGAAATTGAATTAAGCTGTACAACTCCAATTACATAGGCGATCCATTATAGCTAGATACGTATTTAATATGCACAGAGAAAAAACGGACAATCTGTATATAATACTGAGACTACATATGGACAAATCATTCTTATAATGTAATTGTACAAAAATCAAACCAAACATAAGGAGGAATTATTATGGCTTGTACTTCTTGTAGCACCACATGCTCCGGAGGCTGTTCTGTCGCCTGTGCATCTAACTGTTCATCCACATGCTCAACTGGTTGTTCCGATACATGTTCTTCAAATTGTGCCGACACATGTTCTTTAGTATGTTCTGTAAGTTGCTCAACTACGTGTTCATCAGGTTGTTCTGACGGTTGTTCCTCAACATGTTCTAATGACTGTAGTTCATCATGTAGTAGCACATGCTCTGGTACTGTTGTTGTTGACCTTGGCGACATCTATATATTTAACGAGTTTCCATTAACCGTTTCTGTTGGAAATACTTTCACATTCTCTGGAGCATGGGATAATGCCGATCACACCGCATTCTCAATTGATGGTGGCAATTATCAACAACAGGAAGGTGAAGGATTTTCTTATGATGCCACTTTTGACACAGCTGGTACATATACAATTAAGCTTGAAGCAAGAAATACTCCTAGCTCAAGTGATACCGGTACTGATTATGATAGCCAAACCTATACAGTTAGTGTTACAGGTGAAACCTATGATACTTGGAAAATTTATGTTGAGCTTCCTAAAAATCGTGACAATCTTGGCACCCTTAAATTTATTGACAAAAACGGCGTGGAGCAGCTCAATACGATCTGTCTTGGTAGAGGCAGCAATGATAACCTATATAACTTAGGCGATCACTCAAAATGGTGGCTGACAAATGCCGATACACCAACGGGTACCTGGACAGCATATCTTGGAGCGATTGCAGACAATTCCGATTCCTATGGAGATTATGAAGTCATCAGACTATATGCCATCAAAGGCCAAGGCGATCATGCTGACTTTGCATGCTATGATGACAGTGATGCCGTCAAAAGATCTGGATTTCTAATCCATGGAGGTAAAGAATCTACAAACGAATTATCTTCATGGTACCCTTTGAGACCAACTTATGGTTGTATTCGAGTAAAAAATGAAGATCATAAAACTCTGAGAGACCTAATTCTAAACTATGACGATGAAGGAATAGTAACAATCTCAGGACCCCAAGATGAGTATAGCGAATAGGATTTTTCCATAACACCTCAATAAATTACTCATTGAAACTTCATACATAGAATGGGATGTCAGCTTGTCGCTGGCAACCCATTCTATTAACTAAAGATGTAGTTGATCACTTCAAAAAAATATTATTCAAATGCCTGAATTCCTGCTAATAACCATCGTTTATACTCTGCACCAGAAATATATTCTTCATAAATTTTCTCATAATTGTCTATAGCATATCTACTAATAAGGTATCCATTACTCATTTCATCAACCTTGACACAATCAACAAACTCTCCATCAATAGTCCAATGACTCGCTTGATAATCACCAACATCCTCCAATACACTCATCTCATACGTAGCATCAGTTGGAATAAAAAAAGTCGGTTGCTGTTGCTCAATATTACTTGCAAAGAAGAATGCAATGTTATTAGGACCCCACTCAATATTATCGGCAATCTCCACACCACTTTCTACTCCGGTTATTCTCCAAAATAGACCATTTTTCAAATTCAACAACCATGTTTTCGGATATATATTATCTCCACCTGTAGAAATAAACACATATTCTTTATTTGTTGAAACTGAAATATCACCAACAATCTCCTGTTCTTCAAAATGTCCTGGCAGAATCATTTCAAGCTCTTTATATGTTACGCTCATCTCGTTTGAAGATATATCAATATTCAAATCTTGAGCAACACTTCCATCATCACTTTGATAGAAATATATCTCTTCATCCACCGTCAATTCGTTCTTATGGTTTATTTCATCTAGATCTATAGGTTCACTAGCTAAAACGTCACCCTTTTCAGAAAAAGTGATATTACTATAAGATATAAAATTATTCTGGATTATTACATTAAAACCATTAGCGTCATTATTCCAACTAGGAAGAAAATATTCGCCACTATCGCCATACGTTGAAACCAATTCCATTTCTTTACCATTCAAAGTGTATACCACTGGATTGTTTAACTCATTGTTTCCTGCAATAAGCAATAAGTCATTCTCGTCATTCCACATTGGAGACTTGGCCATCTTTATATCATCTGTTCCTCCCACCACCCAGTTCTCATCTGATTCAACATCAATAATCCATACTTTTTTAGTATTTGATTCATCGATTTCAATAGCTACATATTCCTCGCTTCCTGATACTGATATCATTGTGATTCTAGCATTAATAACAGCACTATCAATTGGATATACAAAGGTTTTAGCTCCTACTTCAACATTAAATCTATATGATTCCTTTGATACTTTCATTCCTTGAAAATCAAATGATGAAACATTATATGGCGGTATATAAATATACGTCTTGAATGTCCCCATTGTCACATCCGGCACCTGATACTCATCGTCATCTCCTTGTCTTACACTAGAATCGACAGACTCTTCAATATCGTCTATATTTATTTGTTCTAATTCAATTAAGGTATCCTTAGCCGTTGTATTTTCATTTCTGCAACAAGTGATCATTAAAATTATTGTTACTAAACCTAACATAATAGTATATCTTTTCATAATTCCTCCACTGTTTTACATACATCAATTGAACATAGCAGTCAAAAAAAATTAATTAGTTCTTAAGTAAACAGGCATCATATAGGTCTGTCTAATGATTTCCAATCATTCCAGCATCTCTCATCATTTATTATAGGACTTGTTGGATATGCATACCCATTTTCCTGTTTATAATCATAAAAAGCATTTCGTAAAAGAATGCTATAACAAGACACAAATCTCATGCTGGCTTCTTTTGTTCGAAAGTATGCAAAATATTGATTATCATCTACATAATCAATACTCTCACATTTATCAAACTCAGCATATATAAACGAAAAGACATCTTTAAAACTGTCATTCACCATACATGGCACAGTAAAATCCCTAATTATCTCACAATCATAATCCTGCTGGAGATCATCAGTTATAACTAATACCCTTTTATCACTACTCCAAATGCCTAACTCGATAAGCTTTCTCATGCAATAAAATCTATGTACACCATCTCTTAGTTCATAACGATTTTCTTTACCAATAATCCGTTTTACCAATAGAGGCCAGTACGTTCCGTTTTCATAAATATCATAAGCTAACACCAATTTATTATCTGCTGTGCTCTTCAAATATTTATCCCCTAAAACATACCACCCCATAGGCTCCCGTACCTCTATTTGATCCAATCTTATCCACATTATTTCAAAGGGTGTAACTGTTCAGAACCCCTAGATAAGAATCATTTCTGGAGATCCCGATATTGCGTACCTAATTGATTCATAAGCATTGTAACTGTGCTTATGAGCAGTTCCTATGTATGACATGATTTTAAGGTAATCGCGTGCTCCTTGTTCACTGCGAAAGCACCCTGAAACTTTTGTCTTCACTTTGATCATCCGGACATCACGTTCCGCCTGATTGTTGTCGAAGGGAACTTCGAAATCATGGATGAATAGACAGACTGATGCCTTGTAATCTGCCAGACGCTCAACCAGTGCACGGACTTTACCCTTTTTCTTCCGACCACGTTTTTTTACAGCGGCTTTTGGAATAGGGTTATCAAGCCTTGCCACTTCAATAAGCTCGTCATACCGCTTGTCGAACTTGTGATAGTAATAGTAGCTTAGTGATGTCTTCTCATCACCTGTCGCCTTGGCTTTGACCCTTTTCATTTCCAGAAGAAGGTCTATAAACTCAGATGCCCATATCTGCTCGGGATGATTCTCCCCAATCCCGGTAAGTTCCCGTAGAAGATGAGCATTACATACGGCGTGCTGTATTTCCGGAAACTTCCAGTAAGAAGGATAACAGTCATGAACCGCAACGCCTTGGAAGTTAGTGAGTACACCACATTCCGTCATTCCTTTAAAACCACGTTTGGGACTAATATCCAAATAGGTGTACTCGCAGGTTGAAGCATTGTGAACCCACCATAGTTTCTTATCCACCCGGGTTCCGGTTTCATCGAAATGACCTACACTTGCTTCAATCACCTTTTGTTTGATCACTTCAACTGTATCCGTCAGCTTGTCCGAGCACCTACGCACCATGTTACTGATGGTACCTGTGGCAATCGGGATGTTAAAGACACCGGAAAGGATCTCATGGGTTCTCTTTATGCTAACAGCACCCACTGTGTTAAGTGTAACGACCAAGGCTTGTAGATTATCGCCATACTGTACCGTTGTCTTTATATCACTTGGAAAGTCACCGTTACGTGTATCACCGTGAAGCATGCAGATTGGCACTTCAAGTTTCTGATGCTCTGTAACCTTAACCTCTACGACAGCATCAACGACATGTCGTTTTTCCGCAACACAGGCCGTTCTCTTGCACATATCATGATATTGACAGCCCTCACATACAGAAGGCATATGGCCAATGATATGATCGGGATCAGCAGTGATTGCAAGATGATTGCCTTTATGGCCATTTTGCCCACCGGCTTTTTTGCCGGATGCTTTGCGGAGACTTTTAGGAGCTGGTTTCTTGTAGCCATCACTTGAAGGTGGCTTGGAACTATTTTTAGAGTTCTTGTTGATTTGCTCTTTAAGTTCCTGGATCGCCTGATTGAGTTGGCCTATCAAGTTGGTTTGAGCATCAACCGTAGCAGTCAATGAACTTATTTGCTGCATCAGTTGTTCAATCATTTCATCTTTTGTCAATTAGGCCACCTTCTTCCGCTAGAAATTTGATATCTCTATTCTAGTTGAAAGTGAAGAAAAAGGCGAAAACGGCAGCTTCTTCTAATGGGCAAAATGACGGTGGATAAGTATTTGTATTTGTACATGAAACCTTGGGTTTCACAGATGAAACAGACGTCACCAGAGGAAAAAAGTCTGGAAATTCTAGAAATTAAAATAGTAATCCACAGTGGGTATGGTTATGTGAAAAACACCTGCAGTTTATCCACTGTGACCTAAAAGCAACCGCATTACAGTGAAATAAATTTCTCTGTTTTGCACAACGAATTTATCAGGACTCTACTAGGGGTTCTGAACAGTTACAGTATTTCTATCCATCGAAAAAATATTCCTTAGGTGACCACCTTTGAAATAAACGTCCACATATATAATACCTAGGTTTATTCCGTTTATCACATAACTAGAAATATAGAACAGTATTTAATTATTTGTTTTTGAATAGAATTTGATATAGCTACTCCCTCCACTGTTTATTATAATTCACTTTTATAGTTCATGCAATAAAACCTCATCTACACACAGCTGCCAAAGTAATACTTCGTATAAAATTACGTATTTGTTCCTTTAGCTCTATTACCTTAACTATTTCTGTACTCCAGCTTTTTACGACTTGGACTAGAACCACCAAACTTGAGTACAATAACTATATTACCACATTGAGTTCAATTTCATCAGAAAAGGATGTAACAGGTTCCTCCCATACATCCTTTTCTCTTTTACCTATTTATAATGATTTTACACATTGTATTAATTTCTCAACCTTATCACATTCTTCCCAAGACAACTTAATATCATCTCTTCCAAAATGGCCATATGCTGCGGTCTTCTGGAAGATTGGTTGTCGTAACTTAAGATCATCAATTATCCCAAAAGGGCTCAAATCGAAGCAGTCTTCAACCATATGGCTGAGTGTATCTTCTGAAATTCTAGATGCTCCAAATGTTTCGACACTAACTGATACAGGTTTAGCAACACCTATAGCATAAGCTAAACGCACTTCACACTTTTTAGCCAGATTTGCTGCAACAATATTTTTAGCAATATACCTCGCTGCATACGCACCAGATCTATCAACCTTCGATGGATCTTTGCCGGAAAAGGCACCACCACCATGTCCTGAAAATCCTCCATAAGTATCAACAATGATCTTTCTCCCTGTCATGTGCTGTTTTTGATGACATTGTTTTAGGTGTTTTTCCATGCATATAGCAGTATGTGCAGTCAAAGTTACAATCCTCAGTCACTACAATTGTGACATTCTTGCACAGCTGCGCACTCCTTTCTTGCTCCTGGTTGAAAAGGCAATAGCCTTCTGCAAACCATTCATCGAAGGAATCTGAATCAGCCTCAGTTAAATACAAATTATTTTTCATAATTGTCTCCTCGTATAATATATTTATTTAAATACCAATGCGGTATTAAATATAAAGTCAGACATATCTCTTATAGCCTTTTTCCCTAATTCATAACACCTACTTCTGCATATATGAAGTGAATCTGCAATATCCTCCATCCTAACCCCGTGTACATAATGCCTATATACAACGTTGTATCCTCGTTCATCTGTAACTTTTAACATGTATAGTGCATCATCAAGTATTTCCTTCATGAACTTTAGCCGTTCTAAATCAGTCTCCACAAAGTCTGTTTTATCTATCAAATGATCTACCAACTCATCGAGCTTTTTCACTCTCTTTACATTTGAAAAATTACCGCTACAAGAGTAGATAATCATTTTTTTCTTACTATACAGAACTTGATAACGTAGCTAGTTTCTTTTCTTGAAGTTTCTCTAAGTACTTAATGCGACAGTTGAGCGCATTATATTCTTTCAACATTCTTTCTATATGTTCTATATTTGTCATTTTTGCCTCCCTCTCTCTCAACCAACTAAATCCTATCATCCAATTGTCCAGCTTTTGTCCGAAGTTTATTTAATTGATCGTTCTGTGAAGAGTGCGAATAGAAAAGAAACTAAAACAAAGAAGCAGATTGCTATCTGCCTAGGTTTAAATCAAGGTTTATAATGATAACCTCATAGCTGTTTTCACTGATAAGAAAGCCTGGTATTCGAAAGTTAAGCGATATCCAAGAAAGAAATTCTTTACGTGTAGCTTAGGAGTATATACGTGAAAAAGGTATCAACGCTTATGATAATACTTTATATTACTGTTGATTATCATCTGAATTTCTTGCATTGTCAGCCTAGAAGTAAGTTATATTCTAGTGACTTCGCCAGGTTTCCCCACGCTACTTGTCAAATGATTTTGAAGATTATAACAAAAAAATAAAACCTTATACCACCTTCAGGTATAAAGCTTTGTTCTTTTTGCTTAATGTAATGACATTGTATGATAACCTCTTTAGCATGAATACTCAATTTACTGATAACTAATGCTACTCCCTACTAGATTTAATTATCGATATCTTCAAGTGCCTATATATGAATATTAGGAAACTCTCGTAATCTGATGTATATAAGGTAAGCGCATAATAACCACCGGCTATTCTCGCCCATATCTTTATGAGATAATTCCTCTAAAAGTTAGAGTGAATTACTCCAAGTTTCATTGATCCGCTTAGCTCTTGGTAGCTTTTTACTCTAACTCTCAACCGGGAAGGAGTAAATACATGGCTCATAAACGACGTACAGATGCTGAATGGATTAGCCTCATACAGGATTGTAAATCCAGTGGCTATCCAGATAACGAATGGTGCCGAATAAATCAAATCCCACCGAGCACCTTTTACAACAAACTAAAGATTCTTCGTGAGAAAGCTTGTGCCGATGATCTAAGCAAGCCTGTCATCTGTGAGGAACAAGCAGTTATTGAAGTAAATCTTCATCAGAAAGAACCTGCTCCAGTGAAAGAAACAATCGTTTCAAATGAAGTTGCGCTCCGTTTAAACGTAGGCGGTGTTACTGTTGAGATTCTTAACAGTGCTACTAAAGCAACGATCGAAAATACCTTACAATCCTTGAGGGCCTTATGTTAGGCGATCTATCTCGTGTTCAGAAAATTTATATCATTACTGGTAGAACTGACATGAGAAAAAGTATCGATGGATTGATGGCCATTATTCGTGACACTTATGAAATGGATCCTTATGCCAATGCAGTCTTTCTATTCTGTGGACGCAGCCGTGACAGAATCAAAGCATTACACTTTGAAAAGACGGGTTTCGTGATGCTATACAAAAGACTTGATAACAGCGGAAAGTTCCAATGGCCACGAAATGAAGCCGAAGTAAGGGCTTTATCCCGCCAGGAATTTCGTTGGCTTATGGAAGGCTTGTCCATTGATCAACCAAAAGCCATTAAAGCAAACAAACAAAAACGTGACTACTAAATGCTTTGTGCAAAACAGAGAAAATATATCAGAGTATTTTGTCTGTTTTTCAGAGAGTTCATTGTAAAAAGTCTCTTATCCACAGTTGTGATTCGCCATTCAATGAATCTCTTTTATGACAGACTTCAACTGTGAACAACCAAAGTTCAATCTTATGAATCATACAGATTTTCACCCAGTTATCCACGGTTTTACTTTGGTAAAAATGCCATATGTCAGCTACCTCTGGATTCGCTTATTTTCATGCTTTTCGCTATAATAATAGCAATAAAAGAAAGAGCGAAAATGTGATGAATCAAGCAGAACAAAAGGAACTCATTCAGCTGTTAAAGGATGCATTAGAGCAGTCGAAAGACAACAATAATTATCTTAGGCAGCAGAATGAAGCACAGCAAAACCAAATACAGGAGCTAACCCAGACCATTGCTAATCTTAACGAAACAGTGGAATACCTTAAGAATAAAATCTTCGGCGCTTCCAGTGAAAAGTTAAAAACAGCAGATGACGTAACACCGGGTCAGCAAAGCTTCTTCAATGAGGTTGAAGCCAGTGTCGATCCATCCGAGGATGAACCTACAGTAGAAACCATTCTTGGTGGCACTGACAAGAAGCCACGGAAGAAAAAGCGTACCCGTGAGGATTTGCTTAAGAACCTACCGATTGTTGAGGTTCTCGTGCAGTTGGCTGATGAAGATAAACAATGTTCCTTCTGCAGTACTGAGATGGTTGTCCTTGGTAAAAAGTTTGTCCGTGAGGAACTTCGCATTACCCCCGCTAAAGTGGAACGAATTCACTACATCCGGGAAACGATGATGTGCCCTCTGTGTAAAGAGGATGATGAACCCGTCATTAAAGCAGCCACTGTTCCAGCCCCGTTGATGAAACACAGTTTAGCGTCACCATCAACGGTTGCTCATATCATGTATCAAAAATATGTAAACAGCATGCCATTGTATCGTCAGTCAAAAGATCTGGAACAAATGGGTGTAGAACTTTCCAGAGCTACACTGGCAAACTGGGTGAATACCTGTGCTATGGATTATATGAATCCGATTTATGATCATCTTCACAAGTTGTTACTTGAGCGAGAATTTATCAATGCTGATGAGACCACTTGCCAGGTATTAAAGGAAGATGGTCGTGCAGCTACATCCAAGTCATACATGTGGTTGTACGCTTCGGGTAACGACGGATTGCCTCCGATACGGCTGTACGAATACCAGCCGGGTCGAAGTGGTGATTATCCTGTTAAGTTCCTTGGCGACTTTTCAGGCTATCTCACCTGTGATGGATACACAGGATACAACAAGCTGGTAGGTGTTACAAGATGTGGTTGCCTAGCTCATATGCGACGTTATTGGCATGAAGCCATACCGGCAGCACGTCGGAAGAAAAAGCCTAAAAACCAATCTGCTCTACCGGCAGAGATTGGTCGGGAGTATTGTAATCAGCTGTTTGACCTTGAAAAGCACTACGTGGATTTAGATCCAGACAAGCGAAAACAACTGCGCCTTGAGACAGAAGTACCTGTCTGGAAGGCTTATTGGGCTTGGCTTGAATCCGTCAACGCAACCGGTGGTAGCCGATTAGCTAAAGCTGTCACTTATGCAAGGAACCAGAAACCATACATGGAAAACTATCTTCTAGATGGTAGATGCTCAATCTCCAACAACTTAGCCGAAAACATTGCCCGTCCATATGCTGTTGGAAGAAAGAACTTTCTGTTCCATGACACGGTTAAAGGCGCTAAAGCCAGCTCCATCATTTACAGTCTCACAGAGACTGCAAAAGCAAACAACTTAAATATCCTAAAGTATCTCGAAACGGTACTAACCTTCATGCCTGGTTACAAGGATCAGCCGGAAGTTCTAAACATGTTAATGCCTTGGTCAGAGCATGTGCAGGAGAGGTGTAAAATTTAAGTCTTTGTTTTTGGAGTTGGAGTATTTTGCTATCATTTTATTGTAGTGAAATACTCCTGTTTTGTGTAGCCGGTTTATTGTTGAGCGCTTACTATATAAGCTAATACCACATAATGACTCAAAAAATAAAAATTTCCAGACAAAATAAACGTAAGCGGTAAACCATCCAGCTCTACCGTCCGCTCTGTTTCTCTGTCATAATACATATAATTGAATGTAATCACTTTTTCTTTCTGATATGCTCTGGCAGTGTGTCAGACCAGGGGAGGAACTGATCAAAGTCTTTCATGTCTTTCTCGTCCTGGTGTTTAAGGATCTCCGTCAGCAGAAGCTTATAAGCTTATAGTATTCGTTAGGCCTAAGATTATTAGCTTTCGCTGTCTCAGCGATGCTATAAGCCATCGCACTGGCCTGAGCACCTGCAATCGTGTCGATCTGCATCTAGTTCTTCCTCCCTACACAAAACGGGCGAATGCAACGTTCCATGGCTTATCCTCATATCAGGATAATTAGCCGAACAAGCCATCAGACCGTTCTGTATTGGCAAGAAAACTGGAAGTTGATTGACACTGTGAATGGTGCAAAAGCCAACGCCATCATCACAGTGTAGCTGAAATCGCTAAGGCCAATAACCTAAAACCATACGGGTACTTCAAATATCTTTTAGAAGAGATTCCAAAACACATGAGCTACAAGGACAATGAGCTTTCTTTCATGGATAATTTGTTGCCCTGGTCAGAAGCTCTTCCTGAACACTGCAAAAAGCAAAAAGATTAATAATAATTGCTGCCGAAAGGCAGCTTCATTTGTCAATGTACTCACGGTTTACCGTTTACCGTTTACAGGCTTTCCCCTTACTACATTATAAATATTCATGTTAACTACCCTTATCGTAATGCCAGACATCTTGATTTTATTTCTGGAGTAAATTATCCTGTTAGTCGTTTAGATTTGATCATTGTGTATGCTCCTTCGAGATTATGGATTTTGATACATAACCCCAAATAGCAGTCCCATTAATATTCCTCCTCATTGCAGTTATTATCGATTAAACGAAAGCCAGACGACTTATGGACAATTTGGAGATACTAGCAATACACAAAAATTTTATTCTATGTATGTAAACAAAAACTATTCATTTCTAAGGAGGTCTTTTATGGCTTGTTCTTCATGTAGCACAACGTGTTCAGGTGGGTGTAGCTCTGCCTGTTCTAATAACTGTTCCACAACTTGTACAAATGCATGTACAGCAGCATGTACGTATGGTTGTTCCACGTCATGTACATCAACTTGTTCAGCTGCTTGTTCAAGTGGATGCTCTGGTGTATGTTCTATTGGGTGTACTGGTACTTGCTCATCTAGCTGTTCAGGTACTTGTTCAAGTGGCTGTTCTGATGGCTGTTCAACTACTTGTTCCAATAACTGTGCAACAGTATGTAGCAACACATGTAGCGGCACGAGTGTCACTGATCTTGGTACACTACATATATTTAATTCTGTTCCATCATCGATTGATGCAGGAGAGGAGTTCTTTTTTGCAGGAGTTTGGAATTATGCTGATCATACAGCGATTTCTATTGATGCACAAGATTATACTCAACATGATGGTGAAGGGTTCAATAGGGCTATTACCATTACAAATCCAGGAACACATTATGTAAGGGTTGAAGCTAGGAACACACCTTCTTCTTCAGATTATGGTACAGATTATGGTACAAAAGTATTTACTATTGAAGTTCTTGAGGTTATCGGTGATTATGATACAGAAATTCAGACACTACTAGATGAATCTGGTATTGATCAAAGCAATGCCACAACATTACTCGCTGCCAGAACTCAAGCTATTCTATATTTAATTGGATTTACATTAAGTAGTAATGCAGCTGAAAAAGGTATTGATGGACTTCCTGGGGACTTAACAGAGAAGGGCATTCGTCAGTTTATGGAGTGGAAAAAGTTAGATTACCTAATTGATTCAAATACAAATGATAAATACGACGTAACTGTTCAGAACCCCTAGTAGAGTCCTGATAAATTCGTTGTGCAAAACAGAGAAATTTGTTTCACTGTAATGCGGTTGCTTTTAGGTCACAGTGGATAAACTGCAGGTGTTTTTCACATAACCATACCCACTGTGGATTACTATTTTAATTTCTAGAATTTCCAGACTTTTTTCCTCTGGTGACGTCTGTTTCATCTGTGAAACCCAAGGTTTCATGTACAAATACAAATACTTATCCACCGTCATTTTGCCCATTAGAAGAAGCTGCCGTTTTCGCCTTTTTCTTCACTTTCAACTAGAATAGAGATATCAAATTTCTAGCGGAAGAAGGTGGCCTAATTGACAAAAGATGAAATGATTGAACAACTGATGCAGCAAATAAGTTCATTGACTGCTACGGTTGATGCTCAAACCAACTTGATAGGCCAACTCAATCAGGCGATCCAGGAACTTAAAGAGCAAATCAACAAGAACTCTAAAAATAGTTCCAAGCCACCTTCAAGTGATGGCTACAAGAAACCAGCTCCTAAAAGTCTCCGCAAAGCATCCGGCAAAAAAGCCGGTGGGCAAAATGGCCATAAAGGCAATCATCTTGCAATCACTGCTGATCCCGATCATATCATTGGCCATATGCCTTCTGTATGTGAGGGCTGTCAATATCATGATATGTGCAAGAGAACGGCCTGTGTTGCGGAAAAACGACATGTCGTTGATGCTGTCGTAGAGGTTAAGGTTACAGAGCATCAGAAACTTGAAGTGCCAATCTGCATGCTTCACGGTGATACACGTAACGGTGACTTTCCAAGTGATATAAAGACAACGGTACAGTATGGCGATAATCTACAAGCCTTGGTCGTTACACTTAACACAGTGGGTGCTGTTAGCATAAAGAGAACCCATGAGATCCTTTCCGGTGTCTTTAACATCCCGATTGCCACAGGTACCATCAGTAACATGGTGCGTAGGTGCTCGGACAAGCTGACGGATACAGTTGAAGTGATCAAACAAAAGGTGATTGAAGCAAGTGTAGGTCATTTCGATGAAACCGGAACCCGGGTGGATAAGAAACTATGGTGGGTTCACAATGCTTCAACCTGCGAGTACACCTATTTGGATATTAGTCCCAAACGTGGTTTTAAAGGAATGACGGAATGTGGTGTACTCACTAACTTCCAAGGCGTTGCGGTTCATGACTGTTATCCTTCTTACTGGAAGTTTCCGGAAATACAGCACGCCGTATGTAATGCTCATCTTCTACGGGAACTTACCGGGATTGGGGAGAATCATCCCGAGCAGATATGGGCATCTGAGTTTATAGACCTTCTTCTGGAAATGAAAAGGGTCAAAGCCAAGGCGACAGGTGATGAGAAGACATCACTAAGCTACTATTACTATCACAAGTTCGACAAGCGGTATGACGAGCTTATTGAAGTGGCAAGGCTTGATAACCCTATTCCAAAAGCCGCTGTAAAAAAACGTGGTCGGAAGAAAAAGGGTAAAGTCCGTGCACTGGTTGAGCGTCTGGCAGATTACAAAGCATCAGTCTGTCTATTCATCCATGATTTCGAAGTTCCCTTCGACAACAATCAGGCGGAACGTGATGTCCGGATGATCAAAGTGAAGACAAAAGTTTCAGGGTGCTTTCGCAGTGAACAAGGAGCACGCGATTACCTTAAAATCATGTCATACATAGGAACTGCTCATAAGCACAGTTACAATGCTTATGAATCAATTAGGTACGCAATATCGGGATCTCCAGAAATGATTCTTATCTAGGGGTTCTGAACAGTTACAATACGACGATACTTATGATAATTTTGTCATGCCATATGTTACCGAACTTATGTACACTGAATTAACTGACGGTGTAAACTATTCAGATATAACTAGTGATCTACATTCCAGATTACCACTTCAAATGCCATTTGATTATAATGGAGATTACAAAATCAATAGTCCATATGATTGGAGAGTAATCAACTCAAGTCCTGACTTTCATGCTGCAGTAGATCTTGATGTCACAGCTGATGGAGTATATCCTAACATTATTCCTATACTCCCAGGTACAGTCACAGGTTTAGGTGCAAATTATGGTACAGTTTATGTTGAATCTACGATTGGTAATATGACCATCAATACAATATACATGCACATGAAAGACATAGATGTAAACATCGGAGACGAGGTGACACTTTCAACCCCACTAGGAGTTATGTGGTATACTGGTCTATCCAGTACGTCCAAACCATATCACTTACACCTTGCAATGACAATTACCGAAAATGAAAGCAGCCGTATCGTTGATCCAGAAGTGTATTTGTCATACTTCGACTAATTATCTCTACTAACAGATAACATCCAAAAGGTAGGCTGTCATTCTCTTATATTGATAGCCTACCTAATAATAGTTCAATCAACAAAATGTTTCGAAATCTAATGCTAGTTAATCTGGGTTTTATCGCTACCATCCAACCTCATTCGATACATAGCAAAATCAATACCATTTTCTTCAGTGAAGAAAAGCCACCCACCAGATAAAGTAAGTCGGTCTACTCTACTCTCGTTTAGAATTCTTTTCTCCTGACCGTCTAGCCCCACAGAATATAGCCCTTCCTCTCGATCTGAGATATAAATCTTACTACTTTCAATTATAAAGTCTTCTGCAAGACAATCTGCAACAATTGTCGCTTCCCCATCTACAGAATCTTTGACATATATGTGCTCCCTATCCGAGTAATAAAACTTACCGTTACTAAAAAAACAATTTCCATATCCCGTTTCAAAAGTATCCTCATTAAAATTCTCCAAATTAATACATCGGTTATAGTAATAAATATTTCCAGAATTAATTACAAAATATGTTGTGCCTATGTCCTCTAATAAGTATTCCTCTGGTTCTAAACTTATGTTCTCTATATCATATTCATAGAGCCACACTTCATTAGAAATAAACAGGCTCTTACCGTAGATATAGGAATAACGTACAATATCATCATGGATTATTTCAACGTCTTTTGTTTCTATATTAATTCTTTCATAACCGATTAGTTCTCCATAAACATCATCAGGGTCTGTTGAATAGACAGCCCCATATATCCATCCATCAAAGGCTTGCATAAAGTACATATTTCTATCATAAAATCCCTCAACAACTGTACCATCCGTATTCATTCTAGCCAAACCATCAGAAACTGTATTAAAAAAAACATCCCCTCCATATTCAACAGTCCCTCCAGAAGATGGTAAATTACCAGGGTTAGTTCCAAGATCTACAATTTCAAATAACCCCAGATTCACATCATCTATTTCATTCCCCTCGATGGAACTGGTTGATGATTCATGTTTATGCTCATCATTATCAACCTCTAGTTCCAATGTACTTTCATCTGTTCCTTCGCTAGTTTCTGATTTAGTTGTGTTTACCTCAGCCAACTCATTTCCACTAGTGTTCAAAGGATATTCTTCACTGCCGTTATTATTCAAATTATTATTTTGAACAGAGCACCCGTTGATAAACATACAAATTATTAGTACTACAATGATCTTTTTCATGAAACCTCCTAGTTACATGTGAATAATACTGAATAGGGTACATTGACACATGAGCCAATCAAAAAAATAAGTAACAAACTAAAAGTATCTATTATTAAAAGAAACAGAATACTATTCTAACTGATTTCGATTACAAGCTAGCACTTTGAACCATTTAAATCTACATGGCCTTCTAGCTTCAATAACTTTTTAGGATAAACTAAAGACACGTATTATTTATCGACCTAAAAATCATTTGATGATCCTAAATTAAATCTCCACAAATTCATTGCTATTATAACAGACGATATGTATTGAATCAATAACAAAGTTTCCTAATATTATTTATTTGCAAGTTGTTTTAATGCTCTCTTTAAATACTTGTCATATAACTATTAATAGTTATCAAATTACGAACAATATTCATTGAAAAAACTGTTCTAATTTGTTTAACAATATGATATATCTTACGATGGTTCACTCAAGAGCGTCAGTCTTTCTATTGATAATCTGATTATGCACCCATGACCATGGCTTCTGCTGGTTTTATACCCGTATTCTTGAAACACCAAAGGAGAATCCAGGCTACAAGAAATTAAAAAATTTAACCAAATCGATTTTTGCGATATTATTGGTTCTTGAATAATTCAGGATTGGAATAAAATCGGGTAGGAGGGGAAGTTGAATAACTTCCCCGACCTCCCACACCACCGTACATACGGTTCCGTATACGGCGGTTCCTAAGTTTACGCACTTACAGTTTTGTAATAATCCGAAAAGAACTGATACCCTTGCTTTCGCAAGCGGTCGTCAGTGATAGAGCAACTAAGTATTTGGCTACCGGCTACATGCCAGTAGCCTTTTCTAGTATTTGCATACTTAATCGCGTTAGAGTGATTATAACCCAGCTGTTTCAGCCTTCTAAACCTCGTTTTGATTTTCTTCCATCTTTTCCAGATGAACATACGAAGCCTTCTGCGTAGCCATTTATCCGTTTCCAGTAATAGCGTCTTCATGTTTGCAAGTTTAAAATAATTCACCCAACCTATTACATACTGTTTTAGTTTAAGTTTCAGTATTTCATAGCTAATGCCCTTGCTTCTTGAAGTGATTTCTCTTACCTTATTCTTCATCTTGGCTATACTTTTGCCATGCACCCTTAGTTTTATTCCACCTTTTGATGGATAAAATCCATATCCAAGGAATTTTATTTTGCCAATGTAGGCAACGGATGTCTTATCTCTGTTAACTCGAAGTTTTAGTTTCCCTTCGATAAACGGAAGAATGTGGTCCATTATCCTCTTGGCACTTCGTTTTGTCTTAGCAAACAAAAGTACATCGTCTGCGTACCTAACGAAGCGAATCCCTCGTCGTTCCAATTCCTTATCCAACTCGTTCAGCATTATGTTACTTGACAGTGGACTAAGATTCCCGCCTTATGTAGAGATAGATATTATGCCGAGTTACAGCTCGTAAACACTGCCGTTATGGGAATGCTATTTTAGGAACTCGGCATAATACAACCTTATTTTAGAGAATTCAAAAACCGTACTAAATCTTTGTCCTTGTTCCAATCAGGAATATTTGAGTCTCCAGCAAGCTTAGGGGCTAACTTATTGATTGCTTCATTTTTCAACCGATTATCAGCCCGAACATACACTATTGTTGTTGAAATATCCTCGTGACCAAGGAAATCTCTTATATAGATGATATTTATTCCAGCCTCCAACATATGCATTGCTTTGGAATGCCGGAAAGTATGGCAGTGAATGTCTTCTGGAAAACTTGGATCTTCGTTACGAATTATTTTTGCATATTTTTTTATGATGTAAGCGACACCATCACGGTCAATCTTCTGATGATATCTGTTAGTTATTAGCGGATATGTGCCAATGGGATTAGGAATATATCGTTGAATATAGTTTTGAATCATGTATCCTGTTTCATCTGCGACAACAATAGTACGATATTTATTACCCTTTCCATGAAGTCGTACAGTTGATGTCGCATTAATGGCTACATCTGCTAATGTAATGTCACAAAGTTCCTGCACTCGGCAACCGCTATCATACAATAGGGTAAGGATTAAACGATGTCTAAACCCCGTATTGTTGTTAATATCAGGTTTGTTAATAAGTTTTGACATCTGTGCTGTTGACATAAACGAAACTTCCTTAGGTAGTGCTTTTTTGGCTTTGATTCCAGATATATTTTGTAACAAAGCAATACTTTCGATATTCTCAAACTGTGCATACTCCGAAAAAGATTTTATAGCAGCTAATCTTTGATTAGCTGCTGAAATACTAGCTCCATTCAGGCGATACCATTCAAGGAATTCAATAATCAAATCACGCTTAAAATCTTTAACATAGAATGCGTTTGGAGAGATTCCCTTTACCTCGTATAAAAACTTTAGGAATAGTTTTAATGTGTCTCTATAACTGAGGATTGTATTTTTAGCATAGCATCTTTGCAAGGGTAAATATTCTGTCAAAAATCCAGTAATCAGGTCGGCGAAATCAGTAGAATTCATGTTCTTCATCGATAATCGCCTCCTGTATCAGATCCGGAAAAGACTGCTTTAACTGGTCCTTGATGTACGGAAAGCGCTCAGCTGTGAGTTTTAAGTAATAGGCAGTTTCTTCAAAACCTTCATGACCAAGCATCGTCTTCATGTATGGAAGATATGCTATAAGCTCTTTACCTTCATCGGTCCATTTGCGAAGCAAGTTTACACAATAAGTATGACGAAAATCATGAACACGTGGCCCGCTACCGGTATGGGAAATATTAGCTTTAACTAAGTACCGCCTAAAGTTATGATAAACATTATACAGTTGCATTGGCTGACCCGGTCGTATCATAAAAAAGTACTCTTCTTCTGGTGATGCAGCATGTATCTTTGCCTTTAATCGCTTACATTTAGCTACTAATACAGGATGAATAGGAATAATGCGCTCTTTATGATTTTTAGCTTCATGAACAGTTATATATCCTTCATTAAGGTTTACATCCTTTATTTTTGCTAATCGTAACTCCGATACACGCATGCCACTCGTATATAGAATACGAAAAAAGATAGGCATGACATCGCCTCTATAAGGACATTCACTTGGGACGGATATGCTTTTATCCACGACTGAAAAGAAGCGTTTTAACTCATCATCCGTATAGATATGTGCATTATATTTTGGTCCTTTTCTTGTAAGTCCTATGGGTGGAACATATGCAGGTAGTCCAACAGTATTTAAATATTTGCAGAATACACGCATTGTACTGATGCGATGGCCTTGGTTAGCAATGGATTCATGACTTCTTTTACAACACCATAAGTCAGATAGCTCTTTTGTAACACATTTATTATTAAGGTTATTATTAATAAAAAAGGTATCCATTCGTCGGAAAGCATTTGATTCTGCGACATAGGCAAACCCGAGAGCTCTTTTCAGCTCTAAAAGATCATAAAATTCTTGTTTAAAAACGCTACTATAAACTGGACTATTCATATCAGAAATCCTCCGGTGAAAGGATGCATTGCTTTAACTTTTGAAGATCTGTTTTTAAGTATATGGCAGTTACATTTGAATCGGAATGTCCAAGTATATTCGTAATCACCGGAAGTGGTGTTTCCAGTTCAAGAAGCATTGAGCCTGTCGAATGTCTCAGTGAATGAAAACCAGAGTGTTTCTTATATCTTTGGTCTACGCCTGCCTTTCGCATGTACCTTTGAATGATTTGGCTCATATGATTACTGTCGCCAATCGTATCAAATGGTGGCATATGTTTTAGAAAGATAAAATCTGTTTCATAATAGTTGGGACGTCCATTCTGGATATAATCTATAACAGCCCAACCAACTGAATCAGGAATAGGTAAAGTAAGTGGTTTATGTGTTTTGTGTTGTATAATAGATAACTTTTTATCTTCCCAGATAAAGTTTGAAAACCGTAGGTTTTTAATATCACTAATCCTTAACCCAAGAATACAAGCAAGGAGAATCATTGCATAATCTCTTTTGCCAATAGGATTGTTTCTATCTATAACTGCCAACATAGACTTAAGTTCATCTTCATTCCACGAAGATGGAAGTTTAGCACTTTTGGAAACCTTGGGCATATGAATATTTATTGCATAATCAAAAGATATCCTGTTTGAAGAATACAAAAATCTCAGAAGATGCCTTAATCCACATATTTTTTGCTCAACTGTTTTAAAGCTATATCCAGCGAGTGTTTTAATGTATGAGTTACATGTATCCATCGTTATTAAAGAAAGAGTATCCAGTTTCAGTTGGGTGATATAGTCTAAAAATTCAGTAGCTATACGACGGTAGTGTTTTAGTGTACTTACAGATAAACCGCTGGAAGATAAATGATTATCATAGGCCTTAAATACGGTGGAATAAGTATCATTAAGTATGATTGGGTTCTTCGCTGCGTAACATCTTCTTGTTAATACTTGATGAAGACGATAATCTTCTAACATATGCACAACTCTTAACAGTTGAACTCGTTGCTGTGATAATGTTCCGTCGTTATACCTGGTAACGATGCTGTACTGTTGCTCAAGATACTTCAAACCTCGTTCCATTTCAAACACAGTATCTCCGTATTCATCTAAAAGGAATGAATGGATTTTATTCCATTCTCTTTCATAAAAACGGACAGTTTCACGATTGTAATGGTTTTCGTGTAAAAGTTTGATTAAGTTTTCTGTAATCATTTCAAGTTTCATAAGGCATGCCTCCTTTTCTTTTAATGATTACAGCATATCAAAATCAGGAACATGGGTGTATTATGCCGAGATAAATATTTATAAAGCCTTAATTATCAAGGAAAACTCGACTTAACTCGGCATAACGTTTATCTCTACATAAGGAGGATTATGCCGAGCTCGGCATAACCCGCCTTGCGCCAGTCCTTCTTGTGTTTCTTCGAATTTCCAGTCAACAATCGCACCTGCTCTTAGGTACTTGTGAATCAGTGATATGACTCGTCCGTCTTTAATTGTTCTCGACAGGATTTCTATCATCTTCGATTGACTCACCGTGTCAAAGAACTTCTCCAAATCCATATCCACCACATAGGTGTATCCTTCATTGGCGTATTCCTTGCATTTCTTCAAGGCATCGTGAGCACTTCGTCTCGGTCTGAATCCATAACTGGTTTCACTGAACTTAGGTTCATAAATCGGTGTCAGCACTTGCTGTATCGCTTGTTGCACCACTCGGTCTACCACTGTTGGTATTCCTAGTTGTCTTTTCTTCCCGTTGTCCTTTGGTATTTCTACACGCAGGACCGGTTTTGGTCGGTATTTACCTTCCAGTATGGTCTTCCTCAACGCTTCCCCATTATCTTTGAAATACTGTAGAAGATGCTCTACTTCCATTCCATCGACTCCGTGCGAACCTTTTTTCTTCTTCACCTGTTTATAGGCTCTGTTTAGATTATTTGGTTCTAGGATTTGTTCCAGAAGCCCATTTACTTCACTGTCGGCATTGGTGTTGTTGTTTTCAGTTATCCTCATATCGGTAAGCACTCTGTCATACCCTTCGTGTTCCGCACTATCTCTTTGACAGTAGCCACTGTCACTACAGTGTATTCTGCTTTTCTCAGTCCCGTTTTCGGTAACATTCATTGACTAACACCTCCTTAAGTTCAACCCTTCACGACCTTGTCGACACAGGTCGCTAATATGGTATCGGCTGACTTCTCATGGCAAATCTTATTTCAACCAAGCTTTACAAAGACGTTTCACTTGTCCATGAGATCTCCCCGGGTAAGAGCGCAATCTTTCTCTCCATCTATCTGCCACATTTACGCTGTCGATTCCGAGTAGTTATTGGACTTCAGTTTGATACGCAACCTTATCCATCAACTTGCGCCTGATATGATTTCTGTTCGTCAGACCGGAGATTTGCCGCTGGCTTCCTTCAGATTTCTCGTCGCCGAGAACACCCTTGCCTTAAGCTATACACTTCCCACTACTAGGGTGTGTTCGGGACTTTCACCCGTTAGATTGCGCCCATGCCGGGCGCACCTAAATAGAAACTGCCAGTGATCGAATGATCACTGGCAGTAATTGGCAAATTATGTGTTAACCAGCGTAATATAAGTTCTGCCGACTACAGTTTAGCGACAGATTCCGGCTACCTAAAATATAAAGTTCCCACAAGAGTGTGTTGCCTAGTGTTGCACACTTTTATCTTGTCTATCTATCCGTTTTCATTTACTATCTTCATCATAACAGGATAAATAAAAGATAAGAAACGCCACCGTCCAAAGGACCGTTTCTTCCCTAATATACCACTGGTCTCTTGCGAGATCAGTAATACACAGTTATGATACGGTTATTTTATAGTTTTGGCAAGTCCCTTTTCGGCAAGGATAGCATCAAATTAGTGTAGGAAAATTTCAGGCTGAATTGCCCCCAAAAGATAGTAATGCTTCTGGATTCAATTGTACATTACTTGCATAACCAATTCCAGAAGCATTTTTGACCAATTAAGACGGCCTCATTACGGAGATAATAATAGCCGCCATTTATATACATTTCTTGACCGCCATTGACAGATGGTGGTATTGATATCAAAGGAATTACTAATGGTGATATTATTGCACAAGCCAAACATTATATTATCTCGGCAGTTCAGTATCACAGTTGATTACAAGCTTAGAAAAAGAAGTGTCTAAGGTTGTTGAACTTAATCCTAAAGAGTATTATGTTTTTACTTCAAAACCCTTAAGTAGTAAAAAGATAGATGAAATATATGCATTATTTAAAGGCTATATGCCTGATAAAAACTATATATTTGATCAGGGTAAACTTAATGAACTACTGTCAGATGAACGCTACTCTGAAGTATTACGAAAACATTTCAAATTATGGTTAGTATCATCAAATGTTTTGAGTCTTGCCTTAGATCATCATATCTATATTGACAGTGACTTTCTCCTAGATGAAATCGAAGAAGAGAGTAAGTTCTTTGTTGTCACTACCGCTTTTCAAGAAGCACTAAACATACTTCAGGAAAATAATATTCTTGTTCTAGAGGGAGATCCTGGTGTTGGCAAAACTTTTATATCCAAAATGTTGCTATTAGACTATGTCGAAAAAGGCTATAAAGTACGATATGTTTCAGACAATTCAATAAGTGATCTAAAACATCATTATCCTTTGACAGTGACCTAAAAGAGATAATTCTTCTGGATGACTTTCTAGGGCAACACTACCTAAATATACGCGAAGAACGGCCTAATGAGATCAAGTCATTAATCTCACATATAAAACGATCAAAATACAAAAAGCTAGTTCTTAACAGCCGTATAACTATACTCAAAGAAGCTAGAAGAAGGTTTCATGTTTTTGATGATATGATTTTCAATCTAGATCCCTCAATTAAATTCATAGATATGAATCAAACCTCACTGTTTGAAAAAGCAAAAATTCTCTACAATCACTTGTATTTCAAGAATATTCCTCTTGAACATTTCGATAATATTCGGAAAAACAGTGGTTATATGGACATAATTAAACATGCAAATTATAACCCCAGGATCATAGAATATGTCACAAAACCACATAACACAACCAATATTGCTCCAACTGATTACCATAAGTTTATCATGTCGAAACTTGATAATCCTTCAGATGTTTAGAAAGAGGAATTTGAAGATAGAATCGACCAAGTAGATAGAATTATGATGCTTGTTCTTTACTCTTTGTCAAATACTAGAGCTGAGTTGTCTCTGGTAGAAAATGCCTTTGTCTATTGGTGTAGCCAAATTGGCCATGACATGACAAACAATTTTTTTCAAGCTGTGTTGTAAGATTAAATGGAAGTTTAATAAAAATTTCATATGAAAATGGCACCAGATATGTCTCGGTACTTAATCCATCGATTAACGATTACATCAAACATAAATTAACAAGCAATACGGATGTATTCAATGATCTAATCAAGCACGTGCTCTATTACGAGCAATTAATCAAACTACATAGTATCTCTAAATTAGTCATTGAACAACATGTCAAGTCAATTACTCTTGACTCAAGCATTTATGACTTATCTTCCTATAGCACCACCATTGATTATTTCTTCTTGAAAAATATAGTTGAGTATCATTTAATAATTGATACGGATATTGAAGATATTTTTTTTACTGCAAAAACGTATACCACTTCATCTAGTGGTTACTTCACAAGAATAATTGGCCTAATGGGACCAATCCTCAACCAAATGCTCTTTTTTAAAAAACTACGGGACCACTACAATATTGGTAAACGCCAAATACCGCTTACAAATAAACCTACATACTGTAGGCAAAATAACTACTATATTTATAATAATAGGATTATGTCAATGTTGGATCAGCACACCTACTTATCCCCCTCTTTTCCGTTCTCAGTTAGCACAATTGATTTGCCAAATATAAAGTCTGAAATTGATTCGACTGTCTTTTTTTCAATTTCATAACACCTACTTCTACTAAAATTGAGTATCTCAGATATTGCTTCCATTCGCATTCCTTGAAAGAGATGCTTTTGTATTATTTTATACCCATATTCATTTGTTTTTTTTGTGCCTTCAATGCTAAATCCATTGTTTCTTTTGTGTACCTTAATTTTTCTAAATCAGTCTCAAGAACTTTAGTTTTAGCTATTAGAATATCAACAAGTTCATCCTGTTTTGCAACTTTGAGCTTGTTGATAACGTCCCCACTACAACTGTAAATCGTTCGCCTATAGCTATTTTCATCATTTGAATATCTTGTAACCTTTGAGTCTTTTATCCTTTCCAAATAATTTATTCTGTTTACAATACTATTGTACTCTCTTAGCATCTTCTTAGTATGCTCGATATTGTTCATAATGGCCTCCCCTCGTATAACCATTTTGATAATATCATTATTTTATTCAGTTTTGTCAGAAAAGATACCTAGCTACCCGTTTGCTAGCTTAATTAGATACTATTAGCAACGGGTGGAATATGCATGTTTTTAGTCATTAGATGTGATTTTTCGGTATGAAGTGCAAGGTAAATCAATATTATATGAGAATACCCTTGCAACTGTCACACCAAAGAAATCGGGTCCCCAACCTTAACTATACCGCCAATAAGAACTCTGGTAAATATCCCCTCGACAGGCATGATGCACTTACCGACGGTCTCTTTAATGGCGCATCCCTTGTGGCATTCTTTGCCAATCTGTGTGACCTCCTGTACTGTAGGTCCTATTTGCAATTTAGTGCCTACAGGCAACTCATGCAGCACAATACCTTCTGTGGTAATATTCTCGGCGAATTTTCCGGCACTTAATCCTTCTGCCCCCATGGCAGTCATCTTATCGATGCTTTCCTGCCCAAGAAGACTGACCTGTCGGTGCCACTTTCCTGCATGAGCATCCCCTTTAAGACCATAGTCTTCTATGAATTCCCCCTGGGGAATCGGTGTCTTTATCACACCTTTTTTCTCACTGATATTAATGCCTGTCACTTTACCTATGAGTTCCATCTCTATTTCTCCTCTTGGGCTTTCAATAGTTCGATGCGACTGAGTACCCCTGATTTACCGCCTTCTTTATGTTCTACACAGATATCTGTAATGGTCATGGTCTTATCCACAGCTTTCACCATATCATACACAGTCAGTGCAGCCACATTCACCGCTGTCAGGGCTTCCATTTCAACCCCGGTCTTGCCCACTGTCTTAACGCGACTTTCAATATAGACACCGTATGGTTCAATGGTCAAAGTCAAATCCACCCCAGTAAGCATTAAAGGGTGGCACATTGGAACCAGGTCACTGGTCCTCTTGGCACCCATGATGCCTGCTACTTGAGCTACCGACAAAACATCCCCTTTGGACACTTTCCTGTCTTTAATCAAAGCCACTGTCTCTGGTTGCATCGTTACTTTTCCACTGGCGACAGCAATACGCTTCGTGTCCTTCTTATCCGACACTTCCACCATCTTGGCACTACCATCCTTATTAAAATGTGTCAACATACCTTTTATCCTCCTATTCTGAACATGGACTTCTTAAGGTACTGCTCCTGTTCCAGATAATGCTCCTGGGGCTTCACTTTAAGATACCCTTCAACCGCACGCCTAATATCCCCACCTTCTGCCATGACTTTTTTCAGATCAAGTTCATGGTCAGAATGGAGACAATATTTCAACTTGCCATCTGATGTAAGACGTATCCGATTGCAACTGCTGCAAAATTTACAACTAATCGGACGAATAATTCCCACGCGTCCTTTTGCTCCTGGCAACTGATACAGGTCTGCCGGTGCTGATGGGTCCTCTTTGGCCACCGGTTCCAAAGCAGGCAACTTATTCAGTACTGTTTCAGCTGGTATGAACTGTTCTTTATTCCATGATACCACTTCTCCCATAGGCATCAGTTCAATGAATCTGACATCGATGGCTTCTCTCATGGTCCATTGGCCAAAGGCCTCAATCTCATCATCGTTATAACCACCTATAAGCACAGTATTCAACTTAATCGGTGTCAACCCATAGGCCTTTGCCGCTTCAATACCAGCCAAGGCTTGATGTAGATCACCACCTCTTGTCATCGATTGATACTTATCCCCTTGAAGCGTGTCAAGGCTTACATTCACCCGATCAATCCCTGCTTCCTTTAAGGACTGGGCCATATCCTTCAGTAGAAGCCCATTGGTCGTTAAGGTCAGTGTCTTAACACCTTCTATGCCTTTAATTTCCTTTATCAAAGATAAGATGCCACGTCTAACCAAAGGTTCCCCACCAGTCAAACGTATTTTCTCAATGCCCATAGGCACCAGCACCCTTAATATCTGTAATATTTCCTCATATCTAAGGATTTGCTCATGGCTGCATTTAGCCACGCCATCCTCCGGCATACAATAACGACATCGTAAATTACACCGATCCGTAATGGATAGCCTGAGGTAATCAATTTTTCTTCCAATGCCATCAATCATGTCATCGCAGCCTTTCTATGTTCTACTCAATAATTTTGACCGTCATAAGGTTATATAACTACTCTGCGTCATCAAACGTTATATACTCTGTCAAAATCGTACATCCTGAAGTAAGGTCACTTGAACCATCTGTCCTTCTTTATAGCCGGCTGATCCAACGGATACCCGAACCCAACCGGAAGCTTTAGCCAAGGTACTAATCAGCCCCGATTTACCATAAATGGGGGAGGCAAGAACCCCTTCTTTGGTCTCAATCAATTTGACCAGTTGAAAGCGATCTCTACCAGGTGTCTCATGGATATCATTCGTAAGTGTGGCTGGTATGCTTGCCCTTTTGCCAAGTCTGCCATACCAGGTGTCCATCAAGACACTGCCAAGATGGTCACACACCATCAATGCCGATACAGGATGCCCAGGCAGACCAATGACCAGCTTCTTCCCCACTGTTCCAATAATGGTTGGTTTGCCTGGTTTGACTGCTAATCCATGAAGGTGAATCTTTCCTTCTTCAAAGGACTCAATAATTTCTTTCGTATAGTCCCGTACGCCCATGGAACTGCCTCCAGATAAGATAACCACATCCCCATTGACAAGACCTTTTTCCACGGACGCTCTAAGGGCTTCTTCCTGATCCCTAACAATGGCACTGCCAGATACAATACCGCCATGTTGCCTAACCCATGACTTAATACCATAAGTGTTGATGTCCCTTACTTGACCTTCATTGCAAGGTTCATTCAGATCGACAATTTCATCCCCTGTGGATATGACGTGAAAAACCGGTGGGGCATATATCTCGATTGTGCCAATCCCCATGCCTGCAAGTAGGGCAATATCAAATGATGTCAGTGTTTTGCCTGCATCTATGACCTTTTCGCCTGCCTTAATATCATCACCTCTATAGGAGATATTATCACCTGTGGCACTTGCGTGGTAAAAGCGTACGTCACCTTCAGATAAAAGCTCCGTATACTCTATCATCACCATCGCATTTGCTCCTGCCGGTATCATGCCACCTGTGGGTACATAATGACATTGGCCAGAGATCACCGAACCATCCGTTCCAGTACCCATCTCTGTCTCACCAGACAACTTAAGCTGTATGGGGTTGTTTTCACCTGCACTGTTTAAGTCACTGCTAACAACAGCATAACCGTCCACAGTTGAGCGATTAAACTCTGGCAATGTCACTGGTGATATGACTTCCTCTGCAATAACTTTACCAAGGGCCTCCTCCAGAGATACTTCCTGTCGTCTTCGGTGTTTCAACAAATAGCCCTTTGTCAGTGTCTCTATGATTGCCAATCCTTTTTCCAAAGAACTGGTTGTCATGAAATCTATCCTCATATTATGCCTCTTCTTTCATCGGTCTGGCACACTCTGAGTCTTTTCCCGTTAGAATTGCCAAACCGTGGTCCAATTGGTCCATAATATAGGTCAGTGATTCTTCCACTGCCTTTGGGCTGCCTGGAAGGTTCACTATTAAAGTTTTATGTCTTATGCCTGAGACAGCTCTTGAAAGCATCGCCCGCTTGGTAATGCTCAAGCTGTATGCGCGAATCGCTTCGGGGATACCCGGCACCATTCTATCGATCACACGCAAAGTCGCTTCTGGTGTTATGTCTCTTGGACTAAACCCCGTACCACCCGTTGTCAAAATCAAATCGACGCACAGATCATCTGCTAGGCGAATCATTTCATGGCTTAGTTCTTCAATACTGTCGGGTAATACCTTGTAGCTACTCACCCTATAACCATGTTCCGTGACGATGGAATCGATGACCTTGCCACTGATATCTTCTCTTTCTCCTGCAAAACCCTTATCACTCGCTGTTATGATTCCCACCTGATACATCACTGACTCCTTTATCTGACTTTAACTCATCTAATGGTTGCAACATTATATTGTAAACGTGACCTTTTGATACCTTAGTTATTTGATCATCTGATAAAACCGGATTTAATAGCCCTATTTTACCATGATTCCTACTAACTGACTAATGGTTGAATTTTCCAATTATTTACAATCATTGCCAAATTCATCTATGACAACCCCTAGACCTTAGTGATAGGGCACCATATTGTACATATGCCACTGGAAGCTCATCTCCATTTGCCAGTATCCTTTAGAAATCTATCTTAAAAAACACTTGTATTTCCCCCTCATTTTCTATATTATAGAGTTCGTGTTCAAAAAACAAGAGATACCATATATTGTATATCACTCGGATAAATCACCTATATATTGTGGATAACTCCCATAAATACTGTTGATAATCTGTTGACTCTTATTCTTTGGAACCCCAAAATACGACTGTGAGGCTGAATCTATGAACATCAACAAAAGAAACGGTAACCAAGACATCTTCGACATTACCAAAATCATTGCTGCCATCGCTTCGGCCAACACTGAAGTCATGGAAAAAGACCAACTGAATAACGATGCTATCCGCCAAGTTGCCGGTGAAATTGCTGATCAGGTAATAGAAGGCACTCCGGTTGAAGACATTCAGGATATGGTTGAAGATGCATTACTTAAACGTGGTGCTTATATACTAGCCAAAACCTATATCAAATACCGTTTTAAAAGGGATCTGGTTCGTAAGTCCAATTCTACAGATGAACAGATTCTAAGCCTTATTGAAACAAAAAATGAGGAACTCAAAGAAGAAAACTCCAACAAGAACCCTACCGTCGTATCCGTTCAGCGCGATTATATGGCTGGGGAAGTCAGTAAAGACGTTACTCGTCGCTTCCTTTTGGATGAAGATATCTCTAAGGCCCACGATGAGGGCATCATACATTTTCACGATTCCGACTACTTCGCTCAACACATGCACAACTGCGATTTGGTCAACCTTGAAGACATGCTCCAAAACGGTACGGTCATCAGTGGTACGATGATTGAAAAGCCACACAGCTTTGCTACAGCCTGCAACATCACCACGCAGATTATTGCACAAGTGGCCAGCTCCCAGTATGGTGGTCAATCCATTACCCTTAGCCATCTTGCACCTTTTGTTGATATCTCAAGAAAAAAAATCAAAGAAGATGTCCGTCTCGAAATGGATTTGGCCGGCATTGACCTTGAAGAAGATGCTTTCATGCGTATTGTCAGCAAGCGTCTAAAAGAGGAAATCAATCGTGGTGTTCAGATGATCCAATATCAGATCATCACACTTATGACCACTAATGGCCAAGCACCATTCGTAACTCTGTTCATGTACCTTAACGAAGTCAGCGACACTGTTATGCGTGAAGACCTTGCCCTAATCATCGAAGAGATGCTCAAGCAGCGCTACCAAGGTGTGAAGAATGAGAAAGGTGTGTGGACAACCCCAGCTTTCCCTAAGCTCATCTACGTCTTGTCTGAAAACAATGTTCGTGAAGGTTCCGAATATTTCCATTTAACAGAGCTTGCTGCGAAATGTACGGCAAAAAGAATGGTGCCTGATTATATTTCTGAGAAAAAAATGAAGGAGCTGAAAAAAGACGATTGTTATGCCTGTATGGGATGCCGCTCTTTCCTTACACCTTATAGGGATGAAAATAATCAACCAAAATATTACGGCCGCTTCAATCAAGGTGTTGTAACCCTAAATCTTGTAGACATCGCCCTTAGTTCAGAAGGTAACCTTGAGAACTTCTGGAAGCTTTTCGATGAAAGACTTGAGCTTTGTTACAGAGGCCTCCTTGCCAGACACAATCGTCTTAAAGGTACCAAATCCGATGTGGCGCCAATCCTTTGGCAACATGGAGCACTGGCTCGTCTCGAAAAAGGAGAAACCATCGATAAGCTCCTTTACAATGGTTATTCTACCATTTCTCTTGGTTATGCCGGCCTTTATGAATGTGTCAAGTACATGACTGGTAAATCCCATACAGATGCTACAGCTGAACCTTTTGCTTTAGCAGTGATGCAGTACATGAACGATGCATGTGCAGAGTGGAAAGCCAAGCACAGCGTTGATTTCAGTGTTTATGGAACACCACTAGAATCCACCACGTATAAATTCGCCAAGAGCCTTAAGAACCGTTTTGGTATCATTGAAGGGATTACTGATAGAAATTACATTACCAATTCCTATCATGTCCACGTAACTGAAGAAATCGACGCTTTCACCAAACTGACCTTCGAATCAAAGTTCCAGGAATTAAGTCCAGGTGGTGCTATCTCATACATTGAAGTACCGAATATGCTAAACAATATTCCTGCTGTCATATCAGTCATGCAGTTCATCTATGAGAACATCATGTATGCAGAACTTAATACCAAGTCTGATTACTGCCATCACTGTGGATTTGAAGGTGAAATAGAGATTAAAGAGATAGAAGACAAACTTATCTGGGCATGCCCGAATTGTGGCAATGACAACCCAGATCATATGTCCGTAGCAAGACGTACCTGCGGATACATCGGTACCCAGTTCTGGAACCAGGGTCGTACTCAGGAAATCCGCGAAAGAGTACTCCACCTTTGATCCACTACTCAGCAATCAAGAAGAATGACATTGCCAATGGCGAAGGGGTTCGTACGTCCCTCTTCGTCTCAGGCTGTCGCCGTCATTGCCCCCATTGCTTCAACAAGGAAACCTGGGCCTTTGATGCCGGTCATCCCTTCACTAATGAAGTTCAACAGCAGATCATCGCCAGTTTGTCATCTGAGTATGTTCAAGGTCTAACGATTCTTGGTGGCGAGCCGTTGGAAGAAGAAAATCAGGCAGGCCTTATGCCTTTTCTTAGAAAGGTCAAAGAAGCCTGCCCGACAAAATCCATATGGTTATATACTGGTTATATCTTTGATGTAGACTTACAACCAGGCGGCAGCAAATACACCCCTGTTACAAATCGAATTCTGTCTATGATTGATGTGCTTGTTGATGGTCCGTTCATCATGGAAGAAAAACAGTTGAATCTACCTTATAGAGGTTCAAGGAATCAACGCCTGCTGGATATGCCTTCATCACTGGACAGTGGCTCTGCTGTCGTTCTTGAACTCTAATATCATGACTTCAGCCTCAAGATACTTGTCCTGCGAATCAAAGCATCAAGAAACATAATCTTGTCCTTTGTCAAATCAGCAAATAAACATCCTGCTTTATAATGGTCTAAGCCGTGTTTGCACCAACGCACTTCCACGGTAAAGGCCATTTTTTCTTGTCCGTTAATCAGATTGATGACAAAGCGATCACCTATCTCTACCTTCCGATTGACACTGATTCCAAGGCCCCCAAAGGATATATCTTTCACTTCCACACGAATCGGCAAATCAGATACCTTCTCTGAACCCTCATAATTCTTGCATTGAAAACAAAGCACAGAATATTTGATGTCAAATCGCTGTCGCTTTCTATTGTCCTGTTCCTGCATATCTCATACTCCATCCAAAATAACTGTTATCCACTATGTTATAACAAGCTAATACCATATTAATAATTACAAATAGTATAGCATAGGGATGTTTAGATGTCTTATGTGTAAAGTTTTTTTTCGTTGACAAGGTGTTTAAATAACACAACGATTTTCTCTATACAAATCATAAGCCGACTTGCTGATTTCAAAACACACAACCTCCAAGACACTGCCTGCAATGCATCGTGCCTTATCGGATATGGTGTAACAGTTCTTAAGTTCCTGAAGTCGTGGGTCGATGTCAGCGATTTTCAGACCTTTATTGGTCGGGAAACCATCTTGGATCAGCCCTCTGATGATGCCGTCCATGGTCGCAACAACAGGTACTTGGGCATCGCCCTCACCAATCAAAGCTATCAGGTCACCTTTCTCAACAATATCACCAATGTGTCTAACATGTCTCAACGTGCCTTTAGCCGGTGCATGAATGACACGTTCTTTGGTATAGCCTGCAATGCTTCCGGGAACACCGGTATCCGCCATAGCACTGCCTTCTCGGATAACTCTTCCCAGACCATGACCTCGCATGGTCTCAATAACAACATCGACATCTTTACCCGCAGTGAATCCAGGCCCGAGGGCTACGGTAAGTGCTGCCATATCCTTAGTCGTACCGATATTACGTTTGGCAAGAATGCCGTCAATGACAATGTCCGGTTTCAGACGGGCAATCCAGAGCCCATCCGGGTCAATAAGAACAGGAATGTTCCCATTTGAAAGTGTGCTGTTAATAGATGCCATATCTTTAACATGAACTGCCACCAAACCTTCTATCTCTATCTGTCCTTCATAAACGGCTTCAGAGAAAGACACCTGACGACGTATAGAAGTAGGGTACTCCACTTCAAGGATGATTACACGAAACCCACTAGATCTAAGTCTGTGGATGGTACCGGTAGCTATATCACCACCGCCGCGTACAACGATCAGCTTGTTGTCAAACATAGTATACCTCCTGTAAATGCGTCATCAGGTTAATGGGTTCAGTGACAGTTTGAATCATTTCAATTCGTTATAAAAGCCCTACCATCGGCCAGTAGAATAGGACACAGAATGCGTAAAACGCACATGCGATGATGGATAGAACCAAACCGAATTTTGGGAAATCCTCTGCGCCAACCAGCCCCGTGTCGTAGCACAAGATGTTCGGTGTGGTATTGAAGAACATCAATATCGGATATCCGCTTAGCATCATAGCCGCTGGTACGATAGTCACCAACGGATTGATATCTGCAACACCAGCAATACCGATTAGAATCGGGTAAACTACATTGGCCATGGTCGCAGTTCCAACGAAGAAGACGTGCATGAACTGGACGACCACAATCAATATGATAATCAGTATGGTTAAAGAGAACTGCTCCAAATGCAGGCCATTGAAAATCTTGCCAGCAAGCCATTCGGACGCACCCGTCTGACTCATGGCTGCACCGAGACTGATACCGCCACTGGCAATAAAGACAACACTTAAGGAGATATTTTTAGAACAATCTTCCCAATTGAGAATACCGATTTTTGGCAAAGTTAACACAACGGCACTGATCAGACAAGTAGTGGTCGTATCGATACCTACCTTACTGCCAAGGGCCCAAAGGGCTATGGTCAAAATGAATATGATGCTGACTTTCTTCTCCTCAAGGCTAAGAGGCCCAAGTTCCGCCAGTTGCTCTTTCACGTATGCCTTTCCATTTGGTAATGCTTTCGTATCCGAAGGAAACATCAACTGGATAACGAACCAACTGACAAAAGTCATGATCAACGATGGTAAGAATCCCCACTGGAACCACTCGCCATAAGTCACTTGCTTGCCAGTAGCATTGAAAATAAACTCAGCCGCCATTGGATTGGAAATAGCCGCTGTCAATATCCCTGCACTGATGGTAGAGTTCGTAACGCATTGTGTCATCAATAGATTCAATGCGAATTTGGTCTTTTCAAGCTTACCTTGGTTGAACTTACGTATGATGTTCAGACAGATCGGCAACATCATTGCCGTCCTTGCCGTTGAGGAAGGTACAAGCATGGCTGTAATGATATTAACAAGCACCATAGCAAACGTGATTTTCTTAGCACTGGTACCAACACGCAGCAGAATGACATAAGTGATCCGATCCCCAAGTCGAGAATTGATCATGGCCGCTGCCAAGATAAATGATCCTACAATCAGGTATGTGGATGTGGATGCAAAGCCACTAAGAGCTTCTTTGATGGTGGCAACATTGAAAATCACCAACAATGGCACCACAGCCAAACTTATGATGGATGCAGGAAGGGATTCGCACAGATATAAGATGAACACTGCGGCGAATACCGCAAGACATCGCTTTCCGGCCTCCGGCAAATCTGGCGCATCCGGAAGCATAAGGATTGCTATCAACACAATAGGTGATAGAACAAATCCGATTTTTTTTATAACAGACACTGGGTATACCTCTTCCCTATTTATTCATGTTGCGCGTACAGATCATGCTGTTGGTTCACTTCTCTGATGACATCTGTCGGTGTGATTGGAAGTTCATAAAAATGAACACCGATAGCATCCTCCACTGCATTGACAATAGCTGGAATAATCGGTATCAAAGCAGGTTCACCGACACCTTTTGCCCCATAAGGACCCGCTACGGTCTCGCTTTCTACCACAATCGGGTAAAGCTCAGGCATGTCAAGAGCTGTAGGAATCAAGTATTTTGAAAAATTAGGGTTGATGATCACACCATTTTCAACGATGGCCTTCTCAAGCAAGACAAATCCCATACCCATAGCACAGCCACCTTCAATCTGAGCTTCCACGTTCGAATGATTGATGGCCTGACCAACATCGTGCGCAGAGATAATCTCAAGAACTTGGATTCTGCCTGTGGATGTATCCACTTCAACAGTGACCATGGTCGCTGCATAGGAGTACACCTCATATGGGATACCTTCCATAGTTTCAGGGTCCAGTGAGGATGCTTTAGGATTGTAGGAACCTTGACCAAGAGCCAGCAAGCCTCGCTTCTTCATTTCAGGCATCAATTCCTTATAAGAAAGGACTTTGCTTTTTGAGGCGTCACAATAAATCATACCTTCTTCAAATATAAGTTCTGAAATCTCAGCTTCCATCACTTCGGCCGCTACTTCAGCCAAGGTTTTCTTTGCCATCTCACAAGCATTACGTGTTGCGTTACCAGAGATGAAAGTCTGACGGCTTGCAGACGTAGCACCGCCTTCCGGTGTCACTGCCGTATCTGCGCTGATGACATTGACATCATCATATTTGACCCCAAGGGTCTCAGCTGCAATCTGTGCCATAACTGTACTGGAACCCTGACCGATGTCGGCACAACCTACCATCAGGTTGACACTACCGTCTGAAAGAACTTCAACAAATGCGCCTGCAGGGTTTGGAAGGCCTGTATTGCCAATACCGTACCACATGCATGCAATACCTTTACCTGTTTTCTTCATGGCTTATCCCCACCTTTCCATCCAGTTCATTCCGCTTGTTAACAGTTTGGTTGATGCAATCCACAAGCCCAACCGATGCGCTGAGTACTTGGCCTGTACCTGTAACAGAGCCAGGTCTTTGAGCATTGATCAGCCTAAGCGTGATTGAATCGATACCAAGTTCTTTAGCCAAAGCCTCTATCTGTCCTTCATGAACAAGGGATACCTGTGGGACGCCAAAGCCTCTGAAGGCACCTGCCATAGGATTGTTGGTGTAGACAAAACTTGCGCCAATCTTAACGTTTGGAATCACATATGGTCCTGTACAATGAACAAGGGCTCTAGTGACAACCGCAGGTCCATAAGAAGCATAAGCACCTGTATCCGCAATCATGGACACTTCCATGGCTGTCAGCTTACCGTCTTTCGTAGCGCCAGATTTCGCCTTGATGGTCATCGGGTGTCTTTTTGCAGATACCATCGTCGACTCATGACGGCTACGCACCATTTTTACAGGCTTTCCGGTATAGTATGCAAGAAGTGCCAAATGGCATTGAACAGAAATATCCAGCTTGCCACCGAAGCCACCACCGGTTACAGTCTGAACACTTCGGATATGACTCTGGGACATGGCCATCATTGCAGCAACTTCGTTCCTGTCATAGTGAGGGTTCTGAGTTGAGCTGTATACAGTGATAACACCGTTTTCAAATGTTGCCATGCCGCCTTCAGGTTCAATGAACATATGCTGCAGCATGGATGTTTTATATGTATGTTCGACGATGACATCACTCTTCGCGAATGCTTCTTCAACATCACCACGAATCAGGTTCTTCTCCATGAGGATATTGCTGTCATTGTGTATCTTATGTGAATTAGGATCAACAGCACTTTCATAGGTAAAAACAGGCTCTATAGGTTCAAGCTCCACTTCAATAAGGGTTGTTGCCAACTTGGCAATCTCCATTGTCTTTGCAGCAACGATAGCAATAGCGTCACCTACCCGTCTGATCTTGTCCGATACAAGAACCGGTTCATCCTTGATGATGATGCCGACACTGTTTCTTCCCGGTATATTTTTTGACGTCAAAACACACTCGACGCCCTCTAGGGCTTCTGCCTTAGACGTGTCAATTCTCTTTACATATGCTGAAGCGACTTCACTTCTTGCTACTGCGCCGTAGAGCATACCGGACATCTTCATATCCCCAGCAAAGATGGTTCTACCTGTGACCTTATCAAAGGCGTCTTTTTTTACAACACTTTTTCCAACAACTTTTAACGTTTTTGACAATGGATTCACCTCCCTTTATTTCCCGCTTATTCGATAGCATTTTCTATAGCATTAACAATTTTTTCATAGCCTGTACAGCGGCAAAGATTGCCCGATATGGCTTCTCTGATTTCATATTTCGTCGGATGTGGGTTTTTCATCAGCAAGGCTTTACCTGACAAGATCATCCCCGGCGTGCAGAAACCGCATTGCACTGCCCCTGCTTCCATGAAGTTTGACTGGAGTTTGTCCAGTTCACCGTTTTTTGAAAGTCCTTCCAGTGTGATGATTTCTGCACTGTCTAACTGACCAACAAGCATCATACATGATGTCACCGCCTCACCGTTGAGAATAATTGTGCAGGCACCACATTCACCTTCGCCGCAGCCTTCTTTGACACTGGTCATACCCATGGTGTCCCTTAGGAAATCGATGGCTCTTTGATTGGGTATCACCTGCTCTGTGTAGGTGGTTCCATTTAATAAAAAATCAATCTTGAACTTGCTCATGCTTCCATCCCCTTCCTGCTAAGCTGTTTTATTATATCTTCGTAAACATAGCCAAATGCCCCTTTAACGGCCTCTTTCTTGTAATAGACTTCGTTAGGTCTGTCTTTGATGCTTTCATAAACCGCATCATGCAACAACTCATAGGTCATTTCAAAGGTCTCATCCGAAATGGTACGTCCCTCCAGAAAGGACTGGGCGGATGTAATCTGAAGTGGAAATCTTGCAAGGGCACCACCGATGACCGTGGCCTTTCGGCATTTCATTGCCTCATCCACTTCCAACGTCACAGCGGCACCGATATCAACGATGGCAAGAGCATTTCTCTTCCCTACTTTGAAAAATCCACTGGCAAAGTTCTTCGCCGGTTTATAAAATTCAATGGCAGTGAGAAGTTCATCTGAACGTATCGCTGTTTCGGCACCGCCATCATAATACTCCCTTAGAGAAATGCGTCGCTCTCCCGTCGTGGATTTAAGCACCAAAACTGCCTGCAGTGCAAGAAAAGCTGTTACCGAGTCTCCTGCAACAGACCCGTTGATGACGTTGCCACCTACAGTTCCCAAGTTCCTGATCTGAGGAGACCCTACACTGACACAGGCCTTATACAACACCTGTACTTTTTCTTGTATGAATGGGCACTGAGCTACTGCGGTAAATGTCGCTCCAGCTCCGATGCTTACTGTCTGGTCACTGATTCTAATCTCTGAAAGATCCTTAATGCTTTTAACGTTGATAACATGATCCGGCGTCAATTTACCTTCGTTCATCATGATCATCACATCCGTTCCGCCTGCAATGATCAGATTGTTTGTCTCTGTTTCCTTCAACATCGCCAAAGCCTCATCCACAGTGTGCGGCTGGTGGTATTCAAATACGTTCATAACCTTTCACCTCTATTCCGGGCATCTTAATGTGCTCTATTCTATCCACCCGGAATACTCTGAGTCAACAATTAACAAAAAGATTTACGTATGATACAATGAATGACCCTTTTCACGCTGTTTCTTGCTTTATAACGTCTCATAGACAGCTAATGTCTGGTGTCATGACAGCTATTTACACCCGATTTGTATGATGCGCATATGCCTTCTATGGTCGAATTTGCCATAGTCTCCAAACTTTCTCCAATCCCTTGTTTTGGCCATTTTACTGGGCTATAATCAACTCAAGCTAACATACATAAATAAGTACAGGCAAAGGAGCCGCGAGATTCCATAGGGTCACCTATCGGAAGCTACGGCTCCTTTTTGTTGTTACGGGCTATTATAAATGCACCTGTACGTAGTAGTGATAAACAAATGGAAATGAAAGGGAATACTATGAAAAAGACATTGATCACCAACATCGGAACAATCGTCAGCGGTAACACCTTGATGCCAATCATAGAGGGTGACTCAATCCTCATTGAAGACGGCAAGATTGCTGCCATCGGATTCGGTCTTAAAGATGATGAGGCATCTGTCATTGATGCCAACGGATCTACAGCGACACCAGGGCTTATCGATTCTCACGTGCACACCACGCTTGGCGATTACGCACCAAGGCAAAAAACAGGCGACTTCATTGACAGCGCCATGCACGGCGGTGTAACGACAATGATCTCTGCCGGCGCTGCTCACACACCTGGGCGTCCAAAAGATCCAGAAGGCGCTAAAGCCCTTGCGATGCTACTTGCAAAATCTTTCTACAACGCACCACCTTCAAAAGTGAAGGTTCATGGCGGTTCTATCATTCTTGAAAAGGGATTGGTTGAAGATGACTTCCGTCAACTGAAAGAACAAGGCGTATGGATTGTTGGTGAAATCGGTCTTGGAACAGTGAAGAGCCCTGAAGAAGCTGCACCGATGGTTGAGTGGGCGCATAAGCATGGCTTCGTCGTTCAAATGCACACTGGTGGTACTTCGATCCCTGGCAGTTCTACCGTTACAGCAGACGATGTCATCGCAACGAAACCTGATGTAGTATCTCATATCAACGGTGGGCCAACATCCATAGCTCTTGCTGAAGTGGACAGAATCATGGATGAAACAGACTTCGCCCTTGAAGTCGTTCAGTGTGGTAACCCTAAAGTTGCCAGCTATGTTCTTACCAGAGCAACTGAACAAGGTTGTACAGAACGTATCATTTTCGGTAATGATGCACCGTCCGGTACAGGTATCATTCCACTTGGTATCCTTCGTAACATCTCTTTTGCTGCTTCTGTATCTGGCGTGGCACCAGCATCAGCGATCTGTATGGCAACAGGCAACACAGCTGCTGTCTACGGTCTTGACACCGGTGTCCTTGCTGAGGGCAAAGAAGCTGACATCCTCCTTATGGATGCACCTCTTGGCTCTATCGGCGAAAATGCTCTTGAAGCTTTTGCTGCTGGAGACTTGCCTGGTATCAGTGTTGTCATGATCAATGGTGAAATCGCTACTGCTAAAAGCCGTAATACACCACCTGCTCAAAAGATGGCTACTATTTTATAAGGAAGGGAGCAATCGCTTTGATTCAAGTTACCAAAGATTGCCGCGGTTGCGGTATCTGCCAAAAAAACTGTCCGAATGACGCCATTTTAATAGAAGAAAAACTGGCAGTTATTGGAGAAAATTGCTCCGATTGCGGTATCTGCAGTCGTGTATGCCCTTTCGATGCCATCATCAAAACTGTCGCTGAAGATGAACCCGCAAACAGTGTACGATGCACTTTTTGTCCTGTACAATGTTTGATTAAAGATGGACTTTCGGGCGCCTGTAAACGCTTCATCAACACCGGTGGTGCCTTAAAAAGAAATAAAGACCTTGTCTTTGACAATGACAAGGAAGATTACAGCCGTACGGACTATAAGCCGATTATCACTGGAACAGGTGCAGGCAGTACATACCCATGTTGTCGCCCTGCCCCACATATCGTCAACGAGAACCGTAATGGCGTTGATATGGTCACAGTCGTTACAGAAGCACCACTTAGCTATAGCGGTGTCACCGTCAAGGTTGACACAAATACCTACATCGGTGAAGCTGGTGACCCTATCTACTGTGGCGGCAAAAAGGTCGGTATGGTGGTGACAGAAGAATACGGCGCCAAGATGCTTAGCATCGGTGGTGCCAATCTCCTCACGTCCAAAGACGGTTTCGTTGTTGCCAGAACCATCGTTTCCCTTGCCAATGGAGAAGAAGTCACCATTTCCATCAATAAGAAAACAACCATGGTACTAAAAAATGGCGAAGCACCCACCATTAACGGTGTGGTCGAGCGGAAGATGCGTGTAGGCTGTGGCAGTGCTACGGTTGGTCTCTTTGCTGAAAAGATGAAATCTGCAGCAGATGAAGTCATTGTTCTTGACCACCATATCATCGGTCTTTTAACAGAGCACCTTGCCGGTGCTGAAGTCGGTTTGACTTGGAGCGGTGTCATCGTCAACGGTGACAAGAGTACTAGAGGTCGTTATTTTGGTAATCATGGTGAAGGCATCGGCGGTACGACCATCATGTCAGCTATAGACGCTGTGGCTGGTGTTAATATGACCATTGCCAAGCCTGGTATGACCCTCCTTGTTACGGATACCATCGGACAGACACGTTCTATGTTCTCCCTTAACAATGAAGGTATTTTTGAAGCCACTGAGATTACAGCACAAGCCCTTGAACTTGTAGAGACGATTCAGGCGACATGCGAAGAGTCCACCGTTTCTGTTCTATATATTGGTGGTACAGGCGGCAGCGCAAGAGGCGGTGTCACCAAACAACCGATTCATTTGACCAAAGCGGTGCATGAAGGCAAAGTCCATATGACTGTTGGCGGTGCCAATGCTTACGTCATGCCTGGTGGCGGCATCAACTTCATGGTTGATACCAATAAGGTTGTTCCTGACAGCTTCACATGGGTACCAACACCCGCAACTGTTGCACCTATAGAATATACAATGACCCGTTCGGATTATGAATCCATCGGCGGGCATATGGAAGCCATACGTGATGTACAGGAACTAAGGCAGACGGGAGAATAGCCCTATGAAAGATGGCAGGACGCCAGAGTACAGCGAATTTTATATCGATCGCGGACCGGTATCAATGGTCGTCAAAGCCTCAAACACCGGACAGCCCCTTCTCGGCTTAGAAGGTATGGCCATGCCCATCATAGATGAGACATTAAAAGCCATCTCGAAAGACCTGCCTTCTTTAAAAAGGAAGAAACACCAAATAAATGATGTGACTCTTAGTCCTGTCGGCAAGAAAATGTACGAAAGTGTCACGCTGATTCCGGACTCTGAGCTGACACCAATGGCAGCTGTGGCTGGAACCGTTTCAGATACACTGGCAGATGCTCTGTCAATGAGTGCTGATAGTGTCATCGTCAACAACGGCGGTGATATTGCTTTGAGAATCAAGGGAGAAGACACGGTCACTTTAGGTATTAAGACATCTCTGGATAATGATCATCTCCCTATTACCGTTACCATCAATGGCAGCGAAGGCATCGGTGGTATTGCCACAAGTGGTCTCGGTGGCAGAAGTTTCACTAAAGGCATTGCCTCAGCTGTGACTGTCTTTGCCTCTAACTGTCGTTCTGCTGATGCTATGGCCACCTATTTGGCAAACACAACGCATATTGACTCCGATCAGGTCTTGTATATCAAAGCCGGAACTTTAGATCCTGACAGTGATATAGCTGATCAAATGGTCACCTACATGGTAAACGAGCTGTCAGAGACAGATATGCACCGTGCACTTGACCAACTTCATGAAACCGCTGTTTCACTTCATGAAAGAGGATTGTTGATCCGAGTCATGGCAACCGTCGGCCACTTGAACTACTGTTACCCCTCCTAGAAAAGAGGCTCCGCCTCGTTATGAGCCCCGCTCATATTTCTGACTGTTTCATAAGAAATTATCATTAACGCAAGTCGAAATGTCTCTATTCGACTTGCTGAATCTGAGAAATTTCTTAATGAAAGTACACAATATAGAGATTTAATTAGGAAAGGAAAATCATCATGGAAGGTTTAGTCATTAGAAAAATTGTTACAAACGTAGAAGAAGTTCTTTTTGAAGGGTTCAAACCACTTGAGAAACCAATACAAAAATGCAGCGTATCCGCTGTCATCAAAAACCCTTATGCTGGCAGCTACACAGAAGATTTAAGCTTATTATCCGATATCGGCGAATACCTTGGTAGCTTCTTAACTGCTAAAGGTGTACAAGCTATGGGCATCGATCCTGCCGATGTCAACAACTACGGTAAAGGCGCTATCATCGGTCTTGGCGGAGAGTTGGAGCATGGTGCTGCCATTCTTCACCCTAAGCTTGGTAAGCCTATGAGAGGTGAAATCAACGGCGGTAAATCCATCATCCCTTCAGCGAAGAAAAGCGGTCATGCAGGAACATCCTTAGATGTACCACTTCACTACAAAGATGCGGCTTTCGTTCGTACCCATTACGATGCAATGGAAGTTCGTATTCCTGATGCACCAAAAGCTGATGAGATTGTGGTATCCCTTGTTGTTACAGACGGCGGACGTCCACACCCAAGAATCGGTGGTTTGCAAATAGATGAAATCAAAGGCAAAGACGGCCTTAGATAATCAAATTTTTAAGTGAGGTACACAATGACAATAGGTTTTATCGGTTTGGGTGCTATGGGAAATCCAATGGCAGCCAACCTTCTAAAGAATAATGATACGGTTAAGGTATTCGATATGAATCCTGCCGCTGTCGTAACCCTTGTAGAAAAAGGTGCAATAGCTGCACAGGACATTCCTTCTCTCGCAGACGGTTGTGATGTGGTTCTAACATCCCTTCCAAACGGTGCCATCGTTGAAGGCGTCATGCTCGGCGATAACGGTGTCATCAAACACATCAACAGTGGCGGTCTGATCATCGACCTCAGCAGTGTTGCACCAGAGACCTCCAAGAAGATGGCTAAAGAAGCTTCTGCATATGAAGTCGACTATATGGATTCTCCTGTCAGCGGCGGTGTTGCAGGCGCTGTTGCAGGCACATTGACTTTCATGGTAGGTGCCAGTGAAGCCGGCTATGCCAAAGGACTTCCAGTCCTTGAAGCTATGGGCAAAAACATCTTCCACGTAGGTGAAGTTGGTTCCGGCGATGCCATGAAGATCGTCAACAACCTGCTTCTTGGCTGTAACATGGCTGCTCTTTCAGAGTCCCTGAATTTAGGACTCAAATGCGGTCTTGACCTTGAGACCATGTATAACATCCTTAAGATCAGCTCCGGTAGAAGCTATGCCCTTGAAGCTAAAATGGAACCTTTCATCATGGCTGGTAAACTGGATGGCGGCTTCGCTATCAACCTACAGCACAAAGACCTAGGTCTTGCCCTTGAAGCTGGTAAAGACACCATAACCCCAACACCAATGACCGCAGCAGCCACTCAAGTATTTGGCCTTGCCAAATCTATGGACTACGGTACCAATGACATCTCATCCCTTGTCAGCATGTGGCAAGAGATCTGCAACTAGAAGATATATAACTTTACAAGGCCGCCTGGAATTTTCCAGAGCGGCCTTGTTCATTTGTTTATCAATATATCCCTTACGAATATAGGGCAGCATAAAGCACACCTCAGTTAAATGCTGCAGTTCTTAATCTTTTAGAAAATCATACCTTAACGGTTTCATGTCACCTATTATAGATATAACATCATTTAACGCCATGACATCTGCATATTTTTGGTTCATATTCCAGAGAAACATATCATAGGTTTCTTTAGTACGATCGGAAACACACTCTTTGGGAACAATCGTTCTAAAGCCATGAGAGCATGCATCTACTGCCGTCGCGTAAACACAACCACCGACAGTACAACCGCACAATATGGCCGTATCAATCTGCATAGCGTTTAATATCGGGGCCAAGTGTGTTCCAAAGAATGCAGACGGCCAATGCTTTTCGATAATCAGATCTTCTTCTCTTATATCCAATACCTCGTCCCACTCACTTCCGAAACTATCTTTAGTGATGATTCTGAGGCTGGGACATTTTTCTGCCCAAACGCCTAAGTCCATGCCATTTTCCTTATAAACAACTCTAGTGTAAACAACCTTTATATTTTTTTCTCGTGCTGCATCGGTCAATACTCTCGTAGATCTACAGGCATCACTCATATCAGCACCCGAGTCCGAATCATCACTTGAAAAAGCTTTTTGGAAGTCTATGACAACGACTACTGGCCGCTTACCGAATCCAACCTGCCCACCAAGACCGGCTTTTTTATATACATCATTCTTATCCATATTTTCCTCCCTGATTATCTATTTTAATATACATCTTTGCTTACTATTTCTTTTACTTGGGCCTTAGCCATATCTTTCTTCACCATGTATATACCAATCAAGATAAGACATAAGCCAACCGCCAAGCTCGCTGTCAGTGGCTCTCCCAAAAAAAATGCAGCGAACACACTGGCCAGTACAGGTTTCACAAAGAAAGTCATCGATCCTAGACTTGTATCCAGCTTTTCAAGTGCTTTAAAATAGCTATAAAAGGCCAAGCCAGAATTAATAACACAGAAGTAAATCATTTGTGGCCAAATACCACTGATATCGACCATCATAGGATTTTGACCTAGTATCACAGCTATAGGAAAAAGCATAACACTTCCCATCACCGCTGCTAGAGCATTAAAAGTAAGACTACCCACCTTTAATACGGTTTTCTTTCCAAGGACAGTAAAGAGACTGAAAGCCATCATACCAAGAATCTGCAGACAAAGCCCCAAGACAAATCCGTCCTCTATAACACTCTGTTGGTGTCCTATGGCAATAACCACACCGGTGATACCGACCAAAAGTCCGATAACCTTGGATCTGGATAAACGCTCTTTTAAAATAAAGGCAGAAAACAGTGCCACAAACATAGGATTTGAACTGATGATGATGGCAGAGATGTTGGCCTGGGTATATTTCAACCCTATTTGGATCACCAACATACTAAAGCAGACATTCAAGAAAGCTAGCGCTGCGATCATCCCAAAATCTTTTATACCTAATTTAATTTTCTGTTTTCTAATGGATGAAATGGCAAATGGCATCAGAACGATGCCTCCGATAAAAAAACGGATGGCGGTTAATTGGATTGCAGAAATATCATTATTAATGGTTTTACTGATCACCTCATACAAACTAAAGCTGACCACCGCAAAGGCTAACCATAGATAACTTATATTGATTTTTTTCATATTTCTCCTTACGCTGGTCTGTTTCGACTTGATGAGGGTTATAACTGATTCAAGTCCCATAGGGATCAGATGTCATAGAACACTTTTAAGTCCTATGACATCTGCCACTATTATTCCGATAATTTTGATATACGAAGCTTCGTGGTTGCTTCATAATCAACGGTCATGGATGTAAAGTCAATGACGACACCATACGCTTCCTCGGCTTGTTCCGGTAATGAAAATCCATCTAGGATATCACCTAGAACCATGTCCGGATCACGCTCAAGAGGGTTACCGTACCCACCAGAATTTGGTGACTGAACCTCAATGGATTCACCTTCTTTAACCATGATCGCTTCAAATTTTGAAGGCAATTCTTCTTGAGTTTCACGACCTGGATTCTTGTAAAGACTGCTCTCTTTACCACCAAAGCCGCCAAAGATCCCTTTAGGTGCATTAAAATGCCCGTCACCTTCACAGCCACAAAAGCCGTCGGTCAAATAGGTCGTTTCACGGATGATCCCAATACCACCACGCCATTTACCTGGTGCAGCCGGTTCAGGTCGCAATTCGTATTTCTCGATACGCAGCGGGAAATGCCATTCACTTTCTTCGATAGGCATGTTTCTTGTATTGGCAATGATACAATCAACAGAGTCCATACCGTCACGGCCATTTCTACCGCCATAAGACCCTTCCGTTACCTCACCATATAACCAGTACTCACCTTTGCTCTCATCATAACCGTTGTAAACAAAGTAATGAAGATCTGCAGAACAACCTGCTGCCACATTGTTTGGCATCGCCGGTGCTAAAGCATTCATAATACAGTTGGCCAGCCTGTTAACCTGGTTAAATCTTGCATATGCCGCACGTGGGTAATTAGGATTGAAGATGGACCCTTTTGGTGCAATAATCTCAACAGGTCTTTCAAGCCCTTCATTCTGTGGGATATAGCTGCCATGTTTATCCGCATCCAAAAATAATGAATGAATAATGGTATTGATGGCTGGTACGGTTGAACCTGAATATGGTACATTACAAGCTGTATAGACTTCATCTGCTGACCCTGTCAGATCGACCGTCAACTGATCGCCTTTGATCGTCACAGTCGAGGCTACTTTAAGTCTTACACCCAGATTGACCCCATCGTCATCTAGGAAGTCTTCTGAATAATAAACCCCATCCTTAGCTTTAGAAATCTCTGCTCTAAGGACACGTTCGGTATAGTCAAACCACTCTTCTTCTGCCGAGAAAACGGTTGAAAGTCCATACTTCTCCACCAACTCAAGGAAACGTCTCTTGCCATGTGTTGTGGCTGCGATCATCGCATCTATATCATTGGCATTCATAGAAGGGGTACGACAGTTATCAAGGATCATTGTCATTAACTGCTCGTTCTTAACACCTTTTTCATATAGTTTTAAAGCGTAGTATAACCTCGCTTCTGCGGTAACATCTGTTGCTTTAATGGCAATCCCTGTACTAGGAGCACCAACATCCGCCACATGGGCATTAATGGATGAAAAGGCAATCAGTTCACCTTCAAAGAAAATTGGTTGAATGATACTGACATCCGGTGAATGGGAGGCCCCGTAGTAAGGATGGTTATGGATGATAATATCCCCTTCGTGGATATTGCCTTCCAACCTAGTCAGCATCCCTCTAACATAACCGCCAACTGAACCGGCGTGCATCGGTGAATTTTCAGATTCACAAATCTGACGGCACATAGTGTCAACAATCCCAGCCCCCAAATCCTCAGATTCTCTAATAATGCTGGAATAGGACATACGGTATAACACCAGACCCATTTCCTGGGCGATTGTTTTAAATGCACCGCCAAGCACCTGTAAGGTAACAGGGTCTACATCGACCCTTGGAATTTCTGTTCCATAAATAAATCGCTTTTCGCTCAAAGTCTGTACCTCGCTTTCCTAACAAACTGCCGCTAGTTGATATCGATGACGATAACGCCATGGTCGTTCACTTTCGCTACACATTTTGGTTCAACCACAATGGTTGTATCCATCTGATTAATGATCGCCGGTCCAGGAATGACGTTATTCGCCTTGAATTTTTCACGATCATAAATTTGGGCATCAACATGGACAATCTCACCATCCACACGGAAAATAGCTTCTCTGCTGCCTGTTTTTGCATCGTTTGGATCTTCTGTACCGACTTCAATCTCTTCAGCGACAAACTCAGGCATGTATCCTGTTCCATCCACGCGAATGGTCGCAATCTCTACAGGTGTTTGTGGGTAGGAAGTGCCAAAGAAACCTTCATGGGCTTTATGGAATTCCTCTTTCATCGTTTCAAGGGTCGTTTCATCCCAATCACCGCCAATGACCGGCACACGAATTTCATAACCTTGACCTGAGTAACGACATTCCGCATAACGCTGAATGGTGATGTCGTCAGGCGCTACTTTGTCACTAATCAATCGGTCATAAGCCTGCTCTTCAAGCGCTTTATAATCTGTGGTCAATTTGGCATAATCCGGTTCTGTACTCAAAATCATTTCTGTTTTTGAATAATCGTACAGAAGGTTGGTTGTAACAAGACCAACAGCACATAATGCACCAGGGTTTCTAGGAATGATGACTTGCTTCATATCCAGCATTTTAGCAACGCTGCAGGCATGAAGGGCGCCAGCACCACCGCAGGCGAACAATCCGAAGTCTCTTGGGTCAAAACCACGACGTACGGAATCCTTTTCTATGGCTTGAATCATGTTATTGTTCATAATATCGATGATCCCAAGGGCACATTCCACAGTTGACTGCTTAAGTGGTCCACACAAATTTTCTTCTATGGCCTTTTCAGACAATTCAGGTCGAATAGTCATCCTACCGCCAAGAAGCTCTGTCCCCAGTCGTCCAAGGAGAATATTGGCATCTGTAACCGTCGGTACGCGACCGCCCCTGTCGTAACAAGCCGGTCCTGGTACCGCCCCTGCTGATTCCGGTCCGACACGGAAGAAACCACCGTCATCTATATAGGCGATGGAACCCCCACCGGCACCAATTGTTGATATATCAATCATGGGAACCATCGCTGTAAAGCCACCAACATGAGTGTCTAATAAATGTTTCATACCTGGCTTAAGATCAGATATAACAGATAGGTCAGCAGATGTTCCTCCAATATCCAAAGTTATAATATTCTTAATGTCTGTAAGTTGCGTCGTCCAAACTGCACCAAGAACACCACCGACAGGTCCGGACATCAATAAGTTAACAGGCTTAATCGCTGCAGCTTCACCTGTTGCGATACCACCAGCTGATTGCATCAAATGCAAGTTGGCATTGGTAAAACCATTTTCCTTTAATGTTGCCATCAGGTTCTCAATATAAGAAGCTGTCTTAGGGCCAACATAGGAATTCAGGCATGTTGTTGTAAAACTTTCATACTCTCTAAACTGTGGTGCGATTTCCGAACGTAGTGACACATAAGCTTCCGGGATTTCTTCTAAAATAATCTCTTTTACACGTTTTTCATGGGTAGGGTTGAGGAAAGAGAACATAAAGCATACGGCAATGGCTGAAATACCATCCTGTTTCATTTTTTTAACCGCTTCTCTTACTTCATCTTCATTCAATTCTTTGTATACGTCCCCATATGGCGGTGTGATTCTCTCAGTTACAGCATAGCGGTCACGTCTTCTTGCTACAGGTGTCGCCTGCCATGGCAGTTCCTGCATGATACTGAAGTTGTGAGGTCGCTTATGTCTTGCTGTATGAAGAATATCTCTAAAGCCGCCCGTCGTAATCATCCCAACACGAGACCCTTTTTTCTCTAATACCATATTGGTCGCGATGGTCGTACCATGAAATACTTCATCAATTTCTTCCGGTTTTGTACCGGTGATGTCACACAGTGCTCCTATACCCACCATAATACCTTTGGAAGGGTCTTCAGGTGTTGTTGATGTTTTATATACTTCAACCTGGCCTTCATCCACGTAAATGAAGTCGGTAAATGTTCCACCAACGTCAACGCCTATTCTTTTCATAAGTTGTGCTCCTTTCAGGCTTTAAAAATATCTTTCACTTAGTACGTCTTAGTTTGTTGCCGGTGCCAAGGTCCAACAGATATCATCCTCCGTCGGACCTTAACAACAGCTTTATGGTTGAACTTATTCAGCAAAAATTCCGGTAACATCATAGCCCCATAGTTCAGTATAACCTGGCAAATATACGCCACTTACACCATCATATTGATAGGAACCTTTTCCTGTTTCAGGATCAAGAAAATCAGCAATGTTGTCCTGATTGATGACAAAGGAGGCAAATCCTTCCAAACCATAATGCTCCTGACCAGCAAGGGATCTTGCCATACTGTCCACTGAGTGGAATGCTGTCCATGGCACACTTTCACCAATATCAAAGTCCATAGAACCGGCGCTGATATAATCAAGAAGTGCAGGGCTACCATTATAGGAACCTACAATGACATCTTCATTGGCTATACCAAGTTCTTCCAACGTTGGGATTGCGTATAACATCATGTAGTCATAATATGCGACCACTGCGTTGATGGTTTGATCCGCTGTAAATGCTGTACGTACCTGCTCTGAAATACCATTGGTCCAGTTTGTGATGGCAACTTCTTTAATGGTGTACTTAACATCATATTCATCAAAAACAGATGTAAGACCTGCTTTCATGTAGTTATCTGCTGTAATACCGATATCTGCAACAATGAGAACATTCAGCTCGCTTGGATCGCCGGCTTGACGAATGGTTTCAAGGGCAATCAGTTCCGCATTATGTGTTAAATCGGCCTCTACCTGTGTATCGACAGGGAATACTTCATGGATATCTGTATTATGAGTGTCTTGAACATAGATGCCTGCTGCCTGAGCCTCTTGGATTTGACTTTCAAGCTGGTCCACGGAAGCACCACCAATGATATCGATGACATCATAGCCTTGGTTGACTGCTGTTTGGATACCGGTTGACCAGCTGTCCGCTGTACCGTCACCATTGTAAATAAAAACTTCTGCACCTAAATATTCAAGAACAAGCTTTTCATATTCAGCGATATTGGTACAAAATGGGTTGGTCGCATCATAAGGAATAAGGAAGACACGCTTACCTTCAATGATGCCTTTAGCATCGACGTCACCGAAGTCTTCCGGGTAGAAGACCGGTTGACCACTATAATCCGCAAGTCTTTCGGCAACTTCATCCATGATGGCTGATACATCTTCTGATGTTTCAGTGATTGCGGTAGTTGCTGTTTCTGTTGCTGTAGCCTCTGTTGCAGTTTCTTCTGTTTCTGTTGATGACCCGCAGGCACTCAACCCTAACAGCATGGCTAGAGCCAAAAGGCTTGCCGTCATTTTCTTGCTCACAAATTTCATCATACTATCGCTCCTTCATTATAATCATATTGGTGTATCCAAGTGGTTGCTGTCTCAAAGTACTAAATCTTGAACACATCAGATGCTCTATAAGAAATTTACCAACGGTAAACATTCTTCCATTTATTGATTGGTCGCTTCAAGTTCTTTAAGTAAAATCGCTTCTTCTTCCATCCGTTTTTTCTTGATTTCCTTGATTTCCTTCTTCTCCCTTGAGCGCTTCACCACGACTGAGAAAACAACTGCGATAATCAGCGCTGACCCGTAGAAAATATTGGTGATGTACGCCTGAGCACCCATCAAAGACAAACCATTGGTTCCTGTCGAAAGGAAATAAACTGCTATAATCGTTCCCGGTGCGTTGAACCTGCCTGGTTTTAGGCATGTGGAACCTAAAAACACTGCCGCGAAGGATGGTAACATATAGCTTAGACCGGATGTTGGGTTTCCGCCGCCAAGAACACCGGTGTAAACAATGCCTGCAAATGCGGAGATCAATCCGGAAGCAACAAAATTCATAAATCGTACCCGATCCACATTGATACCAGAGAGCCTAGCCACCTGTTCGCTCCGGCCAATAATTAAGATCCGCTTACCTGCAGCCGTTTTTGTCATCACATAGGTAATGATCACCGTTAGCATCAAAACATAGAAAAAGGATGGGGATATACCGATGATCCTTTTCAAATAAACGGCATTCTTTAGTCCCTGATTGACACCAGTGATACTCATTTGGCTGACCATTAACGCTAAACCGCCAATTAAAGTCTGTGTTCCCATGGTAACGATAAAAGGGTTGATACCAAATCTAGTAACAATCGTACCATTGACAATTCCTACCACCGCTCCAATCATAAGGCCAACTAAAAGACAAAGAACAATGGGTATGCCGGCATTGACATTCATTTTGGCGATAATGATATTGACAAGGGTTAATGTCGCTGCCACCGACATATCAAAATCCCCTGAAATAATAGGAATCAATACGGCCATCGCACATATTACCAATACAGATTGAGCACCCAGCATGGTCCGAATATTTAGCCATGTAGGAAAACTATTGGGTAGCATAAGGCTAAAAATAATGATCAACACAATCCATACAAAGATGACTGCATACTTTTGAATGCTGTCGGACAAATTGATTTTCTTCTTTTTAGCTATCGTAGATTCTTTAGACATCTGTCTTCCTCCTAATTAATCGATGTGACACTCATCGCTTATTGTCATACTTTAAAAGCCGTTTCATAACATAGGGACGTGATACGCTCTTTGGTAATCTCTGCCCCATTCAGTTCATCAATGATTCGGCCATTAACCAGAATCAGGACACGGTCACATATCTGTTCCAGTTGCTCGTAATCCGAACTGGAGCAAATAACGGTCATCCCACTGCTTTTTACAGAATTCTCAATCAATCGATAAATACTTTGCCTTGCACCAATGTCAATACCTTGGGTCGGTTCGTGAAGTATCAATAGCTCCGGATTTTCCTGTATCCATTTTGCCAGCAGTACCTTTTGTTGGTTCCCACCAGAGAGTTGGCCAAATTCCAGCGACGTATCTCTTGGATGAACTTCATATTCATCCATCAAAACATCTGCTTTCTCATTCATTTTTTTGTACTGCAAACACCTTGGGTTGTAATGGTCCATGGACTGCATCATCATATTTTCCATAACCGTAAGGGTCAAAGCACCACCCATGATCTTTCGATCTGCAGGGATAAGGGCCATTTTAGCTTTAACAGCATCCCCTGGTGTGAAATCAGCAATGTCATAGGTGCTGTCTTTAAACGTCATCTGACCATCTGAACCTTCCACATCGCCAAACAGCAAATAAGGAATTTCTTCGAAACCAGATCCGACCAGCCCAGTAACACCTAAGACTTCACCCCTATAGACATCAAACTGTGACGGTCGTACAATGTTGCCGCTAAGCCCTTCAACAGACAATACCGGTTTCTCATGCCTATTATGGTCTGCATCTTTCACTTCAACCTGATAAGTATCCAGTTTCTTTCCCAAGATAGATTCTATGATTTCTTCTTTGGTACTGGTGGTTGAATCACCGTATTTCACATTTGCACCATTTCTTAGAACGGTATAGGTATTGGTCAATTCCATTACTTCATCCAAATCATGTGAGACGAACATAATACTGATACCTTCATCTGCTATCCGCCTTACTAGATTAAAGAGTATGTCCACTTCTGTTCTTGGTAAAAATACGGTTGGCTCATCCAGAACCAGAAGGCCACGTTTTTTTTCCATGGCTGCCTTGTTATTATGTATCTCTTCCACAGCTCTTAAAATGGATAACATTGCTTTTTCTACCGGGCCAAGGTTCATCACTACTTCATTTGGATCAATATGTACGTTATATCTGGCAAAGGTCTTTCTTGCATCTACCTCAACATCTTTCCAACGAATATTCATTGACTTTGAGAGGGCAATCTTGTTTAAATGCCAATTTTCAGTAACTGTCAGTGTGTCAACCAGACCTAAATCCTGATGGACAAAGCTCATACCATATTTACTGAATTCTCCAGGCTGCAAAGGCAACTTCACCGCCTTACCATTGACCCACAGTTCACCGCCTTGATCAGGGCTATGAAATCCAGACAACACTTTGATGAGGGTTGATTTACCACAGCCGTTTTGTCCGAGCAAACCATGGATCTCACCAGGCTTTATCATTAAATTGACATTGCTAAGGGCAACATTCCCACCAAAAGTCTTGGATATGTTTTTAGCATACAAGGTTGTTTCCTGACGGATTACCTGCTCTTCGCTGTTGATCTTCATATCTTGCAAATCACAATCTCCTTCCCAGATTTCTGCATCAAAATGCAAAAAAACGCCTTATTCCCATGCTAAAGGAATAAAGCGTCATCGCTTACTGTTCTCTAATCTCATCTCGCCATTAAGATGATTATGACTTACATCCACGTAAGTCACGCTTAATCTCACCAAGTTGATTTGATGAATTTCATCAAGTTCATTCGATGAATTTAAAGTCATTATACATGCCATTTATTCAATAGTCAATCACTATTTTTATATAATAACTTGTTAATAACCACCCTTTTTATAGGAATAGTACATAAAAATAATCCAAAAACCATAGTGAGAACTTATTTCAATTGACTTTTTCATCTAATGCATTATAATTATTTTATATAGATATCAACCCTGAATATTTCAGTACTTGTATTATAATCTGTCATTATGTCAACCCGTCATTTATTCACAACCTATAGGTTAATCCCTTACACGAAAGGATGCGTCCAATGAAAAAACTTGAAATCATCATACGACCGGAGAAAGTTTCCCATCTAAAAGCACTACTGAGCGAATGCGATGCAAAAGGTGCTATGTTCACACGCATTTCCGGTTACGGCAATTAAAAAAGTAAACAGTACATTTATCAAGGTGTCTCCTACTATGAAAGTATCTTCCCAAAAACAAAAGTGGAGACTGTGGTGGATGAAGCCACTGCTGAAAAACTAATAGAAAGGATTCTGGACGAATTCCCAACAGGTGAAATCGGCGATGGTAAAATATTCACTTATGATGTGGACAACGCCATTCGAATTCGTACGAAAGAATCCGGCATTGATGCTTTGTAGAAGAAAACGCCCTATAACAGCCATAGCTTTTACCTGTTATAGGGCGTTTCTTTTATAAAGCCTAATCCGAATCCAGTATTGCAGGAATCATATAAAGGCACTATAATGTTGACATAGATGCCGCAGATAAAAGAAGGACATACGTTAACACATCAACAGAGGGAGTTCTAGATGGCAGATACAAAACCAACCAAACGACAACTTCAAGCAATCAAAACGAAAAAGCGCATTATCAAAAGCGCAAAGAGACTATTTAACACCAAAGATTTCGATCAAGTTTCTGTTGCCCAAATATCCAAAGAAGCTTCTATAACCGTCGGAACTTTCTATCACTATTTTGCATCTAAAGAGGAACTGTTATATGAATTGCTCCCCAGAGTTACCAGTTATTTAGATAGTGATTGGGCAAAAAAAGCAGCTGATGGCAGTGCCTTTTTTCAAGTCATCACTTTCTTTGAATGGTTTTATCAGTATCCATATGTCGATCATCGAGATATCATCAAACATATCATCGCCTCAGCCAATGTGGTCCGATTGCTTGATGCAGATCGTCTGAATATATTGGAACAGCTTATTCGCCAAGGACAGGAAAAAGGTGAATTCACCCTTAAATACAATAGCTTATATATCGCCAAAGTCATTTGGCATTCCAACAGGGGCATCTTCCACCATTGTATGCTAGAGCCGGATGATATTGATTATAAAGCTGCCGGATATGAAGCAGTAAGTCGAATCGCATACACTTTTTTAACCGAAAAAGGCATCACAGCTTGTCCCGACGTTTCTTTCAACAATTAAAAAAACAGCAGCCTACACGACATAGACTGCTGTTTTTTATTGTTCTGATTTATCTTTTTTGAACTTCTTCACACCTGGACATCGATCCGGGTTAGCACGCCACATGCAATAAGAGCAATGGAGGCATCTTCCCACATCTTTTCCCAGCCTTGCATCTGTCGCCCATTGATAATTAATTAGGTGTCCTGTTCCAACAAAACACATATCAACATCTGTTCTTTCAAGAATGGCTTCCGCCAATTCAGGAGAATCAATGCCATTTACAGCAAATACCGGAATACTCGTATTTTCCTTTATTACTTGAGCACCGTATATAAATTCGTTAAATGGATATTCTGATGGTTTCTCCATATCAGATTCTGTCATAAAACCAAATGACATATGTAGGTAATCAGCGCCCGCTTGTTCTACAGCTTTAGCATTATCAACACCATCCTGCAAGGTCGGTTCGAATATTCCCAATCTTACACCTATAATGAAATCGGGTCCTACCGCTTGTCTCACCATGTGAATCAACTCCGTCAAAAACTTTGACGGCGTCTTACCATACGCGTCCGTACGTTTGTTAATCCGTGTATTCATGAACTGAGATATAAGATAAAAATGACAACCATGAAGCTCAACACCATCAGCACCAGCTTTATGAGCTCTAACACAGGCGTCAGTGAACTTTACCTGAATCTCATGAATTTCATCGATGGATAAAGGTTCTACTTCTCTTCTTAGGCCATCAAAAGGAAACTCACAAGAATAAGCACTTGGTCCTTTTGTCTTTAAGGTCTTGCCATTCTCATCAGCATAGACTTCTAATGTCTTTGGCAAATAATCCTTTGGGGGTACCAAGCTTCCGTATCCCACCAAACCCGGATGCAATATTTGCAATATAATCGGAACATTTTCTTGATGAACAGCATCAACAATCTTAGCGACACAATCTATTTGGTCATCTTCCCAAAGTCCTGCCGCACAATTATTGACCTTGGCCTTCGGATCGATACCGAATGCTTCAGTGACAATAAGACCAACACCACCTTTAGCAATTTCTTTGTAATGACGCATTGATTTATCGGTAATATAACCATCATCACCAGTCCAGTTAAAACAGACCATCGGCGGCAGTCCTATCCTGTTCTTAGCTGTCACATTTTTAATCGTTACGGGCTCAAAAAGCTTTTTCATCCTATTCCGCTCTCTTTCTTCGTCAATTTAATAGATACCTAATTGTCTTTCTATCTGATGTGCCACTCGCAAAAGCTCAATCTCCCCAAAGGGTTTACCTGTAATTGATATACCAATCGGGAACCCCTCTTTTGATAACCCTACAGGCAAGGTAATACTTGGTAGCCCTGCATAACTGGCCAACCATGTATGAGCACCATTAGACTCAAAGGATGAAGTCGTATAACCATTGACTACCTGCTTTTTCCCTCCCTCGCCAATCTTACACGGCAACATAGGCGTTGTAGGGTATATCATATATGATGCATTGCCCATAAATTTCATCAAAAGTCGTCTGAAATCATGCTTCATCATTTCGTAGCTAAAACATTCATCTGATCTAATATCCCCCTGTATCAATCGTTGATAGACTTCTTCATACATGTGATTTCGATGATTTTCTATATCTCTTTTATGTACATAGTGAGCTGATGCCATCATATTCAATTGATGAGCCACTCTAAATTCACTAAGGTCCGGCAGTCTTTTTGATGTCAGCTGGAATCCTATTCCTACAAGTTTCTCAAGCGCTTTATTGCAAACCTCTATAACCTCCGGAACCACTGCTCCCTCCATGAAATTCTCCAACACAACACCCTGCATCCCACAGCTTTCCGCTTGAATCAACGCAGCATAATCCAGCTCGGTGCTCGGTGCACTTCGCCAATCCATTTCATTGTATCCTGCTATAGCACTTAAAATAATAGCGCCATCTTCAACCGATCGTGTAATTGGTCCAATGCAATCCACAGATTCACCTACAGGCATAACACCTTGATTACTAACTAAAGCAAGAGTTGGTTTAATGCCAACAACACCACACAGAGCAGAGGGTAGTCGTATGGATCCTCCCGAATCAGTCCCCAAGGCTCCCGGCAATATACCCGCTGCAACTGCTGCAGCACTCCCGGAGGAAGAACCTCCCGACACATAGCCATCTTTTCTAGGATTCACAACCGGACCATTATATGAGACCTCACCTGTTGGACCCATGGCAAATTGAGAAGTGTTGCACTTAACCGCAATAACTGCACCAGAACTCTTTAATTTTCCAACTGCAAAAGCATCTGTTGACGGTAGATACTGATCATACGCTTTGCAACCATAAGTAGTTACAAGGTTTTTAGTTTCGATAATATCCTTAATTCCAATTGGTATCCCTTCAAGCAGGGATCTTGCCTCTCCCTTGAGCCATCGTTCTTCCGAAATGCCAGCTTGGTTCATCATTAATTCAGAGTCGACCGTAACAAAGGCATTTAGGTGCTTGTGGGACTCTATTCTACTTAGAACATCCTTGGCATATTCTCTTGGCGAGAGTTTTTTCTTTTTATAAAGCGTCGATAATTGCTTTATAGATAACTGACTCAAACACATAACGCACGACCTTTCTACTATTTTACACAGAAAGACGCTGTTACCGGTCCACTCCGGTCAACAGCGCCTTTGCTATCAACAATTTAATCTAATTCACTTGATGATATTTACTCATCTATCAATACAGCTTTCAACTTAACACCTATTTTAAGGCATTAATCTATTTATTTCAATTGTAATTATGAAACAATTTTTTATATAATTCGTCTAATGCATTAGATAAAATACACACTTCCATATTTATTTCACATTCTTCAGTATAAAAAAAAAGAATCGATACATCAGTGTATCAATCCTTTCTCTTGTAACTCCTTTACAATCCGATCCATGATGTCTTCATCACTGGCCCAAATCGTATGCTCATGTTCGCCATCTGTAAGCCCTGACAGCATGGCAACATTATTCTCTTTCACTTTCTCAACAAACTTATCCACGTCATACTTGGAATACAGGTTGGTTGTGCCAATCAACTTGCCGTATAACTCATGTTCTATCTGAACATCTAAAACAGCGCCACCGTTAAATACTACTGTATACAACTCCTCAACCATATTCTCAATAGAATGTTTAGAACGAATTACCTTTGTGACACCATTTGGCTTTGAATCTTCTTCAAGGAGGTACCCTTTTGGTGTAGAACTAATGTTATAGCCCAGAGCCCTTAGAAGAGCAATGTCTCCTACAATGATCTGCCTGCTGACATCCAATTCTTTTGCAAAGGTATTGGCACTGATGATTTCATCACTGCTTGTGAACTTATCGATAATATACTGTCTTCTCTCTTCAGCAGTCATATCCGCACTCCTTTCAGCCATTTGATGGTACCTTGACACGATTCTCCCCATCTCTTCGCATCACTTTACTACAGTGATTGATTAATGTCCATTATAGCGTATTTTTTTCATTCTTCAAAGGATAAGTATCATCTATAGCCTAATAAATATATATTTTGAAAAAAAGACGCAAAAATACACAGTCCCGATAAGGTTCTGTGTATTCTTGCTGTTACATTTGACATTCTCTATCAAGAAAAGATGCTCGCATCGTTATCGCCTTGTGCGATATTTCGCTGACGGTTGGAAATTCACCTTACTGGCAATAAAAACGCTCTTATTTGATTGCTTAATTCAAATAATTTCCTTTAGGAAAAATAAAGGCGAACCTTTAGATCAAAAGCACTTCTAACCTCTAAGCAAATGCGGCCATTCTTTCACCAGCCATCATCATACCCAAGTTCTCCACTGTTGCATCCTTTTGGTCGATGACACCCATGACTTCTCCATGGTGCATAACGACAATTCTGTCTGAAAGGTCCATGATCTCTTCAAGTTCCGTAGATACAAGAACTACCCCTGTACCTTTTTCACGCTCCTGTAAGATTCTGCTTTGAATATATTTGGTAGCACCGATGTCAAGGCCTCTGTCCGGATGCATTGCAATCAAAAGTTTAGGTTCACGGTCAAGTTCTCTACCAACGACAAACTTCTGTTGATTACCCCCTGAAAGATTCCCTGCCAACTCATGAATACCTGGTGTCTTCACCTCATAAGTCTTGCAGATTTCTTCATTGTGCTTACGAATCCATTTCCAGTTGAAAAAGCCTTTTTTCGAGTATCTTTTATCCTTGAGGGACATCAGAATCAGGTTTTCATTGATGGAGAGTTTCTTCACCATGGCCATGCTGTGACGGTCTTCCGGAATATGAGAGACACCCTTATCAAGAATCGCTCTAACACTTGAATTGGTCGTATCATCGTCCATTATCTTTACTGTGCCGCCTGTCGCATTCTCATAGCCAGTTATGCATTTGATCAGCTCAGACTGACCATTGCCATCAACACCACAGATACCAACGATCTCGCCTTCGCGCACATTAAATGACACGTTCTTAAGCTTATCAATCTCAGCACTGTTCTTGTAACTCAGGTCGTCCACTTCAAGAAGCAGTTTTCCTGGCTCCTTATATGCTTTTTGCGTTCTCAGTTCCACCTCCTTACCTACCATCAGATTGGCAAGTTGGCGTCTGTCTTCAATCTCACTTACTTTAACTGTTTCAACCACACGTCCCTGTCTTAAGATCGTACAGTAATCACAATTCTCCATGATCTCATTCATCTTGTGACTGATGAAGATGATGGTCATCCCTTCCGCTGTCAACTTCTTGATGACACCGAACAGTTGAACAACCTCTTGTGGCGTCAGAACTGCTGTCGGTTCATCCAAAATCAATATATTGGCATTACGATACAGCGCCTTTAAGATTTCAAGTCTTTGCTGCTGGCCAACAGATAAGCTGTCCACTTTGACCCATGGGTCCATATCCATCCCGTATCGCTTTGCCATCTCTTCGAATCTGGCAGCAGCCTCTTTAAGGTTGAGCACCATCTTATTTTCTTTCATACCTAGTATGACGTTCTCAATGACGGTAAGTTCAGGAATCAGCATAAAATGCTGATGGACCATACCGATGCCCTTATCAATGGCATCTTTCGGGCTGTTGATTCTTATTTTTTTCCCATCCAGGAAAATTTCACCTTCAGTCGGGTGGAAAACACCGTATAGAATGTTCATCAAGGTTGATTTCCCTGCACCGTTTTCGCCAAGCAAGGCGTGAACCTCACCTTTTTCGATCTTCAGGTTGACGTCCACATTGGCTGCAACTCGGTCGAAATATTTGGATACATGTTTCATTTCAAGATATGGCATAATCGTCCCCCTATTCTTTGGCAAAGCTGATGCCGCTGAATTTCGGCGCGTTGGAATTGTTTCTGTAGAGACACAGTGCTAAAACTGTGATGACATATGGCAACATCACCCATAATTGATGGGGTATTTCAAGGCCACTGGTCTGGAACTTATATTGGAGCGCTGATGCAAGACCAAAGACCAAGCCCGCTCTCACAACACCGAGAGGTGTAAAATTACCGAAAATAACCGTTGCAAATGCAATGAAGCCTTTCCCTGAGATCATCCCCTCCGTGAAGAACCTAAGTTGTCCCATAGAGACGAAGGACCCTGCAAGGCCAGCCATGATGCCTGAGAACATGATTGTCGCATAACGGACTTTCACAACACTGATACCAAGGGTATCACAGGCATGTGGATTATCACCAACAGCTCTGACCTTAAGACCGATGTTCATCTTAGTAAATACAAACCAAAGGATTGGAATCAGCAAATAAAGTAAGTAGACCGGTATGGAAAGGTTAAAGAATATATCTCCGATTACAGGAATCTGACTAAGTACAGGTACAGCGATATTGTCATATCCGTTGACTTTTGATACACCGGAATTGGCTAGAACAACCCTGTATATGACGACTGTGAAGCCAGCGGCAAATGCGTTCATTGCTATACCAACAACCGTCTGGTCCGCCCTAAGTGTAATGGTGAAAAATCCGAAGATAACAGAAAAGACCAAACACACCGCCATCGCCAACAAAGCGCCGACAAATGCAGAACCTGTCAGATATGATCCAACGACACCAAACAAAGCACCAATGAGCATCTGGCCTTCAAGTGCTACGTTGATAATGCCTGCACGCTCTGCGAATACAGCCCCTAATGCGCATAATAATAATGGTGTTGACATACGTACGACACTGGTTAATAGATTGATGATTTCTTCCATTACTGCATCACCTCCATGACTGTGGATTGCTGAACACTTGTTTCAACTTTTTTATCTGATTCCTTTTGTTCGTGGGCCTGTTGCTTAAGAAAGCGGTCCTTGTTGTTGGTCTTTTTGATGAACAAGTTACGTCCTACAACGAATAAGATAACAAGACCTTGAACCATATAAACAACGGCATTCGGTACTTTTGCAAACATCTGCATCTTGTTTGCGCCACTTGAGAGTATCCCAAAGAGAAAAGCAGATAAACCGATACCCAATGGGTTGTGCCCACCAAGGAGGGCAACCGCTACACCGTCAAAACCTATATTGCCTGCCCACTCCTGAGTGATTCTGAACTGAATGGCAAAGACCTCAATACAACCGCCTAAGCCGGCTACTGCACCCGCTAGAATCATAGCGATGGTTTGATTGCTTTTGACATTCATTCCTGCATATTTACTGACAGTCTTACTAAGACCTGTCACCTTAAGTCCATAACCGATTGTTGTGTGCCAGAAAATGATGTAGTAAACAACCAGTGCTGCTATTGCGATGAAGATACCAGCATGCAACCTTGTCCCTTCCACCAATTTCACTAAGGTAACAGAATCCGCTACAACTTTAGATTGAGGCAGTGCTGTTGTTGTTTCATAATCTCTGATCGGTCCTGCGACCATATAATTAACGAACTGAATCGCTATGTAATTCATCATGATGGTGGTGACCAATTCATTGGCGCCGAATTTGTTCTTGAGAATGATAGCAATAAGCGCGTATAGACCGCCTGCGAGCATCCCCACGATGAGCGCAAAAGGTAAGTGAATGATCATCGGTAAACCTTGAAAATGGGTTCCGATAATGGTTGCAAACAGACTTCCTATATACAATTGACCAGTTGCACCAAGATTGACGATCCCACATTTCATAGCAATAGAGAAACTAAGTGCCGTGAATATCAATGGTGTTGTTTTGATTAACGTCTCACCCCAGCCATTCTTGCTTCCAAGTGCCCCTGAAACAAGATACTGCATTGCTTTGATCGGGTCGAATCCCATCAACCAGATGATGAACCCTGACAACAGCAATGCTGCTGCAATGGCAATCAAAGGGTATTGTTTGCCTGATAAAAACCTTCTAACCGTATTCATACGTTTCATCCTCCTGTTACGCCCACTTCGATTGATTATACTTCTTTCGCCAAAGGCTTTTCAGTTTATAGGAACACCTTTACTGTCCTACCTCAAGCTGTCATATGTGATTCACTTTGAATAAGTTAATAAAAGTGAATCACACTAGCTCCTATAAACTGAAAAGCCGCCGACCGTAATCAGCGGCTTTCAATACAATCACTAATTTTTAATCTTATTCTTGTTCAAACTCAACAGCAGTCTTTACAACGATGGAGTCGTCTGTAATGCCCTTGATAACATCATCGATTGCAGTGAACTGCTCATCTGTGAGAATTGCAGCACCTTCAGCCAATTCAGTCAAGTATACTGCACCTGCAGCAACACCATATGCATGGTCATAGTCATTAACTGAACCATCGAGGAATTTTGTAAAGGATGAAACATATACGTACTCGTTGTCTACAGGAATACCTGTGATCAACATTGTAGGTGCGATTTCTTCTTGACCGGAACCTGTACCTACACATGGTACGCTTGATTCTTCAGCTGCTGACAAGATACCGTGTGTTGCATCATCCGCCATACCTGAGATAGCACCAGCACCATTTTGAATCATTGCCAATGTTGTTTCTTTTGCTGCTTCAATATCTGTAAAGCTACCTGTCAAAGCAGTAACCGCTTTAATCTCAGTGCCGAACACTTCGTTTGCATAAGCAACACCTTGCTTGAAACCTGCTTCGGAGTTAAGTGTAGGCGAAATCTCAAGACCACCTACCCATCCGACAGTATCCGTATCCGTTACCATCGCACAGATGAAACCTTGAAGGAAACCTTGCTCGAAGTCCGCAGTCTTGACGTTAACTTTGTTCGCTTCCATAACGCCACCATTCATCATCATGAATGTTGTATCAGGGAATTCCTCAGCCAATGCTACAGCAGCATCTTTGAAAGAAGCACTACCGATGTAGATAACATCAAATCCTTCAGCGGCAAATGTACGGATAACGTCTGGTGCATCTGTTACAGAAGTATTTTCCATATATGCGATCTCTGCGCCCATTTCTTCAAAATGAAGAAGACCTCTGTATTGAGTCTCGTTCCAGCTCTTGTCAGTGATTGGTCCCCCAAGAACCGTTGCCACTTTAAGACCTTTTGCTATTGGTCCTGCTTCTTCTGTCTCTGTCTCAGTATCAATTGTATCAGCAGCAACAACTTCCTCAGCAGCTTCTTCTACTGCAGGTGCCGCTTCCTCAGTCGCACATGCAGACAATGCAAATGAGAACACTACCATCATTATCAGTAATAAACTTTTCTTCATGCCTTTAATCATTGTCATAATCCATTCCCACTTTCTTTGATTGATATATGCTTATTCCATCTCTGTTCTAGCGTCATATCCTCCGGAGGATCTTCATATCGATGAACAACTTATTTTTGGGTAAACAAAAAAGACGCCAGACCACCATAGATACCTATAGCTGTCTGAGCGCCTTTGCTCAACGTTCGCTTCACATGGCACCATTCTAGGGGATGAATGCGCCTATGTCAACCTATTGATTATTTTTCAGAGAGTATGGCAAATACGGCAAAGAATAAAACCACATACTTATATACTTCAACAGTAATTCAGTTGGAAACAGCAGATGTCAGGTGTCATGACACCCCCATTTCACTGATTGTTAGTAATAATCAACACCGTGTTCTCTATATCTGCATCTCTATTAACTAATTTTACTTATTTATCAGCAATTTACTTCAGTATACATTCTCTTCATTCCCAAATCCCAACCTGATACAACTTCGCTAATGCCTCTAATTCAATTAGATCCTCATTATAAGTATAGTCATCATATAAATATGCCACCTGAGCCAAGCCCTTTTCGACCAGCCCATAATTCAGTAGCTCTCCATCCACCCATACCCATGTCAAGAGCCTACCGTAACGATCATAGCTGTCACTGGCCGAATCTTTTTCTAGAATGATTTCATGGGCATTCATAAGCATGGCTTTGGTATACTCGCTTGCCTCCTTAGCGTATGGTTCCGGACCTGATTCCCCAGAGATCTCTGGCGTATTAATGGCTAGAAATCGACATTTAACATCCTCATCATCCATGATAAAATGAGCTGTATCGCCATCTGAGATAGATGCAATCGTCACAACCTCATAACCATCTTCTTCAAAACTCATATCCGAAAAATCCATATCTGGTAAGCTAGGTTCGTTGCCAAGATCTGCTACAGCAGCATCATATGCCGACATCCCCTCTTCGTATTCAACATCCCCCATTTGCGAGATGAACTGTCCGCCTACAATAAAGGCAAATATGATGGCTGCACCTATGTATTTTTTCATTTCCAAACTACCCTTTCAACTTCTTCACAGTGATGGGCTTCCCTTTTACAGTCACCTTACTTAACTCCTTAAGGGCCAAGTCACCTTTATTGTTGTGAATCTCAATATAGCTACAAGTATCTTGAATATCTATAATGCCTATATCATCTTTCCCAATACCCGGCAAATTACTTACTGCACCTAGAATATCTCCTGGTCGAATCTTCTTCTTCTTACCTGCATTAATACGCAATCTGGCTATGTCCTTGTGCTTTTTTACGGTTTTCTTTGGCTTAAAAGCGTCCTGTTTCTTACGCTTGTCTTTTCCTTCAATCTTATCCCTATCAAAGTTTTCCTTTGAAACAGGTACCTTGTATCCAGTGAATTCTTCAATTGCTTGCCATTTGGCTGTGTCATGAACATTAAGGAATGTAATGGCTTCACCTTTTTTTCCTGCACGGCCCGTTCGTCCTATCCTGTGCACATAATTCTCAGCTTCATTCGGCACGTTATAGTTGATGACCAAATCCAATTGATCAATATGAATCCCTCGAGCAGCCAGATCTGTCGCTACAAGAAGCTGTATTTTCCCTTCCTTGAAGTCAGATATCGCCCTAAGCCGATACTTCTGTGCCATGGCACCATGAAGTGAAGCACATGGATATCTACCTATCTTTAACTTTTTAACCAGATCGTCTACCTTTGCCCTTGTGTTGCAGAAAATCATGCAGCTATAGGGATTGCGTGAATCTATAATGGCTTTTAACCGTTCAAATTTCCAATCATCCGCCACTTGTATGACACTTTGACGGATATCTTCTGTTTTTATCGCTTCTGAAGCCACTTCAATGCGATCCGGACTATCCATGTATTTGCTGCAAATTGCCTCAATTTGTTGTGGCATTGTTGCACTGAACAATAGCGTTGTTCTATTTGAAGCAACCCGTTTAATAATACTCTCTACATCCTCAATAAAGCCCCTCTTCAATAATTCATCTGCTTCATCAATAACCAAGTACTTGACTTCTGATAAGTCCAGGTGCTTTTTCTTTAATAGATCAAGTAGCCTTCCTGGGGTTCCTACCACAACATGAACCCTTTGCTTCAATTGTCTTAACTGTATGTGAATGGGTTGCTTCCCATACACTGGTAAACAACGAACTTTCTTATAGCGCCCAATAGATGCGATTTCTTCGCAAACCTGTACGGCCAATTCTCTTGTGGGTGTTAATACTAACGCTTGCGGTAACCGCTCTTCTATATCGATTCCATCCGCAACCGGTATACCAAACGCCGCGGTCTTACCACTGCCTGTCTTTGATTGAACAATCAGGTCCTGTCCCATCTGAATATCCCTAATGACAAGCTCTTGAACCGGCATTGGCTCCGTATAACCCATGACGTCTAAGGCTTTTGTCACTTCATCACTGATTTTGAATTTTGATGCAAATTGGTTCTTTTTTACAGCCATATGCTTCTCCGATTCTGTTATGTTGTATGAATGGGTGTGTGCCCTTCTTAAGCCATTTTACACTGATGTAATCATTTATACAATCCAGCTTCCGTATCCATATGAAAGACACAGCAAAGTAGTATAATATCAATTAGTAATTATAATAATCAATTTCATTTTATTAAGATAGGAGTGATGCAACCAATGGCTGTTTTCAATTGGGATGATAAATTTGATGTAGGCATCGAAGAGATCAATAACGAACATAAGCATTTGCTTACACTAATTAATGGACTTTTTGATGCCATGTCAAAAGGGCAATCAAAGAAAATAATTGACGGTTTACTGATTGAGCTGGCAGAATATGGTATTAATCATTTTGCTAATGAAGAACGTTATTTTAAACGATATAACTACCCTTCAGCAAAAGCTCATATTGAAGCCCACGAAGCATTTAAGCAAACCGTTAATGATTTAATTGAATCTCAAAAGACAGGCAATAACGTTTCTCTGAAAACACTGCACTTTGTAAGGGAATGGGTCTCAAATCATATATTGGAGATGGATCAAGCCTATGCCACCTTTTTACAAGAGGCAATTTCAAAATAAAGGAGGTATCGTTGTGAGTAATTATATTGATGCACTGAAAAAAATCAATTCAAGAAAGTTGGTATTCGTTATCATAGCCACTTTAGCCCGCCTTTACTATGGTTATTCTTGGGTCATGGGTGGTATTGGTAAACTCTCCTGGCTTACAGATGGAAAACTTAATTCACAAGGTTATATTTCAAACATGGTTACTAATTTGGCAACGGACCATGGTGACCCCTTTAAATTGGGTCGATTGATGTCAAAAATTGCAGACACATTCTTTGTTAATCTTATGCCTGCTTTTACAGATATAATGGTCGTATTGTTTGAGTTAGGCATTGGAATAATGCTGATTATTGGCTTTAAGCTCTTTTGGACAATCCTTGCAGCTATATTTCTTAATCTCCAGTTCTTTGCCGCTGGGTCAACCAATAATTTTGGGTATATGGTCATCAACTTAATTATATGGCAATGGGTTAAGTACTTCGATACAATTGGCATTGACGGTTATCTCCGATCAAAAAAAGACGGTCCACTTATCTAACGATTTAAATACAAGGCATTCATCAAAAAACGAGACTTGCGTATTTGTTTATACGCAAGTCTCTCTGTTTTTTCACTGTATGGCACACACTATTTAATCGTCATCACGATCGTCGTCATCATCACGGTCGTCGTCATCATCACGATCGTCGTCATCATCACGATCGTCGTCATCATCACGATCGTCGTCATCGTCACGATCGTCGTCATCATCCAGGTCGTCGTCATCATCACGATCGTCGTCATCGTCACGATCGTCGTCATCATCCAGGTCGTCGTCATCATCACGATCGTCGTCATCGTCACGATCGTCGTCATTGTCCAGGTCGTCGTCATCGTCCAGGTCGTCGTCATCGTCACGATCGTCGTCATCATCACGGTCGTCGTCATCGTCCAGGTCGTCGTCATCGTCCAGGTCGTCGTCATCATCACGGTCGTCGTCATCATCACGGTCGTCGTCATCATCACGGTCGTCGTCATCATCACGGTCGTCGTCATCATCACGATCGTCGTCATCATCACGGTCGTCGTCATCGTCACGGTCGTCGTCATCATCACGGTCGTCGTCATCGTCACGGTCGTCGTCATCATCACGGTCGTCATCATCATCACGGTCGTCATCATCATCAATATCTTTATAGATATCTTTAACCGCTTCCCAGAATGCTTTTGCTTCGTTCTTCAAATCTCGTACATTACCAGTCTCTGATGCGAGAGCCGCCTCCGCCAAAGCGATAAAGTTATGTATATCCTCGCGGGATGTTGGCACTTGTCTTAGTTTGAACAAAAGTTCTTCAAGGTCTTCCAAGTCATCATTTGAATCATCTTCAAAATCATCAAAGTCGTCATCATCAATATTCTTATAGATATCTTTGACAGACTCCCAAAGAGATTTAGCTTTGTTTTTTAGACCTCGGATATCTGGGCTTTGTCCAGCCAATGCTTCATCAGCTATTATAATAAATTCTTGTATTTCTGTTTCATCAGCAGGCACTTGTCTAAGTTTGAAAAGCAGCTCATTCAGATCAGCCAAATCGTGTGATAGACTATCTTCTGAATCGTCTTCAGACTCGATTTCCACTTCCAGCTTAACTCGATTGTCCTCTACTTCAATCTCGACTTCATAGACATAGCCTTTTTCTCTATAGTGAGATTTCAGTTCTTCAGATTCAAAAAACTGTCTTACCGAATCAACGTCAGAAAGATTCACTTCATCTTTATAAGCCAATATTGCCAATGGTACTTCTGACTCAATGGCTTCATTCAATAAGACTTCCGTACTTTCACCAAGTGCCAGATTAACATTCTGCGTTCTTGCTGCATCCGGTAAGCTGGATTCTAAAATGACTTTAAGGTCATCATCTCGCTGTCCATCTTTCAATATGACTGTCGTCACTGCAACAAAGGTGGATACATCTTCTTGTATGAACCCTTTAGCTCTTGCTTCTTCAATAACAGAAACAACTGCCTCCTCGACAGACATACCTTTGACACCATCTAAAGCTAAAGTTCTGCCGTCAATGTTCATACCCTCGACATCCACAACTTCATTGGATCGATTGAGCATTAGCTCAACACTTGGATTGATGTCTACTGTGACAACTGCATAGACTGCCAAATTATTATTGTAATAAACGGCTGATAGCATAACAATTAATGCGAACACTGCCACTACAGGTATAAAGCGCCACATCGTGCTTGCTTTCTGTTTCTTGCCTATCTTAATGATATCTTCCTCTAAAAATGTCACTGTCTCTCCAATGACCATTTTGTCCATTTTCGTAATTCTATAATACCGTCCTTCACTCGCTACAACTGCATAGCTCTCTTTGATCTCAAGTACAATACCGTTATACATCGTATCACCTTTCTTCCGGTCTCAAGAGGAATGTACCAATCATTTGAAATTCTTCATGGAGAATCACCATGACGGTAATAATGAAATTCCTGTGAGTTTTTAGTATCTTTTTGGTTACAATCAATTTGTCAGAAATATCTTGCATGGGTAATTTAAAAGTCTTATACAGCTTAGTGATAATACCTTCATCGTCGCTGGCACGTCTGCCAATGTCTGTAACTTTTCTAGCCGTGGCCTCTTTCTTCGGCGCTTCTTGAACCAAATCATCGAATGTGATGCCAAAAGCTGCTAATTTCTTCTTGCAAGCAAAGACTTCTTCTTTTAACAAATACCTTTCTTCGATACTAATCTCAGAGGGTATATCGATAAATTCTCTTGGCTCGAACCTTTCAAAATGGCGTTTTTCCCCTTTCATCCAGTCCTTAAGCCGACTTCCAATCACCTGTTCAGCATAGGGAAGAAACTTACCTTTCTTTTCATCAAAACGCTCAATCGCTTCATTAAATGCTTCCAAACCAACGATGAAACGCTCATCTGACAGGTCTTGAATATATTGATTGGTCGCTTTAGCTGTCTTACTGATAATGAAAGGAATGTAAGTCTTAATGAACACGTTCTTTTCACTTTCAGAATCTATTGAGCCTCTTATACTGACAATTTGTTGATCAATGGTCATACAATCACCACTTTCCTGTTCTACCATAAAATACGACATGATAGGCGTCTAAATGTACCTGAGAATCATTTTTATTATACTACTTTCATCTGTATTATTGGATATGGTTTATATTACTGGATAAAAAGCTATAATTTTTCGCAATATCACTTACCATCAAGTGATTCTGTTCCTTCATCTACATTTATTTATGAGACAGCTTATTCAACAATTTGGTATAATGGATTCAAAGGAGGTCGCTATGTTCGCTGATTTTTTTAAACGCTTCAAACTCAAATCAAATCCAGAATACAGGTTCACTGCTCTATTCATCATCATCGTCATGCTTCTTCCGATTATTTCCCTTGGCACCCTAGCCCAAAGGTTTCTTCAGAATGAGATCCGAACACAAGTCGACAGGCAGCTGAATGAATCCCTTAACCTTGTCAGCTATTCCATTGAGTCCATCTTTCAGGAAACAGAACAAGTCTACAATCGAATCATCATAAGTCCCGAATTCATTAAAGCCTTTCAGAACATATTGGACTCATCAGAAAACAGTGACAGTTATGATACCATACGCATAAACATTGCAGATGAAACCTACAATGCCTCTTATATTGGTAATATCCATATTCTGGTTCTTGAGCAGGGTATTATTGGACCCAATATCATCCACCATAGCATGACAAATCCCATTAATTTTGATGCCATTTTAGAGGTTATACCGACAAACGGTGGCTGGGTTGGTGATCATACTGCCCTCGACTTGGTTACCGGTCAACCATCAGATGCTTATGTCGCCTCATATGTCGGTCCAATTAAAGACCTTTCGTCTAACGTTATTGGTTTCATTATTATTGATCTGGATTTTAACCATATTGCTGACTTGTTCAAGAATCGCTTCACCGACTATAACAATGAGCTTCACCTGATTGCCTCTGACTCAAGGGATTTGTTTACCAAATACGATGTGACTTCAGGCACTTCGACAACCACCATCACCCATTACACAGTTCCTGATGTCATCAAAGAGATGCTCTCCTCTATTGAAAAGATGTCCTCTAACGAACCCGAAGGGGATGGCCAATATGGATTCGAACTGGTTGAGCTAGATAATATCAGGGAGTTCGTCGCCTACCAACAGATTGCCACATCCGGCTTTTCTCTTCTTGCCAAGATTAACTATAACGAAGCCATGGCATCTGTATTGACCGTTCAGATATGGACAACTGTCTTTATGATCATCAGTATTCTGCTTTCAATCGTCATTGCATCCTTAATCACCAATACCTTAACCACCAAAGACAAATTAAGTGTGAGCGAAGAACGCTATCGTTTAACTGCTGAAGGTGCTAATGATGTCTTATGGGATTGGCATATTAAAGAACACAGACTGATCCTTTCAAAGCGTTGGTGGGATTTAATGGGTTATAACTATGAGCCCGAATCCTCAGATCAATTCTGGAAGTTATTCCTACACCCAGATGACTATCATCCCTTTATGGATAAAGTCTCAGGGTCAGAAACGATTTTATCAGAAGATATTGACCTAGAAATAAAAATGCGTCATCACAACAACCATTATGTCTGGTACCTACTAAAAGGCAAGAAAGTCTTTGATGAAAACAGAGTATTGTCCCGTATCGTTGGCACACTAAGTGACATCTCCACAAGAAAAGAACAAGAATACCGGTTGACATACCTTGCCTATCATGATCCTCTAACCGATCTTCTAAACCGTAACGGCATGTTCAATGAAGTTTCCTGTATGCTTGATGCCAAACCTCATAAAGCAGGCATTATATTTCTTGATCTGGATAACTTCAAGTATATCAACGATACTTATGGCCATGACATCGGTGATAGATTACTTGTTGCTATTGGGACTTTTCTCGGTCGTTTGATTGGTAAGAATAACATAGTGTCTAGAATCGGTGGCGATGAGTTCATTATATTCATGAATAACACCACTCACAGTGAATTAGAGCAAACAGCCCAGAAGCTGCTGAACACTTTCGACCATCCTTTTGACCTTGGTGATTTCAGCTGCTATACCTCTGTTAGTATCGGTATCTCTATCTATCCTGAGGATGGTTCTAATTTCACCGACCTTCTCAGATCCGCTGACATAGCTATGTACCATGCAAAGGCTAATGGGAAAAATCGTTATACCTTCTATCAGCCACTTCTTCTGACGGATATCATGGATCGAATGCACATAGAAGAAAAAATGCGAAAGGGTATTAAAAACAATGAATTCTATGTGGTGTATCAGCCACAAATCATCGTTGAGACCTGTGAAGTAAAAGGTTATGAGGCACTAATTCGCTGGAAGTCCGATTACCGAACCTACATAGGGCCTGATAAATTCATCCCTATAGCGGAAGAAACCGGTATGATACATGACCTTGGCTCATTTGTCATAGACGAAGCTTTCAGAACCTTATCTCAACTTAATAAGAAACAAGGGCTACCTTTAAATATGTCCATCAACCTATCCGTTCATCAATTAAAGGATAAATCACTCATTTCTTTACTGACTGATGCTGCCAAACGGCACCATATTTCCAGTGATCAAGTCATTCTAGAGATTACAGAGTCGACTTTAATGGAGGATCTTGATGTGATTTTGGACCGTCTGGATGCCCTGATTCATCATGGCTACAGAATTGCTCTTGATGACTTTGGCAAAGGATATTCTTCTCTGAATTACCTTCGCAAGTTAAATATTCACGTACTGAAAATTGACAAGGACTTCATTGATGACATCATGAATAAGAATGACGCTCGTACGTTAGCAACCTTCATATTAAAAATGGGTCGGCAGCTCCATTTGGATATCGTTGCTGAAGGTGTTGAGACACTTCCCCAATACGAATACCTTCTTAAAGAAGGATGCCCTATGATTCAAGGTTACATTTTCAGCAAGCCACTGGAAGAAGATGAGCTTATCCTCCAAGCAACCAATAATTTCACGGATAAGAAAGCCCCTATTCTCAGTTGGCTTAATCGAGATAAAGAAACCCCTGAGTGACGTATTTCATACGACCTTCAGGGGTTTTGCGTATTCACTGATTCTGTACTATATCATCTGTTTTTTCTTTCAACTCATTTAAGAGTTCTTCAATATCAGCTTCCTCATCCAAAGCCATCTTCTGAATATACTCTGCCCATATTGTGGCAGTTTCAAAAAACTGACTGTGAGGCGTGAATAGAATACTGGCATGATCAATGGTTGCCTCAAATGACTCTATATAACCTTCATTCTGGCTCAACTGGGATCTGTATACCTCATCTTCCCAAATACTCTGTCTCGGCATATCACCATTCTTAAAAACACTGGCCGATTTGTAAAGTTGATCATAACCGGTAAAGTATTGCATAAACAACCATGCGGCATTTTTTTCCTTACTATTGCGACTCATAGACAACGCCCAGGTCCAAGTGTTTGAATAGCGTTCATCCACCCCTTCAGGCAAAGGCATTGGTACCCAAGCAATATTGCCTGCTTCTGGATAGACATCATTATTATTGACTGACAAACTAACAATATCCGCATCCAAAAGCATGGCCGCTTTACCATAACCAAGCTCATCTGCACAGTCATACCACGTGAGATTCTCCCAGTTGGCACTCGTCCCATTACGAATCAAGTCAACCCAGGCTTTATTCATAGTAATCGAAGCTTCACTGTTAACGTCCGACACCAATCCATCATCAATAATATTGAAATCTCTTGCACCAAAGATAGCGTAATAACTAATATAACCTGTATTAATCATTGACCAATTCCTTGTACCTCTTAAAGAAATTCCGTAAGTACCTGGACCACTGTGTTCATACAAGGATGATGCCAACTTCCCCATCTCCTCAAATGTTGACGGAGGTTCCAACCCACGTTCCTTGAATATACGTTTGTTGTAGGCTAATGTGAACACTTCAAACCCAACAGGCACTGCCAGTAGTCTTTTTCCCTCAGAGTTATAATCCTCCAGGATGTTCATAATCGACGGAAAGAAATCGTCCTGATTATAGTCAAGTCCAGTCAGCGCCTCATCGTCAAGAAATGATGTCAGATCCTGTATATAATCCAGATCATCATAATGCCACACCTGCTCCACACCTGTCATAAATACATCCATATCGGATGTCTCAGAGCTGAGAGCATAGGTCACCTTATCAAAGTAATACTCCTCTTCAGTCAAAGAAAAGTCAACATCAATACCTGTCAGCGTTTCAAAGCCCGGTAGCTCTGCAATGATGGCATCTGCATAAGGATGATTGTTGAGCATAATTCTTATGGTGTCACCTTCCGCCATCCGCCAGTCGAATGTTGATTCTACAAGTTCAACGCCCTCTTGTTCTGACTTCATTGACTGATTAACGGTATTATCAGTTGACAAATCACACGCGCTTAATACCAATACCGAAGCAATAATCATTAAAATACCCTTAAGTTTCATCAAGATCACCTCGAAAATCAATTTCTGATGGACTGTGATGTACCGGTTCTTTATAGGAATATTATAGCATATTAGATTCTTTATATCCGTTTGTTTAAATAGCCATTCCGAATTATTAACAATAAAAAGAAGGCCACAAACACAGAAAGGTGGTTACGCGTCAACAGAACCAGTGTGGCCTTCTAAACCCATTTTGGGTTTATACTATAATATCATAAACTCTTCTATTTTATCCAGTCTCACTTCTGTCAAATCTTTCACTTCAAGATCCGCAAGACCATCTGTCATAAGGTTGATTGCAATCACTTTCATCCCTGCTGCCTTTCCTGCCTGCACACCTGAAAGGGCGTCTTCCACGACTATACAATCTTCAGGTTTCAAGCCAAGTGCTTCTGCCCCTTTTGAAAAGACTTCTGGATGTGGTTTACTTCGACTGATCTTGGTGCCATCAATGATAACCTCAAACCGCTCATATAAGCCGATATTCCTAAGAATTGGTACAGCATTTTTGCTTGACGACCCTATAGCAACTTGAATGCCTTGTGACTTTAAAAGGTCCAATAAATCCATCACGCCTGGAAGTATATGACTTTCGTCTAGAGAGAACAAACTGATTCTATAATCCTCATTCTTCTTCTCTGCCATCAGAAGCTTTTCCTCCTCGGAATAGTCTTTTGATGCCTTTTCCAGAAGGATTTCAAGACTATCCATCCTGCTGACACCTCTAAGTCGATGGTTGTCCTGTTCAGTAAATTCTATCTTCTCTTCCTCCGCTATTTTTTTCCAAGCTTTGAAATGAAGGTCATCAGTCGAAACAATGACACCATCAAGATCAAATAGCATTGCTTTCATCATAGCCTCGCCTCCCATCTACCGCAGAACGGATCAATCGGGTTCACACCTGTAAACGGTGATGTGCCTGTAATCTTCTCAATCATGGATTCGAGGACAAAGGCATTGGCTGTATACCCATTGATATATGTCTTTACATGAGGCACATCCATCAGATGATACGGATTGTCTACTGAAATAAACAATGTCGGAATCTCCTGAAGGTACCTAGGTGCATTCTGAGCACCTGGACCACCCCAGGAAATTCTTGCAACGGTATCACTTCCAGACGTCTTGATATTTGAAAAATAGATCACCAGATCATAATATGCTTTTATAGATTCTATACTGGTCTCAATATAGTTGAACGTATCAGCAATATCCCTGAACAGCGTTACCTCAAAGCCAGACTTTGTCAGTAAATCCTCAAAGACCAACCCATGATCCCTTGTGAAATCATGGTAACCACCCACATCTCCTAATATATGCAAGAGAACTTTTGGCGTCTTTTTAGGATCAATCGGCAGTAGGTTCTGTGTGTCCTTAACCAGTGTAATTGCCTGATCTGCGCACGCCTTAGCATAGCCTGTGTGCTCTTCACATCCAATCACTTCGAGGGCTTTCCTGTCAGGAATCATTGTGCCATTCTCGTATTTTCTATGAAGGTCTTTACTAGCTTTAAGGGCCAGAATTCTTGTCACTGCTTCATCCAATCTCTCCTCTGTCAGGATACCGTCTTCAAGACCTTTAAGCATGAAGTTGAAATCCTCATCCATATGAAGGGCAAACAAGAACATATCCACACCGTTGGCAATACAGGTCGGTACTGCCTTTTTCCGTTCCATCGCTTGCATGAATCCATTCATGGTCGTCGCATCGGAGACGACAAGGCCATTGAAACCAAGCTTGTCCCGAAGAAGGGTATTGTTCAACTCATAAGAAAGGGATCCTGGTAAGATATCCTCATCCTTGATGCCCGGTACCATTGCCCTTGAATACTCTGGCAACATTATATGCGCTGACATGACTGTCTCGGCACCCATGTCAATTAATTCTTTGTATATTCGCCCATATGTGCTGTCCCATTCAGACACAGTGCAGTCGTTTACAGATGTGACCATATGCTGGTCACGCTCGTCCCGCCCATCTCCTGGCCAATGTTTCAGGCAAGAGATCATACCAATCTCTGCCATACCACGTACATACGCCTTCGTCATCTCCAACACTGTATCCGGTTCTGAACTGAAGACCCTTGTATTGGTGATTGGGTTGTGGAACTCATAGTCGATGTCAAGAATAGGTCCAAAATTCCAGTTGGCACCTACCGCCAATCCTTCCAATCCACAGACTCGTCCAAATTGATAGCTCATCTCCACGTCATCGGTTGCAGCGACCTGCATCTGTGTTCCGAAGAGGGTCCCTTCGTCACACACACCATCTGCACCACGCTCAAGGTTGGCAGCAAGAAGCAATGGATATTTGCAATAGTCCTGCAAGGCTTTAAAATTATCCTGCACCGTTGTTGCTTTGAAAGAACGTGTCATGAAACTGCCAGGTACAAAATCAAGCTTCTTTAGCTGATTAATCAAGCCTGTAACGTCTTCCTCCATAATATTGATGCAAAATAGCTGTCCTACTTTTTCCCTGACCGTCATCTGTGCCAGTGTCTCTTCAACCCATTTTATTTGTTCATCGCCAAGAAAATATGGCTTTTCTCTGAAATTCATCCTAAACCTCCATTATCCTTTCAAACCGGACGTTGCAACACCCTCTTCAAAAAAGCGTTGGAACGTCAGAAAAACAATTAGAATCGGTATGGTCGAAATTACCGCTGCTGCCATAATGGCACCATATTCTGCTGTGAATTCACTGATCATATTTCTAAGCCCTAATTGTATTGTATACAACGATGAGCTGTTGATATAAATCAAAGGCGCAAGAAAATCATTCCATACGTATACAGATGTGAAAATGGCCAAACTGCCGATAACTGGTTTTGACAGTGGTAAAATCAGTTGATGATAGATGCCAAATTCACTTAAACCATCAATTCGGGCCGCTTCACTCAGTTCGTTCGGAATGCCCAAATAGAACTGTTTCATCAAAAATACGCCCATTGGATTAAATGCCTGAATAAGAATCAACGCCATGTGTGTGTTAGAAAGATGAAAAAACTTGATGATGGAAAACTGCGGTATCATGACCACTTGAAAAGGTACCATCATCGTTGCCAGGTAAATGAGAAACAACTTATCCCGCTCAGGAAACTCGATTTTGGCAAAGGCATATGCCGCAAGGGAACATGTGATGATCTGAAGCAATGTAATCAGAATTGTCAACTTCGCAGTATTAAAAAACAACGTTCCATAATGGGCTTTTTCCCATATGTAGGTGAAGTTCTCCCAGACGATTTCTTTTGGTATCCATTCGATTGGAAAATTGAAGACATCCAGATCATCCTTGAAAGAGGATGATAGCATCCAAAGGAAGGGCATAACCATGGATGCGGAGGACAATATGACAAAAAGATACTTGATGACGTTCAATACAGTGCTCTGTAAACTTCTTTTTCCTAGTGTTGTATTCATAGCATCTCCTTTCTCAATACCCGAACTTCTTCTGGCCTCTAAACTGTATGAGGGTTACAACCAGGATGCATAAGAACAGTACCATTGAGCTGGCTGATGCATACCCGAATTTATAGTTTTCGAATGCTTCTTTATAAATCTGGAATACCAGTACCGTCGTTGCTCTACCAGGTCCGCCCTTTGTCATGACGTAAATCGGTGTGAAGACCTGGAAGGAATTGATGATACAGATAATGCTGATATAGAAGGTTACCGGTCTTAACTGTGGCACCGTTATATGCCAGAATCTCTGCCAACGGTTGGCACCATCAACGAATGCCGCTTCATATAAGGATGATGGTATGCCTTTCAGACCTGCAAGGTAGATGATCATATAGTAACCGACGCTCTTCCAGATGATCATAATCATGATGGCAAACAATGCCCAATCCTTATCCGAAAGCCATGCCGGTGGGTCGAAAGTGTTCACCATGCTAAGTGCCATGTTGATTGGACCTTCCTTGGGGTTGTACAGAAACTGCCAAACAACCGCCAAAGCCACGATGGATGATATATGTGGGAAAAAGTGAGCAGCCCTTATGGCTGTTGCACCTGCAATTTTCGAATCAATGATGACCGATAGGGTCAGGGATATAACAATAATCACCGGGACTGTTCCGAATGTATAGATGAATGTATTAACAAGAGCAATCCTAAAGCTGGTGTCTGATGCAAGCTTGATGAAATTATCAAGACCGACAAATGTTGCAGGGTTAGAACCGTCCCAATCCATGAAGCTAAGCACCAGCGCCCAAACAACAGGTATCAGTGTAAATACGGCAAAACCCAGTATGTTGGGAAGAAGGAACAGATATGCGTTCTTCCTGTTTCTCCTGATAATAGCACCGCTGCTTTTGATCCTTTCCATTTTTAAACCTCCTCTAAAATGAAAGCACTGTGGCAGTATGTATGACCACAGTGCTTTCAGAAACTTAACAAGGCATCGGTAAATGCTGTCTCAGTGCTGGTATCATCGGCTGTAAATCTCCAACATGTAAGAAAGGGGTAGCGACAGCAATGGCCTCACGTTATTTGTTGGCTTCCAAAATTTCCTGACGTCTGACTTCCATATTGGCGACAGCTTCGGCAGGTGTCTGATTTTCTGTCATAACAAGCTCAACCTCTTCGTTGATTGCACCAGAGATCAAACCTAGTAATGTGCTCGCTTCACCAAGGACATAGGTTGTGTTGTCCGTCAATGCTTCCATAGATGCGTCATCAAGACCAGTGTTGTCTTTGAAAATCTGCATAACTTCGTCTGTCTTATAACCTGGTACAAGTTTTTCTTTTGCGAGAAGTTCAGCGCCCTCATTGCCAGTAAGATATGTCAAGAGTTCCCATGCTTCGTCAACTTTTTCTGTCTTGGAGTTGATCAATACAGGGGTTGATGTAGCAAAGCCGGCTTTTTCTGTGCCTGCCCAATATGGTGATTTGACAATACCCCATTCAAAATCGATATTTTCTTCATTGGCAACGAGCATCTGAGTGAACCAGGATCCGTTGTAGATCATCCCTGTTGTCCCTTTGTAGAAATAGGTTTGGTCCTGACTCATAGAGACACTCTGTGCAAAGTTTTCATAACTCTGATCTTCATTCATCAGCTTCAACATGTACTCAAGAGGGTATTGAAGGGCTGTAAAATCACTGGAAGCGATGTCAAAACCATTCTCAACACCGACAAGAACAGGGACGATGAAACCTGCCTTAGGAATGAATGCCGCACCGTATACACCTTCGGATGTGACGCTCTTAGCAATCTCAGCATATTCTTCCCATGTCATATCATTGGTTGGGTATGGTACACCAGCGTTGTCAAAAACGGATTTGTTGTAATAGATAACCCAGTCATTGGTTCTGAATGGCAATGCATAAAGTCCGCCGTCAATGACATAGTGTTGTTCAAGAACTGTTCCGAATGCAGCTGTATCGAACCCTTTCTCTTCAACAAGACCGTTCAAGTCCATAGCATAGTTCTTAAGAACAAGGGTTGGATAAGATGTGTTACTCTTGGCAAAATAGACGTCAATGTCATCGCCACCGGCAAGCATCGTTGTAATCTTTGTTTCATAATCTGCACTAGATGCATTGATGACTTCCACTTTGATGCCCGGATTAGCAGCTTCGAAAGCCTCAATGATCGGTGGATAAACAGAACCGTCAGCCTCATAATCCCAAAGGGCAAGCTTGACCGTCACAACATCCTCTGTTGTCTCTGCTTCTGCTGCGGCTGATGTTTCTGTTGTTTGTTTTTCATTACTTCCCCCAGTGCTGCTACACCCTGTTGCTGCCACCAACAGCATCAGTGCCAATACTACACTCAAAAATCGTTTCATAAAATTCTCCTTTCAAAAGCAACATTTGATTCTCTATGATTATATGGCTTGAAGGTGTTTGTTAACATGCATTATCCATGAAGCATTATGCATAAATACCAAGAAACCTTGTAAAAAAAGCGTTTCTCATCCAGGCCTTATAGCCATTCAGTAGAAACGCCATATAATCAATGCACTAATCATTGATTTCTTTATACTAATCCTCGTTGGTTGCCAAATTCCTGTATTCAAGTGGCGTCATTTTCATGCGCTGCTTAAACAGGCGGGTAAAATAAAATGTGTTGTCATACCCAACACTTTGGCTGATCTCATAGATCTTCTGGTCCGTCATACGAATGAGCTTCTTCGCCTGCTCTATCCGCATATCAATGATATACTCCGAATAGTTCTTTCCAAAATGCTGTTTCATTTGGTTGCTTAAATAAGAAGCATTCAGACCCACATGCTGTGCTACCTCACCTAAACTGATATTGGTGGCATAATTTTTCTCAATATACTTAGCGGCCTTTGTCACCATGCCTTTGTTACTGCCATCATCACAACTGTCCAAGTAACTGTTGATAGCACTTTTAAGTTGATGGATCACCTCGTTTACCATCTCTTTGCTCTCAATCAAAAGCAGATGATCGTATCTGAAACAATCTTTCTCTATAAAATCAACAAAGTACAATCCCTCCTTCTGAAAGAACTCTTCCACGATCATATGAAGACTTACCAAGGTCCTGCCAATGGTTTCCTTCGCCAACTTCTTACTGCTCAAATCTTTGGTGATGCCCTGAAAAGCAGACTCTATGGTCACGTAATCCTTAAGGCTCAGAGCATCAATCAAGCGCTCCCTGTAAGCAACTACGGAGTACTCTTCAAAAGTGCCCGTCTTATCGTTATCTCGGCCCATATATATCTGACCGTCTTCTATGCTAAGACGGCGAACCATAGCACTGTCCGCCAGCTGATAGGCTTCCTGCAGACCTAGAATGGACTTGTCGCCAAAGCCAATCCCTACTGTCACATAGAGATCCAAGTACTCCAACATCATCTGTCTAATACGTTTGGCAACAGCAACCATATAGTCTGTTGTCTGCACATCTTCTGCAAAGTCTACGGCCCCATCCATTACATCCTTTATTCCGAAAGCGATAAAGACACCTGTCTTTTGCTCAAAAGCATAGCCCTCTGTGATCTCTTCAAGGATGTTGATGACAGCGAACTTGCGCATGGCGTTCATCTCATTGTCGAAGATGGCTTTCTTCATCTCATGAATATGCACAATATAGCAACTGCAGGTTTCTCCCCCAAAACGCACATCAAGGATGGCCATATCTTTTTCCAATTCCTTCGTATCGGAAAAGAAGCCGCTAAGAAGCCTTTTGAAGAATGCCTCTCTAAGAACATTGATATTCTTGTAGATCTGTTTGTTCAAGGTTTCCGGTACCATTGTCTCCGTTTCAATCATTGTTTCTGTGACACGCTCAATCACCGAAAGCAAATTGCCAAAATCCATATTGAACTTCAATATGTAATCCTCAGCACCTAGTTTCATTGCAGATTTAACCAACTCAATGTCGTTATGGCTACTAAGGACTACTGCCTTTACTTTTGACCGTGATTCTTTTAGCTTTTTGAGTACTTCAATACCGTTCATTTCCGGCATCTCAATATCAAGTAGCACCAGGTCCGGTTCTAATGCTTCAATGTTTTTTAATGCTTCCTGTCCGTTTTCAGCTTCACCAATCAGGGTATAACCATTTTCTTCCCAATTGACCAGCGTCTTAAGGGCGATACGCACCAAAGCGTCATCATCCACGATTAATATACTATATTTCTTCATTTGCCCCACTCCGTCTTAATGTGAGCCGAACCGTTGTATACGCCCCCTGCTCACTATACACCTCAATACCATATTCGTTACCATACTGCAGCTTGATACGTCTATTGACATTGACAAGCCCAAGTCCACCTTCACCCTTATATTCAGGATTACTGTTCAATTTTAGGCGATGCCTAAGGTCTTCTAGCCGGTTATCACCAATACCAACACCATTGTCACTGATTTCTACAACCAACGCTCGCTCAGTCATGTAAGCCCTGAGGTCAATCTGGCCCATGCCCCGCTTCTTGATGATACCATGGCTGATAGCATTCTCTACAATCGGCTGAAAAATGAACTTAGGTATCAAGTTCTCCAACAGAACAGGATCCTGTACATGGCACTGGTAGTTGACACATCCCTTGTAGCGGATATTCTGTATATGAACATAATCCTCCAGTACTTTCAGCTCCGCTTTCATGGGTATTAGCTCCTCGCTGATATTCAGCGAATATTTGAGGATACCACTCAACGAATCCGACATCTTAACAATGCCCTGTGACCCTTGCATCACCGCCATCAAGCGTATGTTGTTCAGGGTATTGAACAGAAAGTGGGGATTGATCTGACTTTGGAGCATCTTCATTTCAATGACACGTTTCTCCCTCTCCTTATTGCCATTGGCCTCAATAAGTTCACCGATACGCCGGCGCATATCGCCAACCCTCTCGAAAAGCACGTTCATCTCATGGTTGCCACGTGGCACCTTGATCTCATAAAATTTCCCCTGACCAATGTCATTGACATAGGTGACGAGATTCCTGATTGGTTTCGTTAAAGCAGATGACAGATACAAGGCCACAATCAATGATAGGATAATCGATATGACGAGAACCATAACGTAGGTCGTTGTCATATGCACCTGCTGATTCTTAAAGGCTTCCAGTGATTTGACCTCTACCGTAATCCAATCTGTTTCCCTTGAATATTTGTAAGTGACCAGCACATCGAATCCATCCACCTCTGCCAGATAAGAACGCCCTTGTATACCATTGTCATTGACATCCATCAGCACGTTATCAAGAACATCCGTTAACGTGCCAGATTTGCTTTCGGAGAGCAAAGTGCCATCACTGGCAATGATCGCAAAATAATCCTCATCATTGATGAAGCCTTGGTAGCGATCCATGAAGAAAGCCGGATCCAACAGGAAGATGCCATAGCCAAGAAATCCAACACTGTAACTGCTTTCTATTGGGAAGTATATTGGGATCACTTCTTTGGGTGATGAATAAAGATTATAATATGATCCCTTAGCCCCCCATTGAATTGCATGGTCCATCTCACCTTTGGCAAACCAGTCAGATGCCTTAACCTTATCCAAATTCAATAATGCGCTGTTGGCGTCAAACCCTAAAAGGGCACCGTTATAGCCTTCAACATAAGCTGAATAGAAGCTATCATGAATCGGCGCATCTGACAAACTTTTTCGAATGGCATTAACTGCCTCTATATAAGCACGGTCATAGTCCGTAGTACTCTCCTGCTCCCGCTTCATTATACTGATCAAATCATCATTGGATGCTATACCATATGTCATGGCTTCAACCCATTGAGCGTAGGTATTCATGTCATTGGATACCTGATTGACAACCTTCGTCCGTTGGTCAATGAGACTCTCATTCAGAAGGCTTCTGTTAATCTCAAAGCTTTTTGCAAACAGAATGGACAATGGCAACGCCGCCCCGAGAAGACATCCCAGCAAAAATCGCATCCTCATTGATAGATGCATTGAATTTCGCTCGGACCATGCCCTTATCATCCTTCACCATGAAGGTGGTCATACAAGTGTCTGTTGTCCAATCGTCCTCTCAAGTAATCCCTTGCTTGCTTCTGTCTGTCATATATAAGACTGTTTTCTACTCTTGGCCTCAGAGCTATTTCTTCTGCATTTTCTGAAGTCACTAGGGACGCCAATGCCTCATAGCTTTTTTCAGGTTCAAAATGTTTCCTAGCTGATAACCAAGCACCAATCCCTGTCGTTTCTTCTACAGGACATCGATAGATTGCTTCACTGGTCATATCAGACAATACTGCATTGAACTCATTGAACTTGGAAAGTCCACCAGCCGAGGTTATTCTTTCAGCAGATCCTGTTTCTTCTGCAAGGCCCTTATAACTTGAAGCTACTTCTGCACAGATTCCTTCAAGTACTGCTCTTGCCATTTCCGGTCCCTTTGTATCAAACTGCAGGTTGTAAAATAGACCTTTAGCATACTCATCAAAGTATGGTGCTCCGTTGCCTGCCAAATCAGGTAGCATCATAGCACCGCCTGCACCTGGCTTGCTCTGTAAAACCAATTCATTGAATTCTTCAACTGTTCCGGACTCCCCAAGTAACGTCTCGATCGCCCAATTGTAGACAGAACCGGATGCCATGTTACTTGCCTCTGCAATCCATTTGTCTTCAATAGCAGATACGTTAAGGTTGAATTGCCTTCTACTGTCGAATATAGGTTCATCCACAACCTTCACCACATAGGAACCTGTACCTGAAGTTATCCCGACGGCATTGGCGTCAAAGAGCATCTGACCAAGAGCAGAACATTGTTGGTCACCTCCAGCACTAATAACCGGTGTCCCTTTTACAATACCTGTTTTTTCCGCGAATGCTTGAATCACTTTCCCTGCTTCACTGCCAACAGGGATTATCCGGCATAGCTTGTCCCTGTCTATACCGAAAAGTTCCAACAACTCTTCAGACCATACTTTTTCTCTTATATTCAAAAGACCTGTCCGACTGGCAAGGGATGTATCAATGACATAATCACCAATAAGATGGTGTTGAATGTAATCATGTATACCAATGAGTTTGTGGGCTTTTTCATAGATTTCCGGTCTGTGTCGCTTGAACCAAACCATCTTTGGCACAGAAAATGTCGGTTTAACCCGCATGCCACAAGTGTTATAGATCATTTCTCCGGCAAGTTCCTCGAACTCAGAGCAAATGTCAGCAGAGCGTTTGTCATACCACATCATTACATTTGCCAAAGGCTTGCCATCCTTATCAACAGGAACAACCGATGAGCGCTGTGATGTCAGTGAAAGTGCATCGATGGTTTGATGGTTATCTTTACACCAGTAAGCTATTTTCTGACAGATCTCTGTCAAGCAATCAATAAAGACCTCTGGCGACTGTTCCGCAACAACCCCCTCTGATGTGTTCATGAAATAAGCCACTTGATGTTTTGCAATGATCTTCCCCATTGCATCAAACAAAAGCCCCCGCATGCTTGACGTTCCAGTGTCAATTACCAAGATGTTCATACGTTTTCTCCTATAATTGTCCCCAATATGACTGAAGTAGCACATGTTTATCCACATTTAAAACCGCGTTTATAACTTCAATCATTGTATCATGGCTTAAGGCGATTAAATTTTTATAATGATGAACACATGTTCAAATTAAAAAAATACCCCCTGTTAATTACAGGAGGTATCCTTATTAAACAACCATTTATTGAAACATCTGCAGGCTAAATCTTAAAACTCAATTTATATAATTATGCATCTGAATGCTTGACTCTAAATGGTTGCTGCTGCATACATACCACTTCTAACAGCACCACCAACTTTTCCAACCACATCAGAGTCACCGATGATGCGTACCTTGTTGTGGTACTTCGCATCAATTTCCATGGCTACTGCATTGTTGGCTTTCATACCGAAGGACGCAACAACAGTTGTTCCTAGTATTGTAACTTCACTTCCCTCTTTATCGATCGTCTTAACACCATCAGCCATAATCTTCGTAACCTTATGACCTGTGTAAATTTCCACACCATTAGCAACCAACATCGGTACTAAAGAAGCTTTATTGATGAAGTGATCACCAATGGCAATCTCATCAAGCATTTCAACGATGGCAACTTTCTTACCTTTCATCGCTGTCTCAAGGGCACTGTCGCAAGCGGACAGACCACCACCGCAATAGATGATCGTATCGCCAACAAGCCTACTTTCATCAATATGGGCATCGAGTATGTTCACAGTCGTATCAATACCATCGATAGGCGGCATTACCGGTACTGCACCTGTTCCGATAATGATCTCATCTGCATCAGCAAGAATAGGGCTGTTGGCGTCGATTGCTTCACTCAAGTGAACGGTAACACCATGAATTTCAAGTTGACGTTTGTACCATGTAACAAGTTCTCTAAGCTGACTCTTGAAAGGTGGTGTCGCAGCACTTCTTAACTGTCCGCCGAGATCCACTTCTTTCTCAAAAAGATCAACTTTGTGACCTCTCATAGCCGCAGTTCGGGCGGCTTCCATACCACCTGGTCCACCACCTATGACAACAACATGCTTCTGCTTTGCTGCTGGCTTGCATTTGAACCTTTTTTCAAATCCTGTTGCCGGATTGACAGAACAACTGATCTTTGTTAAACGGTTAAGTATTCTACCGATACAGTCATCATTACATCGAATACACGGTCTGACTTCATCTCTCTTGCTAGCAAGAAGCTTGTTCGCCATATCAGGTTCCGCAATTAAAGGACGACCGAAAAGTACGAAGTCTGCTTTTCCGCTTTCAATAAGTTCAACCGCTGTCTCTGGTGTGTGATTACCTGCATTAAGCAATGGAATAGAGACGGCTTGGCGTGCTGGTTCGCATACATCTGCCATACATGCATCCCCAAGGTATGCTGGCGGGAAAATATAATCAATGCTTTCGTAACTACCGCTGTCGATGTCCAGGGCATCCACACCAGCTTCTTCTAATAATTTCATCAGAGGAATTGTCTCTTCAAAAGTACGTCCACCTTCAAAGTTATGCTTAACTGCCATACGGAACAGGATTGGCATGTCTGGTCCTACAGCCTCGCGGATTGCTTCAACAATTTCGATTGCAAATCGCATACGATTCTCAGGGCTACCGCCATATTCGTCTTCACGCTTGTTCCACACTGCTGACATGAATTGATCGACCAAGTAACCTGCGTGAGCATGGATTTCTATGGCATCAAAGCCTGCAGCTTTCAGAATCCCTGCTGAGAATTTGAATTGCTCCATTATAGTCTTAATCTCTTCAACCGTCAGTGCACGGCAAAGCAAATCTGGATTGAACATGGATGGAATCTCTGAAGCCGATACTGGCCTACCGTCCTTAAGCATATTGGCAAAAGCATTCTTGCCTGTACCACAGCTAATCTGTGCACAGATCTTAGTGCCATATCTATGAACTGCTTCCACTAAAGTTGTTAATTGCGGAATACAATATGTGTTATCAAGATACCCTTCCATGGAGCCTTGAGCCAATTCTTCGGTCAGGAACTGACATCCCATGATGATGAGGCCTGTACCACCTTTAGCGCGTTCTTCAAAGTAATCGATTTCGTCATCTGCGATGGTGCCATCTTTATGGCCGGAGTTAAGCCCCATTGGTGCCATTGCAATTCTGTTCTTAACGGTCATTTTTCCTATGGAAAAAGGTGTCTGTAAAATATCGTAGTTCATAGATTTCCTCCTAGTGAGATTGACTAATTATTAACATAATTAGCTTATCACAGACATCATATACCTTCATCATGCAACTGTTGAGAAAAAAAATAAAAGCCCTGTAACATATGCACAAGGCTAAAGTAAATCCAAATATTCCATTGATTTATAAGAGAAGAAAATGCTCATTCTAAAGTTCTCATCCTGAAGATCGCTGCCTAAGATTTCTTGAATTTTATTCAAGCGATAACTCATAGTGTTCCTGTGAATATAAAGGGCTTCAGCCGTAGAAACCACGTTCCCCATATGGATGATATACATATACAAGCTTAGCAAATAATCGGTCTTATGAGATTGATCATAGGCTTTAAGCTTTAACACTGCCGGATGGCAATACTCCATCACGTCATGCTCATGATGAAACACCTGAATCATGTCGTATACGGCGTAATCTTCATACCTATACATCGTCTTTTCATTGTCAATCTTCATACCCGCCTTAATGGCCGATATGGCATGTTTATAATGGGCGTGAATTTTTTCCATCTCAGAAAAATAATGACTAAACCCTGCATACATATCATACCTTGCCAGAATCCTCTCCAAATTCTCACGAACCTTCGGACGCTCCTGTGGTGTGGGCATCTTTTGTATCAAGGCAATCAGATGATCCTCGAATACAACAATATCTGAGATAAGGCCAAGTTCTTTTGCTGTCTCTCTCAAATAAGAAATAACCTCAAAGGTATCGGCATAGCTATTGAATCTAATAGCCATCAATTGCCACTTTTCTGGTAGATAAAGCTTAAGTCCTTTGATTCTGTCTTTCACCTGATCAGCGGTCATAGGGACGCCTTGCAAAATATCCAGCAACAGCCTTGAAGTCATCCTATCGTTGGTATTGACTTGATATTGATTGCGCATTTCAGAAGCCAAAGTCTGACAGATGAACTCCGTTATTTCCAGATCTTTCTCTTGAAATGGCCGATTGTACTCAAGTACAGCCAAGTGGCCAAAAACTCTGTCCTCCACATTAACAGTGCAAAAAATCCGCTGATACTTGAAAGCATCCCCAAGATCGCCAATGACTGCCTTTCTGGTTTTGACAGAAGTCTCTATCCACTTCTTAAATCCGTACCTCTGTGTATAGTCATAGGTGCAGTAACCAATATTTCTAAATTCCATCCACGGGGCGTCATCCACTTCCTTGAACTTTGAAGCAGCCAACAAACGATGATTCGCATCCCCTAAAAGCACCGGATTCTCCAAAAGTTCACTGGCAATATCAATGATGTATTGAACACCTCGCCCTTTGATGATGGTGTTGAACATAGCTGCCGGTTTGGCCGTAATCTCACTGTTATGGGCAATCATTTCTGATATAATATTTAAGACTTCATAGATTAAACAGGAACTTTCTATTAGAATGACATTTGCATTAGGCAAAATCCCCTTAGCCTTTTGAAGGGTAAAAGCCTTTGATGACGGTGAATCTAACAAGATGATGACGGTACCTTTTTGGTCCAAACTACTTGACTCATCAAGTGTCGTACACTCAATCAGATAAATGAATCCATCACTCTTAATCTGATCCAATGTGCCAATCATCTTCACACCTTGAACATCCGCATCACCATTCGTCAATTGTGTTTTACAGGACCACTGCTCTTCAATTTTGTGTAGGACAGCCTCTACGGTTAAGTACATATATAATCTCCAATGTCACCAAACAATATGAATGCATCCAGTATCATCCATTCCTAAGAATTATACCACATGTGACACCAAGATATCCCTAATACCGGATAGCTCTCCCAACCCTTCCATAATACAGGTCACTTCAAAGCCTTCTTTTTCAAGTATCTGCTTCCATGAATCCTCCTCATCACCTGCCATATCATTCTTGGCATGATCACCTGCGACAATCATAAATGGCTTTAGAATCAGTTTCTTATAACCTTTTTTATGAAGGGTATCCATAAGGTCATCTAATTCGGGATAACCTTCAACGCAGGCAACGTGAATATTCTCATGGCCTTTTGCTTTAAACATATAGTCCAGTGCTGCATAGGTGGCATTGGTGTGGTGTTCTGTCCCGTGGCCCATGCATAGGCATGCCTGGTCGACGTCCATCTTAGGTAGGCTTGTACTAAATGCGTCGATCACATCCCAGTAATCCTGAGTACGCGTTAACAGTGGCGCTCCTATTTTAACAGAGACAAACTCATGATCATGGCGAGAAACTTCTTTTATCATAAGTTCATTTTCAATGCCGTTTAGTATATGTGTCGGCTGTACAATGACTTCCTTTATGCCATCCGCTTTCATAACCATCATGGCTTCTGCAACCGTGTTTACTTTGATGCCGTCTCTTTTCGCCAATATGCTGATAATCTTCTTACTGGTAAAGGCACGATAGATGCTAAGTTCCGGGTATGCAACTGCCATATCCCTTTCAATGGCGTCAATGGTTTTGGCTCTTGTATCTTCATGGCTGGTCCCAAAGCTCACAACCAATATTGCTTTACTTAACATGATAACGCTCCTTGTCTTCCCACTTTTTCCGCTCCGTAAATCGACCCATAAAAAAGGCGATAATACCTACTCCTATGCCTGTTTGAAGGCAAAAGATAAGGCTCTCAACTTCTCCCGGTATGTCACCACCAATCCACGTCTCCATGACCGGGGTGAACCAAGGTTCATAATCTTCTCCTGTAATTTCAGTAACCAGCTGACTTCCAGCATCATCTGTGCCACCGAACTCAACACTATCAGTTGCAAATAAGGGTACTGCTACAATGATGACCACTAATGCCAAAAACAACATCATCGTTTGCTTCTTTTTCATCACTGCTCCACCCCTTTTCTCATGAACTGAATCGATGTCATTTCTTTGGTTGCATAGGTTTCCAGCCCTACTATAATCATAACTGTCAGAATACCTTCAATGATTGCCAGAGGTATTTGCGTCGGAGCAAATACAGCCAAGAACTTCAATACCGAAGCCACTGTGCCACCTTCAACAGATGGATATGCAAGTCCTAGCTGAATACTGGTCATGCAGTAAGTGCATAAGTCTCCAGCAAAAGCCGCCAAAAAAATCCCCAAATATCGATGAATCTTCATTTTCTGAGATATTTTGTATAAGATAAAGGAAATAATCGGTCCAGCAATGGCCATGGAAAATGTATTCGCTCCCAAAGTGGTCAATCCACCATGTGCCAGTAAGATGGCTTGAAAAAGCAACACAATTATGCCAAGTACACTCACAACCGAAGGACCGAATAGTATCGCACCTAGGCCCGTCCCTGTCATATGAGAACTGCTCCCAGTGACTGAGGGGATTTTTAAGGAAGACATAACAAAGATAAAAGCCCCTGCCATGGCTAGAAGGACTAAAGAACGTTGGTCATCCTCTACCTTACGCTTAATAGTAAAATAACCTTTTAATAGAAACGGTAAACTGATGATCCCCCATCCGACACAGTACGCGGGTGAGAGATACCCTTCCATAATATGCATGGCGTTGACCACTGGCGATACACCGCCAAGCATTGCAACAACAATGCATAAAATAACAATACGCTTTTGAGATTGACGCATCATACCCTCCTTGATTCTTGATTGCTATTGTATTATTTTAATCTCCACTTAACCTTTTGACGCCTTAAACATTCATATACCTTAAAAAGTCTTTGGCTGTTTTTGGGTATTCACCGTTCATAACACTTGATTGATTCTTCAGCATACCCTCATATAGTTCAAGTAAGATCGGTTGTTTTAGATTGGCTTGATTAAGAATCTCTTTATTGCTGAGTATCTCTTCCGGTCTGCCGTCACCGATAACCCGTCCTTCATCCAACACCACAACTCTGTCTGCCCACCTGTAGGCAAAATCGATATCGTGAAGGGATAAAATCAATGTTTTTCCCTCTCCATGCAGTTGATCCAATACGGATTCCAACATAGCAATATTGACGGGATCTAGGGCTGCTGTTGGCTCATCCAATATCATTATCTCGGACTTCATGGCTATGATGTCCGCTATGGTCACACGTTTCTTCTCTCCACCACTTAAATAATGAGGCGGACGACTGGCTAAGTCTTCAAGATTCATGTATTTCAATGCATCCGCCACACAACGTTTGACGTCATCCTTCGACAACTTCATATTCATAGGGCCAAAGCTTACTTCACTGCTAACCGTTGTTCCTATGATTTGATGATCCGCGTCTTGAAACACTATGCCAATATGCTTTCGCATCTTTTTAAGATCTTTACTGCCTATTCTTAGTCCCTTATAGGTAATATCACCACTGTCCGGTCTTAGTACACCATTCAGATTCAAAAATAGGGTGGATTTACCAGACCCATTGCCCCCAAGCACCGCAATCTTCTCTCCTTCATAGATATCTAAGTTGATACCTTTTAATGCCTTTTGCCCGGTACCATAAGCATAATGAAGGTCTTCCACTTTCAATAGGACTTCTCTCATCATTTCTCCTTCATCCCATAATACCGTATGTTAATAACACGATACCAAACCAGACAATCAACCATAGCAAATGATGGCACTCCTTGGTTCTTTCTTCCTCGAGAAATCTTAAGGTCCCATCATACCCTCTAGCTTCCATCGCATCATAATAACCATTGGCCCGCTTCATTGATACAACCAACAAATTAACAGCGATTAGGCTAAAACTTCTATAAGCCGTAAACAGACCATCAAAGCCAAGTCTTGATCTGGCTGCCGTCTTCATCTGCATGTGAACATCCAGTAAAATATAAACGAACCGATAAATCAGATTCATCAACTCAATCATCAGCCTTGGCACCCGGCATTTCTCAAGAACACCTAATATATCGTAAAGTGGCGTGGACAATGTCATCATTTCAAGAGCACTAACAGCCGCGATAGCTTTCGCCACCATTAGCAGTGTTTTTCTCATATGTCCTATGGTTGTGTATATATATCCAAAGCCTACATATAAGTTGAATTCTCCACTGGCTAACCGGGAGAATTCAATCGTCATTGTCAAACTACTTAGCAGTATAAATATGAATGGTACTGCCATACAGGATAAATACACTCTAAAGCCAATCTTTCCATTGATGACCGTTACATAAGTCATGGCTAATATTATGACAATCGATACATAGAAATTGTTAAAGCCCACAGCCATAAGCAACATCATGACGGACAATCCAACCTTAGTATTTGGCGACCAGTCTTTCATCCCGGAGCTCTGGGCAATCATATCGATGGATCCTACCTCTCCATACTTATACATATATGGTTTATTAAGCCTGTAACATCGAATATCTTTGATGTATCGCAAAACAAAATATAGGACGCTAATCAATAGACAACTCCAAAACAGCCATGTTTTGGGTGCCATCAACCTTGTCCTCTGGTTTCATCCACCATATATAAAAGAGCGTTGCAAATGGCTGCTGCAATATTGCTTCCGCCTTTTCTACCACGAGCTACTATGTGAGGCGCTTCGGAATCAATGATCAATTCTTTGGACTGTACAACATTAACGAATCCCACTGGGACACCTATAATGAGTGCTGGTTTGATTTTTCCTTCAGCCATCAATTCATACAATCTAACGAGGGCTGTTGGGGCATTTCCTATGGCGAAGATGATTTCTTTGTCTAGCGTCATCGCTTTTTCCATACTTGCAGTAGCTCTCGTTGTACCATTCTTTTTCGCTGTGGCTGCTACGTCCTCATCGGCAATGAAGCATACGACCTCGCCACCATATTTTTTGATAACTTTCTTGTTAATCCCCGCTTTTCCCATATTCGTGTCTGTGACAATATAGGCACCCTTCTTAATGGCTTCAATAGCTTTCTCAACTGCCCCTTCTGAGAAAACCAGTGATTCTGCATAGTCAAAGTCCGCAGAAGTATGAATGGCACGTTTAATGATTGGTGCCTTTTCAGGGTCCAATACTCGGCCCTTTAATTCTTCTTCTATAATGTCAAAGCTTCTCGCCTCAATTGCCTGTGGGTGTACATTTTCCAGTTCTACTTTCATATAGCCCTTCTCCTGTTCATAGATATAATATAGGGGACGATGCCTCTTTAAGAACTTGCGTAATTCAACCACTGCCTGTGGCCGAAATGATGTATACCGGGTTTTCACCTTTCATCATATGGTACTTACCAATAACATGAGATTTGGCAATGTTCACCTGTGCCACATCTACCTGTTCAAAGGGCAGCGTCTTCATACAGTCCGTTGCCTCAGTAACTGTCTCCAAGGTTATCGCATTAATAACCACCCTTATCCGAGGATTTTTTTTGAGGAGCATCTGTAGAATGACTTTCATGTTGCCGGAACTGCCACCAATAAAAGCGTGGCTTGGTATTGGCAGACCCGTCATTGCATCCGGTGCTGTCCCTTCTATGACGGTGATGTGCTCTGTTTTGAAAGCTCGTTTGTTGGCTTCAAGGAGGGCAACCCCTTCCGGATTCTTCTCAATGGCATACACGTGACCTTCATAAGACTGCAATGCCATCTCAATGGATATGGAACCTGTTCCTGCACCAATGTCATAGATCACAGCTTTCTTGTTGAGCCTCATTTTTGAGACGGTGATACAACGAACCTCTTCCTTGGTCATGGGTACCTTACCCCTGACAAAATGATCATCGCCTATGCCATGAGTCACCACACACTTAGTGGCATTACTGTTCTCTATCCAGATCACCGATAATGGTTTCCCTTGGTAGGAAAGAAAGTCTTTTGGTTGTCCATGGGTGATTTTCTCATCGTCATAAGAAAGTTGTTCACCAATATACACCTGCACATCCTTGAGTCCATAATAATCTAAAGCCTGACATACTTTTGAAGCACCTTCGACGCCTCCCAGAATAACAACAACATCCTCATGACGAAGAACATTGGCAATCAAGTTCTCCTTCTTACCATGTTGGCTGATGAAACGTACTTTCTGCCAAGGCTTACCAAGCCTAGCCGATAGATAGACGCCTGATGAAATGCCTGGTATGACTTCAACATTGTAGTCGGAAAGGGTTGTCATCAATTGGTCCGCACCGCTGTAGAACCCAGTATCTCCGGATAATGCGATGACGATTTTTTGATACTGAGGGTTGGCTTGAATATAACTTTTAATCTCGCATGTTTTGAAACAGTCATGGACGTCTGTTTCAAAACATGCCAATGAATCAAGCATCCTTTTCCCACCAATAATCAGGTCCGCTTCCTTGCAGGCTTCCAATCCCTTGGTCGTCATCGTATTCAGGTTGCCCATACCTATGCCTAGGAGTGTTATTTGAGGCTTGAAATTCAGTTTAAAGCGTTCATTTAACAGACCAATACAACTTTCATAGGTCAAGCCAACTTCATCTTTAGGTCTGCCAATGACAATAGGAGTTACATTTGCCCTAAAGGCAGCGTCCATTTTTTCTTGGAAACCACCTTTTACCCCTGATTCTTTGGTAACCAAGTATTTGGCGTCTAACTGTTTCATCATTTCATAATTCATGCCCTCTGAAAAAGGTCCCTGCATACCCATAAGATGACTGGCTTGATAACCCATTTCCATACAAGATGCAACGACTTGAGGGGTGAATAGCACTCTGGCAAACAGTCTCTTATCAAAATCTTTCACAGATGTAAACAGCTCAAGATCCTTACTGCCAGTGGTCAACAGCACATTCCCTGTCGTCTTATTCAAGTAATTCACCGCTTCTTCTATTGTATTCACATAGATAGCGGTATTAGGATTGCTTTGATTCGATGCTCGCAGTAATCTTATATAGGTTGTGCCCGTTGACTCACAAGCAGACGTTATGTTCTCCGAGACAATCTCTGCGTACGGATGTGTGGCATCAATTACCAAATCAGGCACTACATGAGCCATTAGCTCTATCATTGCTTCTTTGGTTTGTCGTCCGGTGTGAATGGCCACATGAGAATCTTCTGGCAACAGCATCTCACCGTACTGTGTCGCCACACAGACATGGGTCATGACATGATGTTGTGATAAATATTGTGTCAGTGTTCTGCCCTCTGTCGTTCCGGCAAATAGTAGTACCTTATTCATGACCATTTCCTTTCTGTCATTATCTGTCATTTATGATCAATAACGATAGCCTCTTGGCGTGACCATCTGACCATTGATTGACTTTGTCTGAGAATTACCCACAAAGACCGTTGTAAACATATCCACTGAAGTATTTCGAAGCTCCCCCAAGGTCATTACCCGAATGGCTTCGCCTTCTCTACCTATTTTTTCAGCGATACCGCAAACCCTGCTGTCATCGGCATATTCTAAAATGATGTCACATATTTTCAGAAGATAATCATGCCTTTTTTTACTGGAAGGGTTGTAAATGCACATAGAAAAATCTCCTTGAACCGCGCATCTCACTCTATTCTCAATGGTTTCCCAAGGGGTCAACAAGTCACTAAGGCTAATGACAGCAAAATCATGCATCAATGGAGCGCCAAGCAATGCACCGCCAGCCATGGCTGCAGTGACGCCTGGAATCACTTCTACCTCAACCTCCGGATACTGTTCCCCCAGTTCAAGAATCAACCCTGCCATGCCATAGACCCCTGCATCACCACTACATATCATGGCGACACTTTGATCCTTTAGCGCCTCTTGAAAGGCCATATGGCAACGGTCCACTTCTTTTTTCATGGGCGTGGTCATAAATTTCTTACCTGGAAAATGGGCTTCTACAAGATCGATGTATACTGTATACCCGACAATCACTTCACACTGATTAAGGGCCTCTGCTGCTCTCATAGTCATTTGCTCATAGGCACCCGGTCCGATGCCAACCACATATAATTTACTCATAATCTCAACTTCCAATCTTTTACAGCGACACTGACTGTCACACCATCTTTTGCGTATTTACGTTGTATTATATTTCCGCCATCACTACCAAGAACGGCCGCCCGTTCACATATATTACCCACGCCCATAACCGATTTGACGTACTCTGAATCGGTGAATTCGCCGGTCACCCTTGACAGTACTTCAACAGAATATGTCTTAAAAGGCCAGCCTTGTTTTTTACAATAGCTGACAAGACCTGCCTCATTCTTTTTCAAATCAACCGAGACCACCTGTTCAATTGCCACTCTGGCTATATCATGATTCTCCAAGACTTCATCCACTAACTGACTAATTGTCGCTTCTTCTGTATTCTTCCTGCACCCGATGCCCAGGGTCACTATCCTTGGAATAAGATGCAATGTTCTCTCAAACGGATGATGGCTCTGTCTAATGGCCACATGAATACCATAATGTGACGTTTTTGATGCTTCTAAGGCTTTGACGCCATCAGGCAAACAACCCTCATAAGGTAACTCGCTGACAAATCCAATGGTTTCATCTCTTAGTGCTGCCGCAGATATTTCTTTTGCAATTGTCATGTCCATTATGGTCAATTGGTGCTTCTTGGCAAAGAGATCAACGGCAAATTTATCGTTAATATCCGTGGCTGTTGTCATCACAGGTTGGGCGTTCAGCTCATCGGCAATCATATTGGCTAAAGCGTTCGCCCCGCCCAAATGACCGGATAATATTGGAATAACAAACTTGCCCTTCTCATCCAGCACTATAACAGCAGGATCCTTTCTCTTATCTTCTATAAAGGGTGCAATAGACCTGATGCAGATACCGGTGGCACCTATAAAAATCAACGCATCCTTCCTATAGAAAGCCCTCTTAGTCCATGCCTTCAATGGTTCCTTTAAGGGCAAAAGACCTGATGATAGAGCATACTTTTCCATTGTGAATCCTTGTATCTCATGCCCCTGCCCCTTTAACGCCCTCATGAGTTCATAACCCAACTTAGCGCCACATTCTGTAAAACTGATTAAGTCAATCCTCATAATCATAGGCTCTAATCTTGAAGCTCATAAGGCGTATGTGCCTTGCGGAATTCAGTTGTAAATGAAGGATTATATAACTCAGAACGTCCATAATTGCTATGGGTCACAACGTCACCAACGATGATCAGAGCTGTTTTAGAAATATTGTTGTCTGCAGCTGTTTTTGCCAATGTATCAACGGTACAGACATACTTTTGTTCATCATCCCAAGTGGCCTTATAGACGATTGCCGCCGGCGTATTTTCCGAGTAACCACCTTGTATCAGTTCTGCACTAAGTTTCTCAAGCATACCGGTACTAAGGAAAATAACCATCGTGGTCTGATGCTTGGCAAACTGTGCGATGCCTTCCCTGTCTGGGACTGGTGTTCGTCCAGCCATCCTTGTTATAACAACACTTTGAGATACCCCTGGTAGGGTATACTCCAGATTGAGGGCTGAAGCCGCACCGCAGAATGAGCTGACACCTGGACATACTTCATAAGCAATGCCTTCTCTATCCAGAAGGTCCATTTGCTCCCTTATGGCCCCATATAAAGATGGGTCTCCGGTGTGCAGTCTAACCACCTTTTTACCGTTTTTTTCCGCCTCTACCATCACGCCAACAACCTCTTCAAGGGTCATCTTGGCACTGTTATAAACTTGACAACTTTCTTTTCTCACAGCCAAGTGCTCCGGATTGACCAATGAACCGGCATAGATAATAATATCCGCTTCCGTAAGAAGCCTATGACCTCTAAGAGTAATTAAATCCGTAGCCCCTGAACCTGCACCGACAAACTGTACCATGCTATTTCTCCTTCACAATCATCAAGGTGTAATACCCTGCACCGCCTTCAATCTCATCCAAATGCCTGTACACCTTTTCATCGGCCATGCCACAATTGACCACCATACTTGCCTGTCTACCGGATGTCTTAACCGCCTCTACAACCTTATCTATGGTCTTGCCTGCCTTCATAAGAACCTTGGTTCCCGGCACATTTAGACCTTCTTCTATGCCATAAGAAGAAGGAATCACATAGAGGGCTTCATCCTTTTGAACCAGCCCTTGATTCAACTTTGCCGCTGCCGCACAAAAGGATGGAATACCGCTGATAATCTCTGTCTTATACCCTTTCGCCATAACTATCTCATGGACATACATATAAGTGGAGTAGATTGTCGGGTCGCCTAAGGTCAAGAAAGCAACATCTTTGCCTTCATTCATATATGCCATCACCACATCTGCGGCGTTGTGATGACTTTTGTGCCTAAGTTCCGGGTCTTTCGTCATTGGCATATGAATCGCCACGACCTTTTTATCGGCCAGTTCAGGAAGTGCTCCCTTGGCTATGCCATAAGCAACGCTTTCTTCTTTTGTCTTACCTGGCACTACGATGACATCCGCTTCTTTCATAATTCTCATGGCTTTTAAGGTCATTAGTTCCGGATCACCGGGTCCGACGCCTATACCGTATAATTTTCCATGCATTTGACCAACTCCTCTACATTCTTCGTCTTTGCCAAGACACCATGTTGATTTGAAAATAGAATCACACCCATTTTTATTTCATTTCTAACCCTATGGTTCAGATGATTCATTATTCTTAACAAGACTTCCTCCATGGTTGCCTCTCTTATTCCATTGGCTTCAAGTATCTCAATGGCCTCATCCGTTGTAACACAGCCCATAATCTGTTTTAACACCTCTGAACTTGCGCCTACCATGAGCGCACTGGCACATAGAAGTTCCATCCTTGCATCGGCATATCTAGAATGAGTGTTCATAATACCGCCAGCCAGTTTAATGAATTTACCAATGTGACCAATGAACAAAATACCCTCGACCTTTAATGCCATGGCGTGATCTAATGTCTCTCCCACATAGTTGCTGAACTTGATGCCATGATCCGTAGGTATGGACAACTGATTCTTGGTAAAATCAATCCCGTAATTACCAGGAGACATCAGCAGATACTTATGCCCATTGGCAAGCCTCATCTTCATCTCCAACTGAATGCTGTCCACAAGGGCCTTTTCACTCATGGGCTCTATAATACCGCTGGTTCCTAAGATAGATATACCACCAATAATGCCCAACTTTGAGTTAAGGGTTCGTCTCGCTATGTCCATGCCTTCCGGAACGATAATCTCTACATGAATACCACCTTTATAGCCATATTCAAGACATACTTCTTTAACGGCACCCTCAATCATTTGCCTTGGTACCCTATTGATGGCTGCAGCACCTACAGGCTGGTCCAAACCTTTGCGAGTTACGCGACCTACACCAATGCCCCCATCAATCATGATGCCCTTTGATGCTGTTTTGGTGACTGAAGCGTAAATCAGTAAACCATTGGTCACATCCGGATCATCCCCACTGTCTTTTCTTATGGCGCAACTGGCAGAATTCGGATCTATGTCAGTCTCTTCCAGTAATAAGTGAAGATCAATCCCTTTAGGGGTCATAAGGTCCACATGTGAAACGGTTCTCTGGCTAAGAAGCATCATTGTTGCCCCTTTCGCCGCTGCGGTTGCACAGGAGCCCGTTGTAAAACCATATCGCAATTTCTTACTGCCTTTTAAAATATAATGGTCTTCCAAACCGTTTTTATCTATCATTCCAGTCGCCTTCCAGCCTTTTTGCCACTACATTTTGACTGATTGTTCTTTCTTTTCAATTACCCTCTTGATTTTATTGGCATTTACTTCCCATAATGCCGTAATCCTCTGTTGAAAGGGCATAGATTCAATAGCCATGCCAATCTTGAGAAATTTCCTATAGTAGACCAAAAACTAATCAGTCTGTGTCAGGTAAGTATCCAATGCTTCCAAAGTCTTCTTGATTGCTTCATCCCCATGGGCAGTGGATAAGAACATGGCTTCAAATTGAGACGGCGCAAGATAGATACCCTGCCCTAACATACTTTTGAAATACTGGGCAAATCGCACCAAATCCGATTTCTTTGCCGTTGTGTAATCCTTGACTCTAGTATCCGTAAAGAAGATACTCCCCAGTGATCCACAGTGATTCATCTTATGGGTTACGCCAGCATCATCCAACCGTTTACTCATCTCAGTGAAAAGGTAGTCGCCTTTCTCATTGAGCTTCGTAAAAATCTGAGGGTTCTGTTTCAATAAATTCAATTGGGTGTATCCTGCTGTCATGGCAATTGGATTACCACTTAAAGTACCTGCTTGATACACAGGCCCTAAAGGTGCCACAACTTCCATGATCACCTTTTTACCACCGTATGCCCCCACTGGCATACCGCCACCTATGATTTTTCCAAAGGTGGACAAATCCGGGCGAACGCCAAAGTAGCCTTGCCCGCCATCCAGTGCCAAACGAAAGCCCGTGATGACTTCATCAAATATCAGAACACTACCATTGATATCACACAGATTCCTAAGGCCTTGCAAGAAATCTTCCTCTGGTAAAACCACGCCCATATTAGCACCAACAGGTTCTACTATGACTGCTGCAATGTCCTTACCGTATCGGTTAAAGAGCTTCTCTACCCCTGGAAAATCGTTATAATCAGCGGTTAAAGTATCCTCTGTACATCCCGGTGGCACACCAGCACTGTCCGGGACACCGGCATCCATAACCCCTGAACCGGCTTTAACAAGCAACGCATCACTATGCCCATGATAACAGCCGTTGAACTTAAGGATCTTGTGTCGGCCGGTATAACCTCTTGCCGCCCTAATTGCACTCATCACTGCTTCCGTTCCGGAATTGACCATACGAACCATGTCCAGTGAAGGTACCAGTTCGCACATGAGCTGGGCCATTTTCACTTCTATCTCAGTGACCGCACCGTAGCTTAGACCTCTCTGACAAGCCGTTATAACGGCCTCCCTAATCTCAGGCACGTTATGTCCTAGAATCATCGGTCCCCAAGAACACACATAATCGATGTACCGTTGCCCCTCTATATCAAAAAGATATGGTCCCATAGAGCGGTCAATGAACTTGGGCAATTCACCGACAGAACTAAAATTACGTACAGGACTGTTAACACCACCAGGTATGACATCCTTTGCTTGATTGAATAAGTCTCTTGTTCGCTCCATCAACCGATTCTTCCTTCCTTCATATAGGTTGCCAGTGCTTCTGCAAAGTAACTGATGTATATATCCGCTCCTGCACGGTAAGCACCCATGGCCATCTCACACACAATGTCAGCTTCATTGATCCATCCGGCCTTTGAAGCTGCTTTTACCATGGCATATTCACCACTGACACTGTAGGTCGCTACTGGGACAGTTACGGCATTTTTCACTTTGCTGATCATATCGTGGTAGGCAAGAGCTGGTTTGACGATCAACATATCCGCCCCTTCTTCCACATCCAGCAAGGCTTCTTTTATGCCTTCCCGAGTATTATGGTAATCCATTTGATAGGTCTTTCTATCGCCGAAGGCTGGAGCTGAGTCTGCGGCTTCTCTGAATGGACCATAGAATGAGGACGCATACTTCACAGCGTAAGACATTATAGCTGTATCCTTGTAACCTTCATGATCCAAAAGCCGACGTATGGCACCAACACGACCATCCATCATATCTGAAGGTGCTACCACATCCGCCCCGGCTTGTACATGGTTTAAGGCAATCTTCGCCATTAACTCAGCTGACGGGTCATTAACCACTTTCTCTCCTGATAAAATACCGCAATGACCATGGGAGGTGTATTCACACATACAGACATCTGAAATCAAATATAAGTCTGGGAATCTACGCTTAATGCTCCGTATGGCTTCTTGGATAATACCTTTGTCATCATAGGCCTGTGTACCCACAGCATCCTTATCCTTAGGAATACCAAAGAGAAGAAGCTTATCCACACCTGACTTAGAAAGTTCCTCAAGCTTGTATGGCAGGCGGTCGATGCTGTACCTATACTGACCTTCCATGGATTTGATTTCTTCCTGAATGTTGGTACCTTCTTCAATGAAAATGGGATAAATCAAGGAAGATGCATCCACTCTGGTCTCTCTGACCATTTTTCTCATAATATGGTCGGACCTGAGCCGCCTAGGTCGTTTAATTAAATCCATGGTTGTTTTCCTCTCTATCTCCCTTTACTGCTAATGATTCAATGGTCGCTACCAAACTGTCGATGGTCGCTTCACTTGCTACCCAGGTTGTCATGCCATAAGCCTCTGCGGCTTCGTTTGTCTGATGCCCTATACAGATTGCTTTAACTTGACTGTAGTCAAGTCCCGCCGTTGCCTCGACGAATCCCTTAACCGTTGATTTGCTGGTGAACACAGCATAGTCAATATGACCCTTTTCGATCTCCCGCCTTGGTGAAATGATTCTTGGTACTTCATAGGTTGTGTCATAAGTAGGCATATCATAGACCTTTAAACCTGGGTAAGCTTTAATGGCTTGAACAATCTCTTCATTACCGAATCGGGCTCTAGGTACCCAGACGCAATCACCTGTCTGGCACCTAAGTCCAACGCCCTGTCCCAAAGATATACCGTCATAAGTCTCCGGCATGTAATCTACCATGATACCACGTTCCTCTATCTTACGAGTCGTTCCCGGTCCCATTGCCGCTATCCTTACGCCATTAAGAACACGCAGGTCCAACTTTTCATTTTTCATAGTTTCAAAGAAGACATCAACACCGGATGGGCTTGTAAATACAATCCAAGCAAATGGTCCCTTGGCCTCTATAATGCTTCTATAGCTGACTGCCTGATTGACTGGCTCAATTCGAATCGTTGGCAGCTCCAGTACGTCCGCTCCTTTTGCCATGAGTTTTTTTGATAAGGTCGAATTCAAGGTCTTTGGCCTTGTCACCAGTATTCTCATACCCGCCAAGGGCTGATGTTCGAACCAGGCAAATTCATGGGCCAATGCACATACTTTTCCAACAACAATAATCGCCGGCGTCATAATCTGTGCTTTTGCAACGTCCTTCTCCAAAGTCTCCAAGGTTGCCACCACCCGCTTCTGCTGCCAGGTCGTGCCTTTTTGGATCACTGCTGCTGGCATATCGTGGGCCATCCCTGCCGCCATAAGGCCCTGACATATATTCGTTAGTGCCCCTAGCCCCATCAAGAAGACTAAAGTTCCATCTGTTTTTACCAGTGTTTCAAAATCCAAGCTGCTATCCCGGTTCTTCGACCGATGTCCAGCAATGATATGCAGTGAAGACGTCAAGTCTCTATGTGTCACCGGTATCCCTGAATAACCCGGCACGGCTAATGCGGAGGTAATGCCTGGCACAATCTCATAAGGAATCTCATTGGCCACAAGAAGAACCAATTCTTCAGCACCGCGGCCAAATAGAAAGGGGTCCCCTCCTTTTAAGCGAACCACCCTTTTACCTTCCAAAGCCTTCTCAAGCAGCAGTCTATTGGTATCTTCCTGCTTCATGGTATGATGCCCAGCCCTTTTGCCTGCATCAATAGCTTCCGCCGCCTCTGGAATCCACTGCAAAATACCTTGCCCTACCAGTTGATCATAGACAACCACTTCTGCATCCATGAGAATCTCTTTTCCTTTAACGGTCAGTAACCCTCTGTCTCCCGGTCCCGCACCTACAAGCCATACTTTTCCCTTACTCATGCTTCTTCCAATCCGACTTCATCTTAAGTGCCAGCTGTATACCCAGATCTTCTGGCGCTTCTCTTCGTCCTGTCATTTTTTCAACAAAGTAATGCTCTGTTGCCTCGTCATAATATAAACCTGTTAGGATAATGCTATCAGGAAGAACTGTTGCATAGGCTGCCACCGGTGAACTGCAGCCACCATCAAGCACCCTGACAAAAGCCCTCTCTGCCAATGCTTGGAGGGTTGCCGTATCATCATTGAACTCAGTAAGGTAATCATAGTCTTCTCCCAATCTTCCTTGGACTGCTAAAATACCTTGACCTGCCGCCGGAACAATCTCTTCCTCAGTAAAATAACGGCTGATACGGTCCTTAAGACCTAATCTTTTTAACCCTGCCGCTGCAAGTACCAAAGCACTGTACTCACCCCGATCCAGTTTTTCAAGACGCGTTATCACATTCCCTCTAATACTTTTAAAATGAGCTTCCGGGTATAAAGCTTTCATTTGAAGCATACGTCTTTTGCTGGAACAGCCTATTGGCAACTGATGATCTATCTCTTTGACCCCTTTCGGTAGTACAAGCACATCTCTTGGGTCCTCCCGTTTAGAGTAAGCCACAATCGGTAAAGATTCAGGTGTCATCATCGGCATATCCTTTAGGCTATGAACAGAAAGATCGCTTCGTCTGTCTATAAGTGCCTTATCTAGTTCCTTTACGAATAGCCCTTTCCCACCAATCTTATCCAGACTTCGGTCCAATATAATATCACCAGTGGTCTTCATGGTCAGTAAGGTCAGCTCATAATCCGGATGGGAAGACTTCACTGTCTCAACAAGCATCATCGATTGCTTCACCGCCAGTGCACTTTCTCTACTTCCCACACATACTTTTCTCATGTTCATCTTTGCTCCTTAATCGTCTGCCGAATCGCCGTCGTCACTTCCTTAGCCTTCTTATGATCCGTACCACTGGCACATACACCAACCACAACAGGCGCTTCTATGACAATCCCCGGAAAATAAAAGTCAGACTTATCTTTATCCGAAGCAACATTGACCATAATCCCTTTAGACTTACACTCTTCATAGATGGTGTTATTCAGATGGATATCATCCGTGGCAACAATCACCATATAAGGATGATTCAGTTCACCCTGCCTATAGGATCTCTTTTCCCAAGCTACCTTTCCTGATTGGTGCCACTCTGCTATTAATTCAGTGGCTTCTGGTGCTACTATATTGATTTTCACATCAAAGGGTATGAGGGCATTGACCCTTCTTGTGGCGATTTTTCCGGCACCAATGACATAGACTTCTTTGTCCTCAAGATTGACAAATAAAGGAAAAAACATTGGACTATTCATAGATATACTTAAGTGCCTCCACACATTCTTTATATGCCGCAGGGCTTACATGTTCCCTTAGGTCGAACATTAACTTGCTGACAACTTTATTGGTCGCAGCATGCACCGTCGTTGTCAAAAGTTCCTTTTCTTCATGAGCCAGTTCAGCATTCCTGATGGTTTTTTTGACCCTCATCCCCACATCATTAGCGGCACATTCCCCGAAAGCCAATATAGAAGGCACTAAATATCTGCCTTCCTGCCACAGAAGAAAATCATGAATGTACGCTCCCAAGATATCGTCCATCTGTTTCATCAATCCACTCTTTTCCTCCGCAACCAGCTCCATTGCAAAATCATCGATATCATACAGGGTCATGCCGTGAATCCCCCTGACGTTTGGATCAATGTCTCTTGGCACCGCCAAATCAAGAAGTATCATAGGGTACTTCAAGTTGATTTGACTAAGTTCTTCGTAGTTCAGTGTCATATTAGGACTGGATGTGGCGCTAACAATCACATGGTAGTCATCCATATTCTGATAGCGGTCACCGTAATGGATTCTGCTACACCCTTTTGGAATCTCAACGACACCGCTTCGGTATTGGCGCACTGTGATTGTTACCTCGGCCCCTTTTTCCTTCATGGCAAGTGCGGCACATTTGCCCATCTGTCCATTGCCGATGACCAGGCATCTTTTGTCCTTGATGGTCTCACCCTTACGCTCAAGCATCTCAAGAGCACAATCAATTACCGAAGCATTAGCCCTGTTAGGATGAACCTTTGTCTTCACCTCTTTAGCGGCTGTAACAGCCATTCTGAACAAGGTCTCAAGAATATTATCTGTACAATAGTGCTCTCTGCTAAAGGCAAGAGCATCCTTAACTTGAGTGAGAATTTGGTCTTCACCCATGATCTTTGATTTCATCCCACAGGTGAGATAAAAGAGGTGAGTGATTGCCTCCATGCCTTCTCTAAGAACAAAACAGCGATTATGAAGATGTAATTCGACGCCCTTTTCCTTACATAGCAGTGCCTCCAATGATGCATCATATGCATCAGTACAACTCAGCCATAATTCCATTCGATTGCATGTTGAGATCAGAAGACATCCCCGAATGCCCTCCGATGCTTTCAACTGTCTGATCCACTGTGCAGTTTTTTTCTTGGTAAAGGAGAAAAGCTCTCTTTCTTCAAGGCTGGCACGGCTGTGATCGATACCTATCATTCGTATATTCACATGCATACCTCCGATATGCTTTGTTCGTATTTCCCCATAATTCATAAAAAGGCAATAAAAAAACCTTTTACAAATAGTAAAAGGCGTAATAACAATGATGAATCCATCATTCTATTACACCCAACCATACATCGTAACTAAGTGCGTCGACTATCTTAAGGCAGGTCTTCTGACTCAGGCATCAACATCTGATCCATCTTCCCATGTCAGTGACACAGTGATACATTGGATCAGACTCGTCCTTTACAGCGGCGAGACCGTATGGGATTTTCACCCATTTCCCTATTATCCACAAGCCATGATTGAATCATGACTTGCGGCACCTTAAAATCTAAATTTTATAATTTCTACTATACACTACAGGATTCTTTCAGAAAATACAAGTACTTTGTAAAATTGGCATTTCAAGAACTCAAGTCCTCCTCTATACCCCAATGAAAGAAAATCTCAGCTCCAACGGTTTTGTCACAGGTATCAAGAACTCTTCGTGGGTTCTTGCTCCCCAGCTGTCATCACCTGCCACACCCATCTGCCCTAGAGCAACTCTTACATAGGTGTAATGCACTGGTGGCAATTCATAACTGTGCTGAGCATTCTCTAATTCATGAGGAGAATATGGCAAGGCACTAAAGCTAAGTTGATCGCCTTCAAACATCAGACCTCTTCCACGGTAGTCCAGTACTTGAGCTCGAGATAAACGATGAATGTTCCCGCATTCCTGTGGCAGCATATAGTTAGCCATAAAGTCCTTAACAGATTTCTTATACCGGCCGTATTTAGCACCCTTGTATTTATCTGCATAGGTCTCCTCAGGACCAAGCCCTAACCAATCGACATAATCATAATCGGCATTCAACTTAAACATCATGGCAAACTCCGGCATATCTCCAAGTGCCATAACAGGGTCATAGCGCATCGTTACATTCACTTTCCCACTGATTTCAACTTCATATACCACATCGCACCATGCTATGGGTTTGGTTGGCATATAATATCTGAATTCAATACGAACCTGATCTTCGGTTCTGCTTAATTTCGGATAACTTAATGCTTCCTTCTCATATGATGGGTCAAGGGCCTTATGGGTAGAATACATGCTTGCAAGCTTCCATTGCCCATAACGCTGAGGCATCAGGTTGCCATAATCATTGTCTAAAGGACTACGCCAATAATTAGGCTTTGGTATGGCTTCTAGAAGCTCATTGCCTACATACTTATAGGACACAAGACCACCAAAAAGCTTTGAAAATATTAGATGGCAATGGGGACTTTTAACACCGATATTATACCTTGAGTCGATTACCTGCAGAGAATCCGTAGTTTCTAGTGTTTCTGTTATAGATGGGGTATCTTCCACCCATTGCCCAAAGGCCACTTCATGCCCTTCTTCACACCATGAAGTTCTTCTTTTCATCCGAAACGAGACAGTAACAACACACGTTCCGACTACCTCTGTTACATCCACCGGTAGCGGAATAATCTCTGTGTCAAGCGCCTGTATCGCAACTATCAAATCAGTGCAACTCTTAGGAGTCCCGTCCACTTCCAACAGAACTGTACATGAGTATTCACTTAAGTCTGTGAATAAATTTTTGTTGGTGATTTTGGCTTTAAGCCCGTCAGTCTCCTTATATATATCAATGCTTATGTTCTGATAATTGAATTTAACTTCCTGCATTTTTGGGTATACATTTCTAAAGCCATCAACGATACCGTTGCCGCTAAAGTTACCATCATGAGGACGTTCACCAAAATCACCACCATAGCCGATAAAAAATTCACCATAGCGATGCTTCTTCATAAGACCCTGGTCGACATAATCCCATATGAATCCGCCTTGATACAAAGGCTCCTCATCTGACAAGTCAGTGTACTTGCTCATAGCACCACAGGAATTTCCCATAGCATGGGCGTATTCACAGCAAATAAACGGTTTCTCAGGATGATCTTTGAGAAATGCCTTAATCTTTTCAACACTGGTATACATCTGACTTTCCACATCACTGCTCATTGGATACCGGCGGTCAAAGTTTATACCTTCATAATGAACAAGCCTGGAGGTATCCAACGATCGGTACAGATCGGACATCTTCTGTATATTCACACCACCAAAAGACTCGTTGCCAAGAGACCACATGAGTATGGATGTGTGATTCTTGTCTCTTTCGTATAAGGATTTTACCCTGTCTAAAACCGCCTCTTCCCATTCCGGCCTGTCTCCCGGAAGGGCATCATTGATATCCTCACCAGTGGCAAGATTTGGCCATGTTCCATGGGTCTCCATATTCGTCTCATCAATTAGGTATAGCCCTAGTCGATCACACAATCGATACAGTCTTGAGTCATTGGGATAATGAGAGGTTCTAAGGGCGTTAATATTATTTTGCTTCATCGTTATTAAGTCATTAAGAATGACCTCTTCCGTCATGACACGTCCGTTATTAGACGTGAACTCATGACGATTAACCCCTTTAAAAACAATCCTTTTGCCATTAAGCATCATGATGCCGTTTTTTATTTGAAACTCTCTAAAGCCAATATACTCAGATATGTACTCTACCACTTTCTGAGCGTCATCTTCAATTTCTAAAACCAACTCATAAAGATACGGCTTTTCCGCACTCCATAATTTTGGATGATCAACCAAAAGAGCTACCTGCAAGTCAGCCGTCATGCCATCAAGTGCTATTATCTTTTTATCCTCATGACTCTGATTGTCTTTTAAGGAAATGCTTATCTGCCCTTTTGAAATATTCACCAGAGAAAGGTCAATCAGCACTTTTGCTTTTTGATATCCGTCTTCCAAGGAGGTTGTCACCATCATGTCATAGACATGATTCTTCGGCATAACAAACAGGTAAACATCCCTGAATATCCCACTGAATCTAAAAAAATCCTGATCTTCCAGCCAACTACCCGATGACCATTTGTAAACCCTTAGGGCCAGCTTGTTCTCCCCGTCAATAAGGTAAGAAGTCAAATCAAACTCGCTAGGTAAAAAAGAATCTTCACTATAGCCCACGTAGTGACCGTTGAGCCATAACTCAAAAGCACTTTCTACACCCTGGAAGGATATATACAGTGATTCACCTTTCATATTACTGGGTACATGAAAATATTTGACATAGCTCATGGTTGGGTTGAATTCCCTTGGGATTTCTCCCGGGGTAATTTGTGCATGCCCCTCCCAAGGATATTGAACGTTAGCATATTGGGGAGTATCATAACCTTCAAGCTGAATATGTGCCGGAACTCTGATTGTATCCCACGATTTGCAATTGACGTCTGCCTTTTCAAACCCAAGCAGACATGTGTCAAAATTCTTGGCATAATGACCATACCATACCCCGTTCAAGCTATAGATATAATCACTCTTTTCGGTTATACACCCCTTCTTGTTCGTATAAAATAAATGATCTGAATGAGGCGTCATTCTATTTTCCTGATAAATAAGAGGATTGCTTAATTTTTCTATTGGTATCATCTCTGCCTCCTGGACTATCCTTTAACTGCTCCGGTTATACCGGCGACAAAACTGCGCTGCAACAAGAAGAAAACAATAACGGTCGGTATTGTTGACAGAAGTACCCCAAGCATCACCATACCATAATCAATGACATAGCCTGTCAATAGATTGGCAACCATCATTGGCATTGTAGTGCCTTGATCTGTCAGCATAATAACTTTTGGCCATAGATAATTATTCCATGCATTCATGAAGGTAATTGTCATAGCGACAGCATAGGTGGACCGCATGGTTGGCATATAGATTCTGAAGAAAATGGACACTTCACTCAGACCGTCTATTCTGGCCGCTTCAATAATATCATGAGGGTACGTTCTCGAGCTTTGCCTAAAGAGCATAATCATAAAGGGTGTCGATATTGTAGGCAGGACGAACCCGACTGTAGTATTTAACAAGCTCATTGATGAGAACATTTGGAACAAGGGAATCATCGTCGCAGCAAAAGGAACCATCATGGCCAATAGAAGGATTGAGAATAATTGGTCTTTATATTTGTCATGATAGATTTCAAAACCATAGCCTGCCAGGGAGCACACCAAGAGTGCCAGCAACGTTAACACCGTTGCATTTCTAAATGAATTCAAGAAGGCCCTTCCAACATTCTGCGCCGCAAAGAGTGCATCCAAATTATGCTTCAAATAGGTTCCAAAGACCAATTTGCCTCGTATAACTTCCGTTGATGCATTCGTTGCCGAAACCATCATCCAGTATAGAGGAAAGACAGATAATAATGAGGCCACAATCAATACAGTATAACTGGTGATATTTCGTATTTTTTTTACCATCTTCGATCCCCCACTTTCATCTGAAACATAGCAAGCACGGCGACTAATATTAGAATCACGTAGCTCATGGCAGCAGCATAGCCAAACTTAGGTGAATATTCAAAACAGATCTTATAGATATAATGTGACATGGTGATGGTTGCATTCGCCGGACCGCCGTTAGTGAGGTTTACAGATTCATCAAAAAGCTGTAACGTTCCATTTGTAGACATAATGGCTGTCAGGAGAATGATGGGCCTAAGAAGTGGTACCGTAATCTTGCTGAATACCTGAAGTGAGGATGCACCGTCGATTCTTGCTGCTTCATACAGTGTGCTGTCAATATTCTGAAGCCCGGACAAATAAAAAATCATATTATATCCGGTCCAACGCCATATAAGCGCTACGATAATAACAATCCTTGCTGTTGTCGGTTCAGCCAACCAATTCAAAGGTTCTGTAAGCAGCCCCATATTCAGCAATACCGTATTAATAAAGCCATCCAAGCTAAACAACGACCTGAAAATAATGGCATAGGATACAAGCGATGTAGCACATGGCAGAAAAATTGCTGTTCTGAATAGCCCCTTGAACTTAAGGTCCTTTCTGTTAAGAAGTACCGCAAGTATCAAGGCTAAGCCAAGCATAATCGGTACCTGAATGATCAAATAAAAGAAATTATTTAATAGTGCCCTTTTGAAAACCGTATCTTCCAACATTCTGGAATAGTTGTAGATGCCCACCCATTTCATGTTTGCACCAATACCACTCTTGAATGACAGTAGCAATGCTTTAAACATCGGGTAAAAACTCATCCAAGAAATTAAAAAAGTTGCTGGTACCAGAAATAACCATCCTGTTAGATTTTTCTTTTGTCTTAATGTCAGTCTTCTTTTTTCCATCTGCACCCTCCAATCTCTGACAAACTCATATGAGCAGGTATCGTTCCCAAGGCTAGTGTATGCTCGTGTATGACGAAGGTTTGTAACCAAACACCTTCCTGTGATATGTACATTGTTAGCCCTACAACCTGGTCATACTAATGTGGGGAACCATCCTAAGATAGTTCCCCAGAGCCCTTAGGCTACGATACATTAATCTATTACAGTTCTATACTGTATTTATTCACCCATTTGGAATTTGACTGTGTCTTCGGCTGCCTGGATTTCTGATTCCAGATCGGCTCCAGACACGGCATTGGTCATGGCAACACCGACAGCATCCCTTGCTTCATAATAGTAAGGGCCTGTGATGTTACTTGGTACATAGCCTGCATATTCAGTGATCATTGCAAAGATTGTCTGGCCACCAAAGAAATCAGAAGGTTGGGAATAAACTTCACTGTCACCTGCTGGCAAGTATGTTGCAAGAGCACCTGAAGAAGGTAATATCATTTCATAGAAAGGCACACTGCCTGCAAAAGTATGGTTAAAGAAATCTACCGCAAGGTCAAGGTCCTGACAGTTGCTTGTAACAAACCAGCTAGAACCGCCATTATTGGTGTAATTCGTAGCATTTGGAATGTTGTCCAGTGCCGGGCAGTTAGTCATATTCCACAGGCCACTCTGATCTGCACTTGATTGTATGGAAGCAAGTATCCAACAACCATTCATCGTACCGACAACAGAACCGTTGGATAAGGTTCCAATATACTGATCCCAATCATTGACTTCGACAAGGATGCCTTCTTTGACCATAGTCGTATACACTTCAATGGCTTCAAGCAATGCTGCATTACCAACCATATTGGTTGATCCATCTTCATTGAAAAGACTTGAACCACAGGATTGGAGCATCTCCATAATCAAGTCCGGAGAACCCGCCTGAGCTGAAAGCAATGCCATGCCAGTTGTTGCTTTAACGGTTTTTCCAAGCTCTATGAACTCACTCCAAGTGATGTCTGTAAAGTCATCAATGGTCAATCCGGCTTGCTCAAGATAATCGGTTCTAAGGGCCATAATACATGTTCCGTTATCAAAAGGAACCCCGTAATTCTTACCGTCCAATACCGAATATGCTACTTTTGCAGATGCAAATTGATCAAAAGGAATGCTCGTGGCAGTAAGGTCAGTGAATGCCTCTGGATAATTGGTCAAATTCTTTTGAAAAGCATTGTCCTGCATCAAAATGATGTCAGGCAATGTATCATATTGACCTGAAGTAGCTGCCGTCGTTAACTTGGTCTGAACATCATCCCAAGGTGTTTCAATCACTTCAAGTTCAAAGTTAGGGTTGGTCTCTTTATAAACTTTAGCCGCCTCTTCCATAGCATAGATATTGAATGCAGGGTCCCAGCACCATACCGTCAATGTCTCTTTAGCGGTTGTATCCCCGGTACTTTCTTGTGACGTATCCGGTTCTTTGGTTTCTTCTGTCGTGCTTGTTCCCCCAGTATCCGTTGTTGTTTCGGGCTCCGGACTGGCTGTACAAGCCGACATTGTTAAGATCAATACGAGTACCAGTAATAACGCTAAGTTCTTTTTCATAGTAACCTCCTCGGATGTAATAACATTACCCAATGCAGTTGTTATAATGCACAAAATTCTTTCACCATGTTTCTTGTGCATTATGGATACATTTAACGATACAACTTCCTGATACTTGTACATTATAACATTCTTCTATACTTGTTTTTTTTCATTTCCAATCAAAGTTCGCTCATATTTAATCACAACCATGCATTAGGGTCTATGGAGCCTTTATATGTCTGAGATTATCTATACAAAAAAAAGAAGCTGGTTCAAAACCAGCCTTCTAAACGTCTTATATTATAATTGCTCATATTTTTCCTCTGATTCTCCGGCAGATTTCGCCACTTCAAAGGGGTCATACCCACCACAGAATGAAAATTCCTGCTAAAGGTTGCCATGGAAGTGTAGCCAGTATTCGTAGCGATCTGTGTAATGGAATGCCCCGTACTTTTTAACATGCCACATGCCTTTTGAATCCTAAAAGTATGCACATAATCAAGGGGTGTCTGTCCCATCAACTCATGAAAACGCCTACGAAAATGTACTTCACTCATAAGACATTCTTCTGCCATATTCCCAATTGTGAATGGCTCTTTATAATGTTCACTGACGAAGTCAAGGGCCGGTATGATTGGCACCAATGATGCATCATGAGCTTCTGACACTAGGTCGTTGGCAGCGATTTTATGAGGACAGAGATTCAATAACCAATCCATCATAGAGTTCCATGCAACAATCTTGTTGGACTGTCTTCCACTCTCAAAAAGATCAATTAAATCTTGAAGCTCCTTTGCCATTCGAGGCATTTCCTGCTCATGAGCCATAAAAATACAGTCGTCAAGCTTACACATCGCTTTCTTAATATCTCTGGCTACCCTTTTATTATAAAGACCTGTAATCCCCTCCAAATCAACAAATAAGTAGGACCATTTGGCATAGGTGTCATCTTTGCTTGAGGTTGAGTGAGGTATATTCTTAGGAATAAAGGTAAAATGTCCCGGTCCGAAAGGAAGACTTTCATTGTCAATATACATAATGCCTTCGCCCCAGTGACAATAGCCAATCTCAAGATGGTTATGAAAGTGGTAGCAACCATGTTCCACCTCGTAATGGCGAACCCATGATTCCCCGACTAAAGGCAGTATGGGAAAGTCAGGGTATATGTCATACTGCCTGTATTCCAAGGTTACTTTTTTATCGTCTTTCATTGTACCGCTCCCCGTAGTCAACATTACCTGATCGCTTATATTGATGACTGTGATACAATTGCTCTCTTTCTATTTTAAACTAGTTGAGGATGTAATCAACCTTTATTCGTTCATTTTTTTATCAATAATGACTCTGCTACTTTCTATACTTAAGCCTAAGACCTTTTAGAAACTTTCTGGCATAATTGTCACCACAATACCTGTAATGTTTGTGGCCTTCCTTTCTCAGCAGACCACCCAACTCACTTTTACCAATGGTAATGTCCACTGATTTGAAGATTGCCATAATATCATCACCAGTAAGCCCTAAGGCGATTTTCAGCTTCTTCAATATTACATTATTAACACTTTTATCCGATTCGATGGTCAATTCAGGTGGAGGTGTGACACCTTCTTTTACTTTTTGCGGCCCTCTTTTATATGTTATGAACCCATTCAGGAACCTTTCAAGCATCTCATTGGAGCAAGGCACATTTTCCTCCATGGACTTAATCGTCTCTAATGAAACATCATTGTGGAAGTAACTGTCCTCTTTTGACTTAGTCAATATCTGTTTCACTTCCTCTATTGTGTAATTCAAGCCACCAAGCTTAAAAATCTTTTGAACATCCTTGTCTTTCAAATCAAATACGTACCTAATTCGGATGAGTGTATCATTGTTGTTCATTCTTTTACCTGCTTTCTTTTGGGAGATTACAAACCATCACGGTAGATCTCACTGATTCTGGCCTGAGCCTGCTCTGACCTATGCTTTTCCACAAGTCGATCCCGGTCGCCAATAATTGCAAACATCTCATCGACAATCTGCTCTATGCTCGGTTCAGACATCCTATATAGATATCCCAACATACGTTCAGCCGTAAAATCAGTGTTCAAGTACTTATATGCCACTTCTTCACAGAACTTATCCGGATAGCCTTTTCTTAATAATACCTTGTATACTTCAATGCTTTTAGTTGATGCCATTATTTTACCTCTGTCTTAAGTTAAATCATATTCTTGTAATCGCTTAACATATCATACCCTGACTATTATTATAATTGCACTTTCTAATTTGCGCCATCCTTAGATTATGTGACATATACGTTCTTCAAAAAAAATGCTCCCCTTTTGAAAGGAAAGCACTTTTTAAGATGGATTATTGAATGGTAGAGGACGATGCGCCCTCTGTTATGGAATTGATTGGTATAATCTCAACAGTATTATCTTCATCGACTTCTAGCTCAAACACCGTCCATAAGGTACCTGTTTGATCAGTTGGTACGTTGAATGTTGCAACCAATATGCTACCTTGGTAAACCTTAACCGTAGCACTTGATTGTGTTAGGTGCATTGATTCTGTAAACTCTTGGTTACTAAAATCAAATACCGAATATCTATAAGTACCTGATTCACTTTTATAAATAGTAATTGTCTCTGGACCATAGCTGCTAGTATCGTCAACATCTAGATTACAATATGTAACATCATCAAGAATATAGTTCGTACTACTATAATATACATGGAATCTATCTGTACTCTCAGCTATAGGTCCTGTCATGTGAGAGTCAAGATCTTCAGGTTCGCTTCCCCAGGATAACACAACTCGCGTCTCACCCTCTTCCAAAACTGGTGTCAAAGTGCAGTATTGTGTTTCTTCATAAGCACCTACAACAGGCGCCAAAACATTCGCATAACCCACTGTGTAACCATCCAATGTGCACTCAATCGTATATTGTCCTATAGGCACAGTAACATCCATGTATCCATCGGAATCTGTTTGAAGGGTAAACAGATCGTCATCGCTTGCCATCAGGAAGTCATCGCCTGTATAGTTGTTATACCCTTTTCTAAAGTAAACGGTGACACCTTCTAAACCGTCACCAGTGAATGCATTCAGTACCTGTATGTTAATATCACATTTCAATGATTCATCCAGTTCATAAGGTATTAATACAAATGCTGATGTATATGTTGTGACACCAGCAGATACCACCTCATAGCTTGTAATTGTGCCGTAACCTTCTGCCATAATCACCAAACGGTACTCACCGGCTGGCAATGGCAATGTGAATCCACCTGTTTCACCAGTATATGTTCTCGCGTATTCTACACCACCAGCGTCATAAATTACGACTTCCGCTCCTTCGAAACCTACCTCTACCGTAGATAAAACAACCGAGCCGACTAATGTTCCTAACATATCTTCTTCGTCAAAAAGGGCTGTTAACGTAACATTTTCTGCTGGCATTATGTATTGAGTCGATGATGATGTAGCATCTGAGAAACTACCTGAACTCGCATCCCACCCAATAAACGAATAACCTTCGTCTGCTACTGCAGATACATCTAGAGTCACACCTGGAAGATAGTCGCCGGATATATCAAATTCAAGCGCACCGCCTGTTGAACTCACCACATCCAGTGTATAGAAAGTCAATTCATCTTCCGAAATGAAGTTTGCTGTAATCGTTGTATCATTTCTTGGCATTTCAAATGTTGTCTCTAGCGCATTCGCATCCTCAAAAGTACCTCCGTCTGACGAAGTCCACATAACGAAGTAATAACCTTCCTCTGAACTTACTGCAATGTCAACGTCTGTACCTGAACGGTAATCACCTGATGCATCCAGAGTTAAAGCACCACCCGTAGTTGTAAGGACTTCAAGATCATACTTAGGACGTCGTACGGTCCTGCTACTGCTCTTTTCTTCCGGCACTGCAGCGGCAATCGGATCTTCTTCAATCGTCGCAACATAGGTCATCAGCCGATAAATAATGACCATGGACTCAGCTCTTGTCAGATAATTCTGTGGCTTAAAGGAACCATCCGGATAACCAAAAACAATGCCATTGTCGTTTGCAACATAGATATCATTATTTCGCTCACTCTTCATAATGACATCTGCAAACATTGCTTCACCTTGATATTCAGCCACAGCCATTTCATCACGCGTTGCAACAATCATTTGTATGGCATCAGCCCTAGTGATAGGATTATTGGGTCTAAATGTCCCGGTGCTATCATCGGCAATATAATCCAAACTTTCTGCAATAAGGATATAATCTTCCGCCCAATGACCGGTAATGTCCGTATATGGAGCGCCGAACCCACCTTCTTGGCGTTTCTCAGTGTACCCGTCAACACCTAGGTCATGAACCATAAGCATCTTGATAAATTCTCCTCTAGTGACCAAACTAGAAGGATTAACAGCCATGGTATCGCCTTGAGCAATACCATTAACTATGCCATCTGCAATCAGTGATTCAATCTCCATTTGCGCCCAATGACCATGCACATCACTATAGTCACCATCTGCGGCAAAAGTGACCCCTCCCGTGATGCCAATCATAATGCAAAGCATCATCATCCAAGCAACCACTCTTCTTTTTACTCTTTTCATCTCTCTCCTCCTATGCTGTTTTCCCCATAAACTTTACTATGAATGCATCCCTCATATGATATTTCTTCAAAGAGCTATCATCCACTAGTCCTTTTGTTAAGCTTTTATCTATATACTACTATTTTAAGCTTACCTTAAGAAAGATAAAGAGTTCAATTGAACTACTATTAAGCACATGTACCTATAACGATATTTACAATTATTTCTCGTTAAAGTCTCTTTCCTGATTCAATGGTCATATTTGTATAACATTGATACCAAAACAGGTGATATCAATGCTATAGCTGTAGGTACAATTATTCATATATCTCGTACTTTGTCATATTAATTTTTACGCTCAACACTTAGTCAAACAGCATTTTCAGACTAATTAGCAAGAAATTCTTAGCAATATCAATTGAACAAGTAGAACTATTTGATTACTAGGATTGTCCTTATTTACATGATATTATCTGTTCATATAGATTGGAGGGTATTATGTATAAATTAAGTGATGGGGTTTTAATTGTTAATCTAGGTGATGAGGCAGCGGTATTCAATTCAGAAACAGGCAAGTACTTTTCATTAAATGACACAGGACTACGCATGGTTGAATTAATCCAAGAGAATCACAACAAAGAACAAATCATCCAGACGATGACAAATGAATACACCATAGATGCTAAAGACGTATTGGTTGATTTTAATTATCTGCTTGACGCATTGCTAAAGAATGAACTTTTATCACTGAATTAAGTGATGAAAAAAATATCTAAATTCATTCAGTTACCTAATAGTGAAAAAGTGATACTTTACTTTCTTATACTCAATACAGTCAAAGCGGAAATAATATTAAAATTCTTCTCATACAGGTATAAACGAAACTATATTTTCAAAAATAGTTCTATTAATGATGAATCTTGCTCAGATGAAGATATACTATTTCGGCACATTTATTTACACAAAGCTGTAATACAAATACTCCCTTGGCAGCCTACATGCCTTAGAAATGCGATCGCATTAAGAAATACTCTTAATAAGTCTGGCATATCTGCAGAACTTAAGATTGGTGTTAGAAGTGATAACGAGACCATTGCTGCTCACGCTTGGCTTCTGTGTCTCGGTCATGAAATTTATAAAAAGAAAAATTATTCAGAATTAAACCTATAACAGCAGAGGAATTGGATATGTCTAAAAATAAACCCCACTATTTCTATCACGTTTTTGACCTAACTATTGGATGTGATTTTGAATTACCTATGCACTTCTGTTTGAAGCCAGTAGAAACATTAGACCCGGATGTTTTTATTTCATCAGGGTCTGTTGATCACATATTGGCCGATTATTCTTTTAAAAATAACTACCTGCAATTCAACGATTCTACCTTTCTACTAACGATAAAAAATATTGGCCGATTTCTAATCAACAATGGTTGTGAAATCATCTATGACGCTAATACAAATGCCAGTATGGATGATATCTCAACATACTTATTGGGAACCTGTTTGTCCACTATCCTTTATCAAAGAAATATCATTGCTTTTCATGGTAGTGCTGTTCTTTGCCCAAAAGGTGCTGTCATCTTCACTGGGCAGCAAGGCGCAGGCAAATCAACAACTGCAACTGCACTTGCCCAAAATGGCTGGCCACTTTTTTCTGATGATGTATGTGCTATTCAGATCAGTGATATTCCATATATTTCTAAGGGAATTACACGAGCTAAATTAAACGCTGATAGCTATAAGACAATCACCGGTGAGCTACCAACTTCAACACCTATATCTAAGAATATTCCCAAATATGCCATCTCCTATGGAGAGGATACTAACCTTAAATCGCTACCAATCTATGCCATCTGTATTATTGAACCAATGAATAATTCAGATGATACTTCTGTTCAAATCCAGCCTCTTTCTAAATCTGAGTCAATTAAATTCATAGGCGATAATATTTACCGACCATTGATCCACAATATTTTGACGCCCCCAGACATTCGATTTCTTCAACTTGCAAATTTAACAAAGAATACACAGGTATTCAGAATTCGTCGAAAAGTAGGCTTCGCTGACTTTGAATCTTATATTTCTCTGATTGAGTCAATGATTCTTAGGAAATAGGTATTTTATGTCCTGCTATATGATGCTCATCATTAAAGGCCTCTAGAAATACACCAATTGATAATGCTGGTAACAGTACCATTGATACATCCTTCGTTATATCGATGCCCCTCTCTCCTTGTCTGATCCGTCTGATGATATCCCCTCCATATATAAGATTGATCATTTCTTTAACCATATGGTTTTTTTCTATTCTTCTCAATAATATTTCAACCTCATCGATTGAAGAACTTATCCTTTCAACTATATCGGATGATTGTTGTCCTCTTCTCTTGTTCAATCTGATTTTATCTGGAAGTATACCTTCCATCCCAATTCGGATCACTCTTCTATCTAAGCCATCTCTAAAATACATATTTTCAGGCAGTGACATTAGTAACTTCATTAGCGCCTTATCAATTGTCGGATCCCTGACTTCTATACCACTCCAAAAGCCAATATGATACCAGATATCCATCAGATTAATATGAGCTTCTGCTGCTTCAGCGTGTGTAGCAGTCTTTTTGAAAATAGCCTTTTTCTTAAATGCGAGTAGTAAATCACTTTTTTGGAATTCTTTATTAAGTAATGTATTAACAAGGCTATGACGTTCATTACCATTAACCCAATTACTTTTTTTTGTTTTAATCCATCTCAAAAAAACACGTTTTGTATAACTTAAATATCCTTGAACGGAAACAGATGAAAAGAATTTTTGAAATTCTGCCGGATTCACTGGAATTTTACCTGGTGTCCAAGATATTGTGTTATTGCCACCTTGTCCAATCAGTAATACGTCACAGTCGTATTTCTTTGCTTGATTAATAATGGCATCGATCCAATAAAAATTTGCAGCCGCCCGTAAAGGTCTACCAGAGTTTTTCACTTGTCTTTTCAAGCTGTCTACAGGATTGGTCTCCCTAGATTGTATGATATGATGGTCAATATTAGAGTACCGTTTAACTAACTCAGTAGCCATTTCTCCCTCATCAGTTAACCAGTTGCCACTCGAAAAAGAAATGTCCTTATATAAGGGTGTCGAAGTCCACGCCATTAACTGTAACCCTCTTTTTTGAAGGGAATTAGCTGCTATAGCACATATAGATGATGAATCCAATCCGGCACTTAAAGTTGCACCAACCTTTAAATTTGTTTCAATTCTTTTCTCGACTGCCTTGGTATATAAACTTTTAAATTCTTCAAATACTGCTTCTTCATCAAGGACTTTAATCTTATTGACCTGTGAAGGGCGCCACCAACAAAAAGTCTCTAGATTTTGACTTGACGCAATTAATCTTGTTGATGCAGGCAGTTGAGTAACGTTGTCAAAAAATGATGCTTTCTCATTGGATTTTGACACATAAATGGTTTGAAGAATAGCTGTAATATTCGGTTTATAAACCTGATCGGAATATCTATGAATATACCCTGGATGTGTGGCAAAAATTATCTTCTCCTCATCAACGTAATAATACATCGATGAAAACCCCCACGATCTAGCAATAGATAATTTGTTACCCCGTTTATCAAAGACTGCATACATCCAATCACCATCGATATACTCTGAAGCATTCTCTCCCCAGTGATTCCATGCTGTTTCAGCTATTCGGATATCTGCTAAGCCATCATCACACATCAGCTGTTTAGACAATTTACTTTTATTGTAGATACTCCCCGAAAAAATAATTACCTTATCTGAGCATTCAAGAAATGCCATATTAAAATGTGAACTGTTAGCACTTGGAGGTAAACAAATTCTAGCAGCAAACTGTCCACAGTTATAACTACAATAAGTTGACTTACCTGGTCCCAACACACTATGCTCAAGCCTATCGATTTCCTCACCACTAACATCTTTGTTACTGTAATAGTATATCCCCAAAAATCCTGATAACATTTTCCCCCCATATACAATACAGGAAACACCCATTTAGAGAGTGTTTCCTGTATATTCTTGTCAGATTAATCATCTAGTCAAGAGCTTTGACATACGACCATGTTGCATTAATCAGTAATCGATGTAGAATACTCTACTTCAGAGTCTGTTACATCCACAACCCAAAGTCTATTGTCACTATCAAAACATATTCCTATAGGGCTTAAGAACTCCCCTATTCCATAGCCTCTGATCCCATAGACTTCATCCGTCTGAATACATAGAACTTCACCTGATTGCCTTTTGGCCACAAACACATTGCCACCCTCATCAATTGCAAGGCCATATGGGAAGCTTACCTTGTAAGTTTCCAAATAGCTTTGAGGTTCAGATATATCGAACTTCGAAACTCTTTGATTAAAAGTATCACTTACCCAGATTGAGTCGCCATTAACAGCTACATCATAAGGGAATCTAAATTGACTAGCGCCTGTACCCGAGCTTCCGAAAGATGACCATGATCCAGTTTCATCGAATATAACGATCCTTGAGTTATATGTGTCTGCAACATAGATATCGCCATTGTTGTCAACAAATACACCCATTGGTTTGTTAAATTCGAATTCACCATTACCATAAGTACCATATTCTGTCCACTCATCAGAATCAATTATGCCATTGACATTATCATCTTTGAATACGACAATCCTGTTGTTGTATGTATCCGCAACATAGATGTTATCCATACGGTCTATGGCAATACCACTTGGATGATTGAATTCACCAATACCATCGCCGCTTGATCCATAAGTGAATACAATACTTGCATCCGTTGTGCTTGACATATAGATACAATCATCATAGAAATCTGAGACAAACACATTATCATCAGAATCAACGACAACGTCCGTCGGTGCATTATAATCGACCACTGAATCCAGTTGAGTAAAATATAGCTCTTCCTCTTCTTCTTCAATCCAAACCTCTATTATTTGGGAAGCAAATATGACACCGTCTTCGTCTACGAGCCTTACTGTAACTTCGTGTAAGCCAGGGCTTAAACCTTCAGGTACTTCAAGGGTAAAGTCGAAGGATACATCGACACCTGTTGGACCTGTATATTGATCTGGATCGGAGCTTTCAAGCCAATCAGGGTCAGCTTCAACATGCAAGTCTGTTACTGTATCGACTGTCACAGCTGTGGAAACATAAGTGTACATTTCTTCAACTATATCACCTGTGTTCAGTAAATAAGTAGCACCACCTGTATATTCTGTCCAATACTCCCAGACATCTGCATATGAGCTACTGGTTCTACACGCTAACAGAATAATACCTTCTTCTTCATATTGACGCATAACATCCTGAAAATCCAAATCATCCTCTGTGAACATGATTTCATCTCGACCTGGATCACCACCAGTACTGTATTCACTATCTGTAACTTCTTCGTATACATTGTCATCATGGAATATAGCATCATTGAATGTTATTACAATGCGCTTAGAACCCTCTCTCCAACCAAGATTCTCATCCGCATAGGCTTCGTATAAGGCTCTTGTGTAACTCTCTGCATAATCATTACCATAAGCCAATTCAAGCCCATTGATTGATTCGATGATTGCTGCTTCATTGTCAGTTATTGGCATATCCAGGTTATACGGGTAGTCCCCTGAACTTTCAGAACCATATGTTGACGTATACCCATAACTGTCATAATATGACGTATAATCCATGTGTGATGTAACACCATAATTGATATCCACATCCAACGCATCTAAAGTTGTAATAATTTGACCTGCTTGACTTTTTGCCGATGAAAGAACACTTCCCATACTCCCCGTCAAGTCAAAGCAAAAAACAATATCAACTTGTGCTGGTTTGTTCGGAATCGTTACAGAGATACTGTCATCGATCAAGTCACCTGCTTCATAATATACAGCGGTCGTAGCACTAACCAATTGAGTGAATAACATACTCAATATTAATACTAGAATCAATACTGTACGTACATTCGTCTTTATCCTCATAAATTCTCTCCTTCTCAAAGTTGACATTCCCACTCACAGGTATAGTCATAGTATGCTTATGTCTATGTGTGCATACCTATACATTGACTGGCCAAAATCAAGAAAATAATTCTGGCATTTCTTCTGGTAATGCACCATCAAAGTTCATACCATCCCAGCTATTAAGTGTCACATCTTCTAAGCTGCCTAATTCTTTTAGCTCTGGTCTTGTATACTCTCTTTTATCCATAATACGCCTCCTTCCTCAATATTTCTTTGCAAAGTAAAATTTGATTTATTACATTATATAAGTATAGTCAAAATGTGTAATGATTAATAGAAACCAATAGATGGATATCTGTATAGGTAATTCAGTAACTCTTAATAATTACGTATAACCATTGTTTTTTTCTAATACACTAGTTATATACAACTAGTATGAAGTCCGATTGCACCACTAGTAAAAAGCTCACATTTGCATCCCCATTACAGCAATGAACGTCAAGACACGGCAAGATGATTTGGATAAACTGACCTTATCATCATTTACATGAACAACGAAAGGAATCAAAAACATGAAATGCAAATATTATCAAGTAATCATTGCCGTTATTACAGTAACCATCGCTATTTTAGCTTCTCTACTTATCCCTGGATTCCAGGTACCCATGTTTACAGGAACCTATGGCCACCTGTTAAATAACCAAATCATTATGTTAGGCGGTACCTTATTTATTTTTATGTTTATGGGTTTAGGCTTTGGCTGCATCCAATTCATTATCTGAAGAAATCAACTATCGTTTTAGCTTTGTTGCTGCAGGAAAAAAACTTAACCTTTCCCCTCATATCACCGAGATAACATCTGGATGCGTCTTTGGCATAGCTCATTATTTCGGTAATCCTGGTGTTATTCCAGGGGTGATCATGGCTGGCTTCATCGGTTGGTTTTTGGCTAAATCCATGAACGAAACCGGTGGGTTTTTCTGGGCCTATTTTATTCACTTTGTTCAGGATGTGATTATATTTTATGCTTTAATTCTTAGTCTAGCCTAGAATCTAGTGTGCATTAATACTCATCATAATACTCATAATGGAATCCGGTTGAATATCAATGTTGCCTTGATGATGAACAATATCCAACTGCAAAGGGGTAAAATCTAGATTCAATGCTTTCGTCTTTGGCTCATAGGTGGCTATTTGTTCATCACTGGATAATTTCCTGAATGTCGATGGGGTTATTCCAAAAGCTTTTTTAAAATTTCTTGTCATAACCTCATGGGATGAAAACCCCCAATCCATAGCAATGTCTATAATCTTATCCTCACCCATAAGCTTCTCCATCACTTTTAGCAAACGACGCTCTGTAATGTATTGATTGACCGACATGCCTGTTATCGCTTTAAAGAAACGATAGAAATGATATTTCGACACATATGTAACCTGAATACATTGCTCAATTAAATTTTCTTCACCTAAATGTTTACTGACATAGGCCTCAAAATCGATTAATGCTTGTTTGTAATCTATTGCTGCCATAATCCTCTCATCCTTCGTCTTATATGTATGCATTCAATAATAAACTGGCTGCACAAAACAGGAGTATTTCACTACAATTAAATGATAGCAAAATACTCCAACTCCAAAAACACCGACTTATATTTTACTGCTTACACGTTCCAAGGACCCTGACTTCACTAAATTTGTCAGGTACATCCGTGGGATACCTTTATCACAGAGATTTTTTGTAAAGATCATACCATTCTGCTTTTTATGATTTCTTGGATTTGATTATAGTGATTCAAATAGATCACCTCTTTACAAATACACTTATATTATAATCAATATGCGTTTAATTGTAAAAGGGTAGCTGTCGTGGTAGTTGTCGCTAGCTTGACATCTTCCGCTAGGGATATCCCTCCAGCACAATACTAACATAACCATGGTAATTCCTTAGATTGCTCTTTGTAGCAGTCATTATGATATTTACAATTAGAACAATGCTTAACTTTATAAACATTTACCATTTCCAGTAAACGTTTATCGTGCATATGGAAATACTGATCTATTGATACCAAATAAATAATTCCCAAAATCAAGAATAAGATTGTTGCTTCATGATTAATCTTCCATATCACAAGGCTACTAGTGATTAATATAGGTAGACCACTGTGCTTAATAAACATCATAATGTCCCTGTACCTTGTCCATGTGTTAGAAACATCTAGAGTCTTTAAATAATCATCGAGCATCTCATAATGGCCTTTATTAAACTCAAACATCAATTTACATGTTACTTTATCACTATTTGCACTATAGATGAATGGATTAGCACATACATCAAATAGTCTTTCGAAAAACCATTTTGAAAACATGGCACTGCTAAGCCCAATCAGATACGCAATTGGCAATATCCCTGCAATAACAATTATTGACGGTATTGGAAGATCAAAAATACTAATATAACCTCCATCACCAACAATCGATACGTTATCTCTAATCAAGTCAGCATGTTCAGTAATCAACAACATCATCACACCAGAGGCTAAATTAAAACCACCTGGAATCACATATATTATAAAATCTCTTAATGACAAATGCTCCCTCATCAACCCGTTCTCCCATAAAACTAATATATATTGAACATCGTCTCGTTGTTTATTGTTCAAACATATTCGGTAAATCAATAAACCACTATATAGGCATTCTTATATTGCCATGTTAGCACTCATCAGCTCAGCCTGCTTAATAACAGTAGCCATTGCCGCCCTTGCCTGTTCTGGTGGGTATTTATATTTTCGTAGCAAATGCTTAATCTGTGTTCTCATATAGGCTCTTGCTGATTGCTTTTTATCCCAGTCAACAGTTCTGCTCTTCTGAATCAACAATGTCAATTCATGAGCCATCTCAACAAGAACTGAATCTTCCATTCTTCTTAGGACTTCCGGATCAGCTACAAGAGCATCATAGAAAGCTAGTTCTTCATGAGTCAGACCCTTTTCATCACCTGCTGCATATGCTGTCGTCATTTCTTTTGATAAATTCAAGAGCTCTTCAATAACCTCAGCACTCGTAATCATGCGATTATTATATCTCTTAATAACATCCTGCATCTTTTCAGAAAAGAGTTTTGCCTTTACAACACCGGTTCTTGCAAATACCTTAATATTATCTTCAAGAAGTTTTCTTAGCATCTCCGCTGCAATATTCTTGTGTTTCATTCTTTGCACCTGTGCAAGGTATTCATCTGACAACAAGGAAATCTCTGGATTCTTCTGACCGGATTGTTCAAATATATTTATTACACCATCTTGCTCAATTGCTTGCTCAAGCATTTTTAAGATCCTTGCATTGATCTCATTGGATGTAATTTTCCCTTTTCCCCCAACTTTGCAGATACCTGCTTTTACACATTTGAAGAACTCAATTTCTTTCTTCTCTCGTACATTCAAAAGACTTCGACACAATGTTTCAGCCTGACTTAATGCTGTAGATTCTTTTACAAATTCCTTTGATTCTTCCTCTTCAAAAGTAAGCGCAAAATCAACACCATCTGCAATTACTTTTAATCGGAGCACATCAGACTCTCCGAAGAAATCTATATAATTAAACCCATAAAACATATCACGCATAACTTCTAATTTTGCCATTGCAATCGAGTATGCTATGCCCAAGTCTGGCACTTTATCCTGGTCGCGTTTGGTATATTGCTTTAATGCGGCTTTAAGCTCTGCTGCCATACCAATATAATCGACGATCAAACCTGCTTCCTTGTCATTATAAACCCTGTTAACCCTAGCTATGGCTTGCATAAGATTGTGCCCTTTCATCGGCTTATCAATATACATCGTCGCCATCGATGGAACGTCAAACCCAGTCAACCACATATCTACAACAATTGCTATTTTAAAATCACTATTTATATCTTTGAACTCAATCATCAGACCGTCACGATACGCCTTGTTCCCTATAATATCATGCCATTCTTCTGGGTCCTGATTACTGGATGTAAGCACTACCTTAACTTTCTTGTCCCATTCCGGACGTTTTTCCAACAGTGTTTTGTATAAACTAATCGCAATCTTACGAGTCATGCAAACAATCATTGCTTTACCTGTTAATACATATTGACGATCCTCGTAATGGGCAATGATATCATCTGCCAACATATTCAAACGATCTCTTGATCCAACGACAGCCTCTATACTAGATAAATCTGTTTTGGATTTCTCTATCTCGATTTCTGTGGAATTGCCTGCCATGATTGCATATTCCCCATCAATTTCTTTTAACACTTCATCGTTAAGCTTCAACTTTGGTGTTCTGTTCTCATAGTAAATAGGCACAGTGGCACCATCATCGACTGCCTGTGTCATATCGTAGATATCAATATATTCACCAAAGACCTCAATGGTGGATTTATCTTTCAGATCAATAGGCGTTCCCGTAAAACCGATGAATGTAGCATTAGGAAGGGCATCCCGCATATGTTTTGCCATACCATACTTCCATTCACCAGTCTCTCTATCAAGTTTCGCATCCATGCCATACTGTGAACGATGTGCTTCATCAGCCATGAAGATAATATTGCTTCGATCATTGAGAACATCATCACCTTCTTCAAACTTCTGTATAGTGGTAAAAATAATCCCACCAGCTTTCACTTTCAGAAGTTCTTTAAGATGGCTTCTACTTTCGGCCTGCTTTGGTGTTTGACGAAGTAAAAGCTTTGAACTTGCGCTGAAAGTTGCAAACAGCTGATTATCCAAATCATTTCTATCAGTAAGCACAACCAACGTTGGATTTTCAAAATCATTATCACTTACAATAATGCCTGAATAAAAGACCATTGAAAGGCTTTTTCCACTACCTTGGGTATGCCACACAACTCCAACCTTACGACTTCTTTCTTCCAACGCAATTCTCGTACTTTCAACAGCCTTACGAACTGCAAAATATTGATGATAACCGGCTAATATTTTTATGGTCTTCCCTTGGCTATTCTGAAATACAATAAAATTACGAATAATATCTAACAGACGATCCTTCGGAAACATCCCATTAAGTGCAACCGTAAAGAAATCTGTCATATTCTCTGCAGGTTTCTCACCATCCTCGGACTTCCAAGCCATATAACGAGTAAAGTCAGAAGTAATTGTCCCTATTCTTGTATCAATACCGTCACTGATTACGTTAAAGGCATTGTAATTAAACAACGTCGGTATATCCAATTGATAATTCTTCACTTGCATATATGCTTGTTCAACTGTCGTGCTGTCATTTGCCATATTTTTCAACTCAAAAAGAATCATTGGAATTCCATTGATGAATACAATGACATCAGGACGTTTATTTTTATATTCAATAATTGTAAATTGATTTATAACCTTAAAATCATTTAACGATGGATTCTCAAAATCAATCAACTTAACCGTAAAAGTTCGATTTTCATTATCCTTCTGGTATGGAACTGGAACACCTTCCACAAGATGCTTGTGAAAGGTTGAATTAAGCTCTTCCATTCTCAAAAGGCCCAGATTCTTTATCTCTTTATATGCTTCTGTAATGATTTCCTGAGTTATACCTGGATTTATCTTAAATATAGATGCACGAAAGACATCCTCTAATATCACCTCATGGTAGTCTCGGTCGATGTCTGGACCATATAAATATTCATAACCCTTATCCTGAAGCTCTGATATTATTGCTTGTTCTAATGTATTCTCGTTGACCGGCACTTTCTTTCACCCCTTCATTACTAATATAAATTAAAATTTATCGCACTAGATATCTAAATCAGAAACATCTAATTGGCCTGACATTAACTTTGGTAACAGAGTATCTCGCAAAGTGGATAAGGTATCATTCTGAGAATTATTCAAATAATACAACTCAAAAAGTGGCACAATATCTTCGTTAAATAACTTTAGGTTATCTTTTGTCAATAAAGGAATTTCCAAAGTCACAAAATCTTTTTGATACAGGTGAGGTATTACACTTCCTTCTGTTCTACTCGCTATGAACTTTTTGAAATATGACGACATAAACAAGCAATATATAAACACTGTAGAAATCTCATCAGGTTTAATATTTCTGACAACAAAAATACCTGAAGCAACTGTTGTGGGTTTTTCCAGATAATTTACATACCCAACTTTACCAATTGTACCGTCTTTAGAAATAAGAATATCACCGACTTCCAACATAATCTCTGGAGATTCATCATATCTCTCTTTTGTGATATACCCTGCTTTGCTCCAATCAATTCCGGCTTTCGTTAGAGATTCCCCATTGATAATTCTATAGTCAGAGTGATTTACATATTCGGATCTTTTTAACCCTTTCCAACCAATTCTTCCTTTTACATATAAAAAGTCACCAAGATTTTCTTTATTACCTGATTCAAATTCTTTATAAAGTATATCATCAAATAACGTCTGCATCTGAGCATCTAAATTCCTATTTATCTTATAATTAGTATTAATTTTATTTTGAATGCTATGAATAATCGAACAAATCTTTTTTTGTGTAATAATATCAGGTAAATCTATTTGTAATTTTTTAAATGATGTTGTTGGTTGTGCTAACGCCGGGACCCCTACCTGTGATGCATTACTCAACAATTTGTGCTGTCCAAGCCTTGTATGGAAATAGAAAACTAAGAAATCTGGTAGTACTTTGTCATTGCATGTAAAACGAAATTGACTATTTCCTGTAACATATCTTTTGTACTTTGAATCATGGGGTATATATGCAATTTGTCCCAAAGTACCTCGATGTGTCACAATTATGTCTCCCCTATAAGCGACAGCCTTTTTCAGGCTATCAGCTTTTTCCTCAGAAACATATTTGAAGGTATCTTCAGACAAAACAAAACCAGATACATTTGAGCCATTTAAATACGGGACACCACTAGATGTATAATTTTTCTTTTTTATGTTCGAACCAAACGGTCCCATAGACATATCTTCTATTAGCTCAGATATAAGGTATTTCTCAGTTTGCATATTTTATATACTCCTCTATTTTATGTTTCCTATCTGCGTTCATTGCATTCTCAACTCATATATATAAAGATTAGGTGGAAGGTTAAATCACAATTTAACTTATCTACCATAACCAATAGCTTCAAGCTTTTCACAGATATCGTCTTCAAGTTTATGTGACTGTTCAAACAATCCATATAACTCTGTGGTTAACCTCTCCATCTTCTCTTCAAAAGGCTCACCATCATCCTCTTGTTCTGCAATCCCAACAAATCTTCCGGGAGTTAATATATAATCTTGCTCAGAAACTTCTTCTATTGTTGCCGACTTACAGAAGCCCTGTATGTCTTCATAATTCTCGGCATTTCTCCAATTATGGTATGTGGTTGCAATCTCTTGCACATCATCTTCTGAAAGTTCTCTGACCTTACGATCGACCATGAAGCCGAGATTACGAGCATCTATAAATAGTATCTTGCCTTTGGTATTATTATTCTTCCCTTTTCTCATGATCCAAAGAGAAACCGGAATACCTGTCGTATAAAACAATTGACCTGGCAGTGAAACGATACACTCAACAACATCACCATTGATCATATTCTTTCGTATAGTACCTTCACCAGATGTATTAGTACTTAAAGAGCCATTAGCCAATACAGTACCAGCCACACCACCTACAGGATTCAAATGGTGTAACATGTGCTGTAACCAAGCATAATTTGCATTTCCTGCAGGCGGAATTCCGTAAGCCCATCTTACATCATCCTGTAGCCTCTCACCGCCCCAGTCTGAAATATTAAATGGTGGGTTTGCCAATATGTAATTTGCTTTTAAGGTTTTATGTTGATCATCATGAAATGAATCGGCATTATGTTTCCCAAGATTTGCTTCTAAACCTCTAAGGGCAAGATTCATTTTAGCCAGCTTCCATGTGGTTGGATTGCTCTCCTGCCCAAGAATAGAAATATCCCTAATATTACCTTGATGCTCTTTTACAAAACGAGCTGACTGGCAAAACATACCTCCAGAACCACACGCAGGGTCAAATATCTGCCCTTCAAAGGGTTCAATCATCTCTACTAATGTATGAACTACACATGAGGGCGTATAGAATTCACCACCAAGTTTACCTTCTGCTGAGGCAAATTTCCCCAAAAAGTACTCATATACTCTGCCCAATACATCTCTTTCCTGTGCAGCAGTGGTTCCTACATCAATATTAGTAAACAAGGTTACTAGCTCTCCCAAACGCGTTTTATCAAGCTCACGTCTAGAATAATTCTTCGTAAGAACTCCTTTTAGGGAATCATTTTCTTTCTCAATCGTTTCCATTGCTTTGTCTATGACTTCACCAATGTCTGTACTTGTCGCATGTGATTTTATATTATCCCAACGTGCTTCTTTGGGAACCCAAAATATATTATATGCAACATACTCATCTCTGTCTTCTTCATCACCATAGCCTTCGGCTTTAAGTTGCTCATATTTTTCTTTAAAAGAGTCAGACACGTATTTGAGAAATATCAGTCCTAATACCACATGCTTATATTCAGCTGCATCCATATTTGAACGTAGTTTATCAGCTGCTTGCCATAATTGTTCCTCAAACCCTATATTTGTTGTACCGTTTGCCATTATACAAACCCTCCAATTTCGTACTATAATCTATTCTTCTATGTGATCCCTTTTCCGAGAGCGTCTAGGATCTTCCGGTTTTACTGCATCTGCAGGTATTAGCCAAGTATTGCCTCTTAATATAGCTCCATCAATACGACCATCTCTACACAAAGTTGTAACACGCCGTCTTGATATGTTCCATTTTTCTGCAATTTCTGTCGTAGTTAAAAGATCCATGTTATTCCTCCTGACTTGTGAATACACATATTTCTATATTATATTCCTTTGAAGGAATACTTTCAAATCAATTATCCCTTATAAGTTCCAATATTTTGTACAATCCTTTTCTGAATGTAAGCTGCTAACAAAAAATAATCGTACATCACGACCGAACCTCACCATACATCACTTTTTTACCAAACAATACCATCCTATAACACACTACATCCTTCCTTTACATTTCCCCTCCCACCCCTTATACTCAATACATGCCCATTTTTCGGGCTTTCGAGAAGATATAACAGATTATAAGAGATCTTAGAAATAGGAGTAATTTGCATGTTCAGACTTTGGGGAAAAATCATTAAATCCAACAAATTCATCACTGATCACGTCTATGAGACGGACAGTCAGGTCCTTGACCGTGCCGGTAAGACGGACGAGGGCTTAGAGTCGTTGTGTTATGAGTTTGATATACAGAAGCCTATGTGGCTTAGCGACAATAAAAAGGACTTTGCCCAGTTTGGCAAAGCCCGTTTTACTCAAGAACATTTTATTGAAAGCATTGAATTCGATTACTTTGAGATTGAGATTATAGAAGACAAATAATGGTCTGCCACCGTCTCTCCGGCCATGAAGCCACTGGCCATGGCCCATGGGAATTCACCCATCTTGCCGCCTTCGTCCGATTGCTTCAAGACACCGCGACAACAGTCGCCGGCCACATAGAGGCCTTTGAAAGTACCGCCATCTGATTTAACAACTCTAAGGTCGTCATCATTGACAATGCCACCTTCTGCGCCTTCATTGAATCTAGACAGGAAGACTGCGTAGAAGGGACCTTGTGCAATTGGGTTCAAAAAAGATTCTTGCTTATCAAAGTCGTCATCACGACCTCTCAGACAATAATCATTGTATTTATCCACCTCTGACAACAATCCTTCGACATTAATACCAGTAAGGTTTGCCAATGCTTCAAGGCTATCTGCCTTCCACACTGGCTTTCCTAAAGTTGCCTCATAAGCCAATTCTTCTTTCCAATGAATCAAACATTGATACATCGTCTCATCGTGAAGGGCGCTATCGATCAGTTCCTCCCCCATGACATCCATGGTCTGGGCATCGAAGACAGCGTAAGCCACTTTTCCTGGAAGGTTTTCAAGAGGTCCTTTAAAGCTCATAGATGGTGGCAGGCCCTCATTTTGGAACCGCCTGCCTTCAAGGGACACCATGATTGCTCTTGGACTGCCTGCCAATCTTAATACTGGAAAGCTGTAGGGATGGTGCACAGGTCCAAACATAGGAATCTTGATATGTTCAAAATCCATCTTTGCACCGATGGCTTCTGCCATATCAATGGCATCACCCGTATTAGAAGCCACAGTAAAGGTATGCACCGCTTCATCCTCATAAAAGGTCGGTTCTAACTTCTGCATACGTTGTTTGTGTCTTGCAAATCCACCTGTCGCAATGAGACAGTGATCCCCTTTGATGGTCAAAGGACCGAAGGGTGTCTCAACCTCAACTGATTCGAAGCTGCCGTCAATGGCCATATTCAGAGATGTGGCTTGATACTCTGTCAATACTTCAACATCCAGTTCTTGACACTTCTCCATCATCTTATCAATGACATACGTCCCCATCCATCCGGGTCCCATGGAATGATCCGTTGAATCAACATTGGCAATCCTTTTGGGGAAATCAAGAAACCCAGGTGTGTGGACAAAAGGACCCATCCGATTACCACGTTCTCTAAGATCCACCATAGTCATATGTTCATCCAATTCGCCCATATCAAGCAGCCAGTCCAGAACGTCGGTCTGGGCATAGATCGCCTTTCTTAACAAAGGTGCCGATAAGTCCGGATCATGAGTAATGATGCTTTTAATAGCTTCGTCTCTAAGGTCCGGCATACCCATGGCTTCATGTCGCTTCGAGTATCTCGTCAAGAAATTATGGGCCAATGTGGTATTGCCCCCTGCCTTCTTGCCTTTCTCCAAAACGACCACTTTTCTACCTGTAAGTTCCTTAAAACGAACGGCTGCGACCAGTCCGGATCCGCCACCGCCAAGGACAATCAGATCATAAGCCTCTTCTCGTGGTATGACCACTTTTTTACGCGCCTGCACCTCCGGATCATAAATGATACCGGAAGGACAGACCTCTTCACACTTACCACAACTTATGCACACAGCGCCGTCAATAGCGTATGTCTTATCCACAAAACTTATGGCATCTACTGGACAACTTCTATAACAATAATGGCATGTAGAACAACCATTTCCAATTGTATAAGCCATTTTTCCACTCTCTTTCTTGCCACTTCTTCAATCAGTGGCTTATTTACCTGGACAATCCTATCACTATGCTGTTCAAACCCCATTGAATCATTCTTCTAATGATAAGCGTGTCATTTACCTTACTCCACCTTCAGACGATTGGCTACCATATGACGTTCCTTAAGGTCTGCTGCAATCTGATCATATCTCTTATCAAGATCCCACATAGACATGAGGATAATTCCACATATGTTAATGATCAGTGGTGTCACACAGAACAGGAATATAATCATCTTAACAGCCGAATCCGGTTGCACAACTTCTGCACCGTTGGTGGCACTAACATAACCAGCAAGGCCCAACAGAATCATAGACAAACCGGAGGCGATACCTTGTCCAACCTTGTTCCCCAAGCTGGCGGCAGCAAATATCAGTCCTTCGTTACGAATGCCGGTCTTCCACTCGCCGTAATCAGCAGCATCTGCTAACATTGTATATCTGGTGGTTGCATTACCTACAGCAAAGAAAGGTTTAATCAATGCCATTGCTATAAATACCGGGCCAGATGTTGGGTTCATCCAAAGTAAAAGCGCCAGGACGGCACCAGCCACATAATTGGACATGGCCATGTACTTTTTCCCAACATATTTAAGAGCAAATGGTGCAACAACAAACAACCCGAACGCCATAATACCACTACCATAACCGAACCAAGTCAAGTACCCTGTATTCATCATGACGTACATCAGGAAGTACATCATCACATTACCACTAAGGGTATCTAGTGCTTGCAACAATGAGCTGAGAAGTTGGATGACCCAGTACTTATTTTTGAACAAGGCCTTAATTGAAGTCCAGTCCGCCTTCTTGTCCTGTTCTTTTTTCTTTTCTAGAACATCTTTATCCTGTAAACGTTCCTTCGTGCCCTTGTATGTGACTAGCAAACTCAAACCAGCAAATATACCGTAAACGCCAAAGGTAATCATCCAAGCGGACCTGCCGCCACCTAGCAATTCAACAATCTTCATGGAATAGCCGGCAACAACAAAGTTCACTATGACCTGTGACACCATCCTGAACAGACCTAGCTGGTCCCGCTGTTCTTTGATGTTGGTCATCCTGGCCGCCAAGGCACCGTAAGGTGTCTGTGTAAAGGTGAAGACACCAGAAACAACAAGATTATAGGTCACAAATGCCCAGATAATCTTCACGTTCATATTGGCACTTGGTGAATAGAATAACAAGGTATAACAAATCATAAAGGGTATAGCAAATCTAGCTAGCCAAGGCCGACATTTCCCCTCTTTACTCTTGGTCTTATCGACCAGCAAACCACTAATAAAGTCCGTTACACCATCAAATACTCTGGAAATAAGCTGCATCACACCAACGACACCGGCATTAATACCTGCCACATTGGTTAAAAATGCATTGTAAAACATGTTTACGCCTAGATTCACCATGTTACCGGATACATCCCCTATCCCGTAACTGAGTTTTTCCTTCAAGCTAAGTCTTTCCTCATAGGCCGCTAACACATCCGGCCCATCATACCCCTGAACAACTTGAATGTTTTCACTTTGATCCATTACCTTACCTACCCTTTCCATCTTTCTGTCATCGAAATGCAGAGGTTATTACCGGTAATAAAACACTCCCATATCGACCATCACAATACTTACCCCGAGATCTCATAGATAGTATAAGTTTTTTGTTAAATCCAAATCAATGTACTGAGGGTTTGATTCGACAGACCCCATTTGTTCCAAGGATACAAACACCTTCTCCTATTAGATTGATATTTTCATTAATATATCTTGGCTTCTCATCAGCTGAGCACTTCTTCGCTTGTAATAGTCCAATATCCGCAAAGAAAATATGGCAGAAAAAATCTCATCACCTTTTTCAAAGGTATATCCCGTCAGTTCGATGCATTTATTAATTCTGTAATTGGCTGTGTTTTTATGGACAAATAATTGTTCCGCTGTCTTGGTAAGACTCTTGGCATTGTCGAGATAGCTCATCAAGGTCTCTGCAAGATTGGTGTTATGATGGCGGTCGTAATGTTCAATGGACATGATTCGCTCATCAATAAATGGAATCATGTTGGCAGGATCGCCTACTTTTTCCAGTAACTGATAGAAGGTAAAACAGCTATGTTCAATAAACCGTGTTCGTTTATCTAGGAGACACATCCGTTCCATCATGCCATCCGTTTCAAGGAACTTCTCATAGATTTCCTCATGGTCGGTAAAACACCGACTCACACAGGCGTGTAACTGCCAAGCCTCAAGAATTTCCGCCAGGGATTTCACTTCCTTGCTCCAGTTCATAATCTTTGACTCTGAATTGAAAATAAGGACAATTCTGCTTTTGTAAACAATGGCTGCCACATTAGGCACTGAGTTTAACGCTTTTAGAAGCTGATCCATCAGACGGTTATCCGAATCCCTATCAATGGCATAGATTGACAACAGATAGAAGTAGCGGTTGGGAAAATACTCATAGAAGTTCATTTTCTCCTGTTCCATACTTAGAGAAATACTGTTGCCACTAAGGAGCCACTTGATATACTGATCTACAGACCATTGGCCGTATATTTTATATTGCCTTTTTCTCATTGGCAGCGTGATGTACCTTGCAACCAGATCCAGAAGTATCAGATCCTCTTCTGAGAATGGCCTAAAAAACTCAATGACCATAATCGTGCCAAAAGCAATCTGCTCTTCTGACAGATTACGGATTAGACGTCCGTATGAAATATTCTTATCCCTACAGACAAAGGCCTTTTGACGTTGGTTGTGATTCTTAGCCTCATGGAAGTTCCTCGATGACTGGTAGATATTAACAAGGCGTATCTGTCCATCCAGCAGTTCATTGATTTCTCTCATCTCTTCACCAAACAGCACCTTGGAGCTTGCTATAGGTTGCATACCGGTATCGTGGATGATGACTGGGTTACCAAACAACTCATGGCACAGGTCAGCAATAAGCTGCATCTGAGTACTGCATGCTATCTTTTCCAGTATTTCCAATCTGCTTTTCATGAAGAACACCCTCCCAAAGATTTATTGGCGCGTCATTGGTCAACACCAACAAAGAGCAGTACAGCTAGACGCTGCCTACTCTTCATTAGCAAGAAATATGATGATGTTGACATACAGAAAATTGATGTCACATCATTCTAGGTATATGCAACACATATATGTTATGTGGGGTCATATATGTGTGGGGGTACAACTTTTTCTAGGATAATTCATATATGCTGCCTTATGGCTCCAATGCATAACGTACAGGTTCTGTTGTCTGTGACAGCTCATCCAATGCTTCAACCACTTGATCAAGTGGATAGATCTTGTTCAGCATACCGTCTACCTTCAGTAAGCCTTGCTCCATGAAGTTAAGGACTGTCTTGATTTCATCCCCTGTATAAGCGAATGAACCTTTAAGATCCAGCTCATTAAGGCCTATTTGAATCTCATTGATTGTGCTAAGTGGTTCTGGATTCGTTCCAATCAGGATGACCTCACCTGCCGGTCTGACCACTTCTACAGCTGTACCAACCGCAGCTGGGTTACCGGCACATTCATAGACGATATCAGGACCTACACCACCGCAGATTTCTTTAATGGTATCCACAAGGGATGCTTCTGTTGTTGGATCAAAGACGTGATCCGCACCGCAAGATTCTGCAAAATCTCTTTTCTTCTCGTTGGTATCAAGGACGATGACTTTCTTAGCACCGGCAAGTTTTAGCAATTGAACCATGGAGACACCAATTGCCCCAGATCCAATAATCACTGCCGTACCACCCGCCTGAAAACTTGAGCGTTTAAAGCCATGATAAGCTGTTGTGAATATGTCAAAAAGAACGGCGTCTTCGAAACTAACACTGTCTGGAATCTTAATCAGCATTTGATCCGGATAATCAGCTCGAACATACTCAGCAAAGGCACCTTGCGTACCAGGACCTATACCAAGTGTTCTGGTAAAGCCATTGACGCAGAGTGTGGTACGTCCGCTTCTACAGAAAAAGCAGTGCTCTGGACATGATCCTGGTGCACCAACCGCAACGCGCTCGCCAATTTCGAACCCTTCTACGCCATCACCGATGGATTCGATAACGCCAACTGTTTCATGCCCAAAAATAGTTCCAGGGGACAATATCCCTTCATGCATATAACTATGTGTATCCGTTCCGCAGATACCGCAATATTTCACCTTAACCACAACCTGTCCTGCGTCCGCTACAGGCTTTTGAATATCAATCATCTTAATGGTTCTTACATCTTCATATAATGCAGCTTTCATTTCCATTCTCTCCTTATTATTTCACCCAAGGTGATACTGCACCTGGTCCTTGAAGATTCACATAACGGTGCATACCAAAGATTTTCCCTGAATGGTATCTTAGAATCTCCACTGTGGTACCTACAGCTGCCATCTGATGAGGCACTTTTCTACCTTTATATTGATTGGTATCAAGGGTCTTGTTATGCATTTCGATCATACAGGCCGGAACAAAACATGTCGATGTCTCATCCGCTGTTATATAAGGGCATACATAGCCATCAATCTGTCCTGTACTGACAACGATGCCTTGCTCAACATCCACTGCGATCACTCTTGCATTAGGATCTTGTGGTCTCATAGGCCAAAGACCTGCTGGAATCGTTACTTTCGTCTTAGTAGCTGCTGCAGCCTTGTTGTCGTCTGTACCTTGTAGGTTGTCAAGGTACTCCGCATCCTCATAGACAATACCGCCGATTTCTTCAAGAATACAGTCTGGGGAAGCTTCGTACTCCACACCACTGCTTGTATTGAAGATAGCTTCACCTACCGCAAGAAGTTCTTCTCTGGATGCACGGCCACCTTCTGGAATCGCCATGGTCCAACCGCTGTGATGTTGGTCCATTTCTTCTGGTAAATAAATGAAACCTGAATCACCTTTAGAACGGATCAAGTTAATTTCCAGTTCAGTGATTTCATCATTTTCAAGCTGTACTCTTGCTGTACAGATCGTCGGTACGCCATTTTCATCTAAGTTAGCCGTAACAAAGATGCTGTTTGCAACTTCGTCAACCACCAAGTGGCCTATATAGGTGAGCCCTGTGATTGTTCTAAAGCACGTCATTGCCCCCAAAGCCGAACCATGTGAATTCTCCGTTGCATAATAACGGTCTGCTATTGGCAGCATTGATGGATCCTGTGCAATCATTGCATCAAATAATACTTGAATATCAAAGTTCATTGTAAAACCTCCTTAACACTATTCATCATCGTTGTTAGCCATATAGTACAGGATATGAATAGCAAAAACATTGTAGACCATAGCTAAATTAGCCCTTTATTTTGTGCTTAATGCACAACCCCTTTTCCCTTCGCACTATCCAATTCACATTAATAATAAGTAGGCCCTTCCTCATCACTATTTTTTGGACAAAAATTCATATATAGTTACCCTGCGCTACTCCACCCCTATAGCAAATGCTGTTTTTTAAGATATGATTCCATATGTTTTGTGCATCATGCACATATTCTTCTGGATTTTTAGGCGGCATAGATGATGTATTATAGTGCCAATCCTAATATAATGTCATTCATAACATGTCTAATGCACTATACTAAGTAGTAATATTAAGTGCTATTAAAATGAATGTGTAGTGTACATTAGCATAACATCATACGATGTATGGGTTGATCCATGGTTAATGAACCAGTCATCTGCCCGCATCTAAATATGGAAAGGGGTATTATTTTATGGTTACTAGTGTTTTGGGGTCCGGTTTCTTTGTGATTCTAGCCATCATTGTCTTTATCTATCTCTGTTATAGTGGGATGCATACTGGGGTCAGCGCCATTATCGCTGCATGCATCGCAGCTATCGGTTCAACAGAGGCATTCATGACATCCATTTTCACCATATTTCCAAACGGTGTCGCCAGTCTTGTCGGCCTCATGTTCTTCGTCTTCACTGCCTCAGGGTTGTTGGCCTATCTTATGACCCACACTGGATGCGCTATGTCTGTTGGTCACCGTATGGTTCAACTTCTTGGCGTTGACAAATGCTATCTGGCATTAACGGCCACTGCGGTTATTCTTCTTCTTGCAGGTGTTGGTACCTATGTACAGGTTGTTGCTGTACTTGCTATGCCATTGATGCAAGCGGCTAACCTCCCACGTAAAATCGCACTCATCTCTGCCGTTGGTATTGCACCGGCAATCAGCTTCTGCTTACCGGTTGCCAACGTTCCTGCTTCCTTGCCAAATATGTTCCTTGGCACATCCATTTATTCTGCGCCAGTGTTATCTTTATTTCTTGGTCTTATAGGTATTATCCTGTTCTTTATCTGGATTACTCATATGGAAAAAAGAGTCCGTAAAAATGGTGAGACTTTTGACGCGAATGGTGAAGACATTCAAGAAATCAATCCTGATGAACTGCCTGAGTTCTGGCGTTCTATTCTACCTTTGATTGTGACAGTTCTCTCTGCAATCATATACTCAAGAGTTGGTATTACTGATGTCGCTATTGTTACTCTCGCTCAATTGACAGGGGTTCTCTTCCTTGTAATCTTCAACTTTGAACGTGTAAAGAATATTGGTTTTCTCAAGGCTTTATCTGAAGGAAGTCCATCCATGTGGGGATTTCTCGTATTGGCAGGTTGTGTCTTTGGTTTCGGACAAGTGGTTGCCACAAGTGCCGCCTTTGGTCCTGTTCAGAATTGGGTGCTTGGCCTCGATATGAACCCATATGTTACTGCTATGCTCTCTGTTGCCTTATTGGCCTTCTTAGCTACTGACGGTATATCTGCAATGATGATCTGGTTGCCGTTATTTGGCCAATCCTATCTGGACATGGGTGTTAATGCCGGTGCCCTCAGAAGACTTCTTCTCGTTACAACCCAGACTTTTGACTCTATGCCACACGCTCAGTCAACAGCAATATCTTTAGCCGTCTTCAGATGTACGCATAAGAATGCCTACTTTGATATGTTCATTACGACAGTTGTATTCCCATCAATTCTTGCTGTCATCTGCTGTATCTGTTGTATCATTTTTTATTAAGATCTTATTGTTACCAGCGGTTAGTAAAGTGTATGATGACTTTATTAACCGCTATAGCTCTATCACTATACTTGCGTAATGATCAGAGCATTCTATGAAAAGAAGGTGTTGCCTGTGAACACATACTTAAGTAAATATGGCGCTAGAGCTTTGTATATCGTTATAGTCCCTATCATACTACTCATTAGCCTTATCAACAGTGGTTTTCTACATAGTCAATTAACAGCCGTTGTTATAGAAGATACCTCGTACACTGCTCTTGAGTACAACTATTATTATTACCACCTCAAAAATGCATATATCGAAGACCATATAGATACACTTGAAGGCCTTGGATTCAACCAAAACGTCTCAGCAAAAAATCAATCCTATAACGACGAACAGACATGGTGGGATTATTTTTCCGAGCTTGCGATAGAAGCTTTAATGGACGACCATTACTACTATCAACTTGCTCAAGAAGAAGGTTATACACTTAATTCAGATGAACTAAATACCATTGATGAAATTCTCCAAGCCCTTGATAATGCCCGAGGTACCATATCAATGGATAACTATCTAACAGCCTTCTATGGGACTGGCATGACCTATGACCGTTATCGAAATATGCTCTTGTTTTCGGCAACTGCTGATAGCTATCAGACGTTTCTATACGAAGAGACGCTGAATACCCTTGAGTCTGATGATGTCCTCACAATATCTCCTCAAGACAGGGCAGATTATTTAACAGCTAATATACATCTGATTGTCCTTGAAGCAACACCGGATTTAGTCACACATGACATCTCAACGGATCAAATACTGGCTCAGAGCAACAAGATACAAGAACTTTCAGAGCGTTATACAAGTTCTGCAAACACTTTCAGGGAGCTTTATGATTCTTTTTCAATCCCAGAAACCTTTGATACGACCAATGGTATATTGACCAATGTTACCAAAGACCTACTTCCTGAAGAATTGAATGACTGGATTTATGGTGCTCGTCGCGTTGAGAATGATATAACCACCTATGTGGATGAGCGTACAGGAAAAGCCTATTTCGTCATCTTCGATAGTTATGGTGAATCGGATTATCTGCTCGAAGCAAAAAAAATGATCAGCACAGATATACTTTCTAAGGCTCTTGATGCCGCCAAACTAGAAGAAACCATTCAATACTCTTTTCTTGGAATGAAAATGATCGACAGGTGAGGTATACGATGAACACTGCTTACAACGTCAGAAAAAAAACTCAAAAAAAAGCGAAACGCTATACCGAAGACGGTCGTCCCCTTGGCAGCAAAAAAGTTCTGATCTTATGTGTGTCAATGATTGTCATGGCCATCATAGGCTCTTGGAGCCTATCGGTCACAGAAAATTATTTTGAAAGCTTCATGACCAATGGCCCAGGTGCCGAAGAAGCCATGTACTATAACAATGGGTTGATTTTTGATGAAACCACCGCATCATTAGACCTTAATGCCAAACAGCAGTGGGCCTTATACACACAATCACACTTATGGGATTCTATTTCGATACAATCGAAGGACGGACTGCCACTTTCAGGGCTTTATCATGATGCTGGAAGTGATACAACCGTGATAGTCCTTCATAGGTTTCATGAGAATAGCAACAGTGCTTTCCCTGCTTGCCTTGATTTGACTGGACGGGATTTTAACATGTTGTTGGTAGATGCCAGATGCCATGGTGAAAGTCAGGGGGATTTCGTCAGCTTTGGGTTTTTAGAGCAGTACGATCTGGCCGGTTGGACAACTTGGGCCAATGAACAGATTAGAACAAATGCCAATGGAAGATTAATCATATATGGTGAGGGGATGGGGGCTAATACAGCCCTGTTTGCAGCATCCAATCAGCTTTTGCCAAATAATGTTGCCTTCATGTTGCTGGAAAGCCCATATACATCATTGGCAGATATGGCAACACATACTCTGACCAGCTACTATACGTTCCCCTCCACAGGTATTGTAACGGTTCTTGATTATAAACTAACGAAGCAGCATGCAGGTTTCACCTCCGAAGACACCAATCTAATGGCAATCATTGGAAACGCCAAGATTCCAGCCATATTTCTCGCTGGATCAAAGGATAGCTATATCCCATACAGGTCAAGCCATGCAGTGTACAGCGCATATACCTCTGAAAAAATTCTTATTGAAGATGCGGTTCCTCACGGAATCGTTTCGATCACCCAACAAGATAAGCTCCATAATGCCATTGATGAATTACTTTCACGTTGATGTCAACTCCTGATCCTCGATTTTTTCTTCATGTATTCCAGAATTCTAAGGGACATGATACTGGAAAAATACTCATCCTTGGATTCAAGATTGCTTTCAAGAATCTCGAAGCACCGATTGATCCGATATGTCACAGTATTCCTGTGAATAAAGAGATTCTTGGCTGTCATACTGATGCTGCATCTGGACTCAAGATACACCTGAAGCGTCGTCAACAGGTCTGTGTTATGAATCGTATCATATGCGTCTAGTTTCAAAATTTTCTCATGACAGAACTGTCTCAGATCCTTCATAGGACGGACTTTATCGAAGATCATATAGGATGAGAACTGATTATATGGATAATAGGTTTTCTCACTTTTTAAGACGCTGCCTACTTCTGCAGAGGATTTTGCCTGCTGATAATAATACCCCAACATATTGGGTTCTGAAAAGGACTGGCTGATACCAACGATGATGTTGTTTTCTTCAAGAAAATCCGTCAAGAACGGGAAAGTTTTCTCTGGTCTCATCAGTGCTTGATCAAGATGACATATACACACCACACGGCTGTCAAAAATCAGGGCGTGACAATTATGTTGATGCCTTACACCTTCTAATACCTTTCTAATGGGTACAACTGGACAGTCTTCTTCCTCATTTGGACATAAGACCATAACATAGTGTAATGTCTTAGCGTACCAATGAGCAAATTGAACCTTTTCTTTTACGTCATTCTCCGGCAACCTATTCTCCATCAGAAAGCTAATGATGAACTTGTCCACGGCATCATGTTGGCTGGATATTATGTGATCCTTACCACGTACAATAGATAGAGCTAACGCCGATAAGATTTCAAGGGATTCAACATCATTCTCCTCAAAAGGACGGCATACCGCTGGCATGACCATCGTACCAATATGTGTGTTCTTATGCATCAAAGGACGTATCATCCTGGGATATGGCAGATGACCATCATTCACAATCACCGGAAGATTATTGGTCTTCGCCCCATCATAGACAGAGCGCATATCACTGATTTCTTTGCTTCTTGGTGCATTGACTTTCTCTTGGCCGCCATAATCCTCCCATGGCCTCTCCTCAGCATCTTTATAGTTACTTGAGGCTAACAGAATATAAGACCTATCTTCGATGAATATGGGATTGCCTGTGAGCCTATAGCCAGTATCCACCAATTCCTGCAGTGAGTTTGCTTGTGATGCTTCACACAATATGCTTAAAGCTTCTTGCTCTTTTACCATCTCTAACACCTTTCCCAATCGTCCTCTTTTTATAGCCTGTTCATTCTATAGCAAAAAAAGGTAAGTAGTGCTTTACTTTTCTATACTAAAAGACCGCCAGTTAGAAACTGACGGTTTTTTTAATCACCTATTGTCCCCACCTACGATTTTAGCCTAATCAAATCAGCTTATCAATCATCGGGGAGCATTATGTATTATTCGAATAATGTCATGCATTTTCAATGGGTCATCATATAGTCTATAACGCCTTGAAGCCCCTCTTCATCTTGTTGTCTATAGGCCATTACCATTGATGGATTTCCTATAGCTTCGCTAACAGGGTAGAATACCATCTTGTCTGCCACCTCTAGAAAGAAATCCTTATAGCCAATAGATATCTCTCCACTGGTGGTCATAGCGATCATCATCGACCTGATATTCGGATACACCTTCATTTTGGTCGGATAGAAACCTTCAAGCTGACAGTGGGCAATAATGCTGCGCCTAGCTTCATCTGAGTAAGCCGTACTGAAAGTACATATGATTTTATCTCGAAGATCCCTAATGGTCAAACTCTCTCTTATGGAAAGTGGATTTTTCTTAGGCACAACAATACAAAGATTCAGATTCGCAATCTCCCTTGATACAATCATACTGCCATGTTTCGGTAGCTCTGAGTTAATGGTAAAAATCATATCCAGATCTTTTGTATTGAGCTTTTCCTTCAAATCCTTGAAGCCATAGGTGAAAAATTCCAACGATGTCTTGTCCTCGTGGCCATCATAACCTTCAAGCCGATCCATGATAAAATCAATGACGCCACCCATTTCCAGAAGTCCTATCCGAATACGTCTATCTGTATTGGCGGATAACGCCTTAGCTTCCTCTATCTTTTCTTCCATACCAATGTAGATGTCTTTGCAGTAATGGTATAATATTCTTCCCGATTCTGTAAGTTCCACATGTTTGGTGTTGCGGTCAAACAACTGTACTCCAAATGCTTCTTCAAGCTGTCGGATTTGCTTACTCAGAGCCGGTTGGGATATGTATAGCTTCTGAGCTGCCATGGTAAAGTTAAGTGCCTCGGCAACAACGATGAAATAATGGATTTTCTGAAAGTTAACCTTGTCCACACATAACCCCCTCTATTTTTGCCTACAAAAAAGCAAGGATATCCTTTAAAGTTCGGATTCTGAGATACCCTTGCCATTTGTTCTATCTACACTAGTGATAAGAACCTTATAGTAATTAGCGCGCTACAGGTGTAGCCTCGATAAACTCTTTGTATTTATTAACTCTGCTCTTATACTCATCGGTCTTCTTAATTGCCATTAACTCACCTTCATTGCGCTTAATGTCCTCGCCATGGATGAATTTACCTGATAATGTATCATGAGCATGCTCAAGTTGCTCTTCTGGGAAGTTGAAGATTGTTTTGCCGTCTTCGATCACCACTTCACCTTTAATACCGCATAAGCAACAAACAGCGTCTGTTGAACCAGGAGCCAGGTAGAAGTTATTGGAATGACAATGTGGGCAAATACCTTTTTCACCTTTATAGGACGCATTGGCCATATCATTTGCCGCTTCTACAATGTTCTTACCAATCATAGTCGCCTTATCAAGTTTCTCATCTTCCATGATGATCTTCTTGGACCAACTGAATTTCTCGTTATCAATCACTTGCCACATTGGTGTCAATGCAAGCATACCGTGATCACACTGAACTCTTGTATCCCAATCGGAGCCGCCAACGCCCATGAAAGAGATGACTTTGTCTTTTAAGATTCTAGGGTCTGGTGCTGTACCACCGGTTGCTTCTGCAATCTTAGTAGAGATAATGTTGTTACCTCTGTCAAGTCTTGGACCGAATCGGTCTGTCAGTGTACGAATGATACCCGCTGTACCTTTTTCGAAGATTGGTGCACTGATGACAATACCATCTGCATCCAACATCTTATCAAGGAGCCAGTCAAAATCATCTTTGATGGAACAACGGTTGCCTTTACCGCCCATCAAGGACATTACACAGGCAATACAACCTGTACAATGTTTGATATCAAGATCGAGTACTCGAACGAATTCGATCTCTGCCCCTGCTTCTTTTGCCCCCATGAGTGCCTGCTTGCACATTGCATCATTACTGCCGTTCTTAGTGCCGGCTGAAATACCTAGAATTTTCATACCTTCTCCTTCTTTGATTGATGATCTATTGTAAATAATTTAACAATGCAACCTAAAAATCTGCGAGCCTATACGTTTCTTTTACCGCTTCAATCCCCAATTGCATCATTGTTAACGACTACCCACAAAAAATATTATAAGAGATGTTGAATGTCCTGTGAAATACCTATCTATAGCCTCGACTCATATCGATTTGGTTATAAATCAAAGAAAAAATATTATCGCAATTAAGTCATACCTTAAGGTCCCAAGGTCCTGTAAACTTAAGAATAACCAATATGGCATCAGCCGCCACTCCCTCAAGTATATGATGTCTATTGATGCCTTCTAATCATCATAAAAGCTACCCCACATAACTTTCATACCTGTCCCACTCAATAGAAATCAAACACTGCTGATGCCATACTTGGCAAATAAAACCCCAACTAACGCATAGTAATATAACCTTTATACTGTCTCAGGTTATCACTTGCTGCCATATCCGTTAAGAACATACCAATGATATTGAAATTGCTCTTAAGGAATGGGAATTTGTCCTGTTGCGCCCAAGTAGGTTTAGCAAGACTTTCTGCTCCAACAACCGCAGCTTGGTACCATTCCTCAGGTCCATCAAACCAGATTTCAACAAGACGGTGGAACTTGCACCCTACAATATCCTGAATAATTTTACTGGATAAGAAACGAAGTACTTCAGGACGTCCTTGGAAATATGGTACGATTTCTTCCTCGAACCACTTTTCGCCTTCTTCTGCTGTAACACCTTCTGGGTATTTGATGGCGAATTGCCAACGGTAGTTCGGTCCATCATTAATCATACGGCCTTTACCCTTGTAGTCATTCTCCCAGTTAATTGGCACATGACCGAAGAAGAATGGAGGCCGATCCCCTTCGCCACCGGAGCTTCTGTGTTCATCACCACCGATATTGAGGTTCTCTGCAGGTGCCTCATCTGGAATCATTCCTTGCCATCTGAGCACTTCAAGAGGCATATATTCCTTGAAAGCTGTTACTTGCATCGCTGGTTGCATTTCATTGACCATCCAGTAATGTTCTGTCATCTGCATACGGCGCGTACCGAATCGTTCACCTTCAGGTGGTACAGGGAGTGCATTGTAGAATGCATACTTGTTACAGTACACACCGAATTTGGAAATACTGTCTGGTACATGATAGTAATATAGCCAGTGTTGTAATTTGTGTCTGTATTGTTCTTTAACAACATCCACATAGATGATGCTGCGCATAGGTTGATATTCGTAAGCCATGATGTGATCCTTTCTCTTCCCTTGTGAAATTCATATAATGTAATAGTAAAAGGCTCACGATGATTTGTGAAATATTTTTTTTGAAATCATCATGCATATTCGCGAATGACGATTGTTGAATGGCATGACACGTGGTAAGATAAAGGCAACGATTATTTTAACAACACAAGATTGTTTTCGGCCTCATAACTATATCACCGAACTTCCAGACACATGAGATGCAAAGTAGAAGGGGATGACAACGGCAATGATTAATGAGAATCAAATGCGAACTTTTGTCGAAGCAGCAAAGTGCCACAATTTCACAACAGCAGCTAGAAATCTCTACGTTACTCAACCGACAGTGACAAAATCCATTGCCAAACTAGAGAAAGCTTTGAATACTGAGCTCTTTCATCGTCTTCCGGACAAACGTCTGATCATCACCGAGAAGGGTGAACAGTATTATCAACTTTTCCAATCCTTTTTATCTGAACTGGATGGCTTAATCAAGAATCAGCCCATCAACTCAGAAAACATCAAAAAAATAAGACTAGCCTATATGTCAGGCTGGTCTCTTGCTGAATCCAAATTAAACATTATCACCAATCTAAAAATAAAATACCCTCAGACAACCTTTGAACTCTTCTGTCTTGATAACCAGGAAATCATCGATTCCTTAATCACTGATGATCTCGAAAATACCATCGATATCGCCATTTCTCTGGAAGAACCCTTACAGGAAATCAAAGGGGTTCATCATAAAGTCGTCACGGGCGTTGACTGTGTCGTCATCTATTCCGGCGACTTTGAAAAAGACTACGGACGCATAGATAAGCTATCCGATTTGGCTGACGCCCCTTTTCTCATTCCAAAAGGAGATATGCCCTATTTATCCCAGTCAAAAGTACTCAAGAAATGTATAACTCAGGACTTCTACCCCAAATTCAGAACCGTTCGTAACTTTGAAACAGTCCTAGCCATGGTCAATTCAAGCCTCGGAGTCGCCATCTTCGATACATGGGATCAACGCTTCAAAAAACATGACTTCAAGCACATCGACCTAGGTATTAAACAAAACATCGCCATCGCCTGGCGCCAAACTGTACCAAAAGATATGGCCGAAACCCTGATTCAACTACTATCCACCCACACAGAAGCGACAGAGCATTGATTGAAACTAAGCTTCTTCGACACCGAGCCACAGGCAGAGGTGAGATCTGTTGAAACGAGTTTGCGTAGCATGTCTGAGGCTTCAACGGATCTCACCTCTTCCTGGGGCGACCTTCCAAGCTCAACGAATCAAAACTCCACCGTCATTTCCAAAAAATCCACCATCCCCCGAAGCTTAGACACCGTAATCTTCCCTTCAATCTGATCCTTATAAGCCTCCTTCATCTTCCTGATGAAATTGTGCAAATCATCAGCCAAATAGACCACATCATCCCGATTATATTCCACAATAACACGGTCATCTTCCCGACGTATTCCCTTGATTTTCTTCGACCACTGCCCCTCCATGCCAAGCATCTGTCTTAAATAACTCCCAGGACGAAGGGACTCTTTGGAGAAAAAACGTTTATTCATAATGAAATACCCAGATGTAATCCTATAATTCATAACAATCGACTCCTTACCTATCGTCATACCGCATACTACCGGAAAACTATGCCATATACTTAATTGACAAGCCATAATCCACTGGGGCTTTCCCACCCCCTGTCAATATCCACAGAACTTTTTGATTGACCACACGTGGCGCTTCTCCGGCACCATCGGTAAACAAGATCACCAAAGGTACTTTCAACTGATCTGCTAGAGCAAACACTGGCCTAAAATCAGTCCCTCCACGTCTAAGACGTTTATTTTCACTGACGAATCTTGAAAGAGGCACCGGTTCAGAACAAGTTGTATCGAATCGAACAGCCGTTATATGTGCACTGTTAATACCGTTGATTCTTAGCAGCTCCTTATGAAAATCAGCCACATCCCCATCGGACACTGAACCGCTTTCATCCACAGCAACAAGAGCCCTTATTCCTATGGACCTTTTAGTTCCTGGCAAGTCATCAAACCGTCTGGACTGCCTTTTGTAAGATTTTCTCGTAGTAACACGTCCCTGCCCTGTCAAAAATCTCTTCAGCACATTACGCCAATTAAGTTTAAACCCTTTGTAGGCAGTCTCTGTCTTTTGACTAAGATCAGCATCTAGAGCATCTTCACTTTGAGCCGCAATCTGAATACTCGTCAATTCATCGATCAAGGCCTGAAGGTTGAGATCCGTTCGGTCCATCTCCTCAAGAGGTTCTGTCTCAGCACGTTTTCCACTCTCAAACACTACCTCTGTATGACCTGTTTTGTACTCGAAATCCACCTTCGTTTCATTATCAGATAAATGGTCGTAATAGTCTTCTGCTGTACTTTTTGGTGGTAGAATCAAAGCCAATTCTCTATATATTGTGTCTAAAGTCACTATCTCATCATGCACCTGCTCTCTTGGCATTAACTCACTAATCGCAATATCGCAGGCTAGATGCCAAAGTATCGGCTCTCTACCATCTCTCCTATAAAAATGAAGCAATCCCAGATGAAGCAATTCATGGACCACTGCCCCCTTCTTCAAATGCTCATCCAACGATGTAAACCAATTGGGATTATAAGTCACTACAGGCGCACTATCAAAGGATGTTCTGATTTTCTTCACAGACGTATCCTCAACAAACCTTACCTTACCTGCCAAGTATCCATAATATGGGCTTTCAATCAACAAATCCAACAGGATCTCTTTCATCATCAACATCACCAACTCATATCGCCATCCGGTCAATAATCATGTCACTGACACTTTCAAAGACCAATGACCTGTCTTCATAGTAGTCAAAGAGGTCACTTCTTTCCCTGCCCAAAAGCTTGTAAAAGTACATCTTTAGTTCATCAGGCAAATCATCCAAAAAAGCATCTATCATAGCGACCATATGCTCTGACTCTTCCATCAGGGCAATGACTTTTTCTATGACCTTCGTCAACACAGGTGTCTGCTGTTTTTCTATTAACCTGAGAACCTTACTACGCTCCAAGGTATAGTCAGACACTATACCCTTTGAAGAAGGTACAGCAACCGTCAGTTTGCCGATATAGCCTACAAAAGCTGCAGCCGCAGTAGGTCCAACTATACCTGCAATCAATTCATTTAGCAGATGGTTAGGTAAAGTGACATTGCTCATAATTTCCTGTACTTTTGTCCAACCTCTTGGTGTTGGTGCTTTAGATAGAATCCCTGCCTCACTGGATCTGTTGGTCACAAGAAGCATGTCCGGAAAATCCTTCAAAAAGTCGAGGACCTGCTCATTGCCGCCATTCTTACGGGAATGTGCCACATAATCTTCAATCGATGGCTCTACCTGAATAGCAATGAACCTATCCAACATAGCATCATCTAAAGCGTTGACCAAATAATTCAACGTATCCGGATTCATCGTCACGCCGATACGCCAACCATCGCCCAGCTCATGTCCATTGATCTTGTTCTCCAATAACAACGGATACAAGACAGATATAGTATCCGATGGCACCCTGTTGATTTCTTCCAAGACTAATATGCCACGATTATTGTACAGACCGCTTTCGATGGCTGCCTTTGTCGGCAGAAATTGGGGTGCCAGATATCTCGTTATCCCTTTCTCCATATCCTTCGCAGGAAGCCCCATAAAATCGGGCCCTTCAAGTGCCGCTGCATACAACGCAATGTAATCTATATTAAGTTCCGTTGCACACTGCTGATAGGCAGAAGTCTTACCGACACCTCGTTCACTGATAAGGGCAGTAACCGAATGGGTCTGTTCATAAAGTTCTTTTATTACATCTTTGGCTTCACTGATTCTCATATCTATCTCCTATATGTAGGCTCAAGAGATAATACCTACCTTATGATAATTGTTATCAATAGGTAGAGTATACCAGAAAATCCGTACGATGTGAATATTTTATATCGCAGACGATTGAAATATTCACATCATCAAATTGCGTATGGTTCGCTTAAGTTTAACCTTATTAATCGGCTTGGCGATATAATCATCCGCCCCAAGGTTAATACACAATTCTTTCTCATCAACTGTTGCATGTGCTGTTAAGACAATGGTGTAAGGCCGTTTAATATTGTCCGATGCCGGTCTATTCTGAAAATAGGTTAAAACATCCTCCCCTGACATTTCAGGCATTTGAATATCTAGCAGAAGACAGTCATAGTCCTTCAATCTCATTTTTTCCAAAGCCTCAATACCATTGCCTGCGACATCTATATCTGTGACCAAGTCAGCCAGCATTTTCTTAAGCAACAATTGATTCTCATAAATATCCTCTGCAATCAATAATTTTAATGAATGGGTCGGCAATAAGTCGTCTGTTTCCGATTGCATCTTAGAATCGCTGGCGTGATCCAACATTTTACATTCATTCATGGCCGCTTTAAGAACTTGCTCAATGAGTTCATTGATCCTAGTCAAACACTGTCCTACAGCCTCAAGGTCAATAACTTCATTTTTCAATAGACTGTCCGCTTCAACAAACAACTCATATAATGCCATCATCTGAAAGTTACCCGTCAGCCCTTTAAGTGCGTGAACTTGTGACTTAAGAACCCCTATGTCGTCCACCTTATAGGCCTTATTGATTTCATCCATCCTGTTAGGTAAATTGCGTACAGCATCATAGACCAAGTCGGATAACTCTGAATCCACATTCAGCCAAGTGCATAAAAGACTGGCCCCAGTACTCACCTCTCGCTTTGTCGGCTCAATGGCAATCCAGAAAGTAAACTTCGTACCTTCATCAAGCCGACTCTCGACAGTAACATCTCCATTGAGCAAATTGGCAAAACGCTTGCAGATTGCCAATCCCAGACCGGTCCCCCCATACTTTCTAGCTACCGAATCATCTGTTTGAGTAAAGGGTTCAAAGATACTTTTTATCTTATCCTTAGCAATGCCGATGCCACTGTCTATAACAGACACATACAGTGCCTTGTCCTCACACCACACTTCAACACTAATTTCTCCATCAGATGTGAATTTGATGGCATTACTGATAATGTTTATAAAAATTTGGCGAAACTTATTCATATCCCCCAAACAGATAAAAGGTACACTTGGGTCGATACCATAGGTATAATCAATGTTCTTACTTCGAAACTGAACATTGAAGAAATCACTGGTGTCCCTGACCACCTCTCTTACATTGAATTCAATGCTTTCCACATCCATTTGATCCTTTTCTATTTTTGAGAAGTCAAGTAAGTCGTTAATGACACTCAGTAGATGGCTACCGCTTTTATGGACAATCTTAAGATCGCTCAATTTTTCCGGATCTGTTTCCTGCTCCTCAAGAAGCTCTGTAAATCCGAGTATCGTATTCAGGGGTGTTCGGATTTCATGGCTCATATTTGTCAAAAAAATCATTTTGGCATCGGATGCCTCCTCGGTACTGCGCTTTGCTTCTCCAAGCTCCTTAATATAGGATTTAATATTCTCCTGCATCTTTGAAAATGCGATGTTCATGTCGGCCAATTCACCATGGAGTGGTGTGTCAATGTGGGCATCATAGTTCTTGTTGGAAATCTCATGGGCCGCCTTTGTAAAGGCCTTTAATGGGCGCCCTATTTCCATATAGGAAAAGCTTAAAATGGCAATGAATATGATCAAATTAGACACAATAAATATAATGAGCGTCCTAGACAATAATTCACTCCACTTACCCGTAACATAATCCACATCCACAGATACGAAGAGGACTGCCACGATCTCTCCAGACGGATTATCCCATTCTTGTCCCAATAATTTTCTAATTGGTACAGCTGCTTCATAGACCCCATTATCTGGGTCTTCCTTAGATTCTATCTCTGCATTCGTGCTGAAGATTTCATGGACCGTCTGATTCATATAGATCTGCCCATGTTCCTTAGGTACATCCGAATATATCACATGGTAGTCATGACCAATAATCTTAACGGATTCTATTAGTTCATATGAACCTATCTCATTGACAAGATTCATAATAGCATTGGAATCCTCAGCTTCGATTAACGGGCTCATTGCCCACTGCATACTATTTATGATGACGTATAACTCTTCATGTATCTCTTCGTTAATGACTTCCTTGCTGTTATTGAACATCAAGTAACCAGCAAGAATCAATGCTGTTACTAAGGTGATCAGCATCATCACAGATAATCTCACTAAGAATGAATTTGACTTCATCATTTGCCTCCTTTTATGATCAAGACCTCCTATTTATCCATTGAATCTATAACCAAGCCCTCTAACGGTTTCAAACCAAATGGGTTTTTCCGGGTTTACCTCAAGCTTCAGCCGAAGCCGCCTAATATAGACATCCACCGTTCTATCCTCTATGGCAAGTTCCTCGTGCCATACAATATTCAGGAGTTCATCACGGGTGAACACTTTATTGGGGTAGGATATTAAGGTTTCAAGTAAAGCAAACTCCTTCTGTGAAAGGGCCACATTTTTTTGATCCACCTGAACCTGCCTCATCTCCGGCATGACGGATACATTGCCAAATTTGACCGTTTTAATGTCTCTGCTGTTCATTCTTTCAAGCCGATGATAAATTGCCCTCATTCTGGCCAATAACTCTCTTTTTCTGAACGGTTTGACAATGTAGTCGTCTGCGCCCATCTCAAGACCAAGAATCATATCAATCTCTTCATCTTTTCCTGACAGAATCCACACCGGTACAGATGTGTTCATACCATCACGCCTCAGTGCTTTCAAAACATCCATACCATCCATATCAGGCAACCCAAGGTCCAGTAATATACCTTCTACTTGAATCCTGCCAATCATCGCTAAGGCATCCTTACCTGTGGTCGCTGATAAGGTTTCATAATTCTCCTTTTGTAGAATACGCTCCAGAAGTGTAATGGTCATCACATCATCATCGATAATCAATATTTTTTTCATCTGCGCCCCTTTCTCCTATATATGTATAAATATGAACCAATCAAGAACACAACGGTTATCACAAAACCAATCATATAGGCTTTGAACAACGGTGCTGATATGACTGCTTTTTCATTCTCAGAAAAAACAAAGCCCATCGTTACACCATTGAGCTTATATGCTCTGCCCCCCTGCGCGTTCTGAAAGAAAACATTCGGTGACATATAAGTATTTAACAAACCCTCGGTTGCTTCGAATTGCCAAGTCCCCTCCTTCTTAACGATGTTAGAAGCATCCCCTCTTGAAGTTGAAGCCCCAAAATCAATATCTGTTGATGTGAGAAGAATATGGTCAATGGTAATGAAATCCTTGTAACGGTTCACAACCAGTTTTTTGACAGATAATGATGATGGTCCTTCCTTACTGCCCCTCCCCCAGAACTGCAAATATAGGCTGGCTGCATTCTCAGGCACCTCGACGATCTGTTCATAGGTATGCCACTGACTCTTGTAGGCCTCTTCGACTTCATTGATAAACTGATAACCAATAAAGTTCCCATTCGTATCATTAAAAATCACTTTACCATGCCGTTTCACCAAATCTGTTGATACTGCCTCAAAGGTAACATACCATTCATCCTCAGGTACGACCTTTACTGGCTTAGAAGTATAGATATACCAGTCACATGAACAGGTCTGATCATAATCAATTATCAGCATGTCATCTTCAATGACGTGGCGCATCATCTCGGCAGAGACCTTCTCACATTCACTGCAATCGACCATAAAAGGGTCATCAATGGCTTTAGTCACAAAGTCCTCTGTAGCCACCATAGGCTCAAGATCATAGATACTTATATAATTGTAGACATCCCCATCCACCATAAGGGATAAATTATAGTCCCCCGCCTCAAGATGCAGCTCTATGACCTCTTCATCTGAAGGTATAATCTCTCCCTTATAGGAACCAAGTGTGTATTGGATATTTCCAACGCCCATAGGAAATATGCTTGATATGTCCAGTCGATAGTCATCTTCCTTGAAAATATGAATCGGCCATGACAACTGTCCCCTACTCAGGTCGATACCTTTACCATACGAAAGCTGGCTGTAGGTGCGTTCAGATTGAAGCTGATAATCACCTTCCAAAGTAAGAACCCCTTCAGCACTGGCCATCATAGAACTCTTTGCTACGGCTGATGCCATGCTTGATTCGACCGCTTCAAATTCTTCTACAGGCACAATAGCGATGGCATTCACAGCTTGAAAACCGCCCTTGGAGGTCAAGCTGACTTCTGTAGCGCCCGAAATTATAGATATAACGCCAAGGTCAACCCATTCGAAACCGGCATTGTCGTCATATGTATTCCATTCATACTCGTTTTCTCCCACCTTCAATGACAGCCAATCGCCCTCCTGTGACATGAACGTTCTCACTAACAGATGATTCATACCTTCTGTAGCTTCCGTTGTCATACTTATGGTATTAGGTGCTACATAATCCGGTATTTCATAAATATGAATATCATGAATCCACCAATAACTCTTACTTATAGGTTCCTGGTAACTCAGGATATCAAGGCGCATATATACCGCTTCATCATCAGAGATCACTTCGCCTTCAAAGTGTATCGTATCATAAGTCGTAGAAGCCTCAGGTGCCACAATATAAGCGATGCCCACTTCTTCCATATCACGGTTATAAAATCTAGCTTTCAAATGAAAAGACGACAGATTTCTGCCTGAAATTAATAAATCATAGGCATAAGGCATAGATGCCTGAACAGGAATGAGACCTGATTTTGCAACTTGCCATATATCCAGAGGATCACCTTTCGAAAGAATCCCATGTACAGCTTGAATAGGCATGCCGCCATTGTATGGATTGGCTATGACGTCAAAGATTTCCTTATTGTCCGGAACAAAGAAAAGCTCCTCTGCCAGCATATCATCAAAATCCATGACCAATTGCCCATTGAGCAATTTTCTTTCATAAGGAAGAATATCCAGCTGTGCAGAGCTGAAAGCAACCGCAACTCCACCATTACTGTCAAAATCAAAGTCCCTGTCCGTATACCCTCTAGAAGATAGATACCAAGACCAGTCGGTTGATGTCAGGTATGTCTTGCTCCATTTCAAATAAGGGTTACCTTCATTGATGGCATCAAATGGATAGATGACATAGTCTTCTGAGATAAAACTCATCTTAAGGTCCAACAGATTAGAGGCGTCAATATAAGTCTGGACAGATTCATTGAATATTTCACTCCCATCAAATGACTGGTAAGCATAGATCAACGGGTATGCCAATGGATCATACCCGTCCGATTGTTCGAGAACACTTAGGCTCTCCATACCGTTTGTCTCGTATATGATCCCGGAAGGAAGATTGCTTAAGTCAAAGTCGCTTTCATAGACTGTAAATATATCGTTCTCGTAAGTCTTATGATAGGCTTCATCCAAACCAATGACAGCTTTATTGTCGTCTTGCCGTGCTTCTTGCTCCAAATACTCGTCATGATAGATCAGGCGATTACTTCCTAAAGAATGAACATAGTAACCCGTATCATCGGTGCGATGTTCATCCACAAGAAATTGAATATAACGTAGGTAATAGGCCACAACAGGATCATTTCCCTCGTGTTGGAATAGGGTATCTACGGTTGTATTGTATATGTGAACATCACCTGTGGATTTTTCAACTGCCTCGCCTGTACTGTTCCAATAGGGTGTTGCTATTCTTGATTGTTGAAGCATCTCTTCTGCCAAAGGCAAATAGATAGTGTAACCATCATCAAGGTTCTCTTTCAGGGCTTCATAACTTGCTGGCTCAGGCACTGAGTCATAGAAATAAGCCACATAAGGGTCTCTTATCTCGAAAACATAGGTCAAAGTTGTCACCATGACCACACAACAAACAATCCAGCCTAAAGCTTTAAGTTTCAAAGCGTTAATCCCCTCAAGCATTACATCCGCCCCGAAGACAAAGGCAATACCCATACATAGACTTAAGATGCCTACCAACTTGTTGGGATCTCTGAACAATGAGCCAATAACCGGCATATTAACAAACATCAGAAACCAAGGCGCTATCGGTAAATAATAAACACCTGTAGCAAGTAACGCAAGTACAGTACCTAGCATGCCCATGAAGAGGACAATATTGATTCTTTTGAAACTAAAAATAACACCGATGCCGCTAAATGTTATAATCACCCCGCCAGCAACCCAATAAGCCACAGACAAGAAGTTCATCTCAATCATCGTCCACCAATAGCTATTCAAGTATAAAACATTGATTAAACTGCTGTTTCTGCTAAAAGCCGTATAGGTATCTAGAACATTCACGTTGTTCTGTGTTGCCTCAGTACCAAAGACGATGCTGGCAACATAGACAATGAACCAATAGGCTGAAAAACCAAGTATGAATATGCATAGAAAGATGCCTCTTTTGATCATTCCCCAATAGATACGCCAAATGCCCTTGATACCGTATTCCCTGTACTTTATTGCGTATTTAAGCATAATCAAGGCTAGGAGAGCACTTAATAACAGCGCTGTATAAAAGAAATAATGTATTGCCCCTGCACTGACAGATATGGCAAGGCCTAGCAAGATTGCGTCGATGATATTTCGTCTGTATACACGACCACTTAAAGGATCAAAACGCTCAATAGATACCATTTGAAATTTGTGATCGAATATTTTAAAGAACTGAAGAAGAACGTAGGGAAATAAACTGTATCCTACCAATAAATAGATGTGCTGTATCCGCATCATAACCCACGGATTAAGAGCATAATAAAGAGCACCTGCTGTAATCAGTATGATTCTTTGCAGGTCAAAGATTGGATTATAATAGATTCTAAGAAGCCGTTTGGCAAAAAGATAGAACCCAAAGCTGCTAAGGAGCAGACACTGAAAAATAAAGGTTTTTAGGAATACACCTCCGCTGAAACCAAAAAGAGCACTTAGACAAAATGCCGGTAAAATAGACAGCAGCCTTGGTGTATTCAACATCGCTGTCGTATTGAACCGATGATTATAAACGCCTATGATCTGATTAAGATAATCTCTGGAATCATATGGAAAATCAATATCTGAAAAGATGATGGTCCCCTCCTTGAAAAAGAAGGAGAACATCCATCCGGTCACAACAATAATGGTCAATAGTCCCACCATGTCATAACGATAATCATATATTAACTGCTTCACGCGATTCTTGATGCTATGAATCATCTTCATCACCTTCTAGCATATGTCACTGACCTGTCAGTTTAAAAGGCCCTCTATTAGAATGAATTGTAAATGTTCTGTACCCATCATCGGTTTCATCTAAAGCTTGACCAGTCTTCTTGACCACCACACCTTCTGATGAACTTAACTCCCAGCTTTTTAGCGCTCCAAACTTCCAGAGATCCTCCAAATCAATCATAAGCTTCTCGGATTCATGCAATGCTTCCTGCCGCCTCTTAGCTTCAGCCAAACAATCCCTTAGGAATTCTATGCCAGCATCATCCAGCCGCCAAGGCTTGACCAAATACTTATAGACCTTATTGGTATTAAGACTCTCAACGATAGCTGAAGCCTGGGCATTGCCACTTAGAATCACCACAACTGTACCTGGTCTTCTCTTATGAACCTCTTCTACTACAGTCAATCCATTGGTATCAGGAATCATCAGGTCTGTAAATACAACATCAATCTCTTCTTCTTCAAGAAGTTTGAGTCCTTCCATTGGCTCTGTCGCGAAATAGCCTTGAATCTCCGTTTTTGCAAGCTTTCGTTCTATGATTTGCAAGATATAAGATTCATCATCAATGAAAAGTACCTTGTTCATTATCACACCAACTTTCTGTGCTCTTGCTGTATAGATATCTTAAGCATCGTCTTCAAGAAATTCAATGTATCCTTAATCATGTTAACATGGGAACCTTCTCTGTCGATAATTTCCACTGGTTGCTGCTTGACTCTAAGTTTCATCTTCTTGGCCAGATAGAGAATCTCCAGATCAAATGCCAGTCCGTAGGCTTGGTTCAAATAGGGAAAAATCTGATGTATGATAGCTGCTTTAAATACTTTCAGACCCGTTTGACTGTCTGTAACACCTGCGGGTAAGAACGGCTTGGTCAAAAAGCGCTTAAAGAAACTCATTGTCTTTCTTGAGATTGTCCTTGTCTCCACGCTTTGATCTTTTGTCGCAATGACCATGTCATAATAACCTTGGTGAATCATATGAAGAAGCTTTACCAAATCTTCTACTTTAAATGAATCGTCCGCGTCTACGGTGACAATATAATCGGCATCTATGGATCTGAAGGCTTCAAGATATGTGCCTGCTTTGCGTGTATTAATGTTGAGTTTCTTCAGGTTGATTGGATTCTTGTAGTAGATGGTGTCACTTTCATCCATCAATATGTGTTGAAATGTTTCAACAAGATCTGTTGTCTCATCTTTACTGCCGTCATCTATGATGTAAAGCCCAACAGACGACATACCGCCATCCATCAGAAGCTTGATTTTTCTTACAAAGTTAGACACATGGACAAATCGTTCTGATTCATTGAACACTGGTATAACAATTGCCAACTCTTCCCTTTTTGAAGGTAAGCTTGGGTGCAACAGTGCTTCAATACTTCTTGTCAGTGAGAATATTTCATTCTCATATGGGTAGACAAAGTCTATGTTACCAAGACCTTGGATACGGTCGATATCCTGATGCAGGTCACCTTTATAGCCAGCGTCAACAATGAAAAGCATCGGCATATATGGATTAATTTTCCTTACGTCATTACCACAGGCAATCCCTTCATCCATAGTGTCAAAATCAAGAATCACCAAGTTTGTTTCTTGGATATGCGGCGCATCAGCCAAGGGTTTCTCCAAAGACTTATATTCTATTAATATCATATCATAAAAGGTAAATGTACTGGAATAATTAAATCGACGTTCCGAGTTTTTTAATATAAGAATTCTATCTTTATTCATGGGTCTTGCTCCCTTCCATAATCTACTGATACCTGATCAATTTACCGCTTAACCAGTGAAGGCCCATATGATATGCACCAATGACCGTTAAAGCAATATACATCACCATCATGCCCAAGAACAGTAGCGGATGTTTCAAATATGATGTTAGATTTTCTAGCTTGTAGTAGCCTTTACGAAACAAATACCATCTTGAAAAAGCCTTACCATAGCCATTCGTTTCTGTGTCCACTGTTGTTTTCATCTTTGAAAAATAATAGTTCTTCTTCCGGAGTATGTTGATTAGGGTCACTTCCTTTTCATCATGATAGACACCAACATCAAAGACCTTACTGATTTTTCCACCTTGTTCCAGGCACCTGATTGTCGGTTGAATTTCTTCAAAAGCAATTTGTTCATAATTAATACCACCGGTTTTGATAAAACTTGCCATCCGCCAGAATCTTGCTGCTTCAATGGATGTATCGTCCCTATTAAACTCAAAGTTGTTAATGACCTGTCTCTCGAACACTTTTACTTTTGTAAAAAAGTTTGTATAGGATGAATAGGGCAGCTCTCTAACGATCAATCCATCCAAGAAAGGATCTTCTGCCATTCTATCCGTCAATTTAGATAACAGACCTTTTTGTAACAGCATATCGGCGTCAAGAATCATCAGATATTCGGTATTCCTCGTCATCGCCCTATCAATAGCGCATTTTCTAGCCATCCCTCTTTCACCATGGGCCAACTTTAATAATTCTATAGAAAGTGATCCTTGGTATTTCTCTATAACTTGTGTGGTATGATCGGTCGATCCGTCATCTGCAATGACAACATCAAAAGCACTAATATCCTGATAAAGCAAGCTTCTAAGCAATCCCTGTATATGTTCCGGGCAATTATAAGTGGTTATAACTATGGTCAATGCCTTCATAATCATCTTCCTTTCCAAATGTCTGCTCAAAAGCTTTAGCAGTATTTTCCCAATTAAAGTTTCCGGCAAATTCATATGCAGCAGATCGAATCTCATGATAGCCCACATTGTCGATTATTGACGCTTCCATTAGCCTTGCCAGCTCATGTTTATCATTAATTTCAGCCATATAGCCGCATCGTCCTCTGTCTACCGCATCAATAAGCCCGGGAGAATTATAGACAATACTTGGTGTTCCTACAGCGGCTGCTTCTGTTACAGTAAGTCCCCAACCTTCTCGTTTTGATGGAAAAAGCATGGCATGGCTTCTGTGCATAAGATACAGCTTCTCCTCTTCTGATACAAACCCATGATAAGTAACAGCGACCTCCGGTACATGATATTTCTTCATAATCGGGTCTAGTATCTCTTGCTTATATGGCACATTCAATTTCCCTACGATATCCATATGCGTGATGGGGTATCGCTGGTATAGTAGACAGAATGCTTCAAGAGCATCATCAATCCCCTTATAAGAAGAAAATCGGCCGACATATGTGAATCGAAGTTGTGCTTCTTTCTTGATTACAGGTATTTCCCAAGGTGTGAAGTCTATGCCTTCCGGTAGAATAACCACTTGGTCCCCTTCAAATCCAAGATTCAACAAATCCTTTTTTGTTGATTCCGATACAGTGATTGTTCCGTTTCTACGATAAATACGGAGCATCATATCCTCCATAAGCTCGCCGATTATTCCAAGAGGGCTAGGTAAGTTCATTCGCCATATCTCTCTGGTAAGTTGATGGATGAAAAGAATGCGTTTTGGTCGTCTCACCCAGAGAGGGGTAAAAAAGCGATGGGTATTACACTGGTCCACCACCAGATCAATTGACTTATGATGTTTCATGTAATAAAGCATGCTCAGTGGAATGACTGTCAACATATTCCCCATTCTTAAGTAATGAATACCCTCGAACCATTCAGATTCTGCATTTTTAGTGCCGTCACGCTGTATACTTTTAGGGGATATATGAGTAATATGAAATTTAGAGTGATCCACACGTTTTAACATTTCATGGGTGTATACTTCTGCGCCGCCTTTACTTGGATGTTTGATGTCTCTCCAAGAGAGAAATAGCATATTCTTCTTCATAACCTTGTCTCCTTTCAAAATAAAACCACAGATGCACCAACAGCATGAGGACATTGATTGCAATCTCTGCACCGATGACCCACTGAATGACGGCGGGTACAGTAACCAAAGTGATGGTGAATGCAATCGCCCCAACTGCCAATATCCTCAAATGATAAAACCGTTCATTGATGATGTTGAAGGCTACAGTAACTTGTGTCACCGACATTGCAATATATGCAATTGATTGATACGGTATAATCTTACCTACCTCTTTGTAACCTTCCTTAAAAATGATTGGGAATATGATAGGTCCTACAAAGATATATCCAAGCCATATCCCAATACCTATAGATCCCATTACAATGAACCAGCGTCTGGAGAATTTCTTAATGGCCTTTTCATCATTCCCGATTTGTCCCATGTAAGGAATCAATACTGTAACGATACTCATGATGACCGCTACAATCAGTGCCCCAAATTTACTGGCCAGTCCATATTCTGCCGATACTATTGGAATTCTTCTGTTGACAATGATAATATTGATGCCTGATAGGTAATAGATGAAACCATTACCAACCATCACCATCATCAGTCTTCTAAGTTCCAACTTAGCTTTATTCTCAGTGTTTGAAATATTTTTATTGTCCTCATCGCTTCTTCGAAGATAATTCTTCTGTACCAGCCACCTACTGTGAACCAATGCGGCAACGATACCAATCAATACGCTACCAATTGCCATTTCATAATGTTGATACCACCTGAGGGAAATGATGGTTGCTGTGATTCTTATCAGCACTTCAATGTAAAAACTGATATTCAAATCTTTAAACCTCTTTTTTCCCTGCATCATGCCTCGGTCCATGCTTAGTACAATATGCAAATTCCACATGACAACGATCATTATGATGCTAAGCCAACTGCTCCGAAGTATGTTTGCAAAGAGCGGTATCATTAATACGATAATAAAATTAGCGAATAGCAGGCCACCGATACCCTTTAGTAGAAAAGTGGCATCCCTTGCCTTTGAAATATTCTTTGCAACATAGGTTTGCACGCTGACGCCAACGATGAACAGAATGCCAACCATGGCCATCAGTGCGCTGAAAATACCGAAACCATCCAGTGTCAGACGATGACTGATGTACAGTATGATGATGAAATTGAAACCATTCAGCATCACATCAAATATCGGGAAAAGCAGTGAGTGCATTTTTTCTTTGCTCAATTCCATCACCTCCATGAAACAATCTTACAAGATTCATATGTATAGCATTCGCTCTTATATGACATATACTGTCATAATTGTGAATATTCGTTCACAAAAAAAAGGCATAAGACCAGCAGACTTATCTGCGGGTTTTATGCCTTTTTATAATCATTATCAACATGTGTCCTTCACTTAACGCTTCTCTTAATCATCGTACTTATCCAGGAAATGATGCTTCTCTCCCTTAGTCTTATAAGCCACTACCGTATCAATCTGAACGTTCTCCATACTCTTAAAGATATTCCCTTCTACATATGGATTGGTTTCTTTCATCGTCTTGATCAAATGCTTTACTTCAGCACGTTTGGAGCTGGTGTTGCCACCATCTGTTGAACATGTATTGGTAAAACGACAGGCACACTGAATGAACTGAAGGTCGTTGTATTCTCGCCAATGTTTGATGTCATCCTCCCGAATCAAGTACATGGGTCGAATCAGTTCCATACCTTCAAAATTCGTACTGTGAAGCTTCGGCATCATGGACTGTATCTGGGCCCCGTAAAGCATGCTCATAAGATTAGTCTCGATAACATCATCATAATGATGACCAAGAGCAATCTTGTTACACCCAAGTTCTTGTGCCTTGCTATACAGATACCCTCGTCTCATCCGAGCACATAAGTAGCACGGTGATTTTTCAATATTGTAAACCCTGTCAAAGATATCCGTATTAAAAACAGTCACAGGAATATCAAGCAGCTTTGTATTACGGTCAATAATCTCCCTGTTATACTCGTCATAACCAGGGTCCATCATAAGAAATACCAGCTCAAAGTGGAACTTATTATGACGCTTAAGTTCCTGAAAAAGCTTTGCCATCACCATAGAATCCTTACCGCCGGAGATACAGATTGCCACCTTATCTCCTTCTTTAAGTAATTCATATTCGTTGATTGCCTTCGCAAATCTGGAGAATAATTTCTTATGAAATTTCTTTCGAATGCTCTGTTCAATATCTTTGGTTTTCTGCTGACTAATCTCAAAATGACTGATCAGCCATTTCCCATAGCCCTCTTCCAAGTTATAGGCTTCAAAGCCATTCTCATGAAGGACGTCCACCACTTCACCACTAAGCAAGCCCTTCATACAATAGACAACAATAATCTTACTGTCATCAAAACTCGCCATCGTTGTCTCCGGATGATCATGATCCCATAACACCGCCTCCGGCATATGTCCATGATTATAAGGAATCTCACCCCTTACATCCACCAATGTATAAGTGCCCTCTGTTAAATGATTCAACTCTTCAATCGTAATTACATTATTCATCTTTATACCTTATGGCCATGGAAAAAAGACGTCAAACAATCGCCAACGCATGACCCTCAATCTATCACTATGATTCGCCCATTCCAAACGAGTTTCCACTCATGAAATAACAAAAGTTCAAGTCCTATTATTAAGGTCAAAGGCTCATTTGTCAACCAACCATATCACACATTTCCCGGGAAATATAAAAGCGACCCTGGATAATCACCAGAGCCGCTAGTTCAGCCAACAAAATTATATTTTACGGAACCGAGGGGGGATTGATTCAACATTCTATCATAAGCAAGCGGAACACGGACGTGGAGCCGCATGCCTATGGAACAGGACGTTTCAACAGCATGCCGTTGGGAATTGCTGAGCCAGTGGCCCGACATTTACACCTCAACTACTTATTAGCCTCAACAAAACGATCATACTGAGCCTGCTTGATAGAAACAATCTCACCGATGTTCATGGACTCAAGCGTACTCAAGTAGTTGTCAAAGTTATCAAGACTCTCAGTACCAGTGATGAACTTCATTGTCATCTCATCCACGTAAGTGATGATGTCCGCCATATACTGGCTGACAATGTTCGCTTCCTCTTGATTAGCATAGATGAATGGCCATGGGTCTTGCATGTATTGTTCCATGTCCTGGTCAATCTCAACGTGCCATTCAGGAAGAAGAATGTTAACCGCTTCTACAGACTGACGTGCTGGAAGACATGCTGGGTTGATACCAAGCTGTTGGATATAAGTGTTGTCTTTCGCTTTCTCAGTATATTGCTTCTCACCATCAACCACTTCATAAGTGTCCCCTTCAATACCCCATACGAAGAGGTCTTGTGCTTCATCCCCTACAGTGTAGTCAAGGAATTTGAAAGCAAGAGCTGGGTTCTCACTGTCAGCAGTAACACCGAAGATTGCGTTGACTGGATTTCTACCAACATAGAAACCTTCGTACTCGTCGCTGCTAAGTGGTGGAATACCTTTGATCACAGGTGATGTACCATCATAAGAATCGAACAGTGAACTGTAGGATTGGGACATTTGCCAGCTAAAGTCAAAAGTTACACCTGTTTGGTTCTGTGAAAGTCTCTGAATAACTTGGTCTCTGGAAAGTGATGCGAATTCCGTCTCAAGAAGACCTTCTTCATATAAAGTGTGAAGGAAAGTCAGGTACTCTTTGAAGTTTTGTGTATTGAAACCGTATTCTACAACACCATCTTCATCTGCTTGGAAACCGCTGACAAGGTCAAGGCCGAATGCTGGAGAGAAGAGGTATGGTACCATCTTGCTTTGGATACTCATAGGAATCTCATCCGCTTCGCCATTGCCATTAGGGTCGTTGTCTCTGAAAGCTCTAAGAACAGCAACGAATTCATCAAGAGTCGTTGGTTCTTCAAGACCAAGGGCATCAAGCCATTCAACATTGATCATAAGACATGGCTGAAAGTTATCTGTTACAACACCCGCTGGAATGTAATAGATATGACCATCTTCAGCAGTAAGGCTGGCTTTGATGTCTGGGTTCTCTTCAAAATACTTCTTGATGTTAACCCCTGAAGTCTCAATCAAGTCATCCAATGGAAGGAACAGACCGGATTGAATGTATGTCATGTTCTCATCAAGGTCTGGAAGCTGAACGATGTCAGCAAGGTCTTGACCTGCTGCAAGCATTGGGCTAACTGAATCCTGATAGTTGGTTGGTGTCAATAGTTGCCAATCAACATCCACACCTGTACGCGCTTCTGTTTCAAGAATGATGCCTGCTTCTGTCAGGTCTGCATTGGTATACCATGAGTTCATACCAAGCAGACTGATCTTAGCGTCCGTTGCATCAGTAATTGGACCTGAACCATCATAGACAAATTCGGAAGATGCCTGTGCATCCACAGTTACCTCTTCTGCTGTTTTGTTGTCTGAATCACTACTGCCACACCCTGCAGAGATTACCATTACCCCTGCCAATAACAATGCTACTATCTTCTTCATTATATTCTCCTTAATTCACGGCTGCAGTTTCTCACCTGCCAGCCATATCACTCTTAATCGGATTGTCGGTTTTACCCGAAGTATGCCTCTCTTACCCTTTAACCGCTCCAAGCATCGTCCCCTCAACAAGGTGCTTTTGCATAAACGGTGTAATAAGAAATATCGGTACGGTCGCTATGACGATACAAACGTATCTGATCTGTAAAGTAGACAAAGCTGCTGCATCGATTGGCATGGAACTGCCCGCCTTCTGCATGATCTCCGTAGAAGCCATCAATAAGATTCTTCTAAGGAAAAGCTGAAGTGGCTGGAGTTCTGTTCTTCCCAGATATAGCAATGCACTAAAGAAGTCATTGTATCTGGCTACTGCATAATAAAGCGTTAATACTGCTAATGTCGGTTTGACCAAAGGTACCGCCACATGATAAAGAATATGGAAATCATTGGCGCCTTCCATCTTGGCACTTTCAAAGATCTCTTCTGAAATGGACTCAAAAGCGGATCGGCAAATCATGATATTGAAAGCACTGACAAGCAACGGTATAATCATCGCCCAACGTGAATTGTACAATCCCAGACTGGTGACAACAATATAGATTGGAATCAAACCACCGGAAAAGTACATGGTTACTGCGATGAAAAAGTTCAGTTTACGACGAAGGAAGAAATACCTTCTGGACAACGGGTAAGCTGCCAGTATCGTAAACACCATATTGAAGATAGTACCTCCTACAGTGTATAGGACTGTGTTGCCATAGGCAATCCACAAATCCTTATAGGTGAAAACCATCTTATAGGTTTCAATGTTGAAGCCGATTGGCCAAAGGAAAACTTCTCCCTTATTGATCGCATCCCCTGAACTGAAGGATACTGCGGCGACATAGATGAAAGGGTACAGCGTCACAATGACTGCAAGGGATATGAAGATATAGATGAATATATCCACCAGCACATCGCTGTCAAACTTCCTTTTACTCTTACTTAAAGTTCTATTCATACGCTGCTCCTTTCTACCAAACTGCCGTATCACTGACATATCGGCTGATCTTGTTGGCTGATGCTACGACAACGAAGCTGATAATGGAATTGAAAAGACCAACTGCTGTCGCATAACTGAAGTTCTGGTTCAGGATACCCTGTCTATAGACATAGGTGGATATAACATCCGCTGTTTCATAAGTGGATGGATTATAGAGCAAATATACCTGCTCGAAACCTACACTCATGATGCCCCCCAATGATAGGATCAAAAGAAGGACAACGGTTGGTCTGATACTTGGTAATACCAAATGCCATATCTGACGCCACTTTGATGCCCCATCCACCTTCATAGCTTCATAGAGTTCACCAGGGATACCCATGATTGCTGCAACGAATATAATGGAATTGAAGCCAAAGGACTGCCATGATTTAGAAATGACATAGACCGACCTAAACCACCCCGGTTCCATTAGAAAGTTGATTTCCTTACCACCAAAGAATTCAATCATCTTATTGATGATACCATCTGACGGAGATAAGAAATTAGTAATCATCCCTGCGATAACAACAGTTGATATGAAGTAAGGCAGGTACGTGATAACCTGTGCAGGCTTCTGAAAAACCTTATGGCGCATCTGTGTGATACAGACGGCAAAGATAATCGGAATAGGAAAACCGAATATCAGTGAATAGAATGCCAACAGGAACGTATTCCGGATAAGCCTCCAGAAGAATACGGATTCAAAGAACTGTACAAACCACTTGGTCCCGACAAATGCACCTTCATAAATGCCGTTTCCTGGGCGGAAGTTCTTGAATGCCATTACAATACCCGTCATCGGCCAATAGCAAAAGATGATGTAGTAGATAAAAACAGGTAAGAACATTAATAATAAGTACTTATCCCTTTTTATCACCGTCAGCAGACCTTTTTTATTCTGCAAAGTGACACCTCCATATGAACATTGACCAATCAATTGGGCCTGCAGTACCCACTACACAAATTTTGTTTGGTCAATGCCGTTATTAATGTTCCATCAGGACAAGAACTATTGTATCTTTTGCACAACACTTTAGAAAGTTTCATTTTACGACCGCATCATTTTAGGACGTTTTTTTAGATGAGTGCTCATTTTGAGATATTCTGTACATTATAATGTGACTCATAGGTATTGTATTTGCAATCACTGCAACAGAAGATTATGCATCAAAAAAAGAAGGGTGCATTTTCCCTTCCTTTTTTGATACATCAGCTGTCCATTACCTGATTCGTATAATCACTGGGATTATAGCCTGTGATACTTTTGAAGTTTCTTCTGAAAGTCAAAAGATTGCTGTAGCCAGCACGCTTTGCAATCAACTGCAATGGTTCCTTTGTGGATGCCATCTGATCAATAGCGAATTGTATACGGAGTTCATTCAGTTTTTGAATATACGTTTTCCCGCAGTGACGTTTGCACAACATTGTCACATACTTATTGCTCACACCAAAGGCATCAGAAATAGTTGATAGGGACATGTCCGGATTCCTAAAATGATCCTTCATATACGCGATGATCTCTTCATCCACTGTCGCCATTCTATTTTGAACTTCCGCATATTGTGGGTATTGATCGATTAAAGTGGTATACACATCGATATAATAATCAAATATTTCTCTTAGTGTGGCATTGTTGGCAATCTTTTCAATATTAAAGGACACATTGTTAAAAGCTTCAATATCTCTAATGGCGTGCATGGTAACAAGATGCAGTTCATCAATCAGCATATGAAGTTCGTGAAAATGCTGGGCATGATCCTTGATGTTCTTCTCATAGATTTCATTCAGGTATTCACCGATTTCTTGTCCTTGACCACCTTTGATCCACTTGACCAGTTTCATGGTAGCATCTTTTGGGAAATGATAATCGTGGCCTGTACTTCTTATGTCCTCCTCAAAGAAGAAAACGGAGCCTCTCCCTTCCACCAGCATCTGACCCAAAGCTTTCTCTGCGCAGCCATAGGCCTCACTCAACTCATCAATGCTATCTCTTTGCCTATCGACACCAATGGTGATGAGGATGTTCTGATCCTCCATACGACCGGACACACCATTATAGAACATGTACATCAGCTCATCTAAGTCTTCAGCTTCATCTGAATTGATGATCAAGATACAAGTATCACTATCCGATTGATAACAGGCCACCTGACGTTCCTCATTAGAGATCATCTGACAGGTGTCAATGAAGATGCCCATCATCCCCTCACCCATACGGTACTTAGTTCTTGTAACACTCTTATGGGCCAGGTTAATCAATGCCAGATAATAATAGGGCTTCTTAAGCCCAAGGGTCGTCGCCTGATTAAGAATCTGCAATCTATCACCAACACCACTGCCTTTGACCAACTCATGTATCATACCGGCTTGTGCATAGGGACTGATACTGACCACTTCTTCCCTGTAACCGTTTCTCTCTCCAATAACCGATCGGATATCTTCAAGCATATCATCCATATCTTTAAAAGTAGCATCGTTCTTTTCTCTGATCAGACTTCTGATCTCGTTGATCGGCAGATAATGGCGCTTGGTCAAAAAGTATGAAATAAGGATGAAAAATACCGTCAAGGCAATGCCAACCGACAAGGCCACTAAAGTCATGGTCGAGAAGTTCATGTGAAAATTCTCATGACTGACGCTCATGGTATAAACCAACTCTTTAGCAACGCTGGACTCCCTGCTAAAAATACGCTCAGTGTCTTCTGAGCTGCCATAATCCACAACACCAACACCGTTACTGGCAATATTCAGTGAGACACCTTCTCCAAGAAGTTCATCCACCATCCCTTCCATGCGTTTGGCATCAAAGAGAACATGGACCACACCTCGCCTTGTCACTTCTCCTGCATAGGCATAAGCATAATAGTCGGTGTAGACCAAAAAAGACTTATTAAATGTTAGACTGTTGTTAAGGGTTGTTGCGTAAGTCTCCTTAAGGGTCGTCAAAGACATGCCGCTGGCCACATCAAAGGTACCATAGAAGGGTTGCTCCAATGGCATAACGCCTGAACTGGCATAGGCTCTGTTGTAATTTTCAAAGAAAATAATCGTATCATAGATGTTCAGATTATTGCCAATAGCTTTGGCCTGCTTAAGTTCATTGATTACCTGAAACAGCACATAAGCATCCACCGTCTTATTATGCTTAGCGCTCATATACAGATTATTGATGGCACCAGAGGCATTAAGTCGCGTAACAATCCCATTGGCATCCATCCACTCACTGTCTATGACCGTACTGATTTCCTGTAATTTATACTCATAATACTTCTGTGTCTGTTCATCAAAGACTTTTTTATTCTCATAAATGACGAAGAAAGAATAAAAAAGAAAGCACCCAAGTATAATGGTGACATAAGATAAGAACAATCTTTTGAATATACTGCTGTTAAAATAATGATTCATAATACCCCAATGGCAAAAGCCATACCTCCAACATAACACCTGATAATTTAATCAATAGAAACAGATCAACCCCACCGATTATGAAGCCTTATCTCCAAACACTTATAATGCGTCAAATTATTCGGTTATTGACGATTATAGCATAGACACGCCTTTCCCTCTACAGGAAGGTAACTGTACATTTGCCGTATATGCGAAACAAAATTGCGTATTATAACGCTGACATATAGGTTGACATACATCCGAAGTCCTCGTATAATCCAAGAGACGGATCACATAACATGCGATTCGGTATTATGATTATTTGATGAACCATTTGGAAAGGAAAAGATATGTCCCTTATTGCTAACACAACAATGACAACTGCAATGATGATGCGAGAGACCATGTGCTGTTCTATGTGCACTATGGCCTATTTACCTTGTACTCAATTCCATAGCAGTGTTATTTCATAAGGTTGAAGACATATTTTCCAAGTAGTAATTGATGAAGACCTTAGCGGGGTCTTTTTTTTATGTACTTAATTACTTTACCATGATAAAGTGGTGCCTGACAAAGGTACTAAGAAAGGATCTAACATGAGCTTAGAACCCCCCATTATTCAGATTGAGAACCTGACCAAACATTACGGCAGTCTCAAAGTACTGGAAAAAATCAACCTTGATGTAAAAAAAGGTGAGATATTCGGTATCATCGGTGAAAGTGGTGCTGGTAAAAGTACCCTAATACGCTGTGTCAATCATCTAGAGGCACCAACAGGTGGCGATATCATTTTTGATGGCGTTCGACTGAGTGCATTAAAGCGTCCGGAACTATTACAGGCCAGACAACAGATGTCCATGATCTTCCAGCAGTTTAACCTGTTGATGCAGCGATCTGTCATTGACAATGTCTGCTTTCCACTTGAGATTGCCGGAGTATCAAAAAAAGATGCCAGAAAGCGAGCATCCGAACTTCTTGAACTGGTCGGTCTGAGTGATAAGGCCAAGTCATATCCGGCAAGGTTATCCGGTGGACAAAAGCAACGTGTGGCCATTGCAAGAGCTCTTGCGACGAATCCTAAGGTATTGCTTTGTGACGAAGCTACCAGTGCTCTGGATCCTTCCACTACCAACGATATTCTGAAGCTTCTTCAAGATATCAACGCCAAGTTGGGGCTAACCATCTTATTGATCACCCATGAGATGGATGTCATTGAAAAAATATGCCACAAGGTCGCTGTCATTGACCAGCAGGGCATTGCAGAGATCGGTGCAGTAAAGGATGTCTTTTTCTCACCGAAATCAGACACAGCCAAGAAATTCATCTACGCCAAGGAGAGCCGTATTCAAGGCTTTGCCAAAGAAGGACATATCCGAATCGTTTTTGACGGTCAGTCTTCCTTCGATCCAGTCGTAGCAGACTTGGTTCTTAGATTCAAGCAACCAGTGAATATACTCTTTGCCAATACCAAAGATCTGGATGGTAAAGCTTTCGGCCAGATTGTCCTTCAATTACCAAAAGATGCTTCCATCGCTACACGAATGGTCCATTATCTGAAAGAACAAGGCCATACCGTTGAGGAGGTGACAGACATTGGATAAGACACTCATACCTATGATTGCCAACGGTTTCTTAGAGACCATCTATATGACCCTTATTTCATCCGTTATTGCTTATGCCATCGGATTGCCTTTAGGGATTTTGCTGACCGTTACAGACAGCAAAGGTCTGACACCGAATAAAGCCCTATACGGCACCCTTGGCACCCTCATCAATGTTTTAAGATCTGTACCTTTTCTTATTTTATTGATTGCTGTACTACCCATCACAAGGTTCATTACAGGTACCACCCTTGGCTCTACTGCCACCATTGTTCCCCTGGTCATCGGCTCTGCACCTTTTATTGCCAGAATCGTAGAAGGCTCTTTAAGAGAAGTGGACAATGGGGTCATCGAAGCTGCTCAAGCCATGGGCGCCTCCACTTTGCAGATTATCTTCAAAGTACTGCTGCCAGAAGCAAGGCCATCCCTGATTCAAGGCAGTACCATTGCCATTACAACCATTCTTGGTTATTCAGCTATGACCGGTTTTGTTGGTGGTGGCGGTCTAGGTGACTTGGCCATAAGATACGGATACTACAGGTATCAAACAGGCATAATGCTTGTCACAGTTGCTCTGCTTGTATTAATTGTCCAGATTATACAGGAAATAGGCCTTAAAGCCGCATTAAAAACAGATAAACGACAGCGTTAAGGGCATTATTTCCTTAACAAAGCTCATTCATGACTTTGGGGTCATGGGCACTGCTGTTTTTTATAGATTTACAATGAAAGAATTCAAGAAGATTAAAGGAGATACGATTATGAAAAAATTATTAACATTTTTACTCACTGCTATAAGCGCACTGGCACTTCTTACCGCTTGCGGTCAAACAGAAGAAGCTTCCAAAGTTATTAAGGTAGGTGCTACACCTGCCCCACACGCTGAAGTATTGGCTGTTGTAAAAGACATTCTTGCTGAAGATGGTTACGAGCTTGAGATTGTAGAATACACAGATTACATTCAGCCAAACCTTGCCCTTGACCAAGAAGAACTCGTTGCCAACTACTTCCAGCACCAACCATACCTGACTGATTTCAATGCTCAGAACGATACAGACCTTGTATCCGTTGCCAACGTACACTTTGAGCCACTTGGTCTTTTCCCAGGTAAGACAGCTTCTCTTGAAGCCCTTGCTGATGGTGCAACTGTGGCTGTTCCTAATGATACAACCAATGAAGCTAGAGCCCTTCTTCTTCTTGAAGCACAAGGTCTTATTACATTGAATGCTGAAGCTGGCCTTGCCGCTACAATCAATGACATCACAGACAATCCTAAGTCTCTTGAGATCATTGAGATTGAAGCCGCTCAGATTGCCCGTTCCTTGCCAGATGTTGACCTTGCTGTCATCAATGGTAACTACGCAATCGAAGCCGGCCTTAATGCAGCAACAGATGCCCTTGCAAGCGAAGCCGCTGAGTCCATCGCCGCTGAGACTTTTGCCAACATCCTTGTTGTGAAAGCCGGTAATGAAGAAGCACCGGAAGTACAGGCTCTTGTGAAAGCAATCACTGATGTACGCGTTCGTGATTTCATCAACGAAAAATATGAAGGTGCTGTTGTACCACTGTTCTAAAATTTCACAATTTAATGATTGACTACGGACTAAGGACTGTCACACTAAGTGGCAGTCCTTTTCTAATGTCATTGTCATCAGAACCCTATGGATGCATATGATTTCTTCCGGCGACTCTTATCACCTCCATGTGATAAATGTCGCACTCCAAGTCCGTTCTCCGATACTCCAGAAAACATATGCACCCATAGAAACCTGATTCGGTTTCGGTAAGAAATCAAAAAGGCGCTTCCACGAATGGAGGCGCTCTTTTCTTTTTCACTAATTACAAAATATGATGTTATTATAGAAGTTTAGGCATAATATTACCTCATGAGCAAGCGAAACATGGATGTGTAGCCGCATGCCTTTGGAACAGGACGTTCCAAGAGCATGCCGATGAGGTATATTATTCCTAGACTTCTATAGCATCATAAGTAACTCACCTCATATGATGCCTTCCCACCGGAATCATCATCGGTGCTCCGGTCATTGGGTCTGTCAGAATATGACTGGCAATGCCATAGACCTCTTCAATCAGTGTCTCTGTCACAACAGATGAAGGGGGTCCTTCTGCTAGGATTTGCCCATTTTTCACTACAAAGAGATGGTCTGCATATCTGACAGACAGGTTGATTTCATGAAGAACCATGACGATGGTCGTCCCTCTTCTGCGGTTCAAATCTGTCAGAAGGTCCAGAATCTCCACTTGATAAGCAATGTCTAAGAAAGTGGTGGGTTCATCCAGTAGAAGTACTTCTGTCTGTTGAGCCAATGCCATGGCAATCCACACTCTTTGCCTTTGACCACCGGACAGTTCATCTAAACAGCGATCTGCCAGCTCTGTGATACCCATGATTTCAAGGGCTTCTGCCACTGCCTCATGGTCCTCATCACTCATACCACCAGCCCATGTCTGGTAAGGAAATCGTCCTCTAGCCACCAAGTCTGATACAAGTATACCTTCAGGAACAATCGGTGATTGAGGCATGAGTCCTAGAGTTCTGGCCACTTTTTTCGGCCGTGTCTTATGAATGTCCTCACCACTTAGAAGAACTTGACCCTTTAATGGATGAATCAGTCTTGCCAGTGTTTTTAATAAAGTTGATTTGCCACTGGCATTAGCACCGATAATCACACTGATTTTGCCGTTTGGGATACTGACCGATGCGTCCTTTAAGATGATTTTTTTATCATAACCTGCTTGAAGGTTCTTGCCTTCCAGTGTGACCTGTTTCATCATGCCGCACCTCCTCGTTTATTCAATCGTATAAGTAGATAAATCAGGTATGGCGCACCGATAATACCTGTTACAACCCCTACTGGGTACTGTACCGGAAATAAATGACTGCCAATGATATCCCCTAAGAGAACCATCAATGCCCCCACCAGTCCACTTGGCAATATTTGCCCATAGGATGTCCCTACCAACCGTTTGGTTATTGGACCCGCCAAGAAAGAGATAAAGGCAATAGGACCTGTGACTGCTGTAGCAAAGGCTATAAGGACGACACTGCTGATGACAATCATCAAACGTACTTTCGCTACTGTTACACCAAGACTAATGGCTGACTGCTCTCCCAGTGCCAATATTCTCAAGTATCGCTCTAGGAGCATCAGAGCCATCCCAAATACTGGCACCAGCACCACCAAAAGACTTATTTCGTCCATCTGAACGCCATTCAAGCTACCACTTAACCATCGCATGGCTCCTGGTACATCATACTGACTGCCTCTTAGCATCAAATAAGAAATAACCGAGCGGAGCATGGCGGATATGCCAATTCCTATCAAGATTAATCTACCACCAAAGAAATGTCCGCCTCCTGATAAGGCAAAGATCAACAGTGCCACTCCAAGACCACTGACAACAGAGGCTATAGCTGTTAGACCACTGCCTGCATGAAGTACCATAATGCAAAAGACCGCCGCAGCACTTGAACCGGAAGTAATACCGATGATATCTGGACTTGCCATTGGATTTCTTAGCATGATCTGAAAGGCACTGCCCGCCATTCCAAAAGCCATACCTGCCACCAAGCCCGCCAACATTCTAGGTAATCGTATGGTACCTACAGCAAAGCTGGCGCCTTTTATAGTATCTCCCATAAGTACCTTAAGGACTGTAAGAGGGCTGTAAAATGTGTTGCCAAGAAGCAACATAGCCCCAGCCAAAACAAGAACCAGGGCAGCGATCAACAAGGTTAGGAGATGGCCTCTTAGATATCTTTTTTTATATTGCTTTCTTATCATTGCTTCTGTCATTATCCTGTCACCTCACCTATACCTTGACCCGTGCTTTCATCGCTATACCAATCAATACCGGCGCACCGATAAAGGCTGTCACGATGCCCACTTCAAGCTCACTTGGCCTACCTATGATTCGACCGATGACATCTGCCCCAAGAAGTAGAGAAGCACCAGTAAGACAGACCACTGGTATCATCTTCCTAAAGCCAGGGCCAACAATCATCCGTACGCCATGAGGCACCATGAGGCCAACAAAGCCAATTGGACCTGCTAGGGCGGTCACCCCTGCGCATAGCAACACGCCTGCCACAATACTAATACCTCTTATAAGACCAGTATTCGCTCCCAGCCCTGTTGCCAGAGCATCCCCAAGAGCAATAGCGTCAAGCCCTGGTGCCATAACCAATGCCAGCACTGCCCCAATTAACAACAAGGGACCAATAATAGCGATACCTTCCATACTGGCACCACTGATACTGCCGACCTGCCAGAATCTAAAGGCATTCATCACATCGGTTCTTGGTAATATGACAAGGCTTACCATCGAAGACAACGCCGCACTAACAGCCGCACCGGATAACGCCAACTTAATTGGTGTCGCTTTGCCACTGCCTGTTGACCCCATAACATAGACCAATAAACAAGCCAATGAGGCACCTACGATGGCATATAGAATGTATAAGATCGGTGTACTGATTTTAAAATAAGCGATACCGATGACAACCGCTAGGCTGGCACCGGTATTCACACCAAGTATGCTTGGATCGGCTATTGGATTTCTTGTCACTGATTGCATCAACATACCGGATAAACCAAGGGCTGCGCCGGCCAATAGACCGAAAAGTGTTCTTGGAATCCGCTCCATCACCACTAACTGATTCATGGTCGTCTCACCCTTCGACATAAGAGCGTTAAGTACCGCTTCACTTGGTACGGTTCTTGCCCCGTAGCGAAGGGATGCCATCACTACAAGAAATAACAGCACGGCCATCAAAGCTACTTGAGTTACATATCGTCCCTTGCTCATTGAACCAATTCAGCTGCTGCACCTATAAGGGCAAGGTACTCATCAATCGTTGCTTCAATAGACAAGGCACTTGGCGTTCCAGACGCTGCTAGTGGTGTGTTGTCTTCGATAACAACAACAGAACCACGTACAACTGCTGGAATGGTACCAACAAGAGCATCAGCCTGCAGTTGACCAACCAGTTCATCAGAACCATAAGCAATCATAATATCAACATCTGCCAATAGATCGGCGTTCTCTGCACTGATTTCGAGGGCAAAGCTATCTGTTGTCTCAGCCAAAGCAATAACACTGTCAGGTACGCTCATACCAAGGTCAGTCAAGTAAGCAGCTCTAGGATCCTCTGGTAGATACACATAGAATTTACCAAGGTCCGCTGGATTGAAGTAGAAGAAGGCAGCACTCTTACCTTCAATTGCAGGATATGCGCTGGTTTTCTCTTCAATCAACGCTTCTAGTTCTGCAACCAGGGCATCCCCCTCATCAGCCATACCCATGGCTGTCGCATTGATTGTAATTTGATCACGCCACAGGGTTTGCCATGGATTCTCAGGGTAAGCCACAACCGGTGCTATTTCACTAAGAAGTTGGTATTCCTCTTCTGTCAATCCTGAGTAGGCCGCAAGAATCACATCCGGTGCCACATCATTAATCGCTTCATAGTTAAGGCCCGCCAGGTCATCAAAAAGTACTGGCGCCGTTTCTCCAAGGGACTCAAAGGATTCCTTGGTCCATGGTAGAAGAAAGCTATCATCTGTCACACCGTAGTTGGCCTTTGATACCCCTACAGGAACTACCCCAAGAGCCAGTGGCAAGTCTTGGTTCCCCCAAGAAATCGTTGCAACACGCTCTGGCTTACCTTCTATGACAGTTTCACCAAAGGCATGACTAATAACAATCGTCTCCGTCTTATCCACTTCAACTTCTTGTTCACTGTCTTCACTTTCAGCGGTAACTGTCTCAGCATCAGATGCTTCAACTTCAGACACAGCCGTTTCCACGGTCTCTTCATTCGGCTCAGCACCAGCACAGCCGGCAAGGATCATCGTTGCCATCAAACCTATAAAAAATAATTTTAAACTTTTCATTCTCATTGTTAACCTCTCATCTTTGATCGTCATGGTAACATGGCGTCATAAATTAGTGCAGAGACACATCTCTACGATATTGAATATTATTATCATTGACAGCGTTTGTCAAATCGCGTGATACTAATAATTATTATCATTAGAATATCACTATTTTTTATTCATCCCTTTCTACCGTCATTTCGGTAAAAGATTCACAAATATTCAGCGGATAATCTTAAGCTTTTTTAGGCAAATCGGATAACTTCAAAATATTTTTTACGCACAAAAAGAGCCGCCTCTTGGCGACTCTCAAATGACATTATTCACTTACGATCTTACTATTCGTCTTTCTCTTTGACATCTTCCTCTTCCACAACCACTTCTTTCTCACTTGGCTGTGTTCTTGATGTCACCACTGGTTCCTCTGGCATTACGATAGCAGCAACAATGTATGCCACTATTCCAAATCCGCTAAATACAAGCAGTACAAGTGCCAATCTAACAATGGTCGGATCCACGTTGAAATATTCTGCAATACCACCGCAGACACCGAACACCATTCTTTCATTTCTTGATTTGTAGAGTCTCTTTTCCATTGGATCACCTCATATCTTCTTAGGACTATTGATGATTCCATTATAGCTGTCACTACTTAAAAATAACTCTAAAACACATTAGATTATGGTTAAAACTCAGTTCTCTTCCAGATTGTGCAGATGTTCGTTAATGTCCCTGATTGCTTCTAAGTACTCTTCGTAAGTATCCGTATCATAATCTAGGAGTTCTGCTACTTTACATGGCACTTCCGCCCATATATGCTTGTTCTCAATACCGCGCTTGCCAAGGGCAACCTCTACCATTCGGTCATCCTTCTTGTTGTGCTTGCGCTCAATCCAACCGTCTTTCTCAAGGCGCTTAAGAAGTGGACTAAGGGTTCCGGTCTTCAGTTGAAGCCTATTGCTCACTTCACTAAAGGACAACGTACCATTTTCCCATAGCAGTACCATCACTATATATTGTGGATAGGTTAGGTCAAGAGGCCTAAGTATATCCTTGTAGAGTCTTGTCATTGTTCTTGATGCCTGATAGAGCTGAAAGCACATCAGGTCATTTAATTTGAATTCGGACATGTATTCCCACCTTTAATCGTGCAAGATTTATGTAAGAATATTATAGACCCTTGAGACAATTTTGTCAATAATGGTTCTCATTAGTGCTGGCGTCAAATCAATTAGGAAGTTCCAGGCAGGATATCGATCCATCATCAGTTATATTCATCGGAGTGTAAAACACTCACGTTTACTTATTCAAAGCTTTTTCAATATTTATATTTATTTCCTCAATATTACCTTTATTCGAAAAATATTTATAAGTTAGTACTCTATAATCACCATTCTGTTCATATATTTCATTTTTCACATTCTCAAAAATCGTTTTTATATTCTTAATCTCTTCTATAGTTGCTTGGTTTAGGTCATCATAATCATATAGTCCAATATCATATATGCCTACCGCAATATTTTTCATATGCGGCGAGTTATTCATGTATCCAATATATACTCCGAGCATATTCAATTCGTTATCGAGTAAATCTATATTACTGGAATCATTTTTATAATCTACACATATTCTATCTAAACAATTTATGAATCGAACTAATGTTGTATTATCATATTCACCCACAGTTTTTTTATAGGTACCCGATGATTTAAATATTAGTACTAATGCTATTGTTACAAATACAAACGTAATTATATAAGAAAACTTTTTGATTTTTAACAAATTTTGTATCATCGTATTACCATCCATTCTGTCAGTTAACTAGGAATCTCTTTTTCATTGCTCCCCTTTGCTAATATTTATAACGCATATAGCAAAGGGGAGTATTTAGACAATATCCTGGTTCTATTTATAATCTGCTAAATCCGCATTCAAACTAACCTCATCCGTATATACTGAACCCCATTTATACCCATAATCATATATTTTTACTTTCATGGTCATTGGCAAATGAGTATTCCGGAGCCGCATCGGTATATTCAGCAAAAGCATACATTGTTTTTGAATACTCCTGCTTGTACTCAACCGTTTTGGACTAACCACAACAGATCATCATCCACCCTTTCCGATCGATTCAATTCATCCGATTTAATGAGAACATAAACGCATTAATAATACATTATTAATTCAAAGTTTTACTATACTGGGAATTCACTAAAAAGTTATCTCCTGCACTGTAAAAAATCTACGAATTGTTGTAGTACAACTCGTAGATCTTGGTGTTAATATTTCAATTGTTAGAATTAGTGTAACTTTGCAAGTCATGATTTTGCGAGCTATACTATTTAGTTTGAATAATATCGTAAAAATTATTGACTTCGTAAGTATTTAACTGCAGCTATGCAAAATAATATTAGTGCAGCAATTTCTAATGTTGCTCGAATGACTCCTAAATAGTAAATCGTCATACCTTATACCTCCCATTTCGTCTATACTATATACACGAGTGAGGAAGACTTTCCGTTACACTTATTTTTAATTTTTTTCGAATATTCTTCTCTTTATTGATAAACCTGTAGGCTTGAGGCAATCTCAACGAGATTATCGGTCTCTATGTGGCCACTTAAGACAAAGTATGTGTCCTTTTTGTACCAGTAGACTGTTATATATTCGTTCTTATTCACCATTATGACTTTTGACCCTTCTATTTCAATCTCCATGACCTTTGCCTCTTCCGTATCCATATGCATACTCATATCAGCCTCGGATTGTATCAAGACAATTGTCTCACTGCCGTCTGAGAATTCCATGACCTTATTCATATTGGGACCGGATGCTTTTAATAATTCATAACCCCCTGGCATATACTCAGGAAAATAATATGACTCCCATTCCGAAGGAATCATTTCTTCATTGAAGGCATATTTCTCAACATCTTTCTGCAAGATTATATTGCTGAATTTCTCTTGTACGTCTATAACATAATTGAAGAATTTGACGCGGTTTGCCTCGACACCCAAGGTTATGGTTCCGGCAGATATTAGGACGACTATGAAAATAACTGCCACCCTCTTAGAGTAATGATTCAGCTTTAACCACTTATTCTTGCTTGGGGGGTGTGTTGCCTGTTGCGACTTGAATGCCTCAAACCAATCATCCAGACTCCCAGGCACCTCAACATCTGAATATTCTTCCAGTAAGGCATCCATTTCTGCACAGATCTGCTCGCTGTTGTGAAATCCGATATCGTACAAGGCCGCTTCATTGAGCTTTCTGTTTCTTTGACGTTCATCTCGTGTTAAATCACTCATACACAGCCACTCCTTCTTCAATCAGCACTTTTATAGCTTCTAAGGCACGTTTTAGCCTAACTCTTACATTCCCATGTGATATGCCAAGAAGATCGGCAATCTCCTTGTTCGAATACCCTTGGTAGTAACGCAGATTAATCACTTCTGCATAGGATGGGTTGATTCTTGATAGATAGTCTGCCATCTCTTTTGTACTATCCATCTTAATGATTATATCTTCCGGTGTATCATCCGTGTCAGGCAGCAGCATGCTAACATCTTCGTAATTTGAAGACAGCTGATCCTTTTTTGACCGAATATAGTCTAAGCAAAGGTTCTTTACTATAATAACGAGATAGGCCCTTGTTTTGTTACAGTGGGTATCCTCCAGCTTATCCAAATGTCTGCTGACTCTTATAAACGTCTCTTGAGTCATATCAAGCGCCATCTCCTCATCCCTTAAAATAGTTTTTGCCTTGGTATAAACATCTTTCTTATACTTATGATAAAGTTCTGCCAGTTTATCTCTTTTGACAGGATCTTCAATCATCATTAAAAATAACATCAACCATTTCTCCCCATGAATGTGTCCGTCTTATGTTGTGATCCAGTAGAGCATCGAATGCCTTGCTTCATTATATCATGCTAAGGCGGTTATATCATGATCTCTTATATTCGATATTGAGAATAACTTGCATTGGTCCACACAACGTGCTACAATATGACCATCAATCAATCGATTGATTGATAGTGAATCAGGAGGCCATCATGACTAAAAAAGAACACTTACTTATCAGCGCTAAGAAACTTTTTTCCTCTCAAGGCTATGACAAAACATCTATTCGTGAGATTGCCAGGGATGCTCAAGTGAACAGCTCCATGATTTCTTATTACTATGGTGGCAAGGAAGGGCTCCTTGTGGGGCTGTTTGATTATTACTTTCCGGAATATGAAGAAGATACAAAGGGCTATACCACCTCACTCGAGACTCTTGAAGCAACCCTTAGATCTGTTATAAAGCTTAGAGAGATCGACACCGAGTTGGTAGATTTGCTCCATAGCGAGCTGCTACTCAGATCTCCTAGATTAGAATTGATTAAGCCTTCGATACAAAGAACTTGGAAAAGAATCTACGAACAATTAAAAGCCTGCCAAGAAGCTGGCATTATTAATGTCCTATCCATAGATACGGCATATCTTTATCTTCTGGCTGGTATCAGCTTTCCATACCACAATGAGACGTTTCATATCAACAGTGACATGCTCACCCTGGATGAAACCTTCGTGGACCAGTTGATTCAGATGTTAATGAAAGGATTGAAATAACATGAAATACAGCATATACACCGAGATCATCATCCATGCACCACTTGAAGAAGTAACAAAAGCCTTCTTCAACTTTTCTGCCTATGAGAAATGGAATCCCTTCATCACCATAGATGCTAAAGATAAAATCGTCGGCGAACGTATTAAGGTGGACTTCCTTGAAAACGGTAAAACGAAGATGACCATTCAACCCACCCTACTTGTCAATGATCATGATACAGGATATAAATGGCTTGGCCATCTATATGTAAAAGGTCTCTTTGACGGGCAACATGAATTCTTATGGCAAAGAATGGACAAGGACCGTACCCGCTTCATCCAAAGAGAAAGCTTCTCTGGTCTTTTAGTGAGGCCACTGGTCAAGTCTGTTCTTGAACCGACAGAATTACAGTTCAAGGAAATGAATGAAGCTTTGAAAACATACATCGAAGCAGGAAAGGCATCCGGTCAATAGACCAGATGCCTTTATTAATGAAAAATCATGCTCTCTGCATCCATCACTGACCAATACTCAATGCATCAAAGCCAAACCCATCCCACTGATAATGCCGATCCGAAAGCAGTCCATCTTCATTCACCACACGTAAAACCAGCTCATCTTTTCCATCCTCATTCATATCCTTGATATTACCTTCCAACCACTTCTCATCGCCAATATAAGACCCGGTCCATTTGCGAATGATTTTTTCACCGTCCCATGTGACAATGAATGGACGTCGGTCGACAGGATAGAATTCCGTCGCTCTATAACAGGCAACGAAAAGTTCAATGTTGCCATCCCCTTCAAAATCGCCACTATCAATCTGCCATGGATTCACCCAAGTGAAGTCACTTGTGTAGCGCTCCTCTAGGACCGGATTGTTAGAATTAAGCATCACTTCATAGACTGTTATAAAGCCACCAACGCGAAGCCCCTGCGCCTGTGCCGCTTCATATCCAACCATATCCTTGTGATCGCCACGTGCCTCATGCAAAACAAACAGCAACATCGCCTCAGGCTCAAAGCAGTAATCTACCACATCCTGTAAATAATCAATTCTCACAAGATTGTTCCCACCAATCAAGTGAGTCCCTTCCTGGTAAAATGTAAAAACTTCAGGTGCCTTTGTACATCCCGTCAAATGCATGATGATGACCAGTCCAAAGCATAATAGGCCAACCATTACTCGCCCCATAACAATTCAACCGACTCCGTTAGCACATTGTTTTCTTCTTCCGATACATAACTGATAGTCCAAGGCATTGCTTCTATCATTCTGTAAGCCGGTCCAAGATATGTGGTGACATCCTCCCAATCCGGATCCGGTCCATAGCCAATACTTAAAGCCCATTCATCGTCTGTCAGACGTTCACCAGAAACAAATTCATAGTAACTGAAGACAAAGCCCTTTGCCATGAATGTGGTATCATTGACGTGACAAATGGCATAGATTTCATAAGGTAAACCCGTCGCTTCTTCAAGATATCCAGCATCAAGTATGGTTGCTACATCGGAAATCAAAGCCGATGTCTTTGTCTGGTTGATCTCAATGCCTTTGGCAGTGAGCAAGCTGCTGTAATGCCAGTTGATATAATCAATATACCCACCAATGGCTTCCATTGTGGCAAATTCGTCGTCTGTTACAATATCACCTTGAAGCTCTTTCACAGATACGGTCTCAAGGACGGATAGCAATTCCTCCATTTCATTCAAAGGCTCAATGAAATCCTCCGACACATCTCTGTACTGACTTAAGCTCTCTTTGGTATAACGCGTCAACCATAATAATCTGCTATAGAGTGTTACATTAGGCTCCACATAGTGGTACGTCTGATCATCTGACCAATCGCCACCCATTTCAGCAACAGGCTGTTTCGCATAAAGCACATTATCATGCTTTAGTTCTGCATAACTGCCAAGGGCTGCCGTCAAGTTCTTCAGTGACCATGCATTATTTTGCATGAAGACCGGATAGCCTGTCATGTCCTGATCCTCCACCGTTCCTTTAAGAGCCCAAAGCCAGCCACTGTAAAGGTTCTCACCCCATTCATCGTCTGTATAATCATTGACGAAATTCGTCATCTCATCCAGTGTTGCATCGTAATCTTCCCACTGCTGGTTGGTTGGATAATAGTCATAGAGTATTTCTTGTGCTTTGCTGCTGCCAAAAGCGGTCATAACATCATAAGCAGTTGGGATTGGTCTGAGGGTCGGTTCCATCAACGACTGCATTATATAGCCATCCAAGGTGAACCTTTGCCCCATGAACCTGTACTGAATACCATCCGCCATCTCTGAATCTGTGACCTTCGGTACGATCTCAGCTTTTCTCAACGTATCAATGTTGGCCTTGATCTTATCACGATAAGCTGTATCCACATAGGCCTCATATGTCAGGTGATCTTCACCATAGACTAGCATCATAAAGTCTCTCAAATCATAAAGATTCAAGTCATCGGAGCTTCCTGAATATAAGGACGTCAATTCATAGATACCATTCCATAACTTCAAATTAGTCTTATCCATATGCGTCAAATGTGTCAGCATCGCAGCCCTTGTCACTTGATCAAAGTTGATTTTCCCATCAGACATCAATTCAAAGCCTGCGTTGCCATACCACATCATGGTTTTGAAATAGCGACCCAAGTCCTCATGAAGGGTGTAATGACCTCTTACAGTATATTGGGTATAGTCTACTTTGGTGCCTAATAATTCAGACATTACAAAACCGTCATGTGCCTCTATACGCTGAAGTTCTGGTTCAACTAGAGCAACCACTTCTTCTGGCATCTCCAAAGGAAACCCTAAAAGATCCGCTGCCACTGCCATGTAGGCATAGACATATTTCAAATCCTCTTGAACTTCTGAATCTGCTGCTTCGTAGTCCTTAATAATCTTCTGACCCATATGGTAAGTCATCAGTTCAAGATCCGGCAAATAGACCGTCAGCTCTAAAGCCTTCATACTTTCACTATAGTAAGATCTATACATATGAAGAACAACATCGGATGTAATCAATACAGAGTTAAACATATATTCTGCCGACTCATAACCTTGATGTAATTTCCCGTAAGGGTATCGCTCATTTTCCTTAAGAACGACAAATCCATTGGTATTGAGCATATCAACCTGCCCTTGGGTAAACCCAGTATACATATCGGCATTGTGAAGGTCACTTAGGTCTTCTGCCCATGAATACTGTGGAACATTCGCGTCAACAGTCGGTGTATTATAAGGCACCGTCACAAACCGTTCCTGTAGGTTCAAAGACCATGCATCTGATACAAAAGATTCCATACCATTTGATGTACCCTCAGTCGGATCACTGTCTATGGCATCCTTATCTGCTTCATCATCTGACAGCTCATTTTTATCAGTTAAAGATTCCGACTTATCATCTTGATTGTCAGGGTCCTCATTCGCCAATTCATTTTCTAAAAGACTCTCTGCATCATTCGGTTGATGGTCTTGCTCTGTTTCAGCAACTATCACTGTATCACTTGGTACCTTATCAGCACATGCTGATACTAACATCCATACAATCAATACTAATATCGTTAATCGCTTCATTGTCGCTCCTTCCACCCATTATTTCCCAGGCAATAATTTAATCATATACCCGAACACAATTCCTACCGGCGCCCTTTGCTTCATAGAGTGCCCTATCAGCATTCATCAACAGTCTGTCTACAGATATATCCGACTTCAATTGACTAACACCAAAACTGGAGGTCACAGGTATGGCACTGTCAAACTTATGGTTTGCAATCTCTGCTCTTAATTGCTCTGCCAGTACTGCCGCATTGACTTCATCGGTCTCTGGGCAGATTATGACGAACTCCTCACCGCCCCAACGACCTAATGTATCCGCGGATCGAATACGTGACTGCAAGACTTGACCGAATTCCACCAGAACTCGATCCCCTGCTTGATGACCATATTGGTCATTAATATCCTTGAATTTATCAATATCCATTAAAATAACGGATAGAGGTATCTTGTACCTGCTTGCCTGCTCATACTCATATGCCAAGACCTCATCTATCTTTCGACGGTTATTCAGTCTTGTCAATTGATCTGTAACGGATAAAAGCTTGAACTTCTCCGTCAGATTTTCCAGTTGCCGTGTCCGCTTAGATACTTTCTCTTCCAAGTTGGCATATAATTCCGAATTCTCCAAAGAGATGGCTGCCTGGGATGCTATAACTTCGATCATTGCAACACGTTCCGGGTTAAATATCCCTGTAGCCAAATTATTTTCAAAGTATAAGACAGCCTTTACCTCATTCATAAACAACACAGGTATGCAAAGGACTGACTTTGATTGCTCTTTCTTAATGTATAGGTCTTCACCGAAGATCTCGGAGTGATAGGCATCATCCAAAACCAATGTTCTTTTGGTACGTTCCACATAATGAACGATACGGCTTGATACATACTGACGGTTCTCCCACTTCCCTTCATCTGCAACGGTCACAGGCCCATCTAATTCTATAGGATCCCCCTCAAATATTTGAATCTCCTCCAAGTATAGTATGCCTTCCTTCTTAAGAAGCATACACCCCTTTTGAGCACCGGCACTTTCGAGAGTGATCTCCATGATTTTTTTCACCAGCAATTCCCTGACAATCAATTGAGATATCGCTCTTGACGCTTTGATAATAGACTGTGTATCCAACTGTATCGTCGTTGTGCTGGCATTTGTGACTGTTTGGCTCATTGCCGTGTTGGCATAATGCCGCCGAATCAGATAGCCATATTGATCATAGAACTTACCAACCTTATAGTTGGCACCCCACATTCTATAATAGGTGAGGGCATCATTTAAGTAAGGTATGCCTGCTTTTTCAAGACCTGATTCCAGATAGAACCTGCCTGCAAGTTCATTGAATATGGCAGTATTTCGAATATTGCCCAACTGCCTGGCACTCATTGCCGCCAATTCGTAATGATTGGTTGCTAAAGCTATGTTGCCTGTCAAACGATTATACTCAGCCTCTGCAATATGACCATACTGACTGAAATACTCCGGACTCATCTTTGCCCACTTGTCGATTCTCTTCTTTAATTTCAACATTTTTCGCCATTTGTCATCTTTATTGGAAGAACTGACCAAGGCGGCCAATGTCAAGAAACGAAACAACGTATCATTCACGTCATAAGGTGTTCCTGCAGGTGTCATATAACCCTTAGTATCTTCCATGTACTTATAGGCCGCTTCATACTCGCCGTAGATGTAAGAAAGCTGTGTCTTATACCCATAATAAATCGCCAAACCCACATTGTATTTAATCTCTGTGATACACCCTACCAATTGTTGCTCATCAAAATCGTCCGTATCCAAAGAACGATAGTCCTTCGATAAACCACTTAAGTTATTGAATGTATAATAAATCACTTGCATCTGCATAACAGCAAAATCATGACCTGCTGTTTCCACATAGGCCCTTAACCGATTCATTTCGGTTAATACTTCCTGAATGTTTAGTCTTGGATTCCAGACAGCAACAAATGAACAAGCCATCGGCGCATAGAGATCATCGCCAAGACTGCGACCGGTGGTTACCGCTTCCAAGAACAGCGTACTCAGGCCATCCCAGGACTCGAACCAAGAACAACCGTACAGGCCATATAAGGTTTGCACCATGCAGTTCCAACGTGTCTTGCCATAATGCTGACTAAGTCTCATGCCTAATTGACCGAATTCATATGCTTCGTCATGATTACCTAGGCCCGACATCAAAGCTGCATACCCAGTGTAGACCGCTGAAGATACATCGCTGTTGCCGTACTTAAGCACCAGTCTCACTGCTTGTAAAACAACATAGCCAAACAAGGCTTCTTTTCCTGTCATATAAGCCGGTGGAATAAAAGCCATTAACATTTTAAGGCTTAATAAAACAGCCTCATCCTCTATCGTTTCTCTCTCAAAAAGGACCTCATAGGTTGTATTTTTTAGCTTGATCTTTGCGCCAATCAATGCCTTCATCAACAAAAGCTGACTTGGGTAGGTAGGAACTTTAATGCCTAGCTCCAACAGTCCCATTTGCCCAACTGCAATGGCTTCATCACTGTTCCCAAAGTAATGATATTGATTCAACTGTATCATTCGAAGTTTTGCCCGATCCAGCCCACTCCTTGCCTTTTCCAGTATTATATTTGAATACGCCTCAGCCACGCTGTTCTGAGTACATAAATATGCTGTCTCTGTATATTTAGTATAAAGAGCAAATGTCTCTTCGTAATTATTTTGCCATGATGCTTCCCTAAGAAGTTGAATCCCATTGCCATAGTAATTCATGGCTGAGCCAAAAGCAGATGAAGCCTTGGCTTTGTCACCGGCCCTTTGATTCAAAGCTCTGACAATGGTTCTTTCTTCAAGGTCGGTAATCAATTCAAGCCCTTCATCATAGTGACGCATAATCTCGATGATACGATTATCCAAACTGTTCTTGTCTGTATTTTTAAGCAATAAACGACCGATTCTCAGATGTATTTCGTTTCGACTGGCTTCATCAATCAGCTCTTTGGCCGCTTGTTGAACACGGTCATGTGAAAAACGAAGTCGAATGTTGGTGTGGGCATCTGCTTGATCCAGATAGTGAATCAACCGGTAATTCTCATCCAATGGAATTAAGAAACGGTGTTCAATAGACGACCACAAGCTTGCCGCTACTGTTTGTCTATCTAATTCTGAAATCAATGTCAATGTATTCAAATCAAACTGATTGCTGATACACGCCGCCAGCTTCAGTATGTGGAGAGATGATGCGGGTAATATCCTGAGCTTGCCAACAACAAAGTCCACCACATTATCACTTATTTTCACTTTATTGACTGCAAAAAGATCCCATGTCCAATGATTCATTTCAGTATCAAATGTAAAAAGATGACTTCTATAAAGTTCACTCATCAACTCTTTAGTAAAAAATGGATTCCCTTCAGTCTTAGCATAAATCAAATCCACCAACTGTTCTACCTGTTCCCTTGTTCTATGAAGGGTATCGGTAACCATCCTGGCTATCATGTCTTTTTTTAGAGGCCGTATCACTAAGCGTTTGATTTCTTTCGTTTTCTCAATATCATGACACATCATAGTTAAGGGATGGCCACTATCAACTTCATTATCCCTGTAAGCGCCAATAATCAGCAGATGTTGTACGCTTCTATCCAGAATCAGACTTTCTAACAGCTTCAAGGTTGGAATACCGCACCACTGTAAATCATCCAGAAATAGGGTTAATGGATGATCCTTGCTCGCAAACACCTTGATGAAATCGCTAAAGACACTCATCAATCGCTTCTGAGCTTCCGCCGGTCCCAGTTCAGGTGCAGCTGCTTGGTTGCCTACAACTGCTATTAGCTCAGGTATTAAGGCCGTTAATAGACCCGCATTGTCCTGAAGCTCCGATAAAATCTTGATCCTATAATTCTCCAAGTCTTTTTCCGGTAACTTCAATAGTAGAGCTACCAATTCTCTAAAGGCCTGTATCAACCCACTGTAAGGTACATTGCTGGTGAATTGATCGAATTTCCCCTCAATAAAGAAACCATTACGAACAATAATCGGTTTATGAATTTCTCGTACCAAAGCAGATTTACCAACACCTGAATAGCCGGCAATAAGCAACAACTGTCTACTGCTGTCACAAGCCTCGTCGTAAACAGACATTAATGTGGAAATCTCTTCTTCACGTCCGTATAGTTTCTCTGGAATATGAAAGACAGAAGATATATCATCAGCTCCTGGAATTAGAATCCCACCGCCAATACCTTCTTTTAAAAAAACAGCAACCTTCTTAAGGTCAGAACGGATACCATGAATACTCTGATATCTTTTGTCCGGATCTTTTTCTATTAGCTTCATGATAATATCTGAAAGCATAACTGGTATTTTATCATCTATGTCTGTAGGTTTTTTTGGAGCTTTAGCGATATGCCCGTGAACAATCTCCATAGCATCCTTGCCATCAATCGGTAAAATGCCTGTGATCAGGTGGTATAGTGTTATACCAAGGGAGTAGAAATCCGTTCGATAATCCATAGAACGGTTAATGCGTCCTGTCTGCTCAGGAGAAATATACCGAATCGTTCCTTCCAGCATTTCAGGAGGCCTGAGTTCAAACTTCTCTTCTAAGAGTTTGGCCGCAATATCAAAGTCGATGATTCTAAGATCTTTTGTTCTGTGGTTCCATAGGATATTACCTGGGTTGATATCCTTATGAATGATATTGGCACCATGAATCTGGTCTAAGGCATCGACAGTCTTAAGGGCAATTTCCATAAACATATCCATTGGAAGGGCGTCATCGTTCATGTATCTAAGCAAGGACTGTCCACCGATATCCTGTATGGCCATATAAGCACTATCGCCTGACACCTCCATATTATATGCTTCAATGATACTTTTGCCGCCAAGGGCTTTAAGAAGACTGTATTCTCTTTTGAGGCTGCTGATATCACGATAGGATGTGTGATTCTTATTGAGCACTTTAAGCACACATGGCTGTTGATTATCCATGTCTACCCCTCGATATACACTGGTTTTCTTGCTTTCATATAGTGTCTCTATAATGTCATAACGGTCAATCATATTTGCCATCGGCATGCCTGCCCTTCTATTTATTTTGGCTATAATGAGTGGATATTCTTACCTCTAATTTTATCACTTGGAAAGTGGATAAACAATCACGAAAGGTTGTTTCGTTAACTTAGAGATACATTTCTATCGCTGTTAGGTTATTTATTTTCAACAAAAAGAGAGGCTGTTCTTTATTCAAGAACAACCTCTCCCATAAATAACTTTACTGATTATTCACCAAGTTTTGCAAGCAGTTCTGCTCTAAGGGCTTCAAAGCCTGGTTTGTTTAGAAGTCCAAAGACATTCTTCTTGTATGCTTCTACCCCTGGTTGATCAAATGGATTCACACCAAGAAGGTAACCGCTGATACCACAAGCTTTCTCAAAGAAGTAGAGAAGCTTACCAAAGCAGTATTCATCAAGCTTTGGCATGTTTACAACAACATTTGGTACGCCACCATCAACGTGAGCAAGAAGCGTTCCTTGGAAGGCTTTCTCATTGACATAGTTGAAAGTCTCACCAGCAAGATAGTTAAGACCATCCAGGTTCTCTTCTGTGGCTTCAATGGTTACGTCTTGTGCAGGACCTTGAATGTTAATGACTGTCTCAAAGATATCTCTTCTACCATCTTGTATATATTGACCCATGGAATGAAGGTCAGTTGAGAAGTGTACGGACGCAGGGAAAATTCCTTTGTTGTCCTTACCTTCAGACTCACCGTAAAGTTGCTTCCACCACTCAGCAACGAAGAACATAGATGGCTCATAGTCCACAAGGATCTCAGTTGTCTTACCTTTGTTGTAAAGGGCATTACGTACAGCCGCATATTGGTAACAAATGTTCTCATTCACATCATCAACACCGTACTCCGTGCGTCCATCGGCAGCACCTTGCATCATAGCATCAATATCAATACCGGCTGCAGCGATAGGAAGAAGTCCTACTGGTGTCAGTACGGAGAATCTACCACCTACATCATCTGGAATGATGAAAGTCTCATAACCTTCTGTATCAGCAAGCTGTCTAAGGGCACCACGTGCTTTATCCGTTGTAGCAAAGATACGCTCTTTCGCTTCTTCTTTCCCATATTTCTTCTCAACAAAGTCCTTAAGAACACGGAAAGCAATGGCTGGTTCTGTTGTCGTACCTGATTTGGAGATAACATTCAGACATACTTCTTTACCTTCCAAATGCTTCAAGAGCTGGCTAAGATAAGTACCGCTGATGTTGTGACCAGCAAAAAGAATCTGAGGTCCTTTTCGCTCTGCTTTATCCTGAAGGTTATAGAATGCATCAGAAAGTGCATCAATAGCTGCTTTAGCCCCAAGATATGACCCACCGATACCGATGACAACCAATACATCTGCCTTGTCTTGGATTTTCTTTGCCGCTTCTTTGATTCTTGCGAATTCTTCTTTGTCATAGTCCACTGGCAAGTCAATCCACCCAAGGAAATCATTACCAAGACCTGTTTTGTTATGAAGCATGTCATGAGCAACCTTGATCAGGGGTGCAAAGCCAGTAATTTCATTAGCCACGACGGAACTTCTTGAATAATCGAGTGATAGTTTCATAATTGCCTCCTAATTGTGGTTAAGATGTCAAAAAGTGGTCTTGCCACCCTAACCAATTGTATCTTGTAAAATTGCAGCAAACACAAACGGTATGCGGAAACTTCATAAACATATTTGCCCTAAGTTTATGATGGCTTCTCCTTATACCGTAATATTACCTTTTTTCTAATAACATGCTAGACTTTTTTACTACTCCATCATATATTTTGAAGGTAGTTCATACAGTGAACCGAATCTATACCCCTGGGCTTTAAGATCTTTTAGAATGCTGTCAAGGGCCTGAGTATTAGATTCTGATACTGCATGCAACAAAATGATAGCACCTGGATGAACGTTGCTTATAACATGATCATAAGCTGCTTCCTTTCCTGGCTGATTGTTCACATACCAGTCCTGATAAGCCATACTCCAAAATATCGACTTGTAACCTTGTTGTCTTGTCAAATAGAGGGTTCGCTCGCTGAATAACCCTCCTGGTGGACGGAAGAACAGGTCAATGTTATAACCTGTCAGCGACATCATGGTCTCAGCCACATCAGCCACTTCTGATACAACCACGTCATCTGATACATCATACAGCGCAGTCCCATCTCCTGTATTCCCATCATAATGATGAACAGAATGACTACCGACAACATGTCCCTCATCTTTCATACGTTTGACAAGGTCAGGCACATTGTTCACATAAGAATCGGTTACAAAGAACGCTGCCTGAACATCGTTCTGGGCCAATATATCAAGAATCTCTGATGTATAACCATTCTCATAGCCTTCATCAAAGGTCAGATAAACCACTTTTTGAGAAGTATCCCCTATAAAAAATGCATCAAAATAAGCAAGATCTACCCCTTCACTATAACCGACTACTGCTGTATGGTCCGTATTTCTCTTAAAGGACCAGAAGTGACCTTCATTGGATAATGACCCTGTCTCCAGGCCATAGTCAAAGCTGTCAGACATCACTGGAGTTATTACGTTCGATGCCGACTCTTCTTCTGTTTCTTCACCGACGTCGCTGGTCTCATCTTCAACTGGTTCAGACACATCCACTGTCGCATCCTGTCCTGAAGTCTTAGTTTCATCCGTTTCAGTCTCTGTATTTTCATCTTCAGAAGTGGCGTTATTTTCATCTGCCATGGATATGGGTGTTGATTCTCCATCTCCAGTTGTCTCTGTTTCGTACCAAGGATCACTGACCGTAAGAAACGCCCAGATAATACCTATAACAACAATGATAATCAGACCTGCTTTAAAGGTTGGACTCATACCACTCTTCTTTTTCTTTTTCCTCGCTGCCAAATAATCCATCCTCTCTGTCCTGGAACCTTCCGCTCATACCACTGATGATACCAATCCGAATGTCCCTTTTGTCCCCTACATTATAGACCAACTAAGGTTATAAGTGAAGCATTAAAGACATTTAGGGCAAACAAAAACAGGAACCGCCTTAACAGCAACTCCTGCTCCGTCAACTATTTATGAGGGGACCTGTGGCTTTTAATCTGCGGTTGTCAACCTATGACTCCAAATCATTATTCACGTGATTCTTCTTCGTCATCCCTGTCAACCGGACCACAAGGTTATTGACCTATTGTCTAAGAATGTCTTTTGTCCAAGGTTCTACAATGACATATATCTGAGTCAGATGAGATCTGCTGGTGGATGTAATCCACCTAACCTTCCGACTGAGTCAGATGTTTTAAGCCTTCCTTCTGACTTTCCCAGAATTCTTAGAGAACTAAAAGCCACCTTACGGCAGCTGGACGGTCATGGCTTTACTATCTATTTTCATAGATATAAAGTTTTAGACTCTCGGCTTTGCGTCCTATTCTTTTGAATAGTTTGCTATTACAAGCCTCCTCTTACATTTAGTATAACCTTGCAAGCCCCTTGTGACCATCGGTATTCTTACCTTGTCATAAGGGGCATAAAGCCTCACATATAAGACATATTTACCATTCATCCATATATCTAATCAATATGTATGAATATAGCATTGTTATAACCTATAGATGACGACTCTAGATGAACTGACGGTATCTATGGTACCTGTTTTCAACCAACACATCTGAGCTTAAGGCTCGCAGGTTGCCAATCTTATCAATTAGGTCTCCTTTGATTCGCTGTGTTACCGATTCAAAATCATTCTCTATGCCTTCTTCCGGTTCCTCAATGATTCTTTCAATCACATTAAGTCCCTTAAGGTCCATAGCGGTGATTCGCATCTCCTCAGCAACTTCCGGCGCTTTACCGCCATCCTTATATAGAATGCTGGCAAATCCTTCTGGCGATAGTATGGAGTAAATGGCATTCTCCATCATCCAAACTTCATCTGATACTGCCATAGCCAATGCACCACCTGAGCCACCTTCACCAAGAATAATGGATATAATTGGCACTTTTAATGCTGACATCTCATAAAGATTTCTAGCGATTGCTTCACCTTGTCCTCGCTCTTCTGCCTCAATACCACAGAATGCTCCTTGTGTATCAACGAGACAGACAATCGGTCTACCGAATTTTTCTGCCTGTTTCATCAGTCTTAAGGATTTGCGGTACCCATCCGGCAATGGGCTGCCAAAATGACGCTTCACTTTATCTCTAAGGCTCTTACCTTTTTCTTGGGCGATCACTGTCACATTCATGTCGCCTAATCTGGCTAAACCGCCAACAATGGCCAGGTCATCTGAAAAGACACGATCCCCATGAAATTCCATGAAGTCTTCAAATATTTCATTGATATAGTCCAGCGATGTAGGTCTGTCCTTTTTACGAGCCCGAAGGACTCTATCCCATGCGTTCATCTGATGCTCCTTGTTCTATTATCGATGGAAGTTAAGTATTTTATTTAAGGTTTCTCTCATGGCATCACGTTCCACAATCTTGTCAACAAAGCCATGCTCTAATAAAAACTCTGCTTTTTGGAAGCCATCTGGTAACTCCTGTCGTATTGTGTCCTTTATGACCCTAGGCCCAGCAAAGCCAATGAGTGCCCCTGGTTCTGACAGGATGATGTCCCCTAGCATTGCAAAGGAAGCTGTCACACCACCTGTTGTAGGGTCTGTCAATACCGTCACATACAACCCTCCAGCATCTGACAGACGCTTAAGTGCTGCGGATGTTTTTGCCATTTGCATAAGAGAGATAATCCCTTCTTGCATACGGGCACCACCAGATGCAGTAAATAAAATAAGGGGCAGGCTGTCCTCCAGGGCTTTTTCAGCAAGTAAAGTCACCTTCTCACCAACGACCGCTCCCATACTACCCATCATGAATTGAGCGTCCATGACACCAATGGCTACTTTCTTATCATCAATAGCGCCTGTTCCTGTGACGATCCCTTCATGGAGTCCTGTCTTTTCCTTAAGCTTCTCTATCTTTGAATCGTAGCCTCTGAATTCAAGGACATTCTTTGTGATAAGGTCTGTAAACAGCTCCTCAAAAGTATCTTCGTCAAGGATGTTCTTGATTCTGTCGTAAGCCCCCATACGAAAGTGCTTCTTGCAGTGCTGACAGACATAAGAGGACTCTTCTAAAGTTTTCTTGAAAATCACCTCACCACAGTTCTTACACTTTACCCATGAACCAAGAGGTACATCGGCCTCATTGGTCTTAATTGGTGGTGGGGTCAAATTAACGTATCTGGTTTTTTTGAATATATTTTTCATGATTACACCTTCTTTTTTCCTGTGCCAAGCTTATGGATTATTGACCCAGGAGTTTTTCAATGAATCCCGTATTATATTCACCTTTGATGAAATCCTCGTCATGGAGGATATCCATATGAAAATCAATGTTCGTATCGATGCCTTCTACAACAAACTCGCCCAGGGCTGAATTCATTTTCAGTATCGCCTCTTCTCTCGTGTCTCCATGAACAATGAGCTTAGCAAGCATAGAATCGTATAACGGCGGCACTGAATAACCTGTGTAGATGGCTGAATCAATACGGATGCCTTTACCACCAGGCATGTGAAGATAGCCGATTTTACCTGGTGAAGGTCTGAAACCTTTTGCCGGATTCTCAGCATTGATACGGCATTCAATGGCATGACCGCTAAGGTTCACATCCTTCTGAGTAAAACCAAGGGGCTTACCACTGGCAATCTCTATCATCTTCTTGATCAAGTCAACCCCTGTAATCATCTCTGTGATTGGGTGTTCGACTTGAATACGCGTGTTCATTTCCATAAAGAAGAACTCACCTGATTCTTCCAAAAGAAATTCAACTGTCCCAGCATTCCTATAGCCAATAGCTTTAGCTGCTTTTACAGCCACTTGACCCATTGCTTTTCTAAGCTCTGGTGTCAGTGCAGCAGATGGTGCTTCCTCAACAATTTTCTGATGACGTCGCTGGATAGAACAATCTCTTTCGCCCAAATGAACAGTATTCCCCATCTCATCAGCCAATATCTGGAATTCAATATGCTTAGGATTCACCACATAGCGCTCCATATACATGCTGTCATCGTTAAAGGAAGCCATGGCTTCCTTCTGAGCCATGATGAAATTCTTTTCAAGTTCACTTTCATTCCAGACCACACGCATACCTTTACCGCCACCTCCTGAAGAAGCTTTAACGATAAGTGGGTATTCGATACGTTCAGCAATCTTCGCCGCATCCTTTGTATCTTTAACAATACCATCAGAACCTGGAACAACAGGTACACCAGCTTCAATCATGGTCTTTCTTGCTTTTGATTTATTCCCCATGGCCTCAATCATATCTGATGTAGGTCCAATAAGAATTATGTTAGAATCTTCACATACTTGAGCAAATGTAGGATTCTCTGAAAGAAAGCCAAACCCTGGGTGAATGGCATTGGCTTTAGTAATGACTGCGGCACTAATGACACTCTTTATATCTAGATAACTTTTTTGTGATGGTGCAGGACCGATACAAATAGCCTCATCGGCAAGTTGTGTATGCAACGCTTCTCTATCAGCCTCAGAATACACTGCAACGGTCTTTATGCCGAGCTCTCGGCATGCACGTATGATTCTAACAGCTATTTCGCCGCGATTGGCAATTAATATTTTCTCAAACATACAGTCTCCTATGGTTGTCAATTGTGTTTAAAGTGCCAAAATCATATCGCTTTGACACTCTAAACCCCTTACCCGATAAAGAATTGAAGCTCAGCTTTTACAGCCACTTTGCCATTGACTTTAGCAACAGCAGCACCGATACCTACAGGTCCTTTTTCACGGATGATTTCAACAGACAGCTCAAGGACATCGCCTGGAACCACTTTACTTTTGAATTTAGCTTTATCAATACCGGCAAAATAAGCAATCTTGCCTTTGTTCTCTTCTTTTGACAATAACGTTACGGCTCCTGTCTGAGCCAACGCTTCAATAATTAAGACACCTGGCATTACCGGTTCGGCAGGAAAGTGTCCTTTAAAGAAATACTCATTATATGTAACACACTTAGTCGCTTTGGCGCTGACACCAATCTCCATTTCATCGACTCTGTCAATTAGCAGGAATGGTGCTCTATGTGGAATGATTTCTTGTATTTGCTTAATATCTAACATTATATTTGCCTCCGTATTGCTGCGTATATTGTATGATAAGTGCATCCTATTACTTAGTGCAAAAAAGATCAACACGACATCACCTGATAGTATGTGTTGATCTTTTGATGATGGGTTTATGGCAAACCACTTATTTCATTTTAAGACGAATCAAAGGCTGACCATATTCTACAGGTCCTTCGTTAGCCACAAGAATCGCTTCAACGATCCCATCCTTCTCTGCTTCAATTTCATTCATTAGCTTCATCGCTTCTATGATGCATACGATGTCGCCTTTCTTCACCTCATCACCAATCTTAATATAAGGTTCGGCATCAGGACTTGGTGCGTCATAGTAGGTTCCGACAATCGGTGAGTCAATGGTTGAAAGATTCGCTGCATCCACCACTTCTGTAACTGGCTGTTTTGCTTCAGCCGATGTAGCGGCTAAAGGTGTTGCTGTACTTTCAATCGACTGTGGGCTTGAAACCACTGCCGGTTGACTATATGCAACTGGTGCCCCCTGGTTGGCTACTTGTGCCGCTATGCTTTTCTTATTCAACACGAGGGCTGTTCCCTCATGATTCAATTCAATATGTTCAAAACCCGCTTGATTAAGGGTTGAAGTTAAGGTCTCAACCAAGCTTATTAGCGTATTCGTATCCATCTTAGGCCTCCTTGTACTTTTTAAAGAGAAGTGTTGCATTATGACCGCCAAACCCTAATGAGTTGGACAGTGCAACATTGACTTCTGCTTCACGACCGACATTTGGCACATAATCAAGATCACAGTCTTCATCTGGTGTTTCTTGATTGATCGTCGGATGAAGATATCCTTCAAGTATGGATTTAACACATACAACCGCTTCAACACCACCAGCAGCCCCTAGAAGGTGACCCGTCATGGACTTGGTAGAGTTGACAGCAACATTAGCCGCTTGATCGCCAAGAGCCGTCTTTATTGCCTGTGTTTCGAATTTATCATTGTATGGTGTACTTGTACCATGGGCATTGACATAATCCACTTCAGCAGGTGAAATACCCGCTTCTTTTATGGCCAAGCTCATAGCTCTTGCACCACCTTCACCACCTGGTGCAGGTGAAGTCATATGGTAAGCATCAGAAGATGCTCCATAACCGGCAATCTCAGCCAAGATTGTTGCACCACGAGCAATGGCATGTTCCAATGATTCAATAATGATCACGCCAGCACCTTCACCCATGACAAACCCATCTCTGTTCTTGTCGAATGGTCTAGATGCTTTTGATGGCTCATCATTATTTGTGCTAAGTGCTGTCAAAGCATGGAATCCTGCAACTCCAAGAGGTGTAATCGTCGATTCCGTACCACCGCAGACACAAGCGTCCATATAACCATGCTTGATGTTTCTAAAGGCCTCGCCAATAGCATGAGTACCGGAAGCACAAGCAGATACAACACTATGTGATGGGCCTTTAAGGCCGAATTTTATGGCAACATTACCAGATGCCATATTAACAATGACTTTAGGAATCATCAGCGGTGATACCTTAAGAGGTCCACCTTTCTCAAGGCGAATCGTGTCTTGCTCTATAAGACCAAGACTTCCCATACCTGAGCCGATAAACACCCCAATATTATCACGATTCTCATCTGTGACTTCTAGACCCGACATCTCAAGTGCTTCTCCTGCAGCAATACAGGCAAACTGTGAGAATCGTTCCAACCTTTTCGCTTCTTTTCTATCTAAATGCTCTTTAGCAACAAAATTCTTAACCTCACCAGCGATACGTACAGGAAACTCTGATGCATCAAACTGTGAAATAATATCTATACCTGAAACACCCTTTTTCAGATTATTCCATGTTTCTTCAACATTGATCCCAACAGGTGTTACTGCACCGACCCCTGTTATAACCACTCTATGACTCATATCTCTAACCTTCTCTCTTGATATAGTTGACAAGCTCATTCATTAGAGCCCAAACCTTCATGTCTTATTTCATATCTGAAGGACATAATTCTAATTACATGTACAGACCACCGTTAACACCAATAACCTGACCTGTAATGTATTTAGATTTCTCAGATGCCAAGAATACAACGAGGTCTGCGATGTCCTCAGGTTGACCAAGAGAGCCAAGTGGAATCGCATCAATCATGGCATTTCTTTCTTTCTCAGGAATACGGTCTGTCATTGCAGTCTGGATAAACCCAGGTGCTATGGCGTTGACGTTGATGTTTCTTGAAGCGAATTCTTTTGCCAAAGTCTTAGTAAGTCCGATAACTCCAGCCTTAGATGCACCGTAGTTAACTTGCCCTGCATTCCCCATTTCGCCGATGATGGATGCGATATTAATGATCTTTCCTGTACGTTGCTTAAGCATCTTTCTTGCTATATGCTTACAGCAATTGAAAGTCCCTTTCAAGTTAACGTCGATGACAGCATCAAATTCCGCTTCACTCATTCTAAGAATCAGGTTATCTTTTGTTATGCCTGCATTGTTGACAAGGACGTCAATACGGCCAAAGATTTCAAAACCTTCTTTCATCATTGCCTCAACAGCAGTGTAGTCACTGACATCTGCAAGAAGCAGTTCACATCGTACACCAAGAGCTTCTGCCTCTTCTTTAACAGCAATAGCTGAAGGTTCATCAAAAACATAGTTAAGGAGGATGTCGTATCCTTCTTTAGCCAGTTCTAGTGCAATAACCTTTCCTATTCCTGAATTGGCACCGGTTACCAGTGCTACTTTACAATCTGCCATGTCAGCATACCTCCAAATGTTTTTTTAATGTCTCAAGTGATTCAGGGCAAGAAACGCTGATCACCTTTTTCTTTTTATCTATCTTCTTAATCAATCCTGCAAGGGTATTGCCTGGGCCGATTTCTACGAAAGTTTCGACACCAAGATCAATCATCTCTCGTACATTTGATTCCCATTGCACAGAATCTGTCAATTGCTTTACAAGCAGCTCTTTTGTCTCCAAATGACTGGCAACAACAGAACCTGTAACATTGGTCAAGTATGGCACCTGAGCTTCATCGATGGCTACTTCACCAAGGACTTCTGCTAAACCGTCTGCAGCACTTCTCATCAATTCTGAATGGAAGGCGCCACTGACATTCAGTGGTATGGCACGTATCCCAGCTTCTTTAAATAATGGATAGCATGCCTCAAGGGCTTTCTTCTCGCCAGAGAGTACAATCTGCTTAGGGTTATTGAAATTAGCGAATGCTACATAACCATCCACTTGATCTATAACAGCCTGAATAGATTCTCTGTCTGAACCGACAATGGCTGCCATAGCACCCTCAGTCTCTTGACCTGCTTTTTGCATCAGCTGGCCTCTCATGCGGACGACTTTAACAGCATCCTCAAATTTCATGCTGCCAGCGGCAACCAACGCCGAATATTCTCCCAAGCTAAGACCTGCTGTGTAATCAGGCATAATGCCATGAGCTGTAATTACGTCGGTTATAGCACTAGACACAGCCAAAAGAGCCGGCTGAGTATAAGCCGTATCATTTAATAGTTCATTTTCTGTATGACAGATATCGTACAGGTCAAAATCTAATTGGGCATTGGCGGCGTCAAATTTGGCTTTTGCCGCTGGATATGCTTCTATGATGTCTTTACCCATCATTGGACTCTGAGCCCCTTGACCTGGGTATATAAACGCAATCTTGCTCATAATTACCTCCAAAACTGTGACTGACATGTCACATAAACAATTCAATACGCTCATTCCTGAGATCCATGGACCGACTTTCGATCCACCCATGTCAGGAATAAGAAAAGAAGCTTTGTCTCATATTAACTATCTTATGACAAAACTTCACAGGTGGCCCTTTCGGACCACCCTGAAATTATCATCTCTTATTTATCCTTACGCGTTCTTAGCTGCGTAATCAAGAACGTCTTGTACAGTCTTGATGTTAGAAAGCTCTTCGTTAGGAATAGCAACACCAAACTCATCTTCAATGGTCATAACCATTTCAAAAAGGTCAAGTGAGTCAGCACCAAGGTCATCAATAAAGCTAGCCTCTACTGTTACATCTGCTGCATCAACGTCAAGTTCCTCTACGATAAGATCTTTTAAAGCTTCGAATGTCATTTTCATTTCCTCCAATAGATTGATTGTCCTCTTCACCGCTGCGGTGGGGATATTAATATTATGTGTTGTAATCCACTGGTCTCACAATATGAAACCAATGTGTATTTAAACTTTACAATGCCTTAGTCACTCTAAGTCTGACTGACCTCATAAAGTTGTTTGACTGTTACTTATACATCAGAACTGAATCAAGCTGGCACCATAGGTCAAACCCGCACCAAATCCGGCAATCAATACCTTTTTACCTTCAAGCTGTCCTTGCTGAGCTAGTTCTGACATTGCAATCGGTACTGATGCTGCTGATGTGTTGCCGTATTTTTCCATATTCATATAGAAACGGTTCACATCCAGTTTAAGACGCTTGGCAATCTTTGTAATAATCCTACAGTTGGCTTGATGCAACACGTAGAGATCAATGTCTTCTGGTGTCAAACCATGCTTGTCAGTCATCTCCCGAATCACTTCTGGTACCTTCGTACAGGCGAACTGGAATACTTCCTGGCCATTCATACGGAGCGCATGATCCGTACTTCCTTCATAATAAGGTGTCTTATTGATCATATTGCCTGCTGCCAGACAACTATAATCTTTACCGATGGCATAATTAATGGTATCAATGATCCCTTGTTCATCCGTCGGTTCCAAAACTGCTGCACCAGCGCCATCACCAAAGAGGACACAGGTACCTCTGTCGTCCCAGTCTAGGACTTGTGACAGCTTTTCACTGCCAATAACCAGAATCTTTTGATGCTTACCTGTTCTAATGAACTGATCGGCAACATCAAGGGCATAAACAAAACCGGAACATGCGGCGTTCACATCAAAACACATGGCTCTGTCTGCACCCAGTTCCTTTTGAACCAAACAGGATACAGATGGTGTCGCATAATCTCCTGTAAAGGTAGCGACGATGATCATATCCAAGTCCATTGGATCAATTCCTGCGATACTTAAAGCCTTCTTTCCAGCTTCAGCCGCTAAATCATGACAGGTCTCCGTCTTAGCAATATACCGTTGACGTATGCCTGTTCTAGAATGAATCCATTCATCGGATGTATCAATGAATTGAGCCAGGTCGTTATTCGTGACAGCCAGTGCCGGTACATGATGGCCTATTGCTGTAATCTTTGAGTTAATCATGGATACTCCTTTGACACTTACAAAATAATTTGAAGTGCAAATACTTTGATATTCAAAGTATATCATTTATCTAATCTTTGTCAAGGTTTTTCTTAATACCTACCACGCATTCCTATTGTATTCTAATGTTATTCTAATTAGTTTTTTCTGGGATACTTATATTGACTTGATATACTCATTACATGATAAGAGTGTCAAACGATAGTTTATAGAGAATGTTCACAATATATTGTAGACATTCAACTCAACTTAAACTTATGACGCCTTAGTCAGTTTATCGTTAGGGAAGGAGGCTCCACACCTTGAGTGAATTTCAACCAATAAAAAAACCCATTGGCATTCGCATTCTGAGAGGTTTGTTCATCGGATTCGGCTTATTGCTGTTGAATCTCATATTTATTGTTTCACCATACTTAATTTTATGGTCAGTCCTATTGGCCGCTGTTGTTTCCGGTTTTAGTTTTGTTTTGACAGGCGGTGCTATGGTGCTGACCTATTTCATCACCTTACCATTCGTATCATTACCAGCCGTGCTTATTGCACACCCTGCCCTTATACTCCTTGCTGGTGGTCTCATGATAGGCATGGGCGGTATATTAGCTATCTTATCCATTTGGATTACCAAATATGTACTCATACTAACCAAGAAGTATTGTCTCTGGCATTGGGCCATGATTAAGGGGGATGACGATGAATAAAGACTTTGACCATTACATGAAAAATGGCTTGCTGGCTTTTCTCGGTATAACAGCAGTCTTCGGTTTATTGATTTATAGTTATATGGATAGTCATGAGCTGACCTTCAAGGAAATGATAAAAGAAGATGTTGTTCAGCTAGCCAATAAGGTGCCAGATATGGTAGAAGATGTCACAGATCAAACCGAGTCTCTTGTTAATAATACAAGCGGAGATAGCTTACTCACCATTCACGAAGAAAATAGCTTTGATATCGTTTCAAATTTTGAGATTCATTCTTCTACAGAAGACATCCTTTTTGTCTCTGAAGAACGTGACGACATACTTGTTATATTTGATCGTAAGTTACCAGACACAGACAAGTATGACCTAACCTATAGTGCAAGCAGTACGAAGGATACTATCAGAATCAAGTCTGATCTTGATATTAAAGGTTATTATTCGAACAAGCACTATAAAGGTTCAATAACCATCTATGTCCCTGTTGATTATCATTGTGACATATTAACCATCGAAAGCGATATATCTCCTCGTACATTATCATTGCCTGATCATGTTAATAGCCTTAAAGCCCAAGTGGCTTTTGGTAGCATTGATATTGATGTCACCACACCACTAGACCTTCTAGATTTGTCCATTAACGCAGGTGATCTTAATTTCACAACAACCCAACCTGTTGATACCATCAAAGCGTCTGTTGATACCGGTAATCTTAATTTTCAGTTGAGTGAAACAGCACGTTTCGTAGAAATCGATAACGACCTAGGGGCAATTACCGCCAATATACTTATTTCACCCACCGACTTAAACGTAAATTGCAGTGTGGGTGATGTTACCTTAATCTTCAATGAACCAATCCTTTCTTTAGATGCAGATGTGGATCTAGGTGATTTGACCATCCAAACCGCAAGTGAAGACGATGGACTTGTCTACTACAATGTGGACTTAGGTGACATGGACAGTCGATTGTCCACGACCTCAGACAAACAAAATGCAAACATACATCTTGATATGAATGTTGGTTCTATAGCCATAAAATAGGAAAGATACTTACAAAAAAGCTGCCGCAAGAAAATTGCGACAGCTTTTTTTCTTAAGTTATTGACTCAATTGATCTGCAAGGGCTGCAAACTCTGCCAGAGTCAATGCTTCACCTCTTACCCTCGGATCGAAACCAAGTGCCACTAAGGCATCTTGCACTTCTTCTTTGCCGAATGACAGCTGTTGACTGCCTGTAAGACTGTTGATGAAGGTCTTTCTCCTCTGAGCAAAGGCCCCTTTAATCAAGGTGAACATCAGTGCCTCGTCCTTAGTCTTAACACTTGGTGTCTCAAGTTTAGTCAGTTGAATAACCGCTGAGCCTACCTTAGGTCTTGGTATGAAGCACCCTGGTGGTACAATTGCCACCATTTGCGTCGATGCATTATATTGTACAGCCAGAGAAAGAGAACCATACGATTTGGTTCCTGGTACCGCATCCATCCTATCAGCAACCTCCTTTTGAATCATGACTGTAATCGATTCAATAGGAAGATCTTTCTCAAGTAGGTTCATGATAATCGGTGTCGTTATATAGTATGGCAGATTCGCCACGACTTTCAGACGGGTTATACCCTCTTGTGCCACTAGCTCTTTCAAATCAAGCTTTAATATATCTTCATTGATCACACGTATATTTTCATAGGCACCCAAGGTATCTTCCAGTACTGGAATTAACTTCTTATCGATTTCTACAGCAATAACTTTCTTCGCTGCTTCTGCCATCATCTGTGTCAAACTTCCTATTCCCGGCCCAATTTCAAGGATGACATCATCCTTTGTAATGCCTGCGCCATCTATAATCTTCTCGATGATATTACTGTCAATCAAAAAATTTTGTCCAAATCTCTTTTGGAAGCTAAAGCCATACTTCTCAACAATGGCTTTAGTAGTTGCAATATTGGCAATTCTTGGTATCATATAATTCCTTTCAGAATATGGCTAATTGACCAATAGCTAGCCTTAGTCCTTAGTGGTCAATTAAACTTTTATCACTAATCATTGGTTTAGTTATCAAACCATCATTGTTACATATAAATCTTGGATGAGCTGACAATATCCCTGAATATTGGCATAATCTCCGGATCATAATGTTGTGGTGTCCGCTCCATTATTTTTAAAGCTTCTTTCTTAGAATAGTCTTCTCTAAATGGACGCTTTTCCACCAAGGCGTAAAAAACATCACAGATCTTAAGAACCCTTGCCCCAAGGGGTATTTGTTTTCCAACTAACTGATTCGGATATCCTGAACCGTCAAAATTCTCATGATGATGGATAATGTTCATCAATACATCCTTGGAAATGTGATTGGCTTGCATCAGAATCTGCGTACTCTTAGTGGTATGTTGTTTAACATAATCAAACTCATCCGCTGTCAAATCCCTTGAACTATTGAAAACTTCCGTATCCATGGCTAATTTACCCAAGTCAATGAACATGCCCGATACAGCAATGCACTGACATATTTCATCATCCAAGCCCAGTGCATAGCCTATACGCTCAGCTAACTTACTGACACGTATGCTGTGTTGTACAATATTGTATGTCTCTTTTATGCTCATATGTCCTCCCTTGTTACCCCTATCACACCTTTTATCTTGGTATTATCCTGCGCAATACACCTATTTTCTTTATTATAGCAAACATTGATTGATAATCCTAATGGAAATGGCTTGTACAACCTACATCATTTAAGCTCATACCATTTACATGTACTTCCTCAAATGATACAATATTCGTATATTACGATTAGAGGGTAATCGACCCATCAATTAGGAGGCTCCAATGGACCAACATCTATCTGTCAACAACTATAACAATGCCGCTGAACTTTTAAAGACGCTAGGTCATCCGGCACGACTCTGTATTGTCCATGGTCTGCTGCGTAACGAAGGTTGTAACGTCTCATACATGCAGAGTTGTCTAAATATTCCTCAGTCCACTGTTTCTCAACATCTGGCCAAACTTAAGTCTGCTGGTATCATTGAAGGCACCCGAGAAGGCTTGGAGATTAAGTACAGAGTCGTTAATACTGACGCTATACGCATTATCACTGAGATGTTTGGACTTGAAGATAACCCATCAGATATGTGTGATTAGTATAAATTATTGTAATTTATGATATCTTTCATCATAACTAAGGAGCCAACTTGTTTAAGTTAGCTCCTCCTCTTTTCTTATTATCTTTACTACTTATTCTTAAAGAATTTCTCATAAATTTCCCAAACGGCATCCTCATTATGGGTGGCTCTTGTCACATAGTCCGCTTCGGCTTTAACACCCTCAGAAGCATTGTTCACAGCAACACCCATACCCGCATATTGAATCATCGACAAATCATTAAAGCCATCGCCCATTACCAGTACTTCTTCTTGTTTTATCGAAAGCTTTTCTGCCAAATATTTCACAGCAAGTCCTTTACTGCTTTTCCTATTTAACACCTCTATATAGAAAGGCTTAGAATAAAAGATATTCAGTGTATCGCCATACTTTTCTACCAAGTCAATCCTTAGATTTTCTAAAGCATCCCCTGCTACATGGTTAAACAGAACTTTAACAGAGTAATCAATCGTCTTAAGATCATCAACGACTTCTGCCTTCATACCTGTCAATTGCTCATAATTCTTCGTTTTATCTATATATCGTTCCACTGTTAACGTCGGATTATATAACTGTACAGATATATTATGTGCTCGACCAATATCAATAAGAGCCGAAAGGATATCACCTTCTATAACACCACTAAATTCTTCTTCACCAGATATTCTATTAATGTAGGCGCCATTAAAGGACACCATATAATCATCTGGATTATGAATATCCAATACTGGTAAATACGGCGTCATAGAGTCATAGGGTCTTCCTGAACACAAAATAATCTTGACACCCATTTGTTCCATAGACCTAATGGCTTTAATATTCTTTTCACTAATGGACAAATCTTCATGTAATAATGTGTCATCCATATCTAATGCCACTAATTTATACTTCATAAAATACCTCAGTCTCTTCAACTATAAAAAATTTACGAATCCTTTTGCATGTTATATAATATTACGTTATCTTATTGTTTGTAATAACTCGATAATTCTATCTAATTCCTCTTTTGAGTAATATTCAATCTCTATCCGACCTAGATCTTGATTCCTTTGAGATATAGTGACTTTAGTCCCAAGTATCTTTTTAACATCTTCCTGTAATTGTTGGTAGACAGGATCCAGTTCAATTTTTTCACTCTTCTTTTTTGTTGCTTTCTTAGGATTGATGACAGCCTTGATTAATTTCTCCGTATCTCGCACACTTAGCTTCTCATCGAAAACTTTGGCAGCAACTTCAAGTTGCAATTCATTATCTTCTATGGCCAATAAGGTCCTAGCATGACCACTGGAGATCATTTCATCAACAACCATTTGCTGTACAGGTTCGGACAGCTTTAGAAGACGTAGTGTGTTGGCAATAGCCGATCGACTCTTACTAACCTTCTCAGCTATCTCGTCCTGCTTAAGATTAAAATCATCCATTAGTCGTTGATAGGCCATCGCTTCTTCAATTGCATTCAGATTCTCTCTTTGTATATTCTCAATAAGTGCGACTTCTAGAATCACTTCATCCGAAAAACTCTTTGTAATTATGGGGATTTCTTTTAATCCAGCTTTCTTAGCCGCACGCCAACGTCGTTCACCTGCAACAATTTCATAATGACTGCCTTGATCCGTAACAATCAACGGTTGTATGATACCGTATTGTTTGATTGAATCAGCTAAATCCTCCAGGGCATCTTCATCAAATGCTTTTCTTGGTTGATGAATGTTAGGTTCTATCTTATTAATAGCTACTTTTAAAACACCATGTTTGTTTTGCTCTACTATTTTTTCCTCTAACTCATCTGAGATCAGTGCATCAAGTCCTAATCCCATACCTCGTTTTCTTGCCATGTCATAACTCCCTTTCAATTACTTCATCAGCCAGTAAGCCATACGCCTCTGCACCCTTAGAATTCTTATCATACATGTTGATTGGTAAGCCATAACTCGGTGCTTCACCTAATCTTACATTACGAGGTATGATTGTCTGATAGATATTCGTTCTTCTTAGTTTTCTCTTTACTTCTTCAACAACTTGAATGGATAGATTGGTTCTTGCATCATACATAGTAAAGACCACACCTTCAATCTCCAAATTAGGATTCAGACGTTTTCTTACCAGTTCTATTGTATGCATCAATTGTGATAGCCCTTCCAATGCAAAAAACTCGCATTGTATTGGGACCAGAACAGTATCAGATGCTGAAAGAGCATTGACTGTCAATATGCTTAATGACGGTGGGCAGTCAATGATGATGAAATCATAATCATCTCTTAACTCATCAAGGAAGCCTTTCATTATAAAGCTACTCTCCTCAACACCAATTAGTTCCACTTCAGCCCCAGCCAAATCAACATCCGCTGGCATCAATGAAAGATTTTTAAACACATCTTTAATGATTGTTTCTTTTGCTGTCGCTGTACCGATCAGTATCTCGTACGTTGTGTTATCTAATTTATTTTTATCGACGCCCAAACCTCTGGTCGTATTGCCCTGCGGATCCGTATCGATGGTTAGTACTTTTTTTCCCTTTTCTGCCAACAACGCTGATAGATTCACCGCCGTTGTTGTCTTTCCAACGCCACCTTTTTGGTTGGCTACCGCAATAATTCTTCCCATCTTAATACCTGGCAAATTATGCCATCCTTTCAGTTAGCTATTATCATAAAACTTTTGCTATTGAATAGTCATCAATATAACCATTGATTTTCATTATAGCATAACCATCTTCTCTCTTCACTATGTTTCACGTGAAACATCTTTTAAATTTGATTTTCCATCAAAAACAGTCAGGTGTTTCACGTGAAACATCTATACCAGGATGATACATGATAATTCACCTTATTTTCATTCAAGGCTATTACGTTATTATCCTGGATATAAATTGAAGACATCGCAATTGCTAACTCATAATTGTCTGACGCTGTTGATTAGTGAAATATGCCGATTACACGTGAAGGTGATTAACATGAGTCGTACTGTCAATTCAAAATTCAACTCGATGAAGTGCCGACATTTTTTATACAATTTAATGACTAAGGCGTCAAAAGCTTAGTTTAGTTGAATAGGTAAAATATACTGTATTGAAACGTTTATATTAAATACTATATATTGTGCGTATTCTTTACGAAACTACCCTTTGACATTCTTATCATTTAATTATTCAATAGTAATTTATGATTATGTTTCACGTGAAACAATTAGTAAGAATATCAGTAGAAAATGTCCTGAGTCCAAATCAAGATATGCCTATCACTTTATAGATAAGATTATTTTCAAAAAAAGAATAGACCTCATATAAGTCTATTCCCATTTACATATTTAACATAATGGCGTCATATCTAACTAAAAAAGTTCAACAATTTGATTTTTTATAGCAAATACAGCTGCTTGTGTTCTATCTGATACCTCAATCTTTTTAAATATATTCGAGACATGATTCTTAACCGTTTTCTCACTTATGCACAAACGATGAGCTATCTCTTTATTCAACATACCTTCTGTAATCAGCTTAAGTACTTCAATTTCCCGCTTGGTCAAGCGTGAGTTCTGAACGCTTGCTGTCTCTTCATTATTCATCTTCTTGAATAATTGAGATGCCATATTAGGTTGTATATATGTATCACCTTCATTAACGGAACGAATGGCTCTAATTAGGACATCGGATTCAGAATCTTTTAAAACATATCCCTTAACTCCGATCTCTACAGCTTTATAAAGATATTCAACCTCATTATGAATGGTCAGAATAAGTACTTTAGCCTCAATATCATTTTCACTAAGATAAGACAATACTTCCAAGCCATTCATCTCTGGCATATTGATATCCAGCAAAACAACGTCTGGTTTATACTCTATAATCTTCTCTATTGCCTCACTGCCGTTACCCGCTTGAGCAACAACAATAATATCTTCCTCTAATTCAACTAATTGCTTTAGACCTTCTCTAACCATTGAATGGTCATCAGCAATCAAGATTCTTATTTTACTCATGTTTGTCTCTCCTCCTTTGAATCTGAAAGCGGTACACGAACATGTATGGATGTACCTTTCCCTATTTCAGAAACAATGTTTATTTCACTGTTAAGTAAATTAGCTCTTTCTCTCATCATGGACATACCAAATCCTCGGTTATCCTCTAGGTTGATTTTAACATCAGAAACATTAAAACCTACACCATTATCTATTATTATCAGCTCAACAGCATCCTTGTCATAGCAAAGTTCCACCTGGACAAATGAAGCCTCAGCATACTTAACAATATTATTAAGTGCTTCCTGAGCAATTCGATATAAAGTCAAGTTAATAATCTGATCCAGTGTATTAGGATCATATGCTTTTGACATCTTCGTCTTCAGATCAATATGTAGATGATGTTCTTCTTTAATCTTATCTACATAACGTTCCATTGTTGGTATAAGACCCAAATCATCAATTGACATAGGCCGTAAGTTATAAATCATACGCCGTGTTTCATCAATAGTTCCACGGATTAATTCCTTTAAACTTTGTAATTCCAACTTAGTACGATCGATATCTTTATCCAAAAGCTTAACACATAGCTCTGTCTTTATAACAAGATTGGACAAACTCTGTGCCGGGCCATCATGCATATCTCTCGCAATACGCTGTCGCTCTAATTCCTGAGCCTGTATCACTTTGATGCCTATGATCTCTTTATGTTGAATATCATCTATTTTCTCTGTTAGGGATTTCAAGTCGCCAGATAGAACGCTGTAGGCAACGTCAAAGTCATTGCTTAACTTATCAGCCTTTTCGGCAATTTTTCGAACGGACTTTAAGTGAAGCTCCAATTCATTACGCCGCTGAATCAAGTTAGTCTCTCGTTCTTTCTCAATCGCTAACTCGAGACGCAAATGATCTGTCGCCTCATAAATCTCCCGCATTTCATCTTCTGTATATTTCTGATAATCACGATTAACTGCCAACAAATGAGCTCTAGATGCTTTATATTGATCTTCTAAAGATTCAACACGATCAATTAAGTCCGTCGCTTCAATCTTGAGCTTCATAAACTCTTCTTCAAGTTCTAAGTACTCATTTCTTGCAAAATCGCTAATATCTTTAACTTCATTGACACTATTTCTAATTGAATCGATTGTCTTATCTATTATCTCATCTAGACGGTCAAATTGCTTTTTGTACATAGTCATTTATCCTTATTTTATATCATCAATTATAGCACTAAATAAAGACCTGTTACAAGGTTAACCGATAAAAATTATTCCTTGCTATTGAATTATGACACAGTTTGCCCCATAATAAAAGTGACAGTTCTATTTGTCTTATTTATAATTTTATGTGCCTTAACAGGCATATTAATGAAGTGGAAGGTATAAATATGAAGAAAATCTCAAAATGGCTACTCGGTATCAGTGCTGTGGCACTATCGGCAGCCGGAATCAATAAAATAATTTTCACGTTGGCGACAGTCAAAGAAAAACTCTTTAACAATAGAGCCCACTACTACCAATGGAAATTCGGTAAAATATATTACACCGTACAAGGCAGTGGACCTTCTATACTGCTTGTTCATAACACAGAGGCTGATGCTTCAGACTTTGAATTTCATCGTTTGATTAACACCTTGGCAAAACAGTACAAAGTATACACAATAGATATGCTTGGCTACGGACGTTCCGAGAAGCCAAAATTGACCTACACTGCCTATATGTTTGTTCAATTGATCCATGACTTCAGAAAAGATATCATAAGAAGTAAAACCACCCTTATCACCAGTGGTAAATCCAATGCTTTTGGCACAATGGCTTGTTATCAGGATCATGATAACTACCATAACCTAATATTCATCAATCCAGCCAGCTTACAAAATCTTAGAAGCAACCCGAAGAGTAAGGATAAAGCCATCAAGTTCATTCTTGAGACCCCACTAATCGGTACCTTGATTTACAACGCTGCCTTTTCAAGAAAATCAATATTGAAATCGTTGAATCAAAGAGTATTCAATCCTGCTCAGATACAGAATAGATACCTGGATACTTATCACGAGAGCGCACACACTGGCGGCAGTGCCTCTAAGTTCACATACGCTTCTGATTTTTGTAAGTTCAATAACGTCAACATCATCGATGCCATTGCATCGATTAACAATAATGTCTACATCATCCAAGGCCTAAAAAGCGAAGATGATCCTAACTGTAAATGCGATGACTACAAAGAAATCAATCCAGCCATCGAATGTGCAACTATAGGCAGAACAAAATCTATGCCACATCTGGAAAAACCGGAATCTGTCTTAGAAGTTCTTTCTGTTTATTTACATTAAATTATAATATGATTAAGGGGTCAAAAGAGTACCTTTCTTACATTAGCTAGCAAAGCACAGATGCGTAGCCGCCACCTTCGGGAAACAGGACGTTTCCCAAGTGGACGTTGTAAGATAGGTACCCCTTTGAGTCCTAACCTTTATTAATCAAACCATATTAACACCCAGAACAACCACCACAAGGTTTACTAAATGCCTCACTATCCACCACCATAGTCACATGATCAATGCCAGCCTCCTGATAAACATCACTGATGCGCTTAAAACCAATCTTATTATAGAATGCCTCCACTTGTACCTGAGCATGTACAACCACCGTCTGGGCACCAATTTCAAAGGCTCTGGCACATAACATACGAACAATCAGATCACCATACCCTTTGCCCCTTTCAGAGGGCAATACAGCAATTCTTCCAATTAAAAATTCATCGTCCTTATAAATAATCCTTCCTGTACCAATAGCTTCATCCCCTTCACTGACAATCAGATGATGAGCAAATTGATCGTATGGATCCTGTTCGATGGATGGGTCTACACCCTGTTCCTCCGTAAAAACCATCGACCTAATAAAGGCAGTATCCTTTAAGCCGTTACCCCCAACAACAAAACGTCCTTCAACCATCTTTACGCTCCTTATCGCTCCATAGGTATTGTTATATTGATTTCATAGGATTCCTCTGTCTGCTTAATCTTATAATCCACTTCTAGGCCTGAACTCTGCACCATATCCACCGCCTGTTTTATCGTGTTGGTAAACAGACGAATATCTTTCAAATATCGCTTTACAACAGGCTTTTCCTTCTCTTTATCCTTTGATTTTTCACCATCTTGGAGCATTTTGTGAATCAGCTTTTCCGTTTCCTTGACATTTAATTCATGCTGATTCACCAAATCAATGATACTAATCTGTTGTTTTTCATCCTTAAGCTTAAGTAACGCTCTGGCATGTCGCTCAGTTAACTGGCTTTCTAGAAGTAACTCCTGTACCTGTGAAGGCAACTTCAAGAGACGAAGTTTATTGGCAATGGTCGATTGACCTTTACCCAATTGATCGGCCAAATCTTGTTGCTTCAAATCATAATCTTGAATCAAATGAGCATAGCCTTTCGCCTCTTCCATGAAATTCAAATTTTCCCTTTGAAGGTTTTCTACCAAAGCAAGCACAGCACTGTCTTTCTCTGTAACATTCACAATCAGTGCAGGAATTGTCTCCATATTCAACTGCTTAGCAGCTCTAAGACGTCTTTCACCAGCAATTAACTCGTAAACATTCGGCATAATTTTTCTAATGCTGATTGGCTGCATTATGCCATAACGATCTATGGACTCTGCCAACTCCCCTATCATATCTTCATCAAAAACCCTTCTTGGTTGATTAGGATTCGGCTGAATTAAATGCACCGGTATTTGAAATACATGATATGAATGATTATCGTTCATAAGTCACCTCTTTACTTCCACTTACTTTATGTTAACACATCAAAGAGATATTAAAATCCCAACACACTTAACCACTCCATTATACCATTTACCCTTAATATTATGACTACGAATATTTCCCAGGAAATATTTATAGGGCTCACCCGTGATTTACACACTATAAAGGTTTTTTCAAAGGTTTGCCCGCCCGTCTAGGATATCTCTCATCTGTCGCAGTCACTTTTTCCACAATAACAAATCCACGTTGTATATCATGACTAAGCTCTACTTGATCCGTCACTTCCAATAGTCGGCCTCCAAGGACCTCAATGGCATTCTTGCTCTGTTCAAGTTCTTCTATGGTCTTACTACCCTTATAGGAAACAAATCGCCCACCCTGCCTGATAAAGGGCATACAATACTCACAGAGAACGTTCAACTGACTCACAGCCCTTGAAACACAGAGATCAAAGCTATCACGCATATGGGTTCTTGCCAAATCTTCTGCGCGTCCATGTACCGCCGCTATTCCCTCAAGCTCTAGAGACGATATGACTTCATTCAAAAAATGTACGCGCTTATTGAGAGCATCCACCAAGGTTACCTGCAAATGTGGATACACAATCTTAAGGGGAATACCAGGAAAACCCGCCCCGGTTCCCACATCTACCAATGAAACCCATTTCGAATAATCCACTACAGAATTACTGATAACACTGTCTGCAAAATGCTTAACCAAAACTTCATCCCACTCTGTGATGGCCGTCAAATTAATCTTGTTATTCCACTCGTTCAACATATCATAATATTGGATAAATTGATGGCTTTGCTTATCCGTCAGTGTTATGCCTATTTCATCGAATATCGTCTTGATTGCATCAGCTTTCATCATTGGATCCCTTCTTGTTCTTTTGTCTGATCTGTTCCAAATAAACAAGCAATACAGAAATATCTGCAGGTGAAACACCGGAAATCCTTGAAGCCTGTCCTATAGACTTTGGCCTGATTTGATTCAACTTTTGTTTAGCCTCTATTCTTAAACTATAGACATCATCATAATTGATGTCTTCAGGTATGAATTTTCTTTCCAACTTCTTGAACTGTTCAACCTGTTGCTGTTGTCTCTTGATATAGCCCTCATATTTAAGGGAGATGGCCACTTGCTCTACCACATCATCCGGTAATTCAGGACGCTCTGGGTCAATAGCAGCCATTGCTCTATAATCAATCTCAGGACGACGCATCAATTCTGATAATGCAATACCGGTATTCAATCTGGAACTGCCTTGGGATTCCAAGAAAGCCTGTACTTCTTCTTTTATACCGACATGGGTACTTCGTAATCTATTTAACTCTTGTTCAATCTGTGCACGCTTAAGGCTGAACCTTACATATCGATCTTCCGTCACCAAACCTGCACGGTAACCAATATCTGTCAGACGCAAATCTGCATTGTCCTGTCTCAATAAGAGACGGTATTCTGCTCTTGAAGTCATCATACGATATGGTTCCCTGGTGCCTTTAGTCACCAAATCATCAATCAAAACGCCGATATAGCCTTGAGACCGATCAATGGTCACAGGGGTTTCTTTCTTTATCTTAAGAACGGCATTCATACCGGCAATAAGACCTTGGGCGGCGGCTTCTTCATAACCAGAACTACCATTGAACTGACCTGCGCTGAAAAGTCCTGATATATTCTTAAATTCCAATGTTGGCTCAAGTTGCAGCGGGTTGATACAATCATATTCTATTGCATAACCGATACGCATAACCTGAACTTTCTCAAGACCTGGCAAAGTCCTTAACATTGCCACCTGAACATCTTCCGGCAAAGAACTGGACATACCTTGCACATACATCTCAGTCGTATCTTCTCCTTCAGGCTCCAAGAATACTTGATGACGTTCCTTATCGGCAAACCTAACCACCTTATCTTCAATAGACGGACAATACCTAGGACCGGTCCCCTCAATTACTCCACTGTATAGAGGTGAACGGTTTAGGTTCTCTTGAATCGTCTCATGAGTTCCTTTATTGGTATAGGTCAACCAGCAAGGGATCTGCTCTCTGACAATATCTTCTGTCTTATTATCAAAAGAAAAAGGGACAACCCTCTCATCACCAGGCTGTACTTCCATCTTTGTATAATCAATGGTATTGCCATCAACTCTGGCTGGCGTACCCGTTTTGAATCTGAATAGCTCAATGCCATGGCCACGAAGGGATTCTGTCAAGTGATTAGCGGCTTGAAGTCCATTGGGGCCACTATTAACTTCCACATCGCCATAAATACATTTTGCCTTAAGATAAGTACCTGTTGCTATAACAACCGATTGTGCCATGTATCTGGCGCCTGAGATGGATACAACACCTTTGACACAGCCCTCTTCGACGATGATTTCTGTCACTTCTGTTTGTTTGACAATAAGATTCTTCTCGGCCTCAACGGTCTGCTTCATCATTGACGAATACTTATGTTTGTCTGCTTGTGCCCTTAGTGAATGAACTGCTGGACCTTTTGCTGTATTAAGCATTCTTGACTGAATGTAGGTCTTATCTATATTTTTACCCATCTCACCGCCAAGAGCATCTATTTCCTTTACCAAATGCCCTTTGGAAGTACCACCGATACTTGGATTACAGGGCATCATCGCGATGGAGTCCAAATTCACGGCGAACATCAAGGTCTGCATGCCCATCCTGGCACTTGCTAAAGCAGCTTCACAGCCTGCATGCCCACCACCTATTACAATAACATCATATTTTTCTTCTATAATCGACATAGTAACTCCTAATAATCATTGATCCGACTTATTTGCCCAGGCAGAACCTGCTAAAAATCTCACTCATCATATCCTCACTAACACTATCGCCAGTGACAACGCCAACATGCTCATAAGCGCCCTTAAGGTCTATTGACCAACAGTCTTCTGGCATGGCCATCTCAATTGAATCCAGGACATTCTGAAGACTTGATATAGCACTGTCTATGGCATGTTTATGACGTACATTAGTAATGTAGACCTCATTGTTAACATCAATATCGCCACTAAAGAATTTATCCTTGATGTAACTTTCAAGATGGTCAATACCTGAAAGGTTCTTTGCTGAGACATCAATCATATGTCCCTCACCCAATATTTCAACAATTTCTTTTCGATCAATGGTTTCATCCAAATCAATCTTGTTCATCAAACAGACGATCTCACGATCACCAAGCAAGGACATGATGTGTCTGTCCTCTTCATCCAAAGGTCTTGATACATCTAGCATGAATATGATCAGATCCGCTTCCTCAAGCTGATTTTTAGACCTTTCCACTCCTATTTTTTCCACCACATCTTCTGTCTGACGAATACCAGCAGTATCGATTAATTTAATCGGGATTCCATGGATGTTCATATACTCCTCCAAGACATCCCTAGTTGTGCCTGGAATATCGGTCACTATAGCTCGATTATCCCGTAATAAGGCATTCAAAAGTGATGACTTGCCAACATTTGGCTTACCAATAATGGCGGTCTTTATCCCTTCGCGAATGAGTCTGCCATTTTCAAAAGAATCCGATAAATCCTGAATTTTTTTCATGGTACCACGAACAGACTCTGACATCTGATCAAAGCTTAATTCTTCAATATCGTATTCCGGATAATCTATAGAAGCTTCAATATGAGCAATAAGGGCAATCAACTCCTCTTTGATGATATCAAGGGATGCTGATAATTTACCTTTCAATTGTCCAACTGATGACTTGAGGCTTAATTCTGTTTTGGCATGAATCAAATCCATCACGGCTTCTGCCTGTGACAGATCCAGACGACCGTTAAGAAATGCTCTTTTGGTGAATTCTCCCGGTTCTGCAAGACGCGCCCCTGATCGTAGCAATAGCTTAAGAATGTTCTGTAAAATCATGACACCGCCATGGCAATTGATTTCAACAACATCTTCTTTCGTATAACTGTTGGGACCTTTCATAACCGATACCATCACTTCGTCCATGATCTGACCACTGATTGGGTCGATGATATGGCCATAATTGATGGTATGACTATTAACGTGGATCAATTTCTTATTCTGATGGGTTGAGACGAAAAGGTCATTGGCAATAGCGATGCTTTCGTCCCCACTCATACGTACAATCCCAATACCCGATGGGGTCAGGGCTGTACTGATGGATGCAATGGTATCAAACACAGCAATACTCCTTTATAACTTGTTGTTATGAACCTGTTTTTTTATCTTAACGTCTTTCACCCGTTAATTCTTTGTTCTATGAAAGGTTAGACTTACATTCCTTTCATACGAGAAACCCAGCTATCTTCAGCTGGGTTTCAAGTCATTATCTCATAGCCGTCTATCCCTTTAATCAGGATAGGAAAAGCACTATTCCTGGCTTTTCTTTTGGCTGTTGTTGCGTCGCTGATTATTATTTCTTCTGCCGTTGTTCTTCCTTGGATTACTGCTTTTTGCCCCACCAACTGGAGTGATGACAACCTTTCTATAAGGTTCCTCTCCTTCACTGTGAGTTTCTACAGCTTTGTTGCCTTGTAGGGTTGAGTGAATGATTCTTCTCTCGTATGGATTCATTGGTTCTAAAGTGAATTTTTTTCGAGTATTCTTTACTTTTGAAGCTAAGTTATGGGCCAATGATTCCAAAGTATCTTTTCTGCGAACACGGTAATTCTCCGTATCCAATTTGACACGTACATAACTTTCTGCCTCTTTGTTTACCACAAGGCTTACAAGATACTGTAACGAATCAAGTGTTTGACCTCTTTTACCAATGAGAACGCCCATACTAGGACCGGACAATTCTATATCCATGTTGTTACTTTCATCTAAAGTGATATCAATCTTGACTTCCATATTCATCTTATCAAACACATCTGCCAAAAATTGGCGTGCGCTTTCCTGAAGATTGATTTTTTTATAGACCCTAACTTTTGCCATCTTGCTGCTGAAGATGCTCATTAAACCTGTTGGTCCTTTTTCCAATACTTCAACCGTCACCTGGTCACTTGTAAGACCCATCTCAACCAATGCTTCGGTGATGGCATCTTCAACGGTCTTAGCTTCTTTTTCCAAATAATTCATGAAGTCTAACCCTCCTATATTCAAGTCTTTCTATAGTAATGATGCTACAACACTTAATCTACTTGCTTTCAGCACCATGAAGATGTCTGTTAATAACAACTTGCTGAGCATACTGGAACAAACTACCTACAAGCCAATATAAACCAAGACCTGCTGGCATTGTGGATACGAAGAATCCGGTCACCAACGGCATCGTGTACATCATAGACTTCTGTGTTGGATTATCCATAGCGCCATTACCACCACTGCTGGTCTTCATTACAAGTACCTGTATACCAACATTAAGGAGTGGCAGCAACACACCAATAGACATTAAGTCCGGCTTGTCTGCCAGATTTATACCAAGAAACATGTATATATCTGAGATTTTGTCATAATTTTGGGTGATAATATCAATGCCAGGAAAAGCAGTCATAAATTCGTTCCATTGAGTGGATGTGAATTTACCAATAACATCAATAATCTTGTTTAAGCTGCTAATATCGAAATCTTTAACATTGATGTTTGATGCGCCTGCCCATTCTGTTAAGGCTGACTCTGCCCCATCAGCTGTCATGACTTTTGTCGCTATTTCACTGTAGAGTGTGTTAACACGTGTGATGTAAGATGGGATATTACGCAATACCTGAAACAAAGCCATGATGATTGGGAATTGAACCAATAATGGTAGACATCCCCCAAAAGGATTGACACCATGCTCTTGATACAACTGATTCATTTCCATTTGATATTTCTGTTGTGATTCCTGATCCTTCTTATCTTTGTACTTGTCCTGAATTTTCTTAAGTTCAGGTTGAATCTTTTGCATTTCTTTCATAGACTTCTGTTGCTTGAAAGCAAGAGGCAACATCAATGCTCTGACAATCAATGTGAAGACGATGATACTCACACCAAGGGATGCAATACCTATATCACTCAATGTGTTGTAAATCGTATCCATAATAATACCAAACACATTCGCTATTGGCCCGATGATGAAAGTGGTGTTCTTGGTTAATGATACAATGCTGTTGATTAACATTCCATATCCTCCGAAACAGTTTCATTTCGTCACTGTGCAATCTGTCATATTGCAATTTTGTGTAGTTGTAGACCAGATGATGGTCACCCTGGTCAAAGAAACAGACATCCACTGATCCCACACAGTGTTTTTATATATGAGAAACTACATCTATCCTCATATACAGATGCTAACAATTCCCCTTACAACCCAATCCTTCCATCGATAAAGAAGTCATAGGCCTACAGTAACCTAAATATTCGCCTGAAATTAAAAAAATATCAGACTTTATTGTGTATCAAAAAGAAGCCCGCCTTCACTTAAGGGGGTCAAACCCACCTTTTGCAAAAGGATGACATCTCAGTAGACGCATCAATGCTTTGAAGCCACCTTTAATAAACCCATACTTTGTCAATGCTTCTATTGCATACTGGGAACAAGTCGGCGTATATATACAACTTGGCCTTTTCATAGGAGATATATACTTACGGTAGAAACGCACTAAAGCAATTGCCATATTCTTTAACATGCCTTTATCATCTGCTTTCTTCAAATCATGGTCCAAACACGCTATCCCCATTATATCGGATAACGTGCCTTTTTGAAAGTTAAAAAGACCCTTTTACCCTCATGATTCTAATACTCATATAATACCACTTAACCTTTTGGTATCATATCCAAGCCATTAAGCTTTATCAGATGAAGTAAAGCACTTTCAATCTCAGCAAAAGAACAGCCTTTTGCCGTATTCCTACCTATAATAATAATATGGTGATCATCAGCGATTTCATCCATATGAAGTCTATATGATTCTTTGATCAAGCGCTTCACTCTATGACGGACAACACTATTGCCTACTTTCTTGCTGACAGATATGCCAAGCTTTGAAGTAGCCGTCGGCATAACATACATCACAAGGTTACGATTGGCTTTCGAACGTCCTTTTCTATAGACCTGACCAAATTCGTTTCTTTTTAATGACTGAATTCTATTCATAAAAACACCATAAATTGAAAAAACCAATCTTAGCCTAAGCCAGGACCGGTATTTTTCGATACGACAAAGCATCTGCGTTCATCCAATCGATTATATCGCCGATCACCGCAGACAATTTTTTTGTTTCAGGCACAGCCTGCCTGCACATTATAACAAGTATCAGAAGATTCAATTGTCTTCATAGATGACTTGTTCTGTACTATATAAGTTATTGTGTCACGCATGTAAGAAATCCGGACTCATTGATTATAGGGCAAACATTCTCTCTATAAAACAAAAGGCCACAGATATGCGGCCTATGCTGACAATTTGTTTCTACCTTTAGCTCTTCTTCTAGCTAAAACTTTTCTTCCGCTTTTAGTTTTCATTCTTTTTCTGAAACCATGCTCTTTGCTGCGTTGTCTTTTCTTAGGCTGATAAGTTCGCTTCATACCTACACCTCCTTATAAGATTTAAGTCTATTTAAGGGCCATAGGAATGACCTTAAACCAACTGCTTTAACTATTTCAACTGTACATATCCATCATAACCTTTGTTCCTTAATAAAAGGACAAAACTGATGGGATAGAACCCTTGCTTTTTACACCAATCTGTAAAAGCACCATTTCAATTATATTCAGAAAGTACCCCCTAGTCAAGCAAAATATTTTTTTAAATTTTATTCCTGGGCTTTTTCCACAGAATATAGCTCAAACATCACAACATTGTGGATAAACTGGGGAAAAATACCTTATCCACATCCTGTTTAAAAAATGGGGATAAGTTCCTGTTTTTTATTCTTTTTTTTGTTAATCAAAACCAAGAATTTTATCCACAAAACCTTTCCACAGGCTTAACAGAATATTTTTAATAACTTTCTACCCACAACTGTGTATAACTTTTCTATCAACAGCTTTTTCCACAGTTTTTCGACTTTTCCACAGAAAAATATCAACATTATCCTTTCTTTTTCTGAGGATAACCCCCATTGTAATCCATTAACTCATAGAGTATTATAGTGAATATAATTGCAGTCACTGGCTATAACTCTGTTTTTTTCACCAGTTTTATAACAGTTATGCACAGGCTCTATAAGCCACTGCAAAGGCGATTTCTTATGGATCACATGAGTAACGCCTCTATCAACAGGTCATGAATTCTGCCAATGGATTATTGGCTGCTATCTGCCATGCTTATATGGTGCATAGCTATTTTCGTGACGCCAAATATGGCTTAAGTGCCTTCATATTACTAACAAAAAGTCTATTCTTCACCATGCCAGGTAAGAGTAGGGTTTGTTCATGGTGCATCAAAAGTATGATTGGTTAACTCCATTAATTTTGATGCCTTATTTACCAAATACATTTTTTAAGGAGCGGTCTCACTATGGAGCATCCGGTATTAACCAAATGGGATGACATCAAGAATCTTCTGAGATATGAATCAGATATTTCTACCATTTCCTATAATACTTTCATCCAGCATCTGGAGCCGGTGAAAGTCACTGAGGATCTGATTGTTATTGAAGCAGAAGACCAAATGGCCATCAACATTATTGAAAAAAAGTACTACAAAACCATCCAAATGGCCATCAAAGAAGCCGTTGGAAGTATCTTTAACATCAGTTTCGTTTTACCTGGTGAAAGTTACGGCGAGGATCCAAAAGAAAAATCAAAAACACGTAAGCCGGGGCTTACTAACTTCACCATCAATGAAACAACCAACCTCAATTCCCGGTATACCTTCGACACTTTCGTCGTCGGTAACAACAACAAGTTCGCTCATGCAGCTTCTGTTGCCGTTGCCGAAGCACCGGCTGAGGCTTACAATCCTCTCTTTATTTATGGTGGTGTGGGACTTGGCAAAACACACTTGATGCAATCTGTTGCTCATTTCATTCTTGATGAAGACAGCAAGGCCAAGGTTCTATATGTTACCAGTGAGAAGTTCACCAATGAACTGATCAACTCCATCCGTGATGATAAGAATGAAGAATTCCGTCAGAAATACCGTAATATTGATGTCCTTTTAGTGGATGACATCCAGTTTATCGCCGGAAAGGAAAGGACTCAGGAAGAATTCTTCCATACCTTCAACACTTTATATGAAGCTAAGAAGCAGATCATCATATCCTCTGACCGTCCACCGAAGGAAATCGAGACCCTTGAAGAACGACTTCGTTCCAGATTCGAATGGGGTCTGATCGCTGACATCCAAGCACCGGATTATGAAACCCGTGTTGCCATATTAAGGAAGAAAGCGGAACTTGAGAACATTGACTTGCCTGATGACGTCATGGAATACGTCGCCAACAACGTAAAGTCGAATATTCGTGAGCTCGAAGGGGCTGTGAATAAGATTCTTGCTTATTCACGACTGCTTTTACCTCAGGAAATCACTCGTGATATGGCTGAAGCTGCTCTTAAAGACATCATTGCGCCTGAAGAAGCGACGATGATCACCCATAGTCTGATACTGGAGATCGTCTCTGAGCACTTCAATGTTACACCTGCGGACATCACATCCAAGAAAAGGCCGAAAGAAATTGCTTACCCAAGACAAATAGTAATGTACCTATGCCGTAAATTGACAGATATGTCCCTACCTAAGATTGGTGAAGTCCTTGGTAAACGGGATCATACAACAGTACTGCATGGTTACGATAAGATCAATAAAGCCGTAGACAAGGATATTCAACTGAAAAACACCATCGATATCCTTACGAAGAAAATAACAGGCAAATAACCCTTCGAATTTCTGTGGATAATATTGTTCAAAAAGTCTTAGCAGCCTGTTACAGGATTTTTGATAACTTTTTGCCTGTGGACTGTTTGGAATAACTTTTTGAGTTGCCAACAGGGTTATTACATGGGCTTAAAGCCTGTAAAATCAATGCTTACAGAAGTTATACACATTTCAACAGCGCTTATTATAGTTAATTTTATAAAAAATCATATATTTTATGTTTTACACACGAGAGGAGTTATTCACACCATGAAAATCCGTTGTCAAAAAAACGAATTGCTCAATGGCGTTAACACATCCCTGAAAGCTGTATCCACAAGAACCACTTTACCGATTCTTCAGTGCATACTTCTTCAGGCCATAGGCGACAACTTTAAGCTTGTCAGCAACGACTTGGAATTAGGCATTGAGAGTTATGTCAGTGCAGAAATTATAGAATCAGGGTCTATTGCTCTTGATGCCAAGATATTTTCAGAGATTGTCAAAAAGCTTCCAGATGCAGAAGTGGACATCACCGTTGACGAAAGCAATCTGACCACCATTGTCTGCCAAAAGTCTGTCTTCAAGATTCCTGGACAACCAGGGACGGAGTTCATACAGCTGCCGCAGATTACAAAAGACAGGCATATAACTCTGTCTCAAAGTATCCTGAAAGATATGATTCATCAGACCATATTCTCAATTGCCGTAAAAGAGATTAAGCCTATTCTTACCGGAGAACTGTTGGAGATCAAAGATAATGCTCTTAGCATTGTGTCCATGGATGGTTACCGTATTTCCATCAGGCAAGCTGTTTTTAGCGAAACTTTTGAAGACACGTCTGTTGTTGTGCCTGGTAAGACATTGAACGAGATCAGCAAGATTCTATCCAGTGATGAGGCTGACATGCTGTCTGTGTATTTCACGGATAAGCATATTCTTTTCGAGCTAGAGGACAGTATTGTTGTATCTAGGCTTCTGGAAGGGGATTATCCAAAGTACGCGAGCCTATTCTCCGCAGATTACGATACGCTGATCACCGTTGACAGACGTGAGCTGATGAACAGTATCGATCGTGCTGCGTTGATTGCCAGAGAGAGCAAGAAAAGCCCCATCAAGGTAGAAATCAAGTCTGGTTCTTTGGCAATTACCAGCAATACTGAGCTTGGAAATGTTCATGAAGAGCTCTCTATCGAGCAAGAAGGTGCAGATTTAGATATCGCCTTTAACCCAAGATATCTGATCGATGCACTTAAGGCTATTGTGGACGATGTTATATGTCTACAGTTCACCAATGCACTGAATCCATGTATTATCCGTCAGGCTCAGGGAGACGATTACAAGTACCTGATTCTGCCGATACGACTGAACGCTTAGAGGAGCAAAAAGTATGGTACAAATACCAATCAACACAGAGTATATCCGTCTCGGCGCCCTTTTGAAACTAGCATCCATTGCTGAATCAGGGGTCCATGCCAAGATCATGATTTTGAACGAAGAAGTTACGGTTAACGGTGAGATTGAAGTACGCAGAGGCAAGAAGATTCGTGAAGGTGATGTGGTTGAAGTTGAGGACTATGAACCTTTTACGGTCATTTACCAGCCAGAAGCTTAAGAAATGATTGCACGACTTGGAACGCAGGGTCTATTGAGTTTGCTCGGTAGCTTTGCGTTCTTGGTGGTTCATGGTTGAGGTTACGACGATATGCATATCAGCAGAGTAGAGTTGAAGAATTATAGGAATTACGAAGAAGTTGCCGTTGCCTTCGAACCAGGGGTTAATATCATCTACGGGGACAATGCCAGAGGAAAAACCAATCTGATCGAGTCGATTTATATGGCAGCCACTTCCAAATCCCATCGTATGAGCAAAGACAGCGAGATCATCCGCCTTGGTGAAGAGGAAGGTCATATCCACATGGATTTTGTTAAGAATGACATCAGTGAAGTGTTGGATATCCATTTATCAAAAAGGGGTAAGAAACGTATCGCTGTCAATAAGACGCCTATACGAAAGATGAATGAGCTGTTTGGTATTCTTCACGTCATTATGTTTTCACCGGAGGATTTGGGTCTAATTAAGAATGGCCCTAAAGACAGACGACGCTTTATTGATCTTGAGTTAAGTCAGCTGAACCCTCTGTATATGTTTTACCTGAGCCAGTACCATAAAGTGCTTAAGCAAAGAAATAAGTTGCTTAAGGACAGTCGTTCTCCTCAAGAGGACAGTGCACTTGTGGATGTCTTTGATCAGCAGCTATCATCTTATGGTGCCCATATCATAGAGATGAGGGAAGAATTTATTGATGCGCTGAACCCGGTATACAAGGAAAGACATCACCATATTTCCGGCGGGAGAGAGTCAGTACAATTAGAGTATGAGAAGAATGTAACGGCTGAAGAACTCTATGATAAGTTAAAAAGCCGGTTGGATAGGGACTTTAGAATGAAGATGACCAGTGTTGGTCCACACAGGGATGATCTGAAATTCATGATGGATGAAATTGATCTTAGAAGGTTTGGCTCTCAGGGACAGCAAAGAACTGCGGCATTATCCCTTAAATTATCGGAGATTGCCTTAGTAAAAGAAAAGATAGATGATTCGCCGATTCTTCTATTAGATGATGTTCTTTCTGAATTGGACCACAGCAGGCAACAATATCTGACCTCTCACTTAGAAGAAATTCAGACATTTATCACTTGTACCGGTGTCGAAGATTTTGTTACCAGCAAGATGAATAAATATCAGTTATACGAAGTTAAAAATGCTTCCGTGACAAAGTTGTCCTAATTTGCAAGAGAATGGATTTTAGGCTATAATATGAAAAGATGTGCGTATATAAATAGGTATGCACTATAGGAGGTTAATAATGAGCACAAATCAGGAATATAATGCGTCCCAGATCCAAGTGCTGGAAGGTCTTGAAGCTGTACGTAAAAGACCAGGGATGTATATAGGAAGCACGTCAACAAGGGGTCTTCATCACTTGGTGTATGAGATTGTCGACAATGCAGTCGATGAAGCCTTGGCGGGACGTTGTGATCAAATCAATGTCATCATTCATCCTGACAACTCCATATCCGTTATGGATAATGGTAATGGTATTCCTACAGGGATGCATGAAAAAGGCATTCCGGCAGTAGAAGTCGTCTTTACAGTACTCCATGCCGGTGGTAAATTCGGTGGCGGCAGTTACAAGGTATCAGGGGGTCTTCATGGTGTTGGTGCCTCTGTTGTAAATGCTCTTTCAGAATGGTTGGAAGTCAAGGTATATCAAGATGGTAAGATCCATCATCAGCGATATGAACGTGGGGATGTTATGGGACCACTTGAGGTTGTTGGTACTACGAAGGAGCATGGTACTTACATTCACTTTAAGCCGGACGCAGAGATTTTTGATGAACTTATCTATGACTATGATACCCTTAAGCAGCGTTTTCAGGAGATGGCTTTCCTGACAAAAGGCCTTAATATCAGTATTGAGGACAAACGTGAAGGGGAAGAGAAAATAGAAACCTTCCATTATGAAGGCGGTATCAGTGAATTTGTTACTTACCGTAACCGTAATAAGAACAAGCTTTATGAAGAAGTCATGTATGCTGAAGGGGATTGTGAAGGTGTCTATGTTGAAGTGGCCTTCCAACACAACGATTCTTATGTAGAGAATATTTTCACATTTGTTAATAATATTAATACACCTGAAGGTGGTATGCACCTGACAGGCTTTAGAAATGCTATGACAAAGACCATCAACGACTATGCCAGAGCTAACAAGCTTCTTCGTGATAATGAGAAGAATCTTTCAGGTGAAGACGTACGTGAAGGTATTTGCTGTGTTATTTCTGTTAAAATTGGTGATCCTCAGTTTGAAGGTCAGACGAAGCAGAAACTTGGTAATGCAGAAGCCAGAACGGCTGTGAATGATGTTGTATCAGAGAAGCTGACATACTTCCTTGAACAACACCCTCATGTTGCCAAGATTGTCATTGAAAAAGCAGTGATGGCAAACAGAGCTAGAGAAGCAGCAAGAAAAGCCAGAGACTTAACTAGAAGAAAATCTGCCCTTGATTCAACTTCCTTACCTGGAAAGCTTGCAGACTGTTCAGAGAAAGATCCTACGAAATGTGAGATTTACATTGTCGAGGGTGATTCTGCCGGCGGTTCTGCCAAGTCGGCAAGAACAAGACAGACACAGGCGATTCTTCCCCTTAGAGGTAAGATTCTTAATGTAGAAAAAGCGAGACTTGATAAAATTCTTGCCAATAATGAGATCAAGAATATGATTACCGCATTTGGTACTGGTATATCGGATGACTTTGATCTTGAGAGGCTTCGTTATCATAAGATCATCATCATGACAGATGCCGATGTGGATGGTGCCCATATCCGTACCCTTATGTTGACTTTCTTCTATAGATACATGCCGGAACTTATTGAGACTGGAAAAGTGTATATAGCACAACCGCCTCTTTATAAAGTAACTAAAAATAAAAAGAGCGAATACGTCTATAATGATAAAGCACTAGAACGTTTGTTGGATGAAATAGGCAGAGATGGTATTGCCCTTCAGCGTTATAAGGGTCTAGGTGAGATGGATGCTAACCAGCTATGGGATACTACTATGGATCCGGAGAAGAGAATATTGCTTCGTGTAGAAATAGAGGATGCGGCATCTGCTGATGAAGTATTCACAACACTGATGGGTGAACGTGTTGAGCCAAGACGTCAGTTCATTCAAAGCCATGCCAAATATGTTAAGAACCTGGATATATAAGTGACGATTTTATCACAAGTGACTTTGATAAAAGGTTTATGAAATAGGCAGAATCTGCCATTATGGGCAGAATATTGACAGCTTTGGAAGATAATGGAAGGATATAACAATAAATGGACGAAAATAAAGAGTTTGATAAAATCATTTCTGTAGACCTACAGGATGAAATGAAGAAATCTTATATCGACTATGCCATGAGCGTTATCGCTTCTCGTGCATTGCCAGATGTAAGGGATGGTCTCAAACCGGTTCAAAGAAGAATTCTCTATTCAATGAGCGAATTGAATTTGACACCTGACAAGCCATTCAGAAAGTCAGCACGTATCGTTGGTGATACCATGGGTAAGTATCACCCTCATGGTGATAGCTCAATCTATGACACTATGGTACGTATGGCTCAGGACTTTTCCTATAGATATATGCTCGTTAACGGTCATGGTAACTTTGGTTCCATCGATGGTGACGGCGCAGCAGCGATGCGTTATACAGAAGCTAAGATGAGCAAGATTTCCCTTGAATTACTTGCCGACATAGGTAAAGATACAGTAGATTTTGTTCCTAACTTTGATGAATCTTTAAAACAACCTTCTGTTTTGCCAGCAAGATACCCTAACCTTCTTGTAAATGGTACAGCAGGGATTGCAGTAGGTATGGCAACGAACATTCCACCTCATAACTTAGGAGAAGTTATTGATGGTGTAATTAAGATCATTGATAATGAAATCTTGGAACAACGTGAAACAGAGATGGAAGAGCTTCTTGATATTATTAAGGGCCCAGACTTCCCTACAGGGGCGACAGTGCTCGGTACGTCAGGTATTAATCAAGCTTATAGAACAGGTAAAGGTATCGTTAAGATTCGTGCTGTCTCTGAAATAGAAGCCATGAGTGGTGGCAAGAGCAGAATCATTGTGACAGAGATTCCTTATCAGGTCAATAAGGCCAAATTGATTGAAAAGATCGCTGATCTTGTCAAAGATAAGAAAGTGGTTGGTATCACCGACCTTCGTGATGAATCTGACCGTACTGGTATGAGGATTGTCATTGAACTTAAGCGTGATGCCAATGCTAACGTTATACTTAATCAGTTGTATAAGCATACTCAACTTCAAGATTCCTTTGGTATCAATATGTTGGCACTTGTTAACAATGAACCGAAGATATTGAATCTTAAGCAGGTGCTTGAGTATTACCTTGACCATCAGAAGGAAGTTGTTACAAGAAGAACCAAGTTTGATCTGAAAAAAGCGGAAGACCGTGCTCATATCTTGGAAGGTTTGATTAAAGCTCTTGATTTCATTGAAGAAGTCATCAAGATTATAAGAGCTTCCAAATCCGTACAAGAAGCCAAGATTAACCTGATGGAACGATTTGGCTTTACAGAAGTACAGGCACAGGCCATTGTGGATATGCGACTTAGAGCATTGACAGGTCTGGAAAGAGAAAAACTGGAAGCAGAATACAATGAACTTCAAGAAAAAATCAAGGAATTGAAAGCCATTCTTGCAGATAGCAATCTTCTTCTTCAGGTTATTAGGGAAGAAATACTTATCGTAAGAGCAAAATATGCAGATGATCGCCGTACAGAGATTACATTTGATTCCTCTGATATTGATATGGAAGATCTTATCAAAAAAGAGACAACTGTTGTAACTATGACACATCTTGGTTATATCAAGAGACAGCCTATTACAACATACAAGAGTCAAAACCGTGGTGGTAAGGGTATTAAAGGGATGAAGACAAGGGATGATGATTTTGTTGAAAACATCTTTGTCACTTCAACCCATGATTATATCTTGTTCTTTACTAATTTAGGTAAGGCTTACAGACTTAAGGCATATGAAGTACCAGATGCAGGCCGTAATGCCAGAGGCACTGCTGTTGTCAATCTGATCCAGTTGGATCCAGGTGAGTCTATCAGTGCTGTTATCCCTCTTAAAGAGTACGACCAAGATACTTATATTGTTATGGCAACTAAGAATGGTATCGTTAAGAAGTCTTCTGTCATGGAATATCAGAATATCCGCCAGAATGGTCTGATTGCCATTGGTCTTAAAGAAGATGATGCTTTGATAGAAGTTAAACTTACAGATAATCAGCAAGATATTATCCTTGGTACAAAACTTGGTCAGTGTATCCGTTTCAATGAACAGGAAGTTCGTGTTACAGGACGTACATCCATGGGGGTTCGTGGTATGAACCTTAACGATGATGATGAATTGATAGGCATGCAACTTGTATCTCAGGGTGAAGACCTTCTGATTCTTTCTGAAAACGGCTTTGGTAAAAGGACGAAGATGTCTAACTTCACTGTTCAGCGTCGTGGCGGTAAAGGGGTCAAATTCTATAAGATCATGAGTAAGACTGGCAATGTGGTTGGTATGAAGGCCGTTCATGAAGATGATGAGATGATCATCATTTCAACGGAGGGTATAATCATTCGTATACGTGTTGGTGAGGTATCCAGATATGGACGTATCACATCCGGTGTTAAGATCATGAATATGGATGAAGATATCACTATAGCGGCAGTGGCAAGAATCAAAGAAGTCATCAATGATGAAGTCGATGAAGAAATCATTGAAAACATCAAGATGATCAGTAAAGAGAGTATATAATTAGGACCACCTAATATTTGTACAAGAAGCGCTGTAATTACAGCGCTTCTTGCATTTTTCAATAAGGATTCTTAATGGCTTTGTAATATGCCTGACATCTTAAGGTGTTATAATCATTTTGAAGTATGAGATGATAGGCTATAAGGCTCTATTATTGTTGAAAGGAGGTCTGGGATGAAGCGAATTATAGCAGCAATCGTGTGTATTGTAATGATGTTGCCGGTAAGTGCCAATGGTTATAATATTGATGGCGAGTTATCCCTTTTCAATGAAAATACCAGTGATGCGGTTGTCAGTACAATCGAGCAGATGAATGCCGTTAGAAATCATTTGAGCCTACCCCAGATCAGTGCTAATGAAAAATTGAAGATTATGGCACAGACCCATTCTAAATATATGGCGTACAGTAAATCCTTAACCAGTATTGAAGAAAGCGGCAAGGATTTTTACCGCGGTAGATACCCATGGGACAGGGCCAGTTATTTTGATTATGATAAGGATTATATCTATGAATTCGTTAAAAAGGACTGCATCAATTATCAGAATGGTGTCAATGCACTGATTGCAGACCCTGTTACAAGAACATTTATGTTGAATCCCATGTATACGGATATTGGTATGGCAGTATGGGATACTTATTTTACTTTTGAACTTGGTGGTAATGCCAGCGATCTTGAATTGTTTGTTAATTATCCTTATTCAACCCAGAAGGATGTGCCTGTTAAGTGGCATGGTGATTCATTTGATACGTTATATGGTGATACGAACTTAGCCTCTGAAGAGGTAGGAACACCTATTACCGTGACTTATTATGGCGAAGAAGATGTTGCCTCCGTATCTAATGTAGATATCATCTTGATGAATGCAGATAAGAACGATAGGGTGCCATTTGAATTGGTGATGCCAGGGGATTACTATTTACTGGAGAATACACTTACAGTCTTACCACTTGAAGCCTATGACTACGACACCACATATCAGGTACACATACGCATTGATATAAAACTGACCAATGGTCAAACCAAATCCTCTTCAAAGATTTATTCTTTTACGACAGAGGCTTCTAATAAGACAAGTGTCAGCAGTCCTTATATCACACGTGGTGAGTTCACTGAAAAACTGGTAAAAAGTTTTGATTATACACTAATCGAACCTTTGGAATACAAATTCACTGATGTGGATTTGACTTCATCAGAGGGCATTTATATCTATACAGCCAGTACCATGGGCTTAATCAATGGTCTTACAGAAAATAAGTTCAGGCCAGAGCTGAATATTACCAGGGAACAAGCGTACGTAATTTTTGTCAGAGCTTACGAAAAAGGCAGCTCAGGAACACGGCTAATTCTGATTACAGATGATGATGCTCTAGAACCCTATGATGATAGTGATAGCATCAGTGAATGGGCTTATAATTTTATGCTTAAGGCAATGGAGCTTGGTATTGTGACTTCAGAAGACAATGAATTACATCCAGGTGAATATCTGACAGAAGATGATTTTAATACTATGCTTAAGTTATATAAGAATAATACAGAAGATATTTGATGAAAAGACTCTTTAGCGATGTTGCTATTGAGTCTTTTTTTATACTACAGGAAATTGCTCGAATAGAGCAATTGAACCAGAAGCGATTTCAATTGCAAAAAATAGAATTTTACTGGTCGTAAACTTCGTTTACTGCTCGTATATGCAACCTACCTTCCGACAGCGAAATATCGCCAGAGGCGATAACGAGGCGAAGCCTCTTTTATTGTAAATTTAGTAACAATGCATGAAAATACCCTCATATTTTAAGCAAAATGGTCAATTCAATGATTGACGGAACACTTCAATGATACTACAATGTTTTATGTGAGCCAAAATTAAGTAATTCAGTCAACTGAAAGGTACTTATATATGAGACACATACATGTCAAAGAAGTTACAGCAGCAATCAGAGAAATTTGTATGGAAGTGAACTATGTTGCGGGTGACGATATCTTAAAATCTATTAACACCGGTCTTGAAAATGAAACATCAGAGATCGGCAAGAACATTCTAGGTCAAATTCTAGACAATGCAACCATCGCTAAAGAAAAAAGAATGCCTATATGCCAGGATACAGGAATGGCTGTTGTTTTCATGTCTGTTGGACAGGAAGTGCATTTTGAAGGCGGCTCTATTGAAGAGGCTATTAATGAAGGTGTACGTCAGGGATATGACGACGGTTATCTGAGAAAATCAGTGGTAAAAGACCCATTTAACCGAGTGAATACAGGCGATAACACACCAGCTGTCATTCACTATGACATTGTACCAGGCGATGAAGTGGTGATTTATGTTACACCTAAAGGGTTCGGTAGCGAAAATATGAGTCAAATACATATGCTAAAGCCTGCTGATGGAATTGAAGGTGCAAAAAAAGCCATCATACGAACAGTGGATGAAGCTGGTGGCAACGCATGCCCACCGATGATTGTTGGTGTAGGTATAGGTGGCACTTTTGAAAAAGCGGCACTTTTAGCCAAGAAAGCACTGCTACGTGATCTGGATGATCATTCCGATATTCCTTACGTAAAAGCATTGGAAACAGAGCTTCTTGAAAAAGTGAACAAGCTTGGTATAGGGCCTCAAGGGCTTGGTGGACTGACAACAGCCCTGGCAGTACATGTAGAAACACATCCGACTCATATAGCAGGACTGCCGGTAGCAGTTAATATTAGCTGTCATGTGACGAGGCATGGCAAACGTGTGCTATAGGAGGGCTTATGAAGATTGTTACGACACCATTGACAAAAGACAAAGTTAAAGATTTAAAGGCTGGAGATCAAGTAAGAATCACTGGAGAAGTATTCACTTCAAGAGATGCCGGTCATGCAAGAATGGTAGAAGCCTTGAAAAAAGGTGAATCATTACCTTTTGATATAAAGGATGCCATTATTTATTATGTCGGTCCTTCTCCAGCAAAACCAGGTGAAGTTATAGGGTCGGCCGGGCCAACAACCAGTTACCGTATGGATCCATATGCCCCGGAATTGATTAAACAGGGACTAGGGGGAATGATCGGTAAAGGCAATAGAAATGAAGAGGTCGTATCGGCAATGACCACCTATGGTGCGGTTTATTTTGCAGCAGTTGGTGGTGCGGCAGCCTTGATTGCCAACAGCATAGAGTCAGCTGAAGTCCTGGCCTATGAAGATCTTGGTACTGAGGCACTTAGAAGGCTGCAAGTAAAGGCATTGCCTTGTATTGTGGTTATCGATAGTAAAGGCAATAATCTATATGAATCTGAAAAGGAAAAGTATAGAACTTATAAAGGATAATACATATATCCTATATGGAACAAAATAACTACTTGAATCATACAAATAGTATTGTATGTGCATATTAATTGGACTATACTAAACTCAGTGGTATTTTTTGGCTAATTATACCAAAGCCGATTGGAGAATACATCTATAAAATATTTTTATAGATATATTCTATACGACTGATGTTTTGACAAGGGGATGTTACGCTTGTATCAGGAATTATCAAGAAAAGAAAAAGTATCGACGTTAGCTTTAATTTTATATGTATTAATAGGTGCCTTCGCATTGACGATGATCAATGTACTTCTGGTTAGATTAGGATTGAACTCCGGATTTACAGATATTTTCATTATCGTATGCAGTGTCATAGGTATACACCTTTTAATTAAGAAGAACCTGATTTCTTACAAATACTGTATCATAGAGGATGAGTTAATCTTCCATGAAGTGATTGGTACGAAAGAAAAAAGGGTTTTCAACTTGAATATCAGCCAGATTGAGGCTTTTGGTCCTGCAAAAGGAGAAGCTTTTGAAAAAGGCAAACAGGCAACCTATGCATCGAAGAAGCGCTTATACAATTGTGCGAACAAGCCTAATAGGTATTACGTTGTTTTTAATGATGAAGGTGAAAAGAGATGGTTCACTTTTCAACCAAGTGATCATATGCTGTCATTGATACAGCAGAAGATGTAATAGATCATTTTTCATGTCATAGTAAAGTCTTTGAAACTAACATAAGAATCTGAAGCGTATTCATATGCGCTATGGATACTTTACTATGAAACATGCAGAAATATGAGCGGAGCTCATAACGAGGCGGAGCCTCTTTTCTTGCTTTATAGTATATTTCTCGCGGGATGGAAGAAGGTGAAAAAAAGATGCCTTAAAAAGAAGGCATCAGAAATAAGGATGATATTTAGAAGATATAAAAGCCGTCCTCGTATTCGTCGTCGATATCTAAATCATCATCGGTCAAAAAATAATGCATATCCAGAAGGTCGTTTTCACTCATGTCTCTGACAAGTCTTGAGGTCATACCCTCTGGAGGATTTTCTATATAATGCTCTCTCAGTTTCGCTATCTGATTTTTGTTGTTCATGATGACCTCCTGTGGTTGCTATAAGATAATAGTAGATCAAGGAGGCCTAAGAGTAAATAGGATAGCTAAGAATGAAGGGTAAAGTTACCCATTGTTTTCAAATAGAGTTCATACAGCGAAACTTTTTCCTTTTTGAAATACAGTTCAAGGAAAGTCATTGTTTTACCACATTTGGGACATGAGAGAGGGTCGTAACCAAAGGTACGGAGTATCGAAAGTTGCCAGCGGTTTAAAGATACGAGGAAGCGGTGCTGCTCTTTAGAGATGGCGCGATGAAGAGAACTGTCAGACTCACGGTGTCGAGCATAAATGCCGTAGTAGCGAATCATTTTAAAGTGTTTTTCTGGAATATGCTGGATAAGACGCTCAATGAACTCAAGAACAGGAATCTGTTCTGTGACTAGGGCATTATCTTCGTGCTTGGTATAGTGAAAAGTAACAGTGTCACCATCATAATCGTCGATGCGAGAGGATGCAATAACAGGGCGACCGAGATATCTACCGATGTATTTGGTGACGATATCAGGTCGACATTTATTGGGTTTGGCATGGACATAAAAGCCGTTTGTGCAGTGTTTGTAGATGTAGGATTTTGTTTCTTTGAAAGAATCTCCGATGGCAGAGTGCATCTCATCCAAAAGAGCTGTACGGAAAGAATTACGAAGTAAAGAATAGTTGAAATGAGGAACAGAACGCCAGGGAATATGTTTACCAGCGCCACCTTCAGAGACTAAGCAATGTATATGAGGGTTCCATTGAAGTGAGCGACCGAAGGTATGAAGAACACAAATAAAGCCGGGAGTGAAAAGTTCCGATTTGTTTTGTTTGTGGAACATACGGAGAATGACACTACGAACAGCAGAAAAGAGGCAGTTTAAGAGGGAACGGTCTTCAAGGAAGAATATACGAAGTTCCTCAGGAATCGTGAAAACGCAATGGCGATGTGTACACCGGATTATTTTGGAAGACATAGCTGTAGTACGTTCTATGGAGTACATGTTACCACAGGAAGGGCAAAACCTACTGTGACAACGGAAAGGAACGTACTTGAGAATGCCACAGTCTTTGCAACAGTACATAACGCCACCATAAGCAGGGTCGCCACAGTTAATCATCTTGTCGACATTATCGATGACGGTTTGACGTGGATGTAGGATGTATTCCATTTCTTCGAAATGATCTCTAAAGATATCTTGAAGTATGCTCATACATCAATTGTGCTACAAAATAGTAAAAAAAGAAAGACCTAACCCCTCATGATTGAGGGGCAGGGGAGTTGAAGTGTCGAAGACACTTTCTTGTAGTTATGGTTACCGGCATGCAATGTCTTTTGACAGAGCATGTATTAGATAGATAAGTGCATACACCCATGTCATTAAATCATATATATATGACATGGATAATCGTATGTGATAAAATTAATTTTGGACAGGTAACGGTTCAGAAGACATGGATAATACCAGGGAGGTTGTAATTATGTCAAAAAAATTAGTATCATTGTTGATGGCACTTGTTATGGTGTTTACTCTTGCAGCGTGTGGCAGCACTGAGCCAGCAGAAGAAGCATCAACAGGAACAGAGACAACGACAGAAGAAGCAACAACAGAAGAAGCGACAACAGAAGAAACAAAAGATAACGCCTTTGAAATTGCATTGATTACCGATAAAGGTAACATCGATGACAAGTCATTCAACCAAGGTGCTTGGGAAGGTGTTGTTGAGTTTGCGGAAGCAAACAATGTGACACACAAATACTTCAAACCAGAAGAAGCTTCAGACAGCGGTTACCTTGCTGCAATCGATTTGGCAGTATCCGGTGGTGCAAAAGTCATTGTAACACCAGGTTATTTATTTGAAGTGCCTGTATATGAAGCACAGACTAAATATCCTGAAGTTAAGTTCATCTTGCTTGATGGTTCACCTCATACAGCTGACTATGCTACATTCGAAACAAAAGAAAATGTTGCAAGTATTATGTATGCTGAGGAACAATCCGGTTATTTAGCAGGTTATGCTGCAGTACAAGATGGCTATACTCAACTTGGCTTCATGGGTGGTATGGCAGTACCGGCAGTACAGGCCTTCGGTTATGGATACCTTCAAGGTGTTGAAGCAGCAGCAGAAGCACTTGGTCTTGATGATGGCGCAATTAACTTGATCTATCATTATACTGGTAACTTTGAAGAAAATGATACAAACAAAGCAACAGCAAAAACTATGTACCAACAAGGAATCGAAGTGATCTTTGCATGTGGTGGTTCTGTTGGTAAGAGTGTCATGTCTGCTGCTTCCGAGTCAGATGCAAAAGTCATCGGTGTTGATGTTGACCAAAGATATGATAGTGAAACAGTCATTACTTCAGCCATGAAAGGTCTTGGAGCCTCTGTTGTTCAAGTGTTGGATTCAATCTACAATACTGACAGTTGGGCAGATTTCTCAGGCACAAGCACATATTTCAATGCATCTAACGATGGTATTGGACTTCCAACCGTTGTAATAGGTGATGAAAGTGCCTCTGCATTTGATCGTTTCACAGCTTTTACGAATGAAGATTATGATACTCTATATAGTACGCTTGCAGATGGTTCTATTGTACCTGTAAGAGAGATTACTGTTGCAGATGCTAGCGGTGTTGCAACAGCAGAGGAATTGACGTCACAATTGGGTCTTAGTAAGATTACAATCGAAGTTAGATAATAGACTATAGACACATTAGATGACTAAGGCATCAAAAGGTTAAGTTGAGTTGAAAAGATACAATATATTGTGCGTATTCTTTACGAAATGACCTTTTGACGTTATTACCATCAGATGAATGAATAGAGGGGAAGGCTTATGCCGTCCCCTTTACTTGTAATGGTTCATTTGTGCAGAGTATTCATAGAACCAATTTTGACATGCGCTACTAAATCAGTCGTCGTATGAGCAGGAAGGATATAATATGGAAAACTATATTGTAGAAATGTTGAATATTAGAAAAGAGTTTCCTGGAATTATTGCAAATGATGATATTACATTGCGATTGAAAAAAGGGGAAATACACAGTCTTCTTGGTGAAAACGGTGCTGGTAAATCAACGTTGATGAGTATTTTATTTGGATTATATCAGCCAGAAGCTGGTGAAATAAGAATCAACGGTGAAAAAGTAATGATTAATAATCCGAATGATGCCAATGCGCTAGGGATTGGTATGGTTCATCAGCATTTCAAGCTTGTTGAAGTATTTACTGTCCTTGAAAACATTATTTTAGGTTCTGAACCTAACAAGGCCGGATTTATAGAAAAGAAAAAAGCAAGAGAAGAAGTTATCCGACTTAGCGAAAAATATAAGTTAAAAATCAACCCAGACGTGCTTATTGAAAAAATATCGGTTGGTATGCAGCAACGTGTTGAAATTCTTAAAATGTTGTATAGAAATAATGACATACTTATCTTTGATGAACCAACGGCAGTATTAACACCACAAGAAATCGAAGAGTTGATGGCGATTATGAAAGGTTTTGCTGCAGAAGGTAAAACCATACTGTTTATTACCCATAAGTTGAATGAAATAAAGGCAGTAGCTGACCGATGTACAGTATTGTGTAAAGGAAAGTTTATTGGAACAGTCGACGTCAAAGACACATCAAAGGAAGAACTGTCTAGAATGATGGTTGGCCGTGACGTTAATTTTAAAGTAGATAAAGAGGAAGCAGAAACAAAAGATGTTGTGCTTTCCGTTAAAAACATGACTGTTTCATCGAAAGCTCATAAAAATGATGCAGTAAAAAATGTCTCCTTTGACGTAAGAGCAGGTGAAATAGTCTGTATAGCAGGCATTGATGGCAATGGACAAACTGAGCTCGTTTCTGGTATTACTGGACTGGAGAAATTAGGTGGCGGCAGTATATCTCTTAATGGGACGGATATCAGCAAAGCTACAATAAGAAATAGATCTAAGATGGGGATGAGTCATATACCAGAAGATCGACATAAGCATGGCCTTGTACTGGACTATTCTTTGGAGAATAATATGGTTTTGCAGAGATACTGGCAGCCTGAATTTCATAACAAGGGTTTTATAAAGAAGGAAAAAGTACGTAAGTATTCAGATAAATTAATAAAACAGTATGATGTAAGAAGTGGACAAGGCTCTATTACCCATGCTAGAAGTATGTCTGGTGGTAATCAACAAAAAGCGATTATAGCAAGAGAAATCGATAAAGAGCATTCTCTTTTAGTTGCTGTCCAACCTACTCGAGGATTGGATGTTGGGGCTATTGAGTATATTCATAAACAATTGGTAGCAACTAGGGATGCTGGAAAAGCAGTATTGTTGGTTTCTCTTGAATTAGATGAAGTTATGAATGTCAGTGATCGAATTCTGGTTATATATGAAGGAGAGATTGTTGGTGAATTAAATCCTAAGACAGTCACAGCACAGGAATTAGGACTTTATATGTCAGGGGCAAAAAGAGAAGGTGTAAAGGAGGCTGTCAATGAAGAAGAATGATGTTTCTTTATCAATTTCGGGCAGGATAAGTAAGATCTTAAAGAGTGAAGGATCTTCAGCCTTTACCGCAGCACTGCTTGCAATAGTACTTGGACTGATTTTTGGCTTTATTGTTATGATGATTGCCAGTTCCGAGAATGCTGTTGATGGGTTTAGAACAGTTATTACAGGTGGTTTTAGTCGTATTGGTGACGTCTTTTACTTTGCTACACCTATTTTGATGACTGGACTTGCTGTAGGTTTTGCCTTTAAGATGGGGCTGTTTAACATAGGTGCTTCAGGACAGTATACGATGGGTATGTTCTTTGCATTATATGTAGGCTTCATGGTTGAACTCCCATCATCCATACATTGGGTAGTTTGCATTATTGCAGGTATGATTGGCGGAATGCTTTGGGGAATAATTCCAGGTATTTTCAAAGCCTATTTCAATGTCAACGAAGTTATCACATCAATAATGTTCAATTATATAGGAATGTACTTTGTAGATATGTGGGTTTCAAATAATGGCACCATGTATATTGCATCAAAGACAAGAACGGCATATTTGCCATCGTCTGCTCAGATTCCATCTTTGGGTATAGAAAATTCAAATGTTAACCTTGGCATTATCATAGCAATCCTGATAGCTGTTGTATTATATATTATTCTTAATAAGACTATTTTTGGTTTTGAATTGAAAGCAACTGGCTTTAACAAGAATGCGGCGACTTATGCAGGTATGAATGGAAGAAGAAATATTGTTCTGACAATGGCAATCGCAGGTGCTATGGCAGGTCTTGGTGGTGCATTTGCCATACTTGCCCCTTCAGCTATTGCAGGCAGTAGCATGACATATGAACCTATCAATATCATTGCCGTTAATGGTTTCAATGGTATTGCGGTGGCTTTGCTTGGTAACAGTAGCCCCGTAGGTATTATCTTCTCTGCAGTTTTCATTTCCTTCATTCAAAGAGGTGGCACACTTGCCAGTCTGTATGGCTTCAAACCTGAGATTATTGATGTTGTTATTGCGGTCATTATATACTTCTCAGCTTTTGCAATGTTGATGAATGAAACCATGGTTCGCTTCATGAAGAATTTAAGAAGAAAAGATAAGGAAAAAACAGACCAAGGGAAGGAGGCGTAAGGGATGGATACAGTATTTTATTTGATTCAAAATACGCTTCCGGTAGCAATACCATTGCTTTTGGTTGCGTTAGGCGGCATGTTTAGTGAACGTAGTGGTGTTATTAATATTGCTCTTGAAGGGATTATGCTCTTTGGTGCTATGTTTGGATGCCTATATGTGTATTTTGTTCAAGGTTCGTCAATGAATCCCCAATTTATTTTAATCATAGGTATGGTCATAGCTGGAGCAGCAGGCCTTATTTATTCACTATTGCTTTCATTTGCTGCAGTTAATATGAAGGCAAATCAGACCATTACTGGTACGTCGATGAACATGCTTGTGCCTGCAATAATCTTGCTTTTTGCTAAAATGTACTTTAATAGTGATGGTATCACAACCAGTATCAATTTCTATGTGAAAAGTGTACCAGTGCTTAGCAGTATTCCATTATTAGGAAGTTTATTCTTCAAAAATACTTATATAACAGTTTATATAGGCTTACTTATATTTGCTATTGTTACCGTGACTTATTACAAAACGACCTTCGGCTTAAGGCTTAGAGCTTGTGGAGAGCATCCTCATGCGGCAGATTCAGTTGGTATCAATGTCTATGTTATGCGATATGCAGGTGTTAGTCTTTCTGGAATATTGGGTGGTATTGGAGGTTTCTTCTTCTCTGTTGGCGTATTGGACAGCAATATCAATGGTCATACAGGGGTTGCAGGATTTGGTTTCTTGGCCCTTGCGGTTATGATTTTTGGTCAATGGAAACCAGCAAAGATTTTACTTGCGGCATTATTCTTCGCCTTTTTAAGATCGGTTGCCTATTCGGTGGCATTGATACCTTTCCTTAACTCACTGGGTATCCATCAGACTTACTATAAGATGTTGCCATACGTAGCAACAATGATAGTCTTAGCATTTACATCTAATAGATCTATTGCACCAAAAGCTGAAGGTATTCCTTACGATAAGGGTCAGCGATAAACAATAAAAAATAAATGATCATGGGACCATAGCACACAGCTGTTGATATAGTTGAAGCTGTGGTCCTTTTTATGAAGGAAGAGGAGCTGACGATGGAAGCGAGAAAAAAAGAACTACGGGCTACAGCCACATCAAAAGACCTGACATGTCGTCAAAAAATGATCCAGTTGGCTAATGGTGCTGAATGCATGATTGATCCAATGGAGTCTCTAGGCTACTCAGAAGAAGAAATGGCTTACATGAATGATTATATTATTTATGATATGGATGAAGGGAACCTTCCATATAGACCTAGATATATCCTTCCTAATTACTACAGATTCGTTGAAAAAGGATGTACGTATCTATCCATTGATCCGCCGGATAATCTGGAAAATTTGTTAGATGGATTATTTATCCTTTACCATCATATACCTTCAATCAATTCTTATCCGGTCTATTTAGGTCCACTGGATAGATTGATTGATCCATTTTTAACAGAAAACGAAGCCAGTGATTATCAAAAAATCAAGAGGTTTTTGAATCAGCTTAATAAAACAATTGTAAACACTTACTGTCATACTGATATTGGAACAAATCCTACAAAAGCGGGAATGCATTTATTTAAGGCTTTGATTGATCTTGGGAGAGCTAACTTTCAGATAGTATATAGGTATGATTCAGAAGAAAACAGTGATGAGCTTACTCAATTAGCAGTCACAACTGGACTTATGTATGATAATGTATCCTTTAGCCATATATTGACAGATAAGAACGAGTCCAATAATTATGGTATTATGGGTTGTTATAATGTTTTGCCATATGGTGGTGGATCTTATACAACATTAAGATTATGCATTGACCATCTAGTTAAAGAAGTAATGTCTACAGAAGAATTTATTGAAGATCTACTACCTATGGTTGTACGTATGATCATGAATATGATGGACAAAAGAATAAAATTCATTGTAGAGGAAAGTAATTTTTATGAGAATTTATTCTTGGAAGAAGAAGGTTTTATTAATAAAAAAGAATTCACTGCTGTAATGGAAGTGGATGGGTTTAGAGATTGTATTAATTACCTGTTAAAGAAAGAACGCATTAAAGAAACCTATGGCTCATCTGAGCGAGGTGACAATATAGCCATGTCAATTATTGATACAATAAAAAGTATTATAAGTATGCATGATGCACCATACATTGAAAGAACTAGAGGTAGATATTTGCTGCATGTGCAACTGGAAGATAACAATAAAGACAGTGAAAGAAATCCTAAAGGTATGAGAATCCTTAGGAATCCAATATTGCCTATTCAAGGGAATCAATCATTCTTATTTGAGAATTGTTGGAAAAATGGTATTGCAAGACTATCAGTTTCTAATCCAATAGAACATAATGACATGGATATGATCTTAAATAGAATGAATGAACTGTATCGAGAAGGTTATCAATCTATTGTTGTTGTCGATGAGACAAATGAATAAATAAGGTAGATGAAACAAAAAAGAGATTGTATATCATATTATTCGAAAAAAAATATTAAAAGGATGCTGAAGACATGTCACTACATATAGTTTTGAAAAAATATGAAAATACAATATGTAGTAAAAAAA
>OY762509.1:900000-992500 GCA_963666005.1 Vallitaleaceae bacterium | reverse complement strand
GTACAGGATAGAAGGGAGACTTAGAGGTATGCACGCCAGTGTGTACTGAGTCGTTGTTGGGATACCTTCCTTGTAGTATTGGGTTTCTAACCTAGCACCGTTATCCGGTGTGGGGACAATGTCTGGTGGGGAGTTTGACTGGGGCGGTCGCCTCCGAAAGTGTATCGGAGGCGCTCAAAGTTCACCTCAGAATGGTTGGAAACCATTCGAAGAGCGCAAAGGCATAAGGTGGATTGACTGTGACACCGACGGGTGGAGCAGGTACGAAAGTAGGACTTAGTGATCCGGTGGTATGAATGTGGGATTGCCATCGCTCAACGGATAAAAGCTACCCCGGGGATAACAGGCTTATCACTCCCAAGAGTTCACATCGACGGAGTGGTTTGGCACCTCGATGTCGGCTCATCGCATCCTGGGGCTGAATTCGGTCCCAAGGGTTGGGCTGTTCGCCCATTAAAGCGGTACGCGAGCTGGGTTCAGAACGTCGTGAGACAGTTCGGTCCCTATCCGTCGTGGGCGTAAGATATTTGAGAGGAGCTGTCCTTAGTACGAGAGGACCGGGATGGACTGACCTCTGGTGTATCTGTTGTCTTACCAAAGGCATAGCAGAGTAGCCAAGTCGGGAAGGGATAAACGCTGAAGGCATCTAAGCGTGAAGCCCCCCTCAAGATAAGATATCTCATCCTTAATGGAGTAAGACCCCTGGAAGACTACCAGGTTGATAGGCCAGGTGTGTAAGCGTGGTAACACGTTCAGCTGACTGGTACTAATAGGTCGAGGGCTTGAACTAAGTATGGTAATTTAGCGAAGCTAAAGTTACCTAGTAGTTTGAAGTTAGAATAAAGTTTCTTAGATAATCGATGAAGACATATGCAGTGTTCAGTGTCCATAAGACACTAAGTTGATAAGTGACGACAGATCATGTATTAACATGGCCCAGTGGCTCAGTTGGTTAGAGCGCCGGCCTGTCACGCCGGAGGTCGAGGGTTCGAGTCCCTTCTGGGTCGTTTTGACTTCGCATTTTAGCGAATTTGAATTTACATTTAATAATTTTATATCCCAGGGCGCATAGCTCAGCTGGGAGAGCACCTGCCTTACAAGCAGGGGGTCACAGGTTCGAGCCCTGTTGCGCCCACTTTGATACTCCGCAGAATTGACTTCAAAGATGATGTGGATTTTCATTTGCAAAAAAGTAATTTATACCGTATTCACTAGTTTTGTTGCATGCCATGACGTGGCTCAATTCTAGCGATAAACACGTAGGTTTATGAAGCGGGACGTGAAGCAAAATTGTTTATTACAAATTTTGTGCACACGCTTGAGCCACATCGGGATAAATTATTGCATAATTTATATGCCGACGTGGCTCAATTGGCAGAGCAGCTGACTTGTAATCAGCAGGTTATCGGTTCAAGTCCGATCGTCGGCTCTCATCATTTTTAATGATGTGGAGGGGTTCCCGAGTGGCCAAAGGGGGCAGACTGTAAATCTGTTGCGATAGCTTCGAAGGTTCGAATCCTTCTCCCTCCATTCAATTGTAAATATCATGTGGTGGTAGCTGATCATAACAATCATTTATTGAAAGCATTATATAGCAATTGTTTGAATAACAGTTGGTCATGTACCAACAACGACGCGGAGTGGAGCAGTCTGGTAGCTCGTCGGGCTCATAACCCGAAGGTCATAGGTTCAAATCCTGTCTCCGCAATTCTAGTAAAATCATCTTAGATAATTTTACGCATGGTGAAGCGAACGAAGTGAATGTCACATCGTAGATTCTCCAGGATGCCCAGATAGCTCAGTCGGTAGAGCAGAGGACTGAAAATCCTCGTGTCGGCAGTTCGATTCTGTCTCTGGGCACTCATAGACGCAATAATGTTAAGTAGATTACTTGACAGCTAAGATATAGTAAATGCGAATATGAAATGTAATTGAATATGGATCACTAGCTCAGTTGGTAGAGCACTGGACTTTTAATCCAGTTGTCCCGGGTTCGAACCCCGGGTGATTCATAAAAAGCCACTTACTTAGGTAGGTGGCTTTTGTGTTATAATATAAAAGATTAAATTCTAAAAGTAATGGAGTAAAGGGAGATAATAAAATGTCATATATCAGTGGGCTTGGGTATGAATCTTGGCAATGGGTAATCATCATGATTGTTGCATTGTTAGTGGGATTAGCAAAGACTGGCATTAACGGTGCTGTCATGTTGGCTGTACCACTATTAGCATCAGCAGTCAGTGGCAAAGGAAGTACGGGCATGATGCTGTCATTTTTTCTTATTGGCGATCTCTTTGCAGTTTTCTTTTATAGACATCATGCTGATTTGAAGATGATCAAGAAACTGGTCCCCTGGGTTGTAACAGGTATATTATGTGGTCTATTAGTTGGCCGTTATATTAACGATAGTCAGTTTCAAATATTGGTAGCAATATGTGTAATGGTTTGCCTGGTTATATTGGCTTGGATGGAAATAAAAGGGGGTAAGGTAATTGTACCCCAAAGTATATGGCTATACGCCATAACAGGTATAGTATGTGGCTTCACATCGATGATTGGTAATGTGGCTGGACCAATATTCACTATATACTTGTTGGCTCATGGCTTTCAAAAGAAGAATTTTTTAGGTACTGTTGCAGTGTTTTTCTTTATGATGAATCTGATAAAATTACCACTTCAGATTTTCTTTTGGCATAATTTTACAACTCAGATTGTTGGCATTATACCATTGATGATACCGGTGGTTATGTTGGGGGCACTTCTTGGTTATAAGGTCATTAAACGATTGAATGAGCAGGTATTTCGCTATCTTATTTTAGGTATGACTGCAGCAGCTGCAATCAAGTTATTTATATAAAAATGAGTATCACACATTAAGTGAATTAATAGACATTTTATGAATATAAAAAGTACGGATAAAAATCCGTACTTTTCTTGTTTTATAGTATATTTCTCGCGGGATGGAAGAAGGTGAAAAAAAGATGCCTTAAAAAGAAGGCATCAGAAATAAGGATGATATTTAGAAGATATAAAAGCCGTCCTCGTATTCGTCGTCGATATCTATATCATCATCGGTCAAAAAATAATGCATATCCAGAAGGTCGTTTTCACTCATGTCTTTGACAAGTCTTGAGGTCATACCCTCTGGAGGATTTTCTATATAATGCTCTCTCAGTTTCGCTATCTGATTTTTGTTGTTCATGATGACCTCCTGTGGTTGCTATAAGATAATAGTAGATCAAGGAGGCCTAAGAGTAAATAGGATAGCTAAGAATGAAGGGTAAAGTTACCCATTGTTTTCAAATAGAGTTCATACAGCGAAACTTTTTCCTTTTTGAAATACAGTTCAAGGAAAGTCATTGTTTTACCACATTTGGGACATGAGAGAGGGTCGTAACCAAAGGTACGGAGTATCGAAAGTTGCCAGCGGTTTAAAGATACGAGGAAGCGGTGCTGCTCTTTAGAGATGGCGCGATGAAGAGAACTGTCAGACTCACGGTGTCGAGCATAAATGCCGTAGTAGCGAATCATTTTAAAGTGTTTTTCTGGAATATGCTGGATAAGACGCTCAATGAACTCAAGAACAGGAATCTGTTCTGTGACTAGGGCATTATCTTCGTGCTTGGTATAGTGAAAAGTAACAGTGTCACCATCATAATCGTCGATGCGAGAGGATGCAATAACAGGGCGACCGAGATATCTACCGATGTATTTGGTGACGATATCAGGTCGACATTTATTGGGTTTGGCATGGACATAAAAGCCGTTTGTGCAGTGTTTGTAGATGTAGGATTTTGTTTCTTTGAAAGAATCTCCGATGGCAGAGTGCATCTCATCCAAAAGAGCTGTACGGAAAGAATTACGAAGTAAAGAATAGTTGAAATGAGGAACAGAACGCCAGGGAATATGTTTACCAGCGCCACCTTCAGAGACTAAGCAATGTATATGAGGGTTCCATTGAAGTGAGCGACCGAAGGTATGAAGAACACAAATAAAGCCGGGAGTGAAAAGTTCCGATTTGTTTTGTTTGTGGAACATACGGAGAATGACACTACGAACAGCAGAAAAGAGGCAGTTTAAGAGGGAACGGTCTTCAAGGAAGAATATACGAAGTTCCTCAGGAATCGTGAAAACGCAATGGCGATGTGTACACCGGATTATTTTGGAAGACATAGCTGTAGTACGTTCTATGGAGTACATGTTACCACAGGAAGAACAAAACCTACTGTGACAACGGAAAGGAACGTACTTGAGAATGCCACAGTCTTTGCAACAGTACATAACGCCACCATAAGCAGGGTCGCCACAGTTAATCATCTTGTCGACATTATCGATGACGGTTTGACGTGGATGTAGGATGTATTCCATTTCTTCGAAATGATCTCTAAAGATATCTTGAAGTATGCTCATACATCAATTGTGCTACAAAATAGTAAAAAAAGAAAGACCTAACCCCTCATGATTGAGGGGCAGGGGAGTTGAAGTGTCGAAGACACTTTCTTGTTTATACCTTATTATTTATAGGCTTAATAGAGGATGCTGCCTGATGAAAATCAAGTATGACGGCACCGGCCTTAAGATGGTTTTTGTAACCGTATTTACTGGCAGTAATTTTACATAGGTCGAAATTTTCTTTCATATGTGCTTTTAGCTTGACTTCAAACAAGCTGGTGTTATAGGCATCTGCAGATTCATTAACAACATTGGTTTTAATGGCTGTGTAGGGTGCATAGAGGATATTTGCTTTTAATATTGAATCAACGGTTGATGGTCTCAAATCCAAATCTATAGCTTCTACTATAGCTTTACACCTATTGCGTTCCAATATTTTCAGGTCAGCAGTGCCAGGTTTTAATTGTGCATCATAACAAATAATTGCATCAGAAGGTATATGCCATATAGCTTTAGGATTTTTTATATAGATAGCATCTGGATGGTGTTGGGTATATGTATCGAAGGACAAATTGTTGTTGCTTATTATTGTTTTAATCAATGGAAGGTCTAGGCCGAAGGTATCATAGATAATCCCACCCTGATTGTTACAGGCGATAATTTTGGCGCCAAGTTCATGGATTTTGAAAAGTGCCTCAAGGGATAGACAACTCGCACCGGTGAATGCAACTGACATATTTCTAAGGCTCATTTTACTGTCTTTAAGCATCTCATCCAAAAAGTATATTGGCGCAAAAGCATCTGCCATGATGTTATCATTGTTTTTAAATGGGGCATTATTTGAATAATCTTTAGCGGGTTTGTTAGTCATCCATCCATTTTTAAGCATACTTTCCAATATACCATCATAAATGATCTGTCTGTTTTGCTCAATCACTGGAAACACTGTGGTGAGAGTGTCTTTTAGATGAGTATGGTCTTCAGTATCATAGTGGTGAATAATGTCATTCATATAGGTATTAAACATTGGCGAACCTCACTTTTTAGAGAATATTTGGTGAAATAATATTATAAGGTGGCAGCTGCTAAGGTGATATCAAGTGCAGTGTTTTTATGGTTAGTAAGATAGTCAATGGCACTTAGGTATGCAGCAGTACGATAAGAGCATTTTTCTCTTACTTTGATTGGTTGTATTCTGTTGAATGCCATGGTGATGATGTGTTCAAGCTCAGCGTTAACATGATCTCTAGTCCAGACCTCATTAGACGTATTTTGTAACCACTCAAAGTAGGAAACAATGACACCTCCGCTGTTTGCCAGTATGTCAGGTAGAACTTGTATCCCTTTTTCATATAGTATATGATCAGCGTCTTTAGTGATGGGACCATTGGCGGCTTCGATGATATAAGTCGCCTTTATTCTATGAGCATTGTCTTTGGTGATTTGGTTTTCAAGTGCTGCAGGGACCAGAATGTCACATGGAAGGTACAGAAGATCCTCTGTTGGCAATAAATGGATATGTTCAGTGACATAAGATTTAAAGGAACCTCCGTTATGGATATGATTGGATAAATGATCTATATCAATACCATCAGGACAGTAAAGGGTTCCGTCGATATCACTCACTGCAATGACCGTTGCACCTTTATGATGAAAGATTCTAGCCGAATTGCTGCCAACATTGCCAAATCCTTGAATAGCGACTTTAGCATCTTTTATATCTTTATCATCAACGTCTAGAGCGAGCATCGCAATAAAGACAGCACCACGGCCGGTTGCAGAGTTTCTACCCAAGCTACCACCCTGTTCAACAGGCTTACCAGTGACAATTGCTGGGCAGTGGTGTGCCTGAATCTTACTGTACCGTTCCATAATCCAAGACATGATTAGAGGAGTGGTATTAACATCAGGGGCAGGTATATCTTTGTATTCGCCGATGATTGGTGCAATGGCATCTGTATAGCCTTCTGTTAGTCGCTTTAGTTCATTAAGGGACAAGGCCTTTGGATTGACTTTAATACCACCCTTTGCGCCGCCAAATGGAAGGCCAGCTACGGCACACTTAAGTGTCATCCAAGTAGCAAGAGCACGTACCTCACTGATATGGCACTCTTGGTGATAACGTATCCCACCTTTGTAGGGGCCGAGAAAATTGGAGTGTTGAACACGATGTCCTTCAAAGATCCTAATTGTCTGGTCATCCATGGTTACAGGTATGCGAACGGTTAATTCACGCTGGGGGGATTTTAACGCTTCTAATATTGTCTTTGACACATTATAATTATTTTCAACTTGATTTAATAGAGCGATTACATTATCATATGGGTCGTGAGTGTTAGTCATGAGTTGCTCCTTCAGGCAGATTTTGTCAACTGGTCACATGGGTCGTAGCGAAGCTTGCAGGTATTCGCTATTGCAAAACTGATAGCATCATATGCTTTTTGGAAGATACCGTCAATACTGTTGGGTTAAGTCAGTTTAAAGAAATGATATTGGGTTGTTTCACAGTGAATTAAAAGGTTTTTTGCCTTGAAACTTTAGAAAATAAACCCACTGAGTTGACTTAAGCTAGGCCAGAAGATGAGGAAAGGATAGCAGCATGAATGAAGTTGAATTGGACCCTATCGATGTGGAGATATTAAGAATTCTACAAAGCAATGCAAGACGCACTCAGAAGGAGATAGCAGCAGAAGTATTTATGTCACCTCCAGCAGTGGCAGCTAGAATAGAGAGGCTTGAGAAAAGAGGGGTCATTACCGGCTATCATGCCCAAATAAACCATCTGGCTCTGGGTTACCACATAAAAGCCTATATCAACGTAGAGGTAGAACCTTTGGAAAAGAAAGAGTTCTACCCGTATATAAAAACCTGTAAGAATGTGGTGGAGTGCGATTGTGTTACAGGTGACTATGCGATGCTTTTAAAAGTATACTTCAGAAGTACTGTTGAACTGGATCAGTTTATCGGGGAACTTCAAAGATTTGGACGTACGAAGACATTGATTGTCTTTTCAACGGCCGTTAATCAAGACGAATTGCTATAACGTTAACAGCTTCGAATTCAGTAGAATTCGAAGCTGTTTTTTTTTTTTTATAGTAAAGTGCTTTGAAATCAGCATAAGAATCTGAAGCGTATTCGTATGCACTATGGATACTTTACTATGAAACAGTCAGAAATATGAGCGAAGCTCATAACGAGGCGAAGCCTCTTTTCTTGGGTTAAAAACCATATTTTCAATACAGTATATACTGTATTAAATTTGGTGATAAGGATAATTTAAGTTATATATTTTTGTCAGTATACAAAATACAATAATATATTCATCAGATAGTCATATATTTTCCACTTCTACGCCCACAAAACATAAAAACGATAAAACTGTACATATTTTACGGTTGAAAGGATTTGTATGAAAATCTATAATCACTTTAATGCATTTTTAGCTTTTTAAAGGCAAACGACACTTATATCTATTACAATCTCAAGTCGTTACAAAGCCTTATGGGGAAAGCAGTAAATGTTCGCCACCTAAGAAATATCATGTGCAAACGGGGATAGATTTCATAGACGCCTATCTCATTTATTTAATACTGTATAAAACAAACTGAAAATCACTGGAAATAGAGGATTGTCGTGAATAGCGCATTTTAATGAATGGGTTAATCATGTTTATTAAGTGCACCCAAACGGAGGTTAATATGATTCATATCTCAGAAACAATAATTTCACAGCAAAAAAATTATCAGAATCAATTATGTTTAGCCATAGAAGAAGGATGGTCGCCTGTTGAATTCAAGAAATACGGTGGTGGTATGGGTGTTTATCCTCAGAAGGATAAGGACCTCTATATGGTGAGACCCAGGCTTTATTCAGGGATTGTATCAGTGGAGCAATTAAGCCTGGTTGCAGAATTGAGCGACAAATATGCAAAAGGTCCACTTCATCTGACAACTAGACAGAGCATTCAGATTCATCACCTTTTGTTATCGGATACTGGCCTTGTGATCCAAGAACTTCTGGACAACGGCATTATCACTGTTGGAACAGGTGGCAATTCTATTAGAAATATAAGCTGTCCGCCTCTTGCTGGTGTGGACCCCCATGAAGTGTTTGATGTAACACCTTATGTATTACAGGCAACAGAATATGCCTTAGGGCTTGAAGGTATGAACACACTTCCAAGAAAATACAAAATAGCCTTTTCAGGGGATGACCGGGACTTGGCAAAGGCTAAGTTATCCGACCTTGGATTCATTGCAAAAGAGGTTGATGGTCAAAGGTATTTTCAAGTATTTGGTGGTGGTGGGGTAGGCAGCAATCCTAAGACTGCTATATTGCTGCATGATAACTTACCGGTGTCTAAAGTCTTAATCCCTATTCTGGCAATGAAAAAACTATTTGAAGATCATGGCGATAGAACCAATAGGAACAAGGCTAGAATCAGATATATAGTTGAACGGTTGGGCAGTGAAGCTTTTATAAAGTTATATATGAAATATTTCAATGAACTGTATGATGAAGTACCTGATTTGAAAAAGGTTGATGATGAAGTGTTGCCTATTGGTGAGTCACTTCTTGAGCCGAATAGAGTGGATCAGGTCAGTGTATATGAACAGAAGAATAGAGGTTACTATGCATTATATCTTCATCCTGAGGAAGGTCTGCTTTCACCAAATCAGCTAAGAGAAATCGCAGATTTTGTTAGATCAGCAGGGAAAAATGTCAGTGTTCGGTTAGCACCTACTCAGGGTATCTATATACGGAACTTAACGGAGGAGCAAGTCAAATTAGGTGTAAGCAAATTCCAACATTTGCTGCCAAAGCATGCTTTTGATAAATCTTTAAGTTGTATTGGTGCAGTCAATTGCATGATTGGAAGACAAGATTCCAGAGCTCTTTTGAAAGCAATAAGAGAACAGCTTTATACAGATCATACCAAAGAGCTTCATCGTTTACCAGAAATAAGAATCTCAGGATGTCGGAATGCCTGTACGCTCCATCAGGCGTATGCCCTTGGTTTTGAGGGGGCTAGTTTAAAAACAGAGAATGGAACGGTACCTGCATATAAGGTGTACATAGGGGGGATTGATACAGGGGTTGGCATTGGATTTGGAACATCCCTTGGGACTTTAGCCACTGATGTTATCCCGGAATTTGTCAGTGAATTATTGGCACTGATGATTCATGAAAAGAGAAGCGATATTAAAGGGTTGATTGCCCATGATTATGAAGCAGTCACACATCTATTCAAAAGATACGAAAGGGTGTGACCTATGAATATCAACAATGATAATCATCTTACATGGCATTCGATGGCTGTGACACAAGAAGATAGAGAAGACCTATTAGGTCAGAAAGGTATGGCTGTTCTACTTACTGGGTTATCCGGATCAGGTAAATCCACCATTGCTTCAGCCGTTGAGAAAAGACTTCATGCTAAAGGCATACATACCTTTTTATTGGATGGCGATAATTTGAGGCATGGCCTTTGCAGTGACCTTGGATTTGATGAGAAGGCGCGGATTGAGAATTTAAGAAGAATTCGTGAAGTCAGCAACCTTTTGGTTGGCACTGGTACGGTGACGCTCATGAGTTTTATTGCTCCGCTAAAAGAAAGCCGTGAAGGGTTCAGGGAGCTAATTGGATCACGTTTTTATGAGGTTCATATCGATTGTGACATTAAGGAGTGCATGAATAGAGATCCTAAGGGGTTATATGCGAAAGTAAAAACATTGGGCATTAAGAATTTCACAGGCTTAGATGCCCCATATGAAGCCCCTGAATCACCAGATTATTATATTGATACTACGAAAGTCAGTATAGAACAAGGTGTCAATCAGTTGTATGAAGCCATACATAGCTGGCAAAAGGAGGTGTCCTGATGGCGTTTAAAACAATAACAACGGATTTGCTTATTATAGGTGGCGGAACTGCCGGTTGTTATGGGGCAAAGGTTGCAACATCAAAGTCTGGACTATCCGTTGTCATTGCTGAAAAGAGTTTTATAAAAAGAAGCGGTTGTTTGGCGGCAGGGGTCAATGCTCTAAATGCCTATATTGGACCTGGTGAAACGCCGGAAAGTCATACAGATTACGTTAGTAGAGAATTTGACGGTATCATTAGAGAAGACTTGGTCTATTCCATTGCAAAGAGATTAAATGAATCTACAGAATATCTTGAAAGTATTGGCTTACCGATTCTAAAGAATGAGAACGGCACATATGCCATGCGTGGAAAGCGCAGCGTTAAAATTAACGGCGAGAATATCAAACCTTTAATGGCAAAAGAGGTAGAAAATGACAACCACATATCGGTTTTGGAAAGAATGTACATCTACGAACTGATTCAAAGTAATGATAGGATTGTGGGTGCTCTGGGATTTGACTTGGGTACGGGTCAATTTTATCGGATAATGGCAACTGCGACATTGGTCACAACAGGGGGAGCAGCAGGCCTTTATAAGCCCAATAACCCAGGGGAACAGGGACACAAGATGTGGTACAGCCCATTTAATGTGGGTACAGGGTATGCTCTTGGAATGAAAGCAGGTGCTGAGATGACCACCTTTGAGATGCGGTTCATTGCCCTTAGAATCAAGAACACCATAGCACCGACCGGGACGATTGCACAGAGCCTTAAGACCTTGCACATCAATCGTTATGGCGATGATTACCTGAAGGGGATCAGCAAGCCCACAACCATCGATCGACTACGACTGACGGTTAAGGAAGAAAAAGAAGGTAGAGGTCCATGTTATTTGAAGACTGAAGGCATCGACGGTCAGGTGGAGCTAGACCTGTATAAAGCTTATCTGAATATGGCCCCTTCACAGACAATGACTTGGCTGGCTAGTGGAAAGAAACCTTCCGCCTTTAATGTACCCATAGAAGGTACTGAACCATACATTGTAGGTGGTCACGGTGCTGCCGGTTATTGGGTAGATACATCAAGAAGGACAACCATAACGGGTCTATATGCAGCTGGTGACGTTAGCGGCGGTAGTCCAAAGAAATATGTGACCGGCTGTATGGCTGAAGCCGCCATTGCTGTAGAAACCATTATTGATGACATTACGAAGTCCGTCATAGATCCAGTGGATGGTATTAAAGTAAATACACCGGTAATCCCGAAACATCTGGGAGAAGTTGAAAAACACATGGATCTTATTGACTTAGAAAGCCAACTCCAGGCGTTAATGGATCAATATGCAGGCGGTATTTCCACATACTATGTTTATAGCATGAATGGCCTAAAACAGGCCAGAGAGGGTCTTGAAGAAATACTGTCAATCATCGACAAAACGGTTGTATCAAAACCAAAAGATCTTATGGCCTTATATGATATTCGTGATAGAGCGATGGTTGGCCTTACAGTGATCGCTCATCTAGGGGAAAGAAAAGAGACACGCTGGCCTTGTTATCAGTCCAATGAAGCCTATCCGAATAAAGATGAAGGTTTTGAATGTTATATCAATTCAATCTACCTTGATGGTCATGTACATCTGTTAAGGCGACCGTTGGTGGAAAAGGAGGTATTCTATGAGCATTAGGGTCAATGAGCAACAATGTGTAGGCTGTCAAAGCTGTCAAAACATATGCCCCGGGGATTTGATTCAAATGAACGATCATAGGAAGGCAACGATAGCAGACCCATCCCAATGTTGGGGATGTACGGCTTGTATGAAAGAATGTCCATATAATGCCATAGCCTTACAGTCCTTTGTAACAAAGGATGGTGCATGGATTGAAACAAAGAACAAAGAAGATGTAATAGAGTGGTCAATAAGACGTTTGGATAAGGTGATTGAAGTGATTACAACGAAGAAATCAATGTCCAATAACTACTGACAGCCAGTGGGAGGCACAGGATGAATCATTTGGATGAATTGGAAAGTAAGAGTATTCATATACTCAGGGAAGCCTATAGTTCCTTTAAGAATCTTGGGATGTTATGGTCCATAGGAAAGGACAGTACTGTTTTGCTATGGTTGGCGCGGAAGGCTTTTTTTGGTCATGTGCCCCTGCCCCTGATTCATATTGATACCCATTTTAAAATTCCTGAGATGATCGAATACAGGGACAGGATAGCTTTAGAGTGGCAGTTGGATATGATCTACGGTGAAAATAAGGAAGCTTTGGGCAATAAGGAGACCTTTCCCGATGGTAAGGTGACTAGAATTGAGTGTTGTAAAAATTTGAAAGCCAACGCCTTAAAGAACACGCTGAATGGTGAATGGCTTAGGTATCGAATGAACCATAGAACAGGCCAGTATGAAATTGATGAGAATACGGAAGCATACACTGGTGTTATTGTCGGTGTGAGGGCAGATGAAGAAGGCAGCAGGTCGAAGGAACGTTATTTTTCACCAAGAAATGAACACAATGACTGGCATGTGGATGAGCAGCCACCGGAATTTTGGAATCAGTATAAAACAGACTTTGCACCAGGAACCCATGTAAGGATTCATCCATTGCTTGATTGGACTGAGCTGGACATATGGGAATATATTCAGCGTGAGAACATACCCATGGTAAGTCTTTACTTTGATCAAGGGGAAGGTACCAGATACCGTTCACTGGGATGTTATCCATGTACCAGTCCTGTCGTATCAACAGCGAAGAATGTTACAGAAGTCATCGAGGAATTAAAAACGGGGAAATTCGCCAATATTGCAGAACGTTCAGGTAGGGAACAGGACAAAGAAGATGGCGGTGGCTTAGAAGACCTTCGCAAAGACGGTTATATGTAGAAAGGTGGCATCAAGATGATCAATCAGAATAAAGAACATATGAATATCGTAATTGTCGGCCATGTGGATCATGGGAAAAGTACTGTCATAGGAAGACTGCTGGCAGATACTGGCTCACTGCCGGAAGGAAAATTAGAATCTGTCAGGGAACGTTGCCGTAAGAATGCTAAACCATTCGAATACGCGTTCTTGCTGGATGCCCTTAAAGATGAGCAGGAGCAAGGCATCACCATTGATGCTGCCAGATGTTTTTTTAAGTCCGATAAAAGGGACTATATCATCATAGACGCGCCTGGTCACATTGAGTTCTTAAGAAACATGGTAACAGGTGCGGCAAGAGCGGAAGCGGCATTGCTGGTTATTGATGCCAATGAGGGCATACAGGAAAATTCCAAACGTCATGGCTATCTGCTGTCGATGCTTGGTATCAAGAAAATCGCCGTGCTTGTAAACAAGATGGATTTGGTGGACTATGATAAGACCGTTTTTGAGAATATTGTGACGGAGTACAGCGCATTTTTAGAGACCATTGGGGTTACACCTTTGACCTTTGTCCCAATCAGTGCATTTCATGGTGACAATATCATCGGTTATTCTGATCATACACCATGGTATGAAGGCAAGGATGTCTTGTCCTTACTTGACAGCCTGGATTCAGAAGGCGCATCGGATCAGGAACCATTTAGGATGCCGGTTCAAGGTATCTATAAGTTCACAAAAGGGGGCGATGATAGGAGAATTGTCGCCGGTACAGTAGAGTATGGTTCCCTCAGTGTTGGCGATCACGTTACTTTCTATCCTTCTGGAAAAGGGTCTAAAGTCAAGAGCATTGAATCTTTTGCAACAGAGAAGAAGACGACTATTGGGGCCGGATATGCTACAGGATTCACCTTGGAAGAGCAGATATATATTAAGCGAGGTGAGATAGCGGTCAAAACGGATGATGTCATAGAGCCGATCAGCGCAACAGGCTTTAAAGCAAACATCTTCTGGTTGGGCAAGACACCTTTGACAATAGGAAAGAGCTATAATTTCAAAGTGGGTACGATGACGGTTTCAGGTACGGTTGAAGAAATCATAAGAACATTGGATGCCTCTAGTCTGGATGCCTCTGTCAAAGCGGTTGTGGATCGACATGAAGTTGCAGAGATTCTAATTAAGACCAACAAGCCAGTGGCATTTGACTTATCTCAAGGCTTGGCTAAAACCAGTCGTTTCGTTATTGTAGATGATTATGAAATCGCCGGTGGCGGCATCATCCTGTCTCAGATGGGGGTTGATACAGTCGCTAATGAGCATAAAATCATTAAGAACAGCCGTTGGCAGAATAGCCTGGTTAACAGGCAACAGCGGGTCGATCGACTGAGCCAGATTCCTACATTGGTATTGATCTCAGGTGGTAAAGATTCTGGGAAGAAACCTTTAGCTAAGGCACTAGAAAAAGATCTTTTTGAACGAGGCCGGTTAGCCTATTTCCTTAGTGTCGGCAATATTAAATATGGTGTCGATGACGGACGTCAGGATCAGGCCCATATTCTTCAGTTGACGGAGGTAGCAAATGTCTTGTTGGATGCAGGAAATATTACGATTTCTACGGCAACAGACCTAACAAGAGAAGATTACGGCATCATTGATAACCATATTGACGGGCACAAATGCATCAAAGTATGGATCGGTGACGGTGGCGATATCAACGAAGCGGATATTATTATCAAATCTGAGGAACTGGCTCTTGGCACCAACATTATTACAGATTTTCTCAAAGATCAAGGCATTATTTACAAGGGCGCTTAAGAAGGCAGTAATGGAGGAATTGAATTGAAGAAATCACTATTAATAGGGACGATTGTTGCTTTGCTTCTTTTGGTTGGTTGTACGAAAGCATCTGAGTCAGATGTCTCAGAACAAGTGCAGGCATCTGAAGGTGAAATATCATCCAGTGACATTGAGGTTATAGAATTACTTGAAGTTAAGGATATTGAAAATGGGTCAGAAGAAAGCGGTGACCTGAATAGTCTAACAGAAGAAGAGGTAGTCAGTGACTTCATCGTAAGTGAAACGGACACCAATATCACGTATGTGAACCCGTTTGGAATAGAGACCACTGTTAGCAAATCCCCGGAAAAAGTTGTCATTCTTTTTAATTCCATATTGGACCTGTGGTATGCCAATGGAGGTGAAGCGGTGGCAAGGGTCAAGGGGTCAACGAATGTGCCTGAAGCGGCAACGGACTTAATTGACCTTGGCAGTGCCTATAGTGTCAGCCTGGAAAGTATTGTTGCTCTAGAACCGTCATTGGTAGTATTGGCCTCTAATGTGGATCATCAAGTGTCGCTGGCAGATAAACTGGTGGATATGGGTATAGAGACAATGCTTGTTGATACCTCTTATCTTGCCTATGAAAGGTTTAAGGAAAATGCCTTGTTGTTTGGCAGAATCAACGCTGGAAAGGTGGATTATGAGACTTCGATTGTCCCGGTTATAGGAAAGGTGGATACGCTGATAGAAAATGCGAGTGAACTTGAAGGGCCGACGGTTGCTGCTTTGTTTGCTTCCAGCAAGAGGATAAGTATCGATACTGAGTTAGCTCTTACAGGTGAGATGATAGACTTGCTGGGAGGTGAGAACATCGTTACATCAAAGGACCTTGTTGCAGAGGGTGAAACCAGAATACCATACAGCATTGAAGCGTTACTTGCTAAGGATCCGGATATGATATTCATTGCAACCATGGGTGATATAGAAGGCGTCAAAGAAGCCATTGATGAAATGATAGAGGGCAATCCGGCTTGGCTTGAACTAAGTGCCGTCAAGAGTGATCAGGTATATTACCTGCCGAAAGAGTACTCAGTCTATAAACCTAATGCTAGATACGATGAGGCATTTCATTATATCTATGACTTGATGTATCAGGAGGATAAATAGTCGCACTTACCCTATCTTACTAATTAGGGTGCAAGAGGCATATTGTGTCAATGAGGTGTTTGTAACGAACGTGGACAAACCAGAGCCTTAAGAATGGAGTATACATAACTTTGGAAATATCAACATCTTCTGGAAGAAAACTGAATTATGACAGGCGGTATCTAATAATTGGTATCTTCATAGTTGTGGCATTCGCAAGTGGGATTCTAGGTCTTAGGTATGGTGCTTATCCAATAGATTCTCAAGAGTTTATGACGGTGATTCTTAGTCGAACAGAAAATAAAAGTCTTACTTATCAGATCCTATGGCATATACGTCTGCCAAGGGTCATGACAGGCTTCTTGGTGGGCACTTGTCTGGCTCTTGCAGGCGCCTTATTACAAGGTATTATGCGCAATGCCTTGGCATCGCCGAACATTATTGGTGTGTCTAGTGGTGCTGGGCTTGCGGCGACGGTTTGTATGGCTTTGATGCCAAGTGCATTTCACCTGATACCTCTATATGCGTTCGTAGGAGGCTTTGTGACGACGGTCATCATTTATTTGTTGGCTTACAAGAACGGTATACGTCCCCTTAGAATGGTGCTTGCCGGGGTTGCGGTGTCATCATTTGCCAGCGCGGTCATTAATTTACTTTTGATATTATATCCGGACAGTGTAGCGGACAGCTTAAGTTTTACCATAGGCAGTTTGAGTTTGGCAACATGGCAGGAAGTGAAGCGGCTTTTACCGTACGGTGTTATTGCAGTGCTTACAAGTTTGTTTTTTGGTCGACGTATGAACGTGATGCTTCTTGGTGACAGAACTGCAAGGTCTTTAGGGATTCATGTAGAAGGGACACGTTTGCTGTTGATAGGAATTGCTTCCCTGCTGTCGGCAGCCAGCGTGAGTACGGTTGGCTTACTAGGGTTTGTCGGACTTATTGTACCTCATGTGACAAGAATGCTTCTTGGAAATGATTACAAATATTTGATGCCCGGCTGTATACTTGTTGGTGGCAGTATTGTTGTTTTGGCGGATTTACTATCAAGAACTTTGCTGGCGCCTATGGAGATTCCTGTGGGTATTCTAATGGCTATGTTAGGGGTTCCTTTTTTCCTTGGCCTAATGAGGAGGCGATTGGTTCATGATTAATGTGAAGGATCTGCAAGTGGCCTATGGCAGTAAAGTAGTCATTGATCATTTGTCCCTTGAGATACCAGAAGGCAAAATTACGGCTGTGCTAGGTCCTAATGGATGTGGTAAGAGTACGCTGATCAACGCCATTAGTGGTCATCAGTCCTATAAGGGGCAAGTATTACTTGATGGAAAAGATCAGAGGCAGTACAAAAGAAAAACGATGGCAAAAATGGTGGGCTATTTGCCTCAGAATCCGATTGCTTCCGAAGATTGTGGTGTGGCTGAGTTGGTCAGTTACGGCCGTTACCCTCATGTGCCTTTTGGAAGAAGGTTATCTGACAAAGATAGACGGATCATTGATAAGGTACTGAAAGATGTGGGCTTAAGTCATATGAAGTGCAGACGTCTGGCCAGCCTTTCAGGTGGTGAACGTCAAAGAGCTTTCATTGCCATGGCTTTGGCTCAACAGACCAAAGTATTGATTCTTGATGAACCGACAACATATCTGGATGTTGCCCATCAGCAGGAAGTACTGATGACGATTCAAAGAGTACAGTCTGAGCTGAGTTTGACAGTTGTCATGGTACTCCATGACATGAATCAATGCCTTACTTACTGTGATGAAGTGATTGGTCTAAAAGATGGGAAAGTCCTGTGCCAAGGTTCGCCGGAGTCTGTATTGAATGAATCCATGCTTCAGTCAATTTATGGTGTCAGCGGTTATTTTGTCGATACGAAGATGGGTAAAAGAGTCATCATTTAACAGGTGCAGCATTATCAACCAGCACCAATCGATTGGTATAATCATTCTGATTGAGATTGAATTGGATGCAGCTCTTAGCAACTAAAAAATAAATTTAACGTTTTTGGGAACTTATTTGCCTCTCATCCGTCTATGATAGTAGATAGATGTTACAGATACGGCCGTTGATGAACATGAATCCTATAATCAAGGTGTTAAAAGACGATTCTAACCATAAATGGAGGCAAAGGAATAATGAAATTCAGTAAAATTATGATGGCACTTGTTGCAGCGATGGCTGTTACAATCGCACCAATGAATGTTCAAGCAGAGGAAACAGTAAGGATTATGCCAATTATGGCTATTGATTCAGAGGCGGAGACAGAAACAGAAACAGAAACCACATCCATACAGCCGATTCTGATCAGTGCTCAGATTATCGAGACAATCAGCAATCAGGTTCAAGGTGACTTTGAGATTACTTATTTGGATGAAACCATTGAAATGGATGTAGCACCACAGCTGGTTGATGGCAAAGTCATGGTGCCACTGAGAAGTATTGCAGAGGCCCTAGGTTATGAAGTGACGTGGAATGGTGAGACGGGTATGGTTGAACTTTTCAACGGTGCCAGATACACAGCGGTTACTATTGGTAGCAACAGCTATTTTGTCAATAGAATGGCACCATCGCCACTGTCATCTGAACCGGTGATAGTTGAGGATAGAACCCTTGTACCTGTCGAATTTGTTACAGACATACTTGGTTATGGTATTGTACTGGAAGAGGGTGTCATGACCATTATGGATGAACCATTTACAACTTTAACAGGTTATATCATGCTTATGGAGCAACTGGACGACTATTATAAAGTCTATGTGGCACCTAGAGAAGGTGACGATATAGAGTTGTGGGAAACCACTGTTCTGATTGTCTCTGATGATACCATCATCAATAGAGAACCATTGAAAATCGGTGATTTTATAAGTGGCGTTCATTTGCCAGTTATGACCATGAGTATCCCAGGACAGACAAGTGCTGTTGTGATCTATTAAATGCAAGGTGTCAATGTTAAGTTGAGCAAAGCAGAATAGTAATCATACAGTTAGATTGAATGATGTAGAAAGGGCACTCTTATGGGGTGTCCTTTTACTTATTCTTAAATCCTCATTATTGCATTGTATGAAGTTGCCTGTTATCCTTGTACTATAAGAGTTAACCAGAGAATGAAGGTGGTGACATCATGTTAGACAAATTACTTAGAGACCTTAAGAAGCACTTGAAAAGACACTGTGATATTATGGGCAAGGAGCGTCGATACCGTAACGCAGCAGTCCTTATACCACTAGTTGAGTTGGATGGAAAAGTACATATCCTGTTTCACGTAAGAGCCGATCATATCCGTCAAGGTGGTGAAGTAGCCTTTCCGGGAGGCATGGCAGAGCCAGAGGACAATGGCAGTTATGAACGTACGGCTGTCAGGGAGACTGAGGAAGAGATGGGACTTCCTACCAATAAGATTGAGCCAATCGGTTACATAGGCACTTATGTAGCCCACTCAGATGTCACCATTGACGTCTTTGTCGGCGTTCTAAAAATAAAAAGCCTGGACGAACTTGAGCCATCCGAAGAAGTGGCCACTGTATTCACAGTACCATTAGATGAAATGTTGGCCATGACACCTGATATACACACCATCAATATGAGAATCAAACAAGAATTCACTGACGAAAGCGGCGATGAACCAGTACCGTTGGATATAGAGGCATTGGGACTGCCAGAAAGATATCAACACCCTTACTACAACCGTAAGCGTAAAGTATACTTTTACCGTTATGAAGACAAAACCATCTGGGGCATGACTGGTGAGATGATGTATGAATTCCTAGAATTGTTAAAGTAATATAAAAGAAAAAGCAGGAATCCAATCAAGAAAGATTGGACGCCTGCTTCTATTATATTAATCGTAATAAAAATTATTCCTGAGCTGCCTTAAGCGCTTGATCAAGGTCCCAGATAAGATCATCCGCATCTTCAATACCGATGGAAAGACGAATCGTATCTTTGGTAATACCAGCAGCAATCTGATCTTCATCACTAAGCTGTTGATGCGTCGTCGTACTTGGGTGGATTACCAAGGACTTAGCATCAGCAACATTGGCAAGGTGAGAGAATATAGTCAAGCTGTTGATGAACTTAGCAGCAGCAGCTTCATCCCCTTTGATACCAAATGTGAAGATACTTCCTGATCCTTTAGGCAAATACTTCTTCGCAAGCTCATGATACTCATCACCTTCAAGGGATGGATAGTGAACCCAGTTAACGGCGTCATGATTGTTAAGGAATTCAGCAATCTTCTTAGCATTGGATACATGACGTTCAACACGAAGGCTTAATGTTTCAAGACCTTGAAGAAGAAGGAAAGCATTAAATGGACTGATGGCTGCGCCAGTATCACGAAGGAGGGTTACTCGTGCTTTGACGATGTAGGCCAAGTTGCCAAGTGCTTCTGTATATACGATACCATGATAAGCAGGATCAGGTTCTGTCAAACTGTTGAAACGTCCGCTGGCAGCCCAATCGAATTTACCTGAGTCAACGATGACACCGCCGATGGAAGTGCCGTGGCCACCGATGAATTTTGTAGCGGAATGAACAACGATATCTGCACCGAATTCGATTGGTTTAATCAGATAAGGTGTACCGAAAGTGTTGTCAATAATCAGCGGAAGCCCATGGGCATGAGCTAAATCAGCAACGGCCTGAATATCGATGATGTTAATCAAAGGATTACCGATTGTCTCTATATAGATAGCTTTCGTCTTCTCATTGATGTGAGCAGCGAAATTATCAACACTGTCAGGGGATACAAGATGTACCTTAATGCCCATCTTCGGTAGCGTGTTCTTGAAGATGCTGTGTGTACCGCCATATAGAGTGTTGGCAGCAATCACTTCATCACCAGCTTCGGCAATGTTCAAGATGGAATAGGTGATGGCAGCAGAACCGGAAGCAACAGCAAGAGCGGCTACTCCACCTTCAAGGGCAGCAACCCTTTGTTCGAACACATCGGTGGTAGGATTCATGATTCGTGTATAGATGTTCCCTGGCTCACTAAGATTGAACAGATTCTTTCCATGCTCAAAATCTCTGAAGTTGTATGAGGTTGTCTGGTAGATTGGAACAGCCCTTGATCCAGTGGTTGGATCAGGTTCCTGACCTGCGTGAAGTTGTAGCGTATCAAAACCCAATTCTCTTTCCGTATGACTCATAAGTTCACTCCTTCTATCCTAAAATGATTCGTGCAGCGTTGACCCGTGTCTTTCGTTTCATTCATATATATGACACTCTTATCATATATATAGTGGATTCATTATGCAATTATTGACGTTACTTCTTCTCTACGATAAAGTAATGAAGCAAGAAAGTTGTGAGAGAATAATTCTCATATTTCAAAAGTTGATTTATAATAGCATGACCCTAATTACCTGTCAACTTATTCGGTTAAAAAGGGCGAATGTGACAGAATACCGCTATTTTAAAGGATTCAAATTATATACTAAAAACATAACGGTGTATTCGGTTAAGTTTAATTGGCGCATTATTCTCTTTATTATTTTAAAGGAATGAACGGACATGGGTCAACGGTTTATGAAATTAAATTCATTTTTTTTAAGAAAAAGTGTTGACATGGATAAAAACCCAGTGTATGATAGTGCCATATCAATCGACCGCGACGATGCGGCGGGATATACATATTATTTAGACAAAGTGGTCTATATACTTCGAAAGAAGTGTATAGGCCTTTTTTTATTTTCATAACTGAAAGTTATGGGTTGAAGTGACATTCTACTATTTAAACGAGGAGGCTACTATGGAAAAAATCACAAAGGTTGACATCATCACAAGACCAAGCAAAGTAGAGGTTCTTAAAGAGGCTCTGAACGAAATCGGAATCACGGGCATGACATTCACGAACGTTCTTGGTTGTGGACTTCAAAAAGGTAAGACAGAATATTACAGAGGGAATGAGTACAGCATTGACTTACTTCCAAAATCTCGTGTTGAGATTGTTGTTTGTGAAGTACCGGTTGAAAAAGTCATCGAGGTTGCAAAAGATGTACTGAGAACTGGTGAAATCGGAGACGGTAAGATTTTTGTTTACCCGGTTGAGAACGTTGTAAAAGTAAGAACCGGTGAAGAAGGCGTCAAAGCACTTTAATCATAAAAAGTTGAGATATCCTCCATATATAAAAACAAAAAGGCAGGATAAGCATATTATTACAAGGCGATTCTATAGGGAGAATTGTCCAATGGATAGTTAACACTAAAAATATCGAAGGAGTGAACAATATGACTTTACAAGAATTAGAAGCAATCGTAGTGGATTATGCGACGGTATTAGATACAATATGGATTCTCATTGCAGCAGCGCTGGTATTCTTCATGCAAGCTGGTTTCGCAATGGTTGAGACAGGTTTCACAAGATCAAAAAATGCAGGTAACATTATCATGAAAAACCTAATGGACTTCTCAGTTGGTTCCATTATGTTCTGGGTAATTGGTTATAGTATCATGTATGGTGCAGACAAAGGTGGTTTCTTCGGATGGTCCGGTTTACTGTTCTATGATGATTATGTATCCTTGATTTTCCAAACAGTGTTCTGTGCAACAGCAGCAACCATCGTATCCGGTGCTATGGCTGAAAGAACAAAGTTTATCTCTTACTTAGTATACAGTTTCTTTATCTCCGTTATCATTTACCCAGTATCAGGTCACTGGATCTGGGGTGGCGGATGGTTGTCAAACCTTGGTTTCATCGATTTTGCAGGTTCCACAGCAGTTCACTCCGTTGGTGGTTGGACAGCCCTTGTTGGTGCAGCAATCCTTGGGCCTAGAATTGGTAAATACACGAAATCTGGAAAATCCAATGCGATACCTGGTCACTCCTTGACACTTGGTGCTCTTGGTGTATTCATCCTTTGGTTCGGATGGTTCGGTTTCAACCCTGGTTCACAACTTGCAGCTTCTTCAGCAGCAGATGCAGAAGCAATCGGCATGATCTTTGTTACTACGAACCTTGCAGCTGCAGCAGCGGCTTTCACAGCAATGGTTGTTACTTGGTTCAAATATGGTAAGCCAGATGTATCTATGTCACTGAACGGTGCTCTTGCAGGACTTGTTGCAATCACTGCTGGTTGTGCGGCAGTTAGCCCAGTTGGTGCGTTCTTCATCGGTGTTATCGGTGGTATCACGATTGTATACGCCATCGAGTTTGTTGACAAAGTTCTTAAGATTGACGATCCGGTTGGTGCTGTTGGTGTTCACGGTGTCTGTGGTGCTGTAGGTACTATACTTGTAGGATTCTTTGCTACAGAAGGTGGTCTTTTCTACGGCGGTGGATTAGGACAACTAGGAGTTCAAGCAATTGGTGTTGTAGCAGTAGCGGCTTGGGTATTCCCGATGGCTTTCATCGTATTCAAAGCAGTGGATATGCTCATGGGTCTTCGTGTTAGCGAGAAAGAAGAGCACATCGGTCTTGATATTGAAGAGCACGGTATCGAATCTTATGCAGACTTCGAAATCAAAGGTATTCAAATCAGATAATGATTTAACAGCAGTATCGGGTATAAAGATTTCCCGAATGCTTGTAAAGATATGATGGGTGCCGACCTGGCGCCCATTCCTCCCAAAAATGAAACGATTGTGTATTGAACACAACATGCAGTCCTTAATAAAGAAACTGCATGTTGTGATTCAAATCGTTAAATGGGAGGATGAGAGAGAGTAAGGAAGTGATGAGACGATCATATAGATGGCCACACTTCCAAATATAAGAGAGGTATATCCTGGTGGAGTGCCCGCTCCATCAGTTTATATATTGTCACATTGTTCGCCCAAACAATGCAATGTGCAAGGGGGTCTGGTTTCTCCAGACACCTAAATAGTATTATTCCTCATCCTAAAAGAATTCTTCAGTAAAAAAACTGTGTCCTTTGGCACAGTTTTTTTACGTCTAAAGATCGGTTGACACCCAATAACTAAACCGTCACTACCAGATACACCATCATCCCACCAAAGAATATCACTATGGTGAGAACCAATTCATTGAAGGTTAGCTGGAATTCTCTAATGGCTTTGAAAAGTCGTCTTCTTTTATAGATGTATTCATAAAAGATCCATGAAAGAAACAGACTCAGGAGATAAATGACGGTTTTTTCTAAGTAATCCCATAGGGTCCATGTGACGGTAAGGCCAAAGAATAGGTTCACTAAGAAATGTCCAAGCAAGCCACCAAGAAGACTGAGGGTAGAAAGGGTCAGTATCACTGTTTTTTGAAGAGGTTTTATAACAGCGACAGATGCTGAGCTAGGGTAATCAAAGAGCATAGGGATGAACTTGATCAAGTATGCCATGGTGCTTAAGTTGATCAGAACAATGACATATTCCAGTGCACTGTGGCTGGCAAGTCCCTGTTGAATCAGGTACTTGGAAATACTGCCATTGAAAAGTGGCGCACCGGTAATGCCAAGGATGGCAACAATCATTGCAATAGTGACCAAAGGCATACGTCTCCACAGGCCTTTGATGTTATCTATATTGGTAGTGCCATAGCTTTCTATGATGAGACCTGCAATCAAGAACATGACGCCTTTGAACAGGGCGTGATTGATGATGTGATAGACAGCACCATAATAGCTCAACAGGGAAGCACTTGAAGACTGATAACAATCAACCCGATTTGACTGATGGTGGAATAGGCCAGGAGTCGTTTGATGTTTTTTTGTGAGATGGCAATAAAGGCGCCAACAAAGGCCGTCACAAGACCAAGAATCAGGAAAACTCGATGGGTATTCATAGGGGTGCCAAAGATATTCTGAATCCTTAAGAACAGGTACAGGGAAGCCTTGATATGAAGTCCTGACAATATGGCTGAAACAATAAATGGGGCGGACTCAGCATAGGCATGGGGTAGCCAACTGAACATTGGCACGACGGCGGACTTAAGTGCAATGGCCGTGATGATGAAAGCGTATGGAACAATCAGCATACGAGAATCTGTTATGGTAGGGATTATTTGGCTGAGCTTTAATAAATCCAACGTACCAAACAACTTATAGATGTAACCTATACCCATAAGGTAGAAGGCCATAGCAACGATATTTGCAAGGAGATAGACAAGACCTTCATAGATAGCGATACGGTCTTTTTTATACATGATCAGAATACTGATGACGATGGTTGAAACTTCAATCAGCGCGTAAAGGGTGAACAGATCCTGGGCAAGAAAGATGCCAACAATCAAGCCTTCCAGTGTTAGGAGTAGGAAGAGGAATTGATGGGTGAAAAAGGGTTTGTGGCATGCATAGAGAAATGCCATTAAGTAAATAAAGCTTGTAAGAACCAATAAGAGAGCACTGATAGCATCTGCATATAAATGAATGGCACCAATTGACGCAACGTTGCTTAATGCGGTAATAATGGGCGATTGATGGATAATATCAATACGAATAAAAACAATAGCTGTGAGGACGACCATAAGTACTTGAGCAATTAATCCCAACGTCTTATAGCTATTGGGATGCAGAATAAATATAAGAATGCCGATGCCGATAGGTGCAAGAACCAACAAAGGTAACAGCATGCTATTTCCTCCTTTTGGTGTAGGGCGATGTTGCTAATGGAAGAACATCAAATACCCGAGAAAACCTGAAAAGAAAAAGATGATAGAATACACAATCTCATTAAAGGTCAACTCGATTTCTCTCATGGTTTTGAAAAGATTGATCTTCTTGTAGAGGCGAAGGTAAAAAAGAATCCCAACGGCTAGACTGCCTATATAAATGGCCACTTTTGACATCCAACTCATAGGCGTCATCTCGATATGCAGATTAAAGATGACATTAACAATGGATTGGCCGAAGAGACCACCAAAGAAAGTAAGTCCAGCCATGACGGCGAGGGCTATTTTTTGGTTCCAGCGGGTCTTATAACGCTCTGTATGTGCCCCAAATAGGATACTGGAATAACGGACAAAACAAAGTATGGTACCTAGATTGATGACAATCAGTGCAATCTCTTTCAGGTTGCTGTAATGTCCGCCTTTTTGTATCAATAGTTTTGAGATGCTGCCGTTAAATAAGGGTGCGCCGGTCATACCAAGAATGGCAACAACGATGATGATACCTATAAAAGGCATACGTTTAAATACTCCTTTTATGTTGCGAATATCTCTCGTTTTATATTCTTCAAGGATAATACCGGCAGTAAGGAATAAGGTAGACTTGAAGATGGCATGATTAACAATATGGTAGATACTGCCAAAGTAACTGTATTCAGAATTCATGGACAGACCGAAGATAATCAAGCCTATCTGACTAACAGTGCTGTAGGCCAGGATCAATTTGAGATCCGTCTGGGACAGAGCGAAGATGAATCCAATGACAGCTGTCAGAAATCCCATGAACAAGAAAGCTCTGGAGGTATCCAGGTGATAACTGAAGGTGTCTTGGAATCTTATAAAAAGGTAAATGCCCCCTTTGACATAAAGGCCAGATAGAATTGCTGAGACGATGGAAGGGGCAGAGGGTGTACCGTGGGCTCTAGGCAACCAACTGAACAGGGGCATGACCGCAGATTTGAGGCTGATAGCGGTAATCAGCATGGTGTACGGTAATATCAATTGGTGCTTATCAGTGACTAATGGCATCATTTCTTTGATAATGCCAAAGTCCAGGCTACCGAAGATCTTATAAAGATAACCGACACCAAATAGGAAGAAGGTCATGGATACCAAATTCGTTAGCAGATAGACCATCCCATCATAGATGGACTGGCTGTCTTTTTTGAACATAATAAGTACAGCGACGGTGATGGTGGAGACTTCAATGAGAGCATACAGATCAAAAAGGTCGCTGGATAGGAAGATACCGTTGATCAAGCCTTCAAGTACAATAAACAGGAATAGGAACAGGTGATTCATATAGTGCTTATGGTAATTATAGAGCAGCATCATCAGGAACAGGAAGGTTGTTAAAAGAACGAACAGAATGCTGATTTCATCACCAATCAGGTTAATTGTATAGAACCTTTCTTCATAGCCAAGAGAATAGACGATGGGTCCGTTTCTGTAAATGAGCATTGCCGTATAAGAAACCATGACAAACATAATAGACTGAGCGGTGAAGATCAGGCCAAAAGAGAATTTGTCATTGATCAAATAACCAATCAACCCGACGATGACCGGTAAAATAACGAACCATAATAGCATAGTGTGTACCTTTCCAATTTATCCAATATCATCCCGGCGTTTGTTGATGACTTTTAGCCAGTTAGTTGTTCCGTAATGGTGGTATAGGCTTATGAACATTGTCAAACTGACGGCCGTTACGGCGACACCAATAACAATAGCAGTGATCATCAATGCCTGGGGAATGGGGTCGACAGCGGTGGCAGTGGTTGCATCACCCAAAGGGGGGATCTTGCCGACTTCATAATTAATCGTTAGGAAGAATAAAACGATGGCAGATTGGATGATGCCAAGGGAAACCACCGTCTTTATAATATTACGACGGGCTAATAATCCGTATATCCCGATGAAAAATAGGCCGACACCGACCGTTTCACCGTTGATCCATTCAAGATAGGGTATCATCCAATCACCTGCTTTCAAATAGTACAAATCGATAAAAGACAACTGTTAAACCACAGCTGACTTTTATGCCAATCATCATGTTCATGGCAATCAGATAAAGTCGCTTAAGTTCCAAAGAGGTATAAGGGTTCATATACAGTACAACAATAATCCCAGTGACTAAGAGAAGTAAATAAATGACTTTCTCAATTCTGTTTAAAATATCTAGACTGATAATCTTGGATTCTGTGGTCAAGTACTGGATGGTGAAGGTACTGGCAAGAACGGCACCACCCTGAAAGCCGCCACCTGGTGTCAAATGCCCGTTATAGATCATATAGAATCCATAAAGGATGATGAGCGGGTATACCAGACCCATTGTTTGAGCAAACAGCTCGGAATGCTTCTCTTTATCCATGGATGCCTCCTCTCTATGCGCCTTCATGTCTGGAAAAATAAATAATGCCAATTACTGACACCAGCAGGAGCAGTGTTTCAAAGAATGTATCAAACAGCCTGTAATTGAGATAGATGGCGGTTACAGCATTACCGGCACCTGTCTGTTCCCTGAAGTTGTCCATGTAGAAGTGGAAAAGCTCTTTGGAACCTTCCACAGGCACAGTTTCGTTGACGATGACTAGAATAAAAAGCAAGATAACAAATAATGCCGCACCTTTACGTCTCATAGATCATCACCTTCCTCTTCCAAAAGATACTCATAATCGATGTCAAAGGCGTTGTGCTCAATAAGGTACGTGATCAGGCCATCATAGTGATAGTTGGACTGGGCACCGTACATCCGTATACCTTCATCGGTATGCTCGACAATGACATCATATTCTTGTGTTCCATGAAGATCGATGAATTGTTGCTTGGTGTTGATCATATCCAGCTCAAGCTCCAAATCACGTAAGTACAGGTCAACCATCGTTACAAGATTATTTCTAAGTACATGACTTTCTGGAAGCTTTTCAGGGGCAGTTATGTTTTGATAATAATAGACCCTGAAAATACGGAATTTCTTAATAGCAACTAAGTAAAGGACCGTTGAAAGGCTACAACCGATGACGGCTTCAGCGATGGCAACATCCGGTGCCTGGTAAAGGGCATAGGCAAAGGAACAGAGCAAGGAGAACACGGACAGGAAGAGAACGGCTTGCCTGAGGCTTTTAGCTTGTATGGAAGCTATTGCAAAGACGACCATGACGATAAGAATCACCTGAAGCATGTCATTTCTCCTTTCCGGGATGGTAGCCACTGGTATGCGCTCCACGAACAATATAGTGGTTGGCTAGAGGGTTAAGCAGAAGAATCAATATGATGAGGAAGATGGTTTTTAGGGAAAAATAAGAAAGACCCTTATAAAAAACAACGCCGGCGGCAACCAGCATGAACCCTGTACTGTCAATTAAAGATGAAACCGTTGCTTTGGTATAGAAGTTCTCAAAACGGTAGAGGCCAAAGACGCCAAGAGCAATGAAACACATACCGATAAGCCCGAGAGCAATGCCAATCCATTGATGTATTGCCATTATATAGCCCCCTTTCTTTGAATGAAGCGGGTGATGAAAACGATGCTCACGAAACCAAGGAGAGCGTAGACCATTGCAATGTCAATGAGATAGTTCAGCTCACTGGTCGCGGCGAATATCAATATGATCAGAATAAAGTTAGAGGAAAATAAGTTAAATCCAAGGATCTTATCCCAGATATTCTTACCAATCAAGACCCGTAAGAGGCTAAGAAGGCCAAGAATGAACAGCAAGCCGGTCATGATAGTCAATATGTTCATCAGCGATAATCTCCTTTCAAAAGAATGCGTTCAAAGGGGCCGAATATGGCTTCAGCCATGGCTTCTGGGTCGGATGTGGTTGGACATAACCAAAGTATGGTCATATCATGGTCAGTCTTGTCGATGGTAACGGTGCCTGGTGTCAGGGTAATACTGTTGGCAATCAGACACTGATACCAATGGTTGCGCACTTTGGTGCGGACCTTGACCACTTGAGGTGAGCAATTGCCCTTAAGTATGTGACCAGCAACATGAATGCCGGACTTTAATATATGAAACAATAAAACGGCCACATACCATAGGAAGAGGCGAGGTTGTATACGGTAATTTTTAACATGATCATTGTTGGAAAAAAGCATATGAACCATCAGAAGGGTAATGAGAGAAAAAAGGAGGCCGGTGAGAGTAAGTTGCAAACTGAGGCCCTCGTTCAAAACAAACCACAGCACCAGCAGCAGGATGACAGAATCATAATATTTTTTGATGTAGATCATAGCATCACCTCTTCTAATATGTATGGCAGGTATGGTATTCTATTTGAGAATTATACGCATATTTTACCAAATGCTTCAATAGATTTCAATGTGGCTTATGAATAAACGCCATTGATTTGCCACAGAATCTTGTTATTATAGGGTTAAGTATAACCCAATATACCTTTATAACCTATTAATGATTCCTATATGAGGTGACCTTATGTATCAGGTGCATATATTAGTTGTAGAAGATGAAGAAAGACTTAGGAAGCTGGTTCGCAAATATTTGCTCCTTGAGGGCTATCAGGTTCATGAAGCGGCCAATGGTCTGGAGGCTTTGGATGTCTTTGAGGCGGAGCCTATTGACGTGATGATATTGGATGTGATGATGCCTTACAAGAATGGCTTCGAGGTTGCAAAAGAGGTGCGGCGTAACAGTCAGGTACCGATCATCATGCTGACGGCAAGATCCGAAGAAGAAGACAAATTGCAAGGCTTTGATCTTGGCATCGATGATTATGTGACCAAGCCATTTAGCACCAGAGAGCTTATGGCTAGGGTTAAGGCCCTCCTCAAGAGAACCAATGTGACGGCTACCAGTGAGAAATTGGAACTTGGGAGCTTGATGATTGATACTGCTGCAAGGCGTATCCTTGTTGACGGTGAAGACGTTACTTTCAGCCCTAAAGAATATGATTGCCTGATGTATTTTGTCGACAACCCTAATCAAGCTTTATCAAGAGAACAGATTCTTAACCGTGTATGGGGATTTGATTATTTTGGTGAAGACAGGACGGTTGACACCGTTATCAAGCGACTTAGGAAGAAGCTTGGAGAAGAAGGCGAACGGATAAAAACGGTCCGTGGTGTGGGCTATAGATTTGAGGTATAAAGCATGAAAACCATACGTAGAAAGTTACTGACAGCATTCATGGGGCTCGTCGCCATCATGTTCTTGCTCTTATGGCTTGGTACCCAGTTTTTTGTTGAGGGTTACTATTATAGAGAAAAGATCAATGCTATGCAGCGAATGATCGGTCAGATTGAGACGGTTGTAAAGCTCAGTGAGACGACCCTTGAGAAGCTGAACAGCCTGGAATACCTTGGATATAATTTTGAAGGGAAGATTACCCTGATCAATGATGAAAGTGGCCTAATCATCTCAGACGATGATGTTTTAAATTACAGCCAAGGTGAGTATCTGGATCAGATAGAAGTATCGGGCAATAAGAAAGCCTATATTCTTGAGACAGATTACCCGGTAAAAGATACACGGTGGCTGGTTTACGGCGAACGCATCAGTACAGGCGATATTGCCATGCTGCAAATACCTATTGCGGCGATTGATCAGACCATTGAGGCGATGAATGCCTTGCTTATAGGTGTTGGTGGTATCATTATCCTTATAACCATTGTCATTGCGGGGATTATAACGGCAGATATTACAAGGCCGATCGCGAAGCTTACCAGGATGGCAGAGTCCATTCGTCAGTTAAAGTTCGATCAAGTCTATGAAGGTCATAGAAAAGATGAGCTGGGACAGCTAGGTGAGACCTTCAATGATCTGAGCCAGCAGTTGGATTCGACCATTAAAGCATTGACCTATGAAATAAGTAAAGACAAGGAGATGGATACCCTTAGAAAGCAGTTCATTGCCCAGGTATCCCATGAACTGCAAACCCCTCTCTCTATTATCAAAGGGTATATGGAAGCCCTAGAAGACGGTATAGTGGATTCAGAAGAGGAACGGATGGATTATTACAATATCATCAGTGAAGAAAGTGAGAAGATGAGTACCATGATTAAAGAGCTTCTTCAACTTTCGGAGATGGAATCCGGTTCGTTCAAGGCTAGAAAGTTACCAGTTGAGCTTGGCAATTTCTTTGACCGGATGTCAAAGGATTATGCAACCCTTCTTATGAATAGCCCTGTTAACTTTAAGTATGTGCCACTTGTTGGTGAAGCTTGGATTGAAGGCGACGAGATGAAGCTTGAGCAAGCTTTTAGAAATATGCTGAACAACGCTGTCAAATATGCTGAACCTAATACGGAAGTGATACTAGAAGCCAAAAAAGATGAGCAGATGTTAACGGTGACTATAGAGAATAATGGGCCAAAGATTCCGGAACAAGAACTGGCGAAGATCTTTGAAAGTTTTTATAAGGGCAGCAACAGTGAGAAAAAAGAAGGTACCGGTATAGGTCTGGCTGTTTCTGCTCAGGTATTCAGAATTCATGGCATGACTTACTTTGCAAAAAATATCCCAGGTGGTGTTCGAATGGTGGTTAAGATCAAGGTGGATTAATGTTATGTGTCAATGTGGATGAATCAATCATTGGTATGTTATAATAGAGCAATATTGCGACTTTGAGACGGTGACTTAGGGACTATAATAAAAGTTCGGCAGCTCAGTCTTTGGGTTATAGCAGATATAGTGGAGGTATGACATGCTGGCGAAGAAAAGAAGAGACAATATATTGCAGGATTTGGAAAAATCCGATTCGGCCTTAAGTGGTTCTATATTGGCGGAGCGCTACGGTGTCAGCCGTCAGGTCATTGTTCAGGATATCGCCCTACTGCGGGCTTCCGGCAAGACAATCGTGTCGACAGCAGAAGGTTATAGGATCTATGCAGCCAAAGAAGATACTCATAAAAGGGTTTTTTGTGTAAAACATGATGATGAAGCTTTGGAAGAAGAATTATTTATCTTCGTTGATAATGGCGGACACTTGCTGAATACCATTGTTGATCATGCTATCTATGGGGAGATTGATGTGGACTTGCACCTTAGTAGTAGGAGACAAGTTAAAGCCTTCATGGAGAAGTTGGAAGATACAAGCTTCGTACCGTTGATGCACCTTACTGGAGGACACCACTATCATACAGTGGAAGCTGACAGCGAAGATGTTCTGGACGCCATTGAAGAGGAACTTAGAAGTAAAGGTTTCTTGTTAGAGGATTCATGATATAGAGATATTCATTTGATGAAGGGAGAAGGATTATGGCTTTATTTGGGGAAGAACACAATCACTTTCTGGACGAAATAATAATGTCAAGACGAACCACTCGAGCTTTCGAGGAAAAAGAGGTTGAAGATAATCTTATTGAAGCAGTGATACAGGCGGGAATGATTTCGCCCTATGCTTCCATATCTGCAGAAGATGTTTCTGTTTTTAGACATTTTTATGTTATTAAGAAGGGTAGTCACCTTATAAAAGAGATTAATCAGTGTATCAAGATCCAAACGTATCAAGACTTGATGGATTTTCATGATGTTAGGAAAAAGAATACGACGGTTGCGACTTATGGCGATAAACTTGAAAAAGGTATGGGGGTTGTAGCAAATCAGGGTGTTCCAGGCCTTGAAGATGCACCCTGTCTCATCGTTATGGCAGAATGGCGAGGGGCGCGTATGGCAGAGAAGCAAAGCTTAGCCCATGCAATGCAGAATATGTGGCTTAAAGCGACAGCATTGAATCTTGGGTTCAGATTAGTGTCACCATTGGAAAACTTAGTGGATCATGAAGGTTTCTGCAGGCTGTTCGATCTGGAGCCTGGCCAATATGGCTTTCATGGGTGTATCGTAGGATACCCTAAGAATGAAGGCGGTCAGTCTAAGAGATTGAATGGAAAAGTGCATTGGATGAAGGATAATATTTAAGAAAAGGCCTTGCAGGTTTCATGAATTTGAAAACTGCAAGGCCTTTTTTTTATGAACGGAGCCTCTTTCCTGTTTATACTTGGAATTGTCCCATAGACGCTTTAAGGGATGTTGCCAGTTGGTTCATCTCCAAAATGTCATTGGTAACCTTGCTTGTGGTTGACTTTTGTTCAAGCATTTTCTCAGAAATCTCGTTGGTGGCTGTGGATGTATTGATGGTGGACTGGGTGATGTCGTTCATAGCTTTAGAGATTTCCTCTGAAGCATTGGACTGTCCTGTTACCATGGTGGATACATCGTTGAAATGCTGCATCATCTCGTTCATCATACTAAGTATGTTATTGAACTCAGCCTCAGTAAGTTCGATGTTAGAGACACTTCTTTTCACTTCTTCCTTTTCCTTTTTAATAGCTTCAAAGGCGGCATTTGACTCAGATACGATGTCTTGAACGACAACGGTGATGGACTCAGCGGATTTACGGCTCTCTTCAGCAAGTTTACGGACTTCTTCAGCGACAACAGCGAATCCACGGCCTTCCTCACCAGCTCTTGCAGCTTCAATGGTTGCATTAAGGGCTAGAAGGTCCACTTGCTCGGATATGCTTGTAATCATTGAGACCATATTTTCAATATCATTGCTGGAAGTGCTTAATTTGGTGATGACGGTTTCCATCTCATCGCTGATATTTTTAACGATGTTGACAGAGTTCTGTACATCTTGGAGCTTCGTGGAACCAACTTCAGTGGCCATTAGAACGTCATTGGTACTTTGCTTTAAGTCAGAGGCTTTACTGGCAATCTGAATAGCGGAACTGGTAATTTCCTCAACGCTGGCATTGACTTCTTCAAGGACGCTGGCATTGGAGGTCAGATTGTCGTTGACACCAAAGACCAGCTGATTAATATTCTCTTGATTTTGGTCTGTCGTTTCCATCGCTTTCATCATGGTGCTAGAGGATGATGCAACCACATTGGCATCTTCAGCGACTTCACCAATGATATGTTGAAGTTTCTCAAGGAATTTGTTGAATTCCAGACCTAATTTCCCTATTTCATCTTTGGTGGACACTTGAATGCGCTTGGTCAAATCACCATCGCCTTCAGCAATGTCTGTGATGCGAGTGCTTAGAACATTGATTGGCTTTAGGATAGAACGGATCATGATGATGGATAGCAAAACAATCAATATCAGGGCTCCCAGACCAATTAAAATCATAGCAGTCTGCAAGAATTTAACGGCTGTCATAGCTTCTGAGCTATCCACGGTAATGACAAGACCAATCAGATTATCACCGATCTGAGTAATACCTAATGAGCCGACCACTTTCTGACCACTGTAATCATCATATATGACGGATTGTCGATAGTCTGCATTACCAGATATAATGGCTTCTGATAGAAGCCCCGTGCCTGTTGTTTCGATGGTTTCATTAAGGGCACTTTTCTCACTATAGTCACCGTAACGCATATCTGTGAATAGTAGTTTGTCGCCACTGATTAAGTATGAATTACCTGTCGTACCCAAGGTATCTACGCCGTGGTGAACAAGAGCGTTTAAGTCAGACTGGACAATGGTGATGGTCATGATGCCATTTACTTTCCCATCATATTCAATGGGGTATGCAAGCACCATGCAGTTGGTATCGATATTTTCAGAATAAAAGGGACTGGTCCAGTTAGCCTCACCATTGATGGCCCTTTGAAAATACTCTCTTGTAGAAAGGTCAAGCCCAACGATGGACTTACTGTTGGACATGATGATAACACCATCTTCATTGAGTACATTAATACCGGAGTAGCCAAATGTCTCCATGGCGCCAAGTAAGTATTGATCCAAGGACAAAAGGTCTTTGGGAGTACCGCTTGATAATGCCTCGTGAACATATTCTGTTGCAGTGAGGACTTTAGCTTCCTGTTGTTTTTTGTCGAAGAATTCGTTCAGGCTTTGAATGGTATCTTGCAAGTAAACTTGATTGCCGCGAATGATGGATACTTCAAGAGCCTTAGCAGATGTGGTGTAGCCGACAAATGATAGAATCATAATCGGTAATAGACCGATAGCTACGGCAAAAAGGATGAGTTTCTTACGTAATGTCACGATTGATGTACCTCCGTTGTGTGTTAACCCCTATAAGTCATAATATACTTCTCTTAAGACAGTATAAGGTCTTGGGATAGGGCCTCACAAGAAGATTCATATGTCGTTTTTCTATGGGTTTGATAGATTTTTTTTATGGGTAATTGCCTATTGCATAAGGGCATACATAGGAACATAATTATATTGAAAGGTATTATCAATATTGCGTACAGGAAAGGGTGTTGCCGGATGGAAGTAAAAGTATATGTAGACATTGATGCATCAGCAGAAGATATTTGGGCTGTTATTACAGACATAGAAGGATCATGTGACAACATTGAAGGCATACAGAAAATAGAGATATTAGAAAGGCCAACGGATAGTTTCGTAGGGTTGAAATGGCGTGAAACCAGGGTCATGTTCGGCAAAGAAGCAACAGAAGTCATGTGGATCACAGAGGCAGTTGAAAATAAATCCTACAGTACAAGAGCGGAAAGTCATGGCGCTGTCTACATCACTAAGTTTGCAATTTCGCCATCTGGAAAAGGACATAGGCTTACAATGATATTCGAAGGTCAGGCCCAGACTTTTATTGCTAAAGTGATGAACGTTGTGTTCGGTCATATGATGAAAAATGCTACTAGAAAAGCATTATTGGAAGACTTGAATGATATTAAGAAAGCGTCCGAGAAGCTTACGATAAATTAGCATTGTAAGCCTGGCTGTGAAACAACGATGCTCATAAAAGGTTTGAAAAGGTGAAGTTTTGTGAATGAGAACCAAGGCTGTATTGATCACTATATATCATCGATACCGGAAGAGATTCAACCTCTTCTGCACCAAGTCAAAGAGACGATTAGGCAAGTGTTGCCAGATGCAATGGAGCGTATTTCATGGGGGATGCCGACCTATTGGCAAGATCATAACATCATCCACTTTGCTGCCTTTAAGAAGCATATCGGTATTTACCCTGGACCGGCGGCGATTGTCCATTTTGAAAGTTCATTAAGAGATTATAAAACCAGTAAGGGCGCAATTCAGTTACCCTTTGATCAGCCATTGCCACTTGAGTTGATAGCGGATATTACCAAGTGGTGTTATCAATCCGGCAATCATCCTTGATACGGTTTAGAAGGAGAATAATCATGAGTAACATAACACCGAATTTGTGGTTTAAAGGCAATGCAGAAGAAGCGGTTGATTATTATATGTCCATATTTAAAGGCGGTCGCGTCATAGCCAGATCCTATTATCCTACACAAGGTTTGTTGGATTTCCAGGTTCCCCTTGCCGGCAAGGTACTTACTATTGACTTTGAGATATTAGGTCACCAATTCACGGCCATCAACGCTGGCGATGAATTTACCTTCAATGAATCCATTTCTATGAACATCGCCTGTAGTAACCAACAGGAAATAGATTATTATTGGGATCGGCTTATATCCGAAGGTGGCTCGGAAAGTGTCTGTGGCTGGTGCAAAGATAAATACGGTTTGTCATGGCAAGTAAACCCTGCCAATATGAATGAACTGATGGAGCATCCGGGGGCATGGGATAGAATGCTCCAAATGACTAAGATTGTCATAAGTGAATTGATTGACGAGTGATTAAAATCATTGATAAAACAAGGAGAAATCATATGCTATCTGCTAAAGCAAAAGAAGTGCTAGAATCTTTAGAAATCGACAGCATTCCAATGGGAAAACTTAAGTCAATAGCCAAAAGCATTAAGCAAGACCATGACTTGGCAATGGAGCTTTGGTCGACGGAAAAATATTACCCAAGACTTATTGCAGTGCTTATCTTGGACAAGAAGAAGCTGACATTGTCTGTAATCGAATCTATGATGATGGATTTGGCTGTTCACGAAGAAGTCGAAGCCCTAAGAATATCCGAATGGCTTCTGGCAAACCAATTAACAAAGAGCAAAAAGACCATCACGTTATTAGAAAGCTTTCAATATCACGATCTGCCAATGCTACGAAGGTTGTTTTGGTATTATCAGGTACGTTTACGGTGGACAGGTAAAACTGATTTCGAGAATACGGATAAGTTGGTTCATGACATACTGTCGGAATTATCAACGGAAGAGGCGATTGTTCAATGGACGATGAATATGTGTGCTGCATGGATTGGCGTTTTTGAACCGCAATATAGAGACAGACTGGTTGTACTAGGGGAAGAAATCGGTCTATACAAAGGTGAAAAGGTACCAAAAGGGTGTACTCCGAGCTATTTACCTGAGTTTATTAGAATTGAATCTGAAAAACGTCAATAGAGATGCGTGCTTGAGGATCATTGACACAACGATATGAGTATAATTTAAATATGTATTATAAATACAATATGCTATAATGTTATTCGAGGGTCGAGGGAGTATAAGACAAACATCCCTGTTAGAATTTAAAAATTGAATACCCAGCCCTACGTAATGAACGTAATTAAGTTACCACTGTAACAAGTGGTAACTTATGATTTGTATATGAAATTTATGGAGCGTATGCATGTATATTGTAAGTAGAATGCTTATTACCCTAATAATGATATTTCCACTAGTGTTGCTTGGTGAATACAATGCCAACTCAATTATCGCAATATCCAGTTCCAATAGGAAAAGTGTACTGGGAGCAGTGTTTATCATTTTATTTACTTTGAATTATGATGGACCTGTATTTGAAGTCTTATTGGGCTATTTTGTGTACTTTGTACCAATGGTAATATTGCTATCGATCTTATGTATTAAGAATTCAGATATCTCATTTTCGTTTGTAGATGAAGAGCATGTCTTATGTATAAAAAGCAAACATTTTATACGTTACGTAACAATCATATCTGTTCTTGTTACGTTCTATTACGTTGTTTCATTAACGAATAATGATGACGTGCTATTATTTCACAATAAAACAATGAAAGAGTTGAGCTTATCTAATCAATACACGGAGGATATTATATTTTTATCTGAGCAACCTAATACGCTTGTAGGATTGGATAATAGGTTAGATGATTTTCTAGATGGCGAATCGACGGTAGTATATTATACACCGTTTATGAAGTATATTGAAACAGTCAAAGATATTACTGGTAACACCCATATATTACGATTTCAATATCGTAGAATGGGTGATAGGTGGAAGCTTGTAAGGCTGGTAAATGAGACAGTAATTGAATATTAGATGTTGTGCATTTTGAAGCATAAAGAACATATACAATTACTAACTAATCTATTAGGTATCAGTATTCTGAGATGAGGGGGAACATTATGAAATACGAGTGGCGGAAAAAAGATAAGGCACTCTATCTACCAACTAAGGAGCCAATGATAATAGATATCCCACCGATGCAGTACCTTGTGATTACTGGGGAAGGAAATCCAAATGGACAGGGATTTTCTGAGTGCGTTCAGTCTTTGTATGCTATGTCCTATGGTATTAGGATGCTACCAAAGACCGGTGTTATACCAGTTGGCTATTATGAATACACAGTATTTCCATTGGAAGGGATATGGAGCTTTAGTGAAGAAGGCATAAATCGTTTACAGGTAGGGGAAGACCTTATTAATCTGAAGGATTATATGACTTATAAACTGATGATACGTCAGCCGGATTTCGTTGACTGGGATCTTGTAGAAAAGATAAGAGTATCCGTTGCTACAAAAAAGAAATCTTTACCGATTGACAGGGTGACTTTTGAGACGATTAGTGAAGGTAACGCGGTTCAGATGCTACATATTGGCAGCTATGATAGCGAACCTGAATCATTTGCAAGAATGGAAGCGTTCGCATCTGAACAGGGACTTGAACGAAAAGGCAAGCATCATAAAGAAATCTACCTTTCAGATCCCAACAAAGTTGCGCCAGAGAAGCAGAAGACAACCCTACGTTTTTGGGTGAGATGACATAAGGAGGACATAATGATGATGAATACAATTTTTATGGGGGCTACTGGCATTGAGCCCTATGTAGCAATTTTTTCAAAGGCTTCAGTTATCCAAGTGATTTTACATGCGATAACATTATTAGTGACACTTGGCTTAATCGTCATGTGTTTCTATGTGTTGGTATTGGCGGTTAAAGCGTTGAAGAAAGCAATTAAGCTGATGGATAAGAAGCTTGAAGAAGTGGAATCTCGAACGGATGAATAAAAAGAAATTCGTATATCTGATAATCACGTCACTGATTACAGTTGCATCGCTGTATATATCAGACCAAATACTTGCGGTAAGCTATATGTCAAAAGTCTTTTTGAAAGTGATCTTATTTGCCACTTTTCCAGTGATATACCGAATTGGAACGGGTGAAAATATATTACGGTTATCCTATGTTAATTTTTTCAAACGAGCACATCCAAAACGGCAAAGAATCAATATTTCAATAGTGCTTGGCATCGCGATATTCGTGGTACTCTGGATAGTTCAACTCTATTTGCTACCATACATAGATACAAGTCAGTTGGTTTATGAGTTCGAGGAAAAGTATAAAATCAATCAAGGCAATATAGTGTATTACAGCATATACCTGGTGTTTTTGAATTCCTTTCTTGAGGAGTTCTTTTTTAGAGGATACATATTTCTTGGCATGAAAAGATTAGGGTACAGAAAATCGGCCTATGTTATCAGTGCAACATTATTTGCTGTCTATCATATCGCTAATTTTAAGAACTGGCTTAACATAGGCGTGTTTATTTTGGCTATCTTAGGATTGATCGTGGGCGGGTGCATTTTTAACGCTATGGATGATAGGCAAGAGACCTTTCTTAATAGCTGGTTTGTTCATATATGTGCCGATGTGGCAATTGTACTGACAGGTTTTAGGGTGTTTGGGATCATGTGAAATTGGGCAATTAAGTTTAAATCGACAAGTATTTCATAAAGAACCCGCTAGAGGAGGTAGTGAATATGAATAGAGTCAAAGTGGCTATGGTAGGATGTGGGTGGTTCGCCAACTTTCATTTGGACCATTTATTGATGATGGCGGATGTTGAGGTCGTTGCTTTTGCAAGTCCTAACAGTGAAAAGCTGAAAGCCATAGGTGCACGTGTGCCTGAAGCGAACCTTTATGAGTCACACAGTGATATGTTTGAGCAAGAGGATCAGATTGACGCTCTTTTCATTTGCATTACACCGAGCCGTCATGAGGATATAGAGATACTGGCTGCGAGGAAAGGTATTCATATCTATGTGGAAAAACCTATAGAGGTTTCACTGGATCGTGCACGAGAGATTGATGACATTATCAAGGATTCCGGCATTATTTCTTCTGTGGGTTATCAGGAGAGATACAATCCGGAGGTGGTAAATCTTAAACAACGCCTAGCTAAGAAAAAAGTTGGTCTAATCAGTGGAAGTTGGATTGGTGGTATGCCTCAAGTGCACTGGTGGCGGCAAAAAGCAATGTCAGGTGGACAGGTTGTTGAACAAACCACGCATATTTTCGATATGCTTCGTTATCTATTTGGCGAAGTGACCCAAGTCTATAGCAAAGCAATAATTGGTCTTATTCAAGGTGTTGAACACTATGATATTGAGGATGCTTCTTCAACAACGGTGACTTTTGAATCCGGTCAGGTGGCAAACATCATGACAGCATGCTACATGGAGGAAGAGGTGCCGTATAATCGTGTGGGCTTCCAAATATTCTGCACAGATGAGGTGATTGATTATCACTGGGGCGATAAGGTGATGTATATATCAGGTAATGACACCGAAACGGTTGACTCGTCAAAAGATGCCCACTATAGATCGGCAGAGGTATTTATTCAAGCAGTTAAAACAAAGAATCCTGACTTGATTAAGTCAACCTATTCGGATGGACTTAAAACATTGCAGCTCACTTTGGCTGCCAATGAATCCATGATAAAGAATAAACCTATTGATTTGTGAGAGTATACCTGAGGGCGTGGTTATAATTGAAGATTGGAAACATATATGGAGGTACGATATGGCTAGTTTTACAGTGATGTTATTGGGGGTCATTAGCTTAATTGCATTATTTCTTATATTTAGAGAGGTCTATTGTTGGTATGGAAAAATCAATGAACGACTATCTTTGATGCAGAGTCAATTGAATCAAAGTCGTGAGACGAATAGGTTGCTTACACTTATGTTGCAGGAGATTAGAAAAGACAATGATAAGATAAGGCAACATACTTATGGTGATGAAGCTGCTACACTTGAATTGCATAGCTTAAATGCTAATCAAGGTGAGTAATTTTTATGCTCTTGTTTATAATTAAGTAGGTGAAGTAGGTGATTAGGTAACCTAAAAACACGTACATGATATGGTCAGTAAATTAGAGGAGAGGCATGATTACACGAGATTATGAAAAATTATTTAGAAAAAGTGTTTGGTACAAAAGAGTTAGTATTTTTATTATCCTAGTATCTGTATGGCCAGTTTCGTTAGAAGGTACTGTTTGGCGTTTCGTAGGTATTATACTAATGATAGTAGGATTGCTATTATCAACGCAATATAAATGTCCTGACTGTGGAGCAAGGTTTGACTTAAGACAATCCTCACATAAGATAACCTATTGCAACGAATGTGGGACCAGATTGCAAGATTAGCAGAATCATAGGACAGAAAGATAAATGGGATGAGTATATGAAAGATTTCATAAACAAACAAATAATAAATAAAAAATTTGCATATCTTATTATATGGATGGGATGCGCCTACGCTTTTCTATACTTTGGAACGGCTAGAATGCTAGAACTTAATAGGAATAGCGCCCCGTTTTCAGGTGTAAGAGGTGTGTACTTATCTATTATATCGAGGTTGGTAATCTTTATTATTCTTGGCATCTTGGCTGGTTCACTGGGTGGGATTTTAAAGAAGGCATCTGTGACCGTCTATTTGCTTGCTACGCTCTTTACGCTATATTTTGGTGCTATATTACTAGTTTATTACTTCATTCCAGAGGGTTATAACTTCTATCCTAAATGGGTTATTACAAGTCTGGAAAGCTATTTAACACCTTTTGGGTGCATATCACTGGGCTCGATTATTATCTCAGTATTTAGGGAGTTATCTTATAGAATACCAAAAATTAAAGTACTAGATACGATGGTAAAACAGTTGGTAAAATACAAATGGCAGTTATTGGCGTCATTGCTCTTAGTTATTGCCGTTACAGTAATTTCTTATAAGCCGCCTCAGGAAAAGGTTATTGAGAACTGTATTGAACTGCTTTATAGTGTTCCGGATACAGAGTATATCGATGTTGTTGGTGACGATGAAAAAAGGATGTACGAAGAAATATGTAATGAGAATATGTATGGGCGCATAGTAGAAAGTGACCTGTATAGGCTGTTTGCCAAAGCGAGTTCAAGAGGTGGGTATACGATTAAGGTTAAGAATCTTGAGCTTAATGACGCCGTGGACCTTTCTACACAAGGCTACAATGAGCGTAGGTTCTATAACTATGAAGTAGAACTGTTGCTAACGTATGAAGCGGATGGTCACAAAGAAACCATCTACGAGGAAGGCAGTATTAATGTGGAGAAAAAAAGTGGTCAGTGGCTAGTGAGTCACCTTGGGTTCAAGGATTTGAATGAGGTGTTCAAATGACTTAATTTTTTCTGTTTTCCGACTTTGTCCATGCGGGTTCAGAACTCAGGGCATAAACAACTCTGTTGTTAGAATTATTTTATTGCTTTACACCGACAGAGTGGCGTGCTATAATATTTGCAATTGAAAGCGATAATGTCTACGATTGAGAAAAGTAGCATCGTAAGAAATGTTTCAGCGAGCCGTCGGTTGGTGTAAGGTACGGTACATGGATATGGTGTGAATGGTTTCATGAGATGCAGGGTGAGCAACACGGTGTGGATCGTGTAGGTAGCCTGTGCCGGATACTCCCGTTATAGAGTCAGGATATCGAGCAATCCGTATCTGTTGGAATAAACACACATTATTTGGGTGGTATAGCGAAGTCGATTCGTCCCGTATACAAGGGAACGAACCGGCTTTTTTTATTTTGGCTTCGGATTCTGGCAAAATCCGATGTCCAGGATGCCTTGAAAGATGCTCACGTACCTGAGTACGCATCGCCCCTTCCAAGGAATCCCGTCCACCGGATTTTGCTCAGACTCCTGTGCCAAAATGAAAATGGGTACTGGCAAAATGAAAATGGGTACTGGGGAAATACGATGTCTAAAAGAGCTTGAAAGATGCTCACGTACCTTGAGTACGCATCGCCCCTTCCAAGTCATCCCGTCCACCGGATTTTGCTCAGACTCCTGTGCCAAAATGTAAACGGATATATGGGAAATCCGATGTCCAGGGTATCTTGAAAGATTAAATTCAAAAGCGTAGGATTAAGCTAAGTGAGAATGAACTATTAGGATGATGGCCACCTGCTGGGTCAGATGGCGACTAGATGAATGAATGGAGCAAACTTATGGAAAAGATCAAACTGAATGCATATGAAAAAATCATCGCCTGTGATATGGAGACACCAGTCAGTCTGTATAAGAAGTATGCAGGTGATGATATTGGGTTCATGCTTGAGAGTAAGGAACAGCCTAAAGGTCGATATTCCTTCATGGCAACCAATCCGGATCTTGTCATCAGTGCGTATGGACACAATATTGAGGTTATGGAGAAAGGCCAACTGACTAAGATGGAAGGCAAAGTGCTGGATGTGGTCAAGGAACGTATCGAACGTTATCAGATTGATAATGATACCACACTGCCTTTCGTCGGTGGTGCGGTTGGAACCGTTGGTTATGACATGATTAAGCAGTATGAGGTGATTCCACAGGACAATATCGATGATGTTGGTACACCGGATGCTCATCTGATGTTTGTGACTGAGACCCTTGTGTATGATCATTTTTTCGACCGACTTCATATTGTCGTGTTGGATGAAGAGACCAGTTACGGTGAGGCAAAAGCCCAGAGCAGAATTAAAGCTATAGAAGAACGATTGGATCAGTTGATTGCCCTTGAGAAGCCAATAAAGAAGGCTCCGATTGAATTTGTCAGTAATATGACAAGAGAAGAACATGCAGAGGTGGTAGAAAAGGCGAAGCAGTATATCTATGATGGTGATATTTTTCAAGTGGTCTTATCCCAGAGATGGAAAGGAAAGACCAACACGGATGCCTTTCAATTGTATAGGAAGCTTCGTCATGTGAACCCATCACCTTATATGTTCTACTTTAATTTCAAGGATTATGAGATTGTCGGTGCTTCTCCTGAAATGTTGGTTGAGATGAGAGATGGCCATATCAAGAACTGTCCGATTGCTGGCACGAGAAAAAGAGGTAAAGATGAGGCGGAGGATGCCCTGCTTGCTGCTGACTTGTTGGCAGACCTGAAAGAACGTGCAGAGCATAATATGTTAGTGGATCTTGGCCGAAACGATATGGGGCGCATAGCTAAGATTGGTTCAGTAGAAGTGACGGAATACATGAAAGTTCAGAACTACTCTCATGTTATGCATTTGGTTTCCCTTGTAGAAGGCACACAGGCAGATGATAAAGACATGTTTGAAGTGTTGATGAGTTTCTTACCAGCAGGTACTTTATCCGGTGCCCCCAAGATTAGGGCGATGGAGATTATTGAAGAATTGGAACCGACCAAGCGAGGTGTCTATGGTGGTGCTATAGGTTACTTTGGCTTCAACAATAATATGGATATGTGTATTGCCATCCGTACGATGGTCGTGAAGGATGACTACATCTATATACAATCCGGCGGCGGTATCGTTGCAGATTCGGACCCGGCCATGGAATTTGAAGAGACACAGAACAAGGCGAGAGCGCTGATTACAGCCATCAATAGCTAAGAACAGCACACAGGAGGAAAAGCGATGATCGTACTGATAGATAATTATGATTCATTCACCTATAACCTATATCAATTCATGGGAGAGTTCGACCCTGATATCAAGGTTATAAGAAACGATAAAATTACAGCAGAAGAACTACTGGCAATGAAGCCTGATAAAGTGGTTATTTCTCCAGGTCCTAAGACGCCAAATGAAGCAGGCAACTGCCTTGATATCATAGAAAAGGTGGCTGGCCAGATTCCTATTCTTGGTGTGTGTCTTGGTCATCAGAGCATTGGTCAGGCCTTTGGTGGTGATGTTGTTCATGCCAAGACCCTCTATCATGGCAAACAGTCGGCTATAGCTCTACAGGAGGATCCGATATTCAACGATATGCCAAAAGTCATACAGGTAGCCAGATACCACTCTCTTGTGGTTAAGTTGGATACTTTACCAGATTGCTTTCAGGTCTTGGCAAAGACTGATGATGACGAGATTATGGCCATGAAGCACAAGACAATGCCAGTTTATGGTCTTCAATTCCATCCGGAGTCTATTTTGACAGATGATGGTAAGACGATTATCAAGAACTTTGTAGCGATGTAAGATAAGCATGATCGGTGTTTACATACAGCATCAAATAGAGATTGTTAGATTGACTTTGGGAGGTTAACAATGGCGAATCCAATACTTGAAAAAGTGATAGCAGGCAATGATCTGTCCGAACAGGAAATGATGACATACCTTGGTGAAATAATGAGCGGCGGTAAGACAGAAGCTGAGATAGCGGCCTTTCTTACCGCACTGAAGATCAAAGGTGAGACCATTACTGAGATTGTCGCTGGTGCCAAGGTACTAAGAGAGAAAGCGGCTCACTTTGATATGGGTGAGATAGAAACCATCGACACTTGTGGTACAGGTGGTGATAATGTAGGCACTTATAATATTTCTACTGCAGTGGCGGTGGTTGCAGCAGCGGCCGGTGTCCATGTGGTCAAACATGGTAATCGTTCGGTGTCCAGCAAATGCGGTTGTGCAGATGTGCTTGAAGCTAGTGGTGTTAAGATAGATATTGCACCGGAAGAAGTCGAGGATTGTGTCAAATCCATCGGCATCGGTTTCCTATTTGCTCAGACTTTCCACAGCGCCATGCGATTTGTCGGACCTACGAGAAAGAACCTTGGATTTAGAACCATTTTTAATATACTTGGCCCTCTTGCAAACCCTGCAAATGCAACCTATCAGGTGGTTGGGGTATTTGAAGAGAAGCTTATCCCAATCTATGCCGAAGTCCTGAAAGAGCTTGGGATTAAACGTGTGTTGGTCGTTCACGGCAAAGATGGGCTTGATGAAATCACAACAACCGATGAGACGATGATTGCGGAAGTCAAAGACGGTAAGATTACCAATTACACCATCAAGCCTGAGGACTTTGGTTTTGAAAGAGCCACTGTAGAAGATCTGGTTGGTGGTGACGCCTCCATTAATAAAGGCATCCTAAAGGATGTCCTAGGCGGAGAAAAAGGGCCAAAGAGAGATATCCTCCTCATGAACGCCGGCGCCGCTTTGTATGTGGCTGGTAAAGCTGATAGCATTAAAGAGGGTATAACGGTGGCAGCCGAGATTATCGATCAAGGCAAAGCAACAGCTAAGATGGCTGAATTCGTAGAGAAGACCAGCAGGTATTAAGCGTTACAATTATCGACTAAAGTTGGATGGTTTAACGATGTACGTATAGGTAGAACGTTAAAAGCTAATAGGTTCAATCGTTAATGACTCATAAGGAGTGCATATGGGTAGAATATATTTAAGCGACATTGTCATGCGTAAGCATGCAAGACTTACAGAACAGAATTTTGATAAAGAAGCTTTATTGACAACTATCAAGAAAGTTGGATCAAGACCCTCCTTTTACGAAGCAATGACCAAAGATGGATTGTCCATTATTGGCGAGATTAAAAAAGCATCCCCATCCAAAGGCATGATACGGGAAGACTTTCATCCCGTTGAGTTGGCGAAACAATATGAGCAGGCGGTGGACGCTGTGTCCGTTTTGACAGAAGAGGAATTTTTCCTTGGTCATGAATCCTATCTAAGGGATGTTAGTGCTGAGATTGCTCTGCCAACCCTATATAAGGATTTTGTCATAGATCCTATTCAGCTCTACCATGCTAAGAGCCTTGGTGCCAGTTGTGTGCTTCTAATTGTGGCGATTTTGTCCGATCAGCAATTGAAAGAGTATATCAGCTTGGCAACTGAGTTAGGATTGGATGTGTTGGTTGAAACCCACACTGAGGAAGAAATCAAGCGAGCTGTAGCAACAGAGGCGAAGATTATCGGCATCAATAACAGGGACTTGAAAACTTTCTATACAGATATCCAGACAACACTAAAACTAAGACAGTTTGTTCCAAGAGACCGAGTTGTCATCAGTGAAAGTGGCATTTTTACCCCAGACGATATTAAGGTTCTAAAGGAAGCTAAGATCAATGGTGTTCTTGTAGGCGAGAGCTTCATGAAAGGGGACATTGTTGCAATGGCAAAATCCTTTAAGGAGGCGTTTGTATCATGACATCAGCCATCAAGATCTGCGGCATCAAGACACCGGAAGAGATAGCTTTAATCAACGAATATCCAGTAACCTATATTGGTTTTATCTTCGCAAAGAGCAAACGTCAAGTGACAGTGGATAAAGCAAGAGTATTACGAAGACTTGTGAGGAAGAATATCCTTGTTGTGGGGGTATTTATGGACCAACCTGTGGATTATATTCTCGACGCGGTTAAGACCTGTGGATTAGATCTGGTCCAATTACATGGTTCTGAGACAGATGAAGTGATTCAGCAGATACCTGTGCCAGTGTGGAAAAGTTTGGCGATTAAAGATGGAAAGAGTGTTGAGGATATTGGTCATTATCCAAGCGCTAATGGACTTTTACTGGATACTTATCATCAAGGTGCAACAGGAGGAACAGGGAAGACCTTTAATTGGGACTTGATTAAGGATATAACTTTTCAGCAGACCTTAATACTGGCTGGAGGGCTTACACCGGATAATGTGGTAGAGGCTATGAATACAGTTAAGCCAGATATAGTTGACTTGAACTCAGGCTTGGAGACAGACCTTATTAAGGATCCTGTGAAAGTAAAGGCGCTCTTTAAGGCTGTAGGTGCCGTTTGATATTTGACACCTAAACCATATTTTAAGAATTTGATATCATTAAGTTATAGGGATATTCCCAGGAGGAAGAACATGAAAAGGACATTTGGAAAGTTTGGCGGTCAATTTGTACCGGAAGCATTGATGAATCCGCTTAAAGAATTGACGGAGGCCTATGAAAAATACAGCAAGGATCCAGAGTTCATAGAAGAATTCAATTACTTGTTAAAGGACTATGTAGGGAGAGAGACGCCGCTTTATTATGCAAAACGATTAAGTGAACAAATTGGTGGAGCTCAGATTTATTTGAAACGAGAAGACTTGAATCACACAGGCGCCCATAAGATCAATAATGTATTGGGACAGATTCTTCTTGCTAAGCGTATGGGTAAGACCAAAGTCATTGCTGAGACCGGAGCCGGACAACATGGTGTGGCAACGGCGACAGGAGCAGCACTTTTTGGCATGGAATGTACTGTGTATATGGGCGAGGAAGACGTTGAACGCCAACAGCTGAATGTCTTCAGAATGGAACTTCTTGGGGCTAAAGTTGAAGCAGTTACTTCTGGAACCGGAACCCTTAAGGATGCCACTAATGAGGCCATTAGGGAATGGGTAAGACGGGCAGAAGATACTTTTTATATTATCGGGTCGGTTGTTGGTCCTCACCCATATCCGACGATGGTTCGTGATTTTCAAAGGGTCATTGGTGACGAAACAAAGGCGCAGATGATGGAGAAAATTGGACGCTTGCCAGATACTGTGATTGCCTGTGTTGGTGGTGGTTCCAATGCTATGGGTATTTTCTATCCTTTCGTTGAAGATAAGGAAGTTGCTTTGGTTGGTGTTGAAGCGGCAGGTCTTGGTGTTGAGACGGGCAAACATGCAGTAGTGCTTCATGAGTCTGCGGATGGTACGACAGGTGTCCTTCACGGTATGAAGACAAAGTTATTGACAGATGATGATGGCAATATCATTCCAGCCCATTCCATATCAGCAGGTTTGGATTATCCTGGTATTGGACCTGAACATGCCCATCTTCAAGACATTGGTCGTGCAACGTACGAGGTAATCACTGATCAGGAAGCACTGGATGGTTTTGAACTGTTGTCTAAAGTGGAAGGTATTATTCCAGCTCTTGAAAGCTCTCATGCTATTGCATACGCTCAGAAATTAGCGCCAACAATGAAAAAGGATCACGTGATTGTCATTAGCTTATCAGGACGTGGAGACAAGGATACTCATACAGTGATGGATTACTTCAGAGCCGGCAAGACAGGTCTTGAGAATCTGAACAAATAGAAAGGGATCGGTAGAATAACATGAATCGTATAGATATAACTTTCGAAAAATTGAAAAAAGACGATAAAACAGCCAGAATCGGTTTTTTAACTGGTGGTGATCCAACTATAGACAAAACACCTGAGCTGATAAAGGCGATGGTTGCCGGTGGCACTGACATTGTGGAAATCGGTGTGCCATTTTCAGACCCATTGGCTGATGGGCCGGTTATACAAGCGGCTGCCACTAGAGCTCTTGCCGGTGGTGTGACCGTTAACCAGATCTTTGAAATGGTCAAAAAGGTACGTGAGGACGTTAGCGTTCCACTGATTTTCCTCATGTATACGAACACGTTGATGGTCTATGGAATAGAGAAATTTATTACCAGATGCAGGGAAGTTGGCATCGATGGACTGATTATTCCTGACTTGCCTTATGAGGAGCAAGAGGAGGTATTGCCAGTGATGAAAGAGCAGGGTATCGCTTTGATACCTCTTGTGGCACCAACGTCCAAAGACCGTCTGAAAATGATTACAGCAGGCGGCAGTGGTTTCGTATACTGTGTTTCTTCTATGGGGGTTACAGGACGTAATTCTCAGTTCCACGCATCTATCGATGAGTATATAGCAGAAGTAAGGGCCAATACGGATTTACCTCTTGCTATTGGGTTTGGCATTAGCTCCAATGACGATGTGAAGCGCTTTGAGCCAATTGCAGATGGGGTTATTGTGGGTACGGCGATTGTTAAAGAAATCGAACGCACCGGTGGTGATCCGGTTGCACTGGAAGGCTTTATTAAGACGTTATTCGCATAGAGGTTGAGTGATTTATTGTAAAAGAATGATATGGGAAGGCTATCTCGGTTTAATAGGATCTTGAGAAGCCTTCCTTTTCTTGCATAGTTCAATAGGGAGTGAAGCTTCTTGACTATAAGAGTGGAAAATGGTCCTAAAATAGCCTATGATTAGATTAGTGGAACCCATTTTAATGAACGCAATGCAATTGTAATGGGTTATACTGTTATATAAAAGTTAATCGATGGCAATGGGGCTTTATCGCTACACCTAAAACATTGCCAAGGAAATCAGGAGGTTATCATGGCGATTCAATTACTTCGATTCAATGAGGTGACAGAAGCGGCATATAATGATTATATAAGTGAGTGGGAAAGGTCTGGTGACGACATTGTTCCGTGGGCCACTTCAAGAAAATATGAAGCATTTATCCGAATGATGGATTACTGGGAAGAGTCCAGCACTGATCAAATAAGGGAAAAGGGTTTAGTGCCTGCAACCCTATATTTTATGGTGGAGGGCAGTGGCAAGATTATCGGTGCCATCCACCTGCGTCATGAACTGAATGCATCATTGGCTGAAAGAGGCGGTCATATTGGCTATGGCATCAGGCCATCCATGAGGAAAAAAGGGTTTGGTGCCTTAATGTTAGCATTGCTTTTAAGAACATTGGACCGTAATCAATTTCCAAGGCTATTGCTGTGCTGTGACGATGACAATCAGGCGTCAGCAAGAATCATTGAAACCAATGGCGGCAGGCTTGAGGGTATCACTTTGTATCATAATCAGATGACAAGGCGCTATTGGATTGATTATTAACGAATCTGTAATGAATCGTTGATGCTTTTATGCTAAGATAGGATAGAAATATATGATCATTATAATCTATGATAAGAGCGTCAAAAGGTAGTTTCACAAAGAATACGTACAATATATAGTATTTCATTGAAACGTTTCAACACTATATATTGCACCTATTCAATTCAACTTAATCTTTTGACGCCTTAGTCAATCTATTATACTTAAGCATAAAGAGAGGACATATGAGTATTTTCCTGAAGATATTACGTGGTGTTATTATTTCCGTTATAGGATTATTGTTTTATATGAGTGTACCTTTTTGGATGTTGTCCGGCATGGATGATGCTCATCAGTTGGTACCGAGTACGACATTTGCGACTCTTGAGGCGCTGCTGCCGATGACAGGTGATGGTTTGCTCCCGGTAGATGAAGAAGGTCCGGTGTTACTTGAGAGTAACCCGATCTATGAAGAAGGTGTCATCTATATGCCCATTGCCTATATTGAGAGTCATTTTGATGAGGATTTCTATTGGGATGCAAGCGAAGGGGTTCTGACTTATACGACCATCAACGATGTTCTTAGAATGAGAACAGACGAGTTGACGTATTACTTGAATGATGAGCCATTATCTCTACAGATTCCTATTAGAGAACTGGTGGAAGGCGTACCATATATGCCCCTTGAGTTTCTGAAGAAATTCACCAATCACAACTTCAGCTATTATGAAGAAACAGGTACTTTGGTCGTGGAAGACCTTAGCCTTGATCACACATATGTGATGACCGCACCTCTAACCAGGGATTATGCCGTTGTTAGAACCTGGAAGGACTCCAAGAGTGACATCGTAAGGAAATTAGGGGTGGACGAGCAGTTGACCCTTTTGTCTTATGACAGGGTGTGGGCACAGGTTCGCACCAAGGAGGGATTAGAAGGCTATATTCTGCTGAGTGATGTTACAGAGGCAAATACGATAGCTGGTATAGCCGTTGTTAAAGAAGTCTATGACTATGCCACCAGAACTGAATTCGAAGGTGGCCTTAACCTGGCATGGCACTATGTTGGCAATGTGGTGGCCAATCAATATTTGGATACTAAATTGGATGGTGTTCATGATCTGGATGTCATATCACCAACTTGGTTCCATATCAAGGATGTTGAAGGTAATATCACCAATTATGCAGATATTAATTACGTAAGAAAAGCCCATAGCCTGGGCATTCAAGTTTGGGCACTGTTCTCCAATCAGTTTGACAGTGGCTTGACCCATGATGTTTTAAGCAGCACAACAGGACGGCAAAATGTCATTCGAGAACTGTTGGCATTGTCGGCTCTGTATGAAGTGGACGGTATCAATGTGGACTTTGAAAATGTTGCCTCTGAGGATGGTGAATACTTCGTTCAATTCATGAAAGAATTGACACCTTATTTGAAAAAACAAGGGCTTGTGGTATCGGTGGACATGTATGTGCCAAGACCATGGACAGCCCACTATGGAAGAGAGGCCGTTGGTGAAGTGGTGGATTATGTGATGATCATGGCCTACGATGAGCATTGGTCCACGTCTCCTGAAAGTGGTTCTGTAGCCAGCATTGGTTTTGTTGAGGACGGTATCGTACAGACCTTGCTTGAAGTGCCTGCGGCAAAGACGGTCCTTGGTCTTCCTTTCTACACGAGATTATGGACGGAGACTTACGAAGGTGGCGAGACCAAGGTCAAATCCAAAGCCTACGGGATGGAGAGTGGTTATGACGTCATGACTGATGCTGGCGCGGCGTTCATTTGGCTTGACGACGTGAAGCAGTATTATGCAGAGTATTCAGATGAGGATGCTACCTATAAGATGTGGCTGGAGGACGAACGGTCCATAGAGGAGAAAGTCAAGCTTATGGAAAAATACGACTTGGCTGGTGTGGCAGGTTGGCAGATCGGCATGGAGAATGATGCTACTTGGGATGTTTTGGAAGATTACTTAAAATGATTTGGAGCGAATAATGAACAAGCTAAAGGCACTGCTTGAAAGTCTTCTGCTGTTCGGTGTCATGTTTCTGGTGTATGAGATTATGTACTATGGATATATGTACATTATCAGATATGGCATGACGGTAGGGTGGACTTGGATCAACCGATCAGGTTATGATTTGTTTAATCTAGATAGGGCAAGTCTCTTTTATCTTAAGGACCATCCTGTGGAATACACGCTGATAAGTTGGTTCGTGATCATTCTCATGATGATTATGGCCCTTGTTCTAAATAAAGGTCAGGGGCTATCATACATGTATATAAGATGGTTATCTGTATCTGATTTCTTGGTGAGCATTCTCTCAGGTATTGGCCTGGTGTTTGTCATCAATGGTTTGCTGGGGTTTGCTGCAGATATTTTAGAAACAGAATGGATGTATATTCCAAATACGTTATACGAATCTTATGATTTGGTCTATCTGCTGATTACGGTTGGGGTTATTGCGCCGATTTGTGAAGAACTTTTTTTTCGTGGTATGATGATGGGACGTTTGGCAAAGGCGTTTGGTCCTGGCTTGACGGTTTTTTTAACGTCAGTATTGTTTTCGGCCAGTCACCTGAACCTGTCCCAATCAGTCTTTGTATTTCCAGTTGGTCTATTTGCAGGCTTGCTGGTCTATAGAACTGGTGTTGTCTTTGCGGGTATTTGGCTTCACGTGACTTATAATGTTGTGAACATTTACCTTGCTAAGATGGATTTTTTTCAGTACAATAGTGTACAGCTTTTGGTCCTGATAGTGTTTGGGACTGTTTTGCTCTATTTCGGACAAAATCAATTGACGGATTACAAAGCAAAAGAAGAATGATACGGTATTAAGGTATTGTTACAGTGTGGTATAATTTATGAAGACGAAGATTGTGCACGTCAATGAATTGAATAATGAAGACATCTATGAAGAAGCGGCAATGACACTAAGATCAGGTGGACTTGTGGCTTTTCCTACGGAGACGGTCTATGGGATTGGTGCTTATGCCATGGATTCTGCAGTGGTTAAGAAGATATATGTTGCTAAAGGCAGACCGTCAGATAATCCTCTGATTGTCCATGTAGGATCAAAAGAGGATGTCTATCAATATGTGTCTGAAGTGCCTGAAGTGGCAAAAACACTGATGGATGCTTTTTGGCCTGGACCGTTAACTTTGATCTTCAAAAAAAATGGCACCGTACCTGAAGCCATCACAGGTGGCCTTGATACAGTTGCCATCAGGGTGCCAAGCCATCCTGTAGCCAGAGGCATCATTCATGCATCCGGATTGCCAATTGCAGCGCCCAGCGCTAACCTATCAGGCAAACCAAGTCCGACCATTGCTAAGCACGTCATTGAAGACCTAGAGGGTCGTGTGGATATGATTGTTGATGGTGGTGATTCAGATATTGGCCTTGAATCAACTGTCCTGGATGTTACACAGAAGATACCGATGATCTTAAGACCAGGTGGTATCACTAAGGAGATGCTTCTGAGTATTATACCGGAAGTAGTCTATGACCCCCATCTGATGAATGCTGCCAGTGATGAGACCCCCAGAGCCCCGGGGATGAAATACCGGCATTATGCACCCGAAGGAAACCTTGAAGTCATACGGGGCAGTGGTGCTGGTGTAATTGAGTATATTAATCATGCTATAGAGAAGGCTAATAAGGATGGTTTGAAGACAGGGGTTATTGCAACAAGAGAAGACCATGCCCATTATAGATGTGATATTGTTCTTACGATTGGATCAAAGGATGATCCAGGGGAGATTGCAGGGAATCTGTTTCGCCTGCTTCGGGAAATGGACGAGCATGAAGTGGATGTAATCTTCATTCGGGCTTTCAGCGAAGAAGCGATAGGTACGGCGACGATGAATCGTTTGATGAAAGCAGCCGGCAATCGTTATATCAGCATAGAGTAAGATTCGGAGTGATTGAGTTGAAGAAAATCATATTTGTCTGTACAGGCAACACCTGCCGCTCACCTATGGCAGAGGCCATGGGTAAGAAATATCTGAAGGATACCTGTCAGATCATCTCAAGAGGATTATCTGTCAGCTACCCTCAAGGGCCCAATGAGAAGTCAGTGATTGCAATGGATATGGAAGGTATTGACATTCGTGATCATATAGCTCACCATTTTGTTCCTTCAGAAGTAGATGAAGATACGGTGATATTGGGGATGACAGGCAGTCATACCGATTATCTGAAGACATTCTATCCGAACCTGAAAGACCAGGTTTATACATTACTGGAATACGTGGGGATGTCTGGGGAAGTGGCAGATCCATTTGGACAAAGCCAAGAAATATACAACAGATGTGCCAAACTCATAAAAAAAGCAATATTGAAAATAAAGTAAAGAATCAAAAGGAGAACACAATGATAGCAATTGGATGTGACCATGGCGGTTACGAGTTGAAAAAGGAAATAATCGGTTACTTGGAAAAGGCCAATGTGCCTTATAAGGACTATGGTACCGATGGCAACGATGCTGTGGATTATCCAGATTATGCTAAGACAGTATGTCAGGCAGTTCTTGACGGTGAAGCGGACAAGGGCATTTTGATCTGTGGTACTGGTATTGGCATCTCCATAGCAGCCAATAAGATTAAAGGTATTCGTGCAGCATTGGTACATGATGTGTTCAGTGCAGAAGCAACGCGCCTTCACAACGATGCCAATGTCCTTTGTATGGGCGGTCGTGTTATTGCAGGAGGTTTGGCGATTAAGATTACGGACACGTTCCTTAATACGGCATTTTCAGGTGAAGAGAGACATAGCAGAAGAATCAGCAAGATTGAAGGAGAATAATAATGGCTAAAGTACATGTAATGGATCACCCACTGATCCAACACAAGATTGGTATCTTAAGAAGAGAAGACACAGGTTCTAAAGAGTTCCGTGAACTGGCAAGTGAGATTGCAATGCTCATGTGTTATGAAGCGACCAGACATCTACCACTAAGAGATGAAGTTGTACAGACACCTCTTTGTGAAACAACTGTTAAGCAGATTGATGGTAAGACTATGGGGATTGTGCCAATCCTTAGAGCCGGTCTTGGTATGGTAGAAGGGATGTTGAACATGGTTCCGACGGCTAAAGTTGGTCATGTTGGGCTTTACCGTGATCCTGAGACCCTTCAACCTGTTGAGTATTACTGCAAGTTGCCATACGATGCACCTGAAAGAGATATCTTCGTACTTGATCCGATGCTTGCGACGGGTGGTTCTGCTTCAGCAGCTATTCAGTTCATCAAAGACAAAGGCGTAGAGAAGATTCATTTCATGTGTCTGATTGCTGCTCCGGAAGGGGTTGCAGCTCTTGAGGCGGCTCATCCTGATGTGGACATCTATATTGCTGCATTGGATGAAAAACTTAACGATCACGCTTATATCGTACCAGGTCTTGGGGATATGGGCGACAGACTTTACGGAACTAAGTAAGGATATAGGAATATAATTTGGAGAATATTATGGCATACCTACAGGGAATAGACGTTAAAGTCTTGTACCTAAGTGCTTTTTCCATTGCGATGTTGTTGACCATGTTGTTAACACCGCTAAGCAAAATTCTGGCAGTGCGCGTAGGCGCTATTGACCACCCTAAAGAACGAGGGGTCCATGTGACGCCTACACCTTTGGCCGGTGGTTCTGCCATAGTTACCAGCTTTATTTTGACGTCATTGGTCATCGTACCTATAGTGGAAGGCTATCTGTCTAAAGAATTCGCAGGGATTGTCATCGGTGGATTCCTAATCACGACGGTTGGTTTTTTGGATGATGTCTACAGCCTTAGCCCAAGAATCAGGATTTTCTTTCAGGTTCTCGCAGGGTTGATTGTCGTACTGACAGGCACATCCATTGAGTGGATCAGTTGGCCATGGGCAGAAGCAGGTTTGGTAGATCTTAAGACTTTTGGCAGTTTTCTGACAGTGTTTTGGATTGTTGGTTTGACCAATGCTCTGAACTTTATTGATGGTCTGGACGGCTTGGCAGCTGGGGTGGCATCCATAGCGGCTCTTAGTTTCATGGTGATCTCATTTATCTTCGGTTCACCGGCCACCGTTGTTCTGGCTGCAATATTGGCAGGATCCTGTATTGGCTTCCTACCTCATAATTTTAATCCTGCGAAGATCTTCATGGGTGATACAGGCTCTACCTTCCTGGGATTTATGTTGGCGGTATTGTCCATCCAAGGCCTGACAAAAAGCTATACAGTCATTACGGTGCTGGTTGGCGCGGTTGTTCTTGGTTTGCCACTTTTTGACACTTCTTTTGCAATTCTTAGACGTGTTGCTAACAACCAGTCTATTGCACAAGCAGACAGAGGCCACCTTCACCACCGATTGGTGGACAAAGGCATCAGCCATAAGAAAGCAGTACTGACCATGTATGCAGTTGCCGGTGCCTTTGGCATTGCTGGTGTATTAGCAGCTATACAGGATTTTGCCCTTGCGGCAATAATTGTCGTTGTGATTCTTCTTGTATGGGGTGGGGACATCATGATCAGTCACCGCAGGGATCGTAAAGGTTAAATAATATATAGTCATTTTATGGATAAAAGCCTTCGAAACAGAGTCATAGCTGTTTCGAAGGCTTTTTTGTTCACCAATTCTGAATTAACTTGGCGGCATCCTCTTCTGAGATCGGACGACTAAAATAAAAGCCCTGTATCATGTGGCAACCTAAGGCAACAGCCGTATCCAATTCTTCTTTGCATTCGATACCTTCAATGATGATATGGACGTTTTTTTCATTGGCGATGTTGACCACCATTTTGACAAACCGTTGATTGTAGACATTCTCATGAATGAGTTGTGAGAATGAGCGGTCAATCTTCAAAACAGACAGCGGCAAATCCCTGAAATATTTTAGAGAAGAATAACCGGTACCAAAGTCATCGAGTGCAATACGGAACCCATCATCGCGAAGCTTATTCAGTGTAGCTACGGTTCTGTCAATGGACTTAAGGACATTGGATTCAGTGAGCTCAAAAGCAATCATCTCAGGCTTACAACGGGTTTCTCTTAGTATATGCCAGACTTTCTCATAAAAGTCATCGAAGATCAGTTGAAGGGCACTGACATTAATGCCGACACGAATAGGCGTCTTGCTAACGGTATTCATATGACATACGAAAGCGCAGGCTTTTCTTAGAACATAATCACCAAGCTCTACAATAAGACCCATTTCTTCGGCATTCTCAATGATACGTATTGGTGACACTTGACCAAAGATATCACTTTTCCATCTGATTAAAGCTTCAAAACCGGCAATGCGATTTTCTTTTGCCAGTATGATGGGTTGAAAGTTCAGGTAAAGCTCATCGTTATCAAGAGCCTGTCTAAGTGCGGACTGGAATCTCAGGGTTTCTTCAATGTCCGTCAATAGATGGTCATTAAATATAACGTATCGGTCTTTACCATTTCGTTTAGCTTCATAGAGGGCCATATCAGCTTTTTTAAGAAGGTCAGATCTTTTGGAGCCATGGTAAGGATGTATTGAGACACCGATACTGATGGACAGATAGAACATACTGCTGTTAATACGAACAGGTTCTCGAAAATGCGTCTGTAGGCGATCAAGAAAAGCGGTTATAGATGGTTGATCGACAAAGTTGGTACCAAGAATAACGAATTCGTCACCACCAAAACGGCCAATGGCTATATGCTCATTTTCTAGTTCCTTGAGCTTTTCACCAGCACTGCGAATGACCTTGTCACCGATGTCATGACCATAGGCATCATTGATGTTCTTAAAGTTATCAATGTCAATGAATAGCAGTATGTTTAGATTCCTTGGTGAACGATTCAGTGTGTCGTCAATCATTTGCGTTAAAGCGGCTCTGTTGTTCATGCCGGTGAGTGGGTCTTTATAAATCAGACGATGAATCTTATGATTTTTTTCTTCCACTTCTCTGTAAGTGTGTATGAGTGCTTCATTAGTCGTCACAAGGGTCTCATTGGTAGCAGAAAGTTCTTCGTTGGCATGACTTAGATCCTCATGGCTTTTTCTGAGTTTTGCTTCTGCTTCTGCTCTTGAAGCGTTACTCTTGTAGAGCATGAAGATGATGACACACTGAATGAACAGGGCAAAGCCAATGCTCGTGATGTGTATGCCATATTTCTCAAGGAATGTTTGGTGATCGTTAAGGAGGGTTGTATTCACAGGCAGTTGATAGGCAGGTAGATCATAGGCTTCGATGACAGACATATCATAAAGGAAGACGTTGGGACTGTCATAAAGAGAGTCGATATCAGAGGGAGATACACCCCTTAAGATAGATAATGCCATAGAACCGGCAGTTCTACCCTGCTGGAAGTGGGAAACAACTTTGCCGCCAACCAAACCGGAGCCTATACCATGCTCATATGGATGATAGATTGGTAGAGAACTGGTTTCAATCAATAAATCAACGCCTTGCTGGAAGTTAATTCGCTGACCGCTATTATCTGTATATAAGGATAACAACAGGAGGATGGTGTTATCAGGTAAGTTTCGGATGGCGGCTTGAAGTTCCTCAAAAGACATATTGGTTGTATCAAGATCATTGAAAGTCAGTTCAGGTATTTGCTCGGCGGCTGTGTAATAAGTGGCTAGATCTGCTTGACCGGAAGTGGTATCATCGACGATAGCTACAACTGTGTCAGCTATAGGTTGAAGTCTCATTGCTACCCCTAGGGTTTCAGGGATTGAAGTGTTTTCTACAACACCGGTAATCAGTGTTTCAGAAGACGCAGTCTGAGCCAAGGTTAGGTTATTGATACCTAGGAATACAATTGGCGTATTAGGGAATAGTTCATCTTTATGATTGAGAGCAAAATTTAAGGCGTTGTCATCAGCGACAATGATAACATCATAAGAAGGTAATTGATTTAACTTAGATGCGAGGTATTGATAGAATTGGTTTAGATGCGTATCGCTATAGAAGCGCTTAGTGTCCATGAATTCAATATCCAAAGAAATATTGTTGCCATTAATCACACTTCTAATACCATCTACCTGCTGGAAGAAAGTTTGGAATCCAGGATGATAGGCACTGATCAACAGGACGCGGCCATCGACAGATGATTGATCCGAGTCAAGGGTAATAGCATTGACAGGAAGGCGCAAAAATATTGTGAACATTACAATGAAGACAAGGGATGAAATTTGGAATTTTCTTAAATGATTAGATCCCATGCTAAAGCTCCGAAGAAGTCGGCAAAGATTGACAGCGCATAATAGTAATAGTATGAAGAAGGCGCCTAAAGACCCTCTATCATATAATTATATCAAGTCTAGTGGTCGTCGTACAGGTCAATGAGACTCAAATAGGAAAAGTTTCACTCATATTCAGAAAAATGTAAAAGACCCGACGCTTGGGGGAGCGTCGGGTCTACTCATCAAAGAAGTGTAAATCATGTGCATGACACCGAATGAGGTGGCATTCTATTATGTAGTGACGTCGGCTAAAGAGCAGAGGATCATTACAAGAATACAAGTCATCCGATATCGGAGGTTATAAATGAAAAACTGAATGTTGTCAAGCACTCAGCTGTACAGGTATTGGGGGTACCTGTACGAAACATATAAATGATAATCAATCTCATACACAGAATACCACCATTGATAATGATTGTCAATAACAAATACAAATTTTTTTGGAAAAGCTAGGTTTACATTCGAAAGACTTTGTTATAGAATTTAATGAGAAAGAATATCAGTAAGGTGTAAAAAGGCATCATATAGCTCTTGAATATATCTACAATTACAATAATTTTCTGGATGGATTAGAGAGACTTAGTTATGACACTTAAACTATGATAAGAGCGTCAAACTACAAATTGGAGGTAGAAGCGAATGGCAAATAACATAGATAAACTAGAGAATCAAGGTAGAGTAAAGGAACTGGCAATAGAGGCGTCACTGGATCTGCTTGATGTGGGTGATGAAATGGTTGTATGTGATTATGGTACAGGGACAGGATTGTTTGCGCTTCCGGTATCGTCAAGAACGAACCAGACGGTCTACGCTCTAGATAAGGATGAAGCAATGTTGGCGGTTGTCGATGAGAAGGCTAAAGGGTCTGATATACGTAATATCAAGACATTGCAAGTGGATGCAGATGCTATGCCTCTGGAAAATAATTCTGTTGACCGGCTCATTCTTGTGACTGTTTTGCATGAAATTGAGGATGTACCTGATTTTGCAGCTGAAGTTAGCAGAGTTATAAAAGATGATGGCAAGGTCATGGTCATTGATTTTTTTAAAAAAGATACTCCGATGGGTCCACCTGCATCAAAACGAATCAGTGCCTATCAAGCAGCCAGACATTTTTTGAGGGAAGGCATTGACCTTGAAAGGCAAGTAGAATTAGGGGAGAATATGTATTTGCTTCTTCTGAAAAAATCATAAATTCCGCTGATAGAGGACACAATAAGAGCGGTGGTTTGCTATAATAACTAAGACATCAAAAAGGTTTCAAAATATGCTTGTTTTACACCCTGAGGTGTGATATAATTCTAGGGCTTGTGTGGACATATCCATACAGAGACAGAATTATCCTTGCTCTTGTTTTGTGCAAGGGCCAAAAGACCAAAAGGAGGTGCCAGAATGAACACTTATGAATTAGCATTAGTGCTTAACGGCAAATTAGAAGAAGAAGCAAAAGTTGAAGCCTTGGAGAAAGCTAAAGGTTACATCGAGAGATTCGGTGGTAAGATCGTTAATGTAGACGACTGGGGTAAGAAAAGACTTGCTTACGAGATTCAGAAAATGCGTGAAGGTTTCTACTACTTCATTACTTTTGAAGCGGCTTCAGATGTGCCGGCTGAAATCGAGCGTCGTGTAAGAATCATGGAAACAGTACTTCGTTACCTGATCGTCAGCAAAGAAGCTTAATAATTTAATCAATGTTTAATACAAGGGGGAAACACAATGAATAAAGTAATACTGATCGGAAGACTGACAAGAGACCCTGAAGTGCGTTACTCCCAAGGTGCTGAACCTATGGCTATCGCAAGATACTCGTTGGCGGTCAACAGACGTTTCAAAAGAGACGGACAGCCTGATGCAGATTTCTTGAATTGTGTTGCCTTTGGAAGAAACGGCGAATTCGCAGAAAAATTCCTTAAGAAAGGAATGCAGATTTGTGTTATAGGTAGTATTCAGACAGGTTCTTACACGGATAAAGACGGTAACAAACGTTACACGACGGACATCGTTGTAGAGGAACATGAATTCACTGAAAGCAGACGTTCTTTTGAAGAACGTGTAGGCTCTGAAGGGTCAGCACCGAGTCCGAGTGCAGCACCTAGCCAACCACAATCTGATGGATTTGTCGCTATTGACAACATTGACGACGATGATCTACCATTCTAGACAGTTAACTGTCCCAATATCGATGTAAAGGAGGAAGCAACATGGCTTTCCAAAAGAAGAGATTCAAAAGAAGAAAACGTGTTTGTGTGTTCTGTGAAGAGAAACAAAACACAATGGACTATAAAGACGTAACAAAGCTTAAGAGATTCGTTTCTGAGAGAGGTAAAATCCTTCCTAGAAGAATCACTGGTAACTGTGCTAAGCACCAAAGAGCTGTTACAGTTGCAGTAAAAAAAGCAAGACACGTATCACTTATGCCATACGTGAACGAATAAGAATATTTAATAAAAATGCCGCCTTTTGGGCGGCATTTTTATATACAGATTGCACTGTATGTAAAAGAGTAAAGCATGATAGCAAATATAGTTTGATGTAGTACGGGAAGTGCGGTAAAGTATACGAGGAGAGTTCTATTGAAGGACAGATCCTGATGGCACTCTCCTGTATTGGATTAATAGAGAGGAGCAGTTGTTTAGAATACTTGAGAGATACTTAGTCAGTGAACGATTGAAAGAGGGGTTTATAGTTGGTGGTATCGTCGATGTGGATACTTTTATGAAGTTTTCTCTTTCTGTACATAATAGACGGAAAAGCAGAATGGGACTTGCTTTGAAAAACCACATAGAAGCAGTGCTGATTGCCACTAACATTTCTTATACAAGAACTGGTATAACTGAACATAAATCAAAACCTGATATTATTTTTCCGAATATTGCTAGTTACAGATGTAACCGTTTTGATGAGGCAAACCTGACTCTACAACCTTCAATTAGTGTGAATCAAACCAATAAGATGATAAAAAAGGATCTCCAACTTGTAATTCCAATGGTACTTCACCAGACATATATAAGCACACAAAGAAGTTGGTTGTATACTTTTGATACCTTATTAGGGAAGTAGCAGATAAACAGAGAACAGCTACTTTTTAAAATTTATTCAATTCTATTACTTTAAATGATTTTGGTGCTCTTGCGGATTTCACTTTCTATATAACTCTGAAGGTAAATAGATACTGAAATTTATAAAGTGCCTATTTCAATTAACTATCTTGTAATGATATGAAGTCTGCCTGCCGTAGTTGATTGTTAGCTTGAAATTAATCTCAAAAAATGTCTATTTCGTGATATCGCAAGTATTGGAGAAAATGTTAATTATGAAGTAATGTCTAATATAGAGTAACCCTACAGGCACAACTTCTGTAGGGTTACTCCATAAATTAATAGTTTTTATAAACAATTGGCCAATTTACGGTTGGTGTTGCAGGTAACTGCACTCCATGTCTGTAATGTGTAGGATTTTCGTCAATATGATCAAGAATTTCTTCACGAATATCATTATAGTCATCGATCTTTGATTCAAGTATTGCTGAAGCAGAGAGAATTTTATTTTTATAATAAACCACGTCAGATTCGGATGAATATAAAGTTGATATATTATCAAAATAGCTAGCAACAGCATAAGCATCTATAGCTGCCAATGCCCCTAATGTTGTGACAGACCCTGTAGTTGCAACTGCGATTGTAGCGTAGTCAGCTAATACACCTGCTAATGCTAAATTACGTGTTTTTTCAATCCCTTCAAGTGCTTCAGTGTATGCCATTATTTTATTTTCTTGTGTTGTAATGGCATTAGATATAATTCTTTTTTCATGAAATAGCTCAAGAAGCTCGTCGCAATAAACGACATTGTGAGGAGAAACAACTTCGTACTCACTCAGCATTGTGCATCCACCACTTTCTACTACAACATAGGCAGACACTGCAGTTGACTGGAATAGCATTACAGTGACTAATAATGCTAATAAAATTGGTTTGTATTTACTTTTCATTGGTACCCTCCTTAGATGTTATAGATAAATCCTAAACAATCTGAGAAGGAACTACAGTTCTCATTAGTGCTATAATTATTTGCAAATTATTGTTAATAAAATCATATAATTACAATTTATTACAATTGAATTAATATAATTGACATGTTAAGCTTCTTTTTGAGGAGGAGTATATATGTTTAGTATTGATACGCTTAGTACATTTCAACGATATGAAGCGGTGAGAGGACGGTTGAAAATCAGTGTCCTTTCCAATGAAAAAAAGTCATTTGTTCTAATTACAAAATGACGTCAACCGTATATAGTTTACTTGTTGAGAGGTGTGAAAGCTATAATGATTATTTGTATTTTAGGGAACATGATGAAACATACTGCATTTATTTTCCAATACTTAAAAGAATTGGAAAATCTACAGAAAATAAAGCATATCTGTTCGTTGGTGGAATAAAAAATAAAGAAGATATTTCAGGGCTTCTGTTATTCTCAGAAATATTGTCAATGCTTATCATAAGGGAATTCGATAGTACTGATTCATTTATAAAAGAATTGTGTAGTCAATTTAGTGATACAGAATTTCAAGATATGACAGACAGAGAAAAAGACATTTTGAAACAAATAAGTATGGGAAAGATAGATGATGAGATTGCGAGTAATCTTCATATATCAAAATCAACAGTCAGGGTATATATAAAACGGCTGTTTGATAGGACGAAGACCACATCAAGAGCTGCATTAATAAGTTATTATTTTACAAATACAATATGTAACAATTTATTAGGATGAGTTAGGAGAAAGTAATGAAACAGACATTATTATTTATTGGATATCTAGGTTTATTTACGTTGCTACTTTATGGCATGAATTATTTTAATACGCCTCAATTAGTAAGAACAATAATGAGTGTGACTGTACTTTGTATAGTAATTGTGATGAAAATTGTAGAGCGTAAGAAGGACCAGTGATTTTATAGATTTTAAATGAAATGTACTAATAGGCTATTCATCATGGAAATGATTCTGACCAAAAGTACAGAATTGAATGTACTTAAAATAGACTTATATTTTAAATTACATATTGTTAAATTCATCTAATAAACGTTACTTGTTAGAGTGCTGGATTTAGCAGAAAAAAAGACTCATGGAAATAATTACTTATGAGTCTTTTTTAGTGGATCCCTATGTGTTGTTAGCGTAAAGTTGTTGTAGGGAAATTTTTAAAAAGAATAGACAAAAGAAGCACCTCATGTGTTAGTATTGGTTTCACCACAAAATCAAACAACACGAGAGGGAGGGCTTCTTTATGTACGATAGTATACAACAATTTATGCAGGAACCACCAGTAGTATTTGAAAATATCTTTAAAGAATTTTATGAGCAAACAGAAACAACAATGGGGGATGTGGTTAAAAGGATCAAGACTGAGACGGATCGATTGGCGAGGAACATCATTGTGGAGATGTTCGAAGAAATGGATCAAGCTATGAAAAATAGCTCTTTTCGGAAAGAAAAGTATGAAGTTATCCGGTCAGATGAAAAGACATTGCTCAGTACAGTGGGACCATTAACATATAGTAGAGAGTATTACAAGAAAAAGGCAACGGGAGAGCGCGTCCACTTGCTTGACAGGGTTCTTGGGGTAACACCAAATACTAAGAAAACGGAAGATGTGGTAGAGAGAATCCTGGAGCACGCTATTCATAACAGCTACAGACTCAGTGGCGAAGATGCTACATTCACAGAGGATGTCGTGAGCAAACAGACGGTGATGAATGTGTTAAAGAAGCAAGAGATACCAGATGCGATAGAGATAAGAAAAGATCGGCCGAAAAAGCAGGTCAAGTTTTTATATATCAATGCAGATGAGGATCATGTAAGTCTACAGTTCATGAAAGAAAAAGGTGACTTAGCCGTCTCAGAGGACGGGTATAAAAGAAACACATATATGCCAAGACTGATTTATGTATTTGAGGATATCATGCCTGAAGGGGAAAAGAGTAAACGTCATCGACTGGTAGGCAGGACCTGTTTCACAGAAAAGGCTGCGTCAGAGAAGCCAGAAGCACTGTGGGAACGTGTCATGAAGTATATGGATGCGGAATACGACATGGAATATCTGGAGGCAGTGTACATCATTGGAGACGGTGCAGCGTGGATTAAGGGCGGTGTTCAAGTACTTGGTGCGAAAGCTAGGTTTGTTCTTGATAAATTTCATTTGAGCAGAAGTATAAATGGAGCAACGGCCTTCCTTGGAGAAGACTGTCAGGCTGCACGAGACCAGATATGGGATACGTTTAGCTTGGAGGACAAAGAGTGGTTAAAGGAGACCTTCACCGGTATCAGGAAGCATGCACTTACAGAAGCTACAAAGAAACGAATTGACGAATGTAGAACATATCTCATGAATCACTGGGATTCAATTATTATCAGAAACAATGAATCAGAGGCAAACATGGGATGCAGTGCAGAAGGTTTGGTCAGCCACATTTTTGCAGATCGATTAAGTAGCCGGCCGTTAGGTTGGTCAAAAGAGGGTGCAAATAAGATGGTACAGTTGCGTGTATTTGAATCTTATGACGGAAAAGTCATTGATCTATTAGCGTACAAAAAAGAGAAGCGTCAATTGGAGGCGAAAGAAGAAAGTTTAAGTGCTTACGAATATGGTTGCCAGGGAAGTATCAATGAAAACCTCTTGAGCAAGCGAGCATTCTTCGGCAAGTTGATGACTCAAGTAATCGGATTATAAACCGACTGGAGATTAGGATGTGTTTCTGAAAATGACCGGCTGAAGAAGGTTGTAGTGTACCTGATGAAGGAAAGGCTTTCAGAAACACGTCCTAATTGAAAGGACAATGGAAAAGAATTATGGTAAACTGTGAGACAGGAATCAATACTTTCTCTAAGAGGATAAGACTATTCTCTCTTTTTCTACAATAATTAGACGCGGCCTTGTATAACACTTTCATTGAAATTGGTATAGTGTTATAATATGGGCTAATGACATGTCATAATTGTAAAACAGAGGTGAATTGAATGAGCCAGAAAAGACCGATGACATTTAACAGCAGGATAGAGAAATATTTCATCTGGCCATGGGCATACATTGTGGTCATATTCCTTATGGCTGTAGTGGGTGGAGCGTTTGACTTTCGATTAGGTGTTGCATTTGCTATAGTATTCATTCTTGTGGCAGTAGTTGGCTATGTGATGAACAGAAGCACACACAAACACTTGATGAGTGAAGTGCTTAATTTTGCTCTTAGTTTCTCTAAAGTCCAGAGGGGCTACATGAATCAATTTGAAGTTGCGAATGTCATACTGGATCCGGAAGGACGAATACGATGGTTCAATGATGCGTTTGATAAGATGCTTCAAGATGTAGAGGCAGAGTTCGATGGTCGGAAGCTACTGGAACGAAATATCAACGCGATATTACCAGCGGTGAACCATGAGCTATTTCCATCAGAGATTGAAGGTTTTTACGAGCAGATTTTGACACTGGGTGAACGGCATTATAGGTTGGTCATACGTCATATGCGTATTGAAGTAGATGACCGATCGCCTATTACCAATGAAGTGGTAGCTCAGGATGATCTGTTCTCTGAGCCGGTGATAGAAGAACAGGTACTTTATACAGCCTATTTCTTTGACGATACGACCACTCAGAACCTTAAGAAGAAAAACAAGGAACAGCGTGCAGTAACAGCACTGATCTATATTGATAATTATGAAGAAGTGCTTAAGAGTATAGAAGATGTCAGGCGCCCGATGCTTGTAGCGCTGATCGATCGTAATCTTGAGAAGTTCGCCAAATCCATCGACGGTGTTTTTAAGAAATATGAGAAGGACAAGTACCTTTTGATTTTCCAAAGAAAATATCTGGATGAATTGGAAGCAGGTAAGTTTGCCATCCTTGATGAAATTAGGGATATTGATATTGGCAATGAGATGCCGGTGACCTTAAGTATTGGTGTTGGTCTTCATGATTATGCTTACATCCAATCCATAGAGTTTGCCAGAATGGCCATAGACTTGGCACTTGGCCGTGGTGGGGATCAAACAGTTGTTAAGAATAATGATAAGTTTGCCTATTATGGCGGCAAGAACAAAAGTGTCGAGAACAGCACACGTGTCAAGGCTCGTGTTAAAGCCTATGCCTTCAAAGAATTGATAGAAGGATGTGACCGTGTTGTTATCATGGGGCATAAGCGCCAGGATTTGGATTCCCTTGGGGCGGCTGTAGGCGTCTATGCTTGCGCAAAGATGCTTGAGACGCCAGCGAATATTGTCATTAATGATGTAACATCAGCGGTCAAACCGCTGTATGATCAAATTGTCGAGAGTGGGCAATACCCTCAGGATGTCTTCATTACAGGGCAAGAAGCTGTATCCTATATGACAGATAAGACACTACTGGTAATCGTTGATGTTAATAGACCATCTTATACGGAGCATGGGGAATTACTTCAGTATGTTAAGAACGTAATTGTCTTTGACCATCATAGGGTAAGTGCTGACTTTATTGAGAATCCAGTATTGAGTTATGTTGAACCATATGCCTCATCTACTTCTGAGATGGTTTCAGAGATCATCAGATACATTTCTGAGAAAGTCAAGCTGGAACCGATTGAAGCCGATGCACTCTTATCAGGCATTACAGTTGATACGAAGAACTTTGCGATTAACACCGGTGTTAAAACCTTTGAGGCAGCAGCATTCCTCAAAAGAAATGGTGCTGATGTGGTCAGGGTCAAACGGTTCTTCAAGAATGACATGGCGTCCTATAAAGCTAAAGCAACAGCCGTTAGGGATTGCCATATATACAAAGACAACATTGCAATCTCCGTCTGTCCTTCGGATGTGGAAAACCCAACGTTGGTAGCAGCTCAGGCAGCAGATGAGTTGTTGAATATTGCTGGGATCAAGGCATCCTTTGTGTTGACTCAGATTGGAGAGACCATATATATCAGTGCCAGATCCATGGATGCCATTAATGTTCAGTTGGTTATGGAAGCTATGGGTGGCGGCGGTCATTTGGCCGTTGCAGGTGCGCAAGTGATAGACAGCACCATCGAAGAGGTGTTGGCTTCACTGAAGGACGTGTTGGATAAATATTTAGAGGAAGGTGACGAAATATGAAAGTCGTACTTTTAAAAGATGTAAAAAAAGTTGGTAAAAAAGGGGAAATCGTCGATGTCAGTGATGGCTATGCACGTAACTTTCTCATAGCAAAGAAGTTTGGTGAGGAAGCAACCCATCAGGCAATCAATGACGTTAAGATGAAAAATGCTGCCGAAGAAAGACGTCGTGCAGAGGAACTTGCGGAAGCTCAAGAGCTGGGAGCTAAGCTCAAGGAAATGTCAATTACTGTCAGCATGAAAGCCGGTGAAGGTGGAAAGACCTTTGGCTCCATCTCAACGAAGGAAATTGCCAAAGCGGCTAAAGACCAATTGAACCTTGAACTTGATAAGAAGAAATTGGTTCTTAAAGATCCGATAAAAACATTAGGAACACACATTATTACTGTTAAAGTTCATCCTAAAGTAACATCTGAGTTGAATGTAAAGGTTATTGAAGCGTAATTATGGAAGAAATCACTAAGCGGGTTCCGCCTCAGAGCCTGGAGGCGGAGCAATCAGTCATAGGTTCGATGATTATGGATCGTGAGGCCATTGAGGCGGTCAAAGACACAATCATCGATGATGATTTTTATCATCCCGATCTCAAAATCATATATCAGGCCATTGTTGATCTTTATATGACCAATAAGCCGGTGGATTTGGTGACTTTGCAATCCCTGCTAAAAGACCGTAATGTCTTAGATCAAGTTGGGGGTATCGAGTACCTTTCCAAGCTGGCAATGGCCGTACCGACTTCGGCACATGCTAAGCACTATGCGTTGATTGTCAAAGAGAAGGCAACGTTGCGTAAGGTAATCAGAGCAAGTCAGGATATCAGCTCTGAAGCTTTTGAGGGCAGTTTACCGATTGATGCCATTCTTAACGGTGCTGAAGAGCGTATTTTTAACATTGTTCAGAACAGGGATTCTGGCGAGTTTTCCTCAGCGGCTGAACTTATTAATCCCATGTTGACCAAGCTTGAGCAATTGACTAAGAATCAAGGTAAGGTAACGGGGATTCCGACAGGTTTCCTTGACCTGGATTATAGAACAGCTGGGATGCAGCCCTCTGACTTGGTGCTGGTTGCAGCCAGACCATCTATGGGTAAGACAGCCTTTGCACTGAATCTGGTCCAACATGCTGCTGTCCATGAGAAGAAGTCCTGTGCCATGTTCAGTCTGGAGATGAGTAAGGAGCAGCTGCTTAATCGTATGGTCTGTTCTGAGGCTATGGTAGATGCTCAAAAGGTTCGAACTGGTGACTTGGATGATGAGGACTGGACGAAGATCTCTATGGGGGCAGTTATTCTAGCTGAATCGCCTATATATATTGACGATACACCTGGTATCACCATAGCGGATATGCGTGCTAAGTGCCGTAAGTTGAAGATGGAACACGGTCTTGACCTGATTATGATTGACTACCTCCAGTTGATGAGTGGTAACGGTAAAACTCAGTCCCGTGAGCAGGAAATTTCAGAGATATCAAGGGGTCTTAAAGCCTTAGCGAGAGAGATGAGTGCGCCGGTAATTGCCTTATCACAGCTTTCAAGGGCATGTGAATCGAGGGCTGACCACAGACCGATGCTTTCTGACTTGCGTGAGTCCGGTGCCATTGAGCAGGATGCTGACGTTGTAATGTTCCTTTACAGAGACGAATATTACAACCCGGACACAGAAGCTAAGAATCAGGCGGAGCTTATCATTGCCAAGCAAAGGAATGGTCCGACAGGTACAATCAATCTGGTGTGGATTGGTCAATATACGAAATTCCGTAATATGGCCAACTAAAAACTTCATAAGTCTAATAAGACAAATCAAGCCAGCACTTATTTAACAGGTGCTGGCTTTTTAAGCTCTTATGCAAGTGGTATAATATAAACAGACAGGAGCGTGATAGTGTGAATAGATTAATGCAGTGGTTATCAAAGCTGTGGATAATACTCCGCAGCAGCTTAAGACGTTTTCCAGAAACAATGGTTATTGCATTGGTTTTGACGATTCTGGTGATTATTGAGAATCATATGGCCTATGATACTGAGATGGTGTTGGCTAAGTGGATCATGGTACTGGCACTTGGAATTCCTATGTCATCTATGCTGGTTTTAGTCAGCGAGCGCTTGAAGCGCAGATGGAAGATCAGAATTCTATTAGATGCTTTGCTGATTGGGTGTGGACTGATATTCAGAGCAGTGATTCCAGAGACCGTTGATGATGTGTTTATGATTCGATATGCCTTAGCAACATTGATGGCATATCTAGGGTTCACGCTCATACCATACCTGAGACACAGAGAGGGCTATGGGGCCTATCTGGTCAGGTTGATTACGGCATTCTTTGTCACTTATCTATATACAATCGTTCTATATCTTGGCCTGATTGCCATAATCTTTGCTGTGGATTTTCTTTTTGATTTGAATTTGGATGGGAAGATATATCTGGATACTTTCATAACGGCTGTGTGTCTATTTGGTTTGGCATATTTCCTGGGAAAAGTTCCTGGAATTGATGAAGAGACCTTATCCGATCAATACCCTACGGTGCTTAGAATCCTATTGTCCGCTATTGTATTGCCTCTGATATGTATTTATACGGTTGTCCTTTATGCCTATTTGGTCAGAGTAGTTGCCTTCATTGGATGGTCCGGCAGTTTTGTCAGCCAGTTAGTCTTATGGTATGGCTTTGTCAGTGTGGTTTTACTGATATTGGTGTATCCTCTCAAAAGTAAAGTGAGGTATATACCTGCTTTCCAAAAATTATACCCATTGGCATTGTTAGTACCTATGGGAATGTTGCTTATCAGTATGACCATACGCATTCAGGCATACGGATTGACTGTACCTAGAGCTTTTGTACTCTTGGCATGGCTATGGTTTGTTACGGCTATTGTCTTCGGTATCGTTAAGCAATATAGTTATTCTCAGTGGGTTGTGGTAGCTTTTATTGCATTGTTTACCATTGCAGTCTATGCACCGGTGAATCTGTTTACCATTAGCGCGAACAGTCAGGTGCATCGTTTGACAGAACATCTTAACAGCTTGCAAATGCTAGAGGAGGATCGCATCCTTAGGCGTACTGATCTAAGCGAAGGGGATCAGGTAGTTATAAGCGATTTGGTGGGCTACCTTATTAAGTATCGAGGTCTGTCTCAAGCGGCCTTTATACCAGCCGATTTTGAAGAAAGTGATATGGAAGAAGTGTTTGGGTTCTCTTATGCTTACAGTACAAGGTATGTGGATGATTTTGGTTCGGAGTATATCTATTATCAGGTTGAAAGACCCGTGGCCATACCAATAGCAGATTATGAAATCTATACAAGTATATGGCATACTTTTGACAGCGAGAAAAGTAGGGAGGATTCTAGGGAACTTTTAGTTGAGGCTGAAGGCGACATCCTTAGGGTGGTGATGGAAGGAGAGGTCATCTACGAAGGGGCACTTTCTGAGTTATTGATAGAATCAGGCGTTGCAATGACCTATGTATATGAGAATCAGCCAATAGAATTGATCGTTGAGGAAACGTGGGGAAACATGCACCTTTATCTGAAATCCTTTTCGGGACGTAAACGGAATGAGGAAATCGAGATAGATTATTTTGACGGAGATGTTTTTTTCATTATCAATGATTGATAGGTTGACGCTTTCGTCTTATAGCGACTGATGTAATAAAGGGTTTAAAGGCGCTAAATGGGTGTGTCAATTATTTATGGTATTTTACTAAAGAAGTCGGGCTTTTTGGATGATAATTCAATAAGCCCGGCTTTTTTATGTAATTTTAATATTGAGATAAGGGATATGTGTTAGAATAGTGACATGATTGAGGGGTCAGGCGCATTGCATTCAATGATTGCTTGATGCCAAATCAGGAGATTTAAGGGAGGGTAGTATAAATGACATTTTCAGTAGCAGAATCATACATTAAAGAACGACGTACAATCAATATAATGAACACATTATTAATGGTATTAACGATTGTCATAATTTTTGTGTTGACGACTATTTTAAGAGGAGAAGCAATCAGCACCACAGCGATTGTTATCATTGGTGTGGTTGTCGGTATTATACTTATAGAGATGGCGGTCATGACAGTGATCATACTAAAAAGGATTCGGCAGATGTCCATTCACATGACACAGCCGGGACTTCTTCGCGTCAATGGAAAAAAAGAAGAATTGATTCCGTATGAACAGATTGAATCCGTACTCTGTGTTTATCTAACTAGTGGCAGACTACGGCTGATCAAAGTCAAAACAAGTGGAAAAATAAAAAAAATGAATATCATCGGCATGAATGATATGACAGCGATACGTATGGCTTTTTCAAGTCGTATAGGTGCAGATAAGGTACTGGCCAAAAGGGTGAAAATTGATTGGTACAGTCCTAGGACCAATGTGATTGTATATTTTGTGACCATTGCTGTTATTTCTCCAATTATGTTCCTTGCTGGGGAGATCTATCAGTATTTGAATCATATTCTACTGGCAGGTATAGGGATTTATTTGATTGCCTTCAAACCATCTTCCAAGTATTATGGTCAAAGATTCAGACCGATGGAAATTGGCTTTGGCATATTGATGTTAGCACTTCAGTTGCTTAATCTGGCGCTAATATTTATACTATGATAAAAGCGTCAAAAAGTAGTTGATTATCCTATATGCGTGAATTTAAGGAGTTATAATGAAAAAAGTGGATTTACATTTGCACACCTTTGCGTCTGACGGTGAATGGTCGCCGGAGCAGGTTGTAAAGGAACTTGATGATAATAACATCAGCATATTTGCAGTTACGGATCATGATGCCATGGACTGCCTTGGACCCATGACTTTGTTGATGAAGGATAGGCCTGATTTGACATTCATCAAAGGCTTGGAAGGGACGGTGACATACAGAGGCGTTGAGCATCATATTCTCACATATGGTGTAGACGAGAACAATCAGGAACTTGAAGAAATGCTGTCCATCAATCGACAGGTGCGGACGGAATACAACAGTGCCTTGATGACCTGGCTTAATGAGAGCTATCCGGAGCTTTCGGCAGAAGGCTTCATGGATTATGATTACGATCCATATCAAGCCGGATGGAAAGCTTTCGGATATGTACGCAGTAAAGGATTGGTGGAGACTTTGTCCGACTATCAAAAGCTCACGAGAGGGTTTAAACGAGATAAACAGTTTTTAGATCCTGTCCTTTTCTTCTCAAAGATGGCAGAGTATGGTTACAAGACCGTCTTAGCTCACCCAGCGGCATATGCAGAAGGTGATTTATATGATGTGGCCCATCTTGATTACTTCAGAGACCTTGGTCTTTGTGGCATTGAATGCTACAGCAACTATTTTGCAGATTTATCCAATGCCAAGTATTACATCGATTACTGTAATAAGTATGATTTGATGATCACCGGTGGTTCGGATTGTCATGGTGGTTGGGTTGGACGACATATTGGCCGCCCACATGTGGATGAAAGTATGATCCGTTTATGATCATTTATGACCAAAAAATCCTCAGTGAATATTTGTTATTTATGATACAGTGGGTTATAATATGAATAGTGTTGTTATGTCGATGACAGGTTTTTAGACCACATATAAAGATGTCGACGGATACGGATACAGTTAATGAGGGTAGTCTTAGACGGGGGGCGTGACTTTGGAAAATACGGCTTTAATTGTTGAAGATGAAGCTGTCATGAGAGAATTGATTGGTTATGCATTCAAGGACATTGGCTTTAAGGTATACGAAGCCTGTGATGGCCAGGAAGCGTTGGAAGTCTTTGAGGAGAATGAGAATGATATTGATATTATTATTCTGGATGTCATGATGCCCAAGTTGGATGGCTGGTCTGTATGTCGGCGTATCAGGGAGAAATCTGATGTTGCCATAATCATGCTGACCTCTAGGGACGATGATTCGGATCAGCTCTTAGGATTTGAGTTGGGCGTGGACGAGTACGTCACCAAACCAGTCAACACTCAGGTATTACTTGCCAGAGCAAAACGCCTTTTAAAACGTGTCAGTGATTATTCGGGCAATAGTAAACATATTTTCACCAAGTGTGGTATTGAGGTCAATAAAGATGCCTACACCATAAGGGTAGAAGGCGAAGAGATTGAATTTGCACCAAAAGAGTATGAATTACTGGTGTATTTAATGGAAAATGATGGCATGGTCCTTTCCAGGGAAAAAATTCTGGATACTATTTGGGGTTATGATTATTTTGGTGATTACAGAGTGGTAGATACACACATTAAGAAGATCAGAAAGAAACTTGATGCCAAATCCAACCTGATTCACACAGTGGTTCGTGTAGGTTACAAATTCGATTCCAAGAGCAAATAGATGGATGATAAGATTATCAAAAGGTGAGGTCATACTTTAACGATAATCTACATACGATAGATACATCGGTTAGGGCTGTCTTTTGGAGACAGCCTTAAATGCGTTTATATAGAAAGATATAAGGTTCATATTAGACAAAGGAGGCAGCAACATGGGAGAGAAGATCGGACTTGTTCTTGAAGGCGGTGGCTTTCGGGGTATGTATTCTGAAGGCATAACAGATAATTTGTTGGAAGCGGGCATTGAGATTCCCTATGTAATTGGCGTATCCATGGGCACTTGTGTAGGGTCCTGTTATTTGTCCAAACAAAAAGGTAGGAACTTTGATATTGCTGTCAGCTATGTCAATGATCCCAGATACATAAGTTTTAGAAACCTGTTCACTCAAGGGGGTATCTTTGGCATGGACTTCATCTTTGATGAAATTGCCTACAAGCTTCATCCCTTTGATTTTAAGACTTTCGAGGCAGTTGATCAGGAATTGGTGGTTGGTGCGATGTGTTGTGAAGATGGTGGCACAGACTATTTTTATAAAAGCGATATGACCGCTGATGAACTGTTGACGGCAATGAGAGCTTCATGCAGCTTGCCTTTTATTTCCAAGAAAGTTCATATTAATGGTACACCTTACCTGGATGGTGGTGTATCAGATTCAATTCCATTTCAAAAGGCCTTTGAAGATGGGTGTGACAAAGTCATCGTTGTTTTAACACGGGATGCGGCTTATGAGCGTCAGCCGTTCAGTCAACATCGAATCGGCAGCTTATTTTATAAAGATTATCCAGCGGTCATTGATACGATGGGGACACGCCATATCAGGTATCATGAAAGTCTGAGAGAACTTGAAGCACTGGAAAGATCAGGTAAAGCGTTGATTATCAGACCGGAATCGCCAATCGAATTAGGGCGTATGGAAAAGGATGTTAAGAAATTGGAACAGACTTATCAGATGGGCTATGAGCAAGGTAAAAGAATGATTGAGACGATAAAAATATTTCTGGCAGGCACAGACGCTGTCCTTACGGATTTAAGTTGTATAAGCTAGAGGAATGTACTATAATTGCCATGAACACGTTAATCTCGTTAGTAAGGAGCAAACATGGATATCTACCAAAAATCATTAAAAATGCATGAAGAGAGCCGAGGTAAGATCGAAGTCATTTCCAAGGTGAAAGTAACCAATAAAGAAGAGTTGAGTATGGCTTATTCCCCGGGAGTAGCAGAGCCATGTCGCGCAATAGAGAAGAATCCGGAAGACATCTACAAGTACACTTCCAAGGGCAACCTTGTTGCAGTAATCACTGACGGATCCGCCGTCTTAGGTCTTGGCAATATAGGTCCTGAAGCAGCATTGCCTGTAATGGAAGGAAAATCCATTCTTTTTAAAACCTTCGGTCAGGTAGATTCATTCCCTATTTGTCTGGATACTCAAGATACGGAAGAGATCATCCGTACCTGTAAGTTATTGGCGCCAGGCTTAGGTGGGATTAATCTTGAAGATATCTCTGCACCAAGATGTGTAGAAATAGAACGTCGTCTCATTGAAGAACTGGATATACCTGTATTCCATGATGATCAGCATGGTACGGCGATTATCACCATTGCAGCTTTGATCAATGCGTGTAAGCTTACTGGCAAAGATCCGAAGTCTTTGAAGGTGGTGGTCAATGGGGCCGGCGCAGCCGGTAGCTCTATTGCTAATATGATTCATAAGTACGGTGTTGACGATATTCTGGTTTTGGATAGAAAAGGTATTATCTGTTCAGAACGGGAGGATCTTGATTTTGTGAAAAAGGAGATTCTTGGTTTTAGCAATAAGAATGATATCAGTGGCAGCTTGACGGAAGCGATGTCCGGTGCGGATGTCTTTGTTGGTGTCTCAGCGGCTGGCGTGGTATCAAAGGCAATGGTTGAGTCCATGAATGATGACCCTTTCATTTTTGCCATGGCCAACCCTACGCCTGAGATTATGCCGGAGTTAGCTGTGGAAGCAGGCGCAAGAATTATCGGAACAGGAAGAAGTGATTACCCAAACCAGGTGAATAATGTTTTGGCATTCCCTGGTATCTTTAGAGGTGCTCTGGATGCAGGTGCCAAGAAAATCAATGATGAGATGAAGCTGGCTGCAGCTTATGCCATAGCGGGAGTCCTTGCAGAAGAAGAACTTAGACCGGATTATGTTGTGCCATCACCTTTTGATGAGCGTGTTGCAGCCCATGTGGCGGAAGCGGTTGCAAAAGCAGCGAAAGAAACAGGCGTTACAAGATAGAGATAAAGAAAGAACTTAGGTAAACATAATGTTCAAACACCATGAAGAACCTGAGATGACCTGGGAGCGGCTTCTTTTGCTGAATAAGTTTGCTGTTGAAGAGATCTACACGAAACTTAGGATTCTAAATGATGAGTTCAATCATCAGGAACGCAGTAACCCTATTGAGCATATCAAGACAAGGGTTAAGAAGAAGAAGAGCATCATCAGAAAACTAAAGATGAAGGGGATTGACCCTACACCTGTGAATGCTAGAAATACTCTAAGTGATATTGCGGGTGTACGTTTGATTTGTTCTTTTACATCAGACATCTACATGCTGTTTGAGGCGCTTAATCGCCAGGATGATCTGAAGATTGTCAAGGTTAAGGATTACATCGAGAACCCTAAGGCGAATGGTTATCAGAGTCTGCATATGCTTGTTGAGGTACCGGTGTTTCTTGCCAGTGGCAGTATTCCTATGCAAGTGGAAGTTCAAATCAGAACCATTGCTATGGATTTCTGGGCCAGCTTGGAACATAAGCTGTATTATAAATATGACAGTGATGTACCGCAGCACATTTCAGATGAGCTAAAGGAATGTGCTATGATTATCAATGATCTTGATAGCCGTATGCTGAACATCAAATTTCAAATTGATAATTATGACCGAGATTATGAAGAAAAAGGTTAGTGTCGTTAAGATAGGAGATGAAATGCTGTGGCAGTAGGTTTATTTCTAGGGATTTTGATCGTTGGGTATGTGACAATCAGCTACTTGAATGACCGTCGTAAAGAGAAAAAGGGTATCTGTAAGACTACAGGGGGTACCTGCACATCTCCTACCGGTTGCACTTGTGGCGATGCTTTCGAGAAGGATGAGCATTAAGGTTACGTGAATTTTACCAATAAAACCAAGGATTTTAATAGAATTTAAACATTTAGAACACATTCCATACATATTGAGGTGTTATGATGGTATAAGTAAGATATGGCTTTAGGGTCATGAAGAGAATCATCACAACAAGGGAGATGTGTCAATGAACATAGCATTATTTTTAACGCCTAAGAGTGAGGTTGTAACATTGCATCACAACCATTCCATTGCAGAAGCCATGACGATTATGAAAGATGAACGTTATGCAACCGTACCTGTAATTGACAGCAAGGGGCGCTATAAGAACGCCATTTCCGAAGGAGATATTCTTTGGTTCATCAAGGATCACGGCGATAATAGTTACAAAGAACTTGCACACCTGAGCATTAGAAAGATACAAAGGCATCATGATATCAAGTCCGTATCCATTGATTCGAATATGGATTCATTGATTGATTTGGTTTCGGCTCAGAGCTTTGTGCCTGTGGTAGATGATGACAATGTATTCATTGGCATTATCAAACGCAGTGATATCATCAGCTATACTTTGGCTGATAAGCGGGAAAAGACTAAAGTGCTTGTATCTTAACAGAGATAAAATAGATTATGGGCCGCCTCTGTCACTAGAGGCGGCCTCTTTTCTTGTGTTATAGGAAATAACTTCCTATGACACAAGAATACTCCGTAGGAAGTACACGAATTCAAGAGGTAGATGTCCTTCGGACTGAATTCGGCACACAAAGTGAACAAAGTCCTTATGATTGAGGGGATAGGGTGTCGATGTGGACTTTTCCACTTTGTTAAACTTCGTTGACAAGGTTCCTTCTCTGAGATATACTTTGATTATCAAAATATTTTTTGGAAAAGTTGGAATTGTTATGAATGAAGCTTACGAAGCACTCAATGACCTATTGGTCAAGCTTTTTAATAATATATTGACCTACGAGGAACGGGCATTGCTGACGGAAGATTTTAAAGATATCTCCCTGAATGATATGCATGTTATTGAGGCGATCGGTATTAACCAGAAGCGCAATATGTCCAGTATCGCTGCGGTTCTTGAAGTGACAGTTGGAACTCTAACCATTGCAATGAACAATTTGGTTAAGAAGGGTTATGTCAAGCGATCAAGAAGTGCCAAGGATCGTCGGGTTGTCTTGGTTTCTTTGACAGACAAAGGTGAACAGGCCTATCATCATCACCTTGATTTTCATGACGGCATGATTAAGGATATCATGAAGCGATTGGACGGTGAGAAATTGGATGTGTTGGTGGAAGCCCTTCACAGTATTCAGGACTACTTTACTGTCGAAGTCAAAAACGAAAAATAACACAGCAGACAAAACGCCTTCGTTCGGTTAGAACGGAGGCGTTTGTTATCTTAGCAACCCTTTTAAATCAGGCTTGAGACCGGTACGACGATCATACTCCTGGTGGTTGTCGTTGAATTCGAATATATGGTATTCATAGCCGTTGATAATCTGAGTATCTTCAAATTCTCGAATTCTTTTGGCATGAAGGTTATAGTTCAGATGCTGATGGCCGTGGAGGAAATAGGCTGGTTTGTAAACACGCATTAGTTCGTTGAAAAGATGGAACCCATTGTGACACAAATCTTCACCGTCCCCAATACCAGAGGCTGGCGCATGGGTCAAAAGGATATCGATACCACCGGCTTTTTCTATTTTGCGTTTGACTTTTTTGAAGCGGCGAATCATTTCTTTCTCGGTGTATTGGAAAGGACCTTTCTTGTAGCGCATGGATCCTCCCATTCCGAGAATACGAAGACCATTAACAATAACAAAATCGCCATCAATGTTCTCGCATCCACCAGGTGGTTTTTCCAGATAACGTTGATCGTGATTTCCGTGAATGTAGTATAGGGGCTTTCTCATGACAGTGGTCAAAAACTCCATGTAGCTGGCTTTTAAATCCCCGGCTGACAGAATCAGGTCAACATCTTCGAAGTATTCCGGTTTGTAAAAGTCCCATATGAACCTTGATTCTTGGTCTGCCACCAATAGTATTTTCATAAGTGATCTCCCTTGCATGATGACGTTATTATAACATGCCATCTATTTTATGCATAGTAGGACATACCAGGCCAAGACAAAATGCACGGAAAGTGTTATATTATTTCTATGACGTTTGCGTGCTGTGGGCACCTTGGGGATAAGAAGGAGACAAAGATGTATCGTTTTTCAGAGATTGAAGGCTATCAGGATGTAAAAAATCATTTTCAAAGCGCCATAAGAATGAATAAAGTCAGTCATGCGTATATGATTGAAGGCGAATCAGGGATGGGTAAGAAACTTTTGGCCAATACCTTTGCCAAGACCCTCCAATGTGAAGCGCATGGTGAGGATGCCTGTGATGCTTGTCAGTCTTGTCTTCTGTTTGATACCAATAATCACCCGGATGTCATTCACGTTGTGGCAACGAAGAAAACGGGTCTAGGGGTAGATGATATCAGGGAACAGATTAACAGTGATGTTCATATTAAACCCTATGTGTATGATTATAAGATATACATCATACATGAAGCAGATAGGATGTCCATACAGGCGCAAAATGCTATGCTAAAGACCATTGAAGAGCCGCCGGCCTATGTGCGGTTCGTACTGTTGGCTTCACACACCCATTCCTTTTTACCAACAGTCATGTCAAGGTGTGTACTGGTTAAGCTCAAACCGATTGCTAAGGACGTGGTGGAAGGCTACCTTATTAACAAAGTCGGTGTTCCGGATTATCAGGCAATACTATACAGTGCCTTTTCAAGAGGCAATATCGGTAAAGCTGTTAGTCTGAAACATTCAGAGGACTTTAACGAAATGAGGGAGGCCATGATCAAAGTCATGGATGCTATTTCTCAAAAAAGTAAAATGAAGGCGATGGAACAGGTGGATGTGTTTGAAAAGTATGGGGAACATAAGACAGACTTCTTGGATCTTTGCCTCACCTGGCTTCGAGACTTGATGGTACTTAAGAGTCTTGGTTCCCAGGCTGAAGTAATCCATGAAGACCGCCGGAATCAGCTGTTGAAACAGATGCCTAATATGTCGTATAATAAAATGAATGTTTTAATTGAGGGGATTGAACAGATTTTGCGCTATGACCGTCTGCACATCAATTATACCCTTATGCTGGAAGTGATGATTATCAGAGGCATGAATGCTTCGGTGCAGCAGGTCAGATAAACAGATATAATATACCTTTAGGGTATGGCCAGATGAGAAGGGCTTACACAGCCTATTTGAGTGCGTACCTTTTGAACAGGAGAAGACATGGTAAAAGTAGCAGGAATACGATTTAGAAAAGCCGGTAAGATCTACTACTTCGATCCAGGCGATGTGGCTCTTTCATCAGGAGAGCATGTCATCGTTGAGACGGTTCGTGGTGTGGAATATGGAGTTGTTGTGTTGGCTGAGAAAGAAGTGCCGGATGACCAAGTGGTAAAGCCGTTAAAGAAGGTACTACGCTTAGCAACAGACGAAGATAAAGAGATAGAAATAAAAAATAAGGAACTGGAGCGAGAAGCCTTTAGGACCTGTAAGAAAAAAGTTATTAAACATGAGCTCGATATGAAACTCATAGACTGTGAATACACTTTCGATAATAACAAGTTGCTTTTTTACTTTACAGCAGATGGACGCGTTGATTTTCGTGAGCTGGTCAAGGATTTGGCTTCTGTATTCAAGACACGCATTGAGTTAAGGCAGATTGGTGTCAGAGACGAGACTAAGATGATGGGATCGATTGGTATATGTGGCAGAACACTATGTTGTCATGCCCACTTATCTGATTTTCATCCTGTATCTATTCGAATGGCTAAAGAGCAGAATCTTTCTCTTAACCCGACGAAGATTTCCGGCGTATGTGGACGTCTCATGTGTTGTCTCAAGTATGAGGAGGAGACTTATAAAGAGTTGAACCGTAACCTCCCAAGAATCGGCAATAAAGTTAAAGTGAAGAGTTCAGGTGCCATTGTTGAGGTCATCAATACGAATATCATCAGACAACTGGTGAAAGTTGTTATGAGAAAAGAAGACGGTACACCTGAAATACTCGAGATGCGTCTGGATGAACTCGACCTACAAAGAGACAACAGACCACCAAAAAACCGTCCGAATAAAAACCGTGACAAGGATGTAAAGCCGAAGTCGGAGCCACAGGCTGACAATTCGACGGAACCAAAGGAAGCGGCCTTGGAAAATGAAGTTAAGCAACAACCTGCAGACTCACACGGCAAAGCATCAGTAGAGAAGAACAAGGATTCTAATCAGCAGGGTGGCAACAGTAGAAACGATCGTCGAAACAGTAACCGCAGCAGACGTCCAAAGCGCAATGCTGATCAACAGAATCAGAAAAAATCGGATGATAAGAAGACTTCGGATTCTGAAAAGAATGACGGTGCTCAGAAGAAACAACAGAAGAATACAAAGAGTAACAGAACTAAAAGTAATACGAGAAACAATAAATCGAATAATAAAAATGCCAATAAGAGTTCAAATGAGAACAATCAAGGCAAGAACGATAAAAGCAATGATACTCAAAAGAACAATAAGAGTAGGAACCGACGTCCACGACCTAACAAGAATGGTTCAGGCAATGGTAAAAACACTCAAGGCAAGCAAGGTGGCAACAAGGAATCATGATGGAATTGTTTGAAAATGAACGCATAGATGAATTGCATCGCAAGGGTTATCAGATCATACAAAATACAAAGATGTTCTGCTTTGGGATTGATGCAGTGATTCTATCTGCTTTTGCTGATGTCCGGGCAAAGGACCAAGTGCTGGATATGGGCAGTGGTAATGGGATTATTCCGTTGATGATTCATGCCAAGTATGAGCCATCCAATATTATAGGGCTTGAGATCCAAGAGGCCAATGTCAGGATGGCCAGAAGAAGTATTCTATTGAACAACCTAGAGAGCGATATTCAAATGATGCATGGTGATATTAAGGAAGCAGCAGGTCTGCTTCCTTTGTCTTCTTTTGATGTAGTAACATGCAACCCACCTTATATGGATTCGGGTTCAGGCTTACATAATGAGCTTTCAGCCAAGACTATTGCTAGACATGAAGTGTTGTGTAGTTTGGAAGATGTGATTACCAGCGCTTCCCGTTTGACAAGGGTCGGTGGTCGCTTCTATCTGGTTCATAGACCACATCGCTTGGTCCAAATTATCAGTTTGCTTAGGCAGTACAACATGGAACCGAAGCGTCTGAGGATGGTTCACCCTACAACGGATGCCGAGGCAACAATGGTCTTGATTGAATCGGTGAGAGGCGGTAAGCCTTTCCTAAAGGTCGAAAAGCCTTTGATTGTGTATGAAGAAGGTACACAATACACAGAAGAAGTAAGAAAGCTTTATTACGAATGATTATGACAGGAGATACATGATGAGTGACAATACAATCCCTAAAGACTCTTATGGTACTTTGTATTTGGTGGCAACACCAATCGGTAATCTGGAGGACATGAGCTACAGAAGCGTTCGGATATTGGAGGAAGTGGCATATATTGCTGCCGAAGATACCAGACATACGATTAAACTTTTGAATCATATGGAGATTCAGAAGAAACTGGTTAGCTATCATGAGCACAACAAAGTGGAGAAAGGCCCTGAGATTATAAGGGATTTGATGTCTGGTATGGATGTGGCATTGGTTTCGGATGCTGGAACACCAGCAATCTCAGACCCTGGAGAGGACTTAGTGAAATTGTGTCATGAACATGGTATCAAGGTAACTTCAGTGCCTGGTCCTGTGGCATTGATTACCGGTTTGATCCTGTCTGGTAAGGAGACAAGACGCTTTGTTTTCGAAGGCTTCCTTCCTATGAATAAGAAAGAAAGAAGGGAACGTCTTGAGATGCTGGTCGATGAGACAAGAACCATTATACTGTATGAAGCGCCACACAAGCTGAAAAATACGCTTTCAGATTTGGCAAAGTCACTGGGGGACGAACGGCAGATTACATTGACCAGAGAACTGACAAAGAAATTCGAAGAAGTGCAAAACATGACCATAGAAGAGGCGAAGCTTTACTATGATCAAAATGATCCTCGGGGCGAGTACGTTCTGATTGTTGAGGGCTTGCCTGAATCCTATAAGAAAGATAAGGAAATGGCACTGTTTGAAGCGTTGTCTTTGGAAGACCATATGGACCATTACCTTGGGCAGGGCATGACGAAGAAAGATGCGATTAAACAGATTGCTAAAGACAGACATGTGCCAAAGCGAGAGATTTATCAGTATTTTAATCAATAAAGGACGGCTGTCCGTCATTAGAACAGGAGTGCCAATGATAAAAAAGTTAAAACAATTCGCGGTTTTTACCGCCCTTGTTTTGGGAATCGCTGGGTGTAATACAGCCGAGGTATCAACAAATCAAGGGGATCTTACTCAAACAACTTATGCCCTGGGTACGGTGATTAATATCAACCTCTATGATCAAGGTGATCAGACCTTAATGGATGAGATGATTGCCAGAGTGGCTGCGATTGAGAATTTGATGTCTGCGCAGATAGATGACAGTGAGGTTAGTAGAATAACTCAGCAAGCAGGCATTTCTCCTGTTGTGGTGTCGGATGAGACCTATGAGGTTGTGAAAAAAGCACTTTATTATGCAGAGCTTTCCAGTGGCCGCTTTGACCCAACCATTGGGCCGATTGTCGATCTTTGGGGAATAGGTACAGAGGAAGCACGGGTTCCGGAACAGGAAGAAATTGATGCTGCCCTTGCTTATGTGGACTACTCGAAGATTGTATTGGATGATGAAGAGCAGACGGTGTTTCTTTCGGAAGAAGGTATGTCATTGGATCTGGGAGGGATTGCAAAAGGTTACACTGCAGACGTGTTAGTGGCTATGCTGGATGAGGCAAATGTAGAAAGAGCTATGATCAATCTTGGCGGTAATATCTATGCCTATGGTATCAAGGCAGACGGCAGTCCTTATAAAGTGGCTATACAGACGCCCTATGATACAAGGAATACCTACTTTGGATATGTGGAAGTCAGTGACATGACAGTGGTGACTTCCGGTCCCTATGAACGTTATTTTGAAGAAGCTGGGCAGATGTATCATCATATCTTCGATGCTAAGACGGGCTATCCTACAAATGGCGATGTTGTTTCTGTCAGTGTTATAGGACCAACATCAATGGACGCTGATGCACTGTCGACCATGTTGTTTACAATGTCACCGGAAGAAGGCCTGGCGATGATTGAAAGCATAGAAGGTGTCGACTGTGTTTATGTAGATGAGGCATATAATCTGACTTTGTCAGAAGGGTTGAAGGACACATTCATATTGACGGATGAGCAATATACCATTGAGTAATATTGGAGCTTTTATGAGACTGAGGATTTTTTGCATATCGTTGATGCTGGCAGCATTTATTTCTATAACCGCACATGGTGATGAGCGGTTGATAGATGTTCGTGTTGACGATGCAACGATATTATTTGAAGAGACTTACGGCCAGCCTTTCATTGATAGCAACAATCGTACACAGGTACCGGTACGGGCAGTGATGGAAGCTTATGGTGCGGTGGTTGAATGGGATGACATGGCACGTCATGTGATTATTAAGTATGAAGGGCAACTGGTTGAAATTCCTTTGGGAAAAGCTCATATTTATATCAATGGTCGTTCACAGGTAATTGATACTTCAGCAATGATAAAGGAAGGTAGAACATACTTACCAATCAGAGCGGTTGTTGAGGCTTTAGGCGGTAACGTTGGATGGGATGCTTCAACATCGTCGGTCCTACTTACCCATGATGCTGATGGTTTGGCCCAGGTGGATGGAATGGGAGATACCTTTTATCAAATGGGGATTTCCATCGCTTCTGTAAAAGAGTTATATGGTTTGCCGGATGATATTCTTTCCAGCGTATACGGATTTGAATGGTGGGTGTATCGGAATGATTATAATGATTACTATCAAGTGGGTGTATATGAGCATAAGGTAGTAGCTTTTTATAGAACGACTGCATCAGCTGTATGGCCATACGAGGTCAACGTAGCGATGTCTTTGGATGCTATCGATCAGCTGGGTATGTTGGCGGATAATTTGGATCAGTTTATTGAAATATATGATGGTTATCGCAGTTATATCACTGTGTATGAGACCTCAGTCAGGCATATGATCTATGTGGATTTGATTGAAGGTGAAGAGGTAGACAGCCTTATAACCGTTGATGAAGACTATTGGTATACCCATGACAGAGGGGACTGGTCCGACAGTGATTTTCTCAGGGATCAGGAAAAGATAATTTGGGAACTAACCAATGTCTTTAGAGTGCAGCATGGACTGCGGCCATTAGTACTTGACGATACCCTATCGATTGTAGCACGGGATCACAGTGTGGATATGTACACGAATGGTTATTTCAGTCATGACAATCTACTAGGTGAATCTCCCTTTGACAGGATGAGATCTGAAGGGTTAGCTTACAGACGTGCGGCAGAAAATATTGCTATGGGTCAGGTCAATGGCATTAAGGCAGTGAATGACTGGATTAACTCTGAAGGGCATAGGCAGAACATGCTGATTGCAGATTTGGAATTACTCGGTGTTGGTATTTCTAGCGGGCGATATTATACTCAGGATTTCATGCAGGTGATGGAATAATACAATCGTGAAAAATTGTCCAAAGCACAAATCGAAATGCACCTATTCGATTTGTTAAATATGAGAAAGTTCTTATGAAAAAAAAGCTCTCCAAAAACTTATATCTATAAGTTTTTAGAGGGCTTTTTATATGGACGTTCATATTCTACTGAATTAATGCTTCCATCTCATTTAGAACTTCCTCAAAGACTTTAAGGGCACTGTCAACAGGTTGAGGTGTGGTCATATCCACACCTACTGCGTTCAAGGTGTCCAGTGGGTATTTGCTTTTACCGGAACTTAAGAAATTGTCAATGTAGTTCTTAACAGCAGGCTCACCGTTTTCCAGGATGTTTCGCGCGATGGCAATTGCTGAAGAAAAGCCGGTGGCATATTGATACACGTAATAGTTATAGTAGAAGTGAGGAATACGTGCCCATTCCATTGCAATTTCTTCATCGATGATGACATCGTCACCATAATAACGTTTGTTCAAGTCATAATAAAGGTCGCTGAGGGTTTTCGCGGTTAGTGCTTCGCCGCGTTCCAACACTTCATGGATTGTGCGTTCATATTCCGCGAACATGGTCTGGCGATAAAGGGTTGTTCTAAAACTTTCCATATAATGATTAAGCAGATACATTCGTTTGGCCTTATCTGTTGTTGTTTTAAGCAAGTGTTGCAATAAAAGAGACTCATTGACCGTCGATGCGACTTCAGCTAAGAATATTGGATAGCTTGCATAAGTATAGGACTGAACTTTGCTGGAATAATAGCTGTGCATGGTATGGCCAAGTTCATGGGCTAGGGTGAACATATTTTTGATATTATCTTGGTAGTTCAGTAAAATATAGGGATGTGCGCCATATGTGCCCCAGGAATAGGCACCACCTCGCTTGCCTTGATTCTCATAGACATCAATCCATCGATCTTCAAAAGCTCTCTCTACAACACTGACATATTCTGGCCCCATGACGGCGATTGCCTTAAGAACGGTCTCTTTTGCTTTTTCATAACTGACCTCTTCTTTTTCTTCGGCAATGAGTGGCATATAAAGGTCGTAAATATGCAATTCATCCATCGCTAGCATTTTTTTTCGTAATGAAACATAACGATGAAGCAGGTCAAGGTTGTCATTGACAGCACCAATCAGGTTATCATAGACAGAGACATCGATATTCTTGGCGAATAGGGAAGCTTGGCAGGTGCCGTCAAAGCCTCTTGCATTCATCAAAAAAACATCTTTTTTTAAATTTGCACCCAGTACAGCTGCCAGTGTATTTTGATTTTCTTTATATTTGGCATAAAGGGTTTTAAAGGCAGTCTCTCGAACTTTTTTGATAGGACTTTCCAAGTATTTAATAAAATTACCTTTGGTTAGTGGGGCTTTATTGCCTTTCTCATCAATGACATCAGGGAAACGGAGATCTGCATCGTTGAACATGGAAAAGATTGCACCAGGCGTACCGGTGAAATCACTTAGTCCAGCTAAAAGTTCTTCCTGTTCCTTGGGCAGTACGTGAGCCTGTTGCCTTAACAGGTTGTCAATATAATGGCTATAGGCCCATAAAGGTTCATAGGAGTTGATCATATCCAATAACTTTACCTGATCTATGGCCAGAAGTTCCGGTTCGATAAATGCACCTGCAGATGCGACTTTTACTTGCAGTGCATTGACTTTTTCGGTTGCCTCCTGATGAGCGCTGACTGTAGTGTCTTCATGAAAGCGCATATAGGAGAAGGTGTAAAGACGCGCGAATTTCTCTTCCATGGCTTCGCTGATTTTAAAACACTTATACATACTTTCTGGCGACTCGGCCAGTTTAGCGTTATAAGAGGACAATTGGATGGTGAGTGCCACCACTTCATCGTAGTATGACACCCATTCCTCTTCATCTTTGATTAAATGGCTAAGGTTCCATTTATATGCATCGGAGATTTGATCTCTTGTTTTTATTTCAGACATATTGGCCTCCTTGTAGTAAATTGTTATTGGTTAAGGTGTCAAAAGTAAGTCTCACTAAATTCAGTCATAATATGTAGTGCACATTGATACACTGTGGACTACATATTGTGTCTGAAAGTTCGGCAAAGCAGTTTTGACACTTTAACAGTTATTGTTTGAATGTAATTCTCATATAGTACAGTATAGAGAAATTTCAGTTAAAATACCACTCTGTGGGCATAAAAGCAAGATATTTTATGGCGACGTGCTATGTTATTGAAAGTTTTAATATGCTATAATGATTTTACCTATACTGCAAGATTCGAGATTGTTGATGTTACATTGATATTCGATTAGAGTAACGCTACAAGGATAGAACAAACTATTAATGATGAATTGTTGACCAATAGGTAGTGCTAAATGAAACACTACCAATTAATAGAGGGAAAATTATGGCTGAAGAATTGAACGTTTTATTCGTGACTCCGGAGATTGTGCCTTATGCTGCTACCGGAGGCTTGGCGGATGTGGGGGAAGCACTGCCTTATGCTTTGTTGGATGAAGGCGCTAAAGTCACTAGGGTTATGCCTAAGTATAAAGGTATTGAAGAACGTTTCCCTTTAAAGAAGTCATTTAGTTTTATTGTAGAAGCAGGTGGTAAAGCGCGTGTTGCTGACGTATACAAGCTTGTTGACAAAGGATTGGCAACATACTTCATTGGCTGTGACAGCTACTTTGAACGTGATGGTTACTATGGTTATGAGGATGATGGTGAACGTTACGGTTTCTTTTGTAAGGCCGCACTTGAGATGCTGATGTACCTTCAGCTTAAGCCCGATATGATTCACCTGAATGACTGGCAAACAGCCATGATGGGGCTATTCTTAAAAGAAGAGTATGCTGTACTCGATTTTTATAAAGATATAAAGGTAATGTTTACGATACACAATCTTCAATATCAAGGCGTATTTGAAAAAGACACCCTTGATGCACTTAATCTGTCGAGTAAATATTTCAACATGGATGCTGTAGAATATTATGGCAAGGTATGCTTTATGAAGGCGGGCATAGTCTATGGTGACCTTGTCACCACGGTCTCTGAGACGTATGCACATGAGATCCAGACGCCGTGGTTCGGGTATGGACTGGATGGTATTCTTAGAAAGTATAATGACAAGATCATGGGCATATTAAATGGCATCTACTACGACAAGTATGATCCTGAGACGGATGACGCGTTGCTTATGAACTTTAGTGCTAAAGATTATAGGGTAAAACGTAAGGCACATAAACAGCTTGTCCAGGCCAAGGTTGGGCTTCCGGTTAAGGATGTTCCGGTATTTGGTGTTGTGACAAGGCTTGCTGAACAAAAAGGTGTCGATCTTATTATCTATGCAATGGAACAGTTGATTCACGAAGATGTACAGTTCATGATTCTAGGTTCCGGTGACAAGTATTTTGAGAAGCGACTTCAAGAATTGATGGTTGCTCATCCAGACAAGGTGAATGTATGCATACAATTTGATCAGGCATATGCGCGGCAGATTTATGGCTCAACCGACTTCTTTTTGATGCCATCTTTATTTGAGCCATGTGGACTATCTCAACTTTACAGTCTCAGATACGGCACAGTGCCAATTGTTAGGAAAACAGGTGGTCTGGTGGATACTATTAAGGACTATACAGAGAATCCTGAACAAGGCACTGGTTTTGTGTTTAAAAATTATAATGGTCAGGATTTTGAACAGTGCATCCGACGTGCATTAAGTTATTATGATGATAAAGAAAGTTTTGAAGCACTTCGCGGGCGTGGGATGGAAGAACGTTTCTCTTGGAGCATATCTGCGAAGAAATACATAGAAGCATACTCGAATGTGGTTAATTGACTTGATGACAACTATATCAAAAAACGTCAGGCTTTTGACATACAAACTCATTCGAATGACATCTTAGTGAAAGAGGAGTAATGAATGAACACAAGATCCAGAGCTGTACTGCCTGTCATACTTGGTATGACGATTGTGGTGGTGGGTTTGGTTTACGGCTTATTGATCAGGCCTAATTTTTATAGAATTGTCGGTGGCAATGTAGAGTTGGATGCGATTGCGGTTACACAACTGAATACCGGCCTAGATGAGACAGTCAGCCATATGGGTGACTTTCTCTATGTTGCATCCAAAGAGGGACTGACAAAGTATGACAAATCAGGCGAAAGCATATGGAATAAATCCTATCACATTGATGATATTCTATTCATTGTTGAAGAACCGTATATGGCAGTTATACATTTAGCTGGTAAAAGAGCTTATGTTTTTAATGAAGATGGTTTGGTTGGCCAGGTACAAACAGATTACATGATTGTCGGTGGGACGCTCAATGCTGAAGGCTATCTTTCATTAACATTGGAAAATGAGAATGAGAACTACATATGTCTGTACGATGCCAATGGCGAATTGGCAATAGAAAGGCGCACCCTTTTCAAGAAGGATGGCTATCCTATCGCGACAGCGTTATCATCCGATGGGACAAAGATGATGACATCACACTTGGATATAAGTCAGCATAATATTGCCAGTACCATTACGTTTCTTGATTTCTCTAGCGATGGTAAAGAGTTTGAAGATCGGGTTGTGGGACATGAGCGATTATCAGAAGTGATGGCAACATCTTTGGTTGTCATAGGTGAAGATACAGGCGTTGTGATAGGGGATGCTGGTATCTACTTTTATAAAATGACGCCGACCCCTGCTTTGATCAATCATATAGAAGTCAATGCGAGGATTAATCATATTGCTCATACAG
>OY762509.1:867500-895000 GCA_963666005.1 Vallitaleaceae bacterium | reverse complement strand
AGACCGTCAGCTAAGGTCCCAAAATGTATGTTAAGTGGTAAAGGATGTGGGATTTCACAGACAACTAGGATGTTGGCTTAGAAGCAGCCATTCATTCAAAGAGTGCGTAATAGCTCACTAGTCGAGAGATCCTGCGCCGAAAATGTAACGGGGCTAAAACATACTACCGAAGCTACGGATTCATAGTTTACTATGAGTGGTAGAGGAGCGTTCCTAGGGCGACGAAGCTGTACCGTAAGGAGCAGTGGAGCGTTAGGAAGAGAGAATGCTGGAATGAGTAGCGAGAGAGAAGTGAGAATCTTCTCGGCCGAATATCTAAGGTTTCCAAAGTAAAGCTGATCTTCTTTGGGTAAGTCGGGACCTAAGGTGAGGGCGAAAGCCGTAGCCGATGGACAACAGGTTGAGATTCCTGTACTACGTATAAACAGAACTGTGGGGACACGGAAGGATAGGGAAAACCAGGAATGGAAAAACTGGTGCAAGCACAAAGGCTGATTGTTAGGCAAATCCGGCAATCTGAGGCTGAAGTGTGATGCGTATCGAACTTAAAGTAGAGAAGTTCCTGAATCCATGCCGTCGAGAAAAGCCGCTATAGTTTTATACGTACCCGTACCGTAAACCGACACAGGTAGATGAGGAGAGAATCCTAAGGCCGACGGGAGAAGCGTTGTTAAGGAACTCGGCAAAATGACCCCGTAACTTCGGGAGAAGGGGTGCCATCTTCGGATGGCCGCAGAGAATAGGCCCAAGCGACTGTTTAGCAAAAACACAGGTTTATGCAAAACCGAAAGGTGAAGTATATGAGCTGACGCCTGCCCGGTGCTGGAAGGTTAAGGGGAGTGCTTAGACTTTGGTCGAAGGTGCGAACTTAAGCCCCAGTAAACGGCGGCCGTAACTATAACGGTCCTAAGGTAGCGAAATTCCTTGTCGGGTAAGTTCCGACCCGCACGAAAGGCGTAACGATTTGGGCACTGTCTCGACAACGCGCCCGGTGAAATTGTAGTACCGGTGAAGATGCCGGTTACCCGCGACAGGACGGAAAGACCCCGTGGAGCTTTACTCTAGCTTGATACTGGGATTCGATATTACATGTACAGGATAGAAGGGAGACTTAGAGGTATGCACGCCAGTGTGTACTGAGTCGTTGTTGGGATACCTTCCTTGTAGTATTGGGTTTCTAACCTAGCACCGTTATCCGGTGTGGGGACAATGTCTGGTGGGGAGTTTGACTGGGGCGGTCGCCTCCGAAAGTGTATCGGAGGCGCTCAAAGTTCACCTCAGAATGGTTGGAAACCATTCGAAGAGCGCAAAGGCATAAGGTGGATTGACTGTGACACCGACGGGTGGAGCAGGTACGAAAGTAGGACTTAGTGATCCGGTGGTATGAATGTGGGATTGCCATCGCTCAACGGATAAAAGCTACCCCGGGGATAACAGGCTTATCACTCCCAAGAGTTCACATCGACGGAGTGGTTTGGCACCTCGATGTCGGCTCATCGCATCCTGGGGCTGAATTCGGTCCCAAGGGTTGGGCTGTTCGCCCATTAAAGCGGTACGCGAGCTGGGTTCAGAACGTCGTGAGACAGTTCGGTCCCTATCCGTCGTGGGCGTAAGATATTTGAGAGGAGCTGTCCTTAGTACGAGAGGACCGGGATGGACTGACCTCTGGTGTATCTGTTGTCTTACCAAAGGCATAGCAGAGTAGCCAAGTCGGGAAGGGATAAACGCTGAAGGCATCTAAGCGTGAAGCCCCCCTCAAGATAAGATATCTCATCCTTAATGGAGTAAGACCCCTGGAAGACTACCAGGTTGATAGGCCAGGTGTGTAAGCGTGGTAACACGTTCAGCTGACTGGTACTAATAGGTCGAGGGCTTGAACTAAGTATGGTAATTTAGCGAAGCTAAAGTTACCTAGTAGTTTGAAGTTAGAATAAAGTTTCTTAGATAATCGATGAAAAGACTCTATGCAATTTTGAAGATTCATGTTATAATCTTCAAGGTCTGAAAAGATCAGTAAGTACTAATAATCCTCGATGGCTCAATGCTAGTGATGAACTTGTAAGTTCATGAACGAGACGTGAAGGCAGCCTGTCTACCATAAGGCTGATGCACACGATTGAGTTATCTGCTAAGATTAGGTACTAATCTTCCTCGATGGCTCAATGGTAGAGCATTCGGCTGTTAACCGAAGGGTTGCTGGTTCGAGTCCAGCTCGGGGAGTTAAGAGATAAAATAGACTTAAGGAGACTTGAGAGATTGATTCAGCGACTTAGCTGAATTAAGAAATCATGGCCGAAGTTAGTGATTTTATCGTGGTTTGCAGACAGTTGGTTTGTAAACGATATGGCCCGTTGGTCAAGCGGTCAAGACACCGCCCTTTCACGGCGGTAACATGGGTTCGATTCCCATACGGGTCATTTTTGTCAAACCTGGATTATTCGTAATCCAGGTTTATCAGTTGGTATGGCGCCATAGCCAAGTGGTAAGGCAGAGGTCTGCAACACCTTTATCACCAGTTCAAATCTGGTTGGCGCCTCTATATCGCGGAGTGGAGCAGTCTGGTAGCTCGTCGGGCTCATAACCCGAAGGTCATAGGTTCAAATCCTGTCTCCGCAACTCTAGCAAAAAAAGATCATCCAAAGATGATCTTTTTTTGCGTGTGGTGAAGCGAACGAAGTGAGTGCACACCGACGACCAAAGGGAGTCAGAAGAAATGTGTGGCGAATTGAGTGAAACGAATGCACGCCGTCGAAGACGTAGTCTAATATATCCCTATTCCAATGACCTCCAGAATGTTCGATCCTCTCTAGGTGGTAAAACAACAGAACCCCTACCACGAAGCCCAACATCTTCTTTTGGAATATTCATCGTATGAGCGATAACTTCTGTGACTCTTGGCACGCAAAAGTTACCTTGACACGGTCCCATTGTACATCTAGTCCTTCTTTTGACACCGTCAACATGATCAATAGGGATACCACGTGTTAAGGCATCAACAATCTCACTTTCTGTAACTTTTTCACATCGGCAGATGATGTTTTTATCTGGGTTTTTATCATCAATCATACCATCAAAGTCTTTGTTTTTTTTCTTGATAATAGCGGCTCTATATGGATTGAAAGACTCATCCTTTTTCAGAATAAGGCCTGAATCAGCAAGAAGTCCAACAACAAATTGTGCAATGGCAGGCGATGATGTTAATCCTGGTGACTCGATGCCTGCCACATTAAAGAAATGAGGCACTGAGCTTTCTTCAATGATGAAATCCTTACTGGAGCTAGAGGCCCTTATACCGGCAAAGGATGTAAGTGTTTGCTTGATGTCGAAGTCCGGTATACTTTTTCTTGCAGTTTTGACGATATATGTAAGAATGTCCATCTCAGTCCCGATATCATTTAAGTCCTCAACCTGTTGAGCATTGGGGCCTAGCATTAAGTTGCCATGATATGTCGGTGTGACAAGAATACCCTTACCTTGATTAGATGGTGTTTGAAACAGAACCTTATTCGCAAGGTGGCCTTGATTCTTGTTAAGAAGTATATATTCCCCCTTGCGAGGCATAATTGAAAAGTCATCAAGACCAATCAAACGAGCTATATGATCGCTATAATAACCGGCAGCATTGATGACATAATTCGTACTGTATACCTCATCAGAAGTACGGACAGTAAATCCATGGTTAGATTTTTCGATGGATGTGACTTCTTGTTTCAACTTTAAGGTTACTCCATTTGTGATGGCATTCTCGCACAAAGCGATTGTAAACTCATATGGAGAAGTAATGCCAGCACTTGGGCAATGTAGGGCGTAGAGGACTTCTTTGTTTATATGAGGTTCCATCTCAAGAATTTGCTCTCGATAGATGATCTCCAAATCTTCTACACCATTTCGTTGGCCATTTTCCATCAGTTGCTTCAAAGTATCAAGTTGATCTTCTGTATATGCAAGTACTAGGGAGCCAACTTCCTTGTAACCAAAGTTCAGTTCTTCATCAAGTTGCTTAAACATTCGGTTGCCTTTTCTGGAGAAATAACCTTTTGAAGTCCCATATTTGGCATCATAACCACCATGGACGATGCCACTGTTGGCTTTGCTTGCACCGTTACTGACATCGTTGTCTTTTTCAAGCAACAGTACTTTTACGTGGTATTTGGAAAGCTCTCTCGCGAGGGCACAACCGATAACACCTGCACCGATGATGGTGATATCATATTGATTATTTACTGTATTATTGGTCATTAGAATACCTCATTCAAAATTATTTGTTAATCTATAATCCTACTAATGTGCTTAAATGAATTCTTTATAAAAACAGAAAAAGCCAATATTGAACGTTCAATATCGGCTCTCATCTTCTCTGCCAGTCACTATGAGGATAAATAATGACCATAGTTTAGCATACCTGTTGTAACATGTCCACTCATTGCTTTAGTAATTGAGCCATATAAACAGAACAGATGTGTGACATCTCTAATGTATTACATTCATTGACAAATTAGCATGTCCCCCTTATAATAAAATTAAATCAGTATGAATGGCAGAGACAGGAGAGCCGAATTTATTGCATATTACGCAATAGTTCTGTTCTTTTTTTGTGTTCAAATAACGCTTATCTTTATTACATGAGAGCATCGTATATGTTATCATTATGACCATGGGGCTACAGTAATTTTATTGTTATGGGAGGTCAGAAGTTGTGAAGAAGTATGTTATAGCATTAGATCAGGGTACAACCAGCTGTCGAGCAATACTATTTACACACGACGGAAGTATTGCTGGTGTGGCACAGGAGGAATTCGCTCAGATATATCCGAAACCTGGGTGGGTTGAGCATGATGCCCTTGAAATACTTGAGACTCAGCAAAGGGTTATGACAAAAGTCATGAAGGATACAAGGGCGGTTGCAGGTGAAGTGGCAGCCATAGGTATTACAAATCAAAGAGAAACGGCTGTTGTTTGGGACAAACGAACAGGTAAACCTATATATAATGCTATTGTGTGGCAGTCCAGACAGACGGCAAATATATGCAAAAAACTGGAAGAAGATGGTTTTGAGCCTTATATCCAAGAGAATACAGGTCTTTTGCTGGATGCTTATTTTAGTGCTACGAAGATTAAATGGATACTGGACCATGTGGAAGGCGCAAAAGAACTTGCAGAGACAGGGAATCTTCTTATGGGTACCATGGATACTTGGCTGATTTGGAATATGACGGAAGAAAAAAGCCACGTGACAGAATATTCCAATGCCTCCAGGACGATGTTGTTTAACATTAAGACACTGAATTGGGATAGTATGATTTTGGACACTTTAGGCATTCCGTTATCTATGTTACCAGAAGTAAAAGAATCTAGTTGTGTCTATGGGCATATGGTGATGGATGGACAATGGATTCCAATATCTGGTGCCGCCGGTGACCAACAAGCAGCGCTGTTTGGGCAGGCCTGTTTTGAAAAGGGCATGGTTAAGAACACCTATGGAACAGGATGCTTTTTGCTGATGAATACAGGAGAACAGCGTATTCCTTCGCGAAAAGGTTTGGTTACAACGATTGCCTGGGGCATCGATGGTCATATTGAATATGCCCTTGAAGGGTCGGTATTTGTGGCAGGCGCAGCGATTCAGTGGCTCAGGGATGAGGTACATTTACTAGAGAGTGCATCAGAAAGTGAGCATTATGCAACTCAGATTGACAGTTCTGAAGGTGTCTATGTTGTACCGGCGTTCACCGGTCTGGGTGCACCATATTGGGACATGTATGCACGAGGCGCCATTATGGGTCTTACTAGAGGGACTGGAAGAAATCATATAATTAGGGCGACTCTTGAGTCGTTGGCATATCAGACTAGGGATGTTTTAGAAGTTATGCAAGAGGAGTCAGGCATAGAGATGTCATCCTTAAAAGTCGATGGTGGCGCCTGTGCCAATAACTTCCTGATGCAGTTTCAGTCAGACATCATTCAGGTGCCTGTTGATCGTCCGGAAGTCATTGAAACAACAGCTTTGGGGGCTGCTTATTTAGCGGGCTTGGCTGTTGGCTTTTGGAAGAGCAAGCAGGATGTAGTGGACAGTTGGCAACTTGGAAGACAATTTGTTCCTTCTTCAGATCACAGTGAACAACTCTATAAGGGCTGGAAAAAGGCTGTCGAGAGAACAAGATCCTGGGTAGATGAGGATGAGGTATAGGAGATAAGATATAGAATGGAAAATCAGTCAATGAAGGATTTGCTGTTAGATAATCCAATTATCGCGGCAGTCAGCAGTCATGAAAAACTTATGGAAGCAGTCGATCAATCCCATTGTGATGTTTTGTTTATTTTATATGGGGATATTATGACACTGAAGCAAGAAGTGGATTTTGCCAAGAATAAAGGGAAGACTGTTTTTGTTCATATGGATCTGATACTTGGCTTATCCCATGACAGTCATTCTTTAGAGTACATTCATGAGGTTATACAGCCTGCTGGGATATTGACGACAAAGGCAAGTCTGGTGAAAAAAGCAAAAGATTTGGATATGTATGTCGTTCAACGATTATTTATGTTGGATTCCAAGTCATTTAAAGATGGTATAGATCTTCTTAAGAGAACCAAACCAGATGCTGTTGAAATCATGCCGGGTGTTGTGACGAAGGCAATAACAGCAATAGCAAAGAATACGAGATTGCCTGTCATTGCAGGTGGTCTTATAGATACAAAACAGGAAATAATGGATGCGCTAGATGCTGGTGCAACATCAGTATCCACAAGTGATATGAAGCTTTGGAGTAGTTGAAGAACTATTAGCTTGACGATATAGAATAATCAATCGTAACTATTAAGCCAACCAAGTCATTTCAGACGATTTCTGGCGGGCAGCGCCAAATTATGTATCTTTAGATGCATAATTTGTGTGCAACCGACCCGTAAGGGGAGGGTGACTGAATAGTCACAATCAATCTTATAAACAGGCAGAGAAAAGAGAGCCGACAATAATGGAATGACCATTATTTGTCGTGCTCTCTTTTCATGTATTAGGAGGTAAATTATGTATGACGTCATCATTATAGGGGCAGGCATTGCAGGTGCAGCAGTTGCCAGGGAGCTATCAAAGTATCAATTGTCAGTCGCCGTTCTGGATAAGAATAATGACATAGCCAACGGGACAACGATGGCTAATAGTGCTATTGTGCACGCAGGTTATGACGCGGAGGTCTACAAGAATAAAGGCAAATTTAACGCCAGAGGCAACCTGATGTACCCACAGTTATGCAAGGAGCTGGATGTCCCATTCAAGCAGATTGGATCACTTGTGATTGGTTTTGATGATGCTGATATGGCCACATTGGCATTATTAAAGGTTCGCGGTGATGAGAATCAAGTACCTGGTCTCAAACTATTGACGCGGAATGAAGTGATCGCTATGGAGCCGAATATCAACCCTGAGGTTCGAGGCGCTTTATACGCACCAACTGCCGGCATTGTGTCAGCGTGGGAGATGGCGATAGGGATGATGGAAAATGCAATGGACAATGGTGTGTCATTACACTTGGAACACGAGGTGCAAAGCATTGAAAAGTTAGATGGTATCTTCAAGGTGGTGACAGATAAGGAGACACTCAACAGTCGATATATTGTTAACTGTGCAGGTGTCTATGCGGATAGTATCAATGAAATGATTTCAACTTCAAGCTATACCATACGTCCAAGAAAAGGAGAATACTATATTCTTGATAAGGATCAGGGAGAAGTTGTGAATCATGTCATCTTTCAATGTCCTTCTTCTAAGGGTAAGGGCATATTGGTTGCACCAACGGTCCATGGGAATCTGCTTGTTGGACCTGATTCAGAATTTATAGATGATAAAGAAGATATCAGTACGGATGCAGATAAGTTGCAACTTATCAGGAAGACAGCTGAAAAAACAACTAAAGCCATTGACTTTAGAAAAGTCATCCGGTCCTTTTCAGGGTTGCGTGCGTGCTCTGAAGATTTTGATTTCATTATTGGTGAGAGTGAAGATGTACCAGGATTTTATAATATTGGAGGATTTGAGTCACCAGGTCTTTCAGCGGCACCAGCTGTTGCGGAGTATATAGTAAAGGATATGGCAGGTAAAGATGACAGTTTTGTTGTTGATGAAGCATACAACCCACACAGACGACCATTCATAAGGTTCGATGAATTAACAGCAGATGAAAAGTCAACACTTATAAGAGAGAACCCCCTTTATGGTAGGGTCATATGCAGATGCGAGATGATTACAGAGGGGGAAATTGTGGATGCCATACGAAGAAATGGTGGTGCGACGACGGTTAAAGGTGTCAAAAAGAGAACACGCGCTGGCATGGGACGTTGTCAAGGTGGCTTCTGTGGACCACGAGTTGTGGAAATACTATCAAGAGAACTTAACATTGATTATACCCAAGTTGCTTATGACCAGTCTGATGCATACCTGCTGTCAGGCAGAACGAAAGAGGTGGAATGATGGTCTATGATATTATTGTTGTCGGCGGTGGGCCGGCAGGGTTGGCAGCAGCCATAGAAGCAAAGAAAGAAGGCATCGACCGTATACTTGTTCTTGAAAGGGACCGGGAGCTTGGTGGTATCTTACAACAGTGTATTCACAACGGTTTTGGCCTACATATCTTTAAAGAGCAGTTGACCGGTCCTGAGTATGCAGAGCGTTTTATTGCAGAGCTTAAGTCCATGAACATAGAGTATATGGTGGATACAATGGTTCTTGATATCACTGAAAATAAAGAACTTCATACAGTGAATCCGGATAAAGGATATGTGATTTATCAAGCAAAAAGTATTATTTTAGCCATGGGGTGCAGAGAAAGGACAAGGGGGGCCATAGGTATTCCTGGTTATCGTCCGGCGGGTGTCTTTACAGCTGGTTCGGCACAGCGATATGTGAATATGGAAGGGTATATGCCTGGGAAAAAAGTCTTCATTCTAGGCTCAGGAGATATTGGACTAATTATGGCAAGACGAATGACCTTGGAAGGTGCACAAGTCATGGGCGTTGCAGAGGTATTGCCTTTTTCTGGAGGTTTGAAACGAAATATTGTTCAGTGTCTGGATGATTTTGACATTCCTTTGATGCTTAGTCATACAGTCACTAAAGTGATAGGTAAAAAAAGGGTGGAAGCCGTTATCGTGTCGAAGGTAGATGAAAACCGCCGACCGATTCCTGGGACAGAAGTTACCTATGAGTGTGATACCTTACTACTTTCCGTTGGATTGATACCCGAGAATGAATTGTCTCAAAAGATTGGTGTAAGCATCAATCCTGTGACCAATGGACCCTTTGTCAACGAATCCATGGAGACCAATGTGGCAGGTGTGTTCGCCTGTGGTAACGTGGTGCATGTTCATGATCTGGTAGACTTTGTCACAGAAGAGAGCAGACGGGCCGGTCTTAATGCAGCTAGGTACGTTAAAGGTCAGTTGGCAGAGGAAGGTAAAGTCATTACAGCTGAGACCGGAGACGGTATTACATATATTGTTCCAAGTAAGATACTGGTGAATAACATAGATGATCAATTGACATTATTCATGCGCGTTAACAATGTCTACCACGATAAGCGCTTGGTGATTTCTGATGAAAATGGGCAGAAAATCAGAAGTTTTAAGAAACGGCATCTGGCACCTGGTGAGATGGAGCAAGTGAAACTTAGTGTGGATGATATACAAAATGTGTCTGAAAAAATCAGAATTTCCATAGAATAGAGGGGGTATAATATGTCAAAAAAAATATCATTAACCTGTATTGTATGCCCTGTGGGCTGTGCCTTAGAGGTTAAAAGAGAACAGAACAATCATTTGCTCGTAACAGGCAACGCTTGTAAACGTGGCCCAATCTACGCTGAAGCGGAATTAACCAATCCAACACGTATGTTGACCACCACGGTGGCAATAAAGGGGGGATTGCTGAATCGACTTCCTGTCTTTACTGAAGACGAAATTCCAAAAAGCAAGATTTTTGAGGCGATGGCAGTCATTAACAGGGTACAGGTTGAAGCACCTGTAGATGTACGTCAGGTAATTGTTGAGAATCTTTTAGGGACAGGTATTAATGTTCTTGCTTCACGAAGTATGGAACGACTATAAGTAATCCAGTACATCCGTAAGGACATCAATCATTGAGGTTGAGGTTTTGCGGATGTTTTCTTTTTCTTCTAGGCTCATGTTTGGATAATCTAGGCATATATCTGTAAGGTTGATCGGGTCAGTTCCATCTAAGGAACCACCTCTGTTAATGGCAAGGACATCGATGCCAGCCCTTCTGGCAGCAAGGACACCTGCGATGGAATCTTCGATAACAATAGAATTTGCTGGAGATACGCCCAGGCGTTCGCAAGCCTGAAGAAATATGTCCGGATAAGGCTTATTTTTTATGATATCATTGCCGGTGATAATAACATTGAAGTCTTCTTTATATGGCGTGTGGGTAATAACAAAGTCAGCTGTGGAGGAAGAGGAGGCTATTGCCTTGCGGTGTGGATAATCTCTTAATCTTACCAACAATTGGACTGCATCCTCAAAAACATCGATGCCATTTTGAATAAGAATTTTTTTATAGTACTGGCTTTTGCAGGAACCGATCCGCTGGATATCCTGAGGGGTAGCCATAGGGATCATGTTTCTAATGCCATTCAACTGACCTTGTGCCCTGCACTTCTTATTGTAATCTTCATTGCTTAGATTGATACCTTCAGCATCAAAAGCAAGACGCCAGGATTCATAGTGCAGATGCTCGGTTGAAACAAGAACGCCGTCCATGTCAAACAGGATGGCTTGGATGGAATTTGGTGGTACTAAGGACTTATTCATTTGACCTATCTATACTTTCTCTATATTTTGATGGGGACATATCATATACTTTTTTAAAGCACTTTGAAAAATTTAATGGATTATCGTAACCAATTTGAGCAGCAATATCCTTGATTGGCCGATTAGATGATATGAGGCATTTAGCTGCAATACCCAAGCGATAGCTGATCAGGTATTCTTGAGGTGACATATTCAGTTCTTTTTTGAAGATGGTGGTTAAATAAGAACGATTGATGCCTATAAAGTCAGCGATATCATTGACTTTAATATTATTATAGTGAAGACTAATGAATTGAATTGCATGTTCGACATAGGTCTCGCTGGAATAGTCGTAGCATCCTTTAGCGTTAGATGCTTTAGCCTGGGATTCAATGACCGTTGCTAAAATTTCCAACAGATATGAAACACGTCTAATCTCATTACTTAATGTAAGTTCGTTTGCATCGAGTATTTTTTTGATGAGTCTTAGATAAGTTTCTGTGGGCACAGTCGACTGTATATATGGTTTTTTTGTTGATAAACCAAGGTATTCGACATAATTAGCAGCCATGCTTCCGTCAAAGACAACCCAGGCATATTCCCATGGATTCGTAATATCGGCACTGTAATAAATACGAACACCCTTTGGTATGATGAAAATATCATCTTTTCCTAGTTGATAATCAGTACCATTAACTGTCAGGTGTCCATGCCCACTAATGATGAAGTGAAGATGATATTCGTTAGGCACTTTATGGTTATAGGTATGGCCAGGAGGGCATTTTTGATATCCGCAATGTACTAAATAGAGGTCATTAGTTTGTCTCTTTATATTGTTTAGACAACGAAATCCTGCTTTAGAATAGTATTGGGTATCTTTTTTCATAGGAATCCTTTCAAATATATGGCAGTAGTAAAGAAGGTGGCCTATTATTCCAATCAGATTAAGTATAGGTGATGCAGTGACAAAATTCAACAACGCTGGTGAGGGTGGTTTGAAGTGATTGATGTTTAATTATTTGATTGGGCATGTACAAGTTGGTGGTTCTTACATAGATATAAAGGTTTATTGTGGTCACATCTAACAAAAAGATATGTTCACCTAACATCAATACATGGTAATGACTATATCATGGGGATATAATACTTACATGTTTAGTGCATATCCACATGAATGAGATAATTATCCGATCAACTATTCTCATTGAGAGTGCTATTGAACAGGTGTGACTTAATATTGTAATTGATAAGAGGAGGTTATTATGAAATTGAAAAGAGTAACAGCGACAATAATGGCTTTAATGATGATTGTCATTTTAGCAGCATGTAGTCAAACAGAGACAAATAGTGAAACATCAACAGTTGAAAATTCATCAAGTGATACGACAAACACGTCAATCAGTGAAGAGGCAGATGAGGTAATGTCGGATGACACGCTTGTCATCGCTATCTGGGATACAAATCAAGAGCCAGGACTTACGGAGATCGTAAATGATTTTACAGAAGCAACAGGAATAAAAGCTGAAATCCAAGTGACCCCATGGGATCAATACTGGACAATGCTAGAAGCAGGGGCTACTGGTGGCTCATTACCAGATGTATTTTGGATGCATTCTAATGAGATTGCAAAATATGCTGAGTATGAGATGCTTTTAGATTTAACAGATAAGATCTCTACTAGCGATGTCATTGAAATGGATAAATTCCCACAAGATATCATTGATATCTATAATTGGCAAGGTGAAAAACAATATTCGGTACCAAAAGATATTGATACTATTGCGTTATGGTACAACAAGACAATGTTTGATGAGGCAGGTGTTGCATATCCAGATGCAACATGGACATGGGATGATTTTCGTAATGCCTGTAAGTTGCTGACAAAGGACGATGGCAGTCAATATGGCTTTGCTATGTTGCCATCAAATAATCAGGATGGTTGGTATAACATGGTATACGATATGGGTGGAGAAATTATCAACGAGGAAAAGACTGCATCCGGTTTTGATCAAGACGGCACAATTAGAGCGATTACGTTCATAACGGATTTGGTTAAAGATGGATTGACACCTGATTATGCGACGATGACAGAGAACAGTCAAACAGCACTTTTTGAGGCGGGCAAGGTTGCTATGATTACTCAAGGTTCATGGATGCTGGCGGAATTATGTAATAATGATTATGTAAAAGAAAATGGGGATATTGCTGTTCTACCTAAAGATGCGGTTACAGGAAGGCGTGCGTCAATATACAATGGTCTTGGATGGGCAGCAGCTTATAATACAGAGCATCCAGACGAGGCATGGGCACTCATCGAATATCTTGGGTCAAAAGAGGCACAACAGAAACAGTCAGATCTTGGTATTGTTATTTCTGCATATGAAGGAACCGTAGACAATTGGACGAATGCCTATCCGGATTTTAATCTTCAGGCGTATTTGGATATGATGGATGATATTGTTATTCGTCCATATTCGAAGTCAACGGTTAGTTGGGAGAATATGTCAAGTGAGAAATTAATTCAAGCTTGGACTGGTGAGAAGTCAGCTGAAGAAGTATGTCAGGATATTGCATCCGAAATGAACACATTACTTGCAGATGAATAATAGGCAGTATACCACCAACCTTCGTACGAAGGTTGGTGGTAATATAAAATGTGAAACATTTATTTGTGTGTATGGATAGTGAGTTATAGCAATATTTATAATAGCTTAGGGATACGTTCATAGATGTCACTAAGGAGAAGAATATGACAAAACGGGAAAAAAGTGAATTTATATGGGGATGGGTATTTATATTACCGACGATGCTGGGGCTTATGCTTCTGAACATCATACCGATTTTTCAAACCATCTATCAGAGTTTTTTTAAAACAGGCGCTTTTGGTAAAGGCAATGTATTTGTCGGCTTTGATAATTATACAAAGATGATTGCCGATGAAAGTGTCTGGCAGTCTCTATTTAATACATTCAAATATGCAATTGTAGAAGTACCCTTTTCTATTATTATTGCGTTGATATTGGCTGTTATGCTCAATCAAAAGATTAAGGGTAGGACTTTATATAGAACAATCTTTTTTTTACCGATGGTTGCGGCGCCAGCGGCTATTGCAATGGTTTGGCGCTGGTTGTACAACACTGAGTTTGGTTTACTGAACCATACTTTGGAATCTATCGGTCTGCAAGGTATCAATTGGGTCTCTGATCCTGATATTGCATTTATATCAATTGCTGCTGTTGGCGTGTGGTCGGTTATTGGGTACAACATGGTATTATTCTTGGCAGGACTGCAAGAGATCCCATCCGATTATTACGAAGCGGCTATGATTGATGGCGCGTCACCTATAAGTCAATTTGTTCACATCACAATTCCGTTAATTTCACCAACAATGTTTTTTGTCACTGTGACAAGGATTATTGCAGCAATGCAGGTTTTTGATGTCATATACATGATGCTTGATAAGAATAATCCTGCCTTTTATCGCACACAATCTTTGGTATATCTTTTTTATAGATATTCATTTGTCGAATCCAATAAAGGCTACGGATCTGCGATTGTTATGTTATTGCTAGCTGTTATTATGGTGATTACGGTTATACAAATAAGACTTCAAAAGAAATGGGTAAATTACAATTAGGAAGGAGCAGTTATGAAGAAGGAACGTAAGTACAATGGCATTCTTTTACAGATCATATTGATAATTGGATCCATCTCTATGCTGGTGCCTTTTTTGTGGATGATATTAACCGCATTCAAAACCATATCTGAATCGACACAAATGAATCCATTCATTATTTTTCCATCAGCATGGCGCATGGATGCATTTCAATCGGTCCTCACAAAAATGCATTTTTCAAAGCTGTATTTGAATACATTGGTTCTAATTGTCGGTAGAGTATTTTGTGCAGTATTAACAGCAACAATGGCTGGTTATGCTTTTGGTCGATTACGATTCAAAGGTAGGGATATCGCGTTTGGATTGGTAATATTCCAAATGATGGTACCGGGACAGATATTTATCATTCCACAATACTTGATTGTCAGTAAATTAGGAATGCTCAATACGAGCTTTGCACTGATTTTTCCAGGGTTAGTAACAGCTTTTGGGACATTTTTGATGCGACAAGCATATATGAGTTTGCCAAGAGATCTTGAGGAGGCAGCTAGATTGGATGGATGTAATATTTTTCAAACATTTTTATATGTGATGCTTCCGTTAACAAGATCCGCTATGGTTGCTTTGGGAATTTTCACGGCATTGTTCGCATTTAAAGATTTAATGTGGCCTTTGGTGGTTAACACTGAGCAGTCAACGATACCTTTATCAGCTGCATTGGCGAAGATTCAAGGCCAGTTTACAAGTAACTATCCTGAGTTAATGGCAGCATCATTATTGGCAATCATACCAATGGTTATTATATATATTATTTTCCAAAAGCAGTTCATTCAAGGTATCGCAACCAGTGGTGGTAAGCTGTAAGGTATCGGATAAAATACATTTAGATTTGACAATGCATTATAGGTATAGGAGACAGGAATGGCGATTAGTTATCATCAAGCATCAAAACAATTTCATTTATACAATGAATCGATGAGCTACATCATTGAAATTATGGCGAATGATCAGTTAGGTAATCTATATTATGGCAAAAGGATCCATGATAGAGAAAGTTTCTCACATCTACATGAAGAGCAAAAGCGAAGTCATGGTGCCAGCCATGTTGCAGAAAAGGAAAATCTTTTCATGCATTTTACGAAACAGGAATATCCATGTTATGGAACCGGTGACTACAGACATCCAGCTTACGAAATCCTCCAGGCGAATGGAAGCCACATCAGCCATTTCAGGTATATGGCTCATAATATAATTAAAGGAAAGCCTAGCATTGATCCGTTACCATCGACATATATGATGGAAGATAGTGAGGGAGAGACGCTCATTGTCGAACTTTATGACGAGGTTATACAGACGAGATTATACTTGTCATATACCATCTATAGTGATAGGCCAGTACTGACACGTCAAGCCAAATTCATTCATGAAGGCGAAGAAAAGATTATTTTAAACAGTGCACTGAGTGCCAGTGTCGATCTACCAGATATGAATTATAAGATGATACAACTTTCTGGCGCTTGGTCAAGGGAACGTTATGTTAAAGAGCGAGCCATAGAACACGGCATTCAATCTATTTATAGTATGCGAGGTGTAAGCAGCACAGAGCATAATCCATTTATTGCATTGATGAGACCAGACACCACAGAATTCATTGGTGAGGTTCTAGGTTTTGGCTTGGTTTATTCAGGCAGCTTCTTGGGGCAAGTTGAAGTGAATACACACGATATGACAAGAGTAACAATGGGTATACATCCGAATAACTTTAGTTGGCAGCTTAAGAAAGGTGAAAGCTTTCAAACACCTGAAGTTGTTATGGTATATTCTGACAATGGCCTCAATGGTATGAGTCAGGCATTTCATCAATTGTATCAGAAAAGGCTTGTAAGGGGACCGTGGCGAGATAAGGCTAGGCCGGTGTTGTTAAATAATTGGGAAGCTACTTATATGGATTTTGATGAGCCTTCGATTCTGAAGATTGCAGAAAAAGCCAAAGAGGTAGGCGTTGAACTGTTTGTTTTAGACGACGGATGGTTTGGTACTAGGGATGATGATCGTCAAAGTTTAGGTGATTGGGTTGTTGATAGGAGAAAGCTTCCCAATGATATAAAAGGCCTATCAGAAAGTATAGAAGCAATGGGAATGAAATTCGGTCTGTGGATAGAACCTGAGATGGTCAATAAAGAGAGTGACTTGTACAGACAGCATCCTGATTGGGTTTTATCGACGCCAGATAGATTTGAAAGCTATAGCAGGTATCAGCATATATTGGATTATTCAAGAACTGAAGTTGTTGATTATATTTTTGAGATGATATCATCGGTTATTCGTCGATCAAAGATATCCTATATTAAGTGGGATATGAATCGGTATATGACGGAATGCTATTCAAGAGGTACTGTAGCTGAAGAACAGGGGAAAGTATTTCATAAGTATGTTCTGGGTGTCTACAGTTTATACACAAAGCTGTTAAATGAATTTCCGGATATCTTATTTGAATCATGTGCCAGCGGTGGTGCCAGATTCGATCCTGGGATGCTTTACTTTGCCCCACAGACATGGACAAGTGACGATACTGATGCTGTTGAGAGATTGAAAATTCAGTATGGCACAAGCATGGTATACCCAATATCGACTATGGGTGCTCACGTATCAGCTGTACCAAATCATCAGATCAAGAGAAATACGCCATTAAAAACCCGTGGTAATGTAGCATTCTTCGGTGCATTTGGATATGAGCTGGATTTAAACACACTTTCAGACGAGGAAATTGAGATTGTAAAGGAACAAATTGCATATTTTAAAAATCATAGAGACATATTGCAGTTTGGAGATTTTTACAGACTACTTAGCCCGTTTAAGGGAAATGAGACGGCATGGATTTCAATTAGTCAAGACAAGAAAAAGGCAGTTGCAGGATTTTATCAGAGTTTGAATAAAGTGAATGCGAGTTGGCTTAGATTCAAGCTGGCAGGTCTTGAGCGTAATCAGTTATACGAAGTTGACTGTAGTTGGCAGACTTACGAGGCTTATGGTGATGAATTAATGTATGCCGGTATTGCCATACCTAGAAAACAGTTAAATTTGGCTGGAGGTGATTTTGGTTCTCTGATTTTTAACTTAAAAGCACGATGACTTTAAAACTAACATTTCAGGTTTAAACTATTATAAGACCATCAGATTGTATGGGAGGCATTATGATTAAAATTACTTTTATGGGTGCGGGAAGCACTGTTTTTGCTAAGAATGTGCTTGGGGATGTGATGAGTACCGAAGCACTGAAAGACAGCTTGATCTGTCTGTATGATATTGACGGTAATCGTCTGGAGGAGTCTTATAATTTGCTTCAGGCAATTAATAAGAATATCAACGATGGTCGTGCAACGATTAAGACATATCTAGGTGTTGAGAACAGGAAAGAGGCACTTTGGGATGCGACATTTGTTGTCAATGCCATTCAGGTTGGAGGTTATGAACCGTCGACAGTCATTGATTTTGAGATTCCTAAGAAGTATGGTCTTCGTCAGACGATTGCGGATACCTTGGGCATTGGTGGCATCATGAGAGCTTTGAGGACGATTCCTGTCATGAAGGATTTTGCAGATGATATGGAAGAGGTATGTCCGGAAGCGTGGTTTCTGAATTATACGAACCCAATGGCGATGCTTACAGGTTATATGCAGCGATTTACAAATGTAAAGACGATAGGTCTATGCCACTCGGTTCAAGTATGCAGTCGTGATTTGTTCCAAGGGCTTGGCATGGAAGATCAATTGGAAGGCCGTAAGGAATTAATAGCCGGTATCAATCATATGGCGTGGCTACTCTCCATTCAGGACGAGGACGGCAAAGATTTATATCCAGAAATCAAAGAAAAAGCTGCTAAGAAGAATGCATCAGAAAAGCATGGCGATATGGTGCGCTATGATTATATTGATAAGTTAGGCTACTATTGTACAGAGTCCAGTGAACATAACGCTGAGTATAACCCTTTTTATATCAAACCGAATTATCCGGAGCTGATTGAGAAATTCAACATTCCATTGGATGAATACCCTCGTCGCTGTGTAGAACAAATTAGGAACTGGGAAAAGCAGAAGGAAGAACTTTTGGCAGACGGACAAGTCACTCACGAACGTTCTAAAGAATATGCCTCACACATTATGGAAGCAATCGTGACAGGCAAGCCCTATCAGATTGGTGCAAGTGTTATTAATAATGGTCTTATAGAAAATCTGCCAGGGGATGCTTGTGTTGAAGTTCCATGCTTAGTGAATGGCTCAGGCATTCATCCGTGCTATGTGGGCAAGTTGCCGACGCAGTTGTCTGCCATGAACATGACCAATATCAACCCACAGCTTTTGACAATAGAAGCGGCTGTTACAAAAGACAGGAAAAAAATCTATCAAGCCGCCATGATGGATCCACATACATCAGCTCAATTATCTATCGAGGATATCATTAAAATGTGTGATGAGTTGATAGAGGCCCATGGGGAATACATGAAGGGCTTCTAGCCACTAGGGTGAGTCATACAAGCATAAAAAAGAAGAAAGCAGGGCATGTGATATAACAATCCTGTTTTCTTCTTTTTTGTTGGATGTTTAATGATGATTTGATGCTCTTATCATGAGTTCAATGATGATTAACTGAGTTTCTCCTTGGCTTTCTCATGAAAACGAGCACTGTCAACGATGAAGCGTGTATGGGTACCTTTGCCGATACAATCTTTTTCATCATAGGCTTCGACAGTAAAGACAAGTTTCTTTCGGTCGACCTCAATGAGTTCAGCTGTTGCATACACTGTCATCCCTACAGGTGTAGCGGCTAAGTGGGAAGCATCCATATGGGTTCCGACTGTGGTAGCGCCTTCAGGCAGTGATTTGGCGACGGAAGTATAGGCTGCTTGCTCCATGAGGGCAATCATTTTGGGTGTTGCATAGACGTTAACTTCACCACTGCCAACAAGGACTGCAGTGTCCTCTTTTGTAACAGTGTGATTGATCTTTGCTGTTAAGCCAGCAATAAGTTCTTTTGACATGATATCTTCTCTTCCCTTTCCGTGACGTGGTGCCAATATAATAGCGGTTCGTAGTCACATTTTAGCAAAAAAAGAATATGAAAGCCATAGTTTAACATGTCCTTTATCAGATCATGCACTAAATTTACCGACAAATTTTTGAAGCCTGGTTGAAGCGGCTTCTGAGAAGATATAGTCTGGGGTACCTTGATCGACGATTTCTCCATTTTCCATGAAGATGATTCGTTTTGCGACTTCTTTTGCGAAGGCCATTTCATGGGTGACAATAATCATGGTTTGACCGGCGTTCGCCAGTTCGCGAATGACTTTCTGGACTTCGTTGACAAGCTCAGGATCAAGGGCAGAGGTGGGCTCATCAAATAGAATAAGCTTTGGATTGGTGGTTATTGCCCGGGCAATACCGACACGTTGCTGCTGTCCGCCTGAAAGTTGGCTTGGGTAGGCGTTGTATTTATCGGATAGTCCAACAGAATCAAGGGTCGTTTGAGCTATCTTTATGGCGTCCTTTTTAGATTTCTTTTGAACCTTCTCAAGAACGAGGGTAAGATTTTCTAGGGCTGTTAAATGAGAGAATAGAGCGAAGTTCTGGAAAACCATGCCCATATCCTTACGCAGGTTGTGGATTTGCTTATGTGTAGCACTGGCAGGTGATAGTACTTGACCTGAGAATGAAAGGGTACCGTTGTCCGGCGTAGTTAGATAGTTGATGCTTTTTAGAAGCGTGGATTTTCCGGAACCTGAAGGGCCAATGATGGCGACCACATCCCCTTGATCGATATGCAGATCAACACCTTTAAGGACCTCCAGATCTCCGTAGGATTTCATGTATTCTTTTATGGATAGCATATTAACCTCCTATGTGACTATTCAGTCACCCTCCCCTAACGGGTCGGTTGCACACAAAAATGCATCTAATGATACATATTTTGGCGCTGTCAACTTAAAATTCTATGAAATAATAGAATTGACTGAATAGTTACTCTCCTATGGTCAGATAGCGTTCAAGGTGATTGTTCAAATAACCGATGACGATTGTAATGAGCCAGTAAAGCAGTCCAACGGCAATATAGGTTTCTAGAAAGCGATAGTTAGCAGCTGCGAGCATTTTTGATTGTCCCATAATATCCCTAAGGCCAAGCATAAATGTAAGAGAGGTTCCCTGAATGATGCCTATAAAAGTATTTCCTAGGGGAGGAATGGCGATTCTAAATGCTTGAGGCAATAAGATGAAGCGCATTGTTTGAAACGTTGATAGTCCTACAGCCATACCCGCCTGTTCTTGAACGGGGTCAATGGCACCGATTGCGGCACGAACGGACTCTGCGGCATAGGCGCTTGCATTGATGGACATGACTATAACAGCGGCTTCAAAGGCATCAATTGAGCCTAGGGCTGGCCAGATCTGTGGAAACCCAAAGTAAAAAATAAATAGCTGAATCATCAGTGGTGTGCCTCGAAAGAAGGAAACGTACCCAGCCAATAGAGGTCCTAAAATAGGTAGTTTATAAAAACGAATCATTGCTATGACAGTGCCGATAACAAGCCCTATGGCCATAGACAGAATACCGACGAGAAGCGTCGTCGGTATTGCAGTCAATAGCTTTGGGAATGTGGCAAAGAAGATATCCAGTCGGAAGTTGATGCCCATAAGCTTTTACTCCTCTGAGATATCAATGGTGAAGTACTTCAATGAAATGGTTTCAAGTGTGCCATCGTTTCTCATATCATCAAGGGCAGTATTGACTTCTTCTATTAGAGCCTTGTTGTCATCATTGATAGCGAAAGGAAAGGCATTGAATAATGTTTCTACAGGTTCACCAGCTAAAACAACTGGCAGACCAGATTCTTTAATGGAGGTAAGCAGTGCCAGTTTATCATTGATGTATGCATCAATTCGTCCGATGGAGACATCCTGTAAAGTGCTGGAGCCACTGCTGTAGGTGATGATTTCTATTGCTCCTTCAGTATCGAAGTTACGAATGATTTCTTCGTAATTGGTGCCAAGGTCAACACCAACTTTTTTGCCTTTTAGTGATTCAAGGTCAGTGATGTCGGTGACACCTTCCTTAACAACCAATTGGGCTCCGTAGTAAACGTATGGATCTGAGAAGATATACTTTTCCAGACGACTTTCAGTAACGGTGATCTGGTTGGCGATGGTGGTGATCTGTCCGGCATCAAGCATTCCGAACAAGCCGCTAAAATCGCTTGTAACGAATTCAATGTCCCGTCCAATGCGGTTACCGATCTCAAGCCAGATATCCACATCAAATCCTGTAAGCTCACCGTCGTCATCGATGTAAGTGTATGGAAGGTAGCCGCCACTCATACCAACTTTGATTGGGTTAGCAGTCACAATTGCTTCTTCTGCCTTTGGTTCAGATGAGTCTGTATTAGCCACATCGTCTGTTTGAGTTTGGTCGGATACTGCACTTGCTTCAATGGATTCTTCGTTGTTACTTGTGTTGACAATGGCAATAGTTGCAATGGCAATGATGGCAATGACGCCAAGTATAATTTTATTCTTCATAGTATTCTCCTATTCATCATCTTAAAGATGAAGACTACTATAACGGTAAAGAGAATTATTATCAACCGCATTATTAGTACAGTATTATCGGATATAGAAAATATGGCTGTTCTTAAAACATGAACAGCCACAAAAGATATGCTTTGGAATCATGGATAAATTGGCGGTTTAACCTTTTAAACTCCAGCAGTTTTAGTGGAGTAAGCTTGCAACCTTTGTTAAATCTCTTTTTCTATGGATGACAGGTGTTGGGTCAGTTTGATACAATTTTGTTCTGTTGTTGAAAGAGGTCTTTGTCTCATCATGATAAAGTATACCAAGGGCAAAGCGTTCAGTATCGTAGGCTAGTTTTAGTGCCGCCTCAAAGTCACTGGGGTCATAATCATCACCAAGGTTGTAGGTATTGTCCTTATACCATTTGAAGGTGTTTATTTTATTATATGTGACACAGGGATGGAATATATCAATTAATGCATATCCATCATGCTTTATTGCGGCTTTTAGAATTTTCTTCATCATCGGTATGTCGCCGGAAAATGCTCTTGCCACAAAAGTTGCACCGAGTGATAAGGCAACGGGCATTGGGTTGAAGGGTTCATTGATAACCCCATTGACCTGTAAAGGGGTCTCAAAGCCCTGTTCACTGGTTGGAGAAGCTTGACCTTTGGTAAGACCATAGACCATATTGTCATGAACAATGTGTACAATATTGGGATTACGTCGAATGTTATGAATTAGATGATTGCCGCCTTCACCATACATATCGCCATCACCACCTTCGGCAATGACAGTCAGTTCAGGGTTAGCCGCCTTAATGGCAACGGCAACAGGGAGACCCCGGCCATGAAGTCCGTTAAAATAGTTACTATTGACATATTGAGGCATTTTAGCCGCCTGTCCGATTCCGGATGAAATGACAACATCTGCCGGTGATAATGAAAGCTCTTGTAATGCTTCAATCAATGCCTTTCGAATGGTGAAGTTACCACAGCCAGGGCACCATGCGATATCAATTTTTTGATCAAATTCAAATGCAGCCATTAGTTTACCTCCTTCATTTCATTAATGATGTCTTCAATTGAGAATGGAACACCATTGTATTTGAGAATTCTATGATGAGTGTTAATGTCCAGGTGTAACTTCAGTAAAGAGGCCAATTGTCCTGTAGCATTATTTTCAACATCAATAACAGTAGTGGCCTTGTTAAAATACTGAGCCAGGTCCGGATGTAGGGGGAAAGGCTGTTTGATGTAGAGGAATGCGGTTTTATTATCACTATAGTGATGAATGTACTCTTTTAGAACACCATAAGTTGAGCCCCAACCGACAATGAGCGTCTCATAATCTTCAGGACCAATAAGTTCGGGATGCTCATATGCCTCAAGTATTAATGGGAGTCTATTCAATCGCTTGTCATTTTGTTCAACTCTTACGTTGAAATCCTCAGTGATCATCCCTTCTTCAGTATGTTCATCTGAATCACATTTGACCAGGCCATCTCCATAACCAGGTATACCTCTTGGGGATATACCATCGGATGTAAGAGCATAGCGTTTATAGTCAGCAGTTGTCTCAGTGATATGAGGGGTTAAGTAATGATCAGATAGGTCAAAAGGTGTATACTGATAATTGGATTCCAACAGGTACTGGTCAGAAAGGATAAAAACAGGTACCTGATATTTGTCAGCGAGATAGAAGGCTTTCTGGGTAAGTAGGACACAGTCCTTGATATTGCCAGGTGCAAGGACAATTCGATGAAATTCTCCATGACCGGCATAGACCGCCAAATTAAGATCTTCCTGAGCTGTTCTGGTTGGAAGGCCAGTTCCTGGGCCAGGACGCTGGGCAATATGAGTGACGCAAGGTGTCTCGGTGATACCGCTAAGACTGATGCCTTCTTCCATGAGTGCAAAACCACCTCCAGAAGTAGTTGTTAACGCGCGGGCACCGGCATACCACGCACCTATGGTCATGTTTATGGCAGCAATTTCGTCTTCAGCTTGTTCCACAAATACTTCGAATTCGTTGGATTTTTGTGACAGGTAAATGAGAACACCTGTTGCAGGGGACATCGGGTATGCGGCAATAAAGTTACAGCCACCTGCTAGGGCACCTATACCAATAGCATCTGTTCCTGTTAGTATGCGTGTGTCGGATGTGGCTTGCTCTGTTAGGTCATGTAGTGATTGGAAAGTGGTACCTTCAGTGTGTCCGAGGAAAAAGGCATTTTTATTACCTTCTTGTATCTTGTCACTCTTGTTGTGAAATTTGTCTGCAATCATATCAAGACAGTAAGCTATATCAAGATCAAGCATACCTGCGATGTGACCAAAAAGAACCATATTGGCATACAGTACGCTGCCAGCCTGAGCGGCTGTCTCTGTGATCATAAGGGGCAAATGTCTTTTTTCAAGGGCGCGGTAATCGTCTTCGTTCAAGTGGTTAGGATCAGAGAAAACTTGTCCACTTGGTGTCAGTCGGTCCCTTAACCGATTATAACTGTGGTTATTAAGCAAATAAAGTATATCTATCATTTCGGCATATGCTTCAACAGGTCTGCTTCCTACACGTATTTCGACAGAGTTGTTGCCGCCTCTGACTCTGCTCATAACGTCTTTTGTGGAGAAGACATAGTACTTTTGTGCGATGGCCTTAACAAGAAAATCTTCAACAGTTTGAAGTCCCTGACCGGCTTCACCGGATAAGGCGATGGTAATTATATCTTTCATACAAATCCTCCTTTTGCGTATTGTATGGTGTATACATTGTGTTTGCATAAGTGAGAATGATTATCAAGTCGTTGTAGGTATATTATAGTACACGATAGTATCGAGGGCAATCATTATTTTGTATTCGCGTATATTGTATACAAAATAATGGAAAAATGAAATGATTGTATGACTAAGGTATCTCAAGGAGAGGTGACTCAACCTGCAGATGCATCAGTTCGCTAATTTGCTAAATAAGTATCATTAATGATTAAAATAAAAAAATATGCTTGATAGTTGGTGAAATATTTACTATTATAGGGTTAGTCATTATTATTTGATGAAAGAATGACTTGGCTAAGATAGAAGCTACAAACCGGTAATGCTTAAGAGAACTGATGGTTGGTGTGAATCAGTGTTTGAACGGTTTTTTCCACTTCTGGAGCAATCAATGAAAGTTGAAGGTTGGTACCCTTTATCGTGCTGGGTCTACAGGATATACGTCCTGATAGCAGAGTGATCAGGTTATGCCTGATAAATTGGGTGGCAACGCGGAGTTCTTCGTCCCATGGTCCTGAATTAGTTGAGAAATATACTTGCGAGCAGGTGTTTTTCTCAAATAATCCGGCTGGGGTGAAGGGCTTTTTCTTTTTTTACACTGCCAAAAAAATACTCCGGCTTCAATCGAACTGCAAACCAAAGTCAAGTGAATTAGAGAACAAACTGTCATTACGAAAGGGCGATACGATGATTGATATTAAGTTTTTAAGAGAGAATCCTGAAGTAGTCAAAGAAAATATCAAAAAGAAATTCCAAGAGCACAAGCTTCCTATGGTGGACGAAGTGATTGAGCTTGACCAGAAGAGAAGAGAAGCGCAACAAGAAGCGGACCAGCTTCGCGGAAGTAGAAAAACACTTTCAAAAGAAATTGGGACGCTTATGCGCGAAGGCAAAAAAGATGAGGCGGCAGCGATTAAGGACCAAGTCACAGCTAATGCCAATCGACTTACTGACCTTGAAGAATTAGAACGTGAAATGGGTGAGAAGGTAACAGAGATCATGATGATGATACCAAACATCATTGATGACAGTGTGCCAATCGGTAAAGACGACACAGAGAATGTCGAATTGGAAAAATACGGGGAACCTGTCGTACCGGAGTTCGAAGTACCTTATCATACGGATATTATGAAGACTTTTGACGGTATTGATCTTGAAGCGGCAGCAAAAGTAGCTGGAAGCGGTTTTTACTATTTGATGGGCGATATTGCTCGCCTGCACTCGGCAGTAACATCCTATGCCAGGGATTTTATGATTGATCAAGGATTTACCTATTGTATTCCTCCATTCATGATTCGCAGTGATGTGGTCAAAGGTGTTATGAGTTTTGAAGAGATGGAAGCGATGATGTATAAGATTGAGGGTGAAGACTTATATCTCATCGGTACAAGTGAACATTCCATGATTGGTAAGTACATCGATACAATCGTCCAGGAGGAAACGCTACCACATACATTAACGAGCTATTCACCATGCTTCCGTAAGGAAAAGGGCGCTCATGGAATTGAAGAACGTGGTGTTTACAGAATTCACCAATTTGAGAAGCAAGAAATGGTAGTTGTCTGCATGCCAGAGGAAAGTATGGATTGGTATGAAAAAATGTGGCAGTACACGGTTGAACTATTCCGTAATATGGATATTCCAGTTAGAACATTGGAATGTTGTTCTGGAGACTTGGCAGACCTTAAGGTGAAATCTGTCGACATTGAAGCATGGTCTCCAAGACAGAAGAAGTACTTTGAGGTAGGAAGCTGTTCAAACCTTGGTGATGCACAAGCAAGACGACTTATGATTCGCTACGTTGGTGATAGCGGTAAAGGTTTTGCACATACGTTGAACAACACAGTGGCAGCACCACCACGTATGTTGATTGCTTTCCTTGAGAATAATCTCAATGAAGACGGTAGCATCAGCATTCCTGAAGCAATAAGACCGTATATGGGCGGTAAAGAAAAAATCGTACCAACAGCATAGATGTAATATGACGTTCTTATCATATTATGATAAAGATAAATTGAGCCTCCGATCCTTTCGATACGGAGGCTCAATTTATTTGCTAAAGACATTTGAATGACACAGTCTAGAGTTACAATTATAAAAATACGATGTTTTGGGAGAAGGACTATGGGATTGAAAAATAGAGATCTAAATCTACAACTAGTAACGGTGATTACATTTGTTATCATGGTGGTTGTCAATGCCTTGGCTAACATCATACCGATTAATGGTATTACTTCTGGGGCAGTTTCCGATAGCTATCCGAATCTGTTCGCACCGATTGGTTTTACATTTTCCATATGGGCGCTGATTTATTCTTTATTATTGGCTTTCACAGTTTATCAACTGGTGGGTTATTTGAGGAGAGGTTTTAGTGATCGTTCTTATTTGAGACCTGTCGTGCTTTATTTTTCATTGACATCATTGATCAACGCCGTATGGATTTTTGTATGGCACTACCAACGCATCGGACTTTCTTTGGTTTTGATTTTTTTGATTTTGTATGGACTCATACGTATACACCTGATTCTTCGTAATGAAGCTATGTCAAGGACTGAAAAGATTTTTGTCAGGCTACCATTTAGTGTATATTTCGGATGGATTGTTGTAGCAAGCATTGCTAATGTGGCGACATATTTAGTGAGTATAGGGTGGAACAGATTCGGTATTAGAGAAGACGTTCTTACGGCTGTTGTGCTTGTTATAGGCATAATTATAGGCATGATGACGATATGGGCTTATAAAGATATT
>OY762509.1:567500-862500 GCA_963666005.1 Vallitaleaceae bacterium | reverse complement strand
TCATAGTCAAAAGGGAAAGAGCCCAGACCGTCAGCTAAGGTCCCAAAATGTATGTTAAGTGGTAAAGGATGTGGGATTTCACAGACAACTAGGATGTTGGCTTAGAAGCAGCCATTCATTCAAAGAGTGCGTAATAGCTCACTAGTCGAGAGATCCTGCGCCGAAAATGTAACGGGGCTAAAACATACTACCGAAGCTACGGATTCATAGTTTACTATGAGTGGTAGAGGAGCGTTCCTAGGGCGACGAAGCTGTACCGTAAGGAGCAGTGGAGCGTTAGGAAGAGAGAATGCTGGAATGAGTAGCGAGAGAGAAGTGAGAATCTTCTCGGCCGAATATCTAAGGTTTCCAAAGTAAAGCTGATCTTCTTTGGGTAAGTCGGGACCTAAGGTGAGGGCGAAAGCCGTAGCCGATGGACAACAGGTTGAGATTCCTGTACTACGTATAAACAGAACTGTGGGGACACGGAAGGATAGGGAAAACCAGGAATGGAAAAACTGGTGCAAGCACAAAGGCTGATTGTTAGGCAAATCCGGCAATCTGAGGCTGAAGTGTGATGCGTATCGAACTTAAAGTAGAGAAGTTCCTGAATCCATGCCGTCGAGAAAAGCCGCTATAGTTTTATACGTACCCGTACCGTAAACCGACACAGGTAGATGAGGAGAGAATCCTAAGGCCGACGGGAGAAGCGTTGTTAAGGAACTCGGCAAAATGACCCCGTAACTTCGGGAGAAGGGGTGCCATCTTCGGATGGCCGCAGAGAATAGGCCCAAGCGACTGTTTAGCAAAAACACAGGTTTATGCAAAACCGAAAGGTGAAGTATATGAGCTGACGCCTGCCCGGTGCTGGAAGGTTAAGGGGAGTGCTTAGACTTTGGTCGAAGGTGCGAACTTAAGCCCCAGTAAACGGCGGCCGTAACTATAACGGTCCTAAGGTAGCGAAATTCCTTGTCGGGTAAGTTCCGACCCGCACGAAAGGCGTAACGATTTGGGCACTGTCTCGACAACGCGCCCGGTGAAATTGTAGTACCGGTGAAGATGCCGGTTACCCGCGACAGGACGGAAAGACCCCGTGGAGCTTTACTCTAGCTTGATACTGGGATTCGATATTACATGTACAGGATAGAAGGGAGACTTAGAGGTATGCACGCCAGTGTGTACTGAGTCGTTGTTGGGATACCTTCCTTGTAGTATTGGGTTTCTAACCTAGCACCGTTATCCGGTGTGGGGACAATGTCTGGTGGGGAGTTTGACTGGGGCGGTCGCCTCCGAAAGTGTATCGGAGGCGCTCAAAGTTCACCTCAGAATGGTTGGAAACCATTCGAAGAGCGCAAAGGCATAAGGTGGATTGACTGTGACACCGACGGGTGGAGCAGGTACGAAAGTAGGACTTAGTGATCCGGTGGTATGAATGTGGGATTGCCATCGCTCAACGGATAAAAGCTACCCCGGGGATAACAGGCTTATCACTCCCAAGAGTTCACATCGACGGAGTGGTTTGGCACCTCGATGTCGGCTCATCGCATCCTGGGGCTGAATTCGGTCCCAAGGGTTGGGCTGTTCGCCCATTAAAGCGGTACGCGAGCTGGGTTCAGAACGTCGTGAGACAGTTCGGTCCCTATCCGTCGTGGGCGTAAGATATTTGAGAGGAGCTGTCCTTAGTACGAGAGGACCGGGATGGACTGACCTCTGGTGTATCTGTTGTCTTACCAAAGGCATAGCAGAGTAGCCAAGTCGGGAAGGGATAAACGCTGAAGGCATCTAAGCGTGAAGCCCCCCTCAAGATAAGATATCTCATCCTTAATGGAGTAAGACCCCTGGAAGACTACCAGGTTGATAGGCCAGGTGTGTAAGCGTGGTAACACGTTCAGCTGACTGGTACTAATAGGTCGAGGGCTTGAACTAAGTATGGTAATTTAGCGAAGCTAAAGTTACCTAGTAGTTTGAAGTTAGAATAAAGTTTCTTAGATAATCGATGAAGGTGAAAACCTTATGGCTCTATGCAAGTTTCAAGTGTCAATGAAAGTTATTGATTATGTGATAATCACATAGTTCAATGGCTTTTTTTATTGCGATAGAATACTAATTACATAACAGATTTAAACGAGCTAGGTGACAATAATAACTGGTATATGCCAGCATAGCTCTTTGATTTACTATTGTGAGATAATAATTATCTTAAGTGTTAGTTGACATAATGTACAAACATAAATAGCATACGACATATAATAGCGCCTAAGCAGCATATAATAATGACATAATCAGCATCATATGGTGCGATGGTCGACGGAAAATAGAGATACAATAAGTATAAATGTACTATAGTTACACGTTTAAAGTCATAACATAAGGGGTTTGTAACAGTCAAATGACGCAAAACCGACATCATGTTACACAAAAGAAATGTAACGTTCACAATAACTTCACAACTTCGTCACGTAAAAGCCATAACTATATTCTATACTTAGTTCATAACATTGATAGCAGTTATTTCATTTCATAATACTCCCTCAATATATTTCAAAAAGAAGGTCTCCCCCAAAGACCTTCTTTTTATGTGTAATTTTATGGGCGGCATATCAAAAAATGTTTATTAGAGTGGTATAATGACTTTAGTATGAACCAATAAAAAGGAGTAATCAGAATGGTTGAGTTGACGGATTTTACAAAAATCTATCATTTGACAAGAAAGCAGCGTCAAAGGTCAGGTGGTAAGAAACAAATAAAAACAGCGGTGAAGAATCTTTCCTTTACAGCAAGCAAAGGTCAGATATTTGGACTGTTGGGTCCAAATGGTGCCGGAAAAACAACCACTCTTCGATCAATTGGAACATTGCTTAAACCAACAGAGGGGTCAATTACAGTTGCTGGGTATGATACTGCAACACAGCCTGAGGAAATAAGAAAGAGGATAGGTTTTTTGACCAACGAGCTGAAGTTGGAGAGCCACTTCACACCGGATTATACAATGCATTTTTTTGGCAAGCTGCATCAGTTGTCTGATGATGTCATTGCCATGCGAACGAAGTTATTATTTGATGCCTTTGGGATCGGTGACTATAAGCATCAAAGAATCAAAGAACTTTCAACAGGGATGACACAAAAACTGGCTATAGCCGTCAGCCTGATTCATGATCCGGAAGTCATCATATTTGATGAGCCAACCAATGGCCTTGACATTATAACCGCTAAAGCGGTGACAGAGTATCTGAGTGAGCTAAAGGCACAGGGGAAGCTAATTATAATTTCGACACATATTATGAGTGTTGCAGAAAGTCTCTGTGACCGAATTGCAATATTGATAGATGGCAACAAAGTTGCAGATGGCACCCTTAATGAACTGTTATTTCAAAATGATTCCTTAAATCTGGAAGAAGCCTTTTTCAAACTTTATGAAAAACATCAAGAGGAGGTGAGGTAATGCTGTTGGTTGTCGTAAGAAAAGAATTGCATAGAGTTTTTAGCGATAAACGTTTGGTGTTTTCAGCATTTATTCTCCCGGCACTCAGTATTTTCCTGATTTACTCATTTATGGGCAGTATGTTTGGTGACAGGATCGAGAATACGTTATCCCATCGTCCAAGTGTCTATGTCTATCAAGCGCCAACTTCTTTTCAGTCATTTATCAATGCCTCAGTTAACGGCTATGATGTCCATTGGCTAATGAGTGATATTCCTATGGATGAGGCAAAGGAGGATATCAAAGAGGGTGATGCAGATTTGATTATCGAATTCGAGGATGATTTTGATTCGAAAGTGGTTGAATATGCCAGTAGTGATCGTATTGCACAGATAAGGACATTCTATAATCCGTCGGAAGAGTATTCAGTCATAGCCAGAAATCAAGTAACAGAAGAACTGCTGAAGAGGTATGAAGAGACCATTCTAGAACAGCGTTATGGTAATGTGGATTATGCTAAAGGTTTTGTCATTGATAGAGATAATGAGGGTCAAGCAATAACAGATCCTGCTAAAGCAACGGGTACCGGCTTGTCGATGATCCTACCGATGCTTGTTGCAATTTTACTATTCGCCGGTGCAATGGGGATCGGCCTCGATATCATTGCAGGCGAGAAAGAGAGAGGTACCATGGCAACGATGCTAATGACTCCTGTACCTAGAAGGGTTTTGGCGTTGGGAAAAGTGATCGGTTTGGCGATTGTTGCTATGATTGGTGCGTCCATCTCATTCTTAGCTATATTAGCGTCTTTACCGAATGCAGGAAAAATGATGACAGGTGGTGATGTACGTATTACCAATTTATCGTTCACACCTTGGATGCTGATAGAATTATTGGTGGTGATGTTGACATTGGTGAGTATTTACGTCGGGCTCATTTGTTTGGTATCCGTTCATGCCAGGTCGGTAAAGGAAGCAGGCACATATATTTCTCCGATATATATGCTGGTCATGTTCGCGGCATTCTCCACTGTTTTTCAATCAGGCGAAGTAGAATTGTCATTTTTTGCTATACCCGTATTGGGGAATGTGTTGTCCATAAAACAATTATTAACCTTTGATCTGACGCTATCCCAATTCCTTGTAAACACAGGGGTTTCCATCGTATTTGCCAGTATTTTGATTCATAGAATCACCATAGCTTTTGATGATGAAAAAGTAATGCTAGGATAATTTATCCTTGCATTTCTTTTTTTTTCTGACTATAATAGCAAAAGAGTATAAAATGGCTATGAGGATTAGAGGGAAAAATGAATGAGAGATATTGAACAGGGGACTGTTCTTTTTTCTCGATATAAGATGATCGATTTGATTGGTACTGGTGGTAGCAGTCAGGTATTTCTTGCGGAGAATTTGCCGACAGGAAGCTTGGTAGCTGTCAAAGCGGTGTCAAGGAATGAGGATCGACGGCATCTTATGGCAGAGAAAGAACTTCTCAAGGGACTTCGACATAGTTCGATTCCTGTTATTGTTGATATTTGTGAGGACGAGAAAGGCCTTTATTTGATTGAGGAGTATGTCGAGGGGACGGCTCTTAACAATCTGGTAGGTGAGCTTTCAGAAGAGGCTATCAAGGACATCATGCTTCAGCTTAGTGATGTACTCGTTTACCTCCACACATCTTTTGAAGAACCCATTATTTACCGGGATATGAAACCGGACAATATTATAAGAATGAAAAACGGTCGTATTAAACTGATCGATTTTGGTATTGCTATCAAGTCCAGCCAGTGGAAGGACAAGACTGCAGATCATTATGGAACCCGGGGCTATGCTGCACCAGAGCAGATTAGTTTTGCCCAGGCGGATGAGCGTACGGATATTTTCTCCCTTGGTGTATGCATCTATTATTTGCTAACGGGGAAAAACTTGACACATCCTCCGTATAGGTTGGAGCCAATCAAAGATTTGATGGCATCTTTGGATGAAGAACTGGCGGCAATCATAACGAAGTGCATACAGACAATGCCATCCAAAAGGTATCAGAGTGCAAGACGGATTGGTGACGATGTTCGCAGCATCGGTATGACTAAGAACAATGACTTGAATATGCATCATATCAGAGAAGCTACAGAACTGTTAGTTTTATGCTGTGGGACAAAGAGAGGTATCGGTACAACTCACACCGCCTATGCTTTGGCCAGTCATATGGTAAATCAAGGCAAAAAAGTTGCTCTGATAGAGTGGCAGGATAGGGATGATTTTATTAAGACTGCCAGCCTATACAAAGAGGTAGAAGAGCACAGGCACTACTATGTCTTTAATGGCATAGAATGTTATCCGTATAGCAAGGGAAGAGACTTTTCAAAGATATTGGCATCTAGCTATGATGCGCTGGTCATTGACGCCGGTTGTTTTGAGGAAATCCGTAAGGTTAACGGATATGATTGCTGCCATGAGTTGCTGATGATCTGCGGCAGTAAGGATTGGGAGATTGATTATTTTGAGGAGACCGTGTATGGGTCGAAGTTGGCCAATTGTCGATACTTATTCAATCATACATCAAAGGAAGTGTTGGATAGAATCAGTCAGGAGATGTCTTCGCTGACGATTCATAGAATACCATACAGCCCATCTCCCTATGCCCTTAATGGTGAAACAAAGGCATTGTTCAACAGAATCTTTGGCGACATTGAAGAACCAAAGAAAAAGAGCACAAAGGAGGTACTGGATGAAAAAGTATCGGTTATTCGAAAAAAAGTCCGGCATCTTTTCCAGGCATAGAAGCAGAGCATCCACTATTGCAGTAGGTGGTGTCAGCAGTGGGGTTGGAACGACACACAGTGTCATTATGATGGCGAATCATCTGAGGCGGCAAAGACTGAAAGTCGGTGTGGCAGAGCTTGGTGCTAAACATCATTTTGCAGAGATTGAAAAGGCCTATGAGGGCATGGGATTTGACCCAAGTTCGACACAGGCATTCACAATTAAGGGTGTGGCGTATCATAAGCAAGTCAACAAGGATTCACTCATTGAGTTATACAAAGCAAGGTATGACGTGCTTATACTTGATATTGGCAATGACTTTTCAACCTATAGTGAGGATTTTCAAATGGCGGATAGATCTTATATTACAGCTGCCCTTACTGAGTGGAAAAGAGATGAAATACGTGGTTTTATGGTGAAGTGGCGTCATATAATCGGAGATAGAACAAAATGGTTGTTGCCTTTTGCCACAACCGACGAGATAAGGGAATTTGGCCGTTTACAATCCTGCAGGGGAGTGGGATTAGGTTTTCTACATGATCCATTTGTCAGAGATAAATACATAGAGAAGCAACTTGATCAGCTATTGATATAAGTCATTTTTATTAGTGGAGTAAGGGGGTTGTCATGTCCATAATCAGACAACGAAGAAAAAATTTAATACTTAGCGGCATGCTGGGATTTTTAATAGGGTGCTTTGCACTGGTGGCTTTAGGTGTCGTATTCAGGGGACAGCTTTTCACTTATTTTGGCATTGAACTGAACCAAGTCCAAGAGGCGCCTGTATTGGCAACAACATGGGTGGCGGCAAAGCCTATAGCGAAAGGCACGATTATAGAAGTTGATCACCTTATGCAGGTTGAAGTGCCAATTGAAACTATGGTAAAACCGCATTTTAGTGATTCGGATGACTTGATTGGTAAACAGACAATTATGGATATCGATACCTATATGCCACTGACCAGCCCAATGTTCCTTGAAGAAGCATTGATTGACCAGAACCTACGGCTATATGAGATGAGCTTTATTGAATTGCCGTACCACTTGGCAATAGGCGATACGGTGGATGTACGGATTACTTTTCCAACGGGGCAGTCTTATGTAGTCCTGTCTAAGAAGGAAGTAAGAGCCTTTGAAAGGTCTGCTCAAAGTGTTCATTCAGGTCTTCTGACATTGGCACTGGATGAGGAAGAAGTTCTTAGGATGTCGAGTACGTTAGTAGATATCTACACTGCAGAGGGAACGACGGTCTATCTGGCCAAGTATGTGGATGGGGACAACCAGAAAGCAGCGACGGTGAATTATCCGGTGAACGTTCATGTACAAAGGCTGTTGCTAGACAATCCAAATGTCCTTGAGATGCCGAACCTTGCTGAAGTTTCAAAAGAACGTGAGAAGCTTAAGGAAGCACTTGCACTGATTATCGATCAGGATAATCAGGTGAATTATACCGTAGGTATGGGGGCAGAGGGCCTATCACCGCTAGAAGAAGCTGATGAAATACCGGATGAGACAAAAGAAGTGGTTTTGCCAGTGGAACAAGAGGTGACAGAAACTGAAAAAAGTGTTGTAAGGCCGGTCCAGGAAGAAAATAATGAGTCACCGGCAAGCATTGGCTTTTAGGAGAGTAAGATGAAACGGATAGGGGTTATTGGAGAGCGTACAATAGAAAAGCAGTACCTGATGTTATATCTAGGCAAGCTATTGAGTCAAACAGGAAAGGTCTATCTGAAAGCGGATCAGCAGTTCCTGCCGGAAGCCGATAGCTTTGAGTATAGCAACAGTTTTATGATTGGTGAAACAGCCTCTGGTATGGTACCGGATTATAGGATATGGGATCTGATGACGTTACCGGAAGAGGCGCAGGATCTATGGATTGTGATGACAGCGCCGGACAGGGAAAGTGTTGAGTATATTCAAAGACAGCTGGACCATAGAGCCATGGCCGGAGAGGTCATCTTTTTATTCAGTGGTTTGGTCATGGACAGTAAGATCAGCGTGAAATATTTATGTGCTAAGTTAGGCGTCAATCCCAACAGGGAAAAGGTATTCGGCATCTTCATTGATGACAGGGACATATCCGTTCATCTGGAGAATGGTTACAATGATCAATTGGCGATGAAAAATTTATCAAAGGCCTATAAAAAGATTCTGTTAAGTTTATCTATGGCATGCACAGGCGTGGATCTGAAAACTATGAAACGTCACTTGAAGTCAGCTGAAAGGAGCAAATGATATGGTTGCAGCATTTTGGTCACCGAACCATGGGCAGACAGGTACCACAACATCGGCACTGACGCTAGCTTCCATGGTAGCCCTTACAGGGCAGTATACAGTATTGCTGACTCATAGCCATCTTGGTCAAAGCACCCTTGAGCGATGCATGATGCCAAGAAAGCCAGGAGGTAACGATACAGATCAAAGGGTTATGGATAATGGTATGGACGCACTGAGAAGACTGGCAAGGAATGGTCGTCTTATGCCTGAAAAAATAAGCGATTATACCACACCGCTTCTTGCAGATAATCAGTTGGATCTCCTGCGTGGAACACAAAGTGGCATGGCTTTTCAAGAAGAGGAAGAGGCGTGCTTGTTTCAAGAAGTTTTTAAGGGGGCAAAAGAAGCCTACGACTTGCTGATTGTAGATGTCCATAGTGGTACAGGACAACAATTGACGCCGATGCTCCTTGATGGGGCGGATCTTGTGGTAGTATGCTTGAATCAGAATCGTTGGCTGATGGATGACTTTTTCAGCAATGATGACTATAAGGATGTGTTGAATAATAAGAAAGTCATATATCATATTGCGGCTTATGATGACAATAGCAAATATACATTGAAGAACATCAAAAGACTGTATGGGTTAGAAATGATCATAGGGACACCATACAGCCCGGATTTACGGGATGCATGCAACAATGGCTTGGCCTTGGATTTTCTTATGAGACATCATGAGGTACAGCGTAAGGATCGGTATTATCCTTTGATGAAGCAGATCAGACAAAGCACACAGGTGTTTCTAGACACACTGAAAATGATGGAGGCAGTATAAAATGTGGCTGAATATAGGGCTTATTCTCCTTGTGCTGGCTGGATTTATCGGGATGCTGTTATTGTATATGCAACGTCAATCAAAGAAGACAGGGAAGGGCAGTGTTCAGGCTAAAGAATCTGCGGCATATCAGATTGACGATCTTATAGGGGTGGTTAAAGAGGGCATCGATGAAATGACCAGAACCAATCTCTATGAGATGGGCCTGTCGGAGGAGAGTTTCAGACGCCAGCGCAATCAAAGGAATGAATTGAAAAAAGCACTGAAAAGCTGTACCCATGGTTCTATACAGGACAAGATGTATGTGAAAGATTACATCAAGGATTTGCTACGGGAAAAGCATGTGACACCAAAGAGTGTTGACCGAATCATGGCATTTGACAACCCTCAATTTTTAGGGTTCGACGAAATGTTCGAGATTCTTCTTCATGTGTATAAGAAGTCTTATGGCTATGACGGCCTTGGATATCTTATAGAAAAATACAGTCTAGATGAGCTCAAGTACCTTATTGAGGACGGGCAGGTAGGCAGTTATGTCATTACTGGGGATGAAATCAGACGCATCTACAATGATACATTGGTTCGACTTTCCTACGAAGACAAACTTGAAATCATCACTCAAAGGGTCTATCAATCCTATAAGGGATTTGGGGTTGTTGATGAATTAAGGGATATGAACATTGACGGTATCTCCGGTGGTGTGTCAGGTTTGACGGATTTTGATAACTTTCAACAAAGTGATATCGGTCGTGGTGTCAATGGGCTTGAAAGTGTATGGATCTTTTACAAGGGTAAATCCATCCATCTGTCATTTCTATCTTTTGGCAGTGAAAAAGAGTTAAGAAGGATTTGTCAGAATATCTATCGTTATAACAAGGCCGGTCAATTATCCGAAAGGGATGGGTATCGGGTCAATGAGATGAAAGACGGATCAAGGGTTGTTGTTGTCAGGCCATCCTTTTCTGAATCGTGGGCCTTCTTTGTCCGGAAGTTTCACATTAAGAACGTATGTCTGGAAGAATTGATTCAGGATACGGGCGGTGAATTGCCTACCGCGATGCTTAAGTATTTGGTGAAAGGTGCAAGAATCACCTCGATAACAGGTGCCCAAGGATGTGGTAAGACGACAATGCTCATGGCTATGGTCAAGCATATATACGGTACTCTGACACTTAGGGTTCAAGAAATGGCTTTCGAGCTGCACTTGAGAAAAGTGTACCCGATGCGTAATATATTAACATTTAAAGAGACTTCATCCATATCTGGGCAAGCGGGTTTGGATTTGCAAAAAAAGACGGACGGTTCGGTTAGTATTCTTGGGGAGGTAGCAACAGATGAAGTCGCTGCCTGGATGCTTCAAATGGCACAAGTTGCAAGCCTTTTTACCTTATTTACCCATCATGGTAAGACCGTCAATGACTTGGTTTTATCCCTAAGGAATGCTCTGCTAAAGTGTGACATCTTCCGAGATGAAAAGATTGCTGAAGAGCAAGTGGTCAGTGTCCTTGACTTTGATGTTCACCTTGAAAGGGATGTGAAGGGACATAGGTATATCAGCAGAATAACGGAGATTGTTCAGGTGCCAAGAGATCAGCCGTATCCAATGGCCTACAAGGAGGCTGAGGAAAGCAGTATGACAGAGTTCATGGACACCATGACTGAATATTTTCGAAGGTGTACCGACAGGACAACTTATGAAACCAGAGATATCATTGTCTATGAGAATGGGGTGTATCGGGTAAATGAGATGATACAATTATCAACGATCAAAGCCATGAAACTTCACATGACCCAGGAAGACGGCCAAGCTTTTGATGGGTTCATAAGACAGCACTGGAGGCAGGCGGTATGACAAACTCAAGGGTTTTATACGCTGGTATTGGTCTGCTTTGCCTAGCAGTGGCGCTATCAATGATACTTCTGATGTTGAATAGGAAATCAACACAAGCCAGACGGCGGGTCAGCGGTTCAAAAGGTCAGCGAGTCAGTGGTGTATATATGCGCCTATATAAATGGTTTAGCCGATTCCCGTTAACTCGCAAGGCCATCATCAATATTCGAAGTCGTATAGAGATGGGCGGTGGAGACAGTGAAAGGGTCATAAGAAAAAAGACGGTACAAATATACAGCGTCATATGGATCCTTCAGATGATGCTTTTTCTAACCATATGGCTTGTTACCAAGGAACTCGTATTATTGGCGCTATTTTCACTACTATTAGTGCTGATGTCGGAGACATTAATTGCCTTTTTTGTTGTACGTCAAAGGAATCGGCTTATGAAACAGCAGGTCAGGCTGAATGAATTGATTCGATTCAAATATTACGAAACAGGTATGGTGGATGAAGCAATTTACCAGGCGGTTATATCACTTGATAAGCATCATCATGAAGTGAGCATTCAAGGCAACAGAATCTATGACGTCCTCACATCAAGAGACATAGAACAGGAAATGATTGCCTTTAACGAGACAGCGCCGAACAAGTTTCTTAAGATGCTTTTGGGTCTAGCCTACATGACCATGGAATACGGGGACACCACTTGGGAGGGTAGCAGTATTTTTATGAGCAACCTTGCGGATCTGACAGGGGAAATCCGTATGGAAGTGGCAAAACGGGAGAAGTTGAATTACGCTCTGAAGAGTTTGAACATCATTGTCTTATTGCCTATATTTGGCATTGGTCCAATCAGATCTTGGGCAGGCGGTTACTTCATGCCCCTTGAAGCGTTTTACAGCAGCCAGGCAGGGTTCGTTTTGAAAATTACGTCCATTGCCCTTATATTAGTAGCGTTTATCTTACTAAGGCGAGTTCAAAGATTCGATGATGCCCTGAGCAACGGGGGGCATGCACCTCTAGAGCAGAGACTTTATGAAGGTTTTGGCCATTCATTGGTGGATCATCTCAAACCAACTGGCATTGACTGGCACAGACGTCATAGTCTGTTAAGAACCTGTGGTAGTCAGATGAGCGTAGAGGCAATGACGACCAGGCAGGTCATGAGCTTCGGGGCGGCACTGTTCATATCACTGGCACTGGTATTGATGCTTCAGCACAATCAGCGCTATCATATCTGGCATGACCCTACAATACCGGATTCCTTCCTCGGCGGTCAGCTCTCGGATGAGGCCATGGCAAAGGCTGTAGCGACGACTGAGTTTGATAACCAGTATTTGACCATGATGGTGGAGGAAACGACAGAAGAGGCGCTAATAGAAATGCTAGCGGTATCTGAACTGGATGAGGTATCCGCAAGTATTGCGGCCAAGCGTCTAATGAATAAGTGGGCATCACTGGAAAGTCAGTATTTTAAATGGTGGGAGCTAATTTTGTGCTTAGGTATGGCAACCATAGGTTATCAGCTACCACTGGCTTACCTCTACTTTCAGCGAAGAGTCTTGCTGGTGGAGATACAGGATGAGGTCTCAGGCTTTACCAACATCATTCTTATGTTGATGCACCATCAAAGGTTAAGTGTTCAGGATGTATTGGAGTGGTTGGCTCTGTACGCCAGCGTCTATAAGGAACCTATTGATCGGTGCCTTAATGATGCCAGTGCCGGTATGACCGATGCTCTTGATATGTTGAAAGCCCAGACCGGTGATGAACGGTTTGGTTATATCATAGACAGTCTGACCCTAGCGTCTCAGGATATCAGCCTGACAGAAGCTTTCGAAGCCCTTTCTTCAGAAAGGCAATTTTATATGGAACAGAGAAAAGAGATTAATCAGCGCATAGTGGAACGAAAGATTAACCTTGGGAATATGCTGGGCTTTTTACCGGTGTATGGTTTGATTGTTCTCTACATGATCATACCGATGATTGTCTCATCTCTTACCCAGATGCAACAATATTTCAATCAATTAAAGTAGGGGAGAGCCCTAACAGCAGGAGGAAAGTATGGACGGTAATATTCAAAAAGCACTATGGTTGGGGGTTAGTATCCTTATCTTTGTAGCAGTGGTTATGATTGGTATGAGTGTTTTTACCAGTGGGCAGGAAATGGCGGCTGAAGGTGCAGAGCAACTAGACAACACAACCAGGGAGCTCTCTAATGCTCAATACAGTATGTATGATAATAAAGAGGTCAGTGGTAGTGACGTTATCAGTGCTATCAACAGATACAAGCAGCAATCCGGCGAAATTCAAGTGGTTGTAACCAATAATTCAGGGACGACAACAACCTATGTATCATCAGGGGATCCGGCCGCAGGAACACTGGGCGAAATAGCTCTAGGAACAATAAATACGTCCATTCAGAATGCCCAGGACAAGAGCCAGACGACGTTATATATCAACCCATATGGCGAATTCTATGCAACACTGATCTATGATGTGAATGATCAGGTAAGAGGCGTAGACTTTGATCAGCAATAATGGATCAGTCTTTGGTAAAGGCTTTGGAAATGGCTGTTGCCGGCATATTGCTGGTAGTGGCCTTGACCCATTTTCTTGGCATGCACAGCGCCGTCATGGCCTACATGAATCAGGGATATATGGTAGCAGAAAGAGAGGGTGCTGTTCAGGTATATGAAGGTACTTTGTCAGAAAAAGGCCTTTCCAAGGCAGAGATTCTTTGGTTGTTAACGGATAAGAGTATGCAGCCTGATAGTCAAGCGGGCGGTTCGATGTATGGGACACCTAAAATAAGTGTCTACATTGATGGGGTATATTACCCACCAGTCAATGACTATGATGGTGTCAGAGCTCTGCGTGGCAGTTTGATGTCCCTTGTCTCTGAGGAATATGATGTCACGTATGTTGTGGATACTAGTGGCGAGACAGAACAGATTCATCTAGATGGTAGATAAGGAATGTGTGGTGCATTATGGTTGAGCAGGGTTTGTGGAAGATCATGGCGGTGATATTAGCAGTAGTTCTCATGTTTGCTGCACCGATGATGGTCATGTATGATCGGCAGGAAGCGATTACCTATTCGGTTGCTTATAGTGCAGTCAGCCAGATGTGTGATCAAGTCAGAAATACAGGCGTGATTGAGCCGGAGATTATCCAGACACTGACGGATCAGTTGAATGCAACAGGGATCGCCTATGACATACAGCTGGAACACTATTCCAAGATCTATGTACCAATCTACGATGAGTCGACGGGAATCTTTACCGGTGACTATTTTTCGGATTACATGGGTAAGTACAACGCTGATATATACGACACCCTTGAAGGAATAGGTACTTATAATATGTCTGTCGGCGACCTGTTCTTCATTCAGATTGAGAATAAAGATCAGACTTTGGCTCAAAGGGCAAGAGGGATGATCTTCGGCAGAAGTATGGATTGGCCGGTGATCATTGTAAGAAATGGAGGGATGGTACGTCATGAACCTGATTAAAGTCAGTATTTTCTTTGTGATCATAACCATGCCTTTTATGCTGACCAGTTACACATCGGCAAGAAATCTCCAGTCCAAAGCCCAATTATCACAGTATTATCAAAATATCGTCAATAATGCGACGGATGACGCCGCTTCGGTCATACGAACTTCATCGGACCGAACAGCATCCGGAGGTGAGGCTTTAGAGATTGATGCAGAGGAAGTGACAAAGGCATTTCTGGATATTTATTGTGGTGGTTTTAATGCGTTTACAGTAACGGATAGGACAAGGGTCAGTCAGTATATCATGGCGGTATTGATACTTGATTATGATGGCTTTTACATCTACGGGGCCCGAGAGGTATTTGATGGCAGTGGTCAAAGGAAGATTCAGCCGATTCTAAGTGAGAAGCAGCCCTTTGCTTACAATGATGGTGCCTATAGCTATCAAGTGACCATGGGGACGTCATTAACGGTGATAGATAACGCCACATTATCCCGTTATGATGGAGAATGGTCAATCCTTGCAAGCTATCATGGGGCAGGAACATTTGAAAGCTTTGAAGAGTGGCGCAATCAGATTATCAATACCTCAGTAACAAATGCCTTAGAGCAGACGGTGACTCTTCACAATCGCTATACCGCAGAACTCGGGTGTATCTATGATTTTTATTTGCCTCTAGGAGAGGATAATCGACTGACGACAGTAACGAATGAGGTGGGTATCATCGCTTTTGTTCAGGGTCAGCCTTTAGGTGGTGGAGAATATCTTGAGATGATGGCCTTGGGTCAAGGGGCTGTGGTAAAAGAAAAGCCAGTTGATGGCTATGTCGATGTAGCCGGCCAACTATATTATTGTGCAGAGGCGACCGTCCATGTCCATACGGACACGTTGCATAAGATACTGTCAAGTGGTGAAGCGGCAGCACTTGAAGGCTACTATCCATGCTATATGCTCGGTAAATAGTGAGGACGGATTTTTTTTGTGGTAGGATGGTCTGGGTTTATTTTTTTTCGGTCATATAGTAAAATTATACGAGTACGTGGCTTTACTGAGTCTGGGGGGACGGGGTAATGAATGAAGAAGCGTATTGGGGTGTTCACTGATTCAATGGACAGTGAGTACCAGAGAACAGTTACAGAGAATTTAATTCGCAGTACGATGAATGATCAGATTCAACTGATTTTTTTTGCGTGCTCAGCCAATATTGTCTATGATTTCATGGACAATCATCTAAGAACCATCTATGATCTGGCATCAGAGCGGATATTAGATGGTATATTGCTTGTGCCTTCTACACTGCTTCATGCACAGGAATCTCTCCTATCATCACGACTTGGGGAACTGAATACAAAAATTCCAGTGGTTGTGGTGGGCAAAGAACACTCAACCTTTCACAGCATATCCCTTGATAACAAAAAAGCGATGAGCGAGATAATTACCCATATGTCGGAACATGTCCCTTTGGAGGAAATGGCCTTTATCAGTGGGCCATTGGTGAATGAAGAGGCGTACGTTCGTACGTTGGCATGGCGAGAGGCCCTTGAGGCTGCCGAGCTGGAAGAAACACCAAGGAACACTTACAGTGGCGAATTCTTAGAGGAAGATGGCCAAAAGGCTGTGGACTATTTCCTGGAAATAAATCGAAGGATGCCAAGAGCGATACTGGCAGCTAATGATGAAATGGCTATTGGTGCGTATAGTCGTTTAATTCAGTTGGGTTACAGTATTCCTGGTGAGGTACTCGTGACAGGTTTTGACAATGTTCAGCTTTCAAGAGAGTCATTTCCACCACTTACGACCTATGATCAGGATTTGAAAAAAATATATAATAATGCTCTAAATACTTTTGAAGCCTTATGGGCAAAAAAGACATTACCAATGATTCAGAAGGTGGAAGGGCGTCTGATTATCAGAGAATCCTGTGGATGCATTCCAAACCTTATAGCGTCTTATATTGGAAGAGATGATGCAGACAGGCGCCGACCAGACAGTAATGCACCACTGACAATAGCGGACCAGCAACATGAGTTGTTTCTTCATTTGAGAGAATTGATCTGCGAGTATATTCTTCCATCTAAAGAGAATGCAGGAAGGGCTGACCGGTATGCAGAGATCATTGCCCGAAAGACACAGTGTATTCTAATGGAGGAAGATCATTGTTCTGGCTTGATGAGTGAATTAAGTTCCATGATGGCAGATGCGATACTATCAGATATTCGTCATACGAACTTTGAGGCATTCTTAGAGGAACTTAGGGCTTGGCTGCTGCATTATGCAGAAAGACTGGGTGTTATACATAGGGCTGAAGAAGTTCTATATCATACGTCTCTAGCCGTATCCAAAAGTATGAGACGCAAGGAGATACATATATACAACAGATTCAGGGAACGATTCAAGGTCACGCGGCATACGGCGAGTCTTCTGGCAAATGTATCTTCTAAGGAAGAAATTTACTCAATATTAAAAGAAGGCTTGAAGGATTATGGCATAAAGAGATGCTATATGGTTCTTTATAAAAGGCCTATTGAATACGATAGTGATGGGGAATTTCCATATCCATTAACGTCGATCTTATCGATGGCCCTTGAAGAAAATGATATGTTAAAATCACAAAGTTTTGTCACCCATAATATGTTGCCGACAAGTATCATGTATCAGGATAACTGGGTTAATATGATTACGCTGGCACTTTATTCCAGGAATACTCATTATGGCTACATAGTCATGAGCCTTGATGCCTTGGATGCGACAGATTATGAGACGATAAGGACGAATGTCAGTGCCGCTCTAAAACGATGTCAGATTATTGACAGAAGAAAAGAGTCAGAGATTGCCCTTAATAGCGTGCTTAAGGAGCTGGAAATTTCCAACGAGTTATTAAGGCGTCAGTCCATCAAGGATGAGTTGACTGGCCTGTATAATCGACGTGGATTCTACATGGAAGCAGAACGATATTTTACTAAGGCCTCAGATAGTAAAGAACCATTTTATGTCATATTTGGTGACATAGACGGCTTGAAGATCATTAATGATACTTATGGTCATGACGAGGGAGATTATGCCATTCGAACCATTGGACATACTCTGATGGAGTGTTTTGGTGAGGACGCAATTGTGGCAAGGATGTCTGGTGATGAGTTCACAGCTCTTTTGATGAATGAAGACAACCATGATCATATTAATAAAACCATTCGCTATATAAGAAGCCGACTTAGAGAAATTGTTATTGAAGATAATAAGCCGTATACTTTGGATATCAGTCTTGGTTGCGCGTCTTATGATTACGAGATTCTATCTACGATGGATGAACTGCTTAGACAAGCGGATCACAACCTCTATGAGATTAAGCAACAACGCAAAATGGCGGCTAGCAAGAAGAGAGAGGACGACTGAAAAGTCAATGATAGGTACCATATTATGACATTAGAAATACCTGTGGACGTCTGGACAGTTACAATAACAAAAGAGCAGTTGATGAAGGCTTATGCACCATTGGAAGTCAATGGTTACTGTAAGGGGTGTAGCAGTTATGGACGCAATTACAGCTGTCCAGACTTTGATTTTACAACTGAGTCTTATATGAATGATTATACTCATGTTACTTTGATTATGACTTATATTGAAGGTAAATTTATTGAAAAGAATTGGGATTTCCTTGGTATACTGTCCTACGATAGTATTGTGAAGGCAAGGTATAATAATGGGAAGAGGTCCAATGTAATATCTGACTTTTCCATGTACCTTTTTAACGATGTAAAGGATCAAATGGATGAAATCCTGCTGGAAGCAGAATCTGACTTCACTAATACATTATCTCTACCACCAGGGAATTGCACAAGGTGTCTCGTATGTATGAAAGAAGAGGGATTGCCATGCGAATATCCGGAAAAGTGTCGCTATTCCCTTGAAGCACTTGGTTTTCTCGTATCAGATATTTACCGTGATTGGTTTGATGAGGCATTGACTTGGAGTGAAGGGTCACTGCCAGAGGCTTTTCATACTTGCAGTGGTATATTGAGCCTAGAACCGTTGGATGAAGAGGTAGTGAAGAGTTATGTGATGGATCATTTGTCGGTGTTTTTACCCTAATGAGTTGGTGAATAAAAAAAGTAATACCTCCGTGATGCCTATGAAAGCCAGTTATAGTCGTTGTTTATCAATAGATTTTCTGATAACATACGTCTGAATATTCCCATCTAGTCTGGGGATTCATAACATATGTTCAAACAGTATAGATATTAAGCGCTGGTTTGGATAAAAGTGGAGGGAAATGAAATTGAAAAAAATAATGAGCATGATTATGTCACTTATGTTGGTACTTTCTTTGGCAGCCTGTCAGTCAGAGGAACCAGCAGCGGCAACAACAGAAGAAGCTGTGAGCCAAACTGAAGCAACAGCAGAGGAAAGTGCTGAAGTTGAAGAAACTGAGGATGCAGAACCAGTGGCACTTGAAGAGAAAGTCGTTGTGTACTCAACTCATGGTGAGGATATGATCGAAATGGTTGCAGATGCTTTTGAAGAAGCCACAGGCGTGACGGTTGAATTCATCAACCTTAAAGGTGAGTTATCTGAACGTGTACGTGCAGAGAAGGACAATCCACAGCTTGATGTTATGTACGGTGGTTCTTCAGCAGTCTTCATGGAGCTTCAAACTGAAGATATATTCGAAGCATATGTACCATCATGGGCAGATGCTGTTGATCCATTGTTCAAAGATGCAGACGGATACTGGTTCGGTACGATTCAGACCCCTGTAATGCTTTGTTATAACACTGAGATGATCTCAGCAGAAGACGCACCGACAGACTGGGCTGATCTTACTAATGAAATGTACCAAGATCAACTAGTCTTTCGAAACGCATTGTCTTCTTCCGCAAGAGCGACTTACGCCTGTTTGCTTCAACAATACGAGATGGCTTCTGATATTGAAGGCGGATGGGCATACCTGAAAGCATTGGATGCTAACACTAAGCAATACTACAGCAGTGGATCTTTGATGTTCCAAGCGGTTGGACGTCAAGAATCGGCCATCACTTATGCACCGCTTAACTCAATTATTGATAACAAGATCAACAACGATATGCCTCTTGAAGTCATTAATGCGACAAGTGGTTCACCAATCATCACTGATGGTATTGCGTTGATCAACAATGCACCACATCCTAATGCGGCGAAAGCGTTCATTGACTTTGCAGGAAGCGCTGAGATTCAAGCACTATTGGCCAATGAATTCAATCGGCTACCAACTAATGATGAGGCCTTCGCATCTTCACCAGCATGGATGAGTGAGATTGAAATCACACCTATGGATGTTGATTGGGCAGATCTTGCAACGAAGCAATCTGAGTGGATGCAAACTTGGGATACAGACGTAAAAGATACAGCAAAAGACGCTGAATAAATAATTTGACGTTTAAGGAAGCATTACTGGAATGACCACAAGATATCCATTGGTCTTTTGGTAGTGCTTCTTTTTTGTACGAGATATACGACGAATCAATAAGAAAATCGAGGCAGACTATGGCATTATTATCTCTAGAAGGTATTGAAAAATCATACGATGAACTAAGCGTACTGAACAAGGTCGACTTAACTATTGATGAGGGTGAGTTCTTTACTTTTCTTGGTCCGTCAGGATGCGGAAAGACAACGTTACTTCGAATTGTTGCAGGTTTTATCAGGTCTGAAAAAGGGCGGGTCATCTTTGATGGTGAGGACGTGACAGATATGGATTCAGAGAAAAGAAATATCGGGATGGTATTTCAGAATTATGCGTTGTTTCCGTTTATGTCGGTATTTGAGAATGTGGCTTATGGACTGAAAGTAAAAAAAATGAAAAAGAATGACATTGAAGCAAGGGTAAAAGAATATCTCTCCCTTGTGAAATTGGATGGTTATGAAAATCGACCAGTATCTGAATTGTCTGGCGGCGAACAGCAACGTGTCGCCTTGGCCAGGTCTCTTGTGATGGAGCCGAAATTACTGCTGCTCGATGAACCCTTATCGAATCTGGATGCCCGGTTAAGGGACAAAATGCGAGGGGAACTTAAGGAGATTCAGCGTAAGCTTAAGATCACAACGATATTTGTCACTCACGACCAGACAGAAGCAATGACAATGTCCGATCGTATTGCTGTCTTTGAAAAGGGGCGGTGTGTACAGGTGGGAGCACCGGATGAGGTCTACAATGAACCGGCCAACACCTTTGTTGCGGAGTTTATTGGTGATACGAATATGTTTTCTGCTAGAATAGAGAATCAAAGGGCGCATGTAGGATCAGATATTACATTAAGACTTGCAGGTGACGTAACAGGCGACTATGTTGCTATTCGTCCTCAAGATATTAGTTTCGTACAGATGACGGAAGATTCGAAGAATCAGTATTCGGGGAAAATAGATGATGTAAAAATCAATGGCCATTTGATAGAGTATCGTGTTAGCCTTGGCGATCGATCATTGAAAGTGGTGACTTTAAATGGGTATGCCCATAGAGAGTTATACCGTTTGGGTCAAGAGGTGACCCTATTTATCGAGCCAGAGTGTATAAAGGTTCTCAAAGCATAATTAGGCAGGTGCAAAAATGAAAAAAATTGCTTTTAATCAATCGAATATTATTCGGTACATCATTTCTGGAACTTTAGCGTGGGTACTGATTGGCTTTATACTATACCCTGTACTGCGAACTTTAGAGGTCAGCTTATATGGGGATGCTGGGCTCAACTTTGAACAGTATCTGTCTTTTTTTTCTTCAGAATCCTATCGTATGGCACTTAAAAATTCAATCGTACTTGGATTGCTCACAGTGTTTGTCTGCGGTATCATTGGCACATTATTGGCCTTTCTTATCCACTATTTCGAGATGCCTTATAGCAAATTATTTGATAAACTGCTACTATTACCGGTGGTTTTACCAGGTTTGATTATTGTCTTTGCCTTTGTGCAATTATATGGTGAAAGCGGCCTTATTACAAAAACGATACAGTTAACTTTAGGGCTTGAAGAGGTGCCGTATCGTTTTATGGGGCTTAAGGGGATACTGTTTGTTCATGCCTATACGCAGTATGTCTACTTTTATATGAATGTGGCCCTCGCGATACGACATATAGACCGTTATACAATTGAAGCGGCAAGAAATTTGGGCGCTTCTAGAAGACAGGTCTTTTGGACCATCATACTACCATACATAAGGCCGGCATTGATTGCATCTTCCGTTATTACTTTTATGACAGGCATCGGATCATTCTCAGCACCAAGTATCATCGGTGGCAGTTATAAGGTGCTTACAACACAGATACTGTTATCCAAAGCAAATAATTATTTGGATATGGCGGCCACACAAGTCATTGTGTTGACAATCGTCTCGTTGGTCTATTTGGGATTATCTCGCTCTTATGAGAATAAGATCCAATTCACCAATAATGTCAAAGGCATCGGTCTCAAACCACAGACAATTAGAAATCCTTTTATTAGGGGCACACTGATGACCTTTATGATGATGCTTGTTGTTTTTATTCTTTTACCAATTATCACCATCATACTGTTATCTTTTGTCAAGCCAGGTACATGGATGATTGAGATTTATCCCAAAACCTTTTCTATGGATAACTATAGTCGCATATTTACCAAATCACGGGCTCTGGCACCGTTTATAAATAGTTCAGTTATGGCTGGCATTACAGCTGGGTTATGTATTATGATAGCAGTACCAGCATCATACATTGTGGTAAAAACGAAGTCCAGGTTAAAGGTACCGATAGAATTGCTGGTGATGCTGCCATGGGCGATTCCATCAAGTGCCATTGCCGTTAACATGATTAACGCTTTCAATCGTCCGACGATATTTACAGGCAATCATATATTAGTGGGTCAGTACATCTTATTGCCAATCGCCTATACAGTAAGTCTACTACCGTTGATGTTCAGGTCAACCACCATTTCCCTTCAGAATTTGAATGATGTGTTGATAGAAGCCTCAAAAAGCCTAAGGGCAAATCCGTTTCAGACATTCAGGCGCATTGTACTTCCCAGTGTGGCACCAGGTATTATGTCAGGCACCATGCTGATTGTCATTCGAACCATTGGCGAATATACAATTTCCGCTTTTCTGTACACCGTGGACAATAAACCAATATCCATAGCGATGGTCAATGGTATATTTGATTATAAGATAGGACTGACGATGGCCTATGGTACACTAGTTGTTTTATTTGCATTAATCATCAGCGCTTTCATCAACAGAGCACCTGAATTTTGACATAAGGAGAATGAACATGACATTCGAATTGATCACACATTCCTATAAACAACATAGTGAAGATATTCACGGATCAACCCAAAATAGCTTTTGGGTGATTGATGGGGCGTTGCCTCTTAATACTGTCAACAATACGGGCCATTACAGTGATGTTGTATGGATGGTTAGCTGGTGGCAGCAATACCTGTCTGCACATATGGAATATATGGATAAAAGTATCGTAACAATTCTAGAGGAAGGTGTTGTGGCAATGAATAAGGCCTTTGAGGAATATGCAGATATTAATGAAGTGTCCAAATTGGACAGAGCGTCGGCCTCGATTGGCGTCGTTAGAATCAATGGTGATAGGATGGAATGTTATGTTCTTGGTGATACAGAGGTCAGCATAAAGACCCTTGATGGAAACTTTGAGACCTTAATCGATGATAAAATAGAAGCCTTTGACAGCCAAGTGATGTCGATGATTTATAATAATAAGCAGCGTGCCAGTGAGATTGCCTTTAATGGTTATACCAAAGAGGAGTTGGATGTCCTTAGGAACAATCGTCTGAAAATGAATTCAGAGGACGGTTATTATATATTGGAACATGATGAAGGGGCAATTAAGCACGGGATTTATAAAGAGTATGCCTTAACAGATGTCTACAGTACGCTGATAATGAGTGACGGCTATTCAGCCATTTATAATAAGTACAAGAAATATGATCTTGGACAGCTATTTGATGCCTGTGAAGGGGAGGGGCTCGATAGTATCCTATATGATATTCGAAAGATTGAAAAAGAAGATTCTGAACTGAAAATATACAAGCGCTTACGGCTACATGATGATGCAACGGCTGTGTATATGAACATGCAGGCATAACCAAAAATGTAAGGATAGATCATGAAGACAGCGTATTTAAGAACATTTGTAGAAGTTGTTAATTTGAATAGTTTTTCAAAAGCGGCGGAGAAGTTTTACTTATCCCAGCCAGCGGTGACAAAGCAGATAAAAAGCCTTGAAAAGGAATTCGGCGTTATCCTCCTTAGAAGGTTTCATAACGATATCATTCCTACGGCAGAGGGAAAAGAATTTTATCAATATGCAACGACAATCATTAACAAGGAAGATGAGATCTATAATCGTTTCAGTCAACGCAGCAGATCACAGCAGGATGTATCGGGCGTACTAACCATTTTCTCCAGCTCTTTACCTGCAACCTACCTTCTTCCGGATTTGTTATACGATTTCATGCCGTGTTATAAGAATATTGCTATTGATATGAAGAAAACAGATTCCAAAAGTGTCTTTCAGTACATAGAATCCGGACGGATTAATTTTGGCTTTACCGGCAGGTGTAAGTGTAACGAGAATATGCAGTGCATCGAGTTGGTAAAAGATCAGCTTGTTCTAGCGGTATCCGCTAAACAGTTCAGTCATTTGGATCAAGGGGAGGTGGATCGTGGATTTCTATTTAAGCAAAATTTGCTCCTCAGAGGCGAAGGGTCAGCAACCTTAGAGACTTTCTATGAAGCTCTAGAAGAACAGGGACATTCCAGGAAAGACCTGAAAATCAAAGGGATCATTGAGGACAATGAAACCCTTAAAAAAATGATTATAAATGGCTTAGGTGTATCGGTTGTATCGAGGCTGTCTATTGAGAAAGAAATTAAGGATGGTCTTATTCTACCATTGAACATAAAAGGATTGGATATGACCAGAAGCATCTATTTTGTCTATCATAGTCAGAGGTATTTTTCTAAGGTGGATGAGCTGTTTAAAGACTATGTTCTTGAACGGTATGAGGCTGTATGAGGCAAAAAAATCAGTGGACGAGACAAGTAAACCTGAAATTTTTCCCCAGTTGTCAGCTACTTATGCCTGTGTTATAATGGATAAGCTTTGTTGACAGACATGAACGCTGTTGGCGGGGCGATTCGTTCCCATAGTGAAATGGATATCACATAAGCCTCCGGAGCTTAAGGTGCAGGTTCGATTCCTGCTGGGAACGTTGAAGAGACCTTTATGGCCATATATTTGGTTATAAGGTTTTTTTTTGCTTATTTTTGCGTATTAGAGTATTATTGAAATGACTTTACTCAGAAAAAGTAAGGGGAGTATAGACACACGAAACACGATATGAATACGACTATGCGGAAGTGGATTAATGGAATTTTTTCAAATCATTAACAGAGACCTTTTCAAACCTTTAACAAGTAAATATAGGGAAACGTTGTTAGACTGTCTTCTGATTATCTATCGGAGCTATAAGGATGAAATGTCTTATGGTGTCGATCGGGATATATTGGTTGCGGAATTGGAACGCTATTTTGACATGAGTCATCTGGATGAGCTTATGTTTGAAGAAGAGAGCGAAGCGGCAACGGATGCAAGAAGTCAGGCGTCTTCTGTTATTCGAAAGCTTAAAGAGACTGGGTGGATTGAATATGAGCAGGGACCTAATTATACGGTGAAGGTCAATCTTTTGGATTATGCTTCGACGTTACTGGATACCTTTGAGAATATCATACGTGATGATGAGATGGAATATCAGAGTATCATATCACAAATTCATGGAACACTGCTCAACGGGGAAGCATATACGAAACCTTATGAGTACATTATTCTTAGCGTTTCTCAAAGCACAGATACCTTGATGAAGGGCCTTAAGAAGCTTAATACGAATATTAAGCGATATATAGACGACCTGACCAATGACAAATCAGCCAATGAAATTGTGGAGGATTTCTTCCTATATCACAAGGACATCGGTTCCAAAGCCTATCATAGAATCAAGACCAGTGATAATATCTCCTATTTCAGAGCTACCATACAGGAGAAGCTATATGAGCTCATGGATGACCAGAAGGTTTTTGACAGGGCAGTTGCAGGACTTATGTTGGTGGAAGAAGTCGATGAGCGCCAAGAAGCAGAACAGATGCTTAAAGAGAAAATCATGACGATGATCATTGCATTTGAACGCTACGATGAGATCATTGAAGAAATTGATGAGAAAAATTCCAGGTATATTGCCAGCGCTGTTGCCAGAGCAAAATTCCTTTTGAATAACATGAACAATGTAGAGGGTAAACTTATAAGGATTCTGAATCACATTGCAGACGAAATGAATTGCGATGAGGACCTATCTTTGTACGATGAAGCACCGGAGATATTGCAGCAATTGGTGAGTATTTTCCCGCAAAGATACCTAGATGGCGATTCGCTGTATGTAATGCCTATTAAGAAAAATACCGGTCCGCCAGCAGCCCTTGATAGGCTTGATGGATTGACGCAGGAAGAAAGAGCGGCAAGGAAAGCAGCTCAAAGGGAAAGAGACCGGCGGCGGTTTTCCAGAAAGAACATTAATACATACGTGAGTGGCTTGTTTGAAACTGAGGGAAAAACCAGAATCCGTGCATCAGAGTTGGAACTTAAAAGTAAGCGTGATTTGATTCGCATGATTTTTATAAGTCTGTATGGCAGAGATCAAAAATCCACCTATAAGGTGATTCCAACAGAAGATGAAGTGGAAATCGAGCTCTTTAGATTTATGGATTATTGGATAGAGAAAGGGTAGTTATGGATATATTTCTTGAAAGTGTGACCCAAAAAGAAAAGTTCCGGTCGGCAGCCAATAAATTATTGAACCAGTGTTTTCTTCTAAAAAAGCTGGAGTCAACACGTACGGATTATGTATTTGCAGTACAACATAGAGCATACTTTGCTCAGTATTTTGAATTGTTGGGCTACGAACTGCAGTTTAACGAGCAGCAGGGGGTTATTGGCCTGAGTAATAACTTTGGTACCGGACGGTTAGGGCTAAAAAAAGGTGAGACAATCCTGTTGCTCATATTCCGCTTATTATATATTGAAAAACGCAAGGAATTAAGCCAGAACAGTGAGACAGTTGTGTTGATGGAAGAGGTTCACGAGAAATACAGTATCCTCAAGGTTAAAAGCAGGCCATCGATTGATAAGACAATTCTTCGAGACAGTATACGTATTTTCAGGCGCTACAATTTGCTACAGCCCTTGAATTCTATGAAGAAAGAACGGGCAAAACCTTTGTTATTGGCGCGAAGATAGATTCTCCTGATGAGGAAGCTAAGTTGATAACCAAATGGTATGTCGTGGAGGATTCCCTGGAAGAATTGTCATTTCTAACAGGTGACAGGCCGTCTACAACAGATGAATTCCGCTTGAAAGGCAAGAAGATCAACTTGATAGATAGGGATAATCAAGCCAAAGAACGGTTTGCCAGACGTCTAGGGAATCTGGACAGTCGCTTTTTTGATATTGTGCCAAAGTCATTAGCTTTTAAGCCTATGGACAATGTGAAGGCGTTTATCAATAAATTCATATTGGCAGAACGAAAGATTGAAGTGGCTTCACTAAGAAGAAACATTGAGTCATTAAAAGAACTGGAAGACTTGATGGATCTTACTAGAAAGAAGATTGATGATCTGGAAAAAATCAAAGCAACCCATGAGGAAATCACTCTTAGGGAGCGCCAGATTGGTGTCAACAAGATACTTATTGCCAGAGCCAGAATCGATCAGCTTCAAGGGTCTATTGATCATTTGAAGAAACAGTTATTGCTAGTGGGGCAGGCCATTAAAGGCGCTGAACAAGAAGAGATTAGACTAAAAAAAGCTGTAGACGACGAACGTAAGCAGCAGACAGCTTACGAAGTGGCATTGAACAGCCATCAGAATTCAGCGTTGATTCAGAAAGTGAAAGATGAAATCAGAGACTTGGATTATGAGAAGTCGGATATAGAAAAGTCCCTTAATGTTCTTTCAAAGGCAGTAAAGACCGTGGAACAGATTGCTCTTAAGCTGAAAGTCCATGAGGATTATTTTGTTACGAGAGATGAGTTGTCTATGCTTCAGGGAAAAGAGACACCTGTTGAAGACAAGACCTTACTAGTGCATTCAATCAATAGTGCTATTTTAGAACGTGATCAAAAGTACTCAGAAGCTTATCATGATGCTAAAAGCAAAGAGACAACATTGGTGAAAAGCAGAATCTCTCTAGAAGAAGAAATTCGTTCTCTCAAAAAGAAACAGATTACTTATCCGGTGTATACACAAAAGCTTAAGAAAGCAATTGAAGAGGCTTTTGCAAAGCATGGTATAAAGCGTACGGTGCATATTTTTTGCGAACTGCTTGAAGTGACAGATACCAGATGGCAGAATGCGGTGGAAGGGTACTTGAACACCCAAAGATTCAATATCATCGTAGAACCCAGGGATTATGAACTGGCACTAGAAACCTATAATCATATCCGGCATGAGATACATACCGTTGGCCTTGTAAATACTGGTAAGCTTAAGCTGGAATATGATGTTGACAGTAGCAGTCTATTCTATGTAATCACCAGTGATAACAGATATGCCAAAGCTTATGCAGCATATCTTCTTAATCGCGTTATAAGATGTGAAGATATTCATGAGCTTAAGCATCACAGAGTCGGTATCACAGACGGATGTATGCTCTATAAGAATTATGCAGTGCGTAAAATAAGAGATGATATCTATGCAATGCCTTACATCGGCAGTAAAGCTATTGAAATACAGCTAATGAAGAAAAAGGAACAGCTAGAAGGAATCATTGTTCATCTTAATGGATTAAAAGAGGAATTGAGAAAATATGATTTGGCTGTGAAAGCCCTTCGTATGTTCCGGTTGGAAGATTTGCTGGAGCATATTCAAAGTCCGGAGCAGATGGCAAAGGTGAAGCATCAGCTTGCAGAGGCGGCAGTCCGCCTGAAGGAAGCTGAGAATGATCCGACGTATCTGGAACTGAAAATGAAGCAGGATGAAAGTGTTATCAAACTCAAGGAACTGGATGATCAACATAGAAAAGCTGTTGAAAAGAAGTCGTTCAAGGCATCAGAGAAACAGCAGACAGAGGAACGTCTAAAGGAATCAGAGTTAGAATTAACCGACGAGAAGCATCGCTTGGAAATCATTACGGATGGGGATGCTGGTCAAAAAGAAGAAGGATTTGTCAAATACGAGGAACAAAAGAAGAGTAAGTCACCTGACACGATCATCTATAACTTTGGCCGTCGTATTAAAGCTTTAGAGACAGAGATTGATGAGCAGACCAATGTACTCCAAGGAAGGCAGGTCAACTATTGTAAGGGATATGATTCGGATATGAATATCGGTGTCGGGTATATCCAAGAATATGTGGAGGAGCATTTTAAGCTGTCATCTTCTGAGATTATCAAGTATGATGAGGAACTTAAAAAGGCGAAAGATCATTGTCACTTGGAATTCAGAGAGTCTTTCTTGGCGAAGCTCAAAGAATACATTGAAAATGCGCATTATGAATTTAGGCATCTGAATAAAGCCCTTAAAGATATCTATTATGGCGATGACAGCTATCATTTTGTCATTACTTTTGATAAAAAGAAGGAAAGCATCTACAGGATGATTATGTCCGGTAACAATGTTGCAGGCGACTTTAACCTTTGGTCAGCAAGCTTCGATGCTGAGTTTGAAGAGGAAATGGAGGACCTGTTCTCCAAGTTGACGGCATATGACGATGCAGGGGACAAAGTTCTTGAGGAATACACAGATTATCGTCGGTACCTTGATTATGATATTGAGGTTAGGAACAAAGAAGGCTATGCCCAGCGTTTTTCTAAGATCTACGGAGAAAAAAGTGGTGGTGAAACACAAACCCCTTATTATGTGGCGATCGCAGCATCCTTTGCTCAGTTATACAAACTGGGAGATACAGTGAGAATCATCATGTTTGATGAAGCCTTTGATAAGATGGACGACAACAGAATCTCAGCGATGATGGATTTCCTGAATCAGCAGGATTTCCAAGTGATATTGGCGACGCCACCTTCAAAGCTAGAAGTGATTGGTGAGAAAGTGGACACCATACTTATGGCCATGCGTGAAGGCAGTACGAGCATCATAGAGACTTATGACCTGTAGGATTGGGAATAGAAAAGCTTTGTTCTGACACTATGATCCCAATAAGGAGCATATTATGGATTACAGTAAAAAGCTGCTAAACGTTCTTATGGATAAGTATGAATCCAGCAAGAGCTTCAGCGGAACCAATAAGGTTAGGCAACGTTTTGCCACAGTTCCTGAAAAGCTAATTAGGAAATATAAGGATCACAGCGATTATGAGACCTTTGAAGGTGTCAATGAAGCCATTAAAGAATTGGAAGTACTGGGCTTCATAGCGGCTGATAAGATGGGACCGTCTTATTCTAAAGTATATCTTGAAACATCAAGATTGGAAGATATCTACGCATACCTAAAGAGAAGGGCAAAGTCTGAGGTCAATGAGCGTCTAGCACAAGTATTAAAGGATCATATTGGGTCTAATGAGCTTGTGGACCGCTATTGTAAGGAACAACTGCAACGGGTGGAGGAGAACAAATCAGTTAAAGGGTTTGGCGACGACGTCAAGGAGCTCGAAGATATTATAAATGGCATTAATCAGCTGTTGAAACTTGAGAAGGAAACCTACGAGCGGGATTTTTCTGTCAGGCTATATGGTGATTCCAAAAGGTTCAAACAGTTAGAAAGTAAGATTGTGACAATTCTATATGACTACGGCGATTTTTCAGAGAAATCCACGCTTCTTGGTGATTTGAACCTTATGAAAAATCCTACCTATGTCCATATGAAAGGCAATGCAGTTCTTACATTAGCCGGTCAAAGGCTTGATTTATCACCATTGTATGGAGGTCTTGCGTTGCCCTCAGAAGCACTTTCATGCATAGATGATATTCAGTTAACAGGAGAAGGTGTTGTTACAGTGGAGAACTTAACCAGCTTTCACACTTTTCCAGAAAATGGCACTTTCATCATATATTTAGGAGGATTCCATAACGCTGTCAGACGCACATTTCTGAAAAAAATTTATCAGTGCAATGCCAATAGTCGCTACAGACATTTCGGAGACATAGATATTGGTGGATTTCTCATATTGGAGCATTTGATTAAACGTACCGGCATCGCCTTTGAAGCCTATCGTATGGGGATACATGAACTTCAAACTTATGCTGCTTATACGAAACCGCTGTCAGAAAGCGATCGACGTCGTGCTGAAAGGTTCAGAGAGACAGAACACTGGCCGGTGATTCGTTATATGCTTGAGAACAATGTGAAGCTGGAGCAAGAAGCTGTGGTGTTGTAAGATGAACGATCATAAAGTTATAGTATATTGAGACTGGTCAAAAGAAATTGCTGTGTGTGTTTCAACACCACTCACTTAAGCCGAAACGCTTCACTACTCCGATAAGAATCCAGCACGACTTGACTTAAACCGGTGGTCGGTTCAAGGTCCTTGGCGTTAAGTAGGCGGTATTTTTTAGGGTGCATACCGAAGAACTTGTTAAAGGTATGGCCAAAGTGTTGGCGGCTGTTGTAGCCTACCTGAAAGGCAATGTCAGTGATGGAAATAGTGCTGTTGATTAACAGGAAAGAAGCTTTCTCCATTCGTCTACGGTTGATATACGCTACGATGCCATAGCCAAATTGATTTGAAAATAGTGTTTGCAGGTATGAACGGTTGACACCGACTGCATCAGCGACGAGCTGAACGTTTAAGGGTTCAAATAAGTGCTCGGTTATGTATGTTACAGCATGGCGAATATATTTGATGCCTGTTGAACGATGCTCTGAAGAACAAGCACTGCTGATTTCGATCAGCATACGGCTAAATAGTAGGAAGCTAAGATAGCTGTCAGCGTTGGCATCTGATTCTAAGTTGGCAATCAAATCTTTTATGGAATAACCGACATTCTGATGATCATGTAGGGTTAAAAAGGGAGATTGTTTTTCTAGAAAATAGTCAAAATCAGTGTTTGCTTCTTTCAAATGGGTTAAGTTGGTTCGGCTGGTAATGGAAGAACACTGAAACTCAATATTAAGCAGAGTGCACCCGATAGAATCTGACACTTGAAGTCGATGAGGTACTCCCTGATCAATAAAGACAAAGTCATTAGGTTTTAAATCAACGGTCGTGTCATCAATATCCACCTGACAGGTGCCATGGGTGACATACATAATTTCACATTGGTCGTGGCTGTGGGGCTTCATGTCAAATGAATCGAGATTAACAGCGTAATAGGCATTGATATGTGCATACATATTTTTCTTATTATAAATACTCATGGATATCCAAACCACCAATCTAAGCTAATATGAACCATAGATTCAGTATATTCACTACGCACATAAAATACAACAATATATTGCATTTTGAATCTGCTTGAAGGAAAGTGTTGCACATGATAATAAACGATATTTTATAATGCTGGAAGAAGTTCACTAATACATCGTCAAAGTTGAAGGAGAAAAATATGAGCTTTAAAGTAGCGTTTATTGGTGCAGGCAGTTTGGTTTTTGCTAGAACTTTATTTACAGATATTGTATCGGTACCGGAATTTAAGAACATACAAGTTGCCTTTACAGATATTAACAGTGACAATCTCAAGAAAGCAACAGCCCTTTGTCAACATGATCTAGATGCCAATGGCATCGATATAACCATTGAATCAACCGTCAATCGAAGAGAGGCTTTTAAGGATGCCAAGTATATTGTCAACTGTGTCAGAATTGGTGGGCTTGAAGGATTTGAATCGGATATAGAGATACCACTCAAATACGGCGTGGATCAATGCGTTGGCGATACATTGTGTGTCGGTGGCATTATGTATGGCCAAAGAGTTATTGCCGAGATGCTCGAGTTTTGCAAAGACATACGTGAGGTTGCTCAGAAGGATGCCATTCTCTTGAATTATTCAAATCCCAATGCAATGGCAACGTGGGCATGTAACAAATACGGTAAAGTCAAAACAATCGGGTTATGCCATGGTGAAGTTCATGGAGAAATGCAGATAGCAGAAGTAATAGGTCTTGATAGGAAGGCATTGGATTTTATTTGTGCTGGGATCAATCACCAGACATGGTACATATCCGTAAAGCATAATGGAAAAGAAATGCTTCAAGAGATTCTTTCAGGCTTCGAGGCACATGAAAAGTTCGCAGATGAAGAAAAAGTCAGAATTGATTTGTTAAAAAGATTTGGGTATTACTCCACAGAATCTAACGGTCACTTATCCGAGTATTTGGCATGGTATCGGAAAAGACCTGAAGAAATTGAGCAATGGATTAATACGGATAGTTGGATCAATGGCGAAACTGGTGGCTATCTTCGTGTGACTCGAGAGGAAAGAAATTGGTTTGAGGTGGAATATCCGAAGATCTTGGCACAGCATCCTAAGAAGATGGATGGTACAGAACGAAGTCTTGAGCATTTTTCCTATATTATAGAAGCTTTGGAGACTGGCCGTACCTACAGAGGTCATTTTAATGTGATGAATGATGGTTGCATTACAAATCTGCCAGAGGAATCAGTGGTCGAAGTACCATGTTATGTTGACGGGAATGGTATTTCGGTTCCCAAAGTAGGGGACCTGCCCCTTGGTTGTGCAGCGATATGTTCACAATCCATATGGGTTCAACGTCTGGCGGTAGAAGCGGCTGTCAGTGGCAATGCTAATCTGTTAAAGCAAGCTGCATTAATGGATCCCTTGACAGGTGCGGTATGCAACCCACCGGAAGTATGGCAAATGGTAGATGAGATGTTGATTGCCCAGGAAAAATGGTTACCCCAATATCAGGAAGCCATTGGCCAGGCAAAAGAATTTTTCGCAAAGGGCAACTTGCTACCGACGAATGAAGGTTATAAAGGTGCCGTAAGGATCCGTGAGAAGAGTCCTGAGGAAGTTGGGAATGAAAGGCAAGAGAGAATCATCACGGTTTGAGTAGGTATTTATATTTTCTTCAGGTGGATTTTAAAACAGCACGAGTAGCCATTTTGAATCTGAATAACGGCCGAAACCCTCGACACATCAGTGTTTACACCACTTTCAAAAATAAACACCCCTTCAAAAAGCCGTTCTAGATGTGGAACGGCTTTTTGATTTATAGTCATATTGTCGATAGTTTGGCATTGACCAAATATGTCCACTATGACCGTTATAACGTATCCATATGATTCATGATTGTATACGATTGGCCATCAAATGAATCATATGAAGCATCTGTTAATTATCGCTTAATATTTTTTAATAGTGATTGTGTGTGGAAAAGGTGAGTGTTATTTATGGAGAACAGTAGTGTATTAAATGTTAAAAATGATAGCAGTCTTGGGCAAGTGGGGAATGCTCAGATTGGTATTTATGGTTTAGGGAATTTTGCATCACAGCTATCATGGACGATGGTAAGCTCTTATTTGATTTTGTTCTATACGGATGTCTTTGGTCTTGCGACTGGGGCAGTTGCAATGCTGATGCTGGTTGCAAAAGTATGGGATGGTATCAATGACCCTATGATGGGGAGTATCATGGATAGAACCCAAACAAAATGGGGACGCTTCAGACCTTATATTGTTGTAGGCGCTTTCTTGTTGGTGGCGTTTACAATATTGACCTTTACAGTGCCGAACTTTGTAGGACCGATGAAATTAGTCTACGCATATGTGACTTATATTGGTCTTGGTATGGCTTATACTGTGGTTAATGTCCCTTATACAGCGATGCCAGCGGTGATGACCAACAAACCTAAGCTGATCAACCGACTGTATGCGTCTCAGATGATTGGTATGACCATTGGTATGATCGTGTTAAACCTTTGTACTTTGCCACTTGTCAATTACTTTGGGCAAGGGGTTCAATCTGCTGGATACCAAAAGACTGCGACAGTCTATGCTTTTATAGCTTTGCCAATATTCATGTTGGTTGCTTATGTTTGTAAAGAGAATGTTACTGTAACGAAGGAACAACAGGTCCCATTTAGGAAAGCGATAACAGAGATTGCCAAGAATAAGAATCTGATGATGGTCATTGCCTACACCATTATCTCTATGGCAGGAATGTTCGGGCGTATCGGTGTTGCTGTATTCTTCTATATTTATTGCGTAAGAAATTTTGCCCTCATTACTGTCTTTATGATGATGCAGATGATTGTTGGTACGATTGTCATGCCCTTTGCACCTAAGTTCATGGAGCGCTTCGGTAAAAAGCAGACTTCCATTATTGCAATGATCTTACAGGCTATCGGTATGGCGATGATGTTCTTTGGTCCATACACGAATATTCCATATCTGTTTGTATGTCACATCATCTATGGCTTGGGTTATATTGCAGGGCCTTGTGGAAGTAGTATGATCATTGATTCTATTGATGAGTATGATATCAAGCACAACGTCAGAAGTGACGGGACTGCTTTTGCCATGAATGGTCTTGGAACGAAAGTAGCCTCAGCCATCGGTAGTGCCCTTGGTATCGCCATTATAGGATGGTTTGGTTATGTGGCTGGTCAAGACCCGACACCACATGTTCAGCTAGGTATAAATGTTGCGACTAATCTAGTACCAATGTTCTTGTTCCTGTTATCGATAGTACCATTGCTGTTCTATAATTTGACCGATGAGAAGATGGTGACAATTAGAGCGCAGATTGAAGAAAGAAATGCGAAGAGAGCATAATATGGGTTCACTATTTAGGTCACACGCCACAGCGTGTGGCCTATTTCTTCTTGTTGGATATAACTTGGGTTGTTATAATCTTCTGTATAGGATGAAAAGGCGGTGGCGGTATAATGGCTGAAATGCAACATGAAATGATGCGATTTGATTTTACCATTGAGGATCAAGAACATAGACATCTTCATGACGATATAGAACTGATCTATGTATTGCAGGGGACCTTAGAGGTTGTTGTTGATGAAGAGCAATACAAATTGGAAAAAGACGACTTTCTCATGGTTAACCGTAATATGATGCATCGTTATAAAGGGTCTGACGAGGTGCTTGTAGGCAGTTTCTACGTGGCATACCCATTGTTGACCCAGTTGATGACTCAGACGAACATTACTTTTTGGTGTAATTCTACAGTGGATAAAAGCAGTGCCTACGATGACGTACGGGTCGTTGTCAAAGAACTGGCAAAGGATTTTTTTCAGAATAGAGGCATAGGCAGAATACACTTGATTGCCCAGTATTATGAGCTACTGCATATGTTGACTAAGCACTTTCTGGTGACAGCTCAGGATACGAATAGTGAAGAAGAAGTGGATGCTGACCAGGGCCGTATCGCTCATATCAAAGATTATGTGGCATCCAATTATCGCAACAAAATAAGCTTGTCTGAGTTGGCTAGTCAGTTATTTCTGTCAGAAGCATACCTGTCCAAATATATTAAGAGCAAATTCGGTATGAATTTCTTAGAGTACGTGAACAGGGTCAGGCTCAATCATGCGGTAACAGATCTGTTGTACGGTGATCAGTCTGTAACAAGAATTGCCCTTGAAAACGGTTTTGCCAATGTAGGGACATTCAATCGTGTCTTTAAGGAACGGTATGAGTTAACACCAAAAACATACAGGAAAAAAATGCATAGCCAGCAGAAGGAGGGCAATGAGAGCACAGTATCGGAGTCCTTAAAAAAGAGGATGGATGCCTATATAGCTCTGAACCCGACTGAGTTAGATGAAAAATCCGGTGAAGCCAACGACTTTATGGTTGATTGTACGGTGGAGGGTGAACCTTTAGATAAGAACTGGGGGAAAATGATCAATGTAGGTACAGCCTCAGATCTTCTCAGATCCAATCTTCAAGACTCTGTGAAGGAAGTGGCAGGTCGCCTTAGATTCCGCTATATTCGTATTTGGGATTTGTACTCTGAAGAAATGTACATCGACATAAATGCCAAGAACCGATTTTATAATTTTGACAAATTGGATCGCGTATTCGATTTTGTTGTTGGTATGGGCATATACCCTTACTTGGAATTGAATGTCAAACCTAAGTTGGTGTTAAAAAGTGTTAGTAAGACATTGATAGAACGTGAAAACAGTCTTTCCTTCGACAGTTTGGAAAATGCGAAACATTTTTTCGAGTCATTGATGGTGCATCTGATTAACCGATATGGGATTGCCCAGATAAAAGAGTGGTACTTTGAATTATGGAAGGAAGAGTCTGAAAGTACCATTAGAGAAAAATTCACCTATGAGGCGGATACCATGCAGTATATAAAGTTGTTCAATACAGTGGCGGAGGTTATTTATCGATATATTCCGGAAGCAAAACTTGGTGGTGCAGGCTTGTCCATTCGCTATGGGAAAGAGACCATAAGTGAGATATTAAGGTTGTGGCATGACCAGCCATATCAGCCTAGATTCTTAAGTTTTTACAGCTATCCGTATGTTTTGGGGGAATTTGAAGACATCAAGGTGAACAAAATTTCCACAGATAAGAATTACCTTTCCAATTATGTAGAGCGTGCTCTAGAGATTACCAATCAAACCGACTATGGCCAAGTGCCTTTACATATTTCTGAATGGAATTCTACCATATCCAATCGTAACGCCTTGAATGACAGCTGTTATAAAGGGGCTTTTATGATGAAGAATCTGATCGATAGTATCGGTAAGGTGGATTTGATCGGTTATTGGTTTTTATCCGATGTATTTGCGGATTATTATGATTCGAATTATATCCTGAATGGCAGCAGTGGCTTGGTGTCGAAAGATGGGATTCCGAAGCCGGCATATTATGCCATTGAATTTATGAATCGGTTGGGTAAGAGGATTCTTAGCCAAGGCGATTATTATGTTGTAACGGATGCGGGATATGATGAAATCCGGGTTGCTTGTCATAATTACAAGTTTCTTAATCATCGCTACTTTATGATGAGTGAGGATGAAGTGACTATACAGGATTTGAATCATCTATATGAAGATTTGGAACAACGAACAATCAATTTTAAGTTCAAAGTGCCAAAGGAAGGCCAATATGTCATTAAGACATACGCAATCAATAGAGAGCACGGCAGTGTTCAGGATGAATGGCTGAGAATGGCTTGTCCGGTTAATCTGATTAAAGAGGAAGTCGGTTATTTGAAACGTGTGTGCGTGCCTAGGCTGTCCATCAACTATGTTGAAACTAAGGGCGGTGAGCTGAATTTCTCAACACAATTGGCACCAAATGAAATACAATATATGGAGATTAAAAGTAATTATAAATAGAGGGATCATCCTTATTTGAAGATTAATCGGTAGTAAATGTAATAGGTCATATATGAGCTTATGAATAGGCAGAGCAAAAATCAATGGTGATTTTTGCTCTGTTTTTGTATGTAGGTACAAAAAATATAGGAAGGATTAAAATTTCCCTATTCTTATCGCCAAAAAGTAAAAAGAACGGGCCTATCACGTTGTATATAATAAAGTCATCAGCACGGAAGACGTTGAATGCTTCCGAAGAATTTGGAAAGAATATAACCAATCAGGAGGATTATGATGAAGAAATTACGCTTAGGAATTATCGGGTGTGGCGGTATTGCCAATCAAAAACATATGCCAGCGCTTAAGGCCTGCAGTGACAAAGTAGAAATGGTGGCATTCTGTGATATCGAAGAAGAAAGAGCAGTAAAGGCAGCTGGTGAATATGGGACTGAAGATGCTAAAGTCTACACGGACTATAAAGAGCTTCTTAAAGATGACTCTATCGATGTGGTTCATGTTTTGACACCAAACGTTTCACATAGCCCAATCACTGTGGATGCTTTTGAAGCAGGTAAGAATGTCCTTTGTGAAAAGCCTATGGCACATACATCCGCTGATGCCCAGGCAATGATGGATGCATGGAAGAAATCAGGGAAGAAGTTCACTATTGGTTATCAGAACCGTTTCAGATCAGAAGTACAAGCACTCAAACAATCCTGTGAGAATGACGAGCTTGGCGATATCTATTATGGTAAAGCACATGCAGTCAGAAGACGTGCAGTGCCAACATGGGGCGTATTCCCTGATAAATCCAAGCAAGGTGGCGGTCCATTGATTGATATCGGGACTCACGCACTTGATATTACCCTTTGGATGATGGACAACTATGAGCCAGAAAGTGTTACTGGTGTTGTGTTCAATAAGCTTGGTAACCTTGAACAAGCGACAGAAGGCAATATGTTTGGTCCTTGGGATCCAAAGACGTATGAAGTTGAAGACTCTGCAATGGGCTTTATCAAGATGAAGAATGGTGCAGCAATTCAGCTTGAAGCTTCATGGGCATTGAATATGAGAGAATCCAAAGAAGCGGCGACAACTCTTTGTGGTACGAAAGCAGGGGCTGAGATTCTTTCAGGTATGAGTTACCCTAAGAATGACTTGATTTATAACAAAGGGAAGAATGGTATGTTGATGGAAGAGAATATTTCTCCTGCAGGCAGCATCGCTTTCTTTGAAGGACATAATACAGCTGAAGCGGTTGCAGAGGCGACACAATGGCTAGATGCAATCATTGAAGATAAGGAACCATTGGTAAAACCAGAACAAGCTCTTAAAGTTACACAGATTCTTGAGGCAATCTATCAGTCCGCTGAGACAGGCAAAGAAGTTAGATTCGATTGATGACTAAGGAGAGAGTTTAGGATGAAATTAGGTTTTGTCAGTGCAATACTGGATACTTATACATTTGAAGAAATGATGGATTTTGCCGGCGAGCAAGGGTTTGAATGTGTTGAAGTAGCCTGCTGGCCTCAAGGGGATGCAGAACGTCGTTATGCAGGTGTTTCTCATATCGATGTAACGAATCTCACCGATGAGAAGGCAGCCTACATCAAGGCATACGCTGAGAAAGTCAATGTAGAAATCTCATCACTGGCGTTTTATCCGAATCCCATGGACGGTAACCTTGATAAGCGAGAAGCGAATGTTGCCCACCTTAAGAAAGTCATCGAGGCAAGTTCAAAACTAGGCGTTGGTATGGTAACAACCTTCATCGGTCGGGATCAGCATAAGACGGTTGAAGAGAACCTAGCGTTGTTCAAGGAAATATGGCCGCCAATCATCGAATTGGCAGAGTCCTTGAATGTGAAAGTGGCCATCGAGAACTGTCCGATGTTATTTGGACCAGACCAGTGGCCAGGTGGTCAGAACTTAGCGACGACACCTGCTATTTGGCGAAAGATGTTTGAGATCATCCCTAGCATGAACTTTGGCTTGAACTATGATCCATCTCATTTTGTTTGGCAGATGATTGACTATATCAAACCGATCTATGAGTTTGGTGACAGAATTTTCCATGTTCATTATAAGGATATTAAGCTTTACAATGATCGTTTGGATCAAGTTGGTATTATGAGCTATCCGCTTGATTTCATGTCACCAAAGCTACCTGGACTTGGTGATGTTGACTGGGGACGTTATGTTTCGGCCCTGACAGATATTGGCTATAACGGCAACACATGTATTGAGATAGAAGACAAAGCTTTTGAAGGAAGCGATGAGCGCGTAAGGCAATCATTGATTCTGAGCAAACGTTACCTGGAGCAGTTTGTCATTTAATCTTCTTGCGTGTTGACCAATCAGAACCACAGGGCATAGAATTACCCCCATCTTTTTATGCGCCTGTGGTTTTGCTATTTTGGAAAAGACTTCATCGAACAAGTAATATTAGACGTAGCAACATAGCGGTAATGGCGTGTTGTAAGTAAGGAGGCAACGTAATGAAAGCAGTTAATTTTGGCATTATTGGATTTGGCTTCATGGGTCACGTCCATGAAGAAATGCTTGAGAAAGAGATAGATGGTGCAAAAGTCGTTGCAATCTGTGATATCAACGAAGAGAATATGGCAGATGCAGTGACGGAGGATGTCCTTAAGTTCACAGATTATGAGGAACTGTTAAAGGTAGAAGCAATCGATACAGTCCTTGTGGTCATACCTAACCACCTTCATAAAGAGTGCGTCATTAAAGCCGCAGCTGCCGGAAAGAACATCATCTGTGAAAAGCCAGTGGCAATGAATGTAGAGGAACTGGATGAGATGTTGGAGGCAGTAGAAGCCAATAATGTTAGGTTCACAGTGCATCACCAGCGACGTTTTGATGAAGACTATCAGATAATGAAGACAGTCTATGATCAGGACAAACTAGGCGATATCTATACGGTACAGACGAAGTTGTTTGGCATTAACGGAAATATGCACGATTGGCATGTATTTAAGAAATATGGTGGCGGAATGCTCTTTGACTGGGGCGTTCATTTGTTAGATCAATTGTTGTTCATGATTGATGGTAAGCTGAATACTGTCTATGCAGATATGAGAAATGTCATTAATGGTGAAGTGGACGATTACTTTAAGATTCTGATGAAGTTTGAAAATGGCGTTATGGCAGAGCTGGAGCTCGGGACATACTTCTTGAAGGATCAGGAAAAATGGTTCGAACGTCATTGGTTTATCGGTGGCAGCGAAGGGACTGCGTACGTGGATGGTTTTGCACCAGTTGGTAAGATTGCAAAGACAGCCCATCTTCTTAAGAGTGTGGAGAAGAAGCCAACTATGAGCAAGTCAGGACCAACAAGATCTTTCGGACCACCACAGCCAGGGGTGCTTCTTACAGAAGATTTGCCTCATGTTGAGTGCAATCACAAAATGTATTTTGAAGATTATCTGAAAGGGATCAACGAAGGTCAACCATTCCTGGTTAAACCGGAAGAAGTCAGAAGAGTACTCTCACTGATGGAAGCCATTAGGAAGTCAGCTGAGACCAATCAGGTTGTTGTGTTTGAAGGGTAAGCTAGTTTAATAGTAATGCTAGAAGAGGTGTTCAATCAAATGTTGTCATTTGATTGGGCGCCTCTTGTTTTTCTTAAGGCTATTTATGTATTGTAGAGAGCGAATTTCTGAAATCGTTGGGCGACACGCCATATATTTTCTTGAATTTCTTATTCATATGACTGGCGTCAAAGCACCCTACCATCTGGCTGATTTCGGTGATGCTCAGATCACTTTTTTCTAGTAATTCCTTTGCGTAGCGCATTTGAAGTTCCGTGATTAAGGTGACAAAAGTCTTGCCGGTGTACTTTTTGATCATTCGGCTCACATAGGACTCGGTATAGTTAAAAAAGGAAGCCAGATCCTTTAGGGAGGTGTGCGTGTAGTTGACAGATATATAACCTAGAATCGCTACGATCTTATCATCCATTGTATTGTCAATGGAATCTGAGATGATGGCGAACATTTCATAGTGACGAATGATATGGATGAACAGGAGCTTCGTATAAAGTTCAAGAGAAGTATTGTAAGCATAAGATTGCGTATCGTATTCTTCAAGCATCGTGAAAATGATTTCCTGAAGCCAAGGATCATTTTTGGTAGGGTAGATGACATAAGGACTAACCCGTTTATCAAAAAGAACATTCTCAAAAAAATCAATGAGCAGTTGACCACCTTTAAGTAGTTTGAGAAAGGCGGAATCAAAGACATTACGGCTGATAAGAATGTTAAAAACGATGGCTTCATCAGAGGCAATAGAAAGCGCATGCATAGCCTTAGGGGCCAGTATACAAAAGTCACCAGCATTCATGGTGAGTTCTTGGTTTTCTACGAAATGTGTAAATGAACCACTATAGACATAAAGCATCTCGATATAGGCATGATTATGCATCACAGGGTAACTGTATCTTTCGTTAATGAAAACGACGATTTCATCACCTTGGCTGATTTCTTCCACTTCGACCACAGTGATACCTAATTTACCCTTTGAGAACCGGGAGAATCGATCAACACTTTCGGTCATCTTATCCTCGTTGGCAATAAGCTTCTTATATTGTTCAAAACTCATTGGAGACTTCAAGTACTCACGGTTGTCATTCATATACAGTTTTTTTAAAAACAACTCGTTATCACTTAATGCCAACTGTCTAAGGGCCATTGAATACTTACCTTTCTCATGGTTGCTCTATGGACTTATATTTTAAAATAACTTGTGGGTAAAAGCAAATAGGCTTCATAAAACAAAACGCATCAATGAAGTCTATATTTAATCCTATTACTTATATAAATCCCCAACAGACAAGTCTACATGATAGAAGGCAATATCACCCTCCATAAGGGTCATACCATCTTGGGTTTGGTCAAAGCCTTCTTTTGCCCATTGATTACCTCGGCTTGTCTCGTAGAGGATAGTAGGTGACGCGGTTGCAAGATCGCTCAGTGTAGAGATATTGTGATATGCACCGATCTGGAAGTTGACGATAATGTAACCGTCTTGAAGGAATGGTGCACTGCTTACTGTTAACTGACTGTATGAGCTTAGGTCTGTTCCTTTAGGAACAAACAAGGCAGAGTTAGGCAGAAAGAATTCACCATACCACTGCTGTTCGCCAGAAAGGATGGTTGCGTCACTGTAACCGGAGGGTCTGTTGGTGGCATCACCGATGTAAGTCTTTTGTAGCTCCGTCAGGACTAGGTTGCCATCATAGGCGATGTTGTGACTGTAGCTACCTGTTAACATCTCTAGGTAGTGGCTATAGCTGTAGCCATTGGAACGACTTTGGCTATCGAGTACCTTTGCAGTGTCCTCAAGAGCTGATGTTAAGATCATTCGCTCAGTGCTATTTAAGACCATCCAATTACCAAGGGAATCGCCTTCTGAACCAAAGCCGACAAAACCACTAGCCTCTGTATAGTAGACATCCACTTCTTGACGGTTAGTCCCATCAGCGTTGACATGCCAATAAGTCGGCTTGATGTAAAGGACATCATCACCACCGGTCATATCGCCATTGGTGGTCAGGCTAAAATGGAAGGTGTTGCCTAACTTAAGGGCATAGTCGTTATATGCAGAGATGCCATTTTTGTTCGGCATAATAGGCAATTGGTAATGATGGGTGCTGTCTGAGTTGCCACGGTCATCGTTGGTGCCAACGTAGAACGTGGAGGTACTGGACTGGTTAAAGTGGTCGGTCCAATTAGAGTCATTGGTCCAGTCAATGGTGAAATCATAGACTCTTGGTATTAACTGAACAGAAGCTTGGGCGATGGCCTTGTATTCGTTCAAGTCATCGTTATAATTCGTTTCATAGGCATCACTTGACGACTGAAGGTTAATAGGCAGTGCTCTGAAGCCAACACCGATGCTTTGATGCTCCGACACCCAATTGGGTATGTAGAAGGTAGTGTCATCAGTGGTCAGATTAATCCATGTGCCTGATGGATAAAAGGTGCCAGAATCATCATCGCCTAAATAACTGTCAAACTGGAACAACACCTGCCTGTTAGCTGTGGTTGACGAATAATCACGATTGCCATAACCGGGGATGTTACGATGTTGCCCGTTGGTTGGGAAGTGAACCTGAAAGCTTTCGCCAATGATTAATTGACTAAGGGATGTATTAGGCGACACGGCTTGAGACACATTGTAAAGATTATCAATGGTGGCATAACAGACAACAGGGGTATGGACAGTGACATCGTTAGTAGAAGCAAGATCTTCTTGAATCACAGCACCATAAGCGCTGTTAACAGAGACAACTCTGTGGTAGTCTACTGAACCTGCCGTACTAAAGACACCGTTGGCGTGGGTTGCAGGAATGGTCAGACCGTTCTTATAGAAGACATTTTCGTTGGTAGTAGGTGCGCTAGGAATAGAACCTGGTGCTGGCGTCAGTGTATCATACCACTGATCATCCATGATGGTGGTACCGTTAAAGGTTACTGCATCATTTCTAACCTGGATCTCAGTGAGTGCCTGATTGGCATAAGAAGAAAAATCTTCATCCGGTGTGGACGGTTTGCTTCTGGTGCTTCTAGTGCCACCGACTGTCTCACTTTTTAAAGTGATGTGGAAGGTGTTGGTGCCAACATCAAAGGAAACTGCTTCAAAATCACCACCAAGAACAGAAGGGGGAATGAAGGTGGCGTCTGTGATATGGTCGCTTTCAAGGTCCGAATGACTAGCTGAAGCGGTAGGTGGGTTATAGCCGGTTGGTGACAGTGTAAGAGTGCCAACAGGTAAAACACTGTTACTCAAAGTGGCATCACCCAGACTGTAGACTTCTAACTGGTCAATCAAGTAGTAAGCATAAGACCTTGTTACAGTATATGACTTGGACACCGGTGGATCATCATTGTCGTTGTCCCAACCACCTTCCCAGTCATCATTAACACCATCCCCATCGGTATCAATGCGGGTATCAGTGGTGTCCCACCATTTGTAATCATAAGATTTGCTGACAATCACTGTATAGTCTTTTGTACCAGTGACTGGCGTATAGACCTCTTCTACCAAGTATTCTTTGGTAAAGACGTTGGCATACAGGTCTTCACCGGAAGGGATCCCTTGGGTCACATCAAATTCTTCAGTCCCGCGTGTATCTGATCTAAGAACACCTGCATTAGAGGCAGTCATTGAGGAGCTTGCGTAGGAAGTGCCGGTAAAGGACTTGGTCACGGTATGCGTGGCAGTATCAGTCACGGTGTTGCCATATTCAGTCGTGCCGGTAATCTCAAGGGAAATCGTCCTGGAAGTACCAGGGACTTCAATGGTGATAGGAACTGAACCAGTGTAGGTATACCCGGAGGAAATGTTGCCAACCATATCAGCAGTATCTATTGTTACACCTTCCGAGACAGAAGTGATCTCGTAGCTGGTCCACTGTTCATTGACTGATGCAAAAGAAAAATCATATGTACCGGATGTGCTTGTATCAGTATCACTGATCGTAGAATCTGCATTGATGGTAGAGATCGCCGTGTTATCAATAACCTGTATGTTGTTATCCATCAACAGCACAGAGAGATAGTAAATGGCACCGGAAGGTGCTTCGTGAAAAAGATATGCCACACCGGCAGAATGCTCAGTAGGCAAAGAAACAATACGGATATAACTCCCCATATCCGTATTACCGATAGGTGGGTAGGTGGTGCCAGGTGTACCGATGTTATCAAAGTGATGATAACCGTCTTCCAGGTTAGTAGTATCGAAAGCACCGTTGATGAAATCATCGGTATAATCAGCCTTGGCAGTGTCAAATTCATTCCACCAGTCACTGCTGAGGACGGAATAATAGTCGGTGGACATACCGTAGACGAAGTTGGGGTAGTATTTTTCTACGATGGATTGGTGGCAGTAGATACCGTCGTTTTCTATTGCAGCACCAATAATAGAATTGGAAATTGGTATGTAGCTGTTCCAATATAGCCAATCTCGCTTATCGATATCAGCGTTTGCAGAGGGATCATAAAAAGGATTTTCTACCCATTCGTTATTAATATTTTGTCCAAGAAAACGCCAATCACCATCTGCATCTTGAGTCTGAAGAGAATCCAACGAGGGTTTTGAGGAACAATCGGGTTCCCCGTTAGGCAAGGAAGTACCCTTAACTAGTATTCCATATTTGTAATAAATAGCTTCATTTATATCTGAGCTGGAAAATTGTAAATAAGTATCGATATATGTTTCGCTATACTCTCCGGCAGATAATAATGCATATTTAACTTCTTGATTATAGGCGTCAATGGCGTCATTGACATTTGAAGCTAATGTCACAGAATCATCAAATCTGTAAGAAATTGACTCGTTTTCTTCTGAGGGAGTAGTACTTGGAATATAAATAAGTTCATTTTCCTCAGGTATTCCTATTACAGAAGCACTAACAGGTAAAACAATATAAAATACACATAAACTATATACGAATAAAAGCTTAATTATTTTTTTCATCCCATTACCTACTTGTAAAATTCAAGCCAGAAATTGTTAATAAGCGGTCATTTTCAACAGAGGCATTAAAGCGAATTACAGCTCCGTCATTAATGGTCCATGTTTTTTCACTGGTGCTACCGACTTCAAGTCGCTGCTCGATTTTTGAAGTTATTTCACTAATTACCTGATCTTCAACTTTCCATAACTCAGATAGAATGTACTCAAGTTCATATAATTGTTGATTTTTATTTTCAATATTGTGCTCGGCACTGACAATCCCAAAGAAAATTGACCATACACCATCAGAGATAATGGTATCGTTATAATTAAGAAAAGATCCAAAAACATATTTACCGTTTTCGCTTCTCAACAGCTCAGCACTAACAATCTCCCCTGCAACATTCGGACTCTCACCAGTAAACACAACATATCCGGTATCATCATAAATCTCATCCGCCCGAACAGCCCATTCGTCCGGTTCGTATGGTTTTCTTTTGCTGGCATCGATGACACGCTGAATAACCGTACAGGCTTCTGAACGCTTTAGACCGTCATTTGGACGGTAAGTGTTGTCAGGATAGCCGGTGATCAGACCTGATTCATAGGCATGGCAAATGAATTCTGCGACAACCTCATCTTTAATATCATCCCTATCAATGATGCCTCGATATAAGCTTGAACCTACGATGGCTTCATAGTCATAATCAGCTTCACCTTCAAGGGAAGTTAAAGTACGGACACTTAACATTGCCATCTCTGCACGAGTGATCATGGCGGTGTAATCATCGAAGTCGTTTTCTTTTAGAATACCCATTGCGATTGCTTGATCGATGTAAGTTTGTGCCCAGTACTCACTGCCGTTACCTGGATTCTCGCCTAGGGCAACAACCATGGTCTTGATAAATTGGTCCACTTGCATCATGTCGTTAGGGTGGAATTGCCCGTCACCATAGCCGGAGATGATGTCCTTATCGACAAGCACTTGCACCGTATCGTAGAACCAGTCTGAAGACTTCAGATCTGTAAAGTTGTTGGTTGAAGCTGTGGACGTGAATGAAAAGAACGTAAGAAAAAGAACAGCACTAAGAGCTGCAGTAAAATGTTTCATTGATATACCCTCCCAAGGTGTTAATTCGATACCCATAATCGTCATCAAATAAACCATAGCCAAATAGTTTGGTTAATTCATACAGGTATTCATTTAGAGTGACAAGTAAGAACTGAATCATACGACATCATCGTACAAATGCGTAATTTAAAGCTATTACCTCACTTTACAAAGTTTAATAAAGCTAATAGATGCCATAGCCGTATATAACAATTATTCAATTAGTACCATAGTTATGAAATATAAGAATTTCCCCTTCGTAGCCATTATAGTCGATGGTGTCTATGAAGTAAAGGGAGGATTGGCATCAATATAATGTTTAAAAGGGGCAAAAAAGCCACATTTGTCCTACTGGATGTGCATAAAAATACAAGGATAATCGTTCGGGGAAGACTATAATTATACTAAGAAGAAGGTATCAAAAGGTTAAGCTATTAAAAGAGTATTAGGAGGCTGTATGAAAAAGAATCATATTTTACCATTTTTATGGATGCGTGGGGAATCAGAAGAGATTCTGAGAGAAGAAATGGAAAAAATCGACGAATGTGGCATAGGGGCTGTCTGTGTTGAAGCTAGACCCCATGAAGAGTTTTGCAAAGCCGGATGGTGGCACGATATGGACATTATTATCGATGAGGCAAAAAAGAGGGATATGAAGATCTGGATTTTGGATGATAAGCATTTTCCTACAGGGTATGCCAATGGCCTAATAGAAGAAAAATATCCAGAACGAAAAAAGCTATATATCACAGTGTCAAAAGCCAATGTGGCAGGATATCCTAATCGACAGATGACATTAAACATAAAGAGAATGTTAAAACCAGCGATTGGATTCTGGGAGATTGGGGACGCTTTAAAAAATGCAAAGGAACGAGACAATAACGAACTTTTTGCGGTTATTGCCGTAAGAAAAGCAGAGGGTAAAGAGCTTCAAGAAGAGACGATAAATCTGACCGACAGCGTCAAGGGAGATTTTGCTAACTTTACGTTACCGGCGGGCATGTGGACGGTGTATGTCATATTCAAGACCCGTACGGATGGTGGCAATGAGGCTTATATCAATTTGTTGGACGAGGTGTCTGCGCGGACTCAGATAGAAGGCGTGTATGAAACCCATTATAAGCAGTATAAGGAAGAATTTGGCAAGACCATTGCAGGATTCTTCTCTGATGAGACACAGTTTGGCAATATCACCGAAGTGTGCTACGACGCTGCCCTTGGTAAGAAAAAGATGCCACTGCCTTGGAGTGATGAAATGGAGGCAATGCTTACTACACGTCACGGGGAGTCCTATGTAGAACTCTTACCATTTCTTTTCGATGAAAGCCAAGAGAAAAAAATACAATTGCAGATTCGCTATGATTACATGGACTGTGCTTCTCTTTTATACCAGAAGAACTTCAGCAAACCAATCGGTCAATGGTGTGAGGATCACGGGGTAGAATATATTGGGCATATTGTTGAGGATAATGGATGTCATAGTAGACTTGGCATGGGGCCGGCCCATTTCTTCAGAGCAATGTCCGGACAGCACATGGCAGGGATTGATTGTATCGGTGAGCAAATTGTCTTGGGTGCACCGGCCATGGATCGACTTGGGTTGGGCGAGATTGGTGGTGATGGCGAATTCTATCATTATACACTAGGGAAATTAGGCGCATCATCAGGTCATTTGGATCCAGTGAAAAAGGGACGTACCATGTGTGAATTGTTTGGTGCATATGGATGGAATTTTGGCGTCAGGGATATGAAATATGTGCTGGATCATTTATTGGTCAGAGGTGTCAATGAATTGGTACCACATGCTTTTTCTATGGCAGACTATCCGGACATTGATTGTCCACCGCACTTTTATGCAAGGGGTAATAACCCTCAGTTCCCATATTTTGCAGAACTAATGAAATACGCCAATCGTATGTGTGACCTGTTAAGTGATGGACAGCACGTTGCTTCAGTGGCAGTATTATACGACGGTGAGGCTGACTGGATTGGTGGTGGGATGCCAATGCAGAAAGTTTGCCGGGAACTGATGGAGCATCAGATTGATTTTGACATTGTCAGTATCGATATGTTGGATGAGTTAAGTAGTTATAATGGCGCGTTAAAGGGTGATACTCTGGAGATTAACGGGGTATCATTTGAAGCACTGATTGTACCTTATTCCAGAGCAGTACCAAAGCAATTTGCAGAGTTCATACAACGTAAAGAGGCGTTCACGGTTATATTTGCGGATGATTATCCAACAGCAGTGCTTAATGATGAAGCATCAGATATTATGACGACGATTAAGAATGTGTGTGAAGTGATTAAAGTGAATGAGCTGGCAGATATGCTAAGGTCCAGAGGTATGTATCAGATTGAAAGTGACAGCCACTTCAAGGACTTGAGCTTCTATCATTATTCAAAGGAACGTGAAATATTCGTATTCCAGAATGAATCACCAACTGATACTTACAATGGCACAATCACTTTGCCAACCACAGAAGATGTCGTGTACTACAATGGATTTGATGATACTTATGAATCTGCAATATTCAGTAGGAAAGGTCAGACTACAGAGGTGTCGTTGTCATTGGCGCCGACAGAATGTGTTGTTCTCCTTGAAAAGAAGGGGATTGTATATAGTAAGGAACATCGTTCATACAGCCAACAGACACAAGGTTTGAAGCCATTGGATATATCAGCTGATTGGGAAGTACGAATGACAAGAGCGATTGATTACCCTGAATTTGGTGACGTCATTGCCATGAAGACATTAGTACCGATTTCTGAACAATTTCCGGAATTTGCAGGTGTGATTCGCTATAGCAAGACAATTAATTTAGACAAGGTAGCGGACAAAGCATATATAAAAGCCGAGCAAGTTTATGAGGTGATGAAGGTCATCGTCAATGGTAAAGAAACAGGCATGTGCCTCACACCACCATATCAACTTGAACTTAAAGACTGTTTGCAGTTAGGGGATAATGAAATAATCATCGAAGTTGCGACAACGCCATCACGTGATCAGTTGACTAGGTCCCAAGCACCGTTTGACTTCATTTATGAAGCCATGGAAGCGACAGGGATGTGCGGTAAGGTTGAACTTTTATATTAGGTAAGAGAGTGGATAAAAAGGTGTTGCTGTAAGTGTCACAAAATGACACTAATACAGCAACACCTTTTATTATTATATAACAAGAAGCAATAAAAGCCGACACTTTTTCGTTCACCATCAATCAGCAGGTGTATAAACAACCTCTTTCTTTTTGATATTGGCATATTGTGCTTCTTCTTTCTTGACAAAATCAGGATCCGTCAGAAGGTTGAATAGGATAAGACCTACCAACATGAGAACGGCGCCAGAGGCATAGGAATAGAAGTAGCCGCCTGTAGCCATAGCAAGCAGAGCAAAGAAGGCAGGTCCTATTGCACCAATTAGTTGAATCATCGGTTGAAGGATGCCGTAACCTCTTGCAAAATCATCAGCGCCCCAGAGTTCTACACTGATAGAAGCTGGCCAGTTGGCGGCACCACCAACAACGGCACCGATGAATACAAAAGATGCTATAACCCCAAAGTTCGTACCAGTCAGATTGAGAACAATCGCAATGATGCCAAAAACATAGGTAAGTGATGCGGATTTTCTGGCACCGATTTTACCGTCCATTAGCCCACATAAGTAGCTACCAAGGCAAGAGAGTGCGGCACATAGCAACATCATCTTAATGGCAGTGTCGAATGTGTACTCAAGTTCGAGAAGCCTAGGGATAATTTGCACCATAAGGCCACTGGCAAAGATAAGATGTGTGCCCAGTGTTATCGCATAGAACCAGACTTGTGGTGTTTTCAACAATTTGGAAGTTGTCCAGATGCTGTTTGAGCTGTCTTTCCGTTCAGCTTTGTCGGATAGCGGAGTGTTGTTTGAAGGGTCGTTGTCAGGATAGAACCCCCGATCCTGTGGTCTGTCAGATAAGAATGTCAATGTGATCAATGCAAGGATGGAAATAACGATGAATGGGATGAAGCCACCTCGTACCCCTAAAGCTTGATAACCAATGTTATAAAATACTGAAGCTAGGCCTGCACCTACCGGAATCCCCATGGTAACAATCCCAAGAATAACACCCTTTCTTCTTGGGAACCAATTGGCGATAATGACCGGTGACAGCTGATAACCCCAAGCTACTGAGATGCCGTTTGCCAGAACGAGAAAGATACCGAATAACCAAAGATTGGTCGCAAATCCCATGACTGAAATAGCAGCAATATAAAGAATCCCACATAGTGCACTAAGCTTTTTGGACGAATATTTGACGCTTAGCCTACCGAAGACAAAACCACTGATGACATTACCGATACTTCCAAGGGATATAAGACTTGTCAGTATGGCTGCATTCCAGCCATTTTCAGACTCCAAGATACCCGATGCTATGTTCATAGCACTGCCTATGGAAGTTGTAATCAAGTAACAAAGAAAAGCATAAATAATAAGAACCCACCCTTTACCAAAGCCTTTTACCTGTTGTGCGTTTGACATTGAAGAACCTCCTACATATTTACTTTATTGTGTTTGTTATCACTTCCGGAAGATGAACTAATTATATCTAAGAGGCAAATACTATAAAAAGCACACTATCCCAATAAGTGTCCTGTTTTCTCCAGTGGCGTAGATTAGACACAAACAGTAGCAAAATAATGTTATTGCGTCTCGGAGGACAAAAAATATCTACGAATTTTGCTGAGATAAAGATGGGTCCAATGGAAGAACGGAGATAAGCATAAATCTAAAGAGCAAAGCAGACAAATAATAGACATAGTTTCAGCGTTTCAAAATATAAACTTAAAGTGTAGATAAAAACGCAAAATACAGGAGGTAGCTATGGGATTTGGGATGCGGATCAACTTTGTGGACGTCATCATGGACGATAGTTTGAAGCCAATGGTCTTAGGTGAAAACTCAATCGGTTACAGCTTTGATATTCGGCTGAGTTATTATCGAGGTTTGTATTTATCGTGTATTGAGACCTTTGAGCTGAAGGTGGACGGGGAAGTGATTGAATCACAGGATATAACTTTTTCAGTGAACGGCAAGACTTTTGCCATTGATTTCCTGGGCGAATGTGCTTCAGAATTCTGGGGTCTGACCAAACCGGCTAGAATTGAAGTATTGAAAGATGGTGGGTTGGAACCAGGGGAGCATCAAATAGATTTGACATTAATGCTTCGTATACCTTATATGCCGATTCCGGTAGGTGATGGTCTTAGATATATGCCACTGGACAGTTGTGGCAGTAAGAAGTTGAAAATACAGGAGGTGCGGGCATGAGTCATATCAAATTAGGTGCAAGTCTGTTTTGTTTTACGGCGGAATATGCAAAAGGGATACTGGATTTTGAGGGCTGTGTCAGAACGGCGGCCGAACTGGGGGCGACCGGATATGAAATTGTTGCGACACAGATGATCCCTTCCTATCCAGATGTCAGTGACGAATTTTTAGCTGAGGTCAAGCGATGCGAAGATAAGTATGGCATAGGACCAGTCAGTTATGGCGCTAATATGGATTGTGGTGTTGTTACCGGACGGGATTTAACCCTCGATGAGCTTGTTGAAAGAACCATCATTGATATTAAAAGTGCTGCAAAACTGGGCTGTAAAATCATGCGACAGCAGTATTTGCTTTCACCGGAAGGATTGAAAAGAATCGTCCCATATGCCGAGTTATATGACGTGAAGGTAGGCATCGAGCTTCATAACCCTGAGACCCCATCAACACCCAAGATGCAGGCATTTCTTGATGTGATTAAGGAAAGTGGTTCAACTCATATTGGCTTGATACCGGACTTCGGCAGTTTTGCCATCAAGCCTAATAAGCCACACTGGGACAGTGCTTTGGCTGCCGGTGCAAGTGAGGCACATCTTAAATTGGCTGCTCAGTGCCGATATGATGGCAAAACCTTTGACGAAGCTACAGCCATACTTGAAGAAGCTGGTGCCGCACAAGCGGTGTTCGGTGCATTGCAAGGGATGTATGGTTATGTGACTTTCTATAAAGAACCAGACCTTGAAGGGCTCAAAAGAATTATGCCTTATTGCATTCATTTTCATGGCAAATTCCATTACCTCAATGAGGAGGATGTGGAATACAGCATACCTTATGAGGATATACTGGCCGTCATTGAAGCCTCAGATTTTGAAGGTTATATTGTCTCTGAATATGAGGCCCACGATACAGGCAATGCCATTGAGATGACAAGAAGACAGATACGTATGCAGAAAAGGCTGTTGAAGATGAAGGATTAACAGGAATCAGTAGCATATAACTGGACACTCTGCTCAAAAGTGTTCTTCATATCCGAATTTATTTTAAGTAGTGTTTTGATTAAGACGTCAAGTTGCTGGAGACTTTGACGTCTTAATATGACTTTAGAATAGGGAGCGGTCTAGTACACACTAGTGCACGGCCGCGGATAGGATATGGAGGTATCTATGAAAAAGCAATACAAAATCTTGGCCATTAACCCTGGATCCACGTCAACGAAAGTGGCGGCATTTGAAGGAGAAAAGGAAATATTCTCGGTAAATGTTGAACATGATGCATCCATCTTAGGTTCATTTGAGTCCATCAGTGACCAGTTTGATTATCGGAAAGCAACAATATTGAAGGCCCTTGAAGAAGCGGGTGTAAATCCTAAGGATATGGATGCTTTCAGTGGCAGAGGTGGTGGTCTGAATTCTCTTCAGGGCGGCACTTATGAAGTGAACGATCAGATGCTAAGTCATGCAAAAGCCTGTCTTACAGCAAAGCATCCTGCTACATTGGGATGCCAGTTGGCACATTGGTTTGCCACGCAATATGGGAAGAAAGCTTACGTGGTCAATCCACCTGATGTGGATGAATTTGATGAAGTGGCACGAATCACAGGCATTAAAGGTGTTTATAGAGAAAGTAGAATCCATGCCCTTAATCAGAAAGAAATCGGTATTCGTTATGCACAGTCTAAGGGGATGAATTATGAAGAGATGAATTTGATCATTGCTCATATCGGTGGTGGCGTATCGGTGACGGCACATAAGAAGGGACGTATGATCGATTCCAATGACATCATTAACGGCGATGGACCAATGGCGCCGACAAGGTGTGGCAGCTTGCCAGTGAGCAATGTCATAAGGATGTGTTATTCCGGGGATTATACAGAAAAAGAAATGCTACAGAAAACAACCAAGACAGGTGGTCTTCTAGATCATCTAGGCACAGCGGATGTACGAGATATACTGGAACGTATCAAAAGCGGTGACGAATATGCGAAGCTGGTTCTTGATACCATGTTATATCAGGTTAGTAAAGCGGTGGGTAGCTGTGCAACGACTATGTCAGGAGTGGTGGATGGTATCATCATGACTGGTGGCATATCCAATAGTACATATGTCACAGAATTCATTAAAGAGCGGGTCGAGTTCATTTGTCCGGTAACTGTTATGGCAGGAGAATTTGAGATGGAAGCATTAGCAGCAGGGGCTATACGAGTTATAGAGAAGGAAGAAGCCCCTCTTGTATACAGTGGTAAGCCGGTTTGGGAAGGTATCTAATATGAAAAATTTAAAGGGAAATATTATTTGGGGGATGTTGCTTTTAGGCTGGATTCTCATGTTAAGTATAGAAGGCAGCAGACATTTATTCATAGAAGTGACTGAAGCACATCCATATGTTGGCGGTTTTGTAAAATTCAGCATATTGGCGACCATGGGAGATATTCTTGGCGCCCGTATTATGAACGGTTCATGGAAATTACCTCAAGGGATGATTGCAAAGGCTTGCGTATGGGGGATTCTCGGTATAATGATCACACTGGTGTTCTCTGTCTATGTGGCAGGAGCAGCTGCGGTACAATCAGCAGGTAAATTGCCTTTTGCCGGTAGCCGCCTGGCATTGGCCTTCTTTGCCAGTACTATCATGAACTTGACTTTTGGCCCAATGCTTTATATATATCATAAGTTTGGGGACCTGTTCATTGATATGAGTATCGAAAAGCGACGAGGAAACTTACCAGAAGGCATTACAGTTGTAGGCATGGTGAGTCGTGTGGATTGGCTGTCGATGGTTGGTTTCTCTTGGCTAAAGACCTGTCTCTTTGTCTGGATTCCTGCCCATACACTGGTGTTCATGCTGCCGGAGCAATTCAGGGTATTGGCTTCAGCCTTCCTGTCTATATTACTGGGGATTATCGTTGCCATTGCCAAGAAAGAAAAAAAGCCATCGGCAAATGAACAAACGGCTTAACTAGTTATTCTTACTGTTCAGATAACTCAAATAGTTGCCACCGACCCGCATGGTGTTAAGAAGGTTGATGATTTCGTTAATGGAGAGAAAGGACTCATCCGCCTGGGATAACCATCCCTTGACCGCTAGAAGATGTAATTCGGTGAAGGTTCTTATGAACGGTTCTCTCAGTTTGTCGTTGGGCATGCCATCGGCATCCATCATGATCGTAATCTGCTCTTGAAGCATGACTTTAAGCTTGACGGCAAAATACGGATCAGAACGTTCACCTAACAGCAGGTGGATTTTACGCTTGTTTTTCATACAGAATTGGAACCAATTGTATAAAGGCTCAGGTGGTGTTACATCAAATTTTTCCTCAAATTGTTTTGGTGTGATGACTTTAGCAGAACCTGTGTTGCAATTGGCGTAGGAATCTTTTAGTTCTGATAAAATCTGATCCTCAATCTGTTCCATAAGATCATAAATACTATTGAAATACTGGTAGAAAGTACTTCTGGTTATGCCGGTTTTGGCATAGATTTCCTTGACAGTGACTTTCTCCCAGTGTTTTTTTTCGATTAAAGCCAGGTATGCTTCCATAATCTGCTTTTTGGTGATTTCTGATTTTTGACGCTTCATAAGCGAGTTCTCCCAACTGGTATGAATGATGGCAAAAAACGGACACTTGTCTAAAAAGTGTTCTGTTATCCAAAGGGATGCTTCTCTAGAATAATGGATAAGCAGTCATAATATGACAAGGATGTCCATGACCATCAAATCATACAATATCGTCATGGGAATATCAAGCGGTTAGGAATGGGGATGGTGGCATAAGCTTATTCAGACCTTATCGTTTGAGATACAAGGAGGACAAACGTGGAAAGTAATGTGATGGAACGAGATGTGACCACCAAGACCATTGAATGTGCTGGTGAACAAGTCGAAGTGGCAATGATGAAGATGATGAAGCCATGCACTAAAGAGGAGCTTGCTAACATGACCCTTGAAGAGAAGGAGCATGCAAGATTCTTATCACCTCTTAACCGCAGGGACTATATTGCGGAGGACGGCATACTATGTATGCAAGACGTACCGGTTAAGATGAGAGATGGCGTGACAATCTATGTGGACATCTACAAACCAGTGGAAGAAAAAGAATATCCGCTGATAATCTCTTGGAGCTTTTATGGTAAGAGACCTTTCGATGGTCAAAGCGATTGGCAGATCATGGGGGTCCCACCAGGGACGGTATCGAATATGTCTAAATTCGAAAGCCCGGATCCTGGCTATTGGTGTCGTAAGGGTTACGCAGTAGCGAATGTGGACCCGAGGGGTGTTGGTCACTCAGAAGGGGACTTCATTCAATTTGGCACTCAGGACGGCAAAGATGGTTACGACTTCATCGAGTGGGCAGCGGAGCAAGAGTGGTGTAATGGTAGAGCAGGATTGTCCGGTAATAGTTGTGTGGCAATGACCCAGTGGCGTATTGCATCCCAGCAACCACCACATCTTGCCTGTATCGCACCTTGGGAAGGCACCAGCGATATGTATCGTGAGTCCATGTGTGAAGGCGGCATACCGGCTGAAAGTTTCATACGCTTGGTTATGAAAGAGGCTATTGGTCCTAACTATATGGACACACTTCCGGAGAATTATCACAAGTATCCGTTTATCAACCACCCTTACTGGAAAGACAAAGATCCTATATGGAAGAATATCACCATCCCAACATACGTAACGGCATGCTGGAATCATTTTCATCTTAGAGGTTCCATCAATGGATTCAGAAAGATCAAGTCCACAAAAAAATGGTTGAGAGCCCATAGGGATTTTGAATGGCCGGATGCGTACTCAACCCAGTATCTTGAAGAACTAGAGAGATTCTTCGCCAGATATCTTAAGCTGGAACGTAATGGATGGGAAATGACACCGAAGGTGCGATTGGAGGTTCAGGATGTTGGACCTTACAATTATCAGGAAAACAGACCAGAAGACAGATTCCCTCTCAAGCGCACTAAGTATGAAAAGCTTTATCTGGATGCGACAGATATGTCTATGAAATCAGAGGCAGTATCACAAGAAGCGCAGGCTTCTTATGACAGCAAAACAGAAGAGGTAACCTTCGACTACAGATTCGAAGAGGATACGGAGCTGACGGGCTATATGAAGCTCAGGCTTTATGTGGCTGCTGAAAGTTATGATGACATGGACCTGTTCATCAATGTGCAAAAGCTGAGTACCACAGGAGAGTTTCTTCCGGTGACGCTTTTTGATGAACCTCACCCAGGGGTATGGGGCAAGATGCGTGTGTCCAGAAGAAAATTGGATGAGAAATTATCCACCCATTACAATCCTGTACAGGCACATACCTGTGATGAAAAATCGGCACCAGGCGAGATTGTGCCGGTGGATATAGAGATCAATCCAACCAGCCGTTTTTGGCACAAAGGACAGCGGATTCGCGTTCAAATTGCCGGTAGGTACATCAGAGAAAATTGGTTTGAACCATTGATCTGGGATGAAGACAATGAAGGGAAGCACCTTATCTATACCGGTGGCCAGTATGCGTCTTATCTTCAGATACCTGTAATTCCACCAAGGTTCCAAGATGGGGATATCATCATTCGATAAGAATATGGATGAGTATGAGTCATACTACTATGAGCCATGTTAGATAGGCACGTTAACAGAAAGTTACAGGATTAAAAAAGAAAGAAGGATGACAAATGAACGATAAAATATTGGCAACCATTATTGAAAGAGCATCAGAAATCTGGCAAGTTGCTGCAGAAGGTCTAAGCAAAGATACAGAATTTGCTTCAATGAATCCGAAATCCGCTCACTATGCACAAATGACAACTTATCTGGAAGATGCATTTGACGTAGAAGTACCGTTCATGAAATTCAAAAGATGTGAGACTTTTGGCGAAGCAGCGGAATTCGTACTGGACTTGGTTGAAGAGTAAAAGGATGCTCTTCTTATAATCAACGTCGTATATTTATGGAGGATCACCATGATTCATGGCATTGGTACAGATATTTTGAAATCTGGACAATTGAATAAGGCTTGTCTTATCAGTGGTGATCCTTTCTTTGAACGGGTATTTTCAAAGAAAGAGCAAAGGGACGGACTTGCGAGAACGAATCCATATGACTACTTTTGTACTAGATTTGCAGGTAAGGAAGCGGTCTTCAAATCTATAGGGATAGAAGGTGACCATATCCGACTGAAGGAAATCGAGATTCTTTCATCGGATATTGGGCGTCCTTATGTTGTTCTAAAAGGTCAGATGAAGTCAAAGGCCAAAGGACTAGGGATTGACAGAATCCATATTTCTTTGTCGTACGATTCGGCGTATTACATCGCTTATGCAACAGCGGAGAAAACTGGAGGCAATGAATGAATAATTTTATCAAGTCCATGACAAAGAAAGCCATGGCATCACCAAAGAGAGTGGCGTTTCCTGAGGCGATGAACATCGATGTCTTAAGGACAGCCGAAAAGGTGATTGAAACAGGGATTGGATATCCTGTGCTGATAGGTAATCAACAAGTAATAGAATCTTTGACATCAGAGCAGGGTATATCAACTAAAGGGTTCGAATATGTGGATTGTAAGGATGAAGCTGTACGGACAGCCTTGGCATTCGAATACTTGAAGCAACGGGACGACTTTAGTGAAAAAGCGGTTTTGCGTAAGGCGAAGGATCCGGTAAGGTGTGCCCTTCTGATGCTGAACATCGGTCAAGTGGATTGTGTGGCAGCAGGGAAAGAATACCCAACAGGCGATGTTATCTTCGAAACAATCAGTATTGTTGGTCTTGCCGAGGGCGTTGAAAGTGTCTCCAGTCTTGGTATTGCTGATATACCAGGATTCGAAGGTCCACAGGGAACCATGCTTGGTCTGGCAGATTGTGCTATTACTGCAAGTCCGGATGCGAAGGATCTTGCCGGCATTGCCATTGCATCAGCGGATACGGTGAAATCTTTGCTTGGATGGGAACCAAGGGTTGCGATGCTGGCCTTTTCAACTTGTGGCAGTGCAGAGCATGAAAGCATAGATGTCATAAGAGATGCCGTCGAACAGGTAAAACAGATCAGACCGGACATAAAAGTGGACGGCGAGTTCCAGTTGGACTCAGCCATTATGCCGAGTGTAGCCTTAAGAAAAGTAAAGGGTGACAGTGAGGTGGCTGGTAAAGCCAATGTACTGATCTTTCCAAATCTCCATGCAGGCAATATTGGTGTTAAATTGATACAGATCTTTGGTAAGGCCAATGCTTACGGGCCTGTCCTTCAGGGATTTGCAAAGCCGGTATGTGATTTTTCAAGAAGTGCACCGGTGGATGAGATGTTAGGCAATGTAGCAATGCTGGTTATTAGAGCAGGGGAAGTGAATAGGTAATATGATGTCAAAAACAATGAAAATGAATATTGTCATAATACTGACTTCTTATTCCGTATCCCTGCAATTCACGGTGTCGCCTATACTTGAGAAAATACAAACAACTTATCCGAGTGCATCCGTCAGCGCAGTTCAGATGTTGATGACGGTGCCAATGTTACTTGGGGCAGTGATGGCTTTAGTATCAGGCTGGCTCGTCCATCATATCAGTAAAAAGCGATTGATGCTGATCGGTAGTTTGATCTGCTTTGCGACAGGTATGGTACCGATGTTTCTTGGTGGCTTTTTGACCTTATTTATTTCCAGGGCAATATTAGGAATTGGCCTTGGAGGTCTGACGGCACTGAGCGCTTCTGTCATTGCAGATGTCTTTGAAGGCAAAGCAAGAATTGCAGCCATGGGGCTTCAGGCTTCAGCCATCGGTGGCTCAATTCTCCTGATCTCCACAATATCTGGATTTCTTGGAAATATGAATTACCGGTACTCCATGTTGGTGCATTTACCGGCTCTTGCCGGGATGTTGGCTATATTTTTTCTTTTGGAAGACAGAGGCAAAGTGGTTGATCACGGCGGTATGGCCTTTGATATCAATAAAAAAGTTTATAAAATTGTTGCACTATCTGCTGTGGAATTTCTTTTCCTAGTGACCTTTTCGACGAATATTGCAATGCATATGTCAGGTGACCTTGCTGGGAACGCCAGTATAGCAGGGATTATCACAGGTGTGTTTGCAGCAGCACAAATGCTGGCCGGTGTAAGCCTTCAAAAAATATCCAAATACACAAAGGCCAATACTTTAGCGGCTGCCATGGGAAGTTTCTCCATTAGTGGGATTTTATTGATTTTCTTTTCTGATAACCTATGGGTATTACTTAGTGCGGCACTTTTTGCAGGTCTATCTCAGGGGATATTTGTTCCTAGAGCGATGTTTGAAGCGTCAGAGATTGTACGCCCTGAAGCGACGGCAATGGCAGCAGCACTGGTATCTGCAGGGTTGAGTGCAGGACAATTCTTGTCACCGATGATTATGAATGGTCTGTCGGATATGGTGTTCGGTCAGGTTCAGACGACCTATGTCTATGGTATAGGTGCTGTTATGATGGCGGTGGTATCCTTGGGCTTATTCTTTCGCCAACGCTTACATCCTCAGCTAGTATAACCCAATCTAATTAACATAACGTTAGTTAAATGGATCATATCACTTTTACCAGCAGTAAATAGTTAGTCGTACCATGATAAGAGTGTCTTGCCTACAACAAAAATAGATGTGTTTTTTTGCTGTAATTTTCGGCGGTATGAAAATGAGAAACAAACTTGATGAATTCTTGCCCAGAGATGAAGATAAAAACCATCAAGGCATCTTATGAGAACATATGTATAATTAAATCAACGTACAAGAATCAGATGATCAGAGCGTTAAATAAATTTTAGCGTCTTAGTCATCCTATTGTGAGGAGATAGAAAATGAAAGTACTAGGTTTGTCCTTTGGACGAAATATGAAAAACTGTGACATACTCACCAAACATGCATTGATGGCAGCGAAAGAGGCCGGTGCTCAGGTTAAGTTTATGAACGTTATGAAAAAAGATGTTCAACACTGTACCGGGTGTGGGGCATGTAGTACCAGAAGAGACAAAGGTGGGCAAGTGGAATGTATCATCAAAGATGATTATCTTGAGATTGAGCACGAAGTTCTAGAAGCGGATGCTATCATATTAGCGGCGCCGGTTTACTCAATAGCACCGACAGGACAACTTAAGAATTTCATCGACCGCTTTGGTGCTGCTCATGACCGTGCTTTTAACAAGGCAGAGCAGGATATGCGTCTGGAAAAAGGGGACGTGGAACTTTTAGACGAGCGTCTATTCAAAAATAAATATGTGGCTTACATTTCTGTTGGTGGTGCACAGACTCAGAACTGGGTGTCATTCGGATTACCGATTCTCTATACTTTCGGTATGTCCATGATGATGAAACCGGTAGGTCAGTTGGATGCCTATGACATGGGTAGAACAGCAAACCCTCTTTTTGATGATCAGCTTATGGCAAAAGTCGAAGCACTTGGAGCGCACTTGGTTGATTCGATTGGTAAAGACTATGACGATGTTAAATGGCTTGGTGATGAAGGCACTTGTCCAGTATGTCACAGCAGTATGATTACTGTTCTTGGTAAAGGTATGAAGGTTGAATGTCCAGTATGTGGCATCGAAGGAAAATTGTCTGTTGTTGATGATGAGATTGAGGTTAGCTTCCCGAAAGAGCAGGAAATGAGAGCTAGAGGGACATTTGCAGGGCTTGAGGAACATTATCTAGAGATTCAGCATATGAAAGATGTGGCGATTCCAAAGATCATTGCCAATAAAGATAAGTTGGCTGAGATGCTTAAGCCATATGAAAGTCTTGAATCCACTTATTAGAAATACTCTTTATTAAAACAAACAGTACTAAAGCGTGATATAATGAACCCGTTCTTACCATATACCTTTTACCAGGAAGTATTAATGACACCTCAGGTGGTGGCATGGTAAGAACGGGTTTTCTTGAAAAGTGTTACCGGTTATGAGAGTGGGGACTACATCAAAGGTGGTACTAGTGAGAAGAAGTGTCTTAGAAGGATTGAAAAAAATAATTGCGAACAAGCTATATGTTACCGGCATCATAGCTCTTTTTATGTTGGGTATATCTTTGGGGATAATTCGATATACTCAAGGTGCTTCGGAGCCTCAGCCAACCAATGAGGCATCCGTTGATGAGACCTATTTCATTTCAGATACACCGATTACGTATACGGCGTTTATCCCGGTGAACAATGAAGATCAGTCTTTTGAAGATAATGTTGTATGGCAGCGTTTACAGGAAATGACCAATGTCTACTTTGAGTTCATATCACCAATTGGCGGTGAAACTTCTGAGGAGTTGTTAAAGAAGCTTTTTGCCAGTGGCGACTATCCGGACTTGGTCCTTAACTCGACAGCAGGCTATGCTGGAGGGTTTGACAAGGCGATCTCTGATGGTATCTATATTGATATTGCACCATATATGGATACTTACGCTCCGAATTACAGTCATCTTCTGTCCACCTATTCAGAACAATATACGGATGTATATACAGAGTCCGGTAAGATGGCTGGATTCTGGGAAGTGTATGATCCGGTAGATTATATGCCTATCGTTGGAGGGATGACGGTTCGTAGAGATATGTTGGATGCGACTGGTATGTCGGTCCCGGAGACTATTGATGAATGGACAGAATTTTTAAGAGCATTGAAGCAGATTGATTCTGTGGAATATCCGATGATTTTCGGCCAACAAAATGGAGTGAATGTGACGGCTGAGTTTTTGTCAGCCTATGGCATAGGTTCGGCACCTATATCCACAATGAACAGCTATGAGCAATTGTTCTATCCAGTGGATGGCGAGATCAAGTATGGTGCTGTTGAAGAAGGCTATAGCGATTATTTGATGCAGATGCATGCCTGGTATGCGGAAGGTCTCATTGATCGTAATTTTGGCATCCGTTCTTTCACGGATTTGTTTGAGCGAAGTCAATTGATCGCAGATGGAAAAGCAGCTGTGAATTGGCAGTATGCAGAATGGATGCCTTTGTATCAGGATGCTGATGGTAACTTGCTGGATTTGGTACCAATCCCTATGCCGAAGCTTGAGAAGAGTGATCCGGATGTTATGTGGATGGTATCAAGAAAACCATACACAGGACGTTTATTATCGATTACCACTGCTTGTGAAGAGGTTGAACCTCTTATTCAATTCTTTGACTTCCTATATTCAGAAGAAGGCATTCGCTTGATGAATTATGGTATTGAAGGGGATACGTATGAGCTAGAGGGCGATGAACCAATGTATACGAGTAAAGTGACCGATTACACAAAAGGTTCCTTTGAAGGTGTTGGCAAGTACGTGAATAACCACTCAGCCGTCATGTATGACCTGAGCTATACTGAAGATGTCCAAAGACAGATGTACGGGGATCAAGCGGTTGTAATGAAGCAAACATGGCTTGACAGTACAGATTTTTTCACAATGGATATGGAGCTGACAGTAGAAGAAAACAGTCGTCTCATCCGTATTATGAGTAGCATTACCAATTATGTGACAGAATATACCATTAAGGCAATCGTTACGGGTAAGGATGCCATTAATTGGCATGAACATATCGAGAACATTGAGTCCATGGGCATAGATGAGGCCATCGATATTATGCAGACGGCCTATGACAGAAAGGGAGGTATGACAGATGAAAATCCATCTGAATAATAAAGTCTTTCTGTCCTTCGTTCTTAGTTATGTTCTGGTATTGATGATTCCTTATAGCATCGGTTACTTCGTCTACGACCAATCGATTGTCATGCTCTCTGACAAAATCAATGAAGTGGAATCAGTGACCATGGAAAGTCGCGTTGAGGTCATTGATGACAAGATTGAAGGTGTACGCACGTTATTAATGCAATTGGCTAATGATAACGATTTGGCGACTTTTGTCAATTATTATGATCCCTTTAGGAGTGACAACGCCTATTACGCCATGACTCAGTTAAAAAGCCTGTTGTCTTCTATGATTTTGGACAATCCCAGTCTTCTAAACATTACAATCCATTCCACAAAATACAGCCGTATGATGAGCAGCGACTACGGAACCGTCTATAATGCCAAATCGGATTTTCCTTATGAGACTTTGTGGGGAATCAGTGAAGAGGATTATTTGACGATGACCGATCAAAAGGAGCAGGCTTATTTTCTTTTAACCGGATTGGATGGTGAGACGACCTTGGTGTTTTTGGTGATGCCTGTAATCATCTCGGATGTAGGGCAGCCGGAAGGTGTGATTATTGCCCAACTGAAGGATTTTGAAACAATCATGTCCTTGGGTGAAAGTGATCACGGTGAAAGTAGCTTTTTCATCGTTGATGAACAGGGGAAAGTTCTAAGTAACGATCCAGAGGACAGCCGATGGTTGATGGTGGAAGAAGTAGAACTAGAAGCCACTGCTATAACCCTTTCACAAGGTGAGTATATCCGCAGAGAACACGGTGAGCTTCAAATGACGTATCGTAAATCGTCAGTTAACAATTGGGTCTATGTCTCTATTGTTGATATGAATAGCTTTCTAAAGGATGTTAATGATTATAAGAGGTCTGTGGTTATATTTGTTGTTATCAGTGCTTTGTTAGGGATCATCATTGCCCTTTATGTTTCCCAGATGAAGTATAAGCCTATAAAGCGGTTGAGAATGATGGCATCGGAATACAAAGGTTCAGGAGAAGCGTCTGATTATGATGATTATAAAATGATTGAAGCATCCATTGATAATATGATGCAGGCAGTGGATGGCTATAAGCTTCATTTGATGAAACAGGAGCGCAAGAACACCAGTTGGTACTTTAGTAGGATCATCAAAGGCTGGCATGTGGATATTGACAGCGATTATGACTCAGAAGAGTTGAAGCTGATTAAGAGTACCATAGACACTTCGACCAATAGGGTGTTGATTTATCAGATTGATGACTTTACAGAGAAATTCTATGAGTCAGGAATGGATTTGACTCAGGAAAGTACCTGGCCTCTGGTCTCATTCATCATTATTAATGTCCTTGAGGAATTCTACAGCAGCATGGGAGCGCTCCATGTGATGTCAGTGGACAATGATAACCGTTATGTGATTCCGGTAAAGATAGGTGATATCCAGGAGAGGGAATTTGTTGAGAAGTCAAAAGCCATCAAGGAATTCCTCATGACAAAGTTCGGTATCGTTGGCACGGTGGGGATTAGTCTGACACATCAGGGGAAAGAAGGCATCAAGCAGGGATACGAGGAAGCGCTGGAAGTCATCGAGTTCAAGAACATTATCGGTGAGCAAAATACAGTGGCCACCTACGATCATTTATTGAATGAAAAAGGCAATAGAAAGTTGATGTTTGGCATAGAGAAAGAAAAGGTTTTTGTCAATTTCATCTTGATTGAAGATTTTGCATCAGCCAAGAAGACCATTAACAGCATCATTGACGAAGAATTTGCCTGTCTGAAATCATTGCAGATTCTAAAAGTGAAGCTGTTTGGCATGATTGATAAAATGATGTATGGCCTGATGAGTCTTTCAGAGAAAAGTGCCTATTACGGGACCTTGGATCAGCAACAGATAGAAGGTCTTCTCAATGCTAAGAATGTGCCTGAGCTTAAGAACAATATTGATATCATCTTCAATCAGCTTCTAACCATTAGTGAAAGTGTTCAAGATACACAAGACCGTATACAGGAGATTCTTGATTATATCAATGCCAACATCAATGACCCGGATCTGAACGTGTCTATGATCGCTGAAGCCTTTGACATGACGGTGAGTAATCTATCCAAGTATATGAAGAAGAGTCTGGGGGTACCACCTCTCGACCATATACATCTGCTTAGGATTGGTCAGGCTAAAGAATTGCTTAAGTCAACGGAATTGACATTAAAAGATATTTCTGACTGTGTAGGGTATTACAACTATCGAACCCTTGTCAGCAGATTCAAGAAGTATGAGGGTGTGACACCGACTCAATTCAGGGAACAAATTTAATACACAGAGTATGCAAAGCCTTTAAAATCAAGGATTTAGGTCAATTCAAAAATGCATACCTCCTCAAAAACTCGTTCTATACCAAGAACGGGTTTTTGTTATATAGTCAATTTGTCACTGGGAAACAGGCGGGTGGTTGTTGAAAATGACCACGTCTAAATGTGTTGTAAATGACTTGTATTGGAGGAAATGTTGTGAAATTGAAAAAGAAAATGGCATCTTTGGTACTAATTGTTGTTATGGCAGTATCTCTTTTTTCTGCTTGTGGTAATTCGGAGCAGGTAGAGGAAACAGCTACAGGGGGAAACACAGAAACCGTATCAGCAGATACAGAGACAAATGCTGAGACAGAATCTGACGTAGTTGAAGAAGAGGAAGAAGTGACTGAGATCAAGATGATGGTATTGTCTCTTGGTGCTCAGGGAGAAGGGGCTGTGGCTGTTGAGGAAAAGCTTAACGAGATTACAGAGAAAGAAATCAATGTTCATGTAACACTGGATTATGTAGAACCAGGACAATATTCCCAACAACTGAACCTTGCGGTTGCCGGAAATGAAGATCTGGACCTTGTGATGGTAACACCGATTCCACCGGCAGGCTTCAGTGCATTGACAGCCAATGGTGCGTTGGTACCTCTTAATGATCTAATGGCAGAGTATGGTCAAGAAACAATGGACTTGCTGGGAGACCTGACAAAAGGTACAACACTTGATGGTCAAGTATACGCATTACCAACGTATCGTGATCTTGCATCTGGTGCATATATTCTTATGAGAAAAGACATGCTTGAAGAAGCAGGTCTTCTTGAAAAAGCAGAGAACATGACGACTTGGGCTGAATACGAAGAAATCATGACGCAAGTGACAGAACAGTTTGGTATTAATGGTACTGGTAACAATGATGCAGACGGGACAATCTTGAACTTATTGAATGTATGGCTTGATGGTGAGACCTTTGCAGATGCATCATCTTTCGACAGTCTTGGAGATAGTTTGAAGATTATTGCTTCCGATGATAATGGCAAGGTAATCAGTTATTATGAGTCAGACAAATACAAAGATATGATTGCCAAAGTAAGAAGCTGGTATGACAAAGGTCTTGTCTATAAAGATTCTGCAACAAGTGATGATGTTGTTGACAGCTTACTTAAGAACAATGTCTATTTTTCAGCGGTGATCAATGGTGAGCTTGGGGTTGCTGCAACACATACAGCAGCATCCGGACATGAATTGATTGCGAAACAAGTTGCAGGTATTGAAACAGGTACCGGCGCAATGCGTAAATTCGGCTGGGCGATTCCAGTATGTTCAAAAGAGCAGGAAGCAGCGGCAAAATTCTTGAACCTTATGTTCACAAGTCCTGAAGTCAGCAACCTTCTTTCATGGGGTATCGAAGGAAAAGACTATGTCGTTGAAGATGGTATTGCCAAATTCCCAGAAGGTGTTACCACTGAGACAGTGGCATACCATACAGCCGACTTCTTATATGGTAACCAATTCATCACACTTCCATGGGATGGTAATGCTGCTGATACTCGTGAAGTAGCCATGGAAGAAATGGAGAAAAACGGTCTTTCATCCTACCTTGGATTTAGCTGTGATACAACGAATATTGCCAATGAACTGGCGGCCATCGTTAATGTAACCAGCGAATATATGGCCGGTCTAAACTCAGGAATCCTTGGTGAGGCTGAGTACGCTGACTTTATTGAGAAATTAAAAGCAGCCGGTATCGACCGTGTAGTAGAAGAATACCAAACACAATTGGATGCATGGGTGGCGGCGAATCAGTAAGCAGAGATAAGCCTTACGATCATTCATCAATGTTTTGACGTTCTTATCATGTTGTAGCACTTAACATGTATGAGGTATTGAGGGGGCACGCAAACCATGTGTGTCCCCAAATACCAAACTCTGGTATGTCCCTTTATTGTGAGATCATACGGAGGGCGATTATGAAAGGAGTTGGTTTCGGATGAACAGACTCATCCATGATAAAGGGCAGAATAATGGGATGCAATACAGCGCGATTGCACTTGGGGTTATATCTCTGATTATGCTCTTCTTACCATTTGCATCATATTCTTATAAAAAGGTCACCTACACAATAACTGGCTTGGAATCCATCTTTGGAAAAGCGGTCATGTCAGGAAAGGCAACGGTATCACCATCCTTATGGTTGGTTGCACTAGTGTTCCTGTGCATCGCAGTTGGCGTCATGGGATTCATGTCAGGACGACTATCTTTGAAAAAAACAGGGACAATCCTTTTAATATTAGGGGCACTGCATATCATCCTGAATACGGTTGCGGCCAAACAGGTTAAAGGCAATCTGGAAAAGGCAAAAGATGTGGGAGTGAGCAGTGGCTCCATCATACTCATATTGATTGGTCTTGGGATTATCCTTCTTGGCATGGTGATGCTCAAGGAAGCGGGCGTGTTATCCGCACTGGATTTCATGGTATTGCCGGGACTCATCTATATCCTTATCAACAACTATCTGCCAATGATCGGTATCTTCATTGCCTTTAAAAAAATCGATTACAGTGTAGGGATCATCAACAGTCCATGGGTTGGCCTTGAGAATTTCAAGTATTTATTTGCTACCAATGACGCCTTCATCATAACAAGGAATACTCTTGGCTATAACTTATTCTTTATTATTCTTGGCAATATAATGGGCATCATGGTTGCTATCGCCCTGTCTGAAATTTTTTCAAGAAGGCTTCAAAAGTTCTTTCAGACATCCATATTGCTGCCTCACATGATATCAATGGTGATCGTTGCCTATATCGTATTTGGATTTTTGGGCAATCAATCCGGTTGGATCAATAACACCATCTTAGGAGAAACCAATAGCATCAACTTCTATCAAGAGAAACTCTATTGGCCATTTATTCTGACCTTTGTTAATACGTGGAAAATCTTAGGCTATGGCTCCATCATTTACTTGTCCTCCGTTGTCGGGATCGACAGAAGTCTTTACGAAGCGGCTTATGTGGATGGTTGTGGCAGATTCAGACAGATTACCAAGATTACTTTGCCACTTTTAAAACCCACAGTCATTACGATGATCCTCCTTCAGGCCGGACGTATTTTTTATTCCGACTTCGGTTTGTTCTATCAGGTACCAATGAATTCAGGCATCCTGTTTTCTGTAACACAGACAATTGATACCTATGTTTATCGAAGCTTGCTACAGAGCAATAACATAGCCATGGCATCTGCTGCAGGTGCATATCAGTCTGTCGTAGGATTCGCGTTGGTGCTGTTTGTGAACTGGGTGATTCGTAAAGCAGATAAAGAAAATGCACTGTTCTAGGAGGTATAACGATGGTTTCAATGGTTAAAGGTAAAGACGAATATATATTCCAGACAGTGATTACTGTTTTTCTGATCATACTTGCCCTGTTAGCCCTATTGCCTTTCTGGCTCTTGATTATGTCCTCGGCTACCAGTGAAGAAGCGCTTCTGAATGAAGGGTATAAGTTTTTTACGGATAAAATCAGTTTCTATGCTTATGAATACCTATTCATTACCAATAGTACAAGAATTCTCAGAGCTTATGCCATCACATTCTTCATCACCATATTTGGAACAACTATGAGCCTTCTCATAGGCCCTTTGTTGGCATACCCGCTTTCAAGAGATGATTATAAAAGAAAGAAGCTATTCACCTTGATGGTATTCTTCACAATTCTGTTCAATGGTGGACTTGTACCATCCTACATCATGTGGACTCAGGTGTTCCACTTGAAAAATACCATATGGGCATTGATATTCCCTAATCTGGTATTCAATGGATTCTACATCATGTTGTTCAAGAATAGTTTCAGATCCAACATCCACCCAGCCCTGATTGAAGCCGCAAAGATTGATGGTGCTTCTGAATTCATGATTTATCGGGTGGTGGTCATGCCCTTGTCGAAACCGATCCTTGCTGCTGTCGGTCTTATGATCGGGTTGGGCTATTGGAATGACTGGATGAATGGGCTTTATTATATCAATGATTCAGAATTATTCAGCTTACAGGTACTGCTCAATAATATCATGAACAACATCAACGCATTGGCATCCATGAGTGACGCCGCGGCCCAGGGAGCAGGTGATATGCCGGGTACAGGAATCAGGATGTCCATGGCAGTCATAGGCGTTTTACCAATCATGGTTTTGTACCCATTCTTCCAACGATATTTCATTAAAGGTATATCTATGGGTAGTGTTAAAGGTTGATATGAGACAATGACGGATTCATCTTCATTTCGAATGAGGAAAGAAAGAAGGTATGTGTATGTTTGACGATTATTTGATTAGAAAAGACAGTTTGGAAAATGTCTATGAAGACGGGAAAGCAGTGGGCTTTAAGTTCGCTGTTAGAATTGCCGACTATAGAGGGTGTTTCTTGAGTTTGGTCAACGGTTATTACGTTGCGGTGGATGGTGTTGAATATCCAGGAAGCGTTCAAAAATTCGAGATTAATGGTAAGGACCCACGAAGTTTTGAAGAAATCAGAACCTGTGTCTGGGAACATTGGGACTACGACGATGAAGCCTATATTCATGTTGCCAAAGAGGGTGGTTTATCAGAAGGCATTCATAAAGTTGCCCTACAACAGTCCATACTTGCCCAGTACGGGTATATGCCTTGGGACGAGGAATGGGTGAAGAACCCACCGATACCTGGCAGTGGTGCCGGTGCCGGTAAGACGGATACAGTCAGTACCTTTGACTTGGCATTGAAGAACAAGGAGGTGGCATAATATGTCGATTAAAACAGGGGTTTCATTTTATAGCTACCAACAGTCTCAATTCTTCAAAAAGATGGACTGGAAAGATATGATTCGTGAAGTTCACACGAACCTGAAGACCGATGGTGTGGAGATTATTGATGAGGCGGTCATCAAAGGTTATCCTTTCCCATCGGATGCATTCATTTTCGACTGGAACAACGAGATGGCTCGTTACAACATGAACGCCGTTACAATGGATGTCTATTTGGATGTGCATCAGTTCAGGGATCATATCATGAACTACAGGGAAGCGGCTGAACGTTTGAAAAATGATATTAAGATTGCAGCTAAGATGGGCTTTGACAATGTCAGATGTCTTTGCTTAGTTCCAACAGAAGTCATAGAGATGGCCATACCAACTGCTGAAAAATATGACGTTAAGATCGGGAAGGAAATCCACGCGCCACTGCCAATAAAAGCCGGTATGAATCATGGCAAGATAGATCCTGTCATGGACCCAAGAATGGTGGATCAGCTAATGGAGCTTATTCAGAGAACAGGCACAAAACATGTCGGTCTGGTACCAGACTTCGGTGTATTCCAACACTCACCAACAGACCTAGCCATAGGTTATTTCAAACGACATTACAACCCTGATATGATCGATTTTATTCTGGAAAAAAGTGATGCAGGTGAGACAACGATGGATATCTTGGCTCAGATGGATGAAAAATACCCAGGCCACGGTATGCACTTCATGACCCTTGGTGCTATTGCTATCAATGAGTCCAGTGCTAAACCTGAAGATATCATCGATATCATTCCGCATATCGTTAGTATTCACGGTAAATTCTATCATATGACTGAGATAGCAGGTTCACCAGGACAATATGAAGATAAAGCCATTGATTATGCAACACCCATCAAGTTCTTGAAAGAACATGGTTTTAACGGTTATATCAATTCAGAGTTTGAAGGACAACGTTACTGTCATGACAGTGGTCTTGAGAATATGATTGATGAGGTAGAGCAGGTAAGACGTCATCATGAGATGTTGAATCGACTGATTGGGAAGTAATAGTCAGCTGGGAACAGTATAAATCTAATAATTATTTTGTTGTAATTAATACAGAGCAAAAAAGATATGTAAAATTTGCTGTCAGATACGTACGTTATCTTCCAACAAAAGCTTTGTATAAAAATCGGCTCAAAAGAATGGCAAATACAAGGCATTCAACCAACCTTGAACATTCTATAATGAAATCAAGTGAAAAGTAGAAAAACAGAAGTTCCAAAACATAGTAGGTACTGTGTTTTGGAACTGTTATGGAAAGGAAAGACATTATGTATCCAAGACATATGTATAAGCCTGATGGCTTCAAGAATGTTGTAGAAGATGGTAAGACGATTGGATTTGCCTTTGAGATGAAGATTCAATATTACAGGGGTGTCACCTTGTCAATCATTCGTGATATTGAAGTGGAAGTGGATGGTGTAACCTATCCTAGAGAGGCAATACGCTTCACTGTCAATGATGAGACCTTTACACTGGATGAGATGCGTACGGTGATCAGTAACCGTTGGTTATTCGGTCAATATGCAACGGTCACAGTCATTACAGAAGGTGGACTTGCAAGGGGCGATCACCATATCAAATGTACACAAACCATAGCACCCTCTTATATGCCAATGATTCTGGTACATCCGGGTGAACTGGATTTTGCTATTTCATAAAACAAGACCAAAACATCAGAAGATGGTTTAAAGTAATGATGGTTATTTAGAGGAGGCAAATCAATGGCTTACAAAATTGGAAGAAGCGTATCCCTGTACAGTTATCAGCAAGAATATTATGAAGGTAAATTGGACCTTGAAGGTTGTATTAGAGAGGCGTCTAAGGCTGGCGCAACAGGCATTGAACTTTTGGCAGAACAAATGATGGATGACTTTCCTGTGGTCACAGCAGAGTTCAAAGAAAAATGGTTCGGTTGGATGGAGAAGTACGGGACGGAGCCAACTTGTTACGACGCATTTTTAGAAAATCATATCTATGACAACAGAACACTAACCCTTAGAGAGCAAGTGGACATGATGAAGAGAGACATCGCCATTGCCAGTGAGCTTGGTTTCAAAACACTAAGGACCTTGGTTGCTACGCCGATGGACGTCATTGAAGGCAGTTTGGACTATGCGGCTGAAAAAGACGTGAAGATCTGTATTGAAGTCCACTCCCCATTCTCTCTTAATTCGGGTTGGGCAGAAGGTTATATGGAGATGATCAGGCGTACAGGAACCAAACATTTTGGTTTTATGCCGGACTTTGGTATCTTCTGTAGACAGATTCCGGACACACTTAGAGAGCAGGCTTTTAGAAAAGGGGCTACTGAAGAAGGGGTTAGAATTGTCGACGAGGCATTTAAGAACCGTGTAGAAAAAGGCATGGTCAAAATTGAGTATGACTTGAACCTTGGTCGAGCCTTCCAAAATTATATGAAGGCCAATGGCCAACCAAAATTGATGGAAGATCTTAGGAATGCTGGTGCAACCAAAGCGGACTTTGACTATGCGGGCAAATCTTTCACGTTTACATGGAATGATCCTCAAGACATCATCGATAACATTGATTATATTTATCACACCCATGGTAAGTGTTATAACCTGGCGGAAGATTATGAAGAGACATCCATACCTTTGGCAGAAGTGATCGATGCTTACAAGAAAGCTGGCTACGAAGGGTTCCTATCAACGGAATATGAGGGGCATGGCATGTTGAACGACGCCCTTGAGGTGGATAGTGTTGAGCAAGTAAGACGCCACCAAGAAGCTATGAGACGAGCAATCGAAGGATAAGAAGGAGATAAACGATGGCGATGTATGAAACAGATATTGTTGTTGTAGCAGCAGGTCCTTCAGGACTAAGTGCGGCCGTACAGGCAGCGGAAGATGGCAGTCGTGTCATTGTTCTTGAAAAAGGCAGTTCTGTTGGCGGTGCTGCTAACATGGGCATGGGACCCCTTGGCATCGGTACAAAATACCAAAAGCAGCAGATGATTGATATAACGGTAGAAAAAGCCTTTAATATGTTCATGGAGTACACACATTATAATGTGGATGCCAGACTGGTGAAGCGATACTTTGACATGTCTGCGGATACCATTGACTGGTTGGAAGAGATGGGTGTTGAATTTGAAGGCGCTTTCAAGTACTTTCCAAAATCAGAAGCCACATGGCATATTGTGAAGACAGATCAAGGCATTGGCCCAAGAGCGGCCTCTTTTATGAACAAAGCTCTCTATGAAAAAGCCCTTGAATTAGGGGTGGAATTCCTTATGGAGACTCCAGCCAAAGAAATCATCATGGAAGAAAGTGCCGTTGCTGGTGTGAAAGCAACCGATGCATCCGGTAAGGAAATAGAGATCGCTTGTAAGGCCGCGATTATTTGTACTGGTGGTGCAGGTGCCAATAAAGAGATGATCAAATCAGAGACAGGGTATAACTTTGGTAAAGATATGTTCAACTTTGCTATTCCAGGATTAACGGGTGATGGTCTTAAAATGGCCTGGGAAGCAGGCGCTGACAAGACACAAGTGCGTATTGAGAGTGCGGCGGTCATTGAAGGTATGGAAGAGCTGCCAGGCAGTGTTTTCAATGTCTTCTCACAGCCGAACCTACTTGTGAATCATACCGGTAAACGTGTTATGAACGAAGATGAGATGCAGAACGCTACGTATCTATCTAACGTTGCCTCTAAGCAAAAGGACAAGACCTTATTTAGCATTGTGGATCAATCCATTGTCAAACATTATGTTCGCAATGGCGTTGATAATGTGAGTCTTGTCAGAACCAATCCGGATGTGTCGGATTTCTTTGATGGGATTGAGCTGGCAAAGAAAAATGGGAACACAGACTTGTATGTAGCGGATAGCATAGAGGAACTGGCTGAGATGGCCGGTATTCATGTGGAGAATTTCGTCGATACGGTGGATGATTACAACGACTACTGTGATTCGACAGATGAGGAGTTCTTCAAGGATAAGCGCTATTTAAGACCAATTCACAAAGGGCCATTCTACTGTGCCAAAGTAAGACCAGGTGGCTATGGTACCGTTGGTGGTATAAAGATCAATGAGAACTGTGAAGCCTTGAACGTTGATTTTGATCCGGTGCCTGGCTTATATGCGGCTGGGGCAGACTCATGTAACATTTATGATGACAGCTATATGTTCTTATTGCCGGGTAATTCCATGGGCTACGCAGTGAATACAGGCCGTATCGCCGGTATGAGTGCGGCTGAGTATCTGGAGGATCTATAAGTCGATTGTAACTAATGGGAGGGCCTTAGAATGAATCATAAAGAGCTGATTACGAATTTTTATCAGGAGTTCTTCAATGACCATGTGGTGGCAAGTGCTGACAAGTATGTGAGAGAAGATTATATTCAGCATAACCCAGGTGTACCGCAAGGGCGTGAAGGTCTTAAGAATGCTTTTGCAGAGAAGTTCCAAATGCACCCGGACTTTAAGTTGACAGTGACAATGATGATATCGGAAGAGGATATGATAGCCGTTTACTTGAAGAACGTAGACACTGAAGGCAACACCAAATGCCGTGTCGTTGACATATACAGAATTGAAGATGGTATGTTGGCAGAACACTGGGATGTGCTGCAACCTTGTTGATCAGAACAATAAGCCAGTGAGAAACCTTGGCTAGTGGCGTGGATTATGGATGCCCTAGGGAAGCAAGTTTCTTACGGAAACATAATATTTATCACAAGAAGCCGGTTAGGACAACTTATATGAAATCCCAACCGGCTTTTATTTTTTACTTTTAGTAAGTGCATTTTTGGAATTGGAGGGAAATATGGCAACGATTGTTATAGATGGTCAAAGTCTTGAAGTTGAAGAAGGCAAGAATATATTGGATTGTGCCCTAGATGCAGGAATCTATATACCCCACTTATGTCATCATAAGGATTTGAACCCACTTGGGTCATGTAGGTTGTGCATTGTGAATGTAGAAGGTGAAGACGGCGTTACCACATCTTGTACCTTAAAAGCCAAAGAGGGTCTAGTGGTGACAACAGAAAGTGATGAAATCAAAAGACTGAGGATGTTGGCACTTGAGCTATTGTTGGCAGGGCATCCTGAAGAATGTACAGGGTGCCCCAAATATGGCAACTGTGAACTTCAGATGTTGATTCAATACATCGGTCCAAAGACAGGCCGTTTGAATATGAGAACCAAAGGGTTCAAACATGAAGAGGGCAATCCTATGTTCATCCATGATATGAACCGTTGTATCTTGTGTGGACGCTGTGTCAGAGCCTGTAATGAACTGCGAGGTGTCGAAGTACTTCAGTATAAACAGAATGAAATGGAGACCTACGTTGGTACCCTCCATGATCAACTGCTTAAGGATTCGGATTGCAGGTTCTGTGGTGCTTGTGCAGAAGTATGTCCGACAGGTACTATTAGAGACAAATTCCAGTTACTGGAATCGGATAGAAGTAAGGAAGAAGCCATTGTTTCCTGTCGATATGCTTGTCCAGCCCATACGGATGTGCCAAGGTATGTACGTTTCGCAAAAGAGGGCAAGTACGATGAAGCGGCGGCTGTCATACGGGAGAAGGTACCATTTCCAAAGGCCCTTGGTTATGTGTGCAACCACCTATGTGAGTCGGATTGTAATAGAGGACAAGTGAACGAAGCCATCTCCATCAGGAATATCAAGCGTTATGTCTCTGAGAAAGATACAGGAAAAATATGGATGGAAAAAAGCAAGCAGCTAGATGAAACCGGCAAGAAAGTATGTGTTGTTGGCGGTGGACCTGCCGGTATGACGGCGGCTTACTACTTGAGGAAGCAAGGACATCAAGTCACACTTAAAGAAGCGTTGCCAAATGTTGGTGGCATGATGCGCTACGGTATTCCTGCTTACAGGCTTCCAAGGACAGTCATTGAGGATGAGGCGAGAACGATCGAGGACATTGGCATTAAGTTTGAGACGGGCGCAAAGGTGGAAAGACCTGTTGACCTATTGGAGGACTTTGATGCCGTACTGATGGCAACAGGGGCTCATAAGGGCGTTCGCCTCCCCATGGAAGGTTCAGAGCTTGATGGTGTTCTATTGAACGCGGACTTTCTTAGACAGGCAAGCTTAGAGGAAATCACAGGGATTGGTGAGAAGGTCATCGTTCTTGGTGGTGGGAATGTGGCTTTTGACTGTGCGAGAAGTGCTAAGAGACTAGGTGCATCAGAAGTACACTTGGCGTGTCTTGAATCGAGAGAGGCGATGCCGGCAGATGAAGAAGAGATTCATCAGGCGATGGAGGAAGGTATACACATTCACCCAGGTAGAACCTTTGAACGTATAACAGGCACATCTGCCGTAGCTGGTGTGGATTTTATGAAAGTAGCGTCCTTTGAATTCGATGAGAATAAGCGACCTGTCATTACCAAAGATGAGGGATCGGCGCATCATATAGAAGGGGATACGGTTATCTTTGCTGTTGGTCAAAGACCTGATCTCGTGGAAGAGGAATTGGGTCTTGAGCTTAGCCGAGGCTATATCAAAGTGGGCTCAGGGAATAAGAATACCAGTGTTAAGGGTATCTTTGCTGCAGGTGATGTCATTTATGGCACCAATTCAGTGGTTATGGCAGTTGAATCAGGACGACAAGCCGCATCAGAGATTGACCGATATCTAGGTGGGGATGGTGATATCTCTGAAGTGTTGGCACCTGAGACGACCATTGATCAATTCATAGGACAATACAAGGGCTTCGGTCATCTTGAAAGAAAAGAACCGGTGCTGGTTTGTCCACAGGATAGGAAAGACAGCTTTGAGTTAGTGGATAAAGGAATTAGTGATAGTGACATCTGTGGAGAAGCCGAACGTTGTCTCCAATGTGACCTAAGATTGCACATATCGCCGGCAAGAACTTGGGGCGATTACTCTGAGAAAAAGGAGGCAGCCGATAGATGAATGCTTTTGAAATAGCAAAAGAATTAGGTCAGGAAGGCATAATAGCCAGAATAAAGGCAGCGAATCTTACAGAAGTAGGTGTCTACAATGAACCGGTAATTGCCTTATGGGAGGAGGCCATTGCTTTAGGACAAGCGGAAAATAGACCTGTGAAAGTTGTGGGCGCACTGAACAATTGTGATATGGAAGGGGCCTACTTGGCAGTGCTTGAAGACAATGGGATGAAAGTCTTTGAAGGTCTTCAGATTGCAGGATATATGATGGACTCCTTGGACATGACTCTATATGTACCAACCTATGCCAGCGATTTGGCTGAACGACTGAAAATACCTGCCAGTGAGTATGGCATACAAATCAAGACGGGCATGGTCAACGTCAGAGAAGAGGGCAGCAGTTCGTTGAATCATCTGGTGACGCTTAAGAACGTCGCAGAATGTATAGAAGGCACTTATGTGCCTGGGGATTATGTTGCTATTGGTAATGGGCCCCTTAAGAAAGTGCCAAAAGGCACAAAAGTAAAAGATATTCTTCCTGTAGAGGAAGTGAAAGCCATAGAGGCAGGGTATCAGTTATTGACGCCAGAAGCTTTTGAATGGTCCTTGGATGAGATGAACATTGATAATGGGATCTTAAGGACTATGACAGCTTCGGACTGTTTGGTGCAAATAACTCAGGAGCGTCTGAATGCCTATAAGCAGGCCAGTTGTGGTAAGTGTGTTTTTTGCCGAGAAGGACTGATTCAGCTTCAGGGCATGGTGAAGAATATGACCACCGGCAAAGCCAAAGCAGAGAATATGACGGTTATGAAAGAAATCGGCGAAGCGATGACCTACAGTAATCTCTGTACCATAGGGCTAAAGTCGGCAGATATTCTGCTCAGTGCTTTGGATAGCTTCAAACCTGAGTTCACCGGACATATCAAACGGAAGTGCGCAGCCGATGCCTGCAGTGCTTTTACCAACATCTACATCGATCCTAAAGCCTGTACAGGCTGTGAAGAATGTATGGATGTGTGTCCGGAATCGTGTATTGAAGGGAAGTCAGGCTTCATACATATGATTGACGATCTGGACTGTACGAAGTGTGGCAAGTGTATTGAAGCCTGTGAAGAAGAGGCCATTGTAATGACATCAGGAAGGATTCCGAAGTTACCGAAGCGTTTGACAAAGGTTGGAAAGTTTAGAAGATAGGAGTCCTATTATAAATGTATCTTCATATAATCATGATTATACTAATTACGATTAAATGAAGGGGATATAAAGTGAAAAATATCCATATCTCATAGGAGAGTTGGGCTATAAACATTATAAATCAGTCGAAAGTTCGTGTAATTTAAAATGTGAATTTAAATTACACGAACTTCTCTTGCGTTTTCTTATTATTTCGTGTAATCTAAAATTAGATTTTGAATTACACATATGATCTATTGTGAAAGGAGTAAAGATATGTTTATTGATAGAGCGCTAGAAAAGGTTGTAAAGGAAGTTTCAAATACATTTCCGGTTCTTCTCATTACAGGTCCAAGGCAAATTGGAAAAACTACACTACTAGAGTATGTTGCCGAAGAGAATAGAAAATATGTAAGTCTTGATGATCCGGTGGCTAGAAGACTTGCATCGGAAGAACCATTACTTTTCATACAACGTTATGAGCCACCGGTGATTATTGATGAAATACAGTATGTACCAGAATTACTTCCTTATATAAAAATGCACGTAGACAGAAATAAAAAAATGGGTGATTTCTGGTTGACTGGATCACAAATGTTTCAAATGATGAAAGGTGTAAGCGAAAGTTTGGCGGGAAGGGTAGGCATAATACCTATGCAAGGGCTTTCACTTTCAGAATTAAATAGAATTCCGAATGAGCCTTATACTACAGAGGTGAGTCGTCTTCTTAGCAGATTGTCCGTTGCAAAAAAAATGCCATTAAAAGAGATTTATGATGTCATACATAGAGGTTCAATGCCTGCATTGTATACCACAGAACAAAGTATAGAAAGATTTTATGCTTCATATGTGGATACCTATGTACATCGTGACATTAGAGATTTAACACAAGTTGCAGATGAAATGCAATTTCATAGATTTTTGACTGCGTGCGCTGCTAGAACAAGCCAAATGGTCAACTATTCTGAATTGGCTAAAGATGTGGGTATTTCCTCACCGACTGCAAAAAGTTGGTTGTCATTGTTGGTAACCTCAGGAATTATTGTTTTAGTGGAACCATATTTTAATAATGCATTGAAAAGAATTGTTAAGGCACCCAATATGTATTTTATGGATACAGGTTTATGTGCTTATTTGACAAGATGGACTACAAGCGAGTCGTTAGAGATATCAGCGATGTCAGGAGCTTTTTTTGAAACATTTGTAGTATCTGAAATAATAAAGAGCTACCTGAATGAAGGTAGACGACCACCTATATTTTATTATCGAGATTCAGATCAAAAAGAAATTGACCTGATTATTGAAGAGAATGGACGTCTTCAACCTATTGAGATTAAGAAAAGTTCTAATCCTAAAAAAAATGCAGTGCGCCACTTTTCAGTATTAGATAAGACAGGGAAAGAAAAGTCTAAAGGTAGTGTGATATGCATGGCTGATGATTTAATGCCAATATCAGAGGAAAGTTGGGCAGTGCCGGTATGGCTTATATGATTAGTGCATGCACATCATGAATACCGGAGCAATGTGGGGAGTATAGGGTGATGTCATCTGGATCAATCACCAAGAAATGTCCGTATTGCGGATGACGCTTTGAGCTGGCTTATTTTGTCTATGCGTCTTTTATCAATTACCCGGACAACCTTTAGATAATCCTCTTGGGTCATTAAGGGAGAAATATGAATCACATCAACGTCTGGTGAGTCTGTGATGGGCTTGTTAACCGTCGTAAGGACAATATCTACATCATTAAATTCATGGGTTGCTTTCGCATTGACCGGAAGAAGGGCAACCACGTCGATAAAGCTGTCAAAAGATGCCAGGATTTTTCTTTTGAGTGCCCAAGTGGCATAAAGATTCAAATGGCATAAGATGACAGCTTTCATTTTTTGTTGGTCCTGATGCTTGTATAGGAATTCCATTGCACCAGAGACACACATGGCCAGATGAAGAAGTTCAGCTGCATCCAGCATCGACCCAGTGAGTCTTATTGCGTAAGGTTGGAAGAGATAGGCTATCTCATACTCTGTCTTCAAGGTAGAACGTGCCATCTTGGGGTTAATCTGGAAGGCGTTGAATATATGCATAGGTGACTTCAAGTACCGGACATATTGAAGGAGTGTGATATAGAAGTCTTCGTCGTTTCTAAGATCGATCTTAAACAGGCCCCAGACGTCCTTAAGGTACTGGTCGGTTATGTCTATAACGTCGGAAGAAAAATGGACCTCTACAGTGGAGAAGCTCAATAAGGAGGCATCCAACAAACGGCAGTTGGCGATGTGAAGATACACTTCGTCCCTTTCTGCAGGACAGAAATTACAGGATAGCTCATCTTCAAGAAAATCAAACAAAGCATCAACAGCGAGGGCAATTTTAGGTTCTTTGTCATCAATGACGCGCTCACTATTCAGGACATGTCCGGTCTGTATACGTACTTGCATAATGGCAATCGCAAGATTAAGCAGAACAGAGTTCGCATCTTCCAGTTGTATATGGAATTGACCTAGAATTCGCGTTGTCGCGTTCATGATGATGGCCATTTGGTCCTCATCCAGATACTGGTAACCGAACAGACTGTTGCCTTTGGCGTTGTAGTTCCAGTCCTCATGGACGAGACGGTTAAGGACAGCACGTCTCTTTCTTTCGTCTTTTTCGAAGGCGATATGGGTTGTGGTTTCGTGTAAGGTTATATGGGGATAGCTATGAACATAATGCTCGGTTAGAGCCATCAAGTCGTGTTCTAAAGTGCTCCGACTAATATGGAGTTCTTCTTCAAGGTCATACAGGTCAACCTGTACTTCAGAAAGACATAGCTGGAAGGCAAGGTAATAGACCCTTTCTTCACGGGACTGAAAGGAATCTTCTGAGTGCAACATGGCATCCAGCTGATGATCCGTATCGATGATTAGATAGCCTTTGCTTTTGTAGGAGTCAATGACAACGCCTGTCCCACTTAGAATATCATGGATTGAAGCAATATCATTGCGCACAGTCCTGGGAGACACTTGAAGATGTTCAGCAAGTTTTGCACCAGTAATATGGGTCGTTTGATTTTGCAGTATTTGGAGTAGTTTTTTTTGCCTAATGGAAAAATAGCGGTTGCTCATAGGTAAGTAATCAACTTTCGTGGGAAGGACTTTGGGGATGCGGGAACTGGTTTGAGAGGCAATTTTATGTATTTGTCGATTGCAATATACTCTCTAATATAGTACCAAATAGGCAAATGCATAGCAACAGATTACAGGGACTGGTGGGGATAAGAATTGCCTTTAGAAAGAGGAAAAAGTTGTTTTGAGATTGATCGTGGCAATCCAGTATAGTGAGATTAAGAAATCGGCATAAGCGCCGGCATTTCAACATGAAATCTAAACAATGGACCATACAGGAGGCTACAATGAAATACGAAAAAATCAGAAAACAGGTACTAGAGGCAATTCTTGAAGCAGTGGATCTTGGTTTGATCAAAGGAACATCCGGCAATATTGCGGTACAAGATGATGAAGAACAGGTGATTGCGGTGACGCCTAGCGGTATCGTGTATAAGACAATGAAAGCAGAAGACATTGCCATTGTGGATATGGATGGCAACTGGATTGATGGTCCTTACAAGCCATCATCAGAAATTCCGATGCATTCAGCGGTTCTTCGAGCTAGGGATGATGTTAAGGCGACGGTTCATACACATGGTATGTTTGCAACCATCGCAGCAATGGAAGGTGAGCTTTTACCAACCACACCACCACAGTCTGAATTCACGCCAATCAATGTGGTGCCATTTACAATGCCAGGCAGCGGGGACCTTGCTGATTTGGTGGTTGAAACTTTAGGGGATGGACGTGCGGTACTCCTTAAGAATCACGGAATGTTCTGTTGTGGCAAGGACATCAAGTCAGCGATGGCGGCAACGGTCTATACAGAGGAGATGGCTCAGACATCTTACTATGCTAAGTTGGCTGGAACTTTCAAGCCAATGCCGGAAGAAGCAGTTGCTGCCATGAAAGCTTTAATTGCTGCTGACCAGGCTGTATAGGAGACTATTATGGCTTTTAACTATTTTACTTCAAGCAACATCCATTTTGGTCAAGGCGCTGTGAAGGAGTTGCCTGCACTTGTTGAAAGCATGAACCTTAAGAATATCATGCTTGTTTATGACAAGGGGGTTAAGTTCGCTGGTATAGCGGATCGGGTTCTTGAGCTATTGAAGGTTACTGGGACAAAGGTGACTGTTTATGACAAGGTACTGCCCAATCCAGCCAATGACCAGGTTGAGGAAGCGGCTCTGATAGCCAAAGAAGCGGATGTGGATGGCTTCGTTGCTCTTGGTGGTGGCAGCCCAATTGATTTGGCAAAGGCGGTTAATGTCCTTATGACCAACCCGGGGCCGATAGGTCAATATGGTGGTATCGGGAATGTGCCCAATGAGGTATTGCCTTTCATAGCAATACCAACCACAGCTGGTACTTCCAGCGAAATAACGAATGTGACGGCTTTGACCGATCAAGAAGCCGTATGCAAATATGTCATTATTGATCATAAGATTGTCCCTTCAGCGGTTATTGTTGACCCGGAATTGACGAAGACCATGCCTGTCTCAGTCACAGCCTCAACAGGGATGGATGCCATTACCCATGCTGTGGAGAGCTATATTTCTAATATGGCGTCACCGTTGACAGATTATCATGCAATCAAGGGACTTCAGATGCTCTATGATAATTTGCCTAAAGCAGTTGAAAATGGCGAGGATATGGTAGCAAGGGAGCAAATGATGTTAGGGTGTATTATTACCGGTTATGCCTTTTCCAATGCCAACTTAGGATTGGTCCATGGGATTGCCCATACCCTCAGTGCTCATTTCCACTTGCCACATGGTATGGCCAATGCGGCGGTATTGCCATATGTCATGGCCTTTAATGCGCCAAGTTGTCAGGATAAGATGATTGAGTTGGCCAAAGCAATAGGTCTTGAAACGACTGGGGACGACTCAGATATGATGCTGTTGCCAGAAGCTCTTAAAGCCCTGAATGAAAAAGTGGGTATCAAGTCTCTTGGGGAGCAAGGCATTAAGGAAACAGACTTTAAAATGCTTGCAGAAGACGTGATTAAGGAACCGGTGCTTAATTTCAATCCGAGAGGCGGCATCACTGTTGAAGAGGTTATCGGCATCCTAAAAGAAGCATATTGATGAGACGAAAGTATCATACGAGATGGTTTATGACGCGGGAATCTTTTAGAAGGAGACAGGAATCATGAAAAAGAAACTGGCACTGTGTACGCCGATACCAGAAAAAAAATTGGCGATGATTGAGGCGGAATGTGACATCACAATCTGCGGTGAGTTGAAGCACGGCAAAGGGAATGTAACAGAAGAGCAGACAAAGGAAGAATGTCTCGGCCATGAAATCATAGTTCTTGGTGATGAAGTTGCCGGAGAAGCTACCATTAAGGCATGGGCAGATGCTGGCATGAAATTCATCGGGGCTGCAAAAGGAACACCTGTAACCGTCAATAATGAGGCGGTTAAAGAGGCAGGCCTTGAATTGTCCTATACACCTGGCCGTAACCGAGTGGCAGTTGCAGAATTTAATATCGGACTGATGATTGCATCAACCAGGTATATGGCTCTTAGCAGCACAGGGCTTCAAAAGCAGGAGCACCTAGGAGAAGAAGTAGAAGACATCTATGCAGTACCGGATAAGAAGAACGTTATCTGGGGACCACTTGATGAGAATCACCCATTTATTGACTATGGCATCGGTTTTGAACTATATGGCAAAAAGCTGGGTGTTGTTGGTTATGGCGCCATTGGACGTGAAGTGGCTGTACGAGCAAAGGCTTTTGGTATGGAGATTCTTGCCTATGACCCCTATTGCCCGGTAGAGAAGATTGAAGCCGACGGTGGCACCTCTGTGGATTTGGATACCATGTTAGCAGAAAGCGATATCATTAGCTTACATCTGCCTGTCATTCCGGCGACGAAGGGGATCGTTAACAAATCATGGTTCGATAAGATGAAGCCGACGGCTTATGTCATTAATACAGCTAGAGCGGCTGTTATTGATCAGAAAGACTTTGTTGAAGCCCTTCAAGAGGGTACCATTGCCGGTGCGGCAATCGATGTATTCTGGCAGGAACCTGTGCCGGCCAATCACCCATTGCTGTCTATGAGAAACGTGACATTAACCCCTCATATGGCAGGGCTGACACAAGACGTGGATCGCTGGTCCGGTGAGATGATTGGCGATGAAGTTCTTGCTTACCTGAAAGGTGAAGAACGTCAGTATATCTGGCAACGATAAAATTTTTGGCGCTGGAATCGATGAATCAGCGCCTCTTTTTTTGATAAGGAGTGGCTATGAAAAAATTCAGTCAATTGATGAGCCCTATAAAGGTTGGAAACATCACTTTGAAAAACAGAATCATTGCAGCACCGACAAGTATGATGGATTTGACACCGGATGGCCGTTTGACACCCTATAACATTAGCTATTACGAGTTGAAGGCTAGGGGAGGGGCAGCGGTTGTTACAGTAGGTGAGAGTATCACTCATACTGAGACAGGAGAGTCACATAACAGGCAGATTCACATGGACGATCCGAATGCTTTGCCGGGCCTTAGACACGTTGTTTTGGCCATACAGCGTAATGGCGCATTGGCTAACATTGAGCTCTCACATGGTGGTAAGTATGGCGGTCTTACAAGTATCGCAGGTGAAGAAATCAACGATAAGGTTGCCTATGGTCCAAGCGATGATACCATGGAAAATGGTGAAAAGGTCTATGAAATGAGCAAGGAGATGATCCTTGAGATTGTCAAATCTTATGGCAATGCCGCTAAGATGTGCATGAGTGCAGGCTTTGATATGATTATGATCCATGCGGCCCATGGATGGCTTTTCAGCCAGTTCCTATCCCCACTTGAAAATAAGCGGACAGACGAATTTGGCGGTTCACTGGAGAATAGAGCAAGATTTCTTATGTTGGCTATTGAAGAAGTTCGCAAAGTCGTCGGACCTAATTTTCCTTTGGAGCTAAGAATGAATGGTGACGACTTCATAGAAGGTGCCATGAGCCAGGAAGATTATATTCAAGTAGCCAAGATGGTACAGGATCAAGTGGACTTAATCAATGTCTCAGCCGGTGCACATGAAGGCGAAGGTATGTTCATCAAGACACACCCAAGTATGTTCATGGATCATGGATGCAATGTTTATTTGGCAGAAGGTATTAAGTCAGTAGTGGATATTCCGGTATCCTGTGTCGGGGGTATACACAGCCCTGAGTTGGCAGAAGAAATTATTGCCAGCGGTAAGGCGGATTTGGTTGAACTTGGCCGTGCGCTACTTGCAGATCCTTATTTTCCAAAGAAAGCCATGTCAGGCAGGGAAGCCGATATTACACCTTGTATCCGTTGTTATAATTGTTTTGATGCAAGCATCAATAATACCGTGGTGGTATGTACAGTCAATCCGGTTATCGGCAATGAATTTGACAACAAGTACTATACGCCTGTGGCAGAAAGACCCAAGAAAGTCCTTGTTGCAGGTGGTGGACCAGGTGGCATGCAAGCTGCTATAAAAGCGGCTGAAAAAGGACACAAAGTGACCCTATGTGATAATACAGACAGCCTCGGCGGTATATTGAAGTTTGCTGAACATGTGCCATTTAAGAAGGATCTTCATGATTTTTCCAAAGTCCTTGAGAGACGTGTAAGAAGTGAGAAAATAAACCTTTTGTTGAATACGGAAGTGACAGCGGAGACAATCAAGTCAATGAAGCCGGAAGTCCTTATTGCGGCAACCGGTTCGATACCGTTCATACCTCCAATCAAGGGCATTGATCACCCGAAGGTCATGATTGCAACGGAAGCTGAGAAGCAACCAGAACTTATTGGTGATAAAGTTGTTGTTATCGGTGGTGGTCTTGTAGGATGTGAGACCGGCATTCATTTGGCCATGAGTGGCAAAGATGTTACCATTGTTGAGATGCGAGATAAGTTGGCACCGGAGGCGAATGTGATTCACGCCATGGCTCTTGAAATAGAGCTGAAAAACCATGTAAAGCAGATGCCAAGTACGGTTGTGGCGTCCATTACAGATGAAGGCGTTCACTGTAAGCGCAGTGATGGCAGTCATGAAGTGTTAGAAGCAGACAGCATTGTGTTGGCGGCTGGGGTTAAATCTGAAAATGCACTGACAGAACTTGCCGATTTGGTTGAAGAATTCTATATGATCGGCGATTGTGTCAAACCGGCACAGGTTATGGAAGCTGTTAGACAAGGCTATTATACGAGTCGTGAGATATAGAGTCCATAATCGTTTGAAAAGAACTATAATAAAAATGCAGTTGGATGGATATCATAATACCTGTCCAACTGCATTTTTTATGCCTTTAACCCATCTAATGTTCTTTGATAATCCAACAAATCTTCATCAAGACTCTGATACATCTTAATATAATAGGGATAAATCTTAGCGTAATGCTCCACCCATATCGGATTTGGTTCTATGACTTCCTTGACCTTGATAAGGGCATCGGTTGTTTCTTTGAGATTCGGGAAGATACCGAGTTTGTGACCGATGATAAGAGCATCTCCAAGGGGAACATCTCCAGACCCCTCATCCAGAATATGTACCGGCATATTAAGGACAGACGCTTTGATTTCGCACCAAGTACGGCTTTTGGCACCACCACCTGTTATTCGAAGTGAGGTTGGTTTAGCTCCGGATTGACCAACAGTGTCAAAAACGTGTTTGAGTGCAAAAGCAGTACCTTCAAAGATAGCGCGGGTAAAATCATTCTTGGAAGCATCAAGGGACATCCCGATGAACATCCCGCGAGCGTGGGTATTCCAGAGAGGGGCCCGTTCACCTAATAGGTATGGGAAGTAGAGGATACCATGAGCACCAACAGGTGTACTGGCTGCATTGGTGTTAAGAAGGTCATAGATATGAATACCGGACTCTTTAGCTTGTTGCTTCTCAGCTTCACAAAAAGTATCCAGATACCATTTGATTGAAGCACCACTGGTGTTGATCGGTGCATCAAAAACATACGGCATACCATCAATAGCACAGGGCTTCGTCACAACTGGCAGATTATTGGCACTTGGCGAATCATGTCCGATAAAGACAAGGGATGTTGTTCCGGAAGATTCCCCTGCTTGTTCCAAGGTGTTAATACCGGTTGCATACATACTGGCCATTGCATCACTGGCGCCGGCTGCTACAGGAATGCCAGCCACAAGTCCTGTTTCCAAAGCAGCATTTTCAGACACTGTTCCAATAATTGTATCGACGGGCTGAGGGATAGGGAGCATTTCATTCAATGGGATGCCAATGGCATCACCAATGACATTGGACCAACTTAATGTGTTAAGGTCAAGACACTGGGTTCGTACGGCCTGGTCTAAATCCATGGTGAGTTCACCGGTTAATTTGTAATTAAGAAATGAACTTGCTTGGAGAAAAACAGTGGTTTCATCATACAAATCAGGTTCGTTCTCTTTGTACCATAACAGTTTGTTCGGCAGAAAAGCCACATCAGGTTTACCACCAACAATGTTGATAAAACGTTCAGTACCGATGATGTTAAGGATTCTGTCCAATTGACCTTTAGATCTGGCGTCCATCCATATGAGGGCATTTCTCAGGGGTTCGCCTTTGGCATTAACTGGTAGCATCGTGACGGTTTGAGAGCTGATACAGATGCCTTTTACCTGTTCTATGATGGATCTTCCCGCCTGCTGGCTAATATCTTGTAAGATATCAACAGCATTTTGCCACCATTGTTCAGGGGATTGTTCAACCATGTCAGCCCCAGGCATTATCAAGTCATTAGCACGTGATGCGGTGGCGATGACTTCGCCTGTGGAGGCCAGTAGCGTGGCCTTGATATTGGTTGTTCCAAGATCCATGCCAATAAGATAACTTTTGTGTGATGTCATAGGTGCGTCTCCTTTTCCTATAGCTTTCATATTACATAAAGAATATGACGCTCTTATCATATCAATGAAAATGCAAGGAAATCAAAATAGGATTTACCGCTATATAGGGGAAATAGAAGAATAGAGAACGATTAATAAGAAGGTCATAATGGTCTCAGACGTTAAAGCGAAAGGAGCATTATGATGAACTATACGAAGATGAAAGCCGCAGTGATGTATGGACCTAACGATATTAGAGTTGAAGAGGTAGAAAGGCCAGTCTGCCCTAAGGACGGATTGGTGCTTAAAATCATGGCTGTTGGATTATGTGGATCGGATATTAGAAACCTGACCAGTGACTCAAGAAAAGGGGATTACCCTTTTATCTATGGACACGAAATTGTAGGGGTTGTGGATGAGATAGGAGAAGAGCAGACGACTTATCAATTAGGCGATCGATTATTCTTGTTCCCGGGGACCTATTGCATGAAGTGCGACTACTGTTTAAGTGGTCATAGTGAGAATTGCACCAGTGTTGAAAAAGGGCTTGCAGGCACTGGCGGATTTGCTCAGTATGTCGCTGTTAAGGGAAAGAAAATCGAACTTGGAGGCATCTATCCAATACCTGAAGATGTAACCTTTGAAGCCGCCAGCCTTGGTGAGCCACTGACCTCTGTTTACGCTTGTCTTGACAATATCGGCGTAGGCTATGGTGATGAATTGGTTATTGTTGGCGCTGGGCCGATTGGTTGTTTTATGGCACAACTGGCCAAGTTAAGAGGCGCCGGGAAGATCATCATGGTGGACATCAATGCCAAGCGACTTGAGATTGCAAAAGGCTTTGGGGTGGATTATATCATTGACAGTTCCAAGGTTGATCCCATTGCCATTGTAAAAGACCTTACAGGTGGACTGGGGGCAGATAAGGTCATCTCTGCCAACCCATCAACGAAGGCCCAGGAACAGTGTATTCTCATGGCTAAAATGGGAGGCCTTGTTGTGCTCTTTGGTGGTGTGCCAAAAGGGGCATTGACAGAGATTGACTCCAATTATATTCATTACAACAACATATGGATTAAGGGACACTTTGGTGCTTCATACATACAGTCTAAGAAGGCTTATGAACTGGCAATCTCAGAGAGTTTCCCAACGGAGAAATTCATCACTCATACCCTGCCGCTGGACAAGATTAATGAAGGGATTGAATTAACGAAATCAGGGGAAGCATTGAAGGTGGTTTTGTACCCGCATTAATTACCGCTCATACGGCCCCATAGAACTCTTGTGCTGTTTCTTTTGCACGTACATATCTTTATCAGCAGCTTTAAGAATCGTATCGAATTTCTCGCCATTATTTGGAAAAAGCGCGATGCCTATGCTAATGTCCATGAATGCGAAGTATTTGTTATCCCTAAGGGCGTATCTTAGGTCTTCTAGGTACCTTCTACGCATTTTTGCCAATTCATAATCATCTTCTACATTAGGAACGATAATTAGGAATTCATCACCACCGATTCAAAAGACAAGCTCATTCTTTCTAGAGATGTGCTTCAAATGATAGCTAAAGGTCTTGAGAAGCAAGTCGCCTTCATTATGGCTGAAATTATCATTGATATATTTGAAGTTATCAAGGTCTATGAGAAATAGACCATATTTCATGATATCGTTGGTGGCTGTTATATCGTTTTCGATGATTTCGAGATACCAACGGTTGTAGAGGTCGGTTAATTGATCATGGGCCATAGAGCGTTTTAGACGATATTTGGCCCGGTCACTGCGTACATAGAGGAAAGCAGCAGCAGCGCCAAGAGCGCAGATGCCTAATATGATTATACGTTGAATGAGTCGGATTTGGTCTAAGTAAGCGGTGTCTTTTGATGCAGCAAGGATAACCCAACCATAGTTATTGACATTATGATATTCTACTGGATTTTTATCCATGACATCATAAGAACCGATAATGGGATTCTCCATTGTTTCATCACTGAAAACAAGGATGTCCAGATTGGCGATGTCTGCAATCTCAATAATACGGTCATGGATTGCATCCGCATTTAAGACCACACTTGCCTGTCCCCAGTAATGATTATCGACATCCAGTATTGGGACACGAATAATATAGCCGATGCCGCCTTGAATCAAATCAATGGGACCATGAAAGCCGGTAACAAGATTATTCTTAACATTTAATACAGCATCTCTTTGGTTAGGGAGACTTGCCAAGTCAACACCGATGGTGGATTCGTTGCCTTCTAATGGATAGTTGTAAATGATGGTCGTATCTTTGATAATGCCAATATTGCGTATGAATTGTTCCTGCCCTTTTAATATGCTTGAAAAATAAGAATAGGATTCATCATCGGTTACTTCGTCACTACTGATAAAAAAAGCTCTGTAACCAATAACAAGGTTCTCGCCCATGTCAATGAGATCTTCCATCTCATCCTGAATAAAATAGTACCGTTGCCGGATGTCATTTTCATAGCGAACGGCCATGTTACTGGCTATATAGCTAGAAGCTGCCCAGGAAAGCAAGACTGTGGCAGTTAGAATGAGAGCAGCGGCAATCCATGCATTCTTATGACTATAGGACATATGAAGTTGAGGGTCTGGTTTACGCACATTGGTATTATTCTGCATAGTGATCAGGCTTTCGTCAGACAGAGGTGGACAATGGTCTGTTTAAGAGATGGGTATTCATAGTTTAATTTTATCCCTGATAGAAAAGAAAAACAACATGAAATTAGAAAAGACCATCTATGTGTGTATAGATGGTCTTTTCTAATTTCATGCAAGTTTTATGGCTTATAAGTTTTCAATGATTGTCTTCAAGGCATCTTCAAGAGGTGTTACTGGACGACCAAGCAATTTTTCAAAGTCATCACTGACAACTTCCAATGTACCTTCGCGAATATCTTTTTGAATGGACACAAGCATCGGAACGATGAAATCGGGCACACCGACGCTGGCCATGGTTTCGCCATATGTGTTGTCATCGACATCATTGAGGGTGATGTTTTTACCAATGACTTTCCCAACGGCATCAACAAGTTCATGCTGTGTGAGAAGCGGCCCTGATAATTCGTAGGTGGCATTGGTTACTGAAGTGTCTAGAAGCACGTTGGCAGCAGCTTCCGCATAATCTTGCTGGGGCGCCCAACCGACTTTGCCGTTACCGGCTGAAGTGATCCAGGGACCCCCAGCCAAAGCACCAGCGATGCTGGACGCTTCGTTCTCAAGGTACCAATTATTGCGAAGAAATGCATAATTAATGCCAGTTGCTTTGATGGCATCCTCTGTTGTTTTGTGTACGACAGCAAGGAATAAATCACTTTCCTGGGCGTTGCCAACACTTGTGTATGCGATAAAATCAACACCAGCTTTGCTTGCAGCATCTACGGCATTCTTATGCTGGCGGATACGTGTTTCATTGTCACCATCGGTAGAAATAATCAGCAATCGGTTAATACCGGAGAAGGTTTCTACCAATGCTTCAGGTTCGTCAAAGTCACCATGCCGGACATCCACACCGAGATTTTTCAAATCTTCGGCTTTTTTAGGATCCCTTACACTGACAGCAAGATCAGAAGGTGAAAGTGATTTGAGTAATGCCTTTACTACTTTTTGGCCTAATTTACCTGTGGCGCCTGTTACGAGATACTTCATTGTGTTGCCTCCTTATATTCTGTGGGGTTTATTTTGACGTTCTTATCATCTCAGTGTTATAATGCTTATATGATTATTATAGTTTATACAATTTATTAAACAAGTACGCTCTTTTATGATGGATAGTACCATAAAAGATACTATATAATAGATCGAGATTGATTTAGGAGGATTCAGATGAAAAGTCTAGAGGAATTATTTGGCGTGTGTCCCTATGCCACAGCACAGAAAATCTTATCAGGAAAATGGGCCTTGGTTATTTTACACGCCCTTAGTGATGGTACATACAGATTCAATGAACTTCAGCGAATGTTGCCGGATATGACACAGACCACATTGACAAGGCAACTGAGATCTTTGGAAGAATACGGTATTATAAGAAGGACGGTATACCCTCAGATACCGCCTAAAGTAGAATATGACCTGACAGAGATTGGTGAGGATTTCATTACAGTCTTGAATGCTATGGAAGCGTGGGGGAACCGCTATATTGAGAAAATGGCACCAGAGAAGGCGGTGAATTAAGTTCTTGTTTGCTTGTATTACAAGTCCCTATATCGTTTATAAGTTAACGTTAAGAATTTTACAAATTTTCACTATAAACTTTAATTTGTTATTCATTTATTGCATCGGCTTATGCCCTAAACGACATAAGTACGATGCTTTGTTTTTTAAAAGAACAATATGTTATAATATTATACGAAATAGACGTAGGAATTACAAATACTACCTGCGTCTTTGTTTTATCAATTCTTGAAGTCCTATTTTCAATCCCCTATACTGACTTTCAACACCTATCATGATGATTCTATGGAGAATGTGATGGCATCATGATAGCAACATCCATTCGGTTGCTGCCAGTGCAACCTATAGGGTTGATGAATGAATTGGGGGAATCTTTATGACAACAATCTCAGGAACAAAGGTATTACAGGAACCAAGAAGCACCTCGCCGCACTTACTGCAGGAATTACTCAGAACTCAGGATAATAATGAATACAATTATATCAGTGATCGGGATGTAGGCCGTATTGCCAAGGAGCTAGGAGTGACCCGTTGCCGGGTGTATTCTACAGCTTCCTTTTACAGTGAAATATCTCTTGAACCAAGAGGGCGAAACATCATTCGCATCTGTACCAATGCACCCTGTGTTAATGCGGGCAAAGAGGCGGTACATCAACATCTTGACGAGTTGCTTGACATCAAGATTGGGCAGACAACTAAAGACAGGAATTTTACCCTTGAAAGTGTCAACTGTCTTGGCGGTTGTTATATGTCGCCAGTGATAAAGATCAATGACGAAATCTATGGGAATCTTAAGCCTGAAGACCTAGAGGGCATTCTTGCAACTTATGGGAGGTGTAACGATCATGACTGATGCATCCGTATTCAATTTGACCCTTGAGGGTATGGCTGACATTGGCACCTATATAACCTTTGGAGGCTTTCAAGGTCTTCGCAAAGCATTGGCCATACCGATTACTAACAGCTTGGATATGTTAATGGACTCAGGTCTTAGAGGCCGTGGCGGTGCAGCATTCCCTACAGGTGTCAAAATAAAAGCCGTTCGAGAAAATGAGTCATTATCCAAATATATTGTCTGTAATGCTGATGAAGGTGAGCCAGGCACTTTTAAGGACCGTTACCTGATAAAAAAGAACCCTTTTCTGTTACTTGAAGGCATGATCATTGCAGCATATCTGGCAGGTGCGAACAAAGGCTATATCTACGTAAGGCATGAGTATCCAGAAGCCCAGCAAAGTTTGAAGGCAAGCATCGAAACAGCTGAAAAGGAAGGGTTTCTTGGCAAGAACATACTAGACAGCGGTTTTGATCTGACTTTGGAGATTTTTTCCGGTGCCGGCAGTTATCTGTGCGGTGAAGAAACAGCAATGCTTTCGTCCATAGAAGGGAAAAAAGGCCGTCCGAGATTAAAACCTCCATACCCGACTACCAGTGGCTTATGGGGGAAACCAACGTTGATCAATAATGTTGAGACACTCTGTAATATACCAAGAATACTTCAAAACGGGCCGGTTTGGTATCATTCGTTCGGCACGGAGTACAGTAGAGGCACCAAGTTGATCTCCTTATCCGGAGATGTCAATCACAGAGGTGTCTTCGAAGTGCCATATGGCACCACCTTCAGGGAAATCATTGAGCATTATGGTGGTGGTATCAAAGACGGGAAGAATATTAAGGCTGTGAATATCGGCGGGGCTTCGGGTGTTCTGGTACCACCGAGTCGTCTGAATGTGGCCCTTGATTATAAAGCTTGTCGTGAGGAAGGGATTACCATCGGTTCAGGTGCCATCTTTGTTCTGGATGAGACCAGGTCTATTATTGAGAACGTGCAAAACAGGGTTGAATTTTTCCTGCATGAAAGCTGTGGTAAATGCACGCCCTGCCGAGAAGGCCTGCGTCAATCTAACTTTATTATTGATAAGGTTCTTGCAGGCAAGGCGACGGTTGAAGATATTGATACTCTTGATAGGTATACAAGAACCATGCAAAGGGCCGCGTTTTGCGGGTTGGGAATGGCTGCTGGCAATAGCTTGTCATCATCGCTTGAGTACTATAGGGAGGAATACTTGAGTTATTCACAAGAGGGTGAAGAGGACGTTCAGGAGGTGGTAGGGTGAGCAAGCAGATTGAGATGGAAATCAATGGAATAAAAGCAATGGTGGATTCGGATATGACCATTGTTGAGGCGGCAAAAAGCATCGGGATATTCGTCCCTACCCTTTGTCATCATCCGGATCAGAAGGTCAAGGCCAATTGTCGGATATGCTCTGTGGAAGTGAAGGGCATGAATAATCTCGTAACAGCTTGTTCGACCAAGGTGACAGAAGGTATGGTGGTTCATACCAACACGCCTGTTGTTAGGGAGACAGTGAGGACGATACTGGAGCTGACCCTTGCAGATCATCCACAGGCGTGTTTGACTTGTATCAGAAATGGTAATTGTGAGCTGAGACAATTGACAGCGAAGTACGGCGTAGGAGATGTGAAAGGCGTTCGCTCTGGGAATAAGATGCCACTAGATGTATCCACAAGGTCGATTGTCAGGAACCCGAATAAATGCATCAAATGCGGTAGATGCGCAGAAGCCTGTCATCATATACAGAATGTTGGTATTCTGTATACACATAACAGAAGTGTGGATGTTGCAATTACACCGGAGTATGGCAAAGAGTTGAGCGATGTGGATTGCGTTCTATGTGGACAATGTGTTCTGGTCTGTCCGGTAGGTGCCATCCACGAGAAAGATGATACAGATTATGTCTGGGAAGCCATTCATAAGGATAAGAAGCATGTGGTTGTTCAGGTGGCGCCTGCGGTCAGGGTATCCATCGCTGAGGAGTTCGATATGGCACCGGGCGAGATTTCAACAGGCAAGTTGGTGACGTCTCTTAGGATGTTAGGATTCGATAAGGTGTTTGATACCAACTTTACAGCGGACCTGACGATTCTTGAGGAAGGGACAGAACTTCTTCATAGGATACAAAATGGTGGTGTTCTGCCAATGCTGACTTCATGTAGTCCAGGTTGGATCAATTATATCGAGATGTATTATCCGGAGTTGCTGGTACATGTTTCGTCATGCAAATCCCCTCAACAGATGTTCGGTGCGGTCACTAAGACCTATTATGCAGAGAAGGCAGGTATCCCGCCTGAGGACATTGTGGTTGTATCGGTTATGCCATGTACTGCGAAGAAGCACGAAGCGGCTCGTCCGGAAATGGTAGACAGTGGTTTCAGGGATGTTGATTATGTGCTAACGACGAGAGAGTTGGCAAGGATGTTAAAGAACGAGGGCATTGTGTTCAGTTGGTTATCGGATGGTGATTTTGATGATCCACTAGGTGAATCCACAGGAGCAGCAGTGATTTTTGGTGCTACTGGTGGTGTTATGGAAGCTGCCCTTAGAACTGTTTATGAAACGGTGACAGGTGAAACACTAGAAGCTCTTGAATTTGAAGCTGTCAGAGGAATGGAAGGACTTAAAGGTGCCTCAATTGACCTAAAGGGCACAGAGGTGAAGGTTGGTATCGCGCATGGCTTAGACAATGCCAAGACCATATTGGAGCAAATCAAGTCAGGAGAAAGCGATTATACTTTCATCGAGGTTATGTGCTGTCCAGGCGGTTGTATTGGTGGTGGTGGTCAGCCTTACACGACCAATAACGAGATTCGTCAGAAAAGAATCGATGCCCTGTACACCATCGATAAGGGGCAAGCCCTTAGAAAGTCTCACGACAACCCTTCTGTGAAGAAAATCTATGAGACATTTTTGGAACATCCAAACAGTCACAAGTCGCATGAATTGCTGCATACGCACTATTGCGGTAGAGAATGAATAATTAGTAGCAATGCATCATGCCGGAAGAAAATTTTGACGGTATGATGCTTTTTTTGTTTGCTGTAAACATAGACACACCATAGATGGTGCTGTAGACTTGATGTTAAAATGAATGTGAGATGTTGCAGATAATCATTATAGGATGACGCTTATGCTTATATTGAGGAGAAAGAAGGAACCAAGATGAAAATCGTAAGTTTTGAGATTGAAGATAAAAGACAATGGGGCATATATGACGAGGAAGACAATAGAGTGTTGACAAACTCTGACACATGCCGTTCATTCATGACATTTCAAGAAGTGATTGACTATTTTAATACACATAATTCTGTTGAGACATTACCGCAAAGCCTAGAATGGTCCAAGGTAAAGCTAATGTCACCTGTCATACCCACCAAAGACATTATGTGTATCGGTAAGAACTACGTAGACCATATAAAGGAATTTGACGGCAGTGTGGATGACTTGGAAAGAGTCAAAGAAGTACCTGTGTTCTTCACGAAAGCCCAGTCGTCGATCATTCCTCATGGCGGCACAATAATGCTACATGAAGGGGTGACAAATTCCATTGACTATGAGGCAGAGCTGGCAATAGTCATTGGCAAGCAAGGCATTAATATCAAAAAAGAAGAGGCATTCGACTATATTTATGGGTACACTATTCTGAACGATGTGTCGGCAAGGGATGTTCAATTAAGCCACCAGCAGTGGTTCAAAGGTAAGAGTTTGGATACTTTTTGCCCTATAGGACCTTGGGTTGTGACAAAAGATGAGCTTTCGAATCCGAGTGACCTTAAGATACAAAGTGTTGTCGATGGCGAGCTACGTCAAGATTCCAATACCGGTCTGATGATTCATCCCATAGATGCCTTAGTGGAATGGCTGTCCAAAGGGATGACCTTAAACCCTGGCGATGTCATTGCAACGGGAACGCCTAGCGGCGTTGGGATGGGCTTTAACCCACCACGTCTATTAAAAAGTGGGTCGACAGTGGAAATCATTGTCGAAGGTGTGGGTAGCTTGAAGAATGTTGTGGAGTAATTTTTTCGTATCTCTACAGATTGTGCATAAGTGAAACTAATAAAGAGAGTCCAAGTCGATTGTCATTCGACTTGGACTCTTTTTGCATCTTGTGGCATAGCTTCTGAAAATATTAAAACGCCATTTTGTATTTTTTAGCGACTATTTTCAGTGGTGAGATTGTGTAGAGGATTGCTATAATGTTGTGTGGAAGATATGTTGTAAGTAGAAAGGCGTACAAGAGATAATGCAGATTATAATCAACAGCAATACCAAGATAAAGTCAGAGATGTCAAGCAACCCTGTTCAACACGCTATATCAGATTTGAATAGAGATATTGATCGTCTATGTAAAAAAACGGATAATGTCGGTTCTGCGATTGAATTAGAAAAAGTCAAAGAAATTTGGGAGCATGGGTGTTTCAGAATCACAACAAGACTTGTTTCAAAGGAACAGAATGAAAATTATGTAGGAAAGATGGTCATACAAGCAGTTGATGAACTTGGCTTTGTGTACGGTCTGTATCATATCAGTAAAGTAGTGCTAGGGGTTCACGAGTTTTGGTTTTGGAACGACCAGACTTTTGTTCAACAAGAAGCGTACGTGTTGGAAGACGGTTATGAGTATGCATCAGAGCCTTTTGCTGTCAAACTGCGAGGCTGGTTTGTGAACGACGAAGTACTCCTTCATAAATGGTATCTTGATAGGGATAAGCATAAGCCATGGGAGATGGTTTTTGAGAGCTTGCTTCGCTGTGGTGGAAATATGATTATTCCCGGAACAGATAAAAACAGTGTGACTTATAGAAAAATGGCAAGTGATAGGGGATTGTATATCAGCCATCATCATGCAGAGCCTTTGGGGGCTGAAATGTTCTCAAGAGCATATCCAGAGCTTAACCCATCCTATGATGAGCACCCCGATAAATTTCACAAGCTCTGGGAAGAAGGCATAAGAAGACAGCAGGACTTGAACGTGGTTTGGAACCTTGGTTTTCGGGGGCAAGGAGACTGTCCATTCTGGGCAAGTGACCCAAGATATAATACAAATGAATCCAGAGGCGAGCTCATGGGGCAACTTATAGAAAAGCAGTACAAACTAGTGAAAAGTATTCGTCCCGAGGCGATATGTTGCACCAACCTCTACGGTGAAACAATGGAATTATATAGTGGCGGTTACCTTAAGCTACCTGAAGATATTATCAAAATATGGGCTGACAATGGTTATGGTAAGATGGTATCAAGGCGTCAGGAAAATCACAATCCGAGAATTGTTGCTTTGCCTAACGAAGGGGATAAAGGTAGCCATGGTATTTATTATCATGTGTCCTTCTATGATTTGCAGGCTGCCAATCATATGACGTTGCTACCGAACTCACCTGAGTTTGTCAGCAATGAGCTTAAGAGCGTCCTAGAGAATGATATAGATGATTATTGGATTGTCAACTGTTCAAATATTAAGCCGCATGTCTACTACCTAGATTTCATCTCTAAGATTTGGCAAGAGGGTGATGTAGATATAAACGCTCATCGCATGGCTTACGCAGTAGCCTATTATGGTAGTGAGAACGCCCAGAAAGTTAGTGAAAGTTTGGTGGATTACCATAAGAATGCCGTGGCATACGGCATTCACGAAGATGAGCATGCCGGTGAACAATTCGTCAACCATGTACCAAGAATGTTGATTTCACAATATATGAAAGATCGAAGTATAGGACAAGAGCATTTGTTGTGGGCAACTGCTGGCGGTGACTTGATGGCTCAGGTGGGTTGGTATCAAGAAATATGTTCAAAGGCTGCAAAAGGTTATGGTACTTACCTTAAAACTTGTGAAATGACGGCGGCCAGTATGGATGGTGCACATCAAGAACTGTACAAAGATACGATGCTGCTTCAGGCCAAAATGCTTGATGGCTGCTATAGCGGTGCATATGAAGCAACAGTGAGTCTTAAACATGCCTTTGGGGGTGATTATCTCAAGGCCTTCTACCATGCTGGAAGGGCGAAAGAGTTGTACGAAGCTGCCAATAAGGCAATGCGCAATAGGGAGCATGGTAAGTGGCACCTTTTCTATGAAAATGAATGTCTGACAGATATCAAGCAGACTGCTTATGTGCTTACAGGATTGATGAGCTATCTGCGTAACATGGGTGATGGACCCCATTTCTACAAGTGGCAACGTGAATTCTTGTATTCAGAAGACGACAGGCAGGTCATGTTGATTTTGAATATGGAGAATCATCTTAGGGATGAAGAACTGTTTGCATTGATGAAAGCAAGGTGGGATAAGTAGAACTATTATAGTTGCAACATTTAAAGGTTGGCAGGTTCAAACGTTGGTCAAAAAGGCGTATAATGGGATTGTGACTTTCTTAAGTTAACAGTCAGGAGAGATTCCATGAGAAAAGGACTTGTTTGGGCATTGGTGCTTGCTTTGGGTGTGGTGTTTGTTGTGGGCTATTTTCTTGGCCGATTAACGCCTGGTGATTCTAAAGGCAGTCAGCTGTTAAATTATAGTGTTGAATGGGAGCAAAAAGTACAGGGAAGCAATGGGGTTGAATGGTACACAACGGATGCAACCATTATAGGAAAATCAGTGGATAATGCATCGGTGCCGACGATTGACCTGTGGATAGACGGTCTAGAAAAGCAGATTCAATTGGCAGTCGATAAGATTCCATATGCCATTCTGGAAGTGGGTGACCTTGTCACTGTAACATATATTTATAACAGTGATGCTGACACCATCGACTACGTAACATGGGAGCGGGATGACCAGGGCAGGCTGATGATTGTTGAAACAAGGCCGATTGTGGTGTTAGATGCAGGGCATGGTGGTCTTGATGATGGTGAGGGTTCCAATGATCTTTGGATAGAAAAGGATCAGAATCTAGAGTTGACCTTTTTGATGAAATCATTCCTTGAGGATAAAGGCATACGTGTCATCATGACAAGAGAGGATGATACCTATATCACGCTTTTTGATCGGAGTGCCATAGCTGACTACGTTGATGCGGATATGCTGATCAGTAATCATATCAATAAATTGGACGGTGATGCAAGTGGTGTGGAAGTGTTATATGGTCTTGATTCTGACAGGGATTTTGCCATAAGGCTTGCCAAAGAAACTGCAGGGGAGGATTTTCCTGTTTATCGTGTCTACAGAAGGTATAATGATATAACACCTGAGTGGGATTACTATTTTCTACACAGATACACAGAGGTGCCGGCTTATATATTAGAGTATGGCTTTGCAGACAATGAAGAAGACAGTCAGTATATCTATGACCATTGGGAAGAGATGGTAAGAAGGGCTTCAGAATTTATTGTGGAGGAGCTTGAGAGACTCGAATAAACTAAGAATGGTACTGGTGTTTGAAGTGCTTTGGTATAGAATAATGTGTATATAGAACGGGATACTGTAATTAATCAGCCCCTTGGCATGTATTTGGGCCAAGGGGCTGATTTTGATTTATATAAGATTATATCTTTGCGGTAAAAACCTCGTATTAATATTGATGGATGAGTCTCCAGGGGAAGTGGTTATATCATTCGGACAAAGCCATAGATTTATTGTCAAACTGATCGGTTGTTGCAGCCTTAACCAGAAAATCTGCTACATTGGCTCGGGAGATGCCTTTTTTGCTTTTTGGCAAACCTTCTTCGGCCATATGATATTTGAAAGTAGGTTTCTTATTGGTCAGCTTGAGCGGTCTTGCAATGACATAGGTCAAACCACATTTTTGATAGAGCTTGGCCGCTTTCTTATGGTCTGCTATGACATTGCCAATGACCATGTGTATTAGCCATTTGGTAAAGCCCTCGAACTCATCTTCAATACCTGCTGTTGAAAGATAGACAACCTTAGGGATGCTTGTTTCCTTAAGGACATGGGTCACAGATGCCGCCATGAGGGTCAGCTCATCTGAACTGGCTGTGGTGCTGGAACCAAGGCAACTAATAAGGGCATCTGACCCATCGATGGCTTTCTTCATCAGAACACGGTCATATAATTCACCACCAACGATAGTGAGTTTTGCCTCTGCAAAGTCAACATCGGTCAAGTCAAGCTTGGCAGGATCTCGGATGAAAGCAACCACGTCATGATTTTGTTCCAATAGCATTTTGACAACCAAATTACCGGTGGAGCCAGTTGCGCCAAGGACGCTGATTTTCATATTGAAACACCTCTTTCAAAAGACAGGATATATTATGATTAAGGTAATCATCTCTTTCTATATATTCATCATAGCACAATGGGGATTAGACGCCAATCGGTATAATGACGAGTTTTGATTTGGAGAGTAATAACCCATCTGTTATGAATAAAGTACAAAAAAAAGACACACCTAAGAGAAAAATCGTGAAAAAAGTAACGTAAACGTTTACGCAAAAGATGAGTGATAAAATGCATTTTATTACAAATCATGGGGAGAATTTGTTTTGTTAGTTTCGTAGAGAAAACGCTTCCCTAGTAATTAGAAAGAGAAAATGAGAAAATTAGTTAAATTTTTAACGTGAATAAATGTTCAAAACATACAAATCAAATATATAATATTGACGATAATTGTGCATAAAGTTATAATTGACTTAGCGTCGAGGAAACGTTTTCTCTATAAAACATACAATATAATTTGAATAATCCGACAAACAATAGAAAAAACATACAACAACGAAGTGGAGGCAGTAGGGACGCGGGTGGTAGAACTTGATAACAGTCATTTTATAGGAGGGTTTTTGTATGAAACGAATTATTTCAGTATTGATGGCATTGGTACTTGTATTTGGGTTTTCAGCATGTAGCGAGGAGGACGATGGTTACATTGATATCGGGGTATCCATTGCAAACTTCGACGATACTTTCCTCACCTATATGATGGACGGTATGAAGGCTTATGCAGATGGCAACGATAAAATCAGAATAGAGTTTGTTGACGCGAAAGAGGATATGGCAAAGCAGATGGATCAAGTCGAGAACTTCTTGGTTCAACAAAAAGATGCCATCGTTGTGGTACCAGTAGATACATCTGCATCGGGACCTATTACCGCAGCGGCACAAGAAGATGATGTACCGATTGTCTATGTAAATAGAAACCCTGGCGATCTACCAGATGGCGCTTATTACGTCGGGTCAGAAGAAGTTGTTGCAGGACGTCTTCAAATGGAGTTCTTGGCTGAAGAGCTGGGCGGTGAAGGTAAAGTAGCAATTCTTATGGGTAAACTCGATAATGAAGGTGCGATCAAACGTACAGAAGGTAATAAAGAAATCGCTGCAAATTACGCAGGTATAGAGATTGTAGAAGAGCAAACAGGTAAATGGCAACGTAACGAAGGTATGATGGTTGCTGAAGACTGGTTAAACAAATATGGTGATGAACTTGATGCGATTCTCTGTAACAACGATGATATGGCACTTGGTGCTGTTCAGGCGTTAAAAGATGCAGCTAGAGAAGATGTGTATGTACTTGGTGTAGATGCAACACCGGATGGTTTGGCGGCACTTGCTGCAGGCGATCTATCGGCAACAGTCTTCCAAGATGCTGCAGGCCAAGGCGGTGGTGGTGTTGAAGTTGCTTTTAAAGCAGCAAGTGGTGAAACTGTGGAAAAAGAAACTTGGATTCCGTTTGTACTTGTTACACCAGATAACCTGGCTGACTTCCAGTAAATCAGTCTTAGTGTTAACAAGGAACATATGATTAAGATGTCTAGATGACGCCATTATCATTTCATACGCAACAACGGATGGTTCGGCTGTGAGAGGGGAGTCATCCATTGATAGAGCAAGTCATGGAGACGCGTTGAGTGGGATGCGCCTTACTCAACCTCTCTATGACTTTTTTTGAACAAACCAAGGAGGGACGAATCTTGAGTGAATATATATTGGAAATGCTTGGTGTCACTAAGGATTTTCCCGGTGTAAGAGCCCTGGACAATGTTGATCTTCACCTGAAAGCTGGCCGAGTACACTCCTTGATGGGTGAAAACGGTGCAGGGAAATCAACTTTGATGAAGTGTCTGATAGGCATACATCAGCCAACAGAAGGTAAGATTATTTACAAAGGTAAAGAGTTGAACCTTGAGAATACGAACATGGCCCTTAACATGGGAATATCGATGATTCATCAGGAGTTAAGTCCGGTGCTTCATCGAACGATTATGGAAAATGTGTGGCTGGGACGTGAGCCACTTAAGGGACCACTTAGACTGGTCGATCATGACAAGATGTATAAGATGACAAAAGAACTTCTATCTGACTTGGAGCTGGATATTGACCCGAAGATGAAGATGTCCCAGTTGACTGTGGCAAAAATGCAGATGGTTGAGATTGCCAAAGCGGTTTCATATAATTCGGATATCGTTATTATGGATGAACCGACTTCGGCACTAACTGACAAGGAAGTCAACCATCTCTTTAAGATCATCAGACGTCTTCGGAACGAAGGAACAGCCATTGTCTATATATCCCACAAGATGGATGAAATCTTTGAAATCAGTGATGATATCACGGTATTTAGGGATGGTCAGTACATTGCAACAGAAGAGGCAAAGAATCTGGATACGAATCAGTTGATTAATTTGATGGTGGGACGCGAATTGGATCAGATGTTTCCAAAGGTCCATTGTAAAATCGGTGATGTTAAGCTTAAAGTAGATGGGCTATCTGCCGGCAAGGCTTTTCATGATGTGTCCTTTGAATTAAGAAAAGGTGAAATACTGGGCATCGCTGGACTGGTTGGTGCTGGCAGAACGGAAGTCGTTGAAACCATATTTGGCATGAGACATAAGACGGCGGGAACAATTAGCATCGACGGGGAAGTGGTGAATATTACATCGCCATCAGAAGCCATAGGGCATAAGATAGCCCTTCTGACAGAAGACAGGCGTCAAACCGGAATCTTTCCAATGCTATCTGTTAGAGACAACACAATCATGGCTCATACAAAGAGTTATGTCAGTAAGTTCAAGCTTCTTGAACACAAGAAGATAGAAGCGGACTGTGAAGAATACAAGAAAAAGATCAGGATTAAGACGCCGAACCTTGACCAGTTGATTCAGAACTTAAGTGGTGGGAACCAACAAAAGGTCTTGGTTGCCAGATGGCTACTGACAGATCCGGACATACTGATTCTTGATGAACCCACAAGAGGTATTGACGTTGGTGCCAAAGCGGAGATTCATACATTGGTATCAGATCTTGCCGCCCAGGGGAAGGCAATTATTATGGTTTCCTCAGAGTTACCGGAAGTACTTGGAATGGCAGATCGTGTGATGGTCATGCATGAAGGGAAAGTTACAGGCATCCTTGACAGGAGCGAAGCAACTCAGGAATTAACAATGAAGTATGCGACCGACTCGGTACAAGCATAATTGGAGGCAGACATATGAATCAAGTTAATGTTAAACGCATCATGAGCAAGTATGGTATCTACTTCATTCTGATTCTCATGGTTCTGATTCTTAGTATTATTGACCCAGTGTTCCGTTCACCACGAAATCTGATTAATGTATTTCGTCAAATATCCATAATTGGCGTTATCTCCCTTGGTGTGACCTTGGTCATCATATCAAAAGGGATTGACCTTTCCAGTGGATCAGTACTTGCTGTTGCAGCCGTCGTTGCGGCAAGTTTTGCGCAGAAGGCCGATTGGTCAGAAAAGATGTACGCAAATCTTCCAGAGATGGTATGGATTGTTCCGGTAATAGCAGCGTTGATTGTTGGTGCAATAGCTGGAACCATCAACGGTACATTTGTTGCAAAGACCGGCATACCGGCATTCATAGCGACTTTAGGTATGTACACATCGGCCAGAGGTCTTGCTCTTCTTTACACAGATGGACGTCCGGTCAGTACGTTGACTGATTCCTATCAATACATAGGACAGGGATATGTTCTTGGCTTTGGAGGGTTCAAGGGGATTCCAGTGCCGGTTCTCATTTATATCTTCATGGCATTTGTCACTTGGGTATTGTTGAACCATACGCGCTTTGGAAAGAACATATACGCTATTGGCGGTAATGTTCATGCGGCTGAAGTGTCCGGTATCAATGTACAGAAAAACCTAATCATGATCTATGCCTATGCAGGATTTCTTGCCGGTCTTGCCGGGGTTATCTTGTCAGCACGTGTTAATACTGGACAGCCAGGTATGGGTGTTGGCTATGAATTGGATGCCATAGCGGCAACGACCATTGGTGGTACATCTCATTCCGGCGGTATCGGTACTATTGGTGGCGCGGTGGTAGGTGCCTTAATACTAGGTGTCCTTAATAATGGTCTCAACTTGCTCGGTGTTAATGCTTATTGGCAACAGGTTATTAAAGGGATCATAATCGTTGGTGCAGTGGTGATTGATATGAGAAGAAACGCTAAGAAAAAATAGGCGGAGGAATATCAGATGGATAAAATCAGAATCGGTGCAGTTGGCTTAGGTCGCCTTGGTCACCAACACGCTAAGAACATTGCTTTTAGAATTCCAGGTGCTGAACTGACAGCCCTATGTGATATGAATGAAGAGGTTCTTAATCGGGTATGTGATGAATGGCACGTGCCATATCGCTATACGGACTTTGGTGAAATGATTGCTAATGAAGCCTTGGATGCAGTGGTCATTACAAGTCCGTCGTCACTTCATACAAGCCAGATTGCTGCGGCTCTTGAAAAGGGACTTCATGTTTTTTCAGAGAAACCTCTTGGAACAAATGTAGAGGAATGTAAAATCGCAGAGGAGGCAGTGGAGAACCATCCGGAACTGGTGTTCATGCTTGGCTTTATGCGACGTTACGATCCCTCCTATGCTTATGCGAAGAAGAAGGTGGATGCTGGTGAAATAGGCCGACCGATTCTTTTTAGAGGTTACTCGCAAGATCCGGAAAGTTGCATAGAAGGTGCCATAGCCTATGCCGGACACAGTGGTGGACAGTTCATCGATATGGCTGTTCATGATATTGATCTTGCCAGGTGGTTCTTAAGTGCGGAACCTAAGTCAATCTTTGCCATCGGAGGTTGCTATGCACATCCGGAATTCGGTGAATTCAAGGACGGTGATAATGTCGGGGCTTTGATTCATTTCGACAACGAGGCCATGGCATTTATATTTGCAGGAAGAACAGCGCCTCATGGTTATAATGTTGAGACAGAGATCATAGGAACTAAAGGAACTTTGAGAATAGCCAGCGTTCCTGCAAAGAATATGGTTGAAATACTGGATGAACATGGTGTTAGAAGAGAATGTTCACAGGATTTCCTTGAGAGATTTGATCAGGCCTATGTGGATGAGATTGCAGAATTCATACATTGTATTCAAAATAACAGGAAGCCTGAAGTGACGGTCTATGACGGTACGAAGACAACAGAGATTGCTTACCTCTGTAAAGAAGCGTTCGAAACCAATGAATTGGTAAGAATGCCATAAAAATTGGTGGTAAAGCATAAAAGTGAAAGAGTATTATTGTGAAAATATTACAGCGTGAAGAGGATGATATTGGTACTATATAGCAATAATACAAGCCTAATGATGTTGTATATGTATAAACGTTAAAATGGGGATTGCAATTTGATCTCACAGGTTATATAGTGATAGAGAAAACGTTTTACATGCCCGAAAACAGCGGATCTCTTCGAGAGAGGGAGAATGTTATGAAAATAACGATAACCGATATTGCGTCATTGGCCGGTGTGTCAATTACCACTGTCTCACGGGTCATTAATAACAAAAGCAAAGGTGTCAGTGAAACGACCAGACAAAAAGTGTGGCGGGTGATAGAAGAGAACAACTATCAACCTAATGCCATTGCCAGAGGATTGGTGACAAAGTCATCAAAAATCATCGGTCTATTGCTTCCTGACATCACCAATCCCTACTATCCTCAGTTTTCCAAAGGGATTGAAGATACAGCTACCAGACACAATTATAATGTCATTCTTTGTGAAGGGGGGAATGACCCTAGTAAAGAAAAAGTTCATCTTGACTTCATGACGGAACACTATGTGTCTGGCGTTGTTTACAGCAATGCCGATGTCATCAGTGATGAGACCTTGGAGCAAATGAAGAAGAAAGAAATGAAGACAGTCTTCGTGGACTCAAAGATTATTGACGATCAAGCCATCAACATTCACGTAGACAATCATAAGGCCATCGAGGAAGTGATGCACTACTTGTATAGCCGTGGTCACAGAAAAATAGCTTTTTTAGGTGGCATTAAAGACAGCTATTCAACAGCGACCAGATTTGAAGGTTATTTAAAAGCTTTAGACGATCTGTTCATTCCCTTTGACCAGCGTTTGGTCGTGTATGGAGACTTTGTTCTTGAAAAGGCAAGAGTCGCAGTAAGACAACTTTTGGATAAACAAGTACCATTTTCGGCCATTATCTGTTGCAATGACATGATGGCGGTAGGTGCTTACGAGGCGTTCAACGAACGGCAGATAAAGATCCCTGAACAGATATCCGTTGTAGGTTTTGATGATATCTATATGTCAAAGCATCTAACACCGAGGCTGACAACCATTAAGCAACCTGCTTATGAGATGGGACAAAAAAGTGCCGAGACGGTTATTGCTATGATTGAGGGGCGCCTCGAAGGTATAAAGAAGAATATCATATTGGATACCGAACTGATGATTAGGGATTCAGTAGCAGATATTCAATAATTTTTTCGCAAGGTAAACGTTTAACCAGTCCGGTTTTAGAATAAATCTTAGCATCGGACATATGATGTAAATGTATGTCGAATTGTGTCGACGTACTAAGACGATAAGATAAGGTGGTAGTGATATGCTTTCAAAAGAAAAAGTGACACTTGGGATTGCGCCGATTGCCTGGACCAATGATGACCTTCCGGAATTAGGTGGAGAGAATACTTTTGAACAATGCGTCAGTGAGATGGCGTTGGCAGGGTATACCGGTTCTGAGGTTGGCAACAAATACCCAAAAGATCCTGAAGAACTTCATCGATTTTTGGATACAAGAGGCGTTCAGATTTGTAATGCCTGGTTTTCAACACTATTTACCAGTGAGGCACCTGAAGTGACTTTTGAAGCATTCAAAGCCCATAGAGATTTCCTTCATGCTATGGGTGCGAAAGTTATTGGATGTTCAGAACAGGGGAACTCCATACAGGGGACAACGAAAGCAGTTTTCGACGAGAAACCTGTATATACAGAGGAAGAATGGCGAAAAGTTGCAGAAGGCATGAACCATTTAGCGGAACTGGCTGAAGAAAAAGGCATGAAAGTTTGTTTCCACCATCACATGGGTACGGGTGTTCAGACGCCAGAAGAAATTGATCGCTTCATGGCAGAGACCAATGATAATGTCTACCTTCTCTTTGATTCAGGACATCTTGTCTATTCAGAAGGCAGTGTTGAGGCAGCATACGATGTTCTTAAGAAGCATATCGACAGAACGGTTCATGTACATCTTAAAGATGTAAGAATGGATTTGGTTGATAAGGTAAAAGCAGAGAAGCTTAGTTTCCTCGATGGTGTAAAAATGGGAACATTCACAGTTCCTGGTGATGGGGTGATTGATTTTACACCGATCTTTCAGATACTGGAAGAAGCGGATTACGAAGGTTGGATGGTGGTTGAAGCAGAGCAAGATCCAGCAGTGGCCAATCCTTTTGAATACGCAGTCAAAGCTAGAAAATACATAAATGAAAAGGCAGGGTTATAAGAATGAAGATATATAATGTTGGTATCATCGGCGTGGGCCGTATCGGTCGTGTACATGCGAACAGCATCGCCAATCTAGTTCCTAATGCAAGGGTCAAAGCAGTAATGGATGTCTATCTGGATGGTGTTAGAGAATGGGCTGATACAATGGGCATTCCAGATGTGTACGGCGACTATAATGAATTGCTGGCAGATCCTGAGATCGATGCCGTGCTGGTTTGTTCCTCAACAGATACCCATGCAGAGATATCTATAGCAGCTGCTAAAGCAGGTAAGCATATATTCTGTGAGAAACCAATCGATTATGACCTTGGTAGGATTGATCAGGTACTTGCAGCGGTAGAAGAAGCAGGTGTTAAGTTCCAAGTTGGCTTTAACAGAAGGTTTGACCATAACTTCGCTAAAGTGAATCAAGTGACTAAAGATGGTGTCATTGGTGATCCACATATCATCAAGATTACTTCAAGAGATCCTGAGCCACCACCAGTCAGCTATGTAAAAGTATCTGGTGGACTATTCTTTGACATGATGATTCATGACTTTGACATGGCAAGATTCCAAGCTGGTTCAGAAGTAACAGAAGTGTATGCTGTTGGAGGCTGTCTTGTGGATCCGGAGATCGGTGAAGCTGGTGATGTGGATACTGCTCTAGTGACACTTAAGTTTGAGAACGGTGCGATGGCGGTTATAGACAACAGCCGTAAGGCGGCTTATGGTTATGACCAACGTGTTGAAGTGTTCGGCTCAAAAGGCTCAGCTGAAGCGGCTAATGATACACCAACAAACACCATTGTCAGGACATCTGAGTCAGTGACTTCAGATAAGCCATTGTATTTCTTCCTTGAGCGATACATGGATTCCTTTGCAGAGGAAATGAAGCAATTCTTTGACGCTGTTGGAAATGACACTGTGACGCCGGTGGAAGGTATTGATGGCAAGAATGCGGTTGTTATTGCCATGGCAGCAACTAAGTCCCTTAAAGAGGGTAGACCTGTGAAGATTGAAGAGATTGTTTGATTGAGGAAATTATAGAAAACATTTCTAGAACATCCATAATTATGTGCTTGAAGCCAACCGCTGAAAGCATAGCAAAAAAAGCTGCCTTAGGTGGCTTTTTTGCTGTATAAAAATAAATATGGACTATCTTGCAACTTTTTTTGACGTTGCTCCGTCTTAAAGATAAGAGTGTCAATTAAGGTGATTTCTTAATTATTATAAAAACATTAATTTTGTTTTAAGGTCATTGACGATGATTGGAATAAGCGTTACCATCAGCATAATGGTACAATACAAGAAAAAGATTTGTATCGTAGTAGGGACTTTGTAAAGAAGGTTATTTAAAGGATAGGAGGAGAAAAATGGGTTCAATAATGACCCTGAAGGGTGTCCGCAAGGTTTACCGGATGGGCAAAGAGAAAGTCGTAGCACTAGACAGTGTTGATATGACGGTTGAGGAGGGGGAGATTATCTGTCTTCTTGGTCCATCAGGTTCAGGCAAGTCCACACTGCTGAATATGATGGCTGGTCTTGAGAAGCCAACCAAGGGAGAGATTATGTTCATGAAGTACCCGGTTCATAAGATGGACGAGAATACTCTGGCAGAATTTCGTCGCAGGTTCATAGGTTTTGTTTTCCAACAATACAACTTAATAACAACCCAGACAGCTTTGGAGAATATCACCATGCCTTTGCTGTTTAAAGGCATGCACAGAAAGAAGCGCCATGAAGTGGGTGTTAATATGATGGAACGTATAGGCCTTGGTGACCGTCTTAAGCATAAGCCGACGGAGATGTCAGGAGGTCAGCAGCAGAGAGTGTCCATAGCGAGAGCTTTTATTAATCGACCGGAGATCATCTTTGCCGATGAACCGACAGGGAATCTTGATACGAAGACAGCAGAAGATATGATGGATATGATGACAGAATTGGTAAGGCAAGATGGTAAGACACTGATTATTGTTACCCACAATCGGGAATTGGCGAGGTATGCTAACCGCGTTATTCATATACGAGATGGCAATATAGAAAAAATAGACATTAATGAAGGAGCAGTATTATCATGATAAATAAAATCAAACACACAGGGATCTTATTGGCACTTATGCTTGTCATCAGCATGTTTGGCAGTGTGAATGTCGAAGCAGCTTCTAATCTACCGAACCTGATTGTTCAGGAACAAAAACCGTTCATCGTCTATACCGGGGCCCAGAACACCATTACTTATACCCTTGAGAATACCAGCTTATATACAGCTAAGAATCTGGAGGCGACACCGGATGTATCCGTTACTGACCTTGATGGTTTTAACTTGATGAGTACGGCATTTTCACTGAGTGACACATCTGTTCGAGGCCATGAGTCAGTGACAGCGCAGGTAGAGGTGACCGTGGATGATACGGTCAGTGAAGGTGTTTACCCAATCAAATTACTTCTTACCTATACGAATACAGTGAATGAGACGTTGACCAAGGAGATTCTTACTTACATTGAAGTTAGAAATGATGACAGTTACAAGGAAAAAATCTCTGTAGTGGCAGACAATGCTGAGTCTTTGGTACCAACCCGTGGTGAACAGTTCACTTTCGAGTACACAGTGAATAACTTTGAAGGTTATGCGCCGACAGATGTAACGACTTATATTCAAGGATTGCCGGAAGAGTACTTTGTCCTGGTTGGTCACAAGGATAGTGTCTACCTAGGAACTCTTACAAGAAACATCGCCAGAGATGTTCAGATTGACTACTATATGAGCGAGGAGACGCCACTTGGCAGTTACGAGTATCAAATAGTTCTTGAATATTATAACGCTGATGGTAATAAAGTGGTCAGAACATTGGAGCGCAATGTATTTGTTGATGAAAGTGCCAAAGAGGAAGGTTCTGTAACGGTTTCTGATGTGGCTTACCCTTCATCTGCAAGACAGGATCAAGTCTTTAACGTTGGCCTGACTTTGACCAATAATAGTGCAGGCGAAGTGACGGATCTGTATATACGTTTGGTTGACAATACGGTGTTCATTCCTAAGTCCCCTGGTATCGTTAAAGTGGATAAGATAAGTGCAGGGGCATCCCTTGACTTTAACATTGATCTAGTGGCCACTGGAGATGATTTGGAGGACCGGAACTACCCAATAGAGATTGAATATAGTTACAACAACGGTACGGAGACTATCACAGACAGTCAGATTGTTGGTGTGTATATTAATGCAGACAGTAATTCTGATGATTCAGGCAATGCACCAAAGATCATTATCAGTGAGTACAAGTCTGAACCTCAGATTGTTAAGGCTGGTAAAGAGTTTGATCTGAGCTTGTCTTTCACAAATACCAATAGAAGTCGAACTATTTATAATGTCAAAGCCTATATTACAGCCAATGAATCAACAGAAGATACAGGTAATGTATTCACACCGGTAGGTAGCAGTAATACTTTCTACATTGATGAGATTGGGCCAAAGGAAGCAAGCAATCAGTCTATAAGACTTTTTACTGTGCCGGATGCATCACCAAAGACCTACAACCTGACGATTAATTTCGAATACGAGGATGCGGATGGCAATACTTTTACGGCGGAAGAGTTCGTTGGGATCCCTGTGACGCAGGTCAGCAAGGTGGAAGCTTCTGACTTTAACCTGCCATCAGAAGTCATGCAAGGTGAGACCAATAATCTTTACTTTGATATCTTCAACACGGGCAAAGCAAAAGTTTATAACTTGATGATCAAGGTACAGGGGGATGTATCAAGTGATCCGGCATCAAAATATGTCGGGAACCTAGACGTAGGCAGTACGGATTACTTTGATGCTTATATTGTCATGGATCAACCAGGTCAGGTAGAAGGCTCTGTTGTCATTACCTATGAGGATGCAGCAGGAGAAGCTTATACAATTGAAAAACCATTCTCGGTCAATGTCATGGAAGGTTTTGTGGATGATATGGGCTGGATGGATGACCCATATGTGGATGATATGGATTTTGAAGAACCAGTGATGCCTGGCAGTAGACTGCCTCTGTATCTTGGGATTGGCGCCGCCGTCATCGGTGTCATTGTCGTAATAGTAATCCTTAGAAAAAGAAAGAAAAAGAAAATGGAGATGATGTTCGATGAAGCTGATTGATCTGATTGTCCTTAGCTTTCGTAACTTATGGCGGCGGAAGCTTAGGACATTCTTGACAGTCCTTGGTGTCATCATCGGCACATCGTCCATTGTTGTAATGATTAGTCTTGGTCTGGCTATGAATAAGGCGATGATGGATTCTCTTGGTGACATGGGCAGTCTCAACATCATCAATGTATCCAGAAGTTGGAGCAGCTATGATGATGAGGACAGTGCCATCACAGATGAAAAAATCGCTTCCATACAAACAATACCTGGCGTGACATTAGTAAGCCCATTGCTGAATGTGGATGTTAAATTAGGGTCAGGAAGGTACTATGCCTGGGCCAATGTTCAAGGGATTGACCTAGCGATGCTTGAGCTTCAAGGTGTCAATTTGAAGTGGGGGGATTTCCCTGACGGCAGTGATCGTTATGGTCTGGTCTTTGGTTCCAGCGTGGCTTACCAGTTCTACAAACCAGGGAGTGACGATGGGTTCTATGGCTATTATATGGGCGGAGATATGCCGGAGCCAGATGTGGATATTCAGAATGATCCAATCAAGATGAGCTATGATATGTCTTACGGTGAGCAGTACAGCTCGGGTCAGAAGCAGGCCAGACCTGTGCCAATCACTGTATCTGGTGAGATTGATGACGATACAGGTAATTATAGTTACTATATATACACAGATATGGCAACAGCGCTCAAGATGTATGAAGAAAAGCAAAAGTACGAAAAATCCGTTTCAGGTGGTGGCGGTGGTGGTAAGAAAGAGGCCATTACGTACGATGAGGCCATAGTGTATGTGGCAGACATTGACGATGTCTCCGAAGTACAGCAGTCAATAAAGGACATGGGTCTTGAAGCCTACTCCATGATCGATATATTGGAGGAAATCAGTACAATATCCAATGGGGTTCAGCTTGTCCTTGGTGGTATCGGTGCAGTATCTTTATTCGTTGCTGCACTTGGTATAACCAACACAATGATTATGTCCATCTATGAACGGACAAAGGAGATTGGCGTCATGAAAGTTATCGGAGCATCCTTGCCGGATATACGGAAGATGTTTCTTTTTGAAGCAGCTATGATAGGCTTTGTTGGAGGGTTTATTGGCCTTGGCTTCAGTGCAGGCATCTCTGCCATCATCAACGCTGTTGGTGGTGGCATGATGGCGGGTATGGGTGCAGGAGGAGAGACTATGAAAGCATCCATTGTTCCGTTGTGGTTGTATTTGTCAGCATTCCTTTTCTCAGGCCTTGTTGGTCTGATCTCCGGATACTTCCCAGCGAGGAGAGCAATGAAACTAAGTGTCCTTGGGGCATTGAGAAATGAATAGTCCTAGATAGGATACATAGAATACTTGAAAAAAGGAAGAAGAACTAACGCCTGTAGGTGTTGGTCCTTCTTCCTTTTTATATGATCCGTTGATAGAACAAGTATAATCTGAATAATGAATGTTTTGCTTCAAGATTAAAAGCAGTACGAAATCTGTGAAAGTATTTCTTTATTATGAAATAGTCTTTGTTGCAACAGGAACATGCAATGGTCTGTCTTTTACATTATAGGATGTTCCATAGAGATATAGGGTCACAGGCTCTTGAGACTCGATGACAATATCATTGGCTATGGAAAGGGTAAGCAATGTGCCTTTGTAACGGAAGCGGATGGTTAGGCTATTCCAACAAGTAGGTTTGGTGGGGGCAAGATAAAGGCCGTCTTCTTTGATTCTTAGTCCCATGAATCCGTAGACTAAGTTCATATACACACCACCGGCATTGGCAAGATGCAGGCCATCTTTTGTGTTGTGGTGAAGGTTGTCCAGATCAAGGCGAATGTTCTTGTTGAAATAGTGCAGTGCCTTTTCAGGATAGCCTACTTTTGATGCCATCATACCGTAGATACAATAGGACAAGCTTGAGTCATGGGTTGTGTACCTTTCGTAATAATCGTAGGACCGTTTCATGACACTACCCTTTTCATTATCCAATAGGAAATGAGCAAGTACCGTATCTGCTTGTTTTAATACCTTATGACGATAGATGGCTAAGGGGTGATAATAAAGCAATAGGGGATGATGGTCTTTTGGTGTGCCATCAAAGTCCCAATCCTTTTTCAACATGAAACTATCGTCCATCAAAGAGATGCCGTGGGCCTGGTCATATGGAAGGTACATAGCCTCAGCAGCTTGCTTCATAGAATAAAGTTCATTGGTTGAAATGTCCAGCTCATCACATAATCGGTTCCATCCATCCATATCATATTCTTCAAGTACTGTGGCTAACTTAACTGCCCACATTAAATGATACTTAGCCATGGCATTGGTGTAATAATTGTTGTTGACTATGGCGGTATACTCGTCTGGTCCTGTAACATCGTCAATACGGAACATGCCATCAGGTCCATAATGGCCGGTATCCATCCACAACCGAGCTGTTTCAAAGATAACCGGGTAACTGATGGTCATCATGAAATCAAGATCTTTATGAAAAAGGTAATACTGGATATTAGCATACGCGACGTCAGCATTGATGTGGTATTGAGCGCAAGCGGCAGGAAAATATCCGGAACATTCAGAACCGGAGATGGTACGCCAAGGAATCTTGGCCCCCTTTTTGTGTCCAAGTTCCACAGCACGTATGCGGGCTTGATCTAAAGTCCTATGCCTAAAGGTCAGTAAGTTCTTAGCCACTTCTGGCTCGGTTAAGGTGAAGAAGGGGATGGCGTAGATCTCTGTATCCCAGAAATAGTGCCCCTCATAACCTTCACCGGTAAGGCCTTTGGCGGCCATATTACTATAAGGTTCTTTACCGGCACAAGCAAGAAGCTGGTAGCAACTGAAGTCGATGGCTTCTTGAACGCTGTCATCACCTTCAATATCCACCTTAGCATACTTCCAAAAGTCATCGAGGTAATGCTGTTGTCTGTTATACCAATAGACACGTCCCTTATCTGCCACCATACCAATGATGTCAAGGCCACTGTCAATGATATGATCGTGTCGTAAGCTGTCCGTATAGACAACATATTTGGTAAAGTGACATTCATCATTATCATCTAATTGTAGGGTTCTTGTTGCAGTGATTGTATTATCTTCAATAAAGAGTTGCATAGGAATATCATGGAGCATCATACAGGCCATTTCAAGGCCAGAACGTGTGGTCTTTGCTGTTAGTATACCAGTCTGAATATCTGTAAATGCACTGGTTATTTCTAGTAGCTGACCATGACCTGAGGCAACTCTAGGATCGCCGGCACGGGTATAGTTTCGTACATTACCATCAATTGTGGATTCAATGGTCAGTGGCCCATTATAACCGATAGATCTTACGTTATAATCAATCATCAGCAGTTCCTTGGTCTTGAATGAGGTCATCCTTCGAATATCGATGATAATCTCGTGATTCTTAGGAGACTGCCAATGGATGCTCCTTGCAGCATAGCCAGCCTCAAGGTTCAAGCTTCTCTTCATTGAAAGGATTTTACCAGAATCCATGGAGAAAACATCGCCGCCCACGGATATTCTTATGGTCTGCCCATCGATGACATTCAACATCTTCTGAGCGGTCTGAGGAAATCCATAGGCATTTTCCCCGTATGTGACATCGACGATATCATAGAAGCCATTGAGATAGGTGCCACGAATAGATTCAAGACCTTCTCCATAGCCTTCTTCAAAGTTACCTCGTACACCAAGGTAACCGTTGGCGGTTGTCAGTACGCTTTCAGCAACAAGAAGGCTCTCATTGTCGAACTTTGTATCATATTTCATCGGTTACCCCCTGACGGTATAGCGGACATCCTAGTAAGGGTTTGTCTGCTGATGTTAACACATGAGCCTGAATGCCTCCGTGAAGTCGGTATCTCTTACTTGATTGATCCGGCAACCATGCCTTTGATGATATGACGCTGTCCGAAGAGGAAAAGTATGACAATTGGTACAGCTGCCATAAGAACAGCCGTCATCATCAGATTCCACTGTATGCGGAAGGCACCTGCGAAGAATGCGATAGCAAGAGGTAATGTCTGAACATCATTGCCAATACCCAGAACCAACAGTGGCAGTAAGAAATCGTTCCAAATCCAGATGACATTCAGTATGATGACAGTAACGAATATTGGTTTCAGAATTGGCATAACAACATTGGTGTATACCTGAATGGTAGTACAGCCATCTATGGTTGCTGCTTCCTCAAGGGCTACAGGGATGGATTTAATGAATCCATGGAACATGAAGACCGCCAGAGGTGCGCCGAATCCGATATAGGCAAATATCATACCACCGTGAGTATATAGAATAGGGATTCCAATAAAACCTTCAATGGTGTTCATGAACTTTACCAAAGGGAACATGACCACTTGGAACGGGATAATTAATCCACTAAGGAACATGAGGAAAAGGAATGTGGATGTTTTGGTCTTTGTACGAACAAGCTTCCACGCTGCCATGGAGGAGAATATGGATATGGTTGTTAGGGATCCGATGGTGATAATTAATGAAGAAAGAAGACTTGACGGATAGCGAATAACATTATTGGTCCAGATTGCCTTGATATTGACAAAAAGGGCACTCCAGTCAGTCGGTAAAGCTGCGGGAGCAGTTGTTATGGTCAAGTTGTCTTTTGCTGAATTGAAAAGAACAATAAGGAAAGGAAACATGACCAGGATGAAGAAAATTACGGTGACGATTTCAAAGATAATGTTCTCTGTTCTTTTAGAGATTTTCACATTTCCACCTCTTTCTTCTTATTGTAATAAACCTGTCCAATGGAGATGACGGATAACACAAGGAAAAAGATAATAGCCCTTGCTTGACCTTCAGCCATTTTGTTGAATTTGAAGGCGACGTTATATATATGGACAGCTAACAATTCGGTCGAGTTAACAGTTACAAGCTTTTCCATGCCATTTGCTTGCATGACCATCTCTGAAAAAGAAGGTCCGCCATTAGTCAAAGCCCGGATGATATCGAATTGTTTGAATGATGAGACCAAAGTCATAAAAGTTGTGATGGTAAAGGCTTGAGCTATAAGGGGCATTGTGATTGATCGCAACTTTTGCCAAGGATTGGCACCGTCTATATCACTGGCTTCAAGAAGTTCCTGAGGTATATTCAGAATAGCAGCAACATAGATCATCATGATATATCCGGCGTATTGCCAAGTGAAAGCAATGACAACAGCAAAGATGGCTATACTTGGATCTGCAAGTAAAAGTGTGTTCTCAAGCCAATCCCAACCAATGGAGGCACCGATTTCCGGGAGGATGCTTTTAAAGATGAATTGCCAAATGTAACCTAGAATTAATCCGCCGATCAGATTGGGTACAAAGAAGCCGGCACGATAGAAATTCTGGAATTTCAACTTTCTAGTAACAAGAAATGCAAAGACCAATGCGACGGCATTGATAGAAATGACGCTCATAAGTGTAAAGAGGAACGTCCTTACAAAAGAATAGCGGAAAGCGTAATCTGAAAACATGGATTGATAGTTTTTAAGTCCAACCCACTGTGGTGTCCCTCCTACTGCTGACCAGTCTGTGAAAGAGTAGTATAGCCCTAGAAAAAAAGGAATGACGACCACAAGGATGAAGGAAAACAATGCCGGGAATATGAAGACCCAAAACCAAAAGTGTTGTTTTTTTGTTCTCATGTGGAACCTCCTTGATGATTATGCAGTCGTGTACTTGGAGCCAATCAGCAGACAGGTGTGAGCGGCTTGGTGAACGCGCCCACACCTGTCTGGTCATTTTGGCTCATATTGGTGTGAAGCATCTGCCCATGCGTGATACGACACTGTTATTTACATATTAGGTATATCCATAATTGCGGAAGCGATTGCATTGATGAATTGTTCTTTAGTGATATCACCTTTTGCAAAGGCTTCATAGATTGGACCAAGAATATCCATACCGAAGCCGGATGGCAAGTCATTTTGTAGCCATGTATAAGCTTTACCGGCGGATACCCAATTAGCAACATCTGATGACAATGGTCCTGAAGGTACTATAGTGACATTTGTAAAGGCTGGCACCATCTGTGCTTGGTTAACCATGTAGTCATGACCTTTTTCATTGGTTGCCATATAGTTCAGGAAATCTTTTACGGCATCCAGATTTTCACTATTCTTATTGAGAACATAGAAAGATGGAGCACCGATAAAGATTGAGTCCATTGTACCGCCAACTGTAGCGTGTGGTGCATATGCCATATCAAAGGTAATGCCACGCTCAACCAACCAAGGATCAATCCAGTTACCTTGATGGATAAAAGCAGCTTGTTCTGTACCAAAGAGCCCGACTTGTGCATCATAATCTCCTTGAATCAGAACTTCTGGATCTGCATATTGGAATAAAAGTTCAACCCAGTCAGCATACTCAGTAAGACGGTCCATATCGGCTTCGCCTGCAAGAACCTGATCAAGTACTGTTGTGTCTCCGTATTCAAGACCGGCAGTAAGGTATCCGTTGAAGTTGTGAAGACCTGTTACCCAAGTCATACCTGTTGTTGTTGATGCAGCCATAGAGACTACGGACTTAAGACCAAGTTCATCTTTCATAGAGTCGAGTGTGGCAAAAGCATCAGCATATGCCTCTTGTGAAGTTAAGCCGGCAGGATCGATACCTGCTTTTTCAAGGATGGCCACATTATAACCCATACCCCAAGCTTCAACGGCTACAGGGAATCCATAGACATTACCATCAACGACGAATTCAAGATCTGTCAAATCAATCCACTCGTCACCTTCGAACGGTACAATCTGATCTTTGTAAACTTCATATCCGCCCATACCTTCAATAACGAAGATATCCGGTTGGTTATCTGTTTGGAAGGCTGCCATAAGACTGTCTGCATAGGAAGTACCACCGCCAGCGGACTTAACTTCGACCTTAACACCTGTCTCTGCTTCATAAGCTTCGCCAAAAGCAGTCAAAGGCTCAGTGATCTCAACTTTGTTCTGGTAAATGGTAATGGTTACCATGTCGTCGCTATCAGCTTCTTCTTCCATGGTATCTTTTTCGTCCATAGTGTCTTTGTCTTCTGTCATCTCTGTTTCGGTGTCAGTTGTTGTGGTTTCTTCTGTATCACCGCCACCAGCGCAGCCGGCAAATAAGGAAACCAGTAGAATAAGAACCATCCATAATGCTAATTTTGTTTTCATTGTAAACCCCTTTCTGTCAAAAAAGACTCAAACACTGCCGGTGGAGTCATATACAACATCCGGCGGCAAAGTTTGTTGGATTGAGATAAGGGCATTGACCTTACCTCTGATACAATCACACCCTGTCAAGCGCGAAACGAAACTATTGGTTCATCGTGTACCTGACGTCTACAATTTTATATAATAAAAAGTAATAAACCTTATGTATTTCTGTTATAATATATGTAATACTGACATGAAAACAGGAGAAGGCTTATGCAGTATTCACTAAAAAAAGAGAGAATGAGGAACATTGAAGGTTATTTTCAACATCCTTCCTATTCTTTGGAGAAGAAGTTATTGAACGAAATTCGAATGGGTATGGCTGACCAGGCGAAGTCGACACTTGATGTCATTAACTCTACAGATAGGGCAAGATTATCAAGGAATTCATTGCGATCTCTCAAGAATTCGATGATTATTTCCTGTGCACTGTTTGCTAGGTCGGTGTTGGAGACAGGTATTGACCCGGAAGACGTGTTTACCTTGAGTGATATATTTATTGGTCATATAGAGGAAATGGGCAGTGAGGCAGAACTGAATAAGTTTGAATATGAAATGGTGGCGGAGTACATACGACTCGTCAATCAATCGGAGATCTACAATCTTTCTCAACCGGTATCGGCAGTTATCAATTATATCCACGATCATCTATCCGATAACCTGACAGTCAGTGACTTGGCTTCGTTGATTCATAAGTCACCGGATTATCTTTCACGTCTTTTCAAAAAAGAGATGGGAATGAATCTGACCTCTTACATCCAGATACATAAGGTTCAACTGGCGCAGTATTTTCTTGAATATACGGAGATGAAGATTATCGATATAGCTATTTTATTGAATTTTTGTAATCAAGGATACTTTTCTTCCAGCTTCAAGAAGTATACTGGGTATACACCTAGTGATTATCGAATCAATAAAGCAGAATGTGTGGCGGATAATATTGTGGGTGAAGGGATTAGCGACGATGAACAACGATGATTAAAGTAAGATATGATATATGAACGACTTCTATAATAAAAAGAAGTAAAAGGGCTGTCTCCAATTAGTGAAGATAGCCCTTTTACTGCGCGTGTGTATGTATGTGATGGTGCACCCGGTGTGTGGCCGGGTATTGTATTACTGGCATAGGAAGTTATTTCCTATGTATAAAATGATCAGCAGGTTGCCTATGACTGTGTCTATGGCAGTCGATATGTACCTTGCTATAGGATCGAAGCGTTTAGACATTCAATCCGTTATGATAAGAGCATCAAAAGTTAATAACCTTTTGACGCCTTAGTCATTCATTATCATTAAATTACGTTTAGGAACAGAATGGGTTCTCTGATTTGTAAAGCATATGCTTTGGCTGATTGAAGGAAAGTTCTTCAACGCCAAGGTATTGGAAAAGACCATAGATAGCTTTACCAAAGTGACCAAAGGCAACAGCGCCATGGTGTGGGTATCTGCCCTGCACAAGTACATGACGATAGAAACGTCCCATCTCAGAGATGGCGAAGATACCAATACCGCCAAAGGAGCGTGTAGCTACCGGAAGGACTTCGCCTTCAGCTACATAGGCAGTCAGTCTGGCATCGGAGGTACTTTGAAGACGGAAGAATGTAATCTCTCCTGGAATGATATCGCCTTCTAAGGTACCACGTGTGATGTTAGGTTCTTGATCAGGCTCCAAGGCTCTTGCCATGATCATCTGATTCTTCATAGTACCCTTTGTCAACTTACAAGCGGCAGTGTTGCCACAGTGGAAGCCCATGAAGACATCTTTTGCTGTATAGTCGAATTTACCATTGATATCATTTTGATACATATCGCCAGGTACTGTGTTGTTAATATCAAGTAGTGTTACTACATCATCACTAATGCATGTACCGATATATTCACTAAGAGCACCGTATATGTCGACTTCGCAGGATACAGGAATGCCCATAGCTGCCAGTCGGCTGTTCACATAACAAGGAACGAAACCGAATTGTGTCTGGAAGGATGGCCAACATTTATTGGCAAAGACCACGTAGTCTCTAGAGCCTTTATTGGCTTCCATCCAGTCAAGTAAGGTGATCTCATATTGAGCAAGCTTTGGCAGGATCCCAGGCATCTTATTGCCTTCGCCAAGTTCTGCTTCCATACTTGTAATGACTTCAGGAATTCTAGGATCATCTGCATGCTCGTTGAAAGAGGCGAACAAATCAAGTTCAGAATTCTCCTGAATCTCTATACCAAGGTTATAAAGTTGCTTGATCGGTGCGTTACAAGCAAGAAAATCCTGAGGTCTTGGGCCAAAGGAGATGATCTTAAGGTTACTAAGACCAATAACGGTTCTCGCAATTGGTGAAAATTCTGCAATCATATCAGCAACTTCGGATGCAGTCCCTACAGGGTACTCAGGGATATAAGCTTTGATATTTCTAAGAGCAAGGTTATAGCTGGCATTCAGCATACCGCAATAGGCATCACCACGGCCTCCAACCAAGTTATCACCTGTCTCTTCAGAAGCGGCCGCAAACATAACAGGTCCGTCGAATTCTTTGGCAAGAAGGGTCTCGGCAGTCTCAGGGCCAAAGTTGCCAAGGTAAACAACCAGTGCATTGACACCGGCATCTTTCACTTCTGAAAGGGCCTTGCGCATATCGATCTCATTTTCTACAGTTGTTGCGCATTCAAAGATGTCGCCGTATTGCGCTTTGAAGCTACTAACGACAGCGGCACGTCTGCGCTCGGACAGTTCCATAGGAAAACAGTCACGGCTGACAGCCACAATCCCCAATTTCACTTGTGGTAAGTTGATCATCTTAATACCTCCAGGATACTTTTTAAATCCGTTTTATAAAGTGTGTTAAGTGAAATTGTAAATGATATACGGACAAATTGCAAGAGGAAATTAAAGAAATGACTATCGAAAAAAATGTATATATTGTGGAAATTCTTCATAAAACAACTTTTGACGCTCTTATCATGATAGACTATAATAAATAGGAATGATTATTAGAATAACGATTCATTAGAAGGTGGAGAAATATTAATGGAATTTTCAGCGATTCTTTTTGCATTTGGGCTAACGCTCTTTGCCGGTTTATCTACTGGTATCGGAAGTGCATTAGCGTTACTTACGAATAAAACCAATACAAAATTTTTATCCGTTGCTTTAGGATTTTCAGCAGGGGTCATGATCTATGTATCCTTTGTCGAGATTTTTGTTAAAGCTCAGGATGCATTGACCCATTCATTGGGTGAAAAGATGGGTTCCATAGCGACTGTTGGTGGCTTCTTTTTCGGTATTTTGGTAATTGGGCTTATAGATAAATTCATTCCAGAAGTGGAAAACCCTCATGAAATTCATACAGTAGAGGAGATGGATGGTAAGAGTGAGGATCACCAAAAGAACCTTATGCGCATGGGTGTGTTTACTGCCCTAGCCATAGCTATTCATAATTTCCCAGAAGGATTGGCAACCTTTACAGCGGCACTTAGTGATCCAAGTCTTGGTATTCCAATCGCAGTGGCCATAGCTATTCATAACATACCAGAAGGTATTGCAGTGGCCGTGCCAATTTTTTATGCAACAGGCAGTAGAAAAAAGGCGTTTCGTTTGTCCTTTTTGTCCGGCCTTGCAGAACCTGTAGGCGCTTTGGTAGGTTATGTCCTACTGCATCGATTTTTTAATGATACGATGTTTGGTTTCATCTTTGCATCAGTAGCTGGAATCATGGTCTATATCAGCTTGGATGAATTATTGCCATCGGCGGAGGAGTATGGAGAGCATCACCTATCCATTATCGGACTGATTGCCGGTATGGCAGTGATGGCAGTGAGTCTGCTGTTGTTCATGTAGTGTAGACCCTCTATCAATGTATGAAATGCTTATCCAATAAAGACATATAGCAGATAGCATCGATCGTGTATCCGGACAAGGGAGAGTGTCATGGGAGACGAAAGGTATTATACATTCAGTCAATTCTTTGGTGTCTTGGCCTTGACCTTAATCTTGGCAACGACACTGATCTATATGGTTTCGGATTATATAGGAAGACCTAAGGGCAGAAGATTCACCTTAACAGGTGTGCTCTATCTTGAGGTCTTCTTTCTTGCGCTTTTCAAGACAGTTGAATATGTTATAGTACAGACAGCAATCGGAGCATTCCTTAGGCAGGCGATTGCTGTATTCTTTTTGCTGGCATTTATCGGCTTGATGTTTCATTTTATATGCTATTTTTCAGAGGTGAAATTGTCAAAAAAGCGTTACAAGGCACTCGTATATGGTTATACGCTGACCGGCCTTATAATGTTTATTTCGAATCGGTTATGGGTTGTGAAACACTATGATTTTAGGGATACAGCATATACATCTGTATATGGATTTGCCATTAGTTTGTCTATGGTGGTTTGGCTTTATATCGTTGTCATGGATCTTATATCTGGCGATAACGTCGAGCGATTGTATAAAAGGCGGGTAAGAGGAACAATTATTGTGGTCATGCAGATAGTACCCCTGGCTATCTATGGATACGGGATTATTAAAGAAGTTATGTGGCTTGATCGGATGGAAGTGGCTCTTATCGGGACAATGCTTGCTACAGTAAAGATTTTTGAAACTGGTGGTACGGAGATGGGGATATCTGCCGGAGCCTTTAACCGCATTGGGGATATGACCAAGGATATTGTCTTTGTTATAGATGCAGAAGGCTACTTGGTTTACAGGAATAAATCAGCAGAAAATTCACCTTGTTTTATTGATGGGACATCTCAGCCTATTGACCATATGAAGGCCCTTTTTAAAAGTGATGCTGTTGTTAAGACAGATCCGTCTGGTAGTATATATGCTATGTTATCAACAGAGAATGACCAAAGGTACTTTGGATACAAACAGCGACCGCTAACAGATGAAGGAATGGTCATTGGCACAATGATGACTTTTACAGATATGACAGAGATTATGGCAATGCTTGAGCAACTGGAAACACAGAAAAAAGCCTCTGAAAAAGCCAATAATCAGTTGAAGCACTATGCGGAGATTGTATACCATTTGGAAAAGGAAAAGAGGATCAAGGACTTGCTGGAAGAGGTATTGGCTAACAGGGAGACGGAGATGGACTGCCTGAGGAATAAGATTGAGACCCTTAAAGAATTGCCGGAGGGGTTTGAACAACTTATTGCAGAAGTCATTGAGTACAACAGGGAGATTCTCGAGGGTGTCAGAAAGACTGTTAATACCTATCGAGATTACTGATAAATGCGAAATACTTGGCTATGTAGATTTTAGATAGAAATAGCAACATTGGGATAGGAGTGAGACCATGATTAAAATTATGTTGGTGGATGATGAAAAGTTACTTAGAGATTCTTTGGGATATATTCTAAGTACAGAAAAGGATATTCACGTGGTGGCTATGGTAGAGAATGGGATTGAAGCCATTAAGATGTGCCAGGAACACAAGCCGGACTTGGTACTTATGGATATTGAGATGCCAGGAGGAGACGGGGTGACGGCTACAAGAAAAATCAAGGAAAAGTGTCCGGATACCAAGATTATCATTTTAACCACATTTGAGAACCCGGACAACATTATGGAGGCTTTCATTGCCAAGGCGGATGGCTATATTGTTAAAGACATTCGTCAAGGTGACCTTATTTACACGATCCGATGCGTTGTGGCAGGATTGACCGTCATTCACGACAGCGTTAGAAACATCATGGTCAATCGTTTTAAAGGGCTTATGGATCGTCAATCGGTCTATGCAGATGTTCTGAATGAGCGGGATACGGAGATTATCAAGTTGATTGCCAAAGGACAGACCAACAAAGAAATCGGTGGTGAACTGGGGTATTCAGAAGGAACTATCAAGAATAATATCAGTCGATTACTGGTCAAACTAGATATGACTGATAGAATGCAGATTGCCATATTTGCTATGGAAAATGGGATTATGTAGTATGGACGTTCGAATTCAGATCAAGGTTGCGACCATTAGTCTATGGAACTTACTGGCGCTATTGATTAATATTGTTGCCTTTGTGATTTTGTATAAAAAAGCAAAAAAAACAGATGCCCTCAGAGCCTTTTTCATTGTAGAAACAGCGATGATTATTTGGCTTGTGGGGAAAGTCCTAAAGACAGTTTCGCCGACAGAAGGGTTGAGATGGTTCTTTATCGTCTTCTATTATTTTGGTATCTGTCTTTTGGAAGTGGGTTTCTTTGATTTCGCCTATACCTACAACAAGGGACATTATATGAAACGGCGACGTAGGTATTTCCTTTACGGCATCGGTATGGCTCAGTTCTTGATTGTTCTGATGAATCCCTTTCACTACCTGTTCTATTCGGAATACAGCTTCTGGGGAGATGAATTCGGCCCGTTATTTTATGGCCATGTGGTTGTGAATTATGGGTTTATTTTGGCAGGGTTAATATACTGCACCAGCAAATTCAAGTATCACATGAAAGATTCAAGCAAAGCTGTTAGGCGCGTTATCGGTATGGCCATTTTGTCGCCAATCATTCTGAATTTCATCTATATTACAAGAATCCTTGGCAGTCTTTTCAAATATTTGGGCATTCAGATTTTTGACATAACACCTTTAGTCTATACTTGGTCTTTATTGCTGTTTGTTTATGCCACATTTAAGTATGATTTCTTTGATGTTTCGCCGATTCTCAAAAATGAAATCATAAGGCGGCTGGATACGCCAATTATTATGACGGATCACAAGGGAAGTGTCCTTTACAAGAACGCATTATGCAAAGATAATTTCGACGATCCGTCGACACTGGCAGAAGCAGCCTTAGATTGTAAAGACGATGTTTTATTTCATGAGGGGCGCTACTACCGTTGCAGTATTCAGGCGATGAGGGTCATGGGTCAAAATAATCGGATTTTGAGCTTCAATGATATGACTTATTATCAGGTTTTAAAAGGCGCTTTAACAGAAGAAAATGAGAGGCTTTGCACATCGAATGTGAAACTGGAAAATCAGATTGAAATGCTTAGAGAGACCTCTCATATCGGTGCTGCAAAGTTCGTCGCCAGAGAGTTACATGATATCATAGGGCATTCTCTTGTTGTTGCTATGCGCTTACTTGAAGTCAGTCAGATTTCCTATAGTAATAATATAAGTAAAGTCACGGAGAGTCTCCTCAATGCAGAGACGGCACTTAGAAGTGGGTTAGAGAAAATGGCTTCAGTAAGAGGTAGGATTTCGACGATTACCTACACATCGACTAGGTTTGAGAAAGAGATTCGAGCAATGCTTGAAACGATCAATGTCAGTGGGTTGGAGACGAAGTTTTTTCTTAGGGGTTCAACGGAGACCATCGATGGCCAGCATTTTGATGTGATGACGAAAGTTATTACGGAGCTGATGACCAATACATTAAAGCATGCTGAAGCGACCAGTGTATTTCTTTCGGTAGCCTTTGAAAATGATTGTATACAGATTCAGATGATGGACAATGGGCGAGGGTGTGATCAGTTGGTGAAAGGGAATGGGTTAAATGGGATTGATGCTCGGTTGGCCCTTGTTGGGGGGCGTGCGGTTTATCAGGTGGAGGAGGGCTTTGGGGTTCGGATTGGTATTGGTGTGATTAGTTGATTGGACCCTGTCTCACGAGTCATTGCTGGGATTTAATTGAACTTATACAGTTACTTTAGTCATCGATTCAGTGACCAGTGGTATATACCATTGGTCCTTTTTTCGTATTAAGATAGGATTAAGGATTGTTGTTATAGACGGTATAGGCTTTTGAAAAGAGCTACATTTCCTGGATAGGAGGGGTCTTGTGTGTTATGGCTTTGATGATGCCAAAGGTAGTGGTAAAGGATTTGAGAAGAGAGAGAGCTTATCAGCGGACAGAGAGAAAGCCAAAAAGGATGATGAGCGGCCGGTGCCTGATGAGACGATTGAAGCGGAAGACCCTTTTGAGGCATTGTCAAAGGTGAAGAAGCTTTTTGAGGAGGAAGAGGTATGAGAAGGTACGTGGTCATGGTTGTGACAGTTCTGTTGTGTCTGGTTGCTTGTACAGGTGGTAGGCAGCAGGATGCTGCAACGACAGCAGTCAAGGATATAGGCCATAATGATATTGAGCAGGTGGTTTCAGGTGAATTCCATGATCAATTAACAGCAGTAGTTGATGAGGCCGTGAGTGATAAGGCAGATACGATACAAGAGATGTCATCCACGGGCCATATGACATCTCATGATGCCCATAAGAATCATGAAGATGTACTAGAGGCGTCAGAAGGCGGTGAGCCTTTGATGATTAATGATCAAAGTGATGCTGTCAACGATTCAATTCATGAAAGCTTGGAGAAGACAACAGAGACATCAATTGAAGAAAAAGCTGTGGTATCTTTTGGCGTCCATGATTTTGTATGGAACGAAGATAAGGTTGCAGATGCAATATCAATGGGATTTGACGCACCGGATGACTTACCAACGGTCGGTAGTATCACTTTGGGTGAAGGGAATATTATTAGCCTAGATACGGCACTCTATGACATGGCTTTGTGGGATTCCATTGAACACCATGGTTTCGTGGGACAGAAGGTTAACTATGTGGTTTCACGATACTATTGGGATGACTTCTTTGGCGAGTTGGATTATAACTATACTCAAAGTGATAAGACGTTGATTATGGATCATGACTACAGCTATGAACATGAAGTTGTTGATGAAGGTGAGAAGTACAGCAGGTACTACGATCCCGAAGAAGGTATATATTATGAAATCCAGGATTTGCTACTTGGGAATTATACGGATCCGGACAGTGAAATGACACCGATGCAAAAAGGTTATTACTGTCGTTATAAAGACATTGAAGGGCTAACGTTACCAAGCGAGAGCCCGATAGCCTTGGATAAAGGGGAATATGTCAGCCAGTGTTATCTGACGGATGAAGAGGAACCTACAATCTTCTTTGAGACATTCACTGAGTCGGAATTACGGCATCGCTGGATGACTATAAGTGATGGTGTTCTTCAACGTGAAGTGATATATGATGATGAGGGGTTGGTGAAAAAAATTACATCTCTCGTAAGTTCGGAAAAAATTGAGGTATCACATGAGATGTTTGAGCCGCCGTTGGATGTGAGTTACCAAGATTTGACGCTGCTTATTTTCAGCTTGGAAGATGGGGATATAGAGACGTTGAGAAATGGCATAGAATCGGCTTTGCCAACGACCCCTTTCTCTATGGTGTTGACCAATGAAGAGGGAGAGATATTCACCATTCATTCAGGCGGTTTTGATAGTGAAGAGATGATGCTTGAATTGCCTCTTTACTCGAAAGAAGCTATTAATATGAATGGAGAAACCAGACATCTCAGGTCTTTTAGATTAGATGATGGTTACTATACCATTTGCGATGAATTAGCTAAAGGAACCGTCTATGACAGTTCGGCAATGGAAGATATGTTCTTTAATTTCAACGATGTGGGACTGAGGAGTGTCGTTTCCGAGAATGGAAAGAAGGCATATACTTTTTATAACGAAACGGGATCGGTCAGCGAATCCATTGACTTATATACCTATATCATCAACGAGGATGAAGGCACTTTAGAAAGTGTCAATGTGGTTATGGAAATCGATGGTGAACCAATAAATGAGGTACGATACCACATGTCTGAGATTGGCGAGGTGGATGAAACCTTATATGAGATATCAGAGGCGTATGAACTGTATACTTACGGTGAACACAGCCATGATGATGGTGAACATGTGCCGTTTTGGTACCAACAATAGGTCTATGCTCATTTTGAGTTGAGATATTAAGTAACACCAATAAAGATATTAACAGACGAGGTGTAGAGAATGAAGAAGTATTGGGTAGTAGTTTTAGTAATGGTCTTGGTGCTTGTAGGATGCTCTGGGGAGAGTGAAGACAGCATTTTGGATACAGTCAGTCAGGTGAAAGAGTCAGCAGAGGATGCCGTAGGTAATATGGATATATCCGAACTGGAAGATGCTATGGCTGAACTGGAAGAGGTGGCAACAGAGATGGAATCCGCATTGGACGGGGAGGGTTTGGCAGATATAGAAGCTGAGCAATCCGGTCCTTTGCAGGATGCCGCCGCCATGGGTGATGTGGTTGATTCTGAGCAGTTGAGTGTTCAGCTCCACAGTGCAACAATTCAGCCATGTGACAAGGAAGGTCTGGAAATCTTAACAATGGATGTGACGGTTACCAATCATACCAGTGAGATTCAGTATTTTATGTTGGGACTTAACTTGGATGGGGTTTTTACCAGTGATGGTGAATCCCTTGAATGTGCCGTCAACGATTATGACTTTTCTGCAGATGTGCCTGAGAATGTTGAGAAGCACGGTGTACTGGCCTTTTATGTGGAGGAAGGGCAACAGGATTTCTACATGAGATTCGCGCCTGACCTGAATCATTTTTCAGATAGAAGGGATATCGCTTTTACAGCAACGCCTGTTGGTGGTGAGGTTGCAATAGTAGAAGACAGTCAGGAAGCTTCTGGCGTATCAGTAGAAGTCAGTGGTGAGGGGATTTTTAAAGCAACTCGACCAGAAAAAATGAGGCTTCGTTATGAGATGACTGCATCGAGCATGACCATGACTGGAACAACGTATTATGATGGCGATAGAATTCGAACAGAGACGGACATTCCTGGTATGGCTAAGAGTATAGCGATTCATCTACAGGCAGAAGATGCCATATACAGTTATGTCTATGGTGAAACAACAGGTACCAAACTGGTTGGTGCCACGTCAGAATATGCTGAAGATATGGGTATCATGATTGATAGCGCGGCTGTGATGACAGAAGCCATTAATAACTCCGGGCAGAATATCCATGCCCAAAAAGCTACTCTGGATGGAGAAGAAGTGCTGTATATTGAGAGTAGTGAATCGGACGAGGAGATGGGTGACGTAATGGTGAAGATGTGGTACTCAGAAAAGTACGCAACGCCACTTAAGTATGAAGTCTATATGGGCGATCAACTCATGATGTCCATGAAAGTGACAGAGATAACCGACAATGTTCAAATGCATGAGGATTTGTTTACTGTTCCTGAGGATGTTGAGTTTTATGAAATGACCGTAGATATGTGATGCTAGAGAATTTGGATATCCTATGTTATACTGTATTTCAATGAAATGTTAGCTACTAAGATTGAGTGACTTACATTTATAAGACCGGTGAATACAAGTTTGCAGATGATTGAAGGATGGGCAATCGGATTTTGTTTTGCAACACAAACGCTAACAGCGGAAACGATGGTGGTTCCTTTATAGACACCGTGGTTTGCGCTGTTTTGATTTATCAGGAGGTTGCTATGTTTGAAATACTACATGTAAAGGGTAACACATACTGTATCGATACTGGGATGACTTATATCCCTTTTTATAAGGTTAATCAAGAGGACATCATATTGCTGGATTCGGGCTGGGCAAGAGGGGAACGTGAGCGGTTGGTGGAACTTTTTGACTTTCACCATATGCGTGTCAGTGCCATTATCAATACCCACAGTCACATCGATCACGCAGGGAATAATGCTTATTTTAAGAGCAAGTATAATTGTATCATCTCTATGTCAGCTTTTTCAGCATCGGTTTGTAGCTCGGCGACACATCTAAAATTATATTATAACCGTTATACAATCTCAGGGGTCAAGAAACAGTATGGGGATGTCATCTGTGATACGGATATCATCATTGATGATCACCAGACGAGCGTCCTGATCTGTGGCATTAAATTCGGTGTTCTTCATACACCTGGACATAGCCCCGGACACATATGTCTGATTACACCGGATGATGTGGCATATCTTGGAGACGCATTGATTACGGATGTGGTTATGACAGGTACGAAGCTACCTTATGCATTCATGCTGGATGATGACCTCAAAAGCAAACTTAATCTTCTTCATCTCAAATGCGACCGCTATATCATCGCCCATAAAGGCGTTGTGGAAGATATAAAGGATTTGGTTCAGGAGAATATTGATTATTACACCGGCAGAGCCAAGGTGTTGTTAAGGTTGATCACCGGGCCCATGACCATTGAAGAGATTCTCAAAGCCATTGTTAAAGAATGGAACATTAAGATACAAAGTACAGCGAAATATCATGTTGTAGAGCGGATGCTTCGTTATTACGTGGAATATCTTGTAGAAACAGGCGCTATTGAGATGATGATTGATGATGGTTTTTTAAAGTATGTCAGAGTGGCATAGACGGGCAGCCTCATTATAGAAGACAGTTTTCGACTATTCGGAGATTGTCTTTTTTTGTTTCATAAGAAATAATCTTCAGGACTAATAGTGTCCATCTAATTGCCCACGTATTCATGTACCTTTTGAAGTATTGTTTTAGGGGAGTTGAACAATGCGGTCTATGTTGCTTAAAGTGTCACAGTCATATAATTAAGAGGGTGGATAAACTGCTTATGCTATATAAAAAAGTACCGTAATTACATGAAGAAACCGTATAGTATGGTAGAACATCCAATTGAACGATCTATAGCTAACATGATTCATCTAATACAAGTAACGTTAGTTTTAATGGATTGTGTATAGAGTGTGACAGAGTGGTATTAAGTACAAGTGAGAAGGTATGGCCTGTTATGGAGAATAATGACTATATATATGATCTGCAGGATTATATGCCGTTGATCATAAAGACGGTCAGTGAAGTGACCGGAAGATATGTCGAGCTGGAGAACAGCATAGAACTTGGCGTAGCAATGGAAAAGTTCATCACAGTCCAACACCATTATGATCCCATGAAAGGACCATTTATTCCTTATGTAAAAAAGTCTATTAGAAATGCGGTCATTGACTATCTTAAATCAGAGCAAAGGCATAGTTATTACTCAGTAGAAGATTATGAAATCTTACAGGCAGATTCAAGCGATGTTTGCAAGGCGGCACAGCTTGCCATGTATGAGAAAGAACTGCACAAGTACAAAATAACCTTCTCCAAGCTAGCGCTTAAGGCACCAGTCCATCAACTGACAAGAGAACGATTAGTCAAACTTGCTAAACAACTTTCAACGGACAAAACAGTAACCAGTCACGTAAAAGAGAAAAAACGTCTGCCAATTACCACAATCAGCAATAATTATGATGTATCCATCAAAGTGGTGAAATCACATAAGTTGTATTTGTTGGCCATACTTATTGCTTATATGGGTGAAGTGGACCCAGTGACTCAGTGGATAGAAGAACAGTGTTAAAAGGCGGTGACACCATGAATCAAGGTATAGTGATGAAGATAAATTTAACCCATGCCGTGGTCATGAATGACAGTATGGGGATCATCAACATAAAAAAGAAAAACGGTATGGCAGTAGGTGCAAGAATTTTTTATGACCAACAGGATGTATTTAGCAGAACATTTGGGTTAGTGCCAATAAGAGTTAACAGATTAGTCTTTGTAATGACAATACTCTTGCTTCTCATGACGTTACATCTGTCAACTTATGCCCCAAGGGTATTCGGACCGCAGGTATATGCGGTTGTGACAGTGGATATTAATCCGAGTGTCGAGTTGATGCTGGATCAGGCGTATCATGTGGCAAAGGTTGTTGCCCTAAACGCAGATGCAGAGACACTAAACTTGGCAAAAGCACAAGGCAAGGCAATTGAAGAAGCCGTTAGAATTATAATGTCAGAAGCCGCTGCTCAGGGCTATATGGCAGATGATGGTGTGGTTCTTATAGCATCATCACCATTTTCAACGGATATTAATATGGATATAGACATGAGATTAGCTCCGATGTTAAGTGAATCTGAGGCCTGTATTTTGTATTATCAAGGAACACCAGAAATGCTGAGCAGCGCTAAAGAGCATCAATTATCCCTTGGCAGATACATCCTAAGTGAACTGATCCACGAGGACACCTCAGCTATTGTCAGTAATCATGAGTCCATGTCAATAGCCGAAATTATTTCACTGCCTGAAGTTCAGGAACGATTAGGACTAGCGATGAAGAAGGGTCAGATTACGGTATATGGCAAAGGTTTATCACCATCAGAGCCTAAAGGACAGGATGAATCAAGGGAGCAACAGATACTAACAGAAGAAAAAGCGTACAGTTATCAATATACCAATGAGTTCCAGAATCAGTGCAGTCAATGGTTAGGTGGAAGGCATACAGACAATACAGAACAAAGACAATCGCAAGATGTACAAGATGATGGGCAGAATAAGGAAAATGTCAATGAAGGTAATAGGAAAGTGACCACAGAAGCAGGGCTACAGTTGGAACTGGATAACAATGGCAATCAACAGATAGACTCTCAGGGAGAAAATGGACAGCAAAATAAAGAAGGCACTAATGGTAATCTGGAGAACAATACCGATACAGGCAATGGACAGGGACATGAAGGCGATACTTCCGGCAGTGATCATTCAGGCGAACAAGAACATCAAAGTAATAACAATGATGAAACAAATGGAAATAGCGATGTGAGCGAGCATATGAATGGTGGAAAAAGTGAAGGTCAGTAATGAAATAGAAATTATCAGGAACTGACGTTATCTTAGCCGTTCATGGATAGAAAGGAGTCTGGCACATGAGATTCAGATGGGTTATCATATTAACGATTGCAGCATTGTTGACAGTGTATACGACATCCTATGGGTCGGGCAAGTATAGTAAGGAACTGACATTTCCGGAAGATTATGAAAGTAACGTGGAACACTTGTTAACTGAAATTATGGAGGCAGAATCCGTAGAAACATTGTTGGCAATTAATCTAGCGGATGAATACATGGCAAGAGATGCTTATACTTTAATTGTGGAAAAGTTTTCAGAGGATGGTAAGTCAGTACCACCGTTTGAAGGTATAAGACATGCGGAGCAGGCTCATATTAACTTGGTTTTTGGTTTGTATGATCAACTAGGACTTACAGCAGAGGTTCAAGGTGTTTATCCAGACGATTCATCTTTTGCCGAAGATGATTTGTATTACACTTTGGGGGAATACTATGATATTGATGAATTTGTCTCGGCGGAGGCGACGGACTTTATTGCTTGCTGTGACGCAGGTGTACAAGGAGAAGTGGACAACATTGCTCTATACGAAGCATGCTATGATAAATTAGAGTTAAACGATTTGGGGATGACAAACAAAGAAATATTAATTTTTAAAGAGGGGATAGCAGAGCTGGAAGCGGACTCATGGAATCATATGAATGCTTTCTATAAAGCATTGCAGAGAGCCCTAAAAGATTGATCAAGAATTATAGAGAATCTTAAAACCCATGTATCTTTAACGGTTACATGGGTTTTATATAGTTGACTCGAAGTGAAAAAATTTGACAAAAACATAAGAATAATATATATATAATAGATGATTATGTGTTTTGTTACAGTGCATATGATTATATAGATAAAGAAGTGTTTGAGGATGGGGAAATATATAATACGATTGAGAGTAATGCTTAAGGCATTGCATCATAGATTATTTCCAAGAGACAATAAATGAATATGTGGGGCAAAACAACGATGTTTCCTTTTGGTATACACACGAACCTTTTCAGGAGGTTTATTTGTCATGAAGTTATTTGCTGAAGTAATGTTTTATTTGTTTAGAGGACTGATTGGTTTGCTGATTGTAATGCTTTGGATCAATGATGTTTATATCCTAAGCTTTTCAATAATGTCACTAAGTCAATAAAAGGAAGAGATGAGGAGAATTTAAGGAAATGATGAACTTGAAACGCTGTGTATGTTTATGCCTAATATTAACTTTTATATTCAGTCAGACGGTTAGTGCAACTGAAGTAACAAGTCAGTCGGAGGCAGTGGTGGAATCACCAAGTCAATGGGCACTGTGGGACGTTCAGATGGCAAGCACTTACGGATTGGGAGATCTGTCCGTCTATCAGGGATATTTGACACCTGTGACAGTGGATGGATTCTTATCTGTAGAGGCTAGCTTAGAAGAGAAGCTTCAGGTAACAGATGTGAGCAAAGTTAGTGGTGAAAACATGACACGAGGCCAGGTGATTACAGAGCTTTATGATGTCATCAAGTTAGCTTTGGAAGTGGCAACTCCGGCAGAGACACTTGAGGAGATCACTTCCTACTTTGTGGATAACAATATCATGGCAGGTAGGGATAATAATGACTACGCATTAGAGGAAAGTTGTACGACTCAGGAAATGCTGGTATTTGCAAAACGCGTTTATGATCATGTAATCTATGCTAATGATGATGCAGCACAAGGAGCCTTTTGGCAAGTGTCTGATGAGGACAATACAGTGTATCTTCTTGGCTCAATACACGTAGCAGATGCTTCAACGTACCCTCTAAGTAAGGAGATGCTTCAAGGGTTTGCATCATCTCAGGCTTTGGTTGTTGAGGCCAACACATTATTTGTGAATCCAGAGGACACAGCCTATGTTCAAGAAAAAATGATGCTTGAAGAGGGTGTGACGATCGATGGACTTTTATCTGAAGAGACTTATAATGCCTATGTAGAAAAAGTCAGTGCCCTTGGGTTGACACCGGAAGTTTATAACAAACTTAAGCCATGGTATGCAGCGATGCTCCTTCAGACGACAAGTATGGCAAGTGCTTCGTATTCAGCAACTATGGGGATTGACATGTACTTCCAATATTTGGCTTATGGTTATATGCCAATCATGGAAGTTGAGGGGGTCAAGTATCAGATTGATCTATTCGATGGATTTTCTCCGGAACTTCAAGAAGGGTATTTGCTAAGTACTATGACAGAAGAGGCATCATCCAATGAAATGATTGGTAATATGCTTGATGCATGGCATGATGGTGATGTAGAGACATTAGAAGCAATATTATTCGCTGAAGAAGGTGAAACAGAAGTAGAAAAAGAATTTACGCAAAAGCTTTGGGATGAAAGGAATGCCCACATGACAACTTATGTTGATGACCTACTTAAGAATGATTCAGAGAATGATTATTTCTTTGTTGTCGGTGCAGGACACATGTTGACAGAAGAGGGGATTGTGGAAGGCCTTAAAGCACTTGGCTATGAAGTGAATCGAGTACAGTAGAAATGATAATAGGCGATCTTCCTTAATGAAGATCGCCTATTATGTTGCTTGTATATAATTATTCAGGTTCATAGATTACGATCGGTCTTGTAACAACAGCATCTCTTCTGATACTGACTTCCTTAAGCAAAGCACCGTCTTCAGAAGTCGTATCCGGTGCCCAATCCAGGTTGGAACTATAACCGTCCGGTAAGTTGATTAGAAGCATATAACCACCTATTTTCAACGGCTCCCTAGGTACGTCCCACTCGACATAACCATAGGTACCATCTGCAGTTACAGTGTTGTCAAAAGGTGCATAGATGCTGTCAGCATGATCTTCATCGTACAGGGTCAGATAACCAACCATCTTGACTTCGTCGCTATATTTTGCCATAGGATCAAAGGCTTCACCGGGAGCTGGTTCATAATCAGGGTTGATCATATAATCTTCAACGGTTTCAGTGCCAGCTTCATCACCGTCTTCGTCAAATAAGACCCGTGCTAAGATGACTTCATAGCCTCTTGGCTCATCAGATTCGTTGCCTTGACCATCGATGGTTCTTTCATATATATCTGTCAGGTGATCTTTATTTTCTGACATCATGACTTCATCATAGTCGCTGTCGGCAAGTGCAACACCAGCATAGATATAGCCTGTTGGAATCGGTGACGTAATTTTAAAGTTATCTGTCCAAGTCTTAGGCAGACCTTCATCATCATCACCGGTTTCGAAGACAACGGTGTCTTCAGTAACGTTAACACCGATGGTGATTGAGACAAAGTATTCTTTTGAAAAAGCATCGCCAAGCTCAATTGGATTACCATGAATGTCACTGAGTGTCAGAGTAAGCACACCATCATTAAATTCATAGTCAGAATCATTTAGCTCTCTGATATACGTCTCATAGCTTGTACCCATTTGGTCTAGCCTAATATAATAGGCTTCATCACCGCCATCATCTATAGCAGGGATATTGGTGCCAATAATATAGATGTCTTCTAGTGCATCAAATTGATCCAATTCTTCGTGAGTGTCGATATCTACTGCTTTGATATAGACAGGATCAGTGAGATTAGGATTGAGGGAGACGCCTATTGGACAACTATCTAGTAACTCAACAGAACCGTCACTTTGAACAGAACTCAGTCGAATAATTGTATCACCGGCACTTAGTCCAATGACTTGACACATGAGACCATCTTCACCTATAGGAATTAATTTGACGATATCATTCTCAGCTTCCCAGATTAATGTCTCTGTATTACTAGGGACAGGTGTGTAATTTCCTACAGACAAGAAGGTTTCTACATCAGCATCAGTATTGCTTTGAATATAGATACTCATATTTTCTTGGTCGAAAGATGCTGTTTCAACAGGCACATAAGAGCTATCAATTGCATCAATAATAACAGTATATTCCTCAGATACACCAACCAGCCCTGTTGAAGCTTTCAGGATGTAAGTTCCCGGATTGGTGAAGAATATACTGCTACGAGTAATGATAGTCCAAGTACTGTCATCAGAGATTGGTGCCTCAGTAAAAGACCATGTCAGCGGATAGTCATAAACATCCGGATAGTCACCATCTGGAATTTCATGATCCGATTCTAAAGTACCAAATTCTTGAATATCAAGTGTCACTTCACCGGTTGCTGGAAGGGGTATTGGCCAACCAAAAGGGTAAGAACCTTCTAGTCCAGGATCAAATTCATCGGCAAAACCAAGAACATCGAAGACGCTGAATACAAGGGTATTCTGGTAATTTTCAGCCTCAATGGTTAATTCAGCAAGACCGGAATCGACGGCCTTTACTTCGTAGTCGCTAGATATCTCAATGCAGTCATTGCCTGTGACCGTCAAATCCACATCAGCAGATGGCGGATTGATTTTAAAGTCAAAGGCTTCGGTTTCACCAACAACCATGAAGAATGGACTGCCACTCTCTGCAAGGGCTTCAATATCAGGAGAGATCTCGATGGAGGCAGTATCTGTCTTTTGACCACCTGAGCTAGAGGTGGCACCACTGCCTTTTCTACCTTTTGATCCGGTTATTGTCGTTGTTTCACTGGCTGTTTCTTGTTCAGTAAGATCTTCAGTGACATCTGAGTCTACGGAAGCTGATGAAACCTCGTCTATATCACCTTCAGCTTCATCGTGGTCATGACTGCTGCTCCTACCATATTGATATTTGTTGCCACCTTCACTATCATGATCCTTACTAGCGAGTGCCGAAAAGCTGAGGAATGAGGATAGGATTAATGTAATAATCAGGATGGCAACCAGTATGGATTTAAAACGTTTTTTTGGAATATGAGATGGATAACGTTTCATTTTGTACCTCCAATACTTAATCAGACATTGTTAACATGCGTTATGACATAGAATGATTCAGTGATTCAACGTGATAAAGTATGATGTGCTAAACCTATATTCAGTTGTTGTATTGAGGGATTTTATAAAAGAAGCTTGAAACTGATGCTACTTTTATTCTAAATAGATGAGTATAAAGAATCAATCTACATTCTTTCTCAGGTAATAGGCAGTAGGGATTAATATGGCATAAGCTATAAGCAGTTGACTTAATGGTGTGTTAAGGTGTGAAGAAAGTCCTATTGTATACACAATTAGGCTTATATTCGAAATAAGTTACACAATAATACGAGGTAAAGTCGATGTTCGTAAAATATTCCAAATATTCACGCGGAATTAAGTGTATTATATCACTGAGGAGAGTAGGAGTATGTAAAAGGCGATATACTTGAAAAGGTATTGACCAATGCTGGAGTCTAAAGCTGATGCCACGACGAAAAGCTGCCATATGACTGGCAGTTTTTTTGATGTTCTAGAATAAATGCTTTCCTCAGATGAATAGTTTAATCATTATTCAGGGTTCCTCTTTTGCGGAGGCTGGGGTGAAAGAGTAAGGAAAGGAGTAAGCACCGGCACAGGGGCCATAGTGGTGGTGAGGGTCACCGCTATGGTACCTATAAGATCATATGGGGATATGATATAGCACTAAAATTCATGTGTAGAGAGAAGAGGTAACGATATGAATAAAATTTTTAGAATGCTATTGATTATGATACTAATATGCCAGTGGACTATATTGCCAGTATTGGCTTCTTCAGAAGAAGGCCATGATAAAACGGGTAGAAAGATACACCTGCATGCTGAAAAATATAGTGATATACAATCTGTATCAGCAGTAATTCTGTTAGACGATGGAAGCGAGTTTGAACTGGAACTCAAACAATGTGGCAATTCGACCAAAGGTGGTCAATTCAAAAAACGTTTGGACATGGATAACTTGGAAGAAAGAATTGTCGCGTTCATAGTTGATGGTTACAGGCAGGAAATAGGTACTGATGCCCAAGTGAGCCTGGGTAAGCTTTCTAAGTCGGGCCATGAAGATGAAGATTCTACTCACGACCATACCGATGGGGATACGACTGAAGTAGTTGGCGAGCAGGATGATAGTGAGGAGAGTCATGGTTCCGGTGGATGTGGCAATGGGGGAAGTGAAGGTAAAGGATGTTCTGGTGGCAGTTCCCATGAGTCGGATGTATCAGAGGAGGTAACAACGGATGCAGCCATTGTAATAACCGATGCAGCTCTTGAAGTGACCGCGGAAGAAGAACATGATCATGACGATGGTGGCGGGAAAGGAGCATTGAATTATTGGCTAAATAGCTTGAAGACCAGCTATGATATCGAGGCAACAATCATACCGGAAGCTGCGGGTCATGTTGAAAATACTGGCAGCTATGCAAAAGGTGCTAATGTTACATTGGATATCGAACTTGAGTCAGGTTACGTTGTATCGTCCATTACAGTGAATGATATGGTTGTGGAAACAGGGGACGAATATGAAGTGATTTCTCTTGATGAAGATATGGATATCGTTATAGAAGCGACCCTGGAATTAGCTGATGATGCAGATCCAGAAACAGATGACAGCGATGATATTATAGAGGGGGATGCTACAGGCCTTGAAAATAATGTTGAAACGACGCCAGATACAACCGATGAACCCTATAGAGCTACAAGGACATCCTCTGTTACAAGATATAGTCTAGAGTTGACTTCGACCAGTGGTGGTACCTATGAGGGATATGAAGGAATGGTTAGTTACAGAGCTGGAACTTATGTAACGATTATACCTATTGCAGAGGAAGGTTATTATTTTATCGGTTATTCCGAAGATTCAGACGGTGCGGACGTCATTGATGGTGTTATACGAATGGATGAAGATAAATATCTGATGGCAGTATTTGAAAGACTGGTGGAAATGGATGAAGCTAACACTACAATCCCACAAGCTGGTGGCAATACCATAAGTATGGACGATATCATCAGTGCCATGGAAGATAAAAAAGAAGAGCCTGTTTTAGATTCACCGGCGCTTTTAGAAGAGATAGAAGATGTGGCGTTACCACAAACATCTGGCATACCTGGCATTGCATTGTTTGGTATGGGCTCAGCGATGGTAGCCTTTGGGTTAAGAATCAAGAAACGTTATTGAAAATTTTTAGAAAAGGCCCATAAAAAAGTTTTAAGCCAGTATAGTATAGTGAATCCTGACTGATCAGTGATGGAGAAGAGGTAATAATTCTTATTGTGGAAAGGAAATCAGGTGAGCACTATGAAAAAAATATTGGCATTTATGATGGTAGCTCTGCTGTTGATACCAGTGATGATGGTATCAGCGGCAGAGGCTGGATTGACAGATCTGGTCGTATTGGCTGATGGCGTGGATTTACTGGAAGATGGGTTTGATCCACTTATTAAAGGTTACGATGTGGAGACTTTTTATGATGAAGTAACATTGGGGCTGGAGTATTCAGAGTCCTATATTGTAAAGGTCAATGGTGAGCTTTATACAAGTGATATGTCGTTGGGTTTGTCACTGGGATACAACCGATTTAAGATTACTATCTGTGAATCTGCCCAAGATGGAACGAACACTGGAGATCAAATAGATTTATACTACTTACATATCGTAAGACAATCTCCTATTTTGGATGTAGAGATTGTTCCTGCCGATGACGAAGAAATTGAGACAACAGATTCGGATGAAGCGGATGATAGCAATGTATTTTATGAGTTTGATCCACTGAATTTAGAACTGAATGTATGTGTGGATGAAGACCTTGGGGCAGTCATTATGTCTTATGCTTTGAATGAAGATTGGTTTGAACAAATGACAGAAGATGATATCACGGTATCTATTAATGAGGTTGTTGTGACAACACGTGACGCGTTAACCATAGAATTGACTGAGTTGCCGATGACAATCGATCTGGTTGCTGAATTTCGCGATGTGGTTCTAACCTATAGCTTCTATTTCACTGAAGAGATGATTCCGGATGTGGAAAGTGGCATGATGATTAGGTGGCAGCATCATTCAGGAACAGGACAGATGTCTGGAATAATGTCTAAAAAGCAAGAGCGAAATTTACAGGATTGTCCATATTATGACGGAGACTGTCAAGAGGAACGGCGGCAAGTTCAGAATCAAGAGCAGGAACAAGAAGAGAAGATGAATCCTGACGAGCAAGGTGGTGCGACTGTAAACAACAGAGAGGAAACTTTGATGAATCTCCAACAAGGGGAAGATAATAGCCAGATGGGTGAAAAAGGTAATGGGTCTCCCGGTAAAAGGGGGAACTGATTTAGGTACCCCTACTTACTCTCTATATATGTCTTTAGCCAGCAGTGATGCTGGCTATTTTTTTATTTACAGCAGTTTTTTTCTAAGGCTGGCCGTTAACCAATCTGCTACTTTCACCATGACATAGAACACAATTAGTACCAACGTAACTTTGGTGTAATGAAACCAGCTAAGACTTGTACGGAAATAGTAGCCAAGGCCGCCAGCACCTGCAATTCCGACGACGATGGTCGTCCTTAAGATAATCTCCCACCTGTAGATGATATAGCCCACAATGCGCTTATATGCCAGTGGTAAGATGCCATAGAACAGCAACTGCCGGTTGTTAGCACCTGATTGTTTAAGGCTGTATAACGGCTCATTTGGCAATTCTTCAATGACTTCAGTACAGAGTTTACCTAGAATACCAAAATTATGAATGGCTAGGGCAACGGCGCCGGCAAATATACCAGCCTTCAAGACGAAGACAGCAATCATTGCCCAGATGAGCTCGGGAATGGCACGCGTGAATAGATAAATTGCTTTGATGATGGGGGCAACCCATTGATGACCATAATTCCTAGATGCGGGTACAATGAGAACGAGCATCATCAAACTTGCCAGAATTATGGCTAACCAGCTCATTTGAAGCGTATCTAGTGCATGACGAAGGACGGTCATTATTTCTGTGGGGTCTGCGAAGGCAGGAATTTCTTTATCAATACCAAGCATTTTTCTGAAAAAATCAATCATGTACCCCAAGTTATTCTTTGAACGGATACCGATATGATAGTTTTCAAGAAGGACAAACGACCAGGAAGCTAAGGATAGGATAGCAAAAAGACCATGAATGATTTGGCGGTTTGCACGGCCTTGGCGATACCTAGTCCCCCAATGATCCAGAAAAGAAATCAGAAGGACCAGCATATAGATATAAGTCATCATCTGGTGAAGCTTCATATCTTGTAAGGTAAGTTGAATTTGAAGGCCGATGCCTGCAACACCGACAAAGCTTAAGACAGTTGAAGAACGTATGGCGCATTCATATCTGTATAAGCTGTAGCTGACAAGATCACCATAAGCTTCCGGTAGATATACATAGAAAAATCGCTGCCATCTTGAAGCGCCGAGCTGGGTAAGTGCATCAACACGAATATCAGAGACATTCACAAGGATTTCACTGAATATTTTACCAAGCATACCGCCATAGGGAATGGCCACAGCCCATACGGCAGCAAATGGAGAAAGACCTATGGCGGCTACAAAGAATAAGGCCCAGATTAGTTCGTGAACAGCGCGCATGCCAGCCAGTAAATCCTTCACAGTGTACTGAAGCCACTTAGGAAAACCGACGACACCAGATGCAAGAGTGCCAAGGCTTAGTCCAATGACAAGTGACAAACCAATGGAAGTGGTAGCGTATGCAATAGTGACAAGAAGACCACTAAGACCAATTGGGATAACGGTTAGATCGGGGGTCAAGGCAGCAAGGGATAATCGGTGCAACGTTGTCAGTGCACTGCGGTTGAAACCACTAGAATGCCAGTCTAAAGTAAAAAAAGGGAGCAACAGACATCCAACAATCAGGCTGATTCTTAGTTTTTTCATCTGTTATCCCCTTTCGTACAGTTCTTGAATCATGGCATCACTGACTTCTAAGGATGGCAGATCGAAAGAAATACTGCCATCTTTCATGCCAATGATACGATTGAAATAATGCTTAGCATGGGCCACTTGATGAAGTGAAGCAATGAATGTTTTGCCTTTGGTACAGTCATTAAGAAGGGTTAGAATATCGTCAGCAAGCTTGGGATCAAGAGCAGCAATAGGTTCATCTGCCAGAATGATTTTGGGGTTTTGCATGAGAACCCTAGCGATGGCAACGCGCTGTTTTTCCCCACCGGATAAAATAGATACCTTGCTATACATACGGTCTGCCATGTGGACTGATGCCAGTGCATCTTGAGCCAAATCCTTATCAAGGGGCCTAATAAGGGAACGAATAGACTGCCATAGTGACCAATGTCTAAGCCTACCGGCCAGAACATTGTTGACAACACTTAGTTCCTCAACCAGATCGACACCTTGTCTTATGACACCGACAACATCAGCGTATGAGCGGGAATCTGTATAGTCTTTCAAGGGAATACCGACAACCGAAGCATGGCCTTTATAACCAGCAAGAGTGCTTGAGAGCAGTCGAATCAAGGTGGTCTTGCCTGCGCCACTAGGGCCGATGATGGCGATGTGCTCGCCATCATCAACACTTAAGCTGACAGAATCCAGTAGGGTTTGCTGATCGATCTCATAGGTGACATTCGAAAGCGATATAATCATTATTCTATAATACCGAGCTCTTGGGCAACTTGCTTGATGGCATCATAGTTACTGTTGTTTGTTGCGATGAATGATTCATCTTGGAAAAGTGCCATAAGTTCAGGATTTTTCTCTCCAAGAGCCAAAAGTGCTTCCTGTACTTTGGCAGCAGTGCCTTCGCCGTAAGTTTCATCAACATTATTGATGGTCCAGTTATAATCGTAATATGTTGGGGTTGTATAGAAAGCCTCAACTTTATCCAAATCAACTTTGCCTTCTTCAACAGCCTTTTCCCATACAGCGATATTCAATGCACCAGCATCAAATGCACCGGATTCAACCAAAGTCCAGGTTGTATCATGGGAGCCGGAATAATTTGGCTCGCCGTTAAGGTCCGTTGCAAGATCAAGACCTGCCTCCATCATGAAATAACGAGGCATCAAATGGCCGGAAGTAGAACTCTCACTGCCAAATGTGAAGCTAAGACCTTTAAGGTCTAAAAGCGTGGCAGCACCGACTGCCTTGTTAACGATGAAGACGGATTCGAATTGTTCATCTCTAGGACGCTGGGCAATGGCTTCTGAGCCCTCAACCAAAGCCCTTGCTTGTACACCTGTCAATCCACCGAACCAAGCCATTTGTACATCACCACGACCGAATGCGGTAACCAAAGCGGCATAATCAGCTGAAGAGGTGTAAACCACTTCAAGACCGGTTTCTTCTGCAAGGTAAGCAGCCAAATCATCAAAACGTTGGCTAAGTTCAGACACATTCTGATCAGGGATACCTCCAATAACGAAAGTCTTGGCAGGGGTTTGGCTGCTGCAAGCGGAAAGCATAAGAACAATTGCAATCATTGTTAATAACATATACTTTTTCATTTGTTTCTCCTTTGTTTATCATTGTATTAAAAAAAGTTCAAAGGATAGTATATAAGATTGGTAAGTCAAGGGCAAGGAAATAAAAGTGAAATATATGTACGGTTTATGCAGATAAATGGCATTTGCCTTTTTGTGGTCATAATTGATACCTTTCATCCAGTAAAGATGCTTTGTGAGTCAACAAATTGCTGCAATTAAGCAAAATGCTATGTGGTCACGTGACCATATTTTCTAGTATTCATGGAAACATCATAATGTGATAGGGTTTAAACAGTGTTTAGCAGTAAAATATACTAAGTTTTAGATATTGATTATACAAATATATGAAATATGTTGAAGCACAATGGTTTTAATGGTCATAAGTTGTATAAGAAGGAATGGGACGTACCTGTATATAATTGTTGCTAAGCGCTGAAAATAACTGAGCAATTTGTGAGATGTACATATCGAGGAGGTAACGTTATGAAAAAAGCAGTGCTAAAAAAGAAACTTACATTCGTACTAATCATGGTATTGTCTATTTCTGTTCTCTATGGGTGTGGGGGGAACACAGCAAGTGAATTAACAGAATCAGATGCTCAAGAAATTGCGGCCGCCGTTAAAAGTGACCCTAGTAGTATAGAAGCTAGTATACAAGTGGGGGGATGGCCATCTGGTGATGATGCATTTGAGGCAGCAATGGCTGGATTTAATGATAAGTATCCAAATATTCAAGTAGAGTTAGTATTCACCGATACAACATCACATCATCAAGCCTTGCAGAGCGCGTTAGTTGCCGGTACGGGTGCTGTAGATGTTGCTATGGTTGAAGGTGCATACATTTCTCAGTACAGGAACAGTGATGCTCTAGTAGATCTCAATATGTTAGGGGCAGATGAATTGGCTCATGACTTCGTATCGTTTAAGTGGGAACAGGCAAAATCATCTGATGGATCACGCTTGGTTGCCATACCTTGGGATCTCGGCCCAACATTATATTATTATAGAACAGATGTGTTTGAAGAAGTTGGTCTACCGACAGACCCATATGAAGTAGCAGAATTGATGAGTACTTGGGATGGTGTATTACAAGTTGCGGAGGCTGTATCTATTCCTGGAGAACGCTGGTTCTTACCATCGGCGGCGTATCCATATCAATGGATGTTCATTAATAGGGATTATTTTGATGAAAGCCTTACATTACAATTGGAGCGTGAAGGTGACCTGGATTGCCTTGAGGCGAGTTTAGAGATTAGAGAAAACAAATGGGATATGAATGTGGATATGTGGAGTGGGGAGGCCTACGCTGCCTATGCAGAGGGCACATGTGTTTCTGTCGCGGCAGGATCTTGGTTCTCAGGATTCCTTAAGACAGACATAGATCCAGAGGGGGCAGGAAACTGGGGTGCAACTGTTTTGCCAGGTAGTATGCCTGCAACTAACTGGGGCGGATCATTCCTTGTAATTCCAGAGCAATCTCAGAATAAAGAGGCTGCGTGGGCATTCATCAGCTATATGCTCGCATCTGGTGACGGTCAAAATGATATGTTTGAAGCAGTCGACTATTTCCCAGCGTACAAACCAGCATGGGATAGCGAGCCAGGTCTATATACGGACCCTGATGAGTTTTTTGGTGGACAAGCACCAAATGCAATAGCAACAGAGATTGCTGCCAATGTACCAGTTGTTTATAACACAATTATGGATGTTACGGCAGAAGGATACCTTTACAGTTCATTCAATGCCGGAGCAGCAGAAGGGGAGTCGGCAGAGCAAATTAGAGAACGCTTAGGCAAAGATATTGAAGCGGCTATCGTAGAATTACGTGAAGAGCAAATACAGATTTTGAAAGATATGGGTGTATGGGAATAAAGTGATAAGATTTGGAGGTTAGGTCATTATGACTAACCTCCTATGACTACAAAAGAGAGGTTTACAGAATGATTAAGCAAGGACTGATCAAAACCTTAAAAGAGAACCGGGTAGCCTATACGTATATTGCACCATTTTACATTTTATTTGCCATATTTGGGTTATTTCCTATGGTCTCTGGATTTGCGTTGAGTTTTTTTAGGTGGAATGGTTTGGGCAGCATGCATTTTATTGGTATTGCCAACTATGTGAATCTGGTTAAAGATGCTTTGTTTTGGAAGGCACTTTCGAATACCTTATACATTGGTGTGATAGCCCATATACCGATTTTATTAGGAGGACTTATTTTAGCCTACATATTGAATTCGAAGCTGGTTAAAGGGCAAAACTTATTTAAAACAATTTATTTCATGCCGATGGTAACAAGTTCAGTAGCGATTACCATTATTTTTCAGAATTTCTTTGGCAATAATTATGGTCTTCTTAACTTCATCATGACTTCGTTCGGTATGGAAGCAGTGAATTGGCTTGGGGGTGACGGCTCGTACATTAAGATTGCTGTCATTATTATGTTCTCATGGAAGTGGATTGGATGGAATATGGTGATCTATCTTGCAGGTATGCAAGGCATCAGTAAAGATATTTATGAGGCAGCAAAGATAGATGGTGCATCGCATATCAGAGTTGTATTCAGTATTGTTATTCCTCTTCTAAGGCCAATCATATTGTTCACTTTGGTTCAATCAACCATCGGTATGTTCAACCTGTTCACAGAACCCTTTGTATTGACTGGCAATAATTGGGGTGGTGGAACAAATGGCGGCGGACTGACGCTGATGATGTATCTGCTTAACAAAGCACCTCAAGGCGGTAGCTCATATGGCTACGCATCAGCAATTGCTTATATGATGACTTTCATGATCATATGTATAGCTTTGATACTTAACAGAACCATGAGCAGACTTGATGATGATTATGGTAAGGGGGCTAGATAATGACATTCACAGGAACAATAAAGAAAAGTGTTCTCTACCTGATATTGATGTGTGTGGCTCTAGTAATGCTGCTGCCATTTTATATGATGTTTGTAATGTCAACGCTGACAACCAGTGAAATATATTCTTTTCCACCAGTACTGGTGTTTGGTCATAATTTGGTGACGAATTTCAACAATATGGTCATAGCCGTTAATATTCCAAGGGGTTTCATGAACAGCGCAATTGTAACCATAATGAATGTATTGCTGGTCTTACTGTTTAGTTCAATCGGTGGCTATGCATTTTCAGTGTATGAATTCCCAGGAAAAAAAGTACTGTTTGCAATACTGCTTGGAACAATGATGGTGCCATTCACTGCAGGTATAATACCTTGGTTCATCATGATGAGTAAGTTTGGGTGGATCAATACCTATGCTGCGTTAATCATACCGGGAAGTGCTAATGCCTTTGGCATATTTTGGATGAAACAGTACTGTCAAAACAATATACCAAGATCTCTTATGGAGGCAGCACGAATTGACGGTTGTAGCGAATGGACAGTATTTTTTAGGGTTATAGCACCAATATTAAAACCAGCATATGCCTCCCTTGGTATTATGCAATTTGTCAATGTGTGGAATGAATTCCTTCAGGCGCTTTTGATTTTAAGGGCAGAGCGTTTTTACACATTACCACTTATATTGAAGTCAATGGTTTCTGACAGAGGAACAGACTACGGTGCTATGATGTTGGCAAGCACATGTGCAGTGCTTCCACTGTTAATATGTTTTTTAATGGCATCAAAGTATTTTATGGATGGATTGACTGCGGGTGCAGTTAAGGGATAAGTACACATAGTGATAAAAACAAGACAAGGAGATAACAATGAACAACATACTGCAAGGAGATCAATTGACCATTGGTACATGCTATTATCCAGAGCACTGGCCAAAGACGTTATGGGAAGAAGACTTGAAACGGATGCTTGACGTCGGGATTGAGGTGATACGGATTGCTGAGTTTGCATGGAGCTTGGTGGAGCCGGAAGAGGGTGTTTTTACCTATGACTTCTTTGATGAATTTCTGGAAGTTGCGGCTCGTGTAGGCATGAAAGTGATATTTTGTACACCGACAGCGACACCACCAGCATGGTTGACTTTCAAGTATCCGGAGGTATTGAACACCAACATGGATGGGATTCCTTATGAGCATGGTGCAAGGCGTCACTACAACTATAATGCACCGGTTTATCGTGAATTGTCAGCTGTTATAACAGAAAAGTTCGCATCACATTATGCCTGCCATCCCAATATTATCGGATGGCAGATAGACAATGAGTTGAATTGTGAAATGGATCGATTCTACTCCAAGTCGGATGCAGAGGCATTCAGAACATATCTGAAAGAAAAGTATGAAAATCTAGAGAATCTCAATCATGCATGGGGAACGACCTTCTGGAATCAAGGCTATACTGACTGGACACAAGTGGATGTGCCAAGAAAAACAGTCAGTAATTCTGTAAACCCTCACCGGGAGCTGGACTATATACGTTTTATATCTAGAAGCGCAACAGATTATGCAGCATTGCAATCAGTAATTCTTAGAAAGCACCTGAAGGAAGGGGATTTTATAACGACTAATGGTATGTTCTCTAATTTGGACAACCATAAGATGACAAGAGATAGTCTTGATTTCTTCACCTACGATTCTTATCCTAACTTCGCGTATTCTCTGAATTCATATAAGGAAGGGGACCTTGGTTTAAAAGACCGTTGGTGGAGCAAGAATCTTTCAGAGACCAGATCCATATCCTCTGAATTCGGCATCATGGAGCAACAATCAGGGGCCAATGGATGGAACACTTCCATGGAGGCACCAGCGCCCAGACCTGGTCAGTTAACCCTGTGGACAATGCAATCGGTAGCACATGGTGCTGATTTCATCAGTTACTTTAGGTGGCGCACCTGTACGATGGGGACGGAGATCTATTGGCACGGGATTCTGGATTATTCCGGTAGGGACAACAGGCGACTCAAGGAAGTAGCAGAGGTACATAAGAAATTCGAGGCCATTAAGTCCGTTGCAGGAGCGAAGTATGAGGCTAAGGTAGCCGTCCTGAAAGACTACGATAATGTCTGGGACTCTAAAGTGGATGTATGGCATAAAAGTGTAACAGATTTCAGTGAGAACGCCATTTATACAACAGCACAGCGAACACATACACCCCTTGATTTTCTTTATTTGACAGAAGACATGACCATTGATAAGCTAACTAAGTATGACGTTATATTCTATCCACACCCATCCATCGTGACAGATGAACGTGTTACATTGCTTGAATCTTATGTGGCGAATGGTGGTAAACTAATAATCGGTTGTCGAAGTGGTTACAAGGATATCACTGGACAGTGTACCATGGATTTGCTTCCAGGCAAACTATCGTCATTAACAGGTTGTGACATACCTGAATACTCTTTTATTGCGCCGGATTCTGATCAAGTGATGGTTCGTTGGGAAGAAGTGGATATTGAGGCTTCGGTGTTCCTTGATTTGGTTGTGGCCCAAGGAGCCATGGCGTCTTTAGAGGGGGCGATGCTTTCTGGTGATTATATTGGACAGGGAGCGTTGGTAAAAAATACCTTTGGCAAAGGAGAGTGCTATTACTTCGGATCGGCGTTTTCAGAGCAAGCGGCAGAGGTGTTTTTTGAGAAAATGGGTGTTATAAACCCTTACAGTATGAAGTTGACTCTGACACCAAGTTGTGAAGTGTCTGCAAGAGTCAAAGAGGATGAACGCTATTACTTCCTACTCAACTATGAAAGAACATCCATCAAAATCAATGTTATAAGTGAAATGACAGATCTTTACACCGGTGAGCAAATTCAAGGTGAAATTGTGATGCCACCTTATGGGACCTTGGTTTTAAAAGAATAGAATGAGCTATTATCATATAATGCGTCAATGGTGTTTGATGTTATAGCATAGGCATTTAATGCCTTATAGAGGTACTTATGATTACACGTAAAGACATTGCCAACCGAGTCGGTGTATCCGTCTCGGTTGTGTCAAGAGCCCTCAATAATAGTGGTTATGTCAATGCAGACAAGAGACAGAAGATTATAGAAGCAGCAGAGAATATGGGTTATTATCCCAACCCTGTCGCTATGTCTTTGCAACAAAGCAGGACCAAGCAGATTTTGTTCTATAGCAAGGATCTTGATAATCACTTCAACATTGAGGTATACGAAGGCCTATTGGATGAGGCAGAACGGTATGGTTATGTGGTGCTTCTTAATGGCAGATATGATTTTCGTAATATTCCGTCCTTGATGATTGATGGCGTCGTATTGCCAAATCCATTTATAACACGTCATTATCTGCAAGAGATTGGTAGGAAGTATCATCTTCCGGCAGTGACAGTTAGCTATGGAGAAGCCATACAGTTCGATAAGGCGGTACCGATGGTTCAAACGGATTTATATGAAGGGGTTATAAAAGCCTTGAATTATTTAAAGAAAAAAGGTCACCATAAAATTGCCTTTGCTGCACCTTACCCATTACATTCAGACCATTCAAGAATACTTGCATGGAAGCACTGGATGATGGAGGAAGCTAGGCATAATCCGGAGAAATTTTATCTGGGCATCAATAAAACAGATATGCCTAACGATTCAAGGGTTAGAAGGTTTCCGGAAGAAGAATGTCAGGATGCCATCAATGTATGGGAAAATTATTATGACAAGGGAATGTTGGCCGCAGATGTATTTCATGAAGAACGATGTCATGCAACAGCAGTGATGTTTTTTAATGATCAAATGGCACTTGGTTTCTTGGTTAGGATAAAAGCGCTTGGCTATAGTATTCCGCAGGATCTTTCAATAATGGGGATTGATGGCCTGCCTTCGGGTCAGCACTCAGATATTGGTTTGACCACCCTTGAAATACAAGCAAGAAAAATGGGGGCATTGTGCTTTCGGGAATTGCTTGGTATTATCAATGATGAAAAGGAGCACTGCATCACTCGTGTTCCGGTCAAAATCATAGAAGGAAGAACAGTATCACCCATAGGATGATACCAGGCATATTAAAGATGGAAATGATAGAAATGATGGATTTAGAAATACTTAGCTTTGTACGTGATCACATGCATACCCAAGCGATGGACACGCTACTGGCATTTGTAACGACGCTGGGTAATTATGGTGCCATCTGGATTGTACTAGGTCTAGTACTGCTGGTGAAAAATGCATATCGAAGGACTGGGGTGTTAACGTTAGTTGCTTTATTGGCGACACACGTTCTTGCTTCGGGTATATTAAAGCCATTGTTTGCAAGACAAAGACCTTACATTGCTTTAGAGGCATTCAGTTCTGTTCTTGGAGATGTGGGGGGCTACTCATTTCCTTCCGGTCACGCTACAGCGGCTTTTACTATAGCAACGGTCCTTTACTTTCGTATAAAAAAATGGCGAATACCGATGCTCATTGCAGCGACGGTCATGGCGTTTACTAGGATTTATTTCCATGTACATTACCCTTCGGACGTGGTGGCAGGCATCTTACTTGGCAGTGGAACAAGCTACTTGCTTGTCAAACTGGATGATTGGCTCATTGAAAGAAAAAAGACGAATTTCAACATCTAAACCCACGAATTTCAACATGAAGGCGCCTAAAGGGCGTCTTTTCGTGTATTATGAATATTCGTTTCGTTAGATAGGATGAATCTAATCAAAAATTAATGTATACACAGTAAGTGAATAAGGACAAAATGATAAGATAGATATAAGAGGTGTGTTTGACGGTTTCACCTTAATCGTCTTTGTCTTGAATCAAGGAGTGAGGAGTAAGAGCATGTACATCAAACCGGGAAGAACGGAGTCACAATTTGCATTTTTTATAGGATTGATCTTTGTCACTATTGGTATCGTTATGGTGTTAGCGGCATTATTGACACCAATACCTGCTGTGACCACATTGCCTTTTGGCATATTCTGGATGATCATATCAGGGTTCAATACCTATCGTGCTTATAAGAATGGCTTTACTGAAAAGGGCATGGCCCATTATGAAATAGAGATGGATGACTCTGACTTTGACACAAAGCTTCGAAAGCTTGAAATGCTTAAGAAAGATGGATTGATAAGCCAGACGGAATATCAGCAGAAGCGTAATCAGATCATGAGCGAAAGATGGTGATGAGATGTTATTGAAATTATCACTGCGTCTTTTTGCAGTAGTCCTTTCAATTGCCGGTATTATTGTTTATGTGACACCAATAGAGGATAAGGATGTTAATCTTAAGACACAGCAACAGAGAGTTGCTGATATATTTATATGTGAACAAGAACTATATTATGGCGAGATCACTTATGATGACTATGCCAAAGTAGCTTCTAAAGTTTTAGAAGATGTGACGGATTATGAGCTGTATCCAATAAATTGGCAGAGCGATGTATACTATTCTGACTTTACTGGGATGAACCTTGAGGCTTTTCATGAGGCCATGGCAGAACAGGGCTATGGCTTTTGGACAGATGAAGCTATGTCGGATCTGGTGACGGATACCATCTCCATAAGCAGAACCTATAAAGACCCAAGGAATGATTGGCAATACATCATTGTTCTCAAACAGGAAGAATATGTGGCCAATACAACAGAGATTATTCAGTATATTGCCTATAAGTTCACCTTCGATGAGGTGGATGGTGTTATGAAAGCGATTATGGTGGAGGCGGATAAGAAATATGCGGCCAATAAGTCTGAAGAAGAAGTCGTGGAGGCCATGGAAGGCATGCTGGCTAAGTCATTTGCCAAGGTTTATTACGGCAAGCCAGTGGACTACGTACTGAAGGTTGACCTTCTAGAGCATCGATTGTCTAAATAATGACTTCGAAGCAATTCATATGTTCTGTTGTATAGGCCTTACATTGGCCACCATGTAAGTTGACAATACTCTTTACAATGGCAAGCCCAAGCCCATTGCCATTGCTGTCAGTGTCTACTTGATAAAAACTATTCCAGACATCTTTTAGATTCTTAGGGGAGATAAGCTTACCGGTGTTGGAAATGGTTATTTTTACTTGTGTATTGGCCTTATCTAGGGCAATGTGTATGATCCCTTGTTCATTGCTGTACTTGAAAGCATTGCTAAGCAAGTTGGTGATGACTTGATACAGTCGTAGTCGGTCAGCATATACCAGAAAGTTTTCTGTAGAATCGAATTGAACATCAAGATTCTTATCTTCAGATAGATAGGTGAAGCGTTCAATGCCTTCACAAATAAGTTCGTTCACATCAAAATTACTTTTCTCAATGGTGAATGTGCCGGATTCATAGCCGGACAGATCAAGCAAATCTTTTACCAGTCGGTGCATTCTGTTTGCCTCGGCCATGATAATCTCGTAGTACTCTTCACGTTGGGCATCCGTTTTGGTGATATTCTGTATTAGCCCGTCTGTATATCCGATAATCATTGATAAGGGGTTTTTCAATTCGTGGGAAACATCCGATACAAATTGACGACGCATGGTCTCTAACCGCTGTTCCTTAGTTAGCTCTTGGGCTAATTGTTCGTTGGTGATGCTTAAGGTATGTATTGTTGTTGATAGTTGTTCGGCCATCTGATTGATACTGACCATAAGAGCGTTGATTTCATCACTGCCTTTGACAACCAATTTCTCAGAAAAATCTTGCTCTGCCATTTTCTGTGTGACTGCCTTCATCTTTAGAATCGGTTTGGTCAAGTGGCGAGTGATGAGATAAGTCATAAGAATACCAATGATATAGATAATAATAGACAGTATGGTGATAAAGCGATAGAAAAGTGCTGCGGCTTCATCTGCGAGACCAGCCCTTTTCGTTAGGATTATTAACCCGCTCCGTGGCATTTTTGTTCCATAGATCATCAATTGCCCACGGTCATCTTCTGTGACAAAGAAGTAATCATATTCTCCGCTGTTTTCTATGGATTGGGCGATATCGGTGATACTGTAAGTCGCAAGTGCATCATTACCTAACTGGTTCTGTGGGCCCATTGGTCTTAAGGCGCTATCGTAGAAGAAAACGTTGGCACCGGTATTCATTTTCATATCTGAGACCAGCACTTCATGGTTTCCATCTCTCAACTCAGCGATGAAGGTATTGACATTCGTACGAAAAGTTTGCTCATTCATAGACACATAATAGCTTACAAAGAAAAGTTTTGTAAACATAACCAGTAGACTTAACAATAGAAGAAAAGTCACTGAAAAGATGAGCATCAAACGAATGCGGATGCTGTTAAAACTAAATTTCATCAAACCGATACCCAATTCCTCTGACAGTTTTTATGGCTTGTTCCATAACACCAAGTTTTGCACGCAGTGTTTTGATATGTGTATCGACGGTCCGAGGGTCACCGTCATAGTCGAATCCCCACAGTCGTTCCAAAATTTTAAGGCGTTCCATGTTGATGCCTTTATTGGCATAGAGGTACATGAGAAGTTCATATTCTTTTAAGGTGAGTTCACATGGAACTTCGTTAACGGTAATGGTGTGTGAGGAGGGATTAATCGTTAATGGTCCAGAACGAATGAGCTGGTCCGCCTTCTGATTAGTTCGCAGAATCTTATTGACCCTAGCCATAAGCACTTTGTAATTGAAGGGCTTGGCTATATAATCATCTGCACCAAGTTCGAGGCCTTTGATTTCATTGAAGTCATCACCAAGGGCTGTCAAGAAGACGATTGGCACATCGATATACTTTTTCAGTTCACTCATTACCTCAAAGCCGTCAATCTCCGGCATGCGGATATCAAGCAGTATCAGATCAAGGTCATTATTCTCAAGGGCTTGGGTAATGCCGTGGGCACCCCCATGACCTTCAATAACATGGAAGCCCTCATTTTCAAAATAGTCCCGAAGAATTCTTCGGACATTTTTCTCATCATCGATAATCAATATTTTTGTCATAATACACGCTCTCATTATGTGAATTAGTTTGTGTCGGTGATGTTATCAAGATCCATCACACGGACGGCTCTTGCAAAATTATAGACCCGCTGGACATCGCCTTGAGGTCCTTGACCAGATAAAGGATAATCTTCCCGAGAACCACTTTTTGGATCGCTTCGTTGGGCGCCTGCGCCATGGACATCCATAATATGGTCAAACATGCTACCCATACCTCTACCGAAGCATAGGTATACAGCATAATGGCCGCGATCATTTTCAGCATGGGTCGTGGAGGTCCAATAATAGCCATAGTCAGTCATGTCTGCCATATTGGTGATCTGTGTACTGTCGAACATGGGATTGATGGCGGCGGATTGTGTCGTATCAGGACTGCGGGTATAATCGACAATACTCTGCAATTCTTTGGCGTCAGGCAGTTTCCAATCATCATAGCCAGCATAATCAAGACTTTCTGCCCATTGAAGGGCTTCTTGCCAGTCTAAACCAGAGGCTAAGTCATCAATACCTGCGTTGTCATATTTCATCCACATCAAGCCGGTGCTGTAGTCACTGATGGTGCCATCACCATTATCTATGAATTGGTTGATGCCATAAGTATCGTTCCCACGGACAAGCATGACGTAGAAAAGTTTGTCTATAGGATAGCCCTTGATACGACCATCGGCGAAGTTAACGCCGAACATGGTGGTATTCCCGTTCATTGTTGTTGACTGATATAGGGTTGAGGAGGCATATTGAGCATCGATTGCCCGTTCACCTGTTTCAGTTCCCCAGTGGAACTCGAAGTAATCTGTGTCGATATAAGGGGTGTCAGTGCTATTGCCAGAGAAGTCGATTAAGGCGTACAGCTCCTTTATTGTCGGAAGACGCCAGTCATCATACCCAGCATAAACCAATGATTCTGCATAAATAACCGCGGCCTCGTAGGTCATCTTTTCGCCAAGGTGTTGTTGCCACATTAAACCTGTCGTGAGATCCGTCACTGTGCCGTCATTATTGTCTGTAAAATTCATTTCGTTGGTTGTATAAGACCCATCCTGTCCAGGATAGCTAGCTGAATCCACTGCGTCTATAGTACCATAATCATCGTATATAAGCACTTGGCCTGTATCATTGACAGGGTAGTTGCCATAGAGGATTTCCTGACTGACAGAGGCTATTTCCTCTTCGGACAAGTTTTCGATAGGGTCCTCTGGCAATTTATTTGGAAGTTGCGGCTGCCTATCTGGTATAGGAGGTCCCCAATTAGTGCTGGTCATGTTGGCGGTAAAAAGATAGACAGCAATACCGAAGCCAATGATGACAAAGAGAGAAAGGGTGGCGTGGATTTTCAGGGGAAGATTTCTTTTGAATAACATTATATCACAGACACCTTTCTATACAGCCATAGAACTGTTATGTTGCTGAACGATACGGTTCTTACCCAAGCTCTTAGCTCTTAGCAAACCACGATCAGCCAGGTTGATGAGTTCAGAAAAATCCGCGCACCTGTGGTCATCAGAGACACAGTAACCAGAACTTACAGTAACCTTATAATGCTTTCCGAGGTGTTTGGCAGTATTATCTGTAATGGCTTTACATAAGCGATTTAGAATACGCTCAGCCTCTTTTTCTTGTGTGTCAGGCATTAAAATGAAGAATTCATCACCACCATAACGACCGACGATATCTGTTTTTCTGACTTTATCATTAAGGGTTTTGCCAACCAGTCTTAAAACTCGATCGCCTTCAAGATGGCCAAATCTATCATTGATGAATTTAAAGTTGTCCAGATCAATCATGGCCAATACAAAATTATTTTCCTCTTCCAATGAACGCTGGATTTCATTTTTGATACGTCCTAGCATATATGATCTGGAGTGGACGGCAGTTAGCTCATCCATATTGCACTGATGCATCAGCTCCTGATTAAGGTTGATCAAGGCAAGGGTCTTTCTCTCTAATGCAGCTATGTGATGCTGCTTTTGTTGATAATCGACTTTAGCAGAATCGAGATAGGCACTTATTTTCTCTATGGTCCATAGGTACTTTGTCATTAAATTGTTGTAGAGCTCTCTATAGTCAAGGTCATCCGATGGATGCTCAAAGCATGGGCCACTAAGTATATCCAACTGGTTATTCTCAATGATTCTTTCTATTTCTCTGAGTGTCATTTCATACCTCCTGTTGCTACTCGCTGTAGGCAGATGCCCAATTGTTGCGTTATATGTTTCTTTAATATGACTTTATTATGCTTCTGTGAAGTTTCTGTGAAATATACTGGCATTTGTGCTGGAAAAATCAATCATATCTGTTATACTATAAAGGCTTTTCTATTGGAGAGTGATTCTCAATAGAGAAAGACAGTTGAAAGAGTACAGACAGGCATGATGGACATAAGAAGAAATCAGATAGTATGGGGATTGATCATAGGCATAACGATAGCATTTCTATTTTTGATCCCAGAGAAAAAAAACCTTGAAGGGGTAACGAAAGGTTCTGTAGAATACCAGCAAGGCAGGCCGATTCTCTTGGCTGGAGATTGGGCCTTTAAGTGGCAGGGGCTATTGACCCTTGAGGATATAGAGAAGTTTAAAGAGGATGAAACGGCATATGTGAGCGTTCCTGATGTATGGAACAGATATACGGATATTGTTAGCTCTGACGGCGTCAGGAACGGTTATGGCTATGGTACTTACTGGGTAAAGATTACAGGATTGACGCCTGAAGAAACCTATGGACTGCGAATAAGGAACATATCCACAGCTCAAAAAGTCTATGTCAACAATCAGTTGTTGGTAGAAATGGGGAAAGTCTCTACGGAGGCCGAGTCGGCCCAAAGTAATTATAACGTAAGCTATATGGCTTTTACCGCTAAGAGCACAGAGGTCACTATTATTGTACAGGCAAGCAACTATGAATACGCCAGAGGCGGCTTCTGGTTTGGTTTTACATTTGGTGAAAAATCACTGATAGAGAATATCCGTTTGACTAAGTTTGCAGAAGTCTGCATTCTTGTCGGTATATTGTTGGCGGTGTGGGTTATATGCTTAATCTTTGCCATTATGAGCTCAAAGCGCCGAGCAGCCTTTTATTTGGCTTCAGGAACTTTTTTGATGTTATTGTACATTCTGGTGACGGGCGATAAGGTCATATTCCAGTTATTTCCTGATATTGGCAATAGGGTGGTGAGGATTCAATACGGTGTTATGTTCCTTGTGCCTATAAGTATTATCGGTTATGTGAACGCTGTTGCTACAGGCAAACGGGCCTATATGAAGCGTCTTTTTAAGGTCATAACCCTATATGGCATTGCTACCACGCTATGTAGTATGTTCTGTCCGATTTATCGGCTGACGCGTTTGACATATACGGCGAACTTCATGACAATTCTGTTAGTCAGTGCAGTCATACTGGGTCTCATCATCGAAAGAATTGTGTATAAGTCCAATGTAGGTCTTCTAATTATATCTTTTTATGTGTTGGGATTGGGCTTATTGCATGACTTTTTCTATAGCGCCAATGTGATCTATTCCAGAACAGGAGAAATCCTTATTGTCGCCTATGTCGTGTTCATAATCATGTTGACGGTATATCTTGCCCAAAATATCAAGAGGACTTACGAGCGGTCCATGGCCTTGCCAATAATGGAACAAGCATATCTTAATGCTCAGATCAAACCACATTTTCTTTTCAATGTGTTAAATAGTGTGGTGTCATTGATTGTCACTTCACCGGACAAGGCTGAAGAGATGGTGATGGACTTATCCACTCATATGAGACATCTTCTGGGATCGGATAATCGAATGGCTATGATTGAACTTGAAGAAGAACTAAGACGGCTGGAGGCTTATGTTAGAATCGAGCAAAGACGCTTCCCGACAATGGAAGTCGTTTACTCTATTGAAGAGGACTTGTATATTCAGCTGCCACCATTTACCATACAGCCTTTAGTGGAGAATGCTATCAAGCATGGTTTGGGACCGGGTTCAAGTTCTGCTAGCCTGAAGATTGAGGTGATTGTTTGTACGGCTGAAGAGGGTGTTAGGGTGTGTGTAAAAGATGATGGTGTGGGTATGACTTCTGAGTTATTAGAAGCGGTGAATGCAATGTTGGGCGATCACCATAATCATGGTGGCTCTGTTGATCAGCATATCGGGTTGCGGAATGTGAATGAAAGGCTTATTAGGAACCTAGATACAGTCTTGAACCTTAAAAGTGTAGAGGGGAAAGGTACGGAGGTTTTTTTTACTATAAATGATAGGTGGGCATATGAGAATAATAATAGTTGATGACGAGCCATTAGCGGTTGATTTGATTCGTACTCGGATTGAGAGGATAAAGGGGCATGAAGTGGTAGGCCAGTACACTGATCCTTTAGTTGCATTGAAAGAAGCAGGTTCTACGAAGGTGGATGTCATAGTAAGTGATGTGGCAATGCCTCAGATGAACGGTATGATTTTTGCGGAAAAAATGCTGGACAGAGTGCCGGAGGTATCCTTTATCTTTGCAACTGCCCACAATCAGTATGCGGTGGATGCTTTTAGACTGAATGCTATTCACTATATCCTAAAGCCAGTGAGTCAAGTTGACTTGGAAGAGGCTCTAAATCGTGTCAAACCGGTCTTGATGAATCATCCATTACTTGTGGCAGGTGAAAGCTGTTCCATACACTGTATTGGCGATTTTTACTCCACCGGTAAAGGTGGCGATCGAGTTCATTGGAAATCAGCAAAGGCAGAGGAACTTTTTGCAATACTGTTGTTGCATCAGGAGCAAGGGGCGGGCAAATGGAAGCTTATCGAATGGCTTTGGCCAGAATCGGATCCCAAAAAGGGTGAGCAGAATCTATACACGACAGTATTTAGATTAAAGACAACCTTAGAAAAAAATGGGTTAGATGTAGCGGTGAAAAATATCAATGGTGTCTACACAATTGTTATTGGCGAAGTATGGTGCGATTACAATATTTACAGCGATGCATTGAAATTAGTAAAAGGTGGTCAACCACATTCAGCTGTGAAAAGTATGTTGGAGGACATCCCACAATTGGCCAGTGAAACGTTGCTGGCTGACAAGGATTATTTGTGGAGTGTTACTCTAAGCCGTCATTTTGAAATTGAAAAAAAGAAATTACGAAAATAGAAATAACAAAAATAGGGCTTTTTAATCGAGGTTCTTCATAATCAAACCTGCATTGTAACAAGATGCAGGTTTTTTATTTTTTTCGCCAGTAAGAAATTTGTAAGGACCAATGCGTAGAATAATTGATGATGAATCTCAAAATTTAGTGGTGATTGACGACAACAGGGATTGGCACATCAAGAGGAAGCAATTAACACATTTTTTGAGAAATAATTTGAACTTTACAATTGGCTATTCCTTGGCTGTTAATCAAGGGATAACCCAGGAGGGAAATGTATGCGGAGAAAATTGACAGCATTCGCATTGATGATGGTAATGATCATTGGTGCGTTGCCAAACGCCACATATGCTTTGTCGGCGGGTATGATCGATCAGTTTGAGGGTACCAGCATCAATTATGATGAAGCGGATGGCACAGCAACTTTGATTTCACCTAATGTTATTGTTAATACAAGTGGGACCTATATGTCATACGAGGTTAACAATGCAACAGAATTTGAATCGCTGGCGTTAGAACAGGGCAGTGATAGCACACCAGAAACGGGTGATGGCGTTGTCTCTGTTGTCGGTGATTATATTTATCTTGGTGACGGAACTACAGCAGATATTATCGGTTCTATCGATTTGACAGATGATGGACAAAATGGGAATAAGCTAGGGATCAACTTCTCAAAAGCCCTAGTCAACTCAATATTCACTGAGGGATTCGAAGGCGGCGACTTACCAGGATGGGAAATCATTCAAGGCAGTTATGCTGAGGAAATGATGGTCTATGGAACAAGGTCCCAAGGACGTGAACTTTATGTCCAGCTTAATGGGGACGGTTCAACTACCATGACTTTAGATGGTACGGATGGTTATACCTACACGACAAGCTCGACCTATGATACGTCGATTAAGTCGGCATGGGGATATGAAAGTGTTATACGTCCTGTCAGTGTCGATGGAGATGGCAACTACACATCATCTCTTAGTACGACGGTTACATTGGACAGCAGCAACGGAGGTATGGGAGGCGTAGCGCTGAAGTTGTGGTCTGATGGTAGTGTCTATTCGAATAACAATGTAGAACGTGACCTGACAACAACGATGGATCATCAAGCGTATGGTTCTGAATTTGGCCCGATTGTTATTAGTGATCCTTTTACTGCCGAAGCGGGCGATAGTATATCCATTGACTGGAAAGCTGTCAGGCTACAAGATGATTACGAAGTCTATGGATTTGTGGTTAATACATCAACAGATGAACATACGCTTGTCTTCTATAGTAGAGGGATGTCCCAAGACTGGACAACAAGTGTTGGAACAATTCCTGAGGATGGAGAATACCAATTCAAGTTCGTCAATGGTACATACGACCAAACAGGCGGTTACGCTGTAGGGTCATCCATGTGGATTGACAACATTCGTGTATTCGGATCTGTGGATAACCCAGCAGATGTATTACAGCAAATCGGGCGCTTGGTGACCTATTCAAGTACAGATAAAGACCCGGATGCAACAAGAACCATAACAATGTCCTTAGATGGCTCTGATGAGGTGACTTACACAGCGGATATGACTGTAGCAATCACCAACCGCTTCAACCACCCATCTACGTTGACAACAGACGTTCAAGATCCGACTTTTTATAATTTGGTGAAGAACAATGCCACCGTGTATGGCAATACAGCGATTGATACCATTGAGTCAGCTCAAACTGTTGCGTCGTTGACATTGACGGTCGATGGCATTCTTGACGGTAGTGATGAAATGCTTAGGTTGGATGGGTCAGATGTTATTCTTGTCGATGGAACGTCTGGAACCACATCTGTTAATGGCTTCAACTATACGGTTAGTGTTGCCGCTGATGTAGCGACAGTGATCATTGAAGGAACAGGTATTGGGACATACTTGTGGGAAGAAACAGTAGATACGCTTTCATACTATAACGGTAAAGCATTGCCAACGGTTGGTGTCAGAACGGTTACTTTGACAGAACTTAAGGACAATGGCGGAACGGCCAATTCTGGTCAAGACACAACAGCGTTAAATGAGGCTTCAGATATTGCTATTAGCCTCTATGAGGTTGGAGACTTCGACCTTACAAGTAATACTGTGTCTACAGCCAACTTTACTTGGAGTCAAGTGACAGGTGCAACGTCCATTGTTGTTCTTCAGTCAATCAATGGTGGTACGTGGACAACTGCTAATACGAGCACAGCGATTGATCCTACGGATACTAGCACAACAGTAACCAATCTATATACAAACAGGGATTACCATTTTAGATTGCAAGTCAGTGGCGGACTCAATGCAGGATTATCGAATATTGAGACTTTGACTATTGACGGTACAGCACCGGAAGTCCTTTCTATGGTTAGATATGCAGGCGGGGCTGAGACAGTGACATCTGATTCAGCAATTATGCTGGTGACCTTTGATGAACCGGTGGAAGACGTTACAACAGATGATTTCGGTCTGAACGTGACGGATACATTAAGTGCCAGTGTATCTGAAATTATTCAAGTCACACCAACAACTTACAAAGTTGTACTAGGTGATTTTTCCGGTGTCGGTTCTATGAGATTGAAGCTTCTTTCAGGAACAGATATTAGTGACGCCCTTGGTAACACAGGTGTTTCATCCTATGTGGCGGAAGAGAAGTTTAATGTACCGGATATAGCTTATCCTCCGGTGATCAGTACACCGATTATGACGGATGATTATATCAATGCACAGGAAGTTGCTGCTGTTACAATTGAAGGTACATCAGAAGCTTTGGCGACAGTTCATTATGTGATTACTGATCATCAAGGCAATGAGATCACAGGTGATGTCACTGCAGATAGTGCTGGCAATTGGTCAGTGACAGAGGATGTCACAAGTCTGCTGGATGGTCCACTGACAATTCAGGCATCCATAACGGATCTTGGTGGTAGTGACTCTCAGCCGGTAACGGCAACGGTTGTTAAAGATACATTGGCACCTCAAATCAGTGGTGTGGTGGACGGAGAAACATACGCCACTAACAAAGTAATCACATTCAATGAGGGTGTTGGGACGCTGGATGGTGACATTATCTCCAGTGGTACTGCAGTCAATGACAACGGCACATACACAATCCGTGTTGAGGATAATGCTGGCAATGACGCAACAGTGAATTTCACCATATATAATAAACAATGGATTCAGTATTTGGCATTTGCACAAGGTGACAGTGAAAACAATGTTACGCAGAATCTTGATTATTATACAGAAGACAACCTAGGCAATAGCATAGAGTGGAAGGTGATTGGTGCAACCACCAATAGTCCTACACAAGAAGTTGTTATTGACACGACGACAGATGCAGCCATCTATATAACCACATCAAGCGCTGTTACAATTACAGTAGACCCAAGTGATTATATAACAACAGGTGCGGCACTAAGTGTTCTAAATGGGGATGGTAATTCGGCCGAAGGTGCGAACATTACCTTGCCAGAGCTTGAGGATGTCCTTATATCTCTTGAAGCAACAACGGAATTCATGGGAGAAAAGACGGTCAAAGCCTTCACTTTGGTCCTCAAGGCGATGTTAAGTGACAGTAGTGCAGTAGCTTACAGTAAGGCCCACGTAGGTGTCCTATACCAAGGTGATGATACTGCTGCAAAGGTGACGAATGATGTAATTCTAGTTAGCAAAGGTAGCTATGACACAACGATAACTTGGACATCAGACAAACCGACTTATGTAACAGGTTCTGGGGCAGTAACGCGTCCAGCGATAGGTGAAAAAGCTGTAACAGTTACCCTTACGGCAACAATTTCTAAGAATGATGTTATAGAAGAGAAGGTATTTACTTTGATTATTAAACCAGAAGTTGGTAATGTAATCAGAAAAGACGTCGATGATGAAGTGGACGAAGGTGAACTGGATGAAGTCATCGAAACAGGTGAACCGGATATCTATGTGATCCTTGATGGTGAAGTAACGACTGATACAGCAGTCAAGCTAAAACTTACAAAAGAACAGGTAACTAAGGTTGTAGAACAGAAAAAACGTTTGAAAGTAAAAACGGATACGGTGACCTTTGATGTACCTCTGAACGAGGATGCGCTAAATCTTCTCAGTGATAGCACGACCAATACTCATTTGGAACTGGTGATTGAAAAGCTAGATACAGACAGTGATTATGCATATTTGAAAGAAGAACTTAGCGGTGACTCTTCACTGGCAATCTACAATCGTCATGTCTATGATTTTTCTATCAAAGCCATTGAAGAAGATGAAGATGGAGAAATCATCAATGAATCAACCCTTGAGAATTACCATGTGGATGATGAGATTGAATTGACCATTGTTGTTGGTACAGATGCACTGGATAATGAAGTGATGTTAGCCTTCTATTATAATCCTGAATCTGAGCATTGGGAATTTGTTCAAAGCAATGAAGACAGGGATAATGGCAGCGTAATCATTACAACAAATCACTTGAGTATCTACTCAATCATGTATGTAGAGGATGGTACCGCTCTTCAATTCTTACTTGATACTGTACTTAATAACACAGATCCTAACCCAACACTGACTGAGATCAGAAACATCATTGAATCTGAGGCTGTCGGACTTGACGTTGAGGATTACAACAAGCTGACAGAAGCTAAGAAGGACAAATTAGCCAGCACCATTCTTCAGGCGAGACCGGTTGAAGGTTATACGGTAGAATCCTTCTTGAAGACTTTTAATTTCTACGTGGATCGCTACCTGAATGGTACAAGTGGTTCAAGCAACTCAAATGATGAAACAGTGGTAGACGAAATTGTTGATGATGCCTCTATCTTCTTTGAGGATATTGAAGGCCACTGGGCTGAGTCCTATATCAATGCTCTCGCACAACTAGGTATTGTTGAAGGTGATGGTACGAATTACGGTCCTAACCTTGGCATTACGAGAGCTGAGATAGCGGCCTTGGTTGTAAGAATCGGTGAATTTGAATTGACTGAGGAAGACGATGCATTCGATGATGTGGATGTTACAGATTGGTATGCAGCATATATTGCTACAGCAAGACTTAACAACCTTGTCAAAGGTGTAAGCGATACAGAATATGAGCCAGAAAGAATTGTTACAAGACAAGAACTTGTAACCATCTTAATGCGACTTTATTCTGAGCTGTACCCAGAAGCTGTTTTAAGCCAAGATGAGAACAAGTTCATCGATGATGCTAAGATCTATGCATATGCAAAAGAATCTGTCTATGACGCAAAAGAACTTGGGATCGTAGAAGGTGACAACGCTTTTAACTTCAACCCGATTGACACAGCAACTCGTGCTGAAGCGGCGGCGATGATTTATCGTTTCTTAGATAAAGCCGGTAAGCTTCAATAAGAAATTCAATAAAATAAGTTAAATAGGAACAGGCCCTTGAAGAGTGATTTTGGGGGCCTGTTTTTTACAAAAAAATAACTTAAGAAAAAGCTAAAGTTCATCCTGAGCCCCTAGAATAGAGAATGAAACTTATGCACATGGTATGTGAACCTATGCTGTGTTGTCTGAGACATATATATTGAGGAGGAAAAGATGAAACAAATGGGAGTTAGAAGAATTATTTCTTTAATGATGACGCTTTTGTTCTTCGTCGGTGCTGTAACGGTGTCAGCAGTTGAACGAACAGAAGCATATGTGACAGAGGTGCCAAATCGTATTCACATGTCACTTGTAGGCAGATACGACGTTGATCAAAATGAATCAGAAGGTGGTCTAGAAATCGTCACATACAATCCAGACAATCAAATGGCATACGCTATTGATGGAGAAAACAGTGTCTTGATTGCAGTGCCGATGACAAACCTTGCGGAAGGTTACCAAATTGACCTATCTACTATGGCAGAAAGTGCTAATGAAGGATTTTCGTATGGGGACTTAACAAGTGTTGCGGTATCTCCTGATCATACGAAGCTTGCAGTTGCTCTTCAAGCAGATGGATACAATGACACAGGTCTTATTGCAGTATTCCCGATTGATAATAGTGAAGATACATTAGGGGGACCAGTCTATTACAGCGTTGGCGTTCAACCGGATATGGTTATCTTCGCAGACGATTCAACGTTACTTTCAGCAGACGAAGGTGAACCTCGTATGGGTTATGGTGTGAACTCAGCAGGTGTGTCCGTAATTGATCCAGTAGGTAGTATTTCCATCATCGATCTTGACAATGCATATGTAACCATAGCTGATTTCAGTGCTTTTGATGTTGTGAGAGATGATCTTGTTTCATCTGGTGTGCTAATGACATCAGGACAAGCACCATCCGTTGATCTTGAACCAGAGTACATTGTCGTCAGTGATGATGCTACGACGGCTTATGTTGCATTGCAAGAGAATAACGCACTTGCTGTTGTTGATTTAGCATCTAAGGCAATCACTGAAGTCCTGCCATTTGGCTTCAAAGATTATAGTGCAGAGGGCAATGAGATTTACCTTGATGGGAGTGGGGCAACTTATGAGAACCTTCTTGGTGCTTATATGCCTGACGGTATTTCAATTTATGAAATGAATGATAAGACATATATCTTAACGGCCAATGAAGGTGATGGCAGAGAGTGGTCATCTACAGTATTCCCGGAAGATCATGAAGATGCAGGTGATCCTAACGACGAAGACACATCTTATTATTCAAATGAGACGAAGATCACTTTAATGAACGGTGATGAGGAAGTTAAGAAAGTGCTTGTTCTCAATGATGAAGTAGTTGACGGTCTTCCGGCAGATAAAAATGTGATGTTCGGCGGTCGCTCTTTTTCCATCTTTGAGGTGGGAGATTCATCCTTGACCCTTGTCTATGACAGTGGCAGTGATTTTGAAGACATTACTTCAGCACTTTATCCGGATTGGTTCAATACATCCAACACGAAGCTGAAATTAAATGATCGTTCAACAAAAAAGGGACCTGAGCCTGAAAATGTTACAGTTGGCATGGTGGGTAATTCAACTTATGCCTTTATAGCACTAGAGCGTATCGGTGGCATCATGGCTTATGATATTACTTCTCTAGAGGATATCACTTATTCCAATTACATCAATACGAGAGACTTCGGGGCAGAAGACGGTATTGGCGGTGACTCAGCACCAGAAGGGATTAAATTCATAGCAGCAGCTGATAGTGTTACAGGTAATGCCCAGTTGATTGCAGGCTGTGAAGTGACAGGGACAATGCCTGTATACGATCTGATAGCTTATCCAGCTGACATGAGTGGTAAAGTGGTCATCATCCACTCCAACGATACTCATGGTGCTGATTTGGCTGTAGAAGGCAAATCTATTGGTACTGCAGGCGTTGCACAACTGGTTAAAGATTATGAAGCTGCGGGTGCAGAAGTGATTCTTATCTCAGCAGGGGATACCATTCAGGGAGCGCCACTAGTTAACCTTAGTCAAGGTGAAACCGCAATAGATTTCATGAATCTAGCAGAGTATGACATGATGGTACCAGGTAACCATGAATTTGATTATGCCTATGATCAATTGCTGGCGCTTAAGTCTGAAGCAGACTTTCCAATGATTACGGCCAATATTCTTGATAAATCAACAGGTGAGCCTGCATTCCAGGAAAATATCATCTTCGAAACTGAGATTGGAAAAGTCGGTGTGTTTGGTTTAACAACACCAGAGACTCAGACAAAAGCAAATCCAGAAAATGTTTCGAACCTTACATTCCTTTCGGGTGAGGCAATGTACGAAGTGGCTAGAGAACAGGTTGCTGAACTTGCTGCAGCAGGCTGTGAGTATATTATCTTGACAGCTCACCTTGGTGTTGATGAAGGCAGTGAGCCTGATACAACAACCTCTGTCATTAAGCATGTAGAAGGTATTGATGTTGTAATTGATGGTCACAGTCATACAGTGCTTGATGGTAACATGGTAGGCTCAGCATTCCTCGTATCGTCCGGTGCATACCTTGAGAATGTGGGGGTGATTGTGATGGATGAAAATGAAATAGAAGCACATTTAATCAGTGCCCAAGATTACAGCAATGTGGATACAGCAATCAATGATGTTATTGCTTCAGTAGAGGCGGACATTGATGCACAACTTGGTGAAGTATTTGCTACAACTGAAGTCTATCTGGATGGTAATCGAGCACCAGGTGTACGTACCCAAGAAACAAACCTGGGTGATTTTGCTGCGGACGCGATTCTTTGGTCAGCGAATAACGCTGTTGGTCAAGGCAAAGTGGATGCGGCCATCACCAATGGTGGAGGTATTCGTACATCAGTTGAAATCGGCGGTATCACTATGAAGGATATGAAGACTGTATTCCCATTTGGTAATACAATCTCCACGATTGAGATGACTGGAGCTCAGATTATTGAAGTGCTTGAAGCAGCGACTTTCAGTACGCCAGATTCCCTTGGAGCATTCCCGCATGTTGCAGGTATTACATTTACACTGAACACAGCGGTTGAATTTGTTGCTGGTAGCCAATACCCAGACTCAACATACTTTGCACCAGCAAATCCAGGCAGCAGAGTCACTGATGTGACGATAGGTGGTAAAGACCTTGACCTTGATAAGACTTATACCATCGCAACGAACAATTTCTTGGCAGCAGGTGGTGATACTTACTATGTGTTTACTCAATGTGCCAATTACAATACTTATGTTGCCCTTGAAGACGCGCTAGTTGAATACACACAAGAGGTTCTTGGTGGTGTTGTAACTGCTGATATGTATGGTACAACAGATGGTAGAATCAATATCATTAACGATTCAGTAGTGGAGGTACCAGTCGAGTTACCATCAACATCAACACAGGACTACACAATCTACACTGTTATACCTGGGGATACCTTGTATAAAATCGCTATGAGTATTTTGGGCGATGGTGACCGTTATACTGAGATCTACGATGCGAATAGCAGTACACTCACAAGTCCTAATTGGATTTATGCAGGTCAGGAACTGAAGGTTCCTACGAAGTAATACTTTACCTGATATACCGTAACATAAAGAGCTCTTTACCCTATGTGAAGTCGATTGCTTTCATAATAGGGTAAAGAGTTCTTTTTCATTTGGAATCTACATTTAGCTGTCACTTCGCTGTCACATAACGGCATTAAGATAAAATCAAGATAAAGGTTACATAAGTGACCGACACAAAAGAAAGTGAGGAATTCAAAATGAAAAAATTAATGACAGCAGCAGTAGTAATGGCATTGGTAATCGTAGGAACACTTAGTGTATCAGCAGCAGAGGTGGAAGAAGACTTCGTATCGAGAATGGATGCAGAGACTTTCATCGAATTAAGGACAGCACAGATTAATGCAGCTGATATAACAGAGGAAGTAAGAGAAGAACTTTTAGCACACATCAACGAAGTCGCTGAAGAAGGGCTATTTGGCAATGGCCCAGAAAACGGCAATAAAGGTGATGGTAATGCAGAGTGTATTCTTGGTGAAAATGATCTTGGCATATTTAGAAGTGAATCAGCTGGACAAAGGACTGGAGAAGGCAATGGTGTTGGGCTAAAGCTTCAAGATGGCACAGGCACAGGTCAAGGCAATCGTGTAGGTAATCGCAGTGGTGGGCAAGGTCTCGGTGGAAACGGTCTTGCTGATGGATCAGCGGCAGGTGCAGGCTATAGAGGTCAGGGCAATAACGGTGAATGCGTTCTTGAGGATTGATAAGGCAAAACAAAGATCGTTGAACATTTGAAACATCATTAAGCAGATGAACAGAGGCGCTTTAATCGTCTCTGTTTATCTATATGATAGGACAATGCATATCGTCTATGATATAGTAATTCTAAAGAGTATTTTTATAGCTAATGACACTAACGAGGAGTCTATACAATGGACATTAATTTATTGATGATCGAAGATGAACCACAGATTCGGGAGATTGTAAGAACTTACGCAGAAAAAGAGCAATACAATGTCTATGAAGCTGGAACAGGTGCAGAAGCTTTCGAATTACTGGATGAACGTGCCTATCAGATGGTGATTCTTGACGTTATGCTTCCAGATACAGATGGGTGGACAATCCTTCGTAAAATACGCGCCAAATGGGATGTACCTGTTATTATGCTTACAGCAAGAGCAGAAGAAGAGGATAAGCTCTTTGGATTTGATCTTGGTGCAGACGATTACATGACCAAACCATTCAGTGCAAAAGAGCTTATGGCAAGAATCAAAACAGTACTTAAGAGGAACAATACCGTCACTTCAGGTGAGGTGATTCATATTGGTGATATACAGATTAACACTTCTTTTCATCAGGTGATGATTCATGGCAGTGAGATAGAAATGACACCCCTTGAATATGATTTGCTCACGTTCTTTGTTAATAACAGGAATATTGCTATGAATCGTACACAGATTTTGGATGGTGTCTGGGGATATGATTACTTTGGTGATGAGCGAACTGTGGATACTCATGTTAAAAGACTTAGGCAAAAACTTGGAGAAGAGGGAAAATGCATTAAAACTGTACGAGGATTAGGTTATAGACTGGTGGTGGAAGGATGATCAAATCCATTGGTGCACGTATCACACTCTACATGCTTTTATTTTCATTGGTCATTATAGGTATCATCGCCGTAAGTGTGAAATTCATATTACCGGATTATTATTTGAACCATCAGTTGGGACATATCGAGTCTGTAAAAACAGCAATCTATGACCAATATGATACAACTGACCCTGAAGCGGTCATACCATTATTAGAAGAACTTAAGGATAATGTCGGTGGGGAGTTATATTACTTTTCAGCAACGATGGGCAATAGCCTTGAGCAGGGACGCGGACAGGGGAGAAATGCTTATAAGAACAGCAATAGTGAAAGCTTTAAGGCAGATGGAGATGTAACGACGTACAGCTATGTCAATAAGATAGGCTTGGATATCTTTGTCATAGGGATTGCACTTGAGGAAGAGTATCTGGTCTACGAGGTAAGCCTGCAAGCCCTTGATGGTGCCGTCAATGAAATCCTGGGATTTTTCTGGTTGTTACTGATTGCTGTATTAATATTAGCGGTAGTACTCTCTATTGTACTTTCTAGAAATATTGCAAAGCCTATAAGGTCATTGAATCAACTGGCTAAAGCGATGAAAGGCAAAAAAATATCTGCAGTCATGGTTACGGAGAATCAAGATGAGATCAGTGAGCTGAACACATCCCTTAATGAGCTTTATGAGGAACTGCTTTTTAGTATATATCAGCTGGAGACAGAGTTACAGCGTGAGCGGAATGCTGAGAACCTGAAGAAACGTTTTCTTGCACAGGCGACCCATGAGCTCAAGACACCTATCGCTGTCATTAGAGGTTATGCAGAGATTCTTTATGATGGTATTTATAAGAATGAGGATGAGCGAGATCGGTATCTAAAGAATATCTATGATGAAACAGAAGCCATTTCACACCTGATTTTGGATGTCCTTGATTATACGAAGATGGAAACTGGTAATTATACATTAAATAAAAAGGAAGTGATGGCAGCCGGGTATTTTGATGAGGCCATTAATCGGTATAAGGAGTATATTCAGCAAGGGGGAAAAGAGGCGAGGATCCATATTGATTTGCCAATGAATCAGAAGGTACTGCTTGATACGGAACGTATGGATCAAGTTATTAGAAACCTGATCAGCAACAGCGTCGAACACAGTCATCAATGGGTACAGATATCCGTTGATTCCCCAGGAGAAAAGATTAGAATAGCGGTCACTAACGATGGGGAGGCCATTGAAGATAAGGATATGCCGTATCTATTTGACAGCTTTTATAAGAAAGAGGGCAAGCAAAAAGGTACAGGACTTGGCCTTGCAATTGTCAAAGAAATCATAACGCTCCATGGGGGCGATTGCAGAGCTGAAAACCTAGAGAGGGGGGTGCGATTCACCGTTGCGGTGTGAAAGGCTGTGAAGCAAGGTCAAGGGTAGCAGTTCGGCAACATTTTATCGGAACATAGAGATAATTCGTGTGGTTGACATCCTTATATCATACATGCTATACTCGTGTACGCAGAAAAGACAGTTCATTGGTACCATCCTGTCTATAAATAAAACTAGGGCTGATTTTGATATTTGAAATATGATGACGGCGGATCCGAGGGTTTGCTGTCTTAATCGTGTAGAAGAATATGAAGATAGGCATAGTTGGGTATGTCTATCTTTTTTTGTGCTACAGGAAATTTCTCGAGTAGAGCAATTGAACCAGAAGCGTTTTCAATTGCAAAAAAAGGAGAATTTCCTTCCGCCAGCGAAATATCACCAGAGGCGATAACGAGGCAAAGCCTCTTTTCTTGTTTGCCCATATATAATTGATCTTGAAAGGAAGTAACGTCGTTGTTTAGTTTACAATCAGAACACAGCTTCGATTCAGCCCATTTCTTGGCTGGATATGAAGGAAAATGCAGTAATATCCATGGCCATAGATGGCGTGTGGTGGTTGAAGTGAAAAGCGAATCTTTAATAGATGAAGGTCAGCTTAAAGGGATGATTGTTGATTTTTCAGACCTGAAGAGAGATCTTAAGGGGTTGGTGGATGACCTGGATCATGCATTGATTATCGAAGAGGATACGCTACGCCCACTGACGGTAAAAGCGCTGACAGAGGAAGGTTTTAGAATCATCACCGTTGATTTCAGGCCGACTGCGGAGAACTTTTCTAAGTATTTCTACGATAATATGACAGCCAAAGGCTATGATGTGAAATCAGCCACTGTCTATGAGACACCGAACAATGCAGCTACATACCAGGAGAATTAAGATGGCAGATTATAAAGTAGTAGAGAAATTCGTCAGTATCAACGGCGAAGGCACCAGAGCTGGTCAGCTTGCTGTCTTCATCAGACTACAGGGATGCAATCTTGAGTGTTCTTATTGTGATACAGCATGGGCAAATACTGACACTGCTCCATTCACATGGATGAGCGGCAATGAGATCTATGATTACATACAGGGCACAGGCGTAAGTAACGTTACGCTGACAGGTGGCGAGCCTTTGATGGCGGATCGCGTCATAGAGTTGCTACAGCTTTTGGGACAAGACACATCACTATATGTTGAGATTGAAACCAATGGCAGCATTGACCTTAAGCCGTTCAGTTCACAGGTTCATAGACCATCTTTTACCATGGATTACAAGTTGCCAGGTAGCCTGATGGAAGGCCAGATGCTTGTCAGCAACTTTGACCTTTTAAAGCCTAAGGACACGGTCAAGTTCGTCGCCAGTAACATGGCAGACCTAGAAAGAGCGAAAGAAGTCATCGAAATATATAACTTGACTGAGAAGTGTCATGTCTATATGAGTACCGTATTTGGTGAAATTGGACCATCAGATGTCGTGGATTTCATGAAAGATAATAATATGAACGGGATTACCTTTCAGCTTCAAATGCACAAGTTCATTTGGGAACCTGAGCTAAGAGGTGTATAGATAAGGAAATAATCATAAAGCAAACGTTACGATAATTAAAGTGATTCCTACTAAGAATTGGAATATAGGAGAAGCATTCATGAAAGCATTGATATTATTAAGCGGTGGTGTGGACAGTACAACTTGTCTTGGTATGGCGGTGAACGAGTATGGTAAAGAGAACGTTGTAGCACTTTCCATCACATACGGTCAAAAGCATACAAAAGAACTTGAAGCGGCAAAAAGTATTGCGGCCCACTATGAAGTACCATTCATCTTCCTTGATCTTGCGAAGATCTTCGAATACAGTGATTGTTCATTGTTAAGTCATTCTGATGAAGAAATTCCAAAAGAATCATATGCAGAGCAGATTAAGAAAAGTGAGGGTAAGCCGGTATCTACATACGTACCTTTCCGTAATGGACTGTTCCTTTCTTCTGCATCAAGTATTGCTCTTTCAAAAGAGTGCAACGTCATTTATTACGGTGCTCACAGCGATGACGCTGCCGGTAATGCTTATCCTGACTGCAGCGATGCTTTCAACCAAGCTATAAACCAAGCTGTCTTCATCGGCAGTGGTGAACAGCTCAAAATAGAAGCACCATTTGTCTCATGGACAAAAGAAGAAGTCGTTAAAAAAGGTCTTGAACTTAATGTGCCTTATGAATTGACTTGGAGCTGCTATGAAGGTGGCGATGAACCTTGTGGCATCTGTGGTACATGTATCGATAGAAAAGCGGCATTTGAGAACAATGGTGTAACGGATCCATTATTAAAAAAGTAATCAATCATAAATCCCACTGTAGAAATGAATGATATCGCTAAATGGCAGCAATATCTGTTGTCAGTTGAAGGAAAGTGAGGGCATAGTTATGTCAGGAAGAAACGAAAAAGAACTAGATGGTATCACCCTGTTGGGTAACCAAGGAACCAAATATGAAATGGAATACAACCCATCCGTACTGGAGAGTTTTGATAACAAGCACCAAGGCAACGATTATTTTGTCAAATTCAACTGTCCTGAATTCACAAGCCTATGTCCGATGACGGGACAACCAGACTTCGCTACAATCTATATCTCCTATGTGCCGGATGTGAAGATGGTTGAAAGCAAGTCCCTTAAGTTATACCTGTTCAGCTTCAGAAATCATGGCGATTTCCATGAGGACTGTATGAACATCATCATGAAAGATCTGATCAAGCTAATGGACCCGAAATATATCGAAGTATGGGGCAAATTCACCCCAAGAGGCGGTATTTCCATCGACCCATACTGTAACTACGGTAAGCCGGGAACACGTTGGGATGAGGTTGCTTTCAATAGATTGGCAAACCACGATATGTATCCTGAGACAGTGGATAACAGATAATAGAATTCTTGATAGAGAATGAAGCACATTGCAGTTGGTGAGAGATCACTGGCGGCGATGTGCTTTTTCAATATGCCCAATTCTTTGTCATCAGAAGGAAAAGGGCGTATAATACCTAATAAGTTATTTTATCAAAGTAATTGAAGATGTATGATCATTGGTGTTGAATGAGAGAATAAGGAGATTCTTATGGAACCAGCAGTATTCGGTGAAATTATAGATGGGCAAGAGTACAAAGACAGGGAAGCGGTCTATGGGCTGTTGCATGATGATAAGGGGAGACTAGGGATCATCAAGACGCCTAGAGGGTATTTTCTTCCAGGCGGTGGCGTTGAGAATGATGAATCTCATGAAGAGTGTGTCATAAGAGAATTCGTTGAAGAAACAGGCCTTAGCATTGATGTGGGTGATTATGTCGGCTGTGGCATTCTGTATGGACTTACACCAAGGACGAAGAGGTACCTTAGGATGATCGGTCATTTTTACAAGGTGAAGATGACGGGGGAGCAGGGACTGAAGGTTGAGGACGACCATGAGCTAGTATGGCATGATGTTAATGAAGCCAAAGAGATGATGAAGCTTGAAAATCAGGCCTGGGCCATTGGTGTCTTGCTGGGATAGATTTATCAGGTAGCAATAGTAGATGAAGGGATAGGCGTTTTATGAAAATAGAGTTTTACGATGTGGGGTCTGTGGCAGACGAGAAGTTCAAGTACGTCGTGTTGCAGGCAAGACATGAGGGCAAATGGGTGTTTGTCAGACATAGAGATAGAGAGACTTGGGAAATCCCTGGTGGGCATATAGAGCCCGGTGAGACGCCGGATCAGGCGGCAGACCGTGAACTGGTTGAAGAGACTGGTGCCATTAGCTTCAAGTGTCAGGCGGTTCATGACTATTCAGTGACTAGAAATGACGAGACCAATTACGGTCGCCTTTATTTTTGTGAAATCAAGACCCTTGGTGATATCGGCGAATTTGAGATTGCGGAAGTGATGCTTTCCGAAGAACTGCCTACAGAACTGACCTACGCAGCGATACAACCTCACTTATTTGCAAAAGTTAAAGAATCCATAAATATATAGGTAAAAAATAACAGACCGGACAAGGGTCTGTTTTTGTATACAGAAATAAATCGTCAAAGCTCTAAGAAGAGTTTAATGATGCACCAATTCTTTTACATAAGATACAAGTTCAGTCGTATTTTCATCGCTGACATCTGAATGAGCCTCAGTAAAGAAATCAAGAAATTCCTGATCCTTGGTGGTTAGGCTGCCAGGGTCCGTATCCGCTTTTTTCTGAATGGACTTAGCCATTTTACCAAGCATTGCCTTAAGGAAGAAATTCAACCTTCCAGGATCGAAACCACCCTGCATATAGAAGAATGGGTAATCTGTGCCTTCGACTTGTAGATTTTTCTCAATCAGTTCTTGGGTATTGCTATCGGATTTGGCATTGCCACCGACAGCGAAGAGAATAATCTTCTTGTCATTCAAGTCATGTACTTTCTTTAGGAAAGACTTGATGCCACTGATGTTGGAGGCTCTGACACCACCACCGAACATGATTAGGTCAGCGGATTCAAGTTGATGTTGATGCACGTGCTTGATGTCAACAGTATCACATTTCAGTTGTTTTGATAGGATGTCAGCATAATCTTTGGTGTAGCCAGTATGGGATTTGTAGACGATAATCGCATTCATTAGGCACCTCCATAAGGTGAGTGTCAGACAGCTTGAATCATTGATTTCATCATATTTATTATAGACTTGTGAAAGTGGCTGTACAAGGTGAAAATAGGTATAACTTTTATAGAACTTTACTGGGATACGGCGATTTATTATAATATTTAACGAAGGGATTACATATTTAAAAGGTTCTTTGGCATGGAAGATGATAAATAGTATAATGAAGATTAAAGTAAGGAATCTAAATGCTTCATTTCTGAAGATTCATACTTAGAAAAAGACGATTTTCAACACGCAGCAAACTAATTTCAACATATTGGCCCACAGAAGGACGTATAAATGGTCTAATAGACCTATATGTCGTAAATTGATTTTAGGCAAATATCATGATTTCTCGGGAGAACAATTTCAATGATAATACGTAAAACTAGAACAGAAGATATGAGGGCAATCCAGCAGATATATTCAGACGCTAGAGCGTTCATGGTACAAAACGGTAATCCCGATCAGTGGGGAGATGAATATCCCTCCTTGGCTTTGCTACAGGAAGATATTGCCAGTGAACGCAGCTATGTGTGTGTCATTAATGATAAGGTTGTAGGCGTCTTTCTCTTCGAAGTAAGCGTTGATCCGACTTACATCCAGATCTATGAAGGTGAATGGCTAGATGATGAGCCATACGGCGCAGTTCATAGAATTGCATCAGCAGTGGATACAAAGGGCGTCGCTACTTTCTGTCTTGAATGGTGCTATAAACAACATAACAACATTCGAATCGACACTCACGAAAGCAATATCCCAATGCAACAACTGCTCAAGAAATTAGGCTATGCTTATTGCGGTATCATCATTTGCAGTGATGAGACAGAGAGGCTTGCCTATCAGAAAAGGTGAGACAACTTCTCGGGCATATGTTTGAGATTGCCAGAAACTAACCGATTATCGAAAGGAGCAATACCTATGCTAGAAATTAATGAGTTGCGACCATCCTTTTATGCCATTGAACACGGCGGTGTCAGAAGTTACATGATTATCGGTAAGGATAGAGTACTATTGATTGATACAGGATTTGGCGGCAGTGACTTGAAGGATCAAGTGGCATCCATGAGTAACCTACCAATAGAAGTTCTCTATACCCATTCAGATGGGGACCATATTGGGGACGCTTCGGTGTTCGATGTGCCGATGATCCATCCGGCTGAGATGGATTACTTCAAATCCAAGAGCCCAAAAGACATAACCCTAAAGCCTATATGGGAAGGCGATACCATCGAAATAGGTGATTACAAATTTGAAATCATCCTTATACCCGGTCATACACCAGGCAGCATAGCCTTGTTTGAAGCCAATCACAGGTTCATGTTGACTGGAGATACCGTTCAATATGGACCTGTATATATGTTCGGACCAGGAAGAAATCTACAGGCGTATCTGGCAAGTTTGAAAAAGCTTCAAGCCATAGCAGATAAGGTAGATTACTTCTATGCATGCCATCATGAATTGCTCGCTCCACCTGAGCTGCTGGCAGAATTGATTGCAGGTGTTGAGGCAATACTTGATGGTACCGTTGAAGGTGAAACGGTCGATGTCCATGGCAATGCTGTTAAGTTGTGCAAGTATGGGCGCGTGGCTTTTTATGTGTAACCAATAAATATCCTATAGCCTCGATAGCTATGGAGATGACTACTGCGATAAAATAGATAATGAGTATTGACCTAATATGGAGAGACATCATGGTGTTTGATAAATTGATAGGCATTAACCCGGAACAGATAAATCAGCGCAACGCCAGGCATGCTGTTAAGGGTGTCTGTGTTGATGGAGAGAAGATACTCCTGATGAAATCCAATAGAGGTGATTATACTTTTCCTGGTGGCGGTGTTGAAGCTGGGGAATCCCATCAAGAGGCAATCATGCGTGAAATCAAAGAGGAAACGGGCTACTCCTGTCGAGAGGTTGGTAAGAATATTGGTTGCGTTCAAGTACGCCGAAGGGATCTCTTTGACCGTGACAAAATGTATGAGTCAATCATGCATTTCTATATGATTAAGGTATCAACTGAACGAGAAGAGCAGAAGTTGACTTCGAGCGAGGCGAAGTGGTCTTTGGAGCCGCTTTGGATGGATATTGATGAAGCGATTGCATTAAATAAGAAGTATCTGGAAGGCGGTACCAGAGCAGAGTTCTGGATGCACCCAGAAATTTTTGTGTTAGAACATCTAAGAGACAATAGAGAATGACCACATGATGAGGATAGCCATTGGAAAGCCAAAGATTAAGATATGAAAAAATAAGCACAGAGCATTTTGATACCTTTTACAGAATTCATTCAAATGAACAGGTCATGTATTACGCATATTTGGATAAGTTCGAGACTGAGTCTGAGGCTAGAGCATCCTTCGAAAAGGTTATAAATAGCAAGTCCATAGTGATGTATGTGGTGTATGAGAAGGAATCGGATGTGCCCATAGGCATTGTGGAATACGTCAGCGACAACCATATAGCTGATACAGTGGAAATAGGTTATTTTCTCCTGCCGGAGTTCTGGCATAGGGGCTATGGCAGCGAAATGGCCCGCTGGATGTTGAGCGATTATTTCACCCATACAAGCAATGATAGATTATGGGCAAGCTGTCACTGTAAAAATACGACGTCAGAAAAACTGATGATTAAACTAGGATTCACCAAGGAATCGGTTAATAAAGGTGCAAGGTACAAGCGCGGTGAGTATGTAGATGAGATTCGCTATGTGATGACTAGGGAGCGCTGGATAAAGTACCGTTCAAATCAATGAATGTGAATCCAGACCATTTTCCTGACCTCAAGGAGGTTGTACATGAACAAGAAGAGAGCGTTAATTGTTGGAACAACGGGTGTATGGATTATTGTTGTTGTTATTGGATTGGCCTCATACATGAATCAAAAGGCACAAATTTCTGAGCTGGAGCAGATGAATGAATCGTTGCGCTTGGAGCTGTATAGCAATGAAGACGCCTACAAAGTGATTGTTGATGATTTGCAGTATGAAGTGGGTGAAAAAGAAGGTCTGATGACAGAGTTGAATGCAACGCTGGACGGCCATCAAGATCAGATTGAAGAGTTGGAGACTGAGCAAAAGCAATTGCTTGCTGAAATTGCAGCATTATCCGGTCCTGATGACTTATCCATATACAAGCTCGAAAGGCAGGGGATAAATGACTACACGATCATCGCAGATGACCTTTATACGAAAGGTGCAGAGGTAATCGGGAATGAAGGTGTGCTCGGTGGCACCATGCATTTTACTGAGGTCAGAATACTAAGTGATCAGTGGGCCTATGGCATGTATGAAGATGGACACATCATGGGTTATGGCTTATATGAATACACAGTTGTTGGACCTGAGACCTTTGAGTGGAAAGTCATCCTTGAGTATTTGGATTAAATGGATTGGACCGCGATTGGAAAAGGAGACACTTATGACAACGAGTAAATCTAATGCAACCATATGCTATTGTTCAGATATAACTAGTGAGGAAATCGAACAAGCAGTGAATCATGGATGCAAGTCCATTAAAGAAGTCAGAGACTACCTTGGTAAGAACATCACTGGCAAATGTAAAGAGATGAATCCGCAAGGGGTCTGTTGTCATCCAGTGTTTGAGCAGGAGATTAAGAAGTATTTATGAAAAAAATCAGTGTAACAGCCGCAATTCTACACAACAATAATCAAATTCTATGTCTTCAACGTGGGGATGGTAAATATGAATACGTGTCAAGAAAATATGAATTTCCAGGTGGTAAAGTTGAGCCAAACGAATCCTTAGAGGCATGTTTATCGAGAGAACTGGATGAGGAACTTCAAGTGGTCCATGACGTAAAGAAAGGTCATTACTTTATGACGGTAGATCACGATTATCCTGATTTTTCAATAGAGATGCATGCTTTCTTAATTGAAGTTGAATCAAGAGAGTTTGTTATGAATGAACATATAGATTATAGATGGTTAGAAGTCAGTGAATTAAGCAGATTGGATTGGGCACCGGCAGATATACCAATTGTTGAGAAATTGATGAGGGAGTATCATGGAACAGTCTTATAATTATGGCAATAGCAGAGATCAATTGGCTCTTGCTTTACAGTCAAGCTTTATAGATGAACTTATAACGTCAGATGAAGCGATGCGTCCGAAGTTACTGTCCAACAATTATGAGGAAAACACCAAAGTCTTAATAATGTTGGAAAAAGAGTTGTTGAGGTGCGATACATTTATGTTCTCCGTTGCCTTTGTTACCAAAGGCGGTATTACGGTACTCAAAAACGCATTGAGACAATTGGCGGCAAAAGGTGTAAAGGGTCGTATCTTAACGAGTACCTATAACTTTTTTAACTCTCCAGAGACTTTTAGAGAGCTTCTGAAACACGAAGATATTATTGATGTTAGGATATATGATGAGGAACGGGCCTTTCATTCAAAAGGCTATATTTTTAAGCGTGAAGATAATAGCTCATTCATCATAGGAAGCTCTAATCTTACACAAAATGCTCTGACGAGGAATCAAGAGTGGAATGTTAAGATGAACTCTACGGACCAAGGTGCATTGATCAAGGATATTGAAAAAGAATTTGACAGGTCATGGCGTATTAGTGAGCCATTGACTGAGGTCTGGATAGATAACTATGAGAAGGTTTATCAGGCATCGAAAATCGTTGATCTAAATAAAGCGATAGCCGCTAATAGAGATCAAGGAATACGTCTAAACAAGATGCAACGAGAAGCGCTTGAAAATCTGGAAGAGCTAAGAAATCAAGGTAAGAAAAAAGCAATTCTAATATCTGCGACCGGTACAGGTAAAACATACCTGTCTGCTTTTGATGTGCTACAGTATCAGCCTGATAAATTCCTTTTTGTCATTCATCGAGAGAATATTGCTCGCAAAGCAATGGAAAGTTTTGAGAAGGTCCTTGGAAACACCAAGAAAATGGCATTATTCTCTGGCAACAATCACCTTGAGTTTGATGAAGCGGATTACATATTTGCAACGATTCAGACGTTGTCAAAAACCTATCACCTTGATAATTTTCCAAAAGATCATTTCGATTATATTGTAATAGATGAGGTTCACCGTGCTGGTGCCGAAACATATCAAAGAATCTTAAATCACTTTGAACCGGAGTTTTTACTAGGTATGTCTGCAACACCTGAGCGTATGGATGGTTTTAATGTTGTGGAGATGTTTGACTACAATATTGCTTATGAGATAAGGCTTCAGCAAGCAATGGCTTATGATTTGTTATGCCCATTTCACTATTTTGCAATTCGGGACTTTGTGTTAGAGGGTCGTGAGATTGATGATCGAACAGAGTTTAATCACTTAGTCGATGATGTGAGGATTCAACATATTGTTAAGAATCTCAATTTTTTTGGTCATTCTGGTAATAGGCCAAGAGGGCTGGTTTTTTGTTCAAGTAAGGCAGAAGCGCATGCGTTATCCGATAAATTCTGTCGATTAGGGCTTAATAGTAGAGCGTTAACGGGAGATTCCTCTGAAGAAAGTCGAAGAATTGCTATTGATCTTTTAGAACAACGCGAGCGAGAAGGTGGTCTTGACTATATATTCTCTGTTGATATCTTTAACGAGGGTATTGATATACCAAAAGTGAATCAAATTGTTATGCTACGTCCAACCCTGTCTTCTATTATCTTCATTCAGCAGTTGGGGCGTGGCCTTAGAAAAACAGAGGATAAAGACTATGTTATAGTATTGGACTTCATTGGTAATTACCAGAACAATTATATGATTCCGATGGCGTTGTCAGGTGACCGTTCTTATAACAAAGATTTTTTGAGAAGATTTGCAGCTGAAGGGAATAGTCTGATACCTGGAAGCTCTACCATTAATTTTGATGAAGTCACTAAGCAGAAGGTCTATGAAGCAATCAATAAGGTACGATTTGCTCAGGCCAACATCATAAAAAAGGAATACCATTACCTGAAACAAATTGTTGGACGAGTACCATGTCTAAAAGACTTTTATGAGCATGGCGCAATAGATCCATCTATTGTATTCAAAAAATATAAAAGTTATCTAGATTTTTTGGCAGCGATGAAAGAAGAGTCCGTGTCAGTAAATCTTTCTGAGCGTGGGATGGATTATATCAGATATATTTCAATGGAGTTGGGCGAGGGGAAAAGGCCTCATGAAGCTACTATTGTAAGACTTTTGATGGGAAGAGAAGAAGTGGCGATTGATGAAATTCGAGAGGCATTACTTCTTGAGCATGAAATCAATAATGATGAGGAGAGTATTGCTTCAGCATTAAGGGTACTGCAGAATAAGTTCCTTGTTAATGGACACCGTAAAAAGTTTAATAATTGTTCATTTCTCGAGGTTGATGGCGAAACTGTTCGTCGATCAAATGAGTTCACTTCAGTTCTTGAAGAGGCAGATTTTATCTATTGGCTTGAAGATTTGTGTGATTACCTAGCTATGAAGTATAGAGCGGAATTTTCTGAACGTTATGAATGGACGAATCTTTCGCTGTATAAGAAGTATACAAGAAAAGATGTGTGCCGACTATTGAACTGGCAGGCGGATGAGAGTTCAACAATGTATGGGTATAAGGTGAAGCACAATACATGTCCGATTTTTGTTAACTATGATAAATATGAGGATATTTCATATACCATTAATTATCAAGATGAGTTCATCAACAGACATCGCTTTAGTTGGATGTCTAGGAACAAATTGACAACTCAATCAAAGGAGCTAAGGGCTTTGGATTTACATAAAGAGTCTGGCTTGGAAATCCATCTATTTGTCAAGAAGGAAGAGGATAAGGAGACATCTGAGTTTTATTATATGGGTTTGTTGGATGTGTTAAAGATGAGAGACACTACGATTGCAGACCCTAAGAATGAAGGGGAAGAGTTGCCGATTGTTAATGTTATTTATAGGATGAGGCATTCGGTGAGAGAGGATATTTATGACTACATCACAAATTGAATGGATAGCTAATGCGCTAGAGCTTATAAGTGAGCGTCCAGTTGAAAGTGTTATTACATTCATCATAGTATCAGGATGCATTGGTTTGATTATATTTTTTGCTATTCGAGAACTTATTTGCTGGTATTTTAAAATGAATAAGACGATAAAGGTTCTCAAGGAAACACAATGTAAGACAGAACGTCAACTTAACGAAGTGATAAGACTACTTGATAGAATGTTAGCTTTACAGGAAGAGTCAGAAGAGGTGGTTACCTCTGTCGAAGAAGAAATATATTTGGAAGTACAAGAACTACAAGATTAAAGTGAAATTATTTTGACTAGGTTTGTACTAGAAAGGTGAAGATAATGAATAGCCTATTTGACACAAATTTCCTTCAAAACAACATGATGGGTCCCAACGCACTCATGATGCTAAAAGAACTAACCGAAAGCCTACAATTGAAAAAAGGCATGAGAGTTCTTGATCTTGGCTGTGGCAAAGGGCTTACATCCATATATTTAGCACAGAGATTCGATGTGCAGGTTTTTGCTGTGGATCTTTGGATTCCGGCCACTGAGAATTTTGAGAGATTCAAGAAGTTTGACTTGGAAGATAAAATCATACCAATCCATGCAGATGCCACGGCGCTACCGTTTGCGGATGACTATTTTGATGCTGTAATTAGCATTGATGCCTATCATTACTTTGGGAGTAATGCTGAATACTTCGATAAGCATCTTGCGAGGCTGCTTAAATCAGATGCTCAGATTGGCTTGGGTATCCCGGGAATGAAAGTCGAATTCGATGGTCAGATTCCTGAGGAGATGAAGCCGTTTTGGCCACAAGAAGTGACAGATACCATTCGTTCTGAAGAATGGTGGAAGAAGATCCTAGGGGAGTCTGAACATTTTGAGTTGGTTAGAATGCAGGAGATGTCCTGTTCTGAGCAAGCTTGGCAAGAGTGGTTGATGTGTGACAACGAACATGCCATAGGTGATCGGGAAATGATGAAAGTGGATGATGGACGTTACATGAATGTGATATCAATTGTTGGCAAGAAAAAGTCATAGTTTAAGCTTCGAGTGGATGAGCTTCATGTTTATAAAGTGTTCGAAACTGTGGACCTTAGGGAAGGACATGAGGACGAGCTGTGGATTAATTGTTTATGTAAAAGAAGAAAGCGCCCGGTGCAATAGCACCGTGCGTTTTTTATATAAAAGCCGAATCTATACAGCTCACTAAAGTCGTATTTGCCATTAAAACTTCACACAGATGTTATATCCGGTGAGCATATCATCTAACAGGTGATGTTCACCCTGTCACCATATTATTTTATAATGAATATATCAGTTGAAGGATGACAACAGGAGGAAGTCAATGAACAGTAATAGTGAATATGAACATATAAAAAGAGAAATAGAAGAAACCACGGAACGACTCCAGAAGGCTCAGAATGTGTTGAGGAAAAAGAACGGCATGCAAAAGGACCTAAGAGATGTTGAGGGGGAGCTTGCCAAGCTTGAAATCCAGATGAGAGAAGAAAAGATGGATGTCGATCGGTTGAAGGGTCTGTCTCTTTCTAATTTGTACCACACGATACTCAATGATAAAGTGGAGCAACTGGAAAAAGAAGAGTCGGAAGTCCTAGCGGTTAAAGTGAAGATTGATCGACTGGCATATGAAAAAGAACAGTTGATTCGCTCAATAGAACAGTTGAAAGCTCAGGCGAACGCGGTTAGCGACCTAGAGAACCGACTTGTAGGTTTGAAAGAGAAGAAGAAAGAAGCCCTGAGGTCAGTGCAACCGGAAATATGGCAAAAGATCACAGTGGTTGAAGGAGAGATTGAGCAAATTAAGTTGGTGCAGGTTGAAATCAGTGAAGCCTACAATGCTGGTATCAATGCACAGGACAAGGTCTCTCTCATACAAGGCTCGCTGAAATCGGCTGCTAACTGGGGAACTTATGACATGCTTGGTGGTGGTTTGATTGCAACGATGGCAAAAAGAGGCCATCTGGATGATGCACAGCAGCAGATGCATAATTTTCAACATAGTTTAAGAGACTTTAACAGAGAACTTAGGGATGTTGGGGAGTCAGTTTCCTTTGATATTCAGATCGATCAATTCATGTCTTTTGCTGATTGGTTCTTCGATGGTTTCTTTGTTGACTGGGCGGTTCAGTCCAGAATCAATGATGCCAGAAACCAGATGTCACAGCTCGAGGGCAGAATCAACACACTTATGGATGGGCTGAAGCGTGAGAAAAAGAATAACATTGATAGGGTCAATTTCCTTAACAATAAGATAGATACATTGGTTAGTGAAGCATAAGTTGCTGTTGAAAGAATGGATGATAGTCAATAACAGGAGGTGGGCTTATGGGAGATCTGTTGGTTGTCATACTGGTGCTTGCAGTGGCAGTGCCATTAATTATTTTTCAAAAAAGCCGTCATGAAGCATTGATTAAAGAAAAAATCAGTCAGATTGGTGGCACATACATTGATCATAACAGAGAGATTGGCTTACTTGGTGCGGGACCTTTCAAGCTGGTGGGGAGAGGACAGACTGTATATCATATCAACTATAGGATCGGTGTACAGGCAAAAGAAGGCTGGGTCAGATTCGGTGGACTAGGCGGACCGGACTGGCGAGTGTAGAAGCGATATTGCTAGGAATCAGGTTCTTGTACACTGGGTTTTCAGAGTCGGTTATTTATCAGGGGGATGGGGCTTGGTAGATGAGACTATGGGCCTTAGCAGTGATTTTTAATAGTCAATGAATATAAATATAGCTCAAAAAAGTATGTAATAGTCGCTAGTGCGAAAATACATACTTTTTTATTTTGAATTTATGCGATGTATGGTATCAATATGGAAATCGACTAGCGGCCATGTTCCAAGTGTTCAGTTTATCCGATAGATAGATGTCAAAAAGAAGTTGTCCATTATCAATGGGCCCTATTAAGTTCTCAATTAATTTCAAACGCATTCTGACGGAATTCCTATGAATGAATAGCGCTTCGGCTGTTTTGGTGACGTTGCATGCATGTTCCAAGAATTTCTTCAAAGTAAGAACATACTCTGTGCCATTCAAATAATCATGCTGATTCAATGTATGATAAGCATTTACAATGTAATGTTCCAAGTTGTCATGTATACCCGCCTTGTGGATGATTGATTCAGCGAGATACTGGTCTTGGTGGATGATAGGTTGATGCCTTGCTTTCGTTATGTTGAGATGAGCGGAGATTTCTCTTAGGTGCTTGAATATTTTTGGCAAGAAGAGTACATTTTCAAAAATCCTGCTCGATATGGTGTAAAGCCCATTTGTGACCATGATTTCTTTAATCTGTGCAGTTGCCTCCTTAAGATGGTCAATTTTATTGGCGTTCAATATTATGATTAATGTATTCTTATAAGTAACTATTTTACTGCTTGCTACTTTTTCCTGAATCTTTCTCATTAGATAGCTATTGTAATGGATGCTGCCATCGCTGGTTGTGAGTGGGACGATTAAAAGTTTAAAGTACTTCTGAACATTCCAATTGGCAGAATACATTCTTTCATACAAAAGGTCTTTGGTATGAATGCGCTCTTCTAGAACATCCATAATCAGTTCGTCCTGTATGCTGTCTTGAAATTCTATAATGTTATATTTTTCAGCTTTAAGGGCCACGGACAGAATATCGCCAATGGTTTCGATCAGTACCATGTCTTTTTCGGAGATTGTCCTATTTAACTGTAATACACCTAGATAAGCGACGGTTTTATTGTCTGCCACGACTCGGTGTACAGCTCTCGGTATATCAGTGCATATATCATAATCGATGAGTACTGGTTTATCATGCTGGTGTACAGCAGTGGTGAAACCGGCTTCTTTAAAACTACGAATAGAATCTGATGCAAAATAACCGTACTTTTCTGCGAAACTCCAAGTTTCGTCGTCAATGAGAATATTGGTCTTGTTGACGGAATGAATGACTCTATAGCTCTTTGAAGCTAAAAGTATGGGATTATCAAGAATATCAGCACATTTGTTCAATAATGACTTTATGTCCTTCGTTTTGTAGTAAGTTTCATAAAGTATTAGTTTTGAATTTTCAATAGCTGTATACATCATAAACCTTCCTGTGCAAAATGCACTTTTTATTGGTTTCTATTTTACCACCTGCACATTGTCTTCACAATCTAATCTTGATAATCTAGAGTCATACGCTTGAAGCTGATGGGGCGATAGAACTACAGAAAAGGCATTTTCATGCGTTTCTTAGATTGAACATACTGTGCATTTAATGCCATCGGATGTTTTTAACTGATAGTAAAATGAAGGAAATTAGTATCAAATAAAAAAGCACCACTGCATATTTGCAGTTGTGCTATAAAGGTTATGTGTATCATATGTGAATAAGCCAGATCAAATACTTTGCTGTATCTTATCCAATTCCTTTTTGTAAGTCGGGTTCTGTAACTCTGTGTACGCTTGGGAGGAGTAGAAGAAATCAACAGCAGCGGTACGACATTTGCCGACATGCGTTCTCATGCTTTCTTCAGCTTCTTTGAACTTACCTTCGATAAGATAATCCAGTATTTCAAGGTGTTCTTTTTGAGCATCATGAATTTGAAGTTGGTTTTGCTTACTGGAGATGATAATTCTAGTGTTTTGGTCAAATACCCTTCGCATCATATCTATGATATAGCGGTTGCCGCAATGTTCGATGATGAAAAGATGCATCGCTGTATCAAATCTGAAGCTGTTTTGTATGTCGCGAACCGGCTCGAGGAACTGCTTACGGAAGTTTTTCAATTCATCAATTGGCAAATAAGGTGCAGCAAGCCTTAAAGCAACTGGTTCTATCTCCAATCGCGTTTGAAATATCTGCAATATATCATTGAAGAGGATGTCTGTAACATAAATCCCTTTTTTTGGAATCACTTTTACAAGACCCTCCAACTCAAGATTGCTAATAGCTTCCCGGATAGGGGTTCTGCTTAGCTCTAATTCTGCACATAATTGTGCTTCGTTCATCAGACTGCCAGGTGGATAAATGCAGTCGACTAGCCGTTCTTTCAAAACTGAATAGGCAAATTCTTTTAAATCACGATTAGAAGTCTTGTTATTTTTCATTTGTTCAATCCTTATATGGTTATTTGAATGTAGGTTTGGAATTCTTTGAGTCATCAGTGACTCAGAGATCTCTTATATGTTCAAGTCTAATGTATACATCAAGTTTACAACATTTGGGGGTTTGATGCAACAATAAGAGAAATGTGTACCAACTTGCTGTGCTAATAGGTAATATCTGTTGTTTTTGCTCGGGGAAGTGTGAGTGTGGGCTATCCGACTTAATTAGATCAACCTTATGGTGACAATTGATTATACTCCCGTGAAGATAGATATTAATATATTATAGTATATGGTCAATAAAAAGGCAAAGAAAATATAAAAATTATAGAACATGCACAAAAATACCAGATATATATTGTTGGTATTCATGATAGAATCTTGTTGTATATATGATGTATACTAATTGCAGACAACAGCAAGTTAAGTTTTTATCCAAGTGAGGAGGGAACAGATGATTCGAATTAATGATGAAGTGGTAAAAGAGAAGAAACCGGGTCCTTTTGGTGGTGATGGCGAAATCACGGTTAGGAGTTTGTTGGATGGACCAAATGAAATGTATGAAACGGGTAGGGTTTTTGCACATACGACAGTGTATCCTGGATCAGCAATAGGTTATCACATTCATAAGAATGAGTCTGAAACTTATTACATTATGAGCGGTACAGCGAGGTTTAATGATAACGGTAATATCACAACAGTCAAGGCTGGCGACGTTACTTTTACAGGTACTGGAGAAGGCCATGGTATTGAGGCCATAGGTGATGAACCTGTGGAGATGATTGCATTGATCTTATATGATAAGCGCTGATAATCACATGTTGAGAACAATTTAAAGAACTTAGAAGAATGGGAGAAATATCAATGAGTGCACTTGAATTAGGAACTGGTCTTAAAGTAATTGACCTAACAAAAACACTTGACCCAAAAACAGAATCACGTCGTTGCCACTTGTACAGATTCAACACTGGAGGACCGATACCGGATTTTCATACTATTATGGATCTTACAAGTCATCTTGGGACTCATGTGGAATGTCCTTACCATCACAATGATCACTGGACAGACGTCGCGGACTTACCAATTACACAATTCATGGGAAGAGCAATCTATGTGAATATCACACATATGAACCCAAATGACAAAATCATGGGTAAAGATCTGGAAATAGCATGTGGTACTAGAATCAAAGAGAATGATATCGTCATTTTGGATTCAGATTATAAATTGCCTCCTTTTACAGAAGCAACGAACACTGAGGAAGATAAGAGACTTTTCATCTGTCGAGAAACAGCAGAATGGTTGAAAGAGAAAAAAGTCAAATGCGTTGGTTTTGGTGATGGCGTTTCCATTGAAAGCAACAACGAGGATGTATGTGCTTTTCATGATGTCCTGATGGAAGTTGATGTGGTATTTCTTGAAGTATTGAAGAATCTCGAGGAATTATCAACAGATACATTCTTTATGTCATATTCCCCACTTCCTATTAAAGGCTTGGACTCCTGCCCGATCAGAGCTTATGCAATCGAAGGGCTTAGCGAATTCTCAAGCTAAAGAGTATTAGACGAAAAGACGTCTTAAGATATTTCTAAAAGGAGGCAGACATGAAGATTGCAGTAATTGGTGCAGGAGCAATGGGTTCAATATACGGAGGACATCTTTCGTTAAACAACGAAGTGTATTTGGTTGATACAAAACCAGCCATTGTTGAAGAGATCAATAAGAATGGTTTGAAGCTTCAAGAGGATGGAAAAGACGTGTTGTACCATCCAAAAGCGGTTACCAGCGCAGAAGGGTTGCCGAAAATGGACCTAATCATACTTTTTGTGAAGTCATTGTTCTCAAAGGCGGCGTTGGAATCCAATGGAAATCTGATTGGTGAGAATACATATGTAATGACTCTGCAAAATGGATCCGGTCATGAGGATATACTTAAAGCTTTTGTTCAGGAAGACCATATTATCATCGGAACAACGGAAGACAATGGTGCTGTATTAGCGCCAGGTTACGTGAGGCATGGCGGCTATGGCAATACCAACATCGGGATGTTGAATGAAGACAAAGATAACTTCATGGATAAAGTCAAAGAATCCTTCGACCAATGCGGGTTCAATGTGAAAATTCATGAGAATATCCAGCAGCTGATTTGGGACAAATTATTTACAAATGTTTCATTGAGTGCTGTGACAGCGGTCTTACAAGTGGATATTGGCTACATCGCTTCCAATCCACATGCATGGAAGATGACACAGCAACTGATTAAAGAAGCAGCGACGGTTGCAAGAACAATGGGTCTTGAGGCGGATGATGATGAGATTATCACAAAGGTTAAGGCAACATCTGAAGGCTCACCTAATGGATGTACATCGATTCGTGCAGATATTAGAGATGGCAGAAAGACGGAAGTAGACACAATCAGTGGTGCCGTACTCAAGGCTGCCCAAAAATATGATGTTGAAGTTCCAACCCACGCCTTCGTGGTTGATATGATCCACGGTCTGGAAGGGAAAGCATAAATAATAGTATTCAATATAGGAAGATTAAGGAGAAATGAAATGGCAAGTGCAAAAACATTAAAAGAAATTCTTGATGAAAAAAATGGGGAATGTTTCCTCGTACCTTGTGTTTACGACTGTGCTTCACAGCGTGCGGTTGAAATGTGCGGCTTCCCTGTAAGCTTGTTAAGCGGTGGTGAAGTTTCGATTGCAATGAATGGTGTTATTGATTATGGATTCACGAATCTCACAGACCTTGAGTGGATGACATCAAGGGTTGCACAGACAGCTTCAGTGCCACTGATTGCAGATATTGAAGATGGTTTTGGTGGTCCACTGGCAGTTTACAGATCGGCAAAAAGACTTGCTAGAGCCGGTGCTGCAGCTATTCAGCTTGAAGACAGTGCAGATATGGAAGAGTCAACAAAGATTACTGACCGTGCTACTTTTATGTCAAAAGTAAGAGCTGCACTGGAAGCGCTTGAAGGTACAGACTGTATGCTCATTGCTAGAACCAATGCAGACCCTGATGATCCTGAAGATTTCATCGAAGGTTGCGAGCGTCTTAACGAAGCGATGGCCCTTGGTGCTGAACTTGCGATGATGGTAAAGGTTGCTACCATTGACCATGCTATTGAGTTTGCTGAGCGTGTTAAAGGACCTAAGATCTTTGCTGATGTTCGAGCTGAAGCAGGTACTGGTAAACCACTATGTACAATGGAAGAGTTGACACCACTAGGTTATGTTATGTGTTCCACACATTACACGATGAAGGCTGCAATGGAAGGTATGTTGGAGCACGGTCGTGAGAACTTCAAGAACCAAAGTGTTGAGTACTCCTTTACACATGCTTCAGGTACTGGTGAACCAGGTTTCTCCGCAACACCTATGTTCGACCCACAAAGCTATATGGAACTTGAAAATAAGTTCACATTGAAAGATAAGGAATATACCATCGTTGGGAATCATGTTGAAGACTTTCCAGAAGGTTGGACAAGACCTAATATCAAAGACAGACTCTAATAGATATCAGGGACTTTAATAACCGAGTGAAAGGAGAAGATGATGAACGATTCAGCAAAAAGACTTAGGGAATTAATCGGTGATGGAAAAGTAAGGATTGTGCCTGAATTGCATGACTGTGCTTCAGCAAAAGCTGCCGAGATGAATGGGTTTGAAGTGATCATGGTGAGTAGTGGTGATCTGGCTTGCGCACTAACGGGGATACCGGACTTACAGCTTTTGTCGATTGATGATTTCATACAGGTAACGGATAGAATCACAAACATGACAGACATGCCGTTGATTATCGATGCAGATGATGGTTTTGGCTTTGGTCGAGGATTGAATACCTATTATGGGTGTAAACGAATCATGAAAGCTGGTGCAGCAGGTGTCCTTGTTACAGATACTGCTGAGCTCGGTAGAGAAGGCCAGCTTTCAATCGAAGATGCAGTGCTTCGTTTCAAAGCTGCAAGAGATGGCCTGGATGCAGGTGGCGAAAATGGCTTTTTGATTGCAAGATGTGACACAAACCCTGAAGAGGATTTTGACGAACTTATTGAACGAATGAAAGCTTATATGGATGCAGGTGCAGACATGATTTGCATCTTGTGGATGCACAAAGTCAAGGGCAGTAAATTTGAACTATGCAGCAAGATCAATGCAGCTTACAAATGTCCGATGTGGTACCCAGACATCTGCGGCAAATCCCATGATCCGAATGAGATTACAATGGAAGAGCTGAAGGAACTTGGGAATTATGCGCTTGTAGGCATTCATTATTCCATGCACGCTGCAATGCTCGCAATGCTTGATGTAGGCCGTCACGTGATGATGGAACAAAACAACGACTATGTTGATTATCACTTCGACGATACAGGTTATAAGGTGTTTACTACAATGAGTTTCTTTGGTCTGGCTGACCGTCATTGGGTGGATTTGGAGAATAAGTATGTACGTAAGGAAGAGGATTCCATAGCACAGCGTAACGCTGACTATTTTGTCAGAAGCGACGATGTTTATGATCCTGATGATAAGAGTGTCAAAAGGTAGTTTCATAAAGAATACGCACAATATATAGTATTTCATTGTAACGTTTCAACACTATATATTGTACCTATTCAACTCAACTTGGCCTTTTGACGCCTTAGTCATCCTGATAAATGTAACCAAGTTCAAGTAGCTAAGTAATTGTGATTATTGGGAGGTTTACAATGAAAAAAATGATATCTTTCTTTATGGTGCTTTTAATGCTAGTAGCGTCTTTGAGTGCATGTAATACCATTGATGATACGAATACGTCTTCATCAGCAGAATCATCATCAGAGACAGCTGCAACAGAAGGAAGTACAGAAGCTGCAACATCATCAACACAAGAATCCAGTGCCTCAAACGATAGTGATACAGTGAAAATCGGGGTTCTCACAGACAGATCATCACCTGCGGCAGCGACAGTTGTATGGGCTGAGACGGGTGCTGAACTTGCGGCTAAGGAGATCAACGAAGCCGGCGGAATCAATGGCAAGAAGGTTGAACTTGTCTACCGTGACACAGCATCTGATTCAGCGAACGTTGCTCAAAAAGCGACAGAACTCGTGTCAGAAGGTGTTGTTGCCATTCTTGGGCCAAAATCCGATGGTGAAGCGCCAACGGGTGCTCAATGGGCTGAGACAAACAAGTTCCCAATGGTAACACCATGTACGATGAATACACGTGTAACGATTGAGAATGCGTCAAGATATATGTTTGCATCCGGTTTTAATGCATGGGCGATTGCCAACATGAATGCAATGTATGCAGAAGAAATGGGTTATAAATCTGCATACTTCATAGGAAATGATGGTGGTGCATCCGGAGATAGCCGTGACTTCTTCTACAAGTACCTTGGAGAGGGATATGAGAATCTAGGCTCAAGTCAGGTATCCTCAAGTTCTACAGAGTTCTCCAATATCATTTCTTCAGTGGTTGGTAAAGGCCCTGATGCAATCATCGGTGCTGTTGCTGGTCCTAACTTCGTATCCTTGGTCAACCAAGGTCAACAATTCGGTTTGTGGGAACAAGCGGATTACCTTGGTTGGTACACATGTGACTCTTCAAACACATCATCATTGGCTGCTGCCGGTAACTACCCATACGGTAAAGTTCACGGTGTAGCGTTATGGCCATTCTGGATGAGTGAGATTGAAGGCAATGATGAGATGGTTGCTACATATCAAGAACTTGCAAAGCAGAACTTTGATGCTGAAATCGGTCCATCTGACATGGGTTACACATGGTATATCGGTATTGTAGCGATTGCAGAGGCTTTGAAATCAACAGATGACTGGTCTCCGGAAGGTGTAACAACTGCTTTGGAAACGGTTGAGTTTGATACGATCTATGGTGAAGGATTGGGATTCCGTTCTTATGACCATGTTATGAACCACGCATATTATTACGTGACTGCAGTTGAAGACACAACTGGTACATGGGATATTCCTATAGGTGATATCTACAAGGTCTACATGGCAGATGATGTGCTTCCGAATGAAGATGAGATGAAAGCATACGCAGCAGAAATGAACTATACCTGGAAAGACATAGAACAATAAGAACAAGCAATTGGAAGTGCCGGGCTATAGGCCTGGCGCTTCCGATGACATATGACTCAGTAGAGGAGTAACTCATGAATTTTTCTTATTTTTTGCAAACCCTGGTTACGGGGTTATCAAGTGGTATGATCGCTTACTTGATGGTTGCAGGAATGTCCTTGATTATCAGCGGTATGAATATGATTAACTTCGGGCAAGGTGCTTTCTTTGTTCTTGGTACATATCTAACATACACCCTAGCTGGCATCTTTGGGTTTATACCAACGTTGATCATCGTACCTATTCTTGTTGGCGTAGCTGGTTATTTTGTAGAACTTCCACTAAGACCGTTGTTCGGAAAAAACATGCTCTATATCATGCTCCTGACCTTTGGGGTGGCCTACATCATCGTTGATGTGATGGTTATGATTTGGGGTTATGAAATAAGGCTGATGAGATTGCCTGAGTTCCTTAATGGTGCTATCAAGTTGGCTGGTATTTATTTCCCTGTGTACTATTTGTTTATGATCTTTGTCGGTGCCCTGATCGCACTTGCGTTCTGGCTGATGATCAACAAAACAAAACTTGGTATGATTATGCGTGCAATCATCAAAGATAGAGAAATGGTTTCCTGTCTTGGTATTGATACGAACAAACTGTTCTCCATAATGTTCATGATTGGTATGGGTATCGCAGGTATCGGTGGTGTGTTAAATGCACCAATCACAGGAATGAGCCCTAAAGAGGGATTGTCCATTTTCAGTAATATCATGCCAATTCTAATTATTGGTGGTCTTAGAAATATGAACGGATGCCTTCCAGCGGCACTTCTAGTTGGATTGGTCAATGCCTTTGGTGCGATATACCTGCCACAATACTATAACCTTTTGGCACCGGCACTCATGGTTATATCGGTTATCATCAAACCGAACGGTTTATTTACAAGAGTGGAAGGAGCATAGCCTATGTTAGAAGGAATCAAGAAATTATCACAAAATAAAATCAATTTGATATTAGGCACGGTTACTGTCTTTATCATCCTTATAGCATCATTTACTGCTTCTGACTCCGTTCTGGATTTTATGGGACGGATGGTCATCTATATGTTATTTGCTTCGGCAGTCAATATCATACTCGGTTTTGGCGGATTAAGGCCACTGGGGCAGGGAATGTATTTTGGATTTTCGGCGTATGCATATCTGTTTATTTTCGTAAGATTGCATCAGCCGCTGATTATCGCTCTGATCGGTGCTATAGTTCTTACTTCGGTGCTATCACTGGTTGTGGGTGCTGTGTGTCTTAGGTCAAATGATGACTTGGCATTCGCATTCATGAATCTAGGGATCAATATATTGCTTTGGACAATGGTTCAAAAACTGCAGATTGTTGGAAGTGATACTGGAATAACTGGACCTGTTAGATTACCATTTGCGATGAGTACAAGAGAAAATTTCTATTTCACTTTCATCGTTTGTATCATTGGTATTGTTCTGATTTATTTCTTCTTCAAATCACCATTTGCGAAAGTATTGAAAGGGAGTAGAGAGAACTTGGAACGTTTGACATTCTTGGGGATCAACACCAAAAATATGAGACTCATAGCTTATATGGTGTCCTCATTCTTCTGCGCAATTGCTGGATTACTTTATTCAATGAGAAACATGGGCGCTTTCCCAACAATGATTTCACTCAATGCAACCATGGATGGTCTGATCATGTGTCTGATTGGTGGAATGTACAGTTTCTTCGGTCCGATTTTAGGGGCAGCCATTGTCACTTATATCAATGTACAATTACCTGTTTTTACCAACTATTATCAAGCTGTCATGGGCGTGATTATTGTTCTTTGTGTATTGTTCATGCAAGGTGGATTGATCAGAGATAAGAAACAGCTGAATCTGGGTGAGGAAGAAGCTGATGTCGTTGAAGATTTATCGGAATTGAAATATAAACAAAACATTCCGGAGAAAGAGGTGTAGTCATGTCAGAACCAATATTAAGAGTAGAGAATCTGAATCGTTATTTTGGGGCTTTACATGCAGTGGATGATGTCTCTTTCGAAGTGCCAAGTGGGCAGATGCGAGCAGTAATTGGGCCAAACGGTGCAGGCAAGAGTACGCTGATGGATTTGATTTGTAATAGAACCAATGTATCCAGTGGAAAAGTATTCTTTAAAGGTGAAGAAATCACCAACCTTGCCCCACATAAAATTGTTAGGAAGGGTATGTGTAAGTGTTTCCAAATTACCCAGATTTTTCCAGAACTAACCGTATATGAGAATGTTCAAATTGCAAGAATCAATATGAATTCCGCTGTTTTCAGCTTTTTACCTGTAAAGGATAAATACCTGAAAGAGGAGATAACTTATTACCTGAGTCTAGTGGGGATGGAAGATAAACTTAATGAGGTGGCCGGTTATTTGTCCTACGGCGACCAACGTCGACTAGATATTGCTATTGCCTTAGCGATGGAACCTGAACTTCTTATTTTGGACGAACCTGCAGCAGGAGTGTCTCGTGAAGAAGCCTATCGCTTGATGGATCTAGTAAGGAAATTAGGTGTTGAACGGAAAATGACAATGTTGTTCATTGAGCATGACATGGATATCGTATTCAATTATGCAGATGAGATCTCCGTTCTGAATAATGGGGCGTTAATCGCTACAGCGAGCGCTGATGAAATCAAGCACAATACGTTTGTTCAAGAAGCTTACCTTGGAGGTGGTGCACATGTCTAAAGTTCTAGAGCTTAAGAATGTCAATTCATATTATGATAAAAGCCATATCTTATTTAATCTTTCCATTAATGTGGAAGAGGGTAATTCTGTTTGCCTTTTGGGAAGAAATGGTGTCGGTAAGTCAACGACAATGAAGACCGTTATGGGTATTATGAACCCGAAGAATAAATGTAAGACAGAAGGCAGCATCGTATTCAATGGTGAGGAAGTCTCTGGTCTATTGCCGAATCAAGTTGCCAATAAAGGGATTGCATACGTACCTCAAGGTAGGCATATATTCCCGAACCTTACAACAAAAGAAAATCTCATGATTGCTAAGAAAAAAGGCATTGATGGCAGTGATTATTGGGACTTGGAGAAGATCTACGAGTTGTTTCCTAGACTTCAGGAAAGGGAAACATCCATGGGTGGAAAGCTTTCTGGAGGTGAGCAACAAATGCTTGCAGTTGCAAGAGGGTTGATGCAAAATCCTAAGCTGTTGATCCTTGATGAGATAACGGAAGGCCTTGCGCCAATCATTGTTAAGCAATTGGAAGATATCGTTAAGAAGTTGATTGATAGAGGTGTCACCATTTTGGTTGCGGAACAAAGTGTGAACTTCGCTCTAAATGTTAGCAACAGGTGCTATATCATTGAAAAAGGCACAGTTGTGCATGAAAGTCTTAACGAAGATTTGACAGAAGAGACAATCTTCCGCTATCTAGGCACCTGATCAAGGATAAAACGTATAGATGAATATATGATGATAATTCTCTGACTTAAGAGGGGTTAATTATGATAAAAGCAAATATTGTAGGAGTGGATACAGCTGTTCTGACGACAAAGAAATTTGAGACAGCCTTTAACTTTCTCAAAAAAATAAATGATGTAGATAGGCTTGAGCCCGGCACAATAACACTCGATAACGGTGTAAAGGTCATGATTCAGAGCTATGAAACATCAAATGAAGAAGTTTTGGACTTTGAGACACATGATCGATACTATGATATCCAATACCTGGTAAAAGGTGTCGAAGACATACATTTGGTTGATAGAGAGGATCTTGAAGTGAAGGTCCATTATGATAGCGAAGCAGATATTACCTTTTATCATCAGCCAAAGTATTGGGATGTTGTACGCTTCAAGGAAGGGGACTTTGTCGTCATTGGAACGGATCTTGGTCATAAGCCGAGAGTCGCGAGAGAAGGCTCTGCACCTGTAATGAAGATCGTAATCAAAGTACCTGCAGATGCATAAGTGGTGAGAACGCTTAGTTTAATAACTTTAACATATTGAAAACGTCGAGGCGTAATAGTTTCGGCGTTTATTGTGTTTGTTGAATCAGCATAATACATCATTACGTTCGTAAAAATGTATTATAAACAGAATTTTTGTTTTAATAAATGTGATTGCGTCCATTTTGTTTTGCTTTATATAGAGCTCTGTCGGCTGCTTTAACCAACATATCTGTTGTTATCAGTTCACTAATTTCAGCAAGACCTCCGCTGATAGTAACGGGTCGTCCAATCTTAAAGTCTGTTGATTCTATTGCGCCCCTTAATCTCTCGGCATAATGATACGCTTCGGCTATATGTGTATTTTCCATAAGGACGATGAACTCTTCGCCGCCCCATCGTGCCACAACATCCGTTGTTCTGGAGTGATGCAGGGCTAGATGTGCTATTTCTTTTAGCACCTCATCACCAACATCATGACCATAGCTGTCATTTACTTTTTTGAAATAATCTATATCAAATAATAGGACAGAAAAAGGGGTGCCATACCTTTTATATCGTTCAAAGGTGCGGCTAAGAGCTCCGTTAAGATACAAACGATTCTTGAGTTGTGTTAAGGTATCTGTTATGGACAAACGCTCGACGTCTGCAATTCGCTCTTTGAGCAGGCTCTCAAGAGCAGAATACTGATGAATCAGATCCATGAGCAGCTCTCCCTGGATACGGTGGTCATCTTGATAAGAGCTAAGGTCTAAAACGAGCTTGATTAGTTCATTATTTGTCAGTGTTGTTAGTTCTTGTAGATCTATTTTCATATCTAGCATTTAATCACCCTCTTCCAAAAACCACTCAATGCCGACCTGCTTGACTTGATCTAACTGTTTCAATACAAAACCAATCCATGCTTCCCCTCTGATAACACTACCATGTTGTGGTGCTATTAATATGGGGTTGATTTCTTTGATGAGATTCAGAGCATATTCAAGAGCTGCTGTAGACGGCATAACCCTGCGGTGGAAACTTCTAATACCATTTAAGGCACATGGAGAAGAATCTTCAGGACATGTATCATGTATCTCACAGTAGCCACATTGGTTTTTTAAATCGATGTAGAGCTCCCATATGTGATCATAGCTGCCGAACAAATCGCTTGTAAACAACGTTCTGGTATTCTCATCGTAGGTCATAAAGCTTCCGGCTGAGTGAGCATAAGGTGTCCTGATGAACTTCAAACGCCGTCCGGTCTTGAATGTATAGGAAAAACCGAGTTCTTCTATACATAGCTTGGGCTTTACTGTCGAGTAGTATTTAATGAAGATATTATTTTCATGATGTGACATGATTTTCAGGTCTTCATTGTGAATCATGCTTTCAAAATGAGGTATACTTCCGCATAAATCAGGATCGTAATGCTGATATATGAGTCTGTTGATATTGTTTGGGTTGATACCGGTCTGTAGAATTTTGAGCATGACAAAGCTGAAGTCTGAGCGGCTGCCACCATCAATGACGATTGCCTCATCACCTTCTACAATAAGGTACGGATTGCACTGTAATCCTACATTTGCGTCAAAGTGCCCAATCCAGTAAATCCCTTTTGCAATTTCCACAGGGCCATTATAATCTTGTGAATGGTTCATAGATACCTCCTGAAGTACAGCGTGATGTCTTCACTAAAATTATAGCGTTTATTGATTGGTTTTGCTAGCTGATCGATGTTTTTTGAATAAATTTTACTGATGAAAGGTTACTGCCATTATGATTTGAACATCTGAGGTTGGCTTTGGAAAATAGTGTAGATAGTAATGCTTTTATGTACATTATTACTTTATATTGAAAATTCATCACAATATGATTCTTTGTGAAATCTAATTAGCTTAGTCTATCCAATTCAAAACATAAGTGTTATCATGTTATTAGCAAAGTAATTCTTTTAAACACATAATGAGCAAGCTATTTGACTGAGAAATGGCCAATGCGGGGTGAGCGGTAGGTGTTGGCATGACAATGATGATGGAGGAGTTTGTATGAAGGGACGTAGCAAGTTATTAGCTCTGGTTGTAGTAGTTGTGATGTTTTTTGGGGTGTCGGTATCTGGTTATGCTGAAGATACAATGACAACAGAAGAAAAAGCGCAGGTGCTTCATGACCTTGGTTTGTTTGATGGTGTCAGTACAGTGAAGTTTGATCCGGCTTTAGATGAATATGCCAACCGGGAACAGGCGGCAAAGATTGTCATTGACGCCCTTGGATATGAAGTGTTGAATACGGATCAAAGCGTCTTTATTGATGTGTCATCATGGGCCCAGCCTTATGTGGCTTTGGCGGTTAGTGAAGGTATCACCAATGGCGTTAGTGAGGACGAATTCGGTAGCAGACTATCTATTACAGCCAGACAGTTGGCTACTTGGTTTGATAGGGTGATTACCGGTTCGGAGACGGCGTGGGAAGATAATGGTACTTTAGATAACAGTGTGGGTATTAGCCGAGGTACCTTGGTGGATACCACTTATGAAGCGTTGCAAAGAGTACCATCCGGTTCAGGTAAGAGTCTAATCGAAACCATCATAGGTGCTGATCAGAGCAAGTTGGACATTGCTTTGGCTGGTGGATTGATCGATCCTGATTCAATGATTGAATTTGATAACACTAAGCCTGCTTATCTATTGGCAGTAGATGTTATAGACAGTGATTCGATTACAATCAGTATGTCTAATAAGTTGAATGAAGTCAGTGCAGAAAATGTGGCCAATTACAAATTGTACACAGGTAACGGTCTGGAGAAAAATCCATTTGAGGCAATAACACTTACAGCGGTGAATGAAGTGACGATAGATTTTGCGCACACACTTTCGGGCAATTATATCGTTGTTATGGATGGTGTTGTTGATGTGAAAGGATATTTTGTAGATGATTATATGAACTTTGTTGTAGGTTCATCAAGAGGGATTTTCTCGATTGAGGTATCCGGTGATAATCGAATCCTTGTAACCTATACCGTGGATGTCGATGAGGAATCAGCTGAGAAATTGAGTAAATATGATGTGACCGATGAAGACGGTGATGAAAAAAGTATTGATAAGATTAGTTGGCGAAATGGCAACGAAGTATCCATTACTTTCAAAACAGATTTGAAACATGGTGAGATCTATACTTTGGCAGTTACCGGTATATCGGCTGAGACAGGCAGTAGTATTACAGATTCACAAGATTTCATGGGCAATGAATATGTAAAAAGTGTCATTGTCAGTGGCAGTCGTGAGATTATGGTCACTTTTTCAGATGATGTGAATGCGACCAGTGCCAAGAGTGCGAGTCGCTATACATTGACGGATGGTGACGGTACAACCTATAGTATTGAGGATATTGATGTTTCGGATGATGACGAGGTGACCATTACTTTTGACGAGTACCTTGATCCCAACTCATATAAGTTAGTCGTTAGTAACGTCATAGATATTGATGGTTCTTACATTAGTGATGAAGTGAGTTTTACAATAGATTAAATGGATGGTCTTATCATGAAATAGAATGAGGTTATACAAAATGAATCGACAGTTCGTTATGGCGCTGTCGATTTATTTTTATACGATCACATACAAAAGATTGACAACAGGAGCCTTTAAGTATGACAATAATAGTAGATGCGGATGCATGTCCGGTTAAAAACGAAATAACACGTGTTGCTAGCAAGCATGGTGTACCTCTGCGGTTGTTCGCGGACATCAATCACCGTATAGAGACAGAATATGGTGATGTAACGATTGTGGATCAAGGGGCTGATTCAGTAGATTTGGCATTAATCAACGCTTCCTTGGCAGGAGATGTTATTGTTACTCAAGATTATGGTGTAGCCTCTCTGGCAATAGGGAAGGGATGCAAAGTCATCACGCCATCCGGTAAAGTTTTGGATGGTGCGAATATTGATCAACTGATGTTTGAACGGCACATCGCCAGAAGAGAACGGCAACAAGGCAGACGGGCTGGTAAGATAAAGAAAAGGACATCAAAAGACAATCTTTTCTTTGAAGAACAATTGGAGCATCTGCTTTTGAACAAGTGAATCAAAATAGTAACGGCGGTTATCCAGTTAATCGATATAAATAAGGCTTCTAAAAAATGCAACAAGATGGAGTTGAATCAATGAAAGAGGAAAGAATCAGCAGTGCGGCTTTGGATAAGTTGGCAAACATCATCAAAGAGTATAGTGAACTAGGAGATTCTGAACTTAGAGCTATGGTAGATCATATCCCAGTACAGGTATTTGGAAAAGGGGTTGTTTTGATTGAGCAGGGGACAATACCCAGGCAGTGCTATTTCATTATAGAAGGTTGTGCCAGAAAATACTCTGTGGATGTGGAGGGAAAAGAAGTGACCTCTGACTTTTTCACGGAGAATCAAAGCATCGCCATCTTCTCTGGAAATGATGAGGCAGAATCTCCATATACTGTGGAGTGCCTGGAAGAATCCATCATGATTGTCGGTGAATTGGATGAGCAAGAAAGTGAGCTGGAAAAATTTCCTGAGTTTGAAAGCATTGTACTGAAGATGGTGCAAGCTGGTATGGGTAAACTACAGGACACTTTTGCCTCATTCATACGTATGACGCCTGAGGAGCGGGTCAAATTCATGATGGACAAAAGGCCTGAGTTGTTCAATAGAGTACCCCAACATCAACTGGCAAGTTATATGGGAATGACACCTGAATCTCTGAGTAGAATCAAAGGGCGCCTGGGTCAGAGACATTTGAAGGCTGTTGACTAATAGATTTACCGCCTCGGATCAATAGCCAAGTGCCAAAGGATAACTCGCCGATGGTCATAGGGATTGCCAGTATAGATTCCAAAGTAATAGCAAAATCAGTCGCCCAGGGTAGAAAGTTGCTCAGCCCATGAATGACTGAGTAGCCAAGTCCGGCGATGATCAATAGAACACCAAGGATATTCGGCACATGAATGGTTCTGATAGCGCCAATGCCTGTGACAATCAGGTGAAACCCGATGATGAATAGTCCGAGAGACCACATTTTTAGAAAGCCATCCGTATTGCTTAGAAACAGTAATACAATACCAACGGCCAAGAAGATTGAGTAGATGAATCTGAGAATGCCGGATGAAGTGGCTATTTTTCTATTGGTTGGTTTCAGATACCTATAAAATCCATAGGAAACAATCAGGTCAGTCATGAGAATCAGACACCAAGTTATAGCGCCGGCATAGTAAAGACTGCTATTGGCCTGGATATTTTCAAGTGTCAAGGCAGGGTTGTTCTCAACATAGATACTAGAGAAAGAAATACCATAGGCAAAGCCAGCAGCAACAGCCATGACCAGTAGGGAAATACCAGAGGTTATACTCCAAAATCGGATTGGGTTGTGTTCAGTGTTCATAGAATAAGCTCCTTTCAAAGGTGTTTTATAAATGACTTGAATGTATTATGACAGAAGAATGATGGATCGGCATTGACTTAAGTCAATGCACCGGAACAATATCACAATACAAAGTTGATGTTAGGCGGATAAGCCTCAGAGGAGGACGATTATGGTTCAATACGTTATTATAGGTGTCATTACAATGGCAGGCATAGTCTTTGCTGTTTGGTCTCTTAAGAGAAATGCTGGAGATATCGAGGAAGAAAGACAACAGGCAATCGAGGCGGCTGTTGCTTCAAAAGGTGGAGAGATTGTTGCTGTTGAACAGATTGAAAGGGAAAACTGTCCTTACAGCGAAGAATTCTCAGATACCCAAAGAATGTACAAGTTCTACCGAATTCGCTATGAAGTTGATGGGCGTAGAAAACTTGGATATGGGATACTGTGCATTGAACCAAGTCCTTATGGACCAAGTCTATCAGCGGCCACTGAATGGAAGTGGCATCTGTAATGAATATGAGTGGGGAAGAAGCCAGAAAGTTGATGAAGAAGTGACAGACGTAAGGTTGAAGTGTGAAAACCCCCAAATATCAACATTCGCAACCGCCGGTTGACAAATTTCCAAGGAAGGATGATGGTGTGCAACCGGGGTGATTGGTATAATTTCATTATCAAATAAGGGATGAACCACCTGGAGATTCGAATCCTAGGTCATGACAGGCAGGTGGCAAATGAAAGGAAGATGACAATGAAATTAGCAGATAAAATCGTTAAATTAAGAAAACAGTTTGGCTGGTCTCAAGAAGAACTGGCAGAAAAAATGGAAGTCTCAAGACAATCGGTATCCAAATGGGAAAGTGCCATGAGTATTCCTGATTTGAATAAGATCTTAAGATTAGCAGAGATCTTTGGTGTTTCCACAGACTTTCTTCTTAAAGATGAGATGGAGGTCATGGAGCCTCTTGGCGAAGATGTGGAAGAAGGTGTTATACGTGTCAGCATTGATCAGGTAAATGATTATGAAGCGGCGAAGACTAAAATTGGCAATATCGTTAGTAATGGTGTGTATCTACTGATTGTTTCATCAGCGCCAATGTTCATTTTGATGGGTTTATCCTATTCAGGCTACAATATTATTTCTGAGAATCTGGCAATAGGTATAGGCATGGGTATACTCCTAGTTATCGTCGCAGGTGCAATTGGCATGATGATTCACACTGAGAAATACAAAAAAGGCTTCGATACCTTTGAAAAGAAGAAGTTTGAACTTCAGTATGGCGTTGAAAGCATTGTAAAGGAAAGGTCAGAAGACTTTCGACCTACCTACGCACGCCATATGGCTATTGGTATCAGTTTGCTGATATTAGGGTCACTGACAATTATCCTAGGTGGCGTATTGGATGGATCAGATCAGATTATGATGTATATGCTTGCGACGCTACTTGTTATCGTAGGTAAAGGTGTACACACCCTGGCACAAGTTGGATCAAGGAAAGAAGTCTATGACTTGTTGCTTAAAGAAGGTAAATTTTCTCCGGCGAATAGAGAAGAATACAAGAGAGCTGAGAAGTTGGCTGCATTTTATTGGCCGTTGGTGACAGCGATATATCTAGGGTGGAGCTTTTGGACAATGGATTGGCATATCAGTTGGATCATATGGCCGGTTGCTGGGGTCATCTTCCCTGCTTTGATAGGGTTGATGGGATTGTTTTCGAAAGATTGATGTCAATAGATTCAGTTTATTAACCGTTTATGGCGTGAATAGCTTAATATGAAATACCGCTTGAATTGTGATGATCATAGGCGTAATATGAAGATATAAGCTGATGTCCTGAAAGGAAGTGGTCAATCAATGAATCAAAGAAGCAAGATGAAGCAACTCATTGAAGAGAAGAAGCATCTGCATGATCATGATGCAGACGACCAACATAAGCACCCTTCGCACAAGATGGGAAAGACCCACAGTGCATTTAAGAATAAGAAGCATGGTGGACCGCTAAGTAAAGTATAAAATATATGAATTTATCACAAAAAGGCACTGTCGATTGCGACAGTGCCTTTTCTTCTTAACGTATATAAAAAGGGTGGTTGTTAAGCATTAATTGTAGTATTGCTTGTATCCTTATACTGACGGTACAGCATAGCTGCGCCGATTAGCCCTGCGTTTGAGCCAAGGGTAGCAATGGTTAACTTGGTTTTCATCTCAAAACCATAGGTCATTTTGGAAACTTGTTCATTCAGTGGATTCAGTAAGACGGAATTCTGTCTTGATACCCCACCGCCGATGATGACCACTTGTGGTGTGAAGATATTGATCAGATTGGAGATGCCGATGGATAGATATTCATAGTATTGATCCAATACTTTCGCGGCAATCTCGTCCCCTTGTGCAGCTGCGTCAAAGGTCATCTTTGCTGTCAGATGGCCACCATGATCACGAATCATATCGTGAATAACGCAGGTGTGACCTGCAATCATATCTTTTGTCATATCAATAAGTCCTGTAGCAGAGCCATAAGCTTCAAAGCAACCTTTGTTGCCACAGGTACACTGACGTCCATTTCTCTCGATAATAATGTGCCCAATCTCTGTTGCGCCTGGAAAGTATCCGGTGAATAACTGATCTTTAATAACGATAGACCCACCAATGCCGGTACCAATTGTTACCATCATGGCATCGCTGTAACCTTTGGCAGCGCCGAAATACAGTTCTCCTATCAATGCGCAGTCAGCGTCGTTGGCGATATAAATTGGAACATCATAGAACTGCTTCAAATAATCTTTGACCGGAAAATGATCCAACTTCAGATTGTTGGCATAAATAATCGACCCTTTATCTAAGTCAATGTTACCTGGAACACCGATGCCGATGCTCTCTATCTGGTCAATGTTCAGAAAGCTTCTTGTTAAAACACTGTTGGTTAAAAAATGAATATCTTCAAAAATTTCCTGTCCTTCACGTTCCTTGATGGTTGGTGAAGTGATGGATTCGATGATGTTGCCGCATGAATCTACGATTGCCACAACGATATTTGTCCCGCCTAAATCTACCCCAATATGATACATAATCTACTCCTTATCGTAAAAAGATGTGACTAAAGCGTCAAAAGGACTTATTCCAATATCGATGTCTAACCATGCTGTCACTGCCATTTGACGATTCAGTCATAAGTCAATTCTACAGTTCTTGTATAAAGTAGTCAATGTATGTTGCTCATATTATGCTTTAGTCGTCAATATATGCAACAATTACCTAGATGTATGTCAAAATATGTGTATTAAAAAGCGGATATATCAAATATATCCGCTTTTTTTGAAGTTGGAAGGTGATTGGTTGTTGAACTTCTTGAATACCCGATTGAACTGGGAAAAGCTTGAAAAGCCGGATTTTTCAGAGATGGTACTGATGGAATCGTTGGTTGTCAATAAGAGAATCTGTGCATTTTTGACACGGGTCTGCTGTATGTAGTCAGTGACATTGTACCCTGTCACTTCTTTGAAGTGTCTGGATAGGTAACTGGAACTGATATAAAAACGTTCGGACAGGGAACTTAAGGATATGTCCTGCTGATAATGGGTGTGAATATAACTGCAAATATCATGGACTTTTTGGATGCTGTAATTGTGATTGGCAACATTGGCATAGATGGATTCATGACGATGTGTATAAATGGTATGCAACAGGGTGGTGAAGTGATTATGTAGGATCATTTGCTCTATAGGGTCGTCCTCTGAGAAGGCCTGTGATTTCGTCAATCTGAAAATCTGATTCATTTCTTCGGTGATGCGTTCTTTAACCACTGTGTCAAAGCGATAAACAGGTTCTGGTGTGTGAAACATTGTCATGAGTGTCTTCAAGGCTTGACTAAAAGGGGAGCTGCCAAGGTCGTAGTGGAAGTTAATCAGAATTCTTTTTGAAGGCGTGCCCTTCGGGTAGATGGTCTTATGAAGGATGGAAGGTTTGAAAAGCACCAAATCACCAGCTTTAGTCTGGTAGTTTTGACCTTCAATCTGGACCTTTACATCGTTGTCCAGCATGATGATGATCTCGTAAAAAGGATGGAAGTGTTGAAATTCCATGTTCAATGAGGACTCTCTTTGGTCGTAATCAAAAACATAATAGAAGCCATTATGCCTCTGGTCAATCTTTGTAAGGTGTTTTTTGTCGTAATAAAAATGGTCGCTTAAGAGCATGGTATATCGCCTCCATCTGTGGTGTTTTCAAAGACAATTTGAAAAATAAGCATTCTATAGACACTGAACGACAAGTTTAGTTGCAAATTGTTTGAAACTATTGGAAATTAGGGTTAATTATAGCATAATAAGCAAAATATGCAATATAATACTAAGGGTTTGTAAAATAATGGGTAGTTTTGAACCTGTTGAGCGTGATAAACTTGGTTCTAAATTCATAAAAGCAAAATGTGGGTTAACATAACAAACGCCCATAACGGTGATGAGCCATACCTAAAGCAAAAAAAATGAACTTGAGAGGTACTGGAAGATGGTTCTGGAAAAAATAGATACCAAACTTGAAAAGTTGTTGGTGAGTTTTAAAGAGGTCCTATATGAGGTGGATGAAACCTTCATTGCAGGGATGAAAGACAAGAACATAGCAGGCGATGATATTGAAAGGTATCGATTCTGGGAATGGACCCAAGGCGTTGGCCTGTATGGCTTCTGGAAGCTGTATCAGCAGGAGGGAAATAAAGAAGTACTGGATACTTTGATCGATTACTATGAAAGACAGTTTGTCATAGGCTTTCCGGCGGTGAATATCAATACGACGACGCCGATGCTGACGCTATCGTTTCTAGCGGAGCATCTTGATAATGAAAAATATATGGTCCTGTGTGAGCGATGGGCAGAAGATGTGATGACAAAGCTTCCACGAACTTTGGAGGGTGGTTTTCAACACTTGACCTCGGATACCCTTAATAGCCAAGAATTATGGGATGATACGCTTTTCATGACGGTACTTTTTCTTGGTAATATGGGTCGAATTCTTAAGCGACAGGATTACTTGGATGAAGCAGCTTATCAATTCATGCTTCATATTAAATATTTGACAGACCCAAAGACGGGCTTATGGTTCCATGGATGGACCTTTGACGGCAGACATAATTTTGCCGAAGCCCTTTGGGGACGTGGAAATTGCTGGATTACGGCGGCAATTCCAGAATTTATTGAGATAACAAATTGTTCAGGTGCTGTTAAGAGATTCTTGGTAGAGGCACTGAAGGCACAGGCCGTATCATTGAAGCGCTATCAAAGCGATGGTGGTATGTGGCATACGTTGGTCGATGATCCAACCTCTTATGTTGAAGCCAGTGCAACATGTGGTTTTGCCTATGGCCTTTTAAAGGCGGCGAATCTACAGCTTTTGGACAAGAGTTATATAGATGTAGCAAACAAAGCACTATCACCGATTCTTGATTTGATATCGGAGGAGGGTGTTTTGGAGCAAGTTTCCTATGGCACAGCTATGGGAAGGGATTCAAAGGATTTCTATAAGAACATTGAGATAAAATCAATGCCTTATGGGCAGGCTTTAGCCATATTGTTCTTGTTGGAAACCAAGTAAAAGGGATAGAAATAGAAAACAGATTGCAAAAGGAGGCACAGTTATTATGAAAAAATTAGTTGCATTATTGCTCGCATTGGTGGCTGTCATGTCACTTGCTGGATGCCAATCAGCAGAAGAAGAAACAGTGTTGACCATTTTGACCTCAGATGACACCAGTGAGGGTGGGGCTCTTAAAGCCATGGCGGAGAAATATACAGAAGAAACCGGCATTGCTACTGAGTTCGTTGAAGTACCTTACGATGATATGGAGTCCAAACTCCTTAACATGATCAAGGCAGACAATGCACCGGCTGTTGTTAAATACGCATCTTATGCGGCATATTCTGACTACTTGCTTGATATTACAGATATTGCACCTAGCGCAGATGATATGTATCTAACCACTTCCATTGATGGCGAGCATACAATCGCTCTTGCAGCGAATGTCTCTGCTAATGGTATGTTCATCAACAAGACCTTATTCGATGAAGCTGGGATTACAGTACCAACTGGTGCTGATGACCTTTGGACATGGGATGAGTTTCTTGCGGCAATCCAAACGGTCGTCGATACAACAGAAGCAGAATACGGTCTGGTTGTGGACCACTCACAACAAAGATACTCAACCATTCTTTTCCAATATGGTGGCGCACTGTACAACCAAGACTTGACGAAAGTACTTGTGAACAGTGAAGAATCCATGAATGCACTGAATATGTTCCTCGGACTTTTTGAAAGCGGTCTAAGTCCTAAATCCACTTGGGTAGGTTCTGAAGACCCATCTGCAATGTTCAAAACAGGTAAAATTGCAGCACACCTTTCCGGTAACTGGAAGCTTGCAGACTACACTGAGAACATTACTGATTTTGAATGGGTGCCTGTGTTGATGCCATATGAAGAACAACGCTCCACTGTATTTGGCGGTAACTACATCTATGCCATCGATGGCAGTGGTGTTGAAGAAGAAGCGAAAGCATTCCTCAAATGGTTCTATACAGCAGAGAATTACGCAGAATACTGTCGTATAGGTGGTTATCTTCCAGGACAAAGTGGAGTAGAGCCTGTATATGATATGGAAGGCATGGACATCTTTGTTGACGAACTTGCGGCTTCTCCAGCCATTGCAAAGACTTACGAAAAAATCTTCGTTGCCTATCCGGATGTTGATTGGGGTAACGTATTAAGAGATTCTATTGATTCAGCAATCGCAGGTGACATGACCGCAGAAGAGGTACTTGAAACTTCTGAGAAGGCGATACTGGATACTTACGAAGCGATGTCCGTAGAATAATAAATAATACCAGTTTTTTAGTAATGATGTATTCCCCCGGCATCTGATCGGAAGGTGCCTGGGAATACATCCTGGGCATGTGCTGCTAAATGAGTCAATTGTATTCTAGCAGCGTATGCCCGGGATGATTAACCAATGGTTGGTATAAGAGGTGGTGTGTTATGAAAGAGAGATCATTGAACAAGTACCAAGGATGGGCATTGTTATTCACATTGCCCTGTATTATATTTTTCTTTATTTTCTTTGTCTTTCCAGCTGTCATCGGAGTCCAGTACTCCTTTACAAATTACAATGGCATCAAGCGAATGGATTTTATTGGGTTGGAGAACTATATCACATTGTTGACCGATGCAGAATTTTACAGGACGGTCCTTAGAACTGCAAAGTATGTCATCATACAAGTGCCCCTTGGATTTGCAGTGTCCCTTGGTATTGCGATGCTCTTAACATCCGATATGGTTAAAGGAAAGTCTATTGTCAGAACACTGGTCTATTGGCCAACACTGCTTTCGACGATTATGGTCGGTCTTACGTGGCGGTGGATTTTCGGTGAGAACTTCGGGCTTATCAATTATGTTTTACAGGCACTTGGGATGGCTAAGATTGAATGGGCCAGTAATGGTACCGCGGCATTTATTACCACTATTATAGCGGAAGTTTGGGCCAACGCCGGGTTCGCCATGTTGATATTCATTGGAGCGATTGAACAGGTGGATGACAAACTTCATGAGGCGGCAAAGATTGATGGTGTCAACAAATGGCAGGATTTTTGGTACATCACACTACCAAGCATCAAGCCGATCTCCTTTATGATTATTTTGACATCGATCATCAATGCTTTTAAAGTCTTTGCTTCTGTGGTCACGTTGACTGGCGGTGGTCCAGGCACTGATACAACCTATATGATTCAATACATTTACAGAACTGGATTCGAGCAATTGAAAATCGGTTACTCAAGTGCGGCATCTATGTTGATGTTCCTGTTGCTGCTGTTGTTCTCGATTGTTCAGTTCAAGTATACGAAATCTGAAAGTTAGGAGGGTTAGGGATGAAATCCATAGAAAAAATCATTTACACGATACTAGCCATTCTGATTGGTGTGACGTTTGTTTTCCCAGTGGTTTGGTTATTACTCAGTTCGTTTAAGCCTGGTAATGAGTTGTTTAGTTATCCTTTGACCTTTTTGCCTAAGACGTTCACCATAGGCAATTATCAGGACGCCTGGGCGAACTTGGACTTCATGCGTTACACTTTGAACACAACTTTTGTTACGGTCGTTGCAACGGTACTTACAATTGTCATCAGCAGTATGTGCGGTTTTGCGTTGGCAAAATATAATTATGTATGGCTGAATGTATTCTTTATTGCTTTTTTGTCAACGCAGATGTTGCCAACAGAAGTTATAATGGCGCCTAGTTTTGAGGTTATTTATCGACTAGGGCTGTATAATTCTTTGTGGGGGTTGATCATACCGACGATTGGAACAATGACGGGGATCTTTCTCATGAGACAGTTCTATATTGCGGTGCCGACAGAGCTTATGGAAGCGGCCAGAATTGATGGCGCAAGTGAGGGGGCTATCTTTATGAGAATCATGTTTCCTATTGCAAAACCTGCCCTTTCTATCTTGGCGATTCTGTCTTTCAGGTGGCGATGGAATGATTATATATGGCCTCTGATTGTTATTGATGATCCAGACAGGTATACTCTACAGTTGGCCCTTAAGAATTTAGCCGGATCAAAATCCATCGACTGGACAACGCTACTTGCAGCGTCCGTTATTACGATGATTCCCATACTGATTGTTTTTGCAATTTTCCAGAAGCAAATTATGGATTCCAATGCGACTTCAGGTGTGAAATAACCATAGAACTAAGTGAAATTTTAAAGCACGTATAAAAAATTAGGTCTTTCGCGTCAAATACAGTACAATGTATATGACCGAAAGACCTTTTTTGATATGAGGAAATAGCAAAAGGAAAAGAATATGAATGAACAGAGAAATGGATTTTCAATCTACAGACATCTTCATAAATACTGGTGGCATTACGTTCTAGGGTTAAGTGCCTTGGTGTTGGTGGATTTGTTGCTCCTAAGAATTCCAAGAATTACAGCGTTTGTCACGGACGGCCTTCAATCCGGCACCTTGACGATGGCAGATCTTAAAAGCAAGCTGATAGGCCTGATAATATTAGGTCTCTTCATTGCTATGTTCAGATTTACTTGGCGTTGGTTCATCTTTGGTACGTCAAGACGTATTGAGGCGGACCTTCGTTCAGATTATTTTGCCAAACTGCTGACCTTATCCACAAGCTTTTATAATGAAGAGAAGACAGGCAATCTAATGGCCTACGCAATTAACGACCTTAATGCTGTGCGTATGATGGTCGGTCCAGGTGTGCTGATGGCGCTTGATGCCCTTGTATTAACCATTCTCGTTATGATTAGAATGACCACAGAAGTGAGTGTGACCCTAACACTCTTTAGTATCATTCCTTTGCCGGTAATAGCCGGAGGAAGTATTTATCTTGGAAAGTTCGTTTTCAGCCGATCAAAAGACAAGCAAGAAGCCTTTGCAAAACTATCAGATATGGTTCAAGAGAACATATCCGGCATGAGGGTCATTAAGGCTTTTGTGAAAGAGGCTTACGAGATGAGTCGGTTTGCCATAGCCAATAGGAACAACTTTGACAAGAATATGAAGATGGTGAAGTTATTTGCTTTTATGATGCCTATGGTTTCGCTGATCAGCGGCTTGTCTATCATGATAGCTTTGGGTGTAGGCGGTAGTATGGCAATGACAGGGGAAATCTCCGTCGGGGATTTTGTTGCATTCCTGCAATATCTGCTTATGCTTGTTTGGCCGATGATGGCTTTTGGCTGGTGTATCAATATTTTTTCACAGGGGAGAGCCTCGCTTGACAGATTTGAGACCATATTAAGAACGCCTGTGGATGTTAAAGATGGAGAAACCCTTGTGGACTTAGACGGTATCAAAGGTAGACTTGAGGTCAAGAATCTGACCTTTTCTTATAAGGAAAATGATGAACCAGTCCTTAAAAATATATCTTTTACGGTAGAAGAAGGAGAGACCTTGGGCATACTCGGTAGAACAGGAAGTGGTAAAACCACCATTGCCAGCATTCTACTTAGACTGTTTGATCCACCTGAGGGGACGGTATTCCTGGGAGGCGTGGATATACTGAAGCTGCCCCTTAAGACCCTTAGGCGCAGTTTTGGCTATGTACCACAGGATAACTTCCTATTCTCAGACACAATCAGTGCGAATATTGCTTTTCCAAGAGAAGAACAAGACCTTGATACTATAGAAGAGATGGCAAAGGCGGCCAGTGTTCACAGCAATATCGTTGATTTTAAAGAAGGCTATGAAACGGTTATTGGAGAGCGTGGCGTCACCTTGTCAGGTGGCCAAAAACAGCGTGTGTCTATCGCTAGAGCGTTGATGGTCGAGGGTCCGATGCTCATACTGGATGATGCGGTCTCAGCCGTGGATACGAAGACGGAAGAAGCCATACTTCGTATGTTACGGGAAGAAAGACAGGACCAGACCACCATTATGATTGCCCATAGAATCTCAACGCTACAGAATGCCGATAAGATCATTGTACTTGATGAAGGGACGATTATTGAGGCAGGGACTCATGAATCCCTGATGGAAAACCAAGGTCTATACTATGAAATGACAATGAAACAGCAGCTGGAAGAAGCGCTGACGGAAGAGGAGGTATAATCATGTCAGTCTATGGAACAGAACATGAGATGGCATCACAGATTGACCGCAAACTTCTAAAGCGACTTCTGGGATATGCAACAAAGCACAAGTGGCCTATTGTCCTCTCTCTGGCATTGCTTGTGGTGGTGGTAGCCATTGACTTGGCAAGGCCTGTCATTATCGGCAAGGCCGTCGATGAGGTGATTATCAATTATGACAAGATCTATAGCGTCGTCGAAGCAGAGGTGGATATGACGCAGATGAAGGGGTCTGTCGTGATACAGGGACAGTCACTGGTTCTCGAGGAGCAAAGTGAAGATTCCCTTGGTAAGAAGGCAATACTGGTGTATGGGGAAGAAGGCTATTACCTGGTAAGTGACCTGACGATGGATGAGGCGCTGGCTATTCAATCTGATGCCTATGTGGATGGCACTGGAGCGACTTCTCAGGTTGTCTCAGGAGATTCAGACTATCTCGGCGTATTAATGTCAAAAGAAGAGATGCGTCTTCTTCGCCAAAGTGACTTTGGGAAACTAGTACGATTAATGGTCATCTTCATCGGTATACTCATTGCGGGTTTGCTAATTGGTTATTATCAGACCATATTGCTTCACTATACGGGGCAGAAGATTATCTATGATATCAGAAAAGATATCTTTGCTCACATTCAGGGACTTTCAGTGGAGTTCTTTAATGAGCATCCGGTAGGACAGCTTGTGACCCGAGTGACCAATGACACTGAGACGCTGAATGAAATGTACACCAGTGTCATCGTCAATTCAGTTAAGAGTGTGTTGACGTTGATCGGTATTGCCGGCATGATGATGGTGCTTAACCTTAGGCTCTCCCTCATTGTTTTTATGGTAGTGCCTTTAATTGGTCTCGCAACATGGCTTTTCAGAAAATATTCCCGGAAAGCTTATAGGGATGTTAGGACGAAGGTATCAGCAGTGAATACTTTCCTGTCCGAGCATATATCCGGCATGAAGATTGTTCAAATATTCCATAAGGAAAAATCCAAGATGGCCGCTTTTAATGAGATAAACACAGGGCTAAAAAAAGCGAATCTAAGGCAGTTACTGATATTTGGCGTCTACAGGCCATCCATGTACTTCCTATATGTTATTGGACTTGGTTTGGTTCTTGGATTCGGAGGTTGGCAAGTGATGAAGGGTCTATTGACCTTGGGTGTGTTGGTTATGTTCATTCAATATATTTCCAATTTCTTTGATCCGATTCAACAGCTGGCAGAACAGTTCAATATTCTCCAATCTGCGTTTGCATCAGCGGAAAAAATCTTTACCCTTTTGGATGATCATGCAGTCATTGAAGATGCAGCGAACGCTAAGGAACTTAAGCAGATAGACGGTAGAATCGAATTCAAGAATGTATCTTTTGCATATGTAGAAGACGATTATGTGCTTAAGGATGTTAGCTTTACGGTTGAGCCAGGTGAGACTGTGGCATTCGTTGGCGCCACCGGTGCCGGCAAGACCTCCATATTGAATCTGTTGTCCAGATATTATGATATACAGGAGGGCGAGATCTTAATTGATGGTGTGAACATTAAGCACTTGAAAAAGCATAATATAAGAAGGCACATAGGCCAAATGCTTCAGGATGTCTTTTTATTTACCGGTACTATTAGAGACAATATTAGTCTTGGAGATGAGAGCATTAGTGAAGAGGCGATGATTGAAGCGGCGAAGACGGTGAATGCTTATCCCTTCATCTCAAAGCTGAAAGAGGGCTTTAAGGAACCTGTCTATGAGAGAGGAGCCACTTTCTCGGCAGGACAACGACAGTTGTTATCTTTTGCCAGAACGTTGGCCTACAAGCCGTCAATACTGGTGCTTGATGAAGCAACAGCCAATATTGATACGGAGACAGAGATTCTTATTCAAGATGCCTTGAAGAAGCTGATGGAGGGCAGAACGACTTTGGTGGTTGCCCACAGATTATCAACGATTCAGCATGCAGACAAGATTGTTGTGTTGCACAAAGGTCGGATAAAAGAGATTGGTAATCATCAGACATTACTTGCCAATAAGGGGCTGTATTACAACCTATATCGACTTCAATATAGTGATTGATAAAATGGCTAAGCATGAAAAAGACCAAAACCTGGTATCATTAGGTTTTGGTCTTTTTTCAGTTAAAGATGCCAACTGACTGTCCCTTTTGAAAAAGTAATAATTGTCATTTTTAAAAAGGACGGTATTGGCGTATAATACAGCAAAGTGATTGGGCAAATGGCTTGAATCAATAGTAGGATAATTTTAATGAGCTACATAAAATCATAAAAAGTAAGAAAAGGATGTGTCATTATGAAAAATAATATTTCCATCAGAGAAATTGCTGTTGCAGGTTTGCTAATTGCAATCGTCTTTGTTGCAACTTATGCAGTACAGATTCCATTGCCGGGTATTGCGACAGGTGGTTTGATTCACTTAGGCAATGTGGCTCTATTTACCATAGCAGTTGTTTTTGGTAAGCGTTATGGTGCTGTATCAGGGGCTTTTGGTATGGCTCTTTTTGATGTACTGTCACCGTGGGTGATTTGGGCACCGGGTACTTTCATCATTAGAGGTATCATGGGCTATGCCATCGGTGCCATTGCAGGTGGTGGAAAAGAAGAAAACCCAGGAATGATTCGATTGGTTGCCGCCATGGTCTTGCCATCCGTCTGGATGATCCTTGGTTACTACGGTTATAACATTCTGTTGTACCATGATTACAGAGCAGCCCTTTTATCTATTCCAGGAGATGTCATTCAGATTGTTGCAGGTATGGTGTTGGCATTACCAGCCATCGGTCTGATTCAAAAGTCAGGCTCAGCTGCAATGCTTAGAAAACTAGCATCCAGCAGACATTAAGACGAGGCCCCTAATGAATAACAGTAATGTTTTAATGATGACGCCAGGACCGACTTATGTTTCTGAGGAAGTTAGACGAGCGATGAGTCAGCCTATAGTACAATCAGATATTGATCCAGTCTTTTACGAGCTGTATAAGGAGACAACCGAGATCATCGGTGAGATACTGCACACGAAAGAAGAAGTGTTGATTCTGGATGGTGAAGGTATTCTGGGACTGGAAGCCGCCTGCGCGTCATTGATTGAAGAAGGCGACAAGATTCTTGTCCTGAATAATGGCATCTTTGGTGAAGGGTTTGGTGACTTTGCTGCGATGTATGGCGGTGAATGCAGCTACTTTAACAGTGATTGGCGCAGGCCTATTGATATAGTGGCGCTCTCGTCGTTCCTTGAGAATAATAACGACTTTAAGCTGGCGACCATTGTCCACTGTGAAACACCTTCAGGACTGGTGAATCCAATCGATCTGATATGCCCGTTGCTTAGCCAATACGGCATACTGACAGTGGTTGATGCTGTATCATCCATTGGTGGTGTACCGATTCTAACGGATGAATGGAGCATTGACATACTTCTTGGTGGTTCCCAAAAATGTTTCTCAGCGCCGCCAGGCTTGACCTTTTTAAGCGTCAGTCAGGCAGCAAAAGATGCCATGAGATCTAGAAAAACACCCATCAGAGCATTCTATGCCAATCTGATGATCTGGGAGGGCTGGTATGAGAAGCAGTGGTTTCCTTATACACAACCTGTCAGCGATATCTTTGCACTGAATACAGCGGCTAAAAAGGTTCTTGATGATGAAGAATTTTGTGTAAGGCATAGCAGACTTGCTGAAAAAGTACGCAGGGAAATCTTGGCACTTGGATTTGAACTTTATCCTAAAGACGGCTATTCTGATACGGTGACGGCAGTATGCGTTCCAGATGGGCTGAATGATGTTGAATTTAGGCGTCGTCTGCTTGAAGAACAGCAGGTGATGATTACAGGCGCTTTTGGTCCTCTAGAAGGCAAGGTCTTCAGAATAGGTCACATGGGTGAGAATTGTTATGAAGATAAGGTGCAAAAAACGATAGAAGCGATCAGAGCTGTTTATACTACCATGAAACGGTGAAATCAGAGACCGCTAACCGGCAAGAGAGGCGATTCTGCAAAACAATATCTTGGTGACGCGCTAACGCTTTAGCATATTGACGTAAAGAAACCGTAAAATTTTTTGCACGTCTATGGAATGTGAGCAAATATGGTTGCCATAAAATAATTTCCATTCAGCACTTTGCACATAAAATATGTTTCGGTATTTAATATAATTCGACAAAAGAGAAAAACAATCACTGTTTATTGAGACTCAATTGTAAGAAAGTTTTGCTGAAGGATTTGCCTAGACTAAATAGTATCACCGTAATGCCAATGAACCATTTTTTATTTTGTACAAGGAATTTGACAAGGGCATTAAGACAGCCTATAATCGTCATGGTTACAGTTGAAGTAGAAGCTTCTATTGAATGAAGTCTTCTGCTTTTATTGTGTTCGATAAAGATGAGCCACGTGGGCGTGTGGTTCCTAATACATGGAGTGGCATGCACCAACGGGCGAAATAAAATGGAGGATTGTTTTATGAAAAAAGTATTATCACTTGTATTCGTCATGGCAATGGTTGCCAGTCTTGTACTGACAGGTTGCGGTGCGAAAGAAGAGGAAACAACAACTGAGGAAACAACAGTTGAGACTGAAGCGACAACTGAAGAAGTGACAGAAGAAGCTGGAAAAACTTGGCTTATTGTAACAGATACAGTATTCAAACCATTTGAGTACACTAATGAAAAAAATGAATTCGTTGGTATTGATGTAGATATCATTGCAGCGATTGCAGAAGATCAAGGTTTTGCTTATGAACTTCAAAGCCTTGGATGGGACGCAGCGATTGCGGCGGTTCAAGCAGGTCAGGCTGATGGACTTATCGCTGGTGCGACAATCAAGCAAGAGCGTATCGATGCTGGATGGATTTTCTCTGATGGGTACTTCGATGCAACGCAAACATTCGTCGTAGCTGCTGATAGTGAGATTGCAAGCTTCGAAGATCTTGCAGGTCTAAACGTTGCAGTTAAGAACGCTACAGCTGGTGCGGACTTTGCAGAAAGCATCAAAGACGAATACGGCTTCACTGTGACTGTATTCGAAGATTCACCAACAATGTACCAAGACGTTCTTCTTGGCAACAGTGTGGCATGTGTTGAAGATGCTCCAATTATGGCTGCTTCAATCAAAGAAGGCGCACTTGCTCTTAGAATTCCAGAAGGTATGGAGAACGAAGGCTCCCCATATGGTTTCGCGATCATGGACGAGAATAACAAAGAGCTTCTTGATATGTTCAACGCTGGTCTTGCTAACATCAAAGAGAACGGTACATACGAAGAGATTCTTAACACATACCTTAAATAAATCACATCAGACATTGTAAGGCTTACGGTGTTTTGAAGGTGCATAATGCATTAAAGCAATAAGACAGAAGACGTGAGGGATGAATAATTTCTCACGTTTTCTGATGATAGGAGGAAAATATGATTGGAATAATTCAGACCTATGGGTCGATGCTTGTCGAAGCCATGGGAAAAACGCTCCTGCTGACACTGCTTTCATTGGTATTTGCCATGATTCTGGGATTGATTTTCTCATTGATGAATGTTGGCAAGAATAGGTTCTTTAACCTAATTGGAACCATCTATGTGGATGGGGTCAGGGGGGTGCCACTGATTGTTCTTGCCTACTTCATCTACTTTGGTGTGCCAGTAGCCATTAAGATGATGGGAGCAACAAGCTTCAGATTCACAGCGTTGACAGCAGGTACGATTGCTCTTGCCATGAACTGTGGTGCCTATATGGCGGAGATTATCCGTGCCGGTATTGAGAGTGTTGACAAGGGGCAGATGGAAGCATCACGAAGTCTTGGTCTTAGCTATGTTAAAAGTATGAGGCTGGTTGTCTTGCCTCAGGCTTTTAGAACAATGATTCCATCCATCATTAATCAGTTTATTATTACACTTAAAGATACATCCATCCTTTCTGTTATCGGATATCCGGAATTGACCAACATGGGTAAAACAATCTCAGGGAACACATTCATGAGTCTCCAGACTTGGGCCGTTGTTGGTATGATGTACATGGTGGTCATCGTATCTCTTAGTAAAATAGCAAAACGTATCGAGAGGAGGGTGAACCTTGGTAGAGCGTAATCCAATCATACATGTCAAAAATCTTAAGAAAAGTTTTGGCTCACTAGAAGTACTTAAAGACATGAGCATCGACATAGCAAAAGGTGAAGTGGTGGTGCTTCTTGGACCTTCAGGCAGCGGTAAATCCACATTTCTTCGTTGTTTGAATCAATTAGAAGTTGCTACAGGCGGCACGATCGTTGTCAATGGTAGTGATATAACGGATAAGAATACTGATATTAATAAAGTGCGTGAGAACATCGGGATGGTATTCCAGCATTTCAACCTGTTCCCACATAAGACGGTTCTTGAGAATATCATCATGGCACCGGTAGAACTGAAGAAAATGACATTGGAAGAGGCAAAAGTTAAAGGCCACTCCCTCCTTGAACGTGTCGGTCTGGCGGATAAGGCAGAGGCCTACCCGTCCCAATTATCCGGTGGTCAGAAGCAACGTGTTGCCATTGCAAGAGCTCTTGCGATGAATCCGGATATTATGTTATTTGATGAGCCAACATCGGCTCTTGACCCTGAGATGGTTGGCGAAGTGCTTGCAGTTATGAAGGAACTTGCCAGAGAAGGCATGACCATGGTAATCGTTACCCATGAAATTGGCTTCGCCAGAGAAGTGGCCGACCGTATAGTCTTCATGGATGGTGGTTACATTGTTGAGGTGGGCCCACCAAATGACGTCATCAACAATCCAAAAGAAAAGCGTACGATAGACTTTTTGAATAAGGTTCTTTAAGGAAACCGGAGGGTAGAAAATGAAGACGATTGTTACCATTAGCCGGGAGTTCGGCGCTGCTGGCGGTGAAATTGGCAGACGTGTTGCCGCTGAACTTGGTTATGAGTATTACGATAAAGAAATCATATTTCGAGCAGCATCAGAATCCAATATTGACATAGAGAGAATGCTGCAATGGGATGAGAAGGTACCAGCCAATTTTTCCTTTGCACAGAGTCTTTTTGACTTTTACAACAAACCTCTGAATGAGAAAATGTATGAGGCACAAAAGCATGTAATCCGTCAAATCGGCGAGAAAGGTAATTGTGTTATTGTGGGTCGAAATTCCGATCAGATTCTTAAGGAATACGATCACAGCCTTCATGTGTTTGTCAGTGCTGAGCTTTATTTCAGGGTGAATCACTTGAAGTCTCTTTTACCGGAAGAATCAGAGGAGCGCATTAAAGAGCGGATGCATAATGTTGACAGGAGACGTAAGAAGTTCTCCAAGTATTATACTGGGTGCGAGTTTGGCTATGCGCCAAATTATGACTTGTGTTTACGGTCATCACGCCTTGGTATTGACGGTTGTGTCAATGTGATTCTTGATATGGTTAAGACAGGTAGATAAAATCATAAAACATAACGAAGCCTCATGACGAATGCCTTTACGGACAAGTCATGAGGCTTTCTTGTTGAAATTAGTTATTTGAATCAATCACTTGCTTTGGTCATACGATACCGTTCAATTTTCTCATTCACCAACTTAAGGCATACAGCAGTCAGTGGAACGAACAATACCATACCGACAGCACCGAACAGTGAACCACCTACAGTCACGGCGAGAATAATCCAAAAGGCACCAAGACCAACAGATGAACCAAGGATCTTAGGTGAAACAATAATGTTATCAATCTGCTGCGCACCTAGAATAATGGCTAAAAGCACAACAGCCTCCCAGAATCCTGCTAAGATGGTCAAGAAGAGACAGGGAATCGTGCCAATCAGTGGTCCGATGTATGGGATGATGTTGGTGATACCGATGATGAAACCTATTAATGGTGCATATGGAATCTTAATGCCAGCTGGGCTAATGAGGTTAATGATGAGAATCAAGACAGTCACGATGGCACCCAAGACGAAACAAGTTAGGAGTTTACCGATGAGGAATTTTTTGAAGGCTTCATCGAATAAAGCCATCACATGGAAGAAGCGGTTGCTTAACTGCCTTGGAAGAAAGGCTCTTAGAGCTTCTTCCAAAGCATCACCAATGTGTTCGTGGCTCTTTAGAGCATGGAAGGCCATAATGGCGCTAAGAATCATGATGGATAAAGCTTTCAGAAAATCTTTGACCGAAGTGATGATCTCTGAAGAATAATTCATAACGTCATCGCCGAGAGATAAGAAATAGTTCCCTATGGTTGTCAGGAATGCATTCAAGCTACTGGTATCAATGAAATATGAAATCAGAGGAAGCTTGGCAACGATACTGAGGAACTGTTCATTGTTCTTTGGCACATTGGCTTTGATGGTTCTAAAGCTGTCCACAAGACTTGGCATAATTAAGCCTATGAAGCCAGCAGCGACAAGTATTACAATGATAAATGCTATGGCAACACAGGTGGTTCTCTTGAACTTGCTGTGCCTATGGATGAAGTTGACCACAGGTTCTATCATGTAGATGATGATTAGAACATAAGCGATTGGCTTGAGACCGCTGACAATCCACTGAAGACCTTCTTCAAGAAATATGAATTTGGCACAGAACATCAAAAGTAAAGCAAATGCAAAATAGGCGATAAAATTTTTACGTGTCATTGAGCAACCTCCGTTAAATGTGCCAGAATAATCCGTTATATTTACTATACTAAACAAAAGGTATCTGTTTGACAATAGGTGTTTTTTTAACGTTAAAGTGCTATAATTAGACCAGAGATATAAAAGAGGGATGAAGTGAAATAATGAGCTTGAAGGCGTGGTGACAGCACTTGATCATATCCAGAGAAATGATTCGACGTAACTGGATTGCCATTTTTACAGTATTGCTTATTGGCACATCGGCCGTTGCTGCTGCTGTAGTAGCTATGGGCTATTATCATGCCAATATATCTTCAGAAGAATTCCGGGCATATTACATAGAAGAAAACAAAATAAAAGTTATGGCTGAGGTCAAAAACAGGGTTGATGAAATCAGTTATAAACGAAGAAACTCTTGGTATATTGCTCAAGAGACTATTAAGCATGAGGTAGATGAGGTATATGCCCATCTTAAAGGGGTTGCTACTAAGGGGGATGACCCGAGGACTTTCAGCGTGGGTTTGGCTGAAGGTACGTGGGGCGACCGATATTATCTCATGGATGCTGATGGTGAGATTCTTCATCTCTATGGACAGGAAAGTGGCATAACCTATGGCAGTGAGGCGGAATACGCGGGGATGAAAGCGTCGTTATTGACAGCGATTAATACACCGGATGGTGTGTTTTTTGAGAGCTGGCTAAACAAACCAGATGCGTCAGTACAAAGCAAGGCGACGGTCTATGCCCTTTACCTTCCAGAGTATCAGTTGATTATTGCCACAGCCTTTTTTCATGATGAAGTCGTAAAGGCACTTCAGTCGGATATTTATAAAGCCTTGCAGGATTATTATGTGGACGATGACAATTATGTCTTTGTGGTGGGCTATGACAGTCTTTTTCGTGTTGCTTGGACACCAGAATTTGTCGGTGATGTGGCAGATGAATTCTATATAGACACAGGAGAGGACCTTCATACTGTGATGATGCGTGTTATTGAGGAGAAAGGCAGTGGTTTTGTCCAGTACAAGTATTATAAGAAAGGGACAGAGGAACTGATCAGTAAGACATCCTACATTGAAGCTATTGAGGACTGGGAAGTTTATATAGGGATGGGCTTTTACGAAGACATGCTTAATGAGGAGATAGAAGCTTATCAGCGTAATTTCATGCGTCATCAATGGCTTACGGTTGGCGTCATCATATTGACCCTTCTTATTGTTACAGTCGTGCTTGTTTTTTTGATTCGCAGGGCTAATCGACTCCAACAGTCCTATGACCGATCCAGTGAATCAATGTTCTCCTATTTGGTGGAGATATCGGATGGGGCGGTGATTATTATTGATGATCAAGGGAAAGTGGCTTATGAGAATGAGTATGCTAAGGAAATGTTTGGAGAAAAATTCGAAAGTTACATAGAAGATGGGCAATTGGAAATATGTGATCCGGATACCAGTATCTATAAGGTGACCAACAAGGACGGAAAAATCTATTATGTTCAGACACGGCTTGAATCCATTAATTTTGAAGAGCACTCATCGGAGATACTATTTTTAAAAGATATTACGGATGCTTATATGATGTCCAGTGAGTTTGCTCATATGGCTCAGATCGACTCATTATCGGGTCTGCCGAACCGTCGTTCAATGGAGAATTATTTCAATGCGGATCGTTCCCACTTTAAAGATATGATCTGTGTCGTGGCTATGATTGATATTGACCATTTCAAGGAAGTCAACGATGTGTATGGCCATATAATCGGTGATGAGGTTATCAAGATTCTTGCAGAGACCTTTGAAAAAAATATGCGTAAAAGCGATGTGCTGTTCCGATATGGTGGAGAGGAGTTTGTGGCTGTGCTTCAAGATGTGCCACTTAAGAAAGCAGTAGAAGTTATTGAGAAAATCAATCATACCTTCACCCAAGAAGTCAATCAGCAACTAGGTGTGAGATGTACCTTTAGTGCAGGTGCTCTGGAATGTCCTATTGACCAAATTGCCAGTCACGCACAAGGGATTATTGAAGAAGCGGATAGATGTCTATACAAAGCAAAGAAAGCCGGACGGAATCGAATTGTAGCATCAGATAAATCCAGCCTTGCTTCAACGAGCAATCAAGCGTAGAATGGGTGTAATGTTATTTGGGATAAGGTTCCCTGAGGAGATTGTGAAATGAAATTCAGAAGTGCACGTATTACAGATGTTGAGGCCATCAGTCAACTGATAGGAGAGTATGCATCTGAAGATTTGATGTTGCAGCGCCCTAAGGCTTTATTATATGAGAGAATCAGAGAATTTGTTGTTGTTGAAGAAGAGGGCGCTATCGTAGCAATCGGTGCTCTTAGTATTATTTGGCAAGATTTGGCGGAGATTCGTTCCCTTGCAGTTAAGTCATCACATCGGGGTAAAGGTATGGGCAAGGCCATTGTAGAGAAGCTTGTAGAAGATGCAAAGGAACTTGGCATTGAGAAGGTCTTTGCTTTGACCTATCAGGTGGATTTTTTTAGTAAGCTGGATTTCGAGTTGGTTGATAAGGACAGCATGCCTCAGAAGGTGTGGAAAGACTGTATCAATTGCCATAAGTTCCCTAATTGCGATGAAAATGCGATGATGAAGTATGTTTCTTAAATTACTTTGACAGCAATGCCACCAATTCGCTTGGTGTTGAGACAATATAATCAGCACCTGCCTCTGATAATTCCTTCTTATCACCATAACCATACAATACACCGACAGAAGTAAGACCATGGGCCTTGGCACCTTCAATGTCATGGTGGCGGTCGCCAATCATGACGGTATCTACTGCGCAATAACTTGGAATCTGTTCAAGGACGTGTTCGATGACCTCTTCTTTCTTCGTACGTGTACCATCCAGGTTACTGCCGCAAATAGTGACGAAGTAATCACTTAGTTCGAAATAATCCAGTATTTGTTTGGCGAACACTTGTGGCTTGGAAGTGGCGATGTGCAACTTAGCACCACTAGCGTTTAAAGTCTTTAGAAGTTCATGAACGCCCTCGTAGACAGTGTTTTCATACATCCCTTTGGATGTAAAGTAGATGCGACTGATTCTAATTGCCTCGCTGATCTCATCGTCATTAAATCCGAACATCTTTCTATAAGAATCTACAAAAGGAGGCCCGACGAAGGGTCTTAATCTCTCGGGCTCAATAACCATATTTTTTAATTCCTTCAGTGCATAAGCAACGGATTTCGTTATACCCTCTGCAGAATCTGTGAGTGTGCCGTCTAAATCAAAAAGTATGTTTTTAAATCTCATAATAAGTCCTTTTCTTCTGTTATGTGGTGTTAATCCCATTAAAGTATATATGACCATGAGTATAGCATACTTAAGGAAAAAAGGTAGCAGCTGTGGTATAATTAATGCAGTGTAATCTATCGTTTGATCCATAGGAGGTATCATCTATGAAAGAGTACAAGTTCTGTCAAAGTTGTGGCTTTCCCATGAAAAAAGATGTTAATGGTGGTGGTAGCGAGAAGGATGGTACCATTAATAAGAAATATTGCTCCATGTGTTACAAGGATGGCGAATTTCTTTCACCAAAAGAAATTGATACTGCTAAGAAGATGCAGGACTTTTGTATAAAAGCTATGAAAGCGGATGGTATGAACGGTTTCGTTGCGTGGCTTGCAACGAGAGGGATTCCTAAATTAGAACGCTGGAAGGAACAGTGATAGCAGAGGTTTTCATTTAATTTGTTGAAGGGGCTTTAACATATGATGGTTCACAAGATCATTGATTTGCATATTTTTTGCGTATTTGTGCTGATGATTATGTTCATCTACATACGCAGCAATAAGGAACGCAGCCTGTCTCCAAAGATTTTCAGTCTGATACTTTCGTTTCTTACTTTTACGCTTTTGACAGAAGCAGGTGCTTGGGCCATATCCCCATATTACCCTAAGTTCGGGTACTGGTTGTATCATCTTTCCCTCAGTACCAGCTCCTTCCAGTCTGTAGCATGGGTGGCTTATTTCGATTACAAGATATATGCGGACACCAGTGCACTAAAGAGGCGTGTAATGAACTATGCATTAGCGCCACTCGCCATTCTAATGGTGATGGTTTACAATATTATCGAACCGGGATTTGTCTTTGCCCTAGATACGTCAGGAAATGTCCTATGGGGATGGGGCTCTTGGTTGCCACCTGTCATTGTCTACATTATGGTCGCATACGCATTGATGGTATTTTGGAAGAACAAACAGATGATTGAAGGTCGTATCACTCAGGTGCTGTTGATTTTTATTCTTGCACCAATAGGGGGTGGCTTCTTTCAGCAGTTCATTGAAGGCGTACCACTTAATTGGTCTTTGTATACCTTGGCATTGCTTATGACCTTCATATCAATCGAGATGTCAGAGCTATATAAGGATGAACTTACCAATATGCCAACAAGAAGGCAACTCGAAGTCCGTCTCGCGTTCAAGCTTAAGAACGACGCGCCCTTTTTTGTCGTCATGATGGACCTTGACAACTTTAAGGTAATCAATGACACATTCGGACATCTGAAAGGCGACCAGATACTGCAAGTCTTTGCAGATATTCTTATTACCAGCATTAATCCAGAGGATATCGCCTGTCGTGTTGGTGGTGATGAATTCATGGTGATTGTTGAGACAAGTGAAGACCATGTGATGCTTGAAGTGATTGAGCGTATTCTTAAGAGGATTGAGCATTTCAATATTAAGGAACCGGATGTGAATCTGGCGATGAGCTATGGTATTGAAAAGGTTCTAAAACCAAGTGACTATACTTTAGATGAACTTCTACATAAGACAGATACGAAGATGTATAATAATAAAAAGAGAAGAAAGCAAGAGAAAAATAAACATTTACAGGTGTAAGGAAGAGGCATTTTAGTGCGTTATAAGGCTATGACAAGGAACTTTGGGGTGGATCTGATCATGATAAGGAGATGCCATTGAAGAATTTCCTGAATAAACTCATACCTCAAATAATACAGATTGAGGAGAAGTTAGGTAGAATCTATAATAATGTAGCGTCCATTGAGGGACAGTACAATCAGCAGTTAAAGATTGCAGCGTTGGTCATGAGTCGCCAGATGAAAGAACATGCGGATTATTACAGGGTTGTGGAGAAAACATTGGTTCTTGAAGAAGAAGAAGTCGATGAAGTAATTACGGAACGCATGGGCAAATCTCTGAAAGCTTTTAAAGACAGCATTCAGAGAAGAGATATTAAAGAGATATCAGATTTACATGAATATGTCATGGATATTCAAAACAGATCGATTGATATGATGAAAGAGTTTCAGGGTGAGGCACTTCCGGAGCAGTTACAGAGTATTTTAAAAGATTTGATGAGGAACCAAGAGAAGAATAAACGTATGCTGCAAGAAGTGATTGCTAAGAGTTCTTTGGATGCTAAGTGAATCAATAATAGCGTAATAAGGTAGATAGAAAAGTGAGAAAATAAGGATTCAGACAAATCATAGGATAATTATCCGAGTTGGTTTGTTTGGATCCTTTTGTTTTTGTTATAAATAGTGATGCAACTAAAATTGATGACTTTGGTCAGGATAATAAATAAATACCAAAAAGGCCATATATTTTCTATATTTAATCTTCAAAGCAACATATGATTATAAAAAAGACGTGAGTTGAATTATAGGTGATGAGCATGATAAGAAAAATATACGACTTGGCCCTGAAGTATGATGAAGACGATGTGCTTCTGCTGGCGGGCTGTTCAAAGGAAGATAAGAATTACGACAGTTACAAGGGCATGTTGGCTGATCTTACCAAAGAGCATTTGCCTAAGATTCAGGCAAAGGGCTATGCATATCAAGTCGAGCATGAAGGCAAACCAACATTGTTTTGTATGGTGACCCTTGGCAAGCACATGGATCATGCAACAAAGAAAGCGTTTGAGACTTATGAGTACCTTGATGGCGTTATATTGAATGCTCTTGGGGATGTATTGCTTTTTGAAGCGACCAATGACCTTTATGGTCATATCAAGAAAGAGGCTCTTAAGTTATCGTATTATCTTGGGCATCGCATCGAACCGGGCGGTGTCGACGTACCTATGTCTCTTCAGAAGGTGATTTATGATTATGTTGTGCCTGCCTTTAACCTGCCATTGGGCATCACAGAGGGGTTCATGTTATCTCCGACTAAAAGCGTCGCCTACTACTACGAAATGAGCAAGGAAGCATGCGACAGTTCAGTGGATCACGACTGTTCTTCCTGTGACTCAATCAAGTGCCCTATAAGAAAAAATCTGGTTCATGTCCACCACAATGGTGTTACGGATGTCTGTCAGGCAAAAAAAGGTGAGAACCTTCTGACCGTCCTTAGGAAGCACCATATATTCATCGATGCGCCATGTAACGGCAAAGGTCTCTGCGGTAAGTGTAAAGTCACTGCACAAGGACATAATTATACCCTAAGTGAATCGGAAGAAGGATTTCTATCGGAAGAAGAGATTGGCAATGACGTCATACTTGCCTGCCTTCATACGGTAGAAGAGAATATGACCATCATCATTGGTGAGGTAGCCAGTAACCATCGCATAGAGGTGGATTACATGTCATTTGAAGTGAAGGATGTCAAATACCCTGAAGGAACCGATGAGGTGAAAGAAGCCCCTATTGGATTTGCCATTGATATAGGGACTACGACGGTTGCCATGGGCCTTGTTAATCTTGCAAGCCATGAGATCCTTGGCACCCACAAGGTCATCAACCCTCAGAAGGCCTATGGATCGGATGTCATCAGCAGAATCATGCATGTTGGTGAAAACAAAGACCATGACTTGGGTGCACAGATAAAAAAGTGCATTGGCAAAGGGGTAACCTTATTGCTACGAGAATCAGGTAGACATATGGATGAAGTGGAAGCAATGATTTTGTCAGGCAATACAAGCATGATATATTTCTTACTTGATATGGATCCGACACCTCTGGCGGTTGCACCATTTAAGACAGAGATGATGACCAATCATATCTTTTCATCAAAGAGCCTCTTAGGTATGGGTGACTTCAAGGTCGAAGTGCTGCCGTATGTGTCTGCTTATGTCGGTGGTGATATTGTATCGGGCCTCTATGGGACTCATATGGACGATGAGGCTAGAAATGTGCTATTCATTGACATCGGTACCAATGGTGAAATGGTCTTATCTTCCAAAGGTAAGATGTATTGTGCGGCAACTGCTGCAGGACCAGCCTTTGAAGGTGCCAATATAAGATGTGGTATGGGATCTGTTGAAGGCGCCATATGTGAGATACACAGTGACGAGAATGCTTATGAGGTAACAACTTTTGGTGACTTGGATCCTGCAGGTATCTGTGGTTCAGCGCTCATTGATGCGATTGCACTGCTTCACCAACAGGGACATATCGACAACATGGGTTTCATGGCGGAACCGGTAATGTTCTACGGGGAGATCGGCATATACCCTGAGGATGTGAGACAAGTGCAGTTGGCTAAGGCAGCGATAAAGGCTGGTGTGGAAGTTTTGATGGAAGCAGCTGGGCTAACCTATGATGAGGTGGATGCCCTATATATTGCAGGCGGTTTCGGTCGACATATCAACGTAGCCAACAGTGCCTATATCGGTTTGATACCGGAAGAACTGGCTGAAAAAGTTACGGTTGCAGGCAACACATCCCTCGGTGGTTGTGTGCGGTATCTTCTTGAAAGAAACGGACAGGATGAAGTGCATTCCATACTTGGGAAGTGTACATATATAGAGCTTTCATCCAACATGAAATTCAATGAGTCTTATGTCATGAATATGTGCTTTGGTGAGATGACATGGTAAGGAGCGTGCAGTGATGACAGATATATATTTGATAACAGGATTCTTAGGTTCGGGGAAAACCACCTTCCTGAACGGACAGCTCAGCCAATCTGACAAGAGGGTCGGGGTTCTCATGAACGAATTCGGCAAGATCAGTATGGATACCATTGCTATTGAGAACAACGATGTGGACTTGCTGGAACTTAAGAACGGTTCTATCTTTTGTGCCTGTCTGAAGGACAAGTTCATTGATGGGCTCAAGGTCCTTGTGGAAATGGACCTTGAAGAAATTTACATTGAAGGTTCAGGTCTGGCTGATCCTTCAGATATGAATAAAGTCATAGAAGTCCTTGGTAAGCTTGTCGAGGCTTCAAGCTTTACCTATCAGGGCGCCATATGCTTAGTAGACAGTCTCTATTTTGATGCCATCAGACAAAAGATGGTCAGCGTTGAACGTCAAGTAATTCATAGTCATTACGTTGTGATTAACAAAGCGGATCTTGTAGACGAAGCGACTTTGGTATCCATTAAGTCAACGGTGAAGGCAATGAATCCTAAAGCAAAGATTATAACAACCTCCCATGGCAAGGTGTCCTCAGAGGACCTGCGTTTTGAATACTTTTATATTGAGGACGAAGAGACCACAAACCGTAAGGATAATAAGCCTAAGAATCTGGTTGTCAAATTTATCAGGGAACCGGAAGTAACTCAGTTGGAAGCATTCCTAACGAGCATCAACCCATATTTTTATCGTATAAAAGGTTTTGTAGCCATGGGTGGCACTTGGCATAAAGTCGACTCTGTAAATGATCGAATAGACATCCACCCATATGATGTAAGGGGTAAAGATCTAAGTATAGATGGTTATAATGAACTGGTTTGTCTGACGTCTTCTGGTCTGGCTAGTATTTCTAAATTAGCAAGGGTGGCTGAAAAGGAACTGACAGGGCTATATACGATTCAGATGTGATTTTTGGATTATGAGATAGTTGCCACATGACATCCACAAAAGAATACCAATAGTACCAGTATATTACTATAATCTTCTCCCATGAGCCACTATGATAGATATTAAAGAAACATGGCAATAGGGAATCATATACGACAACATATGGTAATAAGGAGATAGTGATGACAGGTAAAGAACGTATATTAGCAACGATGAGACATGAGTCGGTGGATCGATTACCATGGGTACCATTTGCAGGGGTTCATGCAGGTTCATTAATTGGGAAAACTGCAACAGAGATTCTGAGCGATGGTAAGATATTAACAGAAGCACTCCGGGAAGTACATAAGCTCTATGCACCAGATGGTCTTCCGGTTATCTTCGATCTGCAGATTGAAGCTGAGATTCTGGGATGTGACTTGGTATGGGCAGATGAGGCGCCAGCTTCTGTCAGCTCACATCCGTTAGCGGATACCAATGAGATGCTATGCGATTGCTTGCAGCCAACACCCGACAAAGGTCGTCTTCCGATGATTCTTGATGTGATGAAACAGATGAGCGAACAATATGGTGCTGATACAGCAATGTACGGCCTCATATGCGGTCCTTTTACCCTCGCTTCACACCTTAGAGGCAACAATCTGTTCATGGACATGATATTAGATGAAGATTATGTGAAGCAACTTATAGATTACACAACAACGACAGCGATGAAAATGGTTGATATGTATATTGATGCTGGGATGGATATTATAGCGGTTGTGGACCCATTGGTGTCACAAATATCTCCGGATCATTTTGAAAGTTTGTGCCATGAGGGATTCAAAACCGTATTTGACTACATCAGAGCCAAAGGCAAGCACTCCTCTTTCTTTGTCTGTGGTAATGCGACCAACCAAATGGAAGTGATGTGTAAAACGGGACCAGATGCCATATCTATAGATGAAAATGTCGTTATGAAACAAGCGAAGAAAATAACGGATCAGTATAATATCGCTATCGGAGGCAACATTCCTCTGACAACGTTGATGTTACATGGCACCCAACAGGACAATATGAAATATGTTGTAGAGATGTTGGACACATTAGATCATGAGAATCTTATTGTATCACCAGGATGCGATATGCCCTTCTATGTGCCAGCAGAGAACGCTATTGGAGTAGCTCAGGCAGTTCGGGAAACGGAAGCTGTGAGAGAAATGATAAAGAATTATGAGTCCCCAGAGGAAGACATTCAGGTAGAGTTGCCGGATTATGACAATCTGAAGAAACCATTGGTCGAAGTATTTACATTAGATTCAGCCACTTGTGCAGCGTGTACCTATATGTGGGGTGCGATGAAAGTCGCAGGGGATGTCTATGGTAATCAGATTGATCTGGTTGAGTATAAGTTCACTGAGAAAGAGAATATTGCCAGATGCCAAAAGATGGGCGTATCCAATTTGCCAAGTACCTACATCAATGGACAACTGAAGTGGTCTTCCATCATACCGAGTCGGGAAGAACTTTTTGAAGAAATCGATGCATTGATCAAGTGATATAAGGGTATAAGACCATTATATCCTAAAAAGCACAAATTTCTCCATGGGACAATAAGAAACGTGATGATACCATGATTACGTAGTATAATTGTTAAGGAGGAAGGTTAAATGAAGAAAGTATTATCAATGTTGCTAATCATCTCAGTATTGTCCATGGCAATGCTCTCTGGGTGTGGTCAAAGCTCAGAAAAAAGCGAGTCATCAGAGTCGGCTCAACAGGAAAGCTCTGCTGTTAAGGCAAGTGAAACCGCTGTCTATGAAAAACCGGAAATTGTCTTAAGGTATGGTGAACTGAATCCTGATACCCATCCGATGACAATGGCAGCAAGACACTTTGCTGATGAGGTATTGTCAAAGAGTAACGGTCGTATTTCTATTGAAGTTTACCCAAGTGGTACTTTGGGTGATGAGAAAACAGAAGTGCAATCAGTTCAGATGGGTGCCCTAGATATGTTTAGGATAGGTTCGTCCTTCCTTGCAGATTATGGCGTAGATATGATGAAAGTGTTTGAATTGCCATATCTGTTTAAAGGGGTAGACCATGCCTGGAATGTTTTAGACAGTGATATTGGAACTCAGTTCCTTACAGCTGTGGATGATGCAGATATCAAGATGATAGGTATTGGTTACTTTGTTGATAGTCCAAGAAACTATTTTTTCTCAGAGGCACAAGTCTCTTCAGTGTCAGATATGGAGTCATTGAAGGTAAGGGTAAGACAAAGTGAGATGGACATCGAGACAACCAATGCTTTCGGTGCATCCGCAACGCCAATTGCCTATAGTGAACTTTATAGTGCTCTGCAGACAGGTGTCGTGGACGGTGCTGAGAATGCATTGACTGCTTATGAGGCAAACAAGTTCTATGAGGTTGCGCCATATTATACATTTGATGCACATAGTATGGCCCCTTATATGCTAGTGTTCTCTGAAATCAACTGGAATAAATTAGCGGTAGAAGATCAGAATTTGCTTCTTGAATGTTGGGATGAAACGGAGAAGTGGTATAGAACTCTTGCCGCTGAAAAAGACGAAGAAGCAATGACGAACTTGAAAGCTCAAGGTGTCGAGTTCTTCGAAGTAGATAATGCTAAGGAGTGGGTTGACGCCGTCGCGCCGATTTATGAAAAGTTCGGAGCAGGCTATGAGGATGTCATTGAATCTATTCAATCAATGGAATAATTGAACAAAGAATGAGGACCACCGGGTATTGCCAGTAATCCGATGGTACTCCAGCAAGACCCGCTCATGTTACAATACATGGGCGGGTTATTCCAGTTTAACCATTATGATGATGCCTTATATGGGTAGGGGTGTCCGATTAAGTGCAAGATTGGTATTATGGGGTGATACAAGTATGAAGAGAAATGCATTGGGGCGAAGCAAATCTATTTATTCAGTTTTACTAAGAATCTTTTTTATGATTACAGTCATCATCATATTAGGTTTTTCTGTATCTTTTTTTGTCTCTAGAAAGATAACGAATGAATATAGAAAATTTGATGAGGTTAATGCCAGACTGCATGAGATTACAATGATGATCACTCAATGTGAGGCATTGTACAATCAATATACGAGGGAAAAAACAATAGAAAGCTATAAGGCTTTTAAGTTGCATTCAGAGTTGATTAGTGACAATATTGAGTCAATACGTCAAGAGGTGAAAGAGCACTCAGGGAGTTTGGCTTACTTAAGGACACTGAAAAATATGAATGAATATCAGCTTGAGGCCGTTGGTCAGCTTTGGTTGCCAAGAAACAACGCATTGGCCGAGGATGATTATGAAGAGATGTTGGAGCTGGCTCAGCGGTTTGGTTATATGAAGATCCAAGCTCAATCTCTGATGATTTCGTATATGGATTACAGTCATTTTAAATACAGTGAATTGCTAGAGAGACTTAACAATATTCAATTGATTGTCCATCTGGGTATGTTTGCCATGGCTATTGGAAGTATAGGAACGAGTTTGGTTTTATCTAGAGGGGTCATTGTGAAGATTAGACAGATATCAGATGCAGCTCAGAAGTTGGCGGAATCAGACTGGGAGATTGATGATATCAAGAGTGAAAAGTATGTTGAGCTAACAATTATGGCACAGGCCTTTAATAAGATGAAGCATCATATAAGAACATACATCGAAGAACTTAAGTACAAAGCGGACCTTGAAAAATTACTGGCGCAGGAACGAATTTCCCATGAGCAGGCAGATCGGCTTTTGAAAGAAGCAGAGTTGCAAACTTTGCAGATGCAGATGAACCCACATTTCTTGTTCAACACGTTAAACATGATTAAAAGGGTAGTATTGATGAAGGAAAAGCAGATTGCTGTCAACCTGATTGATGCTATTTCAACCATACTCAGGTATAACATGGATAATAAAGGCCGATTAGTGCCTCTTAGCGAGGAAATTACTGCATTAGAATCTTATATACTGATTCAACAGGTTCGTTTTCAGGATAAATTGACAGTGATTCTGGATAAGTGTGAACATCTGGGTGATACCATTGTACCTCCAATGATTTTACAACCACTTGTTGAGAATGCCATAGTTCATGGGCTTAAGGACAAAAGTTATGATGGTGTTCTTAGAATTAATATCAAGCAGAATGAGACATCGGTCATTGTAACCATAGAAGATAATGGTACCGGATTTGATGAGATAACGATGAGAAATATCATGCGTAGTCATCGGGGAGAGAGGCATGGCAGTATAGGTATTTATAATGTCAAAGATAGACTGGCGCTACATTTTGGCAGTAAAAGCGCCTTTGCTATTGCCAATAAATCCGACGGTGGCTCGATTGTCACGATGGTTATTCCAAGAACGGGGGTGGATCAATGTTAAAGGTACTGATTGCAGAAGATGAACAACTTGAACGCGACTATTTAAAGGTTCTTATTGAGCAGAACTTTTCAGATAGATTACAGATAGATGCGGTGTTGCGTGACGGTGAAGAGGCTTACTGCCAGGCTCTCAAGAGTAAGCCTGATATCGTCCTCATGGATATCCATATGCCGAAAATGAACGGTCTTGAGACAGTGAAGCGAATCAAAGAGCATTACCCTGATACCAAGATTATTATCATAACAGCTCATAGTCAGTTTGAATATGCGCAAGAGGCTTTACGATTAGGTGTGGATGACTATTTGGTGAAGCCTTATAGTGATGAGAAGTTTATTGAAACACTGGATAAGTCTATTTTGAAGACCATGGCAATCATAGAACAACGTAATAAGAATAAAGATTTGGAGAAGCAAGTTGCTCTTTTCTCAGAGTTGATGGAGAAGGAAATCATTATGGACCTGATCTGCGGTGGCAGTTTGGACGAGCAGGCTTTAATTCGGTTCACATCATTCTTGGGAATTATTGGATCGCCATATGCCTGTATGACCATATCTCTTGGCGAACAGGATGAGAGAACCCTGAATGATGCGTTGGTAAAAGAGATCAAAGTGGCATTTAGAAATAAAGTTGGCAAAATCATCGGTTACAGTTTTTTGAATCTGATTGTGCTCTTTTTGGTGGATGACAATGTTAGAAATACTTATGATGTCAATCGGATGTCAGGAGCCCTTGTCAGGTATCTGGAGGAGAATTACTTAATAGCAGTAATGACAGGTGTCAGTGATGTTCATTATAATGTTCTCACCATGAAGGAATCCTACCAGCAGGCGATAGAATCCCTAGAAGTCGTGAAGGCCAATTCAGGGGAAGTCACCATGTCACAAACGGATTTTACCCAAAATATGTTGCACACCAAAGAGCAGGTTCTTTTCAAAAATATAAATGATATGAACCATCAGGAAGCCATAAAATCTTTTGAAGAAATAACGACGTTGTTATTCTCAGATGCGCTGTACTCTAAGAATATTGAAGTTATTAAGGATTATATGAAACATCTGTGTTTTGCTATTGGCAGGAATACCAATGAAGCCCTTAATATCAGGTTAGGAACGGAGTATATACTGAACAGCTTGGACAGCTTTGAAAGGCTAAATAATATGAAACAGGTTGTTGACTTGATGGAACGATATGTCAACGATGTTATTCAAGTGTTGATTCAACACAGCAACAGCGATAAAAACAGGATTGTAAAAGAAGCGAAGAGATACTTGGAGAGTCATTTCAGAGAAAATGTTAATCTACATGAAGTGGCGGATTACCTGGAAGTTAGCTATGGGCATTTGAGCAAGTCATTTAAAAAGTCCGAAGGTCTTTCGTTTACTGAATACCTGACACAAGTGAGAATGGAAAAGGCTAAAACCCTTCTGAGAGAAAAGCATATGACAGTCTATGAAGTGGCGTTTGAAGTCGGATATTCTGACCCAAATTATTTTAGTCGGACTTTTAAAAAACAAATAGGGATATCACCCAAGGACTACTCCAATGGGTAGTGTGTCTATCTGATCGAAGTGGTAGTGAAAGAGTTGTAAAGCATTGCTTTATAGCTCTTTTTTCAACCACAAAATCACCAAAAATTACAGAAATTAACCATTGGGTGCATCCATTTTTTTAAAGTGGGATGCTACTATTATTTCAAGGTAATTATGTGTTTAGAGGAAGGAGAAAGGTATGTTTAACATATTTAATAATGAAGAAGTCGAACATAAGTCAAAGCCTTACAAGTTTATAAATGGGCTATGTTGCATCTTCATACTGGTTCAAGTGGTTGTAGTATCAATATCGGTTGGGGGACGCTACCTGTTTAACAAAACACCAAGTTGGGGAGAAGAACTTGCCCTGTTATGTATGATTTGGTTCTCGCTCATGGCCATATCTCTGGCAATTACAGACAGCCGACATTTGAAAATGACCATTGCAGAGCTCTATATGCCTCTTAAGTTCAACCAGTATGTGGCTGGATTCAACTATGTTGTTTTCACTGCAATTGCGATTTTTATGATGATTGAGGGGACGAAACTGGTTATGTTGACCTACACAAGTATGTTGCCGGGACTTAAGATCTCTGGTGCGTACCTGTATGCAGCGGTGCCTTTTTCAGGTGTGGCAATGCTTATATCTCTTGTAGGTAAGCTTATTAAAAGGGAGGCAATTTAATGGATACAACAACGGTAGCAATATTCATACTGATCGGTGTGTTTTTCTTTTTTGTATTGAAAGGGGTTCATATCGCCTTCGCCATTGGTATATCCAGTATATTGACGACATTATATCTTGGATTACCACTTCAGACAGTCGCACAGAATATGGTGAAAGGTGTCAATGTATTTGCCTTTTTGGCAGTGCCTTTTTTTATTCTTGCCGGTGAAATTATGGGTGCTGGTGGAATATCAACCAGACTCATCACATTATCAAATGCACTTGTAGGTTGGATGCGGGGTGGTCTTGCGATGGTTAATATCATGGCAAGTATGTTCTTTGGTGGCATATCTGGCTCATCCTCTGCAGATACATCCTCCATCGGTTCAATACTGATACCTATGATGAAGAAGAACGGTTATGATGGGGATTACGCAACAACGGTGACCATGGCTAGTTCTGTTCAGGGCATCTTGATTCCGCCAAGTCAGAATGCTGTTATATTTGCCTTGGTTGCTGGTAGTGTTTCCATAGGACGTCTGTTTTTAGCAGGGATGGTGCCGGGGATATTGCTTGGACTGGCGCTGATGGTATACAGCTATTATGTTGCTGTTAAACGTAATTATCCTGTCGGCGAAAAGTTCAGTATCAAAGTAGCACTTAAGGCAACAGCGGACGCTGTATGGGGACTGATAACCGTCTTGATAGTAGTTGTCGGTGTTATCGGTGGTATCTTTACACCGACAGAAGCGGCTGCTATTGCAGTTGTCTATTCATTTGTCATCACCTTCTTTGTTTACAAAGAAATACCCCTTAAAGCCATGGGGGGCATATTGACCAGATCACTTAAGACCCTATCAATCGTCATGGTTCTTGTGGCGATGGCAAGTGCTTTTGGTTGGCTGGTTGCTTACCTTCAAATTCCAGTTGTCTTATCCAAAGCAATTTTGAGCGTATCCAGTAATAAGATCGTTATTATGCTTGTTATCAATGTGCTGTTATTGGCCCTTGGAACCATGATGGATATGGCATCACTGATATTGATATTGACGCCGATACTGGTACCTATAACTTCACAGATTGGTGTGGATCCTGTACATTTTGGCATCATCATGATCTTAAATCTTGGTATTGGTCTTATTACACCACCTGTAGGCAGTACCCTCTTTATCGGTAGTGCAATTGCTGATATCAGCATGGAACAATTGTCAAAAGCAATGATACCATTTTATATCGTTATGCTTATTGTGTTGATTATGATTACGTATATTCCAGGTATTGTTATGTTCTTGCCTAACCTGATTATGCCTGTCTGATAGATGAAAGGAAGAAAACAATGAACGGTAGAGAAAGACTATTAGCAGTGATGAAAGGCGAAATGCCTGATAGAGTTCCAGTCAGTTTATTCATACAAGAAGAGTTCTTGGCTTATTATTACCCTAATAAGAAAAAGGTCAATCGTATAACGGATGCTGTAACATGTGCGAGGGAACTTGGAATTGATATCATACCAAGAGGACGTGAGTTTGAGGAACCTCATTTTCTAAGAAAAAGCTTCCCGAACTGGCGTCTGGATAGGAAAGATGAAGTTCATGACGGCATGCTTCATAGAACGACAGTGATTCATACACCAAAAGGGGAACTGAAGCAGGTTCAGATAGGCCCATACGATCCAGTATCAGGACAAGGGATTCATATGGCAAAGACTGCTTACTTTATCAATGATGACAAGGATTTGGATATATTCTTAAGTTATGTGCCTTCACTGGATGCTGAGACCATCTCAGAGATGAAGGACTATGGTAAGTATATAAGAAAAACCCTCGGCGAAACAGGTGTAGCAGCACCATGGGGATGGTGCAGTGTCTATAATATGGCATCTGAATATAGGAATATAGAACAACTGTTGATGGATCCATATTTGAACGAAGGTTATTATTCATCCTTTATGGGCAAACTGACAGAGATGATGACGGAATACAATATGGCATTGGCAGATACGGAGCTTGATTGTATAGGTATTCAGGGGAACGTTGCCAATGGTGGATTGATGGGAACTGATTTCTTTAGGGATTATGTATTGCCATACGAGAAGCAGGTAGTATCCGCGATCAAATCCAATGGTACACACACTTTGTACCACAACTGTGGAAAAGCGAAGAACCTTCTTGAGTCATATGTGGATATGGGGCTTGATATTTGGGAAACAATTGCAGAAGATCCGGTTGGTGATAATACTTTAAAGCAAGCTAAAGATCAAGTGGGCGATAGACTGATTCTTTGTGGTAACTTGGATCAGATCAATTTCCTTAAGCAAGCATCACCAGAAGATCTTGAGAAGAAAGTCGTTGAATTGATGGAAATAGGTAAACCTGGTGGAAAGTATATTTTCTCTGGCTCAGATTTCTTAGAAAAGAATACGCCGATTGAAAACGTCAAAAAAGTTATTGAAACAGCGAAAATCGCTGGCCGGTACTAGAGAAAGGAAACATCCGATGAACGAATTGTTTGAAAATATATCAGAAAGCTTACAAAAGGGCAAATTGGCAGAAGTTAAAGAATATACACAACAAGCAGTGGAAGAAGGCTATGGCGCAAAAGAAATTTTGGATGCCATGCTCACGGGAATGGGCATAATAGGTGGTAAATTTAAAAAAAATGAAGTCTTCGTACCAGAAGTGTTGATCGCTGCAAGAGCAATGAACGGTGGTTTGGAGATTATTAAGCCATTAATGGCGGAACAAGATGTAAAAGCAGCTGGCAAAGTTGTCATTGGAACGGTCAAAGGTGACCTACATGATATCGGGAAGAATCTGGTCAGCATGATGATGGTGGGCAATGGGTTTGAAGTGATTGACCTTGGCGTTGATGTCAGTGCTGAGAAGTTCATTGCAGCCATTGAAGAGTCACAGCCGGATATCCTCTGTATGTCAGCGCTTCTTACAACGACGATGACCAACATGAAGACTGTGATTGATGCAATCACGGATAAGGGATTGCGCGATCAGGTGAAAATTATGGTTGGTGGTGCTCCGATCACCACTGAATTTGCAGAGAGTATCGGTGCAGACAAGTTTACAGCAGATGCTGCAACGGCAGCAACAGAAGCTTTAGGACTGGTCAGTTAATGCCATTATGTTGATATAACCATTATAGTGAGTAGGTGTTTCATGGACTATTTTGAATCTGATGAATTTGAATATGTAAAAACGATGATGGCCACATATTTTCAAACAACAGGTATTACTTGCTCATTGGTGGATGAATCTGGCGCTATAAAGCACATTGAAGGACAACCTGCAGACTTTTGCAATAAGTTAAAGGGAATTGTAGGCGACGAGAGCGGTTGCAATGAATCCCATGCGCTTTCCCTGAGGCAATCGTATGAATCAGGGGAGGTCTATGCTTCTTATTGTCCATCAGGTCTTGTGAATTTGACCATTGCCCTTGCCACCGGCATGTCGGTTGGCGTGGCAATGGTTGCAGGACCGCTTCATATAGGCAACTATGATACCTATGAGGTGGCATCGTTGTGTAATAAACATCAGCTTTCTGATCAGAAGAGCAATGAATTGTGCGTGTCATATCGTAAGGTTAAAACGTTGACGCCGGATCAGGTCAGGTTTCATATGAAATTGCTGACAACAATTGCTAAAGACATTATGAATGAGCGTGCTGTCGCCTTTGAACGTAGGAAAGTAATCTATGAGGAACAGCGTTGCATCAGTGAGAACATTCAACGTTTGAAGGAAAAAGAACATTATCATTTGGAGGAACCGAAAGATTATCCAATTGAACTTGAAAAAGAGTTAAGCACGGCAATATTGACAGGAGATGAGAAACAGGCCAAGGAGATTCTAAATAGAATCCTTGGGGTGATTTTCTATAAATACCGGGCAGATAATAGAAAGATAACAACGATCTTCATTGAATTATTGGTGATTATGTCACGGGCGGCTGTCAAAGGCGGTGCCAGATACGACGACGTCTCAAAGGTGACTCAAGAGATCATTTATAAATCTGTTGGGAAGGAAAGCATTGAAGAGATCTGTCACTGGCTTATGGATGGATTGGAAAAAATGATTCTCTTTGTCTTCCCGATTCATTCCAACAGCGTTGAGGCCTTAGGGCTTATACGTAAAGCTATAGTGTTTATGAATGAGCACCTAGAAGAGGATATCACCCTTAATGCTGTCGCTGAATATGTGGGATTGTCACCAACATATTTCTCAAAGCTGTTCAGTCGGGACATGAAGATGTCTTACATTGAATATTTAACGAAGATAAGGATTGAACAAAGCAAAAGATATCTGGTGGATACCAATGAAAGCATCAGTGACATTGCCATCAGAATTGGCTTTAACGATCAGAGTTACTTTAGTAAGGTTTTTAAGAAAGTGGAAGATATGACACCAGGTAAGTTCAGAAAGTTATATCTGTAAGTTGAGCAACAGCTATTATCATGGGAAATGAAAGGTGATGGATTATGATAGGAAACAGTCAATATGCTGTCCTTGTTGATGAGGATAAGTATCAGGTGAACCATGGCGCAAAGTTTTATACGATGTTCGATGCTAAGAATACTCCAATCGAGTTGAGTTCAGCCTCCTTAGGTGTATATCCGATTACATCCTATCCAACGCCTGGTATACACGATGATCACGAGGGTTTTTATGTTGTTGAAGGCAGTGGGAAAGCCATTGTAGGTGAAGAAGAGTTTGACTTAGCACCAGGGATTGCTTTCTATGCCCCAGCGGGCTTACCCCATGCAATTAAGAAAGATGAACATTCAGTGGATTTGAAGATATTCTTATTTCATTTTCCTGTGTGATAAGTAGTTAGGTATATCAGAATATTCAGTACAAAAAAAGGTATGTATGATAAAATTTCATATATACCTTTTTTGTTACACGTTCAATAGATGATAAGCATGACACTACACAGTCGAAACAATGGAGCATAAATAGTATGTATAAAGACCGAATAAGAATTTATAGAAGTGTTATAGAGAGTGGGCTTGAGACAGAGAAAAATGGCTACTGTGTCTATTGGATGCAACAGGCCCAGCGGATTCACTACAATCATGCGCTCAGTTATGGGATTGCATTAGCGAATAAATTCAAGCTGAAGCTGGTGGTGTATTTTGGTTTGACAACGTCTTATCCAGAAGCCAATATGCGACATTATACTTTTATGATGGAAGGCCTTGCCGAGGTCATGACTGAACTTGAAGGTCTTGGCATTGGTTGGGTAATGGCAGATGCATCTCCGGATGAAGGTATTATTCCATTGCTCTCTCAGGCGCAGATGCTCATTATGGATAAAGGGTACTTGCCGATACAAAGGCAGTGGCGCAAGAAAGTTGCGGAACAGGCGTTAGTATCCCAGGTAAGCGGCATCTATGAAGTGGAGACAGACTTGATTGTTCCTATCGAGAAAGCTCATGAAAAAGAAGCTTATGCGGCAAGAACCATACGTCCTAGAATTATGAAACAGCTTCATGATTATGCCACACCGGTTCAGATGGATGAAGTTACAATGAAATGGGCGCGTACGGATGAAGAGATCGTCAAAACAATGTATCCTATGTTCAAGGGGACTCAGGGGTTCAACTGGTTGGAATACTTGGAAAACAGTCCAGTTAACAAAGAGGTGCCTCGTAGTGATCTATATCATGGCGGTTATTCAGAAGCTTTAGCCAACCTAGATCATTTCTTTATACATGGATTGTCACATTATGATGAAAGTAACACACCAGCCAAGGATTATACGTCCAAGATGAGTCTGTACCTTCACTTTGGTCAGATTGCATCGTTGGAAATATATCATCGCCTTCTAGATTATGCCAATGCAAACGCCGTGCCTCAAAGTAGCATGGATGGCTTTATTGAACAGTTGATTGTTCGCCGTGAACTAGCCTTTAACTATTGCTATTACAGGAGCGGGTTTGATCGATTTGAGACCATGACATATGGATGGGCTTACGAGACCATGGAAGAGCATAAGTACGATGACCGTCCAATTATTTACTCCTTAGATAATCTGGAGAGGTATGAAACCCACGACATCTATTGGAACGCCTCCATGAAAGAAATGGTTGAAACAGGTTATATGCACAACTATATGCGAATGTACTGGTGCAAGAAGATCATAGAATGGACATCCAATCACAAAACGGCTTATGAATGGGCCATCTACCTTAACAACAAATATTTCATAGACGGCAGAGATGCCAACAGCTATACAGGCGTTGCCTGGTGCTTTGGACTCCATGACCACGGCTGGAAAGAAAGACCAATCTTCGGCAAACTCCGCTACATGAATGATAAAGGTCTTAACCGCAAATTCGATATGCAAGCCTATATTGACCGAGTGAACCTTATGGTGGATGGAGATTCTTTTGCCTCAAATGAGGGACAGCAGGAGTTGGATCTGTAAAGTCTGTAACATGAAGACTATTCACTATGAATCCCCACCCGAATCAGAAGCACCTCCAAGGCCCAAGAGGAGAATTACGCGCAGACCGGCCAAGCGGGAAAGGCAAGCGTAAGAATTCTCTTGGACCTTGGAGGCGCTGACAATATACTACATATTCTATCTAAACAATAAAAGGGAACAGCGTCCGTAAGAGGCTGTTCCCTTTTATCAAATATATTGAGGGGGAGTATGAAAACGAAAAATTCGTATTAAGTAATTTTGGAGGGTTTTCTTCCTCTCCGGTAGGAGGATGGAGAGGAAGAAGGGGTGTTATGAAAAGAATTATTATCTTCTATGGGTATTATTATAGGGTCCCTAATTATACGGAAGTGAACAAGATTGTGAATAGTCTGTAAACAAACCATAAAACGGCGACAATAGTTTTGACACGAAACCGCCATTACCAAAGATGATGCACATGTTCCCTGATATATTTGTCATAGATGGCCTCAACTTGGAACATGACTTCATCAGACAGTCGAATGCCTGAGCTGGCAGCATTCTGTGTTACCTGCTCTGGGGTCTTGCCACCAGGAATGGCACAGCTGACTTCAGGGTGTCTAAGAATCCAAGCCAATGCGAATTGAGGCATGGTCAGTCCTTCAGGTAAAAGTTCCTTTAATGCATCAACAGCTTCAAGGCCAATGTCATATGGCACACCAGAAAAGGTTTCACCTTTGTCAAAGGATTCACCGTTCCTATTAAAAGCACGGTGATCATCCGGGGAAAAGACGGTATTCTTTGTCATCTTTCCAGTTAACATACCACTAGCTAACGGTACCCTTGTAATAATACCAATATCTTTGGCAGCAGCTGCTTGGAAGAATTCGTCCGCTGGTTTGTGACGGAACATATTGAAGATGATTTGAACGGTCTCGATGTTGTCATATTGGATGGCTTTCATAGCTTCGTCCACTTTTTCAACGCTGACACCCAGATGCGCCACTTTACCACTTGTCACCAATTGATTCAGCTCATCAAAGAAAGCACCGTTCTCATAGACTTCTGTGGGCGGACAATGAAGCTGAAGTAGGTCGAGTCGTTCTGTCTGAAGGTTCTTCAAACTTCTCTCAACGAAACCGGTAATGTTTGAAACCGTATAACCGGATGCGTTATGAGGGTTCAGCCTTCTTCCGGCCTTTGTGGCGATATAGATGTTGTCTTTGACAGAGTTCTTCAGATTGGCCAGAAGTTTTTCACTGCGTCCATCACCATAGACGTCTGCTGTGTCAAAGAAATTGATCCCGTTATCAATGGCAGACTCAAGGGCTTTCATACTCACGCTGTCATCCACTTTACCCCAGGTGCCACCTATGGCCCATGCACCAAAGGATATATCTGAAACCTTCATTCCTGTACTGCCGAGGGTTCTGTAATTCATTTTTGTGCCTCCTTGTTTCAATAGATTCTTATTAAGGATTGTAAGATTAAGTATTTATCTCATTATCCATGAATGATGTGTCATAATAATTATAGACCAACAGAAGTCAATGAAAAAGAAAAACATATTGATAATAATTATCATTTACAAACTTAACCAATCATGCTAGTATGATTCATATTGCTAATTATATGAATTATAGGAATGATTTAAACGTATATGGGGAAGAGGTACCTTCTTCGCCTATAGTATTAAGAAATCATAAGAGGTGACAACAACCATGGCTGAGCAGAAGCGAGCAAGTCAAATCAGAAGTCAAAGGAAAGAAGATCACGTTAATAACTTTCATCGCAGCAACTTTGAGAGAGATCAGTATTTTGATGATATTTATTTAATACATCAGTCATTGCCTGAGATCGACTTTGATACGATTGATACCAAGACGGTTTTTCTAGGAAAAGAAATAAACTTTCCTTTGATGATCAATGCCATGACTGGAGGGTTTGACGGCGCTATGGCAATTAATAAAGCCTTGGCCCAAGTTGCAAAGGCTTTGAATCTACCTATGGCTGTAGGTTCCCAGTCCATAGCTGTCAAAGATGCTGATTATTCAAGCACTTTTAAAATAGTACGTGAAACAATAGGCAATGGCCCAGTAGTTGGTAACCTCAGTGGGTTTGCCACAACTGAGGAAGCGGATATTGCTGTAACCATGCTTGAAGCGGATGGGCTTCAAATTCACCTGAATCCCGCTCAGGAGATCTGTATGCCGGAAGGTGATCGGAACTTTTCTGGTGTTCTTCGGAGAATCGAAGCCATTGTCCATCATCTGGATGTGCCGGTAATTGTTAAGGAAGTGGGCTTTGGCATCAATAAGCAGGTAGCAAAAGCCCTTTATGATATTGGCGTGCAATATGTGGATGTGGCCGGTAGTGGTGGCACTAATTTTATTCAGATCGAGGATGAACGGAACACACAGAGAGATTACCGAGAAATGTATCAATGGGGCAACCCGACAGCCCTTAGTCTTATTGAGTGTGCGGGTGTTGAAGGTCGTCGTGGCCTGACAGCCAGCGGTGGTATTGCTTCGGCCGATCAAGTGGTTAAGTCCCTTGTCATTGGTGCGGATATGGTTGGTATGAGCGGTCCTGTGCTTCGGCAATATCTTGATCATGGTCAAGAAGGCGTCTATGAGTATTTGTCGGATATCATTCATAAGAGCCGTGTCATGATGCTTCTTCAGGGGGCAAGTGACATTGAGACCTTGAAGAAAAGTCCTTTTCGGGTCACAGGACATTTAAGGGAATTATTGGAGGGATATAGGTTTGGCCGTACTTAACAAGACAGAAGGGATTGGATATGCCCATGGTAAAGTCATATTAGGCGGTGAACACAGCGTTGTGTATGGACTGCCTGCCATCGCATTGCCCATCCCTTTGAATGTGTGTGCAAGAACCTTTTATACAGGAGATGTTCTTACGATCAAGTCCAAGAGATGGGAAGGAACAGTCGACAGTCATCCGGAAGCATTAGATGGCTGTTTTCATATGGTCGGATATTTGCTGGCAACCCTTAATATTGGTATAGAAGCAAGCAAATTGATGGTGATCATTGATTCGGAGTTGCCAATTGCATCCGGATTAGGCTCTAGTGCTGCGGTGGCAAATGCCGTTGCGGACAGTTTGCTTAATTATTATGATGTACCAATGGAAGCTAGAGCTGAACTGATAAGGTCAGGGGTCGAAATAGCGGAGACCTATGCCCATGGCAAGCCAAGTGGTATCGATATGTTCGGAACTTCTTCCCAGTCACCAATATATTTTCAGCTGGTTGATGGGGTCAGTAAGGTTGTACTTATGAACCCCCTTTCGGAGTTTCACTTTGTCATCGGGTTGTCAGGTACGACTGCTAGCACCAAGGATGTGGTAGGTATGGTCGCACAGCGATTCGGCCAACGCCAACAAGAGAAGAACCGGCTCATGACGGCGATGGGTGAAACTGTAGAACGGATGAGTCGCTTCTATTACGACGGTGATGCAATATCCCTTGGCAAATCGATGACAGATAACCATCGTCTTCTAAGAACCCTTGGTGTTAGCTCACCGGCATTGGAACGACTGGTTTACCATGCTATGAGAGCTGGTGCTTTGGGAGCAAAATTATCCGGAAAAGGCATTGGGGGCGCAGTCTTGGCCCTAGCTGAAAACAGGTCTAAATCAAAGTTTATTGCCAATGAATTAAGCATTGCAGGGGCTAGTAGGGTACTGGCCTTTTCTGTATAAGATAAGAGGTAACATATGAGCTATGGGAAAGCGAAAGCCGGTATAAATATCGCCCTGATAAAATATTGGGGAAAGCGTGATGAACGTCTCTTTCTACCAATGAACAGCAGCCTTTCTATGACACTGGACAATATGTATACAGTGACAGAGGTACAGACAGACGTTTCTTTGGACAAAGACCTTTTTTTTCTGAATGATAGAATCATCGATGGCGCTATGTATGGGAAAACAACTTTATTTATGGATAAAATAAGGACCCTGGCCGGTTCAGAAAACAAGTGCCGCATCACATCTTTTAACCATGTACCAACGGCCGCTGGTTTTGCATCCTCCGCATCAGGTTTTGCTGCTTTAGCAGGAGCTGCAAGCAAAGCATATGGGTTGGATTTGACAGAGAAAGAATTATCCATACTTGCCAGACAGGGATCGGGATCTGCCAGTCGTTCGGTTTATGGTGGATTTGCTGTCTGGCATAGAGGCGCATCACAGGATGGGCAAGATTCATATGCAGAACAGATATTAGCGCCAGGCATTTGGCCCATATCTGTCATTGGTGTCACTGTTGACGACGGTGAGAAGGCGCTTACAAGTCGTGAAGCTATGGCAAGAACAGTTGCCACATCACCGATGTATGAGGGTTGGCTTGGCAGTGTTGATCAGGATATGGATGGCATGCTTCGTGCCATAACCCTGAGAGATTTTGAGCATATGGGGCAATTGACGGAACACAATTGTCTTAAAATGCATGCAACTATGCTCACTTCGATACCATCTGTACAGTATTGGAACGGCGCAACGATGAGTGTTATGTCAGCAGTTAGAGAACTTAGGCAAAAAGGCTTTCAGGCGTATTTCACCATTGATGCCGGGCCGAATGTTAAAGTCTTATGTCAGACAAGTGAAACTGATGTCATTATGCGTGTTTTGAAACAACTCCAAGGTGTCAGGGATCTGAACCTCTGTCATCAAGGGAATGGTATAACCTATCTATAGGTGTTATATGAGATTATAGGAGAATGAATGTATGAATAAATATACGGAATTGTGGGAAGACCTTGTTAGCATACGAGCCTTAATATTAGCATTGGTCTTATGCGTAGGGTTGACGATGACGGGCTATTTTATTGCCCCAGGTGAACATCCGATGCCGTTGTTTTTTGGCTTGGGTGGTGCATTGATGGGATTTATTATTTCTTCGGTGTTGATAGAACCAAAGCGTATTGTTGAGGAAGGTGAAGTGGAAAAATGAGTATTACATTGATTTTGGGCATGGTTGCAGCCGCGCTGGGTGCAACCCTTTTATATACCATTGTCGGGGCCATTCCCGGCGCAGACGAAACAGCCACATTGGCACCGGTAACGTTGGTTCTGATTTTATCAGGCTTGCACCCGGCCATAGTTCTGGCTTTTTTTATTGCAGCGATTATTGCCTGTAAGTTGATTGATGCAGTACCGGTATCAGTAGCAGGGATACCGGCGGGCGTCATGTCAACGCCACTTGTTGAGCATGCATTGGTTCTCAAAAGTCATGGTAAGACTGATTTGAGCATCAGGAAGATTGCTGCGGGTGCTATTCTTGGAACCATCGTATCTATTCCGGTTAGTCTGCTACTTGCCAATCTTATTGTGCCGTATGCACAAACTCTTAAATCTTATGGAGGTTTGGTCTTTTTTGTTGGTGGTATATTGTTGGCTCTAATGAGTGAGAAAAGACTCATTGCACTTGCTTCCTTTCTGCCTTTTGCTGTATTGATTCAAGGACTCAGACATCTGTACTGGGGCATTGGTGTTATTCCAGAAGATAAGACGGTCTTTATCTCCTTCTTTCTTGGTATTACGATCGGTCCTGCAATACTGTCGTTATATGAGCTTTTGAATCCTAATATTAGGAAAGAGAGAGAGGTAGAACAGAAAAGCATCATACATTTGGATGTTGAAGAGAAGATTAGTGGTTATCCTAATCCCTTTAAGATATTGTCGCCTAAAGAAACTTTGTACGGTGCAGGCGCATCCCTGATTGGCTCATTGGCATTTATATTAAGCCCAGTCGGATTGACTATTTTCCTAGGGGAATTGGTCGCCTCAAGAGAAAAGGAACCGGTTAAGAAAGCTTCCATTGCGCTGAGTACCATGGAGGCTTTGGCTCAAGGAACCTATATTTCTGGGACCTTGATTCCTTTGATCGCTTTAGGTATACCGTTATCACCAATGGCGATCGGTCCGGCGAATCCTTTGTTCAATGCACCACCGGTTCTGACCCTCGAGAACAATCTGCATCATCTTTTGGGGTGGACGGATATGGTCGTTGCGACGATCATTGGTGCGGTTATTGCCTGTCTATTGACTTTCTATATTGCTGTGCGTTATTCTAGGCAAATAAGCCGTTTTGTCTTTAAGAAAATTCCTCATGAGGGCCTTATTGCACTCTTCATCAGTCTTGTGATCCTGCTGGCATATATGGATGCAGGATGGGTGAACGTGATCGGTGTCATGGTCGTGGGAATATTCTCAGGTTTATTGCATCGTAGGGGTGTTAACTATGGTGTGCTGTTTATGATTCTGTATTCAGCCCCATGGATCCTGAACCATATTGTCTGACACACTTTATAAAGTGTACATGCTTCCCACATCATGGCTAAGAAGGTTAAATCTATTGTGCTATTATGTGGGAAGTGTTGATAAAAGGTGAAATTATGAAGATCAAAGTTCCTGGTAAGTTAATACTCATGGGGGAATATGCTGTTTTGGAACCTGGTGAGAAAGGCATAGTAATGGCTGTTGACCGTTATCTGACGGTACATATGACCGATGCGCCCACTTTTTCTGTTGCATCAGAGCCATCACCTTTTATTCGGGAAGGTATTCAGGCTGTGAAAGAGTATCTGAACGGTGTTAAATTGTCCATACCTCATGTGTCCATTCGTTTGGAATCGGGGCTTGATGATCCGGATACAGGCATCAGTTATGGGTTAGGCTCAAGTGCAGCTGTGACAGTGGGTATTGTGCGAGGGTTGTTGGTTGCGGCCAATGACGATGAACCGGATCCTATGCTTGTGTTCAAGCTGGCAGTCATAGCGCATCTAAGGGCTCAGGGTAACGGTTCAGGTGCTGATATTGCAGCTTGCGCCTACGGTGGTGTCATTCTGTACGAAAGTATAGACGGCAACTGGTTGAGTCAACAATTGATCAATGGAAAGAACGCTTATGAATTGGCGATGGAAGAATGGTCTCATGGCAATGTCAGTGAATTGACGTTGCCAGAAGAGTTAGGGGTACTGGTAGGTTGGACAGGCGCTAAGGCGTCCAGCCGAATATTTATTAATCACTTTGAGCATTGTCCTGATCGGAGTGGTATCTATAATTTTGTAGAGAAAACCAGAGGCTCTGTTGAGGCATTTGTTGATGGCTGCAAGAAACTGGATAGTGGGTTGATTCTTGATGCTGTAAAGAGACAGAGATTCCATTTGAAAAAATTGGCAACAACCATTGGTGCTGAACTTGAGACAGAGGAATTAACCGCACTTTGTGATGCTTTTGAGACTATTGGTGCCGCCAAATTCTCAGGTGCCGGCGGTGGTGACTGTGCGATTGGATTCTATATGCAGAACAGAAGAAAAGAAAAGCAAAAAATCAGGCGAACTGTAGAAGCAGAGGGAATGATGTTGTTGGAACTAAAAATAGCAGCGTTATAGCAAAGGCGCTTACTATGGATCCAAACATGACATATATTGCATAAAGAGCATATCGGGAATGGGTAAATATTCTGAAAAGTAGCCGAAATGCATTGAAGTGATAGTTTGAAAGGATGATGCCGGAGTCTTGCGGGATTATTGTCTTGCGTGAAGTCCTTTTTCTGGCTAAAACGGGTTGTACTGTGAAATGGTGAATTTTTTATGGGAATGTCACATAATATAATTGACACATCAAATCAATTGTGCTAATTTATATATAAACACGAATAAATGTTGCGAGGTATTAGATGAAAAGAACAATAACAAGACGAGATGTTGCAGACTTAGCAGGCGTATCACCTACGATAGTTTCTTACGTGTTGAATGATTCTAACTATGTTAGTGATGATAAAAGAAAGAAAGTGTTAGAGGCTGTAAAGGAATTGGGTTATATACCGAATCCTCTTGCTAGAGGCTTAAGAACCAACAAGTCATCCCATTTTGTATTTATTTGTGATAACATACAAGAAAAGTTTTTCTCTGAGGTAGAAAAACTTTTGTACCAGAAGGGCTACTTTATTTCATTAAACTATAGCAGAAAAAGTGATGATTTTATTCGGATGATAATTGGTCGACAGTTTGATGGTGTATTTATGGCAAGTAATGTCTTTACAGCAGATCAATTGAATAGGATTGTTGAGAGCGGCATTCCGGTAATCTTTTACAGGACAAGAGATTATGAGGAGTTGGACAATCGAATCGTAACGATTGTGCCGGATTACAGTTCTGGAGTAAAACAATCAATCGACTATTTGGCATTGAAGGGACATACAAGAATTGCATTAATTCCACCGGTCAAATACCTGACGAGCGGAATGAACAGTGACGATTTCAGAGTTAAGGCATATGTTGAAGGATTAAAGAAGAATGGATTGCCCATAATTGAGAAACTTATATGTACACAGACAGAAAGCACTGAAACAATATGCGACAATATATTTAGAATGCTAACAAATGAAAAATTAGATGAACGACCAACAGCTTTTGTCATAGGAAATGATTATTTGGCAGCACAGATTCTACAGTGGTTGATGAATTTTGACCTTAAGGTGCCAAAGGATATTGCGTTGGTTGGATCGGACAACACGGACATAACGACAATTGTATCGCCTAAGTTGACAACAGTTGGCTTTTCAAATATCGATTTGGCAAACGAATGTGTGGAAGGTATGCTCGCTCTTGTACGTGGTGAGGAAGTACAAAGCAAGTTTATTGACACAAAGTTGGTCATAAGGGAAAGTGTGTAGCACTTTCTTTTTATAAGAAATATTTATACGAATAAATATTATAATTCTAATCTAAGAGGTGATGAAATGAATGAAATAAAATTAACCGACAAAGAAAAAATCATATTGGACATTTGCTCGGAAAGACAACAGCTTGAAAGAATTTTATTTATCATCGAAGACACTCATTTAGAAATGGGGTTATCCATTTGGGAAAAGACGAGAAGTTATCAGAACAGAACATTGATGATGATTAATCCACTGATGGATGACCGGCATAAAGAAGCATTGCTGAATTCGGTAATATATAGTGCAGATTTAGTTATTGCCATTTCATTATCTTCGGATTCACTAATGGAGAAACAAAGACAGGATATTCAGTTGAAGATGATAGCAGTTTAATTTGTCAAAATGAAAAAAGAGTCTCTGCTATTATAGCTTGATATGCACTTATCGATTAAGGGGTTGGTCCATGGCGTTAAATGAGATGTAAAGATGAATTTATTATTAGTTGACTGGTTGACATGATTGTGCGGAGTCTACAATGGCGCATGATTGATGGTAAATAAGATGACAGAATAGGTTTTGGAGGCAAATATGGATATCATGAAATACCCAAAGGGATCATTCTTTGAAGAAGAGATGCAAGAGCAAGTTAAAGAGAGATTTGCTAATGTGGACTTTGATGGTGAAAATGGCAAAAGGCTGTTCTTTGAAAATGCAGGCGGTTCATTAAGACTAAAAGCTGTGACAGAAGCTTATATGGCGGCGGACGAGTTTCCGGACTGTGACTCTAGAAAACATAAAAGGGCGAAAGGACTAAGAAAGAAAACTCTAAATGGATTCGCTGATCTAAGAGTGATGTTCAATGCACCTAAGTATGGGCAAATCATTACAGAAACTTCTTCATCAAAGGCAATGTTTACAATGGTTAGAACAATATTGGAAAATGTGCCGGGAACGAATGTGGTAACGACAGAACTGGATCATCCTTCCGTATATGATTCCTGTAAATACTACGCGAGGAAAAAAGGGATGGCGTTTAGAGTGGCGATGCCGGAGAAGACTACCGGTACCGTAACACCTGAATCTATAGCGGATCTTATAGATGAAAATACAGCATTATTGGCGGTAATTTACGCCTCTAATCATACCGGTGCAGTGCTTGATATCCCTAAGATTGTTGAACTGGCTCGGGCAAAAAAACCTGATATCTATATTGTGGTAGATGCTGTTCAACATATGCCTCATGGTTTGGTAGATGTTCAAAAGGTACCAGTGGATGGTATTAATTTTGCTGCATACAAGATCTTTGGATGTAGAGGGTTTGGAGCTGCATATATTTCAGACCGTTTGGCAATTCTGGATCACCCTATGATTGGTGGTAATCTTGGAGATCCATGGGAAATCGGTGGACCGGCGCCAGCCATGTTCGCAATGGTTTCGGAGATTGTGAATTATGTATGTTGGGTTGGTGAACAGTTCATTCAGAGTGATAATAGAAGAAAACTGTATGAAGAAGGTATGGAAAGAATTGAAATGCAGGAAAGGGCATTAATGAATAGAATGCTTGAGGGAACAGAAGAGGTTCCTGGTATTAGACACATTGCCAATGCCAATGCCCATTTTGATAGAGAAGATTATGAGAATAGGGATTTTATTATGGCTGTAACTTTTGACAATATTAACTTTGCTGATGCGGTTCAAGAGTACTTGAAAAGAGACGTTGTTGTATATGACAGAAACGATGCCAATTACTACTCAGTCAGATCGTTACATCCTTTTGACTTGGATGGTATTATCAGGGTTTCGCCACTGCATTGCCACGACAAAAATGACATTGATAAATTCTTGAAAGCAACGGCTGAAATAGCAAAACTGTAAAATCAAGGAGGTTTCAAATGAAAAAAGTATTGGGGTTACTATTTATTCTTGTAATGATGGTCAGCATGTTGTCAGGATGTCAAGGCACAGAAGAAGATGCAGGTGGCAATGATACCATGGCGGATGAGTCAGTTCAAAAAGATACTAGTGAGAGTCAAAAAGATGCGGTAGTGGAAGAGGACGAGCAAGTCTTCAGGTTGGGTTTGATTAGCCCGCTGACCGGTGCAGGAGCCGCTAGTGGTGCAGTACAGGCGAACGCAGTTAAGATGGCAGTAGATGAAATAAACAGTCAAGGTGGTATCGGTGGTAAATACATGATCGAGCTATACTCCGAAGATGATGAAGGCGTGCCGGCTAACTCTGTTAAAGTAGCGCAGAAGCTTGTCAATCAAGACAACGTTCATGCTGTTATTGGCGCATTGAACAGCTCCTGTACTTTAGCGAACATGAAAATTACTGAAAAAGCCGGTATTCCCCAAATTACCCCCTCATCAAGTAATGCTACGATTGTAGAGCAGGGTAACGAGTATATATTCAGAACAACAGCCACAGACACAACTCATGTTAAGACCTTGTATAAGTATATTACAGAGAAATTGAATGGAAAGAATGTTGCAATAATCTATGAATCAAGTGATTTCGGAACAGGCGCTTACAAATTGCTTGAAAAAACAGCACCAGAATATGGAATCAATATTGTTCAGGCAGAAGTTTATAATGCAGGTGAAAAAGACTTTAGCGTTCAACTGACGAAGATTGATAATACAGAACCCGATGCCTTAATCATCTGGGGATATTACACGGAAGCAGCACTGATCTGTAAGCAGGTCAATCAATACGGCATAGATATACCACTTGTTGGAACAGGGTATAACTCTCCTATGCTCTTAGAGCTGGGGGGCGAAGATGTGAATGGATTGATTTTCACTACAGCTTTTACAGAAGCTAACCCAGACCCAAATGTACAGGAGTTTGATAAGAAATACAAAGAAATATTTAGTTCAAGCTATGATCAAAATGGTCCACAAGCCTATGATTCTGTATATCTGCTGGCTGAGGCTATTGTGAAAGCAGGCACCTTTGATGGTAAAGCAGTAAGAGATATGCTGATTGGCGTAGAAGATTTTGAAGGAGTGGCAGGCGTCTATAATTTTGATGAACGGGGAGAAATGGTTAAAGACTTGTTGGTTGTACAAATTATAGATGGTGAACATACTATTATTCCATTTGACTAGGTTTCTTTTGCTCAGGAAGTGCTACACTTGTTAGCACTTCCTGAAGCAAAAATCAACATACAGAGGAGGAAGTCTATGTTTTTACAACAGCTATTAAATGGGCTAACGAATGGAAGTATATATGCTTTATTGGCAATTGGCGTGACGATGATATACAAGACATTGAATATGCTAAATTTCGCTCATGGAGATGTGATTATGATCTCAGCTTTTTTGAGCCTTCTGATGATTAATCTTGGTATGCCGATTGTTTTGGCGATTGTGTTCACTGTCATAATAGCAAGTGGCATTGGTGTTTTATTGGAAAGATTTGTCTATAGGAAATTAGAATATAGCTCGTTTGTAAACCTTTTAATTGCAACAGTTGGTGTTTCATATATCTTAAAAAATACCAGCATAACTATTTGGGGATCACACCCATACTCGTTTCCGGATATATTCGACCCAAACCCAATCAATTTTAACGGATTTTTGATATTGCCTCAGAATATTGGCATTATCGTTATTTCAGTTATACTTGTGGCCATTTTACAATTATTTTTTTACAAAACAAAATATGGACAACAGATGAGAGCAGCTGCAACAGATGCTGAAGGTGCCGCAATGATGGGGATTGACGTCAATCTGTGTAGAATGTTGACCTTTGGAATCAGTTCAGCCTTTGCAGCTGTAGCCGGGATATTGCTTGCGCCTATGTTCTTTGTAAGCGTGGATATGGGGGTTGTTGTCGGATTAAAGGCATTTACAGCGGCAGTATTGGGAGGATTTGGTAATGTTATAGGTGCAGTCTTAGGGGGCTTACTTCTCGGCGGCATTGAAGCGTTAGGTGCAACATATATATCAACCGCATATAAAGATGTTATTTCATTTCTTGTTCTGTTTGTGGTTATATATTTGAAACCGGCTGGACTTTTAGCAAAAAAAATAGAGCAAAAATTATAAGGGGGATCCTATGAAAAAAATGAGATATGACTTGAATATACTGCTCAAAATTTTCTTTATATTAATCAGTTTATTTATCCCCTTGTTATTACCAAATGAATACATTGTTCAAATTGTCAATTTGATTGGTATCTTTGCACTATTAGGGATAGGGTTAAATATTCTTATCGGATACACAGGATTGATATCCTTTGGTCAAGCGGCATTTTATGGTATCGGTGCATACACAACGGCATTGCTTAATACTCATTTTCACTTGCCGTTCTTAGCAGTACTACCAATATCCATTGTTGTCACGGCATTTTTTGGATTACTGTTGGCCATTCCCGCATTGAAAGTCAGAGGTACATATCTTGCCCTCATAACCATTGGATTTGGTGAGGTAGTACGTATGGTCCTAGTGAATTGGATAGATTTTACCAGAGGTCCTGCAGGCATTGTAGGCATAGAATATCCTATAATCTTCGGCTTGGAATTCGACACTTTAACAGAGTATTATTACCTGATTTTATTTTTTCTGTTGATTGGTCTGGCCTACGAAAAAATGATCATAAATAGTAGAACAGGGCGTGCATTCGTTGCTATTCGAGAGGATGATAAGGTAGCGGAATTAACAGGTATAAACATCGTCACTTACAAAGTACGTTCGTTTGTAATTAGCTCTGTCTACGCAGCAGTTGCAGGGACATTATATGCAATGATGGTACAATACGTCAGTCCGGATACGTTTATGCTGGTTGATTCACAGAATATACTATGGGTAGTTCTAATTGGTGGTATGGGTACAATTTATGGCCCGCTTGTAGGGGCAACAGTTGTAACACTTTTACCAGAAGGGCTGAGGGTTTTTGGTAATTACAGATTGATCATCTATGGTGTTCTTTTGCTAATTGTCATTATCAGATATCCAGGCGGTGTTATTTTCTATCTGCATAAACTACAGAAGTATTTCGCAGCTAAGTTCGATGCTCGTAATAAAGTGGCAAGAAGATGAAGAGAGGTGACATTAGATGGCAATATTGGAATTACATGGTGTGACAAAGAAATTTGGAGGATTGACAGCGGTTTCAAATTTGGATTTTTCTCTGGAGGAAGGGCAGATACATTCTATAATCGGACCTAATGGGGCTGGGAAAACGACTGTGTTTAACTTGATTACAGGGGTATATCAAGTGACCGATGGAAATATCATGTTGGATAATCATTCAATTCTAAATTTAAAGCCTCATAAAATAGTTAAATATGGCATAGCCAGGACATATCAGAATATACGCTTGTTTAAAAAAGCATCTCCCTTGGAAAATGTTATGACAGGGTATCACTGTCGCACCACATGCGGCATGCTCAATGTATTGTTTCAACATAGAAAAATGATGGAGGAAGAAGCGAAGACTAGAAGGAAGAGTAAAGAGATATTAGATTATTTGAAAATTGATAGCCTGAGTGATGATGCAGCCCAGAATTTACCCTATGGGCATCAAAGAATTCTCGAGATAGGACGTGCACTGGCTACTCAGCCTAAGATACTGCTTTTGGATGAGCCGGCTGCAGGAATGAATGGTGAAGAAAAAAAAGAGTTGATTAAGTTAATCAAAAATATAAGGGATGACTTTGATGTTTCTGTAGTTCTGGTAGAACATGATATGGAACTGGTTATGAACATATCAGATAAAGTTACAGTACTTAATTACGGAGCTAAAATCGCATCAGGAGATCCGTCGGATGTGCAACAAGATGAACAAGTAATTGAAGCTTATCTTGGGCGAGGTGATAGTGATGAATAATAGTGTATTGGAAGTTCAAGGTCTGAAATCAAATTATGGATTGATTAATGCAATACGAAACATCGATTTACATGTTAACGAGGGTGAGTTGGTATCGTTATTGGGCGCAAACGGAGCAGGAAAATCGACATTGCTGAAATCAATCATTGGTATGGTAGAAATAGAATCAGGTTCCATCATCTATCAAGGTGAAGAATTGGTTGGTTTGAGAAGTAATAAGATTATCCCTAAGGGCATCTCTATTGTACCGGAAGGCAGAAAGATCTTTGCAGATCAGACAGTGATTGAGAACATTATGATTGGTTCACATATAAGACCCAAGAACAAAAAGCTGGATCATGAAATTTTAGAGAATATCTATGATTTTTTTCCAAGATTATATGAGAGGAAAAATCAAATGGGTGGAACTCTTTCTGGCGGAGAACAGCAAATGTTGGCAATTGCGAGAGCGATGATGTCAACACCTAAATTACTGTTGCTGGATGAACCTTCAATGGGTTTGGCACCATTATTGGTGGAACAAGTATTTAATATTATTGCTAAATTGAAAGAAACCGGTATAACGATATTGCTGGTGGAACAGAATGCAAGAATGGCATTAAAAGTCAGTGATCGTTCATATGTGCTAAATACAGGCAATATAACTGGAGAGTTGAATCATTCGGATGTGGATGTTCAAGAGAAATTGATGTCAGCATATCTTGGCAAGGGCAAAGGTGAATAATGATTAATGTATTTTAGGATAAGGAGAAGATGATGGATTTAAGCAATGTGAAGTTCAATATGGACACTGAGTTGGTTCTTAATGTTGGCTATCCAATGGGTAAAACGAATGCTCCAAGAGCGTATAATAAATTATTTAGTGAATTGGGCATGAATGCAATTATGTTACCTGTAGAGATAAAAAACGGTAAGACCGAAGAATTTGTCGAGGCTTGTAAAACTTTGGGAATTAGGTACTTTTCGCCTACGATGCCTCACAAAAAAGCCATAATTGACTATCTGGATGTTGTAGATGAAAGTTCTAGACTATTTAGATCCGTCAATGCGGTAAGGTTTGATGATGATGGTAAAAGTTACGGTGTTGGCATGGATGGGAAAGGTGCCGTGAAGGCGATTAAATCCAGTGGCATTGATTTGGCAGGGAAGAAAGCGGTAATGCTTGGGAGCGGAAGTATTAGCGGAGTTATTGGGTATGAGTTATCAAAGTATGGGATTACATCGTTGACGATTTTAAATCGTACAATTGACAAAGCGGAGGAAATAGCCAATATTCTTCGGACAAATACAGATATGGCTGTAGAAGCGATGGCTTGGACTGAGGAAAATTTGAATCAAGCAATGTCAGAGGCTGATTTACTTTTACAGTTGACGCCTTTAGGGATGGCGGGGTTTGCTCATACATATGAGTATCTTGGGTTTATCGACTACCTGCCAGAGCGAGCGGTTGTGTTTGATGTCATTATCAATCCGCCAGATACACCGGTTATTGCAGCAGCGAAAAGTAGAGGACTCAAAACAGTACCTGGAATGAAAATGCTTGCAGGGCAAATGGAAGAAATATTCCAGTTTATGTTTGGGGTTAAATTGTCGGAGGAAAACAAGGATGCTTGTGTCCAAGAATTATGCGATTTTCTTGGCGTCCCCTATGAGCGCTAGAAAGGATGAGATAAATGCCTATTATTCAGTCAAATGAATTATTAAAGATCTTAGCGGAAGGTTTAGTAAGAAATAATGTTGAAGAGGAAGTCGCAAAGGAATGTGCCAAATTACTGGTCGAGAACAGTTTGGATGGTATATATTCTCACGGTGTGAATAGATTTCCAAGAATCATTAGTTACCTAAAAAAGGGTTACATAAAACCAGAAGCAAAGCCCGAGAAACAGATGTCACTTGGTGCATTTGAACAGTGGGATGGCAATCTTGGTATGGGAAACACCAATGCCAAAATGGCGATGGATAGAGCGATTGAATTAGCAAAGTCATATGGTATCGGCTGTGTTGCTATTAGAAATACAAATCACTGGATGCGAGGTGGTGCCTACGGTCTACAAGCAGCAGAAGCAGGGTGTATAGGTATATGTTGGACCAATACCCAACCCAATATGCCAGCTTGGGGAGCTAAAGACAGGAGAATCGGTAATAATCCACTAATTATGTGTATTCCTAAAGAAGATGGTCATGTATTAATGGATGGAGCAATGGCTCAATTCTCCTATGGTGCCATAGAAGGCGCTAAACTTGCTGGTAAAGAATTGCCTGTACCCGGCGGATATGATACAGAAGGTAACATATCAACGAATCCAGCAGAGATTGAAAAAACTTGGAGAGTGTTACCGATTGGATTTTGGAAAGGTTCAGGATTCTCAATCGCCATGGATTTGATTGCGACGTTGCTTTCTGATGGAAATTCAACGACGGACATTGGGAGATTAAGTGAAGATGAATTCTCGCTATCTCAGGTTTTGATTGCTATGGACATTCAACAAATATGTGAAGATTATAATCAGAAAATCATGAATGTAATCAATGATATTAAAGCTTCTGAGAGAATCGATCAAAATACAGAGATCTTGTATCCAGGAGAGAAAGAATACCAGACAAGACTACAAAATCTTCAGGACGGCATTCCTGTAAATGATCAAGTTTGGCAGCAGATTCAAGAGATATGTTTGGCAGAATAATCTATATATGGAGGATAATAAAATGATTATTGGTGTACCAAAAGAAATTAAGAACAATGAAAATAGAGTCGGGTTGACACCAGGGGGTGTTAGTGCACTGACATTTAGAAAGCATGTGGTTTATATAGAAAGTGGTGCTGGGGTAGGAAGTGGGTTTTCTGATGAAGAATATGTAGAATCAGGTGCGCATATTATAAATACGAATAAAGAAGTTTTTCAGAAATCGGATATTATTGTCAAGGTTAAGGAGCCTCTACCTGAAGAATATGAGCTATTTAGGGAAGGTCAAAATCTTTATACGTATTTACATTTGGCTCCGAATCAAGAATTAACGGAAGCTTTATTGAAGAAAAAAGTTACTGGAATTGCGTATGAGACTGTCGAACTCGAAAATAAATCATTGCCCTTACTTGCACCAATGAGCGAAGTGGCAGGTAGAATGTCAACACAAATTGGGGCTTCGCTTCTTCAGAAATTCAATGGTGGTGTTGGCACGCTCTTAGGTGGCGTTCCAGGTGTCAAACCAGCTAAAGTTGTCATCGTTGGTGGTGGTGTTGTCGGAACCAATGCGGCAAAAATTGCTGTTGGCATGGGAGCAGATGTCACGATACTTGACATTAATTTGCCACGACTTCGTTATCTTGATGATGTATTTTCCGGCAGATTGAAGACACTTGTGTATAACTCATACAATGTTGCTGAAGAAGTGAAAGACGCTGAATTGCTAATTGGGGCCGTTCTCGTTGCAGGTGCCAGCGCACCAAAGATTGTTACAGAGGATATGGTTAAAAGCATGAAAAAGGGCGCTGTCATTGTTGACGTTGCAATCGATCAAGGCGGTTCTATTGAAACCATTGATAAAGTGACGACTCATGATAATCCATCGTATGTCAAACATGGGGTTATTCATTACTCTGTTGCCAATATGCCGGGGGCAGTTCCAAGAACATCAACGCTTGCATTAGAATCAGCAACGTTGCCGTATTTAATTAAAATCGCTGATCAAGGAATCAAGGACAGTTTATTGTCGGATGAAGCTTTGCTAAAAGGGTTAAATACATTTGATGGTAAGTTAACGAGCAAAAGTGTCAGTGAGAGTCTTGGTATAAAGTATTACGCTGCTAAAGATTTGCTTGAAAAATTGTAAGACTAGGTTAGAAAGGAGTACTTTCTATGAAATCTGTGATGTTGAATGCACCGAATGATATAACGATAGTAGATACTGAAAGACCAAAGAGAAAACAGGGAGAAGTGTTGATTAAGGTAAAGGCAGTTGGTGTTTGTGGTTCGGATATTGGTGCTTTTCGAGGAGCCAATCCTTTGGTGAGCTACCCTAGGATTATCGGTCATGAGGTGGCAGGCGAAATTATGGAGGCCGATAGTGCTACATCTGAATTTAAAGTTGGCGACAGAGTGATTCTTGATCCGTATCGTTATTGCGGTAAATGCTATCCCTGTAGCATAGGCAGGACAAATTGCTGCGAGAATTTGGAAGTGATCGGTGTGCATATTGATGGTGGAATGCAAGAGTATTTGGCATACCCAGAAGATATGTTGATAAAAGTACCGGATAACATACCATGGGAGCAAGTGCCCCTAGCAGAACCCTTGACAATTGCATTGCATGCGATACATAGAACTCAATTGAAAGCGGGTGAACACATTGCAATAAATGGTGCAGGTGCCATTGGTATTCTTATTGCTTTGGTGGCTATATCCTATGGTGCTACCCCTATCTTGATCGATCTGGTTGAAGAGCGGTTGGCATTTGCGCGAAAGCATGGCATAACGAAGACAATCAATATTACACAAGATGATTTGGTAGAATCTGTCAAACAATATACAGGTGGCAGGATGTCGGAAGTTGTTGTTGAAGCATCTGGTGCCAATGAGGCAATCAGGAACACATTAAAGATTGCATCATTCGCAGGAAGGATAGCTTTGACAGGCTGGCCGAAAAAGGAGACCTCTTTACCGACGGATATTATAACCAAGAAGGAATTGGATCTTGTAGGTTCAAGAGTGAGTGTTAATGAGTTTGAAGAGGCTCTTGAACTGATTTCAACAGATCGGGTTCAGGCAAAAGTCATATTAAGTAAGGTTGTTAAACTGGAGGAAATACCGGAGATGGTTATTCAGCAATCAGCCAATCCGGATAAGTATTTGAAGGTTAATGCAGTACTGTAGAAGACGTTGTCTTGGTAAAGCAATCATGAACATTAATATTTTAACACTATGATAAGAGCGTCAAAAGGTAGTTTCATAAAGAATAGGTACAATATATAGTATTTCATTGAGACGTTTCAACACTACATATTGTACCTATTCAACTCAACTTGGCCTTTTGACGCTATAGTCACACTATAAACTGTAATAAAACAATTGAAGAAATATCAGGAGGATAACAAAGTGAAAGATGCAAAAGTTTATGAAGCATGTGAAAGGCTTCTAACGGTGTGTTCGAATTGTCAACCAGAAGAAAAAATTCTTATTGTGACAGATGAGCAAAGCCTAGAGATTGGGATGGCTCTTTGGAATGCCGCTAAGAGATTCCCTAATGTGACATTGACTTTAATGAGTCCGAGGAAAATGCATGGTGAAGAACCAACAGAACTGGTTGCTGCGGCAATGTTGGAAGCAGATGTTATTTTTCGTGCAACGACCCATTCATTATCACACAGTTATGCCAGAAGAAATGCATGTGCTGCAGGGGCAAGGGATTTGAACTGTTGTGACTATGACTTGGAAATGCTAGAAAAAGGCGGTTTGTTTACAGATTTTGAAGCTAATCGTAAATATGTGGATCAAATGGCTAAGGGCTTTAAAGGCGGTGATATGGTACATATTACCTCTGAATTAGGTACGGATTATTATTGTAGCATAAAGGGTCATAAAATATTCCCTCAATATGGTATGAGTCATGCAAAAGGTCAAACCAGTTCACCACCGGATATTGAGTGTGCAACTGGTGCAATTCCTGGTACAGCACATGGCAAAGTAGTGATAGATGGTAGCATTACACATCCTGAGATGGGTCTGTTGAGTGAGCCCATTACACTATATGTTGAAAACAGCTTTGTCACCAAAATTGAAGGTGGCGAAGAAGCGAAGAAATTTGAAAGAATTCTCAAAGAAGTATATGACCCACGTATGTACAGAATTGGAGAAATCGGTGTGGGCCTTAATCCGGATGCAAGTTTGAAGGGAAGAATGTTGGAAGATGAGGGTTGCATGGGATATGTGCATGTGGCTTTAGGCAATAATGAAACAGATAATCAAGATTTTTTACTTCACATTGATATGATGTTTAAAGATCCGACGATTGAAGTGGACGGAAACGTTATTTTTGAAAATGGAAGAGTTGTATTTGATTAATTCTGAATGAGACAAAGATTGAGCAAACAGGTCCTGAATGGGCCTGTTTTGTTTAATGTATTCGAATGGGTAGTCTCATAAGGTTTATTGACTTAAGGGATAATCAGCGGATGATAGAGAGCGTATATTATCTTCCTTGACGTAGAGACAGTACATGGTTATAGTAAAGATATCACAGAACCATGGGAGGTATTATGCAGAAAAATCTGATTATCACACTATTATTTTCTATTGTTATTGCCTTATTTGCCATCTTGAATGCAGCAGCGATTCCTGTGAATTTGATTTTCACCAAATTAGAAGTCTCTGCGGCGTTGGTGATTCTCATATCAGCCAGTCTTGGCGCCATTTTGATTTATTCCTTAGAATTGGCAGGTAAACTTAGGCTAAAGAAATCAGCTAAGCATACTCAGAAGCATTACGAAGAACAGCTAGAGATGTTTAATGTTAAGGAAAAGGGCTATTTGGAAGAAATCGAAGGCCTTAAGAATGAATTGGCGGCCCTTGAAGCCCACGTTGATGCTGTTGAAGCAAAGAATAAAGCAGAAGTTGTAAAGGACACCAAGGTAGAGTCACCTAAAGTGAGTGATACAAAAGAAATGGACAAGAATAAATAATGGTCAAAGGTATTATGATTGCCGGCACCAGCAGTGGCGTAGGTAAGACTACGGTAACGATGGGGATTATGGCGGCGTTAAAAAAGAGGATGGCTATACAGCCGTTCAAGGTAGGGCCGGATTATATTGATCCGGCTTTTCACAGTTATATAACAGGCAGAAGCTGTAGTAATCTGGACTCCTACTTAATGGAATCATCGGTCATTAAGACGCTGTATCAGCAGAATATGATTGGCGCAGACCTTGGGGTCATTGAAGGGGTCATGGGTCTTTTTGACGGTGCAGACCCAAGTTCAGATATTGGCACCAGTGCATCGATTGCAAAGATTCTCAAGGTACCTGTAATTCTAGTAGTGGATGGTGGTAAAGTGGCGGGGTCTATTGCGGCCACAGTGAAGGGATTTGCAGAATTTGATGATGACCTTACCATTGCTGGGGTCATTTTTAATAATGTCAGTGGCGAAGCTCATTATGACATCCTAAGAAAAGCCACTATGATCCATACAAATGTCGTTCCATGTGGTTATTTATCTAAGAACAAGTATTTGACCATGCCTGAACGTCATCTGGGCTTGGTACCGGCATGTGAAACAGAAGATCTGAATCACATATTTGATGTGTTGTCCGATCAAGTGGCAGCGACGGTAGATTTGGATAGAATCCTAGGGTTGGCGTCAGCAGATATGACCTTAGATGAATTCAGTGGTGATGTTATCTCCAACAACCGTAGCAAGATTAGGGTTGCCATAGCAAAAGATGAAGCCTTTAACTTCTATTATGAGGATGGGCTAAAGCTGGCATCCGACAGATTTGGCATAGAGTGGGTAGCATTTAGTCCTATGAGAGACAAAGCGCTGCCTGATGATGTTCATGGCCTTTACTTTGGTGGGGGATTTCCAGAAGTCTTTGCAGAAGTGCTTGCAGGTAATCGCTCCATGTTATCATCCATTCACAGTGCTTTATCAGAGGGTATGCCTTATATGGCGGAGTGTGGCGGTTTGATGTATCTATGTGAACGACTGATAGACCTTTCAGGTGAAACGCATAAGATGGTAGGTTGGTTTGAAGGCCAAACCCAGATGATGGAAAGACTACAGCGCTTTGGTTACTCCCAGGTTAAGTTGAACCAGCGTTGTGTCTATGGGGATGAAGGTGACAGTATCAAGGTTCATGAGTTCCATAGGTCAAAAGCCACGATCAGTGAACCGACAGCCTTCGAAGTGACTAAGTACCGAGAGGGAAAAGTCATTAGAAGTTGGCAATGCGGTTACAAAAAAGGTAATGGGATCGGTGCCTATGCCCATATGAATTTTGTTAGTCAACCGTCTTTTGCCAAAAACTTTGCTACTGCTGCCAGGTGTTACAGTAAGGTATTGGAGTGAGATTAAATAGCATATTGTATTATTTATAAGTAGGTCGTCATGTTATTACATGGCGGTCTTTTTTTGCGCAGGGAAGTCATAACGATGAGGATATTTGAATTGAGATCTATGAGTCAGTCCATACAAATAGAGAAAAAAATAAAGATGTAAAATTCGGACAATTAAGAAGATTGCGGACAATGAATCTGAATAAATATCGTTTGGTTTATGAAATTACCCTATTATAAGACACAAATGAATCAGTAATTGCACGACAAGCGCATTTAGCTAAAAAGCGATGTTTATTGATAACGATTATTAGTTTCTTGCGATTTGACATTAAATGATAATGATAATAGAATTCATTTACGAAAAATGATACAGAAAAAGAGAGGTGATAAGGTGCTGTTTGATTACAAGGCTATGCCTAATGAGTACGGTGACACCAATCCATCAGATCAGTTTTATGTGGAAGGTCTGTATGGTCGTAAATGACAGTGTGCATACGTATATGCGGGGGGAGTAAGATGCATGAAAGGACGCCAAGATGCAGAACTTATGCAAGTTACTTGATATGTACATTACGAGGTTAGCTGAAAAAGGAAGAAACGTTGTACCGGTGAAAAAAAGTAATATATGGGTGTATATTTGTTGTCTGTTAGCACTAATATTTAACAGTATCTATTGGACTAAAATTACATGGATGGGTACCGTTACAGCATTGGAAGAGTATGTTATTGTAACAACCATTTTTGAAATGGCACTCTTAATGGCATTCAATGTGGGGATATATCGCTATGTCTTCATGATTCACACTAAAGAAAAGAAAAGTAGAAAAGTCATACAAAATAAGAATCATCAGATTGAATTGTTAAGAACACGTTCAAAGATAACAGGGGCATACAATAGAGCTGGATTCACACAAATGAGCCTAAGGCGGATGAAAGAGCGACAAACAGGCTACTACCTGGCTTACTTTGATATGGATCACTTCAAAAGAATCAATGAGACCTTTGGTTATTCTTTTGGCGATAGGCTTCTTAGAATCATAACAGAAAAACTTCACGAGATGGACAGTTATATTGAAGATGTTGCGACTCTGGGTGGTGATGGTTTCATCTTTTTTGTTAAAGAATCCTTGAATTATACCTTGCTCTTTGAACTGCTGAAGGATCAGATTAAACGTATTGAAGTAGATGACACATCTTTTGCCCTCAACTTTTCATTAGGTATTACAGAATATGATTATTATGAGGATTTTCATCATGTTCTTGGGCGGGCTGAGTCGGCCATGTATAAAGCTAAAGAGACTGGAGGGAGTGCATTTGCACTGTTTGATCTTGAAGAAAGCAGACAGTCAGAAGCGGCCTATAATATATATCAGGCCCTATATCGGGCGGTAGATGAAGAGGAAATCTATCTGATGTATCAACCACTGTATGATCTTAGTACAGGCAGTATAAAAGGGTTTGAAGCATTGGCAAGATGGCAGTCCAAACAATACGGCCAGGTTCCACCAATAAGATTCATAGAGATTGCTGAGGATTCTGGCTTCATCATTCAGCTCGGAATATACCTGATGAAAAAGGCCATTAGCTTTGCAAAAAAGATTGAGTGTACTGGCACAACCGTTTCTATTAACATATCACCGAAGCAGTTGCTACATCCTGATTTTGCTGCTTATTTTCTCATGTTGATCGATGAAGCGAATCTGCCGGCTGATAGGATTGTCATGGAGATCACGGAGACCGCTTATATGCAGAACCTTTCAGCCTGTGCAGCGGTGGTTGAGGTTTTAAAAGACAAAGGTGTACAGTTCCATCTGGATGACTTCGGTACTGGATACTCATCTTTGGCTAGCTTAACCGGTTTACCAATAGATCTTGTTAAAGTAGACAAATCTTTTGTAGACAACTATCCTGAGAATAATAAAGACAAGAAATTGCTTGAAGGTATTGTTGAATTAGCTAAATCAATAGGATATGAGACCTTGATTGAGGGGGTAGAAACAAAGGAACAGTATGAGGCACTTAGGTCAGAGACCTCTTGTAACTATGTTCAAGGGTATTATATGAGTCGTCCGTTGCTAGAAAAGGATGCTTTGAGGCAGTTGGAATCACTGGATATTAAGGTGCATGAGTGCAGTGCGTAATATTAGCCTACACTGATAAAAGTCTCTAGAAGTTGTCTTTATCAGAATTGACGTGACCCTAAATCGGTATGTTATAATGTTGGGAATATAATTATAAACCAATATTTTCTACTTGTCTTAAGGATCAGAGTGAAGAAAGATTGATATAAAAGACGATAATACTGACAAACAGGAGAAAGCGCCATGAATATATCAGAACTCTATAAAGGCAGGCCGACTAAGGATGATTCTCTTCATCGCGAAGATAAGGAGATACGTACTTATGATATGCTGGATCGGCTGGGCATTGTTTATGAACGCTTGGACCATGATGAGGCTATGAGCATTGATGTCTCTCATGAGATTGATGAAAAGCTAGATGCCGTTATTTCCAAGAATCTGTTCCTCTGCAACAATAAGAAGACGGACTTCTATTTGGTAGTTTTGCCTGGACATAAGCGTATCGTCACAAAGGAAGTCAGTAAGAAAGTGAACAGCTCAAGATTATCTTTTGCAAAGCCGGAGTATATGGAGGAATATCTTGATATTACACCCGGTTCGGTCAGTATTATGGGTTTGATGAATGATAAAGAGAAGAAAGTGCATCTGTTGATGGATAAAGAGATATATGATTCTGAATATATCGGATGTCATCCTTGTATCAACACCTCCTCTTTGAGGATAAAAACGAAGGATATATTGGACATATTTCTTAAAGAGACCGGTCATGAACCGATGGTGATAGAAGTGTGATGAAAGACCTTGCAGTTGGCTGTATCACGGCTTGTTGTAGGGTCTTTTTTTTCTACGTAGAAAGCATGCGTGCTGCATGTGCTTTTACGATGGTCAAAAAAGCTAAGAATATGAGAAAAACTCATTAGAAACGCGTAGAAATAGTTTCTATTATTAGAAGGTGAAGTAGGCTAGCATTATTGGTAAATAAAAAGGAGATCACAACATGAACATTAGAGACGGTTTCACATTACCGGGAGAATCAGGTTATGAAGCTTTGACCTTGGATTTGGCGAAGCGGTGGGGTGCGGATGTCATAAGGGACAGTGATGGTACCCAGTTATCCGACGAAATATTGGAAGCTGGTTATGGCATATATTCGACTATTTGTATTATTAGAGATCATAATGAATGGGCGACAAAGAATCAGGATAAATTGCAGCAATCGTTTCTTATGACCAGTCCGATGACGGCAACTAACCCTACGTTAGAGGTTGATATCATGGCGGATTTTTTTGACCAGCAATTTGCAGTGAATGATTCAGAGACAGGTATGAAGTACTGGCAGGTCTACGATAGGACAACAGGGTGTGAAGTAGATCCTTCGAAATGGTCCTATGATAAAGAATCCGGTGTTGTCATCATAGAGAATATTGAACCTTGGCATCGTTATACAGTAAGCTTCCTTTCTTACAGACTGTGGGAAGAAATCTCTATGTATAACCACACAACCAACAATTGGGATAAGGAGCATTTGATGCCCATAGACCCGATGTATGAAGAAACTCAGACATATCTTCTTGATTGGATGAATGAGTGGTGCGAATCACATGAGGCGACAACGGTGGTCAGGTTTACATCCATGTTTTATAACTTCGTATGGATCTGGGGAAGCAGTGAGAAGAACCGTCATTTGTTCTCCGATTGGGGTTCATATGACTTTACCGTCAGTGTAAGGGCATTGGAGAAATTTGAAGAAAAATATGGTTACCCTATGACGGCGGAAGACTTTGTCAATGGCGGAAAGTTTCATGTCAGTCACATGCCTTGTAATGATAGGAAAAAGGACTGGATGGCTTTCATTAATGATTTTACCATTGAGTTCGGTAAGAAGCTCATTGATCTCGTTCATGATTATGGTAAGAAAGCGTATGTCTTTTATGATGATAGTTGGGTTGGTGTCGAACCATATAACGAGCGGTTTGAAGAATTCGGCTTTGACGGATTGATTAAATGCGTTTTTTCAGGTTACGAGGCTAGACTGTGTTCAGGTGTGAAAGTGGACACACATGAACTGCGACTTCATCCATACCTGTTCCCAGTTGGCCTTGGCGGTGCGCCAACTTTTATGGAAGGTGGTAATCCCACATTAGATGCAAAGAAGTATTGGTTGAATATACGTCGAGCACTACTTCGTGAACCAGTGGACCGTATTGGTCTGGGCGGTTATCTGCACTTAGTAGAGCCATATCCGGACTTTGTTGAGTACATCGAAAAAATATCGGATGAATTTAGAACCATTAGAGATTTTCATGCTAATGGCGCACCCTATGTAATTAAAAGTAAAGTTGCAGTGCTTCATAGCTGGGGAAGTCTTCGATCATGGACATTATCAGGACATTTTCATGAAACTTACATGCACGATTTGATGAACATCAACGAGTCCTTGGCCGGGTTGCCAGTGGAAGTCGAGTTCATCTCCTTTGAAGATGTAGCTGAAGGTGTATTAAGTAAGTATGATGTGGTCATCAATGCAGGATTTGAAGGATCAGCTTGGAGTGGTGGTGATCACTGGAAGGATGATGCGGTTGTCACTAAGTTACGTCAATGGGTACACGGTGGTGGTGTTTTCATTGGTTGCAATGCCCCTTCAGCGGTGGAGGGATATGACACGTCCTTTAGGTTAGCGGATATTCTCGGTGTAGATAAGGATAAAGGGGATCGTGTTTGTCACGGGCGATGGCCGGTAGAGGTTGCTAAAGTTGAAGGCGTCATTCCTGAGGAAGCAACACTTAAAGGCGATCAGTCAATCTACCTGACAGATGGCAAGGCAAAAGTGTTTGCAAAGGATGAACAGGGAATTGCCCTAACAGTCAATGATTTTGGTCAAGGAAAAGGTGTTTATCTTGCATCTTACGAATACAATATTGTCAACACAAGAATGCTCCTGAACATTATTCGTTTCGCCTCTGGTGAGTGGGCAAACGATCAGTATATTACAGATAACCCTTATACAGAATGTGCGTATTACCCAGCGAGTGAAACCCTTGTTGTCATCAACAATAGTGATGAAACACAGACAACCAGTGTTGTAGCGAGTCATGATTCAACATCAGTAACATTAGAACCATTCGATACTGTGATGATATCATTGAAAAAAACACGTATTTAGTGAAAAAAGCATCAGATTCAATTGATTGAATCTATAAAGTCTCCTATGATAGAGGGTATAATACTTTTTACTTCAAAGTATCAGGTATTAATCTGGAAGAAATGTGGTCAAAACCTCAGTTCTTTAATCGGTCATAGGAGTTTTTTATGTTAAAAGGATTGGTCAACAATGCCAAAATAAGAGAAAAATTAATAGCGTTGAACTTGGCCATTGTCATGCTGTTGTCGGTTTTCAGTTTCATTGCTTTTGCCTATGTTCTGAATGTCTACGATTCCATGCTGTATGAATCAGCTTTCAAGTATCTTGAACAATCTACCAGTGAAATTGATGTAGAAATAAGCAAAATGGAAGCCTACTCTTACAATATGCTATCAGATAAAGATGTCCAATCCAGCCTCTATAAGGTTAAGACGGCGGGCAGCGCTTTTGAAGCAACCCAGGAGGCGGAAAAGCTTTTGGAACGTTTCTTGATTTACACAGGTGCGGAGCAGAACATTTCCTCGATCTATTTCTTCGATACAACAGATTATACATATCTTGGTGGCATCAATCCTACAACCATAGATGAGAAGAACAAGATGAACATTATCAAGAAAGCCATACAGGCAGAAGGGAATTTTGTTATTTATGAAGGTACTGCCGAATATGGTTATATTGTCGGTGCAAGACAGATGCGAAGGACGACGGATTTATCCCTTGAGAATCTAGGAGTAGTGGCATTCAAGCTTGAGTTAGATGATATTGTCCGGAATTACCTTAAAAATGGCGAGTATGAAGATTCAGAACTGATTATTGTGTCACCACTCGGAGAGATTCTTCATGAGAGTATTGGAATCGATGCTTACAGTGTTCTAAGAGAAATCGAGCGTTCTGACAGAGGCTATTCAGTCATCAATATGGAAGGCAAACGCTACTATGCCGCTTATACCAGTTCGGAATATTCGGGATGGCGTTATGTGAGTTTGATCCCTTATGATGAGGTTTTCAATCGAAAGGAATGGCTTAGAAGGGTTATTATTGTTGCCTTTGGTGTCGGCGTGGTTCTGGCTATTTTACTAAGCTTCGGTGCGGCTGCAAATATCACTAAACCAATTCAAGCCTTAACGAAGCGGATGAAAAAAGTGGAAAAAGGCGATTTCAAAATGGATGAAACACCCTTTGAATATGAGGCCCGTCAAGATGAGGTGGGTCAATTGCATAGGGACTTTGAAATCATGATTCGTCACATTGATGCCTTGATTGAGGAAAATTACAAGAAGCAGATCATTATTAAGGATACCAGTTTAAAAGCGTTGCAGTCCCAGATCAACCCCCACTTCCTTTATAATACTTTACAATCCATCAATTGGCTTGCTAAAGTGAAGAAGGAGACTGAGATCTCAATAATGGCAGAATCTCTGGGTAAATTAATGAGGAATGCTATCGATACCCAGCATATGATGATTACCATTGGACAGGAATTACAACTGTTGGATGCGTATATCAATATTCAAAAATACCGCTTTGAAGAGCGACTTTTATTCACCAATCATATTGGCAGTCGTTTCAAGAACTACAAAATACCAAAGTTGACTTTTCAGCCTGTCGTTGAGAATGCCATTAAGCATGGGCTAGAGAATATGTTGGAACCTTGTCATATAAACATAGAAGCTTATGAGGATGGTGAACATCTGGTTGTCAAAGTCAGTGATAATGGTCCCGGAATGGAAGAACGGATGGTGACAGCCATTAATAACCACCAGTCCTATGTGAGTGAAACAGGCCTTGGCATTGGTGTCAGCAATATTGATCAAAGGCTTAAGATGGTCTTTGGTGAGGCATATGGTCTGAGTGTAGAAAGTCAAATGGGGGAAGGTACTGTGGTTTCAATCAGGATGCCAATGGTAAGGGATGATGACTATGTATAAAGTATTGATTGTAGATGATGAACGCATTATCAGAGAAAGTATGTCTCAGATTATTGATTGGGAAACCTATGGCTTTCAGCTGATTGGTACGGCTGCTAATGGCATTGAAGCATTAAGGATTGTAGAGCAGGAACAACCAGAGCTAGTTATTACAGATATGAAGATGCCGGTCATCAGTGGCAATCAGCTGGTGGAGAAAGTAAAGAGCAAGTATCCGGAGACGGAGATGGCTATTTTATCGGGCTATGACGACTTTGAGTATGTCAGTGAGTCAATGAAATATGGGGTGAAGCATTATCTGCTCAAACCATGCAGCGAAAAGGATGTCATTGAAGTGCTTCAAGAAGTCAGAGATAGTCTTAGGAAGAAAGAAGAGCGGGAAAGCTTTATCAGGAAAAACAATGAGAAGCTTGAGAAAATCATTCCCCTCGTTAAAGAACAATTTATCAGAGACTTCATTATGAGTAAGCATTATGCTGAAGAAGAAATGTCCTATTTCATGAAGCTCTTTAATATCAGTAACAAAGAAGTCAGGGTGATATTGGCTAAGCCCAACGGTGAATACAGCTTCAACACACTCTTTGGTCTTACCAACATGATTCGAAAGGGTACCTTCAACAAGAACATCTATTTTATGACAATCATCAACAAATATGTGGTGATCATCTCAGAACAAATGAGTGAGGACCTATTGGAAAATGCTTTGACTGAGGTCATGGAAGGTTTCAGGTATCTGATGAATACAGACCTGGTCATTACCTATAGTAAAGAAGGGCCGCTTGAGGATGTCAGTCAAATGTTCCAGATGGCTCAAAAGTATCTAGATGTATCTTTCTACTTTGGAGCAAGCTGTATTATTTCATATAAGGACGTTGAGGAGGGATTGCAGGTTCAGCAGGAAGAAGCCCTCGAAGTAGAGGCGTTGATTACGGCGGTCCGATCAGGTAATAAGGAAGTTTTTGAATCTAGGATTCATAACTATTTTGATGTGCTTGCTGCGATGAAGCCTAGCATTGATACGTTCAAATTCTATTGTATTGAACTCGCTTCGGGGATTATGCGTCAGTGTCCTCCAGATAAAAGTCATACCTATATAAAGGAACTTCTTGAAATTCAGGATATGGAATCCTTTGATAAGGTGCATCAGGCTATTTGGGAACTAGGTAATGAAATCGTTGAAGAGAACTATTCAGGCATAGTCTACCGACAAAATAAGATTGTTGAGACCATGCTTCATGAAATCAATGAACGCCTATCTGACGAACATTTGACTTTGAAATCCCTTGCCAACGAAGTAATGTTTATGAATTCAGGCTATTTATCGAAGTTATTTTCCAAGGAGATGGGCATTACTTTCTCTAATTATCTAACCAAGTTGAGAATGGAAAAATCCAAGGAAATCATTACGAAGGCAACGGCCATCAAAGTATACGAAGTAGCAGAGCAAGTGGGCATGGGCAATAACCCTCAGTATTTTGGACAACTTTTCAAGAAATTTTATGGTGTCACACCGACGGAGTACAAGAATCACCAACTTTGACCAGGGAAAACAATCTAAACACATACGTATAAATTGGTGACATGCCAAAAAGCCTTAAAATAATAATTTGAGGCTTTTTTTAATGGAAATCACTAAAAAAGAGATTTTTCGTGGGAACAATAACACCATTTTAAACAATTCATGTCTTTTAATTAAATTGTTTGTGGGGCATTTTGCCCTTAAAATAATATCATAGTCATTCTGGTGGTGCACATAAGTGACCACGGTCAATGGCTTGGGAATAATAAGGAGGAAGTAGGTATGAAAAAAGCATTATCAATGTTATTGGCAATTCTTCTGATGGTTTCTGCATTCGCGGGGTGCGGACAGGAAGCAGCAGAAGACAAAGCGGCGGACACAACAACTGAGAAGCCGGCAGCAACAACTGAAAGCTCATCTTCTGAAACAACTGAAGAGACTTCAACAGGCGCAGATGAAAAAATCGTATTGCGTATTGCATGGTGGGGTAACCCTACGAGAGATGAAAGAACACAAGCTGTTCTTGATCTTTATACAGAACTCAATCCTAATGTAACATTTGAAACAGAGCCAATTGGATGGTCCGGATACTGGGATAAGCTTGCAACACAGACTGCAGGTGGTTCACTGCCAGACATCATCCAACAAGACTATGCATTCATCGGTCAATACATCGATAGAGGTGTGCTTGCTGACTTGACACCATACATGGAAAGTGGTGCTCTTGATCTGACAGATGTCAGTGCCAGCATTCTTGAAGGTGGCAGCGACAATGGTGGACTTTTTGGTGTGCCACTTGGTATGAACGCTCTTGCATACTGCTATAATACAGAGCTTATGGGTGCTGCTGGTGTTGACAGTATTGACCCTGATTGGACATGGGCTGACTTTGACAGCATGGTAACAGATGTCTACACGACGACAGGCGTACGTTCTGACACACCTATCTGGGATGACCCTAAGTTCATGCTTGAGTACCTTTTGAGACAAAATGGTATGGATTTCTATGCGGAAGATGGTAAATCACTTGGTTTTGAAATGAACAATGTTGTAGTAAGCCTTTTTGAAAGATTGAACAACGGTGTTACTTCAGGTGAGTACCCAAGACCAGAAGAATTCGCTAATGTTAAGACAATGGAAGAATCTATGTTCGTAACTGGTAAGACACTTGGTGGCTTTATCTGGAGTAACTTCTTCGTAGCTTACTCTGATCTTATGGATCCAGAGCTTGAATTGACAGTACTTCCAAATGACAACGATGCATCCGGTCTTTACTTGAAGCCTTCCCAATTCTTCTCAGTGACTGAAACATCAGCGCACAAAGAAGAAGCGGCTAAGTTCATTGACTTCTTTACAAACTCTATCGAAGCCAACAACATCCTTCTTGCAGAACGTGGTATTCCTGTAGCTTCTGCGGTACGTGAAGGTATTAAAGGCAACGTTAGTGCTGATGTAGCTAAGACTTTCGACTACATCGCTCTTGCTGAGAACTATGCTAAACCAATCTCTGCTCCAGAACCAGTTGGTGCTTCTGAAGTGACAAAGCTTCTTAAGAACTACTACGAGCAAGTTGCTTACGGCATGATGACACCAGAAGAGGCGGCTGGAAGCTTTGTTGAAGAGGCAAACGCAATTCTTGCAGCAAACTAATTACAGAACTGTGTGTCAAAAGAATGGCTAACAGATCAAACTGAAGCCACTGTGTAAACAATAATGACTGACAACCGGTTACCCGCTGCAGGGTGCCGGTTGTTTTATAAGGTGGGTAAGATATGGAAGCACAAAGGAAAAGAAAAAGCGAGTACAATCGAAGAGAGCGTTTCTTCCAGTTTCTCGATAGAGAAGGTGTGGTAGGGTATGCCTTTATCATGCCGTGGCTCTTGGGATTCTTGGGATTCACCCTTATTCCGATTGTAACCTCGATGGTATTGTCACTGACAAAGTATGACTTGTTATCACCTCCAACGTTCGTCGGAATCAAAAACTATATAACGATGTTCACAGCGGACAAACAGTTTTGGAAATCCATGAGCATCACCTTCGTGTTCGTTATGATTTCCGTCCCTTTAAGATTGGCGTTTGCCCTTGGTGTTGCAATGCTGTTTAACAGAGCATCAAGAATGATTGGTCTCTATAGAGCGGTATATTACATTCCATCAATTGTTGGTGGTAGTGTGGCAATTGCTGTACTCTGGGGAAGAATCTTCGATGCACAAGGGGCTGTAAACACTGTATTAATGGCACTGAATGTCATTGACCAACCAATATATTGGTTAGGTAATCCTAAGTACATTATGTACGTATTGGTGTTGCTGTATACCTGGCAGTTTGGATCCTCTATGTTGATCTTCCTTGCTGGCCTTAAGCAAATACCAATCAGTCTGTATGAAGTATCCAACATCGACGGTGCCAATCCTTGGCAGAGATTTACTAAGATTACGATTCCGATGTTGACACCAATTATCCTGTTCAACCTGATCATGCAGATTATTAATGGATTCATGATGTTCACACAAGCCTTTGTCCTTACGTCAGGAACAGGCGGTCCACTGAACAGCTTGCTCGTTTACTCAATGTATATGTACAGAAGAACCTTTGAATTCTATCAGATGGGTTACGGTTCAGCGATGGCATGGTTCATGTTGTTAATTATGTCCATCATTACCGCAGTCATCTTCAAAACATCGAACCAATGGGTATTCTACGAAGGAAAGGAAGACTGATATGAAAAAGAAAAAGTTATTGAGCAAAGTTCTATATCATGCCTTCGTCATTGGTATCGGATATATAATGATTTACCCAATTCTCTGGATGGCCTTTGCGTCCTTCAAGGATAATATGGAGATCTTCGCCAATGCCAGTAAGTTATGGCCGGAAAGCTTTAGCTTGGACAACTTCAAAGCAGGATGGCAAGGGGTTAGTGGTTATACCTTTGGTACCTTCTTCAAGAACTCATTCATGATATCCATTCTATCGACTATCGGCACGGTGATTTCATCCGCCCTTGTTTCTTATGGTTTTGCCAGAGTGAAGTTCAAGTTCCAAAAAGGGCTGTTTGCCATCATGATTGCAACGATGATGTTGCCGGTACAGATTATTATGGTCCCTCAATTCATCCTCTTCCATAAGCTTGGATTGGTTGACACCATTGTTCCTGTTGTATTGCCTCATTTCTTCGGAGTTCCTTTCTTCATCTTCTTGATGATGCAGTTTATTCAAGGTATTCCAAAGGACTTGGATCAATCAGCGAAGATTGACGGTTGTAGCCGATATGGTATCTTCTTCAGAATCATATTCCCGTTGATGAAACCTGCGTTGGTCACAGCGACCATCTTCCAATTCTACTGGAAGTGGGATGATTTCTTTGGACCACTCCTTTACTTCAACAAGCCTGAGAAGTATACTGTAAGCTTGGCGCTTAGAATGTTCGCAGACCCAGCAAATTCAACACCTTGGGGGGAGATGCTTTCCATGGCAACCCTTTCCATTGTGCCGATTCTTGTGATTTTCATTCTCTTCCAACGTTACTTGGTTGAAGGTATTGCTACTTCCGGATTGAAAGGATAAGATATGACAATTAGCTATGACAAAGAACAACTAATAGGTCTTATCGATCAGGTGGTCGATAAGACATTAAATATGGACCTTGTCTGGGACTGGCCTTGCGGTGTCGCTTATTATGGCGTCGCAAGAGCCTGGGAAGTGACAGGGAATCAATCCTATATTGACCGTCTGGTTGCCTGGGTTGATGAATACATTGAGATTGGTATTCCGCCGTTGATGGTGAATTCTATCGCTATGGGTCATGTGCTCATTACCCTCTATGAAGCGACCGGTGATGAGAAGTATTGGGGCATTGTTATGAAGAAGATTGAGCATCTTCAGAGTGACGCCTTAAGATTTGGCGACAACGTACTTCAGCATACGGTATCTCCTAACGATGACTTCCCGGAACAGGCATGGGCGGATACGCTGTTCATGGCAGCATTCTTTATGCTTCGTGTAGGCATCAAGCTAAAGGACGATACATTGATTGAAGATGCCCTGAACCAATACTACTGGCACATTGAGTTCCTTCAGGATAAAGCCAGCGGTCTGTGGTACCACGGCTATAACAACATTAAGAAAGACAATATGTCTGGTTACCATTGGGGCAGAGCAAATGCATGGGCGGCATACACCATGTCCAAGGTCATCCCTTCATTACCATCATGGTACCTTTATCCGAAATGTATGGATGTCGAGTGTTCACTTCGTGATCAGCTTGGTACACTTAAGTTGTATCAGACGGAGAACGGTCTTTGGAGAACCCTTATCGATGATGAGGACTCATATGAAGAAGTATCAGCTTCCTGTGGTATAGCAGCAGCGATGATTAATAATCGCAACCCGCTTCATGGTAAATATGTTCAAAAAGCTCTAGAAGGTGTTTTGGCCAATATTACTGAAGATGGACGTGTGATGAATGTATCTGGTGGTACGGCAGTTATGAAAAATCGCGACGGTTATCGACAGGTGCCAAAAAGCTGGACCCAAGGATGGGGCCAGGGACTTGCACTGGCATTTCTAGCTGATTTATTGGATGCTAAGTAAGTTATAGGATTATATACATGGTCATCAAGCGTAGTAATTATTTCATAGTAAAGTGCTCTGAAATCAGCATATGAACGGAGCTCATAACGAGACGAAGCTTCTTTTCTTGTAATTGTGTTTTCATTTTATTTCCTTAATCATAGACCCATTCTGTTGTGAGCCAATGAGGAATGGGTTACCACCCAAAAAGACGAACCCCCTGCATCCGTAATGCAGGGGGTTCGTTTGTGTAGAGAGACCTACACAGGTATTCTGTTCGTAATCCTAGGATATGTTACCGATAAGTGGGCTTATAGCTAACATCAATTAAGCGTGTGGACCATTCATTCTCTTATACATTTCGTAGTTTCTTTGAACACTCTTCTCAAGACTTTTTTCGTAATAAGTGACGATGGATTCGAATAGTTTATTCATATAATTCACTCCTTTTTAATCTATATAATGACTGAATCGTCAATAGTAAGTTGTTTAATTCTTATTGGATATCTTTCATGTACATAATGTATCACGATTAAACATAGCCAAACAGGGGACGATTGTAAGTCGTAAATCCATATCCGGTGTTAAAAATATATCAATAAAAGAGTTTTGTTCATTTTGTAAAGATGAGAAATATATCCAAACATTATAATTGATGTTAACATAAGGCTGTAGCTTGTCAAATAAATAACATAGTTGCATATGAAAGAGGTAGGTATGATGAAAAAAGGATTAATGGTATTAACATCTTTGCTGTTGGTTATGGTGCTTTTTGCAGCCTGTGGCAGTGAAGAAGCCGCTCCGGCTGAAGAAACAACTGTCGAGAACACTGATACTGCAACAGAGACTTCAAGTGATGAAGAAGCAGTGGACGCTGTAACAACAGCTTCTATTGTTGATAATGCAGAAGCGCTTGTATCTGCTCTTGGCGAAGAAGGAACATGGATTGTGGCGGCGTTGAATGATTTGTCTTATGACGATGAAATCGTTGTTGCAGGTGAATTCATTCATCGAGAAGCGGTAGATAGAAAGCTTGCTCTTTATACACAAGATGAAGATCATAACATTACAGCTCAGTTCACATTGACAGCACCAAAGCTTGTTGTTAAAAGTGAGAATTTCAGAATCCAGGGTGGTACATTTAAAGGTGACGTCTATGTTGAAGCTAATGGCTTTAAAGTGGACAAAGCTGGTACAGTGGATGGTAATATCTACTTCGCTTCAAAAGAATATATGGATTCCTTCACAGTGACAGATTCTTCTTCTGTAACTGGTACAGTTCAGGTTGATGGTGTTGATGTTGTTACATCTGCCTCAATCGTTAACGACGCAGCAGCCCTTGTTAATGGACTTAGCGCTGAAGGTACTTGGATTGTAGCAGCACTTAACAATGTTACATTGACAGAAGAACTTGTAGTAGATGGCGAGTTCATTCATCGTGAAGAGATTGCAAGAAAGTTAGCGCTTTATACTCAAGATGAAGAACGTAATATCACAGCATCTTTCGTTCTTACTGCACCTAAGCTTGTAGTCAAGAGTGAGAATTTCAGAATTCAAGGTGGTACATTTAAAGGTGATGTATATGTTGAAGCACCAGGCTTTAACTTAGTTAAAGGAACAGTGGATGGTAATGTCTACTTTGCTGATGAAGCATTAAAAGATTCCATGGTAATGGATGAAGACAGTGTTGTTACCGGTGAAATAGCAGTTCAATAAATAGAAATGTCATGGGTGCCTTCAACAAACCGAAGGCATCCAATTTCTGATTAAAAAGGAAATGATCCGAGCCGTGAATAAAACATACAGCTTGATACTTGGTCTGTTGACGTTGATGTACATTATGACAGGATGTGGCAAGACACAGACTATTGAACGTACCGGTTATGCATTGGGTACGGTCATTGATATAAAACTATACGAATATACGAATGAAGAAATACTTGATGAGGTGTTCGACGAGTTGGAAAAGATTGACCAACTGATGTCGACGAGTCTCGAAGGCAGCGACCTGATGAACATCAATAGGGCAGCTCAAGATATGTCGGTACAGCATCAGATCGTTAGCGTAGAGATGGATTTGGAAGTTATCCAAGTGATACAACGGGGCTTGACCTATGGTGAGATGACAGGTGGGTATTTTGACATTACTTTTGGGCCGGTCGTTTCTCTTTGGGGCATTGGAACCGAAAGTGAACATGTACCCTCTTTGAATGATATTGAAAAGACCCTTGCACTGGTTGATTATCGGAAGGTGAAGGTATCAGACAATCAAGTCTACATTGATGGGGGGATGGCTTTAGATCTTGGCGGTATCGCTAAAGGCTATGCAGCCGATCAAGTGGCAGACATACTTGTAGAGGCCGGTGTAAAAAGTGCTTTAATCAACTTAGGTGGCAACATTAGAGTCATTGGAACGAAAGAACAGGAAGTGCCCTTTAAGATTGGTATACAGGACCCATCATCGGAACGGAATGATTATTTAGGCGTTGTTGACGTTTCAGATGTGACGGTTGTAACCAGCGGTGACTACGAACGTTATTTTGAAGAGGACGGCATAAGATATCACCATATTTTTGATAAGGAAACAGGCTATCCTGTATGGAACGATATTGCCTCGGTAACAATTATTGCCGAGTCGTCTATGGATGCCGATGCACTAAGCACATCTGTCTATGCATTGGGTATTGAAAAAGGCATTGAACTGGTAAAGAACATCGAAAATGCGGGCTGCATTATTGTAAGTAAAAACGGCCAAATATATTTTTCGGATATGGACATCTATCATATGTTTGACCTTAAAGATAATAGATACAAGATAATTAAACCTGACGTGGAGGTAGAATAGATGAATGAAAAGAAACGAATCATCGTTCTAGGTGCTGGTTATGGCGGTATACTAACGGCAAAAAAACTGGCAAAAAAATATAAAAAAGATGACAATATTGAGATAATGGTGATCGATAAGAATGGTTACCATACAATGCTGACCGAGCTTCATGAAGTTGCTGCTGGCAGGGTGCCTGAGGAATCCATTCGTATTGACCTTGATAAAGTGTTCTATGGACGCAAAGTCAATCTGGTTCTAGATGAAGTGGTGAATATTGATTTCGACAACCAAGTGCTAAAAGGTGTTGTGGAGGATTACAATTACGATTATCTTGTGTTAGGGACAGGGTCCAAGCCTACTTTTTATGGGTGTAAAGGCGCGGAAGAACATGCTTTAACTTTATGGTCCTATGAAGACGCACTAAAGATTAAGTACCATATTCTGGAAGCCTTTGAAAAAGCCAGTGTGGCTAAATCTCCGGCAGAACGAGCAGATCTGTTGACCTTCGTTGTCATAGGATGTGGATTCACCGGAATAGAGATGGTAGGTGAACTTGCGGAATGGCGAAACCGTTTGTGTTATAATTTTAATATACCAGAAGAAGAAGTCAAACTATACGTGTTGGACTTGTTGCCACGGGTATTGCCGAACTTCGATGACAAACTGATTATCAAGACAGAGCGTCGTTTGGCGAAAATGGGCGTAGAAGTAATGACACATTCTAATATTACAGAGGTTAGAAAAGATGCCGTTTGTATTGAAGGCAAAGATTGTATCAGAACCTACACCACCATATGGGCAGCAGGTGTTGAAGGTAGTGACCTGGTGACAGCTCTTGACGGCGAGAAGATCAAAAAAGCGCCGAGAAACAGAATAGAGACTGATCCATATTTGAGAGGTATGGGTAAAGAGAATGTTTATGTCGTAGGAGATAACATTTACTACATTCCAGATGGCGAGGAACGTCCTGTACCTCAGATGGTCGAAAATGCTGAGCATTCAGCAAAACTGGTTTCTAAGAATATTATTGCTGCCATTAGCAAGAAGGAACAAGCACCATATGAGCCGGTGTTCCATGGTGCAATGGTTTGTATCGGTGGACGATATGGCGTTGCCCAAGTTGGAACAAAGAATAAGCAATTCGTTTTTTCCGGATTCATCGCGATGCTGATCAAACACCTTATTAATATGGTTTATTTTATGGAAGTGCTTGGTTTCCACAAAGTGTGGACTTATATGATCCATGAGTTTTTCCATGTGAAAGACCGAAGGAGTTTTGTCGGTGGACATTTCTCCAAGCGTTCTCCAAATTTTTGGATGGTGCCGCTTAGACTGTTTGTTGGAGTAAAGTGGTTGCTGGAAGGTTATGAAAAAGTCTTGCGCGTGATTGAAGATCCGACAGACATATTCCTGCTGGCATCCAAAATAGATGTATCGGCAGCGTCTGAAGTTGCTGAAGCGGCTGAGACGGTTAGTGAGTATGGTGAAGCATTACCAGTGCCTGAGTTTATTGCCAATATTGTCGATTGGTCGATGAATTTGATCTTTTATACACAGGCTGGTGAATTCACAGCAATGGCAACAGTGTTCCAGACAGGTATGGTCATAGCTGAAGTAGTTGTAGGCCTTGCGCTGCTTGGTGGTTTGTTTACGATGCCGGCATCGATTCTGTCCGTTGTTATGTGCGCAATGATTTGGGCATCCGGTATGGCACCGTCAGAGATACTTTGGTTCGGTTTTGCTGGGGTGGCTTTAATTGCTGGAAGCGGAAGTACATTCGGTCTTGATTACTATGTATTGCCGATGTTGAAGAGAATTTGGAAGAAACTGCCATTTGTTAAGAAGTGGTATTTGTTCACCTAATGGAGAAAAATAATCTTTATGTTGATAAATGATGAGAAACTTAGGCTTCAATTGAATGAAGTGAAAAAAAGAATGAAATCACATGTGAAATCCGGGGATGCCTATTTAGATGGCTCCCTGGATTATCTGATGGCCAGCGGTGGTAAGATGCTTAGACCAACGTTGCTTCTTGTAGGCAGCACCATTGGTAAGGCGCATGAAGAGCGTCGTGAGGGACTGGTCAAACTAGCTACAGCTGTAGAAACCATCCACCTCGCAACGTTGATTCATGATGACATCATTGATCAGTCGGACTACAGACGAGGCAATTTGTCCATTCAAGCCAAATACGGCCAGTCCTACGCTGTTTACATGGGAGATTATCTTTTAAGTGAATGTTTCTTGTTGCTGACGCACCTGGATTTGGAAAAAGAGCAAGCGATAGGATTGGCGAAGGTCGTTCGGAGAATCTGTATAGGTGACATGAAGCAGAATCAACTGAGATATGATACTTCTGTATCGCCTTATCAGTATATTAAGGTAGTATCAGGAAAGACGGCAGCACTTATATCATTGTCATTAAGTTCAGGTGCATATTATGCAGGTGCTTCGGAAGCGGACGTCAAATGTCTTGGCAGAATAGGCTATGAGATGGGTATGGCTTTTCAGCTTAAAGATGACCTGTTGGATTATCAAGGCGAGATGTCTGTCGTTGGAAAAGAGGTCCGAGTTGATATTCAACGAGGCTATTACAGTATGCCTGTTATATACAGTTTGGCACAAGGTAATGAGAAGAGCAAACGTCTTAAAGAGCTTCTTACAGGAACCTTGGACGAAGGCGAAATGGATGAAGTGTACAAGCTCATTCATGGGTCTGGTGGTGTGGCCCAGACGGAAGCATTGGCGAAGCGTTACACAGAACGAGCAATGGCATTGGTTGAAAAAGTACCTGATGGACGTACAAAAGATATTTTGATGGTGTTGGTGCCAGCCTTACTTGATAGAAATTTGTAACATATTCAAGGTGCCATGCATCCCTTGAAGTCTTGGATTTACTAGGTGTTTACTATGGGTGACAGTATGATGAAGGTGAGTCACAGTATGAGAAAAAGAACATATATGATGATTTTATGCATGCTTATGGTATGCTTTTTCTCAGGTTGTAGCACCAGTGTACCCATTTATGAGCCAGGAACCTATACGAACAGTTCCCAAGGTTATTACAGTACTTTGAATATTCAAGTGACAGTGGACGAGTATCGTATTTTGGAGATAGAAATTATCTCTCATGAAGAACCGGAAATACTGTCCGATATTGTTTTTAAAGAGTTGATTCCGGCGATGAAAAAGCAGAACTCTGCCCAAGTGGATGAGGTTTCAGGTGCAACCTATACAAGCCGCGCACTAATTAAAGCCGTATCGGCAGCGCTTGATGAAGCGTTCATTTCTGATGAAGAAGGGGCGGTGAATCAATGAAGCTCTATTATAAGATTTTATTCGTATTTAGTATATTGATTGTGGGTATCATAGCGTTGATTACATTGACCTTGAATGCCCAGTTCAATGCATCTATAGAGACTCAGATGAGTAATGCGGCGTTAGATATGGCAAAAAGTATTGCTTATCGTGAAGACATCGCATTTTTATTATCAGAAAATGATCCAGACCATGAAATCAATGGGCTGGTGGAGACGATACGCCAAGATACCAAGTATCAATATATAATCGTTATGGATATGTCTGGTATACAGTACTCCTATCCATATAGCAGCGGTTTGTACAAACCCTATAAGAATGGCGGTGAAGAGCAAGCGATCACTGAAGGGATAGCCTATGCTTCTCTGGATAATAATGAATTGATTTCGGCAGTGAGAGCCTTTGTGCCTATTGATTACAAGGGCGAGCAAGTAGGGGTGCTTCTTGTGGGCCTATTGACGGACCAATTGCAGATGGACATCATTCAACATCGTCGAATTATGGAGACGGTATTGGTTTTTGGTCTTCTTGTGGGATTGATGTCAGCGTATCTCTTGGCCAAAAACATCAAGAATTCCACATTCGGCCTTGAACCAAAAGATATGGCCCAATTACTTGCGGAACGTGAGCTGATTATCAATAATATTCAAAGAGGACTTATAGCAATTGACGCATCTGGAAAGATTAACCTGATTAATGACAAGGCTAGGCTGATGTTTAATATTCCTTGTGATAAAGACGAGGTTACCAGGCTTCAACTTGGCGTGGAAATTAATGATTTGATTAAAGAAGCAATGAAGTCCGAGGAGAATATATTACACAGGAAAATTATGGTTGCCAACAATCTGCAAGTTCTTGCAAGTCTTTGTCGTATGATGGACAGTAGCGGTAAATACTTGGGTGCTGTCATCAGTATAGAGACGCTGACGTATGCACAAAAGCTTGCAGATGAAGTGACCAATTATAGGGAACTTACAGACTCCTTACGAGCCCAGAATCACGAGTTCATGAATAAGCTTCAGACTATATCTGGCCTTATACAATTGGAAAAGTATGAGACTGTTCTTTCTTATATAGATGTTTTGTCAAAACAGAATCAGCGCTTAAAGGAATTATTGACAGAACAAATTAGGAACAATAGCATAGCTGCATTGCTGTTAAGCAAATATGAGATATGTTCAGAGAAAAAAGTGGCAATGGTCATCAGTACTGAATCTCAGGTGACTGGTCTGCCAAAGGGATTGGGTTCCGAAGAAGCGGTGACAATCATTGGGAACTTGATTGAAAATAGCATTGAAGCATTGGAAGGCATCCGTGAACAGAGGATTGAAATTTTAGTTGAGTCGGATGAGAATGAGTTTTACTTGGAGATTTATAATAGTGGTCCTAAGGTATCAGGCGAAATGGCAGATATTGTACGTAAAGGTTTCTCGACAAAGGGCAAGGGGCGAGGTTATGGCTTGTCCTTAATTTCTTCCATCGTCAGCGCTCATGAAGGCACCTTTAGATTTGAAAATGATGAAGGAGTGACTTGGTATGTCAAAATCAACTGATATCTCCGTTTTGGTTGTAGAAGATGAAGATATGATACAGGAAATACTGTGCGGTTTTACCCAGCGCCTTGAGGGGTTTGACGTTGTACAAGTGGCTGGTAGTTGTCGTTTGGCTCAAGTTGTGCTGGAAAAGGAGGCTGTAGATTTGGTGTTGCTTGATGTCTACCTTCCAGATGGGCTTGGTCTGGATCTTCTTAGGTGGATTAGAGCATCGAATCTTGATGTGGATGTGATACTTATTACAGCAGACAGACGTTCAGAGACATTTGAGATGGTTAATCGATTTGGTGCTATAGATTACTTGATTAAACCATTTAGATATGAGCGTTTTTGCCTTGCTATGGAAAAATATAGAAGCAAAAAAAACAAGATGGAAGAGGCTGGATTTTTGGATCAGTCTTTGATTGACCAGAAGTTAAGTGATGGTCAAGAAGTCGATGGCCAAGTGGCCAATGTTGGTAATGGATTCCAAAACCCAACATATGATCGAATATATGGTTTTCTTTTCAATAACAGTCATATGTCCTATACATCGACGGAAGTGGCGAATCAGCTTGGTATTTCCAGGATTACAGCCAGACGTTATCTGGAGATGATGGAACAGGCGGGCGAAGTGGTCATGTCATTGGACTATGGCTACGTGGGAAGGCCAAGAATAAATATACAATTATGAGAGGGAATGAATCATGAGAATATCTGTATTTCTGAAACTCGCGGAGATTCAGACAAAGGTCGCTAGTGTTATACCATTTTTCCTGGGGGCTCTTTTTGCTTATTACCGATATGGGCAACTGAATCCACTTCTGTTGATAGTGTTCTTTGTCAGCATGATATCTGTGGATATGGCAACAACGGTGCTTAACAATTATATGGATTTTAAACGAGCAAGGGTCAAATCCGGATACAATTATGAAGAGCATAATGCCATCGTTGCCCATGGACTTAGGGAAAGACAAGTGGTCGCAGCAGTGATTGTGTTGCTAACCATCGGTGGGGTCTTCGGGATGACACTTTTTGCATTGACGGATATTGTCATTCTATTTATTGGATTGGCTGCATCTTTTGTTGGCGTAATATATTCATTTGGACCGATACCTTTATCAAGAACGCCTCTTGGAGAAATCTTTTCGGGGATTATTATGGGTGGACTGATCTTTTTTGTATCCGTGTACTTGAATGTGTATGATCAAGGCTATGTAATCGTCTATATTAGCCACTGGGTGCTAGGGATAGAACTGAATATTGTAGAATTATTCATTATCATTTATTGCGCTGTCCCGATGATATTGATGATTGCAGGGATTATGTTGGCAAATAATATTTGTGATATGGAGGAAGACCTTCAGAACGGAAGATACACACTGCCTCATTTTATTGGTAAGAAATTTGCAAAACGTTTATTTTATCTATTGTATGCTCTGGTATATGTTTTTATAGCATTTGGTGTTATTTTCAGATGGTTACCAGTGACGTGCCTGGTTGTGTTTGCAACGATACCACCAGTTGTTGCTGGTCTAAAAGCTTTTGAAGAGGTGCAGACCAAAGAAAAGACTTTTGTTGTGTCGGTCAAGAATTTTATTTTGATTAGTGCTGCTTATGGCTTAGGTATTTTAATGAGTATTATTGCCGGATTCCTGATGCACTATTAAAAGAACGCCGGATTCTCCTTTGAGAATCCGGCGTTCTTTTAATAGTTAAAAACAGTACTGTTTGCATGCTGATCTTATTTATGTGGTCCATCCATTCTCAGGTAATTCTGATAATGGCGTTCAATACTCTTTTCCAAACTGTTCTCATAAAATAGTACAAGTGCTTTGAATATATTCATGGTTCTTTAAATCCTTTCGCGTAGGTAATGCATTGGTTATATGACTAAGGCATCAAAAGGTTAAGTTGAATTAAATAGGTATAATATATGGTGTTGAAACGTCTCAATGAAATACTGTATATTGTACCTATTCTTTATGAAACTACCTTTCGATGCTCTTATCGTTACAATCTATCATACGGATAGGATTTGGGTAAGGTGACAAACCAAATAGGTAGAAATGACCCTTGTTGTATTGCGTTGATTTATAGACGTTGTTGCAATTACCTAACGGAATGCAATTTTTTTGTTATGGCTGTACTTCGAGTTTTACTCCTTTACGTGCTAACAGGTATGATCTTGTTTTATTGAGGGTTGTTGTAAATATTATCATGCTGATAATCGTACCTTCTCTTGCAAAGAATGGTAATGAGAGTGACAAACTGATAATGATGGATACGGCGAGGGAAATAACATCGACACCGTAGCGGAGGTAGGCAAATGGGATGTTGGTTCTATGCTGTATGTCGACGCAAAGACTTTCCATAGGGAAGGCGATTACATCAAAGTAGACGATAAATGCGACAGCAATACCACCGATTGTGTTACCTATGAGGATAATGATTAGGCGTTGTACATAGCTTGTAAGCTGCCAGTCGACTAACACATTGTAGAGGATGAAATTTATGACACTGCCAAGGAGAAGAACTGAGATGAATTTCATTAGATACCCTTTTGGTTTTTTGAAGCGTGTCATAATCATGTGGCCTGTTAGAAAACAGACATTCATAATAAAGGTGATCGTTCCTACTTTGAGTGAAGTAATGGAGGATAAAGCTAGATTCATGGCGTTGAAGGCACTGACACCTATGGCTGCTTTTATTGATAAGCTGACACCAAAAGCTGATATGATATAAAAAAATAATGAATAGAAGAAATATTTTGAACGGAGCATGTTTTGAATCCTTTCGATTAAGGGATATATTTTTTGGAGAATATCAGGGTGTGATAGGAGCATTGTGATACAATTAAGTGTAGGTAGACCATTAGGGCATGGTGCTGGCTGAAATTAGCATTATAACAGAACATCATCTGACATCAGTGTACACTAACAGACGTTGATTATATATGAGATATCTCATATTAAGGGGATTTAATGTGAAAAGAATCAGAAAAGAAGAGTGGCGTCAAGATGTGAAGGAAACGTTGGAGCCATCTACATTGATGTTCAGGGCGATGGCAGATAAAGTTTATTTAGAGGAGTACACAAAAGGTGAGGCTATTATCGTTTCAGGCGAAACCCTGACGACTTTACGATATATTATTGAAGGTAAAGCAAAGATTAGTATTGTGCATGAGGATGGACGTGAGTCGATTGTTGATTTTTTGGGTAAAGGAGACTATATTGGCGATTTGACTTTTTTGGAAATGGAGAAACGAACAAAAGATGTGGCTGCCATAACAGATTGTCGATGTCTTTGTGTGCCGATGAATGAGGCAATTGTGTTTTTGCGAGAAGATAACGATTTTCTACTTTCTTTAAGTAAATATTTGGCAGATAAGCATTTGAGGCGTACTTGGTTCTATGTAAAGGGATTACGTTATGAACTAAAAAATAGATTGGCGGCATA
>OY762509.1:560000-562500 GCA_963666005.1 Vallitaleaceae bacterium | reverse complement strand
CGAAAGGCGTAACGATTTGGGCACTGTCTCGACAACGCGCCCGGTGAAATTGTAGTACCGGTGAAGATGCCGGTTACCCGCGACAGGACGGAAAGACCCCGTGGAGCTTTACTCTAGCTTGATACTGGGATTCGATATTACATGTACAGGATAGAAGGGAGACTTAGAGGTATGCACGCCAGTGTGTACTGAGTCGTTGTTGGGATACCTTCCTTGTAGTATTGGGTTTCTAACCTAGCACCGTTATCCGGTGTGGGGACAATGTCTGGTGGGGAGTTTGACTGGGGCGGTCGCCTCCGAAAGTGTATCGGAGGCGCTCAAAGTTCACCTCAGAATGGTTGGAAACCATTCGAAGAGCGCAAAGGCATAAGGTGGATTGACTGTGACACCGACGGGTGGAGCAGGTACGAAAGTAGGACTTAGTGATCCGGTGGTATGAATGTGGGATTGCCATCGCTCAACGGATAAAAGCTACCCCGGGGATAACAGGCTTATCACTCCCAAGAGTTCACATCGACGGAGTGGTTTGGCACCTCGATGTCGGCTCATCGCATCCTGGGGCTGAATTCGGTCCCAAGGGTTGGGCTGTTCGCCCATTAAAGCGGTACGCGAGCTGGGTTCAGAACGTCGTGAGACAGTTCGGTCCCTATCCGTCGTGGGCGTAAGATATTTGAGAGGAGCTGTCCTTAGTACGAGAGGACCGGGATGGACTGACCTCTGGTGTATCTGTTGTCTTACCAAAGGCATAGCAGAGTAGCCAAGTCGGGAAGGGATAAACGCTGAAGGCATCTAAGCGTGAAGCCCCCCTCAAGATAAGATATCTCATCCTTAATGGAGTAAGACCCCTGGAAGACTACCAGGTTGATAGGCCAGGTGTGTAAGCGTGGTAACACGTTCAGCTGACTGGTACTAATAGGTCGAGGGCTTGAACTAAGTATGGTAATTTAGCGAAGCTAAAGTTACCTAGTGGTTTGAAGTTAGAATAAAGTTTCTTAGATAATCGATGAAGGTGAAAACCTTATGGCTCTATGCAAGTTTCAAGTGTCAATGAAGAGTTCTTGATGATGTGGTTTTGCAAAACTGATCACAGCGGTAGATAGCTCTTTTTTATTGCATAAGTATAATTAACTCAATAAGGCCCGTTGGTCAAGCGGTCAAGACACCGCCCTTTCACGGCGGTAACATGGGTTCGATTCCCATACGGGTCATTTTATAAGTTTAGTAGTACGAAGAGTTGCTGATGATATAATCGGTAGCTCTTTTTTGTATGAATTGAAATTAATACACATCAAGATCAGAAAGAGCTATACTGATATCAGAGGGCACGTAAAATCAAGCCATTGGTAAGATGCCGTATTATAATGTGACTAGGAGCTAGATATGAATTGGATAAAAGCAATGCAGACCTCTATCGACTATATGGAAGAACATATTACAGCGCAAATGACGATTGCGGATATTGCAGCGGTTGCTTCGTGTTCAACATTTTATTATCAACGATTGTTTATGATGTTGACAGACATGACAGTTTCTCAATATATTAGGAACCGTCGTTTAACCTTAGCGGTGGGTGACTTGATTACAGGAGAGAGCCGTGTTATTGATGTCGCCCTAAAGTATGGTTATGAATCAGCAGAAGCTTTTTCCAGAGCTTTTAAGAAACATCACGGATTTAATCCATCTGAAGTCGGACGTACAGAAAAGTCAGTGATTTCTTTTCCGAAGTTGACGATTCAGATACAGTTGAAAGGAGCAGAACCAATGGAATATCGTATTGAGAAAAAAGATGGTTTTAAATTTTACGGGATGAAGAGAAAATTTAGCACCATAAATGGTGAGAATTTTATCAAAATTCCACAATTTTGGGATGAAACGATGGTAAATGGCAATTATGAAACGATGTTAAGTTATAGTTCAGGGGAGAGTTGTCTTGGTGTCTGTTTGCCAATGGACCCTAAGTTGGATACGTCATTTGATTATGTTATAGGCGCTTTTTGCAAAGATGAAGTCGAAGGGTACGATTTTTTCGAAGTGCCAAAAAGCAACTGGGCTGTTTTTCCGGTAAGAGGACCGATTCGTCCAACACTTCAAAATGCTTGGAAGAGAATTTTTTCGGAGTGGTTTCCTGGGAATAATTACGAACATGCCAACTTACCGGAAATGGAAGTGTATTATGCAGGAGACCCGACAAGCGAGGACTATTTGACCGAGATTTGGATTCCAATCATATAATTTAAAATCTACAAGAGACAGGTTATGTACGTGCTTATCCACACAAATAGGTGGATAACATGTACATAACCTGCTTTTTTATGTTGATAAGACGGCTTTTTAAGAAATAAATAAAAAACTTTGAAAAAAGTGTTGACGTGGTGTTGGTGCCATGGTAAGATACTCTTCGTTGCCGCGCTTGACGGCAGCAACACAGAAACACTGAAAGCCGCTTGTAGAGCGGAATTAAGCTTTCTAGCACATTGAAAACTGAACAGTAAACCAACCC
>OY762509.1:0-557500 GCA_963666005.1 Vallitaleaceae bacterium | reverse complement strand
TCGTGATAAGCTGCGAAAAGCTTTGGGTAGGCGCAAATAGCCGTTGATCCAGAGATTACCGAATGGGGAAACCCGGCTGGGAAAAGCCCAGTCACTGTTAAGTGAATACATAGCTTAACAGGGGGAACTCGGGGAACTGAAACATCTAAGTACCCGAAGGAAGAGAAAGAAAAATCGATTACCAGAGTAGCGGCGAGCGAAATGGTAACAGGCCAAACCAGAAGACCTAGTTTTCTGGGGTTGCGGACTACAACATGTAGTGTGATGCTTAGTCGAAGTGTTTTGGGAAAGCACAGCAAAGAGGGTGAAACTCCCGTAGACGAAAAGTTGAGCACGCTAGTAGGATCCAGAGTAACACGAGACACGAGAAACCTTGTGTGAAGCCGGGGGGACCACCCCCCAAGCCTAAATACTACCTAGTGACCGATAGCGCATAGTACTGTGAAGGAAAGGTGAAAAGAACCCCGGGAGGGGAGTGAAAAAGAACCTGAAACCCTATGTTTACAAGCAGTGGAAGCACTTTATATGTGCGACCGCGTACTTTTTGTATAACGGTCCAGCGAGTTACGATTATTGGCAAGGTTAAGGACTTAAGGTCTGGAGCCGAAGGGAAGCCGAGTCTGAATAGGGCGTTAAGTCAGTGATCGTAGACCCGAAACCGGGTGACCTATCCATGTGCAGGTTGAAGTTACCGTAAAAGGTAATGGAGGACCGAACTCACATCTGTTGAAAAAGGTGGAGATGACGTGTGGATAGCGGAGAAATTCCAATCGAACCCGGAGATAGCTGGTTCTCCTCGAAATAGCTTTAGGGCTAGCCTTGAGACAGTCTAACGGAGGTAGAGCACTGAATTGCCTAGGGGGCTTCACAGCTTACCGAAGTATATCAAACTCCGAATGCCGTATAGATGTTTCTCAGGAGTCAGACTATGGGAGATAAGTTTCATAGTCAAAAGGGAAAGAGCCCAGACCGTCAGCTAAGGTCCCAAAATGTATGTTAAGTGGTAAAGGATGTGGGATTTCACAGACAACTAGGATGTTGGCTTAGAAGCAGCCATTCATTCAAAGAGTGCGTAATAGCTCACTAGTCGAGAGATCCTGCGCCGAAAATGTAACGGGGCTAAAACATACTACCGAAGCTACGGATTCATAGTTTATTATGAGTGGTAGAGGAGCGTTCCTAGGGCGACGAAGCTGTACCGTAAGGAGCAGTGGAGCGTTAGGAAGAGAGAATGCTGGAATGAGTAGCGAGAGAGAAGTGAGAATCTTCTCGGCCGAATATCTAAGGTTTCCAAAGTAAAGCTGATCTTCTTTGGGTAAGTCGGGACCTAAGGTGAGGGCGAAAGCCGTAGCCGATGGACAACAGGTTGAGATTCCTGTACTACGTATAAACAGAACTGTGGGGACACGGAAGGATAGGGAAAACCAGGAATGGAAAAACTGGTGCAAGCACAAAGGCTGATTGTTAGGCAAATCCGGCAATCTGAGGCTGAAGTGTGATGCGTATCGAACTTAAAGTAGAGAAGTTCCTGAATCCATGCCGTCGAGAAAAGCCGCTATAGTTTTATACGTACCCGTACCGTAAACCGACACAGGTAGATGAGGAGAGAATCCTAAGGCCGACGGGAGAAGCGTTGTTAAGGAACTCGGCAAAATGACCCCGTAACTTCGGGAGAAGGGGTGCCATCTTCGGATGGCCGCAGAGAATAGGCCCAAGCGACTGTTTAGCAAAAACACAGGTTTATGCAAAACCGAAAGGTGAAGTATATGAGCTGACGCCTGCCCGGTGCTGGAAGGTTAAGGGGAGTGCTTAGACTTTGGTCGAAGGTGCGAACTTAAGCCCCAGTAAACGGCGGCCGTAACTATAACGGTCCTAAGGTAGCGAAATTCCTTGTCGGGTAAGTTCCGACCCGCACGAAAGGCGTAACGATTTGGGCACTGTCTCGACAACGCGCCCGGTGAAATTGTAGTACCGGTGAAGATGCCGGTTACCCGCGACAGGACGGAAAGACCCCGTGGAGCTTTACTCTAGCTTGATACTGGGATTCGATATTACATGTACAGGATAGAAGGGAGACTTAGAGGTATGCACGCCAGTGTGTACTGAGTCGTTGTTGGGATACCTTCCTTGTAGTATTGGGTTTCTAACCTAGCACCGTTATCCGGTGTGGGGACAATGTCTGGTGGGGAGTTTGACTGGGGCGGTCGCCTCCGAAAGTGTATCGGAGGCGCTCAAAGTTCACCTCAGAATGGTTGGAAACCATTCGAAGAGCGCAAAGGCATAAGGTGGATTGACTGTGACACCGACGGGTGGAGCAGGTACGAAAGTAGGACTTAGTGATCCGGTGGTATGAATGTGGGATTGCCATCGCTCAACGGATAAAAGCTACCCCGGGGATAACAGGCTTATCACTCCCAAGAGTTCACATCGACGGAGTGGTTTGGCACCTCGATGTCGGCTCATCGCATCCTGGGGCTGAATTCGGTCCCAAGGGTTGGGCTGTTCGCCCATTAAAGCGGTACGCGAGCTGGGTTCAGAACGTCGTGAGACAGTTCGGTCCCTATCCGTCGTGGGCGTAAGATATTTGAGAGGAGCTGTCCTTAGTACGAGAGGACCGGGATGGACTGACCTCTGGTGTATCTGTTGTCTTACCAAAGGCATAGCAGAGTAGCCAAGTCGGGAAGGGATAAACGCTGAAGGCATCTAAGCGTGAAGCCCCCCTCAAGATAAGATATCTCATCCTTAATGGAGTAAGACCCCTGGAAGACTACCAGGTTGATAGGCCAGGTGTGTAAGCGTGGTAACACGTTCAGCTGACTGGTACTAATAGGTCGAGGGCTTGAACTAAGTATGGTAATTTGGCGAAGCTAAAGTTACCTAGTGGTTTGAAGTTAGAATAAAGTTTCTTAGATAATCGATGAAGGTGAAAACCTTATGGCTCTATGCAAGTTTCAAGTGTCAATGAAGAGTTGTTGATGATGTGGTTAAAAACTAATCACAGATTTCAGTAGCTCTTTTTTTGTTATAAAAAAATATAAAAAGTATAGAGGAATATCGTTCCATATAACATGAGTTTGCTTAAATAACTTAATTGGCATTATATATGAGTGTTTTTGCATAGAAATAACCATGTTCATTTGAGACAATTAAGATTAGTCATGTCGAATATAAAAATGATCAGGAGAAAGCTATGCAAACAACATATGGATATAATGCAGAGTACCTTACGAAAGATAACAAGCCGTGGTTTCCTATTATGGGGGAGATACACTATACTCGCGTCAACCGTGATGATTGGTTGGAGTCCCTATATAAAATGAAGGCTTGTGGGGTTCAGGTAATCTCAACTTATACCTTTTGGATTCATCATGAAGAGATGCACGGGGTATATAAATTTGATGATAATCACGACTTAAGGGCATTTACTGAGGCTGTTGCAGAGGTGGGGCTTGAGATGTTCCTGAGAGTTGGTCCATGGTGTCATGGTGAGGTCAGAAACGGTGGATTTCCGGATTGGCTTCTTGATTTGCCATTTGAACCTAGAACAAATAATCAGGGTTATCTTGATGAAGTGAAAAAATTCTACGAGGTAATATATAATCAAGTCAGAGGCCTTTTCCATAAGGATGGAGGGCCGATTATAGGCTTGCAGATTGAGAACGAATATGGGCATGCCGGTGGATTAAACGGCAAAGAAGGACATAAGCATATGATGTCGCTACGCAGTATAGCAGAAGATATTGGATTTGAAGTACCTTATTATACAGCAACAGGATGGGGCGGTGCTATGACTGGTGATATGATTCCAGTGATGGGAGGCTATTGTGAAGCGCCTTGGGACAGTCGCGTGACATTGATTGAGCCTAGTGGTAATTACATATTCACTTACGAGAGAAATGATCATAACATAGGCAGTGACTACGGATTTGGTGAAGGCATTACCTTTGATATAGAACAATTTCCTTATTTGACTGCTGAACTTGGTGGTGGCCTCCAAGTCACTTATCATAGAAGGCCTAAGGCCACAGGTAAGGATATCTCTGCGATGAGCTTGGCAAAACTAGGGAGTGGTGTCAACCTTTTGGGTTATTATATGTATCATGGAGGGACCAACCCTAAGGGACAATTGACAACACTTCAAGAGTCCAAGGCTACAGGAGCTCCTAATGATTACCCGATTCTTAACTATGATTTTCAAGCACCGATCAGACAATATGGTCAAGTATCAGAGACAGCGCGGGAACTTAAATTATGGGCATATTTCACTCATGACTTTGGGGAAGACTTTTGTCTTATGCCAGCGCTGATTCCTGAAAATAATCCCAAGAACCCATCTGACTTAACCCATCTTCGTTATGCTTATAGAACCGATGGGAACAGAGGCTATATCTTTGTTAACAATTATCAGAAAGATCATCCAATGTCTAAACATGAAAAAGTTGTCTTAAGTGCGGATACGTCACAAGGTATTATAGAATATAAGCCATGTGATATCGACGATAAAGATTTTTACTTTTGGCCGTTCAACATGCCAATTGGAGACGGACTGTTACGATCAGCTATGGCAACACCACTGTGTTCACTTGGGAATATGAAGGGGCAGAGGGATCATTATTTCTTTTATACAGAGGCAGAACCAAATTATGATTTTGCTGTGAATCCTTCTAACGCTAATGTGGTGACATTAACAAGAACACAGGCAAAGAACAGTTGGAAGATACAACTAGATCGAGAGTATCTGTTAATTTGCGATGGCGTTGTACTGGATCAGAACCACCAGGTGAGCTTGTATTCGCGAGGCGACGTTGAGTTGATCAGCATTCCTCCACTCCCAGAGATACTACCGGGCTATGAATGCATAGAGGTTAGTGAAAAAGGAGCCATGTATAATAGGCCATCAGAATTAACTGGGAAAGTGAATTGGGAAAAGGTTGAAAATTCAGACGATGGCATTGAGTCATATGATATTACCTATGACATACCGGTGTGTCATGATGCATTCCTACAGATTCATTATGTAGGAGATCAAGCAAAACTACTCGACGGTGATTGTCTGGTGGCAGATCATTTTTATTATGGAGAAGTGTGGGAAGTCAGCATGAAAGCTTTGGGGTATCCGAAGCAACTACGGCTTGTTATAGAGCCCTTATTCGAGGATATGTTAGTATATATGCCTGTCACATCTGTTTTTGAAAATGGTAAGTCGTGCCAAGTGATTGACATTAGCATAGAGGTAGAAGAGAAGACGGTACTTTTAGTGAAGTGAGCAGGAAAATAGCAGTATGATTCATTTTATTTCACTTTGTGTTTGCTCGAGATTAGTGAAAGAGGCGGCTCAAACGTGAAGGTAATTATTATGAGTCATACTAAGATTTCTATGGAGATATAGCCTTCCATCTGCAGTTGCTAAAACCCCACTTAGGTGATAGAATATCTGAGGAATAGCCACAAGCAGGTCAAGGAGTTATTATGAGATTAAGAAATGTAAAAAGTGCTTTTGACACGATTCATACCTATGATGCGGTTGTTGAGAATCCGCAAGATTATAAGGGGCGATGGAGAGAGTTTTTCGGTAACGATAATCCTATTTATATTGAGATAGGCATGGGTAAAGGGCGCTTCCTTATGGAACACGCTATGAACAACCCGGATATCAATTACATTGGTTTTGAAAAATTCACAGTTGTTCTTGTTAAGGCACTTGAGAGGTATCAACGTCAAGGGCATGAGTTAACGAATCTTAAAGTAATTAGAATTTTTGCAGAACATATGCTGGATATATTTGAAGAAAATGAAGTAGATAGGGTCTACCTGAATTTCTCTGATCCATGGCCAAAGGACCGTCATTACAAGAGAAGGCTGACTTATAGAGGGTTTTTGGAAAAATACCGGCATGTGATGAAGCCAGAAGGGTGTGTTATCTTTAAGACAGATAACGATCCTTTGTTTGATTTTTCTCTAGAGGAAATCGAGGCTGCTGGTATGAACATAGATAAAGTAACAAGAGATCTGCACAACAGTGATTATCTTGATGGGAATGTCATGACAGAGTATGAAGCTAAGTTCCATAAGCAAGGCAAGAACATCAATATGGTTGAGGCGAGTTTTTAACCAAGACTTATAAAACGATGCATATATAATGATACGGGCTATATCAGAATTATTTTGATATAGCTTTTTTGTGCAATTTAATGGATTTCCAATCAAGTTCAGAGCTGAACTTAAGATTGCTATGTCAGACTGTGTTTTATGGTCGTCTCATTTTAATCGAAATTCTTTCTAAAAAAATTTTAATAATTAATTAAGCGTTCCCTTATTGTCAAAAGCAACATCCGCCTGTATAATATGAAAAATGAACGGAGGTTTATTATTGTGCAGATATTAAAAGATGAAGTGCGGCAGAATATCATGAATGCTGCAGTGAAGACCTTCAAAGACCAGGGGTATCAGAAAGCATCCATGCGTACCATTGCATCGGAAGCCGGCATGTCCCCAGGGAACCTATACCGCTACTACAAGAATAAGGACGCCATGTTCGAAGCGTTACTCCAGCCTTTAATGGATAACTTCGAGAAGCTTAAGAATGAGAAAAAAGAGTTCAACTTTGATATGATTGACGTTAACTTTTTGGATCACTCGGTGTTTATTGAGCAACTCGTCCAGGCTAGATTGGAATTTCGGGATGAATTGTTCATATTATTGTTGAGAGCAGATGGATCTGCTTATGAAGGGGCTAAAGATGGGTACCGTTGTTTTTTGGAGGAGAAAGTCAGTGAGTTTATCGCTAGGGATATTGGTGGCTGTGTCAGTTTAAAAGGCACTATGACTGTTTCAGCGATTGCAGCAAGTATGGTTGAAGCATTTTGCTTGATTTTGGAGAAGTCAGGTAGTGATAGAGACTTTTACACCAATATACTTGAGTATGCAGAGCTCATTATGAAACCATCCATAAGAAATTTGTTGGGAATACGTGATAACAAAGTGCAGTACAGGAGGATTAGTGATGAAGAAATTATTGATTTCTTTGAGCGTCATCATTGTTCTGGGAATCCTAGTGGTTCCGAGAGTGATGGAACAGTTAAATGATTCAGGAGAAGAAGAAACAATCAGTGTTATGACTGTTGGAGGTATGCAGGTTGTCAGTGGTGACATTCAGGCAGAGGTAGAGCTTATTGGTTCAACATCTGCAGCGGATTCTGTCCACGTTATGTTGCCGACAACAGCAAAGGTGGAAGAAGTACTTGTATCTGTTGGTGATTTTGTGGAAGAAGGAGATTTGCTTCTTACCCTTGACAGAGAAAGCGTTGAGGATCAAGCAGTACAATCACAGATTGGTGTTGATATGGCGAAGATTGGGGTATCGAATGCCAACGCTTCGGTTAACCAAGCTCAATTGGCCTATGATATGGCAACATCTAATTATCAGATGCAGTCTGATAGCTTCAATATGGCTAAAGAGACATTGGCAGATTACGAACAGCTTCTTGAACAAGGTGTTGTTTCGCAGATGGAGTACGATCAAGTTAAGTTACAAGCATCGGATGAGACATTGACAGTTCTTGAAGCCCAACTTAAGCAAGCAGAAGCAGCTCTATCACAGGCAAGATTAGGTGTAAGCAGTGCCAATGCCAGTCTCAAACAAGCTCAGGAAAGTTACAGTACCATCAGTGATTTGCTAGATGACATGGCTGTGACAGCACCAATTAGCGGTTACATAACTTCAGTTAATGTTTCGGAGAAAAACTATGGTTCAGCACAATCTGCTGCAATGGTGATTCAGGACATGTCTGAAATAAAAGTTAGCACAAGTGTAACGGAGTCATTGATTACCAAAATAAGCGTTGATGAAGAAGTCATAGTAAATATTGAAGCATTGGACACAGCTTTTAAAGGTATCATCGATACAAAGAGTGAGGCGGCTAGCCAGCAGACGTTGTTGTTTCCAATTACGATCTTAGTTGAGAACATGGGCAATACTATCAAACCAGGGATGTTTGCAACAGTGACTGTTGTTAAAGAACAAAGTGACAACACATTAATGGTACCGACGGAAGCTGTCATTATAAGAGACGATCAGCACTACTTGTACATAATGAGTGGTGATGAAAATGTAACTCGGGTAGAAGTTGCTACAGGTATCGACAATGGTTATTACACGGAGATTCTTTCAGGTGTAACGGCAGAAGATATAGTGATTACCAATGGTATGGGACTGATCGATGAAAGCAGTACCGTCAAACTGATAAGGAGTGATATCTGATGAACATTGCATCCCTCTCGGTCAAACGGCCAGTAACGACGGTCATGTTTATCCTGATCGTCCTACTGATGGGGTTTGTCTCAATTACGAAGATTCCCATCGATCTATATCCAAACATAGAGATTCCGGTAGCCTTGGTTCAGACGACTTATGCCAATGTTGCTCCAGAAGAAATTGAGACGTTGGTAACAGCGCCACTAGAAGAAGCTATTGGGACAGTGGCCAATATCGATACAATTATTTCCTATACATCTGAAGGTACTTCTATTGTTGTGGTTCAGTTCAACTTTGGTGTTGATATGGATAATGCAACAATGGATATGAGAGAGAAAATTGATATGGTAGCCCCATATTTGCCGGATGGTGCTTCAGAGCCGATGGTGCTTAAGCTAGACTTGAACTCTACAGCGATTGTTGAAGCATCCATATCAGGTAGTGATGTTGCAACTTTGTACCAGTATGCAGAAGAATCCATCAAGCCAGCCCTTGAAAGAATTGAAGGTGTTGCATCTGTTAGCATCAACGGTGGCTATGAAAGTTATATCTCCGTTAAACTGGACACGGCAAAAGTAGCAGGGTATGGTTTGACAATTAACCAAGTGTCTGGTGTCCTTTCAGCTGAGAACCTTAACCTTCCTGCTGGAACGGTGAACAATGGTGATAAGGAAATGGTCATAAGGACCGTTGGTAAATTCCAGTCATTGACAGATATACGTCAAGTACCGATTACTTTGCCGACAGGTGGTGTGATTCGACTTGAAGACATTGCAACGATTGAGATGGCTAATGAAGAACAGACGTCTATAACTAAACTGAATGGTGAGCCATCTGTCAGTATCTCAGTTATGAAGCAATCCGGCTCTAACACTGTAAGTGTTGCTTCAGAAATTAACGAAGTGCTGTCAAGGATTTCAGACAATACTGACTACAATTTGAAAGTGGTTATGGACCAGTCAGACTTCATCAATAGAGCCATAGGTAATGTGGCAAGCAGTGCGCTAATTGGTGGATTCTTGGCAGTAGTCATTCTTTTCATATTCCTAAGGAGTTTTAGATCAACCATTATTATTGGTTTGTCTATGCCGATATCCATTATTGCTACAGGCATCCTACTGTACTTTAATGACATTACCTTGAATATGATGACCCTTGGGGGAATCACTCTTGGTATTGGTATGTTGGTGGATAACTCGGTTGTTGTACTGGAGAATATCTACCGGTTTGTCCAGGAAGGGCATGACAGAACAGAAGCAGCAATACTTGGTGCGAAAGAAGTTGGCATGGCGGTAGTGGCCTCAACACTTACTACGGTAGCCGTATTCCTTCCGATGGTCTTTGTGGAAGGTATTACTTCCATTATGTTTACAGAACTTTCTCTGACAGTAACGTTCTCATTGCTATCATCTCTGGTTGTATCCTTGACCCTTGTTCCGATGATGGCATCTAAGCTGTTGGTTGTAGATGAGTTCGAGGGCAAGCACCATGAGTCCAAGTTCCGTCTGATGGGTTGGCTTCTTGATAAGACGGATCAATTTTATACAGGTCTTGAGAATAAGTACAAGAATGGTCTGGCCTGGAGCCTTAAACACCGTAAAACAGTGCTGATTGCAAGTGCAATTTTCTTTGTTGCAGGCGTGTCAGCCATTGGTCTGATCGGTAAAGAATTCATGCCTACTTCTGATGAAGGTGCGTTTACAATCAGTATTGCCCTTGAGGATGGTGCAAAGATAGGCGATACTCAGCAGGCCATGGATGATGTGGTCATGAAGATTGCCGACATTGATTATATTGATTACATTTATACAAGTACAGCTGGAAGTCAGTTTGCCCAAAGCGCACAGAATGAAGGGACGATTATAGTACAGCTTGTAAGTCTGGCTGAACGTGACAGATCGGTTTTTGACATTATGGTTGAAGCAGAGACATTGATTTCCGATGTGCCTGGGATTGAGACAACCATTGAAGCAGCTAGTCAGTCAGGAATGGCTTCAGGATCGTCAGCGGATATTGCTATTAAGATTCAAGGAGATGACATCGATGTGCTTCAAAGTCTGTCAGAGCAGATCGTTGAATTGGCAAAATCAGTGCCAGGTTCAAGAAATGTTTCTTCCAGTCTTGCGGTTGCCAGTCCACAAGTTGAAATATATCTGGATCGAAGCAGTACAGCTAGATTCGGCCTCACTACTTACCAGGTTTCAACACAGGTTCAGAATATGTTGGATGGTAGTGTGGCAACCAGATATGAACTTGATGGTGATGAACTTGATGTAATCATTGAAGGGGATGAGCGTTATCAACAGAGTATAGACCACCTCGGACAGCTTCAGATTACGGCACCAACAGGGACTTCTGTGCCACTTGAGCTCATTGCGGATATTGAAGTGTCCAATGGGGCGGTGACCATTGAACGTGAGGACCTTGTACGTACAGTAACAGTTAGCGCTGGTGTCTACGATAGAGATGTTGCCAGCGTTACAGCGGATATTCAGGCATTGGTGGACCAGATTGACCAGCCAAGCGGCTATGACATCACTTATGCCGGTGCCAATGAAGAGATGATCGAGGCATTTGCAGATTTGGGTCTTGCTCTTATTATTGCAGTATTGTTGGTATACATGATTATTGCGGCACAGTTTGAGTCATTGTTGATTCCGTTTATCATCATGTTCTCTATTCCAGTGGCATTCTCTGGCAGTATTATGGGCCTTTTCATTACTAATAGAGTGCTTAGTGCTGTATCCATCATGGGCATGATTATGTTGTCAGGTATCGTTGTTAATAATGCCATCGTTCTCCTTGACTATATTGGCACAAGGCGGAAGATGGGCGAGGATAGGACGACCGCTATCATTAATGCCGGTCCGATTCGTTTAAGACCGATCATGATGACCTCTTTGACAACCATTTTCGCTATGATTCCAATGTCCTTGGGAATTGGTGAAGGGGCAGAGCTTCAGGCACCAATGGGAACGGTTGTTATCTTTGGTCTTTTGACTTCATCCTTGATCACCCTTGTATTGATTCCAGTGGTATATTCCATATTGGATGACCGTCATGAGAGGTTTGAAGCTAACAAGCACAGACGTCAGGAACAAAAAGAGCAAAAACGCTTGAAGAACAAGGCTAAGTACCATGAACGGGAAATGAAAAATTAAGATGTCATTAAATTTGGCGGTAATGGTTTTATTACCGCCGAATTAGGTTTAGAATAGAATTATCTATGACATACAAAAGGCGGTGATCTGTTTGAAGAAAAAAAGGCATATACTGGCAGCGGCCGGTATGGCAACGGTATTGGCACTAACAGTACCAACAGCGTCTATGGCAGACGACAGCACCCTGGAAATTAAACGTAATGAGGTGGGGGACATGGCTGTGACCTACAGCCCTACGGTGAAGGGACTTGATTTGGACCGTTTGAATCTTTCTCAGAATTATCTTGACTTGAAAGATCAGATGGATGAGTATGAGGAACTCTATGATCAGCTTAGTACCTATAAAAGTCTCTATAACCTTCACGCGACATTATCTACGGATTATGACACCTATATGGGGCTGATGCTTTCCGGAGAGGAAGCCAATATTGCTCTTGCAGCACAGATGATAGACGGTGATGTACAACCGGAAGGTGCCACGGAGGATACAGATACGGATGGCAATGGCCTTAACAATGGACAGGAAGAGGCCTTGGCGGTTGAGGTGGCAACGATGAGCATCGAACAATACGGTGCGTATGCAGCCCTTAACAGTGTTTTTTCTGCAATGGGGATAACCAACCCGAATCTGTCTAACCAACAGGAATATGACACGTTTATATACCCAATATATATTGCCCCATTAGCACTTAGGAATGGTACAGAGATTATGGGTGTCGGTGTGGATCAGGCGAGCTCAGGGATACATGATGGTGCACAAGCTATGTATGATGGTGCAATGATGCTTGAAGGTTATCTAGAACTTCAGCAGCTTAGCTATGAGATGGCTGTGGACAGTCTGAATGCTGCACAGAAGAAATATGAGCTTGGTCAGATGTCTGAACTTGCCTATGAGCAGGCAGTCAACGATGAGAAGATTGCAGCGCTGAATCTTGCAACCATGGAACGTCAGGTTGAGAATATAAAGATGCAGCTTAATGCCTTTTTAGGACTCTCCATCGATACGAATCTTGTACTGGCAGACGAGGCAAGGGTAACCTTGCCACTGGAAGATGTCTCTGTCTATATCGACCGAGCCTTGGCGAACAGAGCTGAGGTGAGAAATCATCGATATAATGTCAGATATCAAGAGGAACTGCAGGAACTATATGAAGAATATCTTGGTAAAAGGTCTGCAGAGTATGCTGAAGCGACTGGTGATTTGAAAGGGCTATCCCTTGAACAGAGCTACTTTATCCCTGATATCGAAGCGGATGTTCGCAAAGCGTATATGGCAGTCTTGCAAAAGGAAGAGGCGTTCAGAATCAGTCGCCTTGAAATGGAAGATGCCCTTAGGCAACAAGAAGATCTTGAGCTGAATGTGTCCCTTGGATTTGTAACGGAAGCTACAGCTAAAGGAGTAGGGGTGTTAGCAACCCAAGCGACCAACGCTTATTACACAGCCTACAGGGATTATTTGTCTGCGTATCAGACGTTGCTGACCACCAGTGATATCGGTGCGGCATCCACATCGGGACTATAGGAGGAAAGGGAATGAATCGACTTATGAATAAAAGAGGACTGGCGGTTTTATCCATACTTGCTGTCCTTGTGACGGTAATTGCAATACCAACTATGGGGACAGATGACGACTATGAGACGCTGACCTTAGTGGGCATAGAATCCGCGATTCTCAATGATAATATTGCCATCGCCCAGGCCGAATTGGCTTTGGATCTGGCCGAAGAAGAGTTGGATGAAGCTGAAGATAACAAAGGCAGTTCAGGGTCATCGGTTATAGAAACGTCAAAGAACCGTCGTTATTATCCAAAAGAAGCGGATATGAACCGCTACATAGCTGAACAGGACTTGCAAGATACTATTCAGGCGGAGGTTCTGTCAGGAACTGAACTTTATTATAATTATGTGTTGTTGATTAAAGAGATCAGTATCAAGAATGACACTCTTCTTCGTCTTGAAGATGAGCTTGCTGGGGTTGTACGCAAGATCGAGCTTGGTCTTGCCACTGATAATGACCGTACAGCAAAAGAACTTGAAATAGCCAATACAGAATATGAACTCATGCTTCTTCAGGATGAGAAAACAACCTTATTCTTGGATATGAACCTGGCATTACAGCAGGACCTAGCCACTGTACTGGTGATTGAAGAAGTGGATATTCCCTTTGAACAATACAAAGAGGCTGACTTAGACGAAGCGTTGGAATTTCTCCTAGTGACAGATCAAACGCTCTATGGCCTTGAAAAACAGCAGGAGTTGGATGAAATCCTCTTAGATATTTATGAGGATAATAATAGAAGAGATGCTTACGACAGCAATATTATCATTCAGGAAAATGCTATTGAGCAGGCAGATCTTGAGATTGCTGACAGAATACTTAACATCGAATACCAACTTAGAAGCAAATACAATGAAGTACTTAACGGTTATGATACGGTGCAAATCAGACTTTTGGAGCTTGAGAACTTGAAGCTTCAACAGGAGATTCTCACAAAACGCTTTGATGTGGGTTATGAGACAGAGAATACTGTCAAGGCTGCCGAGGAGTCTACTGCTGCCGGTGAACTTGCTTTAATGCAGGCAAAACTGGATTATTATGTAGCAATAGAGTCCTTTGAGAACTTTATTGATTGATTGTATGACTTAAGCGTCAAAAGGTTAAGTCGAGTTGAAGTGCTACAATATAGAGTTATTTTTTAGAAGCCTAAAAGCACTCAGTGAACGTTCATATAAGCTATTTAGTAAGAAACCCGGAGATGATCCGGGTTTCTTTGTATGAGGAATAGGCTATAGGATAACCATGGACTCACTCACTGTTAACGCATGCTGAGGCAATTATCACACTGAGTTGTAACCAAGAATTAACAAATCTGTAAACACATAGATGATGATTTTTGGTATAGTGTAGAAGTTATCATGCCATGGTTGTGCCATGGCAATTGAAGAATCGAACAGAGGTAAATCATGAGGAAAATAGAAGCTTTTATACTGGTTCTGGTTGCAGGATTGGTTATTTTTATGAACATGGGTTTGGCAAATTGGGTTAAAGGTGATGGCGATGATACAGGTACGGGGCAAGATCAGGTATCGGCGGCTGAGCCTGACGAGTCCACAGAGAATACAGGTCTTATTGATGCGGCAGGGGACTTAGTGAATAAGATTGTCAAACCGGATTCTTTAAATGTTTTAATTGTTGGTTTGGATAAGTCAAAGGTATTGGCAGATATTGATATTGTCGCTCATCTGGATACAGAGACGAACAAGGTCAAATTGATTTCTGTACCGAGGGATTTGTACATTGATTTTCGCGAAGAAGGCTTTGATGAAGTAAAAGCCAATAACTCACATATCAAAATCAACTACTGTAAATTGACAGAGGTCTACAGCAATGCCGGTCGAGGTGAAGAAGGGCTTCAGAGTATGAAAGAAGTGATCTCTGTAGTCACCGGCCTTGAGATTGATTATGTAGCGGCCATTGATACTGGTGGTTTCAGTGAGATCGTTGACATTGTTGGTGGCGTTGATTTTAACGTGCCGCAGGATATGGACTATGAGGACCCATATCAGGATCTTTATATTCACTTGGATGAAGGTATGCAGCATCTTGATGGTGATAAAGCAGAACAATTGGTCAGATTTAGAAAATATACTGGTAGTGTGCCTCCAGATAAGCAACGTATGCATGTACAGCAAGACTTCTTGAAAGCACTTAGTAAGCAGATGTTGGCTATAAGGGACTTTGATCAGATCAAGGACCTGATTACCACTTGCTATGACATGGTTAAGACAGATATGCCATTGTTGTCCATCATCCGTTATGCGGATTATGTCTTTAAGCAAGATGTGACGGAGCTTTTGGCATCAAGTGATATGATTATAATTCCATCCAGTAGTGAACGTATACAGATGGGTGAGTTCAACCCGTGGTTTGAAGTTTGGGATCGTGATGAAGTGCTTCAAGCGGTGGAAGAAGTTATAAGCAATGAAGAAGAAGTTGAAACCTCTGATGCTGAGGGAACGACTAGTGTCTCCAATGAAAGTGAATAGATTTTGGTAAATAAAAAAGAACGGACTTTGACTTGGTGTTTGTGCCAATCATTGCCCGTTCTTTTTTGTTATGGTCATCCTACATCCAACCCTGGAATTCCAATATGGAAGCTTTGGCTTCTAGTGCTTGGTTTTTTAGGGCTTTTTTTCGCCATTCTCTTGGGGAATCTCCAAGTAGTTTTGCAAAGCAACGGTTAAAACTTGAGATGGACCTGAAGCCGACTTGTTCGGAGATGCTCAGGATTGAATCATCAGTGGCCTGAAGAAGCTTACAGGCTTCTTCAATACAGGTGCTTCTTATGAATAATGCAGGGGATGTACCCATTGTTTCATGGAAGATACGCCTGAAGTGTGAGGGACTTAAGTAACACAATTCAGCCAGGTCATTGACCCGAATGGGTGTCATGTAATTTTTATAGATATGATTAAGGGCTGGCATGATGGTCAACAAATCTTCTCGATTGGATTCTGTAATAGGTTCTTGGGCACCAGATGTATCGCTGTTGATACGAATTAACTCGACATAGAGGGCGAAGAGCAAGCCTTTGGCGCTTTCTTCGTAGTAACAGTCTTTTCGGTTCAACTCATCTAAGACAGCAGTGGCGAGACGATGTACACGGGGGAACTTTTCCTTTGGATATATGTAATGAGAAACATTAGGCTTAGCGGTCGGTTTTTCAAGATTGGTGCCGGAACTACGGAATTGATTCTTAAAAAGACAGTCAGGATCCCAGAACATGAAAGACCATAGGCTTGGGTTGTCTTTCATACTATAGGTGGTATGGGGGACATGCCTTGGAATACAGGTGACATCCCCGGCTTTAAAAGGCAATGTTTGTCCTTCTATTTGAATTTGTCCGCCACTGGAGTGGCAAATACCGATCTCCAGGCAGTTATGGAAATGAAGTCGATCACTTTTGATGTCAGATATACGCCACCTGTCACCGCTTAGAAGTAATACAGGAAAATGAATCGGAAGGCTATAGTGACGAAGTTCGATGATACGTCTTTTAACTGGTGCCATAACACAATACTCCCCTCTCATATCAATACTTGGACAAATTCTAACCACATATAGGCTTTTTAAAGATTGCTATTGCCTATAACATATTCTCAGCTTATACCAGTAAAAGTCATGTTGGAATAGAAAATAATGGTTATTTATACCAATATAATGGCTTTTTGGTTGAAAACATTATGAGAATAGACGGCGACATGCACTTGAATCCCCAAAAAAGTGATGGATGATGATCGAAAATGAGCAGTTTATCTATCAATGTGCTTAGAACTATTTTTTTACTTGGATATAATTATATACATTGCGTATGTACCGAAATGATGACAGAAGTCTCGCATACATATTGAAGGAGGGGTAATCTTGATCTTATGCGAGTGTAAGTCTATGATTTTGAAACAGCCAACAGTTTGAGATGTTCTTAGTGAATATTGATCAACGTATGTGGAGGAGAATGATGGGAATTAAGAGTAGAACCTGCAGTCAGTCATTTATTGGCTACTGTAAACGGGAGTGGCGCCGGGGGGCATCACTTCTAATGGCAATCATGCTGGTAGTAGGGACTTTATCTGTACCGGCACAAGCCGCAACCACAGTAAGTGGTGATGTGGTTTCCGAGATGACTTTGACATTCGGAACACAAGGGGATGTGGATGCATCAACCTTATATGATGAAACATTGGGCTATGGATTCAGCGATGTTGCTTATCCTAATGAGGCTGAAGGTTGGAGTGGTGCCATCTATGTACCACGTGTAGTCACTGTCACGCCAAGTGCAGCAAGTCATGTTGCCAATGGGGATAACTATATTGAAGTCAGCAGTGAGGTGTGGACAGAGACAGAGAGTACCGGATACGGTGTATTCACCTATGAGAACACTTCCACATTGGACTTCTCGTTGGACAATGCGGATTACAACGTATCCGTTGTCTTGGTAAACCCAACTGAAGGGGTCGTTGCAGCAGATTTGGAAGCTGAAGACATAACTAAGGCTTCCGGTATTACCGTAGCTGCTGGTGCAGAAGTAACAGAGAGCTTCACGACATGCTTGATTGACGGTACGTTGAATCTTAAGTTTCTTGAGACTTCAGGTAGTGCAACCAGTGAAGCAGATGCGGTAAGCAGTTCTGTCTATGTAAGTCAAGTAACCATTGAGCGTTTGGCAGACAATACTGCTGGGGATGTTCCGACAGTGTACATCGCATCCGATTCAACGGTACAGACCTATGAGGATTATTACTACCCTCAGACCGGATGGGGTCAAGTACTTTATAATTTCTTTGACGGTGCAGAAGCAATGGTGGAGACAGAAGCAGAAGACTGTGGCTATTCCCAAGCACAGGTTTATACCACCTCTTCCGCTGTTGTTGAGAACCGCTCTATTGGTGGGCGAAGCTCCAAGTCCTTTGTTGAAGAAGGCAAGTTAGATGACTTGCTTGAGGACATCAAAGTAGGGGACTACTTATTGATTCAATGGGGACACAACGACGCAACCTACTCAAGACCAAACCGTTATGTATCATCAGAAGATTTTGGGCAGTGGGTGCAGTATTATATTGATGGTGCTAAGCAAAGAGGGGCTGTGCCAATTCTTGTTACACCAGTAGCCAGATACAGCCCTAATGATGACGGTACTTTCAACATTAGTTTCAACGACTACCGCCAAGTGATGTTGACAATGGGTGCTGAACAAGATGTGCCAGTAGTAGACCTTGGTAAGTATTCCTCCGAATTATGTGAACAATTCGGTATTGAAGGTGCGAAAGTATTTTTCCTTAAGTTAGCAGCAGGAGAAACTGAGGGTGCTTACGCTGGTGGTGTAAATGACAGCACACATCTACAATACTACGGTGCGTATAAGTTTGCACAGATTGTCGCAAATCAGATTAAAATAAGCGCATCCAGTCAGTTAGCTGATCTTCAGACGCGTATCATGGATATTCAGATTCCTGAGAATGTGCCTGCCGTGCCAGAAGGTCTTGAAACTACAACCATTGGAGCCTCCAGCGTATCCTTTGGCTGGGAAGGGACAGAAGGTGCTGAGCTTTATTACATTTATAGAGCAGTTCTTGAAGAAGGACAAACAGAAGCAGACGTGGATTTTACAGATGCAGAAAAATATTCTGTCAGTGTAAGCAACAAATATACAGATAGTAACTGCGAAGGTGGTGTCACTTATGTGTACGCTGTAGCAGGCTTTAATGAAAAGGGTGTCGGGGATAAATCAGAGCTCCTTACAGTGACGACAAAATCCTCCCTGTATAAGTACGACTTTTCATTGAGTGCCAGTGATCCGGTAATGGACGGATGGATTGGTGTTCATGCGGCGCAATCTTATACAGAAGAAGCTGGATACGGTTGGACAGAAGCACCAGGGAACGGCCGTTACAGAGGTAATAATGGCAATGCAGATTCCAATGATATGACCGATGACTTTTGTCTTGGTGCCGGAACATTTGCAGTGGATTTGCCAAACGGTGATTATGAACTTAAGATCACTGCATGTGATTTGTTACCTGGGACAAGTACCATCAAACCTGGTTATAGCGCAGAAGGTGAATCCATTGGGACGATTGCCTGTAAGCAGTCAGCAGGTACACTCAGTGCAACAGTTCGTGTGGCTGATGGTCAGTTGAACTTGACAGTTGGTGGTACGAACCAATACATCAATGGACTTGAGATTACACCACTTAGTTTGGCACCGGCCAATCTGGTTTATCAAGAATTAACCTTTGATGGATCACAGGCGAACTTCCTGTTGAACTGGGGAGATGCTGAAAATGCCATTTCCTATAACGTTTATGTGAAATCTGCTACGGATACTAGCTATGAAGTGCTTCAAAATATCACTCAAGAATACAAAGACAATGCAACAACTTTGCCTTTTGCAGCTATTCTTGGTGAGACTTATAGCTACTATGTGACAGCAGTGCATACGGATGGTTCAGAGACAGCACCAAGTAACACCTTGACCATTGAAATGATTGACAAGGATGCATTACCACCGATGGCACCGGAGAATGTCAGTGTGACAGAGTCCACCAGAGCTAATATGGTACTGACATGGGACAGTGTCGAAGGGGCAATCAAATATAATGTTTACCGCTCAGACCGGGCTGAAGGACAAAAAGGTTACGAAGCCTATGAGAAAATCGGTGAAGCAACAGAAGTCGGATTTGTCGACTCGGATGAAGATATTACAGCGAACGTTCATTGGTATTATAAAGTTCAGGCTGTAAGTTCGGGTGGTGCCGGAGACCTATCTGAAGCGGCTGTTTCACAGATTACAGAGAGTTTGACAAGACAAGTGGCAGAACATTTGAGTGATCGCGGGTTATATGCCATTGACCTATCTTCTGATAAAGGTGCTGAGACACGCGTGACCTCTGGTGAACAAGGCGTTTACCTTAGCTGGCGTCTTTTTGAAGCGGATGGTTCCGACACGACTTTCACAATCTATAAAAATGATGCTGTTATAATATCAGACTTATCTAAAACGAATTATATCGACACCACAGGAACTGCAAGTGACGTTTATGAAGTTGTAGGTTCCTCTGACAATAGTCTGGGATTAACTGTGGTGCCAACTACTGTATGGGGCAGTCAATATCAGGAGTTTGAGTTGAATAAACCTGAAGATCAGGTAATGCCTGATGGTACAGTTGCTACTTATACAGCCAATGATATGTCTGTTGGTGACCTTGATGGTGACGGTCAGTATGAACTGATTGTCAAATGGTATCCAAGCAATGCCAAAGATAATTCACAAGGTGGTTACACTGGGACAACGATTCTTGACGGTTATGATCTGAATATGAATGCAGGCACGGCGACACAGATGTGGCGTATTGACCTTGGTATTAACATTCGTTCCGGAGCTCACTATACTCAATTCCAAGTATGGGATATGGACGGTGATGGGACTGCGGAGATTCTTTGTAAGACTGCCGACGGTTCAATGGATGGACTTGGCAATATCATCGGTGACATGACACAGGATTATAGAAATGATGGCGGTTATGTACTAGATGGCCCTGAGTACATGAGTATCTTCAGTGGTGTGACAGGGGAAGTTCTGGACACGACAGATTACCTGCCTGGACGTGGTAATGTCTCAGCATGGGGTGATGCTTATGGTAACCGTGTGGACCGTTTCTTATCTGGGATTGCGTACCTTGATGGTGAAAATCCATATGCGGTATTTACTCGTGGGTACTACACTCGAGCTGCAATGACAGCGTACGGCTTTGAAAATGGAGAACTTTTCACCTACTGGCTGTATGACACAGATGAGATTGTTACAGATGAAGAGGTTGAAGCACAAGGTAACCATGGACTTAGCATCAATGATGTTGATCATGACGGCAAAGATGAGATTATCTTCGGTGCGATGACAATCGACCATGATGGAACAACCAAATACACGACAGAACTTGGTCATGGCGATGCTATGCATGTGTCGGACTGGATTCCTACGAACTCAGGGTTGGAGATCATGGGCGTTCATGAACATACCAATGTACCGTATCATGTTGAGATACATGATGCCGAAACAGGCGAAGTATTGATTGGTTACTACACTGGTCAAGATACTGGGCGTGGTGTTGCAGCGGATATTGATCCGAACTATATCGGTGGTGAATTCTGGTCGATTGCCGGCCCAACTTATTTGGGATCCGATGAACCTTCATGGGATTCAACGGATGGTGGCTTATTCTCAACGACTTCCACTATGGAGGAACTGGTTCTTCTGTCAGAAGAAACACCAGCATCCAACTTCTCTATCCTTTGGGATGGTGATTTGCTTTCTGAAGTTTTTGATCATAGCTTTAACAAGGTGGATTACTATCCAATATCCATCAATGTTAAGGATTGGGATTATGAGAATGACACCAATGTAACTCAATTGGAATCTACAGAAGTCCTGACTTCTAATGGTACAAAAGGTAATGCTGGCCTTGTTGCGGACGTTATGGGTGACTGGCGTGAAGAAATCATTGCAAGATGCGCGGATGATGACAGCAACATTCGTATCTATGCAACCACCATTGAGACGGAATATGCATTACCTACCTTGATGGAAGACGATGATTATAGAATGGGTGTTGCATGGCAGAATGTTGGTTATAACCAGCCGGCGAATACAAGTTACCTTATTTCAGAAGGTGTTGTAACCGCTAAGCTGACAGAAAAGGCAACCACATCAGCAGCCATTAGCTTCTTATTTACAGAAGCATCTGACGGTACTTATGGTCATGAGATTGAAGGGTATGAAATTTATCGAGCTCAAGGTGATGGCGCATATGAGCTTATCGATTCAGTACCTGTAGATGCTCTTGTTGAAGCGGATGCCAACGGCGATGCTATCGTAGAGACAGAGCCGGTTGAGTATTATTTTGACTTTGGTAGTTCCAGCAATGTTCAAGATGGTTGGATTGACATCGGAGCGGATGCGGATTCTTATGAAGTGAATGGTTCTTATGGTTTCACGGAAGCCACATTGGCTATTGGTGACCCAACATTTGCAGAGAAATCATACTCTGTCAGCGACAGTGAATTGGCATCCATGTACAATGACTGCTTGCTTGGATGGAATGCGACTGCCAGCTTTGAGTTTAAAGTCGCAGTACCTGAAGATGGTGAGTACGAAGTGACGTTCTATTCCTTGAATGGATCAGGAACCCAATACAATCAGGTTAACATAGAAGGCACTGATCTTGCGGATATTCGTCGAGGAAGTTCTTCTATAAGCGAGATGTTTGAAACAGTAACGGTAACAGTGACAGATGGTGTGCTTGACATTAGCAATCATTCAAGCAAATCAGGTTATCCACCGGTATACTTCAGCGGCTTATCAGTCGTCCAAGTTGTAGATGAAGTACCAGCACCAGTTGAAAGTGATGCTGTCCTTGATCTGTATACAGATCAAGGACTCCTGTCAAATACTGTATATAGCTACAAAGTTGCTGCTATAGTAGATGGCAAAACATCCTTTATGTCAGAACCGTTGACAGCGCAGACCTTTGTAGAAATTGTCTCTATTGTAGACTTTGACTTGGCGGATATCGTACAGGACACACCACTTGTAGGGGATGAAACAGTAGCAGATCTATTGATGAGCCAAGTACCAGTTGTGGACTCAGAAGGTCAACAAGTCGTGGCAGATGTGGTATGGGATGTCAGCAATGTTGATTTGGCAACACCTGGTATCTACACTGTAACCGGACAAGTTGCCGGATACGATACACCGATTGAAAAATCATTGACGGTACTTGAGAATATCATCACAGGGTATGACGCACTAGGTATTGTCTATGCGGTAGTAGGGACAGAAGCACTGTTGCCTGAGACAGTAACGGTGAATTATCTGAACGGTACATCCGTTGATGAAACAATCGTGTGGGATAAGAGCACATTGGATGAAGCGACGATTGGCGTTTATGAAGTAGAAGGCGCTTCAGACAGTATCTTGAACTTGGCAATAACTGTAGAAATGAAGAACAATTATATTATCAGTGTGGCAGATGCCTACTGTGAAGTGGCACTGAATGGGGAAGTTGTTTTGCCACAGACAGTGACAGCGACCTATGCAGACGGTGATGTACAAGCTGTACCTGTTGTCTGGACGACAGAAGGACTTGATGCTACAGTTCTTGGTACATATCAACTTAGTGGTAGTGTAGCTGATTTTGCAGAACTTGCCGTACTGAATGCGCAGGTTGTCTATGAAGCTATCTACAAGTTCGACTTTGGTATCACTTCTTCAACAGTAGCCGATGGATGGATTGGTATCTCGGTGAATCCAAAAGGTGGTACTGCAACAGTCGATGATCTTGGACTTACTTATAGTGATGCTGTAGGTTATGGTTTCACTGAAGGTGGCAATAACATTCAAGGTCGCTTGGAGTCATACACGTCGGAAGGTATCTTGCCAAGTGATGTTTATACGGACTTCGCTATTCCAGATGGCAATACTTTTGCTGTAGCAGTTGAGAATGGCACTTACTTGGTTGAAATCATCGGAGGTTCCGGTTATAAGAGTCGTGTCAAAGGTGATCTGGAATCAATTGTGGCCGTATCTGTCGCCAACAGTGCCGGCAGTTATACGGTGACTGGTTATGAAGTAGAAGTAACCGATGGTTTATTGGAACTGAATTTTGCAACAGGTTCTATTTCCAGATTCAATGGATTTGTTGTAAGAAAGGTGACAACAGAGGCACCAGTGGAAGTGACCTACTCCGTGGTTGAGTTTGACTTGGACCCAATTGCACAAGATGTCGTTATGGCAGAAGGCGAAACACTGGCAGATCTTTTACCGGCAACCCTTGATGTTATTGATTCTAATGGCGTCGTAACAACAACAGAAGCGGCATGGAATATTTCTCTTGTAGATATGGATGTCCCTGGTGATTACCTGGTGACAGCGACCATTGAAGCCTTTGACCTTGTGGTTGAGAAAATATTGACCATCCTTGAAGGTACAGTTGACGATGATGATTCGGATGACGACAGTTCGGATGATGACTCAGACGATGACAGCACAGGTGACGATGATTCAGATCAAGACAACCCAGGCGATAGCGATTCAGATGATGACGACACAGATGGTGATGCAACGTGGTATGTGAAAGCATTTGATCTAGGTGTTATCGTTGAAGACTTCATCTTTGAAGATGGTGAGACATTGGTTGACCTGTTGCCTGACGAAGTAATCATCATTGATCCACAAGGTACTCAATACACAACAGATGCGGCATGGGATATTTCTCTAGTGAATCTAGAGGAGCCAGGAAGTTATGATGTTACATTGATTGTTGAGAGTTATGGCTTGGTAGTAACGAAGGCATTAACTGTGATTGAAAACTATGTACTGGATGTGGAAGATACGTCTGTAAGTGTTAAGAGAAAGAAATCGGTCAGCTTACCAACGATGTTGACAGCACTCTTTGCTAATGGTGCCGTGGAGGAAGTAGCGGTCGACTGGCAGTTAGATGACTTTGATACAAACACTGTCGGCACTTATACGATCTATGGCGTGGTCGAAGATTATAGTGATATGGCAGAAGCTACTGTAACCGTCACTAAATCCAGCAGTAAGAAGAAAAATACAGCATCGGTTGTGGACACAACAACGCCAGCTGTAGAAGAAGAACTTGCAAAAGAAGATGTAGTTCCAGAAGCGGCATTAGCACCTGTATTTGCAGATATTGACGAGTCATGGGCGAAAGAGTACATTATGACTTTAGCCAAAGAAGGCATTATTACCGGTGTCACTGAGACCAGCTTCGCACCAAAGGATAAAATCAAGCGTGCGGACTTTGTGAAGCTTTTGGTCGGCGAATTTGGATTCGTCGATGAAGGGGCTGAAGCATTTGACGATGTGACGGCAGAGGACTACTTCTATGGTGCAGTCATGGCAGCAAGATATGTAGGCATCATCAAAGGCGATGGCGATAACTTCCAACCAATGGAGCTATTGACTCGTCAGGATATGATGGTCATGGTATATCGTGCACTGACAGCGGCAGAGATTACTTTATCAGAGAAATCAATGTTGACTGACTTTACAGATACAGAGATGATATCAGACTATGCGAAGGAGAGCATTTCCCTTCTGGTAGGTGAAGGCATTATTGAAGGTAGTGAAGGTAAACTTAATCCTCTTGGTGAACTGACAAGAGAAGAAGCGGCAAAGATTATCTATGAGCTTATGTTGCTTCAAGATGCGCAAGTAGCACAGAACGAATAGGGTGCTATAGTAAGCGTAGATTACAGTATTTCAAGAACGACTAAAAGAAGAGAAGATCCGTTGTGTGTGGCGGATCTTCTCTTCTTTTTGAGTTCACACCTTGAACAAGGTCCATTGGCACTTTTCGACGTTGTAACGGATCTCAGCCAGCAAGCATTGATTGTTGAGGCTTATTTCGCACTGGAAGGTCCAAGTGATATTGCCCGCGATACGTTCTTTATCTCTGCGGTGTATGCGCAAGATACGTACGACAGTACTGGCACCGTCCTCGTTGCGGATTTTGAATCTGACTGGGGTGACGATACCTTCTTCGTCCATCCAATTTACCATTTGTATGGGTTTTGCTATTGTTTTCACACGATCACTTCCTATAAGATACTGGTCATTACCGGATAGCCATCTTCACCGATGCCACCGGTTACTGGGGAGAGGCCGGAATGGAGGAACGAAGCCCTTACAATGGCCTTTTTGCCGAACTTACGGCGTATGTCATCGACGGTAGTGTCAAGCTGTCTGTGGCGGACGAAGTCAAAGTCTGTGAAAAAGGACAGTTGGTGATAGGTGTTCTGTTGTAGTTCAGATACACGGACGCCTATCTTCCGAATAGGGGTGCCATCCCACAGCTCGTCCAAAAGTTCTTTGGCAATGTCTGTGATATAGGAGGTGGCATCCGTGGCCACATCTAACTTACGCTGACGACTGCTGGCACCAAACTCATAACTGACAATGCTAATAGCAACAAGGCCTGCACAGAAGCTGCCCTGTCTAAGTCGCATGCCCACACTTTCGCAGAGGGAAAGAAGAACCAAATAGGCTTCTTCCTGCTTTAGGACATCGTAGGAGACAGTGGTGGAGTTCCCAATACCTTTGATCACTTCAAAATTACTCTTACGCACAGGGGAATGGTCAATGCCATTGGCATAAGCGTGCATCATAAGGCCAAAAGACTTCAAATGATATTCAAGGTCAGCTTTTGGTGTTTGGGCAAGCTGGCCAATGGTCTCAATGCCCATCTTCCGAAGCTTGGCAGAAGTCTTGTGGCCGCACATGAACAGTTCGTCCACTGGCAGAGGCCACATCTTCTCCGGAATCTCTTCAGGGTATAAAGTATGTACCTTATTAGGCTTCTCGAACTCGGAAGCCATCTTTGCCAGAAGCTTATTGGTGGAGATGCCTATGTTCACAGTGAAGCCAAGTTCCTTTTCGACCCTGTTCTTAATCTCGTAGGCCGCCTCGATCGGTGAACCGAACAGATGGGCCATGTTGGAATAATCAAGGAAGCATTCATCCACTGAGAATTGCTGAACCTTAGGTGAATATTCTCTTAATAAAGCAACCATGGCCTTGCTGGCTTTGGAATAAAGGTAATAATCCGGCGGCACGATGGTCAACTCAGGGCATTGGGCCAAAGCCTCCCGAAGAGGGTTGCCGGTCTTGATACCATAAGCCTTGGCAGGAATGGACTTGGCCAAAACAATACCATGACGGCTTAGCTCATCACCACCAATCACACTGGGAATATCCCGAAGGTCAACAGAGGCACCATTATGAATCTGCCAAGCCGCAGTCCAACTCAGATAAGCACTATTGACATCAATATGAAAAATAATGGCACTCAAAATAGGCACCTCCTGACATTTAACGGTGGATATTGATGACATTGTTTCGTTCGTTTCGTTAGTTGAATTAAATTAGAATCTACGTTAAAATCTATTCCAAAAATACGAACGTATGTTCTCTTAAGATTATCATAGCACGAGAGGTGCGCAAATGCAATAGTCACGTTTGGGTCATAATGGAGGATGTAAGAAAGATTAAAATACAATAAGAAATGGGATAATGAGGTATGTTTTTACGGAAAGTATGTTATGCTGAAGAGACATATGGAGGGCGAGTAATGAAAAAATATAAATTAGCCAGTAGAGGCGACAGGATTGTGGCTCGTTTATTAGATTCGGCATTGGTTGTAATGTTGTGTGTGATTATCTATTTTCCCAACTATTTATACTTGAATATCTCTGAGGATGTAGAGACAGGGGTGGCGGTGATAGCGACTGCGGTTGTGATTTTCTTTTATGTGTATCAAATATATCTTCTGACAACGACAGGTCAGACAGTGGGGAAGCGGTTGGTTAAAATTCGGGTCGTTAAGAACGATACGGAGACTGTTGCAGGGTTTACAAAGAATGTACTGATCAGAGAACTATTAAGCGATGTAATTGATGTGGTGATACCTATATATGGGTTAGCTAATATCGCGTTTCTCTTTGGAAAAGAAAAAAGATGTCTTCATGATCGTTTGGCGGGGACAAAGGTTGTGGATGTAAGTGGTGAGTGGGAGATATAAAGGAATGAAACAGATTGCTGTTATCGCTATATGCATGATGCTAGTCTTTGGTGGATGCAATAACCCACAAATGAATAGTGAGACTGGACAGTCAGAAGATATAAAGGTACTAAAGGATGAAGATAGATTCACGTCTGAAATTGCATCGTATGAGAGAGAAAGCACCACCGCTTACTCCGATGAAATTTATTTGGCAATCAAAGGTTACAATGGTGATGAGTTAAGAACCCTATTGTTGCGAGATCTGATGGAACCTAAGCTGATCGCGTATGCAAAATATTTGAGTTTTCATGAAGAACCCATTATGGAACTCGCTCAATTTTTCAGAAGACGTTGTACGCACACAGATGAATATCTTGAATCCTACGAGGATATATCTGACAGAGATGACCTAAAGCTAATAACCTTTATGAAGGACTATGATCATAATTTTGCCGTTGCAACTAAATATAAAGAGGTTAATGGGGCATATACAATGCGGTGTGCGGGCTTTATCTCCTTAGGGTTCAATGTTTTGACTTGGATGAACAATGGGGTTATTCCAAGTACTGCTTTTTATGGTTATAACCAAGAAGACAGTCAGGAAAGGTATCACGCATATGGCAAGTTCACTTATCAAGATTACGATTACTTAATCGATAATCACGTCATACTTAAAATTGATGGAGACGAATATTATTATGCCGGTGTTACAAAGGATAATCAAAAGGCATACACAGGGGAGATGTTCGGTTTTGATAAATTCGAGCCGGATAAGGCATTTACATATAACTCAAAGGTGATTTTAGATGATCATAAAGACAGTACATTGGTGTCGTGTCTGGAGTCAGGCCTATCTATATCTGATGGCTCAACATCAGAGATTGAACCGAGCAGTAGTTTTCTAGATAATATTGACTTCGGTCTGGAGAGTAATGATCCGTACCTGTTAAGCAAGTCTGTTTTTCTTCAGTTATATCAATATTGCAATGAAAATACCACTGATTTCGTCGAGCATGCAAAGTATGCTTATCACACTAAATTGGTCAGATATCCAGAGTATTATATCAAGGCTAATTTTATTGAAGATAATAATGGTCAAAAAAGAATGTCTTTTTATCCGCTAATGACATTCAACCAAGAGTGTGAAACAGTTCAGGATCTGGTTAAAAGGGTAGCAGGGTTCGAACATGTCAGTATTTATCAAGAAGATCATAGAATAATGATGCCAGAGTATATTCTGTTGTTTAATCAAACTGATAGGGTGGGTGCAGCAATCTTGATGCAGACATGCCTAGAGTACCGTAATTTGCAGGCTTATAGTATTGTCACTGATGAATCTAGTTATAGCATTATTTTTGATAAGGACATTCCGACGATATTCGAGTTGTCTACAGGAGAAACGGTTTCTGACATCGAAGGTGACATTGAAATGATATTAAGTTCGGAAGAGGTCTACTATCCGTTGATGGAAAGGAATAGCATGGAGGGGGCTACTTATGAATTGTTATCGGATTCAATAAACCAGCTTCAGTGATATAATGATCGAGCCATAGTGTGTACAAAAAAATATTGCTCGTACATATCATTATAATGATGCACTTATCCACCGTCATATTGTACAGCTACTTTTATCTTTTGTTACAATATATGCCATGAGAAAAATATGATATAATTTCCTTAGACCAACGTTACAAGCATATGGATCGGAGGGTGGATCATTTGGAAGCTAAGAAGCTGCACGAAATGACAATCAATGAATTTAATCAAATGGCAACGGATGACCAAATGGTGTATGAACTCATCAATGGGTTAGTAATGATGTCACCACGCCCATCGATATTTCATCAAACAGTAATGTCGGAGTTGCATTTGGAGATTGGAATATTTCTTCGTGGGAAATCCTGCAATGTATTGACAGAGACAGAAGTGGAGCTAGACGATAACGTTGTTGTCCCGGACCTTTTTGTATATTGTGATCCGGATAAGTTGACGAAGCAACGATATATCGGTGCGCCAAAACTGGTTATAGAAATACTGAGTCCGTCAACAGCTTTTAATGATCTTAATATTAAGCTGAAGCTGTATGAAGCCTTTGGTGTTGAGGCGTATTGGGTTGTTGCGCCAAGTTCCAAGAGCATAACAGTATACCATTTTGAGAGTCAAACGGCGCGGGTTTATAATACTGGTGAACAGTTAACATCAAAGGTGCTGGAAGGTTTGATTATCGATTTGGATTCGATTTTTTCAAATCCCTAGTAAACATTACATAAGTGAACCAAACATATTATTGGAAAATGCAACGAAAATATTTCGCTGCATTTTTTTTGGGATCATTTTGTTAAGTTGCAATGTATAGTTACTGATTACGAAAATAAATACAAATATGATATAGGTATGAGGAAATTAGTTAGTGGCATGAACAGCGTTTTATGCAAGCCAATAATAAAAAAATAGTATAAATTGTAAAAAAATCCGGGGGGGGGTTACAAATAAAATGGCTTTATGTTATCCTGAAAATACATAAAGGGCATAAAGCTTGTTCGTGGGCTATGCGAATAAGTAAAATGAATAATGAGGGAGAGATCAAATATTATGAAAGTAATGAATATATACGATATGGGTCTGTGTATCCATATCGAAGTGGCACTGACGGATATCATTATGATTGAAGCTCAGACGCGGGGAAGTTATGTATATACCACCAGAAGGATCATAGAAACAAATCTTCTATTCAAAGACTTATTAGAACAATTAAATAAAGAGAAACAGTTCTGTCAATCGCACAGGGTGTTTTTGGTGAACATACATCATGTAAAAGACTTGAAAAAGGATATGCTGTTATTGGAGAATGACTATAAAGCTGAGATTTCAAGAAGAAAAAGAGAACAGTTCTTAAAGCGTTATTGTCAGAATGGGGGTTTTACGTGTCACTAATTTTTGAAAAATGTGTGGTTGTGGAAGAAGAAATCATATTTAATCGTTTACCACTCATGTAGAAAATCAACCGCTCGCGTTGAGATTTGACCGGTGGTGTTTGGCAGGGTTGAAGTGAAATCTAGTTTTTGTTAGGATGCAATCTATAAAAACATATAAGGGAGTTAGTTAGATTAGATATACACCTGATGAGCATTAAATGAGAAATAAAATATATTTTATATAAATCAGTGACACAAATACGTTAGTGCTAACAATAACACAAAAAAAGGAGAATTATATGAAAGAAGAGATGATGTTTGAAGAATTAAATGATGAGCAGTTATGTAATACTGAAGGAGGGGCAGTTTGGCTAGCGGCTGCTGGGATTATTGCCGCTGCCGCTGCTAGTTGCTTCATTTATGAAGTTGCTAACGAAAAATGTAAGCGGGATACTGGATATAGTATTGGTGAGAATATTGCAAATACTGCTGGTAGTGCGTTAGAAACTATTGGTGGTGGTTTACAAACTGTGGGTGAATTTATTGATTAATATGGGAGAGTGAAATGATGGAAGAATTAACGAATCAAGAAATGGAAGAGATTGATGGTGGAATAGGTTTTATAGTAGCTTTTGGCCTTGGGCTTGTTGGTGCTGCAGCGTATTATGGTGCGGATGCAATTGTCAAGAATAGTACAGGAGAAAGTATAGCTGAGCACGTTGTTGATTTGATGGAGGGGAAATAGATGAATAGTAACTTTGAGAAGCTAGACAGATCACATTTAGAAGAAATTAATGGTGGATTTGGTATTGTAGCGATTGCAGTAGCCGTGGCTGGTGGAATAGCAGCTGGGGTTGTAATTGATGAGGTAGTAGAAAGAAAAACGGGTACAGATATTGCAGGTCATATAGGGAATGCTTTAACTATAGTAGGGGAGGCTTTGAACAATGGAGAGTGAAATTTTTTATGAGTTAAGAGAGGATGAAATAGAAGAAATTGATGGTGGAGTAGGCATGATTGGCTTGGTTGTAATTGGAGCTGTAGCTGTAGCTGGTGGAATCGTGGCAAATGAAATTGTTGAACGTAGTACAGGAAAAGACATAGCTACTCATGTGGGAAATGCACTAAGTTCAGTTGGTGAAAAAATAGAAACGATTGGTGAGAACTGGCAGACCAATTAATTGACTCAGGGCAACGCCATAGTAATGGCGTTGCCGAATTAAAGGTAAATAGTTTGAAAAAAAAAATAGCAATATTAGTGATAATAGGTTTGATTTTAGGGGTATTTATTAGTAGACAGATTAAACTGTCCGCATTAAGTTCTCTTCTAACATTACGAAATGATCTTCAACATTCATACTATAATCAAGTTAATTTGGAAGAAGCAATTAAAGAGCATATAGGTGGAGATTATACTGGCGATATAGTAATAGACTATAATAATTATGTGATTTCGCTGATACTAGAGGATTTGAAAAGAAAGGAATCAGTTAAATGGGAAAAATACAACCAATATTTAAGTAATGAAGAAATAGATAGAATTGAAATTACTAGAAAACAAGATGAAGTTAACAATCAAAGTTATGAAATAGACCCTAGTATTTGGTACGTTCGAATAGACAGTTTCAGGGAAGGTATGGTAGATGAGCTGTTTGTTGAGCACGAAGAAAGTATTATTTCTAGAAAGAAACTACTAATTGATCTCAGATATTCTTCTGGTGGATTGATCTCAGAATATCTTGATTTAGCAGGGCTTTTTTGCGAAAAAGGTACCCAGTTACTTAGGGTCGAAGGACAAGAAAGCAAGATATATTACTCCGAAACAAACGCAATAATAGCTAATATTGAAGTGTATATTATTACCAGTGAAGAAACTTTTTCGGTAGCTGAGCAATTTACTGCTGTGTTAAAAGATTATGGCATATCTAGAACAATTGGAGAAGTTACATACGGAAAGAATATTCAAGCATCAATACGAGAGCTGAAAGGTGTAGGAGGGTATGTATTTATATCAGGAGTTATGTACACGCCGAATGGAAGTACATACTTTGAGGGGGTTGAGCCAGATATTTATATTGAAGATATCAATGAAAAGACAATAGAAGAAATTCTTGATTTTATAGAAGGAATTTAATCGAGCTAATAGAATCACAGTGGTGACCAGTATGAAAAAAGCAGCATTTGTAAAACAACACGACATAACAGACTGCGGTGCAGCCTGCATCGCGACCATATCAAAGCAATATGGCCTCAAAATTCCTATAACGAAGATCCGTGAAGTGGCTGGTACGGATAAGCAAGGAACCAATGCTTTAGGGCTGATAAAAGCGGCAGAGCAACTAGGCTTTTCTGCTAAAGGTGTAAAAGGGAATCAGGAGGCTTTTTTTTCGGATTTTCCTTTGCCTGCAATAGCACATGTAGTTGTGGATGGAACTTTGCTTCATTATGTGGTCATTCATAAAATAACGAAGAAGCAAGTGGTGATTGCTGATCCGGCAAAAGGCATCGTTAAGATGTCGCCTGAGGAATTCTTTAAGATGTGGACGGGTGTCCTTATTCTGATGACGCCGACAAATAGCTTTGAAAAAGGGAAGGAAACGAAAGGGTTATTTGAAAGATTCTTTCATTTGCTCGTGCCCCAGAAGAAGTTGTTGGTGAATATTTTCTTTGCATCTATTTTGTATACCCTCATTGGTATTATCGGTGCGTTTTATTTTAAGTTTTTGATTGACGACATTTTACCTTACGGTCTTGAAAAGACGTTGCATATATTGTCTGTAGGAGCGATTGTTCTAATTCTATTTAAGATAATGTTGAGTGTCTTTAGAAGTTATTTGCTAATCTATCTTAGTCAGAAGTTGGACATCGATCTACTGCTAGGCTATTATAACCACGTTATTCAATTACCGATGAATTTCTTTGGAACTCGTAAGACAGGAGAGATTGTATCACGATTTCAGGATGCTTCAAAAGTAAGAGACGCCATATCCGGTGCAACCTTGACGTTGATGGTGGATACATTGATGGTTATTGTCGGAGGAGGCATTCTCTACGCTCAGAATAGTTTTATGTTCGGTATAACTTTCGTTATTGCGGTGTTATACTTTCTTGTTGTCTTTGCTTTCAATAAGATCTATCGTAAGCAAAATAGGGAGCAGATGGAAGATAATGCTCAATTGACCTCCTACCTGGTGGAGTCTCTTAATGGTATACAGACGGTCAAGTCCTTTAACGCTGAGAGGAAAGTCAACAGGGAAACAGAGAGTAAGTTTATAAAGTTGTTGGGGAGTATTTTTAAACTGAGATTGACTGGTAATATACAAGGTGGTCTTCAAGGATTTCTTGATGGTGCTGGGGGTATTGCAATACTATGGATTGGTGCATGGCAGGTTATAAACGGCAATCTTTCGATGGGGCAATTAGTGGCGTTTAACGCCTTGCTTGCCTACTTCTTAGGCCCAATTAAGAATCTGATTAATCTTCAACCGATGTTGCAGACAGCCATTGTTGCTTCTGAACGTCTCGGTGAAATCCTTGATCTGGAAGTAGAAAAAACAGAAGATGAGTCAAAAAAAATGGCATTGCCATCCTTGAGAGGTGCTATTCATTTTAAAGATATTTCCTTTAGGTATGGTACAAGAAAGTTGGTTCTTGAAGACATTGATATTAAGATGAAGCCGGGAGAAAAGATAGCTCTGGTTGGCGAAAGTGGTTCTGGTAAAACAACACTGGTCAAATTATTGTTGAATCTATATTCTTGGGAAAAAGGTGAAATCCTGATTAATGACAACAATATTAAAGACATACAGTTAGACACGCTACGGGATAAAATTGCTTATGTACCTCAGGAAACTTTTCTATTCAGCGGTACAATCTATGAGAATTTGACTTTAGGCCTTGAAAATGTGGACATGGCCAATGTTGTGGAAGCGGCTAAGATGGCAAAAGCCCACGATTTCATTAATAAATTTCCACTTAGGTACAATACAAGATTGGAAGAAAATGGCGCCAATCTATCTGGAGGACAGAGGCAGCGTTTATCTATAACCCGAGCAATTCTTAAGGCGCCGGACATTCTAATTCTTGATGAGGCGACAAGTAACCTGGACTCTATCACAGAAAAGGCAATTGAAAGAACCATTGAAGACTATACAAAGGATATTGCGACCATTATTATCGCTCATCGTCTGAGTACCATTAAACGATGTGACCATATTTATGTTATGGAAGATGGTAAGGTGATTGAAGCCGGTACTCATAAAGAGTTGTTAATGAAGGAAGGCCGCTATTATGAGATGTGGAAGGAACAGGGGATTGAATCGACAGAAAGGTCGGATGGTTTGGTTGAAGGTGAATTGGTGGGTACGTATGTATCTTAGTAGGAATCCCTTTAATGACCATATTGTTTGCAGAGCGACCATTCAATCTTGTAGTGACTATAAAAGTGTAGGGCAAAACATAGGGGTCATTAAAGGGATTCCTACTAGGAGTTTGGCATGAATGAGCAGATAATCGACATTAATGATATTACTTATAGTAGAGAAATATACGAAGCTAAGCCCAGACCATTTGTCTCAGCTTTCATCTATTTATTTTTGATCATCATGATCACAGCCTTTGCATGGACTTACTTTAGTGAAATGGATATTCTAGCAAGAGGGAACGGCATTGTAAGACCGAATGAAAATGTGAGCACCCTTCGTGTTGAATACGCAGGAAAGCTTGAGCAAATGAATGCTGTCGAAGGGGAATCGGTGTCAAAGAACGACGTTCTCTTTGTCATTGATCATGACGGTTTGTTACTTCAGAAGGTGGACTATGAGGAAAAGATCAAAGATATAGAAGAACGTCTGATTGGACTGAGATCATATGAAAAAAGCATTGTAGACGGTGAAGGGGATTTTGCTCAGCCATCTGCCTATAACGATTATTATCAAACACAATACGAGAATTATAATGTGAATATGGCTTATCTGACCTATCAAAAAGAGTCAACTAAATTACAGTTGGCTCAGAATAAGCAGACAAATGTTATTAGTAGCCAGCTGAAAAGCTTAAGAGATGAATTAAGTCAGGCAAAAAAACTAAAGGCTTCTATTGTCCAAGAAGAAAGTTTGGTTGCTGAGACGATGGATAAAGAAAAATACGACAATTACGTTTATACGACGGATCAGTATGAGGCAGAGCTTGAGCTCATGGCTCTGAATCTGGAGAAGTCCAAAGTGCTCCAAGAAGAAGGCATCATCGCCTATAGCGAGCTGGAGAGTGAAGAACAGGCTTTGTTTGACTATCAACTGACCTACAATCAATACAAGTCAAGTTATATGGCGAGTCTGGATGAAGAGATAGGTCAGTTACAGGATTCCATTAGTCAGTACGAAGCCCAGTGGGTAGTGGCAAAAGCAACGGATGAGCTATTGGATAATGAAGAGGCCAACGGTGATACAGTGCTTCAGAAGTATCGTTCAGATACGATCGTAGGGGTACAGGAAGAAATCAAAGGCTATGAAGAAACACTTCAAGGGTATGAAGTGAACTTAGACAACATTAATCTTCAGATTGAACAGGCTGTGATTAAATCACCGATTGATGGCAGTGTTAATCTTCTGACTGAGGCATCTAAAGGAGATTATCTTTCGGTTGGGACTGAGCTGATGACCATTATTCCTGAAAATGAAGCCGGTTATTCGGTGGATATTGCTTTGCCGAACAGTGAGGTTGCGGGCGTTGAAGCTGGTGACTTGGTGAAGTTTCAATTCCAGGCTTTGCCTTTCAAAGAGTACGGTGAGTTCACAGGTACCATTGAAAAGATAAGTTCAGATATCAAATCAGACAGCACAGGAAGTAGCTATTATCTGATAGAAGCGAGACTTAATGATACGGAAGGAATTAGCTATAAAGGAGAAGTTCAAGCAATCAAAATAGGTATGGCCTGTGAAGCTTATGTGATTAAGGAGCAGAAGAAGGTTCTGTATTGGTTGCTTGAGAAGATTAACCTAAGGGATTAGGACAAGATGTACCCCAATGCCATTGACGTCATATTCCATGACAGCTATAATGAATCCCATCCATGTGATTGCAAGTCTGTAGGGTGACAGTCTTGTATCATGGTTGTTAATGAATGGGTGTCTGTGAATCTGATACCTATGGATGGAGGAATATATGTTTAAGAAAATGAATCCGGACCTGATGTTGGTGTTTGTTGCCGTCATATGGGGGACGGGCTTTATAGCGACGGAATATGCCATTGATGCCAATATGCCGGCGTCGATGATTTTGGCTTACAGGTTTGCAGTGGCAGCTCTTACGCTGCTTGGGTTTGTTGCTAAAGACTTGAGGAAAGTGACTAAGAAGCAGTGGATCAGTGGTATTATTGCAGGTTGTTTGTTGTTTCTGGGCTTCTTTTTTCAGACCTTTGGACAAAGTATGACGACGGTGTCTAATAGTGCCTTTTTGACAGCAGTCAATGTTGTGTTGGTGCCATTCATCGTATGGGTAATCTCAAAGCATAGGCCACAGACAAAGATATTCTTCACAGCACTCTTGACCTTTGTTGGGATTGTAGTGCTGACGGTGGATACTTCTGCCGGCTTTAGTCTTAAGTTAGGGGATCTCTATGTATTGATCTGCGCTGTGATGTTTGCAGGGCATATCTCGTATCTAGGTATCGCAGCAAAGGGTGGGAATCCACTGGTGATGACCTTTATACAGATGGCAGTAGCTTCTGTATTATCCCTTATAGTGCTGTGGATTGTTGGTGGCAGTCAGGGTGCAACTGTTGATTATGTTCTTGGGTTGCCATCAGTGGTATACCTGGGATTGTTCAGTACATGTCTGTGTTTCTTCTTGCAGACCAGTGCTCAACAGAGAACCAGTGCAGGCAAGGCAGGCATCATCATGTCCATGGAAAGTCTCTTCGGAACATTATTCTCCGTTGTATTGGGCATAGAGCCATTGACACTTAAGATCGTCATTGGTGGGCTAATTATATTCACTGCGGTGACATTGACAGAAGTGGACCTATCCTTTGGACGAAGGTTACAAAAGAATAGAGCGTAAGCATGAGAGGCTGTTTCAGAGTTGAACCTGAGACAGTCTCTTTTCTTGTGTGATAGTAAATTCATGGTACTTAGAAAGGTTCTGATGTTTGGCATTCTCTCATAAGCAAGCGGAACACGGATGTGTAGCCGCCTGCCTTTGAAACAGGAAGTTTCAAGAGCAGGCCGATGAGAGATGTCAAACATCAGGTTCTGAAAGTACCAGTACAGGTCGAGTGAAATAGACCAGCCTCTTTTCTTGTGTAGAGTATTGTGATATCATTATCCTAATAAAAAATGGTACAATCGCATTAATGTACCGATGACAATGGAAAGTATGTTGAGGTGGTCAGATGATATATCACAATGGCAATGAACTGGCATGGGTGCCTGATTATGAAGAAAAGGATGGACCTACCTATAGAAGGATAGCAGATTGTATAGAAGAGGATATTCAGTCGGGTAAATTAGGTCATGGAACAAAATTGCCACCACAGCGTGTGATTGCAGACTATCTAAAGGTGAATCACGGCACTGTAACAAGGGCTTATAAGCTTTGTGAGGAAAAAGGTCTTGTGAAAGGCATCATAGGCAACGGCACTTTTGTCAGCGGTAGTGCCGGTATTCCCATTGAATTGATGACAGATCATGATGAATCCTCCATCATCAGTCTTGGGATGACCCTTCCACTATATGAAATGAACGACCATATCAGACAATACTTGAAGGATATGACTTTGGTGATGGATTATAACATTGCTCTCAAGTATTGTCCACCAGAAGGACATATCAAACATCGTTATATTGCTTCAAACTGGCTGAAGAAGAAAGGTGTTATGGCCGAACCGGATAACATGATCATTACGTCAGGAACACAGAATGCTTTAGCGGTGATTCTTACCACGATCTTTGAAAAGGGTGATCGGATCATTGTGGATGAGTTCACCTATACTGGCCTTAAGTCCTTGGCACAATACCTAGGCATCATATTGGTTCCGGTAGGTGGTCATGACTGCATAATGGATCCATACAGATTATCAGTAGCCTGTCGAAGAGAAAATGTTAAGGGCATCTATATTATGCCGGATTGTCATAATCCAAGTGCCAGCGTCATGCCGCAAGAAACAAGGGAAGCCATCGCAGAGATTATCAGAAAAGAGAAGCTTCTGTGTATAGAAGATGCCACATATAGTTTTACTCTTGCTGAAAAGATGAAGTCGGTCAGTGCCTATGTTCCTGAACAAAGCTTTTATATTCACGGTACATCCAAGGCCATATGTCCTACGTTCAGAATATCCTATCTGATGGCGCCAAAGATGTATATGAAGAAACTAAAAGAAGGCATCAATAATCTGACTTGGATGGCATCGCCGTACAACGCTGAAGTCATGTCACTGCTCCAGTCCACAGGACAGTATGATGACCTTGTTACTTTTAAGTTAGAGGAACTAAAGGAGAGAAACAGACTTTTTGATGAAGTGTTTGAGGGGTATGATCATATTGCTTCAGAGACGGCTATGTATCGTTGCATTCAGCTTCCGGAACACTATAGTGAAGATCGCATAGAACAGGAAGCCTTGAGAAAAGGGGTTCAGGTCTTTGGGATCAGCCGTTTCAAGTCAGGGATAGATACGAAACTGAAAGGGATCAGAGTTGCCATAAGTTCGCCGAAGAACCACAAAGAATTGATGGATGGTATGACAATTGTCAGGGATATACTAGAAGGCTATGATGAAGCATATGTGCCTGTGATTTAGCATAGAAAATTAAACCCTATGTTACTATTATGATTAGATGATAAGAATTTAAAAAGCAGCAGTAGGCTATCCGCATGTTTCATGGACAGCCTACTGCTGTTTTTCGTTTTCATTGCGATTTTACTTCAAAAATTCAGCGATTTCATCTGGTGACACCAATTTCCCACTGACTTTGACTTCGCCGTCGATTACGATGGCAGGAGTGCTCATAACATTGTAGCTCATGATGTCTTGAAGGTCTTCGACTTTTTCAAGGCTTGCATCCACGCCGGTTTTCTTTATAGCTTTCTCTGTGTTCTTATACAGTTTCTTGCATTTGGCACAGCCTGTGCCTAAGATTTTGATATCCATAGATAACTCCTTTTGGTCTGTGGTGAAAGGTATGGTTATGTGCGAGGGATTAGCCCGCAGTATTTAGTGTTCAGAATGATATGAACGTCAAAAGTTAGTTGTCGCATTTGTCATATACTCAAGTGAGGATCATTTATAAAAAGATATGCCCCATGGCATTAAAGCCAAAGCCGATAATCAGTATACCCGTTGTAACGATGCCGGCAAAGATGACAAGTAATTTGGTCTTAACAACCTTTTTCAGCAGAATCATGGAAGGCAATGATAAAGCTGTGACAGCCATCATGAACGCTAAGGCGGTTCCTATGCCAACACCCTTTGCCACAAGGGCTTCAGCGATAGGCAATGTTCCGAATATGTCTGCATACATCGGAACGCCGACAATGGTTGCGAGTGGTACGGAATACCATTTGTCCTGGCCGAGTATGGCGGTGACGACATCTTGAGGTATCCAGTTATGGATGCCTGCACCGATGGCAACACCAATCAGGATATAGAGCCATACACGCTTGATAATGTCAAGAACCTGATCTTTGGAAAATTCAAGTCGGTCTAGAACAGTTAATGTCTCTTGAGCCTGGTCCGTCATCTTATTGGAGAAGACAAAAGGTTCAACATACTTTTCAAGTTTAAGCCAACTGATCATAGAACCACCGAGGACGGCTAAGACAAGTCCAACAATGACATAGGCAATGGCAATACGCCAATTGAATATGCTGGCTAACAGGAGTACACTCGCCAAATCCACCAGTGGTGATGAAATCAGGAATGAAAAGGTGACCCCAATAGGAAGACCGGCATTGGTGAAGCCGATGAACAATGGTATGGAGGAACAGGAACAAAAAGGTGTTACCGTCCCAAGCAAGGCGGCCAGAGAGTTAGCGGCAATGCCGTTGAAATTACCAAGAATCTGTTTGGTTCTTTCTGGTGGGAAAAAACTCTGTATGTAGGATATGGTGAAGATTAAGAAAGACAATAAGATGAAAATCTTAATCACATCATAGATATAAAAGTGAACACTGCCACCTAATCGGCTGTTCATGTCTAATTGAAAGACATTGACCACTAATTTTTCTACAAGTTCTGAGAGCCAATTCATTTTAAGAAGCTGATTATTCATCCAGCTGAATATTGCATGCATTATTATGAAACCTCCGTGATGGATGCCAGTACACAACTGTCGATATGAAGTTCCTTATGCTTAAGTCGTTCATTGTCGAGAGCAAGTCTAGGGTAGTCTGTAATGTTGGTCAATAAAAAATCAAGGCTATTGTTGAGAAGGGGATTGGTATCTCTTAGTGAGTAAAAAATGAATTTCTCTTTTCTCTCATCAATAACCAAGTCCATATCTCTAAGTTTGGAAAGAATCTTGGAAATCTTTGGCTGTGGTTCTTCAAGAATACCACAGAGTTCACAGACACAAAGCCTGTCTTGATGAATCAGCATCAGTACTCTAAGACGTGTTTCATCTGCCAGTAGTTTGAATAAGTTGGAAGGTATCATAAATATCTCCTAGTAGTCATATGCACATATGGGAATGTAAGTATTTTACTTGGAATTGAATGTGTTGTCAAGGTGAAAGTTGGTGTTTGTATATGGATATGTCGGTCGAGTCAGGGCGTGGGTAAAACCTTTTGCTTGCCTTTCCCTTCGGCCGGTCTTGCGCGAAAGTTTTTACCCACGCCCTGACTCGACTTCGGTTTTGCGGTATTATAGGGATAGCTTATAGTTAACTCTATAAAGTTGTTATAAGAACAAAATTATATGTTACATATGAAAATGACCATATCAAAACATCTGTCGTTAAGGTATGATGATAAGTAGGTTAAATTCATTTGGATGGATTATAAAGGAGTGTATTATGGAGAAACTTAGATTAGGTGTTATTGGCGTGTCGGGTCATTTTCTTGGGAGAATCATTCTGCCTTTAATGCAGTCGGAGACGGTTGAGTTGGTGGCGATGGCGTCACGCAACAAGGAGAAGGTCCAGGCGGTTGCCAAAGAGTGGGGTGTTCCGAAAGCTTATGATAGCTATGAGGCACTTTTGGAAGACAAGTCGATTGAGGCGGTCTATCTGCCTTTACCGAATCATCTTCATTTGGAATGGATTAAGAAATGCGTGGATGCTGGTAAGCATGTGATCTGTGAGAAGCCACTGACCTTGAATGCAGAAGAGACAAAAGAGTTGATGGCTTATATGGAAGGTAAAGAAGAAAAGGTTATGGAAGCTTTCATGTACCGTTTTCATTCTAAGTGGCAGATGGTTAGAGAGCTGATGTCAGTGAATGGAATAGGGAAAGTGAAAGCCATTCATACGATATTTAGTTACAGTAATAACGATCCTAAAAATATCAGAAACATCAAATCTTACGGTGGTGGTGGCCTTATGGATATCGGATGCTATGCCATATCCTCATCCCGTTGGATTATGAATGCTGAACCGGAGCGGGTTATGGCACTTAATACATTTTCAAAGGAGTTTGAGACAGATATACTCTCATCGGGCATATTGGACTACGGTGAAGCAAGGTGTATGTTCACTGTCAGTACGGATCTTTTCGCGGCCCAAGAGGTTAAAGTGTACGGTACAGGTGGGACCTTGGAAGTGGTGATTCCGTTTAACGATCACTATGACGTACCAGCTCAGGTGAAAGTGGTTAATGGACTGGGGAGCAGAACGGTAGAGTTCGAACCGACCAATCAATATGGTGTGATGTTCGATGCATTTGCAGAGGCAATCAGACAGGATCTTCCTGTGCCGATTAGTTTGGCGGATAGCTATATGAATATGCAGATCATTGATCAGCTTCTAATATCTGGTGAAAGCGGTCAATGGGAAGAGATTAAGTAGTGTCGGTCAAGCCATTTGCCTAGAGCTTGGTGATAGTGACTATCATCTGGTGGCCATTTGTGATAAAATGGACTGGATTTAACGTCAGTACCTTTGAAGAGCACATAATGCAAGATTCGAAGGGCTGTATTTGATAGGAGCTGTTATGTCTGAGGCATTTTTTGATACATTGGCAAGTACATATAACATTAATTTAAGTGAAGCACAACGACAGGCAGTGGTCCATGTGGATGGACCCTGCCTGCTTTTGGCTGTCCCGGGTGGCGGAAAAACAACGACCTTGTTAAGCAGGGTGGCTTATTTAGTCAGTCATGAAGGCATACCACCGGAGCGTCTTTTATCCATTACCTTTAGCCGTGCCTCGGCCAATGATATGAAAGAGCGATTCAGAGATATCTTTGGTGACAGCATTCAGGAAAAAATAATTTTTTCAACCATTCACAGTTTCGCCTATCGTGTTGTCATGAGTTATATGAAGTCCTCCGACAGTATGCTGACGCTTATAGAAGGCAATAATGACCCACGTCACAGTAAGGGGCGTATCCTTAGACAGATCTATACTCAGATCAATCACGATTACATCAGTGAAGGGGATTATGAGCTTTTGACTGGTGACCTAAGCTATGTGAAGAATGTCATGATGGATACTCAGGATATACGACGCTTTTCATCGGAAATACGGCAATTCTATGAAATATATCAGGCTTATGAAGCCTATAAACAAAAGCACCATTATATGGATTTTGATGATATGCTGACAAAGTGCCACGGGATTCTTTCAAAAGAGCCTAAAGTATTACAGCATTATCAGCGTAGGTATGATTATATTCAAGTGGATGAAGCCCAAGACACCTCAAGGCTTCAACATGCCATCATAGAGCTGATAGCAAAAAGTCATCAGAACATCTTTTATGTGGCGGATGATGACCAATCCATTTATGGCTTTCGTGGGGCAACACCGGCCTATCTCCTAAATATACAGGCTATATATAAAGGTGCCGTTATCATAAGAATGGAGCAAAATTATAGGTCAACGAAGGCGATTGTGGAAGGTGTCAACCGCTTCATCAAGAAGAATAAAAAGAGATATGATAAGAATATCCAGACCAATAACCCACAGGGATTGCCCATATTGATTCATCAGGTGGAACGTCGTCAGGATCAGTACCCGGAGATTGTCACTAGGCTAGAAGAGATGGATGATTACAGTGATGTAGCTATTCTTTATAGGAATAACCACTCAGCAGTCAGTATGATCCATTCTCTTGGTAAGACTTCCGTACCTTTTAAGCTTAAGGGGCTTAAAAGGCGATTCTTTGATCACTGGGTGGTCACAGACATTATGAATATGTTGGGGTTCGTGGACGATACCTCTGACCTTCACACGTTCAAGACATTCTATTATAAATTGCGTGGCTATTATATATCCAAACAAATGGTTGAAAGCATCGATGGCCACTATAAACAGATGTCTGTTTTTCAACAGATTCTAAGAAGCAGTCATTTGGCGGGATATCAAGGGGAAAAGATACAGATGCTGGAGGAAGATTTCAGGCATCTCACAACCTTGAAGATCTATGATGCCATCGAGTACTTAATGACGCAGATGGGCTATTTGGAATTTCTACTTGATAGGACTGGGGACTCCTCGGCGACCTTTGATTCTTACAACATGATGATAGAAATATTGAAGGATCTTGCCAAGTCATCAAACACATTTTCAGACTTACAGGATGCCGTTGTAGCTCTTGAGAGACAGGTTCAGGAAGCGGCGGAAAACACCTCGCAAAATGCCATAACCTTAAGTACGGTACACTCTGCAAAAGGGCTTGAATGGTCAAGGGTCTTCATGATTGACTTAATCAGTGGGATATTCCCCAACAAGGACATCATTGATAGCAATGATCAGGATGCCATGGAGGAGGAACGCCGTCTGTTCTATGTCGGTATGACAAGGGCAAAACAAGACTTGGTTCTGTTCGAGGTGAACAAAGGTATGACATCGCCCTTCGTAGAAGAAATGAGCGTCATACTGCAACCGGGCAAATCAAAGAAAAAGACGAAACAAAGTGATCCATCCAAGGGGAAAGAACGAAGGACACCACTCCTGTTCTCAGGCTTCAAGAAGACTGGTAACATCAACTTCGATCCCATGGAACCAGGCACCGCCGTCAGCCACAAGGTCTACGGCAAAGGCATCGTAAAAGCCTGCGACCACAAACGCATCACCCTGGTCTTCGACGAAGGGGAGAAAAAACTGAACTATAACTTCTGCATGAACCAAGGGCTAATTCAAAAGTTGGTGGATGGCTGATTATATTTGAGCTATATCTATTTGTGTTAGGCAGTTTAATACTATAAGGATTTTCTCTATTGTAATAATTTGATCCGTAGTAATATCAGTTTTTAATTAGGAAAGCTTCTTACTATAGGCGATAGCTGACAAAAGAAAAACGAAACATAGTATATATCAAATCAGAACAACCAACGGTACCGGAACTAAAAGACCCGATGCCGCCAAGTGGGACAATCCAATATGGCAATCAAGTGCGACATCCAATACGGACACTCCAGTACTAACATCCCAACGCCTTTCAAACTAAATCAAACCAAATTAAAAAACCGCCTCAGCCAAAAAGCAAGAGACGGTTTTACACTATCTAATAATCAAAATCGAACTAATATTCATTAATACAAAGTACACCCATGATCCACATAAAGAATCTGTCCAGTAACAGCTTTGGAAGCATCACTGGCAAAGTAAAGGATCGCTTCAGCTTGATCAACAACATCAGCTTCACGCTCTACATCAATGTGCTTGGCACAATCTGCAGCGAATTGCTGATCGAAAGTAGCAAATTGCTCTGGTGTATTCAATGGTGTAGGTGTAGGTCCAGGACCAATGGCATTACAACGGATTGCTGTTGGAGAATATTGAAGGGCAATATTCTTGGTCATACTGTTAACGGCAGCTTTAGCAGCGCTGTAAGAGATACCGGCAACACCTTTAGCACCAATAGATGAAACATTGACAATAGAGCCTTTACCTTCTTTTTCCATATGCTCAAGAGCATACTTACTCATATAATACACTGAATATTGGTCAATCTTAACCACCGTATCATACCAGTCTTCGTCACAACGGCTGATTGGCTTGTGCTTATCAGCAATGCCGGCGTTGTTAACAAGTATATCAATCTTACCGTATTTTTCTACTGTTGCATCAATGATTTTCTTACAATCAGCCATCTCGGCAACATCCGCTTGAACAGCCATGATTTCCCCACCAAGTTCGCTGATGGCTTCAACCGTCTTAGCGTTGTTCTCTTCACGTCTTGAAGCGATAACGACTTTTGCCCCTTCTTTACAAAATAATTCTGCAGTTGCGTATCCGATGCCGGAATTACCGCCAGTGATAATGGCAATTTTGCCTTCTAATCTACCCATGATAAGTCTCCTTGAATTTCCTATGTTATAGTTGTTAATCATCTGTATAGGCACGTTTGAATAGGTCTTGAATTGACTGGAAATCCGAATGACGGCACCATGAATAAACCGACAAAGTTTTGAAGCAAATTGTGCAGCTTATGAAAATGCGACCTTGACGATGCGTTAACCTTCTTTGATGATTCAATTGTTTAATGTGACATGTGTAAAACCCAGTGGATATCCGACGGTCCTGCAGGAACCAAGTTGAGTCAAAACATTCACCCAAGTCATAGGCTTAAACAATGCTGGATGAATGAGTCTATAATCATTATAGATGTTGGTTTGGACATCGTACATTGCATTATTTGCATAACTGAAATATGGGGAAAATGAATAAGTATGTTCTGGTGAGATAATCTGCGCCTATGTTGCTTGTGCAGCAAAGATCAGAAGGTTATAATATTCTTAGTGCATACGGTTCCTGATCCATTATGACTGGCAGTGTCAAGGAGGTCTTATGAACAGTGTGAAAATATTTGCAGGCAGCAGTGGTGAAGCGTTCGCTAGGCGTATATGCAGCTACTTGTCTTTGGAGCTTGGGTTATCCAAGGTTATTACATTTACTGAGGGGAATATCTATGTGAAGATTGAGGAAAATGTCAGGGAGAAAGATGTTTTCCTTGTTCAGTCCATTGGTCTTAATCCGAACGATGAGTTTACTGAGATTCTTTTCTGGATGGATGCCTTTAAAAGAGCCAGCGCCAGACGTGTAACACTTATTATGCCATTTTTCTCTTATGCTCAGGGGGATAAGAAAGATGAACCTAGAGTGTCTATCAGAGGTCGTGTCTGTGCCGAATGTATTGAACTGGCCGGAGCGGATAGGATTGTTACTATGGACTTGCATAGTCCACAGATTCAAGGTTTTTTTAAGAAACCTGTGGATCATCTCTTTGCATTACCCATTCTGTGTGAATACATTCAATCTTTGAATATAGAGAATCCGGTGATTGTAGCGCCGGATGCAGGCTTTGCTAAAGAGGCAAGACAATTCGGTAAGTATCTGGGATGGCCGATTGCATTAGGTGATAAAGAGCGGTGTGACCATAGCGAGAATGCCAAAATCCTTGAGATTATAGGTGATGTCAAAGGAAAAAATGCGGTTATTGTTGATGATTTCAGTATATCGGGCGGTACACTGATTGATCTGGCCAAGGGGTTGAAAGAACGAGGTGTGAACAAAGTCTATGCATGCCTGTCTCACTGTCTACTAAATGAGATTGGGATCGAAAGGCTACGACTTAGTCCCATAGAGTTATTGATTACAACAGATTCCATTAACAACCCTTGTCATGAGGGCTGTGATAAGGTGAAGATTGTCTCTGTGGCTGGTTTGTTTGCCGAGACCATTGATCGAATCGGTAAAGGTGAGTCTGTCAGTCCATTGTTTATCAAGGTGCCTGAAAAGGTGTTTGATCATATATGAGCGAATACCAATACTTTAGCCAATTGAATGAAAGTCTCGGTGATGAGACAACGTTTCATCGTTGGACCTCCTATCGGCAGCAATTAACAGAATTTATAACAGAGCATATTTCTGGCTGTGAATCTACGTTAGTTATAGGTGCTGGTAATTGCAATGACATATCTCTGAGTAGTCTTGTACAGGCAACATGTGATGAGACTCGTAGAGGAGATATTGATAAAAGCACCTATGTGAATTTTCAAGATAGAGCAAGGATAGTTTTGTCGGACATCGATGGACAAGCCATGGAGCGAGGCTGTGAGCGTCAAGGGGTAAGCTTACCGATGGCGGTGATTGATTATACGGGGCTTTCAGGTTCAGTGTTGATGGAGAGGTTTGAAAAAGCCTTAACCTTAGGGGTGACGACAGAGATAGATGATGTATTGGATGCTATGGTTTCTTGTGTTCAAGGTCAGGAGTCATGGACTAAGGAATGTTATGACCTTTTGATTGTATTACCGATTCATACACAGATATTTTATAGGGAGTTAGAGGACATTCTGAACTTTGCACTTGTGACAGATGAGATTAGTGAGAAAGATTACAGCCTCATTCAGCAAAGAATTCTGGATAAAGTACCCTTGGTGATACAGGCATTCAACAAACATCTGAGAGAGCTTTTGAAGTATGATGGGCATTTAGTAATTTTTTTCGACTGTTTGGAAGATGTTGCAGGAGGTAATTATGATCTGGCCTATGAGCGTCAATCTTTTCAAGAGGCATACGATGTTTATCACCAAGAATATGGCATGGGCTTAGGGCATTATGGCATCTATGAGATGGAAGAGCATATGAAGACCTTTGACCAATGTTGGTTGAAGTGGCCAATAGAAGGTGAACGATGTATATTTGTTAAAGGTGTATGGATGACGTGTACATAATGGTACCCAAACCAATATTCAAAAGGTAAAGTTAGCTTATTATACGTGAAGCGTTGTTTAATGCAATAAAGACGAGGTTCTTCGATAGATTGGAGAACCTCGTCTTTGTGTTTTTTGTGCATAATAAACAATGGCAATCTCGGATAAATAATACAAAATCTCAATTGGATGCAATCATGCATAAAAAAATAGACAAAACTAGAAAAAAGATATCAAATATAATAGTAACCTGTTGACGTATGTCAATCTTAGGAATAATATTGATATATCAAGATAATACAATAAAAACAGATTTCCAATCAGGGTTCATTCATCAATAGGTCTGGGATTGGAAAGACTTGTGTCGTTCACCTCAACTAATCTAATTTTTAACAAAGTGGTGGTAGTGCCACTTCGAAGGGAGAAGGCATCATGAAGAACAAAGTATCTGCTTTCATTGTTTTTTACGTTCTATGGATTGTTCTTGCCGGTTGGCATATCCAGGAATTAATCGTTGGTGCGATCATCTCGGCACTTCTTGCGTTGACCGTCGGTTCTCTGATCCGCTACAAACTCCATCCAAAAGATCTGGGGACAGTCATCAAGTATGTGATTTTGTTCCTCCCTTTATTCATATGGAAATTGATTCAAGCCAACATACAGATGGCTAGAATTGTGCTGTCTCCTTCACTTCCGATCCAACCGGGTTTCGTTGTGATTCAAACAGATTTAAAAAAAGACATTGCAAAACTTTCCCTTGCGAATGCCATTACGCTGACACCGGGAACCTTGTCAATTGATGTCAATGACGATGAACTGCTGATCCATTGGGTCAAGGTACAGGGAGAGGATTCCCAGGCACATAGAGAGGGCATCGCTGGTGCCTTTGAAAAGGCGTTAGGAGGGATATTCAAATGAGTATAGGTTTGGTTATTTTACTTGCGGGCATCGGTGTGGTCCTGAGTGCTTATAGATTGGTTATCGGACCGTCCATCATGGACAGGATTGTAGGCATTGATACCATCAACATGATGGTGGTGGGGATCATTGCGGCATTGGCGTTGCTGTACGAAAACAGTTTGTACCTTGACATAGCCATTGTTTACGGCGTTCTCGCTTTTCTTGAAACTGTCATTATTGCTAGATACATGGAGGGCAAACAATGATCAATCAATGGATCGGTATTATTCTGATGGTGACCGGAAGCTTGTTTTACGTGTTGGCAGGTCTGGGCTTGGTACGCATGCCTGATGTCTTCAACAGGATTCAGGCTGGAACGAAGGCAACAACTTTGGGGACATTCAGCTTGGTGCTTGGTGTTGGGATCTACGAGCCTTCATGGATGGTTAGGGTGCTGATTATCATCGTGTTCATAACATTGACGAACCCAATCGGCAGTTCAGTTCTGGCAAAAGCGGCTTATACCAGGAAAGAAAAGCTGGCAGAGGGAACAACGGGCATAACGGATTATTTTGAAAAGGCAGGTGATGACTGATGCATGCTTTGATTGAAGTGGTTCTTGGAGTGCTGATGGTATTCACAGGTTTTATGGCTGTTGAAAGCAAGAACATCATAAGGGCAATCATCTATCTGTCATTTCTGAGCATGCTTGCGGTGGTTGGCTTTGTCCTGATGAAAGCACCGGATGTTGCTGTGACAGAGGCGGTTATAGGGTCTGGATTGGTAACGGCGTTATTCATCTTCACACTGATGGCGACCAAAGGTGAGAAAGCAGGTGATGAGGAATGAAAAAAATATTGATTCTATCCCTCCTTTTGGTCATCACAGTGTTGGTGGTTGAGAACCTGTATGACAGTGACCTGAATCTAAAGACAATGCCTATTGAGGAAAGAGACTCGGCGGTCTATGTGACCAAATCTGTGGAAGCGGATGTAGTTGAAGTGGTCTATGGAGAAACGGTGGGGGCAGAGGATGGCTCAGCTAACTTGGTGGCTTCTATTGTGGTCAACTATCGTTCTTTTGATACTTTGGGTGAGGTGTCAGTTCTGTTCATCGCTTCACTTGGTGTTGCGTTTCTTATGAATGGTGTATCTGTTCCAATGCCTTTTAAAAGCAAGCCGAACTTCATGTTAAAGGTCGGAGGGCGGATGATATTCGGGTTCTTAATGCTCCTTGGCATATTTATGATGAGCCATGGACACCTGACACCAGGTGGTGGTTTTCCAGGAGGAAGCTTGATGGCAGCAGCAATCCTTCTTCTGTACCTTGCTGATGAGGATTACCGACTTGACATCCACGCTTTTAAAATTACAGAGAGTGTCATGGGAAGCATCTACGTTTTGATTGGTCTTCTTAGTCTCGTGACCGCTGGATATTTCTTGGCAAATACACTGAACACTGGCAGGATTGGTGATCTTATCAGTGCAGGTATCATTCCGATTATCTATGTGGTGATTGGGTTGAAGGTCGGTTCAGAACTGACAGGCGTGCTTCATAGATTCATCCATGGGGAGGTGGCAGAGTGATTAGTTTGTTGTCCTTGGTACTCATACTTATAGGTTTCTACGGACTTTTGACCAACCGCCATGTCCTCAAAATGCTGGTTGCCGTCAATGTGGTAGAGATAGGCATCAACATGTTCATTATCAGCATAGGTTATGGTGATGGGCGTTTGGCACCGATTTTGACAAAGGTGTACCCATCCACGTTTCTAGATTTTGTGGACCCATTACCACAGGCGCTGGTATTGACGGCCATCGTCATTGGCGTCGGTACAACGGCATTGGGCCTTGCTGTGGCCAGGAAGATTTATGACATTTACGGTACTTATGATTTGACCAAGTTAGAGGAGGCGGAAGAATGAACCCAGTAGTGTTGATTGCGTTGCCATTGATCCTTGCCTTTCTTTCAATCCTCAAAAAGTCAGTGGCAAATTATCTCCTTGCCGCTGCCGTGGTCTTTAATGTTGTCGTTTCCCTTACCTTGAGCAAAGGCAGCTATATCATCGGTGGATTCAAGCCACCATTCGGTATTCGTTTGGTCTTGGATGGGTTCAATCTGTATGGTGTCGTGCTTTTGAACGTCTTCTTTGCCCTTTGCATCTACCTTGCTTTTGACAAGGCTGTAGCAATAAGTTCGATACTGCTGGTCGGGTTGGCGGCGCTTAATGGCATGCTACTTACCGGTGACCTGTTCAACCTGTTTGTCTTTTTGGAAATCGCAGCCATTGCAGGATATATGATCGTAGCGACCACGAAGAAGATGGTAGGTGTGTTTAATTATATGATTATGGCAACCGTCGGCTCTTCCTTATACCTTCTGGGTATTGTAATTCTTTACGCTCAGTATGGAACGTTGAATATGGCTGAAATGTCCAACAGGATGAGTGGCGGTGTCATCAGTAGCGTTCCGTTAATATTCATCTTCATAGGCCTCGGCGTTGAAACTAAGCTATTTCCTATGAACGGATGGGTCAAAGGTGTCCTGAAGCACAGCGATGCTCTTACCGGACCGATGATTGCCAGTGTCTACGCTGGGGTCATGCTGATGGTGTTCGGACGTTTGATGACGGACGTACTGGTGTTAAATGACAGCCTGAAGCTTGCATTCAGTATCATTGCGGCGGTGACCATTATTGCGGGTGAGTCTTCCGCTTTTTCCAGTAAGACAATTCGAGAGATTCTGCTCTACTCAAGTGTGGCTCAATCAGGTATGGCTGTGATTCTCTTCGTCAATGGCTTGGTGGCAGCGGCTATGATGGTTGTTTTTGGTAATGTGGTGGCGAAGTTCATTATGTTCCTTATAGCAGGTCATTTGGCAGGAACGGTCATCAGAACGGGTGAAAATGAAGCGGACACGGTTGTGTCTGCTGACGATATGTACCATTTAAGGGGTGTATTTAAGAAGAATCCCCTCAATGGTCTAGCTTTTAGCATTGCGGGATTGTCGTTGATGGGACTGCCGATGTTCTTCGGCTTCGCGGTGAAGTTGAACGCTTTGCTTGCTTTGTTCGATCAGGGTCTTTGGTGGATACCGGTGATTGTCCTTGTGGCTTCCCTTGTAGAAGGGGCTTACATACTGAGGATGTTGGTGATTCTGTGGAATCCTGGTGCAGAAGGTGTTTTGTCTGTTGAAGCTGATGAACCTATTTTCTATTACGGTATCAAGAGAAAAGTCTGTGTGACTGCGTTGTTGATCAGCCTTTGCCTGGTTGTTCTTGGATTTGCACCATCTCAAGTGGTGGAGGCAACCAACGATGGTGCGAAGGATATCAGCGGCAATGTGGTGACAGTTCAAATCAGTGAGAAAGGCGGTGACGATTGATGAGTATATTAGGTATTATCATTGGCTTGATTGCAGCCGCTGCCTTGAGCTACATATTGACTAAGACCAGCCCAAGGTATGGGGCATGGTTGACGATTGTTGCCACTGTTGCGGTACTGGTTTATTTTCTGATTCAGGGAGATGGCATCGGTGATAACGATGCTATAGGGATGGTCAGGTTTCATGTAACACCATTAGGTTATTTTTTCTCCATGACCATGTTGGTGGTCTACAGTATGGTGGCGTTCTTCAACCCTTTCTGGATGGACAAGATTGTGCACCCTGCTTCCTATAACATGCTTTACCTCCTTTCCCTTGCTGGTACCATCGGTGTTTTCTTCGCAGATCATTTTATCGTGTTGTTCGTATTCTGGGAATTGGTCGTATGGTCCTCAATGTTCATCGTACCATTTGGCAAGTCCAGACAGGCATCGGTGGTCTATTATGCCATGAGTACTTTCGGTTCCTTCACAATGCTATATGCAATATTCATGTTACATAGCCTATATGATTCATTCAGAATTCAGGAGGTTCTAGGAAAGGTTGCAGAAGACCCGCAGATCGCTGTTGTAGCATTCATCTTGATTCTATTGGCTGGGATGGTCAAACTTGGGGTATTCCCATTCCATATTTGGCTTCCTATGGCTCACGGTAATGCACCAGACACGTTTTCACCGATTCTTTCAGGTGGTCTGGTGAAGCTCGGTGCCTTTGCGGCAATCATGATTTCTACGCTGATGCCGGCAAATGATGCTTTTGGTGGGCAAATGACAATATTCGGCGTGCCGGTACTACTGTATATCATCCTGATCATATCAGCCATCAGTATCATCGTCGGTACGGTTAGAGCCATTGCAGAAGAGGACGCCAAGAAATTGTTGGCTTACTCATCCGTTGCCAATGCAGGGTATATCCTTGTGGGGATTATCCTAGCAGACAATATATCCATGAGCGCGGCACTGATGCACATATTCGCTCATGCCATTGCATCGGCAGCAGCTTTCCTTGCAATCGCCGCGGTGTCTTATAGAACAGGCACAACGAAGATGAAGGATCTTGGCGGCATGATTCATGTGATGCCAATAACCTATGTGGTGTATCTGATTGCGATTATTTCCATGGCAGGGATACCACCGATGGCAGGCTTCATATCCAAATGGTTGCTGTTCCAATCCTTGGCTGATAAAGGACTTTTCCTGATTGCCTTCGCAGCCTTCTTCGGCAGTGTAGGATCATTCCTATATGTCTTCAGGCCGCTGGCAACAGTGTTCCTTGGACAGTTGAAAGAAAAGCATAAGGATGTGAAGGAAGCGCCTGTGATGATGGTGATCCCAATGGTAATCCTTTCCGGTCTATCCTTGCTGTTTGGTGTTGTCCCTAACCTGATGATGGGCTACATTCAGAAAATCAATATCTCTTTAGGATTGCTCTCGGAGGAAGAAAGCATTGTAGACGGTTTGGTCCTAAGAGGTACCAACGGTAATCTTGATCCGACATTGATTACTGTTATTTTCGGACTTGGCTTTGTTATTTCATTGATTATTTTTCTGGTGTCACCCAAATCAAAAAAGGTACATCTTATGGATACATATACCGGCGGTGAATTTATTTATACACCGGATCTGCTTCACTATTCTTATCGTTTTTATGCGCCGGTCATTCGCTTGTATGAATCCTTGCCTAAGGTAGTGAACCTTTACAAGGCACTGGTACAAAGGGTGGTTGATCTTGGCAAGGGTGTGCGTTATTGGGTGTTTGCAACATCGCCGGGACGAGGTGTATTGTTCCTGTCAATCATGCTGATCATATTACTGTGGGGTGAACGCGTATGACGGTGACCAATTTTCTGACAGCCATTGCAGTGGCGTTTTTGGGCTGGGCATGGCAGACGAGTCTTAGTGGCATTACTAGAAAAACGGTGGCACGGATGCAGAAGCGTTACGGACCAGTGTGGTATCAGAACTTTCGCGATACCTTCAAGCTGCTGAACAAACGGGGACCTTCCCATGGTTGGGTATTTGATTTCGGTGTCATCATGGCGCTCGGCGGTATCATTGCTACCGCCATGTTCATGCCATTTGCTAATATTGTGGCTTTTCCAGGTTATGATAATTTCTTCATCTTCGTGTACCTTCTTGCAGTAGGTATGCTGGGCATGGCTATGAGTGCTGCCGGTTCAGGGAATCCGTTAGCCAATATCGGGGTCATGAGAGCTCTTAGCCAGATGGTTGGCTACGAAGTGCCTTTCATGATTGTCATCATTGCCATTATCAACGCCTATAGCACAAGTTCCATATCAGGGTTGGTGGCACTGCAGGCAGAACACGGTTGGTTCTTCGCTTCTATGCCAATAGGTGGCGTTGTCGGTTTTATCTGCCTGCTGGGCATGCTAGGGAAAAAACCATTCGATACCTTTATTGCACCGGCTGAGATCGCTTCAGGTCCTATGGTGGAGTACGGTGGCAAGCAGCTAGGGATGTTATTCATCCTTCATGAAGTATCCACGTTTATCGAAGTCAGTCTGTATGTCAACATCTTCCTTGGCGGCGGAAGCAACGTCCTTATATTCATGGTGAAATACTTTGTGGTCTACACTTTGGCCAGTTATATTTCCAATGTGCTTGGCCGCTTCAAAATCGACCAAGTGCTGACATTCTACTACAAGGTACCGATTCTTATGGCTTTGACACAAGCTGTCCTGACCATTGTCTTCAAAGTGGGGGTGAAATAAATGCCAGACAAACATGAAATGACCACCATCGAGACCAATTTTATCCCTATGACAAAAGAAGAATTGGATGCTAAGTGGACGAGGATAGGCAATTATTTCAGAGCGAATTCCATATGGATGCTCATGTATTGTACAGGGTGTTGTGCCATTGAATTACCCCAGGCCATGACGTCAAGATACGATATGGAGCGTCTAGGTATGGGGCCGATGGCAACGCCAAGGCAGGCGGATGTATTGCTTGTGACAGGCTATCTCAGTCTAAAAACCCTTAGACGTCTCATCTATTCCTATGAGCAGATGTCCGACCCGAAGTACGTGGTGGCTTTCGGACCTTGTACCATCAATGGCGGTATTTATCACGACTCTCATGCAGTCATCAACCAGTTGGCTCTTTATCTGCCGATCGATCTCTACATCGCGGGGTGTATGCCAAAGCCGGAAGCGGTAATGAATGGCTTCCAGCAATTGATCGATATGATTGAGGCAGGAACAGCCACAGGATGGAAAGACTATCATGAACGTTTCAACTGGTACAAATCCAATCAGGCCGACGCAGTAGGGGAGGTGTTCGTACACGATGAATTCCACGAATAGGGCACTTTTGTCAGTGGTCTCTGAGATGGAGACACGGTTCGAAGTCATGAACACGGATGTAGTCATGGACAATCAGGTAGCCTTTGACTTGCCAAATGACCAAGTCCTTACGGCATTGGCGTATTTGAGAACAGACGGTTGGCGACAGCTTTCCATGCTTACCTGTGTTGACTGGATTGCCGACGGTCAGTTCCAATTGGTCTATATATTGATGAACTGGCATAATGGTGTACGCATTCAAGTACGGACAAGAATTTCTCGCCAACGACCGGCCTTTGTCACAGCCACGAATATATACCCAGGTGCCCAATATTATGAAAGGGACGTTCATGAGTTCTTCGGCGTTGTCTTTGAAGGCAATGAAGATGCCCTCAAGCAATTGTTCCTTGAGAATTGGGACGATATACCACCCCTTAGAAAAGATTTCAATGCCAGAGCCTACTCGGACAAGAAGTATGAAAAACGAACCTACAGCAAGGACTTCGGTGGAAAGGCAGGTGACTAGTATGCAGGAAATTAAATTGTTCTTGGGACCTCAGCATCCTGGGATGCACGGCAATACGTCGGTCCATATGTATGTTGAAGGGGATATGATAAAAAAATCTCGTTTGCTTCCAGGCATGCTTCACCGAGGCTTTGAAAAGTCCATGGAAAATCGAACCTGGATGAACAACATCGGCTTGATTCCAAGAATCTGCGTTGTTGAGCCGGATATCAATGAAATGGTCTACGCACAGGCGGTTGAAGCCTTATCACATACAGAAGTGCCGGAGAGGGCCCATTGGATTAGGATGATCATACTGGAGCTTGCGAGAATATCCATTCACCTGATGTCTCTAGGAGGGCTTGGCGGACCGACCGGACTTTATACGGCCATGTATTGGGCACAAGCGGATCGCGACAAGATCTTGGAGATCTTTGAAGCCATCACAGGTCACAGGATCTATCATATGTATATCATTGCCGGTGGTGTGCGGCAGGATTTGCCTGAGGGCATTGAGGAAAAAATTCTAACGACACTTGCTGACATAGAAAAGCGACTGCCAGAGTATGAAGATTTGCTCTTTAACAACGGAACCATTCAAGCCAGGATTGTCGATCAGATTCTTCTTCCTGAGGAAGTGGTTTGGGAGCTTGGCGTAACAGGTATTGGTATGCGTTCAGCGACAGGTATTCCTCAGGACGTAAGAAAAGTGACCCCTTATGCACGCTACGATCAAGTTGAATTTGAGGTGCCAACGGCGAACTATTCAGACGCCTATACAAGAATGCATTTGAAGTGGGAAGAGGTTTTTCAAAGCATACGCATCATTCGCCAGTGCATTGATAAGATGCCAGAGGGACCGGTTAATGTTAGGGTCTCCAGAGGTTCTGCCCTTAAGTGGCAGGTGTCTGCCGGGCAGGTGTACTCTGTTGTGGAGTCCAGCCGTGGTGAGTATGGTTATTACATGGTATCTGACGGGGTTGATATCCATCCGTATAGAGTTGCTGTCCGTGGCGCTTCATTCCCACAAGGTTTGTTGGGCGTCGAAAAATACCTGCCGGGACATCGGATTGACGATGCACCGCTGTGGTTTGACACGATGGGAATCTGTTCACCGGAGATTGACCGATAAGCACTGTTTTCTAAGTGATGTCAAGGAGCCTTAAGATGAAGATTAAGAAAAGATTTTTTGCACCGATCAAGGCATGGAAATACGCGGTGAAAAAGCCTGTGACAGTGGCAATGGAAGATATATTCGATCATCCTAGAGTGGGACCCAAGAACTCAAGGGGGTTCCATGTCAATGATCAGGAGAAGTGTATTGGTTGTGGTACTTGTTCGGAGATATGTCCTACTGAAGCCATTAGGATGATCCCAATAGCTGGATTACCAGATGAACAGGGATCCAAGCCGGAGAGACCAACCATTGATTATGGACGTTGCTGTTTCTGCGCCTTATGCGTGGATATATGCACGACAGGTTCCATGCAGATGACGAGGGAGTATCTGTACAATTCCCCTAATCCAGATGACTACTACCTTATGCCGACGGATGACAGTATCAACGGAGAAGATACAGGGTTTGGTTATGAGAAGACGGCTGAAACGGACTTGCTGGACTTGGAACGTGTTGAGATGGTCCACGAAATACCTGAGAAAAGAAAAGACTCTTTCATTGAAATCATTCGTGGTTTTTCCAAGGAACAGGCGAAGATTGAAGCGTCTAGGTGCGTTGGTTGCGAAATCTGCACCAAACGATGTCCGGCTCATATGAATATACCTGAGTACATCGATGCGGTATGGCGTGATGACATGGAAGATGGACTGGCCCTGTTATACAAGACCAACCCATTGCCGGGTGTTTGTGGAAGCATCTGTACCCACAAATGCGAAGAGGTATGTTCCATTGGACAAAGAGGTGAACCGATTGCCATACGTTGGCTGAAGCGTTATATAGTGGATAATTCTCCAGATGAGATTTATGAGAAAGTCGTGACAGAGCCAGTATCCAAATCGGGTGTAGGCAGGGTTGCCATTGTCGGCGGGGGGCCGGCAGGCATCTCCTGCAGCTACTACTTGAGGACATTGGGATACGATGTAGATCTCTATGAGAAAACATCCCATATTGGCGGTGTCGCCAGATATGGTGGGCCAAATTACAGATTGCCAGAAGCCAGGTTGAACAAGGATACGGATGTGCTGACTAAGATTGGTGTTTACATTCATGTGAACACACGAGTTGGTGAGGACATTACCATTGATGCCCTTAGGGACAACCACGATGTGATTTTCCTGTCAGCCGGTATGCCGGATTCCAGACCGCTTAATATTCCAGGTATGGACCATGAGAACATAAGGTATGCCATGAAACTGCTCAAGCAGACAAAAGATTATCAGCGCGGTGAAGATGAGTGTCCTGATGTCAATCAGCGCATTGTCGTCATCGGTGGTGGTAATGTTGCCTTTGATGTGGGGCGTACTGTATCAAGGCTTCAATATGAAGTCTTCGGCAAATCAGATACGACCATGGTATCTCTGGAGACAAGAGATATTTTGCCGGCGGATATTGAAGAGATTGAAGAAGGCGAAGAGGAAGGTCTTAAGTATGAATTCGGCAACGGACCTGTGGAAGTGGTCATTGAAAAAGGGAAGATTGCCGGACTGAAAGTGAAGAAGTGTCTCAGCGTCTTCGATGAAACCGGTAAGTTCAATCCTTCCTTTGACGAAAAGGACACGAAGGTGATTCCTTGTGATCAGGTCTATGTGGCCATTGGGCAGATGTCAGATCATGTCTATTTCACCGATGAGCTGGAAGCTCAGATAGAGCTCAATAGAGGTAAGGTGGCAGTTGATGAAAACGGTCAAGCTGTTGGCGTACCATGGCTGTTTGCCGGTGGTGACATCATAAAAGGACCGGATATTGTCAATGCTGTAGCGGACGGACATAACGCTGCTGTTGGTATTGATGCTTATTTGCAAGGACAAAAGAATAGATAAATATCAAAGGCACCACTTCTAGTGAGGGGTGCCTTTTTAGTAAAATAATAGTGAAGCATTGGTGTAATATTTACGCATTATTGGCTTATTTTTGTTTAAGAGTAAATGTTCTGAATAAATACAAGGATTGCTTTAATTTGTCTGACGGACTATAATGGACAGAAAAACAGAGAGGAGAACAAACACTATGCGTAAAATTATTCCAGACGAATGTCAATTCTGTGGTGCATGTGTGAGTGCTTGTCCAGTGGATGCAATCAGCTGTCCAGAGGGTAAGAACTACTATGCTATCAGCGATGACTGTATCGATTGTGGTGCATGCGAACCAGAATGTGGTTTCGGGGCTATCGTTGCTGAGTAAGAGTGTGTCAGCTCATTACGGCATCCGATCAGTTAATCAATCTAAAGAAAACGGCATTGGTCATGGACCGGTGCCGTTTTCTTTGGTTTGACTGAGTAATCAGATTAATATAAGAAGAGAATTTTGAAATATGTTTATAATATGTTTATAATTTCGTTGCACTTATTTAATAATTGTCAAGGGATTAATTGACAAATTAAGGTTAGAAAGGGTATTATCAATGTAATAATAGTACATATGCATTATGTGTGTTTGGGGATTACAGATTATATTTGGGGTATTAATATGCATGAGATAGAAAAAATACTTGATGATCGATACAAAATTATTAAACATCTTGGCAAAGGTGGCATGGGCAGTGTTTATTTAGCGGTCAGTAATGACCGGCTTAAACAGAAACGTGCTATCAAAGTCATATCTTATAAAGCGACTGCAGGTGAAGATGTCTTGCATGAGGCTTTTGTTCTTAAAGATCTTGAACATGATGGCATTCCCAGAATTGTAGAAATTAAAGAATGTAAGGATATAGAACAGATTTATATCGTACAGGAATATGTCGAAGGGGTGACCCTATCTGAGATTATCACGACAGAAGGCGTGATAAAAGATAAAGTTGTCTATGATTGGCTGAAACAACTGTCGGATATTCTGAATTATATTCACAAACGTCGAGTTTTACATAGAGATATTAAGCCAGACAACATTATGTTGTCAAACGATGGTAAGATCAAGCTTATTGACTTTGGCATTGCATTGAATCGAGAGGTTAGTGTAAAAGAGGCATATACAGAAGCTTATGCATCACCAGAACAACTTCGGGGAGAAGTGTTGGATGAACGTAGCGATATATACAGTGTTGGGTGTGTCCTTTATCAAGCACTTACAGGGGAGTTTTATTCAGCTACAGGAAAGAGTGGAGTTAGTAAAAAGCTTGATCCGGAGAAGTATTTACCAGGCCTTACAATAATAATTCACAAATGTTTACAATTGAATAAAAACAAGCGATATAGACATACAGAGAATCTGACTAAGGATGTGCATCACATTAGGCGGATGTCCTCAGCATACAAACGATCTGTATGGTTGCGTGATATTGCAATAGGTTTCTCTGTATTGTTGATTCTTTTAGGTGGTATAAGCATTTATGGTAGTTTCGAACAGAAGAATATCGAGCTTAGTGAAGAATATAACGAACTTTGTCAACAAGCTTATGCAAGCAGTGTTTCAGGGGAAATACCTGAGGTTGAATTTTTGGTGACTCAAGCAACTGAAATCATTCCTGAGCGCATGGAAGCTTACGAAATCATGGCAGAAACGCTACTGTGGTATGACTCACCTGAGTCAGTATTAGGCTATATAGAATCGATAGAATTGGCTGTTGATGTATCTGAGAGCCATAAGATGAATTATATGATCGGTTCTGCTTTTTTTGAAAAGGGTGACTATTATAAGGCTGTGGAGTATCTTGAGGAAGCATATATGGCGGCGCCTTACATAGAGGATTATGGTAGGGATTATGCGGTGGTTTGTGCAAGAGTCGGAGATCTTGATACTTGTGCCGACGTACTTGATGAGCTGGAGCATAATGGTTATGAAGAGGGTATTACCAGCTATGTCGATGGAGAATACTATGCATTTTCAGGTGACTTTATCAATGCCATTAAAGCATTCGAAAGAGCCAAGGTGATGACAGACGACCCTGCCCTGCTGATGAGAATCACTCTATCGACAAGTGATCTGATTAAAGCGAATATGGATGCTATCGATAACGCTGAAGATAGATTGATTGAAATGTTGACAAGGGCCTTGGAAGAACCCTTTGGGCAAGGCAGCAGCCTATTGACTGAGGCATTGGCGGAAGCCTACTACTTGAAAGGTGAACACGTAACAGATGATGTGGAATCGGCTTATTGTTATGAGTCTGCTATAGAATGTTTTGAAACAGTGATTAATAGCGGCTATGAGAGGGCATACCTATTTAATAATATTCAGATCATTTATCAAAAATTAGGTAGAAATGTAGAGGCCTTTGAGGTTCTTAAGAGGATGAAAGACACCTATCCAGATTCGGTTGATGTGCAGATTGAATGGATTTGGCTCATGCTAAAGACAGAGACAGAGAAAGTCAAAGGTGATAGAGATTATCATCAGATTGCATCTGAGTTCAGAAGTATTACAGATGATTATGTTGGTTATGAGTCTCTTCCGGCCTATCAACAGCTATACAGTATGATGAAGGATCTCGTTGACAATCATTGGCTTGAAGCATCTGACATTGAAGGATAGGTGATGGTTATGGCGAAAGGTGACATGATGTTTTATGGCGGCGCAGTTATGATGGTGTTGGGCTTGGTTCTGTTATTAGCCTTGATACTGATTGGTATTCATAGACGTCGGAAGGAAGATCGACTGAGTGAAGAACATGGTATAGAGGGACGACGAAGTGGAGAGGCTTTGGCCAATAAGACGGTTAAGCTTGCTTGGGATACAGAGCAGGTGACGGAATTGATAATTGATGAGGAAGATAAGACAGAGATTTTGACAGCGGAAATGACGGTTACAGAGTTAGTTACGAAAGCTGATCAATAATAAATGATGTATTTGAGGAGGAAAACATGAAGAAATGTCATAATTGTGAAATGGAAAACCTGGATGAAGCGATCTTTTGCACTGGCTGTGGTGCATCCTTTGAACCGGAGAGCGAAGATGTTGAGGTGACTGTCGGGATTGATGAGGAGGTTAAGGATGCAGAGGCGCCTGTAATAAGAGAAGAATCGGCTGAAGAGGTAGTGGTAGAAACAGTCGATGAAGCTTCAGAAGTGACCACTGAAAAAGTTGAGGCTGAGGATGCGAAACCGGTGACTTCAGATGATGGCGAAGGTACAAAAGATGCCTTTGTTAACAAATTCAAAGGGTATTACGAGGCACTAAATACAAAATTCCCTAAGTGGTATTTTGTACCAGCTGGTCTGGTGGTATTAATTGTCATTGCAGTTGTTGCCAGCAGCCTTATGTTGTCAAATCCAGTGATTAAGACATTGTATGGTGTTCAGAAGCTTTTTAGTCAAGACAAATATGATATTGCTTTCTCTGTAGAGACGGATATCGATCCGGCATTGGATGATTTATTAGAAGATATAGAAATTCAATTATTGACGACAACCAACACCAAAGAAGTGGAATCTGGTATGTCTTTGGAAATTAGCTTTCAAGATAAAAAAATCATTGATTTCCTTGCAGTAGTAAAAGATGATTATCTATATTTGGATATTCCGGAAGTGCTGGATGATAATGAATATTATTACATGGAAATTGAAGATTATATGGAAGTTGATGAAGAGCAGGTTGAAAACCTCAAGGGTTATATCGCCGATATTGATCTAAAGGGATTTGACTTAAATGGATATGCAGATGCTATTGTGGATGCAGCGGATGGAAACATCTCTATGGAAGACAGCACGGTCATCTATACGATTGATGCAGAAACGGCGGCAGACATTATCAAGGAAATATTTGATATGCTTGAGGACGATGAGGAAACAGCCAAATGGGTTCAGAAGAACGGTATCAAAATCCTGACGAAAATGATAGAGGATGATTTTGAAATCGGCTATTTTGATGCAGATGTGGCAGAAGAAATCTTGGAAGAAGTTGAAGATGATGATTTTGTCGAGGATTGGCTAGAGTACATGGAAGAAGTGAATGACTATACAGATTACCTTGAAGAAGAGTTGGAATGGGAATTTGGCGATAGTGAGATGGAAGTTGTTTTTGATTTTGGATTTGGGAACAAGATCAACTCTGTTGCAACAACAATTGACAACAAAGATGAAGATATTGAAGTCACTGTTATTGCAGATATGACTAAAGGTTTCAATGATAACAGCAAATATACAGATGCTGATGGAAACGATCTTGAAGATATTGATTATGAAGAAATATTGGACATTCTTGAAGATACTTCGGACTATCTCCAGGATTATATCGACGATAATGATGAACTTAAAGACTATATTGAGGATTATGCGGACGACAACTTCAATATCGATGATGTGGATGACTTATTTGATGAGATTTTAGACGAGGCATCATATAATTTTAGGTATCTCTTCTAATAGGGAGACAGAGGCAATATGCTTTATCTACTATATATTGGCATCAAAGAACAGATAGGCAATGTAAAGAAAATGATGTTGTTGTTAATATTGCCAATCATAGCGACAGGCTTTATTCTTGCTGGTGTTGCGGCATCAGACAGGAATGAGGATAAGAGGGGACTGATAGAGATCGGTCTCCACTTACCTGTCGACAGTATTTATGCAACGATGTTAAAAAAAAGTTTTTTTGGTACAGATGGATTCTCGGAATTAGTTGATATTGACACAGTGGATAATGCTGAGATGTTGGATTATCTGGCTGAAGGTGAGGTCGTATACGATGGCATTATTGATGTACCGCCTGATTTTTTTGATGCGCTGATGTATTTCCGGCATTCACCGATTCAGGTTTATATAGAAACAGATGATCTGACAATATCTTATTTGATGAAAGGTGTCATGGATAGCTATGGCAACTATATTAAATCGGTAGAGGCGAGTGTCATAAGCCTCTATGATGTTATGTCAGCGGGTGGATTTGAACAGGAGATCCGATATGATTACAATGAGAGAATTGTTATCAAACTTGTGAGGATGTTGCTGTCAAGAGATGACATCATAGAGACGGTTATTGTTGGTGATTTTTCAGATGTGTCAGCACTGTCGTATACTTGGACGTCGTTGATGGTCATGGCAGTATGGACAATCAGTCTGGTTGTGGGTGTAAGGTGGTTGGACGACCAGCACATGATAACGTTAAAACGTTATATATCGACGGGTAAAAGTTTATCCACCTATATGACCGCTTTCTATCTATCAGGTGCTGTTGTCATCTTTTTTCTAATGTATTGCTGGTGCTTGGTGTCTGATAAGTTTTTTGGCATTGAGATATCCGGTATAATGCTGCTTTTTTGTTTTCTGATGATCTGCGTTGATTTCTCGGTGGTTCTGTTGGTAGCTGTGCTTTTTGGTGAAAAAAATAAGGTCATACTTATGCATATGGTGTTAGGATTGGTCTATTCTATTGCAGGGGGTGTTGTGATTCCTGCTTATGAAATGGCACCTTTGATGTTGGTCTTGGGAAAGTTGACGCCATATTATTGGATGATCCGTATAATGACAGATGGTATCAGTGGGATGGGCAGGTTGGAATTTTGGGTAGTTGTAGGAGTCATGATTGGTAGTATCAGCATATTGAACGGCATTACCAATGTGTATGCGAGGAAGATGCTGACGAGGTGAAGTGATGTGGTACTATGTCTATCTTAAGATGAAAATAATCTTGTCAGATTGGTTGATGCTCACCGTATTCCTAATGGCGATGATAGTGGTGATCGTTACGGTGGTTTCTGCGGCATTTTATGTACAGACGGATGAAGTCGTCATTGGCATGGATTCATCTACAGATGAAGAGAAACTTTACGAGATCTTGGCACAGACATTGGTCAGTATGGAGGATACGATTGTCGTTCCAATGGATTTTAAGGACGGTATGGAAGCTTTAACTGAAGGGCATTTGGATTTATATGTGGAGCTATCGGACGACGCTTCTACAAAAATCGCAAAAGGGGACACCGATGGCTTAGTAACCTTATACACGGATGGCATAAGCATTTATAGTGTATTCTACCCTGATTTGATGCTAGGCAGTTTGATGAAAGAAATACAGCTAGGTGTCGTACAAGATTATCTGGCCGAATTGAATGCCGACAGTGAAATATCATCGGATGAAGCTGATGTCATGGCTAGGGAGATTCATGACAGCATATATGCTGAACGTGATCGTACATATTATATAGAGACATGGGAAAATGGTGAACAGATTCAGACAAAGGATACGGATGACTCTTTTTATTTGATATTTGTAAAAAAATTGATCATCATCGTATTCATAATAATCCATATCATGATAACGCTGATGCTTGTCAATGTTATGGACGAACGTGAGTTCAATGTCATGAAGCGATTAGATGTGACACCCATTCACAAATTCACGTTGTTATGTGCGCGTTGGCTAGTGGCATTTTTACCTGTTTTGCTTATTGCTTGTGCATTGGCAACAATAGTGAATCTAATTGTCGTTGGTAAGGTTGAAATGAATATATATATATGGGGAAAGATGGCCGTGAGTGCTGGGGTGATCACTTGGATTGAACTGCTGGTTATTCGTCTGGCGAGAACTACAGCTTCATACGTTTTGATTTCGGCTGCTCTAATTATGCTCTTTGGTACATTGGGAGGAGCATTCTTTGAAGTCTCACTTATAGGAGGACCTATAGGAATGCTACGTTGGCTATCACCGTATGAGTGGGCATCTTCAAAGATCATTGAGTCTGTTGAGGTTTTACAATTCCAGTGATTGGATTTTTAGTGTTTAAGGGAGGTATTGGTTATGAGAAGAAAGTTGATTATAGGTATTGCTGTAGCAGTGATAATAGTTGCTGCAGGTATTGGCGCACTGACTGTGAGGTCGACCATGCTGAGCCCAGAACATCAGATGGAGCTTGCATATAAATATATGGACGAGGGTAAGTACGAAGAAGCGATTATTGCATTTGAAAAAGCCCTTAGCTTTGATGAAAATAATGTGGATGCGCTGATGGGGATCTCAGAAGCGTATTTTGAAATGGAAGACTACGCATCTGCGGAGAGTTATCTAGAAGAGGTAATAGATATTGAGGAAGATAACGATGATGCAATTAAATTGATGGCGGAGGCTCTTATAGCCATGGGGCGCTATAAAGAGGCATATGATATCTTGAATTCTGTAGATGAGGGTGATATGACCCGTTCAATGGAACGCATGAGAGATATGATACTAACAGAGTATCTTCCAAAACAACCTGAGCCGGATGTAGCGCCAGGCACCTACAAGACTTCTGTTGATGTGTCGCTGCAAACGGATAATGATGAAGAGATTTTTTACACTTTAGATGGTACGGATCCTGATGAAAGCAGCATGGCATACGATACGCCGATTCGGCTACAAAAATCGACTGTAATCAAGGCGATTAGCATGTCAACATCTGGGATTGTCAGTGATGTGATGGAGATGCCATATGTCATTGAGCAAGAGGTAGAAATAGTCATTGAGCAAGTCGATAACAGGTACTTCCCTACCGTAACCATGTATACGAAGATTGTGGATGCACTTGGCGATATTGTTGAAGACTTTGATGCGGCCTATATTGAAGTCGAAGAGACGGATGGCCAAGGTGGCGTAGGTAGGTATAAGATAGATGAGCTCTATGAACTAGATACGATGGATGCAATCAAAATCAATCTAGTAATGGATACGAGTTCAAGTATGACTGAGGAGAATAGGATCTATTCAGCTAAGAGTGCTGCAAAAGAATTTATCGGTCAAGTGGATTACAGCAGAGGTGATCAGGTTGGCTTGATTTCCTTCAACAGTGAGGTATATCTTAACTTGTTTATGACAGATGATGCTAGTGGACTGAAGATGGGTGTGGACAGCCTTGAAGTGGATGGGCTAACAGCATTATACGATGCCCTATATACGGCAATAGTGCAGACATATAAAGAGGATGGGGCAAAGTGTGTCATCGCATATACGGACGGACAGGAGAATCAAAGTCGCTACTCAAGAAATGAAGTGATAGAGCTTTCAAAGAGTACTGGTGTTCCGGTATACATTGTTGGGATTGGCAGTGGCATAGATGATAATGATCTTAGATATATAGCAGAGAATTGTTCGGGACGTTATTTCAATGTAGCTGACATAGATACTGAGCAAATGCTAGGTGCCATATACAATGAAATTTATACAGCTCAAAAAGATCTTTATGTGCTTAAATTCACATCCGATAAGGAAGTTAATCTGAATCAGGTGCGTAATCTGAAGATTGTTACATCTGAAGGAGCTCCTTATATTGGAGAAGCTGAAAAGACTTATGTTCCTGAGCCGGAAATAGATATTTCTTATACGAATTTTATATTTAAGAGTGCGTACATACTGCCAAGAGGACATGAGGACAGACTTCCTATGGCAATTTCAATCTGTGAGTACGATGGTATTCCAGTTGAGGATTTGGTATTTATACGCTATATGTCTTCAGATGGTACTCAATCATTTGTACTTGCATCACCTGATTATGATCCACAGTTGGTATTCCAATATGCCATGGAGAAAATTGATGGAAAGTGGCAGGTTCTTGCTAGATACGATTGGACCGTTGATGCAAATCAGGCAATTGCAAAAGACATACCGACATTTAATCGAGGTATGCTGCCATGGTATGACTTATCAGATTATGATTTTGACCATATCAGTGAAGAAGAAATTCAACGAGCGATGGCAGTTTTCAAGGCAAATGGTCTTTGTTATTCTTCAGAAATATATAATTATGTAACCGTAGTTGACGGATTCTTGTTCATTATCACAGATAGAAAAACCAGACTGTTTGCCGAGTGGGATGGTGATAATGTCAGATACCCAAGAAACTTGGATATCAATGAACCTTTTATTATTTATCACAATGTGTTCCAAGGTAAACCAACAAGGCCTACGTTCATGTTCCTTCAGGATTAGGGGATATCATTGATGAGCTAGTAAGGGAGAAGTTATGAAACGAAAGATTATCATAGGATCGGCTGTAGCAACCATATGTGTTGCTGCAGTCCTCATCTTTATGATTTGGGGATCAGAAGAGGCCAAGATTAATCGAAGCTTGGATTCTGCATATCGCTACATGACAGATGGCAGTTATGATGAGGCAATCATTGCATATAGCAAAGTGTTGGCGTTGGACGAATTCAATGAAGAAGCTTTGAAGGGAATTGCTGAAGCTTCAGTAGAAATCGGTGAATACGATTCTGCTATCGATTATCTGGAAAAGCTTCTTACTGTTTCAGAAGAGGCAGATATCTATGAACTTTATGCTGAAATTCTGATCATACAGGAACGCTATAGAGCGGCATATGATGTGCTGAATGGTTTGGATGACAGTTTCAAAAGCAGAGCTATCCTTCGTTTAATGGATCGAATTAAAGAGGATTATTTACCAGACGAGCCAGTACCGAGTTTGGCGGAAGGCCGTTATGATCATGATATAGAAATCTCGTTCTCTGAGACAGAGGGGGTAAAAATTCTATACACATTGGATGGTACTGAGCCGATGAGCGATGCTATAGTTTATACAGGTCCAATTGTATTGAAAGAATCAACTTTGATGATGGTGAAGGCAGTGACCCAGGAAGGTATAGCTAGTGATGCTGAGTTGTATTCATATACAATAGAAAAACCAGTTGAAATCAACATTGACCAAGTGAATAACAGCCATTTTCCTGAAGTAATGCTGTATGCGAATATTGTTGATGAGTTCGGTGATATTGTTGATGATTTCAAGGCAGAATTTGTTCAGATAGAAGAGACCGACGGTAGTGGCAATAAAATTTTATATGACATTGAAGAACTTTACAAAATTACTGAACGTGATGCCGTCAAAGTGAATTTGGTAATGGATATCAGCGACAGCATGACAGAGGAAAGTAGATTGAGTAATGCTAAGGCAGCTGCCTCCGATTTTGTCAGGGAAATTGACTACAGTGATGGAGATAAAGTTGGCATCATGTCATTCAATGAGCAAGTCTATGTCAATATAGGTATGAGTGATACGTTGAATGATATATTAAGAGTCATTGAAGGTTTGCAACCAGAAGGGAGAACGGCTCTTTATGATGCACTTTATGCGGGTATACTTAAGACCTATGATGAGGATGGTGTTAAGTGTGTCATCGCGTATACAGACGGTGTCGAGAATGAAAGCTATCACAGTAAGACGGATGTCATTGATTTGTCAAAAAGTACAGGGATTCCGGTGTATATTGTCGGCATTGGAGATGCTATTGATATGCAGGACCTGCAGAGCATAGCAGCCGGGTGTGATGGTGGGTATTACAGCATGCAGAATATGGATTTGGATGAGATGCTTTCGTCTATATACAATGATATATATCGTTATCACCAAGGATTATACGCGATTAAATTCACCTCTGAATTGGATGTATCAGATGCCCAATCACATCAGATACGATTAGTGACAGCATCAGAGTCCCCATACACAGGTGAAGCTGAGAAAACTTATGTACCTGAATCAGGTGTCAGCGTTTCTGAAATGGACAACTTTGTTATAGATATGGAGGATGATGGAAGCCTTAGCGCTTGTCAGGTTGATATGACGGTATCATCAACATTGAAGGAGACTGTCTCAGGGCAAGCAAAAACCTATTATCCGACAAACATGTTTGATGGGGATTTGGGCACTGTCTGGGCTGAAGGAGATAGTGGATCCGGCGTTGGAGAATGGATTCATTTTGTCAGTGATCGTCCTTTTAATATGAAAAGCATTAGCATCATCAATGGTTATGGACGGGATCAGGAAATCTATAAAAAGAATAATCGTTTGCTTCAACTAGTGTTGTCAACGGATAACGGGGATTACATGAGGATTTATTTCAATGATGGTGTTCTTACTTATCAGACAAAGGCGGTTGGTTTTGACAACGTCAGTGAAGTGCACTTGGAAGTTGTGGATGTTGCCTATGGAACACGATATAACGACCTATGCATTTCAGGGCTGATGATTAACGGGCAACCACTGCCATTGAGTGATGTTACGATGAACATCATAGATAGGACGGGAATGTGAGGTGCGGTATGGAGAAATGTATAAGGAAATATGCAAAGCTGACAACGGTAATTACTTTGATATTAATGATAGCAATGATGATGACATCTTGTTCAAAATCCATTGATGAACGTTTAGCAGATGCCAAAACGACTGCTCGAAAAGATCCAGATGGTGCGGTGACAATCTATGAGGCAATTCTTGATGAGGAAGCATATAACCTTACGGCGTATGTGGGCTTGGCTGATATTTACGACGATGAAGAAGCGTACGATGACTTGAATGATTTACTTGAAGATATGTTTGATGATTACGACCGGTTTGAGGATGAAGAGGATACTCTTGATGAAATCATCAATTATGCGGAGGAAATTCTGAAGAATGAGCCGGAGGAGCTTGGAGATTGGTACCAGGAAGCTTGGGAAACATATAACGAGGAAACAACGAACCATCGTGGTGAGCCTTCGGCTGTTACTTCCTCTACGAGCACAGCAGCGACTTCAGATTCATCTGCAACTGCATCGACAGCCACAGCCACTTCTGAAGCAAGTTCATATGATGAAATAGATATGGTGATTATTGACACCATTGACATTGATATTATGGAGGATATAGTTGAAGACTTTACAGATGAAACTGGGATAGAAGTTAATCTAACTGTGTATGACTATTTCAATTATGAAGACAGAATAAGCCTGGCATTTGCTTCAGGTGACGAACCAGATGTATTTATCGTTAATTCGATCGATAACTTCAATGATTATGGCGATTGGCTTTTGGATTTTAGTGGACAGGCATGGGTGGAGGATACAACACTCGGATATCAGCTAGATGACAGAATTATTGGATATCCACTGGCTATTACGGGAATAGGTATGATCTATAATACTCAGATGCTTGAATCAGTAGGGATTGACCCTGATGATATTGATTCATACGAAGCATATGAAAAAGTCTTTGATACGCTGATGAAAGAAAAGTTCCTACTAGGGATTGACGCACCAGTTGCAACAACACTAGGCAGCAGTACATGGTGGATTCCAGGGATTTATAACTTTGATAGCTATCTTAATGATGCCCGAGATGCCAATAATCCATTTAGCTTGCCCAGAGATTATATGGCTAATGTCGATGAAGACAGGCTTGATGCACTGGCAAATTGGACGGGACTGCTCTATGACAATACAGACTATTACGTGTTGAATTCCGATGATTATTCAACCATGCTGGATGCATTTGTTTACGAATCGGCTGCATTTACCCAGATGGGTACCTGGATTGACAACTCTCTGTACTTTGATGCGGGGATTATTCCGGCAGTTATGCTTGGGAATGAGAAACCAACAATGACCATATCAGTGGATATGTATATGGCAGCAACAGAATCAGCTAATGCAAAAGCAGTGTCCATGCTACTGGATTACTTATCCTGTAATGAAGTGGCTTTAGAAGGAATGGCTGAAATGGGTTTACTTCAGCCATTCGACTGTGCGTACCTTTGGCCATCAAATACACTGAAAGGATCACTGGCTAACTGGATCAGCAGCGGACGTCCAGTAACAACACTTAAGAGCAATACACTCGATTATGAATATGTACGTGATTATATTTCACCTGTCTATGAAGATTATATGAATGGTTGGCTTGATAAGGATGATTTTGTCAATAGCTTGGCTTCCGTTATCAACTCGTATTAATAATTTAGCGTATCTGGTGATCAGTCAAAATGAAACATACAGTATTAAGATATATGATGCATTTATGGAGGAGAAATAATGAAAAAGCAAAAGATTGAAGTTAACAACAGTGAAATCACTACAACCCTTGACGTATCTGAAGAAAAAGGGAAGCAGAAGAAAGAAAAGGACAGTAGCGGTAATGCGGTTACAAGGTTTGTCAAAAAGTCGATAAAATGGTTAGTAATCGTATTGGTTATATTCCTATTGGTCAGTGCAGGAGGGCTTTTCTGGTATGTAGGACATTCAAGCGGTAGGGTAGATGTCGATGTTGAAACCTCACTGGATGCAGATACGTATATGCGTGGACTTATTGAGCGGGATATGTATGGCAACCATATAGAAACACGAATTGAAGAAGATGTTATTAATTGGTTCATTCAACAGAATATCGGCAGAGTTAAAGAAATGACTTTACCGATGGAAACGAAGGTGAATGACATATTGTACTCTTGTGAAGAAAGAAGTCTTTTTGTATTTCTGCAAGGATCCTATATTGATACATATTTGAAGGTGGAAGTTGGTGTGGATGTGGATGATGATACACTGACAACAGAGATACGCAGCATCAAGTTAGGCAAATGGTCATTACCATTGCCGACAGGGTTGATTTTCAAATTGGCGGATCTACCGGATGCTTATTATGATGGTTTCGAAATTCCTGAAGTCATTGTTGTAGATGATATAGACTTGAATAGGAAAGATATCGAGATTGTTGCGGATCTTAATGATGAATACTTGTCTTCATTGATAGAGTTGCTTGAAGATGGCATTAATATGGAGATGGCATCCTCTTATTATGAGTTTTTCAGTGGTGACTCACAGGAAATTATGGATCTTTACTGGAGTGTGGTAATGGATCAGAATCAAAGCGATCGTAAAGAGTTGTTGTCCTTAATGATACGTAGTAAAGCGAATTCGGTCTTGTTGTTAGCGATACAGGAAGAAGAAGTGGCGTATGAATTGGTTAGGAAATTAGAAAGAGATATTGATTATCTTCCTGATGATTTTGCAAGCAATATGATGGATGCCCGTCAAAAATTCATTGATAAGTACGCAGAGTAATAGTAAATAGGGAGTTAGGGTGACGTAATGAGATATGCAAGAAATATCATTTGGCTGATGTTTGTTATAGTTTTATTCGGAACTGCTGCAGTTGGTTGCAGTGGTGCCAAGGCTTCGCCGGAAGTACCTGAATATACTGAAGCTGAAGAAATTGTTGTTGATGAGAAGGACCATGCAGAGGAAATTATAAATACAGTGGAAGAGGTTGTTGTGACTGAACCGGAAGTGACAACGAGCCCAGCTTCTATAAGCCTCGATTTTAGCGAAGTACAGGCATTTGTTCCGGAAACAGAAGAAGAGATAGGCGCATACCATGAAAGTATCGATAAAGTACTGATCTATGATATGGAAACGGTGAAAGCAATTTATGACGATGTCTCTTTAGCTGACATTCGTCAGCATCTTGAAGCGTATACATATAATATGACCCCTGGGGAGATTGGTATCATTTCTGATCCGGAAAGTCCTTTCGTTCTTTGTAACAAGCTGAATAAGTTGCCGGATGGGTATGTGCCCTCTAATCTTGTAGAACCGCAAGTACCGTTTTCATTTGCCGGTGATGACATGAAACGCTATATGAGGAAGGATGCAGCGGAAGCCCTTGAAATATTGTTTGAAGACGCTAAAGAGTCTGGTGTTGACATGGTTGCAGTTTCTGGTTATAGGTCTTACGACAGGCAGGATGCTATCTATACTTATAATGTCGAGACGCGAGGTGTTGAGGAAACAGATAAAGTGAGTTCCCGACCAGGACATAGTGAACATCAGACAGGATTGGCCATGGATGTATCCAGTGAATCAATTGGTTATGCACTTGAGCCGGAGTTTGATGAAACAGATGAAGGGAAATGGCTTGTTGAGCATGCTCATGAGTATGGATTTATTATTCGCTACGAGAAGAATCGAGAGAACATTACAGGGTATACTTATGAACCCTGGCATATCAGGTACATAGGCATAGAAATTGCATCATTCCTATATGAACATGATTTGACTCTAGAAATACTATACGCAACATACCTAGAAGAAGAATAGGCTATTGGTTGGAGGAAACATTATGAGATCAGAATATATTGTTGTTACCGTAAATCTTATTGCGGCATCGCAATCTCATGATATAGAGATTCCCCTGGATATCTCAGCCAGTGAACTGTGTGCTGCCATCTTCGAGTTGTATCTTCCAGAAAGGCTTGGAGATATGCAACGATACTACTTGAAGACCGAAAGACCTATTTTATTGATTAGAGGGGAACGTACTTTAAGGGAATATGGCTTGCGGGATGGCACCATAATAAATATTACGGGGTAGATGATGGGTGAAGATAGATATATCTTAAGAATTCAAAACAAACAAGTCTATAAAGAAGTCGCTGTTGGCAGTGAAATGACCATGCTCCGAATTGGAACGACTCAGGAATGTGATGTAAGACTCAAGCGAGACCTTTTTGGCAGGTCTGTCGTTGTAACAATGTGTCTTATAGGCAAGGAGTGGCGTATATCTTGTGAGGATGGACTGCAATTAAGTTCAAAGAGTGTCAAATCCTGCGGTGAGTCAGTCATAAAGCAGGGGGATATACTTAGGCTTCATGGGGAAGACTCCCAGAGTTATTTGCTGACATTCATGTTGGATGACGATTATGCTAACGACCAGCAGGTCTATGATATGATCGTTGATATAAGAAATGTGGATGAGCTAGTCATTGGTGATCATATGTCAGCGCAGTTAAAACTACAAAGTAAATATGTCAAAGGGCAATATTTATCATTGAGAAAAGCATCAGAGGGCATGTATTTAATGGACGCAAAGCAGGCGCCCTTCAGTGCAACCCTGAACGGCAATAGAGTGCTTGATCGAGTAGAGGTTAAAGAATACGATTTTATTGGGTTGGCAGATTTTCAGTTTTATTACAAAAATGGTGTATTTTATACACAAGAGAGGCGTGATTTGCTGGTCTTTGGTGTACAGACGCAACCATTAAGGGAAGAAACAGAGGCATTTGATTACCCTAAGCTCAATAGAAGTCCAAGAAGATTATACCCTAGGGATGATGAATCCATTGAAGTTCTGAATCCGCCTCAGAAGCCACAGAAACCAAAGACAAACCTTGTTATGCAACTCTCTCCCGCCCTTGCAATGATCGGTGTTACGGTTATCACACGAAGCGGATTGATCGCAGGACTCAATGGTGGTAATCCTGCTTTTTTAATATTTAGCCTATCCACTATGGGCGTCGGTATTTTAACATCCATCATGAGCTTTATATACAATAATAAGGCATATAAAGAAGAGCTGGACAATTGGAACAACGATTATATGGCCTATATAAGCCGTAAGAGAGAAGAAATTGAGGCAGTGCGTTTGGTTGAGTACAAAGAACGAGTTGAGACTTATCCATCGACAGAATCACTTCGCGATTTTGTCAAGACGTTCTCCAGTCGATTATTTGAACGCTCCCCCGAAGACGCAGATTTCTTGACGGTCAGAGTAGGTAGTGGTTCAACACCAGCATATCGACCGATCGAATATCATAAGGAAGAACATATAAAAGTAGAAAATGAATTGATGGAGATTCCGAATCAACTATCTGAAGAATACCGTTTGATAGGCGAGACACCAGTAATGGTCAACTTAAAACAATCAGGATCTGTTGGCGTTGTAGCAGATAAAGCTACACAATATGATTTTTTTAAGACACTGCTATTGGAGATTAGCGTTCTTCACGATTACGAAGATGTGAAGGTCGTCGTTTTATTGCCGGAAAATAGTCATGAGCGGTTTGATTGGATCAGGTGGTTACCGCATCTGAAGGACGCTGGTGGTTCAGTAAGAGGTATCATCTGCGACAGTAATAGTAAAGATCATAATTTTGAATTCTTATATTCTCTAATGAATCAACGGCAGGCAGAAGTGAGAGATGACAGTCAAGAGCCACCGAGACCTCATTATGTCGTCTTGGTTCTGGAAGAATATGGATTGCGAACGCATCCTCTATTCCGCTATGCTGATGAAGCGACGCGCCTAGGGTTGAGCTTCGTATATTTTAAAGAACATATAGAGAATTTACCACATCACTGCCGTGAAATTGTTCGGTTGGATGGTAGGGAAGGTGAGTTGTTATTAAAAGATGATAAGAGGTTTTATCAGAAATTCCTTTGGGAAGAAGTCAACGATATCAGTATCAAGTTCGTCAGTGAGCGGTTGGCACCTGTGTATTGTGAAAAGATTGCTTTATCTTCAAGGCTGACGGCTAATATCACATTATTTGAATTGCTCAACATCATGGCGCCTGAGGACCTGAACCTTAAGGAGAAATGGCATCGTTCAGCGGTCAAGCAATCTATGGCAGCACCACTGGGCGTCGATGTGAAAGGGAGTACCATTTTCCTTGACCTGCATGAGAAAGCTCATGGACCGCATGGTTTGGTTGCCGGAACCACTGGCTCAGGAAAAAGTGAGATTATGCAGTCATATATATTATCTTCTGCAGTCACGTTTCACCCATATGAAGTTGCTTTTGTTATTATTGACTTTAAAGGTGGTGGAATGGCGAACCAATTCGATGGTCTGCCTCACTTGATTGGCAAGATTACAGATATTGACAGCCATGAGATTAACCGTTCTCTGTTGTCTATACGAGCTGAGCTTGAGAAGCGAAAGCGGTTCTTTGCTGAATATGGTGTTAATCATATTGATCAGTATATTGAAAAATTCAAAGAAGGTACTGCAAAGGTACCCTTGCCACATCTAATTCTCATAGTCGACGAATTTGCTGAACTCAAAGCAGAGCAGCCTGGCTTCATGAAGGAACTGATTAGTACTGCGAGGGTAGGACGAAGCCTTGGTATACATCTGATTCTAGCCACACAAAAACCTGCCGGTCAGGTGAATGAGCAGATTTGGAGTAACTCTAGATTCAAGCTTTGTCTTAAGGTAGCAACAAAAGAGGATAGTAATGAAGTGCTCAAATCACCATTAGCGGCTGAGATATTAGAACCGGGACGTGCCTATATGCAAGTGGGCAATAACGAGATTTTTACACTATTTCAATCAGCTTACAGTGGTGCTTCGGCCATAAGTGATGTCAATGGTAATACCCGGGAGTTTGTGCTTTCGGAAGTAGGATTCGGTGGCGAAAAGACAAAGGTCTATGAGAGAAAAGCCAAACGTAATAACGATGGGCAGAAATTGACTCAGTTGGAAGCGTTGGTGGATTATATCGGTGAACATTGTAAAGTAGAGAAGATAAATGACCTTCCAATGATTTGTTTACCGCCACTGTCAGATAACCTGGTGTATGATGAGACATCAACGCCTTCAATACAAGAGAGCTTCATTAGACTTGGTATCTTTGATGATCCGGCGAATCAGGCACAGCCGATGCTGCAACTGAATCTACTGGAAGGTAATGTTCTAATCATAGGTTCGGCGCAGACGGGTAAGACGACACTTCTGCAAACTATGATTAAAGGTATTGCAATAAAGTCATCGCCTCTCGATACTTCTGTCTACATCATGGATTTCGCTTCTAAAGTCCTTAGGATGTATGAAGGGCTGAATCATGTTGGTGGCGTTATAACAGATTCTGATGATGATGCCATTAAGAATTTCTTCAAAATGATGCTGGAGGAAGTTAGTAAGAGAAAGGATATGTTCTCTGAAAGAGGAATCAGCTCATTTGAGGCATATCGAGAAATGAGGCAAGGGGATGAAGAGCGTCTACCACATATCGTTATCATGATCGATAACTTGTCCATATTTAAGGAACTTTTTTTAGAATATGAAGAAGCGATGCTGAACATCTGTCGTGAAGGGCTTGCTTTAGGTATTTCTGTCATTGCTACTGCAAAACAGACAATGGGTCTTAGTTATAAATATATGAGCAACTTCGGCCAACGACTGACTTTGACCTGTACAGAGAACAGTGAGTACAACACTGTTTTTGACAGATGCCAGATTAGACCTAAAAATATCCAAGGACGCGGGCTCGTATCTCTGGATAAGATAGTCTATGAGTATCAGGCGTATATGCCATTTGCAGGTGACAGTGAAGTTAAACGATTGGAAGAAGTTAAGGCGTTTATCACAGAGATGTCCAAGACATGGCAGGGACAATATGCACGACCTGTACCTAGCATACCTAGGTTATTGACCGAAGAGTACTGGCAACAAAATCAGTGTGTATTCAAACCTTATGAAGTGCCAGTAGGGCTATACTATAAGAATATTGAACCTGTGGCAATTCAATTACTGCAGGTAGGCACCATTGGTATTTATGGTCGAGAAGGGTTTGGAAGCAGCAATCTTATGGCGTTGATTTTTAGTCATTTATACAACAACGTTTTCAAGGAACCTTGTAAAGCTTATGTTATTGATGGTTACGATCGAAAACTGGCGCCGTACAAATCCTATGGCTTTGTTGAGGAGATGACGATTGATTGTGGCGACTTGGAAGACATGGTGGATATCCTATCAGACGCTGCTGAAGAGCGTATGGATATGCTAAAGGATGGAGAAAGTCTTGAAGAACTGCCATTGCTGATGTTGGTTATAAGACATCCACAGGCCTATGCTATGAATACAATTCCCAAAAAGGTAGTGGATCAGCTCAAAACGCTGATTAATGATGCGCGCCAGCTTAAGATGTGCTACGTATTTGCCAATATTGATAATACGTCTGATTTTGCAGTATCAGATATGATGAAGCTTGCTAGGGAACTGGATATGTATTATTTCCTTGATGACATAGCAGACGTGAAGCTTCTAGGCGCAAATAAGTTGTCCATTAATGATTTGAAGCCGTTTAGAAAGCCAATCATATTAAGTGAGGGTTATACGTACAGTGCTAGAGAAGGTATCAATAAAATCAAGTTCATGAAGCACGAAGGGAGCGAAAAATAATGGCAGACTACAGTGTGAAACACTTGGATACTGAGAAATTCGCCCAGACTGTAACGAATTATGCTGGTTATATCAGAGATTATGAGGGAATTATCGAGGGCATTGATGAGATTGTCGAGGAACTGTTGAGACACTGGCAGGGTGAAGGTCGTAAAGCCTTTGAAAGTGACAGCAACATCGTAAGATTGAATCTTAAAGATATTAGAGACATTATGTATGATATGCGAGAAGCTTTAGTTGACGCGGAGGCAGAGTATGTTGAGTCAGACTTGGCACTTTCAAAGAGTTACGAATCGTAGGAGAGGTGGAGATATGGCCAGTTTAAGTGCATTAAGGAGTCGTTTGAGTCGATGGGAGAACAGGGTTGATGATTTATATGATGAGATTAAGGGGCTTAAAAGACGTATTGATGACATCAAAGATCTGCGTCGTGAATTGGATCGGGTTGTAACGTCCAACGTCAAAGACATCAATAGTAGGATTAGTAAGGTAGAAAGTGATTTGAAATCAGGCATCAACTACGACCTGAAAAATGCCTCTTTGGCAACGGTTTTATCTCATGCAGATGAAGGGGATCTTGATAAGGACAGACCTTTGAATGAGGCAGATGATGCATTGATAAGGGAACTTAACAAGGCGGAACAGGATTTGGATGAATGCCAGCAAGATTATGCCAATGCAAAAAGCCGTGTCAGGTCAATCAAGAGTGATATACGAGCAGAGAAAAGAAGACGCAGAGAAGCGAAAGATTGACGGATAGCTGCCAAAGAAGGAGGGAAACTTATGATCTTAAAGCTGGATTACAGCAATCTTGAAGATGTGATAGGTAAATCGAATAAGTTATGCAATGAGTATGATGATTACTCTCAAGCTTTGAAGAATAAGGTACAGAAAAAAATCCATAATGTGGATGGTGGTATGTCATCCAATCTTAATAATGCGGATTACTTCATCAATACGAAGATACGGCAAATTGACGAGAGAGAATCAGAAGTGAGGGCTTTGGGAAGCAGTTGTGAGACGCTTTTAGATACAGCAAAAAGGGTCGACAAGAACGTTGCTGACACGATAAAAAGGAATCAGAATCAATTCTTCAGCAAGAACCCGGAATTAAAGCCATCTACTGCAAAAGTTGCTCTGTACACTTTCTGGACTGATCTTAAGAAGACCCCCCTTATAGGCATATACCTAAAAGCCTATGAAGCGACAGTGGACGCCCTGTCAGAGTTGAAAGAAGAGATTGTCTACTGGTGGGAATGCAATGGTGGGGAATCGGTTGTTATGAATGGGCTGGATATCGTTGTCAAGATTGGAGCTGCAATCGTTGCAGTTGTAACAGCGGTAGCTGCAGTAGCAGCAATCATCGGGGCTACGGTAGTTACAGGAGGAATGATACTGGTCGCTGTTGCAGCGGTGATTTTAGCGACTATAGCAATAGCCGATGCGGTTGCTAATACGGTCACCTCCGTTAAATCAATTGTGGCATATCGACAAAATGATTATGCAATGGCACGTCTCTATGAAGATCAAGATAAATCAACAGATGTGCTCAGGTTCACTAATTTCCATAACAAGTGGCTGAATAATATGTCATTCACCGCGTCAAGAACGATTGACATAACAGAAAAAATTGCAAGCATGGTACTACTAGTTAATACTGGAATGAAAGTATTTGGCAAAGTAGGGACAAAGTTAGGGATAGATTCAGCATTCAAGCAAAAAGTGCTGACACCAACAGGATTAAAGGATAAGGTCACATTGCAGTCCTTTTGGAAAGGAACAAAAGCATTTATCACCAATAGTAAATTTAATAGCGATATATCAACGGGTCTGAGAACTACGGCCTTTGAAAATTTTAAAACGTATGCTAAGTTAGACTATAAGCTCTTCAAAATGGCCTTAAGCGATCCTAAGTCATATTTGGATGCAAAAAAACTGACACGAATGGCGCCTGGAAACATAGTGGAACAATTAGATATATTTAAGAAAAATATAAAAGGAATAACGACGGGATTTGAAATTACTAAGTTTACATTAAAGGCAATGGATGATGATGGCTTTTGGGGCGGTGTCAATGAAGTTGCCGCATCTAGGACTAAAGAATTTCTATTTAGTGACCTCACATCTGAAGTGCTAAAAATCACTGGTTTAGGTAAAACGCTAATTGGATGGGAGCAATCTGGTAATTTGGAAAAATATACAGGTTTTAGTGGTGGTTTTATACAAGCTTCAAAAGATCTGTATGACACTATTACAAAGAAAACAGCTACATACAAACATCCGTATTACCTTGATTACGGCTTATGAAAAGAGGTGAAGACTTTTGAACAGTGATGTGTTTATGGTTTATATTTTTCCATTCTCCATAGGCGTTACAGGAGGGATATTTTTCTTTATTGGCATTCTATTATATTTTAAGTTTAGCTATAGAGGAAAAAGCCAAAGGGTTATAGCGACATTAGTTGGTTTTAGGAAGTTTGATATTCACTATGCAAATCCATTGATGTTGCCCAAAAGTGATGTTTATTTTGAAGATTATGATGACTATGTGGATAATAGCATGCTACTTCTTAAATTCAAAGTGAAGGATAGACAAATTGTTTGTCCTGCTGAATGGTCAACGGATGAATACGGGAAAGAAGATATTGGCTGTCAATTGCCAATTCAATTTTATGGCGATGTAGAAAAAAATAATTTTCGTATTCTTCTGGAAGGGAATCGCTACCAAAGACAATATGTTAGGGGTAGGAAAATGATTTTCGGTATCTTTTCTGGAATTGGAATTGTATTGATGGTGTCTGCAATTCTTATGGCTATTATGATATTTAGTTTCATCATGTAAATAATTAAGAAAGGTTAAGGGAGATATTTATGTCACAGCAGAGTTTTAAAGAATATATGTTGCAAGGTAATGTACTAGCAGAGAAAGGTCATTACGAAGAAGCAATACAGTATTACGAGAAAGCAGAAGAAATAGATCCAATGAGCTCTGAAATGTACGTCACTAAAGGAATTGCACTTGCAAGTTTGGATAGGTTGGACGATGCTAAAATACAATTTGAAAAAGCTTTAAAGATTAACAAGGAATTGGGCGTGGCATGGTTTCATCTAGGTAGTTTAGCGATTATGACGGATGACCTTGAAGGTGGTATTGTCAATTATAACAAGGCTCTGGGGAATGGTTATGATCATGCACAGCTATATTATAGCTTGGGTTTGATTTATGAAGAACGTAGAGAGTTTGATCTTGCCATAAGAAATTACTCTAAGGGCATATCGAGAGATGCATTGAGACCGGATATACATATCAGAAAAGTAAATCTTCATATAAAAAACGGTAATGTTCATGAAGCCCTTCAGGCTGTGGATGAAATGATTTTATCAAATCCAGATATATATGAAGGATATCATATGAAGTTTCTGGTTTTATTGGATCATGATAAGTATGAAGAAGCTGAGGCGGTGATCATTAAAGCGATTGCTCTTTTTCCGGAGGATGTGCGCTTCAAGCTCGATTTGGTTCGATGCTATTTACATCAGGGCAAGCAAGATGAAGGAAGAATAATCCTTGAGTCATTAGAAACGGATGAAGGGATTGAAGATGATATACGTAGAAAAGTCTATATGGAGTTAGCCCAGATGCATGCAACAGAGGGCAACCTTGATAAAGCGATTACGGTTCTGGATAAGGCTGTTGCTATCAGTGAAAAATATGAGATGTACGATGAAGAAGTAAAATTCCTTCTGATGAACTGTTATCTTGGTCTTGAAAAGTTTGAAGAAGTACTGAGCGTCTCAAGGGATCTAATAGAACATGCCCAGTATAGTGAACATCAGAACTCTGCTAGATACTTTGAACCAATGGCTCTTAAGATGCTTGGAAATGAAGAAGAGGCAATGCCTTTATATGAGCAGGCAATCAATGATCTTAGAAGTCAGTCTTTGGAAAGGCCTGGTGAAATGGATCTGTATCTGCTAAGAATCATGTGTCTTAGAGATATAAAAGCTTATGAAAAGGCGATGGAGCTTCTAGATTACGTAATGACACTATTACCTGATAGAATGGAACCAAAAGTTGTGAAGGTATCATTGCTTGAGGCAATGGGTCATACAGATGAGGCTAAAAAGTTAGGGGAAGAAGTGCGTGTTGCAATGCCTGAGGCATTTGTAGGTGTATAATTCCTTTATCGTTGACTGATTGTTGTAACGATCAAGATGATGATCGTGTGCAACGAGTACTCTTGAAAGCGGGTGAAACAATGGATTTGTACTTGGACAGTGAAACAATGGCACTCGCGTGTCGCCGACTGGCAGCTAAGAGCGATGCGCTTGTGGAACTCCAGAAAAGTATAACGGAAAATTTTGAAGGTTTACGAAGTGACTGGGATTCTAAAGCTGGAGAAATATTCTTTCAAAGATTTGAAGACGACATATATAAGAACCTGGAACAATATGCAAAAGTGCTTGCATATATGACTGAAAACCTAACGACAGCTTCGACACAGTATGAAGAGGTCTTTAGAGCGGCTGATGTTGTTGCAGAGAAACAGCTAGGCTGAATAAATATACTACAATGATGAGTTAGATGAAAGGAGAAACGAAATGGCTGGAAGAATTACGATGACACCTGAGGAACTTCATGAAGGCGCTGCATTCTTAAGACAACGTATGGAGGCAATGGAGCAGGAAGTGAATTCATTAAAAGCAAAGATCGATGATGTGATTTCACGTTGGGAGGGGGCTGCTCAGCAATCATTTGTAAGTCAGTTCGAAAGTGACATGTATCCAATTTTAAGAGATACTTTGCCACAAGTTATTGAAGGGGTTGCCAGTGAACTTGATGCTGCGGCTCAAACAATCAGTGATGCCGATGAAGGTCTCGCCAACGCATTTAGAGGTTAATATTAAATAGGAGGTGCCCTTATGTTCACTAAAAAAAGGCGATATATGTTAGGGCTTATTATGAGTCTGACGATAATGCTGTCCTTGTCAGTACAAGCAGCAGATACAAGACTGATGCAAGTATATAGTCAAGGGCAATATATGGATATGTTCATTGAGGGGATTGCAGTTAGTGAAGTCCCAGAAGTGAAGATTTCCAACAGACAAGTGGAAGTCGTTGATTTCGGTTCTTTAGTGGACAAAGGGGTAACCGTCCGAACCACGTTTCTAATTGATATATCCAAGTCTGTTCCGGAGAAAATCAGGGGAAATGTGATAGAATTCTTAGCTGAGATGATTGATGGCATAAAAAGCAATGAGGAGTACAGAATTGTTACTTTTGGTGAGACACTTAGTGAATTGAGTGGATTCACTTCCGACCGATATGTTTTAGCAAAAGCAACTGAAGATATAACTTTCAATGAACTGGAAAGTAAAATATACGATGCGTTATATAAAACCATACCGAATTTTTTGCCGGAAGATGGTAAAGCGATTTATTATAGGACGATTGTATTAACAGATGGTGTTGATGACACCAATGTAGGCATTACAAAAGAAGAGCTTCTACTGATGCTTCAGAATAAGACTTATCCAATAGATGTGATTGAGGTCGGTGATGAAGAAAAAACAGTAGAGAATAAAGAACTTGCTGCACTGACCAGAGTAAGCAATGGCGCCTATCATACACTGTCCTTGGTGACGGATATAGGTCAATTAAAAGATGAAATTGGGATGGATGATTTGAAGTGGGTGAGAATCCTTGTGCCACTTGAATTAGCAGATGGTAGTACCAGACAAGTGGATTTGGATTCACCTGATGAAACATTGGTTTTCGATACGAAAGTGAATATTTACGAACTGGATGAATCAGAGAATCTAGATGTAAAGACTCAACAAGTCGATGAAGAGATGGAGATCACCCAAGAAAATGAAGAAAATAGCGAGGAAATTGATGATCAGGAAACTGTGTCAGTAGAAATCGTTGATATAGAAGAGGACGATGAAGCTGAGGTGGATGAAGTGGATTCCAAGTCTTCAGACCTGACAAAAGGCCAATTTTTCACGTTACTTTTTGGTGTTTTTATTGTAATACTTGTGGGGGTTGTGATTGCAGTTTTTCTCTTTTCCAGGAAAAGAAAAAGTAAGAAAGTATCTGCAGAGGTATCTGGGAAAAATAATAATGAAATAATAAGCGCCGGTTCCGATATGACGGAGGTGGTTGGCAACAATTCATCTTCAAGTTCAGATGGCGGTGCATCAATCATTGTATTTAGGTCTGAGTCAGATTCGGATAAACTGTGGCAACTAAAGTGTTCTAAACCGATTATTTGTGGCCGGAGAAAAGAATGTGATCTATGCATAGACGAAACCAGTGTGTCTAGAAAACAGTTTAAAATATATGTTGCAGATCAGCATCTGATGATTGAGAATTTGAGTCAGTCTAATGTGACGGTGTTGAATGGAAAGAATGTTACAGCGGCAATGTCTATAAATGAAGGTGATACAGTTAAGATGGGTAGAGTAATCTTAAATGTCGATCGCATCTATAGAAAAGGTAAATCAGAATCACTGAATAAAGGTACAGAATTTATCAATATATAAGTTACAAAGGCTTATTGATTAATTAAAATATAGGGTGAGGTAGATATGAGAAGGAAAATAATTATTGCTTTAATCGTGATTGCTGCACTTGCCACTTTGGGCGTCGCTTCGACAGCGTTCATATTGTCGGGTGACAGTGTAGAACGACATATGGAACTGGCAAATAAATACATGAGCGATGGGAAATATGAGGAAGCGATTATTGCCTTTGAGAAAGTTTTGGACGTGGATGCCCATAACATTGATGCTCGGATGGGCATTGCTGAGGCGTATTATGATTTGGAAGAGTATGAAGCGGCCGAAAACTACCTTCAGGAAGTCATAGAGGAAGATGCTGCATATGATAAGGCATATGTCCTGTTGGCTGAGTGCATGGAGGCTGAAGGACGTTATAAGGAAGCGATTGCACTGTTGTCAGACAGAGGTCAATATTCTTCAAACAGAAAGCTTCATAGGCTACTGGACCGGTTAATCCAAGATTACAAGCCACTGTTGCCTGAAGTTTCGTTGGCATCAGGTACGTACGATGGGGATATCCTATTAGAGGTCGTTGCATTGGGTGGAGAAGATATTCATTATACATTGGATGGCAGCGATCCGGACAGTGAATCAGCGCTATATAGTGATGCGATCTTTTTAGATCGATCAACAGAAGTGAGATTGATTGCAGCAAATGAATATGATGTTACAAGCGATGTTTTATCTTACCAGTATACGATTAAAAAAGTCATTCAATTAGATATCAATCAAATCGATAGTAAAGATTTTCCGGAAGTTAAACTATATGCACAGATTCTTAACAAAGAAGGTGAAGTCGTAGAAGGTATTAATGCGGACTATCTTGAAGTAGACGAAAGTAGTGAAAATGGCATTAAACGCTACGAAATCAATGAACTGTATAAACTTGAAACCAGTGATGATATTGTGATGAATTTGGTCTTGGATACCAGCGTTAGTATGGAAGAAGGTAATCGAATTATCCAAGCGAAAACCGCTGCTAAGGAGTTTCTTGGAGGTGTGGATTTTGCTTCAGGACATATGGTGGAGCTGATATCATTTAATGATTATGTTTATTTGAATCAGACATTCACGGATGATTATTATAAGTTGGTTTCGGCTATAGACAATATGTATTTGGATGGTAGAACGGCATTATATGATGCGTTGTATTCAGCGTTGATCCAGACACATGCACAAACAGGTTCAAAATGTGTCATTGCATTTACAGACGGTATGGAAAATGCAAGCAGTTATTCAATAAATGATGTTATTTTACTGTCTCAAAAGACGGGGATTCCAGTCTATATAATTGGGATAGGTGATGGTATTGACGAAAGTGAGTTAAGAAAAATTGCCACTGGATGTTCAGGTGAGTATTACTCAGCGACCAATGTGGATCTTGATTCATTGCTTGAAGAAATATATGGGCAAATCTATGAATCTTATAGAGATATGTATGTCATAAGCTACACATCGGAGGGGATTGGACAGCTAGATGAAACTAGAACGATACGATTAATTACTTCAGAATCATCATCGTTTGTTGGTGAAACGGTAAAAGAGTACGTACCTGTCCCAGAGATTAATGCAGGATTTTCAGCTGTGTATTTTAGCAATGACTATATATTGCCATACTCTGAGACGAAAGCTGTATCTGAGTCCGATTTACATAATCTCAGCTTGGCTGAATTACGTTTGGCGAGGAATGAGATATTTGCAAGACATGGTCGGCAGTTTAATGATAGTTTGCTTAACCAATGGTTCTATGCCAAAGCATGGTATTTGAATATCACTAGAAAATATGCACCGAGTGTGTTTGATTCATTATCACCATATCCATTGACGGCAGTTGAAATCGCTAATGTCAAAGTAATTATTGCGTATGAAAACAATTTGATTTCAGCGGGCAATATTTATCCCTTTATTGATACGATGTTACTGAGTGAATACGACCTATATTTGAAAAAAGAAGTATTGCGTAGTGCTTTGGATGAAATAGAGGTAGATAGGGACAATGCAATATTGATGGCTAATATTCAAATGATTGAAGAGGCTATAGCCAAAGAGGATATACAGTACTAACGATTGTAGTAAGGTAGTATTATCGTAGTATTGTAGCTTATGGAGTGAAACTACATAATGAGATTATATATTTACGGTGTTATGGTATTGTTTGTATTAATGCTATGTAGTGCCTGCGAAAAAGTAAAGGACATAGAGGTGCCTTTGAGTGAATCAAAGGACGTTACTGCGTATGAGATGGAAGGGTACACAAAACAAACGATACAAGATTTGACTATAAGGTCTGAGTTTGAGTATGATGATTTAGTATTATTACCTGCATTTGCCGTGAAGTTCAATAGGCAAAAACAAAGGTATTCGATTCAAGAAAGGGACGTCGATAAGAGGGGGTCCCTACCATTGGAAAATAGGATAATAGGTATTGACCCAGGACATCAACTCAATGGGGATTATTCAGAGGAGCCTATTGGACCAGGGGCATCAGTAACAAAACCAAGAGTTTCATCAGGTACTGCTGGTATAGAATCAGGCACCCCCGAACACATAATAAATCTTCAAATAGGATTGATCTTGAAGGAAATGTTAGAAAAGCAGGGGGCTACTGTTGTCATGACAAGAACAACGGCAGAAGTCAATATATCTAATAGAGAAAGAGCCGAAAAAATGAATGATGTACCTGTGGATGTGCATTTACGTCTTCATTGTAACGGTAGTAGCTCGCCGGATTCTCAGGGTATTATGGTGCTCGTACCTCACGGTGAATTTACCAATGAGCAATTGGAAGCAAATAGCTATACGTTGGGTACAGCTATTTTGGACAGTTTGGTGACAGAGACAGGTGCAGTGAATGAAGGTATTGTATTCAGAGGTGATATTTCAGGGTTCAATTGGTCGACGGTGCCGGTAGTACTAATTGAATTCGGTTATATGACAAACCCTGAAGAGGATATGAAACTCAATGATCAAAAGTATCAACAGCTATGTAGTGAGGCTGTTAGCGTAGCGCTAGTCGATTATTTTAATCCATAAGAGTTTATAAAAAGGTCCAAGCCTAAACCGGTTTGGGCCTTTTCGAAGCATGGAGTTATCGGAACCATTGGGAGGTCGGCGTAATGATTGAATGAATGTTATGTCAATTACCTTCCGTATGGTGTATGATGGACACACAAAATAATTCAGGTTTGACGAGGTGGCTTATGCGGATTTTTTATGCATTGACTTTTAGTGAAGAAACAAAGAAAGCACTGTCGCTATACAGGGATGGTGTCGCCAACATCAGCCAAAAAGGACACTTCACGGACTCGGATAATTTCCATATGACCTTAGAATTCATCGGTGAAGTACCAAATGGTGATATTGACATGTATCTGGAGGTTCTGAATGAACTGAGACTGACGGATATGATGATTGAAGCCAGTTTTATAGGTCGTTTTCAGAATGGCAAAAAAAAGGACAGGCATATCGTATGGATGGGTATAGAGCCGAACTCGGCCGTATCTAAGACCCATAAACAACTGCACAGGTGTTTGGCAGAACAGGACTGCGATGTTGAGCAAAGGAAATTCACACCGCATATAACTTTAGGGAGACAGGTTATTTTGCATGAACCTTTGGAGAGTCTCATTATAGAACCGCTGAAGATAAAACCTAATGGCATTGCCTTGATGGAAAGCAAACGTGTTGGTGATCATCTGGTGTATGTGCCTGTTGCGGAGAGGCTGCTCGGATGATAGGCTTGAAACATGACTTCTGTAATGGTAGAATAGCTTTTCCTTAACCCAACAAATGAACGTTTCTATCAACAGTGAAGTAGTCCTGCGGGAAACCTTCACACAAGGTTATCGACCATCTATAGGAGGTTCCATATGAGTTTGATTCACTTCGAGAATGTCAGCAAGACTTTCAAGGTGGCTAAGCGGTCCGAAGGTTTGTTGGCAGCACTCAGGCAATTTGTAAAGGGGCAATACACAAATGTACACGCCCTGGAAGACGTCACTTTTAACATTGAAGCCGGAGAGTTGGTGGGCTATATAGGCCCCAACGGTGCTGGCAAGTCGACAACAGTAAAAATCATGAGCGGGATTCTAACCCCTACATCCGGTCACTGCACAATTGATGGCAGAGTGCCGTGGAAGGAGCGGAAGGCTCACGTAGGGCATATCGGCGTTGTCTTCGGCCAGCGTTCTCAACTGTGGTGGGATGTACCGGTCATCGATTCTTTTCGTTTACTCAAGGATATCTATACAATTGAAGATGAGGTCTATGAAACCATGTTCAAGGACCTAACAGAAGCCTTGGATTTGAAGGGCTTTCTTGATACGCCCGTAAGGCAATTGAGTCTTGGTCAAAGGATGCGTTGTGAGCTTGCAGCGAGTCTTCTCCATAACCCACCGGTTCTTTTTCTTGACGAGCCTACCATAGGCCTGGATGCAGTATCCAAAGTCGCCGTAAGGCAGTTCATCAAGACGATCAATGAAAAGTACAATACAACGGTCATTCTGACAACACACGACATGGATGATATTGAAGCTTTGTGCAGCCGTATTATTGTTATCGGCAGAGGCAGAAAGCTTTTTGATGGTGCACTGAACCGTTTACGTGAGCAGATTACAAAAGAGAAACGCTTACTTGTGGACTTTAGGGAGATGCCGAAGGACTTATCCATACCTAATGCCCGAATCAGCAGTCTTGAAGGGATGAGGGTTGAGTACCGTTTTGAAGCGGATCAGGTGAAAGCTTCTGATCTGATCGGTCATGTGACCCTCAATCACAGCATAGAAGATGTCTTGGTAGAGAACATACCGATTGAAGAAATCATCACTGACTTGTACCGGAGGATTGATGCATGAGAGGGATCGTGGCGTTATTCCGTTTAAGGTTCATGGTGAATCTGCAATACAAGGCAGCAGCATTAGCAAATGTGTTTACCCAACTATTCTTCGGCTTTGTCATGGTAATGGTCTATGAGGCTTTCTTTAACAGTACATCCGTGGCCATGCCGATGACATTTGAGCAGACGGTGACTTACATCTGGCTTGGGCAAGGGTTGCTTGCCCTGATCCCGTGGTCGGGGGACAGGGAAGTCCAGGCAATGATTCGCAAAGGGGATGTGGCGTATGAATTGGTTAGGCCGGTCAATCTTTATTGGTTTTGGTACAGCCGTCTTCTAGCTCTGAGGATTGCACCGATGATCCTTAGGTCAATACCTTTGTTTCTTGTGGCATCCCAGCTTATCCCAGAGGAACTGCGTGTCAAACCACCGGTTGACCTAGAGCACTTTCTGGTCTTCCTGCTGACCATGGTTGGTGCGGTTTTTCTTGGCGGTGCTTTGTCCAATCTAATCACTATAAGCACTTTATTCACCATAGGTGATGGCATGGACCGTTTCTTTCCAGCGTTGGTGATATTCTTCTCCGGACTGGTGGTTCCACTTTCCTTTTTTCCGGACTGGTCTCAGCCGATTTTTCGTTACCTGCCCTTTAGTGGCTTGATGGATACGCCCTATAAACTGTATATGGGTATATATCCATTGGATACGGTGCCTTTTGCATTGTTGCATCAGCTTTTTTGGACAGCTCTTCTGGTGGTGTTAGGTCAGTGGATGATGCGCAAGGCAGACAAGAGAATCGTTGTACAGGGAGGTTGAGAATGGATTCGATTAGATTGTATTTTAAGATGATTAGAATGACTGTAGCGAGTCAGATGGCCTATAAGATGTCCTTTTTTCTTATGGCTTTTGGAAACTTTGCCATTACAGGCATTGAAGTGCTGGGCATCTACGCCTTGTTTTCAAGGTTCAATCACATCAACGGGTGGCGGTTTCATGAAGTGGCGGTGTTTTATGGACTGATTAATTGTTCTTTTGCATTAGCCGAAGCGATAGGTCGGGGGTATGATGTGTTCGCTCAGTATGTTAGAGAAGGGACTTTCGATAGAATTCTCCTAAGACCAAGGGGCATAAGTCTCCAAATACTTGGGAGTGAGTTTCAGCTGATGCGAGTAGGACGCCTCTTACAGGGATTTGTTGTTTTGTGGGTCGGTGTAGGGATGTCTGGTGAATCCTTCGATGGTCAGGGGATGATGTTGCTTCTATTTTCCATTATAGGTGGGACCCTTGTATTTATGGGATTGTTCGTACTTCAAGCAACCATGTCATTCTGGACGATTCAAACCCTTGAGGTCATGAATTCATTCACCTATGGTGGCATACAGATGGCTCAGTACCCTATGGACATTTATCGTCACTGGTTCAGACGGCTTTTTACAGTCATCCTGCCGATCGGTGCAGTGAACTATTTTCCTTTGATGGCTATATTCAGGGACGGTTCTTTGGTGATGGCATACATCACACCCGTCATCGGGTGTGTGTTCTTCTTGATTACGCAAGGGATTTTCAGTGTCGGCAAGAGATATTATTGTTCTACTGGGAGTTGATTTAAGTCGAATCCTCCTTCGACAATATCTGTCGATTTTATCCGTAAATCGTACTTTCTTGCTTTCTACTCTGTAGAGACTTGAGAAATAGGCATTAATTTGGCATGATATTTGAAGAACGCAATTATGGTTTAGGTGTCAAAACTAAGTCCACCTAAATCCATCCACGATATACAGTGATCGTAGATGCGTTCGAGAACTATATATCGCATCTGTAAGTTCGGCTATATAGTTTTGACCCCTAAACACAACTATGAATGATTGTAAAATGCCAACGAAGCGCAACAACGATTATGATGGCTTATATAGTGTTGATAGATGGTGATTGGCATACTAACAGTAATGAGTAAAGAAAGGCAGAGTATGAATCGAGTATTATATTGCTTTAAAGATGGTAAGACGAAGGTGGCAACATTCAGCTATGATGATGGAAAGTTGGCGGATAGAAGACTTGTGGGGATGTTCAATCAGTATGGACTAAAAGGAACATTCCACCTGAACGCGGGTCTTCACGACAAAGACCCGGACCGTATCGATAAGAATGAAATCAAAGCGTTGTATGAAGGGCACGAGGTGGCTGCACATACTTTGACGCACCCGACCATTGAGCGTTCACCAAAAGAAGAGTTGGTCATAGAAGTGATGGAAGACAGAAGACAATTGGAGGCGATTGTAGGCTATCCTGTAAGAGGGCTTTCATACCCTAATGGTTCCTATACTTTGGAGATCGTCGAGGCGCTGAAACATATGGGTATCGAGTATGCGAGAGTCGTTGGCGGCCACCATACATATAAGATGCCGGAGAATTATCATCTGTGGCAATCCACTTGTCATCATAACAAAGAGGGTCTTGCGCACGCTGAGGAATTTGTTGCACTTAACAAGCCTCAATACCTTTACATGCTCTACATATGGGGACACTCCTATGAGTTTGACCGTGATGAGAATTGGGACTATATGGAAAAAATATGTCAGACACTTTCAGGTAAAGAGGATGTCTGGTTTGCCACCAACATAGAAATTGTGGACTATATGAATGCCATCAAGCAACTTAAGTTCAATGTCGAAAGAACGATGGTGATGAACCCGACAGCGATGGCGTTATGGTTGAGTGTGAATGGTGAGATAGTTAAAGTTCCTGGCGGAGCAACAATTTCATTATAGTATCGGTTATTATCAGGTATAATAGATATAGATAAAGTTTTGTTCGGAGGAGGAAGTTCGATGCATCATATTAAAATGGAGACATCCAAGCAGATAGATGACGTCATGGGAATGGCTATTGAGAATCAAGAGGTTGCAGGTGTTAGCCTTTTACTTATGCGTGATGGTGAGGAAGTATATTATCACAACGATGGTTATGCGGATATAGGCGCAGGGGAGAAGTTGAAGAGAGATACCATATTCAGACTATACTCCATGTCAAAACCGGTAACAGCCGCCGCAACGATGATCTTGATGGAAAGAGGATTGGTAGACTTAATGGACCCTGTCAGCAAATTCCTGCCAGGTTTCAAGGGGCAGCAAGTGGCTGTGGAAGGTGGGCTTGCACCGGTTGTTCATGATGTCACTCTCAAGGAGCTTCTGAACATGACGTCAGGTCTACTTTATGGAGGTGACAATGTCACCGGTAAGAAGACAGAATCTTTAATCAACACATTAGAAGAGCGACTTCTTAGTGTTGAGCCGATGACAACCATCGAAGTGATGAATAAGCTAGGTGAGATTCCGCTTGCATTTCAGCCAGGGTCAAGTTGGTTCTATGGTACATCTGCAGATGTCCTTGGTGCAGTGGTAGAAGTGGTGTCAGGCAAAAGTTTTGGTACATTTCTTAGTGATGAGATCTTTGCACCCCTCAATATGGGTGATACAGGCTTCTATGTACCGGCTGACGAACGTCATCGTTTGGCAAAAGTCTACGGAGAGACCGAATCAGGACTTGAGGTATATACAGACAATCGCCTTGGTATTATCAATGCCATGGATAGAGAGCCGGCCTTTGAATCGGGTGGCGCAGGACTAGTTAGTACCATTGACGACTATGCCAAGTTTGCAACGATGCTTCAAAACGGAGGTGTCTATGAAGAGACACGTATCCTCAAGGAGAATACGGTCAAGTTCCTTACGACACAAGTGCTGAACGAGCCTCAGATGAAAAGTTATCGAGATTGGCATACCCTTGCAGGATACAGCTACGGCAACCTTATGCGTGTGGGTACGAATCCTGAGTTGGCAGGTATGTTCATTGGGGAAGGAGAATATGGCTGGGATGGTTGGTTAGGATGCTACTTCGCCAATCTTCCTAAAGAAGGACTTACAATTCTCATGATGATGCAGAAGACAGATGCCGGAACAACATCTTTAGCCAGAAAGCTCCGGAATATTCTTTTGGCGGAATTGCTATAAGGTATCAGAAACTATATATTTTCAGTAAGGGTAAGAGCTGACCAGGTGCTATCACAAGCCAATCTGTAGAGAATCAATCATCTAACAGATTGGCTTGAATGCCTTTGGTTAGTTCTTTTTTTGTTGTAGATGATGAAGATTAAGAAATAACAGTTATGCGTAATGGAGAAGAGATTTACGACAATTGAACTAGCAAAAAATAGGCACATAGCAACATTAAAACTTAACTCACATATGTTACAATTGAATAGCAAATAACTATTAAAGCAAAAAGAAATTAGGAGGAGAGAAATGGCTCAAGAGACAGGTTTGACTCAAGTAAGTGACATTGGATTCCCAGAATTTACAGCAAAATTGGTGACAGATGTATTCGATGCTCTAATTTCAGCGAATTTGCTTCAGATGGAAGCGTATGCAGAGCTGGTAAGCCAGCTAAGTAAAGATTTATCAGTTTTTATCAACACGACAAAAGATGATATTACCGGGGACATGGTGCTGGATGTCTTGGAAAAACTTTTGCCTAACGGTGAGGGTGGTACAAAAGCAACAAAGAACAGCTCGGAAAAAATCACTACGGAAGAAGCGGCAGAGCTTAATGATAAGCTTTCAACTATTGATGAAGACGATCAGCAAGTCAGACCTATTGAATTTGTAGGTGATACAGAAATCAAGGACGTCTTTGAACAATTACTCGACGCGGTTCGAATCAGGCTCGCAGCTAACAAATATGCGGCATTGGAAAAAATGGCACAAATGGGCATGCTAAGGTTAGTGGTTGAAAATGGTTTGATTGAAACAAAATTGTTCTTCAGTGCAAGGACTTATGAAAGTGATTCGAGTAAAGCAACCCAATATACGAAGAAAAAGACAAGTGCTGGAGCAAGAGTTGGTGGATTTATGTCTTTTGTTGCTGGTGGTGCCTCAGCCAGAAAAAGCACCTTGAAAGTTACCACAGGGGAGCAGAAGTCGTATTCTAGCAATAGTACATATGGCAATATTATGGGCAAAGTTCAATTGAATTTCAAGACAGATTATATGCCACTTAATACAAAAGATGCATGATTCTGATATCAACACCATAGCTAAGTGGACGACTGAAATACTTATAGGTGTTTTGGATGGTATACAGGTGTCTGAAGAGGCTCAAAAGTACGAGCATGAAGCATTACTCGATATTCTAAATATGACGGACGAAATGTTGGTTAATGCGTATGTAACAGATGATATGTTGGAAAATGATATGGCAGCAATGTTTGCAGGTGTTCCGGTAACACCTGTAAACGTTGCTAATGACAATGAGTTTATAGAAACCGCAAAGTTGGTGTTAGCCAGGCAACTAAGACATAGAGCGATGGAAATGTTAGACTTTGGGATGCCCATTATTCGAGTGGACAATGGGAAGGTACTGACGAAAGTGGCGATGGCCCTTGGACAAAGTGAGGAACATAATGGCGTGTCACTAAGAACAATCAAGCATAATAGTGGTGAAATGTTGACCAAACAGGCTAGGCTGTGCAGTGAGATTGAAGTGAATTTTAAAATGCACAAGCAAACATGAGGAAGGGGCTTCTGATGAGTCAAGAATATTATTTGACAGAATTAATCCTGTCCATACAAAATGAAATTCAAAGTGCTGTGGACTATATTACTGAATCAAGTAATAAAGAAGGTTCGGAACTTGGAAAAAGTAGTACAGTCATGCACATAGAGAATTTACGTGTGAAGTTACCTTTTAGAGTATCCTTAGAACATAAAACGAAAGCCGTAGATGAACTCTCTGAAAAACCAGTTAGTGTATTGGAATTACGTGAACGATTAGCTCAGAGAAAAGGTTTTATGATTGATAAAGGTAAGGCTGGGAAAATGGCTAATTTCACGAAGGTTAGAGTCAATGGTTTAAATAACCAGGCTGAGTCTAAATCTGAAGATGAGGTTGGCTCCGCGTTGGCGGAAATAGAGATATATTTTTCTCCGGTTTTACGGGATTGATCATCCATCTTGATTCAAGGCCATAAACCCTATAGAATGGAAATAGGAACTTTATTGATGTTTGAATTTTCTGTCGTGTGGAGGCTTTTATGGAACGGTGTTTTGGATCAAAATCAGGGCAAGAACTATATGCACAGTATCATGATGAAGAGTGGGGAGTGCCTGTCTACGATGATCAGGTATTGTTTGAATTTCTTATTCTTGAAGGTGCTCAGGCAGGGTTGAGCTGGTATACAATCCTTCAAAGAAGAGAGGGCTATCGTAAAGCCTTCAAAGGATTCGACCCTTCTCTTGTGGCTGCGATGACAGACAATGAGCTTGAAGAACTCAGGCTTGACACAGGCATCATTAGAAATAAGCTTAAAATTTATAGTGCAAGAAAGAATGCGCGGGCATTTCTCGATATTCAGAATGCGTTTGGCAGCTTTAACAACTATCTATGGGCATATGTCGATGGTCATCCAATTATCAATCATTACAATCATCTGGAAGATGTACCATGTGAAACTGACTTGAGTGGAAGGATTTCTAAAGACCTGAAAAGGCGAGGCATGAGCTTTGTGGGTCCAACCATCATTTATTCATATTTACAGGCTGTAGGTGTTATAGATGATCATATAAGCTGTTGTTGGAAAAGACAAAATTAGCAAGTAAGAGGCTTAGCCTCGTTATCGCCTTCGGTGATATTTCCTATAGTACAATAACTCTCCTAAAGCCTTTAGAAAAAAGGTCTTAGGGCATTATTAATAAAAAACAATCCTGAGATTTAGTGAACCTGATGAAAAATGAAGTTTTGTCAAAAGTTTATGTAAGAACTGTTGACATCTGTTGAAGATAGGTGTATCTTAGTACCCATAAACGTTGTCAGACAACATACAACAGACAACCTGACATGACAGCCATCTTTCATACGCCAAAGGATACCTCCCTATCTACTAATCAGATGATTGACTTGCGATAGATCATCTTACACACATCCTTTGGCACATGTGAGGTGGCTGTTAAGCAGGTTATCGGAGATTAATCAGATGACGTGTAGTGACATAAGAACGCGTGAGATGTTTAATCATCGAGACTATAAAGTGAACATTGCAGAAGTGATTTTTCTGCTTTTAATAATAATAACAAGGCTTTGAAGAGCCATTTAATAGAAGACTATTAAGAATTCAAGTAAGGAGATTATCATGAAAAAAGTAGTTACTATGGGCGAGATTATGCTCAGACTTTCCCCAGCTAACAAGTTAAGATTCTCACAAGCGCAATCTTTTGACGCTGTATACGGTGGTGGCGAGGCAAACGTTGCTGTTTCTATCGCTAACTATGGTATGGATGCATACTTCGTAAGTAAGTTGCCAGAAAACGAAATCGGTCAAGCGGCTGTTAACCACCTTAGAAACTACGGTGTTAACACTGACTACATCACACGTGGTGGTGACAGAGTAGGTATCTACTTCCTTGAGCATGGTGCTTCCATGAGACCTTCTAAAGTTGTTTATGACCGTGCAAATTCTGCAATCGCCGAAGCAGCTCTTGAGGATTTTGATTTTGATGCTATCTTCGAAGGTGCTGACTGGTTCCACTTCTCAGGTATCACACCAGCTCTTGGTAACGATGCTGCGATGATCACTGAAGAAGCACTTAAGGCTGCTAAACGTCATAACGTGACTGTTTCTGTTGACCTTAATTACCGTAAGAAGCTTTGGACACCAGAAGAAGCTAAAGCGGTTATGACTAACCTTATGCAATACGTTGATGTATGTATCGGTAATGAAGAAGATGCTGAGAAAGTTCTTGGTTTTAAACCTGGTGATACTGACGTTACAACTGGTGAGCTTGAACTTGATGGTTACAAATCCATCTTCAAACAAATGCAAGAGCAGTTCGACTTTAAATATGTTGTAACAACACTTAGAGAAAGTCACTCTGCATCAGACAACGGTTGGTCTGCGCTGATCTACAATGGTGAAGAGTTCTATGAGTCCAAGCATTATGATGTCCGTATCATCGACCGTGTTGGTGGTGGTGACTCTTTTGCCGGTGGTTTGATTTATGGTCTTCTTTCAGGAGACTTCAAGCATGCTCTTGAATTTGCTGTAGGTGCATCTGCCCTTAAGCACACAATCTTCGGTGACGCTAACCTTGTTACAGTTGAAGAAGTTGAAACATTGATTCAAGGTGACGCTTCCGGTCGTGTTCAGAGATAGACAAACACCAGTTACGGGTAACAGTGGTCAGATGGCCGATTATGGGTTATACTATCTGATAAACATCTCAAAATGCCTTATGGCATTGGAACCACCTACATGAGGTATTAATCTTCCCAGGTGAGCGTCCCAGAGAGCCCAACTGGAGGTTGTCATGTACGAAAAAAAAGTACTGTCTGAACAAGTCGCAAGTGATTTGCGACAAATGATATTAAGTAAACACCTGAACCCTGGGGATAAATTGCCTAATGAACTTGATCTGACCAAGCAGTTGAATGTGAGCCGTTCTACTGTGCGTGAAGCTATTAAGATTCTTAAGTCACAGAATATCCTTGAAGTGCGTCGCGGTCTTGGGACATTTGTCAGCGAGACCCCTGGCGTCAAGGATGATCCTTTAGGGGTGCATTTTATAGATGAAGGACCTCTTCTGAAGTATTTCTATGAAGTTCGTCTTGTGGTTGAGCCACCAATGGCTCGCATGGCTGCCCTCCGTGCTACAGATGACGAACTTGCCGAGATCAGAAAAGCTTACGATGAGGTTAAAGCAGCCATCGAAGCAGGTGATGACCATACCGATGCAGATATCCATTTTCACAATATCATTGCAGCAAGCACTCACAATCCTATAATGCAACGAATCCTCCCTGTGATTAATGAAGGTATTTCCACCGGTTATAAGGAAACAAAAGACCTTCAGGAATCTTCGGCTATGGTACTCAAGCAACATCGGAAAATCATGCATGCATTGACAGAACGAAGAGCCGATGATGCTTTGGAAGCCATGAAAGCACACATCAACTATGGCTTTCAACAAATTAAATAATCTTCATTTGACAATTAATCCGGCTTCGGCCGATTAGCGTGTGTATGTGTAAGAATACCGTCTCATTTTGAGGCGGTATTTTTGCGTTTGGGATAAATAGTGACAGAGATTTAGGGCTTGTCTATTTGGAATTTACTTTGATTAGGCTATAATTAGATAAAACGAAGACGAGTAGCCAAAGGTAGGTAATCACCTTTGAAATAAATAAAGGAGCCTTAGTATTCATGAAACTATTTTCTATAGGAGAGATGTCGAAGATTCATGGCATAGCAATAAAGACTTTAAGATATTACGATGAAATCGGTTTGTTCAAACCGGCATGTGTCAATGAGGACAATGGTTATCGGTATTATAGCCCGAAGCAGTTTGAATCGTTGAATACAATACTGTTTCTGAAATATCTAGGAGTGCCATTAAAAGAAATCAAAGGATATCTTGCGATTAGATCAACCGAAGACTATCTTTCACTGTTGGTTAAGGAGCAAGGTATCATTGACCATAAAATCAATACGTTAATGGGTATGAAACAAAGCATTAATCGGCAGATTCAGGAGATTACGAATCTTAATAGCATTGGTAAAATGAATATGCCTAGAATTGAGGTTCGAGAAGAAACAACGGTATGGTGGCATGCGGCGAAGATACGTACAGAATTAGAGTTGGAGTTGGCGTTGCATGAGCTGAAAAGGCGTATGGCTAATCAACAGCCGCTGGTTATAGGCATGGTCGCTCTGACAATACCTATAGAGCAGTTAATCTCTGGTGTTTATATGCCTTATAATGGTGTGGGCATTTTGGATGACTGCGAGGGAGGAGGCTTTATGTCACAATTAGAAAAGAGAAATGGAAATGACTCTGAGCCAGTGGAAAGATTAACATTACCAGAAGGGGATTATGCCATTGTCTATTATAGAGGAACAGATCATAAAGCATCGCCTGAATATTATAGGGCTTTGATGAACTTTATAGCGGAGTCTGATTATATCGCTAAGGGGCCAGCGCTTGAACGTGTTATTATCAATGCCTATAAGACCAAAGATCCAAATGACTATTTAACGGAGATAAGAATTCCAGTAATGAAAGTGCAATAAGAAAAAAGACATAAGTGGTTGATTATGAGATTACCACTTGACTCTCCAGTTACGGGATGGTCCATGATATTAGTATGATTCATAGGAACTTCTAAACAAATTAAGTGAGGTAGTAATTATGGTAGGTACAATCGTTAATACGGGGGCTATAGTGATTGGTTCTTCATTGGGATCAGTTCTTGGGCGTGGTATCAAAGAGTCCAAGAAAGATACGATGCTTCAAGGGATAGGCATGGCATCAATGGCAATGGGTGTGACTTGGATTGTGACGAACCTTAGTGCCAGTACAGAACCGTTGCTCTTTATTGCTAGTATGGTACTAGGTGGTGTCATAGGCGACTCTTTGGACATAGATGGGCGCGTGGCACGTTTTGGAGAGCGGGTGAGCAAAGGCGGTAATCGACTTATAGAGGGCTTAACAACAGCAGTATTGCTATTTTGTATAGGAACCCTTTCTATATTAGGTCCTATAAACAGCGCTCTCAATGGCGATCATACGTTATTATTCACCAATGCTATGTTGGATGGTATTACATCCATGATATTGGCGTCGACATTTGGTATAGGTATTATTCTGTCGGGGGCCATATTGTTCTTGTGGCAAGGGAGCATCTACTTCCTGGCCTCGTATATTGAACCATACGTGACGGCAGAACTGATGGGTCAGATATCCATAATCGGTGGTATTTTAATCTTGAGTACAGGCATGAATATTTTGAAGATTACGAAGATCAAGACCATCAATTTTATTCCTGCTTTGATAATTCCTGTTATATATTACATACCAGTGATCTATAATTTTTTTCATAATATCGGTACGATGTTTCAATAAAATAAGCCAGTGCTAGCGTGATGAAAAAGCTAACACTGGCTTATTTTGATTAAAGTAATATCATGACTATTACTTTAATTTAAGATTACATATGCCGTCTCATCCATGGATTCTTCGCTCGGCCGAATCCACAGATATAAACCAACGGCATCTGAATCGCTCATCTCAATGGTTAATGTACCGCTTACAGTTGATTCTGCGGTTATCACTTTAGGGATGGTCATACTTTCACTTCGTATTTTAAGCACTGTGCCTTTAAGATCATAGGCGCAGATAATATTGTACCCAGGTAAGAATATTCTGTCAGTGTCCGAATGATTGTAGACAGTGATGCTGCACTGGGCGACCTTTTTTTGCGTGTCTTGTTCAGTTTCATATATGACTGAATTAATCGTAATAGAAAGAACTTCACTGACGAGGACCTCGCCAAGGGACACGCCCTTAGGTAAAGAGTCGTTGTTGAAAGCACTGGTATATTCGGAGCCGATGTTACTACTGTTGATATTGTAGAGGGGTTCGTAGTGATCGGTTGTGTCCAGGCTCTTTAGTTGGAGAGTATCTGTGCTCACATCAGTTAGAGAGAAGGCGACTTGGCCAGCGATACGACCACCAGGAACGAGACGTCCAGAAAGCTTACGTTCCACACCGGTCATCATTGCTTCTATATAATTAGTGGCGTCGCTATCACTGACATCTTGCCCTTTGTAAAGACGGAAGTTGGCTGGTGAAATGGCATCAATCGTTCTAATACCATTGTTGGTCATCTCTATCTCAAGATAAAGCATGTCTTCAGTTCTATTGATGTTGAGAAGGTTATAAGACACGGAGCCTACAGTTTGAGCAAAACCAGGCTCATAGCTGGCTTCATTGAAAATACCTGCCGGTATCTCATCATCATACAAATCAATTTCCTCATTAGAGACATCATCGTTACCATAGTAGTCATCGACAGCCTCCGCAGCAGTATCAATTTGTTCCATTAAGGCACAACCAGTAAGCATCAGTGTTAAACTGACGATTAGAATTATTTTATTCATACTCTCATTCTTTCTTTTCTCTATTGGAGGTCCATCAAACAGAAGCTGATAGGCCCTGGCAATTCTCTTTGTGTGAGTGCTGATTTATGACAGCATTCATTTTCTATATATACATAAATTCTATCAGTTTGGTAGATAGATACCTACTGCCATTGGTCATCGTTTGGATGACTTTGGTCACTGATATACTTTGATATGTATAAAAAAGAAGTGCATATTAGAAAATGTTCGAGTGAGAAAGATGTTGAGTAGTCAATTACCATTGCACTATTCGTCTATATTAGACAGGCGAATTAAACCTTCTCCGAAGGCAGAGGCAATCATTGGATAGGGTAAGTTCATTTGTCGGGCTAGCAGAACCAGCATACCGGCATCACCCTTGGTGGTTAAGGTAAGTAAATCACCAGCACCTAAGTGTATGCCCCTCAGGTTATTATAACGGTGATAGTTGGCTATTTCGGTGACTGAACGTAGACGGTGGGCGCAGACAAGGCCTTCAGATTGAATGACAATAAGTTGTACATAATCAAGAGTAGCAACGGACATTTCGAGGATTAGATAAGGTCCGGGTCTTTTTTTTGAATCAGTATCATATTTTATATAACCGGCATTATATGCTTTGATCATTTGCGTGTAACCTCTAGAGGAGCGGTGGGTTGCGGTAATAGGGAGTTTTTTTGTTGCAATTATCATTATATAAACAAAAAGATGAATCTGCAATAGGATGAAAGTAGCCAATCTGTTGCGGTTGGCGATTTGATTGGTTACAATGTATAAGATAGATTCAAAGTCATGCAGTCGAAGGCGTTGTCAGACTTGACACTACCTATTCGTATGAGGAGGGAATTATATGATTACAACATTAACGTTGAATCCAGCACTGGATAAAACAATCAAGATACCTGAACTGAATTATGGAAAAGTTAACCGAGTAGGTGCTTTTAGAGAGGACCTGGGCGGTAAGGGCATCAATGCAGGCAGAATTACTGGTGGGTTCGGTATTACAACACGAAATGTAGCCTTACTAGGCGAGGACAACAGCCATGAGGTTCTGAGTTATTTTGAGAAAGACGGCATGGAAGTTCTGGCGCATGTTGTACCTGGACATACAAGAACCAATATTAAAGTTGTCGAGCTTGTAAAGGATATAACGACGGATATTAATGAAGAAGGCATTTATATTGATCAAGTGAATCAAGAGGCCTTAATGGCACTCCTTGATGATGCTGTAAAGTACAGTGATTATCTGATTATGGGTGGCAGTCTTGCTAAGGGAATGCCTGTTGATACATACGGAAAGATCGCAGCAAGGTATAAGGAGCAGTGTCATGTCGTTATTGATGCTGACGATGAGGTGTTGCTTGAAGGCCTTAAAGGATCCCCTTTTTTGATTAAGCCTAATATTCATGAACTTGAGGACGCCTTAGATAGGAACCTGACAGATAATGCATCTATTGTTGAGGCTGGCAGAGAAATTATAGCTACTTATGGTGTTGTTTATGTACTTGTCTCCATGGGGGCTGAGGGAAGTTTGCTGGTTACTGAACATTCTGCTTATAGGGGAGGCACAGTGCCGACGACCATTGTAAGTACTGTTGGTGCAGGGGATTCTATGCTGGCAGGATTTGTCTATGGTCTTGTACAACATCACGCGCCCGAAGACTGCTTAGCCATTGGTACGGCTTGTTCAACAGTGACCATTTCCAAAGATGGCTATCCAAAGCTTGATTTGGAAGAAGTATTGGCGATTGCGGACAAAGTGAGGATAGAAAGATTATAGAGATCACACATGATGTGTTATAATAGCTAAGCATGATTCGTTTTCTAATCGGCAATATTTGCTGCTAATTAGAGAAGGTTATGTTCAGACATCAGGCTAATCTCGGAGGCAGGAATGAACAACATATACACTCGTTTTCAGCAATACAAGAATTCACTCAATAAACGGATATTGTTATTTTTTGGTGTCCTGTTTATGCTGTCGCTGGCAATGCTGACAGTTGTTGGTTATATCGTGGCACGAGATGCCCTTGATAACAAGGGTGAGATTATTCTGGAGAATGCAGCAGTACAGGCTGTGGCGTTGTTAGAACTTCAATATCAACGTTATCAGTCAGGAGAAATATCAGAAGAAGAAGCACAAGAAGAGGTTAAAGTCTTTTTGATGGGTGAGGTCCAAGAAGACGGAACGCGTTCGATGGATGGCAAAGTTAATCTAGGTGACCTTGGCTACTTTGTGATTTATGATAGAATGGGCAACGAGATGCTACATCCAACCCTTGAAGGTCAGAATGTTTGGGAAGTGACCAGTCTTAAGGACAGCGACACCTATATCGTTAAGAATCAGATTGAGTTGGCACTAAACGGCGGGGGTTATTCCTACTACGAATGGATGATGCCGGACTCAGATAAGGTGGGAGATAAAATCGCCTATGTCAAGTATGCGCCTTCCTGGCAATGGATTGTTGCGGCAACGGCTTATACAAGTGATTTTAACGCTTCGGCAACGACAATATTATTCACAAGCTGTATCGTTTTGTTAGTTGTATTCTTGATTGGGTTTATTGCCATGACGAGATTTATTGTTACGACGACCAAGCCCATCATTGATGTATCAGAAGGTATGAGGGGTGTCAGCCTTGGTCACTACGACAAGGTAGATGTCATCAATACTGGTGACGAGATGCAACATATGGTAAAAGGCTATAATATCATGGTTGAGGATATCTATCGCACTCAGATGAGCTTAAACGAGAAGAATGCCCACCTGGAACATATGGTTAAACATGATGTATTAACCGGCTTGATGAATCGTCAAGGATTGAAGGGGCGAGTCACTGCAAAGATTTCGGAAGGCATTGAAGCGGGGAGCCTTATTCAATTGGATCTTAAGGCGTTTAAGATTATCAATAGTACCTTTGGCTTTGAAGCAGGGGACCAGTTATTAAGGCGTATAGGAAAAGCTTTGATGCTTCATCCGAAGGTTTCAGTCGACGTTGCCAGAACTTCGGGAAGTGAGTTCATGATTTGGTTGCCATTTGCCAATGAGGCATCCATTCATGAGCTTACTAGGGAATTGAGATATTACCTTAATGATGATGAGGTGCTTGGAGATATAACCCATGCCCTTGAGCTGCAGTTTGCTGTAGTCAGATATCCCAATGACGGCCATAGCTTCGAGGAGCTATACAAAAAGGCTGCTATAGCAATGAAGTATGCGAAAGAGGCGGAAGAAAGCGGTGTGTATTTTTATAAGCATCAATTGTCAGAAGCTCTATATGAAGAACTTTCTTTGAAGAAACACTTGACCCTTGGTCTTAAGGATAAAGAATTTCTCCCATATTACCAGAAAAAAATCAATTACAAGACAGGAGATATTGTTGGACTTGAGGCACTGGCAAGGTGGGAGTCGAAGGTGCTGGGATTCGTCAGTCCAGGTGGTTTTATTCCTGCGTTAAGTAAGTTCCATTTGGATTTGGACTTCAGTGCTTATATGATCGATAGAGTTATGAGTGACTGTCGTAAGATATGGGCATTGTATGGGGATGATGTCAAGGTATCCATTAACATAGCCACAGCTTTTTTTGAAAGCAATCGTTTGGTGGATGTGACACGACTATCAATGGAAAAGTACGATATCCCACGTAATCGAATTATCTATGAAATTACAGAAGATATATTAATCATGGATTTTAAACGATTCGATAAGATTTCGAGAGAGCTGAAATCTCTAGGTATCCTTCTGTCTATCGATGATTTTGGAACAGGTTATTCATCATTGAGCTATTTGCGATCCATTAATGCGGACGAGTTGAAAATTGACAGGAGCTTCATCGATCAGATCCAGATGGATGACCAGGCTTTTGAACTTCTTAAGGCCCTATGCAATATTGCAGAAATCTATGGTTATGACTTGGTTGCAGAAGGGGTTGAAACAAATGAACAGTTAGCCTTACTTAAGGAAACGCCGATAGAGGTGATTCAAGGTTATCTGTTCTCGAAGCCAGAACCCTTAATTTGACCTATTCTTGCATTTCCCTCAGCATTTATCTATAATAGAAGCAATATCTTCAGGGCCCATACGTCCTGAATCGAATGGAGGAAAAATCTATATGAGCAAACCTAAGTATTACATCACTACGGCGATTGCCTACACGTCAAAAACACCACATATTGGTAACACCTATGAGGCAGTGTTGACAGATGCCATTGCTAGGTACAGACGACTTGAAGGCTATGATGTGTTCTTTTTGACAGGCACAGATGAGCATGGACAGAAGATTCAACTTCAAGCAGAAGAAGAGGGTATCACACCACAAGAGCACGTGGATAAAATTGCTGGAGAAGTAAAAGAGATCTGGGACTTTATGAACACAAGTTATGATAAGTTCATTCGTACAACGGATACGGAGCATAAAGCCATTGTTCAGAAAATCTTTAAACGTCTCTACGAACAAGGGGATATCTACAAAGGTACATATGAAGGCTGGTACTGTACACCTGACGAGTCATTCTTCACAGATTCACAAGTGGTGGATGGTAAATGTCCGGATTGTGGCAGACCTGTCGAAAAAGCCAACGAGGAGGCTTACTTCCTTAAGCTTAGCAAGTATCAGGATAGACTGATCAAGCATATTGAGGATCATCCTGAGTTCATTCAGCCGGAATCACGTAAGAATGAGATGATCAATAACTTCCTCAAACCAGGACTTCAAGATCTGTGCGTATCGAGAACATCCTTTAACTGGGGTGTGCCCGTAACCATTGATGATGGTCATGTTGTGTACGTGTGGATTGATGCACTGAGTAACTATATCTCTGCTCTTGGATTTAACCCAGAAGGTGAAAGCGGTGAATTATTCAATAAGTACTGGCCGGCGGATGTTCACATCATCGGTAAAGATATATTGAGATTTCATACAATCTACTGGCCAATCATGTTAATGGCAATGGATGTGGAACTGCCTAAACAAGTCTTCGGTCATCCTTGGTTGATGGTTGGTGAGGACAAGATGTCCAAATCCCTTGGCAATGTTATCTATGCCAAAGATTTGGTAGAACACTTCGGTGTGGATGCTGTACGTTATTTCCTTCTTCATGAGATGCCGTTCTCCTCTGATGGAACATTGACTTACGAGCTCTTGATTCAAAGAATCAACTCAGACTTAGCCAACATCCTTGGTAATCTTGTGAATCGTACAGTGGCGATGGTGTCCAAATATTTTGACGGTGTTATACAAGCACCAACTGCACCTGAGGACATCGATAGGGAACTGATCGATATGGCACTTGCTACAGCAGGCAATGTCGAGAAGAAGATGGATCACTTACGCGTATCAGATGCAATGGATGAGATTTGGACACTTCTTAGAAGAAGTAATAAGTACATCGATGAGACCTTCCCTTGGGTTTTGGCGAAGGATGAAGCCAAGCAGGAAAGACTTGGTACGGTGCTTTACAATCTTCTTGAAAGCATCCGTATCGCCGCTGTAATGCTTTCTCCATTTATGCCTGAGACTTCTGAGAAGATATTCAAGCAGATTAACACATCAATGACATCCTATGAGTCCATCAAGACTTTTGATGGTATCAAAGCCGGAGATTCTGTCGGTGTTGGTGAAGTGCTTTTTGCCAGAATGGACGAGAAGAAGAAACTTCTTGAGATTAACCCTGATCTTGCAGAGGACGAAGCGCCTAAGAAAGAGAAGAAGCAATCTCAGAAGAATAAGAAAAAGAAGGAAACGGTACCTGAGCCGGTTGAAATAGGCATCGAAGATTTCATGAAGGTTCAAATGAAAGTCGGAGAGGTTGTTGAGTGTGAGAAGCACCCAGACGCAGATAAGTTATTGGTTTCCAAAATAAAAGTTGGTGAAGAAGTGAGACAAATTGTCTCAGGTATTGCCAAGTTCTACAGCCCGGATGAGATGGTGGGTAAGAAAGTGATTGTGGTCACGAACTTAAAGCCAGTCAAACTCAGAGGCGTCCTTTCAGAAGGTATGGTTCTTGCTGCATCCGATGCAGAAGGTAATCTTAACCTAGGAACTGTTGATGGCAGCATTGCCAGCGGCAGTGAAGTGCGATAGAATAAGAGTAAGGGGATATCTATTGTTGATATCCCCTTTTTGCTTTTTTTGAGTACAGTTTATTTGAAGATATAAGACACAGTGAAGGTGATCCTTTGACTGACAGGCAGTGAGGAAGTGGGTATATGATTTTTGAAAGTCATGCACATTATGATGACAGCAGGTTTGGGCCTGATCGCGAAGCGGTCATAAAGAAATTAAAAGAAACAGGCATTGGGTGTATCATCAATGTTGGCAGCAGTATGAACAGCTCAAGGGTATCCCTTGAAATGGCCAAGAAGTATGATATGGTCTATTCTTCTGTTGGTGTGCATCCTCATGATGTACAAGAGATGAAGGAAAGTGATCTGGAAGTGCTCCTGGCGATGACGGCTTACGATAAGATTGTAGCCATTGGTGAGATTGGGCTTGATTACTATTATGATAATGCCCCCAGAGAGATTCAGAAGTTATGGTTTAGGGAGCAACTAAAGTTGGCTGTTGAGCTGGATTTACCAGTGATCATTCATAGCAGAGAGGCATCGGAAGATACCTATGATATTCTTTTTGAGAATAACGCCCATAGTGTTGGTGGCGTCATTCATTGTTTTTCCGGTAGTGCTGAGATGGCCCGCAGGTATACGGACTTAGGCTATTATATTGGCATTGGTGGCGTTGTTACATTTAAGAATGCGAAAAAATTGGTTGAAGTTGTAAAGGAAGTACCCCTTAGCCGTATATTGGTGGAAACGGATGCGCCATACCTGACACCGGAGCCTCATCGTGGTAAAAGAAATGATTCATCCTTCATTCCTCATATCATCGAAAAAATTGCTGAGATTAAAGGTCTGACGAAAGAGGAAGTGGAAACGGCGACCTGGGAGAATGGCAGACGGCTTTTTGCGGTCTGATCATCGTGAGAGCAATTATAATGTCAAGTAATGGGAATGTAATGTGAATCTTACCTGGCTGTCATGGCTCTGTAATTTTTCTTTGGTAAACTAAGGATAAGTCAATAAAGCATGATGAAACGTATGACAACCTTAGACACCCAAGGAGGATTTATGAGTCGCTTAACACGCCTCATCTTGGACTTGATTGGTTATCATCCACAGAAAGTTGCTGTGGTAAGTAACCATAGGCAAGTCGACAAGATGTCCATAGAAGAAAGTATCAGACGCTATGAGCAACTCTGTTCCAAGTAGGTTCGAGGTTGTATGTGGCGTCTTTTCTTTATAATTAATGAGACATGTGGACAAAATCCAATGTGAATGCTATAGTAGTTTTACATTATAGGACAATGAGCATCAAATGCCATTGACATGACTTGAAGGTAATACTTATAGATAGAGAAGGAAAAAGTATGATTCTATATATACGTTCGCTGGGGTTCAGTGAATACGATACCAAAATAAAAGCAGAGACACTTGTAGGTTCAATTATTGAAGCACCAGATGTTAAATACGTTTGGGAAACAAAAGATGGTACCGACTTCGTTGAGTATTATAAAGCTTACGGTAAGGGGTTCGGCCTGACGGTTAGAGGCATTATTAGTGAAGATGAAGAAATCAATGTCCATTCATTAATTCCATCTACGGTCAGTCAATACATGATCGATACTCATGAAGTAGATGTGGTTCAGATGGACGAGCAAGACGTCTACCATGCTTTTTGCGAGGAAATCAATTCAGGTACTCCGATGTCCTTCTTTCTTCAGAACTTGAAGGAATACAGTGAAGTCGAACAAAAGAGTGATGTCTATGTGGATGGTGTATCCATGTCAGGTTATTGCGTGGATGGTACAGTTGTTCTTCCTATAGATAAAACGGATGTGGATGAACTTCTGGATGAAGAAGAAGAGATGTTGCGCCGTGAACTGCTTGAGCAAGCAAGAAAAGGCGATGAAGATGCCATGAATATATTGGATGAAGAGGCAGATGAAGCATCTAAAACCCTTCAAGAGCGTCTTCGAAATGAAGATATTCTAAGTATCTTAGAAGGATTCTTCGTCCCAGTAGGTGACAGCGATGATGTTTATTCAATATTAGGAACGATAGAACATGTTGAGCTCTTGACCAACAGAGATACCAATGAAGAGATATTCCATATTGACCTTACTTGTATGAGTATCCCAATTGAGATCTATATTAATAAGGATGACCTAGTAGGGCAACCAACACCAGGTATGAGATTCAAAGGAACAAGCTGGCTTCATGGCTCTATTCGTTTTCAACACGAAGAGAATGAAGGTTGATGTATCAAAAGATAACCATTGCAAAGGTCACCTGTTTTTAGTATAATCTTTTAGTGACCTTTTGGTCCGGTATATGTCCTCATAGTTAAATGGATATAACAGACCCCTCCTAAGGGTCAGTTCTAGGTTCGATTCCTAGTGGGGACGCTATACGATTATAAGCCTATTGACGCAATTTGCGTCGATAGGTTTTTTTAATGTTATTATTTGTTGACAATCTACATGGCATTAATTATGTAAATCATCTATAATGGTGAAATGGTGTCTTTATCGTTGGTTGATTGAACAAGAATGGAGCAGTGATTATGAAGTTGATTAGGCAACTGTTGATTATCCTTGGCTTTTTAGTAGCTGGGGAGCTTATAAGCAATGCATTTAATGTATCTGTACCCGGTAATATTATTGCTATGCTATTGCTTTTGGGTGCACTATTATCAGGCAAATTGAAGGTGCTTCACATTGAGGAAGTGACGAATTTTCTTCTTGATCATATGGCCTTGATTTATGTGCCTGCCGGTGTTGGTATACTTACAGTGATTTATTATATAAAAAGTGTGTGGCTATGGTTGGTTTTGATTGCCGTTGTTTCAACGATAGTGGTTATGGTAGCTACAGCTTTGATTGTTAGTGCACTTAGGAAGGTACGAGGTGAAGCCCAATGAAAGAGGTCATCATGAATTATTTGGTGGATAGCCCTGTGTTTGGTGTCACTCTAACAATGTTGGCTCTTGAGGTTGGTATCTATATTAACCGAAAGACTGGGTTGTCGGTTCTAAACCCTCTTATGCTGGCTATTCTCATTATTATCGGCTGCCTACAGGTTACGGGTATATCATATGAATCTTATAGCAGTGGCGGCAATCTGATTAGTTTCTTTCTTGCTCCGACAACAGTGGTTCTGGCAGTACCCTTGTATAAGAAATTTCATTTGCTAAAAGCGAATGGTCTTCCAATTGTGTTAGGTATCGTGGCAGGATCAGCGATTAATATTGGGTTAATCATGTTTCTTGCGAATCGATTTGGGTTGGAACAGATTATGGAACGTTCACTGATTCCTAAGTCTATTACAACACCGATGGGTATAAGTCTCTCTAACCAACTTGGCGGTATGCCACAAGTGACGGTTGCAGCAATCATGATTACCGGTATTACAGGCGCTATTATCGGGCCGTTGGTTTTTAAGCTTATTAAAGTAGAGGATGAAGTGGCTAAGGGGATTGCCATGGGAACTTCAGCCCACGCTCTTGGAACGGTTAAAGCGATGGAGATGGGGGAGACAGAAGGAGCAATGAGCAGTTTGGCCATTGGATTGACTGGTCTGTTTACAGTAATTATTGCACCGATATTTGTTCGGTTTTTTGGGTGAGTTTTGAACGCCCTATCATATTTTGATTGACTATATTGTATACGATTAAGAGTTAAGCGCTTTAGAGTGCTTAACTTTTTTTTCGCAAATTATACGTGCTGGCATCCTAATAGTGGCCGAGAGTATTGTATATGATGCACAAAATATGGGGTTTAAAAAAGAATTTATTGACATATGGTGAAAAAAGAGTAGAATAGCTTATATGATATATAAATTATTATACATCATATAAAAAACTATATAAGACGCTTATATTGAATTGGAGGGTAACATGAGTACAAAATTTGTTTACATGTTCAGTGAGGGTGCTGCTTCCATGAAAAATCTTCTTGGTGGAAAAGGTGCAAATCTTGCTGAGATGACAAAACTGGGGCTGCCGATACCTCAGGGCTTCACAGTGACAACAGATGCTTGCCTGGCTTATTATGAAGCGGGTCAATCAATTGATCAGACAATTCAGAGAGAAATAGCTCAATCTTTGGCATTGCTTGAACGAACCACTGGTAAAAGTTTTGGGGATGTATCAAAGCCTTTATTAGTTTCAGTTAGGTCAGGTGCACGGGTTTCGATGCCGGGAATGATGGATACAGTGCTCAATCTCGGCTTGACGGATGTAACGGTTGAAGGGATGGCCATTAAGACAGGTAATCCAAGATTTGCCTACGACTCATATAGGCGTTTTATTCAAATGTATTCAGATGTGGTTAAGGGCTTTCCGAAAGCTGCCTTCGAGAAGATTCTTGAAGATGTCAAAAAGGCTGGGGGGTATGAAAGCGATCTTGACTTATCATCAGATGATTTAAAGGAAGTTGTAAAGTTATACAAATCTTTGTATGAGAGCTACGAAGGCTCTGCTTTTCCCCAGGATCCAAAGGCACAACTCATGGCTGCTATAGAAGCTGTCTTTGGATCCTGGAATAATGAAAGAGCCGTTATCTATAGAAAGATGAATGATATGCCGAGCTCTTGGGGGACTGCGGTTACAATTCAAACGATGGTGTTTGGTAATATGGGAGACACTTCAGGCACTGGTGTGGCCTTTACACGTAATCCTTCAACAGGAACCAAAGGGATTTTTGGTGAGTACTTGCTTAATGCTCAGGGAGAAGATGTTGTTGCTGGGATTCGAACACCACAAGCGATTACAAGCCTTGAACAGGGTATGCCTGAGGTCTATGGGGAGTTTCTTGGGCTTGCCAATAAGCTTGAGAATCACTACAAGGACATGCAGGATATGGAATTTACCATAGAGCAAGGGAAGCTCTATTTCCTTCAAACTCGTAACGGAAAGAGAACAGCACAGGCGGCATTGAAGGTGGTTGTGGATCTTGTAGAAGAAGGTATGTGTACAAAAGAAGAAGCATTGCTGAAAGTTGACCCAAAACAACTGGAGCAATTATTACATCCCCAGTTTGATCCACTGGCTCTTTCGGAAGCTGTTGCATGTGGAAAAGGTTTACCTGCATCACCGGGCGCAGCTGCAGGAAAGGTATACTTTACCGCAGCTGATGCTGTAGCAGCTAGACAAAGAGGTGAAAGAGCCATACTTGTCAGAGCTGAGACCTCTCCTGAAGACATAGAGGGTATGGCCGTTGCAGAAGGTATACTTACCGTGAGAGGCGGGATGACTTCTCATGCAGCTGTTGTCGCAAGAGGCATGGGTAGATGTTGTGTTTCAGGTTGCGGAGATATTAAGATACATGAGCTAGAGAAGTCCTTTGCGATGGCCAATCAGTTGATAAGGGAGGGAGATTATATTTCCTTGGATGGATCAACGGGTTGTGTTTACTTGGGGGACATCAAGACAGTAGAAGCACAGATGAATGATGACTTTGCTACACTGATGACATGGGCTGATGAAGTGAGACGGTTGGCAGTAAGAACAAATGCAGACAACCGTGCGGATGTGCTTAACGCAGTGAAATACGGTGCGGAAGGTGTTGGACTTTGTCGAACTGAGCATATGTTTTTTGAAGAAGAAAGGATACCCAGAATCCGTGAGATGATTGTTGCAAAGACTAAAGAAGAACGCCAGAAGGCTTTGGATTGTTTATTACCGTATCAAAAATCGGATTTCAAAAGTATGTATGAAGTGCTGGAAGATAAACCTATGACAGTGCGCTTGTTGGATCCGCCTTTGCATGAATTCTTACCCCATGATGAGGAGGATATTCTAGCACTTTCAGTAGATATGGGCATTAGCTTTTGGGATTTGAAGTCCACGGTTGATGGTCTACACGAATTCAATCCAATGCTAGGGCACAGAGGGGTTCGACTTGCTGTCAACTATCCGGAGATTGCCCAGATGCAAGCAAGAGCGATACTGGAAGCAGCGATTGAAGTCGTATCTGAAAAAGGTATTACAATCATGCCTGAGATTATGATACCCCTTGCAAGCGAACATAAAGAGTTCGAATATGTTAAGAAGGTCGTTGTAGAAACCTGTGAAAAGGTAAAAGAAGAAAAGGATTCGGATATCAAATTTGTCATAGGTACGATGATAGAAATTCCTAGAGCAGCACTTACAGCGGATGAGATAGCACTTGGTGCTGAATTCTTCTCTTTTGGTACCAACGATTTGACCCAGATGACCTATGGACTTTCTAGGGATGATTCAGGATCTTTTTTAGGCAATTATTATGAAAAAGGTATATTTGAATCTGATCCATTTCAGAGTCTGGATCAAAGTGGTGTAGGGCAATTAGTCCAGATTGCATGCACTAAAGGTAGAATGACACGTCCAGACATCAAATTAGGCATATGCGGTGAACATGGTGGTGACCCTTCATCTATTGAATTTTGTCATAATGCAGGACTTGATTATGTGTCTTGCTCACCGTTTCGCGTACCGACAGCGAAGTTGGCTGCTGCTCATGCAGCGATTAATAACCGGTAGTAAACTGCATAAACATTAAACAATAATGGAAGTGTGCATTCAATGTCACAAAATAAAGGACATTGAACGCATGCTTTTCGTTTTATTAGGGAGGTATTACTATAGATAAACGCACCACAATAACCTAATATGAATCATACTAGCACTGAATAAAGAAATGGGAGAAATCAAATGCAGATAGAATACTCAGCATTATTAGAAACCTTTCAGGAAATACTTGTTGGTGAGGGATTTGATCCTCTAGATGCTTTTGCAGCGGCATCTGTTTTTGCCAATAACAGCCTTGACGGCATTTATTCTCATGGTGTCAACAGATTCCCTAAGATGGTCAGTTATGTAAAGAAGGGCTACATCAATCCTAAAGACATAGCGGTTTGTGAGCAGTCTTTTGGCTCTTTTGAAAGATGGGATGGTAAAGAGGGGCTTGGACCACTGAATGCTAAGATTTGTATGGATCGTGCGGTTGTATTGGCGAGGGAGAATGGTATAGGTCTTGTTGCATTGCGTAACACCAATCATTGGATGCGGGGTGGCACCTATGGATGGCTTGCAGCTGACCAAGGGTGCGTTGGTATGTGTTGGTCCAATACGATGCCTAATATGCCTGCATGGGGTGGAAAAGACACGCGTATTGGTAATAACCCATTCATACTTTCCGTACCTAGAAGTAATGGCATGCACTTCGTCGTTGATCTTGCAATGTCCCAATACAGCTATGGTAAAATAGAAGAATACAGAATGAAAGAAATGCCACTGCCGGTTAATGGTGGTTACGATGCAGATGGTAATATGACAACAGATCCTGCTGAGATTGAGAAAACGGGGCGCGTCCTGCCAATTGGTTTTTGGAAAGGATCGGGGCTATCTATAGCATTTGACTTGATTGCTGCAGTGCTGTCTGGAGGCAATACGGTTAAAGACATCGGTGCTTTAGAGGATGAGCATCAGCTTTCCCAGATCTTTATTGCTGTCGATCCAACTAAGATGAGTACGAAGGGATTCGCGGATCAGGTGATTAATGAAACTCTGGATTATATTAAAAACTCTGAACCTGTTAACGACGAAGGACAGATATTCTATCCTGGCGAGCGTGAATATACAACTCGTATAAAAAATAGAGCTGAAGGCATTCCTGTTATCGATGAGGTCTGGGAAAAGATTCAAGCGTTAAAGAATAGTTGTCAATGATGCCCTACATTGGAAGTGGCGTGCAGAACAATACATTGTGTGCTGGTGCTGTCATATTATGAAAGCGAATAAATGGAGGCTATATTATGAAAACATATAACTGGGTATCCTTAGGGTGCGGTGTCATAGCCAATCAGCTGGCTGAGGCAATGGCAAAACAAGGTAGAACGCTTTATGCGGTTGGTAATAGAACTCATAGTAAAGCAATTGAATTTGCCAAGGAGTATGGTATAGAAAAGGTGTATGACAGAATTGATGAGATGTTTACGGACGATCAAGTGGACATCATTTATATATCCACGCCTCATAATACACATTTACCTTATTTACTTAAGGCTCTTGGCAATGGCAAGCATGTTCTTTGTGAGAAGTCCATTACCTTAAACAGTGATGAGTTGGAACAGGCCATTCATTTGGCGGAGAAAAATAATGTTGTACTTGCAGAAGCGATGACGTTATTTCATATGCCAATCTATAGAGAACTTATGAAGAGGGTCTCATCTGATGAATTGGGTCCGTTAAAGATGATTCAGATGAACTTTGGCAGTTATAAAGAATACGATATGTCCAACCGTTTTTTTAATAAGAATCTTGCAGGAGGCGCCTTACTGGATATAGGTGTCTATGCACTTTCCTTCATGCGTTGGTTCATGAGTGAAACGCCGAATCAGGTGATGTCTCAGGTGAGTTTTGCCCCATCAGGTGTTGACGAGCAAGCAGGCATTCTTCTAACAAACCCAAAAGGAGAAATGGCAACGATAACCATGTCTTTGCATGCCAAACAACCAAAGCGAGGACTGGCGGTATTTGATAAAGGGTATATTGAAGTCTATGAATATCCTAGAGCTGATGCGGCAGTGATCACTTATACGGATGACGGGCGTCAAGATGTTGTAAAAGCCGGAGATACTGCAGAGGCTTTATCGTATGAGATTATTGATATGGAAAAAACAGTTTCAGGCACATCGAATGAGATGTATTTTGACTATACTGTGGACGTGATGAGGATTATGACAGACTTAAGAAAAGAGTGGCAATTGGTTTATCCTGAAGAAGAATAAATGAATCAGTGAGGAGTTGGGAGATCTGAGAAGGTCTCCTTTTCCATTTGCTACAATATGCTTATATCATGTATACTTGTAAGAAAGATTGAATTTTTCTAAAGAATAGTTATAAACTAATTGTGTATGTTTGGGGTGCACTAGAAACAAACGACTATGTATACATGAGGTGTAATGATGAAGAAGAGAATTGGGCTATTTTTTATCGCAGTGATTGTCATCGCAACAACATTAATATCTCAAATAACGGTTGCATCTGAAAGATTCCAAAAGCCTCTAATGAGCGCTACTGAATATGATTATCCGCCTTTCTCTGTAACGGATGCTGGCGTCGCCGATGGTTTTTCGGTAGAACTGCTTAAGGCGGTTGCTCAGGAAATAGGTATGGATATCGACTTTAGGATTGACACATGGATAAGCCTCAAGGATGAGCTTGAAGCAGGTGAATTGGATGTACTTCCTTTGGTTGGCTACAATGAGGAACGTGAGAAGTACTTTGACTTTTCCGTACCTTATATTATTGTGCGTGGTAATATATTTGTCCGATCAGAGGATGTAGGTGTGATTCAAAGTGAAGAGGATATCTATGGTAAAAGCTTAATTGTTATGCGAGGTGACAATGCCCATGAATATGCCGTAAATAAAGGGTGGTCAGATGATCTGATTCTGACGGATACCTATACTGAGGCATTTGAACTTTTAAGTTCAGGTGAATACGATGCAGTAATCGCGCAAAGCTTGGTTGGGGAAAAGTTAATCAATGAACTGAACTTGAAAAATGTTGAACCGTTGTATATCTATGACGAAGATGGTGTGACAAAGGCAAGAATGCAACTGACAGATTTTGAGCAGAAATTTTGTTTTGCCGTCAAAGAAGGCGATGCCGTGTTGTTGGCTAGGCTCAACGAAGGTTTGGCGATCGTATCTGAAAATGGTATATATGATGAACTTTATACGAAATGGTTTCCTTTTTTGGTTGAGAAACCAAGCGCCATGGATATTTTTAGATCTTCTGTAATTGTTCTTGCCCCTGTCCTTTTAGTGCTTTTGATTATATCCATTCTGATCATCCGTAAGCAAGTGAAGGACAAAACAGCAGTACTAGAGATGCATAACGAGAAAATAAGGTATTTGAGTCTCCATGATCAATTGACAGGTTTGCCGAATAGAAGGTGTTTCGAGCAAGAGCTGGATAGATTGGATCATCAGGAATACTACCCGTTGATGTTATTGGTGGCGGACTTGAATGGTCTGAAGATGGTGAATGATGCTTTTGGACATCTAGTAGGCGATAATATGATAAAAACGGCTGCAGGGGCATTGAAAAAAGCCTGCAAAGACACAGATGTTGTCACTCGTTGGGGTGGCGATGAATTTGTCTGCATATTACCTAATGCAGATGAGGCTTATGTTCATGGACTTATTAACAATATTAATGACATATTGGAAGGCATCCATGAAGACTATGGCCAGATATCCTTATCCTTTGGCCATGAGGCAAAGAATCATTCCGATATCAGTGTTATTGAGTTGTTTGAGCGTGCCGAAGAGTATATGTATAAGAACAAAATGATGAATTCAGAAGGTGTTAGGGGACATATGATCAAAACAATGCTGAATACATTGTTTGAAAAGAGTCCTACGGATAAAGATCATTCTGATAGGGTCAGTGTCTATGCCACTAAGTTGGCTAGGGCGATGAACTTGAAGTCTTCGGTTGTATCTGACATAACCACCATAGGCTTATTGCACGATATAGGGAAAATCGTCGTTCCACAGTCGATTTTGGACAAATTGACAAAACTGGATGTGGAGGAATGGGAGCAAATCAAACAGCATCCTTTAATAGGTTATCGAATCTTTTGTATCAGTGATGAATATGCCCATATTGCTAAAGGCGTTTTGCATCATCATGAACGTTTAGATGGTAAAGGTTATCCAGAAGGTATAAAGGGAGATGCCATCCCTATCGAGTCAAAGGTGATTAGTGTGGCGGATGCTTTTGATGCAATGACTGCTTATAGACCATATAAAAAGAAAGTACTTTCTGAAAAAGAGGCAGCAGTTGAGTTGAAAAATAATATCGATACCCAGTTTGATGCAGACATCGTAAAAATCTTTGTGAGCGATGTACTTAATTTGAAATGGGATGAAATATAATTGGATGATATAATGACTAAGGCGTCAAAAGGTTAAGTTGAGTTGGATATGTACAATATATAGTGTTGCGACGCTTCAATAAAATACTATATATTGTGCAGATTCATTATGAAACTACATTTTGACGATCTTATCATATAATAGAGTAAAGAATGAATCATTGAATTAAGAGAGCAATCATTGGACTTGGAGGGAAATATGAGTAATCATGCAATCAGCGAAGCGCAACGATGCCTGAAGTGTAAGAAACCGCTATGTGTTGAAGGGTGTCCGGTTAGAACCAACATACCTGAGATGGCACGGATGATTGAAGGTGGTGATATCATGAGTGCAGGCAAGATGCTGTTTGAGAATAATCCACTTAGTGTTATCTGTGCATTGATATGCCCACATGAGAATCAATGTGAAGGTCATTGTATCCTGAATAAGAAAAACAGGCCGATTCATGTCAGTTCAATGGAAAGTTATGTATCGGATTATTACCTGACTAGAATGGATTATATTCAGGAGAAAAAGGTTGATAAGCGCGTTGCTATTATCGGGTCTGGACCTGCTGGGATTACATTGTCTTATCTGATGGCTATCAAGGGTTATGAAGTGACACTTTTTGACAATCACGACAAGATTGGCGGTGTCCTCAGGTATGGTATTCCTGAATTCAGATTGCCTAAGCTGACACTGGATCGCATTAAGGAACGTCTTGAAGGATTGGGAGTTGTGATAAGACCCAATACGCTCATTGGTCCCAATATTACCATAGATGATTTAATGGAAGATGGGTATGATGCAATCTTCGTAGGTACCGGTGTATGGAAGCCTAATAAAATGAAAATCAAAGGTGAGACTAGAGGGCATGTGCATTTTGCTGTGGATTACCTTAAGAATCCGGCGGTTTACAATCTGGGTGAAAAAGTGGTCGTTATCGGCGCCGGTAATGTGGCCATGGATGTGGCAAGAACAGCATTGAGAAGAGGCAGTGGTGATGTAAGGGTTGTCTATAGAAGAGGTGAGGATTCCCTGCCGGCATTGGACGAAGAGATTCGTTATGCCAGATTGGACGGTGCTCAGTTCGAATACTATAAGAGTCCAAAAGAGATTACAGCAGAAGGTCTTATTTGTTTTGAAACTTCGGAGAAAGAGAAAGAAGACGATAAGAAAGACTTGGTTGTTCATGAAGATAGAGAATTGCTTGTTGAAGCGGATTCTGTCATTATTGCCATCGGTCAAGGGCCCCAAAAGAATATCGTTATGACCTCAGAAGGGATTAAACTGGATCATGTTGGTCTGGTGATTACTGATGAGTTCGGAAGGACTTCAAGGAAAGGTGTCTACGCGGCAGGTGATGTGGTTTCAGGGGCAAAGACAGTGGTTGAAGCTGTTAAGTATACGAAACTGTCGGCTGAGATGATGGATGAATACCTAAGAAGTTTATAGTGAACCAATGAAAGTATGCGCTGTTAGTTATGAAGTCTATACGAAAGCGGGGTCACGCCCATATGCTTTTTGAATAACCTGGAAAAATAGTTGGCATCGAGAATACCGACATGTTGCGAGATTTCACTAATAGGTCTGTCACTGTTGATGAGATAATAGCAAGCCTCATCGATACGGTGTGCATTGACGAATTCTGTGATGGTTTGACCGGTTTCTTTTTTGAATTTGTTCGCTAGATTAGAGGGCTGAATGTTAAAGTGTTCTGATAAAATATCCATACCTAGAGGTTTGTTCAAGTTGAGCTGAAGGTAATCGATGACCTTTCTGATAAAGGGCGAAGCATCAGGATGGGCATACTTTTTGACCAGTTTTGCATAGGCATAGGGCATCTCAGCTTGTAATGCATCGACAGCCGTTCGTGTTGTTGCCTGTTCAATCATAAGGGCATATTTGGTCGAAATCTGGTGCAGGTATACAGGATTTAGTCCACCTTTTTCCGCGGCGTGGCGTAAGATGGTGTTCGATACGATGGTCAGATTTTTTACGGAGCGTAGGGGATTCTCTGGGAACCTGTTAGAGATATCTTGAAGCATCTCCGGGCTGGTGATAAAATCAACAGCTTTTTCTAGGGTATCAAGGTCACCCTTTGCAACAGTTTCCATCAAAAAATGCTCATGGGCATAGCGTTGTTGAATCGTATCGACGTCTAAGATTTCCGTCTCGTCATAGGTGACTGTCGAAGGGATGTTGTCATGTTTCTCTGATTGATAGAGACATGAGTGTGCCCTTGGGGTTGATTGTCCGAACAGATTCAGACCTATGTGTCCAATGTTCTTGGCCTGGTTGGCCTGTAACATCGGTAGACTCTCGTAGAAGGATCTTAAGGCATGACATTTAGTAATGGAAAGACTCATCTCAAGAAAAAGATTGGAAAGCTGTTGGTCATCGATCGGTCCAGTGACAAAAGGTCCAATACGAACCAATCCTGCATTGCAATCATCGTTGTATAGAGGAATGAAGACAAATTCAAGAAAAGATGCCGTTGCAGCGATGCAATAACGAAGAATACCCTTTTGGCGACAACGTTCGTCAATGAGGGGGTATTCTTTTTTGATGTCAAAATCCAAGGCATCCGGTGTATTCATGCTCTGAAAACGATGTTGTATATCGAAAGATGCATTGTACCAGATGACGTCTAAATTCAGCAATGAGTTCAGGTTGTACATACCCTGCATAATCTGTTGATGGAAAGTGATTTGCTCCATAATGACACCTCGACTTCCTATGGAAATAAATATAGTCCTATTAACAATAATATAGTCATAACGATAAAAGGTCAATGACCCTATAATAAGTTATAGCAAGTATGATTTTTTGTTTAGAGGTTGATAAAAAAATCATATGAGAGCGCTCGTGCATGGCCGGCAAGGAATACACCTGACGAGGTTGTATTGGTGTCGGTATTACTATTCATTATCTACTGAGCATCTTATGGCGACAGTTTCGCCGGTTAATAATGATTCTGTTACATTGGATGCATCAAGCAAATGATTATTGGGGTACTGGTTGGTTGTAGGCTGATCAGTGACATTATGGAGGTATAGGTATGCAACAGCAAACAAATGCAGTGGCTTATAATGACGCCAAACCTTGGCAGATTGGTTTTTTTGCACTGAACAATACAGCAACGAATCTTTATATGTTCTTCTTCATGTTTATCGCCTACTATGCGACAGGTGTAGCTGGCTTGTTGGTTGTGGTTGTCAGTACAATCATAACATTTTCACGGGTATGGGACGGATTTACTGATCCGGTCATTGGTTACTTGATTGATCGGACTGAAACTAAACTAGGCAAATTCAGACCCTTTATGATGCTTGGCAATGTCATATTACTTTCCATCAGTGGTCTTATGGTGTTCACAACACACCTTATGCCTGAAGGGATGAAACTCATATACTTTATTGTGCTTTATGTGGTTTATATCATCGGGTACACTTTTCAGACGGCTTGTACCAAAGCGGCGCAGACTGTGCTTACCAACAATCCGAAACGACGACCAATGTTCACCTTGTTCGATGGCATTTATAACACAGCTTTATTCATTGGCGGCCAGATGTATATAGCCTCCTACCTTGTGCCAAAACACGGTGGTTTTACAATGACCTTATTCACGGAATTTTGGATGACGGTAGCCGTAGTTTCGGGTATCTTCACAGTATGCTCAGTGATATCCATATGGCAAAAGGATGTCAAGGAAAACTGGGGTGGTGAAGCGGTGAAGATGACATTTAAGGATTATTTGCCAATCATTAAAGGGAATAGACCCTTACAGATGCTTATTGTATCAGCTGCTACAGATAAGCTGGCTAACCTGACAAAAGGGAATGCCATTACGACGGTCATCATTTTTGGTGTGCTGATGGGGAATTATGCGTTGTCAGGCAAGCTGATGATGATCACGGCAGCACCTACCATCGTAATCACATTCTTTGGTATTGGTTTTGCTAAACGCATGGGTATTAAAAAAGCATATGTAGGGGCGACTTGGCTATCAATTATTTTGAGTGTGGTACTTTTTGGCTTCATGCTTTCCACAGATTTGACCACTATTTCACTGTCACCGATCAACATACAGACTGTGACGTTTTTGACCATTCTATCTCTTCTTGGTGGTGTTGTCGCTGTTGGCGGAAATATAGTCATTCCTATGATTGCCGACTGTGCAGATTATGAGAATTATAGAAGCGGTAAATTTGTACCTGGGATGATGGGCACCATATTCTCCTTTATTGATAAGATGATTTCATCTTTAGCAACTGCTTTGATTGGTTTTATGGTTGCAATGATAGGCTTCAAAGAAGCTTTACCGACGGTGGATACCGCAGTAACACCAGCACTTTTTTGGATGGGATTATTCTTCTATATCGGTATGCCGGTCATTGGGTGGATAGCATCTTTGATTGCCATGAGATTCTATGAGTTGGATGGTGTGAAGATGGAAGAAGTGCAAAAGGCATTGCATGACAGAAAAGTTCAGACCGCTCAGACGGCTTAGAGCAAAGGCACATAGCAAAGCAAATAGGGGCATATAAGCATCGGATGGAATGACCTCTTCATATGCCCCATTTTATAGAACAGGAGAAATGACTCATGAGAAGTATTAGAAACATCAATGATCAATGGCAATTTATCAAAGAGGACATCAATGTTGCGGAGGTTGTATCAGAGCCTGCGAACAATTGGTCAGAAATATCTTTGCCACATACATGGAATGCAGTTGATGGCGCCAATGGCTTTGATTATTTCAAGGGGGCATGTTGGTATAGGAAAGAGATTTCCTTGACACAAGATGATATTGGAAGACGCATCTTCATAGAATTCAAAGGGGCAGGCAGTGTTGCGGATGTGTATATGAACGGTGAACATATGGGACAACATAGAGGAGCTTTCTCCACGTTCAGATTTGATGTCACAGATCATATATCATCTGGTAGCAATACATTAGCGGTGAGAGTTGATAACACGGTAGTAGAAGATGTGTATCCTCAAGTTGCAGACTTTACCTTCTTTGGTGGACTCTATAGAGATGTGAACTTGATTGTCACTGACCAGATTCATATTGATCTGATGGATCACGGTGCATCGGGTGTCTACATTGCTCAAGACTCAGTGAGTGAGGAAAAAGCTATACTGCCTGTGAAGGTGCTTGTGAAGAATGAGGAAGAGGAAGAAACTCATGTTAGAGTGTGGGTGGATTTCATTGATGCTGAGGGAATTGTGCAGGCCTACGCAGCCAAAGAAGTGGATTTAGGAGCTGGTGAATGCAAGGAAGTTAAGCTGACCCTTCAAATGGATTCACCAGTTCTATGGCATGGGCGTAATAACCCATATATGTACACCGCAGAAGTCTCCGTTCAATGTTACAATGATACGGTTGATAAGGTATCAACACCGATCGGGCTTAGATACTTCGAAGTGGATCCAGAAAAAGGCTTCTATCTGAATGGTGAACAACTTCGCTTGAATGGCGTATCCCGTCATCAGGACAGGAAAGATAAAGGTTGGGCAATCAGTGAGCAAGATCATCAGGAAGATATGGCACTTATCAAGGAAGTCGGGGCTACATCCATTCGATTGGCGCATTATCAACATGATCAATTCTTCTATGATCTGTGTGATCAAGAAGGTATGGTGGTCTGGGCGGAGATTCCTTTCATCTCAGTCATGTCAAAAACAGAGCTTGAAGGTATCAACCCAAAACAACAGATGATTGAGCTCATTAGACAGAATTATAATCATCCATCCATTTTCTTCTGGGGTGTTCAGAATGAGATTCAAATAGGTGGCGATCGACCGGAGATTAGGCGGCTGGTAAAAGAGCTGAACGCATTGACGAAAAAGGAAGATTCAACACGATTGACAACGATGGCCAACGTCATGTTTGTTCCGGATGATGACGAGTACAACCATATGACCGATATCATCGGTTACAACAAATACTATGGCTGGTATCAAGGGAAAGCAGAGGACTTTGAACCATGGCTGGATGGCTTTCATAAGACAAACCCAGATGTGTCTCTATGTATCTCGGAGTACGGTGCAGAAGGTATTATCCGTTACCACAGTGAGACACCGGAAGTTAAAGACTACACGGAAGAATATCACGCTCTATATCATGAGAAAGTGTGGAAGATTTTCAGAGAAAGAGAGTATCTTTGGGCAACTTATGTATGGAATATGTTCGACTTTGGTGCCAATATCAGGGATGAAGGCGGCGTGAAAGGCAGAAACAATAAAGGACTGGTTACCTATGACCGTAAGGTTAAAAAGGATGCCTTCTATATGTATAAGTCACAGTGGTCAAAAGAACCGTTTGTGCATATAGGGTCAAGAAGATTCATTGAAAGAGCTCAGGATATGATTGATGTTAAGGTTTATACGAACTGTAGCCATGTGGTCATGACAATCAATGGTTCTCAAACCATTGCAAAAGACAATGTGGACGGCATCATGACTTTTGAAGACATCCGATTAGCAGATGGTGCTAACGTCATTCAGGTTAAGGCTGTATCAGAGGACGGCACTGTGTGTAGGGACTTAGTTCAATTTGAACTTGTCAGCGAAGCTAATGCGTCATACGAGGCGCCTGAATCAGAAGGAGGCATTGTCAGCAATTGGTTCCAGATGCCGGAGGATATTGAGGAAGTTGTTATTGAGCCATTGGAGATATCCGATGACGTCATGTCCACAAAAGTACCGATTAAAGTGTTGATGTCTCATCCTGAATCAAGAAAAATTGTTAATAAGTATTTTGGCGATGTGGAAAGTCAGCCGATGTACGGTATGATGGAAGGTATGAGCATCGATATCCTTGCGGATATGGATAGTAAGACATTCACTGATAAGCTGAAATATCAATTGAATAAGGAATTGATTGTTATACCGAAGTAGATGATGTTTTGTGAGCACCTGAATTAGCTATATTAGTTGATTCAGGTGCTTTTGTTATATTGAAAAACAAACTATATTTATCGTAAAACAATAAAAAAATATTGAAATTCATTTTCTTGTGTGCTATGATTCGCTTAACATCATATAAGAAGCGTTCAAAGGAAAGGGATATATATGAGCAGAAAAGTATGGTTACCAAAAACATTGGAGATATTCATGGTGGTTCTAATGGGTGTGGCTCTAATAAGTCTTGTTGGATTACCTTGGATAGTAAGTCGTTACGTGAATTATGTCTATGTGATCACGGGATCATCCTATATCAAGTATTATTTTATGGCGGTCTTGTATTTTAGTGGCATCTTATCATTGGTGGTTCTATATGAGCTTAGGCGGATCTTCATCAGTTGCGCTTTGAATGACCCTTTCGTCGTAAGAAACGTAACGAGTCTTAAACGTATTGGTTACGCCTCCTTGGCCATTGGCGGTGTTTTTGTAACGAAGGCCGTATTCTTTTTGACATTCCTGACGTTGATTATAATCTTTGTCTTTGCTCTTGCGGCTTTGTTTTGTTTCGTATTGGCAGATGTCTTTGAAGAAGCTGTCAACCATAAGCAAGAGAATGATTTGACCATATAGGAGGTTATCATGGGAATAGTTGTTAATCTGGATGTCATGATGGCCAGGAGAAAGATCGGTCTGGGCGATTTGGCTAAAGAAGTTGGTATAACCAATGCGAATCTATCCATATTGAAAAACAATAAGGCGAAAGCAATTCGTTTTTCGACCTTGGAAAAATTATGTGAAGTGCTGGAATGTCAACCAGGAGACCTGTTGGTTTATGAGGAGGAATGAGATGAATATTGGATGGGTTTTGGCGACTGTTTTAGGGCTCTTGACCAGTGTGTTTCTTGTGGATAGGTACCTAGGGGTATCTGCTGTCGTATTAAGCGCAATGGTGATAACCATTCTTTATCGCTATAGAAAACAAAATGGCATGGTCATAGGTAGAAGATTCCATTTGATGGGTGTGTATATGCTATTGCTTAGTGGCGTATTAATGACAACAACGGTTCCTGTAATCAGGTTCTGGACTTGCGTTATATTAAGTGTTCTGTCCCTTGGGTTGTCAATATGTGAGCAGAGATTCGTATGGCCTGTGTGGGTGAAAGAAGGGCTGATTGCGTTCTTTGGTGGTGTTTCAAGAATGGGTACATATTTTACAGCTGGGAAAAATCTTACGTCAAATGGCCGTAAGCAGGTAGGTCATATTTTTCTTGGAATATTAATATCGATACCGATTCTGGCAGTGGCAGCAGTACTTTTATCCAGTGCAGATGAAATTATGGCCACGTATCTGGGTGATTTCTTTGAAGGTCTGTTCATTGATGATGCTGGTATATGGATTGTACGAATCATTGTCTTTGTTATTGTTGCTTCAGTGACATATGGATTAAGCCAATGGTTAGGCCGTGAAAAGCTTGAAAAAGAGATCAAAGAATCTGTGGATGTGGAAGTGATTCCCCCGGTATTGTCAGGAACCATATTATTCCTATTGAATATTTTATATCTGTTTTTTGCCTATGTACAATTCAGATTCTTATTCCTTGGGGCTGTGAATGTGCAAATGACCGATTATGATTATGCAGAATATGCCAGATCGGGATTTTTTGAACTTGTTGTTCTGACCATACTTAATACGGTGGGGATTCTCGTTATTAATCGCTTCACTAAAAGTCATTTGTTCAACAGACTTAGCTTGACCGTTACAGCGCTATGCACATTTGTTATGATGGTATCCTCTTGGTACAAGATGTATCTCTACGAGCAAGCATATGGCTATACCCAACTTAGATTGTATGTTTATCTGATTCTTGCCTTCATGTTTGTCTTCATGGCATTGATAACAATTGGGGTCTGGCGTCGTGATTACAGAGTCGTGGAATGGGCGATGATCATTGGGTTATCCTATTATTTGGTCATCGCTTATATCAATATAGATGGTATAATTGTAGACAACAATATGGCACGTTATCAGTCTACGGGTGAGATAGACCTGTATTATCTAATGACAGAATTATCCGAAGATGCTGTGCCGAAGTTGGCACGTTATCTTGAGGAGGATCCTGACTTGTATGGGGTTGAGATTCATGAGGTCTACAGATATGACCGTTGGGATGAGGAATCGACATATGATAATAATGATGGTGATATTCTGACGACATACAATTATATGAAGACAAGTGTTTTGAATCAGGAATACAAGAGGCAGTTTTTTGAATTTAATCTTAGGCATTGGCTAGCCGAAAGAGCAGTCGAGTAGTCATGCTGAAAATTGTCAACGGGGGTGTCAAGATGACTGATGAACAAATGAGCCGACTTGAGAATTATGAGAATATGCATCAATCCATTATTGAAGGCCTGGACGATGCTATCATGAGAATGGATCAATTGAAGCGTCAGGGCAAAGGCAAATCAGCCACATTTAAACAGTTGATGGTACAGAAAATGACGTACAAGAATATACTGGATATGTATAAGTTGTTTGGAATAAAATAAACCTATCCGCAGAAGCATAAAATGGGGCGGTGAACTGTATGAATATAGAAATCATTAAGCTGGGCTTGATGCCTTATGATCAGGTACTGCATTTACAAAAAAAGATACACCAAGAGGTGCAGGATGGAATACGGCCTGACACATTGTTGCTTGTTGAGCATCCACATGTCTTTACCATGGGCAGAAGAACGGATATGAACCATCTCCTTAAGTCAAGAGAGTATCTGGGTGAAGCTGGGATTGGACTATTTAGCATTGATAGAGGCGGTGATATCACCTATCATGGTCCAGGACAAGTTGTGGGTTACCCGATTATTAATCTTAAGAGAATCAAGAAAAAAACAAAATCCTATGTGGACGGTGTAGAAGAAACATTCATAAGACTTCTCGAATCAGAATTCGGCATTGAAGCTGAAAAGGGCCTTGGAAAATACACAGGTATATGGGTGGCGAACAAGAAGATCACTGCCATCGGCGTAGAAATCAAGCACTTCGTGACGATGCATGGTTTTGCTTTTAATGTTAATACGATCCTTGACTATTTTAATTGGATTGTTCCTTGTGGACTTGGAGATCGGGGTGTAACTTCCTTGAAATCGTTGACAGGAAGCACTCATAATATGGATACTATGTTCGATATGGTGGGTGACTACTTTTGTCAGGTGTTTAATCTGTCGCCCCGTGTGGTGACTTTAAAAGATGTGGAGGGTCATACATGAGTGTAGGCGGAAGGTCTCAGAGAAAGCCGGAATGGTTAAGGGCCAAACTATATTCGTCTGATCAAGGCATGGAAGTTGAAAAACTGCTAAGAAGGTTAGGATTGAACACAGTTTGCAGCGAAGCAAAATGTCCGAATCTAGGCGAGTGTTTTAACAGAAGAACAGCGACGTTTATGATTCTTGGAAGTCATTGTACCCGTAATTGCCGATTCTGTAATGTTCAAGATGGACTTGTAGATAGAGTCGATATGACAGAACCGGTGAAGATTGCATCTGCTGTTAAAGAACTTGGATTAAGGTATGTGGTCATTACATCAGTAACAAGAGATGATCTGCCAGATGGTGGTGCCGGGCATTTTGCTGAAGTCATTCATGCCTTAAAAGACCTTGACCAGGAGTTGATAATCGAAGTGTTGATTCCAGATTTTAAAGGCGATCTAGAATGCTTGATGAAGGTGATAGAGGCAAGACCCGATGTGATTAACCACAATATAGAAACCATAGAACGCCTGTACCCTAAGGTACGGTCCATGGCACTCTACGAAAGATCATTAGAAGTTCTAAAGAACATCAAGGAGTATGGAAAAGGTATTATCAGCAAGTCAGGTTTCATGCTTGGATTAGGTGAGAGTGACGATGAAGTTATCAGTCTTATGAAAGATTTGAAGGCGGCGAAATGCGATATTCTAACCATTGGACAGTATTTACAACCATCGATAGCCCATTATCCTGTACAGGCCTATATTAAACCCGAAGTATTTGACCGATATAAGAGTATTGGACTTGAAATGGGGTTTAGAGGAGTTGCGTCCGGACCATTGGTTAGGAGTTCCTATTTTGCTGATGAGAAATATAGGGCCATAAAAGATATGAGCCAATGATGATATTATTAGAGAAGAAAGCCGATATGCTAGACCATGCATCTCGGCTTTCTGCATTCAATAGAGGGAGATAATACGTAATAAAAGGCATTGGCCAATTAATGGTTGTATTATCAATTTCACAAGCGTAGAGTATTAGTAAAAGTGTTGAAAATTCGAGGAGGAGACAAATGGGGTATAAAGTAGGTCTTGATATTGGCATTGCATCTGTGGGTTGGGCGGTAGTGGATGATGATAAAACGGTCATAGATGCAGGTTCGCGTCTTTTTGAGGCTGCTGATGCCAACAAGAATGAGGTACGAAGAAGCCACCGTGGTCTAAGGCGGCTTGGTAGAAGAAAGATTCATAGGATTACTATGTTCGAAAAGTTGTGGTCAGATTATGGATTAACCATGACTGAAGCTTTACCCGCAACACCATTGGAATTGAGAAATAGTGGACAGCATCAGAAGTTGAACTCAAGCGAATTATTTGTTGTATTAAAGAATCTGCTAAAACACAGAGGTATATCCTATTTGGATGATGCGGTAGACGAGAGTGAAACAGTGCCTATATAGAGGCTCTTAATAAAAAGGCAGAATTATTGAAATCAAAATTGCCCTGTGAAATACAACTGGATAGGTTAAATGAATTTGGCCATTATAGAGGCGATCAGGTAGTGTCCGTAGATGGTGAAGTATTTGCTGTAAATAATGTCTTTACAATCAGCGCTTATAGAAATGAAATTAGTAGTTTGATGGATAACCAGAAGCAATATCACGCGTTTATCGACGAGGATTTTGTCGATCAGTATTTGGAGATATTTAACAGTAAGAGAGCCTATTACGATGGTCCGGGAAATGAGAAATCAAGAACGGATTATGGCAGATATACAACTGAAATTGATCAAGAGTCGGGAGAATACATTACAGTACCAAACTTGTTTGAAAAGTTGATAGGTAAATGCAATGTATATCCAGAACAATTTCGTGCAAGTGCCGGAAGCTATTCAGCGCAGGAATTTAATATGCTTAATGACCTTAACAACCTAAAGGTTAATGGTATTAAATTGACAGAGGGTCAAAAAAGAGAAATTGTTCAAGTAGTATTATCCTCAAACGTAGTTAATATGAAAAATATAATAAAAAAGGTGATTAATGAACCGATAGAGAGTTTTTCAGGTGCTAGAATCGATGCGAAGGATAAGGAAATCTTTCATACTTTTGAACTGTTTAGAAAAATGAAGAAAGTCGATGCCCTTAGGATTGAAGATCTCTCAAGAGAAACGCTGGATGAGCTAGGTCATATTTTGACAATCAATACAGATAAAGAAGCGATTTTGTGTGCATTTTCGGAAGCGGAGCATCTGGGATTATCATTTGAAATTCAAGAGGCCTTTGTTGAGTTTAGAAAGAAAAATAGCGCGTTTTTCAATAAGTGGCACTCGTTCTCATTAAAGATTATCAAGGAGTTAATCCCACAGATGTATGTGGAACCTAAGAATCAGATGGAGATTTTAACAGAACGTGGAGTCTTTAAGTCAAATACCGATCTTTATAAAGAGTATAATAAACTATCGGCAAAGCTGATTCTTGATGAAATATATAATCCGGTGGTGAAACGTTCGGTGAATCAAAGTGTAAAGGTAATTAATAAAATTATTGATTGCTATGGTTATCCAGATGAAATAATTGTTGAAATGGCAAGAGATAAGAATGAAAAGGAACAAAGTAAGAGAATTCGAGATGCCCAAGGTAAAAATGAAAAAGAGTTATCGTCGATTATTAAGAGTATTCATAACGAATATGGTATAGAAATTAATGAGTGGCACTTTCAAGGTCATAAGGCATTGAAAACAAAGCTTCGTCTATGGCATGAGCAAGGTGGAAAGTGTCCATATAGTGGGCAGGCTATACGTATCAATGAGTTGCTTGATGAGCAGTTTAAGTTTGAAATAGACCATGTAATTCCGATATCGATATCTTTTGATGACAGTAGAAGCAATAAAGTGCTTGTGTACCGTTCAGAGAACCAACTTAAAGGTAATCGTACACCATTTATGTACTTGCGAGGGTTGGAACGCGTCTGGAATTTTGGTCAATACAGTAGTTATGTGAATGATTTATATTCTAATAAACAGATTAAGGATATTTCAAATTAGATTCAAAAAAACCTAAAAAACCTCTTGAGTTGAAGTGGACTTTATGGTCTAGAATGTTGAATAAGAAGATTTGGACATGTGCAAGTCAGGAGGCAATAATGATATATAAGCAATTTAGAGGAAAAGATTTGTCGAATCTGGGTATGGGTGCCATGAGATTGCCTGTGATCGATGGGGATGATTCACGAATCGATGTACAGGCAACAGAGGCAATGGTCGCCTATGCTATGGAGAATGGTATTAATTATTATGACACAGCGTGGGGTTATCATGGTGGACAATCTGAGAGTGTTTTAGGCAAAGCGCTGAGCAGATATCCCAGATCGGATTACTATTTGGCATCCAAGTTTCCGGGTTATGATTTATCGAATATGGATATTGTTGAAGATATCTTTGAAGAGCAATTGAAAAAATGTGGTGTGGATTACTTTGACTTTTACCTTTTTCATAATGTCTGCGAAATGAACATCGATGCATATCTGGATGAAGCCTACGGCATCATGGACTACTTATACGAGCAGAAGAAAAATGGACGCATAGGGCACCTTGGGTTCTCTGCCCATGGTAGTATAGAAGTGATTGGACGATTCCTAAAGGCCTATGGTGACAAAATGGAATTCGGTCAGCTCCAGCTGAATTATCTGGACTGGACTTTCCAAGACAGTATGGGGAAAGTTGCGCTACTTAATCAATATGACATTCCAGTATGGGTAATGGAACCACTGCGTGGTGGCAAATTAGCTTCTCTATCGAAAGAACACACGGAGATTCTTAATGCATTGCGTCCGGATGAAAAAATACCAGGCTGGGCTTTCCAATTCCTAAGATCTATTCCGAGTGTGACGATGATTCTTTCTGGTATGTCTAATGATGCCCAGATGAGAGAGAACATCGAGATTTTTAAGAAGGATCAGCGATTGAACAATGAAGAGATGAAAGCGATACTTGGTATAGCAGATGACATGCTGTCAAAGAAAACATTGCCGTGTACAGCTTGTAACTACTGTGTCAGTCACTGTCCACAATCCCTCAATATTCCTGCCTTGATTGGCCTCTATAATGAACATCGTTTTACAGAAGGTGGTTTTATTGCACCGATGGCACTCATGGCACTTCCTGAGGAGAAAAAACCGAGTGCCTGCATAGGATGTAACGCTTGTGAGCAGGTATGTCCACAGCAGATTCAGATTTCAGATACGATGGAGGACTTTGTCACGCATATGGGGATGTGAGATGTTGGTTGAGATAGTTGATTCGGTGAAATGACAGGTTGATATAGTTATATTTCAAACCGTATGTTATAATAATAGCTCTAAGGTATAGAGCAATGTATTGACAATGGGAGGCGTGTAGAGATGATACATCAACAACATCATTTGAATGAGAATAACAACGAAGTGGTAATGACAACATATCTGTTGAAAGACTCACCAGAATTGCTTAATGGACAAAAACGACCGGTGGTGATTGTATGCCCGGGTGGTGCTTACTTAATGTGTTCTGACAGGGAAGCTGAACCTGTAGCACTACGTTTTAACGCTATGGGTTATCATGCGGTAGTGCTTCGCTATTCTGTGTTGAATCAGGATGCTTTTAGCGTTATGTCAGGCGAGAAAGACATATCAACTTTGACCTTTGATGATGAGAAATGCTATCCGGCGCCAATCAGAGATATTGGTAGGGTGATGCTTTGGTTACATGAGAATGCGGATGCTTATCACATCGATATGGATCAGGTGGCCTTGTGTGGGTTCTCAGCTGGTGGCCATAATGTACTTATGTACGGTACCTATTGGCATCGGCCTGTTTTGAGTGAATACTTTGGTGTAGAGGCTTCAAAGTTTAAACCAGCAGCAGTGATTGCAGGTTATCCATTATCAGATTATACTTATATGAAACGACATACAGCAGCACTGGCTGAGATGGATCAAAGATTATTTGCGCTTAGTAACAGGTCCTATATCGGTACAGAAGATCCTACAGATGAACAGTTGGTTATGGTCAGCCCGGCTAAGCAAGTGTCAGATCAAACACCCCCAATGTTTATATGGGCAACCTCAGAAGATACACTTGTACCGGTTGCCCACACAATCTTAATGACTGGCAGTCTCGCGGAGCGGGGCATACCTTTTGAAAGTCATATATTTGAAAATGGCCCTCATGGACTTTCATTGGCGGACCAATCATCTGCGGGTGCTATGACGGAGATTATGCCTGACGTGGCAACGTGGATTGATAAGGTAGAAACATGGCTTGGCAAACGTTTTCATTTAACGCTGCCTGAAAGAACCATGTGGGGATGATTGTCTTCACTAACACAAAGCCCTGCTTAAGTGAGTCGTACACCTAAGCAGGGCTTCATTATATATATAAGGAGTATCATGCACGAATTCATCAGAATTTCTTTAACTTTTATCGTTGCTATCATAGGTTGGCTTATAGCAAAAAAAATTAAATTACCGGCCTATGCTTTATTGGGGCCATTGTTTTTAACTGCATTATTGAACATACAGACAGGCCTCGTCTATATGCCATCCATTATGAGGCCTGTCATACAGATTCTGGCAGGGATAGTCATTGGCTCTAGAGTGACAAAAGAAGAAATCAATAACATAAAAGGCGCCTATAAACCGATCATTATCAGTGTGACTTCCACATTGGCTTATAGCCTTTTCTTCGGTATGCTTATTTACAAGGTTACAGATCTTAACTATGTGACAAGTGCCTTTGCCACTGCACCGGGAGGTGCTATGGATATGGCATTGATCAGTATGGATATGGGAGGAGATCCGGGGGTTGTAAGTACGATGCAGTTGGTTAGGATGTTGTCTGCGATTGCAGTTTTTCCTGGGGTGATTGGTATGATTCTAACAAAGGGAAAGAAAAATGATGTTAAATTAGATAACGAAGTGAAATTGCCACGAGATGTTAAGAAAAGACCATTATCAGATATGTTGTTCACCTTGGCTGTGGGGGTTGCAACAGGCATATTAGGGTATATCACAGGATTGCCAGCAATGGCATTGTTAGCATCTATGACTGGGATTGCTGTCATGAATGTGATGAATGGCAAAGCATACTTACCTGACCCAGTTCGAATAGCCCTTCAAATTATGGCTGGTGTTCTGATTGGTCAAACAATGACATTAGATTCAGTCATTGCTTTGAAACAACTGGTTGTACCGACGCTGATTATGGTGGTGGTTTATCTGCTGATGACACTGCTAATTGGGTTATTGCTATACAAAACAACGGATTTGGATTTTCCTACGGCAGTTTTTGCCTGTGTGCCTGGTGGCGCTACGGATATCGCTTTGATATGTGAAGATTTTGGCGCAAGCAGTGTTATGGTCTCGATGATTCAATATCCTAGAGTGTTTGTGGTGCTTGGTGTATATCCTGTGTTGATTCAGATGATGATGTGACCAAGGTGTTAAAAGATTGAGTTTGATGTTTGTAATATGTATGGGCATATTGGACAGTTGCTCATTTTTTTGAACTTTAGTAACATATTTTCAAAGTGAGGGAATTACCATGTGCTATAGTAATATCTACGAAGAGAAAAACAGACATTTAGACAGAAATGCTTATTATGAGAGCGCGATACAAATGGAAACGATGGATTTTGTAAGAATGTATTAAAATTGTGTTAATATTGACCTTGTGGAAATAGAGAAAAAGTAGGGTGTTTTTAATGATTCATCATGCAAATCTACGAATAACCGAATTCTATAGACAGTTATTATTGTTTAGGAAATAAAAATGACGGCATCTGAGCTAATTGCCTTAACTTTTTTCGAGACACATTAAGAAGTGTGTCTTTTTTGTGTTCAAAATATTCATAATTCCTTCAGAACTATACGTTATGATGAGGAAGCAAGTGTTTTTATCTAGCGAAAAAACCTTGCAAGTGACTTGAGAGTCACTCTTATCAACGTATTCATAAAGGAGCGAAGTTATGTTGAAAAGTGTTAAAATGAAATTAATTGTTATGTTTGTTACAGTTCTGGTGGTGGCATTATCTGCTGTGGGTATTATGACGGTGATACAATTCAGGTCCGCCCAAGAAGCGGCTGTGAATGAAAGGTTGATAGAGCTTTCAGAGACAACCGCTGATTTGATTGAAAGTCAAGCAAATGCTCTTGGTATGGTTGCAAAAGCCATCGCATCCAATAAAGAGATCATGGATGTGGCCACAGGACAAGAGGATGTCTTCAAAGACGGTATACTACGTACTCTTGAACTCCAAGTAGAGAATTCGGAAGGGTTGATTGAGACTATTTTAATAACAGATGCTTCCGGCAAAGTGGTGATGAAGGATACGGATATTGACCCGGACGAAGACATTAGTGACCGAGCTTATTTTCAAGAAACCATCTCAACGCAGGATGTTGCTCAGAGCGGTTTGCTTATATCCCGAGGAACAGGGAATCCGATTATCGCAGTGGCGTATCCTATTATGAATCAAGAAGGTGTTGTTGGTTCTGTAGTTATGACAGCCAACTTTAGCAGAATTGCTCAGATTGTCTATGATGTCTCAGTGTTTGACCATGGTTACGCTTATCTTTTTGAAACGAATGGTGATATTATTGTTCATCAAGATAGTGAGATAGAAAGAATTAAGAATTTATTGGATCTTGGTATTGAAGGTGCTGAGAACATTTTAACGGATATTCAAGCGAATCAATCTGGCGAGTTACATTATACCTATAATGGTGATAATAAGTATGTTAGGTATATTAACGCAGGCGGTTTTGGACTTGCGGTGACTGCCAATGAAGAAGATTACATGGCTGCAGTATCCGAAGTGGAAAAGAACTTGTTAATCATTACGATCATCAGTATAGTGGTAGCGATCACATTCGTTGTCTTATTCACAACTTACGTCATCATAAAACCACTAAACCATTTGAAAAATGAAATGCATCATGCAGGTCAAGGTGATTTCTCTAGACAAGTAACCGTTAAAGGTCATGATGAAATCGGCGTTATGGGACGTGCCTTTCTTGCCATGGCAGATAACCTGAAAAATTTATTGAGGGTTGTTAGCCATAACACACTTCAGGTAAATGCGTCTGCACAAGAGCTTAATGCGACGGTAGAGGAAATCAAAGCACAAGTGTGTACAGTTAATTTGGCAAGCCAAGAGATAGCTGCCGGGATGGAAGAAACTTCAGCGGCAGTAGAGCAAATCAGCGCTTCAGGCCATCAGATTCTTGATAAAGTCAATCAGCTGGCTCAAGCATCTGAGGATGGAAAGAAGAATGCAGAAGAAATTGCTGTAAGAGCCCTTGAGATGCGGGATGGCGCTTCAGCATCCAAAGAAGAAGCAGACCGAATGTATCAAGAAAGACAAGCTGGCATTATGGCGTCCATTGAGAAAGCAAAAGTGGTCAAACAAATCATCGTCATGTCAAAGACCATTCAGGATATTTCTGAGCAGACCAATTTGTTGGCACTTAATGCAGCCATAGAGGCGGCAAGAGCAGGGGAAAATGGCAAAGGTTTCTCTGTTGTAGCAGAAGAGGTTCGGAAGTTGGCAGAGCAATCAGGTCATACAGTGTTGGAAATTAATAATTTGGTTCAACAGATTGATGATGCTTTCTCGGATCTGTCTGTTAACTCAGAAGCACTACTATCCTTCATTGATGAGAAGGTCATTGGTGACTATGAGACCTTAGTCATGACTGGGGAACAGTATTTGGGTGACGCAGAGTATGTTAATGCGATCATGGAGTCCTTTAGGAATGAATCTTCCCACATCAATGAGTCCATTGAACAGGTCAATGAAGCCATTGACTCAGTTGCAGCAGCGATACAGCAAGTGACGGCAAGCAGTAATGAGATCAGTCAGAATATGGAAGAAATCAATGAATCTGTAGAAGGTGTTACGATCGTTGCAACATCCCAGGCACAGCTTTCTGAGGATCTGAATGTCAACGTAAGTAGGTTCAAAGTTGTATAAGAATCTAAGCGGAGGTAGGATGTGATGGAAGAACTATTGGCGATAGACAACGATAATGATAAACTATTAGAAGCCTTTAAGGCGAATATCTACAGCATATGTCATGCATCTAGGCAACCCGTTTGTGTCTGGGATTCGGATGGTTGTATACTAGGCTTCAATCGTTTTTTTACAGAAGCCCTTGGACACGGTGAAGAGGTAGTGGGAACTAAATGGGAAGAGTCCATATTAAGACAGAACCATGGGAGAAGCTTTGAAGCTTTAATAGCAAGGTTATCCGAAGAGGAAGAAGTATCAACAGACACTTGGATGGTTACAAACGATGGGCGTGAAGTTTATTTTGATTGGAAACATATCAGAGTCAGAAATGTGGCTTCAGAGAAGTGGATTTACATGTCTTATGGCAGGAATATGAGTGAAGAAGCCAATCGTAAGCGCATATTCATGGATTTGGTCATGAAAGATGATCTGACAATGCTTCGGAATCGCTTTGCTTTCGAACATGATATGATTGATATGATTAAGAAACAGGTGCCTTTTACTCTCTATCTTCTTGATATGGATGATTTTTCGATAATCAATGATTGTTACGGCTATTTGATTGGCGATGCCTATTTGAGAAAAATCTCTCAAGATCTTGATGGGAGTTCTTGCACAAGTGCCTACCGCTGGACGGGTGATGAAATAGTCATTGTGGCTATGGATGATGTTGAAGGATGTTGCAATGTTGTTGAAGAGATTCAAAATACAGTAGCAAAACCTAGATGGATCGATGGGGCAACAATAACAGCGACTTGTTCAGTCGGTAGCGTTAGGTACCCGGAAGATGGCGATTCACTTCCGGAACTATATCAGAATATGGATATAGCGCTGAACGAAGCGAAAAAAGAAGGAAGCAACACATACAAGGCTTACGATGGCAGCTTTAAGCAGGACTTGATTGATAGTCGTTTGGTCATAGATCGAATTGATGATGCTCTGACATTAAATCAGTTTGAACTTTATTTTCAGCCGATTTTTTCGACAAAATCAAGAGGTATCAGAAAGATGGAAGTGCTTCTTAGGTGGCCGGGTGGACCGGAGGTTGCCGGCGGTATAGGTAAGATTATAGACATTGCAGAATCAACAGGTCAGATAGTCGATATTGATTACTGGGTGCTGGAAGAGACGATGGCTTTTTTAGCATCAGGTAGACCGATAGATCCTAAGTTGATTTTCTCGATTAACATTTCATCTCAATCTTTTCATACAGCAGGATTTATGGCTTATTTGAGAGCGCTTACGGAGCGATATGGAGTTGCGCCTGAGCGCATAGAAATTGAGATTACGGAATATACCTTGCTTAAGAATCTTTCGACAGCAGAACATCTGTCTGTGGCCATCAAAGAGATGGGCTTTAGAATTGCTATGGATGACTTTGGCACTAAATATTCATCCCTCAACTATTTGAGCAGAATTCCCTTTGACACTCTGAAGATCGATAGGACTTATGTTCAGAGGTTGTCAGAGAATGAACGTGACAGAAAATTGGTTAAGGATATTATACGCATGGCACACGACCTTGATATGGAGACGGTTGCTGAGGGGATTGAGATAGAGCAACAATTAATCTTGTTAAGGGAGATGGGCTGTCAATATGGGCAAGGTTATCTGATCTCCAGACCTATGCCTTATGAAGCCATTGCACATATGATGGTTCAGGATAAACAAAAAAGATTCGCATAATTACTAAGGAATTAATTGACATTAGGATCATATTAAGGAAGTACAGCTATGGATGAAATTTTATGGCGGGTACTTCCTTTTCGTATCATTAATTAATCACCTGACTGAACTGTATAAATATTGTCAAATGGTGTAAAATAAAATCATCCTTGACATAAAGTAAACTTTACCCCTTATCATGTTATTAAGATGAAGCCAGCGAAAGGAGAATAGTATGGAATATACGATCAAAGAAGCGGCAAATAGAATGGGCGTATCGATACCGACATTACGTTATTATGATAGGGAAGGGTTATTACCGTTTATAGATAAAAAGCCTAATGGCACAAGAATCTTTAAAGAAGAGGACTTTGGCAGTTTGAATATGATTAATTGTATGAAGAAATCAGGTCTGTCCATAAAAGATATTAGACGGTATATGATTCTATGCGAAGAAGGGGATGAAACGCTTCAAGAACGCTTGGGTATTTTTCTTGAAAGAAAAGAGGAAGTTATTAAACAAATGGAAGAACTACAATGCATTATGCAGACCATCGAGCATAAGATCAACTACTATCAAACAGCGGTTGATGCAGGGACAGAAGATGTGCATAAGAGAAAGATTAACAGCTAGGGGAGTAGGGTGCATCGTATGATATATGATTTTGATAAATTGACCGATAGAACAGGCAGTAACTCTATGAAGTGGGACGTTCCAGTGGGTGATCTACCAATGTGGGTTGCTGATATGGATTTTGAAACAGCACCGGAAGTGATAGATGCGATACATAAGAAGGTGTCCCTTGGTATCTTTGGTTACACAGATGTTCCGGATGAATGGTCAGATGCTTATATTAGTTGGTGGGAAAGAAGGCACGGCTACAAGATGGACAGTGATGGCCTTATGTTCTGTACAGGGGTTGTGCCTGCCATATCCAGCATAGTGAGAAAGCTGACAACGCCTGCAGAAAAGGTATTGATCCAGACGCCAGTCTACAATATTTTCTATAATTCCATTCTCAATAATGGAAGAGTCGTTCTAGAAAGCCCACTAAGCTACAAGGATGGTGCTTATAGAATCGATTATGTTGATTTGGAAGAAAAGTTATCTGATCCTCAAACAACGCTGATGGTTCTGTGTAATCCGCACAATCCCATAGGTAAAGTGTGGTCAAAAGAATCATTGGCTAGAATTGGCGACTTGTGCCACAAATACAATGTGGTGGTGGTTTCTGATGAGATTCATTGTGATTTGGTACTGGAAGGTGATGCTTACACTCCCTTTGCATCTGTTTCGAAAACGTGTGCCAGCAACAGCATAACTTGTATTGCGCCGTCAAAAGCTTTCAACCTTGCAGGGTTGCAATCGGCAGCTATCTATGTGCCAGATGAACGGCTGCGGCATAAGGTGAACCGTCGCATCAACACAGATGAGGTGGCAGAACCTAATGCCTTTGCTATAGAAGCGAGTATCGCTGCATGGCAACAAGGCGGTCAGTGGCTTGATGCTCTTAAAGCATATATTTTGGAAAACAGGAAAGTAGCAGAAGCTCAATTGGCGAAGAAAATGCCTGGACTCAAACCTGTGAATGCAACAGCAACCTATTTGATGTGGATCGATTGTAGTGAAATAACAGTAGATACAGATAAGCTGTGTGCATTTATTAGAGAGAAAACGGGGCTTTATGTCTCGAAAGGGTCATCATATGGTAATCAAGGGAGAGCATTTGTTAGAATGAACCTTGGAACCCAGAGGGATCGTGTGCTGGAGGGTGTCAATCGTCTGATTGATGGCGTTATCGCCTATAATAATAGGTGAATTAGTGATGCGATGCATCGTTTTTATTCATACTGTCTAAACGTTATGATATAATACTTCTATGCTAAGATTTGAATAATGTATGACCGAGAGGGTGGCGTATGAAGGCGTATGAAGTGCGTAGAAGAATAACACATGGATTACAAAAAGACTTCAAGGACTATCAGGTGCAGAGCAACAAGCGTGCGATGATGGTTCTTTTGTTGATGGCCACTGTTTTTGAAGTGTTGCATCTTTATCTGAGCAATTATCTTGCTGCTGGTATCCAGACGACGATGGCGCCGCCTAGTTTACTACAGGTGGAATCAACGGTGCTTGTTCTTGCTGTTATTATCTTTTTCTTTCTGATGATTCATTTTAAATATGAAGCCTATTCTACGTGGATTGATTTTGTTGTGCTGGGATTTATCATGGTATGGCAGCTGAACCGATTTATAACCATGCCTGAGATCTGGCTGAGCCTTGTTTTTTGGGTTGTGTTGGCTTTGATGATGGCATGGGTTTTTATTGGGCCTAAGACCATTGGGACTGTACTAAGCATCAGCTATATATGGTTTGTCAGAGGTAGTTTCATGGGTGAAGAAGGGTCGGTCATCTATGTGCCCTTCATATGGCTTCTATTTCTTGTCTTTTTATTGGCATTGATTTTATCCTTTGTCCGAAACAGGCGTGCACTCAATGAGTTTGAATTCAATGCCAATCTGCAAGAGGATTACCTAGATATCGATAAAAAACTGAATTACGATGATTTGACAGGTTTATCCACCTCCTATGCTCTGGATACATATGTTAAGAATTTTGAACTGGATCCTGACGATCAAAAGGTCCATGTGATTCTCATGGATGTGGACCAAATGAAAGCTTGTAACAGTTTCTATGGAAGGGAAGTAGGCGATCTATACCTTCAGACTTTTTCGAAAATCATGAGATTTCTTGTACGCGGAGAAAAGGACATCATTGCAAGGTTGTCGGGAGATGTGTTCGTAGCGATCACAACTTCTTATGAAAGTACTGTAGAACTAGAAAAAAGGCTGGGGCGCTATAATCATCTATTAAGAGATGAGTTTAACGAGGGGGATGAAAGGATGAAGTTCATCCCTTGGTTCAGTTATGGTATTGCTGAATCAGATAATCTTTATGATTATGCCGGTATGCTTAATGAAGCAGAGCAGAAGATGTATCAGATGAAGATTGAAAACAAGCATCTCATGAACATCAGAACCTATGGTCTGGCACAGGTCAATTATTTATCTCTTTTCAGTGAAAGTAATATAACCGTGATAGTTTGGGTACCATCGGAGGGGTGGCCGATTGCTTTTGCGACCAATAATATGGAGGAATTGCTAGGTTACAGTCTTGATGGGCTTATTGATGCGGATTTGCATTATATGGATTTGGTCTATTCCAAGGATAAGGATAGAGTCAGCGAAGAAGTGACAAAATTCCTTGATGAAAGACAGGAACATTTTGAGCAGGTGTACCGGCTGCTTAAAGCGGATGGTTCATATGTATGGATAAGAGACTACAGTGTACCGGTTTGGCGAGAGGGCGAATTGGTCCAGATTAATGGGTATATTTATGATATTACAGCTGAGATGGAAGTGGAGCATCGTCTTGAAGAACAGGAACATATGTTTAGTGAGATTATTGAGGCAACGAATGTAGGGACATGGGAATGGCAGATTCTAGAGGGGAAAGTGAAGACTAATGAACGTCTAATGACGATGCTGGGTTATGATCCTTCAACAGAGCATGTAAGAAATATCAACAAGCTTAAGGGGTTATTCCATCCCGATGACTTGGAGCAGTTTGAAGCCGAGGTGAAGAAACACTTCAATGGTGCCATTGATTTTTATCAAATGGAGATCCGGATGAGGCATAAAGATGGACGCTGGGTATGGGTTCTTGACAGAGGTAAAGTGACCAAGTGGACCAAGGATCATCAACCCCTTGCTATGGTGGCGGCACAGACGGATATCAGCTATTTTAAGAAAACAGAATCTCAGCTTAGACAATCAGAGAAACTGAATGCGGTTGGGCGAATGGCTGGTGGTATAGCCCATGACATGAATAATTTATTTATGATGATGAGTGGTTATGTCGATCTTGCCCGGGAAGTGGATCACATTGATCGTTACAGGGAGAGTGTTGATGCCATAGAGACGTTGCTTGGCCGTGCTTCGGATACTGTTAAGCAAATCATGACCTTCACAAGGCATCGTGTCTACGAACCAAGCCGGCTTAGTTTGAATGAAGTTGTTCGTGAACTGTCAATGATGGTGGATAGAACCTTTGAAAAGACCATTACTATGGATTTAGTGCTCCCAGACGAGGAGGTCATTATTGTTGGTGACCAATCGCTTATTGATAATGCCTTGCTTAATCTTTGCATCAATGCAAGAGATGCTATGGGGCGTGCGGGTGATTTGACCATATCCCTTACAGTTGTGAAAGTTGAAGATACGTTTCAAGTTTTCACCGGCACCCTTTATAGTGGCGACTACGCCTGTGTATCTGTAATGGATCAGGGGGTGGGTATTGATGAAAAGGATTTTGAACGTATATTCGAACCCTTCTATACGACAAAAGAACATGGCGGTGGTATGGGACTTGCAATGGTCGTCAGTGTCATTAAAGAACATAATGGTGATCTGAATATTGAATCCTCCAAGGGGATTGGAACAACGGTATCTCTCTATTTTCCATTGGTGGAGGTGATGCAGGTATCAGCGGAAGAAGCTTATGATAAAGGACTGGATATGCCGGCAGATCATAATAAAGCACTAAAGGTTATGGTTGTTGATGATGAGCCGATATTGAATGAAGTATTGGTTACCTTCTTGGAAGAGAAGGGATGCGATGTTGTCTCTTTTACAGATCCGATACATGCAATCAGCCATTTTGAACAAAGTTATACGGATGTGGATGTGGTGCTGATGGATATGCTTATGCCAGGGATGAGTGGCGATGAAGCATTTGAGAAACTTGTTGAAATAGATCCAGCAGTAAGAGTGATGTTCTTGTCAGGCTATTCTGAAGGCATAGAGATTGATGAGAAATATCGTACCAATGTAGTGGGATTTCTTAAAAAGCCAGTGAAGCTAAACGAGGTATACGATAAATTGGTTTTAACCAAATCTTAATTTGAGATGACTTGTATATAAATGAGATTCTGTTTAGAATATTGATATGACTAAGACATTAATCACCTGTAAGTCCGATGTATTTTTTAAAATGCTGGTTTGTACAGAGGTGATACATGACATAGAAGGAGAGATATTTAAATGAAATATGAAGTGAAGGGTAATAGTCTTCCGGTAGTCATCTGTGAATTAGAGGCTGGTGAGGCTATGGTTTCAGAAGGCGGGGCCATGGGTTGGATGAGCAACAATATTGAGATGGATACCAATATGAAAGGTGGCCTTCTAGGTGGACTTGGAAGAGCCTTTTCAGGTGAATCCGTGTTCCTTAATACTTTTACCTGTAAAGGTGGGTCAGGGCGCATAGCATTTCCTTCCTCATTTCCTGGTAAAATCATGGATATTCAATTAGCAGCAGGAGAGCGTGTCATAGCACAAAAAGGTGCTTTTTTGGCTGGGACAGATAACGTATCTTTGGAGGTTGCATTTAAGAAAAAAATCGGAGCAGGTTTCTTTGGTGGTGAAGGTTTTATTCTTCAACAGATTACCGGACCTGGTATGGCGTTTTTAGAATTTGACGGTCATGTGGAAAGCTATGATTTGGCGGCTGGCGAGACGATGTTGGTGGACACTGGGAACGTAGCGATGTTTGAAAGCAGCGTTGACTATGATATTCAGATGGTCAAGGGTATAAAAAACATATTTCTCGGTGGTGAAGGTCTATTCCTTACAAAATTAACTGGGCCAGGTAAGATTTATCTTCAATCTATGCCGATTCAAAATCTTGCGGGACAATTGGCAAGGTATTTTAACACCAATAATAAATAATTCAATACGCAGCAATAGCATGTATTGACGTCATGAAAGAGATTGGTTACGCCCCATGGTAGCCAGTCTCTTTATTTTGGATTTTTTTTGGGGGTTAAGAGATATTTTATTGTCAGAATAGAATCGTGCGAACACGTTAACGCGCTGTTGTGTCAGATGAAATATATCGATAATGACGGAAGTGAGTAAAAAACTTGCAAATTATCGGATTGTACTATGTGTGACGAGGTGGCGTTAAGTTGCACTATAAAACAGTGTGAAAGCTCCTTGAGATAATTAAAATGTGAAAGAAAAACGAGTATTGGGAAATATTACTGATTTTAATGTGAAATTAATAACTATATTCATGTTAAAAGTGTGCAAAATATCTAAAAGGTAGCCTTTGGCAGATATATACAAAAGTAATCAAATGTAGCTGTAAACCTTGCAAGAGCTACAGACATATGCTATTATTTTAGAAGATTAGTAAGATAGGGATAGTTTGTTAGTTTTATGTTTATCTCAAAATGATTTTCTTGTTAGTGGGCATCTTTTCAAGCAGTTTGAGGAATGACGGGCAATGGCACCAGTGCGGTCAAAAATGAATTTTTCACAGTCGTTTCTTGCAAATTTTCATTGGTAAATACAACAAGTAAATTTTTTGAAAGTAATGCGTTATGTAAAGTACGGATGTATTTTGTGTTGGGCAACAATTCATATAAGGAGGAAAGTAATGAGTAAAGACATCATCTCACGGTTCAATCTGGATCCGAACATGCAGGCCATCATAGATGCCGCACCATCGGTGATTGTCCCTGAAACAAGAGCACACCTTTTGGAAATGGCCATGGGTGGTTCCAAGGAAGTATTCAGCGTCAGATATGACGTCAACGGCGAGAGTATCGAAGAAGCAACAATTACCAAGTGTAAGAATGGTGTATCCGTCAATTATCCAGAATCATACATGAGACGAAGAGACCCTAACTGTACTGTAATAGGGGATGAGCTTCCAACGGACAAGGTGACTTATAAAGAGAAGTTCGGAGAAGATTTCGAATCCATCAGACAAGAGACTTTTGAGTGGCTCAAAGGTCAGGAACTGATGATGATGCCATTCACATCAGGGGATCCTAAGCATGGTGGCTACGAATCCTTGATTATTGGTCCAAGAAATGCAGCCTTCTTCTTTGGTGGTCTTGGTGACCTTCAGGGGCAGATTGAAGTGAAAGACCTTCGCGATGGTTTCACTCCAAAAGCGGTGATCTATCTGGCGCCTGCATTCAGACATACACATTTTAAAGGTAAGCAAGTGGTTGTTCACAACCGTCTTGACAGCATTCATGAGGTTTATTCTTATAACCTTTACCCAGGGCCAAGTGCCAAGAAGGGTATCTATGGCGTTCTTCTTACAATTGGTGAGAAAGAAGAATGGCTGACAGCCCATGCATCGACGGTAAGAGTTGTAACACCGTATGATAACTCGGTAGGTATCATGCATGAAGGTGCCAGTGGTGGCGGCAAATCAGAGATGATTGAAGAAGTCCACAGAGAAGCGGATGGTTCTGTGCTTTTTGCTGAAGGCACGATTGAAGAAGACGACAAGATCTACATCGAACTTGGGGATACTTGTGATGTCCATCCTGTTACAGACGATATGGCTCTGTGTCATCCTTCCTATCAGAATGGTAAGAAGTTGGTGGTATCCGATGCTGAGAACGGTTGGTTCTTAAGGTTTGATCATATTACAGAATATGGGTCATCTCCAGAGCACGAGCGTTTGACCATTCACCCTCCGGAGCCATTGATCTTCCTTAATATGAATGCAACACCAGGTTCTACGATCCTTATTTGGGAACATACAATGGATGCACCAGGTAAGCCTTGTCCAAACCCAAGGGTTGTTATGCCAAGGAAGTTTGTCCCTGAGGTCCTTGAAGAGCCTGTGGAGATTGATATCCGTTCTTTTGGTGTTCGTATGCCTCCTTGTACTAAAGAAGAGCCGACCTATGGTATTGTTGGTATGCTTCATGTATTGCCACCTGCGCTTGCTTGGCTGTGGCGACTTGTTGCACCACGTGGCCACGCGAACCCAAGTATCGTTGACTCAGGCGGTATGAAGAGTGAGGGTGTTGGATCTTACTGGCCATTCTGTACAGGTAAGATGGTGACACAAGCGAACCTTCTTCTCAGACAGATCAAGAGCACACCAGAGACAAGATATGTGTTGATTCCTAACCAGCATATAGGTTCCTATAAGATTGGCTTCAAGGCTGAATGGCTTGACCGTGAGTTCCTTTCACGTAAAGGATCTGCCAAGTTCAGACCTGATCAACTTGTAGAATCCAGATGTTCTACCCTTGGTTGGTCACCTAAGAGCCTTCGTATTGATGGTCAAACCATTCCAACGAAGATGCTTCGTGTTAACCACCAACTTAGTGTGGGCGATGAGGCGTATGACCAGGGAGCAGAGATTCTTAAGGACTTCTTCAAGCGAGAGCTTGTTAAGTTTGATACAGATGAGCTGGATCCACTTGGTAAGCAGATTATTGATGCTTATATGAGAGATGCCTCCGTCGCTGAATTTGCTGAGCTAATTCCACAAGATTAACGAGTATGACTCATACATATTAGGTGTTAGCAACATAGCTACATGCTATACGGACTTAAGTGTTAGTTAAAGATAATAAGGGCAATACCTTGATATAATGATCATAGGTATTGCCCTTTATTTGTTGGATTGGATATGTAGAATATTAAACCAATGGTAAAGTGAAGACAAAAGTTGTCCCTTTACCCTCTTGGCTGTAAACATTAATCTCCTCTTCGTGGGATTTAATGATCTCACGGACGATGGACAGACCAAGGCCAATGCCCTTCTTATCTTTGCCTCTGGAGCGGTCGGCTTTGTGAAAGCGGTCCCAGATATATTTGATGTCTTCTTCTGAGATACCTGGTCCGGAATCCTTAACGCTGACTTCCACTTTGTGGCGGATCACCGTCGTTTCAACAATGATGGTGTCATGGGGTGAACAGAACTTGATGGCGTTGTCTACCAAGTTGGTAATCACTCGTTGAATCTGATTGAGGTCCGCATGAACAAAGAGCTCGTGACGGTCTATTAACAAGGTGAAATCAATATGCTTATCTAGAATCTTCTGTTCGAATTGCAGAAGAATCTTTCGAATCATATCATGTAAGTCAAAGTCTTGCATCTCAAGACGAATAGTGTTGTTCTCCATCTTGGTCAACAATAGAATATCGTTTGTAAGTTTGGTAAGCCGGTCAGTTTCGTCAAGAACAATGTTAAGGTATTTTTCTTGACTATCACAAGGAATTGTCCCGTCAAGCATGGCCTGTATGAAGCCCTTGATCGACGTTAGGGGTGAACGGAAGTCATGGGAGATATTAGCGATGAAATCCTTTCGCATATCTTCCAGTTTTTCCAATTCTGTCGCCATGTAGTTCATGCTCTTTGACAGCCGGCTGATTTCATCGTTACCATGAATAATCACGCGGCTGCTGAAATCACCGTTAGCGATGCTCTTGGCACTATCACTGATAGCTTCAATGGAACGAGCTATGTTTCTTGAATAGAGGTATATGGTGATAGAAGTAATGAGAATAAGGGCCAACATAGCGCCAATGGTCAGTTGATAGACGTAATTAAGCTCATTATCCAATCTTGGGTGAGGTGCGTGCATAATGACGGCACCAATAATATTACCTTGATACTCAATGGGGAGAGAAGCAAGTAATTGGAGATCTTTATAGTGGTTATCGAAATGACCGATTGTTCGAATGTTCTCTCCCTCTAAGGCAGAAGTTACCATCTCAACTTCCAATGTACTTCCAACCAAAGAATCATCATGAGAAGAATCGTATAGTACCCTGGCATACTCGTTAACAATGATAATTCGACTATCAATCTGGCTGGCTAAAACGTTAACAAGGGTGCTGAAGGTTCTTGGGCCAAGGGTATCATCTGTTGACATGCTGATGTATTCAGAAGCGATGATTTGGCTCTGCTCATACATGGCTTGCTGTTTAGCCCCGATAAAGTGTGATGAAATCACTTGGGATATAACAGAGAACAGTAATAAGAACATAATCAAAGTCGCTACCACGTAAATGGTAAAAAATCGTCCACTAAATGACTTAAACAATTATTTCACCTCAAACTTATAGCCAATACCCCAGACTGTCTTGATGCCCCATTCGTTGGTTTCACTGATTTTCTCACGAATTCTTTTGATGTGAACATCGACGGTTCTGGTATCGCCAATGTACTCATAACCCCATATGCGGTCCAATAATTGTTCACGTGTAAAGACTTGATTGGCATTTGCCGCAAGAAAATAGAGAAGTTCCAGTTCCTTAGGCGGCATCTCGATCTTATTTTCATCATAAACAACCGTATAATTGGATAGGTTGATGGATAGACCGGGGAGAACAATCTGTTTGGCAGATTCCTTCTTCGGGCTGTATCGTCTTAGGACGGCTTTAACGCGCGCCGTCAGTTCTTTTGTATCGAAGGGCTTCACCATATAGTCATCAGCCCCAAGTTCCAACCCAAGAATTTTGTCAAAGGTCTCACCTTTAGCAGTAAGCATGATGATGGGGATGTTGCTGACTTGGCGAATGTCCTTACATACATCAAAACCATCTCTGCCTGGCAACATCAAGTCAAGGATCACTAGGTTGGGCAAATAAGATTTGAAGACCTCTATGGCATCGATGCCATTATTAACACTTTTGGTTGCATACCCTTCTTTTTCAAGGTAAAGGGCAATGAGTTCGGTGATGTTCTCGTCATCATCCACTATAAGAATTTTACTTTTTGCATCCATACTCTCTACACCTCACAGTTAATCTTTCGTATATTATATACACAATTATAAGGCTTTTATTTGAATTCTACAATAGTGACACCAGTTTCTCCTTCACCATAATTACCAAGACGGAAGGCTTTAACATATTTGGTGCGTTTAAGGTGTTGATGTACGGCCTGTCTCATGGCACCGGTACCTTTGCCATGAATAATCGTAATCTGAGGTAGCTTTGCCAAATAGGCATCATCCAAGTATTTGTCTAGCTCTTGAATGGCGTCCACGGTGAGCTGGCCTCTAAGGTCAATCTCAGTGGAGATGCTATAGGCCTTGTTATTGATGCTGCTACTGTTCTTGGAACCTGAAGAACGCTTCTTGTTTTTCTTGGAACTGGATTCTTCCTGAACCAAAGTGATGTCTTTAATGTTGACTTTGGTCTTCATGATGCCCATTTGAACTTGAAGCTCACCTTTGCTATTTGGCTTGGTCAGTACAGTGCCGTTGCCATTGAAGGTACCGACAAAGACTGTATCACCAATGGAGATGTCTTCCGGCTGCGTCTTCTTGGTTTTAGCTTTTGGCATTGCAAGATCCTTTTCCATAGAAGACATGGATTGTCTCAGCTTGGAGCGGTTTTCTTCTAAAGCTTTTGCATCAATATTGGCATTCTTGGCAATCTTATTGATGTTACGGATTAAAGTGTCAGCTTCTTCTTTGGCCGTATGGGTGATTTCGTATGCTTCCTTTTTAGCATCGTTTAACATTTTTTGCTTTCGGGCTTCGAATTTTGCTTTTTGATCATCGAATTTATTTTTAAGGACTTCGGTCTCTTTTCTATAACGTTCTGCTTTTTCTTTCTCATTAATGGCAGTCTTGCGGTTGATCTCGAGGTCAGTGATCAAGTCTTCAAAGCGCACCTCCCGTTGCTGAAGGAGGGATTTGGCTTCTTCAATAATATCATCACCAAGCCCTAGGCGTTTGGAGATGGCAAAAGCATTGGACTTACCTGGAATACCAATCAGCAAGCGATAAGTCGGTCTAAGGGAAACCACATCGAACTCACAGGAAGCATTTTCAACACCTTTTGTAGAGAGGGCATAAACCTTTAGTTCGGCATAGTGAGTTGTAGCAACGGTCAATACCTGTCGGTCGAAAAGGTTCTCTAGAACTGCCATAGCAAGAGCGGCGCCCTCGGTAGGGTCAGTCCCTGCGCCAAGCTCATCAAAGAGAACTAAGGAGCGGACTGTTGCTTTTTTTAGAATATCAATGATATTCACCATGTGAGAAGAGAACGTAGACAATGACTGCTCGATACTTTGTTCATCACCGATATCAGCAAAGATTTCATCAAATACCGTCAGTGAAGAATTATCCATGGCTGGTATGTGAAGACCAGCTTGTCCCATCAAGGAGAAAAGCCCAAGGGTTTTGAGGGTGACAGTCTTACCGCCGGTGTTAGGTCCTGTTATGACCAGTGTTTTGAATTCTTTACCGAGGTAGATGTCGATTGGAACCACTTCATTTGCCGGCAGGAGAGGATGCCTTGCTTTTTTTAAGTTAATCTCTTTTCGGTCATTGAAGTTCGGCCTTGTAGCGTTCTGGGCTATGGCAAGTTCACCTTTTGCAAAGACAAAGTCCAAAGTGGCCAAACAGGTCAAGTTGGATCTAAGGGGTTCTATATACTCGGCACAATTAGCGCTAAGCTGAGCAAGAATACGATCGATTTCATCAGCTTCTTCATGATCCAGTTCTGTAAGCTGATTGTTCATCTGTACAACAGCCATAGGCTCAATGAAGAGGGTTGAACCGGTTGAGGACTGGTCGTGGATCATCCCTTTGAACTGAGAACGGTATTCGGATTTGATGGGCACACAGAAACGGTCGTTACGCATGGTGATGATCGGATCCTGAAGCATTGTTTTGTAAGTGCTGCTGTTAATGATTGTGTTTAGTTGATTTCGTATTTTGCTGTGTGTATTTTGGATAGAGCGTCTTATATGACCAAGGGCACTGCTGGCATTATCTGCGATGGTTTCTTCATTGACAATACAGCGCTGTATCTCTTTGGAAAGTTGTGTTAAAGGCTCGACCAGTTGAAAATGACCTGAAAGAGATAGAGGCGCAATCATTTCCTCGCCCTCACGGTAATAGCTTTTGATCTTCTGGCTGACACGAAGGACATCGCTGATGTGAAGTAATTCAGGGATAGAAAGATTGCCCCCTATAACCAGTCGTTGAAGGGACCCCTTGATGTCCTTTGTACCCCTGATTGGGAGACTGCCTTGTTTTAAAATGACTGTAAGAGCCTCAGAAGTCTCTTGTTGACGCAACTTGATTTCATCAAGTGATGTATATGGTTCCAACGCCTGGACCAGGTCCTTGCCTGGTTGAGACTGTGCGTAGTGTTTTAGTTGAGTAAGTATCTTATCATATTCCAATACTTTTAGTGCTTTTTTATTCATGATTAACTCCTTGATGGGGATGACCTGCATTGCCATCCGACGTATGCCCTTATATTACATGAAGTTAGGGCTTTTATAAACCCTTTTATCCCATAATAAACGGTCTTATTATAGCATAATATATCTATTAGGAAGAAAGTAGGGGCAAAAGAATTATAATCAAGTCGTACCAATGTATCTTTATCCGCGAATGTCATGTTACAAATTTTCGGTAATCTGTGTTATAATTTTTGGATATATGGCTTAAATAATTGTGGGAAGGTAATGGACTAATGAAGCTGGGACTTAAGAGAGGGCCGAAAGGGCATCGGGTCAAAGGGGATAAGAATATGACCGTTGTGCTGATTGCAGACCCGACAAAGAGTGGTATTACGTTAAAAGTGCCTAAGTGGGTACGTTTTCCAATGTTAATCATACCGGTGCTATTACTTTTAGCTGGTATGCAGGTCTACAGTTATATTGTTGACCTAGAGAGCCGTCTAGTTGCCGAGCAGGCAGAGGCTCAGTCTAATGTGTATGAAATTCTTATTAAAGATCAAACAATTGCAGAACTTGAGGCGATGGATGTTCAAAGGTATGAACAGCTAGAAGCTTTGGGGACATTGACAGAAGACCTTCAGGAACAGTTAGCAACACTTGAGGCTTATAAGCGTGTCATAGATGATAAGCTGGAGACGGCGGAGATGACACCACAGATTGCTCAGGATGAGGAACCGAATTGGCGTACCAGTACTGGAAGTTCAGAAGACTTGGAATCAGATGAGGACGATCAGCCACTTGAGGTAGTCACAGATGCTCCTTTGGCTGTTGAAGACAAGGTTGTGGCTGGATACCAGAACCTGACCACATTCTTAGCGATTGAGTCTATGTTACAGTCAGAGCAACCGACGGCTTCAAGAGATGATTTTGACGGTGTTGCTGAGCGTTTGTTTTCTCAAGTGAGTGATGCTGGGCAGACAATAGAAGATGAATTGGATATATATGAAACCATCGATGAGCAGGTGGATGAAATGATGCCTTATTGGGAAGCGTATCCTGGCGTCATGCCCGTTTCTAACACGTATGTGACCAGCCCCTATGGTTATAGACGTAACCCTTTGGGGTCGGGTTACGAATTTCATAAAGGCGTTGACTTTAAAGCAAGATACCAGGATGTATGGGCAACTGGCGCGGGGACAGTGACTTATGCCGGGTACAATAGTGGCTATGGATATATGATAATCATCGATCACGGCTATGGTATATTGACAAAATATGCCCATAATTCGAAGCTTCTTGTAGAGGCAGGTGATCAGGTATCCAGATATGATGTCATAGCTATATCAGGTAATTCAGGACGAAGCAGTGGTCCTCATCTGCATTACGAAATCATAGAAAATGGTGAAAATCAAGATCCAATGACTTATATTAACTAGAGGGAGACAAATTATGTTAGGCGGAAAAGCAAAACCCAACTATGATAAACCCACGACAATTATTGGAAAAGATACGGTGATCGACTGTGGTGTGATCAATGCCAAGACATCCATTCAGATTAATGGTGTGTTAAAAGGCGATATGAAGATAGAGGCCAGCGTGGCAATCGGTGAAAATGGCAGGGTAGAAGGTAATATTGATGCTGATTTTGTTCTTGTAGCAGGGGTCGTTACAGGCAATGTAGCGGTTAAGGAACAGGTGCATCTTACCAAGACGGCTCAAATTATGGGTGACATTAAGTGTGGCAGTATCATCGTTGATGATGGCGCTAGGATTCAGGGCAACTTTGGTATGCATGAAGCAATAGCAGCCAAGCCTGTTGTACAAGGCGAATAAAAGAAAAGTGTTATGATGTTTGTAAGGCGGCTGATGATTCAGTCGTCTTTTTGTGGTGTTACCAAACCTAAAATGTTACAATACTGTTATAAAATGTGAATAATCGTTAAATTCTTGATTATAGGTACTAATATGCCACAGAACCTGCGTAGTCTTATAGTGAACAGGTTCAGAAGGACTGAATATGGAAGATATACTGGAGCGGGTGCTTGAGTTTCAAAAGAGCACAGATCTGAATCTACGAAACAGTTTTATAAGTCAATACAAGCCATTTATCATTAACACAGTATCTAAGTGTACCGGTATGTACGTTAGGTCGGAAGATAGTGACGAATTTGCTGTAGGGTTGGAAGCCTTTAATGAAGCCATAGATAAATATAAGGCGGATAAAGGCACTTTCATCAATTTTGCCAGTTTGGTTATACGCAGCAGAGTTACAGATTACCTACGTAAGGAAGTGCGTTATCATGGTTCGGTAGAAACCAATGAAGAGGTACTTCAAAGAGCCAATGCCAGAGCGGACGAAGATTTAGCAGCGGAAGTGATGTCTTTTAAAAATGCGCTGTCCGGTTTTGGTATTACCATGGATATGTTGGTGGAAGAAGCGCCAAAGCACCAGAAGACAAAAGTGGAAGTGGAAGATCTGAGTAAGAACATCTCTGAGAATGAAGTGATTGTAGGGCGGTTGTACGAGACAAGAAAATTGCCGATGGCTGCCATTGTAAGGGCTTATAAAACGACTAAAAAAAGGTTGAAAACCTACAGGAACTACATTATTGGTGTTATTGTAATTTTCAGAGAGAAGCTAATTATGATTCAAACATATTTAGCTGTGCGAGGTGATAGCAGTGAACAAAGGAATCATCATTGAAGTCAGAGACGATTGCAGTATCGTTCTTTCTGACGGTGCCTATGTTAGGGTACGTAATAAAAAAAATATGACCGAAGGCACACAGATTGTTTTTACTGAAGAAGATACGCTTGTGTCACAGAAGACAAGGAATACGACACCATTACCAATGATGCGATACGCGTCGGTAGCGGCGATATTTGTGGTGGCAATTTTGCTTAGTGTGGTATTCTACAGTCAGAATATAGCAGTGTTCGCAGTTGTTACATTGGATATTAACCCAAGTGTTGAGGTTCAGTTGAATAGGCAGAACAAGGTCATTGGTATAGAAGCAATGAATGAAGACGGTGAATCATTACTTGATGTGGATGTCAAGGGTCTGAGCATTGATGAGGCCATAGGTCTTCTTGTTGCTGAGGCAGAGATGGACGGCTTTATTAAAGATGATGAAGATGCTTTTATAGCAGTGACCACCGTTGCAAAAAAAGGCGATGAAGCCCAAGTGGTAGAAGAAATTCAAGGGCTGATAGATTCAGCACTGGACAAGGAAGAGTACTTAGATGAAGTGACTGTAATCTTGCTAGAGGCTTCTGATGAAGAATTGGAAGAAGCGAAGTCTGATGGCAAGCCATTGTCTTTGGTGGCACTTCAAAATGAAGGTAAGGCGAAAGGCAAAGAGTCTGTTAAAGAGCTTGCTGAAGATGAAGAACAGCTTCAAGAAATGGAAGAAGCAGGTTATGTTCATCGTAATACAGTTGGTAAGTCTGTTGAAAATAGAAATGATGTTCAGGTGTTGGTGGATAAAGTTGAAGCCTTGGTGGACGGCGCTGAGTTGACGGAAGAACAAGTTGAACTTTATGAAGCGTATCTAAGTGCTTACGAGGCCTACGCTGAGTCGTCCGAAGATGCGGATGTTAAGACGTTGTTGAAGGAATTAAAGGCAGCAGGTAACGCTGTTGTGAAGGCGCTTACTCCTGATGAAGAGCAGATTGAAGAACAAGTTGGTCTTGAGGATGATGATTCAGAAGATGAGTCGGATACACCAGAAGATGAGGATGCCTACGATGAGGGCTTCTTGGTTGCTTTGCAGTTGAAGCTTGAAGCGGCGCATCGTGTTATGGGTGATATTTCTGTTAGCGTAGATGATGAGGATTATGATGCAGAAGATGTTGAAGCTTTGATTGAAGAAATAATAGATGCAATTGACGGTTTGAAAGAGAATAATAACGGAACCGATAAGGAACTTCAGGTTAGGGCAAAAAATGTTGTTAAAGCTCTTCAAAAAGCTGGCGTTAAAATGTCTGTTGATGAAGAGGGAAGCATTGATATATCATCAGAAGCTGTAAGTGATGAGACTGAGGTAGACGATGATGACGAATCTTCGGGACAACCTGAAGATACGGGAAAGCCTGATAAAGAAGATAAGAGTAATAACGGCAATGGTGGCAATAGTAGCAATGCCGGTGGTAATGGTAATAAGAAATGATTTTTTGGAGGCCAATCTGGTGGTGATCAGGTTGGTCTTTTCTTATTTCTGGCTGTTTGGTTTTTGTGGGGAGGTCGCCAAAGCAGACATGGGATGTTCTTCTGAAGCCTCAGACATGCTTGCTTCGCAATCGAACTCGTTTCAGTAAGAACATCCCATGCCTGCTTTGGCTCGGTTGTGCAGAGTAGAAGGTGTGACAAGTTCTGTAATTGTTTTTGTGAGTAGGGTCCTTTATTACGATCTACATTGCGTACTCTATTATGTAACAGGTAAATCTATTTGTTTGATTGAGTAGTGCATCGTGGTCGACGATGCTGGAATGGTGATCAGAATTCTTACAATCAACTATACAGACAGTGATTTGGGGCAGGGAATTCTGAGAGATAAAAGGACAACGACCAATGAAAAAGGTGAAACACCCAAAAGGATGCGGAGCAAAACCGGAATCTAAAGCATGTGATGCCAAGATGAAAGGTTGCCATTGATTGAGTACGAGAGTACGCAGCGATGGTAACCTTTTATTTTTTGTTAGGCAAAATGTGGTTATTGGTTTAACGGTGATATAGTCGTATTTTGAAGTGAAGGGATTCACCTGAACGGACAAGGAACAAACCTCTTAAAGAACAAGACTCTGACGGTGTTGTGACATCAAGGTATATATTGACCCGATGAATAACAGTTAGGCATATGTGTCAGTAATAGAAAGAGGTGCGAAATGAAGAAAATCTTATCTGTGTTATTATCGGTGGTGATGGTTGTTGCTATGAGCAGTGTAGCAATGGCTGGAACACCCCAGACAACCATTAAGCTGCACTATAATCCTGGAAACAGAGATATAGGAGTATTTGCGTATTTTGGTGATAGATCTAAGTTTGTCACAGAAGAAGAGAGACAAAACTATGCCAATAGTGACTTCTACAGAGTAGTTGAAATGGACAGAGTAGGTAATCACTTTGAAGCATTGGACAATAATGAATATGTATCAGATACATTGATTATGTTCAAAATCGGAGAAGCTGATGTGTTCTGGGATTACCTTGATGTTGAGTTTAAACCCGAAGGTCAAGGGACCCTCAATGTATGGCTTGACTTAGATGTTGCTTTGTATTACGTAGATATTTACTATGCAGATGAAGATGCCGATGGAGGTACAGCCTCATGGACTGGCGATCATGCGTATTTCTGGGCAGCAAATATGACAACAGATGCAGCCTTAACATTTGACCTTGAATCAGGGTATCGATTTGTAAGCATTATTGATACTGTGGATGAGGTGCAAGTGGATGCGGTATCGCCATTGTATGACTATCCAGATACGACATACTACACGATTGAGGATATTGACAGTGACCACATATTATATGTAGATACTGAAGCTGTTCCCTATTATGTTAATGTAGACGTGATCCCAGACGGTGAAGCGACACCAGAAGGCATGGGTATTGCGACATTTACAAAAGAAGATGGACCAAGAACCATTACATTTGAGACAGTCAATGACTATGATTATAATATCGTATCCATCGACAGAACCAATGGTGGTGTAACAGAAAGAATTTTCAGTGGTGAAACGGATGAATATTCAGATACGCCAGAGATGATGTATACGGATATTGATTATGTTGTCACGTTGGAATTCGATGAACATCCATTCATTCATCTGGAAAAATCAGTCGACCCTGAATCAATTACTGATATTGAAGATGTAGACCAAAATGTCACATACAGCTTTGTTATCAGCATACCAGATGAATTGCCAGACAAAGGCAATGTGGGGTTTGCGGATGTATATTTAGTTGACCCAACAATAAATCTATTTGAATCACTAGGTGCCCTTGGTTTAACGGATGAACCATTAGAATTCGAAGTGGACTGGCCGATTGATGGATTGGACCCGGGGTTGTATGAGAATACCGCAGCGGTTTACGGTTTTGTAGACATTGCTCTGAGAGGTCCTAATGATAGTCTGACAGACTCAGACGCCATGGATGATGACGATGCAGAGTTCAGACTTAATGACCCATCACTTGTCATCACAAAATCAGTTTCCGAGTCGACAATAGACGTAAGGGAAATGGTTGACTATGAGATATCGGTTACCAACGAGGGCAATATAACTTTCGAAGACGTTGTCGTAACAGATGACAAGATTGAGGGGGGCTGGAGTTCAGGAACGTTTAGTCTCGAGCCTAATGAAACAAAAACATTTCCAATTGTAAATCAGTATTTCACTCATCCGGGTACATTCGACAATACTGCAACTGTAACCGTGGATCTAGGTGATTATGAGATTATCAACGATTCCAATGAAGTGTCAGTTACTGTGGTTGCAGAACCTGAGATTCAAGTTGTAAAAACAGTGGTCGATGGTATGCCAGATGGTGATGTAATTGATGCTATTGGTGTTGGTGGTACTTTCTATTACCGATTTGATATCGACAATGTCGGCGATATGGATCTGACAGACATTCAAATCAAAGATACAATGCTTTGGGGCGATGAATGGATGGATCTTGATGCGTTGGCAGAAGAAGTTTTACTTCTTACCTATGAAGGCGATGGCAGCAGTTATTCTCTCTACAGTGAAGAGCAAATGTTTACTGAACCGGGAGACTTACACAATGAGGTAGAAGTAAGAGGTATCCCGACAGATGGTCAGTGGGAAGGTGCCTATGTCCACGATGGACATGATGGAGAAGTATATGCAGAGATCACTATATTTACATCTCCAGCAATTAGCCTAGTCAAAGAAGTTAGTAACACCGCAGTTAACCTAGGCGATACAGTCACTTACAGCTTTACTATTGAGAATACCGGTGATGTACCTCTTGAAGATATACTCCTTGAAGATCCGATGTTCCCAGGATGGTCATACACCCTTGATATGCTGGCAGTAGGAGAAGTGGTAGAAGTGACAGACCCACTGCTATTCACTCTTGCTAGTGCTACAGGTAGTGTAGAGAACACAGCAACTGTCAGTGCTATTGAAGATGTGGCACCTCTGGATAATGAGTATGTACCAAGAGGACGAGATCTCATTAACGATGAAGACAGTGCTACCTTCAATGTCAATGACCCTAGACTTAGTGTCGAGAAAGTAGCGTTAGACAACCCATCATTGATACCAGATGGTTCGGGCATTCCTGAAGGATTTGAAGGCATCGATGAAGTGGCGGTAGGCGATCCTTTCTACTACATGATTACAGTTACCAATGTTGGTGATGAAGACTTGATGGGCATTGTATTAACGGACCCGATGTTCCCTGATATGATTATTGAACCTTTTGATTTAGTGGCAGGTGACTTCCAGAACTTCTTGATCCCTCGCTATGAGCCATTGGTATATAATTATCCGATAATTCTTAGGAATACGGCTGCGGCGAATGGTATGGATCAACAGGAAGAACCGATAGGATCTTCTTCAGAAGAAGTTATCGTCGAAGTGGTTGCAGAACCATCCATTCTGTTGACCAAATCAGCAAGTCCATCAGAGGTTCCAGTTGGTGAAACAGCTACCTATACCTTCAGGATTGAAAATACAGGCGATATGCCACTTAAGGATGTTATGTTAGAAGATCCAATGTTCCCTGACTTGGCAGATGAAGTAATATTGAACATGGACCCAGGTGATGTAAGAACAATCACTAGATACAGGGCATTTGAAGAAGAGGCTACAATCACCAACGAAGCGATGGTAACAGCAGTGCCATATTATGGACTGTCCTATGTTTCAGAAGAAATGGTTAGTAGTGAAGATGATGCAGTTGTCGATGTATTAGCTTATGGTATAGACATTCAGAAGACTGTGGATGACAGTTCAGTTGTGCCGAATGAATCCGTCACTTATTTCTTTAGAATTGTCAACACTGGTGATATCGACTACCCATCCGTTCTCTTCAGTGATGAACTTCTAGGCATCGTTGACAGACAGTTGATAGCAGAAGGTGATGTTCTTGCTGTAGGTGAGGCGATCGAATTCAGTGAAACATCCAGCTTCAGCAGTGAAGGTAACAAAACGAACACGGCGATGGTAAAAGCTTTTGACTATGTTTTAGGTGATGATGTTGAGCCTGATGAACCTGTCGCAACAGACCAGGACAGTGTTACAGTCAGAGTTAATAGGCGGTCAAATCCAAGCACAAGAGAGTATACTTTGATCCTTGAAGTTGTAGGTGGTGGACGATTCACCATAACAGCTAATGATTATTATGAACGGGACTACAAAGAAGATTCACTTGTTGATGTGTCTTATGTTGCTGACAGTGGTTGGGAATTCGACAGATTCGCAACAGGATCCGACGATGAAGATATCTTATCCAATGGTAAAATACGAATGGATGAAGACAAGTATCTGAGGATAGTATTTGTCAGAGAAGAGACAGAACGATTGCCGGAACCAGAACCTGAAATTCTGGACGAACCAGTACCAGAAGCTGCACCTGTTGAAGAAGAAATCCTAGACGATATACTTCCTGAAACTGGCGGCGTGCCACTTGGTGTACAAGTATTCTTCGGTGGCGTAATGGCAGCATTTGGACTTTGGACAAAACATAAAAAAGATTAATAGACATACACAGTGGTACCTCAATGAGTAACTGGGGCACGTACATATGATCGAAGGAACCGTTCCGGAAGGGACGGTTTCTTTGAATGTGTAGAAGATTCTTATAGATAAATAAGCTTTATATCGTAATATTATCTAATTGATTTTATTTCTCAAAATTATCCTCTTTGGTGAGAAGTTGGGGACCATAACTATGCATATTCTCCGTACACTCTTATAAACGCCTTAATTGACATTAAGACGTCAATAAATACTAATCAAACAACAACACAGAAAATAATGCAGTCATTTTAGAGACATTAATACTGTGTGAGTAAATGAAAAGAATAAGATGAAAAAGGTGAAATATCTGAAAAGATATGGATCAAAGCTTAAGTCTAAAGCATGTAATCGTGCCATGATATAAAGTTGCCATCGTCTCTGCACCTATGTGTGGAAATGGTGGCTTTTTGTATTTTATACAAAGTATCATGGCATAATCTGGGGCTTGCCACATTGCAAGAGGGCCCTTCCACGGAAGGTTGCAATGTCGGATAAAGTCAATCACTAACAACCTAATAGCAGTGACGGCGATATACGTGACAACGCGACGAGGCATAATGAGATCATGTGTACCAATAACTGTGTAACGTTTAGAAAGAGGTGTAAAGGAATGAAAAAAATACTAGCGTTGATGATGACAATAGTAATGCTGGTGGCCATCGGAGTGCCGGTGAGCGCTGACCCGGCAACAAGTGTCCACTTAAAGGATCAAGATAGCCTGTTATCAGGTGATGAAATCATACGCGCAATCGTTGATGTGACGGATGATGGACCATTTGAAGATGACATTGTTACATATGCATATCTCAAATCTGACAATGGTGGTGTTGATTTGACAGAGGAAGAGTTATTTGCAGTTGATGGAATCATTAAGCTGAATAATGGACTATATATAGTCAACTTAAATAGGCATAACGGCATAAACTATACATCATCTGATTTTAGTCAGGACATTACCGAAGTGGTTGAGTATTTTACAATTGAAGGTGCTCCTCACTCGATAGCAAGAGGAGACAAAGAGGGTGATGATATTGGCGAAGGTAACGAAGGTGGCGGAACAATTAACTATTGGTTGAATAACCTGATCCAAGCACATGAAGTGACAATTACTGACAATCCAGATGATACAGCCTCTTGGACTGGGGAAGGTACTTATTGGACTACTTCAGATGCAGCATTGACCTTTGAAGCTGATTTTGGACATCATATTGTCGATGTAACAGATAATGGTGAATCTCTAGGTGCGATAACATCTCATGATATTATGAACATTCAAGAAGATCATGCGGTGATTGTCTATACTGAGCGGGATGATTTTACAGTTGAAATAACCTATTACGATGCGGATGATGACAGTGTGCTTATTCCAACTTCAGAAGTAGAGCTTAAGTATGAAGATTCGCATACTGTTACGTTTGAAACCGTTGATGGCTATACACAATCTTATATTGAGGTGGACGGCACAAATGAAGGCAATCCAGCATCATGGACAGTGACATCAATTGATCATGATGTTGTGATTGATGTTTATCTGGACATCAATACTTATCAAGTGACAATCGACTCGGACCCAGCAGGTGCAATCGTTGAAGATGGCACAAATGAAACATGGGAATGGCACGATTCGGACACTGTATACTTTACAGTGACTGATGCAAATACATTTGTAGATGATGTTCACTTGAACGGCGTATCTAAGGGATCCATGACTTCTTATGATATCGATATGATAGAAGAAGACCATGCGTTTGTGGTAACCGTAAAAGATATTCCAGAGATGGAATATGAAGTGATCATTGATGGTGAAATGGGTGCGACTTGGGATAATGACGGTACCTACTATGAAGGTGCAACAGTTGTGCCGACGTTTGGCGTGATGCCTGGATATCAATTGGATGAAGTCTATAGATTTGCTATTGATGATCCGGAAGACTTGCCAACGAATATGATTGGATTAAACGCAATTGGTGCTGTAGAATCCGATACATTGACTAACTTAGATAGTCATTACTATTACTTTATTGAGACGACTAAAATTCACACAATTACAGTAATAGATTCGCCGGATGAAACCGCATTGCCAGAAGGCAGTTGGACGGTGCTTGATGGTGACTCATTAAGCATTGAATTTGAACCGATTGAAGGACGTGCTATTGTCAGTATCGTAAGAGATTCTGAAGAAATGGGCATGACAACAATATTTGACAGCAGCAGTGGCGATTACCCAATATTAACAAGTTATGTACACGATGAATCGGTATTCTGGGATAACGTAGAATATGGTGTATACGAAGACATTACTTTCTATGTTGAAACTGTACCACTATATGATGTTACCATTAATTTGGTAGGAGATGCTGGATCATTAGCTTCACCTGCAACCATTGGTGATGTTATCGTGGATGGCCTTGGTGGCACTGAACTTGACCCATTCTATTTTACAGCAGCAGATCACTACGATATAACAGATGTTACTGTAGCGATGAATGGCGAAGATGCTATGTCACTAGAGGATGACAGTATGTATGATATTGAAGTCCTTGATGGGGACTATGTTATTACTGTCTATACAGAACCAGAGACCTATGATTTGGAAGTTAAGAGTATGCCAGAAGGCAAGATTCTGGAAGATGGTGCTGAATATACATTAACCTATATGGAAGATATGACGGTTGACTTTACACCAATTGATCCTGATTGGGAGATTGTTGATGTGGTTGTAGAAGATGGCGATGGCTACTCATATCCAGGTGCTGTTGGTAGCTTTGATGTCATCGATATTGATTCTGACACTGAGATAACCGTTTATTTGATTAAACAGGGTATTATTGTAGACAAGGATGCAGATGATAATTCCGTTAACACAGGCACATCTGTAACTTATACAATAACGGTTACCAATGATGGAACAGAGTCCTATCCAAGTGTTATCCTGACGGATGATATGAATGATGATGGTACATTAGAATATGACTTTGATATTGTGCCACTTCTAGGTGAGGCAGATTTGAATGACAATGACATGTTTGACCCTGGTGAAGTCTATGTATTCCAATACAGTACTTCATTCTCATCCAATGGTGACAAGTATAATGTGGCTGTTGTAGAAGCATATGGCTATGCCAGTGAACAGGATTACGAAGGTCCAGAAGAATATGAGCTTCTTGACTCTGATACCGACAGTGAGACTGTTAATGTCAGTAGCAGAACCGTCACTCGTACTAGATACACTTTGACAGTGAATGTTGAAGGTGAAGGTACAGTGGACGCTGAAGGAAGAACAACAAATCTTCGCGGTGACTATAACATGGGTCAAATCACACCTGCAGATGGTTGGGAGCTATTTGCCATCGAAGGTCGTGATGGTGATGATGTAGAAGGTCCAGACGGTGATGGTGATTACAACATTAATATGAACGCTAATAAGACAGTAGATGTGGTATTTGTCAGAGAAGAGATTCCACAAGCTTTGCCAGAAGGATTTACATTGACCATCGTCGTTGAAGGTGAAGGCAATGTTGAATCAGATGTTATCCCAATGGGAGAGGGAGAAGTTTATAGGTTCCCTGTTCTTAAAGGTGACGACGGATGGGAATTCTTCGCTATCGGTGGACCGGACCAAGAAGATCTGATACTTGTAGGTGCCAATAGATTCAATATCGTCATGGATGAAGATAAAGAGATTCATATTGTCTTTATTCAAGAAGAAATGATGGAAATCATTGATGAAGTGACACCGGAAGCATTACCAACAACCTCTGGTGTACCAATGGCAGCAAATGGACTACTGGGTACATTAGTGACTGGTTTAGGTTTCTACTTGAGAAAAAGAAGACGTTAGTGGAATGAGGTAATTCTACCAATGTTGAAAATGTAACATAAGTAGGGAAAGGCTGCTAGTTTCAAAAAAACAACTTTTCTCTTAGTTGAAACACCGACTGTTGATTGCTTCGGTCGGTGTTTCTTTTGGAAAGAATTAAAAAACAGAAAAAAGTTACAGAAATATTCAAATAGGTACCAAATGTATCAGTGAATATCGTAATCTATATTGAACTGAAAAATGTTCATTGAAAATTTGTTAAATAGCAGGTCTTTACCTGATATTTATAGTTACAATTCTCAATTCTTTCATTCTCTATTGGCCAGGGTCCCCCAAGATCCTGGCATTTTGTTTGGGGCTGTATTTCGGCGATTTCCGTCGTCAGGAATCTTGCGTTAGACCCTCATGTACCTGAGTACACATCGGTCCTATCACAAGATTCCTTCCTAGGAACTCATCCGAACTACAGCCCCAAACTTGCTTTGGCATTGTACATTTGCGAATATCGTGATCGGGTACATTGTGATAGACCCTCATGTACGTGAGTACACATCGGGCCCGACACAAAAACCCTTCCTAGGAACTCATCTGAACTACAGCCCCAAAGTTGTTTTGGTATCATATCCGAACGATATTAAATGTTATATAATATTAAATATTGCAAAATGTTCTACAATCTTTCATTTCGTGTTCACACTCAGTTCAAAAAATAGGGGTATACTCAAATCAGATATAGAGGAATGTGATTACGGTTCCCATTTGATTAGATAAGTGTTGAAGTGTTAATTGGAGTGTGTGTGATGGATGATTTTAATCGTTCGGACGTTAAAAAAGAGTGTCCAAGTTTTTATAAAGAACAGGTCAAGCATCCCGAGCAGCAAACGGTTTTGTCTCGGATACTTGAGTCCCTTAGGGCTATGTTTAAGAAGAACTAAGAACAAACAGATTCAATGACAGCAGCAAATGTACCATCTTGGATCCGCTATGGAAGCGAGGGACTGCTAAGCAGGGCTTTCAGGGTTTATGACATATGACATCTCATGTGTTATAATGGTATAGATATCTCTTGTAGCATCTATTTTTATCTTAATAAGTAATACCACTTGGCTATAACGAGTAATAATAATAAAATATTTCAGGGATTTTTGACGATTGGGTACCATTAATAGACTGGTACTTCCGTAATATATAGTAACATTGCATCAATGGTTCAATTGACTCATACATGAGCAACGATATCCATAAAGCTATGGCGCCATATATAAGGTCTAAAGTAGGCCTAAGATTGTCGAGTACCTGACGGCAGATGCCATAGCGAAAATTATAATGACGCTATGGTTTTTTTATGACTTTTTTCTTTTAGCGTATACAGTAGTATAGGGCATACATATATATAGCCTAACCTAGATAGATAAATAGAGATAAGAGATTGAAAAGAATAATTACGGACGGCATTCTAATGGAGGGTTAATAATGAATGTAGGAAGTAAGAGGATTGGCGAGATACTTGAGGAGATGAATCTCATAACTCAAGACCAATTGGTTAAAGCCTTGAAGCGGCAGAAAGAAACAAAGAAGCTTCTAGGACAGGTCTTGGTGGATGATGGGTTCGTATCGGAGAAACAAATTACGGAAGTGCTGGAGATACAGTTTGGCATTCCGCAGATTCATCTGAACCGGGTGAACATAGACCCGGAAATCCCGCTACTCATAAGCATAAAGATGGCAAAAAGACATACATTGATACCAGTCAGATTGGAACAGGGTGTTCTTTCTGTTGCGATGGCAGATCCTATGAACATCGTTGCAATCGATGACTTGAAGTTGGCAACTGGTCTTAAGATTGAGCCGTACCTTGCCAGTATCCATGATGTTAACATAGCCATAGAACAATATTATAAAAAAAGCAGTGCTCAGGACACCATGAACGAGTTCAGCAATCAGTTTAGCACCGCTGGTGATGAAGATGATTTTGACCTGGATACAGCTCTGAAAGTCAACAGTGCGCCCGTAGTAAAACTGATAGATTCTATTATCATACAAGCTGCTGAAAGTGGTGTAAGTGATATACATATCGAGCCAACGGACAAGGATATTAGAATTCGTTACCGGATTGATGGTGATCTTCAGGAACACATGACTGTTCAAAAGGCGTCTTTATCGGCCATCATTACCAGGATCAAGATCATGGGCTTCATGAACATTGCTGAGAATCGCGTGCCACAAGACGGACGTGTTGAGATGGAGACGGATGGCAAGCAGATTGACCTTCGTATCTCTGTCATGCCGACGGTATATGGCGAGAAAGTCGTTATACGTCTTCTGGTTAGGTCTAGTAATGTACTGACTATAGAAGAACTGGGTATGAGTGCCTACAACGTTGAACGTTTCAAGAAAATCATCGACGTTCCAAATGGCATCGTCCTTGTTACAGGACCTACTGGTAGTGGTAAGACCACAAGCCTTTATGCAACACTGACGGCCCTCAATGATATTCGCAAGAACATCATCACTGTAGAAGATCCTGTTGAGTACAGAATGGGTGGTATCAACCAGACTCAGGTCAATGAAAAAGCCGGTCTTACCTTCGCCTCTTGTCTCAGATCCATACTCAGACAAGACCCTGACATCATCATGGTCGGTGAGATTCGTGATGGAGAGACAGCTCAGATAGCCATAAGGGCTGCGATTACAGGCCACTTGGTATTATCAACGATACACACCAACGATACGGCCTCCACAATCGCCAGACTTGTGAATATGGGCTCAGAGCCATACTTGCTATCTAGTTCACTGACAGGTATCGTGGCACAGCGTCTAGTAAAGAGAATTTGTGATAATTGCAAAACCTCACACAATATTGATGAGAGGGACGCAAGGCGACTTGGTACGGGTATGATACAGGTTCATACAGGAGAAGGCTGTAATCTATGTAACCATACAGGTTATCGTGGTAGAACAGCTATATACGAGATACTGCCTGTTACAAGGAAGATTAGAGAATTAATCGATGCCGGTGTCGGAACAGAGAGCATTAAAGATCAGGCCATACAAGAAGGCATGACGACACTACATAAAAGCTGTCTGGAACTGGTGCTTAACGGTACGACGACAGTTGAAGAGTTGTATAGAATGACAAACCGCATCGATTAGAGGAGAGTACATATGCATGAACAAAGATTTTATGACATATTGCTGTACGGTAAAGAACATAGAGCATCAGACGTTCATCTTAAAGTAGGATCTCCTGCTATCGTGCGAATTGATGGCTCTCTAAGAACAATCAATGAAGAGATTGTACATCCTTCAGACACCATGGAATTAGTTAGAGAAATATTATCTGCAGAACAGTTTGATACCCTTGAACACAAAGGGCAGATTGACTTTTCTTATTCAATGGAGGGGGTCGGTAGATTCAGGGTTAATGCTTATAGACAGCGGGGTAGTTATTGTCTGGCTATGAGGATGGTCAATACAGTAATACCAAGCTTACATACGTTAGGTATACCAGAAGCAGTTGAGAACTTTGCAACACTTAAAAGTGGCTTGGTACTTGTTACAGGTCCAACAGGTAGTGGTAAGTCGACAACACTGGCATCCTTGATACAAAGTATTAACGAAACTAGAGGCGAACATATCCTGACTCTTGAAGATCCAATTGAGTATTTGTTCAAGAATAGCAAATCAATCATAGGGCAAAGAGAGATAGGCATGGACGCCAATAATTTTCATGATGCTCTAAGAGCTTGTCTGAGACAGGATCCGGACATCATACTTGTCGGTGAGATGCGTGACCTTGAGACTATTGAGATTGCACTGACTGCGGCAGAGACAGGGCACCTTGTATTTAGTACACTTCATACGATAGGTGCAGCTAAGACAATCGATAGAGTGATTGATGCTTTTCCATCTCATAATAAAGAACAGATACGTGTTCAAATAGCTTCAGTATTACAGGGGGTCGTATCACAGCAACTACTTCCTATGAAGACTGGTATGGGACGTGTACCGGCTTGTGAAGTCATGATACCAACCACAGCGATTAGAAACCTGATTCGTGAACATAAGAATCATCAAATAATCAACTCCATACAGCAAGGAAAAAATCAAGGGATGATTACGATGGATGATGCCTTAAAAGAGCTAGTTAGAAGAGGGCAAATAACGAGAGAAGTTGCCATCGAGCATGCTTTTGATAGGGATGAATTGAAAAAAATGATTGGATATTGACGAGCTTTTAAAGGAGGTGCTGTCATTTGGAATTTACCTATAAAGCCATGAAAGCCAATGGTGAAGTGGTGGATGGAATGTTCGTTGCCGAATCAAAACGTGAAGTTGTTGAGATGCTTAAAGACAATGGCAGCTATCCCATTGAGATAGAAGAAAAGAAACAAGTGGGTACCAAAGAAATTCATATTTTGGGTGGCGTTAACGCCAGAGAGTTGTCATTCTTCTGTAGGCAGTTGAACGCTATGTTAACAGCAGGATCAACCATTACCAAAGGCTTAGACATCATGAAAAGACAGATTAAGAAGCCAGTAATGAAAAATGCTGTTGAGACTATGTATGAGGATGTACAAAAAGGTAAAGTTTTGTCAGAATCAATGAAGACTATGCCTAAGGTCTTCCCAGAGATGATGATTTATATGGTAGAATCCGGTGAAGTGAGTGGTACTTTGGATAAGATTCTTCTTAGGATGGCTGACCATTTCGAAAAAGAAGCGATGCTGAAGAACAAAGTGCGTTCAGCCATGGTATATCCGATTATCTTGTTAATTGTATCCATACTTGTCGTTATTTTCATGGTTACTTTTATCTTACCGACATTTGTAACCATGTTTGATAAATCTGGCGTGGATTTGCCGGGTATTACCCAGTTTCTTTTAGACTTGAGTTCTTTTGTAAGAAATAACGGCCTAATTACAGTATTGATCATAGGTATCTTTGTATTAGGTATCTATTCATATATCAATTCGGATCAAGGCAGATTGCGCTTTGACCGATTGAAGCTTAGGCTTCCTGTTGTTGGAAGTCTTAATCGCAATATTATGACTGCAAGGTTCGCTAGGAATCTGTCGACGATGCTGGCCAGCGGAGTTCCTCTGTTGACAGCCCTGACGAATCTTTCGAATATAATGAACAACCGAATTATATCTGATGCAGTACTGTCCTTCCGTGAAGAGGTGCAGAAAGGCCACGATCTTCATTTGGTCGTGAGAGAGAGCAAGCTTTTTCCGCCAATGCTTGATGGAATGATGGAGATAGGAAAGGAGTCCGGTACATTAGATGACATACTAGACAAAACAGCGGACTATTACGATGACGAAGTGGAGCATGGTATGCAGCGATTGGTGACGATGTTCGAGCCATTCATGATTTTGCTCTTAGCTGGTGTCGTCGGAACCATAGTCATCGCAATGGCCCTACCAATGTTTGACATGTTCCAGGCAATTCAAAAAAGTTAGAGATGAATGCAGTATGAGGCATTCATCTGAATAAGATCATTCAGGAGGAAAATGATATGTTGAGAAGATTGAGAAAAGAAGAAAAAGGTTTCACATTGATGGAAATCATCATCGTTATAGTTATTTTGGGTATTTTGGCACTGCTCGCAATTCCTAGATTGCTTGGCTTCACTGAACAAGCTGAGATTGCTAGTGATAAAGAGTATGCTGCTGTTATTGCTCGTGCAGCCGAGTTATACTGGGCATCGCATAACGAAGAAATAAATGGTGATACCGCTACAAATACAGAGTCAGCAACAATGGCAGATGTTGATGGTGATATGGAAATACTCGTTGATGATGGTTTAGTAGATGCACCGACTACTGCTATTCAATACAATGATGGTGCAGTAGATTTAATTACTGTTGAGGTAGATAGTGCAACAGGTGTTGCGGAAGTGACAATAGATTATGGAACAGAGTCCATCGTCTACGATACAGCGAATGGATACACTACATTACCATAATATAAATAATCGAATTTAATATTAATTTGACGAGGAAGGGAGAGAAGCCATGGCAAAAAACATTAATAAACTCAAGAAAAACTTATTAGGTTTTGAAATAGGCGCCAGTGGTATCAAATTAGTCCAAGGCGATTTTGTCAAAGAGGATTTGGTGATTAAAAATGTAGCGATGGCTTCTCTTCCGGACAATACATACACAGACGGCGAGATTGCAAGACCCGATGTGGTTGTATCAGCAATAAAAGATCTGGTGAAAAAGAACAAGATCAAAGCAAAGGACTGCTTCTGTTGCGTTGATAGCAGTCAGATTATAAGTCGGGAGGTTCGGGTACCGAACCTCCATAAAGAAAACCTTCAAGAAATGGCAAAGTTTGAAGTTGAGCAATACTTGCCAATTGAAATGGAGAATTATGTGGTGCAAGCCATTGTCAGTAGAGAGACAGAAATAGATGATAAACCTATTGCTGAAATGGTTGTCACAGCATTCCCAAGGAAACTGATTGGACAGCTTCATGAGATTATTCAGCAATCTGGATTACGACCTCAGGTGCTGGACACACAGGCTAATGCATTTGGAAAGTTGATAGAGCACCAATCGAAAGTCAATGGCAATGATTACCATAGAGACAGCGTATCTGCTTTCGTTGATTTTGGGTATGAGAGTATCAATGTGCATATCTTTCAAAAAGGTAATTATCGGTTCAGTCGTATTCTTAGATATGGTGGGAGAGATCTTGATACGAATATTGCAAAATTTCTTGACTTAGATATCGATGTGGCTAGACATAAGAAGATGGAGATTCATAACATCAATTATGTCGTGGATGAAGCGTCAGAGGACGCTCAGTTGGTTAATGTTGTTAAATCAACCTTTAGTAGCTGGTTAGATGAAATTAATCGTATATTCCGTTATTATGCATCAAGAAATACTGGTTCTAACAACGTGGAATATGTTTATATCTACGGTGGACTAAGTAATATTAACGGTATCAGTGACTTCATAGAATCTTACTTCAAATTACCAACGAACAAAATACGTAAAGTTAGTTCGATCGACTTCACACCTAATACAGACATAGCAGAAGTGCTGAATACCCTTGGGGTATTTTATCGAAGGTAGGTGACACTGTGACAGATTATAATTTTTTTGACGGTTATGTTGTGAAAAAGAAAAAGTCTAGTGTCGGAGTGCGTCTAGTCAACATATTCTTTATGCTATTTATGATTTTATTGATTGGATACATCGCTTTTAACTACTATATCATATCCAGTCAAAAAAGTGAGCTAAGCGATCTTGAGCAGAAGATTACTGAGATCCGTGCCACTGATGATATTGCAAGAATTACTGAAAAACAAGAACTTTTGCAACAGCTTTTAGAAATAGTGGCAGATATGGAAGTTGCAGGAGATGATATACAGCATAGCAGTATAATTAGCGAGGATCTATTATTAACGATTGCTGATGCTATGCCAAGTGATCTACGTATTAACCATCTAAGTATCAACCACATTAACGTGTCGCTTTCGGGTGAATCATTAAGCAAACCTGCGATTGCAGAATTCGAATACAATTTAAGGCAGTTTGATTCGTTTCAGAACGTTTTTGTTAGTGGAATAAACAGGGACACTGATAGGGCATATACTTTTGGTTTATCCTTCGATGTAGGAGGTGATATAGATGAAGATTAATAGCCGTGAGCGCATTCTATTACTGGTTATGATTATGGTTGTTGCAAGTTGGGCGTCTTTTGTCTATGTCATTGAGCCACAGATGAAGGTGATGGCTGATAACAGAATCGAGATTAGACTCAAAAAAAATGAGCTGGAATCTCTACGTTCATTGATACTAAAAGAGCCAGAGATCGATCAAGGCATTGCAGATAGCTATGCGACTATCAAGACGGTAGCAGACTCTTTTTTTAACACAACGACCCAAGAAGAACGCATATTGCTTCTAACAGACTTTTTATTAATGCCATTTGTAGATGAGACATCTATTTCATTTTCCTTACCTGAGATGGTTGATATCAATGGTCTTCTATTTCAAAAAGACAGTGTGGGCATAGAACTAGACGGTCAATATGGATCTTTTGTTAATATGCTAAAGACAATCTGGAAGTTTCCTAAACAAATTGATGTCTCAAGTCTGGAACTGTCAGCTAATGGGTTTGATGAGGTTACTGGCTCAATAAACCTGGATTTTTATACTTTTTCTGCAGAATCGGATGTTGTTGATGGTTTATATCAATGGTATATTGACGAGCTTTTTTATCGCGAGAATCCATTCGCGGCAGTTGAGGACAATGGGATTATAGTTAGGTACTTGTATCTTAAGGATGACGATCTATTTAATTATAGTAGGTACTTCGAATATACAGATATTGGTGATCATTGGGCTGAGACTGAGATTAATGAGTTTTTGGATTATGGCTATTTATATTTGAACCCATATTTAACATTTGGGCCAGATGATCCAATTACACGAGGAGAATTTATTGTTATGTTGGACAGTGTCTACGGATGGGAGCTACCACCAGACGAAGTAGAAGTAGATCTGACAGAATTCCGGGATTATGGTGACTTAGGAAGCTTAGAAGGTGCATTTGCAAAAGCTGTTCATAAGGGGTTCTTAAGTGGCTTTGTTGAGGGTTATTCTGATAATACCCTTAGGCCTAGGGACCCGATTACCTATACTGAAGTGGAATTTCTGATGAAGCGCATTAAAGGTACTGAAGAGTTCTACTGGTCAACAGTTGCTGATAGTATGGGCTGGCGTAAAGACCACTATGATAATAGGTGGGAAGCTTCGGATAATACATTGACAAGAGCTGAAGCTGTTTATCTATTGTATTATTACAAATAAGACTATGGGTATGGGTACGCCAATCTATGTTGAGGAACGTAGACTATAGTGTGTAAGTTGATTGAGCGATTGGAGCTTTACGGATTGTAGGTGATGAAGTTTGTCTATGAAAATTATTTTGAACAATAGTGGGGCGGCACTGGCCTATGTAATGGTTGTAATGACGGTCGTATTTTTGTTGGTTGCAGGCATCATTACCGTAAGTATCAATGAGAATTATCAATCCTTATATCAAACGGACCATATGAAAGCTCATTATATTTCGCGAGCAGGCGCGGAAGTAATGGCTATGGAAATCATTCGCCTATCGAGGGTGGATAAGGATATGTTGCCTCAGTTTAGCACTATGAGGTATGCAAGGCCAAGTAGTTTCACACAAGATACAGATGGGAATGCCTTTGAACTGATGGAAGGTGCAGATGATTTATTGGTAAGTGTTTACGAAGATTCTTCATCAGGTGACGAAAAATATAAAGTTGTATCAAAAGGTACTTATAATGGAATAGAAGTAACCACTGAGCTGACTATGTCTTACAATGTTGTGACAACTTTAGAACATGTACTTTATGCAGAGATACTTAGTGGTATAGCACCACAGTTGATTATAGGAGGTGCTGGTTCTCTTAATGAAATCACATTTCATAACTCATCATACGCCGGCAATGTTGATGATGTTTCTAATGGTGTTGAATATGATATTCCATTAAAGCGGATTGACTGGACAGAATCCAGGTTTGATGATGGTACAACATTGACCCCTTTGGCGGACATATTTGATGTTACAACAACACCAACATCGATTATTAATGACGGCGATAGCGACCTCAATACCGATGATGGTGACATTACGATTACGGATTCAGGAACTCTTAAAGATGACTCTGATGGAATAGTTATCATCGATGAACTTATTATTAATACGGACAATGCAGAATATTATAAGCAAGAATATGAACCAGTTAACAGTTATGAGCAGTTTGAGCTATTGAATGACGAAGATAATGACAATGATGTTGATGGTTCTGAGAAGTTTATGATTGTATATCTTGAAAGTGATACATGGGTTAAAGATGAGGTTCATATCGAAGGTAGTAATAATGTTCTCATAATTGTTGAAGACTGTTTATATATGGATGGTGGATTGAGTATAGATGGTGATTGCCGTGTTGAGATTCATTTTATGGATGGTAATCCTGATACCGGCAATACAGTTGACTCACTAAGTGCAAGCACTAATAAGAATCCAAGTTATGATTTTGTAGTAGAAAATAATATGGTCTATGGAAGGGAAGACCATGCTGATCAATTGAAAATTTACTTATACGGCTCGAATCAAATTACCGCTAATTTTGCAACGAATGGCACAGTTCATGGTTATATCATAAGTCAAGAAGCAAAGATTGATATGAAAAATGGTGATACAGATATATACGGTGCTATATATGCTAAAGAGATTGATATTGATGCCAATATTACTATTGTGTCTCCAGATAGTTCTGTTGTAGAAAATTCTGACTTTAAGGTCATGAGCATCGATTATTGGGAGTGATGTGAGTTGAGAAATATTAAATTGAGTAGTTTAGAATTATTTTGGCAATCTGAAAAAGGGTTAAGTCTTTTAGAATTGATTATTGCTATAACGTTCTTATCAATTATAAGTATTGCATCATTCATGGGATTTCAATTTGCGTATAATACTTTTAGTGCATCAGAAGAATATGTAGGTGAAGTATACGATGCTCAGTTGGAATTTGAAAACGAATTATCGTATACTTTCTTACACCCAATTACGACAGTTGATACAGATATTGAAGCTACTTTTGGACTTGAAACGGACGAGGCAGAAAATGACCCTATCATGTTTGAATGGGGATACTATAGTGGTGGTGCTTGGAATGGCACATCGCCAATGAGTGATTTTGATGTGGAAGGTGTTACGGTGATATTAACATCAGAGGGTGCTGATTATATAGAAAAACCAATCTATGTTTATATACCCATAGATACTGAGGAGCATTGATGATGGGTGTGATTATATGAAATGGTTTGTAAGTAAAACTGAATTTGAAAAAGGGCTGACATTGATTGAAGTGATATTAAGCATTGTTATATTTAGTATGGTTGCTTCTTTGATTTTTAGGTTTTTGGATTTTGGTATTTCATCGTTCTCTTTTGGTAATGAGCAAATTGATGAAAATGCAAGTCTCAGGATGGTCGCCTTAAGAATAACTGAAGAGTCAAGAAATGCCTTTGATGTTGAGGTGTCGGATACTGTACCAATTGGCGACCAGAGTCAGTATATATATTTTGATACGGTTGCAGACGCCGTTGTATATAACGACAGTAGTACTGTTAGCTATTTATCACCAAAGGATTTACTTACAGATGCTAGCTTTCAAATTAAGGCAAAAACTGCAGATGAAGTAGATGGCAATGGTGTTGTCACTGGAACAGTGACGGTTGGTTATGTTTTGGCGTTTGAGCTGGAAAGTGAAAATTCAGCACTATCATCTGAAGTACTTTTGAACAATGTATCTGGTGGTACGGTGACAAGTGACTTAGACACTGCTAGAGACTATGTAGGCTTCAACCATGATACACCATAAAAATAGTATAGAAGAACCCTGAAGAGTATAAATTGAGCAAACTCTCAGGGTTCTTTGTTATGATATTCGATTTCTACTCACCTACCCCACAACAACCCGATCCCGTCCACTCCCCTTCGCCTCATACAAAGCATCATCACAGTGCTTGACCATATCATCAAAGTCCTTATACTTCGGATCAAAGTTCACCACGCCGATGCTGATGGTGATTTTAACCATCTGTCCATCGGCTAAGATAAACTCATTTGCTCTAACCATCTCAAGCAATTTCTTTGGAATGACATCAAAGTTACTTTCGCTGGTGTCGCGCAGGATCATGGCGAATTCCTCGCCGCCGTAGCGGGCGAAAATATCATAATGGCGAATGTGTTGCATGGCCAGCTTTACCAAGTCCTCTAGGATTTGATCACCGGCAGGATGACCGTAGCGGTCATTGACCTGTTTGAAGTGGTCGATGTCGAAGAGGAGGAGGGTGAAGTGTTGGCCATGTTTTTTGCATGCGTCAAAAAGAGTGTTGCCTTCGTCAAAGAGCACCCGACGATTGCTGGTGTTGGTTAGGCTGTCTGTATGGGCTAGTGTGTGGAGTTCATGATGGAATGCGCTAAGTTGATGGGCATAATGGAAGTAGACGACGGAGATTGAGCCGAAGGTTGAAATGACGGCCATGAAAGTAAGGATGACTCTTGTACTATCAGTAATTACAAGCGTTGGCGCTGTATTAGGGAATAATGCGCTGATTAACAGTAATAGAGCAGCGGTGGCATTAGTTACAATGATGGCGACTTTTTCTCTAGGTACTGTTGGATTCAATATGAAGAAGGTTACAGGTGGAATGACGAAGTAATAATAATTCATATAGATGTCGCCTGGTGCCCACCAGAAGATAAGGGCGCTTTGTTGTATAAGGAAACAAGTCAGTAGTAACAACTTACCCTGATAGTTGTAACGGCCCTTGAACAACATGGTTGCGATGATCTGGACGGATAGGAAAATACCTGTAAATAGGACGAGCGTCAATGATCTTATGGCAAAGAGGTAAAAGAGGAAAAAGAAAAAGACAACACTAATAGATACAAATGCAGTAACATAGGCGAACTTATCTCTTATAGAAAGATTAGCATGATAACCTGTGAATTTTAGCATACGGAGACTCCCTTCCTATTGAGGCTGTTAAACAACTGAGTTCTCAGATGATTTCAAAAGACTCTTGGATAATAAGTTGAAACATGCGTAAAGTAAGGATTCATACTTGTATTATACCATAGGATAAATCGGAAGATGAGGGTGCCGAAATAAGATTTTTCATATGTGATGTGGTGCAACTTAATCGAAAGTCAATCTGTCACAACAACCCGATCTCGTCCTCCTTCTTTTGCTTCATAAAGTGCATTATCACATTGTTTTACCATTTCATCGAAGTTCTTATATCGTGGATTGAAGTTCGTGACACCGATGCTGACAGTGATCTTGACTTGTTGTCCATCCCCCAAGATGAAAGATTGATTTCTTACCATGTCCAGTAATTTATTTGGAATCACATGACAGTTATTCTGGGTCGTATCCTTTAGAATCATAGCGAATTCTTCGCCACCATAGCGGGCAAAAATATCATAATGGCGAATGTTCTCTGTTGCCAATTGTACCATGTCGGCTAAGATTTGATCACCGGCTGGATGGCCATAGTTGTCATTCACCTGTTTGAAATGATCGATATCAAAAAGAAGCAGTGTAAAGTGTTGGCCATGTTTTTTACATGCTTCAAAAAGGGTGTTTCCCTCATCAAACAATACACGTCGATTACTGATGTTGGTCAAACTATCCGTGTGAGCTAAAGTGTGAAGCTCATCGTGAAATCGATCCAAGGTGCGGCTATAGAAATAATAGACGATGGTAATAGAGCCAATGGTTGTGCCAACAGTCATCAAGGTGAAGATGGTGATTAGATGATCGGATATATGAATCAGTGGGTTTGTTGGTGGGTATAGTTCGTTCAATAATAAGAGTATTCCTGCCATTGCATTCGCTATAAGCACTGTCAGCCGGTCTCTTCGTTCCTTTAAGTCATATATGAAGAAGGTGATAGGGGCAATGATGAAAAGGAAGTAGTTCAGGTTGGAGGTCTCTGGGAACAGCCAGAATATCAATGCGATTTCCTGTATGAAAAAACCAACCAACATCAGTAATTTACCTGTGTAGAAGTGTTTGTATTTTAATGAAAATAAAGCAGATAACTGCGCCAAAAAACACAGAGAAGTAAAGGCGACGACGGTTATAGACTGAATGAAAATTATATAAAAAAGTAGGAATGCAACAACGACGAAGTTAGCAATGAAAGTGATGATATATGTGAATTTTTCCTTATGATGCAGCGTTTCATCATAGCCAAGGAATGAAAGCATGGAGTAGTCCTTTCGAAGTTCAATTAAGTAAGCATTATCCAAACATGATACCATAAATATTTGTCAAAGAGGCAGTTATTTTTTCGGGTTAATAGTAATGATAATTATATGTATGTACAATGTATTGACGCAGGAAAAACGTGAGTATATAATAAAATAAGGAGGAGAGAGATGAAATTTAATTGGGATGATAAAAAGAATAAGATAAATATGGACAAACATGGTATTTCTTTTGAAGAAGCCAAGGAGATATTTGAGGACCCTCTGCAGTTAAGTATAATGGACAAAAGGTTTAATTATTTTGAGGAACGGTGGATCACAGTAGGGAAGACCAAGGCATCATGCATATTAGTTGTTGCGCACTTATACTTCGATGATGTAGGTGAAGAGATTATACGAATCATCTCAGCGAGGCGTGCAACGATTCATGAAAGGAGGCAATATGAAAATGGATGAAAATTACAACATGAAAGACGAATATGATTTTTCCGGTGGGGTTAGAGGTAGGTTTTATGAACCGGTTAAGAAATCTATGACCATTAGAATCGACGATGATGTACTTCTATATTTTAAGAAGAAAGCCTCAGAAGATAAGATAGGTTATCAGACATTAATGAATGCAGCACTGCGAGAATATATAAAGAATCATGCTGTATAATATAATGTAGAAAAATTATGACGGTTAGCCCTATTGTTATAATAACCCCCAATTATCAAGTTGTGGTATAATAGAGTATGGAAGATATTTCTTTGGTATCATAGGATGCTGAAGAATCAGTGGAAGCATCGTTGAGAAACAGGTGGTAGTGATGAAATTCGGATGCAATTATTCCAGCATTCTAATGGACCTGATCGCGTCATCCCAAGCGGATGTGGATGCAGTGAAGATGGGTTACTTTGGCCCTTTTAGTGGCTTGCATGACATGGTGGCAAGGCGACGTAAAGTACTGATCCATGGTTTTGGATGGCATGAACATATTGGTATGGTATCGCCAGAGACCGGCAATGACTGGGAACTGATGAACCGAACCCTTGAGACATATGATAATGACACTTTAGCAGTGCATTTTTCTGTCTATGAGCAGGAGATGAGTGGCAGAGGTGCGCCTAGGACGGTATTGGAAGAAGGCATTAAAGTATTCAAAGAACACATGAATGTGCCTTTGATGATTGAAAACATGGATCACAACCCTATGTATAATAGAAAATGCGTCTTGAAAGAGGCCGTTGATCCTGAATTCATTCATGAGATGTGTGATAAATATGACTTGTATATGCTGCTTGATACGGCCCATGCTAGTGTGTCGGCTTGGCATATGAATATGGACATTCATGATTACCTGAGGAAGCTACCTCTTGATCGGGTGAAGGAAGTTCATTTTGTTGGTAGCCATATGACGGATGATCAAGGTTTAAAGGATATGCACACCCCTTTAGAGGAACAAGATTTTGTTCTGATGGATTGGCTGATGGAGCGTATGAAGCCGGAGATGATTACCTTGGAATACGGTTGGCCAGGTAGCGAATATCAGTGGCGGACAGATGAAGGTCAGATTATCAGGCAGTTATCAGAGATTAGAAAAAGATACAGCAATACTTCAAGGGATGGTCGTATGATGGCCAAGGACTTAGGACGATAACAGTGAAGAGTGTGATGTTGTTCGCATAATATTAGAATCTTATTAACACTCCAGATTAAGAAGGAATAACCGTTCATCATCAAAGATGTTGATGAACGAATTCCATCTATAATCTGGAGTGTTTTTGCATTACTGACTATATCTGCATATCACTCTCAAATGATAATACCGCATCGATTTGGTCCGCATAATCAAGATCAATGGCTATATGAGCCTCTAATTGATCGATAACCTGTATCAATAAGTCATAGACAGCCTCTTCATCAATGACATCGGCGTCAAGGGCAGTTTTAAGTGCTTCTCGAATTTCTTGATTGATTGCCTTTTCTTCTTCCAGAGCCACTTTCTTTTCTTCAAGAATCGGTTGAATCAAGTTTTTCAAATCTTGATTTTCTTCACGGATGGCCATAATTGCTTCGTAAGCTTCTTCTCGAGTAAGCTCGCCTGCTTCAACAGAAGCTCTGATGGCTTCCGTTGAAGTCTGGATGTCAGTCTTGTAATCTTCTCTAAGAATTTGACGTGCTTCATGGAAGGTATGATGTTCTTCGGTGAGTGTTACGAATGCTTCTGATAAATCTGGCGCATAGGCTTCGAAGAGTTCTAACATTTTTTCATGGCGCGCTTCGCGATTGACATTATTTTCTTCTCTAATAGGTCTTGTACTTGGGTTGTTTGTCTCTGCAGCTGATACAGGCATTGCTGCTAATAGCATGATTACTGTGATGATTGCGATGATTTTTTTCATGTGGTACCTCCTTGTGATTCACTGGGTTAATAGGCTATGTCTAAAGAATAGTGGATAAATGTATGATGCTAATGGGATAAATGTGTAAAAAGTGTATAAATCCGGGGAGTGTTTACAATCCGGCTTATATATCCGTTATAATAAAAACAGATTTCACAATAATAGGGCGAAGGCGGTATAACAATGCATATAATGGTTGTAGAGGACGATGAGACAACTTTGGATTTGATTCGAAGGTATTTTGAAAAGGAAGGTATGAAAGTCACTGGATTCACTGAGGTTGAAGGTGTTGTGCCTTTTGTTGAGTTGGAAAGACCGGACCTGTGCATATTGGATGTGATGATTGGTTATGACAATGGATTCGAATTGATCAAAGAGATTAAGGCGGTAGAGGATATACCTGTCATCTTTGTTACTGCAAGATCGGACGAATTCGACCGTATCTATGGTATTGAAATAGGTGCCGAGGACTATATGACAAAACCTTTTTCACCGAGAGAACTGGTTGTTAGGTCAAAACGCTTATTGTCAAGAGTCAAGAAGAGTCAAACCCAATCAGTACTAGAGGAAGCGTACTTACTCAAAGGTGAAAATGTTAAGGTGAATTTGAAAACGATGGAAGTCTATGATGACGATATACTAATAACGCTTACCTTAAAAGAATATGAGGTCCTTGTATTCTTTCTTCGCCATCCAAGACAGGCATTAACAAGGGAGCAGATTATTGAAGAGGTATGGGGATTTGATGCCTTGGGGCAGACGCGTATGGTAGACGACATCGTTAAGAGGTTAAGGAAAAAGTTGACCATCGAACTGAAGACTGTATGGGGTGTAGGTTATCGTTATGATGAAAAGACTCAATAGAAAACTATTATTAATGATGATGGGGGTTATGGCGTTGGTGATTCTCCTCCAAGCAGCTTTCCTTTATACGGCTATCCGACGTTATAATAGAAATGAAATTTTCAGGGAAAACAAATACCTAGCAGAGAGCATTGCACAAATGCTTTCGGAACGTCCTAGTCTTATAACATCCGATTATCTTGAGCAACTATTGACTATGAATCAGGTTAAAGGAGCAGTCGTTGGTGCTAGTAGGGGGGTATTGTATACGAATTTGGAAGATGTCGCTATTAGACGCTTGTTGAGCAGGCCTGAAATTATTAGTGCGAGAGGCATCATTAAGAATGACCAGGACGAAACCATCGGACAGGTTTTCATTATTGAACAAGAGCAAGGTGTTAGGCGCGTTAAAGCCATATTTTTTATTGCTCTGGGTATTAGTGGGGTGTCAGGCATAATTGCTGTTCTAGCTGCGGCTTTTTTACTCAAAAAAATGGTGACAAAACCCCTGGATACTATAGTATATGGAATTTCTCAAGATACAGTGATTACATTAAAGAACAAAGACTGGTCTGGGCTTGTTGAGGGTCATAATAGATCACAGGAATCAAGGCGTCGTTTCTTTAGGGAAGCATCTCATGCAATGAAAGCCCCTCTAATGAATATTCAGGGGGCAGTTGAAGGTATGGAGGATGAACTCTATACCCTTGATGAAGGGTCACAGATGATTAACTCAGAAGTAGCTAGACTTAAGGATAGTGCTGATCAATTGATTCGTTCAGGCAAAGCTTTGGAGTACGTTGTGAAGAAATCAGAGTGGACAAATATAGCAATGAATAGTTTTTTGGTGGAGATGGTACGGCTCTTCCCAAAAAAAATAGAGTGTAAGGTGATTTTGAATGGAGAGGTTTTTCTTTTTGATGAACAATTACTTCGCATCATTATGGAGAACCTTATTCAGAATGCCAGTCGCTACGCGAAGCATCAAGTGACCATAGAATATCAATCATTGCCGTATCCAATGTTAGTGGTAAAGGATGACGGGGAAGGTGTTGATCCTGTCATTGAAGAGAAGTTATTTGAAAGATTTGTCAAAGGTAAGGGTGGTCACACCGGTTTGGGCCTTTCTATTGTCAAAGATTATGTTCAAAGAACCGGTGGCAGTATAGATTATGAGTATGACATGGGGGCAAAGTTCACATTAAAATGGCAATAACAATAATAGAAGGTTCTCTTAATCGGAGTCATTATGTATGCGTCCAGTGTACATATAAAGTACACGCAGAAATGTTAGAATAATGGGTACGTAATAAGGTGTCCAATACTTTGTTTGAGGGGAATGCAGTTCAATAAAGTCTGTCGGCTAATCATAGCTAGAAAGGAACGGGGTTTTATGGAACATAGTCAAATGAAAGTGAAGTCATCCATCAAGGTGAAGTTGCTTAGCTTCATCTTACCAATTCTAATTGTTCTGATACTAGGTCTTATTGTTATATCCTACTTTAGGTCTAAGGCCATCATTGAAGAAGAGGCGGCAGTTCTGCTGTCCACATCAGGTAATAACCAAAGTAAACAGATCGAATCGTGGTTATCTGATAACCTAGCGCACTTCACAGCGGCAAAGGCAGCCCTTGAAGGTGTCAGCGGTGATTCAGGTGCCTTCCAGGAAGTGTTGGATAGTTATTATAGTTATAACAGCAACTTCCCAGAAGGGTTGTATGTTGGCACTGTCGCTGGTGACTTTTATAAGGCGACGGATTCGTCCCTTGATTTTGGAAGTGATATCACGGGTGCTCCTTGGTTTGAAGAGGGATTGGCCCATGTGAATATGACCTATGGTAAACCTCATGCATCGCCTGAAGGTGACCTTGTCATCAGTGCGACGGGTATCTTGATGGACGGTTCGGATGTCATGAAAGTATTGGCAGCGGATGTCTCCATAGACCGGATCAATATTATCGTCAACTCTCTTATTGAGATGGAAAGTGCGGAAAGTCTTTTGCTCAATAGACGGGAAGGTACAATTCTTGCTCACTGGAACTCGGATATCGTATCCGACAACATCAGTGCCCATACAGACAATGAAGTGTTTGCAGAAGTGGCATCAGCATTGTCGGATCAAAAGTACGGCTTCTCACAGACGGATGATTATATGGTCTATCTACAGGCGATTTCAGGTACTGAATGGGCCTTGGCTTCCTATGTGCCGATTGATGTCATCTTGGCTGATCTGACGGTATTGCGTAACTTCATGGTTATTGTAGCAATTATCTCTATCATACTCATATCTGTTATTATTGAGCGCCTTGTCCATCGAATGATTAAGCCGGTCAAGAATTTGACTAAGACCATCGTTACCATGAGTAATGGTGACTTTACTGTGGATGTGGATGTGAAGGGGAATGATGAAATATCGGTTATGTCCGATAGTGTTAAGTATTTCATCGGTGTCATGAGAGATATGATCGGTGAACTGACAGAGATTGCTCAAGTTCTTCGTGAAAAAGCTAGAAATAGCAACGATATCTCCAGTGACCTGTTTAATACATCGAACACTCAAGCAGAGTCCATGGGGAACCTGAATCAGACGGTTGAAGAGTTGGCAAGGTCTGTCAACGAGATTGCCGAGAGTGCACAGTCTTTGAGTCAGTTTGTCTCCAATACCACTGAAAAAGGTTCAGAGGTTACTGAGATGATGACTGAGACGGTGACAATCTCTGAACAGGGACAACAGGATATGGAACAGGTTAAAGTGGCCATGGACAGCATACGAGAGGCGATTCATGAGCTTAAAGGTGCAGTGGATCAGGTCGGTAAAGCGTCGGATGAGATTACGGATATCGTTTCACTGATTGGTTCTATTGCTGAAGAAACGAATCTACTAGCTCTTAATGCATCCATTGAAGCTGCAAGGGCCGGTGATGCTGGTAAAGGCTTCGCAGTGGTTGCGCTGGAAATTGGTAAATTGGCTGGAACCAGTGCAGAAGCGGTTAAGAATATATCGAAGCTTACCAGTGATGTTCAGAGGCTTGTTACCGATGCTGTCAAGCAAGCGGATGACAGTGGGGTAAGAATCAATAACAGCTCGGAGCAAATCAGCCAGGCGGCGGTGACATTTGATACGATCTTCGCTGCTATAGGGCGTACCAACAATATCGTTGGAGAAATGATTAAGGCGATAGCTCACGTGGATGAAGTTGCCACCAACGTTGCTGCGATTTCAGAGGAGCAAGCGGCAAGCTCTGAGGAGATTCTTTCTACATCTGAAATGATGTTGCTGCAGTCAACCACCATTGCTGATAGCAGTAAGAACATGGCAGACGATGCCCAGTCACTGACAGACACAGCCAGCGAATTGGCACATCAAGTGGATCTGTTTCAGGTTTGATGAAGGGAGGCATAAGGATGACGAGATTACGAATATTAACTTTGATTATAGTGATTGTGATGGTATTGTCTAGCTGCTCAAGTGGTAGTGGAGGCAGTGGCGGTGGTAGTGGCAACGCAAAGATTTTGATTTCTTTTTCCAACACAGACGGTTTTTTGAATGTTATGAAAGAGACCATGGAGGATTATGTGAATAGCAATGGTATCCAATATACCTTGCTGGATGCCCAGGGAAATGTTGAGCAGCAGTTCGATCAGCTTCGAGATCACGTGGATGACGGTTATGATGCGGTAGTCCTTAATCTTGTTGACAGTGATACAGCGTTACAGGTAACAAGGATGTTTGGTGATACACCGATTATTTTCTTTAACACCATGGTTGACGAGAAACATTTGGAGCCGGGGCTTAGACTGTATGTGGGATCGGATGAGAATGATTCCGGAGGATTCCAAGGGGAGTACTTGCTTAAGTATTTCTCAGGAAGATCCGCCATCAATGTCGTGTTATTCAGAGGTGAGCCTGTCCATAGAGCGGCGTATATGCGGACAGAAGCGGTAAAAAAGGCCTTGGATGACGGTGGTATGGATGTGACCTACGTCTTTGAAGATACGGCCAATTGGAGCCGTGCACAGGCGGAAGAGCTCTTTAACACGGTGCTAAAAACGGGTAAATCATATGACGCCGTCATATGCAATAACGACGAGATGGCCATAGGGGTAATCAACTCTATGATCGCCAATGGTATTGACCCTTCCTCTGTACCGATTCTTGGTGTGGATGCGACGCCGGACGGATGTGCGGAGATTGAAGCAGGTAATATGGCCTTCACTGTGTATCAGTCGGCTTCTGGACAAGGCATTAAAGCTGTTGAAGCGGCAGTGATTCTTGGTAGCGGCGGAAGTTTGGAAGGTTTTGAGTATCTTAGTGAAGATGGTAACTATATATGGGTGCCATTTGAAAGAGTAGATAAGAGTAACGTAGCATCTTATAAATAATCTGTTGTATTAAGCAAAGAGCAGTGATTCACTAGCCAATCAATATCTGTTGTAACATTTTCTTCAGATAAGGTTGGTGAATCAGCTGCTCTTTTATCGTATAAGCAAAAAAATAAACACAGTGACTGCCTTGAGGTACAGTCCTGTGTTTGTGATAGTGGAATCAACTGCCGATGCCCATACAATGAACAACCGAATTATTAATTTATAGTGTCACACCAATTCTCAATTCTTTTACTCTCTCTCATCCCGACCGATTGGTCTAGGCTATGTCTTTATTATAATACTCTCAATACATGAGGTGATACAGTCATCTGACTTGATTCCTTCACCGATTGGATATGGTTATACTATACAGCGTATAGGTCTGTTGCACCAGTCTGAGAATGGGATGATTCCACCTGATTATAGGATGATTCATAGGATGAGTGGATATAATAATATAATTAATTGTATTTTACGTAAATTTAGTAAGGAAATGTCTGTAGAATTCTAGGAGGCGTTAAAATTAGTTGGGATGTTTTTCTTGTGTGTTTAGTGAATCTCATATTGGGAAAATCGGGACATATGCCGATGAATATAGTGACAAGAGGTTAGAGAAATTAATAAACACAAAAAGCGATTCAATAGAACAATGGAGATGGCAATATGACCGTCAGTGTATCATCGATGCAACAAAAAGCAGTGTCCTTGGACCAATTACAAATCAATAAGAATACAAAGGATCAAAGCCTGATTAATCAGGAGAGGGGCAATGGGATTGAACAAGTAAGTCAACTTCAAGGCACTTCCTTAAACGCTTCTGTTCGTCTTGTACAGAACTATCGTGAGATGATTCAGGAAATGACCAGTCATATGGATACGTCCGGACAGAATGCTGTAGAGACAATTGTTGCTGACGCGACGAATGCCTTAAAGTCTTTGAGGGATAATCTTACGGACGACGATCTGAAAAACATGCTTGACGACGGTCTAGATGCCGAAGTGACAAGCCTAGAAACAGTGGCAAGAATCATGAAGTATAATAAAGCACTTGTGAAGGCTAAGGATACGCAAAGCTTATCTGAGCTGGTGAATCAAGCGGTAAGTAAGTTAGCATCCAACTATCAGGATGAATCATTGCTTCGAGATGCTGTGACAGCTCTTGAGAGTCAAGAAGTTACGATCAAAAAGAATCAAGTGGACACGTTGTTAGCAGGCTATCAGACTTATGAGTCATTTAAATCCATTGACAGTGAGACTGCAGCAAATCTCCTTCAGAAGTTACAAAACACCAATAACGCTATTACTGTCGATGAGATATACAAGGCTTTACATGCTGCCAGTATCCCAACCACATCCACAGGTATGGAAGATGATCAGCTCACAGAGCTAGTGACGAATTATTTGAATAAAGAAGGGCTTTCTGTGGATGACGCCAGCATTGAAGGGGCAAAGTTGTTGGTAGAACGTCAGGTGCCAATTAGCGCTGAGAGCATTGCCTTTGTTCAAGACCCGGAAGCCTATCTTTCAGGAATAACCCGTCTTGAGAGAATGACAGATATGGCAGAGGCAATGGCAGAAGGCGATAAACCCACATCTATCGTCATTGACGAATTGGCATTTATCAATGATGAAAAACTTATAGCTAATCAAAGCAGCAAACTGGATAGTGGCGACACGTCAGATTTATTGACCATATCCCAAGATCGTATGGATGTCATTAATACCATCATTTCTAGTGTAGGTTCAGCGACAGAAGAACAGACCTTAAGTGCTGTTCTATTAAATAAGCATCTTTCTTTAGGTGCCTTTGCCCAGTCATTAACTAAAACGAGTCAAGATGAGGTGGCAAGTAAAGCTTCAGAACTGGCTCAGGATAGTTCTGAGTTGAAGGCTGTAGCTCTTGAATCCGTTACATTCATGCGTCAATTATCTGAGATTCGTCTAAAGATGACATCGGACGTGGCTGTGCGCATGGAACAACAAGGCATTATGATAGATACAGCATCCATTGAGGACGTGATAAGCAGGCTCAAGTCAGAGGAGACCGCTTTATCAGCAATAAGATTACAGGCATATGGTGACGATTATCCAGCTGAAAAATCCTTGGCTTTAGCAGAGACCATAGAGGCAACACAGGATCAATTAACCTATCTGTCTTCAAACAAGAGCGACATCGCCTACAGGTTGATGAACCAAGTAACGAATGTCTCCGTTGGTGAAGTTATTAATAGTGCCGAGTCAGAAGCAATAGATGAACAAGCCAGTCACATTATGGAACGTTTGACAGCCATGGGGCGGGCTGAGGGTAGTTATGAATCGTCTATGACAGAAGTACGTAGTGATCTAGGTGATAGAATAGAACGGACTTTTGAACAGATTGAACCGATGATCAAATCTATGGGATTGGAACCAACACAGAGCAATGTTTTGGCCGTTGAAATATTGGCTAGGAATCAAATGCCTATTGACGAAACATCTATTGAAACCATACAACTCATCCAGGAAAAAATTGACTTGGTAACAGAAGGCCTTACACCGGTTGTTACAGTCAAGATGGTCCAGGCAGGCATTAATCCGGTGGATATGAGTGTCGATGAGCTTGGGGCTTACATCCGTGCCTATGAAGAGGAGACTGGACAATCGGAGACTAAATCAGTGGCAGAAATGATTCTTCAGATGGATAAGAGCGGCGATCTGTCCACTGAAGAACGTAGTGCTCTTCTGGGGATATATCGAACATTGGATACGGTTGTTCGTTCTAAAGGGGCAGCCACTGGTTTTATGGTCAAACAGCAAATGGATCTGAATGTTCAGGGTTTATTTGAAGCGGCAAAGTATATTCGAAAAACCCATCAGACGAATCCTACCATTGAAGCGACCGTCGATGACAAGTTTGGCATGCTTGAAGAAGTCAGTGGTCGTGAAGCAAGCATCAGGCAACAAGTGGAAAAAGGCATTGAAGCAAGTAGTTCAACCAATGATACGTCTAATGCTGTAAATGAAGCAACTGAAAAGGTTAGAGTAGAATTGATGAACCTTAGATTATCAGCATTTATAAAAGCACTGAACCAAGGGGATGAAAAGGTACTTCTAAAGGACGGTACTGTAGAAAAACCCCTTGAAGAAGTTACAGCATTACTGCGGGAAACGGTGGGGAAGGCTGGGAGTCGTATTGATGCAGATACTTATTTGAGTGCAATCAATTCAAAACCTGCCCTGTTGAAACAGATGGTGGAACAACAAATCCCTCTTACATATAGTAATTTCAATAAAGCAACTATGATGGATCAAAACATCTATGTGATGTTGGATGAGGTAACTGAGATGCTAGAGAACATGTCCTCAGACAGTATAAGGTCAGAGGCCATATCTGTACTTGATAAGGCGGCTAGAGCAGTTCTTGAGAATGCCAGTCCTTATAGCAAACTTGTAGATGCTATTGAAGAAGTGCAGAGAATGGTCAGCAACAGTGAGGAAGGAGAATCACAGGAAGTCTATGAGAGTGCCAATTCACTGAGGCAGACGATGAACCATGTTCAGATGATTCAAGTGACAGAAGATTATTATCAGATACCCATCTATGTTGCTAACCAGATAACACAATTGAACATGTATGTATTGGATCAGGAAAAAATCACCAGTGACAGTTCAGAGAGTACAAAAGTTCTGATGAGCTTTGAAGCAGGCAGCTTAGGTAAAGTCCAGGGTCTTATGACGATGACTGGCAATCAGGTGAGTTTGCAGGTTCAATCGACTTATGAAGAAGATAGACCTATACTTGAACACTATCAGCAGACATTTGAGGCCATAATTGCCAGTACGAACTTAACCCTTTCTGATATTTCTTTTAGTGCTTTCGATGAGAAAGAACCAGTGGAAGTGGGAAGGGATGACATGGATAGAAATGGTGAAAAAGCTGTTGTTAGCAATCAAGAAGGCCATATAGATTGGATAGTATAACACAGATATCATAGTAGAAATGGTATTGGGAAAGAAGGCAATGAATGTCAGAAAAAAAAGAGCAAACCTTGCCAGAGCAGTTCGGGAAGATTGCTGTGGGAATAGCTGAGTTGGTAAGAAAGATGGACGAAAACAAAAAAGAACTTGTCCATAAGAAAAATAAACTTAAGGAAAAATGAATTATTTGCAGAAAAAGCTAAAATATTTTTTCTGAACATCCGATATTGTCTGTGTAGGCAAGATAAAGGAATGACATTAATACTTGCCAATAGTCCGCTGTGTTCATGAGTTTTACCTGAATACAGTGATCGGGTTGACTCATGAGCAGTGCGGGCGAGACAACTGAATACGGATGGAGGACATACCGTATATCAAAGCGAAATTTCAATTCAGAAAGGTGTGTACATTATGAGAATTAATCACAACATTCCATCCCTTAGAGCGTTGAACCAATTGAACAAATCCAACAGTGCTCTGGACAAGACTTTAGAAAGGTTGTCTTCAGGACTAAGGATCAATCATGCGGCAGATGACGCAGCAGGGTTGGCGATCACTCAGAAGATGGACACTCAAGTACGTGGATTGGAACAAGCGAATCGAAATGCCATGGACGGCATATCATTAATACAGACAGCAGAGGGTGCACTGAACGAAGTTCACTCAATGCTGCAAAGAGTAAGGGAATTGGCGGTTCAAGTTTCCAATGGTACTTATGATTCTGCGGACAGGAAAGCTGTTCAGGATGAAGTGGACCAACTTTTGGATGAAGTACAAAGAATATCAGACGATATTGAATTTAATGAAATGAAGTTGCTGAATGGTGATTTGGACAGAAGAGCTTTCTCTACAGATTCCGCTATAGCAGACATTGTATCCATGAGTGATACAGTCGATGCTGGTGATTACACTTTTGATGTTACGACAGCAGCTTCCAAAACCGTTGTTACCAGCGGTGTGAGTACAGCAGGCATGTTTGGTGGAGATGACGTTGCAGATATATCCGGTACAGTTAACATCAATGGGGAACAAGTGGATATTGAAGAAGACGATACAGCAGAAGAAGTATATGCTAAGTTAAGGGATTTGGTTAGCACAGTTGACATTAGCATGTCATCAGATACGACACCATATGCGGAAGGTTCCGTTTTGACATTCACACACAATCAATACGGTGATGAGGCGATTGATATCACAGGTGATGTGGCTTTATTGACAGGACTTGGTCTTGACACGGCATCATTAACAACCGTCACAGGTAGTGATGTTGAAATTGATTCCTCCACATTGACAGCAGCCAGTGGTTGGCCAGATGGAACGACCTATACTTCCAGTGGACAAGATATCATCTTCGAATCTAATGAGAATTTTGAGTTACGATTGGTTGGTGGCGATTCAACAGGTAGCGTCACTATGAATATACTTGAGACTGGACCGCTGGACCTTCAAATTGGTGCCAATGAGGGCCAATTCATGGAGATTAGAATTCAGAATCTTTCTCCAAGATCCCTTGGTATTACAGAGATGAATCTATCCACATCGGAAGGTGCCCAAGAAGCGATTACAATGGTGGATGATGCTATTACTACAGTATCTTCTGTCCGTTCAAAGTTAGGGGCTTATCAAAACCGTTTGGAGCACACAGTGGCTAACCTGGATGCAGCATCAGAGAATATGACAGCATCCTTATCCAGAATCCTTGATGCGGATATGGCATATGAGATGTCACAGTTCACACAACAGAACATTATCCAACAGGCTGGTACGTCCATGTTGGCACAAGCGAACCAAAGACCACAGTCATTGCTTCAATTGCTTCAAGGATAGGTGATTAAATGAAAGCAGATATGGTACAGGCCTTTCAGGCAAGAATTGTCACAGCCAGCCAGAATGATCTGGTCGTCATCAATTATGAGATGCTTATGGCAGAATTGGACGAGGCAGCGGAACTATTTGATATTGGTAATCTCGGTCCATACTTTAAGTCATTGGAAAAGGCGACGAAGATGCTCAATGAACTTAGCTTTAGTTTGGATTTTGAATACGAAATTGCTAAAGAATTGATGTCTTTATATATTTTCATTAACAAGAAGCTTGTTGAAGCATCTCAGAAAAAAAGTGTTCAGCCAATCTTTACTGCTCAGGATGTTCTCGGGTCTTTACTTGTAGGGTGGAAAGAGGCAACCAAACAGGCAGCCATGGGTGACAGTCCTATGATTCAAAACGGACAACAGCTCTATGCTGGACTTACCTATGGGAAGGGACAGCTCAATGAGACTGTGTACAACAACAGTGCCGGACGTGGATTCAGAGCGTAACTTATAGTAAAGAATATTAAAAGCCATGAGTGACATTATTGTCAGTCATGGCTTTTTTGGGTGTTCATTGTAATGGAGCTTATAGTAAGTTTCTTGTAAAAGGCAGCTATAGATCTATGACCTGGCAGTCAAATTAGATGCCAGTTCTGTCAGTTCCATCAGGGAACTGCTCATTTCCTCTATTGCGGCAGTCTGCTGTTCTGTGTTTAAGAGGGTATTACTTGATGAGGTTAGGGTTGCATCCACAGAGGACTGAATGAGCTGTGTCAGATTGGTGATGTTGTCTGCTGTCTTTCTGGACTCTTGAGACAGGTTCCTTATCTCGGTGGCAACAACACCGAAACCAAGACCGTATTCTTTTGCACGGGCAGCTTCAATAGCTGCGTTTAGACCGAGCATATTCGTCTGGTCGGAGATATTCTTAATAGCATCTAGAACCGTGTTGATTTCAAGAGACACATTCTTGATATTGCTGATTTCATCGGCTAGACTGTGCTGATTTGAGGATACCTCGATAGAGGAGGCGCTCAACTCCTCCATAGTAGCAGAGAGCTGGTTAAGATTGTCTGCTAAGGTTTTGGACATACGGTTAAGGCGCAGGCGCTCATAGCCTGTTTCTGACAAGGCGTTGGCAACGATGAAGAGTACTTCTGCAGCGGCTGCAACGTTTTGGTCTTTGGTACGATAGACCTCTTTGGCGGCATCCGCGTATTCATCTTCGTTGACGCCGATTTCTTTGGCAACTTTTCTGAAAGAGGCTTCATCCGGGTCATTGGTGAGAATCTGTCCACCTAATATAGTGCCAATCAGAGTGCCGTTAATCATGATTGGTGCCGCAAAGTCGATAAGGCCGGCATGACATCGGAAGACATAGGGTTTTTCGGTCTCGGCGGCAATACGGCCAGCCTCACTGTGTGAAGCGGCACAACGGTCATCGCCAATTTTAGTAGAGTGGGTGAAGTCAATACAGAATCTGGTGTATGAGCTGGGATTCGTGATCGGATTCCCGTCGATATCAACTGTTACACTGGCGATGTTCATACCGACGGCAAAGTTATCCTGAAATTTTTGAAGCACATCAATGTCAATGACATCGCTTATTTCCAGGGCATGAATATCAAGATCCCCATTAGTAAGCATTTTTATCATGGTTACTCCTCCTTATCATCATTTCATAGAATTGCAGTATAATACAATTGTACTACTTCTTGAAGCAGAGGACGTGGACTATTTGTGAACAAATATCAAATTTCTATCTCTGCCCACTTCCTGCTGGTGAATCTTAGTACTAGGAAAATCAGGAAGATGACGAAGGAGGCAATCTCGGCGTACCATACGGCTTCTACGCCTTGGTTGAAGAAGCGGATTAATAGGTAGGTACCTGGTGTGAAGACTAGCCAGAGTCGTAGGGATGTGTAGAACATGACGGCTTTGGTGTCACCGGCGCCTCTAAGTGCACCTGACAGGATGATGTAGGTGTTAAGGAATATCTGGTTAATGGCCATGAACTTGAAGGTCTGGATACCTGGTTCGATTAGGGCTTGCTCGTCTGTGAACAAGGTCAGGATGAACTCTGGGAAGATCCAGAAGGCCAAGCATGCGATGAATCCCCATGCAATGCCCATGAAGGCGGATAGATATCCGATATCAGAGGCCTTATCCACATCTTTCTCGCCAAGGGACTTACCAACCAGCGCGGCTGCGGCTATGGAGACACCGACAGCAGGCATAAAGCTGGTGGACTCAATGGAGATGAGTATACGGAACAAAGCTTCTGAGGAAGTGTCCAGTAGGGTTACGGCAATCCCGATAATAAGGAATGAAGACTGCATAAGGAATTGTTCCATGGCACCAGGTAATGAGATTTTCCATAGTGGTTTCAATAGGTTCTTTTGCAACTTCAGGTACTCTCTTTTAATCTTCAGCTGATGCTTGCCGGAGACAAACAGGTATATATAAATCATACATGCACTGATTCTGGCCGCTGTAGTTGCAAGGGCAGCCCCCTGAAGACCTAACTCAGGGAATATCCAAACACCTTTAATTAGAAGGTAATTGAAGACGATATTGAAGATGTTGGCAAAGCCTGTAATATACATCGGTGTCTTCGTATCTTCAACACCACGGGACATGACCGCAAAGGCAAAGCTGGCAAATTGGAAGACCATACCGACAACGACGATATCATAGTATTGATAGCCGTTCTGTAATACTGTCTCTGTAATATCATAGGGCATGAACAGTAGTTTACGGAATGCAAAAGCGGCGATGGTGATAACCAAACCAATGAGTAGGTTCAGCGTTAAGTTGTTACCAGCGTAGGCAGTGGCCTTGTCCATGTTCTTCTCGCCATAGCTTCTTGAAATCAATGCAAGTGCACCGGTGTTAAAGGAACTGAAGACAAAGATCAGCAGAAAGAAGATACTGTTGACAATCCCTACAGCGGATAAGGCATCGTTTCCAATCATTTTACTGACCATCAAGGTATCAGCAACGTTGAGCATTGTATTAAGGGCCATCTCCATGATGACAGGTGCCGAAATGACCAATATGCTGGTCATGAGTTTTTTTCGTTCAAGTAAGTAATTCATAAGTCCTCCTACCATGTTAATCACATGATACATCACACCGTTAATATGACCTTCATTATTATAGAAGTGAATTTCTATAGGGATGTCATAACGGTAAAAATAATTGCACGTGGTATTGTACCACTATCTTATAGGTATGTATACCCCTCTTATTATACGTGTTGTGGTGTGGTGAGAGATAATACTATTTTGACTTAAAATATCTTATATTTATCATAACAACTTGATATGGGGTTTCATTATATGAAACCTAGGTCTCATTATTGGTCAAAATCGTTGACATATGACTTTTGTATTATTATACTCACTTTAGAAAAAAGAAATTGAGTTTCATATAGTGAAACAGATGATAATCAACTATTAGGAGGCAGCTATGATCGTTAGAGAACCTAGCAATTCAAAAGATGCAATGCATTACACCACTGACCGTTTGAGAGAAGAGTTTCTTATTCAAGATCTTTTTATCCCTGGTCAAATTCAACGTGTCTACAGCCACATCGACAGAATCATCACTATGGGATACTGTCCTGCAGAAGCACCACAAGAACTTGGAGAAGGTCTTGAGACTCAATCTTCCCTTGGTACAGATTTCTTCCTTGAAAGAAGAGAGCTTGGTGTTATCAATGTAGGTGGTAAAGGCAGTATCACTGTTGATGGTACAGAGTACACAATGAACTCACAAGATGGTATCTACATCGGTAAAGGTAACAAAGAGGTTATCTTCAAGAGTGAAGATCCTAAGAATCCTGCATTATTCTACTCTCTTAGCACGCCAGCACACAAAGTGCTTCCTACAGTACACGTAGACATTACTAAAGCGAACAAAAGACCTCTTGGCGATGATGCAACAAGCAACAAGCGTGTTATCTATCAATTCCTTCACCCAGCTGTAATGGAGACTTGTCAGTTGACTATGGGTCTTACTAAGATGGAGCCAAACAATGTATGGAACACAATGCCATGTCACACACATGAGCGTCGTATGGAAGTATACTTCTACTTCGATATTCCAGAAGATAACATGGTCCTTCACCTTATGGGTAAACCAGATGAGACTAGACACATCGCTATGAGAAACAACGAAGCAGTGATTTCTCCAAGCTGGTCCATCCACTCTGGTGTTGGTACAACCAACTACAGCTTTATCTGGGGTATGTGTGGTGAGAACCAAACCTTTGATGATATGGATCATGTATCCATGAACGACTTTAGATAATTAATGACTAAGGCGTCAAAGGTATATAGACACCTACTTTGTGACATTGCCTATGACGCTCTTATTGTATCAATATTTCACCCTTATTATAATACAGGAGATTCTCATATTGCTTTCAGATTCTTACTAAGATAGAGCAGTATGCATAACTCCGTGAATTTAATCTCTAGGAGGATTAACCCATGAACATTATGGATACGTTTAAACTTGACGGTAAAGTGGCTCTAGTAACAGGTGCATCTTATGGTATCGGTTTTGCAATTGCTAGTGCATTGGCAGAAGCTGGTGCAACCATCGTTTTCAACGACAGAAACCAAGAAAATCTTGAGAAAGCCCTTGTAGATTACAAAGCTGCTGGTATCGACGCAAAAGGTTACATCTGTGACGTAACAGATGAAGATGGCGTTCAAGCAATGGTTAAGCAAATCGAAGAAGAAGTTGGATCTGTTGATATTCTTGTTAACAACGCAGGGATCATCAAGCGTGAGCCAATGCACGAGATGAGCGCGGCTGACTTCAGACAAGTCATCGACATCGACCTTAACGCACCATTCATTATGGCAAAAGCTGTTATTCCTTCAATGATGAAGAAAAACAGCGGTAAGATCATTAATATCTGTTCAATGATGAGTGAGCTTGGTAGAGAGACTGTATCCGCTTATGCAGCTGCAAAAGGTGGTCTTAAGATGCTTACTAAGAACATTGCTTCTGAGTATGGTGAGTATAACATCCAGTGTAACGGTATCGGACCTGGTTACATTGCTACACCACAGACTGCGCCACTTCGTGAAGACGGACATCCTTTCAACTCTTTCATCATTGGTAAGACGCCTGCAGCCAGATGGGGTGAGCCGGTAGACCTTAAAGGTCCATCCGTATTCCTTGCATCAGCGGCATCCGATTTCGTGAATGGTCACATTCTCTATGTTGACGGCGGAATCCTCGCTTATATCGGTAAACAACCTAAGTAATTGTTTTATCTTCTGACAGTAATGTCACATAGTAGAAGATAATATAGATAGAAGGACGTAGAGACTGTATCATCAGTCGCTGCGTCCTTTATTCCTAAAAATGTACGGTTAACTAAATATGTATAGTGCCAATTAGGAGAGGAATGATTCTTGGGTTTCAATAGAATCATTTTTGTCCTCATTGGCAAAAGAAAATGATAGCCAAGTGTGATCAATTGGAAAGACAGAGGTTGGAAGCATGGATTCAATTTTACAAACGGCAGACAGAGCCCTTGAAATCCTTGAACTGTTAGCTGTAGAAAGTATGACAGCCACAGAGATTCAAAAGAAGATGGGACTCAATAAAAGCACAGCACATAGACTGCTTATGACGTTGCTTCATAGAGGCTTTATTGAGCGTAACGAGCAGACAGGTATCTATCAGATAGGTATCAAGATGGTAGAAATCAGTAGTATCAGACTCAACCATATAGAGCTGAAGACAGAAGCTGTGCCATATCTGCATCAATTAGCCAATAAGTTGAATCAGTCAGTTCAATTGGCTATATTAGACGACAATGAAGCAGTATTCATTGAAAAAGTTGAAAAATATCAGTCTTTCCATATGTACTGCCAAATCGGTAAGAGAATCCCCCTATATTGTTCTGGTGTAGGTAAAGCACTTCTTCTGGATAAAAGCGATGAAGAAATCAGAAGCTTGTTGGAAGGGGTCGAATTTACTTCGTATACAGACAAGACTTTCTCAAATGTGGATCACCTCATAGAAGATATTCGTGCATCAAGAAATAGAGGCTATAGCAAAGATAGTGCAGAGCATGAGGACAATGTCCATTGTGTGGCAATGCCGATCTATGACTACCGAGGTAGAGTTGTGGCGGCTGCCAGTGTTACTGGCTTTAGTGAGAAGCTGTACGATGAAGAAGGTGAAAATGCTCGTAAGGCATTAAAAATAACCTGTGAGGCTATATCAAATCGTCTGGGGTACCATACATCCACTGTTGAATGATCGGCTAAATTAAATTATAAAATGAATAAGTGTGCAATTAAAGCACGTTGAGATGAACCAATCTTTAGAAGCTGGGTGATACACCAGTCATAAAGGTTGGTTTTTTTGAGACAATTAAATGAGATACCAAAGGTTGTGCAACAGTTTTTTTACGAATAAGCTATTGATAACAATTATCAACAACTAACAATTCCAATCTTCGTTAAAATGTTGACAATGATAATGAATATCATTATAATAAGCATATAACACATTTTGAAAGTCATTATCAATACGGAGGTATTTATGAAACAGGTAGCGATTATATATTGGAGCGGCACAGGCAACACAGAGACTATGGCCAATGCTATTGCAGAAGGTGCTGTGGAAGCAGGGCATCAAGTAACGGTGAAACAAGTGTCCGAGGCAACAGTTGCAGATGTCAAAGAAGCGGATGTAGCGGTTCTTGGATGTCCTTCAATGGGAGATGAAGTTTTGGAAGAAACGGAGATGGAACCTTTCGTCGATGGACTGTCAGGTGATGTGTCAGGGAAGTCTGTGGCACTTTTTGGTTCTTACGGCTGGGGTAGCGGTGAATGGATGGAGGAATGGGAAGGACAGATGCGTGGATTTGGTGCTGAACTTGTCCATGAAAGTCTTATTCTTAATGAGACACCAGACGATGTTGGGATTACAGCATGCAAGGCATTTGGTAAAGCACTCTAGGAGGTAGATTATGCGCTCTAAAGCAGTATGGCTGGATTCGGCCGTTACATCACAATACAGTGATTTTGAATATTTGATGTATACCATCTGCTATCATGCGGCACCGACCATAGCAGGTGAGAAATCGGCAACCTTGTTGTCATTTACACCATCAGGTCGGAAAATGAGTCAGATATGGCTTCGTTATCGCCATTTGGTATCAGATATACTGCCGGTGGAGATGCTTGAAGTCCGAAGGGTTAAGCATTGTGTGACTGTCTTGTTCTTCAACCGTCATTTAATAGAAGAAAGACTTGAAGAACCTGAGGTTAGTTATTTTTTGAAGGCATATGGATATGAGGGAAACATGAGCACCGACCAAGCCTTGATGCGTCTACGACATCGCTTTGCTAAAGGATGCCCCCACGAGATTGGTATATTTCTTGGTTATCCTTTAGAGGACGTCAAAGCCTTTGTCGCTAATCCTTGTCAGGAATGTTTGATGGTCGGATATTGGAAAGTATTCTATGATGCTGTAACAGCTGAGAGGATTTTCAGATTATACGATAGTTTGAGACATAGTGTCCTTGATGCTTTAAGAACAGGTGTTAGCCCACTTGAAGTTGCTGTAGGTTTATAGCAACGTATTAAGAACTGATTTGAAAGATCATATATAAGGAAGGTATTCTAGGCCACTGCCATGGTTTGGGGTACCTTCCTTTCATTTATGTCTGGCATAAGGTGTATCTATTTCAGCATTAGGTACGGATGGTCTATAATGTGATAATAGCGTCAAAAGTTAGATACTTTGATGAGACCTATGATGTCCTGCTATGATTACAGTAAGACATAGAGGTATTGAGATAGACCAAGGAGGCCAGTATGTTATACAAACAAGATAGGAAAGAAATACTGAAAGCGGATTTTGACCAGTGGGGTGATGTGAAACCGGACAAGATGGATGGCATCCCAGCACCGCCATTGCTGAAAGCGCCTATGGGTGGCGAAAAGGTCGACTTAGTTAAGGAATTCGACAACATTGTCTTGTCTAATGACTTTCTGAACATTCTTGAACAGCGCAAAAGCTATAGAAAGTTCACAGAACGTTCACTGAGTCTTGATGAATTGGCCTATTTGCTTTGGTATACTCAAGGCATAAAGAAGATAACAGATAGCTATACCTTTAGAACAGTGCCGTCAGGTGGTATTCGTCATCCCTTCGAAACGTATCTGATGATTAATTATGTGGATGGCATAGTACCGGGAATTTATCATTATCTCCCAGAAGATCATAGCTTAGAGTTGTTGTTTGAAGATGAGGATCGTATCGAGAAGATGAAGATCGCAGCGAGAAATCAGAAGTATGTTGCGGACTGTGCGGTGACCTTTATATGGTCTTGTGTTCCATATAGAACAGAATGGCGTTACCATATGTCTTCTTATAAGACAATCTTGCTGGACGCTGGACATGTCTGCCAGAATCTATATTTGGCCTGCGGAGCGATTGGTTGCGGGACGGTGGCCATAGGGAATTATGATCAGAAATATCTGGATGAGTACTTGGGGCTTGATGGCGACGACGAATTCGTCATATATATGGCACCTGTAGGGAAAGTGTGATGACAAAGGGTTAGGGATAACCCGTACTTATACCTCTTATAGTTATTAGGTATTTGTCTAGGTTATGGCTAAGTGGTAAAATCATTTTCATAACCAATACATATTAAAAAAACGTCTGTTTCGGAAGAACAAAGATTTGAAGTTGACCGTAAGGTCATCGTTGAAAGGATGGTACTATGGCTTTTTTAGATAAGCTCTTCGGTAAAAAAGAAGAGGAACCGTTAAAGGAAGAAACTTTATTTGCCTATGCAAAAGGTGAATTGATCCCATCTTCCCAGGTGAAAGATGAAACCTTTGCTACAGAGATGCTTGGAAGAGGTGTGGCAATCATACCTGAAGAAGGCATTGTCACTGCACCAACAGATGGAAAGATGGCTGTGGTATTTGAAACGAAGCATGCACTGGCATTGACGACAAAGAGTGGTGCTGAGATTCTTATTCATATAGGCATTGATACAGTTAAGTTGAAGGGTGAGCACTTTACGACAAAAGTCAAAGTGGGTGACCAAGTGAAAAAAGGCGATGTTCTCGCAACCTTTGAGTTGGATAAGATTGTCGATAAGGGCTATGATCCGGTCATCCCAATGATCATAACCAATAGTTTTGATTTTGAGAACTTTGATATCAAAGAACCAAAGGCGGTTGAGATATCAGATGAAGTTATGAAAATCAGCAAATAATCAGGAAGAAATAACCTGTATTTATGTCAAATGTGCAAGTTGACATAAAATATAGTACCATGGTACTATCTTAGTGACATCCGAAGACGTGATGATAGAGACGATGAGGTCCGAAAGCCATAAGGCTTTTGGACCTTTTTTTAGTTTTTTTATCACATCTGATTATGACATGACATCTGACATAATCCTTGCTTATGCTTTTCATAATGTTTTGATATTTGTGGCATAAAAGTACGGGTGATAGAATCAAATTACATGGAAAATTAAGAAGACGGTATAACGAGTGCTTATCCGTCGATGTGTGTAACATATAAGCTGACGTTATAGATCAGCTGCAAAATTGTCGCTATGAGAGAGGGATATGATGGTGTTTCTACCATATAAAATGGCGAGATACCTATGATGAATCATATCCACAATGATCAGGAGGTCATATGAAAGTATTAGTCGGATCATATACAGCAGAATCCAATTCATGGAACCCATTCAACGAGACATTGGATCAATTTGACATCGGATACGATGATGTGGTGATGAGAAACATGTTCTGTCAGGACTTGTTTGATGCCAATGGGATTGAACCAATCACGACCATCTATGCCAACGGTGGTGCCAATGGTTATGTGGAGAAAGAAGCATTCATGTTCATTGCTGAGAAGATCATCAGTAAAGTGGAAGCTCACAAAGACGAGTTAGACGGTATTTTGCTTTTCCTTCATGGTGCCAGTCATGTTGTGGATCTAGAAGAAGATGCCGGTGAAATCTATATATTAGAAAGAATTCGTGAAATTGTCGGCTTTGATATGCCGATTGCCATTACTATGGACCCTCACGGTAATGTTGTTGAAAGGTATACGGAACTTGCTAATATCATTCGTTGTTACCGCCAGTCACCACACTGGGACAGAGAAGAATGTCATCATGATGTGGCAGAACTATTCGTTGAACTTCTTAAGAAGCCAAGACATATTAAGCCTGAATATGTTCGAGTACCGATTCTTGTAGGTGGTCAACGTAGTGTTTCTGCAGATGAGCCAGTCAAATCCATTAACAAACTGCTAGATGAAACAGAAAAACTTGAAGGCATCATGAGTGCTTCTTATCATGTTGGTTACAGTCATGCAGACAGCGCACTTTGTGGCGCAGGGGTTATTGTTGTACCAGAAGGTGACGAATACCAGGAACTTGCAGCCACAAAAGCTAAAGAAATCTATGAGTATGTTATGAGCAGAAGAGAGGATTTTCACTTTACCGGTTATACCCTTGAAACGCCAGAAGCCATTGAAGAGGCTATAACTACAGAAAAATGGCCAGTGTTCATGACGGATGCCGGCGATAACGCAACGGGTGGTTCTTTTGCATACAACACCTACTTGCTCAAGCTCTTCTTAGAACGTGGCGATCTCAACAACAAGAAATTGCTTTTTGCCACCATTAACGACCCTAAATCATGTGAATATCTGATGGGTCATGAAGTTGGTGATAAAGTTAGCTTCGAGCTTGGTGTTGGCATAGATGAGGAATCCCAACCGTTACACATTGATGGAACTGTGACGGCTAAAGGGGACCTGAATACCTTCTATGCATACCCTCATAAGATTGGAGATACTGTGACGGTGAAGATGGATGGCGTTGATATCTATATCTGTGTTGCTAATCACCTGACAGCATTCCGTGAAGTTCAGCAATTTGAAACGGCCGGACTTGATTATAAAGACTACGATGTCATTATTGTTAAGCAAGGTTATCTCTATACAGAGGAATTGGAACTTGCAGGAAGAGATATTATGGCCCTGACGCCTGGTATTACCCTCCAAAATGTAGAGAATCTGGAGTTTAAGAACCTTATACGCCCAATGTTCCCTCACGACAGAGAAATGTTCAACTAGAGGGTGGCTTATGATTAAATTCATCGCATCAGACATGGACGGAACATTGCTGGATGAGAATGGTGTGGTGACACCGGCGACGAAAGCGGCCATTGAAGCCTTTCAGGCAACTGGTGGCCACTTCGCCGTCTGCACTGGTAGGGATTATGGAATGAGCAAGGCGCCCATTGAAGAGGCTGGTATTTCTTGCGATTTCATATGTTCCAGTGGTGCCTCCATCTATGGGCCGGACGGCAGTGTCAAAAGGGAAATTATTTTCCAAGAGGAACAGGTCAAGTCAATCTGTGATCTATTTGAAGATCAGGATTTGTATATGGAATTATTCACAGATCAGGGAAGAATGACAACTTGGTCAAAAGAGAAAGCAGAGCCCTATTTCATGGGTGAATGGCAAGACACTCAAGTTGAAGGGAAGATATTGCCTAACTATGATAAGGCTGCTTATTACGCTGACTGGATTCTAAGTGGCACCTCTTTTGAGATGACCATTGAAGATATATTCAAGGCAGGTATCAAGGTGTTTAAAATCTGCACAGCATCCATGGCACCGGACAAATTAAGCAGTCTTAAAGAAAGCAGCCTGAAACTTGGCCACGTTGTTGCCGAATCATCTTTTCCTCAGAATCTTGAATTGACAATCACAGGCGCTCAGAAAGGACCTTCAGTTCTGGCAATGGCCCAAGAACTTGGTATCAAGCAGGATGAGATTATGGTCCTTGGAGATAGTGACAATGATCTATCCATGTTGAAAATGGATTTTGGTATGACCATTGCCATGGCTAATGGCAGTGAAGAAGTCAAAAAAGTAGCAAAAACCCTGACCTTGTCCAATGCAGAAGAAGGGGTTGCCCATGCAATAAATACTTATATCTTATCCTAGTATGACTCATCCACGTAGGATAAAAATAGAGAGGTGATTGGAATGAACGAGCACAACATGCAATTATATCGGGTATTCAATGAAGTGGCTAGAGTCGGTAATATCACTCATGCAGCAAAAAGGCTGTTTATCAGTCAGCCGGCTGTCAGTAATGCCATCACAAACCTTGAGAATAATCTTGGTGTGACTTTGTTCATTAGGAAAAGTCGAGGGGTAGAATTGACAGAAGAAGGTGAGCTTTTTTACCGTCATGTCAAATCAGCTTTTGATATTCTTGAGAAAGGTGAGTTGGAGCTGGAACAAATAGAGAAAATGAAGGTTGGACGTATCAGCATTGGTATGAGCACGACTATGTGTCATTTTGTGATGCGTCCCTTCATCAAGAAGTTCATTGAAGAGAATCCGAACATTGAGATTAGCTTGGTGAACCAATCTTCCTATCAGACATTCAATATGCTTGAAGAATGTGCTCTTGATATTGGCATCACAACTGAGCCCATGAAAAAAGCAGTGTTCGAGTATCACCCTTTCATGGATTATGAGTATATCTTCGTTGCAACACCTTCCTACATAAAAAACCTTAAACTTAGAGAGGCAAGTACCATACATGACTATTTTGCCTATGGTACCTTGATGCTTCTATATAAAGCCCATCCACTTCGAGCCTCTATCGATCAGTATTTTTATGACAATAAGTTTGAAGTTGGGCATACGCTGGAAGTTTCAAACATGGACCTATTGATTGATTTTTCAAAAATGGGCATGGGCATTGGCTACGTCATTCGTAATTTTGTACAGGATGAACTGGCAGAAGGTTCCTTAATAGAATTGCCGGTTCAGGCAGCAGATGAAGGCAGAACTTTCGGCCTTGCCTATAACAAGACAACTCACATGACCAAAGCGATGAAAATATTCATTGATGCATTTACGGCGATGTATCCGGGAGTGCAGCAAACAGATGATCAGGACGCATAAATTAAGGAGAATACGATGTCGAACTATTTAGACAGAGTCAATTACACAGAAGTACCGTTACCTGAGGTGACGTCGGTGACAGAGCCAATCGACCTGACAGATGCTACGATGGCTGAGCACAAGTCCAAGATTCTTTCCAGAATGTCAGACAGTGACCTGGATGCGGTTGTAATCTATGGTGACAGAGAGCATGGGACAAATTTTGGTTACCTTGCCGGTTTCGAACCTCGCTTTGAAGAAATTGCTCTTGTCCTTCATAAAGATGGTAAAGCTTACATGATGCTTGGTAATGAGTCCCTCAGAATGTCTCAGTACAGCAGAATTGAAGTGACACCTGTTCACGTACCATATTTTTCTTTACCGAATCAACCGATGGGTAATGAGAAGAATATGACAGAGCTGATGATAGAAGCCGGCATTAGCGAAGGCATGAAAGTTGGTGTTGTGGGTTGGAAGATGTTCACCAGCGCCATCGATGATAACGAGCAGTTATATGATGTGCCATGGTTCATTGTAAAAGCTATCAACGAGGCTGTAACTGATCAAGGTACAACCGTTAATGCAGCGCCCTTATTTATACATCCAGGCGTTGGCGCTAGAGCGACAGTGAATGCCAATGAGATTGCTCATTATGAATTTGGTGCTGCTTTGGCATCAGAAGGCATGTTGCGTATGCTGAATAAAATAGAAGTCGGTGCACTTGAAACAGAGCTGGCAGCTGAAATGGCATCCCTTGGTCAGCCACATAATGTACAGACAATCTGTGCGACGGGGGACCGTTTCACCAATGCTGTTGTAGCGCCACGTGCTAAAGCGATGTCCGTTGGTGATAAGTTTTCATCCACTGTCGGATTCAGAGGTGGTCTATCAAGTCGTTCCGGCTATGTGGTGGAAAGTGCTGAACAACTTCCGGAAGGTGTCAAAGACTACCTTGACCGTGTGGCGATGCCATATTACAGTGCAGCGGTTGCTTGGTATGAGAACATTCATATAGGGATGATGGGCGGTGAAATGTATGATCTCATCTCAGAAGTCATTCCGAAAAAAGACTATGGTTGGCACTTGAATCCTGGCCATTTGACAGCGGGTGAAGAATGGATGTCATCCCCAATGAATTCAGGTTCTAAAGATGAAGTCGTCAGTGGCATGATGTTTCAGATGGACATTATTCCTAGCGTTCCAGGTTACGGTGGGGCTGGCGCTGAAGATGGTGTTGCCATAGCGGATGAAGCCTTGAGAAGTGAATTGGCGAAAGCGTATCCAGAGGTATGGGCACGTATTCAGAAACGCCGTGACTATATGATCAATACACTAGGCATCAAACTTAGACCCGAGGTATTGCCACTATCTAACACTGCCGGCTATATGAGGCCGTTATTACTCAATAAGACTCACGCATTCAAAGCATAACTTGTCAGTGAGACAAAGGAGGTCCAATAAAATGAAAGCTAGTACAGCTAGAATGATTATAAATCCTACTTACCCTGTGAAGATGGAAGGGTACCATGAAAAACGATTCACCCTTTTCCAGAAAGACGCCAATGGTAATGATATTGACCCAATGCGAACAGCCTATGGCGCAAGAGACGACCTTGTCCTTGATACGGTCTATCTTGAAACAAGTGAAGGTAATGGCTTGGTTGTTCATATACCGGACATTGTCATGATCGAACAATGGCTTGGTGACAAAATCAAAAAGGCATTGGCAGATAAATTCGATATGGACGAATCCCAGTTCCTAATCAGTTGTTCACATACCCATGCAAGTCCTCTTGTCTCCTATGGTATGCATGGCGACTTACACCCGGATGAAGCTTATCACGACTACTTGATTGAGAAAATGATTGAGAATACGGCTTATTGTCTTGAAACGAAGAAGGATGTTTCTTTGACGCTGGATAACCATAAGACCGAGGGTTATTACTGTAGTCGAAAAGGTGAAGGTTATGAGTATTTTGACCGTATATGGGAGCTGTTGTGCAAAGACGAAGATGGCTTCGGCGTTGTCAAGATGCTGAATCTCGGATGCCATCCTACCGTTCTGGACAACAAGAATATGCTCGTCTCCAATGACTTCTTCGGTGTCATGAGACGCTATCTTCAATCTGTTGATGGTGTACCTGTAGTGATCTCCAATGGTGAAGCAGGGGATATCAGTACCCGTATGACCAAGAAAGCCGGTGACTGGGCAGAGACCATCAGAATCGGTGAAGGTGTCGGTGGTCAAGTGGAGAACCCAACAGCACCTGTAGCCATTGAATTCACGGATATGAAGGTGACAGAAGTCCCATATACTGTGGATTATGTACCTGCAGAAGATGACTACTTGACGTCTAAAAAAGCTGAGCTTGAAGCAAAACTAGAATCCTTAGACCCAGAGTCCCATGAAGCACTGCTTATTAAAGCTTGTTTCTTAGTGGATGTTAATGAGAAGCTTGAAGAGGAGCGGATTCATTATGATATGTCCAGCTTCATTTATGATTTTGGCAGTCTTAGAATCGTATCCTTCCCAGGAGAAATCGATACACAGCTTGCTAAACAACTTCGTACGGCAGATGACAAGCCAACTTTTGTCATAGCCTATAGTAATGGCTTTTACTTCTATGCGGTCAATAAAGAGGAGTACGGCATTAATCATGAATCATTTAACTCTCGCTTCCCTTATGGTGGTGCGGATGAGTTTGTTGACAAGATTGTTGCGGCATATATTTAAGATCTGTGAAGCACTGCGTGCACTGAACAGATAACATGGCGTTACTACCCATCATGCACAAGCATATGGGTGCACCCATAAAGATAACCCTGACTTATGGCTTTCATTGATAATGGATATTTGTTAAGGACCTTTGGCGGTGCTACAATAATATTAACTTCAATGAGGAAGCAAACCGGTATAAGCATCAAGGATCCAAAGCTTAAGCATATAGTTTCATAAGATACATTTTAGAAAACAAAGGCGTTTTTGAAAATAATTTCATTTATTTCAAAAGCGTCTTTTTTTACGAAACGACTACTATTTTAAGAGAGGTGTGAACAATATGAGCAAGGAAAATGCAAAAAAAGTTCTAGCACAAAATATTATGGACGCCGTAGGTGGCGAGGGCAATATCGCACAAGTGAATCATTGTTATACACGTTTGAGATTAACACTGTCCGATACATCATCTATCAGTGAAGATGGTATTAAAGGTATTCCAGGGGTACTTGGTCTTGTGACAAGAGGTAATGAGTATCAAGTGGTCATCGGACCGGATGTTTCGTCCTTATATTTGACCTTCACTGAGCTTGGCAACTTCAAAGCTGAAGCCAGTGCCAGCACATCAAGCGCAACAAAAGAGAAGCTTAACCCACTGATGATGGTGCTTGAGTATCTGTCAGGGACATTTTCAGCGGTTATCCCAGTACTGATTGCTGGTGGTCTCACAGGTGCAGTGCTGACAATCTTAACAACATTCTTTGGTGTAACAGCAGATTCAGGCACTTATACTGTATTCCATGCCGTGAATCAATCCGCTTTCTACTTCCTACCGGTATTTGTTGGTTACAGTGCGGCTAGAAAGTTGAACATTAACCCGTTCTTAGGCGGATTTATGGGAACCATATTATTATATTCAACCATTAACGCAGCAGAGGGTCTTTCTTTTGCAGGTATTTCCATTCACCAGACAACATATAATACAACAGTATTCCCTGTTTTGTTGGCGGTTGCATTCATGTCAGTAATCTATAAGGCCCTTGACAAGACATTGCCAAAAGTGATTAAAACAGTATTTTTACCACTGCTTACTATGATTATTACAGTGCCTGTTGTCCTGATTGTCCTTGGACCAATTGGCGACATCGTCGGTAATTACATATCATCTGGTATCTATGCCATCTACAATGCAGCACCACCGGTTGCCGTACTCATCATCGGAGCAGCAACACCATTCCTTGTATTCTTTGGTATGAACAACGCTCTTTATCCAATTGTGTTCGCCTTGTTTGCAGCAGAAGCCAGTGATCCGTTGATAATTGCGGGTATGTTGGCAGCCAATATTGCTGTCGGTGCAGCGTGTCTTGCCGTTGGTCTTAAAGCAAAGACAGAGAGCATTAGAAGTGTTGGTATTTCCACAGGTGTGACAGGTCTTCTTGGTATTACAGAACCAGGGGTTTACGGTGTGCTTTTCCCACTTAAAAAGCCGTTGATTGCAGCAGTTGCCGGTGGCGGTGTTGGTGGTTTGCTCTGCGGTATCCTTGGAGTTGCTGGCTATGCCATCGTATCACCATCCTTTGCATCCATCGTTACATTCATTCCTAGCGATGGTACTATGTTCAACTTCTATGCAGCGATTGCAGTAGCCATCGTATCTTTCGTTGTTGCTTTCGGTACTGCTTGGGTACTTGGATTTGAGGAGCAAACAGCATAATGTCAAAAATGTTTGAAAGCCTCACAATTGGTCGCCGTACCATAGAGAACAGGGTAGTAGTACCTGCTATGGTTTGCGGCGGCTATAGTGAAGCAGGTGGTTTTGCCACCGATAAAAATACAGAACACTATAGAGCCCTTGCAGCAGGTGGTGCAGGGCTCATCATCCAAGAAGCCACATCTGTATCGAATTACGGTTTGGTACAGGCGGATCAACTTGGTGTGTGGTCAGATGCTCATATTGACGGCCTTAAAAGAATTGCTGAGGCAGTGCATGATGAAGGTGGCAGTATCGTTGTTCAGTTATGCCATGGCGGTGTGGTTTCTATTGAAGAAACCACTTATTGCCCTAGTGATTACCACTGCGTTAAAGGTGGTAAAGAGAAGAATGGCGTTGCTCTGACTATGGATCGGCTAAAGGCTATTCAAGAAGACTTTATTCAAGGAGCAATCAGGGTAAAAGAGGCTGGCTACGACGGCATTGAACTACATGGTTGTCATAGATATCTGATCAGTCAATTCTATAACATTCGAGTGAACCGTCGTGAAGATGCCTATGGAATGGACCCAGGCTTATTTGCCCGTGAGATTATTCAGGGTATTCGCAGACGGGTAGGCGGTGACTTTATCATTGGTATGCGTCTTGGTGGTTTTGAACCAACTCTGGAAGATAGCATCGCCTATGCGAAAGACTTAGAAATTCAGGGAATTGATTTTCTTGATATTTCTTACGGTTGTTCGGGTGAGTTTGATGCATTTGTACCGGAAGGTTATGCCTTCAAGGATATCATTTATGCAGCCGATCAGATCAGCAAGCATGTATCGGTACCGGTATTTGCTGTCAATGGTATCGAGACGCCAGAATTAGCAGAGGATATCTTGACAAACACAAGCATAGCTTGCGTTGATATAGGCAGAGGCTTCTTGGTGAACCCTAATTGGGTGAAAGATGCTAAGGCAGGTATTGATGTGGGGCGTTGCGTCCATTGTAAAGGATGTTTCTGGCACACTGAGCCCGGAAGATGTCCAGGGCGCAAGTTATTGCTGCGTGCCCGGCAATAAAGACAGGTTATGGAAGGAATCAACATTCGGTATTAGACGGAAGGTTCGTGTCCTATTACAATAGTATCCATATTAATATGCGCATATATCATGATAAGAGCGTCAAACCATTAGTATCGATACAGTTAGGAGTCAACATGAAAAAGAATAAAACAGCCCTATTGCTGCTGGCCGTTGCACTGATTAGCTTCAGTTCTTACGAAGTGGTCAGCAAGACAGTCATTGGACACATAGATCCTTCTCAATTAACGTTCATCCGGTTTTTGACAGGCGGACTTTTCTTACTCCCATTCGCACTTGGAGACCTTAAGAAAAGAAAACAAAAAATAACAAGAAAAGATTTGGTGCGAATGGCATTGCTTGGTATCTTGAATGTTGCTATCAGTATGAATCTTATACAAATCGGTTACCAATACACCAATGCCAATCTATCAGCGATTATCATTAGTGCCAACCCAATATTCGTTGCTATTATCTCTTCTGTCGTACTAAAGGAACACATTAGCTTTAAGAAAATTGTAGGCCTTATTATAGGTATAGCCGGTGTTTTGGTAGCACTTGGTGGAACAGGTGATATGAGTTCAGACAATATTATCTATGGAATAGTGCTGCAAGTGGTTGGGATGCTGGCCTTCAGTCTTTTTACAGTAACTGGCAAGAAGACATCCATGAAACTTGGCAGCTCCACCATGACGGCTTTCAGTGATCTATTCGGTGCTTTGGCAATCTTGCCGTATGTGCTTTTCAAAGGGGTTGATCCTTTCGTCTTTGATATGCAGGCAATATGGCCTCAGATGATCTATATCTGTATTGGTAATACAGGCATTGCCTTTTATCTTTATTTCAAAGCGTTGGAGAATTTGGATACGAGCCTTGGTTCCATGACGTTCTTTGTCAAACCGATGTTGGCAAGTATCATAGCTGCTCTGTTTCTTGGAGAGGCATTGACCCTTCAACTTTTCTTCGGGATTGTCCTGGTTGGTGTCGGTATCTATTTTGTTCTTATGGCAACGCAGAAATCGGGCAAAGTAAGAGTTCAGCAGACTTAAAGGAGGTTTCCTATGTTTAAAAAAGAAGTGATGATCAATAATGAGGTAGGGCTTCATGCAAGACCTGCATCAGAATTCGTAAAGATTGCTGCCAAGTACAAAGCGAATGTTCAGCTTAGTTGCGGCAGTAAATGTGGTAGCGGCAAATCCATCATTCATGTGATGGCACTCAATGCGACAAAAGGCAGTAAACTTGTCATTGAAGCTGAAGGTGATGATGCCAAAGAGGCTGTTGCAGCATTAGCCGGATACATTGATGGTGGTTGCCAACATTAGTCGTATTTTGCTCATGCAACGATGCTAATAAAATATAGCCTACAACGATGCAAGTCCCTTATCTTGCACTTATAGTAGATGTCACATAAGAGGACCGTCTTAGATTCACTCCTGGACGGTCCTCTTGTTATGTGCATATTTTTAATATAATACCCCTTGAATCAAACGGTATGAGATTCTTTGATCTTGGCTTTAAAGGCTTCCACATCCTCACATTCAGCATTGAGATCTTCAACGTCGATGCTGGCATAATCAATCTCTAGTCCGATGGATTCCAATTCCTTAATTACCTCGTTATAAGTCATAAAAATACCTCCTTAGCATTACTGCGTTAACGGTCAAGTGCTCGATTGTACAAAATCTATACAATTATTATAGCAAAAATAAATGGCCATAACAATAATGGCTATCAATTGATAAAGTTATAACGAGATTGTTGTCTGTTACCATGTTATAATAAAATAAGCACTATAATAATTTTAGTTAAACTAGGAGCAAAGACATGAAAATAATTGACTTAACCCACTGCATCGAAGAAAGCATGCCAGTCTATCCTGGGACAGAAGGACCTACACTAGTTCAGGCCAACACTATAGAGAAAGATGGGTTTAGAGAAACACTTATGACCATGTATTCTCATACTGGAACACATATGGATGCACCGAGTCATATATTTTCTGAGGGCATCACATTGGATGAACTGTCAGTATCTGCCTTTGCAGGTAAGGGGTTAGTTATTGACTGTCGGAACTTAGGAGAAGGTGGTGTTATTGATATGACATTCATCGAGCCTTTGAAAGCCTTAGCGGATGAAGCTGATTTTTTGCTTTTTATGACAGGGTGGGACGAGTTCTGGGGAACAGAGACATATTATGGCAATTATCCGTGTATTGATAGAGCGGTTGCAAAGTTCGTGGTTGAATCCGGTAAGAAAGGCATCGGACTTGATACCATTAGCGTTGATCCTATTACGGATTATGGGTTGAGACACCACAGAAGGATTCTTGGAACCAACCGCATGGTGATTATTGAGAATCTAACGGCTCTTGTTGAATTGGGCAAAGGACTGTTTGACTTTACGGTACTGCCTATGAAGTACAAGAATTCTGATGGAGCGCCGGTTAGGGCTATTGGGTGTGTGGAATAAATTGTAAAAGATACAATGGTCCGGATTAAGCTTTAATTTACGACATAAGGAGCATCAAGATGGCAAAGAAATCTTTAGCAAAAAAAATATTACCTAGATTATTGATTGTAGCGCTGATTGTAGGTGGTGCAGGGGTTTATTATTATAAGACGACCCAAGACACTGATGAGATTCTCTATTATGGGGAAGCGGAGGCTGTGTCCTACGATATATATTCCAAGGCGGCAGGTATTATTGATGAGATGACTGTTGAGGAAGGCGACTGGGTTGAAGTCGAACAGGCGGTGGGACATATTGAGTCCGAAGCTGTTGCCTATCAGGTTGAAAAAGCTTCTGTGGCGATGGATATCGCAAAGACCAATGAACGCAAGTCGACAAGTGCCGCACGGGATGAAGAGAGAGCAATTCAAGAGAATTCCATTGAGCAATTGAAACAACAAAAGAGTATGACAGAATCTTCACTGGCATCGGCAAGGAAGCTGTATGAGCAATCTGAATTGGCAACGGCATCTCTACTTGCGGTGTATGAATTACAGCAAAGAAATTATGAAGACATGACCGTTCTAGTGGAAGAAGGCATAGAACCTTCTGCGTCACTGGATACTCTTGAAACAGCGGTTGTAACGTCAGAAATTGCTTATACAACCAGTCAGTTGGATACCTCCAAAGTAGCCAATGAGATACAGGGACTAAAGGCGCAAATCACTGCCTACGAGTATCAGATTTCCTCTGCGCAGGAAGCGCTGACGCTTATGGATAGCGGTTATAGCGAAGAGGACCGCACCCTGACTGAACTTAACACATCCTTGGCAGAGGTGGATGGTGCCATTGCAGAAGTGGCTTTGGAGAACTTATCCATCAATGCGTATCAGGACGGTATTGTTGAAAGCATCAACTACGAAGTCGGAGACTATGTCGGTCTAGGATCTCCGGTTCTTACACTATATGATCCAACGGAATTGACCCTTGACCTTTATGTCTCTGAGTCGGATTTACTTAAGCTAGAAGTGGGCAAGGCATTGGAATTTGCAGTTGTGGCATCGCCGGATATTATCATAAATGGGGTAGTAAAAAAAATTGCTTCAGAGTCTATGTTCACCCCGGTAAATATTGTTACAGCATCGGACCGAGAGCGTTTGGTTTTCCCGGTGACAGTCATTATTAAGGATGCAGGCGCAATCAAGCCAGGCATGTTATTGGTTACTGACTTGACTGGCGTGGAGGAATGATATGGGGCATGCTGTTGCAGTACAGGGTTTAAAAAAGATGTTCGGTCACTTCACTGCTGTCAATGGCATTGATTTCTATATAGACCGTGGAGAAATATTCGGGCTTCTTGGTCCGAACGGTTCTGGTAAGTCGACCACCATACGAATGCTCTGCGGTGTTATAAGTCCAACAGAAGGTGGCGGTCAGGTCCTTGATCATGACATCATCAAAGAGTCAGAAGCAGTAAAAGAAAAGATAGGGTATATGTCTCAACACTTCAGTCTGTACAGCGATCTAACCGTGAACGAGAACCTTGATTTTTATGGGCGGATCTTTGGGATGACTAAGAAAGCCATCAGAAATCGTAAGAAAAAACTGATTAGGATGGCCAATCTCGAAGGGAAAGAGGATGCCCTTGCAGGAACTTTGTCTGGTGGCTGGAAACAAAGGCTTGCACTTGGCTGTGCCTTGATTCACGACCCGGAGATGCTGGTGCTTGACGAACCAACAGCAGGTGTTGACCCGGTTTCGCGACGGGAATTCTGGAAGGCAATTACGGAACTGGCTAAAGAAGGTGTGACGATTCTTGTAACGACCCACTACATGGATGAAGCCTCCGTATGCGACCGTATCGCGTTTATCTACAGAGGGGACATCATATCTGTGGATACACCGGAAGGTCATTGTCAGCAATTGGGGATGGACAGCATTGAAGATGTCTTTATCCACCATGTACTTAGCAAAGAAGGTGGTACCCAGGTAATATCTTACAAAGACTTGAAGAACGGCAATAATTGAGGGTGACTTATGAAAGCCAATGAACGTGTCAGATTCCCGAGACTGACAAGAATGTTGACAGTGACAAAAAAAGAATTCATCCATATAGGGCGGGACAAGCCAAGTCTGGTCATCTCTTTTGTCATGCCGATCATGATGCTGATGTTATTTGGTTTTGCTGTCAATACAGACGTCAATAATGTTGGCATCGCCATTTATGATGGTTCAGGCACTCAATCAAGCAGAGAATTCATACAGCGCTTTATACAGACGGATTATTTTGAGTTGTACGGTTATGCAGAGTCGGTACAATCTCTTGAGGCCATGATTAGTCACGGCGAAGTGAAAGTTGGCTTGGTGATACCGGAGGATTTTTCCGTCAAGTTGAAGCGGAAGGAAACAGTGAGTGTACAAGTGTTGGTGGATGGTTCAGATCCGGTTATTGCAAGAACTGCCGCTAGCTATGCCATGTCTATAGCCCAAGCCTATACGGGCGAGGTTACAATAGAAGAAATGAATCGCTTGGGACAGAAAGTCACCATGTCTTCCGTGGAGGCACTGCCCTTATTTCTCTATAACCCAACCCTTGAAAGTGCCAAATTCAACATACCAGGGGTGGTTGGATTGATTCTGCAGAATATTACCATCATTCTTACAGCACTTGCCATGGTGCGTGAAAAAGAATTAGGTACTATGGAGCAATTGATCATGACGCCTGTAACATCTCTGGAACTTATTCTCGGTAAATTGATGCCATACATTTTTATAGGTTGTTATGATTTTGCCGTTGTCATGGTGCTTAGCCGTTTGATTTTTGGGGTGAGTGTGGCTGGTAATGCTGTCGAACTTCTGGTACTGGGTCTCATCTTTCTTATTGGATCTCTTGCCATGGGCATGCTCATATCCACCATTGCTAAAAACCAGGCTCAAGCGATACAGGGGACGTTGGCTTTTCTACTGCCTAGTGTCCTTCTTTCAGGGTTTATGTTCCCTAGAGAAGCCATGCCGTTGCCGATTCAGATGATTGGTAATATCTTGCCAATAACACATTTCTTGATTATTCTCAGGGGAATCATCGTCAAAGGTGTCAGTGCTTTTGATCTGTTGAACGCGACATTTATGATGCTAGGATTGATCGGCGTTTTGATTGGTGTCACAGCTGTGAAATTCTCCAAAAAGTTAGATTAACTGTGTTTGGTTTCGCAATAGACAGTACTCCTGTTACTGCAACGTTAATTGGATGTTTAGAAGTTGTGAGTTAATGCTGAATTGAAAGCCAGTATGGTATAATGACGTTAGTACACACTTCATTAAAATGAACAGATATTATAGATTATTTCAATCATAAGGACTGGCCTGTATGGGAATCATTAAAGATAGAAGTACAAAGAACATCATATTAATTAGCGTTGGTTTTGTTGCCTTCATTGTCTTCTTGTTGGAGGCAGTCATTAGTGTTGTCCGCATGAAACAGGATACGGAGAATCTGAATGAAGCCTTACTTCTTAGTACGACAGTAAAAGAAGCTCAGTATTTGGATGCCCAGATGGGACGGATAAGCCAGGAAGCACGGGTATTGGCCTTGCTGATCGGTAGTGATGAGGACAGGAATACGGAAGATTATGATGCATTTATCCGAAAGAACATTGTGGGAAAACCCTTTGTCTTTGGGATGGGTTACTGGTTTGAACCTTTTGCATTTGATGAAAACGAGGAGTTCTATGGCCCATACATCTACAAGGAAGATGATGGTAATATCGTTAAAACAATGATTTACAGTACTCAGGAGTACAATTATTTTTCTTGGGATTGGTACAATAATAGTATTCTATCAGACCAATTGACCGTCTACAGCGCTCCTTTTTATGACCCTAATCTAGATACTGTCTTTATAACTGCTTCTGTAAAAATCATTGATGATATAACAGAGGCGCAGTTAGGTGTTGTCAGTATTGATATCACCCTTAGAGAGGTGACGGACTACCTTAGCACGTTCAATGAAAAAAATGGTACGAATTCATTTATCATAACAAATCAGGGTTATTATTGGGGACGGAGTGACTCGAATCAAACCAATCTTGAACAGAATATTCTGAGTGACGATGATCCTTTTCTTCGTGTGTTAGGTGGGAGAGTATTATCTGATGAAACTTCAGGGAGTTTAAGGTTGGAAGACAAGGTCTATGTCTGGGCGCCAATTGGTGATACAGGATTAAGGTTTATCACTGTATTCTCAAAAGAGGTTATTGCCAAAGGGGTGTACCAAAGCATTTTTGAAGATGGGTTGACTTTTCTTGTTGCCGTCGCATTTTTTATTGTATTCTTGAATCAGATATTGAAGCGTCGAATAGAGAGGCCTTTGGCTGAGATTATTCAGGAGAACCATTTTAATGAGAATCTTAGTGATTACGGTGTGGAGAAAGCTATTGGTAGTTTTGATGACATGGTGCAGCTGATTGACCAATTAATGGCTGAACGGGCAAGGTATATCGATAGGTTAAACGAGAACAACGATGAGTTGTTAATAAAAAATGAAGAAATTGAGGCCTTATACAACCAAGCTGCAGCCATGAATGAAACCCTTCACAGATTGCTGAATGAGGTCAAAGAAGGTTATTTGGTAACGGTCAGATCCCTATCCAATGCCATTGAGGCCAAAGACCGTTATACGAAAGGACACTGTGAGAACGTGACATTCTATGCGGTGGAAACGGCTAAATTAATGCATTTGCCTGAAGAAGATTATGTTGTATTGGAGTACGCTGGATTGCTTCACGATGTTGGTAAGATAGGTATACCCTCTACTATTTTGAATAAGCCGGACAAACTGACCCAGGATGAATTTGAAATTATCATGAGCCATCCGGCCATAGGGTTTGAAATCCTTAAGGATATAGATTTTTTGAACCGAACAGCAATGATCGTCTACGAACATCACGAAAAAGTAGATGGCAGCGGTTATCCAAGAGGTCTAAATGGCGAAGAGATGGATATACTTACTAAGATTATTGCTGTAGCAGATGCTTTTGATGCCATGACCAGTGCAAGGCCATATCGCCTTGATCCTTTAAGCTTTGAGATCGCCTTAGGTATTCTAAAAGACGGTGTTGGAACACAGTTCGACGGCGAAGTAGTTTGTGTATTTGAACAAATGCTGGATAACTTGAAAAAGGATACTTAAGAAGCGTTGACAACTTCTTCTGTATCCTCTTGGTCAAGATCAGCCGTTAATCGTTAATATAAGGCAGAAGAACCTCAAGCACTTTAGCATAAGCAGGTGGCCAAAGATGAATGCCTTCAATCGTTAGGGCTTCTTGCAGATTCCCTTCAGAGTCCAATAGGATACTACTCACATCTATATAAGCAGCGTTGTTGCTTATAGCCAGTTGTTCTAACGCTTTATTGACAGTATTAATGGCTTCGTTGGTTCTTGTTGCAAACATAAAGTGTTTCTCTTGTTCCCCTAAGAAAGAATCCTTATAAGGATTCACCGGATAATAGGAGAGAATATGTATTTGACAACCAGGTAGTTGTTCTTTCACCTGTCTCAGCACCTCTTGGTATTTGTCTAACAATTGGTCTTGGGAATAATCTGGACTGCCAATATCATTACTGCCAATGTTGATAAATAACTTAGATGGCGCAAGGTCTAGGATTAGTGTATCCATGTGTGCAAGGAGCCCGTCAATCACGTCGCCGCTGACACCACGATTATAGACGGTCTTGTGACAACCGGCAGCAATCAGAAGTTCGTGAATAGGGAATTGTTCTGCCAATGAAGAGCCGGCAAATAGTATGGCGCCTTTTTTTGCCAATGGGTTCAGCATTTCATAGCGCTTAATCTTATTTTTTTTCTCCATCTCCATAAATGAAATAATGGCATCGTTCATGATTTTCTCCTTCTCTTAAGGGAATGCTTGTGGGGAGTGTCTGTTAATTCGATGGTTGAGTGTTCAATTGATTGTCAAGCTTAACATTTCTAAAATACAGTAAAAAGTCTACAAATACCATAACAAAATTGATGATATAAAATATCAAGGAGTAATTGATCTTGTCCATAACTAATTTGCTGGCGATACCGAAGGCATAGCCTACAAGGATAAAGCAGATGAACAAGATGCTCTTGCCTTTGGCGGTTCTTGAGCGATAGGATTTGACAATGGATAATGGCCATGAGATGCCAAAGCAAATGACCATGAACGATTCTAGTAGTTGAGCCATGAAGACCTCCACAATGAGATGAATGATTAATAGGTGCATTGGTTTACCAAACGTAGGATATCAAATGCTTATGATCATGCAAGTACAGTTTGGTTGTTTTCATTCTAAGCAGATACTGCTGGCATGTCCACTAGAAAAAAGTTATAATGATATAACGCAGACGTTATATAGAATTATTTCACAGGAGATAGAGATTATGGAAGTGCTTCAGCTTAAGTATTTTCAAGTGGTCGCCAAGTATGAGAATATGACCATGGCAGCGAAGGAATTGAATATTGTTCAGCCGGCTGTCAGTCAATCCATAAGACGCTTGGAGAAGGAGCTGGGTCTTTCTTTATTTGACAGAATTGGTAAGAAGATACAGTTGAACGATGCTGGAAGGCACCTTCTTAAACATTTACCGGAAGTATTGGAGCCCTTGGCTCGCTTGTCGGATGAGATGGCAGCTTTTAGGGAAAGCGATGGGGAGATAAGAAGACAGATTGTCTTATCTGTCAAATCCACTTCAATGCTGATTCCAGGGCTGTTAAGTGCTTATAGTAAAATTCACCCTGAGGTTGCCTTTAATATTGTTAATCAAGAAGAAGAGTGGGATATATGTATTACTTCCTTTATGTATAATGTAGAAAACTGTAGGGAACTGGGCGCCAATGTCACAGAGGCATTGCTCCTTAGAGAAGAAATTTTGCTGGCTTGTGAGAAGACACATCTTAATGAAGGGTCAACCGTCGCTAATCTCAGGTTTTTGGCCGATCAACGTTTCGTAGGTTTGAAACAAGGGCAGGTGTTTAGAGATATGACGGATGTTATTTGCATGGCAGATGATGTCAGTCTTCAATATGCTTATGAAAGTGACAGTCCGGCTTTGGTAAGGAATATTCTTGATTCTGGTGGTGTTGCTGCATTTTATCCCCAGTTGACATGGGGTCCTATCAAGAACCCAGAGATCAAATGCTATAGTATTGAAGGTGGCCCATATCAAAGAGATATTGTGATACGGCAGAAGAACAAGAACAAGCCTTGGTTGGCGTCCTTCTACAGTTTTACAAAATCGTATTATAAAAATCTACTGAATCAATCATGGGGTGGCAGGGATTCGGTGTAAGGAGATAAAGATGATTAATATTGCAATCTGTGACGATGATGAACAAGTTCGTATCAGCGTGGAAGAGATGATTAGGGAACATTTCAAAGCACAGAATATCAAAGGACATCTTGAAGTCTATTTTTCGGCAGACAAACTTCTAGGGGATCTGAATGGTGGCAGCAGTTATGACCTAATCTTCCTTGATATAGAGATGGAAGGGATTAGCGGTATCGAGCTGGGAAGAATCATTCGTGAAAAAAAGAAGGATGAATTTACGAAGATTGTTTATATTTCACATCAAGAAGAATACGCTATGGATCTCTTTAAAATCAGGCCAATGGATTTTTTGGTTAAGCCTGTTGCCTATAAAGACGTAATCTTCAATATTGATAAGAGTATTGAGATTATCGGTGAACAGTCTCAGATGTTTCGCTTTGCTTATGAAAAAGTCATGAAGACAATACCGATAAAGGATATCATCTATTTTGAAAGTTCCAACAGGCAGATTAATATGTATACGGTGGATGGTATCATTCATTTTTATGAAAAACTGGAAGATGTTGAGAAGCGGGTAGATGAGCGTTATTTTTGGCGTATTCATAAGTCTTACCTGATCAACAGTCTGCATGCTGAGAAATTCGAGTACACCAAAGCCAATATGAGTAATGGCATCAAACTGTCCATCAGCCAAAAATATAGAAGTGATGTCAGACAGTTCCAAAAGAATGTTATGGGGAAGGAATAGTATTTATGCTTTACAACACATATGAAATTGTCTATTGGATCACAGGTCTTTTCGGTCTATACGCCTGGTTCACGCTACTTGCCGCTTTTTCTGAAAGCAGGCAATACCCACTTGGACGTATCGTAGCCATATGCGGTGTTTATTATATGCTTAATAATGTTCTGCTGCATTATGGTCTGGGCATACCAATCGTTAATTTAATACTAACGATATCATTACTGAGCGCTTTGGCGTTTCAGATGAACTTCAGTGCTAAGAAGATTGCCATTAGTGTTGGGTATACAATGTTGATTCTGATGCTCATTGACATAGTAGTGGCATTATCGACTGGCTTTGTTATGGAGTCGGTCGTTCAGACAGTTGAGTATGAATCTGTCATGGGACGTTTTATGACGGTAATCCTTGCATATGCCATTGGTGTAGGTGTCAAGAACTTTAAGCATATCAATAAAGATATTGATATTCCAACTTCTTTCTGGTTGACGTTGATTACCTTTCCTATATTGTCAATCTTGATAGAATTGATTCTGATTACCTTCAGTCACTTTAATGCGGCTTGGGTGTTGTATGGTACGGTCATTCTGATGGGGATGAACTGGATTGTCTTCTCCCTCTATAACCGCTTGAATGAATTATATAGCCAGCGGCTTCAGGATATGGCAGCAGTCTACCTAAGTGACAGTTACAGGAAACAGTTGGAGGTCATGCAGCAATCGGTTCTAAACACCAGGTCTGTGCAGCATGATATCAAGCGTCATGTTGCATCCCTTGATACATTGGTTGAGAATGGTCAGTATGAAGAGATGAAAGCTTATCTTCAAGAAATACGAGAAGAATTTGCTGTCAAAGAAGAAGTGGCCAAGACAGGCAATACGATGATTGACAGTATCATTAATTTTGAGATTGCCAAGTCGAGAGTGGCGATTGGCAACGTGGAAGTGGTGGCACATAATATTCCTGTTCTTGAGAGTATTTCCGATTATGAGTTGACCATCATCATTAGCAACCTTGTTAGAAATGCCTTGCAGGCGGCAGAAAATATAGATGAGGGTCATGTGACGATTCAGTTACAGTATAGCAAAGGTGTCTTCTTCATGAAAGTGGTCAATGATTATGATGGGATCTACCATATGGAAGAAGGTAAGTTGATATCAAGACATAAGCAGAAGGAGAATCGTGGTATAGGTGTCGCCAATGTTCGTAAAGTTGTTGAAAAATATGATGGTGAGATGCACGTGAACCCTGAAGCTCGGATTTTTACGGTTGATTTGGTCCTTTATACATAATGGACGATTGAAGATGTATTTATTTGGGTTAATGTTTTGATGAAAAAGTGGTTGAATAAAGTTTGAGTTACAATAAAGTGTTAGCGGGTGCATAGGCTGAAATTAGCATATGCACCTTTTTTAATAAAAAAAGACGAATTTCAACATGCAAACCCACGAATTTCAACATGGTGCCCCCCAAAATGCGTCCATCGTACTATACTGGTATCAGGAGGACGAAATAATGAAAAAAATGTTTATGAAATTCGGTACAACAATTGCAGCGTTTTCGATGATGATAGCTGTGATGGAATCCAATGAAGTATGTGCATTTATTATCGGTCAACCTGAATTACCAGAAAGTGTTAAGTCACTAAGGAAGTTCTAGTAAGTCAATGATTGAACGGATCATTGACCGACTGATTAAGGCAGGCATTGTAGAGGATGAACAACGGGAGATTCATGTTTTTGGTTTGCGTCAGGGTATGATTTATATACTCAATATCTTGACTTTTGCTGTAGTGTCATTGTTGATAGGAGCTTTCTTAAAGACGGGAGTATTTTTGGTTATATATATAGCTCTCAGGCGTTACGCCGGAGGCTATCACGCAGAATCCCGGTGGGGATGTTATATTGCATCCACACTAGTAATTGGCTTCGCAGCATATCTGCTTGAGCATACAGTGCTTAATCATGTGTATCTACTGACTGCCACATTATTATCAGCCCTTGCTGTCTGGGTTCTCGGTCCGGTACAGGACCACCACAAACCATTAGAAAGTCTAGAGACAAAGGTCTACAGTAAAAGAATGAGAATCATACTTCTGAGCGAACTGACTATCATTGGTATTGCATTGATCATTCATAACAGTTTCATTACTAACAGCGCTAGCCTTGGTGTATTAACCGTAGGTATGATGGTTGTGGCCGGTTGGTTTAAAAACCAACTGGTTGTCCATGAATCAACTAAGCGTACAGAAGTCTGAAGTTTATCTTCAGGCTTTTTTTCTGTGTCTACGACGATAGTGACCAGGACTTTCTTTGTATTGCTTCTTGAAGCTGGTATAAAAGCTGCTTTTTTCCTTATAGCCGATAGCAGTGACGATTTGATCCATATTGTAGTCAGTGTAGAGAAGGTAGTGCTCACTGCTTTTTAGTCGGATCTGTGTCATCAGATCTCTATAGGTCTGACCGGTTTCCTTATGAATCAAGCTGCTTAGATATTTAGGGTGGTAGCCAAAATGAGCGGCCAAGGCTTTAAGGTCACAGTCCCGATAGTGTTCATACATGTAGGTGAGTATTTTTTCGATAGGTCTTGTAGGTTCATAACCTTGTTGCTCATACCCACGCATGATTAGAGCAAATAGTAATGTGATGATGGATTCGGTGACGGTCTGGGTATAATGAGGTTGTTCCAGATATTCTTTTACCAACATTTCGATTAAGGATTGACCATGGCGACCTAAAGTTGGTATGTAGATGAAGGATGGCTGATCATTGGATGCCATACTGTAGCGCAGAAAGAATGCGTTAAGGATGGGGTCACTTAGCATAGGGAGGAAAAAATGCTTCTCGAAGGTGGTTTTTGGTAAGACGATATTTAGAATTAGGTCCTCTACTGCATCATAAGATTCATAATAGTGGACGGCATTGGGATTCATTAGGCACAGCCCACCCTGTGCCATTGCTAGGTCATGATTATCTATTACACCTATGGGATTGCCCTTGACCACATAATTCATTTCAAAAAAATCATGATAGTGTTTGTTGGCATTACCTTCTGCATCATGGAAGGAGATGAACACTGGCCGGTCATCTTTCAGGAAGAGGTCAGCCGGCAAAGGCTGAGGCCTATATTGACTGAATCGTCCCATTTTTTCCCGTAACTTATCATCGTCAGTTTCATGACGCATTCTTACAATGTTCTCATTGGTCCTATGCCATAGCATATCTATATATTGTTGCTCCATCGAACCTCTCACCTTCTTAGACAGATATCTTACCTTATCACACTTATTATATGACATTAACAGACCACATGAAAGTACAATTAACGTAATATTGATATAGGATAAGAGCGTCAAAAAACTCAATGTAACTTTTTGACGCCTTAGTCATATAGTGAATCGGATATTAGTTAATGTTGGAAGTGTAAGTAGATCTTGTGATGCGACACCAATATATGATCAAGGAGAATTCAATGCAGATTAGAGGATGTAAAACCAATCACATCGTTAACCCAATGGGCTATGATATGTCCCATGTGACCCTGACTTGGCAAGTGGTTGCCGAGACGGCTAAGAAACAGGATAGAGCCCAGATTGTCGTAGCAACGGATGCGGAGATGACAACGGTTGTTTATGATACAGGAATGAAGTCCGATATGGATAATCGTGGTTTTCACCTGGATATGGTACTTAAGCCATACACTAGGTACTACTGGACGGTGAAAGTGATTGGCGATGATGGTGAAAGTGCTGTCTCTGAGGCACAATGGTTTGAAACAGGTAAGATGGGCGATGCATGGATAGGCCAATGGATTACCACATCATGGGAAGATCAGGCCATCAGCCCTTATATGAGAAAGGCTTTCGAGACAGACCGACAAGTGGTAAGTGCAAGAGCCTACATCATTGGTCTTGGGCTCTATGAGCTGGAGATCAATGGGCAAAAGGTGGGCAATGAACTTTTGACACCTTATTGCACCACCTATGATGCATGGCTTCAGTACCAAAGTTATGATGTGACAGAGGTGATAGAATCTGGCAATAACGTTGTGGGTGTGACACTGGGTAACGGCTGGGCTAAAGGCCATTTTGGAACTTTTGGGGACTTGAACAGTCCATATATCAATGAATTCGCTTTGTTGTGTGAAATTCATGTGACTTATGATGACGGGACTAAAGACGTTATTGGCTCCGATGACAGTTGGGTTTGTCACCCGTCCGCGATTATAGAAGATTCCATCTATGACGGTGAAGTGTTTGATGCCAACAAGATACTGTCAGGCTGGTCAACAGTAGCTTATGATGATGCATCTTGGACACAAGCAAGAGCATACCAACCTGATGGTCTAGGCAGACTTGAAGACAGACTGTCACCACCGGTGATTGTTAAAGAGACCTTGAAGCCAGAGCTGATTAAGACACCTGCAGGTGAGTGGGTCCTTGATATGAAGCAGAATATGGTTGGATGGCTGAAGTTTGAAGTGGATGAGCCAAAAGATACGAAGATTACTATTTCCTATGGTGAGATTCTTCAAGACGGCAACTTCTATAGAGATAATCTTAGAGATGCCAAGGCGCAATATGTCTACATCAGCGACGGGGAAAAGAGAACAGCTGAACCACACTTTACCTATTATGGTTTCAGATTTGCTAAGCTGGAAGGTTTTACAGGTGACATCAACCCGGACGATTTTACAGGTTGTGTCATTTATTCTGATCTTCAGGATATCGGCCATATAGAGACGTCAGATCCTTTGGTTAATCGACTTTTCCTTAATGCAAAATGGGGTCAAAAAGGGAATTTTCTCGATGTGCCAACCGACTGTCCTCAACGTGATGAGCGTATGGGATGGACAGGGGATGCACAGATTTTTAGTGGTACAGCTTCCTATAACATGGACACTTATGCCTTTTATACAAAGTTCATGAAGGATCTTTATGAAGAGCAGAAGTTTGCAGGTGGTATGGTGGCAAGCACAGTGCCTACCTTTAGCAAGATTAAGCATGGTGAGAGCAGCTTTGTCGGCGGTGGTGCCTGTGCATGGTCAGATGCAGCAACTATTATTCCATGGGAAGTATACCTTCATACAGGCGATAAAACCATCCTCGAACGACAGTATCAGAGCATGAAGGACTGGGTGGATTGGGTTATCGCCAGAGATAAAGAAGATGGCGATCGAAAGTTGTGGCTGCAAGGCTTCCAATTTGGCGATTGGCTAGCCCTTGATGGTCCTGTAGATGGCGGTGTTATGGGTGGAACGGATACAGGGTTGTTAGCATCCGGGTATTATCGGTATTCTGCATCGATTCTTGGAAAAGCAGCTGAAGTTCTTGGAAAAGAAGAGGATGCCAAGTATTACAGCGGACGTTCAGAGGAAATTAAAAAGGCGATCCAGGATGAGTTCTTCTCAAAGAACGGCCGTTCAACAGTGGATACTCAGACAGCAAGGGTTGTAGCCCTTCAATTCGATTTGGTTGAAGAAGCAGTCAAGCCGAAGGTTGTCGAAGAACTTGTGGCCAAACTGAAGAAGCACAATATGCATCTGACAACTGGCTTCATCGGAACGCCTTATCTTTGTAGGGCTTTGACAGATCACGGTGCAGAGGATGAAGCCTATCAGGTGTTCTTCCAGGAAGACTATCCAGGTTGGCTTTACGAAGTCATCATGGGTGCAACGACTATTTGGGAACGCTGGAATTCCGTATTGCCAGATGGAAAAATATCAGGCACGGGTATGAACTCCTTGAACCACTATGCTTATGGTGCCATTATTGAATGGGTTTATCGCAATGTTTGTGGCCTTAGACCGATTGAAGCAGAGCCAGGATTCAAAGCCTTTGAAGTCAGACCGGCCATTAGTGCAAGATTAGGTCATGCGAAGGCGACCCTTGATTCCCCTATGGGACAGATTGAAGCAGGTTGGAAGATTCAAGGTGATGAACAGGTGGAAGTCAAAGTGACGGTACCTTTTGGTGCAACGGCAAAGGTTGTTCTAGAAGGTGACAGCATAACTTGTGATGAAAAAGTCGAGTTTGATATTGGTGGTGATACCATGGTTGCAGTTGTTGCAGCTGGTAGCTATACATTCACTTATAAGACTAAGAAGGCAAAGGCAATCACCTATGGCTTGACAACACCTCTTTGGGCAATGACAAGTAATGACAAAACACGCGAGATATTAAAAGCTTATGCGCCTCATCTTGTGGAAGCTGAGGATGGTATAGGTGTAGAGATGCCATACAGTATCCAGGACGTCCTTGACAGTGCCGATGGTTTTATGAAAGGTATGATTCTAAAGGGGATGGATGTTGAAGGCCTTGCTAAAGACTTGGCAGCAGTACCTTTTGAACGAAGAAGTATTTAATAATGTGATGATAAGAGCGTCAAAAGGTAGTTTCATAAAGAATACGCACAATATATAGTATTTCATTGAGACGTTTCAACACTATATATTGTACCTATTCAACTCAACTTGGCCTTTTGACGCTTTAGTCATGTGATACATGGAAAAAGCCTGTCAACTATCTGAATGATATGTTGATAGGCTTTTTCTCTATAATACATATGCTGTTGCTGTAAAATGTTTATTGCTCAGGCATAAACTGATGCAAGAGTTTCAGCAGCTGCCCGGCCTTGGCAATATCATTTCTATAGTCGCTATTACAGATCAGGCTTTTTGGCACATGAACAGCCTTTTCTTTTAAATCATGACCTTCTTTGGTTAAGGTGATATAGACATTTCTCTCGTCTAGGGGGCTTCTTTCTCTAGTAACCAGTCCCTTAGATTCCAATTTCTTGAGTAATGGAGTCAATGTACCTGAATCAAGGTATAGGCGCTGACCGAGTTCTTTTACTGTTACTTCATCTTTTTCCCATAAAGCCAGTAAGGCAATATAGGCCGTGTAGGTCAATCCTAACGGATCCAAAAGAGGCTTGTATTGTTTGATGATCTCTCTGGATGTCACGTATAGAGCAAAACAAAGCTGATTGTCGAGTTTGAGAAGTTCATCCCCTGGTATATCATCAAGGAAGTTGCTTTCGATGTTTTCGTTGTTCATAGTCATATATTTGCCTAACTAATCTTTTGGATAAGTGTTTCCTTTCTCATAAAATGGAACGGATTGTTTCAATATAGAATCAATTTAATTGTACACAATCTAATTGGGTTAGTCAATAGGTCTCTATTTGTTGGATTCATTCTTGTTCACTATATAGCCAAAGATGATTGAAGATAATGAGAACGACTGCTATAATCATATTTAATAGATGATAAGGCAATCACGCTAGGGATACGTTATTTCTGAATTCAGGCTATAGAGAGGCAAATAGCCTCCGATAAAACAAAGACAGGGGTGGTGTCTTGTATGAATATAAGAATTTTGGTTGATGAGAGTGCTGTTAAATACAGGTCATTCATAGAAGAACAAGCGGATAAAATCGGTATCGGTGTTGAATGCCGTACTTATTATGAGAGCAGCGATATTGAGGCAGAGGACTTTGTGCATAAGTTTGATCCTCATGTGATTATTTTTAGTACGCTGGCAGAGTGGGATTTTTGGCCGACAATCAAGAAAATCAAGAATGAGTCTGCTGAGAAGCGGGAAGTGGTGCTGATCAGTGACACACCTGACTTTGAGTTGGCTTATAAAGCATACCAGCATAGAGTCCTGCAATTTCTTTTAGAACCCATTGATGAACAACAATTACAAACATTCCTGAAAGATGAATGGGACAAAAGACAATTCATTGCTCAAGTGGAAAAACAAGAAGAGAAGCTCAAGACTTACGAGCTTGCAAGGCATCAGAAGTTAATGGGTAAAATCATGACCCATATGATGGAGAAGCCGGATGAATTGGCGTTGATGCTTAACGAAATCAATGCCAGATACAATACCACATTGGAACAAGCCTATTTTTTTTCTATTCAGTTGTCCATTGGTGGGGTGACCATGTCACGAACGCCGGAAGGGCTTCTTGAGCGTCTGCAAAATCAGATAGAGACGGGTTTGACCAAAGCCTATGAAGTGGTGGCGGTTATTCAAGATATGTTTCTGATATCAGCGGTGGTGAACATTGCCTGTGATAATTATACGCCTCAGATGCTAAAGGAACTGACAGCTATGGAAGGGCTTATTGAAAAGATTATGTCTGATTATGAGGTGGAAGAATGGGCGATTGGTATAGGACCGGTTGTTGGAGAAATCAGTCGTTTGGCAGAGTCTGCAGAACTTGCTAAATATGCCTATCACTATCGCGTCAAATGTGATCAGAAGATCTTCATTGCAGATCAACTGCCTGCTTTGGATAGGTCGCGATATGTGTTGGATGGCGATTCAAGGAGAAGCTTGTTCATGGGTTTTAAGCAGATGAGAATCAAGCCGATACTTACGAGGCTTGAGGAGATGTATTCAAATAACAGGAGTGGACATCCATACAATTGTCAGCTAATGACAGAGCAACTTTGTGAGTTGATTAAAGAAGCCTGGAATGGGTATCTGGACGAGCGAGACTTGGAAGATGCCTTTGACGGCAGGCGCTATAACAACATCTATGAACCAAGGAAGAAATACCGACTGCTCGTTAGAGCTATAGAAGATATGGCGGCTCAAATAGAAGCTGCGACGCCTGAAGGTATTAATGATAAAATTGAAGCGGCGTTGAGCTATATACATCATCACTTTGGAGAACCGCTAACAATGGATCATGTGGCTCTCGAAGTGGATCTAAGTCCTAATTACTTTAGCAATCTTTTTAGAGAACAGATAGGACAGACGTACTTGGATTATCTTACTGGTCACCGTCTAAAGCAGAGTGCAAAGCGTCTAAAGGAGACGACGGATACAGTGGCTGTTATCGCTAATGATGTGGGTTATCAAGATGTGAAGTATTTTAGCAGACTATTTAAAAAACGTTATGGCATGACGCCAGGGGTCTATCGAAAGTCGGATGTGGAGATGTTCGATCAGTGAGGTAGGTCTCATTGATGTAAATAAAGTTGAAAGAAGCGTGGTGTGTTATTGAAAAAGTCAAAAGCCACCTCTGCATCAGAGATGGCTTTTGACGTCTTTGTGATATTATTTATGCAAATGAAGATACATGTCTGCTTGAAGTACTTTTCTATCTTCGTAACAACGAAGGATATAACTTAAGAAATTCATAACTGAGTGAAGCCTTTCTATTCATGCGAGGTTATTTGTTACTTTATTGTGCTCTCCCGCGCATGAATGATGATACCATACATATGTTGTTCATGAAAAGGGTGTCAATTTACTGTCATAAGAATGTCCCGCAAGCGTAAAAGACCAACCACCGCAATCTGCAATGGTTGGTCTATATTTTTTGAGTATTCATTTGAAGGCTCCTTATCTACGGTATCCAGTAATCATTTCTGCATAGAGAACCTTGTTGTCTTCGTAATAAGCCTTGATGGATTCTAAAAACTTGTTCATGATTCTCACCTCTTTTCATCTGATCGGCTATTGTTAGGGGTGATTAACCACGGTAACCAACGAACATGTTAGCATAGAGTTCTTTGTTGTCTTCGTAGTAAGCTTTGACTGCATCTAAAAATTTGTTCATGATGTCACTTCCTTTCCTATAACATATGGTGTTCGATACGAATCACTTAAGTGTTTGAGTCTGGTAAATGAAGCTGCAAGTGATGTTGTTCTGTATCATGTGTATAATATAGCATGGTTATTTTGTGAGGGTAAGGGGATAAGAATAAGACGTAATATTGTCCCCTTTTATAGTCTTTAGAAGGAAGTATCATTGAATAAAGGCAGCAAAAAACCCGAGCGCTATGGGGTATAGCGTCGGGTTGCATATTTTTGAAATACCAGTGAAATCCTGGGGTAGAGGATTCCACATTTTCAAAATAATGTGGGGGTTAGACTTGGTGAAATCTCGGGGTAGTGGATTTCAAGTAAGTCTAGGAGGTATAAATAAGATGCGGTCCCGCCGGGGGTGTTGGGACTGCTACGACTGATTCAAATAATCTTTTTTGCTATACGGTTATTTGAATGGTTCGTAGTTGGTAATGGTTTGTGTTATGGATGTATAATAGCATGATGCTATAAGGCTGAACAGGGGACATTCTTATTCCGTAAGATTATCCCCCTACTTGAGATTCGTACTTTCTGAAATCGTTGCATATGTGCTATTCTATTGTAGAGTTGGCAATTAGAAGATATGACATTGACCCCGACAATTTTTGGGTGATTAATGATGCAAGAGGTGATATAGATGGAACAAGACAATCGAATATATGTGGCCATAGATTTAAAGTCTTTTTATGCTTCGGTTGAGTGCATTGACCGCGAGTTGGACCCCATGAACACTAATTTGGTTGTAGCGGATGCCAGCAGATCAGAAAAAACCATATGCCTGGCAGTATCACCTTCTCTAAAAGCTTATGGTATTCCCGGCCGAGCAAGACTGTTTGAAGTCGTACAGAAGGTCAGGCAAGCGAATGCTGATAGAATTCGTCATACAGCAACCCGGTCTTTTGAAGGTAAGTCCTATTACGCAGATGTGCTGGAAAGCAACAGGAACATGGCTATCGATTATATTGCGGCCCCGCCGAGGATGGCTTTGTATATGGAAGTAAGCGCCAAGATATACGACGTCTATATGAAATACGTAGCGCCGGAAGATATTCATGTGTATTCCATAGATGAAGTGTTCATGGATGTGACCAACTATCTGAAAGCGGCAAAGATGAGCGCGAGGGATTTTACGAAGCGCATTATTCAGGATGTTCTTTATACCGTTGGCATTACAGCGACAGCTGGTATTGGTACCAATCTTTACTTATGTAAAATTGCTATGGACATTGTTGCCAAGCACATACCGGCAGATGCAGATGGCGTTAGAATTGCAGAATTGGATGAAATAAAATACAGGGAATTGCTATGGACACACCAACCATTAAGAGACTTTTGGCGCGTTGGTAGAGGGTATACGAAGAAGCTGGAAGCCTACGATCTATATACAATGGGAGACATTGCCAGATGCTCCCTGCAGAATGAAGATTTACTCTATGACCTTTTTGGTGTCAACGCGGAGTTGTTGATTGACCATGCTTGGGGCTATGAGCCTTGTACCCTAGCGGATGTCAAAGCTTATAAGCCAGATAGTAAAAGTACAGGTGCAGGACAGGTGCTTCATAGCCCTTATACGAATGATAAAGCAAGAATCATCGTTCAAGAGATGACCGATCTATTGGTGCTGGACCTAGTGGATAAGGGGTTTGTAACAGACCAGATCGTTCTTACGGTAGGGTATGACATTATGAATCTCACAGACCCTGCCATACGTAATGCTTATAAAGGTGAGGTTAAGACAGATTATTATGGAAGAAAGGTGCCAAAGCATGCACATGGTACAGCGAACCTTAGTAAATACTCATCTTCAACGAAGCTGATAATGGATAAAGTCATGGCACTTTTTGATGAGATTGTTGACCCTAACTTGTTGGTGCGACGAGTGAACATTGTTGCTAATCATGTTCTTGAGGAGCATTCTGTTGAGTTTATTAAACCATTTGAGCAGATGGATTTATTTACGGATTATGTGGCCCTTGAAAAAAAAGATGAGGCAGAAGCTTTAGCTTTAGAAAAAGAGAAGAAATTACAGCAGGCTATGTTGGATATTAAGAAGAAATTTGGTAAGAATGCTATTCTCAAAGGAACGAATTTACAGGAAGGGGCAACGACCAAAGATCGAAATAATCAAATTGGCGGCCACAAAGCTTGATGATAAGCATATAAGAAAGAAGTGATTGATTGTGAAAGTTGATAGATTCATTAAGGACTATGAGGATATGCTGTTGATGCCCCATTATGTCTCAAATAAAAGGCCTCGGATGGCTATAAGCAATAGAGCAGCCCAGTTTTCGCCCTTCGCAGCAGTTGTCGGACATGAAGAAGCTATCAGGGAAAAGGCCCGATACACAGAGAAGAAGAGGGAGCTGGATGAGACAGAAATGGCCCTTATTGATGAAATGTTAGGGAAAATAGAAGCCATGATGTCTGAGGAATATCCGGAAGTGTTGGTGGAATATTTTGAACAGGACCGGACCAAATCAGGTGGTCAGTACTTGACGAAGGTAGGCACAATAAAGAAGCTTGATAGCTATGAGCATGCGTTAAGGTTCAATGATGAGACAGTCATTGATTTTGGCGATATTTATCGTATAGAATTGACTGGGAGATGACGAAAGAAGTTAGATAGATGGACCCTTTTTTTATAGCCGGTTTACTGACCGATCTAAGTGATATTCCCTTATACGCTTATGATGGTCACGGATTACAAGTTCATATATTCTGCCATCACGAAGATGCCCTTAGTTTGTCTGCGCCACTTGTAGATCTGAGGAATGAGGTTCTTGGTGCCACTGGTGATGAAAAGGTGGTTTACAGGCAAGTGAAGCATATGCCCATTGTTATGATGGCTTACGCTTGTAAGGAAGACGGTTATACCTATCTTTGGGGACCGATTCGTTACCGGGAGTTAAGTGACAATGAGTATAAGCGCTATGATGAATGGCAAAAAGGAGCTTCATTGCCGACTCTATGCAGTCATAGGCGATTGGTTGCTGGTGTTGCCAGCTTTATATCTATGGTGACCGGTACACAGACGACAACAAAAGAGATTGATAGATTCATCGAATTGAAACGTGGAAAAGATCCTGTGGAATCTATAAACGCAGATGTGGATAAAGTATCTGAGAAGACCAGGTACCTGTTGGCAAATCAAGATCATGAACGGTTAAACCATACCTATGCGGAGGAACAAGTCGTATGGGAAGCGGTCAAGAAAGGCGATGTAGAGAAAGTAAAACGTCTTAGTGCTTTGCCAAGGCAACGATACCCGATGGTTATAGAAAATGACCCGCTAAAGAATGAAAGCTATATGGCCGTCAGTGCAGTCACTATGTTAGCAAGAGCTGCCATAGAAGCAGGTGTCACCTCTGCCGAGAGCTTTACCTTAAGTGATCTATTTCTAAAAAAAATATCTGAATGCCGTTACTTACATGAATTGCAGGAAATTACAATCAAAGCGGATCTCGAGTTCACTGAGATGGTTCGTGCTACCTTATCCCAGCGATCCCTGAATAACTACGTCGAGGACTGTAAAAGAGACATCACCACAAAAGTCTTTGAAAAAATCAGCCTGGCAACCATCGCTGCGGATCTTGGTATTCAGCCTTCTTATCTATCTAGACTATTCAAAGAACATGAAGGGATCACCGTAACCGATTATATCCACGACCGAAAGCTTGAGCTGGCTAAGAATATGCTTAAATATTCGGATCGAACCATTGCGGATATCGCAGACTATCTGAAGTTCAATTCTCAGAGCTATTTCGGTAACCTTTTTAAGAAGAAGACAGGAATGACGCCCAAAACCTATCGGCAGGTGTATCATCCCAACGAATTTTGATTATGAGACTGGTAAAAATAATGATAATATATGAAAAATCATGATATAAGTCTTGGACAAGAATCGATATACTGATATGGACTATAATGGTGACTGTTAAATCTCACCTGAATTACCGTCAAGACATCTTTATTTCGTTTCATCCGACACGGGACAATGTCGGCAATGCATTGACACGGACCTGAAAACAGTCAGGGGTAAGGAGCTATATCATGGATATCGAAAAAATCATTCAAGCAATGACATTAGAAGAAAAAGCGAGCATGTGTTCAGGATCAGATTTTTGGCATACACAAGGGGTGGAACGCCTTGACGTACCAAAGGTCATGGTATCTGATGGGCCACATGGTCTTAGAAAACAAGCGATGGAAGGGGATCATCTTGGGATCAATGACAGTATTAAAGCTGTATGTTTTCCAACAGGTGTCACAGTGGCATCTTCCTTTGATAAGGCACTGATTAATGAGATGGGGCAAGCCCTTGGTGACGAATGTCAGGCTGAAGGGGTTGCGGTACTTCTTGGGCCGGCAATGAACATCAAGCGATCACCTTTATGTGGACGTAACTTCGAGTATTTCTCAGAAGACCCATACTTATCCTCTACAATGGCGGCTTCACAGATTAAAGGTATACAAAGTAAGAATGTTGGTACAAGCATCAAGCACTTCTTGGCAAACAACCAGGAGCACAGAAGAATGTCTTCTGATTCACAAGTGGATGAAAGAACCCTTCGTGAAATCTATATGGCAAGTTTTGAGACAGCTGTAAAAGAAGCAAAGCCATGGACAGTGATGTGCTCATACAATAAAGTAAATGGCACGTATGCTTCTGAGAACCATCGTTTCCTTACCGAAGTGTTAAGAGATGAATGGGGCTTTGATGGATTTGTTGTCAGTGACTGGGGTGCGGTAAATAACCGTGTCGAAGGCGTTAAAGCAGGTCTTGACCTTGAGATGCCATCCTCAATGGGCATCAATGACAAGAAAGTCGTTGAAGCTGTTAAAGCTGGTACTCTAGATGAGAAAGTATTGGATGAAACAGTACGTCGTATATTAACGATTGTCGATCGCTTTGAAGCCAATAAGAAACCGGACACAGTGTTTGACAGAGACGCCGATCATGAGAAGGCAAGAAAGATTGCAGGCGAGTCTATGGTGCTTCTTAAGAATGATGGTGTACTGCCATTGGCTGTAGGTACAAAAGCGGCCTTCATCGGTGAGTTTGCTGTCAAACCTAGATTCCAAGGTGGCGGAAGCTCTCATATCAATGCCCATAAAGTCAGCAATGCAGTGGATTCTGCTAAAGCAGCAGGCGCTGATGTGACTTATTCTAAAGGTTATGATCTAATTGAAGATAAAGTAGACGATGTATTGATTGCTGAGGCAGTTGAAGCAGCCAAAGCTTCAGATGTGGCAGTTGTCTTTGCGGGACTTCCAGACGCATACGAAAGCGAAGGGTATGACAGAACCCATATGTCATTGCCAGAAAGCCATGATCGTCTTATTGAAGCCGTAGTGGCGGTACAGCCTAATACAGTGGTCGTTCTTCACAATGGTTCACCAGTAGAAATGCCATGGATTGGTGATGTGAAAGGTGTTCTCGAAGCTTACCTTTCAGGTCAGTCCGTTGGTGATGCAACAGCAGATATCCTCTATGGAAAAGTGAATCCAAGCGGTAAACTTGCTGAGACTTTCCCATTGAAGCTTAAGCACAACCCATCTTACTTATATTATGTCGGTGAGAAGGATGTAGTGGAATACAGAGAAGGCGTCTTTGTCGGTTATCGTTACTACGACAAAAAAGAGATGGATGTATTATTCCCATTTGGTCATGGTCTGAGCTATACTTCCTTCGAATACAGTAACTTGAAAGTAAGCGAAGCATCCATCAAAGATACGGATACTGTAGAAGTGACAGTGGACATTACCAATACTGGTACTGTATACGGTAAAGAGGCGGTTCAGCTATATGTTGCACCATCGGATAAAGGTGAAGCAATCCGTCCGGAAAAAGAACTTAAAGGCTATGAAAAAATAGGACTTGAACCAGGTGAGACTAAGACAGTAAGCTTCACTTTGGACAAACGCTCCTTCGCATATTTTAACGTGGTGCTTAATGACTGGTACGTAGAAGATGGTAATTACGGTATTGTTATTGGTTCCTCTTCAAGAGACATCAGAGCTAACGGTACAGTGGAAGTACTATCAACCGTTAAAGCGCCAAATAAATTCCACACAAACAGCACCTTAGGTGATGTCATGAACCATGAAAAAGGTCAGGAACTGATCAAACCATTCATGGAAATCATGGGCAACGTCTTCGGCGGTGGCGAAGAGGAAGAAGAAAGCGATGCTGCCAGTGAAGCATTGACGGAAGAGATGAAGATGGCAATGCTTAGAGATATGCCACTTAGAGTTGTTATTCTCTTCAGTGGAGGCAGTGTGAATGAAGCTCAGATTGATGAGCTGATTGAGCAGTTGAACGCATAGACGTTAATGACGTGTAGTCAATCTAATTGTATGACTAAGGCATCAGAAGGCTAAGTTCAGTTGAATAGGTACAATATATAGTGTTGAAACTTCTCAATGAACTACTATATATAGTGCGTATTCATTATGAAACTACCTTTTGACGTTCTCATCATAGTATAGTTCTAGAATTTACACTCGGACAGCAAAGTTATAACAAATATTAGAAAGAACGGCAATCCATTGAACGGATGATGCCGTTCTTTTTTTCTTACCTTTATCCACCAACACTAACTTTAGACCATTTACCATATGAATTATTAACAATATAATGAAATGAGTTAGTATAACGATGAGGATTGTTAATGCAATCTGCTCAAATGAAATTGGAGGGTGACGGTGGAAAGATTTGTAGACAGTAAGGGGTCATTGACCATAAGAAATGGTCATGAAACGGTTTTGATTGAATGTTATGGTCGGGGATTAAGGGTACGCAGTGTCGTTAAAGGGGAAGTTGTTGATCAGGGTTATGGTTTGCTTTCTTTACCGATAGAAGAGGGTAGTATTCATATTGGTGAGAAAGTAGCCACTATCGAGCATGCAGGCATCAAAGCGGTGGTCGACCAGCATGACTGGCGTGGCAGAAGCAGAATAAGTTTTTATGATTCGGAAGGCAAGCTTCTTTTACGTGAGATTGACAGCATGGGCGCCCTTGACTTACATGCACGGCATTTTAAAGGCCAAGTCGGTGGCAACCATGCTTTGACAGTGACGTTTGAAGCGGATGAAGACGAGAAGTTCTTTGGTATGGGACAGTATCAGCAGGAGGTTATGGACCTTAAGCATTGCGTTCTTGAGTTGGCGCAAAGGAATTCACAAGCCAGTGTACCATTTGTCTTATCATGCAAAGGCTATGGGTTCTTATGGCATAACCCATCTGTTGGCGAGGTGCAGTTCGCAAGAAATAAAACTGTATGGAAGGCGGCTAGTACCAAGCAGATGGATTATTGGATCACGGCAGGAGAGACACCGGCTGCAATCGTTGAAGCGTACTCTGAGGTGACTGGTAAGGTACCGATGATGCCGGAATATGGCCTTGGATTCTGGCAATGTAAGCTTAGATATTACAATCAGGAGCAGATTCTTGAAGTTGCCAGAGGGTATAAGGAGAGGAACATCCCAATCGATGTCATCGTATGTGACTTCTTCCACTGGCCATATATGGGTGACTTCCGCTTTGACGAGGCTTTTTTTCCTGACCCCAAGGCAATGGTAAGTGAACTAAAGTCCATGGGCATTGAGTTGATGGTCTCAGTTTGGCCACAGGTAGACAGGCGAAGTGAGAACTATCAGGAAATGCTGGAGAACGGACTGCTGGTAGGGACAGAGAGTGGTGTGGATATTCAGATGGTGTTCGGTGGCTACAGTAGCTTTTATGATGCCACCAACCCTGAAGCCCGCAAATATGTTTGGGAGAAGTGCAAGAAGAATTACTATGATATGGGAATCAAGATCTTCTGGCTTGATGAAGCGGAACCGGAGTATGCAGGCTATGATTTTGCCAATTATAGATACCACATTGGACCAGTCGCCGAACAGGGCAACGCCTATCCTCAGATGTTTTCCAGAGGGTTTTATGAAGGCATGGATGAGGAAGGGCAAGAGAATATCGTCAATCTGGTAAGATGTGCTTGGGTGGGCAGTCAAAGGTATGGCGCCTTGGTATGGTCTGGTGACATACACTCTTCCTTTGAAGATTATAGAAAACAGGTGTGTGCAGGATTGCATATGGGGATCGCCGGTATTCCTTGGTGGACCACAGATATCGGTGGTTTTGCGGGAGGCGATCCAAAGGATGAGGCATTTATCGAGCTTTTGATTCGCTGGTTCCAATATGGCACTTTCTGCCCTGTCATGCGTTTGCATGGGGACCGTTTGCCTGCGACGAAGTTGTATCACCCGACAGATGGTCGGGAACTTGTGCCGACGGGCAGCGACAATGAGATATGGTCTTACGGTGAGGAAGCTTATGATATTCTGAGTCGCCTGATTCGCTTCAGAGAGACGATGCGCCCATATACACGCTCGTTAATGAACGAGGCTCATGAAAAAGGCAGCCCGCTCATCAGGACCATGTTCTATGAATTTCCTGATGACCCGATATGTTGGGAACTTAAGGACCAATATATGTATGGTGATGAATTACTTGTTGCGCCAATATTATATGCGAATGCTAGGACAAGGCGTGTCTATTTGCCGGAAGGCGAATGGCTGATGCTTAACGATGGCAAAACCTATGAATCAGGATGGCACGAGATTGACTGCCCTATAGAAACAATTCCTGTATTTAACAAGGGTGGGAACCGTTCTGAATGGGTTGGTTTGTTATAAATGGCTAACTTCAAACCTACTTGTTATACATAAGTCGCTTTGAATAAGCATTTCGATATTCACTAGGGGTTAAGCCAGTGGTCCTTTTAAAGGATTTCATGAACACATGACTGTCTTTGTATCCGACTTGCATGGCGATTTCTTGGATTGTGTTGTTGGTGTCGATTAAAATGAACTTGGCATGTTCGATTTTCTCCTTGACGACATATTGCTTCAAGGAGATGCCGGAAAGTTTCTTGAAGGCGCTTGTAAGGTACTTTTCATTATAGCCGAACTGGTTGGCTATGTCGGAGACGAGGATGTTCTGGTTCAGGTTTCGTCGTACATAGTTAACGATATCATTGTAGAGTTGCTCTTTCTTATGACTCGTGCCGGATTTGTGGGTGGCAACACATTGGTTGTGAAGCTCGCAAAGGATGGTTGTGGCGAAGTAATTATTCAGATTGGTTTCGTGATAACTGATGACAGAGTCCTGTAACTGTTTCATCATAACGATGACTTTTTCATGGTTGTATGGCCGCCAGACTTCGGGCAGTATGATTTTGCCATAGGTTGGTGGTGATGGCATTTCTGACATCTCGGTAGCATGAAGGTCATGCTCTGGCGAAAAATGCATCCAATAGAAAGAACAATTGGATGGTTTGAAACCATGTTGGTTGGTATAAGGAGGCAGCAGGAGGAATTCACCCTCTGACACGGTATAATGTGTCTGATCGCACGCCATATACAAAGTGCCTGACGTCATAACGATTAACTCATAATCGATCAGGTATCTGGTCAGATGAACCCATTCTGGAGATGGGGCTTGGAACTTGCCGGTAATGCCCATTTTAACTGGTGTGGAAATATCGAAAACATAGCCTTTCATTTTGATCACCTCACCGGCATTATAGCATAGTTGACGTTATTTTAGTGTCAGAATCAGAATCATATCTAACGAAATGATACCAAATGTGGCTAAATGACATCAAAAAATCAGGCATATGGGGTATCGACTCTGCACAAAGAATAAATTATTGCTAGAAGCCTTATGATATAGGGCTTCTTTCTTTTTTTTGGCAGATGACAAAAAGACACCAACTCAATCTTTGAGCCATTTACTTTGTCGATAAAATCCATGAAAATTAGAGGGTATTTAGTCAATGTGTCACCATGTTGGAGGTTGGATGTAATATTCAAATGTCATTGGGAAGGGAACTCTGGCAGGTGATATAACTTTTTCACACACAGGAGGCGTATTATGAAAAAACTTCTTTCTTTGTTGATGGTTCTTAGTTTAATTGTCACTATGTTTGTGGGGTGCAGCAGTAGTGACAGTACTGATGACTCAAGCGGCAGTGGATCATCTTCTTCATCAAGTTCCAGTGCATCATCAGGTTCCGATGGTAAAAAAATCAAATTGACAGCCATGTTTGTATCTCACCCACTGACACAGGATGTTCCGGATATGGAGTGGGTCAAACAGATGGAAGACGAGGCTGGCGTAGAGATTGAATGGGAGCAAATCAGAGCAGACTGGGATACGGTCAAATCAACAAGATTTGCAGCAGGGGACATTCCTGACCTGTTGTTTAATGCTACCATTGATTCTGACTACATCACTTATAATGGTCTCTTCCTAGACATGGCACCATACATCAGTGCATCGACAACACCGAACATACAAGCGATGTTTGATGAAGAACCAGAGACGAAAGTCCTTGCAACAACCATGGAAGGGTCTATCTTTGCTACACCAAAGTTCCAAGGTAAATGGCCAAGCACCAATACGGTCATGTTCATCAACAAAGAATGGCTGGATATAGCTGGCCTTGATGTGCCAACCACTTACACAGAATTCAAAGAAGCACTTATGGCTTTCAAAGCTGGCGATATGAATGGCAATGGCGATGCCAATGATGAGATTCCATTGGATTATAACGCTTATGGCGGTAACAATGCATGGTTCAATAGTGCCTATTCCCTGACGAACCTCTTAGGGTCTACAGGCATTCAATTGACCAACTGGGGTGTGGATGCATATTTCGCAGAAGACAGTCAAGTGAAGAACTATGCAGTTGACGAGCGTTACAAGCTATTCATGAAATATATGGCTGACCTGTACTCAGAAGGTTTGATCAATACCAATGCGATTACCAATGACTATTCCGCCTTCCAATCTCTTTCAAGAGGGGATGAAAGCGGCAACGCAGTTGTCGGTTGTGTCTTCGGTTGGGAAGAAACGGATAAGTTCGGTCCTGAATTGTACAGTCAATATGTGCCTGTACCAGCCCTTGATTATGACATCGATGTCGCCGCCGGGACATATGACACAAGATGGCGTGATGACTTTACTGGACTTAACATGTCTTCCAACAGGGTTGCCATCAGCTCAATGTGTGAGAATCCTGAAGCGGCAATGGCTTTCGTTGACAGATTCTACGATGCGACACATAGTGTGGAATCCCTGTTTGGTGGTGTGCCAGACGGCAATATCGAAGTGACTGGTGACAACAGCTATAAGGTACTTGACCCACAAGATCCTGACACAGATCCAGGTACATGGAAATGGACAAGCACTTTTGCGGATATCGGACCAATGTATATCAGAAGAAGTTCAGAAATCGAGATGGCACAGGACATGACCTTTGCGCTCAAAGAACGTGAAACATACAATGATATCATTGCAAAAGCGACTGTGGCAGACACATATCCTCAGATGTTCATGAAGTATACCTCAGATGACTTGAATGCAATGGCAGTAACGCAAGCGAACATCAACAATATCATTGATAATCAGTGGTCATTGTGGATGACTGGCGAAGATGACATTGATGCTACTTGGGATCAGTATGTTGAGAATGTCTACAATGCAGGACTTCAAGATGTTCTGGACATTCGACAGGCGGCATTTGACACATATCTTGAAAGTATGAAGTAAAGGAATCTTGATTGAGGAGATGCTTCGTTGCATCTCCTCAATATTTATGGAGGGTGAGTTTTATATATTGCTGCAACATTACGATGGTTTTAGAAAGGGTGTAGTCCTATGATGAGTGATTCATTAAAAAGGGAAAAAAGTATGGCATCTAATGTACGCCTGTATTTGGTTCGCAATTGGCAGTTGTGGTTAATGTTATTCCCTGCAATGCTTTATATATTGATTTTTTGCTATGTGCCGATGTACGGTCTTCAATTGGCCTTTCGGGAGTATAGCTTTACTGCTGGCATTACCGGTGGTGACTGGGTGGGGTTTAAATATTTCAGGCAGTATTTTGAGAGTCCGATGTTCATGACGACCCTTAAGAACACTTTTGTGTTGGCGTTTACATCTATTGTTGTCGCATTCCCCGTGCCAATCGCTTTGGCCATGCTGATCAATCAGATCAGAAATAAAACTTACAAAAGAACACTGCAGACAACCGTATACATACCTTATTTCATATCGGTGGTGGTCATGGTATCGATGATCAACATCATGATGGCTGACGGCAGTGGGGTCATCTCCAATTTTTTGAAGGCGATACATTTTGTGGCTGCGGACACGAACATATTAGGAAAGGAGTCAGCTTTTGTTCCCTTGTATGTATTGACTGGTGTATGGCAGAGCATGGGATGGAACAGCATCATCTTCATAGCGGCTCTTTCGTCTGTGGATACCCAATTGTACGATGCATGTAAAATCGATGGTGCCAACAGATGGCAGACCATGATTCATATAGATTTTCCGGCAATACTGCCGACGGTGATGATTCTGTTGATTCTTAATATGGGGAACATACTGAATGTTTCCTTTGACAAGGTATTCCTGATGCAAAACAGTTTGAACCTTGGTGCATCACAAGTCATATCAACCTATGTATATACAGTCGGTATTAAGTCGGCTCAATTCTCATTTGGAGCCGCGGTGGGCTTTTTCAATACACTGGTGAACTTTATATTCCTATTGATTACCAATGAGCTGTCAAAAAGAACAACTGGCAATGGGCTGATGTAAGTAAGGAGAATAATCACATGTCTAGAACGCACTCAATCAAGTACAGTAGTCTATCGGATAAGATTTTTGGTGGGGCAGTTATTGTTTTGAGCATTATTGTCTTTGTTATCATCGCTTACCCTTTATGGTTCATTGTCATTGCTTCAATTAGTAATTCCAACTTGGTCAATCTGGGGAAAGTGACCCTTTTACCAAAAGACATAAGGTTCTACGGATATGCTCAGATTTTAAAGGACGCACGGATTTGGACGGGTTATGCCAATACGATTATCTATGTGGTTGCAGGGACGGCGCTGAACATACTGATAACCATGCCGGCAGCCTACGCTTTATCCAGAAGAAACTTCAAAGCAAGAAATGGCGTCATGATGTTCTTTGTCTTCACCATGTTCTTCAATGGTGGTCTGGTACCGCTATATATGACCGTCAGTGCATTGGAACTGATTTCAACAAAAACGATTCTGATTATTTTCGTTGCAATCAATACGTACAATATGATTATCGCCAGAACATTCATACAGAATGCTATACCGGAAGAGCTGTATGAGGCGGCCATACTTGACGGTTGCACTCATTTTACCTTTTTCACAAAAGTGGTATTGCCATTGTCAAAGGCACTCATCTCTGTCTTGATCTTGTATTACGCGGTATTCCACTGGAACGATTATTTCAATGCCCTGATTTTTAACAGCAAGGCAGCCAACCAACCCCTTCAAATCGTCCTAAGGGAGATACTTCTTCTTAATCAGGCATTTTCAAGTGGTAACGGTGGCGTTCAGGGTGGCTATGGCCAGTCTTCAGCCGATCAGGTTAAATATGCGGTGATCATCGTATCCACTTTGCCGATTCTGTGTGTGTACCCATTCATACAGAAGTATTTTGAGAAAGGCGTAATGATAGGCGCTGTCAAAGGCTAACTGTGACATTCTATAGATTTTGAATGCGACACGGCAATGTTTGCCATGCTGAAAGGAAAAATATGATTAAATCTATGACAACATTGGCATCAGGTATCTTCAAGGATGCTCAAGATAAAGGAAATGAATACTTGCACTACCTAGAGCCTGATAGACTTCTGGCACCATGCTATGAAGCGATAGGTCTTACACCAAAAGCACCACGATACGGTGGATGGGAAGCGAAGGATATTGCCGGACACTCTTTAGGGCATTACCTTTCGGCGGTTTCTCAGATGTATGAGACAACAAAAGATGCCTTGCTTGAAGAACGTATCGATTATCTGTTGAATGAAATGGACTATCTTCAGAAGAAGGAAGGTACAGGCTATATCAGTGGCTTTAAGGGAGACTGCTTTGATCGTGTTTTCACTGGTGAGTTTGATGTGGAGCGTTTTTCGTTAGGTGGTTCTTGGGTGCCTTGGTACAGTATCCACAAAATATTCCAAGGGCTTGTGGATGTCTATTTGGTGACTGGCAAGGAGAAGGCTCTTGATATTGTGTGCCAGCTGAGTGACTGGGCTTTGGAAGGAACAAGTGGCCTGAATGATGATCAATTTGAGAAAATGCTCTATTGTGAGTTTGGTGGCATGAATGAAGTCATGGCACAATTATATGAAATAACCGGCAAAAAAGGGTACTTACATCTTGCTAGACGTTTTTGCCACAATGAACTCCTAGATCCAATAGAAAGCCATGAAGACTGTCTTGAAGGCATGCATGCCAACACTCAGATACCAAAGGTACTGGGGGTTGCAAAGTTGTTTGAAGTTGAAAGGAATCCAAAGGATTTTGCACTTGCCTCTTATTTTTTTGATCGGGTAATGGGTCATAGATCTTACGTCATCGGCGGTAACAGCTATTCTGAACATTTTGTAGCGCCTGACAAGGAACCACTGGGTATTCTTACAACGGAGACATGTAATACCTATAACATGATGAAGTTGGCAGCCTATCTTTTCAAAGAGACAAAAGACAGCAAGTATATGGCATACTATGAAAAGGCATTGATTAATCATATAATGACCTCCCAGGATCCGGATACAGGCATGAAAGCCTATTTCGTTCCTACAGAACCTGGGCATTTTAAAACATACTGCAGCCCGGATGACTCTTTCTGGTGTTGTACAGGATCAGGTATGGAGAATCCGGCCAAATTCCATCAAGAGATCTTTCATTACTTTGAAGAAGACAAGACCGTTACGGTGGACCAGTTCATTAGCTCAAAGATTGATACAGGTACAGGTATAAGCCTATCACAGAAAACAGACTTTCCATTTGAAAAAGGGACAACTATTGAAGTGCTGGAATGGCAAAGAGGTTACGACCTTAGGATTCGTGTTCCGGAATACTTGACGGATGAACCCATGATCTATATAAATGGAGAACTTATGAAAGAAGTCTATATGGCCAATCAATATATATTTTTTGATAACAATATAAAAGTTGGCGATAAGATTGAACTCGGTTTTGACTATGGGCTAAGAAGCTATCATGCCATGGACGATGAAAGTAAGGTCGCCTTTCTGTATGGTCCTGTTGTACTGGCGGCCGCACTAGGGACAGAGAATTTTCCTGATTCAGATATTCATCCGAATCATCTGGAATATGTCCATCACCCAAAGATTCAGGTGCCGATATTAGTGGATGACCTATTTGATGATACCCTTGATCAAGGTAAGTTATCAGAATTGATTATCCCTGTAGATGAACAGAAGTTGATCTTTAAGACAAAGGCAGTAGGACAACCAGGAGAAGTGAGCCTATCTTTGGTACCATTCTTCAAACTTCACCATGAAAGGTATTCTTTGTACTTTCAGACGATGACGAAGAAGCAATATGATAGTGAAGGACTTACCTCGCAGTCATACATGGACAAACTTAGTGCCATAACCGTCGATCAAGTGTCACCGTTTGAGCAGCAGTCTGAGATAGAACATGAGGCTCAGTACAAGGGAACTTCAAGCGGTTATGCTACAGAGGCATCCTCAGGATGGCGAGAAGCAGGCCGAGGTGTGGATCTTACCTATTCCATGAAAGTTATACCAGATATTGCGAATTATCTCTGTGTGACCTATTGGGGGAATGATGGCGATGTGTGGGCACCGGACGGTATATTCAGTAGAAGATTCCAGATAAGAATCAATGATGAAGTGTTGGCAACGGAACATCTTATAGGAGAAAAAGGCAGTCGACTGTATCAAGCATTTTATAAGCTTCCGGTATTGGGTGAAAAAAAGGTGAAAGTAACGTTTAAGTCTGAACCCAATACGATAGCAGGGCGTATCTTTGGTGTGAGAATCACCAAGGGTGTTATTGAGGGAGTGTGATTATGTTGATGGTGGATTTACCGTTATTTTGCATCGAAAGCTTCCGATAGCCTTAACCAAACGGTAGACCCACATAAGGTATATGTATTGCGGTGTACAGGTGAAGACCCTATGATAGATACCTGGGAATAGGCAGGGGCTATTGATGCAGGCAAGGAAAGGTTAAGCGTAAACGCTAAGAGATAAGGATCTGGTATTCATTAAGATGACTAAGGAACGGTAATCCAGCAAGGGGTGGAGAACCGTTCTTTTTTTTTACAAACGAATATTTATACAATCAAACACATCATCTTCATCATAATCCCGAATCAATTGTGCTAGAATAGAGGCGTAGATATCCGCACCTTTTTCATTAAGATGGGTGTCGTCCTTAAGGCCGTCTCTGTAACGGTCGTGGTCATAGATGCCGGCAGGTAACCACATGTAGTATTCCTTGCTTGCTTCAGGTTCTTGAGTTCTCAAGAATTCCGTTGTTGCCTTGCCAAGGTCGAGTATGGGTAAATTATGTGCTTCGGCTAAATCGAACATAATCTTTCTGTATTCAGGGAAACTTATTTTGAATTCACCGTGTTCATCATAATTTCTTCTAGCGACAGGTGTAACTAGAACGCATGTGGCGCCAATTAATTCGCACCCTCTGATAAACGGCATCAAGAATTCAGAGAATTCATTTGGTGCGACGTATCGGTTAGGACGTTCTTTGGTCGCATCGTTGTGAGCGAACTGGACAAATAGATAGTCATTTGGCATAAGATCTTCAAAAATCTTATCTAAACGATTTTCTACGACAAAAGATCGAGAACTTCGGCCACCAATGGCTCTGTTGATAATCTCAAGATTCACATAGTTAGGAAGCTGTTGTCCCCAACCGGTTTGCGGTTTGTCTTTTGGTTCGTAGTTCTGAACGGTAGAATCTGAGGCTAAGAAGATTCGGGGTCGTTCTGCTGGTTGTTTCTCTGGAAGTTGCGTAATCATGATACTTTTAACATAGACAGTACCTTCTTTAGGCTGCTCTGTATGGTCTTCGGGGTTGCCATGCAGGAAACCTAAAGTTAGACTGTCATCAAGAACACTGGTGAAAAGGGTGACTGTTCGCTCTTGACCAGGAAAAAGTGTTAAGTCATCAGTTTTGACGATACCATTGGCTTTTAAGTAACACTTCAGTTCTATATTATCAGGGTTGACCAATGTCACATGGACGTTATAGAAACCACTGGAAAGAGCGAGGGACAGGAGAGAGGTATCCTCATACAGATAGATCCCGAAGCCGGTTTCTTCTGTCTCTTTCCATATACGGCTATGAACGGCAGTCAGACCATTACTTGATACCAGATGACTTGCTGTGGAACTAGAAGTGGATGATCTTGGTGTGTAGACACCATCTATCCAGCCGGGGGCAGGGGTAGGGTATGAAATGTCAATACAGGTATCGTTATTCAACGGGTAATGCGTCATAGGTAAGCCTTTCTGTTGTCATTGGGTTCTATAATGGATTGGTCAAATCCTATAGCTTGATTACGTAATTCATTCTATAATTATAAATGGATTACAACAATAATCATTTTATAGAATAACCGCTCTAGATAAGGCTTTGAGGTGCCATTGGCAATATAAGGATAATGTTATGTTACAGCCCATACGGTATGATATGGGTGAGTCAATATGTCAGTTAAGAGGATACTTGGGTATATCATCAGGATAATCCGAGTGATGCTATTGAAAGGTTGGAAAAAGTATGAGTCAGGAAAAAATCAACATTGATCAGGTAAAGCTTAGTGAAGCAATGGAAGCTGTTGTCACCAAACTTATGAATCTTGGTGAAGCGGATAATGAAGCAGATAAGAACACGGATAGCGATGCCCACAAGAAAGGGATTATTGCAAGAGACTTCGGTATTAAAGAATGGGATTGGCCACAAGGCGTTGGCCTTTATGGCATGACAGAGATACAAGCTCACTATGGTGATGACAGGTACGATGCTTTTTTTGATCAATGGTTCAAAGACAATATCGACTATGGTCTACCGTCAAAAAACATCAACACGACAGCACCATACTTGACTTTACTTGGGCTAGCTGACCGTTTGGAAAATAAAACTTACGAACAAATGTGCATTGAAAGAGCTCAATGGCTGCTGGATGAGTTGCCAAAGACTGAAGAAGGTGGCTTTCAGCATGTAACAAGCGCTATTGGCGACCGTAACGGCATTGGTCTGAATGACGGTGAAATGTGGATTGACACCATATTTATGGCAGTGCTTTTCCTTAATAAGATGGGACATAGACATAATCGTAAGGATTGGATCAGTGAAGCGCTGAAGCAAGTACTGATTCATATTAAATATTTATATGACAACAAATCAGGACTTTTCTATCATGGATGGCAATTTAGCGAGCGTGATAATTTTGGTGGTATTTTCTGGTGTCGTGGTAATTCCTGGTTTACCTTTGGTATCCTTGAGTACTTGAAAGATGCGGAAGAAACTTTAGATGCTGGTGCAAAAGAATTCATCATTGATACCTTTAAAGCCCAAGCAAGAACGCTTAAAGAGTTGCAAGCAGTGGATGGTCTGTGGCATACTGTTCTAGATGACCCAACCAGTTATACAGAAGTGTCAGGTTCTGCTGCCATAGCCAAAGGCTTTATTAAAGGTTATAAGATGGGCATTCTGGATGAAAGCTATAAAGTGGCTGGTGATAAAGCAATCGTTGCCATCATCGATAACGTGGACAAAGACGGTACTGTGCTTAATGTATCAGCGGGTACTGGCATGGGTATGGATGGTGAGCATTATAAGAATATCATCAAAGCACCGATGGCCTATGGTCAATCCCTTGGTTTGTTAGCTCTTGTAGAAGCGTTAGTATAGGAATTGTGATTCTTTAACAGATGATTCAAAATATCCGGAACGCATAAGCAAGCGAACCATTTGCATAGGGGAGTGCTGTGTATGAATGGAGCTGGCTATGATAAAAAATATGAAAAAGCATACCTATCTTTATCGTTTGATGAGGACCATGCTTTTAACTGGAATAATTCCCCTTGTGGCACTAGGAGTTCTGTCTTATCAGAGCTCCTCTGGTGCGTTGCAGAAAAAAGTGACAGAAGTGAACACCCAGCTTTTGAATCAAACAAGAATGCGTTTTGAGCAGACATTGGATATTGTCTATAGCTATTATGTGTTGTTAGGCTATGAGACAATTATCACCGACCAGTTGGATCAAAAGCTAAGTTATGCGGATGTGACGGTCATACCTGAGATTCAAGATCGACTTCTCAGGGTACAAAACTTGCAGTCGATTGTACGCAGTACCAAACTTGTCAACCTTCAGGAAAATTGGATTATTCATGATGATTACTTTGATAATCAGATCGATGAAGATACAAGAGGATACCTTGAAGACAGGATGTTAGGCACGCCGAATATCTTCTGGACTTTTGAAGAAAGTAGAAATGCTCAGATTAGTCTATTCATCAAATTGCCTTATAATAAGGTTATGCAAAATAGTGCCATTGTCGTCGACTTTGACCAAAAGGAGATTAACAACTACTTCTTGGACGAAGAGGATAAGAAAATGCTGGTTATAGATGAGGAAGGTTATATCATCTATTATGAAGATCAGACAATGGTTGGAAGCAGTGTTGAGCGGGTGCTGGGAAAAGATTTTGCATCTCAGATGATCACCTTAAATGGGCATTTTACATACGAGGATTATGAAGGTGCTTCACGAGGTGTCATTTATGAAATTTCTGATTATAACGGATGGACCTACATGATTGTTTATGACATTGATGCACTTAATGAAGACATCATCAGTATACGCAATTTGACATTACTAATCAGTGGTGTCTTGATATTCGCCATAGTTATTATTGTTTTAATTGGTGCGAAAAGGTTGTATAGTCCGGTTGAGAATATCTATGACAGTGTCAAGAATAAGATTAGTGTTGATGATGAAGGTATTAAGGACGAAATTCGATATATAGGTCGAGGCATTGACAATCTTCTTGAAGAAAGGCAAAGGCTTCAACTTGAGATGGGGCAACAGATCACTCAGATCGAGGAATTATTTTTATTGAAGTTGATCAAAGGTGAGTTGAGCAATGAGAAAGTGGCTGAAAGAGCTGCGTCTATTGGGAAGTTTAAAGACTACGAGAATTTCGCGGTTGTCAGCTTTCAAGTTCGTGAAATATATAACAAAGAGGAGCGTACTAAAGACGAAGAACTGATGGTGATCCTTTTGCTCAATGCAATAAGAAATGAGCTGGAAGGCAGCAATTATCTTAGTCCATTAAGTCGTAATGGCGTTGTTACAGTTCTTATGGACAGTGAACTGTCAGAGGCGAATGATTTCAGAGATCATATTTTTGTTATTGCTGAAGAGTTGCAGTCGAAGGTGGAAAACCGGCTTGATGTCAGTATTGCTGTTGGTATCAGTAACAGTTATAAGGACCCACAGAATGTACAGATGGCCTTTAAGGAAAGTATTGAAGCGATAATGTGTAACAACGGTTCTGAGGATGGTAATTCTATATTGTATTTTGAAGATGTGGAGCCGGGAAAAGTCATTCGGGTAATATACCCTAAAAGCCAAGAAGAAGAACTTATCCAGTGGATTGGTAAAGGTAACGAGAATAAATCCTGTGAGGTAATGGAGGATATTATCGACCATATTTTCAGCACGCATGTGGGATATAATGAACACATGATTTATGTTAGCAGACTTTTGATTGCTGTTATGAACGTACTTCAGAACTCTGGTGTACCATTGCATGCCATCTTCGATAAGTCTGATAATGTGATGGATGAAGTGATGACATTGTCGAATACCAATGATATCAAGCAGTGGTTCCAGCAGAGGTTGATCATACCTATGATTCCATTATTGGCAGAACAAAGAACGAATCGTAATGTGATGCTGATTCAAGAAATAAAGACGATGATTGAAGAAGAATATGACCAGGATATCTCATTGGAAGAGTGTGCCGGTAGGCTGAATTACCATCCGAGTTACATTTGGAAGATTATGAAACAGGAAATGGGCATTAGCTTTACGGAGTATTTGCTTGAGTATCGGTTGGAGCAGGCTAAGAGGCTTTTGACGGAGACGGATGAAAGTGTTGGTGGTATTGCTGAACGGCTTAGATATAACAATGCTCAGAACTTTATTCGGTATTTTAAGAAGCGTGAGGGTGTGACGCCTGGGGCTTATCGGAAAGAGAATCAAGTGTAGGCGAATATCGCATAAGATGAAGGGTGGACCAATAGAAATTGTTGGTTCGCTTTTTTTTGTGTGTATACAGGTCGCTTATGACGAATCCAGGGTTCATCCAAAGCCTCAGACATGCTTAAGCGTTCAGTATATCGTGATTAACCAGATCGCTTTACTTTCTATTTCAATGATCTGCTACGTCAGCTGAACTTGACATAGTATCCTCTATGCCTTCGTTCATCTTCCTTGCATATCAATGAAATATATGCGTAGAATCGAACCGCTTAACCACGATATACTGAACTTCGCAATCAAACTCGTTTTCGACGAATTTCTGGCTTCCTCATCAGCTTGGTTCCCCAATAACGTAAATATCTTACGATAATCATTAAAGGGTAAAATCGCAAAATTAGTACCTAAAAACGTTAAAATATAATGGTTATCAATGGATTGCACCTATGTAATACAATGATTATTATGCGGTGTAAATGTTGAATTTAAAGGATTTAAAGTGATTACAACATATAATCATTTCCTCTACCGAATCGGTAAAACACTATTTGATTATTGTATGTGATATATGGGCGACCTATACTGAGTACAGATTCAATAGTGCATGTGAACAAGTGAAGGAGGAAGACTTCGATGATGGATACAAATTCCGTAAGCAAGTCGAAAGTGGATACTTCTGATGCCAAGGCGATGAAAGCTTTAGAGCGTAAGAAGAAGTTGACACAGATTAAAAAAGATAAAAGTTTATACATTCTTTTATTACCAGGTTTGATTTATTTCATTCTATTTAAGTACGTACCAATGTGGGGGCTATCGATAGCCTTTAAGAACTATCAACCGATCCTAGGCTTCATGGCCAGTGATTGGGTAGGTGTTGAGAATTTTACAGATTTCTTCTCAAGTCCTGACTTTATTATGATTCTTCGGAATACTTTGGTTTTATCTTTAATGAACATCGTGTTTTACTTTCCGACCCCAATCATATTGGCTTTGTTACTAAATGAAATAAGAAGTGCCGTATATAAGAGATGGATTCAGACGATTGTATACATTCCTCACTTCATATCAATGGTAATTGTAGCCAGCCTTACTTATGTACTATTTACGACGACTGATGGTGCCGTGAACATTCTTATTGAAAAGCTGACGGGTGATACAATCAACTTCCTTGGTTCACCGGAATGGTTCAGACCAGTCATCATCGGACAGACCATTTGGAAAGAAACTGGATACGGTACAATCATTTTCCTGGCAGCTCTTGCGGGGGTTGACCCGAATCTTTACGAAGCAGCTTCCATTGATGGAGCGAACCGTTTTCATCAATTGATTCACATAACATTACCATCAATTGCTAATGTTATTGTCATCTTATTGATCCTTAGAATGGGACAAGTACTAGACAACGGTTTTGAACAAATCTTCCTTATGACAAATGCTCTTAATAGAAGTGTCGGGGAAGTGTTTAACACATTCGTCTATACGGTAGGTATTACGCAAGGTGCATTCAGTTACTCAACAGCGGTTGGATTGTTCAAATCCGTCATTGGTGTCATCCTTGTCCTGGGTACTAATAAAATAGCTAAGAAGTTCGGCCACTCAGGTCTTTACTAAGAAAGGAGCAAAACTATGATTAAAGGTACATCTAAAGCGAGTAAGATATTTGATAGCGCTAATGTTATCTTCCTTGGACTTTTTGCTCTGCTTACCATCTTGCCTTTCCTCTATGTGATTGCCGGTTCATTCGCATCAGAGAAACAGTTGGCTACAGAAGCATTTTTCATTATACCAAAAGATGTTAATCTGGATGCGTACAAATACATCCTTTCATCAAATACGATTCCAAAAGCTACGTTGGTATCTGTTGGAATTACATTTTTTGGAACCTTGACGAACTTATTCTTCACTGTGACAATGGCGTATCCACTGTCAAAGTCAAGATTGGTTGGACGTAACTTCTTTATAAATATCGTCATTATTACGATGGTTTTCAGTGGTGGACTTATTCCAACATTCCTTGTTGTTAAAAGTCTTGGCTTACTTGATTCATATGCAGCGTTGGTATTGCCTATTGCTATTAGTCCGTTTAACTTGATTGTTGTTAAGAGTTTCTTTCAGGATATGCCTGAAGAATTGGAAGAATCAGCAATCATTGATGGGTGTACAAGTTATGGTGTTCTGTGGCGAATCATCTTACCATTATCAAAGCCGGTTCTTGCGGCAGTTGGTTTGTTCTATGCAGTTTCTCACTGGAACTCATTCTTTAACGCATTGATCTATCTCTCATCACCTGAGAAATGGCCATTGCAGGTGATCTTAAGACAGATGGTTATGTTGGCCCAGTTGACAGTCGGTAACATGGACTCTATGGATCCAGACTTTGTACAGCCACCTGAGCAATCCATCAAGATGGCGGTTATTGTCTTGGCAACACTTCCGATCCTTTGTGTCTATCCTTTCGTACAGAAGTACTTCACTAAAGGTGTTATGATCGGTGCAATCAAAGGTTAAGAGTTTAGTATGACTCATAATGCATACTAGTAGTAATGTTTACAGCGTACTTTTTTGGTAATATCACGGCACAGTTCCGTGTTATTATAGATAACATTAGATTCCAATATGGAGAATGGAATCCAATCATAAAATTTAGGAGGCGTTTTACATGAAAAGAATTATTGCTATGTTACTTGTTTTCGTAATGTCACTTGCAGTTGTAACAGGCTGTGGCAGCGATGACAAATCTGAAACTACTTCAACTTCTACAGGAAGCACAGAGTCTTCATCAACAACTGAAGATGCAGCTGCTACAGATGCTGATGAACCATATGATCTGTCTATCATGGTTATGACACATACTGGGGAGCCGATGAATGATGAAAGTCCGGTCCTTCAGTACATTGAAGAATATACAAATACGAACCTTGACATCGTTTGGGTACCTAATGCAAGTTATGATGACAAAATGAACATAACATTCGCATCAGGTGATCTTCCAACAATCATGGTTGTTCCTAAGAAAACATCCAGCGTTATCAATGCCGCTAGAAATGGTGCATTCTGGGATATCACTGATTATTTGGCAGATTATCCTAACCTGAGTCAAGCAAACGAGCAAGTACTTAGCAACATCTCTATCGATGGTAGAGTGTATGGTGTGTACCGCGCTAGAAAAATTGGACGTAATGGTATTACATTCAGAAGTGATTGGCTAGAAAATGTAGGTATGGAAGTACCAACAACAATCGATGAGTTTTATGACATGCTTTACGCATTCACTTATAACGATCCTGATGGCAATGGTGAAGATGATACTTATGGTATGACAATCACTAAATATGCTGGTCCTTGGGATGTTATGCAGACTTGGTTCGGTGCTCCTAACAAATGGGGTGAAGATGCAACGGGTGCTCTTGTTCCTGATTTCATGACAACAGAGTACATGGATGCACTTAACTTCTTCAACAAACTTTATACAGAAGGTCTTGTAAACGAAGATTTCGCTATGATGGAATCATCTAAGTGGACTGAGCCATACCTTTCAGAAGATGCTGGTGCAGTTGTTGACGTTGCTGACTTCTCAACAAGCCTTCAATCTAAGTTCGAGAACCAACTTGGTTACGAAGAAATTGTTTGGGATGTTATTGGAAGTGTAGAAGGTCCTAACGGTACATTTAATCTTCCTTTCGCTGGTGGTTACAATGGAATGCTTGTTATCACAAAAGACGGTGCGCAGACTGAAGAAGATATGAAGAAAGCACTTGATTTCCTTGATAAGATGAACGACTATGAAATGCAGATTGCTATGATGTACGGTCTTGAAGGTACACATTACACATTTGATGAAGAAGGTTACTACGACATCAACCAAGATGACAACGTTAAAGCACAATACAATGATGCTGCTCAAATGGGTATGGGCGTTCAAGGCGACTTCCGTTACGATGCTGAACAACCAATTAAACGTTCTGAGCTTGTTCTTAAGAGAAACCAAGTCTACCTTGATAACATTGATATTGTTGTAGGTAATCCATGTGAGTCCTTCATCTCAGATACATATGCTAAGAAGGGTGCACAACTTGATAAGATCATCGAAGATGCACGTATCCAATATATTGTTGGTGCTATCGATGAAGCTGGTTTCCAAGCTGCTGTAGAGCAATGGCAGTCACAAGGTGGTGACGATATCATCGCTGAGTACAACGCACTTTATCAGCAATAATTAGAATTTGTCTATATAATCTACATAAGAATCATCCGAGTTGCAGGGGTGCAGAGATATTCGCTCTGTACCCCTCTCTTATGTTGGTGCAGGATTGGTCTAAGAAGTCATGATCAGATCCTGGATCAACATAAGAGATTATGCAATATAAACGCATACTAGAAGAACTGAGTCTATTGAAGATATGGAGGCAATGTATGAAATTACATGTGTTAGGAGATAGGATAAAAAAAGGTATGACAACTTGGGGTTGCATGTGGCCGCAAGGCGCTTATTCTCAGGATGCGTCTTTTGAACTGAAAAGTGGCAGCCAGGCTTCTGTTCCCATGCAGACTAGGATAACAGCCTTTTGGCCGGATGGGACAATCAAATGGACAGCACATACTGCAGACGCCGATGCTCTTGGAGCTGATATAGAAGTCGTAGCTGCAAAAGAAAGAAAGGCTCTAGATGCCATTCAAGGTATTACGGTTAGTGAAGCTGACGGAGAAATGACAATCGATGCTGGTGTTCTTCGTATACTAATTGACAAGAATGCAGAAGGTGAACTTTTTAAAGAAATTAGCCTGAATGGTAAAAAACATCTTATTGATGGGCATCCTTGTTTGCAATTGGAAGAACAAACCAAGAATGACAAATCAACCATTAAGGAAGTCAAAGAATATTCACCAGTGATTCAGGAAATCATGGTGGAGGAAGCGGGAAATCTTCAGTGCATCATTCGCTATGATGGTCATTTTTCTGACGGCAACGGCAGGGCGTTAATGCCCTTTATCCTGCGTATGAAGGTGGGTTACAACAAGGAAGATCTATCCTTCGTTCATACTTTCCTTTATGATGGTGATGAGAACAGAGATTTTCTCAAAGGACTTGGTATAACGTTTGACATGCCGATGAGTGGACCGCTATATAATCGCCATGTGAAATTCATGGATGATCGGGATATGCTTCATGAGAGTGTCATTCATCTTGTTTCTTGGCAACCAAGAGTACCAGAAGAGATTTATCGCAGACAGATGTCTGGCGAGGCGCTTAAGTTGACAGGCGACGAATTGTCATTGGTTGAAGGGATTGTTCCTAATATGCCTCATTGGAGTGAATATGACCTGTGTCAGGACTACGCAGAGCATTTTAAAGTGATGAAAAAGCAACTTGGTGATGGTTTGTGTTTCTTGGATGTGTATCATGGTACCAAGACACAAGGTGGTGCTGCATTTGGTTCGGAACAAGGTTCTGTTATTGTTGCAATGAAAGATTTCTGGGAGAAGTATCCATCAGGCTTTACTTTTAAGAATCTGGACACAGATACTGCACAGGGAACGATATGGCTATGGTCACCAAAAGCAGAGGCGATGGACTTCAGACATTATGCCACAAGAGGATATAATAAAGTCTGTTATGAAGGCTACGATTACTTTGGTGCAACGCCATACGGTATTGCCAATACTTCCGAGTTTAGCCTTAGCTTAAGACAGGCAATGATTCCGGCAGATGGTGACATACGCGATTTCACAGAAAATGTTCAGGAACCTTGTCTTTATGTTGGTGAGCCGGAGTATTATCATGACCTTAAAGCTTTCGGATACTGGTCGTTGCCCAATAGGGAAAACGAAACCGAAAGCTGGATAGAGGAGCAATTGGATAACGCATTGGCCTTTTATGAAGATGAGGTTGAGCAACGTGGTTGGTATGGTATGTTCAATTACGGTGATTTCATGCACACTTACGATCCGGTCAGACATCAGTGGCGTTATGATATAGGTGGTTATGCATGGGATAATACTGAGCTTGTGCCAACATTATGGTTATGGTATGCCTTCCTGCGAAGTGGTAATCCTAGAGCGTTCAGGTTGTCCGAGAAGTTGACAAGGCACGCCTCAGAGGTGGATGTCTATCACATGGGTCAATACAAAGGTCTTGGTTCAAGGCACAATGTACGTCATTGGGGATGCCCATGTAAAGAAGCGCGTATTGCCATGGCAGCTCATCACAGGTTCTATTACTATATGACAGGTGACAGGCGTCTTGAAGACATATTTGATGAACTCAAGGATAATGAGCAAACCTTCTACAACAAAGACCCTATGGGCGACTTCTATGATAAAGAAGAGATGGTTTACCCAGCGCATGCGAGAAGTGGGCCTGACTGGTCATCTTTATGTTCTAACTGGATGACACAGTGGGAACGATTCAATGATACAGCTTATCGGGACAAGATACTTCAAGGAGTGAGCGATATTAAGGCAGCACCACTTAAGTTGGTGTCCGGTCCTGATTTTGAATTCAACCCGGCTGATGTCAGTTTAAGATATATTGGGGAGTGTGCCAGTGGTGGTACTCACCTCCAAATCTGTATGGGTGCGCCACAAGTCTGGATGGAGATGGCTGACTGGATGGGTGATGATGAGTGGAAGCAGATGATGGCAGATTATGGCCGTTTCTACTTTCTTGATAGAGAAGATCAGGAAAAAGAGTCTGGCGGACTGATTGGTGACAGACAATTCACTTTCCCTATGATGGCTGCAGGTATGGGTGCTTATGGCGCTTGGTATTTGAAAGACGAGGATGTTGCAAGAAGAACCTGGCAACATATGCTTCAAGGGCTGATGAACGAAGGTAATAGGGATGGCTTCAGAAAGGTGATGGTCAAAGGTGGCAGTGGTCAAGATGTGGTATCTGAGATCCCATGGATATCAACTAACTTTGTGGCACAGTGGTGTCTCAATATGATCATGGCCCTTGAATTCATACGTCCACAATTGCCTAAGACACTAGAAGAAGCGGATAAGCTGATTGCTGAACTTGATAGAGATGGTTTTAGACGCGCGTAAGGAGATATCATAGGATGGAAGATCAGAAGTTATTTGATGAATTGAATCGTGGGAATTGGAAAGAAGTTGTCTATGACAGTTGCACTGAAGACTGGCAGAAGCATTGGTTCTTAGATGGTAAAGTGGCTAAGGTGATCAACAGCGAAGATGGTATGCTTTTTGAAGCTGGTGATACATTTTTAGAAGAGAGTCATCATGGCGTCCTTTGGAGCGAAGAGGTCTTTGAAGGCGATCTGAAGATCGAATATGAGTTTACACGCATGGATAACGAGACACGTTGTGTTAATATCCTCTATATTCAAGCTCAAGGCATCGGTGAAGCTCCTTATACAGAAGATGTCAAAGAATGGTCGGACTTACGAGAAATTCCTTTGATGCGCTGGTATTTTGAAAAAATGCATACCTATCATGTATCCTATGCGGCATTTGAGAACAATGATGAGGTGACGCCGGGGTATATCCGATGTAGAAGATACATGGGTGGACCACTGGATGGTACAGATGTACTGCCAGATTATGAGCCTGGTGATTTCTTCGCATATGGTGTACCCCATCAAATAACGTTGATTAAAAAAGACCAAACCCTTTATTTCCATATTAAGAATCCAGAGAGGGAAAAGCTTTGCGTCTGGATGAATGATCTGTTTCCCCCAATAACTAAAGGTCGGATTGGTTTAAGACAAATGTTCACAAGAATATCCAATTATAAAGATATCCGTATTTCAGTGCCAGCCAAGGAGGCGTAAATGTCTTTGCAGTTATGTATATCGAGAATAGGTAAAAATAATATTGATTTATCGTGGGAATGTGTTGATGCTGACGCTTATAGAGTTTATTGGAGCGACAGCGATAGGGCGTCTGTAAGCTACAAAATGATGGCTGAAGTACAAGAATGTACCTATAGGCTTTCTAAAAGCACCCATGTACCTCACTATATTCGTGTTGCGGCAGTAAAAGATGATGTTGAGACAGTTGTCAGCAATCGACTGACAACGCCAGTGACTTATGCGATCAATGCTCAGATTGAGAAGTTGAATAGAGGAATGGTTGCAGTCAAGACGGCAAACGGTGTTTTTCTATCATGGCGATTGCTTAAAGACGAAGTAAGGGGTTATTCCGAAACAGGTATGACGGGTGCAGATTTTGCCATTTATAAAAATGGTCAATGCATTGCTACGGTGACGGAATCAACGAACTACTTGGATATAACCGGCTCTGAGTCGGATGTGTATCAAGTTGGTGTGATTGGTATTGAATCATCCGATGAACTTTGTAAAGGCGCTAGCGCAAAGGACACCGGCGAAGGATTTATTGAGATACCGATTCAACCACCGGCGGATGGCATAACACCTATAGGAGAAAAATACCATTATAATGCCAATGATATGAGTGTTGGTGATGTGGATGGCGACGGAGATTATGAGTTCATCGTTAAATGGGATCCAAGCAATTCCCACGATGTATCCATCAAGGGTTATACTGGTCATTGTCTGATTGACTGCTACAAGTTGGGTGGCAGGTTACTATGGCGCTTGGATATGGGACCGAATATCCGCGCCGGGGCTCATTATACCCAATTCATGGTCTATGACTTTGACGGTGATGGTATGGCAGAGATGTCTGTTAAGACTGCACCCGGTACGATGATGACCACATACAATATGGATGGTTCTATTGCAGCGTCCAAGTACATAACAATACTACCTGAAGATGTGGCTGATGGCGTGACAAACGAGGATAACTATGTGGCATCTTCGGAAGATTACAGACAGCACTTGGCAGAAGTGTTCCAAGGATGGACAACCCATCCGGAGGTTATTGAAGGCAGATGGCCAAGCACTTTGGAAGCTTGCTTTGGTATTGAGGACAAATATGACTATCCGTTGTCTATGGATGATGCTTGTGAGTTGGCGGCTTACTTCATTGAAGTCTATGCACCGGCAAAAAGTGAGAAGAATAAATTGGATGCCTTTGAAGGGTTTATTTTCAAAGGCCCCGAGTATTTGACCATGTTCGGTGGTGATGGCAGAGAACTTGAGACAATACGGTTCAAATACGGACGTGAGGATGACGGTCTTATGTGGGGCGATTATGCCATGAAACGTATTGAACCATGTAATCGTGTGGATAGATTCCTTTCTGGTGTCGCATATTTGGATGGAATAAATCCTTATTTACTTATTGCGAGAGGTTATTATACCCGTACAACCTTGGTAGCCTATAGGTTCATAGATGGGCATCATGAAGAATATTTTTCTATAGATTCCGGTCATGTACCAATGGAGAATCCTTTTGACCATAATCCGCATATGGCTGTAGGGACAGACCAAGTGTATGGCATATTGGCTGGTCAAGGTAATCATAGTCTGTCAACAGCTGACGTGGATGGCGATGGTTGTCAAGAAATCATCTACGGTGCGGCGGTGATCGATCATGATGGCAGTGTGTTGTACAGCAGTTATGACCAGATGCCGGACGGCAGTATTGCAAAGATGGGGCATGGTGATGCCCTCCATGTGGCGAAGATTGACCCTAATAAGCCTGGCTATCAGATATTCAGTGTCTTTGAAGGTGGTGTTGAGGCACCTTACGGCTATGCGCTGAGAGATGCCCAGACAGGTGAGGTATTCTTTGGTGAATACGCAGAAGTGGATCTTGGTCGCTGTATGATTGGTGACATTTCTCCGGAAGTCCCAGGGCTCCAAGTGTGGGTTAATGATGTTTATGATTGTGATGGTAATATTCTGGACATACCACTATTAGGGACGAACCAATCCATTCGCTGGGCGGCAGATATGACGACGCAGGTCCTAGATGGTGTTTTGTTTGATGGACCTGGCTACAAGGATGGTATGCATGCAGGCATCATCAATGATACAACACATGGCGTCATGCTCAAGCCGGAAGGTGTAGCAACAAACAATGGCACTAAAGGCAATCCATGCCTCGTAGCGGATGTCTTTGGTGATTATCGTGAGGAGTTACTTGTAAGAACAGCGGATAATAAAGCAATACGTATATATATTAATACAGAATTATCCAATCATAAGCTGTTCACTATGATGCATGATGTCCCTTATAGGGTATCTGTTGCTTGGCAGAATAATTGTTACAATCAACCTGGGTATCCGGGTTTTTACTACGCCAGTGATATGGATTGGTCAGAAGTGATGCCTGAACTTAAGGGTAAAGAGAAAAAGTAATGAATCAATGGGGTGTCTTGCGTACTATACCATTAGCAATAACGCTTGACACCTGATTTTATATAAGGAGGCAAAAGATGATTATAGGTACAAGAGGCCATGACCTTGGTGGTGTAATGAGTGCAGAGGCTCTAGCAAAAACAGCAAAAGAAAAAGGCATTGAAAGTGTTCAATTGGTCGCTTACAGATCTCTTGATGGCGTAGGAGAAGCGCCGGGATTTTTGAGCCATGGTTATGCGCAAAAAGTTGGTAAAGCCTTTGATAAGGAAGATGTCAGAGTGGCGCTCATTGGATGTTATATCAATTTACTTCATGCAGATTTGGACAGATTCAAGGAATATTTGAGATACGCTAGAGATTTTGGCTGCTCCATGGTTGGGACGGAAACAGGATCAGTCAACCCCGATTATAGCTTCAACCCGGATAATCATGGGGAAGAGGCCTTTCTACAGGTTGTAGAAGTGTTTAAAGAACTCACCTCATATGCACAGAATTTTGGGGCGACGGTTGGTATTGAAGCCGTACATTGCCATGTGGTCCATACACCAGAGAAGATGAAACGCATCCTTGATTTGGTGGATTCGCCAAACCTAAGGGTTATTTTCGATCCGGTGAACCTGATCACGCCTGAGAATTACACAGAAGCAAAAGCAATCATTGAAAAGTCCTTTGATCTTTTTGGGGATCAGATTGTGATTGTTCATGCCAAGGATTTCATCATTGAAGAGGGCGGAATGACGATGGTGCCACCAGGACAAGGGTTAATGGATTACGATCACCTTTTTGATACCATCAAACAGTACAAGTACGAAGTAGATGTGATTATTGAAGACTACAGAGGCTTGGATCTGGATGAGGCCATTATTTATCTAAAGGGAATATAGAAAACACATCATTTTAAGAAGTTATCACTTAAGAAAACACAAGGTGGACAAACAACTTTGGTATAATTGGGTTATGGCATAATGGTGAGAGTTGTGTTAAAAGGAGGCCGTTATGATAAGTAACCTGAAAGTATCCGTAAAATTATGGCTTATGATATTACCTGCTATTATTACGCTGGTTGTATTGCTGGTAGTGTCCATTAATACCATTGATAAGACAAATAGTGCTGCACAGACGGTGTTGTATGAAGAAACATTTGTCAGTACAAGCCTGATCTTGAATGCAGACCGTGATTTTTATCAGTCGGCAGTGGCTGAAAAAGACTTGCTGAATAGTACATTAGATGCTGATATGAAGACCGCGTTGCTAGAATCTTATTATGAGAATGCTCAGCAAACAACGGATCGTGTCACTCAGGCAATGGAAAATGTAAAAGTAAATGATTTTCTTTATACTGAGTTCGCTCACGAGACCAGTGGCGACACGCTGGAAGTATTGGCTAATAAGTTCAATAGTGACTATAATGCCTGGTACAACGCCTTTGATCCGGACACAGGAGATGGGGATTTGGCCTATCATTATGAGATGTTTGAAGTGACCCGCGAGAACTTGAATTTGATGACGGAGATACTGGAAGCCTATGGTGGTTACAGTGCTGAACTTCGCGGCAATATCATCCGGACTCAGAATGTCACTTTCTCTGTTGTCGTCATTATTGTTATTTTAATCATAAGCCTGTTCGCTATTGTCATTGTCAGATATCTCAAGAAAAACGTTGAATATGTTCGCTCATCAATGGGGGAGATTGCCAAGAAAAACCTCGTGATTGAAATCGATCAGAAGAAGATGTCATCAAAGGATGAATTCGGTGATTTGAACAAATCAGTCCATGATGTTGTGGTTTCCCTTCAGGAAATTATTGGCGAGATTCACCGAAGTGTCACCTTATTGACGGGCTCATCTGACACTCTGCAGTTAAGTTCACAAGAGGTTAGTGACAGTATGTCTGAGATATCAAGAACGATTCAGGAGATGGCAAGTGGCGCTTCCCATCAAGCGAACGATACTGAGAAAGTATCTGCGGATATAGCAGATCTTGGCGATGTTGTTAAACGCAACAATCAGTCTGCCAGAGACCTTTTCGATGCCAGCGGAAAGATAGCTGCGTACAGTAAAGAAGGCCTTGATGTCGTAAGAGAACTTTCACAGGTTACGGACAACAGCAGGTCATCCTTTGAATCTATTTTCAGTATCATAGAGGCAACGAGTCTATCTGCCAGCAGGATAGGTGAAGCGAGCCAGTTGATTACGGATATAGCGGATCAAACGAACTTGCTTGCATTGAATGCAGCCATAGAAGCGGCGCGAGCTGGTGAAGCCGGCAAAGGCTTTGCGGTCGTTGCGGACGAGATTAGAAAGCTTGCAGAACAATCGACGGAATCCACTTCAGTTATTGACAGTATGTTGATTGAGCTGAAGAGCAATGTCAACAAGGCTAATGAGCAAAGTATGACAGTCAGGGAAGCCGTAAAAAATCAAATTAACAGCGTCCATCTTACAATGGAAAAATATACAACAATTGCAGACACCATCAAGGTAATTAATGAAGAGATAGAGATACTAGAGACAGTCAGTGTTGAGATGGAAAACAAGCGTTCTAATGTCATGGATTTGGTTGAGAATTTGTCTGCTATTGCAGAAGAAAATGCAGCGAGTACCGAAGAATCCTCTGCAGCAGTGGAACAAATCAACGCTACGGTGGTCGGTATGGCTGAAATCAGCATGGAGGTTTCAGGTCTGGTTAAGGATTTGAACAGACTGGTGCGAGATTTTAGTATTGAATAGTATCCATGATAATCTGACCCTTAATGGTGTCGTATTATCACATAGGTCGTTTTTTGACAATCTCCAAGTCGGATTAGGTTAATGTATCTGACTTGGGGATTTTTTATAATGATATCAGAAGATGTGATTGAAGGCATCAAGCATGTGCAAGGAGGCAGAAGTATGAGCAGTGCATTTATTGCAGTGGATATCGGTGCTTCCAGCGGTCGACTGATTGTCGGTTGGTTGGAAAGCGGTCAATTGAAGATGGAAGAGGTTCATCGATTCAAAAATGCAATGACAACCAATGGTGAGCATTTCTATTGGGACATTGATGGTCTGTTTAGTGAGATTGTTGTCGGTCTTGGTAAAGCCTCTGAGTTAGGAAAAGCATTAAAGTCGATCGGCGTTGACACTTGGGGTGTCGATTATGTGCTTGTTGATGATGAAGGCAACAGAGTAGCACCTGTCTATGCTTATAGAGATCATAGAACAGATGCCACAATGGACAAAGTGTTTGATATTGTCGGTAAAGACAATCTTTATGCTAAGACTGGCATCCAGTTTATGCAGTTCAACACACTGTTCCAGATCTATGAACATATGAAATCAAGTGCGGATGATCTTGAGAAAGCATCCAGTATTATGCTGGTACCGGATTACCTTCATTTTAAACTTTCCGGCGTTGTCAGCAATGAGTATACCAACGCCAGTACTAGCCAGATGTTGAATGTTGCTGCTCGCGACTGGGATGAGGAACTCATTGCCATGACGGGTGCTAAGGCATCATTATTCCAAAAGCCAATTGAGCCGGGAACAATCCTTGGAGATATCAAGGAAGATGTGGCTAATGAAGCTGGTGTTGATACCATTAAAGTTATTGCGCCTGCAACTCATGATACCGGTTCTGCAGTAGTTTCAGTCCCAGCCCTTGAGTCTGATTTTGCTTATATCAGTTCTGGAACATGGAGCTTGATGGGTATTGAAAGTGACGTACCTTTGACAGAAGGCAAAGCGGCAGAATATAATTTCACCAATGAAGGCGGCGCTCTTGGTACTTACCGCGTACTGAAGAACCTTAGTGGTCTTTGGTTGATTCAAGAAGTGGCTAGAATGTACGACGGCAAATATTCTTTTGCAGAGTTCGTCGTTATGGCCGAGGAGACACCATCCTGTGGATCATTGATTCGTCCTGAAGACGAGAGATTCCTTAATCCAGATAATATGATTGAAGCCATTAAGGATTACTGTAAAGAGACAGGACAGGCTGTACCGGAGACACCTGGCGCCATAGCAAGAACGATTTTCGAAAGTTTGGCTTGTCTATATAGAAGTACCATAGAAGAGATTCGTGAGATCAGTGAGCAGCCAATTAACCGTATCCACATTATCGGTGGTGGTTGTCAGAATAAGATGCTCAACCGTCTTTGTGCAGACTATACAGAATGTGAAGTCTATGCAGGGCCGATCGAAGCAACAGCTATTGGTAATCTGATGATGCAGATGATTGCCATTGGTGAAGTGAATGACCTTAAAGAAGCTAGAAAAATCATTCATGAAAGCTTTGGTATTGAGACATACGCACCATCCATGGATGCGGCTGTTCAGGCTCATTATGAGACCTTCAAGAATCTTGGTAAACAACTTATTTAGCACACACATATAATTAACATATACATAACACACAGAACCATAAGTACTAACGGATGAAGGGTATAAAGGCGAGACAGCCCTTGCCTTTGTATCTTTCATTACACACATTGAATTAGGAGGCATATTATGTCAGTTAAGCAACGTTACGAATCAGCGAAAGAGGTCTACGCTAAGTTAGGCATTGATGTGGATGCAGCAATCAAAACAGTACAAGATATCTCAATCTCCATGCACTGTTGGCAAGGGGATGACGTTGCCGGTTTTGAAGGCGACGGCGATCTTTCCGGTGGTATCCAGGCGACTGGTAACTACCCAGGTAAAGCAAGAAATCCTCAGGAACTTATGGCGGACATCGACAAAGCGCTTAGCCTTATTCCTGGTAAACATAGAATCAACCTTCATGCGAACTACGCAATCACTGAAGAAGGCGAGAACCCAGATAGAAACGAACTTGAGCCTAAGCACTTCGCTGCATGGGTGGAATTCGCTAAAGAAAGAGGCCTCGGTCTTGACTTCAACCCAACATACTTCTCACACCCTAAAGCAGAAGTAGCAACCCTTTCTTCTGAAGATGAAGAAATCAGAGCATTCTGGATTGAACATGGCAAGCGCTGCCTTAAGATTGCTGAATACTTCGCAGAAGAACTTGGCAATGGTTGTGCTGTGAATATCTGGATTCCAGATGGTTTCAAAGATATTCCAGCAGACAGAAAAGGACCAAGAGCAAGACTTAAAGACTCTCTTGATCAAATCCTTTCCATCGATTATGACAAGAGCAAAGTACAAGTGGCTGTTGAGTCAAAAGTATTCGGTATCGGTGTTGAATCCTATACTGTAGGTTCACACGAATTCTACATGAACTATGCGGCTAAGAATGATCTGCTTTGTCTTCTTGATAACGGACACTACCACCCAACAGAATCAGTAGCGGATAAGATTTCTTCTATGCTTCTTTTTGCAGATAAGGTAGCCCTTCACGTTACAAGACCAGTACGTTGGGATAGTGACCACGTAGTGCTTTACGATGATATGACAAAAGAGATCGCTAAAGAAATCATCAACAACGGACCTGAGAACGTAATCCTTGCTCTTGACTTCTTCGATGCAAGCATCAACCGTATCTCAGCTTGGGTTGTTGGTATGAGAAATATGCAAAAAGCCCTTCTTACAGCACTTCTTCAACCAAGTGCAAAACTTGCTGAACTTCAGAACACAAGACAGCTTTCCGAGCTTATGATGCTTCAAGAAGAAATGAAGCTTTACCCAGTAGGTGATGTTTGGAATATGTTCTGTGAAATGAACGATATGCCAGGCAATGAGTCTTGGTTCGAAGCAGTAAAAGCATACGAGCAGGAAGTACTTCTTAAGAGACAATAATTCATATTGACGGAGGTGTATCATGGAGCATAGCAATAAATTTGCTTGGACATGGGAAATCAAAGAAGAGGATTTAGACGAATACGTGAAGATGCATCTTGAACCATGGGACGAAATCATGGAAGAGCATACCAAAGCGGGTATTTACAACTACTCTATCTTCCAAGACGGTAATAAGTTTTTCTATTGCTTCCAATGTGATGATGTAGAAGCGGCATTCGCATACATCGACAAAAGTGAAGCTTGTAACCGTTGGAATGCTATTACATCCAAGATGGTCAAAGGTTCTTTCGATTTCGGGGATTCTGAACCGATCAAGCCGATGAAAGAAGTATTTTATTTGAAATAAATAGTCATATCTGGGTCGCCTTTGGGCGGCCCTTTTTCTGCACAAAAGATAAACATTGCCAAAGTCGTGTCGTAGGCGTACAATGCAAGTGTTATATATACAATATACAATATACAGTATACCGAAAGGCGACTTTATGTCCAAATTACAACCTAAAATTATCACAACCTTAAAAGACTATAATAGAAAACAATTCATCAGTGATGTCACAGCAGGGGTTATCGTGGCAATCATTGCACTCCCTTTGTCCATTGCACTTGCTATTGCATCTGGCGTGAGCCCTGAGCAAGGACTTTATACGGCGATTATTACCGGTTTTTTCATATCAGTGCTAGGTGGCAGTAGAGTTCAAATAGGTGGGCCAACATGGAACTTGTGGCTCAGGGGTTTGCTAATATGATGTCAGGTCTGTTTGGCGGCATACCTGCTACTGGGGCTATTGCCAGAACTGTTGCGAATGTAAAGAATGGTGGTAGGACCCCTGTGGCCGGTATGGTCCACTCTGTGACATTGCTGCTAATATTATTCCTCTTCATGCCACTTGCCAAGATGGTTCCACTTGCTTCATTGGCCGCCGGCCCTTAATCAAACGGAATCACAGCCGGTATCTGTTAAGGGCAGTATCCGTATATATGAGATCAATGGTCCTTTTTTCTTTGGGGCTGCGGATAAGTTCCTGAACGCTGTTGGTAGTATCGATCATGAGACAAAAGTTCTTATTCTTAGAATGAGAAATGTTACTGCGATGGATGCGACAGCATTAAATGCATTCAAACGAATGATTAAAGTATGCCATCATAGAGGCATAGCATTATTCATCTCAGGTATCAACAAGCAACCATACGCTGTGCTGGAGAAGGCGGAGCTGATTAGCGTCATAGGAGAGCATCGCTTCTATGAGACGATTTCAGAGGCCGTAGCTTCGGCATCTGATGTAATATAATGAGATTCTAAGTACATGTAAGGAGACCGTTCTTGTAAAGGAGAGGTCTTCTTTTTGTTAGCGTAAAGACGTTGTAGGAAAACTGAATTTGAGATTAGCCCGTCGTTTTAGAAGCAGCAATCTTAGAGGATACAAAGCCAATGGCGGTAAGGTCGTAGACCTAATAGCATACTATAAGAAAAAGCACGAGATTGAGCATAAAGAAGAAATGACCATACAGTACAATGCCCAGGCACGTTACAAACGGAAAGGTTATGAGTATGCTTTACTGGGAGCAGTTGTGAACACATTAATGAAAGAGAAAATTATGCTTGGTAATCCAGCCAGTAATATTATTGGTTTTTGGCAGGCGACTATCGATAAATAGGGCTTTTTTGTGCAGGTGTTCAGCTTTAATACAGCTCTATGGTATTTGATAAACAACTTATGTAAAAGATATTAAGCTTATAACTAACTGTATCAGGGATGGATATCTGTTTCTGCTCTCCAACTCTATCCATGGTTAGATCTCGCGGGCAGAAACAGATATTGTAAAGGTGGAGTTTTATTGGATAGCTTTAAACTTACCTACTCTAAATAAATATAATCTCATATTAAGTCAAGCAAATAGACAACTTCTTTTACAGAAAGAAGTCTATGAGATAGGGGACCTTCTAAATTAGATTTGAGAAATGATTCAAGCAATACCTTGATTGTGGTATCTGTTAAACCATACTTTCTAAATATGTTGTGAATGTGTGTAATCTTTTCCATTAAAAGACTTTGAGATTTTTTCTTAATGAGTGGTTTGGTGGATTTTAGAATTTCTAGCAATTGATTGTGATCTTTCATACTTTCTGGTCTTGCCATCATATTCTGAACCAATAGAAACTGATCTTCTGATAGGTTTTCCTTATACCAGATCATATGCTCTTCATCAATGCTGATCTTAATGGCTTCATAGACATTCAGTTCAGTTCGAGTGCCTATTTTTTTTATAAGCCGTTTAGCCATCTCCAATTGAAGGAGTTGTTCATTGACATAGGTCATCTTATCGGAAAGCTGATCTCTCAGCAATTGGCAGTCAGTATCTAAGTTGGATTTGATTTCCTGCAAGGTGAACCCCATTGTCTGCAGGTTTTTAATAAGTTGAAGTTTGTCTAAATCCTGATCGGTATAGTACCAGTAACCATTATCATCAATAATTGAAGGTGATAAGATGCTGAGTTTGTCGTAATGCCTTAAAGTTTTCTTTGTTACATTAGCAAGATTGCTTATTTCTGATGAAGAATATCTCATAATTAAAACACCTCCTTGACTGCGCCCTTAGGGCACAGATTATAGTTATTATAACATATGAAAAGGAGTGTGCATGAGATGAAAAATAAGAAACTAAAGGTTCCAATTATAATAGTTAGCACAATTGTATTATTGATTTTGATCGTTCCATTATTTATACCAGTGCAGGGAAGAGTTGGTCTTAATGAACCTCAAGATATGGTGGCAGATGGTTCAGCAATAGCTACAATACCGTTTGAGGGTACAGATGGGTTAGATATTTATTATGAGTTTGAAACAGACGATAAGAATGATAAGAATTTCATTCTACTTCATGGCTCCATGTATAATTCAAAGTCATGGAGCGAAGTTATCGATTTCTTTGCGGAAAAGGGAAATGTATATGCATATGATCAGCTACCGTATGGCTATAGTGAAAAAGTGTTGGATGGGGAGTGGACTGGAGAAAACCCATATACGACCAATGCAGCTGTTGAGCAACTCGGGCTTTTTATGGATAAATTAGGCATTGAAAAAGCGACCTTAGTTGGCAGTTCCTTTGGTGGTGTCCTTGCAGCTGAAGCAGCTATTCGTTATGAGGATCGTGTTGAAAGTCTTATACTTGTTGATCCTGCAATATTTGCTTCAGAGAGTATGCCGGAATGGTTGGTTACATTGCCACAAATAGAACGTCTTGGTCCAATCTTTGCGGCCGCATTATCTGAAGGAGATGCTTTTTATGAGAGTACCTTCTATGATAACGAAGATATTAGTGATAAAAGAATGGCCTACAACAAGAGAGAGACTGAGATCAATAACTGGAACCTAGCTATGTGGGAGTATTTGCAGGCATGGTCAGTTTATCCAAGCGGCGTCGATGAAAGATTGGGCGAGATATCACAGCCAACAATAGTCATAAGTGGTGACAGTGATAAAGTAGTACCAGTAGAGGATAGTGCAAAGGTTGCAGACCTCATTCAGGGGGCAGAATTTTTTGTGATTCCAGAATGTGGACATATGCCTCATGAAGAGCGTCCCGTCGAGTTTATGGAAGTGGTCAATGAATGGCTTCAGACAACTGGATCTATTGACTAATTATATTAAGGACGACTACATCTTAGTGTGATATTCAACAAAAGGGTAGTCGATTTAACTTAGAGAAGTGATTTATACTATGCCGAAGGATATCTATAACGAACTGCCCATTGCAGATGTAAATAATAGGCATCATAATATAGATGATACCTATTATCAATACAGGAAAGAAAGGTGGTCATTATTATGTTATTCGTTCCATATATCATGTTTGGTGGCAATGCATCAGAAGCGCTCTCTTTTTATGAGGAAATCTTTGGTGTAAATAAGCCAACAGAAGTCATGCTTTATGCTGATGCTGAAGGCATGGAAGTACCACCAGGATATGAAGATAAAATACTACATGCAGAGCTGTCCTTTCCGGGCGGATTGATTTATATCAGTGATGATTTTCCAGGTGCAGAAGTGAGCTATACGGATAGCATTTCTTTTAATCTTGGTCCGGACTCAGAAGAGTAATTAAAAGAACTGTTCGAAAAACTTTCAGAAGGCGGTACGATTGTGCAACCACTGAAAGAGGAATTCTGGGGTGCGATATTCGGATCTGTAAACGATAAGTTCGGGATTCACTGGAGCCTCGATTATCAATTGCCACAGAAGTAGCAACCTCATGTCAATACGATTGATAGGAGCATGTTATCGACGGTGACATGCTCTTGCTATATAATGTCATTAGCATATCAGAAAGGGTGTTGTTTATGGAAGTTAAAGTGCATATGGACATCGATGCATCTGCGCAAGATATTTGGACGATCATTACAGATATTGACGGATCCAGTAAACATATTAGTGGTATACAGAAAATTGAGATACTCGATAGACCGACTAATGGTTTTGTAGGATTGAAGTGGCGTGAAACAAGAATCATGTTTGGTAAAGAAGCAACGGAAGTGATGTGGATTACAGATGCAGTCGAGAATGAGTCTTACAACACCAGAGCAGAAAGTCATGGCGCTATTTACATCACTCGGTTTAATATTGAACCATCTGGTAAAGGCAATCGTCTTACGATGACATTTGAGGGGCAAGCACAGACTTTTTTCGCAAAGGTCATGAACGTAATATTTGGTCATATGATGAAAAGCAGCATAAGAAAAGCGTTGCTTGAAGACATGAAAGACATAAAAGTGTCGGCTGAAGGTCTTAAATAATTCTATATGTACTAAGTTAGGATGATAACAAAAATATATAGAGGAGGCCTTTATGAAGTATATTGCCTTGCTTAGAGGGATCAATGTAGGTGGAAACCGAAAAGTAGACATGAAGATATTAAAGAACATTTTGGAGTCAATGGGATATCAAGATGTAGTTACTTACTTGAATTCGGGTAATGTATTATTTGAATCAGAAGATCTCCAAGAACAGATTCAAGAAGCTGTTCCGAGACGTCTATTTGATGAGTTTGGATTTGAAATCCAAACATTGATCAAAAATATAGACGATATGAAACGAATCGCTTTTAGCATACCTGATGAATGGCAAAACAACAAGGAGCAGAAGAGTGACGTTGCATATCTATTTCCTGAAGTAGATAACGAGAAAATTATTGATGATATGCCGTTTAGAAAAGAACTTATAGATGTAGTGTATGTTGACGGTGCCATTATCTGGCATGTTTTGAGAAAAGATCAAAATAAAAGTCAATTGAACAAGTTGGTAGGAACAACATTATATAAACAAATGACAGTGAGAAATGTCAATACTGCTAGACGCCTAGCGGAGGACTAAATAGATGGATTTTCAATATTGATGTCATTGTCATTATGTGCTGAATAAGAAGGATTATGTAAGTCTGATGATTATTTAATGTAAATTAAGAATAGGAAAGCAAAATGAATCCAAGAGTAAAAGATGTTATAGCTAATAAAGATTATCCATACACTTGACATTTGATAATGGCGAGCAAAGAATTTTTGAATTGAGTAATTACCTGAAAGTTGGAGGGTTTGTAGATCTGCAAGAAATGGAAAAATTTATAAGTGCAAGAACTTGTATGGGGTGATAAACAAGATCTATGCCCGGATACATTCCATATTGATAGTAAGCGTTTATATTAATAAACTAAAAAAGAGTAGTGATCATTTGGTAAACACCTGCACAATATCGCCGCTGAACGACAACAAAATGCTTCTGGAATTGGTTATACAGGTGATGTATAATTGAATCTAGAAGCATTACTATCTTATGAGGACTACTCTGTCTGAAATTTTCCTACACCAATTTGATGCTAACATTGTAATTCATATGCTTTACATATACCGAGGAATGTATTACAATTATAGTGAAAGGAGTGATATTATGTCTACTAAGAGTATAAGTTTTAGAATTGATGATGAACTTAAAGAGGAAGCGGATGAAGTATTAAAAGACATTGGTCTGAATATGACATCAGCATTAACTCTCTTTCTGCAGCAAGTAGTAAATAAGAGGTCTATTCCGTTTCCATTGGAAGCTTCTGACTCATTTTATAGCACAGAGAATATGGCAAAGCTTGACGCAAGAATAAGGGAGTATGAAGACGGAAAGCTAGAAGAACATACATTGATTGAGGTGGAATAGTGAAGCTATTATGGTTAGAGGGAGCATGGAAAGAATACCTTGAATGGCTTCAAAAAGATAAAAAGACATTTAAGAAAATTAATGCATTAATAGAAAGTATCCAACGTAATGGATATAGATCTATAGGAAAGCCTGAGCCATTGAAGGGAAACTATAGCGGTTGGTGGAGTGTAAGAATTAATAATAAGGACCGACTTGTTTTTAAGATTGAAGACGATAACATTGTAATTCTGCAATGTAGTAATCATTATAGTGACAAGTAGATGAATATGATTGGCTATAGATTAAGGTTAACTTAGGCCGACGAGTGTTTCCTTTATCTAAACCCAACCAGCTAAGGACAGCTTTTGAATAAATATCTATTTGTTTCGTAAAAGATTCGCAGAGCTACAGTATTTGTTGCTCTGTTTTTTGATTTAATTGTCGATATGGGGATATAGGAGTACTTATGAAGTCGAGAACTGAAAATGAGATGTTTGAGTTGATAAATAAATTTGTTGAATCAGATGACAGAATACGTGTGGCGATTTTGAACGGCTCAAGAGCCAATCCTAATAGTAAAAAGGATATATTTCAAGATTATGATATTGCCTGCTTTGTGACTGATCTAGAACCTTACTTAATTGAAGATGATGTAGTAACATATTTCGGTGAGGCTATCATAGTTGAACAACCAAATTTTGGACCATGGCCACCAGATGATGCAGATGGAAGTTATCATAATTATAATATGCAATTTCTTGATGGTAATCGTATTGATTTAACTTTTTATAGTATGGAGAAGTTAGATGCACATAGTAAAGATAGTCTTTCTAAGGTTCTTATAGATAAAGATGAATTATGCTTACACATACCTTCTGCAAATGAGGGTAGCTACTTTATTCATAAGCCCACAGAAGCAAACTACATAGGATGTTGCAACGCATTCCTTTTTGCACTTGGCTCTCACATTCCTAAAACAATCTGGAGGAAACAACTACCACTATTAAAATCGTATTTAGAAGGATGGTTAAGAGTGCCTGTTCGTTTGATGCTGTCGTGGGAAATTGGAATTAAGACAGGGTTTGATAAGTCATTAGGCGCAAGTGGCAAGTATTTAGAAAAATACTTAGAGCCTAATAAATGGAATAAGTATCTAAGCACTTATGTTGGTTCTGAATACGATGATATATGGGATTCTATTTTTGTTTTTTATGATTTATTTGTCGAGTCAGCGCTTTTCATTGCTGATGAATACAACTTCAGTTTTCCAGAAGAGAATGCCCAAAATGTATATTCTTTTCTTAAACATGTGAGAGAATTACCACATGATGCTGACACAATATATTCGAAGTGAATTTTTGTAGGGTTAACCGCACCACAAACTATTTTAATAACCAAAAGGGCTGTTTTGTATGGTAACTAAATGCTTGTGTCAATCATTACTATCCTTTGAGGACTTCTCTACCCAAAAAATTGCCTACAGTAATTTGAGGCTACCCTTCTTTTTATTATAATTGCCTAACAGCCCTAATTAGGCATATAATAAAGATGGTATCTGTTGTCGGATGACATCCAAAGGGGTGATACGATGCACTGTCAAAAATGTGGCAGAGTCATTGAATCAGAAGAGAACCATGTGTGTGCAGGTAACCTACAAAAACTATTCGAACCAGTCTATACAGGCGGTATTCCTGGGCCTGTTGGCGCCAATGGTTCACTTGAGCGAACGCTGTTACCGCTTAGTGGACATATGCCTGAGGGCATGATCATAGAGGATATATTAAGCAGCAGAGCCCAAGGGGCAGGTCTGCTTAAAGAACTTCGTAAAATCCTAATGATATGGCGCCGTTTTTTCAAAAAACCTACAAAAGAGAATATTGTATTACTGATTATTGGTGGTGTGGCTTTTTTATTATGGTTATGGACGAAGTATGCATCAGGCGGTTATTTCGGATTTGGCTATGATTATATTCCACCAACGGGCATTAAGAGTGTTTTTGCGTTCATTATGGGGTCTTTTAACAATGTCCCAACTAGAGTGTTGCATTATTCAGCTTTTATGACTTTGGCAGCGGCTTACATACCACCGATTTTTTCGGGGAATCCGGCGCGACTTGGAGGTAATGTGAGAAGCACTTTTGAGTTAATGAGACGCTTGGCTTCTTACAAAAAGAGCAAAAGCACGTTTATTGCCGTTGCTGCCCTTGGTGCTGGCTTATTCTTTGCCAACTATATGATGCGGAACAATTCAATCAATAAGTATTTTCCATGTCTGACATTGGGATTGACAATGATTCTTTCTTCCTCAGGTCTATTCAATGCAACATTTGTGCGTCTATCGAAGGGGCTTTTCAACGATATTGCTAAACTCTTACATATAGAAAATAGTTTTAACAAGTATAAAGTGATGCTTCAAATAGGGTTTGGCAGTGGCTTGGTTTTATCCGTTGTTGCATGCCTGATTCGTAAGATGAGCAACTCGTATTTCACGGATCATATGGCATATTATATTGGCGGTGTCATTTTTGTCATAGGCCTTGCGATGGTTTTTGCCTCGAAAGATGCAGGGACTAAAGCTGAGGAGGTGTCAAAAGGATGATTCATCATCGATTTGATTATGCACACCGTTATCTGACTACTTTTAACGATGTGACCGGCGAATACTTTCGGTCCAATGTGTATGACGGGGATGGAAATGATACAGGAAGAGAACCTTTTCGAGGGGACTATCCCCATTTGCTTGATATAGGCATCAAAGGGTTCTGTGAACATGGTCTATCGGGACTTTGCCATGATGCAGGGGTCTACTGTTATCAAAAAGGCGGAGAAATCAAACAGAAAGATATGACTTTGGCAGACTACAAAAAGCTGATGATCCAGTGCAAAGGGAAAGTGTTTCAAGTGGCATTGGGCGGGCGAGGTGATCCGGATTGCCACAGAGATTACGAGGCAATACTCAGTGAAACACGGAATGTTGGTATTGTTCCGAATATGACGACTTCAGGCTATCTTTTCAATAAAGAAAAGGCGAAAATCACGAAGCAATTTTGTGGCGCGGGTGCAGTCAGCTGGTATAAGAAGGCTTATAGTGAAAGAGCTATTAACTTGATGCTTGAAGAGGGGATTACGACCAATATTCACTTTATTCTCAGTGAGGCGTCGATTCAAGAAGCAGTGATGCTTATGGAACAAGATGGCTTTCCTAAAGGCATACGTGCTGTTGTATTCTTGTTATACAAACCAGTAGGCTACGAAAGGCCCGAGCTGGTGTTAAAGGGAGACAATCCCTATCTGAAGCCATTTTTTGACTTGATGAACGCAGATAATCAACCCTGTATGATAGGGTTTGATTCCTGCCTGGCGCCAGGGGTGCTTAACTACTGCAAAGATGCGGCACCAGAGTGTATAGAACCCTGTGAGAGCGGTAGGTTCTCGGCCTACATAAGTCCAGACATGAGGATATATCCATGTTCATTCGTTCAGGATGAAAAATATTCCGGAGATCTGAACAAGCATAATTTAGCAGATGTATGGGAAGGCGATGCTTTTAAAGATTTTAGACGTTACCAGACTCAGGCATGTGGGCAATGTGGTGACAGGGAACTTTGTCTGGGTGGTTGTCCGGCTATGTCATCAATCAATCTATGCCGTCGGTTGGAAAGGGAGAGTGCCAGATGAAGATAAGAAGAGGATTTGTCACCAATTCAAGTTCAACGAACGATATATTTCAGGCACTTGGAACAGCCGGTGCAGCTGCGGTTCTTGGCACAGTGATTAACACCATACAGCCAGCAGAAAATGTAGAGATCATCACCTATGCCATACTGGAGACCTTTCATGTTCCAGAAGAACCAAGACCACCTGTTGTAAGAGTCAATGATACGGAGTATGTTCCTTGGTATTATGCGGGTGTAAGGATGATTGATGTGCAGCATGTGACCGATGAAGAGACAGGTGAGGTTGAGACAACCGTTTTGAGAGATGAGTATAGCGCTGAATATGCGTCATCTATCAAGTATGACTTTGATAATGTGCTGGTGGAGAAGTGGCTGACCTTCTTTGCCGGAAGTGAATCGGATCCGGCCGGTATGCAAGGTGACTATAAGATATGCGGTTTTATGTGTGAGTCACCGGCAAATGACAGTCCAAGAAAGCAGAGACCTTCACCACCAGGTATGATGAGCTTTAATGTTACTGTTAACGTGGAAGGGAATATCCTGTCAACATATAAACAGACTCAAATAAGAAATGAAGCGGACGTGTATGCTTATGATGGGTTTGTTCTGAATGATCCTCAGGTGAAGACAAGGTTACCAGTTCGAATTATCAATAAAGACAAGTATCAGTGGAAGCCGGAAGTAGAAGTGGAAGGCAGTCGCTTGGAAGAATTGGTGGATATTGAGCTGAAGAAACTTCCAACGGCTGAAGGTGTTGATGAGGATCAGTATGAATTGATTCTTACACCGAGAGGTCTCAATCTTGGGACGGAAGAAAAGCCGGCAAAGCGATTTGACGGTTCGGTTGAAATCTCAGCAAAAGCCAACGCAGATCATTTGGAAGAAATCTGGGATAGGGCTGACATCACGTTGATGGATGAAGGCTTGATCTACAGAGCAACTTTGGATGATGAAAGAAGGGTCATAGTAAAAGCCTACGACAAAGCGGCTGACGAGAACCAAGTCGCAGATGGGGAAGAGGTAGAGTTACCACCAACAGAGTTCAAACTTGAGTTGGTTGTTGAAGATACGGAAAACGAACCTAATACGACCGCTAAGTATGTGGATATTTGGGAGACTGAGATTGAATTCAAAGAACTTAAAGGAACAGATAGGGATACAGAGACTCTTGTTGAAGCATTCAAATACGAAGTAGAATCCGAAGGCAGTACAGGTACTTATCTTTTCAAACCGAAGATGCAAGTGCCCTCAAGGACAGAGCCTTATATCGTCCATCTTCCGATTCTGTGCAAGTACGATGGCGAAGAATATGAACTTGATATGCCAATCAACCTTCAAGGTGAACCTTGGGATTATTTTGCCGCTTGGGAAGAGGAATATCGCAATTTAAGAATCATTGTGAAAAAGTACATACCACCGGAACGTTGGTATGACATACTAACCAATATCAATGACAACAAAGAATCCCTAAGTATTGCTGAGCTTAGGCTTATGAGACATGCCTTGTGGTACGAAGCAAGAGCATTATTGACGGCGGAAGCAGCTGGCTACCAACGTGAAGCACTTATGTATGAATGGGCAGAATGGGGTGCCAGTTGGGTGGAATGGGTAGGTAATCAGGCTTTCTCCTATCTGATGACCGTCTATACAGGTCCTATTGGTGAAGCAATCATCACACCGTTCAAGGAAATGGCCATTAAGATATTGGCTCAAAAGATCGCGGACTGGAACTTTGAAGTGGCAAAGCCCATGACAGATGATGAAATCAATCGTGCCGGGCTTGGTGCCGTTTTCGCCTCAGTGGAAAACCTCATTGGCCAAGGGGCGGATGATATGGTGGATGCCACCAAACTTAGCTACAAGCAGATTGGCCGTTACTTCGCCGCTTATGCGGTTGTAAAGTGTGTCAATCATTATATGTGTGACAGAACACCAGACAACAAGCCAATTGGTCTGTGGGATGCCATCGTAGCCACCTGTTCTGATTTGACCTCTGGTGTGTTCAAGATGCTTGTCAGCACTAAGCTCAAAAAGCTTCTGACAGATTTAAAGTTCATGGATGCCATCAATGATTATACAATCAAGAAATTCCAGACAACCCTTGTCATGAAGTACCCTAACTGGGAATCGGAAGGGCTTGAAATCTTAGCAAAATATGTGGATGGCATCGCAGGTGTGGTCAGTGCCAAAGTTTACAATGAAGTACAAGGCATTGCGACCACAAGGAGCATGGTTAAAGAAGGCGATGATTACATTGTTACCTTTAACTTAAGCAATGATCCGAAGAAACCATTAATTATAAAGATCAGCCTGAATACCATTTGGGATGAAGTGTGCGACTATATCTTTGAAGGCTGGTTTGGTCACTTCCCATTTGCAACAGAGGCTGTGACCGTGTCAGAGGATCCTAAGTACTTTAAGAAGCGGGCATAGGGAGGAGAAGTTTCTTAATTAGGCGGTTATAAAAGGTCAGAGAAATCTGGCCTTTTTTTTATGGGAACCAAGATGGTATAATTCAAGTCATATGACAAGAGCGGTTAATCAAGTGATTGTAAAAGCACTAAATGCAAACGACTTATTTTAAGTGGCAGTATTAGAATAGCCGGCTGAGGAGGTAGGGTTTATGAAAGGGAAGGAATTAAGATTCAAGTTAAGGCACATTCTTGTGGGTGGCATTATTGGCCTTATTGTCTTATTGCTTGGAGCGCAGGGAGCTGTACTATCTTATTCCATATCTAATCTGATTACATCAGAGGTGTACAGTACATCCAGTGAGCTTCTTGAGCAGAAGAGCATACGGCTGAATGAGAAGATGAGCGAAGTGAAGCAGGTATCCCTTATTGTAGCCTTGAATGATGATATAAAGGGCGGTCTTTCTAGAGCAAAGGATATGAATTATTATGAGCAAGTGGTTTTTCTAGGCAAAACCAATGACCTGCTGACAGATATTGCCAATGCCAGAGATGACATCAGCCAGATCATCATTATTAATGATGATCTGAAAGCAAAGAATTACAGTCGTCCCAATAAGGTGATTGATTCCAGTTATATCAAGGATCAGGACGTACTGAGTATTATTGAATCCGGTGAAGAAGGGATTATTGCTACGAAAGGCAATTATCTTAATGAGTACTCATCGGTCAAATCTGTGGTGACCTATTACAGAAAATTATGGGGTCTGAATATGCAGGATATAGGCACTCTTTGCATCGTACTAGATGAAAGTGCTTTGGCATCCATTATACAGGAACCTGACCGTGGTGAGACATCTACAGGCCATATCACGTATGTGGTAGATGAACAAAAGCAATTGATTACGCCTTATGATGAAGGTGAGCTGATCACAGACGAGGTCAGAGAAATCGCTGAATCAGAGATTGCAGGTGGTGGTAATGGGGTTAAAATAAGTGTGTATGATCAGGAATTCTATGGGATTGCAACGAAGTATAATGACTATGGTCTGAAAATCATACAGCTAAAACCTTATGATGTAATTAATGCCAGTGTCAAACATATCTTCAGGATGATTGCGCTGATTGGTCTTATTTGCGTTGGTATCGCTGTGGTTGTGGTTCATTTTTTCTCGAATAGTATTTTAAAACCTGTGAAACATTTGCTTGAACAGATGAATTATGTAGGTAAAGGTGATTTTGACATATCAACGGAACGGGTTCATGTGGTGGAGATCGATGAGTTGAATCATGGTTTTGAAAGAATGACCAAAAGGATCCGCTATTTGATTGATGAAGTTCATGAGAAGCACCAGAAAATGCGACTTGCTGAATTCTCAGCACTTCAGTCTCAGATAAATCCCCACTTTCTGTACAATACCTTGAATGCCATCAACTGGATGGCGATTCGAATTAAAGCTCATGATATCAGTCAGATGGTATCTGATCTTAGTGGTATGTTCAGAATAGGCATTAGTGATGGCCGGGATTTCATTGCTATTGAGAAAGAAGTAGAACACCTTAGGATGTATATGAAGATAGAGTCTTACAGGTATAGTAACAGATTTAGGTTCAATGAAACCTATGATGAGGTGATCTTTCAATGTCAGACCATCAAGCTTATATTACAACCATTGGTGGAGAACAGTCTGATACATGGACTGGGTCATGTGAAGGGAAACGGTACGATTAAGGTTGAAGGCTACTTGGAAGGTGCGAGTATCATCTTCTTGATTACAGATGACGGCATAGGCGTTGATCCTGAAAAGATGAATCAATTGCTTTTAAATAACAGTGTAGAGGGTGAAGGTTTTGGCATAAGAAATACAAATGAACGGATAAAGATTCACTATGGGGATGACTATGGTCTTACTTACCTGAAAGTGGAGAAAGGGACAAGTGTTAAGGTGGCAATACCAAAGGTTACCCAATGAAGGAGCAAGAGATGATAAAGACGTTGATTGTAGATGATGAACAATATGTGTTGGACGGTTTCAAAGAATGTGTCGACTGGGAGAGATTCGGGATGTCAATCGTCGGTGAAGCCAATAATGGACAAGAGGCATTGGCCTTCATAGAACGGCAAGCAGTAGATGTTATATTCACCGACGTACGAATGCCAATGATGAATGGTATTGAGTTGATTGCCAAGCTTCATGAGGATGGCTGTAAGGCGAAAGTGATTATTCTTAGTGGATACGAAGATTTCGAATATGCAAGATCAGCCATTCAGTATAACGCCTTTGAGTACCTACTCAAACCAGCAACCATGGAAAAGATTGAGGAGACCCTGAGAAAATTGGTTGAGGCCTTTGAGCAGGAACAAGTGTTAAAAGAACAGGCAGATGTGAAAGAAAAAGCATTACTGAATGCAAGGCCTTACATCGAAGAAAAGGTCTTGCGGAATCTGCTGAATGATCAAATTGATGAAGAGATGATGAAAGCCTATGATATTCAGGTCATGTCAAGAGCCTGCACCCTTGTCAAGATACAACTGGATAAGAGTAGGCTTGAAGACAGGCAAAAAATGTCAGACAGTGCTTTAGCAGATACAATGAAGCAGGTTGCAGCGGTCATAGAACTATCATTGAAGGTGACGTTTGACTGTAAATTGATTAGTTATGGTATTGGTACCTTGGTGATGTTCGTTTTTACTGATATGACAGCCGGAGATTTGAAAAAAGAGATTGCCAGGGTTCAGGCTGCGGTCATGATTCGAACCGGTTATAGCATTTCTTCCGGCATTGGCCGATGTGCCACATCCTACGAAGATATAGCAACCTCATATATGCAGGCCTCAGAGGCACTGGCACACAAATTGTATTACGGCATCAACAGTGTCATTGTCTTTGATGAAATCCGCCGAATCATATTTGATGGCATTAGAGATCTAGGTGACTGGAAAAAAGCTTTGACGGAGGCTATGACGAATCTGGATTTGCTAAGAGCGACTGAGGTGATTCACAAGAATATCCAAACCATCAAAGAATCAGGTGGTTATAACATTGAGTATATAAGGCAGTTGAGCATGGAGATGTTATTAACCATATCTTTGACCCTGACAGAACAATTCAGTGAACTTGAGAGCATCTACAATGACAAACGTAACTTATTGAATTACATTTTGGAGTTAGAAACACTGGAAGAAATCAATCAGGTAATAACGGATGTCTGTGCTAAGACAATCGAATATTTGCAGAATCAGGAGGCAAGCAGTACCAACAGTATTGTTGCTGGGATTAAGAGATACCTTGAAGAAAATATGGATAAGAACATCAGTCTTGAAGCCATAGCAGAAGAAGTCTATCTGACGCCGAATTATATTGGACATTTATTCAAAGAAGAGGTGGGGATGAATTATTTGGACTACCTAACTCAGATACGAATGGAAAAGGCCAAGGCACTTTTGAAGGAACCGAAGAACAAAATATATGAAGTTTCTCTCCAGGTAGGTCATAACAACCCTAATTATTTTAGCAAGTTATTTAAGAAGTATACAGGTTATACCCCATCACAGTATAAGAGCTATATGAAGTCCTAGATAGAAGTCACTTTTCCTGCCTTTCCTAACATTGATGAGCAGAAAAGTGGGAATGTCTGTTGATTTGTTGCTTATTTCGTTGATTAGATATCTGTTTTTGGTTAAGAGATACAGATATACTAATGATTGTCAAATATGTTTGTATATAAGGAGGAAATGTATGAAACGAGTATTAACGCTGTTATTAACAATTGTTATGGTGGCATCAATCGGGTTGACGGGGTGTCAGTCTGGGGATGATGCATCAACAGAAACATCTGAATCTACGGCATCAACAGAAACATCAGAATCAAGTGAAACCACAAAAGTAAGCGGTTCTGATATTACTGAAATCAGGGTTTCTTGGTGGGGATCTGAAACAAGACATGCCAATACATTGGCAGCTATTGCTAAGTTTGAAGAGATGAACCCTGATATCAAGATCATTTCTGAATATCAAGGTTGGGATGGTTATTACGATAAGCTTTTGGCACAGGTATTGGCAGGTGAGGCGCCAGATGTTTTTAGCTGTATCGGTGAGTGGTATGGAGAGCTTCTTCAGGGAAATGCCCTTGCAGACTTAACAGGTAAAATTGATGTGAGTGGTCATAATGCAAAATACGTTGAAGCTTGTTCAGTGGATGATGCGATGTATGGTGTCAACCTATCCGTTAATGGTAAAGTCATCATTATGAATAAGACATTGATGAATGAATTGGGTGTTGAAATGCTTCAGGCACCATACTCTTGGGAAGACTTGGCAGCAAAATGCGTAGAAATCTACGAGAAATCCAGTGGTGATGTCTATGGTATGCCAGACTTTTCCGTTAACATGGAGGGCATGGGATTCCCGATGTTCCCTGATTATGCTGCATCTGTGCTAGGTGTAGAAGGGCCACTTCCATATGACAACGATAACTATACAATGACTCAAGAGCAAATAGAAAGTTACTACCAATTCTGGGTAGATCTTCGTGAAAGTAATGGTATTGCTCCAGCGGATATCTCTACAATGAATGACTTCTCAGCGAATTCACTGCTTCTTCAAAGAGTGGTAGCGATGGAGACAAACTTTACTGGTTCTTATGGTAGATTCCAGGATCAGACACAAGATGAACTTGTTATGGTACCTTATCCAGAAGGGCCAAATGGTGAAGCGGCAGACTCTGCAAGACCTGGTATCATCATGTCTGTCTTTGAAGGATCAGATAAGCAAGAAGCAGCTGTAAGATTCCTTGACTTCATGACGAACAGTGAAGAAGCGGCGCTGGAACTGAAGACATGCCGAGGTGTATTGCCTACAGAAGTCCAAAGAACAGCGCTCATTGCAGCAGATGGTGTTATGTCTGAAAATGACGTTAAAGTTATGGAAGTAGTTGATCAAATCATGCAGCGTGATCTGGTTGACTTTTACTCAGGACCAGCCGGCAATGCGGAACTTTCCAGAATATTTGTCGATGTGGGTCAGGAAATAGCTTTCGGTGTAATTTCTGTCAGTGAAGGTGCTGAGAAATTCATGGAACAGGTTGCTGAACTTGAGAATAACTAAGGATTAATCATAGGGGAATATACTTTATGGTATATTCCCCTAATTTATGAATGGAGTTGTGCATGAATATGAAAATAAATCATCAAAGACAGAGCAATAAGCAGAGCGGGGGTCATAAATCCATAGGACGAGGCGTTAAGGATAACATTGCTGCATATCTCTTTCTGGCACCATGGCTCATTGGATTGTTTGTATTCACTTTGTGGCCTTTTCTCAATTCTTTGTTGCTGTCCTTTCAAGATACCAACCTTTTTACATCGGAGTTCGTTGGCTTGAACAATTATATAAAAATGGTGACCGATGACCCTAAGTTCATTAAGTCTTTATGGGTGACTTTGAAATTTGTTTTCGTTTCGGTACCGCTTAAGCTTACCTTTGCCTTATTGGTTGCTATGTTGCTGAAAAATGAGATTCGAGGAATGAGTTTATATAGAACTGTTATCTATATCCCATCTCTTATTGGTGCCAGTGTTGCTGTGGCGGTCATGTGGACACAGCTTTTTGGTAGAAATGGTATTATTAATGATGTGCTTAGTGTGTTTGGTGTTGAGAAAATCAGTTGGATTTCCAACCCAAAGACAGCATTGTCGGTACTTGTGATTCTCTATGTCTGGCAGTTCGGGTCATCAATGGTTATCTTTCTCTCGGGGCTGAAAAATATACCTAATTCTTTATATGAAGCATGTATGGTTGACGGTGGCGGAAAGATTGCCAGTTTTTTCAATATTACCTTGCCGATGCTGTCACCAATCATTCTTTTTAACTTTATCCTACAGACAATCGGCTCCTTTCAGGTCTTCACCCAAGCATTTTTGATTACTAAGGGTGGTCCGATGAACGAAACAAACTTCATGGTGCTCTATATCTACGATAAAGCTTTTCAAGGACAGCAGATGGGCTATGCCAGTGCTATGTCATGGGCACTTCTGATGGTAATAGTTGCGACGACAGGTGTTATATTCTTAACATCCAAGCACTGGGTATTCTATGAAAGCTAATGATCGGAGGAAAAGGTATGGAAAATAAAAGATATCAATCAGTACTAAAACATGCATTTTTAATTATATTCAGTTTACTCATGTGCTACCCGTTGATATGGTTGTTGCTTGGCAGCTTTAAGTTCAATGATGAGATTTTCTCTGCGACAAGCATATTGCCAAGTGTATGGAAGTGGGACAACTATAAAATTGGCTGGACTGCGTTGCCGGAATTTACCTTTGGACGATTTTTCTATAACTCTTTTAAAGTGGTTCTGTCCATTGTTGTTGGAACATTAATCAGTACAACATTAGCTGCATATCCCTTTGCCAGGATTGATTTCAAATTGAAAAAATTATGGTTTGCTATATTGATGGGCACACTGATGTTGCCGACACAGATTCTATTAATACCAAGATATGTCTTGTTTTCTACGTTTCACTGGACAGACTCATACAAACCATTAATTGTACCTGCCTTTTTTGCTCAAGCAGGTGGTGCATTTTTCGTTTACCTAATGGTTCAGTTTATGAGAGGTATTCCAAGAGAACTGGATGAGGCGGCCATTGTTGATGGATGCGGTCATTTCAAAGTGTTCTGGCATATCTTACTACCAAACTGTAAGCCGGCAATGTTTACCATCGGACTATTCTCTTTCATGTGGTCATGGGATGATTTCTTGAATCAACTGATTTATATCAATAGTGTTCGTGATTTTACCATAGCTTTAGGATTGAGACTTTTCATGGATAATGCAGCGTCCATTAACTGGGGAGCATTATTTGCCATGTCCATTCTATCCGTTTTACCATTGATGATTCTTTACTTCTCGGCACAGAAGTATTTCGTTGAGGGTATAGCGACTTCAGGTCTTAAAGGTTAAGGTTAAAATAGATGTATATAAACAATGATGACATTATATATGAAATATGAGGTAAGGTATGAAATGGGAACAGGCATGGCTTGACTATAAGCCATTAGCATCGTATCAAAGTCGTGATTATTTCACTAAGCTTACTGTCAGGGCAAGGGGCAAATGTATCGATACTGCTGTGACAGAGCTTACGAAGGCTTGTAAGGAGATTCTGAACATAGAGATAGAGGCAGTTGATGAGTATGCCAGTGAAGGGATTCTATTGACTGTGCAAGAAACTGACGAACTTGGCGAGGAAGGTTACAAGATTGCTGAGAAGCTAGGGTTGATTACAGTGTCTGGTAGCGGCGAAGTGGGTGTCCTTTATGGGGTGTTCGAACTGATCAAACAGGTTAAACTTGGTAACGCCTTAAAGGATATTAAAATAAGTACGAAACCTGACAATCCCATCAGAATCCTCAATCACTGGGATAATATGGATGGCAGTATTGAGCGTGGCTATTCAGGTGATTCATTTTTCTTCGAGGATGATACCATCATCGTTAATGATAGAACAGTGGATTATGCAAGGCTAGTTGCATCCATAGGTATCAATGCAGTTGTGATTAATAACGTGAATGTCAGGCATGCCGCTAAGTACCTTGTGGATCAAAGATATTATGAAGGTCTTGGTGCTATCGGTGATATATTTGCCGGTTATGGTATTGATTTGTACATCAGCCTGAACTTTGCAGCACCCATATCGGTTGGTGGCCTGTCAACGGCAGATCCATTAGATGAAAAAGTATCTGAATGGTGGAAAAACCAGTTGGCAAGACTGCATGATGCAGTACCAAACCTTAAAGGATTCTTGGTTAAAGCTGACTCTGAAGGTGAACCGGGACCCTTTACATATAACAGGGATCATGCTGATGGTGCAAATATGTTAGCTAGAGCGGTTAAGTCTTTCGGTGGTAAGATCATATGGCGTTGCTTCGTCTATAATTGTCAACAGGATTGGCGAGATTTGAAAACTGATAGGGCTAGGGCGGGCTATGATAACTTTCTGCCTCTGGATGGCAAGTTCGATGACAATGTAACCCTTCAGATAAAGAATGGGCCAATGGACTTTCAAGTAAGGGAACCGGTGTCGCCGTTGATTGGGGCAATGCCAAAGACCAACCAGATACTTGAAGTTCAGATTGCTCAGGAGTACACAGGTCAGCAAAAGCATATATGCTATCTGATACCGATGTTCAAAGAAATACTTGGTTTTAGAACATATTGTCATGAATCCCAGGATACGGTTGCAGATGTTATATCCGGTAGAACTTACAATCAACGTCAAGTTGGTATTGCTGCAGTTGTCAATACTGGCAACGATGCCAATTGGACAGGGCATGACTTTGCAGCAGCTAACTTGTATGGCTTTGGCAGGCTTGCTTGGAATATGTCGTTGACATCAGAAGCGATTGCAAATGAATGGTCTAGAATGACTTTTAATGGTTCTGATATAGTAACTGAGAATGTGACTGATATCCTCATGAAGTCTTGGCCGGCTTATGAAAAGTATACGTCGCCTCTGGGCATTGGATGGATGGTGAACCCATCCCACCACTTTGGGCCTAATGTGGATGGATACGAATATGATAGATGGGGCACATATCACAGAGCAACTTTTGAAACCATCGGTGTCGATCGAACACCAAATGGTACAGGCTACACGACCCAGTATAATGAGCCCAATGCCGGTATGTATGAAGAACTGACATCCTGTCCTGAAGAATTGTTGCTGTTCTTTCATAAGGTGCCGTATATTCACCAATTGAGTACAGGTAAAACGGTCATTCAGCATATTTATGATACTCATTTTGAAGGTGTTGAAGAAGTGGCTTCAATGATTGAAAGCTGGGATGAAGTCGAGGAGCATATAGATTCAGTGGTTCATGATCGGGTGAAGCAACGAATGCAATTCCAAATGGCCCATGCGAAAGAATGGCGTGATGTTGTGAATACCTATTTCTATCGGAAGACGGGCATCGTTGACGCTCAAAAGAGGTTGATTCACAGTTAAGTCAGCTTACCAATGAGTGATATGATAATGAAAGATATGTTCTTACCTAACCCTGCTAGTGATGGTAAGTATGTCTAATATGAATGTAGATATTTCTACACCCTTCCTCTTAAGGCTATCGTTCGTTATGGACGATGGCCTTTTATCCACTATGGATTATATGATGCAGTAATTTTTAGATTAAGGTTAAATTAGATTGCAGGATTAAGTTGTAAGATTCACTGATCTGGTATAATATGATAGGCATATAGTACAGACCAATCTAAAAAAGCATTTCACAGTTACAAGGAGAATCAAACAATGATAAAAGTCGCCATTGTTGAGGATGAAATAACTGCCGTTGAATCACTGGAACAGATGCTAAAACGATATGAAAAAGAATATGATCAGCAATTTGACATCAAGACATATCAGAATGCTGTTGTGTTTCTGGAGAATTATCAGCCTAATTACGATTTGATTTTTATGGATATTCAGATGCCGCATATGGATGGTATTAAAGCTGCTCAGAAACTCCGTGTAATCGATCAGTCCACCATCCTGATTTTTGTAACCAATATGGCCAACATGGCTATTAAAGGGTATGAGGTTCAGGCATTTGATTTCATTGTGAAACCATTGCACTATGAATCTTTGGTGCTGAAACTTAACAGGGTTGACATGAGATTGAAGTCTGAACAAATGGACAAGGTGATGGTACAATGCAACGGTATTGGTATCTGCTTAACGACAAGCGAGATTAAGTATGTTGAAGTATTAGACCACCAATTGATTTATCATACCACATCGGGTGATTATCAATCCTATGGTACACTGTCTTCAGTTGGTGAACAGCTTAAGGATAAAGGGTTTTCTTTTTGCAAGAGCTGTTACCTGGTTAATCTAAGATTTGTTAAACGGGTCGAAAAATATACGGTATTGGTTGAAGACATAGAGCTTCAGATTAGTCGTCCCAAGAAGAAGCCTTTCATGGAAGCGCTGAATGACTATATCGGGAGTTGACCCTTATGTGGATTGATTTTTTTTGGAAAGCGAATTTTGCCATTAGTCTTCTTGTGATAGCTCTTTTGTTAAGTGCACATATGCCCAAGAAGCGGTACTACTGGGTGAAATGGTGTTTTTTTATCATTGTTCAGATTGGCCTTTCGCTATTAATCTTTGGGAATTGGGAAGTGGAGCGTGTCATACTGCTTCGGGAGTTGATCATTGACAAGATTGCGACATATTTAATTGGTGGTATGGTGATTCTTCAGATCCGAATGACCAATGAAGTAAGGTTTGGTGACGCTTTATACATATTTGTTACGGCATATTGTCTTCAGAAGATGGATTTCAGTGTATACATGATTGTTGATAATTCCCTGGCGTTAATCGGTGCGCCCCATTCAAATCCATTTAATAATGTTCTTATGTACCTCATTGTGCTGAGTGTCTTTTGTATCATTATATATATATTCTTATTGCGATTTATTGATGACCGAGGTTACTTGAATTTCGAAAAGCGTAAAACCACCTTGATAGCATTGTTTATTTTATTTCTAGAAGATGTCATTGATGGGTATATGTTCATTTCCGATGCATCTTATCATGTGGGCGGTACACTAATCGTTTCTAGAATATACTCGATTTTTTTTAATATCGTCATGCTGGCGATGCTCTTCAATCTGATAGGGAAAAAACAGCTTCAGACAGAAAACAATGTGTTGGAAAATATGCTTGGAAAAAGAGATGAGCAATATCAGTTCTCCAAGGATCTTATTGATTCAATCAATGTAAAGAGTCATGATATGAAAAAACAACTGTCTTATCTTAAAGGCAACAGTGCCATACATGCCACATCTATTGAAGAAATTGAGTCGTCTGTACAGGCGTATGAAACAGTGGTCAATACAGATCATGCAACACTAAGTACGATTCTAACTGAGAAAAGTGTCGCCTGCCGTAAGCATAATATACCATTTTCATGTATTGCGGATGGTAGGACCATTGACTTTATGAAAGAGCTGGACATATATACTCTGTTTGCCAATCTGCTTGACAATGCCATCGAAGCTTCCTTGAAGCTACCTATTGAAGGCAGAAGTATCAGTCTGATTGTCAAGACGCAGAATCAGTTCCTGTCCATTCGTGAAGAGAATTATTATGCTGGTGAACTGAAAGTTCAAGATGGACAGTTATTGACCACAAAAGATGATGGGATGAATCATGGCTTTGGCTCCAAAAGTATGAAGATGATCATTGAAAAGTACGAAGGCAGTATGACCATGAAAATGAAGGATGGTACATTTCAGTTGAATATATTGATACCAATTCCATAAAGTCCATTTAAAATAGTATAAGAAATACCCATGAAGGCTGGAGAAATCCAGTCTTTTTATATGGATTTTACAGTGTGAATCAAGTAAATCCTTATGTTGTTGTGCAATCTACGTATGAATATTGCATAGTTACGGTGAGTCAATTGATAAACAAAGGATAAAATTGTAAATTAAGTTCGTTGATAAACAACAGGTTAAGTTTGTGTGAAGTTAAAAATTTGACAAACAAAAGGAGAAATTAAGATGAAACGATTGATCTATGGGGCATTGGTGGGATTACTGATGATGACAGCTGTTGGGTGCAGCAATGAGCCGGAAGTGACTGAAGAGGTTGCGGTGGATGAAACTGTAGAAACGACAGCAGAAGAAGCAACATCAGAAGAAGCAACATCAGAAGAGGCTGCAGTAGAAGCTGCACCTGCAGAAGCAGAAGATGTGATTGAAGAGGCAGAAGCTACAGAAGCATCTGATTTGGAAGCGCCATATGAGATGGCTGACGGTTATGACGAATACATGGTAATGGAACATTACTTTGAAGGTCCAGATGAGACGGTAACAATGATGGTTAGTGCAGATGCTGCGCATGGTAAATACCACACACACTTTGATTTCTTCGGAGAAGAGCAAGTGCTTGAGTTTGAAGTTGTGGATGGTGTACCAACAGTCATTTACGATAAAACAGGTTTTATAGGAAAAGACATTGAGAATATCTATGCTGACATCATGGCGAATGATGCATGGATGGCAGCAGGTGCAGCAACAGAAGCATCTGATTTGGAAGCGCCATATGAGATGGCAGAAGGTTATGCGAAATACATGGTAATGGAACATTACTTTGAAGGACCAGACGAGACAGTAACTATGATGGTTAGTATGGATGCAGATAATACTAAATACCACACACACTTCGATTTCTTCGGAGAAGAGCAAGTGCTTGAGTTCGAAGTAGTGGATGGCGTTCCAACAGTTCTATATGATATGACAGGCTTTATCGGTAAAGATATTGAGAACATCTATTCAGACATCTTGGCGAATAAGTAATGGTCTGAAGGCCAATCAAGTAATGAGTAATAGCTAATATACATGACTTTTAATACACACACAAATGACGAGACCTGCGGTGAATGTTTACATAGCCACAGGTTTCGTTATGAATAAATAGGTTTAATGCCTTAACCGTACATTTGGAGGTTGACAATGCAAAAAAGAAGAAAACTGTTAAGAGGCTTTGCTTACTTATTTGCCTCGTTGATTTTAATCACGATGACAGTGGCATCTGTTCTTGAAGCGAACATCAATGTTGTTGATGGGTTTCTTGGAACCAAAAGTTCAAAGATTGTAACAGTGGATGAGGGGGAAAGTGAGCTTTTCACTGCCTTCACGCCAGATTACGCAGATACAGCTGAATTGGTCGATCAGCATTTGGCTATGGGTGAGATGATGGAAGAAGAAGGGGCCGTACTGCTGAAAAACGAAGGCGCCCTTCCGCTAGCATCTGACGAACGTAATGTGACGTTGCTAGGACTTCGAAGCGGTTCCATGGCGATCTATGGTGCTAAGATTGGTGTCAGCGTTCCTAAGAGTCAGAATGTAAGTCTTAGTGAGGCACTGATAGAGAATGGTTTTGGCGTTAATGAGACCATGACAGTAATCTATGAGACCTTATCAGAAGATGACAGGTTCAGTAAAGGGGTCAATAACCTATCCCCTAGCTTCTCAGGGGTGACCCTTGGAGAGGAACCGGTTTATAATATCGCAGAACCAACCTTGGTTGATATCGAAGCTGTGGATGGTGATTATCTGAGCAGTATTGAAAACTACTCAGATGCAGCTATTGTCGTTGTTGGAAGACCTACGTCTGAAGCCGCGGATTATTATCCTGGTACAACTGGCGTGAATGCTGAATCCGGTGCCAGAAGTGCATTGGCTTTATCAGATGATGAGAATGCGATTATTCAATTCGCATCAGAAAATTTTGAAAAGGTCATCGTATTGGTGAATACAAGTACCCCTGTCGAGATTGATCATCTTAATGAAGATGCTGGTGTGGATGCGATTCTTTGGATCGGTACACCTGGAAATTATGGTTTCAGAGGGATTGCGGACCTGCTTACTGGAGAAGTGAGCCCTTCTGGTGCATTGCCGGACCTATTTGCTTCTGACAGCACATCATCACCAGCCATGGCCAATTATGGTGTCATTAGATATAGCAACGCTGATGAAGTTTTGTTGCCTGAAGACAAAGCAGATTTCTACCTGATTGAAGCAGAGGGCATCTATACAGGTTATCGCTATTATGAAACACGGTACGCCGACATGGTCATGGGACAAGGCAATGCCACCTCTGAAGTTGGTGTTTTTGATTCAGAGGGTATTTGGCAATATGAGGAAGAAGTCACATACCCATTTGGTTATGGATTGTCTTATACGACCTTTGAATTTGATGTGAATGACATTGATGTGTCTATGGGCGACAAGGAAGTGGTTGCCAAGATATCCGTGACAAATACCGGTTCTGTGGCAGGGAAGACTAGCGTTCAGTTTTATGGACAAGCACCTTACTACGCAGGCGGTGTGGAAAAGTCAGCAGTTCAGTTATTGGATTTTGGTAAGACCGATGTTATTGAACCAGGAAGTTCAGAGGAGATAATCATTACAGCAGATTTGCAGAACCTAGCAAGTTATGATGAGATCGACGCGATGACTTATATCTTTGACGGTGGTGACTATTACTTCACCGTAGCCAACGGATCTCATGAGGCAATGAACAATATTCTGAGTGGTCTAGGCTATACGACAGATGATGGAATGGACCATGCAGGTAACGCTGATATGGTGACAAAATGGACTTATGAGCCAAATGATGGTGTTGATACCACGACGTTTGCTACTTCAAAGAGCGGCACGGCTGTAACCAATCAATTGGATCATATTGATATGAATGCATGGTCAGAGGATTCAGTGACCTATCTGTCAAGAAGTGATTGGTCCGGTACATGGCCTGTGACATACGATGGTTTGACAGCAACAGAGGCAATGCTGCCTTATTTATCCAATGATTTTTATGAAATAGCAACGGATGAAGACGCGTCTGAGATCATTTTCAATTCAACATCAACGGATTTGACCTTTAGTGATGTGGTCGGCTTGTCCTATGATGATCCGATGTGGTATACCCTTCTGGATCAGTTGGACCTTCAAGAAGCGATTATGTTCATCACTGCAGGAAACAGGAATTATAAGAGCATGCCTTCTGTTGGTTTTGTAGGTGGACAATACACTGAGAACGGGCCTAACGGCTTTAACTTGAAATTAGGTGCTTATTCCAATCCGGATGCTCCTTGGTATGTATCAGAAGAAGATACCAATACAGCATACAGCACGAATGATATGGGGTCTGCACCATTGCTTGCGGCGACCTTTAACAAGGAGTTTTCTTATGAATACGGCATGTTGTGGGGGAACGACTCACTGTTCAATAACTTGCCGATGATATGGGCACCGGGACTGAATCTACATCGTACACCTTATAATGGACGAAATGGCGAGTACTTCTCGGAAGATCCTGTATTGGCAGGTTACACAGGGTTGGCTGTAACGACAGGTGGTCTAGAAAAAGGCTTGATTATGGCACCGAAGCATTTTGCTTTCAATGATCAGGAAAGCAACAGAAACGGTGTTGCACCGTTTATGACGGAACAGAAAGCAAGGGAACTGGAACTTAGAAGTTTCCAAATTGCTGTGGAAGGCGGTACTTTAGGACTGATGACTTCCTTTAGCCGTATAGGAACAACTTATGTAGGGGCAGAAAGTGCCTTGTTGAAGGATATCCTTTATGATGAATGGGGCTACCAAGGGTATGTGGTTTCAGATATGGTCAACCCGGCTTCTTATATGACTTGGAAAGAAAGTGTCATTGCAGGTACCACCAACTTTGATACAACAGAGATTGCAGAGGACTGGACAGGCTATATCACAGAGACAACTAATACCTTTGGTGGTGATGCACAGATGCTGTCTGCGATTAAAGAACGTGTTCATAATACGTTATATGTCTTTGCTAAGAGCAACTTGACCAATGCAATCAATGCATCTTCCAAGCAAGTGGATGTGAATACATGGTGGCGAATGCTTTATAAATCCATCTTTGTTTTATCATGTGTCTTCACAACGTTCTGCATAATCGGGTATGTCACTTTAACAGTCAAGAGCAACAAGAGAAAAGGGGGCGCATACTAATGGAGACGAATACAAAACAAGTGGATAGGCTTATTGCAGTCAATCTGGTGCTGGTACTCATTGGCGTCATATTAAGTTACATCAGTTCAGCTCGGGCTTACAGTCTTTCTCAGATTAATCTGATACTGGCAGCTGGCGGTATTGTGGTACTTCTGGATCTTGCTGTCTTGGTGTTCAAGGGACGATTAGTGGGTACAGTGCTGACAGACGGTATACATTTTATTACGACACTGTTAACCACAGCAGCTTTGTCCATGATGATCTCAGGACGTGTACTCTTAATGGGCTATGTGTATTTCTCTGATTTGGAAAAAGGCAACCCTATGGCTGTTTCGGCCATGAATATTGCGGTGATTTCATGGGTGATTTACTTAATAGCACTGGTAATCAATATCTGGGTTGGTTTCATAAAAAAAGCGTAATTCTATGACGAGTGACAGTATTTATACTGCCATTCGTCATAATAAATGACTAAGCAGCATGAGCAATATAGGAGACGATTGTGCGTACGATAATAAATATGAATCAGAACTGGACCTTTACCGGTCCCGACGGAATAATGGAAAAAATAAACATCCCTCACACATGGAATGGTATTGATGGCCAGGATGGTGGTAATGACTATTATCGAGGCACGTGCTTTTATAAGCATCAGTTCAGCAAACCTGACTTTGCAGAAGGAACGCAGGAAGTATACCTTCAGTTTCACGGTGTCAATGCCAGCGCTAAGGTTAAGCTGAATGATGAACTTATATGTACTCATGACGGTGGTTATTCAACTTTTCGGGTGAACATTACCAAAGCACTCAACGATGAGAACGACTTGATGGTCTATGTGGACAACAGCAGAAATGAAGAAGTTTATCCTCAGAAGGCAGATTTCACGTTCTATGGTGGTATTTACCGTGATGTGGAACTTGTGGTTGTTCCTGTGCAAAGATTTGATATGGATTACTTTGGTGGCAAGGGTGTTAAGGTAACACCATATATTCATGGAAGTAAGGCGGACGTTCGAATTGAGTCCTTTATTAACGATGAGACATGTAAAGTCATTGCATCAATCATAGATGCTGACGGTAGTGAGGTTGCTTCTGGTGTTGGCTCAGACACAGTGTTGACGATTCCGGATGTTCACTTGTGGGATGGTATAGAGGATCCTTATATGTATTCGGCAGTGCTGAGTCTCTACAGCAGTGACGAAAAAGTGGATGAGATTCAAGTTGGTTTTGGTGTCAGGGCGTTTCATGTGGATCCGGACAAAGGTTTTTTTCTTAATGGTAGATCCTATCCTTTGAGAGGTGTTTCAAGGCATCAGGACTGGAAGACATTAGGTAATGCTATTTCTAAGAAAGAACATGATGTGGATATGGCCTTGATTCGTGAGATTGGCGCAAACACTGTCAGGTTGGCACATTATCAGCATGATCAGTATTTTTATGATCTGTGCGACAGGTACGGTATCATTGTTTGGGCTGAGATTCCTTACATCAGTTCACATATGAACAGTGGTAGACAAAACACAGAGAATCAGATGAAGGAACTAATTGTACAAAACCATCATCACCCAAGTATTGTCACTTGGGGCTTGTCCAATGAAATAACCATTGCAACCAAGGACAAAAAGGATATGCTGGACAATCATCATATGCTTAATGACCTATGTCATCGTATGGACGAGACAAGACCGACCTCTTTGGCCTGTTATGCGGTGTGCGGACCTTTTAATAAAGTGGCACATATTTCAGACATCGTTTCCTGGAACCTTTATCTTGGGTGGTATGTACCGGGACTGTTCCTGAACGATCTGTGGATGCGCTTTTTCCACTTGGTTTATCCTAAGAGAAGCTTAGGTTTTGCGGAGTACGGTGCAGAAGGTATGCCGAACCTTCATTCATCCAAGCCAAGACGTGGTGATCATACAGAAGAGTATCAGGCCAAGTATCATGAATATATGCTTGAGTGTTTTGGGCGTCATCCATTCTTGTGGTCAACCTATGTTTGGAATATGTTTGACTTTGCTGCAGACGCAAGGGATCAAGGCGGTGAACCGGGCATGAACCATAAGGGTCTGGTGACCTTCGACCGTAAGATTAAGAAGGACAGTTTCTATCTCTATAAAGCCTACTGGAGCAAGGAACCTTTTGTCCACCTTTGTGGCTCCAGATATATGGACAGAGCAGAGAAAACAACAAAAGTTAAAGTATATTCGAATCTACAAGAAGTGCAATTGTTTAATAACGGACAGTTGGTAGGTATTAGAAATGGTGAACATGTATTTGAGTTTAGCCTTACTTTGGAAAGTGTCAATGAATTACGTGTTGTCGCGGGTGATTGTGAAGATTGCTCTGTGATAAAACGTGTGACAAAGCCTAATAAAGAGTATAGGTTACAGGGCAAGAGCAGCAACAGTGCAAACTGGGTTTGATGGAGGCGCGTTATGGAAGATCAACATTCTTTAGAAGAGCATCACGATGGTGTGAATAGAGCTAAGTTTTATCAACTAGCTCTATTTCCAATGAATAATGGCGCTACCAATGTCTACTATATTCTTACGTTGAACTTCATCGCGTATTATGCCAATGGTGTTCTTGGTTTGCTGCTCATATTTGCGACGACGATTGTTACGGCGATGAGAATACTAGATGCCTTTACAGATCCTATTATCGGTGCAATTATTGACAGAACATCAACAAAATATGGTAAATTTCGTCCATTTATGATGCTTGGTAATGTCATTATGATGGTTGCATCATTATGTATGTATTTTGGGATTCGTATGGTGTCACCAGATATGATGTGGCTAAGGTATGCCTCCTTCATATTATTCTATGTTCTGTATGTCATTGGTTATACGTTTCAGACGGCCTGTACCAGATCAGGACAGACCTGTTTGACCAATGATCCGAAACAAAGACCGCTATTCACTGTCTTCAATACGGTCGCTAGCCTTATTGGGATGGGGTTGGTACAATTCTTGGCACCGATTCTTAGTGAAAGGCTTGGTGGTTATAACAGTGGTCATTTCTTTGATTTCATGATTCCGTTGGCCATCGTAGTCTCTTTTGTACTGACCTTACTGGCAATCATTGGTATCAGTGAAAAGGACAACGAAGTTTATTTTGGCTTGGGACATGCTGCCGAGAAAGTGCCAGTTAAGGAATATCTTGCAATCCTTAAGGAAAATAAAGCGTTACAAAGGTTGATGGTGGCAGGTGCCGGCTCGAAACTTGCCTTTTCCATTGCTACGAATATGACTGTTCTGTGCATGCTTTATGGTTCAATGATGGGCAATTATGGCAGGCTGTATCTACCGATGATGATAGTGGGGTATATATTTTCTGTGCCCTTCTTCTTGCTGACTGTACGTACATCACAAAAATATGGGCAGAAAAAGTCACTGGTGCGTTTCACAAAAGTATCTATTATCATGTATATAGGCGTATTGGTTCTATTGTTCATGTGGGAGCCGGGTGTTGCTTCTAGGCAACTATCATTGGGCAATCTGAATTTATATACAGTCTTATTCATCCTGTTTTTTGGTATCGGATACGGTTCATACTATGCGACGGCTGATATGGCCATTCCTATGGTGGCAGATTGTTCTGATTACGAAACCTACCGATCAGGGCGCTACATACCTGGTATCATGGGGACGCTGTTCTCGCTGGTGGACAAGATGGTCAGTTCTTTAGGGTCAACGATAGTCGGTATTGCCGTCGCGGTAATTGGAATTAGAACCTTACCGGATGGGAACACGCCGTATATTGAAGGCATGCATGTCGTTGTTTTGTTGCTGTTTTGTGTTGTTCCGATGATGGCGTGGGTTTTGACTTTGATTGCCATGAAAGGCTATAAGTTGACTGGGGCGAAGATGGAAGAAATCCAAGCAGTTAATGCTTCTAGAAAGAAAGCACTTAGGGCAGGGTTGACTCTGGATGAAGTGATGACAAGTGAAAGGACATCAGAATGTGTCTCATGAAAGTGTTGACGGTGGTTGTGCCGGCATATAATGCCCAGGACTATCTCGAAAAATGCATCAGATCCATACTGCCAGCTGGTGATAAAGTTGAAATTATCATTGTTGATGATGGTTCGGCAGATCGTACAGGTGAGATAGCCGATCGTTTCGCTCTAGAATACCCTCAAATTGTCCGTACTGTTCATCAGGAAAATGCCGGCCACGGTGGCGCAGTGAATACAGGGATTCAACATGCCAAAGGTCGTTACATTAAAGTTGTGGATAGTGACGATTGGGTCAACAGCGATGTGCTTAGCGATATTGTAACGAAGTTGGAAGAGTTTATAGAAGAGAACAGTCAAGTGGATATGCTGTTAAGTAATTTCATCTATGATAAGGTGGGTGCGACGAATAAACGCATTATGGATTATAAAGGTACGATTCCAGTCGATGAAGTGATCACTTGGAATGACATTCTCTCTTTTCCTGTGAATAAGTACATATTGATGCATTCGGTCATTTATAGTGTGGATGTTCTCAAAAAATGTGGGCTAGAGTTGCCTAAGCATACTTTTTATGTGGATAACCTTTTTGTTTATCTACCATTACCACATGTGAATTACTTATATTATATGGATACTTGCCTATATCATTATTTCATCGGAAGAGAGGAGCAATCGGTCAACGAACGTAATATGATACGAAACATTGATCAGCAGTTGCGTGTGAATCGAATGATGATTGAGAGTGTTGATTTGAGTGCTGTCAGTGAAGCAGGCAAAAGGAAATATATGCGACATTATCTGACGTTGGTGACGTCGGTTTCCTCTGTTCTTTTGTACAAGAAGGGTGATAAAGAAGCCATGGCGATGAAACATATCTTCTGGCGACATATCAGGTCAACGGACTTTGGTTTATATCTCAGAATGAGGTTCAGTCTGTTGGGGACTCTTTTTCACATACCTGGGAAGGTTGGAAAAGGCATGACACTGCTTGTTTACAAATTGTTGAAGAAGCGGATTGGATTTAATTAACGATAATTTGTTTTGGAAGACTAAATAATAGAAGGACCCTCTTTGTAATCTGATTACAGGAGGGTTTTTTTTGTAAAGCTTAAGACTTACATATTGATGTTTATCGATATGTAAGGTAAAATGTGGTTGATATAGATATGTAGGAGGTTTTAAATGGACGACTATAAAAAGATGGCTTTATTGTTTAAAGCTTTTTGTGATGAGAATAGGTTGCATATTATCGAGCAACTCCAGACAGGTGAAAAATGCGCTTGTACCCTATTGGAAGAAGTTTCTGTAGCCCAATCTACCTTGTCCCATCATATGAAGATATTGGTAGAGAGCTCAGTAGTGACCAGTAGAAGAGAAGGGAAATGGACCTATTACAGTCTCTCTGATGACGGTGGACGCCTGGCCAAGCAACAACTGAATAAAATTCTGGAAAAATCTGCAGAACAGATACTGTGTGAAATATGTACAAAGTGAAATATTAAAATTGAAGATGAAAAGAGGTTTTTATGAATAAAAGTAAACTAGAAGGTATCAGTTTTTTTGAACACTATTTAACCTTATGGGTTGTTCTCTGTATGATTGCTGGTGTATTAATAGGGAAATTCATGCCGTTTATTCCTGCGTTCTTAGGTCGGTTTGAATTTGCGAATGTCTCTATACCGATTGCAATTCTTATATGGTTAATGATTTATCCTATGATGATGAAGGTAGATTTTAAGAGTGTGAAGAATATAGGTAAGAATCCTAAAGGTCTTTTTGTGACTTGGGTTGTGAATTGGTTAATCAAACCGTTTACCATGTTTGGTATAGCTTATTTATTCTTCAATATTATATTCAGTGGTATTATTACAGAAAGTTTGGCAGCTGACTATTTGGCGGGCGCGGTATTGCTTGGTGCGGCACCTTGTACTGCGATGGTGTTTGTTTGGAGTCACCTGACAAAAGGGAATCCTGCTTATACGGTTGTACAGGTAGCAACAAATGATTTGATAATATTGATTGCATTTACGCCGATTGTAGCATTCCTACTTGGGGTCAGTGGATTTAGTATTCCTTGGGGGACACTTTTATTATCCGTTGTATTATTTGTTGTTATACCTCTTGCAGGTGGGGTTTATACAAGGAGCACATTGATTAAGAATAAGGGGAAAGCCTATTTTGAAAACACTTTTTTACCCAAATTCAATAATGTGACAATCACAGGCTTATTGGTTACGTTAATTTTGATTTTCTCATTTCAGGGGCATGTCATTTTAGAGAACCCACTGCATATAGTTCTTATCGCGATTCCGTTGATTTTGCAGACAGTACTTATTTTTGGCATCGGCTATGGGGCCAGCAGAGCGTTGAAACTGCCTCATGATATTGCTGCGCCGGCGGGGATGATAGGCGCCTCCAATTTCTTTGAGCTAGCAGTAGCTGTAGCAATTGCACTCTTTGGGGCAAAGAGTCCTGTGGCACTTGCAACAATCGTAGGTGTTCTGGTTGAAGTGCCTGTCATGTTGATGTTGGTTCGTTTTGCCAATAGAACGACCAACTGGTTTCCAAAGTCTGTTCAAGGCAGCAAAATATAAGCATCTAGGAGCAGGTCAGTATTTGCACTATTATCTTCGGTCTTGAATTGACTAATCAGAATCGAACACCTATAATATGATATAGGCGCCAAAGGGTTGATAAGCCATTTGGCGCTTTTTCTATTGATAAACAGTAAACATAATGTACTTGAATTCATGACATTGGAATTGAACTCGATAAACACAGCATTGGGGTATGGTGGTTTTATGAGAAGAATGATCAATAATATGCTTATATTGTTCTTGGTCGTTGTATTAGTTGGGATGACTGGATGCCAAGATGATGTCGGTACTGGGGCAAATGATAAGATTCGTGTCGGCATGGTACCAAAAGTCATTGGTATCAATTACTTTGACAAATGTGCAGAGGGCGCTCAGGAAGTGGCGGATCGCTACGGAATAGAGTTGATTTACAAAGGGCCTACCTCGGCAGATGCGGCATCACAAGTGAATATTATCCAAGATATGGTATATCAAGGCGTGGATGTTCTGGCAGTGGCACCGGTGGATCCAGACGCCGTTAAACCGATTCTTACAACGGCACGGGAAAAAGGTATCAAGGTGGTTACATTTGATGCGGATGCGGCAGAAGATAGCCGTGATATATTTGTCAATCAAGTGGCGCCTGAGGTTCTTGGAGCACATATCATGGACAACCTTGCCGAACTTCTTGGAGGGGATGGACAATATGCCATCATGACGGCTTCCATGACGGCAGACAATCAGAACACGTGGATAGAGTGGATGAAGATCACTCAGGACCAGAAGTATCCAGGTTTGGAATTAGTGACCATTATTCCAAATGATGAAGACCAGCAAAAAGCGTATGCTAACACGAGGAATCTATTACAAGCCTATCCTGATTTGGATGGGATTGTTGCGATGTCCACAGTGGTAGGGCCTGGTGCGGCGAAAGCGGTCGAAGCATTGGGAAAAAACAGTGATATCAAGTTATATGTACTGTCGATGCCGAATGATATACGCACATTTGTGGAATCAGGCACTGTCCAGATGGCAACGTTGTGGGATCCCTTTGAACTTGGGGCGTTGACAATGGAAGTTGCAAACATTTTAGTATCAGAAGGCATTATTCAGGATGATGAGCTGATTGGCAATAGTGGACCGATTCAGTATAATGAGGCAGACAGGGAGGTTATCATGGGTGACCCTTTGGATTTTACCATTGATAACATAGATGCTTATGATTTCTAGTAGAAAAGTCAGGCTGAATCGCCTGTTGCATAAAAGAGAAAGTTATATCGTCTTACTGACAATTGGTCTTTGGGCGCTGATATCAACGGTCAACAGCAATTTTGCTTTGCCCTCCTATTTACTAGAGCTCTTTGGGTTTAACAGTGTTTATTTTATCTGCGGTTTGGGTATACTCCCGTTGATGATCAAAGGAGATTTTGATTTATCTGTTGGTGGTATCATAACTTCGGTCAGCATGATGCTTGCGGTATTTTCTTTGAGTTTTCCCATGCCTTATTATATTTTGATTATTCTTGGAGCAGTCATTGGAATGGCTTTCGGTCTTTTTAATGGATACATGATTGGAAAATTCAGAGTACCATCCGTGGTTGTTACGTTGGCGATGATGAATATCCATTATGGATTTGCGGGATATATATATAGGAAGTCACATCTTTCGTCAAAAATGACAGAGGCTTACACGATCGGTGATTACGGTCTTTTGGGCATGTCTATAGAGAATTTGTTGATACTATTGATGGTGGCTATGACCTATTATCTTCTCCACTACAGTGCCCTTGGAAGAAGGGCGTATGCATTTGGTGGCAATCACTCGTTGGCTAAAAGAAAAGGTTATAATCATCATAAAACAACTTTAAAACTTCATGGATTTAGTGGTATGGCAGCCGGTTTGTCGGCGGCTATCTATCTGATGACGTTTAATCAAGCCAGTGTTGATGCATATTCAGGTATTGCCTTTGAACTGATTATCATAGTGGTCATTGGTGGCCTTAATATCCTTGGTGGTTATGGCTCGGTGCTTGGGACGGTTTTCGCTGCTGTATTTATTGTTATGTTGAAGAGTGGCATGGTATTTGCACGGATACCGGTTTTTTGGCATGATATGCTCATTGGACTGATTATTATCTTAATCATCAGCTACGATATGTACAAGGGTAGAATAAGGCTGTATCGTCTGGCGAAGAAAGGCAAGGGGTGATACAATGCGTTTGTCCGCTTACGAAAAAAAACTTTTGTGGCTTCTCGCCTTAGTAGCTTTAATTGGAACGGTACTACTGGGTGCTGAATTTTTATCCATGACAACATTGGTAATATTAATGAATCAAGTACCGGAATATGGGTTGATTACAATTGCGTTGATGATGACACTGATTGTATCTGGGCTGAATTTATCTGTCGTATCCATGACGACCCTTTCTGGTGTCTTGGGTGGTATCGTTATGGAACAATTCAGCAATTCAGGTGTTGCCTCTGTAATCTTTGGCCTTATGGTCATGATGATTGTGGGTTTGGCTTCAGGGGCCATTAACGGTATTGTCGTTAGTTATCTGGAAGTATCTCCAATCTTGACAACATTAGGAACGATGCTATTTTATAAAGGCATAGCCTTGAACATAACCAAAGGTGGCGCCATTACATCTTTTCATCAGTCCTTTACACTTATAGGAAGTGGCACTCTAGCAGGGATTCCGGTACCATTTGTCATCTTTATTGCTGTCGTCATTGGTGTCGCATACCTTTTGGAACATCATGAAATAGGTCACCAGATTTACAGGATTGGGAAGAATCCACATTCAGCTGTATACTCAGGGATTGATGTAAAGAAAATGGTATTATTAGCTTACATGGCAGCCGGGATTATCACCGGCATTGCGGCCATTGTAATGACTGCAAGATACAACTCCATCCGTGTGGACTATGGCAGCTCTTACCTGATTAGTGGCATCGTCGCCGTATCACTAGGGGGCGTAGAACTCAGAGGTGGAAGAGGAACAGTCAAAGGGGTTTTAATCGCCCTGCTCATTCTTACCCTATTGATAAGAATTTTGAACCTGCTCCACGTAGACTCAAGTCTGATTGACGGGATCATGGGTCTGATACTATTAGGGAATGTAGTGATTAATTATAGGAGCAAGGGAGAATCGTAATAATCAAACTCGCACACTAAACCCGCCAATAAAACCCAATACAACCGAAACCGAGATGAAGCTAGTGATGGTGCTTAATCTCGAAACGAGTTAGGCTGTAAAGCAGACTTGTCTGAGGCTTCGGATTAAGTACCGCCACTTGCTTCATCGACCTCATCGACCCACCCATATAAAAGAACAACTACCAACGAACAACCCACACACAAGGTGAACAAATGTTTGGAATAGAACGGCTTCAAGCCATAAAAGAACTGTTAAAAGAAAAAAAATCTGTCGAAGTGACATGGCTCAGTAAAGAGCTGGAAGTCTCAGAAGTGACCATACGGCGGGATCTGGACAAACTTGAGAAAGAAGGGTTTGCTGCAAAAACCTATGGGGGTGCAATCCTTCTTGAAGATCTTGGGCAAGAATCAGTGTCTGGTGAGGCTACACCTACAACAATACTACCCGGTTCAAGCACCTACGACAGTGTTGGAAAGACGGCTGTCAAACTCATTGAGTCCGGTGATACAATCTTCATATCCGGTGGTGAACTTGGTAATGCCTTAGCCCGTCATTTGGATGATATTGATGAGTTAATCGTTGTTACGAATAATATTGAGATTGCTGTATACCTGTTCAGACTGAATAAACACAAAGTCGTCATCATAGGCGGAGAGGTGGATGAACAGACGGGCAATGTGCAAGAATACGATCAGTTGGAAGAATTGCTGATTGAAAAAGCTTTTTTCAGTGTGGATGGTATTGATTTGAAGTTCGGATACACTGTCAATGAAAAAAATGAGGTTCGCCTCTATAAGCAATTGAAGGATGTTTCACGACATATGATCCTTGTTAGTGTTAACGATATATTTAATCGACGCGGTTTGGTGAAACTAGCACCCCTTGATGATGTGGACAGTATTGTTGGTGAAAAGGATATGCCGGATAATTTTAAAAGTCATTTTTACGAACGCAATATTAAGGTGCATACATCCATACTGAAACAGGACTAAGGGAGGTCTTATGGCAGGAGCGGGTATTACAATCAACGGGCTGGTAAAAACTTATAACAAAAATATTGTCCTGGATGTAGACCACGTCGTGTTTGAAAATGGCTATATCTATGGGTTGATCGGAACCAATGGGGTGGGAAAGACAACGTTGCTTGAAATTATTAATGGCACCTTGAATCAAGACTACGGCACTGTAGAATGTAATGGGCAGCACATTGAAATGGTCAGTCATGAGAATGGTTTGTTTCAAGATATGACTGTCAGTGAGAACATGTTTTTGGGGAGAGAGCCTTATCATCGCCGCCTAGGCGTAAAAACAATACATTGGGCTAAAGTTAAACGCGAGACAGAGAAGATTCTTAAGGAATATGAGTTGAATATACCGGTGGACGCGCCTGTGTCCGACCTTAGTCAGTCTAATCAAAAGCTCCTTGAAGTTGTCATCGCATTATCAAAATCACCAGATATCGTCATTATTGATGAACCGCTGACCTTTCTTGATGTGGATCAGGTGGCTTATCTGAATGGTTTGATTAAGGCCTTTGTCAACAAGCAAAGATTGGCTATCTATTCATCACATCGCCTTGATGAACTTTTTGATGTAGTCGATAAAGTGGTGACGATGCGACAAGGCAAGATTGTTGGCGTAGAGGCGGCGGAAGAGACGGTTCTTGACGGTCTTTTGGAGTTTGCTGAAAGAGATGTAAGGAAGTATCCTAAGAGACCGGTTAGCCTTGGGAGACCGATCTTGGAAGTGGATGGGATGACGACGGATGGTATCCATAAGGTGGACTTTGAACTTCATGAAGGCGAGATTCTTGGTATTATCGGCCTTAAAGGGTCCAACAAATCTGATATTGGTAAAGCATTGTTTGGAGCGATCCCTTCTGAAGGTCGATTTAGAGTTCAGGGATCTGTCAAAAGAATTCGAACAACCACACAGGCAGTAGAGGCAGGGATATGTTATATTGGCAGCGCCAATGAAGGTATGTTCATCGATGACAGCTTAGTTGAAAACATCGTTTCAGCCAACGTACCAAGAGCCAGAAAACTTAGTGGGAGTGCGAAGCGCCTTATCTCTAAATACTATTTGAATATGTTGAATATCAGTGGGGACAGTGCGGACATGTCGCTAAGCAGCATGAGCGCTGGAAACAAGCAAAAGGTATTGCTTGCCAAATGGTTCTTCAGTAAATCAAAAATCTTTGTCTTCAATAAACCCACATCCAACATTGATATTCCATCGAAGGTTGATATTTATAATATATTTTCTGACCTAGCAGCTTCCGGCGCAGGTATAATATTGATTAGTAACGATCTGGAAGAGGTGGCTGGTATCAGTGACCGTGTGCTTGCCATTGAAGAGGGAGAAATTGCCCATGAACTGAGTCGTGATGAATTGACGGTGCATCATATGGTTAGTGTTCTGCAGAAGTGGTAAGTTAATACAAATGAATAAAAGCTATATTAAAGCCCGTTTTAAGAATAGGGCTTTAATGTTATGATGATGTGTAAGAATCAGTCTATTTAAAGAGTGTATAAGCATGATGTCAGAAGAGGTGAAATTGCCATATGCGATTGTTGATTATTGGTCACCAGAATAGAATTGAACGAATCAAATCCATTATGATGTCTGACTATGGCACCATTTCATGGGAAAGTCTTGAATACTCCAACTTGAAGCAATCTAATGAAATTGCCTATATCATCAAGAAAAGGCAATCTCAGTTTGATGGCATTTTATTTACAGGTATGGTACCCTTTAAAATCATCAATTCATCTATCATCCCATCAATACCATGTGACTATATACATAGGGATCGCAGTACACTCTTACATGTTCTTTTGAAGATTTTCACCTCAAGTGTTTATAACCCATTTAGTATCAGCATTGATTCTTTTGCTAAAGATGAAGTAGAAGAGATCTATAGCGAGTTATCGGTCAGCCCGGCCCTTATAGCTAATGAATATGCTGGCAAAATTGATATTAAAGCCGATTTCATTAACGATCTTTTTCATTTTCATAAAGGACGGTATCTCTCGGGACGTGTGACTTGTTGCGTCACAGCGCTCAATAATGTCTATGACCGGTTAGCAGAAGCAGGTATTCCTGTGTTTCTTCTGGATCAAAGCACTGACCTTATCAAGCAGTCGATTGAGCGTCTCCAGCTTAAACATGAGGCCCATGTCAATGATAAGACCAAGATTGTAGCAATTTCTATTGGCATAACCTATCCTTCTGAACACTCGGTCATTAATCAGAACGAATATCAGTTGTTTTTGGATAGAAATAAAGTGAGCGAAGAAATCTATATGTTTGGCCAAAGACTTCAAGCGGCAGTCATTCAAGAAGACAATAATCATTTTTTGCTCTTTTGCACGAAGTCCGTCCTGGAAAACGAAACGGATAATTATAACAGCATCGCTATATTAAGAGGTATGAACAAGCAAATTGCCAGTAATGTAAGTGTGGGCATCGGGCACGGAATCACAGCAAGAGAAGCCAAATACAGCGCCTACTTGGGTAGGGAGAAAGCGACGATTAACGGACATAATACTGCTTATGTTGTTTATAATGGGGATACAATTATTGGACCCATCACAGAATCACACAGAATTAAAGAGGAGGCTGAAATAGTCGATAAGGCCTTTTATATGGTTTCGGAGAAAAGCGGTATAGGTATTAATACTTTGTTCAAGCTACATGGTATGATTGATATGTACAAGAAAGACACCTTCACCTCCCATGAAATGGCCCACGAATTAGGGGTTAGTCTAAGGAGTATGAATAAGATACTTACCAAGCTGGAAGATCATCATTTTGTAGAGATTGTCGGTAAAAAGGTAGGTCAAAATGCAGGACGACCTAGCCGTCTAATAAAGATTCTTTTCTAATTGTAATATAAACGTTTTAACGAGAGAAAACCATGATATGGACTTGATGGCACACCCAATAATTTTGGGTGTTCTTTTATTTTTGTAAGTTATTTGTCGAATTAAAGCCTCAATAAGGTCAATATACAGGAAAAAAACCGTTATGTATAATAAAAAAAACGAGCAGGAGGGATAAAATGACAGAGAAAATTCAGAGCATTATTGATTATATTGATGCCCATGAAGATGAAATGCTAGATTTTTGGCAGCATTTGGTCTCCATTCCAAGTGGCCCTGGTAATAAGGATGGTGTTGACGAAGTCACGGGCTTTATTGCAAAGACACTGGCAGACAACGGTTTTGAAAAAGAGATCATCGCATATGAAAATGTAGGTGATTTGCTAGTGCTTAGCAATGGTCAATTTGAAAAAGAAGTCGCCCTTATTGGACATGGTGACACAGTGTTCAAAGAGGTCGGGGAAGCTTCAAGGCCCTTTAGGATTAAAGACGATAAAGCCTACGGACCAGGTGTCCTTGATATGAAAGGCGGGCTGACGGTTGCAACTTTTGCACTAAAAGCACTGCATGCTGTTGGCTTTGATAAGCCAATTACTTTTGCTGTTTCAGGAGATGAGGAAACAGCGCACACCAAATCCACTTGTGCAGAAGACTTGGTGGAAGTACTTAAAGGTCATAAGGTGGCCTTTAATGTAGAAACCGGTTTTATGGATAACGGGTTGGTGATTGGCAGAAAAGGTGGCCTTATCTATAACCTTGAAGTAGAAGGGGTTGCGGCTCATACTGGTAATGCACCAGATAAAGGAAGAAGTGCTATCTCTGATATAGCAAGGAAGATAATAGAGATAAACGGCCTGACTGATTTGGAAAATGGTATTTTATACAATGTAGGTTCCATTACAGGTGGTATTGGTCCGAACACTGTGCCTGACAAGGCCAAAGCCACAATCGGAGTGCGTTATACCAAAGTCAAAGATAAGGAAAAAATTGACGAGGCTTTAAAGGCTATATGTGATCAAGTCCATATTGAAGGAACTAAGGCAAAACTTACCTTCGGTGGCATGTTCAATCCGATGGAGGCAGTAGAACAAAATTACACATTATTTAAGCATGTCGAATCAGCAGCTGGTCTGTTAGGGCAAACGCTGGCTGAGCCTAAGATGGTGGGAGGCGCCTCAGATTCGGCAAGTGCGGTTATGGCAGGCGTTCCAACTGTATGTGCCTTTGGACCGAGAGGGGAAGGGAACCACACGAAGGATGAATATGCAGTCGTATCTTCTTTATTTGAGCGGGCTAAGTTGTTGGCAACAGCAATTTTAACAATATAGATATGGGTTAGGATGTCATAAGTATTTGATGTTCTTATCATAATGATTTCAGTCATCAGAAGTATGAGGTAACATGTTATGTAATGCATTATAAAACTGGGAGGTTAATATGAATAGTACAATAGCTTTTACTGTGTTGTTGTCGATTTTTGGTATAGGGGATATTGTGGCCAATAAAACTAAGGCGACAATTTCAATGATTTTATTTGTGGCAGTGGCGATGCTTGCAGGGTTCTGGTCCGGTATACTTCCACAAACATTGATAGCAGATTCAAACGTAGCATCACTTGGGAGAGTGGCAGCAGGACTTTTGGTCGTCTCTCTTGGGACGATGCTTAACTTATCTGAACTGATTAGTCAGTGGAAAACAGTTACAATTGGCGTTCTGGCAGTAGCCATTCTATCTATATTTGTGTATTTCTTTGCAGGACCGATTATTGGACGAGACATGGCAATTGCAGGTGCGCCGGTTCTTTCCGGTGGTTCTGCTGCCACATTGATTATGACGACAGCTCTAACTGAAAAAGGTCTGGAACAGATTGCAGTTTTCTGTGTCTTGTTGTACGTAACACAAAAATTCTTAGGTGTACCGATTGCATCATTTATGCTGAAAAAAGAAGCGAATAGAGTTCTTGGGCTATACAAGTCGGGGGCGTATAAAAATGAGCTTGAGAATAATGGAAAAGGCAAAGAAATCAGTTTTAGAATCTTACCTGAGATGAAAAAAGAACTTCAGACACCGTTTGTATTAATGGCGAAAACAGCATCGGTTGTAGTGTTGAGTAATTTTCTCGCAGAATTAACGGCTGGAAAAGTCAATGCTTTCGTTCTTTATCTGGTGTTGGGTGTCATTTTTACAGAGATCGGTTATCTTGAAAAAGATATTCTGAAAAAAGCTAATGCGAATGGCTTCATTATGCTTTTGGCAATGACAGTGATTTTTGCAAACTTGACAAAAGCGACACCGGAGATGGTAGCATCTTTTATAGGACCTGCTCTTATTACAGTGGCTTTTGGCTTTGCGGGTGTTGCAATTACATCTATTGTGGCTGCTAAAGTCCTTAAGTTCACGCCGGCACTGGGTATTTCTATTGGTGTCTCCTGTTTCTTTGGATTCCCGGCGACTTATTATCTGTCACACGAAGTTGCTAATGCTGTAGGTGAGACGGAAGAAGAACAAAAAGTGTTGCTAGACCATATATTGCCAAAGATGTTGGTAGCAGGTTTTACGACTGTAACAATCGCATCCGTCGTCTTTGCAGGCATTATGATTAACTTATTATAGGTTCATATTTTAGGAGAACATTAGGGTATAGAGGAATAACATTCATACGACTGAGATCATAAAGCTGTCATACCAGGGGCGAAAGGTATGGCAGCTTTTATTGTGAAAGAAGATGGATGCCCATAACAAATGTATGAACCCTAGGGTTTAGCAAATATACAACAATTAAGGCCAATATAAGGCTGGCTTTGGTGATGATACAATTAAATGGATTTAATAATACTGTTTTTATGGGAGGATATCATGAACAAACCGTTATCTGGATTAAAAGTGCTGGATTTGAGTAGGGTGCTGGCTGGACCTTTTTGTGGAATGCTGTTGGCCGATATGGGTGCTGAGACAATTAAGATAGAGATGCCTGGTAGAGGCGATGATTCCAGAGGATACCCGCCATTCGTCAACGAAGAAAGCGCTTATTTCATGAGTGTTAATCGTAACAAGAAAAGTATGACGCTTAATCTGAAAAGTCAAGAAGGTAAAGAGATCTTCAAAGAAATGGTGAAAAAGGCCGATGTGGTTGTAGAGAATTTCAGGCCAGGGACAATGAAACGATTAGGGCTTGATTATGAGGTGTTAAAAGAGATTAATCCAAGTATTATTTATGGTGCTTGTTCCGGCTATGGGCAATATGGACCTAGTTCTGAACTTCCGGCATATGACATGATTGTTCAGGCAATGGGAGGTCTTATGAGTATTACCGGACCAGATGAAAACCATATGAGTCGTGTCGGTTCTTCGATTGGTGATGTGGTTGCAGGTGTTTTTACTGCTCTTGGTATTGTATCAGCAGTGGTTCATAGGCAAAATACAGGCGAAGGTCAGTTGGTGGATGTTGCCATGTTGGACTGTCAGATGTCCATATTGGAAAATGCCATAGCTAGATATTTTGTTAATGGTGTGAACCCAAAACCTATGGGTAATCGCCATCCTTCCATAGAACCATTTGGTGAAGTGAAAACAAAAGACAGCAGTATGGTTGTTGCGGCGGGTAATGACCAATTATTTGTGAAGTTATGCAAAATTCTAGGGGATGAAAGTATGGCTACCGACCCTAGCTATCAAACAAATCAAAGTCGGGTTGAACATATGGATCAGCTGTTTGAGTCCTTGAATGGACATTTCGAGAAGAAAAGTACGAATGAATGGATAGCCATTCTACGGGAGCAAGGTATACCTTGTGGACCAATCAATAAGATTGGTGATGCAGTAAATGAACCAAGTGTCATTGCTAGGGATATGATTGTTGAAGTTACCAATACCAAAGGTGACGCAGTAAAAATGCCGGGTATTCCAATTAAGTTCTCGAAAACCCCATGTAGTGTTGATAAGGCAGCGCCGTTGCTTGGTGAGGATACAGCGGAAATACTTCTTAATTGGTGTGGCATTGACTCGGATAGGCTGTCGAAGCTTCAATCAGATCAAGTCATATAATCAGATGGAGATGTTGGGATGATGCAGTTGCAAGAAAAAATTCAGGATTTGTATAAAAGAAAAGCAAACGTGGAGCAGGGCGGAGGTGCTCTGAAGATTGCCAGACAACATGAGTTTGGCAAGCAGACAGCAAGAGAGCGTATTGGACAGTTGCTTGATGCGGATAGTTTTATCGAAGTTGGCGCTTTCAGACAACATAGAGCCACTGAACTTGGGATGGCAGGAAAAGAGGCGCCGTCAGATGGTGTTGTGACGGGATTTGGTACAGTTGATGGCATCTTAGTCTATGTGTATGCACAAGATTTTACTGTACTTGGTGGCAGTTTGGGCGAAGCACATGCAGCCAAAATATGCGCTGTCATGGATATGGCAATTAAGAACAATGCACCCCTAATTGGTATCAATGATTCTGGAGGTGCAAGAGTTCAAGAAGGTATTGATGCCCTGGCTGGTTTTGGAGAGATATTTTACCGTAATACAAAAGCGTCAGGCAAAATACCTCAGATATCCGTCATTATGGGGCCGTGTGCTGGAGGTGCTGTCTATTCACCTGCGATCACTGATTTCATCTTTATGGTGGATAAAACTTCCCAGATGTTTATAACCGGCCCGGAAGTCATTAAGACGGTCACAGGTGAAGAAGTGACGAAAGAAGCGTTGGGTGGTGCTATAGCTCATGCAACTAAAAGTGGAGTTTGTCACTTTGTGCATAAGGATGAGAAGCAGTGTTTTGCTGAAGTACGCAAGTTGATTACCTACCTGCCGGCTTCCAATAAAACAAAACCTGTTCGTGTAAATGTGACAGATGACCCAAACCGGCATCCGGATCTATTGAATCATATCTTACCGGATGTTGCGTCAAAGGCATATGATATCCATGATGTCGTTAAAGCCATTATTGACAGTGGTTCGTTTATTGAGGTGCATAGCGCCTATGCGAAGAATATTGTTGTAGGCTTTGCAAAGATGGACGGACAGACTGTTGGGGTTGTTGCCAATCAGCCAAAAGTACTTGCAGGAGCCCTTGATGTGAACGCATCAGATAAAGCTGCAAGATTCATACGTTTTTGTGATTGCTATGATATACCTCTTGTAACACTGACAGATGTGCCGGGTTATTTTCCGGGTGTGTCTCAAGAACACTCAGGCATCATACGTCATGGTGCTAAACTATTGTATGCCTATTCAGAAGCAACAGTGCCGAAGATCAATGTTATTTTGAGAAAAGCATACGGAGGTGCCTATATTGCTATGAGTTCCAAACATCTAGGTGCAGATATGGTTTACGCATGGCCATCGGCAGAGATTGCCGTGATGGGTGCCCAGGGAGCAGCGAATATCATATTCCGCCATGAGATTGATAATGCCTTGGATCCTGAAGGAATGCGTGAACTGAAAGTCCATGAGTATCAAGAGAACTTTGCTAATCCTTATGTGGCTGCGGCAAGGGGGTATGTAGACGCTGTGATCGAGCCGGCTATGACGCGAAGTTACATTATTGGCGCCTTGCAGGCGGCTTCTTTGAAGGAAGAGTGCGTTATTGCCAAAAAGCATGGGAATATACCGTTATAGGAGGTGGGCGTATGGAATGGTTTAAAGAGGGGATTATCGCTTTGATCTCAGGTATGTCTGCAGTCTTTTTGATATTGATTGTAATCTCTATGATGATTTCATATCTAGGTAGATTAGGGGAAAAGAACTCAGTTAAAGGGAAAAAAGTCCTAGGGAATACTGTTGCCGGTTTATCAGACGTGTTTGATCAACATGTTACCACACAAGATGAAGAGAGGCACAGAATTGTTGCTGCAATCACTGTTAGTCTGGCGCAACAAATACAAGTACCAATCGACAGCTTGAGAATACGTTCTATAAGAAGGATGTAAATAGAAGATCTCGATTAAGTGAGGAGTTAATATGAAAAAATATAGAGTCAACGTCAGCGGCTATACTTATGAAGTTGCAATTGAGGAACTATCTGTCGAAGATAATCTGGCAAATCATGTGCAGTCAATCAATAAAAGCAACATGACTCAATCAACAGATTCAAATAATTTTGAACAAAAACAAGGGACGCAGGTAAGTGTTTCGAAAAATAGTAAGAAGGTAGAAGCGCCGATGCAAGGAAAAATTATCGGCGTCAATGTGTCAAAAGGGGATATGGTGACATCGGGACAGGCAATTGCTGTTTTAGAAGCGATGAAGATGGAAAATGAGATTGTCGCATCTGAAAGTGGGACCGTTACTGATATAAGAGTGACAGTTGGGCAGCTTGTCGATGCAGGAGATGCCCTCATTATTTTGGTTTAGGGGGATCACATGCTAAATCAATTAGGTAACGCCTACACCAATTTTATCTCTAGCTCAGGCTTGTATTATCTATTGGATAACTTCTTTGATGGGGGCTATAAGAATCTGGTAATGATTGTTGTTGCTTTGGTGCTGATGTATCTTGCAATAAAAAAAGAATACGAGCCATTGCTTTTATTGCCCATTTCTTTTGGCATGCTTCTTGTTAACTTGCCTATAACAGGGATTATGGATGGACCGGTTACTCAAGTAGTCATAGATGGAGAGCTAATTACTTATAATATGAGTATTGTGGAAGCGGCACTCAAATATGGTAATCAAATTCTAGAAACAGGAAAAGAATTGCCGGGAGGTTTGCTCCATTATCTTTATATGGGGGATGAACTTGGTATATTTCCACCTTTAATTTTTATGGGCGTTGGTGTGCTGACTGATTTTGGGCCTCTCATTGCTAATCCTAAGAGTTTTTTATTAGGTGCAGCAGCACAGTTTGGTATCTTCTTGGCTTTTTTTGGCGCACTCGCCCTGGGATTTTCTTCCGAAGAAGCTTCATCTATAGCCATCATAGGAGGTGCAGATGGACCGACGGCCATATTTACAACCATAAAACTGGCACCGCACTTACTGGGACCTATTGCTGTTGCGGCATATTCATATATGTCACTTGTTCCAATCATCCAGCCTCCGATTATGAAGTTTCTAACAACGGAAGATGAGAGAAAGATTAAGATGGAGCAATTGCGTCCTGTAACGCAGACGGAAAAGGTTGTCTTTCCGATAATTGTCACTATTCTAGTAGTGCTGATTTTGCCGACAACAGCACCCTTGATAGGTATGCTGATGTTTGGAAATCTGATTAAAGTATCAGGTGTCACAGAAAAACTGGCTGATGTAGCTTCGGGAGCGTTGATGTACATCATTACTATATTCTTAGGGATTACTGTTGGGGCGACTACAAGTGCGGAGGCTTTCCTTAATGTTCAGACGCTAGGAATACTCTTAATGGGTCTGATTGCCTTTGCTTTTGGAACGGCATCAGGTGTGCTTCTTGGTAAAGTTATGTCAAAAGTCACTGGTGGTAAGATCAATCCTTTAATAGGTGCAGCTGGTGTATCGGCTGTTCCAATGGCTGCGAGGGTTGCTCAAAAGGTTGGTAGAGAAGCAGATCCAACCAATTATCTACTGATGCATGCCATGGGACCGAATGTGGCTGGTGTTATCGGCTCAGCTGTGGCAGCTGGTGTATTTTTATCTCTTTATATGTAATATAATAGTCAGAATCACTTTAATCATCGAACAAACTAAAGGGAATTAAAGTGATTCCAACGCGTCATTTGTTATGAAAGGAATTAGAAACGATGAAAAAAGTAATTGCAACAACAAAGGCACCTAAAGCTATTGGACCATACAGTCAGGCAAATGAGGTGACAGGTACAATATATGTATCTGGTCAATTGCCTTTGAACCCTGAGACGATGTCTATTGAAGGTCAGACAATCGAAGAACAAACGCATCAATCGCTTTTAAATGCAAAAATGATTTTAGAAGAAGCTGGTTATACGTTAGAAGATGTTGTTAAGGTGACAGTATTGTTGGATGATATCAATGATTTTGCTCAGATGAATGGGGTTTATGGTGAATACTTCCTAGACAATTTCCCGGCAAGAGCAGCCTATGAGGTAGCTGAATTACCTTTGGGTGCTAAAGTTGAGATTGAGATGATTGCCTCAAAAGGGTAATCGATAGCATGTCGTATATTGGTTCACAAAAAAAGAAACAGAACAGTAGCTCAGTTGAGCGCTGTTTTGTTTCTTTTTTGTTTATTCGATAAATTTGACTATGGTTTAGGTATCAAAAGTAAGTCTCTCTAAATCCATCAGCAATATAGCTTTGACGCCTAAAACAACTATGCTGCACGATTTCTTTTCTTGGCAATCGTATCTATGATGATGGCGATAGCACCGTCGCCTGTAACATTTGTCGCAGTACCGAAGCTGTCTTGGGCAAAGTGAAGGGCAATCATCAGTGCTTGTTGTGCAGCTGTGAAACCAAGCATATTCTCAAGTAGACCAAGGGCTGCCATGACGCCACCGCCCGGGATACCGGGAGCAGCAACCATTGTTACGCCGAGCATCAAGATGAAAGGCGCCATAAGGCCAATGGTTGGTGTGACACCGGCAAGAAAGAGAACGCCCATGGATGCCAATACTAACGTGATTGTATCACCCGCCAAGTGAATTGTTGCACCGAGAGGGATGACAAAATCAACGATATCCTCAGAGATATCATTCTTTGCAGCAGACTCTAGGGTTACAGCAATGGTTGCAGCACTTGATTGTGTTCCGAGTGCTGTGAAGTACGCAGGTAACATATTCTTGATACAACGCACAGGATTCTTGCCGCTGACAACCCAAGCCAAAGTGTATTGAACAATGATATAAGCCAATTGAAGAACGAGAATCAGGGCAAATACAGCGGCGAAGGCCTTGATTGTGGCGAAGATTTCACCTGTTGCAGTAATCTTTGCGAAGATACCTGCAATGTGTATAGGAATCAATGGGATCAGAATGTATCTGACAACAGCTTGAATGATTTTATGAAAATCCATAACTGCATTGAAGAGATGTTTGCTCTCAAGTCTTGCCATGCCAAGGCCGAGTAGAAAAGCTAGAACCAGAGCGGTCATAACACCCATAATGGCACCCATGTCAATGTTGAAGAATGGAGATACATCGGCAATGTTTTGAGATAGAAGTTCGTTTGGTTTAATCAAATTGCCAAGTAAGATTCGCCCTATGAAAAAAGCAATGAAACCAGCAGTGATGGCTGAAAGGTAGGCGAAACCAGCAGTGATGCCAAGTAATTTGCCAGCGTCTTTTCCTAAGTCAGCGATACCTGGTGCGACGAAAGCTATGATGATACATGGAATGATAAAGGTTAAAAAGCTTCCGAAAATACTGCTGAAGGTACTCATCAATCTTGTAACGAAAAAGTGTCCTGTAGAATTGGATATCAAACCGACGATAATACCGATGATGATACCAATTATGAGTTTTGGTAATAATCCTAATTTCTTCATAAAAAATCTCCCGATTACAATATAGGCATCTTCACCCTGGATGCCATAGCCATTAGTAACATTTACATCACTGTGTGTCATAACACGATGCCAACTAAGTATATAGTATATTTATGTGTATTTCAAGGGAAAACGTATGTCTTTTATATGCGTACAAAATAGTGGTGAGGTGATGATGTCATAAAATTGTAAAAGACTGTTGTGTGGATGTTAGAGTGAGTTTATCGTGACGATTTTGTGGATGGGAAGTGTACACGATATAAGGACAATGTTTTTGCTGAAAAGACGCATTAACGTGTTAACGTAAAACTTGAATGAAGTGCCAGTGTTGTACAAATCGACCATCGGCATGATTGAATAAATCATAAATGAAACAAAATCATACAAATACATATTGACAATTAGGTCGCCTGGGCGTAATATTGACTTATAGAGTTACGAAATAATCATAAACGAACAGGAAAACGAACAAAGTGATTAAAAAGATCATTTAGATGTTTTCATTAGGAGTGACTTATGAGCCAAACAATTCTGGAACTGAAGAACATATCTAAGAACTTCGGCGGTGTACAGGCCCTAAAGGGTGTTGACCTGGAACTGCGCCAAGGCGAAATTCATGCACTTATGGGTGAGAACGGTGCTGGGAAGTCAACAACCATCAAAGTGATCACAGGGGTTCATCAACCCACAGAAGGTACAATCTTTGTTGATGGTAATGAAGTCGTCATCGAGAATCCTAAAGTCGGTGGGGAGATGGGCATTGCCGCAATCTATCAACATGTGACCTCGTTTCCGCACTTGACGGTGGCAGAGAATATTTTTATGGGACGAGAAAAAATCGGCAAGTACAATTTATACGATTGGAAAACGATGAATCAGGAAGCGCAAGAACTCCTCGATGAAATCGGTGGCGATATAGACGCTAAGATGACAATGGGTGATTTGAGTGTAGCAAAACAACAGTTGGTAGAGATTGCAAAAGCTCTTTCAGCAGAAGCAAGAATCTTGATTATGGACGAACCGACGGCTTCTCTTACGAAATTTGAGTGTGAAGAGCTCTATAGAATTGCAGAGAAGTTACGAGATGATGGTGTTTCGATCATTCTTATCTCACATAAGTTTGAAGATGTTTACCGTTTGGCTGAGAGGGTTACCGTCTATCGTGACTCACAATATATTGGGACTTGGAATTTGGAAGATATTACACAACATGACTTGATTCAGGCGATGGTTGGACGTGAGCTGAATCAGATGTACCCTGACAAGACTGCAATTATAGGTGATGAATTGTTCAGAGTCGTCAACTTGAGCAGTACTGGATATTTCAGAGATGTTTCGTTTGATGTCAAACAAGGTGAAATTGTCGCTCTTACTGGTTTGGTTGGCGCAGGTAGGACTGAAGTGTGTCAGAGTATCATCGGTGCTATGAAATTAGATAGCGGCAGTGTTTATATGGATAAGAAAGAAGTGACAAGTCGTAACCCAAAAGAAGGTATGGCTAATGGTATCGGTTATCTGCCGGAAGACCGACATCTACACGGGCTTGTACTGGACATGGACATTATAAAAAATACTACAATGGTTAATTTGGACAAGTTCTCAACCTTCGGCTGGTTGAATACATCGAAAGAAGAGACAGCCGCTGCAGAGATCTCAGGCATGATGGAACTTAAAGCTGGCAGTCTATACGATAATCCATCGACTTTATCTGGTGGTAATCAGCAGAAAGTTGTCTTTGGTAAGTTGCTGGTTAATGATTTGAAGTTAATTATTTTGGATGAACCGACAAAGGGTGTTGATGTTGGTGCTAAGTATGCAATCTATGAAGTTATGAATGAACTTGCGGCTAAGGGCTACGGTATATTGATGGTTTCGTCAGAAATGCCAGAGGTGCTTGGTATGGCGGATCGTGTTGTTGTCATGAGAGAAGGAAGGGTCGCTGGGGTCTTCGATAATGAAGAGCTGACTCAAGAGATGATTCTTGCAGCGGCGTTGCCTGATTACAACGCATAAAGTTCATAGGTAACTTATTAAGAGATTAGGTGTGAACAGGAGAAGTGAAATGAAGGAAATGGATAAGAAACAGGCAGGGTCCGGTGTTGTAGCTGGTATCTTGAAGACCATTGTTAAAGATCGTTCTTTTGGTCTTGTCATGGCATGCGTGGTGTTGTTGCTGTTGGCTTCACAATTGACGCCTCAGTTGCTGACACCAGAAGCGATTAATGACATGCTCAAGAACAATGCAATCTCAGGCATATTAGCTATAGGTATGCTGATGGTTCTTGTAACGAGAGGTATTGATTTGTCGATAGCGGCAACAATGGTGTTTAGCGGCTTGGTCATATCGATGATCAATGCGGATCATCCAGGTGTGCCTGTGTTTCTGCTGGTAGTGATTGCTGTTGGTATAGGGACTGTTATAGGGCTTTACAACGGGATTTTGATCAGTAAATTAAAGTTGCTCCCAATTATTGCAACCCTAAGTACACTATATGTCATCAGAGGGTTGGGGTATGTTGTCAGTGATTCCAGGTGGATTGTTCCAGCTAACTTTACAGATGGTTATAAAGCTTTTGCTACAGGTAAGGTACTGGGTGTTAATAACCTGATTATTTCTGCGATTGTTATGTTCCTTATAGCATGGATTACCCTTTCTTACCTCAAATTCGGCCGAAGAATCTATGCCATCGGTTCTAGTCCGGCCTCTGCTAAGGTGACAGGTATTAACAGTGTGGCAGTGACGCTGGCGGTCTATGCAATCATGGGTGGTATTGCTGGTTTTGCAGGCTTTCTCTATACAAGTAACTATGCCATAGCTCAGAGTACGATGGCTATGGGAATGGAAATGGATGTCATTGCCATATGTATTCTAGGGGGTGTCAGTATCAACGGTGGTACAGGTAGGATTTCTGGTATTATCGTAGCGACAGTGCTGTTTGCCATTATTAGTTCATTCCTTAGCATGCTTTCAGGTCTATCTATTTGGACGGATGCAATCAAAGGGATCATTATCGTCAGTGCCGTTATACTTAACATTTACACCTCACGTTCAGCCAAGCAAAGGGCACTGAAAGAACGAAACATATAAAGGAGTGTCGCTATGAGTAATCAAGTTGTCAGTAAAGATTATCGCTTCAGTCTTGAGAAGCGAAGTGGAGCCTTCAATATTAAAAGCTTCCTATTACAATGGGAGATGATTCTGCTATATATATTCCTTCTATTTAATGTCATTATGTGGGTCATGAATGGGGATATGTTCCTGAATAGTTATACAAGCATCATCCAGGCAGGGATGGATCTATCCTTTATGGTTTTTCCGATGGTATTCGTTCTATTGCTCGGTGATATTGATGTATCTGTTGGATCGATTCTTTGTTTATCAGGTATGAGCTTGGGACTCGTATATGAAAGTACCGGCAATACATTTCTTGCCTTAGCAGCCTGTATTCTCACAGGTGCACTGGCGGGATTGATTAATGGCTTGCTGATCACAGGGTTTGAAGAAATATCAGCAGTCATTGTTACCATTGCCGCAATGCTTTTTTATAGAGGTATTGCAAAGATTATCCTGGACGTACGATCATTGACTAAATTCCCGATGTGGTTTGGTGACTTAGGTTACACAAACTGGATGGGTTTACCGATCTCAATGTGGATTTTTATGGTATTTGCCCTTATCTTTGGCCTGATATTGCATAAGACGACCTTTGGTAGGAAATTATATGCGATTGGTAACAATAAAGAAGGTGCGTTCTTTGCTGGTATCAATGTTAAGAAGACCAAGCTCATCGTATTTGTATTGATGGGTGTTATGGCAGCAGTATCCGCAGTATTCTACCTGGGACGATCACCGAGTGTTGTGGCAAATATTGGTGAGGGTTATGAACTCCGTGTTATCGCAATCAGTGTACTGGGTGGTGTTTCTACCAGTGGTGGAAAAGGACGTATGATTGGACCGATTATTGGTGTCTTTATTATGGTTTTTCTTGACAAGTTGCTTGGTTACAATGGAGTACAGCCGGCTGCGAGAATCATGGCTGTTGGTATACTGCTGATCGTTGCGCTTTTGGCAGAAAAAATCAAGTTCAGTCGAGCGTAAGTTACGAAGGACGTTCTTTTATAGTAGACGTATAGATGAATGTAAAGCATTTCGGTATCAAAATGACAGCGGGATTATCGAGGCTTAGCCTCGTGATTCAATACACAGATCAAGCCGAGAAGGCAGATCAAATCATGAAATTAATGGAGGTATCGTAGTAATGAAAAAACTTATTGCATTGGCCATGGCACTTGTTATGGTGATCGCCCTTGCTGGTTGTGGACAATCCGACAGCTCAACGAGCAGTTCATCCAGTAACTCATCCAGCACATCAAGCAGTACAGAAAGTACATCAAGCACTGAAGCTTCATCAGATGCAGATAGTGCTGAGCCACAGAAACATGTTTTTATGTTCAAGAGTACAGGTAACTTATTTGGGGATTTGATGTATCAAGGTTTTGAAGAAGCAGTCACTTCATTAGGAGGTGTAGCTGAGTATGTATCACCAGCTGAAACAACTGCGGCAGCACAGGTGGCTCTTGTGGAAGAGTTGATCAACCAAGGTGTTGCAAGTATTACAATCTCAGCAAATGATGGTGATGCCTTTAACGCTATTTCCAAGCTTGCTGAATCAAAAGGTGTTAAGCTTCTTAGCTCTGACTCCGCAATTAACCCAGCAGTAAGAACATCTCATACAATTCCTACGACAATCGACATGGTTGGTCGTCATCTTGTCTACGCTGCTGTTATGATTCTTGCAGAAGAGCCATATGTTGCAGACATGGATATGAAAGCTAAGACAGAAGAAATTCTTGCAGCAGGAACATTCACAGATGCACCAATCAAAATCGGTGTTCTGTCAGCAACAACAACTTCTCCTGTTCAAAACCAATGGATCGCATCAATGGAAGCAGAACTGATCCGCTTGACTGAAGCGTACCCAGGCAACATTGCTGACGCCAATTCTGGTTCTGATGATTCTATGCTAGACATTAAATATGGTAATGACGACCCTCAGGACAGCGTTACTCAAGCGAATGCATTCATTTCAGAGGATGCCGTTGATGTAATAGTGGCACCTACAACAGTTGGTATGTTCGCAGGTGGTCAACAACTTCAAAACAACCCAGACTCTGATATCAAGTTGACAGGTCTTGGTCTTCCAAGTGAAATGGCTAACTTTATGCCAACAGATGCTGGCAATGAATTTGATGCAGTATGTCCATACATGATGCTTTGGAATGTTATCGATCTTGGTGCTGTATCCGGTGCGGCTGCAGTTGCTGCAGTTGAAGGTACATATGATGGTTCTGTAGGTTCTTCCTTCGACTATGATGGTAAGACTTATGAAGCGGTTGAAGATCCAGACAGTGATGGATCCATCATCGTTGTTGGTAATCCATATGTCTTCTATCAAGGCAATATGGAAGAGTGGAAAGACACCCTTTAAGATTATTAGTTCATAACGCCCTTTTTATAAAGCTACAACCGGTTGTGTGTGATCGGTTGTGGCTTTTTGTTGGTTTCGGATGAGTAGCATTCTGTCGCCGAAGTCAGAATCGGATGGTAATCACAAGCCTCAGACATCGATCAGGATCGAAAACTCGTTTGTTGATTACCATCCGATCCCGACTTTGACTCGGTTCCGGAGTGTGTTGACACTAAGGGCGTCATCTGAGTTGGAATCAGGTGATAATCACAAGCCTCAGACACTCAATCAAGATTGAGAACTCGTTTGTTGATTACCACCTAATCCCAACTCAGCCTCGGTTTCGATATATAAAAGCTTCAAGCTGCCAGTGCACTAGTCCCAGCGGCGGGGTTGGGTTTTCATCACGTAACGAGTTCGACTGCGGAGCAGGCGTGTCTGAGGCTTCGTATGAAGACCCGAGCTTGCGGATGGGACGGAAGAATATGCAATAGCCATTAATGATCAACTGATAATGATTATCAACAAACCACTAAAAACCACACAACAATACGACAAATTCCAACACAATACCACATAAATCTGTTGACACGTGTTGTCTCTGGTGGTATAGTTTATATGGGTTAAATAAAAACCACACTAATAAAGTAAAAACCAACATAGTCAACAATATTTCATTTACATATACTGTTCGCAAGAACAAGTGGAGGTCATTATGGTTAACGAATTTGAAATCAAAAAGCAAATGTGCGAAATCGGAAAAAGAATCTATGATAGAGAGATGGTTGCGGCAAACGACGGTAACTTCTCTGTTAAACTTGCAGATAATCTTTTTCTCTGTACACCAACAGGTGTTTCTAAAGGATTCATGACACCTGACATGATCTGTAAAGTTGATGGCGAAGGTAATCCAATCGGTACTAACGGTAAATGGCGTCCATCTTCTGAGATCAAAATGCACATGAGAATCTACAAAGAAAGACCAGACGTAACAGCAGTTGTTCACGCGCATCCACAATACGCGACAGCATATGCGATTGCCGGTATTCCTTTGACAGAAAAAATCATGCCTGAAGCGGTAATCTTCCTTGGTGAAGTGCCAATCGCTAAATACGGTCTTCCATCAACAATGGAAATTCCAGATGCTGTTGAGCCATACCTTGGTTGCTATGATGCAGTACTTCTTGAGAACCACGGTGCTCTTTCCTGGGGACAAGACCTTATGAGCGCTTACTTCAAGATGGAAAGTCTTGAGTTCTATGCATCACTTGCATACAAAGCAAAAGTTCTTGGTGGTGCTAAAGAATTGCCAGCACACGAAGTTAGCCGTCTTTACGAACTTAGAAAAGCATTCAACGTACCTGGTAAGCATCCATCACTTTGTGAAGACGATGTTTGTGCAGCGCCAGCAGCAAGCACAACAGGTAATATTGACATCGAAGCGATTGTTAAGAAGGTTATTGCTGAGCTTCAATAAATCTGACGTAATCGTCATGGTTCATCAACCTAACCGATCAAGAGGAGTTATCACTTGAAACGATCCAAGAGGATGGAAGCATTGGACAAAAGACCGGTCAACATGGATGGCTTCATCCGGGAATGGCCTGAAAAAGGCTTCGTCGCTATGAGAAGTCCTTATGACCCACCTGCCGGCATCGTTGTTGAAGGCGGCAAGGTGGTCAGTTTGGACGGGAAAAGCAGAGACGACTTTGACTTTCTTGATACGTTCATTGCCGATCATTATATCGATGTAAATACAACTGAAAAAAGCATGACCCTCTCACCACAGGAAATAGCAAGAAAACTTGTTGATATTCATGTGACAAGAGAAGAGGTGCTAGGCATCTTCCAAGGTCTTACGCCATCAAGAATTACAGAAGTCATGGACGTCATGAATGTGGTAGAGATGATGATGGCTATGCAGAAGATGCGAGCAAGACTCTTTCCGGCCAATCAAGCGCATATTACCAATGCGAAGGATAATCCGGTTCTGATAGCAGCGGATGCGGCAGAAGGTGCTCTAAGAGGCTTCAGAGAAGAAGAAACGACGGTTGGTATTGCGAGATACGCACCATTAACTGCTGTAGGTCTTCTTGTAGGCTCTCAAATAGGTGCACCCGGTGTCCTGACTCAATGTGCTGTTGAAGAAGCGGTTGAACTTCAATTAGGTATGAGAGGGCTTACGACTTATGCGGAGACGATGTCTGTCTATGGCACAGAATCGGTGTTCATTGATGGAGACGACACACCATATTCCAAAGCATTCTTGGCCTCAGCCTATGCATCTAGAGGATTGAAGACGAGGTTTACTTCAGGAACCGGTTCAGAAGTGCTTATGGGAAGTGCGGAAGGCAAGTCCATGCTTTACCTTGAGACGAGATGTCTGATGGTGACTAAAGGGTGTGGTGTTCAAGGTATTCAGAATGGCGCCGTTAGTTGTATCGGTGTTACTTCTTCAGTACCATCCGGTATCAGAGCGGTGTTGGCGGAGAACCTTGTTGCATCCTGTATGAATCTGGAGTGCGCTTCTTCTAACGACCAGAATTTTAGCCATTCGGATATGCGCCGAACTGCTAGAACGATGATGCAATTTCTCCCGGGAACAGACTTTATCTTCTCAGGCTATTCAGGAACGCCGAATAAAGACAATATGTTTGCCGGTTCTAACTTTGATGCGGAAGACTTTGATGATTACAATGTTCTTCAAAGAGACTTCAAAGTGGATGGAGGTCTTAGGCCAGTCAAGGAAGAGGATGTTATTGCTGTAAGGAACAGAGCCGCAAAAGCAATGAAGGCAATATTTGAAGGGCTTGACCTTGGTACGGTGACGGAAGAAGAGGTTGAAGCTGTCACTTATGCACATTCAAGCGATGATGTCCCTGATAGAGACGTACTAAAGGATCTTCAGGCGGTAGATCGTATGATGGGTGACAAGATCACAGGTGTGGATATTGTTAAAGCGCTCAACAATGCGGGCTTTGATGAAGAAGGTAATAGGATCATCAATATGCTTAAGCAACGTTTATCTGGTGATTATCTTCAAACGTCAGCGATTCTTGATACAGAGTATCGTGTACAAAGTGCAGTGAACTGTCCTAATAGTTATCAGGGACCAGGTACTGGTTATCAGATTGATGATGCCCGTTGGGAAGAAATGAAGAACATACCTCACATCATAGAAGTGGATACATTATAGATTATAAGGCGGCTCAGTTACTATGACTGAGTCTGCCATATCAAATGGAGTCGGTTATGACAGAACATTATGATATCAGTGCCATAACGGCGGCGGTCAAAAAAGTCCTTGCCGAGATGGCATCTCAAACAGAAAATACGGTTGCAGCCGATGAGAATTTCGGTCCTGTAGGCTACCGGAAAGGCCTTGTCACCGAAGTTGGGGAGTGGCAGGGTGCTAAGGATGCTAAAGAAGTTGGTATTGCTATAGGCCCAGCGTATGGTCTTTATATGAAAGAGACCATCTGTGGCTTAGGACATATTGAAGTCATTAAGGAAATCATGGCAGGTATTGAAGAAGAAGGCATGATACCTAAGGTGATTAGAGGGACAAGAACTTCTGATGTGGCATTCATTGCCAATGATGTTGCGAAGCTTGTTGGCTCTGGTATTGCTATAGGACTTCAGTCAAAGGGGACAGCGGTGATTCATCAAAAGGACCTTTACCCATTGACTAACTTGGAACTTTTCCCACAGGCGCCTGTTATGACATTAGAACTGTACCGGGCGATAGGAAAAAATGCTGCCCGCTATGCAAAAGGTGAGCAAGTGATGCCGGTCAAGGTCATCAATGACATCTTATCTAGACCGAAGTACCAAGTAAAAGCGGCGTTGATGCATACGAAGGAAACAGAGCATAGCATCAAAAGAGGTCCATACATAGAAGTGGCATTGAACGGATAAAGGAGCAGCTATGGAAATATATCCATTGGGTGAAAAGCACCCTGAATACATTAAAAGCCGTAGCGGCAAAAAAATCTCAGACATTCATATGGAAGCTATTATGGATGGATCTGTAACTTCAGAAGATATTAGGATATCTAGAGAAGTGCTCTTGCTGCAAGCTGAAGTTGCCAGAAAAGATGGCAAGATTCAATTGGCTAAGAACTTTATTCGATCGGCGGAATTGATTGAGATTCCTGATGACAGGATTCTTGAAATGTATAATATGTTGCGACCTTATAGAGCAACAATGGCTGAGTTGAATGCTTTAGCTAGTGAACTTAGAGATCAGTATAATGCACCGATGTGTGCTGATCTTGTCAGTGAAACGCTGAGTGTTTATAAAAAAAGAGATTTACTCAAACATGCTTAGTGCATGAGACGAAAGTCACATGTATATAGCAGCATGAATTGGAGTTGGAGAAGTGTATGCTGATAGCTGGTGTGGACATTGGGAATTCGACAACTGAAGTATGTATCGGTAAGTTGGATGCAAATGGTTCCATGACTTTTGTCAGTGACGCTATGACGCCAACGACAGGGCTAAAAGGGACGCCGTCTAATGTTAAAGGTGTCAAACGTGCCTTGGAAGCAGCTATGAGAAAAGTAAATGCCTCTATAGAAGCGTTGGATATGATTCGGCTAAATGAGGCTGCACCGGTTATTGGTGACACCGCAATGGAGACAATAACCGAGACGATCATTGCTGAATCAACCATGTTAGGACATAATCCGGCAACACCTGCTGGTGAGGGTCTTGCCATAGGTAATACCATTCATATTAAGGATCTAGGGAAAGCAAAGTCCGATACCAATTACTTGATAGTCGCTGATGAAGCATATGACTACGAGAGAATATCTGTGATTTTGAACACCACAAGTGTCAATGTTACAGGTATAATCCTTCAAAAAGATGAAGCAGTGCTTGTTTACAACAGGCTTGTGAAAAAAGTCCCTGTGATAGATGAAGTCACAAGGATGAGTGCATTGCCATTGGGTGCATTAGCGGCGATAGAAGTTGCTGGCAAGGGACGTTCCATAACCCAGTTATCAAACCCTTACGGCATTGCAAAGATTTTTAATCTCCGAGCAGACGAGACCAGGCAGGTCATTCCTGTTGCTAAGAGTTTGATAGGCAAAAAATCAGCGGTTGTGATCCACACACCAAAAGGTGGCGTTAAAGAGAAATCCTTAGCGGCGGGCACGTTGATTTTTGAGGACATCCATCAGAATAAGAGGGATGTAAAAGTTGACGCAGGTGCAGAGGCCATTATGGCTAAGCTGGCAGAGGTGAAAGAACTTGAAGATGTCACTGCTGATGCGAATACAGGCGTCGACGCTATGTTAAAACGGATGAAAAGTGCTATGTCCATGGTAAACAGCCAGCAGGACGGCCCTTTACATATAAAAGATATCCTGGCCATTGATACATTTGTACCTGTTCAGGTCAAAGGGGCATTGGCTGGGGAGTTGGCCATGGAGAAGGCGGTAGCCATCGCTGCCATGGTCAAAGCAGAAAAGCTGCCAATGGAACAATTGGCAGACCTCCTAAGGCGCCAGCTGAATATTCCGGTGATTGTAGCTGGGATAGAAGCTGTCATGGCATCGGTAGGCGCCCTGACGACCAAAGGGACCTGCCTGCCCATCGCCATATTGGATCTTGGTGGTGGTTCGACAGATGCAGCCATACTGTCAGCCGAGGGTGAAGTCAGATCGATTCATTTAGCTGGTGCAGGTGCATTCGTTACGATGATGATCAACGAGGAATTAGCCTTAGAGAATGAAGTCATGGCGGAATGGATTAAGAAGTATCCATTAGCAAAGGTCGATTCACTGCACCATATGAGTTTGGAAAATGGGGAAGTACTATTTTTCAAAGAGCCTTTGGACCCAAGGTTGTATGGTCGGGTAGCGATCATTAAAGACGAAGAGACAGTGCCGGTGATGACTGATCATAGCTTGGAAAAAATCGTCAACGTCAGAAGGTCAGTTAAGAAAAAGGTCTTTGTAATGAATGCGCTAAGAGCTTTGAAGCAGATTGCTCCAGACGGTGACATTCGAAAGATACCCAACGTAGTTTTGGTTGGGGGTTCAGCTCTTGATAGCGAAATTCCTGAGATGATTCAGGAAGCCTTAGCGGAAAAGAATATTGTCGCCGGTAGAGGTGATATAAGAGGTGAACAAGGACCAAGAAATGCTGTTGCAACAGGACTTTGCATGAGTTTTATCAATGAGGTGAGAAGGTGAGCAGTGCTACAGCAGTTCTTGTTATTGCAATCAGCAATGTTGAAGGCGAAGTGCTTAAGTCGGTACTTGCTGGTATTGAAGAAGAAAGTGTGCTTTATAGAATCCATAGAGTCCAGGAAGACACGGACAGCATAACCCTTGCATATCAGGCGTCCAGACAGTCGACTCTTGGTGTTGGCATCGGACTTAATAGAAACAATGGCCACTTGGCTATTAGAGAGCAATTGGCACCCGTCATAGTGCAAGGTGATTTTTCTATGAGAGAACTTGGGCATAACAGTGCCAGGTACGTTAAAGGAAGACCTTTGAAAGGTTGTGACCTATGAGTATTTATACAAAAACAGGTGACGATGGCACCTCGGGTATGTTATCCGGTATTCGTGTAGGCAAAGACAGTCCTTATCTACAAGTGCTTGGCGCATTAGATGAAGCGACCAGTTGTATGGGTCTTGCCAAATCTCAAATGCAACAAGAAGATGCAAACATGATTCATAGCATCCAAAGCCGATTAATTGAGGTGATGGGGGAGATTTCTTCGCAATTCCAATCAGGTATTGATTTGAGTGAAGATATTATACGCTTAGAAAAAAGCATCGATGTCTTTCAGGGATTATACCCCTTACAAACCGGGTTTATCACACCAGGTGACAGCGGTGTAGGATCAGGACTTGATATGGCAAGGTCGGTTACACGACGCGCAGAGAGAGAACTGATTCACTTAAGTAGTTTGGTAGAAGTGCCGGATCAAGTTCGGCGTTACATTAATAGATTATCCGATTTCCTGTACGCATTTGCAAGAATGATCGAGTTCAGGGAAAAAGTAAAAAAAGCAATCAGTGCAGGAACAATTGAAGCGTCATCAAGAGAAATGAACTTGGAAAGTGCCCTGCATATAGCTGCTGAAGTTGAAGCGAAAGCTTCTGAGATGGGAATTGCAGTTGTTGTTAGTCTCTGTAATCAGGACGGTGCACCAATCCTGACCCATAGAATGGATGAAGCTTTTGTAGTTAGCTATAGTTTGGCAAGAAAGAAAGCCTATACTGCAGCCATTATGAAGATGCCAACCCATAAGTTGGCGGAACTTACTTCCGAGACCGGAGAGTTCAATGGTTTGGAGAACATGATTGACGAAGAGATTGTTACCCTGGGAGGTGGCTTTCCAATAGAAAGCAGTGGACGAATCATAGGTGGCATTGGTGTCAGCGGAAGTACAGTTGACAATGATACGAACTTAGCCTTATTCGGTAGCAAGTCTTTAATTAAGCAGTAACGTGGAGACACTTTGATTATACTTTTTCGTTGGTCAGATAGATACACGGAAAAGGACAGTGGAGGAAATTTTATGAATGATCAGCAGTTGCAGGCCATTGTGGCAAAAGTTGTAGCAGAGATTGGTAATAATACCAATACCGTTGCAACGCCAGTAGCATCTGTGTCAAAGTTACCGGTTGTCACTGGTGGCAAAGGTATCTTCGATGACATGAGTGAAGCGATCGAAGCCGCCAAAGAAGCACAGAGAAAACTGAGAATGATGCCAAATGAGTTCAGAGAGAAGATCATTAGCAAGATCAGAGAAAAGCTGATGGAAAACAAGGAACTCTTAGCACAAATGGGTGTTGATGAGACAGGCATGGGTCGTGTCGGTCATAAGATTCTTAAACATCAGCTGGTAGCTGAAAAGACACCCGGTACAGAATGCATCAAGCCTGAAGTATTCACAGGCGATCAAGGTTTGACGTTGGTTGAACGTGGGTCATGGGGCGTGATTGGTGCCATTACACCTTCAACAAACCCAAGTGAGACAGTTTTCTGTAATGCAATCGGTATGTTGGCAGCTGGTAATGCAGTCGTATTTAACCCGCATCCGAATGCAAAGAACGTATCCAATTATGCAGTACAGTTGATCAACGAAGCTTGTATTGAAGCCGGTGCTTTTGAAAACATTGCGGTATCCGTCCTTAAGCCAACTTTAGAATCCAGTGACTTAATGTCAAAGCATCCTGATGTACCACTTCTCGTATGTACAGGTGGTCCGGGTGTTGTGAAAGCGATCTTAAGTTCAGGTAAGCCAGGTATCGCGGCTGGTGCAGGGAATCCTCCAGTACTTGTTGATGAAACAGCCAATATCAAGAAGGCTGCAGAAGATATCATTAACGGAGCGACATTTGATAACAACCTGCCATGTATCGCAGAAAAAGAAGTTATTGTTGTGGATGAAGTTGCAGATCAGTTGATGAGTGAGATGATTAATAACAATGACTGTTACTATCTGAATGCCGAGAACACCAAGAAACTCGTAAAAGAGGTCCTTGTAAAGCGTGACAACGGTCAGTATGCATTAAATCGTAAATGGGTTGGAAGCGATGCAGATAAGATTCTACAGGCCATTGGCATCGATGCAGATCCTTCAATTAGATGTATCATCTTTGAAGGGTGTAAGAATCACCTTCTTATCAAAGAAGAATTGATGATGCCGATACTTGGTATTGTTCGTGTCAAAGATGTTGATGAAGGTATCGAGCAAGCAGTTGAGCTTGAGGGTGGTAATCGCCACTCAGCCCATATGCACTCCATGAATATTGAGAACTTAACAAAGTTTGCCAAAGCGGTTGATACGGCAATCTTTGTGAAGAACGCACCATCCTATGCAGGTATCGGTTTTGGTGGCGAAGGCTTTACAACCTTTACTATTGCAAGTAAAACAGGGGATGGACTTACCAATGCCCATTCATTCACAAAAGCAAGACGCTGTGTCATGAGCGAATTTTTATACATCAGATAAAGTAAGGAGCCTACTATGGACGTGAATCAAATTGATATTCAACAGATTGTAAGTCGAGTGGTTGCATCACTCAATGAAGAAAGCGGCAAATCTGCATCTTGTGGATGTGCTGATGTGCCTAAGCAAGCTAAAGTGGCTATGCTGACAGCAAAAGAAAACATCGAACTGCAAAGTTATAGCATTCCTGAGATTGGCGATGATGAAATGCTGATCAAAGTTCAGGGATGTGGTATCTGTGGTACAGATGTCCATGAATATAAGAACGACCCATTCGGCTTGATTCCGGTTGTTCTTGGACATGAAGGTACCGGTGAAGTTGTTAAGATTGGTAAGAACATTACTGAGGACATGCTTGGCGAACCTTTGGGTGTAGGTGACAAGATTATCACATCTGTAACTTTGACCGGTGAAGATGAATACACAGTAATGAAGCCAGACAAAGCAAACCTTAGCAGCAAGGCGACGGTTTATGGGCTTCTCCCAGACGATGACTACAAGTTCAACGGTTGGTTTGGTGAGTACCTTGTACTTAGAAAAGGTTCAAGTGTCTTCAAAGTTAATGACTTGACTTTCAAAGAAAGAATCCTTGTTGAGCCGCTTGCAGTTGCTGTACATGCAGTAGAGCGTGCAAAGACAACAAACCTTCTTAAATTTGACACAAAAGTATTGATTCAAGGTTGTGGTCCAATTGGGTTGTCTGTTATGGCGGTAATGCGTACCCTTGGTACTGAGAACATCATCGCAATTGATGGTGACAGTAAACGTCTGGAAATGGCTAAGAAGATGGGCGCTAAGTACACTTTCAACTTTAAAGATTTCCCAAGCTTTGATGCAATGCTTGAAGAAGTTAAGAAAATTACTAAAGGTGGCGCAGACTTTGCGTTCCAATGTACAGGTGTTCCATCAGCAGCAAGTTCCATTTATAAGTTCATCAAAAATGGTGGTGGTCTTTGTGAAGTCGGCTTCTTCGTTGATAACGGTGATGCGACTATCAATCCTCACTTTGATCTTTGCGCAAAAGAAATTACTTTAGTAGGTTCATGGGTGTACACATTCGCTGATTATGCGACAACTCTTGACTTTGTTCGTAGAGCAAAAGGCATCGGTCTTCCAATTGAAGAATTGGTGACACATGAATTCGCACTTAGTGAATTGAATGAGGCGATGGGTGTCAACATGAGACTTGAAGGTATTAAAGTAGCATTCAGAAATTACTAATGATATGGTTAAGACGTTAAAGTTAAGATTTGTTTGACGTTCTTATCATAAGATAAAGGAGATCCTGTTATGGCTAAAGCCGTAGGTTTGATAGAAGTATTTGGTATGGCGACAGCCTTGTACGCAGCAGATGCAGCATGCAAAGCTGGTGATGTCATCATTGAGACCTTTGACAAGAACAAGCCAGCCAATGCAGATGCACTGCCGGTGCCATTGCTTGTTATGATCAAGGTAAGAGGGTCTGTAGCGGATGTCCAGGCAGCGGTTGATGCCGCAGCGAATGCAGCAGAAAGCATTGCCGGATATCACTCAAAATATGTGATTCCAAATCCATCCGATGGATTAGAGGAATTTTTGAAACTATCATGTGTGTAAAGAGCAGTCGTTGACTGTTTGAATATGGTTCCCATTATGGTGAACTGACTATGATCTTTAGAAAACTTAGGAGGTACAGATCATGCAAGAAGCTTTAGGAATGGTAGAAACAAGAGGTTTGGTCGCAGCAGTAGAAGCAGCAGATGCAATGGTAAAAGCAGCAGACGTTACACTAGTAGGTACTGAGAAAATCGGTTCCGGTCTTGTAACAGTTATGGTTCGTGGTGATGTTGGTGCGGTTAAAGCAGCGACAGAAGTTGGTGCTTCAGCAGCAACAAACCTTGGTGAATTGGTTGCAGTACACGTAATCCCACGTCCACACTTGGATGTTGAGAAGATTCTTCCAACAATTAAGTAGGTGACGCTATGAACGCACTCGGCATTATTGAAGTCAGCGGCATGGTAGCAGGTGTGGAAGCACTTGACGCCATGCTGAAGGCTGCCGATGTCAAAGTATTGACATGGGAAAAAAAATTAGGCGGTCGTCTGGTAAGCATCGTGGTGCAGGGTGAGATCGCTTCAGTGCATGAAGCTGTGGCCCATGGTGAAATCAAGGCCAATAGTATAACAAAAACAGTAGCAAAGTCTTTTATAAATAACCCTCATGAAGAAGTGATGAAAGTCATAGCAAAGAGCGGTTCTAAGTATCCGTCCCTTCAGGAGGACTAAGTCTTTCGAACGGTAGGTGACTAATATGAGTGAACAGGCATCAAATCAAGTTGAAAAGACCACAAAGGCTGCAGCTAAGCCTGCAACCAGAAGGTCAAAAACCACTACAGCAAAGAAAACCACTGCCGCAAAACCGGTAGTGAAGGAGGAAAAGATTATGGTAACAAAAGCTTTGGGAATGATCGAGACAAGAGGACTTGTAGCAGTAACAGAAGCAGCAGACGCTATGTTAAAAGCAGCAAACGTTGAGTTGATTGGATCTGAGAAAATCGGTTCTGGACTTGTAAGTGTTATGGTTCAAGGTGATGTTGGTGCTGTTAAAGCTGCTGTTGAAGCTGGTGCTGAAGTAGCATCTAGACTTGGTGAAGTAGTGGCAACACATGTTATCCCACGTCCTCACACAGATGTTGTGAAAATTCTTCCAGGGATCAAGTAATCAGGGATTGATTTTAGTGAGTGTGCGTTATAGGGTATAAGGCATCCTATACAATATTACTGGCGCATACTATAGATAACCGCCCTCATATGTGATGTAAGACTATGAGGGAACGGTTGGTAGCTAATAATGGTTGCCACATTGTCATTCAATTCGAACGATTCATTGAACAGGAGATTACAATGTCAGCAAAAACTTTACAGCAAATCATAGAAGAAGCGGTGAAAGCAGAAATAGGCAGTCATCCGATGACAGCTTGTGCTGCAAAGCAGACACATGTACCGGAAATAGTTGAATTGACAGTACCGATTGGGGTATCTGCAAGACACTTGCATGTTACTAGAGAACATTTGGATATCCTTTTTGGCCAAGGTCATCAGCTTAAAGTCAAAAAAGAGTTGATGGGTGGTCAGTTTGCTGCCGAGGAGCGGGTGACGTTGGTTGGTATGAACTTACGTGTCATTGAAAATGTAAGAATTCTCGGGCCTGAACGTAAAGCAACTCAGGTAGAAGTATCAAAAACAGATGCCAGAGCATTAGGCATTAATGCACCAATCAGAGAGAGCGGTGATATTGCTGGTTCTCAACCTGTAACAATCGTAGGTCCGGCTGGTGCCGTAAGAATTGAAGAAGGTTGTATCGTTGCGATGCGCCATATTCATATGAGTCCTTCAGATGCAGAAGCATTCGGTGTTAAAGACAAGCAGATTATCTCTGTCAAAACTAGTGAAGGCGCTAGAAAAGGCGTTCTCAGTAATGTTATGGTTCGTGTTCACGAAACCTACACACTCGAGATGCACATTGATACAGACGAGGCCAATGGTCTTGGTATCAGACAAAGCGATACAGTAACGATTATCCAATAGACCAATCCTTTGTGCTTGGTGGGAAAGAAGGCATAAGATGCTTGTTGGTAAAGTGACAGGAAGACTGGTTTCAACCAGAAAACATGATAAGTTGGTAGGAAATAAGTTTCTTATTTGTGAGCTTCTGGGTGCACAGAGTAGCCTATCCAGTAAAATAATCGCCATCGATACAGTCGGAGCCGGTATGGGTGAACATGTCCTTATTGCAACTGGCAGTAGTGCCAGGCTGAGTGCTTATAATCAGGATGCACCTGTTGATGCGGCAATAATTGGTATCGTTGATGCAGAAAACGATCTGGAAATATTAGGATAGGTGGTTGCCATGAGTAGGCTTATAACCATGGTCAAAGATGCAGGGGTAGTCGGTGCCGGAGGTGCTGGCTTTCCAACCCATGTCAAATTAAATGGAGAAATCAAGACGCTGATCATCAATGCGGTAGAATGTGAACCGCTTTTACAGGTGGATAAGCATTTGATGAAGCACTATGCCACTGAATTGATGCTGTGTCTTGGATACTTGATGGATGAACTTGGGATTGAGAAGACCATCATTGGTATCAAGAATAAATATATGGACATAATCAGTATCTTGGAAGAGGCAAAGACCAAAGATACTGTACATATAAAACCACTACCTAACGTATATCCGATGGGTGATGAAGTGGTATTGATCAAAGAGACCACCGGGATCGACTTGAAAAGAAGTGAGTTGCCTATTACAAGGAACTTGCTTGTGATGAATGTTGAATCGGTGTTTAATATCTATAAGAAGGTATTTGACGAAGAGAACGTTACACAGTCTTATGTAACGGTGGTCGGTGAAGTGGATAATCCTGGCACATACAAGTTGCCAATAGGTACATCCATGGCCTGGGTACTGGATACGTTGTGTCCACCGAAAGTGAAGGATTATGAAGTGGTTGTCGGTGGGCCGATGACCGGCGATATTGCATCTTCTGATGAGGTGGTCAAAAAGACGACTAAAGCCTTCATTGTGCTTAAGAAAGATCATAATCTGATCAGGAATCTTGAAGCCACAGGTGAAGTACAATTGAAACGGATTATGGCCTCCTGTTCTCAATGTAGGGCTTGTACGGACTTATGTCCAAGGCATCTGCTAGGGCATCAGGTCGAGCCCCATAAGTTAATGAATGCTATGGCCAATGGTCTTACAGGTAATTATGATGTGCTACGCACAGCGCTAGGCTGTGTCAATTGCGGTGTTTGCGAATTGTACGCTTGTCACCACGATTTGGCACCTCGAAAGATGATGGTAGCTGTTAAAGCGGCTTACGCTAAAGAAGGGATTCGACCGACTGTGGAGGGTTCCATTGCCCCTCATGCGGACAGAGATTTTAGAAAAGTGCCATCAGCGCGGTTGGTAATGCACCTGAATCTAAGTAAATACGATGAGGCGTTACCTTTTATGCCTGATGATACGCAGGTACCATTTGTAAAAATACCCCTTAGTCAGCATATCGGTGCACCTTCTAAGCCGATTGTAACAGTTGGCGAAATGGTAGAAAAGAATCAATTGATTGCAAAGATAGCGGACAAGCAATTGGGTGCCAATATTCATACTGGCATTTCAGGGCTTGTGACGGAGGTCACAGCCAAGTATATTAAAGTTGAAAGGGCATGATGATGGAAGATAGAAACCAATCTATTGGTATACTTGAATATAGATCCATAGCGGCAGGTATGAAAGCCACAGACGATGCCCTTAAAGCTGCCAATGTTACTTTACTTTTTGCTAAGCCAATGTGTCCAGGCAAATATGTGGCGGCGATTCGAGGCAATCTCAGTGCTGTCACCGCAGCTATGGAAAAGGGTAAGTCATTTGACAATGAGACCTATTTGGTGGATGATTGTATACTGGGTAATCCTCATGAGCAGATATTTGAGGGGCTTTACTGTAGTGGCGATGTTTCGAAAGTTGAGGCGGTTGGTGTTATGGAGACATATTCAGTTGCTTCAATATTTGAGGTGGCAGATGACGTAGTCAAGACGACACCTGTTAATATTCTGGAGATTCGAATCGCCAAGGGGATCAGTGGGAAAGCGTATGTGGTATTCTCAGGTGAGCTTGCCAGTGTTCAAGCTTCTATTGAGAAGGCATCAAAGTCGGCCATTGATAAAGGTATGTTGCTGACCACATCTGTTATTCCAAGACCTGATCCTAGATTATGGGAAGAAATGATTTAAAGGAAATGATGTTAGGGCGCTTGTTAAAAGCGCTCTTTATTTTTGTATACACATAACGTAAATTAAGCTACATGATGGACAACGGATATGTTATACTATATGTGATATTATGTGGTTTTTTGTGGAGGAACTATGTTAGCCATAGAGAGAAGAACAGAGATAATGCGGATCATCCGCCAGGAACAATCCGTTAGAGTAGCGGAACTTAGTGCCAAGTTTGAAGTGGCAGAAGAAACAATCCGTCGTGATTTGGATAAATTGGATAAAGAGGGAAAACTTAAGAAGACATACGGTGGTGCTGTACTGATAGAGAATGTATCAGAGGACCAATCTTTTAATGTGCGTATGAAGAGGAATATGGCTGAGAAGCGTCGCATTGCCTCATTTGCCAATGAGTTGATTGAAGACGGTGAGACGGTGTTCATAGATATGAGTACGACAGCCCTTGAATTGATCAAACATGTGGATACATCCAAGCATATTACAGTTCTAACCAATTCGTTGACTGCGTTAGTCGAGCTGGGGCAAAGAGAGAATATCAAGCTTATTGGAATTGGCGGTGCGTACGATGAGGCCAGTTTGTCTATGACTGGACCTATGACCCATAAGTTTATTGACCATTACTATGCTGATAAGACGCTTTTTTCAGTTAGAGGAATTACAAAAGAGCGTGGTATTATGGACACCAAAGAGCATCTGGCTGAAATCAAACGTTTCATGATCAAGAATGCCCGTGAAACAATACTGTTGGCAGATAGCTCCAAGTTTGGTAATTCGGCTTTGATCAGTGTTGCAGATATGGAAGATATAGATATTGTTGTGACGGACTATAAGATGGATCAACAGTGGAAAGATTATTTCGCCAATAATGATGTAGAAGTCTATATAGCGAAGTAACAGGTCCAGCACCAGATTGAAAGCGCAATATTTTTACATGAAAAGTAAGATATCCTAATTATCGTATAAATATGTATAATGAAAGATTGGTGGTGAATCTGTGACCTACGAAATATTGGATGAGCGGCTTCGTCAGTTGAATGATTTTGAAAAAGAATTGATTGATCTAGATGGTCGTGATATGAAGCTCAGATTCTCCACTGGTGGTACAAAAGACCGTTGGCGAATCAGTAATGAGAAGTTGATGAAGGATAATGAGCAAATTGCCATACATAAGCATGACAGATTCGTTGCTTTTGATGCCCATAACCATGATTATATTGAGATGATGTACGTCTACGACGGCAGTATTACCCATCATTTCAAGGATGAGACCATTGTCCTTAAAAAAGGTGAATTGTTGCTCATGGATATGAACGTTTCTCATAGTCTTGAAGCGGCATCTGAAGGAGATGTTGCCGTTAACATTCTTATTAAGCGTGAATTTTTTGATAGCTATTTTCTTCAGCAGATTGCCCATGACAGTAAGATATCTGCTTTTGTTGTCAACGCCATCTACAATAAGAACGATTCAGAGCAGTATCTTTATTTCAAGTCTGGGGATAATAAAAAATTACAGGCGCTGATTGTGGATATTCTCGGTGAATATTTTGAGAACATCAATGGTATGGAGACAGCCATTAGAGCCTATATGCTTTTGTTGTTCAATGAGCTGATTAGGAACTATCAGAAGTATTTGTCTGAGACGATGGTTCGCAAAGTGGATGCAGCGATCGTTGTGGATGTGGTTGGCTACATTGATACCCATTACAAGACGCTGACCCTTAAGGATATGGCTGAGTTTTTTAATTATAATTCTGATTATCTTGGAAAGCAAATTAAGAAAATGACGGGTCATTCTCTTAGGGAGTTGGTTAAGATGAGGAAGATTAAGGAGGCGGCGCGGCTGCTGAAGAATACGGATATGTCGATTCAGGAGATTCTGGAGACGATTCAGTATTCTAATGCTTCTTATTTTTATAAGCAGTTCAGAAAAGAGTTTGAGATGACACCGGATGATTATAGGAATGAAGGATAGCTGGGGGACTGGCTGTCTTTTTTTTGTTCTTATGTCGCGGCTGGGGGTCTTGGGTATTCATCCGAAGCCTCAGACATTCGAGAAATACACTCGAGAACTCGTTTCGTGATGAACACCCAAGACCCCCAGCCGCTCGGTTCCGTGAGTTGGTGAAAAAGGAGTAAGCGAAACTGCGCAGGCTTGTTTCTTGGGGAAGGTGTAAGGCATCCAGTTTAAGGGGGTGAGTAAGGATTAATAGAAACTGCGCAGGCTTGTTTTGGGCGTTGGTATAACGATTCCGCAATGGATGGTTTTTTATGTGACGATTTACAATGGTTATATGTGGTGTGTTGTTATAAGTGATAGTGATACGGGATATTGAGTTTTTGGGGATGACGTATATGCCTACTTAAAAAGGTGTTTTCAGTTCTTTGTTGTGCTTATTTACTTATTGTTATAAGAAAAAGGACATAATTTGTTGACAATGTACAAGTACCTTGCTATAATTCAACCAGATGAGCAATCGATTGCTCAAATCCCTTGTGAGTATCTAGTAGATAGACAGTATAGGACGATAACATGAAGAATGGATCTAAGAATATTTCAATTAAAGACATAGCACAGTTTACCGGTGTTTCTACATCCACTGTATCAAGAGTGCTTAATGATAATGGTCGATTCTCGGATGAGACGAAGAGAAGGGTTCTTGATGCGGTTGAGAAGCTTGGATATCGTTCTAATGTTTTGGCAAAGAGTCTGAGGACGATGAAGACCTATAGTGTTGGTGTTATTGTTCCGGATATTACGAATGAATTTTTCTCAAAACTTGTATTAGGTATTGAGAATTACTGCTATCCTAAAGGTTATCTTGTCTATATATGTAATACTAGTGAGGATCGTGAAAAAGAACTGGAAAGTGTAGCGAATATGGAAGCGCGTGGTGTGGATGGCCTGATTGACCTAGGCGGTGTTGCAGGAGAGATTGCCAAGAGCTTTGCAAGAAAAGTACCAGTTGTCTATATAGATAGACGTCCTAATATGACAGATGCTACGGTTATTGAATCCGATAACTATACTGGAGGCTTTATCGCGACAGAAGAACTGATTAGCAAAGGCTGTAGCAATATCTTACTATTAAGAGACCACCGTGATTTGTCTACAATGAACCAACGTGTCAACGGTTATTTCAATGCATTGAATGAATATGATCTACCAATTGACATGAATAATATTTTCAGAGTTTCTGTCAGTAAGGAAGCAGCGGAATCCTGTGTTAAAGAAATTCTAGAGTCGGGAAAAGACTTCGATGGTATTTTTGCAACATCGGATTGGCTTGCCGTAGGTGCACTTAAAGCCTTGGAAGTGTATGGAAAGAAAGTACCGGATGAAGTTAAAATCGTCGGCTTTGATAATATTCAGGTGACAGAATTTGTAAACCCAAAGATTACAACGGTGAATCAGGATGAATGGACGATGGGGAAGACAGCGGCTCGTCTATTACTGGATTCAATTGAGAACAATGAAGAGTCCCACCAATCAGTTCAGGTACCAGTTGAACTGGTAAGGAGAGAAACAACTTAAGAGAAGTTGTTTTTTTACCCACTTGCGCAATCGATTGCGCAAGAGTCGTTTTAAGATTTTTACAGTATAGCATTCGGTGAATACACCGATTGATTATAAACAACCATTATATTTTTAAGGAGGAATTATTATGAAAAAAGTATTGGGTATTGTTTTTGCTATGATGCTTGTAGTAGGTGTGTTTGCAGGGTGTACAGACACATCTGACACTGGAAGTTCCAGTTCAAGTACAACAACAGAGACAAAAGAATCAGCCACCGAAGAAGCTTCGTCTGAAGAATCAACTGATGGTGCATCTGAAGACAAAGTGATGGAAGTCGTATTTATCCCTAAGTTAATTGGGATTCCATGGTTCTCCCAGATGGAACAAGGTCTGAAAGAAACAGCAGAAGAAGTCGGCAATATGAATATTACAGTCAGTGGTCCTGTAGAAGCAGATCCTGTACAACAGGCGAAAGCACTTGAGGATGTTTTGGCAAAAGAACCTGACTGTATCATCGTTGTTCCAAACGATACGAAGGTACTAGAGCCGATTTTGGCAAAAGCTAGAGAGCAAGGCGTATTGGTCATTACTCAAGAAGCGAGTACAGTTGAGAACGCCGACCTTGATGTTGAGTTCATTATAACTGAAGAAATCGGTAGGCAATACGGAGAGATGTTGGCAGCCAATATGGACGGTCAAGGTGGATTTGCTATTATGGTAGGTGGATTGACTGTTGAGAGCCATAATGCCAGAGCGGATGCGGCATTGGCGTACCTTGCTGAGAATTATCCGGATATGTATGAAGTCACTAGCCGTGTTGAAGGTTCAGAGAGTGTAGAGCAGTCTCATGATAAAACTCTTGAATTGATGAAAGCATATCCAGATCTAAATGGTATCCTTTATATTGGTAGTAATGGTGCATTGGGCGGTGCTACAGCTGTACGCGAGAAAAATCTGGTTGGCAGCTTCGTTATTGCAGGAACATCATTACCAAGTCAATCTAAGCCTTATCTTGAAGATGGTGCAATGACAGCTAATACAATCTCCAACCCTAAGAACATTGGAAAATCCACAGCATTTATAATTGATGTCTTAAGAAAGAATAATAACGATATTACAGCAATTGGCGACCTGCCAGTAAACGGTTCTACGATCTTAGAAGGAAAAGTTATTTTATTCCATGCACCAGCAGATGTTACTTTTGAAAATGCTGACTCATTTGGTTTCTAAATGGAATAAGACGTACAGTTGGTATAACAGATCATATTAGATGATAACGTTGGTTTAGGCCTCAATACAAAATCATAGAGGCCTAAACCAAAGATGAAGCTGTAGAAAGGGCAATGTAATATGCCAGATAAAACAATAGAATTAAGGAATATCAGTAAGCTGTATCCGGGTGTACATGCCCTTGATGCAGTGGATTTCGAGATTGCAAAAGGTGAGGTTCATTGTCTTGTAGGACAAAACGGAAGTGGGAAGTCAACATTGATTAAGATTTTATCTGGTGTTGAGACACCTGAACCTGGCGCAGAGATCTATATCAATGGCAGTATGAGTAAGTATCATGATTCCAAGTCTAGCATGGAAAAAGGTGTTCAGGTTATTTACCAGGATTTATCACTTTTTTCAAATCTGACAGTTAAAGAGAACATAGGGTTCAGGAACAATATTCGAAATAATTCGCCATTGGTTCAATGGAAGGGAATGTCAAAGACGGCAAAAGAAGCGCTGGCCTTAATTGATGTCGATATTGACATCAACGTAAAAGTGGAGGAACTTTCTATAGCACAGCAGCAATTGGTTGAAATAGCGAAAGCGTTAACGGGTGAATTATCTTTATTGATACTCGACGAACCAACAGCCTCCTTGACAAAAAAAGAAGTTAATTCCCTTTTCAAGGTTATTGAAGGGCTTAGAGAAAAAGGGATTTCCATACTATTTGTCAGTCATAAGTTAAATGAGATTTTTGAGATTGCTGAAAAAGTAACCATATTAAGAGACGGAAAGAAAATCGGTGTCTATGATTCGGCAGAACTCGATCATGACAAACTCGTATACCTTATGACAGGCACTACGGAATCCTACGAGTTACCAAAACCATTGGTGGAAGATGCACAAGTCATATTGGAAGCACGTCACCTTTCAAAAGCTAAAAACTACAAAGATGTTTCTTTCTCATTGAAGAAAGGTGAGATTCTTGGCATTACAGGATTGTTGGGGTCAGGTAGAACTGAATTGGCCCTCACGATATTTGGGATGAACCCACAAGATTCCGGTGAACTCATTTACGAAGGTGAAGAAGTGAAGTGGCAATCTAACCATGAAGCTGTAAAAGCGGGCATTGGCTATGTGCCTGAAGATCGTATGAACCATGGATTGATTATGAATCAGTCTATACAAGATAATCTTACGATTACAACCATAGAGGCGTATTTGAATAAACTTGGTCTTATCAAAGAGGATGAAAGTACCGAGGCTCTAGAGACAAAAGTTAAAGAATTAGGTATTAAGATAGGGCTAAAAGAGGCAGCGGTTAAGACTCTTTCAGGTGGTAATGCACAAAAAGTGGTTTTATCCAAGTGGTTGCTGGTTAATCCCAAGGTGCTTATTCTAGACGAACCGACAATAGGGATTGATGTTATCGCTAAGAACAGTATTCATAGTTTAATCAAGAGATTGGCAGAGGAACAAGGTATGTCCATAATCATGATATCGGATGAAGTTCAAGAAGTTCTTAACAACTGCCATCGAGTCCTTGTCATGAAAAGCGGTACGATTGTTTGTGAATTCAGACCTGAAGAAACCAACGAAGATGAGCTGCTGGAAAGGTTTAATTTAGCATGATAACACTATCAAAAAAGGAAAAAAGTATGAACAGACACATGAAGCATATAGTGAAAAAAAATGAGTATATTCTGTTATTCATATTGGTACTTATGGTCATTGTCATGTCAGCCATAAACCCCAATTTCGGTACGTTAGAAAATGCATTTGATATTTTAAGAGGCACAACATTTTTGGGTATTTGTTCCATAGGTTTTTTGGTAGTCCTAATAACAAATGGCGTTGATATTTCTTTCACCGCATCAGCCACCATAGCTCAATATGCCATGGCTTTGGTAATGGTGAAGAACCCGGATACACCAATTATTCTTGTGATTCTCGTGCCCATTTTAATTGGTGCGTTGCTTGGGGCATTTAACGCTGTACTGATTAACAAGCTGAAGGTGCCGGCAATCATCGTTACAATAGCAATGTTAAATGCCTATTATGGCATCATACAGTATTTTTCAGGTGGCGAATGGCTTTATGGATTCCCAAGTTGGTTTACGAAATTCCCTAATAAGATATTGATTTCCTTTGAAAATGAAAGAGGTATTACTTTTGGACTGACATCAATCATTGCTATTTGGATTGTTGTTGCAATCATAGGTTACATACTGTTGAAACACACGTTGCTGGGTCGTAAGATCTATGCCATTGGGGGTAATCAGGTGGCTGCCAAAAGAGAAGGGATCAATGTTAACAGGGTCCGTATTTTTGCCTATTCATTCTTGGGAGGTATTGCAGGTATAGGTGCTATTGTTCATGCCATGATTACACAGACTTCTGCACCGAATGCCCTTGTGGGGCAGGAATTCAATGTTGTAGCCGCTGTGGTTCTTGGTGGTGCAAGCATCTCTGGTGGAGGCGGTTCTGTAGCTGGTACCCTTCTGGGTGTTTTGATCATTGCTACCATCAAGAATGGTTTGACGGTACTTGGACTGCCCGCATATTATCATCAGGTATTTATTGGCCTTGTGCTGGTTATCAGTATCTCTATTACAGCAACTAGAGAAAGACTCCATAAGAAAAATGCAGGAGGTATCAACATTGAAGAATAACAGTTTTTCCATCGAGCGTCTTGGGATGAAGGCAAGAATGAATCTTGATATCATCATTTTACCAATTGCATTTATTCTTGTAGTTTTTCTAATGTCTGTAAGTACGAACTTCAAATTCCTATCACCGACGAATATTGGTACAATGTTACTGCAAATGCCGGAGCTGGGACTGTTTTCACTTGCGATGATGTTGGCCATGACCGTCGGTGGGATTGATCTCTCGGTTATAAGTACTGCCAATTTCTCGGGTGTTGTCATGGCGTATATGATGTCTCGTTTTGTAACTGAAGGTACCAGCGCTGGGACTTCAATAGTCATGATTATTGGTATTGTAATCATGGGACTCGTCATAGCTGCTTTGCTCGGAATGATTAATGGCATAATGATTGCCTATGTTGAGGTCTCGCCAGTGCTAACGACTTTAAGTAATATGATTCTATTTGAAGGTTTTACCCTGGCAATCACGAAGGGGAGACCAATCTCAGGTTTACCAGAAGCGTTTACAGGACTTACAAGCAAGGGCATCTTATACATACCTATTTCATTCATTATATTCATTATAGTAGCGCTAATTTTAAGAATTAAAGTGAAGTATAGCCCAATGGGGAAATACATGGTATTGCTAGGTTCAAATAAGAGCGCGCTAGAATATTCGGGCATCGATGTACGCAAAATCATTGTTAAGACCTATATGCTCAGTGGTTTTTTAGCAGGGACAGCTGCGGTGATCATGACTTCTAGAATCAATGCAGCTAATGCCAGATTTGGAACGAGTTACTTGCTTCTCGCAGTGCTTATTTCAGTTCTTGGTGGTACGGATCCGGATGGTGGTTATGTGCGGGTAGGTGGTGTTATCATTGCACTCTTTACAATGCAGTCCATTAACAGTGGTATCAATATATTGGGGATCAGCCCGTTTATATCGACTGCCCTTTGGGGCATCCTTCTTGTTCTAACCATGTTCTACCGTCTTTATGCTTCGCAGAAGAAAGATAAATGGTTATCGGATATGGCTAAGAATAAGCAATAAGATTGTTAAGGGAGATTGTCTTTGTATGGATAAACGAGTGCTTTTTGAGAAGAAGATAGAACTAATTAGAGCGTTGATCAGGTCTAAAGAGTGTGACGGTTTATGGTTAACGTCCGTTGTGAACGTTGCATGGCTGACGACCGGTGCGAGAACGTTTGTCAGTATCGCTGAAGAAGCTTCAACGGGCAGAATCTTGATAACCCATGATGAGGCATATCTAGTGGCTGGCAATAATGAAGTCCCGCGTCTTCTTGATGAGGAAATGGAAGGCTTGCCCCTTAAGGTCATCGAATTTCCCTGGTATGCGGGTTTCGAAAGTACCCTATTGCCGGCTGATTATATATATGATGATGAGCTGGAAAGGGAACTCTCAGTAATTAGAATGCAATTGACAATAGTTGAAATTGACGCATTGAGAGCCCTGGGGCAGGAAGCAGCAATAATTGTCGAGAAGTGCTGTATGGAAGTGAGCCAAGGAGAACGCGAGTTTGAAATAGCTGGACGGCTAAGCAAAGAATTTTGGTCGGCAGGTATTGAACCTCTTGTCATGAATATTGCAGCCGACGATCGAGCATATTCATTCAGACATCCCATAGCGACGGATAATCTTTTAAAAAAACACCTAGCACTATCCGTATGTGTAAGAAGGAGGGGCTTGTGTGTGACTTTAACAAGGGTTGTCCATTTCGGAACAATCTCAGATGACCTAAAAAAGAAGCATATGGCAGCAGTTTGGTTAGATGCTTACGCAATCTCCCGGACACTCAAAGAGGGCCGTGTAAAGGTGATTTTTGAGAGAATGAGAGATATGTATCATAAAGTGGGATATGCTGATGAGTGGACCAAGCACCCCGTCGGTGGACTTATTGGCTACAAACCAAGAGAGTTTGACGCCACTGAGAATACCGATCATATATTGGCCATTAATCAGGCATTCAGTTGGAATCCAACTATTGAAGGAACCAAATCAGAAGATACGATCATTATAACAGAGGATGGCTATGAGATTGTAACACATACGGGTAAGTATCCTTATGTAGAAGTGGCAATCGAGGGAAAGATCATAAGAAGACCGGACATTCTCATCAGATGACAGTTAACGGAGGATTATCAATGAAATATGGTATATATTATGCTTACTGGGAGCAAGAATGGATCGGAGATTATATTTATTATATCAAGAAAGTGGCTGGGTTAGGCTTTGATATATTAGAAATCGCGGCTCATCAGATTCTTGAATACTCAGATGCCCAGTTGGCAGATATTAAGGCATGCGCAGATGAATATGGCATTACATTAACAGCGGGTATTGGCTTGTCAGCAGACAAGTATATCTCCTCACCGGACCCAGCAGTAAGAACTAGGGCATTTGATTTCTTTAAGGAAGTATTTGAGGCGTTGGCTAAACTTGAAATAAAAGACATTGGCGGCTCCCTATATTCCTACTGGCCAATTGATTATACGAAACCAGTGGATAAAGAGGGGGACTGGGAGCGGGGCGTTCAAGGCATTAGAGATGTATCCATTGAAGCTGAAAAATATGGGATTAATCTGAATTTGGAAGTGCTGAATAGATTTGAAAGCCATCTTCTTAACACAGCTGCTGAAGGTGTGAAGTTTGTTGAGGAAGTTAACAGACCCAATGTCAAGGTCATGCTGGATACTTTCCATATGAACATTGAAGAGGACAGCATAGGAGCGGCTATTCGAACAGCAGGGGCTTTGCTTGGCCATCTTCATACAGGCGAGTGTAACAGAAAAGTACCGGGAATGGGCCGTATGCCTTGGCGAGAAATTGGTGAAGCCCTTAGAGATATCAATTATAAAGGCGGTGTTGTTATGGAGCCATTTGTTCGAATGGGTGGTACTGTTGGTTCAGAGATCAAAGTATGGCGAGATTTGAGTAACAACGCAGATGAGAATAAGCTAGATATGGATGCAAAGCACTCTCTTGAATTTTGCCGATTCCTTTTTGAAGGTTGATGAATCGAGTATAATGAAATTAGCTTTAAATTTTCTAGTTTTTAAGGAGAAGGATAATGGCGGCATTATTAGGCATTGATATTGGAACTTCAAGTACAAAAGCCATGATACTGGATACGGTGACAGGAGAAACATACGTCGAAGCCTCTGATTATGATGTTGAGATTCCCCAGACAAAATATGCAGAGCAATCGCCTGAAACTTGGTGGCAGTCGGTTGTAGTCATTCTCAAGAGATTAAAAGATGGACAACCTGAAATCTTTGATAAGATTTCATCGATTGGTTTCTCAGGGCAAATGCATGGTATAGTCATGTTGGATCAAAATGGGCATCCACTTAGGCCGGCAATTTTGTGGCTTGATCAGCGATCCTCTGCCCAACTAGCTGACATCAATAAGCGAGTGAGCAAGGATACGTTTAAAGAGGTACTGCACAATCGCGTGTCTACCGGGTTTGCCTTCCCTTCGTTGCTGTGGGTCCAAGAGAATGAACCAGAGATTTACAGCGAGATTTATAAGGTTATGCAACCGAAAGACTATGTAAGATATAAAATCACTGGAAAAATCGGTACAGATGTCACGGATGCATCAGCTTCGTTGATGCTTGATGTTGGCAAGCGTCAATGGGCAGGTGGCATACTGAATGAATTTGGCATTTCCAGATCTATAATGCCGGATTGTTACGAGTCTATGGACGTTGCCGGTTATGTGACAGAAGCATGTGCGTCTGAGACTGGTCTGAAAGTTGGCATTCCTGTTGTATATGGCGCTGGTGATCAACAGGCTCAGAGTATCGGTAATGGTGCTGTTAGCGAAGGTGTCACCATTGCCAATATAGGTACAGGAGGCCAGATTTCTACATTTTTAAGTGAAGATAAATACGACTTGGAATTGAGAACCCATACTTTTTGTCATGGTATCAACGGTGCATATACGATTTTTGGTGCATCCCTATGTAGTGGCTTATCATTAAAATGGCTCAAAGACAATATACTTAACATGGATAAGTTTGATGATATGTCAGAAAATGCGGCAGAAATCTCAGCTGGCAGTGATGGACTCATTTACCTTCCGTATCTGACGGGCGAGAGAACGCCGCATATGAATCCAAAAGCCAAAGGTATGTTTTTTGGCCTTGAGTTGAATCATAATAGGGGGCATATGATACGTTCTGTTATGGAAGGTGTTACTTTTAGCCTTAAAGATTCTCTTGGAATATTCGAAGAAATTGGGGTGGACTCGGACTGGATCATTGCTTCTGGTGGTGGTGCATCAAGTCCCGTATGGCTACAGATTCAGGCGGATATATTTGAAAAGGAAGTTAGGGTATGCACAGTTAAGGAACAAGCTTGTTTAGGTGCCTGTATTATGGCTGGCGTTGGTGCAGGCATGTTTACAGATGTTAAGGAAGCTTGTAAGGCATTCGTCAAGTTTGATGAACGGGTATATACACCTAATACGGCAAATATTGATAGATATAGAGAACTCTATGAAACTTATAAGAAGCTCTATTTACAAACGGTTGAATTAATGTAGGGTCTGATTTAACCTATGACAAGAGCGTCAAAATATTACTAGTGTAATTGTAAATAGACAGAACAACTAATAGTATAAGATACTGTACGCCTATGACACACCCTAATTAGGTGTCAGTTGATCAAGGGTAGTTATCTATCCTTGGATATGAACCATCATCATACCATGCATACACACGCAGCAAAAAAAGGCTCTTGAGCCTTTTTTTGTTTGTTTCTTATAGTTTGTGCCGATTTAATGGTTGTTCTTATGTCGCGGCTGGGGGTCTTGGGTATTCATCCTAAGCCTCAGACATTCGAGAACTCGTTTCGTGATGAACACCCAAGACCCCCAGCCGCTCGGTTCCGTGAGTTGGTGAAAAAGGAGTAAGCGAAACTGCGCAGGCTAGTTTCTTGGGGAAGGTGTAAGGCGTTCAGTTTTAGGTGTTGGTGTGTTTTTTGGATTCTGTTGGGGAGACGCCGGTGATTTTTTTATAGGTTTTATAAAAGTTGGAGTAGTCGTTGTAACCGCATTTGGTAGCAATATCGGTGATTGGTAGGCCTTGGTGGATGAGGCGTTTGGCCAATTGTATTCTTTTTGATTGGATGTATTCAAAGATTGTGAAGCCGGTGCATTTTTTGAAGAGGTGGCTTAGGTAGTATTTATCCATATATGTGGCTTCGGCAATATCTGTTAGGTTGATGTCGTTGGCGAAGTGAGTATTGATATAGGCAAGTGTATCTTTGACTCTTGTGTCCAGTTCGTGGGCATCGGATGAGGATGAAGTGTTTTGCTTGAATAGTTGGTCCAGTTTTACTAAGAGTTGCACGATGCTTGCTTTCTGAAGAAGGTGGTTGGCTGGTGAGGGCTCTTTTTCATATTGTTCAATTTGCTCGACCAAAGGTAAGAGTATCTTTGTGTTCTCTTGGTCAAGTGAAAGCAAATTACCAACGCCTAATTTACGATTGTCGAACAGTTCGAGAGGGGTATAATCTTCGTTGAAGAACGGACTGAAGGCATGGGGCTTGAATTGTATATATCGTCTGTCATATGGATTGGTGTCAATCACTTGAGGGCGATGAAGTTCTTTGGTGTTTGTAATGATCATGTCGTGTTTTTTTAACTGATAGACGGTGCCTTCTACAAAGTAGCGTATGTTGTCAGATAGTGCCTGATAGATTTCATAGGAATCATGAAGGTGCACGCCGACTTCAAAAGGGTCTGTGGTTTCATGGTGAAAAATATAATCGTTTCGTTCTGAAATAAAAAAAGTATCCATAGGACAACCTCAACACAATATTTGCAATGAATAGGACAACATATACAATTTGACTTTATTGAATTTTCGATATAATGATAATTGTAGTGAAAATAATTGTATTATAAGGAGAATGGTGATGTACGAGTTTATACTAACAGGATTTGCAGATGAAATCAATCGGGATTTCGATGTTCAACTCAATGAGATCAATGGTATGGGGATTGACTATATTGAGATTAGAAGTGTGGATGGTAAGAGTATTGTTGCCTATTCACTTGATGAAATAAAAGCTATCAAAGAAAAGTTGGACGCGGCAAACGTAAAAATATCGGCGGTTGGGTCCCCTATTGGCAAGATTAAGATTACGGATGATTTTGAACCGCACTTTGAGTTATTCAAGCATACTGTTGAGATTGCTAAACTACTTGGTACCAATTACATTCGACTTTTCAGCTTTTTTGTAGAAGAAGGCACGGCGGACAGTCACAGGGATGAGGTCATGAGAAGGATGCTGGCCCTTAAAGATTATGTGGAGGGCACGGATATCATCCTTCTTCATGAGAACGAAAAAGACATATATGGTGATACGGCTGAGCGATGTCTGGACATATACAAAACACTGAATTCTGATAATGTCAAACTGATTTTTGACCCTGCGAATTTTGTGCAGTGTCAGGTTGAGACGTATCCTCATGCATTTAACATGTTGAAGGATCATGTGATTTATTATCATGTTAAGGATGCGATCAAATCCTCTGGTGAGGTAGTCCCATCGGGATATGGTGATGGTCATCTTCCTGAAATTATCAAAGAATTGAAAGACCGGTCTTATAAGGGATTCTTATCTCTTGAACCACATCTAGGTATGTTTGATGGTTTTGCAGCCCTTGAAGGTGAAGGTGTAAGTCCTGTTTTTGAAGAGAAAAGCGATGCTGGCAAATTCAAGCTGGCAGTATCCTGTTTGAAATCTATCATCGAGGAGGTTTAATATGGATAAGGTTAGAATCGGTGTTGTAGGGATTGGCAACATGGGCAGTGCCCACGCGATGCAATTGTATAATGGTAAGGTTAAAGGCGCTGTTCTGTCGGCAGTCTGCGATAAGAACGAGGCGCGGTTCGCACTGGTTGATAAGCATATGGATGATACTGTAAGCAAATATACCTCATTGACAGCCATGTTAGCTGATGATGTGGTTGATGGGGTTATTATTGCAACCCCACACTATGATCACCCGGAACTTGGCATAGAAGTCCTGAACGCCGGTCTTCATGTGCTGGTAGAAAAGCCTATCGGTGTTTATACTAAAGCAGTTGAAGCATTGAATGAAGCGGCACAAAATTCTGATCAGGTGTTCACCATCATGTACAACCAAAGAACTAACCCTGTCTATCAAAAGGTTAGAGAGATGGTTCAATCAGGGGAAATCGGTGAATTGATTCGTGTTAACTGGGTCATTACTGATTGGTTCCGGTCAGACTTCTATTATCAATCAGGTGGCTGGCGTGCTACGTGGGAAGGTGAAGGTGGTGGCGTACTTCTTAACCAATGTCCGCATCAAATTGATCTGATTCAGTGGATCTGTGGTATGCCTAAGCGTGTTCGGGGGTTTGCTCATTACGGCAAATACCATGATATAGAGGTTGAGGATGACGTTACAGCTTACTTTGAGTATCCAAATGGTGCTACCGGTGTCTTCATCACGTCAACAGGAGAAGCGCCAGGAACGAATCGTCTAGAAATCAGTGGTGATAAGGGCAAGTTGGTTGTTGAAAAGGGTATCATTACATTTTATCGGAATCGTATCGGTGCTTCTGAGTTCTGTAAGACGACTAAGACAGGCTTTGACAAACCCGAGAATTGGCAATGTCACATTCCCATTGTCGGTGAAGAGACCGGTCATGTAGGCATTATGCAAAGTTTTGTGGATGCGATCCTAAGTGGTAAAGAGCAGATAGCGCCAGGCCTTGAAGGTATTAACGGACTTAGTCTGTCTAATGCGATTCATTTGTCATCATGGACAGACGACTGGGTCACTTTTCCAATAAACCAGGACTTGTTCTATGACATTCTTCAGAAGAAGATTGCTGAATCGACGATTATTAAAGAAGAAACAAGTGTCGTCTTAGATGTAAGTGGCAGCCATTAAGGAGGCGAAAGGATGAAGCGTCTTAATGTTGGCGTCATAGGGTGTGGCACCATATCCGGTGTTCATTTTGATGCCATTGTTGACTCGGAACAGGCAAGGATTTGTGCGGTCTGCGATGTTGTGGAGGATAAAGTACTGTCTGTTGCTGAGCGGTTTGATGTACCATATTTTACGGATTATAATGCTATGTTAAATGCTGTACCTTTGGATGTGATCCATGTGTTGTTGCCTCATGACCTTCATGGAAGTGTGACACTAGAACTGCTTGCTCTTGATAAGCATATAGTGCTTGAAAAGCCTGTCGGTATCACGATGAATGAGTTGGGAAAAATAGAAGGGCAGGCGAGAAAGTATAAAAAGACCGTCGGTGTCACTTTACAGAACCGTTTCAACCCAACCACAGAGAAGATGAAAGCGTTGATTGATGAAGGCAGTTTGGGTAATTTGATTGCAGCGACAGGGTCTGTTGCTTGGTACAGGGATGATGCCTATTATAACACCTCTGACTGGCGTGGATTCAACAAGCGTGCTGGTGGTGGACTTCTAATCAACCAAGCCATTCATACCTTAGACTTGATGGCATACCTGGGTGGTGGCGTTACTTCCGTTCAAGGTTCCATGGGGAATTACAACCATCCGGAAGTGGATGTGGAGGACACAGCGCATGCAGTAATGCACTTCAAGAGCGGAGGCATTGGTAATTTCTTCGGCACCAATAATCATGGTACAAACAGTCAAGTGAGCCTAGAGATGGTCTTTGAGTATGGGATACTGCAGTTGAGAGATCAACAAGTATTTATGACACAGAATGATAAGAGCACCCTTATAGCATCAGATTTACCAAGTACAGGTGAGAAGCAATACTGGGGTTTAGGGCACAAGAGGTGCATCGAAGATATTTATAGTGCAATTATAGAGGGCAGCCCTATGAGGGTGACACTGAATGATGGACTGGCAGCAACAGAGCTTGTGCTGGGCATCTATGAATCCAGCAGGCATAATTATGCTTATCAGATGCGACATTAGAGAAAATTAGAGAAATGTAAAAATCCTTTGGTACTGGATGATGACCAAAGGATTTTTTAATGATAGCTATAGGATATTGTCAGAAAAGTCCAATATAGAATACAGTTACATAATGGTTTATTGAGATTCAATAAACCGGACACACAAAGGTGACGTTAGTTACCTGTCATATGATATAATTTAAAGAGAAGCAACGAAGTACATAGAGAGGTGAAGGAGGATGCATGGGAAAACTGATTCTATACACTGCAGTAAGCTTAGACGGCTACATTGCCGGCATCGAAGATGATTTATCCTGGTTGACTGTACCAAAAGAGTATGAACCTGCTATAGAAGGGGACTATATTAAGTTTTTAGAATCAATTGAGCAGGTCATCATGGGTAACACAACCTATCGTTACGTCGTGAACGAAGGAATAGAGAATCCTTACCCTGAAAAAAATACCTACGTATTCACAAGAGATCACACATTAATATCTGAGTCAATCCATTATATTAACGAGGATCCTGTGACCTTTACCTCCAAGCTGTTGTCAGAAACTACAGGGAATGTATGGCTCTGTGGTGGCGGGAAGGTCAATTCCATGATGGCTGAAGCAGGCCTGATAGATGAAATCCAGTTAACTGCCATACCTGTCACAATAGGTGAGGGCGTCAGGCTCTTTCATGGTAAAGGGGCACTTGAGCACTATAACTTGAAGGATGTTGAGCGATTTGGTAATATCGTGAAGTTGACATATATTAAGAAGGTCTGATAATGACAAAAAAAGAAGTGATAGAATACATACTAGAACATTTTGACTGCTATGAAGACTACCCGTTTGATGAAACGACAGCCGTCATGAAGCATACAATGAACAACAAGATGTTTGCTTTGGTAGCCATAAGAAATGATGCGCTCTATATCAACCTAAAGTGTGATCCGGATGACGCTTTGACATTACGGGATTCCTTTGATGGCATATCAGAAGGCTATCATATGAATAAGAAACACTGGAATACAGTGGTAGTTGATAGTGATGTACCTTTTGAATTAGTTGAAAAGTTGATTCAGGACAGTTATGATTTGGTAACACCAAAATCAAAAAGAGGCAAATAGTACTTCTACAAAAAGAAGGAACAGCAATGGATTATATCCAAAGCTGTTCCTTTTATAATTTTACAGTATTTATTCAAAGATCCAAGCCAACACCTTCTTGATATAAGCGTCCCAGAAATCCCAGTTATGTTCACCAGGACCTTCTTCATAGAGGAATTCTGCTTTTCGGTCTTCAAGAGCCCTTTTGACGTCTAGGTTAATATCATATAGAAAATCCTCTGTTCCGCAAGCTTGATACAAGTCCGGTACAAGTCCGTTTTTGACGCATTCATCGTATAAGGCGAGGAGATCGTCTTGGCTTCCGGCCTCTGGCATACCGTCCTTAAAGATGATTCGTGGGTTTAGGCGATCTTCTCTTTCCTTTACAGAATCACCTGAAAAAGCTGCAACAACATCGACAACGCCTGAAAGGCTGGCTGTTTTGGCGTATTTCTCAGGATGGCTAAGAGCTAAGTGCCAAGCACCGTAACCTCCCATGGACAGACCGGCTATATAGGTTGACTCACGGTCGGACTTAACATTGAAAACTGATTGGATAAATTCTGGCAGTTCTGTGGCATAGAAATCATGAAACTTACCACCTCTATGCATGTTCTGATAAAAGCTGTTCTGAGCAGAGGCCATGACGACAGCGCAACCATACTGCTGTACATAACGCTCCACATTACTGAATCTTGTCCAAGAACTATAGTCACCAAAAGCACCGTGAAGAAGATAAAGAACGGGTAGACCTTCATCATAGTGATATTTTTGTTTAGTTTTATTACTGGTAATCTGTTCATCACCCTCTGGGGTAGGGATGATGACGTTAACGTCAACATTCTGTCCAAGGGTCCTGCTGTGATAGTGACAATGCATAAGTGCCATAGTAAGCCTCCTGATGATAGTCGTGTCAGTATAAGTACAATGCGTTTCAAATGGACTGGGTTATATTAAAAGGTAGTCAAACCTTACTTTCAATGTATTCAGTTGGCGTCAGCCCTGTGAATTTCCTGAACACTTGGCTGAAATAGTGTGGATTGTTGCCAAAGCCAACTTGCTTGGCGATGACTTTAATACTGGCGTTATTATAGAGTTCCAATAGCTGAATGGCTTCTTCCATTCGAATTTTATTCAAGTATTCAGAGAAGCGTATACCTTCTTCTTTGATGAATTGCTTGCTTAGATAGCCGACGCTGACATATAGATGGTTTTCTGCAATCCATTTCAAGGATAAGGATTCAGAAGACAGATGGGTTTGAACATATGCCTTCAGGTTTGGGATCATATCCTTCGTTTTACGATTGTTATCCTCTGCTGATTTTAAGTGGGTCTGGATGGTCATTTCCAAATGTTGGACGATGTCCTCATATTCACTTAAATTATAGAGTCGTTTAAAGAAATGGACGGCTAAGTCAGCACCGGATGGATCCTTAGTCCCCATAAGCTGTAATATGAGAGAAATTGCAGTGTTCTTTATGGTTTGTAGTGGCATTGTTGGGGATACGACGGTTCGTATCAGAGCATCGACAGCATCTTCTGTTCGAAGGTCTTTAAGTTCTGAGATGATTTTTTTTATCTTCCAGGGTGTTGCAAGATTATTTCTGACCTCAGTGACACTGCCATTCATATCAATCAGATTGATACGGTTGTAACGGGACAACTTACTTAGGACAGTCTCATATAATTCAAAAGTGGTTCCAGAATGCATGAAATGAATTTCAAAATTGACTTTTTGACCGGGGTACTGCAATTCTTCAATACGGCTCTTGAGAATTTCCTCTACCTTCAGTCGGTCAATGGCAATGAGAAATACGAAGCTGCCTTGAATGACAATAGGGGGAAACTCAAGATGAATGCCTAAATCCTCGAATATATGAATAATGTCTCTAATTGCGTGATCAACGATACTATCTTCAACAAAAGAGCATATACAAGCCGCTAGTCCGGTGTCGGGAAAAGTTAGAATGGGGGCGTATTTATCATAAGAAGATTTGAAGTTGGCCATTGAATCCAAGGATTCAATCATAAAACAGGACTGGATAGGAAAATGCAGATTTTTGAGCAATCTTTTTTCAGCCAATCTTGCTTCTTCGTTAACGGCTTCCTTTTGTTCTTTTATGGTCGTGAGAGATTGACACAGCTCATTTTTATCAGTTGGTTTAAGAATGTAATTCTTAACACCGAATTGAATGGCTTTCTTAGCATACTCAAATTCTCCAAATCCTGAGAGAATGATGAATTCGATGCTTTGATCCAATTGGAGCGCTTTTTCGATAAGCTCTAAACCATCAAGGCCCGGCATCTTTATATCTGTAAGAACCACATCAGGATATAAGTCACAGATCATATCGAAAGCCTCGATGCCATTTCTGGCAGAACCCACAACTTCATAACCAAGCGCTTCAAAATTAACCATCTTTAAAATGGCATTGCGTATCATGTCTTCGTCGTCAACGATGATTAACCTTAACATCATAACCTCCGCACCCTCATTGTCATTGATAGCATTGTTTCGTACATACCCAATCTTTTATCCATTAGCCATAGGATCCTTAAGATTGCTAAATACCGGTTTGTTGTATGTTTTTTGGGAAGCCTCTTTAGGCACTCTAAGGCTTACAATGGCTCTTTTATTGTCGTTTCTAAAACTGAGACCATACTGTTCGCCAAACAGCAGTTTTAGACGAGATTCAATGTTGTATAAACCAACGCCAGTCCCTGTCGGCTTTATATCATTGGTATGTAAGCGAACAAGCAGGTCATCTTCGAAATAAGAGCCTGTATTGGCAACGTCGAAGACATAATCAGTCTCTGTCTCATCTACAGAAAGCTCGATATAACAATTATCGACAATGGACTCCATAGCATGTTTTAGTGCATTCTCAACCAAAGGCTGAAGAGAAAGGCGGGGAATAAAGACATTGTTGTATGTCTCAGGTATAGCGTTGGTGAAATTAAGTCTTTCGTTAAACCGTACCTTCTGAATTTGAATATAATTGTCTAGAAAAGAAAGCTCCTGTTCCAAGCGGATAAGGTCATGGGAATCTGCAATCGAGGCTCTGAAAAGTTTACCAAGAGCCAGTACCACTTCGGATATTTCCATATTGTCATTTACCTGGGCCATCCAATTGATCATATCCAATGTGTTATAAAGGAAGTGGGGATTGATCTGGTGCTCCAGCATTTGCAAATGGGCATCCTTAAGATAGAGCTGTTTCTCATAGTTGGCGTCTCTTAGAACTTTAACACTCTGGGTCATGTCATCGAAGTGTCTGTGCAGGCTTCCGATCTCATCCTTTCGATCAGCATAGATGGAATTCTCCATAGATGGCGATATCCCTTGACCGAAGTCCTTGATTTTTCTAACCAGAAATTTTAAATGGCGGAAAAGATTGCTTATAATCCAATTGGTGATTAATAATATGCTAAAGGCAGAAATGATGGTTACAAGGAAGCTAATCCATTTAATTCGAATCAGATGGGTGAATAGGCTGTTATAATCCCTTAAGTAATAGTAGTGCCAAGGAACCTTAGACATGTGATTCGCAATGATGAACTGTTTATCGCCATTGAAGCTCTGTATGGTATAGGTTGCCTCTTCATTCACTGGCGGAAGTTCAGTAGGGGGTGATAATTGATCAACAGGGAATAGGAGTCGCTGACCGTCGTATAGGAAGAAGTCAGATTGTTCAGTGGCATAGCCGGATCCTATCAGAGCATTGTCAATGAGTGAATTCAAGTCAATCTTGATGTATAAAGTCGCCAAGTGACGTAGGGTCAGATAGCGAAGTTGTGGGATTCTCCTAATCAAGTAGATGGAAGATGGGTCTTCTTCGTCTGTGATCCAAAGGATAGTGCCTTGATGGTCTGCTAGTTGCTCCTGAACCAATCCAGTGTCAAAATTCTCAAGGTCAAGGGTAGCGCCCATATTAATGATGTCATCTTCCTGAACAAGGGCGATGGATTGAATATAATCGCTGGAGAAGAAGAAATCATATAAGGCATCATAGACAACTTGCGATTCTTGGGGTCTTTTAATATCATCAGGATGATCCAAAAGGAACTTAAGGCCATCTTGAATGTCATCTGTTGCAAGTATATAATTGGACATTTCTTCAAAAGAGGTCATCTGAGCTTCTATTTTGAAGATCACATCATTCAGGTGTTTCGTATTGCCCATGTATATCTCATGGTCATATGCTTTTATAAGATTATCCAATTGGATATTAAAGATTAAAGACAGTATGAAGATACCAACAGAAAAGACCAAAGAAATCTTCCTGGGCAGTGCCATATCATTGAATTTGTTTTTTAGTGTTTCCATTAAATTCATGTCTTTTCACCCCAATGTATGTATATATAAGGAAACGATATGTAGATTATACACAAAAAGTACATTGAGTTAAAGGTTTTATGTCGTATAATTGCCTAATGTCTTTTTTTTGACCCTGTGTGTGCCGTTTTTTTAATTTACCCATGAATCAAAGAAACCTATAATGAATTTGTAGTCAAAAACTTATGGGAGGTAAACGAAATGAAAAAGAAATTATTATCAATGTTGATGGTTCTTACAATGGTGAGTGTCATGTTTGCAGGATGTGCAAAAGAGGAGACTTCCAGTGGAACAACAACAAACAATGATGCAACTGTTGAGTCCGACAACAGCGGTAGCGAAAGCAGCACTACAGAGTCAAGTGGTGGTGATGCAAGTAGTGAGAAAGTGACTATTCGCCTTGGATGGTGGGGTAACCAGACTAGGAACGAGAGAACACAGCAAGTAATTGAGCTTTATATGGAACAGAATCCTAATGTAGAGATTAAGCCGGAATTCACTGACTGGACAGGTTATTGGGATAAAATGTCCGCTATGGCAGCCGGTGGTAACTTGCCAGATGTTATGCAACATGATTATGCATACCTTCAACAATATCAACAAAGTGATCAATTAGCGGATCTTTCACAGTTTATTGATTCAGGTCTCATTGACACTTCAAGAGTAGCAGCAAGCATAATTCAAAGTGGTAGTGTAGGTGGTACTTGCTATGGAATCAGCTTGGGAAGTAATGCACCAATCATGATTTATGACAAGGGTCTTGTCGAAGAGGCCGGCGTTGAGATTCCACAACAGCTTACTTATGATGATCTATATACGATCGGTGAGCAGGTATACAACGCAACTGGTTCCAAGACACTTTTTGATGCAAGTGTTAATATGCTTCAAATCGTTGCAAGAACAGATGGGGCATTACTTTTTGGAGAACTTGCAGAAGGTGATCAAACACATGTACTTGAATTGATGGAAGCAGTAAAAAAATTCCAAGATGCTGAATTTGCAGTATCACCAGCGCTATTAATTGAAAAGAACTATGAAATCGTCGAGCAAAAACCAATCATCGACCAAACAACATGGAATGACTTTGCTTTTTCAAATATGTTCGTAGCAATTACGAATCAAGTTGGTAGAGATCTTGTAATGACAATGTACCCACAACCAGCAGGTGGTGAGAAAGAAGGTATGTACTTGAAACCAAGTATGTTCTTCTCAATAGCTAAGACATCCACTGTACAGGAAGAAGCAGCAAAGTTCATTGACTGGTTTACTAACAGTGATGAAGCCAATGCAATTCTTGGCGGTGAGCGTGGTATTCCAATCAATGGCGATGTTCAAACATCTCTTAAATCAGGTGCAGATGATGTCACAGCAGCAATCTATGATTACATCTCAGCTGTGGGTGATGTGGCAGAACCTATTGATCCACCAAACCCACCTGGAGCATCTGAGATCAACGCTGAACTTAAGACAGCTGTTGAAAACGTTCGTTATGGTGACATGACACCAGAAGAAGCGGCAGCGTCTTTCACTGAGAATGCTCAGAGGATATTGGCTGAAGCAGCAAATCAATAAATGACTTACCAAGGCATCATCAATCCTTGTTGATGGTGCCTTTATTCTACCAACGTATGAGCCAAATCATTAATTATGTTAGGAGGATTAATGTGGATAAAGCAGTCCAGCCTAAATCACATATTCAAAAATTTCATAGAACGTTGAACAAAGAAGGGGTGGCCGGCTACATATTTATCATGCCTTTCATCATTGGGTTTCTTGCCTTTATCATTGTACCGATGGCCTTATCCCTAATCTTCTCATTCACACGTTATAGCATTTTGGATTCACCGACGTTTGTCGGACTTGATAACTATATTACAATGTTTACAGATGATGCCAGATTCTGGAAAACCTTCAAAGTGACGCTTTATTATGTTGTATTCTCGGTGCCGTTAAGGTTAATAATGGCGTTGTTTGTTGCAATGCTGTTGGTTAAAACAACAAAACTTTCAGGTTTTTACAGAGCGGTATATTATTTGCCTTCTATCATCGGTTCAAGTGTTGCTGTAGCGATTCTTTGGAAGAGAATTTTTGCCAGCGACGGTGTTGTTAACGGATTCCTTCATGTTATGGGATTTGATGTCAGTATACCTTGGCTGGGAAGAACAGATACAGCTATATGGACACTGATCATATTGGCAGTGTGGCAGTTCGGTTCTTCAATGCTGATATTCTTATCAGGGTTAAAAAACATACCGGCCATACTCTACGAGTCCTCTACAATTGATGGTGCCAATAAAGTACAACAGTTCTTTAAGGTGACCTTGCCAATGCTTACACCAACCATTTTCTTTAATCTGATTAACCAATTGATTAATGGATTTATGGCATTTACCCAGAGTTATATCATTACTGGCGGCGCACCGAGGGATTCAACGCTTTTCTATACTGTTTATATGTATTTGAATTCCTTTACATATTATAAGCTTGGCTATGGATGTGCTATGGCGTGGTTCATGGTAATCTTTGTCGGATCAGTGACGCTTATACTATTCAAGACACAGAACAAATGGGTTTATTACGAATCAGAGAGGTGATTATATGACAGGCTTCAAACAAAGAAAAATGGTCACAACCACCATCTATCATATAGTGACCTTCGGCGTATCCATTATCATGTTATATCCATTGCTGTGGATGGTTATGAGTTCTTTTAAAGACAGCAATGAGATTTTTAGAACAGCTCAGCAACTGATTCCGGAACAATTCAGATTCAACAATTATGTTGTCGGTTGGGAAGGATTTTCCGGATATAGTTTTAGTCTATTTTTCAAGAACTCCTTCATATTGGCAGGCCTAGCATCCATAGGTGCGGTCATATCCTCATCCATCGTTGCCTACGGCTTTGCACGGTTGGACTTCAAATTCAAGAAATTCTGGTTTGGTGCAATGCTGTTGGCGATGATGTTGCCCTTCCAGGTCATCATGATTCCTCAGTACATCATGTTCAATAAGATCGGATGGGTAGGCAGTTATTTACCTATCGTTGTTCCTATGTTCTTCGGTAATGGATTCTTCATTTTTTTGAACGTCCAATTTATTAAGAGCATTCCAAGAGACTTGGATGAGGCGGCACTCATGGACGGGTGCGGCAGATATATGATCTACTACAGAATCATTATTCCGCTAATCAAACCAGCCCTTGTCACAACGGCCATCTTCTCGTTCATGTGGACTTGGGATAACTTCCTTGCACCGCTCTTGTATCTAAGCGACCCGGTGAAGTATCCTGTCAGCTATGCTCTAAAGATGTTCGCAGACCCAACAGCCGGTTCAGATTGGGGAGCATTGTTCTCCATGGCGACGCTGTCACTCATACCTATTTTTATCATATTCTTAACCATGCAGAAGTACCTTGTTGAAGGGATTGCATCAACAGGAATTAAAGGATAAGAGAAGAGGGAATAGAGAGAAAAAGAATAGAGAGATATTTTAAAGCCCTCCTATGAGCCTTGATTCTAGTAGAATCAGGCCATTAGGAGGGCTTTTATATGGATTAATTCACTGTATTCTTCTCCATATATTCCTTCGGTGTCATCCGCATATGTTTCTTAAAGACGCGATAGAAGTACTTGGTATTGTCAAAGCCAACAGATTTGGCAATCTGATAGACCTTGCGATTGGTGGTGGTCATGAGTTCGATGGATTTCTCAATGCGGACTTGGTTAACATAGTAGACAAAATTCACCCCTGCTTGTTGCTTGAACATATGACTGAGATAGCTCCGATTCAGATAAAAGAGACTTGAGACAAGTTCAACAGTTAAGTTATTCACGTAGTTTTTCTCTATGTAAGTCTTGATATTGTCAATGGTATGCTCATCACCATAGATATGTTTTTCCTTAAGCATCTCAGATATATTGGTGAAAAAGAGGATGACTCTGCTTTTTATATCCTCAATTAAAAAGGTATCAGCCAGCATATTCTGAATACTGGCAGATGAGCTGCCTAATGTCATCTCGTTAAAGTAGCTGTTAAGAACGTCCTTAGCACGTTCTGTTAATTTGAAGCAGAAATACTTTAAATCAGACAAGCGATAGGCATCGGTTGAACAAATCCACTTGAAGGCATCATCAATCAGTTCTTTGACTTTCTCAGTTTCACCTGTTTCCATCCTGAAAAACAATTCGTCTATAGCAGGCCATTGTATAGGCGTTGCAACGTTTGTCGTTGCCGTATGTAGATTAAATTGCTGTTTCGAATTAAGTAACTGATGATTCATAGCTGACATAGCTTCATTGTATGCCTTGTTAAGGTCATAGACACTAGGGTGCACGTCACTTGCTCCAGCCATAAAAAGGATATTTTCCGTGTTCAAATAAGTGGAAAGGTTGAGTAAAATAGCTATTTGAGACTTATCTAAGGGTTGTACGGCATGTAAAGGTCTAAATAACACTATGAAGCTCATGTTGTTTTGACCTTGGGGAATGAAGAGGCTTAGCTCAGCCTGGTTTTCTTCAATTAAAATATCGCGAATAACTGCATTGGGAATTTCTGAGCCGGAACTTATAGCAATCAATGATACATTATGGGTTTTAAGTAGAGCATTCAATTTAACACTTGAAAAGTGAATATCTTTTTTCTCATAGCCCAGAATCAGGTTTTTTATGAGTTGCTTGTCATAATCATAGCGGACACGCTCTTTTTCACTTTCGCTAGTTGCTAATTTGGTTTGTATAATAGATTTACTTTCTATTCTTTTGATAGCATCTATAACACATGTTTGGATGTCCTCACGACTGAAAGGCTTCAATAGATAGTCTATGGCATTTGCGGTGATGGCTTGTTTGGTATACTCGAAATCCTTATAGCCACTGATAACAATAATTTGTTTATCGGGGTAGCGTTCTGTCAGTAACGGAAGAAGTTGTGTTCCATCCATGACTGTCATATTCATATCAGTAATGATGATGTCGGCCTCAATTTGATCAAGCAGTGACAAAGCATCTTTTCCATTAGCTGCTTCACCGACACATACAGCTGAATCGGAAATGGGTTCGAGCTTCTTGATGGTACCTTTTCGGATCAATGATTCATCATCGATGACAATGTAGTGATACATATTGAGACTCCTTTACAGGATATACGGTAGTTTGATAGTGATGGAGGTGCCTTTTCCTAAGTTACTGATGACAGATAAGCCATAGCCCTTACCATAATACAGCTCTATTCTGGAATGGATGTTCTTTAGCCCGATACTCTGTTTGTTACGGGAGCCAAGTTCTGTGAATTGAGCCTCATGACTAAGCTTATCTCTTAGTTCATTCAGTTGATGATCATTCATTCCGACGCCATTATCAGAGATTGTTATGAAGATATTTGGTTCAGTTACACTGGCTTTTAGAAGTATGGTATCACCACTGTTGCAATAATTCAATCCATGATATAGGGCGTTTTCAACAATTGGTTGAAGAATAAGTTTAAGAACTTTTGCTTGCAAAAGGTGTTCGGGAATTTCATTGATCAAATCAAAGCGTTCATCAAATCGGATAGATTGAATGGAGACATAATCACTTATATGCTGTATCTCCTGACGAATGGTTACTAACTCACTTTTGGTTTTGATGCTGTATCGAAACATGTTGCCAAGCGCCATTGACATGATAGAGATACTATCCACTTCTTCGAGTTCAGCGATGCTATTGATCGACTCCAAGGTATTGTAAAGAAAATGAGAGTTGATCTGAGCTTCCAGTGATTTCATTTGTGAATCAAGGGTGACCAGTTTGTTCTGATACTCCTGCTTGATAAAGTCATTAAGTTCCTCAATCATATTATTGTATTCATTACACAGGATACCTATTTCATCGTTTCGTGCTAAGTATTTTTCGGTAATAACAAGAGAATGGCCTTTGTACTTAGCCATTTTGTTACTCAAAAATAAGATGGGCTCTGAGATGGCGTTGGATAAGATTAAGGATATAACAATAAATATCCCTGAACATATGAGAGCAATCATTATGATGAGTACTCTTGTAGAGCCGAACTCTTTATAAAGCCGATTGTAATCTGTAACTGCGGTCAGGACAAGGGGTTCTAACTCCAGTGATGTCTTAAGAATCTGCTTATCTCCCTTGATGAAATCATCGTCGAAATTTTCAATATTGCTGTAAAGGGTATAATTGGTTTCAGTGTTTTCGATGGACAGAAGGGTTGTGTCTGGTAAAGTATTCACATTATCCAATGAGAAAATCTCTGGTTTGCAGTCGACAAACAGAACACCAAGAAACTCATGAGTATAAACATCATATAAAGCTCTTGAAAAGGAAATAGACGGCTTGGCGTTAATAAGAAATGGCTTGGAGGTAATGCCTTTAACCAGTGTTTTGCCCTCGAAGGATAAAGTTTCATTATACCAGTCATCTTCAAAAGGCGAGTAGTCATATCTAAGATCTATGTTACCCCCATAACCATATCCAAGGGTAACCCCACTTGGCGTGAAGACGTATATACAGTTGATGTAATCAGCATTGAACATTAGATTGCTGCAGATAAACTTAATGTTCTGATTGCTCCTAAAGACATCATATGAGGTGAAGCTTCCATCATCGACTCTGTATTGTTTGAGTTCATCAACAATGGAATCTGAAGTCTCGGAATAGAAGCTGAAGATTTCGGCGATGTGGTCGATATTATCGATGGCTTCGTTTGCTTCATCAACCGCTTTTTCAAAGACATTCTCAGCAATCTGAGAGATTCGATCTTCTACCAGATTGGTATATCTGTCATAGGTGAAAATGGTGATGATGATAATAGGAATATTGGATACAAGAAGAAAGAAAAAAAGGAATTTCCACTTAAGGCTCATTGTTACCTCCCAGTTATATACCTAACAATAGTATACTATAACTCTAAACATAAGTATACCAACCTACATGCTATGATAATGACACCAGTTGAAATAGTCAACTTGGTTTTGGGTATCACGTAACTAGTTAAACTTAAGTATTGAGGAGGCAATTGTAGAATGAAGAAACTATTATCTGTTTTACTAATGGTTATTATGACCACACTCACCCTTTCAGCCTGCGGGTCCAATGAGACCTCAACATCCGGCGCAGAAAGTCAGGGTACAGGAGAAAGTACATCATCAGAGACTGGTAGCAGCAGTGCAGAAGAAACCAAAGTCATCACAATGATGTTCTCAGGAACAACTTCAGAAAATGATTTTCATACTGAAATATTACCGGATCTAATCCATCAAGCTTTTCCGGATATCATCCTTGAAGTGACAAAACTTCCTGATGACCAATATTATACGGCTCTTAAAACTAAATTGGCTGCAGGCGAAGCACCGGACATCATTCTTGTACAACCTAAGTATGCAGGAGCCAATTCAGTGATTGGTCTTGCAGAAGCAGGCTATTTGGCGCCGGTCAGTGACCTTGACATATTTAACGGTGAAGCTGCCAATGGAACGGAAGCTTTCAAATACGAAGGGGAAACCTATGCAGTGCCTTCAGGGGTTACTATCCTAGGAACATATTACAACAAGGGAATATACGATACTTATGGGCTTGAAGTGCCTACAACTTGGGATGAATTCTTGAATGTCTGCGAGACACTAAAATCCAATGGTGTTCAACCGATTGTCATGGGCGATAAAGACATGTATGTTATGCAGTTCGGTCTATATCAGTTGGCGGCAAGTGTCGTATACCCACAAAACGCCAACTACGATGATGATCTTAGAACAGGGGCAACAAAGTACACAGATGAAGGTACTTGGGATAAGGTGCTGTCAATGTACAACACACTGTATGAGAATGGCTACATTGAAAGTACATCTCTAGGTCTTGGGGCACAACAGGCGATTCAGAAGTTTGTTGATGGAGAAGCAGCCATGATTTTCGATGGATCCTTCAATGCACCGGCTATTACGGCACAAGGTGCGGCAGAATTTGAACGCGGTTACTTCCCATTGCCGGGTAATGGTGAAGGAGAACAACTTTACGCTTCTATGGCCGTTGGAGCAGGCCCAGCAATTACAGCAAGTTCTGACTATGTCGATGAATGTAAAGCGATTCTTGATTATTGGTATAACGGTGAATCCGATGCTTGGAAAGCATACGTAGATTCAGGCAGAGTCATTCCTACATACGGTTATGGTTCTGATCAAGTTAATCCACTGTTTTCTGATTTTATTGAACTGTACAATCAGGGATATTCTTTCTACTGGAGTAACCAAGGTTGGCCAGCAGGTGTAGAAGTGGAGATGGAATCACTTCTTAGTGAGAGAATTGGTGGTCTGGATACTTCTGTAACAGATATTACAGAAGGAATGCAACGTAAATTCGATGAGTTGATGGACAATTAAAAGCCTGACTTCCACATCATGGTCTAAATAAAGTGGAATAAGCGATTAAGTGACACGTAAGCATGACTTCACACCTATGAAGGCATAGGTGTGAAGTCTGTTTTTTGAAAGGATGGACAGTTTGTTTAGAAAAAACGATGTGGGAATGAAATCATTGGTGTTCCCAAATAGAATGTATATGTTTGTAGTGCCGGCACTGACATTGTTCTTGGTGTTTTGGATTCTGCCAGTATTCCAATTATTCTTTTACAGTGTAACCAACTTCAACGGCATCAATTACAACTTCGACTTCGTCGGTATGAAGAATTACATGACGCTCTTCAAAGAAGGCACGCTGTTGAATTCAGTAAAAAACACTTTGATCTACGCTTCCATGATAGTTCTTGGTGGTAACCTTCTTGGTTTGACCATCGCTTTGGCTCTGAATACCAACATCCGGTTCAAAACATTTTTTAGAACTTCAGCGTATATTCCTGCACTTTTCAGTGCCATCGTTGTTGGGTTCATATGGTCATATGTTTATATGCCGGATACAGGTCTGATTGCCTCTTTTTTGACCAATATTGGCCTGGATGGCTCAGCGTTTAATGTTCTTGGCAGTTTTAAACAAGCCTTATATGCCATTGCAGTGGTTGAGATTTGGAAAGCATTTGGTACAACGATGATTATTTATTTGGCTGGCTTACAGACAATTGACGAGAGCCTTATAGAGGCCGGCAAAATTGACGGGTGTACTGAGTGGCAATTGATTAGAAAAGTAAAATTACCGCTGATTTCATCAACGATCACAATTAACGTCATATTAAGTGTTATAGCAGGGCTCAAGGCCTTTGACTACGCCTTTATAATGACCAACGGCGGACCGGGTAAATCGACGAATACGCTGATGTACACAATTTACAAGATAGCATTTACTGACCAAATGATGGGTAAAGCCAGTGCTTTTGCTGTTGTAGCATTCATGGTGATTATCTTACTGACAGTGGCTATGTTGATTTTCATGAATAAAAGAGAGGTTGAGCTATGATGAATATGAAACAAAAAAGCAGACTCCAGTACAGCGTGCTATACCTTTTGCTAACGCTCTTTTGTATACTGATCATAATGCCACTGGTCATAATCTTCTCAAGTTCGTTGAGAGATCCGTCTAATCTGACGTCACCTCTTAATCTCTTCAATCAAGTGACCTTAGCTAGTTATATTGCAGCCTTTACGAAGATGAACTACCCGGTAAAGTTGCTGAACAGTTTGATGACAACTGGCGGATCGGTATTCATCATTGTTTTGTTCGCAACATTAGCATCATATCCGATCGCCCGTGTAAAAAAACCATTCAGTAAATTTCTGTATTACTTTTTCATCTCAGGCTTGGTGATTCCAGCACAAATGGTTATTGTGCCGATTGCCCAGACTTTCGGATACTTGAATTTGCCAAACACAAGGTTCACACCGATGATTATGTTTATAACCTGTAGTATGCCTTTTTCGACATTTTTATTTACAGGATTTATGAAGTCCATTCCGATATCGGTTGAGGAATCCGCTTATATTGATGGTGCAGGGCTCTGGACGAGATTCTCACAGATTGTATTTCCTTTGTTGAAGCCAGCAACTGTATCTGTTGTTATTACACAGGGATTATGGATTTGGAACGATTATTTCTTCCCAATGGTATTCGTGTCAAAAGCGAATCAACAATCACTACCAGTAGGAATGATTCAGTTCCTTGGTGACAGGGAAAACCCGGCGCAATGGAACATTCTTTTTGCAGCATGTGTCTTGTGTGCTTTACCTTTGATATTGATTTTCTCGCTACTCCAAAAGCAATTTGTCAATGGCATCGCAGCAGGTGCTGTGAAAGGCTGATATGAATATAAAAAATGTCTATGCCCGGTTGATGCTGGCCTTCTTCTTATTCGGAACCCTTTATGTATCAAGTAAGTATTTACTCTCTTTCTTCCCAGTGTTCACGCTCTCGTTCTTACGTTTTTTCATGGCCTTCATATTTCTGAGTATGGTTGTTAAAGGTAAGAAATTGGCAATTGATCGAGAGGACAGGAAGTATATTCTCCTGATTGGCATCGCAGGGTATTTCGTTTCGGTGTGTCTGCAGATGTACGGTATTCGTTACGCAGGTGCTTCAACAGCCTCCTTGCTGAACGCCATGAACCCAATATCTATCAGTATCTTTGCAGTAGTGATATTGAAGGAGCGTTTGACAAAGACCACAATGACTGGTCTGCTGATTGCCATATTTGGCATATATCTGATTCTTGGAAGTCAGTCTGGAGGCAGTGTTTTTGGGGTCATATTCTCTTTATGCTCCGTATTGATTTGGTCTTATGCGACAGTGATGGTGCGACGAATAGCACAGAAGTATGACCCAGTGCAAGTTACGAGATATGCCGCAGGTATTGCTGCCTGTTGTTATCTGCCCATTGGGGTACTGGAACAGTTCAGAGGCCATACATGGGAATTGTGGACGAGTCAAACACTTGGTACTTGGTTAGTGCTCCTTTACTTCGGTTTTGTATGTACAGGTTATGCCTATGCATTATGGAACATTAGCCTAACAGAATTGGAAGCCAGCATATGTGCGTCATTTTACCCAATACAACCGATGATTGCTGCACTATTTGGCAGTATATTATTGCATGAAGCCATTGGTATAAAGTTTGCATATGGGACTGTATTGATTACAATAGGTATCCTCCTGAGTCAGAAAAAAGATAGAAGGATAGGGAAAAGTTATGAATATTAATGAGATTATTGAGCAGATGACTTTAGAAGAAAAGATTCAATTATGTTCTGGAAGAGATTTTTGGCATACTGAATCACTAGAGCAATATGATTTGCCTGCAATTATGATGAGCGATGGGCCTCATGGACTGCGCAAACAGGAAGATGCTGCAGATCACTTAGGGGTTAATAAAAGTATAGAAGCAACATGTTTCCCTTCTGCAGCAGGTCTTGCTTGTAGTTTTGACAGGGAGCTTATTGGCCTGGTTGGAGAGACCTTGGGCGATGAATGTCAGGCAGAAGGCGTGGCCATACTTCTAGGCCCTGGGGCAAATATCAAGCGTTCTCCTCTTTGCGGCAGGAATTTTGAATACTTCTCGGAAGACCCTTATTTGACTGGGGAATTGGCAGGCGCCTATATCAATGGTGTTCAGTCAAAAAATATCGGAACATCACTTAAACACTTTGCTGTTAATAACCAAGAATATGAACGCTTGGTTAGCTCTTCTGAAATTGATGAGAGAACCTTAAGAGAAGTTTATTTAACAGGATTTGAAATGGCTGTGAAAAATGCAAAACCATGGACAGTGATGTGTTCTTATAACCGTATTAACGGCATATATGCTTCGGAGCATAAACGGTTGTTAGGTGATGTTTTAAAGGAAGAGTGGCAGTTTGAAGGCGCAGTCATATCCGACTGGGGTGCAGTCAGTGACAGAGTTAAAGGTCTTCTTGCAGGTATGGACCTGGAAATGCCTGGATGTCAGGGTCTGAATGATGAAGTAATTAGAGAAGCCGTGTCGAGTGGTGTATTGCCAATGAAGGCTCTGGATGATAGTGTTAAACGTATCTTGACGATGATACGAAGCTTCAAAAATGGAAAATATGAGGTGACTTATGATAGGGAAGAACACCATGCAGTTGCCATAGAAATTGCAAAAAGATCTCTGGTACTTTTAAAGAATGAATCCGTGCTACCACTAAAAAAAGACACGGATGACTTGCTTATCGTCGGCGGATTTGCCGAAAAACCACGATATCAAGGAGGGGGAAGCTCTCACGTTAATGCCTACAAAGTGACTGATTTTATCACTGCTGCCAATGAATATGCAGCGATTACTTATGCAAAGGGATTTCCTGAGGATAGTGACGAATGGCTGGAAAATGAGGCAAGGGAAGCTATTGAGGAGGCAAAGACCTCAGGGACGGTTGTTGTCTTTGCTGGTTTGCCGGAACTTTTTGAGTCGGAAGGTTATGATCGGACACATATGGCATTACCAGATTGTCAAAATAGATTGATTAATGAGTTATGTCAGGTTAATGAGCGGGTGATTATCATCCTTCAAAATGGGTCACCAGTTGAGATGCCATGGGTTAATGACGTAGAAGCAATCTTAGAGTGCTATCTAGGTGGCGAAGGTGTTGCTGAAGGGGTTTGGCAAGTGCTATTTGGCGACTATAACCCATCTGGCAAATTGGCGGAGTCATTTCCCCTTAAGTTATCAGATACACCTGCGTATTTGAATTATGGCGGATACAGGCAGAAGACATATTATAATGAAGGTATCTATGTTGGTTACAGGTACTATGATTCTAGAGACTTGGATGTGCTGTTTCCTTTTGGGCATGGATTGAGTTATACAACGTTTGAACATGATAATCTTGATATCAGTCAACGTACATTCAATGATACGGATACAGTCATGGTATCTATCGATATACTCAATACCGGCCAATGTACCGGGAGAGAGATTGTTCAGCTGTATGTGCGTGATAAGACAAATCAGGTTCAGCGGCCATTGAAAGAACTTAAAGGGTTTGAGTCGGTATTACTTGAGCCGGGCGAGACTAAAAAAATCAGTTTCGCACTGGATAAAAGATCCTTTGCATATTATGAAACAACAATAGAAGATTGGTATGTGCCTTCAGGTATTTACGAAGTCATGGTCGGTAGTTCATCTAGGGATATTAGGGATTGCATAGAGGTTAAGGTACTTAGTACGACTGAATTACCATGGGTAATTGATCAGGATACTAAGCTTGGTTTGTTGCTCGAACACTCTAAGACAAGACAATATTGTATTGAGCATATAATGCCTGAGTTTGAAGCTTTTACAAAAGCATTGGCAGGCAGTCTATCGGATAATCTTGCCAATGCACTATTGAATGCCAGAACTATAAGATCTCTTAGAAGTTTTAGCGGAATATCCAACGCTAGGATTAGCAAAATGGTAGCTGATCTGAATGGTTTGTTAGTGAGTTGATTAATTAAGATACGGATAGATGAAAGGGGTGTGAAGTATGGCATCTTACAGCAGATTTGAAACATTCGATATAAAATACAACCGAGCGTTCTTGGAGAAAGCAAAAGGGCTTAAACCTGACCTCATAAAAGAAATCAAACTACCAACTGGACTGTTATCAGTATCAAAGAATGATGCAGATCAAGTAGAAACGCATAATGCTGGTAGCATAGAAAATCTTAAAGACATCCATATGAACAGAGATGACAAGGTCTGTCTCGACTTTGGCGATCATATGGTTGGTTATGTGACACTAAAAGTAGCAAAGGTTGGCAGCCATCAGGATGCACCGGCGTATCTTCGTCTGAAGTTTGCAGAAGTAGCTGAAGAAGTCCTGGATAAGATAGAGGACTATGATGGCTGGATCAGCAAAGGTTGGATTCAGGAGGAATTCATACATATTGATGTGCTCCCGGCTACGATCAAACTGCCAAGAAGGTATGCCTTCCGTTATTTAGAAATACTGACCATCGATGCATCTCAGAAATTCAGCGTAGTCATTGAAGATGTAAGTGTGGAAAAAATATCTGCGGTATCTATGGACATGGTACCATCAATCTCAACAGGGGAGGCCTTGTTGGATGAAATAGACAGGGTTAGCCTTAGGACTCTACAAGACTGTATGCAGGACGTCTTTGAAGATGGGCCTAAAAGGGACCGCCGTATGTGGATGGGTGATTTCCGCTTGCAAGCGTTGGTGAGCTATGGCACCTTTGATCATTTTGATTTGGTCAAACGAAGCCTGTATCTGTTCTTTGGTATGCCTTTTAATGAAGATAGAATCAGCGCCTGTATTTTTACGGAGCCGACACCGGAGCCGGACGATACATTTTTAATTGACTATGCATTATTTACGGCGCCAACGTTATATGAATATGTTATTGCTTCAGGCGATCATGATACGTTAAAAGACCTATATCCTCTTGCGATGAAACAATTGACCAACGCAATTTCTGAATTGAATGACCAATATATTCTGGAAGACAAAGGGGACGGCTTCTGGTGCTTCATCGATTGGAGCAAAGGCCTTAATAAACAGGCAGGGGCCCAGGCGATCCTTATATACTGTATGCGGTTCGGCCTAAAGCTGGCTGAGTTGTTGAATGATTCTGTAATGGCTGATACGATGCAGATATGGATTGATCGTTGCATTCAAGGCGCCATGAACCATTTCTGGGATGAAGACGCCCAGATGTTTGTCAGTGGTGATGAAGATCAAATATCCTGGGGTTCACAGATATGGATGATTCTTGCAGGGGTCATGTCGCAAGAAGCCAACAAAGACCTTATTCACAGGACTATAGAAAAGAATCCGTCCATTGGCATGGTCACGCCATACATGCATCATTATTATGTGGATGCTTTGATTGAGTGTGATGAAATGGCACTTGCATTTGATGTCATTAAAGAATACTGGGGCGGTATGATCAAAGAGGGGGCTGATACCTTCTGGGAACTTTATAATCCAAAGGACAGAAGCGAATCCCCTTATGGGTCCAATATCGTTAATAGTTATTGTCATGCATGGAGCTGTACGCCGGCTTATTTTATTCGTAAGTATAAGTGATAACGATGTGATTATAATGAATAATACGTTGGTATAGGTTCAATTATTGAATTAAGCACGAGCAATGGGCATATGATGTCTTATTGCTTGTGCTTTTTCATTTCGTAAGAGGAATTTCCACCTGTTCAATATTGTTCCCAATAGACCATGAGTCCGTCCAAGAACAGCTGATAAAACGGCAATTATAGTGTATAATAAAGCCATGAAGACCTTAACCGTTTTATCGTATGTCAGTATGCTACTCGTCGGTGCCAACTTATACTTAGCATTAAGTGCCAGGCGGGTCAGCAATCTTCTAAAATCAGCATTAGGGGTATTGATGAGCCTATTTATATGGGTTTTTTCTTATACTTTTCTTTATATGGCGCCCACTGAAGCCATTGCATGGCGACTGATTCATATCGGTTCCATCGGTTGGATTACGTTGCCGGCCTCTTCTTTGATTTTCTTTCTTGATTTTACTGGCGTTGAGATTACTAACAAAAAATCCTTTACGATCTATTTACCGACCCTTCTCATTCTTTGCTATTCCTATATCTCAGGTAAGATGCCAGGGGCAACAGAACTGATATACAGTAGGAATGGTTTAGGATGGCTCTATATCAATGATATTGGCAACGAGCTTTTTTGGGCCTATATGTTGGTGTTTGTGCTATATTTCGGTTATGGACTTTGGCGCTTATTTAGTGCCACCACCACATCTTTGCGTTCAATGGCCAAAGGTCAGGCCATGGTTCTTGGTATTGTGGATGCAGTACTTGTCAGTATTTCTTTCGTTGTGGAATTCATAACACCTTTATATGTAACGTTCATACCACCAATCTCCAATCTGACAGTCATCCTCTTTTCAATAACCCTCTATATTGTCATACGCAGGTTTGATCTGTTCAATATACGAAATATGATGGAGGGGTCTGAGGTGTTTAAAAGTCTGAAAGAAGGCATCTTGATTCTGAATGCAGACCGTGTGATTGTCAGGTCCAATAGAAGTGCATCATCTATCCTAGGATATACCAGGGATGAATTAAGTGGTGTGATCCTAGATAGTTTGCTGATTGAATCTTTCGAAGACGATGGTTTTATCGGTAGCCAAGAAGCAGCAGAGGCGATGCATGAGACAGAAGTCATGTTCAGGAAGAAGCAAGATGGTAGTATACCAGTTGTTATTTCTGTCAATGCAATGTCAGACCCATACCTTGGATTTATCGGCTATGTGGCTGTGTTCAGTGAAATTGGCTGGAGAATACGGATGGCTCATGATCTAAAAAGTAATAGCGAAAAGTACATGAAGTTATCCGAGGAGTTAGAGCATTTGGCGAATTACGATCTTTTGACAAACTTGCCTAACAGACGTCTTTTTTATGAGCGAATGAATAAGCTGTTAGAGGAAGGAGTAGAGTTTGGTGTCTATTATTTGGACTTGAATGGTTTTAAAGCAATCAATGATCACTATGGTCATAGTATAGGGGATAAGGCACTAGTCCACACTGCGGAATTGTTGACTGCTTATTCTGGCGATGAAGGATTTGTTGCCCGTATCAGTGGGGATGAGTTTATCATGATAGATATGACAGCGAATCCAGTTAACCATAAGATAAAAGGCGATGAGATTAAAGCTTTATTCGCTAGGGAATTCGTCATCGATAAGCACAAGTGTCACTGGGGAATATCGGTCGGTTTCGCCAATTCAAAAGAGTATCAGGATGTGGACGATCTTGTTCGAGAAGCTGACTTGAATATGTATCAGGATAAGTTAGCAGATGGTGAGGTGGTTTCATGCTGATATTTCCATTGATTTCTTCCACAATTACAGTCATATATGTAGGGTTGTTTTCTCAGGTGTTCTTTCGACGTGTTAGGTCAGCAAAAGATGGTATGGTCATGCTTCTTTATGCTTTGATGATTAGTTGGGGCATATGGATGACGGTGTTTCACATAACGACATCTAAAGATGTTGCTTGGCTTTCCTATAAGGTGACTGGCATATCGTGGATTCTCCTTCCAGCCCTGGCGGCTAATATTCTAATGTATGAAATGTATTATGAGTGGTTGAATCGACGCAGATGGACCATTTATATTGTGCCGGTCATATTGATTTTGGTGAATTTCTATATAGATGGTGCCATCGTCATTGTTGATTTGGAGCAGATGACCTGGGGATGGAATCCGATTAATACCTTAGACAATGTGTGGTATTGGATCTATTTGTGCTATTTGCTATCCTATTTTACAGTGGCGTTGTTTAAGGTTTATCAGTGGGGAAAAAGTTTTGATAATACAGCAGTGACAAGTCGCATCAACCTTAGGATTGGCGTTGTACTTTGCATACTGATTTTTGGCGGTATCCTTGATCTGACAATGCCTCTGCTGCCCTATCCTTTACCACCTGTTTCATATTATATGATGTTAATACTTGCCCTGTTCATATGGACAAGTACCTTACGTGGCAGTATTGGATTAACCATTCATGACTCTACGGTTGAACAGGTGCTGGATGCTGTGCCTGAGATGATTTTTAATGTCAATATGAAAGGCATTATTGTTGATGCCAATAAGAAATCAAAAGAAGTATTTGGCGAGAAGGTAATCAATGAGCATCTTTTTTCGCTGTTAAGTGATTATGGCATGTCCAGTGATAAGGAACTCAGTATTGATCATATGGAGAATTTAGAGGTGAGTTTGGTGCTGCCTAGAGAAGGTCATAAGGTATTCTCAGTGAATAGCAGCTTTATCTATGATTATCTTTACGGCCCTAAAGGTTACGTCATAATGATGGCAGATATGACGAATAGATACCTTATGGAAGCTAGATTGGAAGACAGTTATCAGAAATATCGGAGGTTGGCAGAGCAGTATTATTTGGAGGCCAATTATGACAAGTTAACTGGTCTGCCGAATCGTCGCCAGTTTTTCAAGAGTCTTGAGCGCATGAATGAGGGGTACATAAGCAACGGCAGCGACTTCTCGGTAATTTTTATCGATATTAATGAGTTTAAGAGCATTAATGACCATTATGGCCATTCGGCTGGCGATCAGGTCCTGGTTGAAGTGGCAAAGCGTTTGAGGCTTGTTGATGAGAAAGTGGACTATGTAGCAAGATTAGGCGGCGATGAGTTTGTAATGACTTCAGGATATTACATTACTTCTAAGAATATCAACCGACTACTAGAGAAGATTAATCATAGTTTTTCTCGACCTGTTGAAGCGGCAGGCACCTTGATCAGAATCCGCCTTGCAGTTGGGTATAGTCTTTTCTCAGAACATGGCAACCTCCATACAGTCATGAAGTCAGCTGACGAGCATATGTATCGGGACAAGGCACGTTAAGGAAAGGGAAATATCAGATATTTGACACATTGTACCGAATTTGTGCAAAAAGCTTGAGTTGGAGTATACTTTAGGTGATATAGTGTACTCATCGGTGTTATCAAGATTGGTAAGGCATCGCCGATCAAAACCAGGAAGGGTGCGAAATATGGCTCAAGGTGCATATATGGATCGTCAACAACACGTAGATAAATTATGGAGCAGTCACTATATTGTTCTGCTTTTGGTAGCGACACTAATCAATGTGTCCAGTTTCATGCTGATCACTTTGTTGCCTCTGTATATGATTACGCTTGGTGGTAACAATATGGCGGCAGGTACACTGATGATGATTTTTACCTTATCAGCATTATTGTTCAGGCCGGTCTTCGGTGGTATGTTGGATACAGTGGGGCGTCGTAAGGTGCTGCTATTTGGTTTGATTTCTTTCGCAGGCTTTTCGCTGATGCTTGTGTTTGCCCATAGTGTGACAATTGTGTATATGCTTAGGTTTTTGCAAGGTATTGGTCTAAGTGCTTTTTCAACAGCCTTAGGAACGGTTCTGTCAGATGTGGTACCTCACCGTCGACTGACAGAGGGGGTTGGCTACTTTGGTATTACTGGAACTGTGGCTTCGGCTATTGGTCCGGTAGTAGCCCTTTACTTGATTGAAGTGATTGGTTATACAAGAAGTTACATTTTTGCCTTTGGCGTTGCTGTTGTTAGTGCTGTCTTTGCACTGTATCTGAATTATGAGAACGCTCTAGAAGTAGTAGAGATAACACCTGAGGATGGAGAAGTTATTCCTACCGAACCAGCAGGTGTTGCGAGAAAAAATAAGGGACCTTTTGATTTTATTGAGAAGACGTCTATAAGACCATGTCTGGTTATTCTGTTTGTGGTGTTTCCGATTTCTTCTGTATTTTCATTTATGCCATTGTATGCCATTGAACGGGGGATTGAAGATATAGGTCTCTTCTTTACGACCTATTCTGTGGTCATGATTGGCACGAGGCTTCTTGGAGGTAAACTAACGGACAAGTACGGATACTTTAAGGTCTATATGCCGACAATCTTCATGACGTTGACCATGTTTTTTGTACTTGCTATTGCACAAGGTTTACCATTGGTGTTGCTTGCTGCAGTGTTATATGGTGTTGGTTTTGGAACAGTACAGCCAATTATCAATACAGTTGTGCTTAAGTTGAGTCCACTTGACAGAAGAGGTGCAGCGAATGCGACATATTACGCGACGATGGACATCGGTTTTGGTTTGGGTTCCTTTGCATGGGGCGCTATTTCAGAATTCTTTGGTTTTAGTGCTGTGTTCAGTGTATGTTTTGTAATGGTTGCCATATCTATTGTTCTATACATATTTGTCTTGCATCGACCAATGACGCGAAGATATGGACAGTGATTATATACTTAAGATGATGCATGCATAATATGGGATTATTTATCTAACCTATGGTGTTATTACCGTAGGTTTTTTATTATACAAACAGTCCGTCTTTAAAAGACATTTGTCTTTTTAGAACGTATCATGTAAAATAGTGATTATGTATGCCACGGTGTAAGAGGGTTACATTGAATTTGGGCGACAGGAGGATATTATGAGTCTAGGGATACTGATCACTTTTATTTGTTACTTTATTTTTATGTTCGGAATCGGGATTTACTATTTTACGAAGGCGAATGACCTTTCGGACTACATTCTTGGGGGTCGTTCACTGAATGGTTGGGTGACTGCGCTCAGTGCACAAGCGTCTGACATGAGTGGATGGCTATTGCTTGGACTGCCAGGTGCAGCCTATCTAAGTGGGCTAAGTGCAGGGTGGATTGCAATTGGTCTTTTGGTAGGAACTTATATTAACTGGAAGTTCATTGCTAAGCGTTTTAGAATTTATACAGAACATGCTGGGGACGCTATTACAATACCTGATTATTTGGAGAATCGTTTTCATGATGATTCTAAGATGTTACGAGTCTTATCTGCAACTTTCATACTTTTTTTCTTCCTTATATACACATCATCTGGATTTGTTGCAGGGGCAACACTTTTTGAGACGGTTTTTGGACTGGATTATCAGTTGGCGCTACTCATCGGTGCGGTAATTGTCATATCTTATACGTTCTTAGGCGGTTATCTAGCAGTGTGTTGGACGGATTTCTTCCAAGGGATTCTCATGTTCTGTGCCATCATCATTGTACCTGTGGCTGGGTTCATAACCTTTGGCGGTTACAACACAACTATGGAAGCGGTTAAAGCTGTGGATCCTAATTTTATGAATATGGTCCTTGACAGCACTGGGAACGGTCTTGCAATCACCGGTATTATATCCTCTTTGGCTTGGGGCCTTGGATACTTTGGTCAACCTCATATTCTTGTTAGATTCATGGGGATTCGAAGTGCCGGTGAAATCAAACAAGCAAGATGGATTGCCATGGTGTGGGTTACTTTTTCATTGGCAGCAGCGGTGATGGTTGGTATTGTGGGCCGTGTCTTGCTGCCGGGACTTGATGATGCGGAGACGGTCTTCATGAGTCTTGTACGTCTGACCTTCCATCCGGCGATAGCAGGTATATTACTGGCAGCAATCTTAGCTGCGGTTATGAGTACAGCGGATTCTCAACTTCTTGTGACAGCGTCAGCTATATCTGAAGATTTTTATAAAGTCCTATTCCGTAAGAATGCTTCAGACAAGGAGCTGGTGTTGGTAAGTCGATTAACCGTTATAGGTGTTGCGGTCATTGCATACCTTATTGCCCGCAATCCGAACAATTCTGTTATGGGGTTGGTGTCTTATGCATGGGCAGGATTTGGTGCAACCTTCGGGCCGGTGATCATTCTCTCGTTGTACTGGCGAAAGATGAACCGATGGGGAGCATTGGCTGGTCTTGTGTTTGGTGGCCTGACAACGATTCTGTTTAAAGCTTTGAATACAGGACTTTATGAAATTGTGCCTGGGTTTATCATTGCTTTTATCGCGGCGGTAATGTTCAGTCTTATTACAGGTGGCCCTAATGGATCGGTTGAAAAAGACTATAATAAAGTTCAGTTCTAAGAATCAGCGTTAGGCATAGTGTCATTTGGAACCATGGGATTTAATTTTTTAAATTCCATGGTTTTTTTAGATATTTCATAGAATCGTGATATAATGTAAGAATGATCGGGGATGGTCTAAAAAATGTCGGACTCTATTTGTGATTGCATCGCGGAAGACTGAATATATAGTTGTTGAAAAAATCCATACTATATGATGAAGGATAAACGATATGAAGAAGCAAATGATCAGGCAGTCTGTTATTGCTGCCCTCGTATTTTCATTGGTTGTCGGTGTGATAACGGTGGGTGTCTTCTATAGAATCAAAACCCAGGAGAATCAAAATGACAGATATATATATATACAGAATGAATTGGCATACTTGTCTTCATTGGAGAGTTTGATTCTTAATAGGCTCTATATGTCCTTATCTGATTTGAATTATATTACAAATAATGTTGAAAGTTTTTATGATGGATCGACACAGAGCACGGAGTCCATCCAATTATTATGGCAGGAATTCTCCGGAAGCAAGGCAATCTATGATCAGATCAGGTTATTTGACATGGACGGCATGGAATTGATAAGGGTAGATTACGACGATGGTCAGGCCGTCGCATATTCTGATCAACAGTTACAGGATAAAAGCAATCGCTATTATTTTATTGAAACAGCAGCTTTAGAAGCATATCAGACGTATTATATGTCGCTATTGGATCTTAATGTGGAAGATGGTTTCATTGAGAAACCCTATAAACCGATGCTTCGAATCGGTAGGAAAGTATATGATGGGAATCAACCTATAGGTGTGACAATGCTTAACTATTCTGCTGGCAATATGCTGGATGCCGTTAAAATCAGCTTTCTAAGCAGTCATTCCAATGAACTTTATCTTCTTAATAATGCGGGTTATTATTTTGCTGATACTTCTGGTAATCATATTACGTGGGGCTTCATGTTTGATTATCTTATGGATGAGACCATGTCTGTTGAAAACCCTGCCTTGTGGTCTCAATTATCGGCTGGAGAGGAAGGTTCATTCAGAGATGATTCGGGCACCTATGTTTATCGTTGTATTGATGTTTCTGATACGCAGATGTTTAACATGCATAATATTAGCCCGCAGTCGGTTGTGTCTGCAGGGGGCTGCTGGTATGCAGTGACCTTCATACCTGATGATAACGTTTTTTTTACAACGTGGACTTCTGGTTGGGATATGTTTGAATTCTATGTTGGAGAAGGACATTTGATCGTATGGATATTTATCCTTGCTATGTGTATGGTTTTCTTGGGTTCCGGATGGTATTTCTACAGTAAGATGCAGATTGAGTTCATCTCCAAATATGACCGTATGTCTGGGGCCTATAATCGACAGTTCGGATTAAAAACGGCAGAATCTATGATAGAGCTTGACAAACGGATCAAATCTGACACTGGTGTGATATTTTGTGACTTGAATGGCCTTAAGTATGTCAATGACCATTATGGGCATGAGACAGGGGACAGATTGATTAAGGAGTTCTCAGCAGCGGTTAGAAAGCATATCCGTTGGCAACAAAGATTGTTCCTTGATGAGTCTTTCCATAGCTATCTATACAGGGTGTTTCCTAATATGAAAGGGGCAAGGGAGAGTGATGTGTTCATCCGAATAGGTGGTGACGAGTTCTTGATTATCTGTAAGAATGCAGATACAACATTGTTGGATAAGATTTGGCTTAGGATAGATGCTGAACTGGCTATGAAGAGAGTGAAATCAGTGCCGGTTAGTGCAAGTCATGGATCGACGTTGATTCATGCAGCATCAAGGATGACGCTCTATGAGGCTATCAACGATGCAGATCAAAAGATGTATGTGGAAAAGGCTCTATTTTATGAAGAACAAAAAGAGTGACCCAATAGATAAGCTAACCATATCGGTCAAGGTTTACAGATATGGTTAGCTTTAATTTTATCGTTCTGTGGTTAGGTCAGTGATCGTCTGATAGCAGACGACGGTATTCTTTGACATACTTTTAGCTTTATACATAGCGGCATCCACTTTGGTGAAAAAGGTTCTTTTATCTTCGTGTTGATATCCGGCAACACCGAAACTTGCTGTAACAGAGTGATCTAATTTGAAGTCAGTGTTCTCAATAATGGCTCTTAGCTTTTCAGCTACATTGGTTGCTTGGGTTGAATCAGTATTTGGACAGATGACCAGGAATTCTTCACCACCCCAACGTCCGATGTGGTCAGATGCTCGTAAGTGTTCTTTGACTGTCTTGGAAAACAGTATTAGAACATCATCGCCTACAGCATGACCATAAGTATCATTGATTGACTTAAAGTTATCAATATCAATCAATATGAGGGATAGGGGTTGGTCAGAGGTTCTTGATCGTTTTGTTTCATCACTGATGATATCATCTATACGCCTGCGGTTACAGACCTTTGTAAGGGTGTCCCTATTGGCTTCACGTTTATACTTTTCTGCCAGGTTCTCATGAAGTTTTCTTTCGGATTCCTTATCAATTAGATCTTTTGTCCGTTTACTAAGTTCCTCAGACATACGGTTGAATTGTTGGTTGAGATCATGGATTTCTTTGATATTCATGTTCTGTGGCAACGCTCCAAGTTCCAATTCGCTTCCGATCTTTTCTGTCGCCAAACGCAATTGATCAATGGGTTCCGAGATGGATTTGGCAAGGCTATGAGATTGGCTATTGAATAAGGTGATGAACAAGATCACAAGAACAATAAGGATCAATGCCTCATAGACCATGATCTTATAGAGGGACTCGTTGACAACCAGTAAATCTGAATACAAGGCACTTTCATCAAAAACTGCAAAGACGTGCCAGCCAGTGTTGGTTAAGGTGCTTTGTTGTACGTGGTAATTGGTGTTGTTGTATGTTAGGGTGGTTTTTGTATGTTGCCCACCTAACATAGATTGAAGCTTGGTTTCTTCACCTTCTAGGCTTAAGTTGGAAAGCATATAATCAGAAGGCTTGTAGACGGTACTCTGGACGTTCGTGTAGTCATTGGTGGCAAGTTCTTCCAGTGAAAAAAGTATTTCAATCTCTTCGGTCATGGCGATGATGCTGCCACTGTTATCAGTGATGAATACTCCTCCATAGACAGGTAAATCCATATTAAGTAAAGAAGATATCAATCGATCTAAGGTAATGTCAGCGCCTGTGACCCCTTCAAGGAAATCACCATTGTAAATTGGAACAATGCAAGATACCATCCATCCAAGACCAGCGGGATCTAAGTAGGCCGAAGTCCATACAGGTTGCCTAAGAGGATTATGGGCTTCATCGGCCAGATAATAAAAATTGTATTCGGTCATTGTCAAAATTGGACCGTATTGAGTTGGTGCATCAGGCATCATTGGATAGAGACGATTCATATTATCGTAAGTATTGATATAGACCTGAGCCACAAGGGGCGTATTTTCTACAAAGCTTTTGTACCTGACATCGAAGGACTCGGTATAATATGCCTTCTTGTATTCAAGGTCAGTTAGTTGTGTGTCAGCTGAATAATATAGGGAGCTGCCACCGTTGTCATAAGGCTTATAAAGGGCACCATTAGCATGAGTTGTAAACATACTAAGGTCTTCAGGCAGTGGTTTGTCAGAGAGCTCTTTGAAAAAAGCACTTTCCTGATCTTGGAAAATGGTCAGAATCTGAGCGACTTCTTCTAAATGATGTTGCAGGAGTGAGGTCTCCTTGCTTAGGGTGCTTTCAATTTCACCAGCTGTTTTTTGAATAAGAATATCTTCGACAGCTTTGTTGGTTAAGGTACTGGAGACCACAAAGATGATGCCTGATATAATCGAGATGACAAGGATGGCCACCATTGAACTGCGTATTAGATTATGGTGTATATGGTCTTGAAGTAAGACCTTGGCTTGTTTTTTTGATTTCATAATCAGCTTCCTTGATTGAGTAAGTCTGTCAGAAGCATGGACTTTTGAAAGTGCTTCTGTTAGGTTCGACATTGATTAGCCATGTGTTATGATAAGAGCGTCAAAAGGTAGTTTCTTTGATCTTTTGACGCCTTAGTCACGTAATCATTATACATAGAATAGAAGGAGATTGCCATGCTACATAGTGTCCTTTTATGTAAAGTTTGTCGGATATGTGCCATTATTGCTCGGAACTTCTCTATCGCTGGTGAGGAGAAGGTGGTAAAGTTAAGTATTGTCACATACAATGGTCATCGGCAGGATTAAGAAAAGGAGGCTATTATGAAAAAGAGAATGGAGCATTCATTGGCCTTTCGGTTGTTGGTGATGATCCTGTTGTTGATCATACCGATGAATCTATTGCTGATTCTAATGGCCAACCAGATTATCAGCAGTGTTGAGGAGGATTTGACGGCTTCTTATGAAAATGAGCTGGCCATCTACATGACGAGAGTAGATGACGGGTTGCAGGAACTGGAAAAAACAATGAACGATATTGTCAGTGAAAGGTGGTACACCTTAAGTGAAACCTATAATGAAGGCCAAGCTGAAATTGCTAAATATCAATTTTGGACAAGAATGGAACGTGTGCTTGATGACAGTTCTATTGCAGAGGTCGTTTACCTAAAGACGGCTTGGGACAATGATGTGGTTATCCAGTTTGATAATGCTGACCTGAATTATGATGAGAGTCAGAGGGTGACGGAAGGCATTCGTTTAATGACATTAGAGAGTTACAATCCATCACACTTTGAGATTGTTCAGCTAGCTGGGCGTACTTATCTAATGGATAACATTAATTTGTATAGCTATTCCTTTGGCGTGTTGATTAATGTAGAGAAACTGACGCAACCTATGATGCAGCGACGGGCTTTTTCGGGAGAGAAGATTTTACTGATTGATGATGTGGGGCAAAGTGTTACCGAGTTGGTTGAGGAGCAAGTGGATTTTATTGACCCGATACAGAATTTGACTATAGAGGGCGTGACTTCGTCTTATCATGTGATTGGATTTTCATCGGGAGAGATGGATTACAGTCTGGTACGTGTCATGCCAACTGCGGAGAGAAAATCAGCCATACCGTATATGGAGCGTGCCTTTCAGATTATGGGTTTTTTTAGTATCCTTATTGTCCCGGTCTTGTGGTTTGGCATCAGGTGGTTTGTACTAAAGCCTCTTAGGACTTTAGATCACGCCATGGGGCAGATTGAAAATGAAAACTTGGATTATAGAATCCATAAAAGCACGTATATTCAGGAATTCAGTCATTTATACAGCGCCTTCAATAAGATGAGCGATCGAATCAAGCATCTCACTATTGCGACTTATGAAAAAGATATTGAGAATCTAGAGATAGAGACGACCAATTTACGTTTGCAAATGAACCCTCATATGATTTTGAATTCTCTGAATATGATCTATAGTCTGGCTCAATCCAAGAATCATGAGTTGATTAAGAAGTTTTCCATACATTTGGTGGCGTATTTTCGATACGTTCTAAAGAAAAATGACCAACTGGTGCCTGTAAGTCAGGAGATGGAGTTCATTAAGAACTATCTGGAAATCCAAAAAATCCGCTTTCCAGGTGCATTTACCTGTGTCTATGATGTGGATGAAAGTCTTTATGACCGATTGATTCCACCGTTAATCATTCAGAATTTTGTTGAAAACAGCATTAAATATGGTTTGGTTATGGGGCAGGAGATTGAGATTCTTATTCTGGTCAGGACGGAAAGAGAGCATATGACGATTGCCGTATGTGATACAGGCAATGGCATGGCACCAGAGATACTGGATAAGTTACGTAAGGGTGAACCAATAGAAAATAACACCGGCACACACATCGGCATTTGGAATTGTCGGAGACGCCTTAAGGTCATTTATGGTGATCAAGCGAATATGACCATTACCAGTGCTCTCGGTGAAGGGACTCAAACGTGGATGGAGATGCCAATCAGAAAGGAAGGCGACCAGTGAGACTATTGATAGTTGATGATGAAATCTATGCAATACAAGGCATAATGGACAGTGTTGACTGGGACAATCTTTCTTTTGATGAGATTCTAACAGCGAATAGTTATACTCAGGCCTTGCAGCAATTTGAAGACAAGGAAATTGATATTTTGCTCAGTGATATTGAGATGCCATTTGGTACTGGGCTTGACCTGGTGGCCTGGGTAAAGGAGAATCACCCTGAAACGGAATGTATTTTTCTGACTTGTCACGATGAATTTGATTTCGCTAAGCAAGCCATATCCTTAAAATGTCTGGATTATCTTATGAAGCCTGTTGATCCTGATAAGCTTAAGGCAGTGCTTTTGCAAGGGATAGCTTTAATTGAATCCAGGAGACGAGATGAGCAATATAAGAAATATGCTCAGACTTACATGGCAACTCAAGAGGGATCCGGTGACAGTCAAGACGAGAAAAGCCAACTTGATGTTATCGAAGAAGCAGAACGTTATATCATGGAACATCTAGCTGAGACCATTACTGTAGAAGGGTTGGCTAAATTGGTCTATTTAAGTCCTGATCATCTTACACGTCTATTTAAAAAGGAACGAGGTCAGACAGTAATCGATTATATTACCAGTCAAAGAATGTTCTGGGCTAAGGAACTGCTTAGTCAAATGGATATGTCCATAGCTATGGTATCGGCTAAGGTGGGGTATCCCAACTACTCTTACTTTACGAAAGTATTCAAAAAACACTATGGTATGACACCACGAGAGTATCGGCAGGGATTGGGCAAAGGTAGTTGTTAATAGGACCAACTTGCTGTAAGATCAATATTCTCTATAATATATAGAATTCGCAGCCATTTTTGAAGCTCTTAATACATATCTATGTATTTGGAGCTTCATTTTGCTGTAGGACATAGAAGCACAGTGAATACTACGACTAAAAGCATATAAGTGGTAAAATGTCGAAAATGTGCCAAATAGACCTCGGAAATAAAAGATACGATTCAAGCCAAAGGACGTAGAATAGATGATACAAGGAACATTAACTTCAATTTCACAGTAGACTATGGGAGGTTTTACATGAAAAGGAAATTACTGGCAACATTATTGGTGATGGTAATGAGTGTGGTATGGATGACAGGGTGCGGTGGAAGCACTAATGAAGAAACAGCATCTTCTTCATCCGTAACATCTGAAACAGGTACAACAACTGAAGAGACTTCAAGTAGTGAAGCAGCAGAACCGGATCATATCATTATGACCTACTTGACGATTGGTACAACACCAGCGGACATTCAAAAAGTGGAAGACGCAGTGAATGCTATCTCCGTTCCTGAAATCAATGTTGAAGTAGAGTTCAAGCCAATCTCCATTCCAGAGACGTTCTCACAGTATTCTTTGTGGGTAAGCACAGGGGAGCAAGTGGACTTGATGATGGTGGCATTCCAAGGGGTGGCAACATATGCCAATACAGGTACTTTGGAACCACTCAATGAGTTGATTGAGGAGAATGCACCTTATATTACCTCAACAATGGCTGAGATGCCTTTGACAGACGGTGCCGTTATTGATGGGGAAATCTATGGTGTGGCACCGGTTGAATTGAACTATGGCCATCAGGGGTCTTTGTTGTTTAATCAAGATATGCTGGATGAAGCAGGCATTGAAGTTAAGGACATGTATACCCTTGATGAGTTCACAGAAATATTTGTAGCTGTTAAAGAGATGAATCCAGATGTATACCCGTACGGTATCATTGGATCAGATATGACAACAGGCTCCATGTTCGGATTTTACAATGTTGTTGACAGTCTTGGTGCATCCAACGCTTCAGGAGTACTCCTTGGCGCAGACAGCACTGAGATCGTCAATATGTTTGATACACAAGAATATTACGACTATCTGAAGTTGGTCAGAAGCTGGTATGAAGCTGGGTATATTATGGCAGATGCAGCGACGACTGGTTCATTAAAGACAGAACTGATTACGAATGAAATCGTATCTTCTTATGCTATGTACAATACACCTGAACAGACATCGGATTCAATCGCTCAATATGGTCATCAGCTTGTGGCGTTGCCAACAACTGAAATGTTTTTTGGTTCAATATCTCCATCTAGCAACACATATTGGACAATTCCAATCACTAGTGAAAATCCAGCTGCGGCGATGAAGTTTCTGGACCTTACATATTCGAATCATGAAGTGTCAAACCTTATCAAAAGCGGTATTGAAGGTGAACACTATGTGAAAACAGACGTGGATGGTGTCATTGCGTATCCAGAAGGCATTCACCCGGGTAACACGACGTACTTCCAACCTCTGGGTCTATATGGGGACAGACGTTATGAATTGACATTTAGTGAAGGTTCGTCAAGAGCTGTCAATGAGGCATTCACAAACGAGGCAATGGCGAATCCGACAAAAGGTGCTGGATATTCCTATGACTCATCCAATATGACAACACAGATGATTGCTATCCAAGGTGTATTGGATCAATATCTTCCAACCATTGAAACAGGCAGCGTTGATGTGGATTCAGTATATCCTGATTTTATAGAAGCCCTTAAGAATGCTGGCATTGATGATGTTATTGCAGATAATCAGGCACAATTTGATGTGTGGTTTGCCCAGCAGTAATTGCTAAAGAGAATAAGATCATAGGTACAATAGGGGAACGTGCCATACGTTCCCCTAAATTATAAATGTGACATGGTGAACATACCGGAACAGCATGCCGGTAGAGGAGGCAATATGGCTGAAAAAAGTAAATCGACGATTGCAGCAGGTTTTAAGAAAAATCTGCCGGTGTATATACTCATGCTACCGGGACTGCTTTATTTTTTGTTCAATAATTATTTGCCTATGGCAGGCATTATTATCGCTTTTAAAAATATCAACTTTAGAAAAGGAATTCTCCAAAGTCCTTGGGCTGGTCTCGATAATTTTGAATTCCTTTTTGCTCAAGGAGATACTGTTTTTATCATAACAAGAAACACCGTTTTGTATAATGTTGTATTCATTATACTAGGGCTGGTAATGTCAGTATTGACCGCCATATTACTTAATGAAATCAAGAATAAATTCACGAAAAGTCTTTATCAGACACTCATACTTCTGCCATATCTGATTTCATGGGTCGTAATTAGTTATCTTGCGTATGCTTTTTTGAATGGCGACACTGGTTATATTAATACAGCGATACTACCAGCGCTTGGTATAGAAGATAAGATTGCTTTTTATCAGCAAAAGGCGTATTGGCCATTTATTCTGATTTTCATTAATCAATGGAAAAATATTGGCTTTGGTACCGTGATCTATTTGGCTAATATCGTCGGAATAAGCCCGGCACTTTATGAAGCGGCCAAGATTGATGGTGCAAGTAAAAGGCAGCAAATAAAGGCAATAACCTTGCCCCTCCTTAAGCCTACGATGATTACCTTGACGGTGCTTAACATTGGCAGAATGTTTTACTCAGATTTCGGACTGTTCTATCAGATTCCTAGAAATTCAGGCATCATCTACGATGTGACACAGACGATTGATACTTATGTGTATAACGCTTTGATGCGTCAGAACAATATAAGTATGTCTTCGGCAGCAAGTGTCTATCAATCTATCGTAGGTGCGATACTTGTAATACTTGCCAACCAGCTAATACGTAAGCTCAGTAAAGAAAATGCATTGTTTTAGGAAGGTGTGACAAAGATGAGATCAAATGAAGATAGAATTACCCAAGTCATTGCCCATATATTCTTGGGAATAGCAAGTTTTCTGGCAGTTATGCCTTTCTTATTACTGGTAATGGCCTCACTTTCGGATGATGCTTATGCCATTAAGTATGGTTATCGTTTTTTTCCTAAAGTCATGAGTCTGGAGGCTTATGCATTCATATTCAGAGAATGGGATCAAATAGGCAAGGCATATATGATGAGTATTGCTGTTACGATTATTGGTACCATCCTAGGTACGATGTTTACTCTGATGTTGTCTTACGGCTTGAATCAGAAAATCAAGGGTATGCGACTGATTTTTATATTAATACTACTGACGATGCTCTTCAATGGCGGTATCGTACCAACCTATATTATCTATAATAATGTTCTGCATGTTAGAAATACAATATGGGGTTTGATATTGCCGAATTTAATGATGAATGGTTTTACAGTGATTCTGGTGAAAAATTACTTGACTCAGAACATACCTGAAAGTCTTGTTGAAGCCGCTATGGTAGATGGGTGTGGACATTTTAGGAACTTTTTTCAAATCATACTGCCTTTATCAAAGCCAATCATGGCAACCATAGGATTGATGTCAGCAGTATTCTACTGGAACGACTGGGTTAATGGTTTGTACTATATCAATGAAGAAAGTCTCTACACAATACAATTACTGTTGAATAAAATGAACGAGAATATTCTGTACATGGCTAACAACTCGGCAAATATGCAAGCGGTTGATTTGAGCTCACTGCCAAGTACGACGATGCGACTGGCCATTGCAGTTATTGGCGTATTGCCGATTATTGTTGCATACCCATTTTTCCAAAAGTATTTTGTCAAGGGTATTACAATAGGTAGTGTGAAAGGATAACCTATGAATGAAAAAAAGATAAAAATAGTGGACTTAAAAACCAATCATATAAAGAATCCTATTGGTTATGATCTGACGAAGCAACATTTGTCTTGGTCATATGTGGTAGAGGACGGCTTTACAGATTTGCTTTCTAAGATCCGAGTTATTGTTGCCCATGATCTAGGCTTTGAAGATAGCGTTTATGAAAGCAATGAAGTCAACAGTCATCATACGGTTAACCATGAGATGGCATTAGAACTTGAACCGAGAAAAAGGTACTACTGGAAGGTAGATGCACAACTTGAGAGTGGTCTGGCAATAGAGAGTGAGGTGGCTTATTTTGAAACTGGCAAGCTAGAGGAAGCCTGGGTCGGACAATGGATTGGCATTGAAGGTGAAGAATGTGCCAACCCTCTTGTAAGGCGTGAAATCAATATTGAAAAAGAGGTTAAATCTGCAAGGCTATACATAACAGGATTAGGGCTTTACGAATGCTACCTTAATGGTCAATATATGAACGACGGATATCTCCAACCTGGGTTTAACAGTTACAAATTATGGCAGCAATATCAAACCATGGATGTCACTGAGTCATTGGATATCGGTCTGAATGTTCTTGGTGTTATGTTAGGGGACGGCTGGTATAAAGGCCGATTTGGTGTCAATGGCGGTTATGAGAATAATTTTGGCGAGAACTACCATATTTTATGTGAGCTACATATACAGTACGCCGATGGCAGCTCTGAAGTTATTGGATCAGATGAGATGTTCAAGTATCATGAAGGTCCGGTTGGTTTTGCTAATATTTATGATGGTGAAATTCTCGATATGACTAAGGACGAAGAAGGGTGGATGTTGTCAGACTACGATGACAGCCAATGGCGATCTGTTAAGACGTTGATGCCGGAATCGCCTGGAAAACTTGGCGAAAGGTTCAGTTTACCGGTGGTTGCGAAAGAAAAACTGAAAGTAAAGGCTGTTCTTAAGGATCCAGAAGGAAATCTCGTACTGGACGTGGGGCAAAATGTCACGGGCTGGTTGACTTTCAAAGATACTTTGAATAAAGGAGAAAAAGTGACATGTCTTTTTGCAGAGCATATGCAAGAGGAACGCTTATGTCGGGAGAATCTGTTGACAGCTAATGCAACCTTTACATACACCAGTGATGGCAAAGGGCGGATTGTACGTCCCCATTTTACTTACTATGGATTCAGGTATATTCAGGTATCAGGCATGGGTGATGAGCTTGATCCAGATAACTTTGAGATATGGTGTCTGTATTCGGATATGCCTATGACTGGCTATCTTGAGACAGGCAATCATAAGGTGAACAAGTTCATACAGAATGCTGTTTGGAGTCAGAAAGATAACTTCTTGGAACATCCGACGGATTGTCCCCAAAGATCGGAACGTCTCGGATGGACCGGTGATGCTCAGATGTACTTTAAGACGGCGGCTTACAACATGTTTGTACCGGCTTTCTTCAGAAAATATATGAAGGATATTAACGAAGAACAGATGGACAAGAATGGTTGGGTGCCTTTCATCGTCCCCAAAATCAAAGGGAGAGGCTTTGATGATAACGGTCAGGATACATGCTCAGCTGCTTGGTCAGACATTGCTACAATTGTCCCATGGCATCTTTATGAATATTATGGGGATAAAAGCCTTCTTGATGAACAGTTCCCTGGCATGAAAGCTTGGGTGGATTACATCATAGGTAAGGACAAGGAAGACGGGAGCAAATATCTTTGGCAAACAGGGTTTCATTTTGGTGATTGGTTAGCTCTAGATAACCCTGAACCAGGCCCCTTTGGAATGACGCCCCCTCATTTCATAGCATCATGCTATTATTACTACAGTACGTACTTGCTTTCAAAAGCTGCCAAGGTACTTGGTAAAGAAGAGACTGCAGAACAATACAGAAATCATGCTGAGAAAGTGAAATCAGCGATTACCGAAGCTTATTTTTCAGAAGGCATTGTTCAGATAGATACCCAGACGGCCTATATACTGGCAATATATATGGACTTGGTTTCTAGTGAAGATCAGATGAAAAATGGAGAAAAGCTGGCCCTTAAGATCGCCTCCAATGATGGACATCTTGACACAGGGTTTGTTGGGACACCTTATATTTGTCTCGCGTTATCTAAAGTAGGGTTGTCGTCTGTTGCCTATGACTTGTTGTTGAATGAAGATTTTCCAAGTTGGATCGATCAAGTGAACAAAGGTGCAACGACTGTGTGGGAAGCATGGGACGCTCTGGATTCAGACAGGAAACTTAATGGGGAACCAAGTTTGAACCATTATGTATTTGGGTCAGTTCTTGAATGGCTCTATGGGGACGTCTGTGGTATCAAACCCATTGAAGGTTATCCAGGATTTGAACGTGTGCATCTTTCTCCTAAACCGGACCCTAGATTAGGCAAGGCGAAAGCGACCTTTGAATCGTCTTATGGCACCTATGAGATTCACTGGAAGTACCTGGAGGATGCTCGGGTATCTGTGGATGTTTCGATACCGTATACTGGAAGTGCAAGGCTAACTTTGGCAGAATCTGATATTGATGTGGTGCTTAATCATGGAAAGTATCATTATGAATATGAAGTGACATCCGTATGATACTTAGAAACCACCTTGCTTTTCAACTTTACAAAGCAAGGTGGTTTTTATTTAGTACATGATTAGACGTATATTGTTTAAGGTTTATTCATAATTCGTTCAGAAATTTGTGTTAATCTTAACGTCAAAATTAAGCTGATTTTACATTGCTTGAAGCATGAATTTGGCTAGGTTCGTGTTGTTAAGTCCTGTAGAAGGATTCATTGATTGTTATGGTGTTTTGTCGTGCTGATATCTTTATATAAGCATAGGGAATGCGTAAATGCTGTACATGGGGTGTCGATGACAGATTAAGTGTATTTTTATGTGCATATGGAGGACAGAATGATGAAAATGAGACACCGCTTTAAGTACAAACTGCTTAGGAATATGCTGTTTATTGGTATATTGCCCCTTGTTGGAACAGCAGTCTTGTTACTGACAATGATCACGAATAAGATTGAGGAAGATGTTTTTGATACCAATAAACTGGTTGCTGAAGGTCTTTCAAGTACGATTACAGAGCAAATGGTATTTGTTGAAGCTTTGATGGATGCACTGGCGAGCAATGAAGAAGTCAAGTCCATGAAGGGCAATCAGATGTCACAAGTGCTTAATTCCATGGTGCATAATGTGGACGCGATCTCGCAGATGTATGTTATGGAACCTGGCGGTATGCAAGTCTACAAGGATAGTGGCGAGTTGGCTGATAGATCAGACCGTGAGTATTTCCAACGGGCTATTAAGGGCGAGGCCAACTATTCGGAAGTGCTTATTTCAGGTACGACAGGTAAGCCAATCATTGTACGTGCAGTACCTATATACTACGGAGATAAAATTGTTGGGGTACTAGGCGCCAGTATAGACTTGGCCTTTGTCAGTGACCTTTTGGATAATATTTCATTCCATGATGGTGCCTATGCTTTCGTTGTAGATAACCAGGGTGTCATATTAGCCCATCCCGATGCGACATTATATCAGGAAAGAGCGAATGTATCCCATTTGGAGCCCGTTGCTCAAGTCATTCAGGGGAGAGAAGGCAGAGCAACTTATACCTATAATGATGACGAAAAAATCTCCTATTTCAAATATCTAGGAATGACACAGTGGGGCGTGGTTGTCCAGCAACCAAAAGGTGCAGCCTTTGCGGCGGTAAAAGCGATGATCATATCTGCTGGTGGTATCTTATTAATTGCTTTTGCAATTATTGTGGTCGCAGCATTATTTGTGGGAAGAAGTGTCAATGTACCCATCAAAGTCATTGAAGATCAAATTAGCTTGGCGAGACACGGCAACCTTAATATACAAGGAAATCCTAAGGTGATGAATCGCAAGGATGAGTTTGGTGTTCTGTCAAGAAACTTCATGGAGATGATTGGCAGTATCAGAGCTCTTGTGGAGCAATCGAAAATATTGACAGAGGATGTCAGCAATGTATCAGGTAAGCTTCATGATGTTACTGGAAAGACAAGATCATTAAGCAAGGAAATCACCAATGCAGTTGAGGATATTGCAACAGGGGCCGGCGATCAAGCGGAAGACGCTGAAAAGAGTGTTGTCTTGGCTAGAGCATTCAGTGATCAATTCGGCGATTTGAGCAATAAAAGTGAATTGATGTCAAAAGCGGTAGCTAAGGTGACTCACGTAAACGCAGACAGTCAGGGTAAAATCAACGTTCTGGCACAGACCTCTAAGAAAAATGAAGAGATTACAGGTAGTGTATCTACATCCATTCAGGAACTCAGTAAGAAATCTGAGGCTATAGCAGACATACTTGCAACGATTACGTCCATATCAGAGCAAACCAATCTACTGGCTCTAAACGCTTCTATTGAAGCGGCAAGAGCAGGGGAGCACGGTCGAGGTTTTGCTGTTGTAGCAGAAGAGATTAGAAAACTAGCGGAAGGATCTGGGGATGCGGTAGATGAAATTAGTGTAATCGTGGGCAGTATCCAGACAGAGATGGCTAAGACAGTTGGTCTTATGGATCAAATCAATGAAGTATCTAAAGAACAGTCATCATCTGTTTCTGAGGTCTATTCAGCCTTTGATACCATAGATGCAGCAATTACCAATGTCTCAATGGCAATAGATGAGATAAGTACGCAGGTAGTCACCTTGAATCAGGACAATGCCAGTGTTGTTGATGCCATAACAAATATCTCAGCAGTATCTGAAGAAACAGCTGCAGGTGCTGAAGAGGTTACAGCGTCTGTAGAAGAACAGCTGGCTTCCATAGAAGAAGTTGCAGAAGAATCCGTGCGATTACAAGAGCTTGTTGATCGTTTGACGGAAGAGATTAACCGATTTAACATATAAAGTCTTAATAAGAGATGAGTGTTTCGTCATTTGAAATGATGGGAACACTCATTTTATTCGGGACATTGCATTATGTATACAAAAAACACAAACAATTTATCCTGTAATACACACTTCGTTCAGTTTTTCTGATATAATGAACAAATATGCTGCTGGTGGAAAGTAAGCCCTAAGACTTAACGCTTTTCATCGGTACTAACGTTGTAATATGTCTATGGAAGCGAGGTAGTATTGTGGCAAAGATAATGTCAATTAATGCAGGCAGTTCATCACTGAAGTTTCAGTTATTGGATATGCCTGAGGAAACAGTCATTACTAAAGGATTGGTGGAAAGAATCGGTCTTGATGACGCGATTTTCTCAATGTCAGTGGAAGACGGTAAGGTAGAAAAGGTACTTGATATTCCGACACATAGTGATGCCGTTAGAATTCTCCTTGAGAACCTGGTAGAGAATAAGGTTGTTGAGAGCTTCGACGAGATCACAGGTGTTGCTCACCGTGTTGTCCATGGTGGCGAGAAGTTTGTTGACTCTGTAATCATTGACGATGCTGTCATTGCAGCTATTGAAGAAGTGAGTGATCTTGCACCACTTCATAACCCGGTTAACTTGGTTGGTATCAAAGCTTTCCAGGAAGTTTTACCATCAGCAGTAGCCGTAGCGGTATTTGATACTGCTTTTCATCAGTCCATGAAGCCAGAAGCCTTCATCTATCCTACACCATATGAGTGGTATGAGAATTACGGTGTAAGAAGATATGGTTTCCACGGAACAAGCCACAAGTTTGTATCTTTAAGAACAGCAGAGATGCTTGGTAAAGCGCCTGAGGATGTGAATATCGTGACTTGTCACATTGGTAACGGTGTATCTCTTTGTGCGGTTCAAGGTGGCAAGTCTGTTGATACAACAATGGGTATGACACCGCTTGCAGGTATTGCAATGGGTACAAGATCAGGTGATATTGACCCTGCGATCATCGAATTCATTGCTCAGAAAGAACAGCGTTCAATCAGCTATGTTATTGACCGTTTGAATAAAGATTCTGGCCTTCTTGGTATCAGTGGTGTGTCCAGCGATGGACGTGACATCAATAAAGGTATTGAGGAAGGTAATGAGAGATGTCTCCTTGCACACAAAGTACAAGCGAAGAGAATTGCCTATTTCATTGCTGCATATACGGCCTATATGGGTGGTGCTGATGCCATTGTCTTCACTGCTGGTGTTGGTGAGAATGATGCTAACATGCGTCAGACAATCTGCGAGTGGACGACAGCACTCGGTGTGGTAATTGACCAGGAACTTAACAGGACCACACGTGATGAAGGTATTATTTCAACAGCAGATTCAAAGATCAAAGTACTTGTTGTTCCAACGAATGAAGAACTGATGATGGCGAAAGATGTTTACAGACTAATTAACGCTTAGAGATGTCCTTTTGGGCGAGGAGATCATCTGCCACAAGAATACTCTATAGGATATACGGTATCGATACGCTGCTGCTAGCGTGTCGATATCGTTTTTTTGAATTTAAGTAGATGAAGGAGGCATTATCATATGTCATTTATAGATTTGGTGAAATCAGCAAGAACAACAAGGCGTTTTAAGCCTGTGGAGATTGGAGATACAACGCTGAATACCCTTGTGGACTGTGCTAGATTCAGTCCAAGCGGTGCCAATCAACAGCGTCTTAAGTTTATGATTGTTAAAGATGCATCTGAACGTGAGAAGGTATTTCCATTAATCAAATGGGCAGGCGCTTTGAAAGACTGGGAAGGTCCAGCCGAAGGCGAAAGACCAATGGCTTATATTGTCCTGTTACTGGATAAGAATATAGGGGCATCTGCAGGCATTGACCATGGGATTGCTGCTCAAAGCATTATGTTGGGGGCTCGGGATGCAGGGTTGGGTTGTTGTATGATTGGTGCGTATAACCCTAAAGAACTCGATCGGTTATTAGAATTACCGGACCATCTTGAGAGCGTTCTGATACTGGCCCTTGGCGAACCGGATGAAGACGTGATCATTGAAGATCATATTTCAGGTGAAAGTATCGTGTATTACCGAGATGAGGAAGGGGGACACCACGTACCGAAACGTACAAGAGAGGAGTTAATATGGCCTTAAATAGCGAAGCTCTGACCCATTACTACAAGGCATCCTTAGGTGAAACCTATGACGGTAATAAACGCAGGGAGGCCAGAAAACGGCCGTTGCCAACTTTGTCTGCTATGGTGGATGCCATTAATATTTTTTCGACTGTGGATCTTGGCATAAGGGAGATCAGACTCAATCGGATAAAAGGCACTTACTATGATTCAAGAAACAGTGTGTTTTACGATGACTTCATTCCAAAAAATAAACCGAAATCTGAATTCGGCATGAAGTGGGTAGCCCTTTGCAGTGCTCAGATGAATGAAGGGATTAGAGATCCTATACTCGTTTATGAATACTTGAATAACTATTATGTTCAAGAGGGCAATAAGCGGGTCAGTGTATTGAAATATTTTGATGCGGTGTCTATACATGCTAAGGTCATACGACTAATTCCGCCTTATGATGAGACGAATCAAGAAGTCATGAATTATTACAGTTTTTTGGATTTCTACGAAAAAACGGATTATGAAGATATTTGGTTCACCAAGGCTGAGCGCTTTCAAGAGATGATTGAACTGATGGATCAGTATGAGGAGAAAGAGTCTTATCTAGACTATTTGAGAGGTCCTTTTGCTGTTTTCAGAAGAAACTATAAGCTGCAATTAGAGGAACGTTATTCGGAAGACGTTGCTGATCTGACGACGGGAGATATATATCTTGCCTACTGTAAAATGTTCGGTGAGGATGAGCTGGATGAGCTTTCGTTAAAAAAACGTCTCGGGGAAGTGATTCGTCAATGTATTGTAGATTCTACAATCGAAGTGATTGATACAGTTGATGTGGCCTTCGCAGATAAGCCGATGATGGCGGGATTATTAAGAAAACCGAAAGTTGCATTCGTCTTTCCTTTTGACAATCAGAAGAATGGATGGGCAAAAGACCATTGGCGAGGCCAACAAGCGATGAAAGAAGCTTATGCAGGGCAAATGACGGTAGACACGGTTGAATCATTGCTGGAAGTGGAAAACCCCATGGAAGTCATGAACAAAGCTGCAGAAGATTATGATGTGTTATTTATAATCGATAGTGTACTGAGTGGCTATGCTGAGCAGTCGGCTGTGGATCACCCTAAGACAACTTTTCTGATATGCACAGGAATAAAGACATCCTATTTGACACCAAGTTACTACGGTAAGACCTATCAGACAAATTTTCTTCTTGGTATGTATGGTGCTATGATTGCTGAACATGATCGCGTAGGCTATGTATCAAAGGATATGAACCCGACGATATTCCGTTCCATGAGGGCTTTTGAAGACGGCTTCAAAAGTATTCGTCCAAGTGCGAAGATTTACTATGCCAAAGAAGAGAGAGAACTGGATAGTGACATCATGCTGTCTGCTTACTACAGAAGCGTGGTCGTTTCACATATGGCTGAAGGTACAGTGAATACATATCTCAAACAGCGCAATGAGAAAGTCTATAAGGCTTATACCTACTGGGAGTGGAAGAAATTTTATCAGGGTATATTTGAACGTCTTGCAGATGGCTCATTCACACGACTGAGAAACGCCAACAAAGCCGCTAGCAATGCACTCTTTTTCTTATGGGGATTGGATACAGAAGTCATCGGCATTCGAATCAATGACAGTATGCCGTCACCTTCTGCTGCTATGATTTTTCATCGGATTAAAGAGGATATTATTGATGGTCGTTTCGATTTGACATATTTGAGAGATATATCTGAGTATGAGCAATGGTGTGAACTGAATCGGTCTGGTGAGTGCCTATAGTGACATTAAGAAGTGGCCTGTTAGGGCAAGACTAAAATCATAATAGCATATGCCTTGTAACACGATTGTAATCTGTCTTCTGTTGACAAACAAGGATGACATGATTATACTAATGGCAAATAACAACGTAACTCTATGTTACAGAGATGAAATTAAGAAAGGAGGCAGGAACATGATGACAATTAGATTTGAAAGACGAGATTCACTAAAAATGATGGAAGCTTTTGCATGGGCGAAATGTAATCTAAAACCCTTCCATAACGATAAAAATAAACATCATATCGTAATCCTGCCTCAGGTTTTTCTATAGATTTTTGAAATAGTGCTGAGCCATGGATTACATCCATGGTTTTTTTATACCCATAATTAAGCAATCAAGGCCATGGTATACCGTTTTATAAACGGAACCATGGCTTTTTTATATATAAATCATAGTAGGCTTTGACGTTAAAGGAGGTTCGAGTATTTAATGAGAAAGGGCACCTGTCAATTATTCAGACATCAGTAATTCATCCGGCCAGAGCGCCAGGATGAGGAACGCTTTGGAAAGTAATAATCAAATCCGGATATACCATCATAGATCAAAGGATGATATCCAGGGGGAATGACCAATAAGGAAATGTCCGCAATAAACGGACAAATGGATGAGACATGAGGAATAGATTCAGAAAGAGAAAAGACGACTTCCTAATGGAAAGTCGGATGGATATACCAGATCGAGGTCATAATCAGTTGGATGGGCGACTGATGGATATGATGTCCAATGGGAATCCAAGTTACGCAAGTGGTTACATGATGGGGTATGAGAAAAAGCACCGCCATCATTCCAGAGACTAAGAATGGAAGGACACCGTATTACGTCCGGCATCTTTAGCCGCATATAGGCAGTCATCAACTCTTTTGAAAAGACTGTCGGCGGTATCATCATCAGTCATCATAGCACCACCGATGCTGATGGTGATGTACTTGGATTGATCAGAAGTGGATAAGTGCTTTTCCACTGTCATACGTATATGCTCGGCAGTGGTCTTCGCATCATTTACTTTGGTGTTCGGCAACAGTATGATGAATTCTTCACCGCCAATTCGGTAGATGTAATCGGACTTTCTTACGGTTGATGTTAGTAACCTACTAAGTTGTTCAAGAACATAATCACCTTCTGCATGACCCATTGTATCGTTGATGGTCTTGAAGTGATCGATGTCCAGCATGAGCACTGAAAAAGTAGTGCCATAGCGCTTGTACTGTTCAATCAACTCATTGATACGTTCGTTATAAGCCTTTCGATTGTGAAGACCTGTCAGTTCATCCACATAGGATTGATGCTTGATTTTGGCCATTAAGGCTGTAAGCTCAGAGATGTCAACTTGAGAAGCATATAGGTATTGGTGATCATCAAGGGTGACACTTTTTGCATTGATTCGAACATCAATGATGCTGCCATCCTTCTTAATATGTTTTGTATCGAAGGTCTTTGGATGTACAATGAGCTCTTTTACATAATTAATGAGCTGGTCATCATCTATGCCGGTATCCCAGCATTTGACATTCGTTCCTTGCATTTCTTCTACGGTATAGCCAAGGGTCTCTGCGAAAGATTTACTATAGAGGATTAGATTTCCGTCGGGATCCAGAACATGTATACCGTCTGAAGCGGATTCCAACAAAGTTTGAAACTTAATGTCGGAAGATTCCTTGTCTGAGATAAGGTCTGCTTGTCGAAGGGTGATGGCGTAAGCTCGGTAGAATAAAAGTGCTGTTAGTAATGAGAAGAAAATCACAACACCTATAATCATTAAGTATTCATCTCTGACCTGGTTCTTTTCTTTTTGTAGATACGTCTCTTTTAACTGAAGAATAAGTATGAGGCCATCATTGATGGAGGTGTCAAGATGCATTGACACAAAGGTATCTGTCTCGTATACGTTCTCAGATAAGATACGTTTGTAGTCATCAGGGAAGTCAGAAGCAATATTGTAGCCATCCACCAGTGAATTACCCCAACATTTGCTGTGGTCATCCTTAGCGTGATCATAGTGGTAAAGAGTATTGCCTTCTTCATTGCAAATAATCATATCATAAAGAGGTGTATGGGTAAGGTTATCAAGGAATTCACCCATGAAGTAATTGAGTATCAGTATACCGTGGAATTGCCCTCGGTGTGATAGTGGCAATACAACGCGAAAGGTTGGATTGAAAGGGATTTGAATTTTTTCATTTTCGATATTAAGATCTATTGCAGACAGCCAAATCTGATCGAAAGGCAGATGTTTGGCTTCTTCAAAATAGTACCTGTGAGACTTGTCCTGCAGCATATCTTCAGGGGTAATAAAAGCTTCATCACCTTGATGTAACCTCTCTGCACGAATTTGTTCAGCACCATTCATATCGATATAACGAATCTGCATTAACTCAGGGTTGGCATCAAGTATTGTTAAGAAAAGATCTTCAACAGCGTAGGAATCGGCTCCAGCATGAAGGAAATCGTTGAAGACCTTGGAAGATTCTGTTGCTTGCAATTTATAGGTGGCTTCATCTATAAGAGAGAGTATGACACCCTCACGTTCTTTGGCTTTATCGACAGCATTATTAAGGGCAGCGCTTTGGGTGCTGTCACTAAAATAAATTGAATCAAGCAAAAGAATCGACATCGAAACAATCGCTGAAAACAATATGAAAGTTAATAAGAAGGAACTGCGGGTTCTTCTTTTGGTACTCATTATGGGCGCCTCCATTGCAGTCATGTTATCAATTAATTATACCACGGAATGGGATATCCTGAATGGAGCATTCGAACCAAAGCTTAAGGAATTTAAGGCGCCAAAAAGTGAGACGAACTTACTTACTTAAAAGTACCTACTTGTTTGATGGATAGGAAATTGTTATAGTTTAGTTAAATAGAGACAAGCTACTGTTGGAAATGGAGATAAATGATGAAAGTTTTATTGGTTAATGGAAGCCCGCATAAAGAAGGATGCACTTACACGGCACTTAAAGAGATACAAAAAAGCCTTGAATCCTCTGGGGTTGAATCGGAAATCTTTTGGATAGGCAACAAAGCAATCAGCGGCTGTATCGGCTGTGGGTATTGTTATAAGAATGGTAAGTGCTTTATGGATGACAATGTGAATGAATTTGTTGAATTGGCCAAAGAAGCGGATGGCTTTATCTTTGGTTCACCGGTTCATTATGCGGCGGCATCTGGTGCATTGACCTCATTCATGGACAGAGCATTCTATTCAGGAGGCAAGCATATGCAATATAAGCCAGGCGCTGCAATTACAAGTGCTAGAAGAGGTGGTACAACAGCGGCCTTCGACCAGTTGAACAAGTACTTTACCATCAGCAATATGCCTGTAGTATCATCCCAATACTGGAACATGGTTCATGGCACATCTCCAGAAGAGGTTCTGCAAGATGAAGAAGGCCTTCAAGTGATGAGAGTCCTAGGCAAGAATATGGCTTGGCTGCTTAAGTGTATTGAGTTAGGCAAAGAGGCCGGTGTTGAAAGGCCGGAAGCTGAGGCTGAGAGGAAAAGGACTAATTTTATTAGGTAGTTTAACAACTAAACCATAGTATGTTTTAAAGTAAAAGACGTTGTACAGAGTAGTGGAATCTGTACAACGTCTTTTTTAAATAGATTTTACACAATCAATGAAATGTTGAGCTCCAGGGCTCATTTTTTTGTTCTTTTTATAAGCAAGACTTATGGTCGTTGTGATTGGCGGTGTTAAGTCAATCATTTTGACAGGGCTTTGTGCAATGAAAAGGGCTGTCTTCTTCATCAGTAATGCAATATTTCTGCTTTTACTGGCCATGTCGATTAAATTGGAACCTCGATAACTGGTGTAAGCAACCTTAGGTATGAAATCGGCTTTTTCACATTCTTGCAGACATAGATTATACATCATTGTATCTGGTGGTAAAAGCAAGAAAGATTCAGAACTAAGTTGTTGTAAGGATAATTGAGATTGATTGGCCAACAAATGAGTCTCAGACATAATGGCGGCCATATGGTCTGTTGCGAAGTGGATTTTTGTTAATTCTGGGTGTGTGAAATCAGCTTCTTCTTCTCGGATGAATGCGAAATCACATTGATCCTCTAAAAGCATCTCCATTAAGACATTTGAGTCAGCTTCAATGACATTAAGGTGGAAGTTGGCATTCTCATGTTGGAATTTTGTCATGGCATCAGAGATATGGTACTGGGAAATCACTGGTATGGTTCCGAGTGTGACGGTACCGGTTGTGGTATTCAGATGATTGTAAAAAGCGGTTGTGTAATCATACTGAATGCGTACCATTTCTTTAGCATAGGGCAAGAAAAGTTGTCCATACTTGTTCAGGGATACCCGGCGGGTTGTCCGGTCGAAAAGCGAGTGTCCTAGATCGTTTTCGATGGCTTTGATATGTCTTGATAAGGTGGATTGCGAGATGAAGAGACTTTCTGAAGCTTCCAAAAAATTTTGCGTCTCTGCTAGGACAATAAATTCTCTGATATGACTTAATTCCATTCTGACCTCCGAACTGATGCTCTTGTTGCAATAATAAGTAATAGATTAATGCATAGAATAGATATGTTATGTAAACCGACTTGGGGAGCTAATACAAATAATACAATGAAATGAGATGATAGTCAATTAATCTATACGATATCACCTAAAAAATAGTTGGGAATAGACAATGGTGTAATGTCAGTTATCCGTGTTGTGCATAAATGATACCTGAATTCGGATTGCTCCATGCAACATTGATAAATATAATGAGAATTAATCATACAACACACGCAACATTTAACCAAGTAACAAGCTGTTTGCTTATGATAACAATTCAAGGAGGCGTTTTATGAAAGTGAAAATTTTAGCTGTTATGATGACGGCTGTGCTTGCAATCGGTTCAATAACTGGGTGTAGTACCGGTTCTAGCACAACAGAAGAAACATCCGGAACAACAGAAGCATCGGGTGGTACAGTGACTGAACCGGTTACAGAAGAGATTGTCGTACAGGAAAGCGTTGAGGCAGAGGCAGTCGAAGAAAAAGGGGCATCAATCACTGTAGGTATAGCTGCTGATCCGGTCAGCCTTGCACCATGGGTAGCAATGTCATTTGGCGGAATTGCAACGAGAAGGACCATCTATGAATTTCTTATCGACCGTGAGGGCTTTGGTGGTGAGATGCAGGGGATTCTCATGAAGTCTTATGAAAAAGTTGCAGAACATACATACAACTTAACGATATATGACTATATCTATGATTCCGCTGGTAATCATATGACAGCTGCCGATGTAGCCTATAGTTATAATAAGGCAATCGAGCTTGGCAATTTACCAAAGCTTTCTATTATTGACGTGGTAGAAGTAGTGGATGATTATACCGTGAGATTTGTATTCAATAAGGAATTGGCCCTTGGGGAACTTGATGCGATCTGGTCAGAAGCGCCGGTTGTGACACAAAAAGCTTATGAAGCCAGCCCAGATGGGATGTCTACAACGCCGGTTGGTACAAGTGCCTATGTTGTGAAAGAATATATTTCTGGTTCTAAGATTATTCTTGAGAATACTGGGAACTATTGGCAAGATGATACATCACTGTACGCTGCCTATGCCTATAACAACTGGGATGCCATCACTTTTGAAATTATTACCGAAGGTGCTCAACTGGCAATTGCTCTTGAAACAGGTGCCATCGATATTTCAAGCCATATTGCATCCCAGGAGATTGCCCGTTTTGCTGAAGGCGGTGATAGCTCTGAAGGTATGAAAGTCAGCAGTTATTATGAGAATACTGCCATCGCTTTAATGCCAAACTGTGACCCAACCAATCCGTTAAGTGATTTGGCTCTTAGGGAAGCGGTATTTTATGCCATTGACTCTGCACAGGTACTTGCTGGTGCTTACAATGGTAAAGGCATGATTTCCAAGACTTATGGAGCAAGTGTTTATGGTGACTTCCAAGAAAGCTGGGATGAAGCAGATTATTTTGATTATAGCCTCGAAATGGCAAAGGAGAAAATGGCGGAAGCTGGTTTTGAAGAGAGTAATCTTACATTAAGACTGTTGGCACTCAATGATGAAGATGTCATCGAAGCGGCTACAATCATTCAGGCATTCTTGCTTCAGATTGGTATTGACACTGAGATCATGTCTTACGAGACTGCTATGTACAACAATCAATTGGCAGATGTGAATGCATGGGATCTTGCTATAGCCACACAAGCCTCATCAGACTACATTGTTAACTTATGGAAACTGATGTACGACATCAACAACTACAACGGCGAGCACAGCTTGAACTTCATTGTAGATCCAGAGCTTCAAAGTCTGCTGGAAACCTGTATCTCTGTAGAGGGACATACACCTGAGAACATTGATGCATTCCATCAATATGTTTATGACAACGCTTACGGCTATGGTATCTGCAGTTCTGTAGGTTATATTGCTCACTCTGAGAACATTGAAAGTGTTGTACTGGATTTTAGGAATCAGGTTATGCCAGGCAGTTGTAAGCCTGCGGTGCAATAAGCAATAACTTAATAAGTTGGGGAGGATGGCAATATCCGATGCTGTCTTCCCTGGTTTTATATGAAAGGGGCAAATCATGGGTAGATATATCCTAAAGCGATTGTTATGGATGATTCCTGTAATACTTGGAGCCACCATATTGATTTTTACAATCATGTATTTCACGCCAGGGGATCCTGCATTATTCATATTGGGTTCAGAAGCGACGGAAGCACAACTTGCAGCAAAAAGAGCCGAATTAGGTCTGGACCAGTCTTATTTAATACAATTAGGGCGCTATTTGGCAGATGTATTTTTACATGGAGATTTGGGCATTTCCTATGTTTATAACACCTCTGTTATCGGAGAACTGATGATAAGATTACCAAGAACATTGACACTTGGCGTCTTGTGTATGCTCTTACAAGTACTAGTAGGTATACCTCTCGGTATTATAGCAGCGGTCAATCACAATAAGTTAGGTGATCACTTAAGTATGTTCATTGCTTTATTCGGCGTATCTGTTCCCCAGTTCTGGTTAGGACTAATGATGGTACTTGTCTTTGCGGTTCAATTAGGTTGGCTCCCGGCATATGGCATTGGCGGAATTGAATTCTATATCATGCCGATGATTGCCAACGCGTTCGCTGGAATTGCCTCACAAGCAAGGCAAACAAGATCCAGTATGTTGGAAGTGATTCATTCTGATTATATTGTGACGGCAAAGTCGAAGGGATTGTCCAGGATGGATGTCATCGTCAAACATGCTTTACCGAATGCCTTGATTCCTGTCATCACAGTTCTTGGAAATGGTTTTGCCATGATGCTTGGCGGTGCAGTTGTTATAGAGAATGTCTTTTCAATACCAGGGGTTGGTACCTATATGACTCAAGCCATCAGTAACAGGGATTATCCAATCATAGAAGGCACTGTTATCATGTTGGCAATAGCTTTCAGTATCATCATGTTGCTGGTCGACCTGCTCTATGCATTTGTCGATCCACGAATTAAAGCCCAATATGAAAATCAGGGTGGAAGAAGGAGAAAGAAATATGTCTAATGAAAAGGTGAAAATCAAGAAGAAAGAAAGCCCCATGCAGGCGGTCTTTAAAAGATTGAGAAAAAATCATCTTGCAATGTTTGGATTTTTCGTTCTTTTAGCTTTGATTTTCCTGGCGGTGTTCGCTCCATGGATAGCCCCGTATGACTATGCTGAGATGGATCTGACGGCAATGCATCAAGGCCCTACCGTGAAGCATTGGTTTGGTACGGATAATCTTGGACGGGATATATTAAGCAGAATTCTTTTTGGTGCCAGATATTCACTTAGCCTAGGGCTGACAGCTGTATTGGCTGCCAATATAGCAGGTATCATTATTGGATCAATAGCGGGCTATTTTGGTGGTGTTTCAGATACAATCATCATGCGTTTGCTGGATGTCATCCAGTCAATACCAGGCATGTTGCTGGCAATTATCATTTCTGCAGTCCTAGGTGCAGGCTTTGAGAATACCATTTTAGCCATGTCCATAGGTGGTATTCCTATGACAGTACGTCTGCTAAGAGCGCAGATTCTATCAATAAGAAAACAGGAATATCTGGAAGCGGCAACGGCAATCAATTGCCCTAGTGGCATTGTTATCTTCAAGCATGTACTGCCAAATAGTTATGCGCCACTATTGGTATCAGCAACAATGGGCATAGGTAATACCATCATGGGTGCAGCTGCACTCAGTTATATAGGTCTTGGTATTCAGCCACCTTTAGCTGAATGGGGAGCAATGCTGTCTGCAGCAAGAGGTTTCCTACGAGATTACCCACATGAGCTGATCTTTCCGGGATTGTTCATTATGATTACAGTTTTGGCATTGAATCTACTTGGTGATGGCTTACGGGATGCACTGGATCCTAAGTTGAAGAATTAAGAAAGTGAGATTGTAAAATGAAAGAAAAGAATAAGGCTAACTCATTTTTATCCGTAAAGGATCTGGTGGTGGAATATACAGCTGACCGTCAGATAATTCAAGCTGTCAATGGTGTTTCCTTCGAGTTGACTAAGGGCAGTACTTTGGGGTTGGTTGGAGAAACCGGTGCAGGCAAAACAACCATAGCCAAGACCATTATGCAGATTTTACCAGAGTCCCCTTCAAGAATTCGAAGTGGCGAAGTCAGACTTGAGGGTAGAGATTTGCTGAATATGTCTGAAAAAGATATGCGTTCAGTGAGAGGCAAGCGCATATCTATGGTATTTCAGGATCCGATGACAGCACTTAACCCGACCATGCGCATTGGAACGCAGATTGCAGAAGTCATAAAGCAACACAATGATATTACGGATAAGGAAGCGGAAGACAGGGCTAAAAGAATGTTGGAGATGGTGGGCTTGCCAGCGACCCGCTTTCGAGAGTATCCCCATCAGTTCTCAGGTGGCATGAAACAGCGTGTTGTTATTGCCATAGCATTGGCATGTGATCCGGACCTGCTGATTGCCGATGAACCGACGACTGCCCTTGATGTGACAATCCAAGCACAGGTTCTTGATATGATGAAAGTTCTTAAAGAAGAGAAAAACACATCCATGATTATGATTACACATGATCTGGGTATTGTGGCGGAGGTCTGTGATGATGTTGCTGTCGTCTATGCCGGTGAAGTGATTGAGCATGGGAATATCCAGTCAATATTCAAGAATCCGACTCATCCTTATACGAAAGGGTTATTTGGTGCTATTCCAAAGCTGGATGAAGATGTGAAGCGTCTCTCACCGATCGGTGGTATGCCGCCAGACCCTACGAATCTTCCCCAAGGATGCAAATTTCACCCAAGATGTCCGGAAGCGACAGAAGCCTGTGGGGTTGGTCGTTGTGAGATGATCAAAATAAGTGACAATCACTATTGTCGATGTACGAAAGCGTAGGAGGACTTGGCAATGAGCACATTATTGGAAGTTAAGAATTTGAAAAAGTACTTTGAGACACCAAGAGGGCTCCTCCATGCTGTCGATGATATTTCGTTTAAGATAGCTAAAGGCAAGACCATGGGGGTTGTCGGCGAATCCGGTTGTGGGAAATCGACCCTTGGCAGGACCATATTGCATCTTCAGCCGAGTTCAGGTGGCAGTATGCACTTTGATGGTAAAGATGTGACCAAACTAAAAGGCAAAGCCTTAAAACAATATAGAGAAGAAATGCAGATTGTTTTTCAGGACCCATATTCATCTCTGAATCCCAGAATGACTGTTGAACAGGCAATTAGGGAACCTTTGGAACATGCCAGAAGAGGCACGAAAGCGGAGATTGATGAGCAGGTTGAGTCGTTGATGGCACTTGTAGGTATCGATCAACGATTACGTATGTCTTACCCACACGAACTGGATGGTGGTAGGAGACAAAGGGTAGGTATAGGAAGAGCCTTGGCTTTGGACCCAAAGTTTATCGTATGTGATGAACCTGTTTCAGCACTGGATGTCTCCATACAGGCTCAAGTATTAAACCTGCTTCAGGATTTGCAGGAAGAAAAAGATCTAACCTATATGTTTGTTACCCATGACTTATCAGTTGTCCGTCATATATCTGACGAAATATGTGTTATGTACCTGGGTCAACTTGTCGAGCAGTCGCCATCTAAAGATCTCTTCAAAAAACCACTGCATCCTTATACAAAAGCATTGCTTTCTGCTATACCATCAACAGATATCGAGAATAAAAGGAAACGAATCATTCTTCAAGGTGAGATTGTTTCTCCAGTGAACCCAGAGCCAGGATGTCGATTTTCCAAAAGATGTCCTTATGCTGAGAAGAAGTGTCACGAACCTCAGACGCTGGTTGAAGTGGAGAAGAATCACTTTGTCGCTTGTTGTCGCGTCACAGAGATCAATAGCTAAGAGCGTCAAAAGATAGTCTCTTATAGGTACGACTGTACCAGAATGAGTGATTCATATGAACGTTTGGAAAGGAACACACATGGATAAGAATCAACAATGGAGAGTTGGCGCTGGTATAAAAGTCATAGAGGTTCCTGAAGCTTACATGGCACTGGAGGGGTTCACGAAGGTTCATTCCCCAATCCATGCAAGGGCTGTCATTATTGAGGCGAATTTTAAGATGCTCATTATCTCCTTGGAGATGACCTCTATGATGAGCAGGGAAATAGAATGGTTGAAAGCGCTAATAGAAGAAGAAATAGGTATTGCAAAAGAGCATATATGGGTAACGGTGACCCATACTTTTTCATCACCACATATCTTGCCGGATAAGATGCTTGAGAGTGATCGTGATCAGCGACTTTCAGAAGCTTTTAAAAACAATCTGGCATCCGCAGTAGTGGCAGCGGTTCATACAGCGAATGAGCATTTGAAAACAGCAATTGTCGGTTATAAAACCGGTTTTTGCAGTGTTAATGTTAACCGGGATGTTGAAACACCGTTAGGCTGGTGGCTGGGGAACAATGGGCAAGGCATATCCGATAAAACGGTCAGTGTTATGAAGTTCCAAGATGAAGAAGGCAGTGATATTGCCATTATTTATCATTATGCGGTTCAATCCTCTGTCTTAGATCATGCCATTATGAGTGATAGTGGTAAGGTGGTTTCGTCTGATCTGGTGGGGTATGCATCAAGGCACATTGAGAAATCTATGAATAATCCTAAGGCAGTTGCCTTGTTTTTACTTGGGAGTGCAGGGGATCAGGGCCCAATAAAGAAAGCTGCCTATGACGAAGTGACCGATAAGTGCTTGATTAGACATAATGAAGGCGAACGGGCATATGAATACGTGAAAAACCTTGGTGAACATTTAGGCAGTACAGTTATAGGTGTTGCAAAAGGAACGCAATGTCGTGCAAAATGGGACAATATAGCATTCCTTAAGACGGAAGTGTCTGTACCGGGTAAAATTATGGACGTTAATGTACACAACATTGAACCATCTATGGATTATGAGTTTAAAGGGACTGATGATAGAAAGACGACTATCGAGGCTCTTTCCCTAGGGGAATTATTCTTGATTGGGGTTCAGCCGGAACTTAACTGTACAACATCATTGAAGATTCAATCCTATGCCACTGGCAATCATTTATGGACTTGTACGATGGTGAATGGCGCTGCAAAATATATGGCAGATGTAAAATCCTATGAAAGAAGAAGTTATGAGGCGATGAACTCCATGTTCAATAAGGGGGCGGCAGAAATATTGGCTGAGAAAGCCGGTGTTCTGGTGGATGAATTGAAAGGTCTGGTCTATGCTTGAGGAATATGTTCGCTGTCACTATAATGAGAATCTGAATGTAGAATCTTTGGCTGCAAGATTTTATTATTCCAGAGCCTATGTTTCAAAGCTCTTTAGGCGGGAAACGGGTCAGACTTATTCTAATTATCTTAGAGAAATGCGTTTGTCAAGGGCGATGAAGGACCTATGCATGTCACCGATGTCCATTGAAGAGGTTGGAAAAAGGCATGGTTTTACAGACACTCGCCACTATATCAACACCTTTAAGAAAAAATATGGGGTAACGCCCTACCAATACCGCCAGAAGTATAAAGAGGTAAACGATGAGATTGAATGAAGATTATAAGGTTCAAGTGGATGCTAAGGCCGAGGTGTTCGGTGATGGCCAAAGGATTATGATGATCAGAGTAAGGTATCCGGCAGGTCTGTACATTAAGGATGTACCGGAGGGCGCTTATGAAATTACTGGTAGGACCATTAATCATGTCAAAGTGCATAAGAATGTGGTTGTCATATATTTGGAGAGAGACGGTAAAGATGGGCTGACATATTTTTATGAAGGTAAAGGAAGAGAAGCCAGGCTTAAAAGAAAAGACATGTCCATAGAAATAAGACAAGTTCACTCAATAAGTACTGAATTTGTTGAACTTGAAGCATGGTCAGAATCATTGATCACCACAGATATACAGCAGGATATTGTAGAGATGTTTACACAGCATGTGTTTAATGACCCGATTACAGAGAATACTATAGAGTATAATCTGTATGTCCCAAAGAATGCGCTACAAGGCGAAGGTCAATTGCCTCTGGTCCTATTCATGCATGATATGGGGACATGCTCGGAGGACGTCTACGTAACTTTGATTCAGGGGAAAGGTGCCGTAAGCTTTGCAGAACCTGCCTTTCAAGAAGAATATCCTTGTTTTATTCTAGCACCTCAGTATGGTCGACAGGTTGTTAATGATGAACATGAGACAGGATGGGAAGTGGATGGAACGTTGGCGTTAATTGAGGATCTATGCACACGTTATCCCATTGACAGGGCAGCAATTATGGGGACAGGGCAATCTATGGGATGCATGATGTTATGTGCTATGAATTCAAGAATTCCTGAGTTCTTCAAGAGTTCTCTTTTGGTCGCCGGACAATGGGAACCATCTGTTATGACATCCGCTTATAAGAATCGGCAGATGATCCTGGTATCTCAAGGGGACCGTAAAGCTTATCCGGGTATGATCGCCTGTACAGAAGTGATGGAAAAGGAAGGTGCCGTTGTTGTTAGAGGTGGTATCAATGGTGAAGATTGCCTAAGTAAAATAAATGAAACCATTCATGAAATCGTTAAGGAGCCCCACAATATCGCATTTATGTGGTTTGAAGGTGATAGTATTATTGGACCGGAAGACGTGAATCATCCTGGGACACATCATGTGAACACATGGGCAAAAGCTTATGATGTTGATGGGCTGAAGCGGTGGTTATTTCAGTAATCTCTTATGTAGTTGTAATTTAGACTCTTATCGAATAGGATAAGAGTCTTTTGTTTTGCAAGATTATAAAAAGAACCTCTTTAGCGGTGACTATGCGTGAGAGATTCTTTGTGATATTTGAAGCTATTGAATTTTATTGAACATATCAATGGTGTGATCATGAAGTGACTTTTCTATATAGCCGGGTAATTGGACGGTGTGATGTGTTGCATGGATTCTACCCTTATCTGCTTTGTCTGTGCGTATAAAAGCATCATCGTCAAAGATATAACTGGCATCTTCTATCATGCTGGCTTCGTGATTCATGATGATGACGATTTCGTTACTAACAGCATTCTTGATGGTTGGAGCCAGTGATGAGTAAAGTTCACCACCTATCCCATAAAAGGCGATATCACCGATTTTAAGGAGGTGTAGACGTATGCGACAGTCTGCGGTGCTGCCAGGGGTGATGGACCAGTCAATGGTAGAGGCTATCTTTGTTGAGGCCATAGGTTTGACATTTTGCAAAGTATCTTGAACGTCCATAAATTGATAAGAAGAAAGCTGTTTAAGAGCAGCAAGGGCCATGTCTGGATTAGGGTTCTTTATATGGATAATCTCACCAGTCATCGGATCAGGGTAAGAAGCTTGATTACTCATATAGGGGTTGACATCACCAGCAGCGCCACTTGACCACATAGCAACAGAATTACCATAGAATTCTTCCAGATATTGACAGACATTGCCACCGATATCACTGCTGATGCCAACGTGATCATCGAAGCATGCATTGGCAATCATGGCTGTGTTATGCACTGGATAATTGATGAAGAAACCAAGGGGAACATTGTCCGGAGAGGCTATTTTCATGACAAAAAGTGTTCGGTCAACAGGTGCCTTGAAGTTCATACCAATACCACAGGTCATTGTCTTGTTACCTTCAAGATCGTAATGATTAAAATCAGTGCTGCGGTTGACATTGATGTATGATTCACCAAAACCATAGGAAATAGTAGCGTTAGTCATTGTGGATAAAGCTTCTGATACCGCAAGATGTAGTTCGGTCTGTACAAATGCCTCATAGTCATTGGTGCTTTTTTGCACTTCTGGTGGCTGAACCTCTTTGCGGTTTGGACCCTCATTTGGTCTGCGACCTGTTAACGGCGCTGTATGCGTGTGGGTTGAAAAATACAGGATGTTCTCAATAGGTATGCTATGGTCTTTTGCAATACGCTCCATGTTTTCCAGTGGGTAAGGTGCCTTGTCCAAATCAAATGAGATGAATAAGGATTTGTCACTGCCGTTATCAAAAGCGAAAGCTCTAATATATAGGTCGTCAATGACACCACCATATTTTGACCCCATTAGGCCATATAGGTTTGGCATGAGGGTTTTGGATGGGGTTATTTTTCTTTTGGATGTACCAAAGAGAATGGTTGTACTCATGTTCTTCTTCTCCTTTACTAGTAAGTCTTATACGTGGACTGTCTTAGCGTATAATGACAGGCGTTTTAAGCGGATTCTATGGTTAATTATAGCATCGGAAAAGCTGTCAATACAGCGTTATCAGGGCACTTAGATAAAGAGGACACGAATCGGTAATTTTCTTGGGAAAACATAATGCTATAATGAATTAGCTTATGTGAAAATTACAATTAGAGTGGATTCCACAGATATTAGTGAGCATAGAATATTCCCATTATAGTTTGAGACATTTAAATCTACATGGCCTGTTGAATGATTTGTTCACGGGTCTTCCATCGTCCGGTAGCATAGTATGTCAAGCCGATAAAGACTGGGGTAAAGCCGGCAAGGGCATTGCCGTACCAGAAGCCAGCATATTCCATATGAAAGTAGATGCCAAGTAGTAGACCAAGACCAATACGCATGACCAAAGCGTCCAAGATTGCCACAGCAAAATTGATTCTAGGATTACCAACACCATTGGTAAAGGCGCCAACAGGGGCACGACAGGCACCGCCTAAGAAGGCAAGAATGGCAACAGGAACAAATGCCATAGCAGCCGATAATAGGGCAGCATCATTAGCAAACAGACCAAAGATCTGATTCGGCCAGAGTTTGATGGCAACAATAAAAATCATAGCCAGTGACAAGGTCAATGAAAAAGCGGATATCATGATCTGAGGTACACGTTTATAGGATTTAGCACCAATATTCTGAGCCACCATTGTTGCTCCGGCAGTACTGACGGATTGTGAAATCAGGTTGGACATCAAAGTCAGCTTATTACCAATACCAGTAATGGCAGAGATAACAACACCGTAGGCATTGATGTATGAATTGATGAACAACTTGGAGAACAAGACAGAACCGCCAGTAATGGCCATGGGCGTTCCTAATTTCAAAATAATTTTTAACATACTCCAGTCAATGCGAAAATGACTGTAATTAAGCTCAAATCCTAGTTGATGGCGACGTCGATATAAGAAAACAATGGAGCATAAGAAGCTAATAGCTTGGCTGATGACTGTAGCCAAGCCAGCGCCATAAGCGCCAAGCTTGAAAGTGACAACAAATAGAAGATCTAGAATGACGTTAATGATGGTCGCTATACTGACAAAAAGAAATGGATGCTTGGAATTACCCATTCCCCGAAGGACGGCGCTGATGATGTTATAGCCAAAGATGAAAATAAGGCCTACCATGCTGACGGTCGAATAGTCATAGGCACCAGACCAGGCCGCTGAAGGTGTATTCATCCAAGAGAGTATTGATTCTCTAAGCAAAAGACAGACGATACTTAAAACGATGGCAACGGTCATTAAAAAGGTGAAAAGGGTTCCAACGATTCTACCTAGATAGTCTTTTTTATCAGCGCCAATGAACTGGGAAATAATGATTTGACCGGCGTTGGAATAACCCATGACAAGTACCGTTAAAAAACTGGCAATATCGCCACCAACAGACACTGCAGACAAGCCGATATCACCATTGATACGGCCAACAACGATCATGTCTACGGTGTTATAAACCAACTGAAGTATATTGGAAAGAAATAGCGGTGCAGTGAAGAGAACAAGCTGCTTCATAATGTTGCCCTGGGTGTAGTTATTGACGAGATTGTTATTTTTCATGCGGCTATTTCCTTCCAATTGTGTGGGAGTATTGTAGGCAAAAGGTTGACTGCATTATATATGGTAACGTTACCTGTGATAGGTGTCAATTCGATTATTAGGGGTATTTATTTGGAAAGTGAATAAATAACGTGAAAATACGGATTGCTGTCTCATGCTGATTCTAATAGGATTAGAACAAAGACAAATAAGGCTATTTCTCAAGGAAACGATATAGGAGGGTGACATGATAATAGATGCAAATGTTTACTGGATACCGGAAGCATTGTTTGAAGATGACCAGTTGATGGATGAATTCCTTCGATGTGCACCGAAAGGTTATGACCTGAACGCATATTTGAAAGAGGTGGTTGAAGGCGAACCGAAACAAGTGGTTATAGAGAAGCCGATGGGCTTTGCGAACCTGAATTATATGCAAGGCCAGTATGAAATGGCTATTATGTTGGCCGACATGGACCAAGCAGGGATTGATGTAGGGATTCTTAAGGTGCCAGGTTGTCATGAGTGGTTGAGTTTGGAACTTTGCCGATTATTCAATGATGGGATGGCAGAATATGAAAGACAAAGTAGAGGACGTTTAAAGGCTTTAGCCGTTGTACCACCTTGGGGAACGCCTGCCTGTCTTGAAGAGTTGGACAGATGTATCAACGAGCTTGGGATGTCTGGTGTTCAAATGTCAGCTCACTATGGTGAAAAGTACTTGGATGATCCAATGTTCGAAGCACATTTTGATTGGATCAATAATCATGGACTGACTGTCTATGTCCACCACACACCACTACCAGTTGCTTATACATCACTGCTTGACTACAACAATCTCCGCAGATCTTACGGCAGATGCAATGATCAGATGACTGCGGTCGGTCGTGAACTGTTTAGTGGTTTCTTTGAGCGTTTTTCAAATATTAAGTTGGTGCATTCCATGCTTGGGGGAGGTTTCTTCGCCTATAAGAATCTTCTGTTACCGAAGCGACCACCTTCAAAAGATGCAGCGGCAAGATTCGTGGTTGATAATGACGCAGTGCTAAAGTATCTTGAAAACAACCTTTACTTCGAGATGTCTCATGCAGCGCCATGGGGACAGGCCCAGATGGAGTGTGCTGTAAAGGTGCTTGGTGCGGACCACATCATCTTCGGTTCATCTTATCCGGTGGTAAAAGGTTGGCAGTCCGCAGGACCTGACTTTGTGAGGAATCTGGCTATCACCGAAGAAGAAAAAGAGTTGCTTCTATGGCAGACGGCAGAGAAGGTCTATGGGGGTGTTGTATATGCCGAGAAACAGTAAGCAAAGCCTCATCTTTACCATTATGATGGTCATTGCCATGGTCTACTGGATGTCCGTCTACAATGTAGCAATTAACATGGGACAATTGACGTATCATGCTTTTTACATTGCACTGGTCGGCTTGCCGATTGTAGGAACTTTCGCCTTTGTTGTGGAATTCTTCATCGTTTCCAAGATTGCTAAGTCAACAGTGCCAAAGTTAATTACAGTTGACGTTCCACCAATCTTCAGAATCCTTGTTACCAACGGGTTATTTGTCATGATGATGGCACCGACGATGAGTCTTTTTGCCACCATCTATAACACTGGTGTTGACAGTGAACTTTTCCTCAGATGGTTGAGAGCCTTGATGTTCAATCTGCCGGCGGCATTATTTTTACAAGTGTTCTTTGTTGGGCCATCTGTTAGGTATTTATTTAGAACTTTCTTCGCCGGAGTTGAGTGAAAACTGTATACAAGTAAAATTGAGCAAAAAGAAATCGTCCAGCGTAGACGATTTCTTTTTTGCTGTAATAATATATTGGAGGCGACACACAATCTAATTTAAGAGGAAAGAATAGGATTATTCTTATAAAATAACGTTCTAATGGCTATTAAGGATATGCAAAAGGACATGACTTTTGCAATGGTATTACCGAGCCAAAAGCTATGGTCGGAAATGGTGGATATAAGCAGATAGGTAGCAAGGGTTCTTACAATAATATCTGTTAGGTTGGCATATAAGTAGACCTTCATTTTCATACAGCCTCGTAGTAAATTTTCATTGACGATTTTCAGACCGCCAAATAAGTAAGCTAAAGTAGACAGCTGCAGAAAGGATTTGGCGAATTGAAAAGCATCTTGATGTTCATCAATATCAATAAAAATACCAATTAGGTAATCAGGGATTACAAAGTAACAGGCAATCATTACGAAGGCTATGATAGTGGCATAGGCAGCGCCTGCTACACCCATATCAAACAGACGGATGAAGACCAAATCCAACAGGATATTAATGACTGAAGTGATCAATATCAATGCGGTAGCGATACTTGGATAGCCAAGAGCAATTAAGATGGATCGACTTAGATCATAGAGAAAAAGACCGATTAATCCGATCATATAAACGCGATAATAGGCGATGGTCATGTCGCTGAGATAATTGGGAACTTGGAGGATTCGTATAATGGGACTAGCCATTATAAGTCCTAAGATTGTAATGATGGCAGCACCAGCTAAAGTGAAAATGAAGACAGTTCTAATGCCAGAGCGAATGGCTTCAGCATCCTTAGCACCTTTGTATTTAGCAAAAACCACTTCACAACCTAATTCAAGGCCACCTGACAATGCGATAAGAATCATGATAACGGTAGCTGTTATTATAAGTTTGTCCTTTCATTTCAAAGAAGATAGTTCTTCTGATATAATGACTATAATCTATAACGTAACGTTATACTCAAGTGTATGTTTATTATTTTATTACTTTATTACTTGCATCATACATATGAGTGGGAATGAAAGGAAAAAATGAAGTGAATCTAGAAAAAGATCAATACCTGACGACCAAGGCATTTGCTGAGCTGTGTGGTGTAGAGAAGAGAACATTGTTTTACTATGATGAAATCGGTCTTCTAAAGCCGGCATTTGTCTATAAGCGTGTCAACAATCCAGGAATGGGTACACTGATTAAACCCTCAGGTACTTATTACAATGTGTACTTGGAAACAGAAGAAAACGCCATACGTCCACTGACGACAAGGTATCTCCAAGAGCTCAAGAATCAAGGCGTGCCAGTTGGTCAAAAAATCTATATTGATGAAATCTCTGGGGATTTTTTCAAATTTGGGCACAAGAAGAATATATTTAGATTTTCGACTAGGTTGGAGTGAGTGTGAAGATAACTTACAGGGTTTTATTAGTGTTTAAAACACTCTGCACATCTGATAAAATAAGGATAGGGCTCTAGCGGTATATGACTAGATGCCCACATCATGGTACGGATGAAAGGATTCTCTCAATGAAATTCATAAGTCATCATCGTCATAAATTATTAGTTGTTATAGCTGTCTTAAGCATATGTTTAACAGGTGGTATTCTGTCCTATGCAGAGTCAGATGGCCCAGCGAGAGTCCTCTTCATTAACTCTTATAACTATTCCTATGGCATCGTGCCTGGACAGGTTGAAGGCGTTCGGCAGATTTGTGAAAAAGAAGGATTGATACTGGACATAGAGTTTATGGATACGAAGCGGTTCAATACGGATGAGAACTATGAGAATTACTATGAGTTCTTATCTTATCGCTTGGCAAATACAGAACCTTATGATGTTATATTATCCAGTGATGACAATGCTCTTGAGTTTCTAAGGGATCATAGGGAGACTCTGACTGGTGATATACCGATCATCTTTTTTGGCATTAACAATACGGACACTGTTTTTTCCGCGGCTGGAGAAGAGGGGATCTATGGATTATACGAAACAACCTCTATCAGAGAGAACTTAGAATTGGCCATGGGGTTGGTACCTAATGCCAAAGAATTTCTTATTATTACAGATAACACACCAACAGGTATAGGGGATGCCAACAGTTATATGGCTTACGCACCTCAGTATGAAAATATGACCTTCACCAATGTGGACTTTTCCCAATATACTCTGGATGAATTCAAGCACTACTTGCAAAACATCAATGAGAATCAGATACTGATATACATGACGATGCTGATAGACAAGGATGGCATTTCTTATACAATAGATGAAGCGATTGATATATTGGCTGAGAACGCCAGTGTACCTGTGTTCAGACCGACAATTGGTGGTGTTGGTGAAGGGCTGTTAGGCGGCTTCATGAAATCCTATGAGGAACAGGGGCGAATTGCTGCCAGATATGCGGTGAAGCTCATTAATAACGAAGAGATGCCTGTGGATGGTCTGATACTTGAAAGGCCAAACCTGTATACGGTTGATTACAATGTTATGACTCAGTATGGCTTGCCAGTAGAGGCTTTGCCAGAAGGAACAATCATCATCAATCGTCCACTAACCTTTACCGAGAAATATGAGCAAATATTCTTACCAGTTGGTTTGGTTTTAGGCGGATTTTTGATTATTATATTAATTCTAATAAGAGATAATAGGCGAAGAAGAGATATAGAGATTTCCCTTTTGGAAAAGAATCTTGCCCTTGAGAACTTGTCAGAAGAGTTAACAGCATCGGAAGAGGAATTAAGATCTCAGAATGAATTGTTGGAAGACAGTCGGGAGCAACTGGCCGAAAGCGAACAAAGATACAAGGAGCTGGCAATGCTAGATGCCTTGACGGGCCTAAAGAATCGTTATGCCCTTAGAAATGAATTGGAAGATGTCCTACAGCAAGGGTCTAGAGGTACCATTTATTTTATAGACCTAGACCAGTTCAAATATGTGAACGATTCCTTTGGTCATCTGACGGGGGACGCTGTGCTTCAGGAAGTGGGTAAAAGGCTGTCGACATTAGAGAACAAACAGGTCAACGTCAACCGTATAGGTGGGGATGAGTTTGTGCTGGTTGCCGTAGAAACTCAGAGAATATCCGATGTGTCACCCGCTTATGATTACTCTAAGAGCCTGTCTCAGATTCTGGAAAAAGCCATTATTATTGATGAACAGGCTTTTTATATGACCTGCAGTGTAGGTATTGTCAGGTTCCCGGAACATGGTATGACCGCCAGTGAACTTATCAGGAAAGCGGATATCGCCATGTATCAGGCAAAAGAAGCCGGGCGGGGCAGAGCGGTTATTTACAGTGCTTTAATGGATGTGGAAGCATCAAGTATTCTTGGTATGCAGAACAACATACGTCAAGCCCTAGAAAAGGATGAGTTTGTGCTCTATTTGCAGCCACAACTTGCCATGGATACTGGTAAGATTACTGGTTTTGAGGGGCTGATCCGTTGGCAGAAAAGCAATGGGGAAATTGTGAGCCCAGGGCATTTTATTCCTATAGCGGAACAGTTAGGCATTATTCACCATATAGGTACATGGGTACTCAATCGTGCCTGTCACATGTTGAAGGATCTTAAGAGTAAGTCGGATGTAGGTATTAAGATTGCTGTTAATGTCTCAGCAATTGAGTTGACACGTCTTGATTTTGCAGAAGAGTTCATGGCTGTCCTTAACAGTCATAGTATTAATCCGGAAGATATTGTTATTGAGCTTACGGAAAGTATCCTTTTGGATAGTGCCAGAGAGTACTTGGATAAGCTGAACTTTCTAAGGAACCAAGGCATTGAAATACATTTGGATGATTTTGGTACTGGGTATTCATCCTTGAACTATCTAAGGACACTGCCTATAGATGTTGTTAAGATTGATAGAAGTTTTATAGTGGATATTGAAAGCAATGAGAAACAACGCTCTCTAACCAAGAGCATCATTGAGATTGCCCATAATATTGGTAAAACAGTCATCGCGGAGGGGGTCGAAAATGAAGCCCAGGTTGAATTACTAAGAAGTGTGGGCTGTGACATGGTGCAAGGCTTCTATTTCGCAAAACCAATGCCTTATGAACAGATTCTGGAATTTATTCAATGCAACGATGAAAGAAGTTCATTGCTTGAAGAGAATTAGATGGTTTTTATAAAAGCATGCTGAAAATTTTATATGCGCATAACAGGCACAGCAAGACAATCGTACTTTTGGTTGTCTTGTTTTTTTTAGCCATCGGCATAGTTATATTTATTTCAAGATTGGGTGTGAACAGTACAGAAAGATTAAAATACAATAAGAAATTGGATTAAGAGGTATGTTTTTATGGGAAATATGTTATTCTGAAGGGACATATGAAGGGTGTGACTTGAACGCTCAGCTTTATCGAGAAAGGATTAATTACTATGTCGGATGTCATAATTCTAGAAGACAATCAGCATGTTAGAATGCACTTGGGAAAAATTATCACTGAAATTGATAAAGAAATGAAAATATATGGTACCGGTTATGCAGAGGAGGCGCTGACCTACGCAAAAGAAAACGAAGTATCTGCGTTTATTGTAGATATTCATCTATTGGATTATTCAGGGATAGAATTCGTTAGAAAAATAAGAGATATAGATACATATATGATGACACCAGTTATATTTATCACAGGTGAGACGGCTATGGAATTATATTTATATCGTCGATTTCATTGTTATAGTTATTTGGTGAAACCCTTCAATTATGATGTAGCACGAGAAATTTTGACTGAAGTAATACGATGTGGTGTGAAAACAGAGAGCGTAGAAAAGAAGAAGGTCATTTTTAATCAACGGGGAGGGAGATTTATATTTCAAGAATGTGAAATTGTATATATTGAGGTACTACGAAGAAAAATTGAAATACAGACTTTGGATGGGCGCTATCTGTTATCTGGTTACAGTTTAAAGGAAATTAGAATGATGGTTTCGGAAAGTTTTGTTCAATGTCACAGATCAATACTAGTGAATCGGGAGTACGTAAAAGTATTGGATAAAAAAAATAATTCGATCATTTTGACAGATGAATTAGGGATTATTTCATATGGGAAAAAATATAGAGTGAACTTTGATTTATTTTAATAATGCATAACACTTTGAAATAGTGTCTGCAAATTGAGTAGAAAATAAATAAAAAAATTGGTCAGAGATAGATGTTTTTAGACAGTTTAAACGGCATTTTGAACATATTATGTTGAATGTGAATGTAGGCGTGCTATAGTTGGATAAGTAATATTACGGTATGAAGCTAGCAAAAAACGTAAGAAATAGCATATAAATTTGTATGTATGGAAATCGTAAAAATCAAATATAGTTAGAGAAGAAAGGATTACTATGAAAAAAAGAATTTTATTATGTACAATGGTATTTTGTTTGGTGATATCTACATTAATGGTTCATGCATCGGGAACAAGCTATAGCATTACTTTGCCTAGAGCAAAAGGTGATGTGACATTAAAAAGTGCTCATAAGGCATGTGATGCTGATGTTGCTTATAATGAAATAACATATATTGGCGCAGACTATGATTGTGTCAGGGTGTGGATTGAGCGTAAGGAAGATGGTAAGTGGAGTAGGGTAAGTGATAGGCAGCTTAATTACGAGGGTGAGGACTATACAATTGAATCCAATGATGACTTATATGAAGGTGATTATGTTCGCCTAAGAGGTGATAATGATGATTGGACAACAGTTAGAGTTTCTTTGAGAGGTGTAGCGGACCTTCAATAATCTCATGATTAACATGCCACAACGAGAGGGATTTCGTTGTGGCATGTATTATTGAAAGGATATAATATGGCATTTCAAATAAGCAGGATACTTTCAAGAAAAGAACTATATATTAGTATTTCAATTATGCTGGTATTAGTGTTTGGATCCTTGTTTCTTAATGGTTTTTACTTATATGGAAGATATGAGAACGAGTTGGTTGGTGCGAATCTGTTGATTCTGATATCTAAAAATGAAGACTTTATTTTTCAAAATGCGTATACATTTTTTTTGTTGCCATTTTTATCGACGATGGTTGCTTCAGATATATATTTAGAAGAAAAGGAATCTGGAATAGCTGTACAAATCTTATCGAAGATGACATGGAGAAAATATATATTAGTCACTGCGGTGTGTGTATTTTGTGTTAGCTTTTTAACGATTGCATTGCCCATAGTGATCAGCCAAGTATTAAGTTTGTTTATGGCACCCTTAGCAGGTGAAGCGTTCTTTGATTATCTTCCGGCATACTCTAGCGATCATACAAGATGGGCTTATTTAACATCTCTATTCGAGAATCATCCCTATGGATATAATTGCTATCTTATACTTTTAAATGGTCTCGTGGCAGGTATGGTAGGGGTTTTCGGATTTTTATTATCTTTCTTTTCGAAGAAAAGAATTTCGGTTTCGATCATTCCAACCATGATCTATTTAACGGTGCTTGTTATACTATCTGTCTTTGGAAAGAGTGCATATATTCTGGGTGATTATTTACGAGTGATAAGTAAGTCAAGTAGGGATATACGAGATTTGTTATTACTGTTAGTAGGGATGTTATGCATAAATATATTACTATTGGCACAATTGTTGATTTGGCCTAAGGAAGTGAAATGAGATGTTGTGGCTAAAGTATTTCTTTATTGAGAAGCTGTCTCTTTTGGTAGCTGTGTTGTTTATTATCATGAATTTTTTCTTCACCTATGATTTGACAATGCAATCTAACTATTCAGAGGTGTTCTCGATATATAAAACCACATTTTTGGCAATGCCAATTATGATATTATTTTTTTTGAAAAGCGATTTGAGAAGAGAAAAAACAGTTAGTATTCTTACTCGTATCATCGATTTTAGTGCGTTGCATTATGATGTGATTTTAATAGAAATTAAAGAGTCAGCAGTATATTCAATGATTGTATATGGTGCATATCTGTTCGTAATAATCTGTGAGGGAAAAACAACGGAAATTGAATTAGTTACTTTCTTGGTTCTATTCTTGTTATATATGATGGTTGCATGGGTCATAAGGATTTTTATACAAATTGGACGAAACTTAAATGTAGATGAAGTCCTTATAGCTAGTGCCCTTATTGCTTTATTTATCGGTCAATTTGCGCTGTACATGTCGGCAAAGGATTATTCAATAATAGTTGGCTTTCTGAGTTTTGAGTATATTCAAGATCAAAAGACTTCGGACATCATGATGAGAGTTTCCGGCACATTGCTACTTTGTTTGTCAATTCAATATGTATCATTAAAGTATTACTGGCGCAGGGATAAAATATAATGTTAATAAAAAAAGTGGGATATTACATATTAAAAGTAGCTATAGGGGTAATGTATTTTTTAGTACCGATTTACTACACATATATGACTGTTGGTTCAGGTGGATCCTATGAAGCTTCATATGCAATTCTATTTGGGGGAATATTTAACGATCCAGAGTCACCCTTGTTTAGTCGAATAATATTTGTGTTACCATTGTTAGGATTATGCGGTTTACTAAGTGATACTTTATCAGAAGAATTTGAGCGAATAAAGATTTATTACTTTTTGCGTGAAGGTGCTTTGAAAACCTGGTATAGGAGTAAAATAATTGAAATTGTGCTCTATATAACTTCAGTATATATGTGCACGATAATAATTCATGCTTCAATAGGGGGATTTTTAGGATGCTCATGGCAGAACGGAATATCGATTGTTTCATACTTGTTTTTACTTTTTATTGCCAATGTAAGCACTGCTCTATGGTTGCTATTGCTAACCAATCTTGTGGGTCTTATGTCTAAAAGTAAATATGCCATTCTTGGAGTAGGTTCATTTGTTTTCGTAACAGCTTTTTGTACTCAGATTAATCAAAATGTAATGCGGTGGAATCCGATGATTAGAGGCATGGTTCATTTACATGGTTTTGAGACTGTGAAAATAATTAATAAAACGAGCGAACTTCCCTTTGTTGTCATAGAAAAAATGAACTTCTTGTATTCAATGATATGTATATGGTTATTGATTAGCGGTCTGATTTTTTTAGGTTATAAAATCGTTTGTTATAAGCGGGTAATATGAGAGGTGGATTTATGATTAAGATTGAAAACTATTCAAAAGTGATAAAAGAAAAAAAAGTTTTAGATGAAATTAATGTGACTTTTAAACGTGGATATATCCATGGTGTTGTGGGGCGTAATGGCTCTGGTAAAACGATGCTATTTCGTGCAATATGTGGTTTAATAAAACCTTCAGCTGGGCAAGTTTACATCGATTCTCAACAATTACATAAAGAATTATTGGTTCCCAAAAGCCTGGGAGTGATCATCGAGAATGTTGGTTTGTGGCCATATTATACTGGATATGAGAATCTCAAAATGCTTTCGAAGATTAAAAATGTAATTGATGATGACACAATTAAAAATACAATGGTTCGGGTGGGGCTTGATCCAAAGGATAATAGAACATATAAAAAATATTCATTAGGAATGAGACAGCGTTTAGGGATTGCTCAAGCGATTATGGAAGGACCATCGCTACTAATACTTGATGAACCAACTAACGGACTTGATGAAGAGGGCGTAGGGATGGTGAGGAAGCTATTGTTGGAGGAAAAGGACAAGGGAACTACAATACTTATAGCAAGCCACAATGCTCAAGATATAGCAATTTTGGCAGATTATGTATACACGATGCGGCATGGGAGGCTATATAATGAGAGCGAAACATCGTAATATAATTTTATTAATATGGGGAATAGGTCTGTGTATTTGTATTGTTTTTTCGATATCCGTACGATCTTCATATAAATCAACACTGAATGAAAGTGAAGTCGGTGAATTCAGAGTGGCGGATCGGACTTTATTTACTGATATCTCTAATGAAAGTGCGGAGGCAATTGGTGAATTTTTGTATGAAGAGTCAGAACTCATTGTCGTTGTATCCGGGATTGTTGACCGCACGGCATCTTATAAATGTCATTTAACAGAATTGGAAGTGTCAAGAGTCATTAAAGGGGAGGTGCCTCAAGGGGAATATCTATTTATATACGAACCCTTTTATATAAACTATCAGGCTCAGTCTGTTATTGCAAATCAAGCTACTTTCTTAATGAAGGAGGAGAGTGAGTATTTGCTGTTCTTGAAGCAATCAACAACCGATGGAATATACGTGTATACCGGTCTTAATAAATATCCTAGTAAGTTCCCTATGTACAATGAAGTAAGTGAAGTCGGTGTGCTAGGGGATGGTTCTAATAATTACAAGGATTATGAAGCATATGAATATGTAACGTATAATGAGGCAGATTTGATTCAATATGATGAATTGAAAAGGTATGTAACAGGGGAAATGCCCTTAATTGGCATTCACCAAAAAACTCTATACAACAGAGGTCAATGATGGTATAATGACCTCAGCGAAGGTGCTGACTTATTGTCAGCGCCTTTTTTTGTTTTCCCAAACTCGTATTGGTTATTTGTGTCTGTGTTTGTGTTACCACAAAATCATACGAAGAGGTGAACATATGAAAATAGCAATTATCGGCGCAGGAGCTATGGGATGTCTATATGGCAGCTACTTGTCAAAGAACAATGATTTGACCATGGTGGACGTATCCAAGGCCTGTGTCAACACAATTAATGAAAAAGGCATATGCATTGAGGAAAAGGGCGATATCTTATATTTTCCAGCTAAAGCGGTATTAAGTGGAGATCTGGATGAAAAAATGGACTTAGTGATTGTCTTTGTTAAAGCTATGTACACGGATCAAGCGCTGGATGCCAATCGACAATTATTAGACGAGAATACGATTCTAGTGTCTCTCCAAAATGGTGCAGGCAATGACCGTACACTGGCTAAATACGCCGACTTAGGGCAGATCGTCATTGGAAACAGCGAACATAGCTCTGTCTTCATGGGACCGGGCGTAACAAGGCATGCAGGTTCTGGCATTACAAGAGTCGGCAGCTTAGGCGGACACAAATCCAGAGCAGAGAAAGTAAGCAAGTTGTTTAATGCTTCAGGCATTGAAACAGCCAGGATTGAGAATATTCAGGAGATTATTTGGCGGAAGTTAATGGTGAACTTGGCTTTTAACCCGTTAACGACCATTCTTAACAGCTCTATTAAGGGTGTTAAGGAGAACGAGCATAGCTGGTTACTGTTGAAGTTATTAATTCAAGAAGCTTTGATCGTCGCTGAAGCAGATGGCACTAAGTTGGATCATCAGGAAGTCTTTGATGAAATCGATGTAATCGTTGAAAAAGCAGGCAATGGTTTCACATCGATGTATCAGGATATTGCTAATGGTCGTAAGACTGAGATTGACAACATCAATGGGGCCATTGTCAATCAGGCAGCTTTATATGACATTGATGTGCCTTACAACCGGATGATGACAAGGCTTATCAAAGCCATTGAACTTCAGTGCCTATGACACAAGTATTGACTTGGCGACAAGAGCGCCATCATCTTAGCAATAGGGATTTTGTTAAAACAGCTTTGCCAGCCATTATCTCATCCATGTCGATTCCGTTGCTTGGCTCAGTGGATACAGCAATCATAGGTCAGCTTGGGGATCCAGGGTTAATTGCCGGTGTCTCAGTTGGGACAGGATTGCTGAATACCATTTATTGGCCTGTCGGATTTTTGAGACTGATTACTTCAGGTCTTAGTGCACAGTGTCAAGATGAGAAGGAGCAAAAGGATAAGTTCTACGCTCTGGTCAGACCGCTGATATTGGCATGGTTCATTACCTTACTGATTCTCATTGGTCATCGATGGCTTTTTGGTGGTTATGGCATGATTGTCACACCGACGGACATTGTTTCAAACCATGCGTGGGTATATTACCGGATTCTAATCTGGGGAACGCCTTTTGCTCTGATGAACTATGTGATGATTGGCTGGCTTAGCGGTCGGGGCAAGATGAAAGTGTTCATGGTTGTTCAGATAGGCGGTGGTCTTTTGAATGTACTCTTAGACTGGTTTTTTGTTGCGATAATGCACTGGAGCATTGAAGGGGTTGCTATAGCGTCATTGATTGCACAGGTCGTTATGAGTAGCTTGATTTTGCTCTACATAGTTATCAAAGGTGGGATCAAACGTCAGGATATGCATTGGCTTGGTATCTATGACAAGTCGGCCATTAAAGATATGATGGGGGCTAATGGTGACTACATGATTAGAACCGTTTGCCTGATGTTTGTAAAAAACGCCGTCTTAGCCATTGGCGCATCTCTGGGGACTTTGGTCTTGGCTGCGAATGCTGTCTTGATTCAGATTGCTAACGTGATGCTCTACGCTTTCGAGGGGTTTGGCGCAGCTGCCAGCCTCTATGCAGGCAGAGCAAAAGGAAGTCGCAATCAGTCACTGATGGCAGCGACCTGTTACCGTGCTATGCAGTGGGGTATTGTGAGTGCTATATTTATGGCATTGACTTTCAAAGCCTTTGATCAGTCTATTGTTAGGCTCTTTACCACATCTCAGAACCTAATAGAGGTGATAGAGTCTTACGCATTCTGGATGCTGATAACCCCTTTTGCTGGATTCGTGGTGGATATCATATTCGGCATCTATACAGGAACGACACAGATGGCACCAATGAGAAATAGTGCTGTTCTGTCGATGTTGTTATTCTTTGTTGCCGTCTATATGTCAATCTCTGTACTAGGCAATAACGGCCTATGGCTTGCTCAAGTACTGTACTGGTCAGCAAATTCGGTATTGCTTCTAGGATACTTGCCAGGATTATTCAGGAAATTATTTGACCTCAATGCCACTCATGGAGGTGTGAAGGATGAAGGAACTATATTCAATCGGTGAGACCGCCAAATTAATGGGCATCTCTGTACAGACCCTTAGGAATTACTCGGATATGGGTCTGTTTCAACCGGAAGAAATCAATGAGGATAACGGCTATCGTTATTACTCGTTCAGACAATTTCACTTTATTGACAGAATCAAATACCTTAGGAAGATGGGCCTTCCTCTCAATGAAATTCATGAAGTTCTAGGAACAGGTTCACCGGACGTCCTTCTTGATCATTTGCTGCTTCAAGAAGGACGCATTCATAAAGAAATTGCCAAAATGCAAGATACACTGGACGATATCCAGTGGTATATCGATTATTTCAAATACATTAAACAGTACAATTTTAAAAATATTCCCTATGTCATGCATATCCCTAAACGGTATGTGATGTATGTTGACTACAAGCGCAAGGATACCGTGGAAAGTGTTGAGACCCGATTAGCGGCACTAAAGAATATGCATGATTATAAATACCGTCGGCAGTATGGCTATATTGTTGACATGCAACATTTACTGGAAAAGGAATTCGTAGAAGAAAAATACTTCATCTATCTGAAAGAAAAACCGGAAGGCAATCCTGAATGGCTGATGGAACTGCCAGCAGGTGACTATCTATGCTTCAGAGGACGGGTTCGCACGGAAGATTGGGAACCCTCCTTGGTGGCAGAATATTTTTCTGATGTCGACGCTCCAGTCTATGCTATTGCCAACGAATATGAAGACAGCCTTGTGGAATACCATCATTGCCCTTATGAAGTACAGATTTTGCTGAATCCCAAAAAAGACCATTGACTCTGTAATTGTTAGAGACTTTATAATGCTTTTATCATCTTATGAGATTGAAAGAATTCTCTGATATAAGATGAACCAACAAAAAAATAGAATATGATTCAGCACCTGATTGTCACTGGGTAGATCACTTAAGATTGCCTGTAATTCAGATTTGGAGGGTACCAGATGAAACAAATATTAGACCATAATGCATATGAAAAACCATCTTTTGGCGAAGGAACAGAACTGCTGTACGCCGGCGATGATATACGTGGCTATTCTCTAAGACCGGAATCCATGCCTATATTCCTGACAACGGCTTATACCATGGGAGATTTGGCAGATGTACAGAGAACATATGACGAAAAAGGTTACACTTACATAAGAACAAGAAACCCTAACAGAAATGCTCTTGGCGAAGCAGTAAGCTTCTTGGAGAAAGGCGATGAGACCCTTATTTTCTCATCAGGGATGGGCGCGATTACAACCACATTTTTCTCTTTGTTAAAACCAGGGGACCACTTCTTGGCTAACACCCACATCTACGGTGAGACTTACGATGCCATTAATTTGTTGCTTGCCACCTATGGGATAGAAGTTGAATTCGTTGACTTCATGGATCTTGAGGCGGTTAAGAAGGCTGTCAAAGCCAATACAAAGATGGTCTATACAGAAGTTGTCAGTAACCCAACAGACCGATTGGCAGATATTGAAGGTTTGGCAGGGATCGCTCATGGTGTGGGTGCACTTTTGATGGTGGATAATACATTTACCACACCGATTGCCATTAAGCCGATTGCTTTGGGCGCAGACATTGTTATTAACAGTCTGACCAAGTTCATCAACGGTCATAGTGATGCCTTGGCAGGTTCCATTACAGTGAAAGACCACGATATCTTTGAAAAAATTCATACGATTCGTATGTTGACCGGTACGTCTGGTTCTCCCTTTAGCGCGTGGATGGTGAACCGTGGCATTAACACAGTGAATCTGCGTGTCAAACAACAAATGAAGAGTGCCGCAGCATTGGCGAAGGCTCTAGAAGAGCATCCGGCAGTACTATCTGTCAATCACCCATCTCTAAAAAGCCATCCACAGTATGATCTGGCGATGCGTATGTTTGATGGAGAAGAGAAAATCACTGGTATGCTCAGTTTCGTTATGCCGGATGATAAAGAGAAAATCAATGATTTCATGAACCGTTTGAACCTTGCTCATTACGCACCGACCTTAGGTGGCATCCGGACAACCTTGTCCCATCCGCTCCACTCATCCCACCACCATGTTTCAGAAGAAGATCTGAAGAAAATGGGTATCTCCTACGGTCTCATGCGTGTATCTGTCGGTATTGAAGAGGAAGAAGACTTGATTGCTGACTTCATGAATGCTCTGGATGTCTTCGTACAAGAGGAAAAAGAGGCTGTGTAATGGAATGGACTGACGGACGGTGGCATGTGAGTGGAATCAAAAAATCAATAGAGGACATGATCACTCAAGCGGTGGTCAGTCATGAGGAAAGTCATAGATTTCGTACACCCATCGTCGGTTATGCTTCAGCGAAGGATCCCATGTACGAGTCATTGGACGAAATTATCGGCGCTCCTCAGTTGCACCCAAGGGAAATGCTGGAAGGTGCGAAGACAGTTGTGGTATTTTTCTTGCCTTTTTCAAAAGAAGTGACGGAGACGATTAAAGGTACCAATAAGATCGTTAAGGACTGGAGCAGGAATTATACTTTGGCCAATGAGATCTTGGCAGATATTGGAGAACAATTGAAGGTGACTTTGGAAAAACAAGGCATCAAGGTAGTGACAGAGCCACCTACGGAGAACTTTGATGAAATCGACCTGACAGCAAAGTGGTCCCATAAATCATCAGCAGTTATTGCTGGTATTGGCACCTTTGGCTTGAACCGTTTATTGATTACGTCAAAAGGAACGGCTGGACGCCTTGGAAGTGTCATCATTGACAAGGAATTGTCGCCATCAAGCAGACCACAGTCATCCCATTGCCTTTATTATAAGAACGGCCGTTGCAAGGTGTGTGTGGATCAATGTCCTGTTGGCGCATTGACGGAAGAAGGCTACGACCGTTTCCGGTGCAATGCCTACCTGGATGGCAAGAATATCCATGATTTGGAACAGGGTTGTGGCATGTGTAGCTCTGGCCCATGTAGTAGCAGAGGATTTTGACATATTTTAAGAAAGGAGGAAGCTGATGAGTGCTTATACGGATTATGAACATACATGGGGAAATGCCCAGACAGTAAAATGGTTAGCGATGCCACCGGATACACCGGAAGCATATCAATCCTATGGGGACTATCAGTTTCGCCTTAAGGATTATCGGTTGGCTGTGGAGGCTTACAGTAAGGCAATGGTGGCTGATTTGATACCTGCACTCTTTCAATTAGGTCAGTGCCATCAGTTGGGGCTTGGAACCGAGAAAGATATCGATAAGCCTGACGCCTTATTCCGTCAAGTGATTGAAGCGGAAAAGGACAGCTTTGAGCCTGATGCCCTTTACCGAATAGGTATGTGTCATACCTATGGTTGGGGAACGCCTGTTGATGAAGCCAAAGGCTATGGCTGCTTCATAACAGCTGCTACTCGCCACGCAGGATGTGCTTATGAAGTAGGTCTTTGTTACAAAGAAGGCAAGGCAGGGATGAAATCAGATCAAGGACAGGCAGAACGATGGCTGCGTATAGCCTATGACGGCTACTACGAAGACGCAATATTTGCACTCTTTGATTTATATGGTGCCCGCTTTGAAAGCTTTCCCTACCAGAGAGAAATCAAGGAAGCTTATAGCTTTAAGGTAGGACGTCTGCTTCGTGTTGCTGAACTGACACCATGCAGTGAGTATTGGATAAGACTGGCTGAGTTCTATGAACTTGGTTATCCTGGGGATAGCCCCAATCAGAAAAAAGCATTTTTGGATAGGGCAAAACAGTGTAGAGAAAAAGCACTTACGAAGATGAATATTTATATTAATGATGCTGACACCATAAGTGAGGTAGTCTAAATGGCAGATAACATGATTCAACATGTTGTAATTGCAGGGGCTGGATTGATGGGTGCATCCATTGCTCAGATTTTCCCCATGCATGGTTATACAACGACCTTATATAGTTGTTACGTAGAAGATTTTCAACGAGCTTCTGAAATCATTGACCGTTGCCAAAGAACTTTGGTAGAAAATGGTGTGTTGACAGAGGCAGCTTCCGAAGAAATCAAACGAAAACTGATTTATACAACAGATATCACCTGTTTTGAAAGAGCGGATTTGGTTATTGAAGCCATTCCGGAAGTGATGGACATCAAGGCAAGTTTTTATAAAGGTATCTCTGACTACCTAAAAGATGATTGTATCGTCGCTTCAAACACTTCAGCCTTATCCATCAACGAGCTTGGCAAGCACCTTTCTCATCCAGAGCGCTTTTGTGGCACTCACTGGTTGAACCCACCACATATCATTCCACTGGTGGAGGTAGTGCCAAGTGATAAAACAGAGGAATGGATAGTAGACACCCTTGTTCGTTTATTCAAAGACTTGGATAAAGAACCGGTAGTGCTTAAGAAAGACATCAAGGGTTTTTTATCCAACCGATTGCAATTTGCCTTGCTTCGTGAAGCGGCATACTTAGTCGAAGAAGGTGTTGCGACACCTGAAGACATCGACAGAACACTGCGTTATGGCAATGGTATAAGATACGCCTGTTCTGGTCCTTTTAAGATTGTGGACCTTGGGGGTGCACAGGTGTTTAACAATGTGGCCAAGTATCTTTTTCCTGTTCTTGGGGATGAAAAAGATAGTTGTAAGCTATTAGAGACAATGGTTGCTAATGGGCACCTTGGAACCTCAAGTGGAAAAGGCTTCTATGGCTATAATGGCGATGATGCAGCAATGGAAGAATCCGCTAGAGACCGTATGATGTTGGATATACTTAGATCTGCTGAAGCACTTAGCAAGAATTAGAGCAGATGCTTGATGTGTTATATGTAGAGGAATGCTTCAGGACGAACGGACGTATATATACTCTTTGTGAAAAAAATGTTAAATAGTGTTTGACTCTATATTAGGTATAGACCCTATAATACAAACAACACAAACACAACCAAATAACCAACATACAAAGACGTATAACCAGATAAGATACAAAGGCGTATATTATCCACTCTAGGGTGGTGATATGCGCCTTTTATCTTATAGGCATCTTGGGGTAATGGGGACTCAGATGTTTTGAACCATCAAACCGGTCAGGCGCCTGAACATTATCAATCTTGTTGTATAAACGATAGCACTAAGGAGGATTATGATGAAAATGAAAAAAATCACAGCAATGCTTATGGCAATGCTTATGGGGATGATGCTGTTTGCAGCATGTGGCAACACACAAGAGGAAGAAACCATATCAACAGCAGCTGAAACCGGTAGTAAATCAACAGAGACTGGAGAAGCCACAGAACCTGAATTTAAAGAAATGACCATTTCCTTCAACTTTGCTACAAACACACTGGATCCTGCAGCTGATAGAAGATTGTTTGCTGTAAGAACAGGTGTCGCTGAGACCTTGGTTAAGATTTCACAGGAATTGACATTGGATCCTTGGTTGGCAGAATCATGGGAGACAGAAGATTCCATCACATGGACTTTCCATATCAAAGACGGTATTACCTTCTCCAATGGTACTGCCTGTGATGCAGCAGCAGTCCAGGCAAGCATTCAACGCCTTATTGATAACAGTAAAGGTCTGAACAGGACTTTGGATATTGCATCTATGAGCGCGGATGGTCTTGACTTAACCATCGTATGTAATGATGTGCACCCATCTTTGGTGTCTGACTTCGGTCATCCACAAACATGTATCGTTGATGTGAACGCTGAGGATATGGCCACATGTCCAATCGGTACAGGGCCATATACCGTATCTGCCTTTACTGAATATGCAGAAGTGACCTTGACTAAGAATGACAACTACTGGGATGGCACACCAAACATCGATGTGATTCATTTCCAAACCAATGAAGATGGTAATGCAAGACTTATGGCACTTCAGTCAGGGGATGCGGATATTATCTTCAAACCGGATTCAAGCACACTTGAAAGTATCGATGCTACAGAAGGTCTTAAAGTAGACAGTGTTGACGGTATCCGTGATCATATGATTATGTACAACATGAACAGCCCTTATGCATCGGATGTCAACTTTAGAAAAGGGATAGATTCTCTCATTGACAGAGAAACGATCATTAGCCAGATGCTTTATGGACAAGCGGATATTGCTGTTGGGTGTTTTGCTGAAGGATTTGCCTTTACACCAGAATATCAAGATGTAAGAACTTACGATGTTGATGCTGCCCTTGAGTATTTTGCTGCTGCAGGCCTTACAGTAGAAGATGGCATGGTAACAGATAATGGTTCACCAATTGTATTGACTTATATGACTTATTCATCACAGGCGGATTTTCCGGGGATCACTCAGTTGATTCAGGCGAGCCTTATGCAAGTGGGTATCCAAGCCAATATCGAAAATTCTACACAAGACATTGACTCATGGCTGGCAGCCAATCAAACAGGTTGGGATATGTCCATGTACTCAATCTTTGCAGTGCCACGTGGTGATGCCAGCTACTTCCTTAATATGGCTTACACAGATGGTGGTATCTTGAACTACGGCAGTATCCAAGATGAAGAGCTCTTCGGTTATGTGGAAGCCTTTAAAGTGGAAACGGTCGAAGCAACAAGAAATGACTATGCGGCAAGTGCAGCTTCTTATGCATATGATAACTGTTACAACTCATACCTTGTTCATCCTCGTGTGGTTGTATGCCTTAATGAAGACCGAGTGTCTGGTTGGGTTACTTCAAAAGTGGAGAACTACATTGTTACTAAGGATTTGGATGTGATTTATTAATGAAACGATTCACCAATAAACTACTGAATACATGCTTATTTTTCATTGTACTTTCCTTCGTCAGCTTCATGGTCATGAAGCTGGCGCCGGGAGACCCGGTAAGGAATATATTAGGTATAGATTCTGCTATGGTCACACAGGAGGAAATCGATGAACTAACCCAGGAAATGGGCCTTGATCAGCCGTTGTTGGTTCAATACGGTATCTGGCTTGAGAAAGCTGTAAAACTGGATCTTGGTACATCGATCATGACGAAGCGACCGGTGTTTGGTGAATTGGTGAAGGCAGCAGTACCAACGTTAAAGCTGACAGCCGTCTCCATGACGGCAATGCTCATCATAGCCATCCCTCTTGGGGTGGCGGCTGCCTTCATGAAAGGATCCATCATTGATAGGTTTGCCAATGGATTTTGTATGGTAGGTACAGCGATTCCGGGTTTTTGGCTGGGGCTTTTGTTGCTTCAATTGTTTGCAGTCAAGCTTCATATGTTCCCGGTTGGTGGGTCGACAGGCGACAATTATTTATTCTTGCCTTCCTTGACCCTAGGCATATCCATGGCACCACCTTATATACGCTTGCTGCGTCAGAGTCTTCTTGAGACACTGGAAAAGGATTTTGTCCGATCGGCAGTGGCAAGAGGGATTCCTTTCGGAAGAATCTTCTACTTTCACATATTAAGGGACAGTATTCTTCCGATTATCACTTTATTTGGCGTGACCCTTGGAAGTCTCTTAGGTGGTACGGTTGTTACGGAGGTGCTTTTCTCATATCCAGGCATAGGCAAACTAGCCATCGATGCCATTGGTAAAAGAGATTACACCATGATACAGGGATTCCTTCTATTCCTGGGCTTTGCCGTCTTTATCGTTAACACCATCATCGACCGTCTCCATGTCATTATTAACCCTGAATTTGCACTAAAGGAGCGTGAACGCGCATGAAGAAAAAAGACAAAGCCTATTTTCTTGGGTTCGGTGCCTTTATTCTATTTATGGCTGTGGCCAAATACTTATCACCTTATCCGCCGAACGAAGTGGATATGGCGAATCGGTTCGGAACGTTCTCTTTAAGCCACTTATTAGGCACAGATTATATGGGTAGAGATATGTTGTCCAGAATACTCTATGGTGCCAGTACAACAGTCATCACAAGTCTGATTATATTATTCTTAAGCGTATTGCTGGGATTGGTATTAGGTTTGTTGGCTGGATACATCGGTGGCAAGTTCGATTGGTTTGTTATGAGACTTGTAGATACATGTATGATTTTTCCGGATTATATTATTGCAATCGTATTAAGCGGTGTCTTAGGCGCTGGGTCCGTGAATATGATTATCGCCATTGTTGTTACAAAGTGGTTTGGTTATGCAAGACTGGTAAGAAGCATCGTCCTTGAAGAAAAAGGAAAAGAGTTTGTTGCCATTGCCAAGATCAATGGGCTTAATGCTCCGAAGATTCTTTATAAGCACATATTGCCTTATGTTATGGGCAGTGTTGTTGCACTTGGTGTCGTCGATGTGGGCAAGATCATACTGATGATTGCTTCTCTTTCTTATTTAGGACTGGGTGTACAACCACCAGACCCGGAATGGGGCGCTATGCTCAATGAGGGTAGAACGTATTTTACGACCCATGCACAGTTGATGATTGTACCAGGTATGGCAATCTTCCTGTCTGTATTTACAGTGAACTTCTTCGGCAACCGTATCACAGACTACTTTGACGTCTATCAGAAAGCAGGTGAATGACATGGCTGTACTTGAAATCAAGGATCTAAGCATCAGTTGTGATTGTAAGCAATTGGTGAAAAAAGTCAGCTTCAGTATTGAACCCGGTGAGTGTTTTGCTCTGATTGGTGAAAGCGGTAGTGATAAAAGCATCACTTCCTCAACGGTCGGTCGGTTGTTGGCAGAGGGCTTGTCAGTCAGCTCAGGAGAAGTCAACCTTCTTGGTGAAGACGTACTTTCCTTGGGGAAACGGGATTTACAAAAGTTAAGAGGGGAGAAAGTCGCCTATATTTTTCAAAATTATCAAGGCTCTTTCACACCATTCATCAAGATTGGTAAGCAGATGGATGAAATGCTTAGAGTTCATAACAAAGGTATGTCCAAGGATGATAGAAAGAAGTCCATTAATCATCGACTTGAATCTGTTGGACTGGAAGGAAAGCGAATAGCTAGGTCCTATCCCACTCAGTTAAGTGGCGGTCAACTGCAAAGAGCGGCCATTGCACAAGCCATGTTGCTTAAACCAAGGCTATTGATAGCGGATGAGCCCACAACCGCCCTGGACTCTGTCTCTACATCCGTCGTGCTTGATTTGCTAAAGGCAATTAAGGAAGAACACAATGTCGCCATTCTTTTTATTACCCATGACTTGCGTTGCGTTAAGAAATATGCCGATAGGATGGCCATCATGTATAAGGGTAAAATCGTTGAAACAGGAGAAACCATGGAAGTGGTCAAGAACCCAAGGCACGCTTATTCGAAGAACTTATTCTCCGCGATTCCACCGTTAAGAGATGTGCCGGAAAGACTACCGGTCTTAGAAGTACCGGAAGATATGGAAGAAGATAAGAAAGTCTGTTGTCACTCCGGTAAAGAAAATGAAGGGGGGATCCTTTGTGGAAACATTAAGAATGATTATGCCTGATAAGGTGGGCGAACATTATTTGCTTGGAAGAAATATCAATAAGCGCTACAGTAATGGTTTTAGGGCCCTTGAAGATGTTGCCTTTTTTGTTGAGAAAGGTAAATGCCTGGGATTGGTAGGGGAAAGTGGCTCTGGTAAAAGCACCCTGGCCAGATGCATCCTGATGCTGGAAAAGATTTCAGACGGTGAAATTTGGCTTGATGGGACCTCTCTACATGACTACAATCGTGCATCCATCAAGGGAAAACGAAAAAAGATGCAGGCTGTTTTTCAAGACCCCAACTCTGCCCTTAATAGCAAGATAAAAGTTGTCGATTCATTGATGGAGCCTTTAGACCATCAGAAAGGTCATATTCCGGACTTTTTAAGCCATCTTGGAGGCGACCGAAGGAAGATTGGCAAGTACTTACTTGAATTAATGGAACTTCCTGAACGCTATCTGGACATGTATCCTCATGAGTTGTCAGGAGGGCAAAAACAAAGGATCACCATTGCAAGAGCCATCAGTGTCAATCCTGAACTAATCATCCTGGATGAGCCTACAGCCAGTTTGGATGTGTCTGTTCAAGCTAAGGTTTTGAACCTTTTGAAAGATTTACAGGAAGAGTTTGGCCTCACATATCTGTTCATTTCTCATGACCTGAGTGCGGTAAACTTTATGAGCCATAACGTCATGGTTCTTTACAAAGGGAAAGTTGTGGATGCCTTTGAGAAGAACAGTATTTTCAGTGGTGAGAGACACCCTTATACTCAGCAATTGCTGAAGATATTCGAGGATAGGATGTAAAAAAGTAGTTGGATCACCCTTGACTCTATATCAGCTATAGAGGGTAGACTCTTGTAAAGTCCATTGGTAAGGACAATAAAATGAGGTGATCAATATGAATGAAATACGTATAGAAAAAAAGAACGAGCAAGTAGCGATGCGCATATCTGCCATCAGTATCGGTGGCAACGTGGTCTTGTCCATCTTAAAACTATTTGCTGGGATTGTTGCAAAATCAGGTGCCATGGTATCGGATGCTGTCCATTCATTGTCCGATGTGTTTAGTACCCTAATTGTTATAGTAGGTATCAAGTGGGCGGCGAAGGAATCTGATACGGATCATCCTTATGGCCATGAGAAGTTTGAAAGTGTCGCTTCCATGTTCTTGGCGATGATGCTGTTTGCTACGGCTATCCTGATCGGTTATAACGGTATTGAAGCTCTGATAAGTGGTGATTATGCTGTTGCTGAAACACCAGGCAAGCTGGCTCTGGTTGCGGCGGTCATATCTGTAGTGGTGAAAGAGTGGATGTACCTGATTACAAAGAAAGCTGCGAAGCAAATCAATTCAGGGGCATTGCTGGCCGATGCTTGGCATCATCATACGGATGCCCTATCGTCCATCGGTAGTTTTGTCGGTATACTGGCTGCGCGAATGGGATTTATGGCAGGAGATGCTATAGCAAGTTTGTTGATATGTTTGATGATTCTTCATGCTTCCTATGAGATTATGAAAGATGCTCTTGATAAGATGTTGGATAAATCTTGGGACAATGAATCAGTCGAGGCCATGAGAGCGGCCATCTTATCCAATGAAGAGGTCATCAGGATTGACGACTTGAAAACAAGGCTGTTTGGACCTAGAGTCTATGCAGAGGTTGAGATTACCGTACATAAGTATTTAAGTTTTGTCGAAGCCCACGATGTGGCTGAAAAAGTTCATAGGGATATTGAAAGGCGTTTTGCTGATATCAAGCATTGCATGGTGCATGTGAACCCGTGTAAGTGTACGAACCCTAATATGACGAAGACCGTCAATAGCTAAGCAACAAAGCATTAGCACCACAAATAACATGAACATGATGATTACCGGTTAAGCCGGATTATATAAACGAGAGGAGACCATTATGTATAAAGATATGGATCAGGAATTTGAATTTGAAACGGAACTGCTAAGAAGAGGGGCATATGTCAGTAAGCCGGCAACAAACCCAGAAGCAGCACCGATTTACCTTACAACAGCGTTCAATGTAGAGAACTTAGATGAGCTTCAAGCTAGATATGATGCAGGTGGCTTCTGTTATAACAGGAACAGGAATCCTAACAGAAGTAACATGATTGAATTAATGAACTATGTGGAGCAAGGTGAGGATTCTATTATCTGCAGTTCTGGTATGGCAGCGATCTCTACAGTTATTATGTCTCTTGTATCCCAAGGAGATCATATTGTCAGTGATCAGACGTTATATGGAGAAACATTGGATATCTTCCGTGATGTGTTACCAAAGTATGGTGTAGATACGACAGTGGTAGACTTTACTGACTTGGCACAGGTTGAAGCGGCGGTTAAAGCTGAGACAAAAGTGCTTTTTACTGAGACAGTGTCCAATCCTATGATTACGGTTGTGGATATCGAAGCAGTGGCAAAGATTGCCCATGATCATGATGCGGTCTTGGTGGTTGACAATACATTCATTACGCCTGTTGGCTACAAGCCATTGCTTCATGGGGCAGATATATCCATCAACAGCCTTACGAAGTTTGCCAATGGACACAGTGATGCAGTCTGTGGTGCGGCAACAGGTAGAGCGGACTTAATCAAGAAGGCATACTCATTGCAAGTGCTTCTTGGTACATCTGCAGACGCATATACTTCTTGGATGGTTCAAAGAGGTATGCGTACGATGGATCTGAGACTTGAGAAACAGATGTCTAATGCCAACAAACTGGCGCATGCATTAGAGGCAAATCCACATATTAAAAAAGTTCACTATCCAGGACTGGAAAAACACCCTCAACACGCTCTTGCAAAAGATATGTTCGGTGATGTCTATGGTGGTATGATGACCATTGAGTTAGACGATGATTCTGTCAAGCTGAATGCGTTTATGAAAAAGTTAACCCTCGCACATTATGCCATGACTCTGGGCGGCTATCGTACAACACTATCACATCCGGTCATGTCTTCCCACTATGATGTGCCAGAAGAAGAGCGTGTTAAGATGGGGATTACCTATGGTATGCTCAGAATCTCTGTAGGAATCGAGAATCCTGATGACCTGATTCAAGATTTTCTTCAGGCATTGTCCGTATATGATGATTGATTAGATGACTAAGGCGTTAAAAAGTTAAGTTAAGTAGAACGCTTACAGGATATAAGTGTTAGCAAGGACTGCTCGTTGCATTGTGTAGGAATGAAGACAGCTGTAATTTCATATGACATAATGCGACTTGTATATAAAATAGATTTCTAACAGACCCAAAGCCTCTTCCCTTGATTCAGGAAGAGGCTTTGGGTCTGTTGTATTATTTAATATATCACAAAACTATTGCTTGAAACCGGTTGCGCGTGTAGAATGGTAATAGCATACATCTTAATAAAAAGGTGTATGGACTTAAGTTTGAAGGAGGCATAACAATGGCGATTACCATTTATGACATTGCTAAAGAGGCGGGAGTTTCTACAGCAACGGTGTCCAGGGTTTTGACGAATAATGCCAATGTATCAAAGGCTAAGCGTGAGAAGGTTGAACAGATCATTGAAAAATATAATTTTAAACCTAATCTAAGTGCCAGACGTTTGAATGATAATCAGACCAAGACCATTGGTATATTGTCTGCAGACATTCGTAATCCCTATTATGCCTCATTATTTATTGAATGTGAGAAGAGAGCCTATGAACGAGGCTACTCCTTATTGTTGTTTAATTCATTGAGTGATAATTATTTAGAATTTGGTCATCTTGAGAAGTTGATGGAGCAGAATGTAGATGCCGTTATTCTTAGCGGTGGTAAGGTAGATGAACTAGTCACGGACTTGTCCTACGTCACCAAGGTGAATGATGTTACGGTTAATACGCCAGTTGTCATCACCGGAAAATTGGACGGATCGGACTGTTATCAGGTGAGCATAGACCAGCAATTGGCCATTGATTTACTTCTGAATCATCTTCTTGAATATGGGCATGAACGGATTGCCTTACTTGGAGGCAACCCAACTGTTCAGTCGACGGTGGAAAAAAGACTGCGCTTCAAACAGACCCTTCTTAGAAATGATCTGGGTTATGTGGATGCGTTTGTCAGTGATGAATCAGGTTACGCCATGGTTGACGGCTACGATGAGATGAACCGCCTGTTTGATAGCGGTGATTTGCCAACGGCTGTTATAGCAATCAATGACTTTACGGCTCTTGGCATTGTAAAGTCAATATCCGAGCATGGTTTATCGATTCCCGAGGACATTTCACTTGTTAGCTTTGACAATACCTTTATTGCAGACATGGGGTTGGTTCATATTACATCGGTGGATTATGATTATCCTGCCTTTGGTAAAGCACTTATTGATACTTGTATTGGGGCCGTTGAGAATGAAGAAATGCCAAAAAAGCAACAGATTAAGTCGAAACTGATTGTTCGGGAATCTTGTGCTAGATTTAAGTAGCGAAGTGAAATATATAAGAGTCTATGGGTATGCTCTTGTCATTACTGTTGGTTGAAATTCAATTGACAAGTAAGAATCACTTTAATGAACGTCACGTTTGTTTTGTTGATATTCCAACTTATGTGTCAGTAAGTTTATCAAGCAAGCATAATGGTAATTAAAGTTATTTTTACAAGTGATAAGGGCATATTTTTAAAAGTGATATGTAACCGATTTCAAATATTACAAATAAAACGATGAGATCAAACGAGGTATTCATATATATATGCAGACTTACGTTGGGGTAGTGTGCAATATGCATAACTAGTAATAATATTAATGAAAAATATTAAACATATTGACACATATAGGTGCGGGTGATATAATCCTACTTGAAACCGGTTGCAAATCAGTTTCAAAAGAAATGGATCACGAAGACCTTGATAGAATATTGGAGGGGTATTATGGCGCAGGATATGACAGGTGCTAAGAATGATTTGAAGAAAAAAGAGAGAAAGAAGAAATCAGGCGTTGCTAAGAAGAAAGGATTCTTTGCAACGATGTGGAAGCACCGCGTACTTCTTCTTATGTGTACACCGGCAATACTGTTCTTTATTGCATTCAGTTATTTACCGATGCCTGGTGCGTATATCGCATTTACCAATTTCTCCTATAATAAGGGTATTTTTGGCAGTCCTTTTGTTGGTTTCCAGAATTTCAAGTTTCTATTCACTTCCGGCCAACTTGGATTGCTGACTCGTAACACAATTCTATATAACGTTGCCTTCATCATCTGTGGCAATGTGCTTCAAATATTCGTGGCCATACTGATTAATGAACTTAGAGCGAGATGGTTTAAGAAAGTCAGTCAGACAGTCATGTTTTTACCTTACTTTATCTCAGCGGTGATCGTTGGTTTGATGACCTATAATCTTTTCAACTATGAATATGGATTTATTAATACTCTGTTGAAACTGGGTGGCAACGATCCGGTCAAATTTTATTCTGAACCGACATTCTGGCCACCTATGATTATTCTTGTGCATTTATGGCAGAGCACAGGTTATGGCTCCATTGTATACTTTGCGGCGATCATGGGTATTGATAAGCAAGTCATAGAAGCGGCACGGGTGGATGGGGCTAATGGTTTCCAGAAAATCTTTCACGTAATATTGCCAAGCTTGAAGCCAACTATCATTATATTGCTGCTATTCTCAATGGGAGGTATTCTAAGAGGTAACTTCGGTATGTTCTGGAATATCATCGGTGCCAACTCATTACTGTTTAACACAACAGACATTATTGAAACATACGTGTATAGGTCAATGTTGTTGAATTTCAACTTCACTACTGCTAGTGCGGTAGGGTTATACCAGTCGATCTTTGGCTTCGGTCTTGTAATGACGGTTAACTGGGTTGTTAAACGAATCGACGAAGATTATGGATTGTTCTAGGAGGTGGGGATCATGGTTCAAAGTAAACCAAAGAAGATTAAGTTAGATATATCGGATCGTATTATCAGAACAACAGGCTATATATTTGTCAGTCTCTTTGCGCTGATGTGTCTCTTTCCATTTGTATTGATTGTATCGACGTCTTTCAGTTCAGAAGCATATGTGGCAAAAAATGGTTTTACACTGATACCTAGGGAGTTTAATGTCGAGGCTTATGAATTACTATTTAGCAATGCAAAAATGCTCTTAGGTTCTTACGGGGTAACAATTGCTATGACCTTAATGGGGACTTTGGTTGGGTTATTCATTATCTCCATGACAGGTTATGCCCTTCAGAGGCAAGACTTTCCTTATAGAAATCATATATCGTTTTTTATCTATTTTACAACGTTGTTTCAAGGTGGTTTGGTGCCTTTTTATATATTGATGACCAAATACTACGGGTTGAAAGATTCGTACTTGGCAGTATGGTTGCCATTGTTGTTATCACCATGGCTCATCATATTAATGAAGAATTTCGTCAAGTCCATACCATTTGAGATTACAGAATCAGGAAAGATTGATGGTGCAGGTGATGTAGCCATATTCCTTCAATTGATATTGCCGATGCTTAAGCCGGCGCTGGCAACCATTGGATTGTTTATAGCCCTTGGCTACTGGAACGAATGGTATTTCTCCTCTTTGTTCCTTTCGGCAAAGGTGGATTATAAGCCGCTACAATATCACCTATATAAGATTATCAATGAGATTGCGGCGCTTAAGAATTCAGTTGCAGGACAGAATGTTGTCATCAAGTCATTCCCTCAGGAAACCCTTAAGATGGCAACAGCCATTGTGGCGACCGGTCCGGTGATTCTATTTTATCCTTTTGTGCAAAGGTACTTTATTGCAGGTATTACCGTTGGTGCTGTGAAGGGATAGGCCATTTAGCCAGAATTTGCAACGTCATAATGATATCAACCCACCTGGATGTAGTGTCCGTGGGTAAAGATATAACTCAGATATACATTTATAAAGTGTCAAAGGGTATATCTGTCACAATTTTTAAGGAGGAAGTGTATGAAAAGAAAATTATTGTCAATCATCATCAGTGTAGTAATGGTTATCAGTTTGGCTGCATGTGGAGGATCCGGCGACACATCCAGCACTTCAACTTCTGGTAGTGAATCAACAGAGACTAGCAATGCCTCTGGTTCAGAGGATGGCGGGGGAGCCATTGACACCAGTGAACATGTTACCATCACTTACATGATTACTGGGAACAAACCAACCAATGGTCGTAACGAAGAGATGTTTGAAAAGCTCAATGCCATTTTAACTGAGAAGGCCAATGCAGAACTTGAGATCTATTGGATTGAGTGGACAGATTATCTGACCAACTACAATCTGACGTTGGCATCTAATGACGGTAGTATTGACCTTGTGGGTACAGCGACTGACTGGTTGGATGCATGGCCAAATGCTAAGAGAGGTGCATTCTTGCCACTTAGCGAAGAGTTGTTGTCAACCTATGCACCACAGACTTTTGCTCAGGTGACAGCAGATCACTGGGATATGTCCAAGCTTGACGGTGAAATCTATATGATTCCAGAAGATAATTTTGATCAATGGATCAATCATGGTTTCATCTATCGTGAAGACTGGGCAGGTGAATTCGGACTTTCTAGCGGTATCAACAGTTGGGAAGACCTTGGCGAATATTTCGCTGGTGTCGCTTCAACAAAAGATGGTGTTATTCCTTGGGATGTTGCCGGTTCAACAGGTGGTGCCAACACTTTAGCTGGTGGCTATATTAGCTCTCATAGTGACGCAGTAGCCATCGATGGTCTTGAAGTGCCAATTTTCTATGGTACAAGAGATGACTACTATACAATCGTTTCACCTTATATGACAGATGACAGCTTTGTTGAATTTGCAGAATTAATGAAAGAATGGTCAGATGCCGGTTATTGGAGAGAAGATTGTCTGAACTATTCCGGTGACACAAGAGAAGAGTTCCTTGATGGCTTGACTTCTGTTGACCAACATCATACAGAGACGTGGTATGGCAATGACTCTGTACAGATGAATGAAAGACAACCTGGTGTGGACCTTGGTTTCTTCTGGTTTGGAGAAGAAGAGGGCAACCTTACTAAGATTTCTGTAACACACGGTGCAACAGCAATCGCTGCTGGTTCAGAGAATCCAGAACGAGCGTTGATGGTTTATGACCTAATCAGAAATGATGAAGAGTGTTACAAATTATTCAACTACGGTATCGAAGGCGTTCAGTATGTAGTGGATGAGAATGGTAATATGAGCCGCCCAGAAGGATACGACTCAGAGACAGATGCTATCCAAACTAACTACTGGTGGGGACGTAACGATGATCTTGTACTCAAAGATGCTGCAAGGGATCACGAAAGCTATGAAGCCCTTGTAGCTGATTACGAGCAAGTAGCGATTGATTATCCTTATGGTCAATTTGTACCAAATGTGGAGACCATCGCACCTTATCTAGCAAATATGTCTAACGTTTATTCAACTTATATGCCATTGATCGCTTATGGAAAAGTGGATGATGCGACGACAACCGTACAAGAGTTCAGGGATGCAATGAAGGCTGCCGGCTATGATGAAGTCATGGCAGAACTTCAGAAGCAAATGGATGATTTCAAAGCTTATCTTGGCAAATAATTTGACGTATATATAATATCTACGAAGTACACGATATACCTATTCATACCCCATATCATTTTTTTCGGTATGAATAGGTATTTCTTATATCTTTAAGTGGCTATAAAAGTATCTGTATTTGAGGGTATAAGAAATACCTTGCTGAGTATGTGTATAAATGAGGAGGATGACGATGTTATTGACAAATCATTGGAAGTTTCATTTGGAACCGACCCTGGTGGACGAACACAATAGCTATTGGGAAAAAGGTTACGATGATAGCAATTGGCAGTCTGTAACTGTTCCCCATGACTGGTCTGTGCAATACCCATTTTCTAAATCGAATTCAAGTGGTACAGGCTATTTGCCGGGGGGCATAGGCTGGTACAGGATGAAAGTGCATCTAGATGAAGTTCTGGCTGGGAAAAGCGTTAGCATCAGGTTCGAGGGTGTCTACAAGAAAGCGATGGTATGGTGCAACAGCTATTTTCTTGGTGAGTGGGCTAACGGTTACACACCTTTTGAATTTGATATTACAGACTTTGCTTCCTTCGGTGATGATGAGACGGTTATTGTCGTGAAAGTACGTCATACGGATGTGGCGGATTCCAGATGGTTTACAGGGTCTGGGATTTATAGAGATGTTCATTTAATGATGAAAGAGCCTGTGGACTATGTAGATGGGTCTTTGCTTATAGAATCACAATCTGTCAATACTGACCACGCAATATGCAAAATAGCTTTTGAGGTTGAGAATCTATTAAAAAACCAAGGGAAAGCAGCTACTATAGTATCTGAAATAGTGGATAGCAAGGGTAAGGTCATATCCTCATTGAACGCTCAGCATTATTTTGAAGATGAATCTAAGCAATCATGTGAGTTTTCTCACCCTGTGGACCATCCCAGTCTATGGAGTGATGAAGCACCAAATCTATATACACATAGGGTCATAATCAATCAATCTGTCAGAAATGAGTCGAAATTTGGTATTCGAAACATCCTTTTTGATCCAGATAAAGGTTTTTTTGTTAACGGCATTAACAAGAAGCTAAAAGGCGTGTGCTTACATCATGATGCCGGGGTGCTTGGTGCTGCGGTGACCAAAGAGGTTTGGCGACGTAGGCTAGTGAAATTAAAAGTTATGGGTGCCAATGCCGTAAGAGGTAGTCATAATACACATATGAAAGGGTTGTATGAGCTTTGTGACGAGATGGGCTTTTATTTTATTGATGAGTTGTTTGACGAATGGGAAGGTCCTAAGAATAAATGGTCAACCGGTCATAATGTTTTTCCACCGAAGCATCAGGGGTATTTTGAAGATTTTCATACTTGGTATGAACGGGATGTTGAAGCTGTCATCAAGTGGAATAGGAACCACCCTTGCATTATCATGTGGAGTCTTGGGAACGAGATTGATTACCCGAATGATCCCTATTGCCACCCGATGTTTGAAGAGATGACCGGCAACAATGATAAGAATAAACCATCACAGGAAAGGCAGTACAATCCCAATAAGCCTAACGCTGAACGAATTGTAAAATTGGCTTCCATTCTAAAGAATGAGGTCTTAAAATATGATACAAGCAGACCCATAACAATGGCCTTGGCTTATCCTGAATTGTCTAGAGAGATAGGATTACTGGATGTACTGGACGTGGTGGGTTATAACTATAAGGAAGAACATTATTCAAAGGATCATAAAAGCTACCCGGACAAGCCATTTGTGGGCAGTGAGAACGGCCATCACCTTAAGGCTTGGGAAGCGGTGGCGAATGTCGATTATATATCGGGACAATTCCTGTGGACAGGTATTGATTATTTGGGAGAAGCTCATGGGTGGCCTATACGCGGCTCATATGCCGGTCATATGACAACAGCTGCTTTTGAAAAAATCGATTATTATCATCGTCAGGTCATGTGGTGTGATCATGGTATAATACAGATTATGACACGCAGAACAGTCGGTGAAGATGACTGGCATTTAAGACCTGTTTGGCGTTATGATGAAGGTGAAGAAGTCAGTGTTAAAATAATGACTAATGCCAAGGCAGTATCGGTAGACCTTAATGGCAGGATGATTAAAGGTGTTAAAGCTATGGACACTGGCTTTGAGTTCACGGTTCCATATGAGATGGGTGTTCTAACTTGTCAGGGGTGGTATGGTGATGAGCTTCTTGAGCGTCAATTGTCAACACCTACAGAATCCTTAAGTTATCAAGTTGCCAGATGGGATGATCCAGAGCTTCGCAGCGATGAGATTCGAGAAACACATCTTACTCAATATGAAGTCATGTTGGTGGATGATCAGGGACGATACGTCGCTGACAGAGATGTGCCCGTTAAGGTTAGACTGAAAGGTCCAGGTGTCATCAAGGGTATTGATAACGGTGACTTGTCGGATTTGACAGATTATTCAGATTTAATAAGAAGTACTTATCTAGGCAGGATGATTGTCTATATTGAAGGCGCTAGTGAATTAACCTCGTTGAAGTTTGAAAGTGTAGGCTAAGCAATTATTTGGACATGGTGGAATGGAGCAGAACATTATTATGAGTATTTTTGAAATTAAAGATGATTTTTACTTGGACGGAAAGCCTTTCAAAATTATCTCTGGTGCAATTCATTATTTTAGAATTGTACCGGAATATTGGGTGGATAGATTGGAAAAACTGAAAGCCATGGGATGCAACACAGTTGAAACCTATGTCCCATGGAATGTACATGAACCGAAAAAAGGGGCATACAATTTTGAGGGCATGGCGGATGTGGAAAAGTTTCTAGACATTGCCCGTGAATTAGGACTCTATGTCATCTTAAGACCCTCCCCATATATTTGTGCCGAATGGGAATTTGGTGGTTTACCGGGATGGCTTCTGTCAGATGACAATATGCATCTGCGCGCAGATTATGAACCTTTTCTTAGTCATGTCAGTGAGTATTTCAAGGTTTTACTGCCTAAGGTTTGCCGATATCAGATTAATGAAGGTGGTCCTATAATCTTGATGCAGATAGAAAATGAGTATGGTTATTATGGTAACGATACCAATTACATGGAGAAGATGAGACAAATGATGCTAGATAATGGTGTGGAAGTGCCACTTCTTACATCGGATGGGCCTTGGGGAGATGCCATGGCCTGTGGCAAACTTGAAGGCATTCTGCCTACAGGCAACTTTGGTTCAAATATGAAAAGTCAGTTTGAGAACTTGAAGCAACATACAGATGGCGGTCCGCTTATGTGTATGGAGTTCTGGGTTGGGTGGTTTGACCATTGGGGATCTAAAGGTCATGTCGTCTCAGATTTGTCTGCTAATGTGGAGGACCTTAGAGAAGGCATAGCCAATGGTCATTTGAACATTTACATGTTTATTGGTGGCACTAACTTCGGATTCATGAACGGTTCCAACTACTATGATGAGCTGACACCGGATGTAACTTCTTATGATTATGATGCAGTGCTTGCAGAAGATGGAAGCATTACGAAGAAATACCTTGCCTTTAGAGATGTAATCAGTGATTTCGTCGATGTTCCAGAAGTGCCTTTGACCATGGATATTAAACGTAGAGCATATGGAAAATTCATCTTGAGTGAAAAGGTTGGTTTGTTCGAAAGTCTGGATTTATTGACAGAGCCGGTGCAATCGCCGTGGCCACAGAGTATGGAGAAGTTAGGTCAAAGTTATGGATACACATTGTATTCTAGTCAACTTAATAAGGAAACTTATATTAAAACCCTTAGACTTTTAGATGCCAATGACCGTGCAAACATATTTCTTGACGATGAGCCATTGGTGACCTTGTATGACCGAGAGCTTCTTGAGGAACAGGAAGTGAACAAACCAATCAAGGGTGCACCGATGATGCATATTCTTATGGAGAATATGGGACGTGTGAATTTTGGCCTAAGGATGGAGAAACAAAGAAAGGGCATTGATGGTCATGTTGCTATCAATGGCATGGGGCATGCTCATTGGACCCAGTACACTCTGCCACTCGACAATCTGGATCAATTGGATTTTACCAGGGAATGGACAGAAGGAACACCGGCTTTCTACCGTTTTGAAATTGCTGCAGAGGTGTTAGAGGATACTTTTGTTGATATGACAGGCTGGGGAAAAGGATGTGTCTTCATTAACGGATTTAATCTAGGTAGATATTGGGAAATAGGGCCACAGACGCGTCTCTATTTACCAGCACCGCTGCTTAAAAAAGGGCAGAATGAAATCATTGTCTTTGAGACGGAAGGCAAGTATCAAGACTACATAGAGTTGAAAGATGCTCCAGACATAGGCAAGGAAATAAGTAGGTCTTAGCATGTAACGTATTCAAAGGAGTTATCACAATAGGGGTGATTCTGGGGAGAGGAACTTTTAAGTCGTTTCCATCGTCATAATATGATAAGAGTGTCAAAGCATGATAGATGGAAGCGAGGTTATGTGATGGATATGTTAAAAGTTATGCGTGTTGCAGCAATAATACTTTTGCTGATGGTTGCTACTGGTTGTGTGAATACTGAGCCAAGTCTCGAGGATCAGAGAGACGCTTCAGACGATGCTGTCAGTGATGTAGTGGATGAAATATACTACCTCAATGGTGAATTGAAAGAAATCAACAATAACAGTGTATTGGTGGACACTGAAGAAGCCGGCCTTGTTTGGGTTAGACTTGAAGATGACTTTGATCATGAGATTAGCATACATTCCATTATACGCGTCCAATATTCAGGGGCAATTGCTGAATCCTATCCAGGGCAAGCCACTGGGCATAGTTTGGAAGTTGTTACACCTTATACCAAGAACGAGGTGGATTACCAAGTTGTAGAACATGTCTACGTAGATGAGACAAATAATATCAGCATCCAATACTTTCAGGTAGAAGGAATGGCCGGTGAATTGGTCATGGACTATATCAATCAGAGCTTGTATGAGATTGTTGATATGTTCAGTAGGGACAGGACTGACATTGAGTTGACAGCTTGGGTACTAAGACAAGATGACTTCTTAAGCATTGAGTATCTAGGTAAAGTGACAACAGAAGAGAGTTATGACTTTGTTAGGTTTATGACCATGGAGATGTCAACCGGTACAGTCATCACACCCGAATCGTATATCAAAGAATGGGCTTTGTTTGAACCGATATTCAAGGAACGAACTGGTTTTGATTTCAATGAACTTGAAGGTGTATGGCTTTACATGACACAGGAGGCGGTTGTTTTAACTTTTGTGCCGACGGATGACAGTGCGGAAAGGTTGTTTATAGAATTTGATAATGATGAAATCGCGCCGTATATTGTGACGGAATTTGAAATGCCGGCGAGTTGAAGATGTGTTATTGACAATGACTTTCAAAAAGCACATAATGGAATCATCTTACACGATTAATTGACGAATCGAAGGAGGTGATCCCATGACAAATAATTCAAGCATACCCAATCATTTGAAAGACGAGACATCCCCATACCTGAAGCAGCATATGTATAATCCTGTGGACTGGTACCCTTGGGGAGCTGAAGCTCTTGAAAGAGCGAAGGCCGAAGAGAAGCTCATCTTCTTATCGATTGGGTATTCCTGATTTGTAGGGATAAATCTACTTGTCACTGGTGTCATGTCATGGCACATGAATCATTTGAAGATGCGCGTATAGCTGAGGTTCTTAACGCTCATTATATCTGTATTAAAGTGGACAGGGAGGAACGGCCTGACCTGGACACCATTTATATGAACTACTGTCAGGTGATGACTGGAGGAGGTGGATGGCCTCTTAACTTATTTCTGACACCGGATCAGGTGCCCATCTATGCAGGGACTTATTTCCCTACTTTTGATATGCAGGGTCGACCAGGTTTCATGACCGTTATAACCCACCTACATAAGCTTTGGACGGAGGATAAGGAGACGCTTCTTGATAAAAGCCGTTCGATTCAAGCATACGTGAATAACGGGTTGGAAACAAAGCCAGAGCAGTTGCCAAGTTTTGTTACGGTGGAAGCCTATAGGGATTTGGAAAAACGCTTTGACCATCAATATGGCGGTTTTGGCGGTGCACCTAAGTTCCCAACGCCTCATCAATTGATGTACCTTCTCATGTACTGGGAGCGTAAGGGCGAACAGGATGCTCTAGAGATGGTGACTAAGACGCTGGATTCTATGTATGCTGGTGGTATCTACGATCATATCGGTGGTGGATTTGCTAGGTATTCAGTGGATGAAAAATGGTTGGTACCTCATTTTGAAAAAATGCTTTATGATAATGCTTTGCTTATTAGAACCTACAGTCAGGCCTATGCAGCTACGAAGAAGCCACTTTATAAGGACATTGCCTATCAGATCTATGAATTCTTAAGAAGAGAGATGAGGTCTCAAGAGGGTGGGTATTATACTGCCTTTGATGCGGATTCAGAAGGCGTGGAAGGCCGTTATTATGTCTTTGATAAAAAAGAGATAATAGATGTTTTGAAAGACAGAGCTCCAGAGTTTTGCAGGATGTATGATATATCAGAAACAGGTAATTTTGAAGGCGACAATATACCTAACTTGATTGGCAAGGACGTCAGCCATGACATATTTGAGGGGTATTCTGATGATCGTCAGACTTTGCTGGCTTACAGAGAAGGACGAGTGAAACCTGGCCTGGATCATAAGATTTTAACATCATGTAACAGCATGCTTTTGACTGGGCTTACAGTTATGTCGATGGTCTTTGAGGATGATATGATTTTATCTGAAGCAGTGGATTTAGAAGCTTATATTAGCGCTAATCTGTGGAAAAGTGATCGACTTTATGGCAGTAAGACTTCCAATCAGCTGGGTAATCAGGCGGTGTTAGATGATTATGCCTTTTATATGGAGGGGTTGCTATGGCTCCATAAAGCAACGTTAAAAAGCAATTATCTAAAGAAAGCTCTGGTCATTCAGGAGAAACTGGATTCGGAATTTAAAGATACAAAAAATGGTGGTTATTTTATGACTTCAAGTCAACATGAAACGCTCATATCAAGACCGAAAGAATGTTATGACGGTGCAATACCATCCGGAAATTCAGTGCTAGCAATGACGCTGTTATTACTTTCTAGGTTGACTGACAGTCAGATGATGGAAAAGGATGTTACTGGATTGCTTAAGAGTTTTGGTAAGAAGGTGGCAAAAGGACCAAGCTACTTCACCTATATGATGAAGTCACAACTATTGATGGAAACAGGGACAAAGGACTTGGTCATTGCTTTGCCGTCAGATGTTACAGAGAAAGAGATACCTAAAAAAGAGCGCTATCAATTCATTCAATTCGATACGGTAATACTATCAAAGGAGGTAGGGTATCCGGCCGTTGATGAGAAGATCACTTATTATGTGTGTGAGAACTTCACTTGCTCTTTTCCGAAGTTTACTTTGATATGAAATACGGTATATTGTGTAACAACAAAGGCAGTGCCAATTGCGGCACTGCCTTGTGATTATCGGACACGAAGATATTTCGGTAAACTATTGGGAAATCGCGAAATGTGTATCTACGACCTCTGATTCAGTTTGAACATCAGATATGCCGTTACAAAAATGATGACATAACCTATAATGCTATACAGGTCAGGGATGGCATCAAAGATGAATACACTGAAGATCGCTGAGAAGATGACACCGAAATACCCATAGATGGAAACATCCTTGGCAGGCGCGTGTTTGTAGGCGTAGGTAACCCCTACTTGGCCCATGGAAGCGCCTAGGCCGGCTCCAATGGCAAAAAGTACTTGAAGGGGTGTCATAGGAACGAAGTTGGTTATGGCAATTGGTGTCAAAACCACTGACGTGAATGCAGCAAAGAAAAATACAACGACCATCGGTTGCTCCTTGCTGCCAAGGATCCGGACAACAGTATAGGCGCTTGCAGCAAAGACAGCACCTAGGATAGCAACAAGGTATGGGAAGAGATCCACATTCATCTGAGGTTTGATGATGAAGATAACACCAATAAAGGCTGTGAGGATCAGAAAGAACTGTTTCAATGAGATACGTTCTTTAAGGAAGATCCAGCTGAAGAACAGCAGGAAGAAAGTACTCAATCGAAACAGAATGTTGGCATCGGATAAAAGCAGATGATCCACCGCATAATAGTTGAAGATGATGCCCATAGTTCCAAGGGCAGAACGTAATACCAACAGTTTATAGTGCTTCATACCTTTGAAGCTGACTTTATAGTGACGCATCATAAAGAATATTGTAATAACAATAACATAGGTTCTGAAGATGACTTTCTGCATAACAGGAATATCGCCGGTGAGTTTGATGAAGACACCCATCAGTGAAAAGCCAAGGGTAGATATAAGCATGGCTATAATGCTTTTTTGTTTATCGCTCATAGAATTGTAGCTCCTATTGTAAGATGAAAAGTAATAGTGTTTAGTTTCAAGCATTATAACACATTTCGTCCTTGTATACAGGAAATACATCCTATTGGCACATATTGACATCTTTAGGTGGGTCTGTTACGATTTCTCTGTCGTAAGCAATAGGGGGCTTGTCATGAATTCACCATCAGAATATACATATATGAATAAAGTGGTACATAGTTATGGATCGGTGAGAGTCCTCGATGGGTTTGACTTGTCGTTGCCAACAGGGAAGATTACAGCGGTGATTGGACCTTCTGGATGTGGTAAGACAACGCTGCTAAATTTGATGGCGGACTTGATTCAGCCTGAAAAGGGTATCGTAGATACATCCCATGAGAAAGTCGGTTATATCTTTCAAGAAGACAGGTTATTGCCCTGGGAGACGGTATACAACAACATCCGGTTGGTAAGACCGATTGAGTCAAGGGAAGAAATTATGAAGCTGTTACAGGCCTTGCAATTAGAGGACTTTGCTGACAGTTATCCAGGTCAACTCAGTGGCGGTATGCGTCAGCGGTGTGCTTTGGCGAGAGGCTTTTATTATAATGCAACGTTGTTGCTCATGGATGAGCCTTTTAAGTCATTAGACTACGATCTCAGGTTGAACCTTGTAGCGTATCTGGGCAAGTTGTGGACAGCAAGGGAGAACACGATTCTGTTTGTGACACATGACATTGATGAGGCCTTGCTTCTGGGTCATAAGATTCTTGTTCTAAGTGCAAGGCCAACTAGGATCATTGCAGAATATCAGCTGGTGACACCTGTTTTAAAACGCAGTATTAGGGATGAAGAACACTTAGAAATACATAAGTCAATTATCGGCCACCTTGCACGATGAAGGGGTCGACTTGAAATATATAGACTGGTAAAAAACAGCGGAAGAGGTAGAAGATGAAAAAAATATTCGTATTAGGGATGATTCTGATGATAATGATCTCTGGATGCAGCACTAAAGTCGAGGAAGTAATCTATGACACAGAGACTGTCGATAATGCGACTGTTCAGGAAAACGTGGTTGAAGAAACCGATGAGACAACAGATAGTGAAGAGGAAGCAACAAGCGAGGAAACAACTGTAGAACCTCTTAGCATCCGTGTTATAGCACCATATGGAACACCAGTGCTTAGTATGGTCAAGATGATGACAGAGAATCCTTCAGTTGGGGAAGGTGTTGAGGTGACTTATGAGGCCTTGGCAGCAACGGATGTATTAACAACAGACTTGATCAATCATAATGCAGATATTGCGATCGTTCCAACCAACCTTGCGGCCGTATTACATGCCAAAGAAGCAGGGTACAAAATCGCTGGAGCCAGCGTGTGGGGCGTCCTTTATATTGTCGCTACAGAAGAAATCAATAGCATCGAGGATCTTAAAGGGAAAGAAATAAGTATGATTGGTCGTGGATTGACGCCTGATGCTATGATGCGCTATATCCTTACAGAAAATGGTATTGACCCAGAGACGGATTTGACCCTTAATTATTTTTCGGGCAGTTCAGAATTGGCGGCGGACTTCCTTGGGGGCAACAGCACCATTGCTATGATTCCACAACCGCTGCTTACTGCGGTACAACTGAAGAATCCTGAAGCTAAAGTTGTATTGGATATTCAAGAGGCGTGGGGAGCAATTACGGGGACACCTAGTTATCCATTATCCTCTATCATTGTCAGTGAAACGCTGATTGAAAGCCATCCTGAGGTAGTAGAATCTTTTTTGACAGAGTTTGAAGCGTCAGTGACCTGGTTGAATGAGAATCCAAGCGAGGCTGGTGCCTATTACGAAGACCTTGATATCGGTCTGGCTGCACCTGTTATACAGAAGGCGATACCTACGTCTAATTTAACTTATATATCAGCCACAGAAGGCAGAGACCTATTTGATGAATATTTAAATGTATTGTACAATTTTGATCCTAAGTTAACCGGTGGCAAACCAGTGGATGAGGCCCTATATCTTGAAAAGTAGACACTATACACTTCTATCCATCACAATACTTGTGATCTTGTGGTGGATAGGTGCTGTACTTGCAGACAATCCAATAAAGTTTCCTACGCCCATAGAGACATTGATAGCCTTTAGTGATATCGTCACTAGCAAGACTTTCTTTTTACAGGTACTGAGCACATTAAGACGTGCTATGATTGGCTTTGTCATTGCTTTTGCAGGTGGGGTCTGTCTTGGGATTGTTTCGGGTGTTTCTAATCAGGCGTATTATTTATTACGTCCACTGATTCTGGCGCAAAGGTCGGTGCCTACGATGGCAGTGATCTTGTTGGCATTGATCTGGTTAGGAAGAGATATTGCCCCAATCTTGGTCGGAATTATCCTTATTTTTCCAATTATCTATAGTGCAGTTGTTGATGGTATCCGACATGTTGATGTTCAATTGCTCGAGATGGTGAAAGTCTATCATATAAGCAAGAAAAAACGACTGTACCATCTCTATCTACCATCCATAAGATCATCCTTATTCGCTGTGGCTTCGGCGGCAATAAGTCTTAACCTTAAAGTAACCATTGCAGCGGAAGTGTTAAGTCAACCGGGGCAAGGCATCGGTACAGGCTTTCAAATGGAAAAAATTGCTTTGAACACTGCAGGTCTTCTGGCCTGGGCAGTGATTGCGATTGCTTTAGGAGCACTTTTGGAATTTCTGGTCAGTCCTAGATTCTTTAACTTGATTGGATTAAGAGGTGTAGGAAGGACGAGGGGCTCTAAAAAGTCCTTGTAAATAAAAAATACATATAAGTACGGATTGATGGAACCATAAGTGAAAGAAACTTATGGTTCTTTTGAATTGTATTCTTGACACAATAACATTGTATACAGTATACTGTGTTTAGAATAAATGCAATAGGAGTTTATGATGGAAAAAGTATATTCAGGACCTAAAGCGCTGACAGAGTACATTCTCTATCAGAGTAAAAATAAAGCAGAGAAGCGAACAATTATCTTGCTGATTCAAGGAATATTAGCAGGTATGTACATTGCTCTTGGTGCCATTGGCTATTCTAAAGTGGCAACGGCTGTCAGTGACCCGGGATTGGGATCATTCCTTGGAGCGGTTGTGTTTCCAATGGGGATCATTGCCATACTGCTAATGCAGGCCGAACTCTTCACCAGTGATACGATGGTGATGGTTGCTGTCTACGATAAACGTACGAAGTTTAATAAGATTTTTGGTATTCTTGTACTGATTCTTTTTGCTAATCTGATTGGTGGCATATTTATTGCTGCTTTATCACAGGGAGCAGGCATCTTCAGCGAAGCAACGATGGATGTCATCATCCACAAAGCCATTCATAAAGTAGAAATGAATGTTGGTCAGATGTTTGCTAGTGCTGTTCTGTGTAATATTCTTGTATGTACAGGTGTATGTCTTGCCTATAGCTGTAAAGATGAGATTGCAAAAGTTATTGTTGTTTGGCTAGCGATAACAGTATTTGTTCTCAGTGGCACAGAGCACGTTGTTGCTAATATGTACTACCTGTTCACGGCGTACTTCGGTGGTGGAGAACTGACCTTGGTTCAGATATTCAAGAGCATAGGTATTGTTGCACTTGGTAACTTTGTCGGTGGTGGTATCATTGTATCCGGCGTGAATTATATGTTGGCTTATCGTGATATTAGGAAGACTGAGATGCATAAATAACTTCATATTTGGCTGAGGCTACGAGGTTACCTTCCATAGGTAACCTTTTTCTTCGTCAAATTGTATAATATCTATACAATTTATTATGAACTATAGCCCCTAGAAAACAATCTTCACATTTGTTACAATGTAATTAATATATTAGACAGTCATTAGAACGAGGGGTAACGTATTTCCTAAACTTGTATTCTTTTCGACCATCGTTGCTGGGCTGGCAATGATGGTAAGGGGTCATGATGGAGAGTAAATTCGAATTTTTAGAAAAGCACTACCAGCAGATGTTTGATCATGTAGCTGTCGGCATGCACTTTTGTAATGGCGATGGTATTATTGAACGCGCCAATGACTTTCTTGCTCATATGTTGGGCTATGAAAAAGATATGTTAACGGGTATGAGTGTTTCTCAAATCACTGTACCGGAAGATTATCAAACACTTCTAAATAAACTTGCATCTTTTGTAGGTAGAGAGCAAGATCATTTTGTGATGGAGAAACGATATATTCATAAGGATGGCACTCATATTTGGGCAGAAACCTCTGTCAGTGCAATTTATGACGAAGAAGGTCATCCTTATCAGTTTTTTGCCATCATTAAGAACATCCATGAATCTAAGCAAATGAAGAAAATTATGAGTGATCAACGCTTGCTCCTTAGTACAGCGATGGATAAGATTCCTAATAGAGTCTTTATGAAAAATGCCCATGGGCGCTATCTGGCCTGCAATTCTGTATTTGCTAAGGATGTCAAGATGACGCCTCAAGAAATTATCGGTAAGGTAGACTTAGATATCTATGATGAACGTCTAGCGAAGAAGTATCGCCGGGATGATATGCGGATTATTGCAGAAGGACGTCCTGCGGATATTATAGAAGAATATATCACGGGTGATACAACCAGATGGGTTTTGACATCAAAAGCGCCGGTTTATAGTGATTCTGAAGTGATTGGTATTATAGGAAGTTTTATAGACATTACCAATCGTATGCACATGGATAAGAATATTAGAGAAAATATGGCATTGCAGCAGATGGAAGTGGAACGGGCCAATGAGATGTTCCAACTGATTTTCGATGTTTCGGAAGATTTAATCTGTATGTTGAATCGTGACGGTATTATTCTACAGACCAATCCGTCCTGGTTTCGTCAGCTTGGCTATACTCAGTCTATGCTGATTGGTAAATCAATGGCTCGTTTTCTAAAACAGGAGGATATGGCAAAAGCAGTGGCTTTTTTTAAGGAGATTTATGAGAATGGTAATAGCAGGCCCTATAAGTCAGATATTCCTCTAATCGCTGGAAACAGTAAAGAAATCTGGTACAACTGGAGCATACGACTGGTGGATGATGTTATTGTTGCCTCCGGTCGGAATATTATGATTCAGCGAGAGACGGAAGCGTACTTGATTAATTCCAGGATCTCTGCTGAAAAGGCAAGACTTGCATCAGAACGTGCACGAATTGCAGCGGAGAATGCGAGAAAAGCTTCAGAGAAAGCCAATAAGGTCAAAGATGAGTTCATTGCTAACATGAGTCATGAAATCAGAACACCGTTGAATGCTATTATTGGCTTGGCTGACCTTTTATCGATGCAGCTTAATGATAGAAAGCAGTTGAAATCAGTGAATACGATTAAAGTGGCAGGTAATGCCTTGCTTGGGCTTATGAATGATATTTTGGACCTGTCCAAGATTGAGGCTGGAATGATGAGTGTCGTACATGATGTTGTGTCAATTAATGATGTGGTGGTTGACCTGTCACAGATTTTTGAACGGGAAGTGATGAAAAAAAGGCTAAGCCTTAGAGTGATTCCAGATGAAACGATGCCGGATGCGTTGATGATGGATATGAAACGAACAAGACAGATATTGTTAAATATTGTCGGTAACGCAGTCAAGTTCACAGATGAAGGTGGCATAGTGGTACGAACCAAATATCTTGGGAGGAACAATGATGAAACAGTCAATATTAGTATTTCAGTCAAGGATACTGGTATAGGGATTCCTGAAAAGGATCAGGAAAGAATCTTCCAGTCCTTTCAACAGCAATCAGCTAACATCAATCATCGTTATGGTGGCACAGGCTTAGGCCTTGCAATCAGCCGGCGCCTTGCAGAACTGATGGGTGGAAGTTTGGCGTTGGCTAGTAAGGTTGGTGTTGGCAGTGATGTTATCTTAACGCTGAGGGGGATTGAACTAAGCCACATTACGGAAGTGGAAGAGGTAAGTAACGGGATATTGGACATATGTTTTCCTCATACCTCGATACTTGTCGTAGACGATGAAGCATTGAATCTAGAACTCATGGAAGAAATTTTAAAAGATAGGTGTCGCCAGCTTGATTGTGCATCTGATGGGCAAGAGGCCTTGACGCTAATAGAAAAAAATGACTATGACTTGATTATCATGGATATGATAATGCCAGGTGTCAGCGGGCTTCAGGTAGCTAGGCAGATAAGAAAATTACCAGATTATTATGATGTCCCGATTATATGTTTCACAGCAACAGTGGTTGAAAATGTTGTAGGCGGAGACCATGACAGTGTGTTTTCAGATTATCTCACCAAACCCATACATATATCAGATATGATGACTTGTATCAATCAATGGGTTAACAAACAAAAAAGTCATCTCAGTGGTTGATGACTGAGATGACTTTTTATATTTCAGTGTTTACTCCATATTTTGAAGGAAGAAACCGCCTTTGTCATCTTGATTTAACCAGGAAATGTGCTGAATCCTTGGTAGATTTAATCGTAGTGTCTCTCTGAGAACATCTTCTATAGTTGTAACTGCGATGATTTCCAGATCGTTCTTGACTTCATCAGGTACATCCTTAAGATCATCCTCATTATCTACAGGTATCAATACCTTTGTAACACCGGCTCTTTGAGCAGCAATGAGCTTTTCTTTTAAGCCGCCAATAGGCATCACGATGCCTCTTAAGGATACTTCGCCAGTCATAGCGATTCTGCCAGTAACTGGTATGCCAGTTATCAGTGACGCTAATGCTGTAAAGAGCGTAATGCCTGCAGATGGTCCATCTTTAGGCACAGCACCAGACGGTACGTGAATGTGAATGTCTTTTTCTTTGAATGATACAACGTTTACAGGTAGCCTTGACTTCAACAGACTAAGGGCTATCTTAGCGGATTCTTGCATCACATCACCGAGTTTGCCGGTGAGTATGATACCGCCTTTTCCAGGTAGATCAGTGGCTTCAATAAACAGAATATCGCCGCCGACTGGTGTCCATGCAAGGCCTGTGATAACCCCAGGAGGGTTAATGTCTTGAACTTTTTCATGTCTTGCAACACGGCGGTCAAGAAGTTCTTCCAAGTCCCCTGGCTCCACAACTAAAGGTCTGTTGGTATCACCAGAGACTACTTTTTCAGCTGTGACTCTTGCCAGCTTGTCCAACTGCTTTTTAAGTCCCCTGACACCGGCTTCCATAGTGAAGTCATTGATCATTCTGCGAATGGTATCGTCTGATAGATATAGGTCTTCGTCGGTTAAACCGTGTTCTTGAAGTGACTTGTGAACCAAGTGTTCTTTAGCAATGTGATATTTCTCGGTTGATGTGTAGCTGCTAATCTGTATGACTTCCATTCTATCAAGCAGCGGCCGTGGTATGGATTCTATGCTGTTGGCAGTTGCTATGAACATGACATTGGATAAATCATAAGGTAAGTCCAGATAGTGATCTGTAAAGGTATGGTTTTGCTCCGGATCAAGGACTTCAAGCAAAGCACTGGCAGGATCGCCACTGTAGCCAGCCATCAGTTTGTCAACCTCATCCAGTACCATGACTGGATTGAGTGTGCCGGCATCTTTCATACCTTTAAGAATTCTACCAGGTAGTGCGCCGACATATGTACGTCTGTGACCACGAATCTGTGCTTCATCTCTGACACCACCAAGGCTGATTCTTACGTATTCACGATTCATAGCTGTAGCGATGCTTTTTCCAAGACTTGTTTTACCAGTACCTGGAGGGCCGACCAGAAGAACTATGGAACCTTTCTTGTCTTTCTTAAGTTTCATCACAGCCAAGTGCTGAATAATTCTTTCTTTTACCTTATCCAGACCATAATGGTGCTCGTCAAGAACCCGTCGTGCCTCGGCGATGGAGAGATCGTCGGTCTCTGTTGTGTGCCAAGGGAGATCCAAAAGAAAGTCAAGGTAGTTGCGAATAACATTGTAGTCAGAACTCTGAGGGTTTTGGCTCTCCAATTTATCTGCTTCTTCATCAGCAACCGCCTTGATTTCATCAGGGAGTTTGGCTTCTTCTATGCGTGTCCTATAATCTTTTTTCTTGGAACCTGTATCCTGACCTTCATTTAACTCTTCTTGAATCAGACGGAGTTGCTCTCTTAAGGCCTGTTCTCTGTAGTTCTTGTTGGCCTTTTCAGCAAAGTGCTCTGACATCTCCAGCTGTATCTTTAGAGTCTCTATGAAACGCTTCAAGTAATCCAAGAAAAGAAAGGTTCTTTTCTTAAGAGATTGTGTTTCCATAAGGCGATATTTTTCAGAAGGTTTGGTCTGCATTCCTTGAATCATAAAACCGATCATCTGGTTCAAATCTTCAAATTCATGAATGGTCTTAAGAATCTCATCAGCACCGTTGAACTTGTCGGCAGCATCATCGACTTGCTTTTTAATGTAAGCAAGCATCTCGGTAATGGACTGCTGATCCATGTCGACATCATCATAAAATACTCTGGCGTCACCGTTCAAATGATTGCCTTCACGAATAATGTTGGAGACTTGGGCGAAGCTTGATATGGTCACTTCCATATTAATGCCGTGAGGAGTTGTCTTGAAGGTCTGAGGTATCAAGATGACACCAATCTTATAAAAATCATCACCTTCAGGCTTATGGTCCAGCTTATGCTTCAGTGGTAGGGCGATAAGTTGCTCTTCATTTTTTATCAATTCAGTTAAGGCGTCTTCACTAAGATGCTTAACGGACATCGTCGTTGTCATACCTGGTAATAGCAGCATATCGTAAATTGGAATAATCATAGAATCATCCTTTCTTAGTGTACGCATATAGCAAATGCTGTGTCACACGTATTCTTATCATGTTGTCAGTTTTCTAAGACAAGCTTGATGCTATTTAATAAATAAACGTTCATTTATTAAAAGCGACGTAATATGGGGCTTATGTCAGCCCCTTAATTATGTAGTAAAGTGTCTTATGAGTTAAGTAAAGCCTTTTGAACGATTTCAATCATTTCATTCAATTGCTTTTTATGGATTGAATCTTCGACGCAGGACTGGCCTGCGAGACCTTTTACAGGATAGAAGATCATCGCCCATATATTGGTGTTGTCGTAGTTACAGATGGCGCCCTGTTGTTTGTAGGCTGTAATCAGCGAATCCAGGACTTCAGGACCCTTGAGTGCCATGCATCCCTGACTAAGGGAGGGGCAGGTGCTGAACTGCTCGACGAAATGATAAACCTCCTGGTGCTGTGAAATCAAGCGATCATAAGCTTGAATTACCGTTCGGATAAAGGTCGCAGCCGTCATATCATCAGAAACGAGTCTTGTTAGTGTTGAGAAAATCTCCTCAGCATATTCGTGATAGATGTCTCTTAGCATGACATCTTTATTCTCGTAATAGATATAGACAGTGGCTGGTGATACGCCAGCAGCTCTTGCTATTTTTGAGATACTGGCACCATGCATACCTTCATTTAGAACAATCTGTATGACAGCGCGTTTTATGGAATTTTGCTTGGCATCGTCTTTTTTTCTCATTAACATCAACCATCCTTGTACTTTTATAATAAATGAACGTTCACTTAAAGTCAAGCATCAAAATGAAATTGACTATCAATAAGTCTGATTGTTGTGCTGAAGGGTTTACGAAGTGGTGTAATGGGTATATAATGGGTATAGGCAGAGGGCTTGTTCCTCTGCTCTTTTTTTGAGAATTATAAAACAAGATAAAGATAGATGTATGTCCCGGAGAGAGTGATAACAGACCGAACAGATTAGACTCAGGAGGTTATCCATGGATAAAAGCAGAAAGTTAAAAGGTAGAATTTCAAAGAAGATTATATTGGCAATCATTACTGTCAATGTGCTTGTCATGTCAGGTGTTGGCCTGCTTATTGGTTATGTTATCCATACACAAGTGGGTGAACAATCCAATGATTATGCACTGAATCAGGTGGAAGCCAACATTAATTTCATTAATCAGGAATTCAAGAATGTTGAAAGTGCTACAGAGATACTGGCAGGATTCGTGTCTCAGGTTGTGGATGTGGATAAACTGAAGGGAGATATGTCTTATGAGGCTGAGCTTGAGGATCAGATGCTTAGAGCCCTAGAAGCTGCGGCAGATAATACAGGCATAACCAGAAGTATTTACGTTTATATGAACTATGATCTATTTGGCAGAGAGATAGACTTCTGGCTATATGATGACGATGATGGTCAGGGATTTATTCAGCAACCATCTTTAGGTGGAGATGAGTATTACGGCGAATATCAGTCATGGTATAGCGAACCTTTATCAGGCAAAAAGGTGTGGACATTCCCATACGTATCGGCTACAGGTTCATTGATTACTTCGTATGTAACCCCCCTTGTGATTGATGGCGAAACTGTAGGTATTGTCGGGATGGATTTATATCTGGATGATGTTAAAGCGGTTCTTGATAATCTTGTCGTCTTCCAAACAGGCCATGTATTCATGATTACAGAGGAGGGTGATATTATCATCAGTCCTAAGAATGAGTGGAAAGATGATGTCACCCCTATGAATGTATTGGATATTGGGATGGCACAGGCGACTTTAAGTGAGATGGTTGCCAACGAAGAGGGTATCACTAATTTTAGGACCCCTGATGGGACTAGGGTTATTTCTGCCTATGGCCGACTGGATAACGGATGGATCTTAACATCGAATATTCCAGAGACTGAGGTAAGGGCAATATTTAACTATGTTGTGCTAATGCTTATAGGGTTAGTGATTGGTGCTATGCTGCTGACGGCTGTAGTGGCATTCTTGGTTGGGCGTACCATTAGTCGTCCAATTCTGCATGTTGCTGAAGCCATGGATAAGGTCAAAGATGGTGATCTTACAGTTCAGGTTCAAGTCAAATCCAGGGATGAGACCAGATTGCTGGCGGAAGGGCTTAATGCGATGACCCAGAGTGTCAGTTCATTGATAGGAAAAGCCAATGTTGCCAGTAATGATATGGTGGATACAGCGTCTCTTCTTGCATCAATGGCAGAAGAAACCAGTGCAACAGTGGACCAAGTGGTCAACACAGTTTCTGAGATTGCTAGAGGCACTTTGGATACTGCTAGTGAAGCTGAAAAAGGTGCAGAGGTTGCCGGGGCGATTAATCAGAAGCTTGAAATACTGGTGGATCAAAGTGCTACGATGCAGAATAATGCTGATGCAGCGGCGCGAGAGAATAAAGTTGGTGTAGAAGCTTTGGATGCTTTGAAAAAGCAATCCATGATTAGTAATGAGTCAAACATCAAAGTGTCTGACGCTGCGGTGAATTTGGATAGACGTATTACAGATATTACAGCCATTATTGAGACCATTACATCCATTGCCAATCAAACCAATCTGTTAGCCCTTAATGCATCCATTGAGGCTGCCAGAGCTGGTGAGGCAGGCAAGGGGTTTGCTGTTGTTGCAGATGAAATAAGGAAGTTGGCAGAAGATTCAGGTGACGCTACTAATGAGATTAGTCAAATTGTTATAGCAATACAGGAAGAGAGTAAAGTGACTGTCAATATTATGCAGGAGCTGAAAGAAATTGGTGTTTCACAGAATGTAGCAGTGGATAACGTGTCCAATGCTTTTGATACAATCTTTAAATCTGTGGACAACATCACAACTGAGATACAGCACATGAATGATGAACTTTTGGACCTGAACAATACAAGAAACAGTTTGATCGAAGTGACAAGTAACATCAGCGCTGTATCTGAAGAGACAGCGGCGGCAGCTGAAGAGGTGAATGCTTCTATGGATGAACAGGGAAGGGCTGTTGAAGAAGTGGCTCAGAGTGCTCAGCGGCTTAATGAGTTGTCGTTGGAGCTTAATAAGCAGATTAGTGCTTTTAAGGTTGAGTGATTATATTGGTGAGGTTGTCGCATCCATCGGATCTGGTAATTCATCCGAAGCCTCAGACATTCGAGCAGTGCTCGAAAACTCGTTTCGCGATGAATCACCAGAACCTATGGATGCTTGGTTCCGCGTTGAATTTTGTGTGTTAGTGAACCATCTGCTCCAATGGAAGCTCTGTTCCGCAGTGGATTTTTGTTAAATGAAAAGCCCATCAGGACATGGCAGTATCCTGATGGGCTTTTTGTATGGAAGTAAACAATGATTCATATTATGGCTATGAACTGTTTGGTGTAATAGATCGATGAACCCTTTGGTCTGTATTATCGGTTACTGTTATTTCGGTCGGTTTAAGCTCGGATGACTACATCTTCGCCGTTCAAAGTTTTATTAAGATTCCTTACGGCGCACATTTTGCCACACATGGAGCAAGTTTTTTCGTCTTCTAGAACTTGGTTGCCTCTGTATTCCCTTGGGCGTTCTGGGTCTAGGGCTAGATCGAACATCTTTTCCCAGTCAAGGTTGACTCTGGCGTGGCTCATCTCGTTGTCCCAGGTTCTTGCGCCTTTGACTTTCTTTGCAATATCGCCTGCATGGGCGGCTATTTTTGAGGCGATGATGCCTTCTTTCATATCTTCGACTGTTGGCAAGCGAAGGTGTTCGGCAGGTGTAACATAGCAGAGAAAATCAGCGCCAGCTTTAGCAGCAATGGCTCCTCCGATAGCGCCAGTGATATGATCATAGCCAGGAGCTACGTCCGTTACAAGAGGTCCTAATACATAGAATGGTGCACCGTGACAGAGTTTTTTCTCTAGAAGTACGTTGGCTTCGATTTCATCGATCGCCATATGGCCTGGCCCTTCAATGATGACTTGAACGTCTTTATGCCAAGCTCGTCGTGTCAATTCTCCTAAAGTGATAAGTTCTTTGATTTGGCTCGCGTCAGTGGAATCTGCTATGGCGCCTGGTCGACAAGCATCACCCAGACTCAGGGTAATGTCATATTCTGCACATATATCGAGAAGCTCATCATAATGTTCATAGAAAGGGTTCTCGTGACCGGTTAGTCTCATCCAGCTGAACATCAATGATCCACCTCTTGAAACAATGTTCATTAGACGGGGATTATTGATGAATGTCTCTGAAGTGGCTCTGTTGATACCTGCGTGGATGGTAACAAAATCAACACCGTCTTCGCCGTGTTTTCTTACAACATCTAAGAATTCCCAAGGCTCGATGTCTTTAAGATCTTTTTCATAGAAGCCAAAAGCATCATATACAGGCACGGTCCCAATCATTGCTGAGGATTCATCTACTAATTTTCGGCGGAAGGCTTCTGTATTCCCATAGTTGCTTAAGTCCATGATAGATTCAGCGCCCATCTCCAAAGCCATGCGAACTTTTTCAAATTCCATCTCCAAGTCGTTGGCGTCTTTACTGATGCCTAGATTAACATTGATTTTTGTCTTCAATCCTGTACCAACGCCTTCAGGGTCTAAAGATGTATGGTGTTTGTTTGCAGGGATGACGATTTGTCCTTTGGCGACAAGGGCTAAAAGTGTATCGATGGCCATGCCTTCTTTTTCAGCTACTATCAGCATTTCTTTTGTTACGATGCCTCGTTTCGCTGCGTTCATTTGGGTTGTGTAATTTCGTTCCATTTATATTCTCCTTGTATATAGATTTAGGGATATCATTTATTCCTTAAGTCTACTTGTGTCATGTGTCGATGAGCTTCAGGTTCTAGGGCTATTACTGCCGTAATAAATCCCGCATTATTTCAAGTTCGTTTTCATCGCCTTGGTATAGGGCGCTAACAACTGCAACACCATCAACATTTGCAATAATATCTGTGGTTAGGTTATAGTGTCGTATACCTCCGATGCCATAGATGGGGATATGAACCCTTTGGCGGATGTTCTTTAATGTTTGTATGGTAATACCTTTGGCGTCGGGTTTGGTGGAGGAATGGTACAAAGCTCCGACCCCTAAGTAATCTGCCCCTTGTTTTTGGGCGGTGATTGCCTGTTCGACGGTTTTGGCTGTAACCCCGATAATTGCATCTGAGCCCAGTGTTTTTCTGGCAAGGATAATGCTGCAATCAGACTGACCAAGGTGAACACCATCTGCACCGACGTGTTTGGCCAATGTGATGTCATCATTAATGATGAATTTGGTGCCGAATTGATGACACAGTTGCCTTAGTGTACTGGCTTCTTCAAGCTGATCAACATAACCTTTCTTCTTAACCCTGTATTGTAGGTGGGAAAGACCAGCTTCAAGCGCTTCTTTGGTTTTGGGTAGAAGTGTCCCCTCAAAGTCTAGGGATTCATCAGTAATGAGGTAGAGGCTTTTTACTGATGGGGTAAGTTCCTCAAGGAGATGTTGTTTGTAACCGAGGCGATTTCTTTTAGCATCCACCTTCTGTGCAGCTTTAGCACTGGCATTGTTCATGGTTTGTATCCCTGAGATGACAGCCTTAAGCATTTTATCAGTATCATTCTGACTGACATGAGTCATGATAATACCGCCTAGCATACATCCGGTTCCGGTTATTTGTTGCTGCATGGACGAACCCCCCTCAATGCTGATAATTTCCTTGCCATCAGATACAACATCGATAGCGCCAGTGATGACAGCGATGAAGGGTAAGGATGAATGTTTGTATTTTTTAACAAGGTTTTTCGCAAGCTGCTCTTTTTCGTAAGTGGTTATTTCTTTGCTGTCAACACCACACCCATCATGGATTTCTTCGTTCAATAATGCGAGCCCTTCTTGTGCATTGGCTTTAAGAATAGCCACTTTGCCGGTATGCAGTAATTTTCTTGCAGCATGTAGCCGGTAATGGCTGGCAGCGCAACCTACAGGATCGAGCAGGACTTTTTGCGAAGTTGGATTAATGTGATTGAGGGCAACGCTCATGGTATGCAGTCGCTCGCTTGTTAAAGTGCCGATGTTGATGACAAGCCCATTGACTTGAGGGATTATATCGTTCATTTCTTCTGTGGCTTCAGCCATGATGGGACGGCCGCCAGAAGCGATGGTGCAATTTGCGACATCATTGCTGCTGACATGGTTTGTGATGAAGTGTATTAACGGGTCCACGGGTCCTTCTCCTCTCCCAACTTGGTAGCCATGGGTTATGGCCATAGTGATGAATGATTTGGCAAAACGGATGCTGTCAACTAAGGAATGGCCATTGGCCAATTCACAAGCAATAGCTGAAGATAAGCAACAACCTGTACCATGTGTGTGGTATGCGTGTAATCTATCCTCTTGAAAAGCGATGATGCTATCATGTGTCCATAATGTATCTGTGGACATTTTTGTGCTGGCTGAATGTCCCCCTTTTATCAAGAAATTTGATTCATAATAACGGAGGAATGCCTCTGAAGGCAGATCTGTAAGAGGGTCATTCAAAGGACACATTTTCTTCAATACGGATAATTCAGGTTGGTTGGGAGTGACAAGTTGGCATAGGGGTATTAATTGATGACAAATCATATCTAGGGCATCATCGCTTACTAAAGCTTTGCCCGTCGAAGCAATCATTAATGGGTCCAAGACTATAGGGATTTTCTTTGGAATCCCATAGTCAATAAGGAATTCAATGACTTCTCTAACATTCTTTTTGGTGTAGAGCATACCTATTTTTATTGCGTTTGGTTCTATGTCGTCACTGATTGCTTTTAATTGGGCTGCCACATTATGTACAGGTATTATATCTGATACTTCTTGACTGTTCTGTGCTGTTATTGCGGTAACGACTGTAAGAGCGTGGTGGCCATAGGCGCTGATGGATTTAATATCGCCTTGGATGCCTGCACCACCACTAGAATCAGAACCTGCAATGGTCAGTATGTATTTCATAGACTATTACGTTGTTGTCTTTTCTTGATGATTTGCATCAATGCAGTAGATTCGAAGAGTACCAAAGCAATCGCAGAACCGGCCAGTGCACTGGTGACAAAGGGAATAACGAAGAAAAAGAGTCCGACTTCCTTGCCCATTAATAAAATGGCAAATGGAGCAGCAATAATGCCACCGATCAGTCCAGTGCCAATAAGTTCACCTAATGCAGCAAGGCGGTAATTGCCCATATGCTTATATACTAAACCGGCAAGGACAGCACCAATCATACTCCCAGGGAAAGCCAGCAATGAGCCCATACCTGTCATGTTTCTGATTAGGGAAATAAGAAAAGCGTTGAGTAAGGCATACCAAGGGCCTAAAAGGACAGCACCGATGACGTTGATTAAGTGCTGTATTGGAAAGAGTTTGGCACCGCCTAAGGGTATATAAAAGGCACTGAGTACAACGCCAAGGGCAATTAGTACACCTGAGAGGCTGAGCTTATAGGTAGTTTTGCTGGTGAATGAGTTATTGTTCATGAGTTCTCCTTTAATTGTCAGGTGGGGAGACATGAACGGATTCAGTTGTAGGCGGAGGAAGGAAGATTGTCTTTAATCAGTGATTAGACAATATAAAAGGCTGTCATGAAGACAGCCATAAGAAATATCCTAACATCAATATCGCTTCCCTACGACGGCATGATCCGTATCAGGTCAAGGGTCAAAGCTCTTAGCTTTATCTCAGCCGGTTTACCGGCCCCCCTAGCTTATCTGTCTGATTGAAGACAGAAGTGTTTTTCAATTGAGTCGAGTATAGCAGAAAGTTGGAGTGGGGGCAAGGGGATTTTTGGGAGGAGGTCGCCGACTGGGGTTTAGCCTTCATCCGAAGCCTCAGACACGCTTGCTTTGCAATCGAACTCGGTTCGTTGATGAAGGCTAAACCCCGGTCGGCTCGGTTCCGGGTGAAGTGAGTGGTGGGGATTTATTGCTTTGCAATTGCATCCGGCAAAGATGTAGAGGGAGTTTGGTGGGGGTGGTTTGGAAGAGTAATCATGCTGATCTATTGATAAATTTTCATAGTGGTTGGTGAATTATGTTATAATGCTTTCAATAAGCAATGCAATGTATGTGAATGGGAAGAGGTGACTTATGGATATGGTTTTGGATTGGCTGTCCAGTGGTAATAATATTGGACGGTTCCTTTGGTCGATTATATGGCTTTTTGGCTTGTTGATCATTAATAAGGTCATCGGTAGAATTATTTTTAAAGCGATTAAGGATAATCGGAAGTATCACGCGACTAAGAAGTGGATTACTTATACAGGCGCGGGGATACTTGCGATTATATGGCTTGGTATATGGATGGATGCATCTCTTGATATTGCTACTTATGCAGGTCTTTTGTCAGCAGGTATTGCCATTGCTCTTAGGGACTTGTTTAGCAATATTGCTGGATGGATGTTTATTTCACTGAGAAAGCCCTTTGAGATAGGTCATAGGATTATGATTCATGATCAGAAGGGGGATGTCATTGATATACGCGTCTTCCAGTTTACATTGATGGAAGTTAGTTCTGTAGAAGATGGAGAACAAAGCACAGGTAGAATGATTGATGTACCTAATGCCTATATCCTGACACATCCGTTGCACAATTATACCAAAGGATTCGAATATATTTGGAATGAGATTAAAGTCCTACTGACCTTTGAAAGTGATTGGAAGTTGGCAAAGGATCTCTTTGAAGAACTGCTTCATTCGACGGAGTTTGAAAAATCTAACGATGTCAATCATCAAATAAGAAATGCCAGTAAGAAATTCTCCATCTATGTGGGTAAATTGACGCCGATTATCTACATGGATGTAAAGGACAATGGTGTTCAGTTGACTTTGAGATACCTATGTGCACCTAAGCAAAGGCGAAATACAGTCAATGTCCTTTGGAGTGAGATTCTGGAAGTCATTGAAGCCAATGAGTCTATCGAATTGGCCTACCCTACGAGACGAGTTGTTAATACTGTTGATAAGTCTGAATAATGGAAAGTCTATCAGGATTCACCACTATCATATGGGGTCTGCTCTGTGCTAATTATTGTCATAGTGAATTGTGTTATAGCGAGGTCATCAGACCTCGCTTTTTTCTATGTAATATGATATGATTTGCCTTAGGTTTATTGGACATCGATTGACGATGCATCAGGGCGTTGTCATATATTTTTTATTAATGATCAGGAGAAAGCAATGAGTATTTTAACAGTTGATAATGTGAGTCATGACTTTGGAGGCCGTCAGATCCTTGAAGATGCCTCTTTTAGATTGCTTAAAGGCGAGCATGTTGGTCTTGTAGGGGCCAATGGTGAAGGTAAATCCACCTTTCTTAATATCATCACAGGTAAGTTGATGCCGGATGCGGGCAATGTGGAATGGTGTAAGAGAATAACAACAGGATACTTGGATCAGCACACAGTGCTTGAGCCGGGGCAATCCATAAAAGAAGTCCTTCAGACAGCTTTTCAACATATGTATGAGCTTGAAGCTGAGATGTTGGAAATCTACGATAAAATGGCCGAGGCAACGGAAGAAGAAATGGCGGCTATGATGGATGATGTCGCAGAGATTCAGCATGAACTTGAGCACAATGGCTTCTATATGATTGATTCAAAAGTTGAATCGGTTGCCAATGGTTTGGGATTGGGTTCCATAGGACTTGACAAAGCAGTCGATGAGCTGAGTGGTGGCCAAAGAACGAAAGTACTTTTGTGTAAGCTATTGCTGGAACAGCCAATGATTATGATTTTGGATGAGCCAACCAACTACTTGGACGTTGAACATATTGAATGGTTGAAGCGTTATTTGCTTGATTATGAGAATGCTTTTATCTTGGTTTCCCATGATATTCCATTCCTTAAGGAAGTGACCAATGTCATCTATCATATTGAGGGGGCAACACTAACACGTTATAGTGGCGGTTATGACGACTTTATCCGTATGTATGATTTGAAAAAGAGACAACAGGAAATTGCCTACGAGAAGCAACAAAAAGAAATCAAACGTCTTGAGGATTTTGTGGCAAGGAATAAGGCCAATGTAGCAACGGCGAATATGGCCAAGTCCAGACAAAAGAAGCTGGATAAGATGGAAATGATTGAAAAAGTGACTGAGAAGGTTAAGCCTGTATTTTCCTTTAAGGAAACCAGAGCTTCTAGCAAGTATGTCTTTGAGGCCAATGACCTTGTTATCGGTTATGATGAACCATTGACCTCACCACTGAACATTGTTCTTGAACGAGGGCAGAAAGTAGCTATTAAAGGTGTTAACGGCCTTGGTAAGTCCACACTCCTTAAGACACTTCTTGGTAAATTGAAGCCGGTAAGCGGTAAAGTCATACTAGGAGATTATCTGTCACCAGGCTATTTTGAGCAAGAAGCTATACGAGATAATGATAATACTGCTTTGGAAGAAGTATGGCAGGAATACCCAGCGATGACCAATGCAGAGGTTAGAGCAGCTCTTGCTAGATGCGGTTTAACAACAGAGCACATTACATCAAAGATGCGTGTGCTAAGTGGTGGTGAGAACGCCAAAGTGAGAATCTGTAAGCTGATGCTTGAAGAACTGAATTGGCTTGTACTGGATGAGCCGACCAACCACTTGGACATTGATGCAAAAGAGTCCTTGAAAAAAGCGTTGACAGATTTTAAAGGCACTGTTGTGATTGTCAGCCATGAACCTGAATTCTATCAGGATTGGGTGACGGATATTTGGAATGTTGAGGATTGGACTACTAAGGTGGTTTGATTTTTGAAGATGGTCGTATGTCGCATGTCGCTCAAGTCGGAACTGGTACTGTATCCGAAGCCTCAGACAAGCATGCTTCGCAAGCGAACTCGTTTCTGACACAGCACCAGTCCCAACTTGAGCTCGGTTCCGGGATATTTAGTTCTAACTTGGGGAGTTAGTATTTGCTTGAGTACATTCAGCTTATATATGATTGTGATGCACAAAAGAAAGATAAACCGCTAATCTGAGATCTATATGTATAGAATTTAGAGCTGTTTCACTTTTATCATCTGCACATTCTGACACATCAATATGTAACTAAGTCTCTAAAAGCTTGAGCAAATTTGAATATGTACAATGTATAGTGTTGCGATGTTTCTGCAAGATACTATACATCGTACATATTTTTTATGTGGTCATCTTTTGGCGTTCGTATTATGTAACACGACTATGAGTGATGAATCAGATAACTAAAGACTTTAAATGATTTGCCTTTAGTAATCACTGAGAAACATACGTCACAATAGCTAAATCAATCCTCACAACCTAACTCAAAACCGAGCATGAGATGGCACCTGTGCTGCGTCAGAAACGAGTTCGGCTGCCTTGCAGACGTGTCTGAGGCTTCGGATGCAGCACAGGTGCCATCTCATGCGACCTTCCTTCGGATACAGTACAGGTATCATCTCAAGTGACCTTCCTCCAGATACAGTACAGGTGCCAGCCAATGCAACCTAAAGCCCAACATCCCCACAAACAATAGACTCAAAAAAAGCATCGTACTCAAGCACCATCTGAGACCAATCATACTTAGCAGTCAAGTGATGATAAACATCCCGTGGCTGCTTTTTATAATTAAGTAGATAATCAGAAATCTTCTTAACAAGATCCCCTCGGTCATCGTAGAACAACTCAGGATTCTCTTCAATATCATATAAATCAGGATAGGTCAGCCTATTTGGCAATAATGGCGTCGCGCCACAGTGAATAGCTTCCATGACACTGATACCGAAGAAATCATGATTGGAAGTCACTGGCAGTAAATCAGTGTGATTGAGAATGGTCATGTAATTCTCTGAGCTGCCATAACCGTAACTGATCAACTCTTCTTTAAACAGTTCAGGTACCTCTTTCATAATCTTTGGCATATGTTTATATTGCTCTCCAAGAACAGCAAGTCGAAAAGGGATATGCTCTTTTTTTACAGCCAGGAGTGCGTCGAAGAAAGCTTCAGGGTTCTTGTCATGTTCCCACCTGTGATTCCATAGAATCAAAGGAGCGCCGGAGGGATCTGGATGATGTGTCACTGAAGTCAGTGAGGGAGGTGAGTTCATATACCTTTTCCTCAGTTCAAGGCCTAGACCTAGGACAGATGACTTGGCTTGCAAGTTAGGCAAATACGCTGAATGACGATGATCCGGCATTTTCTTCAGTAAATCATCCAGTTCGTAATAGAGACTGTTCATATTATAACTTGAGTTAAATAAGTTCCAGTCAGCAGCAGATGCGCAGTGATAGTTCATCATACCATAGTGAAGGTCCCGCTCTTTTGCCAAATCTTTGCTGTCTTCTTTCCAAGGATAAGCCATTTGGTTTTCGTGGAAATAGCACAATATTGGAGTGCTGGAAGGCAGTCTCGTTCTGACGAGGCTAAGAAATACGGGCAGATCCAGCATATCTGTCACCATAATCAGGTCTGGTTTATAGTCTGAATCCATGAATTGGTGTGCTAGGGTTACAGCAGCACCGTACATACGCCATTTCCAGAAGCGTCCTTCTAGAGTGAGTAATTTAATAGTATGATTGCTGTGTTTTTTTAATTGATCGGCAAAATCTTTATGGGATCCGCTGTAGAATGGTTCTATCAATAGTATATTCATGGCACTATTATATCAAAATAGCTCAAGAACTGCGAGGCTATAAAAATGTCTTGACAATGATTATTAATTGCATTAAACTATACGTAGTAATCAATACTACATGATATAGTTTGAAAGGACATAACCATGAATAGAAAAGAGTGGCAGGCATTACTTAAGCCATATGCCAAATCAGATCATAGAAAAGTCGTCATACAGATTTTAAATACAGTGATACCATACATCCTGTTATTAGGCAGTATTTTCACACTTGCATCCAGAGGGGTTGCCTTTGGGTGGTTACTGGGTCCATCTATTATAGCGGCAGGTCTTATGGTAAGGATCTTTATCTTCTTCCATGACTGTACCCATGGTTCTTTCACTTCCAGTAAAAAGTGGAACAACTTGTTGGGAAACTTTTTTAGCTTCTTTATCTTCACGCCATATATCCAATGGAAAGTAGAACACAGCATTCACCATAGTACGGTAGGGAATCTAGATGAACGTGGTGCGGGAGATATTTGGACAATAACAACGGAAGAATATGAACGGTCAAGCAGAGGGAAGAAATTTGTTTATCGCCTTTTCAGACACCCGGCTTTTTTATTTACTGTTGCACCTATTTTTAAATTCGTAGTAATCCAGCGTTTTCCTAAGAATTATACTGGGAAAAAAGAAAAGGCCAACTATAGGAAGCTTAATATTGTTCTTTTCCTATATAGCGCAGTGATGGTGAGTTTGTTCGGGTGGAAAGCTTATTTCCTTTACCAACTGCTTGTTGTTGGTATTGCTGCATCGGCAGGCATTTGGTTATTCTATGTCCAGCATCAGTTTGAAGAGGTATACTGGGCTGAGGATGAAGAGTGGGATCTGATGGAAGCGGCTTTGGCGGGCAGTACTTATTATAAATTACCGCCAATTCTTGAGTGGTTTACCGGTTATATTGGATATCATCATATCCATCATTTGAGTGCTCGAATTCCTAATTACCACCTTAAGGCTTGTTATGATGCCATACCGGAACTGCAAAATGGGAAAACAGTGACAGTTCCAGAAAGTCTTCATTTGGCATTACTCACATTCTATGATGAAGGCAGTAAAAGATTGATCACATACAGACAATATAGACAGATGAAACTGATGAATTCATAAAAGTTTCGAAAAAGTTAACAAATTAAATCTGTAAATATATGCAGAAAATGGTATAATGGACAGTGGGAGAGAGCTAAAAATAAACTAGCTCTCTTCGTCTTGCTTGAAATTATTTTTTAGAAGTTCGGGACGTTATATGACTACATTGATCAATCAGACGGGTGGGTGAAAAGATGAAGTTAATGAGGAATTTAAGTCTAAAGGCAAAAATTGGCGGTAGCTTTGGTATCTTGATTGCCATTATGGTGGCTATCTCTATTTTGACCGTATCATTTCTAATTACAATTAGTCAATCATCAAAGAAGGTGAAAGATGAATACATGGTAATGATTGAGCTGACAACAGCCGTGGCTCAAGATGTACAGTCGTTGGCAGGGAATGTCAAACAGTATATCGTTACTGGCGATGAGGTCATGTACAACAAGATCAGCCAGGAATTGCCGGTTATACAAAGTGATATTGATGCATTAGAGGAACATATCAAGACTTATGAAGACTTGAGTTATCTATCAGGTATGCTTGGTGCCATTTCTAGTTCCTTTACAACCCTTGAGACCATATTAGGAGAAGCGAAAGTAAGCATCGATGATTATCAGTCGAATATGTCCTTTGCTGTTATGCTTGTACCGAATTGGTCTTCCTTAAGCGATAAGTATTTTGATGTTCACATAGACAGTTTGATGAAAGAAGAGGCTGATTTACTTGAAGGCGCGTTGTCTGAAGAAGGGCTTGATGATTACTCATTAAGAGACTTGGCAACAATAAGGGAAAGAATTGTCAATGCCAAAAGCATATCTGATCAGATTAACCGATTGGTGGAGCTAAGTTATCGATCTCAATTGGAAAACGATGCTTCAATCATAAGAGATGCCTTTGATGAATTTGCAACCTTTGAAGAAGATTTGGCTGCGTATCAAGCTGGCTCAACCAGTTCTGTGGATCAAAGCTATCTGTATCAGATGAGGGATTACAGTGCAAAATACCTCGAAGCTATAGAAGCGCTTTTAGAGGCGGATGAATCAAGAGAACGTCAGCTAGCCAGAATCAATTCTATTGTTGTTACCTTTGACGCGCAGATTGGTGAACTGGTTGGCAGTGGTATTACTGCGACCAATTTGAGTGTGGACACACAAAATGAGAAGATTAGCAGTTCCATTGATTTGTTGATGGTCGTCATACCAATATTGCTGATCCTCTCAGCAATATTGTCTATCATTCTTATTAGAGCAATTATCGGCCCGGTTAAGAGTGTTGTTACTTTTGCGGGTTACATAGCTGAGGGAAAGCTTGGCATACAGCCCCTAAAAGTTCATGGTAATGACGAAGTAGGGAAATTAACCATAGCAGTTAATGAGATGCATGCCAAGATCAAAGAGTTGCTGGAAGAGATTATGAAATCAGCCCAGAGTTTATCAGAGACATCTGCAAATTTAAGTCAGCATGCCTACGAGACGACCCTAACGACAGAAGAGGTTGCTAAGACTATTGAGCAGATTTCCGTTGGTGCAACGGAGCAAGCGAGAAACACCCAAGAAGCTTCGGAAGATATTGGTGTACTGGGGGATACAATTCAGATTAACAATACAAGTGCATTGGAATTGCAACAGTCTTCAGAAGAAATCAACCGTGTATCAGAAGAGGGCCTTGTTGTTATTAAAGACTTAACGGAGAAAACAGATAACAGTAAGTTGGCAATGGATGAAATCATCGAAGTTGTCGGTAAGACGAATAATAGTATATTTACCATTAGAGAAGCAAGTCAAATGATCAGCAATATAGCGGACCAAACCAATCTCTTGGCATTGAATGCAGCAATTGAAGCGGCTAGAGCTGGCGAGCATGGCAGAGGTTTTGCAGTTGTTGCAGACGAAATCAGAAAGCTTGCGGAACAGACGAATCAATCCACAAAAGATATTGATGGTATGTTGAATAATCTACAGACAATGTCTGAACAAGCGATTCATGCCAGTGAGTCTGTTAAAGTTGCAGTAGAAAATCAGGTAGCAAGTGTTGGTGTGACAGAGAGTAAGTACAATGAGATTGTTCTGGGGATAAGAACCTCCTTGGAAGAAATCGGTAAAATGCTCAGCATAAGTAAGGATATGGAACTTAACCGTGGCAAGGTTAACGAAATTGTTGAGAGCTTATCAGCCATTGCTGAGGAAAATGCGGCCAGCACAGAAGAAACATCCGCATCAGCAGAAGAAATGCTTGCAGCAATGATGGAAGTGGACTCAGGGAGTAAGCGCCTTAGTGAGCTTTCGGCAGAGTTGTCTGAGTTAACTAGTAGTTTTGATTTGACAGAAGACATTGTTATGCAAGGCGAAGAAGCATCTGGAAAAGAAATGAAGGAAGACGCAGAAAAAATGGTGAAAGAAGGGCGAACCAGACTTGGTAAATTGAATTTGAAAGCCTTAAAAATACCAAAACTTACTTTACTAGACAAGCTCAAGAAATCAAAAGTTGAATCAGAAAGTTTAATAGAAGATGTGGAAGTGCCTGTGGATGAAGAAGATTATAATCAAGATGAAACTGGGATTGACGCCTACGATGAGGATGAATTATTAGCATCAGGTGAGATGGAAGATATTGGAAGGGCTCAAGAAGAAATACTGGTGCAAGACGAATTGGCTGAAGAAGAACCTATAGAAGAGACAGATCTTTCAGAGTATATGCCAGAAGATGTAGCTTCTTTTGACGACATCCCTATTGAGACAGCTGAAACACTTCCGGAGGTTTGGTCAGAGGAAGAGGAGGATGACGACAGCGAGAAATTCTAATGATATGTTAATACAAATGTAGTTTATATCTCTCATAAAATAACGTATACTTTATATGTAAATGAAAAAGTTCCCGAATAAGGAACTTTTTCATTTGTCAGGACGTATAAATAGTAGGTTGTCAAAATGCAGACAGTTCATGTATTTAAAATGTCTGTCAGCAAAAGATGCGACCGAATGTTATTTTACAGGGGTAGAACATTGAGATATCGTTACAAATTCACAAGACTACTAAAAATTATAGGCATGATTCTGCTTATACCAATCCTCCTTATGACTGTTTGTTCATCCATCGGTGAAGGACTGACATTCGAGGCGGCAAGAGCTTATATCGGTACGAAAAAAACTATGGATTCCATGATGGCAGGTGAGTATCAGGCAGTGGTAACCCATATGGGCGTAGGACGTGGAGAATCACCGGAAGCGGCGGCAGATGAAAGACGTAAAGTTGCGGATGAATTACAGTCGTTCTTTGATCAGGGCTATGAGATGGATGGCTATAGAATCGTCAGTTCAACGACGGATGACGGTTTTACCATTGTCACAACCTATCTTACTTTGGAAGGCCAGGATATGTGCCATTCTTTTACTGTGCGTCTATCGATTCAAGATGGGAAGGTGTGTCCAATGGATGTGATAGCGATTGATCAAGGACGGGAAACCAAGCGTGTTGCCACTAGGTTCATTGACATTATTCGAACTTATGATCCGGGTTGATATGGGGCAATTGGACATCAGAAGTCTCAGGCAGATTATTAGGTTACGAATCCATTAAATATACAGGTTAATGAAGCTGTGATTCAATCTTTATGGTAGAATGACATTAAGGGCGAGATGAATTAGGATGCTGGAACTCTTAACAAAAGGAGGAAGGCATATGAGTGCGTATATTATTGAGTTAGTGGTACAGCCGGTGATACTGTTTATTGTCATATTCGTGTCTGTGCGTGTTGCGATCAGCCCTATGCTGAATAACGGCAAAAGGTTTGGATTGTTTGAGGATGAACATATCCATAAGATGAAAGTGATTGGGATTCTAAATGATGATGAAATCAGGAAGTACCATGAACTTAACACTGAGGAAACCAAGCTGAGTCGAGATGTGGTGGATTACCGTCATTTTAAAGAGGTTCTAGGACGTCTGTACGATGCCGGTCATATTAGCGAATTGACTTTCGAAAAGAAAATGATTGCACTTAAGAAGTATTATAGCTTTGAGTAAATAAGAGGCTGCATAGAGCAGCCTTTTACTACACTTTTTATTGTTATAATATTAACAAAGTAAGGTGGTTATGTATAGAAAAAATACCATATAACGCAAAAATATGGATGAAATCCGAAATAGTATGTGATATAATTAACGAAGTGGTAGGGCGAGTAGAATGATCAATCAGCCGTTTTTTAATTCAAAGGAGCATAGGATGATAGAAATCTGTATAGGCAGTGCGTGTCATATCAAAGGATCATATCAGGTGATCGGACGTATCAAAGAACTTTTGGAAGAAAATAAGATGACGAATCAGGTGGAACTTAAGTCTTCGTTTTGCCTAGGAGCATGTGGTGAAGGTGTCAGCATCAGATTAAATGGGACAGATATACATTCCGTGACGATGGAAGATGTGGACGTTTTTTTTGATGACCTAATTAAGGGGTTGGCATAATGAAATTCATTGAATTTGATGAAAATAAATGCGACAGCTGTTACAAGTGTCTGAGAATATGTCCAACAAAGGCTATTAGTTTTAACAAGGACCAAAGAAGTATTATTGATAATCTATGCATTAAGTGCGGTCTTTGTTCCCAATCCTGTCCTCAAGAGGCACTGCACATAAGAAGTAGTGCCGGTATTATCAGAACCCTTGTTGCAGACGGTCATGATGTTGCTGTATCCATTGCACCTTCTTTCGCGGGGGCGTTCGGTTTGGACAACCCACTGAGGGTTGTTGGAGGTCTTCGTCAGATGGGCGTCAAGTATATTGAAGAGACAGCCATCGGTGCTGAGATGGTAGCTAGGGAGTATGACCGCTACATTGAAGAAAACGAACAGGGTGTCTATATTACCAGTTGTTGTCCGTCGGCTAATTACTTGATTGAGCAGCACTTTCCTTATTTGATTTCATCCGTCATACCAGTTGTTTCACCAATGATCGCTCATGGCAAAAGTATGAAACAGCGTTATGGTGAAGATACGAAGGTGGTATTTGTCGGACCGTGTATGGCCAAGATGGCAGAAGCAGAAGAACTGTCAGGCGCCATTGACTATGTGGTGACCTTTGATGAAATATATCAGTTGCAAAAGGCTTTGGGGCGAAACTTCAGAGATTGTAAGCCTTCTGATTTTGATGCGACAAGTTATTCGAGAGGTCGTGCTTTTCCATTAGGTGGAAGTCTTCAGCGGCATAACGAAGGGGCAAAAGAGTTGCGTCCTCTAAGAGTGGATGGTATTGATGCTTGTAAAAGTGTCCTTTCAGAAATAAGAAATGGTTCTGTCAACAATTGTTGCGTCGAAATCAACATTTGTGAAGGCAGCTGTATGAATGGACCGGATATGCCTAAGAATCACATGGGACGCTTTGCTAGGGAACTGTATATGAAACAGTATGTTGATTCTGGTGAAGAAGCGGTAGGCAAACCAATTACTGGTGATCTTCCTGAGATGGCAAGGACATTCAAGGACAAACAGTCAAAGGAACAGGAACCGAATATTCAGATTGTGCGTAACGTCATGGCACAGATGGGCAAATATACAGAAGAAGACGAGTTGAACTGTGGTGCATGTGGTTATAAGACCTGTTACGATAAGGCAAAAGCAGTTTTTATGGGGTATTCGGATATTGAGACCTGTCTGCCTTACCTTAGGGAAAAGGCTGAGAGCATGCAAAATATCATGATTGAGAGCAGCCCAAATGCTGTTATTATGATGGATCATGAATTGAATATTAAAGAGGTGAACCCTTCATTTAAACGGATGTTGAATAAAGATAATCTACCTTTTGAAGAAATGCCTATTAAGTTGTTTGTTGATCATCCGATTTTCGGACAGGTTCTTGAAACAAAAGAGAGTGTACAAAACAAGAAAATTCATATCCCGACGGAGGACACCTATTTCTTAACGAACATTGTTTATCTGGAGGAAACGGGTATGATGCTTGCATTCCTTACGGATATCAGCAATGAGGAGCAAAGCAAGCAAGAGTTCATAAGGTTAAGAGAAGAGACGCTTCAAAAGACGCAGGATGTTATAGATAAGCAGATGCGTGTCGCACAGGAGATTGCCTCCTTGCTAGGTGAGACAACAGCAGAAACAAAGATGAGCCTGAAGAGTCTGAATGAATTGGTTCAGAATGATTGGAGGACGATGTAAGATGTCTCATGCATGCTTTGTAGAAGTCAGTCACAATAGCCTGAATAAAAAAGGTGAAGAGCTCTGTGGCGATAAGGTGGAAGTCTTTCAAGCGGACGGTAGGAGCATCATCGTATTGGCGGATGGTCTAGGCAGTGGCGTCAAAGCGAATATTTTAGCAACGCTAACCTCTAAGATTGCTATTACGATGCTTCGTAAGGGTGCCCATATAGAGGAAGTGATTGAAACCATCGCATATACTTTACCGGTGTGTAAAATCAGAAACATCGCATATTCAACTTTTACCGTAATAGAGATCGATGAAAATTTGCACTGTAAAATCTTTGAATCAGAGAATCCGCCCTTCTTTTTTGTACGTGGTAACACCATATTGGCACCTGATAAAAAGGAAGTGATCATCATGGATAAGACAGTCCTTCTGACAGAATTACAATTGGAAGAAGAGGACATCATCTATATTTGCAGTGATGGGGTCATTCATGCCGGTGTGGGTCAGATGCTTAATTTCGGATGGCAGTGGGAACATGTGGCGAATTATGTCAAGAAACGGTCAGATCTGAATGCAGGGTTTTTAAGTCGACGTTTGCTTGAAGCTTGTAATGAGTTATACGAAGGTCAGCCAGGGGATGATACGACGATTGTCACTCTGAAAGTAAGGAAAAGTGTTCAGGTACTATTATTTACCGGACCTCCCCTTGATCCAGGGCGTGATAGGGTGTTGGTACGAAAGTTCATGTCACAAAAAGGTCGTAAGATCGTCTGTGGTGGCACTGCTGCCAATATTGTGTCAAGGGAACTGGGGAAGGAAATCAAGACTTCTTTAGATTATATAGAGCCGTCTTTACCACCGACAGCAACGATTGAGGGAATCGACTTAGTGACGGAAGGTGTATTGACGTTAAAAAGAACAATAGAGATGATCAAGTGTTATGGGGAAGGCAAGTTGTCGTTGGACCAGGTTGGGAAAGATGGTGCATCGCAGTTGTTCGACGCTTTGATTTGTCAAGGGACTCACATAGAATTCTGGGTTGGTAAGGCCATGAATACGGCCCATCAGAATCCGGATTTTCCACAGGAACTCAGTATAAAAATGAATTTGGTTGAGGAACTTTGCGGGGCGCTTAGAAGTGTTGGCAAAGAGATACAGATTAGATATGTTGCGGAGGTTACCAGTGAGAGCGTTTGAAAATCAAGTGCAGAAGGTTAAAAGTGATGTGTTCAGAAAGGTCAGTGAATATGCCTTTCAAGGCACGTTGACAGAGAAGATTCCAGTGATTCCATTGGAGTTGAATGAAGGGCCAAACCCCACGATGCGATGCTGTGTTTATCATGAAAGAGCTGTGACAACAGAACGTATCAATCTGAGTCTGGGTGGTGATAAAACGAATAAGAATCTTATTGAGGTATTACCGGCGGCATGTGACCAGTGCACGGAGAACCGTTATGTGGTTAATGAAAGCTGTCGTGGCTGTTTAGCGCATAGGTGCCAACAAAGCTGTCCGGTGGACGCCATAACATTTATTAACAGCAGAGCTGTGATTGATCATAAGAAGTGCATAGAATGTGGCCGTTGCCACAGCGCCTGTCCATATAATGCTATTAGTGATGTTTTACGACCTTGTGTCAAAGTATGTCCAACAAAAGCCATTACTATGGACATGAATAAGAAGGCTGAGATTAATGAAGAGAAATGTATTCGTTGTGGTGCTTGTGTTTACCATTGTCCATTTGGTGCCATTCAAGATAAATCACAGATTTTGGATGTCATCAAAGCAATTCAGCGCAATGAGAAAGAAATCTATGCAATGATTGCACCAGCCATAGCGACCCAATTTGATTATGTGAATATCGGTCAGGTAGTGACCGCCATAAAAGCTGTTGGTTTTAAAGATGTCATAGAAGTAGCTTTAGGCGCTGACATGGTAGCCCTCCATGAAGCAAGAGAATTTGTGGAACGGCTTGAGGGTGGCCATCAAGTGATGACCAGCTCCTGTTGCCCTGGGTTTGTCAGATATGTGCATCAGTCATTTCCGGAGCTGATTGAGAATATATCGGGAACGATTTCACCGATGATTGCAACTGCCAGATTGATTAAATCCATTGCGCCTGATTCTGAAGTAGTCTTTGTTGGCCCCTGTATAGCAAAAAAAGGTGAGGCGGATTATCATGAACTGGTTGGTGAGGTGGATTATGTGCTTACCTTTGAAGAGCTGACAGGTATTATTGAAGCGAAGGGGATTGAACTGTCTGAATTAGAGCCGTCACCACTTAATAACGCATCGACTTTTGGACGTGCTTTCGCTTCTACTGGCGGTGTGACAAAAGCGGTATCAGATATTATGTGTAGAGAATTCCCGGATGTGCCATATAAGACCGTGGTATGTGATGGCATTGATGAATGTAAGAAAGCTTTAACGATGGCTAAAGTAGGTAAGCTTAAGAACACGTTTATCGAAGGCATGGCCTGTAAAGGCGGTTGTATCAAAGGTCCTGTAACCATGCACTATGGGAACAATGATAAGAAGAAACTGGACGGGTATTGTAAGGAGGCTCATGAAGTGAATCCAAGTGAAGCAACAAGAATTTTTGATGCATCAGCAATTAGTCTTCACAGGTAGTCGTGTATTGGATATGGCCAAGTCATTTTGACTTGGCTTTAGTTTACCCATCCTAAGAAGAGTGATATGATATAAGTATGATTTGGTGAGTCCTACAAGTGACCATATGAGAAACGGTGGGTGATTGCAGATGTGGAAGAAGAAATTAGATGACAAGAAGGTTCTGGATTTTGCATGGACATATCTTGGATTGTTAAAGTTAGCAGCAGTTTTATTGTTGCTTAGCTATCTGGCAACGAAGACAGGACGATAGTGGTTTCTGTATAGGGCAAAATGACGAATGATCGTCCGCGATATTGTTGGTGGATATTGGTTTTTACTATGGCGTGATAGATGTTCTGTTCTGTTACTGCAAGTGGATGGAAAAAATCTATGTATCTATTGATTTGGTAGGTAATATTACGTCATAGTAGAGAAAATTATTAGAATGTATGTGTTCTATTGACCTGTCACCATCATGGGTGTATGATGACCATAAGAGCATTAGAGTAGTTGATGTAAATGTTAAATATATGTCAAGAATTCATAAAGTTCATTATAAAGAACCGAAAGGAGATTGTTATATGATTATCAAAAACATTAAAGATGTTGAGAGTTTCTTTAGAGCAGTAGACTCTTGTGAAGGTGCTGTTGAGCTTGTGACAAAGCAAGGGGATAGATTGAACCTTAAGTCCAAGCTTAGCCAATATGTATCTTTGACAGGGATGTTCGATGATCCATCTATCGGCGAGATCGAGTTGATTGTGTCTGAGCCGGATGATGCGATGAAACTTCTTCAATATATGGTTAGAGGATAAGAGAGGCGTTCCTTAGGGGGCGTTTTTTTCTTTTGGTTGAATAATGTATAGATATAGGAATCTTATAACCCTACTACTCTTGATCGGTGTCTTGTTTACCGGTTGTAGTATGAGTAGGGAGCCTGGCATCGTAGCCCATCAGATGCCGAAGACAATAGAATCAGTTATTGAAGAGAACGGCGAAGAGGAATCAGTTCTTTTTGAGGATCCTTTTGAGGCATGGGATGCAGTGGCTGTTGAGCCGTATTATATGCAATGGGGATCAGGCGAAGATTATTACAATGATAGAACGTTGAAAGTGTACTTTGATGAAGAGGTTAAGGACCCTAGTCTCATATGGGTCAATAGAACTTTAGAGTCAAGTGAACGCCTATCGCCTGTTTCGAAAGAAGTTCAAGGAGATATTTGGTGCTGGCAGTTTGAAGTGCCTGTAATAGATACGCATGATTATGTGGCGTACGGTTGGCAAGTTGGGGAGATGCGCACGCCTGTTTATGAAATGAATGGTCTGAATGGAGTGGGTGAAGAATTTCAATCAGAAGCTTTTGTTGTATTAGGTGATCTTCAAGGGTATCTGGCTATTCAGTATGATCATTATGCCGCTAATCTAGAGAGTATGATGTGGGATGAATCCTTTGATGGGGTGTTGTTGCTTGGTGATGTAGTGGATCAAGGGGATTCACTGGAACAATGGCAATACTATATGACTGCAACGAAGACGGTGTCGTTAGATGTCCCCATTTTATCGGCAATAGGCAATCATGATGTTAAAGGTTCAAGGGATTTTTACGAAGTGTTGTTTGATTATCCGATGAATGGCTGTGAGGGATTGCCTAACAGTACTGGTTATGTGGATACTGACTACGCTAGAATAGCGATGATTGATACAGAGTCACCAAGTTATTTTCCGGAACAGATGGCATGGCTTGAAGAGATCATGTCTGAGACGGATAAACCTTATAAGATAGTGATGATGCACAGGAGTGTGAATCCTGTTTTTTATCAGGAGCCTCATATGAAAGTATGGGCAGAAGTAATTGAGACACTGGACATAGACTTGGTTCTAAGTGGTCACGATCATATATACAGCAGAACAATGGCGCAGGATACAGCTTATGTGGTTACAGGCAGTGGATCAGGATCTAAATTCTATGACCAAATACTTAGTTCGGGCCCGTGGGAAGTGGTGTATGACGAGGATGTGGCAGTTGTCTCTACTTTGAGTATGTCTGAAGAAAGCATTGAGTTCACTGCATATGCGATGTTTGAAGAAGGTCCCAAAGTCGTTGATTTTTTTACAATTAAATAATGAACTTATATATCACAGAATGGTTAAGCGTATTGCACAAAAAGCAATGCGCTTTTTTGTTGAACTGTTGAAGCGTCGTTGTGATAAGATGAACTTATACTGGGGAGGAAGATGACTTGAAGTGAAACGACGTGTTACTGACAGGATTGGACGTAATAGGAGGACGCTTATGGTTATACTGATTTTTGTTGCTGTAGTATTTGCACTGGTATTGGCTGCTTATAATTATAAAGTTGTGAATGGCTTGGACGAGGGCACAGAGCTGATGCAGGAAATTGCTTTAGCCATCCAGGAAGGGGCGAAAGCGTTTATTCATCATGAGTATAAGGTCATCGCACGTATTGCAGTGGTGATTGCAGTATTTCTTAGTTTGATCATTGATTGGTATGTGGGGATTGCTTTTTTGTTAGGGGCCTGTATGAGCGGTACCGCTGGATTTATCGGTATGCGTATTGCTACAATAGCCAATGTACGTGTATCCAATATGGCAAGGACGACAAAAAGCCTCGGAAAAACCCTGAAAGTTGCCTATCAAGGTGGTTCGGTTATGGGGTTGAGCGTGGGCGGTTTTGCCTTGCTGGGTCTGGGCATCATCTATACAGTCTTTGGTGAATTACTGAACCAACTTTCCCCGGAACAATTGGCAATACAACAGAATTGGATGGGTATTAATTTCATTCCTTTTACTATGACGGTATCCGGGTATGCACTCGGATGTTCTATTATCGCTATGTTTGATCGTGTTGGTGGTGGTATTTATACGAAAGCGGCGGATATGGGGGCTGATCTGGTTGGAAAAACGGAAGCTCACATTCCGGAAGATGACCCAAGAAACCCAGCGACAATCGCAGATAATGTTGGAGATAATGTTGGGGATGTTGCCGGGCTTGGAGCAGACCTTCTTGAAAGCTTCGTTGGCGCTTTGATATCGGCGGTTGTTTTGGTAGCGTATATGTATTATACAACCAAAGATTTGGGTCAGATTACGCCGGAACTTATGAGGGCATTGATCATGTACCCGGTTCTATTTGCCTCTATTGGCTTGATAAGCAGTACGTTAGGGGTAATATCCTTGATTGCAAGAAGAGTATCAGAAGATCCCCATCAGGAATTGAATTATTCCTTGTGGGTGTCGGCAGGGCTAACATTGGTCATTACTGGTGTCTTTACCAGCGTCTATTTTGCTGATATGAATGTGGATAGCTTAGGGTTCAAAGTTGGCATCATGTCACCGTGGATTGCGGCCATCTTTGGCATTGGCAGCGGTATTGCCATAGGATTCTTAGCGGAGTATTACACCAGTTATGATTTTGAACCAACGAAGAAAATTGCCAGGAATTCCATAGAAGGGACTGCCCTCACCATAACTCAGGGCTTGGCAGTAGGGATGAAATCAACAATGTTTCCGGTAGTTATTTTAGCCCTTGCGACAATGTTGGCTAATTATTTTGCGGGTTTATATGGTGTTGCTATGGCGGCAATCGGAATGCTGTCGTTTGTTGCAGCAACCGTATCTGTAGACACCTATGGGCCAATTGCGGATAATGCAGGTGGCATTAGTGAGATGAGCAAATTAGCACCGGAAGTACGTCAGATAACTGACAAGCTGGATTCTGTTGGGAATACGACAGCGGCCATCGGTAAGGGGTTTGCCATCGGTTCAGCTTCTTTAGCGGCGTTATCACTTTTGGCTTCCTATCTATATTCGATGGCCGGTAGAGCTGATACGGCTGGGTTTGAACTGTCGCTGAACATGATTAATACCCTTGCCCTCGCAGGTGCACTGGTAGGTGGTGCATTACCATTTTACTTCTCGGGCATCTTGATCGAGTCTGTTGCTCATGCGGCATCAAAAATGGTTGAAGAGGTCAGGCGCCAATTCAAGGAGATGCCAGGCATACTAACAGGTGAACAAAAACCCGACTATACCAAATGTATTGAGATTTCTTCGGCTGGAGCACTAAAAGAAATGACATTGCCTGCAATGATTTCTGTTCTTGTACCCTTGGCGAGCGGTTTCATATTAGGAGAAGAGTTTGTCGGTGGTATGTTGATTGGCACGCTGTTGTCTGGTATTATGTTGGCTCTTTTTACTGCCAACAGTGGCGGTGCATGGGATAATGCCAAAAAGCTGGTAGAGTCAGAAGGTGTTGAAGGTTATGGTAAAGGGTCCGATGTACATGCATCAACAGTTGTAGGTGACACTGTAGGTGACCCTTTGAAAGACACTGTTGGCCCATCACTGGATATTCTGATTAAGATTATGGCCATGGTATCGCTGGTGTTTGTGTCTGTCTTCAGTCAATATAATTTATTGTCCTTATTCTCGTAATGTTATAAGGAAGATCTTTGACTAGGCAGTAAAAAAAAGACCACACAAAAGACACATCGTAGTCGGATGGGCAACACATGAGTTCGTTATTATATACTCATAAGTTAACATACTATATATTAAATCCCCTCTCATTATAGCCAGAAAAACAGCCGGTTCTTCAACCGGCTGTTTTTCTTTGGTTATACAAAAAAAGCACAAGACCTTTACGCGTTCTCAATTGCAATTAAGGACAATTTTTATCCACCAGCAAAATATCGATAGAGACGATAACCAGGTGAAATCTCTTTTCTTTTAGATATCATAATGTGAGTCTATAACAGAAAGAAATACCCAAGCACAATCACACCCAGAACAATCCGATATACCCCAAAGACTTCAAAGTCATGGTTCTTGATATAACCAAGCAAGAACTTGATGGCGACAATGGAAGTGAGAAAGGCTGTTGCCATACCTGTGATCAGGATTGCTAACTCAGTGCCTGTGAAATCAAAGCCGAAGTGAAGGACTTTCAATAAACTGGCGCCGGCCATTACTGGGATTGCAAGGAAGAACGTGAATTCTGCAGCAACAGTTCTTGAGGTTCCAATTAGGATACCGCCGATAATTGTCGCCCCAGAACGGGAAGTACCGGGAATCATAGCAAGTACCTGGAAACAGCCAATAAGAAAGGTGGTCAGGAAGGATAGATCTCTAATATCTGTTGTTGTAGGTCGTCTTTTGTGATTGTGTCGTTCAACGATGATGAAAAGTATACCGTAGATAATGAGTGTTGATGCGACCGTTAAGGGGTTGAAGAACAGGGCGTCGATTTGCTCCTCGAAAAGTAAGCCTATGATCATGGCTGGAATGGTAGCTACCACAATCTTTGACCAAAGGATGAAGGCATCTTTGTCTGCTTCGAATCCGCGGCCTCTATGACGTTTGAATGGAAAAAGTTTGTTCCAGTATAGAAGAACGACAGCGAGAATTGCGCCAAGTTGAATAACCACAAGGAACATCTCCATAAAATTATCAGAGACGTCAAGTTTGAGGAATTCGTCAATTAAGATCATATGACCTGTACTGCTTATGGGCAACCATTCGGTAATGCCCTCAACAATACCGATGATCAGTGCTTTGATGATTTCTATCATTTGGTACCCTCCAGATGTGTCTATATCATATAACAGTGGCTCTAAAAAAAGGAGGTCGTCAACTGGCTCATATGAATCATCGTTGCCAATTGGGACCACCTTGATCTCATTCGTATAGTTTACTGCATTTTACAGGGAAAAGCTATGCTGAATTTGTGACAAAAAAAGGATTACTGAGTCACGGCATTTCTAGGCACACCCTGCTGAAAAGATTGGATATTCTCATACACTTCGTCAATGGCTCTGTTTCTTGCTTCTACACTGGCCCATGCAATATGAGGTGTAATCAGAAGTCTTGTGCTGTCTTGGATCTTTAGCAGAGCATTGTCTTTTTCGATTGGTTCTGACGAAAGCACGTCCAGTGCAGCGCCTGCAAGGAGTTCTTTATTCAATGCCTCTGCAAGATCTTGTTCGTCAACAATCTTACCCCGACCAAGGTTAAGTAGTACCCCGGAAGGTTTCATTAGGTTAAGAGCTTCGTAATCAATCAAGCCCTCGGTATTGCTGTTAAGAGGCGCATGAATGGAGACGATGTCAGACTGTGTCAGCAAATCATCAAGAGAAACCTGTCTATAGGGCTGTTGACTATTATTGCCTGAAGTAGAGTAATAAAGAATCTCGCAACCAAATACCGTCGCAATCTCAGCAACCCTTCGTCCGATGTTGCCCATGCCGACAATACCCCAGGTCTTGCCGCTTATTTCGTTGAAACTTTTGGCGAAATGAGTGAACATGGTATCGCCGGAATAGGTGCCACTTTTGACATAGTGATCATAATAGGATAATTTCTCGTACAGATAAAAAAGCATGGCGAAAGTATGCTGGGCAACACTTTCGGTTGAATAGCCGACTACGTTGGAAACAACAATGTTGTGAGCATTCGTATAGGTTTTATCTACGTTGTTGGTGCCTGTAGCAGTCAGGCAGATTAGCTTGACCTTTGGTGCGTGCTTGAGATTGCTTTCGTTAAGCTCTATTTTATTAGCGATGATGACATCGCAGTCTTTGATTCTTGGAACAACATCCTCTTCGGAGGTGTAGCCGTAGACTTCCACTTGTCCCAAATCATCAAATACAGTAAGATCAAGATCATCGCCTAAGGTATTGGCATCTAGTAGGACTATCTTCATGAGTGCCTCCTTCTTATTCTTTGGTATGTATAGTATACCCTAAAGACTCTAGAAGTTGAATACTCTCTTGACAGTGAACCTCGTCATCGAAAATAACCCTTAAGACGCCTTCTTCACGTTCTCTATTGTTGATGATTCCGATATTCTTCAGGTTGATGCCGGCATCAGAAATAACGCCGGCAATCTTTGCAATGATACCAGGTTCATCAGAGACGTCGATGGTGAAGCTGTATTCTTCCGGCAATAAGCCTCTATGGTTGAAATGCATTGTCTCGCGGTAGACTTTTGCCTGCTCGAAGGTTGTGTAGACTTCAGAGGTCTTATTATTGATGACAATATCTCTCATGGAAGTCAGTTCAGTAGCAAGCCGGTCAATGGATGTTACAATGGCTTCATGATTGGCCTCCAGTATCGGGGCCCACATATCAGGGGAGGAAGCAGCGATGCGGCTCATATCTCTAAAACCACCAGCGGCCAAGACTTTCATATAACCATTGTCCTTATCCATATCAGCCACTGCGTTGACGAGAGCGACAGATAGAACTTGAGGCATATGACTGATAGCGGCAGTGGCGGCGTCGTGCTTCTTTGGTTCGATGACGACAGGGATGCTTTTGATGCCCTTGACCAAAGCTGTAAGCAATTCTACCGCATCTTCGTTAGCAGCAGGGCTTGGTGCTAGGACATAACAGATATTCTCGAATAATTGGGGGTCAGAGGCCGAGTATCCACTTTTTTCAGATCCGGTCATAGGGTGACCACCGATGAAGCAAAGATCAGGGGCTGCTGCCATCATCGCTACATGGATATCGTTTTTTGTGGACCCGACATCGGTCAATATGCAGGTTGGCTTTATGATGTCTTTAAGTTGTTTGGCAATTTGAATATTGATTTGTATTGGGCAACATAAGAAGATGATATCGCAGGATGCAAAGGAAGTATCAATATCAAAGGCCTGCTTGTCAACGACCCCTTCATCAATAGCAGGTGTTAATCTGTCTGCATGACGGTTGTAGGCGATGATTTCATCAGCTAAGTTGTATTTTTTTATGCTCTTGGCAATGGAACCACCCATTAGCCCCATACCAATAAAGCCTATTGTAAGACCCATAGTTTCACCTCATAAAAATAATGCGATTCACGGAATAGTATAAGAGCGTCAAAAGGGATTAAACGATCCTTTTAACGCCCAGCTCATTAGATAATGGTGTCGACAAATTCTTTCATGCGCCTAACACCTTCTGTTATTCTCTCTTCGGAACAGGCATAGGCCATCCGAATCATCTTGGCATCACCAAAGGCAGTGCCTGGTACTGTGGCCACTTTCTCAGTGTCCAGTAACAGTCTTGAAAAATCCCAGCAATCTTTAATCACTTCACCTTCATAGGATTTGCCATATAGGGCACTGATGTCCGCCATGATGTAGAAAGCACCTTGTGGAGCAATGACTTGTATACCGCTTATGGCATTCAGTTCAGCGACCATCAGATCTCGACGCTTCTTAAAGATTATCGCATATTCTTTCAGGTCCTCTTCAGCATCGTCTAAAGCAGTAATGGAAGCGTACTGAGCAATTGTGTTAGGGTTGGATGTGCTATGACTCTGTATACTACCTGCAACAGCTGCAACTTCTTTTGGAGCGGCCATATAACCAATCCGCCAGCCTGTCATGGAGTAAGCTTTGGAGAGGCCATTGACAACAACCGTTCTATCTTTAATTTCCTCGGAGATTTCAGCCACACTGACGTGTTCACCGTCATAGCATAATTTTTCATAGACTTCATCAGAGATGATCCATAAGTTATGTCGGCAGGCGAATTCACCAATCATTTTTATAGTGGCTCTATCATAAACAACACCTGTAGGGTTATTCGGACTGTTGATGATGATGGCTTTGGTATTCTCTGTCACTAAAGCTTCGAGGCGTTCTTCGTGGTAGGCAAAACCATCTTCTCCGTCAAGGGTGACAAAGACCGGCACACCACCATTAAGCTTGACCATCTCAGGATAGCTGACCCAGAATGGGTTTGGTAAGATAACTTCATCGCCTTCGTTGATCAAGGCCTGCAAAGTGTTATATATGGAATGTTTTGCACCGTTTGAAACGACAATTTGGTCTGGTGCATAATTCAGGTTATTGTCTCTTTTGAGTTTTCGGCAGATGGCTTCCTTTAGTCCGACCATGCCAGCGGCAGAAGTATAGCCAGTCCAGCCGTTATTGATAATATCGATGGCTGTGTCTTTAATCACCTGTGGTGTTGGGAAGTCGGGTTCACCAGCACTGAAGCTGATAACATCCTCGCCGGCATCCAACAGGGCTTTGGCTTGGTCGGTAATGATCATCGTGGTCGACGGTTTTATGACACTGCTTCTATAAGATAGTGGTTTTGAAACAAAATCTGATGACATGATATTCTCCTGAAGATTTTCGCACTTTAAAGTGTAAAATTGTTTGGTTTCAATAGCATATAACAATGAGGCAAATGTGTCAATGTGTTGAAAGTGTTTCATCATGTTAACGTAGGAAATGTTTTATAAATGTAACGTATGTTAACAAAACATTACGCTGGAATTTATAGTGATATACAATAACAGATACAGTGGAATAAAAATTATAAATCGTATAAAAAAATATTCATTTATACGAATAACCCCTTGATGCCGTTCCTTCATTATAAGTATAATATAAAAGCGAGCAAGAGTGTGTTGAAGATATAAGAAAATAAGGTCTTGATTAAAAGTTGGCACGCAACTTGCTTATTATATATAGTGAATAGAGTAAAGCTGAACATTTGTGTGTGCGGCAAAATGAATAATCAACGGAGGACATTATGGTATATAGAAGTTTTGATGAACTGATTGATGCAGTTCAAAAGCAAGATGCAGTGAAAAAAGTTGCAGTGGTAGCGGCGGCGGACGAACACACCCTTGAAGCGGTCTTTAGGGCAAAAAAAGACGGCTTGGTTGAACCAATACTCATCGGCGATAAGAAAGAAGTGAGAAAAGTCATCATCGAATTAGGTGAAGATTTGGCTGATGATGCGTTGGTAGACGCTGGTGATGAGAAAGAGGCTGCTGTTAAAGCGGTAGCGATGGTGAATGCCGGCGAGGTGGACTTTATTATGAAAGGTAAAATCCAGACTGGCGATTTGCTGAAAGCTGTTGTTGATAAGGAAAATGGACTTAGAACCGGTAAAGTCATGTCTCACCTAGTGTTGCATGAGATGCCGAATTATCATAAATTACTTGCCATGACAGATGGCGGAATGATGACCTATCCTGATTTGGATCAGAAGAAGGAGATTATTGAAAATGCCGTACTGGCTTACAGACAAATGGGATACGAGAATCCTAAGGTGGCAGTCTTGGCTGCGGTTGAAAAAGTGAACCCTAAGATGCCGGAGACAGTCGATGCAGATATGCTTAAGCAAATGAACAAGAATGGCGTTATTGAAGGATGTATCGTTGAAGGGCCTATCTCCTACGACCTGACAATGAGCAAAGAATCTGCTGAAATCAAAGGATACGAAAGCCCTGTTGTCGCTGATGCAGATATTCTTGTAGTGCCGAATATACAAGTTGGTAATATTCTTGGTAAGTGTCTTGTATATTCTGCTGGTGCTAAGATGGCTGGTTTTATCGTTGGTGCAAAATGCCCGGTAGTATTGACATCCAGAGGTTCCACATCTGAGGAGAAATATCTTTCTCTGGCACTTTGTGCAGCCATGGGCAAGATTGAAGCCTAATCAACCAGTCGTAATAATAGATATAAGTCAGTGAATATTCAGGAGGCTAAAATGAGTAAAAAAATATTAGCGTTGAACCCAGGTTCAACATCTACAAAGATAGCGGTATACGAAGATAAGAAAGAGTTATTCAGTGTTAACATTGAGCACAGTACTGAAGAAATTGAAAAATATGAGAACATCTCCGATCAATTTGAAATGAGAAAAGACGCCATTGTTAAAACCATTAATGACAATGGTATACAGGCGGCTGACCTTTCTGCAGTTGTTGGACGTGGCGGTATTCTGCCACCGGTTAAGTCTGGTGCTTATGCCGTTAACGAAACGATGATTGATCGTCTTAAGAATAACCCTGTGGCACCGCATGCATCCAATCTTGGTGCGTTGATTGCTTATGCTATTGCAACACCTGAAGGGTTACCTTCATTTATCTATGATTCTGTTGCAGTAGATGAGATGGAGGAAGTTGCAAGGCTTTCAGGTTTGCCACAGATTCCAAGAATCAGTACAAGTCATGCTCTTAACTCAAGAGCGATGGCGTTTAAAGTGGCTGAGAAATATGGCAAGAGCTACGGTGAAATGAACTTTGTTGTGGCTCATTTGGGTGGCGGTATTTCACTGGGTGCACATAAAAAAGGTCGTATGGTAGATATCATTGCTGATGATGAAGGGCCTTTCTCACCAGAACGTGCAGGACGTGTGCCTTGTAAAAAGTTGGTTGACCTGTGCTTTAGTGGCGAGTATGAGAAGAAAGATGTACAGAAGCTGCTTCGCGGTAAAGGTGGCATCACAGCGTATTGTAATACAAATGATGTAAGAGATGTCATTGCTAAAGCGGAAGCAGGAGATGACTTTGCTAAGCACGTATGGGAAGCCATGGCTTATCAAATCAGCAAAGGCATAGGAGAGATGGCTGTAGTTCTTGATGGTGAGGTGGATGCTATCGTTATTACAGGTGGTATAGCTTATTCCGAATTAATCACAGGTTATATTGCCAAGAAAGTAGGGTTTATTGCTCCGGTTGAAGTGATGGCTGGTGAAAGCGAATTAGAGTCCCTTGCTTATGGTACCTTGCGTGTTCTAAATGGTGAGGAAGAAGCCAGAGAATACTGCGAGTAAGTGCCTGATGTAACATCTTATTATGTATAGTACAGGAGCAGGAACAACTGGATTATCAAACGTTACGTCGGGTGAACCAGTTGCTGTTGGTTCTGTTACTGTAAGGAAAAACCGAAAATGCAGATGATGTCTTTAGCTATTTTCCACACACACAAATTTGCCATTGATGACAGCCCAGGACTTAATGGCACTGGTTTTTCCGAACGATAGAATAATAAAAAGACACATGATTTTGATGGCTCGCCGGCCGAAATCATGTGTCTTTTTATTATTCTAAAATGCTTTTCTCTTGGAAGCTGAGGGAATGCCAAGTTGCGTACGATATTTGGCAACGGTACGCCTGGATATGTCTTCTCCGGATTCTTGAAGTTGTTCTGTAATCTTTTGGTCGGATAGAGGTTTTTTTTGATCCTCGTCATCAATTAGTGCTTTTATGGCATTCTTCAGATTGGCAGCAGAGGTTTCTTCGCCGTTAGCGTTGTTAAGTCCTTGTTGGAAAAAGTGCTTAAGTGGATAAATGCCATGACTGCACTCTAAGTATTTATCATTGACAGCACGGCTAATGGTAGATTCATGCAAGTTCAACACATCAGCCAGCGCTTTCATTTTCAAGGGACGTAATTCTTTCTCTTTTTCAGTGAAGAAAAGTTGTTGGTGTTTGATGATTTCTAAAGATACCCGTTTGAGGGTTTGTTTTCTTTGGTCGATACTTTTGATGATGGCCGCGCCTTCGTTGATTTTCTCTTTAAGGTAGGACATGGTCTTCTCATCTGTCTTATGGGTGTTAAGGAGGTCCAGATACTTTGGATTGAGTATAAGTTTTGGACAACTGGATTGTTCGTCAATGATGACATCCAGTTGACCGTCTTCTCGGGTGATCACATGAACATCTGGTCGAATATACGGCGTTAATGGTATGTCCGTATAATGGCTTCCAGGTCTTGGGTCAAGACATCGGATGACTGCCAGACTTTCTTTAACATCGTCAATGGAACACTGAAGAGACTTGGCAATCTTGGAAAGTCGATTGTTGGCCAGATCATACATGTGTCCGTTAAGTATTGCCTCAGTTATAGGACAGATAATCTCTTTGGCATCAAGTTGTAATTTGAGGCATTCACATAAAGAAGAAGCACCCACACCAGGCGGGTCTAAACATTGAAGGATATTCATGGCCTCTTGATCAATATCACTCAGGTTATTGTCATCATGAAAGTTAGGGGGCAGATAACCGTTGGCATCTAGAGTGTCGATTAAAGCGTAGATATGTGTTTGGAGTTCTTTGGGGAGCTTGGTGCAACGGATTTGACCTGCTAGATGCTCTTTGAGTGAAACCCTCTCGGTCAGTGTGTTATAATATCTGACTTCTTCGGGTAAAGAGCCTTCTTTTGGAAGATCACTGGAAGCTTTGTGGATCGTGACAACAGGCGCGTCAAAAGTCTCTAGCAATTGATCAGGTCTTTCCAAGAGAGGATTGCTAAGTATGGCATTGTCGATATATTCTTTAAGAGCCAATTGGCTGAAGTGGAGAATCTGCAGCGACTGAGAAAGTTCTGGTGTCAAAACCAGCTTCTGTTCCTGCAAGGTCTCTTGGTTGTAACTAAGTGCCATTATATCTTTCCTTTACGTCCATCAGTGTTAATAGTATACTTTGTTTCAAGAGTTTAGACAACATCTGTCAGTAAGAAACAGGAGACATTATGGATAGAAAAATCGGTATCATCGCCCAAGATATGGCCATGAAGAATAAAGTGATCAGCCTTTTTCCGGAGGAAGTTTCTACAGGAAACATCTATATAGAGTTAATGGATCCGGATAGAATAAAAGTTCAGGGACTAGAGATGGTTCAACAAAGAGACTTGGATGTGCTCATTGCCAGAAGCGGTGCCTACAGATTCGCTAAGGATCGGGTGTCTGTGCCGGTTTTCCACCTGAAGATTACAGCGATGGACGTTCTTTATGCCATAGATAAAGCCAAGTATCTTAACAGAAAGATTGTGGTGGTTTTATGGAATGGCTTTCGCTTTAGAATGACCGATTGGCGTGCGCTGGTGGGTGAGGAGGCCGAGGTAGCCTTTTTTAGCGAGCAAGATGAGATCGAGGCAATCATAGACCGGGTTAAATCGGAGAATGAAAAAACGGTAATTGTCGGTGGAACCATTCCTATTAAGATTGCTAAGGAAAAAGGGATGGATACAGTATTTGTCAATGCTAGTGATGAATCTATTCAGGAGATTGTTGCAAGGGCCTATGAAACAAGCGAGTCTATTTATCAGGAAAAATATGGTTCGGAAGTGCTGCGTACGATCCTTGAACAAATACAGGATGCGGTTTTGACAGTTAATCAGCAAGGCTTGATTAAAGAGTGTAATGATCGGGCTTTGGATTTGCTTGGTAAAGAAAGAGATGCCTTGGTAGGTAGAGAATTGGCATGGGTGTTGCCTAAGCTGACATTCATGGTGGATGTTTTTGATGGTGCAGAAGAAATTGAAAATAAGATTATGAGAATCAATGGTCATACTGTTACTGCAAGTGTATCTCGAATCATGGTGGACGACTCTGTGCCGGCAGTTGTCTTAACCTTTCAGGATATTACGAAGCTTCAGAAGCTTGAAAAAAGAATCCGTCAAAAAATGAACCAGAAGGGTCTTGTTGCAAGGTACACCTTTGAAGATGTCATAACAACGGCCGACTGTATGGTAGAAACGGTAAAAAAGGCCAAAATTATAGGTAAAGACGACAATACGGTGATCATTCAAGGGGAAAGTGGAACAGGAAAAGAAATGATTGCCCAAAGTATTCACAATATCAGTCGGCGCAAGAATGATCCCTTTGTTGCGGTCAACTGTGGTGCGATATCCGAATCCCTTTTGGAATCTGAACTGTTCGGATATGAGGAAGGTGCTTTTACTGGTGCTAGAAAAGGTGGGAAACCCGGGCTGTTTGAACTTGCTCATGGCGGGACTCTTTTCTTGGATGAAATAAACAGTTTGAGTCTGAACTTGCAGGTGAAGCTTTTAAGGGTGATTGAAGAAAAAGAGGTCATGCGTCTGGGGTCAGATTATGTTATACCACTGGACGTTCGTGTTATATCGGCAGTGAATGAGGACTTGAGGAATATGGTGACTGAGGGGAGTTTTAGGCGTGACTTGTTCTACCGACTGTGTATTCTAGAATTACATTTGCCGCCACTAAGACAGAGAAAAGAGGATATTATCCCCTTGTTTGGGAAATTTCTTCAAGACATGGATGACGGCCTAGGTGTTCATGAGGTGACAAAAGCAATTGAAGACCAACTGATGGCCTATGATTGGCCGGGGAATGTGAGAGAATTACGTAACATAGCGAGACGCTACTCGATCTTTGAGGAAGTTGAAATTAAGACAGAAAAAGGGGAAGTCCAGTATATAGAGAAGGATGATCTTATTGGTGGTGTGATTGATCTTAAGAATATCAATCGTGTTGTTGAAAGACGTATCATTGAAATGCTGCTAGACAGTGGTATGGGGAAAAATGAAGCTGCCCAGATGCTTGGTATTAGTCGAACAGCGTTGTGGAAGCGTCTCAAAAACGAATAAATTAATCAAGTGATTTTTAATGAAAGCTGTCGACATTCTTTCTTATTAATGATATGATGATTTCTGACAACTTAGCACTTTGCAGTGCTAAACTGTTTGACGGTATGAAGAATTTGAGAAAGAGGTCCTTTTATGGTATCAAAATATATGCTGGATAAGATGAAAAGCAGTTCTGCAATTCGTAAGATGTTCGAAGAAGGAAAAGAGATGATTGCCAAAGTAGGTGAAGAGAATGTCTTTGACTTCAGTCTTGGTAATCCGAATGTTAAACCACCTGAAGCGGTTAACAAATCTGTGAAAGAGATTCTGGACAGATATGCGGCAGGCGATATCCATGGTTATATGAATAACTCAGGCTATCTGGATGTTAGAGATAAATTGGCAGCTTATGAGAACCGTACAAAAGGAACAGACCTTGCACAACAGGATATTATTATGACTTGTGGTGCGGCAGGTGGGTTGAATGTGCTGTTCAGATGTCTGCTCAATCCAGGTGAGGAAGTGCTGACTTTTGCGCCGTTTTTTTCTGAATACAGACCTTATATCAACAACCATAATGGTGTGTTGAATGTGGTTCCAGCGAATCCACCTAGTTTTCAACCGGATTTACTAGCTTTCAAAGAGATGATTTCTGAGAACACAAAGATTGTCCTTATTAATTCACCTAATAATCCGACAGGGGTCGTTTATACGGAAGAGGCTATTGTAGGGATTGCTAACATCATGAAAGAGAAAGAAGCGGAATATGGACATAGTATCATCTTAGTATCTGATGAACCATACCGTGAAATTGTGTATATAGACCAAGAACTGCCTTACATCTTGAATTATTATGATAATTCAGTTGTGGTTTATTCTTATAGCAAATCCTTGTCCTTGCCAGGGGAGCGCATAGGCTATATTTCAGTCAGCCCAAAGATTGATGAACATGATACTCTATTGGATGCTCTGAATGTAGCTAACAGGATTCTTGGATTCATTAATGCTAATTCCCTCTTCCAACGTGTAGCGGCAGAGGTGAGTGGTGAGACGGTCAACGTAGAGTTTTATAAGAAAAATAGAGATCTGTTATGTGGATTGTTTGATGAGCTGGGGGTCAGCTACGCCAAACCGGACGGTACCTTCTATTTGTTTGTTCAATCACCCATTGAAGATGAGATTGCTTTCTGTAATAAGGCGAAAGAGTTTAATCTTCTGATTGTGCCGGCAAGGGGGTTTGGATGTCCAGGGTACGTACGAATGGCTTACTGTACATCACATGACAAAGTGGAGAGGTCATTGGGTGCAATAAGGCGTTTGTTCGAGTGTTATAAATAATAGGGCTAAGGCGATATATGTTTAATTTGAGTTGAATGTATATATTGTAGAGTGTATTTGCTTTTGTTAGACTCAGTTTTAAGGCTTAACCATCATATGATATATTAAAGGCAGATGCGCCTGATGGGCATCTGCCTTTAATGATATATACGGGCATCTTAGTCTTGATTGTAATCTGTATAGGTAATCGTGATGAGCTTGACCTCGTGAGGTTCAAGGGTGTAGGAAAGTTTTAGTGACTGATCATCGACTCTTAGCATCTGTTTTTTTAGTAATGGCTCAGCGTGGGCTTTTAACAGATTTAGTTCTTCGTTGGTTGTTAGTGGCATGGCGAAACACTGGACCCAAGTATCAAAACTACTGCCATAATGTTGATTGACGGTGTATTCCTGGATAATATAGTCTGCGTTATGCATGCGGTTCAGGCTAACCTCAAAATTATGGCTGTGTGCGGAGGTGAATGGGGTGTAGCGATTCAGTGGTGTCAGATCATATAATTCGCCCATGGCATACAGTTTGGAATAGTGATGATAATTATACAAGATGATCTGTAGATCATGGTCAGTCCTGCTGATCAAATAACCGTCTCCTTTAGATAAGATATGGGCACCAAGTTTACTAAGCAGCCAAAATGCATTATAGGCTGCTTTTTTGATGCCGTTTTTAGTGAAGAGGCCTAAGCCGCCGTGAAACAGTTCGTTGCCAGGTTGGTGGATGTTATTGTGATCTGAAAGCAACCAATAGCCAAAGCTATCGATTCGGTCGATATTGTCTATCACATTCTTGACGATATAGGTTGATTTGAAGCAAGTGTCATTTAACAAATCATTGTTTGCAATGGTGGAATTCCATTGTGTCATATATAGGGGTAAGTGGGTCATCATGTTGGCTGATAAACGTTCTTTGAATATGTCAATGAATTTGCCAAGTCGTTCTGGGTCAGGGGAAAGAAGGACTTCTTTTTGCGTGGTGCCATCTTCTTCAAAAAAGCTAATAGGATAGAATTTGAATGTGAAGAAATCAGGGATGCAGTCGTTTTTGGTGAAAAAAGCTAAGAGCGATTCAAGTAAGTCGGTATTTTCAATCATATAGGGCAATGCTGAGGAGGGGCCGAATTGTATACGGTCGCTGATTTTTCTAACAACTCTGAACGTCGTTAGATAGAGCTGCCAGTAACGTTCTTCTTGAGCCCGATTGATGACTAGTGGGTCTTCGTCAATTTCTTCCTGCAGCATAAATAGCCATGTGCTTACTTCCTCGAGACCGTAACGTATCATTAGGTGCCTGAGAAATCGTTCTACAATATATTGCCATTTGCCTAAGAGTTTTTTCATGTTGGCGGACTGACGTAAAAAGGAGCTGATCATACGTATATCATTGTACTCAAAACCAAGTTGAATCGTCGGCTTTAAACCTATTGAAAGGAGGAAATCAATAGCATCATCAGCCACATCAAAGTTGAAGTCAGAAGGGGTGTTGCGCTCTTCGAAATAACGTATGACATCATTACCGAAGAACCCATGGAGCTGCACATGTTTGAAATGGATATCTTGCTGTAATTGGGTGAGCATGTCTTGCGTCTTCTTTTCAAGGACGTTGGAGGCGCTTCCGATAGCGATCATATGGCGGAAGGTATGGAACAGTCTTTTTTTGCTTTTTCTCACATCTATTTCCGGAATGCTGGTCACTTCCATATCCATAATGGATTCGGAGTGAACGTGGATTTCATCATCAAGGTATTTACTCAACTTGCCTAAGTAGTTGTTTTGAGTCATTTTTTGGAACTCGATGGGCTGAGTCTTTGGTTCTTCATTATATGTGACGGGTAAGTTATGATCCTTACGATAAGTGCTTGGAAGACATTCATATTTCTTTTTAAAAGCGGAGACGAATGCACGCGTGTTGGGAAAGCCATTGGTGGAGGCGATAGTGCTTATAGTGTTGTTGGTTGTACATAGATCGTTGAAAGCGTGATTAAGCCGTACATTGGTAAGGTGGGTCTTAAAACTTTGACCAAGTTCTTTTTCGATATATCGGGAAAGATAAGAAACGGATAAAAATTGCTCTTTTGATAGCTTAGCTAATGTAATATCTTCGCTGTAATTCTCATTGATGTAAGTGAGAATATCGGAAATTCTGTTGACGTGCTTTTTAGTAATGGCATTTTTGGGCAAGGGTGAGCTGTGAAATTGGCTGGTCAACTCATACATAAGCTCAAAAAGGAGTGCTTTTGTAATGAGGTGAATATTTTGCCCCTCTTGTGTATTTGATTTGATCAATTTGGCTATCAGTACTTTGGTGTTGTGGAATTTGCTCTTGTCATGTTCTTTGGATGAGTTGAACTCAAAGTAAGGTAATTGTGAGCCGGACAATTCCTTCTCAAATAAACTTGGCTTCATCTGCAGGACAACCATCACACAATCACCGGAGTGAAGGTTATGCAGTTGGTTTGGGTTGACGAGAATCATATCCTCTTCTTCAAGCATGTAGGTTGTTTCTTCTATGGTTGCAGAAGCTGTACCGGAAAGAACGAAAAGAAGCTCGTAGCTGTCATGACAATGGGTTGACACGCTTCGTAATTGGTGTAGGAAAATCTTGAATGGTATATTTTGATTGACTGTAATTTCCTGTCTTATATTCATGGAAAACCTCCTTTGGAGTGGTTGTGCACACTAAATATACAACAAAAGCTAGTTGCACACAACAAGAAAAAGACAAAAAAGTGTACATATATATATTTGTTAGGTTAAAAATGTGCTTGAAATATGTAAATGTAAGAGAGAATAATAATACAGGTTAATATCTGTAGTGATTATGACAAAAAGCAACATTGTTGAACGGAGCACAGTGGCTATAATTAACAATGGACATCTTATTGACGAAGGATATTAGTCTTCCTTATGTCAAATATGATGTCATGCAATTTGCATTGTGTGATTGGGGTTAACATTCAGAATGTTGTGGTTTTACTGATGTATGTTATCCGGGAATGTCAAATAGCAGATTGACATTCCATTTTCATTATTTTTCTCAAATCTACATTCTAAGATGTAGCGGTGAAGCAGCCATCACTGTCTTGAGAAAGGTATATCATCGGATTGAATGATTGTGCATGATCCGTAGTTGTTTCCTAAAGATACCGTAGCCGGCAGGCATCCTAAAAAGGGTGCTTGTCTGGTGGATCGGTCCGGGAGCATGTTGGTTGTAGTTAGTAAAGGTAAAATGGCAAAATGAGTCTGTTGCTGGAATGAGGGTGACACTTAGCTGAGGTTAAGTGATTGAGGGTATAGAGGTTTGTTTATCAGGGGGAATGTCTTTGTGGTTATCGGCATAACTCCTTATGATATGTAGCAATGTATACAGTCTGTCAGATAAAAATATCAATGATGGGTGTATGCAGATTGAAGTAGTCTCAAGATTTCTTGGGAAAAACTGGGATGTCCCCGGCATCGAACGAAAGGCTGGTAAAAGAGTGAAGGTATTAGGTATTAGTTGCGGTCGTAGAGGCAGTAACACTGAGATTCTTGTTAAAGAAGCATTGATGGGTGCAAAAGAAGCAGGCGCAGAAGTTCAAATTGTTCGTCTTCAAGACTATAACATCAAACCATGTACAGGGTGTAACGCTTGTGTTGTTGATTTGTTTGAACGAGCAGGTTCCGGTGACTGTGTGCTTAAGGATGATGTAGCGTTCTTGGATGATCTGATTATGGATGCTGATGGCATCATTTTGGGCTCACCTATTTATGAAAAAAGTCCTACAGGTCAATTGAAGAGTTTGAATGACAGAATGGGGCCTGGACATGACTATGCGTTTAGATTGATTTCCAAAAAAATCAGAGAAGAAAAAGGCATTACAGAGGGTAAAGGTGTTGATGAACGTGCCTTCAAACCACGTGTGGCTTCTCTTTTTGCAGTTGGCGGTAGTGACTGGGTTGAATTGGCTTTGCCAATGCTTCATCTTTTCACGGTATCTATGCAGATGCATGTTGTGGATAAGCAGTTGTTTAACTGGGTGGCACTACCAAAAGTCACTTGCTTGAAAGATGATATGTTAGCACGTGCGAGAAAATCAGGTCAGCATGTGGCCGAATCCCTTAAATTGGAAAACCCTCTTGAGGCTGAGTATATCGGTGAACCAGGTGTTTGCGATATATGTCACTCTGAATTGGTAAACATTGACAGCAACATGAAGGTGACTTGTGGTACTTGTGGTGCAACAGGGGAACTTGTACAAGAAGATGGTAAGTTCAAGATGGTCTATACGGATCAGGCACGAGCGATTGCTCATACAGAAGTGGCTGGTAAGTTCCATCACGCAGATGACCTTAAGAACGTATCTCTCAAACCATTGCCAAACATGCATGAGATTCCAGAGAGATCACAAAAATACAAAGAGTTTCTTACCCCTATAAAACCGGTAAGAGCATAGATAAGATGCAAGTGGAACGGCTTGCCGGTGTTTAGAAATTTGGCCCCGGTGATCAATGACAGGAGGATATAGTGAAAAAATACGGAACTATTATCTGGGTTGGTGTCTTAGCGGCAATTACCGCATTTCTCATTGTCCCAGCAACGAATCATATATTTGAAACAGCCAGTGCTGCCCACCCTTTCTTAATGGGATTCATCAAATTCGCCATCTTGGCCTCTATGGGCGAGTTGCTGGCGGCTAGAATTGCCGGCGGTCAATGGGTTAAGACCAAAGGCTTTATTGCAAAAGCAATTGCATGGGGTGTTATTGGTATCATGGTAACTTTCATGTTTAAATTCTACCCTAATGGCGTTTTAGGGTCTATGGACAGCGGTCTGTTGATTGATGGTGAAGGGTTCATGCACACATTCTTCTTTGGTTTCTTTACCAGCTTCTTTATGAATGTGACCTTTGGTCCTGTATTCATGACACTTCACAGAATATCTGACAGATATATTGAAGAAAAAGTGGATGGCAACAACCCATCCATCAAATCAGTCATTGAGCAGGTTGACTGGGCTGGCTTCATTTTGAATGTTGTTGCAAAGACGGTACCATTCTTCTGGATTCCGATGCACACTTTAACATTTTTCCTTCCGGCAGAGTACCGCGTGATTGTAGCGGCATATCTGTCAATCTGTTTGGGCATCATCTTGTCCATGGGTAAAAAAAACAAAGTTTGCGCTGCCACGCATTAGGAAATAATGATTGGAAGCGGAAGGCTTAATACAAAAGAAACTGTTAATTGCTACGGGGTATATACTGTTAGCTGCAAATGAGGAGGTAGGACATGATTAAACGCGAAGTGAAGAATTGCCAAACTTATGATGCACCAGGACACTTTAAGATGACGGCAATGCGTCTTGTTGGTAAAGAGGAAACAGGTGCTGAAAAATTCTGGATGGGTCTTAGCCACTTCCTTCCAGGTGGTGGAGCGGATTACGCTTATGAAGATTCACCAACTGAGAAGATTTACTATGTGCTTGAAGGTGAGATTACGATCTACACTAAGGATAAAGCTGAGAAGATTGTTCTTAAGAAGAATGATACGATTTTCATTGGTCCTAATGAGGGACGTGAGTTGATTAATGAGACGAATATGCCGGCTAGTATGTTGGTGATTGTTAATTATTAGTGAGTGTGAGTTTTCGCAACTGACGACCACTGCTATTCATCCGAAGCTTCAGACAGGTCTGCTTTGCAGCCCAACTCGTTTCGCGATGAACACCAGTGCCCGACCGTTGCTCGGTTCCGTGTTAGTGGTTTGTTGGGTGGAGTCGTAACGAAAGAAATGGGGTATTCATCCGAAGCCTCAGACATGTTTGCTTCGCAACCAAACTCGTTTCGTGACGAACACTCCATCTCTTCCGTCACTCGGTGACCGGTGACTTGATTGGTAGATGAATTGTGTTAGTTAAAGGAGAGAATAAATGGATCAGAATTTTGTTAATAATCTATTTGATGTAAAAGGTAAAGTTGCTTTGATCACTGGTGCTACTGGTGCTCTTGGTAAGGCTGTTGCTATTGGTTATGGTCTTGCTGGTATGAAAGTGTTTGTTACTGGTCGAAAGGCTGAGAAGAATGAAGCACTTTGTGAAGAACTTAGAGCTATGGGCATTGAGTGTGGACAAGAAGCTGGGGATCCTGCTGTTGAAGCGGATGTTATTAAGATTGTTGAAGCTTGTGTAGCGACATTTGGTGAGATTAACGTGCTTTACACAGCGGCTGGTTACAACAACCCACAACCGATTGTTGAGCAAGATCTTGCTATGTGGAAGAAGATCATGGATTCGGATGTACAGGGAACTTGGTTGTTCTGTAAGTACGTTGGTGAGAAGATGATCGCTCAAGGTAAAGGTGGTAAGGTGATCATGGTTTCTTCTGCCCGTTCCAAGATGGGTATGGCTAATTACACAGGTTACTGTACAGCAAAAGCCGGTATCGACCTTATGGCTCAATCCCTTGCTTGTGAGTGGACAGCGAAGTACGGTATCAACGTTAACACGATCAATCCAACGGTATTCCGTTCTGAGTTGACTGAGTGGATGTTCGACCCGGACAGTGCTGTTTACAAGAACTTCCTTAAGAGATTGCCAGTGGGTCGTCTTGGTGAGCCGGAAGATTTCGTTGGTCCTTCCTTGTTCCTTGCTTCAGCGGCAAGTGATTTCATGACTGGGGCTAATGTGGCTACTGAGGGTGGTTACTGGGCTAACTAATTCGTTAAGCTGAAAGTTGATGAAAGAAGGTCACTCCGGACGAGTCCGAATATTCATCCGAAGCCTCAGACAAGCCTGCTTTGCAGTCAAACTCGTTTCGTGATGAACATTCGAACTCGCCCGGAGCTCGGTATAAAGTGGATGATTATTCAGCTTTCAGCTAACCGAAGAATATGAGGTGGAATAATGACAACTAATGATATAAAGAATGTCGCTGTCATCGGCGGTGGACTTATGGGGTGTGGTATTGCCCAGGTGTTTGCCTTGTCCGGTGAATATGAAGTGACGGTTTATGATAAGTTCGCTACTGGTGCTGATATCAAGGAGCGTGTGGGTAAGAACCTTGAAGTGTTCGTTGCCCATGGGATCTATGATGAAGCAAAGGTGGCGGAGATTCAGGAAAAGATTATGTTTAAATCTGACCTGAAAGAAGCGGTGGAAGATGTCCAGTTGATTATTGAATGTGTGCCTGAGAACATGGAACTTAAGCAAAACCTGATGGCGGAGCTTGAAGATTATTGTTCAGAGGACACGATCTTTGCTACGAACACTTCTGTGATGAGCATTACAGAGATTGCCTCCAAGGCGAAGATCAAGGAAAGAATCGTTGGTACTCACTTCTGGAACCCACCTTATTTGATTCCATTGGTGGAAGTGGTTAAGGCAGAGCATACACAGGACAGCGTTGTGGATACAACCATGGAGGTGTTGGCAAAAGTTGGCAAACATCCAATCCGTGTGGCAAAAGATGTTCCTGGCTTTGTGGCCAACAGACTGCAACATGCCCTTTGGCGTGAAGCTATCTCCATTGTTGAGAACGGCATCGCTGATGCTAAGACGGTGGACGATGCCATCAAGATGAGCTTCGGTATGAGATTGCCGGTACTGGCACCTCTTGAGAATGCGGACATGGTAGGGACTGATTTGACGCTTTCTATCCATAGTTACATCTTCAAGTATTTGGAGAATTCTACAGAGGCTTCTCAACTGCTGAAAGAAAAAGTGGCAACAGGGGACCTTGGGTTCAAGAGTGGCAACGGATTCCAGGAATGGACACCTGAAACCATCGAAGCGTCAAGAACACAGTTAACAGAGCATTTGATTAAAGTGCTTTATGGTAAATAAGATCTGACTGCCTATAGCAGTCAGTCATCTTCAGAACAAACATATATAAAGGAGCAAGAACATGGGTAAAAAAGTAGTTGTAGATTTAACACATCCATTTAGCGCAGACATTCCACTTTGGCCATACTTCGCTAAACCTAAAATTGATACAATGCACAACCTTTCAAAGAGTGGTGTATTGACACAGAAGATTGACGTAGTCATGCACTGTGGTACACACGCAGATGCACCAAGACACGTCATGGAATATGAATTCAACGGCAAGCGTGCAAGATATACCCACGAAATGCCAGCAGACGCTTACTATGGTGACGCGGTATGTCTTGACATCCAAGTGGAACGTTGGGGTCTGATCACACCAGCACACCTTGAGGATGCATGTGAGCGTGCAGGCATCAAGCCGGAAGAACTTGAAGGTATGGTTGTATGTCTTAGAACAGGTATGCACCTTAAGTTTGACGACTCCAAAGAATACTACCACTATTCCTGTGGTACAGGGATCGAGGCAGGTAAATGGTTCGCTAAATACAAGCCTAAGTGTGTAGCAATGGATATGCAAGCCCTTGACCACCCACTTCATACGACAATGGGTCTTAACGGTGGACCACTTGCTATGAACCTTAACGGTGACCTTGGTATCTCCATCACTGACGAGTACATCGAGCAGTTTGGAGAAGAAGCTTTTGCTGAATTCAACAAAAAGACTTATATCAAAGTGCATGGTAAAGAGAAGTACATGGAGAAGTTCGGTTTCCTTGAGGAACACAGACTTGAAGGTACTTGGGAGCCATGTCACAAGTACATGCTTGGTAACGGTATCGTAGGTATCGAGAACCTTGGTGGTGACCTTGATAAAGTTGTTGGTAAGAAATTCAAGTTCATGGCATTCCCAATCCGTTGGCACATGGGTGACGGATCCATGGTTCGTTGCGTTGCTGAGATTGATGAAGATGATTTGGTGGATGCACCGGATAGGACTTATTCATACGGAAGTATGTAATTAGTTAGTGGAGCCTGTCGCGAAGTCGAAACCGGGATCTTATTCGAAGCCTCAGACATTCAAGCAAGCTTGAAAACTCGTTTCGATATAAGAACCCGATTCCGCCTCCGCTCGGTTTCGAGCTACTAAGCTAATTATGTGGTGTGAGTTGTCGTCGAGTCAGAATATGGATTTCATCCGAAGCCTCAGACATTCAAGAAGGACACTCGAGAACTCGTTTCGTGATGAAACCCATATCCAGACGCGACTCGGTTTCGGTTCCACTTTAGAAATGTGAAAGTAATAACAGCATTATTTTAGATTTGGATTAGATATAAGAATGAATGGTTCAGCCGAAGAACCCTGCTTGGCTGGCGTGTGTGAGCGACTTTTTAGTGCAGGGTATGCCTACAAGGAGTGGACGAAATGAAAGAAGTTGTTATAGTCAGTGCTGTTAGGACAGCAATTGGCAAGTTTGGTGGTACATTGTCACCACTGTCAGCGGTTGAATTTGGGACAGTGACAGCCAAAGGTGCTATGGAGCAGGCTGGGATTGACCCTGGTATTGTTGATGAAGTGGTTATTGGTAACGTGCTTTCTGCCGGTCTTGGCCAAAGTGTTGCAAGACAGATTGCCCTTAAGTCTGGGATGAAAGAGACGGTTAGTGCCTTTAACATTGATAAAGTATGTGGATCTGGTCTTAGAGCCGTATCCCTTGCAGCACAGATGATCAAAGCTGGTGATTGTGATGTGGTTCTTGCCGGTGGTGTTGAGAGCATGAGCAATGCCCCATACCTAAGCAAAACTTCCAGATTTGGAAGCAAGATGGGGAATGTTGAGATGGTGGATTTGATCCTTTCCGACGGACTCACCGATGCCTACGGCAATGGTCATATGGGAATCACAGCAGAGAACATTGCAGACAAGTGGGGAATCACAAGAGAAGAGCAGGATGCTTTCGCAGCTGGTAGCCAGCAAAAAGCAGTGGCAGCCATTGAAAGTGGTAGATTCAAGGATGAGATCGTTCCTGTTACCATTCCTAACCGTAAAGGGGACATTGTCTTTGATACAGATGAGTTCCCAAGAGCTGGTACAACAGCAGAAGGTCTTGGCAAGTTGCGTCCGGCCTTTAAGAAAGAAGGAACAGTGACAGCAGGCAATGCATCAGGCATCAATGATGGTGCAGCGATGGTTGTGGTTATGTCTAAGGAGAAAGCGGATGAGCTTGGTCTTAAGCCAATGGCTAAGATTGTGTCTTATGCATCTGAAGGTCTTGATCCAGCGGTAATGGGTTATGGTCCATATGGTGCTTCCAACAAAGCGTTGGCAAAAGCGGGCATGACAACCAAAGATATCGACTTGTTTGAACTTAATGAAGCTTTTGCTTCCCAGTCCATTGCAGTGGTAAGGGATCTTGAGATTGATCCTGAGATTGTGAATGTGAATGGTGGGGCTATTGCTCTTGGACATCCGATTGGTGCTTCAGGTGCCAGGATCTTTGTTACGTTGCTTCATGAGATGAAGAAGAGAGATAGTAAGACGGGTCTTGCGTCACTTTGTATTGGTGGCGGGCAAGGGACTACTGTGATTGTTGAATCTATTTAAATTTGAAAGGAATACACTATGAGTTTAGAAGATAAAGTAATACTGACCGTAGCGACCACTGGTGCGTGGCCTACGAAGAAAGATACACCTAATATCCCTCTTCAGCCTGAAGAGATTGCTAAAGATGTTTATGACTGCTGGAAAGCAGGAGCTTCTGTGGCTCATATCCATGTTAGGGATGATGAGAACAAGGCTTCCATGGACTTTGATAAGTTCAAGCAGACACTTGATTTGATCCGTGCGACGGATTGTGACATCGTACTTAACACAACCACTTCCGGTGGTCTTGGTATTGACGATGAGATTCGTATGAAGCCTTTCTCTGAGCTTAAGCCAGAGCTTGCTTCTTATGACTGTGGTTCTATGAACTGGGCACATTCCACTGTATTTGAGAACAGCCCTAAGTTTCTTGAGAAGCTTGGTATCAGAATGCAGGAAGTAGGGGTTAAGCCTGAGATTGAGATCTTTGATGCTGGTATGATCTACAACGCTCTTTACTACCTTAAGAAAGGTGTGCTTAAAGCACCACTTCACTTCCAATTCGTTCTTGGTGCACCAGGTGGTATGACAGCGACCGTTGAGAATCTTGTGTTCCTTAAGAACCTGATTCCAGAAGGTTCCACTTGGTCAGCACTTGGTATTGGTAAAGGTCACTTGCCAGTTATGTATGCAGCACTTGCTATGGGTGGTCATGTACGTGTTGGTATGGAAGATAACATCTTCTATTCTAAAGGTGTTCTTGCTGAGACGAATGCGCAGTTTGTTGAGAGAACAGTGAGAATTATTAAGGAACTTGGTAAAGAGGTGGCGACACCAGAGGAAGCGCGTCAGATTCTTGGTGTGACGAAGTAAGCAAGTACTGTCGCCAGAAGAGAATCGGGTATTTATCCGAAGCCTCAGACAGGCCTGCTTTGCAGTCCAACTCGTTTCGAGATGAACACCCAATCCTCGTCTGGCACGGTATCAATAATAAATTGGGTGTGGACGGTTATATAGATAGAACGGAGATAGTCATGTATACCATTGTCAATAAGAAAAAACTTAGCGAAAATGTGGAGTTGATGGTCATTAAGGCGCCATTTGTGTCAAGGCGATGTGAGCCGGGGCAGTTTATCATGATTCGTGTGGATGAAGAAGGAGAGAGAATTCCTTTGACCATAGCGGATTATGACCGTGAAGCTGAGACCGTGACCATCATTTATCAGATTGTTGGTCATTCCACACAACTTCTCAGTGAAAAATCATCAGGCGATACTGTGCCTGACTTTGCTGGACCAATGGGGAAAGCAACAGAACTGAAAAAGCATAAGAGAGTTCTTGGTATTGGTGGTGGTGTTGGAACAGCGCCATTATACCCACAACTTAAAAAGCTTCATGAGATGGGGACTAAAGTAGATGTTATCATCGGTGGACGAAGTGAAGAATTGTTGATTCTTGAAGATGAGCTGGCAGAATTCTGTGAGAACATTTATATGGCAACCAACGATGGTTCTAAAGGTACCAAAGGTTTCGTGACGGATGTTCTTAAGACATTGGTAGAACAAGGAGAAGCCTACGAAGAAGTGATTGCCATCGGTCCTGTACCGATGATGAAAGCCGTGGTCGATATGACCAAATCCTTCGATATCCCAACAGCTGTATCTTTGAATCCTATCATGATTGATGGCACAGGCATGTGTGGCGGATGTCGTTGCACAGTTGGCGGTGAGACCAAGTTTGCTTGTGTGGATGGTCCGGACTTTGATGGGTTTTTAGTGGACTTTGATGAATTGATGACACGTCAGCAGTTCTACAAGGAAAAAGAGAAGCATCATTGTCGTCTTGAAACAGCGGTCGCTGCAGGAGAGGCAAAGTAAAAGTTGGAGGGTGTCAAAATGAGAGCAAGTAACGTTAAAGTGCCAATGCCGGAACAGGATCCGGAACTTCGCCGCAGTAATTTTGGAGAAGTATCTCTTGGCTATACAAAAGAAGATGCCATGGCTGAGGCGGCTAGATGTCTTAACTGTAAGACAAAGCCATGTGTCAATGGGTGTCCGGTGAATGTGCCGATTCCAGGCTTTGTCAAAGCAGTTGAGGCTGGTAAGTTTGAAGAAGCCTATAAGATTATCACGACAGAAAATAGACTACCAGCCATTTGTGGTCGTGTCTGTCCACAAGAGAAGCAATGCGAGTCTTTGTGTGTCAGAGCGAAGAAAGGTGAAGCTGTAGGGATAGGACGTCTTGAACGCTTTGTCGCTGACTGGTACATGGAGAACGTCGAGGAAGAAAAAAGTGATATTGAGCCTAATGGGGTGAAAGTGGCTGTTGTAGGAAGTGGGCCAGCAGGAATTACTTGTGCGGCAGAACTGGCAGCAAAAGGCTACTCGGTTACAATCTTTGAAGCCCTTCACGAATTGGGTGGTGTTCTTGTCTACGGTATTCCTGAATTCAGATTACCAAAGCAATTGGTAAAAGATGAAATCAAGAAAGTTCTTAATCTGGGTGTTAACGTACATAAGAATGTTATCGTTGGAAAGTCCATTACTATTGATGAACTGAAAGAAGAAGGATTCCAGGCTGTCTTTGTAGGCAGTGGTGCAGGCCTTCCAAAATTCCTTAACATACCTGGAGAGAACCTTAATGGTGTCTACGCCTCCAATGAGTTCTTGACAAGAGTCAACCTGATGAAGGCATACAAATATCCGGAAGTACCGACACCGGTGAATATGGGTAACCGTGTTGCAGTTGTTGGTGCAGGTAACGTTGCGATGGACTGTGCAAGGGTTGCTAAGCGTCTTGGCGCAGAAGAGGTCAGCGTTATCTATAGAAGAAGTGAAGAAGAAATGCCAGCAAGACTTGAAGAGATTCACCACGCTAAAGAAGAGGGCATTAACTTCGAATTGTTAACAAACCCAATGGCAATCGTCGGTCAGAAAAATATGGTGACAGGCATTACTTGTCAGCAAATGAAGCTTGGTGCTCCGGATGACAGTGGTAGAAGACGTCCTGTAGCAGTCAGTGACAGTGACTTCACCATTCCGGTTGAGACAGTGATTATTGCAATCGGTCAGTCACCAAATCCATTGATCAATGATACAACAGAGGATATTGAAGTACAAAGTTGGGGTGGTATCATGGTTGATGAAGAGACGATGGAGACGACCATGAAAGATGTCTATGCAGGCGGTGATGCTGTCACTGGTGCGGCAACAGTCATTCTTGCAATGGGTGCAGGAAAGAAAGCGGCAGAGACGATTGATCAAAGGATCAAAGGGACTTTGGCTTAGGTCGGTCTTGATGATAAAGTGACTATAGTCACACAGTAACAACCACCACAATTGCGTGTAATGTAACTAAGAAGTTTCGGTTGATGGAGCATTAGCAAAGCATTACATAAGGGGTAAAGTGATTGTGGTGAGGACAATTTCATATGGAAAGGAGTAAGCGTCGTAACAGGAACAAAAACATGTAACGGTTGGCGGTTACAACAACGCTGACATCACGATGATTTCATGATCCGACAGATCTATGGTTCGTTGTATGTAATGGTTGTAAGTAAAAAACATCTGCCAGTCATGAAATGATCCGAACCTTTATTCTATTTACGGGGGTAAATTATGTTTAAGAATAAGAAGTTTGGTAGACATGCAATTGCTTTTTTGGTTATTGGATTTGTATATATGTTTTTCTATTCTGGTCTTATGAATGACCACCTGAATGTTCTGACACCGTATCTTCAAGCTCAAGGCTGGGATGATCTTAAGATCACCAATCCGGTTACAGCAGGAGCGATGGTTACCATTTTATTATACTTGGTCATCGGTGCGGCATTTGTCAAATTCGGGGTAAAGAAAATTCTTGTTCCTGGTATTATTCTGGCAGCGCTTGCTTGTGTAGGTATCACATTTGCAACAACAAACTACGCCATCTATGCAATCAGTCTTTTTCTGATTCGTACAATGGTGGTTCCACTTCAAATGGGTGGCTTTATGCTGGCGGCCAACTGGTTCATTAAGTACAGAGGCCGTGTTCTTGGTATTATTACTGCAGGTAGTCCGTTATTCTCTATTGCAGGGATCGCTTTTCTGACTAGTTTGGTCGGAAGGGTAGGACTTAATGCATATATGGTGTTGGCAGTAGTTCTAGCGATTACAGCAGTAGCAACAATGGTAATGCTAAAAGATACGCCTGAAGAAGTTGGGCTTTTTCCAGACGGTGCAGACAAAGCACCAGTGTCCGAATCTGGTGAAGCACCAGAGCCTATCTCTGTTAAGAAGTTGCTCAGTGAAGCACGTGCATGGCAATTGATTATCTCCTATGGGATTTTGCAATTTGTCATCACTGCGGCTATGGCTTATATGGCAGTTCGCTATATCAGTCTTAGTGGTCCGGATGATATGCCTAACATGTTTGTTACAAAAGTATTGCCTTGGCTGGCAATTGGTGCAGCGGCAGGTATTCCAATGAGTTTCGTCCTAGGATGGATTGATGATAAGCTTGGTTCAATTAAGGCGTCATTGGTATTAAATTTGCTGTACCTGTTCGCAATCATCCCATTGGCAATAATGCCAGTTGGGGGTAATAGCGGATTACTTGCAATATGGGCATTTGGTGTAGCCTGCATGACAGGTGGTATTCCAACGATGCATCCATGTGTTACATCCTATGTTTATGGACGTAAGCAATATATGGCGGCAAACAAATGGATCATGACCATTCAGGCAATTCCATTGGCTTTTGCATTGCCATTTATGGGAGCCTTCAATCAAATGGGTCAGTTGACAACGGCTTACTACATTATGCTAGGCATGCTGGTAGTGTCATTTGTCACCATCCTTTCCATGAGAAATATTCCAGACGCCAACGCTGCAGACAGGGATTATGCACCTGCAGCAGGCAAAACAGCAGCGGTTAAGTAATCGACTGCTTTTCAGCCGGCGGTTATAGAAGTGTCGAAACTGTTGAGTGGACACAGTTGACAATAATGACGGCCGGCTGGTTGGGTGGTTGATGCACCTATCCAATTGACTATAAGACAATCAAACGATATAGGTGTTTCATGAGTAGTGTAATAAGTGTTGATGATATCGAGGTGAAAAGATGAAGAACAAATTAGTGGATAAAGAAGCATTCAAAGAGATGCTTAGAGATGACATGACGATCATGTTCGGCGGTTTTATGGCTTGTGGTGCTTCTACGGTTCTTATTGAAGCCATCAGAGAAAGTGGTATTCAGAATATTACGGCAATCTCATCAGATGCGGGATGGGACAATAAAGGTTTGGGTAGAATTGTCGAGACAGGTCAGGTGACGAAGTTATATGCATCCCATATAGGTCTTAATCCTCTTGTAGGTAAGAAGATGACAGAAGGCACAATGGAAGTCGAATTGAACCCACAAGGGACATTAGCTGAAAGAATTCGTTCTGGTGGCGCAGGTCTTGGAGGTGTATTAACACCCACAGGGCTTGATACAGATGTAGAGCAAGGCAAAAGAGTTATTGAAGTGCAAGGGAAAAAATACCTTCTTGAAGAACCTTTGAGAGCAGACCTTGCTATTATCAGAGGTGGTAAAGTTGATGAAATGGGTAATGTGATGTATTCAGCGACAGCCAGAAACTTCAACCCTATTATGGCTACAGCAGCAGACGTAGTGGTTGTTGGTGCAGATGAGTTGGTTGGTGTGGGTGATTTGAACCCTGAAAGTATTGCGACACCTCACGTCCTTGTTGACTACATTGTGAAGGAGGAAGCGTAAGATGAAAGAGTATATTGCTAAACGTGTTGCAAAAGAACTTCATGATGGGGACTTGGTTAACCTTGGTATAGGATTGCCGACGATGGTGGCGAATTACATTCCGGAGGACATTGATATTTTCCTTCAATCTGAAAATGGTTTAATAGGTTTAGGTCCTCAGCCAGAAGGAGAGGACTACGATCATAATATTACCAATGCAGGTGGTCAGCCAGTGACCTTGCTTGACGGAGGCATGTATTTCGATTCTGCCTTTTCATTTATGCTGATTCGTGGTGGTCACGTAGATGTAACTGTTCTTGGAGCCTTGCAAGTAGACCAAAAAGGTAATCTTGCCAATTGGATTATACCAGGTAAATTGGTGCCTGGCATGGGTGGTGCTATGGACTTGGTGACAGGATCAAGAACTGTCATCATTGCAATGACCCACACTAATAAAGGAAAGCCAAAGATTCTTAAAGAGTGTACGTTGCCATTGACAGCTAAGGGTCAAGTAGACATGATCATTACAGAGATGGCTGTAATGAAGTTTACTGAAGAAGGATTGGTATTAACAGAAATCAATCCTGAATATAGTGTAGAACAAGTTGTAGAGGCTACAGAAGCTGAGCTCATCATCTCTGATGATTTGAAAGAAATGGTTGTATAATCGTATAAAGATAGTTAGAATGATAACGGTTGTTTGCTGACCGCTATCAATAACCCCCAAAGTGGATTAGATTGTTCTAATAGTGACAATTGATCATAGATAAAGATAACTGATAAAGGTCAGAAAGTGAAATGAAGAGCCCTTTATCTGACAAAACATAAAAAGGAGTTAATACAATGGATTTGAACGATATGAAAGTAATGCAAGACGAACTGGGAACACACATTGACTGGGAGCACGAAGGTGTAACCCCTAAGATGATCGACTGGTTTTGGAGCAACATGGAGAAAGGTTTCATCCTTTGGCATCCAGCGCAGCACGAAGCTCTTGAGTGGGCTGTTGCACCAGTGCATGGCAACCCAGTAGGTTCTATCCATATCGCGCCTCAGACGTGGAATGATGGAACAAGACAGAACCTTTACATCCGTTTTGAAGATGTATCCGCTCTTCCAGACGAAGTTAAAGAAAGAATTGTATACGAACATGTGGTAGTTGTTGCAGGTCTTGGTCTTGGAGAAGAAGCACTTCAAGCTACAGACGTTATGGGTTACAGAATTCACCAGTGGGAAAAAACAGACTACGGTGTCGTTGGTAAGTCTTCTGCAATCGGTGCTAAGAAAAAAGAAACACCAGAAGAGGGCATGATCTGGGCTCAACACTGTGGTGAAGAAATCGGTAACTGGGGTGACTTCCTTGCACCACTTTACAACCTTTACAAAGTGGTAACAGACACATCAAGAAACCCATATGCCGATCTTTCAGTAGAAAACCTAGGCACAAAAGATGTTCAGTACAAGTACATCAAATAATAAGAATAAATTTTTATCATAATACAGCATCATACAGCCGCCCTTCGGGGCGGTTTTTTGTTTTTCACTCCCGCACCGAAATCTCCACCAACCGAACCTCATGAGCCTCAAGGGTCCGCGACAAAGTCAGCATACCATCAACAACCGCAACCTGTTCCTTGGTAATCTTCGGAACAGAAATGCTTTTTAAATAATCCGTTTCTTCCTTTGTCTCAAGGGGCAAAGCGCCAAGGGCTACCCATGTGTCAAAAGGGCTACCGTGCTGACGATTAATAAAGGTATCTGTAATCATAACAGATGAACACACAAGATCCGTTAAAGGTAAAACAATGCGTAGTTTATTCGTAGCGATAAAGGGGGTGTAGCGATTGGTCGGTGTCATATCAAAAAGCTCACCAGAGGCATACAAAGAGGAAAAATGGTGATAATTATAAAGCAGTACTTGATAGCTTTGCCCCTTCTTAGTGATGAAATAGCCAGTACCTTGACTTAGACATTCATCACCGAGCTTGGTCATTAGCCGTAAGGCATGATAATGGGCTTTCTTTATACCATTATACGTGAATAAACCGATACCACCATGAAAAAGAGGATTCGATATTTGGACTTCCTCAATGAAATCCGTCAATCCCCAATAGGTGAAGCTTTGGACACGGTCATAATTTTCCAATATGTTTTTAACGATGTATGGGGCCTTGAAGGCGGTATCATTTAGTAGTTCACGGTGAGAGATAGAGTTATTCCATTCGGTGATATAAAGTTGATCGACTGGCCACTGTTGTTTCTTGGCTGTTTTTATAATCTTATCAATGCTTTCTTTCATAGCATCTGCTGAGGGACGGAGGGTGACGTTGTTTGTGGTTTGAAGTTCTTCGGATAGAGTGTTTTGATGGGTGACAGGGTAATAATTGTAACTCAAGAAATCAGGGACACATGCATTGGTAGTACAATAAGCTAGAAAACCCGTCATCCAGAGACCGTCTTCCATTGTAGTTGTCATGACAGATGGACCTCCAAAGGCAATAGCTGGATTTTGTTTTTTGACGGTGTTATAAGTCAGTCTATATAGATGGCAGTAATTATCCATATGCCTAAAGCCGAACATATGAATAGGGCTGTCAGGGTTGTTCCATAAGGTGAAAGGCCAAGTGGCAACCTCATCTTTGCCATACCTATTTTCCAGGTGAATAAGGAGTCCTTTAATCAAGTCCTGCCATAGGTTGAAATTGTTAGGTAGACTGATGATGGATTGGCCGTTGTAAATGCGTCTGTTTTTTTCGGCGGCTAATGCTTCAGGCATAAAACCCAGTTCAATAAATGGCTTTAGCTTTATTGTGAGAAGAAAATCCATCACCATATCAATATAAGTGAAATTCAACTTTAGTTCACCAGCGGCATCAATCGAGCAGAGCATCATGTCATCATCCAACAAGCCATGGAAGCGAATCCACTGGAAACCAATCTCCTCTTGGAGGGTAGTTAGCATTGCTTGATTTTGCCCATACAATATGGATTTGGCACGACCAATGGACGTCATTTTTCTGTATGTATGCATCAGGGGGTGGCCCCTAGTAATGGTGGAGGTTGCCGGTATCTCATAAAAGTTAGGCACAAGATCCATTTGGTGCGGTGTAGTATCTGTATTTAAGTACTGTGCCAGCGTACCCAAATATTGATGGTGAGTGAACTGATCTTCAGTGGGCAAGATGCTTTTTGAAGCTATAGGCTCATTAGAAAGGAGGGTGACTTTTTCTTGGCGATAAGCGCTTGGTAGTAAACCATATTTTTCTTGAAAGAGCTTAGAAAAAGACCGTGCGTTTGGGAAACCATTGCTAGTTGCGATAAAATCAATGGTTTGATTGGTATTGCCGATTGTTTCTAAAGCTTTGTCCAATCTAAGGTTGTTCAGATAATCTTTGAAATTCATCCCAAGGGTTTCTTTGAATAACTTTGAAAGGTAAGGGGCAGATAGATAAAATGTCTTGGACAAATCCTTAAGGGTCAATGGTACCGCATAATGCTGATGGATATAAGCGATGATATTTTCCATACGTTTAAGGTTACTTGGCTCTTTGACTTGCGCTTGAACCTGATAATGTGTGATCAGATGATGTAAAAGGTTGTATGAATGGGCATAGCTGATCAACAGTTCCTCAGGTGCTTCAGAGATGGATGCTTTAATCAATTTTGCCAAGTACCCCTTTATGGTAGAAAGAGAATCATCATTATCACGCGTTGCACTGTTGCAATCAAAATGATATGGAGGATTGCTTAAAATTTGTTGATTGAATTTGGACAAATCAATGTGGAAGCTGGCAATGCGGCAATCCTTAGCAGACAATTCATACAAGTCAAAGGCATTAATGAGCATCAGATCATCTATTTCTAAACGATAGGTGCTATTGTTAACATTGACACTGAGGGAACCTGATAGGATATAGATAATCTGAGGGTGGCCTAACCAGGTTCGTGGCTCGGATTTGATATAATCGTATTTGATCAAAATAGGTGAATAGGTGTTCATAGAATTACAACCTCCAAAGGAATGAATGCTTATATTATACATTATTGAATCTAATTAATGAATGGTATGTAAGTTATTAATTTTTTATATGAATATAATTAACTAATGATAGAGCTTTTTCTTGTGTTCACTAAAAATAGAAATTAATAGCACAATATTAAAGGGGAAATAGGGTTACTTATTGTGGGCGGAGTAAAGTATCATAATAGATATAGATGATAGAACATAAATATTTATTGGAGGCATAGAATATAATGGATTTTTTAAGAAAGCACCCATTCAATCTTGATGATGAGGGTGTCAAATGGGTTTTGGCAACATATGAACAAATGACGATCGAAGAAAGAATAGGTCAGCTTTTTTGCCCAATCGTTTTTATGGATGATCCAGAAGCACTGAAAGGTCTTGTGGCGTCTAAACATATTGGTGGTGTTCTCTACCGTGAGGGAGAAGGGGCAGGCATCCAGAAGAACCATAGAGTTCTTCAAGATGCATCTAAGATTCCACTTTTGACGGCGGCCAATCTTGAGTTCGGCGGTACAGGGTCAGCGGTTGAAGGAACTTTCTATGGACGTGAGATGCTTGTAGCTGCAACCGGTGATGTGGAAAAAGCCTATGAGCTAGGTAAAATATCCTGCACAGAAGGTGCGGCTGTCGGTGTGAACTGGTCCTTTGCACCAGTGGTAGATATTGATTATAATTATCTGAATCCAATTACCAATGTGAGAACTTTCGGTGATGACCCAGAACGGGTACTTGCTATGGGTAAAGCTTACATGAAAGGTGCTAAGGAAGCCAATGTGGCTACTGCGGTCAAGCATTTTCCGGGAGACGGCATGGATGACCGAGACCAGCATTTATTGACCAGTGTCAATACAATGTCCTGCGACGAGTGGCGAGATACTTATGGTAGAATATATAAAGGACTTATTGACGAAGGTACTTTGACAGTGATGGCTGGACATATTGCTTTCCCAGCGTATGAAGAGGCTATGGATGGTCAACCAATAGAATCAATATTGCCAGCAACCCTATCATCGAATGTGATGCAAAAGTTGTTGAGAGAAGAACTTGGCTTTAATGGTATGGTTTGTACAGATGCAACACCAATGGTTGGTTTTTGTGCTGCAATGGAGCGTCATTTGGCAGTTCCGGCATCCATCGAAGCAGGATGTGATATGTTCCTGTTCAACCGTGATTTGGAAGAAGATTTAGCCTATATGATGGATGGGTATAAGGATGGTATTCTATCAGAGCAGAGACTTATGGAAGCTAATTACAGGATATTGGCGACGAAAGCGGCTCTGGAGCTCCATAAGAAACAAGCATCAGGAACCCTAGTTCCGGGAGAAGAAGCATTGGAGGTTCTTGGTAATGAAACCTATGACCAAATGGCAAAAGCTTGCGCAGATGAAGGGATCACACTGGTAAAAGATACTCAGTCTTTGTTGCCGATAGCTCCGAACAAGTATAAACGGGTACTGTTGCAGATCTTAGGGGATTTTCCATCCAACGAGAAGGTCTATGGCTATTTTGAAGGGGCGTTGAAAGAGGAAGGGTTTGAGGTCTTCGAATACATCAGAGAAGATTTTTCAAGACCGATTGACAATGTAGAGACATTCAAAAGCAAGTATGACTTAGTTGTCTATGTAGCCAATATTGAAACAGCCAGTAATAAGACTGTATCAAGGATTAACTGGTTCACGTTATTTGGCCTTGGCAATAATATGCCATGGTTTGTCAAAGAAGTGCCGTCCATGTTCATTAGTGTCGGTAATCCATATCATCTGTTGGATGCACCGATGGTACCAACGATGATCAATGGCTATTGTAATTCAGCGTATGTTATGTCAGCGATTATGGAAAAGATTATGGGACGAAGTACCTTTAAGGGTGTATCCCCAATCGACCCGTTCTGTGGAAGAATTGATACGAAATTTTAATGAAACCAGCATAGCATAAGGCGTTGAAAGTGTTTACTGATCATTAAATGGCTAAGGGACTTAAATTAATGATGCTCTTAGCCTTTGACCAATACAAGATTGGAGAAGAAGATGAATAAAGGATTGATTTTTGATCTGGATGGTGTCATCGTCGACACTGCGAAATACCATTTCCTAGCATGGCAGGATTTGGCAAAAGAGTTGGACATAGAATTCACCATAGAAGACAATGAACGTCTTAAAGGTGTCAGTAGGGTTAGATCCTTTCAGATTATCTTAGAAATCGGTGAGGTTGAGATGCCGGAAACTGAACAGGAAATATACTGTACTAAGAAGAATCAAAAGTACGTAGAGTACATTCAAACCTTAACGAAGGACGATTGTCTTCCTGGTGCCTATGAGTTCATTGCAGACGCCCGTGAAAAGGGATATAAGATTGCCCTAGGTTCCGCAAGTAAGAATGCAAGGTTTATCTTGAATAAACTTGAGCTGACAGAGTTGTTTGATACCATAGCCGATGGAACGACTGTAACAAAAGCAAAACCAGATCCTGAAGTGTTCATCCAAGGGGCCCGGGGTATGGCTTTGGATTACAAGGACTGTATCGTCTTTGAGGATTCCTTTGCTGGGATTGATGCAGCTCATGCCGCAGGTATGATTGCAGTTGGTATCGGTGATCCGGAGCAATTGCCAAAAGCAGATGTCTGTTATCCGGGGTTTGAAGGTTTGACCATTGAAAGTTTGATGGCAGCAATATAGATACAACCAATGTGTGTGGTTAGCGTTATAAAGAAGAGGTTTTATCGACGAATGGGCTGTCGGTAAAACCTCTTTTGTGTTATTGATTCATCCTTCGCATTTCCCGTGGGGTTTGGCCAACAACTTTCTTAAAACTTCGGGTAAAATGATCGGCGCTGTTGTAGCCAACCAGTTCAGAGATTCTTCCAATACTGTAGGAGGTGTGCAGTAGTAATTCTGTTGCTTCTTTTATCTTATGTCCCTGTATGATATCTATAAAATTCTTACCTGTTTCCTGTTTGATCAGACGGCTCAGATAGGCTGTATCATAGTTGAATTTGGTGGCAAGGATCTCCAGTGATAAGTCTTTATAGTTCTTTTGTATATCCACCAGTAGCGCTGGCATGATGGAGATATTGGGTCTGAGATTATCGACCGTATAAGTGACATCACAATTTCTTAGGATCATGGCATAGATAATCTGTAGATAACTTAGGAAGATTTCAGTGGAGAAAGCCTCCGGTGACGTGAACTCTGAAAAAAGATGCTTGATAATATCGAGAATCGCCGGGTTAGGAAGCATATGGAATCTTAGGGAATTCTTTTTCTCATGATACAGACTTTGGTAGAAAAAGGTGGATAATACCTGATTCTGGCTAAGGAGGCTTGAAAAGTGCTCTTCAAATAAATCCGGTGCCATGATGATTTGGAAGACATAATCATCGGGAGTAGAGTATATCTTATGGGATAAGTTGGGGGAGATAATTAATAAATTACCGGTGTCTAATGACTGGGTATCAGTCTCTGTGTAATAGGTGGCAGTACCGGAGAGTACATAATAAATGGTGATATACGGACGGGCTCGTAACTGATCGAAGGTGAACAATTCAAGGTTGATATGCACCTTGATGAAGTCAGGTGAATTATAGAAGGGTAGTGTCTCGATATCCACAGGAATTAGCCGAATCAGCGTTTTAAGTGTTGGGAGATCTGTCGTATTCCAAGAAAGGAAATCGGGATAGACAGGTGTATCATTATACACTTTATCTTGTTTAATTAGAATCTTAACAGCATCTAGAAAATCCAAGCTGTGTTCAAAAGTTTCATAGTGTTTGATCACTTCATTTTGTATATCACCTAGCAATACATAGTTCATTGGATGCACCTCACAGTTATTCTGGATATTGATGTCAAAAAACATCGGAAATCGAATCAAAGAACTACAATTAACAAGTATAATTCGATGCTATAATTTGTATTGTAACATATAAATCAACAGATAAAAGGAGAAGCTTATGAAATTAACAAAGTTAATATCTGCTGTGATGATACTGGTTCTTGCCGTTTCATTGTCTGCTTGCGGGGGTGGTTCAGCAGAGACAACGGATTCAAGCGGTAATTCTGGTGAAACAACAAATAGTGCTGGAAATTCTGGGGCAAGTAACACTGAGAACGAAGAACTTTACACAGTTGCCATTCAAGTGGTGACATTGCCAGGGGTTCAAAGTGAAGGTATAGAGGATCGTGAAGCAGCGATTAATGCCATTATCGAACCGGCAATCAACTGTAACATTGATATTCAGGAAGTATGGATCAGTGAGTTGAATCAGACGACATCAATGGCTGCGGCTGGTGGTGAGAAGCTTGACATACTTCATGTTGGTACTGTTTCACGCCTTTCATCCATGGTTGGCACAGAGATTCTTGCTGACATGAGTGGTTTGGTGACAGAATATGGTCAGGAATTAGTCACGCTCTTCGGTGAAGACCTATTAGAAGCAGGTACTGTTGACGGGCAACTGTTAGCAATTCCAGCCAAGTTATATAACGCCAATGCCAAAGGGATTTACTACAACAAGACAATGGCAGATGATCTTGGTATCACTGTACCGGAGAAGATAACATCCTTAGAGGATCTTGAAGGGATTCTAGAACAAGTGCATGCTGCAAATCCTGACGTATACCCATTCTATACAGGTGACGGTACTCAGGACTACCTTTCATGGTTATCTGGCTATTCTTCTTTTGGTAATTTGGCATCTTATGGGGCTATCTTAGATGAAAATAGTTCTTTGACAGTAGAAAACCTTTTTGCTACTGAGATGTATAAGGAATTTGCGTTGACGATGTATGAGTGGAAAGAGAAAGGTCTTCAACCAGGAGATGCAACCGATTCTTCACCGGCTCAGGATTATTTCTCGTCAGGCAACCTATTCTGTGTCGTATCCAACATCAATGAGTCTCTAAAAAGTGATATGGCAGCCAACAGTCCTGATTTTGAACTTGGCTGGATTGAGATGGTTGCACCAAAGATTACTAACGCCAGTGTAACGGAATATATGTGGGGTATCGCTTCTACGAGCGAACGTCCAGAAAAGGCCATGGCGTTTCTAGAGATGCTTTATACCAACGCAGAAGTAGCCAATATACTCATGTATGGTTTACCTGAAGTTAACTATAGTCTTGTTGAAGGTTCTGAAAAAGTGGTTGTACGTAATGGTTCATACTTACCGATGTTCTATCGTGGTGGTGACCCAAGGGAAATGTACATTCAAGCGCCAAATGGTGAAGACTTTATTGAAAAAACTGAAGCTTTTGCAGCCACAGCCACTGTATCACCGATTCTTGGGTATGTATTCAGCGATGCTGATTATCAGACAGAGTCATCTGTCATTAACTCGACCATTAACGAGTTCTTACCACGTATCATGACAGGATCTGCCGGTAGTGAAGCGGCAACCTTGGAACTTCTTGAAGCGTTTAATGAGAAGCTTGCGGCATCAGGTATCAACGATGTTATCGAAGCGAATCAAGAACAATTAGACGCTTATATCAGTGCCAATTAAGCATAAAGTTGTAAAGTTTGAAACAAGGGCAACAAGGTGAAAGTGTTGCCCTTGTTTTTAGAAAAGAGGAAATCATGGAACAGCGAAGAAAGCGAAAGAAAAAAAGTACCTTACGTCACTGGCTTCCCTTCTACTTGATGGCGATACCAGGCTTCACATACATCATCATCAATAACTACATACCTTTATACGGTTTACAGATTGCTTTCAAATCCTTCAGTTATGCAAAAGGCATCAGCGGCAGTCGCTGGGTTGGCCTTAAGAATTTTAAGTTCCTGTTCGCCAGCAGTGATGCCACCATCATGATTCGGAATACGATGCTCTACAATGTTGCTTGGATCATTATTGGGATGGTGTTGGGCGTTAGTGTTGCCATCCTATTCAATGAAATTGTCAACAAAACAGCAAAAAAATTCTATCAGACGGCCATACTGCTTCCTTATTTAATGTCTATGGTTGTTGTATCCTATTTGGTTTATGCATTCCTTTCACCTCAATCAGGGCTGATTAACAATAGCCTGATTACTGGACTCCTTGGAAGAGAAGAAGGCATTGCATGGTACAGTGAACCTAAGTACTGGCCGTTTATTTTGACTTTTGTCCAGCAGTGGAAAATGATTGGTTTTGGTATGCTTTTATACCTATCAACATTGCTCGGTATCGATAAATCCTATTATGAAGCGGCCATGCTTGATGGTGCGTCCAAGTGGCAACAGATAAGAACCATCACCATACCGCTGCTTAAACCAACCATTATTATGTTGATGATTCTAAGTATCGGTCAAATATTCCGATCGGATTTCGGTCTGTTTTATCAAGTGCCCATGCGTCAAGGGGCTCTTCTTAATGCAACACAGACGATTGATACATATGTATATACAGCGCTGTTGGTGAACAATAACTTTGGTATGTCTGCGGCTGCCAGTTTCGTTCAGTCCGTTGTCGGTTTTGTCTTTATCGTTATTGCCAATAAGATTGTTACTTTATTCGACAGCAGAAGTTCACTATTCTAGGAGGGATTATCATGTTAACAAAAGATCAAAAGAACTGGCAAATCGGCGCTCACATTGTGATGATTGCCATGTCAATGATGGCGGTACTGCCCTTCTTGCTACTGATAATTTCATCTTTTACAGACGATGATACAGCCCTTGTTAATGGCTACAGCTACTTTCCGGAGAAATTCTCAGTGGATGCGTATGCCTACATAGGACAGAATGCTATGACCTTTATCCGTGCTTATGGCGTGACTATTTTTGTCACAGTAATCGGAACATTGGTAAGCGTATTACTGGTAGCACTAACGGCCTACGTTCTTTCGAAAAGAAGAATGCCTGGGGTAAAAATCATGAATTTTCTTGTGGTCTTCACGATGCTTTTTAATGGTGGTCTTGTTGCAACTTATATCAGTTATGTCACTATTTTTCATATCAAGGATACATTATTAGCATTGTTGGTGCCTAACCTACTGATGAATCCATTTATGATCATGTTGGCAAGAAACTATTTTGAAAACACCATACCAATGGAAATCTACGAGTCAGCCAGAATAGATGGTGCAAGAGAATTGACCATATTCAGAAGACTGGTGATTCCTCTGTCCAAACCGATTCTATCCACCATTGCCTTGATGGGAGGGATTGCCTATTGGAATGACTGGATGAACTCCATGTATTACATAGACAATAAAGAACTGTACTCCATTCAGGCATGGCTTAATGCGGTGAATAACAGTATCAGTGTATTAGCGTCTTTAGGTGGCACATCTGGTGTCAGTGCGGCCCAGTTACCATCAACCACTATACGTATGGCAGTGGCTGTCATAGGTATTATACCAATATTAATCATCTATCCGGCATTCCAAAAGTTCTTTGCTCAGGGCCTTATGGCTGGATCTGTTAAAGGATGATTTGGAGGAAGAATAATGAAAATACAAGCATTTAACCCATATCTACCTAGTTATGAGTATATTCCAGACGGAGAACCATATGTATTCGGCGATAGAGTCTACATATATGGCAGTCACGATCAGTTCGATGGCAAGGAATTTTGTGTGAACAATTATGTAGGATGGTCAGCCCCTGTTGATGACCTTGGCAACTGGCGATATGAGGGGATTATTTATGATAAAACAAAGGACCCTATGTGTGAATCCTTTGAAGACCATATGTTGTTCGCGCCAGATGTTCAACAAGGTCCAGATGGACGGTATTACCTTTATTATGTTTTTGATTTCACTGGCGTTGTGTCTGTTGCAGTCTGTGACTCACCGGCGGGAGAATTTGAATATTATGGCAGTGTCAGGCATCCAGACGGAACATTACTAGGTGCAAAGCCCGGTGAACCCTACCAATTTGACCCGGGGGTATTGGTAGATGATGACGGGCGCGTATACCTATACACTGGATTTTGTCCTGTGAATTTCCCGTGGGAAGCTTTTGGATCTGAGAAAAAAATAGTAGAAGGGCCGATGGTCACTGAATTAGAAGATGACATGATTACTGTGAAGGTCGGGCCACGGATCATCGGACCTTACGGTGCAAATAGTGAAGGTACTGGATATGAAGGACATGAATTTTTTGAAGCTTCTTCAATGAGAAAAATCAATGGTAAGTACTATTTCATCTACTCATCGTTGAAGGGGCATGAGCTCTGTTACGCCGTAAGTCATAGACCGGACGGTGATTTCTCCTATGGTGGCACCATCATTTCCAATGGTGATATTTATTTGAATGGCAGAAAACCAGAAGAAGCCGTTAACTATACAGGCAATAACCACGGAAGTATTGTAGAAATAGGCGGTCAGTGGTATGTGTTTTACCATAGACAAACCAATGGTCACCAGTTCTCAAGACAAGGCTGTGCTGAGAAAATCCGTATTGAGGAAGATGGCAGTATTAAGCAAGTTGAAATGACCAGCTGTGGATTGAATGACGGTCCGTTAATGGCAGAAATTGACTATGAGGCAAGAATCGCTTGTGTATTAAAAGGCGACGATGGCGCTTTCTTTTATGATATGGGTCAAGTGTTCAAGGAAGATCACCCTCACTTCACTCAAGATGGTATCGACCGGGATGATCAACCGGATCAACATATAGCCAACATGACTCATGGTTCAGTGGTTGGATTCAAATACTTCGTTCACAGTGGCGAGGATAGGATTCAAGTGAAGGTGAGAGGCAACGGGGAAGGGTATCTAGAAGTGGCAAAGGTTGAGAACGATCAGGTATTGGGCAAAGTTTCAGTTGGAGCAAGTGAAGAATGGACGTCTTTTACTGGTGATATGCTATTTGGTGAAGGCGAATCAGCCCTCTATTTTACTTATCAAGGTGAGGGAGCCATTGATTTTATGAGTTTTAAAACCTATAAGGCATAAAACGATTGGCGTCCTGATCATCGTTTATTAAGACTCAATACATGAGGAGAAAACAAAGTGAACAGAAGATACAGTGTAACCAACAAAAGCGGTACATTGATGATTGAGATGGCAGATTCAGAAAAAGTCACTGTAGAAATCATCGAATTAGGTATGGGAGATACACCTTTAGAGGTTGTCAGGCATGAAGAAGGTCTTATATTAAAGTCATCATTTTTCATGTTTCCGGATGTCATTCATGAATTGCATCTGACACCTGAGGAGGACGGGTACATAGCAAAAGGCAGTTATGCCATGTTTGGTGAGATTGACGGTATGGCCAAACCATTTAAAGGCCGTACGAAGTATGAGGTCATGTTAGACGAATTGCCAAGTAAGAAAACTGGCATTAGCATTGGTAGAAGTGAAAAGGAGATACAAGAAGCCATCGACTCATTGATGGCAAAGATGACCCTAGAAGAAAAAATCGGACAGATGAGCCAGGGGACAGGACGTAATGTCGCGGCCATTGGCAGTGAGAAGGATGAAGTCATATCCGAGTCTGAAGCTATTGCCAAAGGGATGCTTGGTTCCGTCATTGCCATGACAGGACCAGGGGTTATCTATGAACAACAGAAATTGGCGGTGGAAAAATCAAGACTTGGTATACCCTTGTTTTTTTGCCAAGATGTTATTCACGGCTATGAGACGATCTTTCCTATACCATTGGCGTGGAGTTGTTCCTTCAATCCGGACTTATTGAAAAAATCTATGGCTGTTGCGGCCAAAGAAGCCAGTTCACAAGGGCTTGTCATGGGCTTTTCACCGATGCTGGATATTGCCAGAGACCCTAGATGGGGGCGTGTATCTGAAAGTAATGGTGAAGACCCGTATCTATGTTCAATGATGAGTAAAGCCCATGTAGAAGGTTTTCAAGGTGAGAGCCTTGGAGCGGATGACACTTTGCTGGCTTGTATGAAGCATTTTGTCGGCTATTCTGCGGCAGAAGGTGGAAGAGATTATAACACGACAGAAATCAGTGAAACAACCCTGAATAATGTCTACTTAAGGCCATTTCAAGCAGGCATAGAAAGTGGTGCAGCCTCCATCATGAACGCTTTTAATGTACTGGATGGTATGCCTCTTGTTGGAAATAAGAAGTTATGTAACGATCACCTTAGAGATAAGATGGCTTTTGATGGCATATTACTTTCAGACTTCGGCTCTGTGGATGAATTGGTGGTCCATGGCGTGGCAAGAAATAATAAAGAAGCGGCTGAACTAGCGCTTAATGCCTCTCTTGACGTTGAGATGGGGGTAAGGAACTATCACAGTCATCTAAAAGAGCTTATCGATGAAGGTAAAGTGGCAGAAACGATGATTGATACTGCTGTGAGAAGAGTCCTATATTATAAGTATAAATCAGGTCTTATGGATGACCCCTTCAAATATTTGCAACCGGAAAAAAATCTCATGGTTGGCTGTGAAGACCATATGAAGGCTAGCTATGATCTGGCTATGGAGTCAGCTGTATTGCTGAAGAACAATGGTACGTTGCCATTGAATAAAGAACTGAAAGTAGCGTTGATCGGCCCTAAAGGTGACAGCACTGACTTGTATGGTCCTTGGCAATTCAGTAAGCTTGAAGCAGGCGCAACGACCATAAAAGAAGCTTTGATCAACAAGGGCTTCAAAGTTGATTATGCTATAGGGTCAGAGATTGAAGCAGTAATAGAGGGGGGGATAGAATCGGCCGTTGAAATAGCCAAAGACGCAGATGTGATTCTATTAGCACTTGGCGAGACAAAAGGCATGAGCGGTGAAGCCGCATCCAAAATGGATATCCACTTGCCACAAGCTCAGATGAAGATGGCTGAAGCTATGGCGAAACTGGGTAAACCGATGGTGACCTTGTTGGTCAACGGACGACCTCTTGTGTTGGATTGGTTTGAGAATAATGTCGACAGTATTCTCGAGACTTGGTTTCTTGGAGCAAGGGCAGGTGAAGCTATTGCGGATCTTCTTGACGGTACGGCCAATCCATCAGGTAAACTAAGCATGACCTTTCCAAAACATGCCGGACAGATTCCAATCTATTATAACCACCTCAGGACAGGCCGACCTTATGTGGAAGGGGATCGGAATAAATTCCTCTCCAAATATATAGATGGACCAAACGCTCCCCTGTATTACTTCGGCTATGGCCTTAGCTACACGGACTTTGAGCTTTCAGATGTGAAGATGGATAAAGATATTATGCCAATGGATGGCAAAGTCTGTGTTTCGGCAAAACTTAAAAATACCGGACTGATGGCGGGGTCAGAAGTTATCCAACTGTATTGTTGGGATACGGTGGCACGTATTGCAAGACCAGTCAAAGAATTGATAGGCTTTAAGAAAATCCACCTAGAACCAGGACAGGAAGTATCGGTATCATTTGATGTGACAGTGGATAATCTGTCGTATATCAATAGCAATTATGAAAAGGCGCTTGAACCAGGTGAAGTGATTCTATATATTGGAACAAGTGCTTGTGACAAGGATTTGATACCATTGACGTTGGAAGTGGTTGAGGGTTAAGTATGGCAGGGATGTGCGTTAAAGCGCATCCCTGTTGTTATGTCCAGCCTTTTTCATGATATTTTGAACATGTTTTTTCACTGTTGTTTCAGCTATATAGAGTTCTTCGCTGATTTGGCGATTGGTTTTGCCGGTTTTGACCAGTTCATAGACTTCTGATTCTCGTCGTGATAAAGCTGTTTGCCAAGGTGCTTCGTTATTTTCATCAATAGGAAGTTGTTGGAGAATAATGTCACCTGGAAAATACAGGATTGTTCCATAGATGATAGGGCGAAAGCATAGTAGAATGCCTTTGTAAGGGTCTTCTTCAAGACTGATCAATGAGTCATAGACCAACATTAATGTCATCAAAATGGCAGTAAGGAAGAGATAGAACCTGTAGCGTTGTGGTAGGTCAATCTGTTTTTTGTGCAACATCATAAAGATTGTGGTGCCCAAAACGAGCACCACAAATAATTTCAGATCTTCGAAATGAAATAAGTTGAAATCAGTGATCCAGTTGAAGAGTAATATCAGCACAGTAACAAGTAAGGTAGTTATAATAATTTTTTTCATGAAATGGCCATCAACCTCTGTAGGTCAGCTCTTTTTTTACTTTTGCCTGTACGCCGTAGAAGAATATATTAATGATGCTGGCATAGTAGACGGTCAATAAGCATATACTCATACCTGACTTAAACATATTAAAATCATGAATGCTGCTAAGCATATTGATGAGGCCGGTCAAGAAACCAAAGAAGCTGGCAAGCCACACCAATTTGATGGCAAGTCCCATAGCATGATGACTACAGGTCATTTCTTTTGTCGTATGTTCTTGAGCCCCCATAGCAATCTGGAAAGCTCTAATGAAATCAAGCAAGTTATTAGAAAAAATTAACATTGGTAAAACGATGATAACGATGACAAGAAGGCTTGGTAGATTCCATACAGAACCAAGTGCAGTTAGACCTCCGTCTAGTACAATGAGCCCTAACATAAATAGGAACATAATGGTTATTGCAATGATTTTTTTCATAATGAATTCCTTTCAGATGTTTTTGGCTGCAACCTGAATTCATCCTAACATACTTAAGTGAGACAAACCACATTTTGGTGGTAGTAAAATGGCATTGCTACCAGTAGTATAGGGGATTTTAGCCATTAACTGTAACAATTAAGTGATTTGCTGATGAGATGTACTTCGTGTTAAGATTGTCAAATATTCAAAGGAGGCATTACTGGCTTTTGAGACTGTTATTCATACAATTTTTATGAAATAGTTGACCTATTTTTAGAATATGGAATTATAATGGCAGTACAATAAGAGTGAAAAGAGGATTCGATTTGTTGGAAAAACTTAGGAGTAGATTTGTAAGGTTCATGTACGGCAGGTATGGCAATGATCCGTTAAACAGAGCATTGCTAGTGGTGACTTTGGCGGTTCTCTTTGTTAATGTATTTGCTCAGTTTGCTATACTTGAAGGATTGATTTTATTGTTAATCATTGTGTCGAACTTCAGGGCATTTTCAAAGAACATTTATAAAAGGCAAATGGAGAATCAGAAGTATCTGCAATTAATGAAACCGTTGAGTAAAGAGTATAAATTGACTGTAAGACGTATTAAAGAAGGCAAAGACTACAGTTTTAAAAAGTGTCCTAAGTGTCATCAAGTATTACGTCTGAGTAGGAAAAGGGGCAGACATTCGACGGTATGCCCTAAGTGTGGTGAAAAGATGAAGGTTCATATATTGTAAATAGGAGCAACTAAAAGTGAGAGTATATAAGTGGAATTAAGCCGATTAGTGAAGATAACATATGGTTTTGAACAGGAGAGTTTCCAATACAATGGAGACCTCCTGTTATTTCGTTTTTGGGCTTTTTATACGGTACTTGATGTAGGGTTGGAAATCTATAAGGAATAGGTAACCCATCAGATTCATTAAGAAACTTCGGAGCTGTGTCTTGACAAGTGGAACACTATAGGGTCACCGTCCAAAGAATGAATAGCCTGTGTTATAATGAAAATGAATGGTTTGGATACAATAATCTGTTGGCAAAATATGGTTAAAAATATCTGTGACAAGGAAGTGAATTTATGATTTATGGACACCAGATATCTAAAATTGGGCTTGAAGACTTCGCTGGGATTTTGAAAAGAATATATTTGATACCGAGTATGAGAATATTGCTGGATGATTTAGATGGAAAAATTGAACGGCTTATAGAGAATAATATAATGACTGTAGAGACACTATATCTTCGAACAAAAACAAAGAAGAAGGCAGAATGCTTAGGGGCTGAAACAGGTATTGATATAACTTATATAACGGTTTTGAGGCGAATGGTCTCAAGTTATATACCAAAGCCGAGAAAGTTAGGGGACTACCCTGATTTGGATGTAAAGCTGATCAATAAGTTTGCTTCTGAAGGTATTAACAATTCTATTCATTTGTTTGATTACTTTTCGGATAAAACAGATGAACAAGTGGCGAACAAGTTTCATATGGATCAAACGAGGGTTGGTATCCTGAGATCGTTGATGACGATAGGACAACTGCGTTACATAAGTCCGGTATTTGCGACGATTCTTGTTCGAAGTGGCTATGACAGTATTGAGAAAATTGCCAATGCAGATGTAGCGGTGCTTCATCAGGCAATCCTGACAACAATGAAGCGTGAGCAACTCTATAAGGGAAATGTGGCTGCTACAGATGCTCGATTCTTGGTAGAAGATGCCAATGTATTTCTGGAATATTGTGACTGAGGCATCAAATGGTTAAGTTGAGTTTTTCCTGTCGAAGGAATAGCACTATCAATTATAACATGGAGGATTGGAGCGCAAATGATTATAAAGAAAATAAATTATGATTTTTCTATATGCAAAGTTGAAAATTATTCCATGATTGAATTAGATGCCGAATATATTTTTGTAGGAAAAACAGACGAGGAAAACTCAGTGGTATGTATGACGGAACACGTGCCTGAAAATGTTATTGAAAAAGATGATGGTTGGCGGGCATTTAGAATACAAGGCGTATTGGATTTCTCATTAATTGGAATTTTGTCTAAAATATCGTCATTATTGGCAGGCAATGGTATAGGTATTTTTGTGGTTTCAACTTTCAATACAGATTATATTCTAACAAGGAAAGAAGATTATCAAAAAGCATTGGTGGCGTTGGAAACAGCAGGATATCAAATTACTGAATAAATACAAATACACATTTGTATGTGGGTGTCATGTCCTTTGAATGGACAGAACCAGAGAGTGACAGAGTCCTTGATTTTTCACTCCAACAGGCGTATAATTGCATCGTGGTGGTAACCAATATGGTACTGCACACAAAACAATAAGTACGAATTGTAATATCAGATTCAAGGAACTGCTTTGATCTTATGACAGAGACAGGATGAATGACGAATTGAATGACGTCCCGAAGGTGCTTCGGCCTGGCGATTCTTTTTGATGCATTGATTGTGTCACTAAGAATTTTTTTGTTGCATTCGTTAGGGAGTCGTTAAAAATGAAAGTTGGCATAATAGGACCAGGAAAAGTCGGAAGGGCATTAGCAGGCTATTTTCTGGACAGAGGTATAGAACAGGTAAGTGTCTGGGGACGAAATTCAAGTACTACTTCGCAGTTGGCTGAAACGCTTGGTGCACACGCCTATAAGCATATGGATGATCTCGTTGTAGAATGTGAGATTATATTTATAACTGTTTCAGACAAAGCAATAGCATCTGTAGCAGACGTCGTTGCCAATGGCAATGTTTTGACGAATAAATATATAATTCATTGCAGTGGTGCTTTGTCTTCAAAGGTTTTGGCGGTCTGTCAAGACGCTGGGGCGGTGGTTGCATCCATGCATCCTTTGCAGGCCTTTGCAGGTGGTGCAGAGGACGTTAAGCACCTAGAGACAACATACCTGACTTTGGAATCATCGATTGGTTCCATTCCTACCATTGAAACACTGGTTAAGCGGTTGGGTAACCCTTATCAGTGGATTGATGCATCGGCAAAAAGTCTGTACCACGGCGCAGCCGTTGTTATGTCCAATTACCTAGTCACATTGGTAGAAGAAGGGCTTTCCTATATGAGGAAAGCAGGCTTTGAAGATATAACCGCAATGTCAATGATGTTACCATTGATGCGCGGCGCTCTGTCAAATATTGAAGCAAAAGGCACCGTTATGGGACTGACAGGTCCTTTGGTACGTAATGACCAAGAGGTGATTAATGTCCATTTGGAGGCGATTCACAAGCAGTTGGGCGAGTCGTCAGAACAATTGTACCGGGCTTTGGGGCTTAGGACAATTGATATGGTTAGAGGCAATCGGTTGAGTGAAACCGAAGTCTGTGATTTGACAAGGATTTTTAAGGAGCGATGAAGATGAAGAATTTTACAGTGAATGATTTTCAGATGGCCAAAGGTCATAAAAAAATAACGATGTTAACAGCTTACGACTACTCCATGGCTAAGATACTGGACGAAGCAGGCATCGATTCAATATTAGTCGGTGACTCCCTTGGCATGGTGGTACAAGGTCATGAGGATACCCTCAAAGTGACTGTAGATGACATGGTTTATCATACTAAGGCCGTACGTCGAGGTGTAAAAAGAGCATTTGTGATTGGTGATTTACCTTTCTTATCCTATCACATCAGCCCAGAAGAAGCGGTTCGTAACGCTGGACGGCTTGTTCAGGAAGGTGGCGCTAATGCGGTCAAACTTGAAGGGGGTAAAGATGTATTGCCTCAAGTAAAAGCCATTATTAAAGCGCAGATTCCTGTGATGGGGCATATTGGTCTGACACCACAATCTGTTAATGCTTTTGGTGGGTTCAAAGTCCAAGGGAAAGAAACGGCTGCAGCCAAGAGGATATTGGAAGATGCCCTTGCTCTTGAAGAGGCAGGTGTTTTCGCTATCGTTCTAGAAGGGGTTCCTGCGAAGCTGGCAACATATATTACTAAGCAGTTAAGTATTCCAACAATTGGTATCGGAGCATCAGCGGAGTGTGATGGTCAGGTGTTGGTGGTGAATGATATGTTGGGTATGTTCTCTGACTTTGTTCCGAAATTTGTTAAACAGTACCAGAACCTTAAAGAATTGATGGTGGATGGTGTTAAGCAGTATATAGATGAAGTGGAACACGAAGTATTTCCAGAAGAGAAACATACCTTTACCATGAAGGATGAGATACTGGAAAAGCTGTACTAAAGATGAGTTGCTATGTTATTACTGATGGGTTTATCCCAAGGAGATGGATATGTTAGTAGAATCAATACAAGAACTTCGTAAGCAGACAAAAGGAAAAGGCAGTGTTGGCTTTGTACCTACGATGGGTTACTTGCATCAAGGGCATTTATCATTGATTAAAGCAGCGAAGAAAGATAATGACCTTGTCGTTGTGAGTGTCTTTGTGAATCCAACACAATTTGCACCAAACGAAGATTTTGAAAGTTATCCTAGAGATATCGATAGAGATTATAAATTAGCAGTAGAGGCAGGCGCGGATTACGTATTTCATCCAAGTGTTGATGAGATGTACGTTCCAGGTGCCAGCACATATGTGAATGTAGAAGGCCCTATTACAGGACAGCTTTGTGGCGCTTCAAGGCCAACACATTTTAAAGGTGTGACGTCGGTCGTTAACACACTCTTTAATATTGTTAAACCAGACCGGGCATATTTTGGTCAGAAGGATGCACAGCAAGCCATCATCATCAAGAAGATGGTAAGGGACTTGCACATGGATGTTGAAGTGGTCGTGTGTCCGATTATCCGTGAAGAAGATGGCCTAGCCATGAGCTCCAGGAATGTGTATCTAAATGAAGATGAAAGAAGCCAGGCTGTGATTTTGAATCAGGCACTGACCGAAGCAGAAGGGGTTGTTGCCAAAGGTGAAATTAGTGTTGCCAAAGTAGTCGAGGGCATTGTAGCCAAGATCAACACTGTGCCATTAGCTGAGATTGATTATGTATCTGTGTTAAGTAATTTTGACCTTAGTGACATCGAACAGATAGAGGATGAAGCTTTGGCAGCCGTTGCGGTTAGATTCGGAAAGACCAGGTTAATAGACAATAGAGTACTTAAGTTGAAATAGGAAGGTTAAGTGGAATTATGATCCTGACAATGTTTAAATCAAAGTTACATAGAGCAACAGTAACAGAAGCCAATCTTAACTATGTTGGCAGCGTTACCATCGATAAGAAATTATTGGATGCAGCAGGCATATTGGTAGGCGAAAAGGTCCAGATCGTGAATAACAACAATGGTGCCAGACTGGAAACTTATACAATCGAAGGCGAGCCAGGTTCTGGGATCGTTTGCCTTAATGGTGCTGCAGCAAGACTAGTTCAGCCTGGCGATCAAGTGATTATCATTGCTTATGCCATGATGGATGCAAAGGAAGCTATTGGTTTTGAACCGACCATTCTTCTTCTTGATGAGAACAATCAGATTGTTCAAACAAAACACGAAGAGACCCATGGGGAAGTATGAAGATCTTAATTACCGCAGGTGGAACAAAAGAACCGATTGACCGTGTAAGAAGTATCACGAATACAAGTACTGGTAGATTGGCCGCTAAGATTCATGAGGCATGGCTATTAGCTGATGATGAACAATCGTTGAATCTTCATATTGATTATGTTGCAGGAGAAGGGGCTGTATTACCTGAGATGGATCATAGGACAAGCTATCATCCTGTGACTGACACAGCCAGTGTACAGCAGTCAATACATAAAATCTTAGCGGATGGCGATATTGATATCATCATACACTTGATGGCGATCTCTGATTTTTACGTTTCACGTGTTAGAACGGTGACAGAGGAAGCGGATACATTGTATGAATTTATCAACAGCGTCCAAAGTAGAGGAAAGCAAATCAGCCCAGAACTGTTGAAATCTTTTATGATGTCTGCGGATAATGTGGATAATCGGTCTGAAGGTAAAGTTGGCTCGAAAGAACCGATTTGCCTGTATTTAGAAAAAACGCCTAAAATCATTTCCGAAATGAAAGCGTTATGTCCGAATAGTCGATTGATCGGTTTTAAATTACTGGATCATGTATCTGAGGAGACACTGATTCAAGTCGCAGAGACTCAACGCCAGAAAAATGCTTGTGAGTTTGTCGTTGCCAATGATCTTAAGAATATATCACAGAGCAAGCATGAGGCAATCTTTGTAAAAGACGGCACTGTGTTCAGAAGATGCCATACCAAAGAAGACATTGCCACTGCCATTGTGGAGGAATTGACAAGATGAAAAACATAGTTGTTGGTGTGACGGGTGGGATAGCCTGTTACAAAGCGGTAGAAGTTGTTAACGACTTGACTAAAAAAGGCTATAATGTGGATGTGATCATGACAGAGAACGCTCAGAAGTTTGTCACCCCTTTGACATTCCAAAGTCTTTCCCACAATAAAGTCGTAACAGGTATGTTCGATGAAGTGGACAAATGGGACACAGAGCACATCAGTCTTGCAAAAAAAGCAGACTTGTTCCTAATAGTACCAGCTACGGCGAATGTCATCGGTAAAATCGCTGGTGGCATTGCAGACGATATGCTAACAACAACCGTCATGGCAACAAGAGCAACAGTTATGATAGCACCAGCGATGAATACAGCTATGTGGGAAAACCCAATTGTACAGGACAACATGACAAAACTAACCCACTTCGGCTATCAGGTCTTAGGCTCAGATGAAGGCTATCTAGCATGCGGTGACATCGGTAGCGGTAAACTATTACCATGGCAAATCATCGTAGAGAAAGCTGTAGAAGTTCTGGAAGGATAAGCCACCATCTATATCATCATTTTCTCTTAAAAGTATCCGGCACTAGAACAACTAGGTTCAGCTAAGGTCGGGTGTTCATCACGAAACGAGTTCTCGAGTCTTGCTCGAATGTCTGAGGCTTCGTATGAATACCCGACCTTAGCTGAACCGGAAGCCAACCCGGAACCATCCACACACTACCCCTTCCGATACCCACTAGGCGCAACCCCACAACACCTCTTAAACTGCTTCGAAAAGTGATAAATATTCTCATACCCCACTCTAAGAGCAACTTCCATCACACTATAGGAATTAGTGGACAACAGATATTTAGCCAAAGTCATACGCTCATTCAATAAATCCTCTTTTGGACTGGTTTCAAAAATTTGCCTGTAGACAGTATTGAATCTTGAACGGCTAAGTCCAGCAAGGTCAGCCATCTGGGTAACATCCCAAGGTTTACTAAGCTCGCCCATGACCATGGACCTGATATTTCGTATACGTCGCTCTTGGGTAGAAGCACTATGGGTATTGTAAGCTTCAAGGGAACGGCTGGATTCCAAAAGAAGTGTTCTTATAAGCAAGTCGATCATCTTCTTGTCATTTGAAGCTTTCATTAAGTGCTCTTGCTCTATTTTCTGTATACGCTCATGAGCCATTTGAACTTCTTCAATGGTGAAGGGTGTGTTGAGTGGAAGACCATACGTATCGATAGCTTGATAATCTCTGTCAAGGAAATGCAGCCAGTCATTCAAGAAGCCATCTTTGGGATTGTGATAATATTGAGGATGATCAGGGGTATATAGTATGCAAGTGCCCGGTGGACAAAGCTGCAAGGTCCCACTGACCTCTAGATAAATCTCAGTATGAAAAATAATAAATAAATAGTTGCTAGAACCCTCTGGACGGTCTATGGCCTGATCAGGGGGTTCTTTGTAGTTCAATCCTATATATTCAAGTTCAATCATGTTATCTCCAGTTCAAAATGACAAATGCATAGTTGATTAGAACATTTAATCAAATCAGGGTGGTTGCTATAATTCATAGTATATTTGAAGTCCAAAAAGCCGTCAAGGACAGGTCTTGACTTAACCATTGATTATAAGCTGAAACGACAAAAGAAAGGGCGACACATGAAGTATATTATTAACACTCAGAACAAAAAGGCAACCATTGATAAGAACATCTATGGGCACTTCTCAGAGCACTTGGGACGCTGTATCTATGAAGGGTTGTATGTTGGGGAAGACTCTCAGATTGACAATATTGACGGGATACGTACGGACGTGCTTGATGCTCTAAAAGAGATGAAGCTCCCTGTACTGCGATGGCCAGGTGGTTGCTTTGCAGATGAATACCACTGGAAAGATGGCATCGGTCCCAATGAAAATCGTAAAAAGATGATCAATACCCATTGGGGTGGCGTTGTTGAAGATAATAGCTTTGGAACACATGAGTTCATGCGTCTTTGTGAGCTGATTGGTTGTGAACCGTACATCAACGGCAACGTTGGCAGTGGTACAGTTCAGGAAATGTCAGAGTGGATGGAATACCTGACTTTTGATGGTTTATCTCCAATGGCACAACTTAGAGAGGAAAATGGTCACAAGGAACCTTGGAAGGTCAAATACTTTGGTGTTGGTAACGAGAACTGGGGATGTGGCGGTAATATGAGACCGGAATATTACGCGGATCTCTACAGACGTTTCCAAACATATGTAAGAAATTATGGCGATAATAAAGTGTTCAAAATCGCCTGTGGTCCAAATGTGGATGACTATAATTGGACAGAAGTACTAATGAAGAATGCAGGGCAATTCATGGATGGATTAACCATGCATTATTACACAATGCCAAATGATGATTGGGCGAATAAAGGCAGCGCAACAGAATTTGATGAAGCTACCTATTATTTGACAATCAAGAAAACTCTGAGGATGGAAGAACTTGTCACTAAACACAGTGCCATTATGGACAAGTACGACCCAGATAAGCGTATTGCCTTAATGGTAGACGAATGGGGAAGTTGGTACAATGTAGAAGAAGGTACGAATCCAGGTTTCTTGTATCAACAAAACACCATGCGTGATGCAATAATTGCCGGTATTAACCTAAATATTTTCAACAAACATGCAGATCGTGTCCGTATGGCTAATATTGCTCAACTGGTTAATGTCCTTCAAGCAGTGATTCTCACAGAAGGTGATAAGATGATTCTTACACCAACCTACCACGTATTTAAGATGTACAGTGAACATATGGATAATACACTTCTGGACAGTTATATTGCAGCAGAAGAAGTTGGAACAGATGAGAATAAAATTCCATCAGTAACAGAATCAGCTTCAATGAATGAAGAGGGACAAGTGGTTATTACCCTTTGTAATACAGACCTTGCCGAAGAAAAAAATATCACTACAGAGCTAGTCGGTTTTACACCAGCAAAAGTAACTGGTGAAGTTGTAACAGGCACAATGTCCGCACACAACACATTTGAAGCCCCAACAACAGTGGTAGTAGAAGAAGCAAAAGCAGCAATCGTCGATGGCACAGTGAAAGTGACCCTGCCACCTTGCTCAGTAGCACGAATTATCGTCAATGCTTAACACCAATTATTGCCGACGTTGCACCGACTTCGTTGATAAGGACGGACTGAAAGATTACCTGGAAGGCTACATAGAACGCCTTCCAGTAGATCAACGATGCACGGACGAACGCTACCAGATGCGACTATCCATCTGCGACCAATGTGAAAAAATGGTCAACGGCATGTGCGCCCATTGTGGCTGTTTCGTCATCGTACGAGCGGCAAAAGAAAAGTTGAGATGTCCCAGCCCGACTGCAAAGTGGTAAGTCACAATGGGATTTATTCACTGTACTAATCATTACAGCAACAAAATATAAGATCCCAAGAACCTAGGGATGAACGAGAATGGATGTCCATCACGAAACGAGTTTCCAAGCGCAGCTTGGATGTCTGAGGCTTTCGGATGGGCATCCATTCTCGTTCATCCCGGCAGTAACCCGATCACAAATTGCAAATACTGAATTGTACAATCCGATTTTATCTCCCTATAATTCATGGTGCAGGAGGGGTATCCTAGAATCCCGATATAATCACCTACGAAGCTGTAGAAGAAAAGCACTATGATATGGGCAGCAAATAACCTTGGTACTCATATTGTCATAGTCCAATAAACAGTTAATAACGGAGGTAGTACAATGTCAGTAACAACAAGAGAAACCAATGCAGGCTATGTGAAATGGCCAACATTTGAAGAAATCAAAGAGATGTTCAAAGAACATTTCATCATGGACAGACGAGAAGATGGTGTGGTTACCGTTAGAATGCACTGTCAAGGCGGTCCATTGATCTGGTCTATGGAGATGCATGATGCCATCGGTAAGATGTGGCGTCTGCTTGGAACGGACAGAGATACAGAGATGATTATCTTTACAGGAACAGGTAATATCTGGGTATCTGACTTTGAAGCGGCAAGCTGGGCACCGGAAGGTGACGATGCTTCTGAAGTTCGTTACAGCCACATGTTCGTGGATGGACGTCGTATGATCATCACTATGATTCAAGATGTAGAAGTGCCAACGATGGGTGTTCTTAGCGGATCAGGTGGTCATACAGAATTGGCTTTAATGTGTGACCTTGCTATTGCAGCGGATGACATCAAGGTCCTTGATCCACACATGCTACCAGGAATCAACAATGTGCCTGGAGATGGTATTCACAGCTGTTTCTTTGAACTTATGCCAGCAAGATTTGCGGCATGGTATTTGATGACAGGTGATGTAATGGAAGCAGACGATCTTGTTCGTCTAGGTCTGGTATCCGAGGTTGTACCAAGAGAAAAACTGGAAGAAAGAACCTATGAAATTGCTGATATGCTAATGTCTCAGAATCGTATCGCAAGAAGATTGACAGCACAACTGGTAAGAAGAAACTGGAAAAAACGTATATCAGATGACCTTGATATGGCGTTTGGTACAGAATTGTTTGGTATGTATTGTGCGGATGAACTTCATTCAGAGATTCGTTCTATCATCGATTACCTTGATATGGACGGTAAAGTGGAACCTCCATTCGTAGGTAAAATCAGATAAGAAACAGTATAAGAATAAGGGAATAAGAATAAGATAAGGGTATTAAAAGAGGTATCATAGGTTATGTCTTAAATGACAAGCCTTCGATACCTCTTTTCTTTAGTTGTGCGGAGAAAATATTTGTACCAGAAGCAATCTTCTTACATCTCAGGACATACTTCTCTAGCAGTCTTTATAAAACTCTGAACGATCTCATCTTGAGCATCTTCCTTCGTTAACATAACGATGGTTGCTTTGGCTGCAGATTCGTGAAGGTCAATGAAGCTGACACTGGTATTACCGACTTTTGTCTTATAAAGAGATGTAGGTACGATGCTGTAGCCAAGTCCTAATGATACATCCAGGATAACAGAATCCGTATTGTTGACATAGACAGTTTCTATATTGGATACATTGGCTTCGGTTTGCAACTCGTATTTAATGAGCTTTAGAAATGGTGGTTCAACATACGGTGGCAGAATGAGGGGAAGGGTCTGTACAATCTTTGGGATATCATCATAACAGGCATCAGGAAAGTATTGTGTAGGTACCACCAATGAAAAGGTGTCGTTGGCAATGGTATACGTCGTCATCTCGGTGTTTGGTGGTAATGAGAAGTCATAGGTAAAAGCCACATCATAGATATCAAAGGCCACGGAACTCAGTACTTCTGTGAAGTCATAGGATTCGAGGATTAATTGTACATCAGGACACCGTTCATGAAATTTGGAAAAGATGACGGCCATTTCATCACATAACTTACCATTGGCAGTGATTCTGAGAATGCCAAGATCGCCTCTGGAGGCAGCTTTGACCTCGTCAATCATCGTATGGTAGTGCTTCAAAAAAGTTGAGACCTTATTTTCGAGAACTTTGCCGGCTTCTGTCAATTCTATGACTTTGCTTCGTTTAAAAAGCTGTACACCAAGCTCAGATTCTAAGGACTTAATTTGACGACTTAAGGTGGATTGGCTGACGTAGAAGTAATTGGCGGCGCGGGTCATGTTCTGATATTTTGCTATGTATAGGAAATACTCAAGTGATTCTAGGTTCATGTAGCCTCCAATTGGATATTATGCGATTCTGTTCAGACATCCAATACTTATTATATTTTATAGTAATACTCTTATCATCTTATCAGAGAGGTGCATGAATATCAATGAGAAGCAGATGGAAATAGGGTGTTATTGTAGGTGAATTACTACTGGTTGTTCAGCATAAAATAATAGGCTGTTAATTGGTTAAATGCACATGTACTTCAAAAGAACATTGGTGCATAATGCACAAAAAAATAAACTGATTATTAATGGTTATGACAAAATATCCGTAATGTATTGACAAAATCCAGGATACCATGCTAACATTGCCTCATCAATTGAATATCATGATTTCGATTAACATATAACGGATTGTGACTGGTGAAGCAGGCAAGACCATGAATGTTGATGTACAGCATAGCTATAGCTGTATCATTAGACATTTCTGGTCTTTTTTTGTTTTTCAAATAGAAAGTTTATCAGAGTGAATCGCACACATCATACAATGATGACTTTCAAAGCAGACAAGACGTTACAACATTGTTCAACAACAGGAGGAATACAATGAGTACAGCATTTCCAGAGAATTTCCTTTGGGGCGGCGCAACAGCGGCCAACCAATTAGAAGGTGCCTATAACGAAGACGGTAAGGGGCTTAGCGTTCAAGATGTGATGCCTAAAGGGATCGTTGGACCGGCAACGGAAGTACCTACAGAAGATAACATGAAGCTGATCGCTATCGATTTTTATCACAGATATGCAGAAGACATTAAGCTTTTTGCAGAGATGGGCTTCAAAGTATTCAGACTTAGCATTGCTTGGTCAAGAATATTCCCTAAAGGAGATGAGCAAGAACCAAATGAAGCAGGACTTGCTTTTTATGACAGAGTTTTTGACGAGTGTCATAAGTATGGCATAGAGCCACTGGTAACACTTTCTCATTATGAAACACCACTCCATCTGGCTGAGACTTACGATGGTTGGGTAGACAGACGTATGATTGGGTTCTTTGAACATTATGCAAGAACTGTTTTCACAAGATACAAGGATAAGGTTAAGTACTGGCTGACTTTTAACGAGATCAACTCCATTCTCCATTTCCCATTCTTCCATGGTGTTAAGACCCCTAAAGAAGAATTGTCACAAAGTGATCTCTATCAGGCGATTCACCATGAGTTGGTTGCAAGTGCCTCAGCGACGAAGATTGCTCATGAGATCAACCCTGAAATGCAGGTTGGTTGTATGGTAATTGCAATGCCGGTATATCCGCTGATGCCTACACCAGATGATATGATTCAAGTTCTTGAATACGATCATTCTAACCTCTTATTTACAGATGTTCATGCTAGAGGTAAGTACCCATCTTACTCCAAGCGTCTGTTCAAAGAGAATGGTATTGAACTGAACATTACAGAGGAAGATGAAGAAAAACTTAGCCACACAGTGGATTTCATTTCTTTCAGTTACTATATGAGTGTCTGTGACACGGCAGATGAAGAAAAGAAAAAGAAAGGTGAAGGCAACCTGATCCCAGGCGTTAAGAACCCTTACCTTGATGAAAGTGAATGGGGATGGCAAATCGATCCAAAGGGTCTTCGCTATGTTCTCAACACAATGTATGACCGTTACCAAAAGCCACTGTTCATCGTAGAAAATGGTCTTGGGGCTGTAGATGAACTTGTTGAAGATGAAAATGGCAACAAAACAGTATTCGACGACTACCGCATCAAATACCTGAACGATCATATGGTTCAGATGGAAGAAGCTATTAAAGATGGTGTTGATCTCATGGGTTACACAACGTGGGGCTGTATCGATCTAGTCAGTGCTTCCACAGCAGAACTTAAGAAGCGTTACGGCTTTATCTATGTAGACCGTAATGATGATGGCACAGGAACCCTTGACCGTTACAAGAAGAAGTCATTTGGCTGGTATAAAGATGTCATTGAGTCAAACGGCGCTTCTTTAGATAGAAACTAACCTACAGTTAACAAGGTGTCGGAAGATCGGAAGGTCTTTCTGGCACCATATGATGCAGATTGTATTTGGAGGAAAATATGGCTGGAAAATATGATTTATTAGCAAAATCCATCATCAAAAATGTTGGTGGTAAATCTAATGTCAATGGGTTGACACATTGTATAACACGTCTTAGATTCAAATTGAAGGATGAATCCAAGGCAAACACAGAAGTCCTTAAGAACATGGACGGAGTTATCACGGTTATTCAAAGTGGTGGTCAGTATCAAGTTGTTATTGGTAATCACGTACCGGATGTCTTTGAGGCTGTAAACAAAGAAGGTGGCTTCGCCAATATGGAAGGCGGCGACGAAGGTAATGAGAACATGAGCATCGGTGCCAAATTGATTGACACTATATCTGGTGTGTTCGCTCCAACCCTTGGTGTATTGGCAGCTGCCGGTATGATTAAAGGTTTCCTGGCACTTTTTGTTGCAATGGGTATTATGACTGCTAACGATGGTTTCTATTTGATCATGAACGCAGTTGGAGATGGTTTCTTCCATTATTTACCACTTGTACTTGGGTATTCAGCGGCTAAGAAGTTTAAAGTTAATATATTTGTTGGTCTTGCTCTTGGTGCTTCAATGCTATATATGCAAGATGTTACTGCAATTCAAGGACATGAACTTATTACGACGCTTTTTGCAGAATCTAAGTTCCCGATGGCAGTTTATACAACGTTCCTTGGTGTCCCTGTAACTTGGCCAGCAGCTGGTTATGCATCATCCGTTATCCCGATTATCCTTGCAGTCTATGTGGCAGGTAAAGTAGAAGCTTTCTTCAAGAAAGTTGTGCCGGATGTGGTTAAACTTTTCGTTGTACCTCTATTAACACTTGTTATTGCAGCACCATTGACATTCTTGATTGTTGGTCCTGTTGCTTCATTCCTTTCATCTATGGTAGGTGTTGTAACGACGATTGCCTATAACTTCAGCCCAATTCTTTCAGGTGCTTTTGTTGGTTTCTTCTGGCAGATCTTCGTTATCTTTGGACTCCACTGGGGCTTGGTGCCAATCCTTATTACTAACTTGACAACAATGGGATATGACAACGTACTTGCAACAATGTTTACTGCATCTTTTGCACAAACAGCGGTTGTACTTGCGATCTTCCTTAAGACTAAGAACAAAACCCTTAAAACACTATCAGTACCAGCCATTATCTCTGGTATCTTCGGTGTAACTGAACCGGCAATCTATGGTATCACTTTACCTAAGAAGAAGCCATTTATCATCTCCTGTATCGGTGGATCTATCGGTGGTGCTTTCATGGGATATGGCGGTTCCAAGATGTTCATGATGGGTGGCCTAGGTGTCTTCGGTTTCCCTTCATTTATCGATGCAGCAAACAATAGTATGTCAAGTCTTGTTACAACAAGTATTGCAGTTGGTATCGCTTCGGTTGTAGGTTTTGTATTGACTTTCCTCCTTTACAAAGAGGAAGCTGCTACAGAAACTGCCCAGTCCTCACCAAGCAATGTCCTAGTTAGTCCGATTAAAGGGAAAGTACTTCCACTCTCTGAAGTTGAAGATGCTGCCTTCTCAAGCGGGGCTCTTGGTAACGGTGTAGCGATTATGCCTGAAGAAGGTGTTGTAGTGTCTCCAGTAGATGGTGAAGTGGTAACACTTTTCAAAACTAAGCATGCTATTGGTATCAAATCCGAAGACGGTGCTGAGATTCTGATTCACATCGGTATGGACACCGTCAAGCTGAACGGCGAACACTTTACCGCTAAGATTGCACAAGGGGACAAAGTGACAAAAGGTCAGCCAATCATGGAATTTGATATGGAAGGCATCAAGAATGCCGGTTATTCTATCGTAACACCAGTGGTTGTTACTAACTCAGATAAATATGCGGATATCGTCTTTGAAACAGGCAATAACGTTGAACTAAATGCTGATTTGATGGTACTTGTTTAAACTCTGTGGTATTGTATTAATAGGAAGCGGCTTCGGGTCAGAGGATTATCTGACCTGAAGCGGTTTCTTTAATATTGAAACCGACATATTGTATAGGGAATGTGATTAAGCGTCACTGTAAATATATAGATGGTTTTTAGAAATCTGGGTGATTGAATGAAAATCAAGAAGGTATTGAACAATAATGCGGTCATTGCCTTGAATGAGCAGAGTGAAGAAGTGGTCATCACAGGTCTGGGGTTGGCTTTTAAGAAGAAAGCCGGTGATTTGCTGGATCAGAGTAAGGTAGAGCGAATCTTTAAGATGGACAGCAAGGAGGTCTCCAACAGACTGACTGAGCTGATTAAAGAGATTCCGATTAAGTATGTGGATGTCACGGAAGAGATTGTCACTTATGCCAAAGGGGTTCTTGGTAAAAGACTTAATGAGAATATTTATATAACGTTAACGGACCATATATGTTTTGCAGTTAAACGTATTGAAGATGGTCTTGATGTGAAAAACCCTCTTCGGTGGGAAATAAAGCAATTTTATAAGAAGGAATATAGTGTCGGTATACAGGCACTGGAAATTGTCAACAAGCGACTTGGTATTGCTTTGCCGGAAGATGAAGCGGCTTCTATTGCTATCCATTTGGTCAATGCTATTATGGATGAAGATATGCCCCAAGTTGTCAAGATGATTAAGATTCTACAGGATTCGCTGAACATCATTAAATATCATTTTAGTGTAGAGTTTGCTGATGATCTGCTAAGTTATCAGCGTCTGGTGACCCATCTCAAATTCTTTGCACAGAGAATTATTAGAGGGGAAGCGTTGCCGGATGATAATGAGAGCTTGTACAATCTGGTGAAAGATCAATATCCTGATTCCTATAAATGCGCCGATAAAATCAGGACCTACGCATACGAAGAACATGGTTTTGTAGTGTCAAACTCAGAAATGTCATTTCTGACGGTACACATTGAAAGGGTCATCAGTCAGCATGAAAAATAAGTACAAACTGATTTGTCTGGACTTGGATGGAACATTGCTTAAGTCTAACAGGAAGATGGATCATTCAACGGTAAGGTTCCTAAGAAAATTAATGAAGCAAGGCGTTCATGTTGCCATTACGACCGGAAGGGCTGGTTATGATGCACGCCATCATGCGGCGCTAGTTAGTCGTGGAACTTACTATATATGTGCCAATGGTGCCGCTGGTGGAAAGACCTCTGAGCATACATTGATCTATGAGGATGGTATGAGTACCACTGCTGTTGCGAATTTGATTGCCACAGCAGATCAGTTAGGGATTAAACCGGTATTCTATTCCAACGACCAGACTTTGATCAGTGGTCTTAAAGATTATATCATGCACCATTTGTTGATGACCCGGGGTAATTCTGAGTTGAAAAAAGGTCTTAAGTACTTACCAGGTTCAAGATCCCTTGCTAAGAACCTTGCAAAGTCAGACAGTCAGATTCATAAAGGCATATTATTCATACCTAGACGCCGTACACGTTTTAGGGCCGAGCGCTTACTTTCGAATCAGATTTTTGAAAAGGCGTTAACCTTTAATATTTGTTATGAACTTTCGTCTAAAGGAATCAATAAGAGCCATGGCATTAAGAAGCTATCAGAGTATCTTGGCATTGAACCAGAAGAAATTATTGCGTTTGGTGACAGTGAAAATGATCGGGATATGCTGACTTTTGTTGGTATGGGTGTTGCCATGGGGAATGCGGAATCAGCAATCAAAGAAATTGCTGACCGAGTGGCCGATACCAATGATCAGCAAGGGATTCTGAAGGTTTTACAAGAAGTGTATGACTGTGATTAACAGCAATGTATTAATTATGATTCAAGACATAGAAGGTTCGGATTTAAACACGATGTTTAATCCGAACCTTTTTTAATACTTGAGTTATGATATAATATTGGACAAGATAAATGAAAAGACTTGATTGGGGACAGTTATGGAAAACAATAAGGCTATGACCGCTGAGGAAGTCGCGGAACAACTAAAAATAGCAAAGAATACTGTATATGAATTGATAAAGCGGGGAGAACTGCGTTCTTATAAAGTTGGTAGGAAAGTTAGGATAGATTCTCAAGACTTAGAGGCCTATATTAGGAAAAGTAAAGGAGATAGTCGCGAGGATATTGATGAAGCCTTATCATTATCAAAGCAAAGCGATTACAGCATGAATAGGGATCAACCGCTATTGCAGAGAAACATGGTCAATGACTTTGGCGTCAATGGTGGTTTTGTTTTAAGTGGCCAGGACACCATGTTGGATATCCTCGCTAATATGTTGCAAAACCACAAAGATGGTGTGCCCACTTTAAGGTCTTTTGTAGGTAGCTTTCAGGGGCTTGGGTCTTTATATTATGACCAAAGTAATATGGCTGCAATCCACTTATGGGACGGTGACAGTGATACATACAACATACCTTATGTTCATTATATGGTGCCTGGCGTTCCATGCATCATCATACATTTGGCTAAGCGCGTACAGGGATTTTATGTAAAGAAGGGTAATCCCAAAGACATAAAGGATTGGTTCAGCCTGACAAAAGAAGGAGTGACCTTTGTCAATAGGGAAAAGGGCAGTGGTACGAGAGTACTCTTGGATGAAAAGATGAGGCAACTGTCCATGACTTCATCCGATATTCGCGGTTATTTTCAGGAGAAAACTTCACATTTTGCTGTGGCCAATGCAATAGCTACAGGTAAAGCGGACGTAGGTATTGGTTGCGAAGCGGCTGCGATGAGGTTCACAGATATAGAATTCATACCCTTACAGACAGAACACTACGATTTGGTTATGAAAAAGGAAAACCTAGGGGATCCAACGTATCGCTTGGTTTATGACTTACTGTGTTCGGATGAGTTTAAAGAAAACGTTGAAAGTCTAAAG